>NZ_CM151177.1:4732500-4789612 GCF_056481995.1 Stenotrophomonas sp. 80084_Sma | reverse complement strand
CAGCAATAATCGTCCGGTGGCCGGGGCATGGACGCGACAAGGCGCCCAAACACAGGCCGGAAAGGGGGGAAATGGATGGCTCAGACTACCACCGAGCGCCCGCCTTCGGAATGCTTGTCCCCTACTTATTCACAAAAACATCCACAGCTATTGCACAGCCCAGTGAATTCGCGTAGCTGCCAGGGGTTGACTTGGGGCGGGGTACCTCTCTAGAATTTCCGGTTCTTTCCGTCCCATTCATACGAGAGGCCCCCAATGGCCACGAAGCGCACCTACCAGCCCAGCAACCTCAAGCGTAAGCGCGACCACGGCTTCCGTGCCCGTATGAAGACCGCTGACGGCCGCAAGATCCTGTCGCGTCGCCGCGCCAAGGGCCGCAAAGTCCTGAGCGCCTGATTGCCATGCCGCACATCGCGGCAGACGCAATCCCTTCGACAGTGAATACTGCAGACCCGCGCAAGCGATTCCCTCGCTCTGCGCGGGTTCGCACGCGTGCCGAATACTCAACGGTCTTCAACGGCGCCCGCCGTGTGTCCGATCCGCTGATGACCCTGCACTGGCTGCCGGCTGACCGGCCGGCCAGGCTGGGTCTGGCGGTTTCCCGCAAGGTTGATCCGAACGCCGTCGGGCGTAACCGGATCAAGCGCGTCCTGCGCGACATCCTGCGTCAGACACGTACCGACATCCAGCCAGGCGACTTTGTCGTCGTGGCTCGAAGTGCTGCGCGTTCCGCCAGCAACGACGAGATCCGCCAGGCCTTCCTGCGCCTGCTGCGTCGCCTGCGTGCATTGCCCACGCCGGGCGTGGACGGCACAATGCCGCCGCCTGATGGCATCGCAACTCCTTCTTTGACCGAGCCGGCATCGCGTCCCGGCCCCGCCGAGCCTGTCCGCTGATGAACCAGACCCGCGTATTCCTCATTTTTGCCTGGCTGATGGTGGCCGTGCTGCTGTGGATGGAGTGGAGCCGTGAAAAGGCTGCTCCGACCCCGGCACCGACGACCACGTCGGCCCCGGCCGCCGCACAGAGCGTTCCGGGCGCAACCCCGGGCGCCATCCCCAGCGCCCAGGTGCCGGGTGCCCCCGGCCAGGCCGCCGTGCAGGCCCAGGCCAGCGCCACGCCGGCCAGCCAGCGCGTGACCGTCACCACCGACGTGCTGCGCCTGGTGCTCGACGGCGGCCGCGTGCTCGATGCCGAGCTGCTGCAGTTCCCGCAGACCAAGGACGAAGGCAGCCCGCCGGTCCGCCTGCTGACCGAAGACCCCGCGCACCCCTACAGCGCGATCAGTGGCTGGGCCAGCGAAGACAAGAACACCCCGGTCCCCGGCGCCGACGGCTTCAAGCTGGTCGGTGACATCAAGGACTTCGTGCTGGCCAAGGGCCAGAACGAGCTGCAGATCCCGTTCGTGTGGACCGCCGACAACGGCGTGACCATCAAGCGCACGCTGACCGTCTCGCGCAACGAGTATGCCGTGCGCTTCAAGGATGAAGTCAGCAACGCCGGCGCCGCGCCGTGGAACGGCTACGTCTACCGCACCCTGGACCGCACCCCGACCATCCTGTCGCGGAGCATGACCAACCCGGATTCCTTCAGCTTCAACGGTGCCACCTGGTACGACAACGACAAGAAGTACCAGCGTCGTGCGTTCAAGGACTACCTGGAAGACGGCACGCTGAACCAGAACATCACCGGCGGCTGGCTGGCGATGCTGCAGCACCACTTCTTCACCGCCTGGATCCCGCAGAAGGACCAGACCGCACACTACGTGCTGTCGCAGGTGGCCGGTCGTGACCTGATCGAAGCGCGTGGCCCGGCCTTCACCGTGGCCCCGGGCCAGTCCACCAGCACCGAAGCCCGCCTGTGGGTCGGCCCGAAGCTGGTCAACCTGATTGCCAAGGAAGACGTGCCGGGCCTGGACCGCGTGGTCGACTACAGCCGCTTCTCGATGATGGCGGTGATCGGCCAGGGCCTGTTCTGGGTGCTGAACCAGGTGCACAAGCTGGTCGGCAACTGGGGCTGGGCGATCGTCGGCCTGGTGGTGCTGCTGAAGCTGGTGCTGTACCCGCTGTCGGCGACCCAGTACAAGAGCGGCGCCAAGATGCGTCGTTTCCAGCCGCGCATCGCGCAGCTGAAGGAACGCTATGGCGATGACCGCCAGAAGTTCCAGACCGCGATGATGGAGCTGTACAAGAAGGAAAAGATCAATCCGATGGGCGGCTGCCTGCCGATCCTCATCCAGATGCCGATCTTCTTCGCCCTGTACTGGGTGCTGGTGGAATCGGTCGAACTGCGCCAGGCGCCTTGGTTCGGCTGGATCCAGGACCTGACCGCACGCGACCCGTACTTCATCCTGCCGGTGATCAACGTGGCGGTGATGTGGTTCACGCAGAAGCTGACCCCGGCACCGGGCATGGACCCGATGCAGCAGAAGATGATGCAGTTCATGCCGCTGGTGTTTGGCGTCATGATGGCCTTCATGCCGTCCGGCCTGGTTCTGTACTGGGTGGTCAACGGCGGCCTGGGCCTGCTGCAGCAGTGGTGGATGACCAAGCGCCATGGCGGCGAGCCGGTCCCGGCCACCACCGCCCCGGCCCCGGTCAAAAAGAAGTAATCCGACCGGCAGGTCGCCGGCTTTGTAGAGAGTCGACCTTGGTCGACTGCCATTGAGCCCCGACCGACCCGCAGAAGCCCGCCGCAAGGCGGGCTTTTCGCATGCGGCGTTAGAATCGCCGGCACACCGTTCCTCCATCCATCGAGTCCGCCATGCCGCGTGCGTCGTCGTTCCGCCTGTTCCTGCCCTCGCTGTTGTTGACCCTGGTCGTTGCCGGCTGTGGCGACAAAGACGCGAAGGCACCGGTAACCGGCGTGACCCAGCCCAGCGCGCAGGCCGCGGCCGCCGCCGACCCGGCCGCCGCGCCGTTGCTGGCTGCGCTGCAGAAGCAGCTCGACGGTTACCGTCGGATCATCGTGCTGCTGGCCGACGAAGAACAGCAGTCGGCCGCCGACCGCGGCACCTCCACGCGTGTGGGCCAGCAGCTGTTCCATGATGGCCTGGAGCAACGTACGGCCATCGCCGCGCAGTTCGACACCCTGCTGCGCGGTTCCAGTCCGCAGCGCTTCGCCACCCTGGGTACCGTGCTGGACTACATCGAGTCCGCGCCGGAACTGTTCGATGCCGACCGCCTGGCCTTCCGCGAAGTGCTGGGTGATCTGCATGAGCGGGTCGGTACCGATTCGTCGCTGCCGGCGGTGAAGCTGCACCAGCGCATCGGCGAGGACCTGGAAGCGCTCGACGAGATCGAACGCAACTACAACCAGGAACTGACCCGCATCTTCAGCCGCTTCGAGCGCACCCGCGCCATCGAGCTGAAGCGCGAGAAGTGGGACGATTACATCGCGCACCTGCACAAGGACTACAGCCGCGAAGCGATCCTGCGCGACTACGGGGTGATCGAGCCGTACCCGATGTCCATGAAGGACAGCGACCGCGAAATCTTCGGCCGCGACCTGCCGGCCAAGACCGTGGTGCTGACCTTCGACGATGGCCCGCACAAGGCCTACACCGATGAAGTGGTGGCCATCCTCAAGCGCTACGACGTGCCGGGCGTGTTCTTCGAAGTGGGCCGAAACCTGGGCAAGGTCGAGGCCGATGGCAAGGTCAGCCTGGGCCCGATGGCGAAGATCAGCCGCAATCTGATGGAAGAGGGCTATGCGGTCGGCAACCACAGCCTGACCCACGCCCAGCTGTCGCGCACCACCGGCGACGCGCTGCGCCAGCAGGTGCTGGACACCGACACGCTGCTGAAGGATGTCGACAGCAAGCGCGCACCGCTGTTCCGCTTCCCGTATGGCGCGCGCAATGCCGAAGGCCTGCAGCTGCTCAACGAGGCCGGGCTGAAGTCGATCATGTGGAACATCGACTCGATGGACTGGGCCGACCCGGTACCGGAGTCGATCGTGCAGCGCGTGCTCGACCAGGTGAACAAGGAACAGCGCGGCATCATCCTGTTCCACGACATCCACGATCGTGCGGTGAAGGCGCTGCCGCAGATCCTCGACCGGCTGATCGCCGATGGCTACCAGTTCGCCGGCTGGAATGGCCGCGACTTCACCGTCGCCCGAGCGCGCAAGGGTGATGCCGGTGCCGCCACGGTCACCACCGGCTACGAGAAGTCGTGGGCGATCGTGGTCGGCATCGACAACTACGCCAAGTGGCCGAAGCTGGAGTACGCCAGCCATGATGCACAGGCGGTGGCCGATACCCTGACCGGGCAGTTCGGCTTCCCGTCCTCGCAGGTGATCGTGCTGAAGAACGAGCAGGCCACCCGCAACAACATCTTGGCCGCCTTCCACGACCGCCTGGCCGACGACCGCACCGGAAAGAACGACCGCGTGTTCGTGTTCTTCGCCGGCCATGGCGCGACCCGCCAGCTCGCCTCGGGGCGCGACCTCGGCTACATCATTCCGGTCGATTCGGATCCGAAGGAATTCGCCACCGACGCGATTGCGATGACCGACATCCAGAACATCGCCGAAAGCATGCAGGCCAAGCATGTGATGTTCGTGATGGATGCCTGCTACAGCGGCCTGGGCCTGACCCGTGGCGGCCCCTCGTCGTCGTCGTTCCTGCGCGAGAACGCGCGACGCAGCGCGCGGCAGATGCTGACCGCCGGTGGTGCCGACCAGCAGGTGGCCGATGCCGGCCCCAACGGCCATTCGGTGTTCACCTGGGTGCTGCTGCAGGCGTTGGCCGGCAAGGGCGACCTCAACGGCGATGGCCTGATCACCGGTACCGAACTGGCCGCCTACGTGGCGCCGGCGGTCTCGGCGGTCTCGCACCAGACCCCGGCCTTCGGCAGCCTGCCCGGTTCGCAGGGCGGCGAGTTCGTGTTCCAGGTGCCGGACAGCCAGGAATTCCTCAACGCCGATACGCGCCAGCTGACCGCCGATGCGATCGCGCTGAACAACAAGGTTGATGCTGCCAGCGAAGCAAAGGGCAGCCAGGCGCCGGTGACCGTGGCCGACCTGCAGGGCGGCAAGGCCAAGCTGGTGGTGCCCACCGCCGGCCCGGCGTCCGACCGCCAGCGCGCGCAGCAGGCCAATGACCGTGGCCTGCAGCTGTACCGCGAGAAGCAGTACGACGAAGCGGTAGCCCAGTTCACCGAGGCGCTGAAGCTGCGCCCGGACTTCGCCCAGGCCGCCAACAACCTCGGCTTCGTCTACTACCGCCAGCAGCGCTATGCCGAAGCGGCGCGCTGGCTGGAGAACACACTGAAGATCGACCCCTCGCGCGCCGTGGCCTATCTCAACCTGGGCGACGCCTACTTCAACGCCGGCGACAAGGCCAAGGCCAAACAGGCCTACACCACCTACCTGGCGCTGCAGCCGCAGGGCAGCGGCGCGGCCCAGGCGCGTGCGCAGCTGGAGAAACTCTGAGCCATGAACGACGCGATCCGCACCGACACGATCGTGGCCATCGCCAGTGCGCCCGGCGCCGGCGGTGTCGGCCTGCTGCGCCTGTCCGGCCCGCGCGCTGCAGCGATTGCCAATGCGCTGGGTGCACCTGCACTGCGTCCGCGCCACGCGCACTACGCGCGCCTGCGTGATGCCGACGGCGAGGTCATCGACGATGGCATCGTGCTGTGGTTCCCGGCACCGAACAGCTTCACCGGCGAAGAGGTGGTGGAGCTGCAGGGCCATGGCAGCCCGGTGCTGCTGCAGCAACTGGTCGCGCGCTGCATCGCGCTCGGTGCGCGCCAGGCGCGCCCGGGTGAGTTCAGCGAACGGGCATTCCTCAACGGCAAGCTCGACCTGGCCCAGGCCGAGGCCATCGCCGACCTGATCGCCGCGGGCGACAACCGTGCCGCGCGCGCTGCGCGCCGTTCGCTGGATGGTGTGTTCTCGCGCCGCATCGACGCCGTGGTCGAACAGCTGGTGCTGCTGCGCATCCATGTGGAAGCGGCCATCGACTTCGCCGACGAACCGCTGGATACCCTCGGTGGAGCACAGGTGCGCCGTGGCCTGGAACAGGCGCGCAGCGACCTGGCCCTGCTGCGGCGGGATGCCGAGCGCGGCCGACGCCTGCGCGATGGCCTGCATGCAGTGCTGATCGGGCCGCCGAATGCCGGCAAGAGTTCACTCCTGAACGCACTGGCCGGCAGCGAGCGCGCCATCGTCACCGACATCGCCGGCACCACCCGCGACACCCTGCGCGAAACCATCCGCCTGGACGGCCTGGAGCTGACCCTGGTCGACACCGCCGGCCTGCGCGACGGCGGCGATGCCATCGAACGCGAAGGCATGCGCCGCGCGCACGTGGAAATCGAACGCACCGACCTGGCGCTGATCGTGCTGGATGCGCGCGATCCAGCGGCCGGCGAAGCGGCGCTGGGCGATGCCGTGGCGGCGGTGCCGCACAAGGTCTACATCCACAACAAGTCGGATCTGCTGACGGCGCTGCCGACGCTGGACGATCCGGATCGGGTGTTCGTTTCGGCGGCCACCGGCGCCGGACTCGAAGATCTGCATGCGCGCCTGCGTTCGATTGCCTCGGCCGGGGCAGGCGAGCAGGTGGACGGCGAGTTCTCCGCGCGCACGCGCCACGTCGATGCGATCGAGCGCGCGCAGGAACATGCGCAGCGCGCCGATGGTGAGCTGGCGCATGAGCACCTGGAACTGGCCGCCGAGGAACTGCGGCTGGCGCATGACGCGCTGGGTGAGATCACCGGGCAGATGAGTGCCGATGACCTGCTGGGAAGGATCTTCTCCAGCTTCTGCATCGGCAAGTAAGGTCGGGGCCAGATCCCCGAAGGGATCTCTGACCCCGTCATCGATCAATCGCGCGGCTCATGCTCTGGCAGGCGCCAACCTTCGCCCTGGGAGGTGCCAACCTTCGCTCTGGTAGGTGCCAACCTTGGTTGGCACAGGGCGTCCGGGGTCATGGACGCCGGCTGGCAGAGCGCCGACCAAGGTCGGCGACTACCGGATCCATGGGGTCCCCCGCCTGTCACATTGCCGCCGCATACTGACGCCCATCACATACCGCTTGGGGAAGTCGCAGTGAAGTCGTGGGGTTGTGCGTTGCTGTTGTCGCTGGCCGTGGCACCATCGGTGGCCATGAGTGCTGAATCCTCCACCCCGGCCGCACACAAGGTGTCGGTCTATGGCCACCGCGGGGCAAGCGCACTGCTGCCCGAGCACACCCTGGCGGCCTACGCGCAGGCCATCGCCGATGGCGCCGACTACATCGAACCGGACCTGGTCATGACCAAGGACGGGGTGATGGTGGCCCGCCACGAGAACGAGATCAGTGGCACCACCGATGTCGCCTCGCATCCCGAATTCGCCAGCCGCCGCACCAGCAAGGTCATCGACGGGCAGAAGGTCGATGGCTGGTTCACCGAAGACTTCACCCTGGCCGAGCTGAAGACGCTGTACGCGCGTGAGCGCCTGCCGGAACTGCGCAGCACCGCCTACGATGGCCAGTTCCGCATCGCCAGCCTCGACGAGATCCTTGCGTTCCTGGTGCAGCAGGCTGGCCGCGCCAACCGCGGCATCGGCGTGGTGCCGGAGATCAAGCATCCGACCTACTTCCAGTCGATCGGCCTGCCGATGGAAGACAAGCTCCTGATCGCGCTGCGCGGCAACGCCTATACCAACGTGGGCCCGGTCACCATCCAGTCGTTCGAGACCGCCAACCTGCGCTACCTGCGCGGCAAGATCGGGCGGGGCAGCAACATCCGCCTGCTGCAGCTGCTGTGGAAAGGCGATACCCAGCCGGCCGACATCGCCAAGGCCGGTGGCAAGCTGACCTACGCGCAGATGATGACGCCGGCCGGACTGAAGGACATTGCCAGCTACGCCGACAGCATCGGCCCGGAGCTGCGCTCGATCATTCCGCTGGACGCCAAGGGTGCACTGGGGACACCGACCACGCTGGTACAGGACGCACATGCAGTGGGCCTGATGGTGATTCCGTATACCTTCCGTCCGGAGAATCATTTCCAGGCCAGCAACCTGCGCAAGGGCGCCGACAACGCGCGCAATGCCGAGGGGTCAATTGCCGAGATGCGCGCCTATCTGGCCACCGGCATCGATGCGTTCTTCACCGATGACCCGGCGCTGGGCCGGCAGGCGGTGGATGGGATGGGCGCGGCGGGGAATACGGCGAACTGACCGGCCAATGCCGCCGGGCATGGCCCGGCGCTACCGGATGTGACGGAATGCTCTGGTAGTTGCCAACCTTGGTTGGCATGCAGCAGGAGCGCCGACCAAGGTCAGCCACTGCCGGGTCATGAAGATGCCGGACCCCCGTCACCCGCTCAGCCGCGCGGCTCGTCCGGCCGGCGGAACGGGATCACCACGTAGTCCTGGCCCTCGCGCGGCTGCCATAGCACCGGCACGCGCTGCGGTGACGGCGGCTCCAGCTCGTCGTCGGCCAGCGGTTCGACGTCTTCTTCTTCGTCTTCCCAGCTGTAGCGCGGGCGCGGCGGCAGCGGGTCGGCGTTGCGGAACAGCAGCGCAGCGATGATGCCGGCGAAGGCGCCGCCCATGTGCGACTGCCAGGACACACCATCGGCGTGCGGCAGGATGGTCATCAGCATGCCGCCGTAGAACAGCATGCCGATCAGGCCGGTGGCGATGGCCGCGCGATCGCGGCGCAGCAGGCCCAGGCTGGCCAGCAGGAACATCAGGCCGTGGGTCACGCCGCTGGCGCCCAGGTGCACGCTGCCCGGATTGCCCAGCATCCACGCACCGATGCCCGAGCCCAGCCACAGCAGGGGCAGGGCGCGCACGGTGGCTTTCGGGTAGACGCTGCCGGCCAGCGTGCCGAGGATCAGGATCGCGATGCTGTTGGCGGCGATGTGCTCGACCGAGGCATGCAGCATCGGGCCGCCGATCAGGCCAAGCAGGCCCTTGGCTTCCAGCGGCGCGACCGCCCACGGTCGCCAGTCGAACGTGCCCTGCAGGGCGAACACGGCCACCAGCACCAGCACGGCGGCCAGGCTGACATTGAACGCCCGCAGGATGCGCGAGCGGTCATTGCGGGGGGCCGGCACGTCGCCAGCGGGCAGGGGCGCGTTGTTGTTCATACCTCAGCAATGGCGGTGGTTGGTGCGAAACCAAGGCCACCGCCGCGGGAGAGTGGAAACGGCCGGCGGGACAATCCCACCGGCCGCGCCATCCAGCGGGTCAGGCTCAGGCCTGGCCTTCGCCTTCCTTCGGCGGGTACTTCAGGCTCAACACCACGGTAGCGGCGATGATCACCGCCACCACGCCCAGCGAGATCGGGGTCGGGATCTTGAACAGGTCGATGATCATCATCTTGATGCCGATGAAGCCCAGCACCAGCGCCAGGCCGTACGGCAGCAGGTGGAAGCGGTCGGCCATGCCGGCCAGCAGGAAGAACATGGCACGCAGGCCCAGCACCGCGAACACATTGGAAGTGAGCACGATGAACGGGTCGGTGGTGATCGCGAAGATCGCCGGGATGCTGTCCACCGCGAAGATCACGTCGGTGACCGCGATCAGGATCAGTACCGCGAACAGCGGGGTGAACCAGCGCACGCCGTCGCGCTTCACGCTCAGCGCATTGCCCGCGTAATCCGGCAGCAGGCGCAGGTGCTTGCGCATCCAGCGCAGGGCCGGGTTGGCTTCCAGATCGGGCTCCTGGCCGGCGGCGAACCACATCTTCCAGCCGGTGAACAGCAGGAAGGCGCCGAACACGTAGAGCAGCCAATGGAACTGGGTGATCAGCACGCTGCCGGCGAAGATCATGATCGTACGCAGCACGATCGCGCCCAGGATGCCGATGATCAGCACCTTCTGGCGCTGCTCCTCCGGCACCGCGAAGTAGCTCATGATCATCAGGAAGACAAAGATGTTGTCGACCGCCAGCGCCTTCTCGACCAGGTAGCCGGTCAGGAATTCGAGGCCGACCTTGTTGGCCACCACCTGGCCCGCGGTCTCATTCAGGTAGTACCAGAGGCCCGCATTGAACAGCAGGGCCAGCGCGACCCAGCCGATGGACCACCACAGGGCCTCCTTGAAGGTGACCTTGTGCGGTCCACCATGGCGCATCAACACGAGGTCGACCAGCAGGGCGATGACCACCACCGCTGCGAAGCCGCCCCACAACCACACGTTACCGATCGTCTGCATTGGGAATGTCCGTTGGAAAGATGAATGCCAGGCCGGACGGCGAGGATCTGCAACGGAGGATCGGGAGGGGGATCCAGGGACAGAGCTTCGCCAGTACGGCGAAGGTCTCGCTCGCAGTTCCAGTCGGCTGGAACTGCCGTTGCACCGGAGCCTGCGGGCTCGAAATGACGGCGACAACGTCTGGGAGCTACTCCCCTTCTGGCGCCGATTCTGCGGCCTGGCCGGGCTGCCGTCAAATGCCGGGCGGCCGGGGGCCCCGCTCTGGTAGATGCCAACCTTGGGTTGCCATGCCTGCCTGCCCGCCGCGGTAGATGCCAACCTTGGTTGGCACGCCTTGCCCGGGCCGTTCAGCAACGCCCGTCGCGCCAGCTCGACTCTACGAAAGCGCCCCCCGGCTACAATAGGTGGATGAATACCCCCCTTCCGATTGTCCGCCTCAAGAATGCGTGGCGTTCCAGCCACCCGTGGATCTTCCAGAAACTGGTCGAGAAGCCGACCGTCCGGCCCAAGCCCGGTTCCATCGTCGACGTGGTCGGCGTGGACGGGGAGTTCATCGGCCGCGGGTTCTACAACGGGCACTCGCGCATTGCCGTGCGCATCCTCGAAACCGACCAGAACGTGCCGGTCGATGCTGGCTGGTTCTCGCGCAAGATCGCCCAGGCGGTGTCGCTGCGCCGTGAGGTGCTGAAGCTCGACGCGGTGTCCGACGCCTGGCGCGTGGTGCACAGCGAGGGCGATGGCCTGTCCGGCCTGGTGGTGGACCGCTACGGCGACCTGGTGGTGGTCGAATTCTTCGCCGCCGGCATGTTCCGCCACCGCGAGTGGATCTACGACGCCCTGCGCGAGCAGTTCCCGGGCTGCCGCTTCCACAGCTTTGCCGACGAGCACGTGCAGAAGCAGGAAAGCTTCGACTTCCACGGCAACACCACCACCGAAGCGTCGGTGATCACCGAGTACGGCATCAAGTTCCGCGCTGACCCGGCCGGTGCGCACAAGACCGGCTTCTTCGCCGACCAGCGCGAGAACCGCGAGTGGCTGAGCCAGCAGGTGGAAGGCAAGAGCGTGCTCGACCTGTGCTGCAACACCGGCGGTTTCGCCGTGTACGCGGCGGCGCGTGGTGCCACTGAAGTGGTCGGCATCGACATCGATGAAGACGTCATCCAGATCGCCAAGGGCAATTCGCGCCTGAACAACGTGCGCCCGAAGTTCGTCCAGTCCGACATTTTCCCGTGGCTGCGCGACGCCGCCAACCGCGGTGAGCAGTACGATGTGGTGATCCTGGACCCGGCGAAGATGACCCGCGACCGCGACCAGGTCATCACCGCGCTGAAGAAGTACCTGGACATGAACAAGCTGGCGCTGGGCGTGGTCAAGCCCGGTGGCCTGTTCGCCACGTTCTCCTGCACCGGCCTGGTGGCCGAGGACCAGTTCCTCGACATGCTGCGTCGTGCGGCCTATTTCTCCGGCCGCACGATCCAGATCCTGAAGGTGGCCGGCGCCGGTCCGGACCATCCGTTCATGGCCCACGTGCAGGAATCGCGTTACCTCAAGGCCGTGTTCTGCCGCGTGGTGGACTGATTTCCAGATGTAGAGTCGAGCGATGCTCGACTCGCGGTGCCTGATCAGTCGAGCACAGTTCGACTCTACAAATCCGCGGTCCGCAGCGCTATGGTCGGGCTCTTCCCATTGCCGGTGAGAGCCCATGCCATCGTTGCGCCACCTGTCCGTCGTGCTTGCCCTGGCGCTGTGCGCGCCGCTGTCGGCTCATGCCATCGAGTTCAGCGCACAGGAGCTGGCGCGCGCCAAGGCCCTGCAGCAGCGCCTGGTCACCCTCGACAGCCACCTGGATACGCCGGCCAATTTCGGCCGAACCGGCTTCGACATCGAGCAGCGTCACGACCGCAACGCGCTTTCGCAGGTCGACTACCCGCGCATGGTCGAAGGTGCGCTGGACGGCGGTTTCTGGGCGATCTACACCGATCAGGGCGACCGCAGCCCCGCCGCGCACCTCGCCGAGCGTGACCATGGCCTGCAGCGGCTGCTGGAGATCCGCGAAATGCTGGCGGCCAACCCCGAGCGCTTCGCGCTGGCATTGACCGCAGATGACGCGGCGCGGATCAAGGCCGCCGGCAAGCGCGTGGTCTACATCAGCATGGAAAACGCCAGCCCGCTGGTGGAAGACCCGAGCCTGCTGTCGTTCTACCACCGCGCCGGCCTGCGCCTGCTCAGCACCGTGCACTTTGCCAACAACGAGTTTGCCGATTCGGCCACCGACCCCAAGGGTGCGGAGTGGAAAGGCCTGAGCCCGGCCGGCAAGGACCTGGTGCGGCAGGCGGTGAAGCTGGGCATTGTGATCGACCAGTCACATGCTTCGGATGCGGTGTTCGACGACCTGCTGGCGATGATGCCGGTGCCGTTCGTGCTCTCGCACAGCTCGGCCAAGGCGGTCTACGACCACCCGCGCAATCTGGATGACGCGCGCCTGCGCAAGCTGGCCAAGGCCGGCGGTGTGATCCAGGTGAACGCCTATGGTGGCTACCTGATCGACACCGCAAAGACGCCCGAGCGCAAGCAGGCCGAGGAAGCGCTGAGCAAGCAGCTGGGTGGCTGGGAAGGCATGGGCATCGAACAGGGCGTTGCCCTGCTGAAGGCCGAGCAGGCGCTGGACCACGAGCACCCGGTGCGCCATGCCAGCCTCGACGACTTCTTCGCCCACTTCGAGCACATCCTCAAGGTGGTGGGCCCCGAGCACGTGGGCATCGGCCTGGACTGGGATGGCGGCGGTGGCCTGAGCAACCTGCCCGATGTCAGCCAGCTGCCGAAGATCACCGCGTGGCTGCTGCGCAAGGGCTATACCGAGAAGCAGATTGCCGGCATCTGGGGCGGCAACCTGCTGCGGGTGATGCGCCAGGCGCAGGACTACGCTGCAAAGCAGGGCGGTTGACCGCCCTGCGGTAGTGCCGGCCGCTGGCCGGCATGGCCCGTATCAACAGGATGCGAGGTGCCGGCCAGCGGCCGGCACTACCGGTGATCCGGCTATTTCGCGATCAGCGCGTGGCGGCGGCTGTACAGGAAGTACAGCACCAGGCCGGCCAGGTTCCACAGCAGGAAGTACAGCTGGGTGCTGTGCGGCAGGCTGAGGAACAGATAGATGCAGCCCAGCGCGGCCAGCGGACCAACCACGAAGGCCAGCGGGGTACGGAAGGTACGTTCGCGGTTCGGCTCGCGCAGGCGCAGCACCACCAGGCAGATGCCCACGGCGGTGAACGCGGCCAGGGTGCCGGCATTGGCCAGCGCCGCGATCTCGTCCAGGCGGGCCACGCCGGCCAGCGCCGACACCACCACCGCGGTGAACAGCGTGGTCGCCACCGGCGTGCCGGTACGTGCGTTGACCTTGGACAGGCCACGCGGCAGCAGGCCATCGCGGCTCATCACGAAGAAGATGCGGCTCTGGCCGTACAGGAAGGCCAGCAGTACGGTCGGCAGCGCGATGATCGCGATCACGCCGATCACCATCGCCGCGGTCGGATGGCCCAGCTGACGCATGATCAGGGCCAGCGGCTCGGCGCTGTGGCCGAACACCGCGTAGCTCATCGCACCGACCGCGGCCAGCGCCACCAGCACGTAGACGATGGTGCAGCCGATCATCGAACCGATGATGCCGATCGACAGGTCGCGGCCGGGGTTCTTGGTTTCCTCGGCGGCGGTGGAGATCGCATCGAAGCCGTAGAAGGCGAAGAAGATGATCGCTGCCGCCGCCATTACGCCGTGTTCGACGCCATCAGGGCCCATCGACTTGGCAAAGCCATACGGCATGAACGGCTGCAGGTTGGCGCTGTCGAAGGCGGGCAGGGCCACGGCCACGAAGATGGCCAGCGCGATCAGCTTGAACACCACCAGGATGGCGTTGAGGGTGGCGCTTTCCTTGGTGCCGGCCATCAGCATGCCGGCCACCAGCCAGGTGATGACGATCGCCGGCAGGTTGATCATGCCGCCTTCCACGTGTGGGCCGGCCGCCAGCCAGGCGGGCAGGTGCACGTTCCAGCCGAACTGGGTGTGGACCCATTCGAGGAAGCCGACGAAGTAGCCGGACCAGCCCACCGCCACGGTACTCACCACCAGTGAGTACTCCAGGATCAGGCTCCAGCCCACCACCCAGGCGAACACCTCGCCCAGCGCGCTGTAGCTGTAGGTGTAGGCACTGCCGGCGGCCGGCATCATCGTCGACAGCTCGGCGTAGGACAGTGCCGCGCAGGCGCAGACCGCACCGGCGATGGCGAAGGAGATAAGCACGGCCGGGCCGGCCAGGTTGGCACCGACGCCGATCAGCGTGTAGATGCCGGTACCGACGATGGCGCCAATACCCAGCGCGATCAGGTGCGGCCAGCTGAGCGTCGGGATCAGGCGCCTGCCGGCTTCGTGGACGGTGACGGAATCTAGGGACTTGCGCCGGAACAGGGACATGCAGGCCTCGGAAGGGGTGACTAAGAACGACAAGTTCCCGAGTGTGACCGAACGCAGCGCAGCATTACCACTGACGGGGGTCATGCGAGGGTCAGATGCGTCACCGGCGCGGCTGTACTCCGAGCATTCTGCCGGAATCGGCACAAATGTTGGCAGGATTCGAAATGATTCGATCCCTCAAGGCGAGCCGGGAGGCGCTTGAAGCGTGAGAGCAGGGGCCAGATCGATGCTGACCCGCTGCGGATCAACCACTGGCGCCGCACCTTGGGTTCTCAACTGGGCCACCAGTACTTCGAAGCCCTGCGTGCGGCCGAACGCGTGCTCGTCCAGGGTCAACGGCAGCAGCTGCAGGAAGTCGAATCGTCCCGATGGCAGTTGCTGGGGTCCCGGGAAATGCAACGACGGAACGAAGACGGCCGCCTGCAGCATGCTCCCTGCGTGATCCACCGGCCCCCCCAGCTTCAGCCGGTCCCATGGCGCCAACGGATTGCCGGGCATGCGTGAGTGGCACAGCAGCAGGTGGTACGCGGTGAACCAGCGCAAGGTGGTCAGTGCCCAGGTCGCTTCTTCCTGCGTCTCAAGCATCAGTTCGATGCCCAACCCCGAATCGCCATCTTCGTGCCGCCCTTCCCAGGGGTTGGACAGGCCGGAGCTGATATAGATCCAGTGCCTTCGATCACCGTGCGGAGGGCAGGCATTGACGCCGACATGCAGCCAGCGCGGGTCGATCTGGTCCTGCTTGAAGACGTTGCGCAGCAGATCCATGTCGATCGGATAGATCCCCGGCCCGGTATCGCCGAACAACCGCCGGTACAGCGTCTCCTCCCGATATTCCCAGCTGCGCTCCAGCAGGGTGTCGTCGTCCATGGTGCTCACTCGGCCACCTTGCCGGGCCAGCGGCAGCCGTCTTCCTGCCAGGCCTCGACGTCATCGTGGAAGGTGGTGCGACGTCCGTCGCGGGCACGCTCGTAGCTCAGGTCCAGCACCAGCGCGCCCTGCGTGCTCAGCAGGTAGCGGCCGTTGAGGCGCCCGTTGATGCGCTCTTCCCAGACGCTGTCGAACTGGTAGGGGCGGTCTTCGGCCAGCACCGTGGTCTCCATTGAAACCCGGCGCAGCAGCAGGCGTTCGCGCTGCCCGGCATAGCGAACGTCGGCCTGGCCGTCATCCAGCCAACGCCATTCCAGATGGATGCCGTCATTGCGGCCGCCGCTCAGGCAGCGATGATCCTGCGCGGTGGCCGCCGGGGCGCTCGTGTTGGCCAGAAGCAGCAGGGCGCCCATCGCCGTCGGCCAGGGTTTCATCCGTTCAGCCCCAACCGGATGCCGAACCCCACCAGGAACAGGCCGGCCACGCGGCGCAGCGCGTCGCTGATCCGCGGATGCTGGATCAGCCGGCGACGGGCCAGGTTGCCCACGCCGATCAACATCGAGCAGTAGGCGATGCTGACCACCAGGATGATGCCCGCCAGCGCAGCGAAGGTGGCGATGCCCTGGTGTGCCTTCGGATCGATGAACAACGGCAGGAAGGCCATGTAGAACAGGATCGCCTTCGGATTGAGCAGGCTGACCAGGATCGCCTGCTGGAAGTAGCGCCCCGGCTGCATGCGGATCGGACCGGCGTCGCCGCTCTCGTGCTTCGGTGTGCGCAGCAGGCTGATGCCCACCCACACCAGGTAGGCCGCACCGAGGTACTGCACCGCGTGGAACACCAGCGGGTTGGCCTTGAGCAGCGCCGCCACGCCCGCCAACGCCAGCCACATCAGGATCTGGTCGCCGACCAGCAGGCCGGCCAGCGCGGTGTAGCCGCCGCGCACGCCGCCACGGCCGGTGGCGGTCAGCAGCGTGAAGGTACCGGGGCCGGGCAGGGCAAGAAACACCAGCACAGCGACCAGAAATGTCCACAGGTCCTGGATGCCCATCCACGGCATGGCGGCGTTCTCTTGTTACGGGGGGCCGCCATTGTCGGCCAGTGCCGCCGTTGGCGACAGGGGGCGGGTGAGGCCAGTGGGCATGCCAGACAGCAGCGGTTGCAGGTGCTGGCGCAGCTGCGCATGCAGTTGCCGTACCGCTGGCGAGAACTGCTTGCGGTGCGGGCATACCAGCTGCAGCGGGATGCTGCTGCCAACACCATCGAGCAGCAGCTGCAGGCGCCCGGCCAGCACGTCCTCGCGCAGGTCCAGCCAGGACTTGTAAGTGATGCCTTCGCCGGCCACGGCCCAGCGTCGCACTACATCGGCGTCGTCGCAGACCAGCGGACCGCGCACCGGAATCACGCTGCGACGCCCGTCGACCTCGAATGACCAGCGATCGTAGGCGCGGCCGTTGAGTTGATAGACCAGGCAGTCGTGCTCGCGCAGATCCTCCAGGCGGGTGGGCGTGCCACGCCGCTGCAGGTAGCCGGGCGAGGCGGCCAGCACGCGTCGATTGCCTTCCAGCAGCGGCAGGGCGACGTAGTTGGCGTCGTCGAAGTGGCCGATGCGGATGGCCACGTCGACCGGGTCGCGGAATACATCGGCCACCTCGTCGGACAGGCGCAGGTGCAGGCGCAGCCGCGGGTGCGCGGCGCGGAAGGCGCTCAGCCAGGGCAGCAGCAGGTTGCGGCCGAGGTCCGAGGGCGCCGACAGCTGCAGGGTGCCGTGCAGCTCGGTGTCCTCGCCCTGCACGCGCGCCTGTCCCTCGCGCAGGGTGGCCAGTACCTCCTGCGCATACGGCAGGTACAGCGCACCCTCGCCGGTGAGGCGCAGGCTGCGGGTGGTGCGCACGAACAGGCGCAGGTCCAGCTCGCGTTCCAGCCGCGCCACCGCCGCGGCGACCTGCCCGGGCAGCAGGTCGGCCTCGCGCGCCGCCTGCGAGAAGCTGCCCAGTGCGGCAGTGCGGACGAACAGCTGCAGATCGTCGAAGCGGATCATCTTCATTGCCAGAGTGAAAGTGCTGCCCGATTCTGCGCCTTTCTGCGGGAGCGCGTGCGGCGCAACCTGTCGCCTCCTTCCCCACTGGACCGCTGCCATGCGCGCCATTGCCTACACCCAAGCCGGCCTGCCGATCGATGATGCCCAGGCCCTGATCGACATCGAACTGGAGCTGCCGCAGCCTGGCCCGCGTGACCTGCGCGTGGCGGTACGTGCGGTGGCGGTGAACCCGGTCGACACCAAGGTCCGTCGCGGCGTGGCCACCGATGGCCCACGCGTGCTGGGCTGGGATGCGGTCGGCATCGTCGACGCGGTGGGCAGCGAGGTGACCCTGTTCCAGCCCGGCGATGCGGTCTACTACGCCGGCGTCATCGATCGCCCGGGCAGCAACGCCGAGTACCAGCTGGTGGACGAACGCAGCGTCGGCCGCAAGCCGGCCAGCCTCGACGATGCCGCCGCCGCCGCGCTGCCACTGACCGCGATCACCGCCTGGGAACTGCTGTTCGACCGCCTGCGCATCCCCGAGGGCGGTGGCGAAGGCCAGACCCTGCTGGTGATCGGCGCTGCCGGCGGTGTCGGTTCGATCCTGGTGCAGTTGGCGCGGAAGCTGACGAAACTGACGGTGATCGGCACCGCCTCGCGTCCGGATACCCAGGACTGGGCGTACGCAATGGGCGCACACCATGTGATCGACCACAGCCTGCCGCTGGCCGAGGGCCTGGCGCGGCTCGGCATCAGCGAG
This sequence comes from Stenotrophomonas sp. 80084_Sma, assembly GCF_056481995.1. NCBI lineage: Bacteria > Pseudomonadati > Pseudomonadota > Gammaproteobacteria > Lysobacterales > Lysobacteraceae > Stenotrophomonas > Stenotrophomonas sp. 80084_Sma. Next base: position 4,771,337 of record NZ_CM151177.1, on the reverse strand, counting down.
GTGCAGCACGTGGCCAGCCTGACCCACTCCGACCAGCACTACGCGCAGATCGTGGAACTGCTGGCGCCGCAGGGCCAGCTGGGGCTGATCGATGATCCCGGCCAGGTCGACGTGATGGCGCTCAAGCGCAAGGCGTTGTCACTGCACTGGGAGTCGATGTTTACCCGGCCGCTCTACAAGACCGCCGACATGCAGCGCCAGCATGACCTGTTGAACCGGGTGGCCGAGCTGATCGACACAGGCGTGCTGCAGACCACCCTGGGCGAGCATTTCGGGCGCATCGACGCGGCCAACCTGCGGCGTGCCCACGCGCTGCTGGAGAGCCACCGCGCCAAGGGCAAGATCGTGCTGGAAGGCTGGTAAGGCCCGGTTTTTCCTGTGGAGCCGAGCCTGCGCCCGGCTCTACAGCGCTTCATCCACGCATGGCGTGGATCAGCCGTGTCGACCAAGGTCGACACCTGCCAACAGCTGCAGAAGCCACCGCTCAGGCCACACCGTTGTCGACGTACTCGGCGAAACCGGGCTGCTGGCGTAGGCGTTCGAACCAGGCATCTACGTGTGCCAGTACCGGCTTGCTGCCCGGCGTGCTGCGCCAGCGTTGGCTCGACAGCCCGAGCACGATGTCGGCCAGAGTGAAGGTGTTGCCCGCCACGTAGCCGTCGGTAGTGGCCAGCTGTGCATCAAGGACGCCCATCAGCCGGTTCCACTGCGCCAGGCTGGCCTCGGCACGGGCGTCATCCGGATAGTCCGGATGCTGGCGCACGCGCGCCATGAACACATGGCGCCATGCGCTGTTGAGGTCGCTGGCCTGCCAGTCCATCCACTGCTCCACCCGGGCCCGGTCCTTTGCTGCATGTGGCAGCAGATCCTCGCGACCGGCGCGTGCGGCCAGGTAGCGGCAGATGCTGTTGGATTCCCACAGCACGAAGTCGCCATCACGCAGCACCGGCACCTGCCGGTTGGGGTTCAGCGTGGCCAGCAGGTCCGGCGAGGGGGCCGGTTCGTGGTGCAGGGGCAGATCCAGCCCCGCGCACAGCCACAGCACTTTACGCACATTGATGGAGGTGGGCTTTCCGTAGAGGATGACCATGGTCCTGACGCAGCAGTTGAGACTCGGCCAGCCTACACTTGCCCCATGCAAACCGAATATCTGCTCATTGGCGGCCTTCTATTGGCCGTGCTCATCCTGCAGCTGGTCGCCCTGCTGCGCCGCCCGCCGCATGACCGCCTGGAACAGGCGGTGCGCGAGGAGGCGCGGGCCGGGCGCAGCGAGCTGCGCGAACAGCTCGATGGCTTCGCCCGCGCGCTGACCGATCTGTCCACCCGCACCGACCAGCGCCTCGACCTGCTGCGCGAAGCGCTGGGCGAAGATGCCCGCAAGGCGCGCGCCGAAGCGGCCGAGAGCCAGCAGCGCGGCGCGGCGTTGATGGGACAGCGGCTGCAGGAGCTGCGCGGCCAGCTGGAGACCTTCGGCCAGCAGCAGGAAGCCCGCATCCATGCGTTTGGCCAGCAGCTGCAGGAGCTCACCGGGCGTACCGATACCCAGCTCGGCGCGCTGCGGCAGACCCTGGTGGACGATGCACGCAAGGGCCGCGAGGAGGGCGCGCAGTCGCAGCAGCGCCTGACTGAAAGCCTTGGCCTGCGCCTGCAGGAACTGACCCAGCGCAACGAGCAGCGCATCGCCGAGATGCGCACGACGCTGGAAGAGCAGCTGCGCGCGCTGCAGAGCGACAATGCGCAGAAGCTGGAACAGATGCGCGTGACGGTGGATGAGAAGTTGCAGTCCACCCTGGAAACACGCCTTGGCCAGTCCTTCAAACTGGTCTCGGAGCGCCTGGAACAGGTGCAGCGCGGCCTCGGCGAGATGCAGCAGCTGGCCACCGGCGTCGGTGACCTCAAGCGCGTGCTGACCAACGTCAAGACGCGCGGCAGCTGGGGTGAAGTACAGCTGGAGAACATCCTCGAGCAGACCCTGATCCAGGAGCAGTACGCGCGCGGGGTGAAGGTACGCCCGGATAGTGGCGAAATGGTCGACATCGCCGTGCGCCTGCCGGGCCGCAGCAGCGATGACACGCCGGTGTGGCTGCCGATCGACTCCAAGTTCCCACGCGAAGACTACGAGCGCCTGCTGGACGCACAGGAGCAGGGTGACGCCGAACTGGTACGCGTGCAGGGTGCGCAGCTGGAGCGTGCGGTGAAGGTGCAGGCCAAGTCGATCTGCGAGAAGTACATCGTGCCGCCGCACACCACCGACTTCGCGGTGATGTTCCTGCCTACCGAAGGCCTGTATGCCGAGGTGATCCGGCGCCCCGGCCTGGTCGATCTGCTGCAGCGCGACCACCGCGTGGTGGTCGCCGGGCCGACCACGATCACCGCACTGCTCAACAGCCTGCAGATGGGCTTCCGCACGCTGGCCATCGAGAAGCGGTCCAGCGAGGTGTGGAGCCTGCTGGGGGCGGTGAAGACCGAGTTCGGCAAGTTCGGCGATGTGCTGGACAACGTGAAGGCCAAGCTGGACCAGGCCAGCAAGCAGATCGACCAGACCGGGGTGCGCACCCGCGCGATCGCCCGCAAGCTGAGGGATGTCGAGTCGCTGCCGGTTGAGCAGAGCCGCCAGTTGCTGCCGGACGCGCTGCCAGCAGAGGAAGGCAGTGACGGCGACGAGGCCTGAGCCACGCTGACACGCCGCCTGCATCGCCGATGCGTATGCTGGCGGCCTGTCCGCCTCGATCAGGTATCGTCATGCGCCTGCGCCGCTTCACCAGCCTTGTCCTGACCGCGCTGCTTGCCGCCTGCAGCAGCGCACCACCGGCTGCCGATACGACCGCGGCACCTGCCGCAGCCACCAGCCCTGAAGCGGCCGAGGCGTATCGCGAAGCGCGCGACGTCGACTGCCAGGCCGCCGGTGGCAGCCTGCAGCGGCTCGGCCGGCTGCAGCGCGAGCAGTGCGTGATTCCCTATGCCGATGCCGGCAAGGCCTGCAGCCGCAAAAACGAGTGCACGGGCCAGTGCCTGGCCGGTCCCGAGGTGGCCGCTGGCAGCGCCGCTACCGGTACCTGCCAGCGCGATGTGCGCCAGAACTTCGGCTGCCGCCAGCGCATTGATGACGGCAAGGCGCAGGGCACGATCTGCGTGGACTGATCGTAGTGCCGGCCGCTGGCCGGCAACCGCATGAACCCTTGCGAACGGTCGCACGTTTGCCGGCCAGCGGCCGGCACTACCGCCATCGCGCGGCGCTATGCTGGTGGGCCATTCCCCGCTGTTGCCGGAGCCCCCGCGTGAGCACCCCGATCCAGGACATTTCCCTCACCACCATCGACGGCCAGCCGTCCTCGCTTGCCGACTACCAGGGCAAGGTACTGCTGCTGGTCAACGTCGCCTCCAAGTGCGGCCTGACCCCGCAGTACGAAGGCCTGCAGGCGCTGTATGCGGAAAAGCACGCGCAGGGTCTGGAATTACTGGGCTTCCCCGCCAACAACTTCCTCGGCCAGGAGCCGGGCAGCGAGGCAGAGATCCAGCAGTTCTGCCAGCTCACCTACGACGTCAGCTTCCCGATGTTCTCCAAGATCAGCGTGGCCGGTGACGATACCCATCCGCTGTACCAGCAGCTGACCGCCGCCCAGCCGCAGTCGATCGGCGAAGGCCCGCTGCGTGAGCGCCTGGCCAGCAAGGAGATCCCGATCCACGCAGCACCGGCGGTGCTGTGGAACTTCGAGAAGTTCCTGGTTGGCCGCGACGGCAAGGTCATCGCGCGTTTCGCCCCGGACGTGGCTGCCGATGACGCGCGCCTGCGCGAGGCCATCGAGGCAGCGCTGGCAGCCTGAGGAAAGCGTGCCAACCAAGGTTGGCACCTACCGGAAAAGAAAAACCCCGCCGAGGCGGGGTTTTTCATGCGCTGCAGACCGGACTCAGTGCGTCCACTGCGGCATCGGCATCGCATCGACCGGGATCGGCGAATTGGCATCGTCGTGGCCACGGTCGCGCTTGCTGCGCAGATCGTTCTCGATCTGGTAGTTGCGGCGCTGCATCCACGCATCGCGTACCAGCGAGTACTCGTCCACGGCGGTGTCACGCAGGTCGTCGATCGCCAGCAGCTGCGCGCGGGTATCGACCAGCTGCATGCCCTGCAGGCCGATGCGGATCTTGTCCTCTTCGATGCGGCGGATCGGCGACAGCGGAATGTCACCGGCCAGGCCGAACACATCGCGCACGGTGCGAGGGCCGAAGAACGGCAGTTCCACGTAACGCGAACGACGCCAGCCCCAGGCACCCAGGGTCTGCCCGAAGTCCTCATTGCGACGCGGCACCATCGCCTTGCTGGCCGGATCGAACAGGCCGCCGATACCCAGCGTGCTGTTCATCAGGAAGCGGCCGAGGCTGTCCCACGCATCTGCACCGCGGCCCTGCAGCAGCTGGTTGGTGATGGTCACCGGTGCGCGCAGGTTGCTGAAGAAGTTGCTGACGCCGGTGCGGGCGAAGCGCGGCACCACGTGGGTGTAGGCCGTGGCCAGCGGGCGGGCGATGCCACGGTCAACCGCGTTGTTGAACGTGTGCACCTTGCGGTTGAACGGTTCCCACGGATCGTAGGCTGCCGCGCTGCCAGTGTTACCGGCACCGCCGTAGAGGGCATCGAAGTCGTCGTCACCACCGGGGGCGGTCGCCGCCGCGGCCCTGGCCGCATCGGTGTCGGCGCTGCGGGCCGGTGCGGATGGCGGCGTGGCCGGCGCAGGTGCGGCAACCACGGCTGTTGCCGGTGCGGCATCGACCGTAGCGGTATCGGCGGTGGGGGCAGAGGCCTCGGCGATGGTGCTGGCCGGGACCACGGTGCTGGCTGCGGGCGCATCGCTGCGTGCGGGCTTGCCGGCGCAGGCGGTCAGGGCGGTGGCCAGGACGATCAGGGGGAAAGTGCGTACGACGTTCATGTCAGCTCGCAGCAGAAGTAGCGTTGAAATCCAGGTCGGGCGACAGCCGGTAGGCTGCGCTCAGCTCGTTGTAGCCGGCCGGCGCGCCGGAGACTGCCAGCGGGTGACCGCTCTTGCGCGCACGTGCGGCCAGCTCGGCCAGCAGCGCCAGGCCGGCGCTGTCCACGCGTTCGACCTCACCCAGCTCCAGCCGTGACAGCTTTGCCGGCAGGGCCTGCAGCTGCGGCCACAGCGCGATCACCGCGGCACGGTCGAGCACCCCGCGCAGGCGCAGGGTGTCGCCTTCCAGCAGCGCCAGTGCGTTACTTGCCATTGCCCGCGGGCCCGGCCTGCATGCTGCCGCTGTGCAGTTCGTTGGCCACCTGCTTGATGCCCTTCTGGCGCAGCGGGGTGTCGAACTGGTTGCGGAAGGTCTGCACGTAGGAAATGCCTTCGATGTTGACGTCAAAGATCTTCCACTGGCCGTTCACGTTGCGCATCCAGTACTCGACCGGGGTCGGTTCGTTGCCGGCGCGCACCAGTTCGGTGCTCACGCGCACGCCACGATTGCCCGGCAGCGGGCTTTCACCCTTCAGGCGGAAGCTCGGCTTGCCCTGGATGTTGAGCAGGGTGGAGCCGTAGCGCTGCATCAGGCTGTCGGCCATGGCATCGGCGAACAGCTTGATGTCGGCGTCGGAGGCGCCGCGGGCGTGCGGGCCCAGCACCAGGCGCGCGGCGTAGTCGCGGTCGAAGGTGCGGGTCAGCTCGCTGTCGATGTAGCTGCGCAGGCTGGCCGGGTTGCTGGTGAACTCGCTCTTGCGCTGCTGCAGCGTGGACAGGATGCGGCTGCTGGCATCGATCACCACCTTGCCGGCCTGGCTTTGCGTTGCGGCAGCGGCAGGCGCAGCGGCCTGGGCCTGGGCCAGGAACGGGGTGGCCGCCAGCAGCGCCGAGGCGAGCAGGGCCGGGATCAGTTTCATCTTCATGGTTGCGGTTCCGTTGCAGGCGCCTGCGCGCCATCGTTGGGCTTCTGAGCAGCGCCGCCACCGGCACCGCCACTGAACATGTACTTGCCGACCAGCTGGATCAGGTCCACCGCTGGCTGGGTGAAGACGATCTCGTCACCGGCCTTCAGCACGTCCGGATCACCGCCCGGCTGCAGACCGATATAGCTCTCGCCGAGCAAACCGCTGGTGAAGATGCCGGCCGAGGTGTCCGCCGGCAGGTCCTTGACCTTGCTGTCCATGCGCAGGGTGACGATCGATTCGAACTTCACCGGGTCCAGGTCGATCGAAGCGACCTGGCCGACAGTGACGCCGCCGATCTTCACCGGTGCCTGCTTGCGCAGCTGGCCGACCTGGGAGAAGCGTGCCTTCAGGTCGTAGCCTTCGCTGCCCCAGCTCCAGCGCTGGTTGGTCGAGGCCACGGCCAGCACCATCAGCGAGGCCAGGGCCAGCAGCAGGAAGGCGCCGACGGAAAATTCGAGTCTGGGACCGCGGATGGCCATGTGGATTACCTGATCGAGTCGTTGTGGCCGCGCGCGCCTGCGCACCGCCGGTGGAGGGGTTAGGTGAACAACATTGCCGACAGCACGAAGTTGAACATCAGCACCAGCAGTGAAGCGTTGACCACCGCACGGGTGGTCGCCACCGAAGTGCCTTCAATGGTCGGCTCGGCGTGGAAACCCACATAGGCGGCAACCAGCGCGGCAGTGCCGCCGAAGATCGCCGACTTCAGCATTGCCACGCCGAAGTCGTCCCAGAAGTCCACGCTGTTGCGCAGCGCCGACCAGAACACGCCATTGTCCAGGCCCAGCACGTGCACCGCTTCGAAGTAGCTGGCACTGATTGCAAGCGAACAGAAGATGCCGGTCAGCAGCGGCACGGTCAGCACCGCCGCCCAGAAGCGCGGCGCCACCGCCTTGGCCACCGGGTCGATCGCCATCAGCTCCAGCGCCTTGATCTGGTCGGTGGCACGCATCAGGCCTAGCTCGGCGGCGATCGAGCTGCCAGCGCGGCCAATGAACAGCAGCGCGGTCAGCACCGGTGCCAGCTCGCGGTACAGCGAAAGCCCGAGCAGGGTCGACAGTGCGTCGGCCGCACCGAAGGTGGTCAGCGTGCGGTAGCCCTGCAGGGTCAGCACCAGGCCGACGAAGGCACCGCCGACGGCGATGATCGGCAGCGAGCGCGCACCGATCTTGTAGATCTCGCGGGTCAACTCGGCCAGGAAATCACGGGTCGGCAGCGAACCGCGCAGCACGGTCAGCGAGAACAGGCCGGCACGACCCAGCGAGCGGGTGGCTTGAACGAACGGCATCAGGCGACCCTCGCGCGCGGCGCGGCATCGAACGGGATGGGGCCATCGGGCTGGCCGTGCAGGAACTGCCGCAGCAGCGGGTCCTGGCTGGACTGCAGTGCCTCGGGCGTGCCCTGGAACACGATGCCGCCATTGGCGATCGCGATCACCTGGTCGCAGATCGGCAGGGTCTCGTGCACGTGGTGGCTGACGATGATGCTGGTCAGGCCCAGGCTGTGGTTGAGGCGCTGGATCAGGCTCATGATCACCCCCGAGGCGATCGGGTCCAGCCCGGTCAGCGGCTCGTCGTAGATCATCAGCGGCGGGTCCAGCGCCAGTGCACGGGCCAGCGCCACGCGGCGCGCCATGCCACCTGACAGCTCGCGCGGCCAGGCATCGGCGGCGGCCAGCAAGCCCACCGAATGCAGCTTCATCTGCACCAGCCGCCGCAGCACGGCGGTCGGCAGGCGGGTGTGCGTACGCAGCGGCAGCGCCACGTTTTCCGCCACGGTCAGGTCGGTCAGCAGGCCGTTGCCCTGCAGCAGCACGCCCACGCTCTTGCGCATTTCCAGCAGCGCGCCGCTGTCATGCGGAATCGGCTTGCCGAACAGGGTGACCTCGCCGGCGACCGGGCGCAGTTCGCCGGTCAGCGCCGCCAGCAGGGTCGACTTGCCGCTGCCGGACGGACCCAGAACGGCGGTGATGCTGCCCTTGGGCACCTGCAGCGACACGTCGCGCAGGATCGTGCGTCCGCTCCGGTCGATGCGGACGTTGGATAACTGCACCAGACTGGAGGTGGAAGCCGACATGGGCACCATTAACGTTTTTTAGACATCGAAGGATCGGGCCCGTCGGCTGAACATAAGCAGACTGGACGGTGCAGTATTGTTGCACGACAAGCCTCGGCGGAGGCCGGGACAATCGGCTGGTGTCCCGGAACAATCCGTACCGCTCGCGGCCCAACCATTGAATACTGCCTGCTGTCCTGCACACTGTGCATGATGAGTGACCCAGGCAGCGATTTCCGCCTCTACCATTCCAACTCCCTGGACGTGCTGGCCGCGCTGCTGGCGCGCAATGTGCGTACGCCCGTTCCTGGCCAGCCGCTGCTGGCACCGGAAGTGGTGCTGATCCCGCAGGTAGCGATGCGGCGTTGGCTGCAAGCGACACTGGCCACCGAGTTCGGTGTGGCTGCGAACCTCGAATTCCTCACCCCGGGTGAGTTCGTGGCGCGCGCGCTGAAGGCCAACGTCAGCGGCGAGCAGGACGACCTGGACGCGGCCGGCCTGCATTGGAAGCTGTACCAGGCCCTGCGCGACCCGGCGTTGCTGGCGCAGCCACCGATGCGCGCGCTGCAGTCCTATCTTGCCGGCGATGACGCATTGAAGCCGTGGGCGCTGGCTGGCGAGCTGGCCTCGGTGTTCGAGAAGTACCAGGCGTGGCGCCGCGACTGGCTGCTGCGCTGGGCGGCCGGTGCCGATCCGTCCGATCCGCAGGCAATCCTGTGGCGCACCATCACCCACGGCCACGACTACCGCGCGCGCCGCATCCAGGAATACCTGGACCGTTTCGAAGGGGCCGGCCAACCCTTGCCGAAGGGCTTGCCACCGCGCATGTCTGCGTTCGCGACGCTCAACATCTCGCCCGATGTGCTGCGGGTGATGGCCACCCAGGCACGTGTTGGCGAGCTGCATTTCTATATGCCCACCCCGGTGCAGTCGTACTGGGGCGATCTGCAGACCCTGGCCGAGCGCCTGCGCAGCGGCGCGCCCGATCCCTTCGGCGAAGCAGCCGGCGAGAACCGTCTGCTGGAAGCCTGGGGCGCGGCCGGGCGCGACTTCATGGCGGTGCTGGGCAGTTACGAGGTGGTGCATCCGGCCGGCGAAATCGCCGCCTATTCCGATCCGGAGGACGACACCCGGCCGACCCTGGACGAAGGCGGCCTGTCCGACAGCCTGCTGCATCGCCTGCAGCGTGACCTGTTCCACCGCCGCGCACTGCCCTCGGGCGAGCTGCGTGACGGGCTTCGCAGCGACGACCCCAGCCTGCAGGTACACGCCTGCCATACCCGCCTGCGCGAGTTGCAGGTGCTGCACGACCAGCTGCGCAGCCTGCTGCAGGACCCGCGCTTCGACCCGCCGCTGCAGGCGCGCGAGATCGCGGTGCTGGCGCCGGACATCGATCCCTACGTGCCGTACCTGGAAGCGGTGTTCGGCGGCCGTGGTGGCGAGGAGGAGCACATCCCCTATGCGCTGGCCGACAGCAGCCCGCTGGCCGGTGAACCGCTGGCTGATGTGTTCGTGCACCTGCTGGGCCTGCCGGTCTCGCGCTTTGGCCTGAATGAGGTGCTGGACCTGCTGGCCAGCGCGCCGCTGGCCGAAGCGGCCGGGCTGGAAGCGGTGGACTTCGACCGCCTGCATGGCTGGCTGCAGCAGGCCGGTGCACGCTGGGGCCTGGATGCGAAGCACCGCCACCAGCACCAGGCGCCGGCCGACGACGCCTACACCTGGCAGTTCGCGCTGGATCGCCTGGTGCTCGGCCATGCCACCGGCAGCGAGGCCGACCTGGCGGGTGTCGCACCGTGGATCGAACTGGAAGGCGGCGCGCTGGACGCGCTGGACCGGCTGCTGCGCCTGCTGCGCGTGCTGGCGATCTACCAGCGTCGCCTCGGCGAGCTGCTGACCCCGGCGCAATGGCGACAGCGCCTGCTGTCGTTGCTGGATGCACTGCTGCCCACCGCGCCGAGTTCACCCAACAGCCAGCGTGCCCTGGAGCGCCTGCGCAAGCTGCTCAACCAGTTCGCCGAGGATGCTGCCAAGGCCGGCTTCGCGGAAGGCGTGCCGCCGGAGGTGGTACGTGCGCACTTCGCCGGCGCGCTGGGCGAGGCCGATACGCGCGCACCGCTGCTGACCGGTGGCATCAGTTTCGGCCGCATGGTGCCGATGCGACTGCTGCCATTCCGGGTGATCTGCGTGCTGGGCCTCAATGATGGCGATTTCCCGCGCCGTGACCCGGCGGCCGGTCTCAACCAGCTCACCGCCGAACTGGACACGCCGCGCCGCCGACCGGGCGACCGCTCCACCCGCGAAGACGACCGTTTCCTGTTCCTGCAGCTGTTCGCCGCCGCGCAGGAGGTGTTCTACCTCAGCTACCTCGGTGCCGATCCGCGCGATGGCAGCGTGCGCGAGCCGTCGGTGCTGGTCAGTGAACTGATCGATGCCGCCGCTGCGTATCACCTCGATCCGCCTGCGGCGGTCCGCGACTTCACCGTGCGCCACGCAATGCAGCCGTTCTCACCGGCGGCGTTTGGTGATGGCGATCCGCGTCGCTTCAGCTATCGCCGCCAGTGGCATCCGGCGGCCGGTCGCCTCACTGGCCAGCGCGGTGGACTGCAGCCGTGGTTCGACGCACCGCTGCCACCGCCGCTCGACGATGCGGTGGAGGACGACGTCGCACTCGATACCCTGCGCCGTTTCCTGTGCGATCCGGCCGGGCAGTTCCTCGCGCAGTCGCTGGGCCTGCGCCTGGCCGACGATATCGAGGAGGTCGATGACCTGGAACCGCTGGTGCTGTCATCGCGCGGCCCGGAAAAGCGCAGCGTGCAGGCGGCGGTGGTGCGCGCCACGCTCAGCGGCGATACCGAGCCGTTGTACCCGCGGCTGCGCGCGCGCGGCCTGCTGCCGTCCGGCCCATTGGGCGAGCGCCAGTTCGAGGGGGAGCAGTTGAAGACGCGCCCGTATGCCAGTGCGTTGCTGGGCTGGATGCAGGGCGAACCGCTGGAAAGCCGTCGCTACGAAGTGGACATCGAGGGCGTGCGCCTGCATGGCCGCGTGGCCGATCGGCATCCCGAGGGCTTGGTGCGCCTGCGCGCCGGTACCCTCAATGGCAATGCAGTGATCCGCCAGGGCCTGGACTGGCTGCTGGCCAACGCCGCCGGCGATGCGTTGCCGCTGGTGCAGTTCCACGATGGCGGTGACGCCGGGCCCGGCCCGCATGTGCTGCCAGCACTGAGCGCCCCCGCTGCACGCGCCGCGCTGCGTGCGCTGCTGCAATTGCGCCAGCGCGGCCTGCGTGAGCCGCTGCGCTTTGCCCCGTACACCGGCTGGGTGCTGTACAACGCGCCGGCAGAAAAACAGCGCAGCGAAGGCTGGAAGCAGTGGCATGGCAGCGACCGCAGCTGGGGTGAATCCAGCAGCGACGCCTGGCAGCTGCTGCTGCGCGGTGCCGACCCGTTTGCCACCGATGCCAGCTATGCCGAGCTGCTGCGCAACAGCCAGGTGGTCTTCAGCGCGGTGCGCGAAGGCCGCACTCTCGGTACCGAAGCACGCCAGGAGGGCAACGCATGAACACCGCCATCGCAGACAAGGAAACCCAGCGTATGGCGGGCGATCCCTACCTGGCCCTGCCGCTGGACGGCATTCGCCTGATTGAAGCCAGCGCAGGCACCGGCAAGACCTTCACCCTGGCCACGTTGTTCACCCGACTGGTGGTGGAGCAGGGCCTGCGTATCGGCCAGATCCTGGCGGTGACCTTCACCGATGCGGCCACCCAGGAACTGCGCAAACGCATCCGCGAGCGCCTGGCGCTGGCCGCGCGCCTGGTCGATCTGGAACCGGCCGAGGGCGAAGCGCCAGACCTGCGGTTGACCCGCGAGGTACTGCAGCGCCATCTACAGGGCGGAACCGAGAGCGCGGTCGCACTGAAACGCCGCCTGCAGGTGGCTGCCGACGAGATCGACCTGGCTTCGATCTTCACCATCCACGGCTTCTGCACCCGCGTGCTGCGCGAGCATGCACTGGAAAGCGGCCATACCTTTGATCCGCCGGAACTGCTGGCCAGCGATCGTGAACTGTTGGAGGAGCTGGCCGCTGATCTGTGGCGCGTGCATGCCAACGACCCGGCCACATTGGAGCCGCTGACCTGGCTGTGGTCCAACCCGGACGCGCTGGCCGCCGATCTGCGCGCGCTGCTGGGCACGCCGCCCCTGCACCCGTTGCCACAGCCGGTGACGCTGGCTGATCCACACCCGGCCTTGCAGGCCACCGCCGCCGAACTGCAGCAGGCGCTTCGCGAGCATGGCGAGCAGTTCTTCATCGACCTCTGCGATGCCGTCGACAACAAGTGGATCAACGGCGTGTCCTACAAGCTGGGCTGGCTGCACCCGCTAGGCCGACAGCTGCTGGCCTGGGCTGAGCGCGGCGACCCGCGCGAGATGCTGGCCAGCGAGCGCCTGCCGGCACTGCTGCCGGAGGTGCTGGCCGACAAGACCAACAAGAAATTCCCCGATCGCACGCCATCGTCGCCATTGCAGGCGCCGTTGGCGCGCTATGTCGCGCTGCTGGCCGAACGCGATGCCTGGTTGCGTGGTACCGCGTTGAACTTCCTGCACGCGCTTCGCGCCGAAGCCACGCAGCGCCTGCAGGCGCTGAAGCGCACGCGCCGGGTACAGACCTACGACGACCTGATCGATGGCGTGGCGTTGGCACTGGAAGGCCCGCAACGGTTGACGCTGGTGAAACAACTGCGTGCGCAGTACCGCATCGCGCTGGTCGATGAGTTCCAGGACACCGACGATCGCCAGTGGGGCATCTTCCACACCGTGTTCGGCGATTCGCCGGAGGTGCGTGAACTCGGCCTGCCACCGGCGCTGTTCCTGATCGGCGACCCCAAGCAGGCGATCTACGGCTTCCGCGGCGGTGATATCCACACCTACCTGAAGGCCAAGCAGGTGGCACAGCAGGCGCCGGTGCTGGACCAGAACTTCCGCTCGCGACCGGCTGTGCTGCGTGCGTTGCAGGCGCTGTACGACAACGGTGGCGAAGACGCCTTCCTCGAACGCGACATCCAGTTCGAGCCGGTGCGGCCCGGTGGCGTGCGCATCGACGAGGACTACCAGCGTGATGGCCATGCCGCCACGGCACTCACCCTGCGCGTGCTGCGCAGTGGCGGTGACAAGGCGATGAGTGCGGACGCCTCGCGTGATGCCGCGACCCAGGCCTGCGTGGCTGCGATTCACCAGATCCTGGTCGAGGCGCGTGCGGGCAATGCCGTGCTGCGTGGGCGCCCGGTTCAACCCGGTGATATCGCGGTGCTGGTGCGCTCGCATCGCGAGGCCACGCTGGTGCAGCGCGCGCTGGCGGCGGTCGGCATTCCCGCGGTGGCAGCCGGCAAGCAGAGCCTGTTCGCCACCGCTGAAGCGCGCGATCTTCGTGCGCTGCTGCTGGCGCTGCTGCAACCGGCTGACGAAGGCCGCCTGCGTGCAGCGTTGGCCACTGTCCTGCTCGGTCAACGCGCCAGCGCGATCGCGGCGATGGAGCGCGAGGGCGACCTGCAACGCGAGTTCCAGGCACAGCTGCTGAACTGGCGCGAGCGCTGGCAGCGCGGCGGACCGTTCGCGGTGATCGCCGATGTCTGTGCCGCACAGGGCGAACGCCTGCTGGCGCTGATCGACGGCGAGCGCCGCCTGACCAATTACCTGCAGCTGGGCGAACTGCTGCAGGAAGCCTCGGCGCAGGCGCTGGGCATGCACGGTCTGCTGGACTGGCTGCAGGGGCAGATGGCCAGCGCCGATCAGGATGACGAGCAACAGCTGCTGCGCCTGGAATCGGATGCGCGCCGGGTACAGATCATCACCCTGCACAAGAGCAAGGGCCTGGAGTATCCGCTGGTGTTCCTGCCCTTCGTCGGCATCGACGGCGGCGCACCGAACACCGCCTCGCACTGCACGGTGCACGTCGGTGGCCAGCGCCAGCTGCACTGGAAGCTGGACAAGGACGAGGCCTGGGAAGCGGCCAGCAACCAACGTGAGCGCGAGCAGCGGGCCGAGGATGCGCGCCTGCTGTATGTGGGACTGACCCGTGCCGAGCATGCGCTGTGGATCGCCGTGGGTGATCTGGCCGGGCTCGGCAAGACGCGGCTGGCGCCGCTGCTGGGTGACCTGCAGGCGCTGCGCGCGCACGCCGATGTGCACATCGATGACAGTGAGGCAGCGGCCGCGCTGCCGCAGCTGGCGGCCGAAGTGGAAGGTGACCTTCCGGCGGTGCGTGCCCTGACCCGGCGCGTCCCGCACGACTGGTGGGTGTACAGCTTCACCCAGCTGGCCCACGCCGATGCCGGCGCGGGCAGTGATATCGAAGCCGCCGCCACCGAGCTGCCGGCGCCCGCTGCCGACGAACCCGCTGGCCCGGAACTGCCACTGGAACCGGCGTTGCCGGAACCCGCCGCGGCGGCCGAAGACAGCACACCGGTCGACCCGCGCTTCATGGGCAGTCGCTTCGGCAACGTGCTGCACGAAGCGATGGAGAACGTCGACTTCGCCGCATGGGGTGATTGGCAGCCAGGTCTGCAAGCCCCTGAGGGACAGGCCGAGGTATTGCGCAAGGCACTGCACGACGAAGGATATGCTGACGTCGATCTGGATGATGGCGTGTCCGTACTGGTGCCGCTGGTCGGCCACACGCTCACCGTGCCGCTGCCCGAAGGCGGTGCGCTGCACAGCCTGGGTGAAGGCGAGCGTCGCGCGGAAATCGACTTCCATTTCGCCATCGAGCCGACCACGGTGCCGGCGCTGCTGCAGGTGCTGCATGCGCACGGTGTTTCCAGCACGCGACGCGGCTTCGGCCAGCGCCGCCGGTTGGAAGGGCTGATGACCGGCATGATCGACCTGACCTATGTGCGCGATGGGCGCTGGTACGTGCTCGACTACAAGTCCAACCGCCTGCCTGGTTACAGCCCGGACCTGCTGGCCATTGCCATGCGGCACAGCGAGTACGACCTGCAGGCGCTGATCTACACCGTGGCCCTGCATCGCTGGCTGCGTTTCCGCCTGGGTGCGGCCTACGACTACGAGCGCGACATGGGCGGCATCCGCTATCTGTTCTGCCGCGGCCTGGATGCCGCCGGCAACGGTGTGCATGTGGACCGCTTCCCGTTGGCGCTGGTGGATGCCCTGGATGCGTTGTTCGCCGGTGGCGAACAGGCCCAGGCCGAACTGGCTGCGCGTGCCCGCGGAGCCAGTGCATGAGCCTGCTGAAGGAACTGCACCAGAAGGGCCTGCTGCGCACCCTCGACCATGCACTGGCGACCAGCCTGCAGCGGCTGCGCGACGACACGCCCGAGAGCGTGGCGCTGGCGGCTGCGCTTGCGTCGCTGGCGGTATCGCAAGGCCATGCTGCGTTCGATCCGGCGCAACCGCAGCGGTTGCTGGAAGGCGTACCCGAGTGGCCTGCCGCGCAGGACTGGCTGGAGCAGCTGTGCGCATCGCCGTGGGTCGCGACGCCGGAGCAGGCCGACGCCATCGCCGAGGATGCGCCGCTGGTGTTGGAGAACGGCCTGCTCTACCTGCGCCGCTATCGCGAGTACGAGCGTCAGCTGGCGGCTGGGCTGCAGCGCATCGGCCGGCATCCGCTGCCGGCGCCGGACATGGCAGCGTTGGCGCCTTTGTTCGCGCAGCTGTTCCCGCAGGCACTGGGCGGCGAAGATCATCAGGCACGCGCCGCCGGCGTGACCCTGCGCCATCCGCTGGCGCTGGTCACCGGCGGCCCCGGCACCGGCAAGACCACCACCATCGCGCGCCTGTTGCTGCTGCTGGCCGCGCAGGCCCGGCACGCCGGCCAGCCACTGCCCGAGGTGGCGCTGGCCGCGCCCACCGGGCGTGCCGCCGAGCGCATGGCCGAGAGCCTTCGCGTCGCCGTGCAACGGCTGCAGGAACAAGGACTGGACCCGGCGTTGTGCGCGGCGCTGCCCAGTACCGGCACCACCCTGCATCGCCTGCTCGGCGTGATTCCCGATTCACCGCGCTTCCGCCACCATGCCGACAATCCGCTGCCGGTGGATGTGGTGGTGGTCGACGAAGCCTCGATGATCGATCTGCCGATGATGGCCAAGCTGGTCGACGCGATCGCCAGCGGCACCCGGTTGATCCTGCTCGGCGATCCCGATCAGTTGCCCTCGGTCGAGGCCGGCGACGTGCTCAGCGCGATCCTGCGTGCCAGCGGTGATGGCATCGGTACCCGCGCTGATGACGCGCAGGCACTGCATGGTCTTCTGGCGCCGGCCATCTTGCAGCCGCAGGCCGCACCACGCGCCTTCGCCGGGCGCCGCGTGCAGCTGCAGCGCGGCTACCGGCAGAGCGATGCGCTGGATCTGGCACCGCTGGCCCACGCCGTGCGCGAGGGCGACAGCAGCACAGCATTGCAGCTGCTGCGCAGCGGTGAACTGGCCGGCGTGCATTTCCACGAAGGCGAGGCCGATCCGCTGCGTGGCCAGCGCGAGCACCTGCTGGGCCACTGGCGCGCACTGGCCGACGCGGCTGATCCAGTGCTTGCCCTGCAGCAGGCCGGGCGCCTGCGTGTGCTGACCGCCTTGCGCGAAGGCCCGCAGGGCGCACGCGGGCTCAACAGCCGCATCGAACAGCTGCTGGCCGGCAACACCCCCGGCTACTTCCAGGGTCGCCTGCTGCTGGTCACCGAGAACAGCTACCGGCATCGCCTGTTCAACGGCGATATCGGCATCTGCCTGCGTGATGGCAGCGGCGCGATGGTGGCCTGGTTCCCCGGCGACAGCGTCGACCAGCCGCGCGCCTTCCACCCGGCCGCACTGCCCGCGCATGAAAGCGCCTTCGCGATGACCGTGCACAAGGCGCAGGGTTCGGAGTTCGACGAAGTGTGGTTGCAGCTGCCGCGCCAGGACAGCCGCGTGCTGTCGCGCGAACTGGTCTACACCGGCCTGACCCGCGCCCGCCAGGTGCTGCATGTGGCCGGCAGCGCCGATGTGCTGCAGGCCGCATTAAAACGCCACGCCAGCCGATTGGGTGGTCTGGCCTGGCGACTGGGTGCGGAAGCGGTGGCCGAAGAGCCGGCGCGCATTGAACAGCCCATGGTGCAGGGCACGTTGTTCTGAAACGGGCGCGATGCGCCCCTGTAGAGTCGAGATCCTATGTTCGTGGTCAAGCCTGCTGGAAGCAGGCTTGACCCACCTTCAGCATGGCCGGATCGAAGTCCCGGCCGCTTTTGAACACACCCCAGGCGATCCTGGCCAGTTTTCTGGCCAGGATGTTGAAGACGGCGGTGCTGGGGTGACCGCGTTTTGACAGCTCGTCGTAGAGCGGTTGCCCCCGACGACACCGCTTGAGCCCCATGGCGGCCATGTAGAGCATCTGGCGCAGCACTGGCGCGCCCTGTTTGGACAGCCGACGCCGTCCCGTTCTGCCGCCAGACTCGTTAGGCCGGGGATCCAGGCCGGTGCAGGCGATCCACGCGTTGGCGTTGGCCAACGGCCAGCGCGTCATGTAGTAAATCAGGTGAGCGGCGACGGCGGGGCCGATACCAGGGATGGTCAACAGGCGCTTGTAGAGCGTGCCATGCTCTCCATCGCGACCCAAGCGCTGCAGTTCGCTTTCCAGCTCGGACAGCGTCCCAGCCAGAGCGCAGAACAGATCTGACAGCTCCCCGGGGGCACTTTTGCTTACCCCGAAGGATTGCTCCAGGCGCGCGCGTGTCTTTACCAGCGTCTGCCGCTTGCGCAGCAAATCAGGCGCGCGCGTGTCTTTACCAGCGTCTGCCGCTTGCGCAGCAAATCGTGCATCTGCTGCTGCTCATCGGTACGCGGTACGTATTCACGCAGGCGATCGTTCTCCTTCTTCACGTACCGGGCGATCGCTTCGGCGTCCATGGCGTCCGTCTTGCCACGCGAGCCCGTCGCCCGGCCGTAGTGCTTGATCAGACGTGGATTGATCACATAGACAACGTGGCCTGCTTGGCCAGCCATCCGAGCCAACAACTCGTAGTACCGCCCCGTCGCCTCCATGCCAATCCGGCATCGCTGGGGCAAGGTGTTGAGCCACTGGGCTATGCCGGCCCGGGTGTTGGCGATCCTGTCGCCGGCCTTGCGGTCGGCCACTGCCGGTACGAACTCCTTGGAGTCCACGTCCACGCCAATATCGAGAGAATCAGACATTTGTACGGCTCCCAGCTATCTTTAAGGGGCTGGGGTGGTACCGCACCGACGTTAGCTTGCCTACATCGACGATCCCCTTTGGGGGCCGTACGATCCTTTATCGACGTTCGTGTGCGGGATGGGGATCGCTCGACTCGTCTGTCGGCTAGTATCCGCAGATGCATGCTTGACGGTCCCTCCACCCTGGCTCCTACATACCTCGTAGGAGCCGGGAGGAACATACAAGCCATGCTCGACTGCGCCGCAATAATGTAGAGCCGAGCCATGCTCGGCTGATGGGCCACGGAGTCGAGCATGGCTCGACTCTACAAAAGAGCGTCCTGATCGCTTCGGGGTTCATCCACGCATTGCGTGGATCTACGCGATCAGTACCAGGCCATCCGGGAACACGATCGCCGCTTCATCGGCACTCACGTCGAAGAAGCCCACGCCGTGCTTCTCGGCCAGATCCTGCACGCGGCCATGCGCGCGCTCGGCCACCGAATAGGCGAACGCGCCGTAGATCACCTGACTACCGATGCTGTACTCGGTCACCTCAGCACGATCATCGTCGTCATTGCTCAACGGCCCGTTCATTGGCGGAAATTCCTGTGCCATCTCCGCGAACCACGCCTGCAACGTGGGACTGCTGACCGCCGGGTCGTCGTACTCGTGGCGTTCGTTCCACTGCGTCTGCTTCTCGAACCAGGCGATGAAGGCCGCCGCCTCACGTGGAGCGGTGCTGGCCTCGAACACCATCATGTCGTAACTCATTGAACCGTCCTGTGGGCGTGGTGAAAGGCTGCCGGGCGTCGCCCGTCGCTAGTGCTCATTATCAGGCCGATGCAGTGTTGGCATCCGCCAACCCCGGCGCCAATGCCTTGGCTTCCGGGAACAGCGCGAAGCGCAGGCCGATCAGGCCCATCAGGGCTTCATCGCGGGCCTTGCAGGCGGCCACACTGCCGACCCGGCCCAGCGAGGTATCCAGCCGCTCCCGCAGCGCCTCGGCCGCCACAATCGGTTTGTGCGCGGCGATCTGACGGCGGTAATGCACGGCGATTTCTTCCAGGATGTGCTCGACCGCTTCGCGGCTGCGCTCGGGCAGTTCCAGCCGTGCGCGACGCAACTGCAGGATGTTCAGGCCGATGCGCGCCTCGTTGAGCATGTCCACCGAGGCGATGTCGCTGCCCTCGGGCGTCGCTGCCAGGCGCGGTGCGAGCAGGCCCAGCAGGTCGAGCATGCGTGCGGCGAAGCGCTGCCGGTCCTGCTGGCCACGGCCTTCGGCGGCCTCGGCCAGCGTGGTCCAGCCCTGCCGCACCAGGCGGCGTGCGGTCCACTCGGCACCCACCGAACGGAACAGGCGGGTCATCACCACCGCAAAGCCAATGCCGATGAACATCGCAATCGACGAGTTGAGGAAGGTCTGGATGTTGGCGCTGTAGGTGTTCTGCAGGCTCAGCAGCGCGGCCAGGTTCACCGTCAACGGCAACGCGAACAATGCGCTCTTGGGGTGGTGCAGCATCAAGCCCAGCGGCAGGAACGCCACCGCCAGCACCAATGCCAGCAGGCCGAAGTCGTGCACCGCCGGGAACACGCCGAACAGGTACACGCCAGCCACCACCGAGGCGACCATCGCCCACACCAGGAACGACACCATGCTCGGTGCAGGGTCGTCCTGTGCAGCGAAGAATGCAGCGGTCACCGCGGCCATCATCGCGCCGTTGCCACCACCTTCCCAACCCAGCGCGATCCACAGCACGCAGTAGCTCATCAGCGCCACGCCGGCACTGAGCGCGGAGAACAGCGCCATGCCGTAGTCGACGTGCTTGTCGGCGGCCACGCGTTCGGTGCGGATGCGGTAGTGCGCGCGGTCCAGTGGCGCGGTGCCGTGGTCGATCGCGTGCTGCAGGGTGCGGCAGTCCTGCCACAGGTCCACCAGTTCCTCCAGGCGCAGCAGCAGGCTGGCCAGCTGCAGGTGCTGCAGGTCGCGGTCCACCTGCGGCTTCAGTGCGCTGATGCGCGCGCGCAGGCGGGCGTACTCGCTGGCGTTGGTCGGCCCGTCCAGCCAGTCATGGATATCGTCGACCAGTGCCGGCAGTCCTTCCGGCAGGGCCTGGCCATCGCTGCGCAGCGCGCTCAGGCGGTCGGCAATCGAGGACAGCACTGGCAACAGCAGCAGCATGCGCTCGCGCAGGCGCTCCATCGACACCGCCGAACCGGCATGGCGTGGATCATCACGGCGCAGGAACTCGATCAGCGCCTCGAACTGCACCAGGTCGGCGGCCAGCCGGTTGCGCGGCGCATGCGCGCGGCCACGTTCAAGGATCTGCCGGCACCACTGCGCGGCGTCCTCCATCCAGTTGCCGATGCGCGCGCGCAGCATCGGACGTACCGAGGCCGGGAACAGCAGCGACGCGAACAGCACCGCCACCACCGTGCCAAGGATGATCTCCTCGCTGCGTGCCACCACCGTGTCGAAGATGGTTTCCGGCGAGGTCACCGCCGGGAAGCCGATGAAGGCCGTCGTGTAACCGGCCAGCAGGAACGCGTAGCCGCGCGGGCCGCGGTTGAGCAGGGCCATGAACAGGCAGCCGGCCAGCCAGATCGACATTGCCGCGCTCAGCACCAGCGGCGATTCCACCAGCGCCGGCAGCACCAGCAGGGTGGCCAGGCCCGCCACCAGCGTACCGACGATGCGGTACACGCCCTTGGCGCGGGTCGGGCCCAGCAGCGGCTGGCTGACGATGTACACCGTGCCCATCGCCCAGTACGGGCGCGACAGGTTGCCGGCCATGGCGATGTACAGCGCGGCCACCGCGGCCAGGTAGGTCTTGATCGAGAACAGCCAGGCCTGGCGGTCGGTCAGCGCGTTCATGGCTTACTTCGCTGCGGTCGAGGCGTTGGGCGCGGCGGCGCTGGCCTGCCAACCGCCACCCAGCACCAGGAACAGGTGGATCTGGTCGCGCGAGACCTGCGCTTCGGCGGCGGCCAGGGTGGCATCGCTGGTGGCCAGGCTGCGGTCGGCATCCAGGCTGGACAGGTACGGCGTGCGGCCGCCCTGGTACAGCCGGCGGTTCTGCTCGGCGGCCAGTGCGGCCTGCTCCTGCGCGATGCGCAGCGACTGCAGCCGGCGCAGGTCCTGTGCATAGCGGTCCAGTGCGGTCTGGGTCTCGCGCAGCGCCTGCAGCACGGTGTGGTCGAACTCGGCCAGGGCCGCATCGGCACCGGCTTCGGCGGCGTGGATGCGTGCGTGCGTGCCGGACGACGGCAGCGTCCACGAGATCAGCGGGCCGATCGACCACTGCTGGGTCATCGGCGTGCCGAAGTCTTCCAGCAGGCCGGCGGCACCGAGCGAGGCACCCAGGCGGATGTCCGGGTACAGCTCGGCGGTGGCGACACCAATCCGCGCCGTGGCCGAGGCCAGCTTGCGCTCGGCCTGGCGCACGTCCGGGCGACGCTGCAGCAGTGCACGGCCATCACCGACCGGCAGCGGCTGCGCCAGGGCGGGGGCGTGCGCGCAGTCGATCACACCGGCCGGCAGCTGGCCCGGGGTCTGCCCCAGCAGCGCGGCCAGCGAATAGGCGGCCGCCGAGCGCTGCGCCTGCAGCGGCGGGAGTGCAGCTTCCAGCAGCGCCACCTGGGCATTGGCGCGGGCCAGTTCCGGCGGCGTGCCACGGCCGGCCGCGATCAGGCGCTCGGTGACCGTACGGCTGCGCTGCTGCAGCTGCAGCGAATGCTCGGCCACGTGCAGTTCGTGGTTGGCGTGGCAGATTTCCAGATAGCTGTCGGCCACCTGCGCGACCACGCTGACCTGGGCCAGATCGCGTGCCGCGGCGACCGACTGCTCGTCGGCACGGGCCGCTTCGGCGCCGCGCTTGAGCTTGCCGAACAGGTCGAACTGGTAGCTGACCGCGAACTTGCCATCGGCCAGGTTGATCACCGGCAGCTCGTGTTCCTGCAGGAACGATTCGGCCGACAGCTGCGCGCGGCTGACCCCGGCCTCGGCCTCGTACTCGAAGCCACCGGCGTCCAGCGCCTGTTCGTACACCGCCGCCGCACGACGCAGGTGCGCATCGGCGGCCTTCAGCTCCACGTTGTCACGCAGCGCCTGGGTGATCAGGCCATCCAGCACCGGGTCGTTGTACAGCGACCACCAGCGGTCGGGCAGCGCCTGGTTGGCGGCGATCTGCGGGTTCTGGGTATCGATGAAGGCGGCATTGGCCTGCGGGCGCTTGAACGCCGAACCTTCCGGCAATGCATAGTCCGGGCCGACGGTCCTGCACGCGGCCAGGCTGGCCAGCGCGACGATCAGGCCGAGACGGGGCAGGGCGGCGTTCACAGGCCCGCCTGTGTCGGCGCCGTGCCGGCCTTGTCGTTGTGCGGATGGCGGCCGGTGTCCACGGTCACCGTGGCGGTGCGGCCGGCGATCAGTTCCACACCCTTGGGTACTTCGTCGATGGCGATGCGCACCGGGATGCGCTGCGCCAGGCGCACCCAGTCGAAGGCCGGGGTCACGTTCGGCAGCAGGGTGCTGCCATTGCTGCGGTAACGGTCCTCGATGCCGGCGGCGATGCTTTCGACATGGCCACGCAGCGGGGTCGATTCGCCCATCAGGCGGATGTCCACGGCTTGTCCCGGGGCCACGCCACGCAGGCGGGTTTCCTCGAAGTAACCATCGATGCGGAACGAGCCGGTATCCAGCAGCGCCAGCACCGGCTTGCCGGCCACCACGTAGTCGCCCACGCGCATGGTGCGGTCGTTGACCCGGCCATCAGCCGGTGCGCGCACCTCGGTGCGCCCCAGGTTGAGCTCGGCCAGGTCGACCGCCGCCTGTGCGGTGGCCAGCGCGGCCTGTGCGGCCTGCAGCTTGGCGCGGCGCACTTCGGCGTCCTCGGCGGCGACCAGGTCCTGCAGGCTGCGGTCACGGCCGATCTCGCGGCGCAGCTGTGCCACCGAGGCCTGGCGCTCGCCCAGGCTGGCCTTGGCCTGCTCCAGCGCGATGCGGTAACGGGCACGGTCGACCACGAACAGCAGGTCGCCCTTCTTCACCGCCTGGTTGTCGGCCACCTGCACCGTTTCCACCAGTCCGGATACGTCCGGCGCCACCTGCACCACGTCGGCGCCGACATGGGCATCGCGGGTCCATGGCTCATCCATGTAATAGACCCACAGCTGGCGCAGCACCAGCAGGGCGACGATCACGGCTGCGCTGGTGAGCAGCACCGGCAGGGTCTTCTTCACGATCTTGTTCACGATTGCATCCAACGCAGGAGGTGGAACAGCAGGCCCAGCACGATTCCGTACAGCGCCAGGTTGAACAGCGCCGGGTGCCATACATGGCGATAGGCGCCGGCACGCTGCAGCAGCGCGTGCAGGCCGCTGTTGACCAGATAGGCCAACAACATCAACCCGAGCAGGGTCGGGACGAACACTCCGTGGAGACTGAATTCACCGGGCATCGGTAGGGGCGGGGGCGAGGTGGGGGAGGGGAGGAACAACGAAACAACAGCAACGGGCAAAAGCCGCTGGCGTGTGCACGGCAGCGGCGGTATTCGGGGGCAGCGCTCTTACGTGATGCGGTCGGCAGCCTCGGCCAGCAGGCGCCATGCCTTCAGCACGGCGTGCAGTTCATCCATGGAAAGCTCGCCGAACACGTCCTGGCGCAGGCCGATCAACTGGTCTTCCAGCTCGCTGACCAGCGCGTGTCCCGCGTCGGTCAGCCACAGCAGGTTGGCGCGGCGGTCGCTGGCGTCGCTCTCGCGGCGGACCAGGTCGCTGGCGCACAGCTTGTCCAGCAGGCGCACCAGGGAAGGACCCTCCATGCCCAGCTGCTGGGCCAGCGCCACCTGGCGGATGCCACCGCCGGAGCGGCCGATCATCAGCAGCGGCATGGTGCAGGCGGTGGAGATGCCGTAGCTGCCGAGCCGGCTGTCGGCCAGGCGCTGCCACTGCCGCCCTGCGTAAAGCAGGCCGGAGCTGAGCTGCATCTGCAGCACGGTGCGCTCGTCGAGGGGTCGGTCCATAAGAGATAGATAGGATACTACTAATTTCATTCCTATCAATGGTTTTTGCTGAATGGGCGGGGTGTAGTGAGGAAAGCGTTGCGCCTGCCTGGTGTCGGGTGGGGCAGCAGCAGATGCAGTGCGGACCAAGGTCCGCACCCACCAAAGCAGGAAAAACCACAGCAGCGGCGCGGTGCTTCCGGAGCCATGAACCCCGCTTTTGACTCCCGCTTTCGGGCGGTCCGGTCGCGCCCGCAGGAAACCGTCAAGGAGGGGGAGAGGGGGCTGCGCAGGACCGTTGGCGCCATGGATGGCGCCATCGAGCCCCCATGGGTGAGGGCGCTTTGCCTGCGAGGCATGCCTCGCAAGCGCTCGAACGCACAGCCGCCAGCGGCTGGGCCGGACCCCGGAGGGGGGTTTACGGCGTGTCCTGCGCAGCCCCCTCCCCCCTCCAGGCCGACAGCAACGACGCGCCAACAACGACCCCCCGATGAACCGTCCCAACAGGACGACCCCCCCCCCCGGTCGGGTACGATGCTCGCCCCCCGATCGGGACGCTGTACGCAATGAGCAAGAACAACGAAAAGGCCGCCCCGCAGGGCGACGTGACCCAGGACCAGGCCGAGGATGCCGTGCGCACCCTGCTGCGCTGGGCCGGTGAGGACCCGTCCCGTGAAGGCCTGCTGGATACCCCCCGCCGTGTCGCCGAAGCCTATGGCGACTGGTTCAGCGGTTACCGCGACGATCCGCGCGCCTACATGGAGCGGACCTTCGAGGAAGTGGCCGGCTATGACGAACTGATCGTCCTGCGCGACATCGAGTACGAAAGCCACTGCGAGCACCACATGGCGCCGATCATCGGCCGCGTGCACGTCGGCTACCTGCCGGCCGGCAAGGTGGTGGGCATCAGCAAGCTGGCCCGTGTCGTCGAAGCCTACGCCCGCCGTTTCCAGGTGCAGGAGAAGATGACCGCGCAGATCGCCCAGTGCATCCAGGATGTGCTGCAGCCGATCGGTGTCGGCGTGGTCGTCGAAGGCGCCCACGAATGCATGACCACCCGCGGCATCCACAAGCGCGGCGTCAGCATGGTCACCTCGAAGATGCTGGGCAGCTTCCGCGACGACGCGCGTACCCGCGCCGAGTTCCTGCGCTTCATCGAAGTGGGCGGCAAGCGCTGAGCCGCTTGCCCGCACCCCGCTGGCCCCGCGTGGCCGGCATGCCCACGGCTGCCTGCACGGCAGCCGTGCGTGGCTGCTCGTCCCCGCCAGCCCTCATGACTCCTTTCGCTGCATGAAGCACCGCGAACGCATCTCCCGTTACCGCCATCTGCGCGAACAGCCCCAGTGGAAGCTGCTCGCCGCCGACCATGCCCCGGAAATCATTGGCCTGCTGCAAGGGCTGCTGATGGACGGCGAGCGCACGCTGTCGTCGTCGGTGCTCAACGAGCGCCTGCAACGTGCGCTGGACCAGCTCAACGGCGACGAACTGTCGCGCGACCTGCCGCGCACCGCGCAGGCCTACATCGCGCACTGGCTGGCCCAGGGTTGGCTGGAACGCCGTTTGCCCGAAGGCGCCGACCAGGAGCAGTACGAACTGTCGACCGCGGCGCTGCAGGCCATCCGCTTCGCCGACGGCCTTGAGCAGGCCCGCGTGGCCGCCACCGAAAGCCGCCTGGCGCTGGTCATCGAACAGCTCTCGCAGCTGGCCGCACAGACCGAATCCGATCCGGACGCGCGCCTGTCCGCGCTGCGCGACGAGCGTGACCGCATCGACGCTGAGATCGCCCGTGTCGGTGCCGGCCGTGTGATCGCGCTGGACGGCAAGCGCGCGCTGGAACGTGCGCGCCAGATCATCGGCCTCGCCGACGAGCTGACCGAGGACTTCCGCCGCGTGCGCGACGACTTCGAACAGCTCAACCGCGATTTCCGCGAACGCATCATCGACGACGAGGGCGAGCGCGGCGACGTGCTGTCGCAGCTGTTCGAAGGCGTGGACGTGATCGGCGAGAGTGATGCCGGGCGCAGCTTCCAGGCCTTCTGGCGCCTGCTCAACGACGCCGAGCAGAGCGCCCAGCTCGATGCCGCGCTGGAAGCGGTGCTGGCGCGTGGCTTTGCGCGCCGCCTTGACCGCAACGAACGCAACTTCCTGCGTGGCTTCACCAGCACCATGCTCGAGCGTGGTGGCCAGGTGCACGACGTGCTGCAGAACTTTGCGCGCAGCCTGCGCGGCTTCGTGCAGAGCCGTGGCTACCTGGAACAGCGCCGTCTCAACCAGTTGCTGAAACAGGCGCAGTCCGAAGCGCTGGCGCTGCGCGACGAGTTCCCCGCACAGCGTGGCATCGGCCGCGACCTGCAGCTGACCACCAGCCGCCTGCGTTCGTGGTCGCAGTGGAAGCTGCATGATCCGCGCAGTGCCCAGGTCGATGGCAACGTCGAATACAACGACGCGGCCGCGATCAGCCTGGAAAGCGTTGGCGACCTGGTCGCCTCGTCCGAAATCGACTTCCGCACCCTGCGCCGCGACCTGCACGACCTGCTCGATGCACAGCCGCGGCTCAGCATTGCCCAGGCGCTGTCGCAGCGTGAAGCGCCGCAGGGCCTGGGCAGCGTCATCGGCTACCTGTCGCTGGGCACGCGCTTCGGCAACGTGATCGCCGGCGAGCAGGAGCTTGCCGAATGGCGTGGTGGCGACGGCCAGATCCGTCGCGCCCGCATCCCGCTGGTTTGGTTCACCCAGGAGAGACGCCATGAGCTGGCATGAAGATCCCATCGATGCAGCGCAGGCCGACGTGGCGGAAGACGCCTACGAAGCCGAGCCGGTGGCGGCCGTGGCACAGCCCCGCCGTGGCAACGACGTGTACTACCTGGGCGATACCGGACGCCTGCCGCTGGATGCGCGCCGCGCGCTGTGCCAGCTGCTGATCGGCCCCAGCATCGACCAGCTGCGCCACGCCAAGCTGTGGCCGGCATTGATCCGCAGCGAAGCCGCCATCCGCTCGTCGTTGGCCGACCTGTTCCTGGAACTGGTACTGGATCGCGACAGCGGCGTGGCGTTCACCCGCCAGGCCGATACCGAAGACGTCGACGCGCCGGTGCTGCTGCGCACCTCGCCGCTGACCTTCATCGACTCGGTGCTGCTGCTGTATCTGCGCCAGCAGCTGGCCGAGGCCGATGCGCGCGGCAACCGCGCGGTGGTGGCCGATGCCGAGATGGCCGAAGCACTGGCCATCTACGAGAAGAACCTGTCCACCGACCGCGCCGGCTTCAACCGCCGTGTCGCCTCGGCGGTGCAGAAAATGAAGGACAACCACATCCTGACCCGCCTCAGCGGCCAGGAAGACCGCCACGAAGTCTCGCCGGCGCTGAAGCTGCTGTTCTCCGCCGAAGACGTGTCCCAGCTTTCGGCGGTGTACCGCCAGCTGCGCGAAACCCCGGCCGCCGAGGCCTGAGAGACCCTAACATCGCATGGCTATCTCCAAGCACACTCCCGCCCTGTTCAACGAAGGCCTGCCGGACCCGCGCCTGCAGCAGTTCCGCATGCGCCGCCTGCAGGTGCACAACTGGGGCACCTTCAATGGCCTGACCGAAGTGCCGATCGCCGAGCGCGGCTTCCTGTTCGTCGGCCGTTCCGGCTCGGGAAAGTCGACCCTGCTCGATGCCATGTCCGCGCTGCTGACGCCACCGGCCATCGTCGACTTCAACGCCGCCGCGCGTGAAGCCGAGCGCAGTGGGCGCGACCGCAACCTGGTGTCCTATGTGCGTGGCGCGTGGGCCGACCAGCAGGACAGCGGCACCGGTGAAATCGCTACGCAGTACCTGCGCAAGGGTGCGACCTGGACTGCACTGGTGCTGGAATACCGCGCTGGCGACGGCCGCGTGGTCAGCCTGGTGCGCCTGCTGTGGATCTCCGGAAACGGCACCTCGGCCGGTGACGTGCGCAAGCACTACATGATCGCCGAGCGTCCGTTCGACATCGCCAAGGATCTCGGCGGCTTCGACCTGGACCTGCGCAAGCTCAAGCAGAAGCTGTCCGACCTGCACCACTTCGACACGTTCTCCGGCTACGCCGAGCGCTTCCGCGACCTGCTCGGCATCGACAACGAGATGGCACTGCGCCTGCTGCACAAGACGCAGTCGGCGAAGAACCTGGGCGACCTCAACGTCTTCCTGCGCGACTTCATGCTCGACACGCCGAAGACCTTCGACGCCGCCGAGCGCCTGGTCAGCGACTTCGCCGAGCTCGATGGCGCGCACCAGGCCGTGGTCACCGCGCGCCGCCAGGTGGAAACCCTGTTGCCGGCACGCGCCTACTACAACGATCTGAAAGAGATGCACCGCCAGCGTGGCGACGACGAAGCACTGAAGCTCGGCGTCGACAGCTTCCGCGAAAGCCGCCGCCAGGCGCTGATCGAAGCGCGCCTGCGCGAGATGGACGTGCGTGACCGTGGCCTGCTCGGCGAAGAGGCCCAGCGCCGCGCCGCGCTCGACAACCACACCGAGCGCCTGGCCGAACTGGAACTGCAGCGCCGCCAGCAGGGCGGTGAGCGCATCGAGGAACTGGAGCGCGAGCAGGGCCGCGCCGAAGCCGAGCGCGACCGCCGCAAGGCCAAGCGTGACCAGGCCCAGGAGGCGGCACAGCAGCTGCAGGCCGAACTGCCCGACGATGCCCATGGTTTCGCCGAGCTGGTCGAGCGCGCACAGAACGAACTGCAGGACCGCCAGCGTGCCTCGGCGGCACTGGACGATGCGATCAGCGATCGCCTCGGCGGCAAGCGCGATGACGAGCGCCGCTTCGGTGAAGTACGCGTCGAACTCGAAGCGATGCAGCGCACGCCGTCCAACATTCCGGCGCCGATGCAGAAGCTGCGCGCGCGCCTGGCCGAGGAAACCGGCATCGCCGAAGCGGCGCTGCCGTTCGTCGGCGAGCTGATCCAGGTCCGCTCGGAAGAGCAGGGCTGGCAGGGCGCCATCGAACGTGTGCTGGGCGGCTTCGCGCTGTCGCTGCTGGTCGATGACAAGCACTACAACGACGTCGCCGAGTGGGTGAACCGCACTCACCTGGGCATGCGCTTCACCTACTACCGCGTGCGCCGCAACGATGATGCGTTCGCGCGCGAGCCGTCGGCGAAGTCGCTGCTGCACAAGCTGGAGCTGCGCGAGCATGTGTTCGAAAGCTGGCTGCGGCGCGAGCTCGGCAAGCGCTTTGACTACGAATGCGTGGATGCCAAGCAGCTGCGCAACGTCGACCGCGGCATCACCCGCGAAGGCCAGGTCAAGCATCCGGGCGACCGTTTCGAGAAGGACGACCGCAGCGCGGTAGGCGACCGCCGCCGCTGGATCCTCGGCTTCAACAACCACGACAAGGTGGGCGCCTTCGAGCGCGAAGCACAGGAACTGGCCAAGCGCATCGCCAGCTGCGAGACTGACATCGCGCGCCTGCGCGGCCAGCGTGACCGCGACAACGAACGCCGCCTGGCCTGCCACGAGCTGGTCAGCATCAGCTGGAACGAGATCGACATCGCCGCTCCGCAGCAGCGCCTGAGCGACATCGAGGCCACCCTGCGTGACCTGCGCGAAGGCAATGCCGATCTGGCCAAGCTGGCCAAGCAGATCGACGCCGTGCGCGCCGACATCGAGCAGTCCCGCCGCACCTATGAGGACGTCCGCGTCGAGCGCGGCCAGCTGGTCAAGGAGCGCGATCGCCTCGACCGCGCCCGCCAGCAGAGCCGTGCGCTGGTGCTGCCGAGCCTGGCCCAGGAGCAGGAAGCCGGGCTCGCCGAGCGCCTGCAGGAGCAGGGCCCGCTCAGCCTGGAAACGCTGGAGGCGCACATGCGCCAGGTCAGCAACGCGCTGAACGAGCAGCTGTCGTCCTCGCAGCAGGACCTCAACCGCATCGAGAACCAGCTGATCGGTTGCTTCCGTCGCTTCATCCAGCAGTGGCCGGAGGAATCGGGCGACTTCACCGTCTCGGTGGCCTCGGCCGAGGACTTCCTCGCCCGCCTCGAACGCCTGGAGCGCGACGGCCTGCCGCAGCACGAAGAGCGCTTCTTCGATCTGCTGCAGAACCAGAGCAAGAACAACCTGCTGGCCCTGCAGCGCCACAGCGCCGAGGCCCGCAAGTCGATCGGCCAGCGCCTGGACGAGGTGAACGCCAGCCTGGAACAGGTGCCGTTCAACCGTGGCACGCTGCTGACCATTGAACTGAGCGACCGCCGCCTGCCGGAAGTCGGTGAGTTCCACCTGCAGCTGCGCGAGGTGCTGTCGCAGCAGCAGACCGAGCAGCGCGAGCTGGCCGAATCGCAGTTCACCGTGCTGCGCCAGCTGGTCAACCGCCTGGGTTCACAGGAAGGCGAAGACAAGCGCTGGCGCGAACTGGTGCTGGACGTGCGCATGCACGTGGAGTTCATCGGCGTCGAGCTGGATGCGGAAACGCGCCAGCAGGTCGAGATCTACCGCAGCGGCGCCGGCAAGTCCGGCGGCCAGCGCCAGAAACTGGCCACCACCTGCCTGGCTGCGGCACTGCGCTACCAGCTCGGCGGCGCTGACAGCCAGCTGCCCAGCTACGCCGCGGTCGTGCTTGACGAAGCCTTCGACAAGGCCGACAACGAGTTCACCGCACTGGCGATGAACATCTTCGACAACTTCGGCTTCCAGATGGTGGTGGCCACCCCGCTGAAGTCGGTGATGACGCTGGAACCGTTCATCGGCGGTGCCTGCTTCGTCGAAATCAGCGGCCGCCACGACTCCGGCGTGCTGCTGATCGAGTACGACGAAGAAGGCAAGCGCCTGAAGCTGCCCGAGCGCAGCCGCCAGCAGGCCAACGAACCGGAAGAAGCGGAGGCCTGACCCGGCCGATTGAATGGGAATGCCGGCCAGCGGCCGGCACTACCCATGGGCGGGGTTCATGACCCGGTAGTGCCGGCCGCTGGCCGGCAACCGCACTCACGCTCCGCGGAACGTATCCCACGCCATCCGCGCGATCAGCACCACCACCAGCCCCACGAACAGCTTGCGGATGAACGGCGTGCCGCCCTTCAGCGCCAACCGCGTGCCCACCACCGAACCGATGATGTTGGCCGCCGCCATCGGCAGCGCGAACAGCCAAAGGATGTTGCCGGTCGGCACGAAGAACGAGATCGCCGCCACATTGGTCGCCAGGTTCACCACCTTCGACGCGGCCGACGCGCGCAGGAAATCCAGGCCGAAGAAGCGCACGAACAGGAAGATCAGGAAGCTGCCGGTGCCCGGCCCGAAGAAGCCATCGTAGAAGCCGATCGCTGCACCGATCGCCAGCGCGATCACCAGCTCGCGGCGGCCGATCTCCTGCGGCCGGTGCAGCGCACCGAAGTCCTTTTTCCACAACGTGTAGGCCAGCATCGCGATCAGCAGCACCAGCACCAGTGGGCGCACCGCGTCCTTGGGCAGCAGGCTCACCGCGGTGGCCCCGGCGAAGGAGAAGATGAAGGCGGTGCCGGCCGCGAACAGCACCGGCTTCCACGGGAAGCGCACGTTGCGCGCATAGCGCCAGGCAGCCGCACCGGTGCCGAACATCGAACTGAACTTGTTGGTACCGAACAGCATCGCCGGCGTCTGCTGCGGCAGCACCGTGAACAGGCCGGGCAGCTGCACCAGGCCACCGCCACCCACGGCGGCATCCACAAGACCGGCGATGAAGGCGATCACCACCAGCCACCACAACTCAGGGGGAACCAGTTCCAGCACGGCGATCAATCAAGGTGGGGGCGCGACAGCATACGCCTGTCCTGCTTCAGCTGGCCCGTGCCGCGCGTGGATCAATCCGCGCAACCCGGCGACAATGCCGGCATGAGCCGAAAACCCGCCGATCCCTGTCCCTGTGGCCTGCCCGCCGACTATGCCGCCTGCTGCGGCCGTTTCCACACCGGTGAAGCCGCGCCCGACGCCGAGCGCCTGATGCGTTCGCGTTACAGCGCCTACGTGCGCGGTCTGGCTGACTACCTGCGCCAGAGCTGGCACCCGGACACGCGTCCGGCCGAGCTGTCACTGGATGAAGCACCCGGCCAGCGTACCCATTGGCTGGGCCTGACCGTGCACGAGCACACCGTCACCGGTGCCGATAGCGCCGATGTCCGCTTCACCGCGCGCTATCGCGTCGGCGGCGGCAGTGCGGTCAAGATGACCGAACACAGCCGCTTCCAGCGCATCGACGGCCGCTGGTACTACCTCGACGCGGTCTGAGCCTCAGCCGCCACGCACGGCCAGCACGCGCTGGCCGGCATGTGCGTGCACCTGGTTGCGCCCCCCGTCCTTGGCCACGTACAGCGCCTGGTCGGCGGCCTTGACCACCGCCATCGGGCGCGGATCCACATGGCTGTCGGCCAGGCCGATGCTCACTGTCACCTGTACCACCTGGCCGCTGCCACCGCGTCCGCGCTGCTGGCGGCCGGCTTCGTCATCGCGGCTGCGGGTGCTGCGGTCGCGCAGCTGCATGCGGGTCTCCTCGATGCTCTGCCGCAGCGCCTCCACGGCATCCATGCAGGCCGCCGCAGGGCGGTCCAGGAACACCACCGCGAACTCCTCACCGCCATAGCGGAATGCACGGCCACCGTCGCCCACCCGCGCCAGCCGCGAGGCCACCAGGCGCAGTACATCGTCTCCGGTGTCGTGGCCATGGGTGTCGTTGAATGATTTGAAGTGGTCCACGTCCACCATCGCGATGCTGTAGGTGCCGCGTGCCCGCTGCAGGGTCTCGTTGAATGCCCGTCGCCCCGGCAGGCCGGTCAACTCATCGCGGAAGGCCATGTGGAAGGACTCCTGCAGCATCGCGCCCAGCATCAGCAGCAGGGCGGCGCTGCTCAGCGCCGGCAGCAGTACAGGGTGCAGGAAGATCCGCGGCAGCATCCACCACAGGCACAGCAGGGCCAGCAGCATCGCCGTGTGCAGTGGCCGAGGATGCCGCCACGCCTGCCAGCCCAACGCTGCGGTCGCCAGCAGGAACAGCAGCGCCGGCAGCTGCGCCAGCGCGTTCCAGTCGGCGGGAATCCAGGCCCAGTGACGGTTCGACAGCAGATCGTGCATGCCGCGCGGCTGCTGTGTGGCTAGCAGCAGGAAGATCATCACCGCGGTGCCGCTGGCAATACCGCGCAGCAGCAGGTCCTGGCGCCGCCGTCCGCGCTCCGGCCACAACGCAAGGCCGGCAGACAACAGCGGCAACCAGGCCGAGATGGCGTGGAAGCGCAGCGGTGTCAGCGTGGTGACATGGCCATTGCGCAGGTAGCCAGCGACGTCCTGGTGCAGCAGCGCGAACATCACCGCCACAACCATCAGCAGGCACAACGTGCGCACCTGGTGGTAGAGCAGGGCCAGGCCGGCACCGAGGCAGGCCAGCAGCCAGGGCAGGATGCGCTGCGCCGGGCTGGCCACGTCTGCGGTATCCAATGCGGTCCACACCACCACGGCAACCAGCACGGCAGGCAGCACGAACAGGTAATGCGCAGGCTGGCGGAGCGGATGCAGGGGCAAGCAGGAATTCCAGCGCGGTGACGACGCGGCCGCAGCATTGCCGTTAGCGGCGTTCGTGGTGGCTTCTTGAATGCGGCAGGCTCATCCATGTGAACGAAGTGATGCCGAACCATGACGTCGCACTCACCATCCAGCGCCGATGCTGCCCACATGGACAGCGTACCCGCCGCCGTCGCTGCCCCGCAGCACGATCTCGCCCGCCAGTTCGCCCATGTACGGACGCGCAGCCTGCAGTTGGCCGCGCCGCTCAGTGCCGAGGACGCCATGCTGCAGAGCATGGCTGACGCCAGCCCGAGCAAATGGCACCTGGCCCACACCACCTGGTTCTTCGAACGCTTCGTGCTGGCGGGTTTCGGCACCGCGCCAGCGCATGACCCGGGCTGGGACTACCTGTTCAACAGCTACTACAAGAGCATCGGCCCGGCGCATGCGCGGCCACAGCGCGGGTTGCTGTCGCGCCCGTCGCTGCAGCAGGTGCGAGACTACCGCCAGCAGGTCGATGCGCAGGTGCAATCGCGGTTGGCGGCGGGCGATCTCGATGAACAGGCACTGCAACATCTGCAGCTGGGCCTGCAGCACGAGCAGCAGCACCAGGAACTGCTGCTCACCGACATCAAGCATGCGTTCTGGTGCAACCCATTGCAGCCCGCCTACCGCGAGGACCTGCAGCCTGCCACCAGCGCTGCCAGTGCGCAGGGCTGGATCGAATCATCCGAGCGCATCGTCACGGTCGGCGCCGCGGCATGGCCGCAGCAGGCCGCGTTCGCCTACGACAACGAATCGCCAGCGCACCGCGTGCTGCTCCCCGCGCACGCATTGGCCGAGCGTCCCGTCAGCAATGCCGAGTATCGGGCCTTCATCGACGCCGGTGGCTATCGCGAACCGCGCTGGTGGCTCAGCGAAGGCTGGGCGCTGCGCGAAGCCGAGGGCTGGCAGCACCCGCTGTACTGGGATGACGCCCTGCAGCGCGAGTACACCCTGGGCGGTTGGCGCGAACTGGATCCGCACGCGCCGGTCTGCCACCTCAGCTACTACGAGGCCGATGCCTGCGCCCGCTGGTCCGGCGCGCGCCTGCCCAGCGAGTACGAATGGGAAGCCGCCGCTGCGTCGCAGCCGCTGCGCGGCCATTTCGCTGACGACGACCGGCTGCACCCGCAGGCATCGCAGGGCAGTGGAATACGGCAGCTGTTCGGCGATGTCTGGGAGTGGACCCACAGCGCGTATGGCGCCTATCCGGGCTTCCGTCCCTTCGCCGGCAACCTCGGTGAGTACAACGGCAAGTTCATGTGCGGGCAGTGGGTGCTGCGTGGCGGCAGCTGCGCGACACCCCGCGGCCATGTGCGCGCCAGCTACCGCAACTTCTTCATGCCGCCGGCGCGCTGGCAGTTCTCCGGGCTGCGCCTGGCCAGGGACCTCACATGAGCACCGTGCATGACGCGCTGCAGGCATTGACCGATCTCACCCCCGGGCGGCAGCAGATCCTCTCCGACGTAGTGGCCGGACTCTCACGTACGCCGCGCCAGCTGCCGTCCAAGTACTTCTACGATGCGCGTGGCTCGCGACTGTTCGAGCAGATCACGCAGACCCCCGAGTACTACCCCACGCGCACCGAGCTGGCCCTGCTTAAGCGTGTGCTGCCGGACATCGCCCGCAGCGTTGGCCCGCGTCTGCACGTGGTGGAGCTGGGCAGCGGCAGCGGACGCAAGACCGCGCTGCTGCTGGCCGCACTTCACGACCCGGTGGCCTATACGCCGATTGAAATCTCGCGGGCCGCGCTGCTGTCCAGCATCGATCATCTGGCGCCGGCGTTGCCGGAGGTGGAGATGCTGCCGGTCTGTGCCGACTTCACCCGCCCCGTCGCCGTTCCCATGCCCGAGCGCGAACCCGCGCGACGGCTGCTGTTCTTCCCCGGTTCCACGCTGGGCAACTTTGAAGGCGAAGACGCGGTCGCACTGCTGCGGGCGATGCGCCAGACGATGGGCCGCGACGGCCTGGCCCTGGTCGGCATCGATCTGCACAAGGACCCGGCTCTGATCGAAGCGGCCTACAACGACGCGCAGGGCGTCACCGCCGCGTTCACTCTCAACCTGCTGGCCCGGCTCAATCGCGAGATCGGCAGCGACTTCGACCTCGACGGCTTCCACCACCGTGCCTGCTACAGCACCGCGCGGCTGCGCATCGAAACCGATCTGGTCAGCCGCTGGGCGCAGGATATGCATCTGGACGGCCGCACCTTCCACTTCGCCGCCGACGAACCGATCCGTGTGGAGTACAGCCACAAGTACACCGACGACAGCTTCGAGGCGCTGCTGCAGCACGCGGGCCTGCAGGTCACGCAGCGCTGGAATGCCGACAGTCCCGCCTACGGCCTGCGCCTGCTGCGTGCCATCTAGGGCGGCCGGCCAGCCGGTACCCCTTCAGGTTCTGCAGCACCGCTACCCCTAAGATGGCCGTGCAACGGCAACACGGAGGACGCCATGCCCATTCTGACCACCCTCGGCCTGGCGGCCGCTCTCGCCTCGCCCCCCGCGCTGCCTGCAGCACCGGATGCCAGCGTCGATCTGGCCTTCAGCCGCTGCCTTTCGGGCCTGCAGGCCACGGCCGCCAGCCAGGGCATCAGCGCCGAGCGCTTCAACGAAATCACCGCCGGCCTCACCCCGGACCCCAGCGTGCTCGGCCTGCTCGACGCGCAGCCGGAATTCACCACGCCGATCTGGGACTACCTGGCCGCGCTGGTCGATCGCCAGCGCGTGGCTGATGGTCGCGCCATGCTGCAGCAGCATCGCGACCTGCTCGATCGAGTGTCGGCGCAGTACGGCGTCGATCCGGCCACCATCGTCGCGGTCTGGGGCGTGGAGAGCGACTACGGCCGCGTGTTCGGCAAGCGCCCCCTGCTGCAGTCACTGGCCACGCTGTCCTGCGCCGGCCGTCGCCAACCCTTCTTCCGCGGTGAATTGCTGGCACTGCTCAAGCTGATCGACCGCGGCGACCTGCAGGCACAGGGCCTCACCGGTTCCTGGGCCGGTGCCTTCGGGCATACGCAGTTCATGCCCAGCACCTACGCACGCATCGCCGT
Organism: Stenotrophomonas sp. 80084_Sma; assembly: GCF_056481995.1. Classification (NCBI taxonomy): domain Bacteria; kingdom Pseudomonadati; phylum Pseudomonadota; class Gammaproteobacteria; order Lysobacterales; family Lysobacteraceae; genus Stenotrophomonas; species Stenotrophomonas sp. 80084_Sma. The sequence continues at coordinate 4,734,628 of NZ_CM151177.1, read as the reverse complement.
GGACGGTGATGGCGATGGCCGCCGCGATCTGGTCGGCAGCATTCCCGATGCGCTGGCCTCCACTGCCAACTACCTCAAGCGTGCCGGCTGGCGCAGTGGCGAGCCGTGGGGCATGGAAGTTCTTGTTCCCGCTGGCTTCAACGCCAGCCAGGCCGGACGTACCCAGCGTCGCGCCCTGGCCGACTGGCGTGCGCAGGGCCTGACCGCGCTGGATGGCAGTGTGCTGGCTCCGGCCAACCTGCCGGCGGATGCGCGCGCCGCCCTGCTGCTGCCGGCCGGCAACAAGGGCCCGGCGTTGCTGGTGTTCCGCAACTACGACGCGATCTACAGCTACAACGCCGCCGAAAGCTATGCGCTGGCGATCGCCACGCTGGCCGACCAGCTGCGTGGCGGCAATGAGCTGGCCACCGCCTGGCCGACCGATGATCCCGGCATCGGCCGCGATGAACGCCGTCAGCTGCAGACCCTGCTGCTGGCGCGTGGCCACGACATCGGTACCGCCGACGGCATGATCGGTACCGCCACCCGTCGCGCGATCCAGTCCGAGCAGCAGCGCCTGGGCTGGGCCAATGCCGATGGGCGTGCCGGCCAGCGCATCCTGCGCGCGCTGCAGGAAGAGGCGGCCGCCATCGCACCCGCTGCGCAGAAGGCCTTGCCCCAGGCACGCTGACCGCGACATCATCGCCGCGGTCTTCAAGGAGCGTCATCGCATGCAGTCGGATCCGGACATCAGCAGCGGCCTGTATCACGGGCTGGAGGCCTGGCACGTGCGCACCCCCAGCGCGACGGCGGTCATCAGCGTGTTCGGCGGACAGCTGCTGTCGTTCATTCCCGATGGGCAGCCCGATGTACTGTGGCTTTCGCCCACGCGCGCCGAGCTGCCCACGCCCATCCGCGGTGGCGTCCCGGTGTGCTGGCCGTGGTTCGGCCGCCAGGGCCAGAACAATGATGTGCCCGCGCATGGCCTGGTGCGCACCGCGCGTTGGGAGCTTCTGCAGGCCAGCCAGAGCGATGACGGTGAGGTCGAGCTGCAGTTGGCACCTGCACCCTGCGCCGATCCCGGCCTGCGCCTGCAGATGCAGTTGCGCATCGGCCGCCAGCTGCGTCAGCAGCTCGTCACCGAAAACACCGGAACCTCGCCGGTGACCTTCACCCAGGCCCTGCACAGCTATTTCCGGGTGGGCGATGCCAACCAGGTCGAGGTCGAGGGCCTCGACGGCCTGCAGTACCTGGACAAGTACGAGGACTATGCGCAGCTTCGCCTGCAACAGGGACCGTGGTCATTGCGCGATCCGCGTGACCCCGGTCGCAGCGATCGCATCTATACCGGTGCCGGCGGCCATTACGTGCTGCGTGATCCCGTACTGCAGCGGCGGATCGAGATCCGCAGCGAAGGCAGCCAGACGCTGGTGGCCTGGAATCCCGGTGCGGAGGCGGCAGCGAAAATGGCCGATGTCGGCGATGGCTGGCACGATTACGTTTGCCTGGAAGTGGCCAACGCAGGCCCGGAGCAGATTACGCTTGCGCCGGGTGAGCGCCATCAACTGGTGCAGACCCTGGCCAGTACCGCGCTGTAGGCGCTGGCAGCGGTTTCAGTTTGTCGATGCAGTAGCAAGGACGGAAAACATGCAGGAAGCACAATGGTGGTACGCCAATGGCAGGCAGAGCAGTGGGCCGGTGGATCTGGCCGGTCTTCGCCAGCTGCAGCGGGAAGGGACGGTCACGGCGCGAACGCTGCTCTGGTGCGAGGGCATGCCCTCGTGGCGGCCGTTGGCGGAGCTGGATCAGGCCTCAACGCAGGTCGAGGTGGCTCCGGTCCTGGATATCGACGCAGCGCCCGCGGCTGAGGGCATCGCGTCGAGTGTCGGCGATCCGTCCGACCCCTATCGTGCGCCGGTCGCTGCACCGGATGTGGCTGCGGCTGCCGGGCTGGAGGGCGAGATGGCCTTGTACGCCAGCGTGGTCGGTGGCAACTTCCCGATCTATCGCCAGCGCTGGCGGCTGGATCAGGGCATCGCCACGGGCAGTGGCACCTGGCACTGGCCGGCCTTCCTGCTCGGCCTGATCTGGATGATGTACCGCAAGATGTACCGCCTGGCGGCGATGTGGGCTGGCCTGCTGCTGCTGA
>NZ_CM151177.1:4725000-4727500 GCF_056481995.1 Stenotrophomonas sp. 80084_Sma | reverse complement strand
ACTGTTATGGCTAGGGGGTCATCGCGACTTACCAAACCATTGCAAACTCCGAATACCGAGACGGACTGTATGGGAGACACACGGCGGGTGCTAACGTCCGTCGTGAAAAGGGAAACAACCCAGACCCACAGCTAAGGTCCCAAATTCACTGCTAAGTGGAAAACCATGTGGAAAGGCACAGACAGCCAGGAGGTTGGCTTAGAAGCAGCCACCCTTTAAAGAAAGCGTAATAGCTCACTGGTCGAGTCGGTCTGCGGGGAAGATTTAACGGGGCTAAGCAGTGAACCGAAGCTTGGGGTGCATAACTTTGTTATGCGCGGTAGAGGAGCGTTCCGTAAGCCGTTGAAGGTGGATTGAGAAGTCTGCTGGAGGTATCGGAAGTGCGAATGCTGACATGAGTAACGATAATGCGGGTGAAAAACCCGCACGCCGAAAGCCCAAGGTTTCCTTGCGCAACGTTAATCGGCGCAGGGTGAGTCGGCCCCTAAGGCGAGGACGAAAGTCGTAGTCGATGGGAAGCAGGTTAATATTCCTGCACCTCGCGTAAGTGCGATGGAGGGACGGAGAAGGTTAGGTGTACCAGGCGTTGGTTGTCCTGGGGAAAGGCGGTAGGTTTGGATCTTTGGCAAATCCGGGATCCTTTAAGACCGAGCACCGAGACGAGCCTTTATGGCGAAGTCACTGATACCACGCTTCCAGGAAAAGCTCCTAAGCTTCAGCTTACGCAGACCGTACCGTAAACCGACACAGGTGGGTAGGATGAGAATTCTCAGGCGCTTGAGAGAACTCGGGTGAAGGAACTAGGCAACATGGCACCGTAACTTCGGGAGAAGGTGCACCCTTTTTGGTGGCTCGTGCGAGCTATAGCTGAAGAGGGTCGCAGTAACCAGGCCGCTGCGACTGTTTATCAAAAACACAGCACTCTGCAAACACGAAAGTGGACGTATAGGGTGTGACGCCTGCCCGGTGCTGGAAGGTTAATTGATGGGGTCAGCCGCAAGGCGAAGCTCTTGATCGAAGCCCCAGTAAACGGCGGCCGTAACTATAACGGTCCTAAGGTAGCGAAATTCCTTGTCGGGTAAGTTCCGACCTGCACGAATGGCGTAACGACAGCGGCGCTGTCTCCACCCGAGACTCAGTGAAATTGAAATCGCTGTGAAGATGCAGCGTTCCCGTGGCAAGACGGAAAGACCCCGTGAACCTTTACTATAGCTTTACACTGAACGTTGAGTTCGTCTGTGTAGGATAGGTGGGAGGCTATGAAACTGTGGCGCTAGCTGCAGCGGAGCCATCCTTGAAATACCACCCTGTCGTGCTTGACGTTCTAACCTGGGCCCATTATCTGGGTCGGGGACCGTGTATGGTGGGTAGTTTGACTGGGGCGGTCTCCTCCTAAAGAGTAACGGAGGAGCTCGAAGGTACGCTCAGCGCGGTCGGACATCGCGCACTGTGTGCAAAGGCATAAGCGTGCTTGACTGCAAGATCGACGGATCAAGCAGGTAGGAAACTAGGACTTAGTGATCCGGTGGTTCTGTATGGAAGGGCCATCGCTCAACGGATAAAAGGTACTCCGGGGATAACAGGCTGATACCGCCCAAGAGTTCATATCGACGGCGGTGTTTGGCACCTCGATGTCGGCTCATCACATCCTGGGGCTGTAGTCGGTCCCAAGGGTATGGCTGTTCGCCATTTAAAGTGGTACGCGAGCTGGGTTCAGAACGTCGTGAGACAGTTCGGTCCCTATCTGCCATGGGCGTTGGAGATTTGAGAGGGGCTGCTCCTAGTACGAGAGGACCGGAGTGGACGAACCTCTGGTGTTCCGGTTGTCACGCCAGTGGCATTGCCGGGTAGCTATGTTCGGAAGCGATAACCGCTGAAAGCATCTAAGCGGGAAGCGCGCCTCAAGATGAGATCTCCCGGGGCACAAGCCCCCTGAAGGAACCATGTAGACTACGTGGTTGATAGGTCAGGTGTGTAAGTACAGCAATGTATTGAGCTAACTGATACTAATGATCCGAGAGGCTTGACCATATAACCTCAAGTTGCCTTGGCTTTACGACAGCGTCGTAAGAGCATCCAAGTGCACGCTACGTCACAAGAACTACGAGAGGCAGGCGCCTTATCCGGCTGTATCGGATGGCGACGCTCCAACCGCCTCCCTGGTGAAATTAGCGCTGTGGAACCACCCGATCCCATCCCGAACTCGGAAGTGAAACGCAGCTGCGCCGATGGTAGTGTGGCTCAAGCCATGCGAGAGTAGGTCATCGCCAGGGTTTACACCCGAGAACCCCGCTGCATGCGCAGCGGGGTTTTCCCTTTTTTTGCAGGCACCCGGTTTCGACCTGGACTTGCGGCAACAACTTCACGAAGAGCTTCAAGTTCCTCAAACAAGTTGTTGACAAAGCTGAAAGGCCTGCCATAATAGGCGGCTCGCAACGACGAAAGACCTTCGGGTCCAACGACGAAGCAGCATCGGCAACAACGTCCACTCCGGTGAGAC
>NZ_CM151177.1:335000-4722500 GCF_056481995.1 Stenotrophomonas sp. 80084_Sma | reverse complement strand
GTGAACTGAAATATCTAAGTAACCAGAGGAAAAGAAATCAACCGAGATTCCGTAAGTAGCGACGAGCGAACGCGGACTAGCCCTTAAGCTGATTTGGTTCTAGGAAAACGCTCTGGAAAGAGCGGCCATAGAAGGTGATAGCCCTGTATCTGAAAGGGCCATTTCAGTGAAGACGAGTAGGGCGGGGCACGTGAAACCCTGTCTGAACATGGGGGGACCATCCTCCAAGGCTAAATACTACTGACCGACCGATAGTGAACCAGTACCGTGAGGGAAAGGCGAAAAGAACCCCGGAGAGGGGAGTGAAATAGAACCTGAAACCGTGTGCGTACAAGCAGTAGGAGCTCCGCAAGGAGTGACTGCGTACCTTTTGTATAATGGGTCAGCGACTTACTGTTCGTGGCAAGCTTAACCGTATAGGGGAGGCGAAGGGAAACCGAGTCTGATAAGGGCGCATAGTCGCGGGCAGTAGACCCGAAACCGGGTGATCTAGTCATGCCCAGGGTGAAGGTGCGGTAACACGCACTGGAGGCCCGAACCCACTCCCGTTGCAAAGGTAGGGGATGAGGTGTGATTAGGAGTGAAAAGCTAATCGAACCCGGAGATAGCTGGTTCTCCTCGAAAGCTATTTAGGTAGCGCCTCATATGTATCCTCTCGGGGGTAGAGCACTGTTATGGCTAGGGGGTCATCGCGACTTACCAAACCATTGCAAACTCCGAATACCGAGACGGACTGTATGGGAGACACACGGCGGGTGCTAACGTCCGTCGTGAAAAGGGAAACAACCCAGACCCACAGCTAAGGTCCCAAATTCACTGCTAAGTGGAAAACCATGTGGAAAGGCACAGACAGCCAGGAGGTTGGCTTAGAAGCAGCCACCCTTTAAAGAAAGCGTAATAGCTCACTGGTCGAGTCGGTCTGCGGGGAAGATTTAACGGGGCTAAGCAGTGAACCGAAGCTTGGGGTGTGCATATTTATATGTACGCGGTAGAGGAGCGTTCCGTAAGCCGTTGAAGGTGGATTGAGAAGTCTGCTGGAGGTATCGGAAGTGCGAATGCTGACATGAGTAACGATAATGCGGGTGAAAAACCCGCACGCCGAAAGCCCAAGGTTTCCTTGCGCAACGTTAATCGGCGCAGGGTGAGTCGGCCCCTAAGGCGAGGACGAAAGTCGTAGTCGATGGGAAGCAGGTTAATATTCCTGCACCTCGCGTAAGTGCGATGGAGGGACGGAGAAGGTTAGGTGTACCAGGCGTTGGTTGTCCTGGGGAAAGGCGGTAGGTTTGGATCTTTGGCAAATCCGGGATCCTTTAAGACCGAGCACCGAGACGAGCCTTTATGGCGAAGTCACTGATACCACGCTTCCAGGAAAAGCTCCTAAGCTTCAGCTTACGCAGACCGTACCGTAAACCGACACAGGTGGGTAGGATGAGAATTCTCAGGCGCTTGAGAGAACTCGGGTGAAGGAACTAGGCAACATGGCACCGTAACTTCGGGAGAAGGTGCACCCTTTTTGGTGGCTCGTGCGAGCTATAGCTGAAGAGGGTCGCAGTAACCAGGCCGCTGCGACTGTTTATCAAAAACACAGCACTCTGCAAACACGAAAGTGGACGTATAGGGTGTGACGCCTGCCCGGTGCTGGAAGGTTAATTGATGGGGTCAGCCGCAAGGCGAAGCTCTTGATCGAAGCCCCAGTAAACGGCGGCCGTAACTATAACGGTCCTAAGGTAGCGAAATTCCTTGTCGGGTAAGTTCCGACCTGCACGAATGGCGTAACGACAGCGGCGCTGTCTCCACCCGAGACTCAGTGAAATTGAAATCGCTGTGAAGATGCAGCGTTCCCGTGGCAAGACGGAAAGACCCCGTGAACCTTTACTATAGCTTTACACTGAACGTTGAGTTCGTCTGTGTAGGATAGGTGGGAGGCTATGAAACCATGGCGCTAGCTGTGGCGGAGCCATCCTTGAAATACCACCCTGTCGTGCTTGACGTTCTAACCTGGGCCCATTATCTGGGTCGGGGACCGTGTATGGTGGGTAGTTTGACTGGGGCGGTCTCCTCCTAAAGAGTAACGGAGGAGCTCGAAGGTACGCTCAGCGCGGTCGGACATCGCGCACTGTGTGCAAAGGCATAAGCGTGCTTGACTGCAAGATCGACGGATCAAGCAGGTAGGAAACTAGGACTTAGTGATCCGGTGGTTCTGTATGGAAGGGCCATCGCTCAACGGATAAAAGGTACTCCGGGGATAACAGGCTGATACCGCCCAAGAGTTCATATCGACGGCGGTGTTTGGCACCTCGATGTCGGCTCATCACATCCTGGGGCTGTAGTCGGTCCCAAGGGTATGGCTGTTCGCCATTTAAAGTGGTACGCGAGCTGGGTTCAGAACGTCGTGAGACAGTTCGGTCCCTATCTGCCATGGGCGTTGGAGATTTGAGAGGGGCTGCTCCTAGTACGAGAGGACCGGAGTGGACGAACCTCTGGTGTTCCGGTTGTCACGCCAGTGGCATTGCCGGGTAGCTATGTTCGGAAGCGATAACCGCTGAAAGCATCTAAGCGGGAAGCGCGCCTCAAGATGAGATCTCCCGGGGCACAAGCCCCCTGAAGGAACCATGTAGACTACGTGGTTGATAGGTCAGGTGTGTAAGTACAGCAATGTATTGAGCTAACTGATACTAATGATCCGAGAGGCTTGACCATATAACCTCAAGTTGCCTTGGCTTTACGACAACGTCGTAAGAGCATCCAAGTGCACGCTACGTCACAAGAACTACGAGAGGCAGGCGCCTTATCCAGTTGTATCGGATGGCGACGCTCCAACCGCCTCCCTGGTGAAATTAGCGCTGTGGAACCACCCGATCCCATCCCGAACTCGGAAGTGAAACGCAGCTGCGCCGATGGTAGTGTGGCTCAAGCCATGCGAGAGTAGGTCATCGCCAGGGTTTACACCCAAAAACCCCGCTGCTCACGCAGCGGGGTTTTTCTTTGTGCGCGCGAAATGCGGGTAGTGCCGGCCGCTGGCCGGCAACCCGATGGCGTTACATCGCCCGTTAGATCCAGGCCATACGCGGATATTCTCCGCGGGCAGCCACAGCGCCAACCAAGGTTGGCGTCTACCGAGGGCATGCGGACCCACAGTAGATCCACGCCGTGCGTGGATGGGCTGTCCCTGCAAAGATCGGTGCCAACCCCGGCAGCAGGCCCAGACAGTGCGCGTGGCTGTGATTGCCGACCAGCGGCCGGCACTACCAGTAGATCCACGCCATGCGTGGATGCCCTTCGTGAGGAACCACGGCGCCAACCAAGGTTGGCAGCTACTGGCAGCAAGGCCTACGCAACAAAAAGACGGCGCCCTGCGGGCGCCGTCTTGATCAGGATCGAACTGAAGGCCCGGATCAGGCGGCCTGCGAGACCTCGTGCGGTTCCTGCTGGCGGAACACCGACACCGCCTCGGTAAGCGTACCCGCCTGCGATTGCAGCTCGCGTGCGGCCGCGGTGGCTTCCTCCACCAGCGCGGCATTCTGCTGTGTGGCCTGATCCATCTGCACTACGGTCTGGTTGATCTGCTCAATGCCGATCGACTGCTCCTGCGACGCCGCGGAAATCTCGCGCATCAGGTGGCTGACATCCTCCACGCCGCCAACAATGCCCTGCATGCGTTGGCCGGCGTCAGCTACCAGCTGGGCACCCTCACCCACCTGGCGGCCGGCTTCGTCGATCAGCTTCTTGATCTCCTGGGCCGCCGCCGCAGAGCGCTGCGCCAGTACCCGCACCTCGCTGGCCACGACCGCGAAGCCTCGGCCCTGTTCGCCGGCGCGTGCCGCCTCCACGGCTGCGTTCAAGGCCAGGATATTGGTCTGGAAGGCAATGCCGTCGATGACGCCGGTGATGTCGCCGATCCGCTTCGAAGCACCTTCGATGGCCTGCATGGTATTCACCACCCGCTGCATGGCCGTGTTGCCGTCACTGGCAGCGCTCTGCGTGGAAGCTGCCAACGCACTGGCCTCACGCGCGTGGGCGGCGTTCTGGCGCACGGTGGCGGTGAGTTCCTCCATCGACGCTGCGGTCTCCTGCAGGTGCGCGGCCTGGCGCTCGCTGCGCTCGGACAACGCGCCGTTGCCGGCGGCAATCTCGCTGGCGGCGGTACTGATCGACGCCGCACATTCCTGGATGCGACCGACCATGCGTGCCAACTGACCGGCCGTGGCATTCGCATCGCGCTGGATGGCAGCGAAAGCACCGTGATACTCGCCGTGCATGCGCCGGTCCAGATCGCCATTGGCCAGTGCCGAGAGCATCTGCCGCACTTCGTTGACGGTGCTGCCGAGCGTATCGAGCAGCTGGTTGATGCCACCGGTCAGCCCATCGAGGAAACTGGCACCTTCAGTGGCCTGCAGGCGCTGGTCGAGATCACCGGCCGCTGCCGCAGCGACGATGCCGGCCACGGCGTTTTCCAGCGAGAGTTCATGGGTGCGGTCATGCCATTCCACGGCGAAGCCCAGGCGCACGCCCTGCGCATCGAACACCGGGGTGACCACCTGCGCGAAGTGCACCGGGCCGATCTGCACCTTGCCGTTGTGCGTGACCTGCAGGCCATTGAGGATCGCGCGGATGCGGTCCGGGTTGGCGTGGAAGCGGTGGATGCTGCTGCCGACCAGGCGCTCGGCGTCGAAGTCGGGGAAGGCCTGGCGCAGTGTTGCCTGCTGGTTGCGCAGCAGGGCCACCACCGAGCGGTTCACGTAACGGATCACGTGGTCGTTGTCGGCAATCATCATCGCGGTGCGCGAGGCGTCGAGCGCCTGGCGGATCTGCGCATTCTCGGCATGCGCGTCAGCCTCGCGCCCACGCTGCGCCTGTACGTGGCGGGCGGTATCGGCCAGTGCATGGGCCAGCGAACCGGGTGCATAGGCCGCGGTATCCGCATGTGCGCTCAGATCGGTGCCCGTCGCGATATCGCGCGCCAGTGCCGCCAGGCGGCGTGGGCCGTGGCCAAGCGCCTCGGTCTGCTGGCGCAGGCGCAGCGCGACCTGGCCGAGGAACACGGTCAGGCTGGCGAACAGGCCCGCCTGCAGCAACGTCGGTCCCACGGCTGCGCCGTGCAGCAGCGGTACCAGCAGGGCGAGGGTGCCAACACCACCGGCCAGCCATACCGGCAGGCGATCGCGGTGGCTGAGCAGCACGCCCAGCAACAGCGCAATCGGCAATGCCGGTGACAGGCTGACGATCGCGCACAACAAGGCCAGCTGCAGCGACAACAGCAATGCCTGGCCATTGCGGGCGACGGCCCGGCCCGCCTGTGGACCGGCCAGCCAGAGGGCGGGCAGTACGGCGGCCGCGGCCAACGCAGCGCCCGGTACGTGGGGCCCACGCAGGGCGAGCACGAGGCCAGCCACAGCCAACGCCGCGCTGCCGATCAGCAGTCGACGGTCAGCGCGGTGCGCGAGCTGCTGCAGATGCGGCATGCGGGCGGTATCGGGGGGACGGGAAGATGCAACGGACATCGGCGACTCCTGGATCAGCAAACGACAACAGCCACGCCGCGGCACACGCAGGAGTGCGTGTGCAGGGCGCGAGCCGGGAATTCGGGGAATGCGGCGCGATCAGCGACGCGGAGACGGGACACCGTGGCCACATCCTGTGGGTGACGGTGCAGCAGAGCGGGCATGCGGACTTCCTTGCAGAACCAGACACACGCCGCAGGCCCGACCGGACCTGCGTGCTGCGGACGCAGGGGCCCGCAACTGATGTATCGGCCGCAAACGCGCGGAGTGAAGCGCGCGGATACGTTTGCTCAGCCGGCGTTGCCGTTGCTGAAGAAGTGCAGGATCACGCCCGCGATCTGTTCCGGGTCTTCCATGTGCAGGTGATGGTTGCCGGCAAACACCGCCAGACGGCCATCGCGCAGGTGCTGCAGGCGATCGCTGCGCATCGGCTCGGGATAGTACGACTGCGCAGGTGTGGCGTAGATCACCTGCGTCGGGCAGGCGATGGCCTGCAGCAGGTTGTCGATCTGGCCTTCGCTGAGGCGGATCGCAGTGGGCAGCATCAGGCGCGGGTCGCTGCACCAGCGGTAACCACCTTCGACCGGCTCCACGCCGCGCTCGACCAGCAGCCGTGCACAGCGCTCGCTGAGCTGGTTGGTCATCATCCGCGCGCGGATCGGCGCGGCGAGGTCGGGGAACACGCGCAGCTGCTTGCGTGCCAGTGCGCGTGTGGCATTTACATGTTCGCGCAGGCGGTTGGCGGTTTCTTCCTCAGGACCACGCAGGCCGCCGAGTGCTTCGATCGCCACCAGCCGTTCGACACGGTCGCTGACCGAGGCGGTGAGGCTGGCGATGCCGGCGCCCATCGAATGGCCAAGCAGGCTGAAACGGTCCCAGCCCAGCGCGTCGGCGACGTCGAGTACGTGACAGATGGCGGCGGCCGTGGTGTAGCTGGCACCGGCCGGCAGATGCGCGCTGTGGCCGTGGCCGGGCAGGTCGATGGCCACCAGCTGCAACGACGACAGATGCGGCGCCAGCGGCACGAAGCTGGCCGCGTTGTCGAGCCAGCCATGCAGGGCCAGCACGCGCGGGCCATCACCGTAGTTGCGCAGGCCGGCGACGCGCGCGCCACCGACCTCGAGTTCAAACGGCTGCAGGCTCATGCCAGTGACGCCACGGCCAGCCGTGCCAGCGCACGCGCGTGCTCCGGTTCGGCGTTGAGGCAGGGGATGTAGCGCATCGTCGCGCCGCGCTCGGCCAGTGTTTCGGTGAAGCCCAGTGCCACTTCTTCCAGCGTCTCCAGACAGTCGGTGGCGAAGCCCGGACACACCACGTCGATCTGCTTCACGCCGGATTCGGCCAGCGCCCACAGGCTGGGCTCGGCATACGGCTGCAGCCACCGCTCGCGGCCGAAGCGCGACTGATAGCCCATCTGCCAGTCGTCCCTGCCCAGCTCCAGCGCCTTGGCGATGGCCTGCGCACTGGCCTCGCAGCGCTGCGGATACGGATCGCCGGCATCGGCCAGACGCTGCGGAATGCCGTGGAAGGAGAACATCAGTTTCTGGCCACGACCGTGCTGTTCCCAGTAGCGGCGGATCGAGCCGGCAACGGCGTCGACCCAGCCCGGATCGACCGAATAGTCGCGCACCAGGCTGACGGTCACGCCCGGATTGCGGCGCTGCCAGTCATCGACGCGGTCTTCGACCGAGGCGGTGGTGGTGGTGGAGTACTGCGGGTACAGCGGCAGCACCACGATGCGGCGCGCACCGTCGGCCGCCAGCCGGTCGAGTTCCCTGGCCAGCGCTGGTTCGCCATAGCGCATTGCATGGCGCACCGTCAGGGTCGGCAACAGCGCTTGCATGGCCTGCGCCAGCTGGCGCGTATGCACCATCAGCGGAGAGCCCTCCGGCAGCCAGACCTGGGCGTACTTGGCCGCTGAACGGCTGCTGCGCAGCGGCAGGATCAGTCCGCGCAGCAACGGCTGCCACAGCAGTGCCGGGATCGAGACCACGCGGGGGTCGGACAGGAATTCAGCCAGGTAACGGCGTACGGCGGGGGCCGTCGGCGTCTCGGGCGTGCCTAGGTTGACCGCCAGCACGGCGGTATCGGGTGCGTCGAGCATGAGCGGTATTGTCGCCGATCCGGTGCCGCGCCGGGATGCAGGGTTCGGATTGCAGGCATAGCGCGCATCAATGTGAGCAGGGAACGCTCATTGGGGATTCATGACAACACTACTAATTTCAGTCACTTGCTATATCTTCCTATGGACTGACTTCTGGAGCCTGCCATGCGTCGCCCGATCCAAGCCCTGCTGATCGCCGCCAGCCTGCTGTCCAGCCAGGCCATGGCCGGACCGCAGGAAGACCAGCGTGCCCGCAATGCCGTGCGCGTGCTGGCTGAAATCCAGGAAATCCCTGAACAGGGCATTCCGGACAAATTGCTCGACGAAGGCCGCGCGGTCATCGTCATTCCCGACACGATCAAGGCCGGTCTGGTCATTGGCGGTCGTCGTGGCCACGGCCTGATGTCCGTGCGCATGCCCAACGGTGCCTGGTCCAATCCGGTGTTCGTGAAGCTCACCGGCGGCAGCATCGGCTTCCAGGCCGGCGTGCAGTCCTCCGATGTGGTGCTGGTGTTCCGCAACGACCGCAGCCTGGACAACCTGGTCAACGGCAAGTTCACGCTGGGCGCGGATGCGGGTGTCGCCGCCGGCCCGGTCGGCCGCAATGCCGCCGCCGCCACCGACGGCCAGCTGAAGGCCGAAATCTGGTCCTGGTCGCGCGCCCGCGGCCTGTTCGCCGGTGTCGCTCTGGATGGTGCGGTGCTGCAGATCGACGATGCCGCCAATCTGGACGCCTACGGCAGCAACACCACGCCGCGCATGATCTTCGAAGGCCGCGCGGCCGGTTCGCCGTCGATGGATGTGGTCACGTTCCGCGACCGCCTGGAAGAGGCCACCTACGCCGCGCGCAACAACCGCAACGGCAACGGCGGTAGCGCGCCGCGCCCGGCAGCGGCCCCGGCGGTTGCTCCGGCGCCTGTTCAGGCAGCGCCGGCCGCCCCGGCCGAAGCCACTACCGCACCGCTGCAGAACGTGCCGCAGAACCCGCCGCCGCAGCAGCAGGGCTTCCAGCCGGTCAACGACGGCGAAATCCGCACGGAAACGCTGGGCGGAAACTGACTTTCGTCACGCGCGCCGGCTAACACCCGGTGCGCTATGCTCGACAGCCTGATCACTAACGTAACGAGCGTCTTTATGGGCAGTTTCAGCATCTGGCATTGGTTGGTCGTGCTGGCCATCGTCCTGCTGGTGTTCGGCACCAAGCGCCTGACCAGTGGCGCCAAGGATCTCGGTTCGGCGGTCAAGGAATTCAAGAAGGGCATGCGCGACGAGGACAAGCCGAACGCGCAGCTGGGCGATGAATCGCGCAGCCAGGACGCCTCGCGCGCCGCGCAGGACGAGCACGACCGTAACGCTCGCTGATCCGGAGCGGTCGCGGTGTTTGATATCGGCTTCAGCGAGCTGCTGGTGATTGCGGTGGTCGCCCTGGTGGTGCTCGGTCCCGAGCGCCTGCCCAAGGCGGCCCGCTTCGCCGGCCTGTGGGTGCGACGTGCCCGTAATCAGTGGGATTCGGTGAAACAGGAACTGGAGCGCGAACTGCAGGCCGAGGACATCAAGCGGCAGATGCAGGACGTGCGCCAGGGCATGCAGGACACCGAGAACCAGCTGCGCGCCAGCGGTGAAGCGATCCGTCGCGAAGCGCAGGAGGCCCAGCAGCAGGGCGATGACCTGGTGCAGGAAGTGCGTACACCCGCACAGGCCGATCTGCCGCCACATTTGAGCCAGCCGGCCGAGACCGAAGCGCCGGCACAGGATGGCGGGCCGGTTTCGACCACGGCTGCTACGGAAGGCGCTGTTTCTTCAGGGGCCGTTCCTGCCACGTCCCCTGAAGCCGGCCCGACGCCGCCGACGCAGAGCACGGAGCGTCATCCATGAGTGAACAGGATTTCGGCGAAAGCTCGCTGGTCGAACATCTGGTGGAACTGCGCGGCCGCCTGGTGCGCGCATTGCTGGGCCTGGGCGTGGTGCTGCTGGCGCTGCTGCCGTTTACCCAGAAGCTGTACAACGCGCTGGCCGAACCGCTGGTCTCGCAGCTGCCGAACGGGCAGACGATGATCGCCACCAACCCGGCCGGTGCGTTCTTCGCCCCGCTGAAGCTGACTTTCTTCGTGGCCCTGTTCGTGGCGGTGCCGTGGCTGCTGTACCAGCTGTGGGCGTTCGTTGCCCCGGGCCTGTATGCGCGCGAGAAGCGCCTGGCGGTGCCGTTGCTGGTGTCGTCGGTGCTGCTGTTCTACGCCGGCTGTGCCTTCGCCTACTTCCTGGTGCTGCCGGCGGTATTCCACTTCCTCACCACCTTCAGCCCGGACGTGATCGCGATCACTCCGGATGCGAACGCCTACCTGGACTTCGTGCTGGCGATCTTCTTTGCCTTCGGCGGCAGCTTCGAACTGCCGGTGGCAATGGTGATCCTGGTGCTGCTGGGCTGGGTGACGCCGCAGCAGTTCAAGGAAGGCCGCGGTTACGCGATCGTCGGCATCTTCGTGGTGGCCGCAGTGCTGACCCCGCCGGACGTGGTCTCGCAGCTGATGTTGGCGATTCCGATGTGCCTGCTCTACGAACTGGGCATCCACGCCGCACGCTGGCTGGTGCCGTCATCGGTAGTGAAGAAACCCGCCGCCTGAAAGAAAAAAGGGGACGGAGGGGATTAAGTCGTCTATGCCCAGTGTGTGCAGCTAACGACTTAATCCCCTCCGTCCCCTTTTTCCGTCAGGCGTGGAACACGTCGCTTGAGGTCGGCGTGGTCGGGATCGGTGGGGCCGCGCGGCTGCCGCGATGCACGAACATCTGCTTCCACGCGGCGTAGACCGCGCCGACATACAGCGGCATCAGCACCGTGGTCAGCACCAGCTGGGCGATGAAGGCCGCAGCCAGCGGGCCACCGATCAGCATCGCGATCTGGATCACGATCACGAACAGGATGTACATGCAGAACGCGGCGATCAGGCCGAGCGCGGCGAACACGAACATCGCGCCGATGTTCTCGATGCAGCCCTGCAGGCTCAGGCGCAGCGCATGCATGCCGCTCTGCTTGTCGAACACCACCAGCGCCGGCTGGGTGAACATCGCCAGCGACAGCGCCACCGCGCTCAGGAACACCAGCAGCATCCACAGCGCGATGCGCTTGGCCGGCAGGTTGGCGACCAGCGCGGCCGCGTCGTCCGGCTTGATCTGCTGGCCGCTGCGGCTGATTTCTTCCATCTTGGTCATGACCTCGCTGAAGGCGGTGAAGCCCTCGCGGCCGATCATCATGAACAACAGTGCGCCCAGTAGCAGCACCGCCAGCACCTGGATCGCCAGCGGCACCAGCAGGTGGCTGACGCGGTGGTCGCGGATCGGCTGCAGCAGGTGCGAGGCCAGGCCCGGGCGGCCTTCGTCGATCTCGCCCACGGCATACAGCATGCCGCCGAACATGATCGGCGAAATGGCCAGGGTCATGAGCTGTACTGCCATGCCGGCGGCGCCGGGAATCAAGGTCGACAGCAGGGTCACCACCCAGCTCACCAGCAGCCAGGTCAGGCCGATCCGGGCCAGCTGCAGCGGCGCACGCCGGTACAGGGAGAACGTATCCAGCAACCACTGGGCGCCCGCCGAGGCCGGCAGCTTGCGAATCTCTTTCATGGACATCCGGGAAGGACAGGAGGGGGCCGGGCGGCTGCCCGTGCCGCCGATTATCCCTGTTTTGCCACCGGCTGGGCTGAAGACAGCCGCGCCTGGCGGACGAAGCGGCGCAACAGCTGGCGGGCCAGTGGTGCGGCGCTGACCGCGCGCTCGATGCTGCGGGCGCAGCCGCCGTGGCGGCCGATGCAGTCGGCGCGGGCGCGCACGTAGCCGCGCATGTGGTGGGTGGCGAATTCCGGATGGAACTGCACGCCCCACGCCTGGCGGCCCCAGCGGAAGGCGTGGCAGCCGTCCAGCGGCGAGCGTGCCAGCACTTCGGCACCTTCCGGGGCGCGCAGCACGGTCTGCAGGTGGGTGGCATGGGCGGCGAAATGCTGCGGCAGGCCCTGGAACAGCGGGTCCTGCGCGGCCTGCGGCTGCAGTTCCAGCTCGATCGTGCCGGACTCGCGCCCGGCCGGGTTGTAGGCCACCTCGCCACCCAGCGCGTGCGCCAGCAGCTGATGGCCATAGCAGATGCCGAATACCGGCAGGTCGTCGTGGGCGGTCTGGCGCAGCCATGCGGCGCTGCGCTCGCTCCACTCGGCGTGGTCGGTGACGAAGGCGGCCGAGCCGGTCACCAGCACGCCAGCGAAGGCATGTGGGTCGGGCAGGGCGCCACCGTGTTCGACATCGACCACCACCGTCTCGTGCTCTTCCAGCCCGGCGGCGACGCGGATCCAGTGCGGAAAGCGCCCGTAGCGGCGCAGCGAGGGTACCGGGCGGCCGGTTTCAAGGATCAGGAACGGGGCTGGGTTCATCCGGGGGCGGCAGCACTGACAGGACTTCCTCGATTGTAGTCAGCCCCTGCGCCACCTTTTCAAGCCCGGCCTGGCGCAGGGTTCGCAGCCCTTCAGCCCGCGCAGCCCGGCTGAAACCGGCCAGATCCATGTCGGCGCGGATCTGCCCGCGCAGCCGCGAACCCAATGGCAGCAACTCATACAGGCCGATGCGGCCGAGGAATCCGGTGCGCCGGCACTCCAGGCAACCGACCGGCCGACAGGGCGTGGCGGCATCTGGATATGCGGCATGGCTATCAGCCAGCACCGCCCAGTCGGCGGCGCCGAGGCTGTGCGGCTGCTTGCAGTGCGGGCACAGCGTGCGCACCAGTCGCTGGGCGAGGATGCCGTTGAGGGTGCTGGCCAGCAGGTAGTGCGGCACGCCCAGGTCGAGCAGGCGGGTTACCGCCGAGGGCGCGTCGTTGGTATGCAGGGTGGACAGCACCAGGTGGCCGGTCAGCGAGGCCTGCACCGCCATCTGCGCGGTTTCCAGGTCGCGGATCTCGCCGATCATGATGATGTCCGGGTCCTGCCGCAGCAGGGTGCGCACGCCGCTGGCGAAATCCAGGTCGATGTTGGTCTGCACCTGCATCTGGTTGAACTCGGGCGCGATCATCTCGATCGGGTCCTCCACCGTGCACACGTTCACGTCCGGCGTGGCCAGGCGCTTCAGCGTGGAATACAGGGTGGTGGTCTTGCCCGAGCCGGTCGGGCCGGTGACCAGCACGATGCCGTGCGGGCGTTCGACCAGTGCATTCCAGCCCGCCGCCTCCTGCGGGCTGAAACCGAGCTGGTCGATGCTCTTGAACGCGGCATCGGGGTCGAAGATACGCATCACGCACTTTTCGCCGAAGGCGGTGGGCATGGTCGACAGGCGCATCTCGACCTCACGGCCACCCGGCGAACGGGTCTTGATGCGGCCATCCTGCGGGCGCCGGCGCTCGGCCAGGTCCATGCGGCCGAGCACCTTGATGCGGCTGACCACCGCGGTCATCACCGCCGGCGGTACCTCGAACACCTTGTGCAGCACGCCGTCGATGCGGAAGCGCATGCGCCCCATTTCGCGGCGCGGCTCCAGGTGGATGTCCGACGCGCGCTGCTCGTAGGCGTACTGCAGCAGCCAGTCCACGATATGCACGATGTGCTGGTCGTCGGCATTGACGTCGCCGGTGCGGCCCAGCTCCACCAGCTGTTCGAAGCTGGGCAGGGTGGTATTGGCTTCGCCACGCACGTCGCCACGGGCGCCGCGCACCGAACGGGTCACCCCGTAGAACTCCATGGTGTAGCGGTGCAGGTCCAGCGGGTTGACCACCGCCAGTTCGATGCGGCGCCGGGTCAGGTGCTGCAGGTCGCGGCGCCATTCCTGCACCAGTGGCTCGCTGGTGGCCACCAGCACGCGCTCGGCATCCACCGCCAACGGCAGGAAACGGTGGCGGCGCGCGTAGGCATGGGAGACCAGCGCGGTGACCGCGGCAACGTCGACCCGGGTCGGGTCGATGCGCAGGTAGCGGCTGCCGGTGCGCTGCGCCAGCCACTCGGTGAGGCGCTCCAGGGTCAGTTCGCCACCGCCGTTGGCGGCCAGCTTGAGGTTGGACAGCAGCACCAGCGGGTGCACTTCACTGGCGTTGCGTGCGCCTTGCGCGGAAAAGCGCATGCGCTCGCGGTCCTGCTCGGCCACCAGGCCATCGGCGATCAGGGCCGCGGCAATCTGCTCGAACTGCAGCCGTCCCCACGGCAGCGGTACGCGGCCAGCCTCGCCGGGCGTGCCCACCGGCAGCCGATGTTCCATCTGCCTGCTCCTCCCGGGTACGGAATGCCCCGCAGGTCGGCCGTTATACTAGCGCACCCCCTTGCCGGCCAAGACTCGTACGCATGTCCGCGACCCCGACCGTTCCGATCACCTTCCAGGGCCTGATCCAGACCCTGAACCAGTTCTGGGCCCAGCAGGGCTGCGTGCTTATCCAGCCGCTCGACCTGGAGGTGGGCGCCGGTACCTTCCACCCGGCCACCTTCCTGCGTGCGATCGGTCCGGAGAGCTGGAACGCGGCCTACGTGCAGCCCTCGCGCCGCCCGACCGACGGCCGCTACGGCGAGAACCCGAACCGTCTGCAGCGCTACTACCAGTACCAGGTGGCGATGAAGCCGGCGCCGGACAACATCCAGCAGCTGTACCTGGATTCGCTGAAGGCACTGGGCATCGATCCGCTGGTGCACGACCTGCGCTTCGTCGAGGACAACTGGGAATCGCCGACGCTGGGCGCCTGGGGCCTGGGCTGGGAAGTCTGGCTCAACGGCATGGAGGTGACCCAGTTCACCTACTTCCAGCAGGCCGGTGGCCTGGAGTGCCGCCCGGTGCTGGGCGAGATCACCTATGGTCTCGAGCGCCTGTGCATGTACCTGCAGAACTGCGACAACGTCTACGACCTGGTCTGGACCTACGGCCCGGACGGCCAGCCGGTGACCTACGGCGACGTCTACCACCAGAACGAGGTGGAGCAGAGCACCTACAACTTCGAATACGCCGACGTGGAAGAGATGTTCCACCGCTTCGATGCCTGCGAGCGTGAAGCGCAGAAGCTGGTGGAAGTGAACCTGCCGCTGCCGGCCTACGAGCAGGTGATGAAGGCCAGCCACACCTTCAACCTGCTGGACGCGCGCCGCGCGATCAGCGTGACCGAGCGCCAGCGCTACATCCTGCGCGTGCGCGCGCTGGCCCAGGCGGTGGCCAAGGCGTACTACGAGCAGCGCGAGAAGCTGGGCTTCCCGGGTGCGAAGAAGGCCTGACGGCCTTCCTGCACCGACCCGCTTTTCACCCACTACCCGGGGCGCCGGACGCGTTGCGCGCTGCGCCCCCACCACAGGATCGAACCGATGAGCCAACTGTCCCCCCTGCTGATCGAACTGGGCACCGAGGAGCTGCCGGTCAAGGCGCTGCCGGGCCTGGCCCAGGCGTTCTTCGACGGTGTCGTCGAAGGCCTGCGCAAGCGCGGCGTCGCGCTGGAACTGGGCGATGCGCGCCCGCTGTCGACCCCGCGCCGCCTGGCCGTGCTGCTGCCGGGCGTCGGCCTGGAGCAGCCGGAACAGCACAGCGAAGTGCTGGGCCCGTACCTGAACATCGCGCTGGACGCCGAAGGCCAGCCGACCAAGGCCCTGCAGGGCTTCGCCGCCAAGGCCGGGATCGACTGGACCGCGCTGGAGAAGACCACCGACAACAAGGGTGAGCGTTTCGTGCACCGCGCGGTGACCCCGGGTGCGAGCACTGCCAGCCTGCTGCCGGAGATCCTGCGCGAGGCGATCGCGGCGATGCCGATTCCCAAGCCGATGCGCTGGGGTGACCACGCCTGGGGCTTCGCGCGCCCGGCCCACTGGCTGGTGCTGCTGCACGGTGCCAACGTGGTCGAGGCCGAGCTGTTCGGCCTGCAGGCCGGCCGTGTCAGCCGCGGCCATCGTTTCCACCACGACCAGGCCGTGTCGCTGGCCCAGCCGCAGGACTACGTTGAAGCCCTGCGCGCCGCCTTCGTGCTGGTCGACCCGAGCGAGCGCCGCGCGCGCATCGTCGCCGAGGTCGAGGCCGCTGCGGCCAAGGCCGGTGGCAGCGCCCGCATCACCGACGACAATCTGGAACAGGTGGTGAACCTGGTCGAATGGCCGTCGGCAGTGCTGTGCAGCTTCGAACGCGCGTTCCTGGCGGTGCCGCAGGAAGCGCTGATCGAGACGATGGAGATCAACCAGAAGTTCTTCCCGGTGCTGGATGCCGCTGGCACCCTGACCGAGAAGTTCATCGGCATCGCCAACATCGAATCGAAGGACGTGGCCGAAGTGGCCAAGGGCTATGAGCGCGTGATCCGCCCGCGCTTCGCCGATGCCAAGTTCTTCTTCGACGAGGACCTGAAGCAGGGCCTGGTGTCGATGGGCGACGGCCTGAAGACGGTGACCTACCAGGCCAAGCTGGGCAGCGTGGCCGACAAGGTGGCGCGCGTGGCCGCTCTGGCCGAAGTGATCGCCCCCCAGGTCGGCGCCGACGCCGCGCAGGCCAAGCGGGCCGCGCAGTTGGCCAAGAACGACCTGCAGTCGCGCATGGTCAACGAATTCCCGGAACTGCAGGGCATCGCCGGCCGCCACTACGCCGTGGCCGGTGGTGAATCGCAGGGGGTAGCGCTGGCCATCGACGAGGCCTACCAGCCGCGCTTCGGCGGTGACGACATCGCGCTGTCGCCGCTGGGCAAGGTGCTGGCGATTGCTGAACGTGTCGACACGCTGGCCGGTGGCTTCGCCGCTGGCCTGAAGCCGACCGGCAACAAGGACCCGTTCGCCCTGCGCCGCAACGCGCTGGGCCTGGCCCGCACGATCATCGAAAGCGGCTTCGAGCTGGACCTGCGCGCGCTGCTGGCCAGCGCCAACGCCGGCCTGGCCGCGCGCAACGTGCAGGCCGATGTCGGCGAGCTGTACGACTTCATCCTCGACCGCCTGAAGGGCTACTACGCCGACAAGGGCGTGCCGGCCACGCACTTCAACGCGGTCGCCGAGCTGAAGCCGGCCTCGCTGTACGACTTCGACCGCCGCCTGGATGCGATCGGCACCTTCGCCGCGCTGCCGGAAGCCGAGGCGCTGGCTGCGGCCAACAAGCGCATCCGCAACATCCTCCGCAAGGCCGAAGGCGACATCCCGGCCCAGATCGACCCGGCGCTGCTGCAGGAAGATGCCGAGCGCGCGCTGGCTGAAGCGGTCACCGCGGCCATCGACGACACCGGCGCCAGCCTGCAGCACAAGGACTATGTGGCTGTGCTGGCGCGCCTGGCACGCCTGCGCCCGCAGGTCGACGCGTTCTTCGATGGCGTGATGGTCAATGCCGAGGATCCGGCGCTGCGTGGCAACCGCCTGGCGCTGCTGACGATGCTGGGTGAGCGGCTGGGCAAGGTCGCGGCGATCGAGCATCTGTCGAGCTGATTGGCGGCCCATCCACGCATGGCGTGGATCTACTGGCATTGCCACCGCGCATCGGATCGGTCTGTGGGTTGCCGGCCAGCGGCCGGCACTACCGGATCACCGCTGGCGGATGTCCATCGGGGTCATTGCCGGCATCGCGCACGATGCCGGCATCCTCGGCTGCGATCACGACGATCGCCACAAAGGCGCGTATTTTGACCGCCACTTAACAACCGATCCCGAATGACGTGATGCATTTCGCATCGTCACCGTCGGTCGGTATGCTGTGCCGCATGCAGCCAAAGAAATACGCCCTGCCGCTGATGGTCCTGTCGCTGGCCGCCACCTCCGTGGCCCACGCGCGCGGCACCATCGACAAGGTGGACATCAAGGGATTGGACAAGGGCGACGACGCCGCAATCATCGAGAACATCCAGGAATCGCTGTCGCTGTACGACACGATCGGCAAGGAACAGGGCGAATCGCGCCTGGAGTACCTGCTGTCACAGGCCGAGCGGCAGACCCGCCAGGCACTGGAACCGTTCGGGTACTACAACCCGGTGATCAAGGTCGAGGCGCCGCGCGAGGACGAGCACGTGCGCGTGCTGATCCATGTCGACAAGGGCACCCCGGTGACCGTCCGCCGCGAGCACATCGACATCACCGGGCCGGCGATGTACGACCAGTACCTGCAGGACGATCTGGCCGCGTTCAAGCCGCGCAAGGGCCAGCGTTTCGAACATACGCAGTACGAAGCCAGCAAGATCACCGTCACCCGTCGCCTGGCCGAACGTGGCTATTTCGATGCCGACTACACCCAGCGTCAGGTGCAGATCACCCGTGCCGACAACGCCGCCGACATCGACCTGACCTGGGACAGCGGCCGCCGCTACAACATGGGACCGGTGCGTTTCGAGCAGGACTACTTCGTCGACAAGCTGTTCGATCCGCTGGTGTACTGGGAACAGGGCAGCTACTTCCACGAGGGCAAGCTGGACCGGCTGCGCGAGTCGCTGACCAAGCTGGACTACTTCAGCGTGATCGACATCCAGCCGCGGCCCGACCAGGCCGATGCGAACGGCGAAGTGCCGGTGGATGTGAAGCTGACCCGTGCCAAGCGCACCATCTACACCGCGGGTCTGAGCTACGGCAGCGAAAGTGGCCCGGGTGTGCGCGGTGGCATCGAACGGCGGTGGCTGAACAACCGCGGCCACAAGATGAACACGCAGCTGGACTATGCGCAGAAGCGCAAGAGCCTGGTCACCAGCTACCGCATTCCGGCCTTCAACTGGCTTGATGGCTGGTACACCTTCGCTGCCAGCGCCTACGACGAGCAGACCGACTACATCGACCTGCGCAACTTCAAGCTGATCGCCAGCCGCAGCGGCGAGATCAACGAACACTGGACCGCGATCGCCTCGATCAACGCGCTGCGCGAGCGCTGGCGCTATGCCTCCGGCACCGAATTCACCGACGCGGTCTACAACACCTCGACGCTGGTGTACCCGCAGATGGTCGCCGACTACGTCAACGTCGATGACGAACTGTTCCCGCGCAAGGGCATCAGCGGTACTGCGACGATGCGTGCCGGCGTTGAGGGTGCCGGTTCGGACACCAGCTTCGTGCAGGCCAATGCCGTGCTGCGCTGGTACATCCCGGTGGGCGAAAGCAACCGCCTGATCCTGCGCGGCGAGGGTGGCACCACCTGGACCAGTGATCTGGTGGCGATGCCGCCCAGCCTGCGCTACTTCGCCGGTGGTGACCGCAGCATCCGCGGCTATGCCTATCGCGAGGTGGGCCCGCGGACCCCGGCACCGGACAAGTACGCGCTGGGCGCCAAGAACCTGGTGATCGGCTCGGCCGAGTACGAGCACTATTTCAATGGTGGCCCTTGGGGTGCGGCGGTGTTCGTCGATACCGGCAGCGCCTTCGACAACACCATCGATCTGCATACCGGCGTCGGCTTCGGCGTGCGCTGGAAATCGCCGGTGGGCCCGGTGCGCGTGGATATCGCGCATGGCTTGAACAACCCGGATTCGCAGTTCCAGCTGTACCTCAACATCGGAGCGGACCTGTGAGTACGCCCGCACCCACTCCGAACCCGACCACGCCGCCGCGCGTGCGCTTCTACCGCCGCCGCCGCTTCTGGGCCTGGTCCGGTGTGGGCGTGCTGGGCCTGGTGCTGCTGGCCCTGCTGGCGGTGTACTGGCTGCTGCAGACCGTGGCCGGCCGTGACGTGCTGCTGGCGCAGGTGGTGGCACGGCTGCCGGTGGGCGCCAGCTTCACCTGGGACAAGGTGGACGGCCCGGTGGCCGGTCCGCTGACCCTGTACAACGTCGACTTCCGCTACGACGACATCCATTTCCACGCCGAGCGCGCCCATCTGGAGCCGGACCTGCGCCCGCTGCTGGGCCGCAAGCTGCTGCTGGACAAGCTGGAGCTGACCAACGCGACGTTGAACCTGGCCAAGAGTGACGAGCCGTTCAAGCTGCCGTCGTGGCCGGATTCGCTGCCGCAGATCGAAATGCCGTTGGCGATCCAGGCCGATGCCATCGCCATCGACGGCTTCCGCATCAGCCAGGCCAACGAGCCGGTGATCGACATCAGTCGCGTGCGCGGCGGCATCGAGATCGCCAATGGCGAGTTCCAGGCACACAAACTGGTGGTGGACAGCGACATGGGCAATTTCACCGCCCAGGGTCGTTACATCCCGGCCAAGGACTACGACACCGATGTGACCGTCACCGCGGTGCTGCCGGCGCCGCGTGGCCGCACGGCCGCCACCGTCGGCCTGGTCGCGCGCGGTGACCTGTCGCACATGGAAGTGGCCGTAGCCGGGCGCGCGCCGAAGCCGCTGCACGCGATGCTGGTGTTCGATGGCCGCACCGATCCGAGCTGGAGCGCCAGCATCCGCAGTGACGAGCTGGATCTGGCGCTGCTGTCGCCGGCACTGGCCAGCTCGGCGATCGCGCCGCTGGCACTGGACTTCACCGCCGCCGGCAAGGGCGGCAACGCCAACCTGCGTGGCAAGGTGAAACAGGGCGATCAGGAACTGGAACTGGCACCGTCGGTGGTGTCGCTGCAGGACCAGGTGCTGAAAGTCTCACCGCTGCTGGTGAAGGGTCTTGGCGGTGAGGCGCGGCTGGAAGGCACCGCCGATTTCAGCCAGGAAGACCAGCAGAAGCTCAACTTCTCGGTGGTCGCACATGACCTGACCTACGTGCCAGCGGCGGACCCGAACACCGCCGGCAGCGCCCCGGTGCCGGTAACCTTGAAGGAAGCACGCTTCGGCCTGGCCGGTACCCTGAAGGCCTGGGCGGCGATCGGCCGCGCCGAGGTCGAGCGCGACGCGCAGAAGGCACAGCTGCACTTCGATGTGCGCGGCAACGATCAGGCCGCGTCGATCCACCAGCTGCAGGCGCAGACCCCGGGTGGCCAGCTGCAGGTGGAAGGCCAGGTGGCGTGGGCACCGCAGCTGGACTGGGATGCCAAGGCCACACTGAAGGACTTCGACCCCGGCTATTTCGTGCCGGGCTGGAATGGCCGCCTGTCCGGCAACCTGGCCTCCAAGGGCCGCCAGCTGCCGCCGCCGGCAAACGCACCGCCGGGTACCGCCGGCACGTTGGAAGCCACGGTCGATCTGCCGTCGCTGAAGGGCGTGCTGCGTCAGCGCAACCTGGACGCGCAGGGCAAGTTCGCGCTGCAGGGCGCGCAGGGCCAGGGTGACCTGAAGCTGTCGCTGGGCAGCAGCCGGGTGACCGCTTCGGGCAAGGTCGGTGACCGCCTCGACATCGATGCGCGTTTCGAACCGCTGCAGCTGAGTGACCTGCTGCCGGGCGCCGATGGCGGCCTGCGTGGTCAGGTACAGGTGAAGGGCCCGCGCGATGCGCCGGACATCACCGCCGACCTGGTCGGCAACAACCTCAACTGGGACGGCTACGGCGCCGAGAGCGTGAGCATCAAGGGCCACCTGCCGTGGCGCGGCGACAGCGGCACGCTGGCGATCCAGGGCCAGCAGGTCAATGCCGGCATGCTGCTGGAACGCTTGAATGTGGATGCGCAGGGCAGTGTCTCCAACCTGCGCCTGGCCGCGCAGACCCGCAATGAGATGGGCGCGATCGAGCTGCAGGGCAGCGTGCGCCAGCAGGGCGCGCAGTGGCGCGGCGAGCTGGCCGCGCTGCGCATCGCACCGGTGAAGGGCGATGCCTGGTCGCTGCGTGCACCGGCGGCGTTCGCGATCAACGGCAGCAACTACACGCTGGGCGAAGCCTGCCTGGCCGCTGCCAGCAGCGGCACACTGTGCGCACAGGCCAACTGGCCGCGCGAGGGCCTGGTGGTGCGCAGTGATGCGCTGCCACTGGCGCTGGTGCAGCCGTGGTTGCCGCCACAGTCCGGCCGTCGCATCTACCTGCGTGGCGATGTCAGCCTGGATGCGCAGATCCGCCCGCGCGGCAACGCCTGGGAAGGCCATGTGGAAGTGCGCTCGAAGGAAGGCGGCGTGCGCCTGGGTGAGAACCGCAATGCCGTGGGGGACACCACCCGTGGCGAGCTGGTGCGCTACGACCAGTTCTCGCTCAAGCTCGACATGACCCCGGCCAGCATCAAGGGCTACCTGGGCATGGGCTTCCAGGGCAACGGCTTCGTCGATGCCAGGATGCAGACCGGTTGGGAAGCCAGCGCGCCGTTGAACGGCGAGCTCTATCTCAACATGTCGCGGCTGTACTGGCTGGAGCTGTTCTCGCCGGACATCGTGCGACCGACCGGCCTGATCGAAGGCCACGTCAGCCTGCGCGGTACGCGTGGCCAGCCCTCGCTGGGCGGTGACGCGCAGCTGAGCAACTTCAAGGGTGAATTCCCGGCGCTGGGCCTGACCTTCGACCAGGGCAAGGGCAGCTTCGTGGCCCAGCCCGACGGTTCGGCCAAGATCACCGCGCAGGCCAACTCCGGCCAGGGCACGCTGTACGTGGATGGTGGCCTGTCGTGGTTCGGCGATGCACAGCCGCTGCAGTTGAAGATCCACGGCGACAACGTGCTGCTGTCCAACACCAGCGAGCTGCGCATCGTCGCCAATCCCAACCTCGACTTCACCCTGGCCAAGGCCGCGATGGAGCTGCGTGGCACCGTGCACGTGCCCGTGGCCGACATCGATCTGGAGCGCCTGGACCGCGGCACCTCGGTGTCCGAAGACGTGGTGGTGCTCGACCCGGCCGATCCGGAAGAGTCGCGTACCTCGCCGCTGGACATGGAGCTGACCGTCAGCCTCGGTGACAAGGTGAAGATGACCGGCTTCGGCCTGAAGGGCGCGCTGACCGGCAAGATGCAGGTCTGGGCCAAGCCTGGCCGCGAGATGACCGCCAATGGCGGGCTGGAAGTGAGTGGCCGCTACAAGGCGTACGGGCAGGACCTGACCATCACCCGCGGCAACCTCACCTGGAACTACAACGCGGTGTCCGACCCGCGCATCAACATCCGTGCCGAGCGCCGGATCGGTGATGTCACTGCTGGTATCGACGTGACCGGGCGTGCGCAGCAGCCGCGTGCGGACGTGTGGTCTGACCCGGCGATGTCGCAGTCCGAAGCCCTGGCTTATCTGGTGCTGGGACGCAGCCTGACCGGCGCCAGCAGCGACCAGACGCAGCAGGTCAATGCGGCCTCGGCGGCATTGTCGGCCGGCAGCGGCCTGCTGGCCTCGCAGCTGGGTGCCAAGCTGGGCCTGGACGATGCCGGCGTGAGCCAGTCGCGCGCGCTGGGTGGCTCGGTGATCGGCGTCGGCAAGTACATCTCGCCCAAGCTGTACGTCGGTTACGGCGTGTCGCTGGTCGGTGCCGGTTCGGTGATCACGCTGAAGTACCTGCTGCGCCGCGGCTTCGATGTGGAAGTGGAATCGAGCACGGTGGAAAACCGTGGGTCGATCAACTGGCGGCGGGAGAAGTAACGATGCGGTAGTGCCGGCCGCTGGCCGGCAACTGCACCGTATCTCCCGAGTTGCGTGGGTTGCCGGCCAGCGGCCGGCACTACCGTGCACGACGCCCCCAACCATCGGCCGTTGCCCCTTCCGCCCCCAGCGGCTATGGTCCCGGGCTGTTCTGTCGTACCGGATTGCCCCATGTCACCACGCAAAGCCCTTCCCACCGCCCTGGCCCTGGGCCTGACCCTCGCCGCCGGCGCCCACGCCGATGAAGGCATGTGGATGCCGACCCAGCTGCCGGAGCTGGCCAAGCCGCTGCAGGCCGCAGGCTTCAAGGGCAATCCGGCCGACCTGGCCAATGTCACCGCACCGCCGCTGAGCGCGGTGGTGCGTGCCGGTGGCGGCACCGGCTCGTTCGTATCGTCGGACGGCCTGCTGCTGACCAACCACCACGTGGCGATGGGCGTGATCCAGTACAACAGCTCGCCCGAGCACGACCTGATCAATGGTGGCTTCATCGCCAAGGACCGCGCCGACGAGCGCCCGGCCAACCCGGACTTCCGCGTGCTGGTCACCGTCGGCTTCGACAAGGTGACCGACCAGGTGCTGGCGCAGGCGCGTGGCAAGACCGGCCGTGCCTACTTCGATGCGGTGGATGCGGCCAGCAAGCAGATCGTGGCCGAGTGCGAGAAGGACGGCAGCGTGCGCTGCTCGGTGGCCAACATGTACTACGGCACCGATTTCTACCGCATCGCGCAGCTGGAACTGAGCGACGTGCGATTGGTCTACGCGCCGCCGCGTGCGATCGGCAACTACGGCGACGAGATCGACAACTTCATGTGGCCGCGCCACACCGGCGACTTCACCCTGCTGCGCGCCTATGTCGGCAAGGACGGCAAGCCGGCCGCGTACAGCAAGGACAACGTGCCCTACCAGGCGCCGGCGCACCTGCAGATGTCGGTGGAAGGTCCGAAGGAAGGTGACTACGCGATGCTGGCCGGTTACCCGGGCATCACCTATCGCCACCGTACCGCGGCCGAATTCGCTGGCCAGATCGATACCGTGCTGCCGCGCCGCGTATCGGTGTTCCAGCAGATGATCGACACCATCGAGGCCGCCAGCGCCAAGGACGCGCAGGCGCGCACCCGCTACGCCTCACAGCTGCAGTCGCTGAAGAACAACCGCAAGCGCGCCGCCGGTGAGCTGGAAGGCCTGTTGCGCAGCGACGCCAAGGCCCAGCGTGCCGCCGACGAGACGGCGATGCTGGCTGCCACCGACCGCAAGTACCAGGGCGACATCAAGGCGCTGCTGACCAACCTGTCGCAGGGTGCGGCGGTGGGCGAGCGTGACCTGCTGCTGGACCAGATGGCCGCACAGAGCCAGCTGCTGCGCTCGGCGCTGCTGCTGGAACGTCTGCGTATCGAATCTGCCAAGCCGGACGCGCAGCGCGAGAGTGGTTTCCAGCAGCGCGACCAGGCGATGATCGAAGGCGTGCTCAAGCAGGTCCAGCGCCGTTACGCGCCGGAGGTCGAGAAGGCGCTGCTGACCACCCTGCTGACCCGTTACCAGCAGCTGCCGGACGCGCAGCGCGTGGCCGAGTTCGATACGGCCTTCGGCCGTACCCCGGAGCAGCTGGCGAAGGCACTGGACACCCTGTACGCCGGCACCCAGCTGGGTGAGGAGGCACAGCGCCTGTCCCGTTTCGCTGCTGCGCGCGAAGGCAAGGCGCTGGCTGCCGATCCGCTGATCACCGTGGCCGCCCCGCTGGTGGCCGCGCAGCTGCGCATCGAGAACGAAAGCAAGACCCGCGAAGGCGAGCAGCTGCGCCTGCGCCCGGCCTACATGCAGGCGCTGTTCGCCTGGCGTGCCAAGCAGGGCCGCGCGGTGTACCCGGATGCCAACCGCACCCTGCGCATCAGCTACGGCAAGGTCGAAGCGCTGCATCCGCGCGACGGCGTGACCTACTCGCCGGTGACCACCGTGGTCGGCATCGTCGAGAAGAACACCAACGCCTATCCGTTCGATGCGCCGAAGCCGCTGCTGGCCGCGATCGCCAAGGGTGACTTCGGCAGCACCGCCGACCCGGCGCTGAAGACCCAGACGGTCAACTTCCTGACCAACCTGGATACCACCGGCGGCAACTCCGGCTCGCCGGTGCTCAACGCCAAGGGCGAACTGATCGGCCTGAACTTCGACAGCAACTGGGAATCGGTCAGCGCCAGCTGGTGGTTCGACCCGCGCTACAAGCGCGCCGTGCACGTGGACATGCGCTACCTGCGCTGGCTGCTGGCCAAGGTCTACCCGGCGCCGGAACTGCTGAAGGAAATGGGCGTGCCGGCCCAGTAAGAAGCCGGCCACGACCAATGGTCGTGGCCCGCACCGCGTAGGCCCCCACCTTGGTGGGGGTGGTTGTCCCCAACGAGCCCGCACCCCCGGCCACGCCTGGCCTACACTGCGGGTTCTTCCGACGGAAACGCGCGCGTGGTCTCCAGCTGGATCCTGCTGCTGGTCTCGGTTGCCTATGCCGCGCTGCTGTTCGGCGTGGCGTGGTGGGGTGACCGTCGGCCGATGTACCCCGACCGGCCGTGGCTGCGGCCGGTGGTCTACAGCCTGGCACTGGCCGTGTACTGTTCGTCGTGGACGTTCTACGGTGCGGTCGGTACCGCCGTGCGCAACGGCGTGGGCTACCTGCCGATCTATATCGGTCCGTTGCTGCTGCTGTTGTTCGGCTGGCGCATCATCGAGCGCCTGGCGCTGATCGCACGCAGCCAGAACGTGGTGTCCATCGCCGACTTCATCTCTTCGCGCTTCGGTCGCTCGCGGCGGCTGGCGGCGCTGGTTGCGATCATCGCGCTGATCGGCATCATTCCGTACCTGGCCCTGCAGTACAAAGCAGTGGCGATGAGCCTGCAGGTACTGACCGGCAACACCGGCCCCACTGGCTTCTTCACCGATCCCGCGCTGTACGTGGCGCTGCTGATGGCGTTGTTCGCCACCCTGTTCGGTACCCGCCAGGTCGATGCCACCGAACACCATCACGGCATGATGCTGGCGATCGCCTTCGAATCGGTGATCAAGCTGTTGGCGATGCTGGCCGTGGGCGTGTTCGCCTACCTGTGGCTGAGCAACCGCACCGACGCGGTGGTTGAATCGGTGCATACGCTGTTCACCGGCCTGCCGCCGGTGGGCTTCATCTCGCAGACCCTGCTCAGCTTCCTCGCCATCATCTGCCTGCCGCGCCAGTTCCACGTGGCCGTGGTCGAGTGCGGCGATGTGCGCGATGTGCGCCGCGCGCGCTGGATGTTCGGCGGCTACCTGGTGCTGATCTCGGGCATGGTGCTGCCGATCGCCACCGCCGGCGTGACCCTGTTCGGTACCGGCGGCAGCGTCGCCGACGACTCGATGGTGCTGGCCCTGCCGCTGGCCGAAGGCCGCAATGCGCTGGCGTTGATCGCCTATGTGGGCGGCTTCTCGGCGGCCACCGGCATGGTGATCGTGTCGTCGATCGCGCTGGCCACCATGGTCAGCAACGATCTGGTGATGCCGGTGCTGCTGCGTCGCAGTGGCGACCATCAGGAGGCCGCCGACGTCGCCTCGCGCGTGCTGTGGATCCGCCGCCTGGCGATCCTGCTGCTGGCGCTGATGGCCTACAGCTACTACCGCACCAGCAGCAACGACAGCACGCTGGCCTCGTACGGCCTGATGGCGTTCGCGGCGGTGGCGCAGTTCGCGCCCGGCCTGATCGGCGGCCTATACTGGCGCGGTGCCAGCCGGCGCGGCGTCGAGGTGGGCATGCTGCTCGGCTTCGCCACCTGGCTTTACACCCTGCTGCTGCCTGCGATGACGATGGCCGGCTGGGTCGATGCTGGCTGGGTGCAGCACGGCCCGTTCGGCATCGAGTGGCTGCGCCCGCAGCAGCTGTTCGGCATGACCGGCTGGGACCCGCTGACCCACGGCACCTTCTGGTCGCTGCTGGTCAACGCGGCGACGATGATGCTGGTGTCCGCGCGCTGGCGGCCCGGTGTCGACGAGCGGCTTCGCGCCGCGCCGTTCCTCGATCCGTATGCCGAGCGTCCGTCGGTGGCCGGTGGCTGGCCCGGTCACGTGCACGTGGGTGACCTGCTGGCACTGGCCTCGCGCGTGGTTGGCGAGCGCCATGCGCGGCGTTCGTTCTTCGAGCAGGCGCAGTCGCTGGGCCGCGAGCTGCAATCCTCGGCGCCCGCGGACCGGCCGTGGGTGCAGTTCACCGAGCGCCTGCTGGCCGCCTCGATCGGTGCGGCGTCGGCACGCCTGCTGCTGACCAGCCTGCTGCGTGGCTCGGGCATGGATCTGGGCGAAGTGGTGGCCGTGCTGGACGAAGCCGGGCAGGAGCTGCGCTTCAACCGCGAAATCCTGTCGACCACGCTGGAGAACATCAGCGCCGGGGTCAGCGTGGTCGATCCGGACATGCGGCTGACCGCATGGAATCGCCGCTACCAGGACATGTTCGGCTACCCCGACGGCATGCTCTACGTGGGCCGCCCGGTGGCCGACCTGATCCGCTACAACGCGGAGCGCGGCGAGCTGGGCGAGGGTGATATCGAAGTGCAGATCAACCGCCGCATCGGTTACATGCGTGCCGGTTCACCGCATGTGTTCGAGCGCACCCGCAGCGATGGCAAGGTGATCGAGATGCGTGGCCAGGCGCTGCCCGGCGGCGGTTACGTGACCAGCTACAACGACATCACCGACTACAAGCACGCGGAAAAAGCACTGCTGGAAGCCAACGAGACGCTGGAACAGCGCGTGGCCGAGCGCTCGCATGAGGCCGAGGTCGCGCAGCAGTCGAAGACCCGTTTCCTGGCGGCGATCAGCCACGACGTGCTGCAGCCGTTGAACGCGGCGCGCCTGTTCGCCTCGGCACTGCGCGACAGTGATCACGTGAGTGACGAGCAGAAGCATCTGGCCGAGCGTGTGGACGCTTCGTTGCGTGCGGCCGAAGAGCTGCTCGATGGCCTGCTGGATGTGTCGCGGCTGGATGCCGGCGGCCTGCATCCGGTGATCGGCGAGTTCGACGTGAGCGCATTGATGCGCGAACTGGCCGCGCAGTACACCCCGGTCGCCGCCGGCCGTGGCCTGCGCCTGGACCTGTTCGCGCGCCCGGCATGGGTGCGCAGTGACCGCCGCCTGCTGCGCCGCGTGCTGCAGAACTTCCTGGCCAATGCGCTGCGCTACACCCGCCAGGGTCGCATCGTGCTGGCCGTGCGCCAACGCGGCGACGAAGTGGAGCTGCAGGTATGGGATACCGGTCCCGGCATTCCCGAGCACCACATGCGGCAGATCTTCGACGAGTTCCATCGCTACCAGCAGCCGTTCGACTGGGGTGAACAGGGGCTGGGCCTGGGCTTGTCGATCTGCCAGCGCATCTCCCGCCTGCTCGACCATCGCCTCAACGCGCGCAGCCGGGTTGGCAAGGGGTCGATGTTCTCGATCATCCTGCCGCGGGTGGCGCCGCTGCCGGGCTACACAGAGCTGGTCACACCTGCACAGAACGTAGCCGCACCAGTGCGCAGCGATTCGCTGGCCGGCCTGCGCGTGCTGTGCGTGGACAACGACGAAGAGATCCTCGATGGCATGCGCGCGTTGCTGGGCCGCTGGCAGGTGCAGGTGATCACCGCTGCCACCGTCGACCAGGCGCTGGAGAAGATTGCCGAGCGCCCGCAGGTGATGCTGGTGGATTACCACCTGCACGACCGCATGGACGGCCTGGATGCGCTGGTAGCGCTGCGCGAGGCGGCCGGTTACCCGCTGCCGGGCGCACTGCTGACCGCCGATGGTCGCGACGAGCTGAAGCGGATGGCGCGCGAACGCGGCTACCGCGTGCTGACCAAGCCGATCAAGCCGGCCTCGCTGCGCGCCTTCCTGGGCGCGCTGCGCGATGCGCAGTAGTGCCTGCCGCCCGGCGGTAGATCCACGCCATGCGTGGATGTGATGCACTGGTAGTGCCGGCCGCTGGCCGGCAACCACGCAATCGCTCGCCTCCGGCAAGTTACCCCAGGCCGTGCAGGTGTTCGTACAGGATCGTCGCGCCGATGATCACCAGGATCACGCCGCCGATGATCTCGGCACGCTTGCCGACCATGCTGCCCAGCACGCGGCCGAGCATGATGCCGACAGTGACCATGGTCAGCGTGCACAGGCCGATGACCGCTGCCATCACGCCGATATGCACGTCCATGAAAGCCAGGCCGATGCCCACCGCCATCGCGTCGATGCTGGTGGCGAATCCGGTCAGCGCCAGCTTCCAGAACCCGTGGTGCTGCGAGGGGTCTTCGTCTTCGTCGGCACTGTCCGGGCGCAGGCCGTTGTAGATCATGTGGATGCCCAGCGCGCCGAGCAGGCCGAAGGCGATCCAGTGGTCGAAGGCTTCGACGTACTGCAGGGCGGCGCGGCCGAGCAGCCAGCCGATGATGGGCGTGATCGCCTCGATGACGCCGAAGATGATGCCGGCACGCAGTGCGTCGCGGAACACCGGCTTGCGCATGGCCGCACCCTTGCCGATCGCCGCGGCGAAGGCATCGGTGGACATGGCAAAGCCGATCAGGAGGATCGAAATGGGGGACATGGGCGGCGGCTGAGGTCGGGCTAGGACGGACGCACGGCCTGCGCTCGCGCCCAACCTGACGTTGCGCGCGCGGGCCGCTGGTCTCGCCAACCATCATGGTTGTCCACGCCACGGCGCACTGGCCGAGTATGTTGACGTGGACGATTCCTGCGTAGGAATCCGGCTACTCCCCAAGGGGACGCGCAGCTTAGCATCGCGATTCACGCGCGGCGCATTTCCAGCGAAACGCGCAGGCAGGGCTGGTTTGTATAGCGATGGCTATATCGAGAGCGCAGCGGTGCCTGGTAGTGCCGGCCGCTGGCCGGCAGGTGCACCATCAAAAGCGTGCCAAGCAAGCTTGGCACCTACCGGAGCAGTGCCTGATGGTGCTGTGCCATGCCTGGAGGCCTGGGACCATCCGGACAGCCTTCGCGAACGAAAGCGATCAACGTGCGGATACTTTCGATTCTGTTGAGGGCAGGGTGAGAGGTTGCTCATCGGCTGGGCGGGTCATTGAACTGATCTGGAACTGACACCAGTCACCCATGATCTGCAGATTCGCAACCCGCTGCGGATCGTCCTCCCCGCTGGGCCCCACTGCACGAATGCGCAATGCAGCGATGCTTCTCTCGAGATCGTCGACATGGGTGAACAACTGCTCATTGGCTGCATATTCAAGATCGGCGAAGAGCCGCTGGTACCTTGAATAGCCGAGATCAGGCATGAACCTGCCACTCACGCGCCAGGATTCATATCGGAAGCACTGGACTACACCAATCTTCAAGCCGTCGGTATCGATCAGTGTCCAGGTGTCCATCGTTCCGGGCGGGAAGTTGGAACTTCCAGCTTGAGACCGAATCCATCATCCCGCCAGAGCTGATTGCGTCATCGGCGGGGCTGGGCAAAAGTGCCAAGCAAGCCTGGCACCTACCGAAGCGATTTCAGGCGGCTTCAGGCCAATGCCGGCCAGCGGCCGGCACTACCTTCAGTCTTCTTCCGGCGGCAGCACGATGGCGTCGTCGTCGATCGCCAGCTTGCCGGCCATCAGCACGGCCTGGGTGCGGTTGGTCACGCCCAGCTTGCGCAGGATGGCGGTGACGTGGGCCTTGATCGTCGCTTCGGACACGTTGAGGTCGTAGGCGATCTGCTTGTTCAAGCGGCCGGCGCCGAGCATCTGCAGCACGCGGAACTGCTGCGGGGTCAGCTCGCGCAGGCGCTGGCCGACTTCGCGTTCCTCGCTGCCGGTGGGCGGCACGTTGTGCGCTTCCGGCGGCGCCCAGGTCTCGCCATCGAGGATGGTGCCCAGTGCGTGGCCGATGGTGTCCGAATCCGCAGACTTCGGAATGAAGCCCAGCGCGCCATGGTCGAGCGCGCGGCGCATCACCGTGGCTTCTTCGCGCGCGGACACCACCACCACCGGCAGCTGCGGATGCAGCGAGCGCATGTGCACCAGCGCGTTGAAACCCTGCGCACCGGGCATGTTGAGATCCATCAGGACCAGGTCGGCGTCGTTGTGCTGGTCGGCCAGCGCGTACAGCGCTTCCACGCTGTCGGCTTCGAACAGCTGCACGCCGGGGATGACCCGCTGTACCGCCCCACGCAGGGCTTCGCGGAACAGCGGGTGGTCATCGGCAATCAGGAGGGTGGTCATGGGTCGAGCTTATCGATCAGGAAAAAGAGCGACGTGATGGCAGGTGCAGGACGGGTCGGACACGGCCGGGTCCCTCCTCCCGGCCACGTCCCTGGCGCGTCCTGCGCCTGCGGTCACGCCATCAGCGCACCTTGCGCTCGTCCACCAGCGACGCCACCACCGACGGATCGGCCAGGGTCGAGGTGTCGCCAAGCTGGTCCGGTGCGTTCTCGGCGATCTTGCGCAGGATGCGGCGCATGATCTTGCCCGAGCGGGTCTTCGGCAGGCCCGGCGCCCACTGCAGGTGGTCCGGCGTGGCGATCGGGCCGATCTCCTTGCGTACCCAGGCGACCAGTTCCTTCTGCAGCTCGTCGCTCGGCGCCTCTTCGGCCACCAGGGTGACGTAGGCGTAGATGCCCTGGCCCTTCACGTCGTGCGGGAAGCCGACCACGGCCGCTTCGGCCACCTTCGGGTGCGAGACCAGCGCGCTTTCCACTTCGGCGGTGCCGATGCGGTGGCCGGACACGTTGATCACATCGTCCACGCGGCCGGTGATCCAGTAGTAGCCATCTTCGTCGCGGCGGCAACCGTCGCCGGTGAAGTAGCTGCCCGGGTAGGTGCGGAAATAGGTATCGATGAAACGCTGGTGGTCGCCGTACACCGTGCGCATCTGGCCCGGCCAGGAATCACGGATGATCAGGTTGCCCTCGGTCGGGCCGTCCTGGATCTCGCCATCGGCATTGACCAGCGCCGGCTGCACGCCGAAGAAGGGCAGGGTGGCCGAGCCCGGCTTGAGGTCCATCGCGCCGGCCAGCGGCGAGATCAGGATGCCGCCGGTTTCGGTCTGCCACCAGGTATCGACGATCGGGCAGCGGCTGTCGCCGACCACTTCGTAGTACCAGCGCCAGGCTTCCGGATTGATCGGCTCGCCGACGCTGCCGAGCAGGCGCAGCGACGCGCGCGAGGTCTTCTTCACCGGCTCTTCGCCTTCGCGCATCAGTGCGCGGATGGCGGTCGGGGCGGTGTAGAAGATGCTCACCTTGTGCTTGTCGATGACGTTCCAGAAGCGCGAGGTGTCGGGGTAGTTCGGCACGCCTTCGAACATCAGCGAGGTCGCGCCGTTGGCCAGCGGGCCGTACACGATGTAGCTGTGGCCGGTGACCCAGCCGACGTCGGCGGTGCACCAGTAGATGTCGTCCTCGCGCAGGTCGAACACCGCTTCATGGGTGTAGGCCGCATACAGCAGGTAGCCACCGGTGGTGTGCAGAACGCCTTTCGGCTTGCCGGTGGAACCGGAGGTGTAGAGGATGAACAGCGGGTCTTCCGCGTTCATGCGTTCCGGCTCGCAGCTGGCCGGCTGGCTGTCCACCACGTCGTGGAACCAGCGGTCGCGCGGTGCCTGCATGTCCACCGCGCCGCCGGTGTGACGCACCACCAGCACGGTTTCGACGGTATTGGTGCCGGGCAGCTTCAGCGCGGCATCAACATTGGCCTTCAGCGGAATCCTGCGACCACCGCGCAGGCCCTCGTCGGCGGTGATGATCAGCTTGCTCTGGCAGTCGCTGACACGGTCGGCGATCGAATTCGGGGCGAAGCCACCGAACACCACCGAGTGGATCGCACCGATGCGCGCGCAGGCCAGCATGGCCACGGCAGCGTCGACGATCATCGGCAGGTAGATGGTGACCCGGTCGCCCTTCTTGACGCCCAGGTTGCGCAGCGCGTTGCCGAGACGGCAGGTGCGCTCGTACAGCTCGCGATAGGTCACGTGCTGGGCCGGCGCGTCCGGGCTGTCCGGCTCGAACAGCAGGGCCGTCTTGTCGCCGCGCTTTTCCAGCTGGCGGTCCAGGCAGTTCACGCTGGCGTTGAGCTCGCCATCCTCGAACCACTTGATGTGGAAGTCGGACAGGTCGTAGCTGACGTTCTTGATCTTCGTCGGCTTGCGCGACCAGTCCAGCCGCTCGGCGGCCTTGCCCCAGAACGCATCCGGATCGGACACCGAGGCCTGGTACTGCTGTTCATAGGACGTCTTGTCGATGCGTGCCTTGGCGGCGAACTGCGGATCGACGGGGTAGATATCAGCCATGGCACCCTCACTTGCACGTTGACTTTGTATGTGCGGTCGCAGCATCGCAGCGACCGATCCCCCTCAGTTTGCCCCATCCACCCCCGCCCGCGTCACCACCTTGCTTAGACCATGGTCGAAAGTGAGCGTCCTGCAGGGCCGGGTTCGACCAATGGCGAATAGCCGGTGTGCGTGAACGCCCCGCAGTCTCGGCTCGACCGTGCCCCACGCGCGGCATCACCTTGCCACTTGGGAGAGAGGGCAACATGAGCCACCGTACGTTGAAAGCCGTGCGCAAACCTTTGGCGGCCTGCCTGTTGGTCGCCCTGGTCGCACCGGGCATGGCGTTCGCAGAGACCGCCAAAGAGAAAGCGCTGGAAGCACGCGTTGCCGAACTGGAACGCCAGGTCCAGGCGCTGCTGTCTTCGCAACAGCAACAGCAGACCCAGATCAGCCAGACCCAGCAGGCCGTAACCGAAGTCCGCACCGTGCAGGCCGAGCAGAAGCCGGTCGCCTCGGTGCCGACCGGCAAGCAGCCGATCCAGGTCACCACCATCACCCCGGGCGCCGCGCCGGGCACCACGGTCAAGATCGGCGGCTTCATCAAGGCCGACTTCCTCGCCACCCAGACCAGCGATGGCCAGCTGGCCGACGACGCCACCGGCCGCTCGCTGTACCTGCCGGGCCAGACGCCGGTGGAAGGCGCCGGCGGCAGCGGCAAGCGTTCGGGCACTGACTTCAACGCCCATGCCAAGTTCTCGCGCTTCAACCTGGGCATCGACAACGTGAGCGAATCGG
Organism: Stenotrophomonas sp. 80084_Sma; assembly: GCF_056481995.1. Taxonomy (NCBI): domain Bacteria; kingdom Pseudomonadati; phylum Pseudomonadota; class Gammaproteobacteria; order Lysobacterales; family Lysobacteraceae; genus Stenotrophomonas; species Stenotrophomonas sp. 80084_Sma. The sequence continues at coordinate 4,688,552 of NZ_CM151177.1, read as the reverse complement.
GCAACAAGGCCGGTGCGTTCTTCGAGATGGACTTCTTCGGCAATTCGCTGGGCAACCAGACCGCGACCAATACCTACGGTGTGACCCTGCGCCACGCCTACATGTACTGGAACAACTGGATGGCGGGCCAGACCTGGTCCAACTTCATGGACGCGGCCGCACTGCCGGAAGCGGTCGACTTCGTCGGACCCACCGACGGCGTGATCTTCGTGCGCCAGGCCCAGGTGCGCTACACCCAGGGTGGCTTCAGCGTCGCGCTGGAAAACCCGGAAACCACCACGCTCACCGGTACCCGTAACCCGGTTACCGGCGCCTGGACCAACGCCAGCGCCAACTCCGATCGTGGCAGCCTGCCTGATCTGACGATGCGCTATGGCTGGAAGGGCAACTGGGGCACGTTCGGCGTCGGCGGCATCGTCCGTCAGTTGAAGGTCGACAACCAGGCCACCGGCGCCAAGGCCGACAAGGTGGCCGGCGGCCTGACCCTGGGCGGCAAGTGGGTGATGGGTGACAGCGATTCGCTGCACTACCAGCTGACCGGCGGCGAAGGCATCGCCCGCTACATTGGCCTGGGCATCACCGCCGACAGCGCCTACGACGTGGCACGCGACGAGCTCAACCCGACCGGCGTGCTTGCCGGCTACGTGGGCTGGCGGCATGCGTTCTCGCCGAAGCTGCGCACCAACCTGATCTACGCGCGCAGCGACTACGACAACGACAGCATCCTCGGCCCGCTGGTGACCAAGAGCGTGCAGAGCATCCGCGGCAACATCTTCTACTCGCCGCTGCCCAAGGTCGATATCGGCGCCGAGCTGATGTACGGCCGTCGCGAAGTGGAGAACGGCAACAAGGGTGACATCACCCGGTTGCAGTTCACCACGAAGTACAGCTTCTAAGAGCGTGCCGGCCAGCGGCCGGCACCTACCGAATTGTGTGCCGACCAACGGTCGGCACCCACCGACCCAGGTCGGCATCTACAGAGGGAAAACGTCCCATGTCCAGCACTGCATCCAGCCCGCACAATGCGGCGGGCACCCTGACCAAGGGCCACAAGAAGGTCATCTTCGCCTCGAGCCTCGGTACGGTCTTCGAGTGGTATGACTTCTTCCTGTACGGCTCACTCGCCGCCATCATCGCCAAGCAGTTCTTCAGTGGCGTCAATGAAACCACGGGCATGATCTTCGCCCTGCTGGCGTTCGCTGCCGGCTTCTTCGTGCGTCCGTTCGGTGCGGCCTTCTTTGGCAGCCTCGGCGACCGCATCGGCCGCAAGTACACCTTCCTGGTCACCATCCTGATCATGGGCATCTCGACCTTCCTGGTCGGTGTGTTGCCCAACTACGCCTCGATCGGTTTCGCCGCACCGGTGATCCTGATCATCCTGCGCCTGGCCCAGGGCCTGGCAATGGGCGGCGAGTACGGCGGTGCCGCCACCTACGTGGCCGAGCATGCGCCGGACGACAAGCGCGGCCTGTACACCAGCTTCATCCAGTGCACCGCCACGCTCGGCCTGTTCATGTCGCTGCTGATCATCCTGGCCTGCCGCTACTTCCTCGGCAACGAAGCCTTCGAAGCCTGGGGCTGGCGTATTCCGTTCCTGGTCTCGATCCTGCTGCTGGGCGTGTCCGTGTGGATCCGCCTGCAGCTGAGCGAATCGCCGCTGTTCCAGCAGATGAAGTCCGAGGGCAAGGGTTCCAAGACCCCGTTCCGTGACAGCCTGAAGGGCGGCAACCTGAAGCTGATGCTGCTGGTCCTGCTCGGCGCTGCGGCTGGCCAGGCGGTGGTCTGGTACGGCGGTCAGTTCTACGCGCTGTTCTTCCTCAGCAGCATGCTGAAGGTCGATGCCACCACCTCCTACCTGCTGATCGCGGCCGCGCTGGCACTGGGCGTGCCGTTCTTCATCTTCTTCGGCTGGCTGTCCGACCGTATCGGCCGCAAGAAGATCATCCTCGCGGGCTGCCTGCTGGCCGCCGTCACCTACATCCCGATCTTCAAGGGCCTGACCCACTTCGCCAACCCGGCCATCGAAGAAGCCCGCAGCAGCTCGCCGGCCCTGGTCGTGGCCGATCCGGCCACCTGCTCGTTCCAGTTCGATCCGGTCGGCCTGCGCAAGTTCACCAGCTCCTGCGACGTGGCTACCGCCGCGCTGACCAAGGCCGGTGTGCCGTACGACGTGCAGCCCGCCGCCGCCGGTTCGCTGGCGATGGTGAACGTGGGCAGCGCCAGCGTCACCTCGTATGAGGCCGCCGGCCTGACCAAGGAAGACGGCAAGGCCAAGGCCGATGCGTTCGGTGCGGAACTGAAGACCGCCCTGACCACCGCCGGCTACCCGGCCAAGGCCGATGGCGCACGCATCAACATCGCCGGCACGATCTTCATGCTGTGGCTGCTGGTGCTGTACGTGACCATGGTCTACGGCCCGATCGCCGCCTACCTGGTCGAACTGTTCCCGACCCGCATCCGCTACACCTCGATGTCGCTGCCGTACCACATCGGCAACGGCTGGTTCGGTGGCTTCCTGCCGGCGATCTCGTTCGCGCTGGTGGCCGGTACCGGCAACCTGTACTACGGCCTGTGGTACCCGATCATCATCGCGCTGATGTCGGTGGTGATCGGCGGCTTGTTCCTGCGCGAGACCAAGGACGTGGATATCACCAAGTAACCGGCGTGCCGACCAACGGTCGGCACCCACCGGGTTTCAGGGGCCGCGGTGCAGACCGCGGCCCTCTTTTTGGTAGTGCCGGCCGCTGGCCGGCAAATGCACGATGTCTGCCGGAGATCCATGGGGCTGCCGGCCAGCGGCCGGCACTACCTTTGCGTTGCACAGCACGCCGTATAGTCGGCCCATGACCACCACCGCCCCAGCCGACCTTCCCGCCGTCCTGCTCACCCTCCGCAGTGCGTGGCAGGCCCAGCGCCCCTCGCTCGACCAGCGCGAAGCCGACCTGCGCCGCCTGCGCGAGGCGCTGAAGCCGCGCCTGGACGAGATGGCCCAGGCCATCGCCGAGGACTTCGGCCATCGCGCCCACGTCGAATCGAAGCTGGCCGATGGCATGAGTGTGCTGTCGGCCATCGACCACCTGCGCCGTCACCTGCGCCGCTGGTCGAAGCCGCAGCACGTCGGTGCCGGCTGGCGGCTGTGGCCGGCGCGCGCGCAGCTGCGGCCGACGCCGCTGGGCGTGGTCGGGGTGATCTCGCCCTGGAACTATCCGGTTACGCTGGCATTGGTGCCGCTGGTCACCGCCATTGCCGCCGGCAATCACGTGTTGCTCAAGCCCTCCGAACACACGCCGTGCACCAGCGCGTTCCTGGCCGATCTGCTGGCCAGCGTGTTCCCGCCCGATCGCGTGGCGGTGGTGCAGGGTGGGGCGGATGTGGCCGCGGCGGTGTCGTCGCTGCCGCTGGACCATCTGCTGTTCACCGGCTCGACGGCGGTTGGCCGCAAGGTGATGGCGGCCGCCGCCGAGCATCTGGTGCCGGTCACGCTGGAACTGGGCGGCAAGTCGCCGGCGATTGTCTGTCGCGATTTCCCGCTGGATAAAGCCGCAGCGCGGCTCGCCACCGGAAAATGGTTCAACGCCGGGCAGACCTGCATCGCGCCGGATTACGTGCTGATCGACACCGCGCGCCAGCGCGAGTTCGTGCAGGCGCTGCAGCAGCAGGTGCGCGAGCGCTACGGCGATTTCAGCAGCGCCGACGACTACACGCGCATCATCAACGAAGGCCAGTACCGGCGCCTGCAGGGTTATCTGGCGCAGGCGCGCGAACGCGGTGTGCCGGTGATTCCGCTGGCTCAGGTGGACGATGCGCGCGCTGATCGTGAGCGGCTGCTGGTGCCCACTGTGGTGCTGGACCCGCCGGACGACCTGGACCTGATGCGCGAGGAGATCTTCGGGCCGATCCTGCCGGTGCGGGCGTACCCGGATCTGGATGCGGCGCTGGCCGACGTGCTGTCGCGCGACCGGCCGCTGGCGCTGTATCCCTTCAGCCATGACACGGCGACGGTGGAGCGCATCCTCGGCCAGGTGGTGGCCGGTGGGGTGACGGTGAATGACACGCTGCTGCATTTCGCCGCCGATGGTCTGCCGTTTGGCGGGGTAGGGGCCAGCGGCATGGGCGCGTACCACGGCCGGGCCGGGTTCGATGCGATGAGCAAGCGGCTGCCGGTACTGTGGCAGTCGCGCTGGGCCGCCAGCGACCGGCTGCGGCCACCATATTCGAAGATTGCGGGGTTGTTGAAGTTCCTCTTGCGGTGATCGGGTTCCGGTAGTTGCCAACCTTGGTTGGCACACGGTGATTGCTGGCGCCAACCAAGGTTGGCGTCTACCGGGGTATAGGGGCGCCCATCAGGGCCCACCCGGGTAGAATGCCCCCATGAAGATCGCCTCGTGGAACGTCAATTCGCTCAATGTCCGCCTGCCGCACCTGGAGCAGTGGCTCAAGGAGTTCGGCCCGGACATCGTCGGTATCCAGGAAACCAAGCTGGAGGACCACAAGTTCCCCGATTCGGCGCTGATCGCCGCGGGCTACCGCAGCGTGTTCGCCGGCCAGAAGACCTACAACGGCGTGGCGCTGCTGTCGCGTGAGCCGGCGCAGGACGTGCAGATCGGCATTCCCGGCTTCGAGGACGAGCAGAAGCGCGTCATCGCCGGTACCTTCGGCGACCTGCGGGTGATCAACCTGTACGTGGTCAACGGCCAGGACATCGGCACCGACAAGTACGAGTACAAACTGCGCTGGCTGGAGGCGGTACATGCCTGGATCGCCGAAGAACTGCAGCGGCACCCGAAGCTGATCGTGATGGGCGATTTCAACATCGCCCCGGACGCGCGCGATGTGCACGACCCGGAGGTGTGGAACGAGAACCACATCCTGACCTCCACCGCCGAGCGCGGCGCGCTCAACAAGCTGCTGCAGCTGGGCCTGCACGATGGCTTCCGCCTGCACAACGACGAGACCGGTGTGTTCAGCTGGTGGGATTACCGTGCCGCGGGCTTCCGCCGCAACCTGGGCCTGCGCATCGACCTGACCCTGGTTTCCGACGCGCTGAAGGGCAGTGCGGTGGCCTCGGGCATCGACCGTGAGCCGCGTACCTGGGAGCGCCCGAGCGACCATGCGCCGGCGTGGGTGCAGTTGGGTTGAACGAACGGGGCCCGACGATTGCCGGGCCCGTTCTGAAACGTCTGCCGGCCAGCGGCCGGCACTACCCTCAGATCACCGTATGCTCTTGCGGGTGAACAGGTTGACGATTGCCAGCAGGATCACCGCACCGATCAGCGAGAACAGGAAGGTGCGGATGGTGATCGCTTCGTTGATGCCGCCGCCGAACAGCCAGCCGGAAATCAGCGCGCCGACGATGCCGACCACGATGTTGAGGATGATGCCCTGCTGGGCATCGCGCTTCATGATGATGCTGGCCAGCCAGCCTACGATGCCGCCGACGATCAGCCAGATGATGATGCCCATGATCGAACCTCCGGTGGGGAACTGTGACCAGTTGACGCGCAGGGCTGTGAACCCGTCGTGGAATTGCGTGATGGGCGCGTGCGGATGAGCCTGCCAGCCACCCTCGACGGCCCGTGGCGCTTCGGTCCGGTGACGGTCTGGCGGCGCCCGCACGTGCCGGGCCACCGCGGCGAACCGCAGGCGCGGCAGGTGCTGGCGCAGGCTCTGGGCGCCGACCCGGACACGCTGCCGCTGGTCCGCGATGACAAGGGCCGGCCGGAGCTGAGCGGCGCGTTGGCCCACTACGGCACCGGCTGGAGCCACAGCGGCGAGGTGCTGCTGGTGGCGCTGGGCGAGGGCGTGCGGTTGGGCGTCGACCTGGAACTGCTGCGCCCGCGGCCGCGTCTTCTGGAAATCGTGCAGCGCTTCTTCCACCCCGAGGAAGTGGCCTGGCTGGAAAGCCTGGACGAGGCCGGGCGCGAGCACTGGTTCTTCCGCGTGTGGTGCGTCAAGGAGGCCATCCTGAAGGCGCACGGGCAGGGCATCTCGTTCGGCCTGCACCGCCTGCAGTTGGCACCGGGGGCCGATGGCGCCCTGCACCTGCGCTGGTGCGACCCGGAACTGGGCGAGGCCGCGCGCTGGCACCTGCACGAATGGCAGGCCACCGGCCAGTTCCGTGCGGCATTGGCCTGGTATCCACACTGAAGCGGGGAATCAGCGCGCAAAACCGGCGATAATGGCGGCATGAGCGAACACCCACTTCCCGCCAGCGTGGCTGCCACGCTGGAACAGGGCCTGGCCAGCATGGGCCTGGACGCCGCGCTGGCGCCGCCGCTGCTGCGTTACCTGGCCCTGCTGCACCGCTGGAACGGCACCTACAACCTCACCGCCATCCGCGATCCGCAGGAGATGGTCACCCGCCACCTGCTCGATTCACTGGCGATGCAGCCGTTCGTGGCCGATGGCAGCCTGGCCGACCTCGGCACCGGTCCCGGCTTGCCCGGCATCCCGCTGGCGATCGCCTGCCCGGGCCTGCAGGTCACCCTGGTGGAGAGCAACGGCAAGAAGGCGCGCTTCATGCGCGAGGCCGTGCGCCAGCTCGGTCTGGGCAATGCCCGCGTGGCCGAATCGCGCGCCGAGGCGCTGGACGAAGCTGGCCACTACGACCAGCTGACCGCGCGTGCGATGGACACCCTGGCCGGCATCGTCCGCGTCGGTGGCCATCTGTTGCGCCCCGGCGGCGTGCTGTTGGCCATGAAGGGCGTCTACCCGCATGAAGAGATCGCGGAGCTGCCGGCTGGCTGGCAGGTGCGCGAGGTGACCCCGTTGAGCGTGCCCGGCCTGGCCGGCGAACGCCACCTGGTCACTGTTACAGGTCCCTGATTCCCGTCGCCAGCCCCTTGTGGAACAAGAGGTTGGCGATCCACGATTTCCGCAAGGGCCCGGTTGTACGCATAATGACCGGTCCCAGCACACGTCGACGAGGCACACCCGCATGGCCCGCATCATCGCCATCGCCAACCAGAAGGGTGGCGTCGGCAAGACCACGACCGCCGTCAACCTGGCCGCTTCCCTGGCCAACGCACCCAAGCGCGTGCTGTTGGTCGACCTGGATTCGCAGGGCAACGCGACCATGGGCAGTGGCGTGGACAAGCGCGAGCTGGTCTCCTCCACCTACGATCTGCTGCTGGGCGAGTCCAGCGCCGCCGATGTGCGCGTGCAGACGGCCGAAGGCTACGACCTGCTGCCGGGCAACATCGACCTGACTGCGGCCGAGATCCAGCTGATGGCGCAGAGCGAGCGCGAGCAGCGCCTGAAGCGCGCGCTGGCACCGATCCGCGACGAGTACGACTACATCCTGATCGACTGCCCGCCGGCGCTGTCGCTGCTGACGCTCAACGCGCTGGCCGCCGCCGATTCGGTGATCGTACCGATGCAGTGCGAGTACTACGCACTGGAAGGCCTGAGCGCGCTGGTGGAAACCATCGAAGCGCTGCGTGCCAACCTCAACCCGGCGCTGGAGATCGAAGGCGTGCTGCGCACCATGTTCGATGTGCGCAACAACCTGGCCAACGCGGTCTCGGCCGAGCTCACCGAGCACTTCGGCGACCGCGTGTTCCGCACCATCGTGCCGCGCAACGTGCGCCTGGCCGAGGCACCCAGCCATGGCCAGAGCATCGTCGGCTACGACCGCGCCTCGCGCGGTGGCGTGGCCTACCTGGGCCTGGCCGGCGAGATCATCCGCCGCAACAACGAACGCAACAAGGCCGGCAAGGCCGTGGAGACCGTCTGATGACCAGCAGCAAGCCGGCAGCCAAGAAGCGAGGCCTCGGCCGTGGCCTGGATGCCCTGCTGGGTCCCAAGGGTGCGGTCAGCCAGGTGCAGGCCAGTACCGCGGTGATCGAACCGCTGCCGGGTGAGGTGCTGCGCAAGCTGGCCGTCGGCCAGCTGCAGCCGGGCAAGTACCAGCCGCGCCGCGAGATGGACGAGGGCAAGCTCTCCGAGCTGGCTGATTCGATCAAGTCGCAGGGCGTGATCCAGCCGATCCTGGTGCGCCAGCTGCCGGCGGGCAACTACGAGATCGTCGCCGGTGAACGCCGCTGGCGCGCCTCGCAGCTGGCCGGCCTGGACGAAGTGCCGGTGGTGGTGCGCGAGCTGGAAGACCGCACCGTCATCGCGATGGCGCTGATCGAGAACATCCAGCGCGAAGACCTCAACCCGCTGGAAGAAGCCGAAGCGCTGCAGCGCCTGATCAGCGAATTCACCCTGACCCATGCCGAGGCCGCCGAGGCCGTCGGCCGCTCGCGCGCGGCGGTGTCCAACCTGCTGCGCCTGCTGGAGCTGCCGGTGGCGATCCGCCTGCTGCTGGAAACCCGTCGCCTGGAAATGGGCCACGCCCGCGCGCTGCTGACCCTGGCCCCCGAGCTGGCTGGCAAGCTGGCGCAGGAAGCGGCCGATGAAGGCTGGTCGGTGCGCGAGGTCGAGCGCCGTGCGCAGGCCTTCGCGGCCGGCAAGGTGCCGAGCAACCGCCCGGTGGCCACGCCGAAGGTGCAGCAGGCCGACATCGCCTCGCTGGAAACCGAGCTGTCCGAAGCCCTGGGGGCCAAGGTGGCGATCAACCATGGTCGCGGCGGCAAGGGCAAGCTGATCATCCACTACACCGACCTGGATACCCTGGACGGCGTGCTGGAAAAGCTGCGCACGCGCCAGGGCTGAGCCCGGCGCAGTGACAGGGGGCGCGGCCCGTTCCTGCCGTGTCCCGCGAATGACAGGGAACGTACCGCCGCGCGCGCCGTGGGATGTACTGCCTTCCGGCCCGTGGCCTCATCCAGGGAGCAGGACATGAGCAACGAATACGAGTACGAGGACGTCAGCCCGGACGGTACCCAGATACTGAGGCACCGGCGCGAAAAGGATTTTGTGCTCGCCATCGGCGAAGAGCAGCACATCGAAGCGATCAGCGGCCATATCGAGCGCCATCTCGGACCGATCGCCACGGTCCTGCACGAACTCATTTCCGACCTGGTGCACATTGACGTGCACGTGGTGCCGGCCAATGACCACTGCCCGTACCTGCGCCTGGTCACCTCCGGCATGAGCGACCTGCCGATGACCGTGCCCGCCGACGTGGACGCGGACGTGCCGCGCTACATGGAGCTGATGGTGACCCTGCCGGCCGACTGGCCGATGTCCCAGGACGCCTTCGAGGACGAGCGCAATTACTGGCCGGTGCGCCTGCTGAAGGGCATGGCGCGGTTGCCGCATGAGTACGACACCTGGCTGGGCTTCGGCCACACCATTCCCAACGGCCATCCCAGCGAGCCTTATGCGCCCGGAGCAGGCTTCGACGGTGCCATCGTGCTGATGCCGGTGACTGCTCCGGAGGACTTCGCCACGCTGGAGCTGGAGGATGGCAGGACCATCAGCTTCATGAGCCTGGTTCCGCTGTATCCGGAAGAGATGGACCTGAAGCTGAAGAAGGGCGCCGACGCCCTGCTCGACCGCTTCGATGCGAAGCAGATCAACGATGTGATCGAGCCGGGCCGCGTCAACGTGGCGAAGAAGCGTTTCGGTTTGTTCTGAGACCGGTAACATCAGGGGCCTGAATTTCTGCTTCCGGGCCCCTGCCATGACCATCCTGCTTACCGGCGCTGCCGGCTTCATCGGTGCCTACACCGCCCGCGCGCTGCTGGAGGCGGGCCAGCCGGTGGTCGGCCTGGACAACTTCAACGACTACTACGACCCGCAGATCAAGCGCGACCGCGTGGCCGCGCTGTGCCCGGCGCTGGACCTGCGCACGCTCGACCTGACCGATCGCGAAGGCCTGGCGGCGCTGTTCGACGAGGTGAAGCCGACTGCGGTGATCCACCTGGCCGCACAGGCCGGAGTGCGCTATTCGCTGGAGAATCCGCAGGCCTACGTCGACAGCAATCTGATCGGCTTCGTCAACATGCTCGAGCTGTGCCGCCACCGTGGCGTGCAGCACTTGGTGTATGCGTCGAGCAGCTCGGTCTACGGTGATTCGGCCACGCCGCCGTTCTCCGAGGACCAGCGCGTGGACCAGCCGCGCTCGCTGTATGCGGCCACCAAGGCGGCCAACGAGCTGATGGCCTACACCTACGCGCAGCTGTACGGCCTGCATGCCACCGGCCTGCGCTTCTTCACCGTGTATGGCCCGTGGGGCCGGCCGGACATGGCACCGTTGCTGTTCTCGCGCGCGGTGCTGGCCGGGCGGCCGATCGACGTGTTCAACGAAGGCCGCATGCAGCGCGACTTCACACATGTCTCCGACATCGTGTCCGGTATTCTCGGCGCGCTCGCGCATCCGGCCGATGGTCCGGTACCGCACCGGGTGTTCAACCTCGGCAACCATACGCCGGTCGAGCTGGAGCGCTTCATCAGCGTGATCGAGCAGGCCGCCGGTCGCCCCGCGCAGAAGGTCTACAAGCCGATGCAGCCGGGCGACATGGTGCGCACGATGGCCGATACCCGGCGCGCCCATGACGCATTCGGCTTCGACGCGGTGACCCCGATCGAAGCAGGGTTGCCCCCCGTCGTGCAGTGGTGCCGCGAGTATTTTGGCGACCGCGCCTGAGGAGGGATCCTCACACAGCCGGATTCATCTTCGGATAACCTCGGCTTCGGAGAATGCGCGGTCTTTGTCCCCCTTTGGCCGAGTGCCTTATGAGCCAACCCGAGCTTTCCGTTGTCGTCCCGGTGTTCAACGAACGCGACAATGTCGCCCCGCTGGTTGCCGAAATCACCGCCGCACTGCGTGGACGGCTTCCGTTCGAGATCGTCTACATCGACGACCACTCGCGCGATGACACCCTGGCGGTGCTGCAGGGCCTGAAGGCGACCACCCCGGAACTGCGGGTGCTGCACCATGTGAATCAGAGCGGGCAGAGCACCGCCGTGCGCACCGGCGTCAAGCACGCACGTGCGCCGTGGATCGCGACCCTGGATGGCGACGGGCAGAATGATCCGGCCGACATTCCCAAGCTGCTGGCGGCGCGCGATGCCGCCGAGGCACAGGTGAAGCTGTTCGCCGGCTGGCGCGTCAACCGCCAGGACAGTGGCAGCAAGCGCTGGGCCAGCAAGTGGGCCAACGCCATCCGTGCACGCATGCTGCGCGACGATACGCCCGATACCGGCTGCGGCATCAAGCTGTTCGAGCGCAGCGCGTTCCTCGACCTGCCGTATTTCGACCACATGCACCGCTACCTGCCGGCGCTGATGCAGCGCGCCGGCTGGAAGACCACCAGCGTGCCGGTCAACCACCGCCACCGTACCGCCGGTGTCTCCAAGTACAACAACCTCGGCCGCGCCCTGGTCGGCATCCGTGACCTGCGTGGCGTGGCCTGGCTGATCACCCGCAGCAAGCGCACCGCGGTGGAAGAGCGATGATGGCACTGGCACTGCACTGGCTCGACCAGCCGCTGACCTGGCTGTACTGGACCGGCTTGCATGTGACCGGCTGGAAGCTGATCGGCTACACCGGTGCGCTGATGTTCGGCGGCCGCTGGCTGGTCCAGTTCGTGGCCTCCAAGCGCGCCGGCAAGCCGGTCATCCCGCGCCTGTTCTGGTACATGAGCGTGGTCGGCAGCCTGATGACGCTGAGCTACTTCCTGTTCTCGGCCAAGCAGGACTCGGTGGGCGTGCTGCAGAACCTGTTCCCGGCGTTCACCGCGCTGTACAGCCTGCAGCTGGACATCAAGCACCGCGGCTGGAAGCGGGACAAGGCCAGCCACTGAGGCTGCGGGGTCAGAGCCCTTTCCGCAGGAAAGGGCTCTGACCCCGACCGGATCGCCGGCGCATCCGCGCATGGCGTGGCTCTGTTGCATGTCCGGCGGCCGTGCCGGGTAGCTGCCAACCTTGGTTGGCACACGGGGAAAGCCAGCGCCGACCAAGGTCGGCAGCTACCCGGCACGGCCCAGGCAGGACCTTCGTCCCATGCCACGGGCCGTGGGCGGTGCCATCATCGGGGTCTGCCTTCCCGGGAACCTGTGCTCGTGAAAACCCGTCTTGCCGTTGCCCTGCTGATCGCCCTGTCCACCCCCGCCGTAGCCCTGGCCGCACCGCCCGCCGCCGCCGCGCCGGCCAGCGTGGCTACCGAATCGCCCGCCGATGCCGCCTTCCGCGCGCTGTACGAGAAGGAATGGAAGTGGCGCCAGGAGGGCGGCGGCGAGGCCAGCGAGGACGAGGACGCGCCAGCCAACGCCACCCGCATGCCCGACGTCGGCCCGGCCGCGCAGCAGGCGCGCCTGAAGGTATGGGATGAAACCCTCGCTGCGCTGAAGAAGATCGACCCGAAGACCCTGTCGCCCGACAACCAGATCAACTACGCGATCTACCGCGATCAGGTGTTCAACCTGGCCGAAGAAGTGCGCCTGCGTGGCTACGAGATGCCGTTCAACGCCGACTCCTCGTTCTGGTCCAACCTGTCCTTCATGGCCCGGCGCGAGATGAAGACCGTGCAGGACTACCAGAGCTACATCGCACGCCTGAACGATGTACCGCGTTACTTCGGCCAGCAGACCGAAAACATGCGCGCCGGCCTGAAGCGAGGTTTCAGCGTGCCGCGCGCGGTGCTCGATGGCCGCGAAGTGTCCATCGCCACCGTCGCCGAGCTGATGGATCCCACTGAGTCGCCGCTGTACGCGCCGTTCAAGAAGCTGCCCAACAGCATCCCGGCCGCCGAACAGGCCAGGCTGCAGGCGCAGGCGCGGGAAGCGATCAGTGGCAAGGTAGTGCCGGCGTTCCAGCAGCTGCGCACCTTCTTCGTCAGCGAGTACGTGCCGCAGGCGCGTACCACGCTGGCCGCCGAAGCGATGCCGGGCGGCAAGGCGTACTACAAGCAGCAGATCCACGAATACACCACGCTGGACCTGTCGCCGGACGAGATCCACCGCATCGGTCTGGATGAAGTCGCACGCATCCAGAAGGAAATGAACGACATCATCAAGCAGGTGAAGTTCAAGGGCAGCTTCGCCGAGTTCCTGACCTTCCTGCGCACCGATCCGCAGTTCTATGCGAAGACGCCGGAAGAGCTGCTGTCGCGCGCCGCATGGATCTCCAAGCGGGCCGACGGTCAGCTCGGCAAGTACATGACGCTGCCGCGCGCGCGCTTCACCATCGTGCCGGTGCCGCCGGACATCGCGCCGTTCTGGACCGCCGGCCGCGGTGGCATGGGCACCTACTGGCTCAACACCTACAACCTGCCGTCGCGCCCGCTGTACAACCTGCCGGCGCTGACCCTGCATGAATCCGATCCGGGCCACGCGCTGCAGGGTGCCATTGCCGCCGAGCAGAAGAACCTGCCCGAGTTCCGCCGCAACGCCTACATCTCCGCCTACGGCGAAGGCTGGGCGCTGTACTGCGAGAAGCTGGGCGTGGAAATGGGCATCTACGAAACCCCGTATGAGGACTTCGGCCGCCTGACCTACGAAATGTGGCGCGCCACGCGCCTGGTGATCGACACCGGTGTGCACAGCAAGGGCTGGAGCCGCGAGCAGGCCTTGGCCTACCTGCGTGACCACACCGCGCTGAGCGAGCATGAAGTGACCACCGAAGTGGACCGCTACATTTCCTGGCCGGGCCAGGCCCTGAGCTACAAGCTGGGGGAGATCGCCATCGTGCGCCTGCGTGCGCAGGCCGAGAAGGAGCTGGGCGACAAGTTCGACATCAAGGGCTTCCACGACACCCTGCTCAAGCAGGGCTCGGTGCCTCTGCCGGTGCTGGAACAGCAGATCCAGGCGTACATCGCCGAACGAAAGAAGGCCTGACCGTTCCAAGGTAGTGCCGGCCGCTGGCCGGCAACCCGCATGCACCGCAATTGTTCGACATTGCCGGCCAGCGGCCGGCACTACCCCTGATTGGAAAACGGGGTCGGATCGCAGGATCCGACCCCGTGGTCTTTCAGCCCACCGCCCTTGGCTTGGCCACCCGCGCTGCAAAGGTCGGCAGCACCAGCAGGGTCAGCACGGTGGCGGTGATCAGGCCACCGATCACCACCGTCGCCAGCGGCTTCTGCACTTCCGCACCGGAACCGCTGGCGATCGCCATCGGAATGAAGCCGACGATCGCCACCAGCGCCGTGGTCAGCACCGCACGGATACGGCTCGATGCACCGTTGATCGCCGCCTGCAGCGGCAGGTCGCCGGCATCCAGGCGCTCGCGGATCGCCTGCATCAGCACCAGGCCGTTCAAGGTGGCCACGCCGGAGACGGCGATGAAGCCGACCGCCGCCGACACCGAGAACGGCATGCCACGCAGCAGCAGCGCGAGGATGCCGCCGACCAGCGCCAACGGCACGCAGCTGAACACCAGAATGGCTTCCTTGCCGCTGCGCAGGGCCATGAACAGCAGGCTGCCGATCAGCAGGAACACCACCGGCACCACCGTTGCCAGCCGCTTTTCCGCGCGCTGCAGGTTCTCGAACTGGCCGCCCCAGGTCAGATACGCACCCGGCGGCAGTGCCACGTCGGCCACCGCTGCCTGCGCTTCGCCGACGAAGCCGCCCAGGTCGCGGCCACGCACGTTGGCCTGCACCACCACGCGGCGGCTGCCGTTGTTGCGGCTGATCTGGTTCGGTCCTTCGCTGACCGTGATGCGCGCGACCGACGACAGCGGAATCACCAGGCCCGCAGGCGTGGCAATCGGCAGCGAAGCCAGCTGGTCCGGATCATTGCGCGAGGCATCGTCCAGGCGCACCACCACGTTGAAGCGACGGTCGCCTTCGAAGATCTTGCCGGCGGCGGTACCACCGATGCCGGTGGCCAGCGCGTCACTCACATCCGCCGCGGTCAGGCCGTACTGCGCCGCCGCCACGTGATCGATGGCCACGTTGAGCGTGGGCAGGCCGGAGATCTGCTCCACCCGCACGTCGGCCGCACCGTTCACCGCACGCAGCTTCAACGCCACCTGGTCGGCCACCTTCTGCAGCTGGCTGAAGTCATCGCCGAAGATCATTACCGCCAGGTCGGTACGCACGCCGGAGATCAGTTCGTTGAAGCGCAGTTCGATCGGCTGGCTGAACTCGAAACTGTTGCCCAGCTGCTGCCCGGCCAGCTTTTCGAAGCGTGCCACCAGCGCGTCCTTGCCCAGCTTCGGATCCGGCCAGTCCTTGCGTGGCTTGAGCACGATCACGCTGTCGGAGATGTTGGTCGGCATCGGGTCGATCGCCGCCTCTGCGGTACCGGTGCGCGAGAACACGGTTTCCACTTCCGGCTGTTTGGCAATCGCCTTTTCCAGCGCCAGCTGCATCGCCAGCGACTGCTCCAGCGACGTCGACGGCACGCGCAGGGCCTGCATCGCCACGTTGCCTTCGTCCAGCGTCGGCATGAACTCGCGGCCCAGCAGCGAGAACGAACCGATACCCACCACCACCATCATCACCGCACCGGCCAGCACCGTGCGCGGATGCGCCACGGCTTTGCGCACCACTGGTTCGATGCGCGCACGCAGCACGCGGATCAGCTTGGTTTCGTGCTCGCCATCGTCAGCATGTGCATCGCCGTCCTTCACCTTCGGCTCGCGCACCAGCAGTGCGGCCATCGCCGGCACGAAGGTGAAGGAGAAGATGAAGGCACCGATCAGGGCCAGCATGAACGTGGCCGCCATCGGGTGGAACGTCTTGCCCTCCACGCCTTCCAGGGTAAGGATCGGCGCGAACACCAGCAGGATGATCAGCTGGCCAAAGGCCGCCGGGCGCGCCATCTTCATGGCCGAATCGGCGGCCACGCGCAGGCGTTCCATCGCGGTCAACGCACGGCCCAGTTCGGCGCGGCGCTGGCCCAGCATCAGCAGCGTCGACTCGACCACGATCACCGCACCGTCCACCAGGATGCCGAAGTCCAGTGCACCCAGGCTCATCAGGTTGCCGCTGATGCCGAAGCGGTTCATGCCGATCACCGCGAAGAGGAACGACAGCGGAATGACCAGCGCGGTGATCGTTGCCGCACGCAGGTTGCCCAGCAGCAGGAACAGCACCACCACCACCAGCAGCGCGCCCTCGGTGAGGTTCTTGGCCACGGTCTTGATGGTGGAATTGACCAGCACGCTGCGGTCCAGCACCGGTACCGCCACGATGTCGGCCGGCAGCGATTTGTTCACCTGTTCCAGGCGCGCCGCAGCTGCCTGCGCCACGGTGCGGCTGTTGCCGCCGGCGATCATCAGCGCGGTACCCAGCACGGCTTCATGGCCGTTGCGGCTGGCCGCACCCAGGCGCGGTGCGCGGCTCAGGTCGACGTCGGCCACATCGGCCACGCGTACCACCACGCCATTGCGGGTGGCTACCGGGGCCTGTGCGAGATCGTCGGTGGTCAGCGCCAGGCCGTCAGCACGTACCACCAGGCCCTCGCCGGCACGCTGCACGAAACCGGCACCGGCCTGTACGTTGGAACGCTGCAGGGCAGTGACCAGGTCGGCCAGGCCGAGGCCGTGCGCGGCCAGCTTGGCACTGTCCGGATGCACGCCGTATTCCTTGACGTAGCCGCCGACCGTATCGACGCCGGCCAGCCCCGGGCTGGAACGCATCTGCGGCGCGATGATCCAGTCCTGCACGGTGCGCAGGTAGGTGGCACGTTCTTCCGGCGTGCGAAGCAGGTTGCCTTCCGGCGTGCGGTAGACCTCGCCGGCCTGCCAACCCGCTTCACCGGGCTTGGCCAGCCTGGCCGGATCGAACGCCGTGAAGTCCACCGTCCACATCAGCACCTCGCCGAGGCCGGTGGTGACCGGCGACAGCATCGGCGACGCACCATCGGGCAGGTCTTCAGACGCTTCGCGCATGCGTTCGGCCACCTGCTGGCGGGCGAAGTAGATGTCGGTCGCATCAGTGAAGATCGCGGTGACCTGCGAGAAGCCATTGCGCGACAGCGAACGCGTGGTGGTCAGGCCGGGAATGCCGGCCAGCGCGGTTTCCAGCGGGTAGGTCACCTGCCGTTCGATCTGCTCCGGGGTCAGTGCAGGTGCCACCGTGTTGATCTGCACCTGGCGGTTGGTGATGTCCGGCACCGCGTCGATCGGCAGCTTGCCCAGCTGGAACAGGCCCACGGCAGCGATCAGCGCCGCCATGAACACCACCAGCCAGCGGTGCCGAACCGCTGTTTCAATGATCAGCTTGAACATGGTCGCCTCCTCAGTGGCCGTGCTCGGCTTCGCCCTTGGCCAGCTCGGCCTTGAGCAGGAAGGCGTTGGCACCGACGATGCGCTCGTTGCCGGTCAGCCCACCGAGGATCTCGATACGGTCACCAGCACGACGGCCAGCCAGCACCGGCTGCGCCTTGAAGCCGCCTTCGACGGCGACGAACACCGCGCTGCTGCCATCGACGTTCTGCACCGCATCGGCGGGCACGCTGAGCGAGCCATCCTGGCCTTCGGTGACGACCACCGCCGATACCGGCGAACCGGCCGGCGGCAGCGCGGCATCCACCGGCGTGGCACGGATCACCGCGACGCCGCCCTGCTGGCGGACATCGGCGGCCGACCCGGTGACGGTGGCGGTGAAGCTGCCACCCGGCACGCTCACTTCCAGCTTCATGCCCGGCGTGACCTGCGCGGCCAGCGCCGGCGGTGCGGTGAACACCAGCTCGTTCATCGTCGGGTCGGCGACGTCGGCCACCGCGCTGCCGGCGGCGACCACGCCACCCGGGGTGACCTGCACGTTGCCGACGATGCCGGCTACCGGGCTGGTGATGCGCACGCGACCGCTGCTGTCCGGCGAACCGTTGGCGGCGGCTTGGGCCTGCGCGGCGGCGGCCTGGGCCTGTGCCGCCAGCGAACGTGCGCGCGAGGTTTCCATTTCCTGGCGGGCGACCACGCCCTGGTCGACCAGCGCCTTGTCGCGGCCATAGGCCAGGCGCGCGGCTTCTGCTTCGGCCGAGGCGGCCAGCGCATTGGCGCGGAACACCGCGGCCTCGCCACTGACCACGATGGCCAGTGCCTGGTTCTGCTTCACCGCCGTGCCCGGCGCGACCAGCACGCGCTCGACGCGGCCGGTCACCGTGGAGGCAACCGAAGCGCGGGCGCCCACGGTGGGCTCGACCCTGCCGGACAGCCGGGTCGAGCCACCGCCACCGCGACCGATCGCGACCACTTCGATACCGGAGGCCTTGATCTGTTCCTGGGTCAGCTGCACCACGCCTTCATCGGCGTCGGCGGGGGCTTTCGCGGTTTCCGCCTTGGCCTCCTTGCTGTCGGCGGCATGGCCGTGGCCATCGTCGGTGCCGGCCTTGGCCGCAGCGGGGTCTTCATTGGCAGGCGTCTGCGCGTTGCCGGCGCAGCCGGCAAGCAGGACGGTCAGCAGCACGCCGCCGATCAGCGGGAAAGTACGGGAGAGAGTCATTTGGCCTCCACAAAAGGTGCGCGCCCCTCAAGGCGGGCAAGATCGATTTCGGCGCCGACGCGCGACAGGCGCGCATCCACGGCGGTGCCGCGGGCGGCGATGAGGGCGCTGCGCGTGCTGCGCAGTTCCAGCTGCGAGATGCGTCCGGCATCGAAGCCGATGCGGGCCAGGCGATACGCCTCTTCGGCGGCGACCACGCTTTCATCGGCTGCGCGGGTCCGGCTTCCGGCGGCTTTCAGTCCGGCTACGGCGGAGAGGCGCGCGGCCTCGCTGTCGCGGCGCTGCTGGTCCAGGCGGGCCTCGGCCGCGCGCTGGTCGGCATTGGCGGCGCGGATGCCCCCGCGGTTGCGGTCGAACAGCGGGATGCTGAGGCTGACCCCGAGGTTGTAGGCACGCTCGCCGCCTTCGCGGAAGCGGGTCTGTGCGGCGGTGACACTGAGGTCGGGCAGGGCGCGCTTGCGCTCCACGTCGACCAGCTTGCCGGCCGCATCGGCTTCGGCTTCGGCGATGCGCACCGCCAGTGCCACGTCGGTGGCGCCACGCGGCAGCGGCGGGGCCCGGTCGAGCAGGCTGTCGTCAATCGACTGCACCGGCGCATCCAGCAGCGCGGCACCGGCCAGGCGGGCCAGCGCGGCATCGCGGAAGGCCTGTGCCTCATCCAGTGAAGCACTGGCGTTGGCCACTTCGCTCTGCGCCTGCACCGCACGCAGCTGCGGCTCGCGGCCCTGCTTGACCATCGCGTTGACGGCGTTGGCGTCATCGCGGGTGAGGGTCAGTGCTTCTTCGGCCAGGCTGTAGCGGCGCAGTGCGCTTTCCGCCTGTGCGTAGACCACCGCCAGCTGGCTGGCCACGTCGCTGCGGCTTTGGGCACCACGCAGGTTGGCGGCCTGTGCCTCGGCGCGGGCGGCACGGACACGCGCGCCACGCTGGCCCCAGACCTCCAGCGGCTGGGACAGGGTGAGCACGGTATCGGCCTTGCCCATGCCGCCATAGGAGCCGGTGCCCCAGGCGTTTTCGGCGGAGTAGGAGAGGGAAGGATTGGGCAACGCACGGGCCTGGTCGGCACGCGCATCGGCGGCCTCGGCCAGTGCCGTACCCACACGGGTACCGGGCAGCTGGTCCAGGCGTTCAAGCAGGGTGTCGTAGGAGGGGGCGGCTTGCGCCATCACCGATGCTGCCGGGGCCAGGCCCAGCAACACGGCGACGACCAGCCCGGCCGCGCGCGGCGACCGAGGTGTCAGGATCGACATAGGGGGATTCCGGTTGTGAGTGAAACGGGAGCCCGCGATTGCGGGACGCGCTCAACTCACGCCCGGGGGGGACGCGTCAATTCATCCTGGGCGACCGCATAGGTCGCAACGTCGCCGGCATTCATCCAGCGCGCCGGCAGCGGCGTACCGAAGGCGGCGAAATCGTTCGCCGGCAGGCTCAGCGTGGAGTGGTGGCAGTGGTTATGCGTGCAGGCACCCGTGTGCTTGCTGTCGCTGTCGCTGTCACCGCCTGCGTCGTCCGCGAGGGATTCGACATGGGCGCTGCTGGCATGCGGTTCCACCGCACACACCAGTGCGTCGGCCACCGGCACGACCACGAATGCCGCCATCAGCAGCATCATCAGGTACGTACGCAGTTGGCGGGTGATCCGGCGCATGGAGGGGAGGCTAGCAAGCGGTTTTCGCCGGATACAATATCAATGGCCACCTCGGGAATTCGTCGGAACCTCCCGTTCAGGTGGGCGGCACACGCCAGCTCTGGTAGGTGTCGACCTTGGTCGACACGCTTTTCGACCTCCGACACATTGCTGCCGGCCAGCGGCCGGCACTACCGCCGGTCTGCAGACAGCTTCGCGATCACCCTGATCTCGAACTGGAACCCATACAGCCAGGTCACGCTGACTGCCCTGGTAGGTGTCGACCTTGGTCGACACGCTTTTCGACCTCCGACACATTGCCGGCCAGCGGCCGGCACTACCCGTATCACGGCAGCTTCGCGATCACCTTGATCTCGAACTGGAACCCATACAGCCAGGTCACGCTGACTGCCCTGGTAGGTGTCGACCTTGGTCGACACGCTTTTCGAACCCGACACGTTGTTGCCGGCCAGCGGCCGGCACTACCGGTCTGCAGGCAGCTTCGCGATCACCTTGATCTCGAACTGGAACCATACAGCCAGGTCACGCCGACTGCCCTGGTAGGTGTCGACCTTGGTCGACACGCTTTTCGACCTGCGACACATTGCCGGCCAGCGGCCGGCACTACCCGTATCACGGCAGCTTCGCGATCACCTTGATCTCGAACTGGAACCCGTACAGCCAGGTCACGCCGACTGCCCTGGTAGGTGTCGACCTTGGTCGACACGCTTTTCGGCCCCCGACACGTTGCCGGCCAGCGGCCGGCACTACCGGTCTGCAGGCAGCTTCGCGATCAAGTTGATCTCGAACTGGAACCATACAGCCAGGTCACGCCGACTGCCCTGGTAGGTGTCGACCTTGGTCGACACGCTTTTCGACCTCCGACACATTGCCGGCCAGCGGCCGGCACTACCCGTATCACGGCAGCTTCGCGATCACCTTGATCTCGAACTGGAATCCGTACAGCCAGGTCACGCCGATGCCGGTCAGGGTCGGGTGCGGTGCTTCGCCCCAGTACTCGGGCACGATCGCCCACGCCTTCTCGAAGTTCTTCTCGGGGTCGACCAGGAACACGGTCACGTCGACCACGTCATCGAAGCTGCAGCCGGCGGCAGCCAGTACCGCATTGAGATTTTCGAAGGCGCGGCGCACCTGCGCTTCGAAATCCGGTTCGGGCGAGCCGTCCTCGCGGCTGCCGACCTGGCCGGAAACGAACAGGAAGCCGTTGGATCGGATCGCTGGCGAGTAGCGGTTGCGCTCGTACAGGGTCTGGCGGCTGGCGGGGAAAACGACATCACGCTGTGACATGGGAAGATCCCGTGGGAGAGAACGCCCATCCTCCGCGCCAGCGCTGTCTGGATAAACCGCGATGATCGGCCTAGATTGATCGCCAATTCCAAACAATCATGACCCACCATGGACCGTTTCGAGGCGATGCGGGCCTTTGCCCGGGTAGTGGAAACCGGCAGCTTCACCCGCGCCGCGCAGACCCTGCAGATCAGCCGCACCACGGCCACCCAGCTGGTGCAGCAGCTGGAGGCGCACCTGCGGCTGCGGTTGCTCAACCGCACCACGCGCCGGGTCAGCGTCACCGCCGATGGCGCGGCCTATTACCCGCGCATCGCCCGCCTGCTGGCCGAGCTGGAAGAGGTGGAGGGCGGGCTGGGCGATGCGGCCACCCAGCCGCGCGGGCGCCTGCGGGTGGACGTGCCCGGACCCTACGCGCGGCTGCGGCTGGTGCCGGCGCTGCCGGATTTCCAGGCGCGCTACCCGGAGATCCAGCTGGACATCGGCGTGAGTGACCGCGAGGTCGATGTCATCGCTGACAACGTGGATTGCGTGATCCGTGGCGGCACGCCGGCCGACCCGGCGCTGGTGGCGCGGCCGCTTGCTGCGCTGCCGATCGGCTTCCATGCCAGCCCCGGCTATGTGCAGCGCTTCGGCGTGCCGACCGACCCGCGCGCGCTGGAAGGGCCCGATCACCACATGGTCGGTTTCCTCAGCCCGCGCAGTGGCCGCGCCCGCGTGTTCCGCGCCCATCGCGGCGATGAGCGCGTCGAGGTGCAGGGCCGCTACACGGTCGGCTTCGACGACGGCAACGCCTATCTGGCCGCTGCGTTGGCGGGGCTGGGCGTGGTCGCGCTGCCCAGCTACATGGCCGAGCCGCATCTGGCGCGCGGCGAGCTGCTGCCGGTGCTGGAGGACTGGCAGCTGCCGCCCATGCCGATGCATGTGATGTTCCCGCCGAACCGGCACATGAGCCAGCGGCTGCGGGTGTTCATTGATTGGGTGGTGGAAGCGTTGGGGTGAGTGCATCGGTCGCGTGCGAAAATCCGGCTGCACGTACTGGAGAACGCACACCCTGATGAGCCGCATCGTCGCACTGGATACCGAAACCACCGGCATCTCCCACCGCCTGGGGCACCGGGTGATCGAAATCGGTGCCGTCGAACTGATCGATGGCCAGCTCACCGGCCGCCAGTTCCACACCTACCTGCAGCCGCAGCGCAAGGTGGACTGGGGCGCGCAGCGCGTGCACGGCATCAGCGACGCGATGCTGGTGGGCAAGCCACTGTTCTCCAGCAAGGCCGCCGAGCTGCTGGAGTTCCTGCGTGGCAGCGAGATGGTCGCGCACAACGCCACCTTCGACGTGGGTTTCCTGGACAACGAGCTGCGCCTGGCTGGCATCCCCGGCACGCTGGCCCAGCATTGCCGCATTACCTGCAGCTTGAAGCTGGCGCGCGGGCGCTGGCCGGGTCAGGGCAACAAGCTGGATGATGTGCTGCAGCGCCTGCGCATTCCCAGCCAGCGCGGCCTGCACGGCGCGTTGAAGGATGCCCATCTACTGGCCCAGGTGATTCCGCATCTGCGCTGAGCTGGTTCTACAGGGAGCGACCGTCGCATTCAGCCCCAGCCTGTGGGTAACTTGCGCAAGTGCTTGAACCCGTGCATAATGCGCGGCTCGCTGTGTCCGGTTTTCTACCGGGCGGCGCCTCCGGGAGCACGTCCCCGGCCGCCCAACGCCAGCGTAACCCTTTGATTCTCTTGACGTGTGGTGGGCAACCATCGAGGCCGCCGTCTCCCGGGCTACGGGCTGACACAACTTACTATCGAGGTGCGCAATGTCCCGCGTATGCCAGGTTTCCGGCAAGCGAGTGCAGACGGGTAACAACGTCTCGCACGCCAACAACAAGACCCGTCGTCGTTTCCTGCCGAATCTGCACGAGCGCCGCTTCTGGGTTGCCAGCGAAAACCGCTGGGTGAAGCTTCGTGTTTCCGCGCATGCACTGCGCACCATCGACAAGAACGGTATCGATTCCGTTCTGGCTGAGCTGCGTGCGCGCGGCGAAAAGGTCTGAGGAGTAGACGATCATGGCAGGCAAGCGCGATAAGGTCCGTATGATTTCGACCGCTGGTACCGGTCACTTCTACACGACCGACAAGAACAAGAAGAACACCCCGGGGAAGATGGAATTCTCCAAGTACGATCCGGTCGTGCGCAAGCACGTCCCGTACAAGGAAGGCAAGATCAAGTAATCCGCAAGGATTGCTGATCCCCGCGAAGAAACCCGCCCTTGTGGCGGGTTTTTTCATGCCTGGCATCCAGAGGGTGGGTGCCGACCGTTGGTCGGCAACTTGTCCCGCCCCCGGTAGGTGTCGACCTTGGTCGACACGCTGTCCCTTCACCCGGTAGGTGCCAACCTTGGTTGGCACGCCGTCCCCACCCCCGGTAGGTGTCGACCTTGGTCGACACGCTGTCCCCCCCACCCGGTAGGTGCCAACCTTGGTTGGCACACGGCTTCAAAGCAGTCGAGCGTGGCTCGACTCTACACACCCCGCTGGGCAGAATGGCCCATCACCTCCCGACGGGCGACGCGATGCTGTTCGAGTGGTTGCTGGGTTCCTACCTGCTGCTGATCGACTGGCTGATCCGGCTGGTCGCGCTGTGCTGGATTCCCACCCGCACCACGCCGGGGGCGGCGCGCAGCTGGCTGCTGCTGGTCGGCTTCGTGCCACTGCTGGGCCTGCCGCTGTACCTGCTGTTCGGCCACCCGTGGCTGTCGCGCGAGCGCATCCGCCGCCAGGCCGAGGCCTCGCAGGTGATCCGCGAGGAGCAGGCGCTGCAGCATCGCCTGCGCTGGACCCCACAGCCCGACACCGCCAGCGCTGAGATCGTGCCGCTGGTGCAGCGCCAGGGCGATTTCATGCCGGTGCACGGCAACGCCGTCGATCTGCTGACCGACTACGACGAGTCGCTGCACACGCTGATCGCCGACATCGACCAGGCCGAAGACCGCGTGCACCTGCTGTACTACCTGATGTTCGATGACGCGGTCGGCGAGGCCATTGTCGAGGCCTTGCAGCGTGCCGCCGCGCGTGGCGTGCAGTGCCGCGTGCTGCTCGATGCGGTGGGCGCCAAGCGTGGCCTGCGCGCCTATCGCAAGCGCCTGCAGGCGCGCGACATCGAAGTGCGCGCGATGCTGCCCGGTGGCCTGCGCTGGCGCCGCAGCGGGCGCATGGACCTGCGCAACCACCGCAAGATCGCGGTGATCGACAACGAAGTGGCCTACGTCGGTTCGCAGAACCTGGCGGGCCCGCAGTTCGTGCCGGGCCACCCGAACCGCGAGCTGGTGGCGCGCGTGCGTGGCCCGGCGGTGGCGCATCTGGAAGCCGTATTCGCCAGCGACTGGTACATGGAGACCGGCCAGCGCCTGGATGTGATCACCGATGTGCCCGAATGCGGCGACGACATCGCCACCCAGCTGCTGCCCAGCGGCCCGGCCTACCCGTACAGCAACGCGCGCGACGCGGTAGCCGCGCTGATCCACCTGGCGCGACGCCGGCTGGTGATGGTCACCCCGTACTTCGTGCCGGACGAAGCCACGCTCAGCGCCTTGCGCATTGCGGCGTTGTCCGGCGTGCAGGTGCAGCTGATCCTGTCTGCCAGCAACAACCAGCGGCTGACGTCGTGGGCGCAGGAGGCCTACTACGATGAGCTGCTGCGCTGTGGTGTGCGCATCGCGCTGTACGAGCCGCAGTTCCTGCACGCCAAGCACATGAGCGTGGATGAGGACATCGCCGTGCTCGGCTCGATCAACATGGATATCCGCTCGTTCGCGCTGAATGCCGAGATCGGCCTGATCTGCTACGACCGCGCGCTGGTGCAGCAGCTGTGCGCGATAGAGGATGGCTACCTGCGCGAGTCGCGGCAGTTGGACCTGCAGCAGTGGCGCAGCCGCCCTGCGTGGCGGCGCAGCCGCGAAGGTATTGCACGGCTGGCCGATGCGTTGATGTGAGGAAGGCTAGCGAAAAACCGTTGTTCGATTTATTGAACATTATGTTGACAGGGAGCTACGGCCGTAATGAGCAATGAAAATCATGGACTGCAAATATTCGATGAAGGCGGAAATTTGCTCATTGAGGTTGGGCCATATGTTGTTGATGACGTGCAGGGCTTTGCTGCTGCCGTAGGGGCTGTCGCTTCGACTTGGGCTCAAGCAGAGATCAATCTCTACTGCCTATTTGCAGTACTGCTGAACACGACGCCGGAGGTAGCAGAGGCGAGGCTCAAGAAGTACGGCACTGCGAAGAAGGCGACCGATGAAGCACGGAGGATCGCGGTCGAGAACTTGAGCGGTCTGGAGCTGCAAATTGTCAACGAAGCCTTGGATTCACTAGACGCAGTTCGGCTCCTGCGCAATAGGGTTCAACATGACACTTGGGCACGAAAGGCAGCGGACAGAAATCGCCTCTACCGTGTTCACCGTGATCAATACCTTGCCTTCTCACTAAAGCTACTGGATGTCCAGCAATTGGCTGGAACACCTGGTGAGAGCGAAGCGATAAGGGAAGCCATGATGTTCCCAGGGGAGATATCAGAGGGGTACTCCGTTCCAGAGGTCGAGAAAATCGCTGGCGATATCGATGCAGTCAGCAAGCTCCTGCTACAGGCAATGTTCACCATCCGGATCAGTCAGGTGAGAGCATCTTCCTGAGCTAGCGCTCCCGGATTGCCGCCTCTTGCCTTCTTCGGATCTTTGGACTTCGACATAAGGCTGTGCCCATCCCGCCCATTTCGGCAATCCGGCCTGTCATCGCCGATGGCCTACAATCGGCACATGATTGATTCACCGCGTAATGGCGAACTGGACCTGGCGATCATCGGTGGTGGTGCGGCCGGGGTGCTGGTGGCGATCCAGGTATTGCGCCAGGCCAAGGCGCCGTTGGCGCTGGCCATCTTCGAACCCGCCTCGCAGCTGGCCCAGGGTATCGCCTATGCCACGCCGTGGCCGGAGCACCTGCTGAACGTGCCGGCGGCGAAGATGAGTGCGTTTGCCGACCAGCCCGGCGATTTCCTCGACTACCTGATGGCCGCCAATGCCTACCCGGGCGAGGCGCGCGAGGTGCTGGGCGAGCGCTATGTGTGCCGCCACTACTTTGCTGCCTACCTGCAGCAGCGCCTGCAGGAGGCCGCTGCGACCAGCCCGGCACAGCTGCAGGTGATCGCGCAGCCGGTGCTGGGCCTACAGCCGGATGACCATGGCTACCAGCTGACACTCGGCGATGGCAGCACTCTGCACGCCGCGCAGGCGGTGCTGGCCACCGGCAACAGCATGCGACCGCTGCCGGTAGCCGGTGCCGAGGCACTGCCCGCCGATGACGTGATCGAGGCCTGGGACTACGACGGCGTGCGCACCCTGGCCGGCGAGCAGGCCGTGGCCATCGTCGGCTCCGGCCTGAGCATGGCCGACACCGTCCTGGCATTGGTCGCTGCCGGCCACACCGGCCCGCTGCACGTGATCTCGCGCCACGGCCTGCTGCCGTTGCCGCATGCGCACGGCGGCCTGCCCACGTTCGACCCGGCCACGCTGTTGCCGATGAACCTGCGCCAGCGCCTGCGCGCGTTGCGTGGGTTCGCACGCCAGGCACAGGCCGACGGCCTGCCGTGGCAGGGCGTGATGGACCGCATCCGTCCGCACGGGCAGGCGCTGTGGCGTAGCCTCGACGCGGCCGACCAGCGCCGCTTCCTGCGCCATGTGGTGCGCTACTGGGACGTGCATCGCCACCGCATCGCCGAAGAGGTCGACGCACAGCTGCAGGCGCTGATCGAAAGCGGCCAACTGCGTATTCACCGGTCCCGCCTGCAACGCGTCGGCCGCGAAGGCGATGCCCTGCGGCTGTCGGGTCGCGATGCCACCGGCAATGAACAGCAGTGGACGATCAGCGGCGTGATCAACGCTACCGGCGTGGAAACCCGCGCCAGTGCGCTACGCAATCCGCTGCTGCAGCAGCTGCAGGCCGATGGCCTGGCCCGCCCCGGCCCGCATGGGCTGGGCCTGGACAGCACGGTGCCGGGCGACCGCCTGCGTGCAGCCGGTGGCCAGCCGCAGGCACGGCTGGGCGTGCTCGGCAGCCTGCGCATCGGCAGCCTGTGGGAAAGCCTGGCGGTGCCTGAACTGCGTCAGCAGGCGCAGGCACTGGCCACCCAGGTGGTCGCAGGAGCCGCGACGGCGATGCCGTAAAATGGGGGCATGGATGTCTCCCACCTGCTTGATGGCCTGAACCCGGCCCAGCGCGAAGCCGTCTCCGCTCCCCCCGGCCACCACCTGGTGCTGGCCGGTGCCGGTTCCGGCAAGACCCGCGTACTCACCCACCGCATCGCCTGGCTGCATGAAGTCGATGGCGTGCCGACCCACGGCATTTTCGCGGTGACCTTCACCAACAAGGCGGCCGGCGAAATGCGCCACCGCATCGATGCCCAGCTGCCCAACGGCAGCCGTGGCATGTGGATCGGTACCTTCCACGGCCTGGCCAACCGCCTGCTGCGCCTGCACTGGCAGGACGCGAAGCTGCCCGAAGGCTTCCAGGTGATGGATTCGGACGACCAGCTGCGGCTGGTCAAGCGCGTGGTGCAGGCGCTGGAGCTGGACGACGGCAAGTACCCGGCCAAGCAGATCGCGTGGTGGATCAACGAACAGAAGGATGAGGGTCGCCGCCCGCAGCACATCCAGCCCGAGCCGCATGATGCGTGGCTGGAAACCATGCGCCAGGCCTACATCGAGTACCAGGCGCGCTGCGACCGCGCCGGCCTGGTCGACTTTGCCGAGCTGCTGCTGCGCGCGCACGAACTGCTGCGCGACAACCCGGCGCTGCTGGCGCACTACCGCGCCCGCTTCCGCGAGATCCTGGTGGACGAGTTCCAGGACACCAATGCCATCCAGTACGCCTTCGTGCGCGTGCTGGCCGGCGATTCCGGCCACGTGTTCGTGGTCGGCGACGATGATCAGGCCATCTACGGCTGGCGCGGTGCCAAGGTCGAGAACGTGCAGGGCTTCCTGCGTGATTTCCCAGGTGCGCAGACCATCCGCCTGGAACAGAACTATCGCTCCACTGCCAACATCCTCGGCGCTGCCAATGCGGTGATCGCGCACAACCCGGATCGCATCGGCAAGCAGCTGTGGACCGACAGTGGCGACGGAGAACCGATTGACCTGTACGCGGCGTACAACGAGATGGACGAGGCGCGCTACATCGTCGAGCGTGCCCGCCAGTGGGTGCGCGACGGTGGCAGCTACACCGAAGTGGCCGTGCTCTACCGCAGCAACGCGCAGTCGCGCGCGCTGGAAGAGGCGCTGCTGAGCGAACAGGTGCCCTATCGCGTGTACGGCGGCATGCGCTTCTTCGAACGTGCCGAAATCAAGGACGCGCTGGCTTACCTGCGCCTGCTGTCCAACCGCAACGATGACGCCGCCTTCGAGCGCGCGGTCAACACGCCCACCCGTGGCATCGGCGACCGCACGCTGGACGAAGTGCGCCGCGAGGCGCGCGCGCAGGGTATTTCGCTGTGGGAAGCGACCATGCTGGTCACCCAGGGCAGCGCGCTGGCCGCACGTGCGCGCAATGCACTGGCCGGCTTCCTGGTGCTGGTCAACGAGCTGCAGGCGCAGACCCTGCACATGACCCTGGCCGAGCGCGTGGACCACGTGCTGGCCCGCTCGCAGCTGCGCGAGCACTGGAGCAAGGAAAGCCGCAACGCGCTGGACTCGGAATCGCGCACCGACAACCTCGACGAACTGGTCTCGGTGGCCTCGCGCTTCGTGCGCCGCGCCGACGACATCGAGGAAGTGGGCGAGGACATGGACGAGCTGGTCGCATTCCTGGCCTATGCCGCGCTGGAGGCCGGCGAGGGCCAAGCGCAGGCGGGCGAGGACGGCGTGCAGCTGATGACCCTGCACTCGGCCAAGGGCCTGGAATTCCCGCTGGTGTTCCTGGCCGGCCTGGAAGAAGGCTTGTTCCCCAGCGCACGTTCGCTGGAGGAAAGCGGGCGGCTGGAAGAAGAGCGCCGCCTGGCCTACGTCGGCATCACCCGCGCACGCCAGAAACTGGTGCTGAGCTACGCCGAATCGCGCCGCATCCATGGCCAGGACAACTACAGCCTGCCGTCGCGCTTCCTGCGCGAGATTCCGCGCGAGCTGCTGCACGAAGTGCGCCCGAAGGTGCAGGTCTCGCGCCCGGCCTCGATGGGCGCGAGCCGGGTAATGGGCCACGCCTCGATCGAGGCGCCGCCGCTGAAGCTCGGCGCGCTGGTCACCCATCCCAAGTTCGGCGAAGGCATGGTGACCGACTACGAAGGCAACGGCGCCCACGCCCGCGTGCAGGTCGAGTTCGCCGACGCCGGCAGCAAGTGGCTGGTGATGGCGTATGCCAACCTGACGGTGATCTGATCACCGTCGGGGAGGGGAGAATCTCTCCTGTAGAGTCGAGCTTGCTCGACTGCTTTGCGCGTTCAGTCGAGCAAGCTCGACTGTACGAAAGCGGTGGCGCGTCATTCTGAGGTGAATTTCTCCACCGCGGAAATCACGCTCGCGCGATCCATCGCTTCTTCATCCTGGCGGTTGCGGATCAACACATAGTGGCCTTCCGCCGGCGACAGCACCTCGATCACCTCGCCGCGGTAGTTGGTGATCTCGATGAAGCCGTTGCCCACGCCGTTGAGGTTGTCGATCTCGGCAATCAATGTCTCCAGGCTCACGATGGCGCCGCCCTTGTCCGTTCCGCCGCCAGTGCGGGGATTGTCGAAGTACACGCTTATCTTCGGCTGCCTGGTCCTATGCCAGTTGTTGACGTCAACGATGTGATGTGTGGACCACCTGAAGTCATCTTCTGATTCGTTGCCGTTGAATTCACACCGGAAGATCGGCAGGCACAGGAACAGACCCGTGCGCTTCTCGATTCGGTTCAGAAGCCCGTGATACATGCTGGGAACCGCCATCGCATGGGTAAACCCGTAGGCGTTGGGTGGAATCTCGAAGATCGTTGGCCCATCATGTGAAAGATTGTGCGGTGCGTTCAGCACAACGCTGGCGGCGAATTCCGGATCATCGACATTCTTGGACGCGATCGCGAGGTCATGTGCCTTGGCATTCCTTATGCAGCAATAGAGCGTGTAGGTCGCGACTACGTACCTGCTGAAGTAGCAGCCGTGGGCCTCGGCTACCTCTGCGAACGTCGTTAACAGGTCATCCTTGGTGATCATGGGCATCTGGATGGTGGAAAGGCACATAATGGTTTGCTGAAGGTCTTCCGGCCATGCAACTTGTCTGAAAGCACCCGGTTGGCGTCAGAGCCCTTTTCCGTTGGAAAAGGAGTCCGACCCCGATACGCTGCGGGCATGACCCGCAACGTGCTCTTCCTCTGCAGCCAGAACCGCCTGCGCAGCCCCACCGCCGAGCAGGTATTTGCCGATTGGCCGGGCATCGAGACCGCCTCGGCCGGGTTGCTGGCCGACGCCGAGGAAGTACTCAGCCCCGAGTTGCTGCAGTGGGCGGACCTGGTGTTCGTTATGGAAAAGGCGCACCGCAACCGTCTGTCCAGCCGTTACAAGGCATGGCTGAACGGCAAGCGGGTGATCTGCCTGGAAATCCCGGACGATTACGACTACATGGACCCGGTGCTGGTGGAGTTGCTCAAGCGCAAGGTGGCGCCGTTCCTGCGCTGACGGGCTGTTGTAGAGCCGAGCCCATGCTCGGCTGCTTCTGGTGGGAAAGGCAGTCGAGCACGGCTCGACTCTACAAAGGCAGTCGAGCAAGCTATGTCGGTCGTCCTGACCGGCACCCTTCGGGCCGTCGCAAGCGACGTTGGCAGCGGCTCCTGCCGCTACCTTCGACTCTACAATGGGGCCTGACATCTTCCAGGAACGCCCCGATGACCGAACCCACGTTGCACGTCACCGTGAAGTTGAACGCCAAGCTGCAGCCCGAGCATCGTCATGAACTGTTCGAGGATCCGCTCGATGCGCTGCTGCAGGCGGCGCAGGTGGGTGAGCTGACTGGCGGCGGCACCGCGATGTCCGACCTCGGCGAGGTCGAATACGGCGATATCGAAGTGGCGCTGGTGGACGTTGCGGGCGTGCCGAAGCTGATCGACCTGCTGGAACAGCTGGGCGCGCCGAAGGGTTCGCAACTGCAGGGGGCGGGCGAGGCTGATCGAGGCTTCGGCGTGACCGAAGGCCTGGGCATCTACCTGGATGGCCTGACCCTGCCGGACGAGGTCTACGAGCAGTGCGATTCCAACCACGTGTTCGAGCAGCTGTCCGAGCGCATCGACGGCCTGGGCGAGATCTGCAGCTGGTGGCAGGGCCCGACCGAGACCGCGCTGTACATGTACGGCGAATCGTTCGAAGCGATGCGTGATGCGATTGCCGAGTTCGTCGGCAGCTATCCGCTGTGCCAGAACGCGCGCGTGGTGCAGATCGCCTGAGGGCAGAAAATGTAGAGCCGAGCCATGCTCGGCTGCTTCTGGCGGGAAAAACAGCCGAGCATGGCTCGGCTCTACAGAAGAGCGTTATCGGCCGGCTGACTGCCGGGCGTTGTCACGCAGCGCCATGTCCTTGCCCAGATGATAGCCGCCGTAGAACAGCACGAAGGCGGCGATGAGGCTCCAAAGGATGATCCTGAGGGGGCTTCGTGGTGTCGGCTTGCTGTCCTGCATGCGGGTTCTCCCAAGGCGGCGGTGCCGCCGCCCACCCAGCTTGCGCTGCAGTGTCCGGGTACGCAAGCCGGCGGTGCGCACACGCCGCTGCGCCGCGCCGGATTGATCCTGCTCAAGGCGCGCCCTGCACATCCGGTGTGCAATGGTGTTGTTCCCATCTGGCAGACCGCCACGGAGCCCCACCATGTACAAGCGCATCCTGATTGCCACCGACGGATCCGAGCTGGCCGACAAGGGCCTGGCCAAGGGTCTGGAGCTGGCCAAGGACCTCAACGCCGAGGTCGATATCGTGACCGTTTCCGAGCCGTGGGCCGTCGGCATGTACGACGCCATGGGCTGGAGCGTGGGCTACATGAACAGCCCTGAATACAAGGCCGACCGCGAGGAAGGCGCGCAGAAGGTGCTGCAGCCGGCGCTGGCCAAGGCGGCTGAGCAGGGCATTACCGCCAACCCGGTGCACGTGCTGGACCGCTATGCGGCTGACGGCATCATCGAGACCGCCGGCGAGCGCAACAGCGACCTGATCGTGATGACCTCGCATGGCCGCCGTGGTGTGACCCGTGTGCTGCTGGGCAGCCAGACCGCTGAAGTGCTGGCACGCAGCACGCTGCCGGTGCTGGTCATCCGCTGATACAAGCGTTCCCGGGGAGGGGACCCGACGCCGGCCGCAGGATGCGCGCCGGCGTCATCTTTTGTAGGGCCGGCAGGGGCCCATCCACGCATGGCGTGGATCTACTGAAGCGCAGGGATCCGACCCCGGTCACATCACCAGCTGTACAGCTTCCAGTACACCGGCGACACGCCGTCCTTGTCGTTGTCGAAACGGCCATCGCCGTTCTTGTCGTACATATAGAACGGGGCACCGCGCGACGGGGTCACCTTGACCATGCGCAGCTGGCCGGACACGCGGTATTCCTCGATGACATCGCCGTTGTCCATGGTGCGCTTGGACACATCCGCGCCCTTGACGTCCACCGGGGGAGCGCCCGCGCCACCCATGCTGGCGCAGCCAGCGAGCAGGAGCAGGGAAGCCAGCATCAGGATCTTCATCGGCGGGGGCCTTTGCCTGGAAAGAGCCTTGATTATGCCCCATCGCCGCGGCTGTGCCGTGTCGTCGCAGTGCAGGCACGGGCGCGTAGAATCGACCCATGAGCAGATTAGTCCTGATCGACGGGTCCAGTTACCTGTACCGCGCGTTCCACGCGCTGCCGCCCCTGTCCAATGCACAGGGCGAACCCACCGGCGCGCTGTTCGGCGTGGTCAACATGCTGCGCTCGACACTGAAGGAGCGCCCGGCCTACGTGGCGTTCGTGGTCGATGCGCCGGGCAAGACCTTCCGTGATGACCTGTACAACCAGTACAAGGCCAACCGCCCGCCGATGCCCGACGAGCTGCGCAGCCAGGTCGAGCCGATGTGCCGCATCGTCGAAGCCTTGGGCATCAGCATCCTGCGCATTCCCGGCGTGGAGGCCGATGATGTGATCGGCACACTGGCCCTGCAGGGCGTGGCACAGGACCTGAAGGTGACCATCTCCACCGGCGACAAGGACTTTGCCCAGCTGGTGCGCCCGGGCATCGAGCTGGTCAACACCATGACTGGCAGCCGCATGGATTCCGATGCCGCAGTGATGGAGAAGTTCGGCGTGCGCGCCGACCAGATCATCGACCTGCTGGCGCTGATGGGCGACACCGTCGACAACGTGCCGGGCGTGGAGAAATGCGGGCCGAAGACCGCCTCCAAGTGGCTGGCCGAGTACCAGCACCTGGACGGGGTGATGGCCGCCGCGCCAACCATGAAGGGCAAGATCGGCGAGAACCTGCGCGCCGCGCTGGAGCGCCTGCCGCTGAACCGCGAGCTGGTGACCATCCGCACCGACGTAGAGCTGGACGCCAGCCCGACCACGCTGGCCCTGCGCGAGCAGGACGTGCCGGAGCTGACCGAGCTGTATGCGCGCTACGGCTTCACCCAGGCGCTGAAGGAGCTGGGTGCACCGCTGCCGGCGCCGACGGCCGCCAGCGAAGCAACGCCGAGCCTGCGTGGCACCGCCGCCGGGTTCGCCCGTGGCAGCGCCGAGGCACCGGCCGCCGGCACGCTGGATCCGGCGCTGGCCGCACCGGGTGAATACGAGACCGTGCTGACCGCCGAGCAGCTGCAGGCCTGGGTCGAGCGCCTGCAGCAGGCGGACCTGATCAGTTTCGATACCGAAACCGATGCGCTGGACGCGATGCGTGCGCGCTTGGTGGGCATCAGCCTGGCGGTCGAGCCGGGCAAGGCCGCCTATATTCCGGTCGGCCACGATTACCCGGGCGCGCCGGCGCAGCTGCCGATGCAGCAGGTGCTGGACGCACTGCGCCCGGTGCTGCAGGACCCGGCGAAGAAGAAGCTGGGCCAGCATGGCAAGTACGACCTGCATGTGCTGCGCCGCCACGGCGTGGAGGTGCAGGGCTACCACGACGACACCATGCTCGAGAGCTTCGTGCTCAACTCCACCGCCACCCGCCACGACATGGATTCGCTGGCCCTGCGTTACCTGGGCTACAGCACAATCAAGTTCGAGGACGTGGCCGGCAAGGGCGCCAAGCAGATTCCGTTCTCGCAGGTGGGCATCGACGAAGCCAGCCGCTATGCGGCCGAGGACGCCGACATCACCCTGCGCCTGCACCGCGCGCTGCAGCCGCAGCTGCTGGCCGAGCCGGCGCTGGACAGCGTGTACCGCGACATCGAGATGCCACTGGTACCGGTGCTGACCACGATCGAAGCCAATGGCGTGCGGATCGACACCGATGAACTGCGCCGGCAGAGCCAGGACCTGTCCTCGCGCATGCTGGCCGCGCAGCAGAAGGCCACCGAGCTGGCCGGCCGTAGCTTCAACCTGGATTCGCCCAAGCAGCTGCAGGCGGTGCTGTTCGATGAGCTGAAGCTGCCGGCGGTGGTGAAGACCCCGAAGGGCCAGCCCAGCACCAATGAAGAGGCGCTGGAGGCGATCGCCGACCAGCACGAGCTGCCGCGAGTGATCCTGGACTACCGGGGCCTGGCCAAGCTGCGCAGCACCTACACCGACAAGCTGCCGGAGATGGTCAACCCGGACACCGGCCGGGTGCATACCAGCTACCACCAGTCCGGTGCCGCCACCGGCCGCCTGTCCTCGTCAGACCCGAACCTGCAGAACATCCCGATCCGCACCGAGGATGGCCGCCGCATCCGCCGTGCGTTCATCGCCCCGGAGGGCTTCCAGCTGCTGGCGGCCGACTATTCGCAGATCGAGCTGCGGATCATGGCCCACCTGTCCGAGGACCCGGGCCTGGTGCGTGCCTTCGAGCAGGGCGCCGACGTGCACCGCGCCACCGCCGCCGAGGTGTTCGGGCGCACGCTGGAGGAAGTGACCCCGAACGAACGCCGCGCGGCCAAGGCGATCAACTTCGGCCTGATGTACGGCATGAGCGCCTTCGGCCTGGCGCGCAACCTGGGCATCGACCGTGGCCAGGCGCAGGACTACGTGGCGCTGTACTTCAGCCGCTACCCGGGCGTGCGTGATTTCATGGAGCGGATGCGCCAGCAGGCCCGCGACCAGGGCTATGTGGAAACCCTGTTCGGCCGCCGCCTGTACCTGAACGACATTCATGCACGTAACCAGGGCCTGCGCGCCGGTGCCGAGCGCGCCGCGATCAACGCGCCGATGCAGGGCACCGCCGCCGACATCATCAAGCGCGCGATGGTGGACGTGGACCAGTGGCTGCGTGACAGCGGCGCACCGGCACGGATGATCCTGCAGGTGCACGATGAACTGGTGTTCGAAACCGAAAGCAGTTTCGTCGAGGAGTTGCGTTTGCAGGTGGTCGAGCGCATGTCGCAAGCGGCCAAACTGCGGGTGCCGCTGGTGGTCGATACCGGCATCGGCAACAACTGGGACGAAGCACACTGAGGGTGTTTCAGGCCGAAAACGACGTGAATTCGTTCATTCGTCAGAGGTTTCTGACTCGATCATGAATGTTGCCCTGATGGAGGTTCATTAAATTGGGCCCCTTCACGAACCGTTAGTGTTCGGAGTGCTTCTATAACTCTCGACAGGCGCAACGCCTGTTGTGGATCTCTCCCATCCCCTGGAGCAGATCTCGGAACGGGGACTCCTCCCCAAGTGCCCGTTCCCCGGCCCCGTTGACCTCCCCCTGGTCAGCGGGGCTTTTTATTTGTGCCGTTGCCAGATGACGTGGCCTGCGCCACGCTGGGCCACCGCTCCGCAGGGGAACCCGCAATGCCCGATCTGTTCTCACTGGCGATGCCGTGGTGGGAGTTCATCCTGCGCGCGGTGGTGGTCTACGTCGTGGTGCTGGGCATGGTCCGGCTCAGTGGCAAACGTCCGCTGGGGCAGATCACCCCCTTCGACGTGCTGCTGGTGGTGCTGCTGGGCAATGCCGTGCAGAACGCACTGCTCGGCACCGATACCTCGCTGGGCGGTGGCTTGTTGCTGGCCGCGAGCCTGATCCTGCTCAACTACGGGGTGGGCTGGGTGAGCACCCGCAGCCGTCGCATCGAGCGCCTGGTGGAAGGAGAACCGGTAGTGATCGCGCGTGATGGGCGCCTGTTCGACGCCGTTCTGCGCCGTGAGCAGGTCACCCGCGCCGATTTCGAGGCCGCGATGCGCCAGCAGGGCTGCCTGGGCGTGGAGGATGTCGAGCTGGCCCTGCTGGAGATCAACGGGCACATCACCATCATCCCCAGGAAGAGCACCTGACGTGTAGCGTCGAGCAAGCTCGACGCTACGGGTACCCCTTCCCGCGCCCTCAGAGCGCGGCTTCGGCCTTCAGTGCCGGCC
This sequence comes from Stenotrophomonas sp. 80084_Sma, assembly GCF_056481995.1. Lineage (NCBI taxonomy): Bacteria > Pseudomonadati > Pseudomonadota > Gammaproteobacteria > Lysobacterales > Lysobacteraceae > Stenotrophomonas > Stenotrophomonas sp. 80084_Sma. The sequence goes on along the minus strand of NZ_CM151177.1, from coordinate 4,651,834 downwards.
AGTTGCGGGTGGCGTCCACATCGCAGGCTACATGCGTGCCCTCGCCATCCTTCGCGCAGAGCGCCGCCATGGCCTGCGGGATCTTCGGGTCGGCGGTATGCGAATACACCGCTGCCAATGCCAGGCACCCTTCGCGGACACCGGCGCCGCACAGCGTCTCGAAGTAGGGCAGCGACGCGGCCCATTTCTCGGCCTCGAACAGGGCTTCGCCGGCAACCTTGCAGCCCAGCAGCTTGCCCTCGGTGCAGCAGGCCTTGGCGCCGTCCTTGCGTGCCAGGGTGGGGCAATCCAGTGGCAGCGGGATCTCCACGAACGCCACCGGCGGCGTGCAGCTGGCATTGCCTGTGGCCGGCTTGCGCTCGTAGTAGGCAAAGCGGTTGCCGCCGTCGACGCTGGCGAGGTTTCCGTTCTTCAGCGGTTGCAGCACGAAGTCGCTGCCGACATCGGGACGGATGAGGATGCGGCCGTCCTGCAGGCGCGCGCGCAGGCGCTGGTCGCGGCCCTCGGCCTCAACCAGGCCGCCATCGAGGAAGCGCAGCTGCGAGAGCACACCGTACTCGGCTTCATAGCTCCCACACGGCAGCGCAGAGGCCGGCACCGGAGCCAGTGAAGCGACCGGCGCAGCGGCCAGGCTGGCAAGCGCCTTGGCGCGGCCGCAGGCCACGCCGTCCGCGCGCTGCGCGCACGACAGCTGCAGCGCTTCGTGGGCCTGCAACAGGCGCCCGCCACTCCACAGCACCTCGGCAACGTCGGCGCAGAAGGTCTCGCCGTGCTGCTGCCGGCACAATGTGGCCAGCTCATCGAGCTGCGCGGACGGCAACACGGGATCAACCGAATGCTGCAGCCCGAGCAGGGACTTGCCGATCATCTCCAGCCCGACCACCTCGGCGATCGCCCTGCAACCCTCGGCGTTGAAGGATGCGGAATCCTCCTTGCAGATCTCCGGCTTCGGCGGCTCGGCTCGTGCAGGCGCCGGGGCAGCGTCCTTGGCCTGCTGCTGGTAGGTCTCCAACAGCTGGGAGCAGGCCGCGCCCACGCCCTCGGCACACCAGGCGTGCAGCTTCACCGGTGCGGCCTCGGGCAGCGCCTCCAGGCACTCGGAGGTGTTCATCACGCAACCATCTTCGATGGGCTCGGGCATCGTCTTGCAGGCGGCGGCGTGCTCACGGGTGAACTCGCGATAGGGCGTGTTGATCGTGCGGTCGTTGTCCGAGAAGAACCAGTTTTCCAGGCGTCCCGTGGACAGGTTGCCGGTGCCGAGCACGTCTTCCTGGCGGGCGATGCGCAGTTCCTCGGTGGCCTGGTAGGGACCGGACAGGAAGGCGTGGCCTTCGCTCTCGATGGTCAGCGTGATAGTGCCGTCGCTGTCCTTGTAGGTGCCGCAGGCCATCGATTGCGCGGCAGCCGGCAGGCTGGCCGAGGCCAGTGCGAGCAACAGCAGAGAGCGCCAGCCCGCAGCGCGGGGGCGGAGGGAAACAGCAGCATGCATGGGGTCATCCTTGAAGGAGGCAAAGCAGGACCTGTCCGGTGCAGGGCGCACCACAGGCAGGAGAAGACGCCACGCCTCAGGCGTGGCGCCGGAAGGTCAGAGCCAGTCGCGCGGCACCAGGTAATCGGCCAGGCATGCCTCGGCGCTACCCGCTTCCGGGGTGAAGCCGTACTCCCAGCGCACCCGCGGCGGCAGGCTCATCAGGATGCTTTCGCTGCGGCCACCACTCTGCAGGCCAAACAGCGTGCCGCGGTCGTAGACCAGGTTGAATTCCACATAGCGGCCGCGTCGGTACAGCTGGAACTCTCGCTCGCGCTCGCCGTAGGCGGTGTCCTTGCGCTGCTGCACGATCGGCAGGTAGGCATCCAGGAAGCCATCGCCGACCGCACGCAGATAGTCGAAATCGCGCTCGAAGTCGCCGTGCAGGTCGTCGAAGAACAGGCCGCCGACGCCGCGCGTTTCATTGCGGTGGCGCAGGAAGAAGTACTCGTCGCACCAGCGCTTGTGCGCGGCATAGCGTTCTTCGCCGAACGGGGCGCACAGGTCGCGCGCGACCCGGTGCCAGTGCTGCACGTCCTCGTCGAACGGATAGAACGGGGTCAGGTCGAAGCCACCGCCGAACCAGCTGGCCACCACTTCGCCGTCGCGCTGCGCCTGGAAGAAGCGCACGTTGGCATGGGTGGTCGGCACGTAGGGGTTGAGCGGGTGGAACACCAGCGACACGCCAGTGGCACGCCAGGAGGCGCCAGCCAGTTCCGGACGGTTGGCCGAGGCCGATGGCGGCAGGCGGCTGCCGGCCACGTCGGAGAAGCCGATGCCGGCCTGCTCGAACACCGCACCGTCGCGCAGCACGCGGGTACGCCCGCCACCGCCCTCGGCACGCTGCCACAGGTCTTCCTGGAAGCGGGCCTGGCCATCGACGGCCTCGATCGCCGCACAGATGCGGTCCTGCAGGTCGGTGAGATAGGCGCGCACGCGCTCGAATTCGTTCATGGCGCGTACTTTACCGCAGGGCCCGCCCGAAGCTGCGGGCAGGCCCTGGCGGGCTCAGCGCTTGCGGTTGGAGTTGCGCGGCGCCGGAGCGTCGTCCACGGCTGCCTCGTCAACCGCCTTCTGCAGAGCACCTCCCAGCGTGATCAGCTCCCAGTTCTGGGTGCCGAGCACGTCGCAGGCCACATGCAGGCCACTACGGTCGGCCTTGCACAGCTGCTCCAGGGTTGCCCGTGCGTCCAGTTCCGCGCCGTTGCCCTGCGCGGTCACCAGGTTCTCGCACCCTTCGCGCACGCCCGCGCGGCAGACTGTGGTGTAGTGCTCGGCGGCCTGCAGCCAGTTCCCGGACAGCGCAAGGCGGTTGCCGAGAATGTTGCAGCCCTGCAGCTTGCCCTGCGCGCAGCAGGCTTCGGCACCGCCCTCGTTGGCCAGCGCCAGCGGGCAATCCTGCGGCAGTGGCAGCACCTTGAACTGCTTCGGTGCACTGCACCGGGTCGGGCCCTCGCCGGTGGGGACGAACACCTGGAAGCGGGTCCAGTTATCCAGCCCCAGCAACTGGCCGCCGGGCAGCGGGCGCAGCACGAAGTCGCCGTCCCGGTCGTGGTGGATGCGGATGTCGCCCGCTTCGACGCGTGCGCGAAGATGGCTGCTCCAGCCAACGCCAACCAGGCCGGCGTCACCGAAATCCAGCGTGTCCATCAGGCCGCCGTCGGACCGGTAGTTGCCGCAGGGCAATGCAGTTGCGGGCTGCGGTCGCAGCGATGCGCCCACCGCCTGCAACGCCGGCAGGCGCTCGCAGGTGGCGGTGTCATTGCCGGATGTGCAGGCCGCAGCCAGCGCCTGCACCGCCTGCTGGGGATCTCCCGCGTCCCAGGACAGCTCAGCCACGCGGGTGCAGAAGCCGCCGTGCGGTACCTCGCGGCACAACCGCAACAACTGTTGCCGCCGCTCAGCTGGAATGATCACCGGCACGGTCGGTGCCGTCATCGTTACCATGGCTTCGGTCATGGCGGCCGTCATCGCGGCCTTGACCAGCTGCTCCTGCACTGCCGGGTTGGCCTCGAGTGCCGCGGCACACGCCGGGGTTCCCTGTTCGAAGCCACCGTTGTCACAGGCAGCGGGGAGTTTGATGCCAGACAAGGCGGCGTCGAGCGCTGCCTTTGCCAGGGCGGGATCGGCCTCGACCGAGGGTTTGGCCTCCTCGTGCCAACGATCAGCCAGTTGCAGGCACATGCCGGGCACGCCTTCCCGACACCCCGCTTCCAGGGCGGCCGGGGTCGCTTCGCGACGGTTGTCCAGGCACGCCGCCGCATCAGCCAGGCAGCTGCCTGCAGCCGGCGTGGCGGCTGCGGCGCACTGTGCGGGCGCCTGCAGGAGGTAGACCGTGCCATCCACCTCGACCGTGCGGCCACGATCGCGCACTTGCAGCGCGCTGGGCAGGCCGTACTCCAGGTTCACCAGTTGCAGCTTTCCGTCGATCTGCTGGAACGCGACCGGAGACGGCGCACTGCCGAAGTGCTTCTGCTCGCCGCGGTTCGGTGAGCTGATGCGCAGCGTGCCGCTGCCTTCGTCGGCCTTGAACAGGCCGCATTGTGGCGACTGTGCGGCGGCCATCGGCGCGGCCAGCAGCAACGCCCAGGCCAGCCAGCGGCGGCGCGGTGCGGGTGAATGCATGTCGTCTCCTTGACGATCGAACGGGAAGCTCCTGGCGCTACGGCGAACCCTGGCCCTCGCGCGGGGGCGTGCATTGTGCCGTGCCGGGCACGAGCTGGTAACGCTGGTAGGCCGTCTGGTTGTCCATGCCGAGCAGGTCGCCGTTGCCGAGCTGGCGCAGCACAAGGGTTTCGCCGTTCTGCTGCAGCTGGACGGCGCCTTCATGCAGGCGGGCATGCGCGCCATCACCGAAGTCGAGCATGTCGATCACGCCACCGTCGGCCTGGTAACGGCCGCACGGCACCTGCTGCAGCGGAACCAGGCGCAGGTCGGTGCCGAGTTCACGCAGTGGCGCGATACGCTCACAGGCACTGACGCGGCCTGCATCGCAGACCACCTGCAGGGCCTGCACTGCCAACGCAGGTTCCAGCGCGTTCAATTGCTGCGCGGCCACTTCCACGCAGAAGCGGCCACTGCGGTGCTGCAGGCACCGCTGCTGCAGCTGATCGCGTGCAGCGGCCGGAAGCGGCGAACCCAGCGTGTCTTCGTCTTCCTGCTGCAGGCGTTGATTCACCCGCTGCATGGCGGCAGCCAATGCATCATTGGTCAGCGCCTCGCAGGCCTGCGGGTCATGCCCGGGCGTGTGTTCGCGGCAGGCAGGCGGGCGTTCAAAGCCCGTGGCACCGACGTCGTCGGTGGCCTTTGCTGGGCTGCCATCCCGCAGTTGTCGCAGCAGCGCCGAGCAGCCCGCGCCAACGCCTTCGTCGCACGCGCGCTGGATCTGGCCGGGCGAAGCCGCGGGCAGCTGCGCAATGCAGTGGCTGCCGGCGGCGCGGCAGCTGCCGGCAATCGCGGCGGGTTCGCTGGCGCAGCCCCGGGACTGGCGCAGCGTGTAGACCACCACGTCGTCTTCGATGCGCTGCCCATCGGCGCTGATCCGGACCGGCAGTGCCACGCCATCGTCGAGCATGACCAGTCGGGCCTGCGCCGCACTGCGATCGACCCACAGCGGCTCCGGCTCGCTGCCGTCGTCGCGGCGGTAGCCGCTGCTGGGTGATGTGAATATCAGCGCCATGCCACCGTCGGTGCTGCGGTATTCGCCACAGCGCAGCGCATCGGCGGCGGCAGGCAGCGCGGCGAACAGCAGCAGCGCGGGGAGAAGGGTCAGCAAGCGCATGCGACGGTCCTTGTCGTGCGGAAAAGGGGTGTGGCTCAGTGGAAGCGCGAGCGGATGTCTGGTCGCAGCAGGCGCCAGGCCAGCCAGCCCTGCAGGCCGAGGAGTACGAACGACATGGCCACCATGGTCAGCGTGATCAACCAGCGTTTCAGATGGAGTTCCTGTTGCAGGACGGCGTCGTCGGAGAGAAACGGGATGACGTCGCGCATGAACACGTCCAGCCACCCGGCGATCGCAAAGTTGGTCAATGCACTCATCAGCAGGATCGCCACAAAGCTCCACAGGCCCCAGCTGCGCTCGCGCAGCAGTCCCCAGCTGGCCAGTGTCGAGGCAAGGCACAGCAGTGCGACGATCATCGACGCGGCCACCGGATGCGCCAGAAGCCAGATCAGGCTGTGCAGGTGCTGGAGTTGTACTTCCCTCTCAACCAGGTGCCAGATCGGAAGGTTGTGCAGCGGCCACAGCAGCAGTCCCTGCATCACGAAGTAGACCGTGAGCAGCAGTGACAGCCAGAACGAGGCGTGTGCGATCGGGCGCACCCAAGCGTGATAGGTCGGTTGGACCAGCGAAGGAATCGGCGGGATCGACATTGACATCCGGTGTCCTTGCAATCGGTGCCCGCGCGCTCAGCGGGCCGTCACCCGGGTGGCGACGGCCGGCAGGATATGGTGTTCGCTCAGCGGTGCCAAGGGCAGGCCGTGCGGTGGCTGCAGCGGCACCCAGGCCAGTTCGGCGATCTCCGCGCGTGCCTGTGGCATGCCGTCCACCTGCACCCACCAGGCCTGGGCCTGCACGCGGTGGCCAGGCTCGTTCACCGCCCAGTCCTGGAACGTGCCCAGCGATGGAGGCATCGGTGCACAGCTGCACGCCGAGTTCCTCGTCCAGCTCACGGGCCAGCGCCTGCAGTGGCGCTTCGCCGGGTTCGGGCTTGCCGCCGGGCTGGATGAAGCGGCTGGCGCCGTGTTTGCGCACCACCAGCGCCCGGCCGCGGTCATCCAGGATGACCGCGGCCACGATATGGATCGTGGCCGCGGCGTTGCTCACTTCAGGTTCTGCTCGAACAGCTTGAGGATGCGCTTGTACTGGTCCAGCCAGGAATCGGCGCGGACGTAGCCGTGGCGCTCCAGCGGGTACGGAGCGATCGACCAGTTGTCCTTGTGCAGTTCGATCAGGCGCTGGGTCAGGTTCACCGAGTCCTGGAAGAACACGTTGTCATCCATCATGCCGTGGGCAATCAGCAGGTTGTCCTGCAGGTTCTGCGCGTACTCGATCGGCGAGGACACGCGGTACGCCTCCGGATCGATGTCCGGGGTGTTGAGGATGTTGCTGGTGTAGCCGTGGTTGTACTGGTGCCAGTCGACCACCGGGCGCAGCGCGGCGCCGGCCTTGAACGTGCCCGGCGAGCGGAACAGCGCCATGAAGGTCATGAAGCCGCCGTAGGAACCGCCGTAGATGCCGGCGTGGTCGCGGTCACCCTGCTGGGTGTCGACCAGCCAGTCCAGGCCGTCCTTGTAGTCTTCCAGTTCCGGGTGGCCCATGTTGCGGTAGATCGCCGTACGCCAGTCGCGGCCGTAGCCCTCGCTGCCGCGGTAATCCATGTCCAGCACGATGTAGCCCTTCTGCACCAGCAGGTTGTGGAACATCTGCTCGCGGAAGTAGGCCGGGTAGCGCTGGTGCACGTTCTGCAGGTAGCCGGCGCCGTGCACGAACATCACAATCGGGTACTTCTTCCCCGGTTCCTTGTTTTCCGGTTCGTAGTACTTGGCCCAGACCACGCCGGCGCCATGCTTGGACGGCACTGCCACCAGCTTCGGCTGGATCCACTGGCGCGCCTTGTAGTCGGCGGTGCGGGTGTCGGTCAGCACGCGGGCCTGGCCACTGGTGCTGGGCAGCACGGCCAGCTGCGGCGGCAGGTAGGCGCCGGAGTAGCGCACCAGCAGCTGCTGGCCGTCCGGCGACAGCGAGAAGTCTTCCACGCCGTTGAGGCTGGTCAGCTCGCGCACCTGGCGGCTGCCGGTGTCGACCGCGCAGACTTCGTAGTCATGCGGGGCCTGCTGGTTGCACAGGAAGTAGAAGCCCTTGCCATCGGCCGACGGCACCGGTGCCGAGGTTTCCCATTTGCCGCTGGTCAGCGCCTGCGGCTTGGCGGTGCCGGCCTGGGTGTACAGGTGCGAGAAGCCCGATTCCTCCGACAGCAGCCACAGCGTGCGGCCATCGGCCATCCAGCCGAAATCGTTGAAGCCCCAGTTGATCCAGCCGTTGTCGGTCAGGCGGTGGCGGTTCTGCACGCGGCCATCGGCAGCGTTGACACTGATGATCCAGCGGTCCTTGTTGTCGTTGGCACGCAGCATCACTGCGGCCTGCTGGCCATCGGGGCTCCAGCGGATGCCACCGCCCATGAAGTCGCTCATCACCTGCAGGCTGCGCTCGCCCTTCAGCGCGTCCTTGCCGGCCTTGCGGCGCAGCTCGGCCAGCGGATCGGTGCTGATGCCAGGCAGGCCGGCCAGCGAGACCTTCTCGGCCTTGCCGGTGCGCACGTCCACGTACCACAGGGTGTGCGGCTCGAAGCCGTTACGGCCGACGCGGGTGCGGGTGTCTTCGGTTTCCTCGTAGCCCGACTCGGTCACGTACAGCGGCATCTTGCCGCCGCGGCCGTCATCGAAGTCCTTCGGCTTGGTCACCACGATCAGGTGGGTCAGGTCCGGCGACAGCACGCTGTCGGCGATCTCCACGTCGGTGCCCAGGTACACCGGGCCCGGCGCGCGGGTCGGGTCGGCCTGGCGCCAACGCTGGTCCTGGTCCTTCAGTGCTTCGCGCTGGTCGCGGTCGCGGCGCAGGGTTTCCAGCGTGCGCAGCTGCTGGTCACGCAGCACGTCGGCCTTCGGCGGCGTGCGCGGATCCTTCTCGGCCTTCAGGCTGGCCACCTGCTGCACGCCGCTGGCGGCGGTCCAGTGGAACCAGTTCTGGCCAACGCGCCAGATCACGCCATTGTCGGCAGCAAAGTTCACGTTGCCCGCGCGCTCGTTGCTGCGGGTCAGCTGGGTCAGCGCGCCGCTGCGCAGGTCGCGCACGAACACGTCGCCATTGCGGACGAAGGCGCTGCGGCTGCGGCTGCGGTCGTAGACCGGCTCGGCCACGTCCAGGGTGCCGCGCTGGTCATCGGCCACCTGTGCGGCCACGCCACCCGCCACCGGCTGGCGGAACGTATCGCGCACCGGGCTGCCGTTGCGCTTGAGCTGGTATTCCACCTGCTGGCTGTTCCACGACCACCAGGCCTTCTCGACCGGCGGACCGATCCAGTCCGGGTCGGCCATGGCCTGTTCGATGGTGATCGGCGTCGGCGCGGCATGCGCAGCCGGTGCGGCCAGCACGGCCGACAGCAGGAGGGACAGGGGCAGCACTCGGGACATGGGCGGACGGCACCAGAAGAGGAAACCGGCCAAGCGTAGCAGCCGCAAGGGCCCGGGGCAGGGGCCACAGGTCATGGCGGCGGGATTGGCAAAGTGGTGCAACCGGTGGCCGGGGTTGCGCATCCATTCTTCTGAACCCGCATCATCCACCGAACAGGAGCCCGACCATGCAGGAACTGATCCCGATCACCCTCTTCATCTGCATCGCCTATGCGATCCACGCCATTGCCGATGCCCGCGCCCGCAGCAAGCTGGTGGCCCCGCACGTGCCGGAGGAAGTGATCCGCTCGCTGGCCGTGCTGGAAGAAGAACGCCGCCGCCAGGGGGCGCTGCGCTGGGGCATCAGCCTGGTCTGCCTGGCGTTGGCCATGGCCCTGCTGGAAGCCATCGGTGCCCGTGACCTGACCTTCGGTGCCGCCGCCGCGCTGGTCGGCAGTGCTGGCCTGGGCCAGCTGCTGGCCTGGCACTTCACCCGCCCCGCCGCACGCAAGGGCTGAGCCGGCCCATGTCACGGGCACAGGGGGCGCCCCGCAGATGAGCCTGCTCGGCGAAGCATTGTCGGCACTGCGGGGCCGTCGCCGCCACGATGCAGCGGCGACGGCGGCACCCGCCGCACCGCTGGATGCGGACCAGGCCCTGGTGCGGGCCATCATCGATGGCTCGCAGGCGGCGTTTTCGCAGCTGGTCGAGACCCACCAGCGCACCTGCGCACATGTGATCGGGCGCATGGTGGGCGACCGCGATCAGGTGGCCGACCTGCTGCAGGAGACCTTCCTGGCCGTGTTCCGCCAGCTGCACCGCTTTCGTTTTGAATCCTCGCTGCGCACCTGGGTTTCCCGGGTGGCCTACACCACCGCGCTGCAGCACCTGCGCCGGCGGCGGCTGGAGGCGCAATGGATGGTGGCGGTGGAGGTGCCGGAGGAACTGGGAATCGGCGATGAAGGACCGGGGCCGGCTGAACTGAGCGAGGCGCTGCAGGCGGGGCGCCATCTGGGCGTGGCGCTGGAGCGGTTGAGTGCACCGCAGCGCCTGATCGTCGGCCTGCACTACCTGGAGGACTTCGACCTGGTCGAGATCGAGCAGGTGACCGGGCTGGCACGCGGTACCATCAAGAGCCACCTGCACCGCGCGCGCCAGGTCCTGAAGCAGGAACTGACGCGGCATGCCGCCGCCGGAGAACTGCTGTGAGCCCATCGACCGACCCTCGCGATGCGGAAGAACGCGCGCTGGCGCAGGCGTTGCGTGAGCAGACACAGCAGGAAGAAACGCCGGATGTGAGCGAGGCGCTGCAGAAGCGCATTGCCGCTGAATCGCGCGATAGTGGCGTGGGCTATGTGGTGGTGCAGGTGGTGTTGTTGGGGGCGTTGGTGGCGGCAGCTGTCTGGTATTTCTGGCACTGAGGCACCCTCCGGGCGGTGGGCCGCTCCAGTCGCTGTTGGTAGATGCCGACCTTGGTCGGCGTCTGGGCGTGTGTGCCAACCAAGGTTGGCAGCTACCAGAACGGTTGACCCCTGCGACAAAGTGAAGCAGCGCGTCACCCGGTCGCATCCCACCTTAACGAAATCCTCCTAAAGTGGTCCGGTATCCCACCGGTCACAGGCAGGAGGCGTCCCTTGGACGCGTTGTTGTTGTCCCGGATCCAGTTCGGATTCGTCATCAGTTTCCACGTGCTGTTCCCCGCCTTCACCATCGGTACGGCCAGCTGGCTGGCCTTCATCGAATGGCGGTGGCTGCGCACGAAGTTGCCCGTGTGGCGCGAGCTGTATTTCTTCTGGCAGAAGATCTTCGCCGTGTCGTTCGGCATGGGCGTGGTCAGCGGCATCGTCATGGCCTTCCAGTTCGGCACCAACTGGCCGCGGCTGAGCGAGGTGGCCGGCACGGTCATCGGTCCGTTGCTGACCTATGAGGTGCTGACCGCGTTCTTCCTGGAAGCCAGCTTCCTCGGCGTGATGATGTTCGGCTGGGGCCGGGTCTCGCCGCGCCTGCATTTCTTCTCCACCTGCATGGTGGCGCTGGGCACGCTGTTCTCCACGTTCTGGATCCTGTCGTCCAACAGCTGGCTGCATACACCGGCCGGCTACGAGATGGTCAACGGCATCGTGCATCCGGTGGACTGGTGGCAGGTGGTGTTCAACCCCTCGTTCCCCTATCGCCTGGCCCACATGGCGCTGGGCTCGTTCATCACCACCTGTTTCGTGATCGGTGGCGTCGGCGCGTGGTACCTGCGCAAGGGCACACATGTCGAGGCCGGACGGCGCATGCTGATCGCGGCGGTGGCGTTCGCGGCGCTGACGGTGCCGGTACAGATCTTCGTCGGCGACATGCATGGCCTGAACACGCTCAAGCATCAGCCGATGAAGATCGCGGCGATGGAAGCGCACTGGCATGAAACCCAGGAAGGCGAGGGCGTGCCGCTGGTGGTGTTCGCGCTGCCGAACGAGAAGGAAGAGCGCAACGACTTCGAAGTGGCGATTCCGAAGCTGGGCAGCGTGATCCTCACCCACAGCCTGGACGGCACCTTCGATCCGCTCACCTCGGTGCCGGCCAGCGAACGGCCGCCGGTGACGCCGGTGTTCTTCGCCTTCCGCATCATGGTTGGGCTGGGCACGCTGATGCTGCTGCTGGCCTGGGTGTCGGCTTTCCAGCTGTGGCGCAGGAAGCTGCTGGATTCGCCGTGGCTGCTGCGCGGCTGGAACTGGATGCTGCCCAGCGGTTTCATCGCACTGCTGTCGGGTTGGTTCGTCACCGAGATGGGGCGCCAGCCGTGGGTGGTGTATGGCGTGCTGCGCACCGCTGATGCGGTCGGCCCGCAGAGTGCGTGGATGACGGCGTTGTCGCTGGGTGTCTATGTGGTTGGCTATGCCTTCGTATTCGGCTGGGGCATCTGGTACCTGGTGAAGATCCTGCGCCACGGGCCGCAGCCGTATGCCGAGGGGCCGTCGCTGGACCATGGCAGCCATACCCCGGCACGTCCGTTGTCGGCCGCCGATGAACCGCTGGAGGAGCGCTGACATGGACCTGATGACCTGGCTGCCGGTGGCGTGGTTCGCGGTGATCGGCTTCGGCGTGCTGATGTACGTGGTGCTGGACGGCTTCGTGCTCGGCATCGGCATCCTTGCCCCGTTCGCCGAGGACGAGGAACAGCTGGACCTGATGATGAACACCGCCGCGCCGATCTGGGACGGCAACGAGACCTGGCTGGTGCTCGGTGGCGCTGGCCTGCTGGCGGCCTTCCCCAAGGCCTATGCGGTGCTGCTGTCGGCGCTGTACCTGCCGGTGCTGCTGCTGGTGGTGGCGCTGGTGTTCCGCGGCGTGGCCTTCGAGTTCCGCTTCAAGGCGCATCGATCGCGCCGGTTGTGGAGCGTGGCGTTCGGCCTCGGTTCGCTGCTGGCCACGTTTGCCCAGGGCGTGATCCTTGGCACCCTGGTGCAGGGCATCCCGCTGGTGGACGGTGTCTATCAGGGCGGGCCGTTTGCCTGGTTCAGCCCGTTCGCGATGCTGACCGGTGCCGCACTGGTGGCCGGCTATGCGCTGCTGGGCAGCACCTGGCTGATCCTGAAGACCGAGGGGCGCGTGCAGGCGCTGGCGCGGCAGATGACCCGGCCACTGGTGGTGGCGGTGATCGCGGCGATGGGCCTTGTGAGCAGCTGGCTGCCGTTCCTCGATTCGCGGTTGATGGATCGCTGGTTCAGCGACGGCAACTTCTGGTGGCTGTCGCCGGTGCCGCTGCTGACCCTGGCGGTAGCCGCCGCGCTGTGGCGCAGTGCCACCCACCCGCGCCGCGACCTGCCGCCATTCCTGCTCAGCCTGGCCCTGTTCGTGCTCGGCTTCCTCGGCCTGGTGCTGGGCATGTGGCCCTATCTGCTGCCACCGTCGATGACCTTGTGGCAGGCCGCCGCGCCGGCGTCGTCACTGGGCTTCACGCTGGTCGGGCTGGTCATATTGCTGCCGGTCATCCTCGGCTATACGGCGTGGTCCTACCGGGTATTCCGTGGCAAGGTGCACGCCGACACCGGTTACCACTGATCGATTGAAGACGGGGCCTGCCGGTGCCGGGCCCCGTGTTGGGGAATGTGAAACCTGCACACCCTGCGCGGGACGTGCTAGCGTGCGCTCCTTTCCGGCGGCCAGGGGGCAGCCGGCGACGTCCTGGACGGACGCACGGCTGCAGGAACGGGGGGCCGCCGCGCGTCGCCGTAATGGCTCGTGCCTATCGTTCTCCCGTTGAAGCACCATCGCTAAATGATCGAATTCTCCATCGTCGACTGGGCTGCCTGGGCGCCCGGCCTGAGTGAGCGTAGCCAGTGGCTGGGCTGGGCCGATGCGCCGTACCTGCCGCACGGCGCGGACACGCCGGCGCTGGCCGAGGTGCCGGCGATGCAGCGCCGCCGCATCGAGCGGCTGGGCCGGATGGCGATCCAGGCCGCGTGCTGGTGCGAGGACGGGCAGGGCGCCGACAGTGACGTGCCGCTGGTGTTCGCCAGCCGCCACGGCGACGTGGCCCGTTCGATGGACCTGCTGGGCGCGCTGGTCGGCGACCAGCCGTTGTCGCCGACCGGATTCGGCCTGTCCGTGCACAACGCGATTGCCGCGCTGTATTCCATCGCCCGCGGCCACCGCGGCAACTACCTGGCGCTGGCGGCGGGCCAGGCCACGGTGGAGACGGCTTGCCTGGAGGCCGTCGGCCTGCTGGCCGATGGCGCCCGCGAGGTACGGGTGGTGGTCTACGAGTCGCCGCTCCCGGAGGTTTACGCGACGTTCGCCGACGAACCCGACCCGTTCTTCGCCTGGTGCTGGCGTTTGACCGCGCCAGCAGAGGGCCGGCCGACGCTGGCGCTGCAGTGGCAGCCGGCCGACGGCCAGGCCAGCACTGTGCCTGGCCTGCTGCCGCACGCGCTGGACCTGCATCGCTTCCTGTTGTCCGGCGCGCCAGTGCTGGAGCACGTGGCCCATGGCCAGCGCTGGCGCTGGGGCCGCCGTGAGTGAGCTGCCGCGCCGCCTCGACCACGCCTGGCGGGTGTTTGGCACCGGCCTGAGCTTTGTTGCGTTTGGCCTGGGCGGGCTGCTGCTCGGCGTCCTGGTGATGCCGGTACTGCTGCTGATGCGGGACCCGGTGGCCCGTCGCCGGCGCGCCCGGCGCGTGGTCCAGGTCGCGTTCGCCAGCCATCTGCGGCTGATGCGCGGGCTGGGGGTGATGACCTACGAGATCGAAGGCGGTGAACGCCTGCAGCGTGACGGCCTGCTGGTGCTGGCCAACCACCCGACCCTGATCGACGTGGTCTGCCTGATCTCGCTGCTTCCCAACGCCGACTGCGTGGTCAAGCGGGCCGTGGCCTGCAACCCGTTCATGCGCGGTCCGGTACGGGCCGCCGGCTACATCTCCAATGACGATGGCGCCGGCCTGGTCGATGACTGCGTGGCCGCGGTGCATGCCGGCGGCACCCTGGTCATCTTCCCGGAGGGCACCCGCAGCGTGCCCGGGCAGCCGCCGCGCCTGCAGCGCGGGGCCGCCAACATCGCCGTACGGGGCCGCATCGACGTCACCCCGGTGCGGATCACCTGCAGCCCGCCAACCCTGACCAAGGGACAGAAGTGGTATCGTGTCCCCTCACGTCGCTTTCACGTTCGGCTGCAGATCGGCGAAGATATCCCGATCGCGCCTTTCTTGGCCGAAGACGACTCGCCAAGGGGGGATGCCTTGGCGGCACGCCGCGTTACCGAGCACCTTTCTCGTTATTTCGACCTGTCTGGAGAGCCGCCCCGTGCAAGCACTTGAGCACGAGATCAAGGAATTGATCATTTCCTCCCTTTCGCTGGAGGACATCACGCCGGAGGACATCGATCCGACCGCGCCGCTGTTCGTCGAGGGCCTCGGCCTGGATTCGATCGACGCGCTGGAGTTGGGCCTGGCGTTGCAGAAGAAGTACGGTGTCAGCCTCTCGGCCGATTCGGAAGAAACCCGTCGCCATTTCTCCAGCGTGCGCGCGCTCGGCGAGTTCGTCGCCGCCCGCCAGTCGTAACGGCGCCAGGAATTGCCATGACCAAGAATGAACTGTTCGAACGCATCGTCAGCATCCTGACCGACAGCTTCGAGATCGAAACCGCCCGGATCACCCCCGAGGCCCGCCTGTACGACGACCTGGACATCGACAGCATCGACGCGGTCGACCTGATCGTTCAGCTGAAGCCGTTGCTCGGCCGCAACCTGCAGCCGGAAGCGTTCAAGGCTGTGCGTACCGTGCAGGACATCGTCGATGTGGTGCACAGGCTGCTGCCGGACCAGGCAGCCGCCTGACCGCAGCGTCGGCGGCTCCACCATGGCACGCGCACGCACGGTCGTGGTGGCTGCGATCTCGCTGGCCTACCCGGTGCTGGTGTACCTGGCGATGGGCCGCTTCGAGCCACGCTGGCTGTCGCTGCTGCTGTTCACCCTGGCCCTGCTGCGCGCGCTGAGTACGCGCCAGCCGCTGTGGTGGGCTGCGGCCGCCGGCACCGGCCTGCTGGCGGTGCTGGCCACTGTGCTCAACCAGGCCCTGCCGCTGAAGCTGTACCCGGCGCTGGTCAACGCAGTGATGCTGGCGGTATTCGGCACCAGCCTGCGTTTCGGCCCGCCGCTGGTGGAACGCCTGGCACGGCTGCAGGAACCGGACCTGCCCCCGTTCGCGGTGGCCTATACCCGCCGCGTCACCCAGGTGTGGTGCGGCTTCTTCGTTCTCAACGGCAGCCTGGCCCTGCTGACCGCGCTGTACGCGTCGGACCGGGTCTGGATGCTCTACAACGGATTGTTGGCGTACGTGATGATGGGCGTGTTGTTCGCAGGTGAGTGGCTGGTGCGGCGGCGGGTGAAGGCGGCGCACGCGCATGGCTGAGTGGATTGCCCTGGACCGGTTGCTGCTGGAGGCGCGGCCGCATCGAAGTGTTGGCGTCTGCGATGGCGAGGTGATCGACCACGCCCGCTTCCGCCAGCGCGTACTGGCCTGGCGCGCCGCGTTTGCGGCGGCCGCAGGCCGTGACTGGGCCCTGTATTTCGATGATGCGGTGGCCTTTGCCGCTGCGTTGTTCGGTGCCTGGCATGCCGGCAAGCGGGTGTTCCTGGCTGCCGACAACCTGCCGGCCACGCTGCAGGCGCTGCAGCCGCAGGTGAGTGGTTTCGCAGGCGACGTGTCCGCCGATTATCGTCCGCTGGCGGCGCTGGACGCCGCACCGGACGAGGGTCTTCAGGCGCTGGACGAGCGCGCCTGCGAGCTGTGCGTGTTCACCTCCGGCAGCACCGGACAGCCCAGTGCGATCAACAAGCGCATGGACCAGCTGACGCGCGAGGTGGACGCACTGCAGGCTGCGTTCGGCACGCAGCTGGAAGGCGTGCAGGTGCATGGCACGGTGTCGCACCAGCACATCTATGGCCTGCTGTTCCGCGTGCTGTGGCCGCTGGCTGCCGGCCGCCTGATCCATCCACGCCGGTTCTTCCACGAAGATCTGGTGGGTGCGCTGGCCGGTACCGATACGGTGCTGGTCGCGACCCCGGCCCACCTCAAGCGCCTGCCCGAGCAGCTCGACTGGGCCAGCCTGCATGGCCGCCTGCGCGCGGTATTCTCCTCTGGCGGCCCGCTGCCGGAAGAAGCCGCACGCCAGGTGCGGCAGTGGCTCGGCGTGGCACCGACCGAGGTCTATGGCAGCAGCGAGACCGGCGGCATCGCCTGGCGCCGCTGGGACACCGACCTGCCGCCGTGGCAGCCGCTGCCCGGCGTGCAGTGGCGCATCGAGGAGGGCTGCCTGGCGGTGGCCTCCGCACATCTGGAAACCCCGGATTGGTGGCGTACCCAGGACCGCGTTGAAGCGTTGGCCGATGGCCGCTTCCGCCTGCTGGGCCGCGCCGACCGCATCGTCAAGATTGAAGAGCGCCGCGTTTCGCTGGATGCACTGGAACGTGCGTTGCGCGAAGACGCCGAAGTGGATGACGTGCGCGTGCTGGTGCTGCCCGGGCAGCGCGAGCAGCTGGCCGCGGTGGTGGTACCGGCCGACCCGACGCTGCTGGAGGGCGGTGAGGCCGCGCGCCGCGCGCTGGGCCAGCGCCTTGGCACACGCCTGGCACAGGCTCATGACGCGGTCACCCGGCCGCGCCGCTGGCGGCTGGTGCCGGCGCTGCCGATCAACGCACAGGGCAAAGTCACCCAGGCGGCACTGGCAGCGCTGTTCCAGCCGCTGATGCCGGTGCCGGTCTGGGATCACCGCGATGCGGCCAGCGCCACGCTGCGGATGACCCTGGACCCGGCGCTGCGGCCGTTCCAGGGCCACTTCCCGCAGGCGGCGATCCTGCCCGGCGTGGCGCAGCTGGACTGGGCGGTGCGGTTTGGCCGCCAGGTGTTCCCGATGCCGGCAGCGTTTCTGCGCATGGATGCGGTGAAGTTCCAGCATGTGGCCCGACCGGGCGATGAGCTGACCCTGCAGCTGGACTGGGATGCTGCACGCAGCGTGCTGGCCTTCCGTTACACCTCCAGCCACGGTGTGCATGCCAGCGGCAAAGTGGTCTTCGCCGATGCGGACTGATCCGGCCGTTGCCGGTGCCGCGTTCGCGCCACTGGTGGTGATTCCCGTCTACGACCACGAGCACGCCATCGCGGCGGTGGTCGACGGCGTGCAGGCCGCCGGCCTGCCATGCCTGCTGATCGACGATGGCTCGCATGAGGCGTGCGCGGCAGCATTGCGTTCGCTGGCACAGCGCCAGGGCGTCGACCTGCTGCGCCTGGACGTCAACCAGGGCAAGGGCGGGGCGATGCTGGCCGGTTTCGCCGAAGCCGGCGCGCGAGGCTACAGCCACGTGCTGCAGATCGATGCCGACGGCCAGCACGATACCCGCGATCTGCCACGCTTCATCGAAGCGGCGCGCGCCCATCCCGAGGCGGTGATCTGTGGCATTCCGGCCTACGACGCCAGCGTTCCCAAGGCGCGCCTGTATGGCCGCTACGCGACCCACATCTGGGTCTGGATCAACACGCTGTCGCTGCATCTGCGCGACACCATGTGCGGCTTCCGCGTGTATCCGCTGCCGCCGGTGCTGCGCCTGATCGGTGAAGAAACCATCGGCCGGCGCATGGATTTCGATACCGAAGTGATGGTGCGCCTGTACTGGCGGCACCTGCCGGTCGAGCACCTGGCCACGCGCGTGACCTATCCATCCGATGGCGTCTCGCACTTCGATGTGTGGCGCGACAACGTGCGCATCAGCCGCATGCACACCCGCTTGTTCTTCGGCATGCTCTGGCGCGCACCGCGCCTGCTGTGGCGCCGCCTGCGGGGGCAGCGCTGAGATGGCGGCCGCGCAGGGGGCCCCGCACTGGGCCGACATCGGCGAATCCACCTCGGTGGCCGGCGTGCTGTTCCTGTGCTGGGTGCACCGCTGGTTCGGGCGCTGGCCGTTCCGCCTGTGCGTGTGGCCGGTGGTGGCCTGCCACTGGCTGGGCAACCGCGTTGGCCGCCAGGCCTCGATGCAGTACCTGCAGCGCCTGCAGGCGCACAGCGGTGCGCTGGGTCGCGCGCCGACCCGGCGTGACAGCCTGCGCCACTTCTTCGCGTTTGCCGACACGATGCTGGACAAGATCCTCGGCCTGGGCGGACGCTATCCGGCCGAACGCATCCACCTGCATCGCGACCTGGTGCTGGAAAAGATCGCGCGCCGCGAGGGCGGGCTGATCCTGACCGCGCACATCGGCTGCCTGGAGCTGTGCCAGGTACTGGCCGAACAGGTGCCGGGGTTCCGCATCACCGTGCTGGTGCACACCGCGCATGCGCAGCGCTTCAACCGCCTGCTGCAGCGGCTGGACCCGCTGGCGGCGGTGGAGCTGGTGCAGGTAACCGAAATGGGCCCGGCCACGGCGGTGATGCTGGCAGAGCGCGTGGCGGCCGGTGGCTTCGTCGCCATCGTCGGCGACCGCACGCCGGTGCAGGGCGGCCGCAGCGTCACTGCCGATTTCCTTGGCCACCGCGCCCCGTTCCCGATCGGTGCCTACGTGCTCGCCGCCGCGCTGGGCTGCCCGGTCTACACCATGGCCTGCCTGCACCAGGGCGAGGGCTATCGCGTGGCGTTTGAACAGTTCGTCGAACGCATCGTGCTGCCGCGTGGCTCGCGCGATGCCGCGCTGGCCGAACAGGCACAGCGCTTCGCGCGCTGGCTGGAACTCCAGGTCATCCAGTCCCCGTTGGACTGGTTCAACTTCTTCCCCTTCTGGGATCAGGCTCCGCATGATGACTGACGCCGTACCCGTGTGCCGCTTTGGCGATGCACCGTTGACCATTGAAGACGTGGTTGCTCTGGCCCAGCGCCAGTGCGAGGCCGCACTGAGCGAGGCGCCGGCGTTCCGCGCACACATCCAGCGCGGTGCCGACTTCCTCGACCGCCTGCTGCGCGAGGACGGCGTGATCTATGGCGTGACCACCGGCTACGGTGACTCGTGCACGGTGAACATCCCGCCGGCGCTGGTGGCTGAGCTGCCGCACCACCTGTACACCTACCACGGCTGTGGCCTGGGCCGTTACCTGGACCCGGTCGAGACCCGTGCGGTACTGGCCGCGCGCCTGGCGTCGCTGGTGCGCGGCATGTCCGGTGTCAGTGTGCCGCTGCTGGAAGGCCTGGCCACGCTGCTGCAGCACGATGTACTGCCGATGATTCCGGCCGAAGGCTCGGTCGGTGCCAGTGGCGACCTGACCCCGCTGTCGTACGTGGCCGCTGTGCTGTGCGGCGAGCGCGAGGTGCTGCACGACGGCCGCGTGCAGCCGGCGGCGGATGTGCTGGCCAAGATCGGCATGACCCCGCTGAAGCTGCGACCGAAGGAAGGCCTGGCGATCATGAACGGCACCGCCGTGATGACCGGCCTGGCATGCCTGGCCTGGCAGCGCGCCGATTACCTTGCGCGCATGGCCACGCGGCTGACTGCGTTCAACGTGCTGGCCAGCGACGGCAACGCGCATCACTTCGACGAAACCCTGTTCGCCGCCAAGCCGCACCCGGGCCAGGGCCGCATCGCCGCGCGCCTGCGCAGCGACCTGCACAGCGAGCGTCCGCCGCGCAATGAACAGCGCCTGCAGGACCGCTACTCGCTGCGCTGCGCGCCGCATGTGATCGGCGTGCTGGAAGACAGCCTGCCGTTCCTGCGCCAGCTGATCGAAACCGAGCTGAACAGCGCCAACGACAACCCGCTGATCGACGCCGATGGCGAGCGCATCCTGCACGGCGGCCACTTCTACGGCGGCCACATCGCGCTGGCGATGGACACCCTGAAGAACACCGTGGCCAACGTCGCCGATCTGCTCGACCGGCAGCTGGCGCTGGTGGTCGACGCCCGCTACAACCATGGCCTGCCGGCCAACCTGTCGGCGGCCACCGGCCCGCGCGCAGCCATCAACCATGGCCTGAAGGCGCTGCAGATCAGCGTTTCGGCCTGGACCGCCGAAGCGCTGAAGCAGACCATGCCGGCCAGCGTGTTCTCGCGTTCCACCGAATGCCACAACCAGGACAAGGTCAGCATGGGCACCATTGCCGCGCGCGATTGCCTGCGCGTGATCGAGCTGACTGAACAGGTGGTGGCCGCGATGCTGATCGCTGCCCGCCAGGGCCTGGCGCTGCGCGAACGGGTTGGCCTGAACGCGCAGCTGCATGGCAGTCTGGCCGACATGTACGCCGACCTGGGGCAGCGCATCGCCCTGGTTGAAGAAGACCGCGCGCTGGATCGCGAACTGCGGGAACTGCTGGTGGAGATCCGCGCGCAACGTTGGGAGCTGTATGCCGGTGAATGAGGCCATCGAACGGGTCGGCGAGATTGCGCTGACCCCCGCCTTCCATGACTGCGATCCGATGAACGTGGTCTGGCATGGCAACTACTTCAAGTACTTCGAGATCGCGCGCTGCGCGCTGCTCGGGCGCTACGACTACGACTACCCGCAGATGCTCGAATCGGGCTACCTGTGGCCGGTGGTCGATGCGCGGGTGAAGTACGTGCGTCCGTTGCTGTTCAACCAGGCCCTGCGCGTGATCGCGCGCATCGTGGAATGGGAGAACCGGCTGAAGATCGAGTACGAAATTATCGATGCGCAGAGCGGCCAGGTGCTGACCCGTGCGATGACCATCCAGGTCGCGGTGGACGCGGCCAGCAAGGAAATGTTGTACCAGTGCCCGCCGGTACTGTGGGAACGCCTGGGAGTGCCCGCGCCATGAACCGAGCGAACCGTTTTGCGCGCGCACTGCTGTGCGCGTTGCTGCTGCTGGTCGCACCGCTGGTGCAGGCGGCCGACCCCGCCATCGATGCGATCACCCAGGCGGTGGCGCGGCCGGATGTGCTGCGTGGCCAGTTCAGCCAGGAAAAGCAGGTAAGCGGCTTCAAGAACCCGCTGCGTTCTCAGGGCCGGTTCGTGGTCGCGCGCCAGCACGGCGTGATCTGGACCACGCTCAAGCCGTTCCCCTCCGAGGTGGTGGTCACCGCCGACCGCATCCTCAGCCGCCAGCGCGATGGCAGCACCCGCGTCGAACTCGATGCACGGCAGCAACCGGCGATGCGTTCGGTGAACGCGATCATGTTCGCGCTGATGAGTGGCGACGTGCAGGCGCTGTCCAGCCAGTTCAACGTGGCGGCCAGCCGTGAAGGACAGGGCTGGCGGCTGCGCCTGACGCCGAAGTCGGCGATGCTGGCCAAGGCTTTCGAATCGCTGACCCTGCAGGGCGACCGCTACGTGCGCCAGGTCGAGATCGTCGAGGCCAACAAGGACCGCACGCAGATCCAGTTCAGCGCGTTGAGCGAGACGCCGGCCACGCTCAATGCCGACGAGGCCCGCCGCTTTGAGTGAGGCCGCGGCATCGAACGCACCGGACCGGTTGCGGCGCTGGTGGCACTGGCTGGGCATCGCCTGGCTGCTGGTGCTGGTGGTACTGGGCGCGCAGCAGTGGCACCTGTGGAGCCAGCAATCGCGGATCGACACCGACATCCTCGCCCTGCTGCCGCAGGATGCACACGACCGCCTGTTGAGCGATGTCACCCGGCGCATTGCCGATGGCAGTTCGCGGCAGGTGGTGGTGCTGCTGGGCAGCAAGGACGGCGCCGCCGCCAAGCGTGCGCAGGCGGCTTTTGCCGCGGCCATGGCCAAGGACGCCGATCACGCCCTGCTGGTACCCAGCGGCTCGATCGAAGGCTGGTTCGATGAGGCGCGCGCGTTCTACGCGCCGTACCGTGACCGCCTGCTGACCCCGGCCCAGCGCGAGCAGTTGCAGGGCAGCGAGCCGGGCGCGCTGGCAGAACAAGCGTTGGCTGCGCTGTACGGCCCGATGGGCGCGCCGCGCCTGACCGACTGGCGACAGGACCCGTTGTCGCTGTGGCCGCAATGGTGGCAGCAGCAGGCGCAGGGTTCGGGACTGCGGCTGGGCGATGACGGCCTGCTCGAAGCCGAGGACAAGCATTGGGCCGCGCTGCAGTTCGACACGCCGGGTTCGGCGTTCCAGCTCGACGGCGAACGCCATCTCGATGGCCTGCTGGAACGTGCCGGGCAGGCAGCAAAAGCGGCCGCTCCGGATCTGGAGATCCTGCATGCCGGCGTGCCACTGCACGCCGAAGCGGCCGCGGTGCAGGCCAACCAGGAGATCAACACCATCGGTTGGGGGTCGCTGGCGGCGGTGCTGCTGCTGGTGTGGCTGGCATTCCGCTCGCTGCGGCCGATCCTGCTGGTCGCCGCCTCACTGCTGATCGGCTGTGGCGTGGCGCTGGCAGTGACCGTGCTGGTGTTCGGCAAGGTGCACGTGCTGACCCTGGTGTTCGGTGCATCGCTGGTGGGCGTGGCCGAGGATTACGGCATCCACTGGTTCGCTTCGCGCCAGGCCGAGCCGGCCGATCGTCGCTGGAAGCTGCTGCGGCACCTGTTGCCGGGCCTGTGGCTGGCGTTGCTGACCAGCGCACTGGCCTACCTGGCCCTGGGCTTGGCCCCGTTCCCGGGCCTGCGCCAGATGGCGCTGTTCTCGGTGGTCGGCCTGGCTGCCGCCTTCCTCACGGTGATCTTCTGGTTCCCGTGGCTGGATGGTGGCGAGATCCGCCAGACCCGCTTCTCGCAGTGGCTGGGCAACACGCTGGAGCGTTTCCCGCGCCTGCATGGCCGCCGCGCGGTGACGATGTTCGTGGTGATCACGCTGGCACTGTCTGCCATCGGCATCGCGCGCCTGCAGAGCAACGACGACCTGCGCAGCCTGCAGTCGTCGCCGCCGGCATTGATGGCGCAGCAGATCCGCCTAAGCCAGTTGCTGGGCATGCCCAGCCCGGCGCAGTTCTACCTGGTGCAGGGTGCCGATGCCGCGCAGCTGCTGCAGCGCGAAGAAGCGCTGACCGAACGCCTGCGTGTATTGGCCAACGACAAGCGCATTGGTGGCTATCGCGCGATCAGCGATTGGCTGCCGTCGCCGTCGCGGCAGCAGGCCGATGCCGCGCTGACCGCGAGGGTGGAACCCGGCGTGCTGTCGGCCGTGTCCGAGGCCGTCGGCGAGCCGCTGCAGCGACCGCAGTTCGCGGCCGCACCACTCAGCGCCGAAGCCTTCCTGGCCTCGCCGGCCTCGCAGCCGTTCCGTCACCTGTGGGTGGGTGAGGTCGGTGGACAGATGATCAGCGTGGTGATGGTCGATGACCTGTCGCGCGCCGATGCGCTGGCCACCCTGCAGGGTGCGGCCGAAGGCCTGCCGGGCGTGCGCTGGGTGGACCGTACTGCCGACTTCTCCACGCTGCTGGGCCACTACCGCAAGCTGATGGGTGGGCTGCTGCTGGTCGGCATCGCGCTGGTGTTCGGCGCGCTGTGGCTGCGCTACCGCCGCCAGGCCTGGCGCGTGTTCGCACCGACCCTGATTGCCGGTGCCTTGACCCTGGGCCTGCTGGGTCTGTTCGGCCAGCCGCTGCAGCTGTTCAACGTGCTGGCACTGATGCTGCTGCTGGGCATGGGCATCGACTACGGCATCTTCCTGATCGAGCACCGTGGCGATGCCAGCGCCTGGCTGGCAGTGTGCGTGGGCGCGGCCAGCACCTGGCTGTCGTTCGGCCTGCTGGGCCTGTCGCAGACCCCGGCGCTGCGCGCGTTCGGCCTGACCCTGCTGTTCGGCATCGGCCTGGTCTGGTTGATCTCGCCGCTGTTCCGGCCGCCGCCACATGACCTGCCGCCAGCTTGAACCTGTCTTCCGACTTCCTTCTTTCCACCTGATCGAGCAACAAGGACGCACCGATGAATACTGCTGTGGATGCTGTCGAACGTACTGAAATCCTGATCATCGGCGCGGGCCCGGCCGGCTCGGTGGCCGCGGCGATGCTGCGCCAGCAGGGCCGCCAGGTGCTGATGCTGGAGCGCCAGCAGTTCCCGCGCTTCTCGATCGGTGAAAGCCTGCTGCCGCAGAGCATGGAGTACATCGAAGCGGCAGGCCTGCTGCAGGACGTGGTCGAAGCGGGCTTCCAGCACAAGAACGGCGCCGCCTTCGTGCATGGCGAGGCGCGCACCGCGTTCGACTTCAGGAAGAAGTTCTCGCCAGGTTGGGGCACCACCTACCAGGTGCAGCGCGCCGACTTCGACAACGTGCTGGCGCGCGGCGCCGAACGCATGGGCACCACGCTGCGCTTCGGCGATGAAGTGCTTGCGGTCGAGCCGGGCGAGCAGCCGGCGGTGACCGTGCGCCGCCCGGACGGCAGCGAGTACCGCATCGAGGCCGATTTCATCCTCGATGCATCCGGTTTCGCGCGCCTGCTGCCGCGCCTGCTGCAGCTGGAATCGCCGTCCAACTTCCCGGTGCGCGGGGCGATCTTCTGCCACGTGCGCGACAACATTCCGGCCGAAGCGGACTTCGACCGCAACAAGATCCTGATCACCACCCATCCCGAGCACATCGACGTCTGGTACTGGACGATCCCGTTCTCCAACGGCTGCTGCTCGCTGGGCGTGGTCGCCGAGCCGTCGTTCTTCGAGCGCTACGAGGGCGACGACCTGCAGAAGCTGCAGGCCATCGTTGGCGAGGACCCCAACCTGACCCGGCTGCTGGCCAACGCCGAATGGGCGGTGCTGCCGGTGCGTCGCATCACCGGTTACTCGGCCAATGTCAGCTCGTTGTGGGGCCCGGGCTACGCCCTGCTGGGCAATGCCGGCGAGTTCCTTGACCCGGTGTTCTCCTCCGGCGTCACCATCGCCTTCAAGTCCGCGCAGCTGGCCAGCGAATGCCTGGCGCGCCGCTATGCCGGCGAAACCGTCGACTGGGAAGCTGAATTCTCGATCCCGCTGCGTGCCGGCGTGAAGACCTTCCGCCGCTTCGTTGAAAGCTGGTACGAGGGCGGCTTCCAGAAGATCATCTACCACCCGCAGCAGCAGCCCGAAGTACGCGACATGATCAGTTCCATCCTGGCCGGCTACGCCTGGGACACCAACAACCCGTATGTGGCCGACGAAAGCGGCCGCCGCATGCGCGTGCTGGAGCAGCTGTGCAGCGCCTGATCGCCCGTACCGCGGCCGTGCTGCTGTGCCTGCTGCTGGCCGCCTGTGCCGGCCGCATGCCCAAGCCATTGGTGGAACTGCCGCCGCTGCGCCTGTCGCCGGCCAGCCTGCCGGCGCCGCTGGCATTGCAGCAGCAGCTGCATTTCCGGTTCGGTACGCATGAGCGCGACCTGGATGCTCTGCTGGAAGCCGATGCGCAGCAGGTGCAGCTGGCGGTGCAGGCGATGGGCCAGACCGGCGTGCGCCTGCAGTGGGACGGCCAGCAGCTGACCCAGCAGCGCGCGCCGTGGCTGCCGCCGCAGGTACGTGCCGAGCGTGTGCTGGATGACCTGCAGTTCGCGCTGTGGCCGACCGCGGCCATTGCCGCCGCGTTGCCGGCAGGTTGGCAGGTCAGCGATGACGGCCGGCAGCGCAGCCTGTCGCGCGACGGCACGGTGTGGCTGCAGCTGCAGCGCCTGGACGATGGCAGCGTGCAGTTGGACAACCGCGCCGAAGGCTATGCGCTGCGCATCGAATCGATCGACATGGCCGGGCAGGACCGATGAGTGCACCGATCTACCTGAACGACCTGGGCGTGGTCTGCGCGCTCGGCGATGGCCGCGCCGCGGTCGCGTCGGCGATGTTCGCCGATGTGCCGGGCGGGCTCAGCGACAACGACAGCCTGCTGCCGGGGCGCACCCTGGCGCTGGGAGAGGTGCGCACGCCACTGCCGGCGCTGGAGGACCTGCCGGTGGCCCTGCGCGGGCGCAACAACGCCCTGCTGGACGTGGCACTGGCGCAGATCGCACCAGCGGTGGCCGCCGCGATCGCCCGCCATGGTGCCGAGCGTGTGGCGGTGGTGCTGGGCACCAGCACCTCGGGCATTGGTGAATCCGAGCAGGCCCTGCGCACCCACGCCGAACAGGGCCAGTGGCCGCAGGGCTTCGATTACGCCCAGCAGGAAATGGGCACCGCCGCGCAGTTCGTGCGCCAGCGCAGTGGTGCACACGGGCCGGCATGGACCCTGTCCACCGCCTGCTCGTCCAGCGCCAAGGCGCTGATGTCGGCCGCCCGGATGCTGCGCGCCGGCATCGTCGATGCGGTGATTGCCGGCGGTGCCGATTCGCTGTGCCGCTTCACCGTGGCCGGCTTCAGCGCGTTGGAATCGGTGTCGGCACTGCGCTGCAATCCGTTCTCGCAGCACCGCTCCGGCATCAACATCGGCGAGGGCGCCGCGCTGTTCCTGCTTACCCGCGAGCCGGGTCCGGTGTGCCTGGCCGGGTGGGGCGAATCGGCCGATGCCCATCACATGTCCGCCCCCGATCCGCAGGGGATGGGGGCCATCGACGCCCTGCAGCAGGCGCTGCTGCGCGCCGGCTGGGGCGCCGACGAAGTGGATTACGTGAACCTGCATGGCACCGCCACCGGGCACAACGATGCGATGGAAAGCCTGGCGGTCTCGCAGGTGCTGGGCAATGGCGTGCCGGCCAGTTCGACCAAGCCGCTGACCGGCCATACGCTGGGTGCCTCGGGCGCGATCGAGGCGGCGCTGTGCTGGATCCTGCTGGCCGAGAACCCACAGCAGCAGCTGCCGCCGCACTGGTGGGACGGCGTGCCCGACCCCGCACTGCCGGTGCTGCCGCTGGTCGCGCCGGGCTCCTGCCTGGCGCAGGCGCCGCGGCGGGTGCTGAGCAATTCGTTCGCCTTCGGCGGCAGCAATGCCGTGCTGGCACTGGAGCGTCGATGAACACGCTGTACGCGATCGAGGACGTGGTGCCGCACCGCCAGGACATGTGCCTGCTGGAGCGCATCACGCAGTGGGACCAGGACACCCTCGAGGCTGAACTGGTGGTGCCCGAATCCGGCCTGTTCGTGGAGAACGGCGAAGTGCCGGCGTGGGTCGGCATCGAATACATGGCGCAGGCCATCGCGGCCTGGGCCGGCTGCCGCGCGCGTGCGGCCGGCAAGCCGCCGCAGCTGGGCTTCCTGCTCGGCAGCCGCCGCTACAGCAGTGCGCGCAGCAGCTTCCCCAGCGGTTCGCGGCTGCGCGTACAGGCGCGCTGCGAGCTGTTGGGTGACAATGGATTGGGGATGTTCGCCTGCCGCATCCTGGCGGGCGAGGACGAATGGGCGACAGCCAACGTGTCGGTGTTCGAACCGGCCGACGCGATGGCCTATCTGGAGAGTGGACAGGCATGACAGGGAATCGAAGCGTGCTGGTGACCGGCGCCAGCCGGGGCATCGGCCGGGCCATCGCGCTGCGCATCGCGCGCGATGGCTTCGACGTGGTGGTGCATTGCCGCAGCCGCCTGGAAGAGGCACAGGCCGTGATGGCCGAGATCCAGGCCTTGGGCCAGCAGGCCCGCGTGCTGGCGTTCGACGTAGCCGACCGCGAGGCCGCACGCGCCGCGCTGGAGGCTGATGTCGAAGCGCACGGCGCGTACTACGGCGTGGTCTGCAATGCCGGTATTGCCCGTGATGGCGCCTTCCCGGCGCTGTCGGCGGAGGATTGGGACCAGGTCATCCACACCAACCTGGATGGCTTCTACAACGTGCTGCATCCGCTGATCATGCCGATGGTGCGGCGGCGCAAGCCGGGCCGCATCGTCACCCTGTCGTCGGTGTCCGGGCTGGCCGGCAACCGCGGCCAGGTCAATTACAGTGCCGCCAAGGCCGGCATCATCGGTGCCACCAAGGCGCTGGCGCTGGAACTGGCCAGCCGCCAGATCACCGTCAACTGCGTGGCCCCGGGCCTGATCGAGACCGAAATGCTCAACGATGAAGTGATCGAACACGCGCTCAAGCTGATTCCCGCCGGCCGCGTCGGTCGTCCCGACGAAGTGGCGGCCACGGTGGCGTTCCTGCTGTCGGAGCCGGCCGGCTACATCACCCGCCAGGTGATCTCGGTGAACGGAGGCATGCTCTGATGGCTGCCGATCGTCGCGTGGTGGTCACCGGTGCCGCTGCCATCAGTCCGCTCGGCCACGACTGGCCGACCATCGAAGCGCACCTGCGCAGCTGCCGCAATGCCGTGCGCACGATGCCCGAATGGGATGTCTACGCTGGCCTGAACACCAAGCTGGCCGCGCCGGCGCAGGACTTCGAGCTGCCGCCGAACTACAACCGCAAGACCACCCGCTCGATGGGCAAGGTCGCGATCATGTCGGTGCGCGCCACCGAGGTGGCACTGCGCGAGGCTGGCCTGCACGAGCACCCGGTGCTGCGCAGTGGCCGTACCGGCGTGGCCTACGGTTCGTCCTCGGGCAGCCACGAGGCCACCGGTGAATTCGGCCGCATGCTCAACGAGTTCACCACCGACGGCATCAGTGCCACCACCTACCTGAAGATGATGAGCCACACCGCGCCGGTCAACATCGGTGTGTTCTTTGGTTTGTCCGGGCGCGTCTACACCACCTCCAGTGCCTGCACCTCGGGCAGCCAGGGCGTGGGCGCGGCCTACGAAGCGATCCGCAGCGGCAAGCAGACGGTGATGGTGGCTGGCGGTGCCGAGCAGCTCGATGCCACTGCCGCGGCAGTGTTCGACACCCTGTTCGCCACCAGCGTGCGCAATGATGCGCCGCAGACCACGCCGCGCCCGTTCGATGCCGGCCGCGATGGCCTGGTGCTGGGCGAGGGTGCCTGTACGCTGATCCTGGAAGACCTGGAGCACGCGCAGGCACGTGGTGCCACCATCCTTGCCGAAGTGGTCGGCTACGGCACCAACAGCGATGGCCAGCACGTCACCCAGCCCAGCGCCGACACCATGGCCCAGGCCATGCGCCTGGCGCTGGAGGATGCCGGGCTGGACGCGGCGCAGATCGACTACGTCAACGCCCACGGCACCGCCACCGACCACGGTGACATCGCCGAGACCCAGGCCACCGCGCAGGTGTTCGGCAGCCGCATGCCGATCAGCTCGCTGAAGAGCTACGTCGGCCACATGCTGGGCGCCTGTGGTGCGTTCGAGGCCTGGATGAGCATCGAGATGATGCGCGCCGGCTGGTTCGCGCCCACGCTGAACCTGGCCGAGGTCGATCCACGCTGCGGCCAGCTCGACTTCATCACCGGGCAGGGCCGTGAACTGCAGGCCGAGTACGTGATGAGCAACAACTTCGCCTTCGGTGGCATCAACACCTCGCTGGTGTTCCGCCGCTGGCGCGAGTGATCCACCGCCCCACCGCCGCTGTTCCCGCAACCTACCCGCACCCTCGACAAGGAGATGTTCCGATGCGCCGCACTCTCATGATCGCCACCGCCACCACGCTGCTGGCCCTGGCCTCCACCGCTTCTGCCCGCGATACCCGCGTGGAGCAGTCCCTGCAGGAACTGGTCAGTTCGCAGGCTGCCAAGGACGCCGGCATCGACGGCAGCGTCCGCTTTACCTGGCCGGCCAGCCGGTCAGCGTGCAGCAGCGCCTGGGCGAAGACGTGACCAACAAGAAGACCAACGCCGCCAACAAGAGCGATGCCGAGGCCTGCCGCTGGGTCGCGCTGTCGGCGCTGCGCGCGCTGCAGGACGGTGCCAAGTCGCGCGGCGCCAACGCCGTGGTCGACATCGTCAGCTACTACAAGAAGAACGAGTTCAAGAGCAGCACCAACTACGAATGCTATGCCGGTGCGATCCTCGCCGGTGTCGCGCTGAAGGGCACCTACGCCAAGGTCAAGTAAGCGCCCGTGTGGCGGCGGCGTTGGCTGAACGCCGCCGCCACATTGCTGAATCCCGCCGGGGAAACGCCGCCGATCACGCCGCCATCGTCGGCTGACGGCTTTCCCCGGTGTCGGCTTTCCGACACAATCATGGCTCTTCCCGGGTTATCGTCCCGCGGACATGCACGCCTACGTCTATAAAAGCCAACTCAAGCCGGACACCTACGTCTACGTTCCCCGTCGCGATGATTTCAGCGCGCTGCCTGCGCCGCTGCTCACCTCGCTGGGGACGCTCGCCTTCGTCCTGGACGTGGCCCTGGATGCCCAGCGCCGCCTGGCCCAGGCCGATCCGGAAAAGGTCCGCAGCGAAATGAGCGAGCGCGGGTTCTACCTGCAGGTGCCGCCATCGGTGGCCAGCCTGATGCCGCGCCACTATGACTGACACGTCCCGTCCGCGCGCCCTGTCGATCGCCTTCGCCGTCGGTGCCGTGCTGGCGCTGGGCGCCGCTGTGGGCGGCGTTCCAGGCGCCATCCTTGCGGCACTGGCGCAGCCGGCGTTCGCGCTGGGTGTGTCGTGGTGGCGTCGCAGCCGAGCGCTGCTGCCGCTGAAGGTCGTCGCGCGCCAGGACCTGCCGGCGCTGCTGGCGTTGTGGGCGGCCGCACCGCTGCTGCTGGCGCTGCTGCTGGCCTGGCCGCTGGCGGCGCTGCGCGACAGCGGCAGCCTGGCCGCGGTGCTGGGCCTGAGCGTGCTGGTCAGTGCCGGCCTGCTGGCGGCATGGCGTACCTGGCCGTTGTGGAACGATGTTGAACGCCTGGACGGCAATCTCGCCCAGCATTGGCAGGCGCTGGCCGGACGCGACCTGACCGCCTGGCGCGGTCTCGGTGTCGCCGCGCTGGTGATCGCGCTGGCTGCGCTGGTGGTGCTGCCGGCCTGGCCGGGCCTGTTGCCGGAAGGCGCGCGCTGGCCCGCCGCGCTGGCGGTGGTGCTGCTGTCTCCCGTGCTGCACCTGCTGCTGCAGCGGGTG
This sequence comes from Stenotrophomonas sp. 80084_Sma, assembly GCF_056481995.1. Lineage (NCBI taxonomy): Bacteria > Pseudomonadati > Pseudomonadota > Gammaproteobacteria > Lysobacterales > Lysobacteraceae > Stenotrophomonas > Stenotrophomonas sp. 80084_Sma. The sequence continues at coordinate 4,620,980 of NZ_CM151177.1, read as the reverse complement.
GCGCCGGCACCCTTGGTGTCGCTGCGCGCGAGCCCGTTGGCCAGCGCCGGCAACGAGCACGAACCGATGTTCGCCGCTGCGGCCGAAACCGCGCCGCTGGAGGCGATGGCGCCGCAGGAGCTGACCCCGGCCCTGTATGAAGCCGCCCGCCATGGCCGCATCGACCGGGGCCTGCAGCTGCTGCAGGCCGGTGCCGATCCGTATGCGCTGCCGGACCCGAACTGGCGCGACCAGCGCAGCCTGGCGGTGCTGGCGGCGGTGCTGCCGGACCTGCGCCTGCTGCGCGAACTGATCGCCCGCGGCGTCGATGTGAATGCGCCGCACCGGGGCATGACCCCACTGCTGGCCGCCACCCGCGACAGCTGGCACGGCCGTCCCGAAGCGGTGATGACCCTGCTCGCCAACGGTGCCGATTCGCGTGCCATCGACAGCGATGGCAACACCCCGCTGCACCATGCCGCACGCAGTTCCGACCCGGGCGTGGCCGCGCTGCTGCGCGATGCCGCCGCCGAAGTCGACGCGCTGAACAACGAGGGCTGGTCGCCGCTGGCCGTGGCCTGCCAGGTCGGCAACTGGCGCCTGGCCCGCTTCCTGCTCGAACGCGGTGCGCGCAGCGAACCGGCCGAGGGTACGCCGGTGCTGCTGGCTGCGGCCGCCACCGAAGACGACGATCCGGCCGGCGTGCAGCTGCTGCTCAAGCACAAGGCGCGGGCTGACGCGCGTGATCGCCAGCGCCGCAGCGCGCTGCATGAGGCCGCACTGGCTGGCCACGTCGAGATCATCGGCGTGCTGCTGGGTGCCGGTGCCAATCTGGAAGCGCGCGATGCGCTTGGCCGTACGCCGTGGCTGGAAGCGGCCCGTGCCGGCCGCGCTGCCGTGGTCGAGCATCTGCTGCCGCACAAGCCGGATCTGGTTGCGGTGGACGGCGAAGGCCGCAATGCGGTGCAGCTGGCGGCGATGGCCGAGGATGTCTCGCCATTGCTGATCAAGCGCCTGGTCGAGCTGGGCATCGCCGCCGATGCCACCGATCCGGTTGGCCGCCGTGCGGTGGACTACGCCGCCGAAGCCGGTCGCTGGGCGATTGTGGCCCTGCTGGACCCGTCCTATCCGTTGCCGGCCGCCGTCAGTGATGGCCTGGCCGAGCGCGGCGAAGCCGCCAGCGCCAGTGGCCTGCTGCCGGACCGTCCGCCGCTGACCCTGCTGCGCGAAGCGCTGGGCTTCGGCAACACCGATGGCATGGCCGCGCTGGCCAAGCTGTGCCAGCCGGAAGAACTGGGTGGCCTGCTGCTCGATCCGGAACTGGCACTGGAGCCGCGTGCGGTCGATTGGCTGCTGGGCCACGGCGCCGATCCCTACGTGCGTGACGCCTGCTCCGACACGCCGATGTTCGCGCTGCTGTCGCGCGGCATCGATGCGGTGCCGGCGCTGCAGGTCATGCTGCAGCGCGGCCTGTCGCCGGCCGGACGCGGTGGCCTGGCGCGCTTCCTTGCCGCCTGCGCACAGCACGATCAGGCGGCCCGTGGCCTGGAGCAGCTGGCGCTGGAACTGCTGGAACGTGGTGCCGATCCGTTCGCGGCCTCGCCGGCGGGTGACCCGCCGTTGTCGCTGGCAGTGCGCCTGGGCTGGCTGCGCCTGCAGCAGGCCCTGCTCAAGGCCGGTGTCGATCGTGAAGCGCGTGACAGCCATGGCATGACCGCATTGCATCTGGCCACCGCATTGGCCCGCGAAGGCGCGCTGAAGCTGCTGGTGCAGCACGGTGCCTCGCCGGAAGCACGTGCCGCCGATGGGCAGACGCCGCTGGGCGTGGCGCTGTCGATCGGTCGCCGTGACCTGGCCGACTGGCTCGACTGGCGGGTGTGGCCGTTGCCGCGCCGCACCCTGCGCGAGGCCGATCTGCCGGCCGCTGCGATGGCCGGTGACGTCGATGCGGTGCGCCGCCTGATCGATCTGGGATTTGCCGTCGACGCAGTCGACGCACAGGGCTGCACCGCGCTGCTGCGTGCGGCCGGTGGTGGCCATCTGGCAGTAACCGACCTGCTGCTGGCACGCGGCGCCGATCCGCAGCACGCCGCTGCCAGTGGCGCGACGCCGCTGTCGGCGGCGGTCAGCATGCGCCAGGTGGACATCGTTTCGGCCCTGCTCGACGCCGGTGCCAAGCTGGAACACCGCCTGCCGGGCGGCGTGACCGTGCTGATGCTGGCCTCGGCGCTGGGCCTGCCGGACATCGTCGCGCGCCTGCTCACCGCCGGTGCCGACGTGCATGCCGGTGACGCGCAGCAGCTGGGCCCGCTGCACTGTGCCGCGCTGTACGGTTTCAGTGCCCGCGACCGCTCGCGCCTGCTGGCCCTGCTCGACACCCTGCTGCTGGCCGGTGCCGAACCGGACCAGGCCGCTGCCGGTTCGGTCACGCCGCTGCTGCTGCTGCTGGGTGCGCGTGCCGAGCCGGGTACCGCCTGCGACGAGCAGGTGGTGATGGCGGCGGTGGAACGCCTGCTGGATGAGGACGTGAGCCTGGACGTGCGTGATCCGCGCGGTTTCGGCCCGCTGCACCTGGCCGCGCTGCATGGTCTGCCGCTGCTGGTGCAGCGCCTGCTGCGCGCCGGTGCCGATCCGGAAGTGCGCGACAGCCTCAACCGCAGCCCGCGCGAGATCGCGGTGATGCGGGGCTTCATCGACGTGGCCGGCGAGTTCGAGCCGCGCGTGCCTGGCGTCTCGTCGATGGCGCGGTTCCTGCGCGACAACGGCTGATCGGGACCCAGTAGATCCACGCCATGCGTGGATGATCGTGTCCGGAATCCAAAGCATCCACGCATGGCGTGGATCTACTGCCGGAATCCGCAGTGGGTAGTGCCGGCCGCTGGCCGGCAACCTCATGAAACCACCGGAATTTCGAGGCTGCCGGCCAGCGGCCGGCACTACCGCAATCTGTGGTGGGTGCCGACCGTTGGTCGGCACGCCTACTTGCCGTCGCTTTCCGCGTCGGCCTCGAACAGGTGCATCAGGTCGTTGCGTGCATCGCGCGAGGTCTGGATCACCGCAGCCTCGTCGTCGTACACCAGGTACTGGTCGCGCAGCAGCTGCTCGTCGTGCTCACGGAAGCGCTGCACGTGGCGTTCAGCCACTTCAGGTGCAACACCCAATGCAGTCAGCACGCGCCCGCTCATTTCCAGGCTGGTGCCGAACACTTCGCGGAACGGCTCAGCCGACATGTCCATCAGGCGCCACGCATGCTGGCGGTTGCGTGCGCGCGCCAGCACCTTCGCGTCCGGGTACAACCGGCGCACCATGCGCACCGCGCGCAGGTTGGTCTCCGGGTCGTCCACGGTGATCACGAACACATCGATGTGCTCGCCGCCGGCCGCGCGCAGCATCTCCGGCCGGGTCGGGTCGCCGTAGTACAGCTGGTTGCCGAAGCGGCGCAGGTCGGCCACGGTATCGGGGTTCGCTTCCAGTGCCACGAACGGCACCTTCTGCGCGGTCAGCAGGCGCGCGATGACCTGGCCGAAGCGGCCCATGCCGGCAATCAGCACCTTCGGCCGGTTGTCCGGCGCCACCTTGTCGGCCTCGGCTGCCTCGCGCGGCGTTGCCTTCTCCTGGCCGAGCAGCTTGAGCAGCGCGATCATCAGCAGTGGCGTGATCGCCATCGACAGGCCGACGATCGCCACCAGGCGGTCATGGTTGGCGTTGCCCAGCAGGTGCGCGCGCTGCGCTTCGTTGAACACCACGAAGGCGAACTCGCCGCCCAGCCACAGCACGCTGCCCAGTAGCAGCGAGTGCCGTGAACTGAGCTTTGCGATGCGCCCGATCACGTACAGCAGGCTGAATTTGACCACCAGCAGGATCGCCACGCCGGCGGCGATCAGCCACGGCTCGGCAACGATGCGGTCGAGGTCGATGCCCATGCCCACCGCAATGAAGAACAGGCCCAGCAGCAGCCCCTTGAACGGCTCGATCTGCGCTTCCAGTTCGTGCCGGAACTCCGAATCGGACAGCAGCACGCCGGCCAGGAACGCGCCCAGGCTGGGGCTGAGGCCGGCCTCCTGCATGAACCAGGCGGTGCCCAGCACCACCAGCAGTGCGGTCGCGGTGAATACTTCCGGGCTGCGGGTACGCGCGATGATGCCGAACACCTTGCGCAGCACCGGTCGCCCGCACAGGATCACCACCGCCAGCGCGCCGAGGGCCACGGCGGCGTCTTCCCAGCGCAGGGTCTCGTTCTTTACCCCGCCCAGCAGCGGGATGGCCGCCAGCAGCGGAATCGCGATCAGGTCCTGGAACAGCAGGATGGCGAACCCGAGCCGGCCATGGTCGCTGTTGATCGCCTTGTGTTCTGACAGCAGCTGCAGGCCGACCGCGGTGGACGACAGCGCCAGTGCCACGCCCACCACCAGTGCGCTCTTCCATTGGAAATGGTCGAGCAGCAGCAGGCCGCCCAGCACCAGCCCGGACAGCGCCACCTGTGCCGCACCGGCACCAAACACCGAGCGCCGCATCACCTTCAGGCGGGCCGGCGACAGTTCCAGACCGATCACGAACAGCAGCATCACCACGCCGATCTCGGCGGCGCCGAGGATGCGGTCGGCGTCCTGCACAAAGCCCAGCCCGTCCGGGCCCAGCACCACACCGGCCGCCAGATAGCCCAGCACCGCGCCGAAGCCGAACTTCTTGAACACCGGCACGGCGATGACCGCCGCCAGCAGCAGCACCAGGGCCAGTTCCAGACCACCGCTATGCATGGGAATACCTGGTCATCGGAGAAGCCCGCGGTGCGTCCGTTCGGGTGGGGGAAGGGGAGGCGAGTGCCACCGCGTCATTATGCGCGCCGGCCTGTGTATGCACGAGCACAACCTGCCGGGCAGGCGCCCTGCGCAAGGCTGCCGGGTTGACCTGCATGGCCCACGGGTCCAGACTGCCCGCCGCTGGCGGCGCGTCCGTCGGCATACGCATCCCGGAGTCCCCAACCCATGTCCAGCGACAGTAGAAGTCGACCTTGTTCGACGCCAGCGATGGCCACCGCCTGACATCGGGACGGTTTGCCTGCGTTGGCGTTGCGCGAGGTCGCACCCCCACAAGGCAAAACCGATGAACCAGAAGCAATTGCTGCGCCCGGTGGCCGATGCCGCCGCACTGGCCGCACCGCTGGCGAACTACAACACCGCCGACGCGGTGGAATTCCTCAATACGCTGGAACTGACCCGCGCCGCGGAAACGCTGGCGGCGCTGCCGTTGCCGCGTGCGGTGAAGATGCTCGAAGCGCCGGAGCTGCACCGCAGTGGCGAACTGGTGGCCGCGCTGCCGCCGGCGCGGGCTGCGGCGCTGCTGGGCCTGATGGCCGACGACCGTGCCACCGACATCGTCCACGAGCTGGACGAAGAAGAACGCGCGCGGCTGATCCCGCTGCTCGGCACCGATGCCCGCCAGGCCATCCAGAAGCTGCTCAGCTACCCACCGAACACTGCCGGTGCGCTGATGACCACCGAGTACGTGGCGGTGCCTGCCAGCTGGACGGTGGCGCAGACCCTGCAGCACATCCGCCAGGTCGAGCGCACCCGCGAGACGGTGTACGCGATCTACGTGCTGGACCCAGCCAGCCAGCAGCTGCAGCAGGTAGTGACCATGCGCCGGCTGATCACCGGCCTGCCCGAGGAATCGATCCTGGATGTGGCCCAGGTCAATCCGCCGGTGACCGTGGATGCGCTGATGGACCAGGAGGAAGTGGCGCGGCTGATCCGCCGCCACGACCTGCTGGCGATCCCGGTGGTCGACGACCAGCAGCAGATGCTTGGCATCGTCACCGTGGACGACGTGCTCGATGCGCTGATCGAGGAGTCCACCGAAGACGCGCACAAGTTCGGCGGCATGGAAGCGCTGGACAAGCCGTACATGCAGATCGGCTTCTTCGAGATGCTGCGCAAACGCGCCGGCTGGCTGAGCGTGCTGTTCCTGGGTGAGATGCTGACCGCGAGCGCGATGCAGCACTACGAGGATGAACTGGCGCGCGCCGTGGTGCTGACCCTGTTCATTCCGCTGATCATGAGTTCGGGCGGCAACTCCGGCTCGCAGGCTACCTCGCTGCTGATCCGCAGCCTGGCACTGCGCGAACTGCGCCTGCGTGACTGGTGGAAGGTGGCCCTGCGCGAAGTGCCCACCGGCATGGTGCTGGGCGCGATCCTTGGCTGCCTGGCCATCGTGCGCATCGTGATCTGGCAGCTGGGCGGCCTGCACGACTACGGCGAACACTGGATCCTGCTGGCGATCACCATCGGCGCGGCATTGGTCGGCATCGTCACCTTCGGTTCGCTGTCCGGTTCGATGCTGCCCTTCATCCTGAAACGGCTCGGCTTCGACCCGGCCAGCGCTTCGGCCCCGTTCGTGGCCACCCTGGTGGACGTGACCGGCCTGGTGATCTACTTCAGCATCGCCGCGATGATCCTGCACGGCACGCTGCTGTAGGCCGGAACCACCGTGCTCCGGTAGGTGCCGACCTTGGTCGGCACGCAGAACAAAAAGGGGACGGAGGGGATTAAGTCGTTTGTGCCTCATGTGCCTTGAACGACTTAATCCCCTCCGTCCCCTTTTTTGGGGTACCGTAGGCGCATGAGTACCTACCACCTGCAGTCTGTGTTCCGTCCGCAGTCGGTCGCGGTGATCGGCGGCAGTCCGCGTGAGCGTTCGGCCGGCCGCGCGGTGATGCGCAACCTGCGCGGCACCGGCTTCCCCGGCAAGGTGGCGTGGATCAACCCGCGACACGCCGAGATCGATGGCATCCGCACGGTCAAGCGGTTGAAGGACCTGGACTGGGTGCCCGAGCTGGTGGTGATCACCGCACCGGCGGCGATCGTGCCGCAGGTGATACGCACCGCCGCCGAGCGCGGCGTGCAGGCCGCGATCATCCTCACCGCGCACCTGGGCGAAGGCCCGGGCTCGTTGTCGGAACAGGTGGAAACGGTGGCGCGCAAGCATGGCCTGCGCATCCTGGGCCCGCACTGCCTGGGTGTGATCGCACCGCATGCGCGGCTCAATGCCAGCATCGCCGCGCACTTCCCGCAGGCCGGCGACCTCGCGCTGATCTCCGAATCCTCGGCGATTGCGGCGGCGCTGGTGGAATGGGGTGTGGCGCGCTCGGTCGGCTTCTCCGCCGTGGTCTCGCTGGGCGACACGATGGACGTCGACTTCGGCGACCTGCTCGACTACTTCGCCACCGACTACCGTACCCGCGCCATCCTGCTCTACGTCGAGCAGATCGAGGATGCGCGCAAGTTCATGTCGGCCGCGCGTGCCGCCGCGCGTGCCAAGCCGGTGGTGGTGGTGAAGTCCGGCCGTTCCGAGCGCGTGCAGCCGGGCAGCCGCGATACCCATGTGCAGGCCCTGGCCCGCGCCGATGATGTGTACGGTGCTGCCTTCAACCGCGCCGGCCTGCTGCGCGTGGGGGCGCTGGACGAGCTGTTCACCGCCGCCGAATCGCTGGGTCGGTTGGGGACGTTCCCCGGTCGCCGCCTGGCCATCCTCAGCAACGGTGGTGGCGTGGGTCGCCTTGCGGTGGACCAGCTGATCGCATTGCGTGGCACGCTGGCCAACCTGTCCGACAGCACCATCGAGAAACTCGACGCGGTGCTGCCGCAGGGCTGGTCGCGCAGCAATCCGGTGGACATCGTGGTTGACGCCGATGGTGACCGCTATGCCGCGGCCATCGAAGCGCTGCTGGCCGACAACGAGAATGACGCGGTGATGGTGGTGAACGTGCCGACCGCGTTCACCTCATCGGCGGACGCCGCGCAAGCGCTCACCCGCACGCTCGGCCTGCGGCCGCGCCATCACCGCGACAAGCCGGTCTTCGCGGTGTGGCTGGGCAACGACGACCAGGCCACGGCCACGCTCAACGCGGCACGCGTCCCGACCTACCCGACCGAGGCCGAAGCCGTACGTGGCTTCCAGCATCTGGTGCGCTACCGCGAAGCGCAGAACGCGTTGATGGAAACGCCGCCCAGCCTGCCGCAGGATTTCAGTGTCGACACGGCCGCCGCGCGCGCACTGGTCGATGCCGCCCTGGCCAACGGCCAGCAGTGGCTGGACCCGCTGGCCACGCATGAACTGCTCAAGGCCTATGGCATTCCGTCCGCGCCGGTGATGCATGCGCGCGATGCGCACGAAGCGATGGACCTGGCGCAGCCGCTGCTGGAACGCGGTGCCACGGTCGCACTGAAGGTTCTCTCGCCGGATATTCCGCACAAGTCGGAAGTGGATGGCGTGCGCCTGAACCTGTCCACGCTGCCGGCGGTGCAGAGCGCGGCCAACGCGATCCTGTCGCGCGCACGCCAGCTGCGGCCGGATGCACGCATCGATGGCCTGCTGGTACAGCCGACCATCGTCCGCCCGAAGGCGCGCGAACTGATCGTCGGCATCGCCGATGACGCGACGTTCGGTCCGGTGATCGTGGTCGGTCGCGGCGGCACTGCCGTCGAAGTGATCAACGACAAGGCACTGGCGCTGCCGCCGCTGGACCTGCGCCTGGCCCATGAGCTGATCGGCCAGACCCGCGCCTCGCGCATCCTCAAGGCTTACGGTGACGTGCCGGCGGCTGACGAGCGCGCACTGGCGCTGGCGCTGGTGAAGCTGGCACAACTGGCTGCCGATATCCCCGAAGTGCGCACGCTGGACATCAACCCGCTGCTGGTCGACGGCAAGGGCATCCTCGCCCTCGATGCCCGCGTAGCGGTGGCACCGTCGCGCATTCTGCACAAGGGCCGCGGCCATCCGCGTTTCTCTGTGTTCCCGTACCCGAAGGAGTGGGAGCGCACCATCGAGCTGTCCGATGGCGGCCGTGCCTTCGTGCGCCCGGTGCGGCCGGAGGACGACGCACTGTTCCGTGCGTTCTTCGCCCGCGTCAGTGACGAGGATCTGCGCCTGCGTTTCTTCCAGTCGGTGAAGCACTTCAGCCACGAGTTCATCGCGCGCCTGACCCAGCTCGATTACGCACGCTCGATCGCGCTGGTGGCGATCGAACCGCGCAGCGGCGAAATGCTGGGCGCGGTACGCCTGCACGCCGATGCCGATTACCACCGTGGCGAGTACGGCATCCTGATCCGTTCGGACCTGAAGGGCCACGGCATCGGCTGGCGGTTGATGGCGATCATGATCGAGTACGCCAAGTGGCTGGGCCTGGACGTGGTCGAAGGCCAGGTGCTGCGCGAGAACAGCACCATGCTGGCGATGTGCCAGAGCCTGGGCTTCAAGACCAGGCTGGATCCAGACGATCCGACGGTGATGATGGTGACCCTGCCGGTGCAGCAGGTCGAGGTGCCGGCACCGGACTTGTAGAGTCGAGCTTGCTCGACTGTCGCCATCGGGAAGCAGTCGAGCAAGCTCGACTCTACGGCCAGGTTAGCGGAGGGGCTCCACCACCACCGCCGTGCCATAGCACAGCACCTCGGTCAGCCCGGTCATCACATCGGTGGCGTCGTAGCGCATGCCGATGATGGCGTTGGCGCCCAGCTGCCGCGCGTGCTTGACCATGTCGCGGTAGGTTTCCTCGCGAGCCTGTTCGCACAGTTCGGTGTAGATGGTGATGTTGCCGCCGAAGATCGTCTGTATACCGCCGAGGAAATTGCCGACGATCGAGCGCGAGCGCACGGTGATGCCGCGGACCACACCCAGATTGCGCACGACGCGATGGCCGGGCAGCTCGAAGGCGGTGGTGACCAGCGCATCGTCGAAGCGCAGCGCGGGCGGGGAAGGGGAGCCGCTGTTGTAGGGGTCTGCCATGGTCGCGTCCGTGTCGTTGCTTTCTGTAGAGTCGAGCCATGCTCGACTGGCTGTGGCGCAGTCGAGCATGGCTCGACTCTACAACGCAGCCGCCCGTTGCGGCATGGCTCCGTCACCGTGATGGCGCGACAATACCCCCATGACCAACCGTATCCCCCTGTTGCTACTGCCCGGCCTGCTCAACGATGCCGAGCTGTGGCGCTCACAGCTGGCTGACCTGGCCGACATCGCCGATTGCACGGTGGGCGACCAGACCCGCGGTGAAACCCTGCAGGGCGTGGCCGAAGACGTGCTGGCTCAGGCGCCGGAGCGCTTTGCGCTGGCAGGTTTCTCGCTGGGCGGCTTCGTCGCCCAGCAGATCCTGCGCATCGCGCCGGAACGTGTGCTGCAGCTGGCGCTGATCGATACCTCGATCCATGCCGATTCGCCGGAACGTGCCGAGCAGCGCCGCAGCCAACGTGCCAGCGTGCGCTTGCCGGGAAAATTCCACGGCTTCGGTGACGCGTTGATGCGCAGCTACATCGATGCCTCGCGGCTGGACGACTACGTGCTGGTGCAGCGTGTGCGCGACATGACCGGGCGGTTGGGCGCCGAAGTGTTCCTGCGCCAGAGCGCGCTGGAGCGCCGCGACGGCCATGACGTGCTGGCCGGCTACCGCGATCCGCTGCTGATCGTCTGCGGCGCAAACGACCGCATCACGCCGCTGGCGGTGAGCGAGGAGATGCACGCCCTGGTGCCGCACTCGCAGCTGGTGGTGGTGCCCGATTGCGGGCACCTGGCACCGATGGAGAAACCAGATGAAGTGAGTGCAGCGATGCGCGAGTGGTTGCTGCAAGGCGAGGGATAGCTCTGCCTTTGGTAGGTGTCGACCCTGGTCGGCACGATGTGCCATCGACCAACCAGAGGTCAGTGCCGACCAAGGTCGGCACCTACCGATTCCGATCCGTAACCGCGGATGGCCTCAATCCCAGGCCGGGGCAATCCCTTCCGGATTCGCCAGGCGATGGCCGCGATCCAGCTTGGCGACCTGCGCCATGTCTTCGTCGGTCAGGCGTACGGCCGCTGCTTCCAGGTTGGCTGCCAGGTTTTCGCGCTTGGTCGACGACGGAATGACCGAGAAGCCCTGCTGCAGCGCCCACGCCAGCGCAACCTGCGCCGGGGTGGCCTGGTGGCGGCCGGCAATGGCCTGGATCACCGGGTCCTTCAGCACTTCGCCATAAGCCAGGCTCATGTAGGCGGTGATGTGGATGCCGTTGTCCTGCAGGAACTTCACCAGCAGGCGGTTCTGCAGGTACGGGTGGATCTCGATCTGGTTGGTGGCGATGGCTTCGGCGCCGAGGATCTCGATCGCCTTGCGGGTCTGCGCGATGGTGAAATTGGAGATGCCGATCTCGCGGGTCAGCCCCTGCGCCTTGGCTTCGGCCAGTGCCGGCAGGTATTCCTCCATCGGCACATCGACCTTGTCATTCGGTGACGGCCAGTGGATCAGCGCCAGGTTGACGCGGTCGGTGCGCAGCTTCTCCAGACTGGTACGCAGGCTGGCCAGCAGCGCATCGCGCTTGAACTCGGTGATCCACACCTTGGTGGTCAGGTACAGATCATCACGCGACACGCCGGACTCGGCGATGGCCTGGCCGACTTCGGCTTCGTTGCCGTAGATCTGCGCGGTATCGATGGCGCGGTAGCCGACCTCCAGCGCATTGCGCACCGAGTCGATCACGGTCTGGTCTTTGAGGCGGAAGGTGCCGAGACCGAAAGCGGGGACAGTCATGGGAAGCTCCAACGGGGGGAAGGGAGTAGCAAAGGGAAGAGGGTAGGACAGGCACCGTATGCATGCCGGCAACGGTGCATTGCATGGATCAATGCGCGGTGGCGGCAATGCCGTCGGCGCGGTGGTCGACGCCATCGCGGCGGTCGAGGCGGCCACTGAGCACGGTCAGCGCGTAGGCCAGCACGACCACCAGCGCGCCCAGCCAGGGCGTATGCATCAGGCCGATGTGCTCCACCACCAGGCCGCCCAGCGAGGCGCCCAGGGCGATGCCGACGTTGAACGCGGCGATGTTCAGGCCTGAGGCCACGTCGGTGGCCTGCGGTGCATAGCGCTGCGCCTGCTTGACCACGTAGACCTGCAGGCCGGGCACGTTGCCGAACGCTACCGCACCCAGCGCCAGCACCGTCAGCAGCATCAACCAGGTGTTGTAGGCAGTGAACGTGAGCACGAACAGCACCAATGCCAGCAGTCCGAAGATGCGCTTCAGCGCGGGCACCGGACCCAAGCGGTCGGCCATGCGCCCGCCCCACAGGTTGCCGATCGCCACCGACACGCCGTACACCAGCAGCACCAGGCTCACGGCGTTGGCCGGAAGGCCGGTGACGTCCTGCAGGATCGGCGCCAGATAGGTGAAGGCCAGGAAGGTGCCACCGTAGCCCAGTGCGGTCATCGCATAGACCAGCAGCAGGCGTGGCTGGCCGAGCACGGCCAGCTGTTGGCGGAGGCTGGCCGGCGCACTCTGTGGCAGGTTGCGCGGAACGAACAACAGCGCGCCGATCAGGGCGACCACGCCGAGGCCGGCCACCGCCAGGAAGGTCGCCCGCCAGCCCAGATGCTGGCCGATGAAGGTGCCCAGCGGCACGCCGGTCACCAGCGCCACGGTCAGGCCGGTGAACATGATGGCGATCGCGCTGGCCGCCTTCTCCTTCGGCACCACGGCGGTGGCGATGATCGCGCCGATCGAGAAGAACACGCCGTGCGCCAGGCCGGTGAGGATGCGGGCGATGATCAGCGAGGTATACCCGGGTGCCATCCAGGCGACGACATTGCCGAGCGTGAACAACACCATCAGCGCCACCAGCAGTTGCTTGCGCGGTACGCGGCCGGTCAGCGCAGTCAGCACCGGCGCACCGATGGCCACACCCAGCGCGTACAGCGAGACCAGCAGGCCGGCCGAGGGCAGGCTGACCTGCAGGTCGCCGGCGATGGTCGGGATCAGGCCGACGATGACGAATTCGGTGGTGCCGATGGCAAAGGCACCGAGGGTCAACGCCAGCAGGGCGAGGGGAATGCCACGGGTCATGACAGGGTCCAGCAGGAGGAAGAGGCTGCGCAGTCTGCGCCGCCGACCTTTGCTGAAAAACCGGTCTTCACGCCAATCACTATTGCCGTGCAGTCAATAATAGGGGCATGAAGACCACTCTCGATGAAATGCAGGCGTTCCTTTCGGTGATCGACAGCGGTTCGATCAGTGCCGCCGCCGAGCAGCTGGGGCAGACGCCCTCGGGCGTGAGCCGCGCGCTGGGGCGGCTGGAGGACAAGCTGGGGATCACCCTGCTGACCCGTACCACCCGCCGCCTGCACCTGACCGCCGAGGGCGAGGCGTTCCTGCGCCATGCGCGCGCGATCATCGATGCGGTGGAATCGGCCGAGGAACAGATGGCGGCGCGCCGCGAACGCCCGGCGGGGCGCCTGCGCGTGGATGCGGCGATGCCGTTCGTGCTGCACGTGATTGCGCCGCTGGTGGCCGGCTATCGCGCGCGTTACCCGGAAGTACAGCTGGAGTTGAACAGTTCCGACCGCTACATCGACCTGCTCGAACGGCGCACCGATCTGGCGATCCGGATCGGCCCGCTGGCCGACTCCACCCTGCATGCGCGGCTGCTGGGCCGCTGCCAGCTGCGGCTGGTGGCCAGCCCGGCCTACCTGGCCAGGCACGGCGAACCGGCCAGCGTCGCCGCACTGGGCCAGCACACGCTGCTCAGCTTCAACGAGCCGGAATCACTCAACCGTTGGCCGCTGCCCGGAGAGTCGGATGGGCTGCTGCTGGTGCGCCCGGATATTGCCGTATCCAGTGGCGAGACGCTGCGCCGGCTGGCGGTGGAGGGCGTGGGCATCACCTGCCTGTCCGACTTCGTCACCGATCGCGACCGCAGCGCCGGCACCCTGGTGCAGGTGCTGGCGGCGCAGACGCTGGATGTGTACCAGCCGATCCATGCGGTGTACTACCGCAACACCGCCGTGTCGTCGCGGATCAGCTCGTTCGTGGATTACCTGGCCGACGCGATGGCGCAGAGCGATTACGTGCGCTGAGGTTGCCGGCAAGCGGCCGGCACTACCGCACGCGCCGGTGGGCGCGGCTGCTCTGGTGGGTGCGGACCGTTGGTCCGCACTGATCCTGCCGTCGCCCGACCAACGGTCGGGCGCTACCCATGTGGCGGCGGACGCTGCCGGCCAGCGGCCGGCACATCGCACGGGTGGTACCGCCCGCTGGCCGGCAACCGGATCACTCAGGCCGCACGCGCCAACGCGTCCTTCGCTGCCGCCGTGGTCGACAGATCGAACACATCCACCGCATCGATCAACCGGTTCGCCTGTTGTTCCAGGCTGCGTGCGGCGGCACTGGCTTCCTCCACCAGCGCGGCGTTCTGCTGGGTGGTGCCATCCATCTGGATCACGGTCTGGCTGACCTGCTCGATACCCGCGCTCTGCTCCTGCGAGGCCGCGGAAATCTCGGCCATGATGTCGGTCACGCGTTGCACCGATGCCACGATCTCGGCCATGGTGTCACCGGCCTCGCGCACGCGCTGTGCACCGTGCCCGACCTGCTCAACCGAGGCTTCGATCAACGCCTTGATCTCCTTCGCGGCCGCGGCCGAGCGCTGCGCCAGCGTGCGTACTTCACTGGCGACCACCGCGAAGCCGCGGCCCTGCTCGCCGGCACGCGCGGCTTCCACTGCCGCGTTCAGCGCCAGGATGTTGGTCTGGAACGCGATGCCATCGATCACGCTGATGATCTCGGCGATCTGCCGCGACGAGGTTTCGATCGCGCTCATCGTCGTCACCACCTGGCCGACCACGTTGCCGCCCTGCGAGGCGACCGTGTGCGCGCCGATCGCCAGCTGGTTGGCCTGGCGTGCGTGCTCGGCGTTCTGGCGCACGGTGGAGGTCAGTTCTTCCATCGACGCGGCGGTTTCTTCCAGATTGGCCGCCTGCTGCTCGGTACGGCGCGACAGATCATTGTTGCCGGCGGCGATCTCTGCAGCCGCAGTGTGGATGTTGCCGGAGGCGTGCTTGATGTCGGTGACGATGGTCGCCAGCTGCGCGGCGGTGGTGTTGGCATCGCCGGCGATGCGCGCGAACACGCCCTGGAAATCGCCATGCATGCGCGCGCCGAGGCGGCCATCGGCAATCGCGCGCAGCATGCTGGAGACCTCGCCGAGGTTCAGTTCGGTGGTCTGCATCAATCGGTTCAAGCCGTCGACCATCGCGCGGAAGTCATGCTCGAAGCGCGCGCTGTCGCCACGCTGGCCGAAGTCACCCCTGGCAGCGGCTTCGGCCAGGCGGCGGATCTCGCCATTGATCATGCCGAGATTGACCTTGGCGGTATCCAGTGCGTCGGTGATCACCGCCTTCTCGCCGGGCAGGCGTTCCATGTCCTGGCTGAGGTCACCGATGGCGTAACGACCCATGATCGCAATCGCACGCAGCTTTACCTGGATGTGCGCATCAACCAGTGCGTTGCTGTCGGCGACCATTTCGCCGAATGCGCCGGGGAAGGCACTGGCATCCATGCGGTGGCTGATGGTGCCGGCTTCATGCGCCTGTGCCATCGTGGCCTGTGCATCGAGCACACCGCGCAGCGTGGACTGCACGGCCTGCATGGCCTGCGCGAGCCGACCGATCTCATCGCGGCTGCGCACCTGCACAACATGCTGCAGATCACCGGCGGCCACTGCACGCGCAGCGGCTTCCACCGCCAGCACCGGCTGCACCACCGCACGCCGCAGCCACCAGCCCAGGCCCATCAGCAGCAGCACGGCGGCCAGCACGGTCAGCGCCGCGCACAGCAGCAGCGTCTGCCGCGCCTGCTGCGAACGGGCCGCTACCGCCGCTTCGGCCACCTGCGTGGCGTGCGTACTCAACGCATCCAGCGCGGTTGCCACCGGGCGGTCCTTGCCGCGCACGAGGTTGTCGCCGGCGGCGGGATCGTAGCTGGCCTCGGCGAACGCCTGCAGCGCCGCGTGATAGTCCTGCTGCAGCTGCGCATGCAGGCCGATGAAGGCCTGCGCCAGTTCGCGCGTGCGTGCATCCGGGCTGCTGACCAGGCCCTTGGCCAGCTGCTCGACCAGACGACCCTCGCTGTCGAAGGCGTCCAGGTGGCGTTGGCGCAACGCGTCGTCGTGGCCGCGCAGCAGCACGTTCTTCCATTCCTGCACCTGGCCGCGGAACTCGCGCTGCAGGCGTTCGGCATCGCGGCTGTGCGCGACTTCGGGTGGAACCTCGGTGGACAACTTCAACCAGGCGGAGGCCAGGCCGGCCAGAGCGCACAGCAGGACCACAGCCAGACCAACAGAAACCGCGCCGAGCAGCTTGGACTGCAGGCGCGGAGCACGGACAGACGCATTCATGGGGAAGAACTCTCGGGAAGGGGCACTGCGGTATCGACCCGCTGCGCACGCCCTGAAGTGGGATGTTGATCACATTCGCGTTTCGTTTAGTGATGTGAAGGAGATGTTTCATAGGACAGATGTGTCCATATGGAACGAAAGCAGACCCTCGACAGAGGAATTAAATGTAACTAATGTTGTTACATGAAATCCGCGAACCCACTCTCCGACGCCCTGCACGTGATGGCGCACCTGGTCGGCCATGCCGCACCGCGTACGTCCGAACAGCTGGCGTCGTGCCTGCCGACCCATCCGGTAGTGATCCGCCGCCTGCTGGCGCAGCTGCACAGGGCCGGCCTGGTGCGCAGCACGCGCGGCCATGGTGGCGGCAGCGTGCTGGCCCGCGACCCCGCGGCGATCACCCTGCATGACATCTACCTGGCCGTGGGTGCACCGCCGCTGGTGCAGATCGGTGCCCGCGATTCCGGTGATGGCTGCCCGATCCAGCAGCTGGTCAACAGCGCCCTGCTCGAAGGCGCGCGCGAGGCGCAGCGGCTGCTTGAGCAGCGCCTGCAGGCGACCACGCTGGACCAGCTCGGCGCCGACTTCGCCCGCCATCTTGCCCATCACCGTTCCCTGGAAGGTCACCATGAATCCTGATGTGCTCATCGTCGGCGGCAGCTACGCCGGCATTGCCGCCGGCCTGATCCTGGCCCGTGCCCGTCGCCCGGTCACCGTCATCGATGCCGGTTCACCGCGCAATCGCTTCGCCAGTCATTCGCACGGGGTGCTGGGGCTGGATGGCATCAGCGGCGCCGAGCTGCTGAAGACCGCGCGTCAGCAGCTGCTGGACTACCCCACGGTGCGTTGGGTGCATGCCGAAGTGGAGCACGCCCGCACCACCGCCGAAGGTGTGGAAGTGCGTACCGCCGATGGCCAGGTGCTGGCCGCGCGCAAGCTGCTGCTGGCCAGCGGCATCGCCGACCAGCTGCCGGAACTGCCCGGACTGGCCGAGCGCTGGGGCAGCACCGTGCTGCACTGCCCCTACTGCCACGGCTATGAAGTCGGTGGTGGTGCCATCGGCCTGCTCGGCGGCCATCCGATGTCCGCCAGCAAGGCGCCGCTGTTCGCCGACTGGGGCAATGTCACGTTCTTCAGCATGGGTCTGGAGATCACCGATGAGGAACGCGCCGCCATGCAGCAGCGTGGCGTGCACATCGAGACGTCACCCGTGCTGGGTGTGCAGGGCGACCAGCCGACCTGGCTGGAAGTGGAGCTGGCCGATGGCCGCCGTATCGCACAGCGGGCGTTGTTCGTGCCGGCTACCCAGGCGATGGCCACGCCGCTGGTGCAGCAGCTGGGGTGCACATTGGTCGAGAGCCCGCTGGGGGTGCTGATCGAGGTCGACATGATGAAGCAGACCTCGGTGCCGAACGTGTATGCCGCAGGCGATGCGACCACGGTCGGCAACATCACCCTGGCCACCGCCGAGGGCGTGCGTGCGGGGATCGGGGTGCATCATGCGCTGGTGGCCGAGGACAGCGTGCCGCGCTGACCCCCGACGCGACGTGCTGCTCTGGTAGATGCCGACCTTGGTCGGTGCCGTTTCATCCACGCATGGCGTGGAAGAGCAGTCGAGCAAGCTCGACTCTACGGATCCCGGGCATCCAGTCGCCCGTGCCCGTCGAGCAGGTGCCGGCCGAGGCCGGCACCGTTCCATCATCCCTTCACGCACAGCACCTGGCGCAGGGTGTGCACCACGTCGACCAGGTCCAGCTGTGCGGCCATTACATCGTCGATCGACTTGTACGCGGCCGGCGACTCATCCAGCACGCCGCTGTCCTTGCGGCATTCCACATGCGCGGTGGCCTCGCGGTGCTGGGCCAGCGTGATCTGCTGGCGCGCAGCGCCACGGCTCATTACCCGGCCGGCACCGTGGCTGCAGCTGTGGAAGCTGTCCGCGTTGCCCTTGCCACGCACGATGTAGCTGCGCGTGCCCATGCTGCCGGGAATGATGCCCAGCTCGCCCTCGCGGGCACTCACTGCACCCTTGCGCGTAACGAGCAGTTCCTGGCCGTGGTGCGTCTCCTTCTGCACGTAGTTGTGGTGGCAGTTCACCGCCATCGCCGCCAGCTGGAACTTCGGCAGCCGGTGGCGCATCTCGGCCAGCACCCGCGACATCATTGCCTCGCGGTTCTGCCGGGCGTAGTCCTGCGCCCACGACACTGCTTCGACGTAGTCATCGAACAGCGGCTCGCCTTCCATGAAGAACGCCAGGTCCTTGTCCGGCAGGTGGAAGCCGAGCACGCGCCGGGCCAGTTCCTCGCGCGCCTTCTCGATGAAGTAGGTGCCGATCAGGTTGCCGGTGCCGCGCGATCCGCTGTGCAGCATCACCCACACCGTGTCCGTCTCGTCCAGGCACAGTTCGATGAAGTGGTTGCCGCCGCCCAGCGTACCCAGCTGGCGGTCGAGCTTGTCGGTGCGGATCCTGCGGTGCTTGTCCTTGATGTTCTCCAGACCGGCGGCCAGCCCGGACTGCACCAGCCGCGTGTGGATGCTGTCGGGCATGCGGTGGTGCTCGCCGCCGCGTCCGTTGCCGACCGGGATGCTGCGCTCGATGCTGTTGCGCAGCTGCCGCAGGTCATCGGGCAGGTCGTTGGCACGCAGCGTGGTGCGCACGGCGGCCATGCCGCAGCCGATGTCGACGCCGACCGCCGCCGGGATGATCGCACCGCGGGTCGGGATCACCGAGCCCACGGTCGCGCCCTTGCCCAGGTGCACGTCCGGCATCACGGCCACCCACGGCCCGACGAACGGGATCGCGGCGATGTTGCGCAGCTGCTCATGCGCCTGCGCTTCCAGCGGCACACCGTTGACCCAGCCCTTGATCGGCGTGGTGCCCTCGGCGTGCAGCCATTGATAGTTGTGTTGAGTGTCCATGTCTTCGTGTTTGTCCTTGATGGGCCGGCGGCGCGTCCCTGCGCCGCCGCGACCCCCTACCTGATCGTCACCAGCTGCTTCAGCACGCCATCCAGGCCGCCGAACACGGTGAGCTTGTCGATCTTCTCGGTGACCTTCTCCAGTGCCTCCAGCTCCTTCAAGCGCATCAGCACCGGGTTGTCCTCGATCAGCTTTGCGGTGTTGAGCTGCGAACGCGTGGCATTGGCCTCCTCGCGGCGACGGATCACGCTGGCCTGGGCCTGCTTCTCGGCCAGCACCACGCCGTTGAGGATCTCCTTCATCTCGCCCGGCAGGATCACGTCCTTGATGCCCACGCCGAGCAACCGCACGCCGTGGCCCTCGATCGCCGCCTGCACATGGGCGGCAATCTCGCCGTCCAGTGCCGCCTTGTCACCCAGCAGCTCGTCCAGGCTGCGCGCGGCAATCGCCTGGCGCAGGCCGAACTGCAGCTGCCGGTAGACGAACTCGTCGGCATTGCTGAGCGTACGGTGTGCACGCACCGGGTCGACCACCTGCACGGTCGCGGCCAGGTTCACCCGCAGGGTCACCTTGTCGCGGCTGAGCAGTTCCTGGCCGGACACGTCCAGCGAACGCGCACGCAGCTCCACACGCTCCACCGATACGTTGCCATTGAAGTTCCAGAACGCGTGCAGGCCGGCGTCCAGCGTCTGTCGCAGCGTGCCATCGATGAACAGCAGGCCGACCGACTCGCTCGGCACGGTGCTGATCACTGCCACACGCGGCAGCACGCCCAACTGGCCCAGGCGCTGCTGCACGTCCGCCGGAATGCGCGGCTCGTCACCCAGCGCCATCACGCGCACCTGGGTGTCGACCGAACCCCGCCAGTACAGACGGCGGCTGCCCGGCGGCAGCACTTCATCGATGCGGCCGTTGCGCAGCAACAGGCCGACCTCGCTGGCGCCGACGTTGGCCAGCACGAAGTGCGTGTCCAGCTCGGTGCCCAGCGCTTCGATCAGGCTGTCCTGGTCGCTGCCGGTATAGGCCGCGCCCTTCGATGCGGTGTGGATGTCCACGTGCGGGCGGCCGCCGAACGGCGACAGGCGGTGCACGCCCGGCAGCAGGATCTGCTGGAAACGACGGTTGCGATACACCAGGCCGCGCTCGCCGTCGCCGATCACGACCTTGATGGTCCAGAACATGGGAGTCTCTCCTTGTATGGCTCTGGTGGTTCGACCCGTTGCGGATGAATCGCCAAGACCCGGGCCGATCAGGTCGTGGCGAGGCCGCCTGCACACCACGTGCAGGCAGCGGAAGAGGGCGGCCATCGGCGGACGGTCCGCGCGCGGAGCCTTCGGTGCACCGGCACTGCTGCCATCGTCGTTCCCGGCAGGCAGCACCGGTGCGGAACGTGGCTGGCAGTGGCGGCGGGCCGGGGCCCGGCGTGCGGTCCGTTGCCTTCCACGTTCCTGCCCGAAGGCGTTGTCTGCGGACGGCGACGATGGCCGCTGGGGCTTGCGCCCCGGGTGTTGCTTCAAGTCATGACGTGACAGGTCATGTGGTTTGGAGTGGGAATCGAACCCACGACAGACGGATTACGGATCCGTTGCTCTGACCAAGCTGAGCTATCCAGTTGGGGACCGCGCGGAATCGAACCGCGTACCGGCGAACCGATGCCTGCTTCCGGCAGGCGATCCAGGCGATGGCATGTCCGCGACCTCCGGCATACGCCACGGCAACGCCGCGCGCACCAGCCCGTGGTGGAAACGGGACCGTTGGAGAATCGAGGGTGCAGGCCATCGACATTATCGCGAGCGATAATGTTTTGATGCGATGCAGATAATGTCCAGGCGTCGCCACTCGCGCGAAGTAAATCCTTCGGCGGAGCGGAAAAAACCTGTGTCAGTGAGCGGCGGGTTGCCGCGCGGGGTGCAGTTCTGGCATCGCGGGTCCTTGTGCCGACGCAAACGAAAACGCCCCCGGACTTGCGTTCCGAGGGCGTCGTCAAGCCTCGGAGATCGGGGTGGCCGATCTCCGCAGGGCGGGTATCAGGCCGTTGTCAGCTGGTCTTCCTTGCCGAACGCGCGCGCCAGCACGTCCATGCGCAGGCATGGCAGCAGTTTGGCGATGGCGACGGAATGCGCGTTCAAGGGAAGTTTCCAGTGGTTGTTGAAACGAGGTGCGCACGATAAACCACGATTTACTCGCGCGCAACCATTTTGTTCAATTATTTTCTTCTTTACCGCGCAATGCCGGCCAGCGGCCGGCACTACCGGGTCTCAAGCTTCCGTGCTGGCGGCATCCAGCTGCGCGACATCCTGCACGCTCAGCGACACGTTGGCTGCGGCCAGCAGATCGTGCAGCTGCTCGACGCTGGTGGCGCTGACGATCGGCGCGGTGATCGACGGCCGTGCGATCTGCCATGCCAGTGCGATCTGCGCGGCACTGGCGTTGTGCTTGCTGGCCACGTCATCCAGTGCCTGCAGGATGCGCAGGCCACGCGGATTCAGATAGCGCTTCACCACGTTCTCGCCACGCGCCGGGCTCTTGGCCGCATCGGCAGGCGTGCGGTATTTGCCGCTGAGGAAGCCACTGGCCAGCGCGTAGTAGCCGATCACGCCGATCTGTTCGCGCTGCACCAGCGGTTCCAGTTCCTTTTCGTAGCCGGCGCGGTCATACAGGTTGTACTCCGGCTGCAGGGTTTCGTAGCGTGGCAGTTTGTAGTCGGTGGATACCTTCAGCGCATCGGCCAGGCGCGTGGCGCTGTAGTTGGAGGCACCGATCGCGCGCACCTTGCCGGCTTCGATCAGCCGGCCGAATGCGGCCAGGGTCGCTTCCAGCGGCGTTGACTCGTCATCCTCGTGGGCCTGGTACAGATCGATCACGTCGGTCTGCAGGCGGCGCAGCGAATCTTCCACCGCGGCGTTGATGTTGTCCGGGGTCAGGCCGGGGCGCTCGGCCCACTTGGCCACCTTGGTCGCCAGCACCACCTTGTCGCGCTTGCCGCTGCGGGCAAACCACTTGCCGATCAGCGTTTCCGATTCGCCGCCGGCATTGCCCGGCACCCAGGCCGAATACACATCGGCGGTGTCGACCAGGTTGAAGCCGGCATCGACGAAGGCATCGAGCAGGGCGAAGCTGGCCTTCTCATCGGCGCTCCAGCCGAACACGTTGCCACCGAAGGCGAGCGGACGTACATGCAGGCCGGAACGGCCCAGTTCGCGGGTTGCCGTCATGGGCACGGACTCCTTGGGGGAAGTGCTCCAGAATAAAACGCGTTGTGTGACCGTGCTGCGGCGGTGACCACAAAACAGTGTTCCGCGATACGCACGCAGCTAACGTTTTGTGAACACCTGGGACGCCGCGGCTGCTAGTCTCGCCGCATCTTCCGCTGGAGTCGCTCCGATGATGCCTGCTTCGTCCCTGCGTGGTTGCCGCCTGCTGCTTGCTTCGGCCCTGCTTGCCGCTGTTCCCGCGTTCGCCGCACCGGCCACGGTGGCACCGGCGAAGATCCAAGTGTCACCGGCCATCGATGCGGCGGTGAAGGCGTCGACCCGTGATGCCAACAACGTCAAGCGCGATGGCTTCCGTCATCCGGCGCAGACGCTGTCGTTCTTCAAGGTGACGCCGGAAAAGACCGTCATCGAGATCACCCCCGGCAACGGCTGGTACTCGGAGATCCTGGCGCCGCTGCTGCAGGACAAGGGCCACTATGTTGCCGCCGTGGTCGACCCGATGGCGGTGCCCGAGGGCCGCGGCCGTGACTACCAGCAGCGCAGCCGCGACAGCCTGGAAAAGAAGTACGCCGGTGCACCGGCACAGTTCGGCAAGACCGCCGTGGTCGCCTACGATCCGGCCAAGCCGGTGTTCGGCCCAGCCAGTTCAGCCGACGTGGTGCTGACCTTCCGCAACGTGCACAACTGGCGCAAGGCCGGCCAGGCGCAGGGCATGTTCCAGGGCTTCTTCAACGTGCTCAAGCCGGGCGGCGTGCTGGGCGTGGTCGAGCATCGCGCCAAGGCCGACGTGGCCGACGACGATGACACCGGCTATGTCGGCCAGCAGCAGGTGATTGCGATGGCCGAAGCCGCCGGCTTCAAGTTGGACGCGCGCAGCGAGGTCAATGCCAACCCGCGTGACACCAAGGACCACCCGAACGGCGTGTGGACGCTGCCACCGACCAACCAGCACGACAAGGCCGATGATGCGAAGTACCAGGCGATCGGCGAAAGTGACCGCATGACCCTGCGCTTCATCAAGCCGTAAGGGGTGGTGCCGGGCTGGCGCATGTTGTCTCTGTAGAGCCGAAGGCAGCGGCAGGAGCCGCTGCCAACGTCGCGTGCGACGGCCCGAAGGGTGCCGGTCAGGACGGCCGGCATCGTCCCTGCTCGGCTCATCGCGCGTAGCGCGGCGCATGGCTGGTCCCAACCGGCCATGCGCCGGAATTCGATCGTATGCAAGGACATGAATTGTTGAAGAAGGTCTTTTACATCGCTGTCGCGGTGCTGGTGCTGGGGCGGTTGATCGATTTTGTGTTCTACGGTGGTCATGCCCACGATCTGATGGCGACGGTAGGGTTTGCCGTGCTGTTCGCGGGTGCCCTTCTGGAGGAACGTTCGCGCAAGGCCGACCCGCCGGCCGCAGGCCTGCAGCGGCGGGCCAATGTCATCGCCGCGTGCGGCATCGCACTGGTGCTGGGCTCGTTCCTGCTGGAATGGAAGGTCTTCGGCTGAGCCCGCCGTGATCGCGGCGGCGACGCGGGAATGGGACAATGCCCCACCCGCCGCCTGCCGTGCCCGCAATGCTGATTGCCTTCAACAAGCCCTTCAACGTGCTCTGCCAGTTCACCGACCGCAGCGTGCCGCCGCGGCCGACCCTGGCCGGGTTCGGCCTGCCGCCGCGCGTGTATGCCGCCGGTCGCCTGGACCATGACAGCGAAGGCCTGCTGCTGCTGACCGACAACGGCACACTGGCGCACAAGCTGACCGACCCGAAGCACAAGGCTGACAAGACCTATTGGGTGCAGGTGGAAGGCATGCCCAGCGACGAACAGCTGCAGCAGCTGCGCGACGGCGTGGTGCTCAATGACGGGCCGACCCTGCCGGCGAAGATCGAGCGCCTCGATCCGGCGCCGTCGCTGTGGACACGCGATCCGCCGGTGCGCTTCCGCAAGACCGTGCCCGACGCCTGGCTGGCGATCACGATCCGGGAAGGCCGCAACCGGCAGGTGCGGCGGATGACCGCGGCGGTGAGCCTGCCGACGCTGCGGCTGGTCCGCGTGTCGATGGGGCCTTACCGGCTGGACGACCTGCAGCCGGGGCAGTGGCGGCAGATCGGTTGATGCAGAAAGGGCCGGATACCTTCCGGTGTCCGGCCCTCATGTAGTGCCTTGGGGTCAGAGTCCTTCCTGTGGAAAGGATCCGACCCCGGCAGGCTCAGGCGTCGCTGCCGATATCGCTGTGCTCGTCCACCACGGTGTCGTTGCGGCGGTCACGTGCGTTGATCCGCTGCGCCTGCCCATTCACCACGTGGCCATTGGCGGCCTTCTTCTTCTGCTGCTTGCGGTACAGCGCGTAGCCGAGCAGGCCTACACCGACCGCAGCGGCGGCCACGGCCACTGCCGGATTGCGGCGCACGAACTTGGTTGCGGCCTTGCCGCCGGTCTTCACTGCGCCGATGGCGGCGCCGGTCTTGATCCAGTCCGCATTGCGCAGGCTGCCACCGGCGCTCTTCAGGCCATCGCCGGCGGTGTGGGCCAGCTCCAGGGCGCGCTCCAGAGCGCGGTCGGTGATTACGGTCAGCTTGCTCATGCGGGGGTCCTTTGCCTCGGGTCGAAGTCCAGTGTCGCGTGTTGCCCGTAAACGGTATGTCAGTCGAGGTCACACGTGGCGTGACTTTACCGCAGCCATTCAGGATCAGGCAGGGTCCGCAGCCGGTAGTGCCGGCCAGCGGCCGCCATTACCGGTCAGGTGCCACGCGGCTTGGCCCGATGGGTGGCCGTCGCCGTCCACGGGTCATCCGGCCAAGGATGGCGCGGGTAGCGGCCCTTCATTTCCTTTTTCACTTCCGCGTAGGTGTTTTCCCAGAAGTTGCGCAGGTCCTGGGTGACCTGCAGTGGGCGGCCACCGGGCGAGAGCAGGTGCAGGGTCAGCGGCACGCGGCCATCGGCGATGCGCGGCGTGTCAGCCAGGCCGAACAGTTCCTGCAGTTTCACCGCCAGCACCGGCGGCAGCGGTTCGCCGCTCTCGCTGTCCAGCGCGTAGGTGATCGGCCGCTCCAGCCCGGAGGGCACGGTGATGCGGGTCGGTGCATGACGCTCGACCAGCTGACGCTGTGACCATTCCAGGGGCGACTTCAGCGCTTCGCCGAAGCTGGACTCGTCCAGCGCATCCAGGCGGCTCTTGCCGGCGAACGCAGGCTGCAGCCATTGCGCACGCGTGGCCAGCAGGGCGTCGTCGCTGCAGTCGGGCAGGCCGAGTTCGGGCATCCAGCGCCGCAGCGACTCCACGCGTGCCTGCCATTGGCGCAGGCCTTCGGTCCACGGCAGCGCCTGCAGGCCGAGTTCGGCCACCGCGTCGGTCAGCGCCTGTGCGGCGTGCTGCGGATCGACCCGGCCGGCCGAGCGGCTGTCCAGCACGATGCGGTCGAAACGGGTCTCGCGCAGTGCCACCAGGGCGCGACGCTCGCTGTCCCAGCGCACTACGTCCTCGGTCACGAAGCGCTCCGGCCACGCCTTGCGCAGCTGGCCCTCGTCCACCGGTGCGGCACGCAGCAGCAGCGCGTCGCGTGCCTCGAAGCGCAGTTCACTGGCTACCAGCCACGGCTCGCCACGCAGGTCGCTCAGCTCGTGCAGGCGTGCGCTGCGGCCATTGGCCAGCAGGTAGCGCAGTGGGTCGCTGGGGTGCTGGACACCGATGCGGTCGGGGAAGGCGTGTGCGAGCAGGTCACCGAGTTCATGGGCTTCGATGCTGGCCGGCGGTGCGGCATCGCAGCGCAGGCGGCGACGCCATTGTTTGGCGGCGGCATCGATCGCGGCCAGGCCGCTGCGGTTGGCGTCGCCCGGTGCGCGGCCATTGCGGAATGCCGCCAGCGCACGCCAACGCGCGGCCAGCGCATCACCGCCCTGGCGCAACGGATCGCGCGCCTCCAGCAGGGCGGCCAGGTCGGCGGCCAGGGCTTGCGCACGTGCACCGGGCGCCGCCAGCAGCATCGCCGCCATCCGCGGATGCGTACCCAGCGCCAGCACGCGCCGGCCAAGTGCGGTGATCGCGCCGCTGCTGGACAGCGCGCCGAGCCGCTGCAGCAGTTCGCGGGCGGCACCCATCGGGCCGGCCGGTGGCGGATCGAGGAAGCGCAGGTCGCTGCTGCCCCAGGCGGCCAGTTCCAGCGCCAGTCCGGCCAGCTCGACCTGATCGATCTCGGCGCGGCGCTGCGGCTCCAGCCGCTGCGACTGCGGCCACAGCCGCCAGGCCACGCCTTCGGCCACGCGACCGGCGCGACCGGCGCGCTGGTCGGCCGACGCCTGCGCGATGGCCACCACGTCCAGCCGGGTGAAGCCACTGTTGGGGTCGTAGCGCGGTTCGCGCGCCTGGCCGCTGTCGATCACCACGCGCACGCCCGGCAGCGTCACCGAGGACTCGGCCACGTTGGTGGCCAGCACCACGCGCCGACGACCATCACTGGCCGCCTGCAGGACCCGCGCCTGCTGCTCCACCGGCAGTTCACCGTGCAGGGCCAGCACTTCAACACCCGCATCCAGCGATTCCTGGAGCCCGGCCTGCACCCGCGCGATCTCGCGCTGGCCGGGCAGGAATACCAGCAGGTCACCCGGGTGCTCGGCCAATGCCTGCTGCACCGCGCGGCGAACCTGCAGTTCCAGCGCCTCATCGCGGCGCGCCGGGAAATGGCTGACCGTCACCGGGTAGCTGCGGCCTTCGCTGCTCAGCCGCGGCGCATCAAGGAAGCGGGCAAGTCGCTCGCCATCCAGCGTGGCCGACATCACCACCAGGCGCAGGTCGTCGCGTAGCTGCGCCTGCACGTCCAGCGCCAGTGCCAGGCCGAGATCACCGCTGAGGTGGCGTTCGTGGAATTCGTCGAACAGGATCGCGCCGACCTCTTCCAGCATCGGGTCGTCCTGCAGCATGCGGGTCAGGATGCCTTCGGTAACCACCTCGATGCGGGTGCGCGACGAGACCTTGTTCTCGAAGCGGATGCGGTAGCCGACGGTGCCGCCCACCTCTTCGCCCAGCTGCCGCGCCATGAACAGCGCGGCGCTGCGTGCGGCGACCCGGCGCGGTTCCAGCAGGATGATCTTCCGCCCCTGCAGCCACGGTGCATCGAGCAGCGCCAGCGGCACCTGGGTGGTCTTGCCGGCGCCGGGCGGTGCCTCCAGCACCAGTCGTGGCTGCGCGGCGAGGTGCTGCTGGATCTGCGGCAGCAGCGGGGAAATCGGGAAGAGCGGGGCGTTCATGTGCAAAGGATAAAGGGCCATGGCAGCCGCAGGTACAATGCGCGGGCACTTTTCCCCCGCGATGACCATGCACCTGATCGATATCGGCGCCAACCTGACCCACGACTCCTTCGACCGCGACCGCGATGCCGTGCTGGACCGCGCGCGCCAGGCCGGCGTGGTGCAGATGGTCATTACCGGCGCCAGCCGCGAGCACTCGCCGCTGGCCGTGCAGCTGGCGCAGCAGCATCCTGGTTTCCTGTATGCGACCGCCGGCGTGCACCCGCACCATGCGGTGGAATACACCGAGGAATGCGACGCCGAGATGCGCGCGCTGCATGCCCACCCGGAAGTGGTGGCGGTGGGCGAGTGCGGGCTGGACTACTTCCGTGACTTCTCGCCGCGCCCGGCCCAGCACCGCGCGTTCGAGCGCCAGCTGCAGCTGGCCGCAGACAATGGCAAGCCGCTGTTCCTGCACCAGCGCGACGCGCATGCCGATTTCATGGCACAGATGAAGAACTTCGAAGGCCGTGTCGGCCCGGCGGTGGTGCATTGCTTCACCGGTGAGCGTGACGAGCTGTTCGATTACCTGGACCAGGACTGGTACATCGGCATCACCGGCTGGCTGTGCGACGAGCGCCGTGGCGCGCACCTGCGCGAACTGGTGAAGAACATCCCGGCCAACCGCTTGATGATCGAGACCGACGCGCCGTACCTGCTGCCGCGCACGCTGAAGCCGATGCCGAAGGACCGCCGCAACGAACCGATGTTCCTCTCGCACATCGTGGAAGAGCTGGCGCGCGACCGTGGTGAAGACGTGGCGGTGACCGCCGCGAATGCAACTGCCGCGACGCGTACGTTCTTCCGCCTGCCGGACGCGGGTTGATCAGGTAGTGCCGGCCGCTGGCCGGCAGCAGCATGAACGCCGCAAACATCGCGCGGTTGCCGGCCAGCGGCCGGCACTACCGGAGCAGGTCGCGCAGGCCCTCACGGTAGCTGGGGAAGCGCGGCTCCCAGCCCAGCGCCTCGCGCGTACCGGTGCTGTCGATGCGCTTGTTGCTCTCGTAGAAGCGCCGCAGCGTCGGGCTGAGTGCAGGGTCGTCCCATGCCACTGCAGGTGGCATCGCAAAGCCGCCCAGCTGCGCGGCGAAGGCCAGTACCTCCTGCGATGGTGCCGGCTCGTCATCGGCTGGCAGATACAGCCCATCCACGCACGGCCGCTGCATCGATGCGATAACGACCGTTGCCAGGTCATCCACGTGCAGGCGGTTGAACACCAACCCTGGACGCACTACGTGGCGCGCACGTCCCTGTGCCAGCTGCAGCAGCGCATTGCGTCCCGGCCCGTACAGGCCGGGCAGGCGGAATACCGCCGAGGCGATACCGCGCTGCTCCGCCAGCGCACGCCACTGGTCCTCGGCGCGTCTGCGTTGCATGCCGGTCGTTTCAGTGGCATCGGCCACGCTGGTTGCGTTGATCCAGCCGCCGGCCCGATCGGCATAGACCGACGTGGATGACAGATAGCCCACCCAGTGAAGTGCTGGACTTTCCTGCAGTGCCGGCAGCAACAGACGCAGTGCCGGGTCACCCTCGGCATCGGGCGGCACGCTGCACAGCACGGCCTCGGCCTGCGCGATCTCACCGAGCAGAGCGGGCGATGGCGTGTCGTCGGCACGTAGCTGATGGCGCAGCAGGCCATCGTGCGGTGCTGATGCCAGGTCGCGCACCGTGCCGGCCACGTGTACGCCCAACGCCCGCAGATGCGTGGCCAGCACGCACCCGCTCCAGCCCATGCCGAGGATCAACACCCGCGCGGGCAGGGCGTTGGCCTGCGTCGTATCGCTCACGCGCTGCGCAGCGCCTGGTAGGCCTGCAGGCTGCTGTAGGCGACCTGCAGCAGCAAAGCTTCCTGGTCGGCCTTGCGCGCGCGCGCCAGCATGTCGCCGACGATCTGCTCGGCTTCCACCTGCTGGCCGGCTTCCAGGTCTCGCAGCATCGATGCCTTCAACGCAGAGCCCGCCTGGGTGAGGGTGCCGCGTGCGGTGTCCTGCGCGGCATCAGGAATCGGTTCACCGGCAGCCTCGGCCACGGCCAGGCACTCGTCGTACAGGCCACGCACGATCGCCTCGCCATCATCGGTGGCGACGATGCTGCCGATATCCGCGCGCAGCAGGCAGGTCGCGGCGGCCAGCGCGGTCAGGAAGGTGTACTTGATCCACTGTTCCTGGCCGATGTGCTCGCTGGCCAGGTGATCGAGGTTGGCCTGCGCGCAGGCGGCGGCGAAGGCACGCATGCGTTCTGAGATGGCACCGCCGTCGCGCTCGCCGAAGGTGAGCTTGGCCGGCTTGCCCAGGTGCAGCACGGCGCCGTCGGGGGCCTTGGTGGCGCTGATGAAGCATAGGCCACCGAGCACAGCGTCGCGGCCGAAGCGCAGGTCCAGCGCGTTGTAGTGATGCAGGCCGTTGAGGATCGGCAGCACGGTGGTGTTTGCGCCCACGGCCGGAGCGATGGCATCGATTGAGCTGTCCAGGTCGTAGGCCTTGCAGCTGAGGATGACCAGGTCGAACGGCTTCTGTGCGGCCAATGCGGGTAGCGCATCGGCGGTGACGTGCTGCACCGGGAAGCTGGCATCGCCGAGTGGGCTGCGGATGACCAGGCCGTCGCGGTCCAGCTGGGCGGCGCGTGCGGGGCGCACGAGGAAGGTCACATCTACGCCGGCCTGAGCCAGGCGACCGCCGAAGTAACCGCCGGTACCGCCGGCGCCGAGGATCAGGATGCGCATTGCACGTTCACCGTTTTCTGGGGAATCAGGAGTGCGATTGTGCCGGAGATTGCGGCCAACGGCGGAGCCCCTCGTGGTGGAAGAAGCACAAGCCGTGCCTGGTCGGGCGGTCCCGGTGCGCGGGGGGCGCCGCAAGTACGTCCGTGTAGCAACTGTGTTGCTGGAGAGTCTCAGGCCCGTCAGGTAAACGGGCACGGTAGTGCCGGCCGCTGGCCGGCAGCCTTTGGTCTTTCGCCCTGGCTCGCCTCAGGCGGGGACTAGCCCGCTTTCAGCGTCGCGCACACGGGCGTTGAGGATGACCAGCATCTTCCGCATCACTGCCACGATGGCCACCTTGCCTTCCTTGCCGCGGGCTCGTAGCGACTGGTAAAAATCGCGCAGCCGAGGTTCATGCCGCATGGCCGACATTGCCGCCATGTAGAGCACTTGCCGGATTTCGGCTCTTCCACCGTGGATGCTTCGTTTTCCTCTCATCGTGCCGCTGTCGTGGGACATCGGGGCTACCCCGACCAGGCTGGCGATGCGCTTGCCAGTGATCCTGCCAAGCTCTGGCAGATAGCTGGCTAGAACTGCCTGCAGCACAGGCCCTACGCCCTTCATCGACTTCAGCATCTTCAGTTGAGGCTGCTGACCAACCTGCTCGACGATCTGCTTGCCCAGACGCTCAACCAACGTTTGTAGGCGGGTGATGTTGCCCTGCAGTAGTCGGCGCAGTTCACGATCAAGCACCATTTCCTGCTGTTGCCGCGCGATGGTCAGGGCGTCTATCGCCTGCCGACGTGCCCGAACGAACTCCCGCATCTTCTGCTGCCAAGACTGCAGCGGCTGATAGGGAGGCAGCTTCACCAGGGCGGCCATCTGCGCCAACGCGTAGGCATCCAAACGGTCGGTTTTGGCAGTCTGACCCAACCCCTGAGCCAGTTTCCGGGCGCGCAAGGCATTGGCACGGGCCACCGGATGACCGGCCTTGTGCAGGAAATCCAGCACCGGCTGCTCATAGCCACCCGTGGCTTCAAGCACGATCTGGCGGGTCGGACGCTTCTTCAGCCAAACATCCAGTTCAGAAAACCCGGAGCGGTTGTTGCTGACCTGCAGGGTTTCTCCGTCCGTCGTACCGATATCCAGCTGACGCTTGCTGACATCAATCCCGATCCCGTTCATCACCTGACTCCGTATAGTCTGGAAGGGTCGAGAGCTCCCCCGCTTGCCCAGTCTTATCGCTTCGAGTGGTCGCTCCAGCAACTGTTCGGGCGGATCAAGGGAGATTCCGGCGTGGGCGCCAAGCTACATGGCGATCGTCGCGATCCTGGTTACGGATCGTCGAGATCTAGGCTCGCACGGCGGCCCACGCCGGCTCTCGACGCCTACGCTGCCAGATTCCGATCAGATAAGGCTTGGCAGCCGCATCCATGCGGCGGACACCCCCGCGCACCCGGACCGCCCGACCCCTGACAGTTTCCGGGTGCGGCCACCACGGAAGACAGATCAGGAGCGAAAGCGGGTCGCTCGCTGCGCTCGCTCGTGTGGAGCGGTGCTCAGGGCAGTTGTTCGCTGAAGTCTTCGGTGTAGCCCAATAGCAGTGTGGTGCGGGTGGCCAGCGTTGCAGCCAGTTGTGACCAGGTGTCGTGCGTTCCGGCCGCGTAGACGCGCTGCAGGTCCGCGACCAACGCGCTCGCCTCTGCAGGCGACGGTGCGCGGTCGCGCTGGAAGCCGAGCCACGACGCACCGAGTCCGAACAGGCGGTAGCCGTATCGCTGCTGAAGGTGCCGGATCAGGGCGTGGTTCTGGAAGAGGTCCCAGTCCGCGCTGAAGTAGCCGTTGGGCAGGGCGGCAATCAGCAGGTCATCGCGGGCCACGGGTACCTGCTGCACGCAGACCACGTCATCGATGATGAGATCCGGCTTCGCATTGGCGGCGACCAGCGCCTCGATGTCTTCGTCGCTGCACATCAACGTACCCGCCAGCGCTGTCCACTGCAGCCGATGCGTGGAATGCTCAAGCTGCGCGACGACGTGCGCCAGCAACCGCCCGCGTGCCGCCAACGCATCTTCCGGCGTCGCCGGGTCTTCGTCCTCGTACAGCGCGATGCGTTCGTCATCGGACGCGTGCATGCTGGTGTAGCGGCACTGGCCGACATCGTCGAGCGTGCATAGATAACGATGAAGGGGATCAGCCGCCTGCAGCGAGGCCAGGCAACCGAGCACCTCATCCAGCGTAGGCGAATCGCTCAGCAGGACGTGGCTGAACGCATCGATCGGACCATCCGACACGGCCTTGTCCAACGGAATGGAAGTGATCTTCATCGCCACAGCCTAGCCGTAATCCGAAACGAAAAGAGCCAAGCATCGGCTTGGCTCTACAGGAACGCTTCATCCACGCATGGCGTGGATCTACCGTGTCGACCAAGGTCGACACCTACCAGCAGCAGCGGAGAACGCTGTCCCGACAGATCGCAGAAACCTGTCGAAGGCGGGGTGGGTCCGGTTGCGGGGGCGTGAGCCGCATGGGCCCGAGGCATGCCTCGGGCGGGTTGGGCAGGACGCCCAACCCCGGTCTTGCCGTGTGCGCAGGACAGCGCACACGAGCAAGCGGCGACCGAGCTTACATGGACGTACTTGCAGCGTCCCCCGCAACCGGATCCACCCCGCCAACCCACGGAATGCCAGCTTTTGACGTTGCCGTAGAAGTTGACGTTGACGTTGATTCGGCGGGTGCAGGGCCGCAGGCCCTGCAGGCAACCCTCAGCTGCGCATGCCCACGCCACGGCGCAGCAGCCACAGCGCCAGCGCCGTCAGCACCACCACGAATCCGATCATCAGCCCGTAGGCCACCGGCAGCGGCACATCGCTGCTGCCCAGCAGGCCATAGCGGAATGCATTGACCATGTAGAAGATCGGATTCGCGTGCGTGGCGGCCTCGGCCCAGCCCGGCAGCAGCTTCACCGAATAGAACACGCCACCCAGGTAGGTCAGCGGGGTCAGGATGAAGGTCGGCACGATCGCCACGTCATCGAACTTCTTCGCATACACCGCGTTGATGAAACCGGCCAGCGAGAAGATCGTCGCACCCAGGATCACCGTGGTCAGCATCACCAGCGGGTGCGGGATGCGCACCGGGGTGAAGAACATCGCGATGATCAGCACGATCACGCCCACCATCAGGCCGCGCAGCACCGCACCGGCCACGTAGCCCCACAGGATCACCCAGTTCGGCATCGGGCTGACCAGCAGCTCTTCCACGTGGCGGCCGAACTTGGCGCCGAAGAACGAGGAGCTGATGTTGCCGTAGCTGTTCTGGATCACGCTCATCATCACCAGGCCCGGCACGATGAACTGCATGTAGGTGTAGCCGCCCATGTCCCCCACGCGCGACCCGATCAGGTTGCCGAAGATCAGGAAGTACAGGGTCATGGTGATCGCCGGCGGCACCAGGGTCTGGCCCCAGATGCGCATGATGCGGGCGACTTCGCGGCGCACGATGGTCATCAGTGCGACGCGGTTGCGCTGGCCGTCGGTCAGCTCGGTGGTGCTCATGCAGGCTTCTCCAGGTTGCCGGTGAGGCGCACGAACAGCTCCTCCAGGCGGTTGCTCTTGGTACGCATCGAACGCACACGGATACCGGACTCGTTGAGCGTGGCAAACACGCGGTTGAGGTCCATTGCGCGCGGCATGTCGATGTCCAGCGTGTGCGGGTCCGGTGCGGTCAGCGTCGCGCCCTCGATCACCGGCAGCTGCGCAGGCAGGTCACCGTCGATGTCCAGCAGGAAGCCTTCCACGTCCAGCTTGGCCAGCAGGGTGCGCATCGGCCCCTGCTCGACGATCTGGCCATGATTGATGATCGCCAGGTGGCGGCACAGGTACTCGGCTTCTTCCAGGTAGTGCGTGGTGAGGATGATCGTGGTGCCGGCGGCGTTGATCTCCTTCAGCACGCGCCACATGTCGCGGCGGATCTCGATGTCCACGCCGGCGGTCGGCTCGTCCAGGATCAGCAGGCGCGGGCGGGTCATCATCGCGCGGGCGATCATCAGCCGGCGCTTCATGCCACCGGACAGCGTACGGCTCATCACCTGTGCCTTTTCCCACAGGTGCGCCCGCTTCAGTTCCTCTTCGGCACGCTGCTCGGCTTCCTCGCGCGGCACGCCATAGAAACCGGCGTAGTTCACCAGGATGTCGAAGGGCTTTTCGAACAGGTTGAAGTTGATCTCCTGCGGCACCAGCCCGATCAGGCGCATGGTGGCGCTGCGGTTGCGCACCAGGTCGCTGCCGAACACTTCCACCTGGCCCTCGCTGAGGTTGACCAGGGAGCTGATGATGCCGATCAGGGTGGACTTGCCGGCACCGTTGGGGCCGAGCAGGGCGAAGAAGTCGCCCGGGGCCACTTCCAGGGAAACCCCCTTCAGGGCCTGGGTGCCGTTGTCATAGGTCTTGCGCAGGTCGCGCACGCGCAGGGCGGGCGCCGTATCGTTCTGGGATGCCAAGCTCGAAGCCTTCGCGCCCATGGGCTGGCGCTGGAGAGGGGCGGGGAGGGGCTATTATAGAAGACCCCGAGGGCTTGCCCCGGCTACACACTGTCCCGAAAAGTCGTGCCTGTTCAATTCCCCCTCAAGCTGGTCGGCTGCCGCATGCTGGCCCCGACCGTCGGCCACTACCAGTTCGTGCGTGACGATGGACAGCCGCTGGATTTCCAGCCCGGCCAGTTCATCCAGGTCCATTTCAGCTACGCCGACGGCACCGAAACCAAGCGCAGCTACTCGCTGGCGACCATCCACGACCACGCGCTGGGCCCGGGCGAGGCGGTGGATATCGCGGTCAGTTTCGTCCCCGGTGGCGCCGCCACGGCCCTGTTCGAGGCGCTGGAGCAGGGCGGCCAGATCAGTGCGTCCGGCCCCTATGGCCGGTTCTGCCTGAATCCCGGTGACCACAATGCCCGCTACCTGCTGATCGCCACCGGCACCGGCGTTACCCCGTACCGCTCGATGCTGCCGCTGCTGGAAAAGGCCATGGCCGAGCGCGGCGTGCAGATCGTGCTGCTGCAGGGCGCGCGCAGCCCGGGTGAGCTGCTGTACAGCGAAGATTTCTACAGCTTCGCCGAAAAGCACCCGAACTTCCGTTATGTTCCATGCCTGTCGCGCGAACTGCCGGCTGATCCGCACCCGGACGTGCAGCACGGCTACGTGCAGCAGGCGCTGGCCGGCTTCACCCCGGACCCGGCCACCGACATTGCCTACCTGTGCGGCAACCCGGACATGGTCGACGCCTGTGCCGAACTGCTGAAGGGCGCGGGGCTGGGCAACCCGCAGATCCGCCGCGAGAAGTACGTCAGCAGCAAGTAAGCCTGCGTAGTGCCGGCCGCTGGCCGGCAGCCCATGAACCAGGGGCGGCATCACGCCGCCCCCGGTGTCCTGCCTCAGTACGCGATCCAGGCGTCGCGCCACGCATAGCCGGTGCCCGGACGATAGGCATCGGCATTGATGTTGCACCAGGCGCCTTCCGGGAACGGGCGGCAGGCATACAGCTTGCCGTCAGTGCCCTTCACCACGGTCTCGCCCGGCTTGTAGCTGCCGAGGCCGGCCGGGTACACGAAGTCGAAGTCGCCGCCCGGCGGATCGACTGGATCGATCGGGCCCGGACCCGGCACCTGGGTTTCCAGCTGGAAGCGGTTGCCCTGCTTCAGGTACACGCGGTTGTCGGTGGCCGAGGCGACCGGCGTGATCACGCCGTTCTTCATCACGCCCACGCGCGCATGCTGTGCACTGGCATTGACCTTGCGGGCCAGGGCCAGCGGCCACTGCGTCGGGCTGGTCTGGCCAGCGGCCAGTTTGGTTTCCACGCGCTCCAGATCATTGCCGTTGGCATTGAACACACGCAGGGTCACGGTGCTGTCCACGTCCAGTGCGCCATTGGCGGTCACCGCGCCGGCATCCTGCCACTGCGGCGGCGGAACCACGCCACCGCCACCTTCGAAGCGCACGTCCATGCAGGTGTAGAACGCTTCCTGCGAATCCGAGCGCTGCCAGGTGTTGTAGATGATGTGCTGGCCAGTGCGCTTGGGCAGCGGGCAGTCCAGCTTGTAGACACCGCCTTCGGACAGCGGCACGTTGCCCAGGGTGCAGAATTCCTGCAGGTCGGCCCAGCGCAGCGGGCTGCCCGGCTGCCAACCGTCACGGGTGACGTAGAACTTCCACTCGCGGGTGGCGTGCGGCGCCGGCGCCAGGAATTCGAAGGTGTAGCGGCCACGCGAATCGGCGCGCATCGGCGTGGTCGGCCAGTCGCTGCGATTCAGATCGAGGCCGCGGTACTTGGGGATGCTGGCGCTGCACAGCTCGCCATCGCGCACCAGGTCGCGGTGGTTGCCATTGGCGTTGCCGTGGGCGATCGCGCTCCAGTCATAGAACGGCTGCGCGCCGCCGATGGCCTTGGCCGCGGCACAGGCCGGGTTGGTCGGGTTTTCCGGATTGCCTTCGTGGCACTGCTTCACGCGGCTGAGCGGCTTGGACATGGTGCCGTGGGCGAGGGCGCTGCCGGACAGGGCCAGGCCGGCAACGACGGACAGAGCGAGGACTGCCCGGTGGGACAGGTGCATGCAGGAACTCCTTTGCGAAGTGTGGGAAACCTCGCGCAGTCTTCACATGCAGGGCCGTCGGCAACATCGGACAAGTTTGAAATCGATGGCGGCTGTGTTCGATCTGCAACACGGTGCTCACTGTGCCGCCATCCGGGCGAAAGGCGGTGCACTGTGCACCGCCTCCCGCATCACTGCCTCAGTACGCGATCCACGCATCGCGCCATGCTGCACCCACGCCCGGCCGGTAGGCTTCGGCGTTGACGTTGCACCATGCACCTTCCGGGAACGGGCGGCAGGCATAAAGCTTGCCGTCGCCGCCCTTCACCACGGTCTGGCCCGGCACGTAGCTGCCGATACCGGCGGGATACACGTGGTCAAAATCACCGCCCGGTGATGGCGTGCCGGGGTCGGGCACCTGGGTATCGAGCTGGAAGCGGTTGCCATCCTTCAGGTACACGCGGTTGGCGGTGGCCGAGGCCGTCGGTGTGATCACGCCATTGCTGAGCACGCCCACGCGTGCGTGCAGGGCGCTGGTATTGACCTTGCGGGCCAGCGCCAACGGCCACTGCGCGGCCGCAGTCTGGCCACTGGCCAGGGTCGCTTCCACGCGTTCGACATCATTGCCGTTGGCGTTGAACACGCGCAACGCCAGGGTGGTGCCGACCGGCAGCTCGCCGCGCGCGGTGACCGGGCCGGCATCCTGCCACTGCGCTGCGGGCGGGGTGCTGCCACCGCCTCCTTCAAAGCGCACGTCCATGCAGGTGTAGAACGCTTCGGTCGAATCCGAGCGCTGCCAGGTGTTGTAGATCACATGCTGGCCGCTGCGCTGTGGCAGCGTGCACTGCAGCTTGTAGGTGCCATCGGCCGACAGCGGCGTGTTGCCCAGCGTGCAGAACTCCTGCAGATCGGCCCAGCGCAGCGGGCTGCCCGGTTGCCAGCCGTCGCGGGTGACGAAGAAGCGCCAGTCACGCGTGGCGTGCGGCGCGGTCGCCTTGAACACGAAGGTGAACTTGCCGCTGGCGTCTGGCTGGATCGGTGTGGTCTGCCAGTCGCTGCGGTTAACATCCAGCCCGCGGAAGGTCGGGTTGTTGCCGCTGCACAGCTTGCCGTCGGGCACCACGGCCTGGTGGTTGCCGTTGGCATTGGCCTGGTTGATGCCATTCCAGTCGTAGAACGCCTGCGAACCGCCTACCGCTTTCGCGGCGGCGCAGGCCGGGTTGGTCGGGTTCTCCGGATTGCCCTGGAAACAGGCATAGACGCGGCTGACCGGCGTGGTCATGGTGCCGTGGGCGAATGCGTTGCCGGCCAGGCACAGGCCCGCAGCGGCGAACGAGGTGGCCAGCAACAGCGGTGTGGATCGGAATGACATGGCGCTTCCTTGTGGTCGTCGAAAGAGAACGGTGACCGCAGGAGCTGCGCTGCACGGCGGACTTTCGGCGGCACCACAGCGAGTATCGAGTCGCGATGCAAGGGGCGGAACCACCGAAGCGCCGATCCGTGACTGGGGGTGTGAAGCCCTTCCCGCAGGCTTCACGCGGGACTGAACGGATGCGTTGACCATCACGTCTTCGGCGTGGCATCGATCACGTCGTGGAGATCGTGCTACGTCGCCGGCATACCCACCCGATCTGCCTGGCACGAGAAGCAGCCGTGGGCCGCGTTGTGCAGTTGCACGAAGGCCACGGCAGGGTCGGCAAACAGCGCGTCCAGCCGGGCGGCAACATCAGTGCCCGCGCTGATCTCTGCGGCCAGCATCAATGCAGCGTGGTCATAGGCGCGCAACGAGATCGTACGGCGTTGTACATAGGCGGGTACCTCGCCCGGCGGCAGCACGCAGCGCGTTACGCCACGCTGCACGAAGATCGGGCCCGAGGCGTGATAGGGCGAGTGCAGCGGCAGGTGCACATGGGACAACAGCAGCAGCTCGCTGCCGCTGGGCGGATCGCTCAGGCCGATCCGGCAGGGGTGTCCTCCTGTTTCGCCGGCCCAGCGACGCTGGATGCCCAGCGCAGCCAGCGCGGTGTCACTCTTCTCGAACAGGTGCTGGAAGGGGCGGTGGTCGAGGCCACCGAGGTACCACGCATGCATGGGCGTCTCCTTGGTTTTCCCCGGATTCTGCGCACGCACCGGCCGTCATGCTCGCCGTTTTCAGACCCGGCATCGCCATCGGGCCAGGCAGTGCCACGGGGATCGCACCGCAAGGCGCTAAGATGCGCGCGCCGCCCCGGCCGATGAGCGCCGCATGTCCCTGGATTTCCCCACCATCACCGTGCTTGGCTTCCTGCTCTGCATCGGCATTGCGGTGGGGTTCTCATTGCTGCTGGTGGTGCTGCGCGGGCAACCGGTGCTGCGCCAGTGGACCGCCAGCCTGTGGCTGCTGACCCTGGGCGTGACCCTGCTGGCGCTGCGACCCTACCTGCCGTTGGCGCCGGCCATACTGGCCGGGAATGCGGCGATGGCCGGCTGTGCGGTGCTGATGCTGCGCGGCGTGGCGCTGCATCTGGAACAGCCGCTGCCACTGTGGCGGCCGTTGTTGATGGCAGCCGCGTTCATGGCCTGCATCTTCGCCTTCCTGGTGCTCTGGCCGGACCTGGGCGTGCGCCTGCAGGTGTTCAGTGTGTTCACGCTGCTGGTCGATGGCTGGATCGCATGGCTGCTGCTGCGGCATGCCCCCGTGCAGCAGCGCACCAGCTGCCGTCTGGCGGCGGCGGTGTTCCTGGCCGAGGCGGCACTGTACGCGGTGCGCCTGTTCCTGCCGGTGGCGCCCGATGCCGGTGAGGACATCATGCGCACCGGCACGCCGATGTTCGTCACCTACATTGCCGGGGTGATGCTGGAGCTGGCGCGATGTTTCGCGATGGTGCTGCTGCTGGTCGAGCGCATGCTGGTCGATCTGCGGCGTGCGGCACGCACCGATGGCCTGACCGGGCTGCTCAACCGCAGCGCGGTGCTGGCCGATGGCCAGGCGCAGTTGCAGCGGCTGCGTCGGCAGGGCCGGCCGCTGGCCCTGTTGCTGGTCGACGTCGATCACTTCAAGCAGATCAACGACCGCTGGGGCCACCTGGCCGGTGACCAGGTACTGCGTCACTTCGCTGCGCTGCTGCAGCATGGTTTGCAGGGCCACGACACGCTGCTGGGCCGCTACGGTGGCGAGGAGTTCGTGCTGGTGCTGGCCGGCAGCACACAGGGTGAAGCGATGGCGTGGGCCGCCGCGATCCGTACCGCTCTGCAGCAGTACCCTGCATTGCTGGCCAGTGGGCCGGTGAGCGTCACCGCCAGCATCGGCCTGGCCATGGACGAGGGCCAGGGTGACCTGTCGACGTTGCTGGCAGCGGCTGATGCCGCGTTGTACCGGGCCAAGGCCGCGGGCCGCGATCGCCTGGTCTGCGCCACGCCGGCGGAGATTTCGCGTCTGCCCATCGCCGACGACGCCGTGCCCGTGTAAGTTGAGTCACATCTTCCGCGGCAGCCCGTCGTGGTTGCCAGGAACGTCCTCCAGGGGAAACGAGCACGATGCACAGACACCACCTCGCGTTGGCCGCAGCGTTGGCCAGCCTGATACTTGCCGGTTGCAGCCAGTCACCATCACCCGGCGCCGAAGGCGCCAGCGATGCACCCAGCCGCCATTTCGGCACGATCGACTTCCAGCCCTGCACGTTGTCCACCGAAGGCGCCAGCGCCAACGTGGAAGCGCAGTGCGCCACCCTGCAGGTGCCGGAGGACCGGGCCCAGCCCGATGGCCGACGTATCGGCCTGCGCATTGCCTGGCTGGAATCGGGCAGCAGCGGCTCCAGCCAGCCCGACCCGGTGTTCTTCCTGGCCGGTGGCCCCGGCCAGGCGGCCAGCGAAGTGGCGGTCATCGTCGATACCGCGCTGCGCCAGGTGCGCAAGCAGCGTGATGTGTTCCTGATCGACCAGCGCGGCACCGGCGGCTCCAGCCCGCTCAGCTGCCTTGGCGCGGATGGCAAGGAACTGGCCATGGAGGAGGACGCCGCTCCCACCGAGGCGTCGCTGCGCGACTACGCGCAGCGCTGCGCGGCCTCGCTGCAGGGGCGTGCCGATGCCCGCTTCTACACCACCACCGAAGCCATCGCCGACCTGGATGCGGTACGCCAGGCCTTGGGCGTGGACCGGATCAACCTGGTCGGCGGCTCCTACGGTACCCGCGTGGCCCAGCGCTATGCCGGTGCCTATCCGCAGCACACCCGCAGCATCGTCATCGATGGCGTAGTGCCCAATGAACTGGTGGTGGGCGGCGACTTCGCCACGACGTTCGAGGATGCGATCGCCCTGCAGTCGGCGCAGTGCCGCAAGGATGCCGCCTGCAGCAAACGCTTCCCGACCGACACCCGCGCGCAGCTGCGCAGCGTGGTCGAGACCCTGCGCCGTGCGCCGGTCTCGGTGGAGTATCGCGACCCCGGCACCAACCAGACCCGGCAGGATGTGCTGAGTCCGGACAGCGTGATCGGCCTGGCGTTCGCCTTCTCCTATGTGCCGCAGTATTCCTCGCTGCTGCCGCTGGTGCTCGATGAAGCCGCGCATGGCCGCTATGCACCGCTGGCGTCGCTGGCACGCGGTGCGAACCGCAGCATGGATTTCCAGATCAACCGAGGCATGCAGTGGTCGGTGATCTGCAGCGAGGATGCGCCGCGTTACAAGGCGCCGGCCGAGGACCCGGAGCGACTGTTCGGCAACGACGTGGCCAGTGCCTTCTTCGCGGCCTGCCCGGTATGGCCGCACCAGCCGGCGCCAGCGGCCAATGCCGTGCCGCTGCGCAGCGACGTACCGGCGCTGCTGCTGTCCGGTGAACTCGACCCGGTGACGCCACCACGCTATGCCGAACAGGTCCTCAAGGGCCTGCCGAATGGCCGCGCGCTGGTCGCCCGCGGCCAGGGCCACGGCACGCTGAGTGCCGGCTGCATGCCGCGCCTGCTCGGCCAGTTCATCGACAAGACCGATGCCAAGGCGCTGGATGCCGGCTGCCTGGACACGCTGAGCTACGTGCCGGCGTTCACCTCGTTCAACGGATGGGAACCATGATCGTCGCCGACAACCTGCACAAGGCTTTCGACACCCGCACCGGCCGCATCCAGGCGGTCTCCAATGTCGGCTTCCGCGCCGAGGACGGCCGCATCACCGGCCTGCTGGGCCCCAATGGTGCCGGCAAGACCACCACCATGCGCATGCTGTACACGCTGATGACCCCGGACCAGGGCAGCATCAGCGTCGATGGTGTCGATGCCGCACGCAATCCGGTGGAAGTACGCCGCCACCTTGGCGTGCTGCCCGATGCGCGTGGCGTCTACAAGCGCCTGACCGCGCGCGAGAACATCGCCTACTTCGGCGAGCTGCATGGCCTGTCGGCCGAGCGCATCCGCGAACGCATCGAAGTGCTGTCGCATGCCCTGGACATGGGTGACATCCTCGACCGCCAGACCGATGGCTTCTCGCAGGGCCAGCGCACCAAGACCGCGATCGCCCGCGCGCTGGTGCACGACCCGCGCAACGTCATTCTGGATGAGCCGACCAACGGCCTGGACGTGATGACCACGCGCGCACTGCGCCGCTTCCTGCTGGGCCTGCGCGAAGAGGGCCGCTGCGTGATCCTGTCCAGCCACATCATGCAGGAGGTGGCCGCGCTGTGCGATCACATCGTGATCATCGCCAAGGGCACGGTGATGGCTGCCGGCAGCGCCGATGAACTGCGTGCGCAAGCCGGCGAATCCAACCTGGAAGACGCGTTCGTGAAACTGATCGGCAGCGAAGAGGGCCTGCACGCATGAGCATGATGTCGACCCTGATGACGGTGATGCGCAAGGAACTGCGCGACCTTTCCC
The DNA here is from genome assembly GCF_056481995.1 of Stenotrophomonas sp. 80084_Sma. Taxonomy (NCBI): domain Bacteria; kingdom Pseudomonadati; phylum Pseudomonadota; class Gammaproteobacteria; order Lysobacterales; family Lysobacteraceae; genus Stenotrophomonas; species Stenotrophomonas sp. 80084_Sma. The sequence goes on along the minus strand of NZ_CM151177.1, from coordinate 4,578,289 downwards.
GTGATCGCCGCACGCTGCTGCTGACCCTGCTGTTCGGGCCGCTGCTGTACCCGGTGCTGCTGCTGGGCATGGGCAAGCTGGCCGAGAGCCGGGTACGCACCCAGATCGAGCAGCCGCTGCAGATTCCGACCATCGGTGCGGAGAACGCCCCCAACCTGGTGCGTTTCCTCGCCGCGCAGGGGCTGAACACCGCACCTGCACCGAAGGACCTGGCCGAGGCCATCCGCAGCCAGGAGATCGACGTGGCGCTGCGCATCAGCGATGACTTCGGCAAGGACTGGGCCGATGGCAAGCCGGCGCTGGTGGAGGTGATCAAGGACAGTACCCGTCGTGCCGCCGAAGTGCCCAGCGCACGTCTGGAGGCGGCACTGGCCACCTACAACGGCCAGGTGGGGGCACTGCGATTGATGGCGCGCGGCATCGACGCACAGGTGGCGCGGCCGCTGGATGTGGCGCGCCAGGACCTGGCCAGTGCCGAGGCCAAGCGCGGCATGATCCTGTCGATGCTGCTGCCGGTGCTGCTCACGCTGACCTCGTTCATCGGCGGCGCCTATCTGGTGATGGATGCCACCGCCGGCGAGCGCGAGCGGCAGTCACTGGAACCGCTGCTGGCCACGCCCGGCTCGCGCAGCGCGATCGTCAGCGGCAAGATCGCTGCTGCCTGCGTGGTCGGGTTCGTATCGCTGCTGCTGACCCTGGTGGCGTTCAAGGTGAGCGCACAGATCGCGCCCGGCAACATCGGCCGCCAGTTCAACATGAACGTCGGTTCGATGCTGCAGATGCTGCTGGTGATGCTGCCGATGCTGATGATCGGCACCTCGCTGCTGACCTTCCTGTCGGCCGCGGCCAAGAGCATGAAGGAAGCGCAGAGCCACATGACCTGGCTGATGCTGCTGCCGATGATGCCTGGCTACGCACTGGTGGCGTACCCGCTGAAGAGCGAGCTGTGGCAGTACGCGGTGCCGTTCCTGTCGCAGAACCAGATGCTGCTGAAGGTGATCCGCCACGAGACGATCACGCCTGCGGTGTGGGCGATCTATCTCGGCGCCAGCCTTGGCCTGGCCGCAGTGCTATGGTTCGCCGCCGTGCGCCGTTACCACAACGAGCGTCTGGCGATCTCGGGCTGACTGCAAAAAGGGGACGGAGGGGATTAAGTCGTTTTTAACCCTCCGCCCCCTTTTTCTGAGGGCGCCCCCGCTTGCGCAGCACCACGGGGCGGCCCAGTGTCTGTTCCACCATCCGCAGGTAAGCTGCATTTCCCAACGGATGCTGCCCGGCACTGTGCGCGCGTATTGCCGGCAGGTCGGCGGACGCGTTCACGTCCCGCAGGAACTGCGCATAGAGCGTCGTCCGCTGTCGCTTGGTCGAGGCCAGTGCCTGAAAGGCGGGGTGTTCTGTCAGCATCGGATCATCGCGGCGCTGCAGGTTTCCATGCACGCTCGACCATGGGTGATCTTCCGGGGCGCCTGTCCTGCCTGCACGAACCGGATTGAGTTCGATGTAGCGATAAACGCTGAGCAGATAGGCGTCGCTGTCCACCATCGAAGAATGGAAGCGGCCCTGCCAGAGTGGTCCGCTGCGCTCATGCCGCTGATTGAACGCCTGGACATAGTTGTTGCCCTGCATCCGCATCGCGTTGGCCAAGCCGGCCTGAGTGGAGGGTGTGGCCAATAGATGGACGTGATTGCCCATCAATACATAGGCATGCAGCGCGACCTGATGCTTCAGGAAGGCGCTGTGCAAAAGGTGCAGAAACAGCTGGCGGTCGATATCGTCAACGAAGATCGCCCCCTTGTTCACACCGCGCTGGGTTACGTGATACGGCTGTTCGGCCAACATCAGGCGTGCTTGTCGAGGCATGGCAGTTCAGGGGGTTCAAGGAATCATCAGCCTGCCGCCTCCGTGACCGCGAAGGGCATCAGGCGATGCCGCGAGTTGATGTGGGGGAGGGCAGAAGCGACTTAATCCCCTCCGTCCCCTTTTCCATACCGCGCAGGCGTCACCCCCATCTCGCGCTTGAACACGGCGATGAAGGCACTGGGTGTGTCGTAGCCCATCGACAGCGCGACGCTGATCACCGGCTCGCCGGACAGCAGGCGTGGCAGTGCCAGCAGCACCCGCAGGCGTTGCCGCCACTGGCTTGGCGACAGGCCGGTCTCGGCCAGCCAATGGCGGGCGAGGCTGCGGCTGGACAGACCGCTGCTGGCGGCCCAGTCCTCGATGCTGCGGTTGTCGTGCGGTGCGCGCGCCAGTGCGGCGGCAAGTTTCTGCAGTCGCCGGTCACGCGGTTGTGGCAGGGCAAGCGGCAGAGGCTTGCTGGCGGCAATCTCATCGGCGATCACACCGGCCAGTCGTGCCTGTGTGGCATCCAGTGGAACATGCGGCCACTGCAGCGCCCGAATCACCGCGGCCTGCAGCAGCGGCCCCGGCTGGAAGATGCGAGGGGCTGCAGGCAGGTCGGTGCAGGCCTGCGCGCTGAAGTACAGGCTCCAGCCGTCGAACGCACTGGTACTGGCCAGTGCGTGGGGCAGCGAAGGTGGTATCCAGGCGACATGACCCGCCGGCAGCAGCCAGTGCAGGTCGCCGACCTCGATCCGCAGCAGGCCCTGATGTGCACCCAGCAGCTGCCCGCGGGCGTGCTGGTGGCGTGCCGTGCGGCGCGGACCCGGCAGGCGCAGCTGCGCCCCCAGCAATGCAGGCCCGTCGGCGGCATTGGCCAGCGCCGGGTCAATCAATGCGGTGGTTGTCTGATCTGCCATATCAATTGGCAGTTATACGGCAGAAACGTCGCGTCCGGGCTCCGACACTGGAGCCCACTTCAACGGAGCGCTTCCCCATGCAGCCACAGGACATTCTTCCGGACCATCAGAACGAGGTGCAGGTAAATGGCCTCACCGTGCGCAAGGGCAGCGTGGGTGCTTTCCTGGCCAGCGTCCGCGACTGGCAGGATCCCGCCAGCGATGATGCCACCCGCGCCACAGCCGAATCTGACCTGCGTGCGTTGCTGCCGGGCCTGCACGCGCTGGGCCTGTTCCAGGTGCTGGCTGCGCGCGATCCGGCGCTGCAGCGCCTGATTGATGGCGCTGCCTGAAACGGACAAGGCCCGGACGGACCGGGCCTTGGCGTCATGGAGGTGGCAGAAACGACTTAATCCCCTCCGTCCCCTTTTTTGCGGTCAGCCGCCCGGTGCGAACACCAGGGTGCGGCGGGTGGTGACCGGCGCGTTGACCGGCTCGAAGCGCCAGCGCTTGACCGCGTTCAGGGCTTCGCGGTCGAAGGTCCGTCCCGACGTCGCGCGCAGCACGCGGGCGCTGACCACTGAGCCGTCGGTACCGACGGTGATCTCCACCAGCACTTCGCCCGACGTTCCCGAACGCAGTGCCTCGGCCGGATAGCGCGGCGCCGGCGTGCTGACCGGGCGGAGGGTGGGAGCTGCCGCGGCGGCTGCCTGGCGTGCGGCGCTGGCCTGTTGGGCGGCGGCCTGCTGCTGTTTCTGTTCGGCATCGCGACGGGCCGCGGCCTGGCGCTCGGCCTCCTGGCGCTCGTTGTCGCGGCGTGCGGCATCCTGCTGCGCGGCAATCTGCTTGGCCGCATCGGCTTCCTTGGCGCGCTGCTCGGTCAGGCGCTGCTGTTCGGCCTGCTGCTTGGTCCGGTCTTCGGCGTCCTTCTTGGCCTTCTCGGCTTCGGTCTCGCTGCGCTTGGCCGCATTTTCCACGCCCTTGGCCAGGCCTTCCTTCAGGCGCGGCAGGGCGGGAGCGGAGGCGTCCACCTTCTCGATCAGTGCCACCAGGCGCTGCGCCTCGGTGTAGTCCTCGCGGCCCAGGTGCTGCTCGGCGGCGATCAGGGTGTAGGGCAGCAGGTCGGTCAGCGCGCTCTTCACCGACGCGTCGTCCGGTGTCTTGTCGCGCAGGGCGAGGTAGTACTCGATGGCGTTGTCGCCGGCCGGCGCGTACATGCGGTTCTCGCGCAATGCCTGGCTGGCCGATTCACGCAGCTGTTCGGTGCCCATGGACTGCACCTTGGCGGCGACCACCGGTGCGGCCGGTGCAGCAGCGGCGGGTGCGGCGGCCGGGGCCGGTGCTGCAGATTCTTCCTTTCCCGAGCAGGCGGCCAGCGCCAGTGCCAAAGCAACCGGCAGCCACCGGCGCGCGGCGGTGATCGTTGAGACGTGCGACATCCTGCTCCCCTCTAGAAGACGACGTGACGTAAATCATTGATACGCATGGCCGGGACCTGTGGTCCGGGCGCGGAACGATGACGTTTCCCGACGCCACCGCCGGCAACGGCGAGGGTGCAATCTAGCATCCCGGCCACCGCCGCGTACAAGGGGCAGGGGCCGGGATGGGGCAGCGGCGAAGGATCGCTGCCGGTTGCCGCATCAGTGGTCGTGCGACTTGCTGTGGCTGTTGGACATCAGCTTGTCGGTCCAGGCAATACCGATCGCCGACAGGATGAACACGCAGTGGATGATGGTCTGCCACAGCACGCCTTCCTGGGTCATGGTCGTGCAGGTATCGACACCAGCGTTGTAGAAGCTGGTCGAAGCCGACGACACTGCTGCTGCCCATTGTTCCGGCTTGCACAGCGGCAGTCCCTTCAGCGCGCTGGTGGCGATGAAAGTCTTCAGCAGGTGGATCGAGGAGATGCCGATGATCGCCATTGCCAGCTTCACCTTCAGCACGCTGGCGTTGACGTGGCTCAGCCATTCCGGCTGGTCCGGGTGGCCTTCCAGGCGCAGGCGCGAGACGAAGGTCTCGTAGCCACCGACGATCACCATCACCAGCAGATTGGAGATCATCACCACGTCGATCAGGCCCAGCACGATCAGCATGATCTGCTGTTCGCCCATCGAGACCGAGTGGGACAGCAGGTGCCACAGTTCCTTGCCGAACAGGAACACGTAGACGCACTGGGCAAGGATCAGGCCCAGGTACAGCGGCAGCTGCAGCCAGCGCGAGGCGAAGATCAGCGAGGACAACGGGGACAGGGGGCGAGGACTGTGGCTCATGCAGGACAGTGCGTTTCGGGGGAGCCGCGAGGTTACCGGCCCGTCGTGACGGTGCCAACCCAACTCTCGCACTAGACTTCAGGTTCCTTTCCGCACCCCGAGCCGCCGCCATGATCGACCTGTATTACTGGCCCACCCCGAACGGCCACAAAGTGACCCTGCTGCTGGAAGAAGCCGGCCTGGAGTACCGCATCCATCCGGTCAACATCGGCTCGGGCGACCAGTTCAAGCCGGAATTCCTTGCGATCTCGCCGAACAACAAGATGCCTGCGATTGTCGACCACGCCCCGGCCGATGGCGGCGCCCCGCAGAGCGTGTTCGAGTCCGGCGCGATCCTGCTGTATCTGGCCGAGAAGACCGGCCAGTTCCTGCCCAGCGACCCGCGCGGCCGCGTGACCACCCTGGAGTGGCTGTTCTGGCAGATGGCTGGCCTGGGTCCGATGAGCGGCCAGATGGGCCACTTCAATGTGTATGCGCCGGAGAAGATCCCGTATGCGATCGAGCGCTATGACAACGAAGTGCGCCGCCTGCACGGGGTGATGGACAAGCGCCTGGCCCAGCACGCCTTCCTGGCCGGGGACGCGTACACCATCGCCGACATGGCCAGCTACCCGTGGATCGGCGCCTACGACAAGCTGCCGGTGGATTTCGCCGCGTTCCCGAACCTCAAGCGCTGGCACGAAGCGATTGCTGCACGCCCGGCCACCCAGCGCGCCTATGCCCTGCGCCAGCAGGTGAACCCCAACGCCGGCAAGCCGCTCAGCGACGAAGAGCGCAAGCACCTGTTCGGCCAGCGTTGACCCGGAACGGTGGGTGCCGACCGTTGGTCGGCATGCCTCATGGGCAGAAGGTCATGCTGCCTTCCCGCACGGGCTTGGTTAGGATGGGGGACGACCGCCCCGCGTCCATCGCGGTGGCGGACCTGCCGTTTGCCGGGATCCTCCATGCGCCACCTGTTCGCTTCGCTCGCCCTCATGCTCGCCACCAGTACCGCCGCCCACGCTGAAAAGCTGACCCTGGAAGCCATCACCGGCCCGCTGCCGCTTTCCGGCCCGACCCTGATGAAGCCGAAGGTCGCCCCCGATGGTTCGCAGGTCAGCTTCCTGCGCGGCAAGGACAGCGACCGCAACCAGCTGGACCTGTGGACCTATGACATCGGCAGCGGCCAGACCCGCCTGCTGGTGGATTCGAAGGTGGTGCTGCCCGGCACCGAGACCCTCAGTGATGAGGAAAAGGCCCGCCGCGAGCGCCAGCGCATCGCCGCGATGACCGGTATCGTCGATTACCAGTGGTCGCCGGACGCGCAGCGCCTGCTGTTCCCGTTGGGCGGTGAGCTGTACCTGTACGACCTCAAGCAGCAGGGCCAGGCCGCAGTGCGCCAGCTGACCCACGGTGAAGGATTCGCCACCGACGCCAAGCTGTCGCCCAAGGGCGGTTTCGTCAGCTTCATCCGCGGCCGCAACCTGTGGGTGATCGACCTGGCCAGCGGCAAGCAGCTGCAGCTCACCCGCGACGGCAGCACCACCATCGGCAACGGCGTGGCCGAGTTCGTCGCCGACGAGGAAATGGACCGCCACACCGGCTACTGGTGGGCGCCGGATGATTCGGCCATCGCCTTCGCGCGCATCGATGAAGCACCGGTGCCGGTGCAGAAGCGCTACGAGGTCTACGCCGACCGCACCGACGTGATCGAGCAGCGTTACCCGGCCGCGGGCGACGCCAACGTGCGCGTGCAGCTGGGCGTGATCGCACCGGCCGCCGATGCGCAGCCGCGCTGGGTCGACCTCGGCAAGGAACAGGACATCTATCTGGCTCGTGTCGATTGGCGCGATGCGCAGCACCTGAGCTTCCAGCGCCAGTCGCGCGACCAGAAGCAGCTGGACCTGGTGGAAGTGGCGCTCGATTCCAATCGCCAGCGCGTGCTCGCCCACGAGACCAGCCCGACCTGGGTGCCGCTGCACAACAGCCTGCGTTTCCTCGATGACGGCAGCGTGCTGTGGTCGTCCGAGCGCACCGGTTTCCAGCATCTGTACCGCATCGACAGCAAGGGCAAGGCCACCGCGTTGACCCACGGCAACTGGCCGGTGGACGAACTGCTGGCGGTCGATGAGAAGGCTGGCAAGGCCTACTTCCGCGCCGGCATCGAGACCTCGCGCGAAAGCCAGATCTACGCGGTGTCGCTGCAGGGCGGTGAGCCGCAGCGCCTGTCCAAGGCACCGGGCATGCACAGCGCCAGCTTCGCCCGCAATGCCAGCGTCTATGTCGACAGCTGGTCCAACAGCACCACGCCGCCGCAGATCGAACTGTTCCGCGCCAATGGCGAGAAGATCGCCACCCTGCTCGAGAACGATCTGGCGGACCCGAAGCATCCGTATGCGCGTTACCGCGATGCACAGCGCCCGATCGAGTTCGGCACGCTGACCGCGGCCGACGGCAAGACCCCGCTCAACTACAGCCTGATCAAGCCGGCCGGCTTCGATCCGTCCAAGCGTTACCCGGTGGCGGTGTACGTCTACGGTGGCCCGGCCAGCCAGACCGTCACCGACAGCTGGCCCGGCCGTGGCGACCACCTGTTCAACCAGTACTTGGCCCAGCAGGGCTACGTGGTGTTCTCGCTGGACAACCGCGGCACCCCCGCGCCGTGGCCGTGACTTCGGTGGCGCGTTGTACGGCAAGCAGGGCACGGTGGAAGTGACCGACCAGCTGCGCGGCGTGACCTGGCTGAAGCAGCAATCGTGGGTGGACCCGGCGCGCATCGGCGTGCAGGGCTGGTCCAACGGTGGCTACATGACCCTGATGCTGCTGGCCAAGGCCTCGAACCAGTACGCCTGTGGCGTGGCCGGTGCGCCGGTCACCGACTGGGGCCTGTACGACAGCCACTACACCGAACGCTACATGGATCTGCCGGCGCGCAATGAAGCGGGTTACCGAGAAGCGCGCGTGCTGACCCATATCGACGGCCTGCGCTCGCCGCTGCTGCTGATCCACGGCATGGCCGATGACAACGTACTGTTCACCAACTCGACCAGCCTGATGAGTGCGCTGCAGAAGCGTGCACAGCCGTTCGAGCTGATGACCTACCCGGGTGCCAAGCATGGCCTGTCCGGCGCCGATGCCCTGCATCGCTACCGCGTGGCCGAAGCCTTCCTGGGACGTTGCCTCAAGCCCTGATCCAGCAACGGGAAGGAGCCCGCCGATGACCCTGCCACCGCCGATTCCCGCCCATGACCCGGCATCCGCCGGTTGGTGGTGCCGCCACTGGCGCTGGGCGATGCCGTTGATGGTGGTGCTGGTGCTGGGTGGTGCAGGGGGTGTGGTGACCTGGAGCGTGCTGCGCTGGAGCGAGGCGGCACGCGAGAGCCCGCCGATGCGCGAGGCGCTGCGACGCGCGGGCTGCAGTATTGAACTGGTGGAAGCCTTTGGCGAGCCGCTGCATATCGAATCGATGCCGCTGGGCAGCATGCAGACCGCGATGAACGGCCAGCGCGACGTCGGCCTGACCGTTGCGCTGGAAGGACCGCATGCGCACGGCCGGCTGTTCGTGCAGGGCAGCCGTCGCGATGAAGTCTGGGATTACCCGGTGATGTATGTACTGGCCGAAGACAAGCAGACCTTCGACCTGACTGCACTGGATGACGACGAGGCTGCGGGGGAGTGCGAGCTGCAGGCCTGCCGTGAGCGTGGCGAATGCCCGCTGACCGCCGCGCTGTGACCGCAGGTCGCGCGGCCGGGTAAGGGCGGCCATGTAGAGTCGACTGTTAGTCGACTGCTCTCCACAAGACGCCTGAAAAACCCCGCGCTGCGCGCGATAGTCGACTGACAGTCGACTCTACCCATCAGCCGCGCCGTGACCTCCAGCCGATTGTCGCCATCGCCGTGAGCGCGTAAGTTGCGGGCAACCCTTTGCTGGAGTGTCCCATGAAGCCGATTGCGCTCGCTGTTGCCCTGGCCCTGACTGCCGCCCCGTTGCTGTCCGCACCGCCGGCGCTGGCTGCACCCGCCGCCAAGGCCGCCACTCCTGCCAGCCCGGCCTGGGTGGCCCGCAGCAATGCACTGGCGCAGATCCTGCTTGATGCACAGGGTCCGTTCCAGCCGGAGGAAACCGGCTTCTTCGGCGTTCCCGGCTACGACGACAAGGTGGCCGACCTCGGCCCGGACAACGGCAAGCGCTACCGCGCCGCGATGGCCAAGGCCCGCGACGAACTGAAGGCGAAGCTGGCCACCGAGCAGGATCCCAATGTCCGCCAGGACCTGGAGATCATGATCCACGCCGCCAGCCAGAACATCGAAGGCAGCGAGCTCAACGAGAAGTACCTGTTGCCGTGGAGCGATGCGCCGCAGACGGTGTTCAGCGGCCTCAACCTGCTGCTGTCCGACCAGGTGCCGGCCGAGCGCCGGGCCAAGGCGCTCGACCGCCTCAAGGCCTACGCCGGCCTGCAGCCGGGCGGCACCGCCTTCACCACGCTGGCGCGCCAGCGCTATGAAGAGCGCTTGAAGGACAGCAGCCTGCTGCAGCCGACGAAGATCGAAGTGCAGCAGTCGCTGGACAACGTCGAGACCTACATCACCGGTATCGAGTCGCTGCTGAAGAAGTACCAGATCGCCGGTGCCGATGAAGCAATGAAGGCGCTGGCCGGGCAGATGAAGGACTACGCCGCCTGGACGCGCACGACCGTGCTGCCGAAGGCACGTGCCGACGCACGCCTGCCGGCGCCGCTGTACGCCTACCAGCTCAAGCAGGTCGGCATCGACATCGACCCGAAGCTGTTGATGCAGCGCGCGCAGCTGGAGTTCATGGAAACCCGATCGGCGATGCAGCAGCTGGCGCCGCTGGTGGCGAAGGACAAGGGCCTGAAGGTGGCCGACCCGAGCGACCCGGTGGCGGTGATCCGCGCGCTGAAGGCTGACAAGATCGCCGACGATCATCTGGAAGGCCACTACCGCAAGGTGATCGACGCGATCGATCCGCTGATCCGCGAGCACGCCATCGTCGACGTGCCCAAGCGTGCCATGCAGATGCGACTGGGTTCGGCCGCCGAGAGCGCCGCCAGCCCGGCGCCGCACTTCCTGCCGGCGCCGCTGGTCAACAACACCGGGCAGCAGGGCACCTTCGTGCTGCCGCTGGGCAATCCGGCCGCCGGTCCGGGTGCGCAGTACGACGACTTCAACTTCGGCGCGGCGGCGTGGACGCTGAGCGCGCATGAAGGCCGCCCCGGCCACGAGCTGCAGTTCACCGCCATGGTCGAGCGCGGCGTCTCGCTGGCACGCACGATGTTCGCGTTCAATTCGGTGAACGTGGAAGGCTGGGCGCTGTATGCCGAAGCCGAGATGGTGCCGTACGAGCCGCTGGACGGGCAGATGATCGCCCTGCAGTTCCGCCTGCTGCGGGCTGCGCGCGCGATGCTGGACCCGATGCTCAACCTCGGCCTGACCGACCGCGCCAACGGCGAGCGCGTGCTGATCGAGCAGGTCGGCCTGTCCAAGGCGATGGCCACCCAGGAACTGGATCGCTACATGGTGCGCATGCCGGGCCAGGCCGGCAGCTATTTCTACGGCTACACCCGCATCCTGGAACTGCGCATGCAGACCGAGCTGGCACTGGGCGCGAAGTTCGACCGCCTGGCGTTCAACAACTTCCTGCTCGACCAGGGCCTGCTGCCGCCGGACCAGCTGGCCGATGCGGTGAACAAGGTGTTCGTGCCGAAGTACAAGCGCTGAGCATCACCGGTAGTGCCGGCCACTGGCCGGCGCCGCGGGTTTCGTGCCAACCAAGGTTGGCACCTACCAGAGCGATGCGTCGGTTGTTGCAGGGGTAGTGCCGGCCGCTGGCCGGCAATCGCCGTTGGTAGATGCCGACCTTGGTCGGCGCTGTGGGTTTCGTGCCAACCAAGGTTGGCACCTACCAGAGCGATACGTCGGTTGTTGCAGGGGTAGCGCCGGCCGCTGGCCGGCAACCGGTGTTGGTAGATGCCGACCTTGGTCGGCGCTGTGGGTTTCGTGCCAACCAAGGTTGGCACCTACCAGAGCGATGCGTCGGTTGTTGCAGGGGTAGTGCCGGCCGCTGGCCGGCAATCGCCGTTGGTAGATGCCGACCTTGGTCGGCGCTGTGGGTTTCGTGCCAACCAAGGTTGGCACCTACCAGAGCGATACGTCGGTTGTTGCAGGGGTAGTGCCGGCCGCTGGCCGGCAATTGCCGTTGGTAGATGCCGACCTTGGTCGGCGCTGTGGGTTTGTGCCAACCAAGGTTGGCACCTACCAGAGCGATGCGTCGGTTGTTGCAGGGGTAGTGCCGGCCGCTGGCCGGCAAGCGCCGTTGGTAGATGCCGACCTTGGTCGGCGCTGTGGGTTTCGTGCCAACCAAGGTTGGCACCTACCAGAGCGATACGTCGGTTGTTGCAGGGGTAGTGCCGGCCGCTGGCCGGCAATTGCCGTTGGTAGATGCCGACCTTGGCCGGCGCCGCGGGTTTCGTGCCAACCGAGGTTGGCACCTACCAGAGCGATGCGTCGGTTGTTGCAGGGGTAGTGCCGGCCGCTGGCCGGCAAGCGCCGTTGGTAGATGCCGACCTTGGTCGGCGCTGTGGGTTTCGTGCCAACCAAGGTTGGCACCTACCAGAGCGATACGTCGGTTGTTGCAGGGGGAGTGCCGGCCGCTGGCCGGCATTTCCCTTGGGCGAAGAGGATTTCTGAGGTTGCCGGCCAGCGGCCGGCACTACCGGCGGTGACCCTCTCGGGTCACCGCTGCGGCTGCGGTGTGATCACCTGTGTCGGCAACCGCGCGGGCGGTGCCGGATTCGGCACCCAGATCGCGACGCCGGCGGCGCGCTTCTGCGTGGTCGGAATACCGATGCCGACGCCGCCACCGACGTGCGAACCGAACGTGCCGGCGCCGACCGACATGCCCACCGGCGAGCCACTGCTGCCCACGCCCATCAACACCACGCCATTGGCGCCGAGCGCGGCGGCCTCACGCTTCAGGCGTGCCACGGCGGCATCGGTCTGGCCCTGGGTGCCGAAGCCGACGGCGGACGCCGATTCCAGCTGGGCGATTTCCTGGGAACCGGCCGGTGGCGTCGAATAGATCTGCACCAGCGCCGGATCGATCGGTGCGCGGGCGCGGCCCAGCATCACCTTGGAGGTACTGGCACAGCCAGCGGCGACCAGCAGGATGGCCGCCAACGCGGCCCAACGGATGTTCATGGCACGACCCCTGTAGGACTGGTTGCGATCATCGGCGGGCCACTCTGAATCGGCGCCAACACCCGGGCCAGGGCACGCACGGCAGCACGCTAGCACGGCGGGGGTGACAGCCCCGCCAATGGCAGTAGGCGGCGGCAGCGGGAACGTCTATGGTTGGGGCAGGAACCAACTGCGGGAGAGCGGCATGGGTGTGATCAGTCTGTTGTGGGGCGTACTGGCGCTGTTGTGGATGATCCTGGCGCTGATTCCACTGCTGGGCTGGGGCAACTGGTTCCTGATCCCGTTCGCTGCGGTGGGCGCGGTCATCGCCGCGCTCGGCATCCTGTTCACCCACCCGAGCAAGCGTGGCCGGGCCTGGGCCGGGCTGGTGCTGAACGGCATCGTGGTGGTGGTGGGCATCCTCCGCCTCGGCCTGGGTGGCGGCGTGATCTGAGCCCGCACCCGGGTGCGACAGGGCGTCGCAGGCGCACGGCCCATGGCCGGGCAGGGGCGTACAATGAATGGCTGCGCGAGCCCCCCGCGTGCCTGTGAATCCGCGCCCGGCGCGGCTGCCCCATGATCATCCGACCCCGTCCCCACGGCTGGCAACTGCTTTACATCCTGCGCGGTTCGATCGTCAAAGCGATCGCGCCCAAGGTGCTGGCCATCCTGATCCTGTCCATTGCCGTGGCTGCGGTGGTGGAACTGGCGCCGCCCACCGGCATCGAACGCGTTTCCGTCACGCCGTTCACCCTGCTCGGCCTGGTCCTGTCGATCTTCCTCAGCTTCCGCAACAGCGCCTGCTACGAGCGCTGGTGGGAAGGCCGCAAGCTGTGGGGCCAGCTGGTCTACGAATCGCGCTCGCTGGCCCGCCAGGTGAACCTGCTGCTGGCCGATGACACCGGCCGCCGCCGCCGCATCGCCTACCTCACCACCGCCTTCGCCCATGCACTGGCCGGTCGCCTGCGCGGGCGCATCGTGGCGCTGATGGCCCTGCCGTGGCTGGACAAGCGCCAGCGCGAACAACTCGGGCAGCGCGAGAACGTGCCCGACGCGCTGCTCTCGATGATCGCTGCGGAACTGGCGCAGGCCCTGCGTGCCGGTGACCTCGACCCGATCCTCTACACCCAGCTGGAAGAACGCCTGCACGCGATGTCGTCGATCCAGGCCGGCTGCGAGCGCATTCTCACCACACCGCTGCCGTTCGCCTACACCCTGCTGCTGCACCGCTGCGCGTGGATGTTCTGCGTGCTGCTGCCGTTCGGCCTGGCCAGTTCGCTGGGCTGGGGCACGCCGGTGCTGTCGGCGGTGCTGGCCTATGCCTTCTTCGGCCTGGACCAGCTGGGCGAAGAAATGGAAGACCCGTTCGGCCTGGAGCCGAATGACCTGCCGCTGGACGCGCTGGTGCGCACGATCGAGATCGACCAGCTCGACGCGCTCGGCGAACGCCCATTGCCCGAACCCCTGCTGCCGCAGGGCTACCTGTTGCAATAGCCACTCCTCGGAGCCTGCCATGTCCCACCCGCTTTACCGCCCGCGCCGCATGCGCCATGACGAGTTCTCGCGCCGCCTGATGCGCGAGAACACGCTGACCACCGACGACCTGATCTACCCGGTGTTCGTGCACGAACTGGCTGGCCGCACCGCGGTGCCGTCGATGCCGGGCGTGGAGCGGCTGTCGATCGAAGAACTGCTGAAGGTGGCCGAAGAGGCGCTGGAGCTGGGCATTCCGGTGATCGACCTGTTCCCGGTGATCGACCCGTCGCTGAAGTCGCTGGATGCATCGGCGGCGTGGGCCGAGGACGGCCTGGCGCAGCGTGCGATCCGCGCGCTGAAGTCGCGCTTCCCGGAACTGGGGGTGATGACCGACGTGGCGCTGGACCCGTACACCACCCACGGCCAGGACGGCATCATCGACGACAAGGGCTATGTGCTGAACGACATCACCGTCGAGGCGCTGGTCAAGCAGTCGGTATCGCACGCCGAGGCCGGTGTGGACATCGTCTCGCCGTCGGACATGATGGACGGCCGCATCGGCGCGATCCGTCGTGCGCTGGATGCCGACAACCACATCAACGTGCGCATCATGGCCTACTCGGCCAAGTACGCCTCGGCGTTCTACGGTCCGTTCCGTGATGCGGTGGGCAGCGCCGCCAGCCTCGGCAAGGCCGACAAGAAGACCTACCAGATGGACCCTGCCAACGGCGACGAGGCCCTGCGCGAGATCGCGCTGGACCTGGAAGAGGGCGCCGACATGGTGATGGTCAAGCCGGGCATGCCGTACCTGGACCTGGTGCGCCGGGTGAAGGAGAAATTCGGCGTGCCAACCTTCGCCTACCAGGTGAGTGGCGAGTACGCGATGATGAAGGCCGCCTTCGCCAACGGCTGGCTGGACGAGCGCGCCTGCGTGCTGGAGTCGCTGCTGGGCTTCAAGAGGGCCGGTGCCGATGGCGTGCTGACCTATTTCGCGCCGCAGGTGGCGCGATGGCTGCGCGAGCGCTGACAATAGCGCCACGATAGACGGAGGACTGCGCGATGGGACCCGAACTGGGGTGGATGCAATGGCTGATCTGGGGCACCGGTACGCTGGTGTTCGGCGCCATCATCGTCGGTGTCTTCATCGCCGCCTGGCGGGCCGGCAAGCGCCCGCCGGAGCAGCTCTCCGCCGCGCGCCGCGTGGCCCGTGAGCAGGCCCTGCCGGACAGCGTGCAGGCCGAACTGGCCGCGCTGAACCAGCGCAAGGACAATGGCCAGCTGAGCGAGATCGAGTACGAGCAGCAGCGCGCCAAGGTGTTGTCGCGCTGACGGGTGGGTGCCAACCTTGGTTGGCACTTTCCCGCATGCCAACCAAGGTTGGCATCTACCAAACGGCCATCCACGCACGGCGTGGATCTACCGCACGCACCTGGCGCCTCCATCGCCCTGGTAGCCGCCAACCTTGGTTGGCGTTTGCCGTCACCGTGCGCCCGGCACGCACCCCGCAACCGCCACCACCTTCGGCACCGCCAACCGGTACACATCCACGCCACCGGCACGCGGTGCCTTCGCCGCACTGCTGGCGACCATCATCTCGCCCGGCTTGGCGTTGTCGATCACCGGCGCGCCGGTCCAGCCGCTGGCCTGGTTGAACGACAGCCCCAATGGCTGCAGCGCCGCACCGGTCCACGCACAGCCGCTGCTCCACACCTGCGTGGTCGTGCCGTTGCCGCGGCTGAACACCACGGCGCCGTCATGCCCCAGCCAGTCGCCGTCGGTCTCGTCGTCGGCACTGTTCAACGCGCTCAGTGCGCTGGCCGGGCCACGCAGTCCCTGCGCATCCAGCGTCGCCACGAACAGGTCCCAGCCGGCACCACGGCCCTGCTGGCGGGCAAACAACAGCTGCCTGCCATCCGCGCTCAGGGCCGGCCCGCGCTCTTCCCGGCGGCCCGCGTCGCCCGCCAGCAGCTGCGCGGTACCCAGTTGGCCATCGGTGGCGAGAGCGGCCCGATACAGCGCCAGCTTGCCCTCGCGGCCGGCCGCGAACAGCAGCCAGCGGCCGTCGCGGCTGAAGTAGGGATCATGGGCTTCACCGGCCACGCCTACCGGCAAGGCCTGCGCCTGCTGCCAGCGGCCGTCCACCACGCGCGCCTCCCACAGGCCCCAACCGGCCTCGCCACGGCGGGCGAAAACGATGCGCTGGCCATCGGCGCTGATCGTGGCGCGGCCCTCGTCGGCACGGGTCGAGACCACGCCCATGCCTTCGATGCCGTACTCGTTCAACGCCATCGCCACGGGGGCAGAGAGTAGACTGGCGGCAAGCACCAGCAGGGGCGGGGTGATGCGCATCATCCGGGTCCGTGCACGAAAGAGCATCAGTCTAGCCAGCTTGAGGATTCCATGACCGACCGTTACGCCGTCTTCGGACACCCCGTTGCCCACTCGAAGTCGCCGCAGATCCACGCGACGTTCGGTCGCCAGGAAGGCATCGCGGTGGATTACCGCGCGATCGACCTGGCCCCGGATGCGTTCCTGGCCGGCCTGGAGGCGTTCGCCTCAGAGGGCGGCGTCGGCGCCAACGTCACCTCGCCGCACAAGGAAGCCGCGTTCTCGGTGTGCACCACGCTGACTGCACGTGCGCGCCGCGCCGGTTCGGTCAACACGCTGCTGCGCAAGGGCGACCGCTGGCACGGTGACACCACCGACGGCATCGGCCTGGTGCGCGACCTGACCGACCGCCACGGCCTGGACCTGCGCGGCCGCCGCATGCTGCTGATCGGTGCCGGTGGCTCCGCGCGCAGCGTCGCCCCGGCCTTCCTCGATGCTGGAATCACCGAACTGGTGGTGGTCAACCGCACGCCGGAACGTGCCGATGAACTGATCGACGCCATGGGCGAGCCGGGCCGCGCGATCAGCCGCTACTGGGAAGACCTGCGCGAGCTGGGCGACTTCGAGCTGATCGTCAATGCCACCTCGGCCGGCCGCGACCGTGACGTCGAGTTCAAGCTGCCGCTGTCGCTGGTCAACTCGATGACCACCGCCGTCGACCTGAACTACGGCGAGGCCGCCATCGCCTTCCTGGCCTGGGCGCGCGCAGCGAACTGCCGCAATACCGTGGATGGCCTGGGCATGCTGGTCGAGCAGGCCGCCGAGAGCTTCCTGCAGTGGCACGGTGTGCGTCCGCAGACCGACGAGGTCTACCAGACGCTGCGGCAGGGCTCGGCCGTGCTGGCCGGCGAGGACTGATCGATGGACAACACGACCCTGATGGTGACGGTGCTGAGCATCGTGGGCGTGCGCCTGCCGGTGCTGATCGCACTGTGCGTGGGCCTGGTCTGGGTGGTCGGCGCACCGCGCGATGCCACCCGCACCGGCGCCCTGGTCGGCCTGGTGCTGTTGCTGCTGTCCAGCCTCGGCGGCATGGCCGCCGGCATCCTGCCGATGTGGTTGATCAACAGCGGCAACTTCGACGCCATCTCGGGCATGAGTGCCATCCTTGGCGTGCTGCACTTCGCGCTGGCGATGGTCGAGGCCATCGGCGTGGTG
Source organism: Stenotrophomonas sp. 80084_Sma (assembly GCF_056481995.1). Taxonomy (NCBI): domain Bacteria; kingdom Pseudomonadati; phylum Pseudomonadota; class Gammaproteobacteria; order Lysobacterales; family Lysobacteraceae; genus Stenotrophomonas; species Stenotrophomonas sp. 80084_Sma. The sequence goes on along the minus strand of NZ_CM151177.1, from coordinate 4,561,083 downwards.
CTGCTGGTGTGGGCGCTGGTGCGCCTGCTGCGTACCCGCACGATCCCGGCATCCTGACCGGTAGCGCCGGGCCATGCCCGGCGTATCTGGCCCTTGGGCGGTCCGCCCATCGGACCGTGACCGCCGCCTGGCGTCGTCGCTGGCCCGTTCAGGGTGCCAGCGACGGTGAACGCGGCCGGCCATGCGACAATGACCGGCCTGATCCAGCCACGGTACTTCCCGGCGTGACCGAAACCGTCGCCGCTCCGCGCACGCTCGATGACACCTTGAAGGACGCGATCCGCAAGGCGTACACGACGCTGCAGGCCAATACCCCCGGCTTCTCCACCCGTCGCTCGCAGAGCCAGATGATCGGCGTGGTGTCGCGTGCGCTGTCGAAAAGCGGTGGCGTCGGCGTGGTCGAAGCGCCCACCGGCGTCGGCAAGAGCCTGGGCTACCTCACCGCAGGCGTGCCGATCGCGCTGGCCAGCAAGAAGAAGCTGGTGATCAGCACCGGCACCGTGGCGCTGCAGTCGCAGCTGGTCGAGCGCGATATCCCGAATTTCCTCAAGGCCACCGGCCTGGAAGCGACCGTGGCGCTGGCCAAGGGCCGTACCCGCTACCTGTGCACGCGCAACGCCGCCGAGGCGCAGGGCGAGGGCTCGCAGGGCGGCATGTTCGAGGATGACGCGCCGCTGTTCGACCGGCCGCTGGCGCCGATCGAGATGGACATCGCCAAGCGCCTGACCGATGCCTTCACCGGCGGCAGCTGGGATGGCGACATCGACAACGCGCCGGAGACCATCAGCCCCGGCCTGCGCAGCCGCATCACCACGCCGGCTTCGGGCTGTGCCGGGCGCCGCTGTGCCTATTCGGCGCAGTGCGCGGTGCTGCGTTCGCGCAATACGGTGCGCGACGCACAGATCGTGGTCACCAACCACGCGCTGCTGCTGTCGGCGCTGTCGATCGGTGACAGCGACAACGGCCAGCCGTTGATCGCCCCGCCGTCGGACATGCTGCTGGTGTTGGACGAAGGCCATCACATCGGCAACGTGGCGATCGACCAGGGCGCGGCCAGCCTGGCGCTGGACGAGATGGCCAAGCGCACCGGCCGCCTGCAGATCCTGATCGCCGGCGCCTACCGCGCGGTCGACAAGGATCGGTTGGGCAACCTGTTGCCGAACGAGGCGATCGAGGTGGCCAGCAACGTGGCCAAGCAGCTGCGCGCGTTCCGCGACCACGTCGAGCGGGTGTGGATGCCGGCACCGGCCGACGAGGAACCGATGTGGCGCGCCGCCAATGGTCGTCTGCCCGAGGCCTGGCGCGAGCCGATCGAAGCGCTGGCCGACGACACCCGCAGCCTCTACAACTGGGCGCATGCCGCCACCGCGCAGGTGGCCAAGGGCAAGCCGGACGATGCCGCGCGCGAGCGCCTGCAGCGCAACCTGGGCATGGCGCTGGAAATGATCGAGCAGCAGTACAACCTGTGGCAGGCCTGGCGCCGCGAGGACAAGGACGGCGCGCCGCCGATGGCGCGCTGGGTCACCGCCACCCGCGACGGCGACCTGGTGCTGCATGGCTCGCCGGTGTCGGCCGCGCACGTGCTGCGCAAGCTGCTGTGGGATGAAGTGGACTCGGTGGTGATGACCTCGGCGACGCTGACCGGCGGTGGCGACTTCCAGTCGCTGGCGATCGACAACGGCATTCCGGAAGAGGCCGAGATGGTCTCGCTATCGTCGCCGTTCGACCTGCCCAACCAGGCCGAGCTGATCGTGCCGAAGTTCCCGGTCACCCCGGACGACCGCGAAGGGCACCCGCGCGAAGTGGCGCGCTACCTGGACACCGAACTGGACTGGGCCAAGGGCTCGATGGTGCTGTTCACCTCGCGCTGGAAGATGGAGAAGGTAGCCGGGCTGATGTCGGCCGCGCGCCGAAAGCAGGTGCTGGTGCAGGGCGAGATGTCCAAGACCCGGCTGATCGACGAGCATCTGCGGCGCGTGGCGGCAGGCGAAGGCTCGGTGCTGTTCGGGCTGAATTCGTTCGGCGAAGGCCTCGACCTGCCCGGTGAGGCCTGCACCACGGTGGTGATCACCCAGGTGCCGTTCGCGGTGCCGACCGATCCGCAGACCGCCACGCTCAGTGAGTGGTTCGAGGGGCGTGGCCTCAATGCCTTCAACCTGATCGCCATTCCGCACGCGCTGCGCACGCTGACCCAGTTCGCCGGCCGCCTGATCCGCACCTCCACCGACACCGGCCGCGTGGTCATTCTTGATTCGCGACTGCTGACCCGCCGCTACGGCAAGCGCATCATCGACGCGCTGCCACCGTTCAAGCGCGTGATCGGCTGACCGGTAGCAAAAAGGGGACGGAGGGAATTAAGTCGTTTATGGCAAAAACGACTTAATTCCCTCCGTCCCCATTTTTGCGAGCACTGTACAGATGCCGGCCAGGGGCCGGCACTACCGCACGGGCTGACGATCGGACAGCGGCGCTTGGTGGTTACCGGGTGCCTGTTTCAGGCGTCCGGCAGCCTGGCCCATAGGCCTCCATGTAGGGTTTGCCGAAGCAGCGCAGTAGCCCATCAAGCACATCCAGGTTGGGCGGCCACGGCATCTGCACCTGCTGCCCGCCTTCGGTGGTGAACTGGTAGCGACCGTCCTTGATGTTCTCCGCCATCGCGGTGGGCGTCGGTATCGCGACCAGCCTCGCACGAGCCTTCTCCAGGGCGCTGCGGTCCTGGCGCAGGAACGCGACCATGCCGTCCACGTAGGCATTCCAGTAACCCGGGTCGCCCGCGTTCACGGGTTTGTGGCTGCGTTCCATCAGCGTGATCGCCTGCGCGGTCTGCCCCAGCTCCGCGCGCAGCTGGCCCTCGTGCCAGGTGATGATGACGTTGCCTTCTGCCTTGGGCAGAGCGCCGTAGGCGGACAGCAGGTCGGCCGCTTCGCGGGTACAGCCACGGTCGGCCAGCGGGCGCCAGCCACCTGCCAGGTCCTGATCGAATCGGCCAGGTTCCATCGCCAGCATCGCGGCACGGTCGTAGCTGCAGTCCGGGGCTTTGGGCGGTTCGGCTGACGTGCCCATGGCAGTGGCCAGCGCAAAGGAAAGCAACATCATCTCAACCTCCGTGTTGGTGACTTCCTGGACCACCATAACGGATCAGGAGGGGTAGCGCCGGCCGCTGGCCGGCAACCTCATTGATTTGCAGACGCATTGTGCAGATGCCGGCCAGCGGCCGGCACTACCGCACGGGGATCAATCGCCGAGCAGCGCGGTGTTGCGTACGGCGCCCTTGTCGGCACTGGTGGCCAGCAGCGCGTAAGCCTTCAGCGCGCTGGTGACCTTGCGCGGGCGCGGTGCGCGCGGCTTCCAGCCGCGGGCATCGGCGTCGGCGCGGCGCTGGGCCAGCGTGGCCTCATCCAGCAGCAGATCGATGCGGCGCGCCGGGATGTCGATGCGGATGCGGTCGCCGTTTTCCACCAGGCCGATGACACCGCCACTGGCGGCTTCCGGCGAGACATGGCCGATCGACAGGCCCGAGGTTCCGCCGGAAAAGCGGCCATCGGTGAGCAGCGCACATTGCTTGCCCAGCCCCTTCGATTTCAGATAGCTGGTCGGGTACAGCATCTCCTGCATGCCGGGGCCGCCCTTCGGGCCTTCGTAGCGGATGACCACCACCTCGCCCGGCTGCACCTCGTCAGCGAGGATGCCGGCGACGGCGGCGTCCTGGCTTTCGTAGACGCGCGCGGGGCCTTCGAACACATGGATCGACTCGTCCACGCCGGCGGTCTTCACCACGCAGCCATCGATGGCCAGGTTGCCGCGCAGCACGGCCAGCCCGCCTTCCAGCGAATACGCGTGCTGCAGCGAACGGATGCAGCCCTCGGCGCGGTCCACATCCAGCGTCGGCCAGCGCGTGGCCTGGCTGAAGGCTTCCTGGGTGGGGATGCCGGCCGGGCCAGCCTTGAAGAAGGTATGCAGGGTGTCGTTGTCACTGCGCACCACGTCCCAGCGTTCCAGTGCTTCGGCCAGGCTGGCGCTGTGCACGGTCGGCACCGTGGTTTCGAGCAGGCCGGCGCGGTCCAGTTCACCGAGGATGCCGAACACGCCGCCGGCGCGGTGCACGTCCTCGATGTGGTACTTCGGCGTGTTCGGCGCCACCTTGCACAGCTGCGGTACGCGCCGCGACAGCGCGTCGATGTGGGTCAGGTCGAAGTCGACCTCCGCTTCCTGCGCGGCAGCCAGCAGATGCAGGATGGTGTTGGTGGAACCGCCCATGGCGATGTCCAGGGTCATCGCGTTGGCGAACGCGGCCTGGGTGGCGATGCCGCGCGGCAGCGCGCTCGGGTCTTCGCCGCCATACCAGCGGTGGCAGAGTTCGACGATCAGGCGGCCGGCGCGGCGGAACAGCGCCTCGCGGTCGGCATGGGTGGCCAGCGTGGTGCCATTGCCCGGCAGCGACAGGCCCAGCGCTTCGGTCAGGCAGTTCATCGAGTTGGCGGTGAACATGCCCGAGCAGGAGCCGCAGGTGGGGCAGGCGCTGCGCTCGAACGCGGCGACCTTCTCGTCGGAGGCGCTGTCATCGGCGGCCACCACCATCGCATCGACCAGGTCCAGCTTGTGCTCGGACAGCTTGGTCTTGCCCGCTTCCATCGGCCCGCCGGAGACGAACACCACCGGGATGTTGAGGCGCAGCGCGGCCATCAGCATGCCGGGGGTGATCTTGTCGCAGTTGCTGATGCACACCAGCGCGTCGGCGCAGTGCGCGTTGACCATGTACTCCACGGCATCGGCGATGATCTCGCGGCTGGGCAGCGAATACAGCATGCCGTCGTGGCCCATCGCGATGCCGTCGTCCACGGCGATGGTGTTGAATTCCTTGGCGACGCCGCCGACCTGTTCGATCTCGCGCGCGACCAGCTGGCCGAGGTCCTTCAGGTGCACGTGGCCGGGCACGAACTGGGTGAAGGAGTTGGCGATGGCGATGATCGGCTTGTGGAAGTCGCCGTCCTTCATGCCGGTGGCACGCCACAGGGCGCGGGCGCCGGCCATGTTGCGGCCGGCGGTGGAGGTGCGGGAGCGGTATTCAGGCATGGCTGGCGGAACGGGCGGGCCGTACAACGTGGGGGTCGCCCGATCATGGCCAATTTTTTCGGTTGCTGCTGCAACCACCCGTTTTCGGTAGATGCCGACCTTGGTCGGCGCCGTGCCGTGTGTGCCAACCAAGATTGGCACCTGCCAGAGCGGTGCGCCGCCCGGGGTCGGATCCCATCGCGGCGCGATGGGCTCTGACCCCAATGCCCGACGAAAATGAAAGTCCGTTCATCTTTCGGACTTTGCCGATTCCGGTTGCTGGTCCGGATTTGGCATCATTGGGGCATTGATCCGTCGACAGGGCATGAGGCCATGAAACGTTCCCGCACCACCGCGCTGCTGCTGATGAGCGCTGCGCCGCTGCTGTTCACCGCCTGCCAGAAGGAGCCGGAGGTGAAGGTGCAGGAAGGCCTGTACACCTCGGTGGAGGCCTGCACCGAGGCCACCGGCGATCCCTCGTCGTGCCGCAATGCCTTCGCCGAAGCGCAGAAGCAGGCCGCCGATGCGGCGCCGAAGTACGCCAGCAAGGAAGCCTGCGAGAAGGACTACAAGCCGGAACAGTGCGTGCAGCAGCACACCTCGGCCGGTACCTCGTTCATCGGCCCGATGATGATGGGCTTCTTCATGTCGCAGATGCTGAGCAACCGCGGCGGCCTCGCGCCGCAGGCGCCGGCGGCGGCGCCGGCCTACCAGGACAAGAGCGCTGGATGGGCGCGTCCGGCACCGGGCGGTACCGGTGGCCTGAACACCGCCAGCGGCATCGGCGCGGGCAAGGCCGGCCTGGCCCCGGTCACCAGCGAGCCGAACCGTGCGGTCACCGCCAGCCGTGGTGGCTTCGGCAACACCAGCGCACGCCGCAGCACCAGCGGCAGCTACGGCGGCTGATCGACCCATGCAGCGCATCCGGATTGCCGAGCGTGCCCAGTGGCGGGCACGTGCGGATGAAGCGGGTTTCCGCTTCCACACCATCGACGGCCAGCCGTATTGGGATGAAAGCGCGTACTACGCCTTCACCCTGCGCCAGATCGAACAGGACATCGAAGACCCCAGCGCCGAGCTGCACCAGATGGCGCTGGACCTGGTCGGTGATGTCATCGGCAGCGAACGATTGATGGACCAGCTGGCGATTCCGTCGCATTACCGCGACTGGATCGCCAACAGCTGGCGCCAGCGCCAGCCGCATCTGTACGGTCGCCTGGACCTGGCCTACGACGGTACCGGCCCGGCCAAGCTGTACGAACTGAACTACGACACGCCGACCTCGCTGTTCGAGGCCAGCTTCTTCCAGTGGCAGTGGCTGGAAGACCAGCGCAACGCCGGTCGCCTGCCGCAGCATGCCGACCAGTTCAACGCGATCCACGAAGCGCTGGTCGAACGTTTCGGCGAACTGGCCACGCAGTTGCCGCCACCGCTGTATTTCAGCGCCGTGGGCAGTTCGGAAGAAGACCGCGGCACCGTCGACTACCTGCGCGACTGTGCGTCGCAGGCCGGCCTGCATGGCCAGGCCATCGCCATCGAGGATATCGGCCTGTCCGAGGACGGCCGCTTCACCGCGCTGGACGATTCGGTGATCGGCACGCTGTTCAAGCTGTACCCGCTGGAAGACCTGATGGCGGAAGAGTTCGGCCGCGCGCTGCCCGGTTCGGGCGTGCAGCTGCTGGAGCCGGCGTGGAAGGCGGTGCTGAGCAACAAGGGCATCCTGCCGCTGCTGTGGCAGCGCAACGTGGGCCATCCGAACCTGCTGGAAGCGCATTTCGATGACGGCAGCACGCTGGCCTCGGGCTGGGTGCGCAAGCCGCTGTTCTCGCGCGAAGGCGCGAACATCGAGATGCACCTGGCCGATGGCAGCACCCAGCGCAGCGACGGTCCCTACGACGGCCCGGCGATCATCCAGCGTGCGCACCCGCTTACCCGCTTCGAGGGCGGCTATCCGCTGATCGGAAGCTGGGTGGTGGGCGACCACGCCTGCGGCATCGGTATCCGCGAGGACGACAGCGCGATCACCCGCGACAGCGCGCGCTTCGTGCCGCACGCGATCGTTGATGAGGCGCCGACGCGGATCTACGTCTGATGACGGTGTAGCGTCCCCAGGGCCGGCGCGGGCGACCGACGCCGGTGGCAGGGCGACATGGGTAGTGCCGGCCGCTGGCCGGCAACCGCAATTGGTAGTGGCCGACCTTGGTCGGCGGTTGGGTTTTGTGCCAACCAAGGTTGGCACCTACCAGAGCGGCTGCGAACCAGAGCAATGTGCCGGTAGCGCCGGGCCATGCCCGGCGAGCGCAGCGGTCCCGACAGAGCCGCCGGGCATGGCCCGGCGCCATCGATTAGAGCAGCCCTTCGCGCTTCACCGCCAGATAGCGTTCCACCAGCGCACCAGGCAGGGCATCGGCGGTCACGTCCAGCACCATCACCTTCTCGCTGCGCAGCGCTTCATGCGCCTTCGCGCGCTGCTGCAGGTACAGCGCAGCGGCACCGGCCTGGGTGGCGTCTTCCAGGGTCTGCACGTCACCCTCCAGCGCAGCGTCCAGTTCGCGTTCGCGCAGGCTGGCCACGCACACCAGGTGGCGGCGCTGCAGCAGGCGCACCGCTGCCAGCAGGTCCTCGATATCCTCGTCACGCACGTTGCTGACCAGCATCACCAGCGCCCGCCGACGCTGGCGCAGTGATACTTCGGTGGCGGCCGCCAGATAGTCGGTGGCCACCGCGCGCGGCTGCAGGTCGTAGCTGGCGCGCAGCAGGTGCTCGACGGTGCCCATGCCGCGCTGCGGCGCCACCCAACGGCGCTCGCCACCGGTGGCGAACAGGCCGGCGGCGTCGCCCTGGCGCAACGCCAGGTAGGCCACCACCAGCGAGGCGTTCAAGGCATGGTCGAAGTGCGAGAGCCCGCCTTCGCTGGCCAGCATGCGCCGACCGCTGTCGAGCATCAGCAGCAGCTGCTGGTTCTTCTCGTCCTGGTATTCGCGCGAGATCAGCTTGCGCGCACGCGCGGTGGCCTTCCAGTCGAGCTGGCGCAGGCTGTCGCCGATGCGGTACTCGCGCATCTGGTGGAAGTCGGTGCCTTCACCGCGGCGGCGCTTCACGTGTGCACCGACCAGCCGCGAGGCCTGGTCGGCACTGAACAGGGCAAAGCGGGTGAGCGGCACGAAGTTCGGATAGACCCGCACGTCCAGTGCGGGCGGCAGCGTGCGTTGCTGCCACCACAGCCACCACGGTGAACGCATGCGCAGATGCACGCCTTCGAAGCGGAAATGCCCACGCTGCAGCGGCTGCAGGTGGTAGTGGAGGGTGGAAGCACTGCCCGCCTGCAGGCGCACGCGCTGCGGCAGTGATTCCAGCGGCCAGCCGCCGGGGACCAGGTCGAACACCTGCACCGTCATCGATGCGTCCGCCTGCAGCCGCAGCGCGGCCTCGCGGCGCACGCCCAGTGCCAGCGCTTCGGGCAGCTCACGCTGGATCTGCGGCGATGGACGCCGCGTCTGCCGCCACAGATCCATCAACGCTGGCACGGCAATCGCCACCGCGGCCAGCGCCCAGCTCCAGCGCGGCAGCAGGCCGCCCAGCACCAGGCCACCCAGGGCGGCCCAGGCCAGCAGCAGCGCCAGCAGCAGCGGGGCCGGCCTCATCGGCGCGGTGCTTCCACCTTGGCCAGCAGTGCACCCAGCACGTCGTCGGCGTCCTGGCCTTCGATCTGCAGTTCCGGTGCCAGCGCGATGCGATGGCGCAGCGCGGGGCGCGCGATGTCGCGCACGTCGTCGGGGGTGACGAAGTCACGGCCGGCCAACACCGCCTGCGCGCGCGAGGCACGTACCAGCGCGATGCTGCCACGCGGGCCAGCGCCGACCGCGATACCCGGCCACTGCCTCGTGGCCGCCACAATCCGCACCGCGTAGTCGATCACTTCGTCATCGACGGTGATCGCCGCGGTGGCACGCTGCAACTCCAGCAGTTCGCCGGCACCGAGCACGCGTGGCACCTGGCTCAGGTCGAAATCGCTGGCGGCACGACCACTGGTGATCGCGGTCACCATGCGCTTCTCGTCCTCCAGCTGCGGGTAGTCGATCAGCACCTTCAACAGGAAGCGGTCCAGCTGTGCTTCCGGCAGCGGGTAGGTGCCTTCCTGCTCCAGCGGGTTCTGCGTGGCCAGCGCCATGAACGGCGGCGCCAGGGTGAAGGCCTTGCCTTCGATGGTCACCTGGCCTTCCTGCATCACTTCCAGCAGCGCCGACTGGGTCTTGGCCGGTGCGCGGTTGATCTCGTCGGCCAGCAGCAGGTTGGTGAACACCGGGCCGCGACGGATCTTGAAGCTCTCGCTCTTCGGGTCGTACACCGCGTGGCCACTGACGTCGCTGGGCATCAGGTCGGGGGTGAACTGTACACGCCCGTAATCCAGCTCCAGGGCCTGTGCCAGTGCGCGCACCAGCAGGGTCTTGCCCAGCCCGGGCACGCCCTCGATCAGCACGTGACCACCGGCAAGCAGCGCCACCAGGATCTGGTCCAGCACATCGGCCTGGCCGATGAAGGCGTGGCCGACGGCATCGCGGATGGCATCGACGCGTTCGATCAGGCGGGCGTTGGCAGCCGCCGGCAGCTCGGGGACTTCAGTCATAGCAGGGATCTCATCTGGAGCAGCAAGCGGATGCGCTCGCGCAGGGCGGAGGAATCGTGCGGCGGTGGGGGCGTGAGCGCGCTGGCGACGCGGCCCTGCGGCCACTTCAGCAGCTCGGCGATGGCCTGATCGCGCGGCGCACCATCCAATGCGGCGGCAATCGGTGCGCGCAGGCGCAGGCGGTGCAGGAACAGGGCGAGCACGGCCTCGTACAGGCGTATGCCGTGACCGAAGCGCAGCAGCAGTTCGCCACTGGCACGCACGTGCTCCAGCAGTGAACGACGTTCCAGCACCGGCGACGGCAGCAGGCTGCCGAAGCGCTGTGAACGGCCCCACAGCCAGCCCAGCAGGGCCAGCAGCAACGGCACCCACAACGGCCAGCCCTGATAGAACATGCGCGACCACAGCGACGGCGGGCGGCTGGCATAGACCAGCCAGACCGCACCCTTGCCATAGTTCGGATCGAGCAGGTAGCGGGTCAGGTCGCGATGCGACGCGTCGTGCAGGCCGTCGCTGGCCCCGCCACCTGCCGACGCCAGGCGCGCTGCCGGTGAGTCCACTTCGCTGCGCATGAACTCCATGTCGGCCAGCACGCTCACTCTGCCCTGGCCGTGGCGCAGGCGCGCGAACACCAGGTCGCGATCAGTGCCCCAGCGGCGTTCGGCCTGCGCACTGGCCGCAAACCCCAGGGTGAAGCGGCGGCCACCACAGAATTCGACGTGGCCCGGATCGTCGTCGACATGGAAGGCCTGGCAGTCGCTGCGCTGGAACAGGCTGTCTACGCCCAGCCGGTCCAGCAGGGGGCCCTGCGTGCTGCCGGCATCGTCCTCGGCCGGCGGCGGCGTACGTACCAGCAGGTGACCACCCCCGTCGACCCAGTCCAGCAGTGCGCTGGCGACGGGCGGCGGCAGTTCGCTGCTGTCCTGCAGCAGCACTACCGTGTCGTGGCGCCCCAGCGTCATCTGCTGCAACTCCAGCCGCGGTCGCGAATGCACGTCGATGCCATCGGCGCGCAGGGCCTGGCCGAGCACGTACAGCGGGTTGTAGGCGGCCTCGCCCTGTGGCGGCAGCCGGATCGTCTCGGTCACCCGCTCGTGCGTGCGCAGGTAGAGGATGGTCAGCGGTACGCCGAACAGCACCAGCGCACCGAGCAGCAGCGACCAGAACAGGCGCGGACTCATGCCTGCCACCCGTACTGCTGGCGCAGGGTATCGGCCAATGCATCGAAATCGGCGCGGCTGGGCAGGCGGCCACCGTAGGCGGCGTACTGCCACATGCGCACGATGCGCGCGAACAGGTCACGGTCGCTGGCCTGGGGCATGCGTCGCGATGCGCGCAGGCATTGCGCTTCGGTGGCACCGGGTGGAAGCGCGATACCGCTGCGCTCGCCCACCGTGCGCACGCTGGCGCGGTACAGCAGGGCCAGCGCCTGCCGCGGCCGGCCCTGGTCCCAGAGCAGGCCGGCCTGGGTGGCCACGTCCGGCGGCAGCACCACCGGCAACTCCACCTGCTCCTCCAGCACCTTCGGTGCAGCGTCGGCCTTGCGCCGGCCACTGCCACGCAGCCACGGCAGCCACAGCCGCGCGGTCAGCAGCAGCACCAGCAGCAGGATGCCGAGCAGGCCCCAAAGGCCCCATTCGGCCAGCCGTGCCAGCCAGGCGATGCCGTCCTTGCGCGCTTTGCGTTCACCTTTGCTGTTGGTGTCACGCTGCAGCTGCTTGTCTTCCTTCTTTTTTTCCTCGGCCTGCTCGATCGGCTTCCAGCGGGTGACCTGGCGGGTCGGGCGCTGCAGCGGGTCTTCATAGGCGCGGTTCACTGCCTGACGGAAACCGGCGGTGTCCACCGGCGCTGTACCGAAGATCATTGCCGGCGTATTGGCGGGGTCGTTGGCCGCGGTGGCCGGTTCTTCCGCACTGTCTTCGTCCTCTTCGGCATCGCCTGCCTGCTCCGCGACCGTCTGCGCGTCCTGCGCATGCACCGGTGCGGACACCAGCGGCAGTGCCAGCCACAGCAGCAGCGCCAGCGTCGATGCTGCCGGCAGCAGCCGCTCGCGCAGGCGGCGCAGGGCGATTTCGACGTCCCAGGCTTCCATCTGCGTTCGACGGTTCAGGTACAGGCCAAAGCCCGCACCGACGAAGAACGGGCCGATCAGCACCGAGGCCAGCCAGCACGCCAGGTTGAAGCCCAGCCGTGCCCATGCCGGCGTGTCCTTGCCAATCATGTCCCACGCCGCACGCCACGATTCGGACATCAGCTCCAGTGGCATGAACATGAACACCGCACCGATCGCGCCGGATACCAACACGGCTTCGAACGCCAGGCAGGTCACCGTCAGTACCAGTGCCGCGCCCGCTGCGCCGGCTGCCACCGCACGACGGCGTGGGCCGCGCTGGCCCAGTGTGTTGCCTTCCAGCAGGTTCACCGGCAGGCACAGGCTGCGCAGCACGCTGAAGCGGCGCCAGCCCAGGTAGCCCCAGAAGCCGCTGTTGCCCCAGCTTCGCTGCGCGCGCAGGGCGGCCAGCGTGCCGACCGGCTCGCCGAAAATGCCGCGCGACAGCACGTACAGCGGCGCGCGTTCGAACAGCGGCTTGCACCACCACATCGCCAGCCAGGCCCAGCCGAAGGCATCCAGCCACCAGCCCAGCGCGTTGAAGATCACGAACAGCGGTGCACTGGCCAGCAGCCAGCTGCCCCACAGCGCACGCGCGTGACGGCGGGACAGGGCGGTGCCCAGCTCCATCGCTTCCCAGCCACTGCGGGCGCGCAGCGCCACATCCAGGCGGTCAATGCGCATGGCCGCCCCCACGTCCGCCGCGCCACAGCCACAGCAGCACGCCGGCCCACAACACACCGGCCACGCTGAACTTGCCCCACGCTGGTACTTCGGCAAGCGAGGACCAGAAGGCTTCGATGAAGGCGGCCACCAGCAGCATGAAGGCGACGCCGAGGCACAGCCGTGCGCCGATGCGGCCGCCTTCGACCAGTGCATCCAGGCGGCTGCGCCGACCCGGTGCCAGCAGCTTCATGCCCAGCTGCAGACCGGCACCGCCGGCGATCACGATCGCGGTCAGCTCGAAGGCACCGTGGCCGACCACGAAGCGCCAGAACGGGTCGCCATGGCCGATGTGCTGCAGGTGACCGGCCACCGAACCGATGATCACGCCGTTGAACAACAGCACCAGCAGCGTGCCCAGCCCAGCCAGCAGCCCGCTGGCGAAGGTGCGCAGGGCGATGCTGATGTTGTTCATGATGTAGTGGCCGAACATCATCCAGTCGGTGCCGCTGTCACGCCCCAGGCGCTCGGCGGCGGGATCGTACATGCGCTCCATCTCGGCGATCTGGCGGTTGTCCATCAGCATGTGGATCAGGTCCGGATAGACCTGCACCAGCACGAAGCAGGCCACCGCCGGCAGCGCGAACATCGCCAGCGCCACCCACATGCTGCGCGCCTGGCTGCGCACCAGTAGCGGGAAATCGGCCACCAGGAACTCCAGGGCACCCCGCCAGCGCGTCGGCGGCGTGCGGTACAGCACGCTGTGGCCCTGCTGCATGAGCTGCTGCAGGCGCTGCACCAGCTGCGGGCTGTAGCCGCGTTCGCGGGCCAGCGCCAGTTGCTGGCACAGCCGCCGGTAGCGCTGCGGGAAGGTGGTGTCGTCCAGTGCCAGGCCGCTGGCCTTGCGGCGCGTGCGGCGTGAGGCACCAGCACGCAGCAGCAGCCACTGCTCCAGGTCCTGCCATTCCTGCTGGTAGCGGGCGACGAACTGTTCCTGCTTCATCGCCGCCCCAGCAGCCAGTTGGCCATCGCATACAGGCGCAGCACGCCGACCTGGCCATGGGTGCCGGTCAGTGGCTCGGCAATACCGGCCAGCTCCTGCTGGCGCGCCGCCGACAACCGTGGCGCGCGCTCGGCGAAGGCCATCAACGCAGCCTGTTCCTCTGGTCGCAGGGGCTGCGGCGGGGCCAGCACGCTGTCGATGGTCGGCGGCGGTGGCAGGTACAGCGCGGGTGCGTGCACCACCACGGTGCCCGCCACCAGGTCGCCAAGGCGGCGGCCATGCGGATCGAACAGGCTGCTGATCAGGCCCAGCGCATAGCCGAACGGCAGCATGTCCACCGTGCGCAGCAGGTTGCGGGTGATCGCCGCCATCCAGCCTACCGGCGCGCCATCGCGGGACAGCACGCGCAGCCCCAGCGCACGCTTGCCCAGCGTGCGCCCCCACAACGCTTCGCAGACGATCGGGTAGGCCCAGTAGACCAGGAACATCAGCACCAGGTAGAGGCCGGAGCCGAACTTGTCCAGCAGCGCCAGCGGAATGGACACCAGCACCAGTGCCGCGATGCGCACGCCAAGATCGACCAGCCAGGCCATCGCCCGCGGTACCGGGCCGGCGGCAGGCAACTGCAGCGGCACACCCTCCGGCGTCACCACCTCGCGGTAGGTATCGAGCATCGGTGCGGCCATCAGCGCGATGGCCTTCGTTGTGGGCGCCGGAGTCCTCTCCGGCGGGCAGCCACAGGCATGGGGGTCTCGACAGGTCCTGGTCGGGCCAAGACTTTAGCAGAGCCGCATGGCAGCGTCGGGGGCTCAGCCCCGGTATTCGTCCTTCAGCCGCACGTAGTGGTCGGCCGAGTAATGCAGCGCCTCGATCTCCTTGTCACTGAGCGTGCGTGCCGGTCGTGCAGGGTTGCCGACCCACAGCTCGCCTTCGCCCACCACCTTGCCGGGGCCGATCACCGCACCGGCGCCGACGAAGCCATGGCGCTCCACGCGGGCGCCATCGAGGATGCAGGCGCCCATGCCGATCAGGCTGTAATCGCCGATCGTGCAGGCATGGATGATGCAGCCGTGGCCAACGGTCACGCCTTCGCCGATCAGGGTCGGGTAGCCGGCCTTGTTGTACGGGCTGTGGTGGCTGACGTGGATGATGGTGCCGTCCTGCACGTTGGTGCGTGCACCGATGCGCACATGGTTGACGTCGCCGCGGATGACCGTGCCCGGCCATACCGACACGTCATCGGCCAGCTCCACGTCGCCGATGATGGTGCAGGCCGGATCGATGTACACGCGTTCGCCGAGGACGGGCATCTTGTCGCGGAAGGGGCGCAGCGGGTTCATCGAAGTCTCCGGAAATCAGGGCGTTCACGACGATGATACCTGCGTGGTCTGCACGCCGCGCGCGCACCGCAGGGTAGTGCCGGCCGCTGGCCGGCAACCTCAAGGTCATGTCTGGAGTTCTGCGGTTGCCGGCCAGCGGCCGGCACTACCCGCTACGGTTCGTAGCTGTAGCCGATGCTGTATGCGGAACAGCGGATCGCGCGCAGCATTGCAGTAGATCCACGCCATGCGTGGATGGCATCTATCGCGCTCGTGTTATGCCACGCGTCCCCGGCGTGCGCGCTCCAGATGCACCAGCAGCAGCGAGATCGCTGCCGGGGTCATGCCCGGAATGCGCTGTGCCTGGCCGATGGTCTGCGGGCGTACGCGCTCCAGCTTCTGCAGCGCTTCGGCCGACAGCCCGCGCACCGTCGCGTAATCGAAGGCTTCAGCGATCGGCGTGGCTTCGTGCCGCTGCTGGCGCTCGATCTCCTCGCGCTGGCGGTCAAGGTAGCCGGCGTACTTCACGCCGATCTCCACCTGCTCGGCGACCTTGCCATCGGCCACCGCTGGGCCCAGCGAGGGCACCTGCATCAGCTTGGCGTAATCCAGCTCGGGGCGCTTGATCAGGTCCAGCACATTGGTCTCGCGACTGACCGCCACGCCCAGTGTCTCGTTCACTTCGCGGCCCAGTGCATTGGCCGGGGTTGCCCACAGCGCACCCAGGCGTGCGCGCTCGGCAGCGACGGCGGCCTGCTTGGTCTCGAACGCGCTCCAGCGGCGATCATCCACCAGGCCCATTTCGCGGCCGGTCGGGGTCAGGCGCTGGTCGGCATTGTCCTCGCGCAGCTGCAGGCGGTACTCGGCGCGGCTGGTGAACATGCGGTACGGCTCGTTGGTGCCGTGGGTGATCAGGTCATCCACCAGCACGCCCAGGTAGGCCTCGTCGCGACGCGGGCACCAGCCGTCCAGCCCGCGCACCTGGCGTGCGGCGTTGAGGCCAGCCAGCAGGCCCTGCGCGGCGGCCTCTTCGTAGCCAGTGGTGCCGTTGATCTGGCCAGCGAAGAACAGGCCGTTGACCAGCTTGGTCTCCAGCGAGGCCTTCAGCCCGCGCGGGTCGAAGAAGTCGTACTCGATCGCGTAGCCGGGGCGGGTGATGTGTGCGTTCTCGAAGCCACGGATGCTGCGCACCATCTCCAGCTGCACGTCGAACGGCAGCGAGGTGGAGATGCCGTTGGGGTAGATCTCGACGATGCCCAGGCCTTCGGGTTCGACGAAGATCTGGTGGCTGGCCTTCTCGGCGAAGCGCACCACCTTGTCCTCGATGGACGGGCAGTAGCGCGGGCCGATACCTTCGATCTGGCCGCTGTACAGCGGCGAGCGGTGCAGCGCGTCGCGGATGATCTGATGGGTCTGTTCAGTGGTGTGGGTGATCCAGCAGCTGACCTGCTGCGGATGCTCGTCCACCGAGCCGAGGAAGGACATCACCGGCCGCGGCGAATCGCCGGGCTGCTCGTCCATCACGCTGTAGTCCAGCGAGCGGCCATCGATGCGCGGCGGCGTGCCGGTCTTCAGGCGGTCCACCTGGAACGGGCGCTCGCGCAGCCGCGCGGCCAGTGTGGTGGCCGGCGGGTCGCCCATGCGGCCGGCGGCGTACTGGGTCGGGCCGACATGGATCTTGCCGGCCAGGAAGGTGCCGGCGGTCAGCACCACGGCCTCGGCATCGAAGCGCAGCCCGGTCTGGGTGATGACCCCGCGCACGGCGTCGCCTTCGATGACCAGGTCGTCCACGGCGGCCTGGAACACGGTCAGGTTGGCCTGGCCTTCGACGATGGCGCGGATCGCCATGCGGTACAGGTTGCGGTCGGCCTGGCAGCGGGTGGCGCGCACGGCCGGGCCCTTGGAGGCATTGAGCGTGCGCCACTGGATGCCGGCGCGGTCGGCGGCATGCGCCATCGCACCACCGAGGGCGTCGATCTCCTTGACCAGGTGGCCCTTGCCGATGCCGCCGATGGCCGGGTTGCAGCTCATCGCACCCACCGTTTCGATGTTGTGGGTCAGCAGCAGGGTGCGCACGCCGGTGCGGGCCGCGGCCAGCGCGGCTTCGGTGCCGGCGTGGCCACCGCCGATGACGATGACGTCGTAACGATGGAAGGACGGATTCATGGGGGCTGTTCAGCTGGGGGCGGGCGCGGCCGGAGGCGGCGCCGGGGTGGCGATTTTAGCGCCATTCGGGGCCGGGACGTCGCCGCCGGCCGGCCAGCGCCGAAATCAGCCCTAAAGTTGGCAGGATTTTTGCAGATAACCCAATAGCACCCACCGTGGCTGGCGCCGTAGGCGCCCGTGACCGGAATTGGAACAGGGGCCGGTACAGGCGCACGGTGGGGGAGCAGAGGGCCGGCAGTCGGGGGACTGTCCGGCCCTGTTTTTTTGCGGTTGTCGGGAAGGCGCCATCCACGCATGGCGTGGAGCTACTGATGCTGGGGCCCTCGCCGGTTGGCGACCCAACAAAACAAACGGCCCCGCATTGCGGGGCCGTCTGTTTTCAGAGGTGCCGACATCCGACAGGGCCGGAACAGGGGGGATCCAGATGTTCCTGTCGGATATCGACGTAGAGCTTTTTGCGGCGGCCCGTGTCGTTTTTGTCACTTTGTGACGCGGGCCGTCACTGTCCGCGTAGATTGCGGCTTAGACCGTGTGAAATGCAAGACGGTTCAGCGCTCAACTGTGCGCTGCGTCGCACGATCCATATTGCGCCAGGGGGAACCGTTCATCCTCGGCGCACTCGGTGCCGGTGCCGGACGGGCCTGCGGCGGGGGCGCCGACGGCTGGGCGTTCGATTGCGGCGGGCGGCGCATGGAGTCCATGTTCCGCCACGGCGACCCCCCGTTGTACGACGGACGCGACGGCGGCGGCGGACGGTGCTCGCCGCCATTGCCCGGACGCGGCGGCGGGCGGTGGTTGTGCGGCGGACGGTAGATCGGGCGCGAGTAATACGGGTTGCCGTAGCCGCCGTAGTAGCCGCCATAGCCACCGTAGTAGGGGCCGTAGTTGTAGGGATAGCCGGCCGGGTAGCGGTATTCCACCGACGGCGCACCGTGGTAGTAGCTGCCGCTGCGGCCGCCGCCGACATAGTCGTAGGTGGTGCAGCCGGTCAGGGCCAGCAACAGGCCACCGGCAAGCATCAGGCGCATTTTCATGGTGGGTCCCCCCAGAGGACGGGTGTGCAGTCAGCTTCTGGCGCCAGCGTTGAATCGGCCCTTAATTCCGCCGGCCAGGATGAATGGAGGCGTAGGGCTGCATGCTGGCATGACCTGTGTCCCGGTCGCCAGCGCGGGGGCATACGTTAATCTTGCGTCATGAGCGATTCACTGTTGCCCCGCGCCGACGACGTCCTGCTTGCTGCCGCGAGGATCGCCCCGCATGCCAGCGTGACCCCGGTGCTGCGCTCGCACACGCTCGATGCGCTGGCCGGGGCACAGCTGGCCTTCAAGGCCGAGCACCTGCAGCGTGGTGGTGCGTTCAAGTTCCGCGGTGCCTGCAACGCGGTGTGGTCGCTGGAGGCTGATTCCGCCAGTGCCGGCGTGGTCACCCACTCCTCTGGCAATCACGGCGCCGCCCTGGCGCTGGCCGCGCGCACCCGTGGCATTCCCTGCCATGTGGTGGTGCCGGAAGGCGCGGTGGCGGCCAAGCTGGCCAATATTGCCCGGCATGGCGCCACGCTCTGGCACTGCCCGCCGACCATTGCCGACCGTGAGGCCACCTGCGCCAAAGTGCAGGCCGACACCGGTGCGACCCTGGTTCATCCCTATACGAATCCGGCGGTGATGGCCGGACAGGGCACCGCCGCCCTGGAACTGCTGCACAGCGACGGCCCGTTCGACGTGCTGGTGGTGCCGGTGGGCGGCGGCGGCCTCGCCAGCGGCACTGCGCTGGCGCTGCAGCACGCCAGCCCGCAGACCCGTCTGGTGCTGGCCGAGCCGGCCGGTGCCGACGATACCGCGCGCTCGCTGGCCGCTGGCGAGCGCCAGGACGCGTTCACCCCGGACACGATCTGCGATGGCCTGCGTACTCTGATCGGCGCGCCCAATTTCGAACTGCTGCGCGCGGCCAGTGCCGAGGTGATCGTGGTCGATGACGCGGCGACGATGGCCGCGATGCGCCTGCTGTGGGAGGTGCTCAAGCAGGTGGTTGAGCCGTCCTCGGCCACCGTGCTGGCTGCGGTGCTGGCGCAGCCGCAACGTTTCTCCGGACTGCGCGTGGGCCTGGTGCTGTCCGGCGGCAACGTCGACCTGCCAGCGCTGCGCTGGGGGTCGCCTTGAGCCGCGACCGGCAGCGGCCTCGCACCGGCCTGCTGGGCTGGCTGTGGCGGCTGTTTGTCCTGCTGGTGATCTGGCTGCTGGGCGTGACTGCCTGGATCGTCTGGGTCGGCGAGCGTGACCAGGCCGCCAAGGCCGACGCCATCATCGTGCTGGGTGCGGCCGCCTATGACGCCAAGCCGTCACCGGTGTTCGAAGAGCGTATCCGGCATGGGCTGGACCTGTACGAGGCCCAGTACGCGCCGCTGCTGATCTTCACCGGCGGCTACGGTGGCACCGGTGCGCGTTTTTCCGAATCGCAGGTGGCGCGGCGTTATGCGCTGAAACATGGCGTGCCGGACGATGCGATCCTGATCGAAACCGCCTCGCGCAATACCGTGCAGAACCTGGTTGAAGCCAAGCGGCTGATGGACCAGCGCGACCTGCACCGGGTGATCATCGTCAGCGATCCGCTGCACATGGCGCGCGCGCTGCGCCTGAGCAAGGCGCTGGGCATCGATGCGCTGGCCTCGTCCACGCCCAGCACGCGCTTCCGCAGCTTCCACACCAGCTGGCGCTTCCTGGTGCAGGAAATCTATTTCTTCCACCGCGACCTGGTGCGCCCGCCGCTGAGTTCGCCGGCCAATACCTGAGGGTGCCGCTGCGCTCGCCGGGCATGGCCCGGCGCTACCCGGTTCACGTGCCGGCCCATACCCGCCTTTGGTAGGTGCCGACCTTGGTCGGCACACTGCTGGCGGCACCGCGATCTGATGGGGTGTGCCAACCAAGGTTGGCACCTACCAGAGCGATTCGCGTGCGGTGTGGAATGCGTTAGTGCCGGCCGCTGGCCGGCAGATGCCCAGCATGGAATCATGAAGTTGCCGGCCAGCGGCCGGCACTACCGGACGATCAGCTCTGCTTGCGCCGGATCGGAATCGCCGACACCGGCACCGCGGCCACGTCATGCCCGCCTTCGCGGATCGGCGCGCCCGGGTCCGGTGCCCAGGCGTGCGCATAGATCACTTCCCAGCTGCTGGGCAGCTTGCCGTCGGCACGGCGCATCGGTTCATACGCCGCTGCCGCAGCGGCGAAACGGCCACGCCCGGTCAGCGTGTGGCGTCGGTCCACCCGTGCATTGGTCGCGCCCATCGCACGCAGTTCGCGCATCAGTGACGGCAGGTCGTCGTAGGTCAGGGTGAACAGGTCGCGGTCCAGCACCGGGTCGCGGAAGCCGGCCATCATCAGCGCATCGCCGAACTGGGCGATCTGCGCGAAGCGGCTCACGTGCGGGCGGTCATCGGCGGCCGCGAATGCCTCGTTGAGTTCGATCAGGGTTTCCGGGCCGAAGGTGGAACACACCAGCAGGCCGCCCGGCTTGAGTACGCGACGGAATCCGGCAAACACCGCCGGCAGGTCGTCCACCCACTGCAGGCACAGGTTGCTGAAGATCACATCCACGCTGTTGTCGGCCAGCGGCAGCGCGGCGGCGTCACCGCACAGGCGCTGGAACGGCTTCCACCACCCGGCCTGGCGCTTGGCCTGGTCCAGCATCGGCAGCGCCACATCCAGCGCGATCACCTGCGCCTTCGGCCAGCGCTTTTTCATCAACGCACTGGCATGGCCGGTACCCGCGCCGATGTCCAGCACCACCTCGGGCTTGCGTGCTTCCAGGTAGTCCAGCGATTCGATCAGCCGCGACTGCACCTCGCGCTGCAGGGCGGCGGCGGCGTCGTAGCTGCTGGCGGCACGCGCGAACGCGCGGCGGACGTGGCGGGCATCGAAGTGGGACGGCATTGCGAAAGTCTCTTAGAACGTACCGGGGTAGGCGCCGCCGTCGATCAGCAGGTTCTGCCCGGTGAGGTAACCGGCCTGCGCACTGCACAGGAAGGCGCAGGCGGCGCCGAACTCGTCCGGCGTGCCGAAGCGGCCGGCGGGAATCTGTTGGCGGCGGCGTTCGGCCACTTCGCCAGCATCGCCGTCCTTGCCCGCACTGTGGGCGAAGTTGGCGCGCAGGCGGTCGGTGTCGAACTGGCCGGGCAGCAGGTTGTTGATGGTGACGTTGTGGGCCACGGTGCGGCGCGACAGGCCGGCGACGAAACCGGTCAGGCCACTGCGCGCGCCGTTGGACAGCGCCAGGAAATCGATCGGGGCTTTCACCGCCGACGAGGTGATGTTGACGATACGGCCGAAGCCGCGCTCGATCATCGCGTCGACGGTGGCGCGGATCAGCGCGATCGGCGCCAGCATGTTGGCGTCCAGCGCGGCAATCCAGTCGTCACGCTCGAAATTGCGGAAATCACCGGGCGGCGGGCCACCGGCGTTGTTGACCAGGATGTCCACCTGCGGGCATGCGGCCAGCGCCGCGACGCGGCCGGCTTCGGTGGTGACGTCGGCGGCGACCGCGCGCACCTCGGCGGCACCGGCCAGCGCGCGCAGCTCTTCAGCGGCGGCCTGCAGGGCGGCTTCACCGCGGGCCACGATCACCACGTTGACGCCCTCGCGCACCAGCGCACGCGCGCAGCCCAGGCCCAACCCCTTGCTTGCGCCGCAGACCAGTGCCCAGCGGCCATTGATACCCAGATCCATGTGTCAGTCCTGCGGAATTCGGAAGGCGCTCATTGTCCGCCATCGGCCGGTGACAGGCCGGCAACGAAGTGTTGCAGGGCGGCGGCAACCTCGTCGGCATGGCCGAGGAAGGGCGCATGGCCGCCGTGGGCGATGGTCAGCGCCTGCCCGCCCGGGGTCAGTGCCGCGGCGGCCTGCATCGCCGCCGGAGATACCAGCCGGTCGCGTTGGCCGGCGATCCACAGGCTGGGCCTGCCCAGCGTCGGCAGCGCGCCGCGCAGATCGGTGCTTTCCAGCAGGCGCAGGCCCTCCAGCAGGGCGCGTTCGGTGGGTGCACCGCGCTCGACCAGGCGCTGGCGCAGCGTGCGCAGCTCCTCGCGGGCGTGTGCCGAGCCCATCACATCCAGCGCCAGGAAGCGCTCCAGGGTGCCACCGAAGTCGCTGGCCAGCTCGCGCCCGAACTGTTCGAACACCGCCGGTTCCACCGCGTGCGGCCAGTCTTCGCCACGCACGAAGCGCGGCGTGGCCGCGATCATCGCCAGCCCGCGCACCTTCGGCAGCGTCGCGGCAGCATGCAGCGCGAACAGGCCGCCCAGCGACCAGCCGCACCACACCGCCGGCGGCGTGGCCGCAGCAATGGCATTGACCACGAACGGCAGGCGCAGCGGCGTGGTGTCCTCGCGGCTGTGGCCATGGCCGGGCAGGTCTACCAGGTGCAGGGTGAACTGGTCCGCCAGGCGCTGCACCAGTGGTGCGAACACACCGCCCTGCAGGGCCCAGCCGTGGATCAGAACCAGGTCCGGCCCACGGCCGGTCACTTCAATATGCATGGGCAACGACACGGAACTCAGGCAAAAGCGGGCAGCGGCGGTGGCGCGGCTTCACGCACGGCCAGGGTCACGCGGTCGCGCGCGCTGGCGATGGCCTCCACCAGGCCGCGCACCTGTTCCGGCGTATGCAGTGCGGACAGGGTGACGCGCAAGCGTGCCTTGCCTTCCGGCACCGTCGGTGGGCGGATTGCGCCGACCAGCCAGCCGGCCTGTTCCAGCGTCGTGGACATCGCCACGGCGGTATGATCATCACCACATAGCAGCGGCTGGATCGGCGTTTCCGAAGCCATCAGGTCCAGGCCGTGGCGACGTGCTTCACTGCGGAACAGCGCGATCAGGTCGGTCAGTTTGGTGCGGCGCCAGTGGTCGCGGCGCGCCAGGCGCACTGCTTCAAGCGCCGCAGCGGCCATCGCCGGTGGCACGGCGGTGGTGTAGATGTACGGGCGCGCGGTTTCGGCCAGATGCTCGATCAGGTCGTCACGGCCCAGTACCAGTGCACCGGAACCGCCCAGTGCCTTGCCCAGCGTGACCAGTTGCAGCGGTACGTCGTCCACGCCCAGCCCGGCGGCGGCCACGGCACCACGGCCATCACCGACCACGCCCACGCCGTGCGCGTCATCGACGTAGAACAGCGCCTGCTGCAGGCGTGCCACAAGCGACAATGCACGCAGCGGTGCGATGTCGCCATCCATGCTGAAGACACCATCGGTGGCCAGCATCGCCGCGCCATCGGGCGCGTGCTTGAGCTGACGCATCGCGCCTTCTGCATCCAGATGCGGATAGCGGCGCAGGCGTGCACCGGCCAACCGCGTCGCATCGAGCAGGCTGGCGTGGTTGAGCTTGTCCTGCACGCAGACATCGTTCTCTTCGCTCAGCAATGCCTGCTGCACCGCCAGGTTGGCTGCGAAGCCACTGCCGAACAGCAGCGCACGCGGATAGCCCAGCCACTCGGCCACTTCGCGTTCAAGTGCCTCGTGCAGGGCGTGGTGGCCGCAGACCAGGTGCGAGGCACCAGCGCCAGCACCTTCGCGCGCGGCAGCATCCTGCAGCGCATTGACCACGCTGAACTGCTGGGCCAGGCCCAGGTAATCATTGCTGCAGAAGCCGGTCAGCCACTGGCCGTCCACTTCCAGGCGCACGCCATCACGACGGCTGACCGTGCGTCGCGGGCGGCGACGGCCTTGGGCATCGCGCAGGGCGCGCTGGGCGTGGAGGCGGGCGGTCAGGTCGGGGCGGGCCATGGTGGCTGAATGCGTCGACGGGGCGGCTAGGGTAGCGCGTTGCCGCGGCGCCTGCTTGCGGCCCGTCTCAGGCCGCGTGAGCGCAGCCACAGCCGGGCGTATCGGCACTGATATCGGCGTGCACGGTGCCGCCGTGGTCGTGGCCCTCGGCATCCACCTGCACCGACATCGGCTGCAGTCCCAGCCGCGCGAACAGCGCCAGGTCGCGCTCGCTCTCCGGGTTGCCGGTGGTCAGCAGCTTGTCGCCGTAGAAGATCGAATTGGCACCGGCAAGGAAACACAGCGCCTGCAGTTCGTCGCTCATGGCTTCGCGCCCGGCCGACAGCCGCACCATCGAGCGCGGCATGGCGATGCGTGCCACCGCCATCATGCGCACGAACTCGAACGGGTCCAGTTCGGCACTGCCATGCAGGGGCGTGCCCGCCACCTGTACCAGCTTGTTGATCGGCACCGAATCGGGATGTGCCGGCAGCGAGGCCAGCGCCAGCAGCAGGCCGACGCGCTGCGCGCGCGTCTCGCCCATGCCGACGATGCCACCGCAGCAGGTCTTCAAGCCGGCATCGCGCACGTGCTCCAGCGTATCCAGACGGTCCTGGTACTGGCGCGTGTGGATGATCGAATCGTAGTAGTCCGGCGCGGTGTCGAGGTTGTGGTTGTAGTAGTCCAGGCCCGCATCCTTCAGCGCACGCGCCTGCTCGCCGCTGAGCATGCCCAGCGTGGCGCAGGTCTCCAGGCCCAGTGCCTTCACCCCGGCGATCATCGCCGCCACCTTCGGAATGTCGCGGTCCTTCGGCGATCGCCACGCGGCACCCATGCAGAAGCGCGAGGCACCGGCGGCCTTGGCCTGGCGTGCCTTGGCCAGCACCGCGTCGGTCTCCATCAGCTTCTGCGCGTTCACCCCGGTGCTGTAGCGCTGCGCCTGCGGGCAGTACGCGCAGTCTTCCGGGCAGCCGCCGGTCTTCACCGACAGCAGCGTGGAAACCTGCACCTGCGACGGGTCGAAGTGCTCGCGATGGACCGCTGCGGCGCGGAACAGCAGCTCGGGGAACGGCAGATCGAATAGCGCCTGCAGTTCGTCGTGTTGCCAGTCGTGGCGGATGGCGGCAGCCATGGCGGGACCTTGGGTACGAGTGGAGCGAGGGCGGCAGTGTGGGTGGGCGTGCGCAGGCTGTCAACAATATTCATGTTCACATGGTTTACAGTGTTTGCACTCCGGGCGATCCCGCCCGGAGCGTTGCTTCTGTCGTCGAGCGCGAAAAGTGATCGGCATCAAGGCGTGTGCGGTGTTTCGCTGATCAACGCGGTCACCTTGCCGAGGATGAAGGGACCGTCATCGAAGTAGCCGTGGCCCCAACCTTCGCGCTGGTCGGCATTGAGGTCATCAAGGGTCCACCAGCTCACCGCGCTTTTTCCCTTCCGGGCGAAGAACGCCTGGCAGGCCGAGATGTCTGCCCACGCCGCAGAGTTGCGATAGACGTTCTCCCGGGTGAAGAAGCGCTCCATGCCGAGCAGAGGCTCATCGGCAGCATCTTCGAAGATGTTGGACACGATGTAGAGCAGCGAACCGGGAAAGAACAGTGAGCGCTCGTTGGCTTCGTCGGCATCCTTCATCGCCAATTGCCGGAACCTCCCGATTCGGTCCTCGTGCTTCGAGATGGCACGCGCGAACCGACGACACGTCACCGCAGGCGCTTCGAGAATAAGGTCGAACTTCAGATCCGGAAGGATCTGCGCCGCCTGGTCCAACAGCTCGCACAGGAAGATGCTGCCGGCGCTGTGGCCGACGAGCGTGATGCGGGGAACAGAGGCTTCGGACTGCAACTGCCTGTGCAGCTCGCGCAGGAATCTGACGCCACCCGATGCCGGGCCGTCGAATGAATCCTGTGCATCCTTCTTCATGGGATTCCACCAGCCGATGCGCCCCACGTCATCGAGATAGAACTCTCGCAGTACTTCTTCCACGATCACGGCGGAGACGGCACCTGGCCGGCCCCGGCCACTGTGCTGGCGTTGCCAAACGCGTATCACCAGTCTGGCCACCTTGATGGCCAGCGCGATCCAGTTCAATGCTACGGCCTTGTTGGGTGACGGAGTGCCAAACAGTTCCATTGCCGTGCGCTCGTTGACGATGGCCGCGTGTTCGGCTGGCGGTTCATGTGCCAGCATCTTGTTTACGGGCGTCAGCGTCGCCTCCCTGTAATCCTCCCGGGCCTCGGCAAGGGCCTGGTTCACCTCGGGATCTTCAGCGAACTCCTGTGCGAGATCTGCCGAAAGGCTCTCCTCGTCGTGTGGCGCGGCGTTGAGGATCTTCATGCCGGGCGTGAATGCCTGTTCACCGCCGAGCTTTTCAAGGATCTTGTCCTGGACTTTCCTGAAGAGCAGTTTGGCGAGTACTGCACCCAGGATCTCGCCCAGGTTGTTCAACGGAGCTTCGATGTCACCCGTTTCCCAGACGAAGAACAAGGGGTAGGCCTGTGCCCGCACATAGGGGTCATGCAGGGTTTCTGCGATGCGCCGTCCACGCTTCTGCGAAACGCGGCCGCCATGTACATGGATGACGATTCCGGAAGGTGACCTAGCCTGCAGCGCGCGACCGACAATCCGGCGAAGGTCTGATTCCTGCAGCGTGCCATCACGAAGATGGATGATGTGATCCAGCGGGTCGTAGGCATTCATCTCACACTCCATTGTCATTGAGGATGTCGAGAACGAAGCAATTCACGCAGATGTCGGCACGCAGGTGCTGGCAAGCGCTACCGCGATGACGAGCGGTGGCGGCCTTTCGTTGCCGGCGGAGCTGCACCCCTCCCCAGAGGGCAGCGGCTGCAATGCTACCTCCACGAGGCGCGGTGGACGAACCCGGCAGGAATCGGCCGGCCTTCACGCATGTGGGACGGCATGCCATTGCTGCCAAAGCATGCGGTTCCCGGCGCGTGAGCGTATTCACCACATCCTGCAAGGCCTTCGGCCACAGTGGCCGCTGCCCAACCAAAGCGCTGGCGCGCAGACTCTGCCCCATGACTGATCTCCATCGCCTCCGCGGCCGCATCACCGCGCTGGTTCTCAGCGAGGCCTGGCGCCGCCGTGCCGCGCTCTGGGGCGGCGCCGTGGCCGTGGCACTGGTGGCCATCCTGTTCGCCAAGGCCAGCGACGCGGCCTTCCATCTGTTCCAGCGCATCACCGCGCACTCGCGGTGGTGGGCCCTGCTGCTTACGCCCGGCATCTTCGCGCTGTTGGCCTGGTTGACCGCGGGCGTGCTGAAGCCCACGCGGGGCAGCGGCATTCCGCAGGTCATCGCCGCGTTGGACAAGCCGGATGAGTTGTTTCGCAGGACCAATCTTTCGCCTGCGGTCTCGGCCGGCAAGCTGTTGCTGACCTCGTTGTCGCTGCTTGGCGGCGCGTCGGTCGGGCGCGAGGGCCCGACGGTGCATGTGGGTGCCAGCCTGATGTACCTGTTCGGCCGCTGGTTCGGCTTCAAGGACCCGCGCGAGCTCTCGCACTTCCTGCTGGCCGGTGGCGCGGCAGGCATCGCGGCGGCGTTCAACACGCCGTTGGCCGGTATCGTCTTCGCCATCGAAGAGCTCAGCGGCCGCTTCGAGCATCGTTTCTCCGGCACCTTGCTGACCGCGGTGATCGTGGGCGGCGTGGTGTCGCTGGGCCTGCTGGGCAACTACACCTATTTCGGCCATGTAAGCGCGCGGCTACCGCTGGGCCAGGGCTGGCTGGCGATCCTGCTGTGTGGCGTGGTGGCCGGGCTGCTCGGAGGCTTGTTCGCGCGTGCGGTGCTGGCGAGTGCGGCGGGCCGCCCACGTTGGCTGGGCCAGTTGCGGCAGCGACATCCGGTTCTGTTGGCCGCAGGCTGCGGCCTGGTGGTGGTACTGCTGGCCCTGGTCTTCGGTGAAGGTGCGTTCGGCACCGGCTACGAACAGGCGCGCAGCCTGGTGCAGGGGCAGGCGATGGTGGGCCATGAATTTGGTTTGATGAAGCTGCTGGCCAATCTCGCATCGTACGTGGCCGGTATTCCCGGCGGCCTGTTCTCGCCGGCGCTGGCGGTCGGTGCCGGCCTTGGCCACAACCTGGCGGTGTTGATGCCTGGCGTGGACCCGCGTGCATTTGTACTGTTAGGCATGTGCGCCTATCTGACCGGCGTCACCCAGGCACCGCTGACCTCGGCGGTGATTTCGCTGGAGCTGACCGACAGCGGCGATCTGCTGCTGCCGATCCTGGCCACGGTGCTGATCGCTCGTGGCGTGTCCGGGCTGGTGTGCCGCGTGCCGATCTATCGCGGGTTGGCGGAGTTGTTGATGATGCCCGCCGTCGCGCCACACTCGCCTCCCAGCGGAAAGGATTTCACGAAATGAGCTACACCATCGCCCCTGAACAGGTCATCGATTACCCGCCCGAGCGCTTGCGCGAGTTCCATGGCAGCGTGGTCGAGTACATCGACAACCGGGTGTTCATGCTGGATCCGGGGCAACTGGTCGGCGAGCCTGCCGCGCAGGCCTACCGGGAGACCGCAGCCGGGATGTTCACCGCACTGGGCTGGCAGGGAGATGGCCGCATCGAGCTGTTGTGGCTGCCTGCCTTCGTTTTCCCGCTGTCGGAGCACATGGCGGATGTCGGAATTGGCGTCTGGCACGTCAAGCAGGACGAAGACGGTATCTCCTACCTGTTATCGCCGGTGCCGATGCCGTTCGAGGCACTGCACAACACGCCACACTGGAAGGAGGTCGGTCAGACGGCAGACCGCAGGCGCGGTGCACTGGGCCGAGCGGTGGATGAAGTCCTGCACTATGTTTGGGATCCAATAGGCATCCAGGCCAATCCGGACTGCCGTGGCGAGTACGCCGCCTATGCAGATCGCATCGAGTCCCAGCTCCTGCGCGGTGCAGGCGAACAGGAACTGTGTATGGCCCTTGCCGGCATGGCGCGCAATGAGATGGGCGTCAATCCGGATGAGTACAGGACCCAGCGTGCCGCCGCCGCCCTGGTGGCTTGGCGGGCATCGCTGCGTGACTGACCCGATGAGACGGCCGACAGCACTGCGTCCGCTTTCCTGACCGTCCGGTGTGGTTGCCGGTGATGGTTCCGGCATCGCTGCGCGGACAGGTTGGGGTATGCCTCTTGCCTACCTCCCTCTACCGGCGGATTGGCCCGCAGTGCTGCTTCGCGTGCTCCTGCCACTGCGGTGTCTGGTCTGCGGCGACCCGGGCCACGATGATCTTGACCTGTGCCGCGCCTGCCTTGCCGACCTGCCGTGGGCCGGCCGCGCCTGCCTGCGCTGTGCATTGCCGCTGCCCGACAACGCCCTGATCGTCTGCGGCAGCTGCCGCGAGGAAGCGCCACCGCAGGCCGCTACCCATGCCAGCCTGCTGTACCTGCCACCGGTCGACCAGCTGCTGGTGCGCTACAAGTTCCATCAGGATCTCGCCGCCGGTCGCCTGCTCGCGCAGTTGATGCAGCGCGCGCCGCCGCCCTGGTGGTGTCCGCCACTGGTGCCGGTTCCGCTGCACAATCGCCGGTTGCGCCAGCGCGGCTACAACCAGGCGGGCGAGCTATGCCGGTTGCTGCCGATGCCGGTCTGGCAAGGGCTGTACCGGCGGCGGCATACCGCGCCGCAGTCCGAGCGTACGGCCGAACAGCGCAGGGAAAACCTGTTCGATGCGTTCGATGTACGTGGTCCGGTGCCGCCGCGACTGACCGTGGTGGACGATGTGATGACCACCGGCAGCACGGTGATGGAGGTTGCGGAGACGCTGCGGTGGGTGGGAGCGGACGAGGTGCGGGTATGGGTCTGCGCGCGGGCGCCGTGATCGCCCTCTTCATCACCAGGGGCTAGGATGAGCCCGGTTCCGGATCGAAGGAGTGGCCATGAATTCCCCCTTGTCTCCCTTGTTGTCGGCGGTTGGGCGCAGCTGGTGGATCCTCCTGCTGTATGGGCTGGTTGCGCTGGGCTTTGGCATCGTCGCCATCGGCTGGCCGCTGTCTGCAGCCATGGCATTGGCATGGACGCTGGGTGTGATGGCCATCGTTGAAGGTGTCATCAGCCTGTTCGCACTGGTCAGCGGCGGCAGCGGTGCCTCGCGTGGCTGGCTGGCGCTGTATGCCATCGCCTCGCTGGGTTTCGGCATCCTGGCGGTGATCAATCCGCTGGCCACCGCCAGCGTGCTGGTGCTGTTTCTGGCAGCGTGGCTGCTGGTGGCCGGCATCTATCGCATCGTGTTCGCGATCCGCGTGCGCAAGCAGATCCAGGGCGAGTGGCTGCTGATCCTCAGTGGCGTGCTGGCGGTGGTGCTGGGCGTGCTGTTCGCGGCCAACCCGTATGCGGGCGTTGCGGTGACCACGCTGTGGATCGGCATCGGCAGCCTGCTGTACGGGCTGTTGCAGGTGCTGGTGGCGTTCAAGCTGCGGAAGCTGAAGTGAAGGCTGCGCTTCCCCTGTTGCTGGGCATGGCGTTGACCCTGACCGGATGCATGCCGGGCGCTACGCCCGGTGCGTTGGCAGGCAAGGATCATGCGCCACGCCCCGGCGTGGACGTGCGCCTGAGTGCGGTCGATGCGGCGGGCAAGGGTACGCCGGCGCAGTGGCAGGGCGAGACCCTCGCCCTGCGCGAGCCGCCGATTGCCGGCAGCGCGGATATTGCCGATGTGCGCTATGTGCTGGATGAAGGCAAGCAGCCGGGCCTGCAGATCCGCTATCGGCCGGAGGCGCATCAGCGCATCCACGATGGCACCGCGGCACTGGTGGGCCAGCGTGCGGCGATCAGCGTGGATGGCCGCGTGCTGATGGTGGCGACGGTGCAGGGGCCGTTCGGCGAATCGATGATGCTGAGCGGCTTGTCCAGCGTTGCCGAAGCGCGGGAACTGGCCAGGCACATCACCGGCGAATGACGGGCGCACCATGAACCCGCGCTGCGCGCGGAGGTCGACCAAGGTCGACCGCTACCGGGCGAACCGTGCTTCGATTTCTTCCAGCGACTTGCCCTTGGTTTCCGGCAGCCAGAACGCGGCCACCAGGAAGAACACGAAGGTGCACGCCGCCCAGAACACGAACATGCTGGCATAGCCGTAGTGGCCGACCGTGGGCAGGAAAATCGCGGCAATGGTGGTCGACACGAACTGGTTGATCAGCAGCGCGATGCTCATGCCGTTGGAGCGGATGCGGTTCGGCATCAGCTCCGACAGTGCCAGCCACACACAGACGCCGGGGCCAACCGCGAAGAACGCGACGAACACCAGGATGCAGGCGGCCACCGCCCAGCCATGCGCCGGCGGCGGTACCGGGCCGATGCGGGCCTGTTCGATGCGCAGCGGCGCCTGCGCTGCAGCGGCCGGATCGGCGAACGGGTTCAGGTGCAGTTTGCGGAAGAACGCGCCGATCACGCTGTCGGGCTGCACGGTGCCGGCGCGCTCGATGCGCAGCTCGCGGTCGGTCAGGTTGTCGCTGCGCAGGGCGCGCACGTTGGTGAAGTCACCGTAGGCGTAGGAGACGGTCAGCTGCATCGGCCGGCCTTCGCTGTCGATGCCAGCGCCCAAGCGCTGCCACTGCGTATCGTCCAGTACCAGCTGCAGGCCATCGCCGCTGACCGCCGCCTGCAGCTGCGGCTGCACGTCGGTGCGACCGCGTTCGGCCTGGAAGAAGAGGGTGGCGGCGGCCAGCAGGGCCACGCAGATGCCGCCACTGCCGAGCATCAGCAGGAACTTGCGGCCCTTGCGGTCGACCAGCAGCAGCGCGACCACGGTCATCACCGCATTGAGCAGCTTGATCGCCACATCGGCACCATTGGCCACCGAGCCGGACAGGCCCGCCTGGTTGAGAATGTTCACCGCGTAGGCCAGCACCGAGTTGATGCCGGTGGCCTGGGTGCAGGCCAGCACTACGCAGGCGAGCAGGAAAGGCACCACGTAGCGGCGGCTGAGCAGCGGGTCGCGCTTGCCGCTGCCGCTGCTCGATTCCGGTGCCTGGATCTGTGCAAGCGTCGGCTCCACCTCCGAAGCGGGCAGCACGCGCTGCAGGCTGCGGCGCGCATCATCGATGCGGCCGCGACGCACCAGCCAGCGCGGCGATTCGGACAACCAGAAGATGCCGGCGCAGAACAGCAGGCCCGGCGCCAGGCAGGTCCAGAAGATGGTGCGCCAGGCGTGGTCCTTCACCGCAAACAGCTCCTGCGCCTGCTGCGCGACCGGCAGTGAGCGCACGGCTTCGGCGGCGGCATCCACGGCGTGCGCGTGGTAGAGGCCGATCAGGGCAGCCAGCACCAGGCCAACGGTCAGCAGCAGCTGGAACATGGCCGCGCCGCGCCCGCGTCGCTCGGGGCTGAGCACTTCGGCCAGGTACAGCGGAATCACCACGCCGATCAGGCCGCCACTGATGCCCTGCAGCAGCCGGCCGAGCAGCAGGGGCGTGTAGCCCGAGGCCAGTGCCATGATCGGGATTGAGGCGGTGAACAGCAGCCCGGCCAGCAGCATCGCACCGCGGCGGCCGATCAGGTCGGCAATCATGCCGGCGAACAGCGAGGACAACACACTGCCCAGCAGCACCGCAGCCACAACAAAACCGAGCTGCTGGCTGCTGAGTTGCCACGCGTGGCTGGCAGTCGCTTCAAGATAGGGCAGGGCGCCGGCGATGATGCCGATGTCGATGCCATACAGCAGGCCACCGAGGCCGCCGATGAAGAGCAGGTAGCGTACGGGCCAGCGCGGAGCGGTGGAAGCGGGTACGGCAGGTGCGGCGGCTGCGGTCATCGGCGTATTCCTGGAATAACGGGGATGGTGCGTGGCTGAGGCATTGCGCTTGCGCGCTTCATGTAGAGCCGAGCCATGCTCGGCTGCTTTCCGTTCCGATATTGAGGTTCTCCATGCCGCGCTTCGCGCGGTGAGCCGAGCATGGCTATGCCGATCGTCCTGATCGGCACCCTCCGGGCCGTCGCAAGCGACGTTGGCAATGGCTCCTGCCATTGCCTTCGGCTCTACAAAAACGCAGATATCAGGCGTTTGCGGCGTTCAAATCGACTACCCGCCCACCAACCACCACCTGCTGCAGGCGCAGTTCGGCGTCCAGCACCACCAGGTCGGCGCGGGCGTCGGGCGCGATGCGGCCGCGATCGTCCAGGCCCAGGTAGTCCGCCGGGAAGGTGGAAACACGTTGCGAGGCATCGGCCAGCTCCAGGCCCACTTGCACCAGGTTGCGCAGCGCCTGGTCCATGGTCAGTGCACTACCTGCCAGCGAACCGGTCGCCAGGCGCACGCAGCCGCCGCACTTGTGCACGCGCTGTTCGCCCAGCGCGTACTCGCCATCGGGCATGCCGGTGGCGGCGGTGGCGTCGGTCACCGCGTACAGGCGCGGGATCGCGCGCGCGGCCAGGCGGATCACGCCGGGGTGGATGTGCTGCAGGTCGGGAATGATCTCGGCGTACTGCGCATGTGCCAACGCCGCCGCTGCAATGCCCGGGCGATAGTGATCGACGCCGGTCATGCCGTTGAACAGGTGGGTGAAGCCGGAGGCACCGGCCTGCAGCGCGGCCACGCCTTCCTCGTAGGTACCGGCGCTGTGACCTAGCTGCACGCGGATGCCCATCGCCGAGAGCGCGGGAATCAGCGCGGTGTGCTCACCGATTTCCGGGGCCAGCGTCATCACCCGGATCGGAGCCAGCGCATGCAGCTGCTGCACCAGTGCCAGCGTCGCCTCGATCGTGCGGTTGGGCTGCGCACCCAGACGCTGCGGGCTGATGAACGGTCCTTCCAGATGCACACCGACGATGCTGGCGGCGTCTGCATCGGGTGCCGCCATGGTGGCGGCCACGCCCTGCAGCGCGTGCTCGATCTCGTCCAGCCCGGCGGTCATGGTGGTCGCCAGCAGCGTGGTGGTACCGAAGCGCAGATGGGTGCGGGCGATGGTGCGTGCCACGTCGCCGCCCTGCATCAGGTCCACGCCGGCCGCGCCATGCACATGCAGGTCGATGAAGCCGGGCAGGATCACCGGCAGCTGCAGGTCGTCAGCACCGCTGTGGTCATCCACCTGCAGCTGGCGCACCTGCGAATCGAAGTGGACGTGGCCGCGCCGCCAACCCAGCGGGGTGAGGATGCGGCCATGCAGAGTGCGGGTGTCGGTCATGCGGCGGGCTCGGCGATGATCACTTCGATGCCCAGCCGCTGCAGCCCCTCACGGGTTGCGTCGTCAATGCCGGCGTCGGTGATGATGGCGTGGATCTGATCCAGCAGGGCGATGCGGTGCAGGCTGACGCGGCCGAACTTGGAGGCGTCGGTCAGCACCACGATGCGGCGCGCACGCTCGACCATGCGGTGGTTGAGGCGGGCTTCGGCCTCGTCGTGGGTGGTCAGGCCGAACTGCAGGTCCAGGCCGTCCACACCCAGGAACAGGGTGTCGAAGCTGTACGAATTGAGGCTGGCCTCGGCCTGGCTGCCCTGCAGCGACAGCGACTGCTGGCGCAGCAGCCCACCGGTCAGCAGTACGGTGATGCCTGCGGCATTGGCCAGTTCCCAGGCGATATTCAGGCCGTTGGTCATCACCGTCACGTCGCGATGCGCGCGCAGGTGGCGGGCCAGGGTCATCGTGGTCGAGCCGGAGTCGATGATGATGTTGTCGCCGGGCTGCACCAGGCGCGCAGCGCGCGCACCGATCGATTCCTTCAGCGGCAGGTTCAGCGCGTCTTTCTCGTGGATGTCCTGTTCCTGCGGCGGCGTACGAACGAGCGTGGCGCCGCCATGGGTACGGTTGGCCAGGCCCTGCGACTCGAAGTGGGTCAGGTCGGCACGGATGGTCACCGCCGACACGCCGAAGCGCTCGACCAGATCGGCCACCTGCACCGAGCCATGCTCGATCAGCAGCTGCAGGATCTGTTGCCGGCGGGAGCGGGTGTTGCGCATGGCCATTCTCGGTTTCGCGGGAAAAGGTAGAGATTAGCCGTTCGCAGGAACGCCGGCAGCCGAGCCCGCATTCTGCGTGCGGGGGCCGGCCTGGTTGGCGCTGCAGGCGCGGGCGTATTCGCCCAGGCACAGGCCGATACGGTGCTGCACCAGGGCGGTGGGGGTGTTGGCCAGGCTGCCCTCGCGCACGGCGCGGTACTGCTCCGGCAGGTGCTGGCTGAGCAGTACCAGCGGCGGCACGTGCTGCTCCAGGTTGCCGAACAGTGTCTGCACCGCCTGCACCAGCGCCGGCTCGCCCCAGTAGTAGCGGCAGCGGTCGCTGAAGGAGTAACTGCGCAGCAGGCGCAGCGCCGCCTCATCGCCCTGGTAGTAGGACTGCCAGTATTTCGGCTGCGCCAGCATCACCTCGTCCAGCACCTGCGGCAGGCGCGAGCACTGCGCGGCCGGCAGCAGCTCGGCCTCGATCGCGGCCAGCGCGAACAGCGCCTCGCGATAGGCGAAAGTCGCCGCCGGTCCGACCTTCAGGATGGCGAAGTGATCGCGCACCAGTGCATGCAGGCCGCTTTCGCGCTGGTAGTCGGTGGAATGCGCTTCGAACACGATGCGCGGCTGCTGTTCGAGGAAGCCGGCCAGCGTGCTGGCGGCGGTCGCGTCGTACTCGTGCACGCTGCTGTGGTCGAAGTCCACGCCCGGCTGCACCACCATCGCGATCACGCGCTGCCACGCGTCGCGCAGCTGCGGCGTGTCGAACGCCTGCTGGTGGATGGCCAGGGTCTGTGCGGCGGCGGCCGGCGTGGTTACCTGCAGGCCTTCGGCCAGCGAGGCTTCGCCACCGGGAATCGGCACTTCGGTACCGATCACGTAGACCGGCGGCGGCAGGCCGTGCTCGGCGGCGGTACGTTCGGCGATCTCGGCCAGCTCGGCCGAACGCGCGGCGACGATGGCATCGGGCAGCGGCACCGGGTCATCGGCGCAGGACATGCTGCAGTCCAGGTGGATCTTGTGGAAGCCGGCGGCGACGTAGGCTTCGATCAGCACGCGCGCGTGGGTCATCGCTTCGGCGGCCGGGCGC
This sequence comes from Stenotrophomonas sp. 80084_Sma, assembly GCF_056481995.1. Lineage (NCBI taxonomy): Bacteria > Pseudomonadati > Pseudomonadota > Gammaproteobacteria > Lysobacterales > Lysobacteraceae > Stenotrophomonas > Stenotrophomonas sp. 80084_Sma. The sequence goes on along the minus strand of NZ_CM151177.1, from coordinate 4,525,417 downwards.
TTCTGCCAGGCATTCGGGCCGAGGTGGTCACCGCCCAGGATCAGCCGTTCGCGCGGGAAGCCTTCCTCATCGGCCAGCGTGCCCACGTAATCGCGGTACTGCGGCGGGGTCATGCCGGTGTAGCCGCCGAACTGGTCGACCTGGTTGGAGGTGGCCTCGATCAGCAGCACGGTGCCGTGTGCCAGCGCCACGTGCATGGCCGCGCGCAGCACCTGCTCGTTGCTGCAGCAGACGCTGTACAGGCCGACGTTGGCACCGGCGCGGTGGGAGGCAAGCAGGGTCTGCAACGGGGACATGGTCAGGCTCCGGACATCAGGAAAACGAGGGTTGGCAGGCGAGCAGGGCAGCACCACGTGCGCCACCGGCATCGCCGAAGCGTGGCGGCACGATCGGTGGCACCTGCACACCCTTGAATAGATGGGCGGCGATGGCGTCGGGCAGTTGCTGGTACAGCGGCGCGTACTGCGAAAGACCGCCGCCGAGCACGATCACGTGCGGGTCCAGCGCCAGCACCAGCGCGGCCAGGCTGTGGCCGAGCAGGTCGCGATGGATGTCCAGCGCCTTGCGCGCGCGCGCATCGCCGGCTTCGGCCAGCGCGATCACCGCGCTGGCGTCGGCGGCGCTGCCACCGAGGTGACGCTCGATCATCGCCACGCCACTGCCGGACACATAGCGCTCCACGCAGCCCTGCAGGCCGCAGGCGCAGTCGATCAGCGACAGGCCGTGGCGCTGCAGCAGATGACCGGGCACGCTCCAGTGGCCCCATTCGCCGGCCAGCCCGTTGAAACCGGACAGCAGGCGGCCGTGCAGGCAGAAGCCACCACCCGCGCCTGTGCCGAGGATGGCGCCGAACATGCTGGGGTAGCCGTCAGCGGCACCGCCGTGTGCTTCCGACAGGGCAAAACACTGCAGGTCGTTACCGAAATGCAGCGGCCGCTGCAGGCGCGCCTGCAGGTCGGCCGCCACGCTGTGGCCGGTCAACGCCGGCACGTTCGCGCTGAGCTGGCGGCCGCTGCGGCGGTCGCGCACGCCGGGCAGGGCGATGCCGATCGCCGCATCACTGCGGCCCAGCGCGGCATCGGCCTCGGCGACCAGGGTCACCACCGCCTGCAGGAAACCGTCGTAGTCGCCCTGCGGCGTGGCCACGCGGCGGCGCCAGGTGACCTGCATCGCCGCATCGCACGCCACCAGCTCGATCTTGGTGCCGCCGATGTCGATGCCGTAGCAGGCGTGGGCGATCAGCTCAGCCATGGTGGATGGTGACGCCCTTGACCACGCGGTTGACGGTGCCGTCCGGGAACGGGTTGTCCGGGGTCAGGCCCAGCGCAGCCGAGCGCTGCAGCGCGAACAGCTGCGCGAAGCCCAGCCACACCGGTGCCAGCCAGGGATCATCCAGTGCCGGTACGGTGAGGGTGTACTCGTCGTCGGCGCCGATGTCCGAATGCGGGCCGATTGCCAGCACCTGGCCGGCCACGCCATCGCGGCGCAGTTCTTCCAGCAGGTCCTGTTCGTAGCGGCGCGCCAGTGGCTGCACGCTGCGCAGCACCACCACCAGGGTGTTGCCATCCAGCGTCGACTTCGGACCATGACGGAAGCCCAGCGGGGTGTTGGCCAGCGCCAGCACGCGGCCGGCGGTCAGTTCCAGCACCTTCAGCGCGCACTCGCGTGCCAGCGCTTCCAGCGGGCCGCTGCCGAGGTAGATGATGCGGTTGAACGGGCGCTGTGCCAGCGCCGCCACCGGTGCATCCCACTGCGCCTGGCCTTCGCGGGCCAGCGCGGCGATCTGCTTCAGGCGCGCCACACGCGCATCCCACGGCGAGCGGTCGAACACGGTCAGTGCGGCCAGCAGCATGCAGGTCAGGCTGCTGGTCATGGCGAAGGCGCGGTCGCAGCTGGCCGACGGCATCAGCAGGGTGCAGGTATCGGCACGGCCGGCGCCACGACGGGCCAGTTCGCCATCGGCATTGCAGGTGATGTCGAGGAAGCGCGCGTCATCCACGTCGCTGCGCACGCGGTCCACCGCCGCCACGCTTTCCGGGCTGGAGCCGCTGCGGCCGAACGAGACCAGCAGGGTCGGGCGCTCGCGCTGCAGGTACAGCGCCGGGTGGGTCAGCAGGCTGGTGGTATGCACCACGCGCACATCGGCCGGCCATTGCGCGTTGATGGCATCGGCCACCATTTCGGCAATGAAACCGGAGCTGCCGGCGCCGGTGAACAGCACGCGCTGGTTGGGATCGTTGAGGCTGTCGCCGAGGAAGGCCTGCAGGCGGTCGCGGGCACGCGACAGGTCCTGTGCGAGGGCGTCCCACAGCGCAGGCTGCTGGGCGATTTCGGTAGCGGTATCGGCTCCGCCAAGGCGCTGCCAGGCGGACACATCGGAAAGCAGGGTGACGTCCATTCGGAGGTTCCAGTTGGGCCAGCGCACCATCTGTGTTTTCTTTCGAAATGTCAAATAGCGAAAGTAAAAAGAAAGAAAATGGGGGGATGACTTTTCCCGCCGTGGAGTGCTCCGAAAAACGAAAGAACGAGCCGAATGCCGTATCGCACAATACTTAACAGGCGCCTGCAAGCGCTTACACAAAGTGTTGCGGCGCAACAACTTTCGTTTCAATGGAATATATCTTCCTTTTTCCTTTCAATTTGTTGACATCTTTCGAATCGCTGCCCTAGAGTCGGCCCAATCGCTTTCGAAACGCCCGGTGAACGGGTTGGGAGTCCGCGTGGAAATCTGCGTTCGTCGCTCGCCGCTGATGCTGGCCCTGTTGCCGGCATTGATGCTGGCGTCCATGCCGGCCCGGGCCGAGCCCGTCGGCAACCTGCGTTCGGTCAGCGCCAGCGACAGCCGCGACGGCGTGCAGGGCTGGGACCTGCAGACCGACAAGGGCGCGCGCATCCGCATCGAGCTGCCGGCCACCGACATCATCCGCGTGCAGGCCGGCCGCAACGGCAAGCTCACCGGTGCAGGTGACAAGGCCGCACCGATCGTACTGCCGCAGCCCAAGGCGAACGTGCGGGCGCAGCTGGAAGAAGACGTGCAGGAAATCCGCGTGCGCACCGATGCACTGGTGCTGCATGTACAACGGCAGCCGCTGCGCCTGCGTCTGGAGCGCTTGGACAACGGCCAACCCACCGCCCTTTGGCAGGAGCTGCAGCCGCTGGACCTGGATGCCACGCAGAGCGTGCAGGTGTTGTCCTCGCAGGCCGATGAAGGCTATTACGGTGGCGGCCAGCAGAACGGCCGTTACCAGTTCAAGGGCCGCGAGCTGGACGTGTCCTACTCCGGCGGCTGGGAAGAGGGCGACCGCCCCAGCCCGGCGCCGATGCTGCTGAGCAGCCGTGGCTGGGGCATGCTGCGCAATACCTGGAGTGATGGCAGCTACGATCTGCGCGAGGCCGACCAGGCCACGCTGCTGCACCGCGAAGACCGCTTCGATGCGTACTACTTCGTCGGCGCCGACCTGCCGAAACTGATCGAGCGCTACACCCAGCTGACCGGCCGCCCCAACATGGTGGCGCGCTGGGCGCTGTCCTACGGCGATGCCGATTGCTACAACGACGGCGACAACAGCAAGAAGCCCGGCACCGTGCCCGAAGGCTGGAGCGACGGCCCGACCGGCACCACCCCGGATGTGATCGACAGCGTGGCCAAGCAGTACCGCGCCCACGACATGCCCGGTGGCTGGATCCTGCCCAATGATGGTTACGGCTGCGGTTACAAGCAGTTGCCGGAAACGGTGAAGGGCTTGGCCAAGTACGGTTTCCGCACCGGTCTGTGGACGGAGAACGGCGTCGACAAGATCGCCTGGGAAGTGGGCAAGGCCGGCAGCCGCGTGCAGAAGCTGGACGTGGCCTGGACCGGCAAGGGCTACCAGTTCGCAATGGACGCCAACCGCCAGGCATTCAATGGCATCCTCGACAATTCCGATTCGCGCCCGTTCCTGTGGACGGTGATGGGCTGGGCCGGCATCCAGCGCTATGCGGTGGCATGGACCGGCGACCAGAGCAGCAGCTGGGACTACATCCGCTGGCACGTACCGACGCTGGTCGGTTCGGGCCTGTCCGGCATGGCCTACGCCAGCGGCGACGTCGATGCGATCTTCGGCGGCAGCGCCGAGACCTTCACCCGCGACCTGCAGTGGAAGGCCTTCACCCCGGTGCTGATGGGCATGAGCGGCTGGTCGTCGAACGCGCGCAAGCACCCGTGGTGGTACGACGAGCCCTACCGCAGCATCAACCGCGACTACCTGAAGTTGAAGATGCGCCTGACCCCGTACATGTACGGGCTGGTGCACGAGGCTGCGCAGACTGGCGCACCGCCGGTGCGTGGCCTGATGTGGGACAACCCGCGCGATCCGCATGCGCAGGATGAAACCTACAAGTACCAGTTCCTGCTCGGCCGCGACCTGCTGGTGGCGCCGGTGTATCGCAGCCAGGCCGCAAGCCGTGGCTGGCGCCGCGACATCCACCTGCCTGCCGGCGGCTGGATCGACTACTGGGATGGCCGCCGCGTGCAGGCCGCCGCCGATGGCCGCCAGCTCGACCGCCAGGTGGACCTGGCCACGCTGCCGGTGTTCGTGCGTGCCGGTGCGATCCTGCCGATGTACCCGTCGATGCTGTTCGATGGCGAGAAGCCTCTCGATGAAGTGACGTTCGACCTGTACCCGCAGGGCGAGTCGCAGTACACGCTGTACGAAGACGACGGCAACACCCGCCGCTACCAGCAGGGCGAATCGAGCACGCAGCAGATCCGCGTGCAGGCGCCGGCGCAGGGCAGCGGCCCGGTGCAGGTGCAGATTGATGCCGTGCAGGGCCAGTACAACGGCCAGCTGGCGCAGCGTCGTTATGGCCTGCGCGTGCTCAGCCGCCAGGCGCCGCGCGCGGTGCAGGCCGGTGGTCGCGCGCTGCCGGCGCTGGCCGATGCCGCTGCGTTCAACAACGCCAGTGAAGGCTGGTACTTCGATGCCAAGGAGCGTCGTGGCACCGTGCATGTGCGCACCGCCGCCCAGGACATCCGCCAGCCGCTGCAGTTGCAGCTGGACTTCGCGGTGGCTGCCGCGGCCGCCGACGATGCCTATCCGGCCGCGCCGGTGCTGGGCCGCGAACTGCCGGCCGACAGCCTGCTGGTGGTCAACCGCCCGGCCGAAGAACCCGGCCATGCGCTGGAGAATGCCTTCGATGATGATCCGGGCACCTGGTTCCGCAGCGTGCGCAACCAGGCCGTGCGCACCGGTGCGCACGAGTGGGTGATCGGCTTCGGCGAGCGCAGGATGATCGACGGCATCGACATCGCGCCGCGCAACGACAAGAACTGGAAGCACGGCCAGGTACGCGACTACGAGGTCTACCTCGGCGACAGCAATGGCGAGTGGGGCGAGCCGATCGCCCGCGGCCGCCTGCAGCTGAAGGAAGGCGTGCAGCGCATCGACTTCCCGGCCCACGCGGGTCGCCTGCTGCGTTTCCGCGTGCTGAGCGTGCAGAACCCCGAAGGCGACGGCGCCAGCAGCACCGACCCGATGGTGACCGCCGCACAGGGCAGCGCCCGCGCCTTCGATGCATTGCAGCCGCGCGATGTCGGCCCGATCGCCTTGTCCACCTTCCACATTCTTGAACACCAGGAACCGGAGCGACCGGCCCGGCAGCGCTATCTCTCCGAGCTGCCGGTGCCGGCCGCGCTGGCCAGCCAGGTGCGCACCGACCAGTCGTTCCGTGGCGACGCCGGCATGCGCATGAACGGCCTGCAGTTCCGTCGTGGCCTGGGCGTCGGCGCCAACAGCCGCATCGACCTGCGTCTGCAGGGAGGCTGGCACCTGCTGCGCGCCGACCTCGGCATCGACGACGCCTGCCGCACTGCCGGTGGCCTGCAGTTCCAGGTCTGGGGTGACAACCGCCTGCTGTACGACAGCGGCCTGGTCAAGGCGCCCGGCGTGGTCAAGCCGGAGCTGGACATCCGTGGCCTTTCCACCCTGAGCCTGCGCACGCTGGGTGCGCAGGGCAGCCAACCCGCCCAGGTCTGTGCCAACTGGGCCAATGCCGTGCTGATCGGCCAGGAGGGCGACTCCGCCAGCATCGTCGCCCCATGACTCCAACGTAACACCGCTCCTCCCCCCGCCCATTCCGACTACGGCCCTCATGGCCGTGGCCCGGGAGCGTTTTGCCCGCCGAACGCCCACGCGCTCACTTTTTGCGCCGCACCCCTGCCAGGAGAGAACCCCGATGTTGCCCGCACGCCACCACCGTCCCCCCTGTCGTTCGATCGCTCCGCTGACGCTGGCCATTGCCGGCGTGCTGTTGTCGGTCACCGTTCCTGCCTTCGCCCAGGAGAGCAAGGACAAGGCCACCGACCTGGCCCGCATCGAGGTCACCGGCTCCAACATCCGCCGCACCGACGTTGAAACCGCCTCGCCGGTGCAGGTGATCAGCAAGCAGGACATCCAGAACATGGGTGCGCGCACGCTGCTGCAGGTGCTGGACAATCTGCCGGCCGCACGCCCGGCGCAGCAGGATGCGCGTTCGCTGTTCACCGGCTCCGATGGTGCCTCGCAGGCCAACCTGCGTGGCCTCGGCGCACAGGGCACGCTGGTGCTGCTGAACGGCCGTCGCCTGTCGTACTACGGTGCGCCGGCAGGATTCCAGACCCAGTTCGTCAACATCGATGCGATCCCGGCTGCAGCCATCGAGCGCATGGAAGTGCTGACCGACGGCGCCTCGGCGGTGTACGGCACCGACGCGGTGGCCGGCGTGATCAACGTGATCACCAAGCGCAACTTCCAGGGTGCCGAGGTCAGCTTCACCAACGACACCTCGTCGCGCATCGACTCCTACGGCGAGCGCCAGGCCAGCATCACCGCCGGCTTCGGTGACCTGACCGAGAACCGCTTCAACATCTACGGCGCGGTGAACATGTACCGCCGCGACGCGATCCCGCTCAGCGACTTCTACGACAAGCGGCCCGACCAGTACTACGTCAACAATCCGAACTACCTCAACAACCTGCGCCTGGGCGTGGGCAGCAAGCCGGGTGAATTCAATCCGGGCACTTACTTCGCCTTCGATCCAGTCACCGGCCGCCGCGTGCAGGAAGCTGCGCCGGGTTGCCGGAACGTGCTGACCAGTGAAGCGGCCGGTCCGCGTTGCGTCTGGGAAACCTGGATGAACAACGAGATCGACGCTGGTGCCAAGTCCGAGCGCAACACCGCCTACCTCAACGGCACCTTCCTGGTCGGTGACAGCACCGAGATCTTCGCCGAGGCGACCTACACCGACATCGACCTGCGCGCCAATGGCGGCACGCCGCGCACCTACGGCACCACCACCGGCAACCCGACCAGCTGGTTCTCGCGCAACACCGGCAACAACGTCAACCAGTTCCTGTACCCGTTCCTGGGCCCGAACAACGAGTACAACCACGCCAGCCCGCAGATGAAGGCGATGATGGGCGGTGTGGTCGGCCTGAACTACCTGCTGCAGGATGCCGGCGCCAACTACTTCGGCCAGCGCAACACCGACAAGAGCTACCGCGTGCTGGCCGGTGCGCGCGGCAGCAGGGGTGACTGGAACTGGGAGACCGCGTTCGCCAGTGCCGGCACCCACTCCACCACGTACCAGACGATCAACGTCAACACCAAGGGCTTCGAGAAGGCCTTCGGTCCGTACACGATCGATCCGGGTACCGGCCGCGTGATCATCTCAGACCACCCGGCGTACAAGTTCGGCGAGATCAGCGAAGCCAACGCTGCCTTGATCCGTGAAGCGTTCCCGACCTTCGACATCCAGTCGTGGACCCGCCTGCACACCCTGGACGGCAAGATCGAAGGCCCGTTGTTCCAGCTGCCGGCTGGTGAGATGCGCGCCGCGTTCGGCTTCAATGCCAGCCGTGAGACCTTCTATACCCCGGGCAACGCCGATGCGGCCAATGGCCTGATCACCCAGCAGGGCGGCTCCTGGTTCGACGGCAAGCGCAACACCTACGCGCTGTTCGCCGAGACCGTGGCGCCGATCACCGACAAGCTGGAACTGGACGCGGCGGTACGCGTGGACAAGTACCCGAACTTCAGCGCCAACGTCGCGCCGAAGATCGGCTTCAAGTACCAGGCGTTCGATCAGCTGATGCTGCGCGGTACCTACTCGACCGGTTTCCGTGCACCGAGCCTGGCCGAATCCGGCAACGGCGGCGTGTTCGCGCAGCTCGGCGGCTACCGTGACGAGCTGCGCTGCAACGAGACCAACGCCATCGCCAACCTGCTGCTGAAGTCGCAGCGGCCGGGCGATGTCGATCTGGGCAAGACCATGCTGAACGTCGATTGCAGTCGCACCGTGGCACGCATGACCCAGCCGAACAAGGACCTGAAGCCGGAGAAGGCGAAGATCGCCACCCTCGGCTTCGTCTACGAGCCGGCAACCTGGCTGTCGGTGTCGGCCGACTACTGGTTCATCTACCGCGACAATGAAATCGTCGCGCCGGACTACCGCCGCATGGAAGACATCATCTCCTCGTCGCGCTCGCCGATCACCGACAGCGACCGCGCCAACCTGGCGCAGCTGGCGGCGATGTGTGCCGACCCGGCCAGCGGCGTGAACTGCCCGTCGGCACTGCCAGGCTATTCCGCCGGCAACGTGGCCAGCGTGGTGGGCCAGTACAAGAACCGTGGCAAGACGCTGATCGACGGCTTCGACATCGACGCGCGCAGCCGCTTCTCGCTGGGTGACTGGGGCAACCTGAACATCGGTCTGGCTGCCACCATCGCCAACCGAAACCGCTTCTACATGGACGAAGCGAGCGGCTGGTACTACGGCGACGTGGTGGGCTACTACAACAACCCGCGCCTGCGTGCCACGCTCAACGCCGACTGGACCTACAAGCAGGTCACCACCAGCATGTTCGTCAACTATGTGGGCGGCACCAAGTGGGCCACCGACCAGGTCGACGAAAAGAGCAACAACAAGGAAACCTGCACCGGCGGCTACCTGGCCCTGCAGAAGAGCAAGTGCGACGGTGCACCGTCGTGGTGGACCGCCAACATGAGCGTCACCTGGCGCCCGGATGATGCGTGGAATCTGAGCTTCACGGTCAAGAACCTGTTCAACCGCCTGCCGTTCTACGACCCGAACAGCTTCCTGGGTGACTCCAGTGACTACGCAACGATCTTCGGTCGTGGTTACAGTGTGACCATCGGCTACCGGTTCAAGTAATTCCGTTTGCGTGACCTGGCGTGCCGGCTTCGGTCGGCACGCTGCCAAGAGGAGAGATGTTTGCCATGAAGCGTAGGGAATTCATCGCGGCCAGTGCCGCTGTTGCCGCCAGCAGCCTGCTGCCGCAGACCCCGGCCTGGGCACGCGGGCGCAAGGTGCGCCTGGCCATGATCGGTACCGGCATGCGTGGCCTGGTGCTGCTGAAGGAACTGGTGCGCCGCGACGACGTCGAGGTGGTCGCCGTCTGCGATATCGAGCCGATCATGCTTGGCCGCGCCGTGGAGATGGTCAGCAAGGCCGGCAAGCCGGCACCGAAGACCTACGGCCAGGACCGCGACACCCATGCCTGGAAGCGCCTGCTGGAACAGAAGGGCATTGATGGCGTGATCATTGCCACGCCGTGGGAGTACCACGCGCCGATGGCGATTGCTGCGATGCAGGCCGGCGTGGCAGTGGGTTGTGAAGTAGTGGCCGGCATCACCCTGCAGGATCACTGGGACGTGCTGAAGACCCAGCTGAGCACCGGCACCCCGTACATGCTGCTGGAGAACGTCTGCTACCGCCGTGACGTGATGGCCGCGCTGCAGATGGTGCGCCAGGGCCTGTTCGGCGAGCTGGTGCACCTGCAGGCCGGCTACCAGCACGACCTGCGCGGCGTTAAGTTCAATTCCGGTGACCCGAACCAGCCCTACGACAGCGGCGTGGAGTTCGGTCCCAAGGGCTGGAGCGAAGCCCGCTGGCGCACCGAGCATTCGGTGGAGCGCAATGGTGAGCTCTACCCCAGCCACGGCATCGGCCCGTGCGCGATGTACACCGGCATCAACCGCGGTAATCGCTTCACCCACATCAACGCTTTCGCGACCAAGGCGCGTGGCCTGCACGAATACACCGTGGCCAAGAGTGGCGGCACCACCCACCCCAGCACCAAGGTGAAGTTCAAGCTGGGCGACATCGTGACCACCACGCTGGCCTGCGAGAACGGTGAGACCATCCTGCTGCAGCACGACACTTCGCTGCCGCGCCCGTACTCGATGGGCTTCCGCGTGCAGGGCACCAAGGGCCTGTGGATGGATGTGAACCATTCGATCCACATCGAAGGCCGCAGCCCGCCGCACCAGTGGGAAGAGTTCAAGAAGTACCAGGACGAGTACGAGCACCCGCTGTGGAAGCAGAATGCCGAGACCGCTGCCAGCGCCGGTCATGGGGGAATGGACTGGTTCGTCATCCACGCGTTTGTCGAGGCGCTGAAGGCCAAGGCACCGATGCCGATCGATATCTATGACGCGGTGACCTGGAGTGCGATCACGCCGCTCAGCGAGCAGTCGATCGCCAACAGCTTCCAGACGTTGGAGTTCCCGGACTTCACCGCTGGTGCGTGGAAGCAGCGTAAGCCGATTTTTGCGTTTGACGGCAAGTATTGATTCGCTCTTGTAGAGTCGAGCCATGCTCGACTGTTTCGAACACAACGCCGGGCCATGCCCGGCGTTGCTGTTTGCGGCGCCCCCTAACAGGCCCATGCTAGGCTCGGCTTCGTGCCCGGCAGTTGATGTCAATCGACAGAGAGGAGCTTGCCTGATGCGCCTGCTGACCTTCACCTGTCCACTTTGCGGCGCTGCCGGGCAGCGATTCCCGCTGCTTTCCGCATCGAGACGGCAGGCGAAGACGGCATGCAGGGGATGTGGCGTGATGCTGCGCTCGGATCCCCGCTTGGGCCTGCACACGCTCTACCTGCTGCATACGCAGATCATCGTGCTGCTGGCTGCATTGCCCATGATCTGGGCCTGTGCCTTGGGCCGATGGTTCTGGTTGGCTGTGATCTGGGCCGTGGTGCTGGCGTTGTGCTGGTTCCCCGGCGTAATCAGGCACGCACGAAGTCCGATCATGCGCGCCTGCCGCGATCCGGATTACAGCTACGCGCGCAGGCCGGGTGCTTCCACTACGCGCGCTGCTGCAAACGCTGGGCAGGGTAGCGACGTGCCAGGTGCCAGCCCATGATCCGGCCGATCATTGCCCTCCTGACCGCAAGCCTGGCCGCGTGTGCATCGCACCCAGCCGATGCCGTGCAGTGCCCCGAGGCCACGATCACCTACATCGGCAGTGAAACTGTGGATGCCGTGGTCCTTGGCAGGTTCCAGATCAGTACGGAGGGATCGCAGGCACTACGACTGCCACTGGCCAGCGTGGATCGGCAGGCGCATGCACACGCGGTATCGACCGATATCCGCGACGAACACGGTCTTGCCTGGCGTCCCTTCAGTGTTGTTCTGGAAGAGCTCAAGCCGCCGGCTGCGGACCTGATGGTTGCACGAGGTGAGATTGAAACCTTCCTGTACGACGGCAAGGGCGCCTTCCTGCCCGGTGCGGTGCAGAAAGGGCAGGAGCTTTCCATCGTCGTGCGCGATCTTCAAGGTTGCGCACATCGCTCGATGCCGTTCGCTCCTGAGCTGCGTTGACGTGGAAGCGCAAGCGAGAGGCCCGGAGTGACGGGTACGAGCAGGGGAAGATGGCGCGCCCGGAGGGATTCGAACCCCCGACCAATGGCTTCGGAAGCCACTACTCTATCCGGCTGAGCTACGGGCGCGTTGTAGAACCGCCGCGCCACCGACCAGTGCCGGAGCGGGCATCGCAGCGCCATGAAGCGGTGCGGGACCGGCATTCTATCCAGTTTCGCCGAACAAATCTCCCCCCATGGGCAAAGCCCTGCCAGAGGGGCAGGAGTATCCTATCGTCATGGCTGATACCCCCCTCATTTCGCCGCAGTCGCCGGCGACGCCGCGTTGGCGGCATTACTGGAGTCTGATGCGCGCTGATCGCCCGATCGGCACGCTGCTGCTGCTGTGGCCCACATGGTGGGCGTTGTGGCTGGCTGCGGGCGGCCTGCCGCCGCTGTGGACCCTGTTCGTGTTCACCGCCGGCGTGTGGCTGACCCGCTCGGCCGGTTGCGTCATCAACGACTATGCCGACCGCTGGCTGGATCCGCACGTGGAGCGAACCAAGGCGCGCCCGCTGGCCACCGGCGCAATCAGCGGCCGTGCCGCGCTGGCACTGTTCGCCGTGCTGATGCTGGTGGCGTTCGGCCTGGTGCTGACCCTGAACGGGCTGACCATCGGCCTCAGCTTCATCGGCGTGTTCCTGGCCGCCAGCTACCCGTACCTGAAGCGCTACACCCATCTGCCGCAGGTCTACCTGGGCATGTCGTTCGGCTGGGGCATCCCGATGGCGTTCGCCGCCGTGCAGGGCGAGGTGCCGATGCTGGGCTGGCTGCTGTATGCCGGCAACATCCTATGGTCCACCGCCTACGACACTTGGTACGCCATGGTCGACCGCGAGGACGACCTGAAGATGGGCTCGCACTCCACCGCGATCCTGTTCGGTGATCTCGACCTGGTCATCCAGGGCGTGCTGTACGCGCTGTTCCTGGCCACCATGGCGCTGGTCGGCGTGCGCGGCGGGCTGGGTGGGTACTACCTGGCCGGCGTGGCGGTGGCCACCGTTCTGGTGGTGTACGAGTTCTGGATCTGCCGAAACCGCGAGCGCGGCCCGTGCTTCAAGGCGTTCCTGCACAACAACTGGGTGGGCGCCGCGCTGTTCGCCGGCATCGCCGTGGACCTGGCGCTGCGTTGAGCCCAAGGTGAGGTAGAGCCGGCCGCTGGCCGGCTGCACCCGTGCGCGATCCCGAGGTTGCCGGCCAGCGGCCGGCACTACCATTCCGCCACCTACGACCAATAGGTGGCTGACAGGCCGCACCCCACCGCCCAGAATCGATCCATCGAACCTGGGAGGGTAGGCGATGGCCTCGACGGCAGCAGTACAGGACGGCTGGATGGCGCGCGCAGCGCTGCGCTCGGCCGCCTGGGCGGAAAAGTGGTTCCCCGATGCGTACGTGTTCGCGGTTCTGGGCGTGGTCATCGTCGCGCTGGCCGCGATGGGCTTCGGCTCGACCCCGCAGGCCACCGCCAGCGCCTTCGGTGACGGTTTCTGGAGCCTGATCCCCTTCACCATGCAGATGGCCTTCGTGGTCATCGGTGGCTACGCCGTGGCCATCGCGCCGGTGGTCGCCCGCTTCATCGACTTCCTGGCCCGGGTGCCACGCACCGGCCGCGGTGCGGTGGTGTACGTGGGCCTGGTCAGCATGCTCGCTTCGCTGCTCAGCTGGGGTTTCTCGCTGGTGTTCGGTGGCCTGCTGGTGCGCGCGCTGGCGCGCCGTACCGAACTGCGCATGGACTACCGCGCCGCGGGTGCTTCGGCGTACCTCGGCCTGGGTGCGGTGTGGGCCATGGGATTGAGCTCGTCGGCCGCACAGCTGCAGGCCAATCCGGCCAGCATGCCGCCGGGCCTGGTCGAGATCACCGGCGTCCTGCCGTTTACCGAAACCATCTTCCTGTGGCAGTCGATCGCACTGACCGCGGTGCTGATCCTGGTCTCGCTGCTGATCGCCTGGTTGACCGCACCGGCCGCCGGCAGTGCCCGTACCGCTGAAGACTTCCCCGGCGCCGCGCAGGCCGAGCCGGAGCCGTTGCAGCGCCGCACGCGCCCGGGCGAATGGCTGGAGTACAGCCCGCTGCTGACCGTGCTGCTCTCGCTGCTGGCGTTCGGCTGGCTGTTCAACGAGTTCGCCAACAAGCCGGTGGTCACCGCCATCGCCAACCTCAACACCTACAACTTCCTGTTCATTTCGCTGGGCCTGCTGCTGCACTGGCGGCCGCGCAGCTTCCTCAACGCGGTGGCCAAGGCGGTGCCCAGCACCACCGGCGTGCTGATCCAGTTCCCGCTGTACGGTGGCATCGCGATGATCCTCACCCACGCTGCCGGTGGCGACGGGCAGACACTGGCGCACCGGCTGTCGAGCCTGTTCGTGCACGTGGCCAGCACCGATACCTTCGCGCTGGTGATGGGCGTTTATTCGGCGGTGCTCGGCTTCTTCGTGCCCTCCGGTGGTGGCAAGTGGATCATCGAGGCGCCGTACGTGATGCAGGCCGCCAACGAACTGAAGGCACACCTGGGCTGGGCGGTGCAGGTCTACAACGCCGCCGAAGCGCTGCCGAACCTGATCAATCCGTTCTGGATGCTGCCATTGCTGGGCGTGCTGGGGCTGAAGGCACGCGACATCGTCGGCTTCACCTTCATCCAGCTGCTGGTGCACATCCCGTTGGTGCTGGGCCTGCTGTGGCTGCTGGGGATGACCTTGGCGTATGTGCCGCCGGTGATGCCCTGAATGCAGCATTGGCTTCCCTGCGTGAGCCGGGAAGCCAACCTTGTTCAGCGCGTGTTTCCGGCAGCGAATGCCATGAATGCGCGAAACGCTGAAGACTTCATGAGCACATGCCGAACCCGCATGAATTCTTCAGCCGCTTGTGCCACAAGGGCTTCCGCGCGTTCATTCACGGGTGTACACACAGATGTAGCCACCCCCCCACGCGTGATTAACCATTCGCTGCAGACGATGGCCACGTCCACCGCATTCCGCGAGTGGCTTTGGAGATCGGACATGGCACAGCAGAACCAGAACCCGAACCAGAAACAACAGGGCCAGCAGAACCAGCAGGATCAGCAGCAGGGTCGCGGCCGTGACCAGCAGCAGCAACAGCAACAGGAACAGCAGAAGCGCAACCAGAACCAGCAGCAGGGCGGTAACGACGAAGAAGAATGACCGCGCCGTGCATGCGGAGTGACCGGTGAAGCCCCGCCACGTGCGGGGCTTCGCTTATTCCAGCACGCCAATGCGCTGCAACACCGGCGCCGCCGACATGTCGTTCGGGTTGGTGCCGGGCTGATCCTGCGGCACGTCCATGCCCATGCCGCGGTACAGATCCACCCAGTGCTGGGCGATCTCCCCGGTCTGCGGGTTGCGGAAATTCATCGGCTGCAATGCGAATACGTGGTGCGCACGGAAGGCGCGTTCGATGAAGTCCGAGCAGTAATAGCCGTCTTCGTTCAACACATACGACGTGTTGTACGGCTTGCCCAGCATCGTACGCGCGGTGGTGACCGCATCCTTGATGGCCGCCTGTTGCGGCGCGCGCAGGCGATAGACCACGATCTGCCGCTGCTTGGCGCGCGCCTCCTGGCGGAACTCGATCAGCGATTGCCGGCGCGATCCCTTCTCGTCGGCGTGCAGCACGTCCCAGCCCTTCGGTGCCGAGGCGACCAGGGCGACGTGATCGAAGCTGGGTGCGCCCTGCGTGCCGGTGGCATCGTCGATGGCGGCACTGAGGCCGCTGCGGCCGGCGGTGACGAACAGCAGATCGCCTTCGTGGACATCGACGGCCATCGCCACCGCTGGCCACAGGGCGGGCAGCAGCAGGCCGATCAGGAGCAGGAGGCGATGCATGAGGACTCTCGGACAGGCGGAATGCCGGAATTGTAGGGCGCGCGGTAGCATGGAGCGACCGGACCGGATTCAGGATGAGCCCATGTGTCGATACCGTTCTGCCGCACTGCTGATGCTCGCCTGTGGCGTGGTGCTGGTTGCCTGCACACCAGCGCCGCAGCCACCGCAGACAGCGGGCGAAGCCGGGCCTGCCGCAGCGGCGCCGGCGATCACTGCCGCCGAGCCCACACCTGTGGCTGCACGCAGTGAATGCCCCCACCCGGAATTCGATACATTCCTGAAGCATTTCGGCAACGAGATCACGCTGCAGGAAAAGGCCACTGCCGATCCTTTGCTGGACAGCTACATCGATGCCGAGGCCGAGCCGGAACCGCGCAAGGTGGAAAGCCGGTTGGCGCTGGCCGATGTCGAGTGGCCGGTGATGCCCGATCCAGCCGCATTGGCCGGGCAGGGCCGCGAAATGCAGGTCAGCAGGTTGGCCGATGGACAGCGGCAGGTGCAGATCCGCACGCCGGACAGCAGCGACCAGCAGACCTATACCTTTGCGCTGACGCCGTGCTGGACGCTGGTCAAGCGTGAGGACGAGTCGATCTGAAGCTTGATCCGGCACAGGCGCGGCGGGCCAGTGGCTGCTAGGCTCGAGGCCTGGTCCAGGCAGGGAGACGCCGATGCAGGCTTTCAGGAAGCGCACCACCACCGCCGCCTTCGCCGCTGTATTGGCGATAGTCCCCTTCAGCGGCGCCCAGGCACAGTCGGTGCATGCCGATGACCGCGCCTACTTCGCCAGTGCGGCGGCCGAACAGGCTGCGCGTGACACGCTGGGCAGACAGGTGGAGGCCCTGCAGCATGCTGCGGGCATCGCACCGGCGCAACGATTCCGGCAGGCAGAGGCACTGCAGGCAGAGTGCCTGCGCCATCACGGCTACCTGCACCTGCAGGCCGCCCGCAACGCGCGTGATCATCGCCCGGCACAGGCGCTGGACCAGGTGATGGCGCTGTGCAGCCGCATCGCCCGCACCGGTCGCGCTGCATTGCGCGAGGCGCCTGTGGACGCAGCGTGGGCCGCGCCCTACGGTTTCCTGCGTACGCGTGCGCTCAAGGAGGCTGCCGCCCCGGCCAATGCCGCGCTGGATGAGGCCGTGGAGGCGCTGGCCGATCCGGCGCTGGACAGTTTCGCGCGCCTGCGTGGGCAGATCCTGCGCAGTGCCGAGTATCCACAGATCGCACGCGATGGACGGCATTGGGACACGGGGCACGACAGGCAGGCCCTGGCCCAGCAACAGGACCGCGCGTTGCGTGAAGCGGGCTGGAAGGGTTACTGGCAGGGCCTGCACTCGCGCCGTGAGCCGATGGCCTCGGTGCTGCTGGGCCTGGTGCAGGTGAATGACGCCGCCGCACGCCTGCAGGGCGATGGCTCGGCGCCGGCACACGGCTATCAGCGCATGGGTCTGGATACAGCGGCAGTGGATGCGACGCTGGTAGCAATCGAACATCACGCCGGAGACCGCCGCGCCTACCAGGACATGCTGCTGCACCACGCTGCGAGATCCGGCATCGATGCGCCGCAGATCTGGGATACCACGGTGCCCGATGCCGGTTACACGCCACCGGTGCTGACGCTGGCGCAGCTGCGCGACAACGCCGCCGATGCCATGCAGCATCTGGGGCCTGCGTACGTCGCCGAACTGCGCGCGCTGCTCGAACCAGCCAACCAGCGCATGGACCTGGCCACCGAGCGCGGCAATCGCAGCCAGGATGCGTTCTCGGTGAACGCTCCTGGCGCGCCGGCGATGTTGTACGTCGGTGTGCGCAGTGGGGATCTGGAGAGCGACGTCGAGATCGCCCATGAAGCCGGTCACGCGCTGCACGGTGAGTGGATGCAGCGTGGCCACGCATCGCCGCTGCAGCGCAATGGAAGCCAGTGGCTGACCGAGGCGTTCGCGATCTACAACGAGCTGCGCTTCCGCGACCAGCTGTACCAGCAGGCACAGGACCCGCGCGCCAAGGCCTATTACCTGAAGTCGCTGCTGGACGACATGGTGCTGCAGCTGTTCACCTCCTCCGAGGAAGCGCAACTGGAGCAGTCGATCTACCAGGGCGTTGCCGCCGGCACGCTGGGCACCGCCGATGACCTGGACGCGCTGACCGGGCAGGTGCTCGCGCGCTTCGGCCAGCAACCGGAGCGCTACCCGCAGCTGCGCAACACCTGGATCGGCAAGCGCCTGATGTATGAAGACCCGAACTATCTGGTGAACTACCTGTATGCGGGGCTGCTGGCCGTGCAGCTGTATGTGCAGGACCAGCGCGACCCGGAAGGGTTCCGTGAGCGTTATCTCGCCGTGCTTGGTGAGGGCTTCGATCGCGCGCCGAACGAGCAGGTGGCGCAACTGCTGGGGCACGCGCCTGACTGGGCGGCCCTGGTGGATGCCGATCTGCAGGTGTTCAACCAGACGGCGGCACAGCTGCAGGCGCTGCATGCGCGGATCGAGGCAGGGCAGGGAACGTGAAGATGCTGCGCCCCTTGCAGCAGGCGGCCGCCACCGTGTGGCTGCTGTTGCTGCTGTGCCTGCTGCCCATGGCGGCGACGGCGGTCACCCCGATACCTGCGCTGGACGATCCGGTGGTGGATGCCGCCAACGCGTTGTCCGCCGACACCCGCGCCACGTTGCGCACGCAGGCGCTGCAGCTGCAGGCGCGGAAAGGTGCACAGCTGCAGGTGCTGGTGGTACCCAGCGTGGGCAGCGAAGGCATCGAGGCCTATGCACAGCGGGTGTTCGATCAGTGGCAGCTGGGGCGCGCCGGTGTCGACGATGGTGTGCTGCTGTTGGTGGCGGTGCAGGACCGCCGCGTGCGCATCCAGACCGGCTATGGCCTGGAAGGAGCGCTACCGGACGCGTACGCCGCTCGCATCATCGACAACGCGATCGTGCCGCGCTTCCGTGAGGGCGATGTCGACCAGGGCGTGCTCGATGGCACGAAGATCATGGTGGCGCTGATCGATGGCGAGGACCTGCCGGCATGGGAAGAACCGTCGGCCAGCAATGTGCTGCCTGCGGACTGGCGACGCGCAGACTCGGTGGTGGCGTTGACCCTGCTGGCCGGTTTCCTGGCCGGGCTGTGGCGCTCGCCGCCGCCCCTCCCGCCGGCGAAGACCGAGGACGATTTCAGCGGCAGCCGTCGGGAGCGGCGGCGCAAGGCACTGGCCGCCAATGCATCGGCACCAAAACCAACCTGGCCGACCTTGCCGGCCTGGGGGCGTCCGATGCTGCTGACAGGGGTGATTGCCGCAGGCGCGCTGTCCGTGGCGTTGCTGCTGCCACGCCACTTGCTGCCGGGCCTGTGCTTCGTGATGGTGCTGGGCGTGCCGGTGGCGGCCCTGCTCGGCTGGTGCTGGCGTCGCAGCCGCGGGGTGCGCGTCGTCCTGTGCGGCATGCTGGTGCTCAGCGCAGTCTTCCTGGTACAGGCGCTGCTTCGTGGCCAGCTGCCACCGAGCCTGGCCCGACACCTGCTGCTGCAGTCCGCCGCGGGCGTTGTCACCCTGATGGTGTTCCTGCTGGTGCAGGCCTGCCGCACACGCTGGAAGAAGAATCGCGGCAGCTTCGTCGTGCGCATGACGGTGCTGGTGCTGTTGACCCTCGGCTATGCCGCGGGCGCGTTGCTGGCGATCCATCGTGCCGAAGGTGACGATCCACGGCTGCTGGCAATGATCGTGTCCGGGGTGTGCGGCGTACTGCTGTACTTCGTGTGGTTGTTCACCATGCTGCCGGGCGAGCGCGCACGTGGCCGGGTTTCATCCTCCCGCGAACGCACGTCGTCCCGTTCGTCGTCCTCGTCGAGTTCGTCGTCGAGCAGTTCCAGCAGCTGGTCTGGAGGCGGCGGCCGCAGCGGCGGAGGCGGCGCGTCCGGCAGCTGGTAGTTCAGGTCGCCTGCACCCGCCAGCCGAGCGAGGCGTCCTCCACAACACCCGGGCCGGCCACGTCGCCGACCTGCAGCTGCAAGCCGCGCGCGTTCGGCAGGTCCTTCTGCTCGGGGAACCAGCGACGATCCGCAGCGACCACGATCAGCAGGCCCTCGTCGTCGCCCATTGGCGCGAACTGCGACGAAGGCGGGCTGATCGGTTGCAGGCCGAACCGCAGGCTGGACTGTTCGCGCACAGCGTCGACATCGTGGCTGGGCAGGCCGACCTCGCTCAGGCAGGTCAGTTCGCTGCCGTGGAACGCACCTTCGCGCGCGCTGGCCGGCAAACGGCGGCGGCCGATCAGTTCCAGGATCAGGCCGTCAGGACCAGTGAAGTACACCGACTGCGACTGCCAGCTGCTTTCCAGCGCGAAGTAGTCCAGTCCCGCCGGATTGCGCTGCAGTGGCGTGCGTTCACGCAACCAGGTCATCGCCTCGCCGAAGCGGTTGTCCGCGACGTTGAAGGCCAGGTGCACGCCACCGACCGGATGATCAGCCGCCGGCTGCAGTTCGATCGTGCTCCAGCCGATGTGCACATGATTTCCGACCACGCGCTGCTGCAGCACATCGTGGAAATACGCGGCGACGGTGGTGACGTCGGACACTGGCAGGGTGAGGTGAAGCAGGCGCATGGCCGATCCTCCGTGGATGCGCCCACTGTAGCGCCGGGCCATGCCCGGCGGCCACTACCGCAGTGCTTCGGCGAAGAATCGCACCGCGGCATCCACTGCCTGCGCGTGGGTGTCCGCCTTCGGAACCGAACTGCTGCAGAGCTCGGGCAACCTCTGCACACCAACCGCTGTACAGGCCGCCAGGAAGTCGTAGTGACCGACATCCGGCAGACGCTGCAGCACAGCGCCCGGAATCAGTGTCTGTGCAGCCTCGCCATTGCTCTGCGGTGGCGCAACCGTGTCAGCCTCGCCCAGCACGATCGACACTGGCTGCCTCAGCGAGGACAGCTGCTCGGGCGCGAACGCCTGCACGATCGCGGGTGCCAGCAGGAATGCCGCACGCACGCCGGGGATCGCGCGCGAGTCGTTGGCGTGGGAGATCCAGGGAGACATCGCGGGTGAGCCCGCAGCGGCAACACGCGCGTCCATCGTGTGCGTGGCGGTTTCCTGTTGTGGCCGGCAGACGCCGTCATCCGGGTGCGCGCGGCAGAAAGCCAACAGCCGCTGCAGGTCGGGGCGTGCACCGGCGGCCAGCAGCGCGGTGTAGCCTCCGGCCGAGAACCCGGCCACACCCAGTCGCTCAGGGTCGACATGCGGACCCAGCAGCGGATCGGCCTGTACTGCAGCGAGTGCCGCGCGCAGGTCATCCGCACGCAACCAGCTCAGTACGCTGCCGGGCAGGGTCATCTCGTCCACGCCGTTGTTGCCGGGATGATCGACCGCGATTACCAGATACCCGGCGCGCGCCAATGCCTTGCCCAACCAGCCCATCATGCGCGCGCTGCCGCCGTTGCCGTGGGAGAGCAGCAGGGTCGGCAGGCGCTTGCCCGCGATCGGGGCATCCGTGGCTGAGCGGCCGACGTCGAACAGCGGCGCATCGGGCGGACCGATGGTCAGGGCGGTTTCCGTGCTGCCAGCGGACGCGGGATACCAGACCGTGTAGCGCAGGGCGTCGCGATGCTGCGCATCGCGAACCGCGGCGCTGGCCACTGTGGTGGTGCCGTGGCGTTCGCCTGCCTTCCAAGGCTCGCCAGCGCTGGCGGCCCCCGCGGAGGCCATCAGCATCATTCCCATCACAGTGGCTGTCATGCGCATCCTCAACTCCTTGTCAGCGTGGGCGTTCGTCCACCGGCAGCCAGATTTCCACGCCGCCGTTGCCGCTGTGCTCATCGAAACGCATGTCGTAGCGTTCCAGATCGGGGGCATCGGCCAGGCTGAGCCCGGAGCCGGGCAGGTAGTGATCCAGCAGCCAGAACCAGGTCGAGCGGATGGTCGAGATGTGCCCGCCGTGCCAGGCCACCAGGTAGCGGCGCGGCGGAATGTCCACGCGTTGCCAGTGCGCAGGTACGCTCGGCACCGCGCTGGCCGGCAGTGCGGCGATGTAGTCGAAGCCGCCATCGTCATCACTGTTGCAGCACACGCCGAAGCTGATCGGTGCCGGCGTCGGCCATTCCCGGTTGAGCTGCGCCCACTGTCCGGGTATCGCACCGCCGCTGTCGCGGGTATGCCGCATGCCGATACCCGCGACCTGGAAGGCAGGGGTATCGAGCAGGCGCGGCGCTTCGCCGCAGGCAGTCGGCGCATCGTCCACGCGGATCGCCTGCACCAGCGCCAGCCCATCGGTGCCTTGTTCGCGTACCCGCTCCGGGGTCTGCCCGAACTGTTCGCTGAAGGCGCGGGTGAACGCGGCATGGGTGGTGTAGCCCGCGCCCAGTGCCACCTGCAGGATGTCGCCCGCCCCGTTGGCCAGCCGCTGCGCGGCAGCGGTCAGGCGCCGTCCCCGCAGATAACGCACCACCGAGGTGCCGGTGCGGGCCTGGAACAGGCGCGACAGATGGAACGGCGACAGCCCCGCCGCAGCGGCAATATCGGCCAGTGCCAACGGCTGGTCCGCATGGGTTTCGATGTACCACAACGCCTTGCCTGCCGCGCTCATCCAGCCGTTCCCCGATTCCGATGCCGGGCACAGTAGCGGATCGGCAGGCAGCGCGTTTAGCAGTTCTTGCGCTCAAGCGGCATCAAGCTGTCGCACTGACGTCATGGCTCCTTCACAGATCGCGCCGAGACTGCGCGCCTTGTCCAGGCCTGCGATATCCCTGCAGGTGCTGGCCCTGTCGCGTCCTCCCGGAGCCCTGCCGTGCATCGTTCGAAGCTTTCGCGTTCCATCCTCCTCGCCCTTTCCATGGCCAGCGCAGGAGGCGCGATCGCAGCGGAGGCCGATGCGGTCGATGCCCCGGCGGGCAGCCGTGCGGCGCCCACCCAGCTCGATGCGATGCTGGTCACCGGCACCCGCGCCTCCAACCGCACCCAGTTCGAAACGTTGGCGCCGGTGGACGTGTTCACCAAGGAAGATATCAAGTCCGTTGAATCCACCGACCTGAAGGACGTGCTGGCGCAGCTGGTGCCGTCGTTCGTGGTGCAGCGCCTGCCGATGGCGGACGGTCAGGTGTTCGTGCGCCCGGCCACGCTGCGTGGCCTGTCGCCGGATCAGACGTTGGTGCTGGTCAACGGTCGTCGCTTCCACCGCAGCGCGCTGCTCGGCAACCGTGGCGCGCAGGCGGCCGATCTGGCACAGATTCCGACCAGTGCGATCAAGCGCATCGAAGTGCTGCGCGATGGTGCGTCGGCGCAGTACGGCTCGGACGCCATCGCCGGCGTCATCAACATCATTCTCGAGGATGGCCCCGGTACCGAGATCACCGCCGGCTACTCGCAGTACGCGCAGGGCGATGGCGCCTCGCGCGATTTCAGCGCACGCACCGGCTGGTCGCTGGGTGACTACGGCAGCCTGGTGCTGTTCGCCGAATCGTCCAACTCCGACGCCACCTCGCGCACCCGCCAACGCCCCGATGCCATTGCCTTCCAGGCCGCGCATCCGGATCTGGACGTGCCCAACCCGGTACAGCGCTGGGGCCAGCCGGAACTGGAAAGCCGCCGTGTCGGCTTCAACGTGAAAGCCAATGCCAATGACACGCTGGAGCTGTATGCGTTCGGCCTGTACAGCCACAGCGATGGCGTCGGCGATTTCAACTGGCGCAATCCGGACACCACCACCGGTGCCTACCGCACCACGGCGATCTTCCCCGGCTGGAACCTGCGTTCGATCTATCCGGTGGGCTTCAGCCCGCAGTACGGCAACGTCCAGAACGACCTGCAACTGGTCGGTGGCCTGCGTGGCGAGATCACCCCGAAGCTGCGCTGGGATGTCAGCGCCTCGTATGGCCGCAACGCCATCGACTACAGCCTGAAGAACTCCATCAACGCCTCGCTCGGCCCGGCCAGCCCGACCGCATTCGATCTCGGCCGCCTGACCCAGACCGAGAAGAACGCCAACGCCGACTTCAACTACGAGTGGGATGTGGCTGCGCTGTCCAAGCCGATCAACGTCGCCTTCGGTGGTGAGTTCCGCCAGGAGACCTACCAGGTGCGCGCGGGTGATCCGGCTTCGTACGCGGTGGGGCCGGGCGCAGCGGCGGGCCTGGAAGCCAACTCCAACGGCGCGCCGGGCTTCTCGGCCAGCCAGGCCGGGCAGTGGAGCCAGCGCAGCAAGGCCGCCTACGTGGATATGGAAGTGCCAGTGGGTGAGCGTTGGAGCATCGGTGCAGCCAGCCGCTACGAGGACTTCTCCAGCTTTGGCAGCACGCTGGACGGCAAGCTCTCGGCGCGTTTCGCGATTACCCCGGACGTAGCCCTGCGCGGTACGGTGTCCACTGGCTTCCGTGCACCGACCCCGGCGCAGCTCAACACCACCAGCACCACCCAGGGCCTGGATACGCGCACGCTGCAGATCTTCACCAGTGGTCGTCTGTCGCCGAACGATCCGCTGGCGCAGCTGCTCGGTGCCAGGCCGCTGAAGCCGGAGGAATCGCGTACCGCGTCGCTGGGCCTGACCTGGCGCACCGACCTGGGCCTGTCCGGCTCGGTGGATGTCTACCAGATCAAGCTCACCGACCGCTTCAGCCAGTCGGCCAGTTTCGCCATTCCGGCTGGTACTCCCAATCCGCTGGGCTATACCTCGGTGAACTACTTCACCAACGACTTCGATACCACCACCACCGGCGTGGACGTGGTCGGCAACTACCTGCGCGACCTCGGCGCGGGTCGCATGACGCTGACCCTGGCCTACAACTACAACCGCACCCGCGTGGACAACGGCAGCACCTCGGTGGCCACCAACGAAACCCAACGCGTGCTGTTCGAAGATCGCCTGCCCGAGCACAAGGGCAGCCTGACCGGCAGCTGGGATGTCGGCGCCTGGTCGCTGATGGCGCGCATGCGCTACTACGGTGCCTGGACCGACGCCAGCGGCAATGCGGTGGGCGATATCTACCAGCGCTTCGGCGCGATGAGCTTCCTCGACCTGGCCGTGGGCTATCGCATCAACGAGCACCACAGCCTGCGCGTGGGGGCCGACAACGTGCTGGACCGCTATCCGGATGAGGCGGTGTTCCAGGCCAGCCGCGGCCTGGTCTACTCGCGGAACGCGCCGTACGACACCGATGGTGCCAACCTGTACGCGCAGTACCGGTTGAGCTTCTGATGGACCGCACGCGCCGCTCCCTGCTGCGTGCCGGCACCCTGCTGCCGGCCGCAGCCGCACTGTCTTCACTGCCCGCCATGGCCGCCACGCGCTACGCTGCGCCCATGCAGATTCCCGCAACGACCGTGGCGCCGGACGTGCTGGCCCGCGATGAAGGCTATTGGGCCTCCGTGGCCAGCCACTTCGACATCACCGACGAAGTGAACCACCTGGAGAACGGCTATTGGGGCGCGATGGGCCGCGAGACGCTGGCCAGCTACCAGCGCCATACCGCTGAAGTGAACCGTGGCAACGCCTGGTACGGCCGTCGTGAGTTCCCGGCGCAGTACATGGCGGTGCAGCGGCAGGTGGCCGAGCTGCTGGGCGTGGGTGCCGACGAGATTGCACTGACCCGCGGCGCCACCGAGGCGATGCTGGCCCTGATTGGCGGCTACAACCGTCTGCAGCCCGGCGACCAGGTGCTCTACGCCGACATCGACTACGACAGCATGATCGGCGCGATGCGCTGGCTGCAGCAGCGTCGCGGCGTGCAGGTCGAGCGTATCGCGCTGCCGGCCGTGCCCGACCACGCGCAGATCCTGCAGGCCTACGAGGCCGCATTCGCGCGGCTGCCACGCCTGAAGCTGGTGCTGCTGACCCAGGTCAGCCATCGCCATGGGCTGGTGCTGCCGGTGGCGGAGATCGCCGAACGCGCGCGAGCGCGCGGTATCGATGTGATCGTCGATGCCGCGCATGGGTTTGGCCAGATCGACTACGCGGTGCCGCAGCTGAAGGCCGATTTCGTCGGCATCAACCTGCACAAGTGGATCGGTGCGCCGGTGGGCGTCGGCGCGATGTACGTGCGCAAGGGGCGTGTGGCCGACCTGGATCCCTACATGGGTGAAACCGACGATGGCCGCGTGGGCAGTCGCGTGCATACCGGTACGGTCAACTTCGCCGCCTACCTGGCGCTGCCGGAAGCGATTTCCCTGCACCAGCGTATCGGCGTAGCCAACAAGCAGGCGCGCCTGCGTTACCTGCGCGAGCGCTGGACGGTACCGGCGCGGCAGATGGCACATATCGAAGTGCTGTCCTCACCGGATCCGGCGTTGGCGAGTGCATTGGCCAGCTTCCGCCTGCGCGGGCGTACCAGCGTGGCCGACAACATCGCGCTGCAGAAGCGCCTGCTGGATGAGCATCGCGTGTTCACCACGCATCGTGACGGTTTGGACTCCGGCGCATGCGTGCGGGTGACGCCGTCTGTGTTCACCCGGCCGGAGCAGATGGATGCGCTGGTGCAGGCGCTCTCCGCCCTGGCCTGACCCTGCTTTGGTGGGTGCCAACCTTGGTTGGCACATTCCGTCCGTGCCGGGGAATCTTCCGCCGGGCATGGCCCGGCGCTACCGATCCTCCCCCAGCCTGGTGGGTGCCGACCGTTGGCCGGCACATTCCATCCACGCATGGCGTGCACGGGCATTGCCAACCAAGGTTGGCATCTACCGAAGCGGGTCCCGTAGATCCACGCCATGCGTGGATGCTCTCCACCTACCGCTCGATCGCCGGCAACGCATCCGACAACAACAACCGATCGATGCGACGCAGCGCACTTTCCAGCTGCCGGCGATCCGCCGCCAGCCCCAACGACAGCCGCACGCCGCTCTGGTGCGATACCCCCGGCAGGCAGAACGCCGATGACGGCGCAATCGCCAGCCCCTGCAGCTGTGCGGTACGCACCAGGGTGGCATCGGTCCACGGTGCCGGTATCCGGCACCAGGCATGCAGGCCTTCAGCGCGCTGCAGCAGCGAAGGCGCAAGCAGATATCGCGCCAGTCGCACGCGTTCGCGCGCCTCGGTGCGCACCTGCGCCAGCAGTGACTGCGCCGAACCATCCAGCAGCAGCTGGCTGGCCAACGCCGAGACCAGCGGATGGCCCATCAACCGCGTTGCCCGCAGTGCGGCCGTCATCGCCTCGGCATGCGCGGCGCTCGGGCAACGCACGAAGGCGGTGCGCAGGCCCGGGCTGATCACCTTCGACAGCGTCGCCACGTAGAACACATGACGCGGGGTCAGTGTTGCCAACGGTAGCGGCGCATCTTCGGCCAGATGCCAGTACGGATCGTCTTCGATCGCCAGCAGGCCTTCGCTTTCCAGCACACGCGCCAGCGCTTCGCGCCGATGCAGCGGCAGGGTCAGTGCGGTCGGGTTCTGGCAGGTGGGATTGAGATAGACCAACCGCGCGCCGCTTTCGCGTGACAGCCGGGCCAGTGCATCGGGGCACATGCCGTGTTCGTCGCTGTCCACCGGCAGCAGGCGCCGGCCCAGTGCGGCAGCGGCCTGCAGCAGGCCCGGATAGACCAGCGCATCGCAGAGGATCGCGTCGTCGTCGCGTCCCTGGCTGACCAGGATCGACGCCAGCGCCACCTGCGCGCCTTCGGTCAGCAGCAGGCAGTCGTCATCCACGGCGCCCAGCATCGGCTGCAGCCAACGCGCCGCAGCATGGCGATCAGTGGGGTTGCCGCCACCCAGGTGATACGTCATCAGGTTCGGCGCGTTGCTGCGTGCAAGCACGGCGGCGGCACCACGGCGCAGCGTCTCTGCCAGCGCGTCGGCATCGGGCACCGGCGGCACGTTCATGCTCAGGTCTACCACCTGGTCGAAGCCGGCCTTGGGCGGTGCGATGAAACTGCCCTGTGGTCCACGCGCTTCGATCAGGCCACGCTTGCGTGCTTCATCGAAGGCGCGGGTGACCGTGGTCAGGTCGATACCGAGCTGCTGTGCCAACGCGCGCTGCGAAGGCAGGCGCTGTCCCGGTGCGAGACCACCGCGGCGCACCGTGCGTTCCAGCGAGTTGACGATGCGCAGGTAGATCGGCCCGCTGTGCGCGAGTACGTCCTGCACCCATTCGCGGGCTGCGACATCCGGTCGCGGCATGTACGGAGCATGTCGGGGCGTATCGTTGCTTCCAACGGCGGGAGCCTGTCCATAACCATCGGTCGGTTCGGACAGGTGACCGCCGTTGTTGTTTGCGGGGGCCACACCGGCCAGCGTCAGTGATGTCATTGCGCGTCCTTAGCGCTTGGCCTGCCAGGGGCAGTAGCAGCCCACGGCAAGCAGTCCTTTCGGGCGCACGGTCTCGCCGCGCACCAGTCTGTCCAGCAGCGGTTCGACGAAGCTGTTGGCCGAGTTGCAGACCATGCCGATGCTGTACGGGCCGGCGTACGCCAGGTGGCCGTGCCGGTCCCAGATGGCCACGGCGGGGCTGGCCGGGATGTGTTCGATGCCGTCGATGGTCGGCAGGTTGATCACCTTGTTGCGCAGTGGCTCGGGCAGCTCGCCCTGCGTACCCGGGCGGCGGATGGCATAGAAGTCGATGCCGGCGCGGCGGTACATGCTGATCAGGTAGCTCAGGTGCGCACCGGTCTCGCGGTTGCACACGCCGCAGGCCGGGTCCCAGAAATGCACCACGCGGATGCTGCCGGTATCACCGGCCAGATCGGCCGGCAGGCGCAGCTGCGAATCGTCGAAGACGATGGCCTGTTCGGTGAAGGTGGACTGCGCGCTGTAGCCGAAGTACTGCCACAACGCAGCTGCCACGCCGGCCATGAACAGGCAGGCGAGGGCGATCATCGTCGGCAGCAGCCAGCGGCGACGCGGCGCGGCTGCGCCCATCAGGAATCTTCCCGGCCGAACTTGTGCACGTACTGCTTGCGCATCTCGCGGCAGGAATCGGCCTGCGCGCGGCGCTGGATCTCGCTACGCGACGGATCCTCGCTGCGCTGCACGCACTGCTCGATGGCGTGGCGTTCGGCGGCCTGCACATCCACGGTCTGCGGCTGCAGGCAGACCCAGGCCAGCGCGGCCAGCATCAACACCACAAAGCCACCGCACCCGGCCATCACCAGGTGGAATTTCATTTTCTCGGCGCGCATCGATGCACGTCCCTTCATCCATACATTGCATACAAAATATCATCTTGTATGGATAAAGCGCCATGCGCCCCGTTCAGACGATGGCGTTGTGGCGTGCCTCGGGGGCCTCGGACAGGATCTCGTTCAGCTTGGCCAGCGCCCCGGCCAGCGCGCCCTGGTCGACCGCGCCGCCCAACGACAGGCGGATCGCGTTGCCCGGTGGCGGTTCTTCCACGCTGAAGGCATCGGAGCTGGCAATGCCCAGCCCCTGCTCCTGTGCGGCCTGGATCAACCGGTACTGGTCGAGCCGCGGCGGCAGCGGCAGCCACACATGCAGGCCGGCCGGATGCGCCTGGGCGCGGGCCGGCAGGTAACGGGCGGCAATGGCCTGGCGCTCGCGCAGTTCCTGCTGGAAGCGCTGCACCATGTCCTGGGCCTGGCCGCTGCGGATCCACTGCGAGGCCACCGCTACCATCGACTGGGTCGGCATCAGTGCGATCGCGCGCAGCGCATCCAGCACCGGTTCCATCGGCTCGCCGGCCGGCACCACCAGGTAGGCGGTGCGCAGGCCCGGGGCCAGGCACTTGGACAGGGTGGAGATGTAATAGACCGGGCAGTCGGCATCGCGGTGCGCGGCCAACGGCGGCGCGGCGTCTCCGGCCAGCAACCAGTAGGGATCGTCTTCGATCACGGTCAGGTCGTGGCGCTTGGCGACCGCCAGCAGGGCCTGCCTGCGTTGTGCCGACATCGTCGCTGTGGTCGGGTTCTGGATGGTCGGTACCAGGTACAGCAGGCGCGGGCGGCGTAGCTGGCAGGCCTCCTCCAGTGCGTCGGGCAGCATGCCTTCGGCGTCCATCGCCACTGGCACCACGCCCCGCTGCAGCACGCGCGCGGCGGCCAGCAGGCCCGGGTAGGTCAGCTGCTCGGCGGCAATCAGCTCGCCCGGCTGGGTGCGGGCCAGGATCAGCGCGCACAGTGCGGTCTGCGCACCGGGGCAGATCACCACCTGGTCGGCACCGACCGTCCCCAGCATCGGCGCCAGCCACTGCGCACCGCGGCGGCGCGATCCTCGCGGGTGCCGGCGCCGACGTGGTAGCTCATCAGTTCGCCCTGGCCCAGCTGCTGGCCCACGTGCTGGAAACCGGCCTCCATGCCCTGTGCGAACGGCGCGCTGCCCAGCAGCGGCGGGATGTTCATGCTCAGGTCCACCGAGGTGCTGCGGTTGCCGGCCGACAGCGCGATGAAGGTACCGCCAGCGCCTTGGGCGTCGAGCAGGCCGGCCTGGCGCAGCTCGGCGAAGGCACGGGTGACCGTGGTCAGGTCCACGCCCACCTGCTGGGCCAGGTCGCGCTGCGGCGGCAGGCGGTCGCCCGGGCGCAGCACGCCGTCATCCACCGCCTCGCGCACCTGCTGGGCAATCTGCAGGTACAGCGGGCCGGCGCCCTCGCGGAAGGGGCGAACCCAGGTGCGATTGGGGTGTTTCAGGCGGCGGCCGGCGGCAGGTGGCGTCATCGGTCAGTTTTTTCCATACGTACAGATGCACAAGTCCATACAATGATGTATCTTGTATGGGCTTGATTGGAGTGGTTCGCCTGCTTGTAGGCGACCTCGTACCCACAGTGTAGCCGCTCCACGCCCGGGCGCTGCGCGCAGGCGAGCCGGTCAAGCGCGCTTCTTCAACAGGGTTGACCTCCAATGAATATCTGCTGGAACCGCATCCGCCTGGCGCTGATCGCCCTGGCCTGCGTCGGCCTGTCGGGCTGTGACTGGGTGCTGCTGGATTCGAAGGGCATGGTCGGGCTCGCCCAGCGCGACCTGATCCTGATCTGCATCGGCCTGATGCTGATCGTGGTGATACCGGCCATCGTGCTGACCTTCGTGTTCGCCTGGCGCTACCGCGCCGGCAATACCAAAGCCAAATACATGCCTGACTGGTCGCACTCCACCAAGGTGGAGATCGTGGTCTGGGGCGTGCCGCTGATCATCATCGCGGTGCTGGCGGTGATCGTGTGGAAGTCCACCCACGAGCTGGACCCCTACAAGCCGCTGGACGTGGCCGGTGAGCCGCTGCATGTGGACGTGATCGCCACCGACTGGAAGTGGGTGTTCGTGTATCCGGACCTCGGCATCGCCACGGTCAACCAGCTCAACTTCCCGGTCGACCGCCCGCTGGCGTTCAACATCACCTCCAACTCGACGATGAACACCTTCTTCATCCCGCAGCTGGGTGGGCAGATCTACGCGATGGCCGGCATGCGCACGCAGCTGCACCTGATCGCCAACGAGCCTGGCCAGTTCCGTGGCATGTCCGGCAACTACAGCGGGCATGGCTTCTCGAACATGAAGTTCATTGCCACCGCCAGCAGCAACGAAGAGTTCGAGCGCTGGGTGGCCGAGGTACGCAGCGCGCCGGACTCCCTCAGCTTCACGCAGTTCAAGGCGCTGGCCGCGCCGTCGAAGAACGCACCGGTGCAGCACTTCTCCAGTGTTGAACCACTGCTGTTCAAGAAGGTCATCGACCAGTTCATCGGCGTTGGTGAGAACACCGCTGCTGCTACCCCGGCGGGCGCTGCCGGTGGTGCCCAGGTTTCCCAGGAGTAACGAACATGTTGGGTAAATTGACGTGGGAGGCCGTGCCGCTGCACGAGCCGATCGTCGTGGTCACATTGGCGGCCATGGTGCTGGGTGGCCTCGCGCTGCTTGGCGCGGTGACGTACTTCAAGCTGTGGGGCCCGCTGTGGCGTGACTGGTTCACCACCGTGGACCACAAGAAGATCGGCATCATGTACGTGGTGGTAGCGCTGGTCATGCTGGTGCGTGGCTTTGCCGATGCGCTGATGATGCGCGCGCAGCTGGCCGCGGCTGGCCCGGGCAGTGACGGCTTCCTGCCACCTGAGCACTACGACCAGATCTTCACCGCGCACGGCGTGATCATGATCTTCTTCGTGGCCACCCCGTTCGTGGTCGGCCTGATGAACATCATCGTGCCGCTGCAGATCGGCGCGCGCGACATGGCGTTCCCGTTCCTCAACGCCTTCAGCTTCTGGATCTTCGTCGTCGGCGCCGCGTTGATGATGATCTCGCTGGGCGTTGGCGAATTCGCCATGACCGGCTGGGTGGCCTATCCGCCGCTGTCGGGCATCGAGTTCAGTCCAGGCGTGGGCGTGGACTACTACATCTGGGCATTGCAGGCTTCGGGCATCGGCACCTTGCTGACCGGCGTCAACCTGTTCATCACCATCCTGCGCATGCGTGCGCCGGGCATGACCCTGATGAAGATGCCGGTGTTCACCTGGACCGTGCTGGTCACCAGCGTGATCATCATCGCCGCCTTCCCGATCCTGACCGTGGCGCTGGGTGCGCTCACCCTGGACCGCTACCTGGACTTCAACTTCTACACCAACACGTTGGGTGGCAACCCGATGATGTACGTGAACCTGGTGTGGGCCTGGGGCCACCCGGAGGTGTACATCCTGGTGCTGCCGGCATTTGGCATCTTCTCTGAAGTGACTGCCACGTTCGCGCGCAAGAAGCTGTTCGGCTACAAGTCGATGGTGGGCGCCACCCTGGCGATCGGCATCCTGTCGTTCATCGTCTGGCTGCACCACTTCTTCACCATGGGCTCCGGTGCCAGCGTCAATGCCTTCTTCGGCATCATGACGATGATCATCGCCATTCCCACCGGCGTGAAGATCTTCACCTGGCTGTTCACCATGTACGGCGGCCGCGTTGAGTTCAGCGTGCCGATGCTGTGGACCATCGCCTTCCTGGTCACCTTCACCATCGGTGGCATGACCGGCGTGCTGCTGGCCATTCCGGGCGCGGACTTCCTGCTGCACAACAGCCTGTTCCTGGTCGCGCACTTCCATAACACCATCATCGGCGGTGCGCTGTTCGGCTACCTGGCCGGCTTCGCCTACTGGTTCCCGAAGGTGTTCGGCTTCACCCTCAACGAGCGCCTCGGCAAGTGGTCGTTCGCCTGCTGGGTGATCGGCTTCTACCTGGCCTTCATGCCGCTGTACATGCTCGGCTTCATGGGCATGACCCGCCGCATGAACCAGTACGACAACCCGGCGTGGACGCCGTACCTGATCGCGGCCTTCATCGGTGCACTGTTCGTGTTCGCGGGCATCATCCTGATGCTGGTGCAGATCTACGTGAGCGTGCGTGACCGCAAGCGCAACCTGGACCTGACCGGCGACCCGTGGAACGCACGCACGCTGGAATGGGCCACGCCGTCGCCGCCGCCGTTCTACAACTTCGCCGTGGTGCCCAAGGCCGATGAGCTGGATGCCTTCCACGAAGCGAAGAAGCGCGGCCTGCCGCCGCCGCCGAAGAAATACGCGCCGATCCACATGCCGAAGAACACCGGCGTGCCGCTGATCCTCAACATCTGGATCCTGGTGCTGTGCTTCGCCCTGGTCTGGCACATCTGGTGGATGGCCGCAGCCAGCTTCATCGCGATGATCGTGACCCTGATCGTGCGGTCCTATGACGAGGACGTGGACTACTACGTCAGTTCCGAAGAGGTGGCGCGCACCGAAGCGGCCAACCTGGCCAAGCTGAAGGAGGTACGCGCATGAACCTGTTGACCCGCCCCGAGCTGGCCAGCGACACGCAGGCGCACGAGGACCACCACGAACACGACCATGGCCACGAACAGGGCGGCATGAAGGTGTTCGGCATGTGGGTCTACCTCATGTCCGACCTGGTGCTGTTCGGTTCGCTGTTCGCCTCGTACGCGGTGCTCAGCACCGCCTACGCCGGCGGCCCCACCGGCAAGGAGCTGTTCTCGCTGCCGTTCGTGATGGCCGAGACCTTCCTGCTGCTGGTCTCCAGCATCACCTACGGCCAGGCCGTGCTGGCGATGCATCGCCACGATACCTCGGCAGTGCTGCGCTGGCTGGGCGTGACCTTCGTGCTCGGTGCCTCGTTCATCGGCATGGAGATCTACGAGTTCTCGCACCTGATCCACGAAGGCGCAGGCCCCAGCACCAGTGCCTACCTGTCGGCGTTCTTCGCGCTGGTCGCCACTCACGGCCTGCACGTGGCCAGCGGCCTGATCTGGATGGCGGTGGTCATGCATCAGGTCTACCGCCGCGGCCTGACCCCGACCAACATCACCCGCGTGTCGTGCCTGAGCCTGTTCTGGCACTTCCTGGACCTGGTGTGGATCTGCGTCTTCACCTTCGTCTACCTGATCGGAGCCTTCTGACATGGCCCACGTCGAAACCTCGCGCGCCGGCAATGCGCACGGCTCCACCAAGTCCTACCTGATCGGCTTCGTGCTGTGCGCGCTGCTGACCGTGGTGCCGTTCGCGCTGGTGATGAACCCGGTGCTGTCGCGGCCGCTCACGCTGTTCCTGCTGGTCGGCTTCGCGGTGGCGCAGATCCTGGTACAGCTGGTCTATTTCCTGCACATGGACCGCAAGTCCGAAGGTGGCTGGAACCTGGCCAGCTTCGTGTTCACCCTGGTGATCCTGTTCATCGTCGTCGCACTGTCGGTCTGGATCATCTGGAGCATGCACTACCACATGATGATCAACTGACCGTGGCTGGGGTGATCGGCATGGACCGCGCGATCACCCCGGCACCTCCGTCCTCTTTCCCCCAAGGGCAGGCCTGACCGAGACCCCGCCCGCGTATGCGTTGGTGGTACCCGTGAAGCGTCCTGCTGCTGTTGCCCGCTGGTTGTTCTCCCCCGTTTCCGCCTGCCACTGCTGGCAGGACTGGCCGTCGGCCTGCTGGCCGGCTGCAGTGCGCAGTCGCGCATGGACTTCTACTCGAAAGACATCGCCTGCGAAGAGCTCGGCCAGCAGTGGTCGATGCCCGACAGCCACGGCACCGTGCGTGGCCCGAAGGACCTGCAGGGGCAGGTGACCTATCTGTTCTTCGGCTTCACCAGCTGCCCGGACGTGTGCCCGACCACCATGGTCGAGCTCAGCCAGGTCAAGCACCTGATGGGCAAGGATGCCGACCAGTTGCAGGTAGTGTTCGTCAGTGTCGATCCCGCACGCGACACGCCCGAAGTCGCCCGCACCTATGTGGAAGCGTTCGACCCCAAGGCGATCGCACTGGTCGGCAACGAAGCACAACTGGCCGCGATGGCCAGCGACTTCAAGGCGTTCTACGAAAAGGAACCCGGTCAGATACCGGAGACCTACACCATGAGCCACATCGCCGGCGGCTACGTGTTTGATCGCCAAGGCCGTCTGCGCCTGTTCGCGCCCTATGGCATGCCGGTGGACAAGCTGTTCTCGGACGTGCAGCGCCTGCTGCTGGAGCCTGGCCATCCGGCCGCCGGCAACGGCCCGCTGGCCAGCTGCCACCTCAAGCAAAGCGACACGCTCGCCGCCCGGTAGGTGTCGAGCTTGGTCGACACGCGGTGAATGAATCTGGTGGATGCCGACCGTTGGTCGGCACACCCCCCACACACCAATCCCCCGGCCGGCCAGGAGAGCCAACCGGCCGGGGGCACCACTCAACGCCTTACTTGGTTTCTTCCCACTGCACCACGTCCGGCTCGGCCGCCTTGATGCCGGCGGTCGACAGCAGCTTGGTGGTCGCATCCAGTGCCGCGTTCACCGACGGATACTCCACAATCGCGCGGCCCGAGGCCTTGGATACCTTCACCACGGTGCCGCCGGTGGCGGTGGCCGCACGCTGCGCCGAAGCCGCATCGGTGAAGAACACCTTGACCCGCGAGGTCGCCACGACCGGTGCGCCATCGTTGGAGACAGCGGCCGCAAACTTGCTGGCACCGGCATCCGCACGTGCGGCCACACCGGTAGACGCATCCGTGGACCGCTTGCTGCGGGTGCCGACGGCCGCCGCGCTGGCATCAGCCCCGGTGGTGATCCGGAACTGACCGCCGCTGGCCTGCTGCACGGTTGCCGACGGCGCCAGCTGGAAGCGCGAGCCGCCCACATTGAACGAACGGCCAGTGGCCTCCGCCTTCAACTGCTGCGTGTCTACGGTCGACAAGGTCTTCGCCGGAGGTGTCTGGCCCGAGCTCTGTGCCCAGGCGGTGGTGGTCATCGCCGCGAGGGCGAGGGTGCTCAACAGAATGGTCGTCTTCATCATCAGTGCCCCAGAACGCGGATCTTGAAGAATTCGAGGTTGCCACGCGATGCAGCGTTCGCGGCCTGCCCCAGGTCGGTGACTTCCAGCGTCCAGGTGCCCGTGGCGTTCTCATCCAGGAAGGCATTGCTGGACAGCAGGTCCCAGTTGGTGAAGTTGCGCTGGACACCATTGAGGCCAGAGCCGATCGCGGTGAATGCCGGCTGCACCACGCTGCGGGTGCCACTGGGCGAGATCAGCACGAACTGCAGCTGGCGGGTGTTGCTGTGGTTGACGCGGAAGCCGAGCTGCACGCTCTCGATGTTGCGCGCACCGTTGGCGAGCTGGAAGGTCAGGCGCGCCGCGGCCGCCGAGGTATTGCCGATGGCCACGGTACGCGTCGTGTTGCGCCAGCCACTATCCACCAGTGTACCCAGCGGCTGGAAGTCCTCTGCGACCTGTACCGCGCGTGCCGCATTGACCACACCGAAACCGTACCAGTTGCTGTAGGCACGGCCGGCGGCATTCACCGTCCAGCCCGGCACCAGCACGCGGCCGTCGGAGTGGGTCACCGCTGCCCGGTTCGGATCGGTGCGGGTGGCGGTGGTGGCCAGGATGTACTTCACATCGCGGTAGGACAGGTTCGGGTTGGTCTCCAGCAGCAGTGCCGCCACGCCCGACACCATCGGCGTGGCCGCCGAAGTTCCGTTCATCTTGCCTGTGTAGTTGCAGGTGCTGTCGATGGCAGACTGGTCGCCGTCCAAGGTGTTGCGCAGGCTCGTGTTCTTGTTGCTGCCCTGCGCGCAGCCGGTGACATCGGTGGTGAGGATGGCCGGATCGTAGCGTATCGCCAGCTGCCCCGGCACGACCTGCCGCTGCCAACCATTCTCACCGCCGAAGCCGGACACCCACAGCGCCGAGCCGGTGGACGAGTAGGACGAGCGCACGCCATCGGCGCGCACGGCGGCAACGGTGATCACGTTGAACAGGTTGTTACGCGGGTCGCGGCCGGCCGGAATGCAACCCGTGTTGCGGTTCTTGGTGTCTGCCGAGCAGATGTCGGTGCCATCCGAGCGTGCGCCGTTGTTGTGGTTGTTGCCGGCGGCCTTCACGTAGATGCCACCGCGGCCGCCACGGGTGCCGGACATGGCCTGCTCATAGGCGGCGATGTCGTTCTGGCTGTAGGCCAGCGGCAGGTTGGGGTTGCCCGGGCTGGAGCCCCAGCTGTTGTTGAAGACCCCCACGTCGGCCACTTCGGCGCCGTCCCACCACGAGTACTCGATGTTGGAATTCGAATTGCCCTGGGCATTGGACGCCAGGAAGTTGAAGCCCTTCAGGGTGGCCGCCGATGCCACGCCGCGCACGCCCAGGTTGTTGGCACCTACTGCACCTGCGATGCCGCCGACCATGGTGCCGTGATTGTCGCGGTCGGGATTGGACGGTGAAGGGTTGTTGCTCTGGTTGGCGAAGTTCTTGCCCGCGACCGCCGCAACGTTGGCGGCCAGGTCCGGGTGTGCGATCTGCAGGCCGTCATCGACGATGGCGATGGTGACGCCCTGGCCACGGATGCCATTGCGGAACAGGCCATCCACGTTCAGATCGTTGCCAGCCACCGGCAGGGTATCGCCCAGTACGGCCTGTCCGGTGTTGAGCAGATGCCACTGACGCCCGGCCAGCGGATCGGCCTGCTGGGCCTGGGCGGTGACGGCCAGGCTGCCCAGCACCAGGGCAGTGGCAAGGGCCAGGCGCGCGGAGCGCGGTGGCGCGGAGCGTTGCGTGTGTCGCTTCATACACGAATCCTTCTGTTGTGAATCGGCATGGCAGGACGGCGGGGCGGAACTGCCCCATCGCAACGAGCCAAACGCGACACAACGAACAACCCCCTACCTCTTCACACTCCCAATCTGCAGATGTGCCGATTGCGTCACAAACGCTTATGCCGTGGGGTAATGACGACTGCAGCGGCCCGCATCTGGTAGGTGCCCACCTTGGTTGGCACGCGTATCGACGCATGGCGTGGATCTACCCGGCATCATCGCGCCCCCTCACATCCGGCTGTGCTACTACAGCCCGTGCACCCTTCCGCATCGGAGCACGATGATGGTCAACCCTCTGGCCCAGGCCCATCGCGGCCTCGGCACCACGCTGTTCAGCCTGTTGAACCCGATACCCTTCGGCTTCTTCGTCGGCGCGCTGATCTTCGACGCGATCTATCTCAACAGCGCCGAGGTGATGTGGGGCAAGGCCGCTGCCTGGCTGATCACCTTCGGTCTGCTGATCGCCATCATTCCGCGCCTGATCAACCTGTTCGCGGTCTGGCGCCGCAACGGCACCGCCACCCGCATCGACCGCATCGACTTCTTCCTCAACCTGGTCGCGGTGGTGCTGGCCATCTGGAACGCCTTCGTGCACAGCCGCGATGCCTATGCCGTCGCGGTGCCGGGCACGATCCTGTCGGCGCTGACCGTGGCCCTGATCGCACTGGGCCTGATCTTGCTGTCACTGCAGCCGCCGGTGCTGCAGGGAGGTCGTCATGGCTAAGCACATCCTGCCCACCGTGGGCGCCCTGGCGCTGGCCGTGATGCTGTCGGCCTGCGCGGGCAAGGCCGAGTACCACCCCACCGACCAATCCGGTGCGAAGCCACCACTGCCGACACCGAAGAACTTCCTGATGCCGCCGATGCAGGTGCCGCGCGGAGTGGGTTGGGCCGAGGGCCAGTCACCCACGGTGGCCGAAGGCCTGAAGATCGAACGCATCGCCGCCAACCTGCAGCATCCGCGGCGATTGTTGACGCTGCCCAATGGCGATGTGCTGGTGGTGGAAGGCAACGGCCCCGGCGAAGAACCGGTCACCACGCCCAAGCAGTGGATCGCCGGCAAGGTCAAGGCGCGCTCGGGCAAGGCCGGCAAGGGCGGCAACCGGGTCACCCTGCTGCGCCGCACGCCGGGAACGAACACCTGGACCCAGCACGTCTATATCGAAGGCCTGCATTCGCCCTTCGGCATCCAGCTGATCGGCGACACGCTGTACGTGGCCAACACCGGCAACATCGTGCAGTACCACTACGTGCCGGGTGAAACCCGCATGTCCGACAAGGGCCGCGAGTTCACCGACCTGCCCAGCACCATCAACCACCACTGGACCAAGGAACTGCTGGCCAGCCGCGATGGCAGCAAGCTGTACGTGGGCGTGGGCTCCAACAGCAACATCACCGAGAACGGCCTGGCCGTCGAGTACCGCCGCGCGGTGGTGCTGGAAGTGGACGTCGCCACCCGTGGCAGCCGCATCTTTGCGTCGGGCATCCGCAACCCGACCGGACTGGACTGGGAGCCGAGCACCGGGAAGCTGTGGGCGGTGGCAAACGAACGCGACGAGATCGGTGCCGACCTGGTGCCTGATTACCTCACCTCGGTGAAGGAAGATGGCTTCTACGGCTGGCCCTACAGCTACTACGGCCAGCACGTGGACGAGCGCGTGCAGCCGCAGCGGCCGGACCTGGTGGCGAAAGCCATCACGCCGGACTACGCCATCGGCTCGCACGTGGCACCGCTGGGCCTGCTGTTCTACACCGGCCAGGCACTGCCGGCGCAGTACCACGGCGGCGCCTTCATCGGCGAACACGGCAGCTGGGATCGTTCGCCGCTGAGCGGCTACGAAGTGGTCTACGTACCGTTCAAGGACGGTAAGCCGACCGGGCGGCCGCAGACCGTGGTCAGTGGTTTCGCCTCGAAGGACGAGAAGACGCTGATGGGCGCGCCAGTGGGCATGGCCATGGATGCCGAGGGTGCATTGCTGGTCGCCGATGACGTGGGCGACGTGGTGTGGCGGGTGTCAGCCAAGTAGTTCTGTAGCGTCGAGCCACGCTCGACTGCGTTGGATCTGGCCCTTGTAGAGTCGAGCCATGCTCGACTGCTTTTGCCAGCAGCAGTCGAGCATGGCTCGACTCTACAGAAGACCATAAGCAGCCGAGCCTGGGCTCGGCTCTACATTTCCGAAGGCGCAGCGCGGAATCCACTGAACACCGACTCGGCGGCAAACCCCACGCCACCCAGCAGCACGCCGAAATACACCACCGTAGCCACCACGAAACCATAACCAGCCGCCACCGCCGCACCATCGCGCTGGATGAAGCCGATCGCAAACGACATCAGCGCCAGTGCCGGCAACGTATTGCTGAACGGAATCGGCCCGGCCGGCGCCATCAGCAGCAGGGTCGCGAACACCAGCATCAGGTTGTTCAGGCGCATCATCTTCTTCGAGCGCACCATCACCGCCAGCCGCATCGGCCGCGACAGGCGCTCCATGCGGTGCACCCATTTCAGCGCACGGCCCAGGTTGGCCTTCAGTTTGTCGGTGGCGATCTCGCGGCGCGCCAGTTTCTGCGGCACCCACAGCGGGCGGTTGCGTACGCGGCTCAGGCCGATCAGCAGGATCGAGGCACCAAACACCGTACTCAGCCCGGGAATCGACACCGGAATGATGAAGATGGCCGAGAGCAGGATCACGATCAGCAGCAGGCCCTCATCGCCCAGCGCGCTGAGCAGGGTACCGACGCTCACCTGGTCGCCGGGCAGCTCGTCGATCATCTGCTCGATCTGCTGGGCCAGGGGCGCGCTGTCATTGGTTTCGGGGGCACGGTAGGTCATGCGTCGCAAGGTTCTCCAGGGAAGGGCGGTCAATGGGCCGTCCTGCGGTGGGGGACGCACAGGCTCCCGCAGTATCCCGGCCAACGTGGGCAAAGAGGTGAACCGGGCATGAGGGGTTAAACTGGCGTGCCCCGCACGAGTTGAACGCAATGGACATGGGCCGCAGGCAATCGACCATCGAACTGGTCGCCATCGACATGGATGGCACCCTGCTGGACCCCAGCCACACGCTCACCGCGCGGGCCAAACAGGCGATCGCGCAGGCGCGCGCGCTGGGCGTGCACATCGTGCTGACCAGTGGCCGCCCGGTTCCGGGCCTGGAACCATTCCTGCACGAGCTGGGCATCACCGGCGACGACGACTACTGCATCGCCTGCAATGGTGGCCTGGTGCAGCGCATCGGTACGCGCGAAACCGTGGTCGAGTATCCGCTCAGCTTCGACGACTTCCTGTTCTGCGAGCAGGTGGCCCGCGACCTGGGCGTGCATTTCCAGGCGCTGGACAGCCAGCGCATGTATACGCCCAACCAGGACATCAGCTACTACACCGTGGCCGACTCGCATCTCTCGCGGATGCCGCTGTCCTATCGCCGCGTGACCGACATGGACCCGTCCATGTCGTTCATCAAGCTGATGATGATCGACGAGCCCGACGTGCTGGATGCCGCCATCGCGCGCCTGCCCAGCGAACTGACCGAGCGCTTCGCGGTGCTGAAGAGCGCACCGTTCTTCCTGGAAGTGTTCGACCACCGCGCCGGCAAGGGCCCAAGCCTGCAGAAGCTGGCCGAGCACTTGGGCATCGACCGCGCCAACGTGATGGCCATCGGTGACCAGGAGAACGACCTGACCATGCTGCAGTACGCCGGTACCAGCGTGGCGATGGGCAATGCCATCGACGCGGTGAAGGCGGTGGCGCGGTTCGAGACCACCAGCAATGCAGACGAAGGCGTGGCGCGCGCGATCGAGCGTTTCGTCCTGCAGTAACCGCGCGTTCCTACGCCCCGGTAGGTGCCAACCTTGGTTGGCGCACGCACACCGTATGCGCCGACCAAGGTCGGCCTCTACCATGTCCCATCCGCCCTGGTAGGTGCCAACCTTGGCTGGCACACGCAAACGGCAAGCGCCGACCAAGGTCGGCCTCTACCAGGCTCCCTCTGCCCAGGTAGTTGCCAACCTTGGTTGGCATACGTAGACCGTAGGCGCCGACCAAGGTCGGCCCCCACCACGCCCAGGCTATACCCACGTATAACCCACCCATCCCCATCGCCATCCGCGCTGTACCACCGCGCAATGGCGAATGCGGCACTGCGATGCAAGAATTTCGCACGTCGAAATCACCCCATCGAATCCCACGGCAGATGATCGCCTTCGTCTGCTGACCGGCGCGCACCGCGCCGTCACTCCCTCAACGCAATCGCATCGCCAGCCAGGGCGCCGACACCGGTGCTGCAACGCGCTGGGCGTGCGCCTGCGCCGCTCTCTCCCTGCACCCTGGATCTGCCCATGAACACCCCACCCACGACGCGCCTCGCTCTGGCCATCATCACGGCCATCACCGCACCTGCGTACGCCGCCGAGATTCACGACGCAGCACATGACACCCCCACCACCTTGAACGCCCTGCAGGTCATCGCCACGCCACGCGGCGCGGCCGTTGCGCCTACCCAGGTGGTCGGCCCCAACCGCTACATCATCAAGGCTGAAGACCTCGACGCGATGGTCACCGGCAACAATGGCCTGGCCATGCTGAAGCAGGTACCGGGCGCCAGCTACACCGCCACCGATGGGCTTGGCCTGGATATCTCGGCCACCAGCCTGTTCGTGCGCGGCTTCCGCATGAATGAAATGGGCATCACCTTCGAAGGCGTGCCACTGAACGACAACGGCTTCCTCTCGCTCACCGGCACCAGCGTGGTGAACGTGGGCGTGCCCGATGGCATCGGCGCGATCACGGTCAGCCCCGGTGGCGCACCGGTCAGCGTGTTCTCCAGCAGCGTCAACGGCGGCAGCCTGGAATACCGCCTGCGCGAGCTGCAGGACACGCCCAGCCTGCGCGTGAAGCAGGGCGTGGGCAGCAACAACACGTTGGTCACCACCGTGTCCGGGCAGAGTGGCCAGCTCGGCGAGCATGGCCCGAAAGTGCTGGTCGACCTGCAGCGTGTGTCTGCAGACAAGTACCAGGGCGAGGGCACCCAGAACTTCCTGCGCGGCGACCTGAAGCTGCAGCAGGATGTCGCCTGGGGTGACTTCACCGTGTTCCTGTCCGACAGCAAGGCCAAGGTCTGGGGCTACAACAACATCTCCTTCGACATGATCCGCAAGCTGGGCTGGAAGGCCGACATCTTCTATCCGGACTACGCGTGGGCCTGGTACGTAGCCTCGCCGGAGAATGCGGACAAGTCCTGCGGCGCCTACACCTGCGGTGAGCTGTCCGAACTGATCCCGTACGACACCGGCCAGATCACCCGCGATCGCGTGTCCTCGATCAACCATCGCTTCCAGATCAACCCGGCGCTGAGCGGCAACGTGCAGTTGTACAACGCCAACAGCCACACCCAGGCCACGCTGACCGACCCGACCGTGCCGTCGCCCAACGGCGCACCGTTCTCCGAACAGGTGCAGACGCCGCGTGTGAATCGGCTGGGTGGCATGGTCAACCTGCAGTTCGAGACCGGCGCGCACACCTTCACCGCCGGTTTCTGGCAGGAGAAGAGCAAGGCCGCGGCCAAGACCGAGTGGTACCAGCAGCCGCTGCTTGGCGAGGGCCCGCCGCTGAAGGCCACCGGTCCGTTCGATGTGTACGGACCTGCGTTCAAGACCGACAACGCATCGAGCTGGGTGACCCGCTCGCGCCAGTTCTACCTGCAGGACGACATCGTGTTGAACGACACGCTGAAGCTGGGTGTCGGCTTCAAGGCCGTGGACTTCCGCACCAGCGGTGGCGGCCTGGGTGATGCCAAGGATCGCCCGGTGAACGGCACGCTGCGCGCGAAGAGCAACTTCCTGCCGCACGTCTCGCTGTTCTGGAGCCCGACCGAATCCACCGACGCCTTCATCGACTTGGCCAATACCATGAACGGCTATCGCGTGGCGCAGCGCGGCAACATCGGCTACACCGCCTCCGCGTGGACCATCACCGACCAGGAAGAGTTCGACCGCGTGGCCGGCACGCTGCGCCCGGAGAAGAACTGGAATCTGACCGTCGGCGCGTCGCATCGCTTCGACCGGCTGACGATCACCGGTGACGTGTTCTACAACGACATCCGCAACCGCCTGCTGTCGGCGGCCATTGGTACCCAGTTCGCGCAGATCAACACCGTGCGGCTGATGCCGAAGATGCACGTGATCGGCGCTGACCTCGGCATCACCGCCGACCTGACCGACCACCTGCAGTTCTACCAGGGCGTGGCCGTGGCCCGTTCGTACTACGACAGCGATTTCGTGGTGGGCGACACGGTGTACCCGATCAAGGGCAACGCCCAACCGGGCTACCCGCAGATCTCGCTGGTCAGCGACCTGTCCGCGCACTTCGGTGACTGGCGCCTCGGTGCCACCAGCACCTCCTACCTGCGCCAGCCCTTCACCTACGAGAACGACATCCGCGTGCCGACCTTCTGGCAGGTCAACACCTATGCCGCCTATCGCTTCGGTGCGGACAGCGTGGTGCCCGGCCTGGAACTGCGGCTGGACGTGAGCAACCTGTTCAACCGCCACAACATCGGCACTGCCACCATCGCCGGCTCGTCGTTCTCGGGGGACTACCAGACCCTGCAGCGCAGCGCGCCCCGGCAGCTGATGTTCAGCACCTCGATGGCGTTCTAAGTAGATCCACGCCATGCGTGGATGCACCTGGCGGTCCCCAGGCAGGTGCCCAGATCCGCCCACAAACCCGCCTTGCGCAATCAACAGGGATTTTCTGGCGGCGACGCAAGGTTCCCACAATGTTGCTGGGTCATGCTGTCGGCATGGCTCAGTACAACCCCCGATCACCGTTGTTCGGCATACGGAGTCATGGACGGCCCCGGCAGGCGCTGTCCGTGGCGCCTGTGATCGACCTGCAGGCCGAGTACCAGTTCTGGCACGTCTACGAGCGTGTGGTCCGCCCGTTGCC
Source organism: Stenotrophomonas sp. 80084_Sma (assembly GCF_056481995.1). NCBI lineage: Bacteria > Pseudomonadati > Pseudomonadota > Gammaproteobacteria > Lysobacterales > Lysobacteraceae > Stenotrophomonas > Stenotrophomonas sp. 80084_Sma. The sequence continues at coordinate 4,481,026 of NZ_CM151177.1, read as the reverse complement.
CGGTGGGGGGCTGCGGCTGGCCTGGCTGGTGTGCCAGAAGGTGTACCGGGACCGGTGGCAGCACCCGCACGACAGCGACGAGGCGGCGTTGTCGCGGGTGTTGTTCGGCGGGAACATGACGGCTGACCGGGCGTCGGAGCTGGCGGAGCTGCACGCGCTGGTCAGCCGTCGGGTGGCGTTGCTGGCGAAGCGTGGGCGCGTGGATTCCGCGGCGTGATGTGCGGGGAGACGCCCTTGGCGTCGCCGGGCGACCATGACCCGCTTTGGTTGCCCGCTGCCGTGACCTGCTCTGGCATTGACCCATCCGCTGCCATGACCTGCTCTTGGTAGAGTCGACTGTCAGTCGACTGCTCTACTCATCGGCTCCTCAGAAAACCGCGCTTCGCGCGCGAGTCGACTAACAGTCGACTCTACCAACGTCCTCTCCAACCGGTGCTTCTAAGGCTTTCCCCGGTCCAGCTGCCGGTATCCGATCGCTTCAGCCAGATGCGCCGTCTGGATCACCTCGCAACCCGCCAGATCCGCAATCGTGCGCGCCACCCGCAGAATCCGGTGCATCGCCCGCGCAGAAAGCTGCAGGCGCTCAATCGCCTGCTCCAAAAGATCCTGATCGCCCTCGCTCAGTTTCGTACAGGCACGCAGCGCCGCCGGTGGCAGATGGGCATTGAGCCCGCCACGCGCCTGCTGCCGGGCATGCGCGGCTTCCACCCGTGCACGTACCGCAGCACTGGGCTCACCCAGCGGCGTACTCTCCCGCAGCTCCACCGCGTCCATGCGCGCCACGCTGATATGCAGGTCGATACGGTCCAGCAACGGGCCGGATACCCGCGCGCGATAGCGGTTGATGCGCTCGTCACTGCACAGGCAGCGATTGCTGCGGTCGCCGGCCCAGCCACATGGGCAGGGATTCATCGCAGCCACCAGTTGGAATCGCGCGGGGTACTGCACGCTGCGTGCCGCGCGGGCGATGCGGATGTGGCCGGACTCCAGCGGCTCGCGCAGGGTCTCCAGCGCGCTGCGGTTCCACTCTGGAAGCTCATCAAGGAAGAGGACTCCATGGTGGGCCAGTGATATCTCACCGGGGCAGGGCGGGTTGCCCCCACCTACCAGCGCCGCCGCACTGGCACTGTGATGCGGTGCCCGAAAGGGTCGCTGCCGCCACCGTCGTGGGTCCAGTCCTTCGCCACTCACCGATGCAATCGCGGCCAGCTGCAGCGCCTCAGTCTCTTCGGTATCCGGCAACAGGCTGGGCAGGCGCGAGGCCAGCAGTGTCTTGCCGCAGCCAGGGCTGCCGATCAACAACAGATGATGCCCACCCGCTGCGGCCACTTCCAATGCACGCCGCGCATGCGCCTGCCCGCGCACGTCGGCCAGATCCGGCAGCGGCAATGGCGTCGTGTCCACGCGTTCCACGGGCGGCAGCAGGCGCGGATTGCCCAATCCGGCGCAGCACTCCAGCAGGGTACGGGCCACCCGCACATCGGCGTGCTCGGCCAGAGCAGCTTCTGCGGCATTGCCCGGCGGCACCACCAGGATGCGTCCGGCTTCGGCCGCCGCAATCGCCGCCGGCAGCGCGCCGGCCACCGGCCGCAGTTCACCGGTCAGGCCAAGCTCGCCCAGGAATTCGTACTGCAGCAGCGACTGCGGATCGACCTGGCCGCTGGCCGCCAGAATGCCCAGCGCGATGGCTAGGTCGTAGCGGCCGCCTTCCTTGGGCAAGTCGGCGGGTGCGAGGTTCAGCGTGATGCGCCGCTGTGGAAAGTCGAAGCGCGCGCAGAGCAGGGCGGCGCGCACGCGCTCGCGGGACTCACGCACGCTGGTCTCGGCCAGTCCCACGATCTGCGTGACAGGCAGGCCGCCAGAGAGATGCACCTCCACCCGCACCAGCGGGGCATCGACCCCGGCGCGGGCACGGCTGTAGACCAGCGCCAGGCCCATGTGTGGTTTCCCGTTTAAAGACATTGAATAGTGCAACAGCAATCGGCGGTCAGCCATCGGGGACTGCATCAGACGCGGCTAGGAAATGCCCTAACGTTGAATGAAAGTTGTGATGGGCAACGCAGCGACGCCCGTCACTTTGGACATTGAAGTAGGCGTTGATCGAGATGTGGGAAGTTGGAGTCAGTAGTCGGGTCCCGGGCAAGCCCGAATCATCGTGTACGAACGCACAGGCGAATCTTCTTTGGTTGATGGAACATCATGGATTCGGGGAATTCCAAGTTCCGGCTCCAAAGCGTTGCCTCATAGAAACGGGTCCACGTGACCAAAAGGCGAGTAGCGCTAATCGTCAACAGTTGTTCCCGCCAAAGTGACGCATATGGCTGAAAATGAGATGTCCCAATGCGCGGCTGATGGGTGAATATGAAATTCAAGATCTGACCAAAGCCCTTTACATCACGGTGTTTGCAAGTCTGCGAGAAAGGAATGGAGCGCCGATAGGAAGAATCAATTGTCATTTCATTGATGTCGGTGACAGAAGAGTATCCAACACTGAGTCCATCGTGATCCGGAGAAGAACGGTAGAAATCCAAAAGTTCGATGCCTTGTTCTTATCTGCCTATCAGGGAGATTGCGACAGTAATGTCGGTGCGGCGTCTGGCAATTGGATGCCGCTGGTATGCAGTATCTCTGGCGGGCCGAAAGTAAGTCGCTCGTTCAACATGTTGAGAAATCGGTTCTCAGCCTGTGAGTCTCTAAGGATCAGTTTCCGGTTCTGGTGAGTACATGTGGAGCAATGATGTGTGCTGCCATTCCCTGCCGTTGGCGGTGCACGATGAAAATTATGAGAGGAATTTCTATGGCGAAGAAGTGATGGAGTGAGTTCAGAGGCTCAATTGCCCCATCTCCTGGGATCAGGAACATTTCTCCCCGGGGTGGTCTTATCCATCCTTCTCCGCGTACCAATCTGCGCGTCTGATCATTCAGATGCGCAGTGTGCCGCCGATTACCCAACCTTTGGCTGGGGTTGATCGGAAATTCGTAGTCAACCAAGGAGGAATGTCATGAATCGTGTACTGAATCTGCAGCGTTTGGCCTTCGATACCAATGTCAGCCTGATGGGCAATAGCTGCAGCAGCTCCACACACAGCTGCTGTGATGGCAACGTAGAGGATCCGCGGCTGTAATAGCTGTCGCTGCATGACGTGTCGCCGCCGGCTTCCTAGGTGTCCCGGCTACACCACATGTATTGCCACACCAATCTGATCGATCTACCGCAAGGGATTCATCATCGACGCTATCGACCCAGCGACATGGCCGAGAGTGACTCATCGGCGAATCTCCTATCAGAAAGAGGATCCTTCATTGAATCGAGTTCTCAACTTGCAGAGACTGCTTGTGGAAAGCACCGTGTCTGCGCTTGCCAACAGCTGTACCAGCTCCCAGCACAGCTGCTGCGCCACGCCTGTGGAAGGAGAGCGTTAACACAAGAGTCGTCAGCTGATCGTGTGATCCGCCAGCTGTCGTGAGTAAGTGCCAACTCAGGGGGCGCGCTCATCCAGGGACGATGAGCCAAGGAGAGTGACGCTACCTTGAGTCACTAAGGAGAGAAAGAATGAATCGTGTACTGAATCTGCAGCGCCTGTCTCTGGATACCTCGTTAAGCCTGATGGGCAACAGCTCTACCAGTTCGACCCATTCATGCTGCGGCCCCACGGAGGAGCAGAAACTGCAGTAGTTGACCTAGAGGAGGGCGCCGGATATCTGGCGCCCTCCCATGACAATGCCGGCTGCCAGTGCTCGGTTGGAGACTGCGGGCCGATCATCTCCAAGGATAGCGCGTGATGTCTTCCAGAAAACCTACGCTGCGCGAGCTGCGGCATGTTGACAAGGTCAACTTCATCAGCAGCGACGAGCGCTTCTACGAGCCGAACTACGAGCATTACAGGCCGAGCGATGAGCTAGTGTCGATTGTTGATCAGCTTCTAGTGGCGCATGGGCAAGGCTGGGGCATTCGCCGGATCGGAGTGTGGTCCCATGTCTTGCCACTCGCGAGGTCTGGCTCGCGGTCGCTTCCAGCTCAGGGTTGGAAGATCCATTTGTCAGCAATCGAAGATAACTGCAAGCAGATTCTTCAGCGTGTTGCTGAGCTTCTGCTTCAGCGTGATGTGGAGTTTAAGTTCGCCAACGACTGCCGCACGATGAGGATGATGACATCCAAGCGTTGGCCCCGAGGTGGATCTGGGAAGTTCATTACGGTCTACCCACATACGGAGACTGAGTTCAAAGAACTCATCGAGCTGATGTACCAAGAGGTGGGGGCGAATGTCGGATCTTACATCCTGTCCGACAAGCGCTACAAAGACAGCCGCTGTATCTACTACCGGTACGGCGGCATCATCCAAGTGAACCGTCTGGACTTCATGGGAAGAATGATCCCGATGCTTGTTTCACCGTCAGGAGACCATGTCCCTGATCATCGGACCCCGTACTTCGAGACTCCTGAGTGGGCTCAGGATCCCTTCCCTGCCGAGGAAGAGGAAACAGGGGAGATGGTCTTGAACAACGGTCGCTACTTGATCGAGAGCGCGCTGGGCTTCTCGAACACTGGTGGAGTGTACCTGTCAAAGGACACTCTCACCGGTCGCCAAGTCGTCATCAAGGAGGCCAGGCCCCATGTGGAGCTCTATGAAAATGGCGGAGATGCAACCACCCGCCTGAAAAGAGAGATGTCGAATCTGAGCATCCTCAGTCCGCTGGGAGTCGCCCCTGCAGTCTTGGACTCGTTCTGGGATTGGGAGAATTTCTACCTCGTTGAGGAGCATTTCGATGCTCTCGACATGCGGCAGGTCATGCTCCAGTTCTCGCCGCTGATGACGGTGCGCCCAACGGTGGCAGACAGTGAGAAGTTCTATGGGATGTATCGAACGATCTTCATTAATCTCTTCAGAGTCGTTGATCTGGCGCATAGGGCAGGAATGGTTATTGGCGATCTGTCACCCCCAAATATTCTGGTTAAGAAGGAATCCCTGGAGGTGCGGTTGATTGACCTGGAAGCTGCATTCCGACCGTCTCATGGAGAATCCGACGACATCCATACACCTGGATTCAGAAGCAAGATGAAGAGCAGGACAAAGGTAAGCAGCATCGAGGATGACCTGTACGCAGTTTCGGCGATCATGATGTACTCCATGTTTCCGATCGTGGCGATGGCGTATGTCAGAGACGACCTCTTCGACAACGTCCTTCCCATTCTCGTCCAGGATATCGGCTGGGAAGGGACCCCGGTGCTCGATGTGATTCGTGGTCTCGCGCAGGGACGGATCGATCTTCGCGAGGCCGAAGAATGGCTACAGGTAGGAGCCTCAATAGATGAGCCGTACGGTATGCGCGAGGCTTCTTCTGAGCCAGTGGAGCACTTGATAGAACGGTTGTCTAGGTTCGTTCTGATGAACTATCGACTGAATTCGAAGTACACGCTGTTTCCTTGTGACCCCTTTGCTCTCTCCACAAATGCAACTAGCTTGGGATTTGGTTCGTCCGGCGTAATCTACGCACTCACACGCGCCGGTGCCGAGGTGGCCAATGAAGTACTCGAGCGGCACTTTTCGGATGCAGGACGTCTTCATGAGGCGAACACAGCGCCCGGTGTGCTGACGGGGCTGGCGGGAATCGGATGGGCCCATTTGGCCATGGGCTACGATTCTGTCGGGCTTGGCTTCATTGACATGGCCAACAGAAGTTCAGTTCCGAAGGGCCAGATCTCGTTCTACTACGGAGCAGCCGGCATCGGAATGGCGAATCTGGCAGCCTTTCTTGCCTCGCAAGGCACGAACTATCTGGAAACTGCCTTAGAGCTCGGTCTGCAGCTGAAATCATCTGCGGTTCGTACGGAGAACGGAATCTATTGGGAGGACGACGGCGTCATTCGAGTAGGACTCGGCTATGGTCAATCCGGAGTGGCGCTTTTCTTCCTCCGGCTGTCTCAAGTGACCGGCGATTCTAAGTGGAGGGCGATAGGAGAGTTGGCACTGGCCTACGACCTGTCGAAGGGAAACGAGCTGGAGGCAGGTATCACCACGTTTGCCGCCGCACCTACTGGCCTAACCACCTACGAACCCTACGTGGAGCAGGGTACCGCAGGCATTATAAAAGTCGCCATCAGGTACGGTCTCTGGGATGTAGTTGAATCTCTGGCCTTGGATCTCTACCGCAAGTATTCCGGATTTTCGGGTCTTATTTACGGCCTTGCCGGATTGATAGACACTCTGGTAGATGCCTATGTGTATTCAGGAGATGCAAAGTACCTGAATCTGGCCAATCGCCCTTATGAGGGGCTGACCGACATCTATGTTTTTGGCGACGATGACACAGCGGCGATACCGGGAGAGAACCTGTTTCGCATTTCCTGTGACTACGCCACAGGTGTTGCTGGGGCTATCCGGGCCTTGCATCGACTGAGTTCGCCGTATCCCGATGAATTCTGTCTGGACATCTTGGACGCCCCCTTCTTGAAGGTGCAGGCAGGCCATCAGCTGGGCCCTACCCTCATGGAAGGGCCTGAGTGGGGAATAGGACAAGAATGAGTACGCCGAGCGGCAGCACTGCGGTGGATCCTGGCCGCGGCCACACACCATGGCGTGACTTCTCGCGTTTGCTAGGCGAGAACCGGAATGAGTACGTGGCGGTGACGATCACCTCCTGTGCAATTGGTGCATTTGAAGGTCTGATACACCCCCTCCTGATCAAGGCGATTCTTGATGAGGCGTCGTTGAGGGGCGATTTTTCGCGTTTGATGTACCTGATCCTTGGCTATCTTGCGCTAGGTGTGTCGCTCAACGTGGGTGCCTACGTGACTTCGCTTTGGCAGCAGCGATTGGACAATCGCATTGTGAGGCGAGTCAGTGAGGAACTTCTGCGCGTCTTCTACAGTGAACGCTACGAAGACTTCCTGCGAAACGGAGTGGGATACTACATTTCGCGGATCAGATCTGACGTAAAGGATGGTCTGGTACCAATGCTTGCCTTGGTCAGAGGAGTTGCAGTCAAGATCTCCATGCTTGTGGCCTTGGTCATAGCACTGCTCTACATCTCATGGAAGGCCTTCGCAGTTCTTGCCGCGATCATCCCAATTGCCACGATTGTCAGCTTGGTGGTCGGCAAACGCATCAGTGCTTTGACATCTACGGAGCGGGAAAAGGAAGCCCAGGTTCTGGTTGTCCTTGCCAGAGCTGTTGGAAGCCTGAAGATGGTGGGGACGTTCGGATTGACAAGCAAGACGTTGAGTTCGTTCGATAGAGGCATGCACGGCCTCTTGGATGCAGGCTACAGTCGATTCAAGGTGGTGCGCACACTTCAAGGCGCAAGTGATCTGACGATGGTTCTGTCGGATGTCTGCTCGATATTCGTTGGTGCGATATTTGTCTTTCAGAAGAAGATGACATTTGGTTCGTTCATTGCATTCATGAACGCATTCTGGCGTGCGGCTACAACCCTAATTGCCATCTTCAAGAACTGGGCAGATCTGAAGAGCTACGGCGCCACGGTTCATCGAGTTTCAGGGTTTCTTGAGTTGCGAAAATCGTCTGAATTTAGGTATTCAGAAAGTGTCATAGCCGATCGCTTGTCCTTTAGCTTCGGCCAAACCAGCGTTCTTCGAAATGTATCCACAGTCATTGATCGGGGGCAGAGGGTTCTCGTCACTGGTGACAACGGCTCTGGAAAGACCACACTTGCCAACATCCTCGCGAGGCACCTGCTGCCCACAGCAGGCAGTCTTTCACTGCCTGCACGAATCAGCTCATCCACTCTGCCGCTCGCATTTCCTCCTCTCGCCATAAAGGACCTTGGGGTTGACGTAGAGCTTCTGAAGACACTGGCTGTATTTTCTTCAGAGATTCTTGAGGCCTATCCTGACCAGCTGTCTGCGGGTCAGCAACAGAAGGTTGCCTTGGCCATGGCACTTAGCAAGAGGGCCGATCTCTATGTATTGGACGAGCCACTTGCGAACCTGGACGCCGGCATCCAACGTATCGCCATGGATATGATCATGACGATCACGAAAGGCAAAATACTGATAATGATCATGCACGGCGGAATCGAGTACCGAAATCTGTTTGATACAACTCTTGCGCTTGAGTCAGAGAGTGCTGGGACTATGGATGAGAACGCAGTCCAGCAGGCTTAGTCGGACCCCATGGGCCGGCGCAGAACAGGTGGGACAGCACAGGAGGGTTGCTTAGATGTTTGGCTATTACGTGAAAGTTGCGCTGCATAACGCCGCAAGGAACAAGGTCATCACTGGATTGGTGATTCTGGCGATATCGGTTGGCATCGGAGCGAGCATGACAACCCTCACAGTCATGCACATCCTGTCTGGAGACCCTCTTCCAGGCAAGAGCGGGCACATCTATTACCCTCAAGTTGATGTGAACCCAGAGTCCAAAGGACGTGAGCCCTATGATGTAATGGATTACCGCACCGCATTTGATCTATGGTCGGCCAAGCAGGCGGACAGCCAGGCGATGGTGGTATCCAATCCCGTCAAGGTTAGGTCAGAGTTTTCTGGCGGAGTACCGCTGATGATCTCTTCGATCTCAACAACTTCAGAATTCTTTGCGATGTTCGACGTGCCGCTACAGTACGGGCGCGCTTGGGGTGCTGAGGATGACGCGCGTCGCAGCCGTGTCGCAGTGATCTCAGATCGACTCAACCAGCAGTTGTTCGGCGGCCGCAACAGTGTCGGTCAGAGCTTAAGAGTCAAAGATACGAATCTTCAGATCATCGGTGTTCTAGGCCCATGGCGTCCTTCCCCACTGTTCTACAAGATCAGAGGTGGGCGCTTCTCTGGTGGTGAGACATCCGGCTTCTACGGTGTAGCGGACGATGTGTTTCTTCCTCTCTCAGCTAGCCTCGAGATCAACGAGGGCGACTTCCAACCGTTTACCTGTTGGGCTACCCCAGATCGTCCTGGTGTTCTCGAGAGCTCGCCCTGTGTCGCGGTCGCGCTATGGGTAAAGTTGAGTGGTCCGGAGCGCGTTCAGGGATACGATCGCTTCCTCCGTAACTATGCAGCTGAGCAGAAGCGCCTTGGACGTATCAAGCACGACGACAACACCCGGTTGAGGTCTCTGATGGAATGGCTGGACTTCAATCAGGTAGTTCCCAGCGACGTAAAAGTGCATACGGTTTTGGCCTTCGCGTTCCTTCTGATCTGCCTCGCAAACGTAGTCGGCTTGCTGCTTGCGAAGTTCATGAGACACGGCGGAGAGATCGGCCTGCGTCGCGCGTTGGGAGCGAGCAGAGTCGCTATCTTCACGCAGTGTCTGGTCGAGGCCGGTCTAATCGGTGCTTTGGGCGGCGTGCTTGGCTTGTTCCTAACGTTACTTGGCTTGTGGATGATACGCATCCAGCCAGTAGCATACGCAGATCTGGTGCACCTGGACATCGCAATGTTTCTGGTCACAGTCATTCTATCTTTGCTCACAAGCCTCTTGGCGGGTGCGATTCCCGCGTATCGAGCGAGTTTTATCCAGCCGGTTACCCAGCTGAAGCTGCTTTGAAGGAGTGTGCCATGCAAGTTGGAATCATCGTGGCGGCGCTGAAGAAGCACAAATTGGCCACATTCTTGATCACCATTGAGATAGCCTTAGCGTGTGCAGTTCTATGCAACGCAATCTTCATGTTCATGGAGAAGAGTCGAGCGCTCAACCTTGATAGTGGCGTTCAGGAGTCGTCACTTGGGATCGTCCAGCTCTCCGGATTCAGCGCAGAAGACGCACATGACATCAACGCCCGTGTGATGAACGCTATCCGGGCTATTCCAGGTGTGGAGGCTGTGGGCGCCATTAGTGCTGTTCCCTTTGGCGATCCTGGAGTCCGTGCCGGTGTGAACACTGACGAAGCGCTTGAGCGCTCTGGCGGTGTTCTGGATTTCTACCTTGGGGATGCTGTGGCGCTGAAGTTGCTCGGTTTGAATGTGGTGTCTGGTCGTATGCCGGAGCCGGCCGAGTATGCGCCCATCGAGCAGTACGTCCCATCCAACGCCCCGGTGCTGGTGACTCGGCAGTTGGCCGATCGCTATTGGCCGGAGCAAAGCGCAATCGGCCAAAGCATTTGGGCCATGGATACCCGATTCACGGTAATAGGTACCGTCGACCACCTTGCTGTCTCTCAACCGGGATTGGGAGAGGCATTGGGCAATGACTGGTCGCTCATCGTTCCAGCATTGGCCGGGCCTCGGCTCGCTGGCAGATACCTGGTGCGAGCCAATCCGGAAGATCTTCCGCAGATCTTTGGCCAAGTAGGGAGGGCTATATCGGCGGCTGCACCTGATGTGGTTTTTGACCATTCTGCCAGTCGCCCGGTCTCTGAACTCAGGTCAGACCACTTTCGCGGTGCCAAGGTCATGATGGGGTTGCTTGCCGCAGTGATCATTGCCCTTCTTGGGGCCACTGCATTGGGAATTGTGGGCTTGGCCAGCTATTGGGTAGAGCAGCGCCGGAAGCAGATCGGCATTCGTCGTGCTTTAGGGGCCACGCGATCGGATATTCTGCGTTACTTCCAGATCGAGAATTTTCTGATCGTCAGTCTCGGCATTGCGGTTGGACTGGTCCTTTCCTACGCGATGAATATTGGCCTAATGCGGTTCTACGAGTTGCCAAGGCTACCGGCAGCCTACTTGCCGGTGAGTGCTATAGCATTGTGGTTGCTAGGCCAAGCAGCGGTCCTGGTTCCGGCACTGAAGGCCTCAGCAATCACGCCCCTAGAGGCGATCCGCTCGCTCTGACCCATTTTAGGTGAAGCCGAGCCCGCAGCCCGACGACGCCAAGGTGCGACATGCTCGAGGCGCGATGTTCAACGTGATGCGCCGCTGCGGAAAGTCGAAGCGCGCGCAGAGCAGGGCGGCTCGCACGCGCTCGCGTGATTCGCGCACACTGGTCTCGGCCAAGCCCACGATCTGCGTGACAGGCAGGCCGCCAGAGAGATGCACTTCGACCCGCACCAGCGGGGCGTCGACCCCGGCGCGGGCACGGCTGTGGACCAGCGCCAGGCTCATGTGTGGCTTCCTGCGGAGGGATGTTTGATGGTGTGGCAGGCGCTCTGCGCAGGGATATCGGGGTTTGTTGGCGACGCAGCTAGGAGGATTCCGACGGGTGCCCGGAGCGTGCCTTGTTCCTATGCGGCGACCAGTCTCTGCAATGTGAGCGCCGGAACTCGCCCGGTATCAAGTGGATCGACGTTGATCAGCCAGAACCGCTGCCATCAGCCCATCCGTGGCCCCTGCCGGCTCTCTTCCTGCTGCCGCTCCTGCGCTTGCGCCAGCTGCTGCGACTGCTCCCGATCCTGAGCGTCGAGGCTCCGGTTGGCCACTGCATACTGCTGCTCCGGTGCGATCGCCAGGGCGTCCTGTGTTGGCATCTGCACCCGGTTGGCGGCGGGGTCCGAGGACGCGCCCGGCCCGGAGCGCGTCACGAACAGCGTGGTACCCGCAGCACGGGTTTCGGTGGCTTCACTCAATGCCATGTCTACTTTGTCGCCGGGCTTGAACCCGGCGTCTGCCGCAAGCCTGTAGGCGCTGGCCAGCAGGCGGTCGCTGCTCTGGTCCCACGGCTTGTTGTTCTTTTCATCCAGCACGGCTACCGACGAGCGCAACTGCTCCAGCAGCCTGCTGCCATCCGGACGTAGGACCGAGCTTTGGTCTCGGTCTACGTCAGCGTCGTGCTGCGTGGCAGGCCTGGAGGCGTGTGGCGAAGGTGCGTCCGGTGCGACGCCCGCAGGTTGCTGCTCTTGTTCTGAGGTCGTGCGCCGCACGTGTGCCTGAGCAATCTCCTCTGGCGTGGTGACGGAAACGATCTGCATGCGCTCGTCATCTTTCCCAGCCAGTGTGGCCAGCGAGCCATCCTTCTGTACCTGCAGCGTGAACGTGCCGAAGTCGGGCACGGCGCGTGCGTGATCCTGGGCAACGGCGGCTACGGCGTCATCAATCTCTTCGGCACTGCGCACAATGCCGGCACTACGGTAGGCGTCCACCACCTGGCTGCGCAGGCCGTACTCGGTCGGCGTGGGGTTGGCCCGGGCGATGTCGGCCATGGACGTCAGCTCCTGTACGCCGGCCTGCTGGCTCTGGCGCGTACGATTGAGCTCCTCGATGATGCTGCCCTCGGCCGGGTTGGTGCCATACACCAAACCCGGCGTTTGCCACTGCCCGTTGGCGTCCTGTGTGTACTTCTCGCCGTTGGAGGCGCGCAGGGGCTGCGTCTGGGTCAGCGCGTTGGTGATCACCTCCGGTACCGGCTCAATGGTGGCGAACTCGTGCCAGTTGTACTGGTTGAACGCGACCTGGTAACGGGCGGCGAGCGCCTCGGGCGTGTTTGCCGCGTTCTGGGCAATGATGCGCTGCGATTCCCGTTCCAGTTGGCCGGACTTTTCCGGGCCGACGGGCACGCTGTAGTCAAAGGGAACGCGTCCATCAATCATTGAGTGGATGGAGAGGTTCCATTCGCCGTTGTGCGGATTGCGCACGTAGTGGCGGTTGGTTTCAAACGGCTCGCGCGGCGGCGTGCTCTCGCCGCCTGCATTGAGCTTGAAGGGGTTCTGCGGCCTGGGCAGGTTGGCCATGCCCAGTGAATATGAGTCGTTGGCGGCTTTGTAGTTCAGCTCGTCCACCAGCCGGCCACCGGCGACCATCGTGATCTCGCGGTAGCTTCCGTCGGGCTGCGGTGTGCGCACGCTGCGGCTCCAGGTGCTCTCTGAATCCTCCGGGTCGCGGCTCCATTCGTTGCCACTGCGGTCCACCTGGGTGTAAACGGCTTTCTTGTCCTGGTACTGGGCCCAGTACTCACCGGCGAAGCCGCCGGCCACGCCGCCCAGCAGTCCGGTAGCCAGCGCACCTGGCCCGGTCCACGAGCCGGTAACGACTCCGTACCCTGCGCCCAACAGGAAGCCGCCGCCAAAGCCGCCCGCGGTGCGCCCCACGAAGTGGGTGGCCGCAGATTTTGCGCCGGCGTCGTTGCCCTCGCTGCGCAATTCGGCCACGCGGTGGCCGGTGATGGCGAAGTCCACGGCCAGTGCGGCGACACCCGCGGCCCCGAGTACGCGGGCGCCGGTAATCTGTCCGCGCGCGGCGGCAGCTTCGGCGGCACCTTCTGCAGCGCCCGCTCGCCCTGCAGAGCCAGCCAGTTCCGGGGCCGTGCTTGCCGGGCCAGGGCGCACGATGGTCAGTGGCATCTCCGGGTTGAACGCAGTGCGTACGCGGGCAGCGGTGTGCTCGGTCAGCTGCAGGCGACCGCCCTGGTTGGCCTCCTGAATCGCGGTGCCCATCGATGCGCGGCCACCCCAGCGCTCGCTCAGGGTCGAGTTGCCGGGTTCGTCGATGGCATCCAGCGCCGCCTTCACATTGGCTTCGGACTGGGTGACAGCGCGCCAGCGCAACTCGGAGGGGTTGAGGGTCTTCAGTTCCGCAATCTGCGCGGCGTGGGTGCGCTGGTAGCCGTCCAGATCGGAGAAGAAGGTGCGGATCTTGGCGTTGGCTTCCGCCGCGGTCATGTTCTCGGGCGTGTTGGTGACCAGGTCGCCGTTGAGGATGCCGGCGCGAAGGGTGTATTCCAGGTTCTGGATGCGGGCACCCATACGCTCGACGGCGGCAGCGCGCACATCCGGCGGAGAATCCTTCGCCAGCAGGGTTCGGCCATCGTAGGTTTCCGTGAGGTCGTCGAGAACGAACTTCAGTTGATCCGTGTACGCACTCAACGGGCCGCCTGAGTGTGGCGAAATACCCAGGCGGGTTGCCAGCGCGGGGTTCGCGGGCAGGTTGAGAATGTTGTCGGGTCCGTGGAGCGTGAAATGACCACTCCTGGCAAGCGACTTCAGCAGTTGGCTTTGCTCGAACGCATTCTGTTCGATCAGATGGTGTCCCTGAAAAACCGGCGTGTCGGCCATGCGCACCACCTCGTTCAAGAATCCGTTTGAAGGAGCTCGTCTTAGAGATCGGCTACATCACGCAGCCGTACGCCGGAGAAGTTGGCCGCAGCCAATGCATCAAACATCGCGCGGTCGCAGATGGGCGGTGCGCCCATTCGATCCTGGCGGAAGATATGGGCATCGCCCACAACGTCCTGTTTGAACACCAGGCTGGCTCCTCCAACGAGGCTGTAAAGCTTCTCGTCCTCGCCGGTCTGATAATTGTGATCGAGCTTGATCCTCACGCGGGAAGCGGCTTCATCCAGGGCATCGAGCCTGCGCAGCACATTGCCCAGGTAGTACCGAGGGCCGGGGCTGCCGTCGGCAAGGCTGAAGTCGCAGGCCACAAAGGCAAACGCTTCGGGGTCCATCCGTTCAAACAGCTGCTTCAACGGTTCCGACACAATCCAGATGCCAGCGAGCTCTTCCAGATCGCGTGGCATTGCTCCCTTCTGGGGCACATGAATCAGGTGGGGGCGCTCCGGATACTGGCCTGGCGTTCCATCAGGACGCGAGACGACATTCATCCCTGGATCGATCAGCTTCTCTTCGTTGGCGATCTCTATGCCTGGAACCCTGCTGTTGCCCAGGAGGCCGGCGTCGATCAGGAAGAATTCGCCCTTGTGAGATGCGGCTTCGGCTGAAACTTCAGTGGCGGTCGATTCGGTCACGGGGGCGTCCATCTATGGATGCGGGGGCAGAACGGGAAAGCCGTTGGACCGATGCTAGCTGGGCTTCAGTGCAGCCACAAGTTGCGCCGAAACGGTGCCCGAGGTGTCCGATTCGCGTGAATCCCGGGAAAGTTCGGAACAATGCAGAAGAGGGCGCTGCGATTCATTCGTCACTCCGCACACAGACAGAAAACGCCGCGCCATACGCACGCTCAGTCCTTTGGTCGCATCCGCTCGTGGATGAAGGCGGTCAGCGCGAGGTCGGCCATCACCAGCCCCTCCATCACCCGGTCGCCCACGTACTGCTCCGGCTCGCCGTTCTGGCGCGTGCGCTCGGCCGCCAGCAGGATCTCCTGCACGATACGCTGGCCGGTGAGCGCGCAGTCGGCGTCGGACAACGCCATCTGCCGGCTGCGCAGGTGATGGCGCTCGGGCCAAGGCTGGCCGTCGGCCGCAGCGCCCGCGCCGATGGCGTGCAGGATGGCGATGAGGCTGTTGCGGTCTGGGGCCGAAGCGCGTGACGGCGCTTCCTGGATCGGGCGCGGGGGAGGGGAGGGCGGCGTGGTCATGGCGGGCTCCGTGCAAGCAGGCAGAAGCCGCCACCGATAAAGGTGGCGGGCAGAGCGTGGCTCGAAAACCGGATGTTGGGAACCGGCGGGTACAAGACCCCCACGCCCCGCCCGCCATAGCCGGCAGACGGATTGCCAGCCGGCACCACGCGCGGTGGTGCCGGCTGGCAAGCGCAAACTACTTCCCAACAAAACGGGTTTTCGAGGCCCGGCCACCCGTTTTCGGTGGCGATACCAGAGTTGCCTGATGTAGTTGGGAATGCCAAGGGGATGGGGTCAATGCCGCCAAAACCCGAGACGCTTTTGGCATTGTCGCATAGCGCCGGAAGCCGCGAGAGCCTTGGCGTGCTAGGCGGTGCGGCACTTCTGGAACGGAGTCGTCAGAACCTTCCGTAAGAGACGCAGGGAACGGCAAATGCGACAGTACTTGGTAGGCGAAAGCGTATTGCTGCTACTACCAAGAGCGGCGCCTGGCTAGCCAGGCGAATCTGGCCGCTCGCGGAACCAAGCCCCGAGCTGGCCGTGGTGCGCGAAGTGGCGCAGTTCGAATTGACGAGATTCGTGAATGACGTGCCGCCATCGGGCACAGCCGTACTTCTTGGGGGTTTGTTCCGGGTGGTGCTCTGCTACCCAGCGAACGGCTGTGTCCAGATTCACCCAGCCGTCGATTGCCCGTTCTCGGAAGGCCTGTCTCAGCGCACTGACAATACCTGTGAGCGGCCAGTGGATCTGACCATCAGGCGCGATGCCATTGACCAGAAGGTCATGGAACTGAGGTGAGTGAACCAGTTCCGCAAAGGCTTTCGCTCCTTGCGCAACATCTGCCGCAAGTGCACGCAGCCGTTGAAATTGGGGGTCGATCTGAGCGTAGGAACGGCTGAGTGCAACCTGTGCCTCCAGGCATCCTTCGACAGTCTGGATATCGTATTGCTCAATGAAGTGGTGAACGAGCACGTTCCTGAGGTTCACCAGATCGTGCAGGTCGGCTTGCAGCGTTGCATGGGATTGCTCTGGAAACTCTAGCCCCATGTGCAGAGCGACGAAGCTTGAATTGCTGTCGTAACCCGATGGGCCGCCAGGGGCTTCGCTGCCCTCTTTGACCACGCATTCGGCAGTCAGGTGACCTACCAGCACCCCCATTGTCTTGCCGCTGATCTCTGCTTTGCGCTTGTCCAAGGCCATTGGGAGTGTTTCCGGCGTACCGAACAACTTCTGAAAGGCGAGCATGGACTTCATCAGTTGCTCGCACTGCTGAAGTCGCAGAATGCAACGGCCAAGAAGCCGTTGCACTTCGTGCTGTGCACCGACAATGTCATTCTGGTCGACGGCGGGCATGGCAAACCTGGGCATGGGACACGTCGACTTTACAGCCAGAAATCGTGGAAGCTCAGGCTGGACCAGAAAGATGAGGTTGTTGACTGCATCACTTGCGGGCATGAGTGACTTTCTGCCTATTGACCCCGCAGGGCGTCACGCAGAATCTGACTACCGCTGTAGTCACCCGGAACTGTCCTGTCCGCAGCAGGAGGGATCTGCGGCGTTTGAACGGATTCCACCCACTGGCGCAGGCCAAAACAAGGATCACTGCACGTGTTACGCGGCAATCGACTTCTTCTGTCTGCGGGTCTGGTCCCGCTTCCGTGGTTCCTGTTCTGGACCAGCGTTGCCGCCGTGTTCGCGCCGGGCTACAACCCGCTTGCACAACACGCCAGCGAGCTGCTGCAGGCGCCAACGCTCGCAAGCGTCTGCGGCAGGATTGCCGCCATCGGCTCCGGCGTGGGCTTCGTGGCGTTCTCCATCGGGGTATGGCGGGAGTCCGGTCGCCGGATTGCCGTAGGCGCGATCTGCTGGATGATCTTTGGCGTCTCCATGCTGACCAACGGGCTCTGGCCCATGGGCCATCCGATGCACGGCTTCTACACCATCGGTATCGCAAACATCATTGCACCTGCGATGTCGCACATCGAGATGAGCGCGTGGTCTGCCAACCGAAGGGCGTACGCCGTGACCGCTTTGGTGAGCATTGCGAGCATCGTCTACCTCTGGTTGAACCTGGTCGGCGCGGATCCGGAGGGCTTCAGAGGGCTGACCCAGCGCCTGTTCTCTTCGATCAACTCGCTGTGGCCATTCCTGGTGGCGTTGTATCTGCTGCGCAGGGATTCCAACGAGCTGAAGACGCACCTCGAGCACTGATGGGCACACATGCGGGTTGATGTGTTCAATTGGTGGCCGGCCCACTACTTCTGACTGGATGAAGGACCTCTCGTGATGAAACTTCCAGCCCGCTTCTGGGTGCATCTTTTCAGCCATCTGGGGTTCGTCGGGATCCTGGCCGGGCTGTTGGCCGGCTGGGTGGGGACGTTCTTCGAGGCCCTTGCCGGTCATTCCGATGCCGCAACCGACGCCGCCCGGGTGAGCGGCGTTGGAACGCTGTTCGGGTTCTGCATGCTTGCCCTGTTGCTGCTGGGAGCGCTGACCGTCTCTGGCGAGCTGTTCGGGCTGATCAGGCCGTACGACCGCAAGGCGCCATATCGGCATGAGGCGCAGGCGATGCATCGGAAGGTGTTGCTGATTGTCGTGGCGGTACTGTCCTGGGCGGGCCTGACTGCGGCGTTCGTCATTGGGTCGATGATGCGCTCCAGCTAGGTGCTGATGGTGGTGCTGGCATCTTCGGATTCCTCGGCAGAAGGAATCGGCGGGTTCGACACGGGAAGCCGGGCGGAGTGGTGATTCATCCGGAATCGGTTGCCCTGACCAGGGACAGCCTGCGGATTGAGGTGATACCGGTGCGGTCGCCGCGATGAGACGACTGGAGGATGAGATGCCGTGTGGCACGATTCGCGGATAAGGGCCACACGAGCGTGTTGATAGGAAGACGCCGACGTGCCCCGTCGGCGTCTTCCTCCATCAATTGATGATCTCCCCACTCCCCGAAGCAACAAACGCCTTCAACTGCCGAACGAACTCGGCGTCATAAAGCTCCCACTCCACAATCTCCCCAATAACCCGCAACGGCTGCGCACTCCGATACGACCGCGTCGGGTTCCCGGGAAACTTCTTGTTGGTCACGTTCGGGTCGTCTTCAAACGACCCGGTCGGCTCCACCACATACACGCGCGGCCGCCCCTCGCCCCTGGCCATCTCCGCAGCCAACCCGGCGCCCTTGGCAATCGTGGTGAAGTAGATGTGGTTCATCACCACGCTGTCGCGATAGTTGGAGCGGAAGCCCGCGCTCAGCAACTCGCCCACCGCGAGGTCTGCGCGGGTGCCGTGGTAGAACGGCCCGGCGACCTGGTCGCAGGTGTCATGCGAAACGGGTGTCCATTCGGTGTCCTGCGCCATCGGCACTGCCCCTGCGTGTCCTGCCGGATCGACAGGCCGGCGAGTCTAGGGCGCCCGGCGGGCCTTGCTGCAAGGCCCCATCCGGGAAATAATCTGTAAACGGGAGGCGCGGTGCGCCTCCTTTTTTCATTCTGCGGCGCCGCGCCCTTCCAGCTCGCGCACGGCGGTTTCCAGCGCGTCCAGCTTCTGGCGGGTCTTCAGCAGCACGGCGCGCTGCACTTCGAACTCCTCTCGGGTGACCAGATCGAGCTTGGCCAGGCCGGCCTGCAGCGCGCTCTTGAAGGTGGCCTGCAGTTCCTCGCGCGATTCGCGCAGGCCCGGCGGCACCAGGTCGCTGAGGCGACGGGCGAGGTCATCGATGTGGTTCAGGTCGATCATGGGGTGCTCCGTGGGGGTGGGCCCGTGCATCCGGCGCGGGCAGGCCATTCGGGCACAAGGATACTGCCGGCACCCATCGCCCGGACAGGCGGCGGCGGCTTCGCACGGGCCGCGTTCAGGCGCTATCCTCCACGCCGGAAGACAGGAGATAGACGATGAAGATGGTCATGGCGGTGATCAAGCCGTTCAAGCTCGATGACGTGCGCGAAGCGCTGGCCGAGCGTGGGGTCACCGGGATCACGGTGACGGAAGTGAAGGGCTTTGGTCGCCAGAAGGGTCATACCGAGCTGTACCGCGGCGCGGAGTATGTGGTCGATTTCCTGCCGAAGGTGAAGCTGGAAGTGGCGGTGACCGATGACCAGGTTGAGGCCGTGGTTGAGGCCATCGTGAAGGCCGCCGGCACCGGCAAGATTGGTGACGGCAAGGTGTTCGTGTACGACCTGGGCAGCGTGGTGCGTATTCGTACCGGGGAACTGGACGCGGACGCGTTGTAAGCCGTTCGGCGCGATGTTGTGGAGCCGAGCCGATGCTCGGCTTGCTCTTTGTAGAGTCGAGCTTGCTCGACTGCTCTGCGCTTCAGTCGAGCAAGCTCGACTCTACAAAGAGCGGTAAAGCGGTCGAGCAAGCTCGACCCCTACCAAAGCAAAGCATTTACCGGCGCTTGGCCCACTTGTAGAACCGCTTCCAGCCCTGCCGCACGGCGGCGACCCAACCCGGGTCGGCCACCAGTGCAGCCTGCGCGGCACTCGGCGCCTGGCCGGTTACGCGCTGGCGGATCTTCAGCAGGTTCTTCATGTCGCTGCGGCGCATCTGCCGGCTCAGCGGGCCGCGGCGCAGCCAACGCGGGGCCCGCCAGGCCGAGGTGAAGTCCAGCAGCACCGGTACGCCGCTGCTGACCACCACGTTGGTGCCATGCAGGTCGTTGTGCGTGATGCCGGCGGCGTGCAGGCGGCTGAGCGCGTGCTG
This sequence comes from Stenotrophomonas sp. 80084_Sma, assembly GCF_056481995.1. Lineage (NCBI taxonomy): Bacteria > Pseudomonadati > Pseudomonadota > Gammaproteobacteria > Lysobacterales > Lysobacteraceae > Stenotrophomonas > Stenotrophomonas sp. 80084_Sma. The sequence continues at coordinate 4,461,201 of NZ_CM151177.1, read as the reverse complement.
CAACTGCTCGAACACGTCGTTGCCGACGGCCTGTGCGGTGCTCAGGGTCTGGCCGGGAATGAACTCCATGCCCAGTGCCAAGCCACCCAGCGTGCCGAGCAGTGCGGGGGCATGCTTCCAGCCGCCGAGGCGCTGCAGCATGCGTGCTTCACGGCGCACCATCAGCCGTGCAATCAGCGAAACGGGGGTGCCGCGGTAGCGGGAGTAATCCTTGATGACCGCCTCGCGCCCGTCCAGGCAGGTGCGGTAGACGTCGGGGGCCAGGAAGCGTTCGCCGCGCTTGAGCAGCAGCGGGGTGGCGGCGTCATCGCCGCAGGAGGAGGGGGGCAGAGCGGGAAGATACATGTCGGGGTCTCGGACGACCCGGTGGGTGGCGCAAAGCGTCAAGCGAACCGGTGTTACAGGGAGTTACTAAGTTTTCGTTAATTTTAGTACTCGCCAGTTCGCTATTCCACGATTTGTCGGAGAAATGTCGGGGTCGTGGCTGGAACAGTTCGTCGCGCCCAATCGGACAATTATGTCTCACTTGGCCAATGATTCTTTCAAAATCAATAGGTTGCGTTTCGCTCTATTTCGTTCATCCGCGGCCCGCTGAACGTCACGCACGTCCAGCTTGACCCCGACGCACGGCCTGCCGACCATAAGCTGTTAATTCGCGACATCGGCGGCCGCCCCTTCCTGGCACGTCCCCGTCCCCTGCCGCGGTCCCCACCGGTGCTGGCCGTCCGGCCGTGCATCGCCCTGATTCCCGTTCCGGCTGCGGCTGGAGGAAAGTGTTTTGATCATCAAAATCGTCATTGCAGCGCTGTTCGTCGCCTGCGTGCTGTACATCCACTTCCGTGGCAAGGTCCGCGCGCGCTGGTCGCGCCAGCTGCTGGACCACTCCAGTTTCATGGCCCCGATCAACGTGGTCATGTACATGTTCTCGAAGGTGCCGACCACGCCGTTCCTGGACCCGGCCAAGGAGTTTCCGCAGCTGGAGCCGCTGCGCCAGAACTGGCAGATGATCCGCGACGAGGCGCTGGCGCTGCGCGATGCACAGAAGATCGCTGCGTCCAGCACGTTCAACGACGCCGGCTTCAACTCGTTCTTCCGCCGTGGCTGGAAGCGCTTCTACCTGAAGTGGTACGGCCCGTCGCACCCGTCGGCGAAGGCGATGTGCCCCAAGACCACGGCGTTGCTCGAGTCGCTGCCGGACGTGCGCGCGGCGATGTTCGCGCAGCTGCCGTCGGGCAGCGAACTGCGCCCGCACCGCGACCCCTTCGCCGGTTCGCTGCGCCTGCACCTGGGCCTGGCCACGCCCAACAACGACGGCTGCTACATCGAAGTGGACGGCATCAAGAAGAGCTGGCGCGACGGCGAGTGGATGATGTTCGACGAGACCTACATCCACCACGCGCACAACGAGACGCCGGATGACCGCGTGATCCTGTTCTGCGACATCGCCCGTCCGCTGCGCTTCGGCCTGCCGGGCCTGTTCAACCGCGCGGTGGCGGCCACGCTGCTGGCCGGTGGTGCCTCGCCGAACCTGCCGGGTGACCCGACTGGTGGCGTCAACAAGGCGTTCGGCAGCGTTTACAAGGTGCGCCTGAAGGCCAAGGCGCTGCGCGAGCGCAGCGTGGTGGCCTACCAGCTGATCAAGTGGGGCCTGGTGGTGGCGGTGATCGCCGGTATCTGGGCGCTCTGATCGTTACATGCGGTTGCCGGCCAGCGGCCGGCACTACCGGACCATGAAAAAACCCGCGCTGTTGCCAGCGCGGGTTTTCTTTTGGGTGGGTGCCGACCGTTGGTCGGCACGCCTTACTTCAGCGCCGCCTGCACGAAGGGCGGGGTCACCAGCACGCCGGTGTGCAGCGCGGCGGTGTAGTACAGGGTGTTGAAGGTCTTGGCGGCTGAGTCGGCCTGGCGGAAGTCGAAGCTGCTGTCGCCCTTGCGCGCCATGGTCACGCTCCACCAGCCGGTGGGGTAGCACGGCTGCGGGAACGGCAGGGTCTTGAACGAGCCGAAGCCGGCCTTGCCCATCTCGGTGCGCATTTCGTTGATCAGGTCCAGCTGCATCAGCGGCGACTCGGACTGCTGCACCAGGATGCCGTCGTCCTTCAGGGCCTTGAAGCAGCTCTCGTAGAAGGCCTTGTTGAACAGGCCTTCGCCCGGGCCGACCGGGTCGGTCGAATCGACGATCACCACGTCCACGCTGCCGGCCGGGCAGTTGGCCATGTAGGCCACGCCGTCGTCGAACAGCAGCTCGGCGCGGGCGTCGTCGTTGGAATCGCACAGTTCCGGGAAGTGCTTGCGCGCCATCACGGTGACCTGCTCGTCGATATCGCACTGGGTCACGCTCTCCACGCCGGTGTGCTTGAGCACTTCGCGCAGGGTGCCGCAGTCGCCGCCACCGATGATCACCACGCGCTTGGGCGCGGCGTGGGTGAACAGCACCGGGTGGCTGATCATCTCGTGGTAGAAGAAGTTGTCCTTGCTGGTCAGCATGATGGCCCCGTCGATGGTCATCAGGTTGCCCCAGTCGGTGGTCTGGAAGATCTCGATCTTCTGGAACGGCGACTGCACCTCGTCCAGCTTGCCGGTGATGCGGTAGCCGATGGCCGAGCCGGTGCGCTCGAAGTGCTCGATGTACCAGTTGTTGCTGTCAGTCATTTGAAAACAGTCCTGTTCGGAGAGGTGAAGCCGGGCTGGCGGGCAGGGCCGCGTGGCACAGATGCCACATCCGGACGGATCGGCCCGTTCAGGTTGGAACCTGTCACGGGCGCGGGCGCGCATGATAACGAACCTGTGGGCATATAGGCGTTATCATGCCCCCCCCTTTATTGCCAACAAGGCCGACTGAAATGACCGATTGGTCCCTCGACCAAGCCCGCAAGACCTACTCGATCCCGCATTGGGCGGACGGTTACTTCGACGTGGATCAGGCCGGGCACATGGTGGTGAGACCGACCGGGGCGGACGGCCCGGTGGTGTCGCTGCCCAAGGTGGTCGATGCGGCCCGTGCGGCCGGCGCCAAGCTGCCGCTGCTGGTCCGCTTCCCGGACATCCTCGGCCAGCGCCTGGGCAAGCTGCAGGCGGCCTTCGGCCAGGCCCAGCAGGACTGGGAATACAGCGGCGGCTACACCGCCGTGTACCCGATCAAGGTCAACCAGACCCGCGGCGTGGCCGGCACCCTGGCCAGCCACCACGGCGAAGGCTTCGGCCTGGAAGCGGGCAGCAAGCCCGAGCTGATGGCCGTGCTGGCGCTGTCGCGCCCGGGTGGCCTGATCGTCTGCAACGGTTACAAGGACCGCGAGTACATCCGCCTGGCCCTGATCGGCCGCAAGCTGGGCCTGCAGACCTTCATCGTCATCGAAAAGCCTTCCGAACTGAAGCTGGTGCTGGAAGAGTCCAAGGCGCTGGACGTGAAGCCGGGCCTGGGCGTGCGCATGCGCCTGGCCTCGCTGGGCGCCGGCAAGTGGCAGAACAGCGGTGGCGACAAGGCCAAGTTCGGCCTGTCGCCGCGCCAGCTGCTGGACCTGTGGAAGTCGCTGCGTGACACCGAGTACGCCGACTGCCTGAACCTGCTGCACTTCCACATGGGCTCGCAGATCTCCAACGTGCGCGACATCGCCAACGGCATGCGCGAAGCCACCCGCTACTTCGTGGAGCTGTCGCGCCTGGGCGCGAAGATCACTCACGTCGATGTGGGCGGTGGCCTGGGCGTGGACTATGAAGGCACCCGTTCGCGCAGCTTCTGCTCGATCAACTACGGCCTGCATTCCTATGCCAGCAACATCGTGCAGCCGCTGGCCAATGCCTGCGAAGAGTTCGGCCTGACTCCGCCGCGCATCGTCACCGAGTGCGGCCGCGCGATGACCGCGCACCACGCGGTGCTGATCGCCAATGTCTCGGAAGTGGAAGAGGCGCAGGAAGGCCGCGTGCCGGACCAGCACGACGACGAGCCGGCCGCGATCCGCCACCTGCGCGAGATCCACGACGAGCTGGACGTGCGCCCGGCGGTGGAACTGTTCCAGGAAGCACAGCACTTCCACGCCGAAGGCCTGGCCAGCTATGCGCTGGGCCAGATCGACCTGCCGCAGCGTGCGCGCATCGACGATCTGTTCTACGCCATCGCCCATGGCGTGCGTGCGCGCCTGAGCTACGACGAGAAGAGCCATCGCCCGGTGCTGGATGAACTGAACGAGCGCCTGGTCGACAAGTACTTCGTCAACTTCAGCGTGTTCGAATCGATCCCGGACGTGTGGGCGATCGACCAGGTGTTCCCGATCGTGCCGATCGAGCGCCTGGACGAAACCCCGGACCGTCGCGGCATCATCGCCGACATGACCTGCGACTCGGACGGCATGGTGGAAACCTATGTCGAGAACGAGAGCCTGGACAGCTCGCTGCCGCTGCACAAGATGAAGCCGGGCGAGAGCTACCGCATCGGCTTCTTCATGGTCGGCGCCTACCAGGAAATCCTGGGCGACATCCACAACCTGTTCGGCGATACCGACGCGGTGGAAGTGCTGGCCGATGCCGATGGCTACGCCATCACCCAGCAGCGCCGTGGTGATACTACCGACGTGATGCTGGATTACGTGGGTTACCGCCTGGACGAGCTGCGTGCGACCTATGCGCAGCGCGTGGCCGAGGCGCAGCTGTCGCCGGAACGTGCGCAGGAGCTGTCGGAGGCGCTGGAAGCCGGCCTGACCGGTTACACCTACTTGTCCGACGAACCGCTGGTCTGAGGTCAACGGGAACGCCGGGCATGGCCCGGCGCTACCGGCCCCGATGAGCGCGCGCGCGATCTTCCACCTGTTCCTGCATGCCGCCGTGCCAGCCCTGCTGGCATGGCTGTTCTGGCGCAAGCGCTTCGCCTCGGCGTGGCTGCTGATGCTGCTGGGCTGGATCATCGATCTGGACCACCTGCTGGCCGATCCGATCTATGCACCGAACCGCTGCAGCATCGGTTTCCATCCTTTGCACACCGCACCCGCGATTGCCGTGTATGCAGGCCTGTGCGTGCCGAAGAGAACGCGGTTGTTCGGTATCGGTTTGATCATCCACATCGTGCTGGACGCGATTGATTGCTGGTGGATGCATCACCGTTGATGCTGGGTGGATGCCGACCTTGGTCGGCGCCTGCCCGGTGCACGGCGATCGGTCGGATTGGCGCTTGGTAGAGCCGGCCGCTGGCCGGCTTCCGCAGGGCGTTCCCGGTGATCACGTGGTTGCCGGCCAGCGGCCGGCACTACCCGCCGTCAGGTTGGCCGCCTCACGCCACCGGCAACCACAACGTGGCCCGCAATCCCGGCTGCGCATTCTCCAGTGCCAACCGCCCGCCATAACTGGCAGCGATATCACCCACAATCGCCAGGCCCAGCCCACTGCTGCCCTCGCGCTCATCCAGGCGCACGCCACGCTGGGTGACCTGTTCCAGCGCGTCTGCGGCCAGCCCGGGGCCGTCGTCGCGTACCTCAATGCGCAACTGCCCTTCGATGGTGTCTGCAGTGACGTCCACCTGTTGCTTCGCCCACTTGCCGGCGTTGTCCAGCAGATTGCCCAGCATCTCCTCCAGGTCCGCACTGGCACCGGCGAACTGCAGTGCCGGATCGATACCAGCCGCCGTGAACGTGATGCCACGTTCGCCATGCACGCGTGCCATCAGCCGGCACATCGCCTGTGCGACTGCCGCCACGTCGGTGCGCTGGCGATGGTCGGCGGCCAACCCTGCGGCCAGGTAACGGTCGACGCTGGCCTGCATACGCGCACTCTGCTCGCGTACGGTGGCGCGCCAGTCCGCGCCGTCGCCGTCGGCCTCAGTGGCCAGCACGCTCAGCGGGGTTTTCAGCGCATGCGCCAGATCCTGTGCACTGGTGCGCGCGCGCGCGACCATGCGTTGCTGATGCTCCAGCAGCGCGTTGAGCTCCTCGCCCAGCGGTGCGACCTCCGCACCCAGCCCCTGTGTATCGATGCGCTGCGCGTCGCCGCGCCGCACCCGTTCCAGCTGTGCACCGAGGCGATGCAATGGACGCAATCCGAAGTGCACCTGGCTGGCCAGCACCGCCAGCCACGCCGCGACCAACACACCCAGCGCGATGGCAGTACGCTGGCGGAACGCGGCAACGTCTGCATCCAGCGCGCTGCGATCGGTGGCAACCACGGCCACGAACGGTTCGTTGGCGCGTGGCAGGCGCACCTGCTGCACGCGTGCGCGCAGGGATTGCTGCAGCGGCCCACTCAGATTGCGCGTGGCCGGCCCGCTGGCTGTGACGGGCAGGGTTTCATCCCACAGCGAGCGCGACTGCAGCAGCACACGGCCATCGGCACCGGCGATCTGCCAGTAAGCACCTGAGAACACGCGCTGGAAGCGTGCGTCATTCGGTTCCTGGCGCAGGCGCAGCTGTCCGTCCGCATCCACTTCGGCCTGCGCCAGCAGGGTCAGCATGTCCTGCTGCAGTTCATGGTCGAAGCGATCGCGCGCGCTGCGCTTGAACAGCTCGCCCAGCAGTGCACTGGCCAGCAGCGAGACCAGCAGCAGGCCGACACCGCCAGCCAGCAGCAGGCGCCGTCGCAGCGAGGGTTGCCGGTTCATGGCGCGGCCAGCCGCCAGCCCTGGCCGCGCACGGTCTGGATCAGGTCGATGCCGAGCTTGCGGCGCACCCGCCCGAGCAGCACGTCCAGTGCGTTGGAGTCCGGGTCATGGCCGCAGTCGAACACCTGTTCGCCCAGGCGGTCGCGGCCGATCACCTGGCCGCTGTGGTGGATGAAGTAACTGAGCAGGCGGAACTCCTGCGGGCTCAGCGACAGCGCCTGCCCATCCAGTTCAAAGCGGCCGGCGTTGACGTCCAGCTGCAGCGGGCCGCAGTGCAGGCGCGGGCTGGCGTGGCCGTGGCTGCGACGGATCAGTGCGCGCAGGCGCAGCACCAGTTCGTCGGCCTGGAATGGCTTGGTGAGATAGTCATCGGCACCGGCATCGAACCCAGCCAGCTTGTCGTGCCAGCGCCCGCGTGCGGTCAGCACCAGCACCGGAAAGCTGCGGCCGTTGCCGCGCCAGCGCTCGATCACGCTCAGTCCGTCCAGCCCGGGCAGGCCCAGGTCGACGATGGCGGCCTGCAGATCTTCGATCTGGCCGATCTCCTCGGCCTGGCGGCCGTCGGCGACCACGTGCACCACGTAGCCGGCCTGCTCCAGCAGGGGCACCAGGCGCTGTGCCAGCGCGGCATCGTCTTCGGCCAACAGGATGCGCATCAGTCGTCGAGCTCCGTCTTCAGCAGCTTTCCGCTGCGCGCATCATAGTCCAGCTCCACTACCACGCCGTCGCCGCGCAGGATCTCCACTTCGTAGACGCCATCGTCCAGCTCCACTTCCAGCAGCTGGCCCGGAAAGCGCTTGAGCGCATCGCGCACCACGCTTTCCAGCGGCACGTAGCGGCCCTGCTGCACGGCGCGGCGCGCGACCTGCTGCGCCGGGTCCTGTGCCGGTGCGGCGGCGGTCGGGGCGCTGGCCAGGGCCAGCAGCAGGGGCAGGGTGGAGAGCATCGGGGCGCAGGGAGGGCTGTAGGAACAGGCGCGAGTGTGGAGGGGGTGACTAACAGCTGGCTAACAGTGCCGGCTAAGGAGCTGTTAACCACGGGGGGCATTGTGGCGCTGCCGGGATGGTCCGGCCACGAACACGAACAGGAGAACCCCCATGTTGAAGTCGCTCACCCTCGCCACTGTTGCTCTGCTGGCCATCGCACCGGCCGCACAGGCTGCACCGCTGGGCATGGCCCAGGTCGAACAGACCCTGCGCAAGGCCGGCTACACCCAGATCCACGAGATCGAACGCGATGATGGTCTGTGGGAGGCTGACGTGAGCCGCGCCGATGGCCGCTTCAGCGAGGTCTACGTTGACCCCAAGACCGGCGAGATCTTCGACGAGCACAGCGGCCGCGCGCTGTTGACCACCGAGCAGGTGCTGGCACGGGCACAGGCGCATGGCCTGCGCGAGATCCATTCGCTGGAACGCGATGGTGCGACCTGGTCGCTGGAAGCCCGCAATGCCCGCAACCAGAAAGTGGAGGTGCGCCTGAGCGGCTATGACGGCCGCATCCTGCACAGCGAGCGCGATGGCTGGCTGGATTGATTCGCGTGCCGGTAGGTGCCGGCCGCTGGCCGGCACACGGGGAGAAAGCGTGTCGACCAAGGTCGACACCTACCGGACACGTGCAGCGGTAGCGGCCGACCTTGGTCGGCCCAGGCCCGACGCGGCGCTTACCAGCCAAACGGCGGCGGGTAATCCCAGTAGCCCGGGCCGCGGCCGTAGTAGCCGCCGTACGGGCCGTAGAAGCCCGGGCCCTTGCCTTCGCTCACGTGGATGTTGACGTTGACCCCGTGGGTCTTGCCCTCATCGGTGGTGTAGTTCTTGCTCAGGTTCAGCGTGGCGGCGTTGTAGTGGCTGTTGCCACCGTTCTTGGAATAGCCGATGCCGGTGGTGAAGCTGCCGGACACTTTGACCTTGTCGTCGGTGACGTCGGCTATCTTCGCGTCGTCGTGCACGCGCGGGCCGCTCTTGTCACCGTAGTACGTGCCCGGCGGGTCCTGCTGCAGGGCCGGGTCGTTGAGGTAGCGCATCGGCGCCTGCGGCAGCGTCAGGTCCAGGCCGGCGGCCTGCGGCGCGGTGGCGCCAGCGGCGGACTGGGCCAGCACGGTTCCCGGCAGGGCCAGGCACAGCAGCAGGGTCAGGGGGCGGATCATGACGGCGCTCCAGCGGACAGGTGGCCACGCAACACGCGGCGGTACAGGCCGACGCTAGCAGGGGTTGCTTGAATGATGCCTGTCGGCGCCGGATTGGGGTAGAGCCAGGCCATGCCTGGCTGCAGGTCACAGCCGCCCGAACCCGAACAGCCCTTCCAGCGCATGCCTGCGCCGCTCGATCCGGGCCCGCAGCAGCTGGGCGCCGATCATCGAATAAGTGATGCCGTTGCCGCCGTAGGCCATGGCGAAATGCACCCGTGGCCCCCACTGATCGTGCGGGCCGAAGAAAGGCAGGCCGTCGGCGGTTTCGGCGAAGGTGCCGGCCCAGGAGAAGGCGGGCACCGGATCCAGCCGCGGGAACCAGTGCTGGAGCTGTTTCATCAGCTTGTCGGCCTTGCGCTCTACGCGCCTGTCGCGGCGGGCGGGGATGTCGATGGCGTCGTCCAGCCCGCCCACCAGCAGGCGGCGGTCGCCGGTGGCGCGCAGGTAGAGGTACGGGCGTGCGCTCTCCCACACCATCGTGTTGCGCAGCCGGCCCAGCACGTCCGCATCGATCGGGTCGGTGATGAAGGCATAGCTGCTGCGGTTGCGTGCGACGCGCTGATGCAGCCAGCGTTGGTTGGCATAGCCCATTGCCAGCACCACGTGGCGGGCGTGGATCGTGGCGCCGTCCTCGGTGAGGGCGGTTACCCCGCGCGCGCTGGGCGTGAGCGTGTGCAGTACCGTACGGTCATGCACATTGCCGCCGCGCCGGCGCACGCGTTGCAGCAGCGCATAGGTCAGGCGATAGGGATCGACCCGCGCCGCCTGGCGCGTGAGCAGGGCACCGCCGGCGTCCACGTCGAAGCGCTTCCGCAGTGCCTCCGGGCCCAGCCAGCGGGCATCCAGGCCGATTCCGCGCCGTGCCTCACCTTCGGCCATCAGGCGCGGCACGTCGCGATGGCGGCTGGCCAGGTACAGGCTGTCCATGCGCTGGAAATCAACGTCTTTCAGGCCGCGAGCCACGTCGCCCAGGGCCGGAATCGCCTCGGCACACGCCCGATAGGCAAGCGCGGCGGCGTCCTGACCATGGCGCTGCGCCAGTTCCAGCAGATGGGTATCGATCTCGTACTGCAGCAACGCGGTGCTGGCAGCGGTGCTGCCCCAGCCGATGTCGCGCTGTTCGATCACTGCAACCTCGTGGCCGTGATGGGACAGCTCGTCTGCGATCAGCGCACCGGTGATGCCGCCGCCGACCACCAGCACGTCACAGCGCAGGTCCTGCTGCAGCGCAGGAAAGGCGTGGATCAGGCCGTTGCGTACCGCCCACCACGGGTAGCCACTCTTCAGGTCCATGCGTGGCGTCACTCAGGCCGTGGGCTGGCCGGTATGCGGGGTCTGGATCAGTTCGGACAGATCGAAGCCCTGCAGGCGGGCGGCCGCCAGATAATGGTCCTGCACGGTAGCGTCCAGCTGCGGTTCGCGGGCCAGCAGCCACAGGTACTTGCGGTCCGGGCTGCCGACCAGTGCCACGCTGTAGTCCGGCGCGACCTGGATCACCCAGTAGTCGCCCTTGGCGAACGGCAGCCAGCGCAGGCCCTTGGGCAGGAAGCTCACCTCCAGGCGCGCGCTGTCGTTGTCGACGGCGCAGGCCTCGCCGGTGGCTTCCTCGACCTCGCCGTCCATACGGCAGCGGTTGGTGACGCCGACGTTGCCGTTGTCGAGCAGGGTGTAGTGCGCCGACACGTCGGTGCAGCCTTCCGGTTCATGGCGCATCGGCAGGCGTGCGATCTCGTACCAGGTGCCCAGGTAGCGGGGCAGCTTGAGGTCGGCAACGGTCTTCAGCGGCGGGTACTCGGTCATCGGCGGTCGTGGCAGGGGTGGGCCTCCACGATGCCGATGGCCTTGCCACGGGCGGGTGAAGCCGGGGCGATGGCCGTGTCCAGAACGTTCCGTCGCCCCGGCGGAGCGCCCGTTGTCACCGGCGTGGCGGTATCCTGCTGCCAGCGCCGTGTTTTCCTGATCCAACCGAGGTGGAGGTGCCGATGTACCAGGTGATCCTGTTGAAGAGTGAATCCGCGTTCGCACGCGAACAGTGGCCGCAGGTCGATGACCTGGTCGACTACGAAGGCGTGGCCTACAGCCTGCGTGCCGGCCCGCGCCAACCGCTGCCGACCGACCACGACTGGCACCCGGTGGCGGTGTATGCGCCCGATGAAATCACCGAGGAAGAGTTCCAGGACTGGTACGCGCTGCAGCAGCCCACGGTGGAAGAGCTGCGCCTGAAGTACTGATGCTCGACGCTGCCGGGGCCACCCATCCGCCCTTGACCGGCTCTGCCGTATAGTCGCGCGCAGGCGCGGTGGTCCGCGCGAACCGGTGTGGCTGGCTTGTCTTCTTTCCTGCGATCAATCCGTGCACGGGGCCCCTGGTGGGTCCTGATGCTGTGCACTGCCCTCCTGCTGTCCGCGCCGGTGCTGGCACAGGATGATGCGCCCACGCCGAAGCAGCAGCTGGCAGATATCGATGCGAAGCTGAAGGAGGTCGACCGCAAGCGTGGTGATGCGGCTGCCATCGAGACGCTGGCGATGCTGTCCGAGAATGCCTCGCAGGTACGGCGTGACGCCGAGGCGCTGGAAAAGGAGCTGCAGCCACAGCTCGTCCGCCTCGACGAACAACTGGCGCAGCTGGGCACGCCTGCCGAGGGCACCACCGAGCCGCCTGAACTGGCGGCACAACGGCGCACCATCAACAAGCAGCGCGACGGCCTGGCCGCGTCCTTAGCGCAGGCCAAGACCAGTGCCGTGCGTGCCCAGCAGCTGGCAGCCGACATCGACCAGCAGCGCACTGCACAACGCGCCGAAGACATGGGGAAGAAGGTCGCCTCGCCGTTGTCTCCAGCACTGTGGAGCAAGGTGGCCGAACGCCTGCCGATCGATATCGCACGCGTCGCGCCGTTGGCCGAGCAGGGGCGCGATACGTTTGTCGCTGGCGTCCGGGCCAATGGCTGGGGCACGCCGTTGCTGGGCCTGGTGGCCGCGCTGGTGATGATGTTCCCGCTGCGGCTGTGGCTGCGCAGGCTGGGGCGGCGCTTTGCGGAGTCCGAGCGCGCGCCGGACGGTCGCCTGCGCCGTTCCGGCCTGGCCATGTGGCTGCTGCTGGTGGGGACACTGCTGCCCGGCTATGCCGTGGTTGTACTGATGGCAGCGCTTGATGCGATCGATGCCATCGCGCCGCGCCTGCAGGTGGTGGCCGATGGGTTGGAAACCGCGACCTTCCGCGCCGCCTTCATCGCTGCACTCAGCGCCTGCATGCTGGTTCCCAAGCGTCCGTCGTGGCGGTTGCTGAATCTGGATGACACCGCCGCACTCAAACTGCGCAAGTACGCGTGGTGCGCGGCGGCGCTGGCTTGGCTGAGCACGGTGCTGGTCGCCCTCGATCAGGCCACACGTACCAGCGACGTCACCACGGTGGCGCTGGACGGCCTGATTGCGCTGACCTACCTCGGCCTGATCATGGCCATGCTGGTGACCCTGGCGCGCCTGCATCGGCGGCAGACCGCCGAGGCCGAAGCCAAGCTGGAGGCGCAGGCCGATGGCGTGGGCGCGGCCACACCGGTGCGCCGCAGCAGCTGGCTGGTATTGGCACGCGTGGCGGGCAACGTCGCGGTGGTGGCCGCCATCGTCGCGACATTGATGGGCTACCTGAACTTCGCCAAATTCGTGAACCAGCAGCTGATCGGCGGCAGCATCGTGGTGCTGGCGGCGACGCTGCTGTTCAAGTTCGTCGATGACTTGAGCACGTGGATGCTCAACGCCGACAGCAAGGTGGGTCAGACCATCCTGCTCAGTACCGGCCTGAGCGTGTCGCGGCTGGAGCAGGCCGGCGTGCTGCTCTCTGCAGCCCTGCGCACCATCGTCGTGCTGATCACATTGCTGGCGCTGGTGGCACCGTTTGGCAACATCGGCGCGGTGGTGGAACGCTTCTCTTCGCTGCTCACCACGGGCATTCCGTTGGGTGGAACCACCCTGAAGCCGATGCAGATTGTGCTGGCGGTTGTGGTGCTGCTGGCCGGCCTGGCGATCACCCAGCTGGTGCAGCGCTGGCTGACCGATACCTACCTGCCCAAGACCGAACTGGACCTGGGGGCGCGCAACTCGGTCAGTACCGTCGCCCGCTACGTCGGCATCATCCTCGCCGTGATCTGGGCGTTGACGGCGATGGGGCTGGAGCTGACCAAGCTGGCGCTGCTCGTCAGTGCGTTGTCAGTGGGTATTGGTTTCGGCTTGCAGGTGATCACCCAGAACTTCGTCTCCGGCCTGATCCTGCTGGCCGAGCGTCCGGTGAAGATCGGCGACTGGGTGAAGCTGGGCGACCAGGAAGGCGACATCCGCCGCATCAGCCTGCGCTCGACCGAGATCCAGGTGGGCGACAAGTCGACGCTGATCGTGCCCAACTCCGAGCTGGTCACCAAGACCGTGCGCAACATGACGATGGGCAACAACCAGGGCCGCATCCAGATCCAGTTCGCGGTGCCGCCCAGCACCGATGTCGGCAGCCTGCGTCAGGCGCTGCTGGATGCGTACACCGCACACACCAACGTGCTGAAGCAGCCGGCGCCGACGGTCTACATCGACAGCATTGCCGGTGGCCAGATCACCATCAACAGCTTCGCGTACGTGGCCAGCCCGCGGCAGGTGTATGCCACCCGCAGCGATCTGTACTTCAGCCTGCTGCACATCCTGGCGGAGCGGAACATCCCGCTGTCGACCCCGACCGACATCCACATCACCCGCGATCCACAGGAGTAGAGGGTCTGCAGGGCTGCGCCCTGCACCCGCTGAATCAACGTCAACCGCAAGAGCAACAGCAACAGCATGCATTCCGTGGTTTGGCGGGGCGGTGTCGGAGTGCGGGGACGCCGTAAATCCGTCCATGGAGGCTTGGCAGCCGCATCCATGCGGCTGACACCCCGCACTCCGACACCGCCCCACCTCTGACAGATTCCTGCGGCCGTCGGTAGGTGTCGACCTTGGTCGACACTTCTGTCAGATATCGAAATCAATCTGGGGTCAGATCCGTTTTCCTCCGGAAAACGGATCTGACCCCATCGGCATGTCCAACAGACCGCAGCAAACTGTCGAAGGCGGGGTGGGCCCGGTTGCGGGGGCGTGAGCCGCATGGACGCGGCGACCGAGCTTACATGGAAGTACTTGCAGCGTCCCCCGCAACCGGACCCACCCCGCCAAACCACGGAATGCACGCTGTTGCCGTTGCTGTTGCTTCGGCTTTTGCTTCGGCAGGTGCAGGGCGCAGCCCTGCAAAGAACCCTATCCTCGTGGTCGGCTGCGGGATGGCACCAGTGCGAACGTATCCACCGCCAGCTTCTCCGCATGGTTCAACCACGCGCGGATCTCCAGATCATCCACTTCGTGGTCCAGCCCGAACGACACGTTGATCTTGCCGTTGGCATCGGGCTGCACCCACTGCTGCGCCAGTACCACCTTGCGCTGCGAGGACACCGCCTCGATCCAGAAGCCGCGATCCGGGCGCGTGCTCGCCACCAGCTGCAGCATGTACTGGCCGGCACGGGTACGACGACCCTTCTGGGTGATCATGTGCGCCTGGCGCACGCTCGGGCGCGGGCCTTGGAACGCGTCCAGCGGTGCATCCACCGCGATGCCGCCACGCAGGTCGTTGTCGCGGTACAGCTTGATGCCGTTGTCGCGGTTGACCAGCAGGGCGCACCAGTCACCGTCGGCCGAGCCGTCCTCGAACGCGGTGCACCGGTCGACGTAGGCCAGGGTGTTGTCCGGGTTGGCATCGTCGAACTGGCGCGAGGTGTTCTCCAGGTATACCGACTTCAACCCCCAGTCCTTGTCGTACTCCAGCAGCACCGGCGGCTGCACGTGCTGCAGGCCGACCACCACCTGGTCATCGCCGTCGATCTTCAGCTCGCGGGTCGGTTCGCCCAGCCACAGCGAACGGGCGAAGGCCAGGTACTGTGGGTAATCGCGGCCGCCATCACGCTGGGTGGCCACGCTGGCGCTGGGCGCGCGCTGGGTATCGATCAGTGAACGCCCGAAGCCCATCGTCTTCAGGTTCGGGTCCAGCAGGCTGAGCAGGGTCGCACCCGAATCCAGGGTGGTGCCGGCCTCGGCGCTGAGCTGCTGCGGGGCAATGCCTTCCCCCAGGAACAGCAGCAGGTTCTCACGCTTCTGCCGGGTCAGGATGTGGGTCAGATCGTTGGGCATCGCCAGGTGGTCGGAGGCGATCACGATCAGCGTGTCCTTGCCGTACGGGCTGGCCTGGATACGTTGCACCAGCTGCGAGATCAGCCGGTCGCTGCACTTGAGCGCGTTGAGCATGTTGATGTTGCCGTACTGGCTCTGGTAGCGCTCGCCCTTGCACGACACCGGCAGATGACCGGCCGGGTGGTGGGTGTCCATGGTCAGCGTGGTCAGCATGAACGGCGAACCGGCGCGCGAGAGCTGCTCGAAGCGCTGGTAGGCGGTATCCAGCAGCACGTCATCGTGCACGCCCCAGGCCGAGTAGTGGATGCGGCCGATCTTCTTCTGCTGCTTGAACCACGCCAGGTCATGCACTTCATCGAAACCATGGCTGGCCAGGAACTGGCCCTTGCCGGCGAACTGGCCGTTGGCACCGCCCAGATAGTGGTTGGTATAGCCCTGCTGCTTCAGGTAATCGCCCAGGCACACGGCCTTGGGCAGGAAGCTGCCCATGCGGTCCATGCTGTTCTCATCACCCTGCGAGGTGGTCAGCGGCACGCCGCACATCGACGACACCAGGCCGGCGATGGTCCAGCCGCTGCCCTCGGCCGAAGCCAGGCCGCGTACGTCCAGCGACTCGGACGCCAGGCGGTTGAGGTTGGGCATCAGGCCGGGAAACACGGCCTCGTCCAGGTAGGTGCGTTCCAGGCTTTCGCCGTAGATCCAGACGATGTTGCGCGGGCGCTGCAGCGGCTGCGTCGGCACCTGGTACTCGGGGGCGATGCGGGCGAAGTCGACCGGGCGCAGCTGCTGGTACAGGCGCTGGCCGTCGCGGGCCAGAGGGCTGATCATGATCGTGGCCACCCATACGGCCGCGAAACCGGCGAACAATGCGCCACCATGGCCGGGCCGGCGCCAGCGCTTCACCCGCGTGGCGAACAGCGGTAGCAGCGAGACCAGCGCCAGCACGATGAAACCGGCGATATAGCCCTTGAAGTCGGAGACACCGGCGCCTTCCATGTCGGCGCCCAGGTGGTACAGGGTGGCGGCATTGAGCCCATCACCGGACAGCTTGTCGATCAGCCACCACGCGCTGAGCATGAGCAGCAGCAGCGAGAATGCACCAGCCTTCCACCACACCCACTTGTCGGACGCGAGGAACAACCAGCACAGCAGCAACAACGACAGCAGCAGTATCCAGAGCATAGGCAGCTTCGGCAGTGACGGGGTGGTGGTGATGGACGTCGTACCGACGCGTGTCCATCCGACCGACGCTGCCACAAGCACATGCACATGACAGGCCGATGACCCGATAGTGCATGCACGAACCTGACTGAAATGTTTGTTGTAAAGAACACCCGCGCAATCGCGCTCAGAAGGTAAAACGAGCGTGAAGGGCTTCGTTTGATTACATTAAAAACCGCATGAATACGGCGGTTTTCGCTGATGCGCTAGCGATGCCCGCGTTCTTCGCGTGCCCGCGCACGACGGTCGAACAGCAATGCACTGGTCACGATGCCAAGGCCGAGCACCACGCCGATGAACAGCAGAATCAGCGCAATGAGCGGGTAGCCGAACAGGTGCCAGCCGGTGTCGATCTTCATCATCATCGCCGCAGCCATGATCAATGCGGCGCTGATGATGCCGGCAGCCACGCGGTTGGCAATCTTCTGCAGGTTCTCCATCAACCGCGATTCTTCCAGGCCGGTCACCTTCATCTGCAGGCGGTTTTCGGCCAACAGCGCCATGATATCCGACAGCTTGCGCGGCCCATCGCGCAGCAGCTGCTGCAGCTCCATCGCCTCGCTGGCGAGGTTGGCGGCTGACAGCGATTTCTTCAGGCGTGCGCGCATCACATGCTGCAGCTGGCGCTCGACGATGCGGCGGGTATCCAGGTCCGGTGCCAGCAACCGGCACACGGTTTCCAGGTTGAGCAGGGCCTTGCCCAGCAGGCTCAGCTCCGGCGGCGTGCGCAGGCCGCAGGCGGTGGCGATGCGCACCAAGTCCAGCACCACGCGGCCTTCCGAGAAGCTGCCACTGGCGGCGTAGCGCGCGATCAGCTGGCCCGTCTCGCGCAGATAGCGTTCTTCGTCGAACGCCTCCAGCCGCGTGCTGATGCTGATCAGGTCGTCGGCCACTTCTTCGCCACGACCATCGACCGCGGCGAACAGGATCTTCAGCAGGCGCTCGCGCAGACGCGGCGGCATGTGCGCGACCATGCCCAGGTCGAAGATCGCCAGCCGTCCATCTGGCATCACCCGCAGGTTGCCCGGGTGCGGGTCGGCATGGATCTCGCCATGCACGAAGATCTGGTCCAGGTAGCCGCGGATCAGCGCCGCCGCCAGCGGGTCCATCGACTGCTCGGTGCGGCGCACATCGGGAATCGCATCTACGCGCACGCCGGTGGCCAGTTCCATGGTCAGCACACGCTGGCTGCTGTAATCCCACAGCGGCTGCGGAATCCACAGCCGCCGGAACGGCTTCAGGTGCCGGCCGAAACGGGCCAGGTTCTCGGCCTCGGCGTGATAGTCCAGCTCCTGCATCAGGGTCTTGGCGAACTCGTTGAGCCAGTCGCGCAGGCGTACCCGACGGCCGACCTGGGTCAGATGGTCCGCGGCCAGCGCGAAGCTGCGCAGTGCCTCCAGGTCCGAGCGCAGCTGCGCGGCGACCTCGGGTTTCTGCACCTTCACCGCCACCTGGCGGCCATCGTGCAGCACCGCGCGATGCACCTGCGCGATCGAGGCACAGCCCAGTGGCTCGGGATCGAACGCGGCAAACAGCTTGTTCACCGGCGCGCCCAGCTCCTGCTCGACGATGGCATGGATGCGCTCGACCGGGATCTCGGCCACCTTTTCCTGCATGCGCTCCAGCGCGGTGGCGAACTCGACCGGCACCATGTCCGGGCGGGTGGACAGCATCTGGCCCAGCTTGACGAAGGTCGGCCCCAGCGCCTCCAGGTCGCTGACGAACTGTTCCGGGTTGCCATCGGCGGGCACGTCGGCCTGGTTGCTGGCGGCGTCCAGGTTCATGCCCGAGAACACGCCCGAATGGCGGTAGCGCATCAGCAGGCGCAGGATCTGGCTGCGCCGGTTCATGCCTTTGACCAGCGGGGGATTGCCATTGGCGGTGGGCGGATTGCTCAAGCGGAACTCCCATGCGGCAAAGACGGTAGTGCCGGCCGCTGGCCGGCAATGTCCGGAACTGCGCGGTTGCCGGCCAGCGGCCGGCACTACCGGATTTCGCAGTGTCGCCGGGGGGCGGTAGGCATGCGGTGAACCCGATCTCTTCCGCAGCCCACGCCGGATCGGTCAGAATCCGCCCATTCCCTCTTTTGGATCCGCCATGGCCGGTGCCAGCCTGTTCGCCCTGCTCGACGATATCGCCACCCTGCTCGACGATGTCTCGGTCCTGACCAAGGTCGCGGCAAAGAAGACCGCCGGCGTGCTGGGCGACGACCTGGCGCTGAACGCGCAGCAGGTGACCGGGGTCAACGCCAACCGCGAACTGCCGGTGGTGTGGGCGGTGGCCAAGGGCTCGCTGGTGAACAAGGTGATCCTGGTACCGGCGGCGCTGGCGATCAGTGCGCTGGAGGCCTGGCTGCACAGCCGTGGCTGGAACGTGCCGCTGATCGTGCCATTGATGATGATCGGTGGTGCCTTCTTGTGCTTCGAGGGCGTGGAGAAGCTGGCGCACCGCTTCCTGCATTCGGCTGACGACGATGCCGAGCATCAGGCCGAGCGGCGCAAGGCGCTGGCCGATACCCAGGTGGACATGGTCGCGTGGGAGAAGGACAAGGTGAAGGGCGCGATCCGCACCGACTTCATCCTCTCGGCCGAGATCATCGTGTTGACCCTGGGCGTGGTCGCCACCGCGCCGTTCACCAACCAGGTGGTCACCCTGGCCGTGGTCGCACTGGCGATGACGGTCTTCGTCTACGGGCTGGTCGCGGGCATCGTGAAGCTTGATGACGTCGGCCTGTACCTGTCGCGCAAGGGCGGTGCCATTGCTGCCTTCGGTCGTGGCCTGGTGGCCTCGGCGCCGTGGCTGATGAAGTTCCTGTCGGTGGCCGGGACCATCGCGATGTTCCTGGTCGGCGGCGGCATCCTGGTGCACAACGTGCCGGCGCTGCACCACGCGGTGCAGGCGCTGGGTGGCGAAGGGCAGTGGGGCTGGCTGATCAGTGCTGCGGCCAACATGGTGGTCGGCATCATCGCCGGTGCCATCGTGCTGGCGGCGGTGACCGGGTTCCAGAAGCTGCGCGGGAAGTAATCTCGCTGATCGTCGGGGTCAGATCCCTTTTCCTGCGGAAAAGGGATCTGACCCCATTCCACGATCAACCCGCCTGTACCCGGTTCTTGCCCTGCCGCTTGGCTGCATACAGCGCGTCATCCGCGCGCCGCAGCAGCGCTTCGGTGTCATCGCCGGGCTGCCATTGCGCCAACCCGGCACTGAAGTGCACCGGCACGCGCTGGTCCTGCACGGTCAGCACGCGGTGCGCCAGTGAACGCTGCAGGCGTTGCACGGTGGCCATGCTGTCGGCACCCTGGGTTTCCGGCAGCACCAGCACGAACTCGTCGCCACCCAGCCGCGCGATGCCATCGGTGGCGCGCAGCAGCAGCTTGCACACGGCTACCAGGTGCTGCAGCAGCGCATCGCCACCGGCATGGCCGTGCGCATCGTTGGTCTGGTGGAAATCATCCAGATCGATCACCGCCACGCCCAGTGGTGAGTTGTTGCGCGCGGCGCGCGCCAGCTCGCGCTGCAGCAGTTCGTCCAGGCCACGGCGGTTCAGCGCCTGGGTCAGTGGATCGATGCGCGCCAGGTCACCGGCGGCGCGCAGTTCCTGCTCCAGCTCGGCGATGCGCTGCTCTGCACGCTCCACTTCCTGCCGCGCGTTGGCCAGGTGATCGCGCGCCTGTGCGGCCTGCTGCTGCACCTTGCCGGTATCGCGCATCACGTCCTGCAGCAGCTGATTGAGGTCGGCGATGCTGCGCGCTTCGCGCAGCTGCAGCGCATAGCTGCCAATGCGGTCGTGGTATTCGCCGGTGCTGGTGGCCATGCCGTCCATACGCTCGATGAACTCGCCCATCAACCCGCGCATCGCCGCCTTCGAATCGTCGATGCCCTGCCGCAGCAGGCCCTGCTTGTAGATCACTTCGCGCAGTTCGGCGCGGGTGCGCTCGACCGCCTCAGCTTCCAACGGCCCGTCCAGCAGCTGGCGTACTGCGGCGATCTGGCCCTGCAGCCAGCTGCGGTCATCCAGCAGCTCGCTCACGTTCTCCAGCAGCAGCGCGAACAGCTCAAGCAGCAGCGCCTGCTGCTCCTGCCAGCTCTCGGCACGCACGCCGACCTGGTGGCCGAGCTCGCGCACGCCCTGTTCGATCGGTTCCAGCGCCGTGCCCGGTTGCCACTGGCGCAGCTGCATGGCCAGCGTCTGCGCCTGCTCGCGCAGGTCCGGATCGTGCTGCAGCAGGGCCACCACCGCGCCGCCCAGCAGCAGGCGCAGCTGCTCGGACAGGCGCAGGCTTTCCGGCTGCCCATCCGGCGAATGCTGTTCGATGGTGCGGATGTACTTGTCGATCAGCTGCCGCATCGCGCGCCCATAGCGCGGCCAATCGGCGCTGGCCTGCGCCGACTGCAGGCGGTCGCCCATGTCGCCCAGTTCGCCGGGCAGGGTGGCCATGCCATTGGCGAACGCGGCCAGCAGCGGCTCCGGTGCGTCGGCGCCGGCGAACAGCTGCTGCAGGGCCACGCCACCGCCACCCTGCAGCACCACGCGGTCGCCCAGCCCATCGTCCACCACCGCGCGCACGCGTGCCGGCGGCCCAAGGGCGGTACCGGGGGCAGGGCGGTGGTCGGGCTGGTCCGTCATGGAGCAAATCCTGGGGCTGGCAGGGACTGGTTCCAGCATATCGGCGCGGCCGCCGACGGCTTGAACGGCTAGGATGGGCGACAGGATGCCGCAGTGGAGGTGGTGATGCGCGTGATGTTGCTGGGGGCGACCGGGCTGGTTGGTGGGCTGACCCTGTCCAGGCTGCTGGACGACCCGCGCTGCAGCGCCGTGATCGCGCCGACCCGCCGCCCGTTGACTGTGGCCCACGCCAAGCTGGAGAACCCGGTGCTGGCCTTCGATGCACTGCCCGACGCAGCCGAATGGACGCGCGTGGACGCGGTCATCTGCGCGCTCGGCAGCACCATCGCCCAAGCCGGCAGCCGCGAGGCCTTCCACCGTATCGACCATGACTACCCGCTGGCGTTCGCCCGCCTGGCGCAGGCGCAGGGTGCGCAGACCTATGTGCTGAATTCCGCAGCCGGCGCCAACCCGCAGTCGTCGATCTTCTACAGCCGGGTGAAGGGCGAGCTGGAGCATGACCTGCGCGCGCTGGGCTTCAACTCGTTGACCCTGGTCCGCCCCGGGCTGATCGGCGGCGAGCGCACCGAGGTGCGACGTGGCGAGCGCCTGGCGCTGACGGTGTTCGGCGCGCTGGGGCCGGTGTTGCCACGGGCGTGGCGGATCAACCCGGCCAGCGAAATCGCCAAGGCACTGGTCGAGGCCGCGCTGGCCCCGCAACCGGGTGAGCATGTGGTGGCATCGAGCGCGCTGGTCGGCTGATGTCGCGTGCGCTGCGCCTGACCCAGCTTCAACAACTGCTGCGCCGCCATCGACGGCCGGTGGCCGGGCAGGTGCTGGCCGAAGCGCTCGGCATCAGCCTGCGCACGCTGTACCGCGATATCGAGACGTTACGCGAACAGGGTGCCGACCTGCGGGGTGAGGCTGGCGTCGGCTACCAGCTGGCACCGAGCGATACCCTGCCGCCGATGACCCTGCCGCCCGCCGAGATCGACGCGCTGGTGCTTGGCCTGCGCTGGGTCGCGGCGCGCACCGAGCCAGCGTTGGCCGAGGCCGCACGTGACGCTCTGGCGCGTATCGCGCATGTGCTGCCTGCCGCGCGCCGCGAAGCGCTGCGTGACAGTGGCCTGCGCGTGGGCCCTTCGCGCGCTGCGGCCAAGATGCCGGCGGCACGCCTGCAGGCCGTGCGTGGGGCTGTGGGTTCACAGCGGCGCCTGAAGTTCGGCTACCAGGATGCACAGGGCCAGCGCAGCGAGCGCATTGTCTGGCCGTTCGCACTGGGCTACTTCGATGAAGTACCGATGCTGGCGGCGTGGTGCGAGAGCCGCGAGGACTTCCGCCATTTCCGGCTGGACCGCATCCGCCAGGTGCGCGTGCTGGAGGATCGCTACCTCGTGCCGCGCGCCACCCTGCTGCGGCGCTGGCAGAAGGCACAGGGCATCGCACCGGACTGGCTGGACCGTTCGTAGCGTCGAGCTTGCTCGACCGCTTCCGCGCTTTGCTTCCGGCTGCTGGGGGAGGGGGCCTTCGCTCTTTGCTCCTGGTAGGGGTCGAGCTTGCTCGACCGCCTTTGATCTTCGCGAACAGCAGTCGAGCAAGCTCGACCTCTACCAGGGCAGAGGCAACAGCAGTCGATCACGCTCGAGGCTACTGACAGAATCTGTCAGCAGGGCCGTACCACCATGAACGCTCCCAACAACGGAGGTTTCCCATGTTCACGCCCAGCACCCTGCTGCAGTACGTGCGCGACGTCGCCACCAGCGCCACGTTCTACAGCGGCATTCTCGGCAAGCCACCGGTCGAGCAGTCGCCCGGTTTCGCCCTGTTCCTGCTCGGCGATGGCGCCGCACTGGGCCTGTGGCAACGCGACGACGTGCAGCCACCTGTGTCTGCGCAGGCCGGTGCCGCTGAACTGGCGATGGTGGTCGCCAACCCGGAGGCCGTGCAGCAGATGCACGATGCGTGG
Source organism: Stenotrophomonas sp. 80084_Sma (assembly GCF_056481995.1). Taxonomy (NCBI): domain Bacteria; kingdom Pseudomonadati; phylum Pseudomonadota; class Gammaproteobacteria; order Lysobacterales; family Lysobacteraceae; genus Stenotrophomonas; species Stenotrophomonas sp. 80084_Sma. The sequence continues at coordinate 4,438,452 of NZ_CM151177.1, read as the reverse complement.
CACGCACTCGGCGTGCAGATCCTGCAGGCGCCGGTGACGCTGGAGTTCGGCCATACCTTTGTCGGGGCAGACCCGGATGGACACCGTCTGCGTGTGTACAGCCGTGCCGAAGGCATGGTCGCGCGCGATTGATGGCGCGGGAGCCGGCTCCGCTCGGCTCCTATTCCTGCTTGGCTGCCGCCACCATACTTGCGAAGGGCTCGTCATTGTCACCATTCCATTCAACGGCCAGCTCAGCGATTTCGCGGATGACGTCGCGATGTGGGTTGCGAAGTCTGATCGCTGAAATCAAATTCTGAATCTGATCGCGATCGAGCTCGCTGCACGGATAGCCCAGGAGACTCAGTGCGTGCTGTGGCGCGATATCTAGGAGTTGGGCGGCACTGGTTGCATATGCGTCCAGATACAGTGGCACGGGAATTTCTGTCAGGAAATTCTCAACCGAGCAAAGAAGTGATGCGTCATGCGGCGGGGATCGAAGGAACTCCCTCATGACTGCCAGGACGACTTCTACTGACGGTGGTTTCGTCAGAGGCCTGTAGAAGTGGTCGGCATATGCCCAGCAGCTTTCTCGGGTGACCGCAGCATCCGATAGCGTTGCCAGCGTTGAGATCCAGACATCAGCGTCCAGCGGCGTAGCCGGTTCGGCGTCCCCTTGTTGATCGGTTTTGGAGATGAGCGCCCGGACGATGGGCTCGCCATTGCGCCATGACTGCAGACGGAAGTCGATAATTGCGTACACCTGCTCCTGTTTGTCCCACATGGCGTCCGGCGAAGGTATGGCGTCTTGAGGGAACAACGAGAAGAAGTCCGACAAGTAGGGGGCAGCCATGCAGAAGTAGCGAACGGTGAACTCCAACAATTCCGGGTCGAACGCAGCGCCGGGGATTTCGTCCTGGAAGGCAGCTTCGATGCATGCCAAGGTATCTGCCGGCGAGGGTGCGGCGGCCACCGTAGAGCCGACCGATGCGTCGAGGAACGCGCGATTTCGAGCGAGCCAGCGCAGGAAGATGATGCTGAGGACCCAGTTCGCGTCCGACGGATCCTCATCCCTCGTCAACCGTAAGAAGAATGGAGAGGCGCGGAAAAAATCATCGCCCGCCTTCAGGAATTCTTCGAGTGTGGGTGGTGTCTCGAACATGGAAATTCGACGTCTGCAGAGAGGCTCAATGCTATCGAGCTGCTCTTGGGAATCCATGCAACTATTCTCAAAATGCTCCCTTGCGCTCTCGCCCGACCGTCGGAGAGCCCAGTAGATCCACGTCCATGCGTAGATGGGGCACGACGGAGCGGGCACAAAAAAACGCCGGGCAGTGCCCGGCGTTTCTCCACTTCATGTGCCAACCAAGGTTGGCACCCACCAATCAGTTTCATGTGCCAACCCAAGGTTGGCACCCACCGATAAGGTGGCCGATCAGCTGGCCAGCGCCAAATCGTCCATCATCGCGCGCAGGAAGCGGGCGGCTTCGCCACCGGTAGCCGCGCGGTGGTCGAAGGTGACCGACAGCGGGATCACCTTGTGCGCTTCCACGCCGCCCATCACCGGGGTCATCTGGTGGCGGGCACGGCCGGCACCAACGATGGCCACACACGGCGGCACCACGACCGGGGTCGCGTAGCGGCCGGCGAACATGCCGAAGTTGGACAGCGAGATGGTGTAGCCGCTCAGTTCCGAGGCGGCGATCGAACGCGCTTCCACCTGCTCGCGCAGGCGGTTGACGCCTTCGCGGATGCCGCGTGCATCAAGCATGTCGGCGTTGCGCAGGGCCGGCACGAACAGGCCGTCGTCGGTGTCCACGGCGATGCCGATGTCGACCTGGGCGTGCAGGGTGCGGGTCAGCGCTTCACCGTCGAACCAGGCGTTCATCGCCGGCACCTTCTGCGCGGCCACCACGATCGAGCGCACCAGGCGCGCGGTGACGTCGTTGCCCGGCAGCCAGGCGTGGATGTCGGCATCGTCGTTCAGCGTGGTCGGCACGACCTTGCTGTGCGCATCGGCCATCACGCGCGCCATGTTGCGGCGAACGCCCTTCAGCGGTTCCGGCTGGCCCTTGGCGACCACGCCCGGCGGCTGGGTACGCATCGGCTTGCCGGCAGCAGACAGCGGGGTGCGCGCTTCGCTCTGCACCGGGGCAGACACCTGCGCCGGGGCCGGCGCGGCATAGGCAGCAGCGGCCGGCGCCGGAGCGGCACCGATCTTTGCGCTGCCATCCGCAGCTGCCTGCTTGACGTCGGCCATGGTCACCGCGCCATCGGCGCCGGTGGCGCGTACGCGGGACAGGTCCACCCCCAGCTTGCGCGCGGTGGCACGCACTGCCGGCACGGCCTTGACGCCACCGACGGCCAGCGCCTGCTCGGCGTGCACGGCGTTGGAACTCTGCATGGCGCCGACCACGGTACCGGCGTCATCACGCTCGGCGGCGGCGGGCTTGGCCGCTTCGGCGGCCACCGGTGCGGCAGCGGCCGGCAGCGGCGGCGGGGTCGGTGCCGCGGCCGGTGCAGCATGGCCGTGGCTGTGGCCGGTGTCCTGGCCATCCGCGCGCTGCGGCAGGTTGGGGTCCAGTTCGAAGCTGGCCAGCACCGAGCCGGTCGGGATGATGTCGCCGGCAGCGCCGGACAGCTTCAGCACCTTGCCGGAGAACGGCGACGGCACCTCGACGACGGCCTTGGCGGTCTCCATCGAGACCAGCGGCTCGTCCAGCTTGATCACATCGCCTTCCTTGACGAACCACTCGACGATGGTCGCGTCCGGCAGGCCTTCGCCCAGGTCGGGCAGGTTGAAGTTCTTGGTCTGGCTCATTTGCAGTTCTCTTCCAGCAGTTCCAGTTCGCGGGCCGGCAGCCAACCCGTCGCGCCATTGGCGCGCTCGGACCACCACCACCCGCCGTGTTCGTGATGAAGCTTCACCATCTCGCCGCTTTCCACATCCAGCTCGCGGGCGTCGTAGTCGCACAGCGCTTCGGCGCGACCCTCGTCCAGCAGCTGCAACCAGGCGATGGGCGCCCATCCAGCGCGCCCATCGTTGGTGCGTACCCAGGCAAACGCCGGCCATTCCTCGTCACGGACACCTACTTCGACGATCTGGCCGGTGTGGAACCGGAGCGGGTTGGGATACTGGCTGCGGTAAGCCCCCAGAAGGCGGGCCCGCATGTCAGCCGGCCGCCACCGCGCGCTTGGCCGCAGCCACGATCCGCTCAACGCTCGGCAGGTACTTCATTTCCAGGCGGAACAGCGGAATGTGGGTGTCGTAGCCAGTAACGCGCTCGACCGGGGCCAGCAGGTCGTAGATCGATTCCTCGGCCAGACGCGCAGCGATTTCGGCGCCGAAGCCCGCGGTCTTGGGGGCCTCCTGCACGATCACGCAGCGGCCGGTCTTGGCCACCGATTCGGCGATGGTGGCGAAGTCCAGCGGACGCAGCGTGGCCACGTCGATGACTTCGGCACTGATGCCTTCACCGGCCAGCTTGTCGGCCGCTTCCAGCGCTTCCTTCACCTGCGCGCCCCAGGTCACCAGGGTCACGTCGGTGCCGTCGCGCAGCACGAAGCAGACGTCCAGCGGCAAGGCCTCGCCGTCGTTGACGACCACTTCCTTGTACTGGCGGTAGATGCGCTTGGGCTCCATGTAGATCACCGGATCCGGCTCGCGGATCGCGGCCAGCAGCAGGCCGTAGGCGCGCTGCGGCGACGACGGCAGCACCACGCGCAGGCCCGGCACGTTGGTGAAGATCGCCTCGTTGGCTTCGCTGTGATGTTCCGGCGCGCGGATGCCACCGCCCCACGGCACGCGCAGCACCATCGGGCAGTGCAGGCGGCCACGGGTGCGGTAACGCAGGCGGGCGGCGTGGCAGACGATATGGTCGACCATCGGGTACATGAAACCGTCGAACTGGGCCTCGGCCACCGGCTTCATGCCCTGCGCCGCCAGACCGATGGTCAGGCCGGCGATGGTGGTTTCATCCAGCGGGGTGTCGAGGATGCGTTCGGAGCCGAAGCGCTGCTGCAGGCCGGCGGTGGCGCGGAACACGCCGCCGTTGACGCCCACGTCCTCGCCCAGCACCAGCACCGACGGGTCGTGCTCCAGCTCCCAGGCCAGTGCCTGGGTGATGGCTTCGATCAGGGTGATGGGGGTGGTGGTCATGCTCTCTTCTCCGCGCGCGACGGCGGCGCTGTCGGCGGCGTTGGTGTGCGCGCCGGGCGCGCCGTTCTTGATCTCATCCATGGCGCTTCTCCAGGGCGATCGCCTGGGCACGCTGGGCCAGCAGGTCCGGCGGCGGATCGGCATACAGGAAGTCGAACATCGCCTCGACCGGCTGCACCGGCGTGTTGAGGTACAGGTTCACTTCCTCGTCCACGCGGGTGCCGCACTCGGCGACCCACGCGGTTTCCTCTTCTTCGCTCCACACACCGGCGTTGATCAGGTACTTGCGCAGGCGCAGCATCGGCTCGCGCTGCCAGGCATCCTTCACTTCGGCGTCGTCGCGGTAGCGGCGCGCGTCATCGGCGGTGGTGTGGTCGGACAGGCGGTAGGTCATCAGTTCCAGCACGGTGCCACCGTTGCCGGCCAGCGCACGTTCGCGCGCCTGCTCCATCGCCGCCAGCACTGCGATCAGGTCGTTGCCGTCCACCTGCAGGCAGTGCAGGCCGCCGGCCAGGCCCTTCTGCGCCAGCGTTTCGGCACCGGTCTGGGCCGAACGCGGAACCGAGATGGCCCAGCCGTTGTTGACGATGCACAGGATCAGCGGCAGCTTATAGGCGCCGGCCGAATTCAGTGCCGCGTAGAAGTCGGTCTTGGAGCTGCCGCCGTCGCCACACACGGCCACCGCGATCTGCGGTTCCTTGTTGAGCTTGAACTTCAGCGCAGCGCCTGCGGCGTGCAGGCACTGGGTGGAAATCGGCACGCAGAACGGGAAGTCCTTGGCCGCGTTGCCGCCGTAATCGTTGCCGCGTTCGTCGCCGCCCCAGTACATCAGCACGTCGTGCGGGCGCACGCCACGCATGAACATCGCGCCATACTCGCGGTACGAAGGTGCGAACACGTCGTCCTTCTGCATCGCAGCGCCGATGCCCACGTGCGCGGCTTCATGGCCCAGGCAGGCGGCGTAGGTGCCGAGCTTGCCGGTGCGCTGCAGCGCGATGGATTTGCTGTCGAACGTACGTACGAACAGCATCTGCTTGAACAGCGGTACCAGGACCTTGGGGTCGCGCAGCGACGCGGGCAGGTCATCGCGGACGAGCTTGCCGTCCGTATCCAGGTACTGCAGGTATTCGATCTTGAATTCAGCGGCAACCGTCATTGCGTACTGCACCTTCGACAGAGAAGTTACAAATGATATGAATCGCCATGTTAAGGAACGCGTACGGAATAGCCTTCCTGCGCCGCAACACGGCGATTCCCCGTTTTACCCCTGCCGGCGGGTGGGGGGCCAATAACAACAACGTATTCAGTCGTTGCTGCAAAGCATCAGAATACGCCTCTGGCTGACCGCCAGTACAACGGCCTGGGCGGTTCCACGCGCAGGCCTGGTATCGGCCGATGCTCCACGGCCAACCGCACGCCCGAGTATGGACCCGGCGGCTGCCAGCGCGGCGGCAACGCGCTACCCTTGCCGCCCCCGATCTGGTCCCGCCCATGTCCGTCGACAACAACCAACGCGATCTCGAAGCCGGCATCCACACCGACCTGCAGGGACGCCTGACCTATGGCGGCTACCTGCGGCTGGACCAGCTGCTCAGCGCGCAGCAGCCGCTGTCCAGCCCGCCGCACCACGACGAGATGCTCTTCATCATCCAGCATCAGACCTCGGAGCTGTGGCTGAAGCTGCTGGGCCATGAGCTGCGTGCCGCAATCGGCTTCCTGCAGCGCGATGAAGTCTGGCAGTGCCGCAAGGTGCTGGCGCGCAGCAAGCAGGTGCTGCGCCAGCTGACCGAGCAGTGGTCGGTGCTGGAAACGCTGACCCCGTCCGAGTACATGGGCTTCCGCGACGTGCTGGGCCCGTCGTCGGGCTTCCAGTCGCTGCAGTACCGCTACATCGAGTTCCTGCTGGGCAACAAGAACGCGCAGATGCTGCAGGTGTTCGAGCACGACCCGGCCGGCCAGGCGCAGCTGCGCACGGCACTGGAAGCGCCGAGCCTGTACGAGGAATTCCTGAAGTACCTGACCCGTTTCGGCCACGCCGTCCCGGCGGTGTACGAGGCCCACGACTGGACCCAGCCGCATGTGGCCGATGACGCACTGCAGCCGGTCTTCGAACGCATCTACCAGGACACCGATCGCTACTGGCGCGAGTATTCGCTGTGCGAGGACCTGGTGGACCTGGAGACCGCCTTCCAGCTGTGGCGATTCCGACACATGCGCACCGTGATGCGGGTGATCGGCTTCAAGCGCGGCACGGGCGGCTCGTCCGGCGTGGGCTTCCTGGCCAAGGCGCTGGAACTGACCTTCTTCCCCGAACTGTTCCAGGTGCGGACCAGCCTGCAGGCCGGGCCCCCGGCAGAAGAGGGCTGATCCGTATTCAGCTTGGATCCCGGCCGGCGGCTGGATCGTTTCAGATGCAAGTTCAGGGAGCAGGCTGGCACCTGCCTCAAACGGCGTGTATTTGACGTGAACGCCAGAAGTCGGTGATCCTCGCGCGTTGCTCCAACTGCACATCGGACGTGCTCGTCATCCACCGAACCAGGAAATCCGCATGAGCGTAAACGCCACTGCGAACACCCCAGAGCCGGCGCTGCCGGACTTCAAGACCACGCTGGGCCACCCGCGCCCGTTGTGGATGCTGTTCATGACCGAGTTCTGGGAGCGCTTTGCGTTCTATGGCATCCGCTGGGCCTTGGTGCTGTACATCGTCGCCCAGTTCTACAACGGCAGCGCTGCCGGTGAAGGCGACGCCAGCCGCATCTACGGCGCCTACCTGGCCCTGGTGTATGCCGCAGCGATCTTCGGTGGCTACGTGGCCGACCGGGTACTGGGTTACCAGCGATCGATCCTGACCGGCGCGATCATCATGGCCGCCGGCCTGTTCATGATCTCGCTGCCGCAGGAGCACATCTTCAAGCTCGGCCTGGCCACGATCATCGTCGGCAACGGCCTGTTCAAGCCCAACATCTCGACCATGGTCGGCAAGCTGTATGGCCTGAAGGACGAGCGCCGTGATTCGGGCTTCACCATCTTCTACATGGGCATCAACATCGGCGCGATGATCGCCCCGGTGCTGACCGAGTACCTGGCCCGCAAGGTCTTCGGTACCGACGCGATGCCGTCCTACAAGGTCGTGTTCATCGCCTCGGGCGTGGGCATGCTGATTTCGCTGGTGTGGTTCTACATCGGTCGTGCCGGCCTGAAGGGCATCGGTGCACCGCCGGCCGGCGCTGAAGGCTTCGGCCGCATCATCATGGTGCTGGCCGGTGCCGTGGTCGCCATCCCGGTCGCCTACTTCCTGCTGGCCACCGGCGCCACCGCACTGGCCTGGATCCTGGGCGCGATGTTCACCGCGCTGGCCATCCTGCTGCTGGTCGAGGGCATCCGCGAAGGCAAGGTGCAGCGCGACCGCGTGATCGCGATGCTGATCATCTTCGCCTTCAACGTGATGTTCTGGATGTTCTTCGAGCAGGCCGGCAGCTCGTTCACCTTCCTGGCCGAGAACATCGTCAACCGCCAGATGGGTGACTGGACCTTCCCGACCGCGTGGTTCCAGTCGGTCAACTCGGTGGCCATCATCACCCTGGCGCCGATCATCGCCTGGATCTGGGTGGCCCTGGGCCGTGCCAACCCGTCCATTCCGCGCAAGTTCGGCCTCGGCCTGCTGTTCAACGGCGCCGCCTTCGCCCTGCTGATGTACGCGCTGTCGCAGATGGTCGTGGACGGCAAGATCCCGTTCTGGACCCTGTTCATGGTCTACGTCATCCAGTCGGTGGGTGAGCTGTGCCTGTCGCCGATCGGCCTGTCGATGGTGACCAAGCTGGCCCCGGTGCGCCTGGTCGGCTTCGGCATGGGTGGCTGGTTCCTGTCCACCGGCATCGGCAACAACCTGTCGGGCATCTTCGCTGGCGTGGTCAGTGGTGAAGGCGGCATGACGGTCGAGTCGGCCCTGAAGGGGTATACCTTCGGGTTCTGGGCCCTGATCGGCTCCGGCGTGGTGCTGTTCCTGGTCGCCCCGCTGATCAACAAGCTGATGCACGGCGTCAAATGATGATGAGAGGGTAGTAGGCATGCGCAGCAAGCTCGGTGGTGCAGTGGTGGTGGTCTGTGTGGCGCTGATCGGCGCCTGTTCCCAACCGCAACCGCCTGCCGCCGCCGAGCCTACGCAGCCTCTGGATACCCGACCCACCGAGCCACCGGTCGCTGACCCCAGCGAACCGGTGGCCTCGGGCAACACCCCGGTGGCGGCGGACATCGCCGCCATCGCAGGGCTCGGCGCGCAGTTCGACCCGGCCCGCAACCCCGCCGACGACCTGGCCACCGCCAAGGTGGAAGCCCAGCGCGGCAAGAAGCGCATCCTGCTCGAGGTCGGCAACGCCGCCTGCGAGCGCTGCCGGGCGCTGGACGAGGTGGTGGAAGGCAACGGCGACCTGCGCCGCTTCCGCGATGCCCACTACGTGTGGGTGAAGGTCAACGCCAGCGACGAACAGCCCAACACCGCTTTCTTCGCCCAGTTCCCGATGATGGAACGCGACTACCCGTACCTGCTGGTACTCGATGCCGATGGCGGACTGCTGGTGTCGCAGGCGACCGGCGAGCTGCGCAAGGGCGAAGCCTTCCAGCCCGCGCGCGTGACCGCGTTCCTCAAGCAGTGGGCACCTGACAAACCGGAATAGGGTAGTGCCGGCCGCTTCGGTGGATGCCGACCGCTGACCGCCACCCCCGTTGGGTGCCGACCGTTGGTCGGCACTGAGGCACATCCACGCGTGACGTGGGTCGATTGCGCGCGCCGTCACACTCTCTGAAACGGCGTCTCAACTTCATCGCACGTACGCCGTTACCGGCAAGGACCTCAGTCGACATCCCGTCGATGCAACCTTCCGGAACGCCCATGCACAGCGACCACGCCGAACGACTGCCCGAACCTGCCAGCGACCTGGCCGAGGCTGGGGCAGGCGAGGGCGTGACCCTGCCGCCGCAGGAGGCGTTGCTGGATGACGCCGGTACCGGCGAGGACACCGTTGAACTGGCACCGCCGCGTCACCGCCTGCCGCAGATCGCGCTGCCCGACAACGTGGTGCTGAAGGGGGCGGTGCAGAAACTGGTCGAGCAGAAATCACGGCTCGATGCATTGGCCGCCGACGGCCAGCTGGCCGGGCTGCTGCCGCCGGAATGGCAGGGCCAAGGCGTGCGTGCGATCGAACTGTCCACGTTCATCCAGGGCGTGCTGCCGTTCCTGCAACCCGGCGAACGTGGCGAAACCGCGCCCGCGCGCCTGCCGGTGCGCCACGTGCTGGGAGACGACAGCCGCTGGGGCTTGGAGGATGTCGCCGAACCGAAATCGCTGGCCTGGTACCTGGCCAGTGACGAACGCGCTACCGTCGGCAGCAAGGACGTGGCCGAGGCCTATCTGGTGGGTGCACTCGGTCTGGCGTGGATGCAGGAAGGGCGCAGCCGTCCTGGCTTCCTGCGCGCGATGGGCCAGGACAGCCTGGCCGCGCGGGTGACCATGCTCGGCTACCCGCCGGCCAACGAACTGGCGCTGTACAGCGTCACCGCGCACGGCCAGCCGCAGATCTGGTGCGTGCATGGCCGCCGCCGCATGCGCCCGCTGGTGGCGCCGTGGCTGAGCGTGCCGCTGCTGACCGCCTATGGCGTGCCGGCGCCGGTTGCGTGGCCGTCCAGTTTCCCGCCGGTGGAGGCGGTGGCCGAACTGCTGGCGACCGCACGGCAGGGGCGTGCGCTACCGGAGGTGGACCTGGGCAAGGTCGTGGCGAAAATCGCCGAAGACACCGCGTCTGACGCCTGGCAGCCGGTCAGCCTGCTGCAGCTCAACACCTGGTCACCGCGTTGGCACTTCTTCCTGGGCACCTTCGTCGGCCTGCCGTCGCTGCTGCTGGTGGCTGCTGCGCTGGCGCTGCCGGGCGCGGTCGAAGCGGCCACGGTTGCCGCATCGCTGGGCTTCGCCGGCGGTGCCATCGCTGCGCTGGCGGTGCCGTGGATCCATGCGCGGCGCAAGCATCTGAGCTGAAGCATGAGCGCCATCCACGCGCGGCGTGGATCTACAGGGGGCCGGGTGCCGCGGTCTGCAGCTTTTGCCGGGCCCGCTCCATGGCGGTCTGCAGTCTTTGCTTGAGGACCTTACGAGAGGGCAGCGTGGTCAGGTATTCCGCAACATGGATGCCTGAGCGATCCAGCTCCAGCAATTCGATCTGACCCGCCTTTTTCCCCGTGCAGAGGATGATGCCCAACGGCGCCTGCTCGCCGTCCTCACGTTCGTAGCGGTCCAGCCAGCGCAGGTAGAGTTCCATCTGCCCTTTATAGGCGGGCTTGAACTCGCCGATCTTCAGCTCGATAGCGATCAGCCTGCGCAGACGCCGGTTGTAGAACAGCAGGTCAAGGTGGAAGTCATCGCCGTCGATCTGGATGCGCTTCTGGCGGGCGACGAAACTGAAGCCCGTGCCAAGTTCGAGCAGGAAGCCCTGCATCTCGCGAAGGATCGCGCTTTCAAGGTCCTGCTCGTCCCAGCTGTCCTTCAGGCCAAGAAAATCCAGGACGTAGGGATCACGCAGTACCAGCCCTGGAGACAGCTGCTGGTTGCCACGCAGTGCCGCCAACTCATCGGCGATGGTCTGCTCGGGTTGACTGGAAAGCGCCGTGCGCTCGTACAACATCGAATCGATGCGCTGGCGCAGCATGCGCACACTCCAGCCCTCGGTGGCGGCCATCTGCGCATAGAAGTCACGCTTGAGCGGATCCGCCAGGGGGATCAGTGCGATGAAGTGGGTCCAGCTCAATTGTCGTATCAGCGATACGACAATCTGCTCGTCCGCAAATGCGGTGGAGAACTGCACCATCCGGCGCAGGCTCTTTTCACCGAAGGAGGTACCGAATTCGGTCGTCAGCGCCTTGGCTATCCGGGTGAAGACAAGCTCTCCGTAGCGGGCCCGTCGGCCCCTCAACTGATCAGCGTGGATGCGCCGCCCGATCCGCCAGTACAACAGCGTGAGCTCGCTGTTGATGGTTCTGTGCATCCTGTTGCGCGCCGCGCAGATCAGCTCTCTGAGATCGGCCAGCAATTTCTGGCCATGCGGCAGCGTTGAATGCGAGTCATCCATGAGGGGGCCCGTCCGATGTGGATCCATGGCCGGGCTGATACCCGTTGAACGTTTACCGTCAGGCCGCACACGTGAGCAGTCCAATAGGAGAATTCACTGGATCAGCCCGTTTCGATACACCAGCCTGGCGGAAACGGGCCGTATCGGGCCAATGCGGAAATGTCGCCGGGCGAGGGCGACACTTCAGGACGGGATCTGCGGGGGGGGAATGCGTCCGATGGCATCGTTTGCGGTCGGTCCGCAGTCCGCCAAAGAGCGGGTCCCGTCAGATCAAAGGGGGCGGACGACAATCGCCCAGCCACTGTTCCGCTGCCGGTCGGGGTCGGAACCCGCGATCTGGGGGCCAAAACGACTTAATCCCCTCCGTCCCCTTTTTTCTTTCAGACCCCTTCGCCCATCCGCTCCAGGCCTTCGCCGGCCAGGCGAAGGATCAGTCTTTCCAGCACCTGCTCTTCCTCTTCGCTCAGCACCGACATCAGTTTGCGGGTGATCTCGATCACCATCGGCGCGATGGTCTCGTACACCTCGAAGCCGGCCGCCGACAGCGCCAGCACCGAGCGGCGGCGGTCGTCGCCGTGGGTCTCGCGCTTGATGAAGCCGCGCTCCAGCAGGCGCGCCACGGCACGGCTGACCGCCACCTTGTCCATCGCCGTGCGGTCGGAGACCTCGCTGGCCGAGGAGCCCGGGTACAGCGCCAGGATGGTGATCACCCGCCACTCGGGAATCGCCAGACCGTAACGATCGCCGTATAGCTTGGCGATGTTGCCGCTGACCCGGTTGGACAGCACGCTCAGCCGGTACGGCAGGAACTGTTCCAGGTCGAGCAGGACGTGCGAGGAACGCAGGCGGGTCGAAACGGGATCGGCGGGGCTCATGTTGCGGTGCACCTTGCTGGTGGTTTCAAGTGTAACTATAAGGGGTAGGTCCAGACCCTGCATTCTCGCCGGGTCCCTACCTGCCCGCACCTGGTTTGTACCGATGCGGTACCGATTCGGAGCCACGCCATGAATACCGCAGTCCCGACCGCCTCGCACCCCAACCCCGGCATGCAGGTCACCACCTTCGAGAACCCGATGGGCATCGACGGCTTCGAGTTCGTCGAATTCGCCGCCCCGGCCGGCCGTGGCCAGGAGCTGCACGAGTACTTCCGGAAGATGGGCTTCAGCGCGGTGCTCAAGCACAAGCAGCGTCCGATTACCGTCTATCGCCAGGGCGACGTCAACTTCCTGGTCAACGAAGACCCCGATTCGTTCGCCTCGGACTTCGCCGAAAAGCACGGCCCGTGCGCCTGCGGCTTCGCCATCCGCTTCAAGAAGCCGGGCCAGGAGGTCTACCAGACCGCGCTGGGCAACGGCGCCGAAGCCATCGCCTTCAAGCCGGACAGCAAGGCGGTCAACGCGCCGGTCATCAAGGGCATCGGCGACTGCATGCTGTACCTGGTCGACCGCTACGGCAGCGCTGGCAGCATCTTCGACGGCGACTACGAGCCGATCGCCGGTGCCGACCTGCACCCGGTGGGCTTCGGCCTGACCTTCATCGACCACCTGACCCACAACCTGTACTTCGGCAACATGCAGCAGTGGTCGGACTACTACGAACGCCTGTTCAACTTCCGCGAGATCCGCTACTTCGACATCAAGGGCCTGAAGACCGGCCTGGTGTCCAAGGCGATGACCGCGCCGGACGGCATCGTGCGCATTCCGCTGAATGAATCGTCCGACCCGAAGAGCCAGATCAACGAGTACCTGGACGCGTACAAGGGCGAAGGCATCCAGCACATCGCCTGCTTCACCGAGAACATCTACGAGACCGTCGAAGCGATGCGTGCGCAGGGCGTGGACTTCCTCGACACGCCGGAGACCTACTTCGACGTGATCGATCAGCGCGTGCCGAACCACGGTGAAGACGTGGCGCGCCTGGCCAAGAACAAGATCCTGATCGACGCTGATCCGGAAACCCACCAGCGCAAGCTGCTGCAGATCTTCACCCAGAACTGCATCGGCCCGATCTTCTTCGAGATCATCCAGCGCAAGGGCAACGAAGGCTTCGGCGAAGGCAACTTCACCGCGCTGTTCGAAAGCATCGAGCGCGATCAGATCCGCCGCGGCGTGCTGTAACGTTCAACGGTAGCGCCGGGTCATGCCCGGCGCCTGCTCATCTGTAGAGCCGAGCCATGCTCGGCTGCTTCCCGTTCCGGTCTCGCCGTTCTTCAGGAGCCCCCATGTCCACCGCCATCACCACCCGCGGCTACCAGTCCGGTTTCGGCAACGAATTCGCCACCGAGGCCGTCGCCGGCGCGCTGCCGGTCGGGCAGAACTCGCCGCAGAAGGTGGCCCACGGCCTGTACGCCGAACAGCTGACCGGCACCGCCTTCACCGCGCCGCGCGGCAGCAACCGCCGCAGCTGGCTGTACCGGATCCGCCCGGCGGTGACCCATGGCGAATTCACGCCGTTCGCGCAGTCGCAGCTGCAGTGTGATTTCGGCGCTCAGCCTGCTTCGCCGAACCAGCTGCGCTGGAGCCCGCTGCCGCTGCCGGAACTGCCGACCGACTTCGTCGAGGGCCTGTACACGATGGGCGGCAACGGCTCGCCCGATGCGCATGCCGGCGTGGGCATCCACCTCTACGCCGCCAACCGCGACATGGTCGGCCGCTACTTCTACGATGCCGATGGCGAGCTGCTGATCGTGCCGCAGCTGGGCGGCCTGCGCCTGCTGACCGAGCTGGGCGTGATCGAGATCGAGCCGCAGCAGATCGCGGTGATCCCGCGCGGCGTGCGCTTCCGCGTCGAACTGCCCGATGGCCCGAGCCGCGGCTATATCTGCGAAAACTACGGTGCGCTGCTGAAACTGCCGGACCTCGGTCCGATCGGGTCCAACGGCCTGGCCAACCCGCGCGACTTCGAAACCCCGCACGCGGCGTTCGAGGATGTCGACGGTGATTTCGAACTGATCGCCAAGTTCGAGGGCCGCCTGTGGCGTGCGCCGATCGACCATTCGCCGCTGGACGTGGTGGCCTGGCATGGCAATTACGCGCCGTACCGCTACGACCTGCGCCGCTTCAACACCATCGGTTCGATCAGCTACGACCACCCGGATCCGTCGATCTTCCTGGTGCTGCATTCGCCCAGCGACACGCCCGGCACCAGCAACATGGACTTCGCGATCTTCCCGCCACGCTGGCTGGTGGCGCAGAACACGTTCCGTCCGCCGTGGTTCCATCGCAACATCGCCAGCGAGTTCATGGGCCTGGTGCATGGCGCCTACGATGCCAAGGCAGAGGGCTTCGTGCCGGGTGGCGCGTCGCTGCACAACTGCATGAGCGGCCACGGCCCGGACGCGCCGACCTTCGACAAGGCTTCCAATGCGGACCTGTCCAAGGCCGATGTGATCAAGGACACGATGGCCTTCATGTTCGAGACCCGCGCGGTGATCCGCCCGACCGCACAGGCGCTGGCCGCCGGCCATCGCCAGGGCGATTACCAGCAGTGCTGGAACGGCCTGCGCAACAACTTCCGGTCGTCCCGCTAGCTTGGTGGGTGCCGACCTTGGTCGGCACGGATCCTGATCGCATCCACGCCATGCGTGAATGTTCTCCGCCGGAACCTGCGCTTACGCCACCTCGACGAACGCGTCGCAGTGCTCCAGCGGCAGCGCTTCCAGCAGGCGTTGGCGCACGCGCTGGCAGTAGCCCTCCGAGGTCAGCCCGGGCAGCAACTGCATGGCCGAGTGCAGCACCTGCAGTACTTCACTTTCGGCGCGTGCCTGCTGCAGGTCGCGGAACAGCGCCGCCGCCTGCGGATGGCGCTGCATTTCCAGGATGCCCAGCACGTAGATGCGCGCAGCTACCAGCGAGCGGCGGCGCTCCACTGCGGTGGCCGGAGTTGCCGCAGGTGCCGCGGCTGGTGGTGCGGGCGGAACCGGCGCTGCCGCGGGTGCCGGCGACGGCGGTGCGGCCGTGGCGGCAGTACCGGTGCTCAGGTACCCCGCCTGTACAAGCTGGATGACCATCGCAGGTGCGTCCTGGCCGAGCAGGCCGGTCAGGTCGGCAATGGTGCGCTGGCCGTCGCACAGGATCAGCAGCCGGCGCTGGCGCATGTCCAGCGGCGCGCGGTGGGCCTGCAGCGCGGTTCGGGCGAGATCGGTCTTGCGCGGTTGCATGGAAGGGACGGCCAGGTCGGTGCTCGCCGAGCCTGAACGAAGGCGATGAAACCGCGATGACAATGCAGCGCCTGCACACAGGATGGGCTAGCGTGCAGCCACCTTCGTGCCAGGGAACCGCACCGATGAAGCACCTTCCGCTTGCTGGTCTGTTGCTCCTTTCGCTCACCGCCTGCAGTGCTGGCTCCGACAGGCAGGGGGCGGCCGGCAGCGGCAGCGATACCCCGGCCGAAACCGCCTCGGCTACCGGGCCCGCGCAGTCGACGGATCCTGATCTGGCAGCCCGTCCAGCCAATGACCGCCGCGAGGACAGTCCCGCGCACCTGGAGGGCTTCGCCGGCGCGAAGCTGGGCGCCGGCATCGCTGAGGTCCGCAGTGGCTTCGGCGCGCCGTTGCAGGGGCTGGGCACCGATGCCAGTGGCAAACCGCTGCCGGCCGACGACAGCAACGATGGCTGCTATTTCCTGCGACCGCAGAATGCCGAAGACCCCCGCCTGATGATCGAAGGCCGCAAGCTGGTGCGCTACGACGTGCGCAGCGCAGCCATCACCGCACCAGGTGGCGGCAAGGTCGGCATGACCCTGGGTGAGCTGCAGGTGCTTTACCCCGAGCGCGCTGACGTCGGCCCCGACAAGTACGACGAGAAGGCCCAGCACCTGCGCGTGCGTCCGGCGCAGGAGGGTGGGGCGGTGATCGATTTCGCACTCGGTGCGGACGGCCGGGTCGGTGCGTGGAGGGTCGGGCAGACCCCGCAGGTCGATTATGTGGAAGGCTGTGGCTGATCCTTGATCCACGGCCCAGCCATGCGCGCGGGGCCAGCGTAGAATCGCGCCACGACCGCAGGGGGAGTGCTCGATGATCGCCATTGCCATTGCCTGGTTCCTGCTCGGCCTGCTGCTGCTGGCGCTGGGCGGGGACTCCATCGTCAAGGCCGTGTCCGGCTTGGCGCAACGCTTCGGGGCCAGTCCGTTCACGGCTGGTCTGTTGCTGCTCGGCGTGACCACTTCGCTGCCGGAACTGGCGGTCAACGCGCGCGCGCTGGCGGTCGGTCAGCCGGAGCTGGCGCTGGGCAACGCGGTGGGCAGCAGCATCGTCAACCTGGGCCTGACCCTGGCCGTGGCGGCCATGGCTGCGCCACTGCTGCTGCGCGCGCGCCTGCAGACGGTGCTGTGGTGGTCGCTGCTGGCGGCCGGCGTGCTGCTGATCCTGTTCGGTCTTGATGGTGGCCTGGCACGCTGGGAGGGCGGCGTGCTGCTGGCCGGCTTCATCGTGGTGCAGGTGCTGCTGCTGCGCCGTGGTCGCAGCGAGAGTGCGGAGGTGCAGGCAGCCATCGCCGAGTCCGCACTGAGCCGAACCAGCCTGCCGTTGAATGTACTGCGGGTGCTGATCGCCGCGCTGGCCCTGTACTGGGGCGCACGCCTGGTGGTGGGGGCCGCAGCGGACTTCGGTACTGCACTGGGTTGGACACCGCTACTGGTCGGTCTGCTGCCGGTCGCGATCGGTACCGCGCTGCCGGAGGTGGCAACCGCGATTGCTGCCGCACGCCGTGGTCATGGCGACATGGTGCTGGGCCACGTGCTGGGTTCCAGCGTGGTCAACCTGTTGCTGGTGATTGGTGCGATGGCCGTACTGCAGCCGCTGGCGCTGCCGGCCTCGTTCGTGCGCCTGGAATTGCCGGCGCTGCTGGCCTTCGCACTGGTGCTGTACCCCATGCTGCGCGGCGACCTGAAGATCAGCCGCGGCGAAGGCGCGATCCTGCTGGTCGCGTTCGCGGGCTGGTTCGTGCTGGAGCTGCTGCTGGTGGGCGCACCGGCGTTGTAGATCCACGCCATGCGTGGATGCGGTTGGTTCCGTGCCGACCAAGGTCGGCACCTACCGGTCACCTCGCCGATGATGCGGTAGCTGCCAACCTTGGTTGGCACTCAGGGAAACAAAGCGCCGACCAAGGTCGGCCTCTACCGGGCATTGCAGTCGGTAGATCCACGCCACGCGTGGATGCGGTTGGCTCCGTGCCGACCAACGGTCGGCACCCACCGGTCAACCCGCCGATGATGCGGTAGCTGCCAACCTCGGTTGGCACTCAGGGAAACAAAGCGCCGACCAAGGTCGGCGTCTACCGGGCATTGTGGTCGGTAGATCCACGCCACGCGTGGATGCGGTTGGCTCCGTGCCGACCAACGGTCGGCACCCACCGGTCAACCCACCGATCACCCGGTAGCTGCCAACCTTGGTTGGCACTCAGGGAAACAAAGCGCCGACCAAGGTCGGCCGCCACCGGGCATTGCGGTCGGTAGATCCACGCCATGCGTGGATGCGGTTGGCTCCGTGCTGACCAACGGTCGGCACCCACCGGTCCACCCACCGATGATGCGGTAGCTGCCAACCTTGGTTGGCACTCAGGGAAACAAAGCGCCGACCAAGGTCGGTCGCTACCGGATTCACCGGTTCTGCGTGGTTTCTTCTTCCCGCACCGGTTCCGGCGGCGGCAGCTGCTCTTCAGCAGCCGGCTCGTTGCCGGGCAGGCTGGGGCGGGTTTCCATCAGCAGCGACAGCGCGGCCTTGGCCATCATGTGCGCGCTGATCGGTGCGGTGATGAACAGGAACACGGTGATCAGCAGCTCGCGCGGCTGCGGGTCCTGGCCGAGAAAGATGTGGTAGCACACCGAGCACACCAGCACGCAGCCCACGCCCAGCGTGCTGGCCTTGGTCGGTGCGTGCAGCCGCTTGAAGAACGTGGACAGCTTCACCAGGCCCAATGCACCGACCAGGATGAAGAAGCAGCCGAACAGCAGCAGGATCGACAGGCCGATCTGGATCGCGGTGATCATTCGACGATGTCCCGGCGCAGCACGAACTTGCTCAGCACCACGGTGCTGCCGAAGCCGAGCATGGCGATGATCAGCGCCGCCTCGAAGTAGATCGGCGAGTTGAGGTACATGCCGAACAGCATCAGCTCGGCGATCGCGGTCACCGACAGCGTGTCCAGCGCGAGGATGCGGTCGGGCACGGTCGGCCCGCGCAGCAGGCGCCAGGTGGCCAGCAGCATGGCCAGGCCGACCACGTGCATGCACACCACCAGGGTGGTCTGGATGACTTCAAAACCGGTCATGGGAAGATCTCCATCAACGGCGCCTCGTAACGGCGCTTGATCGTATCGATCAGGTCCTGTGGGTCCTCCAGGTGCAGCACGTGCACCAGCAGGAACTTGCGGTCGTCACTGAGCGCGGCCGAGACCGTGCCCGGGGTCAGCGTGATCATGCTGGTCAGCGCGGCGATGCCGTGGATGTTGGCGATGTCCAGCGGCAGCCAGATGAAGCCCGGATGGATGTTCTTCTCCGGGCCCAGCACCTGCACGGCGACGCGGATGTTGGACATCAGGATGTCCCACAGGGTCACGCACAGCAGCTTGGGCAGCGGGCGCAGGGTACCGATGCGGGCGAACTCGCGGTCCAGGCGCGCGGCGAACAGCGGCACCACCACGCCCAGCACCAGCCCCAGCACGAACTGGCCGAGGGTGAAGCTGTCGGACATCAGCAGCCAGAACGCCACCACCATGATGCTGAGCATCGGCGAGGGAATGACGCGACGGAACAGGGAGCGCTGGGCGGTCATGGCTGGCGGATCTCCGGCGTGGTCGCGCGCAACTGCTGCACGTACTCGCTGGGGTGCAGCAGCTGTGCGGCGGTGGCGTCGGTGTAGCGCATCAGTGGCGCGGCGGCCAGTGTCATGCCGATGCCGTAGGCCAGCAGGATGCAGGCCGCGTACAGCTCGACCCGGCGCAGGCGTGCCTTGCGCGGCTTCGGTGCATCGGCCTCGACCGGCGGCACGCGCCAGAACAGGCGGATGCCGCCACGGGTCAGGCCCATGATCACCAGCAGGCTGCTTACCAGCACTGCCGTCCACACCGGGGCGGTGTACTGCGCCGGCATGCCGGCCAGCAGTGCGGCCTTGGCCAGGAAGCCGGACAGCGGCGGCAGGCCGGCCACGGACACCGCGCCGATCAGGAACAGCACCGCCGGCGTTTCCTTGCCCGGCATCGGCGCGACCACTTCCTTGCGGTCGCTGGCGCCACCGCGGCGGCGGCGGATCAGGTCGGCAATCAGGAACAGTGCGGCGGCGACGAAGCTGCTGTGTGGCAGGTAGTACAGGCCGGCGGACAGCACCTGCGGCGTGCCTACCGAGAAGGCGATGAACAGCGTGGCCGCCGAGACGATTACCAGATACGAGATCAGCACGCGCAGGCGGGTCGCGGCCAGCGCACCGAGGCCGCCAAGCACCAGCGTTGCCACGCCGGCCCACAGCAGCCAGTCGCGGCCATAGCCGGCCATCGCACCGGCATCGTCGCCGAACCACAGCATCTGGATGCGCAGCACCGAGTACAGGCCGACCTTGGTCATGATCGCGAACAGGGCGGCCACGGCGGCCGGTGCGCGCGAATAGGCTTCCGGCAGCCACAGGTACAGCGGCATCAGTGCAGCCTTGGCGCAGAACACCAGCAGCAACAGGCCCATCGTGGCCTTTACCAGCGTCAGCTGCGCCGGCGGCACCTCGGCAATGCGCTGCGACAGCTCGGCCATGTTCAGCGAGCCCAGCGAGGCGTACAGCAGGCCCAGTGCGATCAGGAACAGGGTCGAGGCGGTGACGTTGAACACCACGTAGTGCAGGCCGATGCGCATGCGCAGGCCGCGGCCGCCACTGAGCAGCAGGCCGTAGGAGGCGATCAGCATCACCTCGAAGAACACGAACAGGTTGAAGATGTCGCCGGTCAGGAATGCGCCATTCAGGCCGACCAGCTGGAACTGGAACAGTGCATGGAAGTGTGGTGCGCGACGGTCCCAGCCCGAGCAGGCATGCAGCAGGCAGGGAATGGCCAGCAGCAGGGTGGTCAGCAGCATCCACGCCGACAGCCGGTCGGCCACCAGCGCGATGCCCAGACGCGACGGCCAGTCGCCGAGCAGGTAGACGTTGATCTCACCAGTGGCGGTGGCGGCAAACAGCAGGCCCACCGCCAGCGCCAGCGCCGACAGGGCAGTCCAGGCCACCGCGCGCTGCACCTTGGGGCCATACCGGCGGTGTTCGACGAACAGCGACAGTGCAGCACCCAGCAGCGGAATCAGGATGGGCAGGATCACCAGGTGGTTCATGCGCGGTCCTCTCCCTGGCGCGGCAGCATGCGCTCATCCTGCAGGTCGTCATCCGGCTCGTGGGCGTCCACATGATCGCTGTGGTTGTCGCTGCGGCTGCGCATGGCCAGCACGATGCTGACCGCGGTCATCGCGAAGGCGATCACGATCGCGGTCAGCACCAGCGCCTGTGGCAGCGGATCGGTGTAGTTGCCCAGGTGACTGTCCACGCCTTCCTGCAGCACCGGTGCCTTGCCCAGCACCACGCGGCCACCGGCGAAGATCAGCAGGTTGGTGGCGTAGGACAGGAAGGTCATGCCGAGGATCACATCGAAGCTGCGCGCACGCAGCAGCAGGTAGATGCCGATGGCGGTCAGTACGCCGATCGCGGTAGCCAGGGCCAGTTCCATCAGTGCATCTCCCCGGTGCGTGCCGAACGGCGTTGCAGGTCGATCTCACCCTTGCGGGCAGTGCGGGTACGCGACGGCTTGATCGTGCCCATCATCGACAGCATCAGCATGGCGCCACCGAACACCACCAGATAGACGCCGATGTCGAAGCCGATCGCACTCGCCAGCGGCACGTCGCCGATCAGCGGCAGGTGCAGGTCGAGGTGGCCGCTGGTCAGGAACGGCACGCCGAACAGCATCGACGCGCTGCCGCTGAGCAGGGCGATCAACAGGCCCATGCCGATGCAGCGGATGTAGTCGAAGCCGAAGCGCGACTCCACCGACGCGGTGCCCTGGATCACGTACTGGATCAGCAGCGGCACCGCCAGCACCAGGCCGGCGATGAAGCCACCGCCCGGCGCGTTGTGGCCGCGCAGGAACAGGAAGATCGATACGGTCAGGGTCAGCGGGAACATGATCTGCGCCAGGTCGGCCGGCACCGGCAGCTTGATCGGTGGGCCGGGCATGATCTGCTCCGGCGCCATCCGCGTGCGACGCAGCAGCGCATGCACCACCAGTGCGGCGATGCCGAACACGGTGATCTCGCCGAAGGTATCGAAGCCGCGGAAGTCGACCAGGATCACGTTGACCACATTCTGGCCGTAGGCCTCGGGCAGGGCACGGGCGAGCAGCTCGCCGGCCATGGTGTTCGGCGGCAGCGTCATCGCCGAATAGGCCAGCGCACCCAGGCCGGCGCCGGCGATGATCGCGATCACCGCATCGCGGCGCTTGCGCCAGCGCGGCCGCTCCGGCCCGGACTGCGCGGGCAGGTAGTTCATGCCCAGCAGCATCAGCACCAGGGTCACCATCTCCACCAGCAGCTGGGTCAGCGCCAGGTCCGGTGCGGACAGGAACACGAAGGTCAGCGCCACCATCAGGCCAACGCCGCCGACCAGCAGCACCGCCAGCAGGCGCTGCTTGTAGACACGGAGGGTGGCAACGGCGCAGGCCATCATCACCAGCCACAGCACCCAGCCCAGCAGCGGGATCGGCTGCGGCGCGGTCCAGTTCGGCGAGGCCGGGTTGGCCACGAACGGCGCGGCGGCGACCGCGATCGCCACCAGCACCAGGCCCAGCAGCATGCGCTGCAGGCTGCCATTGGCGATGCCGTTGGTCAGGCGCATGGCCAGCGCGGAAAGGGCATCCAGCTGCGCATGGAACACGTTGCGGCCGGTGGTGCGGGTTTCCACCCCGTGCAGGTTGATCAGCTTGCGCAGGCCGAAGTACAGCGCCACGCCACCGACCACGCCGATCGCGCTCATCGCCAGCGGCAGGTTGAAGCCGTGCCATACGGCCAGGCTGTACTCGGGCATGGCGTTGCCGAGGATCGAGGCCGCAGCGGCATGCAGCACTGGCGCCACGGTCAGTGCCGGGGCGATGCCCACCGCCACGCAGATCACCACCAGCAGTTCCACCGGCACCTTCATCCAGCGCGGCGGCTCATGCGGCACGCGGTCGAGGTCGTGCGGGCCGGGGCCGAAGAAGGTGTCGTGCACGAAGCGCAGGCTGTAGGCCACGCCGAACACACCGGCCAGCAGCGCCGCGATCGATACGGCCGTGCGCATCGCGCCCGGGCCGCCACCGGCGGTCAGCGCTTCGGCGAACAGCATTTCCTTGGACAGGAAGCCGTTGAGCAACGGGATGCCGGCCATCGCCAGCGAGGCGATGATCGCCAGCGCGCTGGTGAATGGCATCAGTTTGCGCAGGCCACCCAGCTTGCGCATGTCACGGGTGCCGGTTTCGTGGTCGATGATGCCGGCGGCCATGAACAGCGAGGCCTTGAAGGTGGCGTGGTTGAGGATGTGGAACACGCCGGCCACCACCGCCATCGGCGTGGACAGGCCGAACAGCAGGGTGATCAGGCCCAGATGGGAAATGGTCGAGTACGCCAGCAGGCCTTTCAGGTCGTGCTGGAAGATCGCGTTCCAGGCGCCGATCAGCAGGGTCAGCGCGCCGATGCCGCTGACCGTGTAGAAGAACAGGTCGCTGCCGGCCAGTGCCGGGTGCAGCCGCGCCAGCAGGAACACACCGGCCTTCACCATGGTGGCCGAGTGCAGGTAGGCAGAGACCGGGGTCGGCGCCGCCATCGCGTGCGGCAGCCAGAAGTGGAACGGGAACTGCGCGCTCTTGGTGAAGATGCCGGCCAGCACCAGGAACAGTGCGTACGGGTACAGCGCGCTGGCGCGGATCTGCTCGCCGGCGGCCAGCACCACGTCCAGGTCGAAGCTGCCGACGATGCGGCCGATCAGCAGCACGCCACCGAGCAGGGCCAGGCCACCGCCGCCGGTGATCACCAGCGCCATGCGTGCGCCTTCGCGGGCGTCCTGGCGGTGCGACCAGAAGCCGATCAGCAGGAACGAGCTGATGCTGGTCATTTCCCAGAAGATCATCAGCAACAGCAGGTTGCCCGACAGCACCATGCCCAGCATGGCGCCCATGAACAGCAGCAGGTAGCAGTAGAAGCGGTGGGCGTTGTCCTGCTGGCTCAGGTAGTAGCGCGCATACAGCACCACCAGCGCGCCGATGCCGAGCACCAGCCCGGCGAACATCCAGGCCAGGCCGTCCAGGCGCAGGGTGAAGTCCAGGCCGATCTGCGGCAGCCAGGGCACCAGGGTGCGGACCACCTGGCCATCGAGCACCGACGGGGTCAGCCAGCCGAGGATGGCCAGCCCGCCCAACGGCGCCAGCGCCGCCAGCCAGGCAGCAGTCGAGCGCGAACTACGGGGGAAGGCCGCAACAGCCGCTGCCATCAGGAACGGCAGGGCCAGCAGCAGGGGCAGGCTGGGGAGCATGCAGGGAATCCATGATTCACGAGCAGGTCAGGGAGGATAACAGGCTGCGAAATGTCGCCGAAACCCATCGAACAGCGATCAATTGCATGTAACGTCCGCTGATTCATTTTTTCTGCAGCGCAGCATCACGTTGCTGCGGTCCCTCCGCGGTTGCTCTCGGGGGACACCCTACGCCGACGCAGGGAGACCGCAGGCCCTGTCGCACAGGGGCTGCCGTCGACGGGCGGGAGGTGGGGAACGGATCACCGGTGCAGGCTGGCAGGGCCGTCGTGGAGTGCGGGTGACGGAATCTGCCCGTTCAGGAAACGAGGGGCAGCGTCGGCCACGGGCAGGTCAGTAGCGCCAGTCGAGCTTGCGGTAGAACTTGGCCATCACCCAGGCCGGGCCGATCAGCAGGTAGGTCAGGTCGGTCAGGAAGCTGGGCTTGCGGCCCTCGAACTTGTGACCGATGAACTGCGCGATCCAGGCCACCACGAATACGCCCACCGCCAGCCAGAACAGGTTATGCAGGCCGATCTCGGCCTCCAGCAGCCTGCACAGGCAGCCGAATACGAAGAACTGGATGAGCATGCCGATGCCCAGCGGGCGCGACAGCTTGTTGTAGAAGCACCAGGCGCTGAACATCGCGAACGCCGACCAGATGCCGTACTGGAACCAGGTGATCAGCGGCGGCAGGCACCACAGCAGGGCCACCACCGACCACAGGATCGCCGGCACCGCCACCACGTGGATGCGCTGGTTGATCAGATTGCGGTGGTCGTCGGAGTAGCTGGCGAAATAGCGGTCGATCGGCCGCGCAAGCTCGGTGGATGTCTGCATGCTGCGTTGCTTCCTCGGACAACGGTAGTGCCGGCCGCTGGCCGGCAATCCAGAGCATAGCCGAGTTCGCGAGGTTGCCGGCCAGCGGCCGGCACTACCCCCAGGCAACCGTCAGTAGAGCCAGGCCATGCCTGGCTGCAGGCTTGCGAGGCTGCCGGCCAGCGGCCGGCACTACCCCCAGGCAACCGTCAGTAGAGCCAGGCCATGCCTGGCTGCAGGCTTGCGAGGCTGCCGGCCAGCGGCCGGCACTACCCCCAGGCAACCGGCAGTAGAGCCAGGCCATGCCTGGCTGCAGGTTCGCGAGGTTGCCGGCCAGCGGCCGGCACTACCCCCAGGCAACCGTCAGTAGAGCCAGGCCATGCCTGGCTGCAGGTTCGCGAGGTTGCCGGCCAGCGGCCGGCACCACCCCAGGCAACCGGCAGTAGAGCCAGGCCATGCCTGGCTGCAGGTTCGCGAGGTTGCCGGCCAGCGGCCGGCACTACCGCATTCAGAACGCCCCCAGCCAGACCGGCGGGGGGCGCAGGGCATCAGTCGACGCTGATCCCGGCCAGGCGCTGCAGCGCCTCGGCGTACTTGGCGCGGGTGCGCTCGATGATCTCGGCCGGGATGGTCGGGCCCGGGGCGGTCTTGCCCCAGTCCAGCGTCTCCAGGTAATCGCGCACGAACTGCTTGTCGTAGCTCGGCGGGCTGGTGCCCACTTCGTACTCGTCGGCCGGCCAGTAACGCGAGGAATCCGGCGTCAGCATCTCGTCCATGATGTACAGGCGGCCATCGGCGTCGGTACCGAACTCGAACTTGGTATCGGCCAGGATGATGCCGCGCTCGCGGGCGTATTCGGCGGCGAACTTGTAGATGCGCAGGGTGGCATCGCGCACGCGCTCGGCCATCTCGGCACCGACCTGCTTCACCATCGCATCGAAATCGATGTTCTCGTCATGGTCGCCCACGGCGGCCTTGGTCGAGGGGGTGAAGATCGGCTCGGGCAGCTGCTCGGCCTGGCGCAGGCCGTCGGGCAGGTCGATGCCGCTGACCTTGCCGGTGCGCTGGTAGTCCTTCCAGCCGCTGCCGATCAGGTAGCCGCGGGCGATCGCTTCCACCGGCACCGGCTTCAGCTTGCGGGTGACCACCGCGCGCTTGGCGTACAGGGCCGGGTCCACGCCTTCGGGCAGCACGCTGGCCACGTCGATGCCGGTCAGGTGGTTGGGCATCAGGTGCGCGGTCTTGGCGAACCAGAAGTTGGAGACCTGGCAGAGCATCTCGCCCTTGCCCGGAATCGGGTCGGGCAGGACCACGTCGAACGCCGACAGGCGATCGGTGGCCACCATCAGCAGGTAGTCGCCCGGCGGGGTCCCTGCTGGCAGCCGCTCGCGCGGGATATCGAACACATCACGCACCTTGCCGCGATGGCGCAAGGGCAGGCCGGGGAGATCGGATTGCAACAGCGTGGTTGGCACGGGCACTCCTGGGGCGTTGTCGATACGGCTGCTGCCCAACGGACCCGGCGGGCCCGCTGACCAGCGGGCGGCCTAGTGTAAAGCCGTCCGGGCCCGCTGTGACGTAAAATGAGCGTCCATTTCGTCGGCCGACCCCGGAGCGCCATGCGCTGGTACGGAAAACTGCTCGGATTCATCGCCGGCGCCCTGCTGTTCCGGCCCAATCCGTTGTTTGGCGCGGTGGTCGGCCTGTTGATCGGCCATGCCTTCGATTCGGACTGGTTCCGCCTGAACAAGGAGAACCCGTACCGGGAGCTGGGGCTGACCTCCGAGGCCACCGATGCCGAGGTCGAGCGCGCCTACCGCAAGCTGATCTCGCAGTACCACCC
Organism: Stenotrophomonas sp. 80084_Sma; assembly: GCF_056481995.1. Classification (NCBI taxonomy): domain Bacteria; kingdom Pseudomonadati; phylum Pseudomonadota; class Gammaproteobacteria; order Lysobacterales; family Lysobacteraceae; genus Stenotrophomonas; species Stenotrophomonas sp. 80084_Sma. Next base: position 4,412,035 of record NZ_CM151177.1, on the reverse strand, counting down.
CGACAAGCTCGGCGGCGCCGCCCCCGAGCTGCAGCAGCAGGCCGAGCAGAAGTCGCGGCGGATCAATGCCGCCTACGACCGCATCAAGACCCTGCGCAAGCGCTGACCCTCTTTCCTACCGTTGCAAGGCCCGGCCATGTCCAACTGCCTCATCGCCCCCTCCATCCTGTCCGCCAACTTCGCCCGCCTCGGCGAGGAAGTCGACAACGTCCTCGCCGCCGGCGCGGACTGGGTCCACTTCGACGTGATGGACAACCATTACGTGCCGAACCTGACCATCGGCCCGATGGTCTGCCAGGCGCTGCGCAAGCACGGCGTGACCGCGCCGATCGACGTGCACCTGATGGTCGAGCCGGTGGACCGCATCATCCCGGACTTCGCCGAAGCCGGTGCCACCTACATCAGCTTCCACCCGGAAGCGAGCCGCCACGTGCACCGCACCATCCAGCTGATCCGCTCGCTGGGCTGCAAGCCGGGCATCGTGCTCAATCCGGCCACCCCGGTGGACATCCTCGACTGGGTGCTGGACGACTTGGACCTGGTGCTGCTGATGTCGGTCAACCCGGGCTTCGGCGGCCAGGCCTTCATTCCCTCGGCGCTGGACAAGCTGCGCGTGGTGCGCAAGATGATCGATGCCAGCGGCAAGGACATCCGCCTGGAGATCGACGGCGGCGTGAAGGCCGACAACATCGGCGAGATCGCCGCTGCCGGCGCCGACACCTTCGTCGCCGGTTCGGCCATCTTCAACGCCAAGACCAGCTACCAGGACGTGATCGCGCAGATGCGCGCGAATGTCGCTGCGGCACGCTGACAAAAAAGGGACGGAGGGGATTAAGCTCGCCTGATTCCCTCCGTCTCCCTTTTCCGCCCATGGCTCTGTTGAACATCCGTCCGGCCACTGTGGCCGATGCCGGTCTGATCCTGCATTTCATCCGCGAACTGGCCATCTACGAGAAGGCCGAGCATTCGGTGCAGACCGACGAGATCGGCATCGCCGAAAGCTTGTTCGGTGCCGATGCCACGGCCCGCGCGCTGATCTGCGAAGTCGACGGCGAAGCGATCGGCTATGCGGTGTATTTCTACAACTACTCCACCTGGTTGGGCCGCAAGGGCATCTACCTGGAAGACCTGTATGTCAGCCAGGAAAAGCGCGGCGCCGGTGCCGGCAAGGCGCTGCTGAAGTACATCGCACGCCAGGCCGTGGCCGAAGGTTGCAGTCGTTTCGAATGGTCGGTGCTGGACTGGAATACCCCGGCCATCGAGTTCTACACCGCCGCTGGCGCCACGCCGCAGGACGAGTGGACCGTGTACCGGCTGCAGGGCCAGGCATTGCACGATTTCGCCAACGGTTGAGGCGAAGTGCATCCACGCATGGCGTGGATCTACCCACCTGGTGTGCGCGAACCGCAACCCGGTGTGTGCGAACCGCAGCCCGGTGTGCGCGAACCGCAACCCGGTGGGTGCGAACCTTGGTTCGCACTCCCTACGCACCAAAAAAAAAAGCCACGCCAATCACTGGCGTGGCCTCGCTGCATGCGTGGGAGGCTGATCCTGCCTCCATCCGTCGTCCCTGCTATGGCCTTCCATTCTCCAGCAGCTGAATGACACCTGCGTGACATTCACTGCGGACAAACGGCGCATTGCTAGCCTGTGCCACCCCCGTCCTGGAAGCACCGCATGACCACCCCGCGCTGGCGCCTGATCCTCAACGGAAAATCCGCAGGCAATGACGAGCTGCGCGACGCGGTCGGTCATTGGCGTGGGCAGGGCGTGCAGCTGGAAGTGCGGGTGACCTGGGAAGACGGTGACGCCGAACGCTACGTGGCCGAGGCGATCGATCATGGCGTGGACGTGATCGTGGCCGCCGGTGGCGACGGCACGCTCAGCGCGGTGGCCGAGACACTGGCGCATCGTGAGGAGCCGGCAGATGCGTTGCCCTCGCTGGCGCTGATCCCGATGGGGACCGCCAATGACTTCGCGACTGCGGCCGGCATTCCGACCGAGCCGAAGGCAGCCTTGGCCTTGATCGGGCAGGCCACGCCGCATGCCATCGATCTGCTGCGCGTGGACGCCGATGGCACGCAATGGTGGTGCGCCAACCTCGCCAGCGGTGGCTTCGGCACGCAGGTGACGGTGGAGACCGATGCCGGCCTGAAGAAGATGCTGGGCGGGCTGGCCTACGTGATCACCGGCATTGCCAAGCTGGGGCGGATCGAGCCGATCCATGCGCGCCTGTCGGGCCCGGATTTCGCGTGGGAAGGCGACTTCATCGCGCTCGGCATCGGCAATGGCCGCCAGGCCGGTGGTGGCCAGCAATTGTGCCCGCAGGCGCTGATCGATGATGGGCAGCTGGACGTGACGGTGCTTCCGGAGCTGGAAGGTGAAGTCACCGCCACGCTCGGCCAGATGCTGAAGTCCGGCACCCAGGCCGCGCTGGAACAACTGGCGACGCGCGCGCGCCTGCCGTGGCTGCAGGTGGAATCCGAGCGTCCGTTGACGCTCAACCTGGACGGCGAACCGGTACAGGCGCGCCAGTTCCGCATCGCGTGCGTACCGGGCAGGGTGCGGATGCACCTGCCCGTGGGCTGTGCACTGTTGTCCGAGCCGCGCTGAGCCGGACCGGAACTCCTACAACGGCGGTATGTCCTGCTCCTTCGCCGGGAAGCCGAATGCTTCGCGCTTCTCGCGGATGTACTGCGGCAGCGGCGGCCGGGCAATGCCGTGATCGATCAGCCACTGCTGGCACTTCTTCTGCCAGGGCAGCAGGTCCGGTGTGGCGATTTCCCAGTAGATGGCTTCGACCATGGCCATCCGATCGGGCGCGCCCGGTTGCGCCGATGACGGCGATGCAATCGTGGGGTCCGCGCCATGCTCAAGCAGCCAGTAAGCCTGCTCGAAGCCGCCACGGCCGGTGTACCAGCTGAGAACGGTATCGGCCTGGCCGATGTTGGATTCGTTGACGTGCGCGCCTCGCTCCACCAGCAGCTGGATGTTCTTCCACAGGTTGCCGGAAATGAAAGCCTGGAACAGCAGCGTTTCGGTGTTGGAGGTGCGCGTGTCCGGGTCGCCGCCATGATCCAGCAGCAGGGCCAGGTAGCGCGGATCGTCCATCTTCGCGGCATAGACCATGGCGTTGTTGTGGCGGAACGTCTCGCCGTCCAGCGTTTCAATACGCCGTGCATTCGGGTCGGCGCCGTTGTCGAGCATCGCGCGCAGGCCTTCCAGGTTCTGTGCGCGCAACGGCCACGCGATGAGCGGAATGCCATCCTGCTTCGAGAACTCCTTGTCGGGGTTCACGCCTTCGGTCTTGATCAGGCGCGTGATCGTCGCTGCATCACCCTGTTCGGCGGCGATGGCCAGTTCAAGTGCCTTGCCCTCGAAATAGCGCTCCGCGCCATGTGAAGACGTGCGCGCGCAGGCGCTCAGCAGCATCAGCAGCATCAGCGCCAGGCAGGAAAATGGCGTAAAGGAACTGTGAGGGTGACGGTGCATGTGATCCCTTGACATGGACGCGTTCGGGGGATGATAGCGTTGGCCGTGGTCATTCCAGCAGGTCCTGGATGACCGTGTCTTCACTGATGAGCAATGGAGTCTGCCATGAGCGGTCACGATCCCGAGCAGCAGGAACGCCTGTTGCAGGCCCGCGCCAAGAGCGTCCAGGCGCAGCAGCACCTGGTCGAGCAACTGCAGGGAGGTGGACATGCCACCGAGGCGGCGCGCTTGCGCGAGACCTATCACGCCCGCGAGCTGGGTTCGCTTGCTGGTGATGTGTATGCCTCGGCAAAGGGCAAAGGTGAGCCGCCGGTCGGGTGGACGCGAGCCAGTGCCGTGACCGACCCGGACACACTCAAAGCGGCGGGCATCAGCCTGGGAGCGGCCGACCTGAAGAAGCTGATGCGGCCGAACGACTCGGGTTTTCGCGCAGAGATCTACATTCCGGACAAAAGGGTGTTCGGTGATGACGCCAAGCCGGTGCTGGTGTTCAAGGGCTCAACGGGCGAAATCATCGATCCCCGGGCGAAAGGCGGGCGGCGTGAGTCCGGAGGCGAGGATTTCCTCAACAATGGACGCCAGGGCGTAGGCATGCAGAGCGACTACTACGATCGGGCCATGGCACTGGCGAGTCGCTTGAAGACCTCTGGTACCCAGTTTGAACTTGCCGGTCATTCGCTTGGCGGCGGCATGGCCTCTGCCGCTTCGGCGGTTACCGGTGTACGTGCGACCACCTTCAATTCGGCGGGGCTGCATCCGGCCACCGCCGATCGCTACGCGAAATCCCACGGATTGCCGGTGTTCAACACGCGCGACACGGTGCACACCTACCAGACCTCGGGTGAAGTGCTCAACGATGTGCAGAATGGATTGAAGCGGCTCAACGAGCATCACCGGCAGGGCTTTGGCCTGTTGGCCAGCGAGACCAGCCAGCTGCTGCGTCAGCCCGGCGTGCAGCAGATGGTTACCCGCAAGCTGCAGGAGATGATGCCGGCGGGTGCGCAGACGGCCACGGCCCAGCTGGTTGACCAGCTGGCGTCGAAATCCGGGGCAGAGGCATTGCGCAATGTTCCGGTGGCCGCGGGCAGGATGGAACTGTTGCTGGACGCCAAGACCGAAGTGAACGGAAAGGTGGTGGATCGCCGCCATCGAGAAGCGCCAAGCCAGCTTGCCGAATACGGTGGCCCGCTGGCCGAGGTGCTGATCGCAGGTGCGCGCGGCATGCGTGCCGGACGGGTTGCCGGTGAACATGTCGAGCAGGTCGGCGCGCTGGCGGGCCGGGGCATGAGCTTGTCCGGCGTGGCCGTCGAGCGTGCGTCGACCCTGCAGGGAAATGCGATCGGCACCGTGGTCGACTACGGTGGCAAGAGCATGCGGGTGGGCATCGAAGGCGGTGCGACGGTCATTGCCAAGGGGCGCGAGCTGCAGGGTCTGGTCGAATCGGTCAGCCACCGCGTGCAGGCCAAGGGCAGTTACGGCTGGAACATCGGGGCCAGCGTGCTGGGTGCGCTCGGTGCCGACGACATGGCCAGACAGATGCGTGAGCACGGTGATGCGGCGCGCAATCAACACGAAACCAAGGCCCGTGAAGCCACCCGTGAAGCGGCGGCGGATGCCGGCCGCATCCGTGCCGGCGGCCATCATCTGGGCGGCCAGCTGCAGCAGGGCGTGCATGGCGTGGCCAATGGGCTGCGCAACGGCTATGCCGTGTACGGCGCGACTTTCCACATGGGCATGAACTGGAGCAGCCATCAGATCACCGGGCTGACCTCGCAGGCGCCGGCCGTGCTGGCCGGCACCGTCGGGCTGGGCGCGATGGCCAACAAGGGCATTGCCACGCACCTGCCCACGCCGGCACTGCCGCAGAACCTGGTCAACCTGGCCAAGACGTCGTGGGTGATCGGGCGCGGCAGTGCGACCATGGGGGAGTCGGTGGACCGGCATGGCATGAGCGAGACGATGAACCCCAGTCTCGACGCGGCAATCGCGAGCCAGGAGGCGGCCGCGCGCAAGCTGCTTGGACGGCCGCATGCGCAGCTGCAGGAGGGGGGCGCGAAGATACCCGCGCTGAACGATCCGGGGCACATCGATTTCCATCTGTTCAAGGGCGCGCAGACCGGCGTGCACGGCCTCGATGTGGCACATGGCCGCATCCCGAACCTGCAGAGCGATCAGCTGGCCGGGGCGTTGGCTGTGCAGGCCAAGCGCGAAGGGTTGCAGGCCATCTCCCATGTGCTGCTCAGTGACGACCGCACGCGGGCATTCGCGGTCGACACCCCGGATCTGCAGGCGGCCCACCGCCGACATGCGCATGTGGACGTGGCGGCCGGCATGGCCCAGTCGCTGGCCGTGAGCACGGCGCAGGTTGACGCCCTGAACACCGGTCGCGAACAGGCGACGGCAGCCGGACTGGCCCAGCAACAGGGGCTGGAGGCCCAGGAGAACGCCCGGCGGATGGGCTAATGGCCGAATGAACCGCGACGCCGCGACGGGGTTCCCCTCCCGCCCCGGCTGCGATACAGTCAAGGGGTGTCCAGCCTGACGACCCCGCATACCCTTTCTTCCGCACGCCGTTGGTGGCGATGGTGGCCCGTTGCCGTCGTCCGCCCCCATAACGCTGTGTCCCGGAAGGAAAGTCGTCTTGAACTCGCACGCTCAGTTTCAGCTGCAGGCCGCTGAAGGCCACACCCATATTCCCGTCGTCCGTGAAGTGCTGTCCGACCTGGACACGCCGCTTTCGGTCTATCTGAAGCTCGCCGACGGCCCCAATACCTACCTGTTTGAATCCGTCGAAGGCGGCGAGCGCTTTGGTCGTTACTCGATCATCGGCCTGCCGGCGCGCCGCGTGTATGCCTTCCATGGCCACACGCTGACCGTGCGCGAAGACGGCCAGGTGGTGGACACCCGCGAGGTGGCCGACCCGTTCGCCGAAGTCGAGGCGCTGCGCAGCGCCCACTCGGTGCCCAAGCTGGAAGGCCTGCCGGGCTTCACCGGTGGCCTGGTTGGCTGGTTCGGCTTCGAGTGCATCGGCTACATCGAGCCGCGCCTGGCCCCGCCGGCTGGCCGCGATGAGCTGGGCACGCCGGACATCCTGCTGCTGGATTCCAACGAGCTGGCGGTGTTCGACAACCTCAAGGGCCGGCTGTACCTGATCGTGCATGCCGACCCGCGTGTCGAGGGTGCGTTCGAGCAGGCCCAGGCACGCCTGGATGCATTGACCGCCAAGCTGCGCGCACCGGGGGCCGGCTATCCCGCACCGCTCAACAGCGACGTGCTGGACGAGTCCGATTTCGTCTCCGGGTTCACCCGCGAAGGCTTCGTCGATGCGGTCCAGCGCAGCAAGGAATACATCCGTGCCGGCGACATCTTCCAGGTGGTGCTGAGCCAGCGCCTGAGCGTGCCGTTCAAAGCGCGCCCGGTGGATGTGTACCGTGCGCTGCGTGCACTGAACCCGTCGCCCTACATGTATTTCCTTGATGTCGGCGACCTGCAGGTGGTCGGTTCCTCGCCGGAAATCCTGGTGCGTTTGCAGGATGGCGAAGTGACGGTGCGCCCGATCGCTGGCACCCGGCCGCGCGGTGCCACTGTCGAACAGGACCTGGCGCTGGAAGCCGAGTTGCTGGCCGATCCGAAGGAGCGCGCCGAGCACCTGATGCTGATCGACCTCGGCCGTAACGATGCCGGTCGCGTGTCCAAGGCCGGCACCGTGGAAGTGGGCGAGCAGTTCGTGATCGAGCGCTACAGCCACGTCATGCACATCGTCAGCGAAGTGACCGGGCAGCTGCAGCCGGGCCTGAGCTATGCCGACGTGCTGCGTGCCACCTTCCCGGCCGGCACGGTCAGCGGTGCGCCGAAGATCCGCGCGCTGGAAGTGATCCGCGAGCTGGAACCGATCAAGCGCAATGTCTACGCCGGCAGCATCGGCTACATCGGCTGGCATGGCGATGCCGATACCGCGATCGCGATCCGCACCGCGGTGATCAAGGACGGCCGCCTGTATGTGCAGGCCGGCGCCGGCATCGTCTACGACTCGGACCCGGACAAGGAATGGGACGAGACGATGAACAAGGGCCGCGCGCTGTTCCGCGCCGTCGCCCAGGCCGCCAAGGGCCTGTAAGCCTGCCTCGCCACGGCCGCTGCGCCGTGGTCGTTCCGCCGTTCCCGTTCAAGACAAGGAGTACCGCATGAAGCTGCTGAGCGCATTGCTGTGGTCGTCACTGCTGGCCACGATGGCCCCGTCTGCGTGGGCGCAGGCCAACACCATTCCCTCGCAGCCGCACCTGCTGGTGAAGGGCGAGGCGCGCCGCGAGGTGATGCCCGACCGGTTCGGCCTGCAGTTGAATATCGAAGAGACCGACATGGATGCCGACGCCGCGCGCCGCCGCGTGCAGGACAACGTCGCGCGCGTGCTGGCGCTGTTCAAGCAGCACAAGGCGGTGGAGGGCAGCGTGCGTGCGGACAATCTGCGGATCGGCCCGGCCACGCGCTATGAGCAGAACCGGCAGGTCTTCGTCGGCACCCGCGTGTCGCGCCAGCTGCGTGCCAGCTTCGCCAGCGTGAAGGCGATGCAGGACGTGCTGGGTGCACTGAAGGCCAACGAGAACCTGCAGGTCAGCAGCGTGGCCCCGACCTACTCGGGCGAAGTGGCGCTGCGGCGCGAACTCAAGGGTGAGGCCGCCGCGTCGACGCGCCAATCCGCGCAGGGCCTTGCCAATGCCTACGGCACGAAGCTGCGCGGGCTGTACAGCATCTCTGATGTGGCGCCGAACTTCGCCTATGGCGTGCAGGCGGGCAATTGGCCCAGAAGCGACGACATGGTGACACCGCCATCGCCGCCGTCACCTGCGGCGCAGATGGACATGATCGAGACCACCGGCTCACGCCTGCGCGAATCCATCGAAGCCGGCCCCATCACCTACACCGAAAACGTATACGCCATTTTCCTGATAAGCGACGGAACCTGACCATGTTGTGGATGATCGACAACTACGACAGCTTCACCTACAACCTCGTGCAGTACCTGCAGACGCTGGGCGCCGAGGTGAAGGTGGTGCGCAACGATGCGATGAGCGTGGACGAGATCGCCGCGCAGAAGCCTGAGCGCATCGTCATTTCGCCCGGCCCGTGCACGCCCAACGAAGCGGGCGTGTCGCTGGAACTCATCCAGCGCCTGGGCCCGACCACGCCGATCCTCGGCGTGTGCCTGGGCCACCAGGGCATCGGCCAGGTCTACGGCGGTACGGTCATCCGCGCCGGCAACATCATGCATGGCAAGACCTCGCCGATCCGCCATGAAGGCAAGGGCGTGTTCGCCGGCCTGCCGGACCGTTACCAGGCCACCCGCTACCACTCGCTGGTGGTGGACAAGAACAGCCTGCCCGAGGTGCTGGAAGTGACCGCCTGGACCGAGAACGACGACGGCTCGATCGAAGAGATCATGGGCCTGCGCCACCGCCAGTTCCCGGTGGAGGGCGTTCAGTTCCACCCCGAATCCATCCTCACCGAACACGGCCATGCCCTGCTGCGCAATTTCCTGCAGCGTCCGGCCGCCTGATCCCAGGAGCATTCCCATGAGCTTCTCCCCCCAGGAAGCCCTGCAACGCACCATCGAGCACCGCGAAATCTTCTTCGACGAGATGGTCGACCTGATGCGGCAGATCATGCGCGGCGATGTCTCGCCGATGATGACTGCCGCCATCCTCACTGGCCTGCGCGTGAAGAAGGAAACCATCGACGAGATCGCCGCTGCGGCCACGGTCATGCGTGAATTCGCGCTGGCGGTGCCGGTGGCCGATACCACCCACCTGGTCGACATCGTCGGCACCGGCGGCGATGGCTCGCACACCTTCAACATCTCCACCTGCGCGATGTTCGTCGCGGCCGCGGCCGGTGCGCGCGTGGCCAAGCATGGCAACCGCAGCGTGTCGTCCAAGTCCGGCAGCGCCGATGCAGTCGAAGCACTGGGTGCGGCCATCGAGCTGCAGCCGGCGCAGGTGGCCGCGGCCATCGAACAGACCGGCATCGGTTTCATGTTCGCGCCGATCCATCACCCGTCGATGAAGGTGGTCGCGCCGGTCCGCCGCGAGATGGGCGTGCGTACCATCTTCAACATCCTTGGCCCGCTGACCAACCCGGCCAGCGCACCGTCGGTGCTGATGGGCGTGTTTCACCCGGATTTAGTGGGTATCCAGGCACGCGTGCTGCGCGAGCTGGGCACCGAGCGCGCCATGGTGGTCTGGGGCCGCGACAACATGGACGAGATCTCGCTGGGCGCCGGTACCCTGGTGGGCGAGCTGCGCGACGGCAAGGTACGCGAGTACGAGATCCACCCGGAAGACTTCGGCATCGCGATGTCGGCCAGCCGCAACCTGCGCGTGGATGGCCCGGAGCAGTCCATTGCCATGCTGCGCGCCGTGCTGGACAACCAGCCCGGTCCGGCGCTGGACATCGTGGCCCTGAACGCCGGCGCCGCGCTGTACGTGGCCGGCGTGGCCAGCGACATCGGCGACGGCCTGGCCCGTGCCCGTGCCGCCATCGCCAACGGCAGCGCCCGCCAGCGCCTGCAGCAGTATGTAGAGACCACCCGCGCGCTGGTTGCCTGAGCGCGCGGTTCAGCCTGACCCTCTTGATGGCCGATAATGGCCGTCCTCACCGCCCCCGCACCGAATCGAAGACGATGAGCGACATCCTGCAGACGATCCTGGCCCGCAAGGCCGAAGAAGTGGCCCAGCGCCGTGCCCAGCGTCCCCTCGAGGACCTGCAGGCCGCCGTGGCCAGCGCCCCGCCGGTACGTGGCTTCGTGCGCGCGCTGCAGGCGGCAGTGGCCAACGGCGATCCGGCGGTGATCGCCGAGGTGAAGAAGGCCAGCCCGTCCAAGGGTGTGATCCGCCCGGATTTCCGCCCAGCCGACATCGCCGTCAGCTATGAGTTCGGCGGCGCCAGCTGCCTGTCGGTGCTGACCGATGTGGACTTCTTCCAGGGTGCCGATGCCTACCTGCAGCAGGCCCGTGAGGCCTGCACGCTGCCGGTGCTGCGCAAGGACTTCGTGATCGACGCCTACCAGGTGTACGAGGCGCGCGTGCTGGGTGCCGACTGCATCCTGCTGATCGTCGCTGCGCTGGACGACACGCAGTTGGCCACGCTGTCCGAACTGGCGATGTCGCTGGGCATGGACGTACTGGTGGAAGTGCACGACATCGACGAGCTGGAGCGTGCGCTGCAGGTACCGGCACCGATGATCGGCATCAACAACCGCAACCTGCGCACCTTCGAGGTGTCGCTGCAGACCACGCTGGACATGCAGAAGGCGGTGCCGCGCGATCGCCTGCTGGTCACCGAGAGCGGCATCCTCGGTCCGCAGGACGTGGCGCTGATGCGCGATGCCGGCATCCACTCGTTCCTGGTGGGCGAAGCCTTCATGCGCGTGGAAGAGCCGGGCGAGGGCCTGCGTCAGCTATTCTTCGCGGCATGAAAACGCACTATCCGACGCCGCGCGACGATGCGCCGCTGGTGGTCTTCGATTTCGACCACACCCTCTACGATGGCGATTCGGGTACTCACCTGTTCGCTTCGCTGATCAAGCGCAACCCGCTGCGCATGCTGGCGGCGCTGCTGGTCACGCCGATCGCCGGGCCGATGGTGGCGCTGCTGCCGACCCGCCGTACCGGCATTTCGGTCTATGTGTGGATCGGCAGCTTCGGCCTGCACCGTGCGCGCGATTTCAACAAGGTGATCGACGCCTATGTGCTGCGCAACGAGGCGCAGATGCGCGCCAAGCTGCTGCCACAGGCGCTGGAGGTGTTCGCAGCGCACCGGGCCAAGGGTGACCGCGTGGTGGTTGCCACGGGCGCGCCACCAGAGCTGGCACGCGCGATCCTGACCTTCGTCGCCCACCAGGACGTACCGGTGATCGGCACCGAGGTCGGCCCACGGCTGGGTGGCGTCGGCCCGACCCGCCACTGCCACAACGAAGAGAAGATGCGCATGCTGCGCGAGCGCGGCTACGGCGACATCGATATCGCCTACTCCGACAGCACCGCCGACCTGCCGCTGCTGCTGGCCGCCAAGGCGCCGGTGGTGGTGAACCCGAAGCCGGGCAGGGTGGACTTCTTCCGCCGCGTGCTGCCGGCCGGCACCCGCATCCTCAACTGGGGCTGCGTGGACCGCGGCGGTGACAAGGCGTAACGCGCGGAATCCGCCGGGGATGGGATGACGGAGTGCCGGGCTGCGACCCGGTAGTGCCGGCCGCTGGCCGGCAACTTCATGATTGCGGAAGGGCTTGCGGGGTTGCCGGCCAGCGGCCGGCACTACCGAATCCCGTGCAGCTAGCGCCGGGCCATGCCCGGCGAGCGCTCAGCGCGCCAGATACCCGGTCAGCGCATGCCCGATCTGGAACAGGCTGATGCCCAGCACCAGCACGCCCACGGCCACCAGCACCCAGCGCTCCTTCAGGCGCTTCACCAGCAGTGCGGCCACCGGCGCGGCCATCATGCCGCCGATCAGCAGGCCGGCCACGATCTGCAGGTGATGCAGCCCCATCGACAGCAGGAACGTTGCTGAAACTGTCAGGGTGACCACAAACTCGGCCGCGTTCACCGTGCCGATGGTGGTGCGTGCCTGGCCGCCGCGGGCCAGCAGGGTGGAGGTGGCCACCGGCCCCCAGCCGCCCCCGCCGCTGGCATCCAGGAAGCCGGCCACGAAGCCCAGCACGGGCACCCGCTTGACCTCGCCCTTGGGCATCAGGCGGCCGGCGGCACGTGCCAGGATGATGATGGCCAGCACCAGCAGGTACAGGTAGATGAGCGGGCGGATCACCTCGCCGGGCAGCTGGGTCAGGCCGTAGGCACCCACGGCGCCGCCTACGGCGCCGGGCAGCGCCAAGCGCAGGAACAGGCGCTTATCGACATTGCCGGCGACCAGATGCGACACGCCGGAGGCGCCAGTAGTGAACACCTCGGCGGTGTGGATGGCTGCACTGGCCTGCGCGGGCGGAATGCCCATGGCCAGCATCACCGACGACGACACCAGGCCGAACGCCATGCCCAGCGCGCCGTCCACCAGCTGGGCGCCCAGGCCGATGAGGATGAACCACCAGAATGCGCTGCTCAGTTCCATGCACCGAGCCTAGCGCGTGAAAGAGTGCGGACCAAGGTCCGCACCCACCGGGTGCTCAACGATCAACGGGTGCCGTACAGCACCACGGTCTTGCCGCGGGCGTGCAACAGGCCATCGGTCTGCAGCTTCTTCAGCACGCGGCCGGCCATTTCGCGCGAGCAGCCGACCAGGCGGGCCAGTTCCTGGCGCGAGACGCGCAGCTGGCTGCCCTGCGGATGGCTCATCGCCTCCGGCTCCTGCGCCAGGTCGTGCAGGGTGCGCACGATCCGGTCGGTAACGTCCAGGAATGCCAGGCGGCTGGCCTTGCGGCTGGTGTCGAGCAGGCGCTTGGAGATCTGCTGGCCCAGCGCGTAGAGCAGGCGCGGGGCATCGGCCGACAGCGGGCCGAGGAACAGCTGGTGCAGGCGCTCGTAGCTGATTTCGGCCAGCTCGCAGGCGGTACGGGTCCTCAGGATCACCTCGCGGCGGTCCGATTCAACGAACAGGCCCATCTCGCCGACGAACTCGCCGGCACCGAAGTAGCCCAGCACCAGCTCGCGATCGTCATCTTCCTCGGCCATGATCGAAACCGAGCCGCTGATGACGTAATACAGGGTTCCCGCCGGGTCACCGGGTCGGAAGACGTCGGTACGGGTGGGGTATCGCCGCCTGTGGCTGTGCGCCAGGAAACGATCGATTGTGGCGATATCCAGGGCCAGTGGACTGCTAGCTAGGCGCACGGTTGACACGATAGGAGCGCTCCCTCTGCGCATGAACGGATTCACGGGGTCGATAGCGGAGCTTAACCAGCGCAATTGTTAAGGGCAAACAGTGTGCCAGATGTGAGCGCTCTTCACGTTCCCCCCGGGGACAGTTTGCCCCATAATTCCCCCTTTCCCTTCTTACACAGGAATCGACCGCCGTGGTCAAGCCGTTGCCTCGCCTGAGGCTGCAGGGTTTCAACAACCTCACCAAGGCGCTGAGCTTCAACATCTATGACGTGTGTTACGCGCGCACCGAAGAGGAGCGTCAGCGTTACATTGAATACATCGATGAAGAGTACAACGCCGACAGGCTGACTCAAATCTTGACCGATGTCGCCGAGATCATCGGCGCCAACATCCTGAACGTGGCCCGCCAGGACTACGATCCGCAGGGTGCCTCGGTGACCATCCTGATCTCCGAAGAACCGGTGATCGACAAGAAGCAGGCCGGCAAGGAGCTGATCTCCGATGCCGTGGTCGCGCACATGGACAAGTCGCACATCACCGTGCACACCTATCCGGAAACGCACCCGCAGGAAGGTATCGCCACCTTCCGCGCCGACATCGACGTGGCCACCTGCGGCGTCATTTCGCCGTTGAAGGCGTTGAACTACCTGATCGAAAGCCTCGAGTCGGACATCGTGATCATGGACTACCGCGTCCGTGGCTTCACCCGCGATGTGAAGGGCAAGAAGCACTACATCGATCACAAGATCAACTCGATCCAGAACTTCCTGGCCAAGAACATCAAGTCGCGTTACGAGATGTTCGACGTCAACGTCTACCAGGAAAACATCTTCCACACGAAGATGCACCTGAAGGACTTCGACCTGGACCAGTACCTGTTCGAGGAAAAGGCCAAGAACCTGTCGTTCAAGGAGCGCATGAAGATCGAAGCGCTGCTCAAGCGCGAGATCGAAGAGCTGTTCCACGGCCGGAACCTGTCCGAGTAAGCCCCATGTGCGATGCCCGCAGGCATCGCCGCCCAGGCGGGACGACCCGCCCCGTGGAACCAGTGCCCCGCACGCGTTACAGTTCCACGGTGATGTACCGACCCACGGCCCGGTGTGAAAACACCGGGCCGTTTCGTTTTTCTCAAAAAAGGTAAGGAGCCCCCACCCATGCCCTGGATCTACCTGCTGCTGGCCGGCCTGTTCGAGATCGGTTTCGCCCTCGGAATGAAGTACTCCGAAGGCTTCAGCAAACCCCTTCCCACCGCTGCCACGGTCGTGTCCGCGCTGATCAGCCTGTACCTGATGAGCCAGGCGATGAAGAGCATCCCGGTCGGTACCGCCTACGCGATCTGGACCGGTATCGGCGCCATGGGCGTGGCGGTGCTGGGCATCTACCTGTTCAACGACAGCGCATCGCCGGCCCGCCTGGCCTGCGTGGGCCTGATCGTGACCGGTGTGATCGGCCTGAAGCTGGTCTCGCCCAACTAAGGCGGCCCGACCAACGGTCGGGCCCCACCGTCGGGCCCACCGTGCCCTTGGGGAGGCCCCCACCGTTGGTGGGGCGCCCCGGTCAAATGCGGTAGGCGATGGTCTTCATGACCTTGGAAGCCAGCGCCATCGCGCCCGGGATCGGGAACGGCAGGCGGCGTGCGCCGGCCTGCTCGGCGTGGTCCGCATGGCGGGCCTCGTCTTCTTTCATCACGGCGATGACCGCGCGGCTGCGCAGGTCGCCGGCCGGCAGGTCGACCAGGTGCTCGTCCAGATGGGCTTCCACCTGGCGCTCGGTCTCGACCACGAAGCCCAGGTTCCAGCCGTCGCCGCGCAGCCCGGCCAGGGTGCCGATGGTGTAGCTGCCGGCGTACCAGAGCGGGTTGAACAGGCTCGGACGGCTGTCCAGTTCGCCCAGGCGGGTGGCGCACCAGGCCAGGTGGTCGGTTTCTTCCTGGGCCGCTTCCAGCAGGTGTTCACGCGTGGCCGGGTCGCGGGCCACGGCCGCCTGGCCGAAGTAAAGGCCCTGTGCGCAGACCTCGCCGACGTGGTTGATCCGCATCAGGCCGGCCGCGTGGCGGCGTTCGGTGCTGTCCATGCCCGGCTCGTCGGTGTCCGCAGCCGGATAGGGGCGGGCCGCCGGCGGGTTGCCGAACACCGTGTCCAGGGCGCGCTGCGCCTCGGTCAGCAGGTGGTCCAGCGGGGTGATCTGGCGGAGCACGGTCATGGCGGTACACGGTGGGGCGGAAGACCCCGCGATTCTCGCCCGACCCCGTCCCCCTGCCAACCCGGTCAAGGGCCGGCTTGCAACGGGGGGCTGACCTGCGTACAATCCCGCCTCTTACGCTTCACCTTTTCACAACGCGTGGCAGAGTTCCGGCGAGCCTTTCGCCGCAATGAGCCCGACCTAACCTAGAGTTCTTCATGAGCACTTTCACTGCCAAGAACGAGACCGTCCAGCGCGACTGGTACCTCGTCGACGCCGAGGGCAAGACCCTGGGCCGTCTCGCCACCGAGCTGGCCCGCCGTCTGCGTGGCAAGCACAAGCCGGTCTACACCCCGCACGTTGATACCGGCGACTACCTGGTCGTCATCAATGCAGAAAAGATTGCCGTCACCGGCAAGAAGCTGCAGGACAAGATGTATCACCGTTTCACCGGTTACATCGGCAACCTGAAGACCGAATCCCTGGCACAGGCGCTGGAGCGCCACCCGGAGCGCGTGATCGAGATCGCCGTGAAGGGCATGCTGCCGAAGGGCCCGCTGGGTCGCCAGATGTACCGCAAGCTCAAGGTCTACGCCGGCACTGAGCATCCGCACGCCGCACAGCAGCCGCAGGTTCTGGATATCTAATCATGGCTATCACTCAAAACTACGGCACTGGCCGCCGCAAGTCCTCCACCGCTCGCGTGTTCCTGCGCAAGGGTTCGGGCAACATCACCGTCAATGGCCGTCCGCTGGACGAGTTCTTCGGTCGTGAGACCGCGCGCATGATCGTGCGCCAGCCGCTCGAGCTGACCAAGAACACCGAAAGCTTCGACATCCTGGTCACCGCCGCTGGCGGCGGCACCACCGGCCAGGCCGGTGCGATCCGTCTGGGCATCGCCCGTGCTCTGGTCGAGTACGACGAAACCCTGAAGTCCGAGCTGCGCAAGGCTGGCTTCATGACCCGTGACGCCCGTGAAGTCGAGCGTAAGAAGGTCGGTCTGCACAAGGCTCGCCGCGCCACCCAGTTCTCCAAGCGCTGATCTACCGCGCCTGGTTGGGCTCCTTCGGGGGCCCGCTGGTTGGACAAGCAAAAGCCCGGCTTCGGCCGGGCTTTTGTCGTTCTGGGGTCGTGGATTTCCTGGTTGCCGGCCAGCGGCCGGCACTACCCGTGGTCCGCATGCCTGACCCCGGTCTCTGTCTGGAGAAGAGCCCCCTTGTTGTTCAAGGGGGTGCGCCGACAGGCGCGGGGATAAGGCGGGATGCGTGACCAAACAAAAAAAGAAAAAAGCCTGATCTTTCGATCAGGCTTTTTTCTTTTTTGTTTGGCTGCCCCGGATGGATTCGAACCACCGAATGCCTGAGTCAGAGTCAGGTGCCTTACCGCTTGGCGACGGGGCAAAACGTGCAACTATTTTCTCACTTTTCACGCTGAAAAACAACTTGATTTTCAGTGTGGTGGCTATGGGTGGACTCGAACCACCGACCCCAGCATTATGAGTGCTGTGCTCTAACCGGCTGAGCTACATAGCCTTGGTGAGCCCGCTATTCTGCGGATGTGTATCGCCCCTGTCAACACTTTTGTATCGTGCTTGTGGGCCGACAGGCGGCATGGGATAGTCCCGACCAGTAGATTTTTTAGGAGTCCGCATCGTGATCGATCCGGACGGCTATCGACCGAACGTCGGCATTGTGCTGATGCGGCAGGACGGCCAGGTGTTCTGGGCACGACGTGTGCGCCGGGACGGCTGGCAGTTCCCGCAGGGTGGCATGAATACCGACGAGACGCCTGTCGAGGCCATGTATCGTGAACTGCAGGAAGAGACCGGCCTGCTGCCTGAGCACGTGGAAGTGCTCGGGGCAACGCCCGGCTGGCTGCGCTACAAGCTGCCGGCGCGGGCCATCCGCCGCAACGAGCGGCAGGTCTGCATCGGCCAGAAGCAGGTCTGGTTCCTGCTGCGCCTGACCGGCGACGAGTCCCACGTGAAGCTGGACCACACCGACTCACCCGAGTTTGACCACTGGCGTTGGGTGGACTTCTGGTACCCGGTGGAGCACGTGGTGATGTTCAAGCGTGGCGTCTATGCGCGCGCCTTGCGACATCTGGCGCCGTTGGCGCGCGGGGTGGCCGGGCAGGGCGTGACCGCCATGCCCAAGAGCGCTGCGGAGGCCTGGATGCCGGGCCATACCGCCGGGCATGACCGCCCACGCAAGCGCCCACGGACCCGCGGCTACTGGCCGAAGAAGGCCACCGGCGATGGTCCGGCCACGTGACCGGCTGAACCGTATCGAGAATGGTTCAGGTCTCTGATTGACAACCATTCTCGTTTCCATTGGAATAGCCAACAGGCCACTCTTGGCCTGTCAGCCCGGTTCACGCCTGTGTACGTCTGCATCTGCAACGGAGTCACCGACCACCAGATCCGCGAAGCCGCCAGCCATGGCGTCAGCACGGTGGCCGAACTGACCATGCGTACCGGTTGTGGTGCCACCTGCGGTTCCTGCCTGGACATGGCCGGCGATCTGCTGGCCAAGGCGCGTGCCACCCACGATCTGCCGCTGCCGGTCCTCGGTCTGGCCCAGGTCGCCTGATCGTCTCTTTCGCGGCGCGTTGACGCCGCGCTTTCGCATCCTTCACGTGCGGCCGCACAGGCCAATGCGCACGATTCGCGTTCCTTCACGGCCGCGCGCAAGGCGTTAAAGTGCCTGCGTTTTCAGCGTGCAGGAGCACCCCCATGAAGGGCGACACCAAGGTCATCGAATTCCTCAACAAGGTCCTCTACAACGAGCTGACCGCGATCAACCAGTACTTCCTGCACGCCAAGATGCTGAAGAACTGGGGCATCAAGGAGCTGGCCGAACACGAGTACAAGGAATCGATCGACGAGATGAAGCATGCCGACATGCTTGCCGACCGCATCCTTTTCCTCGAAGGCCTGCCGAATTTCCAGGCGCTGGGCAAGCTGCGCATCGGCGAGAACCCGACCGAGATCCTGCAGTGCGACCTGTCGCTGGAGCGCGACGGCGTAGTGACCCTGCGCGAGGCCGTGGCCTACTCCGATTCGGTGGGTGACTACGTCAGCCGCCAGCTGTTCGTGAAGATCCTCGACTCGGAAGAAGAGCACATCGACTGGCTGGAAACCCAGCTCGACCTGATCGAGCGTATCGGCGAGCCGAAGTACCTGCTCAGCAAGCTGGAAGAGTGACGTAGCGTCGAGCTTGCTCGACTGTGATCAGCATGGCGATGGTCGAGCAAGCTCGACGCTACCGATGCTGTGCCAGGTAGCCCGTCAGCGCCACGCGCGCCCGGGCGAATTCGGCAACCAGCAGCGCCACCGCCACTGCGGGGCGCTGCAGGCTGCCACTACGGGCTTCGTGCTCGATCCGCTGCGCGATTGCCGACAGCGACAACGCCCCCACGTTCGCACTCGATGATTTAAGGCTGTGGGCGATTGCCTGCAGTCGCGGCTCGTCGCTGCTCTGCGCGGCCTGCTGCAGCTGCTGCACCATCGCCGGCGCATCCTCCAGGAACACCGAGACGATCTGGAGGGCGGTATCGCCGATCACCGCGTGCAGTTCGTCCAGCACATCACGGTCCAGCACCGGTTGCGTCACCGCTTGGCTTTTCGTCTCTTGTAGAGCCGGGCCATGCTCGGCTGGCGGGATCCCACTGGCCCCGGATGCATCGCCGTCGAGCAAGCTCGACGCTACGACATCGCGTGATCGCTGCCCCCAGCGCCTCAACAGCGCATGCAAGGTGGCGCGTGCGATCGGCTTGGACAGGTAGTCGTCCATGCCGGCCTGCAGGCAGCGTTCGCGGTCACCGGCCATGGCGTTGGCCGTCATCGCGATGATCGGCAACCGCGAGCACCCGGTTTCCGTTTCTTCCGCACGCCAGCGGCGCGTGGCGGCGTAGCCGTCCAGCACCGGCATCTGGCAATCCATCAGCACCACGTCCACGCCGCCTTCGCGAAGGGCGGCCAGTGCCTGCTTGCCGTCGGCGGCGTTGCGCACCTCGCACTGGAACACGCGCAGCAGATGCTCGGCCACCATCCGGTTGACCGTGTTGTCTTCCACCAGCAGCACGCGCAGGTGCAATGGCGGCAGCGTCGGTGCGGGCAAGCCGTCTTCGGCATTGGCCAGCAGGGCGGCAGGGCGGGCAGGCGTGGCAGGCGCCGCCAGCAGTGCATGTAGGGCTGCATCATCGAAATGCGGGAGCAGCTGGCGTTGGCGCGGGCGTTGTGCAGGCGTGTCTTCCTGCAGCCACAGTACCTGCAGTGCATCATCGTCGCCGCGCTCGGCCAGCGCCTGCTGCAGCGTGACCTCGCCGCTGCGGCGGGTGCGGGAATCGACAATCAGCCATGCCGGTGCTGGTTGTCCGGGCCGCGCGGGAGCGCGCAGGCGCTCGACCACGGCATCCAGCTGTGCCAGCACCTGCACCTGCAGCCCATGGTGGGCGGCGATGCGCTCGATGCGTGCCTGCAGCGTTGCATCGGCGCTGAACAACAGTAGCGCTGCGGGGGCGCGCGTCATCGCAGGCAGGTCGCCGGGTACTTTCAGCAGCGGGATCTCGAACCAGAACGTTGCGCCCTGGCCGGGCGTGGACTGCACGCCGATCTGCCCGTGCATCAGGTCGATGATGCGCTTGCAGATGGCCAGGCCCAGGCCGGTGCCACCGTAGATGCGCGTGGTCGAGGCATCGGCCTGGCTGAAGGACTGGAACAGGCGTGCCTGCAGTGCCTCATCGATGCCGATGCCGGTGTCGATGATCTCGAAGCGCAGCTGGTGCTGGGCCGCACCTTCGCCCAGGCGCTGCACGCGCAGCTGCACCTGGCCGCGGGCGGTGAACTTGATGGCGTTGGCCAGCAGGTTGCTCAGCACCTGGCGCAGGCGTACCGGGTCGCCGCGCACCGGCAGGCGCACCGATGGGTCAAGCTGCAGGGCCAGGGACAGGCCCTTGGCATCGGCGGCGCGCTGCATCAGCTGCACCACGCCATCGAGCAGTTCGCGCAGGTTGAAGCTGGTGATCTCCAGTTCCAGCGCCTGCGCTTCCAGCCGGGAGTAGTCGAGGATGTCGTCGACGATGCGCAGCAGCTGCTGTGAACTGGCCGAAGCGGTGGCCAGCATCTGCCGCTGGTCCTCACCCAGCGGCCCGCGCGCGATCAGCTCCAGCATCGGCAGGATGCCGTTGAGCGGCGTGCGGATCTCGTGGCTCATCGTGGCCAGGAACTCGCCCTTGGCCAGCACGGCCGCTTCGGCGGCCTGCTTGGCCTGCAGCAGCTGCTGTTCCAGCTGGCCCTGGCGTTCGGTGGTATGGCGCAGCTGGTCGCGCTCGGCGGCCAGCGCGCTGTGCTCGCGCTGCAGCTGGGCCAGTGCCCGGCTGCGCGCGCGCAGGCGCATGCCCAACAGCAGCAGTGCGACGGCCGCAGCAAGGGCAACCAGCAGCACGCCCCACAGCGGCACCTCAGAGCACCGCGTTGTGGAAGTCGAAGTTCAGGTCACTGCCGGCCGACTGCACCATGTTGCCCTGGATGTAATCGACGCCGCCGACCCACATCGCTGCCGCGGCCTGCGGGTCCTCGATCTGCTGGCCGATGATCTGCAGCCCGGCGGCATGCGCCTGTTCGATCGCCTTGCGCAGTTCCTCGCGCGTGGCCGGGTTGGAATGGCTGCTGGAGAAACGCGCGGCCATGCGCACGAACGACAGCGGCAGCTGGGTCAGCAGTGCATCGGCTTCGCCACTGGGTTCGAACTGGCTCAGGCAGAAGCGCACGCCGGCGCCGGCCATGCGCTGGCAGAACTGCTGCAGCGGCACGGTGTGGATCAGCGCGTCGGGCAGGCGCACGTCGATCACCAGCGCACTGCCGGGCAGGTCACGCTGCTGCAGCGATTCCAGCAGCCAGTCGCCAAAGGCATCGCGCTGCAGGGTGCGCAGCGACTGCGAAACGAACAGGTTCAGCGGTTGCGTTGCGTGCCGGTACAGGTCCAGCAGGCCCAGCGCATGGTCCATCACCTGCTGGTCGAGGTCGGCGATGCGGCCTGCCGCTTCGGCGGCGGGAATCACCTGGCCGGCCGCCAGCACCGTGCCGTCGGCCTGGCGCAGGCGCAGCAGCAGCTGGTACTGCGCGGTGTTGCCACCGGCGACGGCGACGATCGGCTGATAGGCCAGCTCCAGCTGGCCCTCCAGCAGTGCCAGGTGTTCCTGTTCGGTGACGGCCTGGCGGTGTACATGGCCTGCCACGCCGGCGCTGAGCAGGCGTGCCTGCAGGGTGGTGCGCTCGACCGCTTCCAGTGCGGCGTTGGCATCGTCGAAGCCCGGCGACAGCGGCGCGTAACCCACCACGCCGCGCAGATGCACCGATTCATCATCGCGGATCACGAAGGCGCGCGCCGAGAGCTGCTCACGCAGGGTCGCGGCGATGCTTTCCAGGCTGTCTTCATCGGTATTGCGGGCCAGCAGCAGGAAGCTGTTGTCGTTCAGGCGTGCCAGCAGGTGCGGATGGCCGGCCTCGGCCAGGCGCTGCCCGGCCTGCACCATCAGGCGCTCGAAGGCGGCGTAGCCATAGCGTTCGCGCAGGCCCAGCGCGCTGGCCACTTCAATGAAGAACACGCCGCCCCGGTCGCGATGGGTGAGGGTGGCGTTGAGTTGCTGCAGCACGTGGTGACGTGTCGGCAGGCCGGTTTCCGGATTGCTGGTGGCCGGTGCGCCGGTAGCACCAGGCAGGGTCGCTGCCTGCGCACGTGCGCGGCGGATGCGGTTGGCCACGGCGGCGATCAGGTGGCGGGGGCGGATCGGCTTGCTCAGGTAATCGTCGGCGCCGCTGTCGAGCACCTCGAACTGGCGTTCCGGGTCCGGATCGCCGCTCAGGAACACGATCGGCAGCAACTGCAGGCCAGGCTGCTGGCGGATCAGCGCGGTCAGGCGCATGCCGTCCAGGCCGGGCAGGTGCAGGTCCATCAGGATCAGGTCGGGCCGATGCTCCTTGATCGCCTGCAGCGCGCCGTCGGCATCGCTGTGCACGATCGCCTGCATGCCGGCGCCATGCAGCACGCTCTGTGCGAACAGGGCCTGCGCGCGGTCGTCCTCGACGATCAGCACGCGGTAGGGCGAATCGGAGGGCGGCGGCGCCTGGTCGTTGTTGCCAGCCTCGGCCAGCACGGCCGGGGCCGGCAACGGCGGCGGTGCGCTGCCGATCGATGCGGGTGCGTCGGAGGCGGCCAGCGGCGGAACCGCGGCCGGCGCTGCGGCGACCGCGCTCGCCGGTTCAGCGGTCCAGCGTTGCCAATGATCGGCCGGAGGGGTTTCAGCGCGTCCCGGGCGGGCGCCCGCGGGGGATTCGTTTGCGGCCATCGGTGCTCCTGGTGTTCGCGTCCATTATGCGACAAGCCCGGCGATCAACCGGTACCGGGCTGGCGTGGACTGTCGGGCGACGCACTGCGTGCCAGCCAGCGCACGCCCTTCCACAAGGTGCGCCAGACCAGCCACACCAGCAGCGCGCCGGCCAGGCTGCAGGCCAGCACCACGATCAGCGCGATCCACGGGTGTGCCAGGGCCAGGGCCAGGCCACCGACCACCACGGTGTCCTCGGCGGCGGAGGCCACCCAGTTGCTGGCAGGCTCGGGCGAGGTATTGAGCAGGGCGCGGGTGCCGGCCTTCAGGCCATGGCTGGCCAGCGCGACACCGGCACCGGCAGCAAGTGCGCCGGTGCCCAGCTGCCCATCTGGCGACAGCGTGGCTGCGGCAAGGAAGGCACCTGCGGGTACGCGTGCCAGGGTCTGCACCAGATCCCACGCCGAGTCGACGCCGGGAATCTTGTCGGCGAAGAATTCGGTTACCGCCAGCGCTGCCGAGGTGCCCAGCACCCACCACGATTCGGTGGCCTGCAGGGCCGGCGGCAGGTCGACCCAGCCGAGCAGGCCGGCCAGGCCGACACCGAACACGGTGAGGTAGACGCGGATGCCGGCCAGCCAGGCCAGCAGGATGCCGATCACGAACAGGTGGGCTTCGGTCATGGCGATGCTCCGGCGACGGAACTGTGCAGGGGACCACACTATCGACGATGGCATGCCTGAACGCCACAGACGGTGGCTCGCCACTGCGCAGGAAACCCACCCGTCCTGTCATACACTAGCCCGTCGTTTGCCACAGGGGCCGTACCGGTGTCGCCCTCGCGATGCCCCGGAATCCACCCATGACCAACCGTCCTCCCATGCGCGTGCAGGTTCGCCTGCCCGGCGCGCCGCAACCGCCGGCCGACCGTCGCCGCCTGCTGGTGATCGGCGGCATCTGGCTGCTCAGCCTGGTGCTGGCCGTGCTGGGTGGCTGCTGGATGGCCACGCCGCGCGATGCACAGGGCCAGCGCCTGCAGGCCGCCGAGAAGCGCGCCGAGACGTTGCAGGCGCAGCTGACCGAACTGCGCCAGAAGCAGGCCACGCTGGAAGCCTCCGACCGCATCAGCCGCGCCGCCAACACCGAGGTGCAGTCCTCGCTGGCCGAACGCGATGAGGAAATCGCCGGCCTGCGTGCCGACGTTGCCTTCTATGAGCGCCTGGTGGGTTCGACCAGCCAGCGCAAGGGCCTGAACACCCATTCGATCGAGTTCAGCCCGGAAGCGGCCGGCACCTGGCAGTACACCGCCGTGCTGACACAGAACCTCAACCGCGGCGCCATCAGCCAGGGGCAGATGCGTTTCACCGTGGAAGGCGTCAAGAACGGCAAGCTGGCCACGATCAGCTGGGATGATCTGCACCAGCGCAGCAAGGTACCGGGACAGGATTACTCGTTCCGGTACTTCCAGCAGCTCACCGGCAGCGTGATGCTGCCGGCTGACTTCACCCCGCAACGCGTGCGGGTGACATTGGGGAGTGGTACGGGGGGTACCACCCAGGTATTCGACTGGAAACAGGCCGGTGCGCCGGCCGCCAAAGGGGAGTAGGCAGATGTTCGGAAGCAGCAAATCCAACCGTGAAGGCCAGCTGGTGGTGGATGCCCTGATCGGCAACCAGGTGGTGATCCGCGGTGATGTGGAATTCAGTGGTGGCCTGTATGTGGAAGGCCGCATCCATGGCAAGGTGATCGCCGCCGAAGGCGCCAGTGGCGCGACCCTGACGGTCGCCGAGCATGGCGTGATCGAAGGTGAGATCCGTGCCCAGGTGGTGGTCATCAGTGGACGCCTGGACGGCGACGTGCATGCCACCGAGAAGGTCGAACTGACCCCGAGCGCGCGGGTCAATGGCAATGTCCATTACCAGGTGGTGGAGATGAATGCGGGTGCCCAGCTGAACGGCCGCCTGATCCATGCCAGCGCCCCGATGGCGGCCCTGCCGGCCCCGGAAGGTGATGAGGCCAATGGCGGCAAGGGTGACACCGCCGCACGCCGCAAGCTGGCCGAGGCGATGGCTTGAAAGCCATCGTCGGCACCCCCATGCTGACACCATGAGCACGCTAGTCTCCCTGCCCGGCGCCACCCCGGTTGCCGCGCCCGATTACCAGTCGCTGGAGCGCCCGCTGAACTTCACCGAGTCGGCGGCCGCCAAGGTCAAATCCCTGATACAGGAAGAGGGCAACCCCGACCTGGCCCTGCGCGTGTACATCGAAGGCGGTGGCTGTTCGGGCTTCCAGTACGGGTTCGAGTTCGACGAGAACCGTGCCGAGGATGACTTGGCGGTACAGACCAGCGGGGTGACCCTGCTGGTCGACCCGCTGAGCCTGCAGTACCTGATGGGCGCCGAGGTGGACTACACCGAGAGCCTGACCGGTGCCCAGTTCGTGATCCGCAACCCGAACGCCAAGACCACCTGCGGCTGCGGCAGCAGCTTCAGCATGTAAGAGGCCTGTGGCCGGAAGGTGCCAACCAAGGTTGGCACCTCAGTAGATCCACGCCATGCGTGGATGCTGTGCCTGCACGCCCACACCGGCAGATTGCGCACAGCGCCGAACTTGCCACCTGCATCGATTGGCGGCACGCTTGCCGGATGCCCAATACTCCTTCGCCGCTTTCCGGTTTCGCCTTCGTTGGCGAACCGCTGGAGCGCGCCGATGCCCTGCGCGACGATGCCGATGCACTGGCGCGCCTGTGGCCGGGCGCGCGCATTCTCGTGCTCGATCAGGACGGCAGCGCCTTCACCGGCGATGACGACCAGCCGCTGGCGCTGACCGGCGCCGACATCGGCGGCGGCCCCGGTGCCGCGATCTTCCTTGGCCTGCGTGGCGAGCAGGCCTGGTTCTCGGTCGAAGCCGCCAACGTTACCGTCACGGCCCCGCGCCGCCTCGACCTGCGCCAGGCCGCACTGCTGTGGCCGATGGCCGATGCGACCGCCTTCAGTTATGCCCGCGGCATGTCCTACTGGCACTCGCGCACCCGCTTCTGCGGCGTGTGCGGCGGCGCCGTGGCGTTTGCCCGTGGTGGCTTCGTCGGCCGCTGCGGGCAGTGCGCCACCGAGCACTACCCGCGTGTCGATCCCGCCGTGATCGTCGCCGTGGAAAACCAGGGCCGGCTGCTGCTGGGCCGGCAGTCGAACTGGGCACCGCGGCGTTACTCGGTGCTGGCCGGCTTCGTCGAACCCGGCGAGACCTTCGAGCAGACCGTGGTGCGTGAAGTGCACGAGGAGAGCAAGGTACGGGTGACCGCCTGCCAGTACCTCGGTTCGCAGCCGTGGCCGTTCCCGGGCGCGCTGATGATCGGTTTCCGTGCACAGGCGCAGGATGACCTGCCGACCGTGGATGGCGAGCTGGAAGATGCGCGCTGGTTCAGTGCCGACGAGGTCGGCGCGGCACTGGCACGCGATGTGGTGGACGATGGCCAGGGCATCCGCCTGTCGCCGCCGATCTCGATTTCGCGCGGCCTGATCGAACACTGGTACCGGCAGCAGAAGGGCTGAGCGGGGCTGACGGTGGCGCCTGTATTGCCGCCACCTGAACACGGCCCGGGTTACAGTCCGGTTCACCGCTGAGGGCGCCGCTGCGACAGGTAAGGTAGCGACGCCGAGCGTTCTGTTTCGTAGGGAGACCTGCCATGTTCACCACTCTGGCCGCCGTGCTGGTGGCACTGGCCCTGGGCCATGTTGCCCCGGCCGCTGCCGCCTCGCTGCGCCGTTTCGACGGCTTCCGGCGTTGGCTGGGCTGGCTGGACGCGCGCGGTGGCAAGGCTTGGCAGGGGCCGGCAGGCGTTGCCCTGGCACTGCTGCCGCCGCTGCTGCTGATGGCGCTGCTGGCGTGGTTGCTGCGTGGGGTGCTGTTCGGCCTGCCGTCGCTGCTGCTGGGCGTGGCGGTGCTGGCGTGGTGCTGGGGCCCGCGCGATCTGGACCGCGATATCGAAGCGATCATCGATGCCGATGACGCGGCGACGCGCCAGGCCGCGGTGCGTAACCTGCAGGCGGCCGGTGGCAGCCTGCGCGAGGACATTCCGTCACTGGTCGAGGCAACCGTGCTCAACGCCTTGCGGCGCTGGTTCGCGGTGCTGTTCTGGTTCCTGCTGCTGGGCCCGGCCGGTGCGCTGGGCTACCGGTTGCTGGCACTGATGGCGGAAAGCCCGATGCGCGCCCGCGTGCCGGTGGAGCCGCTGGCGCTGGCGCAGCGCCTGCTGGGCTGGATCGAGTGGCCGGTGGCGCAGCTGATGGCGTTCTCGATGGCGCTGGTGGGCAACTTCGATACGGCGTGGAAGGCCTGGCGCCAGGCCCACGGCGAGCGCCTGGCCGGCAACATCGGCTTCCTCGGCGCGGTGGCGCGGGCCAGCGTCAACGCCGAGCTGCGCGAGGATGCGCACGATTACACCGAGGCGGGGCTGTTGCCGGTGTGGCAGCGGTTGCCGGACCTGCGGGATGCGATGAGCCTGGTGTGGAGGATGCTGCTGCTGTGGCTGGCGATCCTCGCCCTGCTGGTGATTGCAGGCTGGGTGACGTAGTTGCTTTGCAGGGCTTGCAGCCCTTCACCTGCAGAAGCAACAGCAACAGCAACAGCAACGGCAACGGCAGGATTGCTGCGGGCTGGGCGGGGCGGTGTGGGGCTGCAGGACACGCCGTAAACCCGTCCTTGGGGGCTCGATGGCGCCTTGCTCGTGTGCGCTGTCCTGCGCACACGGCAAGACCGGGGTTGGGCCTCCTGCCCAACCCGCCCGAGGCATGCCTCGGGCCCATGGCGCCAACGGTCCTGCAGCCCCACACCGCCCCACCCCCGACAGATTCCCGCGGCTGTTGGTAGGTGTCGACCTTGGTCGACACGGTAGATCCACGCCATGCGTGGATGCAGAGCGAAGCGATCCGCTTCCGCTTTCGCTTTTGATCTTCTCTTTCTTTTCCGTGGTGGACGCACACGGAAACTGTCCGTGGCCGGGCGGGATGGGTTTGCGGGGGTGTCCGCGGCATGGATGCCGCGGCCAAGCCTCCACGGACGGATTCACGGCGTCCCCCGCAAACCCATCCCGCCCGGCCAACCCCATGATCGACAAACGCCGCCCACCACGAGGGGCTGCGCCGTTGGCTGGAAACCTAGATCGGTGCCAGTGCGGTGAACGGCGCCCACGGCAGGTTGCGCAGCAGCGCATACCCGGGCAGCACCCAGAGCCAGAACACGGGATTGGCCAGCACCCGCATCAGCGGGTCGAGCACACGCGGGCGGATGCCGGCGATGTTCAGCAGCATCAACAACAGGAACGGCAGGCTGATGACCAGCAGCGGGTTCATCGCCATCGCGCCGGGCAGGTCGAAGTGGACCAGGGAATACAGGCAGCGCGTGCTGCCACAGCCCGGGCAGTACAGGCCGGTCAGCGCGTACAGCGGGCAGCTCGGCAGGGGATTGCCGGCGACATACGGATTGACGTTGCGCAGCACCACCGTGGCACCCACGGCCAGGCCGGCGGAAACCAGCAGCGGTGCCCAGCGGGCGAGTCGGGAACGAGCGGGAAGCGCGGACATGCAACAACGGATCCGGCGCAGGCGCCGGATCCGTCCAGGCGTATCAGTAGTTGCCGTTGCTCATCGCGCCCATGCCGCCGAGCACAACGAAGAACAGCACGTAAAGCACGACCAGCACGACCCAGGCGATGGCCGACCACATGGCCCACTTCTTGGCCTTGGCGGCGGAGTCCTGGGCGCCGGCGATGTCGCCGGCCGCCAGCTTGCCGTTGACCTGGGCGGCGTAGACGATCGACACGATGCCGGCCGGCAGGCAGCAGAACAGGGTGGTCAGGATCGCCCAGACCAGGTTGTTCGGGACCTGCGGAGTAGCAGTATTCATGGGTTCAAGCTCCTTGATGGGTGGTGGTGGTGAATCATTGGTCGGAAAGAGCGCCCAGTACGGCCAAGCCGCCGAACAGCCCGAACCACAACAGCAACAGGACCGGCAGGGCCACGGCCGAAGCCACCGCCCACCAGCCCGCCTTGCGCGACGCACTGTAGGCCCCCGGCAGGTCGCCGGCCGCGCGGCGGCCATCGACCTGGGAGGCGTACACGATCGACACCACGCCCAACGGCAGGCAGCAGAACAGCGTCGTCAGGATCGCCCAGACCAGATGGTTGGGGATGTAGACCGGACGGCTGAGCGGTGGTGGTTGATTCAAAGCGAGACTCCATTCCTTGGTGGCCGGCCATGATGAATCGGCCGGACCTCCCCCCTTGTGGGTGCGTAATCTACCGCAACCTGCGTTGCATGTATGCGTTTACAGTCACGACATGTCGCGTACACCACTGGACGATGACGTATGTGGGGGAGTCCGCTGGGCCCGCTCGGCGGGCCCATCTCGTCAGGCGTGATCGCCGCGCAGGGCCCGCACCTGGGCCTCCAGCACCGGTGCGCTGGTGCTGTGGCCATCCACGGCCGCTGCCGCCACCACCTCGACGGTGGCGCGGAAACGGCGCGGCACGCGCATGCGGCCCAGGCGGCTGTCGCGCCGGCTCCACATGCTCGACCACATGCCGCGCAGCGCCATCGGCACCACCGGCACCGGCCGCCGTTCGAGGATCTTCTCGACGCCGGACTTGAACGGTGCCATCGCACCATCCTTGGTCAGCGCGCCTTCCGGGAAGATGCAGACCAGCTCGCCTTCGGCCAGCGCAGCGTCGATGTCATCGAACGCGCGCTGCATCAGCGCCGGGTCTTCGCGCGCACCGGCGATCGGGATCGCCTTGGCGGTCCGGAAGATCCAGCGCATCACCGGGATGTTGAAGATCTTGTAGTACATGACGAAGCGCACCGGGCGCGGGATCGTCGCCGACAGGATCAGTGCGTCCATGTAGCTGACATGGTTGCAGACCAGCAGCGCGGCGCCCTCGTCGGGCACGTTGGCCTCGATGCCGTGCGGGCGCAGGCGGTACAGGGTGCGCACCATCAGCCAGCTGAGGAAGCGCATCAGGAATTCGGGGACGATGGTGAAGATGTAGATCGCCACCAGTGCGTTGGCGATGGCCAGCGCCAGGAACTGCTGCGGGATGGTCCAGTGCAGCAGCTTGTGCGCGGCCAGCGACAGCAGGGCTGCGCCGACGATGAAGCCGGAGTTCTGGATGTTCAGCGCCGCAAACACGCGCGACATCTGCGCCTTCGGCGTGCGGCTCTGGATCAGCGCGAACAGCGGCACCACGAAGATGCCGGTGAACAGGCCGATGCCGATCAGGTCGATGACGATGCGGATGCTGCCCGGCTGCTGCAGGAACGTCCCGATGGTCAGTCCGTGCACGGTCGCTTCGCCGCTGCGGGCGAAATACAGGTCGAGCAGGAACGCGGTCATGCCGAACGCACCCAGCGGCACCAGGCCGATTTCCACCGTGCGTGCCGACAGCTTCTCGCACAGCAGCGAACCGATGCCGGTGCCGACCGAGAACAGGGCCAGGGCAAAGATATACAGGGTCGGCTCACCGCCGAGGTTGGTCACGGCATAGGCCGGCAGCTGCGAGGTCAGCACGGTGCCGACGAACCAGAACCAGGACACGCCCAGGATTGAATTGCGCACCGCCTTCTGCTGGCGCGCCATGCGCAGCACCGCCAGTGATTCGGGCAGCGGGTTCCAGTTGATCTTCAGGTTCGGGTCGCCGGCATCGACCTTGGGAATCAGGCGCGCGGCGATGTTGCCGCAGATCGCCAGGCCGATGATCGCGCAGGCCGCCACCACCGTACCGTGGCTGCCGGCAACGGTGAACACCAGGCCGCCGACGATCATGCCGGACAGGATCGACATCGAGGTGCCCATTTCAACCAGGCCGTTGCCACCGGTCAGCTCTTCGGGCTTGAGCACCGACGGCAGCACCGAGTACTTCACCGGGCCGAACAGGGTCGACTGCATGCCGGTGCAGAACAGGGCGACCAGCAGCACCGGCAGGCTCTGAGTGAGGAAGCCGGTGCCGGCCAGCGACATGATCACGATCTCCATGGTGGTGGTGATCACGATCAGCCGCGATTTTTCCAGTTTGTCGGCGATCTGCCCGGCCAGCGCCGAGAACAGGAAGTACGGCAGGATGAAGATGGCCGGTGCCAGCGTGGCGTACAGCCCCAGTTCTTCCTCCGGTACGGCCATGAACAGCAACATGCTGATGATCGCCTGCCGGTACACGTTGTCGTTGAACGCTCCGAGCGCCTGGACGACGAAGAACGGCAGGAAACGGCGCTGGCGCAGCAGGGCGAACTGGTTGTGACCGGACATGGAGCCTCCTTGACCGGCGCAGCCTAGCATTCCTGCCTATCCGCCGGGACCATGGCGGGATGCATCCACGCATGGCGTGGATCTACTGAAGCCCCACAACTGTGGGTGCGGACCGTTGGTCCGCACACCTTGATAGGTCTCAGACGATATCGTCGACCACGCCGCCATCCACGCGCAGCGCTGCGCCGGAGGTCGCCGAGGCCTGCGGCGAGGCCAGATACACCACCATGTTGGCCACTTCCTCGACCGTGGCGGTGCGCTGGATCACCGAAGACGGCCGGTGTGCCATCACGAACTCGCGGCCGATCTGCTCCAGTGGCTTGCCGCTGCGCTGGCGTTCATCTTCGAACATCGCCGCGAAACCGTCGGACAGGGTCGGGCCGGGCAACACCGCGTTGACGGTGACGCCGCTGCCGGCCACGCGCTTGGCCAGGCCGCGCGACAGCGACAGCTGCGCGGTCTTGCTGACACCGTAGTGGATCATGTCGGCCGGAATGTTGCGTGCCGATTCGGATGAGATGAACAGTACGCGACCCCAGCCGGCATCGACCATGGCCGGCAACAGTGCCCGCGACAGGCGCACGCCGGACATCACGTTGGTCTGCCAGTAGCGTTCCCAGGTCGCGTCTTCGGTCTCGAAGAAGTCCTCGGGGCCGAAAATGCCGGCGTTGTTGACCAGGATGTCGACCTTGGGCAGGCCTGTCAGCAGCGTGTCGACGCCGGCCGCATCGGAGAGGTCGGCGGCCACGCCGAGCACGTCGGCACCCGGAACGGCGGCGAGCAGGCGCTGGCGGGCGCGTTCGACGCTGTCGGTGCTGCGGCCGTTGAGAATGATCCGCGCGCCCGCGTTGGCCAGGCCCTGGGCAATCGCCAGGCCGATGCCGGCGGTGGAGGCGGTGACCAGCGCGGTACGGCCGGAGAGTTCAATCTTCATGGGGAATCCGGGGGAGCAGGGATCGCCCAGTATCCGCGCGGGAACGTGATCGGGGCGCATCGCCATACGCAACACACGGTTGCACGCGGTGCAGTAGATCCACGCCATGCGTGGATGGAATGTCCGACCAGCGATGAGGGATCAGGTCAGGCTGGTCACCGCCTCATTCGCCGCCGCCCGCACCTTCGGCAGCATCCGCAGCACCAGCGCCATCTGCGTGCGGATCAGCTGCAGCTTCGGCGGCATCGCCTCGTCGATCTGTTCCAGTTCGGCGGCCACCGCGCGGTCGGCATCATTGTCCTCTTCCGCGACCGGTTGCCGAGCGCTCAGGGCCGTCGCCAGCTGCTGCAGCGCCTTGCGCACGCGCTCACCGGCAGCCAGCGCCAGCGGATCGCCGGCGTAGCTGTCCACCTGGTCGCGGTGCGCACCCAGGGCCGACAGGTGCCCGAGCAGTGTGTTGGACAGCGCCAGGAAGTGGAAGCCGGCATCCAGATTGCGGCGCACATGGCCGGGCTCACGCAGCATGTTCGACAACGCGGTGGACAGCGCGGCGTCGGCGTTGTGCATATCGCGGCGGGCGATGCGGTAGGCCAGATCGTCACGCATGCCGCTGCGGTACTGGCCCAGCACCGAATCCAGATAGCGCGCGGCGGTGTCCAGCACCCGCGCCAGCACAAGATGCAGCTGCCGGCCCTGCCAGTCGGGCAGGATCAGGAAGGCGGCCGCGGCGGCGATCGCACAACCCAGCAGCGTATCGACCATGCGCGGCACGATCAGCACGAAGCCGTCGCCGATCAGGTTGAAGCAGGTCAGGGCCATCACCGTGATCGCCGCCGACGCCACCAGGTAGCGGTCGGTGCGGGTGAAGAAGAACAGCAGCGCCGACAGCAGCGCGATCAGCAGCTGCACGTGCAGTTGCGGGAACAGCTGCAGCAGTGCCCACGTGAGCACCAGGCCGGCCACGGTGCCGACGATGCGTTGTGCAAGGCGCTGGCGGGTCGCGCCGAAGTTGGGGCGGCACACGAACACGATGGTCAGCAGCACCCACGAGCCGTTCTGTGCATTGAACAAGCGGATTGCCGCGAAGCCGGCGATCAGGGCCAATGCCATGCGCAGGCCGTGGCGGAACAGGACCGAGCCGGGCGTGAGCTGCTGGCGCACGCGCACGCCCATCTCGCGCAGGGTGTGCGGGTTGCTGTCGCGCAGGCGGGTATCGACGTTGTCCAGGCTGGCCTCGGAGCGCTCCGCATCCAGCAGGCGGCGCTCGATGCTGCGCAGGTTGTGCACGAGTAGATCCAGCGAGCCAAGCAGTCGCTGCCACTGCGGCCGCTGCTGGTCGCGCAGATAGGCCAGCGCATCGGCCAGGTCGCGCCCGGCCTGCTGGTTGCTTTCGCCATACACGAACGGACGGCGCAGGCGGATCGCCTCGCCCAGCCGTGCGCAGGCCTGCCCCTGCAGGTCGAGCAGGCGCTGGCAGCGGTACAGCACATCGCTGTGGAAGAAGGCATCGACCAGCGCACCGTAGGGGTAGTGCGAGGAGCTGGCGCGCT
The DNA here is from genome assembly GCF_056481995.1 of Stenotrophomonas sp. 80084_Sma. Classification (NCBI taxonomy): domain Bacteria; kingdom Pseudomonadati; phylum Pseudomonadota; class Gammaproteobacteria; order Lysobacterales; family Lysobacteraceae; genus Stenotrophomonas; species Stenotrophomonas sp. 80084_Sma. The sequence continues at coordinate 4,378,426 of NZ_CM151177.1, read as the reverse complement.
CGTGGAAATCCTGTGCCATGTAATAGAGGCGCAGGTACAGGCCGGAGTTCACGCCGGGCCGCCCGGAACGGCCGAAGCGGGCCAGGATCGCGGTCTTGGCTTCATTCAATGCACCGACCACGCGCCGGTTCTGTTCGGCCAGGTCGAGCTGGCGACGCTGCAGGTCGGCCTCGCGCACCGGCTCGAACAGTGTTGCCTTCAACTGCAGGTAGCGGCCCAGTTCAACGTACAGTCGCGCCACGCGTTCGCGTACCGGACGGTTGGCGAACAGTGCGGTCCACAGGATCGACAGCAGGCCGTACCAGACCGCACCGGCCAGCAGGTGGCTGACCGCGTCCAGCGCGCTGTGCAGGTCGCTGGCGCCATGCTGCTCCAGCCCGATCATGGTGTAGATCGCCAGCGTTACCGTGGCCTGGGCGATGGACGCATAGCGCTCGCCGAGCGCACCCAGCAGGGTCAACCCGAAGGTGGACAGCGCCAGCGCGCCGATGAAGATCCATGGCCAGGGGAACAGCCAGATCACCGAAGCGGCGGCGAGGCAGAAGCACAGCAGCGACAGCAGTACCGCCTTGGTACGGCCCCACCAGTTGTCATCGGTCTCGGCGATGGCGCTGGCGATGATGCCGAGGAACACGCCGGGCAGGGCAGTGAGCGCGTCCAGCTGCCAGCACACGGCAAGCGCTGCGGTCAGGGCGATGAACACCCGAAGGCCATAACTGGCCTTTTCGTGGGCCCACAGGCGGCTGAGGCGGGATTCGCGGGCGGGCATGCAGGCTCGGTGGAAGGGTCTCCCACCATTATTGCGGGTGCGGGGTGAAATATGGAGTGCGGACCAACGGTCCGCACCCACCGTCCATGTGCGGGCCCGTCGTCCGCATGGACGGCGGGGACCGGCACCTTACATCTCCCAGCGCACGCTCACCGCGAACGTGCGCGGCAGGCCGGCGCCGGCGTTGGACCAGTACTTCCGGTTGGCCAGGTTCTCGACGCTGGCACGCAGGGTCACCGGATGGCCGGACGCCAGCAGGCGATAGCCGATGCCTGCATTCACCAGCGTGTAGTCAGGCAGCTTCAGGGTGTTGTCGGCGTCATACCAGACATCGCCGTAGTAGCGCACGGCGGCGTAGGTTTCCAAGCCGTCTACCCACGGCAGCTGGTAGGTGGCGTGCAGTACCCCGCTCCAGCGCGCAGCACCGGCGGTGCGGTTGCCTTCCTGTGCGGCACTGCCCGGGGACAGCTTGTCGTAGGTCGGATCCAGCCAGGTCACGCCGCCGCCGACGGTCAGTGCATCGTTGAGGTGCAGGTCGGCACTGGCTTCAATGCCTTCGTACAGCGTGATGCCGTCCTGCACCAGGCGCTTGCCGGCCGGCGTGAGCTCATCGATGTTGGCACCACGTTCCAGCCGGAACGCGGCCACGTTCGCATTCCAACGCGCCGCTTCGACCTTGGCCCCGATCTCGTACTGCTTGCTGATGGTGGGATCGAGCACGTCACCGGCGTTGATGTAGCTGTTGCCTACGCGGCTGCCCGCTTCGAGCGACTCGATGTAGCTGGCGTAAAGGGTGACCGCCTCGCTGGGCTTGAACATCACGGCGTAGGTCGGGGTGACCGGGTAGGTGTGGTATCGCCCCTTGGTTTCGAAGTCGTTGTAGCGCCAGCCCGCCAGCACCGACCAGCCGCTGCCGAGGTTCACCGTATCGCTTGCGAACACCGCCTGCTGCACCGTCTCGTCGCCGCGGGTCATCACCCGCGAACCAACGGCGTCGTGGCGGATGGCATGGCGCTGGTACAGGTTGGCGCGGCCAATCAGGTTCCACTCGTAGGGGCGGTCCCACCCCAGTCCGGTCTGGTGGCTGATGCCCGCCACCACCTGATGCTGAAGGGGGCCGGTGCGGAAGCTGCCCTGCAGCATCGCCTGGGCCAGCTTCCACTCGCTCTTGCCACCCAGTTCGTAGACGTTGACGTCGTAGTCGCCGTTGAGATCGTCGATGTAGGCGAAGATCTTGTTGACGTCATTCCACGAGGTGGTGACGCCGTAACTCAGGCTGGCTTTCCAGTCGCTGTTGATCTGCCAGTTCAAGCCGGTCGACAGCAGGCTGGAGCGTGTGTCGTAGTAGGTGCCGGGCACGCTGTTGTCGGTATCTCCGGCGATCGGCCGCGGCAACGAGGTCAGGCCACGGAAGTAGTACTGCGGTGATTCCTCGCGCAGGTCGCGCGACTGGAACACTCCGTCGAAGGTCCAGGTGAGCGCATCGCTCAGGCGCGCGTCCAGCGACAGCGCGCCTACCTTGCGATCGACATGCCCGCCGTTGAAGGTCTCACCCTTTTCCTGGAAGGCGTTGAAGCGGTAGCCGAACATCTGCTCGTTGCCGAAGCGGCCGCCAACGTCGATGCCGCCGCTGACGATGCCCTGTTCGCGCCAGCCCAGCTGGGCGGAGAAGGTGGGCGTGTCCGTCGGCTTCTTGGTGATGTAATTGACGATGCCGCCGGGGGTGCCGAAGCCATACAGGAATCCGCCCGGGCCTTTCAGCAGATCGACCTGTTCCATCACTTCCAGCGGCCATTCGGTGCCCCAGGAAGAGACCTGCAGGCCATTGACCCGGTAGCTGTCGTAGTTCAGCTCCAGCCCGCGGTTGCGGATGGGCGAGCTCCAGCCACTGGCATAGGCGCTGACCTGGGTGCTGACCGAAGGGTCGAGCAGGAAGGCTTCGCCCAGCGAGACCACCTGGCGCTGCTCGATCTGCTCGCGGCCAACAGCGGTGATCGCGAACGGAGTGTCGCGCAGGGCGCGGTCGCCCAGTGCGCCAGCGTCGGTATGGGTGCGTTCGGCGGTGACCTTCACCGCATCCAGATCGGTGGCGTTACGGCTGACGGCCGGCGCTTCGGCATGGGCAGCGCAGGCGGCTGACAGGGCGATGGCCAGCAGGGCCAGGCGGGGAGAACGGGAAGGCAGCATCGATGGTGGTCCTCGACGGACGGCCACAGGCCATCCGCCCACGGGTGGGGGAAGGGGCAGTGGCTGGGATCACGCAGGCTGGCCGGAGATGGCAGCGGGGCGCCGCGAAGGGGCGCAGGACCATGGCTGGATGAGAATTGTTCTCTTTTCGTTACCGTGCGTCAAACCCGGAGGTATGCGGACCAACGGTCCGCACCCACCATCCGTGCCCACGGTTCGTACCCACCATCCGCTCCCACGGTAGTGCCGGCCGCTGGCCGGCAGATTGGCTGTACGGAGAACACCGGCCAGCGGCCGGCGCTACCAGTAGATCCACGCCCTGCGTGGATGGGCCCTTCTACGCCCGTTGCGCGCGCTTGAGCAGCTTCGCTTCGCGCCTGCGTGCGCGACGTGCGCGCCAGCGCTCGGCCAGGCAGGAGAAGATCACGTACAGCGCCGGCGTGCTGAGCAGGGTCAGGCTCTGCGAGAACAGCAGGCCGCCGATCATCGCGATACCCAGCGGACGACGCAGCTCGGACCCTTCGCCGAGGCCGATCGCCAGCGGCACCGCCGCCAGGATCGCCACCATCGTGGTCATCATGATCGGGCGGAAGCGCACGATGCTGGCCTCGCGTGCCGCTTCGCGCGGTGCCAGCCCATGTTCCCGCTGCGCCACCAGCGCGAAGTCGATCATCATGATCGCGTTCTTCTTGACGATGCCGATCAGCAGCACCAGCGCGATCATCGAGATCACCGACAGTTCGGTACTGGTGCCGAACAACGCCAGCAGCGCACCCACGCCCGCCGCCGGCAGCGTGGACAGGATGGTGACCGGGTGGATCAGGCTCTCGTACAGCATGCCCAGCACCAGGTACACGGTCAGGATCGCGGCAAACACCAGGATCAGCATGTCGCTGGGGTCGGAGTTGAAGCCGAAGCCGGCGTCATCAGCCAGGCGGATGTCGCCGGGCATGCGCATGCCGGCCACGGTCGCGTCGATGATCGCCTTGGCCTCGCCCATGCTCACGTTCGGCGCCAGGTTGTAGCTGAGGTCCATCGTCGTGTACTGGTTCTCATGGGTGATCTGCGAAGGCGCCAGCCCCGGCACCTGCTTGGCCACCGCCGTGAGCGGCACCATGTCGCCGTTGCGCGCACGCACATGCACCTCGTCCAGCGCCGCCGGCGTAGCGGTCTGCGAGGGCAGGGCGTTGACCACCACGCTGTACTGGTTGATGTCCGAATAGATGGTCGAGATCTGGCGCTGGCCGAACGCACCGTACAGGGCGCCGTCGATGGCGCCGACCGAAACACCCAGGCGGGCGGCCTTGGCACGGTCGATCTCGATGTTCTGGCGCAGCCCGGCATTGTCCACATCGGTGCCGACGTCGCGCAGCTTCGGGTTCTTCTTCAGCTCCGCCTGCAGCTTGGGCAGCCATTCCTGCAGTGACGCCAGGTCATTGCCCTGCAGCGAGATGCGGTACTGCGCGCCCTGGCTGGAGCCACCGCCATCGTTGCTGGGCAGGTCCTGGATCGCGCGCAGGCGCAGCTGCAGGTCGGGGTAGCGGTCGGCCTTGGCGCTCAGTCGCGCCAGGGCATGTGCGGTGGTTTCGCGGCGGCCTTCCTTGCGTGATTTCAGCTCGACGTTGAACTGTGCGCTGGAGCCCTGGCGACCGCTGCCCAGGCGGACACCCACGGTCTTCACCGCCGGGTCGGCCATCAGCATGTCGGTGATGCGGCGCTGGCGGGCGACCATGTCCTCGAAGGATACGGTGGCGCTGGAGTTGGCGCGGCCCCAGATCAGGCCGGTGTCCTGCGGCGGGAACGCGCCCTTCTTCACCGCGCCGAACAGGAAGACGGTGGCACCGATCAGCAGCAGCGGCGTCAGCGACAGCAGCAGCGCATGGCGCAGAGAGAAATCCAGGAACACGGTGTAGATGCGCAGCATGCGCTCGTGGCCGGCATCCAGCCAGCGGCCGAAGCGCGACGGCGGCGCCGTGTGGTCGTGGGCGCTGAGGAAGCGGCTGCACAGCGCCGGGGTCAGGGTCAGCGAGACGATCATCGAGACCACGATGGCCGCCACCAGGGTGACGGTGAACTCGCGGAAGAACGCGCCCATCATGCCGCTGGCGAACAGCAGCGGGATGAACACCGCCACCAGCGAGGCGGTGATCGAGACGATGGTGAAGCCGATCTCGCGCGCGCCGGTCAGCGCTGCCTGCATCCGCGGCATGCCTTCGTCGAGGTGGCGCATGATGTTCTCGATCACCACGATCGCATCGTCGACCACGAAGCCGATCGCGATCACCAGCGCCAGCAGGCTCAGGTTGTTCAGGGTGAAACCCATCACGTACATCACCAGCGCGGCACCGGCCAGCGACAGCGGCACGGTCACTGCGGCGATCAGCGTGGGTGCCAGCCGGCGCAGGAACAGCGCCATGGTCAGCACCACCATCGCCAGGCTGATCAGCAGAGTGATCTGCACTTCATGCAGCGACGAGCGGATGGTCGGCGTACGGTCGAAGTACGGCGTCATCGTGGTGCCCGGCTGCAGGTAGTCGCGCAGCGCGGGGATCTGTGCCTTGACCCGGTCCACGGTCTCCACGATGTTGGCGCCGGCGCGGGTGAACACGTACATCACCACCGCCGGCTTGTGGTCGAACCACGCGGCCTGGTAGGCATCCTGCTGGCCGTCGTAGACGTTGGCGATGTCCTTCAGCCGGATCACCCGGCCATCGCCCTGGGTCTTGACCACCAGGTCGGCGAAGTCGGCGGCGCGTGCCACCGAATCGTTGGCGATGATCGCGGTGGTGGTGTTGCCATCGCTGAGGAAGCCGGTGGGTGAGGTCACGTTGGCCGCACGCACCGCGTTGCGCAGGTCATCGGCGGTCAGGCCGAGTGCGTTCATCAGGCGCAGGTTGACGTCCACACGCACCGCCGGCGTCGAGGCACCGGCGATGTCGACCGAAGCAACACCGCTGATCTGGCGGATGCGCTGCGCCAGCAGCGAATCGGCGACGTTGTACAGCTCGTCGGCCGACTGCGTCTGCGAAGTCAGCGCGATGGCGATCACCGGGTCGTCGTTCGGGTTCGCCTTCTGGTACATCGGCGAGCCCATGCCCGAGGGCAGGTCGGCCTGCGCCGAATTGATCGCGGTCTGTACGTCCAGCGCGGCCGAATCGATGTTGTGGCCGCTCTGGAAGATCATGAACACCAGCGAGCTGCCTTCCGAGCTCGACGAGCGCATGCGGTCGATGCCCGGCAGCTGGCCGAGATGACGTTCCAGCGGCGCGGTGACCGTGGAGGCCATGGTTGCCGCATCGGCACCGGACTGGCTGGCGTGCACGAAGATCACCGGGATCTCGATGTTCGGCAGTGCCGACACGCCCAGCCGCAGATAGCAGATCAGGCCGACCATGAACAGGCCGATGGCCAGCAGCGCGGTGCCGATCGGACGGCGGATGAAGGGGCCGGACAGGTTCATCGTGCGGCCCCCCGCAGCAGCGGGGCGTGGATCATGCCTGCGGCTCCTGCAGCGAACCGTCGCGCAGTGCGCGCTGCTCGCGGCGGCGGGCCAGCCATTCGGAGAAGCGCTCCATATACAGGTAGATCACCGGCGTGGTGTACAGGGTGACCAGCTGCGACAGCAGCAGGCCACCGACGATGGCGATGCCCAGCGGGCGGCGCAGTTCCGAGCCGATGCCGGTGCCCAGCGCCAGCGGCAGTGCACCGAGCATGGCCGCGGCGGTGGTCATCATGATCGGGCGGAAGCGCAGCAGGCAGGCGCGGCGGATCGCTTCATGCGCGTTGGCGCCGGCGCGGCGCGCCTCGATCGCGAAGTCCACCATCATGATGCCGTTCTTCTTGACGATGCCGATCAGCAGCACGATGCCGACGATGCCGTCCACGGACAGGCTCAGCCCGCACAGCATCAGTGCCAGCAGCGCGCCGACACCGGCCGGCGGCAGCGTGGAGATGATCGTGATCGGGTGAATGTAGCTCTCGTAGAGCACGCCCAGCACGATGTAGATCACCACCAGCGAGGCCAGCAGCAGCCACACCACATCGGTCTGGCTGCCGGTGAATTCGGCGGCCTTGCCGATGAATTCGGCATGCAGGTGGGTGGGCATGTCCAGGCTGTCCTTGGTCTCCTGGATTGCACGCACGGCGTCGGACAGCGAATAGCCCGGCGCCACGTTGAACGAGACCGTCACTGCCGGCAGTTGCTGCTGATGGCTGACCACCAGCGGCGCACTGCTGACCTTGCCTTCGGCCAGTGCCGACAGCGGAATGATGCTGCCCGCGCCGACGGTGATACCGGTGTTCTGCGCGCCGATGCCGGTAGCCGTCGATGAGTTCGACGAGGTGACCTGGCCGAAACTGGTGGCATTGGTGCCGGTCAGTGCACCGGCACCATTGGAGGCAACGGCCAGCTGTTCCATGAGCGCGGTGCTGGTGCGGAACTCCGGCGCCACTTCCAGCACAACCCGATACTGGTTGAGTTCGGTGAAGATGGTCGAGATCTGGCGCTGGCCGAACGCATCGTAGAGGGTGTCGTCGATGGTCTGCATCGGCACGCCCAGCACGCTGGCCTTGTCGCGGTCGATGTTCAGTTCAAGCGCGCGGCCCTGGTTGGACAGGTTGTTGTCGACGTCGGCCAGTTCCGGGCGCTTGCGCAGCGCTTCGGTCAGGCGTGTGGCCTGGGTGGCCACGGTCGCCGGATCGACGTCCGACAGCGAGTACTGGTACTCGGTGGCGGCCACGCGGGTATCCAGGGTCACGTCCTGGACCGGCTTCAGGTACAGGGCCACGCCCGGAATACCGGCGACGGCCTTCTGCAGGCGCGGCAGGATCTTGTCCAGGCCGTCGCGCTCGCCGCGTTCCTTCAGCACGATCGACAGCTGGCCCTGGTTGAGCGTGGGATTCATGCTGCCCGCGCCGATGAAGGCTGACACGCCGGTCACGTCCGGGTCCTGGCGCAGCGCTTCGGCCACCTGCTTGGTGCGCTGCTCCATCTGCGGGAAGGCGATGTTCTGGTCAGCCTGGACCACGCCGGTGATCAGGCCGGTGTCCTGTTCGGGCAGCAGGCCCTTGGGAATCAGCACGTACAGCAGCACGGTCAGCACCAGTGCGCCGCCGGCCACGGCCAGGGTCAGGCGCTGGTGGTCCAGCACCCAGTCCAGGCTGCGCTCGTACAGGCCGACGGTGCGCGTCCACAGGTTCTGCTTGCCGGCCGCCGCCGCACGCTCATGTGCGTCCTCGCCTTCGGGCAAGGCGTCGGGCTTGAGCAGGTAGGCGCACATCATCGGGGTCAGCGTCAGCGAGATCAGCATCGACAGCACGACGGCGATGCTCAGCACCCACGCGAACTCGTGGAACAGGCGGCCGGTGACGCCGGGCATCAGCAGCAGCGGCAGGAACACCGCCACCAGCGAAACGGTCAGCGACAGCACGGTGAAGCCGATCTGGCGCGCACCGATTTCGGCCGCTTCCTTGCCACTCTTGCCCTGCTCGATGTAACGCACGATGTTCTCGATCATCACGATCGCATCGTCGACCACGAAGCCGGTGGCCACCACCAGCGCCATCAGCGAGAGGTTGTCCAGCGACATGCCGGCAAAGGCCATCACCGCGAAGGTGCCGGCCAGCGACAACGGCACCGCCACCGAGGGAATGATCGTGGCCCACAGGCGGCGCAGGAACACGAAGATCACCGCCACCACCAGGCCGATGGTCAGGATCAGGGTGAACTGCACCTCATGCACCGAGGCGCGGATGGTCTCGGTGCGGTCGTTGAAGATCTCCAGGTGCACGTCGGCCGGCAGCACGCCCTGCAGCTGCGGCAGGATCGCGCGGATGCGCTCGACGGTCTGCACGATGTTGGCGCCCGGCTGGCGGCGCACTTCCAGCAGCACCGCCGGCTTGCCATCGGCCCAGGCCGCCAGCTGGTCGTTCTCCACGCCGTCGACCACGTCGGCCACGTCGGACAGCCGCACCGGGCGGCCGTTCTTGTAGCTGATGATGGTGTCGCGGTACTCGGCGGCGCTGGCCAGCTGGTCGTTGGTGCCGATGCTGTAGGACTGGGTCTTGCCGTTCAACGAGCCCTTGGGCGCATTGACGTTGGCCTGGGTGAGCGCGCTGCGCAGCTGTTCCAGGGTCAGGCCCATGTTCGACAGCTGCGCCGGATTGACCTGGATGCGCACGGCCGGGCGCACGTTGCCGGCAATCGAGACCAGGCCGACGCCCTGCACCTGCGACAGGCGCTGGGCCAGGATCGAGTCGGCGTAATTGTTGACGTCGCGCAGCGGGCGCGTGTCAGAGGTCAGTTTCAGGGTGACGATGGCCGCGTCGGCCGGGTTCACCCGGTTGTAGACCGGCTGGTAGGGCAGCGACGAGGGAAGGGTGGCCTGGCGGATCGCCGCCTGCACGTCCTGCGCGGCGATGTCGATGTCGCGGTCCATCGAGAACTGCAGGATGATCGTGGACAACCCGGCCGACGAGTCGGAGGTCATCAGCTCCAGCCCGGAGATCTGCCCGAACTGGCGCTCCAGCGGCGTGGTGACCAGCGAGGCCATGGTGGTGGCGTTGGCGCCGGGGTACTGGGTGGTGACCACCAGGCTGGGCGCATCGATTTCCGGCAGCGCCGACACCGGCAGCTTGCGGTAACCGAGGATGCCCAGCAGCAACAGGCCCGCCATCAGCAGCGAGGTGGCGATGGGGCGGCGGATGAAGATCGTCGAAAAGCCCACGGACTGATCCTTGCTGGCACTTCAATGTCGGCGCCGGCAGGCTTGCCGGCGCGAGGGAGGTCGGTAGCCTGCGCTCAGCGCGGGCCGCCGCCACGACGGCCACCGCCGCCGTTCTTCTGCTCGGCGGCCTTCAGCTCGGCTTCGGTCGGCACCGCCGGGGTTTCGCCCGGCTTCAGCGCGGTGACCTTGCTGCCCGGCTTCAAGCGGAACTGGCCTTCACTGACCACCCGCTCGCCGCCCTTCAGGCCCTCGGCGATCTGCACCTGGCTGTCACCCACTTCCACGCCGCTGCGCACGGTCTGCATCTTCACCGTGTTGTCGCCCTGCACCACATAGACGTACTCGCCGTCCGGGCCACGCAGTACGGCCTGGGTCGGAATGACCACGCCACCGGCAATCGTGCGCAGCTGCATGCGCACGTTGACGAACTGGCCCGGCCACAGGCCGTTGTCGGTGTTGTCGAAGATCGCGCGCGCCTTGAACGTGCCGCTGTCGGCACTGATCAGGTTGTCGACCACGTCAAGCTTGCCGTCGCCGGACAGCACGTGCGAATCGGCGCGGTCCAGTGCCGCGACGGGTACCGCACCGGCGGCCTGCGCCTGGCGCACATCGCCGAGCTGGCGCTCGGGCAGGTTGAACAGCACGTGGATCGGATGGATCTGGGTCAGCGTGACCAGCGCGGTGCCGGCGTTGACCACGTTGCCGGCGTCGACCGCGCGGATGCCAGCGATGCCGGTGATCGGCGCGGTGACCTTGGTGTACTGCAGCTGCACCTGCGCCGAGCGCATGCTGGCCTCGTTCGCCGCGACTGCGCTTTCGTACTGTGCCACTTGGTTTCGCTGTGTATCCAGATCGGTCTTGGCGACGAACTGGCGATACTCCGGCGCGTTCGAGCGCTGGTAGTTGGAACGCGCGGTGGCCAGCAGCGCCTCGTTCTGGCGCTTGGAGGCCACGGCCTGGTCATAGCTGGCCTGGGCGGTGCGCGGGTCGATCACCGCCAGCACATCGCCCTTCTTCACTTCCTGGCCTTCGCGGAAATTCAGGCTCATCAGCTGGCCGCCAACCTGCGGGCTGACGGTGACGGTGTTCATTGCGGTCACCGTACCCAGCGCGCTGGCATAGACCGGCACGTCCTGGCGTGCCGCATCCACCACGGTCACCGGCACCGGGCCGGCATCCGGGTCTTCACCGCCCTGGCGCGCAGCTGCCGCCGGGCTACCGGCCTTGTCCTTGCCCCCGCCGAGTACGCGCAGGCCGACCACGGCCAGCACCAGTACCGCCACGACCAGCAGCACGATCTTCCAAACACGTGACATTCAAGGACTCCAAGAGGGCTGGACGGGGCGCGGCCCCGGTTGGCAATGCGCAAAGCATACCTGCGCCACATCACGTTTCCTGCATGACGGATGGGACGGGCGCTAAGACCGGATCCGGCCACGGAGGTTCCCGTGGCGGCGGTGTTGCCCTACATTCAGCTGGACCCCTCTTGCTGTGGAGATTGCGATGCGCCGTTCGCTGCTGCTGTCCGCCCTGCTGCTGGCCCTGCCGGCCGTTGCCCACGCCCAGGCCGGGCAACGCCCCGAAGTGACCGCTGCTGCCCAGCGCCTGCAGGCCAAGGTGGTTGAATGGCGCCGCGACTTCCATCAGCACCCGGAACTGTCCAACCGCGAGGCGCGCACCTCGGCCGAGGTCGCCAAGCGCCTGCGTGCGATGGGCTTGAAGCCGAAGACCGGCATCGCCCACCACGGCGTGGTGGCGATCATCGAAGGCGGCAAGCCCGGCCCGAAGATCGCGCTGCGTGCGGACATGGACGCGCTGCCGGTAACCGAACAGACCGGGCTGCCGTTCGCCTCCAAGGCCACCGACCAGTACCGCGGCCAGACCGTGGGCGTGATGCATGCCTGCGGCCATGACGCGCACACCGCCACCCTGCTGGGCGTGGCCGAGGCACTGGTGTCGATGAAGAAGGACCTGCCGGGCCAGGTGATGCTGATCTTCCAGCCGGCCGAGGAAGGTGCACCGCCGCCGGAAGAGGGCGGTGCCGCGCTGATGCTGAAGGAAGGCCTGTTCGCCGACTTCAAGCCGGAGGCGGTGTTTGGCCTGCATGTGTTCTCCAGCGTGCAGGCCGGCCAGATCGCGGTGCGCGGTGGCCCGCTGATGGCCGCCTCGGATCGTTTCGGGATCAAGGTGATCGGTCGCCAGACGCATGGCTCGGCGCCGTGGAACGGTGTTGATCCGATCGTGGCCACCGCTGACCTGGTCGGCACCGCGCAGACCATCGTCAGCCGCCGCGCCAACCTGTCCAAGCAGCCGGCGGTGCTGACCTTCGGCGCGATCAACGGGGGCATCCGCTACAACATCATTCCGGATGAAGTGGAAATGGTCGGCACCATCCGTACCTTCGACGAAGGCATGCGGCAGCAGATCTTCGCCGACCTGCGCAATGTGGCCGAGCACACCGCCGCCGCGCACGGTGCCAAGGCGGTGACGGACATCTACGAGTCGGAGGGCAATCCGGCCACGGTGAACGACCCGGCGCTGACCGCGAAGATGCTGCCGAGCCTGCAGGCAGTGGTGGGCAAGGACAACGTGTACGAGCCACCGCTGCAGATGGGTGCGGAGGATTTCTCGCTGTACGCGAAGGAAGTGCCGGGGATGTTCTTCTTCGTCGGTTCGACCAGCGTGGGCATCGACCCGGCGACGGCACCGGCGAATCATTCACCGAAGTTCCTGCTGGATGAGAAGGCGCTGGATGTGGGACTGCGCGCGCTGCTGCAGGTGAGCCTGGATTACTTGAACGGTGCCGGCACTCCTGCGGGGTGAGGGTTTCAGGCAGGGCTGCGCCCTGCACCCGCCGAAGCAACGGCAACGTCAACGGCAAAAGCGGTGCTGGATTTCTGTTGGTTGGGCGGGGCGGTGTGGGCCTGCAGGACACGCCGTAAACCCGTCCATGGGGGCTCGATGGCGCCATCCATGGCGCCAACGGTCCTGCAGGCCCACACCGCCCCGCCCCCGACAGGTTCACGCGGCTGTTGGTGGGTGTCGACCTTGGTCGACACGGGCAGACATCCGGAATGTCTGAAGGATTGGCTTTTGATTTTGATTTTTCTGATCTTTCCCGTGGTGGTGGCCGCGTGCAGGGAACTGTCAGGGGCCGGGTGGGTAGGCGGGGCGGGGGTGTCCGCGGCATGGGCCCGAGGCATGCCTCGGGCGGGCTGGGCAGGACGCCCAACCCCGGTTTTGCCGTGTGCGCAGGACAGCGCACACGAGCAAGCCGCGGCCAAGCCCCCAAGGACGGGTTAACGGCGTCCCCCGACCCGCCTGCCCACCCGGCCAGGCCGATAGACCGCCTTTCGCGACCATCCAACACAACCACCACGGAGGGGCTCCGCCGTTGGCCGGCCCGGCCGAAGGCCCGCCGTCCGCGCGATACAATGCCCCCATGAACACCCCACAGGATTCCAGCCTCGGTCGCGAGGTCAGTTACCCGTCGCAGTACGATCCCGGCCTGCTGTTTCCCATCCCCCGCAGCGGTGCCCGCGCCGAGATCGGCCTCGACGACGCCGCGCTGCCGTTCGTCGGCCATGACCGCTGGCATGCCTTCGAGCTGAGCTGGCTCGACACGCGTGGCAAGCCGCAGGTCGCCGTCGCCACCGTGCAGGTGCCGTGCACCTCGCCGCGGCTGATCGAATCTAAGTCGTTCAAGCTGTACCTGAATTCCCTCAACAGCACCCGTATCGACAGCGCCGAGGCACTGCGCGCGCGCATCGTCGACGACCTGTCTGCCTGCGCCGGTGCGCCGGTCCAGATCGAGTTCGGCCTGCCGGGCCTGCGTGAGACGCCGCTCGGTGAATCCATCGACGGACTGGACGTGGAGATCGACTGCTACGGCCCGCCGCAGGCGGACTTTCTGACTGCCGACGCGGGCGAGGTGGTGGAGGAGACCCTGGTCTCGTCGCTGCTGAAGTCCAACTGCCCGGTCACCGGCCAGCCGGACTGGGCGACGGTCAGCCTGCGTTACCGCGGGGCGAAGATCGACCGCGCCGGCTTGCTGCGCTATCTGGTCAGCTACCGCGAGCACGCCGAGTTCCACGAGCAGTGCGTTGAGCGGATCTTCAGCGAGGTGTCCGCCCGCTGCCAGCCGCAGTGGCTGGAAGTGGAGGCGCGCTATACCCGCCGTGGTGGCCTTGATATCAACCCTTGGCGTGCCAGTCCCGGCATCGCCGCCCCCGCTGCGACCTACCGCGAACTGCGGCAATAACTGCCGCAGGCGATTACGGGTAGTGCCGGCCGCTGGCCGGCAACCGCAGGGAACCCGCATCCAGGGCCAGCGCAAGCCGGCCAGCGGCCGGCACTACCGGGCGTCTATTCCCCCGATTGTTCAGCCGCCCCGGGGGGCGGCTTCACATCTGCACCATCCCCATTTAACAACCTCCATGGCACCGTGCGAATCACGTAGTCATGCAGACGGGAGTTGTGGATGAGTACCGAGAAGAAAGCCGATTTCTCCGGCGTCAGTGGCAGTGTCGACAGTACCGCCGAGCAGGTGCCGAAGGCGGACTTCTCCGGCGTCAGCGCTTCGGTGGACAGCACCGCAGACGTTGTCAGCGGCGGCACCTATACCGTGCAGAAGGGTGACTCGCTGTCGAAGATCGCCAAGCAGCATCTGGGCGACGCCAATGCCTGGAAGAAGATCTTCGAAGCCAATCGCGATGTGCTTGACGACCCGGACAAGATCTTCCCGGGCCAGACCCTGAAACTGCCGCCGAAGTAAACGGCGATCGAACGCCGTCCGACAATCCCTGGGAGGAACCCCGAATGATCAAGACCACCCCGCTCCAGACCGCCCTGATTGCCGCCCTGCTGGGCAGCGTTGCCCTGGTCGGTTGCAAGAAGAAAGAAGAGTCGACCGACAGCAACGCCGCCCCGGCAGCGACCACCCCGGCCGAACCTGCAGCTCCCGCGCCGATGACCGGCGCACCGCCGCCGATGGCCGAAGCCGCTGCGGTCAGCGTCTCCTCGGTCACCGTCGGCAAGACCGCAGCCGCCGACAAGTCGGTTGCGACGACGGCATTGTTCGCACCGAAGGATGACGTCATCGTCTCGGTCAAGACCGACGGTGCTGCCAACAACGTCACCGTTGGCGCGAAGCTGACCTACCAGGACGGCCAGGTGGCCGGCGAACAGAACGCCACCCTGAACACCAGCGGTGCGGAAACCACCAACGTCACGTTCAAGAATGCAAAGGGCTGGCCGGCCGGCAAGTACCGCGCCGAAGTCACCGTCGATGGCAAGGCGGCCGGAACGCCGCAGGAGTTCGAGGTCAAGTAAGTCCTGCCGACTCTCTCCCGGCAGGGCTCACGATGGACGCAGCCGCGAGGCTGCGTCCTTTTTTGTTGGGCGATGCCCGCTTTAGGGAGGCTAGCGGGGTACGCTGAACGGAACACGGACAGGTCGGGGGACAGCATGCTCAGCTGGATTGCGCTCACACTCGCAATGGGACCCGCGAATCTCTGGAGCTACAGCTGCGACCACTTCCTATACGGCGCCTGTCTGCGCGTGCCAACAGGCATGTCCGTGACCTACGAGGCACCTGTTGACTTTGGTCTGCACCGCATCAGGCATGAAGGTAGGGAAGTCGCCTTGATCTACGAGGGCGATGCCCCCGAAAAGCCTGCGTCAGGAAGCACGCCGGATCTGCGCTTCACGGACGGCGGATATGTCGTGTCGGGGTATGCAAGGGCGGAAGGACCTTCCACCCGGTACGACGTCTACGTTCGACCCGGATCATCTGGCGCCGGTTCGCTGCATATCCGAGGCTCTGCAGCGACGGCTGATGAACTCGCCAGCCTGGCCGCCGTCGTTGGGGGATTCCGAATCTGCAACTTCCAGCAAAGCAAGCGCTCGCAGACCTTGATCTGTCCAAGGCGTGCCGAGTGGGGGCAGCGATTGTCGGAGTGGGTCATGCGTGCCTCAACGAGCGAGAAGTCGAATTAGCCATCAAGCCTCAGCTTCCTGACCGGAAGCGAGCCAACGACGAAACACAGCGGTCCAGTACCGCCGCGTATGGCACAGCTTTGCCCCGCGCGGCTGAAAACGCGACAATGCAGGGGTTTCCCCGCCGCGCGCCCACCCTGACGGCGACGGGGGAAAGCGCGGGGCCCGGCCTCGCGCGCGACACGGTTGCACGTGGCCCGGCGCTGGCGCCGGCCTTCCCCTGAGCATTGCTACAGAGTCCAAGTCCCCCATGTCCAAGATCCTCTACACGCTGACCGACGAAGCACCGTTCCTGGCCACCCAGTCGCTGCTGCCGATCGTCGACGCCTATACCTCCACCGCAGGCATCGCGGTGGAAACCCGTGACATCTCGCTGTCCGGCCGCATCCTGTCGCTGTTCCCGGAACTGCTGAGCGACGCGCAGAAGGTCAGCGACGACCTGGCCGAGCTGGGCCAGCTGGCGACCACCCCGGACGCCAACATCATCAAGCTGCCGAACATCTCCGCTTCGGTGCCGCAGCTGAAGGCGGCCATCAAGGAACTGCAGGACCAGGGCTATCCGCTGCCGGATTACCCGGAAACCCCGGCTGACGACCAGCAGCGCGACTACAAGGCGCGCTATGACAAGGTCAAGGGCAGCGCGGTGAACCCGGTGCTGCGCGAAGGCAATTCGGACCGCCGCGCGCCGCTGTCGGTGAAGAACTACGCGCGCAAGCACCCGCACCGCATGGGTGCCTGGGCGCCGGATTCGAAGTCGCACGTCGCGCACATGGCCGCCGGTGACTTCTACGGCAGCGAGAAGTCGGCCACCCTGGCCAACGCCGGTGCGCTGAAGATCACCTTCCACGGCAACGACGGCAGCACCGTCGTGCTGAAGGAAAAGACCGCAGTGAAGGCGGGCGAGATCGTCGATGCCGCCGTCATGAGCCGCAAGGCACTGGCCGCCTTCATCGGCGAGCAGATCGCCGACGCCAAGGCCCAGGGCGTGCTGTTCTCGCTGCACCTGAAGGCGACCATGATGAAGGTCTCCGATCCGATCATGTTCGGCGTGGCGGTCAACGAGTTCTACAAGGACGTGCTGGCCAAGCATGCCGACGTGCTCAAGCAGGCCGGTTTCGATGCCAACAACGGCATCGGTGACCTGGCTGCGCGCCTGCCGTCGTTGCCTGAAGCCGCCCGTGCGGCGATCGAAGCCGACCTGGCGGCCGAGTACGCGCAGCGCCCGGGCGTGGCCATGGTCAACTCGGACAAGGGCATCACCAACCTGCACGTGCCGAGCGACGTGATCGTCGACGCCTCGATGCCGGCGATGATCCGCGACTCCGGCAAGATGTGGAACGCCGAAGGCAAGCTGCAGGACACCAAGGCGGTCATTCCGGACCGCTGCTACGCCGGCGTGTACCAGGCCGTCATCGACGACTGCAAGGCGCACGGCGCCTTCGACCCGGCCACCATGGGTTCGGTGCCGAACGTCGGCCTGATGGCACAGAAGGCCGAAGAGTACGGCTCGCACGACAAGACCTTCCAGATCGCCGCCGACGGCGTGGTCAAGGTCACCGACGATGCCGGCACCGTGGTGTTCGAGCACGCCGTGGAAGCCGGTGACATCTGGCGCATGTGCCAGACCAAGGACGCGCCGATCCAGGACTGGGTCAAGCTGGCCGTCGAACGCGCCCGCCTGAGCAGCACCCCGGCCGTGTTCTGGCTGGACGCCGCCCGCGCCCACGACGCGCAGGTCATCGCCAAGGTCGAGCAGTACCTGAAGAACCACGACACCGCCGGCCTGGACATCCGCATCCTGCCGCCGGTGGAAGCCACCGCGTTCTCGCTGGACCGCATCCGCAAGGGCGAGGACACCATCTCGGTGACCGGCAACGTGCTGCGCGACTACCTGACCGATCTGTTCCCGATCATGGAGCTGGGCACCAGCGCCAAGATGCTGTCGATCGTGCCGCTGATGGCTGGTGGTGGCCTGTTCGAGACCGGTGCCGGTGGTTCGGCCCCGAAGCACGTGCAGCAGTTTGTTGAAGAGGACTACCTGCGCTGGGATTCGCTGGGTGAGTTCCTGGCCCTGGCCGCGTCGCTGGAACACCTGGGCAACCGCTACGACAACGCCGCGGCCCGTGTGCTGGCCAAGGCGCTGGACGAAGCCAACGGCCAGTTCCTGGACAACGACAAGTCGCCGTCGCGCAAGCTGGGTGGCATCGACAACCGTGGCAGCCACTTCTACATCGCGCTGTACTGGGCCCAGGCCCTGGCCGCGCAGGACGAGGACGCCGCACTGAAGGCGCGCTTCGCCCCGCTGGCCAAGGCGCTGACCGACAACGAGCAGAAGATCGTCGAAGAGCTGATCGCAGTGCAGGGCAAGGCCGTGGACATCGGCGGCTACTATCGCCCGGACGTGGCCAAGGCCAGCAAGGCGATGCGCCCGAGCGCGACCTTCAACGCCGCGCTGGAGCAGCTGCGCGGCTGATCCATCGCCGTTCGGCCGTGACACCGGAACCCGCGCTTCGGCGCGGGTTTCTTTTTGGGCCAGGATTACTGCGGCCCTTCATCCACGCATGGCGTCGATCTACCGGGGTCCAGAACCGTGACATCCATCGGCTGTCGGAATGCCGTCAAAGGGGCATGAAACTTGCCCGCGATGGCCGTCGCAGAAACGATAGGAGGCAGTCTGCAACCGCCTTCAATCTGAGCAGTCGATCACGACGGTCTTCGCTGGCAATGCCCTAGCCTTGGCGACGCGAGACCACCGGGGAGGTGGTCGCTCGGGGAACACGGATGGCACGCGTGCTGGTAGTGGGAACCGACATCCAGGGCGAGCAGGCCCTGCTGCAACGGCTGCGCCTGGCGTCGGCACTGCCGGATGGCCAGATCCGCCGCAGCCAGGATCTGGACGATTGCGACCTGCTGGTCATCCGCGATACCCCTGCACTGCGCAACGCGGCCCAGCGCATGCGCCAGCAACGCCCGCGATTGCAGTGCTGGATCGAGGATATCGGCGGCCAGCTGCGTGACGGCGACGGGCACCAGGACGTGCTTGACGATGGTGCCATCGGCCGCGCGCTGCGCCGCATGCAGTTGGCACCGGAGCCCATGGCCATGCACGCACCCGCACCGATCCGTCTTGCCGATGGTGCACACGCCATCACCCGCCTGCTGCGCGAGCGGCTGCCGCTGCGACAGGGGCAGGCACTGTTGAGTGATGCGAGCGGGCCTCTGCTGCTGATGGATCTGGAGCACGACCAGGCCGTGCTGCTGCAGGAACCGGCTGCGGCGCTGGTGGAGCGTCTGGCCGATGCCTTCGAACACCTGCAACTGGATGCGCTGACACCCGCACGCCTGCAGGCGCTGGCCGGTGAGCGGCCACGCCAGCCACTGCGACCGCTGCTGTGGCAGTGGGCACAGCGCAGCCGCCATTGGCAGGCATTGGACGAACGCCTTCGTGGCGCTTCAGTGAAGCTGCTGCGCTGGCCGGACTTCCGCGTACTGGGCCACGACCATGATGGCTTCCGCCTGTGTTCGCTGCTGCTCAAGCGCGCGTGCACGGTTGACGAGTGCGTGATGCTGCTCGAGTTGCCGGCTGCGGCGGTGCGCGATTTCATCCATGCCGCCTACCTGTGCGGCTACGCGCAGCTGCAGACTGCATCGGCGACGCCGCTGATGGCGACAGGTGGCACCCGCACCGACAACGGCCTGCTTGCCCGCCTGTGGCGGCACCTGCGCGGGAGCGAACGCAATGCGTGAGCACAAGGTGGTGGTGCTGGGCGGCATGGGCAGCGGCAAGTCGACCCTGGTACGCAGCATCGCGGTTGGCGCGGTGGTCGACACGGATGTGGCCAACAGTGATCGCCTTGGCGCCGACAAGGCGTCCACCACCGTGGCGCTGGACTACGCAGACATCGATCTGCCCAATGGCGAACGCCTGCGGTTGTACGGAACACCCGGCCAGCAGCGTTTCGATTTCCTGTGGCCGATCCTGCTGCAGGGCGCGCGTGGCGCGGTGCTGCTGCTGGATGCGCGTCGTGCCGGCATGGCCACCGAGCTGGAGGACTACCTGCAGGTGCTGCAGCCGTTCGCATCATCCTTGGCACTGGTGGTGGCGGTCACCCACCTGGACCAGGCACCGCAGGCCGCACTGGATGACTGGGCCGCCCGTGCCAGCCTTGACGACCATCCACTGCCGCTGCTGGCCGTGGATGCCCGCGACCGCGAACAGGGACTGTTGCTGATGGATGTGTTGATGAGCGAAATGGAAGCGTACGCACTGGTGGCGGCGCATGGCTGACGGGCAGATGGCGGTACTGCCCGATGCCGGTCAGCGTGAGCGCCTGCAGCCGCTGCTGCAGGACCTGCAGCAGCGCGTGGAAGGCGTGCGCACGGTGGTGCTGGCCAGTGTCGATGGCTTCGCCCTGGTCAGTGCCGGGGCCGAAGGGCGCGGCGAACGGCTGGCGGCGATGACCAGCGCGATGCTGGCGCTGGCCGCGGCAGTTGGCCGCGAACTGCTGCTGGGCGATCTGCAGACGCTGATGCTGGAAGCCGCGGGCGGCAAGGTGCTGATGCTGGCGATCCAGGCCGAAGGGCGCGCACCGCTGCTGCTGATGGCGGCCTGCGACCAGCGCAGCGTGATCGGCCAGGTGCTGTGGCAGAGCAGGGAATGTGGCCAGGCGATCCTGGCCGAACTCGGCGGATCGTGAGCCCGGCCGCAGGGGAACGAGGGGCTCGAACCAACATCGACAAGGGGTGCGACGTGGCTGGATTGAATGAATCGTTGAACGCACTGATGGGCATCGACGGCGCGCAGGCAGTGGCGCTGGTCGACTACGAAAGCGGCATGCTGCTGGGCGAAGCCGGTGCCGGCATGGACATGGAAGTGGCCGCCGCCGGTAACACTGAAGTGATCCGCGCCAAGATGAAGACCGCCGCGTCGCTGAACCTCAACGACAGCATCGAGGACATCCTGATCTCGCTGGGCAAGGCGTACCACATCATGCGCCCGGTGGCGAAGAAGAAGGGCCTGTTCTTCTACATCGTGCTGGACCGGACCAAATCCAACCTGGCGCTGGCGCGGCGCAAGGTGCAGGACGTAGAGGCCGAACTGGCGATCTGATCCGCCGGCGCGTTGTAGAGTCGAGCTTGCTCGACTGCTTCTGCCCCTGCCTTCTGTAGAGTCGAGCCGTGCTCGACTTCGGCCAAAAGCAGTCGAGCATGGCTCGACTCTACACAAGCCACCCCACGCCAGCGTATGGTGAAGCCGGTCCTCCCGGATGAGCCCTGCATGTCCACGCCTGACATCGTTGCCGAGCTGGCGCCGCGTATCGCCGGTGCCATCCGCGATGGTTTCGAGCAGTACCATGCCCGCTTCGCGGCGATCACCGCGCGGGCGCGGCAGCGCTTCGAGCAGCGCGATTGGGCGGGTGCGCGACAGGATGCGGTCGAGCGCATCGCCCTGTACGACCTGTGCATCGCCGAGCAGATGGATGCGTTGCGCCGCCTCGCCGGTGACGCGATCGGCGAGCGTGCGCTGTGGCTGCAGGTGCACGCGCAGTACAGCGGGCTGCTGCAGGGCCTGATCGACGCCGAGCTGTACAAGACCTTCTACAACACGCTGTCGCGGCGCCTGTTCGCTACCCGCGGCGTGGACCCGGCGCTGGAATTCATTGCTTTCGACGTCGAGCCCTCCGATGCAATCACCCATCCGGTCGCGCGGCATACCTACGCGGTCTCGCCGACGCGGCCGGTGGAGGCCCTGCAACGCGTACTGGCCGACTACCGTTTCGACATCCCCTATGCGCACCAGCTGCGCTGTGCGGCGGCCATCGCCGTGCGCCTGCAGGACGACCTCGCCCATTGGGGGGACACGCCGGTACGCAGCATCGAACTGCTCGACACGGTGTTCTACCGCGAGCGCCGCGCTTACCTGGTTGGCCGCGTGTTCGGCGAGCATCGCTTTTCGCCATGCGTGATTGCCCTGGTCAACGATGCGCGCGGCCTGCGTGCCGATGCGGTGCTGACCCGGCGCCGTGATGTCGCCCATCTGTTTGGCGTGTCGCGCAGCTACTTCCAGGCTGACCTGGGCACCGTGGGCGACGCGGTGGTGTTCCTGCGCAGCCTGCTGCCGGGCAAGCCGATCGACGAGATCTACACGGTGCTGGGACGTGCCAAGCAGGGCAAGACCGAGCGCTACCGAACCTTCTTCCGACACTTCAACGAGCATCCGCAGGAACGGCTGGTGCATGCCGAAGGCACGCCGGGCATGGTCATGGCGGTGTTCACCCTGCCCAGTTATCCATTGGTGTTCAAGCTGATCCGTGACCGTTTCGCCTGGCCCAAGGCAATGTCGCGGCAGCAGGTGGAAGAGAAGTACGCGCTGGTGTTCAATCTCGATCGTGTCGGCCGCCTGCTTGATGCGCAGCCTTATCGCCACCTGCGTTTCCCGCGCGAGCGCTTCGCGCCGGCCCTGCTGGAAGAGCTGCTGCAGCAGTGCGCGCAGAGCGTACGTGTCGATGGCGACGAGGTCGAAGTCGCACTGTGCTATGTGCAACGTCGTTTCCGTCCTTTGAACCTGTACCTGCGCGAGCAGTCCGGCGAGGCGGTGCGCGCGGCGGTGCTCGACTACGCGCAGGCCATCACCGACATGGCGCGCAACAACATCTTCCCCGGCGACATGCTGCCGAAGAACTTCGGTGTGTCACGGCACGGCCGGGCCG
Organism: Stenotrophomonas sp. 80084_Sma; assembly: GCF_056481995.1. Classification (NCBI taxonomy): domain Bacteria; kingdom Pseudomonadati; phylum Pseudomonadota; class Gammaproteobacteria; order Lysobacterales; family Lysobacteraceae; genus Stenotrophomonas; species Stenotrophomonas sp. 80084_Sma. Next base: position 4,356,038 of record NZ_CM151177.1, on the reverse strand, counting down.
TGTTCTATGACTATGACGAGCTGTGCCTGGTCAGCGACTGCGTGTTCCGCGCCTGGCCGCAGCCACGCACGCCAGAGGAAGCGATGGCCGACGAGCCGTGGTTCCATGTCGGCCCGCGCGACGTGTTTCCCGAGCGCTTCGGTCCGTTCATGGGCCTGCCTGCTCCGGAGCTGGCAGCCGTGCGCGAGCACTACCGGCACCTGTTCGACCCGGGCTGGTGGCAGGGCCTGCAGGAACGCTTCGCCCGGGGTGATTATCCGGACACGCCACCCTACGCGGGCGCACACCGGCTGGCGTGAACCGGCTGTCATGGCGGCTGGGACTGGGATAGGCTCGCCGTTCATCACCAAGGATCCGGCAATGATGCGTTCCCCACTGTTTCTCGCCCTCGCGTTGGCCGTAGGTGCCGGCGCCCCCCTGCTTGCAGGCGATGCCACTGCGCAGACCGCACGTGCTGTACGTGCGACTGCGGAAATGAGCATGGTGCTGTCCGGTCATATCGAGGTCACGCCGGAGGGCGCGGTCCGCTCGCTGGTGCTGGACCAGAAAGCCATGGTGGCCCCGAGCATCGCCTCCTTCGTGGAAGGCACCATCGGTGGCTGGCGCTTCGAGCCCACGCTGCGCGATGGCCAGGCAGTGGCCACGCGGGCCCCTTTGCGCGTTCGCCTGCGCGGCAAGGCTGCGGCCGATGGCGGTTATGAAATCAGCATGACCAGTGTCGACTTCAGCGAGTACGATCCGAAGGCCACCGATTCGGTGACCCAGCTGCACATGACGCCGCCGCGCTACCCGGAAGCGGCCTACCGTAACGGTGGCCAGGGTGAGGTGCTGCTGTTGGTCAAGGTGGCCCGTGACGGAACGGTGGCCGATGTGGCCGCCGAGCAGGTGAACATGGCCGTGGTCGCACCTGAGCGGACCCTGGCGAAGATGCGCGACATCCTGGCCAGAGCCAGTGTCAGCACCGCCCGCACGTGGACCTTCAAGCCGCCGACCACCGGCGAGGACAGCACCCGGGACAGCTGGACGGTTCGCATCCCGGTGAACTTCGCCCTGAACAATGATCCCAATGCAGTGGCGGAACGCTATGGCCGCTGGCGCGCCTTCATTCCGGGGCCGCGGCAGACCGTCCCGTGGCGCGAGGCGGACCCGGTCGAGCAGGTCGGCAGCGATCTGCTGCCGGAAGGCGGCGTCTACATGGTGGACGGCGCCAAGCGCGGCCTGCGCCTGCTGACCCCGCTGGCGCAGGGCTGAGACCCGCTGCGGAGCCGGGCAGCCCGGCTCCGCGTCAGTCCGCGTACGGGTAGACCACCACCCGGTTGCGGCCCTGTTCCTTGGCCATGTACAGGGCCTTGTCGGCCAGCCGCAATGCCTGCTCGGCGTCGACGTGGAAGCTGGGGAAGTGGGCCACGCCCAGCGATACGGTGATGGTGCCGACCGGTTCGAACGGATGGTCGGCGATGTGCTGGCGCAGGCGTTCACCGGCCTGGCGGGCCGATTCAGTACTGATGCCCGGCAGCAGCAGCAGGAACTCCTCGCCGCCGGCGCGGCAGAGGATGTCGCTGTCGCGCGAGTAGCGGCGCATCTGGTCGGCGATGTGGACGATGGCGTTGTCGCCGACGTCATGCCCGTAACTGTCGTTGATCGACTTGAAGCGATCGATGTCCAGCGCCAGGATCGCGAACGGAATGCCCTGCACCTGCAGCGCATCCAGCGCCTGTTGCAGCCCGCGGCGGTTGAGCAGGCCGGTCAGCGGGTCGGTGCGGCTGGCACGGTTGAGCGTGCCGATACGATCCTGCAGCGCATTGAAGCTGTGCAGCACCGCCTGTTTGAGCTGGGCGACCTCGAAGTACCAGGCGCGGATGCCGCTGACGTGGTTGATCGCGTTGCCGGTGTCCTCGCCGCCCTGCACGTTGCGCGCCAGTTGCCACAGCGGCATCGAAATGCGGCGCGCGAACCACCAGGTGACCAGCAGCGACAGCAGGCCGAGTGGAATTGCATTCCAGATCACTGCGGTCATCAACCGCGACAGCGGCTGCAGGGTGGCCTCGGTCGGGCGCTGCGCGATGATGCCCCAGCCGGTGGCCGCCACCGGTGCATAGCCGGCCAGCATCGACACGCCGCGGTTGTTGCGTACCTGCTGTGCGCCCCGTTCTCCGCGCACCACGGCCTTCACCGCCGGGTTGCCGACCACGTAGTCACCCACCCGCTTGCTATCGGCGTGGTACAGCAGGCGGCCATTGCGGTCCACCACGTACAGGTAGGAACCGTCGCGGTAGTAGTGCTTGCCCAGCAGCGTGTGCAGTGCACTGCGCTGGCGCAGGTACAGGGTGCCGCTGACATAGCCGCGATAGCGGCCCTCGCGGTCGAAGATCGGGTGCGACAGCGACACCAGCAGCTTGCCGGTGGCCGATTGATAGGGATCGCTGATCATCGGCTGGCGCGCCGCCAGTGCCGCGTTGTTGCCGACACTGTGCAGCACCTCACCCTGCAGCTGCAGGGTCTGCGGCGAGGTGGCGATCACCAGGCCGTCGGCATCCACCACCAGCGAGGAGTTGAAGCTGCTGGACTGCAGCTGCAGGCGGCTGGCTTCATCCTGGGCCTGCTTCGGATCAAGGTCGTCCTCGCCCAGGCGGGTCGCGGCATAGGCCAGCTGCTGCTGCGCGGCCAGCAGGAAGTTCTGGGTGGTCTCGGCCAGCTTGGTGGCGTAGACGCGGTTGGCTTCCAGGGTATTGCCGACCAGCTGGTCGCGCTGCACCCGGTAGCTGGCCAGCAGGGTGTTGGCCAGCGCGATGATGGCGCTGAGCAGGGCCAGGGCGAGGATCAGCTTGCCCAGGTTGAGGCGGGGAGACAGCGTTCGCATGCGTCGACGGATCCGGCAGGAGGCTGGACCCGACCGGTTCTCCGGAAGGGGCGACAGCGGGAATCGGTGGCCGGGCCCACGGGGCCGGGCAGGGTATCGCGCGGATTATCGCCAAAAGCGGGCGCCAGCGAAGTGAAGTGCGTCGCCCTGCAGGCAAAAAAAAACCTGCCGCAGCGAGCGGCAGGTTTCTTCTGATGCAGCGCCAGGGATCAGCGCTTCATCGAACCGAAGAACTCGTCGTTGGACTTGGTGTTCTTCATCTTGTCCAGCAGGAACTCCATCGCGGCCATTTCATCCATCGGATGCAGCAGCTTGCGCAGGATCCAGATCTTCTGCAGCAGCTCCGGTTCGATCAGCAGGTCTTCGCGGCGGGTGCCGGAACGGTTGATGTCGATGGCCGGGAACACGCGCTTTTCAGCGATACGGCGGCTCAGGTGCACTTCGCTGTTGCCGGTGCCCTTGAACTCTTCGTAGATCACCTCGTCCATCTTCGAGCCGGTGTCGACCAGCGCGGTGGCGATGATGGTCAGGCTGCCGCCTTCTTCCACGTTGCGCGCGGCACCGAAGAAGCGCTTCGGGCGGTGCAGGGCGTTGGCGTCCACACCACCGGTCAGCACCTTGCCCGAGCTCGGCACCACGTTGTTGTAGGCGCGGGCGAGGCGGGTGATCGAGTCGAGCAGGATCACCACGTCCTTCTTGTGCTCGACCAGGCGCTTGGCGCGCTCGATGACCATTTCGGCCACCTGCACGTGGCGCGCGGCCGGCTCGTCGAAGGTCGAGCTGATGACCTCGCCGCGCACGGTGCGCTGCATCTCGGTCACTTCTTCCGGGCGCTCGTCGATCAGCAGCACGATCAGGTGCACGTCCGGATGGTTGGTGGTGATGGCGGTGGCGACCTGCTGCATCATCATGGTCTTGCCGGCCTTCGGCTGCGACACGATGAGCGAGCGCTGGCCCTTGCCCTGCGGGGCCATCAGGTCGAGGATGCGGCCGGTGATGTCTTCCGACGAACCGTTGCCGCGCTCCAGGGTGAAGCGGCGGCGCGGGAACAGTGCGGTCAGGTTCTCGAACAGCACCTTGTTCTTCGACGCTTCGATCGGCTCGCCGTTGATGGTGTCGACGATGTTCAGCGCGAAGTAGCGCTCGCCGTCCTTCGGGAAGCGGATGCGGCCGGAGATGTGGTCGCCGGTGCGCAGGTTGAAGCGGCGGATCTGGCTGGGCGAGATGTAGGTGTCGTCCGGGCCGGCCAGGTAGCTGGCTTCAGCCGCCCGCAGGAAGCCGAAGCCGTCCGGCAGGATTTCCAGCACGCCATCGGCGGCAACGCCGTCACCGTGGCGGGTCAGCACCTTCAGCAGGGCGAAGATCACATCCTGCTTGCGGGCACGGGCCACGCCTTCGGAGATCTGCAGCTGCTCGGCGATTTCCAGCAGCTTCTGTGCCGGCATGCGCTTGAGGTCGCTCAGCGAGTAGACCGGGAAGCCCTCGGGTACGTTGGCGTGCGGGCGCGGCACGAACGGCTGCTGCTCGCCGCCGTCGTTGGGCAGGCCATCGTCGCGGAAGCGGTTGTTGCGGTCACGGTCGCGGCGGTTGCGGAAGCGGTCACGGCGGTTGCCCTGACCTTGCCCCTGGCCCTGCTGGCCGTTCTGGTTGTACGGGTTCTGGCCCTGGTTCTGGCCGCCCCCCTGGTGGTTCTGCTGGCGCGGCTGGCCGGATTCGCGACCCTCACCGCCTTCGCCACCGCCACTGCTGGCAGGGGCCTCGGCGGCGGGCGCGCTCGGTGCAGGGGCAGCAGCCGGTGCCTCGGGCGCGGCGGCCAGCGGCAGGGTCGGCTGCGCCGGCGCGGCGCTGGTTTCGGCGGCTGCCGGAGCGGCGGCCTTGCTCACGCGGGGCTTGCGCACGCGCTTTTCGGCGGGCGCATCGGCGCTGCCGGTTTCGGAAGTGTTATCGGACAAGAGCGTTATTCCTCGCTTGAAGGTGCGAGCGCCCGGCTGGGGCGGCGAACGTTGGGAATGGGTCTGGAAGAAACTGCGTCCAGAGGGTGCGGCACGCGAACGCGGCCGGATATGCCGACACTATCATCGGCCTGCGGCGCCACGCAAGGGTCGCCGGGAACAGCATTCATCATGGGCGCGGGGCGCCCGCCGGCAGCCGCGGTCGGCGGCTGCCGGAGAACAGCAGGATCAGGCCAGGGCCTTGTCCAGCAGGCCAGCCAGCTGGGCCTTGCCCACCGCACCGATCTGCTCGCCGACCTTCTCGCCGTCCTTGAACACGACCAGGTACGGAATCGAACGCACGTGGTACTTGGCGGCCAGCGCACGGTTGTGGTCGACGTTGACCTTGGCGATCTTGGCGCGGCCCTGGTAGGCATCGGCCAGTTCGTCCAGCGCCGGGGCGATCATCTTGCACGGGCCACACCACTCGGCCCAGAAATCGACCAGCACCGGTTCCTTGGAATTCAGCACTGCGCTATCAAAGTCGGCGTCGCCGACATGTACAACCTTGTCGCTCATCTTGGTTTCTCGTCTTGGATTGCACCCGGCCATGCCGGAGGTGGGTGAACTGGGCCATGCCCGGTGGCGCGACCCTCGTCGTTGCCTCGCGGCGCACTGCCGCGGTGCGTTCGGCGGGATGCCTGGACGCTCACGGCCGGCAGTGTACCCCTATCGCAGGGTGGGGACAGGCGCCGGCTGGAACCCAGCGTATCGTGATCGCTTCGATGCCTGGTATGTGTCGGATTTCACTGTCTTCCTGTACATGGGGCTGGCAGCGGGCGACACCAGCGGCCCTGGCAGGGCCGTTCAAGTCCGGTGTGGCTGGGTGAAGGGTGCCGTCTCTTGACTTTATGAGACAGCTCATTCCGGTTTGCCGGCCCGAGTGCGTTAAACTGGGGCATTGTGCGGCGCGCGGACCGGGTGGTCCCAGCCTGCCAACCCGCCGCAGGGGCCGCAGTTTGCGACGGTGCCCCTAGACGATGAAGTGCCAGCCGCCCCACGGGCCGGCGGCCATACCAAGACGGACTCATGAGCGACAAACCGCTGACCGATTTGACCTTCTCCTCCTTCGAGCTGCATCCGGCCCTGCAGGCCGGCCTTGAAGGAGCCGGATTCACCCGCTGCACCCCGATCCAGGCGCTGACCCTGCCGGTCGCGCTGCCCGGTGGTGATGTTGCCGGCCAGGCCCAGACCGGCACCGGCAAGACCCTGGCCTTCCTGGTCGCTGTCGTGAACCGCCTGCTGACGCGTCCGGCCCTGGCCGACCGCAAGCCGGAGGATCCGCGCGCGCTGATCCTCGCCCCGACCCGCGAACTGGCCATCCAGATCCACAAGGATGCAGTGAAGTTCGGTTCCGACCTGGGCCTGCGTTTCGCCCTGGTCTACGGCGGCGTGGATTACGACAAGCAGCGCGAACTGCTGCAGCAGGGCGTGGACGTGATCATCGCCACCCCGGGCCGCCTGATCGACTACGTGAAGCAGCACAAGGTGGTCTCGCTGCACGCCTGCGAGATCTGCGTGCTGGACGAAGCCGACCGCATGTTCGACCTGGGCTTCATCAAGGACATCCGCTTCCTGCTGCGCCGCATGCCCGAGCGCACCACCCGCCAGACCCTGCTGTTCAGTGCCACCCTCAGCCACCGCGTGCTGGAGCTGGCCTACGAGCACATGAACGAACCGCAGAAGCTGGTGGTTGAAGCTGAGACCATCACCGCCGCGCGCGTGCGCCAGCGCATCTACTTCCCGGCGGACGACGAGAAGATCCCGCTGCTGCTGGGCCTGCTGTCGCGCAGCGAAGGCGCGCGCACCATGGTCTTCGTCAACACCAAGGTGTTCGTCGAACGCGTCGCCCGTTCGCTGGAAAAGGCCGGCTACCGCGTCGGCGTGCTGTCCGGCGACGTGCCGCAGAAGAAGCGTGAGAGCCTGCTCAACCGCTTCCAGAAGGGCCAGCTGGAAATCCTGGTGGCCACCGACGTGGCCGCGCGTGGCCTGCACATCGATGGCATCAAGTACGTCTACAACTACGACCTGCCGTTCGACGCCGAAGACTACGTGCACCGCATCGGCCGTACCGCGCGCCTGGGCGAAGAGGGCGATGCGATCAGCTTCGCCTGCGAACGCTATGCGATGGGCCTGCCGGACATCGAGGCCTACATCGAGCAGAAGATTCCGTCCGAGCCGGTCACCAAGGAACTGCTGACCCCGCTGCCGCGCCCGGAACGCCCGGCCCCGGCTGCGGGCGAGGAAGGCGAGGACAACGAAAGCGTCGGCCAGATCTTCCGCGAAGCGCGCGAAGCCCGCGCTGCCGAGGAAGAGCGCCGTGGCGGTGGCCGCAGTGGCGGCCGTTCCGGCAGTGGTGGTGGCCGCGGTGGCCGCGACGGTGAGCGCAGCGGCGAGCGCCGTTCGCGTGGCCCGCGCAAGCCGCGCGTGGAAGGCGAGCAGGGCGCTGCCGCCCCGGCCGCCGGTGCCGAAGGCGCTGCCGCGCAGGCCCCGCGTCCGCCGCGCCCGCCGCGTGCTGAAGGCGCACCGGAAGGTGCGGTGGACGGTGAGCACAAGCCGCGCAAGCGCCGTCGTCGTCGCCACGGCCGTCCGGTCGAAGGTGCCGAGGGTGTGCAGAACGCCGCCGGCAATGGCGCCAGCCCGGTCACCCCGGTGCAGGTGGTGGCCAAGCCGGTGCGCACGGCTGCTGATACCGGCGATTCGTTCCTGACCCGCATCGGCCGCAAGATCCGCCGGATGCTGTCGGGCAGCTGATCGGCGCTGCCGATCAGCGGGTAGCACCCGACCGTTGGTCGGGTGACCTTGACCGGTGTGCCGACCAACGGTCGGCACCCACCCTGGCCGGCAACCCACACCGCTGCCGGCCAGCGGCCGGCACTACCGATCATATGACCGTCTCCACGACGTCGCGCCGGTCCTGCATAATCGGGGCATGAGTGTCCTGCGCTTCGACAATGTCAGCAAACAGTACGCCGGTGGCCACGAGGCGCTGACCGATGTCAGCTTCGAGGTCGCGCCGGGCGAGATGCTGTTCGTCACCGGCCATTCCGGTGCGGGCAAGAGCACCCTGCTCAAGTTGATCCACCTGGACGAGCGGCCCAGCCGCGGCGCGGTGGTGTTCGACGAGCGCAACCTGCTGAAGGTGCGCGGTGGCGACGTGCCCCGCCATCGACGCGCGGTCGGCGCGGTCTACCAGGACCACCGCCTGCTGATGGACCGCTCTATTGCCGAGAACGTGGCGCTGCCGCTGATCCTGCGCGGCACCCGCCGTAGCGACATCAACAAGCGCGTGCGCTCGGTGCTCGAGCGGATGGGCCTGGGCCATCGCGAGAAGGCGCTGCCCTCGCAGCTGTCGGCCGGTGAGCAGCAGCGCGTCGGCATCGCCCGCGCCATTGTCGGTGAGCCCAAGCTGCTGGTGGCCGATGAGCCGACCGGCAACCTCGACCCGACCCTGGCGGCGGAGATCATGGCCCTGTTCGCCGAGCTGCCCGCGCGCGGCACCAGCGTGCTGGTGGTCAGTCACGACCTGCCGCTGCTGCGCCGCATGCGCAAGCGCGTGCTGATCCTTGACCACGGCCGGCTGGTGGATGACATCTCGCCGCAGGACCTGGCGGAGTAATCGATGGCGAAGAACGAAAACAGCGAAGCCGCCGCCCCGTCGCGTGTGGGCGTCTGGTTCCAGCACCACGTGCACAGCGTGGTGTTCAGCCTCGGCCGCGCCTGCCGCAAGCCGTGGGCGACCCTGCTGACGGTGATGGTCATGGCGCTGGCGCTGGCCCTGCCGCTGGGCCTGTCGATCGCGCTGGACAACCTCAAGCAGTTCGCCGGCAGCGTGCAGCAGTCGCGCGACATCAACGTGTTCCTGAAGGGCAACGTCGATGGTCCCGGCGCGCTGCGCCTGGCCGGCCAGCTGCGCGATCGCGATGACGTGGCCGAAGTGAACGTGCGCACGCCCGAGCAGGGCCTGCAGGAACTGCGCGATGCCGGCCTCGGCGAGGCGATCGATGCACTCAATGACAACCCGCTGCCCTCGCTGCTGGTGATCACTCCGGGCCAGGGCAAGGACGACGCACGCCTGGCGCGCGCGCTGGAAAGCCTGCCCGAGGCCGACCTGGTGCAGCACGATGCGCTGTGGCGCCAGCGCCTGGATGCCTGGCTCGCGTTCGGTGCGCGGCTGGTGCAGGTGCTGTCGGTGCTGCTCGGCGTGGGCGCCGCGCTGGTGGTCGGCAACACCGTGCGCCTGGACATCCAGGCCCGCCGCGAAGAGATCGGCGTGCTGCAGCTGCTCGGCGCCAGCGATGGCTTCATCCGCCGCCCGTTCCTGTACCTGGGCGCGTGGTATGGCCTGGGTGCCGGCGCAGTGGCGCTGGCCCTGATTGCTGCGGCCGGCGCTGCCTTGCGCGTGCCGCTGGCCGAACTCTCGCGCAGCTACGGCAGCCCGTTCGTGCTGCACGGCCTGGACCTGCTGCATGGCAGCCTGGTCCTGCTCGGCACACTGCTGCTGGGCTGGCTGGGCGCGTGGCTGGTGACCGGCCATTTCCTTCGCCAGACCCGCCCGACCGATACCTGAGACCGGCATGCAACCGCAAGCGCTGAAGCACCTTGAAGGGCCCGCGACGCGGGTGATGGTGGTCGATGGGTCAAAGCTGGTCCGCAAACTGATCGCCGACGTCCTGCAGCGCGACCTGCCGGGCGTGGAAGTGATCGGCTGCGACAGCATCGAGGATGCGCAGCTGGCGCTGGCGCAGGGCCCGGTGGATCTGGTGACCACCTCGCTGACCCTGCGTGATGGCGACGGCCTGGCACTGGCGCGGATGGTCCGCGAAGCCGCAGGCCAGGCCTATGTGCCGGTGATCGTGGTCTCCGGCGATGCCCAGCAGCATCTGGAGCAGCGCCGCTTCACCGAGTACGTCACCGACTATTTCGACAAGGCGCTGGGCCACGAGGCACTGGCGACCTTCATCCGCGGCTACGTGCAGCCGCAGACCATTCCCGGCGCCACCATCCTCTACATCGAGGACAGCCGCGTGGTCGCCGAGGCTACCAAGCGCATGCTGGAACGCCAGCAGTTGAACGTGCTGCACGTGGTCAGCGCCGAAGAGGCGTTCACCCTGCTCACTGCCGAGTCGCTGGGCCGCAGTCGCCACCGCATCGACCTGGTGCTGACCGACGTCACCCTGAAGGGCGAACTGAGCGGTCGCGACGTGGTGCAGCGCGTGCGCGTGGACTTCGGCTACGGCAAGCGTCGCCTGCCGGTGCTGGTGATGACCGGCGATGGCAACCCGCACAACCAGACCGGGCTGCTGCAGTCCGGTGCCAACGACCTGGTGCTCAAGCCGATCGAAGAGCGCCTGCTGGTCACCAAGGTGCTGTTCCAGCTGCGCCTGGCCCGGTTGAACGATGGACCCCTGATTCGATGAAGTGGCGTGATGATTGATGAAGTAGCCGGCACCCCGACGATCCAGCTCGAGCCGAGCTGGAAGCAGCATGTCGGCGATTACCTGATGAAGCCGCAGATGCGCGAGCTGTCCAGCTTCCTGCGCCAGCGCAAGGCCAGCGGTGCGGCGGTGTTCCCGCCCGGCCCGCAGATCTTCGCTGCGTTCGATGCCACGCCGTTCGAGCAGGTGAAGGTGGTGATCCTCGGCCAGGACCCGTACCACGGCCGCGGTCAGGCGCATGGGCTGAGCTTCTCGGTGGCGCCCGGAGTGCCGGTGCCGCCGTCGCTGCTGAACATCTACAAGGAGATCGAGAGCGATCTCGGTATCCCGCGTCCGGACCATGGCTGCCTGATCCCGTGGGCGCAGCGCGGTGTGCTGCTGCTCAATGCCGTGCTGACGGTGGAAGAGGGCCAGGCCGGTGCCCACCAAGGGCGTGGCTGGGAAGGTTTCACCGACCACGTGGTGGATGTGCTCAACCGCGAACGCGACGGCCTGGTGTTCATGCTCTGGGGCGCGTACGCGCAGAAGAAGGGCAAGGTCATCGACACCCGCCGCCACCGTGTGCTGAAGTCGCCGCACCCGTCGCCGCTGTCGGCCCACCGCGGCTTCCTGGGCTGCCAGCATTTCTCGATGGCCAACGAGTACCTGCAGCGCCGCGGCCAGGCCCCGATCGACTGGTCGCTGCCGCCGCGTTCGGCGCTCTGACCGCCGGCGGGTGACCGGGGCTGAACGCCGGGCAACGTTTCCGGGCCTGAATGGGCTCTGCGGACGGCCCGTTCAGCTCCGCTTGACCGGAATCGGCCGGTTTCCAGCAGGTAATTGATTGAATTCCAAGGGATTGTGAATCCCGAAAAGCGTGCTCGCCACTGTCATCAAATCGCGCTACGGTAGGGCTCTGTTTGGGACCAGTGTTGCATCAATAGGATGCTGGAACTTTTTCCTCCTTTAGCAGTCCAAATCCCGGACTGCTAAGATGGGTGCCTATGAGCCAGAACACCTCTACTGCCCTTGTGGCAAACAATCTCCCGATTCCCAGTGCGCTCGGTTCGCTGGACGCCTACATCGGTGCCGTGCACCAGATCCCGGTGCTGTCGGTCGATGACGAACAGGACCTGGCCCGTCGCTTCCGCGACGGCAACGATCTGGACGCCGCCCGCGAGCTGGTGCATTCGCACCTGCGCTTCGTAGTGCACGTGGCCCGCGGTTACAACGGCTACGGCCTTGCGCTGGGCGACCTGATCCAGGAAGGCAACATCGGCCTGATGAAGGCGGTCAAGCGCTTCGACCCGGAGATGGGCGTGCGCCTGGTCTCCTTCGCGGTGCACTGGATCCGTGCCGAGATGCACGAGTTCATCCTGAAGAACTGGCGCATCGTCAAGGTCGCCACCACCAAGGCGCAGCGCAAGCTGTTCTTCAACCTGCGCAAGTCGAAGACGCGCCTGGGCTGGATGAACGCGGCTGAGGTCAGCGCGGTGGCGAAGGACCTGAACGTGTCCGAGCGCGAGGTCATGGAAATGGAGTCGCGCCTGTCCGGTCGCGATATCGGTTTCGATGCGCCGACCGACGAGGACAACGAACACGCGCCGCCGTCGCCGGCTGCGTACCTGGTTGCCAACGACGAAGACCCGTCGATGGCCTACGAACGTGCCGACAGCGAAGACAACCAGATGCAGCTGCTGCGCGAAGGCCTGGCCGAGCTGGATGCGCGCTCGCGCGACATCATCCGCCGCCGCTGGCTGGATGCGGACAGCAAGGTGACGCTGCAGGAACTGGCCGACGAGTACGGCGTGTCGGCCGAGCGTATCCGCCAGGTTGAAGCCAATGCGCTGAAGAAGATGAAGGCGCTGTTCACCGCGTAAGCGGGAGGGCGTTGGAACGAAGAAAGGCCCGGCATCGCCGGGCCTTTCTCGTTTGTGGGGCTCATCCACTCATGGCGTGGATCTACCCCGGCGGTGTGGCGCCCGTACGGCCACGCCATGCGTGGCAGCGGCGCCGGCCTCACCCCTCGCGTGCGATCGCGCGCCAGCCAATGTCGTTGCGGTGGAACTCGTTGGCCCACGTCACCTTGGCCACGCCCGCATAGGCGTTCGTCTGTGCATTGCGCACGCTGTCGCCCAGTGCGGCCACGCACAGCACGCGGCCACCCGCACTGACGACCTGGCCCTGTGCATCCAATGCGGTACCGGCATGGAACACCTTGGCACTGGCCGGCACTTCGTCCAGGCCGGAAATCACGTCACCGGTGATCGGTGCTTCCGGGTAGGGCTTCGCGGCCAGCACCACGCCCAGCGACGGGCGCGCATCCCAGTGTGCTTCCACCTGGTCCAGCCGGCCATCGATGGCGGCTTCCACCAGTTCCACCAGATCCGACTGCAGGCGCAGCATCACCGGCTGGGTTTCCGGGTCGCCGAAGCGCACGTTGAATTCGATCACCTTCGGCGCACCGCTGGCATCGATCATCAGGCCGGCGTAGAGGAAACCGGTGAACGGGATGCCGTCGGCAATCATGCCCTGCACGGTCGGGTTCACCACCTCGCGCATCACGCGGGCGTGCACCTCCGGCGTGACCACCGGAGCGGGCGAGTAAGCGCCCATGCCGCCGGTGTTGGGGCCGGTGTCGCCGTCGCCGACGCGCTTGTGGTCCTGCGAGGTGGCCATCGGCAGTGCATGCACGCCGTCCACCATCGAAATGAAGCTGGCTTCCTCGCCGTCGAGGAATTCCTCGATCACCACGCGGGCACCGGCATCGCCGAATGCGTTGCCCGAGAGCATGTCACGCACGGCGTCTTCGGCTTCGACCTGGGTCATCGCCACGATCACGCCCTTGCCAGCGGCCAGGCCATCGGCCTTGACCACGATCGGTGCGCCCTTCTCGCGGATGTAGGCCAGGGCGGCGTCCACGTCGGTGTGCACGGCGTAGAACGCGGTGGGGATGTCGTGGCGGGCCAGGAAGTCCTTGGCGTAGGCCTTGCTGCCTTCCAGCTGCGCGGCAGCGGCGGTCGGCCCGAAGATACGCAGGCCAGCAGCGCGGAAGCGGTCGACCACACCGGCCACCAGCGGTACTTCCGGGCCGACCACGGTCAGCGCCACGCCTTCGGCCTGTGCCAGCGCCAGCAGGCCGTCGATATCGGTGACCTTGACCGCCACGTTGCGGCACTTGTCTTCGCTGGCAGTGCCGGCGTTGCCGGGCGCCACGATCACTTCGGTGACACGGGAGGACTGGGCCAGCTTCCATGCCAGGGCGTGTTCGCGGCCGCCAGAGCCGATGACAAGTACGTTCATCACGAGATTCCAGATTGCGTGGGAAGGGAAGATCGATATCCCCGGCGGCGCGCGTGGTTCACTCGCAGCCTTCGCGTCGCAGCGATTCGGGGAAGGAATAGGCCCAGGTCTTCGGGTCCAGGGTGAAGCGGTGTTGCTGCCGGACCTGCTTGCCACCGCAGGTGGTGCCGGTTTCGTCGATCAGCAGCGGCCAGACCCGCGCGCTCCGGTCGCTGTCGTCGAAACGCAGGGCGAAATCGATGCTGAAGCGGCGGGTGCGGCAGTCATTGGCGGTGTCCGGGTCGGTACTGGCGTCGACCGTGTCGCACTCGTACTGGGCGTCATTGTCGATATGGCTGCGCACGCTGCCACTGGCCACCAGGCCGTTCGGGCCCGGCAGGATCAGCGACTGCGAGAGCAGCGAGAAGCCCTGCCCGAACCAGCCGTCCTCGACGCGGAAACCATAGAAGTCACTGCCGGCGCGGATGATGCTGGCGGTGCCGGGCTGGCCGCCGCTACCGAAGCGCTCGCCGGTCAGTTCGCTGGTCACCTCGAAGCCATCGCCCTTGGGGCGCAGCACAAAGAACTCGATGGTTCCCGGGTCGATGTGCGCGCCATCGACCAGCGCACCGCACACGGCCAACAACTGCTGCCAGCTGTCCCCGCTCACCACCGGTTGTTCCGCGCAGACCTGCCAGTCCACCGCATGGGTATCGCCATCGTCGGTCCAGCTGCCGCGCCATTCAGCGGAGAGCGTGGCGTTGCTGCCGTAGCGCTGGACCAGGAAAGCCTGCAGTCGTGCGGTGCGGCTGACATGCTGCGCCGGTGAGGCGGGGGCCATCGCAGGCGCATCTGCCTTCGGGCTCGCGCTGGGCTCGACAGCAGGCTTGCAGCCGGCCAGCATGGCCGCGCCCGCGAGGGCGAGGGCGGCCAGCGATTTCATTGAAACTGTGGACATCCGTGTCGCTCCAGGATCAGTGGCGGAAGTGGCGCACGCCGGTGAACACCATGGCCAGGCCATGTTCATCGGCGGCGGCGATCACTTCGGCATCGCGCATCGAACCGCCCGGCTGGATGACTGCCTTGATGCCGGCGGCGGCAGCGGCATCGATGCCGTCGCGGAACGGGAAGAACGCATCGGAGGCCATCACCGAGCCCTCGACCACCAGGTTCGCATCGGCGGCCTTGATGCCGGCGATGCGGGCCGAGTACACGCGGCTCATCTGGCCGGCACCGACACCAATGGTGCGGTTGTCCTTGGCATAGACGATCGCGTTGGATTTCACGAACTTGGCCACCTTCCAGGCGAACAGCAGGTCGGTGAACTGCTTCTCGGTCGGCGCCAGCTTGCTGACCACCTTCAGTTCGTCGCGGGTCATGCCGCGGTTGTCCGAGGACTGCAGCAGCAGGCCCGAGCCGACGCGCTTGTTGTCGAAGTTGTTCAGGCCGTCGCCGTGCGGGATGCGCAGCACGCGCACGTTGGCCTTCTTCTGTGCGTATTCCAGCGCGGCCGGCTCGTAGTCCGGGGCAATCAGCACTTCCACGAACTGGCGATCCAGGATCACCTTGGCAGTGGCGGCGTCCAGCGGCTTGTTGAAGGCGATGATGCCGCCGAAGGCGCTGGTCGGGTCGGTGGCGTAGGCCAGCTCGTAGGCATCGCCATTGCCGGCACCGACCGCCGCGCCGCACGGGTTGGCGTGCTTGACGATGACGCAGGCCGGCGCATCGAACTGGCGCACGCATTCCCACGCCGCGTCGGCATCGGCCAGGTTGTTGTAGCTCAGTTCCTTGCCCTGCAGCTGCTGGAAGGTCGCCAGCGTGCCCGGCACCGGGTACAGGTCGCGGTAGAACGCGCCGCTCTGGTGCGGGTTCTCGCCGTAGCGCAGGTCCATCACCTTCACGAAGGTGGAGTTCATCTGTGCCGGGTACTCGGTACGCGCCGGCACCGCAGCGTCGGTGGCGGTGACCGCCGACAGGTAGTTGCTGATCGCGGCGTCGTACTGGGCGACGCGGTTGAACGCGGCCACCGAGAACGCGAAGCGGGTGGCAGCCGACAGCTGGCCGTTGTTGGCCTCCAGCGAAGCCAGCAGCTCGGCGTACTGCGACGGATCGGTAGCCACCGCCACGCGGGCGAAGTTCTTGGCCGCCGAGCGCAGCATGGCCGGGCCGCCGATGTCGATGTTCTCGACCGCGTCGGCCAGGGTGCAATCGGCCTTGGCGGTGACCGACTCGAACGGGTACAGGTTCAGCACCAGCAGGTCGATGGCACCGATGCCGTGCTCGGCCATCACCGCATCATCCAGGCCCGAACGGCCCAGCAGGCCGCCATGCACCATCGGGTGCAGGGTCTTGACCCGGCCGTCCATCATTTCCGGGAAGCCGGTGACGTCGGCCACGTCCTTCACGGCCAGGCCGGCATCGCGGATCGCCTTGGCGGTGCCGCCGGTGGACAGCAGCTCCACGCCGCGTGCCGCCAGCGCAGTGGCCAGCTCGACCAGACCGGTCTTGTCGGAAACGGAGAGGAGGGCCCGGCGGACGGGCAACAGATCAGCAGTCATGGGACAGAATCGGCAGCGGAGCGGGGCCGATATTGTAGGCGGTGGGGGCCGGTGGCGGGCGCTGGAAGGGGCAATTTGCCATGGCAATCGACGTAAGGCCGGGTCGGGCACATCGATCCGGACCGGTCCGGGGGCTGGGCTGTGGACCGGAGCCGGGTTGTCGGAATCTGCCGACGATGGGGTAGGCTGTGCCCGCACTGCCAAGGATCAGCGGGTACGGATCATGTCGATCTATGCATTGAAAGGACGTTTCCAGGACCTGTTGCGTCCAGCCGTACGCGGTCTGTACCGCATGGGGATCACCGCCAATACGGTGACCGTGGCCGCCGCCGTGGTCTCGCTGCTGGTGGCTGCCGTCGTTTGGTGCTGCGCGCCGGCCCAGCCCCTGCTGTACCTGCTGCTGCCGCTGTGGATGCTGCTGCGTATGGCACTCAACGCGGTGGACGGCATGCTGGCCCGCGAGTTCGGCCAGCAGTCGAGGCTGGGCGCCTATCTGAACGAGCTGTGCGATGTGATCGCCGACGCGGCGCTGTACCTGAGCCTGCTCAGCGTGCCGGGCGTGCGCCCGGACGCGCTGTGGCTGCTGGCCTGGACGGCGGCCCTGAGCGAGTACACCGGGGTGCTGGGGCTGATGGTCGGTGCCAGCCGCCGCTATGACGGCCCGATGGGCAAGAGCGACCGCGCGTTCGTCATCGGCGTGCTGGGCCTGCTGCTGGCGTTCGGCTGGGGGGCTGCGATGACTGTCACTGGCGTGGCCGCGGCCATGGCGGTGCTGTGCGTGCTGACGATGATCAATCGCGTCCGTCGCGGACTGCGGGAAGCGGCGGTTTCGCCGAATTAATCAAGCAGATATAAAAAGACAATCAGGAGATTGCATGCGTCAGGCGCAGGAACGGGAATTCCACAGCTTCGACCAGGTGCCGCTGTTCTACCGGTACTGGGCGAGCACCACCGCGACCCCAGCCACCAAGGCTGTCGTGCTGCTGCATCGCGGCCATGAACATTCTGGCCGGGTCACCCACCTGGTCGATGAGCTGGACCTGCCCGACACCGCCTTCTTCGCCTGGGATGCACGCGGTAATGGGCGTTCGCCCGGCGCACGAGGCGATGCCCCGGGCTTCCCGGCGCTGGTGCGCGATCTGGACAGCTTCATCGCCCACATCGGTGCCGAGCACGGCATCGCGGTGCAGGACATCGTGGTGATCGCGCAGAGCGTGGGGGCGGTGGTCGCCGCCACCTGGGTGCACGACTACGCGCCGCGCCTGCGCGCGCTGGTGATGGCTTCGCCGGCGTTCAAGGTGAAGCTGTACGTGCCGTTCGCACGCCCGGGCCTGGCCTTGATGCAGAAGCTGCGCGGCAATTTCTTCGTCAACAGCTACGTCAAGCCGCAGTGGCTGACCCACGATCCGGCGCGGGTGGAAAGCTACCGCACCGATCCGCTGATCACCCGACCGATCTCGGTGCGCGTGTTGCTGGGCCTGTACGAAGCGGCCGACCGCATCGTCGCCGATGCGCAGGCGATCAGCGTGCCGGTGCAGTTGCTGGTGTCCGGCTCGGATTTCGTGGTGCACCGTGGCCCGCAGGACCGCTTCTACGAGCGCCTGTCCAGCCCGATCAAGGAGCGCGTGCATCTGCCGGGCTTCTTCCACGACACGCTGGGCGAGCGCGATCGGGCGCCGGCGCTGGCGCGTATCCGCAGTTTCATCCAGGCACGTTTCGCCGAGCCGCTGCGCGAACTGTCGCGGCGCGATGCGCACCGCCATGGGCCGACTTTCGAAGAATCGGAGATCCTGGCCTGGCCGCCAGAGCGCAACAGCCTGCCCGACCTGCGCTGGCGCGTGGTGCGCGGTGGACTGCGCTTCGGTGGCACGCTGTCTGAAGGCATCGCGCTGGGCCTGCAGACCGGTTTCGATTCGGGCAGCACGCTCGACTACATCTATCGCGATGAGGCGCGCGGCAAGGGCCCGTTGGGGCGCATGGTCGATCGCAACTATCTGGATGCGATCGGCTGGCGCGGCATCCGCATTCGCGGCCAGCACCTGCAGGAACTGCTGCGCGACGCTGCCCAGCGCCTGCGCGGGCAGAGCACGCCGGTGCGCGTGCTGGACGTGGCTGCCGGCCATGGCCGCTACGTGCTGGAAGCGCTGGGCCAGGGTGAACAGCGCGCCGAGCGCATCGTGCTGCGCGACTTCAGTGATCTGAACGTCACCCAGGGTCAGGCCTTGATCGAGCGCCTGGGGGCGGCCGACATCGCGCGCTTCGAGCAGGGTGATGCGTTCGACCCGGCACAGCTGGCCAAGGTCGATCCAGCACCGACGCTGGCCGTGGTATCGGGCCTGTACGAACTGTTCCCCGACAACGATGCGGTGCTGCGCTCGCTGCAGGGCATTGCTGCGACGGTGCCGGCGGGCGGCTACCTGGCCTATACCGGCCAGCCGTGGCACCCGCAGCTGGAGTTCATCGCACGCGCACTGACCAGCCACCGTGGCGGCGCCGCGTGGGTGATGCGCCGCCGTACCCAGCAGGAAATGGACGAGCTGGTGCGCCTGGCCGGGTTCGAGAAGGTGGCGCAGCGTATCGACGAATTCGGCATCTTCACGGTGTCGCTGGCGCGCCGGACCGCGTGATGGCGACGCTCGCCGCATCCCCGCTGGCCGCAGAGGGGCGCCCCTGGCGGCGCGCCCTGTTGTGGCTGGCCCTGCTGGGCCCATTCTTCTTCGCCAGCTATGGCTTCGCCAACTGGATGGCCGGCCGCCATGCCGAACTGCCGGTGATGGCGTTCGGATGGGAAACGCAGATTCCGTTCGTACCGTGGACGATCGTGCCGTACTGGTCGATCGATCTGTTCTATGCGGTTTCCTTCTTCCTGTGCCGGCAACGGTTGGAGCTGGACCGGCATGCGTTGCGGTTGTTCAGTGCACAGCTGATCGCCGTGAGCTGCTTCCTGCTGTGGCCACTGCGCTTCAGCTTCGAGCGGCCGGAGATCGGCGGCGTGTTCGGCTGGCTGTTCGACGTGCTGCTGGGCTTCGACAAGCCGTTCAACCAGGCGCCGTCTCTGCACATCGTGCTGCTGATCGTGCTGTGGGTGAAGTTTGCACAGTATCTGCACGGTGCCTGGCGCTGGGTGCTGCACGTGTGGGCGCTGTTGATCGGCGTTTCGGTGCTGACCACGTTCCAGCACCATTTCATTGATATCCCGACCGGCCTGCTGGCCGGCTGGCTGTGCGTCTGGCTGTGGCCCGAGCAGGGCACACCACCGTTGCGTGCGTGGCGCACGGCACGTGATGCCAGGCGCTGGCGCCTGGCGGGGTTGTACCTGCTGGGGGCCGTTGTGCTGCTGGTGCCGGTGATCCTGCTGCGGGGGGCGGCGTTGTGGCTGCTGTGGCCGGTGGTGTCGCTGCTGCTGGTGGCGCTGGCCTATGCCGGGCTGGGTACGGCGGTGTTCCAGAAGCGCGCCGATGGACGTCTGGCAATGGCGGCACGCTGGCTGCTGGCGCCGTACCTGGGCGCAGCCTGGATCAATTCGCGGCTGTGGACGCGGCGTGCGCCGCAGCCGGTGCCGGTGATGGACGGTGTATGGCTGGGGCGTGTTCCCTGCGCTGCATTGCCGGCACCCTTGGTCGGCGTGGTCGATGCCTGTGCCGAACTGTCCTGCCGCGCGCCGGGCGCCGGGTATGCCAGCGTGCCGATGCTGGACCTGGTGGTGCCCACGCCAGAACAGCTGCGCGATGCGGCCGAGGCGATCGAGCGGCTGCGCGCGCACGGACCGCTGCTGGTGTGTTGCGCGCTGGGCTATTCGCGCAGTGCTGCCAGTGTGGCGGCCTGGCTGCTGCGCAGTGGTCGTGCGGCCGATGCGGACGCGGCGGTGGCGATCGTGCGTGCTGCGCGCCCTGGCATCGTGCTGGGTACGGCCCATCTGCGTGCCATCACCGACGCGGCAGGAGTGCGCGCATGAGCACGGTTCCCGATCTGGCGACCATGCAGCTGCTGCTGCGGCAGGGGCGTTGGCCGGCATGCCTGTCGCTGGGGCTGCTGCTGGTGGCATTGCTGCTGCTCGGCACCGAGCCGGGCCTGGCGATGATCGCTGCAGGGTTGCTGCTGGCCAGCATGTCTGCAGGGGTGGCCCAGACGTACCACGCGTGGCGGGTTGCGCTGGACGCCAGCCTGCTGCAGCTGCTGCGCGATGAGCGTCTGGACGGCGATGCCGCCGCGCGCCGCACTGATCAGCTGCTGCAGGACAGCGGCCTGCGCCGCGCGTCGCCCGAGGCGCCCCTGCGGGGCTGGGACGCGCGCTGGGCCGGCATGCGCCGCCTGCTGCTGCGCCAGTACCTGCTGACAGCGGTGCAGTTCGCACTGCTGGTGCTGGCCGTGTTGTGGCCGCAGACGTGAACGGGAGGGACCGATGTTCGCTGAATTGATTGCGCGCGCCTGCAGTGGCGCGATCCATGTAGTGACCGGCGCCCGCGCGCTGTGGATCGGCTGTGCGCCGTCCAGCGAACGGCGCGTGTATTACGGCAACCACGCCAGCCATGGTGACTTCGTGCTGATCTGGTCGTCGATGCCACCGGCACTGCGGCGCCAGGTGCGCCCGGTGGCCGCGGCCGAATACTGGCAGCGCGATGGCCTGCGTCGCTACCTGATCGATGCGGTGTTCAACGGCGTGCTGGTCGAGCGCGAGGCCGGCCATCGCCAGCAGGATCCACTGCAGGCCCTGCGTGACGCGGTGGACGAAGACTGCTCGCTGATTCTGTTTCCGGAAGGTACCCGCAACGTGGGCGAAGAGCCGCTGCTGCCGTTCAAGAGCGGCATCTATCACCTGGCACGGCAACGCCCGGAGCTGGAATTCGTACCGGTGTGGATCGACAACCTGAAGCGGGTGATGCCCAAGGGCCGGTTCCTGCCGCTGCCGCTGCTGTGCACGGCCACCTTCGGTACGCCGCTGCGGCTGCAGGCCGACGAGGACAAGGCCGCCTTCCTGGCCCGCAGCCGGCAGGCGCTGCTGGACCTGGCGCCGAACGGGGGCAGGGCATGAGCTTCCTGATCGATGTGTCCGGCGACCTGGCCACGCAGAGTGTCGGCCAGCAGACCGGCCTGCTGTTTGCTGGCGTGGGTGCGGTGCTGGTGCTGGCCACGCTGGTGGCCGAGACATTGCGCTGGCGCCAGCGTGGGCAGCCCAGCGCGGTGATCGCCAACCTGGTCTCGCGCATCCGCGCGTGGTGGGTGATGGCGATCGTGGTCGGGCTGGCGCTGTTCTTCGGTCGTGCCGGGGTGATCGTGCTGTTCGCGATCATCTCGCTGTTCGCACTGCGCGAGTTCATCACCCTGGCGCCGACCCGCTCGGGCGACTACTACGCGCTGCTGGCCGCGTTCTACATCGTGCTGCCGTGGCAGTACTACCTGGTCTGGATCGACTGGTACGGCATGTACACGCTGTTGATTCCGGTCTATGCGTTCCTGTTCCTGCCGATCCTGTCGACCATTGGCGGTGATACCACGCACTACCTGGAGCGGACCGCGAAGGTGCAGTGGGGGTTGATGATCTGCGTGTTCTGCATCTCGCATGTGCCGCTGCTGCTGAACCTGCACGTGCCCGGCCATGACCCGTCGCGCAACGTGCTGCTGTTCGCCTTCCTGGTGATCGTGGTGCAGTCTTCGGACGTGCTGCAGTACATATGGGGCAAGCTGCTGGGCAGGCATCTGATTGCGCCGAAGCTGTCGCCGTCGAAGACGGTGGAGGGCTTCGTGGGCGGTGTGCTGAGTGCCAGTGCGCTGGGTGCGGCGCTGTGGTGGATCACCCCGTTCACGCCGCTGCAGGCGTTCGGCCTGTCGCTGCTGATCAACCTGATGGGGTTCTGGGGCGGCCTGGTGATGTCGGCGATCAAGCGCGATCGTGGCATCAAGGACTGGGGCCACATGATCGAGGGCCATGGCGGCATGCTCGACCGACTGGATTCGGTGTGCTTCGCCGCGCCGGTGTTCTTCCATGTGGTGCGGTACTACTGGAAGGCGGGCGGCGGCGGCGGTTGATTCTGCCGGCTTCCATCCACGCATGGCGTGGATCTACTGGCGGGCGGGGGCGGTTTACTCTGCCGGGCTTTCATCCACGCATGGCGTGGATCTACCGGTAGTGCCGGCCGCTGGTCGGGAACTGCAACATCCTGCCGTCGTTCATGGGGTTGCCGGCCAGCGGCCGGCACTACCCTCGTGCGCGTTTACGCGCTGATGCCGTATTCCTTCAGCTTCTTGCGCAGGGTGGCACGGTGGATGCCCAGCATCGCGGCGGCGCGGCTCTGGTTGCCTTCGCAGTGGTTGAGCACTTCCACGAACAGCGGAATCTCCATCTCGCGCAGCACGATCTCGTAGACATCGTCCGCATCGCAGCCATCAAGGTCACGCAGGTAGCGGCGCACGGACTGGGCGACGTGTTCACGCAGCGGTGGCCGGGCAGCGCCACGACTGTTGTCAGGACGAGAAAGGACAGCGTTCAAGGGGGTTCCCGATTCGGTTGGCCCGTGCGCGCGGAGCGCGCGGCCGGACGAGGTGGTGGCGGCCAGTCTAGCGCGAGCGTGCCCGGCCTGCCACGGCTGGTCGCCTCTCCCCGGTCAGAGGAAGTCGAAGGTGAATGCGACGGTGGACGCAGCGGGCTCCTGCAACCGGAAGGCGACGCGCGCGCTCTGGCCCGGTTCCAGCAGGGCTGCACCGGGGTTCTCGCCCAGGTACTGCGCGGGCGTGAACACGCCGCTGCCGATCACCCGGCCATCGGCATCGGACAATGACAACCGCAGGTCCGGCCACGCCTGTGCCCAGCGCGCATCATTGCGGATGCTGGCCTGCACCTGCAGCACACCGGCCTGGCCCGGCAGGGGGCGGATCTCGCGGCTGGTCATGGTGAACGCAGTGGGCTCGTGCCAGGCAGGCAGGCTGCAGCGCAGCACGCCGCACAGCGTGCCCAGCCATGCGCGGTTGCCGGCGTCGGCGGCCAGCCGCGCGCGGTCGGCCAGCACGCTCTGCAGTACCAGCAGCAATGCCAGCCCGGCGACCAGCAGCCAGTGCCAGCGGGGTGTTGGCAGCGTGCGCGTGCGCGCGCTGCCGAGGAAGCTGGGGGCATCACTGGCGACCGCCGTTGCCTGCACCGCGACCGGCGCCGGCTCGATGGCCGCTGCTTCATCAACGATGACAACGTCATCGTTGTGTCGCATCTCTGTCGCCGGTGGGCGTGCCAGGTCGATGGGCTCGGCCTGCATCTGCTCCACGGGCGTTGCGTGCCCGGCTTCGTCCTGCATGCGCGCATCGGTCGCAGGCGCAGGCTCACCCTCCGGCGTCGTGCGCAGGAAGGTAGCCAGGGGACGGCGCGGTGGGTTCGGCTCGGACATGCTCAGGGCGCGGGCTCGGATCCAGCGGTCATTCAACCACGATCAGGCGCGGCGCACGCCGGTGATGCGCATCCAGTCGCCATCCTGGGTGGCCTGCAGATCGTCGAACCATGCTGCGTAGCGCTGCAGCAGTTCGCCTTCCTGGCCATGCAGGATGCCGGACAGGGCGATGCGGCCACCGGCAGCAACGCGCGCAGCCAGCAGTTCGGCCAGCGCATCCAGCGCCGAGGCGAGGATGTTGGCGACCACGATCGGATAGGTCGCGACCGGTTCGTCCTGCGGCAGGTACACATGCATGCGGGCCTGCTCGCCGTTGCGCTCGGCATTGTCGGCGGTGGCGACCAGGGCCTGCGGATCGTTGTCCACGCCGATGGCTTCGGCGGCGCCCAGCTTCAGCGCGGCCAGTGCGAGGATGCCCGAGCCGCAACCGAAGTCGAGCACGCGCTGGCCCTGCAGCAGGCCATCGACCGCCAACTGGTCCAGCCAGCGCAGGCACAGTGCGGTGGTCGGGTGGGTGCCCGAACCGAACGCCAGGCCCGGGTCCAACCGCACCACGGCGGCATCGGCGGCCTGTGCGGCATCGGGCAGTTCATGGTTCCACGGCACGATCCAGGTACGGCTGCCGAAGTCCATCGGCTGGAACTGGTCGAGCCAGGCACGTTCCCAGTCTTCATCCTCGACCGCGCGGAAGCTGCCGCTGCTCCAGTCCAGCTCCGGATCGAAGGATTCCAGTGCGGCCAGCAGCAACAGCGCGTTGCTGTCGGCGGGGAACAGCGCGCTCAGCACCAGCGTGTCCCACAGCGGGGTCTCGCCCACGCCCGGTTCGAGAATGGCCTGTTCGTTGCTGGTATCGGCCTCGGCATCGAGCAGGGTCACGGCCAGTGCACCAACGTCCTCCAGCGCATTTTCATAGCGGGGCTGGGTGGCTTCGGTGCAGCGCAGGGTCAGTTCCAGGAACGGCATGGTGGTGGGGGCAATCGCAGGAAAGGGGGCCATGCTAGACCATCGGGGCGTCTCCGTATTGCCTGAGATGCCGCTCCGAGATGAACGAAGCCCGTTCAGACAGGCCCGTCGGGCCTTGCTAAACTTCGTGCTTTCCTATGCGCCGCATCGCCTACCGCCGCCGATGGCCTTCGCTCCGACCCTGAAAACCTGGTTGCTCGTACTGCCGGCTGTGGCCGTGCTGGGCGTGGCCGGTTATCGGGCCAGCGGCCATGCTGCGACGTCTTCGGTAGCGTCGGCGGATCTGGCAGGTGCGGTCGCGGCCGCTGACAGTGCGGCGCCGCTGCCGGTGATGCCGGAGGCGCTCGCGCGCCGCCTGGCACCCTTCGAGCGTGGCAACGCATTGCCGTCCGGGCTGCCCCTGGATCTCCGCGCCGATATCGAAGACGCCACCGACCTGTATGCCTATGCTCAGCGGTTGCGTGCCCAGGCGGACGAAGGCAACCACGAGGCGCGCTGGATGCTCAGCCGTGTCTATGACTACTGCGCGCAGTACGCGGTCGATCCGGGTGGCTACCGCTTGGACAACAACGTGCTGGCCGGGCTGGGCCTGACCGCCGCACCGGCGATGGTGCAGGCGCGCGAACGCGTCGCGCAGCGTTGTGGTGGTTTCGTGCCGGGCGACAAGCTGGGCACGGCCTTGGTGCTGTCCGAACGTCGCAAGGCGGCCGCACAAGGCAATCTGGCTGCTGAGGCTGCGTTGTTCGCCGAGGGCGAACCGCTGCAGGACAGCCCCGAGTACCGCCGTGACCTGGTTGAACGGGTGCGCACCTCGCGTGACCCGGAGGCCTTCATGGCGATCGCACCGGGCATGGGCGTGCGCGCCTCGGGTGACCGCGCGCTCAACGGTCTGGTGGCGGGCGAGCAGCTCAGTGAACTCGCATGGCGGCTTGCGGCCTGCGAACTCGGTCTACCGTGTGGGGCAGACAGTGTGCTGGTCAACAGTTTTTGTGCGAACGGAGGGATCTGTTCGCAGGATGGTACGCAGGATTTCCGGGATTTCGTGTATGACGCTGCGGTATCGCGGCAGGGCGCTGGGAAGATGAAGGAATGGATCAAGCGATTGGTTGGAAAGAGGAACGAGCAATGAACTACCGCCGATTCCTGCACGGGGCCAAGTTCTGGTTCTGGGTGGCCCTGTTCGTGGCCTACTCGGCCGGCGCGGTTGGCCTGTTGATGATCGATACCTATGAAGATCGCTACCGGCATCTGTCGAAGGTGGAACTGACCACGGTGAAGGCGCAGGAAGACGTGCGCCGTGCCGGTGCCAGCCAGGTGGCCGCGGTCTATCGCGCGCAGAGCGGCATGCCGTTCGCGTCGCTGCCGGCGGGCAGCACCTTCCAGGTGGTGTGGCCGGATGGTTCGACCGAGACCATGGTGATCGTCGACCCGACGTCGCCCAATGGCGTGCGTCCGCTGGCGAACTCGCAGATTCCGGCCGAAGCTGCCGACAAGCGCTGATGCGCCTGCTGTAGCGCCGAGCCCACGCTCGGCTGAGCTTTCCGGCAAGCCGAGCATGGGCTCGGCGCTGCAGCAACAGAAAAGGGCGGGGATATCCCCGCCCTTTTCATGTCCAGCACGTGGCGCCGATCAGGTCAGCGCGATCGGCTTGTTCTTGCGTTCGGCCAGGCGCTTTTCCAGGTAGTGGATGTTCTGGCCACCGGCCTGGAAGCCCTTGTCGCGCATGATCCGCTGCTGCAGGGCGACGTTGGTCTTGATGCCATCGACCACCATTTCGCTCAGTGCCACGCGCATGCGGGCAATGGCGGTTTCGCGGTCCGGGCCGTGCACGATCAGCTTGCCGATCATCGAGTCGTAGTTCGACGGCACGCGGTAGCCACTGTAGATGTGGGTGTCCACGCGCACGCCGGGGCCGCCCGGCGGATGGAAGCCGGTGATGGTGCCCGGGCTCGGCACGAAGGTTTCAGCATCTTCGGCGTTGATGCGGCACTCGATGGCATGGCCGGTCAGCACCACGTCGCTCTGCTTGATCGACAGCTTCTGGCCGGCGGCGATCTTCAGCTGCTCGGCCACCAGGTCGATGCCGGTGACCATTTCGGTGACCGGATGTTCCACCTGGATGCGGGTGTTCATTTCGATGAAGTAGAAGCGGCCGTCCTCGTACAGGAACTCGAACGTGCCGGCACCACGGTAGCCGATGCGTACGCAGGCTTCGGTGCAGACCTTGCCGATCTGCTCGCGCTGCTCGGCAGTGATGCCCGGTGCCGGCGCTTCTTCCACCACCTTCTGGTGGCGGCGCTGCATCGAGCAGTCACGCTCGCCCAGGTGGATGGCGTTGCCCTGGCCGTCGGCCAGTACCTGGATTTCCACGTGGCGCGGGTTCTCCAGGAACTTCTCCATGTAGACCTCGCCATTGCCGAACGCGGCCTTGGCCTCGCTCTTGGTGGTTTCGATCGAGGTCTTCAGCGAGGCTTCGGCGTGCACCACGCGCATGCCGCGGCCACCGCCACCACCGGCCGCCTTGATGATGACCGGGTAGCCGATCTCACGGGCGATCTTGGTGTTGGCGACGATGTCTTCGCCCAGCGGGCCGCCCGAGCCGGGCACGCACGGCACGCCGGCGGACTTCATCGCGCGGATGGCTTCGACCTTGTCACCCATCATGCGGATGGTGTCGGCCTTGGGGCCGATGAAGATGAAACCGGACTCTTCCACGCGCTCGGCGAAGTCGGCGTTCTCCGACAGGAAGCCGTAGCCCGGGTGGATGGCCTGGGCGTCGGTGACTTCCGCCGCGGCGATCAGTGCCGGGATGTTGAGGTAGCTCTGCGGCGACGGCGCCGGACCGATGCAGACCGACTCGTCGGCCATGGCCACGTGCTTGAGGTTGCGGTCGACCGTGGAATGCACGGCCACCGTGCGGATGCCGAGGGTGTGGCACGCGCGCAGGATGCGCAGCGCGATTTCCCCTCGGTTGGCGATGACGACTTTGTCGAGCATGGCGTGCCCCTCAGCCGATCACGAACAGCGGCTGGTCGAATTCGACCGGCTGGCCGTTCTCGCCGAGGATGGCGACGATGGTGCCGGACTTGTCGGCTTCGATCGGGTTGAACATCTTCATCGCTTCGATGATGGCCAGGGTCTCGCCTTCCTTGACCTGCTGGCCAACGCTGACGAACGCAGGCTTGTCCGGGGCGGACGACGCGTAGAAGGTGCCGACCATCGGCGAGCGCAGCACGTGGCCTTCCGGCAGCGCCGGGCCCGGCTTGGCGGTGCCACCGGTGGAGGCTTCGGTCGGCGACTGCATCGGCATCGCCTGCGGCGCCGGAGCGGCCGGAGCGGCGTACACCGGGGCGGCGACCGGGGCGGCATAGCCGGCCACCGGGGCGCGCGACAGGCGCACCGACTCTTCGCCTTCCTTGATTTCGATTTCAGCCAGGTTCGACTCTTCCAGCAGGTCGATCAGCTTCTTGATTTTGCGGAGATCCATGGTGGCCTCTTTGCTCTTGATGTCAGTGTGGTGGGAAGCGCATCGCGCTCGGGTCAAAGCAGTTCGTAGAACTCGCGCAGCTGCCGCGTACGGTCGCGCGTCTGGGTGATCAGGCACTGCATCTTCGCAGGGTTGCGCGAGGTGCCGTCTGCATTGAAGGCGTAGACTGCCTCGCAGTCTGCATCGCGCAGGGTTATCCAGATGCGCTGGGCCTTCACCAGCTGCTGTTCGGCCGCTGCGCAGCGGCTGCAGCTGCCATCGGCGGCCTGCGCCTTCAGTTCGCCGCGCGCCTGGACGTAAACGGCGTTCAATGCGCTGTCGGCGTCATCCAGGCGATCGGAATCGCACATGTCGCGCTCGTAGCCGCCGGTCGCCTGCGCGCAGTCAATGCCGGCGGCCGCGCGCTCGGCGGCGATGCTGGCGCCGCACACGCCGGCCCACAGCACGATGCAGGCAAGCACTCTTGGGAGCATCTTCACGCGCGGGCCGCCTGCACGCGCAGCAGCGCCGCGTCCATCGCGTAGCGGTAGCTGTCGGCGCCGAAACCGCAGACCACGGCCACGGCCTTGTCACTGAAGTAGCTGTGCTGGCGGAACGGTTCGCGGGTATGCGGGTTGGACAGGTGGATCTCGATGAACGGCACCGCCACCGCCGCCAGCGCATCGCGCAGGGCGACCGAGGTGTGGGTGAAGGCGGCGGGGTTGATCAGGATGAAAGCGGTTCCGTCGTCGCGTGCGGCCTGCACGCGGTCCACCAGCACGTGCTCGGCATTGGACTGCAGGCTCTCCACCGCGTGCCCGGCAGCCGAGGCCTGGGCGGCCAGCGCCTGGTCGATGTCGGCCAGCGTGGTGTGGCCGTAGACCTCCGGCTCGCGGGTGCCGAGCAGGTTGAGGTTGGGGCCGTGCAGGACCAGCAGCTTCGCCATGGGATCCGGAAGACGGGAAAGGGCGGCAGTCTGGCGGAACCGGCGGATGCTGTCCAGTTCGGCGAAGTTTGCAGCGTTTCAATCGGTTGTTTGAAGTTCCCCGGAGGGCTTGCGGCCGTATGGCGGGCGCTGGATCAAGGCGCGCTGAACGCCGTGCAGCTGGGGGATGCGTGCACGTAGGCCGACGATGGCGGCAGGCCGGGCGATGACCGATGCCGCAACGGGCGGTGATGCGGCAGATCCACGCCATGCGTGGATGAAGGAAGTTCGGTGCGCAGCAGGCTACGCACCCACCGAGGGGCAGCCCATGGTGCGCTGCACGCCACCCACCGCCCCCGCCACGCACCCGCTCACGTCTCCAGCGGCACCGTCGGCACCACGTTCGGGAACACCTCCTCCAAGGGCTCCCGTTCCCCCGGCTTCGGTGCCGGCCAGTTGTAGGCGTTCACCGGCTGCGCGCGGTTCACCCACAACGCGTAATACAGATGGTCGGCGCGGCCATCACCGGTATTGGGGTGGATCAGGATGGTCAGGCCCAGGCTGTTGAGCTGCAGCCATGGCACCAGCACCGGCAGCAGGTCGTTGGTGAAGCCGAAATAGAACGACGGGGTGACGTGCGGTCCGCGTGGTTCCAGGTTCCAGTTGCCCAGCTCCACCGGGAAGCGCTCGGCCGCCCAGCGCCGCAGCAGCGCAGCTTTCTCGAAGCTGTCCTCGTCGAAGTAGATATGCGCGTGATAGCTCTTGATGTCGGTGTAGGCACGTGGGGTCGCGGGCAGGGTGGCCTCCCCGGGACGCACGCTGGCTGGGCGCGGGGTCGGTTCGCTGGCGGTGACCTGGCCCCAGGGGCTGCTGCCCTTCACCGGCGGCGGGACGATGGCACGGAAGCCGGGGCGCCCGGGTTCGGTGGTGTTCACCGTGCTTTCGCCGCGCGGGGCTGCGGCGGCGGTCGACGCACTGGCCAGGCCGCCGGCGGCCAGACCGGCCGATGCGATCAGGCGGCGGCGTGTGGGCGAAAGCAGGTCGGCCCAGTGGGCGTCATCGTCGCCGGCGTCGATCAAGGTCAGCGGGTCCGGGTGCATGAAGGGCTCCGTGGCGGCATCGTGTGGGCAGGCAAGCACGCTCGGGCACCTGCATCCACAGCGTCCAATAAGCAGGTGGCATCACCTCATGCAGGTTTGCCCCGTCGTCGTTGAGCCCGGCTGCAGGGCGGGCTAGGGTGCAGTTCTGCCGCCCCGGAGCCCGCCATGACCTCGCCCGATGCCGATACCCAACGCAAGCGCGCGGCCTTCCGCCAGCTGCATGCAGCAGGGTGCTTCGTACTGCCCAATCCATGGGACGTGGGCAGTGCGCGCTACCTGCAGCGGCAGGGCTTCCAGGCACTGGCCACGACCAGTGCCGGCTGTGCCTGGAGCGAAGGGCGGCCGGACGGAGCGGTTTCGCTGCAGGCCACGCTGGACCATCTGCGCCTGATGGCGGCAGCGACGCCGCTGCCGTTGAACGCCGATTTCGGCGATGGTTTCGGTGATACGCCGCAGAAGGTGCAGGAGGCGGTGGCCGCGGCGATCGACACCGGCATCGCGGCGTTGTCGATCGAGGATGCCAGCGGCGTCGCCGATGCACCGCCGCGTCCGATCGATCAGGCGGTGGAGCGTCTGCGCGCTGCCCGTGCAGCCATCGACCGCGCGGGCGGCGACGTGCTGCTGGTTGGCCGTGCCGAGAACTTCTTCGTCGGCGTGCCGGATCTGCCGGATACCCTGCAGCGCCTGCGCGCCTATGCCGAGGCCGGCGCCGATGTGCTGTATGCACCGGGCATCAGCACGCGCGAGCAGATCAGCGCGGTGGTTGCCGCCGCAGGGTCGAAGCCGGTGAACCTGCTGGTCGGTGGGCCGACACCGCTGAGCCTGCAGGACATCGCTGCACTCGGCGTCCGCCGCGTCAGCCTGGGCGGCGCATTGGCCCGTGCTGCATGGGGCGGACTGATGCAGGCGACACAGCCGATCGTGCAGGCCGGACGCTTCGACGGCCTGCAGCAGGCGGCTTCCGGGGCCGCGTTGAACGCGCTGTTCCGTTGAGCGAAATCCCGGTGCAGTCCCAGACCAGCAGGGATAGTAGATCCACGCCATGCGTGGATGGATGCGCCTGCGATTACAGCGCTTCCATCCCACCCTTGGGCAGCGTCACCCCAGGCTCCAACGCTGGCAGCAGTTGCCGCAGCAGCGCGGGATTGTCCAGCAACGCAGCACCGTCAATGAAACTCCATTGGGCTGTGCCGACGCGGCGCACGGCGAGCATGAACGAGGTGCTGCGCATCGGCGCCTCGCGCACGCGCAGCAGCGACTGGCGTGGCACGAAGCAGACTTCCTCATCACCGGCTGCATAGGTCTGGCCCGGCACGCCGGCCTCGTCGCTGATGATGGTGACCCCGGTCTTGCGCAGCTCTTTCAGGGTGTCGCGAGTCATATGCGCATAGGCCTCATCGCCCCCGGCCAGGCGCTTCAGGCCGGGATGGGTTCGGGCGATGATCAACTCGGCATCGCCGCGGGCGAATGCGCCCATCATCGCCTGCACGTCCTGGCGCAATGCGGCCGAGTCTTCCGGACTGAGCTCACCGGCCAGCGCTGGCGCAACGGCCATTGCCATCGGCAGGGCCAGCAGAAGGGCGAGCAGGTATCGGTGCATCGTCGGGTATCTCAGCGGGAACCGCCGCACTATACGGCGGATGCGGAAACAGCGTCCCACGCATGGCGCTGGTGTCCCGGGCGTCATTACCTACTATTGGTAGGTAGTGAATTCCGGACATCCCCCATGCACACCCTCATCGTTACCGCCCATCCTGAATCCGCCGCGTTGACCCATGCCATCGCCAGGCGCATCGGCGAATCCATCACCGCAACGGATACCGCCAATACCGTGACCCATGCCGATCTGATGGCCGAAGGCTTCGATCCGCGCTTCAACACGCACGACCAGGCGCTGTTCCGTGGCACCGGCGCACCTCCAGCCGACGTCGCCGCCGAGCAGGCGCGGCTGGATGCTGCCGACACGCTGGTACTGGTCTACCCGCTGTACTGGTGGTCGTTCCCCGCACTGCTGAAGGGCTGGATCGATCGCGTGTTCACCCAGGGCTGGGCCTACCAGGACGGTGCAGACGGCAAGGTGCAGAAGAAGCTGCAGCGGTTGCGCGTGCACCTGGTCGGCATCGGTGGGGCCGGCGCGGACATGGTCGAACGGCGCGGCTACGGCGCGGCGATGAAGACGCAGATCGACATGGGCATCTTCGACTACTGCGGCGCGCACGTGCTGACGTCAGACCTGCTGCTGGATGCCGATACCGGTGCGGCCGAAACGCATCTGCAGACCGCGCTGGCGATCGGCCGTAAAATCGGAACTCCGATGCACTGATCGCCGTGTTCCGCCGATGCCTGCCAACGCCGCTCCCACGCGCCGCCGATTGACCCGCGAGCAACGCGCCCGCCAGTTGCTGGACGTGGCCTGGGCGCTGGTTGGTGAAGAAGGCACCGACGCGTTGACCCTGGGCCGGCTGGCCGAGGCCGCGGGCGTGACCAAGCCGGTGGCCTACGATCACTTCGTGACCCGCAACGGCCTGCTGGCCGCGCTCTACGATGACTACGACGGCCGCCAGACGGTGGTGTTCAACGAGCGCATCGGCCGCGCACGGGCGCAGTTGGCCGATCGTGCGGCGGCCATCGCCTCCGGCTACATCGACTGCATCCTCAGCCAGGGCAGTGAAGTGCAGGGCATCCTCGCCGCGCTGGTGGGCGCTCCGGAACTGCACGAGGTACGGCGGCGTTACCAGCAGGATTTCATCGACAACTGCGACGCCTGGCTGGGCCCGTTTGCTGCCGACGGCACGGTGCCACTGGCCGGGCGCTGGGCGATTCTCGGTGCGGCCGAAGCCCTGTCCGAAGCCGTGGCAGCAGGCGCGCTGGACAAGGCCGCAGCCGAAGCCGAGCTGCAGCGGCTGATCGTGGCGACGGTCAAGCGGCGCTGAGCCGCTCAGGCGTCGGCGGTGCTGTCGGCCAGCGCCGCGAACCCGGCGGCCAGCCGCTCGCGCACAAGGGCATCGCGTGCGTCGCGGCTTTCAGAACCCAGCACCACGGTGATCAGGCGTACCGGCTGATCCCGCCCGGGCACTGCCCGGCAGGCGGTGGCGGCCAGGCAGAAGCCTGCGGCCTGGGTGTAGCCGGTCTTCAAGCCATCCACGCCGTCATCGCCAAGCAGGGCGTTCTGGTTGCTGCGGCTGAAGCTGCCGTGCGCGAACACGCGCTGCGCGGTGATCGCCAGGATCTGCGGATGATCGTTCAACAGGCAGGCGGCCAGCACCGCCATGTCGCGCGCGCTGGACGCATGGTGCGGGGTGGTGATGCCGGACACGCTGGCGAACCAGCTGCTGCGCAGGCCGAGCTGGCGTGCGTGCCGGTTCATGCGCTCCAGGAACGCAGGCTGTGATCCCTCCAGATGGCGCGCGATGGCCAGCGCCGCGTCATTGCCGGAGACGATCATCAGTCCTTCCAGCAGGCGCGCGAGGGTGACTGTTTCACCGGGCGCCAGGCCCATGCGCGTTTCATCATCGGCCACCGCGTGCACATCCCCGGCGGCGATGGTGACCGCTTCGTCCCACGCGCCTCCCTTCTCTTCGACGCATTCGTACGCAGCATAGGCGGTCATCAGCTTGGTCAGCGAGGCCGGTTGCCTGGCGATGTCCGCGTTGTGCTGGTGAATCACCGCGAACGTTGCCGCATCGAGGGTGATGGAGGACAGCGGTGCACGCGCGGGAGCAGGAGACGGCATGGAAACGAGGATGGCAGTGGGGGCCTGCAGGATAGTGTGCAGCGGCTGCACGAAGCTGCAATATTGCAACGATATAACGTATCGACATTGTGGGCCGCCGATGGCCCGACGGGACACCCGATGACTGCACGCATTCCACGCCGCTGGCTTCATTCTTCGTTGCTGCTCGCGCTGGCCGCACTTGGCGGCTGCCAGCCCAATCTGCGCGCCGAGGCTGTTGCTCCCGGCCCAGCGCGCCCGCACAACGTGATCGTGATGATCAACGACGGCGCCGGTTGGGGCACCTGGGACGCCGCCGCCTACTGGCAATACGGCAGCCGCGAACGGGCGCCCTATGCGGATTTTCCGCAGCGCCTGGCGGTAACCACCTTCCCGTTGAACGCCAGCAGCCAGCCGACCCGCGACAACGCGCAGACCCTGGGCTACGACGCGGGCAAGGCCTGGGATGACACACCGGTTCCTGCGCAGGACCTGCCGTTTGCGGGCTACCAGTACCTGGCTGCGGTGGCTACCGACAGTGCGGCGGCGGGCACCGCGTTGTCCTCGGGCATCAAGACCTACAACAACGCCATCAACTTCAACAACGATGGCAATCCGGTCGAGTTCAATACGCTGCGCGCCAAGCGGCTGGGCATGGCCACCGGCGTGGTGACTTCGGTACCGTTCGCGCATGCCACGCCGGCCGCGTTCGCGGCGCAGAACGAATCGCGCAACAACTATCACGCCATCGCCCATCAGATGCTGGCGCAGGGGCATATGGATCTGGTGATGGGCACCGGAGGCCCGGGCTACAGCGTTGATGGTCGCGCCTGTGACGAGAGTGCCGGCGCGGCCAAGGCCGAGGGCTGCGCGAACCCGTGGGAATGGGTGGCGCAGCAGGATTGGCAGCAGCTGGAAGCGGGCAGCACCATCGGCGGCAATCCGTCGGGGCCGTGGCGCCTGATCCGCAGCAAGGAAGCGTTCGCCGCGCTGGCGCAGGGACGGTTGCCGGCCGACCGGCCGCTGATCGGCGTGCCGCGCGTGGCCAACACGCTGCAGCAGGCGCGCCAGCTGCAGGTGCTGGGCAAGGATGCGGCCACGCCTTCCGGTGTGAGGAAGATCGACAGCGTGCCGGATCTTGCGACCATGACCCGTGGCGCGCTGCAATTCCTGCAGCAGCGTTCGTCCAACGGCCTGTTCCTGATGGTGGAAGGTGGCGCCACCGACTGGGCCGCCCATACCAGTGCCTGCGGCACTGAATGGCACTACGGCCAGTGCAGCGACCAGCCGCAGTACGGCCGGCTGATCGAGGAAACCGTGGAGTTCAACGACGCGGTGACAGCAGTGATCGAGTGGATCGAACGCAACGGTGGCTGGGAGCGCAACCTGCTGATCGTCACCACCGACCACGACAACAGCATGCCGATGGGCCCGGATGCACAGAACGTCGCCTTCGAGCCGGTGCGCAACAACGGCCGTGGGCGCATGCCCGGGATCAGCTTCCGTCCCACCGGCAACCATTCCAATGCGCTGGTGCCGTTGTGGGCCAAGGGCGCGGGCGCGGAGCTGCTGGGCCAGCGCGTGCGGGGCGTTGATGCCGGCTACCGTCAGCACGTGCGCTGGAACGACGGCAGTTACATCGACAACACCGACGTGGCTGCCGCGGTGCAGGAAGCGCTGCAGCGTTAGGGGTGTGCCGGCCGCTGGCTGGCAGCGGCAGGTTTCCCGGTCGACGAGGTTGCCGGCCAGCGGCCGGCACTACCGGGGGCGGTGCGGGGCGGCGGCGTCGGCGACGGGCTGGCCAGCTGGCGTGCCAGCTCGGCGCTGGCCACGTGGCCGTGCAGGAACAACAAGCCGCTGAAGATGTTCATGAGCGTGCCTCCACTTGAGTGGATTGCACGATACGGGCAGCATGGACAGGCAAAAAGCGACATTTCCGCAAGCATGCCTTGAGAGGAATTCAAGCCCGATGTCCCGCCCTCCGCTCCATGCCCTGCAGGGCTTCGTGGCTGCTGCCCGGCTCGGCAACCTGTCGCGTGCCGCCGCGTCGATGAATGTGACCGTCAGTGCGCTCAGCCATCAGATGCGGCAGCTGGAAGAACGGCTCGGGCAGCCGCTGCTGATCCGCCAGCCGCGTGGTGTCACCCTCACCCTTGAGGGGCAGCGCCTGCTCGACCAGGTCGGACCGCATCTGGATGCGATCAACGAAGCCTTCCAGCCCTATGCCGCACGTGCCGAGCACGTGCTGACGATCAGCGCGGTGCCGTCGATGGCGTCGGCCTGGCTGGTGCCGCGCCTGGGTCACTTCGTGGCCGAGCATCCACAGATCGAGATCAACCTGCAGTCGAGTGAACGCCTGATTGATTTCGAGCGGCAGCGCCAGTTCGACGCCGCGCTGCGTCTGGGCAGCGGGCAATGGCCGGGCCTGGTGGTGGAACCGCTGTTCGACGAGTGGCTGGTGCCGATGGCGAGCCCGGCGCTGATCGAACGCATGGGCGGCATTGACCGTGTGCCGTTGACCCGGTGGCCGCTGCTCGGTGATCCGGACGGCGCGTGGGGCGCCTGGTTCGCGTTGAGCGGGCAGAGCCCGCCGTCGCGTTTCGTGGCGGTGCTGGATGATTCGGAGGCGCACCATCGCGCCGCTCTGGATGGCGTGGGCGTAGCGCTCGGGCGGGTGACGCGGGCGCGGCTGCTGCTGGATTCGGGCCAGCTGGTCGCACTGTCCAGCCTGCGCCTGAAGACCGACTGGCCGCATTGGCTGGTGTACCCGCAGCGCTCGGCCAGCCATCGCGGTTTCCTCGCGTTCCGCGACTGGCTGCATGCGCAGGCCGCCGAGCATGTGCGGCACATGGCAGACGCACATCTATAGCGCCGAGCCATGCTCGACCATTGCATCTGGATCTGTAGCGTCGAGCCATGCTCGACTGCTGGTGCTCTACAGTCACCGAACCAGCGTGACCGCCTGCCCGGCACGCGCGAACGCTGCCTCAAGCAACGGGCCTGCCTTGATCGCCTCCACTTCCTCGAACAACGCCCGCAATGCATCGGCCGGGCGTGAGGCCGGCGCCGCCACTGCCTGCTGGATCGCGGTGAAGCGGTCGGCCAGCACACGGTGGCCGGGATGCGCCTGCGCCCATGCTTCCAGCGGCTGGCGTACACCGGCGGCGGCATCCAGGCGCTGCTGATCGAACAGGGTGATGGCCGCCGCCGAGGTCTCCGCCCGCTCGATCGTGGCATGGCGCAGTTCGCGACTGAGGAACAGGTCATAGGCCGCGCCACGCCCCACCGCGATGCGCAGCCCCTCGCGATCCAGGTCGGCTACCTGCTGCGCAGGGCTGTC
The DNA here is from genome assembly GCF_056481995.1 of Stenotrophomonas sp. 80084_Sma. NCBI lineage: Bacteria > Pseudomonadati > Pseudomonadota > Gammaproteobacteria > Lysobacterales > Lysobacteraceae > Stenotrophomonas > Stenotrophomonas sp. 80084_Sma. The sequence goes on along the minus strand of NZ_CM151177.1, from coordinate 4,319,051 downwards.
CGCGCGAACCAGATAGGTACCTTCGATCTCCAGGTACGGGGCACTAAAGGCAATGCGGTCGGCACGTGCCGGATCGATGGCCAGGAAGGCCAGATCCCAGCCGTCTTCGCCTGCTGCCTCGACCACCGAGGCTGCGGCATCGTGGCAGGTGAAGCGAGCCTGCACCCCCATCCGTTGCGCCAATGCGGTAGCCAGTTCCAGTGAGGGGCCGCGCGGTGAGCGCGCATCGCCCTGTGCCAGCACCGGGTTGCCCAGGTTGATCGCCACGCACAGGAAACCGTGTGGTGCCAGCGTACTTCGGTGTTCGGCCAGGGACATGCGGGACTCCACGGGGCAGGGGAGACCCAGCATGCCAATAACGGTGTCCGCGTGGCGTGGAATCAGCCGCGCGCGGCGAAGGTGCCGTGGAAGCCCAGTGGTACCGCATAGGGCAGCCAGGCCTGTGCCAGCGGACCGTCGTCCAGGTGGCGGGCATCGAGCACCGCCAGGCCGCTGCGCTTGTTCACCGGATCAAGCAGGGTGCCGATCAGCCAGCCATCATCGGCGTTGCGGCTGCCCGGGCGCGGTACGAACACATGCTCTTCGGCCATGATGTCCGGGCCATAGTTCCACAGCTGGCGGCGCCCGCGCTCGATGTCGAACGCGGCCACGGCGTTGAAGTACGGCGCATTGGCCGTGCCGTCGATGGTCGGCGCATACAGCCGTGCGCCACGTGTGTTCGCCGAGCGCGGGTCGAACAACGGGAACTCCACTGCGCTGATGCCCAGCGGCTGCCAGCGGGCCTGGCCACGACGCAGGTCCAGATGCAGCTCGACCAGGCTGGCGCCACTGTTGGCAGCGTGTGCGCCATCACCGGCCATCGCTTCCTTCATCGGCGAGCGCGCCTCATTGATGTCGTCGTGGCGCACTGCACGCAGCACGATGCCGCCATTGCGGGTGAACGCATCGCCGAAGTGGTAGATCGCCGCGAACGGGGCTTCGAACCACTGCGCCTTGTCCGGCGCATCCTTGGCGACCACCGCGATGCGTACGGGACGCTGCGGTGCGAACTGCATGCGCTCGAAGAAGCTGCCGCCTGCGCCGGTGAAATCGAACGGCATCATCACGAACACCAGGTGCTGGTCGGTCATCGCGAAGGCATGCAGGTAGCCATGCTCGGGTGTTTCGATCACATTGGCGCTGCGCAGCTGGCCGTTCGCACCGATGTGCCAGACCAGCAGGCCATGGCCACCCATCAGGCTGATCGAGCCGAAGTTCCAGACGCTGCCGTCGCGGTCGCGCAGCGGGTGCGCCGAGAACGGCAGTGCGGCGAGGTCCGGACGCCAGGTCACCGGACCCAGCGTCTGCAGGGAATCGGGGTCTACTTCGAATGCCGAGCCGGACTCGCACAGCGCGAACAGGCGGCCATTGATCATGGTTACCGAGGTATTGGCCACGTTGGCATCGTCGTTGTTTCGAACTGCCAGCGCACCGGGAACGCTGGTGCCGGCAGCCGGATACTGGAAGCGGCCGGCCTTCTGTTCACGGGTGAATTTCGGCGTGGCGACCATGCGCCCGTGATGGGTCAGGCTGCCATCACCATTGAAGCGCCAGCCATGCACCATGCCGTCACCGTCGAACCAGTGGTCGTAGCGGAAGCCATCGCGCTCGGTCCAGGCCGGGCCGTTGCGGTACAGCGTGCCGGCCAGGCCCGCTGGCAGCTTTCCCTGCAGTTGCACGGTGGCCGGGCCGAGGCTTTCGCTGCCGACGCTGCGCCAGCCGAGCAGCCACGGGTGTTCCTGCATGCCCTGCGCGAACCGCGCCGGGTCGCCGGCGAAGGCGGGAGCGCTGCGCAGCGCGGTGGCGCCCAGGGCCAGGCAGGCACTGCTGCTGAGCAGGGTACGAAGGAAGCGGCGACGGTCCATGGTGGCCTCGGGTCTGGATGCGGGTATCAGCGCAGGGTGATGTCGATGGCGGTGCCAGCGGCCGGCACGTCGACGCGCGCCTCGTCGAAGGTCGGCTTGCGCATCACCTGCGGGTTGTTGCTGAAGCCGTAGCCTTCCACCGGCATGCCGACCAGGTTGGTGTCGAGCTTGCCGTTGTCGTTCTCGTCGTGGGTGAGCAGTACGGCATAGGTGCCGGCCGGCAGGTTCTTGAACATGAAGCGGGCGCTGTCACCGCTGGGCGCCGCCTGCTGGGCCTGCACGGGCCTGGCCTTGCCGTCCCAGGCGGCCGCGCTGTCAACCAGCGCAGCACGCAGGGTGCCGGTCTGCACGCGGACGTCGTGCACGGTCACGGCCAGGTCGGCGGCGTGGGCACTGCCGGCCAGGGCCAGGGCAGTCAGGGCGGTGCTGAGCAGGGCGGTGCGGATCATGGCGGTGGCTCCGGAAGTGGGTGAGGCGGTGTGGAGCCAGTCTGCGTGGGGCGCTGCACCGGGTTCAGGGCCAGTGGTCATCGATTCGACGTGCCAGAAGTCACTTTCTGCGCCGGACCCATTGCCGCCGGCGTGCGCGGCCGTCAGCATCTGGCCATGCTCAGCCTGTTCCGCCATCTGTTGCGTCCGCTCAGCCTCGCCGGCCTGGTCACCGTGCTGGTGGTCGGCCTGTCGTTCGCAGTGCAGCGCAGTGGCGCCGGGCTGAGCCTGCTGTTGCTTGCTGTGTTCCTGCTGCTGTTCGTGGTGCACGGCTGGGCGTCGATGCCATCCCGCGTGCGCGCCGCCGCTGCGGTGTTGCAGGCGCTGCTGGCGGTTGTGCTGGTTGCACTGCAGCCGCGTACTGGTACCGCCCCGGTGCTGCTGGTGGTGCTGGTTGCACAGCTGGCCGAACACTGGCCGCCGCGCTTCGTGCTGGGCGTTGCGCTGCTGGCCAACCTGGCGGTGTATGCCGTGCTGCGCCACAGCGGCTTCAGCCAGCCGCTGCTGGTGGTGCTGCTGTATGGCGGTTTCCAGGCCTTCGCCGCGCTGACCGCGCACTATGCGCGCAGCACGGCGCTGGCCCGCGATGATCTTGCACGGGTCAATGCCGACCTGCTGGCCACCCGCGCGCTGCTGGCTGACAGTGCACGCGATGCCGAGCGCCTGCGCCTGGCCCGCGAACTGCATGATGTGGCCGGGCACAAGCTCACCGCGATGCGGCTCAACCTGCGCGTCCTGGCCGCTGACCCTGCGCTGGCCGGTCGCGAAGGGCTGGTGCTGGCCGAACAGTTGTCCGGCGAGTTGCTGGCCGACATCCGCCAGGTGGTGCAGTCGATGCGCGATGATCGCGGCCTCGATCTGGCCACCGCGCTGCATGCGCTGGCCGCACCCTTCCCACGACCGAAGCTGCAGCTGCAGATCGGCGACGGGGTGCGCGTGGCTGACCCGTTGATGGCCGAGACCGTGCTGCGGCTGGTACAGGAGGCCCTGACCAATGCCGCCCGGCACGGCAATGCAGACACCGTGTGGTTGACGATCAGTGAAGAGGAATCCCAGTTGCGTATCGATATCCGCGATGATGGCCAGCGCGCCGAACGCATCCGCGAGGGCAATGGCATCGCCGGCATGCGCGAGCGCCTGGCGGCCGTACAGGGGCGGCTGGAGTTGGCCCGAACCGCGCAGGGCGGCATGCATCTGACCGCGCGGTTGCCGGCATGAGTGCCGCCATGATCAGGGTGGCGCTGGCCGATGACCAGGCGCTGGTCCGCGCCGGCCTGCGCGCCCTGTTACAGGGGCTGGGCGTGGACGTGGTGCTGGAGGCCGAGGATGGCCAGGCCCTGCTGGATGCGCTGGATACGCAGCGCGTGGACGTGGTGCTCAGTGACATCCGCATGCCCGGGCTGGATGGGATCGAGGCACTGCGCCAGCTGCGGGCGCGCGGCGATGCCACGCCGTGGCTGCTGCTGACCACCTTCGATGAAAGTGATCTGCTGCTGCGCGCCAGCGAGGCCGGCGCACAGGGCTTCCTGCTCAAGGATGCCGCGCCGGCCGACCTGCGCGAGGCCATCGAACGCGTTGCCGCTGGCGAGACCCTGCTGCTGCCGGTCAGTACCGATCCGGTGCGCGCGCGTTACCGCTTCCACGATGAAGCGCCGCCCATCGATACCTTCGGCGAACGTGAAGTGGCAATCCTGCGCCTGCTGGCCGGGGGCTACAGCAACAAGGAGATCGCGCGCAGCCTGTTCCTGGCCGAGGGCACGGTGAAGAACTACGTGTCCGCCATCCTCGACAAGCTCGGCACCCGCGACCGTACCCGCGCGGTCCTGAAGGCGATTACCCTGCGCATCATCTGAGTGGAGGTGGCAAGGAGTGTCTGTGAACCCGATCCTGCATGTGGAAATCCCGGCGACTGACCTGGACCGGGCCATCACGTTCTACCAGCGATGGCTGCAGGTTGCGGTGGACGAACCTATCGTGCTGCACGACTGCCGGATGGCCTATCTGCCGTTCTCCGATGAGGCCGCCGGTGCCAGCATTGCGCTGGTGCACGGCGCGGACTATCTGCCTTCCGAGCAGGGCGCGCGCATCTACATCGGCGTCGGTGACCTGGATGCCAGCCTCGACCGTGCGCTGCAGGCCGGAGCCGAGCTGCGCTTCGGCCCGGCCGATGCCGGCGATTGGCGCGTGGCCGAGATCCGCGACAGCGAAGGCAACCGTATCGCATTGCAGGCGCGCACAGCGCCGTAACGTCAACGCTGCGGTGCGCGCATCTGTAGAGTCGAGCTTGCTCGACTGATTTTGACGTCGCCGTAGATGCATCAGTCGAGCGAGCTCGACTCTACAGCGTCGCGGCGCGTGAGCGCTGCAGCCAGTCGTTGATTGCGGGATCCAGCCGCGGGTCGTCCGGAAGCTGGATGCCGAAGCGCTGCTCCAGCACGTCGCGCACATCACCCACATCATGCAGCGGGCGCTTGTCCGGTGCCTGTTCGGGGCGGTACTCGGTGTAGTTGCCGCTGCCGATGGTGCGGCGCCAGTCCGGCCCGGTCAGCGACGCGCGCAACTGGCCGGGGAAACTGGAATCGGGATGGGTACATACGTACCAGTTGCCCACCACGTTGTCGATCGGCGCCGGCGCCTGCAGATCGAAGCGGTACATCACCCGCCAGCCGTCGCTGGATTCGGCCGACAGCATGAAATCACCGCCGTCTTCCAACCGCTGCAACAGATAGCGTTCGTGCGGGGTGGCCTGCGGCTGCGGGTCATGCAGGCGCAGCGGTACGGTCGGGGTCAGGCTGCCAAAACCGGCATCCACCAGCCAGTCATCGCCGTCCACGTGCACGCGCAGCAGCAGATGGGTACGCGCGGTCAGTTCGCCGTCCTGGGCGGCCAGCAGTACGCGCGCGCTCAATGGCTGGGCATCGAAGCCCAAGGCCTGCAGCAGCGCCAGCAACCCACCATTGAGCTCGAAGCAGTAGCCACCGCGGCGCTCGTCAAGCAGCTTGCGCTGCACGCTGTCCAGGTCGATCGGCACCGCATCGCGCAGCAGGCAGCTGAGGGTTTCGAAGGGCAGCAGTGCGTTGTGGCGCTGCTGTAGCAGGGTCAGGCCGGCCAGGGTCCGTGGTGGCGGCGCATCCAGCTGCAGGCGCTGCAGGTAGCAGGGGACATCGAGCCTCGTCATGGGGGCACCGGGCGGGGAAGGGAGGTCCACTGTGCTCCCCCAACCGGGGTTGAGGTCAAGCACGGCGGCCGTGTCATGCCCCCGTCGCCTGCACCCGGTACAAAGACCGCGTCCGCCAGTGACGGGGGACGCAGACGAAAAAAGGCCTAAAGTTGACCTGAATCCGGCCGATACAGGTGCGTCCTTCCGCCTGGAGTCTGTCATGTCGGCCGTTGTCCCCCACCTCCGGTCCCTGCGCACGCGTCTTGCCACGTTGCGCTCGGCGTCCCCCGGCCTGCTGCTGTGGCTGCAACCACACCGGCTCAGCGTGGCCAACAAGCTCAAGGCGACCCTGTGGGTCTGTGGCCTGGGGCTGGTGGCGATCGCCGCTGTCTACGCCTGGACTGGCCATGCCAACGCCCTGGCCGCGCGCAGCCAGGCCAGCTACCAGCGCGGCAGCGATCTGGCTGCCAGCCTGTCCACGCGGGTGGCCGAAGCGCGCCGCCTGCAGACCCAGTATGCACGCAGTTTCGATGATGCTGACCGCAGCCAGTTGCTGGCAGCACAGAAGGCCCTGCAGGCTGACCTGCAGGCGCTTCGCGCGATGCCGATGGACGCCGGCCGGCGCAAGGCGCTGCAGGTGCTGACCGAATCGGCCGACGCGTTCTCGCAGGGTGTCGCCGCCCTGTTTGAACGGGTCGACGAGATGGGCCGCGGTGAGGCCGGCCTCGCTGCACAGCTGCAGCAGGCCGCCGAAACCCTGCAGGCACAGGTGGATGCGCTGCAGCGGCCGTCGCTGGCGCTGTCCCTGCAGAAGATGCGTAGGCAGGAGGCCCTGCTGCTGCTCGACGGTGATTCCACCCACGCCGACCGCGCCAGCGAGGAAAAGCTGCCGTTCGACCTCGCGCTGGCGGGCTTGCCCGCGGATGCGCAGGACGCCCTGCGCACCGGGATGGAGGGCTATCAAGGCGCCCTGCTGGGGTATACCGCGGCCCGCGTCGGCCTGGATGTGGAAGCGCAGTCGCTGCTGGATACCGCCGCGGGCGTAGCGCCGGCGCTGGCCGCTTTCCAGCAGGCGCAGGTGGTAGCGCTGGCCAAGGCGCAGGCGCGCCAGCAGGTCGGCGCGCGCACGATGAGCGTGCTGTTCGCACTGACCCTGCTGCTGGTGGCCGGCGTGCTGATCACCAGCCTGGTGCTGGTGCTGCGTGCGGTGCGCCAGCCGATCCAGGACACCCTGCGTTTCGCCAGCGACATCGCCGACGACCGCCTGGACACCACGCTGCGCGTCTACAACGCCAACGATGAGATCGGCCAGCTGGCCCGACGCCTGGTCGACATGCAGCAGCGCCTGCGCGCGCGCATCGAGACCGAACGTGCTGTGGCGCGCGGCAACACCCGGGTGCGCCAGGCGCTGGACAGTGCGCAGACCGGGCTGATGGTGGTCGATGCCGAAGGCCTGGTGGCGTACGCCAATCCGGCGCTGCTGGAGCAGTTTGAACTCCAGGTTGAAGATCTGGTGGGGAGCGATGCGGTGCGCCTTCATCCGGCACTGGTAAGCCTGGCCGGCGTGCGACAACGCGAAGAACGCGAGATCGGCCATTGCGGTGTCCGCTATCAGCTGATCGCCAATCCCATTGTCGACGAGGGGCATTTCCTCGGCGTGGCGGTGGAATGGCGCAGTCGCGCGCTGGAAACCCTGCTGGAAACCGAAGTGGCAGCCCTGGTCGACGCGGCCGCGCACGGTGACCTGCACGGTCGCATCGCGCTGGAGGGGAAGCAGGGCTTTGTGCGTACGCTGTCGACCAGCATCAATCGCCTGTTGACCACCTTCGAGACCAACCTTGGCGATCTGCAGGCGCTTCTGGCCGCGCTGGCCCGCGGTGACCTCAGCGTGCGCATGGAAGGTGAACTGCAGGGCGTGTTTGCGCGCATGCGCGATGATGCCAACGCCACCGTCGCGCAACTGGGCCGCATCGTCACCCGCATCCAGCAGGCCACGTCCAGCCTCGACACCGGTGTTGGTGAGATCGTCGCCGGTCACCATGATCTGTCGCAGCGTACCGAACAGCAGGCGGCCAACCTGGAAGAGACGGCAGCGTCGATGCACGAGCTGACCGACACTGTTGGCCGCAATGCCGATGCCGCGGGCCGTGCGGATGCGCTGGTCAAGGGCGCGGCGGCAGTGGCCCAGCGTGGCGGCGAGGCGGTCGGCCAGGTGGTGGCAACCATGCATGGCATCAGCGAAGCCTCACGGCGGATCGGTGACATCACCCAGCTGATTGATGGCATCGCCTTCCAGACCAACATTCTCGCGCTCAACGCAGCAGTGGAAGCGGCGCGCGCTGGAGAGCAGGGCCGCAGCTTCGCCGTCGTGGCTGCCGAAGTGCGCCTGCTGGCTCAGCGCAGCGCGGAGGCGGCCAAGCAGATCAAGGGATTGATCGAGGATTCGGTGGCGCGTGTGGGCCAGGGCAACCAGCAGGCCGAACAGGCCGGCACCACGATGGGCGAGATTGTCGGCAGCGTGCAGCAGCTGGCGGATCTGCTGGCCGGGATCCGCAGCGCGTCGCAGGACCAGCATGCCGGCATCGCCCAGGTGAACCAGACCATCGTGCAGATGGAGGCCAGTACCCAGCGCAACGCCAGTCTGGTGGAAGAGGCGGGGGCCTCGACCGCGCAGATGCAGGCGCAGGTACATGCCCTGGCAGAAGCCGTGGGCGCGTTCCGTCTGCAGTCGATGCCACAGGCGCGCGCTGCGGCCTGATCCCGCTCCGGTAGTGCCGGCCGCTGGCCGGCACCGTCGATGATCCTGCCGGCCAGCGGCCGGCACTACCCTTGTGGCTCAGTACACGTCGCGCCGGTAGCGCCCGGTCTCCAGCAGCGTTTCCACAACCTCATCGCCCAGCGCAGCGCGCAGCACCTGGTCCACGCCTTCGGCCATGCCCTGCAGCGAGCCGCAGACATGAATCACCGCACCACGCTGCATCCATTCGCGCAGCGCATCGGTGGCGGCACGCAGGCAATCCTGCACGTAACCACCTTCCCCATCGCGCGAGAACGCCAGGTCCACCCGCGCGAGATGGCCATCGGCCTGCCACGCTTCGATCTCGTCGGCGAACAGGAAGTCGTGCGCGCGCTGGCGCTCACCGAACAGCAGCCAGTGCCCGTGCTCGCCTGTGTGGGCAGCTTCGCGCAACAGGCTGCGCAGACCCGCGATGCCGGTGCCATTGCCGACCAGCACCATCGGCACACCGCCAATGCGATGGAAACCGGGGTTGCGATGCACACGGGCCACGATGCTGGCACCGACCGGGGCATGCAGCGCCAGCCAGCCCGAGCCCAGCCCGGCTCGACCCGACAGGTCATGCACCAGGCGCACCACCAGTTCCACCACTTCATCACTCGTGGAGGAGGCGATGGAGTATTCGCGTCCGGGCAGCGTTGGCAATCCGGACAGCCACAGGCAGGCATCCTGCACCGCCAGCGCGGCGTCGGCCTCGGGCAGCTCGCGTTCACTGGCCAGCGCCAGCAGGGTGCGTGGGTGGCCGTCCACCAGCAGCGGCTGCAGCGGATCCAACCCCTGTGCCTTCAACACGGCGCTGGCGTGCCGTGCGTTGTGCCGGGGCGCGATATGCAGGATGTCGCCCGCCTGCCACTGCACGGCGGCCGGTGGCGCAAGACGGATGCGCCAGATGGCACCACCGATGCTGCCCGGATTGAGCCGGTCGCGGCCGAGCAGCCGCCACTCATGCATCTGCGTGGCCGCCGGCAGCACGCTGTCATCGGTGACGATGCCGGTCAGCGCGCCCAGCTGCAGCTGCCATTGGCGCAAGGCCGCTACCGAGGCGGCATCGACTTCGACGCGGTCGAACAACGGGCGCGCGCCGTTGCCGAGCAGCCAGCCATCAACCTGGCGACCGAAGCCGCAGTAGTGCGGGTACTGTCGGTCACCCAGCGCCAGCAGTCCAAACTGCAGGCCTGACAGGTCGAGTGTCTGTGCCATCAGCCGTCGTGCAGCGCCTCGCGCCGCATCCGGTGGCTCGCCGTCGCCGAAGGTGCTCAGTACCCACAGCACCTGCGCGGTGCGTGCCAGCTGCGCGGCATCGACGCGGGCCAGTGGCAGCACCTGCACCGCATGACCGGACGCCTGCAGCTGCGCGGCGGCGCGCCATGCCAGTTGTTCTCCCAGTCCACTCTGGCTGGCATGCACCACCAGCCACGGCGTACCACCGCCATCGGCAGGCGTTGCTGGCAGCGACTGGCGCAGGTCACGCGCGGCGCGCTGGCTGCGGCGGCGGTCCAGGTAGAGCATCCAGCCGGTGATGAAGAACAGGCTCATGCCCAGGCTGCTGAGCATCACCACGACACGCCCGGGCACGCCGAAGTAGCTGCCCGAGTGCAGCGCGAACACGCTGGTGGCCAGCTGCGCGCCGGCGCCCTGGCGCGCATAGGGGCGGGCATCGAGCGTGGCCCCCGTGCCTGGGTCCAGCTGCAGCAGATCATGCGCGCGGTCATGCTGGCCGCCGCGCTGCGACGGATCACCGGCCATCACCCGCACGTTCAGTGCCTGCCCCGGCTTCTCCGGCAGGCGCAGGTCGATGTAGCCGGTGCGCACGCCGGGCAGTGCGTACAGCGTGGCTTCGATGCGTTCCAGGTTCAGGGCGGCGTCGGTGGCGACCTTGTGCCTGGCGGCCGGTGCGACGCCCAGCAGGGTGTTGGCGGCACTGCGATACCAGTCGAACGACCACCACAGGCCGGTCAGCGCACTCATCAGGTAGATCAGCAGCACCCAGGTGCCGACCACCGAGTGCAGGCTCCACAGGAAGCCACGGCCGCTGCGTTTCCATTCCACCGCCAGCCAGCTGCGCCAGTGCCACCAGCGCCGCGGCCAGCGCAGGTAGAGCCCGGACAGGGTGAAGAACAGCAGCGCGATGGCACAACTGCCGGTGATCCATTTGCCGCGCTCGCCGGCGGCGAGGTGGCGATGCAGATCCTCGACGAAATCGAAGAACGCCTGCCCGCGCAGGGCGCTGAAGCGCTCGCCGGTGTACGGATCGAAGTAGACCCAGTGTTCCTTGCCACCGGCGAAGCGCGCCACCGAGGGCCGTTGCCCGGTGGCATCCACGCGCAGGCGTTGCAGGGGGCGATCACTGCCGGTCTGCAGCAGCGGCACCAGTTCGCTGAGTTCAAGCGGAAGCTGGCCGTCGGCATGGTGCTCGGCGATCTCGGCGAAGCCGGGATTGGCCGCCCGCAGCAGTTCATCCTCGAAGGACAGCACGGCGCCGCTGAGGCCCATCACGGCCAGCACGGCACCGGCGGTGATGCCCAGCAGCCAGTGCAGTTGGAACAGGACGTTCTTGAACATCGAAGGAGGAGGGCCTGGAAGGCTGCCGCCCGCATCCTGCGCAACAGCAAATGAGAATTAGTCGCGGAATTCTCCGTGGCGGACGGGCTACGGTCAAGGAGGGTTCTGTTGCAGGGCTTTGCAGCCCTGCACCCGCTACAAGCCGGAGCAACGTCAACGTCAAAAGCTGGCTTTCCGTGGGTTGGCGGGGTGGGTCCGGTTGAGGGGGACGCTGCAAGTACGTCCATGTAAGCTCGGTCGCCGCATCCATGCGGCTCACGCCCCCTCAACCGGACCCACCCCGCCTTCGACAGTTTCCTGCGATCTGTCGGAACGGCGTTCTGCTTTGGTAGGTGCCGACCGTTGGTCGGCACGGGGTCTGATTCCGTTCTGAATATCGATATCTGACAGATGTGTCGACCAAGGTCGACACCTACCAACAGCCGCGAAGATCTGTCAGAGGCGGGGCGGTGTCGGAGTGCGGGGTGTCAGCCGCATGGATGCGGCTGCCAAGCTTACAGGGACGTACTTGCAGCGTCCCCGCACTCCGACACCGCCCCGCCATCCCACGGAATGCCCGCTTTGGCTTTGGCTGTTGCCGTTGCATTGAGCAGGGTGCAGGGCTGCAAGCCCTGCAAAAAACACCCTCACTTCACCCAGCTGTCGATCTCGCCGTGGGCGAACGGTCCCAGCTTGGCCTTCACCAGCCGCCCCTGTGCATCGAACAGCACGCTGTAGGGCAGCAGGCCCTGCGTATTGCCCAGCTGCACGCTGGCATCGCGTGGCCCGGGTGTCTCGATCACGATCGGGTAATCCACCGGTACCCGCTGCAGGAAACCGCGCACGTCTTCCGGCGTATCCAGCGCCAGGCCAAGAACCTGCACACCGTTGTCGCCCTGGGTGTGGGCAAAGCGCGCCAGTTCAGGCATTTCTTCAACGCAGGGCGCGCACCAGCTGGCCCAGACATTGATCAACAGCGGGCGGCCGGTAGCGTGCTGGCGCAGGTCCAGCGGTCGGCCTTCAAGATCGGGCAGCGACAGCGCGGGCAGGCTGTCGCCGACCTGCAGGGCGGGTGCCACCGCCGCCACCGCAGGCGCCGCTGGCATGGCCTCAGGCGCAGCCGGCGCGGGAGCCAATCGATGCCCGGCCCACAGGCCGAGGCCGGCGGCCAGCACCGCTGTCCACAGCAGCGCTGGCCGTTGCCATTTCATCGTGCGGTGCGCAGCAGCGCTTCCTCGACCACCGCCTGGGTCAGCAGGGTCGGCAGCACGGTCGGCGGTGCGCCGGGGCCGTACACCACGTACAGCGGCACGCCCACGGCCTTGTGCTCTTCCAGGAACGTGGTGATCTGCGGATCGACGTTGGTGTAGTCACCGCGCATGTACACCGCGTTGGTGCGCTTGAGCAGTTCCTTGAACTCTGGGCGCGACAGCACGGCGCGCTCGTTGGCCTTGCAGCTCACGCACCAGTCGGCGGTCATGTTCACGAACACCACGCGGTTGTCGGCGCGCAGGCGATCCAGCAGCTGCGGCGAGTATTCGACCACGTTGTCAGTGGCCGCCTGTGCGGCACGCGCCGGCGCTGCCAGCTGGGTCACGCCCCAGGCCGGAACCAGTGCACCGATCGCCAGCAGCACGCCGAGCAGGGTGACGGCGCGCGAGCCGGTCCAGCGGTTGCGTTCAAACAGCCACAGGCCGAAGGCCAGCAGCAGTAGGCCACCCAGCACCAGCGCCATGCCGTCCACGCCGCGCTGCTTGCCCAGCACCCACAGCAGCCACAGCACGGTGGCATACATCGGGAAGGCCAGCACGTGCTTGAGCGTTTCCATCCACGGGCCCGGCTTGGGCAGGCGGCGCGCCAGCGCCGGCACGAAGCCGATCAGCAGGAACGGCAGCGCCAGGCCCAGGCCGAGGAACAGGAACACGGTCATCGCCTTCAGCGGCGGGGCAATGAACGCGTAGGCAATCGCGCCGCCCATGAACGGGCCGACGCAGGCACTGCCGACCACGCAGGCCAGCGCACCGGTGAAGAAATCACCGGCCGGGCCACTGCGGCTGGCCAGCGACTGGCCGAGGTTGCCGATGCCGCCGCCCAGTGTGAACACGCCGGACAGGCTCAGGCCCACCGCGAACATGATGTAGGCCAGCGCCGCCACCACGCCCGGGTGCTGCAGCTGGAAGCCGATGCCGACGGCGTTGCCGATCGCGCGCAGGCCAACCATCAACGCACCGATCACCGCGAACGCGACCAGTACGCCCAGCGTGTACCAGAGGGCATGGCTGCGCGCGCGCTGCGGGCTTTCGCCGCTCTGCGCCAGGCTCAGGACCTTCAGCGACAGGATCGGCAGCACGCAGGGCATCAGGTTCAGTACCAGGCCACCGGCCAGCGCCAGCAGCAGGACCCATACGAACGAACGGTCCGGATTCGGCGTGGTCACCGGCGGTCGCGTGCGCAGCGCGTTGTCACCCTGTGCATCGGCGGCGAACTCACGGCTGGCGGTGCCGTCACCTGCAGCAGGGGCCGTTGCATCCGTATTGGGCACGGTTGGCAGCAGGCGCAGCGGTGCGCCGTTGGCGGCTTCGCGTGGTGCGCCGTTGGCAGCGGGCAGCGGGCTGATCACTTCATTGCGCGGTGGCGCCTGGTCGGCGCTGCTGCTGACCTTCCCGGCCGGAATGGACAGCTTCACCCGGCGGGTCATCGGCGGGTAGCAGATGCCATCGGTCTGGCAGCCCTGGAAGGTCACCACCAGGGTGCTGTCGACCGCATCGGCGACGGAGCGGCGCAGCGGCAGCGGCACTTCCACCTGGTTGAAGTAGACCGAGACATCGCCGAAGTGCTCGTCGCGATGCGACTGCGCGGCCGGCCAGCGCGGCTTGTCGGCCAGCACACCGGTGCTGCCTTCCAGCTTCAGCGAGGTGCGGTCGCGATACAGGTAGTAGCCCGGTGCCGGGCTGAAGCGCAGCAGCAGGGTATTGCCGTCGCTGGCGATGGCGTCGAAGCCGAACGCCTGCTCCGACGGCAGCGGCAGCGCCTGGCTGTTGCTGGCCGCACCCGGCAGGCGCAGGCCGCCGCTGTTGCCGGCACCGGCCAGCGGGTTGTTGAACGGGCTGGCCGCACCGGTGCGTGCAGCCGGGGCGTTGGCCTGTGCACCGGCACCGGGCAGGGTGACCTGCACCACGCGCTTCTGCGGCGGGTAGCAGACACCGGCATCGGCGCAGCCCTGGTAACGCACTTCCAGGCTGATGGTGCCGGCGGCGTCGGTCGGCGTGCCGGGCAGGGTGGCCTGCAGCCGCTCGCGATAGGTTTCAACCTCGCCGAAGAAATCGTCGTGGTGCTTGTCGCCCTTGGGCATCTGCAGCGCGCCGGCGTTGAAGGCCGGGTCGGCCTTGACGCTGGTGCGGTGGCGATACAGGTAGTAGCCCGGCGCGATCTTGAACTGCAGCTGCACCTGGCCGCGTTCGGGGGCGGTCGCTGTCAGCGCGAACGCCTGGTCCACCGGCAGCAGGTCCTTCTCATCCAGCGCGAAGGCCGGCAGCGAGAGCCACAACAGGGCGCACAGGGCGGCGCCACGCGCAAACAAAGTCTTCAATCAGTGTCCTCCCGGGTCTGTGCCCGGATCCAGTCCAGATACGCCGGCAGGCCGGCCCGGGTTTCGACCGCGATGCACTCCGGGAGTTCATACGGATGCAGTTCGACGATCCGGGCGATTGCGTCATCGACGCGGCTCGCGGTGGTCTTCACCAGCAGCTGCAGTTCGGTGTCGGTAGTGACCTCGCCCTGCCAGCGGTAGGTCGACTGCGCGCCCTCCAGCCGTGTGACGCACGCGGCCAGGCGCTCGCCAACAAGCGCGTGCGCGATGCGCTCGGCACTGGCCCGGTCCGGGCAGGTGGTCAACAGCAGCAGGACGGGATCGACGGTCGACATGACCGTCGAGTATAGGGCCGCCGCCGGGTCAGGGCCCGGCGGCGGCAATGGACCGCTGCGTTGCGCGGTCAGTTGGCCAGCTGGCAGGTGGCCGGCTTGGCCGAGGTGAACAGGGCCGGGGTGGCCCACTCGGGGTGGTCGATGAACGGGTTGCGGTTGCCCTGGAAGCTGTAGATCACGTCGTTGCGGGCACGCTCGGCATCATCCGGCGGATCGGACAGGTGCCAGTCGATCAGCGTCGAGAGCAGGCCCATGTAGGCCGGCGAACTGCTGGTCTTGACGATCCTGCTGCGGTCGTCGGTCAGCTCCAGGTCCGGCTCGGACTGGCCGGTGGCCGCATCCTTGCCGCCCTCGTAGCGGATCGCCATGTACATCACCGCACGCGCCATGTCGCCCTTGCGCTTGCCCCACACCTCGAAGGTGCCGGTGTTACCGTCCGGCGTGCGCACCCAGTTGGAGTTGCCCGGGTAGCCGCCGCTGCCGCCGCCCTGGCCGTTGTTGGCCTCGGTGGCGCGTTCGCCGCAGTTGGCGTCGCACTTGCCGAACGGCTTGTTGCCACGGTCGGCGTTCCACTGCGCGTCGGTCAGGTACAGCATGTGGGTGTCGGTGTACGGCGCGTACGGCAGGCCCTTGTCGCCGGTGGTGCTGGCAAAGCCCAGCGAGTTCGGCCAGGTGTGCTCGCGGTTGTACTTCAGGCCGCCGCCGCTGCCGGCGCGGTCGGTCACCTTGGCGTAGCTGCGGTTGCGGTACGCATCCAGGATCCTGCCGCTGTTGTTCGGATCCTCGTCGGCGATTTCCAGGATGGTCCAGGTGCTGGTGCCCGAGCCGCTGTACGGGTAGGCGGTGTGGCCCTTGATGGTGGCGTGCAGCGAGCAGCGCAGCTGGCTGGGGCTGCTGGTATTGACCTTGGAGTAGTAACCGGCCGGCACGCCCGGGTTGCCCGGGTCCGGATTGCCGCCGGTGCTGGCCACGGTGAAGGCGATGCGGCTGTCGGCGGCGGGGTGCGCCCCCTGCAGGTCGGTGATGCGCGCGGCGCGGATGTCGAAGCGGCAGGCTTCACCGGCCACCAGCGCGGTGTTGGTGGACAGCTTCACGCTGCGGCCGCTGGCCGGGTAGGTCAACGGCACGCTGCCGGAGGTGCCGCAGCTCAGGGCGAAGGCGCCGCTGGCCAGGTTCACCGTCTCGCTGAACACCACTTCCAGGTCGGCGGCGGCCGGGAAGGTGCTGCTGCCCTGCGCCGGGGTGGTGGTGGAGACCGACGGCGGCGTGTTCTGGCCCGGGGTGCCACCCCCGCTGAAGGTCTGGCCGTTGTTGCAGCTGCCAAACGTCTGCTTGGCCGATTCGGCCCAGGTGAAGTGGGCGTACTGGCTGCCGCTGCCGGCAAGCTGAAGCGAGGTGCCCGGGGCCGTGCTGTTGGTCTCGGCCACCGGAATGTTCTGGCTGGTCATGCCGGCGGCAGGGCCACCGGAGGCGGTGATGGCGCCCTCGTAGCTGAGGAACTGGACCACCTTGCCGCTGGCATCGACCAGGGCGATGCCGTCGTTCGGACCGTTCTGCAGGCCGTTGGTCGGGTAGCTGACCACGGCCAGGGTGGCGCTGCCGCAACCCGCGGCGGTGCCGGCCGGGACCGGATTGTTGGCGTAGACCGTGGCGGCCGAAGGATTGCTGCCGTTGTAGAGATAGAGGCGGTAGCCGGACAGGTCCTCGCCCGCGGTAGCGACCACTTCGATGGCTTCGCCGACGTCACCGGCGGCGGTGCTGTCGTCGTAGTGCAGTTCGTTGATGAAGACTTCGGCCTGGGCCGGCGCGGCGGCCAGCGCCAGCAGGCAGGCGGCGGCAAGCGGGGACAGCAATCGCATCGACTACTCCTTGTGATTGGGAATGCGCGGCCGAGCCTAAGGCCGATCCAGTGACACTTTGTCGTAAATGAACGTCAGATATCTGACAGTGCGACGCGAGTCACCAAAAGTCGAGGATTCCAGAGACAGGGTTGCCGCGTTGCACCGGCATCCAGGCCTTCACATGGGCGCAGATCGAGTGGGCCCGGGGCAGAGAAATTTTTTCCGCGAGCGGCCTTGAAAGGTCCGGGGCCAGCTCCATCTCTGTCCTGCTCCCGATTCATCGGGCTTTTTCGCGAGCAATGCTGGCAGTCACCTGGGGTGAGTGCTAACATCGCCAGACTTTTTCAGACCAATCAATAACTTAAGAGGTCTCTCATGAGCATAAAGCCGCTGCACGACCGCGTTGTGGTCAAGCCGATCGAAGCCGACGAAATCTCCGCCGGTGGCATCGTCATTCCGGATTCGGCCAAGGAAAAGTCCACCAAGGGTGAAGTCGTGGCCGTCGGCCCGGGCAAGCCGCTGGACAACGGCAGCGTGCGCGCGCCGTCGCTGAAGGTCGGCGACAAGGTCATCTACGGCCAGTACGCCGGCAGCTCTTACAAGAGCGAAGGCGTCGAGTACAAGGTCCTGCGCGAAGACGACGTGCTCGCCGTCATCGGCTGAGCCTCGGTGCGACCTGTTTCAACCTGATCCCCAAATCCCAGCCGCCGGGCATCGTCCGGCGCTACCAATGAGGTAATTGCAATGGCTGCCAAGGATATTCGTTTCGGTGAAGACGCCCGTTCGCGCATGGTGCGCGGCGTCAACGTTCTCGCCAATGCCGTCAAGGCCACCCTGGGCCCGAAGGGCCGCAACGTCGTGCTGGAAAAGAGCTTCGGCGCACCGACCATCACCAAGGACGGCGTCTCCGTCGCCAAGGAAATCGAACTGGCTGACAAGTTCGAGAACATGGGTGCGCAGATGGTGAAGGAAGTTGCTTCCCGCACCAACGACGACGCTGGCGACGGCACCACCACCGCCACCGTGCTGGCCCAGGCCCTGATCCGCGAAGGCGCCAAGGCTGTTGCCGCCGGCATGAACCCGATGGACCTCAAGCGTGGTATCGACAAGGCCGTCGTGGCCGCCGTTGCCGAGCTGAAGACCATCTCCAAGCCGACCGCCGACGACAAGGCGATTGCCCAGGTCGGTACCATCTCGGCCAACTCGGACGAGTCGATCGGCCAGATCATCGCTGACGCGATGAAGGAAGTCGGCAAGGAAGGCGTGATCACCGTTGAAGAAGGCTCGGGCCTGGACAACGAGCTGGACGTGGTCAAGGGCATGCAGTTCGACCGCGGCTACCTGTCCCCGTACTTCATCAACAACCAGCAGTCGCAGACCGCTGACCTGGATGACCCGTTCATCCTGCTGCACGACAAGAAGATCTCCAACGTCCGTGACCTGCTGCCGGTGCTGGAAGGCGTCGCCAAGGCCGGCAAGCCGCTGCTGATCGTTGCCGAAGAAGTTGAAGGCGAAGCGCTGGCGACCCTGGTGGTCAACACCATCCGTGGCATCGTCAAGGTCGTGGCCGTCAAGGCTCCGGGCTTCGGCGACCGTCGCAAGGCGATGCTGGAAGACATGGCCGTGCTGACCGGCGGCACCGTGATCTCCGAAGAAGTGGGCCTGTCGCTGGAAAAGGCCACCATCAAGGACCTGGGCCGCGCCAAGAAGGTGCAGGTCTCCAAGGAAAACACCACCATCATCGATGGCGTGGGTGACAAGGCTGCCGTCGACGCACGCGTCGGCCAGATCAAGACCCAGATCCAGGACACCTCCTCGGATTACGACCGCGAGAAGCTGCAGGAACGCGTGGCCAAGCTGGCCGGTGGCGTTGCCGTGATCAAGGTCGGTGCTTCGACCGAAATCGAAATGAAGGAAAAGAAGGATCGCGTCGACGACGCCCTGCACGCCACCCGTGCAGCCGTTGAAGAAGGCGTGGTCCCGGGCGGCGGCGTGGCCCTGGTCCGTGCGGTCACCGCACTGGCCGGCCTGAAGGGTGCCAACGAAGACCAGAACCACGGCATCCAGATCGCCCTGCGCGCGATGGAAGCCCCGCTGCGCGAAATCGTGGCCAACGCCGGTGAAGAACCGTCGGTCATCATCAACAAGGTCAAGGAAGGCACCGGCAGCTTCGGCTACAACGCCGCCACCGGCGAGTTCGGCGACATGCTGCAGTTCGGCATCCTGGACCCGACCAAGGTGACCCGTTCGGCGCTGCAGAACGCGGCCTCGATCGCTGGCCTGATGATCACCACCGAAGCCATGGTTGCCGAAGCTCCGAAGAAGGACGAGCCGGCCATGGGTGGCGCCGGTGGCATGGGCGGCATGGGTGGCATGGGCGGCATGGACTTCTAAGTCCCCACGTTCGCCCCGCAATGAAAAACCCCGCCGCAAGGCGGGGTTTTTTTGTGGCCGGCTGCAATGGCATCGCTTTTCGAGCGACTTATCCTGCGTCCTGCAGGGTGTGTGTGCCTGCTTCCTGCGGCGTCATCAGTGCTGCATGCAACCAGGTCATGAAAGCAGGTATCGCAGCGTTGGCCTCGCCGTCCGCACGCGTCACCGCGTAGTAGGCGAAGGCCTGTGGCCAGGGCTGGTCGATCACCACCTGCAGCCGGCCATTGGCGAGTTCTTCGGCCGCGTGGATGTCGCGCACCAGGGCGATGCCTTGCCCGGCCACCGCCGCGCGGATCAGCAACAGGTCGTCATCGAACGCAGGGCCGCGCTCCAGTCGTTCATCGACGGGCAGATCCAGTGCCTGGAACCACAGCCGCCAGTCGCTGCGGTCGGCGTCCTGCAGCAGCGGCAGCTGCAGGCAATCCTGTACCGAGCTGACCGTCGGTGCGCCGGCCAACAATGCTGGACTGGCCACCGGCAGCAGTACCGGCGCCAGAAGATGCTCGGCATGCAGGCCAGGGTAGCGGCCCAGTCCATGACGGATCGCGATGTCCACGCCGTCGCGGCGCAGGTCGACCAACGCCGCGCTCGAGTCCAGCTGAACGTCCACCTGCGGATGCAACGCACTGAACCCGCCCAGTCGCGGCGCCAACCACTGTGCGGCGAAGCTCGGTGCCGCGCTGATGCGTAGCGTGCACCGTGTTTCCCAGCGTTCGAGTGTCTGCAGGCTCTGTGCGATCTGATCGAAGGCCTGCAGCAGCTCCGGATACACGCGCGCGCCGGCTGCACTGAGCACCACGCCATGCCGGGTGCGGTCGAACAGGCTCACGCCCAGCCGCTCCTGCAGCTGTCGAAGCTGCTGGCTGATTGCACCAGGTGTCACCCCCATCGCATCGGCGGCAGCGGTCAGGCTGCCATGTCGGCCGGTTTCAACGAAGGCCCGCAGGCTCAGCAGCGGCAGCACCGCACCCATCTCCACTCTCCTGTAACCGCGTCGGCACGCGCCGCGCTGCGACAGCATATCGACCGCACTGCAGCCTGTCGCGCGCGCGTCGCGCACGTTGAGCCCCGCTCAACTCCCCGTGCAGAAGACATCGTTTCCCCGCGACTCAGGCCCTTCCTAGACTGCCTGCACGGCTGCTGCAGCGCCCGTTCCCGCATCGCCCGGCCACCTTCAACGGCCGGTGCATGCCGTCGCTCCCTGCGTCCAGGATTCCCATGAACGAACCTTCGCTGCACCTGTACTCCGACAGTTCTCCCAATGGCTTCAAGGCCACCATCGCACTGGAAGAGCTGGGTCTTCCCTATCGCCTTCACCACGTCCACATCGCCGATGGCGAACATCGCCATCCCGACTTCCTGCGGCTCAACCCGCATGGCCGCATTCCCGTGCTGGAAGATCGCGCGCGCGGCATCGTTGTCTTCGAGTCGGCGGCGATCCTGATGTACCTGGCCGAACAGGGCAATGCGTTGCTGCCTTCCGAACCGGCTGCGCGCTGGGAGACGCTGACCTGGCTGATGTTCCATGCCGCCAGCGTCGGCCCGATCCTCGGCCAGCGCGTGCACTTCGAGCATTTCGCACAACAGCCCGATTCCGCGGCAATCGAACGCTACCGCCGCCTGAGCGACGAGCTGTTCGGCGTACTCGACCAGCGCCTGCAGGGACGCGAGTGGTTGGCTGGCGATCACTACTCGATTGCCGACATCGCCCACTTCGGCTGGCTGCACATCGCCCGCATCATCGACATCGATTTGTCGCGGCATCGCCATCTGGATGCGTGGTACGCACGGGTTGCCGCACGCCCTGCGGTACAGCGCGGCGTGCAGCTGCCCGAGCCGGCCACCGGACCGTAAGGAGGCGACGCATATGAACGATACCATTGCAGTGCCGGGCGCGTCGGCGCCGGTCTTTGCCACGCATCCGGGCTACCAGCGCATGTTCCGCGCCGACGCGCTGACCCTGGGCATCTACCTGCCGCTGCGCTTCTACCAGGGCGACATGGCCGTGCTGCAGGGCCAGGCGCGGCTGGTGGAGGAGATCGACCGCCATGGCTTCGCTGCGGTATGGGTGCGTGACGTACCGCTGTTCGATCCGTTGTTCGGCGATGCGGGGCAGCTGTTCGATCCATTCACCTACCTTGCGTGGCTGGCAGCGCGCACACAGCGCGTGGCCCTGGCCACCGGCAGCGTGGTGCTGCCACTGCGCCATCCGATCGATCTGGCCAAGGCCGCGGCGTCGATCGATCAGCTGTCCGGTGGGCGGCTGGTGATGGGTGTGGCGTCCGGTGATCGACCGCTGGAGTTCCCTGCCTATGGACTGGAGCACGCGGCGCGCGGAGAGCGTTTCGCCACCGCAATGAACGAGATGCGCCGTTGGCTGCAACCGGGCACGGATGGGCGGATGACACATGCCGGTGCCGGGCAGGGCGTGCAGTTGCTGCCGCCCACGGTCAGTGGCCGCGTTCCGCTGATCGTCACCGGTGGCGCACGCCAGCCACTGGAATGGATCGGCCAGCATGCCGATGGCTGGCTGACCTACCCAGAGGCCACCCATGACAACGCTGGTCCGCAGCGGCTGGCCGCGAAGATCGGCGCCTGGCGCGCGCTGATTCCGGACGGCGGCTTCCGTCCGCACATGACCAACGAATGGATCGACCTGGTGGACGATCCGGATCATCCACGCATGCCGCTGCGGGGTGGCTTCACCCTGCGCACCGGCCGCAAGGGTCTGATCGATCTGCTGCAGGCCTGGCAGCGGGCCGGCGTCAACCATGCCGCACTGGGGATCCAGTTCGCCGAGCGGCCTGCCGGCGAGGTGCTGCAGGAGCTGGCCGAGGAGGTACTGCCGTTGTTCCCGTCGCATCCCGGGCCGGCGGCGAAGGTGATGGACTGGTAGCCACGCCGAAGGGGATGGCATATGATTAGGCGCCTAATCATATGCTCATCACGAGATGATCGAAACCAAGCACCATGCCCTGATGGATGAGGCGCAGCGACGCGGCCACGCCAACGTCGCGCAGCTGCGCCTGTGCTTCCAGCTGCTCTCGTTGTCGTCGTCCATCGACCACGATTGCGCCACCCGGCTGGCGCCACACGGGCTCAGTGAGGGTCGCTTCATCGTGCTGTTCCTGCTGCATGGGGCCGGTGGCACGTTGTCGCCCCACGAGCTGGCCGAACGCGCAGGCGTGACCCGCGCCACCATCAGCGGCCTGCTCGATGGCCTGCAGCGCGAAGAACTGCTGCAGCGTCGCAGCGATGCTGGGGATGGCCGTCGCCTGCAGATCGTATTGACCGCACGGGGAAAACGCTTGGCCGAGACACTGTTTGACCAGCACACACAGTGGATCGGTGGCCTGTTCAATGGTCTGGATACCGATGAACAGCAGCAGCTGTCGCGGTTGCTGCACAAGGTCTGGCAGCACACCGATGCTGGACGAGAGTCTGCAGCATGAGCCCGGCGATTGCGGCGCAACGCCTGCATGAACTCAACACCGGTCGCGTTGCCACCACCCATCTGGCCGAATGCCTGGCAGTGGATTTCGCCGCGTTGCTGCAGGTGGTGGCGCCTGCGCCTGCACCGGAAGCGCTGCAACGCATGCGGGATGCCTCAGGCAAGAAGGGCATCACGCTGCGCATGGCCCTGGCCGCGCAACTGCTGCGTGAGGCGGGGCAGGGTGCGCCTGAGTTCTGGCAGGATCACAGCTCCGATACCGTGCGTGGCTGGGCCTGCTATCTGGTCGGCAGCGATGCCCGCGCAACGTTGGCAGAGAAGCTGCAGCAGATGCGCACGCTGGCCGATGACCCACACTTCGGTGTGCGCGAATGGGCGTGGCTGGCGCTACGCACGGACATCGTTGCCGCGCCGATGCAGGCGCTTGAGTACCTGCAACCCTGGACACAGGAAACATCGCCGTACCTGCGTCGCTTCGCCTGTGAAGCGCTTCGCCCACGCGGTGTCTGGGCCACGCATATCGCACTGTTCAAGCAGCATCCGGAACTTGCGTTACCCATGTTGGAAGCACTGGCTGACGACCCGGAGCGCTATGTGCAGGATTCGGTCGGCAACTGGCTCAATGACGCCGGCAAGACTCAGCCGCAGTGGCTGCGCGAGCTGTGCACGCGTTGGCAGCACGAGCGCCACAGCGACGCCAACGCCTACATCCGCAAACGCGCATTGCGCTCGTTCCGGTAGTGCCGGCCGCTGGCCGGCAACCCCGCAACCCCGCAACCTCGTAAACCTCAAGGAAGAACCACCATGTCGCACACCTTCATCGAGCTCTACACCGCCACACCTGCCTGGACCGCACTCCCGCCCGAGCAGCGGAATGCCTTCTTCGCCCGTATTGGCGCCGGCATGCAGCAGTTCGATCCAGCCCGCATCACGCCGCTGGCGATGGGCCGCATTGCCACGGACGTACCGCACGGCAGCGATGAGCAGTTCTATGCGGTCTGGCGCTGTGCAAGCCGCGAGGAGGTCGATGCGCTGGTGGCCGGCATCGCCGCGACCGGCTGGCATGCGTACTTCACCACCACCCATGCGGTAGGCGCGATGGACAGCATGGCCCAGCACCTGGCCGACCTGGCCGCCCTGTAGCGGGGCGGCAGACGCCGGCAGATCCCGGGCCTCGGCATGGGAGGCACATGCGCCTGTCACCCAGACACGGTAAACAGTGCATTGCCCATGTCCATCCGCAGGGAAGTTGATCATGCAGAGCACGCTCCAGGTCACGCTGTTCGGCCCTCTTGGCGACAGCCCGGCGTTGCAGTTGCCGGGCCTGGAGGGGCCGTCGGTGGCCATCCCGGAATCGGCCCTGCGGCGGTTGGTTTCCGACCTCTACACCGCGCGTTCCCTGCTCAACCCCGAGCAGCTGGACGAAGCCCGGCAGGAACTGGATCGCGTGCTGGAGCGCTGGGCCGACATCCATGAGGGCCTGCTGCTGGACGTGGAAGTGCATGGTAAATGAGCAACTTCGCGTGGCTGCCGCCGCGTAGGCATGGCTGGTGCGCACCTCGCTGAACCGCGTCCCCAGTTGCGGATGAAACATTTTGCACTGCGCAAAAGCTGTGCTATCAATAGATCCCATGAACGCAGCCCCCACCAGCTTTTACTGGTATTACTTTCCGAAGCCACTGGCGGAGGAAGGACTGCGCTCACCCTGAAGAAAGCTTCAGACGCATTCCCGAAAGCCGCCAGCGAACCTGGCGGCTTTTTTCATGCCGCCACGCTGGGGACCCCCAACGTTCCGGAGATCTCCTGCAATGCCCCCGCACACCGACGACCTGCGTATCCGCACCATCGAACCGCTGACACCGCCTGCCCAGCTGCTGGCGATGCTGCCCTGTGACGATGAAGCCTCCGACACCGTCAGCGCCTCGCGCGCGGCCCTGCACCAGATCCTGCATGGCCGTGACGACCGCCTGGCGGTGGTGGTTGGCCCGTGCTCGATCCACGACCCGAACGCTGCCATTGAATACGCCCAGCGCCTGAAGCCGCTGCGTGACGCGCTGGCCGGAGAACTTGAAATCGTCATGCGCGTGTACTTCGAGAAGCCGCGCACCACGGTGGGCTGGAAGGGCCTGATCAACGACCCGGACCTGGACGGCAGCTTCAGGATCGACAAGGGCCTGCGCATCGCCCGCGGCCTGCTGCGCGACATCAACAAACTCGGCCTGCCGGCCGGTGTCGAATTCCTCGACGTGATCTCGCCGCAGTACATCGCCGACCTGGTGGCATGGGGCGCCATCGGCGCACGCACCACCGAAAGCCAGGTGCATCGCGAGCTGGCGTCGGGGCTGTCGTGCCCGGTCGGCTTCAAGAACGGCACCGATGGCAACGTGAAGATCGCCGCTGACGCGGTGGGTGCCGCGTCCAATCCGCATCACTTCCTGTCGGTCACCAAGCAGGGCGGTACCGCCATCGTGTCGACCACCGGCAACCCGGATTGCCATGTGATCCTGCGCGGCGGCAAGCAACCGAACTACGACGCAGGCAGTGTTGCCGAGGCCTGCCAGGTGCTGGCCAAGGCCAAGTTGCCGACGCGTCTGATGATCGACGCCAGCCATGCCAACAGCCTGAAGAACCCGGAGAACCAGCCGAAGGTGATCGAGGACATCGCCGTTCAGCTGGAAGACGGCGAACAGCGCATCGTTGGCGTGATGATCGAGAGCCATCTGGTCGGTGGCCGCCAGGAACTGGTGGAAGGCCAGCCGCTGGTCTATGGGCAGAGCATCACCGATGGCTGCATCGACTGGGACACCACCGTGACGGTGCTGGAGCGACTGGCTGCGGCCGTGCGCGCCCGTCGCGACGTGAAGGTGTCCGAAGCAGCTTGATGGAAGCCGCCTGAGTGCGGCACGTGTGTGGATGGCGGCCAGCGCCTGCGGGGGTGCGGCCGCGATCAGGGCCGGTCGGAGTTGGAGACCGGCCCATCTGCACCGGCGATGCGCCTGGCGCTGCGCATGAGCGACAGCGCCAGGTACATCGCCGGGGTGGCAGTAGATCCACGCCATGCGTGGACGATTCGCCGTCCCCGGCAATGACGGCTACGACCCGCTGGAGGCCACATTTGTCGCGGGCCCGTCGGGTCGCACCCGGCACGCCAAGTGGTCCAGTCCGCACAGTGCGATGATCCGCCTTGGACACGTAGAGTCGATCTTGCTCGACTGCGGAAAAACGTGCACCAACGGCAGTCGAGCAAGCTCGACTCTACTCAAGGTCCGCAGTAGATCCACGCCATGCATGGATGTGGGCCACAACGCGATCACTTCTCCTTGCGGCTGCCGCCATGAAAGAACTGATCATCCCTGAAGCTGCCCAACGCGACGAATCTTCGGTCGAGATGATTCGCGTGTGGATCGCTGAGCGCGGGCTGCATGCATCATTGAAAGTGGGGCTGTACGAGGATCGCCCCGACATCCGCGAAGAACGTGCCTGGGGGCGAATTCTTGCCGACGTTGCCCAGCACGTTGCCGACGCGCTGGTGACCAGTGAGGGCATGGACCGTGACGTGGTGGTCGAGGCCATCAAGGCAGCCTTCAACGAGGAGCTGCAGGCGCCATCCAGCGGCCGGTCCGGCGGGTTCGTCGTGCGGCATTGACGGTAGATCCACGCCACGCGTGGATGAATTCCCCGCCCCACATTCACTGCTTCGCCCGAATCCTCGCCAACGCCAGATACATCGCCGGGGTCGTGTACAGCGTCAGCCACTGGCTGACCAGCAAACCTCCGACAATCGCAATGCCCAGCGGTTGCCGCAGCTCCCAGCCTTCGCCATTGGCCAGCATCAGCGGCAGCGTGCCCAGCAGCGCTGCCAGCGAGGTCATCAGGATCGGCCGCAGGCGCAACCGTGCGGCTTCCATCACTGAATCCTGCGCGCTCAGCCCGCGTCGCTCGCCGGCCAGCGCGAAATCCACCAGCAGGATGGTGTTCTTCATCACCACGCCCACCAGCAGGAACAGGCCGAGCAGGGCGATCAGGTTCAGTTCGTTGCCGAACAGCCACAGCGCCAGCAGCGCACCGACACCGGCCGAGGGCAGGGTGGACAGGATCACCAGCGGCTGCAGGAAGCTCTCGTAGAGGATGCCCAGCACCAGGTA
This sequence comes from Stenotrophomonas sp. 80084_Sma, assembly GCF_056481995.1. NCBI lineage: Bacteria > Pseudomonadati > Pseudomonadota > Gammaproteobacteria > Lysobacterales > Lysobacteraceae > Stenotrophomonas > Stenotrophomonas sp. 80084_Sma. Next base: position 4,292,367 of record NZ_CM151177.1, on the reverse strand, counting down.
GACCGCCAGCGTGGCGCCCAGCACCAGCCATAGCTGGCGCGCGCGCAGCTGATCCAGCCCGCCGGCTTCACCGGACAGTTTTCCCTGGACCGAACGCGGCAGCATCAGTTTCGACATCGCACCATCGATCGCCAGCGTGGCCTGTTCCAATCCTACGCCCGGTGCCAGTGCGAACTCGATCCAGATCGAGGCGAACTGCTCGCTGTGGTACACCCGGTCCGGTGCCATGCCATAGCGCCAGCTGGCGATGCTCGACAGCGGAATGCGCTGGCCGTTGCCATCGATCACCTGCAGGCGTGACAGCGTGCCCGGGTCCTGGGTGTGCTTCGGGTCCAGCTCCATCACCACGCGGTACTGGTTGAGGCTGTCGTACAGCGTGGCGACCTGGCGCTGGCTGAAGGAGTTGTTGAGCATGTTGGCCACCGTGCGCAGGTCCACGCCGTGGCGCGCGGCTGCTTCGCGGTCGATATCCAGCACCACCTGGCGCATGCCCGCTTCACCCTGTGCTTCCACGTCAACCAGTTCGGGCAGGCCACGCAGGGCGGCAGCCACCTTCGGTGCCCATTCGCGCAGGGGCGCTGTATCGGCTGAAAGCAGCTGGAACTCGTACTTGCCGCTGCTGCCGGCGCCCTCCAGGCGGATGTCCTGGTCCACCCACAGATAGAGATTGCCGCCGGGCAGCTTGGGCAGCCGCGCGCGCAGGCGGTCGATCACCTGCTGGCTGGACACCTTGCGCTCGGCCAGCGGCTTCATCTTGATCATGATGAAGGCGTTGTTGACCCCGTTGCTGCCACCGATGTAGCCGATGATGTCCTCGATGGCCGGATCGGACAGCAACAGCTTCCTGTACGCATCGATCTTCGGTTGCATGGCCTGGAAGGACAGGCCGTCATCGCCGCGCGCGAAGCCACGCAGCTGCGCGGTGTCCTGCTTGGGCACGATGCCCTTGGGCACCTGTTGGAACAACCAGGCGTTGAGGGCGATCACGGCCACGAACGCCAGCAGCGGCCAGCGCAACCGGCGCAGGCTGGCCTGCAGGGTGCGCAGGTAGGCGCCGCGCAGGCGCTCGAACAGTGCGTTGCTGCCGCGCTGCCAACGCGAGGGTTGCTGTGCGGCATCCACGAACAATCGTGCGCACAGCATCGGCACCAGGCTCAGCGCGACCAGCACAGAGACCGTCATGGCCGCCACCAGGGTCAACGAGAATTCGCGAAACAGGCGTTCGACGAAGTCGTCCAGGAATAGGATGGAGACGAACACCACGGCCAGTGCAACGTTCATCGACAGCAGCGTGGCACCGACTTCCGATGCACCCCGTACTGCCGCCTGCCAGCGGTCGGCGCCCAGTTCGCGATGGCGGGCGATGTTCTCCAGCACCACGATGGCATCGTCCACCACCAGCACGGCGGCGACGATCAGCGCCATCAATGAAAGCGTATTGAGCGAGAAGCCCATCAGCGCGATCAGCGCCAGCGTGCCGAACAGCACCACCGGAATCGCCACGCTGGGCACCAGCGCTGCACGCCAGTGGCCGAGGAAGCCGAGCACCACCAGCACCACCAGCACGATCGCCAGCACCAGCGTGAGCTCTGCTTCGTGCAGGGTGGCGCGGATCACCGGCGAGCGGTCCATCACCAGCCGCATGTCCACGCCGGAGGGCAACAGCGCATGCAGTTGCGGTAGCTGCGCCTGGATGGCATCAACGGCGGCGATGATGTTGGCGCCGGGTTGGCGGCTGACGATCAGCAGCACGGCGGGGCGTTCGTTGTGGAAGCCGCTGGCGTAACGGTCTTCCACGCCATCGGCAACGGCGGCGACATCGCCCAGCCGCAGCGTGCGGTCGTCGCTCACCTTCAGAGCCAGTTCGCGGTACTGCGCGGCCTGGCGCAGCTGCAGCGGCGCTTCCAGCTGCCACTGCTGGCGGTCATCGCCCACGGCACCCAGCGGGCGCATGGCGTTGGCGAGGCCGATGGCCTGGGCCACGTCCTCCAGCGCCAGGCCTGCATGGTTCAGTGCATTCGGGTCCAGCGAGACACGCACGGCGGGCAAGGCGCTGCCGCCCACCTGCACTTCGCCCACGCCCGGTACCTGCGACAGCTTCTGCGCCAGCACGGTGGAGGCCAGGTCATACAGCTGGCCTGGCGAACGCGTGTCCGAGGTCAGTGCCAGCGCCAGGATCGGTGCCTGTGAGGGATTGACCTTGCGGTACTGCGGCATGCCGGGCATACCACTGGGCAACTGCCCGCGTGCAAGATTGATGGCGGCCTGCACTTCACGCGCTGCCTCATCGATGTCGCGGCCGAGTACGAACTTCAGTTCGATCTGGGTCTGGCCCTGGGTGCTGGCCGAGTCGATGCGTGAGATGCCGGGCAGGCTGCCCAGTGCGCGCTCCAGCGGCGTGGCGACGGTGGCTGCCATCGACTCGGGCGAGGCGCCGGGCAGGCTGGCACTGACTTCAATGGCCGGGTAATCGACCTGCGGCAGCGGCGCCACCGGCAACAGGCGCAATGCCAGCAGGCCGGCCAGCACCAGCGCCACCGCCAGCAGGATCGTCGCTACCGGGCGCTGCACGCAGGCCTGCGCCAGGCGCGCGATGGGGGTCACGCGCGCGCCTCGTCAACGGCCACCGGGGACGTCGCACGGCCACGCTGCAGGCGATCAAAGGCCAGGTAGATCACCGGCGTGGTGAACAGGGTCAGTACCTGGCTGACCAGCAGCCCCCCCACCATCACCCAGCCCAGTGGCTGCCGCAGCTCGGCGCCGGAACCACTGGCCAGCATCAGCGGCACTGCGCCGAACAGCGCGGCCAGCGTGGTCATCAGGATCGGCCGGAAGCGCAGCAGCGCGGCCTGATGGATCGCCTCGCGCGGTGACATGCCGCGTGTGCGCTGCGCGTCCAGCGCGAAGTCGATCATCATGATCGCGTTCTTCTTCACCAGGCCGATCAGCAGCACGATGCCGATCACCGCGATCAGGTCCAGGCTGCGTCCGCTTACCCACAGTGCCGCCAGCGCACCGACGGTGGCCGAGGGCAGGGTGGAGAGGATGGTGATGGGGTGGATGAAGCTCTCGTAGAGCACGCCCAGCACGATGTACATCACCACCACCGCAGCCAGGATCAGCCACAGTGTGGACGACAGCGAGCTGCTGAAGGCCGCTGCGGCACCCTGCAGGCGAAGTTCGATGCTCTGCGGCAGGTTCACCTGTGCGCGCGCGGCGTGCACAGCCTCCACCGCTTCGCCCAGTGATGCGCCCGGGGCAAGGTTGAACGACAGCGTGGCCGCCGGGAACTGGCCGACATGGTTGCGCAGCAGGGCGGTCGGGCCCAGATCCACGCGTGCCACCGCACCCAGCGGCACGGTCTGCCCACTGCTGCTGCGCACACGCAGGCCCGTGATCGCCTCCGGCCCGGGCTGTCGTGAAGGATCGGCCTCCAGCACCACCCGGTACTGGCTGGCCTGGGTGAAGATGGTCGAAATCTGGCGCTGCCCATAGGCGTCGTACAGCGCATCGGCTACTGCTTCCACGCTTACGCCCAGGCGCGCCGCCGCATCGCGGTCGATCGCCACGCGCGCCTGCCGGCCCTGCATCTGCAGATCGCTGGCGACATCGCGCAGTGCAGGTTGCTGGCGTAGCGCCTGCAGCAGCTTCGGGGTCCAGCGTTCCAGTGTTTCAAGATCCGGCGTGGTCAGGGTGAACTGGTACTGGGTGCGGCTGATGCGGTCTTCGATGCCCAGCTCCTGTACCGGCTGCAGGTACAGGGTGATGCCGGGGATCTTCGACACGCGCTGTTGCAGGCGCGCCATCACTACGGCGGCGCTATCGCGGTCGCCGTGCGGTTTCAGCTCGATCAGCAGGCGGCCGGTATTGAGCGTGGCGTTGTTGCCGTCCACGCCGATGTAGGAGGACACACTGGCCACCGCCGGGTCTGCTTCGATGGCCGTGGACAGCGCCTGCTGGCGCTCGCGCATGGCCTGGAACGAGATCGCCTGTGGTGCCTCGCTGATGCCCTGCACCAGGCCGGCATCCTGCACCGGGAAGAAGCCCTTGGGCACGGCGAAGTACAGCGCCACGGTCAGTGCGAGGGTGGCAACGGTGGCCAGCAGCATCAGCGGCTGGCGCTGCAGCACCCAGCGCAGCTGGCGGTCGTAGAGGCCGATGACGCGGTCGAAGACATCGGGCGCATGTGCAGTCTTCGCGTGCGGCTTCAGGAACCGCGCGCACAGCATCGGCGTCAGCGTCAGCGAGACCACCAGCGAAATGCCGATGGCTACAGCCAGTGTCACTGCGAACTCATGGAACAGTGCACCCACCAGGCCGGCCATGAACAGCAGCGGGATCAGCACCGCGATCAGCGAAACAGTCAGCGACACCAGGGTGAAGCCGATCTCGGCTGCGCCTTTCAGCGCTGCATCGCGGGGGCTTTCACCTTCCTCCAGATGGCGGGCGATGTTCTCCAGCATCACGATGGCATCGTCCACCACGAAGCCGGTGGCGATGGTCAGCGCCATCAGCGTGAGGTTGTTGAGCGAGTAGCCGGCCAGCAGCATCACCGCAAAGGTGCCGATGAGCGACAGCGGTACCGCGACGCTGGGAATGAGCGTGGCCGGCAGATTGCGCAGGAACACCCAGGTGACCAGCACTACCAGGCCGATGGCCAGTACTAGTTCTTTCTGCACGCCGCGCACCGACGCGCGGATCGATTCGGTACGGTCGCTCAGTACATTCATCTGCACGCCGGCGGGCAGCGTGGCCTGCAGCTGCGGCAGCAGCGTACGCACCTGCTCGACCACGGCGATCACGTTGGCGCCGGGCTGGCGCTGGATGTTCACCAGCACTGCCGGCGTGGTACCGCTCCAGGCGGCCAGCTGCCGGTTCTCGGCGCCATCGGTAATGGTGGCTACATCGCCCAGCCGCAGCGGTGCGCCGTCGCGCCAGGCCAGTACCAGGGCACGGTACTCATCCACGCTGCGCATCTGATCGTTGGCATCGAGCATCACCGCGCGGATCGGGCCGTCGAAACTGCCCTTGGGCAGGTTGACGTTGGCGGCGGCGATGGCGGTGCGGATGTGGTCCATGCCCAGGTTGTTGGCGGCCAGCGCCGCTGGATTGACCTGGATGCGCACCGCCGGGCGCTGGCCACCGGCCAGGCTGACCAGGCCGACGCCGGGCAACTGCGCCAGGCGCTGGGCAATGCGCGTATCCACCAGATCGTGCACCTGCGGCAGCGACAGGCCTTGCGAGGTAACCGCCAAGGTCAGGATGGGGGTGTCGGCGGGGTTGACCTTGCGGTACACCGGCGGCACCGGCAGGTCGTCGGGCAGGAAGCTGCCCGCCGCGTTGATGGCGGCCTGCACGTCCTGCTCGGCCACACCCAGCGACACCTCCAGCCCGAACTGCAGGGTAATGACCGAGGCGCCACCGGAACTGGTCGACGACAGTTGTTTCAGGCCGGGAATCTGCCCGAGCTGGCGCTCCAGCGGTGCGGTGATGGTGCGTGTGGTCAGTTCGGGGCTGGCCCCCGGATACAGCGTGGTGATCTGGATGATCGGGTAATCGACCTGCGGCAGCGCCGCCACCGGCAGCAGGCGATAGGCCAGCACGCCGGACAGCAGCAGCGCCACCATCAGGAGAGTCGTTGCGACCGGGCGCAGGATGAACGGGCGCGAGAGGTTCATGCGCCGGCCTTGGTCGCGGCCTCCTCGGTGATGATCTCCACCGCCGTGCCGTCTTCCAGCCCGTCGATGCCTTCGATCACCACCTTGTCCCCTGCGGCCAGCCCGGAGCGCACGGCCACGCGTCCATCATCGGCTGGACCGAGCACCACGGTGCGGCGTTGTGCCTTGCTGTCCTTGTCGACGATATGCACGTAGTTGCCCTGGCTGCCGAACTGCACGGCGGCATCGGGAATCAGCAGCGCGGGCTGCTCGCCCAGCTGCAGGCGGACGTTGACGAACTGGTTGGGGAACAGCGCCAGATCGTGGTTGTCGAAGTGCGCACGCAGTTTCAACGTGCCGGTGGTGGTATCGATGCGGTTGTCGACGCTGGACAGCGAGCCGCGGGCCAGCTGCCGGCGTTCTTCGCGGTCCCAGGTTTCCACCGCCAGTGCCGGTTGCGCCTGCACGGCATCGAGCAGCGCAGGCAGCTCGGGTTCGGGCACGGTGAACAGCACGCTGATCGGCGCGGTCTGCGCCAGCGTCACCAGGCCTTCGGCATCGCTGGCGCGCACCAGGTTGCCCACGTCCAACCGGCGCAGCCCGACGCGGCCACTGACCGGCGCGGTGATGCGGGTGTACTGCAGCTGCAGGCGCGCTTCATCAACAGACGCCTGATCGCTGAGGCGGCGGCCCTGCAGCTGGCGCACCTTGCTCTGCTGGTCGCTCAGTTCCTGCCCGGACACGTAGTTCTGCTTCTGCAGTTCGCGGTAGCGCTGCAGCTGGCGCTCGGCGTTTTCCAGCTCGGCCAGATTCTGCTGCTGGGTACCCTGCGCCTGTGCCAGCTTCACTTCATACGGGCGCGGGTCGATCTGCGCCAGCAGATCGCCGGCCTTCACCTGCTGGCCTTCCTGGAAATGCAGCCGTAGCAGTTCGCCATCCACGCGGCTGCGTACCACCACGCTATGCAGCGGGGTGACCGTACCGACCGCCTTCAGGCGCAGCACCAGCGGCTCGGCGCTGGCGCGGGCGATGCGCACGGGCACCGTCTTGCCGGGTGCATCGTCGCTGCTGCCGGCACCATTCCGGGACCACAGCCACCACGCCAGAAGGGCGGCGAGGGCGATGGCCAGCACCGCCCACAACAGGCGGGCACGACGGAAGCGGGAATTTTCGGCGACAGACATGGGGCATCCTGCGCCCTGCGCGCGCAGGGACATGCGGGCCCGTCGGCGCGTTCCGGCACCACGGGCAGCGGGGAGGGAGTTGTCTGGCGGGGCCGCGGGCGCGGCGTGGCTGGATGCCGTCGCGGCAGCGACGGGGTGACAATGGTAGCCAATCACCCCGGCCAATGCCGTATGACCATGGTCATGCAACGCATTCGGTAGTGCCGGCCGCTGGCCGGCAACCTGCCGGAATCTGCGGGCGTGTGCCGTGTTGCCGGCCAGCGGCCGACACTACCGACAAACAATCAATGCACTTCGTCGTGATAGACGAACTTCGGCATTTCCCAGCGGTAGTGGATCGCCAGCAGGCGCAGCGCGAAGCCGCCGCCGAGGCAGCACAGGATCGCGGTGGCGTCGGCCACGCCCCAGTGCAGCAGCAACAGGTAGGCCGCGCCGGTCAGCAGCGCGATGATCGCGTACAGCTCCTTCTGGAAGATCAGCGGCACCTCGTTGCAGAGAATGTCGCGCAGCACGCCGCCGAACGCGCCGGTCAGCATGCCGGCGATCAGCACGATCGGCATGGCATGGCCGGCCTCGCGCGCGATCGAACAGCCGATCAGGGTGAAGGCGATCAGGCCCAGGCCATCGAGCACCAGGAAGGTGCGGCGGAAGTGGTGCATCCAGCGCGCCACCCAGGTGGCGATCAGCGCCGCGCACACGGTGAAGCCCAGGTACTCGGGATGCTTCACCCAGCCCAACGGGTAGTGGCCGAGCAGGATGTCGCGCAGCGAACCGCCCCCGAGGGCGGTGACACAGGCGATCATGACCACCCCGAACAGGTCCATGCGGCGGCGGCCGGCGGACAGCGCGCCGGTCATGGCTTCGGCGGAAATGGCGATCAGGTAGATGATGGACAGCAGCATGGGACAGGCTCCGGGCGCGGTGGGGCCGGCCATGCGCGACTACCGCCACTGCCTGCGCAATGACGGGATGACGATGACCGGTGCCGCTCCCGCTGTCCTTTTGCCTGAGAGTTCAGCGGCGTAGGCCGCGTGCCCCTTCGGCGGATCGTCCCGGGCGTGCCCGGTGACCTCTCTCCAGCTCGGCGAGTCGAATGCATGGTTGGTGGGATTCCAGCCCACCGGCCTGAGCGATCATGGGAGCCTGCGCCTTCGGCGGGCGCCAGCGCGGCGCCTCTCTCCTGCATTCGGGCGCCAGTATATCCGCTGCAGTGCAGCACGGCATAATCCGGGCATGGCCCCGTCCCTCCGCCCGTGGTTCCTGTACCTGCTCGAATGCCGGGATGGCAGCTATTACGCCGGCATCAGCACCGACGTGGACGCGCGCTTCGCCGCCCACCAGGCCGGCAAGGGCGCGCGTTACACCCGGGCGCGGCCGCCGCTGCGCGTGCTGGCCGTGCGCGAGTACCCGGACCGGGCTGCCGCCTCGCGGGCCGAGTGGCAGCTCAAGCAGCAGCCGCGCGAACGCAAGCTGGCCTGGCTGCAGGAACCGGCCGAGACGCTTCTGTAGATCCACGCCATGCGTGGATGGGCCACTTGGCCCATGCCATGATCACCCCGCGCCCAGAGCTGGAGCCCCGGATGTCCACGATTGCCCTGCTGTTCGCTCTTTCCGCAGCAACGAGCCCCACTGCCGATCCGGCCACCCTCGAGGCCATTGAAGCCACCTGCCACGACTACGTCGACGGCCAGCTGGAAGCCGACCCGCAGCGCGTCGCCCGCTCCCTGCACCCGGACCTGGCCAAGCGCGCGGTCCTCGGCGATACGCCCGACGAACGCCTGGGCCTGCGCCGCATGTCGAAGGAAGAACTGGTGGCGCTGACGAAGCAGGGCGCGTTGAAGACCCCGAAGGATCAATGGGACCGCCGCTGCACGGTGCTGGACGTGACCGGCAACGCCGCCTCGGTGCGACTGGAAACCCCATGGTTCGTCGACTACTTCCACATGGGGCGCTTCGACCAGCGCTGGGTCATCGTCAACGCACTGTGGTACGCGAAACCAAAGGCGCAGTAGAGCGATGCGTGCCGCCGGCAAAGCATGGATCTGCGTCGTCATGCTGGTCGCCGGCATCGCGCTGCTGCCTGGCCTGCTGTACCTGCTCGGGTTGGCGCTGGTGGAAGGCCGGCCGAACTTGGCCGACCGCACGCCCAGTGGTGTGGCCGCGTGCAGCAGCGAACCGCGGGCGGGATACCAGCCGATGAATCCCTGGAGCTTCACGACGCGGTTCTTCGATCCTGAAGCGTTGAAGAAGGCGACTGATGTCGAGCGCGAAGCGTTCTGGGTTGCACGCCGCCACCTGATGCGGCAGCCAAGGCACGACATGCTGCGCTGGCATCTCAGCAGTACCGCACTGACAATCTGGATCACCCGGCATTGGAGTACCGCGCAGATTGCTGATGCCGCGAGGAAGGAGGATTTCTGCCGCACCTGGTCGAAACGGCGGGTGGCCCGATGAACCGGTAGATCCACGCCATGCGTGGATGGTGTTGACGGGGTCAGAGCCCTTTCCTGCGGAAAGGGATCCGACCGCGCAGCAGCCGGCCAGCGGCCGGCACTACCGTCGGGGTCGCCGGTCTTCCTGATCATCACCGAAGATGATGCGCGCGCTCCGCTGGTAGCTCCAGTACGCCACCGCCCAGTTCAGCAGCACCACGATGCGGTTGCGGAAGCCGATCAGGAAGAACACGTGCGCGGCCAGCCAGAACCACCAGGCCAGGATGCCCGACAACTGCAGCCGGCCCAGGTGCACGATCGCGGCCATGCGGCCGATGGTGGCCAGGTTGCCGAAGTCGGCGTACTTGAACGGTCCGGGGACTGCCTTGCCGTGCAGGCGCGCGCGGATCACCTCGGCCACGTACTTGCCCATCTGCTTGGCGGCAGGGGCCACGCCGGGTACCGGCTTGCCGTTGGCCTGGTTCAGTGCGGCCAGATCGCCGGCCACGAACAGTTCCGGGTGGCCGGGCAGGGTGAGATCGGGTTGCACCTGCACGCGGCCGGCGCGGTCCAGCGGCACGTCCAGCGTGCGCGCCAGGGGTGAAGCGGCCACACCGGCGGCCCAGACCACCGTGCGTGCCGGCACGAAATGCTCACCGAGCTTGAAGCCCTGGCTGTCGATGTCGCTCACCGGGGTACCGGTCAGCACTTCCACTCCCAGTTTTTCCAGCTGCCGGCGCGCCTTCAGCGAAAGCACTTCCGGGAACGAGGACAACACGCGTGGGCCAGCTTCGACCAGCCGCACCTTGGCGCTGGCCGGGTCGATGTGGCGGAACTCGTTGCGCAGCGTATGCCGCGCGATCTCGGCCAGAGTGCCGGCCAGTTCGACGCCGGTAGGTCCACCACCAACCACGGCAAAGCTCAGCCATGCGGCCTTCTTCGCCGGGTCCGGTTCCGCCTCTGCGCGCTCGAACGCCAGCAGCAGCTTGCGGCGCAACGCAATGGCATCGTCCAGCGTCTTCAGACCGGGCGCATCATCGGCCCACTGGTCGTTGCCGAAGTAGGCGTGGGTGGCGCCGGTAGCCAGCAGCAGGCTGTCGTAGTCCAGCGTGCTGCCATCGGCCATGCGGATCTGCCGGGCCTGCTTGTCGATGGTCACCACTTCGCCGAGGCGGACTTCCACATTGCGCTGGTGGCCGAGGATGTGGCGCAGCGGCGCGGCGATGTCCGGCGCGGACAGGCCGGCGGTGGCCACCTGGTACAGCAGTGGCTGGAACAGATGGTGGTTGCGGCGGTCGACCAGGGTGATGCGTATGCGCTCGCGGGCCAGGGCACGGGTGGCCCAGAGGCCGGCAAAACCGCCGCCGACAACAACCAGGTGGGGAACGCGCTCGCGACTCATCGACTCACTCCAGTGGGGGCATTGGGGGAAGCGCCTGGCATCTTCGCACGATGGCGCCCTGTCACGTCAGCGCCCGCATGGATCGGCGATACTCGGGTTCAGGCAACCGCCCGTGAGGAGCCCATGAGCGAACCGGAAAAGCGCATCGCCCTGTTGATCGACGCCGACAATGCGCCGGCCTCGAAGATCGACGAGGTCCTGGCCGAAGTCGCCCGCTACGGTGTGGCCAACGTGCGCCGCGCCTATGGCAACTGGAAGAGCCCGCGGTTGAAGGGTTGGGAGGCCGTGCTGCACGAATATGCGATCCGCCCGATCCAGCAGTTCGCCTACAGCAAGGGCAAGAATGCCTCGGACATGGCGATGGTGATCGATGCCATGGACCTGCTGTACGCGCGCAATCTCGATGGCTTCGCCATCGTGTCCAGCGATGCCGATTTCACCCCGATGGTGATGCGCCTGCTGACCGACGGTGTGAAGGTCTATGGCTTCGGCGAGAAGAAAACCCCGGAGCCGTTCGTCAACGCGTGCTCGAAGTTCACCTATCTGGAAGCGCTGGGCCAGACCCATGCCAGCGTGCCGGATACCGAACAGGCGTCCAGCGAACAGGCATCGAACGAGCCTGTTGCCAACGACGATGCCCGGCCACGCAAGAGCGGTGCGGAAATGCGCAGCGATACGCGGCTGGTGAAGATGCTGCGCCGTGCGGTGTCCTCGGCCGAGGGCGAGGATGGCTGGTCGCACCTTGGCCCGGTCGGCAGCCAGATCGGCAACCAGGCCTCGTTCGATCCGCGCAACTACGGTTACGGCAAGCTCAGTGACCTGCTGGCAGCGATCGGGCTGTTCGAGCTGAAGAAGGACGGCAAATCCTCCTACGTGCGCGCGCTGCCGAAGAAAAACCGGTAGTGCCGGCCGCTGGCCGGAAAAGAACCGGTAGTGCCGGCCGCTGGCCCGCAAGCCCCAGATGCCAGATCCCGCATCCGGCACGCACATCTCCACTCCGATCAGGCGTATCGTTGCCGCTCGCATTGCCAGCAAGGAAAAAACCCGCATGTTGAAGATCTGGGGCCGCCGCAATTCCAGTAACGTCCGCAAGGTGCTGTGGTGCGCCGAGGAGATCGGCCTGCCGTATGAATCCATCGAGGTTGGTGGCAGCCATGGCGGCACGCAGACGCCGGAGTACCTGGCGATGAATCCCAACAGCCTGGTGCCGGTGATCGAAGACCATGGCCTGCCGCTGTGGGAATCGAATGCCATCGTGCGCTATCTGAGTGCGCGCTACGCGCTGGGCACGCTGTACGCCGAAGACCCGATGGAACGCGCCCAGGCCGAGAAGTGGATGGACTGGAGCACCTCGCGCATGGCGCCGCTGTACACCGACCTGATCTGGGGCATCATGCGCACCGCCCCAGCTGACCGCGACGAAGCGCGCATCAATGCCGCCATCGTGCGTGCCGGTGACTACCTGGCGATGGCCGATGCCACGTTGGCCAGACAGCCGTGGCTGTCGGGCGAGACGTTCGCGATGGGTGACATCCCGCTGGGCTCGCTGATCTATGCCTGGTTCGAACTGCCCATCCAGCGCCCGGAACTGCCGCACCTGGCCGACTGGTACGCCCGCCTGCGCGAACGCCCGGCCTACCAGCGCGGCGTGATGTCGCCGCTGACCTGAGGGGTAGCGCCGGGCCATGCCCGGCGAGCGTGGTATGCGGAGGACCGCCGGGCATGGCCCGGCGCTAGCGTTCGTCTGCCTCAATACAGATCCGTCGGATCCACATCCAGCGACCAGCGCACCTTGCGTGCCTCCGGCAGCGCATACAGCTGCGGCACCAGCTGGGCCAGCACGCCATGCAGCGGTGGCCGCTGAAGCGCGGACAGCAACAGCTGCGTGCGCTGGTAACCGGCACGCCGCGGCATCGGCGCCGGCATCGGCCCATAGGCCTCGACCACGTTCTGTTCGCCCAGCAACTGCCGCGCCGCCAGCAGGAACGCATTGGCATGCTCGACCTGCTGTGCCTCGGCGCGCATCAGTGCCAGATGCGCGAACGGCGGGAATCCGGCGGCCTGGCGCTGGTTCAACTCGGCCTGCGCGAACGGGTGGTAGCCACCGCTCACCAGGGTTTCCAGCAGCGGATGCCCGGGGTGATGAGTCTGCAGCCAGACCTCACCAGGATCACGTGCACGGCCGGCGCGGCCAGCGACCTGGATCAGCTGCTGTGCCAGTTTTTCACTGGCGCGGAAGTCCGCGGAGAACAAACCTTCGTCGATGCCCACCACCACCACCAGTGTCAGCTTCGGCAGGTCGTGGCCCTTGGCCAGGATCTGCGTGCCGACCAGGATGCCGGGCTGGTCACCCAGTTTCGCCAGCTGCTGTTCCAGTGCGTCGCGTCGTGAGGTGGTGCCGCGGTCGATGCGTACCACCGGAAAATCGGCGAAGGCGGCGGTGAGGTGCTCTTCCAGGCGTTCGGTACCGATGCCCTGTGGCTGCAGCGCCAGGCTGCCGCAGGCCGGGCATGCCAGCGGCGCCGGTTGCCGCGCACCGCAGTGGTGGCACTGCAGCCGGCGGCCGCCACCATGCACGGTCATCGGTGCATCGCAGCGGTTGCACGGTGCGGTCCAGCCGCAGTCGTGGCACAGCAGCACCGGCGCATAGCCACGGCGGTTCTTGAACACCAGCACCTGCTGGCCACGCTGCAGGTGCTCGCCGATGCCGGCCAGAACATCGGCCGAGAGGCCATCGTGCAATGGCCGTTTGCGCACATCGAGGATGCGCACGCGCGGTGGTCGTGCATCGCCGGCACGCTGCTTCAGGTGCAGGTGGGCGTAGCGCCCGGCATAGGCGTTGTGCAGTGTTTCCAGCGAGGGCGTGGCACTGCCGAGCAGCACGGGAATGCCGAGCGCCTTGGCGCGCACCAGGGCGAAATCGCGCGCGTGGTAGCGGATGCCGTCCTGCTGCTTGTAGCTGCCGTCATGTTCCTCGTCGATGATCAGCAGACCGGCCTGCGGCAGCGGCGTGAACACTGCCGAGCGGGTGCCGACAATGACGCGTGCTTCACCACGTGAGGCGGCTGCCCAGACGCGAGCGCGCTCGTTATCGTTCAAGCCCGAATGCAGCGCATGCACGGCGATGCCGAGGCGGCCGCGGAAGCGTGCCAGGGTCTGCGGAGTCAGGCCGATTTCCGGCACCAGCACCAGCGCCTGCCTGCCCTGTGCCAGGCAATGGATGATCGCCTGCAGGTAGACCTCGGTCTTGCCGCTGCCGGTCACGCCATCCAGCAGGAAAGGCTGGAAGCCGTCGGCGGCGTTGATCGCAGTCACGGCCTCGGCCTGGTCCGGGTTGAGCGTGGGCCCGGGCAACGGCTGCGCATGCTGCGGTGCCACCGTCATCGCCACGCGCTCGGCCAGTGCACGCTTGGACAGACTGCGTGCGGCGGTGCGCCAGTCCTCCATGCGTTCGCCCAGTACGTCTTCATCCACCACGGCCTCGGCCAGCAGTTCGGCCAGCTGCCGCGGGCGGCTGCCGGCGCGCAGCTTCCCGCGCTGGGCATGGCCTTCGGGTGTCAGTTGCCAGCCCCAGTGATGGGTGTCGGGCAGGGCCTCGCCGTGGCGCAGCGGGCCGGGCAGGGCGGTGCTGAGTACTTCGCCCAACGGCGCGTGGGTGTAGCGCGCCAGCCACTGCAGGCTCTGCCACAGCTCACCCTGCAGCAGCGGCTGCGGGTCGCACCAGGCCAACGCCTGGCGGAGTCCCTGGCCGTCGTCGGTCTGGCCGTGTCCCACCACCACACCGACCAGCTCACGGTTGCCGAACGGCACCTTCAGGCGGCAGCCGACCGCAACCGTGGGGGCCACGCCCTCCGGCGACAGGTAGTCGAACAGGCGGGGCAGGGGGACGGGCAGGGCGACCTGCAGGGTCGGAATCGGTGAAAGCATCGGGCCAGTGTACCGGGCCATGCGCGCGCGAATGGCGGGGTGGGCGGCGGCGGGACGGCGCCCGTTGAATCATAAATGTCACCTAAATATCGGTGTCCATTGGAGATTCAGTCTTATCCACATGTTCTGTGGATAACGCTGTGCGTTACCGGTCGGCGGGCGCGCAGGAGGCCGATGGCGACGGCCTCACGCTCCGGTTGGTCAAAAAATCGCCATACTTTAAAATCCATCAAAATCAATTACTTAAGTGTGAAACAGTGCTGAAACAGAGTGAATTCAGCTGGATGCCACAGTTTCCTGCGCAGGCAGCGTGGTGCTGTGCACAACCTGCAGCACGAAGTGCCTGTGGGCGCAAGTCCTACGGGCGCCGATGGCCTGCCGCTATCATGCGGGCAGACCTTTGGAGTGATCGATGACGGCTGTGCCCGCCCCTGTTTCCTCGACCGCGGCCGGTGCGCTGTCGGCGTTCCTGCGAGGTGTTGAACGCCGCGCCCTGGTGGTGGCTGAACTGCAGTGCGGCGATGCTGCCCGGGCCGAACAGACACTGGTGGCGGTGATGCGCGCGTTTGCGGCGGTCGCCAGTGACCTGCCGATGGCGCAGTGGCCAACCCGCTTCTGGACCCTGCTGGGCCAGCGCCAGGCGCTGCGTGAGCCGGTGGGCGGCCAGTGGGAGCCGCCGCTTGCCGCCTTGGGCCAGATGGGACCGTTGCCGCGCCTGGCGCTGTTGCTGCGGGTGGGCGGCAGCCTGGATGAAGGTATCGCCACGCGCGTGCTCGACCAGGACGAAGCCGGCTACCAGCAGCTGCTGGCCGATGCCTGCCCGCGTGACGCGCACGGCCAGCCCGACGCCTCGGCCTGGCGCCAGCTGGCCGAACAGGTGCAGCTGCGCATCCGCGATCTGCCCGTCAAACGCCTGCAGCAGCTGCAACAGCCGGCCGCACCGACGAACAGCAGTGAAGCGCCGACCTCCAGCTGGCGCACCCCGCAGCGCGACGAGCGGGCTGCAGCCACTGGCAAGCGCCGCCGCGCCAATGCCAAGCCGCGCTGGCGCGGTCCGTTGATCCTGCTGATAACCGTGGTGGTACTGCTGGCCGCCGCGCTGGGCTGGCGCCATTGGCAGCGACATTCGTTCGGCAGCGACGCACCGCTGCCGGAAGGCGTGGTTGGTGAGGCGGGTCCCGTCACGGTGGAAGCACTGCCGCCGAGCAAGGTCAATGCCACGCCGGACGCGACCCCTGCGCAGGCGACGGACGACGCCACGATGCTGGCCGACCGCGACTATCCGCTGGTGGCCGATGCCGATCTGTATGCATGGACCGCCGCGGGCGGCCCGCTGCCGGTGGACGAGTCGCAATCCAAGCCGAGCCGGCCGGAGCCGGCCAGCGCCACGCTGGAAACCGCTGCTGCCGATGAATAAGACCGTATTCGCCAGCCTGCTGCTGGCCCTGCCGTTGTCGCTGTCCGCCGCGCCGCAGACCTTGAACGTGCCGCTGCCGCCGCCAGTGCCGGGCAGTTCACCGGCGGCCCCGGCCACCACAGGTACGACGCCCGCTACGTTCGCCCAGCTCGATGCCCAGCAGCAGCGCCAGCGCCGCGCCGACTACGCCGCATGGCGGGCATTGCCGGAGGGCGAGCGTGAGCGGATCCGTCAGGCCGCTGCGCGATTCAATGCGTTGCCGGCCGACCAGCAGCAGCGCCTGCGGCAGCAGTTCCAGGCGCAGGACCAGGCCTTCCGCGAAGGCTGGCGGCTGGGCCCGCAGCTGGGCCTGGAGTTCCCCAAGCTGCACGGCCTGTTCGGCTTCGTGCCGCCGGAACAGCGCGAGGCCGCGCTGGCCGTGCTGCGCCAGCTCAGCCCGGCGCAGCTGGCCCAACTGACCCTGGTGGCACAGCGCACGCCACCGCAGGAGCGCGACAAGGTCCGCGGCGCGTTCCTCGCGGTGCCGCCGGCCGAGCGCGATACCTGGCTCAAGCGCCAGGCCGGGCAGTAGAAAGAAAAGGGGACGGAGGGGATTAAGTCGTATTCGGCACAGTCGGGCTTGAAACGACTTAATCCCCTCCGTCCCCTTTTTCTGTTCGTAACGCGATCGCAACGCGTGATGCCGGGGCCTGCCGGAACCCAGCATTCACGCCATGTCATGGGAATGCGCGCGCTGCGCGCGTAAGATGACCGGCCGCAACCCGGTGCCTGTGCCCTTCGCGCGCAACCGTAGTTCGCGTCAAGCACCTTATGTCTACTGCAACCTCCACGCCGCGCTTCAGCAAGGAAGTAGGCGCTACCGGTCTGCTCGCCCTGCCGCTTGTGCTCGGGCATGTGTCCACCGGTCTGATCTCCTTCGTCGACAACGTCATTGCCGGCCACCACGCTACGGCGACCCTGGCCGCGGTGACCATCGGCACCGCCCTGCTGTGGCTGCCGATGCTGATCCCGATCGGCACCCTGATCTCACTCACCGCCTCGGTGTCGCAGCTGCATGGCGCTGGCCGCGAGCGCGAGATCGGCCCGCTGTTCCGCCAGGCACTGTGGCTGGCGCTGGGCCTGGGCCTGATCATGTTCACCTTCCTCACCGTGGTGCCGCCGCTGCTGCCTGCGTTCGGCATCGCACCGGACATCGTGCCGGGGGCCACCGCGTTCCTGCACGCGGTGCGCTGGGGCGGACCTGCGCTGACCCTGTACTTCTGCATGCGCTATCTCAGCGAGGGCATGCACTGGACCCTGCCGACCATGCTGCTCGGCTTCGGTGGCCTGCTGGTGCTGGCACCGATGGGCTACGTGCTGGCCAACGGCAAGCTCGGCTTCCCGGAAATGGGCGCCGAGGGCCTGGGCATCGCTTCGGCGGTGATGATGTGGCTGCAGGCGATCGCCTTCGCCACCTACCTGTGGTTCACCAAGCGCTTCGCCCACCTGCAGCTGTTCTCGCACTTCGAAGGACCGCGCTGGAAGGCGATCTGGGACCTGCTGCGCACCGGCCTGCCGATCGGCATCACCGTGCTGATGGAGGGCGGCCTGTTCATCGTCACCGCGCTGCTGATCGGCCGCCTCGGTGCCAATGAAGCGGCCGCGCACCAGATCGCGATCAACGTCGCCCAGCTGTGCTTCATGATCCCGATGGGCGTGGCCGAGGCCACCACCGTGCGCGTCGGGCATGCGGTCGGTCGTGGCGATGGCTTCGGCGTGCGGCGCGCGGCCTGGGCCGGCTACGCGATCATCATGGGTACGCAGACGTTGTCGGCAGCGGTGCTGCTGTTCGGCCATGACGCCATCGTCGGTGTCTACACCAACGACCTGGCGGTGGCCGGCCTGGCCTCCACCCTGCTGCTGTACGCGGCCACCTTCCAGTTCCCGGATGGCATCCAGGTGCTGTCGGCGGGCGCGCTGCGCGGCCTGAAGGACACCCGCGTGCCGATGTTCATCGCCATGTTCGCGTACTGGGGCCTGGGCATGCCGCTCGGCGCCGGGCTCGGCCTGGGGCTGGGCATGGGCCCGCAGGGCATGTGGATCGGCCTGATCGTCGGCCTGACCGCCGCCGCCATCCTGATGGGCTGGCGCCTGCGTCGCAGCAGCCTGCGCATCGGCCAGTCGGCACTGTCCTGATCCGCCCCGCCCGCCGCGATGACCCGTGGCGGGCGATCCCCTGACTTGTGTCCGATGCCGCATCACACGGCACCGGCTATGCTGGCACCACGGCAAGAAGCCATCCGGAGCGTTCCATGAATCAACCCGTGCCCCCGCTGCCCCCGGCGCGTCGCAACCCCGTCGCCAGTTTCTTCATCGGGCTGTGGGACGTCATGAACTTCACCCGCCGGTTGATCCTCAACCTGGTGTTCTTCGGCCTGCTGTTCCTGCTGCTGGTGATGTTCGTCATCGCCGCCGGCATGGGCGCCGGTGCCAGCAAATCGCTGCAGGACCGCACTACCCTGGTGATCGCGCCGGAAGGCCGCCTGGTCGAGCAGTTCAGCGCTGACCCGGTCAGCCGCGCGCTGGCCAAGGCGGTGGGCGACAACGGTGCCGAAGAGATCCAGCTGCGCGACCTGCTGCGGGTGATCGAGTCGGCCAAGGAAGACAAGAAGATCGAGCGCGTGGTGCTGGAGCTGGACAAGCTGCAGCCGTCGGGCTTCGCTTCGCTGCGTGAAGTGGCCGCGGCACTGCAGGACCTGCGTGCGTCCGGCAAGCAGCTGGTGGCCTACAGCGAGAGCATGGGCCAGTCGCAGTACCTGCTGGCCGCACAGGCCGACGAGGTCTACCTGGACCCGATGGGGTCGGTGGTGCTCGAGGGCCTGGGCCGCTATCGCCAGTACTTCCGCACCGGCCTGCAGGACAAGCTGGGTGTGGACGTGCACCTGTTCAAGGTGGGCGAGTACAAGTCCGCCGCCGAACCCTACGTGCTCGACGCCGCTTCGCCGGCCTCCAAGGAAGCCGACCTGTTCTGGATGAACGACGTGTGGCAGCGCTACCTGGGCGACATCGCCAAGGCCCGCCGCCTGGATCCGGCACAGCTGGCCGCCGGCATCGACACGCTGCCGGAAGGCATCGCCGCTGCCGGTGGTGACCTGGCCAAGTTCGCCCTGCAGCAGAAGCTGGTGACGTCGCTGAAGACCCGCGAGGAATTCGAGGATCTGATGATCGAGCGCGGCGTGGCTGACGACGATGCCGACGGTGGTTTCCGCAACATCGACTTCGGCTCCTACCTGGGCCAGCTCGATGCGCGCCGCAACCCGGTCGACAGCCGTCCGCAGGTGGCGGTGGTGGTGGCTGCTGGCGAAATCAGCGGTGGCGACCTGCCGGCCGGCCGCATCGGTGGCGAATCGACCTCGGCGCTGCTGCGTGCCGCGCGTGACGACGAGAACGTGAAGGCCGTGGTGCTGCGCGTGGATTCGCCGGGTGGTGAAGTGTTCGCCTCCGAGCAGATCCGCCGCGAAGTGGTGGCCCTGCAGGCCGCCGGCAAGCCGGTGGTGGTGTCGATGGGCGACCTGGCCGCCTCCGGTGGCTACTGGATCAGCATGAATGCCGATCGCATCTATGCCGATCCGTCGACCATCACCGGTTCGATCGGCATCTTCGGCATGGTGCCGAACTTCAGCCGCGCGCTGGACAAGATCGGCGTGCACACCGACGGTGTCGGCACCACCCGTTTCGCCGGTGCGTTCGATGTCACCCGCCCGATGGATCCGGCCGTGGGCCAGGTCATCCAGTCGGTGATCAACAAGGGTTACGCCGACTTCACCGGCCGCGTCGCCGACGCCCGCAAGAAGCCGGTCGAGGCCGTCGACGAAGTGGCCCGTGGACGCGTGTGGAGCGGTGCGCAGGCCAAGGAACGTGGCCTGGTCGATGCCTTCGGTGGCCTGAAGGATGCGGTGGCCGATGCCGCCAGCCGCGCCAAGCTGGGCAAGGCTGACGCCTACCGCGTGCGTTACATCGAGAAGGCGGCAACGCCGTTCGCGCAGTTCGTCAGCGGTTTCGCCGGCAGCCGTGCAGGTGCCTGGATGCTGTCCGACTCGGGCATGGCGCGGATGGTGCTGGCGCGCACGATGCCGGAAGTGGATACGCAGCTGCGCTTTGTCGAGAACGCGGCCCGCGAGAAGGGCAACGGCACGCCGGTGAAGGCGCTGGCGTACTGCTTCTGCGGGTTCTGATCGGAAGCCATCCACGCACGGCGTGGATCTACTGGAAGCGCCCGGCCTCGGCCGGGCGTTTTCGTCTGCGGGGTTACTGCGTCGCGTCGGCCTCGGCCTTGCGCTCACGCGCGGCGGCATCGTCCACGGTCTTCTGCACGCCCTTGGCGCGGTCCAGCGGTTCGTTGATTGCGCGCGACATCGCCCGGGGCACCGGTGGCTTTTCCGGGTTCGGCGCCGGTGGGCGCTGGCAGCCCGCCAGCAGCGCGGTGGCCAGCAGGGACGTGAACAGGATCAGGATGCGCATGGCGGCACTCCGTGATGGGCGTGCGGGCAGTGTCGCATCCTCGGTAGGGGGCGGCCGTGAGCGCGTATCCTTGCCGCATCGAAACACAGCGGGCGCGGCCCGGGAGAACACATGACCCAGCAACGGTGGCGCCTGGACGGCCAGACCGCCCTGATCACCGGCGCCAGCGCCGGCATCGGCCTGGCCATCGCGCATGAACTGGCTGGCTTCGGCGCCGATCTGATGATCGTCGGCCGTGATATCGACATGCTGGAGACCGCGCGCGACGAACTGCTGGACGTGTATCCGCAGATGCAGGTGCATGCGCTGGCCGCCGATGTCTCCGACGACGAGGACCGCCGCCAGATCCTGGACTGGGTGGAGGATCATAGTGATGGCCTGCACATCCTGGTCAACAACGCCGGCGGCAATGTCACCAAGGCGGCCACGGAGTATTCCGAGGACGAATGGCGGAAGATCTTCGAGACCAACCTGTTCTCGGCCTTCGAGCTGTCGCGCTATGCACATCCGTTGCTGGCACGCCACGCGTCGTCATCCATCGTCAACGTCGGCAGCGTGTCCGGCCTGACCCATGTGCGCAGCGGCGTGGTCTACGGCATGACCAAGGCGGCGATGCATCAGATGACCCGCAACCTGGCCGTCGAGTGGGCCGAGGATGGCATCCGGGTCAACGCGGTGGCGCCGTGGTACATCCGCACGCGGCGCACGTCCGGTCCGTTGGCGGACCCGGACTACTACGAGGAAGTGATCAACCGCACACCGATGCGTCGTATCGGCGAGCCGGAGGAAGTGGCCGCAGCCGTGGGCTTCCTGTGCCTGCCGGCGGCCAGCTATGTCACCGGCGAGTGCATCGCGGTGGACGGCGGTTTCCTGCGCTACGGGTTCTGATCTTTCAGCAGGTAGTGCCGGCCGCTGGCCGGCAACTGCAACCATCTGAAGATCCTGTGGTTGCCGGCCAGCGGCCGGCACTACCGGTGGGTCTCACCCTGGTACCGGGCAGTTGCTGGCCTCCAGCACGCCCTGCAGCCGTTCGCGTTCACCGCGCGCGGTATCGCGGTTCTCCGGCGCGGCGAAGCGCTCACGGCCGCGGGCATCGCGGAAGCGCTGCTGCCAACCACCGCAGCGCTGCGCTTCGGGAAGCGCTTCGCAGTGGTCGCGCACCACTTCACAGCTGGCGGCATTCACCGGCGTCACTCCGCCAAGGCCCTGTACCGTCATCAGCTCGCAGCGGCCGGGCGCGGCTTCGTACTCGTACAGGTAGCCGCCGCCCTGGCTGTCGGTGCACTGGAAGATCGGAGGAAGCGGCGGCTTCGGTGGGCCGTCACCTGCCGCGGCGCGGGCCTCGGCATCGCGGCGCAGCGTCGCGCTGTCGAGGATCTGGTCGTCTCCTGCGTGTTCGACCATGCCTGCTTCCATGATCGTGCGTCCTTCGTCCGCGCGTCGTGGTTGTGCTGGGGCCGCAGGGGCAACGGCCGGTCCGGACGGCACCGGCGCGGGTGTTTCAACGGGCGCGGATGCAGGTTCGGCGGCTACAGGCGCAGCGGCGGCCGGCTGCGAGTTGGCCGGGTCGGGGATGCGCAGCACCTGCTGCTTGCTGCCGGTGGCGCACGGCGTGCGCTGCAGGGTAGGGACGTCACTGCTGCTGGAGGTACAGCGGTAGATCACGCCCTCTTCGGCCAACGCGCTTCCGGGCAGCAGCACCAGGAGCAGCCAGATCACTCGGTTCATGCGCACAGCGTACAGGCTGCGACGGCGTGCTGCGCTCAGCGTTCGCAATCGCGCGACAGGCGCGCATCGATACCGCGCTGTTCGTTGCTGATGGCGGTGCGTTCACTCTGCAGCGCGCTGTTGTAACGGCGATCCAGCTCCCAGCGGCGGTCACTCAGCCGTGCGCAGACTTCCTGTGGTGGCAACGCATGGCAGCTGTCGCGGACCAGCACGCTGCCGGCCGGCACCTGCACGTCCATGCCGATCGAGGGGCGCCGATAACCCGTGCCTTCGCCGATCGGCGTGCCGATGGCCGGGCGTGGTCCGGGATAGGCTGGACCACGATGGCCGTGCGGCAGCCAGACACTGGTCCACAGCGGCACCCAGCGCGGATTGCCTTCGTTGTTGTCGCTGGTATAGCGCCGTCCGTCCTCGCTCACGCACTCGTACATCGGCTGCGGCGGCTGGATGTAGACGTGGCGGACTTCGCGCTCGCGGATGACCGGGGTTTCGCTGGGCGGCGGAGGCGTGGCATCACTGCGCACCACCCGTGGAGCGGGATCGCGCGGGCGCTGCAGGTCGCGCACCTGCTGGCGGCCGCTGTTGCACGGCCTGTCCTGCAGGGCGACGGCACCGTTGCTGGCAACGCAGCGGTAGACACGCACGTCCTCGGCCGCGGGTGCCGTCCACGGCAGCAGCAGGCACAGGCTCAAGGTGGCGCGCAGCAGGGTCATGGCGGCAGGGTGCGTGATTGTCCGCAGCAGCGCAATCGCCGGCTCAGGAGCGCAGCACGTTGCCGCTGAGCGCGTCGCGGATCGGGGTGGGCTGGGCCAGGCCGCCGGTCTGCCCATCGAGGATGCCGTCGAGCAGGCGCAGCAGGCGCGGGTCCAGTTCTTCGCGGCTGCGTGCCGGTGGTTCGCCGGCCAGGTTGGCGCTGGTGGAGACCAGCGGGCCGCCCCAGGCGCGGCAGAGTTCGGCCACCAGCGGGTGCGCGCTGATGCGCACCGCGATACCGCTGTGTTCGCCGGTGACCCAGGGCTGCGCGCGCGGGCCGGCAGGCAGGATCCAGGTGTTGGCACCGGGCCAGCTGGCCAACACCGCGCGCTGGCGGGCGTCGGGCAGCACCTGCAGCCGCACCCAGCCTTCCAGCTGCGCCAGTTCGGCCGCGACCAGGATCATGCCTTTCTCGATCGGGCGCTGCTTCAGCCGCAGCACCATGTGCACCGCAGCTTCGTGCGAGGGATCACAGCCCAGGCCCCAGACCGCTTCGGTCGGGTAGGCGATCACGCCGCCCGCGCGGAGCGTGGCGACAGCAGAGTCCAGGGTGAGTTCTTTCATGGCGGCGACCGGCCCGGCGTGGGCCTTCATTATCCCCCTGCCGCGTGCAGAAGGGGTGGACCCTGGCACCCGGTAGTGCCGGCCGCTGGCCGGCATCAGCGGTAGGTAATGACTGCTTATGGTGGGTGCGAACCGTTGGTCCGCCCCCTCATCCACGCATGGCGTGGATCTACTTCTTTGCAGCGGCCTTCTTCGCCGGGGCTTTCTTCGCGGCAGCCTTCTTCACCGCTTTCTTTGCCGCGGCCTTCTTGGCAGGCGCTTTCTTTGCAGCGGCCTTCTTCGGCGCCGCTTCCTTCTTCACCGCGGCCTTCTTTGCCGGGGCCTTCTTCGCGGCAGCCTTCTTGGCGCCGAAGCCCTTGCGCACCGGCTTGCCGGTTTCTTCCATCAGCTGCTGCACTTCGGCCAGGGTCAGCGAGGCCGGTTCGCGATCCTTGGGGATCTTGCCGTTCATCTTGCCGTCGCTGATATACGGGCCGAAACGGCCGTTCAGCACCTGGATGTCGCTGCCCTCGAACTCCTTGATGATCCGGTTGCGCGCGATCTCTTCCTTCTCTTCGATCAGGAACACGGCGCGGGCCAGGTCGATGGTGTACGGGTCGTCTTCCTTCTTCAGCGAGGCATAGGTGCTGCCGCGCTTGGCGAACGGGCCGAAACGGCCGATGCCGACGCTGACCGGCTCGCCCTTGTCCTCACCCAGCGCGCGCGGCATCAGGAACAGTTCCAGCGCGTCTTCCAGGGAGATGGTGTGCATCGACTGGCCGGGGCGCAGCGAGGCGAACTTCGGCTTCTCCTCGGCGTCCTCGGCGGTGCTGCCGATGGCCGCATAGGGCCCGAAGCGGCCCAGGCGCACGCTGACCGGCTTGCCGGTCTTCGGGTCGGTGCCGAGCTCGCGCGCGCCACTGGCCTCGGCACGGTCGACCGATTCCTTCTTGTCTTCCACCAGCTCCTTGAACGGCTCCCAGAAGCGGGCCATCAGCGGGATCCACTCTTCTTCGCCACGCGAGACGGCGTCGAGCTCGTCTTCCAGCTTGGCGGTGAAGTCGTAGTCCACGTACCGGGTGAAGTGGCTGGACAGGAACTTGGACACCGCGCGGCCGACGTCGGACGGGCGGAAGCTGCGGCCTTCCATTTCCACGTACTTGCGGAACAGCAGGGTCTGGATGATCGAGGCGTAGGTCGAGGGACGGCCGATGCCGTACTCTTCCAGCGCCTTCACCAGCGCCGCTTCGGTGTAGCGCGGCGGCGGCTGGGTGAAATGCTGTTCGGCCTGGATGCGTTCCAGCGGCACGCGGTCGCCGGGCTTCATCGCCGGCAGCTTGCGGCCTTCGTCCTCGTCTTCGGCGCTCTTGTTGTCCTTGCCTTCTTCGTACACGGCCAGGAAGCCGGGCACCACCACGGTGGTGCCGCTGGCGCGGAACACGTGTTCGCTGCCGGCGGACAGATCGACGCTGACGGTGTTGAGGGTGGCCGGAATCATCTGGCAGGCCACCGCACGCTTCCAGATCAGCTCGTACAGCTTGCGCTCGTCATCGGTCAGGTAGCGCGCCACCTGCGCAGGCGTGCGCAGCGCCGAGGTCGGGCGCACCGCTTCGTGCGCTTCCTGGGCGTTCTTCGACTTGGTCTGGTAGGTGTTCGGCTGGTCCGGCAGCGAGGCGATGCCGTAGTCGCGGGCGATCACGTCGCGGATCTCGGCCAGCGCGTCCTGCGACAGGTTCACCGAGTCGGTACGCATGTACGAGATCAGGCCGACGGTGCCTTCGTCACCGATCGCCACGCCTTCATACAGCTTCTGCGCCACCTGCATGGTCTTGCGGGTGGTGAAGCCAAGCTTGCGCGAGGCTTCCTGCTGCAGGGTGGAGGTGGTGAACGGCGGCGCCGGGCGGCGCTTGCGCTCCTTGCTGGCCACATCGGTGACATGCAGCGAGCCCTGCGCGGCCTGCTGGATGCGCAGGCGGGCGGCCTCGGCGGTGTCGCCGTCGGTGATGGTGAACTGTTCGAACTTCTGCCCGTCCAGCTTGATCAGCTTGGCGTTGAAGTGCTGCGACGGGTGCGCGCACTCGGCGGCGATCGACCAGTATTCGCGGGCGATGAAGGCTTCGATCTCTTCCTCGCGCTCGACGATCATGCGCAGCGCCGGGCTCTGCACGCGGCCGGCGGACAGGCCGCGCTGGACCTTGCGCCACAGCACCGGCGACAGGTTGAAACCGACCAGGTAATCCAGCGCGCGGCGCGCCTGCTGGGCGTCGACCAGGTCGCTGGCGATCGCGCGCGGCTGGCTGATCGCTTCCTTGATGGCGCGCGGGGTGATCTCGGTGAACACCACGCGCTGCATCGGCTTGTCCTTGACCAGCCCGCGTTCCTTCAGGATCTCGGCGATGTGCCAGCTGATCGCTTCACCCTCGCGATCCGGGTCGGTCGCCAGCAGGATGTCGTCGGCGCCCTTGGCGGCCTTGGCGATCGCATCGACATGCTTTTCGTTCTTGTCGATCACGTCGTAGTGCATGGCGAACCCGTTGTCCGGGTCGACTGCGCCTTCCTTCGGGATCAGGTCGCGCACGTGCCCATACGAGGCCAGGACCGTGTAGTCCTTGCCGAGGTATTTGTTGATCGTCTTGGCCTTGGCCGGCGATTCGACGATGAGCAGGTGCTTGGGCATGTCAGGAAAGGTCTGTGGGCGGACCGGGGGAGAGGGGCCGCTAGGGTGGAGCAAACGGCCGCATTAGTGAAGCGGCCACGGGCAAATCCATAAACTGAACGCCCGGTAATGTGCCGGGCGTTCAGGTTTCACCTTATTAGAGGAATCACGCCCGGCCAGCCCATGTCAAGCAGCCAGGCGTGAGGATGGCCGTTCATGAGGCCATCTTGGCGATGAAGCCAACCGCGAACACCATGAGCGCCAGGCCCACCAGCGACAGCAGGCCGGTCAGTACGAGCACCAGCACGGTCACCGTGCCCAGCTCCCGGCGCTGCAGCTGCGGCTGGTCGGTGTAGGCCCAGCGATCGACCACCAGGGTGTCGCAGATCATGTCGTGCAGGCCCTGCTTGCGCTCGGTGAAGGCGGCCATCAGGAAACCGATACCGAGGGTGAAGGTGCTGAGCACCGCGGCCCAGTAGCGACCAAATGCGCGGGCCTTGGTCAGGCGCTCGCCATTGCTGCGCACGACCTTGATGCCGACCGCCATCTTGCCCAGCGTGGCACCGCCCTGCGAGGCATGGAACCAGGTGTAGTACGCCATGCCGATGGCCAGGTTGATCAGGGCACTGGCCAGCTGGGCCACGATTTCGATGGCCGATTCGCCGCTGCCCACCGCACCCATGCTGGCACCAAGCGCCACACCGAGGATGGCGCCGATGATACCGCCGGGGATGGCCAGCACGAAGTAGTCGATCATGTAGGCCGCCACGCGCTTCCAGAAGCCCGCGTAGACCACTTCGCCGCCCATCACCGGCTGGGCATGGCCGCCGCCGCCGAGCGCCGCAGGGGCGCTGTAGGGCGAACTGCTGAGCGCGCCGGTGCCAGGCAGTGGCGCCGTACCGTTGTCGATCGCGGCATAGTCGCCACGCAGGTCGAAGCCGCCACTGCCGGTGGCCGTGCTGGCGTCGGCCAGTGTCTGCAGTCCCAGTTCGTCGACCACCTGGCGCAGCGCAGCCCACTGCGCCATGCCTTCGCGCCAGACCAGGGTGTCCAGGTTCAGCTGGCCGCGCTGGAAGCGCTGGCGGATCTCCTGGACCGGCAGCGGGCCCTGGCGTTGCTGTCCTTCGGCGTAGTACCACTCAGTCATTGCATGTTCCCTGTTGAATCATCCTTGGAGGTGCTGACGTGCGCGTGGCTCAGCCGCGGCACGTCGGCGGCAGGTACTTGTCGTTGCTTTCGCCACTGCATTCCCAGCGGCCGCTGTCGCGATCGTATTCCAGCCACAGCAGGTCGCCATCAAGGCTCTTGCCGGGCAGTGCCAGGGTGGCTTCGATGCCGCAGTGGCCATTGTTGAAGCGACCGATGTTCACCGCCGACAGCCCTGCATGGGCGAAGTCACCCGGGGCCGGGAAGCCGGCGTCGTTGGCACCGGGGCAACGGCCTTCGTCATCGGCGAAATGCTGCACCTGGTCCTTCAACGGCTGCAGCGCGGTCACTGCGCCGGCGACCTTGGCGCGCACGGTGTAGTCGTTGTAGGCGGGCAGCGCGATGGCAGCCAGGATGGCCACGATCGGGACCAGCACCAGCAGCAGGCCGCCGCCGATGATGGCGGTCAGGGCGCAGCCGGACAGCTTCTTCTTCGGCGCCGGCAGGGCGGTGGCCGATGCACTGGTGGTGTAGGGCGTGGACGGCGGCAGTACCGGCGGCTGCGGCGGAGGCGGTGCCACCGGTTCCGGATCGGGCTCGGGTTCCACCGGCGGTGCGGCAGCGTCCAGCGCCGGCACGATCAGGCCGAGTTCGTCGACCACGGTGCGCAACGGCTGCCATTGCGGCAGGCCGTCGCGCCAGACCAGGGTGTCCAGGGAGATCTGGTTGTTGCGGAACAACTCGACCAACTGTTCCGCCGGCAGCGGACCCTGCTGCCGGTTGCCTTCTGCATGGAACCACTCGCTCACGGGGACGCTCCTGAATGCGCTATGCCCCCAAGTGTACGGTCAGTGCAGGGGTTCTGGCTCGTCCATGAACATCTGCGTCTCCATCCAGGCGTACGCCGCCTCGGAGCCGGGCTGGTTGAACAGCACCATCAGCACGACCCACTTCAGGTCGTCCAGGTCCAGTTCGTCCTGGTCCAGGGCCATGGCCCGGTCCAGCACCAGCTCGCGCTGGTCGGCGTCGAGGATGCCGTGCTGTTCCAGGTACAGCAGGAAACCACGGCATTCCACGTCCAGCTTGTCCAGCTCGGGGCCGTGGTAGACGCGCACGGGGCCATCGACCCGTGCCTGGGCCACGCTCGGCCGCTGCGCGGCCAGGGCATCGAGCCAGTCGAATGCCTTGTTGATCTCGGTTGGGCTGAAACCGGCCTGGATCAGGCCGTTCTGGAGCGAATCGCGGTCACGGATCAGGTCCGCATCTTCGCTGAAATAGTGTTCAAACAGGTACAGCAGTACGTCCAGGATGCTCTCTTTCATTGCCCCTCGGCCTGCGTCGCGCGACGCTGTGGAGGTGAAGAAACTAGGGAGTTCGACAGTAGCGGCCGTGTACGCACACCACGATTCCCGCCAGTTCCATGGCCAGCAGCATGGAGGACACCTGGGGCGCCGTCAATCCACAGCGCGTGATCAGTGAATCCATACCGCTTGGGTTGTGGTCCAGGGCCCGCCACAAGCACTGGTAGTCAGGGTCGTCGGCCCAGCGCGCCGGCAGGAGTACCGGCGGTGCCTGTTCAGTGGGGGTGGCGAGCCGTGATTGCAAGCCCGGCAGCTGCTGGCGAAGGGCGGGCGCCAGCAGTTCAAGGACCTCCTCCGGGCGCTCGACCAGTGCGGCACCCTCGCGGATCAACCGGTGGCAGCCCGCGGCGCGTGGGTTGAGTACCGAACCGGGCAGGGCACAGACCTCGCGGCCGGCCTCGGCGGCCAGGCGTGCGGTGATCAATGCGCCGGAGCGCTGGGCGGCCTCGACCACCACCGTCGCCAGCGCCAGCCCGGCCA
Organism: Stenotrophomonas sp. 80084_Sma; assembly: GCF_056481995.1. Classification (NCBI taxonomy): domain Bacteria; kingdom Pseudomonadati; phylum Pseudomonadota; class Gammaproteobacteria; order Lysobacterales; family Lysobacteraceae; genus Stenotrophomonas; species Stenotrophomonas sp. 80084_Sma. Next base: position 4,263,181 of record NZ_CM151177.1, on the reverse strand, counting down.
CCAGGCGGTTGCGGGCTGGAAAGTGACCGGGGCGTGCCGGTATGCCCGGCAGGTACTCGCTGAGCACCGCGCCTTCGGCGGCGATGCGGGCCTGCAGCCGGGCATGGTTGTCCGGGTAGGTCCGGTCCGGGCCGGTGCCGATCACCGCCACGGTGCAGCCCCCGGCGTCCAACGTGGCCTGGTGAGCGGCCGCGTCGATGCCTGCCGCCAGTCCGCTGGTCACCGCCAGGCCCGCTTCGACGAAGCAGCCAGCAAACCGGGCGGCCAGGGCGCGTCCGCCCGGCGTCGGCGAGCGGCTGCCGACCAGCGCCACCGACGGGCGCCAGGCCAGGCTGGGGTCGCCGGCGATGAACAGCGCCAGGGGTGGGTTGGGGACATCCAGCAGGGGCGGGGGGAATGCCGGATCGGTGAAGGCCAGCAGGTGCTGGTTGTCGTCTTCCAGCCAGCGCCGTGCCGCGGCCCAGGCCCGGGTGTCCGGGCGTTCCAGCGCGGCGCACTGCTCGGGCGTGCAGCCGTGCGCGCGCCAGTTCGCGGCGCCCTGCGCGATCGCAATCTCCGCGCTGCCTGCGGCCTGCAGCAGGGCCCGCCGTGGCGCCAGCGCGCCGCCTGCCATCAACAGGCGCAGCAGCGCCTCGTCAGCTTGGTTGGTCATCTCCCCACTATCGAGCGCATACAACAAAGGCGCCCTAGGGCGCCTTCGCATGTGGCTGTCAGGTTTTGCCGGAGGTGCCTGCCGGCCAGCGGCCGGCACTACCTGCAGTGCCCGGGCAACCCGGGACTGGTTACTTCGCGTCCGGGTGCAGTGCGTTGAACCCCACGCGCACCGGCTTCACGCCCTGCATCACCAGCGCGTAGCTGACGTTGTCGAAGGTACGGAACACCATGGCGTGCGCGGCGTATTCGTCCGGCAGCGAAACCCGGCCGGCGCCGGTGCTGAGCGAATCGTCCATGCGCGACGAGGTGGGGTACTTCATGCGGTGCGCCACGTGGCGGCCCGGGCGCCACAGCGAGAACACGGTGCCGTTGTCCACGCCCTGTGCGCGACCTGCGGAAATCGCGATCACATCGCGCGGGCCAGCGGCGGTGAACATGTCGGTGACGGCCAGCACGCGCACATCGACGCCCTCGACACCGGCGGCCGGGACATGGGGGACGAACTGCAGGTCGTACGGCTTGGCCTCGACCGGGACCAGGCGGTCGCCGGCACGCACCTCGCGGCCGCCTTCGTTCTTGTCCAGCACCAGGGTGGACGCCTCGACCTTGCCGCCGGCGACATGGGTGATGGTGCCGGTGGCGACCTGGGCCAGCTCATAGCCGAGTATGCCGCGGCGGTGGTTGGGGGCGTTGTAGGCCCGCCACAGGTTGCCGCTGCCGGGGGTGACGTCGCCGTTGGCGGTCAGGTCCTCGGTCGGCTTGGGCTGGGCGTAGCGCACGGTCGGGCGGACCACGGCCCAGCGCTGGCCCAGCTGGGCATCGGCCAGGCGCACGTAGACCGCACTGCCGCTGGTGACGCGCAGGCGTTCTTCTTCCAGGCCGGCCACGTAGGGTAGCTGCTCGATGCTGTCGACCACGCTCAGCTGCTTCAGGAACGGCTCGACCTGGGCCAGCGGAATGGCATCGATCGGGGTTTCCTGGCGCGGGCCGGGCTTGGCAGCGACGGTCACCCGGTCCAGATAGGCCAGGCTGAGCACGTCACCGGGATAGATCAGGTGCGGATTGGCGATCTGCGGATTGGCCTGCCAGATCTCCGGCCACAGCCACGGCTTCTGCAGGAAACGTGCGGCGATATCCCACAACGTATCCCCTTTTCGGACCACATAGGTGTCCGGGTGCCCGCCATTCACTTCCACGGCGGTAGCATAGGCAGCCACGGTCAGCATCGCCGCGGCGACGACCGTACGAAAACGAAGCAACATAGGTGTGAAGCCCTGATTCCCCAACAGGTCCGCGCACTATAGTCCAGAAACCGGGGCGCAAGGCAAGCGTTGGAGCTAGAATCTGCGACGTATGCCGGCGTGCCGGCCCCCTATCCGGAAACAGCCATGGCCCTTCTCCCCATTCTCGAGTTCCCCGATCCGCGCCTGCGTACCAAGGCTGCGTTGATCGAAGCCGCCGAAGTCACCACGCCGGCCTTCCAGGAACTGATCGACAACATGTTCCTGACCATGTACGACGCCCCGGGCATCGGCCTGGCCGCCACCCAGGTGGACGTGCACAAGCGCTTCATGGTCATCGACGTCAGCGAAGAAAAGAATGAACCGCATGTGTTCATCAACCCGGAAATCGTCGCCAAGGACGGAGGCCGGGTGTATCAGGAGGGCTGCCTGTCGGTTCCGGGCATCTTCGCCGACGTGACCCGCGCCGATACCATCACCGTGAAGTACCTGGACCGCAACGGCCAGGAACAGCAGCTGGAAGCCGGCGAAGTGCTGGCCACCTGCATCCAGCACGAGATGGATCACCTGGACGGCAAGCTGTTCATCGACTATCTGTCGCCGCTCAAGCGCGAGATGGTGCGCAAGAAGCTGGCCAAGCAGCGCAAGCACGTGGCGTGATCGCCAATCCGGGCCGCCCATCGGGTGGCCCGTGCCTGCGCGACGCGCGCGGGCTGTACGGCGCCGGCCGACGGCGCCGTTTTCTTTCCTGCACGAATCCATCCTGCAAGTGGGGTAGCCATGAGGATTGTCTTTGCCGGTACGCCGGAATTCGCGGTGTCGTCGCTGCGCGCGGCTGCGCGCCACCATGAGGTCGTGGCCGTCTACACCCAGCCTGATCGTCCGGCCGGCCGTGGCCGTGGCCTGGCGCCGTCGCCGGTCAAGCTTGAAGCCGTGGCCCGTGGCATTCCGGTCTACCAGCCCGAATCGCTGAAGGATGAAGCCGCCCAGCAGCAGCTGCGCGACCTGCAGCCGGACCTGATGGTGGTGGTGGCCTATGGCCTGATCCTGCCCAAGGCGGTGCTGGCCATTCCGACCCACGGCTGCTGGAACGTGCATGCCTCGCTGCTGCCGCGCTGGCGCGGTGCCGCGCCGATCCAGCGCGCGATCCAGGCCGGCGATGCGAAGACCGGCGTCTGCCTGATGCAGATGGAGGCCGGCCTGGATACCGGCCCGGTGCTGCTGCACCAGGAGCTGCCGATCGCGGCCACCGATACCGGTGGCCAGCTGCATGACAAGCTGGCGGAACTGGGCGCGCAGGTGCTGTCCGACGGCCTGGGCCTGCTGCGGGCCGGCATCAAGCCGATCGCGCGGCCGCAGCCGGAGCAGGGCGTGACCTATGCGCACAAGCTGGACAAGGCCGAGGCCCGTCTGGACTGGGCGCTGGATGCAGGGGCGCTGGCACGCACCGTGCGCGCCTTCAATCCGTGGCCGATCGCTGAAGCGACGCTGGCTGGCGAGCGGGTGCGCATCCATGGCGCGGTGGCGCTGGATGAGGCCCACGGCCAGGCGCCAGGCACGGTGCTGGCGGCCAGCCGCGATGGCATCGACATCGCCTGTGGCCAGGGCGCACTGCGCCTGCGTGTGCTGCAGCGGGAAGGTGGCAAGGCGATTACTGCGGCCGACTACCTCAACGCCCGCCGCGATCTGCGCGTGGGGGCATAAGCGGTGTCGAAGCAGAACGATTTCTCCGTCGCCAAGGCGGCGCCGGGCGCGGCCACGCGCATGCTGGCCGCACGTGTGCTGGCACAGGTGTTCACCCGTGGCCGTTCGCTGAAGGCCGAACTGGCCTGGGCGCTGCCGAAGCTGGCCGACAGCCGCGACCGTGCGCTGCTGGAAGCCCTGTGTTTCGCCGTCCTGCGCCGCCGCAGCACCTATGACGCGGCGCTGCAGTCGTGGATGCAGAAGCCGCTGTCGGCGCGTGATGCCGATCTGCGCACGCTGCTGATGGTCGGGTTCGCCCAGCTGGACGTGCTGGAGCTGCCGGCGCACGCGGCGCTGTCGGCCACCGTCGATGCCGCGCGTGCACTGGGCCGTGAGCGCCAGGCGGGCCTGGTCAATGCGATCCTGCGCCGCGCGCAGCGCGAAGGTTTCCCGGAGCAGCCAGCGCGCGATGCCTTCCCGGAATGGCTGGCCGATGCGGTGGAACGCGATTGGCCGGCACAGGCCGACGCGATCTTCAGCGCCAGCCTGCAACCGGCGCCCCTGTGGCTGCGCGCCAACCGCCAGCAGGGCGGTCGTGACAAGGCACTGGCCGCGCTGGCCGAAGCCGGCATTGCCGCAGAAGCCAGTCCGCTCAGTGCCGACGCGTTGCGCCTGGCCTCTCCGGTTGCCGTGAATCAGCTGCCCGGCTTCGCCGAGGGCGCGATCTCGGTGCAGGACCTGTCGGCGCAGTGTGCCGCCGATGCGCTGGCCCCGGTGGCCGGTGCCCGCGTGCTGGACGCTTGTGCGGCCCCCGGCGGCAAGTCGGCGCACCTGCTCGAGCGCGACCCCAGCCTGCGCCTGCTGGCGCTGGATATCGACGCGCGCCGCCTGGCCCGTGCACGCGATACCTACACCCGTACCGGCGTGGGCGAGCATGCGCAGACCCTGGCGGCAGATGCCAGTGATCCGGGCGCCTGGTGGGATGGCGTGCCGTTCGACGCGATCCTGCTTGATGCGCCGTGCTCGGCGACCGGCGTGATCCGCCGCCAGCCGGATGTGATGTTCCACCGTCGCGCCGAAGACATCGATGCACTGGTCGGCGTGCAGGCCCGCCTGCTGGAAGCCTGCTGGTCGATGCTGCGCCCGGGCGGCGTGCTGTTGTATGCCACCTGTTCGATCCTGCGCGCCGAGAACATCGATCAGGTGCGCGCGTTCCTGAAGTGGCATCCGGATGCCGTGGCGCAGCCGCTGGGCGATGCATTCGGCGTGGATTGCGAAGGGGTGGCGCGCCAGCGGCTGCCGGGTGAAAACGATGCTGACGGTTTCTTCTACGCGCGTCTGTTAAAAGCAGCCTGACCCCCGCTGCCGTTTCGAGTCCCATGCTGAAAACCCACGCGTCGCGCCAGACGTGGTTGTTGGTGGTGATGGCCCTGCTGGTGCTGGGGGCCGGCCTGGGCCTCCGTGATCCGTGGCCCTCGGACGAGCCACGTTTCGCGCTGGTGGCCAAGCAGATGGTCGACAGTGGCTACTGGTTGTTCCCGCATCGCGGCCCCGAGCTCTATTCGGACAAGCCGCCGATGCTGATGTGGTTGCAGGCGGCGATGTACAGCCTGGTCGGCCACTGGCGGGTGGCGTTCCTGCTGCCCTCGCTGCTGGCCGCGCTGGGCACGCTGTGGTGCGTGGTCGATCTCGGCCGCCGCCTGTGGACGCGGCAGGTGGGGCTGTACGCGGGCTGGGCACTGCTGTTCGCGCTGCACTTCACCTTCCAGGCGAAGAAGGCGCAGATCGATCCGCTGGTGGTGCTGTTCATCACCCTGGCCAACTACGGCCTGCTGCGCCATCTGCTGCTGGGTCCGGCCTGGCGCTGGTGGTGGCTGGGCTGGTTCTTTGCCGGCATCGGTGTGATCACCAAGGGCGTAGGCGTGCTGGCGCTGATGATGATCGCGCCGGCGGCAGTCGCATCCGTGCTGCACTGGCCGCGGGTACGCCTGCACGTGCGCGACCTGCGTTTCTGGCTGGCACCGTTGGCCTTCCTGCTGGCGGTGTCGCTGTGGCTGGCGCCGATGCTGCTGGCAGGCTTCGCCACCGGTTCGGAGCCGTACCGCGCCTACATGGACGACATCCTGTTCCGGCAGACCGCGCGGCGCTATACGCAGTCCTGGGACCATCACCAGCCATGGTGGTACTTCCTGGCGATCATGCCGTCGATGTGGGTTCCCGCGTTCCTGCTGCTGCCCTGGGCGCTTCCGGCCTGGTTCCGGCGGCTGCGCCGGCGCGATGCGCGCTACCTGCTGCCGTTGGCCTGGTGGCTGCTGGTCGTGCTGTTCTTCTCGCTTCCGCACGGCAAGCGCGACGTCTACATCCTGCCGGCATTGCCGATGTTCTGCCTGGCGCTGGCGCCGTTGCTGCCCGGGCTGCTGAGGCGGCGCGATGTGCAGCGCGTGCTGGGCGCATTCACCGCGTTGCTGGCACTGGCGCTGGGGCTGGTGGGTGCGCTGGCGCTGCTGGGTGATCCGGATTTCGAAGTGCGCCTTACCCATGGCCGCGGGTTGCTTCCCGGTGCCACCGATGCGCTGGCCTGGGCGGCGCTGGCGATGGCGGTCTGGTCGGCCTTGAGCCTGTGGGTGTGCGGGCGCCAGCGTCGGCACGTTGCCCTGGCCTCTACCCTGGCAGGAGTCTGGGTGCTGTACAGCCTGGTCGGCTATCCGGTATTGAACGACTCCAGCTCGGCCCGTGGCCTGATGCGTGAAGTGAGTGCACGCATCGGTCCGCAGGCCGAGCTGGGACTGGTGGCATGGAAAGAGCAGAACCTGCTGATGGCCGATCGCCCGGCGGCCACCTTTGGATTCGAAGCACGTTGGCATCAACAGCTGCAGGCGGCCGTGCGCTGGCAGCGGCTGGTTCCGCAGCAACGCTGGCTGCTGGTGAACGAGGATGCGATGCAGGCCTGCATCGATCGTGCGCGGGCCGAGATGGCGGGCATTTCCAATCGTCGCCGCTGGTGGCTGGTGCCTGCCGATGCGGTCGCCGGCGACTGCCGGCCGTCAGCGGCGGAACTCGAGCACGAGCGCCGCCTGCAGGGGCCCGGCATCACCGATTGAGCGTTCGGGGAGCGTGGCTCAGGTGCTGGCCAGGGCGGCGTGGTAGCTGGCCAGCGTGGCGTCGGCGAATGTCTGCAGGCCGAACTCCCGCTGTGCATGGCGGCGTGCTGCGCGGCCCTGTTCCGGCAGCGCATCGCGCTGTGCGTACAGCGCTTGTACCTGGGCGGCGATGGCGTCGATGTCGCGTGTGGCAACCACCCAGCCATCGACGCCTTGTTCGATGTTCTCCGGCAGGCCTGCGTAGTCGCTGACCAGCATCGGCTTGGCACTGGCCATCATCTCGCGGCAGGCGAAGGAGATCGTCTCGACGTCATGGGACAGTACGAAGCCAGCATCGCCGGCCGCGATCAGGACGCGGGTATCGGCCAGCAGGCCGGTGAAGTGCACCTGCGCGGCCACCTCGCCCAGCGCCTGCACCTGTTCGCGCTGCTGCGCGCTGGGCAGGTGGCCGGCCACGGCCATGTGCACATGCGGACGCACCGCATCGGGCAGCCGTGCGATGGCCCGGGCCAGGTCGATCCAGCCCTTGTAATCGTCGGTGCCGGCATTGCTGACCAGCACCAGCGCCTGTGGATCCTGCGTCCATTGCTGGCGCAGCGCGCTGCCGGTGCCGGCCGGCTGCGGTGAGTAGCGCTCCAGGTCAACGCCATTGCGGACCACGTCGATCGGGCAGCGACGGTACGGGCCCTGTTCCAGCAGGCGCTTGGTGTCGGCCGAGACCGCGATCAGTCGATCGGTGGCCCAGCGTGCGCGCAGCGCATTGCCAAAGGTATTGGTGGGTTTGCTGTTGTGCTTGGTCAGCACGATCGGCGGGCGGCGCATGCCCAGCAGCCCCTGCATCACGAAGCGGTGGTCGCGTGCACCGTTGACATGGATCAGGTCGATGCCTTCATCGTGGACCAGCCTGCGCAGCGCGCGCTGTTCGGCCAGCTGCCGGGGCAGCGTTGGCAGGCCGCTGCCGAACGCAACCGGCAGTGTGCGGGCAATGCCTTCATCGGCCATGGTCCGCAGCAGGCGGCTGTCGGCCGGCGCGGCGACGTGGAGCGTGTGCTGGCCGTGCAGCGCACGCGCCAGCGAGACGATGTACGTGGTGTGGCCGCCACCGTCGCCGTAGTGGAAGTTGGTGTACAGGATTTTCATGGGGGGTCTTCAGGCAACGCACGCGCAGTGTGACACAGCGTGGTCAAGGCCGGTCCGCGGAAGGCGCCGGGTCGGCCACCGCCTGTCCATTGCCCAGCATCCACAGCATGATGGTCTTCTGCCGCACGTAGTTGGCGCGGACGTAGGCGTAGACCAGGCCGTGCCAGCCGTCGCGGAAGCCGCCACGGAACAGGAAGCCGCGCCAGAACCGCCAGGCCGGCGCCAGCACCAGCTTGCCCAGCGTGGCCCGCTTGCCGCGTGCGAACTCGTGCTCGGCCATCATCCGCGCGTACTTCTCGGTCTTGGCCAGCTGCTGCTGCAATGACCGGTACGGATAGTGGATCAGGTCGCCGCGCAGGGTGCCCACACTGCCGTCGACACTGGCCGCCTCGTGGATCTCGCGCTTGCCGCGCCAGCCGCCGCGGCGGCGGTCGAACAGGCGCATCACCCGGTCCGGGTAGGCATTGCCATGGCGCAGGAACTTCCCGAAGTACTCCGAGAGGCGGGCGAAGCGGTAGCCGGCCTGGCCGCCGAAGCCACCGTCGCGGGCCTGCTCGATGGCGGTGCGCAGCTCGGGGCTGATGCGCTCGTCGGCGTCCAGGCACAGCACCCAGTCGTGGCTGGCCTGCTCGACGCAGAACGCCTTCTGGCTGCGGAAGCCCTCGAACCGGCGCTGCAGCACGCGGGCACCGGCGGACTCGGCGATGGCTACGGTGGCATCGGTGGACTGCGAGTCCACCACCACGATCTCATCGCAGAAGGCCAGCGAGGCCAGGCAGTCGCCGATGCGCCCGGCCTCGTTGAACGCGATAATGCACGCCGAGATGCGAGGCCGTTCGATGGGAGCGGTCGTGGAGGACATGATGGCCGGGTACCTGTTGTTTGCGACGGAGCGCTATGCGCTGCCTATTCTCGCCCCGTTGGCGCAGGCCTTGCACGCGTCCGGGCAGGAGGTGGCGGCCTGGTTCGAGGACGGCGCGGCCGGCAGCAGCCTGCCGGGGGTGCCCAACGTGGGCCTGAAGCAGGCCCTGGCAATGCGTCCGCGGGCGGTGTTCAGCGCGGCCAACTGGGTGCCGACCTTCCTTTCGGGGGCCAAGGTGCAGCTGTTCCATGGCTTCAACGTGGAGAAGCGGGACAGTGCGCGCGGCCACTTCCGGGTGCGCGGCATGTTCGACCTGTACTGCACGCAGGGGCCGGCCACGACCGCACCGTTCCGCGAGATCGCCAGCCTGCAGGGCCACTTCGCCGTGGCCGAGACTGGCTGGCCGAAGCTGGACCCGCTGTTCCGCGATGACGGAGGCGAGAGTTCCGCGCTGCGCGCACCGGCCGGTGACCGCCCGGTGATCCTGTTCGGTTCCACCTTCACCGAGCGGCTCAGCGCGGCTCCGCACCTGCATGCGCAGATCGCCGCTGATATCGCCGCCGGTGACCACTACTGGCTGCTGACCCTGCACCCGAAGTGCCCACCGGAACTGTTCGAACGCTACCGCGCGCTGGCCGGTGCCAATGCCCGCTTCATCGAGCCGGAGCAGGTGATGGCCGCGCAGCGTGCCGCCGATGTGCTGGTGTCGGACACCTCATCGATCGTTTCGGAGTTCATCGTGCAGCACAAGCCGGTGGTGACCTTCCGCAACCGCGTGCCGAAGCCGCACATGATCGACTTCGATGATCCTGCGCAGCTGCAGGCGATGCTGCAGCGCGCGCTGCACCCGGACGCCGCGCTGCAGGCGGAAATCGTGCGCTACGCCGATGCCATCCACCCTTACCGCGATGGCCGCTCCAGTGAACGGGTGATCGCGGCCACCGAGGATTTCCTGTCCGGTGAAATGGGTGCGTTGCGGCGCAAGCCATTCGGCAGCTGGGTGCGCGATCTGCAGATCCGCAAGGACCTGGGGTATTGGGGCCCGTCGCAGCGCTGATGCCTCGCTGACCCCGTTCGCGGTAGTGCCGGCCGCTGGCCGGCAACCTCGGGAATGGCGACAGTTGCCGGCCGGCGATCGGCACGACCTGTAGTGCTTACCAGCGCAGCTTGCGCCGCGCCAGCGCCGCGGCCAGTTGATCCAACACCTGTTGGGCCTGTGCCTGCGGCAGATGATGCAGCGTCAGCGCCACATCACCATGCGCGCCGGCGGTATCCAGCTGCAGGCTGCTGGTGCCCAGCAGTTTGTCCAGCGGCGAGCGTTGCAGGCGCAGGCCCTGCACCTTGTCCAGCTCGGCCCAGCGCCACCAGCGCTTCCACCAGCCGCCGCGCACCGCCACATAGTGTTCGTCCAGGTACCAGCCCATGCGTGCCATCTGCCGGTGCGCGACCAGCAGCGCCACCGGTAGCCACGCCAGCACCAGCAGGCCCCATGGGCCCCAGCGCCAGTACGCGGCCGCAGCCAGCAGCGGCACCAGCACCAGTGCGCCGAGGCACAGCCGCCACCAGCCGCGCTGCGGAATGGACTGCCATTGCAGCGGAGGCCACTGCAGCTGCGGCAGCAGGTGCTGCACCAGCTGCTCACAACGTGTACTGGACGCCAGCGGCGCGAGTTCGCGCAGGGCGCGGTCCTCATCGCGCGCGGGGCCACCGGCGGCACTGTCGATGCGCAGCTGACGCAGCCCGAACCAGCGCTGCAAAGTACCTTCGCGCAGCGTCCAGGCCTGGATGCGCCGGCGCGCCACGCTGCTGCGGGTGCGGCTGAGCAGACCGGCCGATACGGTCAGGCGTCGGTCCTGCTCGCTGAGGGTGAAGCCGTGGTAGCGCAGCAGCGTCAGCACCACCGACAGCACGCGCAGCGCCAGCCAGCCCAGCAGCAGCGCGGCAGCCAGCAGCAGAAACGCACCGGTCACGCCGGGGTGCAGATGGCTGGCGTAGCCAAAGGCTTCGCGTCCACCGCGCTGGAGGGCATCGTCCATCACCGGCCGTGGCACGGTCTGGAACAGCACGCCGAACGCGGCGATCGCCAGCGCCCAGCCGCGGTTGGAGAGCAGGCCCATGCGTACCACGTCCCAGCTCGACAGGCGCAGCAGTACCTGCTCGTTCTCAGTCGCGGTGCTGGCAACCGGGTCGGGCTCGGTGATGCCGGCGGCCTGCGGCGCCTGCCCGCGCTGGCGGACCAGCCGTTCCAGCGCCAGCGCCTGGTCCAGCTTCAGCACCCGCATCTCCGCTTCCGGACGCACGCCACCGGCCGATTCCAGGCGCAGCTCGGCCACACCAAACAGGCGGTGCAGCGGGTTCTGCCGCACCTCCACGTTGTGGATGCGCGCGAACGGAATCTCGCGCCGGTTGCGCGCGAGCAGGCCGCTGCGCACGGTGATCGCATCACTGCCGATACGGTAGCGGTAGCTGAGGTACTGCAGCACCGACACCAGTACCAGTGCGGCAATTGCCGTCAGCGGAATCAGCTGCGCCCACATCGGGTCGCGGTCGCCGCGCTGGCCGAACACCAGCAGTGCGACCAGCGGCAGGAAGTAATGGCGCAACTGCATCAACAGTACGAACAACCACGACCACGGATGCAGGCGGTGGTCCTCGCCACCGGCGGGCAGTGCTGCAGGCAGAGGCGGTGGCAGGCTCACAGGGCGTCGGCGTCCTGGTCGAGCTGGTGGGACAGGGTATCGCGCAGGCGCTCGGCATCCGCCTCGTCCAGGCCGCTGACGGTCACCGCGCTCATGCGGGTCCCGGCGGTGTGCACGATCAGCGTGGCCAGGCCGGCACGGCGTTCCAGCGGGCCGCGGCGCAGGTCCAGGTGCTGCACGCGCGAAATGGGGATGCGCGTTTCCAGCTGCCACATCAGGTCGCGGCGCAGGCCCAGCCCTTGGGCATCCAGCCGCCAGCGGGTGCGGGTCAAGCGCCGGCGGCCGAGCCAGGCGCCGAAGACGATGCCGATCAGCAGCCCAAGGGCGGCCGTCCACAGGCCGCCGGGCAGGTCGAAGAACCACGCGGCTGCGGCCAGCGGCAGGCCCGGCACAAACAGGCCGCCGAAGGCACCTTCCAGTGCGGCCAGCCGCGCGGCGCGGCGCGGCAGCGACTGCCAGGCATCGGTGGTCGGAGCAGTAAGGGGAACGTCGGTCACGCGGGCTCCGTCAGGTGGCAGGGCGGGCGGTGGCGGCCGTGGCCGCACCGCGCAGACGGTAGCAGGTCGGCTGCGTTACTGGGCAGCCTGGATCAGCGCGTCCACATCCAGCATGTGGCCGGCACGATCAGCCTTGGTGCGCAGGTAGTGCTCGTTCTCGGCGGTGATCTCGCCGGTGACCGGAATGCAGTCCAGCACCTCGATGCCAGCGTTGCGCAGGCGCTGCGCCTTGGTCGGGTTGTTGCTGAGCAGGGCCACGCGCGAAATGCCCAGGCCGCGCAGCATCGCCACCGCGCTGCCGTAGCGCCGTTCGTCGGCGCCGAAGCCGAGCTGTGCATCGGCATCGATGGTGTCCAGGCCGTCATGCTGGTAGCCGTAGGCACGCATCTTGGCCGCGATGCCGGTACCGCGGCCTTCCTGGTCCAGGTACAGCAGCACGCCGCCGCCCAGTTCCTTCAGCTTGCGCAGGCCGCGCCGCAGCTGGTCGCCGCAGTCGCACTTGAGCGAACCGAACAGGTCGCCGGTCAGGCACGAGGAGTGCACGCGTACCGGTACCACCGCCGACAGATCCGGTTCGCCGACGATGATCGCGACCTGGTCACGCTGGGCGACGCCACCACGGAACACCGCGAACGTGGTCATGCCGACATCGCGCAGCGGTACCGGCGAACGCGCCACCAGTTCGTAGTCATGCGCGGCATGTGCTGCGCCCTCGGCCAGGTCGCACAGCGCAACCTCGGCCGCGCCATCGAAGGTGTGGTCTTCGGCGTCCAGGCGCACCGCCACCATCGCCGGCAGCAACAGGCCGAGGCGGGCCAGTTCCACCGCGCCTGCATCGAAGGCGTCACCGGCGCTCCAGCCGTCCGGCATCGGGCCCGGTTCACGCAGGTAGCCCAGCGAGGGCAGGGCATCGAAGGCAACACCGGCCAGCGGCAGGCGCGCACCCTGCGGGGCCTCCACGCCAAGCACGCGGGCGCGGGTGGCGGTCAGGAACAGGTAGTGCCGCTCGCGGGCGGCATTGGCGAAGGCAGCGAAGCTGCTGGCCGTGGCGCTGTCCAGCGCGATCACCGCCAGGCGCTGGCCCTGGCCATCGTGGAGCAGCACCGGGCGACCGGCACGCAGTTCGGCCACCGCGCGCTCGCAGCGGATCGCGGCCGGATCGCCGAACAGGGAAGAAGCAGCAGACATGGCAGGACCGGGGGAGTCGGACATCGCAGTCTCTATGGGGGCGCCGGCGTCGTATTCAACGTGGTGCGGCCGCCGGTCGCAGGGGCCGGATGGGCCTGGGTGCGGCGGCCGTCAGTGCGGATGCTCTTCGGTCGCGTACGGGTCTTCCTCGCCGCTGCCCGGTGGCCGCAGCGTATAGCGCTTGTAGGTCCACTGGTACTGCGCCGGATCGCGGCGGGCAATGCGCTCGATGCCGGCATTGAGCGCGGTGGCGGCCACCTGCGGGTCGGGGTCGGCCACGGCGGCGTCGGTCGGTTCGATGTGCAGGGCGAATTCCATGTCCGGGCCGATGCGCTCGCACCAGCCATACAGCACGGTGGCGCCGGTGCGCTCGGCCAGCCGGTTGACCAGGGTCATGGTCAGCGCCTGCACGCCGAAGAACGGCACGAACACGCCATCGCCGGCCTTGGGCTGCTGGTCGGGCAGGATGCCGGTGGCACCGCCGTCCTTGAGCACCTTGAACAGCTGGCGCACGGCCGGGCCTTCGGCGCGCACCTGCTGTACGTTCTGGCCGCCCCGCACCAGCTGCAGGAAGGCATCGCTGGCCTCGTCCTCCGGTGGCTTGTAGACGATGGCGATCTGCCCGCGCGAGGCCAGCCACTGGTTCAGCAGCTCCCAGTTGCCGAAGTGAGGTGCGGCCACGATCACGCCCTTGCCGCTGGCCAGGGCCGCGTCGTACAGGGCCTCGCCGTGGCGCTGCTTCAGGTGCAGGCGCAGGTTGTCGGCCGGCGCCTGGCTCCACAGGCGCAGGGTCTCGATGGCTTGCAGGGCGGTGGAGCGCAGCAGCTCCCGGTGCAGGCGGTCGCGCGTGGCGCGGTCCAGGTCCGGGTAGGCCAGCTCCAGGTTGCGTCGGGTGACGCGGCTCTCACGGGCGTTGAGACTGATCCAGGTCCAGGACAGGGCACGGGCGATTCCCCGCAGCAGCGGCCAGGGCAGGCGGGCGAACAGGGTGGTGGCGCGGTAGACCAGCCGGGCTTTGCGTTGCGGATTCATCTGCGCCAGTTTAGCCAAGGGCGCTGCTATCGTGGCCGGCCCCGTTCATTGGAGCCCACGATGCTCGTCCTTATCCAGCGTGTCAGCCAGGCTGCCGTCCACGTCGATGACGAAGCGGTCGGCCAGATTGGTCCGGGCCTGCTGGCGCTGGTGGGCATGGAACCGGGCGATACCGAGGCCCAGCTGCGGCGCATGGCCGAGCGCCTGCTGGGCTACCGGGTGTTCGCCGACGAGGCCGGGAAGATGAACCGCTCGCTGCGCGACACCGGCGGCGGCCTGCTGCTGGTCAGCCAGTTCACCCTGGCGGCCGATACCCGTTCGGGCATGCGGCCCAGCTTCACCAGCGCCGCACCGCCGGACGAGGCTGAACGCGGGTTCAATCGATTTGTCGAGATCTGTCGTGAAAATCACGCGCCAGGGGTGGAAACGGGCCGATTTGGTGCCCATATGGTCGTCAGCCTGGTCAATGACGGTCCCGTGACCTTCCTTCTCAGGCCCTGAGCCTGCGGGACCACCGCCCGGCAGGCGGGGCCCCGGGCTGGTATAATGCTACGTTCCCTATTTCTCCCTAGCCGGTGGCGCGAGCACTACATGGCCAACGAACGTCCTGCCCAATCCGAAATCAAGCAACTGATCAGCAAGGGCCTGGAACAGGGCTACCTGACCTACGCCGAAGTCAATGACCATCTGCCGGACGACATGGTCGACCCGGAACAGATCGAAGACATCATCGGCATGATCAACGGCATGGGCATCGATGTCCATGAAGTTGCGCCGGATGTGGAAACCCTGCTTCTCAACGATGGCAACACCGGTAACCGCGAAGTCGATGACACCGCGGCCGAAGAAGCTGCCGCCGCGCTGAGCGCGCTCGACACCGAAGGTGGCCGTACCACCGACCCGGTGCGCATGTACATGCGCGAAATGGGCACCGTCGAGCTGCTGACCCGCGAAGGCGAAATCGCCATCGCCAAGCGCATCGAGGAAGGCCTTTCGCAGGTCCAGGCCGCCCTGGGCCAGTTCCCGGTCTCGGTCGAGTCGCTGCTGACCGACTACGAAGCCCACAAGGAAGGCAAGAAGCGCCTGGCCGAAGTGATCGTCGGCTTCAACGATCTGGCCGATGAAGTGCCTGCGCCCGCCGCTGCCGCGTCCGATGACAGCGATGATGCCGACGCCGAAGGCGACGAGGACGAGGACGATGATGTCGAGGGTGGCGAGGAAGAAGCCGCACCGACCGGTCCGGATCCGGAGGAAGTCGCTGCGCGCATGCAGGCGCTGAGCGATGCCTTCAATGCCTTCAAGAAGGCCGCCACCAAGGGCGACAAGAAGAACCTGCCGCGCCTGCGCGAAGAGATGTCGGCGGTGTTCGTCACCCTGAAGCTGCCGCTGCCGCTGACCGACGTGCTGACCAAGCAGCTGCGCGACACCATGGCGTCGATCAAGGCCCATGAGCGCCGCGTGCTGAACCTGGCCACCGTCACCGCCCGCATGCCGCGCAAGGACTTCATCCGCTCCTGGGAAGGCAACCAGACCAACCTGGAGTGGGTGGAAGACGCACTGAAGCGCAAGCAGAAGTGGTCTTCGGCCCTGCGCGAAGTGAAGGACCAGATCATCGCCGAACAGCAGGCGACGATCGACATCGAGAAGCTGACCCAGCTGGACCTGGAAGAGCTGAAGGAAATCAGCCGCGCCATGGCCTACGGTGAAGCCAAGGCGCGCAAGGCCAAGAAGGAAATGGTCGAGGCCAACCTGCGCCTGGTGATCTCGATCGCCAAGAAGTACACCAATCGCGGCCTGCAGTTCCTCGACCTGATCCAGGAAGGCAACATCGGCCTGATGAAGGCCGTGGACAAGTTCGAGTACCGCCGCGGTTACAAGTTCTCGACCTACGCCACCTGGTGGATCCGCCAGGCGATCACCCGCTCGATCGCCGACCAGGCGCGCACCATCCGTATTCCGGTGCACATGATCGAGACGATCAACAAGTTGAACCGCATTTCCCGCCAGATGCTCCAGCAGTACGGCCGCGAGGCTACGCCGGAGGAGCTGGCCAAGGAAATGGACATGCCGGAAGACAAGATCCGCAAGGTGATGAAGATCGCCAAGGAGCCGATCTCGATGGAAACCCCGATCGGCGACGACGAGGATTCCCATCTGGGCGACTTCATCGAGGACACCAACGTGGAGTCCCCGATCGAGAACACCACCAACATCAACCTGTCTGAAACCGTGCGCGATGTGCTGGCCGGCCTCACCCCGAGGGAAGCCAAGGTGCTGCGCATGCGCTTCGGCATCGACATGAACACCGACCACACCCTCGAGGAAGTCGGCAAGCAGTTCGACGTGACCCGCGAGCGCATCCGCCAGATCGAAGCGAAGGCCCTGCGCAAGCTGCGTCACCCGAGCCGCTCGGAGCAGCTGCGCAGCTTCCTGGATATCGATTGATTTCCAGCGGCTGTTGAAGCGTTGAGAGAAACCCCGCTTCGGCGGGGTTTTTCTTTGCCCACCATATCCCTGCAAAGCCCGGCCCATGCTCGGCTGAGGCTTATGATTACGTAACAAGTAATGTAACGGAAGGCCCGCGTCGAAGCTGGCTCTTCGTGAATATGCCCATTATTTTCAAGCTCATAGGTGCACGGCCGCGCTTGCAGTCCCGCTTTTTTGATGCTAATTACGTAACAAATTTCGTATTACGTAATGCACATGCCACGCGCTCAACGCCCACAGGTACTGGATCTGATCGCTCAGCTGGCCCCCGGCCAGCCGCTACCTGCCGCGGCGCTGGCCGAACGTCTGGGGGTGGACCGGATGGCGCTCAGCCGGCTGGTGGCCGCCAGTGGCCCGCAGGTGGTGCGCATGGGCAGCACCCGGGCAACCGCCTATGCGCTGCGGCGGCCCACCCGGGCCGGCAGCGAATGGCCGCTGTACCGGTTGCGCGAAGATGCGACGCTGGAGGAGCTGGGGCGGGTAATTGCGCTGGTAGGAGGCGGCTTCCACGTCGATGCCGGGCCTGACTGCCCGAACCTGCGACGCGCGCCCGAAGGTGACGTTGCCGCCTTCTTTCCTGACTTGCCGTGGTACCTGGATGACCTGCGACCGCAGGGATTTCTTGGTCGCAGCTTCGCCCATGGCCGTGCGCAGGCGCTCGGCCTGCCGAAGGACCTCAAGAGCTGGCAACCGGACGATGTGTTGATGGCCCTGGTAACCGCTGGCGGGA
Organism: Stenotrophomonas sp. 80084_Sma; assembly: GCF_056481995.1. Taxonomy (NCBI): domain Bacteria; kingdom Pseudomonadati; phylum Pseudomonadota; class Gammaproteobacteria; order Lysobacterales; family Lysobacteraceae; genus Stenotrophomonas; species Stenotrophomonas sp. 80084_Sma. The sequence goes on along the minus strand of NZ_CM151177.1, from coordinate 4,245,867 downwards.
CTGAAGCGGGCGATCTGCTGCTCGGTACCGCCGCCGTGGAGGCGGCGATGGAGACGTTGCAGGTGCCGATCGATCGGGTTGCGGCCGACGATCGTCTTGCACAGTATCGCGAGCGTGCGCGTGCTGCGCTGGACGGAGAGGACGTGGGCTCCTCGCCGGGTGGCGAGCAACCCAAGTTCACCGCCACCGTAGAGGACTACGGCAGGCGCCGCTCGGTCCTGGTCAAGTTCGCGCAGCCCGATGAAGGCGCCGCCGCCCAGCGCTGGAGCGATCTGCTGGTCTGCGAACATCTGGCGCTTGAGGCCCTGCGCGAGTCCGGACAAGCCGCGGCGTCCAGCGAACTGCTGCAGTCGCCCACGCACACCTTCCTGGAAATCGAGCGCTTCGACCGCACGCCCGATCTGCTGGGGCGGCGAGGCCTGGTCTCGCTGCTGTCGCTATCGTCTGCGTTCACCGGCGAGGTCACCCCAGCGTGGCCGGTTGCAGGCGCCGAACTGCGTGATCAAGGCTGGCTGACGGCCGACACCGTGCAGGCGATGGGTCGACGCCATGCGTTCGGGCGGCTGATCGGCAACAGCGACATGCACCACGGCAACATCGCCTTCCACTTCATTGATCGCGGCCCGCTGCCGCTGGCGCCGGTCTACGACATGCTGCCGATGTCGCTGGCGCCGTCAAAGCTGGGCGTGTTGCGCGCGGACGAGCCGCTGTCGCCGGTCGCGCCGCTGGGCAGTGGTGATCTGCAGCATCTGCGCTGGGCGGCACCGGTGGCTGAAGCATTCTGGCAGTGCGTGGCTGTTGACGGGCGGATCCAGTCGCCGGCAATGCGGTCGTTGGCGGGGGCGAACGCCGAGCGGGTGCGGGAGATGGGCGCGCGGTTTGGGTGAGCCAGCTGTTGCGCAAGCCTGGGCGCGTGGCGTTGCGCAGCGATGGCTGAGGGTTTTTCAGTGTGTCTTGGCGCCGGCGGGTAGCCGGTTGAGCGCAGGCTCCACTACACTGTAAAGCTGCGCAGGGCCTATAGCTCAACGGTTAGAGCAGGGGACTCATAATCCCTTGGTTCCAGGTTCGAATCCTGGTGGGCCCACCAACCCAGCATGCATGAACGGCTGCTGGTCTGCCTTCAAGGCAACATCTGATCCACACGCAAGGATCGAACATGCCCGACACCCGCGCCCCGGTGGAAGACTTCACCACTGAAATCGAAGACAGCCGGCATCTGTTCGCCTGGTGCCTGGTGCGCTACGGCCAGATTCCCGAAGCGCTGGCAATCGAACAGGCACGCGAACGCTATCCGGACCAGGCCGCCGGCCACGAATACGAGCACGAACTGCTCTTCCACGACGAGCCCTGGCATTGGGCGATGCTGCATGTGCTGGGCGAAGGGTACTGGCACCAGAACCCGGAACTGTTGCAGCCGTCGCTGGAGTACGACACCGAATCGGACGCGCTGTGCCTGGCGCGCGGCGAGCCGATTCCCTTGCTGGATGAGGATGAGTATCTCGGTGCGCTTGCGCACGCGCGCCATATGCATGCGTGGACGTTGATCCATCAGGCAGGGATTGACGAAGAGCAGGCACAGCGGCAGGCGCTTGAGTACTACGCGTACTTTCCGCCGCATCATCGCTGGCGCATGTGCGTCCACGATGCGCGCGCTGCATGGGTCGACGTGATGAGCGTGCTGCACATCAATGACTACTGGAGCCGGCCCGAACTGCAGAGGCCGCCTGAGGCGTACTGGCGCGCGTCACGTGCATTCGCCCTGGCACAGGGGCTCCAGCTGCCGGAAACTCCGCCTCCCTCATGAGAGGGCGCTGCAAGGGTGGCATGATGCGGCTTCCGCCGATCCGTACGACAAGGAGCCCGCATGAAGCGCAGTGCCCGTATGTTCGTCGCCCTGACTACCCTTGCGGCACTGCCTGCCGCTGCCGAGCCGTCCGACTCACCCAAGCGCCCGTCGGTTGACACCCTGCAACGCCTGATCGTCGACAAGGCACCGCAGACGCGCGTAGCAACACCGGACCACGAGCGCATCACCGCACGGCGCATCGATATCGTCGATGACACGGGGGTGATCCGCATGACGCTGTCCGGAAAGACACCGGCACCGATCATCGATGGCCTGCAGTACAAGCGCGCCTTCAATGTGGCCGGCATGGTGCTGTACGACGACCAAGGCAGCGAACGCGGTGGCTTCGGCACCGCCGATGTCGACGGCGGCATGGCGGTGCTTGCGCTGGACCATCCGGCGATGGATGCGATCGGCTGGCGGGTATCACCCGATGGTGCGGTGAGTTTTTCGATCAACCAGGCGCCGAAACTGATCCGTGAGCCTGCATTGGGCAACAAGCTGATTCCTGGGGTGCAAGCACCGACCCGCATCGGTCTGGTGGTCGGGCCTGACGGCACGCCGGCCATTGCCTTGAACGACAAGGCAGACCGCACGCGACTGCGGCTGACTGTCACTGCGGAAGGCTACGGCGCGATCGAGTTCCTCGATGCGCAGGGCAAGGTGATCCACGCATTGGCGCCGGAGGCTGAACTTCGGCGCTAGCACGTGCGGGTCGCCGATCGGCGCTTACCCGCGCCGCCCCCTGCCATCAATGCTGTACCGCCCGGCCCCGGTGCAGGCCAGCAGCAGGAAGCCACCGGCCAGCCCCAGGTTCTTCAGGAACATGATCTGTTGGGTCTGGTCGGCGAAGTTGTGATGGAAGATGAAAGCGGTGACCAGGCTGAAACCCACCAGCACGATCGACACCAGCCGGGTCTGGAAGCCAAGCAGGATGCACAGTCCGCTGCCGATCTCGAAGGCGATGGTCGGCCAGAGCAGGATGCCGGGCACGCCCATCGCTTCCATGTAGCCCTGGGTGCCGCTGAGATCACCGAGCTTGCCCAGGCCGGAGATGAGGAACAGCGCCATCAGCAGGATGCGTGCAAGCAGGTAAGCGAGCGAATGGGATGAGTGGCTCACGTCGGTGTCCTCGGAGATGGCCGGCGAAGGCGATCGGAGCCCACGGGCAGTGAAGCCCGTGTCTACGCCAAGGGCAAGGCGCCTTGACAGCTGGCCGTCCGCAGGAGACCTTTCTCCCATGACGATTGATATTGAATCGCTCAGCCTTCGGGAGCTGGGCGCCTTGGTGGTTGCCGCTGAACAGCGGAAACAGCTGATATCCAGCCGCCGTCCGGCCAGTGCGGTACGGCGGATGTTGAAGGCCGCAGCAGCAGAAGCGGGGTATACCCTCGAAGAGTTGTTCGGCGGAGAGGCGAACGAAGAGGCCGCACCGCGCCGGAAACCGGCACGGCGCAGAACCGGGAAAGTGGCTGCCAAGTACCGTGACCCGGAGTACAAACGCCTGACCTGGTCCGGCCGCGGGCGCATGCCGCGCTGGCTGGCGTCCAAGGTGCAGAAGGGCCACAAGGTGACCGACTTCCTGATTCCCGGCCTGGCCCGGCCGACGGCGCGCAAGAGCAGCCCGATCGGCAAGCGCACGGTTTTCAAGAAGGATTGAACCTGCCGCGCTGCTACCCTGCCGGGGTCTTTGAACGAAGGAACACGGGATGGCACACGATGGCAGCATGACGATCTCACCCAGAGTCCTCTACATCGCGGCAGGCGCGGCGGTGCTGGTCAGCCTGCTGGCCTGGGCGGTGGAATGGAGCGGGATGGCCTATGTCTGCCCGTACTGCCGCGTGCAGCGCACGGTCATCGGCGTGCTGGGTGTGCTGACGCTGTTTGCACGACCGGGCGGCCTCATCGTGCCGTGGTTGTCGTATACCGCGGGCGGCTTCGCATTCGTGGTCGCGGCGATGCAGCACTTCAACGGCTGGAAGCGTATTTCCGCCGGAGATTTCAGCTTCAACGCGCAGTGGTATATCGACCCGTGGCTGCTGTCAGGTTGCGCGATGCTGATCCTGGTGGCGCAGCTGATGCTGGTGCAGGCCGCATGTCGGCGTAGTCTGCACTGAAGCCTGCCCACGGGCGTAGCGTCAGGCGTTCTGGAACACCGCCAGCTGCGCAGCAAACGCACGCTGGTAGGCGGGGCGCTGCGTTGCACGGCCCACATAGGCCACCACCTGCGGGTACTCATCGAGGAGGCCGCTGCTCTTCAGGCGCAGCAGCACCGAAACCATCATCAGGTCGCCGGCGCTGAACTCGCCCTCCAGCCACAACGCCGATCCCAACCAGGCGGACAGCTGCGCCAGCCGCATACGCACACGCTCATCGAGCATCGGCAGGCGCTGCGCATACCAGGGCTGCTCGTGCTCCAGCACCCAGGCCATCGAGCGCTCGACGATGGGCGGCTCCACCGTATTCAATGCAGCGAACACCCACATGATCGCGCGCATGCGTGCATCTGGATCAGCAGGAAGCAGGCCGGCATGCTGCTCGGCCAGGTGCAGCACGATCGCGCCGGATTCGAACAGGATCTGGCCGCCGTCCTGCCAGGTGGGGATCTGCCCGAAGGGGTTGCGGGCCAGGTGCGCGGGCTGCTTCAGCTCGGCAAAGCCGAGCAGCTGCACGTTGTAGGGCACGCCCAGCTCCTCCAGCGCCCAGCGCACGCGCATGTCACGGGCCAGGCCCTGGCCGCGGTCCGGGGAAGTGGCGAAGGCGGTGAGGATCGGGCACATCGTGGCACTCCTGCAGGTCGAAGGGCCTGCCTTTCCTGTTCCGACGAACGACGGGGCGGGAAATCGACACCCTTCCCGGGACGGCGGGCGATACACTGCCCGCCACCCACCACACCTGTGCCTCCTCATGTGGCAGCGCCGCACTTCCCTGGCCGAACTGCAGCAGCAACGCGATGTGCTGCAGGCTGAGATGGATGCGGACGCCCAGCGATGGGTCTCACAGCTTCCGCCGGATGATCTCGTGGCAGCGCTGATGCCGCAGTCGCGCCGGCTTCAGGAGCTCAATCAGCTGATCCTGCGGGCTACACCGCCGCGTGAGCTGATGAAGCGCCTGAAGGCGCTTGAGCGACAGCTGCTCGAACCCGGTACACAGAACGCAGGCGTGCGGAGGGGACTGGAAGATGAACTGCGCGATCTGCACCTCTATTTCAGCAATCCCCGCCGTCGCCCATTGACGGCAAAGGTCATTCTCATCCTGTTTGCCTGCGTTCTGGCCGCCTTGTTCCTGCCGAGGCTGCTTGTGGACCTGCTGATCGCTCTCTAGGCCGGCCTCACCCCGCCCGATGCAGCTTCCGGTACTGATCCGGCGTGCACTGCGCGTGCCGCTTGAACATCTCGGCGAAGGCGCTGACGCCGGAATAGCCCAGCTCCTCGGCGATCCGGCTGATCGGCCGGCGGGTGCACAGCGCCTCGGTGGCGCGCACGAACTTCACCCGTCCACGCCAGTCGCCGAGCGACATGCCCAGCTCGCTACGTGCCAGGCGTTCGAGCTTGCGCACGCTCATGTGGTGGCGCAGCGCGATTTCGGCAACCGATTCGGCCATCGACAGGTGTTTCTCCATGTACGCCATCACCTGCTTCAGTGCATCGCTGCTGGCGATCGGCAGGAAGCTGGGCAGTACGGCGGCATTGACGATCTGGTCGATCACCACGGCGGCCATGCGCCGCTGGGCCGGGGTCTGCGGATCGGTCACGCCCTGCCGTGCCAGTTCGTGCAGCAGCTCGCGCAGCAGCGGGCTGACTTCCAGTGCACGGCAGCGATCAGGCAAGCGGCGTGACAAGGCCGGCGACAGATAGGCCGAGCGGTAGGCCAGCTGCGAGCGGTTGCGCGAGTAGTGGGCCATTCCCGGTGGAATCCAGATCGCGTAGTACGGCGGGGACACCATCCATTCGCCGTCGATCTTCATCTCCATCACACCCTGCGCGACGAAGTTGAACTGGCCCCACGGATGGCTGTGCGTGCCCCAGTCCGTGGGCTCCATCGCACCCTGCCGGAAGTAGATCGGACCGGGCAGCTGGCAGAAGGTGGGGATTGGCTCCATCGGTTGCCGCAAGCCGGGGTCGGTGTGGCGCATTTTCGGGATGTCCTCGATATGCGCCAAGCGTACGCTGGGCAATCCCCCACGTACACCCGCGTTCCGTGAACTATCTTTTCCCGATCCTCGCCTGCCTGCTGTGGGGCGCGAACACCATCGTTACCAAGCTTGCTTCGGGCTCGGTCGGTCCCATCGACATCGGCTTCTTCCGCTGGCTGGTCGCGGCGGTGGTCCTGCTGCCGTTGGCGCTGCCACGTCTGCGCGAAAACCTGCCGACCGTGCGCGCCAATCTCGGGCGCTTCCTGGTGCTGGGCTGCCTGGGTGGGGTGATGTACCAGTGCCTGGCCTACTATGCGGCGCACTTCACCTCGGCCACCAACATGGGGGTGATCCAGGCGCTGATTCCGTTGATCGCGCTGGCGCTGTCGCGCGTGTTCATGGGCCATCCGGTGCGAGGCACTTCCATTCTTGGCGCGGTGATCTCCACTGCCGGTGTGGTGGCGGTGGTCTCGCAGGGCGACCTGGCACGGCTGGCGGCGCAGGGCCTGAACCGCGGCGACGCGATCATGCTGATCGGCGCATTGGCCTTCGCCGCCTACAACGTGCTGATGCAGCGCTGGAAGATTCCGCTGTCGGTGCTGGAGTCGCTGTTCCTGCAGGCCATCGCTGCATCGCTGATCCTGTTGCCGGTACAGCTGCTGGTCGGCACCGGGGTGAACAACCTCACGGCGGTCGGCTGCATCGGCTTCGCCGCCGTGTGCGCTTCGATCCTGGCGCCGCTGACCTGGATGACCGGACTGTCACGCCTGGGCGCTGCGCGCGTCTCTGGCTTCTTCAACCTGGTGCCAATCGTGACCGCCGCGTTGGCTGTACTGCTGCTGGGAGAATCGCTCAGTGGCTGGGTACTGGGCGGTGGCCTGCTGGCGGTGTCCGGCGTGGTGTTCGCCGAGTACAGCGCCAGGCGCGCCGCCGCAGTGCCGAGCGAGCAGCCCGCATAGGGCTTCGGTCATGCGGGATACGTGTCTCCGCTCAGCGCCTGTTCCACCCGCTGTTGCAGCGCGTCTGCATCATGGCTGCGTTTGCCCTGCAGGCTGAGATACAGCGAAAGCGGATCCACCACATCGCCAATACTGGTGAATGCCGGCGGATAGGCCCAGATCTGCAGCCGTGCGCTCTGAAGGCAGTCCGGGCCGGGCATGGGAAGTGCGCCCAGCAACCGCCACGCATCGATGTGCAGTGCGCGGGTGCCACCGATCGGGGGCGGTGACGTTTCAGCAAGCGCATCGAGGCCTGCCATCGGCGCCGGATGCCCCGCATCGCGGAGTGCCTCGGCGGTCGAGCCCCAGCAGACATCCACTTCCTTCAGGATGGGGGAACGCAGGAACGGCTGTGCCCTGGCCCAGACCTCGTCGCGGTTGCCGGCCAGCTTCAGGAAGCGCTCGCGGCCCCCGGTGGAGCGTTCAACCAGGCCGCGACCGACCAGTTCGGCAGACAGGCGCGACGCCGTCATCGAGGTGTAGCCGGCGACGGCACTGATCTCGCGCGGCGACCACCAGCGCGACTGGCCGCTCAGCAGCACGTGGATCAGTACGGCCTGCGCCGAAGGCAGCAGCGAGATGGCTTTCTTCTCATGATCGGGGTCGTCGCGGAACTCAATGGCCAGGCTCGGCGCGAACAACTGGGTGTGCGGGACCACGAAGTCGATGTGGTTCTCGACCAGGAAGCGGCGCTGGGTCGGCGTGAGATAGGGCGATACGTACAGCACCAGTGCATTCGCTGCAGAGCGCAGGCAGCGCACATCCTGGATCACACGGGTGCTGGATTCGCCCGGCTCGCGGGCCACGGCGAGCATGGCGGGGGTTTCCCCGTACAGCATCAGCCCGGCGAGGTGGTAGCGCGATGCCATCGCGTGGGGAATGGCATGCAATGAAGCAAGTGGATGCACTGCCGAGGCGAGCCCGGGAAGAATCCTGCGCAGGTACCGCTGCGCGTCAGCGACCAGGTCGGTCAGGCCGGTGCGAACTGCCGTCGTCATCTCGTACTTCCCTTGCGGCGGCATGTCCGGAAGATCGGAACCCGGCCACACCGTCACATTCAGTGGTGAACCTGGAGACGGGTGTGCAGTGTCGGGGCGCGTGGCGATCCATGCGGTCCTGCTCCTTAGCCGTCATGACATCAAGTGTTGCCGGGAACCTTGGAGATTCCGTCGAAAAACGATGGAGATTGGGTGGAGGCGGTGTGCATCGTGGCCGGCGGACTCCCCTTCCGCCGGCCACGAGCACGGACCTGCCCGTCAGAAGCGCTGCGAGTACTTCACGTACACGGTGCGGCCGATATCGAAGCCGCCGTAATAGGGGAAGGAGCTGGACGGCTTGGAGAACATGATCGGGCCCTGGTGGTTGAACACGTTGTTCGAACCCAGCGCCACGGTGCCGTCCCACGGCAGCTTGTAGCTGACCTGGATGTCGTGGAAGGCATTGGAGCCGACCTTGCGCAGGGCATCCGGTTCACCGTAGGCGTAGCGGTCGGGCAGGGTGCACGGACGGTTCGGTACGCAGTTTTCAACCATGCCGGAGTAGTAGCGCACGGTGTACTGCGTGCTGAAGTTGCCGAGCTGCCAGTTCACACCCAGGTTCGAGCGCAGGCGGGAAATGCCCGGCTGGCCGATCCGGCCCATCATGATCGTATCGCCGGCCGAGTTCTGGTTCTCCTCGTCGTACTTGGAGACATAGCTGTTCTGCAGGTCGATGGTGAAGCGGCCGAACGAGAACTCGGGCAGGCGGTAGCGGATACCCAGGTCCCAGCCTTCGGTTTCCATCGAGCCCAGATTGGCCAGACCGTAGAACATGCTGGTGATGTGGCCATCGCCAGCGCGCTTGACGCTGCCACAACGCGAAGCGTTGCCGAGCACGTAGCAGTCACGCAGGATGCGGTCGACGCTGTCCTGGATGATCATGTTGGTGATCTTGTAGCTGTACCAGTCGAGGTTGATGTCCAGCCCGTCCACCCAGCGCGGGCTCCAGACCACGCCCACGGTCTTGCTCTTGGACTCTTCCGGGCGCAGCTTCGGATCGGAGCCGGTGGTGAACTCGTCAGGCGTGGCGCACGGATAGCTGGCGCAGGGCTTCAGGCTCTGGTTCAGCTGCTGGTAGCCCAGCGGGACGCCGGCGGCGTTGCAGGCGGCATTGCCGTTGACGCTGTTGGTGGCGCCGATGCCGCACGGGTCGACATAGGTTTCGAAGCTGGTTCCCAGGCCGCCATACAGATCGGAGATGCTCGGTGCGCGGAAGCCTTCGGCGAAGGTGCCACGGATCATGAGCTCTTCGATCGGACGCCAGGCGAAGCTCGCCTTGGAGTTGGTGGTGCTGCCGAAGTTGCTGTAGTCGGAGTAGCGCGTAGCCAGGTTCACGGTCAGTTCCTTGGCGAACGGCAGGTCGCGCAGGATCGGCACGTTCACTTCGGCGAAGAACTCGTTGAGGCTGTAGTCACCGGCGGTGGTGGATGCGCCCAGTGCAGTGCTCTGGCGCGACTGGGCGAAGGCATCGGGCACGAAGCGGCCTTCTTCCTTGCGGTACTGATACCCCAGGGCGACGGACAGGTCACCGGCAGGCAGTTCGATCACCGGGCCGGAGATGTTGGCGAAGTAACTGCGGGTCTTGGTGATGCCGGTATCGTTGAACGTCGGGAACAAGAAGCGCTGCAGTTCGGGATCGGAGAGAGAGCCAGCCCCCGCGACCCCGAACGGCAGCAAAGGATTCCAGGCCAGACAACCCGAGACCGGCGATGCCGCCGTGCCACACCGGGCCACACCGTTGGCATCGAGGTAGGAGGGCCCCAATGCCTGCCGGGAAGCGATCAGGCTCATGTCGCCACGGCCTGTTTTTGTAACTTCATTGCGGTTGAACAACGCGCCGACTTCCCAGTCGTACGTCTTGGTCCCCAGCTCGAAGTAGCCGGACAGACTGGGTGCAACCCGCAGCGACTTCAGCTTGCTTTCGGTCGTGCGCGGCACTTCCCACAGGCGGCGATTGAACGCGATGCCGTGGTCGAGCGGGTTGAATACGCTGGCCGCGTCCAGGGGCGTGCCGAACTTGGTCGACTGGTACGGGTAGCCCGCGATCTGCTGGTCGGTGGTGCGCTCGTTGTAGCCGATGTCGGCAGTGAACTTGATCTGGTCGGTCAGCGCATAGTCCGTGCTCAGGAACAGCGAGCGGCGCTCGATGCCGGTCTGCAGGTGCATCTGGTCGTTGCCGTTGGCGAACTCGGCCGGCGTGATCGGGTGGTAGTCGTTCGGATTCTTCGGATCGCCGCCACGATTGAGGGTCTTGAATACGGCATCACCGGTATTGCACTTGTAGAGCGCCGGGTCGCACCACGAACCGTTCTGGCTGATGTTGCTCCAGTCCGCGCCCGGGTAGTTGGGGCCGGCGCCGCCGTACCGGGAGAACTCCCGGTCGCGGGCAAACACCGGGTCTGACTTCTGGTATTCCAGTGCGAGCGTGTACCCGCCACGCTCCCCACGGGCGCCGGTGACCAGCGAGAACGTGCTGTCCTTGCCATCGCCCTGGCTGAACTGCCCGTGCTGCATGGACACTTCCAGGCCTTCGTAGTTCTTGCGGGTGATGATGTTGACCACGCCAGCGATTGCATCCGAGCCGTACAGCGAGGAGGCGCCGTCCTTCAGCACGTCGATGCGTTCCACCGCGCTCATCGGAATCTGGCTGAGATCCTGCAGGCCGCTGGTGGTCGCGCCGAGCCGCTTGCCGTTGACCAGAACCAGGGTGCGCGTGGCACCCAGATTGCGGATGTTGACGTAGTAGCCGCCAACGTTCTCGCCGGACGCCAACGCGCGCGCACGCGAGAGATGGTCGGCGCGCCGGTGGAGGTCAGGTTCTGCAGCAGGTCGGCGATGGTGGTGAAGCCCTGCTGCTCGATCATCGCGCGGGTGATGGCGATGATCGGCTGCTGCGTTTCGATATCCACGCTGCGGATGGCCGAACCGGTAACCTGGATGCGATCGAGGTTCTTCGGTGTTCTATCGCTGTCATCCTGCGCATGCGCGGCCGGTGACCAGGCCGCGGCCAAGGCCGTGCCCACTGCCAGGGAAAGCAGGGTGTACTTGTAGTGCATTTGGCTCTCTCCAAATCCAGTTGAATGGGTTTCCGCATCGCTGCGTGGAAACCGATCTGAAATCCCGCTGTGCGGAATCGGAAGGAACCTAACACTCCGTTTACAACTCGATTACGTTATGGACGCGTTATCGTCGCGCGCCGGATACAGCGTTCATGCACAGGCCATGCACGAAACCGCGACGCGCACCAAGGGTGCTCTGCTTCAGTCTGGCTGCGGGCTGATGACAGACTCCAGGAGACATCCGATGAATACCCCCGGCAAACCAAGACCCACGTGGAAGCAGTGGCATGTGCTGTTGCTGGTGCTTGCCATCGCACTGTTGGTGACGCTGATCATCGTCATCGCGCCATGGTGAATCGTCGGCGTTCTGCTCAGGTACTGTGAACGCGGAAATGCGACGGGATGAAGGAGTCAGGGCGCGTTGAGGGTGGTGATGCATGCATCAATTCGTACTCACCCAATCGGCACATTCAAACCTCCACAGTGGTCCCGAAGGCAACGCACTCGCGCTGTCATTCTCCATAGACCATCGAGCACACAGGAGCGATTCCATGAGCACCCAGTCCACCATCGAACACCGCCTCAACGATCTGATCGAGATCGCCCGCGACGGAAAGTCGTTCTACGAGGAAGCTGCGACCAAGGTGAAGGATGCCGAACTGTCGGCCCTGTTCACTCGTATTGCCGGCGTCAAGGGCCGCATCGTCGCCGCACTGAGTGGCTCCGTTGCTGCCAGCGGTGGCAAGCCGGCCGAGCACGGCACCGTGGTCGGTTCGATGCAGCAGTTCTATGGCAAGGTCCGCGCTGCATTCGGCGACACCAACTATGGTTACGTGGCCGAGCTGGAAGAGTCCGAAGACCGGCTGCTTGGCGCGTTCAAGGACGTGCTGAAGGATAACGAACTGCCGCCGGCCGTGCGCCAGGAAGTCACCCAGCTTCTGCCTGAAGTGCAGGAGTGCCATAACGTGATGCGTGCTCGCAAGCACGCCATGAAGGCGGCCTGACGATCATCGGCGGCCTTCTCCCCGGGGCCGCCACGGTCGGGGCAGCGTGGCTGCCCCGGCCATCTTTGCAACCAGCGCTCCAACATCATCGCCGCGTGGTGCTACGGCCCAGCAGCAACACCGCAAGGCTGGCCAGCAGCGCGGCGATGGCCGACGTCCACAGTGCACTGGCAAATCCATGGCTGTAGATCGCCTGTGCGAAGGCGGCGGTGCGCGCATCGGCGAAGGTGCCGGTAGCGATCGCATCGGCCATGGGCAGTACGTTGCGCGCGGGAACCGCCGCGGACAGTGCGCTGCGGATGCCCAGGCTCAAGGCACTGGACAGTACGGTGAATCCGAGCAGGATGCCGACAAAGCGCGTGGTCGCGCTGATGCCGGAGGCCATGCCGGCGCGCTCGCGCGGTGCCGCGCCGATGATGGCTTTGGATGTCTCGCCATTGAGGATGCCGCCGCCGGCACCGATCACCACCATTGCGACGAGTGCCAGCCACGGCAGGTGCTGCCACGCGGCCAGTCCGGCCACGGCATTGCCCGCGGCGGTGACCGACAGCCCGATCGCCAGCACCGCCGGACTGGTCAGATGGCGACCGAGCCGCCGGCCCACGCTGGGAAACAGCAGCATCGCCGCAGCGAACGGAAGCATGCCAGCACCGGCAGCCAGTACGCTCAGGCCGATGCCGTTCTGCAGGTACTGCGGCAGCATCGATGCCATCACCTGTGCGCTGACCGAATAGCCGACCATGGCAATGAGTGCGCCGACGAAACGCGGACTGGCCAGCAGCCCGAGATCGACCATGGGATGTGACCGTGCCCGTTCAACGATGACGAAGGCAACAGCCATGATGATGGCCAGGCCCAGCCCCATCAGCGCCGGGGCCGATGTCCATCCTTCTGCCAGTCCTTCCACCAGGAAGAACACGATGCCGAAGATGGCAGCGCTGAACGTGATGATGCCGGGTGGATCGAGCGGGCGGACCACGCTGTCTGACGACTCGGGTATCCAGCGCAGCGTGCCGTAGCCGAGCAGGCCCAGGAACGGCAGGATCGCGACGAACACCGCGCGCCAGCCCCAGAGTGCGGACAGCACGCCGCCGATCAGCGGTGAGAGCACCATCATCACGCCCATGGCTGTGCCCCAGAACGCCCATGCAGTGTCCTTGGCGGCCCCCTCGTGGTACGTGTGGCCGATGATCGACAGCGAGGGTGCCAGCAGAAAGGCCGCGCCAATGCCCTGCAGAGCCCGCGCCAGGTAGAGCAGGGCAGCACCGGGCGCCAGTGCACAGAGCAGAGAGGTGAGGGCGAACAGGCTGATGCCGATCAGCAGCACCCGGCGGCGGCCGTAGCGGTCGGCGACAGCACCGGCGGGCAGCAGCAGTGAGGTGAAGGACAGGATGTAGGCACTGATCACCCACTCGATATCCGCGAATCCAGCGTGCAGGTCACGCGCGATGCTGGGCAATGCGACCGCGACGGCATTGGTCTCCAGCACGGTCATCGTGCAGCCCAGCGAGGCCACCAGCAGGACCGCGTCAGGCAGCGTGTGCCGTGCAGGCGAAGGGGGAGGAGAGGGCGGCACCGGTCACTCGCAGGAAGGGGAGGACGGCCATTCCATCAATGATCGGTGTTTGTTTCATTCTCGGTGTTTTCTGGTTACGTTAGCTTTAACCTAACGAAATGCCGCCCATGGAACGCCGTCACCTGGAGTACTTCGTCACCCTGGCCGAGGAACTGCACTTCGGTCGTGCGGCCCTGCGCCTGGGAATTGCCACTCCCACGCTGAGCGTGCAGATCCAGGACATCGAGCGTCGGCTCGGCACGCGCCTGTTCGACCGCGGCCGGCGCGAGGTGCTGCTGACCTCGGCAGGCGAGGTGTTCCTGGCGGAAGCCCGTGATGTGCTGCGCCGGTTCGAACAGGCCGAAACCCTGGGCCGGCGCGCGGGGCGGGGTGAGATCGGCAAGATCGAGATCGGCTACGTCGGCTCGGCGCTGTATGCCGGAGCATTGCAGGATCAGCTCAGCCGGTTCCGCAGCCGCTACCCGGGCGTGGAACTGCAGGTGAGCGAATGGCCGATGGGCGAGCTCCCGCAGCTGCTGCAGGAAGGACGGGTGGATGTGGTGTTCTGCCGGCCTCCGATGGATGTGCCCGACAGTTTCGGCGAACACACCCTGGTCGAAGACCAGTTCTGCGTGGCCCTGCCGGAAACCCATCCGCTGGCGCAGGCCCGGTCGCCGGTGCAGCCGGCGTCATTGGCCCGGGAGGGTTTCGTCATGCCGGAGCAGCCGGTGGGCGCAATGGAAGTCGGGCGCCGCGGCGGGTTCATTCCACGTATCCGTTCCCAGCCCGGGCATCTGGCGGCGGTGTTGGCCGAGGTGTCGGTCGGCGTTGGTTCGGTGGCGATCGTGCCATCGGTACTGCAACGCACGCTGGTGCTGCCCGGAATGATCTATCTGCCACTGGCGGGCCCCACCATCGTCTCGACCATCGCTGTGCAGTACCGGCGGGCAGAGACTTCGCCAGTGGTGCGGCGGCTGATCGAGCAGGTGAAGGAGACACCGTGCAGGCGCATCGACATGTTGCCCCTGGCCTGAGCGCCGCGCGGCAGGTGGACGATTGCTACACTGGTGCCACCTGCATTCGCATTCGATGGACACCATGAACAACGGGAACGGTCCGCAGACAGTTCGCTGAGCCGCAACAACGATGCAGACGTTGTTGCGGTGATCATCCCTGCGATGCACGCGAATTGGATGGATCACCGCCGGATTCACTCTGGGCGGAGACTCCCCATGTTCAATCGACAGGCCCCGCGTTGGGCCCACCCGCTGCCATCGGCCATTGTGCTGATGGCGCCGTTCGACCTCCTGGCCTCGCTGGCCATGGACATCTATCTTCCTGTGGTGCCGGTGATGCCGCAGGCATTGCAGACATCACCGACGCTGGTGCAGCTCACCTTGAGCATCTACCTGCTGGTACTTGGCCTCGGCCAGTTGCTGTTCGGCCCGTTGTCCGACCGCATCGGGCGGCGGCCGGTCCTGTTGCTGGGGGCGTTGCTGTTCGCGCTTTCGTCGTTCGCGCTGGCCATGTCCAGCAGTGGCGCGGCATTCCTGGCCTGGCGAACCGTACAGGCGGTGGGGGCGTCGGCGGCATTGGTGGCGACCTTTGCCACGGTGCGTGATGTGTATGCTGATACAGCCGAAGGCGCGTCGCTGTACGGGCTGTTTGCCTCGATGCTGGCCTTCGTGCCGGCGCTGGGACCGATCCTCGGCGCGCTGCTGGCAGGCGCCTTCGGCTGGCGCGCGATCTTCGTTCTGCTCGGCGTACTGGGCATGATCGCCGGCATGCGCGCGGTACGGCATTGGCAGGAAACCCGCCCGCAGTGCCGGGACGCGTCGCGACCCGCGGTACGACGCATCCTCGGCAGCGGCGCGTTCTGGGTCTACACGCTGGGCTTCAGTGCGGGCATGGGCACGTTCTTCGTGTTCTTCTCGGTCGCGCCCCGGCTGCTGGTCGGGCGCATGCAGTACTCGCCGCTGTCGTTCAGCCTGGCCTTCGCCACGGTGGCGCTGGTGATGATCGTCACGGCGCGGATGGCGAACGTGTGCATTGCCCGCTGGAACGTGCGCGGTACCTTCCTGCGTGGCCTGTGGGTGATGGTGGCCGGGGTACTGCTGATGGCGTTGGCCGCAGCGCGGCCTCCCTCGTTCGTCGGAGTGGTGCTGCCCATGTGGGGCATCGCGGTGGGGCTGGTGATGGTGGTTTCGGTGGCTGCAAGCGGCGCGCTGCGTGATTTCGCCGATGCGTCAGGTACGGCGGTGGCCCTGTACTACGCCGTGCAGAGCCTGATCGTGGCAGGCATCGGCACGCTGGTTACCCTCGTGCTGCCCGGCGATACCGTGTGGCCGTTGGTGGCCTATGGGTTGCTGTTGCCACTTGCCAGCCTGGCAGGTGCCGCCGCGCTGCGGCATCGCGCATAACGCTGGGTGGCGGGCAAAAAAGGGGGCGGCCGCAAGGCCGCCCCAACCCGTCAAGAGAGCACGTGTTTAGAAGCGCACAGACCAGCGTGCGGTGGCGCCATGGTCGCGGCTTTCACTGCCGAACTGGCCGCTGTAGCCCAGCTCCAGCTGCTGCCGCGGGGTCAGCCACGCCGCCAGGCCCAGCTCGGCCACGACGGCGTTGTCGGCAATCGGTGCGCCCTCGACTGCAAAGGTGTTGCTGCTGTTGGCGAAGGCCAGGTTGGCCACCTGGCTGCGGTCACCGAAGGCGCGGCGATAGCCCACGCCACCGCGCAGGTGCAGCCAGCTGTCCTGCTGGAACGATGCCTTCAGGCCCTTGTCGAAGCGCAGGCCAGCGGTGGCGATGGTGGTGCCGGTGTCGTCCACCTTGCCGTGCAGTGCGGCCGCGCCGCCACGCTCGTTGATCTGCTTCAGGTCCACTTCCACGCGGGCGACCTGCAGGTACGGCTCCAGCCCGCCTTCCGCATTGCCGAAGCGGTAGCCCGCTTCGATGAAGGCCTGGCGCGTACGTGCGTTGTAGCGCGCGCTGAGGCTGTCGCTGAAGCCGGCGAAGGCAACATCACGCGTGCTCTTCACTTCGTTGCGGCTCCATGCCACGCCACCACGCAGGCCGAAGCCGCCCCAGGTGTGGCTGGCATAGGCGCCGAAGTGCGTGTTGTCGATCTTCGACTTGGCACGACGCTCCTGCTGCTTCACGTCGGTGCGGCCTGTACCGGCCAGCACGCCGATCTGCCAGCCACCGAACTCGCGGTCGATGCCGACCAGCAGGCCGTTGCTGTTGGCGTCGGTGCGCGCGGTGTTGCTGTTGCCATCCAGCTTGCTGTTGCCGCCCAGTGCCTGCACCCAGGCGCCGGTGGCATCACCCGCATCGGCACCGGGTGCGGTGGCACCGGCACGACGTGACAGTGCGGCATCGCGCACATAGCGGCTGCCCTCGACCAGGGCCAGCGCCGTGGCCGGATGCAGCTCGCCGCTGAGGCCATCGAGCACGCCACCCACCTGTTGCGGGAACAGTTGGGTCAGCGGCTTGGGCAGGCCCTGGTTGATCGCCAGTCCATCGGCCACCGCCGCGGCCGCACGCTGGTTCGGCGTGGTGGCGGCGCTGGCCAGCGAGGCGCCACGGGCCACGTCGATACGGGTGCCATTGGCACCGTAGGCCAGGCTGAACTGCAGGAACGGCGAGAACGCGCTGAAGTCGGTTTTCGCGAACTGGCCGCTGACACCGCCGTCGGCGCGGATGAAATTGAACTGCTCGCCGAGGTAGTAGGTACCCGGCTCCGGCAGTGCGACCAGGGTGCCGCCGAGAGTGGCGGTGCCGGTTACGTGCAACTGGTCACTGCGGCCACCCGGGGCAAGTTCGGCGGCATAGACGCCGGTTGCGCCCTGCACGTAGTTGCCGTTGATGGTCAGCGTGCCGATCGAATTGCCGGGCGCGATGATGCCGTCCACACGGGTGTTGCCCAGCGTGCCGATGCCCTTCAGCAGGCCGTTGGCACCGACCGTGGTGGTGCCGCCGGTCTGCGTGCCGTTGAAGGACACCACGCCACCGTTGACGGTCAGGTTGCTGCCCTTCAGCAGGCCGCTGCTGCTGACCGTGCTCACGCCTCCGGTGGTGTTCAGGGCGGTGGAGACCAGCGAGCCGTTGAGCAGGAACTGGCCACCCTGGACTTCGACCGCTGACGTGAGTGTGTTGGTGCCGTTCAATTCCAGCGTGCCGTCCTGCAGCACTGCGCCGTTGAAGGTGTTGCCACCACTCAGGCGCAGCCAGCCGATGCCGGACTTGGTCAGCTTGCCGGGGCCGCCGATGTCGTTGGTCCAGTCATCCCAGGCATCGCCTTCCCACACCTTCAGGCCACCGGCCTTCTGGTTCATCACCACGTTGGTATCCACGCGCAGCGAACCGTAGCCTTCGATGGCCTTGCGCAGGTCGACCATGCCCCAGCCGTAGATCGGATCGATGCCTGCTGCACCCAGGTCGCGTGCGGTGGTCAGCAACACGTCGCGGACCTGGGCGTTGTCCAGATAGGGGAAGCGCTCCATCAGCAGGCCGAGCGCGCCGGTGATGTGTGGCGCCGCCATCGACGTGCCCGTCTTGGTGCCATAGACGTACTGGGTGCTCTCGCTGTCGATGATCAGGCGGACATAGGCGGAAGTGTTCTCGACGCGACCCTGGATATCACCGGACACAATGGTGCTCAGGATGTCGGTGCCCGGTGCCGAGATGCACCAGTTGGCGGCAACGCCGCAGATGCTGGAACTGCCATCGATCACGTAGTCGGTTTCGCCCGCAGCAGCGTTGGGCCGGCGGACGTTGGCCACGGCCAGCCAGTACGGTTCAAGTTCCGGCCTCCAGCGCGGCATGGCGGCCGTGATTCCGGCGACGGCGCCACTGCCGTTACCAGCCGACCACACCTGGATGAGGGTGGAGGAGGGGGCATCGCCATCGTTGGCGTAGATGCTGCCATACACGCCGTAGCCGTCACCGATCGCTGCATACTGTGCATCCAGCGCGGCAGCAGTCATGTTGCGGGTAGAGATACCCCAGCTGTGGTTGATGGCGCGCACGCCCTGCGCCTGGATCTGCGCATACATATCCAAGGTAGCGGTGTCATCGGGATCGGTGCGATATAGCGCGCGCGGACGATAGAAGTTGTCCGGATCCAGGCGCCACTCATAGTAGGTATCACCAAACACACGGGCTGCGGTCAGGTTCGAACCGAATGCTACGCCATGCATGCCTTTGCCATCGCGGTTGGCACCGATGGTACCCAGCACGTGGGTGCCGTGGTCGGCGTAGCTGAAGCCATAGGGCTGGCCTGCCGCGATCAGGCGTGCGGCCAGTGCGGCGGGAACGCCGGGGCCAAGGCCGTAGTAGTTGTAGCCTGGCTGCTCGCCACGGGTTTGTTCGCAGGCACCGGTACCGGCCACCACGCCTGGCGTGGCGCAGTCCGCGCCGATGGTGATGCTGGACGTATTGCGCCCCGCAAATTCCTGATGGGCCAGTGCCGAGCCCGAATCGAACAGGGCAAGACGTACGCCCTGGCCGGTCAGTCCACGTGCATAGGCGTAATCGGCCCCCATCGCACCCAGCCCCCAGTCAGCGTTGAATTCATCGCTGCGCCAACTGGCTGCATCGCCGGGGTTGCCGAGAACGGACGTGTTGGCCGCCGCTGGCGTGGTGGCCGTCGGTGCTGCGGACGCGCCGACGCCTGGTTGCGCCCAGGCCGCCTGCAACTGGCGCTGTTGTTGCCAGACCTCGAATGAGTCGTTGGCCATGGCGGGCAACGTGCTGGCAAGCAGCAATGTGCTGGTGACCGCCAGCGCGAGGCGGCTGTGCAGGGGAGAACGGGAGTGGGACGAACGGCCGTGCAGCGGGTGATTCATCGGACAACTTCCTTGATTGACGGACAACAAGGCCGTTAACCCCGCAGCGCGCCGATCACCCCCAGTGGTGTTAAGGAAATTTAATGAACAGGTTAATGTTCCGTGACACGGGCGTTCACTCCATCTCCCGAGGGCCTCGCTACCGTGGCCCGGCCTGGGCTCACCAGGCTTATCAAGGAGTGATGTCGATGCGTACTTTCAGGAAAATGATCGTGGGTGCGGTGTTCGCCTTGACCTGCAGCGGTTCGGTTGCTGTGGCTGGGCCGATTCCGCCATGCGATCTTCCCTGTTGGAAGGCTTACCAGGCCTGTCTGTCCGGTGGCGGTGACGCGATGGAATGCCAGTACGAATACGATCGTTGCGTCATGGATCGCTGCGGCGCCGTGTAAGCAGTGGCAACGCAGACCTGATGGCGAGCCCCGTCATTGACGGGGCTCTTCTGTTTCAGTGCAACGGACGCCTGCGATCAGTGCTGGCGCGCGGCCCGCAGTGCGTTGCAGTCCCAGATCGCCATCAGCGCATCCACGGCAGCATGCAGCTCGGTGGCACGGCGCCCATCCCGGGCCTGGATGGCGATGCCCTTGAGGAACACGTCGAAGGCGGTGGCCAGCGCGGTGCAGTCGACGTCCGGGCAAAGTTCGCCCACATCACGGCCAGCCTGCACGCAGGCGGTGATGGCCTGGCTGGTCTGCCGGCGCGCCTGCTCGACCTGTGCGGCGATGTCCTCATGGCCTTCGAAACAGTTCAGGCCGGACAGTACCGCCATGCAGCCGCGCGGGCGGGTGCGCGAGGTCTGTGCGGTCACAGCGGCATGCAGGGTGCGTCGCATCGCCTCGCGTGGGCCGTCGGTGGTGTCCGCCAGCAAAGTGGCCAACTGGCCGCAGGACTGCATGTAGAGCGACAGGCATTCGCCGAACAACGCCTCCTTGGAGCCGAACGCCGCATAGAAGCTTGCAGGCGAAAGCCCTCCCAGCGCGCTGCGCAGGTCGTTGAGCGTGGTTGCCTCGTAGCCGCGTTCCCAGAACAACAGCATCGCTTGTTCCACAGCGTCGTCGCGGTCGAATTCGCGGGGGCGGCCAGTGCGCGCCATGAGTAAGCCAGGGTCAGGGGAATGACTTAAAGACTAGTCATTCCAGAATTCATTGACAAGTCAGCCGGTGGCACTCAACTTATGGAGCGTCCATTCCATAACTGATGCAGGGAGTTTGAACATGATCAGCCAGTTGACCAGCGGCAACTTCGACATGGCCGTACGCAACGCGCCGGGCGTGCACGTAATCCGTTTCTGGGCCGAGTGGTGTCACCCATGCCGGGTGATGCAGCCGATGTTCGAGCAGGCAGCGGATGAGTTGAACAGACTGGTTCATTTCGCTGAGGTGAACATCGACGAATCGCCGGCGCTGGCCAACGAGTTCGGCGTGATGAGCATTCCGACCATGGTGGTGGTGCGCGATGGCAAGCCGGTGGCCCGCACCGTTGGCGCGTTGCCGAAGAGCGCGATCACCCAGCTTGCGATGAGCCATCTGGGCTGAGCACGCTTGCAGGCCATGCACGCAGCGGCGAGGATGGGGAATCGCATCGGAGCCGCCGCACATGGCCGTCAAACGTGTCGTCGCCAACATCGCCACGCCTGACCCTGCGCGTGCCGCAGCGTTCTATGGCGAGCTACTGGGCATGCCGGTGGTGATGGACCACGGCTGGATCGTCACCCATGGCGGCGAGGGTAGCGCGCTGGCGCAGGTCAGCTTTGCCACTGAAGGGGGATCCGGCACCGCAGTGCCGGACCTGTCGATAGAAGTGGACAATCTGCAACAGGTACTGGAGCGCATGCGCGCGGCCGGCATCCCGCTGGAATATGGCCCCGCCGATGAGCCCTGGGGGGTGCGCCGCTTCTTCGTCCGTGACCCGTTCGGGCGGTTGTTGAACATCCTCGCCCACATCTGAGCAGCAGAAAGCCCGTCAGCGACGTTTGGCACCGGTTGGTGGCACGCCGACCATGCGCAGGCAATCGGCCTGCACGGCTTCGATGAACGCATCGGCATCCTGTGTCGGCGTGGCGATCAGGTCGTCGGCGGCGCCGTGCACGCCGGCGTAGATCAGCGAGGCGGTGACCTGCGGCGCTGGAAGCTGCCACAGTCCAGCGGCGTTGCCCGCCTCGAGGATGCCCAGCAGTTGCTGCTGGATCGCATTGCGTTCGGCATTGCCGCGCTGGTGGTGGTGATGGTTGGCGTACACCACATCGTGCAGTGCATGGGTGCGCACGTAGAGCTCGATGTTGGCGCGGATCCAGGCACGCAGGCGTGCCACGCCATCGCCGTCGGGCTGCTGCTGCACCGTCTGGTCGACCGCTTCCATGAACTGCCGCGTGTAGCGTTGTGCCAGCGCCTGCTGGATCTCGGTGCGCGAGGCGAAGTAGGTATAGAACGTGCCCTTGGCCACATCAGCCGCGGCGACGATGTCGCTGATGGTGGTGGCGTCTACCCCCTTTGACAGGAACAGTGCCTGCGCGGCGTCCATCAGTTCTTCCTGACGGGTTTCCGCGGGCTTGGTGCGAGGCCTGGCGACAGCTGGGGTCTGCATGGTGGGCAAGGTCCGGGTGCGACGGTGGCCATTCTAGCTGTCCTACGGCATTGACTGACCGCCAGTCATTGACCGACGGTCAGTCAATGGCTACGATGCGCGGACGTCCTCCCCCGGGATCCACCCATGCAGCGTTTCCAACGTCCGGCCCTGGTGCTGGCCGCCTACCTCGGCACGTTCCTCGCGTCGCTGGACATCAGCATCGTCAACGTCGCGCTGCCGACCCTGCAGCAGGCGTTGAATACCGACATGGCCGGCCTGCAGTGGGTGATCAATGCGTATGCGATCGCGTTGTCGGCGCTGATGCTGTCGGCGGGGCCGCTCGGGGACCGTTACGGTCATCGGCGGATGTGGCTGCTCAGCGTCGCCACCTTCACTCTTGGCTCGTTGCTCTGTGCCTGTGCCGGCAATCTTGCGACGCTGGTGGCTGGACGCGCGGTGCAGGGCATCGCGGGCGCGCTGCTGATTCCCAGCGCAATGCCGATCCTCAGCCACGCGTTTCCCGACGCGCGCCAACGTGCACGTGCGATCGGTGGCTGGTCGGCGTTCAGTGCGCTGGCCCTGGTGCTTGGCCCGCTGCTGGGAGGCGTGCTGGTACAGCGCGTCGGATGGCCCAGCATCTTCCTGATCAACTTGCCGTTGGGCCTGCTCGCACTGGCGCTGGGCGCCTGGGGAATTCCGGAGCGGCGGCATCCGCAGCACGCTGCGCTGGACCCTGCCGGGCAGCTGCTCAGCGTCATCGCCCTGGGTGCGCTGAGCTATGGCCTGATCGCGATCGGCGCGCATGGCCTGCTGGCCCCGGTGACGCTGCTGGCGCTGGGCGTGGCAGCTGCCGGGTTGATCCTGTTCGGCATCGTCGAACGCCGGGTGGCACGCCCATTGCTGCCGCTGGACCTGTTTGCCGACCGCCGCTTCGGCATGTTCAACCTGGCCTCGTTCGTGCTGGGCTTCACTGCCTATGCCAGCCTGTTCTTCCTGTCGCTGTTCTTCCAGCAGGCGCAGGGGCACAACGCTGCGCTGGCAGGCTCCCAGTTGGCCCCGCAGTTCCTGTTGATGGGTGCCGTCTCGCTGTTGTTCGGGCGTCTGGTCGCCCACCTCGGGCTGCACGCCGCGCTGGTGCTGGGCTATGCCCTGGCCGGGGCGGCGCTGTGCGCGATGGCCACGTTCGAACCGGCTACTTCGCACGCCTATTCCAGTGCTGTGCTGGTGCTGCTTGGCATTGGAATGGGGCTGGCAGTGCCGGCGACCGGCATGGCGGTCATGGCCAGCGCGCCGGTCGAGCGCGCGGGTATTGCCTCAGCCACGATGAACGCGTTACGTCAGGCAGGCATGAGCCTGGGCATCGCGCTGCTGGGCAGCCTGATGGGCCAGCGCGCCGTGCAGCAGTTCGCCGCGTCCGCGCAGGCGGCCGGGCAGCGGGAGCTGGCGGCACAGGCGCGCGAACTGATCCTGCAACCAGGCTCGATGCACGCCACGCCGCAGATGCTGACGTGGTATCGCAGTGCGATGGCCAGTGGTTTCGGATGGGCGATGGCTGTGGCCGGTGCGCTGGCCCTGCTTGCGGCGCTCGGGCTGTATCGGCAGCGCGCACCGGCTTGACGCGCTGCATTCAGCCCTGCTGGCGTTGCGGACCCGCTGCCGTGCGTTCGATCTCCTGAGGCTGTTGTTGCTGCTGGCGCGCATTGGCGTGGCGAGCGTGTCCACCTTCACGACCGATCTCGGCCATGTGCTGGCGGTTGCGGCTGATCGCCTCGCCGCCTTTGCGGCCTGCGACACGTGCCTCGGCCGGACTGAATTCATGCGCGTTGCCGGAGGCATGTGCGGCGCGCCCGCCCTTGGCAGCGATCGCGCGCTGCTTTTCCTGGTCCATTGATGCGAAACCCCGGTTGGAGCTGCGCGGGTTCTGCTCAGTCATGTGAAATCTCCTGCGGTGTGGGCGTCGCCTTCGTAGACGACGGCATCCATGCTTGGCCATCGCACGCTAAGTCCAGGTCGCCATCTTCGCCCCGGTTTTCACGCGCCCTGCGCACGGGGCTGATCACGCAGCCATTCAGTCAGGTGCTGCCTTCGCTGCCGCCAGTGCCATGCCACTGACCACCGACGCGATCGTCTCTACGTCTGCCAAGGGAGCTCCCTGGTTCAGTCGCGCCTGCAGAGCCCCATGGGAGACCGCGAAGACGATCGCTTGGCCGAGCAGGGCGTGGGTACGCAGCACCGTCTCGACACTGGATGGTTCGCTGCCGCGCAGGCACGCTACGCACGCGGCCAGCGTCGTGTGCAAGGGTTCGAACAGCGTACGGTGGGCGCTGGCGAACGCGGCCGTCGGTTGGATCTGTTCGCGCGCCAACAGCAGCGTGCGTGGACCCGCATCCGGCGCCGACAGCAAGGCTTGGACGAATGCCCGCATCAACTGCTGCAGCTGCTGCGCGGCCTGCCGCGCGCCGTTGGGTGGCGTTGCCGGCAGCGGCAATCGCTCGGCAATGGCTTGAGCGCAGCGCTGCAGTACGGCGGCATACAGTTCCTGCTTGCCACCGAAGTGATAGGGAATGGCTGACTGGCTGCAGCCGGCCATGTCCACCAGCTGGCGGGTACGCACACCCTCCACGCCGAACGCGCTGAACAGCTGCAGCCCCGCGTGCAGCAGTCGGGCTCGGGTCTGCCCGCTGCGCGTCTCGGCCGCGCGCCGCCGTGCCGGTGTCTGCAGATGGGCGATGAACTCAGGCATCGGCCTGCATCAGCCGTGTCGAGTTTTCATTGAGCGCGGTACCCGCGTCAGCGCCGACGATGACCGTACCGCCGATGTTGGCCATGTGCCGGCCGAATGCACAGTTCGGTTCGAAGGCGAAGCACATGCCGGCCTGAAGGGGCAGTTCGCGCCCGACAGTCGGCAGCGGCGCGATGTGCGCATAGCGCGCGGCCTCCGGCAGCGCTTCGATGCCCGGTGCACGGCCGAAGCCAATCGGTCCATAGGGGTTGAGGCTGTGGACCAACGGGTGCACGTGCCAGCCACCCGCCTCCAGCAGGGGCGCTTCCATCGCGTCGACGACATCGCCGAAGGTATTGCCCACGCGCAGTGCGGACAGGCCTGCTTCGTAGCTGCTGCGTGCGACGGCAGCGGCGCGATGGATGTCGTCGTGCACCTCGCCAATGGCAACCGCGGCCTGATGCTGGGTTTCCATCAGCCCGTACAGTGCGAAGATCTCCGACAACACCAGATCACCATCGCGCAGAATGCGCGGCGGCTGCGCACGATACTGCCAGGCGGGTGGTCCCCAGCCCACATACTCCGGACCCGAGCCGAGCAACACCTCGGCGGTATAGCCCCCCAGCGAGAAACAGTCGGCGGTCACTGCGGCAACCAGTTCGGCTTCCGAAACACCGGGGCGAGCAGTGGCACGCAGCGCCTCGCTCATGGATTCACCGATCCAGGCGGCATGCGCAATCAGCGCCAGTTCCTCCTGGCTCTTTACCGAGGCGCGCTGGAAGAACGCACGATATACCGGTACGAATTCCGCGTTCGGCACCGCCGCCTGCATGCCCTGCAGGGTGCGCGCGGGCATCGCGCCGTCGAAGTAGAACGGTGGATAGGGCTCCAGCCCCAGCACGCCGATACGTGCCGTGTGCAGGCCACATTGCTGCAGCCAGCGGCCAACCTCCAGACCGGATTTTCCAACCCACAGCTGTTCGGGTGCGATCCACTGCAGGTCGCCGCGCAGGCAGGCCTGCAGGTGGTCGGCAATCATCAGCGAGGCAAAGGTGAACACCCGTGGCGGCTGGTCGCCGACGAACACCACGATCGAGCCGGGCCGGTCATTGGTGAAGTAGCAGTCCGGCGAGAACCCGGCCGGTGCGGCGGCTTCCCGGTCGCCATGCACAACCAGGGCATCGAGGCGTTCACTGGCCATGAGGTCGCGGGCCAGGGCCCAGCGGCGGTCGCGTTCCATCAGGCTGAGCGGTGCGGGCGGCGTGCGCATGAGGAGTATTCCAGGGGAAGGAGCGCGCAGGCTCGATCACGCAGTTGAATGAATCAACCGCTTGAATCGGCATTGCACGTGCGCTGCTGCGGGGGCAGCTGAAGTCGGCGATTGCGCAGCGTTGTCGGTGATCATGATGGGGCCACCGTTGCTGTTGATAGGATGCGCAACAACGCCACTCGCCTGGCCACGACAGGGACGTAGAACATGAACAGGATTGGATTGATCGCAGTGCTGGCCTGTACCGCTCCGGTCCATGCAGCCAGCCCCCTGTTGTCCGGCAGCTTCGTCCACGTTGGCTACTCGGGCAGCGACGAACAACTGCCGGCCGCGCAGTTGCCGCTGTTCCTGGATGAACTGCAGGACCTGGGCAACGACACGATCATCCTCGGTCAGGTGCGTGCCACCCGTGCCGGCGTCGGCTGCGCCAGCGGCGTGCAGGATTTCGAATGGATTGCCGGCTTTCCCGGCAAGCTCGGCACCGTGCTCGATGCGGCGGCCGCGCGCGGCATGAAGGTCGTGGTCGGCACCACCTACAGCTCGGGGCAGTGCGCCACCTTCTGGCAGGGGCAGAACGCAACGGCCGTGGCACAGGATGCGGCGCAGTCGCTGGCCCAGCTGGGCCAACAGTACGGATCGCATCCGGCGTTCGCTGGCTGGTACATCACCGACGAGCCAGCACAGGTGCCGGCTGATCGCGCGCCGTTCTACCGTGCGATCGTGACGGCGCTCAAAGGCAGTACACCCTCGCGGCCGGTGATGGTGGCCCCCTACCTGGCGTCATCCAGCGTGGATCCGGCCAGCGTGGGCCGGGCTGCTGCACAGTTCCGTACGGCCACCGGCGTGGATGTGCAGATCTGGCAGGACGGCCTCGGCGCCGCCTCGCATGCACGCCTGTTCCAGTGGGATCGCCCAGGTCATTCCACCGAGGCGTATTACGAGGCGCTGTCGGCGGCGCTGGGGGCCAGCGGCCTGTGGGCCGACATCGAACTGTTCAACCATGGCAGTCCCTTGTTCCTGGAAACCGGCAACGGATTGTCCGGTGCCTATCGCTCCGCGTCGGTGCAGCGCATCAACCAGCAGTTGTGGAGCGCGCGTTCGGCCGGCAAGCGCGTTGCCTGGCTCAACCAGTACCACATGTCCGAGGTGGTCGGCCCCGGCCAGGGCTATGCCGAATCTCCGCGGTTGATGAACACCTATCGCGGGCTGTATGGGCTCGGTGCGTCCTACAGTGTCGATCCGGTGCAGACCACCTACAGCTACAGCGTGGCGCCGGATGCAAACTATCCGGACAGCAGTGGCCACGAGCTGTTCGATCGTCGGGTGGGGGATCCGCGCAACCCGATGGATGCAGGCTGGGTAGGCGTGCATGGCAACGCCAGCATCACCATCGACCTGGGCCAGCGCCGGAGGGTGGACTGGATCGGCCTGCATACGATGACCCGCCCGGCGTGGGGCATCGTCACGCCGACAGCTGTGGAGGTGATGTGTGCCGAGCCGGGCGCCGCTGCGGTGAAGATCGGTGTGCTGTCGGCGCCATTCACCCAGGCCGGACTGAGCGATTCGACCGAAGAGGAATACGTGCTGGGCAACGCCGCGCCGCTGGCCGCGCAGTGCCGCACGCTGGAGCTGCGGTTGGCCAATGGCAGCTGGACGTTCCTCAGTGAAATCGAGATGGCGGCCGAGCAGTAAGCGCCTCAGCGTTGGGGCGTGCCACGCAGTCGCTGCGCGAACGGCCGCTGTTCAAGCGCCTGCAGTGCGTCGCGCAGCACCTGCTCCAATGACTGTCCAAGATCGGCATCGAGGCTGCGCGCCGCGCGTGCCGTGGCCTGCCACTGCGCCTGCAGCGCCGGCAACGCCTGCAGCGCGCGCGGGCTCAACTGCAGGATGCGCTCGCGGCTGTCTTCACCGACCGCAGCGTGCAGCCAGCCGTCGCGCACCATTGCTGAAACCGTCTGGCTGAGCGCCGAATGGCTGAGCCCGCAGGCCAGTGCGAGATCCTTGATGCGGCAGGGTCCCTGCGCCATCAGCGTGCGCAGCACCGGGGTGTAGCGCGGCCGGTAGTCCAGTTTCAGGTCGCGGTAGGCCTGCTCGACCGCCGGGTCGAGCTGGTCGAGCAGGGCCCGCAGCAGTGTTCCCAGGGTGGCATGTTGGAGATCCATGGTGGCGATGATATATAAGCACTTACATATCATCAACATGGGGTGCGGTCATGGCGGTTTCGTGGATGCTGGGCGCGCTGCTGGCGGCGTCCTGCCCGGCCCAGGACGCGGTGCTGCAGGCGGCGGCCACGGCGATACAGGCGCAGTACCTGGACGTGGCCGAAGGCGCGCGCATTGCCGAGGCCGTGCGCGGCTGGTCCACCCAGCAGCGCTATGTGGACAGCTGCGCGGACCCTAAGGCGTTCAGCGCACGCTTGAGCCAGGATCTGGACGTGTTCGATGGCCACTTCCATGTCGAGCGGGTGGATGCCCGCGCCGGCCAGGACGACTGGCTGATGGCCTGGCGCGCGGATGCGCGCAGCAATGGTGCGGGCGTGCGCGAGGTGCGGGTGCTGGAAGGCAACATCGGTTACCTGCGCCTGAGCACCTTCTATCCGCTCGATCTGGCCCAGCCGAAGCTGGCTGCTGCCTTCACCCTGCTGGCCGACACCGACGGCCTGGTGCTGGACCTGCGCCAGAACGGTGGTGGCGATGACGGCAGTGCGGACCTGCTGGTGCGGACCCTGCTGGCGGCGGAGATCACCCAGGTGCAGTCACTGCAACGCCGTGGCCAGCGCAGTCCGGTACCGTTGCCACCGGCGAGCCTGGGGGTGTACCTGAAGCCGCTGGTGGTGCTGATCGACCGCCGCACCGGGTCGGCTGCCGAATTCGTCGCGTACTCGCTGCAGGCGCAGGGGCGGGCACGTGTCGTTGGTAGTCGAAGTGGCGGTGCGGCACATATGTTCGATGATCCTGTGCTGCTGCCGGATGGCTATCAGATCAGCATTCCCGACCGGCAGCCGATCAACCTCCGTACCGGAACCAACTGGGAACGCACCGGCGTCACGCCTGACGCAGCAGGCGGTGACGATCCGCTGTTCGTCGCCCGCCAGCTGCTCGCCCGATCGGCATCGCCAGAATGAACGCACAATTGCAACCGCGCCCTATCGCAGACGACATGCAGCGTGCCTAGAATCGATGCATCCCGGTAGTTCCCGGGCGCTTCGAGTGAATGGACTCAATGAAGATTCTGTTGACCGGCAGTTCCGGGCGGATCGGGCGTGCGATCTTCGGCGCGCTGGCGGCGGCCCACGAAGTGGTGGGGCTGGATCGCAGCCCATTCGCCACCACCCGCATCATTGCCGATGTCACCGATCATCAGGCCGTGATGCGGGCAGTGCAGGGCGTCGATGCGGTGATCCATACCGCCGCCCTGCATGCACCCCATGTCGGCCTGGTGCCGGATGCGGTATTCCAGCAGATCAATGTGGAGGCGACCGCACACCTGTTGCAGGCTGCCCGCGAGGCCGGTGCACGCCGCTTCGTGCTGACCAGCACCACGGCGCTGTATGGCCATGCGGTGGTGGCGGGCGGTTGCCGCTGGATCGATGAAGATACCGAGCCGCTGCCACGCACCATCTACCATCGCAGCAAGCTGCAGGCCGAGGCGTTGGCTGAAGCCGCTGCGGCGCCGGGCTTCAGCGTGCGCGTGCTGCGCATGGCCCGCTGTTTCCCCGAGCCACCGGAGCGGATGGCGATGTTCCGCCTGCACCGCGGCATCGACGCGCGCGACGTGGCCAGCGCACATGCCGCGCTGCTGCACGATGAGGGCGCTGCCTTCGCACGCTACATTGCCTGCGCACCGACGCCGTTCCTGCGTGAGGATTGCCTGGAACTGGCGACCCAGCCGCGCAGGGTGCTGGCCCGCCGCGCCCCGCAGTTGCTGGCCGAGTTCGAGCGCCGTGGCTGGCCGCTGCCGCTGAGCATTGACCGCGTCTACGACAGTGCACTGGTGCGCAGCACATTGGGCTGGCAGCCGCGCTTCGGCCCGGACGACGTGCTGCAGCAGTACGCGGTTGGCAGTATCGAGGTGCTGCCGCGGGCGGAATGGATCAAGGACCGCGTGGCCGAGTAGGGCGGCAGCGGGGCGGGTTCCTGACCCGACCCTGAGCAGGTTCAGGAATGTGCAGATGGACCGCCTCAACCTCGTTCGCAGGCGGCCGCTAACCCGGTGCGCTTCCAGCGCCGGGCGTGTCCCGGCGGCCGGTGGCCTGCGCGACGGATCGCGCACCTGCGCGGTGCCCTCGCGGTGCCGGTCGTCCTGAACTGCCTTGCGGATCCTTCCATGCCTTCTCCCCGTTCCGCCGCTGCCCGCCGCCCGGGCAGCATCGCCCACAAGCTGATGCTGGGCACCGCTGCGATCGCGCTGCTGTGCTTCGGCCTGACTGCGTTCCTGATCTACCGCCAGGCCAGCGCCAGCCTGATCGACGCCTCGCGCCAGACCATGGCCAGCGAAGCCACCGCCGAAGCCCGCCAGGTCGCGGCCGATCTGGGCACCGCCTTTGCCAGCAACGACGCCATGGTCGAGGCCGTGCTCGCCCAGCGCGCGCGCGGCGATGTTCCGGACCGTGCCAGCCTGGCTGCCGTGCTGGGCGAGCAGCTGCGCACCCACCCCGAGTGGCTGGGCAAGAGCACCATGTGGGAGGCCGACGCCTTCGATGGCAAGGATGCCGAGTACGTCAACACTGAAGCGCACGATGCCACCGGTCGTTACATGAGCTACTGGGCCTGGCACGATGGCAAGCCGCAGCAGTCGACGATGACCGACTACACCGAGACGGCCAGTGGCTCCGGTGACTGGTACATGGTGCCCAGCCGCGACAAGCTGGCGAAGGTAAGCGAGCCCTATGCCTACGACATCGGTGGCCAGCAGGTGCTGATGAGCACGCTGAGCACGCCGATCATCGAAAACGGCCGGTTCCTCGGTGTATTCACTGTGGACTTCTCGCTGGCGGCGCTGCAGAAGCACCTGGCCACGCTGAAGCCGATGGGCGCCGGGCGCGTCGAACTGCTCTCGCCGAATGGCGTAGTGCTGGCCTCGGCCAATGCCGCCGAAATCGGCAAGCCACGTGGCGACGCATTGACCCGCAGCATGCTGGCAGACATCGCCGCCGACCGCCGGTTCGAAGCCTTCACTCCGGATGCCGCCGGCAACGTGCGCGTATACGTGCCGCTTCGTGTGGGCGATGCGCCGCAGCGCTTTGCACTGGGTGTGGTGATGCCGCACGCGGTGATCGTGGCCGAGGCGCGCCAGCTGCTGTGGCTGACCCTGCTGGTTGGCGTGGTGGCCGCGCTGACGCTGAGTGCCGGTGTCTATGTGCTGCTGCGCCGGTTGGCGATCCGCCCACTGGCCGAAGCCGTGCGCGTGGCCGGCGACGTCGCCGCGGGCAAGCTGGACAGCACCCTGCCGGCACGCAGCAACGACGAAGTGGGCCGCCTGCTGGACGCGATGCAGGGCATGCGGGGGCAGCTGCAGTCGGTGATGGCGGCGCAGGCGGAAATGGCGCGTCGCCATGACGCCGGTGAAATCAGCTACCGCATGGACGCCTCGGCGTTCCCGGGTGAGTACGGCCGGATGGTGGCTGACAGCAACCAGCTGGTGGCCTCCAGCAACGCCGTCACCCAGCGCCTGGTCGACGTGATGCAGCGCTATGCGGTGGGTGACCTGAGCGTGGACATGGAAGCGCTGCCGGGCGAGAAGGCGGTGTTCACCGCTGCAATGGCCACCACCAAGAGCAACCTGGCGGCGATCAACGATCAGATCCAGCAGCTGGCCGCTGCCGCAGCAGCCGGTGATTTCGCGGTGCGCGGCGACACGCTGCGCTTCGACCACGACTTCCGCCGCATGGTGGAAACCCTCAACACCATGATGCAGGTGAGCGACCACAACCTGGCCGAGCTGTCGACGCTGCTGCGCGCGATTGCCGCAGGCGACCTCAGCGCGCGCATGCAGGGCGACTTCCACGGCGTGTTCGCGGTGATGCGCGACGATGCCAACAGCACCGTGCAGCAGCTGACCCAGATCGTTGGCCAGATCCAGCAGTCGGCGGCCAGCATCCGCCTGGCGGCGGGTGAGATTGCCGCCGGCAACAGTGACCTGTCGCGCCGCACCGAGCAGCAGGCGGCGAACCTGGAAGAGACCGCGGCCTCGATGGAAGAGCTGACCTCCACGGTGCGCCAGAATGCCGACCACGCGCTGCAGGCCAACACCCTGGCCGGCTCCGCAGCGGGCGTGGCCAGCGAAGGCGGGCAGGTGGTCAGCCAGGTAGTGCAGACCATGGAACAGATCGAGGCCTCCTCGCAGCGCATTGCCGAGATCATTTCGGTGATCGATGGCATCGCGTTCCAGACCAACATCCTGGCATTGAACGCGGCGGTGGAAGCGGCGCGTGCCGGCGAACAGGGCCGCGGATTCGCCGTGGTCGCCAGCGAAGTGCGCGCGCTGGCCCAGCGCTCGGCAGGTGCGGCCAAGGAGATCAAGGAGCTGATCGACGCTTCGGTGGCGCAGGTCGGCGCCGGTGCACAGCTGGTGCACGGCGCGGGCCGCACCATGCAGGAAATCGTCGGCCAGGTCGGCCGAGTGAACGAGATCATGGCCGAGATCTCGGCAGCCTCGCGCGAGCAGTCGGCGGGCATCGAGCAGGTCAACCAGACCGTGGTGCAGATGGACGAGACCACCCAGCAGAACGCCGCACTGGTGGAAGAGGCCAGTGCCGCCGCGCGTGCGATGGAAGAACAGGCCGAGCAGCTGGCGGTGGCGGTCTCGCGCTTCCGCCTGCAGGCCGAGCCGGTGGCTACGGTCCGCCGCGCGGCCTGATCCTGTTGCGCGCACATGAAGACGCCCGGCCAAGGCCGGGCGTCTTCATTTCTGCTTGATGCTATGCCAAGCCGGAGTGCGGCGGCAGCATCGCGTCAGAACATGCCTTCGAAGGGATTCCAGCTGGCTTTGCCCTTCACCTGCTCCAGGTAGTAGCTGTAGTTGGTGCTGGCGGCAACCAGGAAGTTCATGGCGATGAACAGCGGGCGCGCGATGATGTCCGGCAGGAACAGGGACACGATGCCCAGCACGAGGCCGATGCCGATCACCACCAGCGCCTTGCGCCACATGCCCAGAATGAACAGGTAGATGAAGCCGAAGAAGAAGGCGAAGAAGTTGATGTTGATCTTGAGGCGGTCGCCGAAGGACAGCGCCTTCCAGGCTTCCTTGAAGCGCGGCTCCTTCGGAGCGCCGTGCTGCTGGAAGAAATTGAAGCGGAACTGCCACTTCGGGCTGAAGCGGGAGAGGTCGACGGCGTTCATTGACGATTACGTCCTTGTAGGAAAACGGTTACATGATACGAGGCCGACGGTTCAGGAAACTACCCTCAACCGTCAAAAATGTGACGCGCCCGGCATGTGCAGGCCTGCGGCGGGGCGCCGCACCGTCACCCATCCGCCTTGTTTTTAGGATAGGGTGCGCAGTTCCGCTGCCGCCCCAGCTGAACCCGGGCGGCGGCGGGATGTCCATGGAGGTTGCATGACCACACCTGCTATACCGGAAAACGCACCGGGACCGGTGCTCCTGCCGACACCTGAAGTGGTGCAGGCACAACAACTGCTCGCACGCCAGCAACTGGCGGTAGCGATGGACCGTGCACGCACGGCCGCTACGCAGAACGCGGCCGCGGCCGCGCTGGAAAGCGAGTAATCCGCAACACCGCCGATCGCGCTGGCGTGCTGCCAGCGCGATCGCGGCGCGCGCCGCCGGTCAGAACCGCGCGGTCATGCTCATGAAGTAGCTGCGCCCGGCCACGAAGTAGTCGGTGGAGCCTTCCGCATACAGCTTCTTGTCGGCCAGGTTGCTGACGCCGCCGCGCAGGGTCAGTACCTCGTTGACGTTCCAGGCTGCGGTCAGGTCATACAGGGTGTAGGCCTTGAGGAAGGTCGTGGCGGTACCGGTCTGCTTGCCGGTGTACTGCGCCGACAGGCTGCTGGAAAACACCGTATTGGGCGTCCAGTCCAGCGACGAATAGCCGGAAAACTCCGGCGTATCGATCAGATTCCTGCCGGTGGTCAGGTTCTTGGCTTCCTTCATCCAGGTGGCCGAGGTGCGCCAGCGCCACTGCTCGCCGAAGCGGAAGTTCAGGTTGCCTTCCATGCCGCTGGTACGCGCGCGCTGCACGTTGCTCATGCGCGTCCACCAGATGCCGTTGAACTTGCCCAGGGGCGCGTACTCGATCTTGTTCTTGAAGTCGGTATGGAAGTAGGTCAGGCCGGCATCGAACAGGTCATTGTCGAAGCTGATGCCGATCTCTCGGTTGGTGCTGGTTTCAGGGTCCAGGTCCGGGTTGCCGGCCATGTAGCAGCCACCGCGGGTATAGCCCAGCGGGATCAGCGAGGTGCAGCCGCGGCCGCCGGACTGGGTGGCCGCGCTGGGCGAGTTCTCGGTCAGGCTGGGCGCGCGGAAGCCCTTGGAAACACCACCACGTATCGTCCACTGTTCGGCCGGGTGCCAGACCAGGTAGGCGCGGGGGCTGACGTGGCTGCCGAACTTCTCATGATGATCCAGGCGTGCGCCCAGGGTCAGCGCCAGCGTGCGGTGCAGCTTCAGTTCGTCCTCGACAAACAGTGCCCAGGTATCCACTTCCAGGTTGGAGCCGCTGACGGCATTGCCGGCATAGTCGATCGGCGCGCGGCCGATGGTATCGGTGTTGGTCAGTTCCTGGCGCTTCCACTGGCCACCGACGGCGAACTGGTGTTCAACGCCCAGGGTGAACGGCGTGGTCAGGCTGCCTTCGATGATGGTATCGGTGGCCTCGGAGCGGCCGGTGGCACCGATGTCGTTCTTGTACTCGGTCCAGTACGCGCTGAGCTTCGAGTTGCCGAAGCTCCACTTGCCATCGTGGTTGAGTGCCAGCGAGCTGCGCTTGAGTTCGCTGGCACCCCAGGCGCCTTCGTCCTGCTTTTCCAGCGATGCGTCGATGAAGGCCTGCTGCACGCCGTGGCCGGCTTCCAGCGACAGTTCCTGCGCATCGCTGAGCTTCCACTGCAGCAGCGCGTCGACATTGCGGTCCTTCTCGCCGGCGTAGGCATTGCCATAGACACCACCGTTGGAGCGGTCCGAGTCGCGGCGCATGCTGTTGGCACCGATGCGCAGGCCGAAGCGGTCGCCGAGCGGGCCGGAGAACGTCGCACCGATCTGCTGGGTATCACCGCGCTTGCCATCACCCGGGCGGGTATAGCTGTGGGTGGCGCTGCCGTTCCAGTCATCACCGATGCGCTTGGTGATGATGTTGATCACGCCGCCCATGGCGTCGGAGCCGTACAGCGACGACATTGGTCCGCGCACCACCTCGATGCGTTCGATCTGGTCGGGCGAGATCCAGTTCAGATCCTGGCGGCCGAGGTCGGGACGGTAGTTGGTCGAGGCCGAGCTGCCCATGCGCTTGCCGTCCACCAGCACCAGCGTGTAATTGGACGGCATGCCACGCAGCTTGATCTTGGACTGCTCGCCGACCGCGCTGAGGCCACCGGTCACGCCCGGCACGCGGCTGAGCAGGGTGGCCAGGTCGTGCACCGGCTGGCGCTCGATGTCCTCGCGGCTGATCACGCTGATGCTGGCCGGTGCATCCTTGATCCATTGCTGGTTGCCCGAGGCGGTGACCACCACGGTATCCAGATCCTTGGTGGAGGCATCGGCGCTGGCCTCTGCGGCGGCCAGGCCGGGCAGGGCCAGCAGGCAGGCGGTGGCCAGAGCGCAGGCCAAGCGGGTGCGCGGCAGGCGCGCGGAAGGGGTACGGAACGACAGGGACATGACGGCTTCCATCGGAGGAGGGGGACCCGGTGGAAGCAGCAGGCGCACGCAGACAGCAGGCAGCCCCCTTCCATGGGTCGTTGGGCGCTGGGTTGGAACCGGCGCAGCTGGGTGGGTCTCGGCCGTGCGGAAGACGGTGACCTGCCTGGTTAATTAAATGATAACCGTTCGCGTTTGTTACGATCCAGTACCTGGGGCGACCAAGTGACATCCGTTCCCCTGCCCCGGCACTCGCCTGCTGTTTGCTGAATGGGGACAAATCCCGGCGTAGACCTTCGCACTCGGCTTACATCCGGCGCCCTAGACTGAGCCGCATTTTCGATTCCGCCCCGTTGGAGATCGTGTGGGTTCCGGTAGTGACAGACAGCGACTGCGTGGCGTGACGCCGACGCAGCCAGGACAAGTGCGGGCGCCGGGAAAGCGCGCCGGGAACCTTGGTGCATGCAGCCCGGCCGGGATGGCCGGCCGTGCCGACTGCGCGGAGTAGGCGGCAATGGAGGTGCAGACCATCCATGCGGAAGCAGATACGTCCCGGCTTGATGCCGGCTGGACGCTGCTGCCGGCCGAATCGCCGTTGCAGATGCCCGAGCAGACCCTGCGCGAAGGCCAACTGAAGGTTCGCCGCCACCGCACCTCGCCGCGGCTGATCGGCCTGCGCCGGTTCTATATCTTCGGCGGCACGCTGGCGATGACCGCCATCGCTACCCGGATGATGTGGCGGGTGCTGTCGGCCAATGGCATCAGCGTGCTCGAGGCCTGCCTGCTGGTGCTGTTTGTCGGCCTGTTCGCCTGGATCGCGCTGTCTTTCGCCAGCGCCGTGGCCGGCTTCCTGACTGCCGTGTTCGACCGGGGGTATCGCCTCGGCATCGACCCGGACAAGCCACTGCCGACAGTGCACAGCCGCACCGCGCTGCTGATGCCGACCTACAACGAAGATCCGCGCCGGCTGCTGGCCGGCCTGCAGGCGATCTACGAGTCGGTGGCCGCCACCGGCCAGCTCGACCGGTTCGACTTCTTCGTGCTCAGTGATACCCGGCGCGAAGACATCGCACGGGCCGAGGAGCAGGTGTTCGCCGAACTGCGCGAGCGCGTGCCCGATGGCCAGGCGCGGCTGTTCTACCGCCGCCGTGGCGACAACAGCGGGCGCAAGGCCGGCAACATCGCCGACTGGGTCCGCCGCTTCGGCGGTGCCTACCCGCAGATGCTGATCCTCGACGCCGACAGCCTGATGACCGGCGACAGCATCGTGCGCCTGGTCGCGGGCATGGAGCACAACGCCGACGTCGGCCTGATCCAGACCCTGCCGTCGGTGATCGGCGGGCGCACCCTGTTCGCGCGCATGCAGCAGTTCGGCGGCCGTGTGTACGGTCCGGTGATCGCCCGTGGCGTGGCCTGGTGGCACGGTGCCGAGAGCAATTACTGGGGCCACAATGCCATCATCCGCACCCGCGCCTTCGCCGATCAGGCCGGGCTGCCGGCGCTGCCGGGGCGCAAGCCGTTCGGTGGCCACGTGCTCAGTCATGACTTCGTCGAAGCGGCGCTGATGCGTCGTGGCGGCTGGGCCGCGCACATGGTGCCGTACCTGGGCGGCAGCTATGAAGAAGGTCCGCCGACCCTGACCGACCTGCTGGTGCGCGACCGCCGCTGGTGCCAGGGCAACCTGCAGCACGGCAAGGTGGTCGGCAGCCGTGGCCTGCACTGGATCAGCCGCATGCACATGCTGATCGGCATCGGTCATTACTTCACCGCGCCGATGTGGGCGATGCTGATGCTGATCGGCATCGCCATCCCGTTGTTCCAGGAAGGCATCGATTTCAACGCGCTGCTGCACCTGTCGCCCAGCGTGTACTGGCGGGCCCAGGACGAGGAACAGGTGGTGCGCCTGTTCGCGGCGACCATGGCGGTGCTGCTGCTGCCCAAGGTGCTGGGTTACCTGGCGATGCTGCTGGACCCGGTCGACCGCCGCGGGTGTGGCGGTGCCCTGCGCGCGTTCGTCTCGATGCTGGTGGAAACCGTATTGGCCGCGCTGATGGCGCCAGTGGTGATGTACGTGCAGTCGCGCGGCGTGGCCGAAGTGCTGTCCGGCCGCGATTCGGGGTGGGACGCGCAGCAGCGTGACGATGGTGGCATTTCGTGGCTGGCGCTGATCCGTGGCTACGGTGGGCTGGGGGTGTTCGGCGCCTTCATGGGCATGCTGGCCTGGGCGGTGTCGCCATCGCTGGCCGCGTGGATGGCGCCGGTAGTGATCGGCATGGTGCTGGCGGTACCGGTGGTGGCACTGACGTCTTCGCGTGGCCCCGGCGCCTTCCTGCACCGTCTTGGCCTGCTTGATATCCCCGAGGAGAACATCCCGCCGCCGGTGCTGGTACGCGCCGCGCAGCTGCGCCGGGAAGCGGCCGAACAACCGCCGCTGTACTGATCGTCCCGCGGCAGCGGCATAATGCGGCTCGAACTTGAAGGAGCCGCATCATGCTGCAAACGGTGGAACAGGAGACCGGCGCCTCGCCGCAGTGGTCGGTGATCTGGCTGCACGGCCTCGGTGCCGATGGCCACGACTTCGCGCCGATCGTGCCGGAGCTGGTGCGTCCGCATTGGCCGGCGCTGCGCTTCGTGTTCCCGCATGCACCGGTACGGCCGATCACGATCAACAACGGCGTGCCGATGCGCGGCTGGTACGACATCGTCGGCATGGATTTCCGATCGCGCGCCGACATGGTGGGCGTGCAGGAATCGGTGGTGCAGCTGGATGCGCTGATCGCGCGCGAGATCGAGCGTGGCATCGCGCCGGAGAAGATCTTCCTGGCCGGTTTCTCGCAGGGGGGCGCGATCATCCTGACCGCCGCGCTGTCACGCACTGCGCCGCTGGCCGGCCTGATCGCGCTGTCCACCTACCTGCCCGAAGCCGACGGCGCAAAGCGCGCTGAAGGCGCCGTGCAGGTGCCGGTGTTCATGGCCCATGGCAGCAGCGATCCGGTGATTCCGCAGGCGGTGGCCGCACACAGTGCGCAGGCACTGCAGGCGCTGGGCCTGGAGGTGGAATGGCACAGTTACCCGATGGCCCACCAGGTCTGCGCCGAAGAGATCCAGGCGCTGGGTGACTGGTTGCAGGAACGCCTGGGCGCTGCCTGACCCATGCCGCCGGCCAGCGCCCCGCCCTGGATGCCGGAACTGTGCCGCCTGCCGCGGCTGGCGGCGATGCTCGGCCTGGCCGAACTGGTGGTGGTGGTGCTGGCCCTGGCCCCGGATGGTAGCCGCCACTGGACCGTGGGAGAACTGCTGTCGGCCAGTGGTTTCGCGTTGTGGCTGGCGCTGGCCGTAACGGCCAGCCTGTGCCTGCTGCGGAACGCGTTGTCGAGGTTGCCACAGGTTCTGGGGGCGGTCTCGGCCATCGCACTGGCGACGCTGATCGCGGTGGTCTGCGCGGGCATCGTGCATGCCCTGTACGCGGTGCTTGGCGACAACTTCGCCCGCGGCATCAGCTTCTGGCGCTTCACGCTGGGCAGCGCGGCGACGACGGCGCTGATCACTGCCTTGGCCCTGCGCTACTTCTATGTGAGTGATCGCTGGGCCGCGCAGGTACAGGCCAACGCACGCGCACAGGCCGATGCCCTGCAGGCGCGGATCCGCCCGCACTTCCTGTTCAACAGCATGAACCTGATCGCCAGCCTGCTGCATCGCGACCCGGTCGTGGCCGAGCGTGCGGTGCTGGACCTGTCCGATCTGTTCCGTGCCGCGCTGGGGGCGGGCGAGGGTGATTCCACCCTGCGTGACGAATGCGAGCTGGCCGAGCGCTACCTGTCGATCGAATCACTGCGCCTGGGCGAGCGCCTGCAGGTGCGCTGGCAGCGCGACGAACCGCTGCCCTGGGATCTTCCCCTGCCTCGCCTGGTACTGCAGCCGCTGGTGGAGAACGCCGTGCTGCATGGCATCTCGCGGCTGCCCGAGGGTGGCACCATCGAGTTGCAGCTGATGCGCGAGGGTAATGAACTGCAGATCTGCGTGCGCAATCCGGCGCCCGACCCGCAGGCCCCCGGGCTGGCCCTGGCGCGCGGTGCCGGCCATGCCCAGCACAGCATCGGCCATCGGCTGGCCTGGCGCTTCGGCAGCGCCGCGCGGATGACGGCTGGCTGGAGCGAGGGCTACTATGCCTGCCAGGTGACAGTGCCGATCCAGTGAGGGAGCGATCGTGAGGGTAGTCATCGCCGATGACGAACCGCTGGCGCGTGAGCGCCTGCGCAGCCTGTTGGCCGCGCAGGACGGCGTGGATGTGGTGGCCGAAGCCGGCAACGGCGAGCAGGCCCTGCACGCGTGCGCGGAGCTGCAGCCGGACCTGGTCCTGCTGGATATCGCCATGCCCGGGCTGGATGGCCTGGAAGCCGCCCGCCACCTGGCCAGCTTCGAGCCACGGCCGGCGGTGGTGTTCTGCACCGCTTACGATGCGCATGCGCTGTCGGCGTTCGAGGCGGCCGCGATTGATTACCTGATGAAGCCGGTACGCGCCGAGCGTCTGGCCGCGGCCATCGCGCGCGCGCGCACGTTCCTTGCCGGCCGCGATGGCCAGCCACAGGACCACCGCGGGCAACAGGCGCGCAGCATGCTGTGCGCGCGCCTGCGCGGCAGCCTGCGCTTGATTCCGCTGGACGACATCCATTACCTGCAGGCCGAAGAGAAGTACGTGGTGGTGCACCACGCGCGCGGAGAAGACCTGATCGAAGAGTCGCTGAAGTCGCTGGAAGAAGAGTTCGCCAGCCGCTTCATCCGCATCCATCGCAACTGCCTGGTGGCGCGCCACGAACTGGTCGAGCTGCGTCGTGGCACGGGTGGGCAGGTGCAGGCGATATTGCGCCATGGCAAGCAACCGCTGGAAGTCAGCCGCCGCTGCGTGGCGACGCTGAAGCAGGAACTGCGGCATCTGTGAGTGTTCCGCGCGGCCTGCGGCCGCGACTGCTTACAGATCAACATCAAGATCAACAGCAACAGCAACAGCAAAAGCAACAGCGGGTCATGGCTCGGTATTTCTACGTGCTGGGTCGGGCCGGGGTGGGGTGGCGGGACACGCTGCAAGTACATCCCTGTAAGCTCGATGGCGCCTTGCACGTGTGCGCAATCCTGCGCACACGGCAAGACCGGGGTAGGGCGTCCTGCCCAACCCGCCCGAGGCATGCCTCGGGCCCATGGCGCCAACGGTCCCGCCACCCCACCCCGGCCCAACCCTCTCGTTCTCCACTGCATCGGACAGCAAAAGCATTGTTGTTATCGGGTGGGGAGAGAAATGTAGAGTCGAGCCATGCTCGACTCAGAGCGAAGCGACCCGCTGTTGCTCTGCTCTTCTTTTAATCTTCCGTGGCTGGCGCGCACGGAAACTGTCATAGGCCGGGCGGGGTGGGTTCGCGGTGGTGTCCGCGGCATGGATGCCGCGGCCAAGCCTCCATGGACGGATTCACGGCGTCCCCCGCGAACCCACCCCGCCCGGCCAAGCGCGATAGATCCAGCCGACGCACCAGCCACGAGGGTCTCCGCCGTTGGCCGTATCCGCGCCGAAGGCGCGATAATGACCGGATGGAAACCGTCCGCATCGCCACCCGCAAGAGCCCGCTCGCCCTCTGGCAGAGCGAACACGTCGCCGATCGCCTGCGCCAGGCCCACCCCGGCCTGCATGTGCAACTGGTGCCGATGAGCACCCGCGGTGACGAGGTGCTGGACCGCTCGCTGGCCGCCATCGGTGGCAAGGGCCTGTTCCTGAAGGAACTGGAGCTGGCCATGCTGCGTGGCGAGGCCGACTGCGCCGTGCATTCGCTGAAGGATGTGCCGATGGAACTGGATGAACCCTTCGCGCTGCCGGCGATGCTGACCCGCCACGATCCGGCCGATGGTTTCGTCTCCAACCTGTACGCCTCGCTGGATGCGCTGCCGATCGGTGCGCGGGTCGGTACCTCGTCGCTGCGCCGCCAGGCCCAGCTGCGCGCGCTGCGCCCGGACCTGGAACTGCTGGACCTGCGCGGCAACGTCAACACCCGCCTGGCCAAGCTCGACAACGGTGGCTACGACGCCATCGTGCTGGCCGTGGCCGGCCTGGAGCGTCTGGGCCTGGGCGCGCGCATCGTCGCGCGCCTGCAACCGCCGCAGTGGCTGCCGGCCCCGGCGCAGGGCGCGGTGGCGGTGGAGTGCGACGGTGGCAATGCGCGCCTGATGGCGCTGTTTGCGGGCTTGGATGACACGGAAACGCGCGCCTGTGTGGAAGCCGAGCGGGCAATGAACCGCGCGCTGCATGGCAGCTGCCACGTGCCGGTGGCGGCGATCGCGCAGTGGCAGGGCACCGACCTGCACCTGCAGGGCCTGGTCGGCAGTGCCAGCGATGGTCGTGCGGTGCGTGCCGAGGCGATCGGCCCGGCCAGTGACCCGGAAGCACTGGGCCAGCGCGTGGCGAAGATGCTGCTGGATGCCGGTGCCGGCGAACTGCTGAACGTCTGAGCCATCGCAGGTAGTGCCGGCCGCTGGCCGGCAACCTCGTGCTCCGATTGAATGCAGTTGCCGGCCAGTGGCCGGCACTACCGAAAGAAGAACGGGCGCCTTTGGCGCCCGTTTCTTATTTGAATTTGTAGACCACGTTCATCGTGGTCAGCGTATCGGTCTTGCGCTTGTCCTCGGCCACGTCACTGTTGTAACGCGCCTGCCAGCCGGCCTTCAGCGCCAGATGTTCGTTCATGCTCACCGAAACACCGAAGTCGTTCTGGCCGAAGGTGTTGTAGGAACCCGACTCGACCAGCAGGGTGTTGACCAGGTCGGTGTTGTCGGTCAGCGAGTACTTCATGTCGAACAGGCCGCGGCCGATCATGCCGGTGCGGGTGCGGTCGTCCTCGGTGCTGTGGGTGCGGCGCACACCGGGGCCGATCTGCGCGTCGAACGAGAAACGCTCGGTGTTCCACAGGCGGGTGCCGTAACCCAGACCGAACGAGCTCTGGCGGTCGTAGGTGGCGAAGTCATCGCGCTCGGTACGCACCGTGGCCGTCAGCTGGCGGTGCTCGCCCAGCTGCAGCGCGCTGCCGGCACTGCCGGTATAACGGTTGGCGGTGGTGTTGTTGCGGCGGCTGGTGGAGCCGTCGTCGCGGGTCTCGATCACCTTGGAGCTGGAGCGCAGGCCAGCCAGGTCCATGCTGTGCACCCAGTCGCCATCGGTGTAGCGCAGGCGCAGGCGGCCGTTGAAGCTCTCGGTGCTGCTGTTGCCGCGTGCCGAAGCGAAACCGAGCTCGCCGCCACTGCCGCTCCACGGCGAGGACATCGCCGCCAGTTCGGAGGCATCCTGCGCATACGCGAGCGGTGCGCACAGCAGCAGGGGGATCAGCAGGGACACGCGCAGGGACATCGGGGCTTCTCCGAAGCGGTTGACAGCCGGTGATGATACTGGAAGCGTGATGGCGGTCCGAATCGATCCAAACGGTTTCTTCAGCAGGCGTTGCCGCGATCGCCTATTCAGGGCAGATCGACGCGCAATGCCGGGTCGTTGAAGCGCGAATAGCGCAGGCGCAGCTGGAAGCTGCGGCCATTGCTGCTGCCGCTGCGTACGATCTGCCGCGGCAGGCCCTGCGCGTCCACCCAGTACTCCAGGCGTTCGCCGGGCTGCGCGCCACGCAGGCGGTAGTGACGCGTCTCGACCCCGTCCAGCGACTGGCTGCCCAGGTCTTCGGCCTGCAGATCGGCGGGCAGGGCATCGGCCGGCAGCGGGTTGCGCCATTGCTCGAGCAGGCCCGGCGGGGTCGGCACCTGCCGGATCGCGTCGTCGGCCTGCAGGAACATGGTGTCGCCGATGATCGTCTGCGGACCGGCCGGGGTCTGCACCCGGAAGCGGTCGGGGGCGACGAAGTCCATGGCGCTGCGCACCGGCTGGGGCGCGCCCAGCACCTCCAGTTCGGCGTGGAAGCTGCGCAGGGCCGAGAAGCGCTGGCTGGCGCCCAGCACCGCCTGCGCCGGATCCGCCGCAGGCACGGGCGCTTCGGTGCTGGCCGGCGCGGGCGCGCGATCACAGGCGGCCAGCAGCAGGCAGGCCAGCAGGGACAGGGCAGGCAACCGGCGCATCGGGTGTTCCAGAGGGGTGGGGGCGACCACGATAGCCCAAACGTCCCACACAAGACCCGCGACTCGGACATAATCGGGGGTATGGACCGATACGAACGCATCACCGCCCTGCATCGTCTGCTCAAGTCCGCACGCTATCCGGTGACGGTGGCGACCCTGCAGGACAAGCTCGGTTGCTCCCGTGCCACCGT
Organism: Stenotrophomonas sp. 80084_Sma; assembly: GCF_056481995.1. Classification (NCBI taxonomy): domain Bacteria; kingdom Pseudomonadati; phylum Pseudomonadota; class Gammaproteobacteria; order Lysobacterales; family Lysobacteraceae; genus Stenotrophomonas; species Stenotrophomonas sp. 80084_Sma. Next base: position 4,201,738 of record NZ_CM151177.1, on the reverse strand, counting down.
CTACCGCGATCTGGCCTTCCTGCGCGATGCGCTGATGGCACCGATCGAGGGCGACGGCGAAGCCGGCTTCCGTTACCAGGCCGACGAGAGCGACCGCTTCGAGCTGCCCGGCCTGTGGCTGAGTTCGGAGGAACTGCACGCCCTGCTGGCCTCGCAGCACCTGCTGGCGCGGACCGGCGGCGGCGTGCTGTCCTCGGTGCTGGCACCGCTGCAGCAGCGCATCGAGAGCCTGCTGGCGGCCCAGGCTGGCGTTTCCAGCTGGCCGGTGGACCGGGTGCGGGTGATTCCGCACCGTGGCCGCAAGTTCGATGAAGGCAGCTTCCGCAGCGTGGCTTCGGCGGTGCTGGAGCGCCGCCAGCTGGCGTTCGAGTACCGCGCCCGTTCCACCGACGAGCCGACCAAGCGCACCGTTTCGCCGCAGCGCCTGACCCACTATCGCGACAACTGGTACCTGGATGCCTGGGACCATGACCGCGAGGCGCTGCGCAGCTTTGCCGTGGATCGCATCCACAAGGCGCGGGTGATCGACAGCACCGCCCGCGACGTGGCCGACAGCGAGCTGGACGAGCAGCTCGGGGCCAGCTACGGCATCTTCTCCGGTGCGCCGAAGGGCTGGGCGACCATCCTGTTCAGCGCCAAGGCCGCCCGCTGGGTGGCCGACGAGCACTGGCATTCCAAGCAGCAGGGCCGCTTCCTGGCCGATGGCCGCTATGAACTGAAGGTGCCGTACAGCGTCTCGCGCGAGCTGCTGATGGACGTGCTGCACTACGGCTCGGATGCCGAGATCGTCGAGCCGGTGATGCTGCGCGAGCAGGCCAAGGCGCTGCTTGAGCTCGCCCTGAGCAACTACGACAACTCCTGACACTCCCCCCGAGAACCCTTCCGCCCATGAAGAAGACCCTGTTGCTGCCCCTGCTCGCCGCTGCGCTGGCCCTGACCGCCTGCGGCAAGTCCGGCGAGCCCTCGCAGAAGCTGGTGGTGGCCGCTACGGCCGTGCCGCATGCCGAGATCCTTGAAGTGGTCAAGCCGATCCTCAAGCAGGAAGGCGTGGACCTGGACGTGCGCGTGTTCAACGACTACGTGCAGCCCAACGACCAGCTGGTGCAGAAGCAGGTGGATGCCAACTACTTCCAGACCGAGCCGTATCTGGATGCCTACAACCGCGATCGCAAGACCGATCTGGTGAAGGTGATCGGCGTGCACATCGAGCCGTTCGGTGCGTATTCGCGCAAGATCAAGTCGCTGGCCGAGCTGCGCGAAGGTGCCGACGTGGTGATCCCGAACGACCCGAGCAACAACAGCCGTGCACTGATCCTGCTGCACAAGGCCGGTGTGATCGAGCTGAAGGATCCGACCAACGCGCTGTCGACCCAGCGTGACATCAGCGCCAATCCGAAGAACCTGAAGTTCCGCGAGCTGGACTCGGCGATGCTGCCGCGCGTGCTGGACCAGGTCGACCTGGCCCTGATCAACACCAACTACGCACTGGACGCTGGCCTCAACCCGACCAAGGATGCACTGGCGATCGAGAGCAAGGACTCGCCGTACGTGAACTTCCTGGTCGCACGCCCGGACAACAAGGACGACGCCCGCGTGCAGAAGCTGGCCAAGGCCCTGACCAGCCCGCAGGTGAAGGCCTTCATCGAGACCAAGTACAAGGGCGCGGTGCTGCCGGCGTTCTGACGGCCGCTGGCCATGTGGTAGTGCCGGCCGCTGGCCGGCAATCTCCAGGCGCCCCCAAACATCATAGGGTTGCTGGCCAGCGGCCGGCACTACCGTCAGTCGACGTGGAAGGCGAGGGTGGCCGCCACGGCCTGCTGCCATCCCGCATACAGCTTCTCGCGCCGCGCCACCTCCATCTGTGGCTCGAAGCGCCGGTCCAGGCCCCATTGCGTGGCGATCTGTTCGCGGCTGGTCCAGAACCCCACCGCCAGGCCGGCCAGGTAGGCCGCACCCAGTGCGGTGGTCTCGGTCAGCCGCGGCCGCAGCAGCGGCACGCCAAGGATGTCGGCCTGGAATCCGGCCAGGAAGTCGTTGCCGATCGCACCGCCATCGGCGCGCAGCTCGGTCAGCGCGATACCGGCATCGGACTGCATCGCATCGAGCACGTCGCGGGTCTGGTAGGCCATCGACTCCAGCGCGGCACGCACGAAGTGCGCTTTGCGGGTGCCACGGGTCAGGCCGAACATCGCGCCGCGCACATCACTTCGCCAATAGGGCGCACCGAGGCCGACAAATGCTGGTACCAGGTAAGCACCGCCGCTGTCGGGCACCTGCGCGGCCAGCGCCTGGCTGTCGCTGGCGCGTTCGATCATGCGCAACCCATCGCGCAGCCACTGCACCACCGAGCCGGCGATGAAGATCGAGCCTTCCAGCGCATATTCCACGCGCCCGTCCAGGCCCCAGGCGATGGTGGTCAGCAGTCCATTGCGCGAACGCACCGCCTGCGCGCCGGTGTGCATCAGCATGAAGCAGCCGGTGCCATAGGTGTTCTTGACCATGCCCGGCTGGAAGCAGGCCTGGCCGAACAGCGCCGCCTGCTGGTCACCGGCGATGCCGGCGATCGGAATCGGGTGATCGAAGAAGAACTGCGGCCGGGTATGCGCGTACACCGCGCTGGAATCGCGCACCTGCGGCAGCATCGCGCGCGGGATGTCCAGCAGCGCCAGCAGGTCGTCATCCCAGTCCAGCGTGTGGATGTTGAACAGCAGCGTGCGCGCCGCGTTGCTGTAGTCGGTCACATGCGCCTGGCCACCACTGAGGTTCCAGACCAGCCAGCTGTCGATGGTGCCGAACAGCAGCTCGCCGCGCTCGGCACGCTGCTGCGCGCCCTCCACGTGGTCGAGGATCCAGCGCACCTTGGTGGCGGAGAAATAGGCATCGATCAGCAGGCCGGTGCGCTCGCGGATCAGCGCCTCATGCCCTTCGGACTTCAGCCGCTCGCAGATGGCGTGGCTCTGCCGCGACTGCCAGACGATGGCGTTGTGGATCGGCTGTCCGGTGGCACGGTCCCAGACCACGGTGGTTTCGCGCTGGTTGGTGATGCCCAGTGCGGCGATGTGGCGCGGGTCGATCTGCCCGCGGCTGAGCAGTTCGGTCAGCGTGGCATAGACGCTGGTGAGAATCTCGCGCGGGTCATGCTCGACCCAACCCGGCTGCGGGAAGATCTGCGCGAATTCGCGCTGCGCGCTGCCGACGATGTCGCCGGCGCGGTCGAACAGGATCGCGCGCGAACTGGTGGTGCCCTGGTCGATGGCCAGCACGTAGCGGGGCGTCATGCAGCGTCTCCGGTAGCGATGGTGTTGGTAGAGTCGAGCCTGCTCGACTGCTTTTCATGTCAGTCGAGCAAGCTCGACTCTACCGTCTATCGATCCACGCCTGCAGCCGCGCCACCTGCGCAGCATCCAGCCGCAACCCCAGCTTGCTCCGCCGCCACAGCACGTCCTCGGCGTCCCAGGCCCATTCGTGGTCGCGCAGGAAAGCCACTTCCCGCGCATGCAGGCCGCCGCCGAAGTCCTCTCCAAGATCGTCCATGCCCCGTGCACCCTGCAGAAGGGCGGCGCTGCGGCTGCCGTAGGCTTCGGCCCAACGCCGTGCGATCTCCACGGGCAACCACGGTGCCAGCGCCTGCAGGCGGGAGCGCGCCTGTGTGGCGTCACCCCAGTCGCTGCCCGGCAGCGGGTCTCCGCCTGCCGTCCAGGCCGGTCCCATCTGTGGCAGGGCAGGGCGCAGCAGGTTCAGCGCTTCCTCGGCCAGCACCCGGTAGGTGGTCAGCTTGCCGCCCAGCACATGCAGCGCCGGCGCCGGGCTGGACTGCAGCTGAAGGCGGTAGTCGCGGCTCAGCGTTGCCGCACGCGGGTCCGGGTCGGCCAGCAGGGGACGTACACCGGCGAACTGCCAGACCACGTCTTCCGGAGTGATCGGCTCACGCAGATAGCGGCTGGCGGCCGCGCACAGATAGCTCACCTCGGAAGGCAGCACGCTGCAGCGCGCCGGGTCACCGCGGTAGTCGGTGTCGGTGGTGCCAATCAGCAGATGATCGTGGGTGAACGGCAGCAGGAACACCACGCGGCCATCGGGCTGCTGCAGCAGGCAGGCACTGTCATCGGGCCAGGGGCGGCGCAGCACGATGTGGCTGCCCTGTACCAGCCGCAGCGCGGGGCCGCCGCTGCGGGCCTCCATCTGCTCCAGCAGGCCACCGGCCCATGGGCCAGCCGCGTTGGCGACGGCGCGCGCGGTCACATGCTGCTGGCCATCGGCGGATTCCAGTACGGCCTGCCAACGGCCCTGCACAGGGCGCAGTTCGATGCAGCGGCTGCGCACATGTACCTGTGCGCCACGCCAGGCAGCATCCAGGGCATTGAGCAGTACCAGACGCGCGTCATCGACCTGTGCGTCGGCGTAGCTGAAGGCCTGCCGCAGATCCGGGGAGAGCCAGGGGCCGAGCGGATCATGCTGAAGGTCCAGGGCGCGCGAGGCGGGAAATGCCGGGCTGCGTGGGCCCAGGTGGTCGTACAGCCACAGTCCCACGCGCAGCATCCAGCGTGGGCGCAGGTGCGGTTCCCACGGCAGCACGAAACGCAGCGGGCGGACCAGATAGGGTGCCTGCCGGCGTACCACCTCGCGTTCGCCCAAGGCCTTGCGTACCAGACCGAACTCGCGCTGTTCCAGGTAGCGCAGGCCACCGTGGATCAGCTTGCTACTGGCGCTGGAGGTATGCGCAGCGAGGTCGTGCTGCTCGCACAGCAGCACGCGCAGGCCGCGGCCGCTGGCATCACGGGCGATGCCGGCACCGTTGATACCGCCACCGATCACCAGCAGGTCGACGTCGTGCATCGCGCCTCCGCATCCTGTGTGTGTAGAGTCGACTGTCAGTCGACTGCTCTTGCAAAAGTCGAGCAAGCTCGACTCTACGAAAGGCAGTCGAGCAAGCTCGACTCTACAGAACGCGGGTGACGGAAACGACGACGGGCCCCGAAGGGCCCGTCGCGTTACATCAGTGAAGCAGTTGCAGCCTGGATCAGAAGCGGGCGCCGATGCCGAAGCCGACGGTCCACGGATCCATCTTGGCTTCGCCGATCTTCTCGCCGCCAACCTTCACGTCCGGGCGGGCGCGCATGTAGCGGGCGTCAGCACGGGCGAACCAGGTGGAGTTGATGTTCATGTCCACGCCGACGGTGCCGATCACGCCCTTGGCATCCTTGAAGCGGATGTCGGTGTCAGCGCCGTTGCCCAGCTTCTCGTTGCTGAAGCTCGACTGGTAGTAGCCCACGCCCACGAACGGACGGAACACGTTGTCAGCCTGGCCGAAGTGGTACTGGCCGCTCAGCGCGATCGGCTGCTGCTCGACCGAGCCCAGGCGGGCGTTGTTCGGGCCCTTGAACTTGTTGTCGAACTTGTCGGCGGCGCCCCACAGTTCAACGGCCCAGTTGTCGTTGATGTAGTAGCTGAAGCTGACGGTCGGCGCCGGGCCGCCATCGGTCTTCTTCACGCCGGTGATCGGGTCGTTCTTCGGTTCCAGCAGCGAGATGCCGCCAACAACGGCAAAATGCTTGCCCGAAGCGGTGTCGGTGCTGCTGCTGTCCTGGGCGAAAGCGGCCGGCGCGAAGGCGGCGGAGGTCAGCAGGGCGAGACTCAGGATACGGATGGAGCGCATGGGGGTATCTCCTAATGTTTCTTGTTTTGGGCCCCCGGTTGCGGGGCGAGCACACCGTAGTCGCCCCAACATGAATCGAATCCGACGCACGTTAAAAAATAGTTTTCCTTGTTCAGCGATCAGCTCGAAAAGCCTGTATTCATGGAGTTTTCGGCCATCAGTGGCATTCATTCAGTTGGAGAAGATGTGAGCGCGGCGACGATGTGCATCGGCCTGCAAGCGCAGGTGAACGTGGATTGCAGGGTGCTGCTGCTGGGCTCGATGCCGGGCGTGGCGTCGCTGCAGGAGCAGCGCTACTACGCCCATCCGCGCAACCGCTTCTGGCCGCTGATGGCGGATATCTGCGGTTTCGATGCGGATCTGGCCTATGCACAGCGGCTGCAGGCGTTGAACGCCGCAGGTATCGGTCTGTGGGATGTGATCGGTCAGTGCGAGCGGCGTGGCAGCCTGGATGCGGACATCGTGCGTGGCACGGAAGTGGCCAATGCGCTGCCCGAACTGATCGCCACCCTCCCTGAGCTGACGCTGATCGGCTGCAATGGTGCTGCGTCACTGCAGGCGTTCCAGCGCTGGGTGCTGCCACGGCTGGAGGCCCCGCCCAGGCTGCTGGCACTGCCGTCCACCAGCCCGGCCAATGCGGCGTGGTCGCTGCCGCGCCTGCGCCAGGCCTGGCAGCCGGTGGCCGACGCACTGGCGACATCAAGCGGACATCGTCCGGACAATACGCTACCGACTGGTCATGGCCGCAACCCATGAGCAACAGCGTGTCCCGGCTGCGTGCGTACTGAAAACACCTGTAACGGTTGGCGCTGGACCCCGCTGGCCGCACAATAGACGTTTCCCTACACCAGATTGCCGGAGTTATCCCCATGGCCGAAATCAAGGAAGCACTTGTCCCCGATATCGGTGACTACAGCGATATCCCGGTAATCGAGGTGCTTGTCGCCGTCGGCGACACGGTCAAGAAGGACCAGGGCCTGGTGACGCTGGAAAGCGACAAGGCGACCATGGAAGTGCCGTCCTCGGTGGCGGGCGTGGTCAAGGAACTGAAGGTCAAGGTTGGCGACAGCCTGTCCGAAGGCAAGGTCGTGGCCCTGATCGAAGTGGCCGAAGGTGAAGCCGAAGCCGCCAAGCCGGCGGCTGCCGCCCCGGCACCGGCCAAGGCCGCTGCCCCGGCTGCCGCCACCCAGAGCGCGCCGGCCCCGGCCGCAGCTGCGCCGGCCGCTCCGGCTGCCAGCGGTGGTGCGGTTGAAGCGCTGGTGCCGGATATCGGCGACTATTCCGGCATTCCGGTCATCGAAGTGCTGGTCGCCGTCGGCGACACGGTCAAGAAGGACCAGGGCCTGGTCACGCTGGAAAGCGACAAGGCCACCATGGAAGTGCCGTCGTCGGTGGCTGGCGTGGTCAAGGAACTGAAGGTCAAGGTCGGCGACACTCTGTCGCAGGGCAATGTGGTCGCCATCATCGAGGCCGAGGGCGCTGCCGCGCCGGCGCCGACCAAGGCAGCCGCTGCTGCCGCTCCGGCTGCCGCCGAGACCGCCACCAAGGTCGAGCCGGTCGCTGTGCCGGCGCAGCCGGACAAGCTGGCGGCCCGCGAGGTCGCCTCGGCCGGTACCCCGTCCAGCCCGCCGGTGCAGTTCAACGCCGATGGCGTGCTGCCGGCCAAGGTGCCGTATGCCACCCCGGCGGTGCGTGTGTTCGCCCGCGAACTGGGCGTGGACCTGCTGCAGATCAACGGCACCGAGAAGGGTGGCCGCATCACCAAGGGTGACGTGCAGAAGTTCGTCAAGGCCGCACTCAGCGGTGGCGTGCCGGCTGCCGGCGGTGCTGCTGTTGCTGCCGGTGGTGGCCTGAACCTGCTGCCGTGGCCGAAGGTCGACTTCAGCAAGTTCGGCGAGACCGAAGTCCAGCCGCTGTCGCGCATCAAGAAGATCTCGGGTGCGAACCTGGCCCGCAACTGGGCCATGATCCCGCACGTCACCCAGTTCGAACAGGCCGACATTACCGACCTGGAAGGCCTGCGCGTGGCGCTGAACAAGGAAAACGAGAAGGCCGGCATCAAGCTGACCATGCTCGCCTTCCTGATCAAGGCCAGCGCCGCGGCGCTGAAGAAGTTCCCGGAGTTCAACGCCTCGCTCGATGCCAGCGGTGAAAACCTGACCCTGAAGAAGTACTTCCACATCGGCTTTGCCGCCGACACGCCGAACGGCCTGGTCGTGCCGGTCATCCGCGACGTGGACAAGAAGGGCGTGGTGCAGATCGCGCAGGAAACCGGCGAACTGGCCAAGAAGGCGCGCGACGGCAAGCTCGGCCCGGCCGACATGAGTGGCGGCTGCTTCTCGATCAGCTCGCTGGGCGGCATCGGCGGCACCGCGTTCACCCCGATCGTCAATGCACCGGAAGTGGCCATCCTCGGCGTCTCCAAGTCGTCCATCCAGCCGGTCTGGAACGGCAAGGAATTCGCACCGAAGCTGATGCTGCCGCTGTCGCTGAGCTACGACCACCGCGTCATCGATGGCGCCCTGGCCGCACGCTTCACCACGTACCTGTCGCAGGTACTGGCCGACATGCGCCGCGTGCTGCTGTAAGGCACCGCTTCGCCCCCACCGTGCGGCCGCCGCCCCTGGCGCGGCCGCGTGAACAGATGCAGTGACAGCCCGCCGGTACCGCCGCGCGGGCACGAGGAAAACCCACCATGGCCACGATTGAAGTCAAGGTTCCCGACATCGGCGATTACAGCGATGTGCCGGTGATCGAAGTGTTGGTCGCCGTCGGCGACACGGTGAAGAAGGATCAGGGTCTGGTGACCCTGGAATCGGACAAGGCCACCCTGGAAGTGCCGTCCTCGGCTGCCGGCGTGGTCAAGGAAATCAAGGTCAAGCTGGGCGACACCCTGTCCGAAGGCGCCGTGGTCGTGGTGCTGGACGCCGAAGGTGCCGCCGAAGTCCCGGCCAAGGCCGCCGCGCCGGCCCCGGCAGCGGCCGCTCCGGCCAGCAAGCCGCCGGTGACCCCGTCGCACCGCGCCCCGGCTGAACCGGCTGCGCCGAAGCCGGCGCTGTCCAGCGGCAAGCCTGCCGACATCGAATGCGAAATGGTCGTGCTGGGCTCTGGCCCGGGCGGCTACACCGCCGCTTTCCGCGCTGCCGACGTCGGCCTGGATACGGTGCTGGTCGAGCGCTACGCCAGCCTCGGTGGCGTCTGCCTCAACGTGGGCTGCATTCCGTCCAAGGCGCTGCTGCACGCTGCAGCGGTCATCGACGAAGTGGCCCACGCCGGTGATTTCGGCGTCGAGTTCGGCAAGCCGACCATCACCCTGGACAAGCTGCGCGAGTACAAGGAAAAGGTCGTCAACCAGCTGACCAAGGGCCTGGCCGGCATGGCCAAGCAGCGCAAGGTCCGCAGCGTGCAGGGCGTCGGCAAGTTTGTCTCGGCCAACGAGCTGGAAATCACTGCGGCTGATGGCAGCACCCAGCTGCTGCGCTTCCAGAAGTGCATCATCGCTGCTGGTTCACAGGCGGTGAAGCTGCCGAACTTCCCGTGGGACGACAAGCGCGTGATGGACTCTACCGACGCGCTGGAACTGGCCGAAGTGCCGGGCTCGCTGCTGGTTGTCGGCGGCGGCATCATCGGCCTGGAAATGGCCACCGTGTACGGTGCGCTGGGAAGCAAGGTGACCGTGGTCGAGTTCATGGACCAGCTGATGCCGGGCGCCGACAAGGACCTGGTCAAGCCGCTGGCTGACCGCCTGAAGAAGCAGGGCATCGAAGTGCACCTGAAGACCAAGGCCTCGGGCGTCACCGCCGATGCCAAGGGCATCACCGTGACCTTCGACGCCGCCGAGGAAGGCCAGTCGCCGGCCCTGGCGCAGGGCACCTTCGACCGCGTGCTGGTGGCCGTGGGCCGCTCGCCGAACGGCAAGAAGATCGATGCCGAGAAGGCCGGCGTGCAGGTCACCGACCGCGGCTTCATTCCGGTCGACCGCCAGATGCGCACCAACGTGCCGCACATCTTTGCCATCGGCGACATCGTCGGCAACCCGATGCTGGCCCATAAGGCCACGCACGAGGGCAAGCTGGCTGCCGAAGTGGCTGCCGGCCACAAGAAGGAGTGGGTGGCCCGCGTGATTCCGTCGGTGGCTTACACCAACCCGGAAATCGCCTGGGTCGGCGTGACCGAAACCGAAGCCAAGGCCAAGGGCTTGAAGGTCGGCGTGGCCAAGTTCCCGTGGGCCGCCAGTGGCCGCGCGATCGGCATCGGCCGCACCGAGGGCTTCACCAAGCTGATCTTCGACGAAGAGACCCATCGCATCATCGGTGGTGCCATCGTTGGTGTGCATGCCGGTGACCTGCTGGCCGAGATCGGCCTGGCCATCGAGATGGGTGCGGAGGCGGAAGACATCGGTCACACCATCCATGCCCACCCGACGCTGAGCGAGTCGGTGGCGATGGCCTCGGAAATCTACGACGGCACGATCACCGATCTGTACATGCCGAAGAAGAAGTAAGGCGCCCGCGCCTTCGCGAACGAGAAGCCCCGGCATCTGCTGGGGTTTTTTGTTTCTCCGCTCCGGATTTTTGCGAGCGGTGGGGCCGCTGCGCGGGTGGCAGGCGTTTGGACAAATGTCCCCCGTCGTCCGCCTGCGGCGGTCGCCTCCTCCTTTACTTTGTCCAAACGCCTGCCACCCGCGCAGCGGCTCGGCTTGCGGATAGTCGAGAGCCACAGCTTGGCCCGCCTGGATGCCTGACACGCGGGGGAAGAGGGGCTTGCGTGCGAAGTAAAGGAGGAGGTGACGGCCGCAGGCCGGTGCCGGGGGACATTCGCACGCAAGCCCCTCTTCCCCCAGCGCTCGACCAACCTGCTTCTCTGCTCGACGATGCAAAGAAAAAGCGCGGCCCCGATGTTCCGGAGGCCGCGCCAGGAGAGAGTGTGCCGTGGAAGGGGCGGGGGATCAGAACACGAAGCTGACGCCGGCCACCGGGCCCTTGAATTCCTGCTTCAGGCCGATGGTGCCATCGCTGCCCTTCTTGTCCGCGTCGAGCTTGAACCAGTCGTAGCCAGCGAACACACCGAAGTTCTTCGTGAAGCGGTAATCGACGATGGCGTTGGCGCGGCTCAGGTCACCCTTGTAGTCATCGAAGCTGCCCCAGCGCGTGTTGAGATACTGGCCCTGCAGCGTGATCATCCACTTTTCCGACGGGGTGAAGCTCAGGCGCGCACCGACCACCGGCGCCACGCCGTCCGTCTTCTCATTGAGGAACTGGCCTTCGTAGACGGTACCCAGATCGGCGTAGGCCTTGGTGCTGACCTTGGCGTACTCGGCACCCAGCTGCAGGCCGAGGTCGAAGGTATCGGTGTCCACCACCGAGTAGTCATAGACCAGGCTGGCGACCTGGTACTTCAGTTCGCCCTTGACGAAGCTGCCGGATGGCACGTTGACGTCACCGAAGGAGATGTCCTGGCCGAGGGTCTCGCGGCGGTCCTTGTCGTACTTGAAGTAGTTGAACAGCAGGCGCTGGCGGTTGCTGATGCGGAACATGCCGTCGATGCGCGGCTCCCATTCCTTGCCCCCCAGCTTGAAGTCCTCGGAGAAGCCGATGTCCTGGCCGGCGACGTTGGTCTTGCCGCGAAGGGTGTTGTCCGAGTCGATGTTCATCGCACCCAGGCGCAGGGCGAAGCGGTCGTCGCCTTCAGCGGCGTGGGCGGCAGTGGCGAACGAAGCGCCGGCGGCGAGCAGGGAGAGGGCGAGCAGAGTGGGTACGGGGCGCATCGAAGAGTCCTTGCAGTGGTTCATCAGAATGAAGACCACTGTGCCGGACAGGCCCGTCCACCATCCGTGAACGTATGGTCCACGAAGTGTGCACGGTTCAGCGCTGTCGCGACGATGCAAAAAGATGGCCCCGGAGCCGGGCTTCGGGGCCATCGTGGGACCTGCGGGGCGGAGCGTCGACGAGGTTGCTGCAGGCAGGTCGAAAGATCGGACCGGCGCATTCGGTGAAAGTTCCGCGGCCTGCGACCAAAGTTCAATGCTGCGCTGCAACATCATACGGACGTCATTGTCCCCTGGGGTGGCACGCAAAAATGTAACCGTTACCGCAACTTGCGGCCTCCCGGGATGAACAGGGAGCGGTTGTCTCGCAAATTGTCCCATTGCTATAATTTGGCGGCTCGATGAGGCCCCCCCTGCTGTAGTCGCCTCAGCCCTCCACTTGTAACCACGCGGGACGTCCTGTGCTGAACTCCGTTGATGCGGGTCGGCGACTGATGCTGCGCGCCGCGGTCTACCCGCTGGCCGCAGTGGCTGTCCTGGCCCTGGCCTTCCTGCTGGTAGGTCCGAAATATGCCCTCGGCGCGCTGGCGTCCGGTGTGGCCATTTCGGCCGGTGGCTGGGTGGCGGCACGGATGGCACTGGGCGGTGGGGCACTGGCCGCAGGTTCGGCGATGGCTCGCCTGATCATTGCGATCGTGGCCAAGTGGGTGGTGGTTTTCGGCGTCCTGCTGGTGGGGTTCCTGGTCTTCAAGCTGCCTGCATTGGCGCTGTTGGCCGGTATCGCCGTCGGCTTGATGTTCCAGGTCCTGGCGATGGCCAGGCGTTGACAGAATTCAATTAACTGAAGGTTCCGGACACATGGCGGGCGAGGCTCTAACCCCTACCAGCTACATCCAGCATCACCTGCACAACCTGACCGCGCCGGTCGGCAAGGGTGAGGGTATGTTCTGGCATATCCACGTCGATACCTTCCTCACCGCGGTCCTGATGGGCCTGGTGATCGTTGTCGCGTTCTGGCTGGGCACCCGCAAGGCCACCGCCGGCGTGCCGGGCAAGTGGCAGGCCTTCGTCGAGATCTGCCTGGAGTTCGTCGACCGCCAGGCCAAGGACACCTACCACGGCAAGAGCAAGCTGGTCACGCCGATCGCCATCACGATCTTCTTCTGGATCCTGTTGATGAATCTGCTGAAGATGATCCCGGCCGATTTCATCGCCAAGCCGCTGGAATGGGTGGGCGTGCACTACTGGAAGCCGGTCCCGACCGCTGACGTCAATGCCACCCTGGGCATGGCCATCAGCGTGTTCTTCCTGATGCTGTTCTTCGCGCTCAAGTCCAAGGGCCTGGGCGGCTTCATCAAGGAATTCCTGACGGCGCCGTTCGGCAAGTGGATGATGCCGTTCAACCTGATCCTCAACATCGTCGAGTGGCTGAGCAAGCCGATCTCGCTGGCGATGCGACTGTTCGGCAACATGTTCGGCGGCGAAATCGTGTTCCTGCTGATCTGGGTGCTGGGTGGTGCCGGTTTCTTCGGTGCCATTGCCGGTGGTGTGTTCGGCCTCGGCTGGATGCTGTTCCACCTGCTGGTGATCCCGCTGCAGGCCTTCATCTTCATGATGCTGTCGATCGTGTACCTGAGCCTGTCGGAAGACGCTCACTGAGTTTCAAGCTTCAACGCGTTTCAACCTTCATCCGTTTCATCACCCTTAGCAACTTAAGTTCCTGGAGATAACCATGTACTTCGCCGTCCTGACCAACTTCGCGCAGATTCAGAGCTCCACCGCCCTTGCCGTCGGCATCATGATCGGCCTGGCCGCGCTGGGCGCCGGTCTGGGTCTGGCCATCATGGCTGGTAAGTTCCTGGAGTCGGCCGCCCGCCAGCCGGAACTGATCCCGGTCCTGCAGGTCCGCATGTTCATCACCGCCGGCCTGATCGACGCCGCGTTCATCATCTCGGTCGCCGTCGGCCTGCTGCTGGCCTTCGCCAACCCGCTGTCGGCTGCCTTCGCTGGCGCCGTCACCAAGGCTCTGGCCGGCTGATACAGCGGTTTGAGACGACCGGGTGCTGATGCACCCGGTTTCGGATGAAGGCCGGATGCGCCGCTACGGCGGCGCGTCCACCCCGAAACCAGCGATCGAGCTAACCATGAATATCAATTTCACCCTTCTTGCGCAGGCGCTGGCCTTCGCTGGTCTGATCTGGATCATCGCGACCAAGATCTGGCCGCCGCTGATGAACGCGATCGAAGAGCGCCAGCAGAAGATTGCTGAAGGCCTCGCTGCTGCCGACCGCAGCCAGAAAGATCTGGCCCAGGCGCAGGAGAAGGTCAACGAAGCGCTGAAGGAAGCACGTACCAAGGCCAACGAGATCATCGATCAGGCCCACGCACGTGCCAACCAGATCGTTGATGCTGCCCGTAACGAAGCGATCACCGAAGCCACCCGTCAGAAGGAACTGGCCCAGGCTGAAATCGACGCCGCCGCCAACCGTGCCCGTGAAGATCTGCGCAAGCAGGTGTCCGCGCTGGCCGTGACCGGTGCCGAAAAGCTGCTCAAGCGCGAAATCGACGCCAACGCCCACAAGGCGCTGCTCGACGAGCTGGCCTCGGAGATCTAAGGATGAGCCAGGCCCTCACGCTTGCCCGCCCGTACGCCCGCGCCGCGTTCGCGACCGCGCGCGACGAAGGCGCGTTCGCGCCGTGGTCGGACGCCCTGGCGTTCTCCGCCCACGTCGCCGCCGACCCGCGCGTGGCGGCCCTGCTCGCCAACCCGGAGCTGGGTCGTGACGACGCCGTCGCCCTGCTGGCGCCGGTGTCCCACGGCGAGACCTACTCGCGCTTCCTGGCCATCCTGGCCGAATCGCATCGTCTGCCGCTGCTGCCGGAGATTTCCGGCATGTTCGACGCCCTGCGCGCCGAAGCCGAGCACGTGGTCAAGGCCACCGTCACCTCGGCCGCCGAACTGTCGGCCGGTGAGCTGGACGCGATCAAGGTCGCGCTGCGCAAGCGCTTCAACCGCGAGGTCGACGTGACCACCGCGGTCGATGCCTCGCTGATCGGCGGCGCCGTGATCGACGCCGGCGACGTGGTCATCGATGGTTCGCTGAAGGGCAAGCTGGCCCGTCTGCAGACCGCGCTCGCTAACTGAATTCATTTAACGTCCGGCCCCGCTGCCGGCACTAGGACTTGACGATGGCAACCACGCTCAACCCCTCCGAAATCAGCGAACTGATCAAGAACCGCATCGAGAAGGTCAAGCTGGCCGCGGAATCGCGCAACGAAGGCACCGTGACCAGCGTGTCCGACGGCATCGTGCGCATCTTCGGTCTGGCCGACGTGATGCAGGGCGAAATGATCGAACTGCCGAACAACACCTTCGCCCTCGCCCTGAACCTGGAGCGCGACTCGGTCGGCGCCGTGGTCCTGGGTGACTACGAAAACCTGCGCGAAGGCGACGTCGCCAAGACCACCGGCCGCATCCTGGAAGTGCCGGTCGGTCCGGAACTGCTGGGCCGCGTGGTGAACGCGCTGGGCGAGCCGATCGACGGCAAGGGCCCGCTGGGCACCGACCTGACCGCTCCGGTGGAGCGCGTTGCGCCGGGCGTGATCTGGCGCAAGTCGGTCGACCAGCCGGTGCAGACCGGCTACAAGTCGGTCGACTCGATGATCCCGATCGGCCGTGGCCAGCGCGAGCTGATCATCGGTGACCGCCAGACCGGCAAGACCGCGATGGCGATCGATGCGGTGATCAACCAGAAGGGCACCGGCATCAAGTGCGTGTACGTTGCGATCGGCCAGAAGGCTTCGACCATCGCTAACATCGTGCGCAAGCTGGAAGAGAACGGCGCGCTGGCCCACACCATCGTGGTGGCCGCGACTGCTTCCGAATCGGCTGCCATGCAGTACATCAGCGCCTACTCGGGCTGCACCATGGGTGAGTACTTCATGGACCGCGGCGAAGACGCGCTGATCGTGTACGACGATCTGTCCAAGCAGGCCGTCGCCTACCGCCAGATCTCGCTGCTGCTGAAGCGCCCGCCGGGCCGTGAAGCCTACCCGGGTGACGTGTTCTACCTGCACTCCCGTCTGCTCGAGCGCGCTGCCCGCGTGTCCGAGGAATACGTCGAAAAGTTCACCGAAGGCAAGGTCACCGGCAAGACCGGTTCGCTGACCGCGCTGCCGATCATCGAAACCCAGGCCGGCGACGTGTCCGCCTTCGTTCCGACCAACGTGATCTCGATCACCGACGGCCAGATCTTCCTGGAAACCGACCTGTTCAACGCCGGCATCCGCCCGGCCGTGAACGCCGGTATCTCGGTGTCGCGCGTCGGTGGCTCGGCCCAGACCAAGATCATCAAGAAGCTGTCGGGCGGCATCCGTATCTCGCTGGCCCAGTACCGCGAGCTGGCTGCGTTCGCGCAGTTCGCCTCGGACCTGGACGAAGCCACCCGCAAGCAGCTGGAGCGTGGCCAGCGCGTCACCGAACTGATGAAGCAGAAGCAGTACGCGCCGATGTCGATCGCCAACCAGGCGCTGTCGATCTACGCCGTCAACGAGGGTTACCTCGACGACGTGCCGGTCAACAAGCTGCTGGCGTTCGAAGAAGGCCTGCACGCCCACTTCGCCAACACCCAGGGCGAGCTGGTCAGCAAGGTCAACGCCACCGGCGGTTGGGACAACGACATCGAAGGTGCCTTCAAGAAGGGCATCGCCGAGTTCAAGACCACCGGCAGCTGGTAATCGCGGTCCTGTAGAGCGGAGCCTCTGGCTCCGCTGGACCAGATGACAAACGGTTGAACAACGCGGGGCAGCAGCCCCGCGCCACGGGAAACAAGAGATGGCAAGCGGACGCGAAATCAAAACCAAGATCAAGAGCGTGCAGAACACCCGCAAGGTGACGCGCGCCCTGGAAATGGTCTCGGCCTCCAAGATCCGCAAGGCGCAGGATCGGATGAAGACCTCGCGTCCGTACGCGCAGGCGATGAAGCAGGTGATCGGTCACCTGGCCCAGGCCAGCACCGACTACCAGCATCCGTTCCTGGTCGAGCGTGAGCAGGTCAAGCGGGTCGGCTTCATCGTGATCTCCTCCGATCGCGGCCTGGCCGGCGGCCTGAACAACAACCTGTTCCGCAAGATGCTGGGCGAAGCCAAGGCATGGCAGGACAAGGGTGCGGAAGTGGACCTGGTGACCATCGGCCAGAAGGCTTCGACCTTCTTCCGCCGCGTGAAGGTCAACATGGTCGGCAGCGTGACCCACATCGGCGACGTGCCGAAGCTGGAATCGCTGATCGGTGTGATCAAGGTCATGCTCGACGCCTTCACCGAAGGCAAGATCGACCGCGTGTACCTGGTCTACAACCGCTTCGTGAACACCATGGTGCAGAAGGCCAGCTTCGATCAGCTGCTGCCGCTGCCGCCGGCTGAGAAGCAGGTCGCTCACCACGACTGGGACTACCTGTACGAACCCGATGCCGCGACCGTGCTCGAGCACGTGATGACGCGTTACATCGAGTCGCTGGTGTACCAGGCACTGCTGGAAAACGTCGCCTCCGAGCATGCCGCACGCATGGTTGCGATGAAGGCGGCGAGCGACAACGCCAACAAGCTGATCGGCGAACTGCAGCTCGTCTACAACAAGGCGCGCCAGGCAGCGATCACCCAGGAAATCTCCGAAATCGTCGGCGGCGCGGCAGCAGTCTGACCGCGTTCGTTCAAAGCACACATTTAGAGGATGCAGCAATGAGTCAGGGCAAGATCGTTCAGATCATCGGCGCGGTCGTCGACGTCGAATTCCCGCGTGAGTCGGTGCCGAAGGTGTACGACGCACTGAAGGTCGACAACACCGAAATCACCCTCGAAGTCCAGCAGCAGCTGGGCGACGGCGTGGTGCGTACCATCGCCCTCGGTTCCACCGACGGCCTGAAGCGCAACCTGGTCGCCACCAACACCGACCGCGGTATCTCGGTGCCGGTCGGCGCTGGCACCCTGGGCCGCATCATGGACGTGCTCGGCCGTCCGATCGACGAAGCCGGCCCGGTGGCCGCCAGCGACAGCTGGGAAATCCACCGTGCGGCCCCGTCGTACGAAGACCAGTCCCCGGCTACCGAGCTGCTGGAAACCGGCATCAAGGTCATCGACCTGATGTGCCCGTTCGCCAAGGGCGGCAAGGTCGGCCTGTTCGGCGGCGCCGGCGTCGGCAAGACCGTCAACATGATGGAACTGATCAACAACATCGCCAAGGCGCACAGCGGTCTGTCCGTGTTCGCCGGCGTGGGTGAGCGTACCCGTGAGGGCAACGACTTCTACCACGAAATGAAGGACTCCAACGTCCTCGACAAGGTGGCGATGGTGTACGGCCAGATGAACGAGCCGCC
Organism: Stenotrophomonas sp. 80084_Sma; assembly: GCF_056481995.1. Taxonomy (NCBI): domain Bacteria; kingdom Pseudomonadati; phylum Pseudomonadota; class Gammaproteobacteria; order Lysobacterales; family Lysobacteraceae; genus Stenotrophomonas; species Stenotrophomonas sp. 80084_Sma. Next base: position 4,183,944 of record NZ_CM151177.1, on the reverse strand, counting down.
GGGCAACCGTCTGCGCGTCGCCCTGACCGGCCTGACCATGGCCGAGTACTTCCGCGACGAGAAGGACGAAAACGGCAAGGGCAAGGACGTCCTGCTGTTCGTCGACAACATCTACCGTTACACCCTGGCCGGTACCGAAGTGTCGGCACTGCTGGGCCGTATGCCGTCCGCCGTGGGTTACCAGCCGACCCTGGCCGAGGAAATGGGCGTCCTGCAGGAGCGCATCACCTCGACCAAGAACGGTTCGATCACCTCGATCCAGGCCGTCTACGTTCCCGCGGACGACCTGACCGACCCGTCGCCGGCGACCACCTTCGCCCACCTGGACTCGACCGTCACCCTGTCGCGTTCGATCGCCTCGCTGGGTATCTACCCGGCCGTCGATCCGCTGGATTCCACCAGCCGCCAGATGGATCCGCTGGTCATCGGCCACGAGCACTACGACACCGCCCAGCGCGTCCAGCAGACCCTGCAGAAGTACAAGGAACTGAAGGACATCATCGCGATCCTGGGCATGGACGAGCTGTCCGAAGAGGACAAGCAGGCCGTGTCGCGCGCCCGTAAGATCGAGCGCTTCTTCAGCCAGCCGTTCCACGTGGCCGAAGTGTTCACCGGTTCGCCGGGCAAGTACGTGCCGCTGAAGGACACCATCCGTGGCTTCAAGGCCATCGTCGATGGCGAGTACGACCACCTGCCGGAGCAGGCGTTCTACATGGTCGGCGGCATCGAAGAAGCGGTCGAGAAGGCCAAGAAGATGGCCGAGAAGGCCTGATCCGGGACGGGCGGGAGCGATCCTGCCCGACCTGACGCCGGCGCCGGGCAACCGCCCGCGCCGGTGGACTCCCACGGTGGCATTGCGCCGCCGCGAACAGCGAAGAGATTTGCATGAGCACGATCCGTTGCGACATCGTCAGCGCCGAGCAGGAAATCTTCCGTGGCGAAGCGACCCTGGTCGTGGCCACCGGTGAGCTGGGCGAACTGGGCATCGCGCCCAAGCACGCGCCGCTGATCACCCGCCTGAAGCCGGGCAAGGTGGTGGTGACCACGCCGAACGGCGAGCAGCTGGATTTCGCCATTTCCGGCGGCATCCTGGAAGTGCAGCCGCAGGTGGTGACCGTGCTGGCCGACACCGCGATCCGCGCGCAGGACATCGACGAAGCCTCGGTCCGCAAGGCCAAGGAAGAAGCCGAGCGCATCCTGGCCAACCGCGGCGAAGCGATGGAAGTGGCTGAAGCCCAGCAGAAGCTGGCCGAAGCCGTCGTCCAGCTGCAGGCGCTGGAGCGCCTGCGCAAGAACCTCAAGCACTGAGGTTTCTCGCGCTGCATCCACGAGAACGCCGGCCCTGTGCCGGCGTTTTTGTTTGTGCGGGGTAGAGTGTCGGCTGGGCAGAGTCGACTGTCAGTCGACTATCGCGCGCAGCGCGGGATTTCCGCAGTCTGATGGAAGAGCAGTCGACCAACAGTCGACTCTACCGATCCCGATCCCGATCCCGATCCCAGCGCCGTATCAGCGGTAGACCACGTAGCGCATCAGCAGGAAGGAAACGCACGCCAGCCCGCCTTCCACCAGCGGCTTGGCCAGCCAGGTGTACTGCAGGCCCAGCGCGTGGTCGACCAGGCTCACCAGCAACGTGCTTGTCGCAGTCAGCAGCAGCCACAGCCCGAAGAAGCGTGAAAATCGACGCCAGCCAAGGCGCGCATCACCTGCGTTGGCAAAGGTGTAACGGCCGTTGAGCCAGAAGCCCAGCAGCATCCCGGCCAGGCGTCCGGCAATGTTGGCAGGCACCACCGGCAGGCCCAGCGCGGTCGCGGCGACGAACACCAGCCAGTCGAGCAGCAGCTGCACGAGCCCGATGATGAGATAGGTGCTTCCCTGGCGGACGAGGCCCATCAGTGCGGTGAAGGAGGTGGGATGCACATGTTAACGGCCCACGCTCTAGAATCATCGGCAACGAACCACGGACTGCCGTTTCCATGACCCAACCCCTGCACGTCATCATCCTCGCCGCTGGCGCGGGCAAGCGCATGAAGTCGGTGCTGCCGAAGGTGCTGCAGCCGATCGCCGGCCAGCCGATGCTGGCGCATGTGATCGATGCGGCCCGCGAACTGCAGCCCTCGGCGATCCACGTGGTCTACGGCCATGGTGGTGAAGCGGTGCGCCAGTACTTCGCCGACCAGCCCGACCTGCAATGGGCTGAGCAGGCACGGCAGCTGGGCACCGGCCATGCGGTGGCCCAGGCGATGCCGCAGGTGCCTGACGCCGCGCAGGTGCTGGTGCTGTACGGCGACGTGCCACTGATCCGCGCGCAGACCCTGCGCGACCTGCTGGCGCAGCCGGGTCGCCTGGCGGTGCTGGTCGCCGATGTCGATGACCCGACCGGTTATGGCCGCGTGCTGCGCGATGCCGAAGGCAAGGTGGGTTCGATCGTCGAGCAGAAGGATGCCAATGACGATCAGCTGCGCGTGCGCACGATCAACACCGGCATCATTGCCGCCGAGTCGACCGCGTTGCGGCGCTGGTTGTCGCAGCTGTCCAACAGCAATGCACAGGGCGAGTACTACCTGACCGACGTGTTCGCCTTTGCCGCGCACGAGTACACCCCGGCCGAGATGGCGCTGGTGGCCGACGCACAGGAAGCCGAAGGGGCAAACGATCCCTGGCAGCTTTCGCAGCTGGAGCGTGCCTGGCAGCGCCGCGCGGTGCGAGCGCTGTGCGCGCAGGGCGCGCGCGTACGCGATCCGGCACGTCTCGATATCCGTGGCACTGTCACCGTGGGCAGTGACGTGCTGATCGATGTCGATGTCGTTCTGGAAGGCCACATCGTGCTCGGCGACGGCGTCACCGTGGGCCCCTTCAACCGGCTGAAGGACGTCAATCTTGGCCCGGGCACCGAAGTGCGCGCGCATTGTGATCTTGAAGGCGTGGTCACCGAAGGTGCTGCGCTGGTAGGACCGTTCGCGCGGCTGCGTCCGGGGACCGTGCTCGCAGACGGCGTGCACGTGGGCAACTTCGTCGAGACCAAGAAGGTCACCCTCGGTGTTGGCAGCAAGGCCAACCACCTGACCTACCTGGGCGATGCGGTGATCGGCAGCAAGGTGAACATCGGTGCCGGCACCATCACCTGCAACTACGACGGCGTGAACAAGTCGACCACCACCATCGGCGACAACGCCTTCATTGGTTCCAACAGTTCGCTGGTAGCGCCGGTGACCATTGGCGACAGCGCGACGATTGCCGCCGGTTCGGTCATCACCCGCGACGCTCCGGATGGCAAGCTGACACTGGCACGTGCACGACAGGAAACCATCGATGGCTGGAAGCGCCCGCTCAAGAAGTCCTGAGCCACGCATCCCGCATGCCGACGAACTCGGCATGCTGCCGGCAATTGAACAACGTGCCGGCGAACTGCTGAAGGGCCACCCGGCCTACACGGTGTTCGCCGGCCATGGGCTGGACCTGCAGACGCTGCAGGATGGCCTTCAACGTGGCCAGTTGTGGGTGGTGGATGCGGCTGACGGTGGTATCGCGGGTTACCTGCTGGCCGGCGAACTCTGCGGTGAATTCCATGTGCTGCAGATGGACGTGGATCCCGCACACGCGCGGCGTGGCCACGGCCGCGCTTTGCTGCGCCATGCCTTGGCGCAGGCGAGGGTGGGAGGCTACGCGGCCGCGGTGCTGACCACGCTGTCCGATGTGCCGTGGAATGCGGCCTTCTATGCCAGCGAAGGATTCGACGTAGTGCCCGAGGCGCAGTGGAACGATGGCCTGCGCGCGGTGATGGCCGAAGAGGCTGCGCTCGGGTTCCCGATGCACCTGCGGGTGGCGATGCGGCAGGTTTGGTAGGTGCCGACCTTGGTCGGCACATCCGCGCATGGCGTGGACCTACCCGCTCAACCCACCGGCAACAGGATCGACACGCACAACCCGCCATCGCCGCGATTCTGCAGTGATACCCGGCCGCCATGCGCTTCCACGATCTCGCGGGTCAAGGCCAAGCCCAGCCCGGTACCATTGCGCTTGGTCGAATAGAACGGCATCAGCGCATTCTGCAGCACCTGCTCGTTCATGCCCTTGCCGCGATCCAGTACGTCCAGGCGCAGCCACTGCGGCAGCCGCGTGAGTTGCACCTGTACGTCGTCGTTGGGCGGTTCTGCTTCGGCGCAGGCTTCGTGCGCGTTCTTCAACAGGTTCAGCAGTGCCTGCCCGAACTGGGCGATGTCGATGCGGCTGCTCAGTTCCTCGTCCGGCTCACGTTCCATGCCGAATGGGATCTGCTGGCGCAGGCTGGACAGGAAGGGGGCCCAGTGCACGGTCTGCAACTGCGGTTGCGGCAGCTTGGCAAAGCGCGCATAGCCGCGGATGAAGCCTTCCAGGTGGCGTGCACGATCCTCGATGGTGGTGAAGATCTCCGGCAGCCGGTCAAAGCGCTCACGCTGCACCAGTACACCGCCGGAGTGGGCCAGCGAGGCAATCGGTGCCAGCGAGTTGTTGAGCTCGTGGCTGATCACCCGGATCACCTTCTTCCAGGTCTGTACTTCCTGGCGGCGCAGCTCGGCGGTCAGCAGGCGCACCAGCAGCAGGTCGTGCGGACGACCATTGAGCTGGAAGGCGCGGCGCGAGAGGTGGTACACCTGCTCGTCGTCCTCATCGCCGTCCTCGCCCTCGGCATGCACCGCGAACAGGCTGTCGCCACCGCGGGCGATGGCATCGCGCAGCTCCACCGGCACCTGTTCCAGCACGTCCTCCAAGCGCTGGCCTTCCAGCTTCCAGCCGCCATGCAGCAGCTTGCGCGCAGCCAGATTGGAGAACACCACGCGGGCGATGCCATCACCGCCCGAGGCGATCAGCAGCATCGCCACCGGCGTGTTCTGCACCATCGTGTCCAGCAGAAGTTCGCGTTGCACCAGGCCCTGCCGCTGTGCACGCAGCACATCGCCCAGTTCGCGGTGTGCCTGCACCAGGTCGCCGAGCTCGTCATTGCCGGGCCAGTGCACGCCGAAGTTGTATTCGCCGTCGCGATAGCTGCTGGTGGTGCCCGCCAGGGCCCGCATCAGTGACCGCACCGGGGCGGTAGCGCGACGCAGGGTCCACCACATCAGCGACAGCAGGATCAACGCCGACACCGTGGTCACCACCCAACCATGGTCCATCCAGTAGGCCAGCAGCCACGGCAACGCGGCGGCCAGCGCCAGCACCGGCAGCAGGCGCAGGAACAGGCGGAAAGTGAACGAGCGCCGTTTCATTCGCGCGGGATACCGTGGCGGTCCATGCGCCGGTACAGCGCCTGGCGGCTCAGGCCGAGTTCGGCGGCGGCCTGGGCGATGACGCCATGGTTGCGCGCCAGTACCTCTTCGATGCGCGCGCGGTCGGGGTCATTGCCCGCACTGGGGGCCGGGCGCGGTGCGGCGGCTGCGCGCGGCAGATTGAGATCGGCCACTTCAATGCGGTTGCCGGTGGCCAGCAGTTCGGCGCGCTGGATCACGTTGCGCAGTTCGCGCACGTTGCCTGGCCACGGGTGCCGCTGCAGGGCGGCGGTGGCGGCGCTGGACAGGGGCTTGCCAGCGGTCAGGAAGCGCTCCGCCAGCGGCACGATGTCGCCCGGGCGATCGGCCAGCGGCGGCAGCACCAGTTCCACCGTGTTGAGGCGGTAGTAGAGGTCTTCGCGGAAGGTGCCGTCGCGGATCATCGCCGGCAGGTCGGCATTGGTCGCGCTGACCACGCGGACCTTGACCTGGCGTTCGCGGTTGGAGCCCAGGCGCTCGAAGCGGCCGGTTTCCAGCACACGCAGCAGCTTCATCTGCCCGCCCAGCGACAGGTTGCCGATCTCATCCAGGAACAGGGTGCCACCATCGGCGGCCTCGAACTTGCCTTCGCGCGCCTTGTTGGCGCCGGTATACGCACCGGCCTCGGCACCGAACAGTTCGGCCTCGATCAGTTCCGAAGGCAGCGCGCCACAGTTGACCGCCACGAATGGACCCTTGGCCACCAGGGAATTGGCCTGGATGATCTGCGCGATCTTCTCCTTGCCGGCACCGTTCGCGCCGGTGATCAGTACCGGCAGTTCCGAGCGTGCGACCTGGCAGGCGAGAGCGATGACGCGCTCGCTGGCAGGGTCGGCGAAGACCGCGCCGCACAGGTCATACTTCTCTTCCAGCGCATTGCGCTGGCGCAGTTCACGGCTGCGGCGCCGGTCCAGTTCGCGGCGCGCCTCGGACAGTTCCAGCAGGTTGTTGACCGTGGTCATCAGCTTGCGGTCGTCCCAGGGCTTGGCCAGGTAGTCGGCCGCACCGGCCTTGACCAGATCCACCGCGCTGCTGAGGTGGGTCCAGGCGGTCAGCAGGATCACCGGCAGATCGGGATGGCGCGCGCGGATCTGCGCGAACAGGGCCTCGCCTTCTTCGCCGGAGGTGGTGTCCTCGCTGAAGTTCATGTCCTGGATCACCAGGTCGACCGGCTGCGACTCCAGCAGGGCCAGCCCTTCGGACGGGCTCTGCGCCTGCAGGGTGTCGATGTCGTGCAGGGAGAACAGCACGTCCAGCGCGGTACCCACGCTGGCGTTGTCGTCGATGATCAGGATCGCAGGCATCAAGCGGTTCTGCAGAAAGGGATGGGCGGCGCCGTTGGAGCCGTTCGTGTCCACGCACCGGGAGAGCCCGGCGCCACCCATCAAGCATAGCGAAACCCGTGGCTGTGCAGGAGCGGCCCTCGGGGAAGGCCGGAGGCCGGGCCATCGACACGGCCCGGCCTGTCTGGAGCGGAGCCTCAGGTGCCCCGGGTGGCGACCGCCGGCGGGACAGCCGCAGCCCGGCGGGCCGGGCCGAACACGGCGATCTGGCCCAGTGCCCACAGCAGCAGTGCACCCAGCGGCAGGTACAGCAGCGGCATGCGCGGCAGCTCGTACAGATTCATCAAGGCCAGATTGATCGCGTAGGCCGCCAGCATGCCCAGCACGATGCCCAGCGTGGCCAGCAGGAAGTTCTCGGTCTGGAAGTAGCGCAGGATCTGCCCGCGGGTCGCGCCCAGCGCACGGCGGATGCCGATCTGCTTGCTGCGCTGCTGCACCCAGAAGCTGGCCAGGCCGATGATGCCCAGCGCGGTGACCACCAGCAACGAGACGCAGACGGTGATCAGCAGACCGACCATCGCGCGGTCGTTCTTGAAGTAGTCCTTGCGCTGATCCTCGTAGGTCTCCTTCTCGCGCACCAGTCGATTGGGGTCATTGCGTTCAAGCGCGGCGATCGCACCCTTGAGTACTTCCTCGCGCCGTTCCGGGGCGGTACGCAGCACATAGGGGCCCTGGGTGAAATCAGTTCGCACCGGCAGCACCATCGACAGCGTGGTGTTGTTGTTGTAGTCGGTGGGCGTTGCCAGTGCGGCGACGATGCCGACCACGTGCAGCGGCTGCTTGCCCATGTAGAACGTCTTGCCCAGTGCATTCTCGCCCGGGTACAGCTTGTCAGCGAGGGTGCGGCTGATGATCACCGAGGACGCCGTATTGGACGAGGCGTTCTTCTGTGCGTCCTCGAAGTTGCTGTACTCGCTGGACTGGAAGTCACGGCCGGCGGTCAGCTGCAGTCCAAGCGTGGGCAGTCCGCCTTCGCCGAACATGTACATGGTGACGAAGGCGGTCGGACGCTCCTGCTCCTGTTTAAGCGAAACGCTGGTATTGGAGGAGTTCGGGCGGAACGGCAGCTGGTTGACCTTGGCTGCGGCAGTCACGCCGGGCACCGCACGCAGGGCAGACAGGTCTTCCAGAGTGCGGGACTGACCGTTGGTCTGTTTGCCGATGCCGCTGACCCGGACGAACACCAGTTCGTTCTCGGCCAGGCCGCTGGTCTGGCTGATCCGTTCCACGCGCTGGGTGACCAGGAACAGGGCGTTGCAGACGATGGCGCAGGTCAGGGCGACTTCCAGCACGATCAGGGCGGCGGCCGTCTTGTGCCGGCGCAGGGTGCTGAGGATGGGGCGGATATCCATGGGAGGTCCTCGTACTCGTGCTTACTGCGACTTGAGCTGGATGGCCGGGGTGACCTGCATCGCGCGCCAGGCGGGCAGGAAACCGGCGGCGAGACTGGCGAACAGGGTCAGGCCGATGGCCAGCAGCAGCATGCTGCCGTCCAGGTGGGCGAGATCCGCGTAGTCCACGGGTTGCTGGCGTACCGCGTACAGTCCAAGCAGGGCCAGGCCGATGCCGAGCACACCGCCGGCAACGCCGATTGCACCAGCTTCCACCAGGCACTGCAGGAAGATCTGCCCCCGGCTGGCGCCGAGGGCGCGACGCACGCCGATTTCGCCGCTGCGGCGCAGGAACTTGGCCAGCAGCAGGCCCACCGTGTTGACCAGGCAGACGCCGAGGAAGCCCAGTGCCAGCCACATCTGCAGGCGCACGTCGCTGGGCACGGCGTTCTTGAACGTCAACCACTCCATTACCGGGCGAAGCCGCACGTTGGTGGGACGCTCGAAACGCCCTGCTGCACGCTGCTGGTCCGAGTAGTTGACCAGGTAGCTGCGGTAGTCCTCGACCTTGGCAGGGTCCAGCTCTACCCAGTACTGGATCCAGCTGCACGGCGCGCTGATCGAGTTGCTGCTGCCATCGGGATTCTCGCCAAAGCAGTTCATGTTGCCGTTGCTGCCGAACTCCAGGTCCATCGCGGTCGAGAACGGCACCAGCAGGTCTTCATCCTTGCCGTAGTTGCCGGTGGTCAGATCGAAGAAGTGGGGTTCGGGGTTCCACTTCTTCATCACGCCGATCACCCGCAGTGAATGGCCACTCAGGCGGATCTCGCGACCCGTGCTGTCGGCACCCTGGAACAGTTTGTCGTTGATCGCTTTCGACAGCACCACCACGCGGCTGCGGCTCTCATCGTCGCTGCTGCTCCAGGCGCGCCCGTACTGCATCGGCACGTCGAACATCGGGAAGAAATCAGCCGACGTCCAGCGCGTATCCACCGAGAACGGCTTGAGCGTGCTGAGCTCCGGTTCCACCGTGCCGCCGCCCGCACTCATCATCGCCTGGCGGACGCCGCGCTTCTCGCGCAGCAGGGTCTCGGCATCGCGCCGGGTCATCTGTTCCTCAGGCTCCTCACCCGGGGTATAGCCGCCACGCGGACGCGGCTCGACCTGCACATAGAACAGCTGGTCACTCTTGCCGGGAATCGGGTCACCGGACAGCACGTGGAACACGGTCAACGTGGTCATCGAGGCGCCGATGCCGAGCGCGATAGCGATCACCATCAGCGCGGTCAGTACCTTGTTGCGGCGGAAGCTGCGCACCGCCAATCGGGCGTAGTAGGCGAACATGGTCGGGCCCTCACTCGTTGACGGCGACGATGTGGCGCGGCGGGGTGGCCAGCACCGGCTCGCGCACCAGGTCGGTCACCTGGCCATCGACGATGTGCACGTTGCGCTGCGCGCGCGCAGCCAGTTCCGGGTCGTGGGTGACCATCACGATGGTGGTGCCGGCAGCGTTGATCTCCTCCAGCAGTTCCATCACGCCGCGGGCCATCTGTGTGTCCAGGTTGCCGGTCGGTTCGTCGGCCAGCAGCAGGCGCGGGCTGCCGGCAAGCGCACGCGCGATGGCCGCGCGCTGCTGCTGGCCACCCGACAGTTCATTCGGATAATGCTTCATGCGCGAGCCGAGGCCGACCTGGCTCAGCGCCTTCTCGATACGTTCGCGGCGCTCGTTGGCGCTCATCTTCCTGTAGCGCAGCGGCACGTCGACGTTGTCGAACAGGTTCAGGTCGGGGATCAGGTTGAAGCCCTGGAAGATGAAGCCGATCTTCTGGTTGCGCAGGCGGCTGCGGGCGTCGTCGCCCAGCGTGCTCACGTCCTGGCCGTCCAGCATGTAGGTGCCGCTGGTGAAGGTTTCCAGCAGGCCGGCGATATTGAGGAAGGTGGTCTTGCCGGAGCCTGACGGGCCGGTGACGGCGACGAACTCGCCTTCCTTGACCTGCAGTTCCAGCGAGCGCAGTGCGTGGGTTTCCACCTGTTCGGTGCGGAAGACCTTGGCGACCGAACGCATTTCGAGCATGTACATGGGGTGTCCTCTCTCCAGGATTCAGGTATCAGGTATCAGTTGACGGAGACGCGTTCGGCGTCCTTGAACAGGTCGCTGCCAGAGACCACGATGCGGTCGCCCGGCTGCACACCCGACTTGATTTCCACTTCGCCCAGGCTGCTGACGCCCAGTTCCACCGGACGCCGCACTGCGGTGCGGCCATCCATCACGTAGGCGATGCCGTTGCCCTGTTCGACGAACGGGCCGCGCTCAACCTTCAGCACGTCCTTGCGGGTGTCGAGCAGCACGCGCACCGACATCCGCTGGCTCTGGCGCAGGCCTTCCGGCTGCGCGCTGGCGAAGCGCACGCGGGCGTTGACCTCGCCGTTGACCACTTCCGGCGACACCGCACTGATCTCGCCCGGGAACGGCTTGCCGTTGCCGCCGGTCAGCTGCGCCGGCATGCCGATCGCCAGGTCGCGGGCGAAGCTCTCCGGCACCTTGATCTCGACCTCGAACTTGGACAGGTCGACCACGCCCAGCACGGGCGCATTGGCGGCCAGGTTGGTGGACTGGACGGCCTGCACCTGGCCGACCTGGCCGTCGAACGGTGCGCGCAGGGTCAGCGCGTCCACCTGGCGCTGCACCTCGGCCACCACCGCCTTCTGGCGGTCGGCCAGCAGGCGCTTGTTGCGGGCGTCCAGGTCCGCGCCCTGGCTCTGCAGGCGGGCATCGGTGGTGGCGTTGGCCAGGGTGATATCGGCCTTCTTCAGCGAGTCCTTGGCCTTGGCCAGATCGATCTGCGGTACTGCACCGCCGTCGTAACCGCGCTGGTAGCGCTGCAGGTCGCGGTCGGCGGCCTGGCGCTCGATGGTGGCCTGGTCGGTTTCCTTGCGCGACTTGGCGCGGGCCAGGGTGGCGTCCAGCGCGGCGCGGCTGGCCTCGGCTTCCAGGCCGGCCAGGGTGGCCTGCTCCTGGGCCAGCTTGCTGCGCAGTTCCGGGCTGTCGATGACCGCCAGCTCCTGGTCCTTCTTGACCACGTCACCGGCAACGACTTTCAGGTCCACGGTACCGGCCGAGATGGCGTACAGGATCGGGCTGTTGGCGGCGATCACGCGGCCGTCGGCGGCGATGTCGCGGACCAGGTCACCGCGCTTCACTTCGGCGATGCGCACGCGGCTGCTGTCGTAGGAGCGGCTGGCGTTGGACCAGGCGTACACGGCCCAGCCGATGCCGGCCAGCAGCGCGATGGCGCCCAGTGCCGGCCAGCGGTAACGCTGCCAGTTGGCGCGGGTGGTGCCGGCCGGGGCGGAGGAAACGATCTGGTCCTGTGCGGAGGTGTCGCGGATCATCGGGTGCGTGCCTGACGGTGGTAGTGGGTACCAAGCACGTAGCGTGCCAACTTTATTTCCTTGTGGGTCAATGGGTTGGGAGGCGCCCTGAAGTGTCCGGGTGTCCGCGGACACCTTTCCGGACACTTTCATTAAGCGGACAGGAGGGGGAGCGCGGGCCCGCAGGCTAGAATGCGGCGATCGTCTTCAAGGAAACGCGTGACATGTGTGGAATCGTGGGTGCGATCGCTGATCGCGACGTAGTGCCGGTGCTGATCGAAGGCCTGAAGCGCCTTGAGTACCGTGGTTACGATTCCTCGGGCATCGCGGTGATCGACCATGCCGAACGGCCGGATGTGCGCCGCGTGCGTCGTACCGGCCGTGTGTCGGAAATGGCCACTGCGGCCGAGGCCAAGGGCTTCAATGCAGTGCTGGGCATCGGCCACACCCGCTGGGCCACCCACGGTGGTGTCACCGAGGCCAACGCGCATCCGCACATCAGCCACGGCGTGGCACTGGTGCACAACGGCATCATTGAAAATCACGAGGAGCAGCGCGAGAAGCTGCGTGCCCTGGGTTACACCTTCGAGTCGCAGACCGACACCGAAGTCATCGCGCACCTGATCCATCACCACCTGAAGGACGGCGACGACCTGCTGGTGGCGCTGCAGCACACGGTGAAGGAGCTGACCGGTGCCTACGCACTGGCTGTGGTCAGCCGCGCCGAGCCGGAACGCTTCGTCTGCGCGCGCATGGGCTGCCCGCTGCTGATCGGCCTGGGCGAGGGCGAGAACTTCGTGGCGTCCGACGTTTCGGCGGTGATCTCGGCCACCCGCAAGGTGATCTTCCTGGAAGAGGGCGACACCGCCGAAATCCGCCGCGACGGCGTGCGCATCTTCGATGAGCATGACCAGCCGATCGAGCGCGAGGTGCACCTGTCCGACGTATCGCTGGCATCGCTGGAGCTGGGCCCGTACCGCCACTTCATGCAGAAGGAAATCCACGAGCAGCCGCGCGCGCTGGGCGACACCATCGAGGCAGCGATCGACGCCGGTGGTTTCCCGGCCGAACTGTTCGGCAAGAATGCCGAGGCCGTGCTGTCAGGCATCGAAGGCGTGCAGATCATCGCCTGCGGCACCAGCTATTACGCCGGCCTGACCGCGCGCTACTGGATCGAAGCCATCGCCGGGCTGCCGTGCAGCGTGGAGATCGCCAGCGAGTACCGCTACCGCGCCGCGTATGCCAACCCGAAGCACCTGATCGTCACCATCTCCCAGTCCGGCGAAACGCTGGATACGATGGAAGCGCTGAAGTACGCCAAGTCGCTGGGCCACAAGCACACGCTGTCGATCTGCAATGTGCCGGAAAGCGCGATTCCGCGCGCCAGCGAGCTGGTCTGCTATACCCGTGCCGGCGCCGAGATCGGCGTGGCGTCGACCAAGGCCTTCACCACCCAGCTGGCCGCACTGTTCCAGCTGACCGTGGTGCTGGGCAAGCTGCATGGCCGCATCGACGCGGCGCAGGAAGCGGACTACCTGGAGCAGCTGCGCTTCCTGCCGGGCAGCGTGCAGCACGCGCTGAACATGGAGCCGCAGATCGCCGCCTGGGCCGAGCGTTTCGCGCGCAAGAGCAGCGCACTGTTCCTGGGGCGTGGCCTGCATTACCCGATCGCGCTGGAAGGCGCGCTCAAGCTCAAGGAAATCTCCTACATCCACGCCGAGGCCTATCCGGCGGGCGAGCTGAAGCATGGCCCGCTGGCGCTGGTGGACGAGGACATGCCGGTAGTGGTGATCGCGCCCAACGACAGCCTGCTGGAGAAGGTGAAGTCGAACATGCAGGAAGTACGCGCGCGCGGCGGCGAGCTGTTCGTGTTCGCCGACCAGGACAGCAACTTCAACGAGTCCGAAGGCGTGCATGTGATCCGTACGCCGCGCCATGCCGGCGTGCTCAGCCCCATCGTGCACACCATCCCGGTGCAGCTGCTGGCGTACCACACCGCACTGGCACGTGGCACCGACGTGGACAAGCCGCGCAACTTGGCCAAGAGCGTGACGGTGGAGTAACTCCGCCGGAACCGCTGGAAGCTGCATGCGAAAGGGGCCCCACGTGGGCCCCTTTCGTTTGCGCCGGTGGTCGTGCCAAGTGGGACAGCCGCCGGGTGTTCTGTCCGCTGTCGGCAGCAGGCAATCAATCTTTAATGCGCGACATCGCCTGTATTCAGCGGCGGTTTCAGCCGCGGTGCCATTCTCTGAATCGTCAGTTGGTTCCCACGACGAACTGTCCTATCGATGCCGGTAGTGACCGATGGTCGCAGTCGTAGAATCGATTTGACCGAGGGCCGGGTTGAGCGGTTGAACCCACCTCGTTCGCGTTGCAGCACATCGTCTGCCGATCCATTCCAAGCGGCAGCCGGGTGCGCCAGACGTGCGCTGAAAGGTCTGTTCCCGGGGAGGGGGCGTATCGGAAGAGCACACTTTTTTGACTTCAGTGACCTGCACCAGGAAACAAGAATGAACGTCCGCGAACTCCTGCAATCCAAGAAAGAAGCTGTCATCACCATCGACGCCGAAGACACCATCGGTGCCGCCGCCCACAAGATGAGCGCGAACAAGATCGCTGCGCTGGTGGTGATGAAGGACGATGCCCCGGTCGGCATCATTTCCGAGAAGGACATCGTGCGCACCCTGGCCGACGACGGCCCGCAGGCCGGCCGCCGGGTGATTTCCAGCCTGCCGTCCACCGGTCTGGAAGGCATTGCGCCGGAAGCGACCCTGAAGCAGGCCATGTCGCTGATGACTTACTCGCGGCGCCGTCATCTGATGGTCACCGAAGGCACCCTGCTGGTTGGCATCCTCAGCCTGGGCGACATCGTGAAGAACCTGCTGGGCGAGCTGGAGCTGGAAAAGGCCGTGCTGCAGGACATCTACATGGCCGCCCACTGAGGGCTGCAGCGCTGGAAGCAGAGAAGCCGGGCATTGCCCGGCTTCTTCGTTCACGGCTTCGGTGATATCAGAAAGTGACCTTCACCGAATCGGCACTGTAGTTCGCCGGACCGTGATAGACCACTTCGATGTTGTTGCCATCCGGATCGAGCACGAAGGCGCCGTAGTAGCCGGGATGGTAGGGGCGCTCGCCGGGTGCGCCGTTGTCCTTGCCTCCGGCGGCGGTGGCCGCGGTGTGGAAGGCATCGACGGTGGCGCTGTCGCGCGCCTGGAATGCCAGGTGGTGGCGGCCGGTCAGCTGGCCGGCGGCGGCCTCGCTGCTGGCGCTGGAAATGAACAGCTCATCGGCCCAGAAGTAATCCTCGCCTTCGCCGGCGATCGGGATGCCGATCGTGTCGAACACCGCCTGGTAGAAGCGCCGGCTGGCGGCCAGGTCGCGTACGACCAGCTGGATGTGGTCGATCAGTCGCCCGCGGTGCAGTTCCATCGTTTCCATACGAACCTCGCAAAAAAGGGGACGGAGGGGATTAAGTCGCTTCCAGCCAATAGTGCCAGAAACGACTTAATCCCCTCCGTCCCCTTTTTGGGTCAGACGTTGGCGATGATCTCGACCCAGTAGCCGTCCGGGTCCTTGATGAAGGCCAGGTTCTTCATGCGGCCGTCGGTCAGGCGCTTCTGGAAGGTCACGCCCAGGTCCTCGAAGCGCTGGCAGGCCGCCTCGATGTCCGGCACCGACACGCAGATGTGGCCGAAGCCGCGCGGGTCGCTGTTGCCGTCGTGGTAGACCGCGCCGTCCTGGCTCTCGGTACCGTGGTTGTGGGTCAGTTCCAGCACGCCCGGCAGGCCGGCCATCCACACGCGGCGCTGGCTGTCGTCTTCCGGCACCACCGCGCCGGCCGGTACGTAGGCCAGGAAGTACAGGCTGAACTGGGCGTCCGGGAAGTCGCGCTTGTCGATCAGCTGGTAGCCGAGCACGCGGGTGTAGAAGTCCAGCGAGGCGGTGATGTCCTTCACCCGCAGCATGGTGTGGTTGAACACGAAGCCGGTGGTCTCGGCCGGGGCCTGGGCGGCGACGCCGGGGACATCGCGCAGGGCGGGAATGGTCATGGGGGAGGTCCTTCAGACAGGGCCGTTGCTGGCCGGATGGGCCATTCTACCGGCCGTTACCTGACGGCACCGCGACGTACAATGGGCGGATCGCACCGTTCCGTTCTGAGCATTGCCCGCCATGTCGCAGCGTGAATGGGTGGCTGCCGCCATCCGCAAGATCGAAGCCGATTTCAACCGTTCCGCCGATACCCACCTTATCCCGCTGGCGCTGCCCGGGTTCGCGGGCATCGATGTGTACCTGAAGGATGAATCGAGCCATCCCACCGGCAGCCTCAAGCACCGGCTGGCGCGCTCGCTGTTCCTGTATGCGTTGACCAACGGCTGGCTGCGCGAAGGACGGCCGGTGATCGAGGCCTCCAGCGGCTCGACCGCCGTCTCCGAAGCCTATTTCGCGCGCCTGCTGGGGGTGCCGTTCATCGCGGTGATTCCGGCCACGACCTCGCCGGAGAAGATCGCCGCCATCGAGTTCCACGGGGGCCGCTGCCACCTGGTCGAGCGCGCCTGCGAACTCAACGGTGAATCGGAGAAGCTGGCCCGCGAAACCGGTGGCCACTTCATGGACCAGTTCACCTATGCCGAGCGGGCGACCGACTGGCGCGCCAACAACAACATTGCCGAGTCCATCTTCAAGCAGATGGCCGAGGAGCCCAGCCCGGTTCCGGAATGGATCGTGTGCAGCCCCGGTACCGGCGGTACTGCGGCCACGCTGGGCCGCTATGTCAGCTACCGCCGGCACGACACCCGCATCCTCTGTGCAGACCCGGAAGTGTCGGTGTTCTTCGACGGTTACCAGGCCGCCGTGGCCGGTGAGCAGGACTGGCGTGGCCTGACCTGCAGTGGTGGTTCGCGCGTGGAAGGCATCGGCCGGCCGCGGGTGGAGCCGAGCTTCATCCCGACCAGCGTCGATGCGATGGTGAAGGTGCCCGACGCGCTGAGCCTGGCCGCGATGCGCCATGTCAGCCGCCAGCTCGGCCGCCGTGTCGGTGGCTCCACCGGCACCAACTTCATCGGTGTGCTGCAGGCCGCGCAGTGGATGCGAGACGCGGGCCACCAGGGCAGCATTGTCAGCATCCTGTGCGACAGTGGCGAGCGCTACGCGCAGAGCTATTACGACCCGGCGTGGTACGCGCGCCAGGGCATCGATGTCGACGGCGCCGATGCACAGCTGGCAGCGGCGGTGGCTGGGCAGGGACTGCCCGAACTGCCGTGGTGCAGCCTGGAAGCGTTGTAGCCGGCAGGCGTTTCCGCCGGGCCATGCCCGGCGAGCGCAGCGGTGTGTCGTACCCCGATCAGTACCCCGCCGCGGTGAACGCATCCAGTACTGCATCGCGCAGCGCATCGGGCAAGGCCTCGATGTCCATCGCGCGATCATCCAGATGCAGGCTCGGGTCCAGGATGCTGGCACGGCCCTGGGCCAGCGCCTGCAGCCACAGCAGCACGCAGATCACGAACTCGCGCTCATGGCCCAGCCGCAGTTGGCTGGCGCCGCGCTCGATCACCTCGAACGGGTACCACTCCTGGGCATCGTTGAACGTGCCGCCCTGCTGCAGCACTGCCTGCAGTTGATGCAGGTGACGCGGGGCGTCGTCGCCGGCATCGCACAATGCGGCGATCCAGGTCAGTTCGGCCGGGCTGGCGGACAATGCCAGTGACCGGGCCGGTGAGGCGGATGCAACTGCAGCCAGACCTTCCATGTAGGGCCTCGTTCGGTGCGTACCGCTGCGGACTCCCCCGCAGCCAGAGCTTCAGCGCGGGACCGTAAGGCCGACGTGAATGCCGGGCCGTGCCCCCTTGTCAGCCCCGCCTGCCAGCGCCATATCCTGCATGCTGCCCGCCCGCCGGGCCCGTACCCTGGAGATCTGCCGTGACCGTTGCCAACCCCCTGCTCGATTTTTCCGGCCTGCCGCGCTTCGAGGCGATTCGCCCCGAGCACGTGGCGCCGGCGCTGGACGTGCTGCTGGC
This sequence comes from Stenotrophomonas sp. 80084_Sma, assembly GCF_056481995.1. Lineage (NCBI taxonomy): Bacteria > Pseudomonadati > Pseudomonadota > Gammaproteobacteria > Lysobacterales > Lysobacteraceae > Stenotrophomonas > Stenotrophomonas sp. 80084_Sma. Next base: position 4,166,602 of record NZ_CM151177.1, on the reverse strand, counting down.
CGAGGCCGAAGCCGCCGTCAGCACGGCCGAGCAGGTGCAGCCGGTGCGCTGGGAGACCTTCGTTGCCCCGCTGGACGATGCCACCGAGCGCCTGTGGCGCGCCTGGGGCCTGGTCGGCCACCTGCAGGGCGTGGTCAACACCCCGGAACTGCGCGAGGCCTACAACAGCAACCTGCCGCGGGTGACCCGCTTCGCCAGCGCGCTCAGCCAGAACCTGGCGTTGTACCGGCAGTACCAGACGCTGGCCGCCAGCGCGGAGGCCGCGGGCTTCGACGAGGCCCAGCGCAAGGTGCTGGACAACACGCTGCGTGACTTCCGCCTTGGCGGTGCCGAGCTGGCGCCCGAGGCACAGCAGCGCTTCGCGGCGATCAAGGAGGAGCTGTCGGCACTGTCGGCGAAGTTCTCGCAGAACGTGCTCGACGCTACCGACGCGTGGTCGCTGATCATCGAGGACGAAGCGCGACTGAACGGCCTGCCGGAAGACGTGAAGGCCGCCGCGCATGCCGCAGCACAGAAGGACGGCAAGTCTGGCTGGAAACTGACCCTGCAGATGCCGTGCTACCTGCCGGTGCAGACTTGGGGTGAGGACCGCGACCTGCGCGAGATCCTGTACCGTGCCAGCGCACAGCGTGCGTCCGAATTCGGCGATGACACGCTGGACAACAGCGGCAACATCGACCGCATCCTCGCCCTGCGCGCGGAACTCGCCGCACTGCTCGGCTTCGGTTCGTATGGTGACTATTCGGTGGCCACCAAGATGGCGCAGGACCCGGCCGAGGTGCTCGGTTTCCTGCGCGACCTGGCCTCGCGCGCCAAGCCGTTCGCGGCCAAGGACCGTGCTGAACTGGAACAGTTCGCACGCGAGCAACTCGGTATCGACAGCCTGCAGGCCTGGGACCTGGCATTCGCTGCCGATCGCCTGAAGCAGGCGCGTTACAGCTATTCCGAACAGGAAGTGAAGCAGTACTTCACCGAACCGAAGGTGCTGGGCGGCCTGTTCTCGGTAATCGAGCAGCTGTACGGCCTGCGCGTGCAGGAGGACAGCGCGCCGGTGTGGCACGAGGATGTGCGCTTCTTCCGCCTGGTCGATGCGCAGGGCGCGCTGGTTGGCCAGTTCTACCTGGACTTGTACGCGCGCGAAGGCAAGCGCGGTGGCGCGTGGATGGACGATTGCCGCAACCGTCGCGTGCGTGGGGATGGCAGCGTGCAGACGCCGCTGGTCTACCTGGTGTGCAACTTCGGCCGTGGTGCCCACGGCAAGCCGGCGACCTTCAGCCACAACGAAGTAACCACGTTGTTCCATGAGATGGGCCACGGCCTGCACCAGCTGCTGACCCGCATCGGCGAACTGGGTGTGGCCGGCATCAACGGCGTGGAATGGGACGCGGTGGAGCTGCCCAGCCAGTTCATGGAGAACTTCTGCTGGGAATGGGACCACCTGCAGGGCATGACCGCGCATGTTGAAACGGGTGAGCCGCTGCCGCGCGCGCTGTACGAGCGCATGCTGGCCGCGCGCAATTTCCACAGCGGCATGGCCACCGTTCGCCAGCTGGAGTTCGGCCTGTTCGACATGCTGCTGCACAGCCAGTTCGAGCCGGCGCAGGACAGCGTGCTGGCACTGCTCGATCGTGTGCGCGCGGAAGTGGCGGTGAACCACCCGCCGGTCTGGAACCGCTTCCCGCATCAGTTCAGCCACATCTTCGCCGGCGGCTACGCAGCCGGTTACTACAGCTACAAGTGGGCCGAGGTGCTGAGCGCCGATGCCTATGCGGCGTTCGAGGAGGCGCCGCAGGCGCTGGCTGAAACCGGCGCGCGCTTCCGCGAAGAGATCCTGTCGCGTGGTGGCAGCCGCCCGGCGGCGGAGAACTTCAAGGCCTTCCGCGGCCGCGCGCCTCAGATCGACGCGCTGCTGCGCCACTCGGGCATGGCGTAAGGTGTTTGGTAGGTGCCAACCTTGGTTGGCACGTTACCGCGATCCACGCATGGCGTGGATCTACCGGAATGTTCGGACATGGCGTAACGCCTTGGTAGGCGCCAACCTTGGTTGGCGAAAAGCCCAGGCCAACCAAGGTTGGCCTCTACCGGGCGTCGCGCCTTGGGGTCATTCGGCGTAGATCATCTTCCGGGTCATGCCGCCGTCCACGATGAAGTCCTGGCCGGTGGTGAAACCGGACAGCGACGACAGCAGGTACACCGCCAGTGCACCGATGTCTTCGGGGCGGCCGACCCGGCCGACCGGGTGTTGCGCATGGTCGATGGCTGAGTATTCCGGCGCGTGGCGCCGTGAGGGTGCCTGCCACGCAGTGGTGCCGATCCAGCCGGGGCTGATGCTGTTCACCCGCACCGCCGGGCCGGTGCTGATCGCAAGTGCATGGGTGAAGGCCACCAGCCCACCCTTGGCTGCCGCGTAGGCTTCGCTGTGTGCTTCGGATTGCCAGGCGCGGGTGGAGGCGATGTTGATGATCGCACCGGCGGCGCTGGCGATCAGTGCTGGCAACGTGTGCTTGCTGCACAGGAATGCACCGTGCAGTGACGACAGCCGGCGCTGCCACTCGTCCCAGTCCATATCCTGCAACTCTGTGCCGTGTGGACCGGCGATGCCCGCGTTGTTCACCAGTCCGTCGATACGGCCGAAACGCTGCAGGGCCACGGCGATGAAGTCGCGCACGCTGGCTTCGTCGGTGATGTCCAGGCGCTGGAACGCGGCATCCTCGCCGCGCTGCCATTCCGCCAGACACGCTTCTCCGGCCTCCACGTCCAGGTCGCCGATCAGCACGCGTCCACCGGCACCAAGTACGGCCTGGGCAATACCACGGCCGATGCCGTTGGCACCGCCGGTGACCAGCACAACCTTGCCCGACAGTGGCGCGGCCGGCCATGCGGCGATCGGCGGCACCGTGCTCACGTCAGGTCTTCGCCGCGCAGGCGGCGATGCCAGCCGTCCACGCCGATGCGGTCCAGGGTCTGGATGTTGCGCTCGACGATCACGTCCGGGTCCGGATAGACATCCACCGCGCGTGCCACGCTGTCTTCGCGCAGCAGGTGCAGGGTGGGGAAGGGTGCGCGGTTGGTGTAGTTGCTGGCGTCGTCCGCGGCCACGCCATCGAACTGGTAGTCCGGGTGGAAGCTGGCCACCTGCAGGATGCCCTGCAGGTCCAGTGCCTCGATCGCCGCATCGGCGTTGTCGAGGAAATCGTTGTAGTCGAGGAAATCGGTCAGCACCTGCGGATGCACGATCAGCGTCGTGTCGATCTGCTCGGCCGGCGTATCGCGCAGCAGCACCAGCTCCTCGGCCAGCTGTTCAACCAGCGCTTCCGGCGTGGTCGCATCGCTGAGCACGATGCGGACCTGGTCCTTCACGTACACCGCCTTGGCGAACGGGCACAGGTTCAGGCCGATGACGATGCGCTCCAGCCACAGGCGGGTGGCGGCGATCGGGTCATCGGTGGGCAGGTGGGAATCGGTCATGGCGGGCACGTGGGCTGGCGGGGCCGCCATTGTAGGCAGTGTGCCGGTGCTGCGCTGTCCACTGTGCAGGAACTGGACAGTGGCGAAGCTGGAAATTCCTGAAGATTCAAACCGTTGCGCGCTACCGATGGATGGCCGATTGCCAGTCCGGGGCGACGGGCGTGGAATGGATGCACGACACAGGAGGACACCCATGACTGCATCTTCCCCGTGGCTGCCGGACGCCCTCTGGGCCGGCGCCTTCTTTGATGGCCACTGGCAGGCTGCCCCGCAACGGCACCCGGTGATTGAACCGGCCACTGGCCGGGAGCTGGGCGAGATCGGCCTGGCCGACCCGGCGCAGATCGCGCGTTCGGCGGCTGCCGCGGCACAGGCGCAGCAGGCTTGGGCGGCGGCGCCCTACGAACAGCGTGCCGACGTGCTGCGCAAGGCCGCGCGTCTGGCCGAAGAAAACATCGACACCCTGGTCGAGTGGCTGGTGCGCGAAAGCGGCTCGACCCGCCTGAAGGCCGGCTTCGAGGCCAAGGTGACGATCAAGGCGCTGCACGAGGCCGCCGCACTGCCGTCGCGCAGCACGGGTGAGATCCTGCCCTCCGAGCCGGGCAAGCTGAATCTGGCGCGGCGCCGCCCGCTGGGTGTGGTCGGGGTCATTTCGCCGTTCAACTTCCCGCTCTACCTGGCGATGCGTGCGGTGGCCCCGGCGATCGCGCTGGGCAACGCTGTGGTTCTCAAGCCGGACCCGCGTACGGCAGTGTGTGGTGGCGCGGTGATCGCACGCCTGTTCGAGCAGGCGGGCCTGCCGGCAGGCGTGCTGCACATGCTGCCCGGCGATGGCGCGGCCGGGGCCGCGCTGACCAGTGACCCGCACGTGGCGATGATCCAGTTCACCGGTTCCACCGCCGCCGGGCGCAAGGTCGGCGAAGCGGCGGGCAAGCACCTGAAAAAGGTTTCGCTGGAGTTGGGTGGCAAGAATTCGTTGATCATCCTGGACGATGCGGACCTGGACCTGGCGGTGGCCAACACCGCGTGGGGCGTCTACCTGCACCAGGGCCAGATCTGCATGGCGACCGGCCGCGTGCTGGTGCACCGGAAGATCCATGACACGTTCCTGCAGAAACTGGTGGCCAAGGCCAACGCGCTGAAGGTAGGCGACCCGGCACGTGAGGACGTGGCGATCGGCCCGCTGATCAATGCTGGCCAGCGCGACCATGCTGCACGCGTGGTCGAGCAGGCGGTGCAGGCCGGTGCCACGCTGGAAGCGGGCGGCACGCACCGGGAGCTGTTCTTCGCACCCACCGTGCTCGGCAACGTTGCGGCCGACAATCCGGCCTTCAGCGAGGAAATCTTCGCGCCGGTAGCGGTGGTGGTGCCGTTCGACGATGACGACGAAGCCGTGCGCCTGGCCAACGACAGCGAGTACGGGCTGTCGATGGCGATCGTGTCCAGCAACGTCGGCCGCGCGCTGAAGATCGGCGAGCGCCTGCGTACCGGTCTGCTGCACATCAACGACCAGACCGTGAATGACGAGGTGATCAACCCCTTCGGCGGCGTCGGCGCGTCCGGCAACGGCACCAGCATCGGTGGCCCGGCCAACGGCGAGGAGTTCACCCAGTGGCAGTGGTTGACCGTCAAGGGCGAAGCGCCCGCTTACCCGATCTGATCGAAGGAGCCATCACGATGAACGACAACAACGCAACGCGTGAGATCACCGCCGCCGTGGTACGCGGCAAGGAGCAGCCCTTCGTCATCGAGCAGGCGACGCTGCGCGGTCCGCAGGACGACGAGGTGCTGGTGAAGGTGGTGGCCACCGGCCTGTGCCATACCGACCTGATCGTGCGCGATCAGTACTATCCGGTGCCGCTGCCGGCGGTGCTGGGCCATGAGGGGGCGGGCATCGTCGAAGCGGTTGGCCCGAACGTGCGCGACCTCAAGGCGGGGGATCACGTGGTGCTGACCTACGGCGCCTGTGGTCACTGCAATCCCTGCCGGGGGGGGCACGGTGCTTACTGCAGGGATTTCTTCGCCCTGAACTTCGGTGGCGATGATGGCCACGGCCATACCGCGATCACCGATGCGCAGGGCCAGCCGCTGCACGATCATTTCTTCGCCCAGTCCTCGTTTGCCACCTACGCGCTGGCCCGCGAGATCAATGCGATCAAGGTGCCTGATGACGCACCACTGGAACTGCTGGGCCCGCTGGGGTGCGGCATCCAGACCGGTGCCGGTGCGGTGCTCAACTCGCTGCAGGTGCGGTCGGGCAGCAGTTTTGCAAGCTATGGTGCCGGTGCGGTGGGCCTGAGCGCGGTGATGGCGGCCAAGGTGGCCGGGGCCACCACCATCATTGCCATCGACGTGGTGCCTTCGCGCCTGGAGCTTGCTCTGGAGCTGGGGGCCACCCACGTGGTCAACAGCCGGGAGACCGATGTGGTCGAGGCGGTGCGTGCGATCACGGGTGGGGGTGCTGACTTCGCGCTGGAATCAACCGGTCGTCCGGACGTGCTGTCCGCTGGCATCGAAGCGCTCGGTGGGCTGGGCATGATGGGCGTGGTCGGTGCGCCGAAGCTGGGCACCACCGCCAGTTTCGATGTGAACAACCTGCTGCTCGGCGGTCGCAGCATCCGCGGCATCGTCGAGGGCGACAGTGTGCCGCAGGTGTTCATTCCGCAGCTGGTGACCCTGTTCCAGCAGGGACGCTTCCCGTTCGACAAACTGGTGAAGTTCTATCCGCTGGAACAGATCAACCAGGCGGCCGAAGACAGCACCCGTGGCATCACCCTGAAGCCGGTGCTGCGCATCGCGGCGTAGTTTCCCCTGTTGGTTGTGCCGGCCGCTGGCCGGCATGGGGCAGATCCGTTTTCCATAACGGCTCTGCCCCTTTGTTTGAACGCGTCTTGAAACGGAAACGCTCCGTTGCCGAGACGTAACATGGCGTTGCCGCTGGCGGGTGTACGCTGCGTCCATGATGGCCACGACAGTCGGGCAGCAACAACTGGTGGCGGCACGTGCCGCTTTCGCCGACGGCGATGCGCGCTCATTGGGCGTGTTGCCGCTGCCGCTGCAGCAGTCATGGCTGCGTTCGCGCGCGGCGGGCCTGCAGCCGGGGCAGGAGCCGGACTATCGGCCGCTGCTGGGCGATGGCCGCCATCTGTCCCATCCCGATGACCGGCGCCTGGCGCGTTGCGTGCAGCCGGAGCTGGAACAGCTCTGGGCGGCCTTCGGTGGGCGTGGCTGGACGATGTTCTGCGCCAACCGCGACGGCATGGTGATCGCGCAGCAGGCCCACGGGCTGGAAGATGCTCCCTTGCTGCGGCCGATCCAGGTCGGGCGACAGCTGGGCGAGACCGAGATCGGCACCACCGCGCCAGCGGTCAGCCTGGCCGACGATGTGCCGGCACTGGTGCGCGGCAACGAACACTACCTGCAGCGGTTCGCGCCGGTGTTCTGCCTGAGCGAGCCACTGCACGATCTCGACGGTCGGGTCTGCGGAGTGATCGATATCACCGGTCTTGGCGAGCGCGATCCCGCGCTGCTGCAGGGCTATTTCCGGCAGGCTGCGCTGGCCAGCGAAAATCGCTTGTTCCACAGCCTCACCGACGTGCATCTGCTCGCCGTGCAACATGATCCGCGCTGGCTGGCGTCACCGCTGCAGGGACTGCTGGCGGTGCAGGAGGATGGCCAGCTGCGTGCAGCCAACCGCGTTGCACGGCGCCTGCTGGGCCTGCCACGGCGCGGGCCGTTGCCGCTGCTGGGTCTGGAAGCGCTGTTTGCCGGTGCCAGTGCGGCGCAACGGCGTCGGCTGCTGCAACCGGGCGCAGCGCATCGGGTCCGGCTGGGCGAGGGCAGTGCGGTCTACCTGCAGCGTCTGCAGGGGCCGCGGGGCGCGGCGCACCGGTCTACTGTGCGAAGCACCCCGGCAGATCCAGGCGCGCCGCTGCTGCGTGACCAGCAGCGTGAGGCCGCGCGTCGCGCGGCCCTGGCCGCTGACGGCAACCTCAGCCTGGCCGCACGCCAGTTGGGAATCTCGCGTACCACGCTGTACAAGCTGCTGCGCGATTGACCGCGTAGTCCACCGGGCAGGGCCCGGCGGGGGCATCAGTCGCGGAAGTTGTTGAACTGCAGCGGCAGCTCGAACTTGCCGGCCTTGAGTACGGCGATGGCGTCCTGCAGATCGTCGCGCTTCTTGCCCTGCACGCGCAGCTTGTCGCCGTTGATCTGGCTTTCCACCTTCAGCTTGGCGTCCTTCAGTGCCGCCGCGATCTTCTTGGCGATCTTCTGCTCGATGCCCTGCTTGACGGTGATCTTCTGCCGGGCCTGGGCCAGGTTGGTTTCGATGTCGCCGAACTCCAGGCTGAGCACGTCGATGCCGCGCGCGGCCAGGCGTGCGCGCAGGATGTCGTTCATCTGCTTGAGCTGGAACTCGGTCGGCGCAGTCTGGTTGATGACATCGCCATCGCGTTCGAACTTGGCGTCCACGCCCTTGAAGTCGAAGCGGGTGGCCAGTTCGCGGTTGGCCTGGTCGATGGCGTTGGTCAGCTCGTGGGTGTCGACTTCGGACACGACGTCGAAGGAAGGCATGGGCGAGGCTCCGCAGGATTCAGTGGTGGCCATTCTATCGTGCCGGCCTGCATGCCCGCTTTGTAGAGTCGAGATCCTATGTTCGTGGTCAAGCCTGCTGGAAGCAGGCTTGACCCACCTTCAGCATGGCCGGATCGAAGTCCCGGCCGCTTTTGAAGACACCCCAGGCGATCCTGGCCAGCTTTCTGGCCAGGATGTTGAAGACGGCGGTGCTGGGGTGACCGCGTTTTGACAGCTCGTCGTAGAGCGGTTGCCCCCGACGACACCGCTTGAGCCCCATGGCGGCCATGTAGAGCATCTGGCGCAGCACTGGCGCGCCCTGTTTGGACAGCCGACGCCGTCCCGTTCTGCCGCCAGACTCGTTAGGCCGGGGATCCAGGCCGGTGCAGGCGATCCACGCGTTGGCGTTGGCCAACGGCCAGCGCGTCATGTAGTAAATCAGGTGAGCGGCGACGGCGGGGCCGATACCAGGGATGGTCAACAGGCGCTTGTAGAGCGTGCCATGCTCTCCATCGCGACCCAAGCGCTGCAGTTCGCTTTCCAGCTCGGACAGCGTCCCAGCCAGAGCGCAGAACAGATCTGACAGCTCCCCGGGGGCACTTTTGCTTACCCCGAAGGATTGCTCCAGGCGCGCGCGTGTCTTTACCAGCGTCTGCCGCTTGCGCAGCAAATCGTGCATCTGCTGCTGCTCATCGGTACGCGGTACGTATTCACGCAGGCGATCGTTCTCCTTCTTCACGTACCGGGCGATCGCTTCGGCGTCCATGGCGTCCGTCTTGCCACGCGAGCCCGTCGCCCGGCCGTAGTGCTTGATCAGACGTGGATTGATCACATAGACAACGTGGCCTGCCTGGCCAGCCATCCGAGCCAACAACTCGTAGTACCGCCCCGTCGCCTCCATGCCAATCCGGCATCGCTGGGGCAAGGTGTTGAGCCACTGGGCTATGCCGGCCCGGGTGTTGGCGATCCTGTCGCCGGCCTTGCGGTCGGCCACTGCCGGTACGAACTCCTTGGAGTCCACGTCCACGCCAATATCGAGAGAATCAGACATTTGTACGGCTCCCAGCTATCTTTAAGGGGCTGGGGTGGTACCGCACCGACGTTAGCTTGCCTACATCGACGATTCCCTTTGGGGGCCGTACGATCCTTTATCGACGTTCGTGTGCGGGATGGGGATCGCTCGACTCGTCTGTCGGCTAGTATCCGCAGATGCATGCTTGACGGTCCCTCCACCCTGGCTCCTACATACCTCGTAGGAGCCGGGAGGAACATACAAGCCATGCTCGACTGGCTCCCTCCCTTGTAGCGCCGAGCCATGCTCGGCGGCTTTGTGAAGAGCAGTCGAGCAAGCTCGACTCTACAAAACGGCCAGTCGAGCAAGCTCGACTCTACAAACCGGTGCTGTCGGCGATAATGGGCCATGAATGTGCAACGCTCCCCTTCGCGTGCGGTGGCCTGGATGGTCGCTGCGGTCGCCTGTTTCTCGCTGATGGATGCTGGCATGAAGCAGCTGTCGGCCAGCTATCCGACCCTGGAAGTGACCTTCCTGCGTGGTGCGGCTTCGTTGCCGTTCGTGCTGGTCTGGGTGCTGGTCAGCGCCGGCCCGCGCTCGCTGATCCCGCGCCGCTGGGGCCTGCACCTGCTGCGTGGTGGGCTCGGCATGGCGATGATCGGCTGCTTCGTGTTCGCCCTGCGTGACCTGCCGCTGTCCACCGCCTACACCATCTATTTCGTTGCCCCACTGCTGATCGCCGCGCTGTCGGTGCCGTTGCTGGGTGAGCGGGTTGGCCCGCGGCGCTGGGTGGCCATCGGCATCGGCCTGGTCGGCGTGCTGGTGGTGCTGCGGCCGGGCGTGGACGGCTTCATTTCGGTGCCGGGGCTGATGGTGCTGGCCGCGGCCACCGCGTATGCGGTGGCGGCGATCACGGTCAGCCTGCTCACCCGCACCGATACCTCGCAGTCGATGGTGGTCTGGTTCCTGGTGATCATGGCCATCGGTGCCGGCCTGCTGGCCCTTCCCGGCTGGGTGCCGCTGCAGCTGGAGCATGCGCCGCTGATCGCCGGCATGGGTCTGGCCGGAGCGCTCGGTCAGATCGCACTGACCAAGGCCTTCCAGCTGGGCGAGGCGTCGATGATCGCGCCGTTGGAGTACAGCGGCCTGGTGTGGGTGATCGGCTGGGACCTGGCCTTCTGGGGCCAGCTGCCGGACAGCTATACCTGGGTGGGCGCGGCGATCATCGTCGCCTCGGGGCTGTACCTGCTGCACCGTGAGCGGGTGAACCGGCAGGAACCGCCGAAGCCGCTGGATCATCCCTGAGCCGGGGTAGTGCCGGCCGCTGGCCGGCAACTCCTTGCCCCGGAGGGATCGCTGCAGGTGCCGGCCAGCGGCCGACACTACCGGGTGCGGGCGACTTAGAACCAAAAGGAATAACATTCTGGCCCATGGCGCGGGCGCGCGACCGCCTGCGCTGGTAGGCTGCACGCCCCCTTCCGTCACCCAGCCGGTGAGCCACGCCCGTGATCGAGTTCCAGCGCCTGCACAAATCCTATGCCGTTGCCGGCCGCGCAGTCAGCGCGCTGCAGCCGCTGGACCTGACCATCGAGGCCGGTGAGGTATTCGGCATCATCGGCCATTCCGGCGCCGGCAAGTCGACCCTGATCCGCATGATCAACCGCCTGGAAGAGCCCAGCGGTGGTCGCCTGCTGATCGGTGGCGAGGATGTCACCGCACTGGACGCGGATGGCCTGCGCGCGCTGCGCAGGCGCATCGGCATGATCTTCCAGCACTTCAACCTGCTGTCGTCGCGCACGGTGGCCGGCAATGTCGCCTTCCCGCTGGAGCTGGCCGGCACGCCGAAGGCGGAGATCGACGCGCGCGTGGCCGAGTTGCTGCAGACCGTGGGCCTGGAGGCGCATGCGCAGAAGTACCCCGCACAGCTGTCCGGTGGCCAGAAGCAGCGCGTCGGCATCGCCCGTGCGCTGGCGACACGCCCGCAGATCCTGCTGTGCGACGAGGCCACCAGTGCGCTGGACCCGCAGACCACCGCCTCGGTGTTGTCGCTGCTGTCGAAGATCAATCGCGAGCTGGGCCTGACGATCGTGCTGATCACCCACGAGATGGACGTGATCCGCCGTGTCTGCGACCGTGTCGCCGTGCTCGACGCCGGCCAGATGGTCGAGACCGGGCCGGTCACCCGGGTGTTCCTGCACCCGCAGCACCCGACCACGCGCCGTTTCGTCAGCGAATCGGAGCACGTGGATGAAGGCGCGCTGCACCGTGATTTCGATGCTGTCGGTGGCCGCATCGTGCGCCTGACCTTCCTCGGCGGAGACACCTACGAACCCCTGCTCGGCAGTGTCGCGCGGGAGACCGGGGTCGACTACAACATCCTGTCCGGCCGTATCGACCGGATCAAGGACACCCCGTATGGCCAGCTGGTGGTCGCCCTGGTGGGCGGTGACCAGTCCGCCGCGCAGGCCGCGTTCGTGGCTGCCGGCGTGCACGTTGAGGAGCTGCGTCGATGATCATCGCCACTGCCGGCGGATTCTTCCGCCACCTGGATGCGGGCAAGTGGGCCGACATCGGCCAGGCCACCATCGACACCCTGCTGATGCTGCTCGGTTCGCTGCCGCTGACCCTGGCCATCGGCCTGCCGCTGGGCGTGCTGCTGTACCTGTTCGGCGCGCCGCAGATGAAGCGCCGTCCGTTCGCCTACGGCGTGCTGGCGCTGGTGGTGAACCTGTTGCGCTCGGTGCCTTTCATCATCCTGATGATCGTGCTGATCCCGGTCACCCTGTTCCTGATGGGGACGTCGCTGGGGGTACGCGGTGCGATCGTGCCGCTGGTGATCGGTGCCGCGCCGTTCTACGCGCGCCTGGTCGAAACCGCACTGCGCGAAGTGGACCGTGGCGTGATCGAAGCGACCCAGTCGATGGGTGCCACCACCTGGCAGCTGGTCACCCGCGTGCTGCTGCCCGAGGCGCGCCCCGGCCTGATCGCCGGTGCGACGGTCACCACCGTGGCGCTGATCGGCTTCACCGCGATGGGCGGTGCGATTGGTTCCGGCGGCCTTGGTGACCTGGCGTTCCGCGATGGCTACCAGCGTTCGCACACCGACGTGGCCCTGGTTACCGTGGTCCTGCTGCTGATCCTGGTGCAGTTGCTGCAGATGCTCGGCGACCGCCTGGTCGCGCATTACAGCCGCAAATGACGAGGCGCCGGGGCGCTGCCCCCGGCGTCGCCCGGTGCATCGCTCTGCCGGCCAGCGGCCGGCTCTACCCCATTGCCTGGAAACGGTAGTGCCGGCCGCTGGCCGGCAGAGCCTGCAGAACCTGCAGAACTTCAACAGTGTGCCTGTCATAGCGCCAGGCTCTGGAAGCCGCCACACCCATCAGGAATCGATATCGCCAGACTGGGACTGGCAGCACACCCCGTTCCTTGGTATGTTCCGTTCAACGTAATACGTTTTACGGAATGATCCGTTCATTCCGCTGCAAGCAGACCCGTGCCCTGTTTGAAGGAACCTGTCCACGTGCCTGGCTTTCGATCCGGCGGGCTGCCGAGCGCAAGCTGCAGCTGCTCGACTCGGCACAGACGTTGGCATTCCTGCGCAGCCCGCCCGGGAACCGACTCGAGGCGCTGTCAGGTGATCGGAGAGGGCAGTACAGCTTGCGTATCAATGACCAGTGGCGGCTGTGCTTTACCTGGACTGACAACGGTGCCGATGCCGTGGAAATTGTTGACTATCACTGAGGTGCCCGCCATGAAGCGTCCCCACAACGGCATGCGCGCCATCCATCCTGGCGAGATCCTGCGCGAAGAGTTCCTGATGCCTCTGGCGTTGAGCGTGAACGCGCTGGCAAGGGCCTTGGATGTTCCCGCAACACGGCTGCACGCCATCGTGCACGGGGAGCGCAGTATTTCGGCCGATACCGCGGCACGGCTGGCGCGACATTTTGGTGGGGATGCCGCGTCCTGGCTTGCGATGCAGGCGGCCTACGACCTCAAGACATTGCCAACGCGCAGCGAGATCGAGCGACGGGTACAGCCGCGGGCAGCGTGAATTCGGGGCGCACGGACCGAGGTCCGCGGCCACAATCCAGTCAACGCACGTTCGGTACTTCGTAGCCCAGCTTGCCGACCTGCTCCGGGTGCTGCGGCACGCGCTTGAGCTTGTCGGTGTTCACGCCGTACTCGTCGCGCAGGCGCTCGGCCAGCTCCTTGTACAGGGCTTTGTCCATGTCCGGCGTACGCGAGAAGATCCAGGCCATTTCACGGCCGGGATAGCCGATCAGCGCCCACGAGTAATCCGGCGCTACTTCCAGCACCCTCGAATGGGTGGGCACCACGCGGTAGAACCAGGTGCGCCAGCCGTGGTTGCCACTGTCCGGGTCGACGCTGGCGCGGGCACGCACTTCCTGCAGCGGTTCGCCGAAGCCATCACGGTAGCGGTAGGTAATGCCGACCTTGTGCTCGTCGCGCAGTTCGTAGTTATTGACGCTGGCCACATGGCCGCGCTCGATGAAGTTCGGTACGCGGCCGATCACGTACCAGGTACCCATGAAGCGCTTCAGGTCGATCGGTGCGTCCAGGGCAGCCGCACCAGAGGCGCTGGTACGGGGCGACGGCGGCTCACTGGCGGCCACGGCGGGGCCGGCCAGGGAAAGGGCCAGCAGCGCGGCGCAGAGCGGGCGGATCGAAGTCATGCGGGAGCGGGCTCCAGTGGGCTTGCACGCGCATGGTCGACTGTGTGCACGCGATCCGTCAATGGTGTCGCAACCTGTGAGAAGGGGGTTGCCCATGCTGTGTTGCATTGTCCACCGGAGAAGCCCCATGAACGCACGTTCCGTCCGCCGCTCTGCAACTGAACGCGTCATTCTCGAGCGTGCCGACCCGCGCCTGCTGCGCAGCGTGCAGCAGCTGGCCCTGGCCGGTATGGCGCTGGTACTGGTCTGGCCGGCCGCGCGCGGCAGCAGTGCCTGGCTGGGCTGGCTACCCATGTGGCTGGTGGGCATGCCGCTGGTGGCCTGGTGGGCGTTGCTGCGCTTTCCGTTGCCGCGCCTGTCGTGGCTGCGGCTGGCGCGTCGTACCGGTGGACAGGCACGTCGCCGTAGCGGCGGGACGGCGCGAGGCCGTCGCGGCTCCACCGCCGCGGCCTGACCTTCGACACGGGGGCGGCCGCGGCGATCCATGCTAGCGTTCCACGGCTTATGACTGCCTGGAGCTGCAATGTCTCGACTCGCTTCCGCCTGCCTGCTGGCCGGCATGATGACCGCTGCCTCGGTGGGGACCGCCGTGGCCGCTGAAGACACCGATCGCTACGCCTGGCTCGAAGATGTCACCGGCGACAAGCCGCTGACCTGGGTCAAGGAACAGAACGCCAAGTCCGAGGCGCGCCTGGCGCAGACCCCGGCCTTCAAGCAGATGGAGACCAGCATCCGCGAGGTGCTCGACTCCGATGCCAAGATCCCCGGCGTGCAGAAGATCGGCGACTACTACTACAACTTCTGGAAGGACCAGCAGCACGAGCGCGGCCTGTGGCGGCGCACCACCCTGGCCGAGTACCGCAAGGCCTCGCCGCAGTGGGAAACCGTGCTCGACCTGGATGCGCTGAACAAGGCCGAGGGTGAGAACTGGGTCTGGCATGGCGCCGATTGCCTGCGCCCGGACTACAGCCGCTGCCTGATCGCGCTGTCGCGCGGCGGCGCCGACGCCGACGTCACCCGTGAGTTCGACCTGGCCAACAAGACCTGGATCAAGGACGGCTTCTTCCGTCCCGAGTCCAAGGGCGGCCTCAACTGGGTCGACCGCGACACCGTGTTCGTCTACACCGACTTCGGTGCGGGCTCGATGACCACCTCCGGCTACCCGCGCGTGGCCAAGCTGTGGAAGCGCGGCACGCCGATGACCTCGGCCACCGTGGTGTACGAAGGCAAGCCGGAAGACATGTACATCGCGGCGATGCACGATGACACCCCGGGCTTCGAGCGCAACCTGGTCAGCCGCACGCTGGCGTTCTACAACAACGAGCTCTACCTGCGTGGCGACGATGGCACGCTGACCAAGATCGACGCGCCGAACTCGGCCGAGAAGGGCCTGCACAAACAGTGGCTGACCCTGGAACTGCGCGATCCGTGGACCGTGGGCGGCAAGACCTACGCGTCCGGTTCGCTGCTGGCGACGAAGCTGGACGACTTCCTGGCCGGCAAGCGCGACTTCGAGGTGCTGTTCACCCCGACCGCGACCACCTCGCTGGCCGGCGCCACCTGGACCAAGAGCCACCTGGTGCTGAACGTGCTGGATGACGTCAAGAACCGCCTGTCGGTGCTGACCCCGGGCGCCGATGGCTGGCAGACCAGCCGCTTCGTCGGCGCGCCGGCCTTTGGCACGCTGGCGGTGGGCGCAGTGGACAGCAACGACAGCGATGCGGTGTGGCTGACCGCCACCGACTACCTGACCCCGACCACGCTGGCTCTGGCCGAGATCGGCCAGGCGCCGGAAACGTTGAAGACCATGCCGGCCTTCTTCGATGCCAAGGGCAAGGTGATCGAGCAGCACTTCGCCACCAGCAAGGACGGCACCCGCGTGCCGTACTTCGTGGTGCACGACAAGGCGATGAAGCTGGACGGCTCCAACCCGACCCTGCTGTACGGCTATGGTGGCTTCGAGATCTCGCTGACCCCGAATTACTCCGGTGGCATGGGCCGCGCCTGGCTGGAGAAGGGCGGTGTGTACGTGGTCGCCAACATCCGTGGTGGTGGCGAGTACGGCCCGCGCTGGCACCAGGCAGCGCTGAAGCAGAACCGTCACAAGGCCTATGAAGACATGGCTGCGGTGGCGCGCGATCTGGTCAAGCGCAAGATCACCAGCGCCAAGCACCTGGGCGTGCAGGGTGGCAGCAACGGTGGCCTGTTGACCGGCAACATGCTGACCCAGTACCCGGAGCTGTTCGGTGCAGTGGTGGTGCAGGTGCCGCTGCTGGACATGAAGCGCTACAGCCACCTGTTGGCCGGTGCCTCGTGGATGGCCGAATACGGCAACCCGGACACCAGCGACTGGGAGTTCATCAAGACCTTCTCGCCGTACCACCTGTTCGACGCGAAGAAGAACTACCCGCCGGTGCTGTTCACTACCTCCACCCGCGATGACCGCGTGCACCCGGGCCATGCCCGCAAGATGGCGGCGAAGATGATCGACGCCGGCAAGGACGTGACCTACTACGAGAACATCGAAGGTGGCCACGGCGGCGCAGCCAACAACGCGCAGGCCGCACACATGTCCGCACTGGCCTACAGCTTCCTGTGGGAGCGGTTGGGCGGCAAGTAAGCAGAACGGAAAACGCCGCCCCAGGGCGGCGTTTTTCGTTGGGTTCACGTATCCACGCATGGCGTGGATCTACCTACGTATCGTGCGCTGGGTCAGTAGATCCACGCCATGCGTGGATGCCGTTCGCGCAGATCGATCAGGCGCCCCAGCTCTTCAACCCGCGTGCAATCCGCGCCACCGCCTCCTGCAGCCGCGGCACTTCCTGGGTATAGGCCAGGCGCACATGCTGGTTGGCGCGATGGAAACCGAAATCCAGGCCCGGGGTGAACGCCACGTGTTCGGTTTCCAGGAAGTGCGCACAGAACGCCTGCGCGTCATCGGTGAACGCGCTGACGTCGGCGTACAGGTAGAACGCACCCTGCGGTTCCACTTCGATGCGGAAACCAAGCTCGCGCAGCGCCGGCAGCAGATAGTCGCGACGCTGGCGGAACGCCTCGCGGCGCTGTTCGAAGATCGACATCGATTCCTCGCTGAAGCAGGCCAGTGCGGCATGCTGGGCGATGCTCGACGCGCTGATGTACAGGTTCTGTGCCAGCTTCTCCAGGTCCGGCACCGCCGCCGGCGGCGCCACCAGCCAACCCAGCCGCCAGCCGGTCATGCCGAAATACTTTGAGAAGCTGTTCAGCACGAACGCGCTGTCATCCACCTGCAGCACGCTGGGTGCATCCAGGCCGTAGGTCAGGCCGTGGTAGATCTCGTCCACCACCAGATGGCCGCCACGCGCGTGCAGGGCCTGCGACAGTGCTGCCAGTTCGTCGGCGGACAGCACGGTGCCGGTCGGATTGGCGGGGGAGGCCACCAGTGCGCCGACGCTGTCGGCATTCCAGTGCTGTTCCACCAGCGACGGTGTGAGCTGGTAGGCGGTGTCCGGGCCGACCGGAACCAGCTGTGCACCGCCTTCCACCAGGCGCAGGAAATGACGGTTGCAGGGATATCCGGGGTCGGCCAGCAGCCAGTGGCGGCCCGGATCGACCAGCAGGCTGCTGGCCAGCAGCAGCGCACCGGAGCCGCCGGGAGTGACCAGGATGCGTTCGGGATCGATATCCAGCCCGTAATGGCTGCGATAGAAACCACTGATCGCCTGGCGCAGGGCCGGCAGGCCACGTGCGGCGGTGTAGCGGGTATGGCCGGCGGCCAATGCGGCCTGGCCGGCACGCACGACCGGTTCGGCCGTGGTGAAGTCCGGTTCGCCGATTTCCAGGTGGATCACATCGTGGCCCGCCTGTTCCAGCGCCTGCGCGCGGGCCAGCAGGGACATCACGTGGAACGGAGCGATTTCATGGCTGCGCCGGCTGTAGCCCGGCGTGTGGGGCAGGGTACTCATGTGCCCATGGTACGCCGCGCGTCCTGGTCGTGCCGGCCGCTGGCCGGCAACCACCCGCCTCTGTTTATCCCAAGGTTGCCGGCCAGCGGCAAGCACGACCCATGACGATCCGCAGGGTTGCCCGCAACCCTCCTGCAACCCAGACTCGAGCACAAGGACGCCATTGCATTGCGGCTCAAGGAGCCTTATCTCATGAAATCCACCCTCTGCCTGTTGCTTGCCAGCCTGATGACCACCACTGCCACCGCCGCCACGCCGCCCGTTCCGCCGGATGCCGCCAAGCATCCGCATGTGGTCAAGGCGCCGTTCGGCGCGACCCGCAACGACGACTATTACTGGCTGCGCGACGACAAGCGCGAGAACAAGGACATGCTGGCCTACCTGCAGGCCGAGAATGCCTACGCCGACCAGTTGCTGGCGCCGCTGAAGCCGCTGGAAGACACCCTGTACAAGGAGATCGTCGGCCGCATCAAGCAGGACGATTCCAGTGTGCCGGCGCGCGAGCGCGGCTACTGGTACTACAGCCGCTTCGAGACCGGCCAGGACTACCCGATCCACGCACGCCGCAAGGGCAGCATGGATGCCGCCGAGGAAATCCTGCTGGACGTCAACACGATGGCCGCCGGCAAGGGCTACTTCAGCGTCGGCTCGATGGAAGTCAGCCAGGACAACCAGCTGCTGGCCTGGGCCGATGACGATGTCGGTCGCCGCCAGTACACCATCCGCTTCAAGGACCTGGCTACCGGCAAGGTGCTGCCCGATGTGATCACCGGCAGCTCCGGCGACCTGGTCTGGGCCGACGACAACCGCACCGTGCTGTATGTCGAGA
The DNA here is from genome assembly GCF_056481995.1 of Stenotrophomonas sp. 80084_Sma. Classification (NCBI taxonomy): domain Bacteria; kingdom Pseudomonadati; phylum Pseudomonadota; class Gammaproteobacteria; order Lysobacterales; family Lysobacteraceae; genus Stenotrophomonas; species Stenotrophomonas sp. 80084_Sma. The sequence continues at coordinate 4,148,080 of NZ_CM151177.1, read as the reverse complement.
ACGATCCGGAAACGCTGCTGACCGTACGCGTGAAGAAGCACGTGCTGGGCACCCCGGCCAGTGCCGACACCGTCGTCTACGAAGAGAAGGACGACAGCTTCTACATGGGCATCGGCCGCACCCGCGACGATCGCTTCATCACCATCGGCGTGCACAGCACTGTGTCCTCGGAAGAGCGCTACGCGCCGGCCAGCGACCCGACCACGTTCACCGTACTGGCGCCGCGCCAGCGCGATGTGGAGTACGACGCTGACCACTACGACGGCCGCTGGGTGATCCGCACCAACGACGGTGCGAAGAACTTCAAGCTGGTCACCGCACCGACCGATGCGACCTCGCGCGCACAGTGGAAGGACTGGATCGCGCATGACGATGCGGTTTTCATCGAAGGCTTCGAGCTGTTCGATGCGTACACCGCCATCGCCGAACGTTCCGAGGGCCTGGAACGCATCCGCCTGCTGTTCAAGGATGGCCGCAGCGACTACGTGAAGGCCGATGAGCCGGCGTACTCGATGGGCCTGGGCGACAACACCGAGGCCGATACGCCGTGGCTGCGCTACGTCTACACCTCGATGACCACCCCCACCACCGTGTTCGAGCTGAACACCGCCACCGGCGAGCGTCGCCAGCTGAAGGTGCAGCCGGTGATCGGCTATGACGCGTCGAAGTACGAAACCGATCGTGTCTGGATCACCGCACGCGATGGCGTGAAGGTGCCGGTGTCGCTGGTCTACCGCAAGGGCTACCAGAAGGACGGCAAGGGCGCGCTGTTCCAGTACGCCTATGGCAGCTACGGCATGTCGATGGATCCGTACTTCAACCAGACCGCGGTGAGCCTGCTCGATCGTGGCGTGGTGTATGCCATCGCCCATATCCGTGGCGGCCAGGAGATGGGCCGCGACTGGTACGAGAACGGCAAACTGCTGCACAAGCAGAACACCTTCAACGACTTCATCGACGTCACCCGCGGCCTGGTCGCACAGGGCTGGGCGGCGAAGGATCGCGTCGCCGCGTCCGGCGGCAGCGCCGGTGGCCTGCTGATGGGCGCCGTGGCCAACCAGGCGCCGCAGGACTACCGGGTGATGGTGGCGCAGGTACCGTTCGTCGACGTGGTCACCACCATGCTCGACCCGACCATTCCGCTGACCACCAACGAATACGACGAGTGGGGCAACCCCGAGCAGAAGCAGTATTACGACTACATGCTGTCCTACTCGCCCTACGACAACGTGAAGCAGCAGGCGTACCCGGCGCTGTTCGTGGGCACCGGCCTGTGGGATTCGCAGGTGCAGTACTGGGAGCCGGCCAAGTGGGTGGCCAAGCTGCGTGACGACAACACCGGCCATTACCCGATCCTGTTCCGCACCAACATGGAAGCCGGCCACGGCGGCAAGTCGGGGCGCTTCCAGCGCTACCGCGAGCTGTCCGAGTCGTACGCGTTCGTGCTGCAGCAGCTGGGCATCGCCCAGCCGTAATGGTGCAGGGGTGCCGGGCGTTGCCTGGCACCCCGAACCGGTATCCTTGCGGCCATGAGCCAGTCCGACCCCTCCGCACCCCGCGATGCTGCCACGCCACCGCGCGTGGTGCGTTTCCGCTGGGCGTGGTGGCTGCTGGCCTACGTCAGCCTGGGCACCGGTATCGTCGGCATCTTCGTGCCGGGTCTTCCCACCACCGTATTCATCCTGATCTCGGCTTGGGCTGCCTCGCGTGGTTCCGAGCGCCTGCACACCTGGCTGCTGCAGCACCCGCGCTTCGGCCCGGCCATCGCCAACTGGCAGGCACACGGGGCGGTCAGCCGCTACGGCAAGTGGATGGCCACGATCACCATGGCAGTGTGCGCCGGCATCATGCTGTGGTGCGTGCCGATCGCCTGGGTGAAGTGGTTCTCGATCGGCAGCATGACCGTGGTGGCGATCTGGCTGTGGACCCGGCCGCTGCCGCCGCCTGCAGATTGAACGCCTGCGGTGGTGCCGGCCGCTGGCCGGCAACCCGATCCCCTGCACCAACCGCTCAGCCGCCAATGGCTATACTCGGGGCATGAAGATCCCCCATCGAAACGCCATCCTGATTCCGCTGGCAGCGGCCTCGCTGCTGCTCCTCGCCGCCTGCGGCAACAAGGGCCCGCTGGTACTGCCGCAGAAGCCGGTGCCGGTGGAAGAAACCGTCGAACCGGTTGCCGAGCCCGCTACCGAAGCGACCCCGGCGCAGACCGAAGGCAGCGGCACCCCGGCCACGACCGTGGAGCCGGCTGCACCGACCACGCAACCGGCGCCTGCGCCTGCGAAGAAGGTGGGCGGCGGGAATGAGTAAGGCCGGTTCCAAGGCGCTGCGCTTCAGCAAGATGCATGGCGCGGGCAATGATTTCGTAGTGATCGACCTGCGTGACGGCACTGCGCCGCCCACGCCTGAACTGGCCGCGCGCCTGGCCGACCGCCACACCGGCGTCGGCTGCGACCAGATCCTGACCATCGAAGCGCCGCGCGCGGAAGGCTCGGTGGCGTCGTACCGCATCTGGAATGCCGACGGTTCCAACTCCGAGCAGTGCGGCAACGGCGCGCGCTGCATCGCGGCCTGGCTGGTGCGTGAGGGCAGTGCGCAGGGGGATCAGTTCGTCATCGACAGCCCGCTGGCCAGTCATGGGGTGAAGGCCCTGGGCGATGGCCAGTTCGCGGTGACCATGGGCGTGCCTGCGTTCGAGCCGGTCAACGTGCCGCTGGTGGGCTTCGCCCATGCACGCGAGGAGTACCTGCTGCCGTTGCAGGGCGAGAGCATACGCTTCGCCGCGGTGTCGATGGGCAATCCACATGCGGTGATCGAAGTGGGCCTGATCGATGCAGCACCGGTCGAGCGCGTCGGTTCGCTGCTGCAGCAGCATGCCTCGTTCCCGCGCTCGGTGAACGTGGGTTTTGCCCAGGTGATGGACCCGGCGCATGCACGTCTGCGTGTGAATGAACGTGGCGTCGGCGAAACCCTGGCCTGCGGCAGCGGCGCCTGCGCCGCTGCGGTGACCCTGATGCAGCGTGGCCGCCTGCAGCGCGATGCGCGCATCAGCCTGCCCGGGGGTGACCTGCGCATCCAGTGGCCGGGCGATGGCCAGCCGGTGGTGATGGCCGGCCCGACCGCATTCGTCTTCGAAGGGGAGTGGATCGCATGACCGAAACCGTCGACAAGCTCGGGGCCCATGAAGTCGCTGCGTGGTTGCGGCGACATCCCGGCTTCCTCAAGCAGTTCCCGGACCTAGCCCTGACCCTGGTGGTGCCACGCGACGATGGCCCGACCGCGTCGCTGGCCAGCTACCAGCTGGAAGTGCTGCGCGAGAAGAACCGCGAGCTGGCACGACGGTTGGCCGATCTGGGTGCCACCGCCCAGGTCAATGAACGCCTGGCAGTGCGCACGCATCAGCTGACCCTGGCGCTGATGAAGCAGGACAACGCCGCCGACACCCTGCGTGCGATGGCTGCCTCGCTGCAGGAAGATTTCGCCGGCGACCTGGTGCGATTGGTGGTGCACACACCGGTGGCCGGGCTGGAACAGGCCGACTGGCTGCAGGTGATCGCCGCCGATGATGCGCAGCTGGGCCCGTTCCGCGACTGCCTGAAGGACGGCGAGCCGATCTGCGGGCGCCTGCAGCCGGAAAAGAATGCCGTCCTGTACGGCGTGCGCAGCGAAGAAGTGCAGACCACCGCGCTGTTGCCGTTGCCGGGCGTGGGCCTGATTGCTGTGGGCAGCCACGACCCGAACCGCTTCTACCCGGGCATGGGCACGCTGTTCCTGCGCATGATGGGCGATGCGTTGGCCACCGGCCTGAAGCGCTTCCCGGGCTGAGCAGGATACGACGATGAGCGCGGTACAGGCCTTCCTGCAGCATCTGCAGGTAGAGCGGCGGATGTCGGTGCATACGCTCGATGCCTACCGCCGTGACCTGGACGCGTTGTCGGTCTGGGCCGAGCCGCGCGGTGTTGCGGTGGACGCACTCGATGCCGAGGCGCTGCGCCAGTTCGTTGCCGATGAGCACCGCAGAGGCCTGTCGGCCAAGAGCCTGCAGCGCCGCTTGTCGGCGTGCCGCAGCTTCTACGCCTGGCTGTTGAAGCATGGACGCATCGAGGTCAGCCCGGCGGCGACGCTGAAGGCGCCACGCGCACCGCGCCGGTTGCCGCAGGTGCTCGATGCCGACGAAGCCGTGCAGCTGGTCGAGCTGGAACCGGAAGGTGAACTCGGCCGCCGTGATCGCGCGCTGCTGGAACTGTTCTATTCCTCTGGCCTGCGCCTGAGCGAAGTCTGCGCGCTGACCTGGCGGGATCTGGATTTCGACAGCGGCCTGGTCAACGTGCTGGGCAAGGGCAATCGCCAGCGCCGGGTACCGTTCGGCCGGCCGGCACGCGAAGCGCTGCAGGCGTGGCGTGCGGAAAGTGGCGGCGGCCCGGCCTCACCGGTGTTTCCCGGTCGCAACGGGCCGATCAGCCAGCGTGCGGTGCAGATCCGCATCCGCCAGCTGGCGCAGCGCCAGGGCCTGTTCAAGCACGTGCATCCGCACATGCTGCGGCACAGTTTTGCCAGCCATATCCTGGAATCGTCCGGCGACCTGCGCGGTGTGCAGGAACTGCTTGGCCATGCCGACATCGCAACCACCCAGATCTACACCCACCTTGATTTCCAGCACCTGGCCAAGGTCTACGACGCCGCGCATCCACGTGCGAAGCGTCGCAGCAAGGACGACAAGGCTGAATAGACCGTCCTTGATCTGGATCAGGGCAGGGCGGGCGCTACCGGCGCATCGTGGCCGCAGGCCACGAGGACACCGCCACCATGGCGAAGCCCATACCGTTGCATCCCAAACACCCCGAGCGCATCTGCTGGGGCTGCGACCGCTACTGCGCGGCTGACGCCCTGGCCTGCGGCAATGGCTCCGGCCGCACCCAGCATCCGATCGAGACGCAGGGTGAAGACTGGTACCTCGCCTGGGGCATCGAGCCGAATCCGGATCGGCCGTCGCAGGCAAAACGCTGAACGGCAGGTGTTCCACGTTCGGGCGGTGGGATCCGCGCGCATTGCGATGCGCTCGTCAGAAAGACGCCCTCCTGTCGATGGGGCGCGGCCAAGCGCTGAACGGCAGCCATCCGCACAGGCTTGATCGCACCCGGCGCTGTCCCCATGTCCCGGGAACAGCTATCGGAGGCCGCATGGACCCCAGTCAGAATCCCAACGTTTTCCACGCCACCACCATCGTCTGCGTCCGTCGCGGCGAGCACGTGGCCATTGCCGGCGACGGCCAGGTCACGCTGGGCCACACCGTGATGAAGGGCAATGCACGCAAGGTGCGCCGTCTCGGCCGAGACGGCCAGGTGCTGGCCGGCTTCGCCGGTGCCGCCGCCGATGCCTTCACCCTGTTCGAGCTGTTCGAGGCCAAGCTGGAAAAGCACGGCCAGCTGCAGCGCGCTGCGGTCGAGCTGGCCAAGGATTGGCGCACCGAGCGCCGTCTGGGCAAGCTCGAAGCCCTGCTGGCGGTGGCCGACAAGGAAACCTCGCTGATCATCAGCGGCACCGGTGATGTGATCGAGCCGGAGGACGGCATCATCGCCATCGGTTCGGGCGGTTCGTATGCACTGTCGGCCGCGCGCGCGCTGATGGCGCACACCGAACTGGATGCGCGCACCATTGCCAGCGAAGCGATCGGCATTGCCGGCGACATCTGCATCTACACCAACCGCAACGTGGTGGTCGAGGAGCTGTGAGGGTCGTGCCGGCCGCTGGCCGGCAACCTCATGATCCCCGCACGCGTGCCTGGTTGCCGGCCAGTGGCCGGCACTACCGACAATGAATCCGTGAGCACATCCATGTCGAAGATCGAAGTTTCCTCCGCCACCATGACCCCGCGCGAGATCGTGCAGGAACTGGACCGGCATATCGTGGGCCAGCACGACGCCAAGCGCGCCGTGGCCATTGCCCTGCGCAACCGCTGGCGCCGCATGCAGCTGGTGCCCGAGCTGCGCAATGAAGTGATGCCGAAGAACATCCTGATGATCGGCCCGACCGGCGTCGGCAAGACCGAGATCGCGCGTCGACTGGCCACGCTGGCCAACGCGCCGTTCGTCAAGGTTGAAGCCACCCGCTTCACCGAAGTCGGCTACGTCGGCAAGGACGTTGAGCAGATCATCCGCGACCTGGCCGATACCGCGGTCAAGCTGTACCGCGAACAGGCCAAGGTGCGCGTGCGTACCCAGGCCGAAGAACGCGCCGAAGACCGCATCCTCGATGCGCTGCTGCCGCGCCGAAGCGGTGGCATCGGCTTCGATCCGGAAGTCGCCCGCAACGAACCGTCGGCGCAGGACAACGAGACCCGCATCAAGTTCCGCAAGATGCTGCGCAACGGTGAGCTGGACGAGCGCGAGATCGAGCTCGACCTGGCTGCCAACGTCAGCATGGACATCATGACCCCGCCGGGCATGGAGGAAATGGGCCAGCAGCTGAAGTCGATGTTCGCCAACCTCGGCGGCGGCGCCAAGGCGCACAAGCGCACGCTGACCATCAAGGCCGCGCGTCCGCTGCTGATCGAGGAAGAAGCCGGCAAGCTGGTCAACGAGGACGACATCCGCACTGCCGCGATCGAGGCCTGCGAGCAGCACGGCATCGTCTTCATCGACGAGATCGACAAGGTTGCCAAGCGTGGTGACAACGTGGGTGGTGGCGACGTCTCGCGCGAAGGCGTGCAGCGCGACCTGCTGCCGCTGGTGGAAGGCTCCAACGTGTCGACCAAGTACGGCACGATCAAGACCGACCACATCCTGTTCATTGCTTCGGGCGCGTTCCACCTGGCCAAGCCCAGCGATCTGATTCCGGAGCTGCAGGGCCGCTTCCCGATCCGCGTGGAGCTGGGTGCGCTGAGCAAGGGTGATTTCGTGCGTATCCTGACCGAGCCGAAGGCCGCGCTGACCAAGCAGTACGAAGCGCTGCTGGCCACCGAAGGCGTCAAGGTCAGCTTCACTGCCGATGCTATTGATCGTCTGGCCGAGATCGCCTTCCAGGTGAACGAGCGCCAGGAGAACATCGGTGCCCGTCGCCTGCACACCGTACTGGAGCGCCTGTTGGATTCGCTCAGCTACGAGGCACCGGACCGCGACGGCGAAACCCTGGCCATCGACAGCGCTTACGTCGATGCGCACCTGGGTGAGCTGGTGCAGGACCCGGACCTGAGCCGCTACATCCTGTAACGCCCGACGCTGCAAAGCATGAGGCCGCCGAAAGGCGGCCTTCTGCTTTGGCAGTCAGCGCGAGTGCCGTGTGCGGTAGGCCTGCAGCACCTGGTCGATCACCGCGCTGGTGCGGGCGGCGCTGATGCCGTTCGATGGCGAGTGGCCGTTGCCGCGCAGCTCATCCACCAGAGTGGCGATCAACGGCTGCTGGATCGACGGCGGGTTCGGGATGTCGAACGCCTGCACGCCGGCCTCGGTCTCCAGAACCACCGGGACGTCCTCGAAGGTGGCAAAGCGCAGTTGTCCGCGATCGCCGGTGATTTCGATTTCATCCTGGCGGCGGAACGCGCAGAAACTCCATTGCGCGATGCCGTGCGCCCCCGTCCCGGTGCGGAAGCACATCGAGACGCTGTCCTCGGCGGCATACGCGCCTGCCTGCGAACTGGCCAGGCCACGCACATCGGTCAAAGGCCCGAGCAGATGATCGAGCAGGTCCAGGGTGTGCGAGCCCAGATCGACGAACAGGCCGCCGCCGGAGATTGCTGGATTGGTCCGCCAGAAGTCCGGCGATGCAGCGTTCGCCGAATGTGGCCGGTGCAGGGTGGCGCGCACGCTGCGCGGCGTGCCGATCGTGCCGCTGTCCAGCAGCTGCTTCACCTGCGCGAAGCGGGGCAGGGCGCGGCGGTAATAGGCCACGAACACCGGCACGCCACTGCGCGCGCTGGCCTCCAGCACGCGTTCGCATTCCGCGTGATCCATGGCCATCGGCTTTTCTATGTAGACCGGCTTGCCCGCGGCAATCGCCTGCAACGCGTAGTGCATGTGCGTGGAGGGCGGCGTCGCAACGTAGATCGCGTTCACTTCCGGGTCGGCGATGAGTGCATCGGCGTCCGCGTACCAGCGGGGAATCGCATGGCGCCGCGCATAATCCTCGGCCAACGCCGCATTGCGGCGCATGACCGCCGCCACCCGTGAGCCCGGCGTGTTGGCCAGGGCCGGCCCGCTCTTCTTCTCGGTGACGCTGCCGCAGCCGATGAAGCCCCATACCACGTTGTCCAGGATCATCACGATGCGTCCAGAAAAGGGAAGGTCCGCCGGGTTCAACCCAACAGTGAGCGTAATCGATCACCGGCGGAGGCGGAGACATCGGCGCCGGTGGGCAGGAAGCAACGAAGCTGCCACTGCCGGGTCCGGATCGCGTCCTTTGCGGTCGGCGTGCTCCACGGCGGATAGACACGGAGGGCGCGCTTTCCGCCCTCGCCATCGCGCGACATCACGCCGCGCTCGATCAGCAGGTCACGACTGAAGATGAACTGCCCGCGCTGTGTTCCGTCGAAGACCGCGATCACCACGAAGTGCACAGCATCGGCTGCATCCAATGGAGCGATATCAGAACCGGGGGCGGGGCGCTTCCACAGGGTTACGAACTGGCCGGTCTTGGTGGGGGTGATCTTCGCGACGCGGAACACGATGCTGTGACCCTCAAGGGCAAAGCGGCAGGCACCGTACTCTGCGCTTTCCGCTTCCGCCACGATCGGTCCGGTCAACTGCAGCCCTGCGGGCAGGTAGAGATCGTGCAGTGCCGCAGTGGCGGCAGCAATGCCGCTCATGCTTCCGGCAGCGGCTCGGGCACCGTTCCGGGCACGAACACGCCTTCTTTCACGTAGGCGGCCAGGGTCATGTCCAGCGCAAGCATGCCGTCGCGCTTGAGGTCCATCAGTTCCGGTTCGACCATCGCGCCATGCAGTACGCCCAGCACAGTGGCGTGCAGCATGCGCGCGGCGATCTTCGGGTCCGCGCCTTCGCGCAGCTGGCCCAGGTCCTGGGCCCGGCGCAGGGCGCGCTCCATCCGGTCCAGCGCATCGCGGAAGCCGGCCTGCTGCATTTCGGTCAGCACCTTGGTATCGGCCGAGGCGTCGCTGCGCAGCATGATCTCCATGGTCTTGCGCAGGCGTTCGTCCTCGGACAGCTCGATGAACGAGTGGATCATCACTGCGCGCAGGTCGTGCACCGGTGTGTCGCGCTGGTCGGTGGAGGTGCGCTCCAGTTCCTGCATGAAGGGCAGGTGCACCCGTTCGACGATCGCGGCCAGCACCTCGCTCTTGTTCTTGAAGTGCCAGTACACCGCGCCACGGGTATAGCCGGCGCGGGCACCGATCATCTCCAGCGTGGTACGGGCCACGCCGTGTTCATGGAAGCAGGCTTCGGCGGCGTCAAGGATGCCTTCCCGGGTTGCCTGGGTGTCCTCTTTGGTCTTGCGGGCCATGGGTGTGGGTACGAGTGCGGGTGAAACGTGGCTGAATTGTACCGGTTTACAAACAAACAAGCATGTATGTATATTTCGCACCCATCATTCCCGTCGTGTGCGTGGCAGGCCCGTCCGGCTCCCACTCCACCCGGGTGGGCGCTGTTCGCACGGTCTTCACCTTCGCTGGTGGAGGGTCCGCCGTATCAGCGCTGGCTGAGACCCTTTCCTTCAAGAGCCTTTCCGTCATGTTGCTGAGCCGAATCCGACCCTTTGCACTGTCGCTGGCAATCGCCGCGACCGTGGCTGCCTGCGGCGGCCAACCCCAGGCCCCCGAACAGGGCCCGGGTGACGTCACCGTGGTCACGCTGAAGTCCGAGACCGTGGGCCTCACCCGCGAGCTGCCGGGCCGTACCAACGCCTTCCTGGTCGCCGAAGTGCGTCCGCAGGTCAACGGCATCGTCGCCAAGCGTCTGTTCACCGAGGGCGGCATGGTCAAGGCCGGCGAGCCGCTGTACCAGATCGAGGACGCCAGCTACCGCGCACAGGCCAACAGTGCCCGTGCCCAGCTGGCGCGTGCCGAGGCCACCGCCAACGCCGCGCGCCTGAGCGCCAAGCGCATCACCGAGCTGGCCAAGGTTGATGCGGTCAGCCAGCAGGACCTGGAAAACGCGGTGGCCGCGCAGAAGCAGGCCGAGGCCGACGTCGGCGCCGCCAAGGCCTCGCTGGATGCGGCCAACGTCACTCTGGGCTACGCCCGCATCACCGCGCCGATCAGCGGTCGCATCGGCAAGTCCAGCGTCACCCAGGGTGCGCTGGTCAGCGCCGGCCAGGCCAATGCGCTGGCCACCGTGCAGCAGCTGGACCCGATCTATGTCGACCTGACCCAGTCCTCGGCCGAGCTGCTGCAGCTGCGCCGTGAGCTGGCCGCGGGCCGCCTGCAGGACAACCAGACGCTGCCGGTCAGCATCCTGATGGAAGACGGCAGCACCTTCGAGCACAAGGGCACGCTGGAGTTCTCCGAAGTCAGCGTCGACCCGGCCACTGGCAGCTTCGGCCTGCGCGTGAAGGTGGACAATCCGGACGGCCTGCTGATGCCGGGCACGTACGTGCGCGCGGTGATCGGCGGCGGCGTGCGCAGCGATGCAGTGCTGGTGCCGATGGCCGGCATCGCCCGCGATCCGAAGGGTGACACCTCGGCGATGGTGGTCGACAAGGACAACAAGGTCGAAGTGCGCCCGGTCAAGGTCAGCCGCACGGTCGGCGACAAGTGGCTGGTCGAGGACGGTCTGAAGGCCGGCGACAAGGTGATTGTCGAAGGCCTGCAGAAGATCGGCCCCGGCATGCCGGTCAAGGCCACCGAGAAGGGCGCTGCTCCGGCCAAGCCGGCAGCGGCCGCCCAGCCTGCCGCTCCGGCCGGCGACGCGAAGTAAGCGGAGAACCCCATGGCACGCTTTTTCATCGATCGACCCATCTTTGCATGGGTGATCGCCATCATCATCATGCTCGCCGGCGGCCTGGCCCTGTTCAAGCTGCCGGTCTCGATGTACCCCAACGTCGCACCGCCGGCGGTGGAAATCAGCGCCACCTACCCGGGTGCATCGGCCAAGGTGGTCGAGGACTCGGTGACGCAGATCATCGAGCAGAACATGAAGGGCCTTGATGGCCTGATCTATTTCTCCTCCAACAGCTCATCCAACGGCCAGGCCACCATCACCCTGACCTTCGAGAGCGGCACCAACCCGGACATCGCCCAGGTGCAGGTGCAGAACAAGCTGCAGCTGGCCATGCCGCTGCTGCCGCAGGAAGTGCAGCGGCAGGGCATCAACGTGGCCAAGTCCAGCTCGGGCTTCCTGAACGTCATCGCGTTCGTGTCCGAGAACGGCAGCATGGACGCCAACGACATCGCCGACTACGTCGGTTCCAATGTCGTCGACCGTCTGAGCCGCGTGCCGGGCGTGGGCAACATCCAGGTGTTCGGTGGCAAGTACGCCATGCGTATCTGGCTGGACCCGAACAAGCTGCACACCTACGGCCTGTCGGTTGCGGAAGTGACCGCAGCAGTCAAGGCACAGAACGCCCAGGTGGCCATCGGCCAGCTCGGCGGCGCGCCGTCGATCAAGGGCCAGCAGCTCAACGCCACCATCAATGCGCAGTCGCGCCTGCAGACCCCGGAACAGTTCCGCAACATCATCGTGCGCGGTGCGCAGGACGGTGCCGAGCTGCGCCTGGGCGATGTCGCCCGTGTCGAACTGGGTGCAGAGTCCTACGACTTCGTCACCCGCTACAACGGCCAGCCGGCCAGCGGCCTGGCGGTCACCCTGGCCACCGGCGCCAACGCGCTGGATACCGCGGCCGGCGTGGATGCCGCGCTGCAGGACATGAAGAGCTTCTTCCCGGCCGGCCTGAAGGCCGAGATCCCGTACGACACCACCCCGTTCGTGCGCGTGTCGATCAAGGGCGTGGTGCAGACCCTGATCGAGGCGATCGTGCTGGTGTTCGTGGTGATGTACCTGTTCCTGCAGAACTTCCGCGCCACCCTGATCCCGACCATCGCCGTGCCGGTGGTGCTGCTGGGTACTTTCGGCGTGCTGGCGATGCTGGGCTTCTCGGTGAACATGCTGACCATGTTCGCGATGGTGCTGGCGATCGGCCTGCTGGTGGACGATGCCATCGTGGTGGTGGAGAACGTCGAGCGCATCATGTCCGAGGAAGGACTGTCGCCGCTTGAGGCCACCCGCAAGTCGATGGGCCAGATCACCGGCGCGCTGGTGGGTATCGGCCTGGTGCTGTCGGCGGTGTTCGTGCCGATGGCCTTCATGAGCGGCTCCACCGGCGTGATCTACCGCCAGTTCTCGGCCACGATCGTTTCGGCGATGGCGCTGTCGGTGCTGGTCGCGATCGTGCTGACCCCGGCGCTGTGCGCGACGATGCTCAAGCCGCTGAAGAAGGGTGAGCACCACGTCGCACACAAGGGCTGGTCCGGTCGTTTCTTCAATGGTTTCAACCGCGGCTTCGACCGCACCAGCGAAAGCTACCAGCGCGGTGTGCGCGGCATCATCCACCGTCCGTGGCGCTTCATGGGCATCGTGGCGGCACTGTTCGTGCTGATGGGCGTGCTGTTCGTGCGCCTGCCCAGCTCGTTCCTGCCCAATGAAGACCAGGGCGTGCTGATGGCGCTGGTGCAGGCGCCGGTCGGTGCCACCCAGGAACGTACGCTGGAATCGATCGCGGCACTGGAAAACCACTTCCTGCAGAACGAGAAGGATGCGGTGGACTCGGTGTTCTCGGTGCAGGGCTTCAGCTTCGCCGGTATGGGCCAGAACGCGGGCATGGCATTCGTCAAGCTGAAGGACTGGAGCGAGCGTGACGCCGACAATGGCGTGATGCCGATCACCGGTCGCGCGATGGCGGCACTGGGCCAGATCAAGGATGCCTTCATCTTCGCCTTCCCGCCGCCGGCCATTCCGGAACTGGGTACCGCGTCGGGCTACACCTTCTTCCTGAAGGACAACAGCGGCCAGGGCCACGAGGCACTGGTGGCCGCGCGCAACCAGCTGCTGGGCCTCGCCGCCGGCAGCAAGAAGCTGGCCAACGTGCGCCCGAACGGCCAGGAAGACACGCCGCAGTTCCGCATCGACATCGATGCAGCCAAGGCGACCTCGCTGGGGCTGTCGATCGACCAGATCAACGGTACCTTGGCCGCCGCATGGGGCAGCTCGTACATCGACGACTTCGTCGATCGTGGCCGCGTCAAGCGTGTGTTCGTGCAGGCCGACCAGCCGTTCCGCATGGTGCCGGAGGACTTCGATCTGTGGTCCGTGAAGAACGACAAGGGCGAGATGGTGCCGTTCAGCGCGTTCGCCACCAAGCACTGGGACTACGGTTCGCCGCGTCTTGAGCGCTACAACGGTGTGTCGGCGATGGAAATCCAGGGCGAACCGGCCCCGGGTGTCGCGTCCGGTGATGCCATGGCCGAGATCGAACAGCTGGCCAAGCAGCTGCCGGCGGGCTTCGGCATCGAGTGGACGGCGATGTCCTACCAGGAACGCCAGGCCGGCTCGCAGACGCCGCTGCTGTACACCCTGTCGCTGATGATCGTGTTCCTGTGCCTGGCCGCGATGTATGAAAGCTGGAGCGTGCCGACCGCGGTGCTGCTGGCGGCCCCGCTGGGTATCCTCGGCGCGGTGCTGGCCAATACCTTCAAGGGGCTGGAACGCGACATCTACTTCCAGGTGGCGATGCTGACCACGGTGGGCCTGACCAGCAAGAATGCGATCCTGATCGTCGAGTTCGCCAAGGAAAACCTGGAGAAGGGGGCCAGCCTGATCGAGTCGATCATGCACGCCGTGCGCGACCGCTTGCGCCCGATCGTGATGACCTCGCTGGCCTTCGGCATGGGCGTGGTGCCGCTGGCAATCTCCACCGGTGCCGGCTCCGGTGCCAAGCAGGCGATCGGCACCGGTGTGCTCGGCGGCATGATCGTCGGCACCGTGCTCGGCGTGTTCTTCGTGCCGCTGTTCTTCGTGGTGGTGCAGCGCGTGTTCAAGCGCAAGTCCACGACGTGACCTGAAACGGTAGTGCCGGCCGCTGGCCGGCACCTACTGCCCGCGTGATGTGAATCCAACGAGGTTGCCGGCCAGCGGCCGGCACTACCTCCTGCCATCCGGCAGTACCGATGGAAGTCATTCCCATGAAAAGTGCATCCCTGTTTGTTTCCATTGCCGCCGCGCTCGCGCTCGCCGGCTGCTCCACCCTGGTGCCGAAGAACACCGCCGTTGCTCCGGCCATTCCGGCGCAGTGGCCGGCCGAGGCCGCGCAGGGCGAGGTGGCCGATGTCTCCGCCGTCGGCTGGCGCGACTTCTTCACCGATGCGCGCCTGCAGCAGGTGATCGACCAGTCGCTGCAGAACAACCGCGACCTGCGCGTGGCCGTACTCAACGTTGAACGCGCGCGCGGCCAGTACCGCGTACAGCGCGCCGACCGTGTGCCCGGCGTGGCCGTCACCGGCCAGATGGACCGCCGTGGTACCGACGCCGGTGTCACCGAGCAGTTCACCGCCGGTGTTGGCGTAGCCGAGTTCGAACTGGATCTGTTCGGCCGCGTGCGCAATCTCAGTGAAGCGGCGCTGCAGCAGTACTTCGCCGTGGCCGCCAACCGCCGCAACGCGCAGCTGAGCCTGGTGGCCGAGACCGCCACGGCGTGGCTGACCTACGGGGCTGATGCGCAGCGGCTGAAGATCGCCGATGCCACGCTGAAGACCTACGAGGATTCGCTGCGCCTGGCCGAGGCCCGCCACGAGCGTGGTGGCAGTTCGGCGCTGGAGCTGACCCAGACCCGTACCCTGGTCGAGACCGCACGTACGGATGCTGCACGTCTGCGTGGCCAGCTGGCCCAGGACCGCAATGCGCTGGCGCTGCTGGCCGGTGGCCAGTTGGATCCGGCACTGCTGCCGGACAGCATCGAACCGCAGCTGCTGGCACTGGCACCGCCGCCGGCCGGCCTGCCCAGCGACGTGTTGCTGCAGCGCCCGGACATCATGGCCGCCGAACACCAGCTGCTGGCGGCCAACGCCAACATCGGTGCGGCACGCGCGGCGTTCTTCCCGAGCATCTCGCTGACCGGCAGCATCGGTAGTGGTTCGAGCGAATTGTCCAACCTGTTCGACAGTGGCACCCGCGTGTGGAGCTTCCTGCCGAAGATCACGCTGCCGATCTTCCAGGGCGGCAAGCTGCGCGCCAATCTGGCCATCGCCAATGCGGACCGTGACATTGCGCTGGCGCAGTACGAGAAGTCGATCCAGGTGGGCTTCCGCGAAACCGCCGATGCGCTGGCGTTGAACGTCAGCCTGGATGAGCAGGTGAGTTCACAGCAGCGCCTGGTGGAAGCGGCCGAACAGGCCAACCGCCTGTCGCAGGCACGCTACGACGCTGGCCTGGACAGCTTCGTGACCCTGCTTGATGCGCGCCGTACCGCCTACAACGCGCAGCAGACCCAGCTGCAGGCGCAGCTGGCCCAGCAGGCCAACCGCATCACCCTGTACAAGGTGCTGGGCGGCGGCTGGCACGAGCGCGGGTAAGCAGTGCTTCTGGTAGGTGCCAACCTTGGTTGGCACGGATGCGTCAGCGCAGGCGGCTGGCCCTGTGCCAACCAAGGTTGGCACCTACCTGGAGATCGAGGGTAATGCCGGCCGCGGGCCGGCATTGTCATTTCAGGAGCTGCTACACCGCTTCATCGTCGCGCCGCGCTGCGTGGCAGGCGCGCACCCGCGCCAGCGCGTCGCCAGCTTCGCGCGCCATCTGCTCGTACTCGCGCCGGATCTCTTCCAGCCGCTCCTCGTCCAGTTCTTCCAGATCCAACAGTTCGTTGTTGGCTTCGGCCGTCGCGCGGATCAGCTCGTCCAGCTTGATCTGCATCGCGGCGGTATCTGCGTTCTGCGTGTGCTGGATCAGGAACACCATCAGGAAGGTGATGATCGTGGTGCCGGTATTGATCACCAGCTGCCAGGTGTCGTTGAAACCGAATACCGGGCCACTGATGCCCCAGATCACCACGATCGCTACCGCGGCCAGGAAGGTCCACGGCGAGCCGGTGGCGGCCGCGGCCTTCTTGGCGATCGTATTGAACAGGTTGCGTGCTTTCATCGTCGTCGTCCCACTCAGGTGACGAGGATGATCGGCAGCGGCTCGTGCAGGGGCTGTGCAGCTCAGGCGCGCAGGCGCGGGGCGTCCTGCAGGCGCACCGGGCTGGTCTGGTAGACGTGCTGCCAGCAACGGTCGACGAATTCGCGGGCCTGGGCTTCGCTCAGGCGCGGCATGATCTGCAGGGCGTACTGGGTCTGGAACATCTCGTCGCGCTGCGCATTGCTGGCGCGCGGCTGGGTGATCAGCGAATCACAGGCGAACTTGATCCACGGCACGTAGGAGCCGAACGAGTTGTGCGGTAGTGCGCCGTCGGCATGCTGGCGGCGCCAGTGGTCAAGCTCGGCGTCAACGTTGATGACCGGGGGAATGGTGGGAACTTCGGCGTGCATGACAATCCAGTTCGGTTGAGTGGAGAGGGAGTGGGGGTTCATCCGAGTGTGGCCGATGGGGCAGTGGAAGCCGCGTCAGCGCGATGTGCAGCTGGCGTTGCGATTGCCTACCAGTTGCGCATGCTCGACCGCGCCGAGGTCTTCGGCCATGTCGGCCATTGCATTGCACAGGCGCTCATGGTCGAGCGGGTGGCCGCGCACCAGTTCCAGCTGCAGGCCCTGGTAGGCAGTCCAGAACAGGGCGCCACGCTGGTGCAGCGCGTACTGCTGCTGCAGGCGCTTGCGGATGGCGTCGAGGATCGGTTCGGGCGTGGGGCGTACGGCGTGCGCGCACATGGCTGGCTCCGCCGGGGAAGGAAGTCCCGGTAACCCCACCCTAGGCGCGGCAGCCGGGTGGGGTGTTACCGCAGCGTGTGCACGCAGCGCAGCTGACTGTGCACAGGTTCACGGCATTGGCCGCAAACGCTGCCAGCACTAGGGCGTGCCGGCACTGAAGCGTTCATTAAGCGGGTTCAACAGCACACTGCGTGGTGATCATTCACCGATGTCTTCGTTCCAGATCTCCGGGTACTGCGCAACGAAGCCGCCCAGCAGGTCCACGCATTCCTGGCTGTCCAGGTCGATCACGTTGACGCCGTTTTCCCGCAGCCAGTCGATGCCGCCCTGGAAGGTGCGCGATTCGCCCACCACTACGGTGCCGATGTTGAACTGGCGCACCAGGCCCGAGCAGTACCAGCACGGCGCCAGGGTGGTGACCATGATGGTGTCCTGGTAGCGGCGCTGGCGGCCGGCCTTGCGGAACGCATCGGTCTCGCCGTGTACCGACGGGTCGCCTTCCTGCACCCGGCGGTTGTGGCCGCAGCCGAGCAGGCGGCCGTCGTTGTGGTACAGCGCCGCGCCGATCGGCACGCCGCCCTCGGCCAGGCCCTGGCGGGCTTCGGCGATGGCGGTCTGCAGCAGGGCCTGGTAGTCGGGCGTGGTGATCATGCGGGGCTCCGGTAAGTCGTGGCCCGCCATGATACGGGCAGGGGTGGCCGCTGGCCCCCGGCGGTGCGATAATCGGGGCCATGAGCGAATCCCCCTACAAAGCCGGTACCACCCATTTCGGGTTCCGCGACGTCGCCGCCAAGGACAAGCAGAAGCTGGTCGGCCAGGTGTTCACCTCGGTCGCGCGCAACTACGACCTGATGAACGACCTGATGAGCCTGGGCGTGCACCGGGCGTGGAAGCGCTACTACGTGGCGACCGCGCAGGTGAAGCCGGGCGACCGTGTGCTCGACCTGGCAGGCGGCACCGGCGATATCGCCGCGCTGCTGAAGGAGCGCGTCGGCGCCGAGGGCTCGGTGGTGCTGGGCGACATCAACGCCGGCATGCTGTCGGTCGGCCGCGACCGCCTGACCAACCGCGGCCTCGTGCTCGGCCTGGACTATGTGCAGTGCAACGCCGAAGCCCTGCCGTTCCCGGACAACAGCTTCGACCTGGTGACCATCGCCTTCGGCCTGCGCAACGTGACCGACAAGGACGCTGGCCTGCGCGAGATGTACCGCGTGCTGAAGGTGGGTGGCCAGGCCCGCGTGCTGGAATTCTCCGAAGTCACCGCCGACTGGTTCAAGCCGATCTACGACTTCCACTCGTTCAAGATCCTGCCCAAGCTGGGCAAGCTGTTCGCCAATGATTCGGACAGCTACCAGTACCTGGCCGAGAGCATCCGCAAGCACCCGCCGCAGGATGAGCTGAAGGCGATGATGGGGCAGGCCGGCTTCGAGCGCTGCCACTACAAGAACCTGACCGGCGGCATCGTCTCGATCCACTCCGGCTACAAGCTGTAGTTCCTGCTCTGGTAGGTACCAACCTTGGTTGGCACACGCCGGCCGCGAGCGATGAAAGATCCGTGCCAACCAAGGTTGGCACCTACCTGTAGAAGCCAACCTTGGTTGGCATGCGCCGGAGGCGCAGGATCGGCCCCGCCCGCCATTACCCCGCACCGCGCAACGCCTGCGGGGCCGGAGGGAGTTACCATTGGGGGTCTGATCCCCGTAACGGTCCCGATTCATGCGTAATCCGCTGATGCTCCTTCCGCTGGCCGTGGCCCTGGCCGCCGGCTGCTCCCAGGAGGCGGCTGCACCCGCCGCCGCCCCGACTGCCGCCAAGGCCCCCGCCGCCCCCGTGAACGCCGAGAACCGCAGCCACGACGAAAGCTCGTACGCCGAGCCGGACAAGGTCGTCATCAAGGACATCGCGCTGGATCTGAAGCTGGACTTCGACCAGAAGCAGATCGGCGGCACCGCCACCTACACCCTGGAATGGAAGCAGAAGGACGCCAAGCAGCTGGTGCTCGACACCCGCGAGCTGACCGTGTCCAAGGTCGAGGCCGTCGCTGCCGATGGCGCGCGCAGCCCGTTGAAGTTCGAGCTGGCCGCCGCTGACAAGGTGTTCGGCAGCAAGCTGACCATCGAAGCCCCGGAACAGCCGGCCAAGGTGGAAGTGACCTACCACACCGCGCCGACCGCCTCGGGCCTGCAGTGGTTGGCACCGTCGATGACCGAGGGTAAGAAGCTGCCCTTCATGTTCAGCCAGTCGCAGGCCATCCACGCCCGTTCCTGGGTGCCGCTGCAGGACACCCCGAGCGTGCGCTTCACCTACAGCGCGCACGTGGTCTCGCGCCCGGACGTGATGGTGCTGATGAGCGCCGACAACGATCCGAAGGCCGCGCGTGACGGTGACTACACCTTCAAGATGCCGCAGCCGATTCCGTCGTACCTGCTGGCCATCGCCGCCGGCGACCTGGTGTTCGAGCCGATCTCCGGCCGCTCCGGCGTCTGGGCCGAGCCGACCATGGTCAACAAGGCCGCCAAGGAGTTCGAAGACACCGAGAAGATGATCGGTGCCGCCGAGAAGCTGTACGGCGAATACCGCTGGGGCCGCTACGACATGCTGGTGCTGCCGCCGTCATTCCCGTTCGGCGGCATGGAGAACCCGCGCCTGACCTTCGCCACCCCGACCGTGATCGTCGGTGACAAGTCGCTGGTCTCGCTGGTCGCCCACGAACTGGCGCACAGCTGGTCGGGCAACCTGGTGACCAACGCCAGCTGGAAGGACATCTGGCTCAATGAAGGCTTCACCACCTACGTCCAGGGCCGCATCACCGAAGCTCTGTACGGCAAGGAGATGGCCGAGATGGAGAAGCAGATCGACCAGACCGACCTGCTGGCCGAAGTGAAGGACATGAGCCCGGCCGACCAGGCGCTGGCGCTGCCGCCGCTGAACGAGCGTGACCCCGACGAAGCCCTCAGCCAGGTCGCCTACGTCAAGGGTTCGTGGTTCCTGGAATTCCTGGAGCAGCGCTTCGGCCGCGAAACCTTCGATCCGTTCCTGCGTGGCTGGTTCGATGACCACGCCTTCCAGAGCGCGAACACCGACCAGTTCGTCGAGTACCTGAAGAAGAACCTGCTGCCGAAGAATCCGTCGGCAGTGACCGAGGCCGAACTGAAGGCATGGCTGGACGAGCCGGGCATCCCGGCGTTCGCGGCCAAGGCGCAGTCGCGCAACTTCAGCAGCGTCGATACCGCGCGCATCGCGTTTGCCAGCGCCGGCACCGTGCCGAGCAGCCAGGTCATCGCCGACTGGAGCACGCAGGAATGGGTGCGCTTCATCGACGGCCTGGGCGCGACCCAGCCGCTGGACAAGCTGGCCACGCTGGACAAGGCGTTCCACTTCACCGGCACCCCGAATGGCGAGATCGCCATGCGCTGGTACCCGCTGGCAATCCGCAGCGGTTACGAGCAGGCCAACGAAGGGGCCGCTGCGTTCATCGAGCGCGTCGGCCGTCGCAAGCTGATCATGCCGATCTACGCTGAACTGGTGAAGACGCCGAAGGGGCTGGAGCTGGCCAAGCAGGCCTTCGAAAAGGCCAAGCCGGGATACCACCCGATCACCACCGGCTCGGTGCAGGACATGCTGTCCAAGGCTGAAGCCAAGTAAGAAAAAGCGCCGGGCACCCCCCGGCGCTTTTTTGTAGAGTCGAGCCATGCTCGACTGCTGTTGAAGCGCCAGTCGAGCATGGCTCGACTCTACAGAAATGCGAAAACACGAAGGACCTCCGCCATGAAACGACTGATCCTGCTCACCGCCTGCACCCTGGCCCTGGCTGCCTGCAGCAACCCCGAGGAAGAGCGCAAGGCGCAGGAAGCCGCCGCAGCCGCCGTGCAGGCACAGAAGGAAGCCAAGGCCGAAGACGTGGCCAAGCAGTACGACATGGCCGTGGCAGCACAGGACTGGGAGCGTGCGCGCCTGCATGGCGCCTCGCTGCTGGACCAGTACAAGGACACCGCCGCCGCCGAGCGCATCGCCGCCGGCTTCGACGAGGTCAAGGCCAAGGGCGATGCTGCGCGCGACCTGCGCCGCATGCAGGCGCTGTGGCAGTACAACCAGATCCCGGTGGGCAACAAGGGCAACCAGGTCTCGGCGCAGATCTACAGCAAGGAACGGGTGGACGTGGATGGCAGCGGTGCCAAGCCGGTGCAGCTGGTGTTCCGCGATCATCCGGAGTGGAAGCGGCATGCCTACCTGGTGCTGCAGGCCGGCGATTTCCGTTGCCCGCAGTGCACGGTGAAAGTAACCGTGGACGACGGCAAGCCGATTTCCATGGCGGCCTGGCGCCCGAAGACCGATGAAGCCATCGCGCTGTTCATCACCGACCAGAAGGCACTGTGGAAGCTGGCGCGCAAGGGCAAGTCGATCAGCATCGAGTTCCCGGTCAAGGCCGGCGGCACGCGTACTGCCGTGTTCGAAACCGGTGGTGTCGACGCCAGCCGCATGCCGCAGTGGTGGCAGTGATGGTTGCGGCGGGCAGCGCAGTGCACGCGTTGTCCGCGATCCGGCACTGGGTGTTCGACATGGACGGCACACTGACGGTGGCCGTGCATGACTTCGCCGCGATCCGCCGCGCGCTGCAGATCGCCGCGGAGGAAGATATCCTCGACCATATCGCAGCGCTGCCGGATGCGCCGGCGCAGGCCAAGCGCGAGTGGCTGCTGGATCACGAACGTGCGCTGGCCGAGGAGGCACTGCCGGCGCCGGGTGCGGTGAAGCTGCTGCGCGCGCTGTCGGCGGCGGGCTGCCGGCTGGGCATCCTGACCCGCAACGATCATGCGCTGGCGAAGCTGACCCTGGACGCGATCGGGGTCGGGGCGTTGTTCGACGATGCCGACATCATCGGCCGCGATGAAGCGGTGCCCAAGCCGTCGCCGGATGGCCTGCAGCAGCACCTGCAGCGTTGGGGCATCGCGGCGGCAGAGGCGGTGATGGTGGGAGACCACGCCTACGACCTGGAGTGCGGCCGCGCCGCGGGCACCCATACCGTGCTTGTCAACCTGCCGGAGAACCCGTGGCCGGGCAGTGCCGACTGGCATTTCGCTGATTGCCGTGCACTGTTGGCCGCCTGGCAGCAGAAGGGGTAGTGCCGGCCGCTGGCCGGCAGTGTCGACCAAGGTCGACACCTACCAGGGCACAGGGTGTCGACCAAGGTCGACACCTACCAGGGCACAGGGTGTCGACCAAGGTCGACACCCACCGAGCGGGTGCGCGGGCAGTTCGTTTACGCGCCCAGCGCGTAACCGAACTGCTGCTTGAACTGCTCGTTGAACTCGTCAAAGGTGAAGCGCTGGTTCTGCGTGCCCGGGTGCTCGACCTTCAGCGCGCCCATCAGGTTGCCCATGCGGCCGATGGTCAGCCAGTCGTAGCCCTTCTGGATGCCGTAGATCAGGCCGGCGCGGAATGCGTCGCCACAGCCGGTCGGGTCGACCACGCGGCGCTCGTGCGCCGGGGGGATGTCGTAGCTCTTTTCCGGGGTGTGGATGACCGCGCCCTTCGGGCCACGGGTGGTGATGTAGGCCTTGACCCGGCTGACGATCTCCTTCTCGTCCCAGCCGGTGCGCTCCTGCAGCAGGTTCGACTCGTAGTCGTTGACCACCACGTAGTCGGCCTGGTCGATGAAGGCGCGCAGCTCCGGGCCGTTGAACAGCGGCATGGCCTGGCCCGGGTCGAAGATGAACGGAATACCGTCTTCGTGGAATTCCTGCGCGTTCTGGATCATGCCTTCGCGGCCGTCCGGGCCGACCAGCCCCAGAGTCACGCCCGGTACGCCACGCACGTGGTTCTCGTAGGAGCGCATCATCGCGCCCGGGTGGAAGGCGGTGATCTGGTTGTTGTCGTGGTCGGTGGTGATGAACGCCTGCGGGGTGAACAGCTCATCAATCACGCGCACGCGCGACAGGTCGATGCCCAGGCCGTCGAAGTATTCGCGGTACGGGCCGAAGTCCGAACCCACGGTGCCCATCGGGATCGGCTGGCCGCCCAGCAGGTGCAGGTTGTAGGCGATGTTGCCGGCGCAGCCGCCGAACTCGCGGCGCATGCGCGGGACCAGGAAGGACACGTTCAGGATGTGCACCTTGTCCGGCAGGATGTGATTCTTGAACTGGTCCGGGAACACCATGATGGTGTCGAAGGCAAGAGAACCACAGATCAGAGCGGACATCGATGTAAGCCTATGCGGTGAATTTTGGGGTGGGCCGGCCCGGTTCGGCGGGCAAGCAAACGGCGCCCTTGGGCGCCCGACGGCGCAAAGGTTACCCGCTGGTGTCGCTCAGGGCCAGAACCGGGTGAGACCCGATCAGGCCGAAAGCCTGTGAAGACGCGGGTTCAGCTAGTTTTTTCCTTGCTCGGCGGCAGGCGGGTTGCTAGGCTTGTCGGCCTCGATTTCTGCCCATTTTTTCGCCATCCCGCGGCGGGCACGACACCCCTCAGGACTCCTTCCTCAGATGTTCAAGAAACTCCGTGGCATGTTCTCCAATGACCTGTCCATCGACCTGGGCACGGCCAACACCCTCATCTACGTGCGCGGGCAGGGGATCGTGCTGAACGAGCCATCGGTCGTGGCCGTGCGTCAGGACCGTGCCATTGGTGGCACCCGCTCGGTGGCAGCCGTAGGCGCCGAAGCCAAGCAGATGCTTGGCCGTACCCCGGGCCACATCACCACCATCCGCCCGATGAAGGACGGCGTCATCGCCGACTTCACCTACACCGAGGCGATGCTCAAGCACTTCATCAAGAAGGTGCACAAGTCGCGCGTGCTGCGCCCGAGCCCGCGCGTGCTGGTCTGCGTGCCGGCCGGCTCGACCCAGGTCGAGCGCCGCGCGATCAAGGAATC
This sequence comes from Stenotrophomonas sp. 80084_Sma, assembly GCF_056481995.1. Taxonomy (NCBI): domain Bacteria; kingdom Pseudomonadati; phylum Pseudomonadota; class Gammaproteobacteria; order Lysobacterales; family Lysobacteraceae; genus Stenotrophomonas; species Stenotrophomonas sp. 80084_Sma. The sequence goes on along the minus strand of NZ_CM151177.1, from coordinate 4,124,405 downwards.
GGCCGAGGAAGCCGGTGCCCGTGACGTGTTCCTGATCGAAGAACCGATGGCCGCCGCGATCGGCGCCGGCATGCCGGTTACCGAAGCCCGTGGCTCGATGGTCATCGATATCGGCGGCGGCACCACCGAAGTGGCGGTGATCTCGCTCAACGGCATCGTCTATTCGGCCTCGGTCCGCATCGGCGGCGACCGCTTCGACGAGTCGATCACCAACTACGTGCGCCGCAACCACGGCATGCTGATCGGTGAAGCCACCGCCGAGCGCATCAAGGTCGAGCTGGGCTGTGCCTACCCCCAGGCGGAAGTGATCGAAATGGAAATCTCCGGCCGCAACCTCGCCGAGGGCGTGCCGAAGATGATCAAGATCAGCTCCAACGAGGTGCTTGAAGCCCTGCACGAGCCGCTGTCGGGCATCGTCAGCGCGGTCAAGCTGGCGCTGGAACAGACCCCGCCGGAACTGTGCGCCGACGTCGCCGAGCGCGGCATCGTGCTGACCGGTGGTGGCGCCCTGCTGCGTGACCTGGATCGCCTGATTTCCGAGGAAACCGGCCTGCACGTGCAGGTGGCGGACGATCCGCTGACCTGCGTGGCCCGCGGCGGTGGCCGTGCGCTGGAGCTGGTCGACATGCACGGCAACGAGTTCTTTGCGCCGGAATAAGCCGTCCCGGCTGCCTGCGCCCGCAGCGCCCCTCCGGGGTGCGGCCCACCATGAGGGTAGGCCGGCACCGGCGGGGCGTCCGCGTGTTTCCCTTCCGCCTTCTGCCAGTTGAATCGTTGCCGTGCCGCCCTACGCCGGACCTCCCGTTGCTTCCCGATCCGGTGATGCCGCCAGCCCGCTGCGTCTGCTGGCTTATCTCGCACTGGCCATCACCCTGATCGTGCTTGACGACCAGGCCGGCTGGCTTGCGCAGCTGCGCGGGCAGGCCAACAGCCTGGTGCAGCCGGTATGGGCACTGGCGGGACTGCCGGGCAAGCTCGGCAACCAGGTCAAGGACTCGGCGGCCAGCCACGGCCAGCTGGTCAACGAGAACCGTGAACTGCGCAACCAGCTGCTGCTGGCCAACGCCCGCCTGACCCGCCTGCAGACCGCCGCGCTGGACAACGCCCAGCTGCGCGAACTGCTGAACGTGGCCGAGCGCAGTGGCCTGGACGTGCAGCTGGCGCCGATCCTGGACATCGACCTGGATCCGGTGAAGCAGCGTCTGGTGCTCGACGCCGGCAGCCGCGAAGGCGTGCACGTCGGCCAGGCGGTGATCGATGCCGGCGGTCTGATGGGCCAGGTGATCAGCGTCACTGGCGGTACCTCCACCGTGCTGCTGCTGACCGACCCCGACCATGCCGTGCCGGTGACGGTGGCCCGCAACGGCGTTCGCCTGATCGTCTACGGCCGCGGCGACAAGCTGGAACTGCGCGACATCCCGCTCAGCGCCGGCGTGGAAGTGGGGGATGAGATCGTCACCTCCGGCCTCGGTGGCCGCTTCCCGGCCGGCTTCCCGGTCGGCACCATCACCGGCCTGCGTCCGGACGATACCCATGCCTTCCTGGTCGGCGAACTGAAGCCGGCGGCGCAGCTGGATCGCGGCCGCGACGTGCTGCTGCTGCGCCCGGGTGCAGCAATTCGCTTGCCTGCGGTCAGCGAACTGCCGCCGACTGCACCTTCGGTGCAACCGGCCCCCGCATCCTCCCTTACCCCCGCGCCTTCGGCGCGCCCCCCTCAACAAGAGGGGGGCTCTCCACCCGATGCTGGGTCGGCGACGGTAGTGCCGGCCGCTGACCGGCAACCGACTCCGTCTTCGACGAAGCCGGTTGCCCCCGCATCCTCCCTTGACCCCGCGCCGTCGGCGCGCCCCCTTGAACAACAAGGGGGCTCCACTCCAGCCAGCTCCACGGTAGTGCCGGCCGCTGGCCGGCAACCGACCGCGCCGGAGGCCCAGCGATGAGCCGCCTGCGCGACAACCCGTGGGTGCTGCCTGCCAGCCTGGTGGTGGCGCTGCTGCTGGGCCTGCTGCCGTTGCCGGCGCTGCTGCAGCCGCTGCGCCCGTATTGGCTGGCGCTGGTGCTGGCCTATTGGGTGATTGAAGCGCCTGAGCGTGTCGGCCTGGGCGTCGCTTTCGCCAGTGGCGTGATCGCCGATCTGCTGTACGGCGGTGTACTCGGCGAACAGTCGCTGCGGCTGGTGATGCTGGCCTTCATCCTGCAGCGTTTCCGCGCCCGCATCCGCTTCTTCCCGATGTCCCAGCAGATGCTGGCCATCGGCGGCCTGCTGTTCAACGACCGCATCGTCAGCGCGCTGGTCCACATCGTGGTGGATGAGCCGACCCTGCCGTGGTCGTACTGGTGGGCACCGCTGCTGGGCATGGGCCTGTGGCCGCTGGTATTCGTGCTGCTGGACGCGGTGCGCTTCGGCAAGCGCGGGCGCTGAGCCATGATCCCGCGCCGCCAGGTCAAGAACCCCCACGCCGAAGCCGAACAGTTCCGCCGCCGCGCGGCGCTGGGCTTCCTGGGTGTGCTGGTCTGCCTGCTGGGCCTGGGCGGCTGGTACTTCAAGCTGCAGGTGCTGGACCACGACGTCTACGCCACGCGCTCGGAAGCCAACCGCATCAAGCCGCGGCCGGTGGTGCCCGGGCGCGGCATGATCTACGACCGCAACGGCCGCCTGCTGGCCGAGAACGTGCCGGCCTTCCGCCTGGACGTGACCCCGGACAAGGTCAAGGACATGGACGCCACCCTGGAAGGGCTGGCGAAGATCATCAGCATCAGCCCGGAAGAACTGGAAGCGTTCAACAAGTCGCGCAAGGCGCGCCGCAAGTTCCTGCCGGTCACGCTGAAGCTGCGCATGAGCGACGAGGAGATGGCACGCTTCGCCGTCGACCGCTGGCGCTTCCCCGGCGTCGAGCTGGAACCCTATCTGACCCGTCGCTATCCCTATGGCGACCTGTTCGCGCACATCATCGGTTACGTCGGCCGCGTCGATGACAAGGACCTGGAAATCCTCGGCGAGGGCAATGCCGCGCTGACCCACATCGGCAAATCCGGTCTGGAGCGCTATTACGAGCAGCAGCTGCGCGGCAAGGTCGGCTACGAGCAGGTCGAGACCAACGTGCAGGGGCGTGCGATCCGCACCATCGGCCGCGTCGCCGCGCAGTCCGGCGCCGACCTGCGGCTGTCGATCGACGCCGACCTGCAGCGCGCCATGGTGGCCGCCTTCGGCGACCAGGAAGGCTCGGCGGTGGCGATGGACCCGCGCACCGGCGAAGTGCTGGCGATGGTCAGCCTGCCGTCCTACGACCCCAACCTGTTCGTCAACGGTATTTCCCATGCCGACTTCAAGGCGCTGAACGACAACCCGTCGCGGCCGCAGTTCAACCGCCTGGTGCTGGGTGGCGTCGCGCCCGGTTCCACGCTGAAGCCGCTGATCGGCCTGGCGGGCCTCGATTCGGGCGTGCGCCGCCCGGAAGACAAGGTGCTGTCCACCGGCATGTTCTACCTGCCCGGCACCTCGCGTGGCTGGGGTGACTCGCACCGCGGCGGCCACGGCTGGACCGACCTGCGCAAGTCGATCGCGCAATCGGTCAACACGTACTACTACAAGCTGGCGCTGGATCTGGGCATCGAGCGCTTCGACCATTACATGGAGTACTACGGCTTCGGCCAGCCGACCGGCATCGACCTGACCGGCGAGATCGGGGGCATCCTGCCGTCGCCGGCCTACAAGCGGAAGAGCCGCAAGGAAGCCTGGTATCCGGGCGATACAGTCAACATCAGCATCGGCCAGGGTGACTGGAAGGTCACTCCGCTGCAGCTGGCGCGGGGCGTCAGTGGGCTGGCCAACGGGCAGCTGCGCACGCCCCATCTGGTGATCCAGCAGCGTGCGGGGTTCGACCACGACTGGATGGCGACCGACCCGGGCGAGAGCAAACCGGTCAGTCCGAACCCGAACAACCTGCAGGCGGTGCGCGAAGGCATGATGGCCACCATGCTGCCTGGCGGCAGCGCTGCGCGGATGGCGGCCGGCGCGCCTTACACGATGGCCGGCAAGACCGGTACCGCGCAGGTCATCAGCCGCAAGGGTACCGCCGCGGTGAATCCGAAGAGCCTGCCGATGCACCTGCGCCACCGCGCGTTGTTCGTCGGCTTTGCGCCGGTCGAACAGCCGGTGATCGCGCTGGCGATCGCAGTGGAGGGCGGTGGTTACGGCGGCGCGGCGGCAGCGCCGATCGCACGCAAGGTGTTCGACGCCTACCTGCTGGGCAAGATGCCCGAAGGCATGCAGCCGCTGGACAGCGAGCGCGGCACCACCGCCATCGGTGCAACCGCATTCGACAACGAAGATGTGGGCGCGCGCCAGGCCGGTGACCTTGCTGCGGCACAACTGGGGGAACACCCCGTGCTGATTGGCGTGCCTGCGCCGGAACCGGCACCCGCACCCGCACCCGCACCGCAGCCGGGGCCGCCGGCCGCCGCCGCGCTGCCGGCCACGCCACGCCCGACCACCGCGGAGCCCGCACGATGAGAGTGTTCCTGCGTTGGGCCGGCGACATGCTGCGCCGCTTCTTCAGCACGCTGGACTGGGTACTGTGCCTGGCCCTGGGCGCGCTGATGGTGATCGGCCTGGCCACCTTGAAGAGTGCCGGTGGCGACGGCCTGGTGATGGCCCAGGGCGCGCGCTTTGCAGTGGGCATGGCCGCGCTGTGGGGCATCTCACGGGTACCGATCCTGCGCATCCGCTCGGCCACACCGATGATCTACGCGATCTCGATGATCCCGTTGCTGGCGGTGTTCGTGCTGGGCACCGGCAAATACGGCCGGCAGTGGCTGGACCTGAAATTCTTCTACCTGCAGCCGGCCGAGCTGCTGAAGGTCAGCCTGCCGATGATGGTGGCCTGGTACCTGCACAAGATGCCGTTGCCACCGCGCTTCAATACCGTGCTCGTGTCCCTGGTCATCATCGGCGTACCGACCGGCCTGGTGATGCTGCAGCCGGACTTCGGTACTGGTGTGCTGATCGCCGCCAGCGGCGTGTTCGTGTTGCTGTTGGCCGGCCTGCCGTGGTGGTGGGTCGGGCTGGGCGTAGGTGGCGTGGCTGCGGTCGCGCCGGTGGCCTGGTTCTGGCTGCTGCGGCCGTACCAGAAGGACCGCATCATGATGTTCCTGGACCCGGAGATGGATGCACTGGGAGCCGGCTGGAACATCATCCAGTCGAAGATCGCGATCGGTTCCGGCGGCTTCGATGGCAAGGGCTGGGGCGAGGGCTCGCAGTCACATCTGAACTTCATTCCCGAGCAGACCACCGACTTCGCGTTCTCGGTGCTGAGCGAGGAGTTCGGCTGGATCGGCGTGGCCACCGTGCTGGCGCTGTACCTGGTGGTGATCGGGCGCTGCCTGTGGATCGCCAGCCAGTCGCGCGATTCCTATTCGCGCCTGCTGGCCGGCGCCACCGGCCTGGCGTTCTTCGTCTACGTGCTGGTGAACGGCGGGATGATCTCCGGCCTGCTGCCGGTGGTGGGCGTGCCGATGCCGCTGATCAGCTATGGCGGTACCTCGGCGGTCTCGCTGCTGGCCGGCTTCGGGTTGGTGATGGCCGTGCGTAGCCACAATCCAGTGCACGGCGGCTACGGGTAACACCGGCCCCGCGCTTCGTCGCGCTTCCATATGCTCGCTTGCTTCTCGCTGTTCTGTAGAGTCGAGCCATGCTCGACTGCTTCTGCTGCATGAAAGGCAGTCGAGCATGGTTCGACTCTACAGACGCAGAAGCACCCTGACAGCTTCACGCAAGCGCGCGTTGTTACCGTGGCCAGCGTGGACTGGAAACGAATGCTTGGCGGCTGCCGTGAGGCGGTGCGCACGATCGACCTGCCGTTGCTGGTCGCGTTGTTGATCCTGATGGGCGCGGGGCTGGCGGTGCTGCACAGCGTTTCCGGTCCGGTCACCGGGCAGGCGGCGCGCTTCGCCGGTGGCCTGCTGGCGATGTGGCTGCTGTCGCGTGTTTCGCTGCTGCGCCTGCGCGCGTGGACACCGGCGCTGTACGCGCTGTCGATGCTGCCGCTGATGGCGGTGTATGTGATCGGCACCGGCAAGTACGGGCAGCGCTGGCTCAACCTCGGCGTCTTCTACCTGCAGCCCTCCGAGCTGCTCAAGCTCAGCCTGCCGTTGATGATGGCCTGGTACCTGCACCGGCAACCGCTGCCACCGTCACCACGCACGGTACTGACGGCCGCAGTGCTGATCGGCGTTCCCGCCGTGCTGATCCTGATGCAGCCCAACCTCGGCACCGCCACGCTGGTCACCGCCAGCGGCGTGTTCGCGTTGTTGCTGGCGGGCCTGCACTGGGGCTGGGTGGCCACCGGCGCGGTGGGGCTGGCGGTGGCCGCGCCACTGGCCTGGCTCGGCGTGTTGCGGCAGTACCAGAAGGATCGCGTACTGACCTTCCTAGACCCGGCAGCAGACCCGCTCGGCACCGGCTGGAACATCCTGCAGTCGCGCATCGCGATCGGTTCCGGTGGCTGGCAGGGACGTGGCTGGGGGCAGGGCACCCAGGCCACACTGGATTTCCTGCCCGAGTACACCACCGACTTCGCGTTTTCGGTGCTGGCCGAGGAGTTCGGCTGGATCGGTGTGGCGACGCTGTTCGCGCTGTACCTGTTCGTGGTCGGGCGTTGCCTGTGGATCGCAGTGCACGCGCGCGACACGCATGCGCGGTTGCTGGCCGGCAGCCTGGGGCTGGCGTTCTTCGTCTACGTATTGGTGAACGGTGGAATGATTTCCGGCCTGCTGCCGGTGGTGGGCATTCCGATGCCGTTGATCAGTTATGGCGGGACATCAGCGGTCTCGCTGCTGGCCGGCATCGGACTGGTGATGGCGGTACGTGGGCACCGGCCCGTGCACGGGGGATAGGGTTTCCAGCCAACGGCGCAGCCCCTCGTGGGTGGTCGCGCAAAGCAGTTCATGGGTGGGGCCGGGTAGATGGGCTGCGCAGGGGACGCTGCAAGTACGTCCATGTAAGCTCGGTCGCCGCATCCATGCGGCTCACGCCCCTGCGCAGCCCATCTACCCGGCCACGGACAGGTTCCGTGCGCGTCCACCCACGGAGAAGAAAAAGAAGATCAAAAGCAAAAGCGGCCTGGCGGGTCGCTTCCTTGCTTTGTGTAGAGCCGAAGGCAGCGGCAGGAGCCGCTGCCAACGTCGCCCACGGCGACGGCCCGAAGGGTGCCGGTCAGGACGACCGGCATAGCCATGCTCGGCTCTCGAGCAAGCGCAGCGCGCGACCCGCTTGTGATCTTCTCTTTCTTCTCCGTGGGTGGCAGACCACCGAAATCTGTCAGAGGGCGGTCGGGTTGGGTATGCGGGGGTGTCAGCCGCATGGATGCGGCTGCCAAGCCTCCAGGGACGGATTCACGGCGTCCCCCGCGTACCCAACCTGACCGGCCCAGCGGCGGCTTCTGCTTTCCGCAACACACCCCACCCACGAGGGGCTGCGCCGTTGGCTGGAAACTTCCTGACTCTGCGCAACGCCCGTTGTGGAAGCGTTCTCACAACGATGCACGGCAGCACGCCCACTGACCAAAGTCCGGAAAAAGCGTTAGCTGGTTCACACTTTTACAGCGCGTTGATCCTGATCAATGGACTTGTCGTAATCGGCCTGCACAATGGCGGCCCGTTCGGCACGGCGCGCCGTCAATCGTTGCAGCGCGAGGGGGCGTCGGGCGGGAAGCAGTACTGATCCAACGGGTACAGGGAGCGCGGAGCACTGCCACTGGGGAGCGGCAGCCGCGCGGGTACCGACCGGATCCGGTCGCCGGTTGCGTCTGCGGGGATGGGGACGCAACCGGCAACCTCTATCTGAATGGGGAAGTGTGATCACGACGTCTTCACATTTCCCGCTGCTCGCAGGCAAATCGTTGTGATTCATGGTGTTAGGGGTTTTAATTCATCCATGACCTGCTAACCTGCGACGATGATTCGACGCACTCTGGCCTGCATGCTCACCCTCGGCCTGGTCGCCTGCGCGACCCAGCCGAAGTCCCCACCGTCTTCGCCCCAGGCCAGCAGTACGCCGCGCCAGCCCGCCGCCAAGGCCCATGGCCCGGCCGAGGCCGCGCCCGAAGCCGCTGCCGCCACCGCGCCGCCGGTCGATCTCACCCCGGTGCCGTTCGAGGTCGCACGGGCCCGCTTCATTGCCGATACCGCCAAGCGCTATGGCCTGAAGCCGGAGCAGATCAGCAGCGTGCTCGACCAGGCGCAGGTGCGCCAGCCGATCATCGCCGCGATGTCGCGCCCGGCCGAACGGGTCAAGCCGTGGAACGAGTACCGGCCGATGTTCATCAGCAAGGCGCGCATCGATGGCGGCCGCGCGTTCCTGGCCCAGCATCGCGCCGAACTGGATCGCGTCCAGCAGCGCACCGGTGTGCCGGCCGAAGTGATCGTGGCGATCATCGGCGTGGAAACCAGCTACGGGAAGAATGCCGGCAGCCACCGCGTGCTGGATGCGCTGTACACGCTGGCCTTCTATTACCCGCGCAGCGGCGACCCGGCCAAGCTGGAACGCGAAGTGCGCCGCGAGCTGTTCTTCCGCGATGAGCTGGCCAAGCTGTTCGAGCTGGGCCGCGAAGAGAACCTGGACATCACCACGCTCAAGGGCAGCTATGCCGGCGCGATGGGCATGGGCCAGTTCATGCCGTCCAGCTACCTCGATTACGCGGTGGACGGTAATGGCGACGGCCGTCGCGACCTGTTCACCAGCTACGACGACGTGTTCTCGTCCATCGCCAACTACTTCGTGAAGAAGGGTGGCTGGGTGCGTGGCGGGCAGGTGGCCGTGCCGGCCACGTTGGCGCCGGGCCGCGAGGAATTCAATCCGACCGAATGGATGCCGACCTGGTCGCTGGCCGACCTGACCAAGCGTGGCTACCAGCCCAGCGCAGCGGTGCAGCCGGGCGCCACCGCCACGCCGATCACGCTTGAAGGCAGCACCGGCAAGCAGTACTGGCTGGGCTTCCAGAACTACTACGCGATCACCCGCTACAACCTCTCGAAGATGTACGCGATGGCCGTGTTCCAGTTGTCCCAGGCCATCGCCGGACAGGAGCTGCCCCCGGCATGAACATCAGATGGCTGGTCCCAGGCTTGATCGTCCTCGCGCTGGCTGCCTGCAGCAGCGCGCCGAAGAAGCCGGCCACGGCCGGCCATGGTGGCAAGTCCGGCGGCACCCTGGTGCAGGGGCGCGGCCCGCGCCCGGCACACTGCCCGGAAGGATCGCCCTACGCGGCGGCCAAGGAAGACCTGAGCACCCGCGGCAACTACACCGCCGGTGGCCTGTACAAGCCGGGCGTGCGTGACAGCACGCCGGACTACATTCCCAACGTGGCCTGCATCCCCGAGCCGGAAGTGACCGCGGAAGAACGCTCGGCGATCGGCAACAAGACGCCGTACGTGGTGCTGGGCAAGTCGTACAAAGTGCTCGACGACACCCGCAACTATGTCGAGCGTGGCACTGCGTCGTACTACGGTGCCAAGTTCCATGGCCGCCTGACCTCCAATCGCGAGGTCTACGACATGTACCAGTTCACCGCTGCGCACAAGACGCTGCCGCTGCCCAGCTTCGCCCGCGTGACCAACCTCGACAACGGTGAGTCGGTGATCGTGCGCGTCAACGATCGCGGTCCGTTCCATGATGGCCGCGTGGTTGATCTCAGCTATGCCGCCGCTGTGCGCCTGGGCATCACCCAGCGCGGCACCGGCAACGTGGAAGTGCGCGCGCTGCAGCCGGGTGAGGGCAACCTGCTGGCGCAGAAGCCGTCGCGCCGCGAGCGTCGTGCTGCGGAAGCTGCCGCCGCCAGCGCTGTAGCCAGTGCGCGCCCGGCACCGCCCGCGCGTGCCGCCGTCGACAGCGACATCGATCGCCTGGTCAAGGGGCTGCCGGCCGATGGCATGCCGGCGCGTGGCCAGCCGGCCACCACCCAGGGCGTGGCCAGCACCGTGCCGGATGTGGCGGTCAGCAGCCTGCCGCCGAGTGCTCCGCCGGTGCGCAGCACCGCATACGCGCCGGCTCCGGCGGTCGTTGCCAGTACCACGCCGCGCGCCGCTGCGCAGGCACCGGTCCGCACCGCCGCCGCTACCCCCAGCCTGTCGCAGCAGGTGGTGGGCGCAGTCATGGTGCAGGTTGCCAGCTTCTCCAACCGTGACAACGCCAACCGCGCGATGGGCCAGCTCAACGCCGCCGGCATCGTCGGTGCCACCATCAGTGACATCGCCGCCGGTGGCCGTACCCTGTTCCGCCTGCGCGTTCCCGCCAGCGACCATGCCAGTGCCGCGGAACTTGTCGGCCGCATCGCCGGTCTGGGTCTGGGTTCGCCGCAGATCGTCAAGGATTGATCCACCCGGGCCGGTGCTGCCGGCCCATGCTGCCCCGGCCTTACAATGGCCGCTACGTTCCACCCTCCATTCCCGGCCGTCCCCTGGAGCCTGCTGTCCAATGAATTTCCGTTCCGCCGCCACCGCCCTGGCCGCCACCCTGGTGGTGGGCCTGGCTTCCGCCCAGACGCCGCTGCCGACTCCGGCCACGCCGGCGCCTGCCGCCGCCGCTGCCGCCCCGGCCACCGTCGCCACTCCGCCGGCGCCGGCGCCGAGCGTGTCCAAGGCCTGGGTGCTGATGGATTACGCCACCGGCCAGGTGCTGGCTGGTGAAAACATCAACGAACAGCTGGCTCCGGCCAGCATCACCAAGGTGATGACGTCCTACGTGATCGCCGCCGAGGTCAAGAACGGCAAGGTCCGTGCGGATGACCAGGTGATGATGAGCGAACGCGCCTGGCGCGAAGGTGGCGCGGGTACCGATGGCAGCTACAGCGGCTTCCCGGTCAACCAGACCGCGCGCCTGGAAGACATGGAAAAGGGCATGGCGATCCAGTCCGGCAACGACGCCGCGATCGCCCTGGCCGAGCACGTGGCAGGCAGCGAAGAAGCTTTTGCTTCGCTGATGAACAGCTATGCCGCGAAGATCGGCATGAAGAATTCGCACTTCGTCAACGCCCATGGCCTGACTGCGCAGGGCCACCACAGCACCGCCTACGACCTGGCGCTGCTGGGCCGTGCGATGGTGCGCGATTACCCGGAAACCTACGCGTACAACAAGATCAAGGAATTCCAGGTCGGCAACATCAAGCAGCCGAACCGCAACCTGCTGTTGTGGCGCGATGGCAGCGTGGACGGCATCAAGACCGGCCACACCTCGGAAGCCGGCTACTGCCTGATGAGCTCGGCCCAGCGCGGCGACCAGCGCCTGATCGCCGTGGTGCTGGGCGGCCAGTCGGAAAAGCAGCGTGCCGATGACAGCCTGGCCCTGCTGAACTGGGGTTTCCGCTTCTTCGAGACCCACCGCCTGTACGAGCCGGGCAAGGCCGTGGCCGAGCACAAGGTCTGGAAGGGCACCACCGACAAGGTGCAGCTGGGCGTGGCCCAGCCGATGCTGGTGAGCGTGCCGCGCGGCCGCTACAACGACCTGAAGCCGAGCATCGACGTGCCCAAGACCCTGGAAGCACCGTTCACCGCCGGCCAGCAGATCGGCACCGTGAAGGTGATGCTGGATGGCAAGCTGGTGGCCGAAGCGCCGCTGGTGGCGGTGGCTGCCGTCGAACAGGCCGGCTTCTTCAAGCGCCTGTGGGACAGCTTCTGGATGTGGTGGGAATCGGAATGATCCACGCCCCGGCGTGGTGAAGGAAAAGGCCGGCAAATGCCGGCCTTTTCTGTTTCGGGATGCCGCTTGCGCATGAATCCTGCCGGATGTGGGGAGTGCCGGCCGCTGGCCGGCTCCTCATGAACCCATCCGGATATACCGGCCCCGGTGTGCCGACCAACGGTCGGCACCTACCTACAGCGAGCGGCTGATGGTGAAGCTGCCGAACACCGGCGCTTCGCGCTGGCCGTTGAACTCGCGCGTGCTGTGGTAACGCGCCGCAGCGAACTTCCAGCGTCCGTACATCACCGCCACGCCATAGCCGCCGTAGGCCACCACATGGCGCTTGTCCACACTGTGGCTGTTGCGGAACGTGTTGCCATCCAGCGTGATGTCACGGATCACCCAGGCGGCGTCCGAGGTCGCGAACAGGTGCCAGGACCAGCCATTGGGACGGCCGCCGCGGGTTGGTGCAGTGTTCTCACCGGCCGGGCGCAACGGCGTGCTGCCGAAGTCGTCCGGCAGCTTCCAGCCAAAGCGCACTTCACCGCCGAGATTGGCCTTGGTTTCCAGGTTGCCGATTGATCCGCCGTAGTGGCTGATGGCGTCCCAACCCCAGCCGTCGGCATTGACGCTGGCATCGCCCGGCCAGCGGCGCATGCGCTCATGGGTCAGCATGAACAGGGGCTCGTTGTGCAGCTGGTTGTCCCAGCCCTTGAATTTCTCGTCGCCCAGCACTTCGTGCACGGCATTCTGCACCTGCTTGCCCTGTGCCCACGGGCCAACCACGCCCAGCGTCAGCTGGGTGGTCTGCAGGCGGTCGCCGCTGCGCGCATTGAAACCGAAGTTTGCGATCAGTACGCCGGCGTAAGGGCGGTCGTCCTCGATCAGGTCCCTGCGGCTGAAATCGGTCGGGGTGAAGATGCCCTGGCCGATGCTGAAGATCATGTTCTGCTGTTCGAACTTGCCCGGATGCAGCCCTTCCAGGTACTGGTTCACCCAGCGGGCCATGCGTGGCAGGCAGGGGTCGTCGGTGTAATCGACCAGATTGGGCGAGACCAGGGTCAACAGTGCACCATTGGTATAGCCCTGGTCCTGGTGGCGGCCGCCGAACAGGTCGTTGTCAACGCGGAAATTGACCTGCGGAGGGTGATCGCGCATCGCGTCCGGGCCACATTGTTCGGCCGCCTGGGCGGCGAGGGGGAGGGCAGCAGCCAGCAGGCCGGACAGCCCGAGGGCTGCAAGGCGGCGTTGGGAAGGGGGGCTCATGTGGAGGTTTTTTCTGTCTGTCGATATATGCCGCGACACGGTACTCGTGCGGGCGTGATGGAACGAGCGCGTTCGAATCACTTGTCTGTTCCGAAAACGACATTGTCTCGTGAAGACAATCCTGCACTGTCCTGCGGCGCCCCAAGGGGCAATGGCCAATGCTGAACGGCCGTTCAGCTGCAACGCAGCGACTCACCGGTGCACTGTTTGACGTTGATGAATACTCTTGGGTTTGTTGGCCTGCGGCCCGATAATGGGGGCATGGAAATCAAGTCCGACAACCCCGACCACGGCTTCCAGTTCCCCGGCCAGTTCGAGCTCAGTGCCATGGGCCCGGCCAACCGCGGCCTGGAACATGAGCTTCCCCGCCTGCTGCTGGCTGCCGGCATCGATGTGGTGAATGAACGCATCAGCTGGAAGCATTCCTCCAACGGCAAGTACGTGTCCGTGCGCATCGTGTTCAAGGCCGAGAGCCGCGAACAGTACGACCTGGCGCACCAGGCACTGCGCGACCACCCGGAAGTGAAGTGGACGCTGTAGCCGACAGCTGCCCGGCCGAAGCCGCCCCGGAAGACCGCGCGCCGCGCCCGGCGCTGGTCCGCGACCTCGGCCGCCAGGCCTATGAACCGGTGTGGCGCGCCATGCAGCGCTTCACCGACCAGCGCAGCGAGGCCGACGCCGATGAGCTGTGGGTGGTCGAGCACGACCCGGTATTCACCCTGGGCCAGGCCGGCAAGGACGAGCATGTGCTGGCGCCGGGCGAGATCCCGGTGCTGCACGTGGACCGCGGCGGCCAGGTGACCTATCACGGTCCCGGCCAGCTGGTGGTCTATCCGCTGCTGCGCCTGCCACGGCTGGGCATCGGTGTGCGCGACTACGTGTGCCGCATCGAGCAGGCCATCATCGATACCCTGGCCGAGTGGAACATCGGCGCCGAACGCCGCGAGGGCGCCCCGGGCGTCTATGTCGGTGGCGCCAAGATCGCCGCGCTCGGCATCCGCGTGCGCCGCGGCTGTACCTTCCATGGCCTGGCCTTCAACGTGGCCATGGACCTGGAACCTTTCCACCGTATCAACCCCTGTGGCTATCAGGGGTTGCAGGTGACCTCGGTAGTAGACTTGGGCGGGCCCTCCGGGATGGAGGCCGTCAAGCCGGTGCTGCTGGACCACCTGGCCCGCCAGTTCGGCCTGCTGCTGCAGCCCACGCCCGAACTGCCTGATCTTTCTGCGGCCGCCTGACCGCCCCCCGGAACTGCCATGACTGAAACCACCGCCCGTTCCATTCCCCTGCAGATCGTGCAGGGCGACTCTCCGTCCGCCGCGCCGTTGCAGGCCGGGGTCAAGCAGCTGGGCGGTGACAAGATCAACCGCTCGCCGGTGCAGTTCGCCGATGCGCCGGTGCTGCGCAAGCCGTCCTGGATCCGCGTGCGCATTCCCTCGGGCAATGCGGTGCAGAACCTGAAGGCCAAGCTGCGCGAGAACCGCCTGGTGACGGTGTGCGAGGAAGCCAGCTGCCCGAACATCCACGAGTGCTTCGGCCACGGCACGGCAACGTTCATGATCCTCGGCGAGGTCTGCACCCGCCGCTGCTCGTTCTGCGACGTCGCCCACGGCCGCCCGAAGCCGCCGGATGCCAACGAACCGGCCAGCCTCGGCCAGACCGTGGCCGACATGGGCCTGAAATACGTGGTGGTGACCAGCGTCGACCGAGATGACCTGCGCGACGGCGGTGCCCAGCACTTCGTCGACTGCATCAGTGCCATCCGCGCGAAGTCGCCGGGCACCCGCATCGAAGTGCTGACCCCGGACTTCCGCGGCAAGGGCCGCATGGAGCGCGCGCTGGAGATTCTGGCGCAGAACCCGCCGGACGTGTTCAACCACAACATCGAAACCGTGCCGGACCTGTACCGCAACGTGCGCCCGGGTGCGGACTACCAGTGGTCGCTGAACCTGCTGAAGAACTTCAAGGCGCAGCACCCGGAGGTGCCGACCAAGAGCGGCATCATGCTGGGCCTGGGCGAAGAGTTCGAACAGATCAAGGCCACCATGCGCGACCTGCGCGCGCACGACGTGGACATGATCACCATCGGCCAGTACCTGCAGCCGACCGCGCATCACCACCCGGTGCTGAAGTACTGGACCCCCGAGGACTACAAGGCGCTGGAAGACTACGGCTACGAGCTGGGCTTCAGCCACGTGGCCTCCGGCCCGATGGTGCGCTCGTCGTACCACGCCGACGTGCAGGCCAAGGGCGCCGGCGTCTCCTGAGGTGGGTGCGGACCGTTGGTCCGCACGCCTTCGCCAAGCACGGCCCGGCGCTGCCAATGGGTGCCACCACCATCGTGGGTGCGGACCGTTGGTCCCACGCCTTCGCCTGCATTCACAATTTGCTACACCGGCCCGGCTAGGCTGGTTTTCCACCGAGCGCGGCCGGGTGACAAACCCGGCAACTTTCGGCACTGTCGTGGTGTCTTAACACCCCGCAGTCTCCCCCTTGGCAAGGCGCCTTCGAGCACGTCAATGAAATTCAAAGCCCCCGCATTCCTGATGGCCCTGGCGCTGGTCGCGCCGCTGGCGCTGGCGGCCAAGGCCGATTCGCCGGCATTGCCCGCTGCGGCAACCGCCGATCAGGTGACCACCTCCAAGCTGGTGTACGGCCTGCTGTCCGACAGCCGCTACGCGTACCGCCCGCGTGCGCTGGACGAGGCCACCTCCAAGGACGTGTTCAAGCGCTACCTGGAGACGCTGGACGGCGGCAAGCAGTACTTCACCCAGGCCGACGTGGCGCGCTTCGCGCCGTTCGAAGCCAACATTTCCTCGGCCATCCGTGGCGGCGAGCTGGAGCCGGCGTTCCAGGTGTTCGCGGTCTACAAGCAGCGCGTCGGCGAACGTGTGGCCTACGCGCGCAAGCTGCTCAAGCAGGAGCCGGACTTCACCACCGACGAGCGCTTCGAATACGACCGCAAGAAGGTGCCGTGGGCAGCCAGCAGTGCAGAGCTGGATGAGCTGTGGCGCAAGTCGGTCAAGAACGACTGGCTGCGCCTGAAGCTGGCCGGCAAGAAGCCGGACGACATCCGCAAGACGCTGGACAAGCGCTACGCGACGCTGGAGAAGTCGGTCAATGAACTGAAGGGCGAAGACGTCTTCCAGTTCTTCATGAACTCGTACACCAGCGCCGTTGACCCGCACACGGATTACTTCACGCCGCGCACCGCCGAGAACTTCAACCAGGCGATGTCGCTGTCGCTGGAAGGCATTGGTGCGCAGCTGCAGCGCCAGGACGACGTGGTGGTGATCCGCGAGATCATCGCCGGTGGCCCGGCCGCAGTGGATGGCACGCTGAAGCCGGGTGACCGTATCGTCGGCGTCGGCCAGGGCAAGTCCGGCCTGGTCGAGGACGTGATCGGCTGGCGCATCGACGATGTCGTGGCCAAGATCCGCGGCGCCAAGGATACCCAGGTCAAGCTGGAGTTCATCCCGGCTGCTGAGGGCGCCGACGGCAAGCACCACACTCTGGTGCTGACCCGCCAGAAGGTGCGCCTGGCCGAACAGGCCGCCAAGGGCGAGACCATGACCATTCCGGCCGCCAATGGCGAGCCGGCGCGCAAGGTCGGCGTGATCAAGCTGCCGACCTTCTACCAGGACTTCGAAGGCCGTCGCCGCAACGCGGCCGACTACGCCTCGGCCACCCGCGACGTGGCCAAGCTGCTGGCCGGCTTCAAGAACGACAAGCTGGACGGCGTGGTGCTGGACCTGCGCAACAACGGTGGTGGTTCGCTGGATGAAGCCATTGAACTGACCGGTCTGTTCATCGAGCAGGGCCCGGTGGTGCAGGTGCGCGAGTCCGGTGGCCGCGTCACCGTCAACAGCGACCGCAACCAGGGCGTGGCATGGGATGGCCCGCTGGCAGTGCTGATCAACCGCGGTTCGGCCTCGGCTTCGGAAATCTTTGCCGGTGCCATCCAGGATTACGGCCGTGGCCTGGTGATCGGTGAGACCAGCTTCGGCAAGGGCACCGTGCAGAACATCGTCGACCTGGACCGTTGGCCGAGTGGCGAGACCCAGCGCTTCGGCCAGGTGAAGCTGACCATCGCCCAGTTCTTCCGCATCAGCGGCAGCAGCACCCAGCACAAGGGTGTGGTGCCGGACCTGGCATTCCCGGCCAGCGTCGATGCCACCGAGTTCGGCGAGAGCACCTACGACAACGCGCTGCCGTGGACCCGCATCGCTGCCGTGCCGCACACCCAGTACGGCAACTTCGCGCCGCTGCTGCCGAAGCTGGAAACCCGCCATGACGCGCGCATCGCCGCCGACAAGGAATTCCAGTGGTGGAACGAGGACGTGCAGCAGTTCCGCACCGAGGCCGCGAAGAAGTACATCTCGCTCAACGAGGCCACTCGCCGCGCCGAGCGTGAGCGCCAGGACACCCAGCGCAAGGAGCGCCAGGCGATGCGCAAGGAGCTGGGCCTGGCCCTGGACCCGCTGGCCGATGACAGCAACGACGACGGCCTGACTGGCAACGAGCGCGACATCGTCAAGGATGCCGCCCGCGAGAAGGCTGCCGAGAAGCGTCCGGACCCGCTGCTGCGCGAGTCGGCCTCGATCCTGGCCGATGCGGTGAACCTGCTGGCCAATGACCGCCCGCTGTCGGCGCAGGTGCTGCCGCAGTCGACCGGCGCTGGTCGCTGGGCGGACTGAGCCGGCGACGGCATGTGATACCCGAGGGGCCGGTATTGCCGGCCCCTTTCTGTCTGGGGACCTCGTTCACGGTAGCGCCGGGCCATGCCCGGCGAGCGAAGTGCCACAAACGACTTAATCCCCTCCGTCCCCTTTTCTGTGCATGAACCGGCAGCAACGGGGTGGCTCGCTCACGCCGGTTTCAACCTGCCGCACACGGCCGCAGGGCTACCCTTGGCGGTACCGTCCTCGCAGGAGTACCCATGCGGGCCTCCCGTCTTTCCAGTGCTGCCGTGGCGCTCGCCAGTGCCCTGATCCTGTCGGCCTGTGGTGGCCGCGCCGCCGACAGTACGTTGCTGCGCGAATCCTTTGATTCCGGCGACACCTTCTCGCGTACCGTCGATGGCCGCCCCGGTGACGCCTGCGAGGCCGCGCGGCGCACCCTGCTCAGCCAGGGCTACGCCATCGCCCGCTCCGACGAAGCGCAGGTGGAAGGCAACAAGAACTTCCAGCCACGCGAGGATGATCACGAGCAGCTGGTGCTGCGCATCTCCTGTGCCCCGCGTGGCAGCCAGACGCTGGTGTTCGTCAGCGCGGTGCAGGACCGCTATGCGTTGAAGAAGAGCCCGACGTCGGCCAGCGTGGGCGTGGGTGCATTGGGCTCGGTGTCGCTGCCATTCGGCAGCAATGACGATTCGCTGGTGAAAGTGGCCAGCAGCACCGTCACCGATGCCGGGTTCTATCAGCGCTTCTTCCAGCGCCTGCAACAGTACCTGCCTGCGGATGCTGGCAAACCCGCACCGCCTGCGCTCGCGCCGCCCGAGCCTGCATCGTCCGAGCCCGCACCGGCCCGCAGCACGGATCAAGGGTGATCGTGCGCGGCACGTTGATGGGCGTGGCACTCCTGCTGATGCCCGCGCTGGGCATTGCGTCCGCAACGCCGGACTGCACGCAGGGCCTGCTGCAGCGGCTGGGATGGCGCTTTGACGGGGTCACGGCCGGTGCACCACAGGTGCACGGCGGCCCGGTGTGTACACGTGCCTCGCTGGCTGAAGCACAGGCGGCAGGCGATCTGCGCGTGGGGTGGCCGGCCGGAATGTCCCCCGCAGCACGCCAGGCGTTGCTGCAACAATTGCTGGACGATCCAGCCACGGTCTGCGCCTATGCCTTCGAACTGGGCGCGGCCACGCAACGTGCGGCCTCGGCACTGCACGACAACCCCACCTTCCGCTTCTCCGGCCTGCAGCTGGGCTGGATCGGCTTCGGCCTGCAGGGCCCACGCGCGCAAGGCTGGCAGCGCACACGCAGTTTCGGTCGTGGCTTCGTGCCGAGCGCGGGCAACAGTCATGCACTGGAGGCGTTCTACAGCGGTGCCGTGCGTGCCGAATGCGGGGTCGGCCGCCAGGTCGCGCAGCTGGCCACGCAACGAGAGCTTTATGGTGATGCCGCGTTCGATACGGAGTTCGCAGCGGATGAACTGTCGATCGGCACTTTCCTCGCCCTGCACGATACCGACAGCATCCTGCTCGGAGCCCACGCGGGCGATTTCTTCGCCGATGGCAAGGCGGTGCGCACCTCGGCGATGGGACGGCAGGCCTTCGTCGGCGTGCCCGGTTTCATCGAACACGTTCAAGACAAGAGCACGCTGGACGATCTGAGCAACCAGGCCGAGAACTTCGTCGTGGTCGAGGTGGGCGAGGGCGCCGCGCAGGCACTGGCTGCGCATGGCGGACTGGCCTGGTACGACCAGCGCAATGTCGAACTCTGGAAACTCGCGCAGGACATCCCGCGCATCGGCCAGCGGTACTTCGAGCGCCTGCTGTTCGAGCGCGATCCCAACCTTCGTGCACGGCTGGAACTGCGCTACCACGACACGCTGGCACGCATGGACCAGCTGCTGGACGATCCGTTCTACCAGCAGTTCGTGATCTATGTGCATCCACGCGGTATACGTCCCATCGGCTACCACATCGCCCGCCTGCTCGATCGCAACCCGCGAACGCCGTTTTCGATCGACCTGGCGGTGCACAATCTGCATACCACGCTCTACCGGCGTTGGCGCGAGGCGCAGCTGCGCCACTGCGCGGCTACCGGCAGGCCAGGCAGCCTGACCCTAGACCCCAACTGAAGGTGAAACAATGGATATTGCAATGATCGGCCTCGGCCGCATGGGCGCCAACATGGCCCAGCGCCTGCATCGCGGCGGCCACCGCGTGGTCGGCTACGACCCGGGCGAAGGCGCCCGCCAGCGCGCTGCCGAGGCCGGCCTGGAGGTGGTCGATTCGCTGGCCGCCGCGGTTGCCGCGCTGCCGGTGCCGCGCGTGGTGTGGCTGATGGTGCCGGCCGGCGAAACCGTCGACCAGACCTTGGGCCAGCTGACCCCGCACCTGGCCGAGGGTGACATCGTCATCGATGGCGGCAACTCCAACTACCAGGACTCGATCCGCCGCGCCAAGGCCCTGGCCGAAGACGATCTGGGCTACGTCGACTGCGGCACCAGTGGTGGCGTGTGGGGCCTGCAGGAGGGCTACAGCCTGATGGTCGGTGGCGAAGCGTCGGTGGTGGAGCAGATCGCACCGCTGCTGCGCACGCTGGCACCGGCCGAAGATCGTGGCTGGGGTCGTGTCGGCCCGTCCGGCGCTGGCCACTTCACCAAGATGGTCCACAACGGCATCGAGTACGGAATGATGCAGGCCTACGCCGAAGGCTTCGCGCTGATGGAGCGCAAGCAGGAAATGGAACTGGACCTGGCCCAGGTCGCCGAAGTCTGGCGCCACGGCAGCGTGGTGCGTTCGTGGCTGCTGGACCTGAGCACTGAAGCCCTCAAGCGCAATCCGTCGCTGGATGGCATCGCCCCGTACGTGGAGGATTCCGGCGAAGGCCGCTGGACCGTGGCCGAAGCGATCGCGCTCGATGTGCCGGCACCGGTGATCACCCTGTCGCTGCTGGAACGCCTGCGCTCGCGCGAATCGAATTCGTTCACGGACCGCCTGCTGTCAGCGATGCGCAACGAGTTCGGCGGCCACGCCATCAAGAAATCGTAAGCACCGCGGTGGGGTCGGAGCCCTTCGGCGTTGCCGAAGGGCTCCGACCCCATGAAGCCAGTCGAGCATGGCTCGACTCTACAAAAGCCGTCTCCGATGGTTTCCACGTCGATGTGTCGACCAAGGTCGACACCTACCGTCGGGCGCGGGAATCTGTCGAAGGCGGGGTGGGTCCGGTTGCGGGGGCGTGAGCGCCATGGATGGCGCGACCGAGCCTACAGGGACGTATTTACGGCGTCCCCCGCAACCGGACCCACCCCGCCATCACACGGATAGCTTGCCTTTGACGTTGACGTTGCCGTCGATTCGGCAGGTGCAGGGCGCAGCCCTGCCGGTCACCCCAACTGAACCCGCCGCCCTTCGCGCGCGCTGTCCATGCCGGCCTGCAGCAACCGCATCAGCTGCAGTGCCTGCACCGGGCTGACCGTCGGCTCGCCATCACCGTGCATCGCCGCCGCGAACTGCGAATACAGCCGCCGGTAGTCGCCCGGCAGGTTGTCCACGGTACTGCGCTGCACATTGTCCTCAGCATCGCAGCGCACCAGCTCGCCGTGCCGTGGGTCGATGCCCCAGCCTGGCGCCCCTGGCGCAACACCGCGCCGCAGCTGTGCCTCCTGCACGTCCAGCCCATGCTTGATCCAGCTGCCACGACTGCCATGCACACTGAAGTGCGGCGTGGGGGCCGCCACCAGCGAACCGGCATGCACGATCGCGCGATGCCTCGGGTAGTGCAGTACCGCGTGGAAGTAATCGATGCCGCTGCCACCTTCGCGTTGCACGGCCAGATCGGCATCGATGGCCTCGGGCCAGCCGAACAGCACCAGCATCTGGTCCAGCAGGTGCGGTCCGAGGTCGTACCACAGGCCGCTGCCCGGTCCGTCCTGCTCGCGCCAGCGGTCGCGCACCTGCGGCCGGTAGCGGTCGAAGTGCGCATGGCACTCGGCCACGTCACCGAGCGCGCCTTCGGCCAGCAGCGCCTGCAGGGTGAGGAAGTCGGCATCGAAGCGCCGGTTCTGGAACACGGTCGCGATGCGTCCGGCATCACGTGCCGCAGCCAGCACCGCTTCGGCTTCAGCGACATCCAGCGCGAACGGCTTGTCGACCAGCACGTGCTTGCCCGCGGCCAATGCCGCGATCGCCAGCGGTGCGTGTTGTGCGTTCGGAGTGGCGATCACCACCGCGTCCACCGCCGGGTCGTCGAACACCTCCTGCGGCGTGGCGCGCACGTGCACGTCGCTGAACGCGCGCAGCAACGTGTCGCGCTGCGAACTGACGATGCTGTGCAGCACCAGCCCGGGCGTGTGCTGGATCAGCGGCGCATGGAAGACGCGGCCGGCGAGGCCGTAGCCGATCAGGGCCAGTTGCAGGTCGGGGCGCATGAGGCGGCTCCGGCAATGGGGAAGGGCAGGGTAAACGACACCTGCGTACAGGCCAAAACTGAACCGTTGCCGTTGGAATCGCCTCGATTCACAGCGGCATGACCGCAACGCCACGCCTGCTCTACGGCGGCTTGTCCAGACTGGCAGCACATCCCGAAGGAGTACGACACGATGAGCAATACCACCCGCACGCTGATTGCTTCCGCCCTGACCCTGGGCCTGGCGCTGTCCTCCTCGGCTGCATTCGCCAAGGACCCGGCCGCGAAGAACCCGCCGACCAGCACCCATCCGGCAACCCATGCCGATCGCCATGACTCCAACGAGCCGGTGACCGATACCTGGATCACCACCAAGGTGAAGGCCGATCTGCTGGCCAGCAGCAACGTTCCGGGCACTGAAATCAAGGTGGAAACCGTGAACGGCGTGGTCAGCCTGAGTGGTGCCGTGGCCACCCAGGCCGAGAAGGACAAGGCGGTCACCACCGCCAAGGGCATCAAGGGCGTGACCCGCGTCGATGCCGCTGCATTGAAGGTCAGCGCTGCTGCCAAGCGCTGACCCCGGAGGGCGCCCCGCATGGGGCGCCCGCTGCCTGGGTAGAGCCGAGCTTGCTCGACTGCCCTTTGGGTTGCAGCCGAGCACGTCCCGGCTCTACCGTGGGTTTCCGCAACCCGTTCAGCCAACCAGGCGGGAAACTCCAGAGTTGTGACCGCCTGCGCTATATTGCCCGTTCCGCCGCAGCCGGGCCGGTATCGGCCTACGCTCCGCGGCTGTGCTGACGAGGAACTATGGCGCTGGTTTTCAGTGATGACATCTGGGACCGTTGGCGGTTGCCGGCCTTGGCGCTGGCTGCTGCCGCGATCATCGTGGTGCCGTGGTTGACCCTGCGCCAACTGCAGCAGGACAGCGAAGATGCGATGGCCTGGGTCAATCATACCCAGGCCGTGGGTGTGGCCCTGCAGCAGCTGCAGGCCGATGTACGCGATGTCGAATCGGCTGCGCTGACCCTGTCCAAGGGTGTGGATGCGCCTGGCCTGCGCGAGCGCATGGCCAAAGCCAATGACCTTCCCGGTCGCCTGGCTGAACTGGGCCGGATGACCCGTGACAATCCTGAGCAGCTGATCCGCATCGGCCGCATCGAGTCGATGCTGGAAGGGCGCATGGCGCTTGCCCGCGAACTGGCAAAGTCCGAACCCAACAGTGATCAGCGCGAGCTGGTGCAGGACCTGAGCACGCGCTATCCGATCCGTGGCCTGGTGGAGGAACTGCAGGCGAGCGAGCAGAAGCTGCTGACACAGCGCGCCGAGCAGGCCGCACGCCAGCGCAAGCAGACCGAGCTGGTGTCGTGGAGTTCGCTGGTGATCCAGCTGGCGCTGCTCGGCCTGGTGCTGTGGCTGCTGCAGCGGCAGATCGGTCGCCGCCTGCATGCCGAACGGCAGTCGCTGCGTTCGGCCGCGCGTGCAGCCTCGGTGCTGCAGACCGTGCGTGAGCCGATCGTGCTGCTCGACCGCGACCTGCGTGTGCAGCTGCACAACCCTGCCTTCGCCGAGCTGTACGGGCTGCAGGATGAACGCGCCGATGGCCTGTTGCTGGACACTGTCGGCGACGGTGCATGGAAAGACCCCGTGATGCGCCAGCGACTGTCCGATGTGCTGTTGCGCGGCCGCGAACTGTGGGACTTCGAGCATGAACAGCGCGCCGCCGATGGCATGGTGCGCTACATGCTGCTCAACGCGCGGCGCATGCCGCTGCCGGACACCGACGACGAAGTGGTGTTGCTCACGGTCAGCGACGTCACCGTGCAGCGTGCCGTGCAGCTGCGGGTGGAGGAACTGAACCGCCAGCTGGAAGGCAAGGTTGCGCAGGTGTCCGAGGTCAACAGGGAACTGGAAGCCTTCAGCTACTCGGTGTCGCACGACCTGCGTGCACCACTGCGCCACGTGGCCGGTTTCTCCGACAAGCTGTCGCGCCATCTGGGCGACGCCGCCGATGACAAGAGCCGCCATTACCTGGAGGTGATCTCCAGTTCGGCGCGGCGCATGGCGGCACTGATCGACGACCTGCTGGTCTACTCGCGGCTGGGCCGCGCGGCAATGCGCCAGCAGGCGGTGGACATGCAGTCGCTGGTGGCCGATACCCGCGCCATGCTCGATTCCAACCTGCAGGCCGAGGCCGAGAACAGCGGCCATGCGCACCACGTGGAGTGGAGCATCGCGCCGCTGCCGATCGTGGTGGGCGATGAGAACATGATCCGCCAGGTCTGGCTGAACCTGCTCGGCAACGCGGTGAAGTACTCGGGCAACCGCGAACCAGCGAAGATCCGCGTGGACTACCAGCCGCAGCCTGACGGCGGTCATCAGTTCACGGTCAGCGACAATGGTGCAGGCTTTGACATGGCCTACGCCGGCAAGCTGTTTGGTGTCTTCCAGCGCCTGCACAAGGCCAGCGACTACCCGGGTACCGGCATCGGCCTGGCCAGCGTGCGCCGCGTGCTGACCCGCCATGGCGGCCGTATCTGGGCCGAGGCCGAACCGGACGTCGGCGCCACCTTCCACTTCTACCTGCCTCCCGCGATCGACGCGGACAAACAAGGGCCTTCTGCATGACCACTCTGCGCACCATTCTTCTCGCCGAAGACAGCCCGGCTGATGCCGAAATGGCGATCGACGCCCTGGAAGAGGCGCGTCTGGCCAACCCCATCGTGCACGTCGAGGATGGCGTGGAAGTGATGGACTACCTGTTGCGCCGTGGTGCCTTCGCCAACCGCGAGGAAGGCCTGCCGGCGGTGCTGCTGCTGGACATCAAGATGCCGCGCATGGATGGCCTGGAGGTGCTGCGGCAGATCCGCGAGCACGAAGAGCTCAAGCGCCTGCCGGTGGTGATCCTGTCGTCCTCGCGCGAGGAAAGCGACCTGGCCCGCAGCTGGGACATGGGCGTGAACGCCTATGTGGTCAAGCCGGTGGACGTGGACCAGTTCTTCGGCGCGGTGCAGACCCTGGGCAAGTTCTGGGCGTTGATCAACCAGGCACCGGAACTCGAGTGAGCCCATGCCCCTGACCGGTCCCGCCCTGGGGGCGCTGCGCATCCTGCTGGTGGAGGACTCACCGGAAGATGCCGAGCTGATGTCCGAACAGATGCTCGACGCGGGCCTGGAGGCCCGTTTCGAGCGCGTCGAAAGCGAGGCTGAACTGCGCCAGGCACTGGTCGCGTTCCAGCCGGACATCGTGCTGTCCGACCTGAGCATGCCGGGGTTCTCCGGTGATGACGCGCTGCGCATCGTGCGCGAGACCTCACCGGAAGTGCCCTTCATCTTCGTCTCCGGCACCATGGGTGAGGAGAACGCGGTGGCGGCGCTGCAGAAGGGCGCCAACGATTACATCATCAAGCACCTGCCGGCGCGCCTGCCGTCGGCGGTGGCGCGTGCGATCCGCGATGCACGCAGCGCCATAGAGCGTGCACGGGTGGAAACCGAGCTGATGCGCGCGCAGCGCCTGGAAAGCCTGTCGCTGCTTGCCGCCGGCCTCAGCCACGACCTGCGCAACATCCTGCAGCCGCTGCTGATCATGCCGGACCTGCTGAAGGCGCGCACCGAGGATCCGCAGCTGCACCACCTGGCCGATGTCATTGCCGAGTGCGGCCGCCGTGGCCACGAGATGGCCGAATCGATGCTGTCGTTCGTGCGCGGCTCGCGCAAGCCGAGCGAGCGCATCGAGATCGATGGCCTGTTCGATGCGGTGGCGCTGCTGTTGCGCAGCAACGTGCCCGATGCGGTGCGCCTGGAGTTGCAGGTGCAGGACGAAGGCCTGGTGGTCGACGCCAACTACACCGAACTGCAGCAGGTGATGCTGAACCTGGCGCTCAACGCGATCCAGGCGATGCCCAACGGCGGTCGCCTGAGCCTGACTGCCAGCCATGCCGGCCAGCGCGATGGCGTGGACTGGATGCAGATCTGCGTGGCCGATGAAGGCATCGGCATGGATGCGGACACGCTGTCACACCTGTTCAATCCGTTCTTCACCACCAAGGCCGATGGCACCGGCCTGGGGCTGATTTCCTGCAAGCGCATCGTTGAAGGCGCCGGTGGCAGCATCCACGTCAACAGCCAGCCGGGGCAGGGCACCTGCTTCGAACTGCGGCTGCCGATGCATGAGGCCATCGATGGCAGCGAGCCGATCGAGCAGCTGGTGGCGCTGGGCAGTGGCCAGTCGATCCTGGTGGTTGACGGCGAAGCCACACGCCTGTCGCTGCTCGGCAACGCGCTGTCCAGCCAGGGTTACCAGTTGCAGCTGGCCTCCGATGGCCCGGCGGCGTTGCGCTGGATGCAGCAGGAGGCGATGCCGGCGCTGGTGATTGCCGATGCCGGCTCCAAACTGCTGCCGGCCAGCCAGCTGCTGGGCGAGATGGCCACGCTTGGCTACCGCGGTCCGGCGCTGGTGCTGGAGGACCCGTCGGTGCCAGTCGCGGCGGACGCGTTCCCGGCCGGTGTGGAGGTGCGTGTGCTGCACAAGCCGCTGCAGATGCAGCAGGTGTTCCGCGCGGTGGCCGAAGCGCTGGGCTGATGCCCCGGTAGTGCCGGTCGCTGGCCGGCATCGCCGTGCGGTGGGATCACTGCGGTTGCCGGCCAGCGGCCGGCACTACCGGTCCCCGGTTTCCCTGGAGATGCGTGGCTGGTATTGGCCGCTGCCGATGCAGCAGGTGTTCCGCGCGGTGGCCGAAGCGCTGGGCTGACGCCCCGGTAGTGCCGGTCGCTGGCCGGCATCGCCGTGCGATGGGATTACTACGGTTGCCGGCCAGCGGCCGGCACTACCGGTCCAGGGTTTCCCACGGGAAGCGTGGCAGCGCGTCCACCGCCTGTTCCAGCCGCCGCGACCAGTTCTGGTGAATATCGGCATACAACGCCGAATCCGCGCCCAGCCGCAGCTGCTGGCCGATGCGCAGCTCGCCGTCGCGCAGCAGCGCCAGATCGATCGGCAGGCCCACCGACAGGTTGGAACGGATGGTGGAGTCCAGCGAGACGATCGCCGTACGCGCGGCATCCTCCAGGTGTGTGGCCGGGCTGAGGATGCGGTCGAGGATCGGCTTGCCGTACTTGGACTCACCGATCTGCAGGTAGGGTGTCTCCGGCGAGGCGGCGATGGCGTTGCCCAACGGGTAGACCATGTACAACCCTGGGCGTTCACCGGCAACCTGGCCGCCGAAGATAAGCGTGGCCTGGGTGTTGACCCCGTCATGGCCGTGCTCGCTGTGCTCGGTCCTGACCTGGCTGTCGACCAGCAACTGGCCGACGTAGGCCGCGGCCTCGAACAGGTGGGTCATGTCACGCAGGTTGGGCGTGCGTCGCTCGTCGGCATCGCGCCCCAGGCGCGACACCAGCAGCTGGGTGGTGGCCAGGTTGCCAGCCGCCATCAGTACGTAGGCTGCCTGGCCGGGGTACTCGAACACGTGCAGCTTGCGGTGCACGCGCACATCGTCCAGCGAGGCATTGGTCCGGGTGTCGGCGGCGAAGACCAGGCCCTCGTCCACCTCGATTCCAACGCAATAGGTCATGTCGGTGCCCTATCATGTGCGTCCCGGATTGTAGGCAGGTCGCCGTGACGACGGCATGTCCACGCCCCCCCAAGTGCCGTCACCTGAACCGCATGACCACCGTGCTCCTGAGCCTGGGCAGCAACGTCCAGCCCCGTCGCTACCTCCACGCCGCGGTGGCGGCCCTGCGCGAGCGCTTCGGCGCGCTGCAGGTGTCGCCCGCCTACCGTACCGCCGCGGTCGGCTTCGATGGCCCGGCCTTCCTCAACAATGCGGTGGCGATCGAAACCGACCTGCCGCTGCAGGAACTGGACGAGTGGCTGCATGCGCTGGAAGACGCGCACGGGCGCGACCGCAGCGGGCCGCGCTTCTCCGATCGGACCCTGGACATCGACGTAGTGTTCTACGGGGATCTGGTGGTGGAAGGTCCCGGCCACCTGCGCATTCCGCGCCCGGAGCTGAAGCACGCCTTCGTGCTGAAGCCGCTGGCCGACATCGCGCCGGGCTTCATCGACCCGGTCAGCGGGCAGGACCTGGCAACGCTGTGGCGTGCGCACAGACAGTTTGGCGAGGCGTTCGAGGTCGTGGACCTGGAATGAGGGTGGTTGCCGGCTGCTGGCCGGCAACATTTCAACTGACCGTTCGCCCACCATCCACGCGCAGGGTGTGGCCGGTGACGAAGCTGGCTTCGGCCACCAGCCAGTAGACCGCCTCGGCGATCTCCTCGACCGTGCCGATCCGTGCCAGCGGCGTGCGTGCCAACAGCGCCTCGCGGGCGAAATCGTCCTTGCCCTGTTCCGGCCACAGGATCGCCCCCGGCGCTACTGCATTGACCCGCACTTTCGGCGCCAGCTCCAGCGCCAGCGAGCGGGTGGCCATCTCCAGCGCGGCCTTGGCCATGGTGTAGGCGATGTGGTCGCGCATCGGGTCGGTGCCGTGCAGGTCGGTCAGGTTGACGATGCAGCCCTGCTGGCGGCGCAGGTAGGGCGCCGCCGCCTGTGACAGCAGCAGCGGCGCGCGCGCATTGACCGCATACAGCTCGTCCATCGCCTCGGCGGTGACCTGGCCGAGTGGGGTGGGGAAGAAGTTGGAGGCGTTGTTGACCAGTGCATCCAGTCGCCCGAAGTGGGTGACGGCCTGCTCCACCAGGTCGGCCAGGGCGTCGGCGTCGCGCAGGTCGGCCTGCAGGGCCAGCACGCTGCCCGGGCGCACGTTGTCGAAATCGAACGCGGCCTGCTGCAGCTCCGCGCTGGAGGTGTTGGCGTGCAGCACCACCGACCAGCCACAGGCATGGAACTGGCGGGCGATGGCCGCACCGATCCGGCGCGCGCTGCCGGTGATCAGGACCACGGGGTGGGTATCGCTCATCGAGGGTCCTCCAAGGCTCGGCTATCCTGTGCACCATTGTCACCGCATTCGAAGACGCCATGCAGCCCACCTTCCCCCTGCCCGAAGCCGATGCCCTGGCCCATAGCGACCAGCTGGCGGCCGCCCTGCGCGCCGAGATCCTTGCGCAGGGCGGGGCGATGCCGTTCTCGCGCTTCATGGAGCTCTGCCTGTATGCCCCCGGCTGGGGCTATTACAGCGCCGGCGCCAGCAAGTTCGGCGGCAGCGGCGATTTCACCACCGCGCCCGAGCTCGGCAGCCTGTTCGCCGGCAGCGTGGCCAATGCGCTGGCCCCGGTGTTCGCCCAGTTGGGCGCTCAGGCGCGCATGCTGGAGCTGGGCGGCGGCACCGGCGCCTTCGCCGAAGCGGTGCTGCTGCGCCTGGCCGAGCTGGACGCACTGCCGGCGCGCTACGCCATCCTCGAACCCAGTGCGGACCTGCGCGAGCGCCAGCAGCAGCGCCTGCAGCAGAACCTGCCGGCCGAGCTGGCCGCGCGGGTGGACTGGGTCGACCGCCCGTTTGAAGAGGATTGGGAGGGCGTGGTGTTCGCCAACGAGGTGATCGACGCGCTGCCGACTCCACGCTTCCTGATCAGGGACGGCGAGGTCTACGAGGAAACCGTCGAGCTCGATGGCGATGGCAACTTCATCCGCGGTGCGCAGCCGGCCGACGTCCTGCTCAACGGTGCGGTGCGCCATCTTGAACGCTACCTGGAAAAGCCTTTTGCCGAGGGCTACCGCTCCGAAGTGCTGCCGCAGCTGCCGTACTGGCTGCAGGCGGTGGCCGGTGGCCTGCAGCGTGGCGCGATGCTGTTCGTCGACTACGGCTACAACCGTGGCGAGTTCTACATGGAAGATCGCGATGACGGCACCGTGCGCGCGTTCTATCGCCAGCACGTGCACAACGAGATCTACCGCTGGCCGGGCCTGCAGGACATCACGGCGTCGGTGGATTTCACCGCGATGGCCGAGGCCGGCATGCACGCCGGTTTCGAGCTGGCCGGTTACTGCAGCCAGGCCAGTTTCCTGCTTGGCAACGGCCTGGACCAGGTGCTGCTGCTGGCCGAGGAACGCACCGATGAAGTGGGGCGCATCCAGCTGCGTGACCAGGTGAAGAAGCTGACCCTGCCGACCGAGATGGGCGAGCGCTTCCAGGCCATCGGCCTGCAGCGCGACGTCGATTTCGAGCCGGCGTTCGAGCTGGGTGACCTGAGCTGGCGCCTGTGAGCCACGCGTTGCCGGTGATCAAGCCGCTGCAGCGGCCGCGCCTGTGGGCCGTGCTGTGGGCGCTGGCGGTGCTGCTGGTGATCGTGGTCTGCCTGATCCCGCCGCCGCCGATTCCGCTGCCGGAAAACAGCGACAAGGGCGAGCACTTCCTCGCCTATTTCATCCTCGCCGGCAGCGCGGTGCAGCTGTTCCGTCGCGGCCGCCCGCTGCTGTGGGTGGGCGTAGGCCTGGTACTGATGGGCATCGGCATCGAGTTCGCGCAGGGCGCGCTGACCAGCAACCGCATGGCCGACCCGATGGATGCGCTGGCCAACACCATTGGCGTGCTGGCCGGCATGGCCACCGCACTGACCCCGATGCGCGACCTGCTGCTGCGCTGGCGCGGGTAAAGGCGTGCCAACCAAGGTTGGCACCCACCTGTAGATCCACGCCATGCGCGGATGGAATCCGTAGATCCACGCCATGCGTGGCCATGCGTGGATGAACTGCCCGGGGTGCCGACCAGGGTCGGCACCCACCAGGACAGACCTGCCGTCATTTCCCCAGCGTGACCTCATCCAGCACCCACATCGCCGGGCGCGTGTCGCCGGTGAAGTTGATGCACAGGTCACCGGTGCCCTGGGTACCCTTCGGCAGCGCTGCACGCAGTGTCACGAAGCCATCGGCACCGGGCTTGGCCGGCAGCGGTACCTCAGCCAGCACCTTGCCGCTGCAGTCGCCGCGACGCACCTGCATCTCGCCGTGCGCGCGCTTGGCCTTTTCGAAGCGGCGCTTGGGTTCGTCGTGGGCCAGCTGGAAGTAGTACGGAATACGTCCCGCACGCACTTCCACGCTGCCGATGCCGTCCAGCTGCGCCTGCGGCCAGCGCCAGCACGGCTGGAAGATGTCCACGTTGAACACCGCACGGTTGCCTTCGCGGGGGCCATCGTCTTCCAGGCGCAGCACCAGCCCCTTCTTGCCCACGCAGCTGAGCAGTTCATCACTGCGGCGGCTGAGCAGCGATTGCGCAGTGAAGTCCGCAACCGTCGGCTTCGCGGCCAGCATCTGGCCCTGGTAGAACGCGGCGGCCTGCACGGCGGCGGGCAGCTGCGCCGTCAGCGGCTGCTGGTACAGCGGCGACTGCGCGGTCACCGGCTGTCCGTCGGTGCGGTAGCGCACCTCATAGCCCAGCGGATTGGCCAGAGACACGGTCACCGTGTTCTTCGCGCGATCATCGGTATAGTCCACGCCTACTTCGAACGGGGTCTGCGCATAGGCCAGGCCCCAGGCACGGTAGCGCTGCAGCTGTGCCGGCAGTCGTGCGAGGAAATCGCGGAAATCGCGGTGTTCCGGCGTGCTCCAGCCGGTCTCGGCCACGGCGGCCAGGCGCGGGAACAGGTTGTGCTGCAGGCGTGCGTAGTTGCGCGTGTGCTCGGTGAACATGTTGGCCTGCAGGCCGAGAATGTGCCCGCGCTTGTCGGCGGCCAGTTCGGCCGGCACCGGCTCGAAGTTGTACAGCTTGCCGAGGTTGACCTGGGTCGGGCGACCAGGCGGCTCGTTCTGCGAGGCAGTCTGCAGGTAGTCCAGGTACAGGTAACCCACCGGCGACATGATCACGTCATGGCCGGCACTGGCCGCAGCGAGGCCACCTTCGGTGCCCTGCCACGACATCACCGTGGCCTGCGGCGGCAGACCACCTTCGAGGATCTCATCCCAGCCGATCAGGCGCCGGTCGTGCTCCTCCAGGAACGTCTCCAGGCGCTTGATGATGTGGCTCTGCATGGCCATCTCATCCTTGATGCCCAGTGCACGCATGCGCTGCTGCACCTGCCTGGAGGCTTCCCACTGGTCCTTCACTGCCTCGTCGCCACCCACGTGCACGTACTTGGCCGGGAACAGTTCGATCACTTCCTCCAGCACGTTCTCGAGGAAGGTGACGGTGCTGTCTTCAGTGTTGAACAGGTTGGGGAACACGCCCCATTCGCTGATCGGCTTCAACGGCGTATCGATGGTGCCCAGCTCCGGATACGCAGCAATCGCGGCAGTCGCGTGGCCCGGGACATCGATTTCCGGGATCACCTGGATATGCAGCTTCGCCGCATAGGCGATCACCTCGCGAATCTGGTCCTGCGTGTAGAAACCGCAGTACGGATGCTCCTGGCCGCTGGCCGGGTCGACGCCGCCATCACCGGCCGGCAGGCGGCAGCTGCCCACATCGGTCAGCTTCGGGTAGCGCTTGATCTCCATGCGCCAGCCCTGGTCGTCGGTGAGGTGCCAGTGGAAGGTGTTGAGCTTGTGCGCGGCCATCGCGTCGAGTACGCGCTTGATCTCGTCCAGGCTCTGGAAGTGACGTGCGGAATCGAGCATGAAACCGCGCCAGCTGAAGCGCGGCGCGTCCTGGATCTGCACCGCCGGCAGCACGCCATTGCTGCCGCCGGTGGCGAGCTGGGCGAGGGTGGTCGCGCCGTAGAACAGGCCGGTTTCGTTGCCGGCCTGGATCAGCACGCCCTGCGCGGTGCTCTCCAGCGTGTAGCTTTCGCCGCTGTCGCGGAAGGTGGGCACGATCTGGAAGCGGATGCTGCCCGACGTGCCTGCCGCCTTGCCCTGGCTGGTGCAAGGCGCGGACCACCGCTGCGGGCCAGCAGATCGGCGAACTGGCTGGCGACGCGCTGCGCGGCTTCGCCTTCGGCCTGCAGCACGGTGTCGGCGCGGACGGTGATGCCGCTGCCCTGGCCGCGCTGCACGGTGGCCGGGGCGGGAATCAGCATCAGGCTGTCGGCGCGCAGCAGGGGGCCGGGTGCTTCAGCGGCAGGCGTGGGATCGGCGGCGAGTGCCGGCAGTGCCGGCAGCAGGGCGAGCAGGCTGCCCAGCAGCACTGCGCTGCGCATCCGGGCGCGGGAAGGCTTGACCATCGGAACGACTCCTTGGAACGGTGCGATGAACGCTATACATGAAAAACGCCGGGCCCGGAATGACCCAGGCCCGGCGTGCGTGCACGACTCGGCGATGTTGCCGCCGCTGGATCAGTACTTGAAGCGGAAGTTGAGGTAGTACTGGCGGCCGTTGCTGTAGAACGAGGTCGGGATGGCCGCGGTCTGGTAGTACTTGTAGGTCGGGTTGTTGAGGTTGAGCGCATCGAAGCTGATGCTCAGCCAGTCGGTGGCCTTGTAGCTCAGCGATGCCGACAGCGTGCCGAAGTCATCCTGGTAGTACGGGTTGGCACCGGACAGGCCGATCAGGAACGACGAACGGCGCGTGTAGCTGACGCGTGCACCGAAGGTGTCGTTCTCGAAGTAGGCACCCACGTTGTAGGTGTTCTTCGAAGTGCCCAGCAGGTTGTCGGTTCCATCGGCCCAGGTGTGCTCGGTGCTGCCATCAGCGTAGGTGTAGTTCGCGTTGACGCCGAAGTATTCGCCGATCGGCTGTTCATAGGCCACTTCAATACCGCGTACCTTGCCGTCGGCATTGCGCGGGCGGGAGATGTTGTATTCCTCGAGGCGGTTGGTCAGCTCGCTGAACAGCATTTCCTTCTCGGTGCTGAAGGCCACGTAGTCCTTCAGGCGCATCGAGTACGCACCGATCGACAACATGCCGCGCGGCATGAAGTACCACTCCAGGTTGGCATCGAAGTTGGTCGACACCACCGGCTTCAGCTTCGGATTGCCGCCGCCGCCGGTACGGTTCAGGTCCGAACCGTAGGATGAAGCGCCCAGGGCCGAGAAGTCCGGCAGAGTCTGCGTCTGCGACGCAGCCACGCGCAGCACCAGATCGTCACGCAGGTCGTACTTGAAGTTGGCGCTCGGCAGCACACGGTTGTGCTTGTTCTCGAAGGCCTGGCGGGTCCAGGCACCGAACAGGCTGCTCACGTCCGGCACAGTCGAACCGGTGGCGGCCGCGTAGGTATCGATGTCCTGCTTGATGTTGACGTAGCGCAGGCCGACGTTGCCGCTCCAGCGGTCGCCGCTGAAATTGCCCTGCACGTAGGCAGCGAAGTTCTTCTCCGACACCTTCCATTCGGCGCCGTAGTTGTGGCGGCCAGTCGGGCCATCATTGCCGGACAGCCAGGTGGAGTTGTTGGTCACTGCATCCTTCAGTGCACCTGGGGTGAAGTACCACAGGTCGCGCGGGAAGCTGCCACCGATGCCGTTGGCGAAGCCACCGGGGAAGTTGGCGGTCGCGCCGTTCTTCAGCGCATTCCAGATCGCGCCCGGGGTTGCGCCTTCCGGCGACTTGGCCTCGCGCTTGTGGTCGCCGAAGCGGGCGCCGAAATCGATCGAGTTCAGTACGCCGGCATCGGCGAAGTACTGGTTGAAATCGAGCGTGGCCCACTTTTCCTTGTCGATCGCGGTGACCTGCTGGTTGCCCCAGGTGCCGAAGTCGGTCACGCCGCCCGGACCGATGTTGCCACCAACGTTCCAGTCGATCGGCGAGCCGTTGCCGTGGGTCGACCAGTTGGCACCGCCACCGCGGGCCAGGTTGACCTCGGCGATGTACTGGCGCGGCGTATCGCCGGTGCCCTTGGTGTTGCCGGCCTGGAACTTCATGCCCAGGTTGTCGCTGATTTGCCAGTCGGCATCGAAGGTGATGTAGTTGGTCTTGGCCTTCGACTCGCGGTAGATCATGTCGTACACCGCGTAGTCGCGGTCGGCCTGGCCGGCGAAGGTGGCGTTGGCCAGTACGCCATCCTTGACGACGTAACCCGGATTGGGGGCCTGGCCCGGAATCAGGATCTTGTTGCCATTGGCATCTTCAACGGTGCGGTCGTTGAGGATGCGGCCGCCCCACAGCATGAAGTTGCGGTTGTAGTTGTTCGCCTTCAGTTCCGAGCTGAAGCCTTCCAGGCCCAGGGTCAGGTTGTCCATCGGCTTGAACTGCAGCGACACCAGGCCGCCCTTGCGCTCGCGGGTCTGTTCGAACAGGGTCGAGCCGAGCAGGCCCGGGGCATAGACGCCGGCCAGGTCCGGGTTGGACTTGGCCACGGTGCCATTCGGATCGATCTGGAAGAAACCGCCCGGGATTTCCTGCGCTTCGCGGCGCAGCTCGCGCTTCTGGCTGAAGGCCTGCACCATCACGCCGAAGTTGCCTTCGTCGTTCTTGTAGTTGAACAGTGCCGACAGCTGCGGGTCGTTGGACTTGGCCTGGTCCGAACGCACCATGCCGATGGAGCCTTCCGCAGTGAGCTGCTTGGAGAATTCCAGCGGCTTGCGGGTGAGGATGTTGACGGTACCGGTGGTGCCACCGTCCTGCAGCTTGGCCTGCGAGGACTTGTTCACTTCCACCGAGCGCACCAGTTCCGACGGCAGCAACGAGTAGCTCACGCTGCGGCCGACGTTGTTGCCCTGGCTGAGCACGAACCAGTCGGCGGTGCCGACGGTGTGGCCGTTGATCAGGGTCTGGGTCAGGCTCGGGCTGGTACCACGCAGGCTGACGCGGTCGGCTTCGTCGAAGCCGCCTTCGTCGGCGCTGGACGAGCTGATGTTCACACCCGGCAGGCGCTGCAGGGTGTCGGCGACGTTGTGCGCGGGCAGCTTGCCCACGTCTTCGGCGGTGACCACTTCCACGCGCGCATTGGCTTCGCGCTTGGTATCCAGCGACTTTTCCATCGAACCACGGATGCCGGTGACCTGCACGGTATCCAGGTCGGTGGCGGTCTGGGTGGCCTGCTGCGCGTGCGCGCTGAAGGCGAGGCAGCTGACGATGGCGGCCGAAAGCAGGGTCTTGCGGGTGTTCATGATGTCTCTCCTCATCACTCGATTGGATGCCGGCGGCGGTGTTCGATTACGGTTGCGATGACATGCGCGGGGCGGCGGCGAAGTCCCGTGCGTTGGCGTGCCACGTACTGCGTGCTGCGATTGCGTTGAAGCCTGTTGCGGTGTCAGGCGGCCGACTGCTGCAGGTACCAGCTGGCAGCGCCGACCACGCCCAGCTGGCCGTGCTCGACGACCTTCACCGGGATGCGTGCCAGCGCTTCGCCCATCGGTCCCTTCTGCAGGTAGCGTTCGACGAAAGTGCTGGCGTGCAGGTATTCACGGATCTGCGGCAGGATGCCGCCGGCCAGGTAGACGCCACCGTGGGCGCCGTAGTACAGCGCCATGTCGCCGATGGTGCTGCCGAGCAGGCCGCAGAACACATCCAGCGCCTGGCGCGCATGTGCATCGCTGTCGGCCATGGCCGCAGCGGTAACCGCGTCGGGGCTGGCCAGGGTCGGCGCCTGGCCCTGCAGTGCGCACACCGCGCGATACAGGTTCATCAGGCCCGGGCCGGAGATCGCGTGTTCGATCGACACGTGCGCGCGGTCGCGCTGCATGTGGCGGACGATGGCCATTTCCAGTTCGGTGCTGGCGGCCAGGGTCGGTTGCCCGGCTTCGGTCGGGAGCACCACCGGGCCGTGCGCGGTGGGGATCCACAGCGCGGCGCCGAGGCCGGTGCCGGGGCCGACCACCAGGGTCGGGCCGCGGGCGGCGGTTTCCGGTCCGCACAGGTGCAGCACGCCACTGGCGTCAACCTGCGCAGCGGCGTAGGCCACGGCTTCGAAGTCGTTGACGATGTAGACCCGCTGCAGGCCGACGTCGGCTTCCACCTGGCGCGCCGACAGCGGCCACGGCAGGTTGGCGGTGATCACCGTGCCGTCCTCGCGGGCGTAGCCGGCACTGGCGACCACGCAATGCGTGGGCCGCGGGCCTTCGCCGAGGAAGTCGGACAGGATCGCGCTGAGGCCGGCATGGTCGGCGTTGCGGTACTTGCGGTACTCCAGCACCTGCACCGGATGGGCGGCATCACCGCTGGCCTGGACCCGGGCCACGCGCACATGGGTGCCACCGACGTCGGCGGCCAGGAACGTCGGCGCGACTCGGGACAGGACATGGGCCGGGGCGGGGTGGCTGGCGGTCACGCGGGCTCCTGCTGCAGGTGGGGCCGGACCCGGGATCGGGGGCGGCGATTGGGGCGGAGTCTGTAACCCCGCTGACAACGATGTCAACGAGTTCGTGACACTTTCGTTGCTGCATCGCAACGAATGCGACATGCAGTAAACGTTTACATGGCGTGAGTGCAGGTTTCACGTGGGAACCGTTGCCGCACATGGGCCAAGGCCTTCGGCGCATTCAGCACGATGCGTTGCGATCGGGTTGCGCAGTGCAGCACGAGGTTCACAGGGCTGCGCGTGGAAGTTGACAAACCGCGGCTGTCCATCGAAAGAATGTGACAACGTTGTTCCCAGCCACTCTCCGACGCCGCGTTCTGCGGCCGTCGCCGCAGGAGCCCTCCTGATGTCCGCCGTCCCCGCTGCAAGCGCGCGCCCGAACGTGGCCACCTCCATCGCCATCGTAGGCGTGTTGTTCTTCCTGATCGGCTTCTTCACCTGGCTCAACGGCCCGCTGATCACCTTCGTCAAGTTGGCCTTCGAACTCAGCGAGGTCGGTGCCTTCCTGGTGCTGATGGTGTTCTACCTGTCCTACTTCTTCCTGGCCCTGCCGGCGTCGTGGATCCTGCGCCGCACCGGCATGAAAAAGGGCCTCAGCCTGAGCCTGCTGGTGATGGCCGGTGGTGCTGCGTTGTTCGGTGAGTTCGCCACCCAGCGCTGGTACCCGGGCGCGCTTGGCGGCCTGTTCGTGATCGGCAGCGGCCTGGCCCTGCTGCAGACTGCGATCAACCCCTACATCTCCATCCTCGGCCCGATCGAGACGGCGGCACGCCGCATCGCGCTGATGGGCATCTGCAACAAGATCGCCGGCATGCTGGCGCCGGTGCTGATCGGCACGCTGGTGCTGCACGGCATCGGTGACCTCGATGCACAGGTGCAGGCCGCAGATGCGGTCACAAAGGCCGCGCTGCTGAACGAGTTTGCCGCCAAGATCCACACCCCGTACCTGGCGATGGCTGCGCTGCTGGTGGTGCTGGCGGTGGCGGTGCTGTTCTCGCCGCTGCCGGAAATCAAGTCGTCCGAAGCCAACGCCACGCCGGCGGCTGCCGGTGCCGCCGAGCGTCGCAGCATCTTCCAGTTCCCGCATCTGTGGCTGGGCGTGCTGTGCCTGTTCGTCTACGTGGGCGTGGAGGTGATGGCCGGCGATGCCATCGGTACCTACGGCCACGGCTTCGACCTGCCGCTGGACCAGACCAAGATGTTCACCTCGCTTACCCTGGGCGCAATGCTGGTCGGTTACGTGGTCGGCCTGCTGCTGATCCCCAAGGTTGTCTCGCAGTCGCGCTACCTGACCATTTCGGCGGTGCTTGGCGTGGTGTTCTGTCTTGGCGCCTGGGCCACCCACGGCTATGTGTCGGTAGCCTTCGTGGCCCTGCTGGGCTTTGCCAACGCCATGATGTGGCCGGCCATCTTCCCGCTGGCGATCCGTGGCCTGGGCCGCTTCACCGAAACCGGCTCGGCCCTGCTGGTGATGGGCATCGCCGGTGGCGCGATCATTCCGCAGCTGTTCGCCGTGCTCAAGCAGCACATCGACTTCCAGCTGGTGTTCGTTCTGCTGATGGTGCCGTGCTACCTGTACATCCTGTTCTATTCGGTGATCGGGCATCGCGCCGGCCTGCCGCAGGACAAGGCCTGATCGGCGATGATGGACGGCAGCCAACCCCAGGGAAAACCCATGCGCAGAGCGACTATCAAGGACGTTGCGGAGAAAGCCAAGGTCTCGCTGAAGACGGTCTCGCGCGTGATCAACAACGAGCCCTCGGTGATGCAGGCCACCCGCGCGCGGGTGCTGCGTGCCATCGCCGAGCTCGACTACGAACCCGATCCGTCCGCGCGCAACCTGCGCAGCGGCACCACCTTCGTGATCGGGCTGGTCTACGACAACCCGAACCCGTACCACATCATCGGCGTGCAGAACGGCGTGCTGGCCGCGTGCCGCGAGACCGGTTTCGGCCTGCAGATCCATCCCTGCGATTCCAGCTCGCCGCTGCTGGCCGATGAGCTGGCCGACTGGGTGCAGCGTTCGCGCCTGGCCGGGTTGGTGCTGACCGCACCGATGTCCGAGCGCCGCGACCTGATCCAGGCGCTGACCGCGCGCGGCATCAAGCTGGTGCGCATCATTGCGGCCACCGAAGACCCGGCCGATGGTGCCTGCGTATTCGTCGACGACCGCGAGGCCGCCTACGAGATCACCGAGCACCTGATCCAGCTGGGCCACCAGCGCATCGGCTTCCTCTGGGGCGGCATCTCGCACCGCTCCTCGGGCGAACGCTATGCCGGTTACGAAGCCGCGCTGAAGGACTACGGCATGACCGTGGACAAGCATCTGGTGGTGCAGGGCGACTACACCTTCGACGATGGTTTCCGCGGCGCGCGCCGCCTGCTGGCGCTGCGCGAGCCGCCCACCGCCATCTTCGGTTCCAACGACGAAATCGCTGCCGGCGTGCTGGCCGCTGCCAAGTCGGCCGGCATGAACGTGCCCTACGACCTGTCCATTGCCGGTTTCGAGGACAGCCCGTTCTCGCGCCAGTCGTGGCCACCGCTGACCACCGCCAAGCAGGCCACCGAAGACATCGCCCGCCACGCCGCGCGCTTGCTGATCGCACAGCTGCGCAGCGACGCCTACGACGATGCGCCGGCACCGCTGCACAACCAGGGCTTCGTGCCACAACTGGTGGTGCGCGGCTCGACCGCGCCGATGCGCCCGGCCGGCGCACGCCCCCTTCCTTCCGATCCTGCCTGAGCCTGCCATGTCGCTGTCAGACCCCACGTCCACCCTGATGTTCGCCGAAGCCGCTGAAGCGGCCGACGTGGTCGCGCGCCAGTTCTCGCGCAACCACGCCACCATGGAAACCCTGGCTGCCAGCCTGCGCGCCGCGCCGCCGCCGTTCGTGGTCACCTGCGCACGCGGCAGCTCCGACCATGCCGCCACCTATGGCAAGTACCTGCTGGAAACCCAGCTGGGCCTGGTGGTCGCATCGGCTTCGCCGTCGGTGGGTTCGGTCTATGCCGCACCGCTGCAGCTGCGTGGCGCGCTGTTCATCGTCATCTCGCAGTCGGGCAAGAGCCCGGACCTGCTGCGCAACGCGGAAGCTGCCAAGGCTGCCGGCGCGCGCGTGATCGCACTGGTCAACGTCGAGGATTCGCCGCTGGCGCAGCTGGCCGATACGGTCATTCCGCTGCACGCCGGTGCCGAGAAGAGTGTGGCGGCGACCAAGAGCTACCTGGCGTCGCTGGCTGCGCTGCTGCAGCTGGCTGCCTACTGGAAGCAGGACGCAAGCCTGCGTGCGGCGCTGGACCTGCTGCCGGACGCGATGCGCGAGGCCTGGCAGTGCGACTGGACGCCGGTGACCGAGGGCCTGGTCGAGGCGACCAACCTGTTCGTGCTCGGCCGTGGCCTGGGCCTCGGCGCTGCGCAGGAAGCTGCATTGAAGTTCAAGGAAACCTGCAGCCTGCATGCCGAAGCCTACAGCTCGGCTGAAGTGAAGCATGGCCCGATGGCGCTGGTCGACCGCGGTTTCCCGGTGCTGGCCTTTGCGCAGCCTGATGAAACCGGCGCCGGCACCCGTGCCGTCGTCGAGGAATTCACCGCGCGCGGTGCACAGGTGTGGATGGCCGGTGCCGGTGGCAACCTGCCGGTAGCGGCCGCGCCGCATCCGCTGTGCGCACCGCTGCTGACCGTGCAGAGCTTCTACCGCGCGATCAACGCGCTGGCGCTGCGTCGTGGCTTCAACCCGGATCTGCCGCCGCACCTGAACAAGGTCACGGAGACGGTGTGATGGCCACGGTCCTGCGCAATGCCCGCATCCTGGCAGGCGACGAGTTCCGCGACGATCTGGCGGTCGTGATCGAGCATGGCCGCATCAGCGCGCTGCTGCCCGATGCAGCGCCGCAGCTGGGCCAGGCCGCCGAGCAGGTTGATCTGAGCGGTGGCTGGCTGCTGCCCGGTTTCATCGATGTGCAGGTCAATGGTGGCGGCGGCGCGCTGTTCAACAACACGCCAGACGTGGCGGCACTGCGCACCATCGCGCAGGCGCACCGCCGCTTCGGTACCACCGCGATGCTGCCGACGCTGATCAGCGACGACGTGGGCGTGATGCGTGAAGCCATCGATGCGATGCGCGAGGCGATCGCGCAGGGTGTGCCAGGCGTGATCGGCATCCATCTGGAAGGACCGTACATCGCGCCGGCCCGCAAGGGTACGCACGATGCCAGCAAGTTCCGTGTGCCAGACGAAGCAGAGATCGCGCTGGCCGCATCGCTGGACAACGGTGTGACACTGCTGACGCTGGCACCGGAACGCGTGCCGCTGGAGACCATTCGCGCGCTGGTCGAGCGCGGCGTGGTCGTTGCCGCTGGGCATACCGCAGGCACCTACGAAGAGATCCGCGCCGGTCTGGATGCAGGCGTGCGTGGCTTCACCCACCTGTACAACGCGATGTCGCCGCTGCAGGGCCGTGAGCCCGGCGCGGTGGGTGCTGCGCTGGAGGACCGCGACAGCTGGATCGGCATCATCGTCGATGGCGTGCATGTGCATCCGGCCAGCCTGCGCGTGGCGCTGGCAGCCAAGCCGCGTGGTCGCCTGCTGTTGGTCACCGATGCGATGCCGCCGGTTGGCGCCGACGATCCCAGTTACGTGCTGTACGGCGAAACCATCACCGCCATCGACGGCGTGGTGCGCAATGCCGCCGGTTCGCTGGCGGGCTCGGCGCTGGACATGGCCACCGCGGTGCGCAACACCGTGCAGCTGCTCGGCCAGCCACTGGCCGAAGCCGCGCGCATGGCCTCGACCTATCCGGCCCAGTTCCTCAACGTTGACGATCGTCTGGGCCACATCGCCGAGGGCTACCAGGCCGACCTGGTGCTGCTGGACGATGCCCTGCAGGTGCGTGGCACCTGGATTGCCGGACAATACGAGGCCGCCTGATGGCCGATCCCTTGAAGGGAAGTATGCCGCCGCGCCGCCTGGGCTCGATCGATGCCCTGCGCGGCATCAC
The DNA here is from genome assembly GCF_056481995.1 of Stenotrophomonas sp. 80084_Sma. Classification (NCBI taxonomy): domain Bacteria; kingdom Pseudomonadati; phylum Pseudomonadota; class Gammaproteobacteria; order Lysobacterales; family Lysobacteraceae; genus Stenotrophomonas; species Stenotrophomonas sp. 80084_Sma. The sequence continues at coordinate 4,082,333 of NZ_CM151177.1, read as the reverse complement.
CGTGGCGGCAATGCTGCTGGTCAACAACCCGGGTGACTGGAGCGCGGTGTTCGCGCCGCTGCGTCATTCGGAATGGCATGGCTGCACGCCCACCGATCTGGTGTTCCCGTTCTTCCTGTTCCTGGTGGGCGTGTCGATGGCCTTCAGCGTGGCGCCACGCGCGCTGGACACGGCGGCGCGACCCGCGTTGGCGCGCGGCGTTCTGGAGCGCGCACTGCGCATCCTGGTGGCCGGTGCGTTGCTGCACCTGCTGATCTGGTGGGCGCTGCATACCCCTCACTTCCGCATCTGGGGCGTGCTGCAGCGGATCGCGGTATGCGCGGCGCTGGTGGGCGTACTGGCGGTGTATGCGCGGCCGCGCATGCAGGCGGGCGTGCTGGTCACGTTGCTGGTGGGGTACACGGTGCTGCTGCTGGGCATCGGTGACCTGGCGCCATGGTCCAACCCGGCCAGCCGTCTGGATACCACGCTGTTCGCACCGTGGATCTATCAATGGCACGCCGACACCGGGCTTGGCCACGACCCGGAAGGGCTGCTGAGCACGCTGGGTGCGCTGGCCAGTACCGTGCTTGGCCTGTTGGCCGGAGGACTGCTGCGCAGCGGGCGTGCCGCGGCGCTGGCGGGGCTGGGTGCGGTGACTGCCGCGCTGGGCCTGCTGCTGGCCGTGGTGCTGCCGTTGAACAAGCAGCTGTGGACACCCAGCTACGTGCTGTGGACCGGCGGCCTGGCCGCGCTGGCGCTGTGGCTGGGCCATGTGTTGATCGACCAGAAGGGTTGGCCGGCGCTGGGCCGGCGCTTCGGTGTCAACGCGATCACCGCGTATCTGGGTGCATCGATAATGTCGGTGGTGCTGATGGCCAGCGGCGCCTGGGGCTGGTTCTGGCAGCAGCTGGCCACCGCGATGCCGCAGGCGCTTGAGCTGGCGTCGATGCTGCAGGCGCTGGCGTTCGTCGCGCTGTGGTGGGGCGTGGCGTGGTGGCTGGACCGGCGGAAGATCTATCTGAAGATCTGACCCCATCCGCCAACGGCATCCATGCATGGCGTGGATCTACCAGGTGCCATGAGTGAATCGATTGGCGATGCAGGGTCAGTAGATCCACGCCATGCGTGGATGCTTTGCGCTTGATTCCCACGTGCCGAAAAAATGAACGATTTCAGCCACATCACATTGGCGTGAGGACCGGGCGATTTCACATCTGAACTGTGATTCTCTGCACGCAAGTTCACCTGTCGAAACGGTTCACCACACGGCAGACTGCAAGCGCAGTGCCGCACATACGCAGTTCCTGATTTCCCGTCCAGGAGTGCCCCATGTCCCGTGCCGTTCCGCGTGCGTTCCGCCCGCGCCGCCTTGCTGTTTCCGTGTTGCAGGCCCTCGCCGTTCCCTCCCTGCTTCTGACGACCGCCAGCGTCGCCTGGGCCGGCTGTAACAACTCGACACCGACCGCCGGCCAGACGGTCACCTGTGATGCCAACGCACCGAATCCGCAGACCACTCCCGTTACCGCCAGTGGCGCGGCTGGCGTCACCGTCAACGTCGGCAATGGTGCCCAGTTGCAGCAGAGTGGTGGTGGATCGGCTCTCGCGCTGGTCGGTGCCGGTGGTCACCTGCTGTCAAACCAGGGCGCGATCAGTTCGGTGGGCGGTGTGGCCGTGCAGCTTGGGGGTGGCAGCCGCGTCGACAACACCGGCAGCATCAGCGCCGGCAACAACATTGCCCTGCAGTTCGTCGGCGGCGGTAACAGCGTGGTGATCAACCGAGGAACCATCAGTGGCCGTACAGGCGCGCAGTTCGATGCGGGCAACGATCGCTTCGAGATGCAGGCCGGCAGCATCACCGGAGGCGTACTGCAGGGCGATGGAAACGATGTGCTGCTGCTCAGCGACGGCACGATCGACAGCGTCGACCAGGGCGGTGGCGATGACCAGATGACTGTCACCGGCGGCACCGTCACCGGCGTGGTGGTGCAGGGCAGTGGCCGCGATGATTTCGTCATGAGTGGCGGCACGATCGGCGCGCTGCAGCAGGGCGACAACATCGATACCTTCCGCATGAGCGGTGGCCGCATCGTCGGTGCGTTCGAGGATGGCGACCAGGCCTGGATGACCGCTGGCCGCATCGGCCGCGTCAACATGAAGCTGGACAAGAATCTGTGGGATCAGTCCGGCGGCATCGTTGAGGGCAACGTGGTCACCGGCTTCGACACCGACACCATCATCATCTCGGGTACGGCCTACATCGGCGGCAACATCAGTGTCAGTGGTGGTGCCGACAGCGTGACCATCACCGATGGCACCGTGCGCGGCCAGGTACTGCTCAGCACCGGCAACGACACCTTCAACTGGAACGGCGGCGGCATCGTCTACGGCGCGATCGACATGGGGCCGGACAACGACGTGGCCAACCTCAGCAACCTCAACCAGGGCAACCTTGGTGCAGTGCCGCTGTTCGACGGTGGCAGTGGCATCGATCAGCTCAACTTCAACAACGTCAAGGCTGCGGGCGTGGGACGCTTCCAGAACTGGGAGACAATCAGCCTGGCCAACAGCACCGAGCTGACCTTCGATGGTGATCTGGTGCTGGGTGACAGCGGAACCGGCACCGGCACGCTCACGGTGGATGACACCAGCACTGTCTACGCGGGCAGTGGCGGCCATGCCGTCCGTCCGTTCAACAGTGGCACACTGGTGGAGATGGTCAATGCCGGGCGCATCGACCTGACCGGTGCCGGCGCTGGCGACGTGTTCACCGTGCGTGGCAACTACCGCGGTGACGGTGGCGGCCTGTACCTGCGTACCGTGCTGGGTGCGGACAATTCCACCAGCGATCGACTGGTGATCGATAGCGGTGCCGCCACCGGCACGACCGGCATCGGCGTCATCAACGCTGGAGGCAGTGGAGCGGCCACGTTGGCCGATGGCATCCTGTTGGTGCAGGCGTTGAATGGTGGTCGCACCGCGCCGGGCGCGTTTTCGCTGTTCGCACCGGTGGCGGCCGGTGCCTACGAGTACTTCCTGTTCAAGGGCGGTGTCAGTGCCGGTACCAGCGAGAACTGGTACCTGCGCTCGACCGTGGTGGCCGGGCCTGCACCGGCGCCCAACGGAAGCGGTATCAATGGCGCGCCGCCGCCGCCGACGCCACCCGTCGCACCCCCACCACCGATCACCCCGGCACCGCCACCGCCGCCCGAAGGCGCCACCGATCCGGATCTGACCGCAGGCGAGACCGCGCCGCCACCACCGCCGCCGGAACCCGTGCCGGTGGCGCCGCCCAGTGATCCAGCGGTGCCGGACGTGCCGGTGGCTGGCGGAGCGCTGCCCGGAACCGGTGCGCCGCCGACGCCGGGTGCACGCCCCGCCGAGGGCGCAGTGGTACCGCTGTACCGCGTGGAAACCGCCACCTACGCCGTGGTGCCGCCGCTGCTGCGCGAGACCTCGCTGGCCAGCCTCGGCACGTTCCATGAGCGGCAGGGCGAGCAGCGCCTGCTGTACAACCAGGGCGCATTCCGCACGGCCTGGGGCCGGTTGGTGGGGCAGAGCAGCGAGATCCATTGGAAGGGCGATGCGCAGCCGGGCTTCGATGGCGATGTGATGGGCCTGCAGGCCGGCCTCGATGTGTGGGCCACGGCCAATGACAGCCATCGCAATCAGATCGGCGTGTTCGTCGGCCGCACCCGCGCGCAGGGCAAGACCACCGGCCTGGCACTCGGCTGGGAGAACGTGCAGGTGGGGCAGAACCGCTTGGACGACAAGCACGTGGGCCTGTACTGGACGTTCACCGACAGCAGCGGGGGGTACATCGACGCCGTGGCGATGCAGAGCCGTTACGACGGCCGCGTACGTTCCTCTCGCGGGCTCGGCTTCGGCCTGAGCGGCGACGGCACCAGCGTGTCGGTGGAGGCCGGCAAGCCGCTGCTGCACTTCGGTCAGTCCGCATGGTGGCTGGAACCGCAGGTGCAGGTGATCTGGCAGCGCACCTCGCTGGACGACCGTCGCGATGAAGTATCGAGCGTGCGTTTCGACAACGACAATGCCTGGACCGGCCGCATCGGCCTGCGCCTGGCCGGCGATTACCAGTTGGCCGACAACGGCTGGCAACCGTACTTCAAGCTCAATTACTGGCATGGCCGTTCCGGCGAGGATCGCATCGGCTTCGACGATGACGTGATCGTCAACTCGCCGCGCTCGCGCGCAGTGGAAGCCGGCGTGGGTGTGGTCGGGCGCTTCAATCGCACCATCAGTGCGTACGCCGTGGCCGACTACACGTGCGAGCTGGGCGGCGACCGCAACGAGAAGCGCCGCATCATCGAAGGCAACATCGGCCTGCGCGCGGACTGGTGACCACCGCAGGATTGGGTAGGTGCCGACCTGGGTCGGCACAGATTCCACCGGCGCCATGACCTTGCTCTGGTAGGTGCCGACCTTGGTCGGCACGACTCTCTCCGCTGCCATGACCCTGTAGAGCCGAGCCATGCTCGGCTGCTTCGGTCCACTCCCACAGAGCCGAGCATGGGCTCGGCTCTATAGAACACTGGTGCGTGGCGAGATCGATCCCGCCACGGCTATCCTAAGGCTTCGATACATGACAAGGAGTCGTCGATGCTGGACCTAAGGAATGTTCGTGCCGCCATGCTCGCCACGCTGCTGCTTTCATCTGCGGCCGCTGTTGCAGAGGAAACAGTGGAGCTGCCGTCGCCCGAGGCGCGTGAGCAGATGCTGCAATTGTTGGAAACCCAGTCCTTGTACCGTGGCCGCGTCGATTGGAACGACGTGCGCGCACGCCTGAACGCCGCAGGCGATGACCGCGCACAACAGCGCCGTGTTCTGGATGAGGCCGCCGCACGCAGCAGCGGAGGCCACGGCCGTTGGTTTTCACCAAGCGAGCAGCGTCAGCGCTCCGAACGTGCTCAGCGCTTGAATGCCGCTCAGGCGACCGACCTCGCTGCCCCCAGACACGCCAATCCCCGCATCGGCGTGCTGCGGGTGAGCCCCTTCGTGGAAGACCTGCAACGCAGCGAATCGGAACGTTATGAAGCACGCAAGGTCTACGCGCTGGCGTTGCAGGAGCGTATCGCTGGCCTGGATGACGGAATGCGGTGCGGCTGGGTAGTGGATGTAAGCAGCAATGGCGGCGGCAACATGTGGCCGATGTTGTTTGGTTTGTTGCCATTGCTGCATGGAACGCCGGATACGCAGGGAGCGTTGATCGGCGCTTTCCGTAGTGCCAATGGATTGCTGTGGTGGCGGCAGGCGGAAGGTGAAGTCGTGCAAGGCAACGCATCGATGCTGCGTTCACGACAGGGCGCGTATCGGCTGCGTGCGGGCACGGCACCGGTGGCGGTGGTGATGGGGGCAGGCACTGCCAGCTCCGGCGAAGCAGTGGCACTCGCGTTTCGAGGGCAACCAGGGAGTCGTAGTTTCGGTCAGCCGAGCGCGGGCTTTTCTACCGGCAATCGACCGACGACGCTGGTGGACGGTACCACCTTGCTGTTGACCCACAACGTCATGACCGACCGTAACGGCCAGGGCGACGGTGGCAGGATGCAGCCGGATCAGGCTACCCCCAGCGGACCAGCCACCCTTGCCGCCGCCCAAGCCTGGCTGCTGGCCCAGCCCGCCTGCCAGAGCAGCTGATCCATGATCCTGAACGGCCAGCAGGAGCGGGTGGTGGTCGGCCCAACCGAACCCCAACACTGCCTGCGCTGCCAGACGGAAACCGAGTTCGCGCCCCAGCTGCGCTACAAGATGGCGCGCATCGACCTGCTGTTCGGCCTCACCTACCATCGCCGCTACGAGACCCGCTCTGGTAGGTGTCGACCTTGGTCGGCACAGATTCCACCGGCGCCATGACCCTGTAGAGCCGAGCCATGCTCGGCTGCTTTGATCGTGTCCCATGCAGCCGAGCATGGGCTCGGCTCTACAACGGCTATCCGCATAATGGCGCGGCATGATTCGCCACGGTTATGCTGTGAACCTGACCCAACGACAAGGAAACGTCGCATGCAGATGTGCAAGGGAGTGCCTGGGAATGGCGCGCTGATACTGACCCTTCTGGCAGCCAACGCAACGGCCGCCATCGCGTCCACCACCGAAGTACCTTCGCCGGAAGCGCAGGTACAGATCCTGGATCTGCTCGAGCATGAAGCCTTGTACCGCGACAAAGTGGACTGGCCTGCCGCTCGTAAGCGACTGGCGTCGTTGCAGGCGTACCCGGGTGCGTTGCATACCGCTCTGCGTGAGATCATCGTGGAGAGCACCGGGGGGCATGGTGTCTGGATGACGCTTGCACGCAAGCGTGAAGCCACGGAGCGCTCGAAGCAGGTCGGCGCTGAGGCCGTTGCCAAGGCGAAAGTGACTGGTGCCGTCGATGCACGCATTGGCTGGGTGGTCATCGAAGGCTATGCCGCCACGCCGGGGGCTGCGCGGCAGGACGAGTTCAATCAGGACATCCAGCGCGCGCTGCAATGGCAGGATGTCATCCGTGGCAAGGACAGCGGCGATCGCTGTGGCTGGATTGTCGATCTGCGCAGCAACCATGGGGGCAACATGTGGCCGATGCTGCTGGGTGTTGCGCCGTTGCTGCGCACGTCGTCGACAGGCGTGGAAGAGGTCGGGTCGTTTGCTACTGCCCACGGGTCGCGGCGCTGGAGTCTGACGCCGACCATGGTGCAGGTCGATGGTCGTCCCAGGCTGGGATTCGGTCGACCGGGGTATTCCCTCAAGCAGCCCGGCGCGCCCGTCGCCGTTCTGGTCGGGTCGAATACCGCCAGCTCTGGCGAAGCGACGATGCTGTCATTCAGGGGGCGCCCCCAGACGCGGAGTTTCGGGCAGTCGACAGCGGGCTTCTCGACAAGCAACGATACGCGGCCCCTGGTGGATGGCAGTGTGTTGGCAGTGACGACCGCGGTGATGAAAGACCGCACTGGCGCTGGCGCCGGTGCCAGGATTACTCCGGATGAATTGACGACAGGCGATGCGGCCACCCTTGCCGCCGCCCAAGCCTGGCTGCTGGCCCAACCCGCCTGCCAGGGCCGCTGATCCATGATCCTGATCGGCCAGCAGGAACGGGTGATGGTGGTCGGCCCGACCGAAGCCCACCACTGCCTGCGCTGCCAGACGGAAACCGAGTTCGCGCCCCAGCTGCGCTACAGGATGGCGCGCATCGACCTGCTGTTTGGCCTCACTTACCACCGCCGTTATGAGCTGGCCTGCACCCGGTGCGGGCACGGCTGGGTGCTGGACACCGACACCATGGACCAGCAGCTGGGTGGGGTGCCGATCTCGTGGCGGCACCGCTTCGGCCTGCCGCTGATGCTGGTGGTGGTGGCCGGTCTGGCGGCGTTGGGCTGGCTGTGGCGGCACGGATTCCTCGGTTGAGGACCGGGCCTGTTAAAGTCTGCCCTGCAATCACGTACCGGAAGCGACCATGGACCACGACACCCCGTTCGACCCCCTCAACGACCTCGAGGTGCGCCTGTTGCAGGCCCAGGACGGCACGCTGACCGCAGCGCAGTTCCTCGACGGCCTGCTGACCTCGACGGCGTTCGTGCTGCTGGACAAGGCCATTGGCGAAGACGGCGCCTGGGACGAGAGCATCTCGCCGCTGGTGCTGACCAGCGAGAGCGGCGAGGCGATGTTCGCGGTGTTCACCGCGCCCGAGCGTGCTGGCCTGTGGCACGAGCAGCTGCCGCAGTTCGCCCATGCCATGCCGATTGCGGTGCATGCGCTGTTGGCCGGTATCGGCGACGGCGTCGGCCTGGTGCTGAACCCGGGCCTGGACGTGGGCATGGAGATGATTCCCGATGCCGTGGCCCAGCTGAAGCAGCGTGCAGCGGCGATCACCCGCGGCATGGCGCACTGAATCCAGGGATTGTCTGGTTGCCGGCCAGCGGCCGGCACTACCCGTGATGCCGGACGGCGGCGATGGTTTGCAAGTGCGTCCTGTTCAATGGAGAGGAGCATCGTGGGCAAGCGTTCTAACCGATCGCTGTGGGTCTATGAGATCGGCCTTCTTGCGGGTTTGGCACTGGCAGCTGCGTTCATCACCCGGTTCAATCCGGTGGAGACGCTCCGGTTGGGTGGTTGGCTCTTCCTCTTGATGCAACCTATCTTGTTGGGTGCTCATGCAGTCGACCACTTCTCGCGCAAGCGTCGTCGATAGACGGGCGATGTGAAGGTGCCGGCCAGCGGCCGGCACTACCCGGGCTTCAGCGGGCGGCGGCGATGGCTTTCACCCGCGCCTTGGCCAGCGCCTCGCCAATGGCCGGGCCCTTCAGATGCGTGGTATCCAGATCCCGTGCCTGCACTGACAGCGCCGCCTGGTGCAGGCGCTTGAGCGTTTCGCCCTGTGGGTAGTCGGCATCCTCGAAACCGAGCCGACCGCGCTTGTCGGCCTCGCAGCACAGCGCGATACGAGCCACGCGCTCTGGCCTGCGCAGCGCATCGCAGCGGCCCAGCAGTTCCAGCACAGTGGCATCGCGCAGTTCGTCGATGCGGTGCACGTTCAAGTGCTCGCGGCAGACCGCTTCGGCCAGCTGCTGGTGCTCGGTGGGAATCTTCAACCGCGCGCACAATGCCTTCAGCGGTTTGATGCCGCGCTGCTCGTGCATGATGTGGCGTGGCCATTCCTCCGGCGGGGTCAGGCCCTTGCCGAGGTCGTGGGTGAGGGCAGCGAAGCCGACTAGGTCATCACCCGGTGCCAGTTTCGCGGCCATGTCGCTGACCATTTCCTGGTGGATGCCGGTGTCGACTTCCGGATGGAATTCGGCACGCTGCGGCACGCCATACAGCGCTTCCAGCTCGGGCAGGATCGGGCCCAACGCATGCGCAGCGTGCAGCGTGCGCAGGAAGGCGGAGGGCCGTTCACTGACCAGCGCCTTGCGCAGTTCCTGCCAGACGCGTTCCGGCACCAGCGCGTCCAGCTCGCCACTGGCGGCGACCTCGCGCATCAGTGCCATGGTCTCTTCGGCGACGGTGAAGCCCAGTGGCGCGAAGCGCGCCATGAAGCGCGCCGCGCGCAGCACGCGCAGCGGATCTTCCACGAACGCAGGACCGACGTGGCGCAGCACGCGCTGTTCAATATCGCGCACGCCACCGTAAGGATCGACCAGCGTGCCGGTGTCTTCGTCACAGGCGATCGCGTTGATGGTGAAGTCGCGGCGCTGCAGGTCTTCTTCCAGCGTCACCGCCGGATCGGCATCGACCACGAAGCCGCGATAGCCACGGCCGGATTTACGCTCGGTGCGCGCCAGCGCGTATTCCTCGCCGGTCTTCGGGTGCAGGAACACCGGGAAATCGCGGCCGACGGTGGTGTAGCCCTGCGCCTCCATCTGCGCGGGCGTAGCACCGACCACAACCCAGTCACGGTCGCCGGCAGGGCGCTGCAGCAGGCGGTCGCGTACGGCGCCGCCGACAAGATAGATCTTCATGGGGGGATGATCGCACGGTAGGTGCATGAGCATCGGCAGTGCCGGCCGCTGGCCGGCAACCCTTGGACAATGGCGGTTGCCGGCCAGCGGCCGGCACTACCGATGAAGAGGAATCACTGCAGGCCGCGCCACTCCGGCACGAACAGGCCAGCCAGGAACCACAGCCCGTAGACGATCCACAGGCAGAGGAAGTACAGCTTGATCTGCGCTTCGTCCCACAGGCTGCCCCAGCTGTCGATGAAGGCCAGCGACTTCCAGCCTTCCATCCAGGCCGCGCCACCCCAGCGCAATACCCAGGTGGCGAACAGGCTCCAGGCGGCGAACATCCCGATCCAGGCCAGCAGGCTCATCGCTTTCCCCTCCCCGGGAAATGGAGATCGGGTCGTGCCGGCCAGCGGCCGGCACGACCGCATTGCGATCAATCGCCGCCCTGGTCAGCGTTGGCGGCGCAGCTGAAGCTCTTGCGCTTGTCCACCAGGCGGCCCATCAGGCGGTCGCTCAGAGGCAGCGCATCACCATTGAGGCGCCAGTCGTAGATCACGCTGAAGGCCAGCACGCGTGCGACGTACTCGCGGGTTTCCTTGTAGCTGATGGTCTCGATCCACAGGTCCGGGTCATAACCCGGGCGCTGGCCCTGCCAACGCGCGGTCGGGGTCGGGCCGGCGTTGTAGGCGGCGATGGTCACGTACGGCAGGCCGTCGTACTTGTTCATCAGCTGGCGCAGATAGGCGGTACCGATGGCGATGTTGGTGTCCGGGTCGTACAGGCTGTCGGCACCGCCGTAGCCGGTCAGGCCGATCGACTTGGCCACGCCGGCACCGGTGGCCGGCAGCACCTGCATCAGGCCCATGGCGTTGGCAGGCGAGCGCGCGCGCGGGGTGAAGGTGCTCTCGGCGCGGATCTCTGCCGCCACCCAGGCCGGATCGATCGCGTTGCGTGCCGATTCGCGGCGGATGGTGGCGTCGTGGTGCAGGGGGAAACGCAGGTCGTACAGGCGCTGTTCCTGCGGCTGCTTGCCGAGTGCGAACACGGCGCGGTCGAACCAGCCATTGTCCTGCGCCACGCGCACCGCGAGGCGGCGCTGGGTATCATCGAAGCGCGACAGCGCGCTGTTCCATTCGGCCACGGCCCAGCCGGCGCGGTCGATCTGATACAGCGCCATCGCGCGCTGGATGGCCGGATCACGCGCGATCACCGCTTGTGCCTGCGCGCTGTCGTTCGGCTTCCACGGGCACAGCGTGTAGCCCTGCTGCAGTTTGTCGGCGGCGAGGAAACCATGGAAGGTCGGTGCGCGCGCGGCCTCGCGGAACAGCGGCTGCGCCTGTTGGGCCTGGCCGGTCTTCTCCAGCATGCGGCCTTCGAAGTAGCGCCAGCGCGGGTCGCTGCGCTGCTTGCTGCCCATCTTGCGGATCGCGGTCAGCGCTGCCGGCCAGTCGCCGCGCGACATCGCTTCGCGCACGCGCCATTCGTGCAGGCGTTCGTCGTACGCCGATTCCGGCACCGCATTGAGACGGCGCGCCGAATCGGGCAGGTAGGACGCCACCGTCCACAGTGCGATCTGGTACAGCACCTGGCCCTGCTGCTCGGCACTCAGGCCCAGTGCCTGCGCGTACTGAGGCAGCTGCTGTTCGGTGGCGCCGGGATCGGCCTTGGCCAGCTTGGCCAGGCCATCAGTGGCGATGCGCCGGCTGCGCTCGTTGCGCGGCCAGTTCAATGCGCTGGCATTGGGCTTGTCGACAAAGGCCGCGTAATTGTTGGCCAGCGCCAGGTCGGTGGCGGGCAGGCCCCGTGCGGCGCTGCGCATCACAGCGGGTTGCTGGGCGTCGGCGGCAGCGTCGATGCGTTCCCAGCGCAGCGCGTCGCTCAGACCACCCTGTGCCTGCAGCACGGCAAAAACGGCATCACAGCCGTCCGGCAGCGACTTGCCGTTCTTGCGCCACAGATCCTGCGCTTCACTGATCCACTGCGGATCGACCTTACCGGTCACCTGGCGCGCGGTCAGCTGCGCACAGCGCAGGCCGGCGTTGTCGGTGGGCGCCCAGTTGGCGAGCAGGGTCGGCCAGTCCTGGCGGCGTGCGACCGAGGGCAGCCATACGCTGCGGAACGTGGTGGCCACGGCCTGGCCGTCATAGCGCTTGAGGAAGGCCTGCGCCTGCGCGGTATCGACGGTGTCGATGTTGCGGCGCAGGTTGGCGTACTCCAGCCAGCCGTATGCCGGATGGCGGCTGAGTGCGGCGGCTTGGCCGGGATCGAACTGGCCGCGTTCGGCGGCAGCGATCGCGGCCTTCAGCTGCGCGTTCTGAGCGTCGAGGGACTGGGCATTGGCGCAGCCGATCAGCAGCGTGGTGGCCAAGGGCAGCAGGGACAGGGCGGTCGAAGAGCGTCGGGTCATGGCGGGCAGCATAGCGGGCAATGGCTGAATTCAGTTTCGCATTGCGTGCACGCGATGGGTCGGCAACGGCAGCTGAATGCTCGTGCTGCAGGCACTGCCTCGCGAGCCTGCGGGCGACGTAGTGTCGAGCTTGGGCGAACGGCCCGGCTGCAGGGAGCGGCACATGGCGTTCAGTAGCGCAGGAAGAAGCGGCCCGCTGGCGGACATCAATGTCACGCCACTGGTGGATGTGATGCTGGTGCTGTTGATCATCTTCATCGTGACCGCGCCGATCGTGGCCCGGCCGATAGCCGTGCAGTTGCCACAGGCCACCGATCGCGTGGTCGACCGTCCCGAACCGCCACCGCCGATCGAGCTGCGCCTGGACGCTGCCAACCAGCTCAGCTGGAATGGCCAGCCGATGGCGATCAGTGAGCTGCAGGCGCGCCTGCAGGCACAGGCGGGCGAACATGCCGGCAACCTGCCGGAGCTGCGTATCGCCACCGATCCGGCGGCCGAATACGAAGGCATGGCGAGGATTCTGGCCGCAGCCGAGGCGACCGGCATGGAGCGCATTGCGTTCGTGCGGTGAGATGGGTGGGGCGCTGTTGGGGGGGGGCGATGTACCCTCAACAGCGCCCACCTTTAGTCAGTATTGCTGGCAATAGACTGTGCGGCCGTCCCAGCTGCAGGAAATCCGACTGCTGGACCCGCGTTGGACCGGCACGCCATACATCTGAGCAGAGCGGGCCCATTTATCGACATCGCCGTCGTGGCGGAAGTAATACTGTCCAGCGTAAGAAGGAGCTGTGACAGGATCTGCAATGGTCTCATCTGGGACCTTGTTTCCAGTGCCGTCCCGGCTCTCACCTTTCTGGTATTTGGCCTCTGCTACGTTATCAGGGGTGATTCGATAGAGGGTTTTTGATCCGTCTCTCCAAGTAATTACTATATTGACTGATCCGCCCCCTTTGATGCTTGCCCAGTTGAGCGAAAATTGCTGTATGGAAAGCGCGAAGCTGTTCCACGCTGGGTTGCTTGTATTGGCTCCTGCGATTTCTAAGGCTAAATACTGGCCTAGTCGCGTCCTCATGGTCGCAGAGCTTACGATCTCGAACGCGTCGGACGATTTGTACGATTCTGGAAATCGCATCCCATTGGAATTCCCCGGATTGTCGGGGTGGAGAGGGACCATTGCGCCTCCCCCCGCATTTGGAAGAGCGTGGCTCGGCTGATCACTGACGCCAGATACACTTTCCACAATCCGGAGAAATGCCATTTGGATCTGGCTGGGTACGGGGGTCGGAAGGGCTCTCCATTTTCTCATTTCCCGATCATATTCAACATCGAATGCAGTCAGTTGTGCTTTTTCGAAGTCAATTATCACTGTGAGGCCAGATCCAGACTGTAGAGCGACGGATTTGGGCGATACACAATTGTTGCACTCGATGAGGCCGCCTGCTTCGGATTCACCTGCAAATGAAAAGAAGAAAAGTGCGAAGATCGCTGCTTGCAGTCTGGCAGTAGTTGCTTTCACGATTGGACCTCGCTTTGAGCGTCGGAGGTCTGAGTCTCTGCCGGATTCGTGGTTCAATCTGGCAAAAGTCTGGAATTTAAAATAATTCCTAGATGTTGAACCAATTGCGGATGCCGATGGATCATTCGTCATGATTGCGTGAAAGGGTGTCGCCGGTCACGTCGCGATTTTTACTACTTGTTTACAAAGGAGACGGCGCCGCCATGCAGGGAGGGAGTGCGGCAGCCCATGTCCCGACATTCCTTTGGAGAGAGAGCGAATGAATCACCTGCACCACCGCCCTTTGGCGGTTGCCGTCGCGCTGTGCGTGATGACCCTGGCACCGTTGGGTGCCGCTGCACAATCCACCACCAACCTCGATGCGGTGGAAGTCACCGGTACCCGCATCAAGCGCGCTGAAGTCGAAGGCCAGGTGCCGATCCAGACGCTGACCCGCGGTGATATCGAACGCACCGGCCTGACCTCGATCGGCGAAGTGCTGCAGCAGCTCACCGGTTCCGGTTCCGCGCTCAATGCCAAGTTCAATTCGTCCGGCAACTTCGGCTTCCCGCCCGATGGCAGTGGTGTAGGTGCTGGCTCGGCGCAGGTGGACCTGCGCCATCTGGGCGCCAAGCGCGTGCTGGTGCTGGTTGACGGCATCCGCTGGGTCAATGAGTCGTCCGCTTCCGGTGTGGGCTCGGCCACCGACCTCAACACCATTCCGCTGGCCATCGTCGAGCGCATCGAAGTGCTGGAAGATGGCGCGTCGTCGCTGTATGGCTCCGATGCCATTGCCGGTGTGGTCAACATCATCACCCGCCGCGACTTCGATGGCGGCCAGGTGACCCTGAACTACGGCGAGTACAGCAAGGGCGATGGCACGCAGAAGGGCGTGGACCTGGCCTGGGGCAAGAGCGGCGACCGCTTCAGCCTGTTCCTCGGCGCCAGCTGGACCAAGCAGGATCCGGTGTTCGCCAAGGACCGCGAGCAGTCGCGCTTCCCGATTCCCGGCACCGGCCTGGCCTTCGGCAGCGGTGGCATTCCGCAGGGCCGTTTCATGTTCACCGACCCGAACACCGGTGCGGTGCAGAACATCGTGCCCAATACCGGCGTGAGCAACCCGCGCTACGACGGCAGTGCCGGCTGCGCGCGCACCGATGACTATCACTGCTTCACCAGTGCTGATCGCTTCAACTTCGCCGAATACAACATGGTGCTGACACCGTCGGAGCGTAAAGGCCTGTTCGGTCAGTTCCGCTTCGACATCACCGACAACGTGCAGTGGTACGTCAAGGCACTGGGCAACCGCCGTGAGTCGACCAACCAGGCCGGCCCGGAGCCGCTGTTCTTCGGTCCCGATGGCGCCACCGGCAATCCGCTGGCCGACAACATCACCGTGTCTGCGCTCAACCCGTACAACCCGTTCGGCTTCGACCTGGTCTCGGGTGACAACCTGAGCCTGATCGGTCGCCGTCCAGTAGAAGGCGGCGCGCGCGTGTTCAAGCAGGAAGTGGACACCACGTATTTCGCCACCGGCTTCGTCGGCAACTTCCAGGCGGCTGACCGCAGCTGGTACTGGGACGTCAACGGCATGTACAGCAAGAACAAGGCCGAACAGACCAACTACGGCAGCTACAACATCTACAACGTCAACATGGCGCTGGGCGATCCGTCCGTCTGTGCGGCGACGCCGGGCTGCGTACCGCTGAACATCTTCGGCGGTGCCGGTTCGATCACTCCGGACATGCTGAAGTGGATCCAGCCGGTGGTGCGTGACCGCAGCCAGAACGAGCTGAGCCTGTTCACCGCCAACCTGTCCAGCGACCTGTTCACGCTGCCGGCCGGCCCGGTGTCGTTCGCTACCGGCTTCGAGTATCGCAAGTACGAGGGTTCGTACCAGCCCGATCCGCTGACGGTGGCGGGCCACTACAACGGCGTGCCTTCGCAGCCGACATCCGGCTCGTATGACGTCAACGAGGCCTACCTGGAGTTGAGCGTGCCGATCTTCGCCGACTCTTCATTCGGCAAGAAGCTGGACCTGAGCCTGGCCGGGCGCTATTCGGACTACTCGACCTTCGGTGGCGAGTTCACGCCCAAGTACGGCCTGCGTTGGCAGGTGACCGACGATTTCGTGCTGCGCACGACCTATGCCGAGGGCTTCCGTGCACCGTCGATTGGTGAGTTGTACGGTTCGGCCGCGCGTGCCGACCTGCAGTTGTTCGATCCATGCTCGGTGGGCCTGGGCGGTACGCCGCCGCGCGGCAGCGCCGCCAACTGTGCCGCGCTGGGCGTGCCGGCCGGCTTCCAGCAGGCCAACTCGCAGATCTCGGTGACCACCGGCGGCAACCGCGAGCTGGATCCGGAGCGCTCGCGCAGTTTCAGTGCCGGATTCGTGTGGAGCCCGTGGTTTGGCAACAACACCTCGTGGTCCGAGCGCTTCGACGTGGAGGTGACCTTCTATCGCCATGCCATCGATGGCGCGATCCAGGCAATCAACGCGCAGACCCAGCTGGACCTGTGCGTGGAAACGCTGGATCCGATCTACTGCGATGGCATCACCCGCGCCAGTACCGGTGCAGTGAGCAGCTTCAACAACCGCCTGACCAATCTCGGCTCGATCAAGACCGATGGCTGGGACGTGGATCTGTTCTGGACGTTGCCGCAGAGCTCGATCGGCCAGTTCAAGCTGGGCTGGAAGAACACGTTCGTCGGCCGCTACGAGGCCACCGGTGCGGCGGGCCAGAAGCAGCCGCAGAAGCCGGGCGTGGAAGTGGCCGACAGCTCGATTCCGGAATGGACCAGCAATGCCAGCATCGGCTGGACGCTGGACCGCTGGAGTGCCAACTGGACCGTTCGGCATATCTCCGAATTGACCGAGAACTGCGGTGACGCCTCTGTATTCCCGGTCTGCAGCAACCAGGCCGCAGGCACCAATACGCTGTCGGCCACTACCTTCCATGACATGCAGGTGGGCTACAAGATCGACTGGATGAAGGGGCTGCAGCTGACCGCTGGCCTGAACAACGTGTTCGACAAGGATCCGCCGATCTGCCTGTCGTGCTCGTTGAACGGTTACGACGCTTCGACCTATGACATCCCGCGTGGCCGCTACTGGTACCTGCGCGCGGACCTGCGTTTCTGATGAAGGGACGGCGCCGGGCTCAGCCCGGCGCCGTTGCAGCGTCGAGCCATGCTCGACTCCATGAATGTGGTCAATCCGGAATGTCCTGTTCCGGGTCATCCTGTTCAAGGCTGGCACGGCGGAACGCGGTGCGTGCCCATCCCAGTCCGGCCACGATCATCATCGGCCCGACCGCGAAGGCGGGCAGTGAGGGAATGCGGAACTGTGGCAGCGTTTGGACCAGCAGGTTGTACAGGATCCAGGCCACCAGGATCAGGCCGATCCCCGCGCACAACAGTCCGAACAGCACCTGTGGAATGCCCATTGCCAATCCCAGCGCGCGCTCGGAGCGGGTAGGAGTGGGGATGGTGCGCAGTTCACGGCCCAGATCGAACCAGAACAGGATCGCTGCGGGCAGGCCGATCAGCAGAAGCAGGATGAAGTAGCCATTGCCTGTAGCGACCATCAGCGGCAGCGACGAGAACAGGGCCACGAGCGATAGACCGAGTTTCGTGCGGGTGCGCATGGCCGGTCGTCCTTGAGGGGGAAGGCGCGAGGTATCCGTCTGCGCGACGCTACACCTGCAAGGGCAGCGCGGCAACGGGGGCGCTGGGCGCCCCCGTTGTGGTGTCGAGCCGTGCTCGACGACCCCGTGTGATCGAGTCGAGCATGGCTCGACGCTACAAGGCCGGTTGGATCAGAACGCCCAGGTGAACGTCAGCGAGCCATTGCGGCCGTCGCCGTAGGCACCGTAGCCGGTGATCTGCGAGTAGTACTTCTTGTCCAGCAGGTTGTTGAGGTTGGCCTGCACGCTGAACTCCGGCGAGATGCGGTAGCGCACGAAGGCACTGACCAGCGCGTAGCCTTCCTGTTCGAAACGGCCCACTACCGGCGCAGCGTAGTAGATGCGGTTCTGCCAGTTGGCACCGCCGCCGACGGTCAGTTCCTGCAGCGATTGCGGGGTGTAGCTGGTGAACAGCTTCAGCGCGGTCTGCGGCAGGTTGGTGTTGATGTCGGCGCCGTTGATGTCCTTGGCCACGTAACGTGAAGCACCGAAGGTCGCGTTCCAGCCCGGTGCCAGTTCGCCGTTCACTTCGAACTCGAAGCCGCGGCTGACGGTGCCACGTGCAGCGATGTAGGCGGTCTCGTTCATTTGCCCGTCGACCTTGTCCATGGTTTCCTGGCCAACGTTGTCCTGCTCGATGCGGAACACTGCCACGGATGCATTCAGCCGGTTGTCGAACCACGCGCCCTTGACGCCGACTTCGTAGCTCTTGCCATCGACCGGATCGAGGTAGCTGCCCTGCTTGTTGCGCAGCGTCTGCGGCTGGAAGATCTCGGTATAGCTGGCGTAGGCGGAGTAGGTATCGTTGATGTCGTAGACCAGGCCGGCATACGGCGTGGTCACTTTGTGCGAGCGGTCGTTTCCTTCGTCTTCGCTCTTCCAGTCGGTGTAGCGCGCACCGATGATCAGCTTCAGTGGATCGGCCAGCGACAGGCGTGCGGCGGCATAGCCGGCCTTCTGGGTGATGGTGCCCTGGCTGGCAAGCTTCAGCGGTCGCCAGTTCGGCTGCGGGAAATCACCGGTCCAGCCGAAGTAGCTGGCCAGCGGCAGGTACTGTGCATTCGGATCGTTGAAGTCAGGCTGGAAATCACCATAGTTGGCGAACTCACGCTTGTTGTAGCTCAGGCCGGCCATGAACTGGTGCTCGCGGCCGAACAGCTGGAACGGCCCATCGATGTAGCCATCGATGCCATCAACCTTGCGCTCGGTGTTGTAGAAGCCGGCCATCGGCGTGATGCCGGCGCCCGTGGTCTTGTTGAACGCGGTGTAGGCCGGATAGAACAGCTTGTCGTCGGCCTTGGTGCGGTCGTGGGTGGCGCCGATCTTGAACTTCCAGCCGTTGCTGAAGGCATGCTGCAGGGTGGCGAACGCACGCTTGCTGGTGGTGTCCCAGTAGGTCCAGTCCGGCGACGGATTGAACGAGGTCGGATAGTTGGTCGGGCTGCCATCGGCGTACCACATCGGGAAGCCGCCCCAGGTCGCGCCGTTGGCGCGCTTCTGCTGGTAGTCGTAGCCCACGCTGAGCTGCGTGTCCGGGGTCAGGTCGGCGTCGATGACGGCATAACCCAGCGTCTTGCGCTGGTTGTAGCGGTCCATCTGACCATCGGTGTCCAGGTAGCTGCCGATCACCCGGCCGCGCACCGTGCCACTGGCGTTCAGCGCCGTGCCCACGTCCACGGTGGTGCGCGTGCGGCCCCAACTGCCGACGTTCACCGAGATGCTGCCGGTCAGTTCTGCGCTGTCGGCGTGTTTGCGGATGAGGTTCACCGAGGCGGACGGATTGCCGGCACCGCTGAGCAGGCCGGTAGCGCCGCGTACCACTTCCACGCGGTCGTACAGCGCAAGATCGAGGCCGGAATCGCCGTAGCTCCAGTTCTGCACCATCTGCGTCGGCAGGCCATCGAACTGGTAGGCATCGATGTAGAAGCCACGCGCGTAGAACTCGGTGCGCTCGCTGTCGGACTGGGTGCTGGTCACGCCGGTGGTGTTGGCCAGCACGTCGATGATGTCGTCCAGCTTCTGATCTTCGATGCGCTGGTGGCTGATGATGCTGACCGACTGCGGGATCTCGCGCGGTGCCAGATCGAAGCGGGTACCGGCCGAGGTGCGGCGCACCGAATAGCCTTCGGCACGTTCGCCCTTGACCACCACCTTGTCCAGCGTGGTCGGATCGGCGGCGGTGTCGGCGAAGGCGGCCGGGGCCACGGCGCAGAGAACGGCAAGCACGGCAACGGACAGCCGCTGCGGCTGCAGGGTACGGAAGGCGGGACGGGTCATGGGGGTCCTGGACGAGCACGCGCGTTCGGCCGGCATCCAGGAGGCGAGGCGCTACGGATAGGGGAAGGGCGGGCAGGCCGTCCTGGCACCACCGGAAACGAAAGAAATGGTAATACGAACTATTCCTATTTACAAATCATGAACGTTTCGGTGCGCGGGTGCGCCGTGGCGATCAGCGCAGCAACGGCAACGGGTCGCGGGGGCCGTTCGTGCCGTAGATGCCCCAGTGCAGATGCGGCGGCGTGCCCTTGGCATTGCCGCTGTCGCCCACGTGGCCGAGCAGGTCACCGGCCTGCACCACCTGGCCGCGCGCCAGGCCCTCGGCCCAGCCTTCCAGATGCGCGTAGTAGTAGCGTTCCCGCCCGGGCCCGATCACCCAGACCTGGCGACCACCGAGGCCGCGTTCGCTGACATCCGCGATGACGCCGGCAGTGACGCTGCGCACCGGCGTGCCGCGCTGGGCGAAGATATCGATGCCGGCGTGGGAGCGGTCGCGGCCGCGCGGCGCGCCGAAGGTATCGGCGATCTGGCGGGGGTGCACACCCTCCACCGGCACCGGGAGTTCGGTGGCCGGCGGCATGCGCGAGAGTGTCCACAGCATCCTCGGCGTGGCCGCCCATGGGCTGTTCCACAGCGCCATCGCGGCAACGACGGCAATGGCCAGCCACAGACCGCGCAGCAGCCAGCGGCGCAGGCGACCGGCAGGAGAGGACGGAGTGCTCATGGTCTCCGACTGTAGCGTCGAGCCATGCTCGACGGCTGTTGCTCTGCGGTAAAAGCGCAGTCGAGCATGGCTCGACGCTACAGAACCGGTGCCAGCGGGACCTCGAAACTCCGCTTCAAGGTGCCCAGTGCCACCGAGGTACGGAAGCGCTCGATGTTGTCATCGCCACCGAACAAGCGCTCGGTGATCGCCTCGTACTCCTCCATCGACGCCGCCGAAAGCAACAGCAGGAAATCGCCATCGCCGGTGATCGAGTAGCACTGCTGCACGGCCGGGTCGTCCTGTACGCGGCGCTTGAACGGCGCCACCCGCTCGCGCTGCTCGCTGACCACGCGCACCTCGACGATGATGGTCAGCGGCCGCCCGACCTTGGCGGCGGCGACCACCGCTACATTGGCCGCGATCACGCCGCTGTCCTGCAGGCGCTTGATGCGGCGCTGCACGGCCGGGGTGGACAGGTGCACGGCCTCGGCGATTTCGCGCTGCGGCAGGGTGTTGTCCCGCTGCAGCAGGTCGAGGATGGCGCGGTCGAAACTGTCGAGCACGGGGGCGATGGACATGGCGAGCAGAAGTTGCACGAACGGGCCGTCAATTGAGCCAAGTGCTCGGCGCCGGCGCAATAGACTTTGCGCATGCAGACCTCACGACTCGCGCCGATGTTGCCGGCGCTGGCGGTGCTCGGCTCGGTCACCTCGCTGGCCATCGGCACCTCCTACGCAAAACACCTGTTCCCGCTGATCGGTGCCCAGGGCACCAGCGCGCTGCGCGTGGGCTTTTCGGCGCTGTTGCTGCTGCTGTTCTGGCGGCCATGGCGCTGGAAGACCAGCCGCGTGGATGCGATCACCATCCTGCGCTACGGGCTCACCCTGGGCCTGATGAACCTGCTGTTCTACATGGCCCTGCGCACGATTCCCTTCGGCATCGCGGTGGCCATCGAGTTCACCGGGCCGCTGACGGTGGCGATGCTGTCATCACGACGACCGATCGACTTCCTGTGGGTAGGCTGCGCGGCGGTGGGGCTGCTGTTGCTGTTGCCGATCGGTGGCGGCCCGGCGCTGGACCCGGCCGGCGTGCTGTATGCCATGGGTGCGGCGGCGTGCTGGGGCCTGTACATCGTGTTCGGCAAGCGTGCCGGCCATCTGCACGCCGGGCATTCGGTGTCGCTGGGGCTGCTGGCGGCGTCGCTGGTGGTGGTGCCGGTGGGCGTGGTGCATGCCGGCGCCGCACTGCTCGATCCGAAGATCCTGGCCGCTGGCCTGCTGGTGGCGTTGGTGTCCAGCGCGATCCCGATGTCGCTGGAGATGATGGCGCTCAAGCGCCTGCCCAAGGAGACCTTCGGCATCCTGATCAGCATGGAGCCGGCAGTAGCCGCGCTGTGGGCGATGCTGCTGCTGCACGAGCACCTGCATGGATTGCAGTGGCTGGCGATCGGCTGCACGGTGCTGGCCTCGGTGGGCAGCACGATGACCGCGCGGCGGCTGAAGGTGCCAGTGGTGCAGGCGGGGTAGCGCCGGGCCATGCCCGGCGGAGAGCGTGCCAACCAAGGTTGGCACCCACCAGGAGCGGTCAGCGCAGGGCGTTGGCCGGAACGTCGATCTGCATCGCCAGGGCGAGGTGATCGGAGAACGCGGCCGGTACGGCTTCCACGGTACGGGTCTGCAGGCCGCTGCTGACCAGGATGTGGTCGATGGCGCGATCGGGGCGCCAGCTGGGGAAGGTCGGCACGATGCAGCCGGGGGGCTGCAGCCGGGTCTTCTGGTACAGCACCTGCATTTCCGGGCGTTCGGCCAGGCAGTTGAAGTCGCCCATCAGGACGGCGTTGGGATGGTCGGACAGCAGCTCGGCAATGAAGCCCAGCTGCGACATCCGCGAACCCGCGCCCAGCGACAGATGGGCTACCGCTACCGCCAGGCCATCGGCGCCGTCGCCGAACTTGGCCAGCAGCACGCCGCGCCCGCCGATGCGGCCGGGCAGGGCGTGATCCTGCACTTCCACCGGTTCCAGCTTGCTCAGCAGGCCGTTGGCGCTGGAGGCGACCCCGCCCATGCGCCGGTTCGGCTGGTGGCTCCAGTAGTTGAAGCCGGCACGCTGGGCCAGGTAGTGGGTCTGGTTGGTGAAGCCCGAGCGCAGGCTGCCCGGGTCGGCCTCCTGCAGGCCGACGATGTCATGTTCGCGCGCCAGGGTGGCGATCGCGTCCAGGCTGCTGCGCTTGCGGCCCGCCGGCAGCGCATGTGACCAGCTACGGGTCACATAGTCGCTGTAGCGGCGGGTACTTGAGCCGGCCTGGATGTTGGCCGTCAGCAAGCGCAGGGTCCGTGTACGGGGGGAATTCACGGCCGGGAAACGCTTCTCTTGGATCAGTGAGCCTGGGCCGCACCGCGTTCGCGGGCGATCAGGTGGTCGGCAATGCGCAGCATGTCCGGGAAGCTCTTGCCCTTCACCAGGTACTTGCCGTTGACGATGATCGACGGGGTGCCGCTGATCTGGCTGCGCTGGGCGAACTGCTTGGCCGAGTTGGTCTTGGCATTCACCGCGAAGCTGCCCATGGTGGCGGCGAACTGCTTGGGATCCACGCCGTAGGCACCGTAGAACTTGGCGATGTCGTCAACCGAATCGGTGCCGCGCTCGCCCTTCAGGGTCTTCTGCGAATGGATGGCAGCGTACAGGGCTTCGTGGGTCTTCTCCTGCACGCCCAGGGTCTGCGCGGCGTAGAAGGCACGGGCGTAGTTGTCCCAGGTACCGCCGAACATGGCCGGCACGTAGACGAAGTTCACGTCGCTCGGCAGGCCGGCCTTCCACGGGCCGACCAGCGGCTGGAACGCGGCGCAGGCCGGGCAGACATAGCCGAAGATCTCGGTCACTTCGATCTTGCCGGCGGCCGGCTGGAACGGCTGGCCGTTCGGGATCACCTGGTAGTCGGCGCCTTCCACCGGGGCCGGGCCGGTCAGTGCGGTGGTGGTCGGGGCCGGTGCAGCGGCCGGGGCGGCTTCAGCCGGCGCCTTGTCGCCTTCAGCGACCGGTGCGGCACCTTCGCTGCCAGCGGCCGGAGCGGCCGGTTCGGTGGTCGCCGGAGCTGCAGCCGGTTCGGCCGGGGCCGCGGTGGTGTTGGTGCTGCCGTCGTCGGCCTTGCAGGCCGCCAGGATCGGCAGCAGCGCTGCGAGGGCGAGGGCGTAACGGATCTTCATGGAAACGTCTCCAGCATCTGGAAAGGTGGGGCCGGCGTCATGCGCCGGCCAGGGGGAAATGATGACACGCGGCGGCGACAGCGCCGTGTCGGTGGTGGGTGTTGGTTCAGCGGCCGCGGGCGGCGCGGGCCTGGGCGATCAGCGCCGAGGCGATGCGCAGCTGGTCGTCGAAGCTGTCGCCACGGACCAGGTACTGGCCGTTGATGATCAGCGCCGGGGTCCCGGGGATCTTGGTGCGCTGGGCGAACGCGCGGGCGGCATCGACCTTCTTCTGTACGGCATCGCCGCGCAGGGCCTGCAGGTAACGGTCCGGGGTCACGCCGTAGGCCTTGTAGAAGGTGGCGAGCTCATCGGCCGAGACGTTCTGCATCGGCAGCGAGCCGTCCTGGTGCAGGGCCTTGAACACGGCGCCATGGCTGCGCTTGGCCACGCCGACTTCGTCGGCGGCGTAGTAGGCCAGTGCCCAGGCATCCCAGGCGCCGCCGAAGGCTGCCGGAACCGGAGTGAAGCGCACATCGGCCGGCAGCTTAGCTGCCCAGGCTTCCAGCTGCGGTTCGAAACGGGCGCAGTGCGGGCAGGTGTAGCCGAAGACCTCGACCACCTCGATCTTGCCGGCCAGCGGCTGCAACGGGCCCGGCTGGGCGATGCGCTCGTAGTCCTTGCCTTCGACCAGCGGGGCATTGGCGGGGGTGGCGGCGCAGGCTACCAGTGGCAGCAGCACCAGCACAGACAACAGCAGGCGGGAAATCAACCTCATCGACACGC
This sequence comes from Stenotrophomonas sp. 80084_Sma, assembly GCF_056481995.1. NCBI lineage: Bacteria > Pseudomonadati > Pseudomonadota > Gammaproteobacteria > Lysobacterales > Lysobacteraceae > Stenotrophomonas > Stenotrophomonas sp. 80084_Sma. The sequence goes on along the minus strand of NZ_CM151177.1, from coordinate 4,058,381 downwards.
ATCTCCGTTGAAAAAAGCAACGCCGGCGCGGTCGCCGGCGTGAAGGAAACATACCGCAGCCGCGGGCCGGCGTGGCGACCCGGGCCGACCAGTGGTGGTCAGGGGGCGGCAGCCGGTTGTGCCGGCGCGGTGGCAACGGCCACGTCGTCGGCCTTGTTGTGCAGGCCCTGCAGGTAGCTCGACAGCGCCTGCACCTCCTGCTCGCTCAGCTTCTGCGCAACCGCAGCCATGATCTGGAAGTGCGCCTTGTCGGTCTCGTTGGTCTGGCCGGCCTGGTATTCCTGCAGGCGGCGCGCGACATAGCTGGCGTGCTGGCCGCCGATGTGCGGATAGGCCGGGCCCGGATTACCGGCGCCACTGGGGCCGTGGCAGGCCATGCAGGCCGGCAGGCCGCGTTTGGCGTCACCGCCACGGTACAGCTGCTGGCCGATCTCGTAGAACTTCATGCCCTTGTAGGGGCCGTCGGTGACCGCCGTGTCATCGGCGATGCCGGCAGTGGCCTTCTGCGTGGCGAAGAACGCGCCGATGTCGCGCATGTCCTGCGGGGTGAGGTTCTGTACGAACGGCACCATCGCCACCGCCGCGCCGGAGCTGCGCTGCCCATTGGCGATCAGGGCCATCTGCTGGGCGACGTAGCGTTCGCTCTGGCCGGCGATGGACGGGTACATCTCCACCGTGGAATTGCCGTCGGCGCCATGGCAGGCCGCGCAGGCCGAGGCCTTGGTCTGGCCGGCCTTGGCATCGCCCCAGTGGGTCTTGCTGAAATCGACCTCCAGCGAGGCGGTGTTGATCGGCCCGTTGTCGGGCAGCGGGGTCAACGTGGTCTGCGCGAACGCAGCGGCGGCAACGACTACGGCAGTGGCAAGGGCGGATACGGCAAGAACGCGAGCGTGGCGCATGCTAAAGCTCCGTATGGACCGGGCCGGGCGGCAGCCACGGCATCGTCCGGATTATCAACGCCGTTTCCGCGCACGGTCAACGCAGCAGTGCAGCATTTTCCCGGCGGAGGGCCCGGGGCCGGGCGCGCGGTGCCACAACATGCGATCCTATGCACATGTCATTGCTCATCGAACGCGCTCAATACCACCTCTCTGCCCACAACATGGGGCAGCTGCCGCCCGATGAGGGGGCCGAAGTGGCCTTTGCGGGCCGCTCCAACGCCGGCAAGTCCAGTGCTCTCAACGCATTGACCCGCCAGAACAGCCTGGCCCGGGTCTCCAAGACCCCCGGCCGCACCCAGCAGCTGGTGTTCTTCCAGGTGACCCCGGAAGCCCATCTGGTCGATCTGCCCGGTTACGGCTACGCCAAGGTGCCGCTGGACCTGCAGGCGCACTGGCAGGCCTTCATCGACCGCTACTTCCGCACCCGCAATGCGCTGAGGGGCCTGGTGGTGGTGATGGATATCCGCCACCCGCTGAAGGACTACGACCGGCAGATGCTGGCCTATGCCGTGCAGCGTGGCCTGCCGGCGCATGCGTTGCTGACCAAGGCCGACAAGCTGAGCCGCAGCCAGCAGATGCAGACCCTGCAGAAGGTGCGCAAGGAACTGCACTCCTCCTTCGGTGATACGGTCAGCGTGCAGGTGTTCTCCGGCGCCGCCCGCACCGGTGTGGACGAAGCCCGCGGCATCATCGGCGGCTGGCTGGGGCTGGAATAAGGCATTTCCGGTCGCCCGGCTGGCAGCCGGGCGCTACCGGATCGGGTGGGTGCCGACCTTGGTCGGCACACCCTCACAACGGCGAATACTCCGCCGGCACCCACGCATAGGCCTTGCCCTCGCCACGCACATGGCCCAGACCGGGGAACGGCAGGTGCGCACCGGCCACCCACCAACCGTTGGCGGTGGCCTGCTGCAGCAGGCCGCGACGGCTGGCGATGGCCGCCTTGCGGTCCGAATCGGCCTCGAAGGCCGCCTCCGGGTGCGCGAACTGCACCGCGTGGAAGTGCAGCACATCACCCCACACCAGCAGTGACTGGCCCTGGCTGTCGAACCGGTAGGAGACATGGCCGGGCGTATGGCCATGGGTGTCCATCGCCACCGCGCCACCGGGCAGGGCATCGCCGGGACTGAAGGTGCGCAGGTGGCCGCTGGCCTGATAGGGCGCTACCGCGTTGCGCGCCAGCGGGAAGGCAAAGCGCACGCCCTTCGGCGCGGTGGCCTCGCTGGCCGGGTTGAGCCAGTAGTCGGCATCGGCCTTGGACAGCCACACCGTGGCATTCGGGTAGGCCGGCTTGCCCTGCGCGTCGAGCACGCCGCACAGATGGTCCGGATGGGCGTGGGTCAGCAGCACCTCATCCACCTCGGCCGGGTCCACGCCGGAGGCGCGCAGGTTGCCCAGCACCTGGCCCAGGCCGGGGCCGAAGCACTGCGCGGTGCCGGTATCGACCAGGGTCAGGTGGTTGCCCTGGCGCACCAGGAAAGCATTGATCGCGGTCTGCAGGCCCTTCTTGTCTTCGGGCACGTAACGGCCTTCCAGCAGGCGGCTGACCAGCGTCGGCGGCACGCCCACGACTTCCTGCCGGCCCAGCGCGACCACGCCATCGAACAGGGCGGTGACCTGCAGCGCACCGACGCGCTGGTGGTAGACGCCTGGGACCTGCTGGGTGGGGGCAGGCGACGTGGTTTCGGCCAGCGCGGCCAGTGGCAGGGATGACAGGGCCAACAGCAGGGCGTGGTGCAGCGGCAGGGGACGCAGGGACATGGTGGTTCTCGGTGGACGACGGGTGGTTCCGTTGCCGCATAGCGTGCCGTGGCCGACGTGTGTGCGGCGCTCAAACCACTACGCGGAATGCTCAGGGAGGGGTGTTGTCTGCAGGGCTGCGCCCTGCACCCGCAGAGGCAACGGCAACGGCAACGGCCGAAGCAACAGCAACAGCCGAGGCAACAGCAACAGCGGGCTATCCGTGGGATGGCGGGGTGGGTCCGGTTGCGGGGGCCGCTGCAAGTCCCCCTCCGGGGCCCGGCCCAGCCGCTGGCGGCTGTGCGTTCGGGCGCTTGCGAAGCAATGCTTCGCAAGCAAAGCGCCCTCACCCATGTAAGCTCGGTCGCCGCTTGCTCGTGTGCGCTGTCCTGCGCACACGGCAAGACCGGGGTTGGGCGTCCTACCCAACCCGCCCGAGGCATGCCTCGGGCCCATGCGGCTCACGCCCCCGCAACCGGACCCACCCCGCCTTCGACAGTTTTCTGCGATCTGTCGGAACGGCAAACTGCTCTGGTGGGTGTCGACCTTGGTCGACACAGTAGATCCACGCCATGCGTGGATGACTTATTCGATATCTGACAGAGGTGTCGACCAAGGTCGACACCTACCAACAGCCGCGGAGATCTGTCAGAGGTGGGGCGGTGTCGGAGTGCGGGGTGTCAGCCGCATGGATGCGGCTGCCAAGCTTACAGGGACGTACTTGCAGCGTCCCCGCACTCCGACACCGCCCCCGCCATCCCTCGGATAGCCGCTGTTGCTGTTGCTTCGGACGTTGCTGTTGCCTCTGCGGGTGCAGGGCGCAGCCCTGCCGAACCCCCTCAAATGTCTGTGGGAGCCAGTCCGTACTGCTCGGCGAAGCGCTTGCTGAAACTCGCCGCAGACCGGTAGCCCGCGCGTGCTGCGACGGTCTTCAATGGCAGGTCCGTGGTGTAGAGCAGCTGCATGCCATGCGCCAGCCGGGCCTCGGTAAGCAGCTGGCGCAGGCTGGTGTCCTCGGCGGCGAGACGACGACGCAGGGTCGCACCGCTCAGCGCGAACTGTTCTTCCACATCACGCGATTGCCAGTCGCGTGCCGGTTCGGCGGCGATGCGGTCGCGGATCTGTTCGCCCAGGCTCGGCGCCTGCGGCAGCAGCAGGTTGCCGTGGCCCTGCCGGCACAGGGTCAATACCAGCGAGGCCAGGGCCAATCGTGCCTCGCTGTAACGGCCGTCCTGCAGCGATTGCCGCCACTGGCGCAGCACCGGGCCATGGTCGATCAACGGCAGACGTGCCATCGCCTGGCCCGGCGCGGGAAGGTCCTCGCTCCACAGCGTGCGTGCGGCCGCCAGTACTTCGGCACACAGCGGCACGATGGCACTGAGGTAGCGGCCGGTCCCCGGGTCGGGCGTGTTGACCACATCGATGCGGCAGCGCTGGGTCAGCAGCAGGATGTCGCCGGGGATGAATTCCAGCGACTGGTGCGCGGTGCGCACCTGCTTGCGGCCTTCCAGCAGGATCGCGAACTGCGGTTGCGGAATCTCCACCGAGCTGGCGCCATGCTCGCGACGGGCGGTGATGCAGGCATAGCCTTCGGCGCGCTCACAGCCTGCCAGACTGGCCATCTCGGCCAGCAGTGCGGTGGCCGGGGGCAGCATGGCGGTCATGTCACGTGTGCGCCGAGCAGGCGACCGACGCCGGCGGCCGCGGCCATCGCCAACGCGCCCCAGAACATCACCCGGATCGCGCCGCGTACCGGCGGTGCGCCGCCGGCCTGGGCCGCCATCGCGCCGGTCAGGCACAGGCCGAGCAGGGTGCTGGCGGTGGTCATCATCGCGACCTTGTCGACCGGCGCGAGCAGCGCGGTCAGCACCGGCAGTGCCGCACCACAGGTGAAGGCGCCGGCCGAGGCCAGCGCTGCCTGCAGCGGGCGCGCGCGCAGGGTATCGGTGATGCCCAGCTCGTCGCGGGCGTGGGCGCCCAGTGCGTCGTGGGCGGTGAGCTGCTCGGCCACCTGCCGCGCCAGCGCCGGCTCCAGGCCGCGGTGGCGGTAGATCGCGGTCAGCTCTTCCAGCTCGCTGTGCGGATCTTCGTGCAGTTCGCGCTTTTCCATCGCCAGGTCGGCGTCTTCGGTGTCGGCCTGGGTCTGCACGGAGACATACTCTCCAGCGGCCATCGACATCGCGCCGGCCACGGTGCCAGCCACGCCGGTGGCCAGAATGGTCGCCGCGGAGGCGCCGCTGGCGGCCACGCCGACCACCAGGCCGGCCACCGAGACGATGCCATCGTTGGCCCCCAGCACGGCGGCACGCAGCCAGCCGACGCGCTCGGAGCGGTGCAGTTCGGGGTGTCGTGAATGGCGGCTCATGGCCCCGAGTGTACGAGGGTCAAGAGGGCGTCGGTAGGATGCTGAAAACCGTCTCCGTCGCATGACGCAACGGGTCGCCACGCTATAGTGCGCCCTTGCGATGGAAGGCCCCGGGCCCCACATCCCCCGCCACTGTCCAGCGAGCCTTCCCCTTGTCGAGCCCCAGCCACGTCGCCGATACACCCATTACCGACCGCTCGCAGCTGGTGGAGGTGATCGCCTCCGGCGAGAAACCCCGCGCGCAGTGGCGCATCGGCACCGAGCACGAGAAGTTCGGGTTCCGCCTGGATGACCTGCGCCCGCCGACCTTTGAAGGCGAGCGCGGCATCGAAGCGCTGCTCAACGGCCTGGTCCGCTTCGGCTGGGAGCCGGTGCAGGAGAACGGCAACACGATCGCCCTGCTGCGCGATGGTGCCTCGGTGACGCTGGAACCTGCCGGTCAGTTGGAACTGTCCGGAGCGGCGCTGGAGACCATCCACCAGACCTGCGTGGAGACCGGCACCCATCTCAACGAAGTGGCACAGGTGGCCGGTGAGCTGCAGCTCGGCTTCCTCGGCATGGGCTTCCAGCCGAAGTGGAAGCGCGATGAGATGCCGTGGATGCCGAAGGGCCGCTACAAGATCATGCGCGCGTACATGCCCAAGGTCGGCTCGCTGGGCCTGGACATGATGACCCGCACCTGCACGGTGCAGGTGAACCTGGATTACGCCACCGAAGCGGACATGGTGAAGAAGTTCCGCGTGTCGCTGGCGCTGCAGCCGATCGCCACCGCGCTGTTCGCCGATTCGCCGTTCACCGAAGGCAAGCCCAACGGCTACCTGAGCTACCGCTCGCACATCTGGACCGACACCGACGCCGACCGCACCGGCATGCTCGACTTCGTGTTCGAGGATGGCTTCGGTTACGAGCGCTATGTCGATTACCTGCTCGACGTGCCGATGTATTTCTCCTACCGCGATGGCATCTACCACGACGCCAGCGGGCAGAGCTTCCGCGATTTCATGCAGGCCAAGCTGCCGGTGCTGCCGGGCGCGCTGCCGACGCTGCGCGACTGGTCGGACCACATGACCACCGCGTTCCCGGAAGTGCGCCTGAAGAAGTATCTGGAAATGCGCGGTGCCGACGGTGGCCCGTGGAGCCGCCTGTGTGCGCTGCCGGCATTCTGGGTGGGCCTGTTGTACGACGACACCGCACTGGATGCGGCCTGGGACCTGGTACGTGATTTCACCCTGGCCGAGCGCCATGCACTGCGCGACGGCGTGCCGAAGCATGCGATGAACCTGCCGTTCCGCACTGGCAGCGTGCGCGACCTGGCCCGTGAAGCGGTGAAGATTTCCGTCGAAGGCCTCAAGCGCCGCGCGGCGCGCAATGCCGACGGCCAGGACGAGAGCAAGTTCCTGGACGTGCTGCAGGAGATCGTCGAGTCCGGCCTGACCCCGGCCGAACGCAAGCTGGCGCTGTTCCATGGCCGCTGGCACGGCGACGTTGATCCGGTGTTCCGCGAGTTCGCGTATTGATTCGATTGCGGTAGCGCCGGGCCATGCCCGGCGTCGATGTCAGCCCGGCTTGCCGTCGCGCCGTGGGCTCAGGTAGATCCAGCCCAGCCGCGCCACCCACGGTGCCAAGGCCAGCAACCAGCCGATGGCAGCGGTGAAATGCCACGCGTAGGCGTCGGGCATCAGCTCGGCGACGATGCGCATGATCGCCACCGCCTGCAGCGCGACGAACGCAAACCAGGCCACTGCCGGCATCACCAGCGGTCGGCCGGAATGGCCCTGGGTGACCCGGGTCACCATCGCCACCAGCAGGCTGCCGAACAGGCCCACGGCGAGGGCATGCAGCGGCGCGCGGCCGAGCAGTTGCGGATGGCCCAGCATCTGGCCGATGTCCTGCAGCAGATACAACGCGAAGCTGATCGGCAGCCACGCCAGTGCCAGGAACAGGGCCGCGAGCAGGCCCGGCATCGGCCCGCGTGGCCACCAGTGCCATAGCGCCTGCAGCGACAACATCAGCAGCGGCGCATCGGCCAGCCACAGCAGGTGGTCGACCTGCAACGCGCTCAACAGCAGGCGCAGCATCAGCAGCGCCCACATCGCAGCCAACCAGCGCAGCGGGCGCCACGCCACATAGCCATCCACCACGTTGTTGGCGAAGAACGGGATCATCCGGTGCGCGACGGTGAGGTAGACCGGTAGCAGCAGGCCGAAGGTGCCGAGTGCCACCGTGACTGGCATCAGCGTGGCGTGGCCGCGCCCCACCGCCATGAACAGCAGCAGCCCCAGCCAGCCCAGCAGCAGTGCGGCATAGCAGGCGCGCGCATGCCAGTTGCGGTTGGGACCGGCGGCCTTGAGCACGCGTCCCAGCACGATCAATCCGGCGCTCCAGCCGGCCAGTGCCAGCAGCAGGCCGGGCCACAGCCCGGGTGTCCACCCGCAGGCGGCGGCAATCAGCAACGCCTGCCCACCAAACAGGCCGATGCCGACCGGCGCATAACGGCTGCGTGGCAGCTCCGGCTGTGCCATCCAGCGCGGGAACACGGTGAGCAGGAAGCCGAAGATGAAACTGGGCAGTACCAGGTACTGCATCAGCAGCGCGTGCAGCCAGGCCGGAGGCAGCGGCGGTGGCTGCGGCGTCCACAACCCGCGCAATGCGCCCAGCCACAACGCCCACCACAGCATTGCCAGCAGCAGGTTGCTGGCGCCGATGAAGAACAGCAGCCGGTGCGGCGCGCGCATCAGCATCGCAGGGGAGGGCAGGCGGGCCATGCAGCGAGTCTGCGCCCGGCTGCTGGCCGGGTCCTTGATCTTCGTCATGCCCAAGGAGGGAGGCAACCGCTTCGCTCGCCGGGCATGGCCCGGCGGACGGGCCGTGCAACGCAAACAAGAAACCCCGGCAGTGCCGGGGTTCTTCGTTCACAGTCGCCGATCGATCAGGCGGCGTTCTTCATCGTCGCCATGTCGATCACGAAGCGGTAGCGCACATCGTTCTTCGCCATGCGCTCCCAGGCTTCGTTGACGTTCTTGATGTCGATCATCTCGACATCGCTGACGATGCCGTGCTCGGCGCAGAAATCCATCATTTCCTGGGTTTCGGCCATGCCGCCGATCGCCGAGCCGGTCAGGTGCTTGCGGCCGAAGATCACGCTGCCGCCGGTCAGCGGCGGATCCAGTTCGGTCAGCACGCCGACCAGGCACATGGTGGCCTCGCGCTTGAGCAGGCCCATGTACGGGTTGGTGTCATGGCCGACCGGGATGGTGTTGAGCAGGAAGTCGAAGCTGCCGGCATGCGCCTTCATCTGCGCGGCATCGCGCGAGACCAGCACTTCATCGGCACCCAGGCGCTTGGCGTCGGCACCCTTTTCCGGCGTGGTGGTGATCATCACCACGTGCGCGCCGAGGGCCTTGGCGAACTTCACGCCCATGTGGCCGAGGCCACCGAGGCCGATCACGCCGACCTTCTGGCCCGGGCCGACCTTCCAGTGGCGCAGCGGCGACCAGGTGGTGATGCCGGCACACAGCAGCGGCGCGGCCGCCTTCAGGTCCAGCGTTTCGGACACCTTCACCACGAAGCGCTGTTCGACCACCACGTGGTCGGAATAGCCGCCATACGTCGGCGCGCCGCTTTCGCGCTCACGGCCGTTGTAGGTCCAGGTCGCGCCTTCGGCGCAGTACTGCTCCAGGTCGTGCTCGCAGGCGTCGCAGTGGCGGCATGAGTCGACCATGCAGCCCACGCCGGCGTGGTCGCCGACCTTGAAGCGGGTGACGTTGCTGCCGACCTCGGTGACGCGGCCAATGATCTCGTGGCCCGGCACCATCGGGTAGATCGAGCCACCCCAGTCGTCGCGGGCCTGGTGCAGGTCGGAGTGGCAGATGCCGCTGTAGAGGATCTCGATACGTACATCGTCCGGGCCGACCGCGCGGCGTTCGAACTCGTAGGGGATCAGCGGGTCGGTATGTGAATGGGCGGCGTAACCACGGGCGAGGGACATGGGGAATCCTTGGCAGGGTTTGTCGAAAGGCGCTTTACAATACGCCCCGTACCCAGCGGCAAAAAGCCCGGATATCGGCATGATTCATCAAGTGAAACTGCACAATCATGGCCACTGACAATCTCTCCCATCTGGCTGCGTTCGCCGCAGTCGCCCGCCACCGCAGCTTCCGCCGTGCCGGCGCCGAGCTGGCGCTGTCGACCTCGGCGGTGAGCTATGCGATCCGCGCGCTTGAAGAACGGTTGGGGGTGGGCCTGTTTCATCGCACCACCCGCAGCGTGGCCCTGACCGAGGCCGGGCAACGCCTGCTGGAGCGCCTGCAGCCGGCCTTGGGGCAGGTGCACGATGCGTTGGAGGAGATGAACCAGTTCCGTGCCGCACCGGCTGGCCTGCTGCGCATCAATGCCACCCGTGCGGCGGTGGCGACACAGCTGGGACCACGGCTGGCGCGCTTCCTGCACGCCCATCCCGACGTGCGGGTGGAGCTGACCGAGAACGACGGCCTGGTCGACATCGTCGCCGAGGGCTACGACGCCGGCGTGCGCCTGCACGAGTTCGTACCCGAGGACATGGTGGCAGTGCCGATGGGGCCACCACTGCGCGGGCTGATTGTCGGCTCGCCGGAGTATCTGCGGCGGCATCCCGCGCCACAGCATCCGCGCGATCTCGCTGCACACGAATGCATCCGCTTCCGCTTCGCCAGCGGGCATCTGTACAAGTGGCAGTTCGAGCGCGGTGGGCAGGCGCTGGAGATCGACGTGCCCGGACGGCTGACGCTGGGCGAGCAGGGCACCGTGGTCGGCGCGGTACTCGATGGCATCGGCCTGGCCTACGTGCTGGAAGACACCGCGCGGCCCTACATCGAATCGGGGCAGATGGTGGCGGTGCTGGAAGACTGGAGCGAGCCGTTCGCCGGCTTCGCGCTGTACTACCCGAAGCAGCGGCAGATGCCCGGTGCGCTGCGTGCGTTCGTGGATATGCTGCGCGAGTGAATCGCGGTGGATGGCGCAGTGCCGTCCAATGACCGGCTCCAACGAGAGCTTTCCGGGTAGATCCACGCCATGCGTGGATGGCGTTCACCCGCTAGAGTGAGTCTTCTCAACAAAAGGACGTCATTGAGCATGCTCGCCGATCTCGAACAGGCTTCCGGCCAGACCTTCCCGCCGTTGTTCCGCCAGCTGGTGGAAGACAACCGTTTCAGCTGGGGCGAGCAGGGCCCGAACTGGTACCGCACGGTGTTCCCGCAGGTGCAGCCGCAGCCGCCGGTACTGCTGTATGCCAACGACTATGAACCGATCGAGCCGAGCGAACTGCGCGCAGCGTGGGAAGATCTGACTGCCGAAGATCATTACAACCCGCTGCGCGATGACCTGAAACTGCTGCCGTTCGCGCGCACCGGCGCGGGTGATCACTACTGTTTCTGGACCAATGCACCGGGTTCCAGCGAGTCGCCGGTGCTGCTGGTCTGGCATGACGATGATCGCGCCGATCTGCTGGCCGCGAACTTCCAGGACTTCCTGTTCCGCAAGATGGCCGAAGCGGTGGTGGAGCTGGAGGAAGAGGATTCGCTGCTTTCGGAGGGCGATATCGGAACCAATCTGCAGGCTTGGCTCGGTACCCATCGTGGCTGGCTGCGAGGGGACCAGGTAGCGGCGCTGGAGGCGTTGTATGCACGCGTGGATGACATCACTGCGGGTGAGATCAGTGACGAGGACGTGCAGCCGCTGCTGCAGCTGATCGCGTTCGACGGTATCGACAGCGAAATACCCTACGTGCAGGCGTGACCTGATCCGAAGCGCTGCCGGTAGAACCTCGCCATGCGTGGATGCGGCCGGCTACGGCACCTGCAGTACGGGTGCCAACAATTCCAGGCAATCACGCAGATGCACCTCTACCGGCGCATCCTCGGCCACCACACCGATCACGCGTTCGCGCAGCGGCTCGGCCACGGCCATCGCCAGGATCAGCCGCGCCATGCACGCGGCATCTCCCTCGCGCAGCAGCCCGCGCTGCTGCTGACGCGCCAGCCAGTCGGCCAGCAGCGCACGGCCGCGTTCGATGCCATTGTCCAGATAGGCCTGCAGCAGCGCGTCCTTGCCGGGAAAGTCGGTGGCCAGCAGGCGGAATACCTGCACTGCCTGCGCCGACAGTGCCTGCGCGCACACCGCTTGCAGGATGGCCCGCAGCAACGGCATCACCTCATCGGCGTCGTGCGCATCGCGCTGCAACTGCGGCGCGAAGCCGTCGGTCCACTCGCGCACGGCCAACCCGACCAGTTCTTCGCGGTTGCTGGCGTGGCGGTACACGGTCTTCTTCGCTACCCCGGCGTGCGCCGCCACCGCTTCGATGGTGGTGGCCTCGTAACCCTGTGCCAGCAGCAGCTCCAGCGTGGCCTGCAGCACGGCGTGGCGGACTTCGGCTTCCGGCCGCGCAGGGCGGCCGCGGCGGCGGATTGGTGAGGGTGGCTCGGGCAGGGTGGTGCTGTTCATTGCGCCCATCTTACCGCATTCGGATAATTGCGAAACGAAGAACGTTTCCGTATTGTCAGGTCTCCCGACATGCAGGAGACCCCGATGGATACCGCTGTGAACGCCCGCGCCTGGCTGGACCACCACGATCTGCTCGACCCCGCACCGATGCGCTTGGAAACCGGCATCCAGCGCCGCGAAGATGGCACCCTGCTGGTGGCGGTGCGTACCGATCTGCACGGTTGCAAGGGCCGCATGCTGGACTGGTGGTTCACCTTCTTCGAGACCACACAGCACATCCGCTGGTGGCATCCGGTTGATCATGTCGAGCATCGCGGCTGGGACGCGGCCTGGCAGCGCGGACGCAGCTACCACGGTGCCAGCATCCACGCGGTGGAATCGCTGGCCGATATTCCGCCGGTGGCGGCGCGTTTGAAGTTCCATGACCCGCGCACGTTGCTGGTGCCCGAGCGCCTGCAGGTGGCACAGGATGCAGGCGATGTGTCGGCGGTGATCGCCGCGCGCATCGGCTTCGGAGATCACGTACGCCTGGATGCAAACGGTGATCCCTGCGACGGGCAGATGCTGCACGTGGCGCGCGATACGCCGTTTGGCTGTGTGCTGCGCAGCCGCTTCGTGCTCGGCCTGGACAGCACCGATCCGCACTGCGATGCCGGCGATGCGGTCGGCCTGGGCCTGCTCAAGCACTGCTACACGGAGTTCAGTTTCCTCTCGCGCCTGCTGCCGTCGCTGTACTACGGTGAGCGCGCCAACGGTGAAGCCGTGCCGTTGCCGTGGTGAACGGCGCACCGGTCATTCGACCAGCGCGTTGTAGCCTTCGCCGCTGAACTGGATCAGGCAGAAGCCATGCCCGAACGGATCGGCCAGCACGGCGATGCGCCCCCAGCGACGCTCGCGCACGGACTGCTCAAGCGTCGCTCCGGCCGCAACCGCACGTGCCAGTGCGGCCTCGATGTCATCCACCACCCAGTCCAGGTGCAGCGGCGTCCAATGGCGCTCGTAGTCGCGCACGTCGCCGTCTTCGGTGGCGGCGCTGCCGGCCTCGTTCTGCAGCAGGTACAGCGGCGTTGGCCCACCGAGCAGCTCCACGGCGCCCGGGCCTAGACGGCGCCCGATGCGCAGGCCGAAGGCTCGGATGTAGAAGTCCTCGGCAGCGGCAAGACCGGGGACATCGAGGTTGACGATGAACGATGCGGTGGGCGTATCCATGGGCAGATCCGGTGGATGCGGGTGGGCAGTGTACGCCCGCATCCACGCATCGCGTGGCTCTACTGCGCGCGCGGGTAATCGAGGTAGCCTGCCTCGCCGCCACCGTAATAGGTATTGCGGTCGGGCGTGGCCAGCGCGTCGTCGCGTTGCAGGCGTTCGACCAGATCCGGGTTGGCGATGAACGGCTGGCCGAATGCGGCCAGGTCGATGGTGCCGGCCTCGACCAGTTGCAGGGCGCGTTCGCGGGTCATGCCACCGGCCAGGATCAACGTGCCACCGTAGACCTGCTTGAACTGCTGCAGGAACGCCTCGCCCAGCACCGACTGCCCCGCCTGCAGGTTGTCGTTGAGGTGCACATAGGCCAGCCCGCGCTTGCCCAGTTCCTCGGCCAGGTACAGATAGGTGGCTTCGTTGTCGGGGTAGAACGGCATGTCGAAGGTGAGGTTGTTCGGCGCCAGGCGCACGCCGATGCGGTGCGCGCCGATGCGCTCGGCCATCGCATCGACCGTCTCCAGGATCAATCGCGCGCGGTTCGGCAGCGAGCCGCCGTAGCGGTCGTCGCGCTCGTTGATGAGCGGGTTGAGGAACTGCTCGAACAGGTAGCCGTTGGCGGCATGCAACTCGATGCCATCGAAGCCGGCAGCGACGGCGTTGTCGGCGCCGCGTGCGAAGTCGGCAATGATGCCGGAGATCTCTTCGGTGGCCAGCGCACGCGCCGGGGTGGGATCGGCGTGGCCTCGGCTGCCGTCGTCCAGGTACACGAACGAGGTGTTCTTCGGTGCGCTGGCCACCGGGCGGGTGCCGGCGCTGACCGGTTGCCCACCCCCGGGCTGCAGCGAGGAATGCGACATGCGGCCGACGTGCCAGAGCTGGGCGAAGATCGTGCCCTGCGCGGCATGCACCGCCTCGGTGACGAGCTTCCACCCGGCCACCTGCTCGGCCGACCAGATACCCGGCACGTCGATGTAGCCCTGGCCCTGCGGCGAGACCGGCGTGCCTTCGCTGATGATCAGGCCGGCGCTGGCACGCTGCCGGTAGTACTGCGCGGTGAGCTCATTGGCGACCGAGCCGGGGTTGCGGGCACGGGTCATCGGCGCCATCGCGATGCGGTTGCGCAGGGCGATGCCTGTCAGGTCGAACGGGCGGAAGAGGGCGGTGGTCATGTCGGTCATCTCGGTGCGGGGGAGAGGCGCCAGCGGCGCGATGCACACAGGATGGAGTTGACATGCGGGCGCATAAAGCGCTTCGATCTCCCTTGGTGGGGGACTATTTGTCCCCAATGGGGTGCGAACGATGCTGCCGCTGGAATCCTTGAATGGCCTGGTGACGTTCGTCACGACCGCACGCTCGGGCAGCTTCACCGAGGCGGCAGACGCGCTGGGCATCTCGCGCTCGGCGGTGGGCAAGGCCATCGCCCGGCTGGAAGCGCGGCTGGGGGTGCGCCTGTTCCATCGCACTACGCGGCGCATCGCACTGACCACTGATGGCGAGGCGTACTACGCCTCCTGTGCGGCGGCGCTGGAAGAAATCTCCGCGGCCGAGGCCTGTCTGGGTTCGGCGGGCCTGCCCAGCGGGCGGCTGCGCATTGACATGCCGTCCTCGTTCGGGCGGCTGGTGGTGCTGCCGGTGCTGCTGCGGTTGTGCCGCCAGTATCCGGACCTGCAGTTGACGATGACCTTCACCGATCACTTCGTCGATCCGGTCGAAGAGGGCATCGACCTGCTGATCCGTTTCGGTGGGCTGCACCAGGCCGAGCACCTGGTCGCGCGCCGGCTGGGGCGCCAGCGCCTGGTCACCTGCGCATCGCCGGCGTACCTGCAGGCGCATGGCGTGCCGCGCACGGTGCAGGAACTGGTGCAGCACCGCAGCATCGTCGGCTTCCGCCACGGGCAACCGATCTGGTGGCGGATCGGCAGCGAGGAGGACGAGGGAACGTTCATTCCCAGTGCGCCCTATCAACTCAATGATGGCGACGCGGTGATCGAAGCGGCCATCGCCGGCCTCGGCATCTGCCAGATGCCCATTTCACTGGTGCGCCGCCATCTTGATTCCGGCGTGCTGCAATCGGTGCTGGACGAACACATGCAGCGGCACATCGACATCCATGCGCTGTGGCCACCGACGCGTCACCTGCGGCCGAAGGTGCGCTACGTGGTGGATGAGCTGACCCGGTTGGCGGGTGAGGGCGTGTTTGACTGAGCTGGGTATCAGTAGTCGACGATCCGGGCGGACGTGTCTTCGCCTTCCTGGAGTGCTTCAAATACCTCAGCCAGAAGAGCAATCAGATCGCGTCCATGTGCGGTCACGAAGTAGGTCGCCAGGCTGTCGATGTCGGGAGCGATATCGTCTCCCCACGGTGGATGCTGGGTTCGATCCTCGAGCGACCAGATGACACGGGCTGGCGGCAGATCGGCCAGCTCACGTCGAACCATATGCAGTTCGGCCAGTGCGTCGGCAGCATCTGATTGCTGCAGTCTGCCGGCATATAGCTGCCTCATGAGGATAGGGAATCGGCTTCCCCATCCATCCGGTTCGAGATTCCCGGAGATGGTTGAGAAGAACGCGTACAGGAAGCTGGAACTTCCTATCTCATCGGTGATCTGTCCAAGCCGGATGCCGACTGTCATGCGCGTGAACCCCAATGACTCGCCGGAGCTGCAGGCAGAATGTAGGCGATCTTCTGGTGGTGCTTCATCGATTTTCATTCCGCGTGATGTTCCCTTGATGGTCGGCCCCGCTAGAGGGGGACGTCCATACGAAACATTGCAGAATCCAAGGGCGAACTGAAAAAAGGCGGGGCCCGTACACCGGGCCCCGCCTGTGGAAACGCTGCGCCAGGCCTACTTGAAGTTGTAGCGCAGGCTGGCCATGTAGCGACGGCCCAGTGCATCCAGTACATACGGGAACGGCCCGATGTCATCGCCCACGTTGATCACCGACAACGTCACGCGCGCGGCGTCGGTGATGCGGTAGGTGACGTTGGCGTCCCAGGTGGTCCAGCTGTCGCGGTAGAAGTACTGACGGCTTTCCGGGGTATCGGTCATCGTGTACTGGGCGCGGCTGGTGTAGTTGGAGGCCACGCCGTAGTTCCAGTTGCCGATGCGATGCTGGGCCGTCCAACGGAACTGGCGCTTGGGCTCGTTGAAGCTGCCCGCCTGTTCGACGAACGGCACGTCCCGGTTCGCGGCCTGGCCACGGTTCTTCGGCATGTAGCCGTAGAAGTCCAGGTCCAGTACGCCGAAGCGCGACAGGTCCCAACGGTAGCCGACTTCGGCGGTCCAGCCACGGAACATCAGCACCGGGCCGTTGCCATACTCGGTCTTGATGCTGGTAGCCACGCCGGTGTTCGGATCACGCGTCACCAGGCTGCAGAAGCGGTTGGCGTTGGGGACGTTGGCGGCGTTGAAGTCGGCAGTGTCGAAGCAACCGGTGATGATGTCGTTGGCGCTCAGCGACGTGATCACGTTGTTGATCTTGATGTCATACCAGTCGGCGGCGACGCGCAGGCCCGGGATCCATTCTGGGGCGAACACGATGCCGGCCGTCCACGACTTCGCCGTTTCGTTCTGCAGGCGGGTGCTGCCGTTGGTCGAACCCAGCGTATTGGTCGGCTGCTGGCGGAAAGTGTTCGGATCGGCACCCGGGTAGGCGGCGAAGAACGCCTGGCAGTTGCGGCGACGCACCGCCGGATTTGAGCCGCCGCTGATGTTGTCCAGCGAGCACACTTCCGGGATGTTGTAGTAGGCCGGCTGCTGGGTGGTGTAGAGCTCGGCGATGGAGGGCGCGCGTAGTGACTGGGTCTTGTTGCCGCGCAGCTGCAGGCCGGCGATCGGTTCGTACTGGATGCCGTAGGTGAACGCATTGAACGCGCCGGCGACGGAATTGTCGACGCGGCGGAACTTGGCGGTCAGGTCCAGGCGATGCAGGACCGGGATATCCCAGTCGGGATTGAACAGCGGTGCCAGCACTTCGGCGAACACTTCATTGGTGTGGTACTTGCCTTCCGCCGCCTGGGTCGGCACTGAACGGCCCTGGCCCAGGCGCTGGTACTCGCTGGGGGTGAAGGAGCCTTCTTCGCGGCGGTGTTCGAAGCCGGCCGCCGCGGACAGCTCGCCGCCGGGAAGATCGAACAGGCCGCCGGATACCGACGCATTGATGACGGTCTGGCGGGTCTGCGCCTTGGCCACGGTCCGGGTGGAGACATAGTCCAGGGCTTCGCGCGACGCCTGGTTCTCGCCGAACAGATTCAGCGGGCGGCAGTTCGCATCGGCCGTGGTGCCCGGGCGGGTGGCATCACAGATGATGCGCCCGCTGGCGTCGGTGGTGACGTTGATCGCATTGATGAAGTTCTGCTGGATCAGGCCGGTGCCGAGGTAGTCGAAGTCACCGCGGCCGTGGGTGACGCTGGCTTCCCAGTTGAAGCTGCGCTTTCCGACCTCGAAGAAGCCGTTCAGGCCGAGCACCGCACGGGTCAGGCGGGTTTCGGTGCTGGCGTTGTTCATCGACAGATCGCGCGAAGATCGCGACAGGCGGAACGAGGTGATGCCGTTGTCGGCGAGGATCTTGCGGGTTTCCGCACTGAGGAACGGATTGCTGGCGCTGAAGGTCAGTGCACCGCTGGCGGTACCGCCGCCGTCCAGGCGCGCATTGCCGAAGGACACCGCGTTGTAGACGTTCTGGTCGAGGGTTTCGCGGGCGGTCGCTTCGTATCGCGAAAGTTCGAAGAAACCGCGCACGTTGTCGGTGAAGTCGAAGCTGCCGGTGGAGAATACCGAGCGTCGTTCGAGGTCGGCGATCAGCGGCACCGTCTCGAACAGGTTCAGGCCGTCACCGCCGGAAGCGTTGCCGCCCGCGTAGCTGGTGCCGGGATTGAACTCGACCAGCTTGCCCTCGTTGTTGAACTGCCACAGTTTGTCTTTGTTCGGGCCGAAGCCAAGGATGTCGCCCAGGCCGTTGCGCGTGTAGCTGCCGGTTGCCGGCATCACCAGGCCACCGAAGGTCATGCTGGCAATGCGCCGGTTGCGGATCCAGACCTGGTCGGGGATACCATCGCGGGGCCCGGTGTTGAACGGAATGCTGCCGTCGATGCGGCCATCATTGGTCGGCCGGCGCAGGGGCTGGGCAGTGGCATTGGCCGCCGTGGGATTGGCCTGCAGGCTGTAGCCCTGGCGGTAGAAATCGCGTTGCAGCGCGTTCACCCCATCGGCGTTGTCCAGCTCGGCGGCAACCACGATGTGGCCACGGCCATCAGCGAAGTCGGTACCGAAGATGGCCGACCAGGAGTAGCGCTCGTTGTCGTTCTTGCTGGTCCTGCCGTAGCCCAGTTCGACTTCGGCACCCTCGAACCGGTCGCGCAGGATGATGTTGTTGACGCCGGAGATCGCATCCGAGCCATAGGTGGGGGCACCGCCAACGCTCAGGCTTTCAATGCGTTGCACCATGACGCTGGGAATGGCGTTCATGTCGACCTGGATGCCCGAGCCGCCGCCGGCTCCGAAGATGGTGGGCGGTGTAGAGGTGACGAAGCGGCGTCCATTGACCAGGGTCAGCAGGCGATTGCTGCCCAGCCCGAACTTGCTGGCGAAGTTGACGCCTGCACCGAAGCCGGCCTGGTCGCCGCGCGAACTGACGCCGGCACTGACCCCGGGAATCCGGGTCAGGGCATCGATGAGGTTGGTGTCGCCATAGTTCTCGATCGATTCACGGCTGACCACCGCGGCGGGCTCGAGCGTGTCGAAACCGGCGCGGTAGATGCGCGAGCCGGTGACGGTCATCCGGTCCAGCTGCACGGGGGTCTTGCTGCTGGCGGGCTCGGCCTTCTGTTCCTGCGTGGCGGCCTGCTGCGCCATGGCCGGTGCGGCGGCCACCAGCACCAATGCCGAACCCAGCG
Organism: Stenotrophomonas sp. 80084_Sma; assembly: GCF_056481995.1. Taxonomy (NCBI): domain Bacteria; kingdom Pseudomonadati; phylum Pseudomonadota; class Gammaproteobacteria; order Lysobacterales; family Lysobacteraceae; genus Stenotrophomonas; species Stenotrophomonas sp. 80084_Sma. The sequence continues at coordinate 4,039,759 of NZ_CM151177.1, read as the reverse complement.
CGACAGACAAGCGACTGCGGGCGAACAACGGTCGGTACATGATTTCTCCCTGGTCACGCCAATGTGACTCAGGGGTAAACGCAGGGGCGAATGCGACACCCTACGTCATGAAAAAGTAACAAATGAATCTATTTATTGTTCATTCATATTCTGGGCTGATCTGTCCCTGGGGCATGCCTCGGCAGCACCAGATGGCTTCATTCGCCCCTCTGTGTATACTATCCCCCAGTATAGTTCCGAAGTGGCCCCGCCATGCCGCACTCCCCCGAAGAGAAGAAGAAGGTCCTGGCCCGCGTGCGCCGCATCCGCGGCCAGTGCGATGCGCTGGATCGCGCGCTGGAAGCCGGTGCCGACTGCGGGCCGGTGCTGCAGCAGATCGCCGCCATCCGTGGCGCGGTCAATGGCCTGATGTCCGAAGTGATGGAGGCCCATCTGCGCGAGGAGTTCGGGCAACCCGCTGCCTCAGACGAACAACGCGCCGAACGCGTGCGCGACATGAGCGCGTTGATCCGCTCGTACCTGAAATAAGCATCGGCGCCATATCGCGCCGATCGTCCTGCCATTCCCTTTCCGCCTGATCCTGGAGAAGCCACCATGAAGTCCCGTGCCGCCGTCGCCTTTGGTCCCGGCCAGCCGCTGCAGATCGTCGAGATCGACGTCGCCCCGCCGAAGAAGGGCGAGGTGCTGGTCAAGATCACCCACACCGGTGTCTGCCACACCGATGCCTTCACCCTGTCCGGCGATGATCCGGAAGGCCTGTTCCCGGTGGTGCTGGGCCATGAAGGCGCCGGCATCGTGGTGGAGGTCGGTGAGGGCGTGACCAGCGTCAAGCCCGGCGACCACGTGATTCCGCTGTACACCGCCGAGTGTGGCGAGTGCCTGTTCTGCAAGAGCGGCAAGACCAACCTGTGCGTGTCGGTGCGTGCCACCCAGGGCAAGGGCGTGATGCCCGACGGCACCAGCCGCTTCAGCTACAACGGCGAGCCGCTGTACCACTACATGGGTTGCTCGACCTTCAGCGAGTACACCGTGGTGGCCGAAGTCTCGCTGGCGAAGATCAATCCGGACGCGAACCCGGAGCACGTCTGCCTGCTCGGTTGTGGCGTCACCACCGGCATCGGCGCGGTGCACAACACCGCCAAGGTGCAGGAGGGCGACAGCGTGGCGGTGTTCGGCCTGGGTGGCATCGGCCTGGCGGTGATCCAGGGTGCGCGCCAGGCCAAGGCCGGCCGCATCATCGCGGTGGACACCAACCCGTCCAAGTTCGAACTGGCGCGCGAATTCGGCGCCACCGACTGCATCAACCCGAAGGACTACGACAAGCCGATCCAGCAGGTCATCGTCGAGATGACCACCTGGGGCGTGGACCACAGCTTCGAGTGCATCGGCAACGTCAACGTGATGCGCGCGGCGCTGGAATGCGCGCACCGTGGCTGGGGCCAGAGCGTGGTGATCGGCGTGGCCGGTTCGGGCCAGGAGATCTCCACCCGTCCGTTCCAGCTGGTGACCGGGCGCAAATGGATGGGCACTGCCTTCGGCGGCGTGAAGGGCCGCAGCCAGTTGCCGGGCATGGTGGAGGACGCGATGAAGGGCGATATCGAACTGGCACCGTTCGTCACCCACACCATGGACCTGGACAAGATCAACGAAGCCTTCGACCTGATGCACGAAGGCAAGTCGATCCGTTCGGTGGTCCACTACTGAGCCGCGTCATGGGCTGGCTGGATGCTCTGCGCCGGCCGCGTGCGGAAGACCCGCGCGCGGCCCTGGTGGCTCCGATCGAGCAGGCGTTGCGTGCGCTGGGCTGGGTAGTGGGGGAGGTGGGGCCACCGCGTGCGGTGACCTCGGCCTTCGGCAGCGACGATGGCATGCCGTTCGAGCAGTGGCTTGCGCAGGTATTCCTGCCGCGCCTTCATGAGGCGCGCGCAGCCGGACAGTGGCCGCCGCGCAGCGATGTGGCCGTGGCGGCCTGGCGCAATCTTGATGGCCAGCCTGGCGTCGAATCGTTGCTGCGCCTGCTGGCGCAGCTGGATGAACGGATCAACAAAGGCATCCACGCCGCGCGTGGATAAGCCGACCAAGGTCGGCATCTACCAGAAGCACGCGTGCGCTGACGCGCCGCGCAGGAGAGCACCATGGAACGCATTGAACACCGCGCCTGTTTCGGCGGATGGCAGGACGTCTACCGCCATCATTCCACCACGCTGGGCTGCGACATGCAGTTCGCCGTGTACCTGCCGCCGCAGGCGGAAACGCAGAAATTGCCGGTGCTTTACTGGCTGAGCGGGCTGACCTGCACCGAGCAGAACGTCATCACCAAGGCGGGCGCGCAGCGCTACGCGGCCGAGCATGGCGTGATCATCGTCGCGCCCGATACCAGCCCACGCGGCGATGACGTGGCCGATGCCGAGGGCTATGACCTGGGCAAGGGGGCGGGGTTCTACCTCAATGCCACCCGTGCACCGTGGGCGAAGCACTACCGCATGCACGACTACGTGGCGCAGGAACTGCCGGCACTGATCGAGGCGAATTTCCCGGTCACCGATGCGCGCGGCATCAGCGGCCACTCGATGGGCGGTCACGGTGCGCTGGTGATCGCGCTGCGCAACGCGGGGCGCTACCGCAGCGTGTCGGCGTTCTCGCCGATCGTTGCGCCCAGCCACGTGCCGTGGGGGCAGAAGGCCTTCCACGCCTACCTGGGCGACAACCCGGCGGACTGGGCGCAGTGGGATGCCAGCGAACTGGTCGCCGTGGCCACTGAGCGCCTGCCGTTGCTGGTCGACCAGGGCCAGGCGGACGAATTCCTGCAGACCCAGCTGCAACCGCAGCGCCTGCAGCAGGCCTGTGATGCCGCCGGCCATCCGCTGACCCTGCGCCTGCAGCCGGGCTACGACCACAGCTACTACTTCATCGCCAGTTTCATCGGCGAGCACATCGCCCACCACGCCCGCGCCCTGCACGGCTGACGGCTTTCCGGTAGTGCCGGCCGCTGGCCGGCAACCTGCAGCCCTGTGATTCCCCGGGATTGCCGGCCAGCGGCCGGCACTCCCATGGCGGGGCACGCGAAGTGTCGTATTTGCTGTATTGGATCACGTGGCCGTGGCGCGAGCGGGGCTATCGTGCGCCCATACGGCCTTGCGGATCGGGGGATGCATGCCGGTAGTGCTGGCGCTGCTGTATGTGCTCTGCCACGGCCTGGTCGTGGCCCTGTGGTCGGGTCCGGCCGGTGCGGGTTCCTTCGGGTTCCTCACGGGTGCCCCGTTGCTGGCGGCGGCGGCCTGCCTGTGGCGGGCGCGCCGCGACCGTGCCGCGCTCGGCTGGCGCGCCACCGCCCTGGCGCTGCTGCTCTGGGCGGGTGGCATGGCCGTCAACATGATCGATGCGCTCGGTGCCGGCCGTGCCGATGTCACGCCGCAGGCCAGCCTGTTCCTGTATGTGCTGTACGGCGTGCCGCTGGTGTTCATCCTGGCCCGTGCACGCCGCGAGCGGCTGAGCATCAGCCTGATCGACGCGGCGATGGCCGCGTTGCTGGGCGTGCTGTTCTTCGTGCATGCGCAGTCGTTCGCCGCGCGCGTCGACATCGACGACCACGCGTTGTCCAACATGCAGCGCATGTTCGATATCCAGAATCTGTGCATTGCCGGGTTTGCGGTGGTGCGCTGGCTGGTGGGAGACGTTCCGGAGCGGCGCAACTTCTTCCGCGCGCTGGCGATCTACGCGGTGGGCTACCTGATGGTGGCGTACTACATCAACCACTACACCTCGGAACAGTCCTTCGGTGCCTACAACGATCTGCTGATCGACCTGCCGTTCCTGCTGCTGGCGTTGCTGGCGATGAGCCAGGCGCCTGCGCCGACGTTCGTGATGCACCCGAGGCTGGGCAGAACGGTGCAGGCGGCGGGGCCGATGATCCTGCCATTGCTGCTGCTGGTGGTCGGTACCCTGGTGGTTGATCATGCGCGGCCGCTGGCGGTCACTGGCTTCGTGGTGGCAACGCTGGGCTTCGGCGTGCGCAGCATCCTGTTGCAGGTGGACCTGATGGAACGGCAGGCATCGCTGGACCAGCTCGCTCGGCAGGATGGCCTGACCGGTGTGGCCAACCGGCGTGAGTTCGATGCACTGCTGCTGGCGGAATGGAACCGTGCGCGGCGCAGCGGCACCGAGCTGGGCCTGCTGCTGGTGGATATCGACCACTTCAAGGCCTTCAACGACCGCCACGGACATCCGGCCGGGGACCGCTGCCTGCAGGCCGTGGCCACGGTCCTGAAGATCAGTGCCGGCCGTGCCGGTGACAGTGTTGCCCGTTACGGCGGCGAGGAATTTGCGGTGATCGTGCCCGGAAGCCCGCTGTCGGGCGTGCTGGCGCTGGCCGAGCGCCTGCGTGAGGCGGTGGCGGCGCTGCCACTGCCGGAAGGGTCGGTCAGTATCAGCATCGGCGTGGGCTACCTGCACCCGCCGGCTCTGGCCAGCGCGGATCAGTTGCTGGCGGATGCCGATGCCGGCCTGTACGCCGCCAAGCGTGCCGGTCGCAACCAGGTGATCCTGCATGCGCACGTGCTCGACGACGAAGGCAGTGCGCACGGCAGGATGGATTGCTGAGCGCGCCGGGTGCCCGGTCCCCGTGCGTGATTACGCACGGGCGGCGCGGCCGGGTCAGCGCTGCCGCAACCAGCCAGTGGGATCGAGCAGCCTCAGCCCGACCGGTGACAAAGAGCGCTGGCGCAACGGCAGGTTTGCCGCCTGCACGGCCATCGCACAGCGCGCCAGCTGCTGGCGCAACGGTGCCAGCGTGTCATCTTCGCGCGGGCGTGCATGCCGCCACTGGGCGATGCGCAGCAGGCAGACCAGCAGGTCCAGTTCGCTGGCCGCGATGAACGGTGAGCCAGCGGGCAGCAGGTCGATCGGGGCGGTGGGCGTGGCCAGCAGCGGCAGCAGGCCGACGAACGCGTCGCAGCCTTCGGGATCAATACCGAGGCTGCTCAGCTGGGCGAGTCCATCGGCCTGTTGATCAGGATCGTGCAGCTGGCGTATCGCCGCCAGCAGTGCCTGTTCGCCGCGGCCGAACTGGCGGCCGAAGGCGCGGTAGTTGACGCGGGTGGGAAACAACGGGGAACGGGAGGCCATGGTTGCTAGGGTTGTGGGTCGCGGGTTTCCACCAGCACGGGACAGGGCGCGTGGTCGATGGTCCATTGCCCGATCGAGGGTTCGAACAGGCGTTCCAGGCGGGACAGGTGGCGGTGGCCGATGACGATCAGGTCGCACTTCAGGCGCCGGGCCTGCTCGCTGATCACTTCGCCCGGGTCACCCGAGGGAATCTGCGCGATGGCGTCGACGCCGCGCTCGCGCAGCTCGGCCAGGGCTTCGGCCAGCACCGCTTCGGCCCGCGAGCGCTGGCGGGCGGCTTCCGGGTACTCGATGCGGTCGGCTTCGCTGGCATCGGCCGCCAGCGCGAATTCGGGGTCGAGCACGCACAGCAGGTGCAGGCGGCTGTGGGGGCCGGTGATGGCTGCGGCCAGGTCCAGCACGCGTGCGTGCTGGGGGCCACCGTCCAGGGCGACCAGCAGGGTATTGAACATGGATGTCTCCTTGGCAGGCCGGGGATGGTCGCCGATGTCACTGCGCGCACCCATGCCGTGCGCGGCAGTCAATGAATGCGTAAAACGCAATCGACTGTGGTTACAAGTGTCGTAGAGTCATCTGATTTACTGGAGACTGTCATGCCCCTGCCGGACCTGAACCTGTTGCTGGCACTGGACGTGCTGATTGACGAATGCAGCGTGGCCGCCGCCGCGCGGCGGATGAACCTGAGCGCGCCGGCGATGAGCCGTACCCTGGGCCGGATCCGCACCGCGCTGGGCGACCCGGTGCTGGTGCGTGCCGGCCGCGGTCTGGCCCCCACGCCCCGCGCGCTGCAGTTGCGTGAGCAGGTCCGCGATGTGATCGAGCAGGCCCACCGTGTGTTCAACGCCGGTCGCGAGATCGACCTGCGCACCCTGGAGCGCACCTTCAATGTCCGCGCCAATGATGTCTTCATCGGTGGATTCGGCGGACGCCTGCGTGAACTGTTCCGCCAGCAGGCGCCGCGCGCGGTGCTGCGCTTCGTGCCCGAGGGCGATACCGACGACGACGCGATGGCGCAGGGCCGGATCGACCTGTACATCAGCACCGCCGGCAAGCACGCGCCCGATACCAAGGTGCAGAACCTGTTCAGTACCTCGTTCATGGGCGCCGCGCGCGAAGATCATCCGTTGTTCGATGAGGAGATCAGCGCCGAGCGTTTTGCTGCCTGCGACCACATCGCGGTGTCGCGGCGGGGGCTGCCGCGTGGCCCGATCGATGACGACCTGGCCACGCTGGGCCTGCAGCGGCGGGTGGCGCTGATCAGCCCGACCTTCCACGGCGCGATCTTCGCGGCCGCCGAGTCGGACCTGATCCTGCCGCAGATGCCGAGCGTGATGCTGGAGCGGATCGTCAGCATGCGCCTGCCGCTGCGCCTGTTCCCGCTGCCGATCCCGGTGCGCACCGCCGCCATCGTCCAGGCCTGGCACCCGCGGCTGGACAACGATGCTGCGCACCAGTGGCTGCGGCGCTCGATCAAGACCATGTGCGAAAGCGCAGGGGAGGCTCCGCGCTGACACTTTCATGCGTGCGCGTGACGCACGCCTGGGATGCGGGCTGCGCCATTTTTCGCAGGGTACCAGCTCCCTAGACTGCGCTCCCCGGAGTTTCACTGAGCGCATTCCAATGACCCCCAACATGCCGTGCACTGCACGGATCGGTGCCCGGCGATGAGTACGCCGGCCGCCGCTGTCCCGGCCGCTGCTGCGCCCCGTCCTGCCGCCGCCCCCGGGCTCGACCGCCGCGTTCTGGTCGGCCTGTGTGGCGTGCTGCTGGCGGTGCTGGTGTCGGGCTTCAACGAGAACATCACCAAGGTCGCCCTGGCCGACATCCGCGGTGCGATGGGTTTCAGCGTCGATGACGGCAGCTGGATCGTCGCCCTCTACAGCGCGATGTCGGTCAGCGCGATGGCCTTCGCCCCGTGGTGTGCCGCCACCTTCTCGCTGCGCCGCTTCGCGCTGGCGATGATCGGTGGCTTCATGGTGCTGGGCGTGCTCTGCCCGCTTGCCCCGAACCTGCAGGTGTTCCTGCTGCTGCGCGCGCTGCAGGGGCTGTGTGGTGGTGCGCTGCCGCCGCTGCTGATGAGCGTGGCACTGCGCTTCCTGCCGCCGGGCATCAAGCTGTATGGCCTGGCGGGTTACGCGTTGACCGCTACCTTCGGCCCGAGCATGGGCACGCCGCTGGCCGCGTTCTGGGTCGAGCAGGTGGGCTGGCACTGGGCGTTCTGGCAGATCGTGCCGTACTGCCTGGCTGCCATGGCGATGGTCAGCTGGGGCCTGCCGCAGGACCCGCTGCGGCTGGAGCGTTTTGCCCAGTTCGATGGCGTGGGCCTGGCGCTGGGCCTGCCGGCGCTGGTGCTGCTGGTGCTGGGCCTGGTGCAGGGCCCGCGCCTGAACTGGTTCGACTCGCCGATGATCACCCTGATGATCGGTGGCGGCGCCGGCCTGATGGTGCTGTTCATGATCAATGAATGGTTCCACCCGCTGCCGTTCTTCAAGCTGCAGCTGCTGGCCAACCGCAACCTCAGCTACTCGCTGGTGACGCTGGGCGGCGTGCTGTTCGTGCTGCTGGCAGTGATCTCGATTCCCTCCGGTTTCCTGGCCAGCGTGCAGGGCTACCGGCCATTGCAGACCGCACCGATGCTGCTGTGGGTGGCGCTGCCACAGGTGATCGCACTGCCGTTGGTGGCGGCGTTGTTGAACATCCGCGCAGTGGATTGCCGCTGGGTGCAGGCCACCGGCCTGGCGATGCTGGCGCTGGCCTGCTGGCTGGGCTCGCACCTGGATGTGGCCTGGATCCGCGACAACTTCCTGTGGGTACAGCTGCTGCAGGTATTCGCCCAGCCGATGGCGGTGTTGCCGCTGCTGATGCTGGCCACTGGCGGGCTGGCACCGCAGGACGGTCCGTTCGCCTCGGCGTGGTTCAACACGGTCAAGGGCTTTGCTGCCGTGCTCGCCAGCGGCGTGCTGGATGCCGTCGCCCAGGGCCGCCGTCATTTCCATTCCACCGTGCTGGTCGACCGCCTTGGCGAGCAGCCGTGGCTGGCCGAGGGCCCGCAGCTGGGCGCGCGCCTGCATGCGCAGGTGCAGGCGCTGACCTCGGCCGACCTGTACTGGGTGGTCGCGCTGGTGGCGCTGGCCTTCATTCCCCTCATTGCCTGGATGCCCACCCGCATCCATCCGCCACGTGCCGTGGCCTGAACCTTTCGCAGGAACCCCCTCATGACGATCAATCGAACCACTCTCAATACCGGCCTGGGCCTGGGCGTGCTGGCCCTGGCCATCGGTGCCTGGCTGCTGCTGCGCGACGGCGGTCACCAGACCACCAACAATGCCTATGTCGTTGCCGACTACACGCTGGTCGCGCCGAAGATTCCCGGCTTCGTCAGTGCCGTGGAAGTAGAGGACAACCAGTCGGTGAAGGCGGGCGACGTGCTTGCCCGCATCGACGACCGCGACTACCAGGTGGCCCTGCAGGCGGCCCGTGCCGACCTCGCCAACGCCCGTGCACAGCTGGCCAACGCGCAGGCCGCACTGGCCCAGCAGGACTCGCTGATTGAACAGGCCAGGGCCAGTGTCGATGTCAGCCGCTCCGAACTGACCCTGGCCAGCGCCGACCAGCAGCGTTACCGCGAACTGGCCCGTGACGGCGCCGGCACCGTGCAGAACGCACAGCAGGCGCAGTCGAAGCAGGCCGTGGCCAGTGCGCATCTGCAGCAGGGCCAGGCCGCGCTGTCGACCGCACGCCAGCGCACCGACATCCTCAGCGCTGGCGTGCAGGCCGCGCAGGCGGCGGTACAGCGTGCAGAAGCGGCGCAGGCGCGTGCCGAACTGGACCTGTCGCACACCGTGCTGCGCGCGCCGATCGACGGCATGGTCGGCCGTCGTGCGGTACGCGTGGGCGCCTACCTGACCCCGGGTACGCCGGTGGCTGCGGTGGTACCGCTGAAGCGCGCCTTCGTGGTCGCCAACTTCCAGGAAACGCAGATGACCCGCATGCAGGCCGGCCAACAGGTCGAGCTGAAGGTGGACGTGTTCCCGGGCAAGCCGCTGCGCGGGCACATCGACAGCATCGCACCGGCCACCGGCGTCACCTTCGCCGCCGTCGCACCGGAAAACGCCACCGGCAACTTCACCAAGGTGGTGCAGCGCATTCCCGTCAAGATCGTGCTGGAACCCGGCCAGCCACTGCTGGACCAGCTGCGTGCCGGCATGTCGGTGGAAGCCAGTGTTGACCTGGGCAGCCGCGCCCGCGCGCAGAGCGTGCAGCACAGTCCGGGCCACAAGAGCGGGGAGGGTGCATGAGCGCAGTCACCCTGTTCCGCACCTTCGTTGCGGCCAGCCTGTGCACGGCCCTGGCTGCTTGCACGATGGGTCCGGACTTCGTACGCCCGCAGGCGGAACTGCCCAGCCACTGGCAGGGTGAGGCGGTCGCCGGCAACGCCATCGACCAGGACGCGGCCTGGTGGGCCGGCTTCGACGATCCACTGCTGGGGCAGCTTGCCGGCCAGGTGCTCGCGGCCAACCTGGACCTGCAGCTGGCCGCCAACCGCGTGCAGCAGAGCCGCGCCGCACGTGGCATCACCGCCGCCGATCGCCTGCCCAGCGTCAGCGCGAGCGCCAGTGGCGTGCGTGCACGCAACAGCGAGGTGGGCCTGAATGATCCGTCCGGCAACGGCGGCCGTGATGACTACGGGCTGTTCCAGGCCGGCATCGGCCTGAGCTGGGAACTGGATCTGTGGGGGCGTGTGCGCCGCCAGGTGGAAGCGGCCGACGCACGCGTGCAGATGGCCGAGGAGGATGCACACGCGGTGCGCATCGCGCTGCTGGCGGAAACCGCGCGTGATTACCTGCAGCTGCGCGCGACGCGGCAGCTGCTGGCGATCACCGAGGACAACCTCAGCATCGCCCTCGACATGAAGCGCCTGACCGAGGCACGCCAGCAACAGGGCGTGGCCAGCACGCTGCAGGTGTCCAGCGCGTCCGCGCAGGTGGCATCGCTGCAGGCACGCATCGCGCCGCTGCGGCATCGCGAATCGCAGCTGCGCAATGCGCTGGCGTTCCTGTTGGCGCAGCCGCCGCAGGCGCTGGACGCGCAGCTGCAGGATGCACGCCGTGACTGGCCGGCGTTGCCGGCGGTGGCGGTGGGGCTGCCCAGTGAACTGGCCGAGCGTCGCCCGGACATCCGTCGTGCCGAAGCGGCACTGCATGCGGCAACGGCCGGCATCGGCGTGGCCAAGGCCAGTTTCCTGCCGCGCATCACCTTGAATGGCGACGCTGGGTTCCAGGCCAAGCAGCTGGATGATCTGGATGGCTGGAACGCGCACCGCTTCAGCATCGGGCCGTCCATCAGCGTACCGATCTTCCAGGGCGGGCGGCTGAAGGCCAACCTCGCGCTGAGCAGGCTGCAGCAGCAACAGTCGGCGCTGCAGTTCCGCCGTACCGTGCTGCAGGCCTGGCACGAAGTGGACGACGCCATCGATGGCTATGCCGCCGAGCAGCAGCGCACGGTGCAGCTGCATGTGGCGGTGGACGAGAGCGAGAGCGCACTGGGCGCGGCGCGCCGGCAGTACCAGGCTGGCGTGGTCGACATGCTGGATGTGCTGACCACCCAGCGCATCGCGCTGGACAACCAGGCTGCGCTGGCCAACAGCCAGGCCACGGCTGCGATCGCGCGGGTGGAGCTGTACCGCGCGCTGGGCGGTGGTTGGTAGGGAAATGGAACCGCCGGGCCATGCCCGGCGGTTCGTCGGTAGTTGCCAACCTTGGTTGGCGATTTTCCCGGAAGCGCCAACCAAGGTTGGCGTCGACCAGAGCACGGCCTTGGGCGGGGGCTGGTAGGAAATCGTCGGGGTAGTGCCGGCCGCTGGCCGGCACCTCCATCGATGTTGCGGTTGCCGGCCAGCGGCCGGCACTACCAGGGCATGGCCTCAACGCACGTCGCGCAGTTCCCAATGGTGGCCTGCCAGAAGGCGCAGGCGCTGCTTGAACACGTCACTGTCGATGCGGGTGGTGGCCACCAGGTTGATGCGCAGGTCCTTCTGCTCGCCGGTCACGGTGGCATCCGGGTCGGTCACGCCCCACTGCGGTTCCACCGCGTCCGGGTCAGGCTGCTTGGCCTTCCAGCGCTCGAACAGGCTGCCATTGCGCAGCGCATCCTGCAGCTCTTCGGCGAAACCGGCGGCGCCCTGCGAATGGAAGGACAGGTCAGGGTCATTGCCGCGGGCCTTGGACGGGTCGGGCAGGCTGATGTGGTACTGCGCAGGCATGGAGTTCTCCTTGAAGTGCGGGAAGACTGGCACAACCGCGGTGGAATCGATGTGCAGATCCGCGCCGCGTCGGGGCCTCACTCGAACCGATGCGGCCCATCGGCGAAGCCCACGGTGACTGCGCCCTTGCCGACGTTGACCATGCCGGTCAGGCTCATCACCGATTCGTACACGGTCACGCCATGGGTGGCGCAGACCTCTTTCAGCTGTGCATAGCCGGGCAGGGTGCGCAGCTCTTCCAGCTCACCGCCGTAGCTGACGCACACCGTCGGTGTCATCAGCCCGGCGCGTACGCGCTGGCCAACTACCGCGAACAACTTCTGCACGGCGTTGTCGAAGCCCTTGATCTTGGCCACCGGTCCGGTCTCGCCGCGGTAACCGTGCAGCACCGGCTTGATGTCCAGCGCACTGCCCAGTGCGGCGCTGAGCAGGCCGACACTGCGGTCGCCCTTGTGCCGCGCACGCGCGCGCATGTAGTACAGGTCACGGGTGACCATGTAGCCGTGCACGTTGCTGGCCAGCTCCTCCAGCCGCTCGCGGATCTGCTGCACGCTGGCGTTGCTGTCGCGCAGGCGCACCGCTTCCACTGCGGTCACCGCCTGCGCGGCGAACAGGTTCTGGGTGTCGAGCACGCGGAGCGCGAACGGCGAGTTGTAGCCCGCTGCCTGCCGCACCGGCTTGTAGTCGTTGAGGATGGCGAAACTGGCCTGCAGCGCGTTGTCATGGATCGGGCTGCGGGTCTTGGTGATGGTCATGCAGAACACGTGGTCGTAATCGATCACCAGCTGCTGCAGGAACAGGTCGCGGATCTGGTTGACGCTGAAGGGGATGGTTTCCGCTTCAGCACCGTGTTCGGCCACGTGCGCGTGCAGAAAGCTCAGTGTGGCCTGTTCATCGCGATGATCGGCCAGCACCGCTTCGCCGATGCGTACGGTGATCGGCAGCAGCACGATGTTGTGGGTGGCGATGAAGTCCGGCGGCAGGTCGCAGGCCGAGTCGACGACGATTCCGATGCGCATCCGCGGCTCCCCCTCCAGGGCGGTTGTAGGTTCGGAAACGTGAAATCTATCTCAAATCCCAGCCAGGCGCGCGAGGGAAACGCGCCACGCCCTGTTCAGCGACTGCGCTGCACCGCCACCGGCAGGGTGGCCAGGCGCAGCCATTCGGGCTGCCGCAGCAGGCCCGGATCGGCCAGCACCGCCGCCATCAGAGGGTGCGCGTCGTTGCCCCAGAACAGCTCCTCATCGATAGCCAGGGTCGGCACACCGAACACCCCGGCGCCAATTGCGGCCTCGGTGTTACGGCGCAGCTGCTCCTTCACCGCCGGGTCGGCGATGGCGCTGGCGACATCGTCAATACCCAGCTGTGCGGCCGGTTCGCGCAGGGCGTCAGGGCTGTCGGCCGCGTTGCCGTCGCGCCAGATCCAGTCGAACAGGACGTCCACCGCCTGCACGCTGGCACCGGCGGCCAGGCACAGGCGCAGGGCGGGCAGCGGGTTGAACGGATGGCCGGGCGGGAATCGCAGCGGTGTGCCCTCGGCCTGCGCGGTCCACAACAGCTGGCGGTAGATGAAGCGGCGCTTGGCCGGAATCTCGGCCGGCCCTAGGTTGCCCAGGTGATGCAGCACCGCACCGAAGGCAATTGGCACGGTCTGGATCTGCGCGAACTGCGGCAGCTGCTTCAGCTTCTGCCAGTGCAGGTAGGAGTAGGGCGAGATGAGGTCGAAGTACCAGCGCAGTGTCGCCATCGGTGTGTCCTCGTGTGCGGTCAGGGCTGCGCGTTGCGCTGCAGGTAGCGGTCACGCAGTTCGGTCTGGCGTGAGCGCATCGGCATCGCACGGCCGCCCAGCCAGACCTGCTCGGCATAGTGCGCCACGTCCAGCGGATCGCCCTCCCACAGCACCAGGTCGGCGCGCTTGCCGGGTTCGATGCTGCCGATCTGGTCGGCCACCCCGAACGCCTGTGCAGGCACCCGGGTCAGCCCAGCCAGGCCATCGATCCACGGCAGGCCGTTGGCCACCGCGTTGCCGGCCAGCTGGCGCATCTTGCGCGCGTTGTGGGTGGCGTCGCCGCGCTGCACGAACGACACCGGCACGCCGGCACGCTGCAGGCGCGCGGCGTTTTCCAGGGTGGCGCCGATCTGGTCGAAGCTGGCCGGCAGGTTGGCCAGCACGTCAACGAACACCGGCACCTGTGCGGCGGCCAGCTCCGGCGCGACCTGCCAGGCTTCGCTGGCACCGGCGATGGCGATCTTCACCTTTTCGCGGGTGGCCCAGCGCAGCAGCTGGCGGATATCGGCGGCGCGATCCACCTCCACCACGATGCGGCCCTGGCCGGCCAGGTAGCGACTGAGCGTGCGGCGTCCGGCTGGCGTCAGCAGCGCGTGCGGCGAGTCCGCAGCCACCTGTCCGCGTGCTTCGTCGATCATCTGCTGCAACAGCATCCATTGCGCGGCGCGCGAATGCCCGGTCAGTTCGGAGGCTGCCGCGCCGATGCGCAGGAACAGGGCACGCGGGCCGATCGGATCGGTGCTGCCATCGAGCCGCATCACGCCGCCCTGGCCGGCCACGAAACCACCGCCGGTGGCAGCGCCCAGCGCGGTGAAGCCGATGCCTTCCAGGCGCGTGACCGGAATCAGCACTGAGGCCGGGTTGTAGGCGAGGGTGACGTCGAATTCCGGCCGCAGTGGCTGCTCACCGAGCTTCAGCGAACTGTCCACCGTGCTCGATTCACCGGAAACTTCTTCGATACCGGTCTCGGTGATGCCACCGAACAGTGCCGGTGTCAGGGGACGGCCATTGGCCTCGACCACGCTGGCGCCGGCCGGCGCCGACAGGCCGTTGCCCACCGCGCGGATGATGCCGCCCTGCACCAGCACATCGGCGTTCTGCAGGCTGCCACGCGTGCTGGCCGTATGCACGGTCGCGTTGCGCACCAGCAGGTCCTGCGCCGAGGCTGCGGTTGTCATCAACAACAGCGCAACCAAGGTAGCGCCGGGCCATGCCCGGCGACGCTTGTTCAACACGCCCATCAGCGCACCTCCTGGCCAAGCTGGAAATCGGAACGCGGCGTCGCTGCCGGTGCACTGCGGTCGTACAACCTGCGGCCATCAATGAAGACCTGCTCGGCCAGCGCGTACGAGCTGAAGGGATTGCCGTTCCAGACCACCACATCGGCCATCTTGCCGGCCTCCAGGGTGCCGGTCTGGCCTTCAATGCCCAGTGCCTTGGCGGCGTTGGCGGTCATCCAGGTGATGGCGTGTTCGGGCGTGATCTCCGGCATGCGCGCGCGGCGCGCGGACGCCATCACCTTGGCCGCTTCCTGGTTCAGGCGCTGGATGCCTTCGGGTGAGTCGGAGTGGACGATGGCGCAGCTGTTCTTCGGCCGGTCGACCAGCGCGATGTTCTCCGGGATACCGTCGAAGGCTTCCATCTTGAAGCCCCACCAGTCGGCCCACAGCGCACCGCAGACGCCGTCGGCGGCCAGCCGGTCGGCCAGCTTGTAGGCCTCCACGCCGTGGTGGAAGGCGGCTACCTTGAAGCCGAATTCCTTGGCCAGATCGAGCATGGTGGCCATCTCGTCGGCGCGGTAGCAGTGGATGTGCACGCGGATGTCGCCTTCGATCGCACCGGCCAGCGTGTCCAGCTTGAGATCGCGCTTGCCGCCGGCATCACCGGCGCTGTCGCCCTTGTCGCTGCCGAACCAACCCTTGCGCTTGGCCGGCTTCGGCTTGTTCTTGGCGATGTAGTCGGCGGCATCGATGAAGGCGGCGCGGTAGCCGGCCACGTTGCCCATGCGCGTGGCTGGGGTCACGCCCTTGCCTTCGCCATAGACGCGCTTGGGGTTCTCGCCGCAGGCCATCTTCAGGCCCCACGGTGCACCGGGGAACTTCATCGCCTGGTAGGTCACCGCGGGTACGTTCTTGAGGGTCACGCCGCGGCCACCCACCAGGTTGGCCGAGCCCGGCAGCACCTGCATGCTGGTCACACCGCCGGCCAGTGCGGTGGCGAAGCCCGGGTCCTGCGGCCACACCGAGTGCTCGGCCCAGACGTTGGCGGTGACCGGTGCGGTCATCTCGTTGCCGTCGCTGTGCGCGCCGACGCCGGGGCTGGGGTACACGCCCAGGTGCGAGTGCACGTCGATCAGGCCAGGGGTGACCCACTTGCCCTGCGCATCGATGCGGGTGACACCGGCATCGGCCTGCAGCTGGCGGCCAACGGCGACGATGCGGCCTTCGCGCAGCAGCACGTCGGCATTGTCCAGGCGCTGGCCGGTGCCGGTCAGCACGGTGGCGTTCTGGATCAGCACCGGCGCATCGGGATGCGCCTGGTAGGTGCTGGGGTAGGGATCGGCGACGAAGCGCGAGGCGCCCACCGCCGGAGCCGTGCTCAATGAAAGCAGTGCCAGGGCTACCCCGGCGCGCAACAACGTCGATGCCATGCAGTTCCCCTTGCAGCTGGTCCAACCGTCGACGCTAGCCCGGAGGCGGCGGGCTTGCCAAGTGACCTTCTTCACAGGCCTGTCGACGGTGGCTCGACGGCACCGGCCGGGTGGCTGAAAATACCCGGTCCCCCGCCGTACCGGACTGCCCATGAAGAGCAAGCAGGAAATCGTCGACAACTGGCTGCCGCGCTATACCGGCGTACCGCTGGACCAGTTCGGCCAGCACATTCTGCTGACCAACTTCGGCGGCTACCTGCATACGTTCTCCGAGCTGACCGGCGCGCCGGTCATCGGCCTGGACCGGCCGATGGCCAGTGCCACCATCGATGGCATCACCATGATCAACTTCGGCATGGGCAGTCCCAATGCCGCGATCATCATGGACCTGCTGTCGGCGGTGATGCCCAAGGCGGTGCTGTTCCTGGGCAAGTGCGGTGGTCTCAAGCGCAAGAACCAGCTGGGCGACCTGGTGCTGCCGATCGCGGCGATCCGCGGCGAGGGTACCTCGGGCGACTACCTGCCGCCGGAAGTACCGGCGCTGCCGGCCTTCGCGCTGCAGCGTGCGGTTTCGACCATGATCCGCGACCTCGGCCACGATTACTGGACCGGCACCGTCTACACCACCAACCGCCGGGTCTGGGAGCACGACGAGGCCTTCAAGGAGCGGCTGCGGGCGATGCGCTGCATGGCCATCGACATGGAAACGGCCACGGTGTTCGCCGCCGGCTTCGCCAACCACATCCCCAGCGGCGCGCTGCTGCTGGTTTCGGACCAGCCGATGATCCCGGACGGGGTCAAGACCGAGGCCTCCGATGCCAAGGTCAGCTCCCAGTTCGTGGAAAACCATATCCAGATCGGCATCGAGGCGCTTAAGCTTATCCGGCGCAACGGCAAGTCGGTCCGCCACCTGCGCTTCGACGAATGATGATGAAGGCCGGGCGCGGGGCGTCCGGGCCTGGGAGTAGGTAATGGACGTTGCCGCGCAAGTGGTGGAATTCTGGAAGGAGGCGGGCCCTGCGAAGTGGTTCGCCCGCGACGACGCGTTCGACGCGCAGTTCCGCCAGTTGTTTCTGGATGAGCATTTCGCCGCCGCTTCGCGCGGGCGCGAGCATTGGCTGGGCAGTGCCGAAGGGGCGCTGGCCCTGATGCTGCTGCTGGACCAGTTCCCGCGCAACTGCTTCCGGGGCACTGCCCATTCCTACGCCACCGATGGCCTGGCCCGGCACTACGCCATGCGTGCCATCGAGGAAGGCCTGGACCTGCAGCTGGTGCCGAAGCTGCGCGCCTTCATCTACCTGCCGTTCGAGCACTCCGAGGATCCGCTGGACCAGGACCGCTCGGTGGCGATGTTCGACGTGCTGGGTGACAAGGAATACCTGCAGTACGCCGAACTGCACCGCGACATCATCCGCCGTTTCGGGCGCTTCCCGCATCGCAACGCCGTGCTGGGCCGCATCCCCACGCCGGAAGAACTGGATTACCTGGCCGAAGGCGGGTTCGCCGGCTAAGAAAAAGGGGACGGAGGGGATTAAGTCGTTTATGGCAAAAACGACTTAATCCCCTCCGTCCCCTTTTTCAGTGCCGATCAGTACTTCGGCACGCCGTTGTCCACGTCTTCCGACCAGGCGTTGATGCCGCCGGTGACGTTGAACACCTTGGTGAAGCCGAGGGCGCGGAACTGCTCGGCGGCCTGCGCGCTGCGGCCACCGTGGTGGCACATGAAGGCCAGTGCGGTGTCCTTCGGCAGGGCTTCCAGCGCGGCGCGGCCGTTGCCGTCGAAGCTCTTGAACGGTACGCCGACGGCTGCGATGGCGCGCTCGTCGGCCGGGCGCACGTCCACCAGGGTGATGTTGCCGGCGCGCACCAGGTCGTCGGCATCGCGCACGCTGATTTCCTGTACCGGCTTCGGCGCGTTCGGGTTGTCGATGGCCAGGCCCTTGCCGCGGATGTCGTCCACCCAGTCGATGGTGATGCCGTTGGCGCGACGCGCGCTGGCCAGGTCGAACTGCACGCGCAGGCCGTTGGACTCGGCGGCAATCGCGCCTTCGTCGTGCGGGGCCAGCTGGAAGTTCGGCTGGAAACCGGCGTCGATGGACAGCTGCAGGGCCGCGCCCGGGGCATCGGCCAGCGCGCCCTTGAGCATTTCCACGGCTGCCGGGGTGACGGTGATGCTCGGCGGGGTACGGTCCGGCGCAGCCAGGCCCAGCACGCTGCTCAGCTCGCCGCTGGCGGCCATCTGCAGCACGATGTCGCTGCCGCCGACCAGTTCGCCGTCGATGTACAGCTGCGGGATGGTCGGCCAGTCGCCGTAGGCCTTGATGCCTTCACGGATTTCCTGGTCGGCCAGCACGTTGACGTGGGCGAACTCGACGCCGAGGTCCTGCAGGGCGCCCACGGCCTTGGCCGAGAAACCGCACTGCGGCATCGACGGCTGGCCCTTCATGAACAGCACGACGCGGTTGGCGTTGAGGATGGATTCGATGCGCGAACGCAGGGCGGGATCGAGGGACATGGACGTCGGGGTTCCGGGAATTCGAATCATCAATTCTAACCCCCATGGCATCATGGGGGATGAGCAACGCAGGAACATTGCATCGCATCCCGCCCCGCCCCTGGCGCTGGCTGCCCTGGCTGGTGGCGTCGCAGCTGGCCGTGATCCTGGTCTGGGCCCTGGCCGGCTGGCAGTGGGGGCTGCCGCTGATGGTGGCCAGCCATGCGCTGTTCATGGTGCCGGTGTTCCTGCCCAACAGCCGCTTCTATGCGCCGGTGCTGAGCCGACTGCCGGAGGCCGGCAACAC
Source organism: Stenotrophomonas sp. 80084_Sma (assembly GCF_056481995.1). Taxonomy (NCBI): domain Bacteria; kingdom Pseudomonadati; phylum Pseudomonadota; class Gammaproteobacteria; order Lysobacterales; family Lysobacteraceae; genus Stenotrophomonas; species Stenotrophomonas sp. 80084_Sma. The sequence continues at coordinate 4,021,133 of NZ_CM151177.1, read as the reverse complement.
GGTATGGCTGACCATCGATGACGGTCCTGGCCCGGAAACCCGCGCCATGCTCGACCTGCTGGACCGCCACCAGGCGCGCGCCACCTTCTTCCTGGTGGGCGAACGTGCGCTGGCGCAGCCGGAACTGGTCGCCGAGATCCTGCGCCGTGGCCATGACCTGGGCAATCACAGCCACAGCCATCCGCAGGCGCGCTTCTGGCGGCTGGGCCCGGCGGCGATGCGCGCCGAGATCGAGGGCTGCCAGCATGCCCTGCAGGCGGTAAGCGGCCAGCCGGTGCGCTGGTACCGCTCGGTGGTGGGCATGACCAATCCGTTCGTGGCGCCGGTGCTGCAGCGGTTGGGGCTGGTCCGGGTAGGCTGGAGCGCGCGCGGCTACGACGGCGTCGGCTGCACGCCGGACGGCGTGCTGGCACGGTTGCTGCCGGATCTGCGCCCGGGCGCGATCGTGCTGCTGCACGAAGGTGCCGCCCATGGGCATAACCTGGTGATCATCGAGCGCGTGCTGCAGGCACTGCACGAGCGCGGGCTGAAGGCGCAGCTGCCGGCCGGATAACCGGTAGCGCCGGGCCACGCCCGGCGAGCGCAGCGGCATGGATGGAATCCGCCGGGCATGGCCCCGCGCTACCGGATGCGGTGCGCCACCAGCAGCCAGCTGTTGAACGGGGTACGCCCGTGCAGCGGCCGGGGCGACGTCACCTGCAATCCGGCCTCGATCAATGTCGCCTGCAACACCTGCGGATCGGGATAGTGGCGCGGTCGTGTGCCCATCCAGCCGATCAGCCAGGCCAGCCGGTCGGCGACCCGCGTGGTGCGGTCGCGGCCATCGCCGGTGGCCAGCGGTGTACGCAGCAACAGGCAGCCGCCGTGGGCCACCTGTGCGCTGGCCGCGCGCAGCAGGGCCTGCTGTGGGCCCGCGTCCAGATACTGAAGCACGTCCAGCAGCAGGACGTGCCCGGATTGGGCCGGCAGCGGCGCCTGCACATCCACGCAGTCGAAGCGCACGTCCTGCAGGTCGGCGGCAGCACGTTGCGCGCGGGTGATCTTGCCGGCATCCACGTCCACGCCCAGGTAATGCTGGGTACCGCCGCGCTGGCGCAGCACATGGGCGAACAGGCCCAGCCCGCAGCCCAGGTCCAGCACAGGCTGCCCATCGTCAGGCAGATGCTGCAGCACGCCGTCGTACAGCGGATCGCTGCCGAGCTTGCCGCGGGTGTAGTAGTAGTCGCGGCGGCTGCCCCAGGCCTGCGCTGGCCGGAATGCTTCTGCGATCAAGCGGGCCTGCGGGGCGGTCAGGGGCGTGCAGGGCAGGGGCGGGCCGTTCCGTGGCGTGCCGTCCATCGCCTCAGTCCGTGCCGCCAAGCAGATGCGCGGCCACCGGCAGAGCGCGCGCGCTCCACAGCGCATACATCCGCGCTGAAGGATGCAGGCCGTCCTCGGCAAACATCGTCGGGTCTTCGCCCTGCGCGCGGCTGATATCGGTGATGTCGACGAAGGCCACGCCCTGCTGGGTGCTGATCACCTCGGCAGCCGCGTTGAACTCGTCGGTCTCGATCTCGATGGCGGCCAGGTCGCGGCCACTGCCGGCGCCGAACGGGGTCGCACCCCAATCGGGGAAGGACAGCACCAGCACGCGGCCGGCGTCACCGCCAGCGAAGCCGATCGCCCGCTGCAGCAGCGCCTGGAACTGGCTGCGGTATTCGTCCAGCGGACGCCCGCGGTACTGGTTGTTGACGCCGATCAGCAGGCTGACGAAATCGAACGGCCCCTGCGGCGCGGCCGCATCGATGCCTGTATCAAGTTCGTCGGTGGTCCAGCCGGTGGTCGCAATGGTCTGCGGATCGGACAGCTCAGTGCCCTGTGCACGCAGCGCGGCAGCCAGCTGGTGCGGCCAGCGGCCTTCGACTGCAACCGCTTCACCGATGGTGTACGAATCGCCCAGCGCCAGGTAGGACAGGGTCACAGGTCAGGCCACCGAACGGCGCGGCTTCAGCGGCACGACCTTGGTCGCGTCCTCGGCACGGCGGGCCAGGGCACGGTCAATGCGCGCGAATACATCGCGCATCACCGAGGCTTCCGGCATCAGGGTCACGCGGAAATGGTGGCGGTAGGGCACGTTGAAGCTCGAGCCCGGCACCACCAGCACGCCCTCGTTGTTCATCAGGTCCAGCGCGAAGTTGTGGTCGTCGAAGCCCTTGGCCGCAGCGCCTACCACGGCCGGGAACGCGTACAGCGCACCGGAGGGAGCGACCAGCGACAGGTGCTCGCTGGCTTCGCAGGCTTCGATCACCGCACGGCGGGTTTCGTACAGGCGGCCGCCCGGCGTGCACAGCTCGGAAATGGTGTCCGGGCCGTTCACCGCGGCCTCGATGGCGTACTGGCCCGGCACGTTGGCGCACAGGCGCAGCGCACCGAGCAGGTCCAGCGCCGCGCGGAAGTCACCCAGGCGGGCATCGTCGCCGCTGAGGTGGGCCCAGCCCACGCGCCAGCCGCAGGCGCGGTGCACCTTGCTCAGGCCGCTGAAGGTCAGGCACGGATGATCACCGGCCAGCGGCGCGACCGGCTGGAACACCGCGTCGTCGTACAGGATCTGGTCGTAGATCTCATCAACCAGCAACAGCAGGTTGTGGCGGCGCGCGATCTCGACCACGCGCTCCAGCAGTTCGCGCGGGTAGCTTGCGCCGCTGGGGTTGTTCGGGTTGATCAGCACGATGGCGCGGGTGCGCGAGGACACCAGTGTCTCGATCTCGCTCGGGTCCGGCTGGAAGCCGTTCTCCGGTGCGCAGCGGTAGTACACCGGGCGGCCATCGTTGAGGATGGTCGAGGCCGACCACAGCGGGTAGTCGGGCGAGGGCACCAGCACTTCGTCGCCGGGATTGAGCAGCGCACGCAGCGACAGGTCGATCAGTTCGCTGACGCCATTGCCGAGGAAGACGCGGTCCGGGTGCGCATCGGGCGCGCCACGGCGGGCGTAGTAGCTGGCGATGGCTTCACGCGCGACCGGCAGGCCCTGCTGGTGCGTGTAGGGGTCGGTGCGGCCCATGTCGTCGGCGATCGCACGCTGAAGGTGCTCCGGCGCGCGGAAACCGAAGGCGCCGGGATTGCCGATGTTGAGCTTGATCAGCTTGCGGCCCTGCGCCTCCAGCTCCCGGGCTCGCCGCGCCAGTTCTCCGCGGATTTCGTAGCGCACTTCGGAAAGGCGCTCGCGGATGGCCAGGGGCTTGGGCGAGTTGGTGGACATGGGAGCTGGGCCGTCAAAAGGCATGGGGCTTCCATCCTACCGGAATTGCTGCAATGCATGGCAAGGGCTCCGGGCCCGTCATTGCTGGGCTGGCAGGGCGCCGGCACAGGTAGAATGGCGGCGATGACCCAGACCCCCGATTTCATCGCCCTGCAGACCATTGGCTGGCCCTGGCCGGGCCCGGCGCAGCAGGCCGACTGGCAGGCCGCGATGGCCGCACATCCGCAGGCCCGCCCGGCACGGGTGATCGAACAGCACCGCACCCACTACGTGGTGGCCGATGGCCCGGATGCGTCGATCAAGGCCGAGTCGCTGCCGGAATGGCAGCGCCCGCGCTTCCCCAGCCATGAACGGCCAGCGGTGGGTGACTGGGTGCTGCTCGATGGCATCCGCATCGTCGCCCTGCTGCCGCGGCGTACCGCGATCAAGCGCGGTGCGGCCGGCGAGCATTACCACCAGCAGGTGATCGCCGCCAACATCGATACGGTGTTCATCGTCTGTGGCCTGGATGCCGACTTCAATCCGCGCCGCATCGAACGCTACCTGCTGCTGGTCGGTGGTGGCGGTGCAGAGCCGGTGGTGGTGCTGACCAAGGCCGACCAGACCGAGTACAGCGAAGACGCACTGGCGGTGCTGGAAGAGCTGGAGATGCAGGGCATCGCGCTGCATGCGATCAACGGCCTGGATGCCGACAGCGTGGCGGTGCTGCAGCCGTGGCTGGGCCCGGGCCGCACGGTGGTGCTGGTCGGTTCCTCCGGTGCCGGCAAGTCCACGCTGACCAACACCCTGCTGGGCGAGCAGCGGATGAAGACCAACGCGGTGCGCGCCAACGATTCGCGCGGACGCCACACCACCACGCACCGCGCGCTGATGCCGCTGCCGACCGGCGCCTGCCTGATCGACACCCCGGGCATGCGCGAGCTGAAGCCGACCGGCGAAGAAACGCTGTCCGAAGGTGGCTTCGCCGACATCGAAGCGCTGGCCGCACAGTGCCGTTTCAACGACTGCAAGCACCAGCAGGAACCGGGCTGTGCCGTGCGTGCAGCGATCGAGGCCGGCGAGATCGAAGAGAGCCGGCTGCTGAACTACTTCAAGCTGAAGGAAGAAGTGGCCGCCGCTGCCGCCAAGCTGGCAGTACGCCAGGCCGAGACCGCGCAGGAACGCGGTGGCAAGAAGGGCAAGGGCCAGCAGTTCCGCCCGGCAGGCAAGCCGCGCAGGCGTTGATCGGTATCGCGGGGTCGGATCCCATTGCACCGCAATGGGCTCTGCCCCCTGCAATGAACCTGCGTCTGCCTGCTTCGGGTGGGTGCCAACTGCCCGCTCCTGGTAGGTGCCAACCTTGGTTGGCACGGATGTATCCGAAGTCCGCCTTCGGCGGATGCCAACCAAGGTTGGCAGCTACCCGATCCATTGCACCTACCAACGTGCGGGCAGAGCGCTATAGTCCGCGCATGGAACCGACTGCGACGCTGGACCGTGACGTGGCCCACCATGCAGCGCTCGATGCGCGCCTGGTCGAGGCCGTGGGAGGCATCCGCCTGCTGGGCCTGACCAGCTGGCCGGCGACGCTGCAGGCACCGTTCCTGGCCAGCGTGGCACGCGGCCAGCCGGTACTGCCGAAGGTGGACTACCCGAAGCTGGATTTCAGCGAGGAACGTCGTGCGCTGGCCGCGATTGCCGCCGACTGCGACGACAGCCATCCACTGGGTCACTACGTGCGGCAGTCAGCGCAGAGCTGGGACCTGGCTGCGCAGCTGCTGGAAGGACTGGGCACTGCCGCCGTCGACTCCTGTTCGGTGCAGCTGTTCGGCGCCCCCGAGCAGCCGTTGCCGGGCAATGGCCCGAGCACGCGCGAAGCGGCGCGCCACTTCATCCAGATCGCCGCCGAGCTGGACCACGAACTGCTGGCACCGGAAGAACAGGTGCCGGTCTCGGCCATCGCGCTGCAACTGCAGCTGCAGAACGATCTGGACGCGTTCTTCGAATCGCGCATCATCCAGGTACAGCTCGACCCGGAGCTGGTGTCCAAGGCCGCCGCCGGCCCGACCCGCATCCGCCTGCGCACCAGTGCACGCTTCAGCGCCTACGACCGCGCGCAGCTGTTCCACCATGAAGCGCTGGTGCATTCACTGACCGCCCTGAACGGCCGCGAGCAGCCGGTGCTGCCCAGCCTGGCACTGTCCTCGCCGCGGGTGACGGCAACCCAGGAAGGGCTGGCCACCTTCGCCGAGCAGATCACCGGCAGCATCGACATCGAGCGCCTCAAGCGCATCAGCCTGCGTACCGAAGCGATTGCGATGGCCCGCGAAGGTGCTGATTTCATCGAAGTGTTCCGCTATTTCTGCGATGCCGGGCAGAACGCGGAAGAGAGTTTCGCTTCGGCGCAGCGCGTGTTCCGTGGCGTGCCGCCGAGTGGCGGCCTGGCCTTCACCAAGGACACGGTGTACCTGCGCGGCCTGGTGTCGGTGCACACCTTCTTCCGCCACATGCTGGCCGAGGACCGCCTGCAGGTCTGCCGCTGGTTGTTTGCCGGCAAGATGAGCCTGACCGATGCGATCGCGTTCGCGCCGTTGTTCGATGCGGGGGTGCTGAAGCCGCCGCGTTGGCTGCCGCACTGGGTGAGCCGGGCGAATGGCCTGGCCGGGATGCTGGCGTTCTCGCTGTTCGCCAACCGGATACGGATGGACCAGCTGGCGCCGGAATGAAATGCGTTGGCGGCTTGTGGCGTCTTGATTGATATCGGAGAGAGCGGGGGGCTTGCGCTGGCCAGGACACGCCGCAAGTACGTCCCTGTAGCAACTGTGTTGCTGGAGAGTCTCAGGCCCGTCAGGTAAACGGGCACGGTAGTGCCGGCCGCTGGCCGGCAGCCTTTGGTCTTTCGCCCTGGCTCGCCTCAGGCGGGGACTAGCCCGCTTTCAGCGTCGCGCACACGGGCGTTGAGGATGACCAGCATCTTCCGCATCACTGCCACGATGGCCACCTTGCCTTCCTTGCCGCGGGCTCGTAGCGACTGGTAAAAATCGCGCAGCCGAGGTTCATGCCGCATGGCCGACATTGCCGCCATGTAGAGCACTTGCCGGATTTCGGCTCTTCCACCGTGGATGCTTCGTTTTCCTCTCATCGTGCCGCTGTCGTGGGACATCGGGGCTACCCCGACCAGGCTGGCGATGCGCTTGCCAGTGATCCTGCCAAGCTCTGGCAGATAGCTGGCTAGAACTGCCTGCAGCACAGGCCCTACGCCCTTCATCGACTTCAGCATCTTCAGTTGAGGCTGCTGACCAACCTGCTCGACGATCTGCTTGCCCAGACGCTCAACCAACGTTTGTAGGCGGGTGATGTTGCCCTGCAGTAGTCGGCGCAGTTCACGATCAAGCACCATTTCCTGCTGTTGCCGCGCGATGGTCAGGGCGTCCATCGCCTGCCGACGTGCCCGAACGAACTCCCGCATCTTCTGCTGCCAAGACTGCAGCGGCTGATAGGGAGGCAGCTTCACCAGGGCGGCCATCTGCGCCAACGCGTAGGCATCCAAACGGTCGGTTTTGGCAGTCTGACCCAACCCCTGAGCCAGTTTCCGGGCGCGCAAGGCATTGGCACGGGCCACCGGATGACCGGCCTTGTGCAGGAAATCCAGCACCGGCTGCTCATAGCCACCCGTGGCTTCAAGCACGATCTGGCGGGTCGGACGCTTCTTCAGCCAAACATCCAGTTCAGAAAACCCGGAGCGGTTGTTGCTGACCTGCAGGGTTTCTCCGTCCGTCGTACCGATATCCAGCTGACGCTTGCTGACATCAATCCCGATCCCGTTCATCACCTGACTCCGTATAGTCTGGAAGGGTCGAGAGCTCCCCCGCTTGCCCAGTCTTATCGCTTCGAGTGGTCGCTCCAGCAACTGTTCGGGCGGATCAAGGGAGATTCCGGCGTGGGCGCCAAGCTACATGGCGATCGTCGCGATCCTGGTTACGGATCGTCGAGATCTAGGCTCGCACGGCGGCCCACGCCGGCTCTCGACGCCTACGCTGCCAGATTCCGATCAGATAAGGCTCGGCCACGGCATCCATGCCGTGGACGGTCCTGGCCAGCGCAAGCCCCCCGCTCCAGACAATTTCCTGCGAGACGGCCAGCAATCCACCAGAGGGATTGCGTTTGAAAAGCTTGAAAAGCAAATAGCCGGGCAGTGCCCGGCTCTTTGCTTTTGCTTTTGCTCTTGCTTTCAATTGCCTCCGCGCCGGCGCGGGGAACTGTCCAGCGTGGGTAGGCAGGCCCATGCAGGACCGTGAGGCGCATGGATGCGCCGATCGAGCCCCCATGGATGGGTTTACGGCGTGTCCTGCATGGGCCTGCCTACCCACGCCATGCAGGAACAATCAACGCGCCGCAGCGCCCGCTTTCGATTTAGAACTCCGCCGCCACCGTCATGAACAGCTGCCGCGGCGCACTCGCATGGATCGCATAGCGCGTGCCCTTCGGATCGGTCGGTGCGAACGAGCTCAGCTGGCCGGCGTAGCGCTTGTTGGTCAGGTTGGTCGCGTTCAACGACACCCGCACGTTACGCAGGCCCAGGCCCGGGCCGAAATCGTAGCCCGCACCGGCGTCGAAGGTAGTCACGCCCGGCACCGACTGGTCGTTGGTGTAAGTGTAGTAGCGCTTGCCGGTGTACTTGGCACGCAGGCTGGCGAAGAAGCCATCGCGGTTCCAGCTGATTTCACTGGAGGCCATGCGCTGCGGCGTATCCACGGTGATCTTGCCGGCCACCGGCACTACCGCGCCGCCGGACAGGTAGTCGTCCTCGTAGGTGGTCTTGTTCCAGGACAGCGCGTTGTACCACTGCAGGCCGTCGATCGGCTTGAGGATGAAGGTCAGTTCCGCGCCGTAGCTCTTCACCGAACCGACGTTGATGAAGCGCGTCACGCACTCCGGACGCGTGCCGACTTCGATGCTCGAGCACGGGTTCAGCGACAGCAGGCGGTTGTCGAACTTCACGTTGTAGGCAGCGATCGACGCCTGGTACTTCTCACCGAAAGTACGGAAACCGGCTTCCAGGCTCTTCGACTTCTCGGGCTCCAGGCCGACGCTGGCCGCGAACGATTCCGGCGACACCTGCAGCGGGCCGCCGCTGCCACCGCCGACGAAGGCAGCGATGTTTTCGGCATACGAGGCGAACAGCTCGTTGTTGGCGTTGAGCTTGAAGCCCAGGCCCAGCTGCGGCAGCACCGATTCCTTGGCAGTCAGCGTGCCCGAGGCGATGCTGGTTTCCACACCCGGGTTGGCGGTGGCGCGCATGCGGGTGTTGGGGCTCTTGATGCCGACGTCCACGGTCAGGCGCTGGTCCAGGAAGCGCATGCGGTCCTGCACGTAGAACTGGCGCGTGCGGATGTCGAAGTCCTGGTTGAACAGCAGACGGTCCGGGTTCTTCAGGTACAGGTCGTCCAGGAACGGGCCGCTGATGTAGTAGAAGTTGCGCGACACGTTGTGGTCGTTCTGCTCGTACCACAGGCCGGCTTCCAGCTCGTGGATACCGACCGTCCACGACAGTGCGGCGGTCAGGCCATCGCGGTTGATCGTGTAGTTGGTGCTGCGGATCGAGATCGGCAGCATCTTGTCGGTGCCCGGGTAGGACGGCTGGCCCGGTGCCCACCAGTGGCCCTGGCCACGGTTGTCGTGGTGATAGGCCAGCAGCTTCAGGCGCCCCTGCTCACCCAGGCGCAGGTCGGCATCCACCGAGTACAGGTTGTCGTCACGCAGTGCACGGCTCTGGTAGTACGCATCGTCGATGCTGGTGACGCCACCGCTGAACTTGCACTTGCTGCGGTCCAGAGTTCCCGGCGCGCAGTACGCAGCAGCCACGGCTCGATCCCAGTCCGGCGCGTAGATGTTCCAGTCATAGCCCAGGCCACGTGCCAGCATGTCCTTGGACAGGTAGGCGTAGTTGGCCTGGCTGGCGCGCGAGGTGGCCACGAACGCACCGAAGCGGTGGTCGCCGACATTCCACACCGCCTTGGCGTTGAACTGGCGGGTGGTCTGGTTCTGGTACGGCGCGGCCCACATGTCCTGGTCCTGGTGCACGCCGGACACATAGGCCGAGAAGCCGTTGATGTCGCCGGTATCCACGCGCAGGTAGCCACGGCGCTGGCTGTTGTCGCCAACGGTGACGCTGGCGCGGCCGCCGAATTCGGTGGACGGGTCCGTCGAGAAGTACTGGATGGTGCCGCCCAGGTTGCTGGTCGAGGCCACGCCCAGCGAACCGATGCCCTGCGACAGTTCGGCACCGGCCAGGTTCTCGGCGATGATCGCGCGGGCGATGCTCAGGCCGTTGTAGTTGCCGTAGCTGTTGTCGCCCAGCGGGATGCCGTCCAGCGTGTAGCCCAGGCGGCTCTTGTCGAAGCCGCGCAGGCTGATGGTCTGCGATTCCTCGTTGGCACCGAAGGCGTCGTTGGACTGCACCGACACGCCCGGCAGGCGGTCGAGGATCTTCTGGCCGCTGGTGCCCGGCGGCAGCACCTGCTTGTCGACGGTGGTGATGCGCTGCACCTGGCGGGTCTCGCCCTGACCGATCACAGAGACGGTATCCAGCGTCTGCGCGCTCAGCGCGGCATCGGTGCTGGCGCCGGCATCGGCGGCGGTGGCGGCATGGGCGCTGGCGGCGGCGGAGAGCGCGATCGCCACGGCGATCGTCAGGTGTCGGGTCTGCATGGTGGTCCGTTGCATTGGGGGTGGTCACCGGCACGCGTGCGCGGTGCATGGCCACTATGCGAACGGAACATGAAACCTTCTTTACGGAAAACCAACGAACGATGCAGGGCAGTGGTGTGCGTCCTGCAACCTGTTCGTCATGGTGGTATGCCGGAGAGAATCAGAAGCGCTCACCGGGCCACCTGAATTTGAGCTGGTCCATGCAGTCACGATCATGTTCGGAGAATGAGAACCCGATCTGGATGCCGTTCAGTACCGTGCCGAACACCGTCGACTCGTCCAGACTATGCCCTGACGGGACGGAAAGGACGTTGAAGTCGGGGTAGCGACGACCCATCTGCTTTCGTGAGATGCAGGCGCCGCCCAGCGACAGCGTAATGCCTTTGATGATTCGCCCCGACGCATCGGTGTAGATCTGTCCAGAAGGCCCCTTGATCCTCCCAGCGACCACGAATGGCGCCAGATCGATGGTGGCGCTGTCGCCCCGGCCCATTCCTGCTTCCGAACGCGAGCCGGCCGGAGCCAGTGGTGACAGCTGCGCGACAAGGTCAGAGCGTGCCAGTTGCAAGGACCAGCGCTCCACGAGCCGCCAGGTTGCGTCCGCCTCTTCTGCAGTGGCAGCGGGTGGGGTTGCCGCCAGTGGCGTGGTGGCGACCGCAAGAAGCGCAATCAGCATTGCACGCATGCCAACCTCCTTGATCCGCGATGTCAGCCGTTCGTCCATTGGGCGCGGCAAGCGCTGGCAGGTATAGCACCGGTTCTGCCGATGCATCGGGAAGTGCGTCTCAGAAATGCAGAAACAAAAAGGGGCCGGATCCCCCTCGCAAGCGAAGGTTCACCGGCCCCGCGCACTCCGTGGGGGAGGCGGTCCACGCGCTGCGTGGAGACGGGCTCAACCCATGTACAGGCCACCGTTGACCGGATAGTCGGCGCCGGTCACGTACGAGGCTTCATCCGAGGCCAGCCACGCGCACAGGCCGGCTACTTCCTCCGGGCGGCCGAGGCGGCGCACGGGCACCGAGGCGGCCAGCCGGTCCAGCACATCCGGCGGGAAGCTGCTGATGGCCTGGCTGGCGATATAGCCCGGCGACAACGTGTTGACGGTCACCCCGCGCGAGGCCACTTCCGCGGCCAGGGCTCGGCTGAAGCCGTGCATCGCTGCCTTGGCGGTGGCGTAGTTCACCTGGCCGATCTGGCCCTTGTGGGCGCTGACCGAACCAATGTTGATGATGCGGCCCCAGCCACGCGTGGCCATGCCGTCGACGACCTGCTTGGTGAGGTTGAACAGCGCATTGAGGTTGGAGGCGATCACCGCGTTCCAGTCCTCCACCGTCATCTGCCGGAACAGCAGGTCGCGGCTGCCGCCGGAATTGTTGACCAGTACATCCACCTCGCCGACTTCGGCGCGGACCTTGGCGAACGCCGCGCTGGTCGAGGCCCAGTCGGTCGCGTTGCCTTCGGAGGCGATGAAGTCGAAGCCCTGTTCGCGCTGCTCGCGCAGCCAGTTGGCCTTGCGCGGTGAGTTCGGCGCGCAACCGGCGACCACGGTGTGGCCGCTGCGGGCCAGGCTCTGGCAGATGGCAGTACCGACACTGCCCATGCCGCTGGTGACGTAAGCGATTCGAAGCGTCATTGCAGAAGGCTCCTTGGTAAGGGGTCAGGCCGCGAGCGGGTACAGGCCGAACAGCAGGCTGCCGACCATCAGCAGCATCGAGATGGCGATGGCCCACTTCAGGGTGAACTTCTGGTGATCGGCGAACTCGACCTTGGCCAGGCCAACCAGCAGGTAGGTGGACGGCACCAGCGGGCTGAGCAGGTGCACCGGCTGACCGGCCAGCGAGGCGCGCGCCATTTCCACCGGGGTGATGCCGTAGTTGCCGGCGGCTTCGGACAGGATCGGCAGCACGCCGAAGTAGAACGCGTCGTTGGACATGAAGAAGGTGAACGGCATCGACGCCACCGCCGTGATCACCGCCAGGTACGGCCCCCACGATTCCGGGATCACCGCCAGGAAGCTGTGCGACATCGCTTCGACCATGCCGGTGTTGTTGAGGATGCCGGTGAAGATGCCAGCGGCGAAGATCAGCGACACCACCGACAGCACGTTGCCGGCGTGGTTGACCACGCGGCGGCGCTGCTCGGCCAGGTTCGGGTAGTTGATCACCAGGGCGATGGCGAAGCCGACCATGAACAGCACCGGCATCGGCAGCACGCCGATGATCAGCGCGGTCATCAGCGCCACGGTCAGGGCCAGGTTGACCCACAGCAGCTTCGGACGCTTGATGTCCTCGGCGTCTTCCACGGTCGGCAGCGGGTTGCTGTCGTCGGACACGCTGTTGTCCATCCAGCTGCCGCCCTTGGGCAGGGTCACCACGCCGAGGCGACGGCGTTCCTTCAGGCCCAGGTACCAGGCCAGCAGCAGCACGCCGGCACAGGCGATCACCATCGACGGGATCAGCGGCACGAACACATCGGCCGGGTCCACGTGCAGCGCGGTGGCCGCGCGGGCGGTCGGGCCGCCCCACGGGGTCAGGTTCATCACGCCGCCGGCGAGGATGGTCACGCAGGTCATGTTCAGTGCGTTCATGCCCAGCCGCTGGTACAGCGGCAGCATCGCCGAGACGGTGATCATGTAGGTGGTCGAGCCATCACCGTCCAGCGAGATCAGCATCGCCAGCACCGCGGTGCCGAGCACGATCTTCATCGGATCGCCCTTGACGAAGCGCAGGATCACCCGCACCAGCGGATCGAACAGGCCGGCGTCGATCATCACCCCGAAGTAGAGGATGGCGAACATCAGCATCACACCGGTCGGCGCGATCTTCTTGATCCCCTCCAGCATCATCTCGTCGATGTTGGCGCCGAAGCCGCCGATCAGCGCGAACAGGATGGGGATGGTGATCAGGGCGACGAGCGGCGACAGGCGTTTGCTCATGATCAAGTACATGAACGTAATGACCATGCCAAAGCCGAGGATGCTCAGCATCATCTGCGGACTCCTTGCGAAAACAGGACGTGGGGGAGTGGAAGGGGCCCGGGCGGAATGCCCGGAATGTCGGGCCTAGAAGTCGTACTGCAGGCGGCCGGTGACCGCACGCGTGCGGTCCACCGTGACCCCGGCCAGGCGGTCGCGGTTGCGGCTTTCGATCACGTTGAGCATGAAGCGCAGGTTGTCGCGCAGGTACCAGTTGCCACCCAGCGTCCATGCTTCGGTGCTGCCGCGGCGCAGGTCGGGGGCACCGTCGAGGTGCTGTGCGCCCCACATCTGGTCGTAGCGCAGCGCCACTTCGAAGGCACCGGCCTTGTGGCGGATGTCCTTCACCCGCGCGAAGCGGCCGGTCTTGCGGTCGTAGGCGCGGCTTTCGCCGGTGACGAACCAGCTGAGCATGCCGTAGGCCGCCATCACGTCGCCACGCTGCGCGCCGTCGTCGAAGGTGGCGCCACTGAACTCGCCCTGCCACGACAGCGGGCCGCGCACCTGCGCGTATTCCAGCGACCACTTGTTGACGTCGGTATCGCGGCCGGCGGAGAAGTCGACCAGGGTCAGGCGGCTCTCGTCGGACAGGTGGCCGGCCGGGCGCGGGCGGATGCGCAGGCCAGGCACGCCATTGGCGCCCGGGTTGTCATAGGCCTCACGGGCCAGCGACAGGCCCAGGTGCAGCACGTCGCCATCGCTGGGCGAGGGCGCCCAGGTGACGCGGCCACCGGCGGCACGGCCCTTCACCTGCCAGGCGTCGATGCTTTCCAGGCTGTAGATGCTGGCCGCCCAGGTGAAGTCGCCGGGGTTGGCCTGCCACGACGCACCCAGGCGGTACAGCGGCGCCAGCGTGGTGCCGGCGTTGCCGCGCTCCAGGAAGCTCCCGTAGTTGGAGCTGGTGCGGTCATCCAGCGAGAAGTACTGCTTGAACTGGCCGACGGTCAGCTTGCCGGCCTTGCCGAAGCTGCGTGCCAGGTACACGTCCTTGGCCTCGACGCGGTCGCCGGAGAAGTCGGCTTCCAGCTTGTAGTCGACCACGAAGAACTTGCCGGACACATCGACCCAGGCACGGCGGATCTCGGTGTCGTCCTTGTTCGGCGTACCGCGGTTGTCGTTGTCGAAGGTGGCGAAGTCCAGGTGCAGGCGGCCACCGAGGGTGGCGGTGACCGGACGGTCGTCTTCGGCGGCGAAGGCCGGCGCCGACAGGGCAGCCAGAGCCATCATGGCGGCAGGACGCCGCCAGGCAAACGTGAATTCCACAAACCCTCCCAGGTGCGCGCCAGGCGCGCGGCAATCGTGGGCACCGGACGGTGCGCGGCCGCAGTCTGGGTTGCCGTAGCTGTCATCGTCCTGTCAACGGATTGTGCGGTGCAGCGTAAAACCGGCCACTGCGCTCACTGGGCCACGCCCGGCAAGCGCGGCGGCGGCATGCGGTAGCATTCGTTTCCCCTCCCACCCGTGTGCCCATGCGCCTGCTGCTGGTCGAAGACAACCCGGATCTGGCCGATGCGATCATCCGTCGCATGCGTCGCAGCGGCCACGCCGTGGACTGGCAGGCCGATGGCCTGGCCGCCGCCAGCGTGCTGCGCTACCAGAGCTTCGACCTGGTGGTGCTGGATATCGGCCTGCCCAAGCTCGATGGCCTGCGCGTGCTGGCCGGCATGCGCGAGCGCGGCGACAGCACACCGGTGCTGATGCTGACCGCGCGCGACGGCATCGAAGACCGTGTGCAGGCGCTGGACGTCGGCGCCGACGATTACCTGGGCAAGCCGTTCGATTTCCGCGAGTTCGAAGCGCGCTGCCGCGTGCTGCTGCGACGCGCGCGCGGCCAGGCCAGCGAAGTGGTGCAGATCGGTGGCTTCCAGTTCGACAATGCCGCGCACCGGGTCAGCCTCGACGGCGAACCGATCGAACTGCCGAACCGCGAGTACCGGCTGCTGGAGATCCTGGTCGGCCGCCTCGGCCAGGTGGTCGGCAAGGATGAGATAGGCAACGGGCTGTTCGGCTTCGATGACGAGGCCGGCCCGAATGCCATCGAGCTGTATGTGGGGCGCCTGAGAAAGAAGCTGGCAGGTGCACCGCTGCGCATCACCACGGTGCGCGGCGTTGGCTACCTGCTGGAAGCCAGTGATGACAGCGCCGACGCCGATGGCTGACGCGCGTACCGCGAACGCCGCACCGGGCTCGCTGCGGCGCACGCTGCTGCTCTACCTCGGCGCGTTGCTGGCGGTGTTCGCGGTGGCTCTGCTGTTTGCCGCGCGCGGCTATGGCCAGCGCGCCGCCAACCGTTCCTACGATCACCTGTTGGTGTCCTCGGCGTTGTCCATTGCCGATTCGGTGGCCCTGGTCGATGGCCAATGGCAGGTCGATCTGCCCTATGCGGCGCTGGACCTGCTGGCGATGGCCCCGGAAGACCGCGTGTTCTATCGGGTCGCCGACAGCCGTGGCAACCTGATCACCGGCTATGGCGACCTGCCGGCGCCGCCTCGCCGGCCCGGCACGCAACCGCAGTTGTTCGATGCCGCCTACAGCGGCGAGACCGTGCGCTTCGTGGTGGTCGGCCGCAGTTTCGCCGCCGCCTCGGCGCAGGGCGAAGTACAGGTGCAGGTCGGCCAGACCCGGCGTGCGCGTGAAGCGGTCGCGCAGGACATGGTCAACCGCGCACTGCTGGCGATCGGTGTGCTGTCCGGCCTGCTGCTGGCGCTGGTGGCCTTTGGCGTGCATCGCGCATTCCGGCCATTGGTGCGGGTGGAACGCGAGCTGTCACGCCGCGAGCCCTCTGACCTGAAGCCGCTGGATGCCCGTGTACCGCGCGAGATGGACCAGATGGTGGCGGCGTTGAACCGCTTCATGGAACGGCTGTCCAGCAGCAACGAGACGCTGCGCGCGTTCATGGCCGAGGCCGCGCACCAGATGCGCACGCCGTTAGCGGCATTGCGTGCGCAGGCACAGCTGGCGTTGGATGACGACGATCCCGAAGACATGCGGCGCAGCCTGCAGGCGATCGAGCGCAACGCCACCCACATGAGCCGGTTGTTGAATCAGTTGCTCAGCGATGCCAGCGTGATCCATCGTTCGCATCTGCAGCGCTTTGCTGCAGTGGATCTGGCCGAGACCGTGCACCAGGCCCTGCATGAAGCGCTGCCGCAGGCCGGCCCGGCGCCGCGCGTGCAGCTGGCGATGACTGCCGAGCCGGTACAGGTGCATGGCGATGCGCTGCTGCTGCGCGAGGCGATCAAGAACCTGGTCGACAATGCACTCAAGTACGGCGGCGACGGTCCGTTGCAGATCGCATTGACCGTGGAAGGCGGGCAGGCCGTGCTGACCATCGCCGACCACGGTGCCGGCATTGCCGCCGCCGATGCCGAACGCGTGTTCGAGCGCTTCGCCCGTGGCGAGGGCGCGCCGTCCGGCGGCGCCGGGCTGGGCCTGGCCATCGTCAAGCGCGTGGTCGACAGCCATGGCGGCCGCATCGATCTCAGCAACCGTCCGCAGGGTGGTTTGATCGCTACCATCCGCCTGCCCCGGAGCAGTTCATGATCCGCCTGTTCGCCACCGCCGTTGCCCTGCTGTTGGCCCTGCCGGTGCTGGCCGCGCCCGGCGATGTGCGCCGTTTTCCCGCACAGGCAAAGACCACGGCGCAGCTGCGCATCCACGGCACCACCGACATCGAAGTGTTCGCGGTGGTCATCGCCGACTACCAGCGGCTGCACCCGGGCACCGAAGTGGTGTACGAGGACATCATCACCCAGGACCTGTACGCGCGGTACCTGCACGACCGCGGCGGACCGGCATCGCCGGACCTGCTGATCTCCAGTGGCATGGACCTGCAGACCAAGCTGGTCAACGATGGTCATGCACTGCCGCACCGCTCCGCTCAGACCGCCGCGCTGCCGGCCTGGGCGCAGTGGCGCAACGAGGCATTCGGCATCAGCTATGAGCCGGTGGTGATGGTCTACAACACCCGCGCGCTGACGGCTGCGAAGGTGCCGCACACGCGCCGGCAACTGCTGGACCGGTTGCGCGCCGAAGGCGCACCCTGCGGGGCAGGGTCGGCACCTATGACATCGAACGCAGCAGCGTCGGCTACCTGCTGTCTACGCAGGATGCGCAGCGTGGCAGCATCGCCGGTGCGCTGCTGGGCGCGCTGGGCGA
The DNA here is from genome assembly GCF_056481995.1 of Stenotrophomonas sp. 80084_Sma. Classification (NCBI taxonomy): domain Bacteria; kingdom Pseudomonadati; phylum Pseudomonadota; class Gammaproteobacteria; order Lysobacterales; family Lysobacteraceae; genus Stenotrophomonas; species Stenotrophomonas sp. 80084_Sma. The sequence continues at coordinate 4,004,073 of NZ_CM151177.1, read as the reverse complement.
CAACGACGTGGTGCGCGAGGAGCGCACCGGCGTGCTGCTGGACAAGGTGGCCAGCGGACAGCTGTCGCTGGTCTACAACGTGCTCGGCTCTTACGCGCAGGCGCGCATCGACGCGGGTGCTCCGCTGGCGATTGTGGAGCCCGAGGACTACACGCTGGTGGTACTGCGTACCGCGGTGATTCCACGCACCGGCCCACACCCGGAAGAAGCCCGGCGCTTCCTCGACTACCTGTTGTCGCCGCGTGGCCAGCAGGTGCTGTCACGCGAGGCACGGCTGATGCCGATCGTCACCGGCAGCGCACGTGGCGACGATGCGCCCGGCCGCAGCCGCCGCCCGATCCAGCTGGGCCCGGGCCTGCTGGTGTACCTGGATGCACTCAAGCGCCGCCAGTTCCTCGATGCCTGGCGCAGCAGCGTGGAGCCGGCAGGGCGCTGAGGCGACGGCCTGCCCGTACAATGGCGGCATGAGCGAATACACCATCCTGATCGCCGATGACCACCCGCTGCTGCGTTCGGCGGTGGTGCAGTCATTGCGGCAGAGCCTGCCGCTGGCGCAGGTGCGCGAGGTCGCCAGCGCCGAGGCATTGGCCGAAGCCCTCGACGCGCACCCGGACGTGGACCTGGTGCTGCTCGACCTGACCATGCCCGGTGCACACGGTTTCTCCGCGCTGCTGCACGTGCGCGGCTCGCATCCGGACATTCCGGTGGTGATCCTCTCGTCCAACGACCACCCCCGTGTGATCCGCCGCGCCCAGCAGTTCGGTGCCGCCGGTTTCATCCCGAAGTCGGCCCCGGCCGAGACCATCGGCGAGGCGGTGCAGGCGGTCCTTGATGGCGGCTTGTGGTTCCCGGCGATGGCCGCCGAACGCTCCGAGGCCGACGCCCTGCTGGCCAGCCGCCTGGCGCAGCTGACCCCGCAGCAGTTCCGCGTGCTGCTGTGCCTGGCCGACGGGCTGCTCAACAAACAGATCGCCTACACGCTGGGGCTGGCGGAAAACACGGTGAAGGTGCATGTCACCGCGATCCTGAAGAAGCTCGAATGCCATAGCCGCACGCAGGCGGCGGTGCTGGTGAAGTCGCTGGAGCCCGAGGGCGACGCCGGCATCGGGTTGTAGTTTCCAGCCAACGGCGCAGCCCCTCGTGGGTGGACACGTAGAGCAGTTCATGGGTGAGGCCGGGCAGGTGGACTGCGCAGGGGTCGCTGCAAGTACGTCCATGTAAGCTCGGTCGCCGCTTGCTCGTGTGCGCAGTCCTGCGCACACGGCAAGACCGGGGTTGGGCGTCCTGCCCAACCCGCCCGAGGCATGCCTCGGGCCCATGCGGCTCACGCCCCTGCGCAGCCCACCTGCCCGGCCACGGACAGGTTCCGTGCGCATTCATCCACGGAAGAGAAAAGAAGATCAAAAGCAAAGGCGGCCTGGCAGGCCGCCTTTTGTAGAGCCGAGCCCACGCTCGGCTGCTTTGCGGTCAGTCCGCGATGCCGAGCATGGGCTCGGCTCTACACGAGCAAGCGCAGCGCGCGACCGGCTTTTGTTCTTCTTTTTCTTCTCCGTGGGTGGCAGGCCACCGAAATCTGTCAGAGGCCGGTCGGGTTGGGTTCGCGGGGGTGTCAGCCGCATGGATGCGGCTGCCAAGCCTCCAGGGATGGATTCACGGCGTCCCCCGTGCACCCAACCCGACCGGCCCACCCACGGCTTCTGCTTTCCACGACCAACCAGACACCACCCACGAGGGGCTGCGCCGTTGGCTGGAAACTACCCGCGATGCCGGATCAGCAACTGACTCATCAGCGCCCGCAGCGCCGGCGGTTTCACCGGCTTGGCCATCATTCCCCAGCCACGCTCGGCAGCCATCTCACGCAATCCCGCATCGCGCTCGGCAGTGACCAGCACCACCGGCGGGCGGGCCCGCCACAGCTCTGCCAATGTCTCGTACAGCACCGGGCCGTGGTGGTCACCCATGCGCACATCCAGCAGCACCAGCTCCGGCACGGTTGTCGTCGTGGCCAACTGCAGCGCTGCCTGCGGGCCATCGGCAAGCAGCACCTCGCAGCCCCACCGCTCCAGCAGCGCGCGGCTGGCCGCGCACACGTGCGGATCGTCATCGATTACCCACACACGGCGCCCTCGCAGCGGGTTGTCCGCCGCCGGTTCCTGCGCCAGCACCGGCGCGGGCGCGGTGGCGGGAATCGCGCCCGCGTCGCCGAACGGCACGCCCACGGCGAACACGCTGCCCTGGCCCAGCTGCGAGCGCAGCCGGATCGGATGTCCGAGCAGGCGGCCGATGCGGTCGACGATGGCCAGGCCAAGGCCGGCACCGCGCTGCTGGCCGTCGTGCAGGCGGCGGAATTCCTCGAAGATCTCGCCCTGCAGCGCATCGGGAATGCCGGGGCCCTGGTCGTGCACTTCGATCCACAGCAGGCCTTCGCGGCGACGGCAGCCCAGAAGCACGCGACCGCGCTCGCTGTAGCGCAGCGCGTTGGACAGGAAATTCTGCAGGATGCGGCGCAGCAGCGCTTCATCGCTGACCACCACCGCATCGGTATCGACCCAGTCCACCACCAGGCCACGTGACTGCGCGGCGATGCCGAATTCGCGCGCCAGTGTCTGCAGCAGCGGCCCGAGCCGGAACGCCTGCACACGGGTCGGCAGGCTGCCCGATTCCAACCGCGCGATATCCAGCAGGCTGTTGAGGATCGCATCCTGCGCGGCCAATGCAGCGTCGATGTGATCGCTGGTCTGCTGTTGCGCCGGGTCGCTCAGCTTGCCGCGCAGCACCGAGACGAACATGCGTGCTGCGTTGAGCGGTTGCAGCAGGTCGTGCACGGCCGAGGCGACGAAGCGGGTCTTGTAGCGGTTGGCCTGCTCGGCTTCGCGACGTGCTTCGTCCAGGTCGTGGGTACGTTCGGCGATGCGGTGTTCCAGTGCATCGGCCAGCGAGCGCAGTTCGCGTGCAGCATTCTTGTAGCTGGTGATGTCGGCGTAGCTGGTGACGAAACCGCCGTCGGGCAGCGGGTTGCCGCGGATTTCCAGCACCGTACCGTCGTCCTTCTCACTTTCGCGCATGTGCGGACGGCCGCTGCGCAGGTGGTTGAGGCGACGCTCGATGGCCTCGTCGACCGGGCCGGGACCGAGCAGGCCACGGCGTGCGTTGAAGCGGAACAGTTCCTCGATGGGCCGCCCCACGCGCACCAGGTCCAGCGGGAAACGGAACAGTTCCAGGTAGCGTGAATTCCATGCGACCAGACGCAGGTCCCGGTCGATCACCACCACGCCCTGCGGCAGGTGTTCAAGGCTGCGGCTGAGGCCGCTGTCGGCATCGGTGGCGGCCTGCAGCAGGCCATCCTGTGCGGTGCGCAGTTCCTGTGCATGCTGCTTGAGCAGGGTTTCCAGCTCGCGGCGGCTGCGCAGGCGATGCTTGGCCAGGCGCCGGCGCTGCTGTATGAACAGCACCAGGAAGCCCAGCGCCAGCCATGCGGCACCTCCGGTAAGCGCGGCCGCACGGCCGGCGGCGGTGGCGGCACTGGCGTCGTGCAGCAGGTGCAGGTTCCAGTCTTCGGCCGGCAGCGCAAGGCTCTGCCACAGCATCGGCTGCGGCAATGCCGGATCCAGCAGGCGCACCATGCGGCCGCCATCGGCCAGTACATCCTCGGTACGTGCGCGCAGTGGCTGCAGGGTGCGATCGGCGTACTGGCGGGCGTCCAGCATCTCGCGGCGCTCATCGGCGCCCAGTGGGCGCAGCAGGCGGTAGCGCCAGCTGTCACGGTTGGCCAGGAACACCACGTCGTGGTCGTCGCTGGCCAGCACCACGTCAGGGCTGCTCAGCCACTCCTGCTCCAGTGCCGACAGCTCGACCTTGATCACCACCACGCCGAGCCGCTTGCCGTCTTCCTCGATGGCCTGCGACAGGTAGTAGCCGGGCACGCCGGTGGTCATGCCGATGCCGTAGAAGCGGCCGCGGCCCTGGGCCAGCGCCTGGCGGTAATAGGGACGATAGCTGTAGTTCTCACCGACGTTGGTGGTCGGCTGGTCCCAGTTGCTCGCCGCCACCGCCACGCCATCGTGACCGACCAGGGTCAGGGTCGAGGCACGGGTGACTTCATTGGCGCGTTGCAGCTTGAGGTTCAGCCGCTGCCGTTCGGTGGGCGAGGGCGGTACGCGCAGCGCGTGCAGCAGATCCGGATCCAGTGCCAGTACCTGCGGCAAGGTGCCGAAGCGGTCGATGCGCTGCTGCAGGCCCTGGCCATACAACTGCAGCTGGCGTTGTACCTGGCTGCTTTCCTCGCCGAGGGCGCGCCGCCAGGCGTAGTGGCCGGCGGCGACCGCACACAGCACGGTGCCGCCGACCATCACCGCGATGGTCAGCAACAGCATCCGGTGGCGGCTGAGCCAGTACATGGCGGCAGTCTACGCAGGGCCGGCGGGCGTGGCGTGCACGCCCGCCGGGATCTGACGTGGAAGGGGTCAGAAGTGCATCTGCGCGCGCAGTTCGAAGATCTCCGGCGTGCTGTGCACGCCGCGACGGCTGGCGTCGACCTTGACGTAGTTGGCCTGGAACTTGAAGTGGCTGGTCAGGTACCAGTTCGCACCCAGAGTGAGGTCGTGCTGGCGGCCGCCGAGGATGCTGCCATCGTCGAGGTCCATGCGGCTGTAACGGGCCACCAGTTCCACCGCGCCGTAGTCGTGCGCCGGCTTGATGTTGGCCACCGCACCGGCGTTGTACGGGCGCGATTCGCCGGTCAGCACCCAGCTCGCCATCGCGTACTGGCCGCTGCCGGTGTAGTCGGGCTTGCCGTCATGGCGGGTGACCGTGGCGCGCAGGGCTTCGGCCTGAACCGAGAACGGGCCGCGGATCCAGATGCCTTCCAGGCCGGTGCGGCGGATCTGGTCGGCGGTGACCAGCGCGCCGGAATCGACATAGCGGATGTCGGTCAGGCCTGCTTCCGGACGCGCGCGCAGGCGCGCGCTGGCCTCGTGGTGCACGTCACGGCCATCGCTGTAACCGCGCGGATTTTCCTGCGAGTAGGCCAGGCCCAGGTGGATCACGTCACCCGGCGCCTTCACCGGGGTCCACACCGCACGCACGGCCTGGGTGGTGCCCGGGTTGTCACCCTGCAGGTCCTTGCCGCCATAGGCGCCGGCCTGCAGCAGGTACTGCGGGCGCTCAAGCACCCATTCCACGCCGGTGCGGCGGCCAGCGTAGAAGGCCTGCACCGGCAGTGCGGTTTCCAGGAAGCTGCCGGCGCGCGAGGACGTGTTCGCGTCCAGGCCGACCGGGGTCTTCATGTAGCCGAAGCGGAAGCGGCCGATGTCGCGGCCGAAGAAGGCCTTGCTTTCGAAGCGCACGAACACGTCCAGCCAGGTATCGGACTGGAAGTCGTAATAGACCATCGCGTCGTAGACGCCCTTCTTCTTCAGCGTCGCACCGAACTCCTTGCGGCGCACGGCGTCGTCGTCCTCAAGGCCGCTGCCCGAGGAGAAATCGTTGTAGTCGTAGGCGATGTTGGCGGTAGCGGCCAGCTCGGTGCCGTCGCCGAAGGCGTACTTGGTCGGCCAGTTGTCGAAATCGGCAGCCGAAGCGAAGGCGGGAAGCGCGGCCAGCGACAGGGCCAGCAAGGTGGGAATCGGGCGCATGTTGGGTGCGGCTCTCTCAGATTGCGTGTGGACAGGACAACAACGGCCGCAAGGGCCGGAACTTTCGCAATGACGCGCCCGGCCGTTCAGCTCGGGCCACCGGCCTCCCCGTGATCGGGCGGTGCGGCGCCAGTGTAGGCACCGCGGCCACCTGAACCGGGGGGCTAGTACCAATAGGTTATCTGCGCCAGCGTGCCCGGCGCGTACAAAGGCGTCCATTGGTCGCACCCCCTGCGCGTGCTGCACAGGGCCTGCGGTCAGTTTCCACGGTAACGGTTCCCGTGCAGTCCCGGGGCCGTACGTGCCTGAAAACGCCCCTTCCGGAGTCCGCCATGCACATCCCGACCGCAGCACCGGTGCCTGCAAAGCCGTTGCCGATCTATCGCCAGCTGTACTTCCAGGTGATCGTGGCGATCGTCCTGGGCGCCATCCTCGGCCACTACGAACCGTTGATCGGCGAGAAGATGAAGCCGCTCGGCGATGCCTTCATCAACCTGGTGAAGATGATCATCGCACCGGTGATCTTCCTGACCATCGTCACCGGCATCGCCGGCATGACCCACCTGCGCACGGTGGGCCGCGTATTCGCCAAGGCGATGGCGTACTTCCTGTTCTTCTCCACGCTGGCGCTGATCGTCGGCATGATCGTGGCGCACGTGGTGCAGCCCGGCGCCGGCATGAACATCAACCCGGCCGAGCTGGACCAGACCGCGGTGCACAGCTACGTCGAGAAGTCGCATGACCTGACCCTGGTCGGCTTCCTGATGGACATCATCCCGAAGACGCTGCTCAGCGCGTTCGTCGATGGCAACATCCTGCAGGTGCTGTTCGTGGCCGTGCTGTTCGGCATCGCGCTGGCATCGGTGGGCGAGAAGGGCAAGCCGATCGTGAACTTCCTGGAGGCGCTGGTCGCCCCGGTGTTCAAGCTGGTCCACATCCTGATGAAGGCCGCGCCGATCGGTGCCTTCGGCGCAATCGCCTTCACCATCGGCAAGTACGGTGTTGGCTCGCTGATCAACCTGGCCTGGCTGGTGGGTTCGTTCTACCTCACCGCCTTCCTGTTCGTGGCGGTCATCCTGGGCCTGGTCTGCCGCCTGTGCGGCTTCTCGGTGTTCAAGCTGGCGCGCTACCTGAAGGCCGAACTGCTGCTGGTGCTGGGCACCTCCTCGTCGGAGTCGGCGCTGCCGTCGCTGATGGAGAAGATGGAACGCGCCGGCTGCAGCAAGTCGGTGGTGGGCCTGGTGGTCCCGACCGGCTACTCGTTCAACCTGGACGGCACCAACATCTACATGACCCTGGCGGCGCTGTTCATCGCCCAGGCCACCAACACCGAACTGACCCTGGGCCATCAGATTGCCCTGCTGCTGGTCGCCATGCTCAGCTCCAAGGGCGCGGCCGGCGTCACCGGCGCCGGCTTCATCACCCTGGCCGCCACCCTGGCCGTGGTGCCGGAGGTGCCGGTGGCCGGCATGGCGCTGATCCTGGGCGTGGACCGCTTCATGAGCGAATGCCGCTCGCTGACCAACTTCATCGGCAATGCCGTGGCCACCGTGGTGGTGTCGCGCTGGGAGGGGGCGCTGGACCGCAACCGCCTGAAGCTGGCGCTGGATGGCCGCGAAAGCGAACTGCCGCCGCTGATCGATGCCGTGCCCGAGGCGCTGCCGGCCAGGGGCTGATCCAGGTGTGTGGTACCGCGGGGCCGATCACGACAGTGGTACGGCCCCGCGGCGTTTCAAGGCGTCCCATGGCTGTCATGGGACGCACCGAAGCTGGTGTCGCGGTACCGTCGCATACGGCACGGAATTGTGCGGTCGCAGCATGCCTGCGACAGGATAGCGACAGGTCCAGACGCTCCAACGGGGGTATCATCCCCTGTCCCTTCTGCCCATTCATGTAACCCACATCGATGTCCAACGAAGATTTCAAACAGGCCGCCCTCGATTACCACCGGATGTCCCCGCCGGGAAAGATCAAGGTTTCCGCTACCAAGCCCATGCTGACCCAGCGCGACCTGTCGCTGGCGTATTCGCCGGGCGTGGCGTACGCCTGTGAAGCGATCAAGGCCGACCCGCAGCAGGCCAGCGAGCTGACCGCCCGCGGCAACCTGGTGGCGGTGATCTCCAACGGCACCGCGGTGCTGGGCCTGGGCAACATCGGCGCGCTGGCCGGCAAGCCGGTGATGGAAGGCAAGGGTGTGCTGTTCCAGAAGTTCGCCGGCATCGATGTGTTCGACATCGAAGTGGATGAAACCGACCCGGACAAGCTGGTCGACATCATCGCCTCGCTGGAGCCGACCTTCGGCGGCATCAACCTGGAAGACATCAAGGCACCGGAATGCTTCGTGGTCGAGCGCAAGCTGCGCGAGCGCATGAAGATCCCGGTGTTCCATGACGACCAGCACGGCACGGCGATCATCGTCGGCGCAGCGGTGCTCAACGCCATGGCGATCACCGGCAAGAAGATCGAGGAAGTGAAGCTGGCGACCACGGGCATGGGCGCAGCTGGCATTTCCTGCGTGAACATGCTGGTGCAGCTGGGCCTGAAGCCGGAGAACATCCTGGCCTTCGACCGCGAGGGCGTGATCCACACCGGTCGTACCGACCTGGACCCGGAAAAGCAGCGCTATGCGCGCGACACCGACAAGCGCACCCTGGCCGAGATCGTCGACGGCGCGGACATCTTCCTGGGCCTGTCTGCGCCGGGCATCCTGACTGCCGACATGGTCAAGACCATGGCGCCGGATCCGGTGATCTTCGCGCTGGCCAACCCGACCCCGGAAATCATGCCGGAACTGGCGCGCGCCGCCCGTCCGGACGCGATCATCGGCACCGGCCGTTCGGACTACCCGAACCAGGTCAACAACGTGCTGTGCTTCCCGTACCTGTTCCGTGGTGCGCTGGACGTGGGCGCGACCGCGATCAACGAGGAAATGAAGATCGCCTGCGTGCGCGCCATCGCGGCGCTGGCGCGTCGTGCGGCCACCGACATGGGTTCGGCCTATGGCGGCGAGACCCCGAGCTTCGGTCGTGAATACCTGATCCCGCGCCCGTTCGACCGCCGCCTGCTGGTGGAGCTGTCGGCCGCCGTGGCCCAGGCCGCGATGGACTCGGGCGTGGCCTCGCGCCCGATCGACGACATGGGCGCTTACCGCGACAAGCTGGCCCAGTTCGTCTACCGCACCAGCCTGATGATGAAGCCGGTCTACGACCGCGCGCGCAGCGACAAGCAGCGCGTTGTGTATGCCGAGGGCGAAGAGGAAGTGGTGCTGCAGGCGGTGCAGAACGTGGTCGATGACGGCCTGGCGCACCCGATCCTGATCGGCCGCCCGGAAGTGATCGAGTCGCGCATCGAGCGCCTCGGCCTGCGCCTGAAGATCGGCGAGAACGTTGAAGTCACCAACATCAACGACGACCCGCGCTTCAACGAGTACTGGCAGTACTACCACGGCCTGACCGGCCGTCGTGGCGTGACCGTGGCCGCGGCGAAGAACCTGATGCGTTCGCGCCCGACCCTGATCGCTGCAGTGATGGTGGCCCGTGGCGAAGCCGATGCGATGCTGACCGGCATCGTCGGCCGCTTCCACAAGAAGCTGGGTTACGTGCGCAGCGTGCTGCCGCTGGAGCCGAAGGTCACCTCGACCTCGGCGATGACCGGCGTGATCAACCAGCAGGGCGTGTTCTTCTTCGTCGATACCCACGTGCAGGAAGACCCGACCGCCGAGCAGCTGTGCGAAGCGACCCTGCAGGCGGCCTACCGCATGAAGCTGTTCGGCATCGAGCCGAAGGTGGCGCTGCTGTCGCACTCCAACTTCGGCAGCCACGATTCCAAGGACGCGCTGAAGATGCGCCAGGTGCGCGAGCTGCTGCTCAAGCGCAACCCGCGTCTGAACGTGGACGGCGAAATGCAGGGTGACACCGCATGGGACGAAGCGCTGCGCCAGAAGCTGCTGCCGGGCTCGACCCTGCAGGGTCGCGCCAACCTGTTCGTGCTGCCGAACCTGGAAGCGGCCAACATCGCCTACAACCTGGTGCGTGTGTTCACCGACGGCGTGGCGATCGGCCCGATCCTGATGGGCGTGAACAAGCCGGTGCATATCCTGACCACCAGCGCGACCTCGCGCAGGATCCTGAACATGACCGCCATTGCAGCGGTGGATGCGCAGATCCGCAAGCAGCTGGAAGCGGAAAAGAAGGCGTAAGCCTTCTTTCCGATTCCAGCTGCAGAAGCGCGCCCCCCGGGGCGCGTTTCTGTTTCCGCAAAGCGGAAACGGGTAGTGCCGGCCGCTGGCCGGCAACCGCAATCATGTCCACCGCCACTGCAGCCGGCCAGCGGCCGGCTCTACCGCCCGCCGGCCTGTGCCACACGCGCTACGCCGCCCGGTCATGTCCCTGCAACGCCTTTGCGGCCCAATACGCCCACGCGGCCCGGCCGTGGGAAGGGACCGGACCGGCCTTCCCACCCTGGGCCCGACCAACTTTTCATGGGCGAGGGTGTCATGCGCAATCGAGTGACGCGGCGGTACTTCCAGCAGCTGTTCGCGCTCTACGCCGGCTTCGTGCGGTCGCGCTGAGGCGTAGAAGGCAGCGAGGTAGAGTCGACCGTTGGTCGACTATCGCGCGAAGCGCGGGGTTTTCGGTGGCTGAATCAAGGGCAGTCGACTAACAGTCGACTCTACCCAGTCGCCCCGATATCCAGTCGACCACCCAGTCAGTGCCGCTTGCCGTGCCGGCGCCGGCGGCGGTGCGTCCGAACGCGGCTTGGCGTACTGCGCCCACAACGCTGGCAGTGCCTTGCCGGTGTGCTTCTGCCACAGCGCCGGTGCATAGCGGCCATCGCGCAGGGCCTTGTCCAGTGCCAGCACCAGGCCCGGGTGTTCGGCGTCGGCCCACTTCAGGAACGCACCGGTGACACGGTAGCCGCTGTCGACGTTCTGCCCCTTCTCGACCTTGCCGGGCAATGCCCAGCCGGCGGCGGCGTTATCCATGCCATAGCGGTCGCGGGCGTAGTCGGCGATGCCTTCCACCAGCCAGCCCGGCACCCGTGCATCGCCATAGCCGGGATACCCCTGCACGATGTGCATCGCCTCGTGGGTGACCAGGTCGATGTCGTTCGGGTGCTGCGCCAGCCAACCCGGATTGATGGTGATCGTCGCTGCCTGGTCCTTGTCGCCGACGAAGGCGATGCCGGTGTAGGCCGGATCGATCACGATGCGCACCATTGACGGCGCAGCGGGATGGAAGTCCGCACGTTCGCGCAGGTACGCGAAGAAGAACGTATCGATCACCCGCTTGCGCTGCGGTGCGGCCAGGGTGCCACGGGCGTCCTGGTAGTTCAGCGTCACGCCGTCGCGGGTCAGCTGCGTATCGAACGCCTGGGTCTGGCCGAAGCTTGAGAAGGACAGGGCAACAAGGGCCAGAGGCAGTAGACGGAAGCGAATGCAGCTCATTGTACGGTGCCGGCCGCCAGCAGTTCGATCTCCGCCAGCGGCAGCCGTGCCGGTGCCGCCAGGCGCAGGCGGTACTCGCTGTAACGACCGGGTTTGGCGATGCGGAACGGACGGGTCTGGCGGGCGGATTCGAAGTCTTCGCCGCTGCGCTGGTCGAGCACGGCCCAGCTGCCGCCGCCGTTGCGCGCCTCCAGCGTCCACTCACCGCCCTGGATGCGGCCGTCACCGCTGGTCAGCGTGTACATCGTCGGGGTGTCCTCGGCCAGGCCGGTCAGCGCGATGGTTGCACCGGCGCCCAGACCCACCGTGGTGCCGGCATCGTCATCGACCAGCGCGGGCAGGGCACGGCCATCGGCCAGCGTCGCCTTCGCGCCGCTGCCGAGCAGGTCGTGCAGCAGCTGCGGGTGCTGGCCGCGCGCGGTCAACGAGCGCGGCACATCGTCCACGCCGCTGCCCCAGCGCGAGGGGCGGGGTCCCATCACGAAGTCGAGGGTCGCGCCCTTGGCGATCAGGTCGTGCGGCACCCAGGTCTTCGTCCACGGCGTACCGTTGATCTTCAGCGACTGCACGTAGACGTTCTCACGCGAGTTGTTGGCCGCGTTCACGGTCAGCACCGCGCCACCCTGCAGCTCCACCCGTGCATGCTCGAATGCCGGCGAGCCGATCACGTACTCCGGGGCGCCCATGCGCAGCGGGTACAGGCCCAGCGAGGCCAGTACGTACCATGCCGAGGTTTCACCGTTGTCCTCATCGCCCGGGTAGCCCTGGCCGATCTCGCTGCCGACGTACAACCGCGACAGGATCTCGCGCACGTGCTGCTGGGTCTTCCACGGCTGCCCGGCGTACAGGTACATCCACGGGATGTGGTGCGCCGGCTGGTTGCTGTGCGCATACATGCCCATGCGCACGTCGCGCGCTTCGGTCATCTCGTGGATGGTGCCGCCGTACGAGCCGGCCAGTGCCGGGTCCGCGGTTTCAGGTGTGGCGAAGAAGGTATCCAGCTTCGCCGCCAGCTTTTCGCGGCCGCCATACAACGCGGCCAGGCCTTCGCCATCGTGGGCGGCGGTGAAGGCGAAGGTCCAGCCATTGGATTCGGTGTAGTCGTGGCCCCACACGCGCGGATCGTAGGCCTTTGCGTCCACGCGCCAGCGACCATCGGCCTTGCGGCCCTGGAAGAAGCCTGCCGCCGGATCGAACATCGTCGCGTAACTGGCGGCGCGATGGCGGAAGTAGTCGGCCTCGGTGCTGTAGCGCTCGCGTGCGGCGGGCGCGGTCGCGCGCTTGGCCAGGGCATCGGCCATGTTGGCGATGCCAAAGTCATTGAGTGCGCCTTCCATCGTCCACGACATACCTTCGTGCACGTCGGCACTGGCATAGCCGCGGAAGGTCGAACGGTTCATGCCCTTGCGGCCGACATGGCGGTCCGGCGGCACCACGGTCGCGTTCTTCAGCGCGGCGGCATAGGCCTCGGCCGGATCGAAACCGCCGACGCCCTTCAGCCATGCATCGGCGAAGGCCACATCGGAGCTGGTGCCGACCATCAGATCGGCGTAGCCTGGCGACGACCAGCGTGCAATCCAGCCGCCGGCGCGGTACTGCTCGATGAAGCCCTGCACCAGCTGTCCGGCATCGTCGGGCGTGAACAGCGCATAGGCCGGCCAGGTGGTGCGGAAGGTGTCCCAGAAGCCGTTGTTGACGAACACCTTGCCGTCGCGCACGGCGGCATAGCTGCGGGTCGCGCTGCCCTCGGTGTTGTCATCGCTGGCGCTGGCCTGGTTGGCGTAGCGCCACTCCGGTGCGGCGGCGCTGCCCACGTTCTCATGGCCGGAATTGGGGTACAGGAACAGCCGGTACAGGCTGGAGTACAGCGTGGTCTTCTGGTCGTCGCTGGCATCGCCGATGTCGAAACGGGCCAGGCGCGCATCCCATGCATCCTGCGCACGGCCGGCCACGCTTTCCAGTGTATCGGCGGCGGCCATTTCCAGGGCCAGGTTGTGCCGTGCCTGCTCCACCGAGATCAGCGAGGTGGCGATGCGCATGGTCACCCGCCGGTCGCTGCCGGCATCGAATTTGATGTAACCGGTCGGTCGGCCGGTGTTGAGGCGCCCACTGCTGCGCCACGGCCTGTCGAAGCTGGCCACCACGTACATGCGGCTGGCGCCGTTGGACAGCCCGCTGCGCGTATCGGTGTAGCCGGACAGTGTCTGCGTGGCAGCGTCCAGGGTCAGGCCACCGCGTGCATCGACATTGTCGAACAGCAGGTTGGCGTCGCCGCCCTCGGGGAACTCGAAGCGGAACAGCGCGGCATGATCGGTCGGCGCGATGGCGGCCGCGATGCCGTTGTCGAAGCGCACGTCGTAGCGATACGGGCGCGCGCTTTCATGGCTGCGCTCGAATGACAGCGCGCGCTTGCGACGGTCGGCCTCCGGCACGCCACGGCTGGCCGAGGGCATCACCTGGAAGGTCTGGCGGTCGCCCATCCACGGGCTGGGCTGATGGCTCAGCGCAAGCGCCTGCAGCTGCGGACGGTTCTGTGCGTCGTTCTGTTCGTTCCAGCGGTACAGCCAGTTCAGTGCGCCAGCATCGGTCACCGGGGTCCAGAAGTTGAATCCGTGCGGTACCGCGGTGGCCGGGAAATTGTTGCCGCGCGAGAAGGTGCCGTTGGCCTGGGTGCCACGGGTGGTCAGCACCCAGTCGGAGACGCGCGCTGGCTGCTGACGTGGCACTGTGTCCAGGCGCACGTCATCGATCCAGCCCGAGACCGGTGCACCGTCGGCACTGGCCACGTCCAGTTCGATCGCCAGCACGCGGCGGCCCTTCAGCGCGGGCACGTCGCCCAGCCGCACCGCCTTGCGCGCCCACTGCTGCGGATACAGCGTCTTCGAATCGCCCTGCGCGCGCGCACCGATGGCCACGCCATGCTGGTCGCGTGCAGCGCTGGCCGAAACGCGGCTGCCATCGTCCAGCAGCAGGTCCAGTGACACATAGGTCGAGGCCACGGTGTCCTTGCCGACGATCTCCGGCAGCACCAGCCAAGACAGGGTGGTATCGGCATTGATGGTCATGTCCGCCTTGAACAGCTCGCGTCGCGCGCTGCCGCCTTCGCTGCTGTAGCGCAGTGCATGCAGGCCGCTGTAGCCCGCATTGCGCTTGGCGGCGTAAGGCGCAGCAGGGCCGTTGCCGATCGTGACCTGCAGTGCGCCTGCGGCCGGTGCCGGCGCCGGCTGGCCCGGTTCGAACGAGGTCTGCAGTCCCTGTGCCAGCACCGGCATCGCGGTAGTCGCACAGGCCAGGGCCAGGGCGAGCGGAAGCAGGGCGCGGCGTGGATCGGACAGGGTCATGCAAGGGTCTCCCGGAAGGGCAGGCGGCGGGCAGAACCCGCATCGGCGGACACCACGGACAGCACCGCTCCGCCCGCCGGGATGGCAGTGGAAGAGGCGATGCCGGTCCGGTGGGGGCGGGCCATGCGATCGGGTCGGATTGGAGTGGGCCGGTTTACGACCTGGCCCGATCCTGCAACAGCCGTGGCAACCTGACAAGTGCCATTTAGCTCGATCCAAATGCGGGAAATATCGTTGTCGGCGGATTTTCGGCGTGAACCTGCAGGATCGATCGGGAATTTCCACCGGCACCCCGTCCCGAGGTGGCATGCAGGGCCGCAGGGAATCGGCCCGGTACGCGCAAAGACCCGTTGCGGCGCAATGTCGGGGCGGCCCAGATGCTAGAATCACAGGCCTCGCAACCCGTTCATCGACATCCGCCATGAGCCATACCGCCACCGCGCCCGCCAACGCCGAGAAGCGCTACACCGTGCACCGCAGCGATCTGCCGCTGAGCTGCCCGACCCCGGAAATGGCGCTGTGGAACTCGCATCCGCGCGTGTACCTGCCGATCGAAGACGAGCCCAACGGCGAAGCGCAGTGCCCGTACTGCGGTTCCGTGTTCGTGCTGGCCGACTAAGCGGCCGCCCCTTCGATGCGCCGATTGACCGTGGTGCAGTTGCTGCCGGCGCTGCACTCCGGCGGTGTCGAGCGCTCGACCCTGGAAATTGCTGCGGCCCTGGTCGCTGCCGGCCATCGTGCGCTGGTGGTCTCCGCCGGTGGCCGCCTGGTGCAGCCGCTGCTCGATAGCGGTGCCGAGCACCTCACCCTTGATATCGGCCGCAAATCGCTGCTGACCCTGCGCCACCTGCCGACCCTGCGCCGCCTGTTCGCTGAAGTTGGCGCCGACATCGTGCATGCCCGTTCGCGGCTGCCGGCCTGGCTGGGCCTGTACGCGATCCGCGCGATGCCTGCCGCACAGCGCCCGCATTGGGTGACCACCGTGCACGGGTTGAACTCGCCCAGCCGCTACAGCGCGGTGATGACCAGCGGTGAACGCGTGATCTGCGTGTCCAATACCGTGCGCGACTATGTGCAGCGGCACTACCCCACGGTTCCCGAAGCGAGGCTGCAGGTGATTCCGCGCGGCGTCGATGTCGCACAGTTTCCCCGCGTGGCCCGCGCCGACCGTCGGCCACGACTGACGCTGGCAGCCGATTACCCGTGGCTGGCGCAGGTTGAGGGCCCGCTGCTGCTGCTGCCGGGGCGGGGCACCCGGCTGAAGGGGCATGCTCATGCGCTGCAGTTGCTGGCGGATGTGCGCGCGGCCGGTGTGCCGGCACAGCTGTGGATGCTGGGCACCGATGAACCCGGCCGTGAAGCCTACGTGGCCGACCTGCGCCGGCAGGCGGCTGCTTGGGGCGTGACCGACGCCGTGCAGATCAGCACGCCGACCGCGCGCATCGCCCAGGCCTATGCGGCCAGCGATCTGGTGCTGCAGCTTTCGGACAAGCCCGAAGCGTTCGGCCGCACCGTGGTCGAAGCGTTGTCGGTCGGTCGCCCGGTACTGGGCTGGGACCATGGCGGCGTCGGCGAACTGCTGCAGCAGCTGCAGCCGGCCGGCGCCGTGCCGCTGGGCGATGCACGGGCGCTGGGTGAACGTGCGCTGGCCCTGCTGGCGCAGCCGCCGTCCTTGCCGACCCGCATCCCGTTTACCCTGCAGGCCATGCAGCGCGACACCCTCCGCCTCTATGCCGACCTCGCCGGCTGACCCCGCAACCCTCGTGCGCGAGGACCGCGCCGGGCGCTGGGCGCCCTGGTGGGTGCTGGCGTACGTGGCGCTGTGGCCGTTGCCGGGCATCGCTGAAACCGTGCTGGGTCTTGGTGCGCTGTATGCCGCGGTGCGCATGATCATGCGCCGCCTGCAGCGCCGCCCGCACCTGCTGACACCCGCCGCGTGGGCGCTGACCTCGATCCTGTTCCTCGGTTACTGGCTGCCGCAGGCGTTCTCCGCCTTCGATGCGATCGATCCGGCGGCGTCGTGGACCAAGGCGGCCGCCGGCCTGCGCTACCTGCCCTTCATGTGGCTGGTGGCGATCGCCGTGGCCACGCCGGAACGCCGGCGGCTGACCTTCGGTGGCCTCGCATTGATTACCGCTGCGTGGACGCTGGATGCACTGGTGCAGGCGGTTGTGGGTACCAGTCCGTGGTTCTGGTCACTTGAGCAACTGAAGTTTGCAGTAAGCGGTCACGCGTTGTGCCCGGCCAGCGAGGCAGCATGGGTCGATCGCCTCAGTGGCGCGCTGGGGCCGTGCAACCTGAAGTTCGGCCAGGTGCTGGCCAGCCTTTCACCGTTCCTGCTGCTGCCGCTGGCGCGCCGCTTCGGCAATCCAGGGTGGGTCCTGGCTGCGGCGGCGCTGGGCTGCGTGCTGCTGCTGGCCGGCTCGCGCGCGTCGTGGATCACCTTCGCGCTGGTGCTGGCCTACAGCGGCGTGCGCCAGTTCGGCTGGAAGCGATTGGTGCTGCTGGGGCTGGTCGCTGTCCTCGGAGCGGGTGTGCTGACCGCCAGCGTGCCGCAGCTGCGTGAGCGCTTCGCACGTACGGCGATGGCCTGGGAGGGGAGCGAACGCGGTGTCGACGAGGCGTTGTCGGGGCGCGCGCGGATCTGGGACGCCGCGGCCTGCATGATTGAAGAGCACCCGATCAACGGGGTCGGCGCGCGCGGTTTCCGCGATGCCTATCCGGCCTGCGTGTCTGGCGACGAACCGGCGGTGTGGGGCGATGCCCCGGCGTTGCATGCCCATCAGATCGTGCTGGAGATCCTGGCGGAAACCGGTGTGATCGGCCTTCTGCTGTGGTTGGCTGCGGTGGCCCAGGCCTGGCGGGCCTGGCGCTATGCACCGGCCGCCGCCCGTGAGCGTGCGCGCCCGGCGATGCTGGCGCTGGCGGTCACCGTGTTCCCGCTTAACACGCACCTGGCGTTCTATTCCGCGTTCTGGGGGGGGCTGACGGTGATGCTGGCCGCGTTGTTCGCCGGCAGCCTGTTGGCCCGCGAAACGGATGACACGCCGACGGTGGTGTGATCGTCCATCCACGCATGGCGTGGCTCTACTCCACGTACCGAACAAACGTCCCCATGGTGGATCCACGCCATGGCGTGCATGGGGCGGTCACCGAACGAAGGTCGCCGTAGTAGATCCACGCCATGCGTGGATGGGGCTTTACCGACGCAAACACGCGCCAACCTCCACTAGCCGTGCCTCCGTGTGTATCGCACGCTGAGGCCATGGCCAGCCCAAGACTCCGCTACGGTCGTTACTCCTGCACCGGTAACGTCTATTCACTGACTACGGTAACCCTCGATCGTGAACCCTTTTTTGCCGATGCTTCCAACGTAGCGATTCTGGTTGAGGCACTGCGCTTCGTAGAGCGCAAGGGGGTGAGCCACAGCTTCACCTGGGTGGTGATGCCCGACCATCTGCACTGGTTGATGGAATTGCGCGGGGGAACCCTGGCCGAGTGCATGGCCCTGCTCAAATCACGCAGCAGCCGGCTGCTGAATCGGCGATTGGAGCGGCGAGGGTCGCTGTGGCAGCACGGTTACCACGATCACGCCGTACGCAGCGATGAATCCCTTCACGAGAAGGCGATGTACATCCTGGCCAATCCGGTCCGTGCGGGCTTGGCGTGCGTGATGGGGGAGTACCCGTACGCCTGGTGCCGCTGGCCGTTGTGAATCCCGGCACGGAATCGAAGAGCATCCACGCATGGCGTGGATCTACTTCAGAATGCCCCACGTCATTGAATCCACGCCATACGCGGATGAAGCCGCACAAGGCAGTAGATCCACGCCATGCGTGGATGAAGCCATCCCTCCCACCGCTACTTGTAGAAATCGCTCCGGCCGCCGGGCTGGCGCTTGAACCGCCGATGGATCCACAGGTACTGGTCCGGTGCTTCGCGCACCATTTCTTCGATGGCCTGGTTGACCCGCGTGGTATCGGCTTCCACATCCTCGCTGGGGAAATTCTCCAGCGGTGCGCCGATCTTCAGGAAGTACTTCCCGCCCTCGCGGCGGTGGAAGTACGGAATCACCGCGCAGCCGGTCATCCGCGCCAGCTGGTGGGTGGCGGTAATGGTGGATGCGGTATGGCCGAAGAACGGCACGAACACGGTGTCCTTGCCACGCATGTCCTGATCCGGCGCATACCAGAGGAAGCCGCCCTTCTTCAGGTGGCGCACGGTCGCGCGGATGTCCTCGTTGGCGAACATCGCCTTGGCATAACGCAGGCGGCCAAACTTCACCGCCCATTCGTACACCGGGTTCTTGTGCTTGCGGTACATGCCTGAAAGATCGACGTAGTCGCACAGCAGGCGGCCGCACATCTCCAGGGTCATGAAGTGGCCGGAGACCAGCAGCACGCCGCGGCCTTCGGCCTGCATCTGCCGCAGATGCTCGAGGCCTTCGATCTTCACCTGCGGGCGGATGCGGTCGATGCTGCCCCACCAGGCGCGGATGCACTCGAGCACGCCCACGCCCAGCGCGTCGAAGCTGTCGCGCACCAGGCGCTGGCGCCAGGCTTCGTCCTTCTCCGGGAAGCACAGCTGCAGGTTGACCTCGGCGGCGCGACGGCGGCTGCCGAGCAGGCGCCAGCTGATCCAGCCGACGCCCCGGCCGAGCGCACGCTGCAGCATCCACGGCAGGCGGGCGATGGCGAAGGCGCCGAGCATGGCGGCGAACATCGGCCAGTTGCGGGGATCGCGCAGCGACGGGCGGACGGCGGTGGTGGCATCTGACATGGCGCCATTCTACCAACCCGGCTGCGTGTCTTTCCCGGGGGGCTCCCGTATCCTTGCCGCATGCGTAAAGACCCTGTCGAATGGATCCTGCGCGGCCTGTACTCGGCCGTGCTCTACATCCTGCTGCCGATCACCGTGTACCACCTGGTCTGGCGCGGTTTCCGGGTCCGTGAATACTTCCGGCGCTGGGACGAGCGTTATGCCTCGTATCCGCAGCCGACCGGCCAGCCGCGGGTCTGGCTGCACGCGGTCTCGGTGGGCGAGGTCAATGCCGCCGCGCCGCTGGTGAATGCCCTGCGCCAGCAGCGTCCGGACATCCGCTGGGTCATCACCACCATCACCCCGACCGGCTCGGAGCGCGTGCGCGCGCTGTGGGGAGACGCGCTGGACCATGTCTATCTGCCGTACGACGTACCGGGCAGCGTCAACCGCTTCCTCGGCCATTTCCAGCCCAGCCTGGCACTGATCCTGGAAACCGAGCTGTGGCCGAACATGCTGTTCGGCTGCCGCGACCGTCGCATCCCGGTCTACATCCTCAACGCCCGCCTGTCCGCGCGTTCGCTGCGCGGTTACCGGGTGCTGGCGGCGCTGATCCGCCGTGCGCTGCGCACGGTCACCTGCGTGGCCGCGCAGTCGCAGGACGACGCCGAGCGCTTCGTGCAGCTGGGTGCTGCGCGTGAACAGGTGCAGGCGCTGGGCAACCTCAAGTTCGATATCGCCACGCCGGATGTGCAGGGCTTCGTCGAGCAGTTCCACGCCTGCGTGCCCGCCGGGCGCCCGGTGTGGATCGCGGCCAGTACCCACGATGGTGAGGAGCAGGCGGTGATCGACCTGCATCGGCGCCTGCGCCAGCAGCACCCCGACCTGTTGTTGCTGTGGGCGCCGCGGCACCCCGAGCGCTTCCCGAAGGTGGAGGCGCTGGCGCGCGAGCAGGGCTGGAACGTGACGACCCGTCGCGCGAAGCAATGGCCGGAGGCCGGCACGGATGTATTCGTCATCGACACCCTAGGTGAGCTGATGCCGTTCTATGCCTGCGCGCAGGTCGCTTTCGTCGGCGGCAGCCTGCAGCCGATTGGTGGCCACAATCTGCTGGAACCGGCGGCGATGGGCACTGCCGCTGTGACCGGTCCGCACCTGCACAACTTCGCCGAGATCTCACGGCGCATGCGTGAGGCCGGTGCCTTGCTGATCGGCGAGGACGTGCAGGCGGTAGGTGACCTGCTGCAGCACCTGCTGGGCGACGCAGCGGCGCGCGAGGACATGGCCCGTGCTGGATGCACGCTGGTCAGCAATGGCCGCGGTGCCCTGCAGCGCACGTTGGCGCTGGTCGCGCCACATCTGCCGCCGCCGCGCAGCTGAGCCGGGCAGCAACACCGCCAGGGCGGACACTACGTGGACCGACTGACGTGATCGACTGCATCAATTCTGCTTAGCAACCGGATTCCTGTCGCAGCAGGACCGGATGCGTGGCTGCGAACGTGTTTGTGGTCACATCGCGATGCGCACGGTACGGATTCTGATACCGCCCTTTGGCGCAGGCTGCCAGCCTGCTGTCGACCGCGCATGGGCGGAATCAAGAGGGCTTGCGATGGACAGCGACAACCGCCGTGGCCGGCACGCGCTGCTGGGAATGGATCACTTCGCGTTGGTGGCGTTGACCCTGTTGCTGGGGGGCAGCGTGATCGCCCTGGTCGGCCAGTACACCGCCGCCCAGGCCGGCCCGGCCATCGTACTGAGTCTGCTGCTGGCCGCACTGGGCACAGCGCCGATGCTGTATTGCCTGCACGTGCTGAACCAGCAGCAGCCGGAAGCCGATGGCCTGTACGGCCCGCTGCGGGCCGCTTGGGGCCCGGCAGTCGCGCGCCTGCTGGGTGCTGTGCTGCTGCTGGAGCTGGTGGTGACCAGCGCCGGCGTGGCGCAGTCCATGGCGGGCCACGCGCGTGCGGTGTTTGCCAGTCGCGGTATTGAAACCGGCAGCGCATTGCCGTATCCGGTGATGGCCGTCACCAGCCTGCTGGTGCTGGGTGCGTTCGTGTTGCTGCCTCCGCGTCGCATCGCGCTGATGGTCTGCGTGCTGTTGACGGCGAAGATCGGTGTTGGGCTGTTGCTGCTGGCGCTGGCGGTCCGCCACGTGCACTACGCGAACTGGATCCCGTGGCTGCCGGACGCCACCGCGCCCTATCGGTTCGGACCCGGCGGGGTGCTGGCGGCAAGCGTGCCCTTGCTGGCGGTGTTTGCCAGTGTGGGTCTGGCATTGGGGTTTCCTGGGCGTGGCCCGCAGGTGCGTGCGCGGTCACCAGGGCTGCTGGCGGCCGCGCTGCTGCTGGCAATGCTGCTGCTGATCGTGCTGGCGGCGTTGCAGGCCGGCCTGGTCGAGTTCCCGGCATTGGCCAGTACGCGGCCGTTGTCGGTGGCATTGCAGGGCCATCCGCAGTTGCAGTGGCTGCTGCCGTTGCTGCCGCTGGCGGGCATGGCCGGGCTGGCAGCACTGCTGCTGGTGCTGTTGTCGTTGGCCACACAGCTGGCAGCGCAGCTCTGGCCTGTGGCCGCGGATGAAGCGCCCGGGTTCCGGACGCGGCTGATACCGGTCACCGTGGTGCTGGCGGCGCTGCTGGCGTTGGGAACACCCGTCGATGCATTGCCGGTGCTGCCGGGTCCGGCCACCCTGCTGGTGATGGCGGCTTTGTGCCTGGCAGCACTGCGTGTGCGCGCGCCGATGCCGGGGGCTGCGATGGGGCTTGCGCCCCTGGCCGCGGCGCTGTGCGTGCTGGCCGCAGTGGAGCGGGCAGGCGCGTGGCCGGGTTGACGGCCGGCGGATCTGCGCCATGCCTGGGTGGGGCCGTACGCGCCGCCCACAAAAAAGCCACCCTCCCGGGTGGCTTCTTCGTTGCCGGCAGGGCGACGACTCAGTGCGTGGTCGTCGACGGGTTGCCCGCGTCCTGGGTCAGCAGGCGGTTCACGTCCTGCAGCTCGGCCACGTCCAGCGCACCCAGCGACTGGCTCAGCAGCAGGCGGTTCTGCAGGAAGGTGTAGCGGGCCTGGGCGTAGTCCAGCTGTGCCGAGAACAGGATGCGCTGGTTCTGGATCACGTCCAGCACGGTACGGGTACCGACTTCCAGGCCGACCTGCGACGCGTCATACGCGCTCTGCGCCGAGACCACCGCCAGGCGGCGGGCTTCCACTTCGCTGATGCCCTGCACCAGAGTCTGGTAGGCATTGCGGGTGTTGCGGTCCAGGGCACGCTTCTGCTGCTCGTAGCCATCCTGGGCGATGTCACGCTGGGCCAGTGCCTGGCGCACGCCGGACTGGGTGGCGCCACCGGCGAAGATCGGCACGCTCAGGGTCAGCCCGATGCTGTTGGTGCGTGCATCCGGCGACAACGAGCCGGCACCGGTGCTGTCGCCCCAGGTTGCGCTCTTGCCCCAGCTGCCGCCCAGCGACAGGGTCGGGTAATGGCCGCCACGAGCGGCCTGCACGCCAGCCTCGGCGGCGCTGACCTTCAGTTCCTGGGCCTTCAGCGCCGGATTCTGGTTGGTGGCCTGGTGCACCAGCTCATCGATGTTGCCACGGTTAGCCGGCACTTCCGGGCGGAAGTCCGCCGGCAGGCCGCGCAGGTTGACCACCGGCTGGCCGGTCAGTTCGGTCAGGGCCTGGTAGTTATCGGCCAGGGTGTTCTGCGCAACGATGGTGTTGGCACGCGCCTGGTCGTACTGGGCGCGTGCTTCGTGCACGTCGGTGATCGGCGCCAGGCCCACTTCCAGGCGCTTGTCGGCGAAGTCGAACTGCTTCTTCGCGGCCGCTTCATTGGTCTGTGCGGCGTTCAGCGATTCGATTGCCACCAGCACGTTGAAGTAGGCCGCCGAGGTGCGCACGATCAGGCTGTCGTTGGCCGAATCGAGGGTGAAGTCCGCCGCCTTGCTCAGCTCGCGCTGCGAACGCAGGTTGTTGATCTGGGTCCAGTTGAACAGCGTCTGGCTCCCTTCGATCGTGTAGTTGCGGCGCTTGCTGGTCACGGTGCCGGAGTTGGCGTCATGGTCCGCCTCGCTGCGCGAGCGGTTCAGCGTGGCCTGGCCGTTGATCTGCGGCAGCAGGGCAGCGCGGGCCTGCACGGCGCCTTCCTTGTCGTACAGCCGGGTGGATTCGGCGGCGGACAGCTGCGGATCGCCATTGCGCGCCATTTCGTAGACCTGCAGCAGGTCGGCGGCATGGGCGGACAACGGCAGCAGGGCAGTGGCCAGCGCAACAGCGAGGGATCGGCGGATCATTGCGGCTTCCTTGGACTCAGAGGTGGAACTGGGGGGCCGGGGCGGCACCACGCAGGTAATCAATATCGGTCTCGAACAGGGACTCGGTGCTGCCGTCGGCCTTGACCAGCAGGGCCTCCATCGCCGGCGAACGGCCATGGATCACGAACAGGCGACCACCCGGACGCAGCCACGAGGCGAACTGTGACGGCACCACGTCGACCGCACCAGTGACACAGATCACGTCAAAGCGGCGTTCGGTCTGCCAGGACAGGGCGTCAGCCACTTCCACGCGGACGTTGGTGCCCAGGCCGGAAGCGTCCAGGCGGGCACGCGCGGCGGCGGCCAGTTCCGGGTCGATCTCCAGGCTCAGCACGTCGCGCGCCAGCGCGCCGATGCAGGCTGCCAGGAAGCCGCTGCCGGTGCCGATTTCCAGCACTTCGTCACCCGGCTGCAGATCCAGTGCCTGCAGGGTACGGCCCTCGATGACCGGCTTCATCATCTTCTGGCCATGGCCGATCGGGAGTTCAACATCGGCGTAGGCCAGCGCCCGGTGCGCGTCGGCGACGAAGGCCTCGCGCGGCAGGCGGGCCAGGACGTCGAGCACCTTGATGTCCAGCACGTCCCAGGGACGGATCTGCTGTTCCACCATCAGTTCGCGGGCGTGGGCGTAATCAATCGTCATGAGGTTCAAATCCAGCGCAGTGGGCCGGCCATTTTACCGGTGCCGGAGGCCGGCGGCGCGCCCAGAGCATCAGCTGCCGGGTGGCCGGGGTCGCAGTGCCGGAAGTCATCGCGACCTCCGGTTCGTTCAGTTTTGGTTATCCGGCCGTCCCGGCCCCTCTTGGCGCGTAGGCGCGCAGGAAGAAGTCGATGCTGGCGGTCACATGGGCAAGAGGGTCGCACTCCACCGGTGACAGTGGCATGCCGCACATCATATGCATGTGCACTTCGCCCTTGACCAGGGTAAGGAACTGCTGGCCAGCCAGGTAATAGTCGGGGATGTCCAGTTCGCCGCGTTCGCCGCGCGCGCGCAGGAAATCGGCCAGGGCCTCGCAGGTACGTTCCGGGCCGGCCTGCCAGAACAGCTCGCGCAGGCGTTCGTCGGTCTCCGGCGCCATCATCATGCGCTGGATCGAGATCGCCGCATCGGAAGTGATCAGCTCAAAGAAGGCCAGGCCGATGCCGATCAGCTGGTCGCGCAGGGGGCCGTCCGCGTCGGCCACGAACAGCGCATCAGGCAGCATTTCAATGCATTTTGACTGCACGGCCTCGGAGAACAGGGTCTCCTTGTCGCCGAAGTGGCTGTACACAGTCAGCTTCGAGACGCCGGCCTGAGCGGCGATGGTGTCCATGCTCACGCCGGTATAGCCCTGTTCGATGAACAGTGCCTTGGCTGCTTCAAGGATCGCCGCGCGCTTGCCGAGGTCCTTGGGACGCCCGGGTCCGGCGGCCTTGGCAGCGGGCTTGGCCGACGGCTTGCGGGAAGTGGGAGAACTCATCGCGACAATACTAGACCAAGCGGTTCGATATTTATACTATACCGGTCGGTTTATTAAATTGGGCCGGCAGTCGCGGCTCCCCCCTTAGTTGCAACCCTGCGTTTTCAGGACGTTGACCGATGAAGATCGTGCGCTGGATGGGCGGTATGGTGTGGGTGGCTGCGCTGGCAGCCTGTTCGGGACAGGAACAGGCGCCACAGGCGGCCGTACCGGTGCTGGTGGTTCACCCCGGCGAACAGGCCGGGCAGGCCCCGGCGGCGTTCCCGGGCACGGTGCGTGCCCGGCAGGAAAGCCCGCTGTCGTTCCGCGTCGGTGGCAACCTGGTCAAGCGCCATGTCGATGCCGGGCAGCGGGTCAAGAAGGGCGATGTGCTGGCCGAGCTGGACGTGGCCGACTTCGCGCTGCAGGCCCGCGCCTCGCAGGCGCAGCTGGCTGCGGCCGAAGCCGATCTGGTACGTGCCCGCGATGACCTCAAGCGCTACCAGGTGCTGGCCGACCAGCAACTGGTCAGCCGCTCGCAGCTGGACCAGCAGTCCGCCGCCTTCAAGGCCGCGCAGGGCCAGGCCAACGCCGCCCGCGCCAACCTCGATGTGCTGCGCAACCAGGCCGATTACGCCCAGCTGCGCGCACCGGCCGACGGCGTGATCGCCAGCCGCGAGGCCGAGGCCGGGCAGGTGGTGTCGGCCGGCCAGACCATCTTCAACCTGGCCGCCGATGGCGGGCGCGAAGTGCTGATCGACCTGCCCGAGGCCACCATCCGCGACTATGCGGTGGGCCAGCCGGTCGAGGTGGAGCTGTGGAACCGTCCTGGCCAGCGCCTGCCGGGCACGATCCGCGAGATCGCCGCCGCCGCCGATCCGCAGGCACGTACCTACGCGACCCGGGTCAGCCTGGCCGCCGATGCGCTGGCCGATGTCGAACTGGGCCAGAGCGCACGCGTCTACAGCAGCGCCGGCCGCCACGGCACCCTGCAGCTGCCGCTGGGCGCGCTGCAGCGCGGTGCCAACGGTACCGCCAGCGTGTGGCTGGTCGACCCGGCCAACAGCACGCTGAAGGCTGCAGCGGTCACCACCGGTGCGTTTGGCAGTGAGACCGTGCCGGTGCTGTCCGGCGTGAGCGCAGGTGACTGGGTGGTTGCTGCTGGTGGCCATCTGCTGCGTGCCGGTCAGCCGGTGATCGCCGTGGACCGGCAGAACCGTCCGGTGCTGAAGCCGGCCGCGCCGGCCGCTGCCGCCAAGGCCAAGGAGTAAGCCGGTGCGCCGCTTCAATCTCTCCGAGTGGGCGCTGGCCAACCGACCCCTGGTGCTGTTCGCGATGCTGGCGTTCGCGCTGATCGGCGCGTGGTCGTACAAGCATCTGGGCCAGTCCGAGGATCCGCCGTTCACCTTCAAGGCGATGGTGGTGCGCACGCTGTGGCCGGGCGCTACCGCCGAACAGGTCTCGCGGCAGGTGACCGAGCCGCTCGAGAAGGCGCTGATGAATACCGGCGAGTACGAGTTCATCCGCTCGTATTCTCGGCCGGGCGAGTCGCAGATCATCTTCATGGCGCGCGACAGCCTGCGGTCCAAGCAGATTCCGGATCTGTGGTACCAGGTGCGCAAGCGCGTGGGCGACATCCGGCCGACGCTGCCGCGCGAGATCGTCGGTCCGTTCTTCAACGATGAGTTCGGCGATACCTACGGCAACATCTATGCGTTGACCGGCAAGGGCTTCGACTACGCGGTGATGCGTGATTACGCCGACCGTATCCAGCTGGAGCTGCAGCGCGTGCCCGACGTCGGCAAGATCGACCTGGTCGGCCTGCAGGACGAGAAGGTGTGGATCGAGCTGTCCAACACCCGCCTGGCCACGCTGGGTGTGTCGATGCAGCAGGTGCAGCAGGCACTGGCCGACCAGAACGCGGTCACCGGCACCAGCTTCTTCGAGACCGCCACCGACCGCGTGCAGCTGCGCGTGACCGGCCAGTTCAACGACATCGACGCCATCCGCCAGTTCCCGATCCGTGCTGGTGACCGCACCGTGCACCTGGGCGACATCGCCGAGGTCAAGCGCGGCTTCGCCGACCCGGCGTCGCCGAAGATGCGCTTCATGGGCGAAGAGGCCATCGGCCTGGCGGTGGCGATGAAGGATGGCGGTGACATCCTCAAGCTCGGCGCCAACCTCGATGCAGAGTTCGAACGCCTGCAGAAGACCCTGCCGGCCGGCATGCAGCTGCGCAAGGTGTCCGATCAGCCGCAGTCGGTGGAGGAGTCGGTCGGCGAGTTCGTGCAGGTGCTGACCGAAGCCGTAGTGATCGTGTTGCTGGTCAGCTTCTTCTCGCTGGGCCTGCGCACCGGCCTGGTGGTAGGTGTGACCATCCCGCTGGTGCTGGCGATGACCTTCTTCGTCATGCACTACTTCGACATCGGCCTGCACAAGATCTCGCTGGGCGCGCTGGTGCTGGCGCTGGGCCTGCTGGTGGACGATGCGATCATCGCGGTGGAGATGATGGCCACCAAGATGGAGCAGGGCTACGACCGCCTGCGTGCGGCCAGTTTCGCCTGGGAGTCGACCGCGTTCCCGATGCTGACCGGTACGCTGATCACGGCGGCCGGCTTCCTGCCGATCGCCACGGCGGCATCGAGCACGGGTGAGTACACCCGCTCGCTGTTCCAGGTGGTGACTATCGCACTGGTGGTGTCGTGGATTGCCGCGGTGCTGTTCATCCCGTACCTGGGCGACAAGATGCTGCCGGACCTGTTCAATCCGCAGCCGCCGAAGCCGGGCAGCCTGTCCGCGCGCTGGCTGGCCAAGCGCCAGCAGTGGGCCGACCGCTATCCGGCGCTGGCCAACCTGATCGCGCCGCCGCAGCACGGGCACGACCATGATCCGTACCAGCGCCCGTTCTATCGCAGCTTCCGTCGCTTCCTCGATGGCTGCCTGCGCCACCGCTGGTGGGTGATCGCCGCGACCATCGCCCTGTTCGTGTTCTCGCTGATGATGTTCCGCTTCGTGCCGCAGCAGTTCTTCCCGGATTCGACCCGGCCGGAACTGATGGTGGACATCGAGCTGGCCGAGGGTGCGTCGTTGCGCTCGACCCAGGCCCAGGCCGAGAAGCTGGAGAAGCTGCTGTCCAACCGCGATGGCATCGCCAACTACGTGTCCTACGTGGGCACCGGTTCGCCGCGCTTCTACCTGCCGCTGGACCAGCAGCTGCCGGCCACCAACTTCGCCCAGTTCGTGGTGCTGGCCAAGGACATCAAGTCGCGCGAAAGCACCCGTGACTGGCTGCTGCATGAGGTGATCCCGAAGTTCCCGGACGTGCAGATGCGCGTCACCCGCCTGGAGAATGGTCCGCCGGTCGGTTACCCGGTGCAGATGCGCATCTCCGGCGAGCACATCGAGAAGGTGCAGGCGATCGCACGGCAGGTCGAGGCCAAGGTGCGTGAAAACCCGCACGTGATGAACGTCAACCTGGACTGGAGCGAGCCGAGCAAGGTGGTGCGGTTGGTGATCGACCAGGAGCGTGCGCGCGCGCTGGGTGTGAGCAGTGCCCAGGTCAGCCAGTTCCTGTCCAGCTCGCTGGCCGGGCAGTCGGTGAGCGTGTATCGCGAAGGCAACCGCCAGATCGAGATGCTGCTGCGCGGGCCGGCCGATGAACGCAACCAGCTGGAGCTGCTGTCCAGCCTGTCGATGCCGACCGCCAACGGCGGCAGCATCACGCTGTCGCAGGTGGCGACGATGGAGTACGGCTTCGAGGATGGCATCATCTGGCACCGTAACCGTCTGCCGACGGTGACCGTGCGCGCCGACATCAGTGATGGCATGCAGCCACTGGACGTGGTGCATCAGATCCTGCCGACGCTGGATGGCATCCGTGCCGAACTGCCGAATGGCTACCTGCTGGAAACCGGCGGTACCGTGGAGGATTCGGCACGTGGCCAGAACTCGATCAAGGCCGGCATGCCGCTGTTCCTGGTGGTGGTGGCCACGCTGCTGATGCTGCAGCTGCGCAGCTTCTCGCGTGCGGCGATGGTGCTGGTGACCGCGCCGCTGGGCATCATCGGTGCGACCCTGTTCCTGCTGCTGTTCCGCGCCCCGTTCGGCTTCGTGGCGCTGCTGGGCACGATTGCACTGGCCGGCATGATCATGCGCAACTCGGTGATCCTGATCGACCAGATCCAGCAGGACATCGATGCCGGGCATGACCGCTGGCATTCGATCATCGATGCCACGGTGCGCCGCTTCCGCCCGATCGTGCTGACCGCGCTGGCGGCGGTGCTGGCGATGATTCCGCTCTCGCGCAGTGCGTTCTATGGCTCGATGGCGATCTCGATCATGGGGGGCCTGATCGTGGGCACGGTGCTGACCCTGGTGTTCCTGCCGGCGCTGTACGCCGCGTGGTTCCGGGTCAAGCCGGACGAATCCGGGGCGTGACGCCCCGGGTTCGGCGGCCACTGCCCTGGTAGGTGCCAACCTTGGTTGGCACTGATGCGTGCATCCACGCACGGCGTGGATCTACTGCAGCTGCAGGCCGTTCCGCAGCACCGGCAGCAGCCATTCGATGAACACCCGCACGCGTTGCGCGCGGTGCTGCCGATGCGGCTGCAACAGGGTCACCGGCAGCGGTTGCGCCACGTGCTGTGGCATCACTTCCACCAAGGTTGGTAGTTTCTGCAGTAGAGCCACCCCATGGGTGGCTGCGGAGGACCAGGCTCAGTCATCCACGCATGGCGTGGATCTACTGATCTGCGTGGCGTGCATCTACGCATGGCGTGGATCTACTGCAGCTGCAGGCCGTTCCGCAGCACCGGCAGCAGCCATTCGATGAACACCCGCACGCGTTGCGCGCGGTGCTGCCGATGCGGCTGCAACAGGGTCACCGGCAGCGGTTGCGCCACGTGCTGTGGCATCACTTCCACCAGCGCACCGGATTGCAGTTCGGCCTGCACGTCGTAGCGCGGAATCTGCAGTAACCCCAGCCCCGCCACGCAGCACGCGATCGAGGCCTCGGCGCTGTTTACCCGTACCCAGCCAGGCATCGGCAGCGTGCGCAGCTGGCCACCGTCCTGCCATTCCCACGGTTCCACCCGCGCCGTGGTCGGCGATGCGTAGTTCGCCGCGCGGTGCTGCTGCAGGTCGGCAGGATGCTGCGGTACGCCGTGTTCGCGCAGGTAGGCCGGCGCGGCGACGTTGACGAAGTCGAGCTGGCCCAGTGTGCGCGCCACCAGGCTGGAGTCACCCAACTGACCGACCCGCAGGACCGCATCGCAACCGTCTTCGATCAGGTTCACCGCGCGATCGGTCATGCCCAGGTCCAGTTCCACCTGCGGGTAGCGCGCAAAGAAATCCGGCAGGGCAGGGGCGATGATGCGTCGGCCGATGCGGCTGGGCACGTCGATCTTCAGCAGGCCAATCGGTTGCGCGTCATCCTGGCGGAACAGCGATTCGGCGTCTTCAACCTCGGCGATCAGGCGCAGGCAGCGGGCATGGAACACGTCCCCATCATGGGTGGTGGACACCCGACGGGTCGAGCGCTGTAGCAGGCGGGTGCCGAGCCGCTGCTCCAGCTCGGCCACCGCCGCGGAAACGGTGGAGCGGGGCAGGCCGAGCTGGTCGGCGGCGCGGGTGAAGCTGGCGCATTCCACCACCCGGGTGAAGATGCGGAAGCGATCGATCCGGTCCATTGTTCGCCTATTCTGGAAAGTTAAGTCAATGTGGCGGGCTTTATCCGCATTTTCTGCACGATATCGTCGTCAGGGCAGGGTTGCCACCCCGGGCAGCCCCTCTCCTGAGACAAACGCCATGACCGACCATTCCCTCAAGGGCAAGACCGTGCTGATCGCCGGTGGCGCCAAGAACCTGGGCGGCCTGCTGGCCCGCGACTTCGCCAGCCAGGGCGCCAAAGCCATCGTCATCCACTACAACAGCGCCGCCACCCAGGCCGATGCAGAAGCAACCGTTGCCGCCGTGCAGGCGGCCGGCAGCAAGGCGGTGGCCCTGCAGGGCGACCTGACGTCGGCGGCAGCGATGGAGCGCTTGTTCGCCGATGCCGTGGCCGCGGTCGGCCGTCCCGACATCGCCATCAATACGGTCGGCAAGGTGCTGAAGAAGCCGCTGCTGGAGATCAGCGAAGCGGAGTATGACGAGATGAGCGCGGTCAACGCCAAGGCCGCATTCTTCTTCCTCAAGGAGGCCGGCCGCCACGTCAATGACGGTGGCCGCATCTGCACCCTGGTCACCTCACTGCTGGGCGCGTTCACGCCGTTCTATTCCAGCTATGCCGGCACCAAGGCACCGGTCGAGCACTTCACCCGTGCGGCGTCGAAGGAGTTCGGTGAGCGCGGCATCTCGGTGACCGCGATCGGCCCCGGTCCGATGGACACGCCGTTCTTCTATCCGGCCGAGAGTGCCGACGCGCAGGCGTATCACAAGACCGCGGCGGCGCTGTCGGCATTCACCCGCACTGGCCTGACCGACATCGCCGACATCGTGCCGTGGATCCGCTTCCTCGTGACCGATGGCTGGTGGATGACTGGGCAGACCATCCTCGTCAATGGCGGTTACACCACCAAGTAACGCAGCCACGCAGGGCGTGGCTCTACTGCGGTGGTGGGTGCCAACCTTGGTTGGCACGGATGGCGCATCCACGCATGGCGTGGATCTACAGTAGAGCCACCCCATGGGTGGCTGCGCACAATGTCCAAAGGGAGGGGCGCCACGCATGGCGTGGCGCTATCGGATCAGTTGAGCTTCGCCAGCACCGCATCTGTCGCAGCGGCGGTACTCACCGCCTGGCCCTTGGCGGCCAGGTCGGCAGTGAACACACCATCATCCAGCACGGCGTGCACCGCCGCTTCCACCGCAGCGGCTTCCGCTTCCAGCCCCAGCGAATGGCGCAGCAGCATCGCCGCGCTGAAGATCGTTGCGTAGGGATTGGCGATGCCCTTGCCGGCAATGTCCGGGGCCGAACCGTGGATCGGTTCGTAGATGCCGACCGCACCCGGCTCGCCCAGCGAGGCCGACGGCAGCAGGCCGAGCGAGCCGGCCAGCATCGACGCCTCATCGGTGAGGATGTCGCCGAACATGTTCTCGGTGACGATCACGTCGTACTCGCGCGGCTTGGCCAGCAGGTGCATCGCCATCGAATCGACCAGCTGGTGTTCCAGTGCTACGTCCGGGAACTCCTCGCGGCCGATGCGTGCCGCCACGTCACGCCACAGGCGCGAGGTTTCCAGCACGTTGGCCTTGTCCACCGAGGTGACCTTGCCGCGGCGCTGTTGCGCCAGGCGGAACGCACTACGCAGCACGCGCTCGATCTCGGCCACGGTGTAGCGGCACAGGTCGCTGGCGCTGTCGGCATCGCGGGTCTTGTCGCCGAAGTAGATGCCGCCGGTCAGCTCACGCACCACCACGAAGTCCACGCCCTGCAGCAGCTCGGCCTTGATCGGCGAGGCGTGCAGGGCGGCTTCATGGGTACGCACCGGGCGCAGGTTGGCATACAGGCCCAGCGCCTTGCGGATCGCCAGCAGGCCCTGCTCCGGGCGCACCTTGGCGTTCGGGTCGGACCACTTAGGGCCGCCGACCGCGCCCAGCAGCACCGCATTCGCGGCTTGGCAGGCCGCCAGGGTCGACGCCGGCAGCGGTTCGCCGTGGCGATCGATGGCGATGCCACCGATATCGTGCTCGCTGAAGGTGAAGGTGTGGTTGAAGCGTTCGGCGACCGCCTTCAGGACGGCAACCGCGGCGGCGGCGACTTCCGGGCCAATGCCATCACCGGGCAGGACAACAATTTCAGCGTGCATGCTCACTCTCGTAGCGTTCGATTTCAGGGACACGACCCAACAGATACCCCAACTGGTCGACACCTTCCAGCAGGCAGGTCTGCGAGAAGCCATCCAGCGGGAAGGGATAGACACGGCCATCCGGGGTGCGCAGTTCGCGCGAGGCCACGTCGATGGTCAGCTCATCATCCGGGCGCTGCATCAGCGCCTGCACATCGGCCTCATCCAGCACGATCGGCAGCAGGCCGTTCTTCAGCGAGTTGCCGCGGAAGATGTCGGCGATCTCGCTGCTGACGATGGCGCGCAGGCCCAGGTCGGTCAGTGCCCACGGCGCATGCTCGCGCGAGGAACCGCAGCCGAAGTTGCGGCCGGCCAGCAGGATGCTGCGGCCGGCGTTGTGCGGCTGGTTGAAGGCGAAGTCGGCGACCGGCGAACCATCGGCCTGCCAGCGCCAGTCATTGAACGCATTGCGGCCCAGGCCGGCGCGCTCGGTGGTGGACAGGAACCGTGCGGGAATGATCTGGTCGGTATCGATGTTGGTCTGGCGCAGCACCACGCTGGCCGAGGTCAGGGTACGGAATCCGCTCATCACGCCACCTCCTGTGCGAACAGTTCGCGGGTATCGGCAACGTGCCCGTTCACTGCGGCCCATGCCGCGCTCATTGGCGAGGCCAACAGCGTGCGCGAACCGGGGCCCTGGCGGCCTTCGAAATTGCGGTTGCTGGTGCTCACGGCCAGCTGGCCGGGCGCGACCAGATCGCCGTTCATGGCGATGCACATCGAGCAGCCCGGCTCGCGCCACTCAGCACCGGCCGCGCGCACGATCTCATGGATGCCTTCGGCCTCGGCCTCGCGCTTGACGATCTCCGAGCCCGGCACCACCAGCATGCGTACCCGGTCAGCGACGCGACGACCGCGCAGCACCTGCGCCACTTCGCGCATGTCGCTCAGGCGCCCATTGGTGCACGAGCCGACGAACACCACGTCCACCGGCGTACCCGCCAGCGCCCTGCCGGCCTGGAAGTGCATGTAGTCCAGGCCCTTCTGTGCGGCGGCATCGTTGGCTGCCGGAATCGGCGCATCCACTGCGATCGCGGTGCCCGGATGGGTGCCCCAGGTCAGGGTCGGGCGGATGTCGGCAGCGTCGATGTGCACTTCGCTGTCGAAATGCGCGCCGTCATCGCTGCGCAGCTGCTGCCAGCGCGCCACGGCAGCATCGAAATCGGCGCCCTTGGGCCCGCGCGGTGTAGCGGCGACGAAGTCGAAGGTGACCTGGTCCGGGGCCACCATACCGGCGCGTGCGCCGGCCTCGATCGACATGTTGCACAGGGTCATGCGCTGTTCCATGTCCATCGCTTCGATGGTGCTGCCACGGAACTCGATGACATGGCCGGTGCCGCCATTGACGCCGATCACGCCGATGATGTGCAGGACCACGTCCTTGGCGCCGACGCCGGGCGCCAGCGGGCCATCGACGGTGATGGCCAGGGTCTTCGCCTTGCGCTGCAGCAGGCACTGCGTGGCCAGCACATGGCCGACTTCGCTGGTGCCGATGCCGAACGCCAGCGAACCGAAGGCCCCGTGGGTGGAGGTGTGGCTGTCGCCGCAGACGATGGTCATGCCCGGCTGGGTGAAACCCTGTTCCGGCGCGATCACGTGGACGATGCCGCGGTTGTCCGAGGCCATGTCGAACAGCTCGATGCCGTGCTCTGCGCAGTTGCGCGCCAGCGTGGCGACCTGCACTTCGGAGGCGGCGCTGGCGTAGGGCAGCGTGCCGTCGGCAGCGGCCGGCAGGGTCGGCGTGGAGTGGTCCATCGTCGCCTTGGTGCGGTCCGGGCGGCGCGGCGACAGGCCGCGCTCGCGCAGCTCGGTGAACGCCTGCGGCGAGGTCACCTCGTGGATCAGGTGCAGGTCGATGTACAGCACGGCGGGCGCGCTTTCAGATTCGGGAACCACCACGTGGGCGTCCCACAGTTTGTCGTACAGGGTGCGGGGTGCGGAAGTCATGCGTATGCCTGGCAGAAGTACGAAATAGCGAACATCAGTAAAGAAAGCGGAACGGTCAAGTCAGCGACGGCGGGCGAGCACGCGCAGCCGCACGTAGTCGGCCAGTGGCTGGCTGGCGGCATTGCGCGGCAGCTCGGCGAGCAACGCGGTGGCCGCCTCGCGCACGGTGGCGCGTGCCTCGGCCGGCAGGTCGTCCAGCAGCGGTGCGGCGAATACCCGCAGCCAGCCCGCCACACCGGTCGGCAGTGCGGTGGGGCGCGGCGTGCACTCGATCAGTTGAACCTGGAAGCCATGCTGGCGCAGGCGGTCGGCGTAGGCATCGGCCGTCGGGAAGTACCACTGGAAAGCGCTGGCGCCGTGGCCGTGAGCCACGCGTGCGGCCTGCACGGCCGCGATGATCGTGGCCACGTTGCCGTGGCCACCGAACTCGGCGACAAAGCGGCCGCCAGGGCGCAGGGCGCGGCGCACGCCTTCCAGCACGCGGTCCGGAGTCGTCATCCAATGCAGCGCCGCATTGCTGAACACCGCATCGAACTCGCTGTCGAACGACAGCGCGTGGCCATCCATCACCTGCGCATCGACGCCGCGCGCACGCGCGGCGATCACCAGCTCCGGCGAGGCATCCACGCCGTGGATGTGTGCGCCGCTGAGCGCCAGCTCAGTGCTGAGCACGCCATCGCCACAGCCCAGGTCGAGGATGCGTTCACCGGCGCGCGGGTCGAGCAGGCGCGATACCGCGCCGCCGAGCAGCGGCACGAAGCCGGCGTCGATCGCATAATCCTGGGCGTTCCACTGCTGGCCAGCGGCGCTGGTGGGGGTGGGGGTGTCGAAGGCGCTCATGGCGGGGTCCTCAGGCGGTGGCGGGGGTGGCAACGTCGGTGTTGCTGTGGGCGGCAGCCTGGCGCTGGCGCAGCAGGCGGTTGGCCACATCCAGCCAGGCCAGCGCGGAGGCTTCGATGATGTCCTTGCTGGTGCCGGTGCCGTCGTACTCCACGCCCTCGTGGCGCACGCTCAGATTGGCTTCGCCGCGCGCATCGGCGCCGATGCCGACGCTGTGCACGTGGTAGCTGTCCAGCATCAGCTGCACGCCGGTAGCGGCCGACAGCGCGCCGAACAGCGCATCGACCGGGCCATCGCCCTGCGCGGTCTCGGCCACGCGGTTGCCGTCCGGGTCGGACAGTTCCACCAGCGCATTGGCGCGGCTGCCGACGTCGCTGATGGTCATCGACGCCAGGCGATAGCCCTGCGCGTTGGAGCCGCCCTGCATCAGCGTCTGCAGGTCGGCATCGGTGACCACGCGCTGCTGTTCGCACAGGCCCTTGAACTGCTCGAATACCAGCTTCAGTTCGTCTTCGTCCAGCCAGAAGCCCAGCGCACGCAGGCGTGCTTCGACGGCGGCGCGGCCACTGTGGCGGCCCAGCACCATCTGCGAATCCTCCCAGCCCACGTCTTCCGGACGCATGATTTCGTAGGTGCCGCGATGACGCAGCATGCCGTGCTGGTGGATGCCCGATTCGTGGGCGAAGGCATTGGCACCGACGATGGCCTTGTTGCGCTGTACCGGCATGCCGACCAGGCGCTGCAGCAGCTGTGAGGTGCCGACGATGCGCGGGGTGTTGATCGAGCTGTCCTGTTCGTAGAAGGCCTGGCGCACCTTCAGCACCATCGCGATCTCTTCCAGCGAGCAGTTGCCGGCGCGCTCGCCGATGCCGTTGATGGTGCACTCGACCTGGCGTGCACCGCCTTCGATGGCGGCCAGCGAGTTGGCCACGGCCAGGCCCAGGTCGTTGTGGCAGTGCGCGCTGAAGATCACATTGGCGGCATTCGGCACGTCGGCGACGCCGGCGATGACCTGCTGGAACATCGCGCGGATCTCTTCCGGCGTGGTGAAGCCGACGGTGTCGGGCAGGTTGATGGTGGTGGCGCCGGCAGCGATGGCCACGCGCGCGACTTCGATCAGGTAGTCCAGCTCGGTGCGGGTGGCATCCTCGGCCGAGAATTCGACATCGTCGATATAGGACCGGGCCAGCGATACGTGCTTGCGTACCGACTCCAGTACCTGCTCGCGGGTCATCCGCAGCTTGTGCTCGCGGTGCAGCGGGCTGGTCGACAGGAACACGTGCAGGCGCGGGTTGGCAGCGGCCTCCAGCGCACGTGCGGAGGTTTCGATGTCGGCCTGCAGGCAGCGCGACAGCACCGCCAGGGTCAGGCTCGGGCGGCGCAGTTCGCGGCCGATCAGTGCCATCGCCTCACGGTCGGACTGCGAGCTGGCCGGGAAGCCGGTCTCGATGATGTCCACGCCCAGTTCGTCCAGCGCACGCGCCATCACCAGCTTCTGCGGCGGGCTCATGCTGCAGCCGGGGGACTGCTCGCCGTCACGCAGGGTGGTGTCGAAGATGCGGATGCGCGGGGTGGTAATTCGTTCGATGGTGGTCACAGGGAAATCTCCTCGACAGCGGGTGCGACGGCTTGCAGGGGGGAAGGGGAAGAGGTGGGGGAAGCGATGGCGCTGGCCTTGGCGGGCGAGCGCGGTGTTTCGCTGCGCCGTCGCCGTGGTTTGCGTGGTGGGCGCGGGCGGATGTCGGTGAGCAGGCCGGCGAGGACGCCGGCATCGATGTTGCCGCCGGAGACCACCGCGCACTTGCGGCGGCCGGCGACGCGGCGGCCGGCGGCCAGCGCCAGCGCACCGGCACCCTCGGCGATGATGTGTTCTTCCAGTGCCAGGCGGACCAGGGTTTCGCGCAGTTCGGCTTCGCGCACGATCACCACGTCGTCCAGCAGCGAGGTGCACAGGCGGCGGGTCAGGAAGCCGGGAATCTTCACCCGCACGCCGTCGGCCAGCGAAGCAACGGGGGCGATCTCGCGCACGTCACCGCGGATCGCGCGGGCCATCGAATCGACGCCTTCCACCTGCGCGCCAACGACGCGGACGCCCTGCGATTTCAGCGCCAACGCAACGCCGGAGGCCAGGCCGCCGCCGCCGATCGGTACGATCACTACATCCGGCGCGTGCGCGGCCAGCTCGATGCCGACCGTGCCCTGGCCGGCGATCACATCGGCATCGTCGAACGCGGACAGGAAGCGGTAGCCGTGGCGTTGTGCCAGTTCGACCGCGAAGGCGTAGGCCTCGTCATAGCTGGTGCCGTGCTGGCGCACGGTCGCGCCCCAGTGGGCGACGCCGGCGATCTTGGTGGCGGGCGCGCCATGCGGCATCACGGTGATGGCCGGCACGTCCAGGCGGTAGGCCGCCCACGCCACGCCCTGGGCATGGTTGCCGGCCGAGGCGCAGATCACTGGCCGGGTATCGCCGCGCTCGCGGCCGGCCAGCAGCGCATTCAATGCGCCGCGTACCTTGTAGGAACCGGTGCGCTGCAGGTTCTCCAGCTTCAGCCAGGTACCGAAGCGTTCGGCATGGTGCAGCGGGGTGGGCGGCAGGAAGCGGCGCAGACGAGCCTGCGCCGCCAGTACGTCGGCGACGCTTACGTCGCCGACATCGCTTTCCTGGCTGGTGTCAGCGGCCGGCATGGGCCACCAGCGCAGTGCAGAAGACCGCCGCATGCGGGCACGGGCGGCGAAGAAGACGCCTCCGTACCGGCACCGTGGTCGCTACGGTACGGGTGTTCATACGGATGCTCCTTCCACGGCGGTGACCTGCACGGACACGCAGTCGTAGATCTTCTCGATCTGCCGGCACAGCGTTTCCGCCGGACGCTGGCCATCCACCACCAGCTGCAGGTGCCAGCGGCCATCGTCGGCGGCCACCGGCGCACCACTGATCGCACGCGGCGCGAAGCCACGGCGTTCGGCCATGCCGATCACGCGCAGCAGCGCGCCTTCGGCCGGGTGCAGCACCAGGTCAAGCCGGTATTGCATTGGGGGTCTCCTGGCGGGCATGGGCGGGGTTGCTTTCCAGCATCGTGCTGTTGGCGGTGTTCGGCGGCACCAGCGGCCACACGTTGGCGCGTGCATCGATGGCCACGTGCAGCAGCGCCGGGCCTGGTTCGGCCAGCAGTGCGGCCAGGCCGCCCTCCACGTCGTCGCGGTTGTCGATGCGGGTGGCGGCGATGCCGAACACCTGCGCCAGTGCCACGAAGTCCGGGTTGTCGGACAGGTCGATCTCGCTGTAACGCTCGGCGAAGAACAGCTCCTGCCACTGCCGCACCATGCCCAGCGAACTGTTGTCCAGCAGCACGATCTTCACCGGCAGGCGGCAACGCGCGATGGTGGCCAGCTCCTGCACGTTCATCATGAAGCTGCCGTCGCCGGAGACCAGCACCACGGTGCGATCGGGGCAGGCGAACTGCGCACCCATCGCGGCCGGGAGGCCAAAGCCCATGGTGCCCAGCGCGCCACTGGTCAGATGATTGCGCGGGTGGTTGAAACGGCAGTGCTGGGCGACCCACATCTGGTGCTGGCCGACATCGCAGGCGATCACTGCATCGGCCGGTGCCAGCTCGCTCAGGCGCTTCAGCAGCGCCGGGGCGTAGATATGCTGGCCGGGGGCGTCGTAACGCGCAGCGAAACGATCACGATGCTGTGCACAGCGCTTGCGCCATGCGTCCTGGTGGGCCTTGGGGGAGGGGAAGGCCGCACGCAGGGCGCGGATGGCATGGCCGACGTTGCCGGGCACGGCGACGTCGGCGCTGCGCAGCTTGGAGATCTCGTAGGCGTCGGCGTCGATGTGGACGACGCGGGCGAACGGTGCAAACTCGGCCAGCTTGCCGGTGGCACGGTCATCGAAGCGCGCACCCAGCACCAGCAGCAGGTCGCTTTCCTGCACCGCCATGTTGGCCGCGCGGGTGCCGTGCATGCCCAGCATGCCCAGCGACTGCGGATGGTGGGCCGGCAGTGCACCCAGGCCGCGCAGGGTCATTACGGTGGGGATGGCACTGGCCTCGACGAAGTCGCGCAGGTCCTGCACGGCATCGCCCAGGGCGATGCCACCACCTGCGTAGACCACCGGCTTCTCGGCCGCCGCCAGCGCGGCGATGGCCTCGGCGATGGCGGCCTCGGCCGGCGCCGGCGGCGGTTCGACGCTGCTGGGCACATGCGCCGGCAGATGGCTGGCATCGGCCAGCTGCACATCCTTGGGCAGGTCGATCAGCACCGGGCCTGGGCGACCCTCACGGGCAATGCGGAACGCATCGGCCACCACGCGCGGCAGGTCATCGACGCTGCGCACCAGCCAGCTGTGCTTGACGATCGGCATCGTCAGGCCGAACACATCCAGTTCCTGGAAGGCGTCGGTGCCCAGCAGCGGCGTGCCGACCTGACCGGTGATGCAGACCATCGGTACCGAATCCAGCATCGCATCGGCAATGCCGGTGACCAGGTTGGAGGCGCCCGGGCCGGAGGTGGCCACGCAGACACCCACCTGGTTGCTGGCGCGGGCAAAACCGTTGGCGGCCAGCGCCGCGCCCTGCTCATGGCGTACCAGGATGTGCTTCAGCGACGAATCCACCAGCGCGTCGTAGAACGGCATGATGGTGCCACCGGGATAGCCGAACAGCGTGCGGACGCCTTCGGCCTCCAGCGCCTGGGTCAGCCAGCGCGCGCCGTTGGGCGGCGCGCTGCGATGTGTCGAAGAGTTCATGGGGGAACCTTGCAAAGCGGGTGGGGGAGGGCCGCGCGGTTACGCGGCCTGTCCTTGCAACCAGACCATCTTGGCGCGCAGTTCCTTGCCTACCTTCTCGATCGGGTGCTCCAGGTCGGCCTGCTTGAACCTGTTGTAGTTCGGCAGGCCCGCTTCGTACTCGGCCACCCAGTTCTTGGTGAAGGTGCCGTCCTGGATGTCCTTCAGCACTTCCTTCATGCGCGCCTTGGTGCCGGCGTCGATCACCCGCGGGCCGCTGACGTAGTCGCCGTACTGCGCGGTCTCGGAGATGAACTCCAGCATGCGCGAGATGCCGCCTTCGTAGAACAGGTCCACGATCAGCTTCAGTTCGTGCAGCACTTCGTAATAGGCGATCTCCGGCTGGTAACCGGCTTCGACCAGGGTTTCGAAACCGGCCTGCACCAGTGCCGAGGCACCGCCGCACAGCACCGCCTGCTCGCCGAACAGATCGGTCTCGGTCTCTTCCTTGAAGGTGGTCTGGATCAGGTTGGCGCGAGCGCCGCCGAGGCCGGCCGCATAGGCCTGCGCGTGCTGCGCAGCCTTGCCGCTGACATCCTGGTAGACCGCCCAGATGCACGGTACGCCGCGCCCGATCTCATACTCACGACGCACCAGCGCACCCGGGCCCTTCGGCGCAACCAGCACCACGTCCAGGTCGGCGCGCGGCTCGATCATGCCGTAGTGCACGTTCAGGCCATGCGCGAACAGCAGGCAGGCGCCCTGCTTCATGTTCGGCACCAGCACGTCGTTGTAGAGCTTCTTCTGCACCATGTCCGGGGTCAGCACGGCGACCAGGTCGGCGTCTTTCACCGCTTCAGCGGGCGCGATCACGGTGAAGCCATCGGCCTGCGCCTTGGCTTCGGTCGGGCCGCCCGGACGCAGGCCTACCACCACATCGAAGCCGGATTCACGCAGGTTCAGCGCGTGGGCGCGGCCCTGGCTGCCGTAGCCGATGACGGCGATCTTGGTCTGGGGCAGGTCGTTGGTGCTCATGGGGGAGGTTCCTTGCGGTGGGAAGAAAAAAGAACGGCCGGTCGTCGAGGTGACGTGCCGGCCGGTCAGGGGAAAGCGGTGGAGGAGGCGCCGCGCGTTGCACAGGCACAGCCACCACGAGGCGTCGCGGTGGTGCAGGTCCGGGTTGTGCGATCGGCGTTGTGCATGGTGGTTGCGTCTGAAACCAGGTCCTGAAATGAAAAAACCCGCACCGGGGCGGGTGCGGGTTTTTGAAGAGTTCCGGTGTGTTTGTTGCTTACACGCTGGCTCGTCCCGCACCTGTTGGTTGGGTAATAAGTACGAGCACAAGAATCGAACGCAGCGAAGCGGCGCCGATATCGGCGGCTTCGATGTGGGTTCGCGGTGGCGTGTTGTGATGCAACATGTGATCGAGAGAAACACAGCCGTTTCGGCGCTGTCAACCCTCGCAACGGATTTTCCATCGGTTTCCGGTGCATCCAGCGCAATCGCTTGCGGCACAAGGATGGTTGCCGCTGAAAGTGTTTCGGTGAACCCCAATTCACTCCTTTCAGGCCGGCTTTTGCGCGGAATCCGGCGGATTTTCGCCTTGGCGGGTGCGGAGCTTCCGCACCCCATCCCAGGATCAACGTCCATGACCTCTGCCCGATACCGCGTGAAGGCCGCAGCGGCGAAGATCGAGGGACCACCCTTCCATCGGAACCCGACCGTGTCCCGACGCCTTGCCCGTTCCCTGCTGGCCGCTGCTCTACTGGCCGCTGTGCCCGCACTGTCTTCTGCCGCCGACCGCATCACCGGCCACACCTTTGCCACGCGTTCGGAGGTGATCGCCCCGCATGCGATGGCTGCCACTTCACAGCCGCTGGCCACCCAGATCGCGCTGGACGTGATGAAGGGCGGTGGCTCGGCGGTGGACGCGGCGATTGCCGCCAACGCCGCGCTCGGCCTGATGGAGCCCACCGGCAACGGCATCGGCGGCGACCTGTTCGCCATCGTCTGGGACCCGAAGACGCAGAAGCTCTACGGCTACAACGGCTCGGGCCGCTCGCCGAAGTCGCTCACCCTGGCCGAGTTCCAGCGCCGTGGCCTGAAGGACATCCCGGCCACCGGTCCACTGCCGGTGTCGGTACCGGGCGCTGTCGACGGCTGGTTCGCACTGCACGACCGCTTCGGCCGCAAGCCGATGGCGGACAACCTGGCACCGGCCATCCGTTACGCCCGCGAGGGTCACCCGGTGGCCGAGGTGATCGCCTATTACTGGGACCGCTCGGTGCCCAAGCTGTCGCAGTACCCGGGCTTCAAGGAACAGTTCACGATCAACGGCCACGCCCCGCGCAAGGGTGAGATGTGGAAGAGCCCGAATCTGGCCAGTACGCTGCAGAAGATCGCCGACGGCGGCCGTGATGCCTTCTACAAGGGCGATATCGCCCGCACCATCGGCGACTATTTCAAGGCCAACGGTGGCTACCTGAGCTACCAGGACATGGCTGACCACCACGGTGAGTGGGTCGAACCGGTCAGCAGCAACTACCGTGGCTACGACGTGTGGGAGCTGCCGCCGAACAGCCAGGGCATTGCCGCGCTGCAGATCCTCAACGTGCTGGAAGGCTACGACTTCTCGAAGATTCCCTTCGGTTCACCCGAGCATGTGCACCTGTTCGTGGAAGCGAAGAAGCTGGCCTTCGCCGACCGCGCGCGCTTCTATGCCGACATGGCGTTCCAGCCGGCGCCGGTGCAGAAGCTGATTTCCAAGGACTACGCCGCACAGCGCCGCGCGCTGATCTCGATGGACAAGGCGCTGAAGGAAGTGCAGCCGGGCACGCCGAAGCAGCTGGAGGAGGGCGACACGATCTACATGACCGTGGCCGACGCCGACGGCATGATGGTGTCGCTGATCCAGTCCAACTACCGTGGCATGGGCAGCGGCATGGCACCGCCCGGTCTGGGTTTCATTCTGCAGGACCGTGGCGAGATGTTCGTGCTGCAGAAGAACCATCCCAACGGCTACGCGCCGGGCAAGCGTCCATTCCAGACCATCATCCCGGCGTTCATCACCAAGGGCGGCAAGCCGTATGCCAGCTTCGGCGTGATGGGCGGCGCGATGCAGCCGCAGGGCCACGCGCAGATCGTGATGAACCTGGTGGATTTCGGGATGAACCTGCAGGAAGCCGGTGATGCGCCGCGCATCCAGCACGAGGGCTCGACTGAACCGACAGGTCAGGCCACGGCGATGACCGACGGTGGTGAAGTGAATCTGGAAACCGGCTTCCCGTATGAAACGGTGCGTGCGTTGATGCGCAAGGGGCATCGCATCGTGTTCGCCGACGGTCCGTATGGTGGGTATCAGGCGATCATGCGTGATCCGGAATCCGGCGTTTACTACGGTGCGTCTGAGAGTCGAAAGGATGGGCAGGCGGCGGGGTATTGAGGTTTCCCGGCCACCGGGCGCAGCCCCCTCCGCGGTGATGGTTCGTGGAAGCGGGATCATGTGATTGGGCCGGGCGGGTGGGCTGGTCGGGGGACGCCGTGAATCCGTCCCTGGAGGCTTGGCCGCGGCATCCATGCCGCGGACACCCCCGCCCAGCCCACCCGCCCGGCCCCTGACAGTTTCCGTGGCCATCACCGCAGGAAAAGAAAAAAGAAGATCAAGAACAAAGGCAACGGCAACAGCCGCGTGCTGTGGGTTGGGGTCGGATCCGTTTTCCACAGGAAAACGGATCCGACCCCTTCTTGTTTTCCGATACACCTCATCCACGCATGGCGTGGATGGACCAACCGTCACACGTAACCTGTCGGGGGTGGGGCGGTGTGGGTAGGCAGGACCGTTGGCGCCATGGATGGCGCCATCGAGCCCCCAGGGTGAAGTGACCCCCGGGAGTTGGACACCAGATCCAACCCCGAGGGATACATGAACAAATACGACGCGCGTTTCAAACTGCAGGTCGCCAAAGAGGCCTGCAAGACCT
Organism: Stenotrophomonas sp. 80084_Sma; assembly: GCF_056481995.1. Classification (NCBI taxonomy): domain Bacteria; kingdom Pseudomonadati; phylum Pseudomonadota; class Gammaproteobacteria; order Lysobacterales; family Lysobacteraceae; genus Stenotrophomonas; species Stenotrophomonas sp. 80084_Sma. The sequence goes on along the minus strand of NZ_CM151177.1, from coordinate 3,959,806 downwards.
CCACATCGGTCAAAGCCATTGCCCGTCGCCACGGCCTGGAGTTCTCCACGGTCAGGCGCTGGGTGGCGACCTATCGGCTGCATGGTAGGCGGGGATTTCATCGCCAGGCCCGGTCCTATGACCTCCCGTTCAAACTGGCTGTCCTGGAGAAGATGAGCCAGGACGGCTTGTCCGGGCGGGAGGCCACCACCTACTTTCAAATTGGCGATGCCGGCGCGGTGGGGCGATGGCGGCGCCTGTATGCTCAAGGCGGTGCCCAAGCGTTGGCACCCCCTCCGCCGCCGCCCCGAAAGCCGATGAAAAAGACCCGTTCGTCCAAGCCACCTGAGGATATGAGCCGCGATGAGCTGCTCAAGGAAGTCGCCTATCTGCGTGCGGAGACCGACTACCTAAAAAAACTCGATGCCTTGATCCGGGAAGAGCAGGCGGCGCAGGACGCAAAGCGCAAGCCGTCCAAGGATTGAGGCAGGTTCATACGCTGTCGCTTCTGCTCGAAGCAGCTGAGCTGTCACGCAGTACGTTCTATTACCAGAACCATGTCCTGGCCCATCCGGATCAGGATGAGGCAGCCCTGTGCGAGCGCATCCGTGCAATCTACGATCAAAGCCAAGGGCGCTATGGCTATCGCACGGTGACGCTGGAATTAGCCAATCAGGGTCATCGGACCAATCACAAGCGGGTTCAGCGCCTGATGGGGGAGATGGGACTGAAATCGCGGGTGCGTGTGAAGCGCTACCAGGCCTTCAAGGGGGCGGCCAATGTTGTGGTTGGCAATGACCTCAATCGCCAGTTCCATGCCGAGCGGCCCAACCAGAAGTGGGTGACTGACGTGACCGAGTTCAAGGTGCAGGGCATGAAGCTGTACCTGTCGCCGATCATGGACCTCTACAACGGCGAAATCGTGGCTTATCAGATCAAGCGTCGGCCCGTATTTGATCTGGTGGGTCAAATGCTGGAGGAGGCCATCAAGAAGCTTTCCCCGGATGAGCGCCCGATGATCCACTCCGACCAGGGCTGGCAGTACCAGCATGAAAACTACCGGCATATGCTGGAAAAGCACTCGTTGAAGCAAAGCATGTCCCGGCGCGGCAACTGCCTGGACAATGCGGCGATGGAGAGCTTCTTTGGAACGCTGAAGTCGGAGTTCTTCTACCTGAACAGCTTTGACAGCCTCGAGAGTCTGGAGGCTGGGCTGGTGGAATACATCCAGTACTACAACGAAGAGCGCATCAAACTGAAACTGAAAGGTCTGAGCCCGATAAAGTACCGGGAGCAGGCCCAATCGGCCGCCTGACCCCGTCCAAGTCTCGGGGGTCACTTCATGGACGGGTTTACGGCGTGTCCTGCCTACCCACACCGCCCCGCCCAACCAGCAGAAACCCAGAGCTGCCCTGGCTTTTGAATTTGCACTTGCTTGAAAGAGCGGTGCAGCCGCAGGCTGCAAAACCCACTCAATCCTGATCGTGCGCGCGCGCCGCCTCCGCCTGGGTCTCCTCCTGCGCCGCCATCTCGCGCGCGATCCACGCATCGATCATGTGCCGCTGGCGCTGCGCCTGCCGCCGCTCGCGCGTGTACTCCTGGTCCAGCACCCGGTACAGCGACACCATCACCAGCACCATCAGCAGCGCGAATGGCAACGCCGCAATCGTGATCATGCCCTGCAGTGCATCCAGGCCACCGGCCAGCAGCAACGCCGCTGCAATCAGCGCCACCGCGATGCCCCAGGCCAGCTTGCGCTTCAACGGCGGATCGCCTGCCTCGTCAGTGGACATGCTGGCCAGTACCAGCACCGCCGAATCGGCTGATGTCACGAAGAAGATCATCAGCAGCACCAGTGCGATGCAGGAAAGCAGCAAGGGCAGCGGCATGCTGTCAAACAGGGTGAACAGCACCGTTTCATAGCCATTGCCCAGCGCCTGCACCAGGTCGGCGTGGCCGAAGATCTGCGCCCACAGCGCAGTACCACCAAACACCGCGAACCAGAAGAAGCCCAGCACCGTGGGTGCCAGCACGACGCCGATGACGAACTCGCGGACGCTGCGCCCACGCGAGATGCGCGCGATGAACGAGCCGACGAACGGGGCCCAGGAAATCCACCACGCCCAGTAGAAGATGGTCCAGTCCGCCACCCATGTGCTGCCCGAGAACGGCGACATGCGCAGGCTCATCGTCACCAGCTGGTTGAGGTACGACCCCAGTGTGGTGGTGAACGTATCGAAGATGAATCCGGTCGGACCCAGCACCAGTACGGTGGCCGCAAGAAGCGCGGCCAGCGCAAGGTTGAAGTTGGACAGCCACTTCACCCCGCGCTCGACACCGCTGGCGGTGGAGGCCATGTACAGCACGAACGCGATGGCGATGATGGTCAGCTGCAGTGGCACACCCGCGTGCAGGCCGAACACGCGTTCCATGCCGGCAGCGATCTGGATGGTGCCGAAGCCCAGCGTGGTGGCCACGCCAATGGCAGTGGCAACAACCGCGGCGATGTTGACCACGCGTCCGATCCAGCCGCGATGGTGCCGGCCGATGATCGGTTGCAGCATGTCACTGACCAGTCCACGGCCATTGCGGTTGAACTGGAACCAGGCCATGGCCAGGCCGATCAGCGCGTAGATCGCCCACGGGTGCAGGCCCCAGTGGAAGAATGCATAGCGCATCGAAGCCCGCGCCGCGTCCATGCTCTGCGGTGCGAGGCCTTCCGGAGGCTTGGTGAAGTGGGAAATCGGCTCGGCGGCGCCCCAGAACACCAGGCCGATGCCCATGCCGGCGGCGAACAGCATCGACATCCAGCTGGCGCGCGAGAACTCCGGCTCGGCATCTTCACCGCCGATGCGCAGGTTGCCGAAGCGACCGAATGCCAGATACATCAGGAACGTCAGTGCCAGGAACACGACCAGAAGATAGAGCCAGCCGACACTGCGGATGACATCGGCCAGTACCGACTGCACCACGGTATTGAAGGGGCCGGGTGCAACACCGGCAAGCAGCACCAGAAGCAGAACCAGTGCGATGGAAACGCGAAACACCATGAAGGAGCTTCTCCGATCAAGGGATTGAGGGGAGCGAGCAGAGCTTGCTGCGAGGGGCCGGCGACATGCAGCACAGACCGGGCAGGGGCCGCGAAGGCGGCGGGGAAACACCGGCCGCAGCGGCACGATGCGTGTGCACGTTACTGAATGCGATGTCACGGTTCTGTTAATACAGAAACAGCGGATCCACGCCGTGCGTGGATGGAACAGCCAGGAGCTGCAGTGCGTTCTATGCTCTAATGCACACCAAGAAGCGGGGGTACCGCGGCCATGTGGCCACGGTTGAGACAGTCCCTTGGAACCTGATCCGGCTCATACCGGCGTAGGGAAGCTTTGTAGTGCAGCCATGCCCGGACTCCGCCCAAGGACCGTCCGGGCGCGGCAGCAGTGCGCCGCCGCTTCGTCCCTGACCTTCCTGGACGATGCCCGATGAACGCACAGCTCTCCGCCCTGCAGCAACAGGCCCAGCAACTCTCCGAATCCGTGACCCGGCCCATTCCCGGCTCGCGCAAGATCCACGTGCCCGGTTCACGCCCGGATCTGCAGGTGCCGATGCGCGAGATCGCGCTGACCCGCACGCCGACCTTGTTCGGCGGCGAAGAGAATGCACCGGTGACCGTTTACGACACGTCGGGCCCGTACACCGATCCGGAGGTGCGCATCGATCTGTCCGCTGGTTTGCCGGCACTGCGTCGCGGCTGGGTGGAAGAACGCGGTGATACCGAGCGGCTGGAAGGACTGAGCTCTTCGTTCGGTCGCGATCGCGAGCATGACCCGAAGCTCGATGCGGTGCGCTTCCCCGCGCGCAGCCTGCCTCGCCGTGCGCGTGCAGGTGCCAACGTCACCCAGATGCACTACGCGCGCCGCGGCATCATCACGCCGGAAATGGAATTCGTCGCCATCCGCGAGAACCAGCGGCTGGACGCGATCCGCGATGCCGGGCTGCTGCAGCAGCACCCGGGCGAGGCGTTCGGCGCTTCGATCCAGAAGATCATCACCCCGGAGTTCGTGCGCGACGAAATCGCCCGCGGCCGTGCGGTGCTGCCCAACAACATCAACCATCCGGAAAGCGAGCCGATGATCATCGGCCGCAATTTCCTGACCAAGATCAACGCCAACATCGGCAACAGCGCTGTTTCCTCGGGCATTGCCGAGGAGGTGGAGAAGCTGGTGTGGGCGATCCGCTGGGGCGGTGACACGGTGATGGACCTGTCCACTGGCAAGCACATCCATGAGACCCGCGAGTGGATCATCCGCAACTCGCCGGTGGCGATCGGTACCGTGCCGATCTACCAGGCGCTGGAGAAGGTCGACGGCCGCGCCGAGGCGCTCACCTGGGAAATTTTCCGTGACACGCTGATCGAACAGGCCGAGCAGGGCGTGGATTACTTCACCATCCACGCTGGCGTGCTGCTGCGCTATGTTCCGCTCACCGCCAAGCGGGTCACCGGCATCGTCAGCCGCGGTGGCTCGATCATGGCCAAGTGGTGCCTGGCACACCACAAGGAGAACTTCCTCTACACGCATTTCGAAGACATCTGCGAAATCATGAAGGCCTATGACGTGACCTTCTCGCTGGGTGACGGCCTGCGCCCGGGCTGCATCGCCGATGCCAACGACGCTGCGCAGTTCGGTGAGCTGGAGACGCTGGGCGAACTGACGAAGATCGCCTGGAAGCACGACGTGCAGACCATGATCGAAGGCCCCGGCCACGTGCCGATGCAGCTGATCAAGGAGAACATGGACAAGCAGCTGCGCGAATGCGGCGAAGCGCCGTTCTATACGCTGGGGCCGCTGACCACCGACATCGCACCGGGCTACGACCACATCACCAGCGCGATCGGTGCGGCGATGATCGGTTGGTTCGGTACGGCGATGCTGTGCTACGTGACGCCGAAGGAGCACCTCGGCCTGCCCAACCGCCAGGACGTACGCGACGGCATCATGGCCTACCGCATCGCCGCGCATGCGGCCGACCTGGCCAAGGGACACCCCGGCGCACAGGTGCGCGACAACGCGCTGAGCAAGGCACGCTTCGAGTTCCGCTGGGAAGACCAGTTCCATCTCGGGCTGGACCCGGAGAAGGCCAAGGAATTCCATGATGAGACGCTGCCGAAGGATGCGCACAAGCTGGCGCACTTCTGCTCGATGTGCGGCCCGCACTTCTGCTCGATGAAGATCACCCAGGACGTGCGCGACTACGCCGAGGCCGGCATGAAGGAGAAGTCGGAAGAGTTTCGCGCGGCCGGCGCCGAGGTCTATCACCAGGGCTGACGTGTAACGGGTAGTGCCGGCCGCTGGCCGGCATTCCGTCGTGCGTGGGACCGGGAGAGTGCCGGCCAGTGGCCGGCACTACCGCTCATCACGTCGCTCCCGGCTATCCTCCGCCCATCACCCTGGGGAAGGACGCCATGCCCGTTGCCATCACCACCCGCTGGCTGGCCATTGCCCGCCGCCATCCTTCGGCCTGGCTGCTGGGTGCCCAGTTGATCGCGGTGCTGCTGTATCCCGCACTTGATGACACCGCCGGCGGCCGTGCGGCACTGGGCATGTTCGGCATGGCGGTACTCGGCCTGGCGCTGTGGGTGGTCCAGCGCAGTCCGCTGGGCACCTGGCTGGCACTGCTGCTGGCCATTCCTTCGGTGGTGTTCTCGCTGGCCGGCGCACTGCTGGATCGCAGTGCGCTGCTGACCACCGCGCAGCTGCTGGAAAGCCTGCTGTACTTCTATACGGCCGGTGCGCTCATCGCCTACATGCTCCAGGACCATAAAGTCACCCGCGATGAACTGTTCGCAGCAGGTGCGACATTCACGTTGCTGGCGTGGGCCTTCGCGTTTGCTTTCGCCGTGTGCCAGCAATGGTATCCGGGCAGTTTCCAGGGCACCGGTGGTGGCGCGCAGCGCACCTGGATGGAGCTTCTTTATCTGAGCTTCAGTTTGCTCTCGGGTGTTGGCTTGAGCGACGTTGTGCCACTGCATCCGCAGGCGCGCGCCTTGGTCATGCTGGAGCAGTTTTCAGGCGTGATGTACGTAGCTTTGGTGGTTTCGCGACTGGTTGGATTGACCATGCTGCGGCGCATGTGAAAATGAACGCCAGATAAAAATTTCGCGCCCCGCAGGGCGCGAATGGTGCAGCAAATTATGTGAATGCGTCGGCGAGAGAGAGCCTGGATGTCGACCACGCGATAGGCGAGGTAACCCGCATAGGCTAGTATTCGCCCGCTTCATTGTTTTTGCGGTATGCGCCGATGCTTTGTGCGGAGTCTGGCTTTTTGCTGTTCCCAGGACGGGAGGGTATCGAAGGCAAACGCTGCCCCGGACCTGTCTCTACTGTGTAGCGGAAAATGAACAGCAGTGAAAACCAGCCCCCCGGATTCGATCGGATCCGGATAGGAGAGTGCACTGTCACTCTGTCCTCGCGCGAAGTCGAGGTCGTCGGTGCGCGTCGCCCGCGTCGGCTGACGCCGAAGGCGCTGGGCGTGCTGCGTGTGCTGCTGCGCCAGCCGGGGCGTGTTGTCACCCGCGATGAACTGTTCGCGGAAGTCTGGCCGGACACGCTGCCGACCAATGATGTGCTTACCCAGGCCGTCACCCAGCTGCGCAAGGCGTTCAGCAACGATGACGACAACGGCCAGGCCTATATCGAGACCATCGCCAAGACCGGCTATCGCCTGCTGGTGCCGGTGCAGGTACTGGACGATGTCGAGCCGGCGCCGCCCGCGGGAGCCGATGACGAAATCGTGGACATGCAACCGGCGATGGCCATCGCCGAGATGATGCCGCCACACGTGCAGGCATCGCGCCGCCGCTGGCGCCACGTCCGCCGGCGCGTACTGCTGGTGCTGGGCGTGCTGATGCTGGCCACGGTGGTGGTGCTGACCGCGCTGCTGCTGCGGCGGGCACCGGCCAGCAGTTCAGCTGTGGACGCGGCCGTGGAGAACGGCACGCGCGTGATCGGCAGCCCGCAGCGTCCCTATCGGTTGATCACCGCGACCAGCGGCTTTGAAACCTATCCCACGCTTTCACCCGATGGTTCATTGGTGGCCTATGAGGGCGCCAACGAAGACGGGCAGGGCGGTGGCGCGATCAAGGTGCAGACCTCCGGCAACGCGCCTGCGCGGCAGCTGCTGGCTCCGCCGGCCGGCTCGGTCGATCGCTTCCCGAGCTGGTCGCCGGATGGGCGCGAGATCGCCTTCGCGCGGTTCAGCAACAACGGCGGTTGCCAGGTGCTGATCGCCAGCGCGACCGGTGGTGCCCTACGCCAGGCCACACGGTGCGATGGCACCGAGCTGCTCAGTTTCGACTGGACGCCGGACGGCCGTGGCCTGGTGTTCGGCAGCATGGTGGGGCGCTATGCCCATCGCGGCATCCGCAAGCTTGATCTGGCCAGTGGCCAATGGGGGGCGCTGGACTACGGTGTCGCCGAGGATGACTTCGACTATGCGCCGCGCTACTCGCCTGATGGCAAGTGGCTGGTATTCGTGCGCAATCCGCAGCTGGGCGACCTGTGGCGCATGCCGGCCGCAGGTGGCACGCCCGAGCAGCTGACCAACGAGGCCGCTGAACTGCGTGGCTGGGCCTGGTTGCGTGATGGCCGGACGATCGTGTTTGGACGCCGTGTCGACAGTGAGGTGCGCCTGTATTACCTGGACGTCGAGAGCCGCACGCTGCGCGACGCCGGGCTCGACGACGCACAATGGCCGGCGACGGCGCGCCGCGCGGGCATGCTGGCCTTCGTTCACCGCCGCGCGCAGTTCGGCATCTTCAAGGTGCCGATGGAGGGCGGTTCACCCCCGCAGCGTCTGTTTGCGTCCAGCGGCCGGGATGGGCAGCCGATGGCGGCGCCGGATGGACGCCAACTGGTGTTCACGTCCGATCGTTCAGGCAGCTTCGCGCTGTGGTGGGCGGACATGGAGCGCCCCGATTCGCTGCGGCCTATCGAAGGATTGCGGCCTGAGGCACGTCAGGCACCGGACTGGTCGGCCGACAGCCGGCGGTTGCTGGTGGTCGGGCGCGACGAACACGGACGCACGGTGGTCTATGAGATCGCACCGCGTGACGAACGCGTCCAGCCGTTGCCGGTACCGTCGGAGCAGCCGCTGCAGGCACTGTACGGCGCAAACCCGGACCAGCTGCTGGTAGTCGAGCGCGATGACCAGCAACAGACGCGGCTGAGCCTGTTTGATCGAAGCGTGCAGCCTTGGCGCCGCCTTGCCAGCATCGAGGGCGTCTCTCAGGCGCGGTTCGATCGCAGCAGCGGGCGAGTGCTGTTCACCCGCCTGGCGGCAGGTGGCCTGTGGTCGGTGGATGCGGCGCTGGCGCCAGGCAGCGTGCAGCAGATCAGCGATGACCAGCCCAGCCGGTGGCGGTACCGGGCCTGGACCGTGGCCGGCAACAGTGCGATCGGCTATCTCGGTACGTCCACCCGCTGCGGTACGACACTGGTGCTGATCCAGGCCGGGCGCGAGGAACCGGAACGCTGCCTGGATGCGGAACGCCTCAGTGCCGGCAACGGGCTGAGTGCCGGCGCCGATGGGCGCACCCTGTTCGTGGCAATGGCGGTCAGCGACGGTGCCGACATCGGTGTGATGCGTTTGCCCGAGCGCTCGCCGACGCTGCTTCCGGCGTTCTCCAAGTTGTTGTTGTTCAACGGAAATGGGCCTTCGTAATTTCTTCGTGGCGACCTCGCCGCGAATTCGTGGCGATCTCGTCTGACTTTCCTGACGTGGTGCCGCCTGATTTGGCAAAACGGAGGCCTGTACTAGGCAAATCCGTGGTGCCCCCATGCGTCAACTCTCGCTGGCCGATCGCGGCCAAACCGTCTCTCTGGACCGGTCGCTCGACGATGCTGCGCCGACCTGCCTGGGCGTGGCCCGGCTCGGCAGCCTGCAGACCGCAGGCAGCAGCTTCACTGTGTGGATGCAGGTGCGCGGCAGCTCCTGGGTGGAAGCCAAGGAAGGACGCTTCCGCTTGCGCCAGGGCGAGTGGATCGCCTTCGAGAAGGAGTCGCGGCCGCTGGTGCAGGCCGGTCGCAACGGCTTGTGCGTTGGCCTGAACCTGACGGTCGAAGCGCTGCGCGTGCTGGCCGAGATGGCCGATTGCGGTCTGTATGCCGGGCGTGGCCGCATGAACCGTGGCGATGCCCGCGTTGCGCTGCGCCTGTGGCGCGATGCGCTGGCCAGTGGCCAGCCGGCACAGGCACTGCGCCCGCTGCTGCTGCACCTGGCGGGCCTGCAGCGTGGGCTGGCCGACAATGTGCAGCGTTGCCCGGGGCGCTCGCGCAGCCGCAAGCGCCAGGTGTTCGGCCGCATGCAGCGCGCCCGCCTGTACCTGGAAGGCAACAGCCACCGCGTGGTGCGCATCTGTGAACTGGCCGAGCTGACCAACTTCTCCAGCTGGTATCTCTCCAAGACCTTCCAGAGCCTGTACGAGGAAAGCCCGCAGTCGCTTTCGGCGCGGCTGCGCCTTGAGCGCGCTGCCGACCTGCTGCGTGACACCGACATGATGGTCGGCGAAGTTGCTGCAGCCAGTGGCTTCGACAACTGCTGCAGCTTCGCGCGTGCGTTCCGCGCCCGCTACGGCCAGTCCGCATCGCGCTTCAGGGAGAACGGCGGCTTGCTGCCGCCACAATCTGCAAAGTCTCCGGTTGGTTCGCGCAAATACAGCGCTGCAACGCAATCGTAACGTGCTGGGGTGTTTTAACACGCTGCTAACACGTACCTTGGAGAGATAGATGAACGTTCGTAATCCCGCAGTGCGGCTGGGCCTTCTGCCGGCTGGCATTGCGTTGGCGCTGACGCCCGCCTTTGCTTCTGCACAGGAAGCAAAGGATGCGACCACCCTGGATCGCATCGAAATCACGGGCTCGCGCATCCGCGGCGCCTCGATGGAGACCCAGCAGCCGGTCCTCACCCTGAGCCGTGAGAACCTGGAAAAGCAGGGCTACACCACCGTCGCCGATGTCCTGCAGAACCTGACCTCGGCAGGTTCGCCGGCCATTTCCCGTGCGGACTCGCTGTCCTCCGGCGAAAACGTTGGCGGCTACTACGTCGACCTGCGCAACCTGGGCGCGCAGCGCACTCTGGTGCTGATGAACGGCAAGCGCCTGGGCGCGACCACTGCCGGCTACCAGGATCTGAGCCAGATTCCGATGGCCGCCGTCGAGCGCATCGAAGTGCTGAAGGATGGCGCCTCCGCCATCTACGGTTCGGACGCCATCGCTGGCGTGGTCAATGTGATCACCCGCAAGCGCTTCGACGGTGCTGAAGCCAGCGTCTACGTCGGCCAGTACGGCCGCGGCGACGGCGACACCAACACCTACTCGTTCACCCTCGGCTCCGAAGGCGAGCGTGGCGGCGTGACCCTGTCGGCCGAATACTCCAAGCAGGATCCGGTGTGGGCGAAGGATCGTTGGTTCAGCCGCGACGGCGGCCTGGGCCCGAACACCACCTCCGGTGATTGGAGCCCGCTGAGCCAGAACAGCACCTGGTGCGACCCGCGCGTGTGGGGCGACTGCAAGCCGCGCGCTGCAGGCCAGCCGCAGCCGGAGTGGATGACCCTGAACCCGGGCGGTGACCCGAAGAATGCGGCCGACTACCACCAGCTGACCCCGGCCGAGTACTCCAATGCCAACCAGCAGATGATGGTGCAGACCGGCATCGAGCGTAAGTCCGTGTACGTCAACGGCAGCTACGATCTGGCCGACTCGATCACCTTCAATGCTGACGTGCTGTACAACCAGCGCACCACCGACCAGCAGATCGCGGGTTACCCGTACCAGTCGCTGTCGTTCGGTACCCCGCTGTCGAAGGACAGCGCGTTCAACCCGATCGGTCAGGACGTCGAGTTCCGTCGCCGCCTGTGGGAAGTGCCGCGTACCACCAAGAGCGACCTCAAGACCCTGCGCTTCGCGCCGAGCCTGAGCGGCTTCTTCGAATTCGCTGGCAAGACCTGGGATTGGGACGTCGGCGCGCTGTGGAACCGCAACGAGCTGACCAAGACCGGCTACGGCGACATGAGCCTGATCGCATCCGAGCAGGCACTTGGCAAGTCGTTCATCAACGGCCAGGGTGTTGCCCAGTGCGGCACCGACGCCAACCCGATCCCGCTGAGCCAGTGCCGTCCGTGGAACCCGCTGCTGCCGTATGGCGTCAACGGCCAGGGCTCGCTTGCCGACCGTGATCTGCAGAACTTCCTGTTCCCGACCTACACCGACACCGGTGTGACCAAGACCACCAGCTACACCGCCAACCTGTCCGGTTCGCTGTTCGAGCTGCCGGCCGGTGACCTGGGCGTGGCCATGGGCTACGAGCACCGCAAGGAAGAAGGCCGCTTCGTGCCGGACGCCTTCCGTCAGTCGGGCCAGTCGACCGGCCTGGCGTCGACCACCACCTCGGGCAACTACTCGCTGGATGAGTTCTACCTGGAACTGAACGTGCCGATCCTGTCGGACCTGCCGTTTGCCAAGGAACTGACCTTCAACGTCGCCAGCCGCTACTCCGACTACAGCAACTTCGGTGACACGATCAACTCGAAGTTCGGCCTGGTGTGGCGCCCGATCGAAGAGCTGCTGGTCCGCGGTACCTACGCAGAAGGCTTCCGCGCGCCGACCGTCGACGATCTGTACGGCGGCACCAACTCGAGCTTCGAGCGTTACACCGATCCGTGCGGTTCGACCTCGCCGGGCAACGTCGCTGGCAATGCTGCCTGCGCCGGGGCTGGCGTGCCGGCCAACTACGTGCAGGTCGGCCAGGGCTTCGCGCCTTGCAGCACCTTCCCGTGCGCGACCCCGGACCAGTTCGTCAGCGGTTCGAATTCGGCTCTGAAGCCGGAAACCTCCAAGAGCAAGACGGTTGGCCTGGTCTGGAGCCCGCGTTGGGTGCAGGGCCTGGACATCTCGCTCGACTGGTACCGCTACGAGCTGAAGAACATGATCATCGCTGACAGCGTTGATCGCATCCTGCGTGACTGCTACGTGCTGGGCAACGCAGCTCGCTGCGAAGGCGTCACCCGTGCCGCCGATGGCCATATCGAGGCGCTGACCTACGGCCTGGCCAACCTCGGCTCGATGGAGACCGAAGGCTACGACCTGGGTGTCAAGTACCGCCTGCCGGAACTGTCGATCGGCAAGTTCAGCATCGACTGGCAGACCAGCTACCTGGCCAAGTACGACGAAGCCGGCCAGAACAAGAAGGGTGAGAACATCACCATCGGTCGCGTTGGTGAGCCGGGCCTGTTCCGCGTCCGTTCGAACCTGGGCGTGAACTGGGAGCTGGGTGACTTCGGTGTCAATTGGACTGCTCGTTACTACTCGGGCATGAAGGAAAGCTGCATCGACGACGCATGGTGCGACGCCCCGAACCACTACGCCAATGGTGAGCCGGATCCGCTGCGCCACACCGGCTCCAACACCTTCCACGACGTGCAGGTCAGCTGGAAGGCTCCGTGGGATGCCACCATCGCCCTGGGTGCGAACAACGTGTTCGATCACCGCGGTGCGCTGCAGTACTCGGCGCCGAACTCGAGCTTCGCCTACTACGGTGGCTTCGACGTCGGTCGCTTCCTGTACATGAAGTACACCCAGCGCTTCTGATCGTTCGAAGTGCGATAGCAATACAGGGAGGGCGGACCGCAAGGTCCGCCCTCTTTTTTTGTAGGGGAATTCCGAAATGTCGTGGAAGGTGAGCAGAGTCACGTTCCTGTCGTGTCGCAATCAACACAGTTGCTGGGTCCACTTGCGGACACTTGCACATGGAGAGAGCGATGAAGAGCACGCTGTTGCACAAACTGTCTGCTGCTGCACTGATCTATGCAACATTGGTGGGTGCGGTGTTCGCCCAGACCGGTGGCGTCTGTGGGGGCGGGCTGTACTGCGAAGAGCTGCGCCAGCAATGCCTGGCTGCAGGCAATTCGAAGGTCATGTGCGATCTGCAGTATCGCCACTGCGTGCAGGATGCCTGCGGCGCGCGCTGATGCAAAAAAAGGCGCGCCTTTGGGCGCGCCTTCGAGGTTGTTCCTGCGTTGACAGCTCAGGCCTCGCTGGGTACCAGTCCCATCAACGCATTGGCATGCTCGCGCCACTGCGGCAGCCTGTTGAGTACACCTGCGCGCTGCAGGTAGTCCTCATCCACCGGATCGCCGTTGACCAGCGCCAGCGCCACATGCACCGCACCGGTCACCCAGAAGCTGCGCGTATTGGCGCGCTGCGGCTGCAGATGGAAGGCAACCGCTTCGATGATCGGCATCGGCAGGCCCCACAGGCCCAGCAGGTAGGCGCCGGCCTCGGCATGGCCGGGGCGGGTGTCACCGGCCAGCGACGGTTCGCTGCGCTCGTTGCGTACGCCGGGCAGCAGCAGGCCGATGTCGGCCAGCAGGGCGGCGGTCGCGCCCAGTTCGGCACTGGATTCGGGCAGCAGGCGCGCGGCCAGGCGCGAGGCGAGCAGGGCGCGCTGCTGCAGCGAATTGCGTTCGGCGGTGGACAACGTGGGTGCGGAAAACACCTCGCTGGCCAGCACCAGGTCGCGCAGCGTCGACAGGCCCAGGCGGGTCACGGCCGTGCGCAGGTCAGCGATGGTGCGTCCCTGGCTGAAGAACGCCGAGTTCGACAGCTGCAGCACCTTCGCGGCAATGGCCGGGTCGGCCGCCACCAGCTTGGCGACGTCGGCGCTGTCAGCGTCGTCGTCATGCTCCAGCGCCTGGGTCAGGCTCAGGTACAGGTGCGGCGGCGAGGGCAGCTTCTCGATACGGCCGATGGCATCGCGCAGGCGTGGGCTGTCCAGCACTTCGCGCAGCTCTTCCAGGCTGGTCAGTGCCTCCAGCAGCACTTCCGGTGCCAGTGGCAACGGCAGGAAACGGTGGGCGACACCGATCAGGCGTGCCGGCGGCGGCCGGTTGCCATGCTGGGCATCCACCAGCGCAATGCGGATGGTTTCCGGGCGCAAGGTCCGGATCTGGCCCAGCAGCGTGGTGGCATTGAGGTCCGGCAGCTGCGGGCAGACGATCACCGCATCCACGCCCTGCGTAGCCACCGCGGTCATCGCGGTCTGGCCATCAGTGGCGGTCAGCGGCTGCCAGTCTTCCCCAAGATCGGCAATGAATTCGGTCAGCTCGGCCGGCAGGCTGGCTGCATCCCCAACAAGCAGAATACGCACGACACATTCCCCTGGCTGTCTCGACGATGGATGTCGACGACGTGTGAAGTGACGCAATTTACCTAATACGGCGGCACGTGTGATGTGCCGTCGTCATGAAACGTGACCCGCATCGCTCCAGCGGGGTGCCGCCGGAGCGATCCGGTTCAGGCTCAGGCCTTGCTGTCGAGATGGCGCTGGTGCGCCTCGATCAGGATCTGCTTGGCCTCAGCGGCGCCGCCCCAGCCGTCGAGCTTGACCCACTTGCCCTTCTCCAGGTCCTTGTAGTGCTCGAAGAAGTGGCCGATGCGCTCCAGCCAGTGGCTGGACACCTGGGCGATGTCTTCGACGTGGGCATAGCCACTGAAGATCTTCGACACCGGCACGGCCAGGATCTTCTCGTCGCTGCCCGCCTCATCGCTCATCTTAAGCACGCCGACCGGACGGCAGCGCACGACCGAGCCCGGCACCAGCGGCAGCGGCAGCACCACCAGCACGTCGGCCGGATCGCCGTCGCCGCACAGGGTGCTCGGCACGTAGCCGTAGTTGCAGGGGTAGCGCATCGGGGTGGACAGGATACGGTCGACGAAGATCGCGCCGGTTTCCTTGTCCACTTCGTACTTCACCGGCTCCGAGTCCTTCGGGATCTCGATGATGACGTTGATTTCTTCCGGCGGGTTCTTGCCGGGCGAGACGAGTTCCAGACCCATGGTCGTGCTCCAGGTGGGGGATGTAGACGGATAGCCCCCCATTTTATGCCTTTGCCGGGCGCTGTGCAGAGGGAGGGGCCGACGGCGCTGCGGAGCGGGGGCCTACCCGGCAGGCCGGGATTGGCTGATGGGAGCGGCCGGCATGGGAGCGCAGGCTGGACCAACCTTCCCAAGGAGTCTGCCCATGAACGTGTCTGCCCTGCCGTTTGGCCTGACCTGCATGCTGCTGGTTGCGCCTTTGGCCCAGGCGTCCCCTTATGTCGACCTGATCGACTACCCGCACCAGGAGGCCAACTGGGACCGCTCCTTTGCCCTGGAAGGCCGTTTGCAGCATGGCTTCGATGCCATCTGTGGCGACACCTTCTGCGAGGGCGAATACAGCGATATCCGCGCCCTGCGCCTGCGCTGTTCGGTGGATGCGGTGCGGGGAACCGTGCATGAATGCCTGTGGGCATTCGCCGCCAGCGATCTGGACGTGTCCCGCAACGATGGCGCGATCGTGGCCCGGCAACCGACCTGGCTGTGCCGCCTGCCGCTGGTGGCGGGAACCCCGGTGGAAGCCTTCCATGCCGCACTCGCCGCGCGCAATCCACTGCATGACCCGCTGCCGGGGACCTCGCAGAGCGTCTATGACGGGCTGACCGGGTGCATCCATTGATGAGAACGTGACTGATTCTCATTAACGGAGTAGCATGCGCGGCGCCTTCCGTCTGTCGTCCCGGTTCCGCGCATGTCCTCCAATGCCGTCTCCCTCACCGAACTGCTGATCCGCGAGCGGCCTGCGTTGCTGCGCCGGGTGCAACGCATCCTGGGGGGCGACAACGGCGCCGAGGACGTGATCCAGGCGGTGTGGTTCAAGGCACGTGGCGTCGATGACAGCCAGGCCATCGACAACCCGCGCGCCTATCTGTACCGGCTGGCCGCCAACCTGGCCACCGACCATGGCCGCGAATCGACCCGGCGCAACCGTCTGCTGGCCGACCACTACCTTTGGGGGCCGGACGAGGTGATCTCGACTGAGGAGCAGGCGATGGCACAGGACGAGCTGCAGCGGGTGCTCGACGCGGCGGGACACCTGCCGGAGCCGACCCGCACCATCTTCCGGCTCAACCGCCTGCAGGGCCTGACCCAGGCCGAGATCGCCCGCCGTCTGGGTGTGTCGGTGACTACCGTCGAGAACCATGTGCGCACCGCGCTGCAACGCCTGGCCTGGGCGCGCAGCGGCCGATGATCGCCCCGGCTTGGGGCTGGCCCTCGCTGAAACGTCTTGATCACTGGACCGTGGATGCGGTCTAGTTCCTCCGCCCGCGCTTGAATGCGCCTGTCCGCCAGCCGATGAGCCCGCCGAACACGCTGCCCGCCGCCAATGACGATGCCCTGGCCGAACAGGCCCGGGGCTGGATCGCGTGGCTGGCCTCGGGTGACATCGGCGAGGGGCGCATGCATGAGTTCGAACGCTGGCTGGCACAGCCGGGGCACCGTCGGGCCTTCGAGCACGAGCGCGCGCTGTGGCGCAGCGTCGGACCACGCCCGCAGGCCCGGCCCGCCGAACGCCGGCGCCCGCGGCGGCTGCGCTGGGCAATGGCCGCTGCAGCTGCGCTGGCGATGCTGGTGGCATGGCCGGAGGCCTGGTTGCGGCTGCAGGCCGACCATCGCAGTACGCATGTCGTGCAGAACGTGCAACTGCCCGACGGCAGTCGCGCCGTGCTGGATGCGGACAGCGCGATCGCCGTGCGGTTTGATGCCGATGCACGCCGGATCGAGCTGCTGCGCGGGCGCGCCTGGTTCGAGGTCAGCCCGGATGCCCAGCGGCGTTTCAGCGTGCGCGCGGGCAATGGCCTGGTCGAAGACATCTCCACTGCCTTCAGCGTGGCACGCAGCGATGGCCGGGTGGAAACCCAGGTCGGGCAGGGCAGGGTGCGTGTGGCCAGCCCGGTCGACGGTGGCTGGACCTATCTGCAGGTGGGACAGCGTGTGGTCTATGGCGAACACAGCGGCGTGACGCGTCTGCAGGATGTGGTGGCCGACAGTGTCGGCGCGTGGCGGCAGGGCGAACTGCTGCTGGAGCAGGCCAGCGTCGCCGACGCCGTGCAGTGGGTCGGGCGCTACCGCGCTGGCCCGACCTTCGTGCGTGGCGATCTGTCGCAGCTGCCGGCGGTCAGTGCAGCATTGCGCATCGATCGCCCGGAACAGGCGCTGGACGCGTTGGCGGCAACAGCAGGTCTTCGGGTTACTCGTCTTCCATTCGGCGTCGCCATCGTGCAGTAGATCCACGCCATGCGTGGATGACCGTCCCTGTGCCGACCAACGGTCGGCACCCACCACTGCAAGCAGCCGACCAACGGTCGGCACCCACCGCGGCAACCAGCCGACCCACGGTCGGCACCTGCCGCGGCCGCAAATCGCTCTTGGGGTTGCCGCGCTTTCATCCGTCTTACTCCGCGAACGTACCCGCCGCCGCCAGTACGTCGCCGTGTCCGCCCGTGTTGCGGATGTCGCCGCGCCCGCGGCACCGATTACCTGACAGGTTCCCCCATGTTCGATTTCCATCGTCCGGGCCGCATGCCGCGCCCGTCCCGCCTGTGCATCGCCCTGCTGGCGGCCGGCCTGGCCAGCGCCGCGCCCTCCGTACTCGCGCAGGATGCCAGCGGTGACCACGCTGCCGTGCAGCGCTTCGATATCCCCGCGCAGCCACTGGACGAGGCGCTGCGCAGCTACATGCGCCAGTCCGGTGTGCAGGTCGTGTACCCGGCCACCCTGGCCCGGGGTGTGACCTCGCGTGCGGTCAGCGGCAGCCTGTCGGCCAGCGAGGCTTTGCAGTATCTGCTGCAGGGCAGTGGCCTGGCGGTGCGCCGGGTCAGTGCCGATGCGGTGACCCTGGAAGCGGCAGCGTCGGCGCAGGCCGACAGCGGTGTGATCGTCACCGATACGCTGAGCGTGGCCGGCGACCGTATCGACAGCGGCGCAACCAGCGACGAGGCGCGCCTGCTCGACGGCTATCGCAGCGTCGGCTCCACCACCACGCTCAACCGCACGCACCTGGAGCGATTCCGCGGTACGTCCAACGGCGACATCGTCAAGGGCGTGGCTGGCGTCACCGCCGGTGATCCGCGCGTGGGCAACGGCTTTGACGTCAACATCCGTGGCATCCAGGGCCAGGGCCGCGTGCCGGTGATCATCGACGGTGGCCAGTCCAGCATGGATACCTACCGTGGTTATGCCGGCCAGTCGCAGCGCACCTACCTCGACCCGGACCTGATCTCCAGCCTGACCATCACCAAGGGCCCGAGCCTGCAGGCCAACGCCTCCGGTGGCATCGGCGGCGTGGTCGAGATGGAGACGCTGAAGATCGGTGACGTGCTGCGCGAAGGCCGGGACTTCGGCGTGCGCGTGCGTGGCGGCCTGGCCAACAACAGCGCCAACAACCTGCCGTCCTACAGCGCCGCGCCGCGCACCGATCGCAGCGCCACCGGCAGCCAGTTCTTCAACGTCGCCGCTGCGGGACACTGGGATCGCTTCGATCTGGTCGCCGCCTACGCCTACCGCGACAATGGCAACTACTTCTCCGGCAAGCACGGCTACGACGACTTCCCGCAGACCCGGCGCACGCTGGCGCCGCTGAACCCGCCGCGTACCGAGGTCTTCAATACCTCGGCGCGCTCAAAGTCGGCGCTGCTCAAGGGCACCTGGCGCATCGACGATGCACAGACCCTGGAAGCGGGCTACCGCCGCTACGAGGGCACCGCCGGCGAGATAATGGCCTCGCAGATCATCCGTGTGGATCGTGACCGCATTCCGCAATGGGACCCGGGCCACGTCGACATGGACAGCTATACCCTGCGCTATCGCTTCAACCCGGACAGCGAGCTGGTCGACCTGCGCGTCAACGCCACGTACACCGACACCGACAGCGTGATGTACAACAGCCTGACCGGCATCACCCCCTGGTACTTCGATCGCCGCACCGAGTGGTACGACGCGCCCAGCTTCAGTGGCGACCCCGGTTACAAGGATGCCTACCGCAATCCGCTGCGGCAGAAGCGCTTCGGCCTGGATGCCAGCAATACCTCGAAGTTCGATACCCGCGCCGGTGCATTCACCCTCGACTACGGCCTGTCCTACAGCGATGAGGACATCGCACCGGGCAGCTCGGGGCCGGTCATGCACGATGACCTGATCAACAACCGCTTCCTGCGCAACGCCGAGCGCAAGGAATACAGTGCCGTGGCCTCGCTGAAGTGGCAGCCCGATGAGCATTGGGAACTGCTGGCCGGCGGCCGCTGGAACCGCGTGGATGTGCATGACCGCAACCGCCTGGCCACGCCCGATGCCTACGAGGTGCAGGGCCAGTACCGCTACACCGAGCTGCTCAATGGCAACCCGGCGCTGCCGTCGTGGCGGGCCAAGCGCATCGCGCTGCTGAACTGGTATCCGGATGCCAACGGCAACTTCACCCAGGAATCGCTGCTGGCTTCACCGTACAAGAAGGGCACGGTGGGCGACATCGGTGGCTGGAACTTCTACGACGCCGGCAAGGCGCAAGACCTGGAGGTGCCGGTCAGCTGGAGCTGGTCGCAGCCGATCCGTCGCCGCGACACCGCGTTCTCGCCGACCGCCAGCGTGGCCTACCGCTTCAGCGAAGACACCATGGTCTACGTGAAGTATGCCGAAGGCACCAAGCTGCCGAGCCTGTTCGAGACCACGCTGGGCCTGTTCACCGCCGCCAAGCCGGTGGGCGAGCTGAAGCCGGAGCGTGCGCGCAGCTGGGAGATCGGTGCCAGCACCATCCGCTATGACCTGTTCACCGCCGGCGACCGCCTGGCGCTGAAGCTGGCGTACTTCGATACCCGCATCGACGACCTGATCACGCGTGACTACCGCACGCTCTCGGCCGGCCTGATCCGCAACGTCGACCAGTTCAAGGTCTCGGGCATGGAGTTCCAGTCCAGCTATGACAGCGGCAAGGTATTTGCTGATCTGTCCGCGCACTACTACTTCAAGGCCAAGACCTGCGCACCGGACATCGCAGCCGAGCGCCGTGCCTATGGTGCACAGCGCAGGAACGATGAACTGGCCAACACGCCGAACTGTGTGGACGGCGGCTTCGAGGGCTCGTACACCAATACCCAGAACCCGCCGCGCTACATGGTCAACCTGACCCTGGGCTCGCGCCTGTTCGACGAGCGCCTGACCTTCGGTACCCGCGTGGTCCACAACGCCGGCCCGATCAGCAAGCTGGACAAGGACTGGAACGTGGGCCTGTCGGCGATCCAGCAGCTGTACCGGCCGACCACCCTGGTCGACCTGTTCGCCAGCTGGAGCTTCAACGACCAGCTGTCGGTGGAGGCGGGCGTGGACAACGTCACCGACCGCTACTACCTGGATCCGCTGGCGCTGGGCGTGATGCCGGCCCCGGGCCGTACCGCGCGGCTGGCGCTGACCTGGAAGTATTGATCGTCGGGGTCGGATCCCTTTCCTGCAGAAAGGGCTCTGACCCCAGCGGGAGACAACGGTAGCGCCGGGCCATGCCCGGCGCCTTCCTCCAGCCAATTACAGCCCGGTCGCCGCCTTCACCGCATCTTCGTGCAGCGACTCGTTCAGCTCATCCACCACCGTGGTCCATGCCGCATCGGCCTGCAGCGACTCGGACAGGAACTGGCGCTGGGCATCGTTCCAGTACGGTGCCTCGACCACTTCCACATCGGTGGCCAGCTGGTGCTCGCGGATGAAGCGGGCGATGCCCTCGGCGCTGGCATCCAGGCCCAGCTGCAGGAACAGGTTGGTCATGCGCGGTTCGGTGGTGATCATCGTCGGTTCCTGCGGGAAGAAGGGATACGCCATTATCGGTGCACATGGCCTTGGGGAAAGCCCCGTGGCGAACGTCTACAGCAGGACGACCCCCTTGGCATCCCCCATGAACGCACACATCGCCCCTGAAGACAGCCGCAGCCTGCGGCTCAAGGCCGCCACCCGCGACAGCCATGGCGCGCTGGACAAACGCATCATGGCCGGCGACATCTTCGCCGACCGCGGCAACTTCGCCCGTTTCCTGCGCGTGCAGTACCGCTTCCACCGCAGCATCGATGCGCTGTATGCCAACCCTGCGCTGGACGCACTGCTGCCCGATCTGGGCGAACGCCGCCGCCTGACCCAGGTGGCGCGCGACCTGCAGGATCTGGAGCAGACCCTGCCGGGGGCCGACATCGCGGCGTTGCCGTCCGATCTGGAGCTACCCGCCGCATTGGGGTGGCTGTATGTGGCCGAAGGATCCAACCTGGGCGGCACCGTGCTGTACAAGATGGCCACCAAGCTCGGCCTGGACCGCGATTTCGGCGCCCGTCACCTGGCCGCGCACCCGGATGGCGCGGCGCGCCACTGGCGTGAATTCACCGCTGCGCTGGATGCGGTGCCGCTGAGCGCCGAGCAGGAGCAGCAGGTGATCGATGCGGCGGACGCCGCCTTCCGCAGCGTGCACGGCCACGTCGAAGTGGAATTCGCCTGATGCACGCCTCCCGCCTATCGGCGCAACGCTGATGCGCTGGCTCTGGTTCGCGCTGGGCTGGCTGATGGTCGGCCTCGGGGTGATCGGCGCGCTGCTGCCGGTGATGCCGACCACCATCTTCCTGATCCTGGCCGTGGGCTGCTTCGCGCGCAGTTCGCCGAAGTTCGAGCAACGCCTGCTGGCGCACCCGCGCTACGGCCCGTCACTGCGGCTGTGGCGCGAGCAGGGCGCGGTGTCGCGCAAGGGCAAGGCGTTTGCCAGCGCCGGCATGGCGGTGGGCTTCGCGCTGTTCTGTTGGGGCGCACATCCGTCCTGGCGGCTGCTGCTGGGCGTGGGCCTGTTCTTCGCGGTCAGCGCCGGCTACGTGCTCAGTCGGCCCGCACCGCGGTTGGAGCCCAACCCGGTCGTGGAAGTGGACGACGCCAATGATCCGCGCACGGTACGCCGCCGTGCAGCGACCCCTGATGCTGATGGAAACCGAGACGATGCTGCCTGCTGACCTGGCCCCCGTGGCTGCCCCTGCACTGACGCCCTGGGGCATGTATCTGGCCGCCGACGTGGTGGTGAAGACAGTGATGATCGCGCTCGCGCTGGCGTCGCTGGCCACCTGGACCGTGCTGCTGGCCAAGGGCTGGGAACTGGCCCGCCAGGCACGGCAGCTGCGCGCAGCGCGTGCGCTGCTGCTGCAGGCGCCGAGCCTGCCCGGCGAGAGCGCCGACGCCAGTATGCAGCAGGGTACCGCACTCGCCATGCTGGACGCAGCGCGCACCGAACTGCGCCTGTCGCAGGAACTGGATAGCCGCGACGGCATCAAGGAGCGCGTGGCCTCGCGCCTGGACCGCATTGAACTGGAAACCGCGCGCGTGCAGCGACGCGGCATCGGCGTGCTCGCCAGCATCGGCGCGGTGGCGCCGTTCGTCGGCCTGTTCGGCACGGTGTGGGGCATCATGAACAGCTTCATCGGCATCGCGCACAGCAACACCACCAACCTGGCGGTGGTTGCGCCCGGCATCGCCGAGGCTCTGCTGGCGACCGCGCTGGGTCTGGTCGCAGCGATTCCCGCCGTGCTGGTCTACAACCACTTCAGCCGTGTACTGGCCGGCCTGCGGGGTCTGCTCGGTGATCTGTCGGCGGCCGTGCAGCAACTGGTCTCACGCGATCTCGATCGTGCCGTTCCGCGTACCGCAGCGGCGCCGCTGCGTGCGGTGCACTGAGGCGCGACGATGGCGATCAGGACCGCGTCCGACCGTGACGATGCGCCGGAAGAAGCGCATGAGATCAATGTCACGCCCTTCATCGACGTGATGCTGGTGTTGCTGATCATCTTCATGGTGGCCGCACCGCTGGCCACCGTGTCGGTGCCGGTGCAGCTGCCGGCCAGCAATGCCAGTGCCACGCCGCCGGAACAGGCACCGGTGTACGTGACCGTGCAGGCAGATCTGTCGCTGCGCGTTGGCGAACAGGCCGTAGCGCGCGACGGGCTGGCGGCTGCATTGCAGGCGGCCACTCACAGTGAGACCACGCAGCGCATCTTCCTGCGTGCCGATACCCGCGTGCCCTATGGCGAACTGATGGCCACGCTGGATGCGCTGCGAGTGGCCGGCTACCAGAAGGTGGCGCTGGTCGGCCTGGAGCAGGGCGCACGATGAGTGGACTGCGGCGCTGGGCGACCAGCCTGGCGATCGTGCTGCTGGTGCATGCGCTGTTGATCGGCGCGGCCTGCTGGTGGGCGGCTCGTGCGCCAGCGCTGACGGCTGCGGTTCCGCCTGCGGCGCTGATGCTGGAACTGGCGCCGATGGCGCAGGCACCGCCGGTGCCGCCGCGCGAGGTCGCCACCGGGCCGCTGCAGCAGCAACAGCAGCGGCAGGCGCCGAAGCCGGCCCTGCGCGAGCAACCCAAGGCGCCGGTGCAGCCGCACGGTGAGCTGCCACCGCCGCGTACACCGGAGCCGACGCCGTCGCCGCACACCGCTGACGCCAACGTCGCGCAGACCAGCGCACCGCCGCAGGTGGCGGCTGACGCGGCCACACGCTACACCGCACCGCAGACCACGGCCGGCGAACGCAGTCGTGCCGAGGCGACCTGGGAAGGACGCCTGCTCGGGCACCTGCAGAAACACCGCCGCTATCCGCGCCAGGCCGAGCGGCTGCGCCAGCAGGGTGTGGTCTACGTGCGCTTTGCGGTTGCCCGCGATGGCGCGGTCTCGGGGTTGAAACTGGGCCGCAGCAGTGGCTTCGCGCTGCTCGACCAGGAGACGCTGGACACCGTGCAGCGGGCCAGCCCGGTACCGGCGCCGCCGGCCGAAGTGGCCGGCGACCCGGTGGAAGTGATGGTGCCGGTGTCGTTCTTCCTGCGCGGGCGTTGACCTCGTAGCGTCGAGCTTGCTCGACTGCTCTTGCGGTGTGGGCCAGAAGCAGTCGAGCAAGCTCGACTCTACGGGTTTGCGCATGGTGTGGATCTACAGCAGCGGCACCAGCAGCAGCGCCACGATGTTGATGATCTTGATCAGCGGATTGATCGCCGGACCGGCGGTGTCCTTGTAGGGATCGCCGACGGTATCGCCGGTTACCGCCGCCTTGTGCGCTTCGCTGCCCTTGCCGCCGAAGTGGCCGTCCTCGATGTACTTCTTGGCGTTGTCCCAGGCACCGCCGCCGGTGGTCATCGAGATGGCCACGAACAGGCCGGTCACGATCGTGCCGATCAGCAGGCCGCCCAGTGCGCGTGGCCCCAGCAGCAGGCCGACCACCACCGGCACCGCCACCGGCAGCAGTGAGGGCACGATCATTTCGCGGATCGCCGAGCGGGTCAGCATGTCCACCGCCTTGTCGTACTGCGGCTTGCCGGTGCCCTGCATGATGCCGGGGATCTCACGGAACTGGCGGCGCACTTCCTCCACCACCGCACCGGCGGCGCGGCCAACCGCTTCCATCGCCATCGCACCGAACAGGTAGGGAATCAGGCCGCCGATCAGCAGTCCGATGATCACCGTGTGGTCGCTGAGGTCGAAGCGGAATTCCTGCCCCGGATGTGCTGCCTGCAGGTTATGGGTGTAGTCGGCGAACAGCACCAGTGCCGCCAGTGCCGCAGAGCCGATCGCATAACCCTTGGTCACTGCCTTGGTGGTGTTGCCCACCGCATCCAGCGGATCGGTGATGTCGCGGATCTCCGAGGGCAGCTCGGCCATCTCGGCGATGCCACCGGCGTTGTCGGTGATCGGTCCGTAGGCATCGAGGGCGACGATCATCCCGGCCATCGACAGCATCGCGGTGGCGGCGATGGCGATGCCGTACAGGCCAGCCAGCGCGAACGCGCCCCAGATTGCCGCACACACCGCCACCACCGGTAGCGCGGTGGACTTCATCGAAATGCCAAGGCCGGCGATGATGTTGGTGCCATGCCCAGTGGTCGAGGCCTGTGCCACGTGCTGCACCGGCTTGTACTGGGTGCCGGTGTAGTACTCGGTGATCCACACGATCAGGCCGGTCAGCACCAGCCCGATCAATGCGCAGCCATACAGCGCCATCGGCCCATGCACGTTGTCACTCATCAACCCGGTGGTGATCGGGTAGAACGCAATCGCGGCCAGCACGCCGGACACGATCACGCCCTTGTACAGCGCGCCCATGATCGAGCCGCCCGGCTTCACCTTGACGAACAGCGCGCCGATGATCGAGGCGATGATCGACACGCCGCCCAGCACCAGCGGATACAGCACCGCATTGGCGCCTGCCTCGGCCAGCATCAGGCTGCCCAGCAGCATGGTGGCGATGACGGTGACCGCATAGGTCTCGAACAGGTCGGCGGCCATGCCGGCGCAGTCACCCACGTTGTCACCCACGTTGTCGGCGATCACCGCCGGGTTGCGCGGATCGTCTTCGGGAATGCCGGCTTCGACCTTGCCGACCAGGTCGGCACCGACGTCGGCACCCTTGGTGAAGATGCCGCCGCCCAGGCGCGCGAAGATCGAGATCAGCGACGAGCCGAACGCCAGCCCGACCAGTGCATGCAGCGCCTGGTCCATCTGCAGGCCCATGCGCAGCAGCAGCGCGTAGTAGCCGGCCACGCCCAGCAGGCCGAGGCCGACCACCAGCATGCCGGTGATCGCACCGCCGCGGAAGGCGACGTCCATCGCCGCGCTGATGCCGTGGCGGGCAGCTTCGGCGGTGCGCACGTTGGCGCGTACCGACACGTTCATGCCGATGTAGCCGGCCGCGCCGGACAGCACCGCACCGATGGCGAAGCCGATCGCGGTGTACCAGCTGAGGAAGATGCCGACCAGCACGAACAGCACCACACCGGCCACGCCGATGGTCAGGTACTGGCGGTTGAGGTAGGCACGCGCACCTTCCTGGATCGCGGTGGCGATCGCGATCATGCGTTCATTGCCGGTGGGTTGGCGCAGGATCCAGCGCGCCGAGACGATTCCGAACAGGATCGCGAGAATGGCGCAGCCCAGCGCCAATGACAGCCCGTGACGTTCCAGCATTAGACCCCTCCGCAGAATGGATGTAGGCATCCAGTGGCGATGAACGGCACCACGAGGGGGACGACGGGCTGCAGCCTGGAACCAACCCGTACCGACCTTGGTGGTCGTCCGACGTATGGCGGTGTTCAGCATTCCCTGGTGCCCGCAGTATGCGTGCCGCGCACTGTAGAGTCGAGCCGTGCTCGACTGGTTTTTACGAGCCCCGCCGCATGCCGCCAGTCCATGGGCATGATTCGAAAGCCACAGGCCTTTGCACCCCGTTAAGCCAGCCTCTGCAAGCCTGCGCCCAGTCCCGTAGGAGATTCCCCATGCGCCTGTCCCTGTTGATGCTTGCCGCCCTGGTCCCGGCCGTACCGGCACTCGCCGCGGAAACCCCGGAGCTGCAGCGCGCCGTGGGTGCCCCCCAGGCCGTGGGCGCGGTGCACACCCTGCGGCAGATTCCCGAGGCCTGCGCGCGCCTGGAAGGTGCCTTCACCGGTCAGGCGGCCGAGCCGTATCGCTTCGCGCCGGTGCGGACCAGCGAGCAGTGCCAGCCGCGCGCGCGTTTCGTCGACTATGCCAAGGCGCAGCCAAGCGCCGACAAGGGCTGGAAGCTCAATGATGTGATCCGCGTACCCAATGCCGCGTGCCCGGCGCAGCAGGCGGTAGTGCGGGTGTGGCGCCTGCCGTCGAGCAACAAGGTCGAGCTGGACGGGCAGGGCCAGTCGCGCATCTATCTGGAAGAGGCCAAGAAGCAGGCCGCTGCCGGCCAGATTCCGCAGGTGACGATGTTCGCCGCGCAGCTGCAGATGGAAGGCAAGGCCTGCAATTGAAATTGCGTGGGCGATGTACCCGCGCGGTCATCCACGGGGAGTGCCGGCCGCTGGCCGGCAACCCTGCAATCATCACTCCGCCAGCGTCGCCCCGCGCGCCACCAGCAGCTCTCGCAGGGCCCTGCGATGGCAATGCGCTTCATCCTCGCAGTAGCACCCCACGCTGATGTCGCTGTGCTGTGACATCGCGGCCAGCAGGTCCAGCGCGTGGGCCGCGTCCGGCGCCTTCATCTCGGCCTTGTAGTGGCGGAAGAACGCATTCCAGTCGGCCGCGGTTTTCGCTTCGTGCGCCCGCTTTACCAGTTCCGCGCTGGGTGACAGGGTCGGGAACCAGACGTCGTACCAGTCCTGTTCCGCGAACTCACTGCGCGGCACGCCGCGTGGCGGCCGCCGCACGGTACCGATGCGCAGCCCTTCGCCGGGGTGGCGCGGCGTACCCAGTCGAACAACACGCAGTGCCATGATGACCTCCGGACGGGGCATCCATCATCCTGCGATGCACGTGCGCCAGGCGTGAACCGCTGTGGAAACGAAAAGGCCCGGGCGCCTGCGCACCCGGGCCTTTTCCCATGCTGGCAGCGATCAGTTGCCGCGGCAGTCCTTCAACCACAACACACGACCAATCTGGTCGTAGCTGTCGACCACGCCGGTCAGCGTCACCTTCTCGCGCGGGCGCAGGGCCAGCGCATACGCGGCCTGGTTGGCTGCAAACGAGCAGGAAATGGCCACGCGCTCAAAGTCGATGCTGCCATCGCTGGGCAGGTCAAAGCTGGTGTTGTAGGTGCCGCCACTGCGCAGCACGGAGGTGATGCGACCGGTGATGGCGTAGGTCTTGCCCTTGTAGCGCGGCTCGACCGCGGCCGGGTTGTCCTTGTTCTGGTTGCGCAGCTGGAAGCCGAAGCGGTCGGCGGCAATCGTTACCACCGACGCCTGCGGAGTGGCCTTGGCTGCCTGTTCGCCAGCCTTGCCCGGCTTGATCTGGTTGAGCAGCTTGCACATTTCTTCGCGCACGCCGTCGGCCGAGGCAATGGCGCCCTTGTTGACCTTCACCACCATGCCGACGGTGCCCTGGCCGCCTTCGGAGGTGGCACTGATGATCATCGGAATCGGCTTGTGGGCCATGGATTCCGGCTCTTCGATCAGCATCGAGCCGCCTTCCACGTCCTCGCTGAGGACGTCCATGTTGGCGTTCTTGGCGATCACCCGCATCTGGCCGATGGCACTGGCCACGGTCAGGTCCGGATGGGTGACCGATGAGGTGAAGGTCGTGCCGACGAAGGGATTGCCCTTCTTCTGGAAGTTGCTTTCGCAGGTTGCAGCGAAGGCCGGCGCGGCAGCACCGCACAGCAGCGCGGCGATCAGGATCGGGTGCTTCATGGTTACAGTCCTTGTGAAATGGCAGCACAGGCCCGGGCCTTGAAGGCCGGGCAGCGTCGAATCTGGCTTGCGGCGGCCCCTTTGCCCCGGGCCGGAGCCCGATTGTGGGGTGCTTCGGCGGCCGCCGCAATGTGCCCTGCGCTCCGCACAGGGCTCAGCACAGAGGGGCGTATACGACTTAATCCCCTCCGTCCCCTTTTTCGGCTCAGCCCTCGAAGGCCGGCAGCTTCTGCTTCACGGCCACGTTCTTCAGCGTCACGTACTTCGGCAGGCCGTCGGTGCCGTACGGCAGCGGGGCTTCGCCCTTGATCAGCGGCGACAGGTAGGCGCGTGCCTTGGCGGTGATGCCGAAGCCGTCGCGGCGGATGAAGCCGGCGGGCATCTTCTTTTCATGATTGGCGATCTTCGACAGCGGCGCCGCTTCGATCT
The DNA here is from genome assembly GCF_056481995.1 of Stenotrophomonas sp. 80084_Sma. NCBI lineage: Bacteria > Pseudomonadati > Pseudomonadota > Gammaproteobacteria > Lysobacterales > Lysobacteraceae > Stenotrophomonas > Stenotrophomonas sp. 80084_Sma. The sequence goes on along the minus strand of NZ_CM151177.1, from coordinate 3,931,333 downwards.
TCCAGCGATAGGGCGCATCGGTGCTGCGCACGATCACCGGCATCACGCCGTTCTGTCCCTTCAGCGCCAGCTGCACGGCGGCCTTGCCGACCGCCTGCGCCTGCTCCCAGTCGGTCTTGCTGGCCAGGTGGCGGGCCGAGCGCTGCAGGTAGTCGGGCAGCGCCCAGTGCACCTTCAGGCCCAGCTGGTCCTTGACCCGGCCGGCCAGGTGCGCGGCCACGCCGCCCAGCTGCGAGTGACCGAACGAGTCCTTGCCGCCGCCCGCGTCGGCGACGAAGCGGCCATCGGCGGTGGCGATGCCTTCCGACGCCACCACCACGCAGTAGCCGACGCGCTCGACCACCGCCTTGACCTTGGCCAGGAACGCCGCTTCGTCATAGGCGCGTTCGGGCAGCAGGATGATGTGCGGCGCTTCGTCATCGCCGTTGCCGGCCAGACCGGCGGCCGCCGCCAGCCAGCCGGCGTGGCGGCCCATGGCCTCGTAGATGAAGACACGGGTGGAGGTCTCGGCCATTGCCGCCACGTCCAGCGCCGCTTCGCGCACCGAGACCGCGGTGTACTTGGCCGCCGAGCCGAAGCCGGGGCAGGTGTCGGTCACCGCCAGATCGTTGTCGATGGTCTTGGGCACGCCGATGCAGGTCAGGTCGTAGCCGGAGGCCTTGGCCAGCTGCGAGACCTTCAGCGCGGTGTCGGCCGAGTCGTTGCCGCCGTTGTAGAGGAACCAGCGCACGTCGTGCGCGCGCAGCACTTCCAGCAGGCGGTCGTAGCGGGCACGGTCGGCGTCCAGCGATTTCAGCTTGACCCGGCACGAGCCGAAGGCGCCGCCCGGGGTATGGGCCAGCGCGCGGATCGCGGCGGCACTCTCTTTGCTGGTGTCGATCAGCTCCTCGCGCAGGGCGCCGAGGATGCCGTTGCGGGCGGCCAGAACCTTGATGCCCTTGGCCCGGGCCTGCTCGATCACCGCCGCCGCCGTGGCGTTGATGACCGCGGTGACACCGCCGGACTGGGCGTAGAGGAGAGTACCGTTGCGCATGCTTCTACCTGCTCGGGGGAGGGGACATTGCAGGGACATTACCCGGATGCGGTAAAGTGGCGCTATTGCGGTGCAGCGATACCGGTCCGTCCGGGACGCGAACCTTCTTTGTTTTCAACACGTTGGAGTCAGGTCAATGCGATTGGTTCTGTTGGGACCGCCCGGTTCGGGCAAGGGGACACAGGCGACGCGCCTGAAGGAAAAGCTGGGGATCGCCCACATTTCGACCGGTGACATGCTGCGCGCGGAAATCGCCGCGGGCACGGAGCTGGGCAAGCAGGCCAAGACGGTGATGGATGCCGGCAACCTGGTGTCGGACGACATCCTGCTGGGCATGCTGGAGTCGCGCCTGACCCAGGCCGATGTCGCCAAGGGCTTCATCCTCGATGGCTACCCGCGCAATGTGGCCCAGGCCAATGCGATGGACGGCCTGCTGGCCAAGATCGGCCAGCCGCTGGATGCCGTGGTGCAGCTGGACGTGGCCACCGAGCTGCTGGTCGAGCGCATCGCCGGTCGTGCTAAGGAGCAGGGCCGCGCCGATGACACGCCGGAAGCGGTGCGCCAGCGCCTGCAGGTCTACAACGACCAGACCGCCCCGGTGGTCGACTTCTACGCCGGTCGTGGCACCCTGGCCCGCGTCGACGGCGTCGGTGAGCTGGATGAGATCGAAGCCCGCATCCTGGCGGCGATCAAGGGTTGATCCTGCAGGGCCGGTGCACTGCCGGTCCTTCGGGCGCAAAAAGCACAGGCCTGGTCCGCGAGGACCAGGCCTGTGTCGTTTGATAGGCGCCAGCAGAGGGCTTGCTCAGGGCCCCGCAGCATGAGCTCCCTTGGGGATGGCCTCTTGGGGAGTAGGACCGGTTCGGGTACTGCGGCTGGCAGTTCGAATTGTGTCCGGGTTCACAGAACATCGCTATCGGGATTTCCCTGACAGATGATTGGAGTTTTCTCACATCCTGTGTAGGACTTGTCTTACCCCGGATCGGACATTGGCCCTATACAGCCGTCATCGGTCACAATCCTCGGTCATGAGCAGCGTACATATCCTTGCAATCGCCGGCACCTTCATGGGCGGCGTGGCCGCCCTGGCGCGGGAACTGGGTCATACGGTCAGCGGCAGCGACCAGGCCATCTATCCGCCGATGTCGACCCAGCTCGAACAGCTGGGCATCACCCTGGACCAGGGTTACCGCGCCGACAGCGTGCCGGCCGGCACCAACGAGGTGGTGATCGGCAACGCGCTCTCGCGCGGCAACCCGGCCGTGGAGGCCGTGCTCGACGCCGGCCAGCGCTACATCTCCGGCGCCCAGTGGCTGTCCGAACAGGTGCTGCCGGGCCGCGACACCCTGGCCGTGGCCGGTACCCACGGCAAGACCACCACCACCACCATCCTCACCTGGCTGCTGGAAAGCGCCGGTCGTTCACCCGGTTTCCTGATCGGCGGCGTCGCCGAGGATTTCGGCGTCTCGGCCCGCTTGGGCCAGGGCCGCGAGTTCGTGGTCGAGGCCGACGAGTACGACACCGCCTTCTTCGACAAGCGCAGCAAGTTCGTGCACTACCGGCCGCTGGTGGCCATCCTCAACAACCTTGAATACGACCACGCCGATATCTTCCCCGACGTGGCCGCGATCCAGCGCCAGTTCCACCATCTGGTGCGCACGGTGCCGGCGCGTGGCCGACTGATCGTCAACGGCGAGGATCAGCATCTGGCCGAAGTGCTGGCGATGGGCTGCTGGACGCCGGTCGAACGCTTCGGATTCGATCCGTCGCTGGAATGGCATGCCGAGCTGCTGGCCGCCGATGGCAGCGCCTTCCGCGTGCATCACCGCGGGCAGGCAATGGGCGACGTGCAGTGGTCGTTGCTGGGCCGCCACAACGTGCTCAACGGCCTGGCTGCGTTGGCTGCCGCGCATGCGGTGGGCGTGGCACCGGCCGACGTGATTCCTGCGTTGTCACGCTTCCGCAGCGTCAAGCGCCGCATGGAAGTGATCGGCCAGCATGACGGCATCACCATTTACGACGATTTCGCCCATCACCCGACCGCGATCGCCACCACACTGGAAGGCCTGCGTGCCAAGGTGGGTGATGCGCGCATCGTGGTCGCGATGGAGCCGCGCAGCAATTCGATGCGGCTGGGCGCACATGCGCAGGCGCTGGCACCGTCGCTGGCGCTGGCCGATGAAGTGGTGTTCCTGCATCGTCCGGAACTGGCCTGGGATGCCGCTGCGGTGATCGCTGCGGTGCGTGGCGAAGCGCACGCCGTGCCCGATACCGACGCGCTGCTGGCGCAATTGCAGGCCAGCGCGCGCAGTGGTGACCACGTGGTGTTCATGTCCAATGGTGGCTTCGACGGTGCACCGCGCCGTTTCCTGGCCGCGCTGCAGGCCCGATGAGCGTCGACGGTTCGCTGCCGCTGTTTCCGCTGCACACCACGCTGGTGCCGGGTGCGGCGGTAGGCCTGCGCGTGTTCGAGCGCCGCTATCTGGACCTGGTCCGCGACAGCGGCCGCAGTGGTGAGGGGTTTGGTGTCTGTCTGATCCTCGATGGCGAGGAAGTCGGCGCACCAGCAACGCCGGCCGCCTATGGCGTGCAGGTACGCATCGAAGACTTCGATGTCGGCGCCGACGGCGTGCTGCAGTTGCGCCTGCGTGGCACCCGCCGCTTCCATGTCGAGCGCACCCGCGTGCGCGACAACGGCCTGGTGGTGGCCGACGTGCGTTGGTGTGATGAAGACCCGGACGATGAGCTACGGCCGCAGCATGCGCTGCTGGCCACGGTGCTGGGTCACATCATCGAACAGGCCGGCGAGGCCTATGCGCCGGCCAACCCGGCGTTGCTGGACCAGGCCAGCTGGGTCGGCTGGCGGCTGGCCGAACTGCTGCCGCTGAGCGAGCAGCAGCGCCTGCAGCTGCTGCAGATGGATGACCCGCACCAGCGGTTGCAGCAGTTGCTGGGCTGGATGCCGTAGCCGATAACCGCCAACCAAGGTTGGCCACTACCAGAGCGCAGCGGAACCGGGAAACGCCAACCTGGGTTGGCGACAGCCAGAGCGCGCCGGAACCGGGAAACGCCAACCAAGGTTGGCGACTACCAGAGCACGGCGGAACCGGGAAACGCCAACCAAGGTTGGCGACTACCAGAGCGCAGCGGAACCGGGAAACGCCAGGGTTGGCGACGGACAGAGCGCGCCGGAACCAGTAGTTGCCAACCTTGGTTGGCAGCCTTCACCCGAAGCGCCAACCAAGGTTGGCGACTACCAGAGAAGCACCGGCTCGATCACGGCATGGTCTTCAACCGCAACACCGGCAGCCCGGTTTCGCTGTGCACATCCTCCCGCTGCGGCAGGTCCTGCACGGCGTCCTTCACCGCGTTCAACGCCGGGTCGACACCCCGCAGCGGGTGCCACATGCCGATCCATTCGAAGTGGCGCTCGTAACGCAGGGTCTGTGCACTGCCCAGCCACAGCGGCGTGTTGCCCGGCTGCAGCTGCGCGGGTGCCGGCCACAAGCGCAGCACATAGCGCTCATCCGGCTTCGCGCCCTGGCGCACCATCAGCAAGGCTTCCACGCGGGTGTCCAGCGTTGCCGGCAATACCGGCAGCTCATCGGCGCCGGTGTTCTTGTCCAGCATCAGCAGCGCCTGCTGCCAGCCGGCCTGCTCCTGCCGCTTCCAGCCGCGGGCTTCCAGCTGCGCCTGCAGCGGCGCCAGCGGGCCCGCCACCTGCACGTCCAGCGGCCAGCGCTGGTCGTCGTCGAACTCGTTGCGGCGCGCCGGCAGCGTGGCCCAGTCGTGCTGCCACCAGGCCTGCGCATCCATCGCCTGCGGTGCCGGCAGGGTCGGCTCGAAACGCTCCAGCTTCACCGGAATGTGGCGCGGCGCGTACCACATCGCCGCCACGGCGAATACGCCGTAGAACAGCCAGGCCACCGGCTTCACCCAGAACGAGCGGTTGAAGCGGCGGCGGTAGGCGATGCCCAGCACCAGCAGCCAGAACGTGCCGAACAGCATGCCGCCGATCACATCGCTCAGCCAATGCGCGCCCAGGTACAGGCGCGAGAAGCCGATCAGGCTGACCACGATGCCCGACACCAGGTACGGCCAGACGCGGGTGCGGCCGGGCATCTCGCGGGCGATCAGCACCGCGAAGAAGCCGAAGGTGATGGTGGCCATGGTCACCGACACCGACGGGAAGCCGAAGCCGCTGCTGGCATCGATCGGGCGCACCACATCCACGGTGGCGCCCAGCAGCATGGTCAGCGCCAGGCCGAAGGCGAGGGCGGCCAGCCAGTGCGCGGCCGCCATCCAGCGCCGGCGCCAGATCAGGTAGCCCATCGCCGCAGCGGTGGCCGGCAGCAGTACCTGCCACGCCCCCAGCGAAGCCAGCGCGGCCATCGGGTAGTCGGCCAGCGGGTTGCGCAGTGCCAGCATGGCCTGGTGCACCAGCAGATCGATTGCCAGCGGCTCCCCATGCGCAACTACCACGGTCAGCAGCGCGAACCAGCCCCAGCCCAGCACCAGCAGCATCAGTGCCAGCATCGCCAGCGGCACCGACTCGCGGCGCTTCGGGTCCAGCACGCCAACGGTGTAGCGGCCCAGCGTCGGATGACGGTTGGACCAGTCCAGCAGGCGCGCCAGCCAGTTGTCCATGCGCGCGGCCGACCAGCGGTAGCCGTACAGCACGATGGCCCAGACCAGGCTGAGGATCACCGCCAGCAGGCCGACCACCACCACCAGACGCCCGGCCACCGCCGCGACTGCGTCGTAGGCTTCGCCGAGGATCCAGCCTGGCGCCAGGAACAGCACCGCCCAGGAAATGCTGGCGATGCCGCTGGCCTGCACGTAACGGCTGGCTGGCATCTTCATCATGCCGGCAATGGCGGGCACGAACGGGCGGATCGCGCCGACGTAGCGTGCGATCAGGATGCTCTTGAACGCATTGCGGCGGAACAGGTTCTCACCCCGGTCGAGCAGCTGCGGGTAGCGGCTGAACGGCCAGACGCCGCGCAGTCGGTCACCCCAACGGCGGCCGATCCAGTAGCTGATGCCGTCGCCGGCAAAGGCGCCCAGGGCTGCAGCCGCAACCGCGTACGGCCCGGAGATCTGGCCCAGGCCGATGAACACGCCCACCGCGAACAGCAACGGCAGCGCCGGCACGATGGCGCCAAGAATGATGACCGCATCGCAGAAGGCGATGAGGAAGATAACGGCACCCGCCAACACGGGGTGAGCGGCAATCCACGCGAGCGTGGCGTCGATCCATGAAGAGTCCATTGCCCGATTATAGGGGCGTGAAGGTGACTGGTTCCCAGCCGCTTCGTGACCGTTTGCAACCGGCGCCATCGCCTAGAATGGGCTCATGCCGCATACGCCAGACGCTCCACCGCATGCTTTGAAGGCCGACAGCTTCGGCCAGATCCTTCTTGTGAAAGGGCCCGATGGCCCCTTCGTGCGCCGTGATCTGGGCGCCACGCCGCTGTGGCTGCGGCTGCCGGCCTGGTGGCTGGCCCGCCGGGAAGCACGCGCGCTGCGCCACATCCACGGCATGGCCGATGTGCCGCAGCTGCTGGCGTGGGATGGCCGTCATCTCGATCGCAGTTTCATGGCCGGCGACGCCATGTACCAGCGTCCACCACGCGGTGACCTGGCCTGGTTCCGCTCGGCGCGTCGGCTGCTGCAGCAGCTGCACCGCAATGGCGTGGCCCACAACGACCTGGCCAAGGAAGCCAACTGGCTGGTCACCGAAGACGGTCGTCCGGCGCTGATCGACTTCCAGCTGGCGGTGATCGGCAACCCGCGCTCGCGCTGGATGCGGCTGCTGGCCCGCGAGGACCTGCGCCACCTGCTCAAGCACAAGCGCATGTACTGCCGTGAATCGCTCACCCCGGTGGAGAAGCGCGTGCTCAAGCGCACCTCGTGGGTGCGCGAACTGTGGTTCGCTACCGGCAAGCCGGTCTATCGCTTCGTGACCCGCCGCATCCTGCATTGGGAAGACAACGAAGGGCAGGGGCCGAAGCCGTGAGCAGTGCGTCCGTCGTGAGCAGGCCGCCAACTGCCTGCAGTGTGCTGCGTGCGCAATTGCCCGGTGCCGACTTCGTGCACGCCTGCCAGGCGACGACTCGTCGCGATGGGCGCTCGGCCCTGCAGGCCTACCGCGATATGGCCGCGACCATTCCCGGCTGGTTCGATGGGCTGATGGCGCTGCGCAACCACGGCATGCGCCTGCTCGGCATGAAGCACCTGGGCTCGTTGCGGGCGGTGCAGGTTGTTGCGGATCCTCAACCCGGCCAGCGGCTGGGCATCTTCACCCTGCAGTCGCTGGACGACGATGCCATCGTGCTGGAAGACGACGACCGCCACCTGCGCGTGCAGCTGGCGCTGCAGTGGCAGGGCGACGTGCTGGAAGTGGCGACCGTGGTGCATACGCACAACGCGTTCGGGCGCGTGTACATGCTGCCGGTTGCGCCCGTGCATCGGCTGATCGTGCCGCATCTGTTGAAAAAGAAGGTGCAGTTGTACCGGTAGATCCACGCCATGCGTGGGTGCTGTTCGCAATTCAATGATTGCGCACAGACGCCAGATAATTGGCGCTGAAAACATCTTTCATCTGCTCGTGGTACTCACCTAGAATCGAGAGCGAGAGAGTCGCATGGAAGCGTCGTCGCGCCGCCCTGGCGCGGGTTCGCATGCGGACGCGAGGGGAATGCTGTGAGTCGATTTTCTACTTGGCAGTACCGCGCAGTTGCGGTACTGGTGCTGTGTGTGGGTGCGGGAACGGTCTCGGCGGTCCAGCCGTATCAGGAGTATCGCAAGCTCATCGAGTCCGCACAGAATCTGACCGCGCTGAAGGACGATCTCTTTGGTGAGAGTGTCAGCCTCTACAACGGCAAGACCGAATTTGCCGTGACCGATGTCAGCCTGCCCGGCAACAACGCACTGCCTGTGCAGATGCGGCGTCGCTTCAGCGTCGAGATGGATCTGGTGGGGGCTGGAAGCTTCAACGCCAACATCGAGGGAGTCGGCGGTTGGGAGGTGGACGTTCCCTACATTGTGGCGATGCTGCCGGGAGCCAACTCATGGGCCAATGATCGCTGCAGTGTAAATATGGTTCCGCGCGGTCCCATTACCTTCCGTCTCAACGAAGTCTGGCAAGGAAACGTCGTGCACGTGCCTGAGGGCGGCGATCGGACGATGCTGGGAATCTGGCAGAACCAGCCAGTGCCGAGTGATGGCATTGCCAGGAAATGGACCACGTCGCAACGGGACGCGATCGATTGCATACCGATGAAGTCAGGTCTGGCTGGTGAAGGATACCGGGTCAAGACCACTGCAGGGGTGAGCTATTTCTTCGATACTGCGTTCAGTCGTTACGGCGGGACGCTGGTGAAATCCGGCGGTCTGGGTGACCGCAGCCAGATCGCACGCATGCGGATGTATCTGATGGCAAGCCGCGTGGAGGATCGTTCCGGTAACTGGGTGCAGTACCAGTACAACGGCAATGGGCATCCTGTACGTATCTGGTCCAGCGATGGGCGCGAGATATCACTTTCCTATAATGGCTCGCTGTTGGCCTCTGTGACGGCAGCGGGGCGCACGTGGACTTATGCCTATGGGCAGGTTGAAGGGCAGAACCGCCTCAATCATGTCGCGCTGCCGGATGGAAGTGCATGGCGCTACTCGTATTCGAGTGCGTTGAAGGCGTTCGATGATATCGCATGGGATGGCAACAGCCGACCCGATTGCCTCGAACAGCCGCCGCCGCGCGATGGCCGGCTGATCATGACCATCCAGCATCCATCTGGTGCGACAGGGGAGTTCAGCTTCTCCAATGGGCGCCAGTACCGAAGCGGTCTGCACGCAAGCGAGTGTGTCCGGCGAATCTCCAACTCGCAGTACTACTACGAAGTCGCTATGCCCTACTTCTTCGATGTTGTCTCGCTTTACTCGAAGAAGATCTGGGGGCCAGGGCTGTCGAAAGCCCTCCAGTGGCAATATGGCTATGGGGATGGATTCGAGGCGCTCTGGGGCGGGGCCGGAGGGCCGGCAATCTATCCGTGCACGAACTGCAAGCAGGAAAAGCAGGTTTCTGTAGTTAATCCTGACGGAACCCGCACGCTCTATCGCTATGGCTCGCAGTACGCCCTCAATGAGGGCCGCCTGCTGGGCAGCAGCGTAGTTGATGCGACCGGAAAAACGCTCAGAACATCGACATCGGTTTACATGTCGAGCGATGAAGCCAAGAGTCAACCGTTTGTTCCGCTGTATGGAATCATCTACAGCGGTGACGAGCCCAGTACAGCCCAGGTGCGTCCAGTGGTGGCCGAAGCCATTCAGCAGGACGGCGTCAACTATCAGACCAGCATATTGTCCTTCGACGACCTGGCTCGCCCGTTGCGTGTCAACAGTTCCAGTCCTTTGGGAAACAGGACCGACGCGACCCAGTACGCGGACGACCGCAACAGGTGGATACTGGGGGCGACGGCGAAGATCACCAACGAAAACACTGGCGTGGTGGTTGAACAAACGGCGTTTGATGGTCTGATGCGGCCGGCCGAAGTGCGCTCCTATGGGGCTCTGAAGCAGATACTGACCTACAACGCGGACGGAACTATTGCCACGGTTGCTGATGGTCGCGGCAACCGCACCACGCTTTCCGGCTGGAAGCGCGGCACGCCACAGCAGATCCAGTTTGCCGACGGCGCTACGCAGTCGGCGGTGGTGGACGATAACGGCTGGGTCGCCAGCATCACCGATGAAAATGGTGCGGCTACCCAGTACAGCTACGATGCAATGGGGCGCGTCGCAGCCATTGATTGGCCAGCAGGTGATAGCGTTGCCTGGGCGCGTACGACGCAGCAGTTTGCTCCCATCAATGGTGATGAGTACGGTATTGCGGCAGGTCACTGGAGACAGGTCGTTGCGACCGGGAATTCCCGCCGCAGTGTCTTCTTCGATGCCTTCTGGCGACCGCTGCTGACGGAGGAATATGACGATTCCGCCCGTAGCACCACCCAGCGCTATCAGCGGTTCGCCTATGACGAAGCGGGAAGGCAGGTGTTCGCTTCGCACGTTGGTGGATCCGCGTCACTGAGCACGGGTACCTGGACGGGCTACGATGCACTGGGGCGGCAAACCTCGGTTTCGGTCGACGGTGAGACAGGGATTCTGACCTCCCTGACCAGCTATCTGAACGGTGGTGGTTTGAAGGTGGTTGACCCGAAGGGCAACGCCACGGTGACCACATTCCAGGCCTTCGGTGCACCCTCGACAGAGGCGCCGGTATCGATCACCCACCCTGCGGGCACCTTTACCGAGATCGGGCGCGACATCTTCGGCAAGCCGCGCTCGATCGCGCGCCGCAGCCAGGACAGCAGCACCAAGATTGTCCGTAGCTACGTGTATGACGGTAATCAGCAGCTTTGCAAGAGCATAGAGCCGGAAACCGGTGCGACCGTCATGGGTTATGACGCAGCAGGCAATCTCGCGTGGAGTGCGGCAGGCCTGGATCTACCCAGTGCCACTGCTTGCGATTCCGGGGCGGCGAGCGTGGCGGCGCGTAAGGTCGTGCGTGGGTATGATGCTCGCAATCGGCTGTCGACGTTGGGTTTCCCTGACAAGAATGGCAACCAGAGCTGGATCTATACCAAGGACGGAAGGCCCGCGACCGTGACCACCGTCAACGATGGTGGGGCCACTCAGTCGATCAACACCTTTACGTATAACAAGCGTGGTCTGTTGACGGCGGAAACATCCAGTGACAGCACGCTTGGCATACAGGCGCTCGGGTATGCCTACGACACCAATGGTGCCTTGTCCGCACTTACCTATCCGAGCGGTCGCTTCGTTGACTATGCGCCCAACGCATTTGGCCAGCCCACCAAGGCGGGTAGCTTTGCATCCAGCGTCACCTACTATCCCAATGGCGGCATGAAGCAGTTCACCTATGGCAATGGCATCGTCCACACGATGGCTCAGAACCAGCGGCAGCTGCCCACCCGCGTCACCGACAGCAAGGGAGCCCTCGATAGCACATACGAGTACGACGCGAACGGCAATGTCGCTCGTATTGTCGACAATCTGGACGCCAAGCGGACCCGGACCATGGCATACGATGGCCTGGACCGATTGATCCAGGCTACGTCGCCGTCGTTCGGGGGCGACGGCGTCTATCGCTACACCTACGATGCTGTGGATAATCTGCGCTCGGCCAAGTTGGCTGGCGTCAAGGACCATGTCTACTGGTATGACGCCAAGAATCGATTGACCAATGTACAGAATAGTGGTGGTGCAACCACACTTGGCCTGAGCTACGACGTGCAAGGCAATCTGTCCAATCGCAGCGGCGTAGCCTACAGCTTCGACTTCGGAAATCGTCTGCGAACAGTGGCCAGTGCCGAGCGATATCGCTACGACGCTCACGGTCGACGCATTCTATCCACGGGGACTGGCGAAAACTCGAACATCCGTTCGTTGTATGGCAATGATGGCGTGTTGCGTCGCCAGGAGAATGCCAGGGAAGGCCGCAACACCGAGTACATTCACCTCAACGGCAGCTTGATTGCTCAGGCTATCCAGATTGTGGCGCCGACTACACCGGTGCTGACCGCACCCGTCTTCAGCAGCAATGGTGCCTATGCATTGCAATGGACGGCGGTATCCTATGCTACGCGCTATGAGCTGCGTGAACAGAGCGGTTCGGGGGCTTGGGCTACTGCCTACACCGGTGCTGACCGCAGTTGGAATGTATCGGCGAAGGCAGAGGGGACCTTTGGCTACGCCGTTAGGGCCTGTCAGCAGAACAGTTGCAGCGGTTGGTCTGCTACGGCCAGCGTGGTGGTGCAGCGTGCTCCCACGGGAAAGGCCGTGGCCTCGGTGCCGGCAACCGCCTTCAACGGGAGCTATGTGGTGAGTTGGACGGAGGTGGCTGGCGCCGCCACCTATCGCTTGCAGGAGCGTGTCGGTTCGGGGGCTTGGCAGAGTGTGCAGGAAAGCGCTGTACGTAGCCGTGCAGTTTCAGGTAAGACGGCCGGCAGTTATGGTTACCGCATCTATGGCTGCAATCCGGCTGGATGCGGTCCTGAATCAGCCATCGCTTCGACCACGGTGATCTATCCACCCGCTGCGGCTACATCAATCACTGTTCCGGCACAAAGCCTCAATGGCAGCTACACGATTTCATGGGGCAGCGTTGCAGGCGCAGCCCGCTATTCGCTTGAGGAGAACGTCAATGGCGGCGCATGGAAAGCCGTGGCTTCGGTCAGCAGTACAAGCCAGGGGTTCAGTGGCAAGGGGACCGGAAACTATGGATATCGGGTTCGCGCGGGCAACGATGCTGGCTGGGGCGTCTACTCGGCTTCTGCTGTCGTTTCTGTAATCCGACCGCCGGCCTCTCCCGTGATCAGCGCGCCAGCAGCGACGGCATCAGGTACTGCCGTGGTGAGTTGGAGTGCTGTTTCCATGGCAATCAACTACATGCTTGAAGAGCGTATCAACAGTGGCGCTTGGTCACTGGTCCAGAACGATGGATCGACACAGTCGAATCGCAGCGGTCTTGGCTATGGGGTTTACGGCTACAGGGTCAAGGCCTGCAATGTCTCGGGTTGCAGCGGGTACTCTGCGGTTGCCAGCATCAACTCCACACCGCCGCCAGCGACCCCGAAGATTACCCACTCGCTGCAGACCACGTGGCGACTCAAGCGTCTGCGACAACAGCGTTGTGAGGTTACATGGACCGCCAGCGCGGGCGCAGCCAGCTATCAGTTGCAAGTGCCTGGCGGTATGAAGCAGTACGACGGTCCCGCGACCGAAGTGTCGTCCAACGTCTCCTCATCGGCCTATTGCGCGCCTTCGCATGTCGTGCGGGCCTGCAACGCGAGTGGATGTTCTGCGTGGTCTGACCCGCCGTACGCACAGCCCATCTACGACCTGGGCGATCTGGATGAAGACGGCGGCGGGGTGCCGCGGTGATGAGGCGCAATGGAATGAAGTTATTTGCTTCGTGTTTTATGTGGCTTGGCCTGATCCTGAGCGGACAAGTCGCTGCGCAGGAAATCATCCAGTACGTGCATACCGATGCGCTGGGCTCCCCGGTTGCCATTTCCGACGCGAGCGGCGCGATCATCGAGCGCACTGTGTACGAGCCCTATGGTGCGGTCGTAGGTGACGCGAAGGGAGACCTGCCGGGGTTCACAGGGCATGTGTCGGACTCGGCGACGGGGCTGACGTACATGCAGCAGCGGTACTATGATCCGTTGATCGGGATATTCCTATCGACAGATCCGGTCGACGTGGGCTTGAACAACGGGGCGCTGTTTAACCGATACATGTATTCGGCGTTGAATCCCTATACTTTCTTTGATCCAGATGGTCGCTGTACTGGGTCTAGAATCACGAATAGCGATGGTACATGTAAGAGTACAGGTGGGAATACGACGGCCACTGGGCCTACATCATCTGAATCGCCGATTCCGAGGGCGCCATCCTCAGGTTCATCTCCGGGCTTAGTATCTGGAGGAGAATCAAATTCCAGCTGGCAGGAGATGAAATCGCGTCTTGGCTTGTCGGGAGATCTGACAAAGAATGGAAACATCTTTGATATCGGCGCCCTCTTTCATGATGTCGCGATACCTGCAATGTACTCGCGAGGTGGTGGAGGGCTGGCTTCTGCTCCTGTTGCAATTCCAATGCTTGCTCGATTCAACTTTGCGGTACGAACAGGGCATGTATTTAGAAGCGCCACGGGACATGTAAACCCCGGCACACTTGCTTCACAGATGAGATTTGTTGGCCTTTTTCAGCGTGTTAGCGCAAACCCAGCGAACCTAAGGGTGGATGCCGTTGCCGCGCGGCTAATGACGCAAGATGCAGCCTCGGCTGGCGTCAGTACGTACACTCAGACGATGAGAGGAGGGGCGCAGGTTTGGGTTCATGTGCGGAACGGTGAGATAGTCAATGCAGGCGTTAATGTCGCCGGAAAGGTGAGATGATGATTGATTCTGATGAATTGGCTGATGTGGCTAAAACTATTGCTTGGTATAAGAGCAATTTCTTCGAAGGTTGTGAAGAGGACTTTGTTGCAGACTTTATGGTTTTTTGTTGGCAGGCGGTTGATCCCGGTCGCGTCGCTTTCCTGGATTTGGATGACGAAACTGTAGATGCATGCGCCAACATGCTCTCTGAGTTGAAGCTCTTTGTTGATGAGAAACGCGGGAAATGGGGGGTTTCTGCTTTCTGGAGGCGCTACATCGATTGGGCGGATTACGCCATAGATTTTCCGCTTGATGAGTGCAGGCGATTCATGCGAGAGACTGTTGGTTATCTTGAGCCCTCATTTTTCGTATTTACGGCCACCGGTGGTGCCGAGATGAGGTCCGAGGCAATGGCGATTTTTGCCGAGTACTCACAGTCCGGCAAGGCGCGGGCTACCTATGTTAGATCGGTAATTGAAAGCCGGTTGGCGACTGAATCATTCTATCGACGATCCCTTTGATTCTCTCCGTCGCGAAATATGAGGTACTGCCGCTCTGGTCGTCGTTCGGCTTTTGGTCAGGGGAAAGCCAATATCCACGGTCCGCTCGGTCGATGTCGCCGGGCATGGCCCGGCGACCACAGCATCGCGACGCTCAACGCCTTACGGCGTTGCCGGCACCACCTGCTGGCCGATGAAGTTGCGCTTGGCATCGAAGTCATAGGCGATCTGCAACTGCCCCACATCCGGGCAGGCGTGGCAGTCGCGCAGCGGCGTGCGGTACAGCAGGCGGATGCCGCCGTTGTCCAATGGCGAAGCGCCGGCCGACTGTGCCGGCGCGAACGGCGTGGCCTGCGGGTTGGCCTTCAGCAGTTCCTGCACAGCGGGGTCGGCACGCAGGGTGTCGTCCAACTGCACGGCATCCACATCGATGCGCTTGCCGCTGGCATCGACCAGGCGGGTGCCTTCGTTGGTGTTGGCGCGGAACGGATACTCGACCGTGGCAATGCCCAGGCCTTCGTTCTCGTGCCAGGCCGTCACATAGGCCAGCTCACCGCCGGTGGACAACTGCTCGGCGGCAGCAATGGCATCGGCGCTGGCGCCACCGGCGCGCATCGCATCGCGCAGGCACTCGCGGGTGGCCGCATTTTCGCCCTGGCGGCAGGCGTTGAGGTCGCCATCCCACACCACGGCCTCGCTCCAGCGCAGCTTGCCGTCGGCGGCGGCCTTCTCTGCGCTGGGCGTGTCACCGGCAGGTGGCTCCTTGCCCGGTTCCGGCGAACGGCCCTGGCAGGCGGTCAGCAGGGCAAGCCCCAGGGCAGGCAGCAACAGGCGGGAACGGCGCATGGCGTGGACCTCGTGCGTTGACTGGAGGCCCGAGTATCGTCAAGGCCGGGTGAACTCCGCGTCGGCGCGGCATACTAGCGGCTCATTGCATACGCTGGAGTGTGGAACGTGGGCAGTCTGCAGGGCAAAACGCTTTTCATCACCGGTGCCTCGCGCGGCATCGGCCTGGCCATCGCACTGCGCGCTGCGCGCGACGGCGCCAATGTGGCCATTGCGGCCAAGTCGTCGGTGCCGAACCCGAAGCTGCCGGGCACCATCCATACCGCGGCCGAAGCGGTAACGGCGGCTGGCGGCCAGGGCCTGGCCCTGAAGTGCGACATCCGCGAGGAAGAGCAGGTGCAGGCGGCGGTGGCGGCCACGGTCGATACCTTCGGTGGCATCGACATCCTGATCAACAACGCCAGCGCGATCTGGTTGCGCGGCACGCTGGATACGCCGATGAAGCGCTTCGACCTGATGCAGCAGGTCAATTCGCGTGGCAGCTTCCTGTGCGCGCAGGCCTGCCTGCCGTACCTGCTGCAGGCGCCGAACCCGCACATCCTCACCCTGGCGCCGCCGCCGAGCCTGGAGCCGAAGTGGTGGGCACCGCACACCGGCTACACGCTGGCGAAGATGGGCATGAGCTTCGTCACCCTGGGCCTGGCCGCCGAATTCGGTCCGCAGGGCGTGGCGGTGAATGCGCTGTGGCCGCGCACGGTGATCGCCACCGATGCGATCAACATGATTCCGGGCGTGGATGCGGCTGGCTGCCGCACGCCGCAGATCATGGCCGATGCCGCACATGCGGTGCTGGTGCGTGAAGCGGCCGGCTTCCACGGCCAGTTCCTGATCGACGATGAAGTGCTGGCACAGGCCGGTATCACCGATCTTTCCGGATACGCGGTGGATCCGTCGCGGCCGTTGCTGCCGGATCTGTTCCTGGATTGACCGCGCGTCGCCGGAAGAAGCCGAGGGCTGCGACCCTCGGCCTGCTGCGCTAGAATGCGTGGCTGTAATCGTTTTCAACAAGGATGTGAGCACATGTCACGCACTCTTTCCGTCGCGGCGCTGGCCGCTTCGCTGTCGTTGATCCTGGCCGCCTGCGGTGGCAAGGCACCCGTAGCTGCGGGCGGCGCCGCTGCCTCCGGCACGCCGGACGCCAGCACGGCCCCGTCCGATACACAGCAGCAGTTGACCGCCAAGCTCAACGCCTACATCGGCTGCTTCAACGCGCTGGATTCGAAAACCCACGGCAGCATCCAGTCCTACACGCGCTGGATCAAGGATGTCGACGCTGGCCCGACCGGACGCGAGACGCACGTGTACGGCCCGTTCGAGATCAGCGACTACGACATGAAGCAGTGCGACGCTCCGGTGACCGAGGCGATTGCTGCCAAGCCGGCGCTGGCCGAACTCGATGCGGCTGCAGGTCACTACCAGCAGGCGCTGAAGGCGCTGGTGCCGGTCAGCAAGGGCGCGCATGACTACTACGATCGCCAGGACTACGAAGACGACCAGTTCGCCAAGGGCAAGCAGCTGCACGCGCCCTTGATGGCCGCCTTCAAGGATTTCGTGGCTGCCAGCGAAATGTTCAATGCCGAGCTGGAGCGCCAGAACGACGCTGCCCAGCGCGAGCAGCTCAAGGCGCTGGAACAGGCCGAGGGGCGCACGCGCGAGTACTACCGTCTGGCGATGATGCTGGAAGCCAAGGCCATCATGGATCTGATGAGCGAGGATGATTTCGATCAGGCCAAGGCCCGCGAACGCCTGGATGCCTTCAACCGCATTTCCGATGAAGCGCACGCCAAGGTTGCCGACCAGGAGCCGGGCAAGTCGGACTGGGAAGGCTTCGAACGTGGGGCCGAGAATTTCCGGCGCGAAGGCAAGGAGCGGCTGCAGCGCGTCAGCGAGAAAAAGCCTTACACCGATTTCGAACGACGCATGCTTGATTCGCCGTCGATGGCGCCGCGTGGCTCTGCCAGCAAGCTCATGCAGGAATACAACACGCTCGTTTTCCAGAGCAACCGCCAGTGACCGGCGCGCCAGCACCCATGCGAGAGACCATGACGACTTCCTGTCTGCGTATCGCGCCGCTGCTGCTGATCGGCGCTGTGGCTGGCCTGAGCGGCTGCAACAAACCGGCAGGGTTGTCGCTGGCCGACCCCAGCCTGGAGAAGGTGAACGCCTACATCGAGTGCTACAACGGCGTTGAACAACCCATTCACGAGGGTTTCCAGACCTACACCAGCTGGATGAAGGACCCTGAAGCCGGCCCGACCGGCAAGGAAGCGCAACCGCGTTCGCCCGGGAAGGTGCTGTCGCACCGCGTCGAGTACTGCGGCCAGCCACTGACCGACGCGCTGGCGAAGACCCCGGCCTTGCCGATGGATGGCCCCGCGCGTGACTATCAGCAGGCCTTCCAGGCATTGAACACCCTGGTCGAGCGCGCCGATGGATACTTCACCCGCGAGGATTATCGTCGTGATGGCGGTGAAGGGATGCGCAGCCAGCATGCCCCGCTGATGCAGGCCTATGCTGATTTCTTCAAGGCCAGCGAAGCGATGGATGTGGCGCTGGAAAAGAACGAGAACGATCGCCGTGCCGCGCAGCTGAAGCAGATCGAGGAGAGCGAAGGGCGCTCGCTGGCCTACTATCACCTTCGCCTGCTGGGCGACGGCAAGCTACTGGCCACGGCGTTCCAGGACGACGCACCGGACGTTGCGGCGCTGCGCGTGCAGCTGGCTGACTATCAGGCACTGGTGACGGAAATCCAGAACGGCGGTGTCGGCAAGGACGACCCGATGTGGGGCCACGTGCAGCGTTCGGCGGACAAGCTGGTGCGTACTGCGGGACGTGGCGTCGAGCGCCTGGAGCAGCACAAGCCGATCACCGCCGAAGCACTGGCGGCAGAGCGGAAGGCGTCGGGCAGTTGGCTCACCACCGACCCGGAAGGGGCGCAGTCAACGATCCTCGCCGCATACAACGATCTGGTGACCACCAGCAACCGCATGCGGTGAGCAACGGCACACGCATCCATGCGTAACCGCCGAGAGGTAGTGCCGGCCGCTGGCCGGCATGTACCTCAATGGTTGAACGCATCCGGCAGCTTGCCGCCGCACTTGCGGCAGTGCAGTGCATCCGGTTCATGGCCTTCCAGCCCACAGTCCGGGCAGCCACGTGCATCGCGGCGCGCGGCCTGCTCGGCTTCACGCATGGTGCTGGCCAGCTCGGCGGTATAGATGCCGGTGGGCACGGCGATGATGCTGTAGCCGATCAGGATCAGCACCGAGGTGACGAAGCGGCCGAGCACGGTCTGCGGCACGATGTCGCCGAAACCGACCGTGGCCATGGTCACCACCGCCCAGTACATGCTGGCCGGGATGTTGGTGAAGCCGTGTTCGGGGCCCTCGATCACGTACATCAGCGCACCGGCGATGATGGTGATGGTGATCACCGTGAACAGGAACACCAGCACTTTGCGCCGGCTGCGCCACAGTGACGTCATCAATACGCCGCTTTCCTCGATGTAGCGGGTCAGCTTGAGGATGCGGAACACGCGCAGGATGCGCAGCGCGCGCACCACCAGCAGGCTCTGCGCGCCGGGGATGAACATCGACAGGTAGGCGGGCAGGATCGACAGCAGGTCGATGATGCCCCAGATGCTCACCGCGTAGCGCAGCGGGCGCTTGACCACCGCCAGCCGCAGCAGGTACTCGGCGGTGAAGATGATCGTGAAGCCCCATTCCAGGATGTACAGGCCGGTGGACCATTCGGCATGCAGGTGCTGCACGCTGTCGATCATCACTACCAGGATGCTGGCGATGATCGCCACCACCAGGATCAGGTCGAAATTGCGCGAAGGCCGGGTGTCGTGGCGGTAGATGATGTCGAACCACCGACGGCGCCAGCCGGTCTCGGTGGCGGGGTTCAGCTGGGGGCGGAAAACGGTCGCATGGGCGCATTGTGCCGCAGGGGTTCCGGCGCGAGAATGGGGATTCCTGAACCCTGCCGACTGCCATGACCGCCGCTACCGATCCGCTGATCTCCCTTTCGCACTATTACCTGCCGGTCTACAAGCCCCGCCAGGTGGTACTGGAACGAGGCCAGGGCGCCCGCGTGTGGGACAGCCAGGGCCGTGAGTTCATCGACCTGGCCGCCGGCATCGCCGTGTGTGGCCTGGGCCACAACGACCCGGACCTGGTCGCCGCGCTGGTCGAGCAGGCCGGCAAGCTCTGGCACACCAGCAACGTGTTCTACAGCGCGCCGCCGTTGCACCTGGCCGAGGAGCTGGTGAAGGCCAGCCGCTTCGCCGAGCGCGTGTTCCTGTGCAACTCCGGCGCCGAAGCCAACGAAGTGGCGATCAAGATGGTCCGCAAGTGGGCCTCCAGCCAGGGCCGCCCGGCCGACAAGCGCGTCATCATCACCTTCCGCGGCAGCTTCCACGGCCGCACCATGGGCGCGGTGACCGCCACCGCCCAGCCGAAGTACCAGGAAGGCTACGAGCCGCTGCCCGGTGGCTTCCGCTACATCGATTTCAACGATGAGGTGCAGCTGGAAACCGCGATGGCCGCCGGCGACGTGGCCGCAGTGATGCTGGAGCCGATCCAGGGCGAGGGCGGCGTGATGCCGGCCAAGTCCGGTTTCCTCAAGCGCGTGCGCGAACTGTGCGACCAGCACAACGCACTGCTGGTGCTGGATGAAATCCAGGCCGGCATGGGCCGCACCGGCACGCTGTTCGCGCACTGGCAGGACGATGTGGTACCGGACATGGTCACCCTGGCCAAGGCGCTCGGCGGCGGCTTCCCGATCGGCGCGATGCTGGCCGGCCCGAAGGTGGCTGAGACCATGCAGTTCGGCGCGCACGGCACCACCTTCGGTGGCAACCCGCTGGCTGCTGCGGTGGCCCGCGTGGCGCTGCGCAAGTTGGCCTCGGCGGAGATCGCCGCCAACGTCAGCCGCCAGTCGAAGGCGCTGCGCGATGGCTTCGCCCGCATCAACGACGAGTTCGGTGTGTTCAGCGACGTGCGTGGCCGTGGCCTGATGCTGGGCGCGGTGCTGAGCAAGGACTTCGCCGGCCAGGCCGGTGCGATCCTCGACCACGCCGCCGAGCAGGGCCTGCTGACCCTGCAGGCCGGCCCGGATGTGCTGCGCTTCGTGCCGTCGCTGAACATCACCGACGAAGAAGTGGCCGAAGGCCTCAAGCGCCTGCGCGCAGCGATTGCTGCGTTCATCGCCGCGCGCTGACGCCGCGGCGCTGGGGTCGGATCCCTCTCCTGCGGAGAGGGCTCTGACCCCGATCAGCTCACCGCGTAACGCTTCAACACCTTGCCCAATCCCCGGCCATCGCGCACGGTTTCCGCGTGCAGGCCGGCGGCGCGTGCGCCGCGCACGTTGGCGAACAGGTCATCGACGAACAGCGTGCGCGCAGGTGCCACGCCGAGTACCTCAAGCGTGCGCAGGAAGACTTCCGGCGCCGGTTTGCGCAGGCCGAAATCGGCGCTGCAGAACACGCGGTCCTGCAGGGCAGGGAACAGTTCCGGCAGCAGGGTGGGCAAGGCCTGTTGCATCAGCGCGCCGTTGTTGGTCAGCACTGCCATCGGCAACTGCAGTGTTTGCAGTCGCTGCAACACGGCAGCCTGCGGATGGCTGGCGGCCCGCCGCGCCGCGGTCCAAGCAGTCACATCGACCGTCGTGCCTAGAAGCTCTCCCAGCTGCGCCAGATAGGCCCGGCCATCGAGCGTGCCATCGTCATGTGCCGCTTCCAGCCCGCTGTCGTACAGCGCGGCCTGCACGGTTTCCGGCGCGACATCCAGCGCCCGCGCCAGGTGCAGCACGCGCTGCGCGCGCTGGTACTGCACCAGCACGCCATCCACATCCAGCAGCAACAGGCCGATCCGCATTGGCCGAGCATGCCATTGCAGTGAACACGCGGGAAACCCTGGAGCAGCCATGCGACAGACGGTCGCAGACGCGGCCGCAGGGGCCTGCCTAGAATGGCGCTTGAATCCGCAGGAGATGCAACGATGAAGGCTTGGATGGTGGCAGTGGGACTGGGCGCGCTGATGCTGGCGCCGTCAGCGATGGCGCGGGTGTGTGCGGTGAGCATCGACAGCACCGACCAGATGAGCTTCAGCAGCCGCGAGATCAAGGTGGCCGCTGATTGCACCGCCGTGGATCTGACCCTGCGCCACACCGGCAAGCTGGCCGCTACCGCGATGGGCCACAACTGGGTGCTGACCCGCAGCGCGGATTACCAGCCGGTGGCGATGGCTGGCATGCGTATGACCCTGGCCGACAGCTACCTGCCGAAGGCCGACAAGCGCGTGCTGGCGCACACCAAGGTGATCGGCGGTGGTGAAACCGCGCGCGTGCGCTTTTCTACCCAGGGCCTGCAGAAGGGCGGTGACTACACCTTCTTCTGCTCGTTCCCCGGCCACTTCGCGATGATGAAGGGCAAGTTCGTCTTCGGTTGAGCAGCCACGCATGGCGTGGCTCTACCAGTAGATCCACGCCATGCGTGGATGAAAAAAGGGACGGAGGGGATTAAGTCGTTTGTGCACAAACGACTTAATCCCCTCCGTCCCCTTTTTCGTGCAGAGCGGGCTCAGCCCTTGGCGGCCTTGAACGCCACGCGTGCGGCGGCGAGGGTGGCCTCGATCACCGCATCCTCGTGCGCGCTGGACAGGAAGCCGGCCTCGTACGCCGACGGTGCCAGGAACACGCCCTGGTCCAGCATCGCGTGGAAGAAGCGGTTGAACGCCGGGATGTCACAGGCGGTGGCCTGCGCATAGGTCTCCACCTTCTCGCTGGTGAAGAACAGGCCGAACATGGCGCCCACGTGGGTGGTGGTCACCGCCACGCCGGCGTCGGCGGCGGCCGCTTCCAGGCCGGCACACAGGCGCGCGGTGCGCTCGGCCAGGTCGGCGTGGAAGCCCGGCCGCTGGATCAGTTCCAGCATCGCCAGGCCGGCGGCCATCGCCACCGGATTGCCGCTCAGCGTGCCGGCCTGGTAGATCGGGCCGGCCGGGGCGATCTGCTGCATCAGCTCGCGGCGGCCGCCGTAAGCACCCACCGGCATGCCGCCGCCGATGATCTTGCCGAAGGTGGTCAGGTCCGGGGTGATGCCGTAGTGCGCCTGTGCACCGC
Organism: Stenotrophomonas sp. 80084_Sma; assembly: GCF_056481995.1. NCBI lineage: Bacteria > Pseudomonadati > Pseudomonadota > Gammaproteobacteria > Lysobacterales > Lysobacteraceae > Stenotrophomonas > Stenotrophomonas sp. 80084_Sma. The sequence continues at coordinate 3,908,864 of NZ_CM151177.1, read as the reverse complement.
CAAGGGCAACGCGGAAACCGGTCATCACTTCGTCGAAGATCAGCAGCGCGCCATGCTTCGTGCACAGGTCGCGCAGGTGCTGCAGGTAACCCTCGCGTGGCGGAATGCAGTTGGCGTTGCCAACCACCGGTTCGATGATCAGGCCGGCGATGTCGTCACCCTGCTGTTCGAACAGGGCAGTAGCCGCTTCGAAGTCGTTGTAGGGCAGGGTCAGGGTTAGTTCGCTCAGGCCGGCCGGCACGCCCGGCGAGGTCGGCACGCCCAGGGTCAGCATGCCGCTGCCGGCCTTGACCAGGAACGAGTCGCCGTGGCCGTGGTAGCAGCCTTCGAACTTGACGATGCGGTTGCGGCCGGTGGCACCGCGCGCCAGGCGGATGGCCGACAACGTAGCCTCGGTGCCGGAGTTGACCATGCGCACCATCTCGCACGACGGCACCAGTCGGGTGATGGTCTCGGCCATGGTCACTTCGGCCGCGCAGGGCGCGCCGAAGGACAGGCCATTGTCGATCGCCTTCTTCACCGCCTGGCGCACCGCCGTGTGGTTGTGGCCGACGATCATCGGGCCCCAGGAACCGACGTAATCGATGTAGCGGTTTCCATCGACGTCGTACAGGTAGGCGCCATCGGCGCGCTCGACGAAGAACGGTTCGCCGCCGACCGATTTGAACGCGCGCACCGGCGAATTGACGCCGCCCGGCAGCAGCTGCTGGGCGCGGGAGAACAGGGCGTGGGACTGGTCGTGGTTCATGCGGATTTCCTGGGCATTACGCGAACTGGGCGAGGTAGGCGCGCTGGATCGCAACCGGGTCTTCGGCGGCGAACACGCTGCTGACCACGGCGACCAGATCGGCGCCGGCGTCGATGATGGGACCGACATTGTCCGGCGTCAGGCCGCCGATCGCCACCCGCGGCACGCCCAGTGCGGCGCTTTGCCGCAGCAGGTCGGTGTGGGCGCGGCTGCTGGTGATCTTGGTGGTGGTCGGGAAGAACGCGCCGAAGGCCACGTAGCTGGCGCCGGCGGCCACGGCCTGCTCGGCGTTGGCCAGCTGGTCGTAGCAGGACGCGCCGATGATGGCGTCCGCGCCGAGCAGGGCACGCGCGCTGGGGATATCGCCATCGGTGCCGCCCAGATGCACGCCGGCGGCGCCGACCGCCTTCGCCAGCGCCGGGTCGTCGTTGACGATCAGCGGCACGCCGTGTTCCGCGCACAGCGCCTGCAGGGCGGTGGCCTGCTCCCGCCGCAGCGCGTCGCTGGCGGTCTTGTTGCGGTACTGCAGCCAGGTGGCGCCGGCGGCCAGCAGCGGCGCGGTGCGGGCCAGCAGGCGTGCGGTATCGGGCTCGTCCGGGGTGATCAGGTAGACGCCGCGGGGCGCCGGGGAAGCAGAGGTCATCGATGGCTACCGGTGAGTGAGCCGCGATGGGACAATGGCGGCCCGTGAATCCAGCCTTGATTATCCGATGAGCGATGCCACCCCCACCACCTTGCGTACCTGGATGTGCGTGGTCTGCGGCTTTCTTTACAGCGAAGCGGAAGGCTTGCCGGAAGAAGGCATCGCGCCGGGGACGCGCTGGGAAGACATTCCCGAGACCTGGACCTGCCCGGATTGCGGCGTGACCAAGGCCGATTTCGAGATGGTCGAGGTCGATTGATGGCGGGGCCTGCAGGCCCTTCTGTGGGTGCGGACCGTTGGTCCGCACACCGGACACCCTCAATGCAGCCGCGGTACCGGCCCGCCGAGGTCGATCAGCTTCTCGCGCAGCCACTGCGCATCGCTGGCTTCCGGGTTGCGCTTCAGATACTGCCCCAGGTCGTGGCGGGCACCGGCCAGATACTCCAGCTGCAGGTAGGCCAGGCCGCGATCACGCAACGCGTCGTCCTGCTCCGGGGCCAGCTTCAGCAGGCGGTCGGCACTGCGTGCGGCGCGGTCCCATTCGCCGGCTTCGGCATACACGCCGTGCAGGTTACGCAGCATGCGCATCAGGATCGCGCGCGCCGGCGCCGGATCGAGGATCTGCGCCAGCACCTGGTCGTCGGGCATCTGCCCGCCCAGGTGTGACTTGGCCCGCTCGCGCAGTTCGTCCACGTCCAGCGGGCGGCCGCCATTGAACGGGTCCATCACCAGCACGCCGTCGTCCACCGGCAGGCGCACCAGGAAGTGGCCGGGGAAGGACACGCCGTCGAGCGGGATTCCCAGCCGGCGCGCGACTTCCATCTGCACCAGCGCCAGCGAGATTGGGTTGCCCAGGCGGCGCTCGAATACCTGGTTGAGGTAGCTGTTGCGCGGGTCGTAGTACTCGTCGTGGTCGCCGCTGTAGCCCAGCTCGTCGAACAGGTGGCGGTTGATCGCCGCCATCTTCAGCGGGCTGTTGTCGATGCTGTCCACTTCCGAACGGAGGTGGTCGACATGGCTCTGGATCAGCGCGTCGTAGGTGGACGGCTGCAGATCGGGGTATTCATCGCGCGCGATCAGCAGCGCGGTCGGCAACAGTGGCAGCGCCTCGTCTTCGAGGTCGGCCAGTGCATCCCAGTCGGGGAGTGAGATCCGGTCCTGCATGACCACAGACTGGCGTCATTCGCAGGCGGTTTCAAGCGGTGCCGCGTGAAAAGAACATCGCCTTGGAAATGTCGTGTCGACCAAGGTCGACACCTACCAACAGCCGCCGGCCAACTGTCAGAGGTGGGGCGGTGTGGGCTTGCAGGACCGCAGGCGCCATGGATGGCGCCTACGAGCCCCCAGGGACGGGTTTACGGCGTGTCCTGCAAGTCCACACCGCCCCGCCATCCCTCGGTAACCCAGCTTTTGCCTTTGATGTTGATTCGGCGGGTGCCGGGCGCAGCCCGGCAGAACCCTGTTACTCGATGCCCGGGCCGAAGGTCAGCTCGGTGCCGTCCTTCAGCTTGAGCTTCTCGGCCTGGCCGGCGTTGAGCTCCAGTACATAGCGCGCCGGGCCACCGCTGGGGTAGGGCGGGCACATGTCGCCGGCCGAGCACGGCGGCACGTCGCGCTGCTGGCTGACCAGCTTGCGCTGGCTGTCGAAGTACAGGATGTCCAGCGCAAGCTTGGTGTTCTTCATCCAGTACGCCTGCATTTCTTCGCGGTCGTGGATGAACAACATGCCGTGGTCAGCGGCCATCTGGTCGCGGAACATCAGCCCGCGCGCGCGGGTTTCATCGTTGGTGGCCAGCTCCACCTGGTAGCGCGCACCATCCAGCTCGACCCAGTGGCGGGCCGCATCGGTGGCACAGCCGGCCAGGGCCAGCAGCGGAAGCATCAGCAGCGAACGCAACAGCGACATCGTCAGGATCCTTCGAAAGGGTCAGAGCACGACCGGCGGCTCACCACCGACGATCACCACATCGGCGCGACGGCGCGCGAACAGGCCGACGCAGACCACGCCGGGCAGCTGGTTGAGCTCGCGCTCCAGCTTTTCCGGATCGGTGATCTGCAGGTTGTGGATGTCCAGGATCTGGTTGCCGTTGTCGGTGACCACGCCTTCGCGCCAGGTCGGCTGGCCGCCGGTCATGTCGCGGATCTGGCGGGCGACCAGGCTGCGCGCCATCGGGATCACTTCCACCGGCAGCGGGAACCTGCCCAGCACCGGCACCTGCTTGCTCGGGTCGACGATGCAGATGAAGCGCTCGCTGGCCTCGGCGATGATCTTCTCGCGGGTCAGTGCGGCGCCGCCACCCTTGATCAGGCACTTGTTGGCATCGCACTCATCGGCGCCGTCCACGTACAGCGACAGGTTGCCGCTGTGGTTCAGCTCGATCACCTCGATGCCGTGCTGCTTCAGGCGCGCGGTGCTCTGTTCGGAGCTGGACACGGCACCCTTGATGCGGTGCTGGATGCGGGCCAGGGCATCGATGAAATAGGCCACGGTGGAACCGGTGCCGACACCGACGATCATGCCGTCTTCAACGTACTCGATGGCTTTCTCGGCGGCCAGGCGCTTGGCTTCGGACATGGGAGAACTCTCAGGCAGGGAATCAGGATTTCTTTTCCAGCGACAGCAGCAGCTTCCACTGCGCGGCGGTCACCGGGAACACCGACAGGCGGTTGCCCTTGGCAACCAGCGGGAAGCCCTCGCCGAGTTCTTCGGCGTGCAGCTTGATCTCGTCCAGCGCGATCACCTGCTTGAGCTTGCGGTCGAAGGCCACGTCCACCAGCATCCAGCGCGGGTTCTCGCGCGTGCTCTTGGGGTCGTGGTAGTCGGATTTCGGGTCGAACTGGGTGTCGTCCGGATAGGCCGGGCTGGCGACCGTGGCCAGGCCGACGATGCCGGGCACCTTGGTATTGGAGTGGTAGAACAGGATGCCGTCGCCCACCTGCATGCCATCGCGCATGAAATTGCGCGCCTGGTAGTTGCGCACCCCGTTCCAGGGTTCGACCTTGACCTTGGCCAGGTCATCGATGGAGAAGGCGTCCGGTTCGGACTTCATCAGCCAGTAGCGCTTGCGGGCGGTCATGCGTTCACGGGGGCAGCGGAGGGGAACAGGGTGCCGTCTTCGGTGCAGATCGCATCCACCGGCACGTCCCACGACGCCACCGGCAAGGACTCGACCTGCTGCACCGCGAATGCAGCGCCGACCAGCCAGGGCGGCGCCGGCCGGTCGTGGCGGAAGGCGAAGCTGCGATCATACCAGCCGCCCCCCATGCCCAGCCGCCGGCACTGTGTGTCGAAACCCACCAGCGGGGTCACTACCAGCGCCATCTGCGCCGGTTCCAGGGTGTCTTCCACCGCCACGTCCGGCTCAGGAATGCCATAGCGGTTGCTGGTCAGCGGCTGCCCGGGGCGCCACGGTGCGAAGCGCAGCACGTCACCCGCCAGTACCGGCAGGCAGTAGGTCAGTGTGTCGGGTAGCTGCAACTGCCAGCGGTGCAGGGCAATTTCGCCATCCAGCGCCCAGTAGCCGGCCACGGCGCCTTCGCGCGGGGCGAACGGCAGGGCCAGCAGGGCATCGGCAAGCGATTCGGCGGCGGCGATGCGCTCAGCGGCGGAAAGGTCGCGGCGGCGTTGCCGCAGGTCGTGGCGCAGGGCCTGGCGCGGGTCGGTCATGGCAGCGTGCGGCAAGGATCAGCCGTCATTGTGCCGGAAAGAACAAGGGCGACGCCCGAAGACGCCGCCCTTGCTGGAATATTGCATTCTCCGCAATGTCGATGCATGCGAAACGACCTTGAACCCGGGGGCTCAAGTGGGAACGCTGGAGAACCATCGGGCTTCCCGCTACAAGGCGGACCTGCACTCCCGGCGCTGTCGCGCTCCCGGTGTCGTTCTTAAGGGACAAGGCGAATGTTTGCACATGCCGTCGAGTACCGCAGAGAACGCGTGGCCATTATAGCCAGCACGCAGGATCTGGATAGGCCGTTCGTCGGCAACAGTCCGTGCCAATTCAGATATGAGAAAAGGGGACGGAGGGGATTAAGACGTTTCCGGCACGGAAGGGGCGAATGCGCCTTGATTCCCTCCGTCCCCTCTTCTACGGGGTGCCGTCGATCGCGCGGTCCAGGCGCCGGTTCAGGTCGGCCAGCGTCTGCTGCAGGGCGACTGCCTGGCGGGCGTTCTCGTCGCGCAGCAGTTGCAGTTCATGGGCCAGGTTCAACGCCGCCAGCACGGCGACGCGGTCGACCGCGGCCATGCGGTTGCTGCCGCGGATTTCGCGCATGCGCGCATCGAGCAGGCGGGCGGCGGCCATCAGGCTATCGCGTTCATCGCCGCCGACACCCACGGTGTATTCACGATCGAGGATGCGGACACTGACCGGTTCGGCGCTCATGTGTGCTGCTCCAGGGATTTGAGCCGGCTGATCATTGCTTCCACCCGCGAGCGTGCCTGCTCGTTCTTGGCCAGCAGCGTGGAACGCTCGGCCACCAGCTGTTCCTGCTGGTGGCGCAGGCTGCGGTTCTCCTCGGCCAGGCGCTGGTTGCGTTCAAGCAACGCTTCCACGCGGGCAGCGAAGTCCTGCAGCTGGGCAAGGGGATCGGGGGGTTCCATACGGGCACGATAGGCAAGCCGGGTAAGGGCGGTCAAGCGTTGTCGCAGCAAGGCCTGACGGTCGCAGAGAGGATGCCGTCGGGTTGCTACACTACGGGGTCTCACGGGCGCGCGCGTGCGCGCCCCGGGTTTCCTTTCCGAACGAGCCGCACGATGACCGAACTTCCCTCCGTCGACGACGTTACCCGCGCCAGCCAGGAATTGGGCCTGGGCGCCACCGCTGCCGAGCTGCACGGCGCACTGTGCGGCTGGCTGGCCGCCGGTGGTGCCCCCGGCAATGATTGGCCGGCGCGTGTGCTGGCCGACGACAACCTGCCGCCGGTGGCCGCCGACAGCGTGCTGGGGCAGCTGCTGCAGGTCACCATCAAGCAACTGGAAGACCGCGATTTCGCCTTCGAACTGCTGCTGACCGATGGCGACGACGTGTCCGCGCAGGCTGATGCCATGTTCAGCTGGACCCGTTCCTTCCTGGGCGGCTTCGGCCTGGGCAGCGGCGGCCGCCGCCCGACCCTGTCCGAAGAGGGCGAAGAAGCGCTGACCGACATGGCCAGCCTGGCGCGTGCCTCCAGCGAGGATTTCGAGGCCGGCGGCGATGACGATGACGAAGCCCTGTCCGAGATCGAGGAATTCATCCGCGTGGCGGTGTTGCTGCTGCACGGTGACGTGGTGCTGGCCTCGCGCCATCGGCAGCGCCTGAACTGATGGACATCAAGCAGCGCACCGGCATCGCGGCCGGCGAATACAAGCGTCGGCGCCGCCAGCTGATGGACATGGCCGGCGAGGATGCGATCCTGGTGCTTCCCGCCGCCGCCGAGAAGGTGCGCAGCCTCGATACCCATTACCCGTTCCGGCAGGATTCGGACTTCCAGTACCTGAGCGGCTTCCCGGAGCCGGAAGCGGTGCTGGTGTTGATCCCGGGCCGCCGCCACGGCGAGGCCATCCTGTTCTGCCGCGAGCGCGATGCCGAGCGCGAGGCCTGGGACGGCAGCCGCGCCGGCCAGGAAGGTGCGGTGGCGCAGTACGGCATGGACGATGCGTACCCGATCGACGATCTGGACGACATCCTGCCGGGCCTGCTGGAAGGGCGTTCGCGCGTCTATTACCACTTCGGTCGCGACGCCGATTTCGACCTGAAGCTGATCGGCTGGGTCAACCGCGTGCGTTCGCAGGTGCGCCACGGCGCGCAGCCGCCGCATGAGTTCCTGGAGCTGGGCCACCTGCTGCATGAGCAGCGCCTGTTCAAGTCCGGCGCCGAAGTGGCGCTGATGCACCACGCCGCGCAGATCAGTGTACGTGCACATCTGGCAGCGATGAAGGCGGCGAAGGCCGGCATCCACGAGTACGAACTGCAGGCGGAGCTGGAACGCGTGTTCCGCGCCAACGACGCGGTGCCGGCCTATTGCAGCATCGTCGGTGCAGGTCGCAACGGCTGCATCCTGCATTACCGCGACAACAACGCACGTTCGCGCGATGGTGAGCTGGTGCTGATCGACGCCGGTGCCGAATACCGCGGCTATGCCAGCGACATCACCCGCACGTTCCCGGTGAACGGCCGCTTCAGCGCCGAGCAGCGCGCGCTGCACGACCTGGTCGGTGACGCGCAGGCCGCGGCACTGGCCCAGGCCAAGCCGGGCGTGGCCTACGAGATGGGTCACCTGGCGGCGGTGCAGACCCTGACCGAAGGCCTGCTGCGGCTGGGCCTGCTGAAGGGCACGCTGGAAAAGAACCTGTCCGAGGGCCTGTACCAGCGTTTCTACCGGCACAAGACCGGGCACTGGATCGGCATGGACGTGCACGACGTGGGTGACTATCGCCTGGCCGGCGATTCGCGGCTGCTGGAGCCGGGCATGGCGTTCACCATCGAGCCGGGGCTGTATATCGGCGTGGACGATACGACGGTGGAACCGCGCTGGCGCGGTATCGGCATCCGTACCGAGGATGACGTGCTGATCACCGATGACGGGCATCGCGTGCTGACCGAAGGCCTGGCGCGCAGCGCCGACGAGATTGAAGCGGTGATGGCGGGGTAAGGGGTTTCGGCAGGGCTTGCAGCCCTGCACCTGCTGCAATCAACGGCAACGTCAAAAGCCGAAGCGGCATTCCGTGGGAGGGCGGGGCACTGTGGGTTTGCGGGGACGCCGCAAGTACGTCCCTGTAGGCTTGGTCGCCGCATCCATGCGGCTCACACCCCGCAAACCCACAGTGCCCCGCCTTTGACAGGTTCAGGCGGCTGTTGGTGTGTGCCGACCGTTGGTCGGCACATCTGTCAGATATCGAATGAATCCTCCACGCATGGCGTGGATCTACTGGCCACTGCGGCCGTTGGAACGCGCGGCTGTTGGTAGGTGTCGACCTTGGTCGACACAGAGCGAGCGCAGCGAGCGACCCGCTTCTGCTTTTCTTTTTTCTTTTCCGTGGTTGAACGCGGCAGGAAACTGTCAGAGGCGGGGCGGGGTGGGTTCACGGCGTCCCCCGCGAACCCACCCCGCCCCGCCAAGCGCGGCTTTTGACTTCTGCGACCAACCACAAGGGGCTCAGCCGTTCGCCGCCGCAAACTCCGGCCGCGTCAGGTTGTCCGCCTCGCCCTCAGTGCAAAGCACTTCGTCTTCGATGCGGATGCCGCCATACGGACGGAAGAAATCCACGCGCTCCCAGTTGATCGCATCGCCATGGCCGGCATCCTTCACTTCATTCAACAGCATGTCGATGAAGTACAGGCCCGGTTCGATGGTCACCACCATGCCCGGTTCCAGCACGCGGGTCAGACGCAGGTACGGGTGGCCCGCCGGGCGCTCGATGCGGCCACCCTCGTCGCTGGCCGCGAAACCGGCCACGTCGTGCACCTGCAGGCCGATCAGGTGACCGATGCCATGCGGGAAGAACGCGGCGCTGACGCCGGTTTCCACTGCGGTCTGCGGCGAGACCTTGATCACGCCGAAGTCCTTCAGCACGCCCATCAGCGAAAGATGTGCGTCCACGTGCAGCTGCTTGTAGTCGAAGCCCGGGCGCACCGCTGCGCACATCTGCTGCTGGGCGGCGTCGACGGCGGCGATCATCGCGGCGAACTCGTCGTGGCCCTGCGCGGCGTAGGTGCGGGTGATGTCGCTGGCGTAGCCGTGCGCGCTGGCACCAGCATCGATCAGGAAGCTGCGCAGCGGCTGCGGCGCCTTGCGGCCCAGCTCGGTGTAATGCAGCACGGCGGCATGTTCGTTCAACGCCACGATGTTGCCGTAGGGCAGCTCGTTGGCGTCCTGGCCGACGGCCTGGCAGTACGCCATGTGGATGCTGAACTCGTCGGCGCCGTTGCGGAACGCGGCTTCGGCGGCGCGGTGGCCGCGCACGCCCAGCACCTGCGCCTGGCGCATCAGCGCGATTTCATACGGCGTCTTGCTGCCGCGGTGCCATTCCAGGTAGTTCACCACCGGCGCCGGGTTGTTCGGCACGTAGTTGCCCAGCGTGCTCTGCGGCTCGCCGAGGATCGCGCAGCGCGACGGGTCGGCCGGCAGCAGGGCCAGCGCCTCTTCGGGCTTGCGGATGATGTGGATGTCGAAGTGCTCCACCCACCAGCCACTCGGTGCGTCCGGTACCACGTGCCAGTAATCGAACGGCTGGTGGAAGATCACCGCCGGACGCTTGCCGGGGGTGAACACGATCCAGCTGTTGGGCACGCGGGTCAGCGGCAGCCAGGCCTTGAACTGCGGATTCACCGCATACGGGTAGTCGCGGTCGTCGAACACCTGGTAGTGCAGGGTGCCGCTGGGCACCACCAGGTGATCGAAGCCGCCGCGGGCCAGCGCCTGTTCGGCGCGTCGGCACAGCACGGCCAGGTGGTCGGGATACAGGGCGCCGGGGTCTTGCTGGATCATTGCGGTGGCTCGACACGGAAAACGGCCCTAGATTCTGCCGCATACCGCGAAAAACCGCTGTGCCGGAACCGGCACTCAGACCGTCGAAACCGGTCCCTCGTCGCTGTCCTCGCCCACCCACTGGCGCAGCAGCTGCCGATGTTCGCGTGACAGGGTCAGGAAGCGGAAGCCGGTCCAGCTCTGGCCGGGAACGTGTGCGGGCTCGCTCCACAGCAGGTGCACGCCCACGTCGATGGCCTGCTGGCGGCCATCACCCAGCGGCAACGGGAAGCGCAGCTGGTACAGCGCATCCTCGCGCAGCGGCACGCTGGCCAGCATCAGCATGCCGGTTTCGGAGACATTGCCGAGGCGCCCGACCACGCACTCGCGCATCTGGTCGGTGACCGGCACCAGGTCCGAGACCTGGCGGCGCGGCGCGCGGCGGGTGTCCTGCGGCGGTACGGCTTTCATGCGGGGGTCTCCTGTGCGCGGCCTGTGGCCAGTGCGCGCAGCGCACCAAGGCTGGCTTCCCAGGCACGGTCGACCAGCCGACCCTTGTCTTCGGTGACCAGTTGCGCGCGCCCGGCACTGATCTGCCGTGCCAGCGTATCCAGGTCGGTATCGGTGATCTTCTGCCCGCGTGGATTGACGAACAGGGCGTGGCCGGTCAGCAGGCTGTACCAGGACAGGCGCTGGCGGCGCAGCGTGCCATCACCGGTATCGATGTCGAACCAGCTGCCGAACGGCAGCGTGGACAGTTGCTGGTAGGCGGCTTCTTCGGCACTGCTGCGGGGCGTTGCAGGCGCTGTGCCGGTGGGCGCGCCGGCGTGTTCGCCCAGGCGCGCACGTGCCTTCAGGCGGGCACTGAGTTCGGTACGCGAGGTGCTTTCATCCTCGCCGCCGGGCGTGGCCAGCCTGCGCGCGACGGCGGCGGCTTCCTCGGCGTGGTAGCCGACCTGCAGCAGTGCGGCCTCCACGTCCGCTGCCAACGCGGTATCGGTGCCGCCGGGGGCGTCGATGGCCTGTGCGGTGATGGCAGCGATGCGCTCGGTCTGTTGCAGGCGTTCCTGCCACTGTGGCGAATCATCGCCATGGCGCAGGCGGGTGAGGGTCAGTGCATCGGCCCAGGCCTGGCGCAACAGGGTCTGTACGAAGCGCGGTGGCGACTGCGTGTCGCAGCACTGGTCGATCTGTGCGGTGGCCTGGCGACGGGCCAGTTCCAATCGTTCCTTGCCGCGCGCGGCTTCCACGTGGCGGCGCTCGGCCAGTTCGGCACGATGGGCCGCCGCGCGCTGGTGCTGCTGCACGTCTTCGTTGGCAGCGGCGAAGGCTTCCGGCGCGCGTGCATCCTGGCCGAGCAGGCCCTGCACGCTCTGCGCCATGCGCTGCAGCAGCTGCGGATCGACATCGTCGTCGCCCAGCCAGTTGGCACCGACTTCGGCGATCTGGTTGAGCAGCTCACGCGCGGGATGTTCGTCGCGTACGAAGAAGCCCGGGTCGGCCATGGCCGCGCGTGCCAGGGGCACCTGCAGGCGGGCCAGCAGGGCGGCCGGCACCGGATCGGGACGTTGCTGATGTTGCACCTGCTGCATCAGCATGCGCAGCAGGTCCAGGTTGTCCCGGTCGTGACTGCCCAGCTGGGCCTGCGCACCATGCTCGCTGCGCAGCTGCGCGACCACGGCCGCTTGCAGGTCGGCCACGCCGGTTGCCGCGCTGGACTGAGCCTGCAGACGCGCGAGTACCGCGTCGACTGCCGCACTGGGCACTGCGCCGCTGTCCGCCGGGGCAGGGCTGGCGTGCCGGGCCTGCTGCAGCAGCTCATGCAAAGCACTGCCGGTGGATGTGGTCACGCCCGGCGTGGCGGGGCCGGCTGCACCACCCTCGTGGAAGGCGTCCTGTACCAGGCTGGACCAGGAGCCGGCCGGTGCCGAACCGTTCCAGCCGGTCAGTGGGGCCGCGCTGCGCTTGGCCGGCTGCGTGGTGCGGCCGCCACCCACCGACTGGGTGATGATCCGCCGCGTGCTCGACGAGCGTGCCAGGTAGGGGGTGTAGACCAGCCCCGGCAGTACGCCGGACTGGGCCAGCAGGGCATTGGCACGGTCAAGGATATCGCCCAGCCGTTCCAGCACCTGTCGTTCGAAACTGCGATACAGCGCCAGCTGTACCTCGACGCTCAGCGCGTCCTGTTCGGCAATCCGGCGCACCATCGCGCACAGTGCCTGCGGCGCCAGCGGCAGGGTGTCGGCCTCGAAGGCCGGCGCCGCCGCCAGTACCCCCAGGCGTTGGCCGAGCAGGTTCAGTGTGTTGGTTGAACGCAGGGTTTCGCGCCGCACCATCTCGGTCAGCAGCAGGTCGCGATCCACTTCGTGCTCATCAACCAGCGACAGCCCGAGCATGCCCGGCAGCGCTGGCGGCGTAGCACTGGTGCTGACACCGTTGGCCGGTTCGCGCAACCGTGCGAGGGCGTCGGCAACGGCATCGAGCATGCGGTCGGCGAAGTGGCCAGCGAAGGCGTGCAGCTGTCCACGCTGGGCCATCAGTTCGGCTTGCTGCTGCGGATTGCGTGCGCGATCGGCGTCGTGCAGCAGGGTCTGCTCCAGCGCTTCGACAGTCAGGATCAGGGGCGCGGCCAGCGTCTGCCGGCACAGGCCGATCAGCGCGCCCAGCAGCTCACGTACCCGCGGTGGCAGGTCGCTGGCGGCCAGGCGGTTCTTGTCGGCAGGAGTGATGGAAAAGACAGCTGACATCGGCAGGCGGTATCCGGATTCCCGCGGATCGATCTGGTGAATCTACCGTGTCGGCCGCTGTCGGCGCTACTTTAGGGCGAATGTGCATCCCGTTCGCCAGGCATGGCCCGACCGATGAACGGTAGTGCCGGCCGCTGGCCGGCAATCCGCGCCGATCGAGCTGCCGGCCAGCGGCCGGCACTACCCGCTACTGCAAGACGCTCACTCCTCCAGGAACAGGCTCACCACATCGTTGGTGAAGCGGCGGCCCAGTTCGGTCGGCTGCACATGGCCATCGGTCACGTCCAGCCAGCCGTGCTGCACGGCCTCGGCCAACGGTGCATCCAGCACGCTGCGCGACAGCCCGGTACGCGACTCGAAATCGCGCAGGCCGAAGCCTTCGTGCAGGCGCAGCAGATTCAGCATGTACTCGAAGGGCAGGCGCTCAGGAGCGATTACATCGTCACCCCCGAACGAGGCCGGGGTGCCCGCGCTGTCCAGATAAGCCTGCGGATGCTTCAGCTTCCAGCGTCGCAGCACGTGTTCCTCTGCACCGGAGCTGATCTTGCCGTGCGCGCCGGCACCGATGCCCAGGTAATCGCCGAAGCGCCAGTAGTTCAGGTTGTGCGCGCTCTGCCGACCGGGTCGCGCGTAGGCGCTCACCTCGTACTGGCCGAAGCCTGCCTGCGCCAGCAGGGCCTGGCAGTGTTCCTGCATGTCCCAGGCGTTGTCTTCATCGGGAATGCCCTGCGGCGGCCGCGCGAAGAACACCGTGTTCGGTTCCAGGGTCAGCTGGTAGTGCGAGATGTGTGCCGGCTGCAGCGCGAACGCACGTTCCAGATCGGCCTCGGCACCGGCCAGGGTCTGTTCCGGCAGCGCGTACATCAGGTCGATGTTGAAGTTGTCGTAGCCCGCGTCCTGCGCCATCTTCACCGCGCGCTCGGCTTCGCCACTGTCGTGGATGCGGCCCAGGCGCTTGAGCATGGCGTCGTCGAAACTCTGGATGCCGAAGCTGAGGCGGTTCACGCCGGCTGCGCGGTAGCGGTCGAAACGGCCATGCTCGGCCGTGCCCGGGTTGGTTTCCAGGGTGATTTCGGCGTTGGGCGCGAAGCGCAGGCGCGCGCTGGCCTGCTGCAGGAAGCGGTCGATCGCTTCCGGCGGGAACAGGCTGGGCGTGCCGCCACCGAAGAACACGCTGTGCACCACCCGGCCCCAGACCAGCGGCAGGTCCTGGTCCAGGTCGCGCAGCAGCGCATCGATGTAGGCATCGAACGGCAGTTCGCCCTTGGCCTGGTGCGAATTGAAATCGCAGTACGGGCACTTGCGCACGCACCACGGCAGGTGCACGTACAGCGACAGCGGTGGCGGTACCAGCCGCGGCGAGGTGTCGTGGTCAGCGGAGCAGGCTTCGCCGGGCAGGTGGTTGCAGTGGTCGTGGGCGTGCGGCATGGGCTTCATCGGTAGTGCCGGCCGCTGGCCAGCTTCCCTGGTTCGATCGGGTGGCGTCAGTACAGCGTCGCCAGCTGCTGCTTGAGCTGTTGCAGGGCAATGGCACGGTGGCTGATGGCGTTTTTCAGGGCCGGCTCCATCTCCGCGGCGGTCAGGCCGTGGGTGGTGTCAAGGAACACCGGGTTGTAGCCGAATCCATTCGTGCCGCGCAGTTCACGGATGATCTGGCCCTCCCAGCGACCTTCGCAGATCAGCGGCTGCGGATCGGTGGCGTGGCGCAGCAGCACGATCACCGCATAGAAGCGGGCGCCGCGCTGGCCATCGGGAACGTCGGCCATCGCCTCCAGCAGCTTGGCGTTGTTGGCCGCGGCATTGGTCGGGTGGCCGGCATAGCGCGCGCTGTACAGGCCCGGTGCACCGCCGAGGGCATCGACGATCAGGCCCGAATCATCGGCCAGCGCCGGCAGGCCGGTCGCTTCGCAGGCCGCGCGCGCCTTCAGCAGCGCGTTCTCGACGAAGGTCAGGCCGGTCTCTTCCACGTCGCCCAGGCCCAGCTCGGCGGCCGAGGTGATCTGCAGCGGCAGGTCGGCGAGGATCTCCTGCATCTCCACCAGCTTGCCGGCGTTGTGGCTGGCCAGTACCAGTTTCTTCATTGACGGGGCTCCAGCAGGTCCCAGGTGTTGCCATACAGATCGCGGAACACCGCGACCGTTGCATAGGGTTCTTCGCGCGGCGCTTCCAGGAATTCGACCCCGGCGGACAGCATCGCCGTGTGGTCGCGGTGGAAGTCGTCGGTGTTGAGGAAGAAGGCGACGCGGCCACCGGTCTGGTTGCCGATGCGGCTGCGCTGTTCCTCGTCGCTGGCGCGGGCCAGCAGCAGGGCGGCAGCGCTGCCGTCGGTCGGCCCCACCACCACCCAGCGCTTGTGGCCCTGGTCGATGTCCTCCAGCAGTGCGAAGCCGAGCTTGCCGGTGTACCAGGCAATGGCTTCGTCATAGTCGGCCACCACCAGGGTGGTCAGGGCGATGCGCCGGTTCATGCCGACAGCGCCGCCTGCTGTGCGTCCAGCAGCTCGCGCACGCCCTTCTCGGCCAGGCCCAGCAGCGCGTCCAGTTCATCGCGGCGGAAGGCATGGCCTTCGGCGGTGCCCTGCAGCTCGATGAAGCCACCGCCGTCGTTCATCACCACGTTCATGTCGGTGTCGCAGTCGCTGTCTTCGGCGTAGTCCAGGTCCAGCACCGGGGTGCCGCGGTAGACGCCCACCGACACCGCTGCCACTGCACCCAGGATCGGGTTGCGCTTGATGTCGCCGCGCTTCATCAGCACATTCACCGCATCGACCAGGGCCACGTAGGCGCCGGTGATGGCGGCGGTGCGGGTGCCGCCGTCGGCCTGCAGCACGTCGCAGTCGAGGGTGATGGTGCGTTCGCCCAGCGCGTTGCGGTCCACGCACGCGCGCAGGCTGCGGCCGATCAGGCGCTGGATCTCCAGCGTGCGGCCGCCCTGCTTGCCACGGGCCGCTTCACGGTCGCTGCGGGTGTGGGTGGCGCGCGGCAGCATGCCGTATTCGGCGGTCACCCAGCCTTCGCCCTTGCCGCGCAGGAAGCCCGGCACGCGGTTCTCGACGCTGGCGGTGCACAGCACACGGGTTTCACCGAAGCACACCAGCACCGAACCTTCGGCGTGGCGGGTGAAGCCGCGTTGGATGACGACCGGGCGGAGCTGGTCGGGCTGGCGGCCGCTGGGGCGGGAATCGGACATGGTGCGGGTTCCGTAATGGCGAGGGAGTACGCCGCCACGCCCGCGGCCTTCACGGGGCGGGCAAGGGGGCTCTGGTGAGGGCGCTAGGGTACCATTCCCCCTTTGCACGCACCGGACACAATCCATGATTCGAAGCATGACCGCCTATGCCGGCGGCGAGCGGGTCACCCCGTGGGGCACGCTGGGCTGCGAGCTGCGCTCGGTCAACCACCGCTTTCTGGAGGTCGGCACCCGCCTGCCCGAGGAACTGCGGGCGCTCGAACCACAGCTGCGCGAGCGCATCGCCGCGCGCCTGAGCCGCGGCAAGCTGGATCTGGTGATGCGCCTGCGCGCGCCGGAAGCGGCCGCCAACCTGCAGGTGGACGAGGCCCTGCTGGGCCAGCTGGGGCGCCTGGCGCACCGCCTGACCTCCGATTTCCCCAACCTGCAGGTCAGCTTCACCGACCTGCTGCAGCTGCCGGGCGTGACCCGCGGCGAGGCCACCGATGCCGCCGCCCTGCAGGTCGAGGCACTGGCCCTGCTGGACCAGGTGCTGGACGGCTTCGTCGAGGCCCGTGAGCGCGAAGGCGGCAAGCTGTCCGCGGCCATCAGCGAGCGCGTGGACGGCATCGAACGCATCGCCACCGAAGTGCGCACCTTGATTCCGGCCATTCGCGACGGCCAGCGCGCCAAGCTGGCCGCCCGCCTGGCTGACCTGCCGCACCCGGTCGACCCCGGCCGCGCCGAGCAGGAGCTGGTGCTGTGGCTGCAGAAGCTGGACGTGGATGAAGAGCTGGACCGCCTCGGCAGCCACATCGTCGAGATCCGCCGCGTGCTCAAGCAGCGCGAGCCGGTCGGTCGCCGCCTGGACTTCCTGCTGCAGGAGTTCAACCGCGAAGCCAACACGCTTGGGTCGAAGTCGGTGGACAGCCGTACGTCCAATGCGGCAGTGGAACTGAAGGTGCTGATCGACCAGATCCGCGAGCAGGTGCAGAACATCGAGTGATAGGGCGTGGCCGGGCGTGCCGTCAGGTCATCGAAGATGCGTGCCCTGGCGGTTGGGACGAGCGTGTGATGGGTGATCATTGATCCGCCTGGGTACGCATTTGGGGGATATTCAACGTCTCCACTTCGATGCACGGGCTGCGCCTACCTCCCTAGCGCTGCAGCAGTTCGGTGTATTGCTTGTAGCTGAACTGCTGGTTCCGTTTCTGATTCCCGGTACCGACAAGGACGTCAACGCTTTGCAGGACTTTGACAGCCGCGCTGGCGGTGGGAAATGTCACCCCCAGCCTTTCAGCTGCAAATGTAATGGTGAAGCGCGGCATCGTAGGCAGCATTTCGAACAAGCGGATCGCCTGCACCGTGCCGTCTTTCGCAGCCATGACCTTTCTCCGGTCGGCTGCGATGAGTGAGGCGATGTCGATGATGTTTCTTTGGGCGTTCTCGGCGGCTTCGGTCGTGCAGTCGAGGAAGAAGCGGATCCAACTCTCCCAGTCGCCATCGGCGCGGATGGCCGACAGAAGCCGGTAGTACTCGTCTTGATGTTTCTTGAGTTCGCCAGAGACATAGAGCAGTGGCTCCGGCAGCAGCTTCCAGTCTTCCAGCAATGCTGCAATCAGCAAGCGGCCTATGCGCCCATTGCCATCAAGGAACGGGTGGATCGTTTCGAACTGTGCATGGATCAAGGCAATGCGGACCAGAGGAGGAAGGTCTGTCGTAGGCTCGTGGATATAGCGCTCCATCTCACCCAGCAACCGTCCGACTTCCATGTGAGGAGGGGGGACGTAAAGAGCATTGCCTGGCCGGGTACCTGCGATCCAGTTCTGGGAGCGGCGCACTTCACCAGGTAACTTCTGCTCGCCGCGCGCACTGTTCAAAAGGATGCTATGTGCTTCGCACAACAGGCGCGTTGAGATCGGCAGGCCCCAATCGTGTTTCAGCTGGTCTCGCACATACGCGAACGCTTGCAGGTCACGTCGCTGACGTCCGTGGTACTGGCCACGTCGATTCCGGATTCTTGATCCAGCAGATCCGTCAGTGTCGCCTGAGTGCCCTCCATCTGGGAGGTCAACAAGGCCTCCTTGCGGATGGAGCTGTAGATCAGCCATTCAGCAGAAGCGACCAAACCTGACATGGCGGAGAGCCGTCCCAGCGCCGCCTCGGCTGCCGCATTGGCCATGTAGCAAGCAGGATCAAGGGGCGGCATCGTGGGCGGCAATGGATGGGGCACGAAGGCCTTGACAAGCTCGCCGCCCGAATCGGTGGTGGTGTAAGTGCCGGTGGTCCTGGGCATTTGCGCTCCTGGCGAGGCGTTGTTAAAGGGATCTTTAAGAATCCCGGCCGCTATTAAAGCATGCTTTAATAGTGCTGAGGTTGCTCCCAGTGGCACGTTATCCGAGCAAACCGATGAAGTGGTGCCGCCGCCATGGCTGCGGATCTCAACGACGGGGGATGCGCGCCCGAGGCAAGAACATCTCAAACCACCCTGACGCCCGCGGCTCCCTCGCTCAAGCGCCCCAGCACGGCCGCCTGGCCGAACCCCGCATCGTTGAAGCAGGCCAGCACCGCATCCAACGCTTCCGGCGCACAGGACACCAGCAGGCCGCCGCTGGTCTGCGGGTCGGTCAGCAGTGGCTGCCAGTGGGCGGCCAAGCCCTCGGCGAAGCGCACCTCGGCGCCATACGAGGCCCAGTTGCGGTTGGAGGCGCCGGTTACGCAGCCACGTTGCAGCAGGTCCAGGGTCTGCGGCAGCAGCGGCACCTGTGCACTGTCCACCTCGGCGGCCACGCCACTGGCGCGGCACACTTCCAGCAGGTGGCCGAGCAGGCCGAAGCCGGTGACGTCGGTCATCGCGTGCACGCCGTCCAGCGCGGCCAGCGGCACGCCCACGCTGTTCAGGCGGGTGGTCGACGCGACCATCTGCCGGTAGCCCTCGGCATCCAGGACTTCTTTCTTCAGGGCTGACGAGTACACGCCCACGCCCAACGGCTTGCCCAGCACCAGTACGTCACCGGCGCGTGCATCGGCATTGCGCTTGAGCCGCTGCGGGTCGAGCACGCCAATCGCGGCCAGGCCGTAGATGGGTTCCACCGAATCGATGCTGTGGCCGCCAGCCACCACGATGCCGGCATCGGCGCAGGCGCGTTCGCCACCCAGCAGGATGCCGCGGATCGTGTCCTGCGGCAGCGTATTGATCGGCATGCCGACGATGGCCAGTGCGAACAGCGGGCGCGCGCCCATCGCATACAGGTCCGACAGCGCATTGGTGGCGGCGATGCGGCCGAAGTCGAACGGGTCGTCGACAATCGGCATGAAGAAATCGGTGGTGGCGACGATTGCCTGCCGGTCATCGAGGCGATACACCGCGGCGTCGTCGCTGGTCTCGCGGCCGACCAGCAGCTCGGCCGGTGCCGGAAGCGCTGGAACGCCACGCAGCAGTTCGGTCAGCACCCCCGGCGCGATCTTGCAGCCGCAGCCACCGCCATGCGCGAGAGACGTCAGTCGTTGCGGGGCATCGGCCGTTGAAGGAGCGGGGGACTGCACGTGCGTGGCCATGCCGACATCTCCTGCGGAAACACGAATGGCGGAAGGCAGCAGGAGTCGAACCTACCAGGGAACGATCGACGCCCCCTACTGGGTTTGAAGCCCAGCCGCATGCCCGGATGCGCATGCCTTCCGAAAGTACGGCAATGCCGGTGGGCTCAGTCGCGGGCTGCATTCCACTGCAGGTCGCCGCGCGGCCGATGCTGGTCACCGACGCGTCGAGTGTAGCCAACGCGATTGAAGAACTCCAAGATCTGGATGCTGCGCTTGCGGCCGAGGCCGATGGCATCGCGGAACGCCGCCGCATCCACCGTGCCGCTGGCCTGTGACAGCTGCGCGACGATCGCGGCCAGCTCGGCGATGCGGGCCGGTGCATAGAACAGGTCGGGCACCACCTGGAACAGTTCACCACGCGCGGCAGCGCGGCGCAGGACCGCGCGGACCTCATCCTCGGGCAGGCCGATGTCGGCCGCCAGGGTACGTATCCACGGCGGATCGAAACCGCCCGCGTGCAGTTGCGGCAGCACGCGTTCGAGCAGCAGGCGTTCGCGTTCCGGCGGTGCGTGATCGTGGCCGGGCAAGCGCCACCATGCACCCGCGCGCTGCACGCTGCCATCGTCGAGCAGGTCCTGCAGCAGGGCGTTCCACAGGCTGGTTGCCAGCGCAGGCAGGGTGCTGCGCTGAAGGCGTCCACTGTCGACGCCGGGTTCGTCGGGGCGGTGCTCATGCCAGCCGCGCAGCGAGGTGAGCACCTGTTCGCGCAGCGCCTGCCAGTGCGGGGCAAGAATGATCACCGTGTCTTCGCGGGTAGTGATGCGGCGCGCGTCGTCGGGCAGGTCGATCCGGTCGGCGGCACGCCGGCAGTAGCGCTGCAGGGCGCCGAGGGGAATGCCGGCGGGTGCCTGCTGCAGCAGCGGGCCAACTCCAGCGGCGGCCGCCAGTTGCTCCAGCGCACCCAGCCACGCGAGCCGCGCCGGGCTGCGCCGACGCCGCTGCGGGGGATCTGGATCGAGCACTACACCACCGCCCAGGGTACGGGTCGCGGCCGAATCGCGGGCAATGAAGCGGTCGCCGCACATCGCGCAGACTGGTGCGTCGAACACCAGCTGTACCAACTGACCATTGCCGTGGTCATGGTCCTCCAGCAGCACCACGTGGGCCTGCCGGTGCATCGTGCCCCAGTGGATATGCAGTGGCGCCCAGTCGCGCAGAGGGACTTCCCGCGCGGAAAGCCGCAGGCGCACATCGACACGGGTGGTGGCCAGCAGCGCGCGTGGATCGGCAATCCAGTCGCCACGGCGGATGTCGTCGCGGGCGATGGCGGCCAGGTTCAGCGCGCAGCGTTGCCCAGCCATCGCGTGCTCGCTGGCCTGGTTCTGCGCATGGATGCTGCGCACGCGCACGTCGGTGGCGGCTGGCATCAGCTGCAGATGCTCACCCACCGCGGCGATGCCGCCATGTACCGCGCCGGTCACCAGCGTGCCGTGGCCGGCCAGCGAGAACACGCGGTCCACCGGCATGCGGAACAGTTCGCTGCGCAGTTCGGCCTGGCGTGTACTGGCATCGTCCGCCGCCCATGCGTGCAGCTGGGTACGCAGTGCGCTGATGCCGGCATCGTCGGGTGCGGTGCTGTTGCAGGCGAACAGAGGAGATTCCTGCAGCAGTGTCGCGGCCAGCAGCGCAGCAATCTCGATCTCGACCCGGGCGAGGCGCGCCGCATCCACACGGTCGATCTTGGTCAGCGCCACCGCGCCGCGATCCACGCCCAGCAGCTGCAGGATGGCCAGATGCTCGCGGGTCTGTGGCATCACGCCGTCGTCGGCAGCGATCACCAGCAGGGCGACATCGATACCCGTGGCGCCGGCCACCATCGTGTGCACGAAGCGCTCATGGCCTGGCACGTCGACGAAACCCAGCGTCGCAGCCGGGCCTTCGGCGTCCCTGCTTTCCACCGGGACATAGGCGTAGCCCAGTTCGATCGATATACCGCGCGTTCGCTCTTCCTGCAGGCGATCGGTTTCGATGCCGGTCAGTGCGCGTACCAGGCTGGTTTTGCCATGGTCGATATGCCCGGCGGTGCCGACGATCATGCCTGCAGCGTGCTCCACTGGGCGAGGAAGTCGGCTTCGTCGGCCGGTTCCAGGCAGCGCAGGTCCAGCCACAGCGCGTCATCGGCAATGCGGCCCAGCACGGGTCGCGGCAGCTGACGCAAGCGCTTGGCCAGGCGATCCAGTCCGCCACGGCGCGCGCTGGTAATGCGCAGTCCGGCGCTGGCCAGCTGCGCCTGTGGCTGGGCGCCGCTGCCGATCTGGCTCTGCATTGGTGACCGTTCAAGATCGTAGTCGGCCGCGAGCACGGAACGCATCGGCTGCAGCAGGCGCTGGGCCTGCACATCGATGTCCTCCTGCGTGCGTGACAGGGTGCGCAGGGTCGGCAGTCGCTGTGCCAGCAGCTCCGGCTCGCGGTACAGGGCCAGCACCGCTTCCAGTGCGGCCAGGCCCATCTTGTCCATGCGCAGTGCCCGCTTCAGCGGGTTGCGGTTGATCCGCGCGATCAGGTCGGCGCGGCCGGCGATGATGCCGGCCTGCGGCCCGCCCAGCAGCTTGTCGCCACTGAACGACACCAGGTCGGCGCCGGCCGCCAGCGTTTCCTGCACGGTGGGCTCGTGCGGCAGGCCGAAGGCCGCCAGAACGCACAGGCTGCCACTGCCCAGATCCACCACAAGCGGCAGGCCGTGCTCGTGCGCGATGGCTGCCATCGCCGCGGTGTCGACCTTGGCGGTGAAGCCGGTGATCGCATAGTTGCTGGCGTGTACCTCCATCAGCAGCGCGGTGCGCGTGCCGATGACATTGGCGAAGTCGGCCGGGTGAGTGCGGTTGGTGGTGCCGACTTCCAGCAGCCGCGCGCCGGCACTGCGCATCACATCGGGAATGCGGAAGGCGCCACCGATCTCCACCAGCTCGCCGCGTGACACCACCACGTCGCGGCGGTTGGCCAGGCTGTTGAGCAGCAGCAGGACCGCCGCCGCATTGTTGTTGACCACGGTGGCGGCTTCTGCGCCGGTCAGTTCGCAGATCAATGCCTGCACCCGTGCATCGCGGTCGCCGCGACGGCCGCGGCTGATGTCGAACTCCAGATCCACCGGTGCGGTCATCGCGCGGGTGACCGCGTGCACGGCGGCATCCGGCAGCAAGGCGCGGCCGAGATTGGTGTGCAGCACGGTGCCGGTCAGATTGAACATCGGCTGCAGATCCTGCCGTGCGTCAGCGGCCAGTGCGGCCTCGACTGCTGCCACCAGCGCCGGGCCGTCAACCGCTTCCTGCAGCTGCGTGGCCGAGAGCTGGCCGGCGCTGATACGGTCGCGCAGCACCTGCAGGTGCGAACGCAGCAGCTGGGTGATACGGCTGCGGCCGTGGCCCTCGATCAGTGCTGCCAAGGCAGGCAGACGCAGCAACCGGTCCAGCGAGGGCAGGGCAGCGGCCGATGCCGGGGTGGGGGGCGTGGCTGTCATCGCCTCACTCGCCGTCGGATTGCCACAGCAGCGGATTCTGGCTGGCGCGCGCATACCCTTCCTCGCCCAGCAGCAGGTCCAGCGCCAGTGTGCCGAGGTCGTCGGCCACCGGCTCCAGCGACGGGTCTTTCTCCAGATACAGGATCTTGCGGTAGCTGTGGCAGTGGTCGCAGGTCTCGGCACGGACCGCGCTCTCGCGCACCGCCTCGCCGCTGTCGCCGTCCACATCGGCCAGGGCGCGATAGGCGATGTCCTTGCCGGCGGCACCACACTGGCTGCACTGCACGCGTACGTAGTGCCACTGGCAGGCACACAGCGAGCACGACAGGTAGCGGTAGGAGGCATAGGGCGGCCGCGCCTGCACCACGCTGACCACCGGCAGGGTGCCGCACAGCGGGCACAGCCCCGGTGCATCGGCCAGCGGCTTCAGCTCGGTGGGGCGGAAGCTGTCCGCCAGCACCGCCCAGTAGACCTGCAGCGCGTTCATCACCAGCAGCGCAGCCACCGCATCCACCGACGGCGCGTCATCACGCTCCAGCACCGCATGCGCCTGCGCATCCAGCCACCCGTCATCGGCAGCAGCAACGCGCTGCAGTTCCTGGCGGGTTTCCGCCGGCAGGCCGGCTTCTTCAGCGCAGTGTTGGCATAGCGTGCGCAGCCAGCCGCGCCAACAGCCATCCAGCTGAAGTGTGTTGGTCGGCCGCAACGGCATCCCGGCGCCGGCCGCCGCATTCGACTGCTGTGCACGCGCCTGTGCCTGAAGTTCCTCGCGTTGCTGCGGTGTCAGATCCTCCAGCAGCGCCTGCTGCGCATCGGCCAACGCCGCCAGCAGCTGCAGGTAACCACCGATGGCACTGTGTGCAGCCAGACTGCGCAGGCGGTCCGCACGTCCGGCAAACAGCGACGCGGTATCGGGCAGGATGATGCGCGGAACATCGCGCGAGGCCAGCGTCTCGATCTCACCGGGTTCAAGGATGCGTTGCGCCATGCAGGGCCAGCCAGAAGAACCAGGCTCCATCCTCGCCGTTGTCGACGCTGGCGTCCAGCGTGTTCCAGGCAAAGCAGTCGAGCAAAGCAGTCGAGCATGGCTTGTATGTTCCTCCCGGCTCCTACGCGGTATGTAGGAGCCAGGGTGGAGGGACCGTCAAGCATGCATCTGCGGATACTAGCCGACAGACGAGTCGAGCGATCCCCATCCCGCACACGAACGTCGATAAAGGATCGTACGGCCCCCAAAGG
Source organism: Stenotrophomonas sp. 80084_Sma (assembly GCF_056481995.1). NCBI lineage: Bacteria > Pseudomonadati > Pseudomonadota > Gammaproteobacteria > Lysobacterales > Lysobacteraceae > Stenotrophomonas > Stenotrophomonas sp. 80084_Sma. The sequence goes on along the minus strand of NZ_CM151177.1, from coordinate 3,884,814 downwards.
GGATCGTCGATGTAGGCAAGCTAACGTCGGTGCGGTACCACCCCAGCCCCTTAAAGATAGCTGGGAGCCGTACAAATGTCTGATTCTCTCGATATTGGCGTGGACGTGGACTCCAAGGAGTTCGTACCGGCAGTGGCCGACCGCAAGGCCGGCGACAGGATCGCCAACACCCGGGCCGGCATAGCCCAGTGGCTCAACACCTTGCCCCAGCGATGCCGGATTGGCATGGAGGCGACGGGGCGGTACTACGAGTTGTTGGCTCGGATGGCTGGCCAAGCAGGCCACGTTGTCTATGTGATCAATCCACGTCTGATCAAGCACTACGGCCGGGCGACGGGCTCGCGTGGCAAGACGGACGCCATGGACGCCGAAGCGATCGCCCGGTACGTGAAGAAGGAGAACGATCGCCTGCGTGAATACGTACCGCGTACCGACGAGCAGCAACAGATGCACGATTTGCTGCGCAAGCGGCAGACGCTGGTAAAGACACGCGCGCGCCTGGAGCAATCCTTCGGGGTAAGCAAAAGTGCCCCCGGGGAGCTGTCAGATCTGTTCTGCGCTCTGGCTGGGACGCTGTCCGAGCTGGAAAGCGAACTGCAGCGCTTGGGTCGCGATGGAGAGCATGGCGCGCTCTACAAGCGCCTGTTGACCATCCCTGGTATCGGCCCTGCCGTCGCCGCTCACCTGATCTACTACATGACGCGCTGGCCGTTGGCCAACGCCAACGCGTGGATCGCCTGCACCGGCCTGGATCCCCGGCCCAACGAGTCTGGCGGCAGAACGGGACGGCGTCGGCTGTCCAAACAGGGCGCGCCAGTGCTGCGCCAGATGCTCTACATGGCCGCAATGGGGCTCAAGCGGTGTCGCCGGGGGCAACCGCTCTACGACGAGCTGTCAAAACGCGGTCACCCCAGCACCGCCGTCTTCAACATCCTGGCCAGAAAGCTGGCCAGGATCGCCTGGGGTGTCTTCAAAAGCGGCCGGGACTTCGATCCGGCCATGCTGAAGGTGGGTCAAGCCTGCTTCCAGCAGGCTTGACCGCGAACATAGGATCTCGACTCTACAAAAAAGCCGGTTTCGATCATTGCCGTGTTCATCGTGTCGACCAAGGTCGACACCCACCAAAAGCACCGGGGACCTGTCGAGGGGGACCGGACCCACCGCGCCATCCCTCAGGAAACCCGCTCTTGACGTTGATGTTGACGTTGATCCAGCGGGTGCAGGGCCGCAGGCCCTGCCGCTACCCCTCTTCCCGCCGTCCGCGCAGGATGTCCCGGAACCACTGCCGGTGATGCTTGTACGCCCACCCGTAGGTCACCTTGCCCTGGGTCATCGCCCGCACCGAGCCCTTGATCCAGATCGCTGCATAGATGTGCACCACGATCGCGCAGACCAGCACCCAGCCGAACAGCGCATGGGCGAGCACCGAGAAGCGGATCACCCCGATCGGGAAGAAGTGGCTGAAGTACTGCCGCCAGATCACGAAGCCGGTCAGCAGCAGCGCCGACAGGCAACCGATGATCGCCCAGAACAGCAGCTTCTGGCCGGCATTGAAGCGACCCACCGGTGGCAGCTTCTCGTCCTCGTTGCGCAGTACATCGCGCATGCCGCGCATCCACTTGCCATCGTCGGCGGTCGGCAGATTGTCGCGCCACATGCGGAACGCCAGCAGCGCAAAGCCGACGACCATGGCCAGGCCGATGAACGGGTGCAGGATGCGCGTCCATGGCCCACCGCCAAACAACTGGGTCAGCGGGAACAGGGCAGGGTGGAACAACGCCAGCCCGGACAGCGCGGTCAACACGAAGCAGATCGCCACAATCCAGTGATTGATGCGGGTCGGCGCGCGGTAGCGGATGATCTGCCGCGGGTGCGGGGCGTACTTCATGGCCGCTGCTCCTCTTCGATCTTCTTCGCCTCGTGCTCGGCTTCCTCTTCTTCCTCGTCATTGACCGTGTTGCGGCCGATGCCGATGTAATGCAGGAAGCCGGCGAAGGCGGTAGCGGCAATCGCCAGCACGCCCAGCGGCTTGGCCACGCCCTTCCACACCTCCACCATCGGGCTGATGCGCGGGTCCTTCGGCAGGTCGGCATACAGTTCCGGCTTGTCCACGTGCTGCAGCACGTACATCACATGGGTGCCGCCCACACCCTGCGGGTCGTACAGGCCGGCGTTCTCGTAGCCGCGCGATTTCAGGTCTTCCACGCGTCCCGCCGCGTGCTCGGTCATCGCCTGCTTGCTGCCGAAGGTGATCGCACCGGTCGGGCAGGTCTTCACGCAGGCCGGTTCCTGGCCCACCGCCACCCGGTCCGAACACAGCGTGCACTTGTAGGCCTTGTGGTCCTTCTTGGAGATGCGCGGTACGTCGAACGGGCAACCGGTCACGCAGTAGCCGCAGCCGATGCAGTTCTCTTCCTGGAAGTCGACGATGCCGTTGGCGTACTGGATGATCGCGCCCGGCGACGGGCAGGCCTTCAGGCAGCCCGGATCGCTGCAGTGCATGCAGCCTTCCTTGCGGATCAGCCACTCCAGCTTGCCCTTCTCGTCCTCGTACTCGCGGAACTTCATCACCGTCCACGACTGTTCGCTCAGGTCGGGCGGGTTGTCGTAGCTGCCAACGCAGCTGCCGACCTCGTCGCGCAGATCATTCCACTCCATGCAGGCGACCTGGCAGGCCTTGCAGCCGATGCACTTGCTCACATCGATCAGCTTGGCGACCTGGCCGGTGTGCGCGCCACGCGCCTCCGGCGAGGGCGTGGTGGTGGCCGAGCGGCGGATGATGTCCAGGGATTGCAGTGACATGGCGTGTCTCCTACACCTTCTCGACCTTGACCAGGATGCACTTCGATTCGGGCGTCTGCGAGTTGCCGTCACCGATGGCGTTGGTCAGCGTATTGGCGATGTATCCGGGCTTGGCCGCACCGAGGAAGCCCCAGTGGATCGGCACGCCCACCTGGTGCACGGTCCGGCCATCGATCTGCAGGGCCTTGATGCGCTTGGTCACCATGGCGACCGCTTCGATGTGGCCGCGCTTGGAACTGACCCGCACGCGGCTGCCGTTGTTGATGCCCAGCTCGTCGGCCAACGCCGCGCCGATCTCGACGAACTGCTCGGGCTGGATGATGGCGTTCAACTTGCCGTGCTTGGTCCAGAAGTGGAAATGCTCGGTCAGGCGGTAGGTGGTGGCCACATGCGGGAACTCGTCCGGTGAACCGATCTGTGCGCGATCGCTGGCGAATACGCGGGCGGCCGGGTTGTTCAGCGTCAGTGCCTGGCCGGGGCTGAGCGGGTTGCTGCGCAGCGGTGTATCGAACGGTTCGTAGTGCTCCGGGAACGGGCCTTCGGCCATGCCGGCCTTGGCGAAGAAGCGGGCGATGCCCTCCGAGTTCATGATGAACGGGCCCATTCCGCCGGCGGGATCTTCGTCGGCCTTGAAGTCGGGCACGTCCACGCTGCCCCAGTTTTTCCCGTTCCACGCCAGCAGCGTGCGCCGTGGATCAAATGGCTTTCCGGCGACGTCGCACGAGGCGCGGTTGTACATCACGCGACGATTGGCCGGCCACGCCCAGGCCCAGCCCAGCGTGTTGCCGATGCCAGTGGGGTCGCTGTTGTCACGCCGCGCCATCATGTTGCCGGTCGGGCCCCAGGCACCGATGTAGATCCAGCAGCCGGAGGCGGTGCTGCCGTCGTCGCGCAGGTCGCCGAATGCGGCCAACTGCTCGCCGGCCTTGCGCACCAGCTTGGTTGGGTCCTTCGGATCGAACACGTCGGTCAGCGCCTTGCCGTTGTATTCCATCGCCAGTTCTTCGGGCGTGGGTACCTCAGGGTTGGCGTAGTTCCAGGCCAGGTCGCGCACCGGCTCCCACCACGCACCGCCGTCCTTCTCGTACATCGCTTTGATGCGATGGAACAGCTCGGACATGATCTCGATGTCGCTGCGCGCTTCTCCCGGTGGGTTGGCACCCTTCCAGTGCCACTGCAGCCAGCGCGAGGAATTCACCACCGCGCCGTTCTCCTCGGCGAAGGAGGTGGTCGGCAGGCGGAATACTTCGGTCTGGATCGTGCTCGGGTCGACGTCGTTCAACGCACCGTGGTTCTGCCAGAAGGCGATGGTCTCGGTTTCCAGCGGGTCCATGCTGACCATGAACTTCAGCTTGGAGAACGCGCTGATCAGCTTGCCCTTGTTCGGCGCCGAGGCCAGCGGATTGAAGCCCTGGCAGATGTAGCCGTGGATCTTGCCTTCGTTCATCAGCTCGTACGCCTGCAGCATGTCGTACGGCTTGTCGAGCTTGGGCAGGTAATCGAAACACCAGTTGTTGTCGGCGGTGGCGGCGTCGCCCCACCACGATTTCATCAGGCTGACGTGGAACTTCGGGTAGTTCTGCCAGAACGACATCTGGTTGGCGCGCAGCGGCTTCTGCGTGCGCTTGGCGATGTAGGCCTCGTAGTCCTGCTCGTCCTGTTTCGGTAGGGTCAGGTAGCCGGGCAGCAGGTCGGACATCAGGCCGATGTCGGTCAGGCCCTGGATGTTGGAGTGCCCGCGCAAGGCGTTCATGCCACCACCGGCCACGCCGATGTTGCCCAGCAGCAGCTGCACCATGGTGCCGGCACGCACGTTCTGCGCACCGATCGAATGCTGCGTCCAGCCCAGCGCGTACAGGATGGTCATCGCCTTGTCCTTGCCGGCGGTGGACGCGATCATCTCCCAGACCTGGCGGATGCTGTCCGCCGGCGTCCCGCAGATGCGTTCGACCATCTCCACGGTGTAGCGCGCGTAGTGCTGCCTGAGCAGGGTGTAGACGCAGCGCGGGTCCTTCAGCGTCGGGTCGCTGCGCACGAAGCCATCGTCACCGTAGGCGTAGTCCCAGCTGGAGCGGTCGTAGCTGCGCTTCTCTTCGTTGTAGCCCGAATACAGGCCGTCCTTGAAGGCGAACTCGTCCTTCACCAGGAACGACATGTCGGTGTAGTTCAGCACGTACTCGTGCTGGATGCGGTCCTCGGTCAACAGGTAGTTGATCAGGCCCCCCAGGAACACGATGTCGGTACCGGTGCGGATCGGCGCGTACACGTCGGCCACCGCGGCCGAGCGGTTGAAGCGCGGATCGACCACGATCAGGCGTGCCTTGTTGTGTGCCTTGGCCTCGGTCACCCATTTGAACCCGCACGGGTGCGCCTCGGCGGCATTGCCACCCATGATCAGGATCAGGTCGGCATTCTTGATGTCGACCCAGTGATTCGTCATCGCACCACGGCCTAGCGTCGGGGCAAGACCTGCCACCGTCGGGCCGTGTCAGACACGTGCCTGGTTGTCGAATGCCAGCATGCCAAGGGAGCGCACGACCTTGTGGGTCAGCACCGCGGTTTCATTGCTGGTGGCCGAGGCCGCCAGCATGCCGGTGGTCAGCCAGCGGTTGACCGTCTGCCCGGCCTCGTTCTTCTGCACGAAGTTGGCATCGCGGTCTTCCTTCATCAGCCGCGCGATGCGGTCCAGCGCATCGTCCCAGCTCAGCCGCTTCCACTCGTTCGAGCCCGGTGCGCGGTACTCGGGGTAGAGCAGGCGCGACTTGCTGTGGATGATGTCGGCCAGGCCGGCACCCTTCGGGCACAGTGTGCCGCGGTTGACCGGATGGTCCGGGTCGCCCTCGATATGGAAGATGCTCGGCTCGGCGTTCTTGGCGCCATCGCCGAGGCTGTACATCAGGATGCCGCAGGCCACCGAACAGTACGTGCAGGTGTTGCGGGTCTCGGTCGCGCGGGTCAGTTTGTATTGCCTGACCTCCGCGAGCGCGATGCCGGGCGCGAAGCCCATCAATGCCAGACTGGAGCCGACCAGGGTTGTCCCGGTCACTTTCAGGAACTGGCGGCGGCTCATCGATGGCATGCCGTTCTCCTGGGATGGCGGGGAGGCGCAGGCCTCCGGGCTGTCGTTGGGTACGGCCCGGTTATAGCACAGGCCCCCGTACGCCCATGTGGCACAAGGCCCGGCGCCCGCCAGACGGGCGCGCAACGGGGCCGCTCTGGTAAAGTTGCGTGCCCGCCCCCGGGGAAAGCGTCTGCCGGGCCTGGTTCCAGGATGTTCCGCGCAGCCCCCGCCGTCCTGGCGCGATCCTCCGCGCCGGATCTGGAACACCGAGGAAAAATTTTGCGAAATCAACCCGTTGGATCCCCCGCATGAGCGCCCCGTCGAAGCCGTCGGACGCCGTTGCGCGCGGCACGCTGTACATCGTTGCCGCCCCGTCCGGTGCCGGCAAGAGCAGCATCGTCAATGCCACCCTGGCGCGTGACCCGCAGATCGCCCTGTCGATCTCCTTCACCTCGCGCGCGATGCGCCCGGGTGAAGTGAACGGCCGGCACTACCATTTCGTCTCTGCGGAGAGGTTCGAGGAAATGATCGCCGCCGGCGACTTCTTCGAGCATGCCTGGGTGCACGGCGACTGGAAGGGCACCGCCCGGCAGTCGGTGGAGCCGCAGCTGGCCGCCGGCCAGGACGTGCTGCTGGAAATCGACTGGCAGGGCGCGCAGCAGGTGCGCCAGCTGGTGCCGGGCACGGTCACCGTGTTCATCCTGCCGCCGTCCAAGCAGGCCCTGCAGGACCGCATGCGCAAGCGCGGCCAGGACAGCGAGGCGGTCATCGCCCAGCGCCTGGGCGCGGCACGCGATGAAATGCTGCACTTCAACGAGTTCGACTACGTCATCGTCAACGAGGTGTTCGACACCGCCGTGGACGAGCTGTGCGCCATCTTCACCGCCAGCCGCCTGCGCCGGGAGGCCCAGAAGGTCCGCCACGCCGGCCTGATCCAGGCCCTGCTGACCCCCGATCCGGGTGCAACTGACTGATTCCAAAAGAATCGGGTGGGGGTTGGCTTGATTTTGTCCAGCCCCTGCCAGTACACTCCGTCCCCTTTCCCTCATTCGACTGAGCGGCCGACCGGTCGCCGGGAGCCCGTATGGCCCGCATCACCGTAGAAGATTGCCTGGAAGTCGTTAACAACCGTTTCGAACTGGTCATGATGGCTTCCAAGCGTGCCCGCCAGCTCGCCAACGGCGTGCAGGCCACGCTGGACAACAGCGAGACCGAGGACAAGCCGACCGTGCTGGCGCTGCGCGAAATCGCCGCCCGCAAGATCGACAACGCGCTGATCGACGAAGTCGAGAAGGCCGAGCGTGAGCGCGCCGAGCGCGAAGCGCTGGAGTGGGCTGCCGCCGAAGTGGTCGCCGACGAAGACATGTCCAAGAACGACGATTGATCGCATCGATCAACGTCATTGCTGGATCGCCGAACAGCCCGCCCCGTGCGGGCTGTTTCGCATTCAGGATTTGCCGTAAACGTCGCGCTGGAATAGGCTTCGGGCATGAACCCAGGCCCCACTGCCAAGGTCGCCGCAGCCCCCGCTGCCGCCGTACCCGACTACGTCCTCCAGCTTGAACGCGCCGCCCATTACCTGCCGCCGGAACAGCTGCCGCTGTTGCGCCGTGCCTGGGAAGTCGGAGCCGCCGCACACGCCGGGCAGACGCGCAAGTCGGGCGAGCCCTATATCACCCATCCGGTGGCCGTGGCCCAGGTGCTGGCCGAGCTCGGCCTGGACGTGGAAGCGCTGATCGCCGCGATCCTGCACGACACCATCGAAGACACCCCGCTGACCCGTGAGGCGCTGGCCGCCGAGTTCGGCGAAGCCGTGGCCGAACTGGTCGACGGCGTGACCAAGCTGGACAAGCTGAAGTTCCGCGACCGCCAGGAAGCGGCCGCCGAGAGCTTCCGCAAGATGCTGCTGGCGATGTCGCGCGACCTGCGTGTGATCATGATCAAGCTGGCCGACCGCCTGCACAACATGCGCACGCTGGGCGCGCAGAGCCGCGAAGCGCGCGGCCGCATCGCCCGCGAGACGCTGGAGATCTACGCGCCCATCGCCCAGCGCCTGGGCATGAGCCTGGTCAAGAGCGAGCTGCAGAACCTCGGCTTCAAGGCGCTGTATCCGTGGCGCCACGCGATCCTGGAAAAGCACATCCGCAGCCAGCCGGTGGTCCGCCGTGAAGCGCTGGCGCAGGTGGAAGTGCAGCTGTCGCAGCGGTTGGCGAAGGAAGGCATCGAGCACCGCCTGGTCAGCCGCATCAAGACCCCGTGGAGCATCTACAACAAGATGCGCGACGAGAACAAATCCTTCGACCAGGTGATGGACGTGTTCGGCTTCCGCCTGGTCGTGCGCAGCGTGCCCAGCTGTTACCACGCGCTGGGTTCGGTGCATGCCACCTTCAAACCGCTGGATGGCCGCTTCCGCGATTTCATCGCCATTCCCAAGGCCAACGGTTACCAGTCGCTGCATACGGTGCTGTTCGGGCCGTATGGTTCGCCCATCGAAGTGCAGATCCGCACCGAAGAGATGGACCTGATCGCCGAACGTGGCGTGGCCGCGCACTGGACCTACAAGTTCGGCGGCGATTCACCGAACAGCGCGCAGAGCCGCGCACACGCCTGGATCGTTGAGCTGATCGACTCGCAGCGTGCCGCCGGTTCCTCGCTGGAGTTCCTCGACAACGTCAAGGTCGACCTGTTCCCGGACGAGGTCTACCTGTTCACCCCGAAGGGCAAGATCCTGGCCCTGCCGCGCAATTCCACCGCGCTGGACTTCGCCTACGCCGTGCATACCGACGTCGGCAACATGGCCGTGGCCTCGCGCGTGGACAAGAAGCTGGTGCCGTTGCGCACCAAGCTGGTGTCGGGCCAGTCGGTGGAGATCATCACCGCACGCTCGGCCACGCCGAAACCGCAGTGGCTGGAATTCGTGGTTACCAGCAAGGCGCGCACCGCCATCCGCCACCAGCTCAAGCAGCTGGAGCACGAAGACGCCGTGCAGCTCGGCCACCGCATGCTCGACCGTGCGCTGGAGGCGATGGATTCGTCGCTGGAACGGCTGCCGAAGGGGCGCCTGGATGCGTTCCTGGCCGAGCATCGTTTCCCGCGCCTGGAGGCGCTGCTGGCCGAGGTCGCGCTGGGCAACTGGATGCCGACCCAGGCCGCGCAGGCGCTGATGGCCTACGCCGAACTGCGTGGCGGCCCGCATTCGCGCCACCATTCGCAGGAAAAGATCCTGATCAACGGCAGCGAGCGCGGCGTGGTTACCTTCGCCGGCTGCTGCCAGCCGATTCCCGGCGACGAGATCATGGGCTACCACACCGCCGGCAAGGGCATCGTGGTGCACCGCATGGACTGCCCGAACCTGGCCGAGCTGCGCAAGTCGCCCGAGCGCTGGGTGCCGATCGGCTGGGATACCACCGTCTCCGGCGACTACGACACTTCGCTGGTGGTGGAAGTAGAGAACGGCACCGGCGTGCTGGCGCAGCTGGCCGCTGCCATCGCCCAGAGCCATTCCAACATCGAGCGCGTGGACTACCTGGACCGTGATTTCAACGCCGCCGTGCTGGCGTTCAACATCCAGGTGCGCGACCGCAACCATCTGGCCGAAGTGATGCGCCGCCTGCGCCGGCTGTCGGTCGTGCAGTCGGTACGCCGCCAGTAACGCGAACCCGGTAGTGCCGGCCGCTGGCCGGCAACTTCGCGATGCTTCCGACGTTCATGGGTTTGCCGGCCAGCGGCCGGCACTACCGAAGCGGCGCGGTAGATCCACGCCATGCGTGGATGCACCCCCACCCGGTACAATCACCGCTCTGTTTTCCCCCAAGCACCGGAGCGACCCATGTCCCGCCAGATCATCAACACCGAAAAGGCTCCCGCCGCCATCGGCCCGTATTCGCAGGCCGTGCGCGCCGGCAACACCGTGTACTTCTCCGGCCAGATCCCGCTCGACCCGGCCACCGGTGACATCGTCGGCGCCGGTGACGTCGAAGCGCAGGCCCGCCGCGCCTTCGACAACCTCAAGGCCGTGGCCGAAGCCGCCGGCGGCTCGCTGGACAAGGTCGTGCGCCTTGGCCTGTACCTGACCGACCTGGGCGAGTTCGCCAAGGTCAACGCCGTCATGCAGGACTACTTCCAGGCCCCGTACCCGGCCCGTTCCACCATCGAAGTCTCCGGCCTGCCGAAGGGCGCCAACTTCGAGGTCGACGCGGTGATGGTCATCGACTGACCGCCACGTGGCACGCAAGGCGGCGGTCACCCCGGTCCTGTCACCGTCCGGCGAAGCATCCTTGGCGATGCTCGCGGGCGTCGGTCCGGCCGTGGCCGCCAAACTGCAGGCGCGTGGCCTGGCCACCCTGCAGGATCTCTGGCTTCATCTGCCGCTGCGCTATGAAGACCGGACCCGGCTGACCCGCATCGAAGACCTGCGCAACGGCGTACCGGCGCAGGTGGAAGGGCGGGTGGTCGCGGTCGAGCGCGGCATGCGCTACCGGCCGATGCTGAAAGTGGCGGTGGAAGACGAAGGGCGGGGCACTTTGGTGCTGCGCTTCTTCCACTTCCGCCAGCAGCAGGTCGGCCAGTTTGCGGTCGGCAACCGGCTGCGCTGCTTCGGCACCCCCAAACCCGGCCATCTCGGCCTGGAAATCGTCCACCCCAGCTACCAGGTGCTGGGCCGCAATGACGATCCCGAACTCGGCGACCGCCTCGACCCGGTGTATCCCACCGTGGAAGGCGTTGGCCCGATGACCATGCGCAAGCTGATCGGCCAGGCGCTGGACCGCCTGCCCGAGGAAAGCACGCTGGAACTGCTGCCCAGCGGTTGGCTGGATGGCCTTGGCCTGCCGTCACTGCGCAGCGCGTTGCTCACTGTGCACCGGCCGCCGCCGGATGCCGATCTGGCCGCGCTGGCCGCAGGCACCCATCCAGCGCAGCGTCGTCTGGCAATGGAAGAGCTGCTGGCCCATCACCTCAGCCTGCGCCGCCAGCGCATCGCCTTGCAGGCGCACCATGCGCCGCCGCTGGCCGGCCCCGGCAAGCTGGCCAAGGCGCTGCTGAAGCAGCTGCCGTTCGCGCTGACCGGCGCCCAGGCGCGCGTGTTCAAGCAGATCCGCGAAGACCTCGCGCGGCCCAGCCCGATGCTGCGGCTGGTGCAGGGCGATGTGGGCTCCGGCAAGACCGTGGTCGCCGCGCTGGCGGCGATGCTGGCGGTGGAGCAGGGCAAGCAGGTTGCATTGGCTGCGCCCACCGAGCTGCTGGCCGAACAACATCTCAACAACCTGCGCGGTTGGCTGGAGCCGCTCGGTGTGCGCATCGCGTGGCTGGCCGGCAAGGTCACCGGCAAGGCGCGCGCCAAGGTGATGGAGCAGGTCGCCAACGGCGAAGCGCAGGTGGTGGTCGGCACCCATGCGCTGATGCAGGAGGCGGTGGTGTTCCAGGACCTGGCCCTGGCGATCGTCGACGAACAGCACCGCTTCGGCGTGCACCAGCGGCTGGCCCTGCGCGACAAGGGCGCGGGTGGCAACAGCGTGCCGCACCAGCTCGTGATGACCGCCACGCCGATTCCACGCACGCTGGCGATGTCCGAATACGCGGATCTGGATGTCTCGGCCATCGACGAACTGCCGCCGGGCCGCACGCCGGTGCAGACCGTGGCACTCAACAACGATCGTCGTCCCGAGCTGATCGAGCGCATCGCGCTGGCCTGCCAGGAAGGGCGGCAGGTGTACTGGGTGTGCACGCTCATCGAGGAAAGCGAAGAGCTCGACGCCACCCCGGCGCAGGCCACCTACGAATCGCTGCAGGCGCTGCTGCCGGGCGTGCGCGTGGGGCTGGTGCATGGCCGTCTGAAAGCCGCCGAGAAGCTGGCGACGATGGTGGCGTTCAAGGCGGGTGAGATCGATCTGCTGGTGGCGACCACGGTCATCGAAGTGGGCGTGGACGTACCGAACGCTTCGCTGATGGTGATCGAGAATGCCGAGCGCCTCGGCCTGGCCCAGCTGCACCAGTTGCGCGGCCGCGTGGGCCGCGGTTCGGCGGTGTCGCGCTGCGTGCTGCTGTACCAGGCGCCGCTTTCGCAGATGGCGCGCGAGCGTTTGCAGACCATGCGCGAAACCAACGATGGCTTCGTCATCGCCGAGAAGGATCTGGAGCTGCGTGGCCCCGGTGAACTGCTCGGTACCCGCCAGACCGGCCTGGCCGGTTTCCGCATCGCCGATCTCGCGCGTGATGCCGGCCTGCTGCCCGGCGTGCATGACCTGGCCGAACGCCTGCTGGCCCAGCAACCCGCGCTGGCCGATCGCGTGGTGCAGCGCTGGATCGGCACCGCCGTGCGTTACGCCTCGGCGTAATGCCGCATTGGTGGGTGTGGACCCTGGTCCACACATCCACGCATGGCGTGGATCTACTGCGCGCCGCGCGCGTGAGTCGAGCATGGCTCGACTCTACAGACAGCGCTTTCGATCACCTTCCCGTCATCCCCGCATGGCGTAGATCTACAGCGCCAAACGTTCCGACAGACCGGGTAGCACGAGATACTCGGACGCCTTCCCGACGCGCTCTTTGCTGACAAGCCCGGAAGCCACCAATCCGTTCAGATCCTTCAACGCGGTCGGATAGGTAATGGTGTGTGCCGCCTGGTGGCTGGCGACGGTGTAGGTCCGGTCAGGATCCTTCAGCGCGTTGGCCAGCAACGCGCGCTGACGATGATTGAGAGGCACACCGCCAAGCCGGGCGGTTCGCAGCACGCGTCGCGCTGCCTGATCCTCCGCATGCTTCCTGGCGATGTAGGCATGCAAACCCTGGATCGATTGCTCAATCGCCTCCAGTTGTTGCGCCACGAAGTAGCCAAGATCCCGGTTGTCGCTTTCGGTGTAGAGGTAGGCCCGCATGTACTTGCCTGGGGACTCCTTCAACACGCTGGAAATGGAGAAGTACTCGGTCATCCAATATCCGGCATTCATCATCGCCCAGTAGAACAGTGCGCGTGCCGTACGGCCATTGCCATCCACGAAAGGATGGTCATAGCCAATCTGGAAATGCAGTGCGATGGCTTTGGCGACAGGATGGATGAACGGTGTGCTTTCCTCATTGATGAACGTGCACAGCCGCTCGATCCGTGCGGGCACTTCCTCGGCCGGAGGAGGGATGTGCAGCAGCGTAGGTGGTGAGCCGCGATCGAAGATCGCAACGTTGTCTTCGGCGGTTCTGAAACGCCCGCTGTCGGTTGGAAGCTCCAGCGTGCCGTCGGTGAGGATGCTGTGCAGCTCCAGAATCTCGCCGGGAGTGATCGGGCGTATGCCGCGCTCGCGGATCACGTTCATTGCCACGTAGTTGTTGTAGATCATGCGCTCGGACTGGTCGCGCGGCGCACGGCCTGTGCTCAGCATTTCCTTTGCCACCGCCCGCGTGGTCGAGGCGCCCTCCAGCTGCGATGAGGTCATCGCTTCCTCGATAAGCGAGCGGATCAGGAACCGTCCTTGGCCGCTGGCAGCATCCACACCCTTCACCGAGCCTGCGGCCTCCCGATCAATGTAGTGCAGGTGCCGCTGCATTGAATCGGTAAGTGCCAGCTTGAAGGGTTGCTGCGTCTTGTCCAGCAACAGCGGTAGCGGCTTCAGCAATGCTGCGCGCGTCCACGTGATGCCCAGCCACCACTGCTCCGCGTTCAGGCCCGCCGGTGGCGCTCTGTGGCGGACTTTGTCCCAGTGCTCATAGGCGCCGTTCACCTCGGGCCCGATCCGGGCGTCCAGGATGGTACCGAGGGTCTCCATGTACTTCCGGGTGAGGGTTGCCAGATCGGGAGCTGGCGCGGGCAGCTTCATGGTTGTTTTCTATAAAATGTTCATCACTTTTTATAGCAAATGATGTTGGGCGCTCCAAGCGACCCGAACTAAATCTGTTCATGTTCGTGAGTGCGTTGGGCGAGGGCGTTGGTGGGGGCAACGGATCCAACCCTCTCCACTACATCTTTGCCGCCGGGGCAGACCGGTATTGCAACGGTCATCATCCCGGTCCACACTTCGTTGCCGATCTGAAGACGGCAACGATGACCCACAAGATCCCCCTGTTGATCGACACCGACCCCGGTGTGGACGACGCCCTGGCCCTGCTGATGGCCTTTGCCGATGAACGGCATGACGTGGTCGCCCTGACCATCGCCGCTGGCAATGTCGGCCTGCAGTACACCGTCCGCAACGCCCTCAAGCTCTGCGACATCGTCGGCCGCGCCGACGTACCGGTGTTTGCCGGCAGCCCGGATCCCCTGCTGCATCCCTCCGTTGACGCCGCCCACGTGCATGGCCGTGACGGCTACGGCGACGTGGACCTGCCGCCGCCGAGCCGCCAGGCTGAAGCCGAGCACGCCGCACTGGCCATCCTGCGCCTGTCGCACGAGCACGCCGGTGAACTGATGCTGGTGATGCTTGGCCCGCTGACCAACCTGGCCCTGGCACTGAAGTTGGACCCGACCCTTCCCGAGCGCATCAAGCGCATCGTGGTGATGGGCGGTGCGGTCACCTGCCACGGCAACATCACCCCGGCGGCCGAATTCAACATCGCGTTCGATCCGGAAGCGGCGCACGTGGTGTTCACTTCGTTCAAGCACCTGCTGGTGTCGGACTGGGAGGCCACCGTTGCCCATGGCCTGCCGCTGCAGGATGCTGAAAAGTGGCTGCAGGCCGATTCCGATCGCGCCCGTTTCTACGAGCTGATCTCGCGCAAGACCCGTGGCCTGTCCGAAGACAGCAAGGGTGGCCGCTGGTATACCGCCGATGCGGTCGCCATGGCCTGGGCGCTGAACCCGGAAGGGCAGCTGCAGGTCGAATCGCGGCCGCTGAACGTGGAGCTGAACGGTACGTTCAGCCGCGGCGCCACCATCGTCGACTGGAACCGCCAGACCGGCCAGCCGGACAACTGCGATCTGCTGATGGCCTACGACCAGCAGCGTTTCGAGGCCCTGGTGCGCCAGGCCCTGGGCGCGGACTGAAGTCTGTTGGCCCGCACCGGTTGCCCCGAGCGGCAACCGGTGCTTATAATGCCGCTCTTGACCACCAGCCCATTTACGGTGTGAGCCCATGAAGGCCGATATCCATCCGAACTACCGCGACGTCGTCTTCCATGACGTCACCTCCGATTTCAAGTTCCTGACCCGCTCGACCATGGGCACGAAGGAAACCATCCAGTGGGAAGACGGCAACGAATACCCGCTGGTCAAGGTTGAAATTTCCTCTGCTTCGCACCCGTTCTACACGGGCAAGCACAAGGTCATCGACACCTCGGGCCGTATCGACAAGTTCCAGAAGCGCTACGCGCGCTGATCTGTCGATCCAGCTTCGAACCGACGGCCGCGCTCTGCGCGGCCGTTTGTTTTTCCCCAACGCCAACCCAACGGGCGTTTGGATGGACGGAACACTGCGTTCGTGTGACAACGCTTTTGCCGATCCGGGCCGCTCAACGGCCGGCGTCTGGCCGCCTGTCGTATACGACTTCTGTCTAGCGCCGGGCAAATGCTGCTGTGCGATAATGGCGTGATCCCCGGCACAGGCCGAGGACGTCATTCACGTGCCTGACCAATGCGCTTGGGCAGGCGCCTTCCCATGAAGGAGCGCACACAGTGTCCGATCTTGATCAGGTCACGCTCAACGCCGGCGATAAGTCGGTCGTTCTGCCCGTCATCAAACCCACCCTTGGCAACGACTGCGTCGACATCGCGAAGCTGACCAAGGAAACGGGGTATTTCACCTACGATTCCGGCTTCACCGCGACGGCCAGCTGCAAGTCCGCCATCACCTACATCGACGGCGACAAGGGCGTGCTGCTGTACCGCGGCTACCCGATCGAACAGCTGTCGGAAAAGTCGAGCTACGTCGAAGTGGCCTACCTGCTGATCAACGGCGAGCGCCCGAGCGCCGAGCAGCTGAAGGCCTTCACCGACGAGCTGGCGGCTGAAGCCAACGTCGATGAGTCGATCAACACCCTGATCGGCAGCTTCGCCAAGGATGCACATCCGATGGCCATCCTGACCGCCGCCATCGCGCAGCTGTCGGGCATCTACCACGCCTCGCTGGACCTGTCCGACGCCGAACAGCGCCGCCAGGCCGCTGTGCGCCTGATCGCCAAGGTGCCGACCCTGTCGGCGCTGATCTACCGCCACGGCAAGGGCCTGCCGGCCAACAAGCCGGACACCTCGCTGGACTATGTCAGCCGCTTCCTGAAGCAGACCTTCGAGTCGGCTGATGGCCAGTACGATCTGAACCCGGACGTGGTCAAGGCGCTGGACCTGCTGTTCATCCTGCACGCCGACCACGAGCAGAACGCCTCGACCTCGACCGTGCGCCTGGTCGGCTCGACCGGTGCCAACCCGTACGCGTCGGTTGCCGCTGGCGTCACCGCGCTGTGGGGTCCGGCCCACGGCGGTGCCAACGAAGCCGTGCTGAAGATGCTGGAAGAGATCGGCAGCGCTGACAACGTCGAGTCCGCCGTGGTCAAGGCCAAGGACAAGACCTCCGGCTTCCGCCTGATGGGCTTCGGCCACCGCGTGTACAAGAACTTCGACCCGCGCGCCAAGGTCATCGGCGAGATGACCAGCAAGGTGCTCAAGCAGCTGGGCGTGCAGGATCCGCTGCTGGACGTGGCCGTGAAGCTGGAACAGGCCGCGCTGCAGGACGAGTACTTCGTCGCCCGCAAGCTGTACCCGAACGTCGATTTCTACAGCGGCATCATCTACAAGGCGCTGCAGATCCCGACCGAAATGTTCACCGTCATGTTCGCCCTGGGCCGTACCTCCGGCTGGGTCTCGCATTGGCTGGAACAGCAGGTTGACCCGGAAATGAAGATCGGCCGTCCGCGCCAGGTCTACACCGGCAGCGACGTGCGCGACTACCAGGGCTGATCGCCCGCGTAGATTGTGCCGAGAACGCCCCGCATCTGCGGGGCGTTTTTTTTGGAGCGGACCTGGTAGGTGCGGACCGTTGGTCCGCACGATTTCGGCGCCCGCGAAAAATCATCCACGCATGGCGTGGATCTACCACCGCATCCGCCTTCGGTAGGTGCCAACCTTGGTTGGCACGCTCTTCACCGCGCCAAGACCGCGTGATTCAAGGGTCTCGCCAGCTTCACAAGCGCTCGCGCAGCCTCAGGACGCCAGCTGCATCCGCAGCATCTGATCCGGAGCGTCCGTCCCATGAGTACCCGATTCGACCCACCCGAGCGCGGCCCGCTCGGCCCTGACGTCGGCACTGTCGTCGCCGCCCCCATCGTCGCCCCGCCAAGCGAAAGCGCCGTGTCCTGGGGTGCAATCTTCGCCGGTGCCGCCGCCGCCGCCGCGTTGTCCCTCATCCTGCTGATTCTCGGCGTGGGCCTGGGGCTGTCCTCGGTGTCGCCGTGGTCGTTCGAAGGCGTCAGCAAGGAAACCTTCGGTTGGTCCAGCATCATCTGGCTCACCTTCACTGCGCTGGCGGCTTCGGGTCTGGGTGGCTATCTGGCAGGACGCCTGCGTACCAAGTGGACGCAGATCCACGGCGACGAAACCTACTTCCGCGATACCGCACATGGCTTCGTGTCGTGGGCGGTGGCCACGCTGCTCACCGCCGGTCTGCTCACCTCGGCCATCGGCGGCGTACTCGGCACGGGCGCGAAAGTGGCCGGTGCCACGGCTGGTGCTGCAGTATCCACCGCCGGCGTCGCCGCAGCGGGCGCCGGTAGCGTTGCGGCGGCTGCACCGGAAGGCGACCTCAACTACTGGGTGGACTCGCTGTTCCGCAGCGCCACCAGCGCAGGGCCGTCTGATCCTGCAACGCCGCCTCCGCCGGGTGCGCCGATGGATCCGAATGCGGCCCCGTCGCCGCCGGTCGCAAGCGTCGGCCCGCGCGACGCGCGCATGGCCGCACCGCCGCGTCCGATGCCGGGTAATGGCCCGGTGGCTGACCGCCGTGAAGTGCGTGCCGAGGTGAATCGCATCATCGTCAACAGTCTGCAGGGAGATGGGCTGGATCCGGCCGACACCCAGTACCTGTCCCAGTTGATCGCGCGCGAGACCGGCATGAGTCAGGCCGAAGCGCAGGCGCGCGTGACCGATGTGCAGACGCGCATGCGTGCTGCGCTGGAGAAGGCCAAGAACACTGCCAAGCAGGCGGCCGACGACGCCCGCAAGGCAGCAGCGTATGCCGCGCTGTGGCTGTTCATCACGCTGCTGATCGGCGCGTTCTTCGCCAGCCTCAGCGCCACCTGGGGCGGCCGCCGTCGCGACCTGTAACCCCCGTTCCATGCAAGGAGACCTGCCATGAAAATGATTCTGCTCTGGTTGTTGGGCGTGCCGATTCCGCTGCTGATCCTGTACGCGATCTTCTTCTGATCGCGCGCCAATGCGAGGTCCACGCATGCGTGGATGGGTATTTGTAGGGTCGAGCCGTGCTCGACTCTACAAAACCTTGCTTCAGGATCTGAACGAATTCTGACACTGAGTGTCGCTTTCACATCTTTTCGGATCTATTGCATAGGCATCACATCCGGGGCGATAGAACCTGAGGGCACTTACTCAGCCACGGAGACCACCATGAACCGACTGCTTGCCATTGCCCTCATCGCCACGCCGCTGGCTCTGCTGAGCCCGCACGCATTTGCCCAGTACACCGGCCCAGGCGCAGGAACCGCTGCCAGCACCGTGGCCGATGCGCGCGCCCAGCGCGACGACCAGCCGGTGGTGCTGCGTGGCAACCTCGTCGCCAAGCTTGGCCACGAGCGTTACCAGTTCCGCGATGCCAGTGGCCAGATCGAAGTGGAGATCGATGACGAAGACCTGCCGCAGCAGGCCATTGGTGCGGACACCGTGGTGGAACTGCATGGCAAGGTCGATACGCATCGGTTCAAGCCGACCGACATCGATGTTGATCGCGTGACCGTGGTGCCCGCAGGCTGAGGCTCGCGCTCATTGCGACATGTAGAGTCGAGCCATGCTCGACTCGCACGCACAGCGCGAACAGCAGTCGAGCATGGCTCGACTCTACAAAGGCGAGGCAATGAGGTTTGTTGTATTCAATGGATGAGGAAAATTGCATAGCCATGGCCGGTGGATCCACGCCATGCGTGGATAGCCCACTGTAGAGTCGAGCCATGCTCGACTCGCACGCACAGCGCGAACAGCAGTCGAGCATGGCTCGACTCTACAAAGGCGAAGCAATGAGATTTTTTGCATTTACCGAATGAGGGAAATTGCATAAGCCTGGAACGTTGAACTAATTCAAAGATTCTTCTTAACGTTCAACGTTTTAGGAATGCTTGAATGGCCTGCAGGACAATGGGTTCCTAACATTCTCTCCGTCGCCCGCAACCACCTCTGCGGGCGGCGCCTCCCTCCCTTTCTCCTTAGGGGAGGGGGGCTTTCTCATTCCCCCCTTGTCCGAGAGAGACAACCCATGCACGCCATTCTCAAGAAGGCCGCGCTCGCTGCAGCGCTGGCCACGGCTTCGCTGTCCGCGCACGCCGTGGAAACCAAGATCACCGTCTACGCCGACGTCGACCCGACCCTGGCCCTGCTGCGTGATGACGGCAGCGCATTGCCGGACGCCGTCACCCTGACCCACGATCCGCTGCGTGGCCTGATTCCGGATACCCAGCACGTGCGCATCCACTCCAACGATAGCGCCGCCGATATCGAAGCCAAGATCGGTGGTGCATTCGTGCTGGCCAACGGTGACGGTACGGTCACCGTGCCGATGAAGGTCAGCCTCAACGGTCGCGATCTGGGCCTGACCCCGATTGAGTACGCTGCAGTCGATCTGTTCACCGGTGCTGGCTCGACCCCGGGCGCGTCGATCTCGATGCCGCTGGTCATCGCGCAGACCGCTCCGGCACCCCTGACCACCCAAGGTCGCTACACCGGCGTCGTCAACATCGTGCTGAACCAGAAGGCCACCACGCCGTAATCCCCGCGCCGGCCCGCACGCCGGGCCGGCTGCCTTTCCAGCGGTACCCCCATGACCCCACACGCCCCCGCCATCACCCGGCTGGCGGTCGCGCTCGCCCTGGCGCTGGCAACGCCGCTGGTGGCGGCGCGCGGCGTCCCGCCCGGCTTCGAGGATCTGGTCGAAGGCCAGACCGAACAACTCGACATCCAACTGTTCGGCCGCTCGGCCGGGCTGTCGCCGGTGCGCGTGACCCTGGAACACGTGCAGCTGGAAGACCCCGCGCAGGTGCTGCAGGCACTCGACCTGCCCGCCGAGGCGCAGGCCGCGCTGCTGCCCGCGTTGTCCCAGCCGATGCCGCGCAACAGCCATCTGGCCTGCCGCTTCGGTGGAGCCACCGCCGGCTGTGGCTATCTCGATCCTCCAGAAGACCCCGCTGCCGTGCGCGCGCTGTACGACGAAGGCGAGGGCGCGGTGCGCCTGTTCGTTGCTCGCCAATGGATTCCCGGTAAGCCCGCTGCCGAACGCTTCCACACCGTCAGCGCCAACGCCGAGAACGCCTTCCTGCACCAGCAGGTGATCAATGTCAGCGGCAGCCGCGACTACCAGACGCTGTCCGCGCGCGGCACCGGCGTGCTGGGCCTGTTCGATCGCGGGCACGTCTCCGCCGAATGGAACTTCAACCAGCAGCGCTACCGTAGCCGTGGCAGTGACAGTGAATTCCAGTTCGACAACGTCTACTACCGCCACGACCTGGGGCAGGCGCACTACCTGCAGGCCGGGCGCATGGACCGCCGCAACCTGTCCAGCCCGCAGGGCGGCACCTTCAGTTTCAGCATGCTGCCGCTGGACCGCCTGCAGGGCCTGCGCGTGGGCACCACCCAGGCCTATGTGGACGCCGATGCTGCCGTGCAGGCCACGCCGCTGACCGTGCTGCTGGCGCGCGATGCACGCGTGGATGCCTACGACGGCACGCGCCTGCTGCAGACCTCCTACCTGCAGGCCGGCATCAACCAGATCGACACCCGCAACTTCCCGTTCGGCAACTACAACGTCACCTTGCGCATCTACGAAGACGGCGTGCTGGTGCGCAGCGAAGATGCGCCGTTCGACAAGGGCGGCGACTGGACCAACAGCCAGTGGCAGTGGTTCGTGCAGGGCGGCAGGCGCAACGAGCGCCGCAGTGACCGCTTCGATGGCGAACGCGTGGCGGTGGCCGGCATGCGCGTGCCGCTGGGCCGCGACGTGGCGATGGTGGCCGGTGCCGCCGACCTGGGCGGCTTCCGCTACGGCGAGCTGCGCGTCGACCTGCGCCGCCTGTACGCCAGCCAGGAACTGCGCGCCAGCTTCGGCGGCATGCGCGGCAACGATGGCAGCACCGGCCAGCAGCACCAGCTGTCGTACCGCCGCACGGCGTCCTGGAACATCTACCAGCAGCGCATGCGCGGCAAGGCCTGCCAGTTCGAGGCCGACGCCCGCGACCAGTTGGGCTGCGCCAATTCGCTCAGCGCCTCGATGGCGCTGCCGCTGGCCGGTGGCAGCGCCTATGTGGGCTACACGCGGCGCCAGACCTGGCGCGCCGGGCGTGTCCTGCCGGGTGCGGAAGACGACCCGCTGGCCGGGCTGGACCCGCTGCTGCCGCCGCCGGCGCCGTGGCAACCGCGCCGCGAGCCGCAGCTCAGCCGCACCTGGCAGGCCAGCTTCAGCCGCAGCCATCGCTGGCAGGACTTCAGCGTCTCCACCCGCGTGGGCGTGTGGCAGCAGCGTGCCAGCGACAGCCTGCGCGGCAGTGACCAACGCGACCGCGGCATCTACTTCAACCTGAGCCTGACCCGCCTGCTGCGCGGCACCGCCGGCAGCGGCCAGCGCCGCTACAGCGTGGACGTGCGGCAGCCGCAGCACCAGCGCCCGGACATCAACTACAGCGTTGGCCAAAGCCTGCGCCAGGACGTCGATGCGCAGTACCGCGAGCTGTCGACCGAACTGCGCGCCAACAACAGTGATCGCTACAGCGCCACGCTCAGCGGCCAGCTGCAGAACAGCCTGGGCCAGAGCGGCGCCACGCTGGCGCACTACCAGCAGCGCGGCCGCAGCGAGACCGCCTACAGCGGCATGCACAGCTCCGGCTTTGCACTGGGTAAGCGCGGCTTCTACTGGAGCGGCAGCAACGGCGCCGACGCCGGCCTGGCCGTACAGGTGTCCGACACCGACGACGTTGACCTGCGTGGCGTGGCGGCCGAACTGCAGGTGGGCGGCCTGCGCCGGCAACGCCTGCAGATTGGCGAGCGCCGGTTGCTGCCGCTGTCGTCGTACCAATCGCACCGTGCCGAAGTACAGGACGCCAGCACGCTGGACAGCATCGCCGCCATCCGCGTGACCGGCGTCGGTGGCGCACGGCCGATGTTCCTCAGCCCCGGGCGGCTGATGCGCATGCCGGTGCCGATCGAGGTGACCTACACCTTCATCGGCAACGCCAAGGATCTCGCCGGCGCGCCGCTGGGTGGCGCCCGCATCCTCAACGCGCCGGTGCCCGGCACCAGCGCCAACGGTGGCTTCGTTGCCGACTTCCCGCGTCGCGAGACAACGCTGTACCTGCTGCAGGACGACCGCCTGCTGCACTGCCCGCTGCAGGTGCGCGAGCGCCGCCAGGTGGTGCTGCTGGTCGGCGCCGTGCACTGCGAGCCGCTGGCCGTGGCCCAGCTGCCGCCGCAGATCCGCCAGCAGGCCCGCGTGACCCGCCTGCTGCAGGAACGCGCGTTGATTGCCGCCACGCCCCAGACCGCTGCTGCAGGAGGAACGCCATGAACCGGCGAGTGTTGTTGGTGTTGATGCTGGTGTGTGCGCTGGTGGTGCTGGCGCCGAGGGCGTGGGCGCAGTGGCCGCCGGAAACGCACCCGACGGATCAGAGCAGGGACATCGTGATGACCTGGGATCGCTCGGCGGTGCCGGGTGATGTGGAGCTGTGGGCGCCGCGGACGGTGTTGGGGTTCAGTCACGACCGGGCGATGAAGTATGGGCAGATCCATGTGGTTTGTGAGTCGAACTCTGACTCAAGTGTGGGTGGCTGCCCGAGTGAGGGTACGCCGGGGCAGATCCTTGGCCATACCCAAATTAGGCTGCGCACAGTGGACGAGCGCACGGGCTATCCAGCAGAAGTCTACGCGATGGGCTTTATGCGGAGAATCATGTCGGGACGCGTTTGCACGAGCGACTATTGGAATGGCTCGGAGAGGATGCTTCACGAGGCGCTACGGTTTCAATGCCCGCCAGATGAATCAATTGGAACCGGCGTTCAACTGATTCTTCCCAAGTCGGAGCTTGAGCGACTTGTCGCCGGTCGCTGGAAGGCCACGATGCGTCTGAACATCAAAGCTGACCCATCCGCCGCACCGGTTGCCACAGCCACCTTCAACTTCGACTTCACCGTCACCGACTACGACGCGATCTCGATCTACTTCCCGGGCTTCGATGGCGTCGCGCCACTGGTCAACATGGACCTGCGCTACGACCCCATCCGCAAGGTCGTCGCCGGGCGCAAGGGCGTGGACATGTGCCTCTACGATGGCATGGGATCGCAGAGCGAATTCCTCGGTGTCACCGTGCGCGACAGCGGGTCGCGGCCACCGCCTGGGCGGGACTTCGCGGTCTGGCATCAGGATGGCGGCAGCGACGACACCCAGCGCCTCGACTACCAGGTCGGCCTGAACTACGGCGGCAATCTGCTGGCAATGAAGCACGGCGAAGAACAGCTGCTGCGTGGCATCGACAGCGCGCAACTACGCATGGTGCTGCTGCCGGGCATCAGCCAACCCGTGTACTGCGTGCCCACGCCACTGACGCTGGAAACACCGGCCACGCCCATCGCCAGCAAACGTCCCGGTCTCTACGACGGCGAGCTGACGGTAGAGCTGCGCGTGCCGACTGCCAAACCCTGATCTCCCCGGAGGCTCATCATGAAGAAGCTGCTGTTCTGCCTGTTGCCGTTGAGTGCACTGCTGGCCCCACCGGCACAGGCCAATCTGTCCATTCATCCGATGCGTGCCGCGGTGGACGCCAAGCACGGCACGAAGATCCGCGTGTACTCGCAATCCACCCAGCCACAGTACGTGCAGGCGCGGCTGCTGCGCATCAACAACCCGGCGCAGGTGGGGGAGGAAGAGATCGAAGTGGAAGCCGCCGATGCAGCGATTGCCATCACCCCCGGCAAGTTCGCACTCAGTGGCGGTAGCAATCGCCTGATCCGGGTGATTCCGCTGCAGACCGTCGAAAAAGAGGCGGCCTATCGCATCTACTTCGAGGGCGTGAATGGCCCCGACGGCACGATCCTGGAGGGCGACGAGCAGGCGGCGCAGGCCAACGTCGGCGTCAGCCTGATCTGGGGCGCGCTGGTGAACGTCGTGCCTGCCAAGGGTCGCGTGGATCTGCAACTGCAGGGCAACACCCTGCGCAACACCGGCACGTTGCGTGTAGGCATTACCGGTGCTGCCGAGTGCAGCGCCGGTGGCGTATGTACGCCGCGTGAGCTGTCGAAAAGCCTCTACCCCGACGCTGCGCTGACCCTGCCGTTCCAGCTCCAGCCCGGCAACACCCTGCAGTTGCAGTACCGCCTGTCGAACGACGGCTATCGCGATCACGTAACGACCCTGGCGCCGAGCGCCTGACCTTCTATCGCCCCGCGCAAGCGCGGGGCTTCATTTCCCTTTGGTGTTAAGGAGAACAAGCATGAATCGAATCTATCGACGTATCTGGAGTGTGGCCAAGCAGTGCTGGGTGGTGGGCAGTGAATTCGCCAAGACGGTGTGCGGAGCATCGTCGCAGCATCGCAAGGGCGCACAGCGCGTGGCTTTGCTTGTAGCCTTCCAGTCGCTCACGGTGGCCGCTCACGCCGCTGCAGTAGCGAGCCCTGACTGCGGAGCGGAAGAGGCGTGGCGTGAGGGGTGCCTCTACAAGGCGGCGACGGCTCCGGGCGTCCGCGCATTCTCGCTGCTGAGTTCGACGGCACCCTTGCTTACAGGTGGTGGCGCTATAGCGATAGGGCAGAATACAACCGGGTTCGGGCACGGAATTCGCATCAACGGCAACAACAGTTCCGCCTTTGGCAACTCGGTGGAGACCTATGGCGTCGACAACGTTGCCATAGGCTATCAATCGAAGGCTGTGGGTGGACACAGTGTGGGTCTGGGAGCGAAATCCAGAGCATCAGGATTCGGGTCAACGTCGCTGGGCAATGATTCCGGTGCAACCCGCACGAATGCGGTGGCACTGGGGAGCGGCGCGCTCGCGCAGAACCAGAACTCGGTGGCGCTGGGAGCCAACGCAATCACCAACGAAGACAATGTCGTCTCTGTGGGCAGCTCCAGCGAGAAGCGCCGCATCGTCAATGTCCAGGATGCGCGTTTGAATTCGGGTAGCACAGACGCAGTCACGGGCAAGCAGTTGTATGAAGAGCGCCAGAAGACCGAATCCATGATCTATCAGACGTCCGCGGCCGGAAACATCAGGCTGGGCTCTGGTAATACTGGAACCGTGCTTGATGTACGCAATGGCACGGGAGCCAATCGCAAAGTTACCGGCGTAGCGGATGGCACCCTGGGCACAAGCAGTACCGACGCGGTTTCCGGCAAGCAGCTTCATGCCACCAACACCAAGTTGGGGACTGTTGAGAAGACCGCAGATGCTGCGAAAGTAGACGTGGCAGCGGTACGGGCCATCGCGCAGGCGGCCGCGAATCGGATCGACGCCGCGACTCTGGCCTTGGGCAAGGGAGCTACCGCAGAGAATGGCAGCTTCGGCATCAGCACCGCACTCGGCAACAATGCCAAAGCGTACAACGGCCGCAGCGTAGCGCTGGGTGATGACGCGCGCGCCGGCGTGGATGCGGATGGGAACAAGGTGGCCAACCAGAACGCGGGTGTCTCGGTCGGTGCCGGAACCCGTAGCGCCAACGGCGCGGTTGCAACCGGCTTCCGTGCAAATGCAAGCGGCAACTTCTCGATTGCCGTAGGCGGTGATGCCAAAGCCCAGGCTGAGCACGCTACGGCGGTTGGCTATCTGAGCAAGGCAGGCGCCAGCCAGGCAACGGCACTGGGTCGCGGTAGCGAGGCGACGGCGCAGTACGCCAGCGCACTGGGCAACCTGGCCAAGGCTACGAAAACAGGCTCCGTGGCACTGGGTGACCGCGCTCAGGCTTCGCATGAGAATGCCGTTGCCTTGGGTGCAGGTGCAGTGACGGCGTCGGCCAATTCGGTATCGGTTGGCAGCGCCAGCAGAAAGCGGAAGATCCAGTACATCGCCGATGGTGTGGTGGGTGCCGGCAGCACGGATGCCATCACCGGCAACCAGCTTCATGCCACCAACCAGGCCGTGACCAAGGCCCAGACAGCAGCTGACGGCGCGACGACCACCGCCACTGCCGCAAAGGTGGAGTCGGGCAAGGCACTGGCCGAGACGGTGGTGCTGGGTGGCCTGGTCAACCAGACTGCTGCAAATGGCAGTGTTCGTCTAGGTCAGAAGAACAGTGGCACGCAGCTGGATGTGCGCAACAGCGCCAATGCGAACCGCAGGATTATGGGCGTCGCCGATGGGGCCATCAGCGCGACCAGCAACGAGGCCGTGACCGGCAAGCAGCTCCATGAAACCAACGCGAACGTGACTACGGCACAGGCGAAAGCCGGCGCAGCGAAGGTCAGCGCGGACTCGGCGTTGGCTGACACTGCAGTGTTGAAGGGGCTTGTCGGTCAAGTCGCTGTCAACGGCAACGTTCGTATTGGCGAGAAGAACAGCGGCACAGTGTTGGATGTACGCAACAGCGCGAACGGGAATCGGAAGCTGACCGGTGTGGCCGATGGTGTGGTCAGCGCCGGCAGCTATGAGGCCGTCAACGGCAAGCAGCTCAACGCGACCAATGACAAGGTGGCGGCGGTGGAGGGCATTGCCAGGTCTGCGGGTACGGAAGCTGTCGCAGCAAAGACGGATGCAGCCAAGGCGCTGACCGAGACAGCGGCGCTGGGCGGGCTGGTGGCGCAGGCATCTGCGTCTGGCAATGTGCGTCTGGGCGAGAAGAACAGCGGAACAACTTTGGATGTACGCAATAGTGCCAATGTCAATCGCAAGATCAGTGGCGTTGCGGATGGAGTCATTAGTGCTATCAGTGCTGATGCCGTGTCAGGAAGGCAGTTGCACCAAACCAACGGGCGTGTGTCGGATCTGGAAAGCGCGAGCCGATTTGTGAGTGTTGGGTCTGATGAATTCAGCGCCCGTGCTGAGGCTGGTGTGCTCGGTGTGGCGATCGGCGATTCGGCAAAGACTGGGATAGATGGTGGTGTGGCGCTAGGGGCGTTTTCCTCAGCGCTTGGTGTCAATTCAGTAGCGGTCGGGCGCGGCGCTTGGGCTTCTGGAGAGGCAGCGGGTGGCTTTGCGATGGGAGCAGGTGCGCAAGTGTGGACCCGGAATGGGGTTGCCATCGGTGAGAGTTCAAGTGTCCTTTCCGGGGCCGATGGTTCCTTGGCGCTAGGGACCGGCGCGGTGGCCACTGAAAGTGGAACCGCTTCGTTTGGTAGCGAGGGCACGGGACGGCGACTTGTGAACGTCGCGCGCGGTACGGCCGACCATAACGCCACCACTGTCTCCCAGCTCAAGAATTCGCTCGCCACACTCGGCGGCGGCGCAGGCATGGATGCCAATGGCAACATCATCGCCCCGACCTACACGGTGCAGGGCGGAACGCAGAGCACCGTCGAGGATGCGCTGACGGCACTCGATGGCGCGGTTGTCACCGCCGGTCGTCGCGCGGACAAGGTGGAAGGTCAGCTGAGCTCGATCTTCCAGGATTCACCCTCGGCCCGTGCCGACGGCACGAGGCAGATTGCGCTGAATGGCGTGAATGGCATGGTGTTGAGCAATCTTGCCGACGGCCGAGTGGCGCCGGGAAGCCGTGATGCCGTTACGGGCAACCAGCTGTATGCCGCAGAGCAGAAGATCTCGCAGAATCGGAATGATCTGGAGGCGATGCGCAAGGAGCGGGAGATGAGGCAGCAGGCAGTGAGAGAGATGGATGCAAACGGCCCGATCGACTTCGGTGGTGCGCGTTTGACTGGCGTGGCCGAGGCGAAGCTTTCGGCTGACAGTTCGGACGTTGTGCGCGGCAGTCAGCTGTATGAGACCAATGGCCGTATTTCGGAACTTGAGGGTGCTGCGCAGTTTGTGAGTATCGGGTCAGCCCCCTTTAGTGAACGCGCAGAAGCGGGTGTGGCAGGGGTTGCGGTCGGAAATTCAGCAAAGACGGGACTGGACGGGGGAACTGCGGTAGGCACGTTTGCAGAGGCGATGGGGAAGAACTCCACTGCTATCGGTAGAGGCTCAACTGTCTCTGTGGATTCCGAGAGTGGATTCGCAATGGGAGCCGGCGCACTTGTCGGCGGGGACGCTGGCGGTGCGCGTGGAGGTGTGGCGATCGGTGCGGCAGCCAGGGTGGAAGCTGGTGCGGATCGGTCGCTGGCACTCGGTACGGGTTCTTACGCAAACGAGGCGGAAGTTGCATCATTTGGTGGTGCTGGAATGAAGCGCCGCCTCGTAAACATCGCAAACGGCACCGCCAACCACAACGCCGCCACCATCGGCCAGCTGCGCGGTGCGCTCTCCGCGCTCGGCGGCGAGGTGGATGCCTACGGCAATATCGTGGGCCCGCGCTTCAACGTCCAAGGCCAGACACAGTCCACGTTGAATGGTGCACTGGAGGCACTGGATGGCGCGGTCGTCAACAACTCCTCGCGCGTGGACAAGGTCGAAACCCAGCTCCGCTCCGTGTTCCAGGACACTCCCTCGGTCCGCGCCGACGGCGTCAACCAGCTCACCCTCGCCGGCGCCAATGGCATGGTCATTTCCAACGTGGCCAACGGCCTGATCGCGGCCGGCAGCCGTGATGCGGTCAACGGTGGCCAGCTGCATTCGATGCAGCAGCAGCTCAACGGCCGCATGGACGGTCTGGAGCAGCGCATCGACGATGCCCCGGCACCGCGTGCACTGGTGTCGTCCTCGGTGCCGACGCCGCAGGCCGAGGAAACTCCTGTGATACCGGATGGCAAGGACTCCCAGCAGGTCGCCTCGGTAGGCGAGGGCGACAAGCCCGCGCCGCAGCCGAAGGCCAACAAGGACGAGTCGCCGAAGCCGCAGGTCGACACCGCCGAGCTGGAGAAGATGCTGGCCCGCGCCAACGAGTACACCGATGGGGCGATCAGCAACGTCGAGCGCCGCCTGGACAAGATGGACAAGCGCTTCAACCGCATGGCCGCGATGAGCAGCGCGCAGACGGCGATGGCGATGAACACCGCCGGCCTGGCCACCTACAACCGCCTCGGTGCGGGTGTGGGCTACAGCGAGGGTGAGTCGGCGATGGCGGTGGGCTACCAGCGCGTGCTCAACGAGAAGGGCTCGGCCACCTTCAGCCTCAATGGTGCGTTCACCAACAGCGGTGAGCGCAGCATGGGCGTCGGTGTGGGCATCGGCTGGTAAGCCATGGAGCCCCGGCGTGACGCGCGTAATCCACCCCGCCGCGCCGGGGTCCTTGCCCAGGAGATGGCGATGTACAGATGGGTAAAGGGAATCATCAGCTATCGCACGTTCTATATCTGGCGGGCGCGCTATCGCTACTACACGCGGAACCTGGATCTGTGGACGCTGATGAGCGGGCTGTGCATCGCCGGTCTGTTGCTGGTGCTGTGGTACATGTGGCGGATGCTGAGCGTGCCGACGCCGCGCGTGCACCCGGAGACCGCGGCGCTGCGCATCGAGGGTGTCACCAGGGAGGCGATCCATCGCATCGTGCTGGTACGCCACGCGGGCAGCACGCCGGGTGCCCCGTTCACTACGCCGGAGGAGGTGCGGGCAAGCACGCTGCGCACGATGCGGGTACGGCAGGTGATGGACAGCGAAGTGGTGTGGCGGCTGAAAGCCGACATGCTGGCGGACATCGCTGACTACATCATGGCCACAGGCGGGTGCTTCCCCTACGATTGCCGGCGGGTCCTCGATCGATTGGACTACGTGCGCCAGGCGGGTGTTGAGAATGCGCAGATCAACACTGCGCTGTCGACGATCCTGGAGGTGCCGCTGGACCAGATGCCGCCGTTGGAGGCAGACGAGCATGAGCGGGTGAAGAGTGGTTGGTCGGATGGGTTCAACGACATCTACTACCAGTCCTGGGTGTTGCGGGACCTGCAGGCCATGCACGCACAGATGATGCGGGAGTATCCGCAGCGTGCCCCCGCACCGTGGTTGCCGCGGCTGCTCAGCGACCCACTGCGCGATACCCGTTTTGTCTGGTAGCGGGAGCAAGATGGGCATCATCTGCCAGAGCAGGTAACACCGCTTTTGTAGAGTCGAGCTTGCTCGACTGCTCTCCGCTCAGCCGTCGAAATGCCCGAAGCACAGTGCGGACCAGCGGTCCGCACCTACCAAACACGGGTGCAGCGCCCTTGTAGAGTCGAGCCATGCTCGACTGCTCTCCGGTCAGCCATCGAAATGCCCGAAGCACAGTGCGGACCAACGGTCCGCACCCACCCAAGGCAGGCACCGCTGCGCTCGCCGGCCATGGACCGGCGCTACCGTCACCCGCCGATGTACGCGGTGATCTCCGCCTCGGCCAGCACCTGCCGCAACTGTGCCACCGACGCGCGTCGCATCGGCTTCTCATCCACCGGTGACAGTGGTGCCTGGCGCAGGGCGTCATACGGCAACACCGCCAGGTCGAAGGTCAGCTCCTCTGCACTGAACACCCACACCGGCACATCCAGGCAGCGTTCGCGGTCCATGCGCAGGCGGCGGGTTCGCGATTCGGCGGGAATGCCGTGTTCGTCCAGGAAGCGGTGCACGGCCTCCGGGTCGTCGCTGTGCAGGTGCAACTGCACGGGGCTGTTGGCGTCGGCGGTGCCGTCCAGCACGGGACCAGCCAGGCGCGGGGCGAAGCCGTGAAGGAACTCCAGCGCGCGCATCGCGGCTTCGCGGCGGCGCTGCAGTTCGTTGCCGTGCTGGGGCCCGGAGAACAGCCGCTGGTACTCGCGCAGGGCGTCTTCGATCTCGGTGTTGCGGGGCAGGGAGGCATCGTCGTGGATGCCGAGCCGGCTGGCGGCCTTCAACTTGGCCTGGTGGTAGTCGCGGATGCCGCCTTCGGCCATCAGGCGGGCGGCTTCGTGGGCGAGGCGGTGGCGCCGCTCGCGGGTCTGGCTGGCAGCATGCTGACGGGCGCGATGCATGCGATGACTCCCTGTTGCGACCTGGCTACAGACTAGCGCACGGATGTGACATCTGCGTGGGTATGGCGGATGCAACTGCTTTGGTGGGTGCCGACCTTGGTCGGCACGGGGCGCCAACCAAGGTTGGCAACTACCGGGGCGGCATCGGTGCCAACCGAGGTTGGCACCCACCAACGCTTTGGTAGGTGCCGACCTTGGTCGGCACAGGGCGCCAACCAAGGTTGGCAACTACCGGGGCGGCATCGGCGCCAACCGAGGTTGGCACCCACCAACGCTTTGGTAGGTGCCGACCTTGGTCGGCACGGGGCGCCAACCAAGGTTGGCAGCTACCAGAGCCGCATCGGCGCCAACCAAGGTTGGCAGCTACCAGAGCCGCATCGGCGCCAACCAAGGTTGGCATCTACCAGAGCGGCACCCACCGTACCCTTCCTCAGAAGATATCGAACGCGGCGGCGTCGGCCTGCGGGGTATTGAGGTTCAGGTCGTAGTCGGTCAGGCGGTCCATGTCTTCCACTTTCACCCACTCGGTGGCGCCGTTGAGGGTGGCCTGGACCATGCCGCTGGGCGGTTCGTTCTGTGCGATCGGGGTGTCCTTCAGCGCGGTGCGCATGTAGTCGATCCAGATCGGCAGGGCGGCCTTGCCACCGTATTCGCGGTAACCCAGCGAGCGGAAGTCGTCGCGGCCCACCCACACGGTGGTCACGTACGGGCCGCCGAAGCCGGAGAACCAAGCGTCGCGGTGGTCGTTGGTGGAGCCGGTCTTGCCACCCACGTCCTCGCGGCCGAGCACCTTGGCCTGGGCACCGGTACCGCGCTGGACCACGTCGCGCATCATCGACACCAGCTGGTAGGCAGTGCGGGCGTCGATCGCGCGCGGGGCGGTGCGGGCATCGGGGTTGACCGGCGCCGCCGGGGTTTCGGTCTTGGCTTCGGCCTTGGCGGCAGCGGCCGGGTCCACCTTCGGGGCCGGCGCACCGAAGTTGAAGCCATCCACCACCTGGTTGACCGGCTGGTCGCTGCTGCCGGCGCAGTCGCGGCAGGCCAGTGCCGGGTTTTCCTTGAACACCAGGTTGCCGTCGCGGTCATTGACCTGGTCGATCAGCCAGGTGTCCACGCGCGAGCCGCCGTTGGCGAACACGGCGTAGCCGCGGGCCACCGACAACGGGGTCAGCGAGGCGGTACCCAGCGACATCGACAGGTTCGGCGGCAGTTCCGATTCGGCGAAACCAAACTCGCTGATGTACTTGCGCGCATAGTCCACGCCCATGCCATCAAGCAGGCGCACCGAAACCAGGTTGCGCGACTGCACCAGCGCCTCACGCAGGCGCATCGGGCCGCGGAAGCCGCCGCCGTCGTTCTGCGGGGCCCAGGTCTTGCCGCGGCGGTCGCGGAACACGACGGGCGCGTCGAGCACGATCGAGGCCGGGTTGTAGCCCTTGTCGAAGGCCGCGGCGTAGATGAAGGGCTTGAAGCTCGAACCCGGCTGGCGACGGGCCTGGGTGGCGCGGTTGAACTTGTTGCCGGAGAAGCTGAAGCCACCGACCAGCGCCTTCAGGGCGCCGTTGTGGGCATCCAGCGAGACCAGCGCGGACTGGCCGCGCGGGATCTGGTCCAGCAGCCACTCGCCTTCCTTGGCGCCGGCGCGCACGCGCACGATGTCGCCGCGCTGCACCAGCTTGCCCGGGGTCTTGTTGGTCCACTTGGCGGCACCGGCCGGCAGCACGATCTCGCTGCGGTTGGCCAGCACCACGGTGGCGCTGCCATCGGCGCCGGTGCTGGCGACGATCGCCGGCAGCAGGCCGGCCTGGCCGTACATGCCGCGCAGGTGCTCGGCCAGGGCGGCGGCGTCTTCGCCGGCACCCACCTGCACCTGCTTCTCCACGCCGTGCCAGCCGTGGCGGTGGTCGTACAGCAGCAGGCCGTCGCGCACCGACTGGTTGGCGGCGGTCTGCAGGGTGGAGTCGATGGTGGTGGTGACGTGGTAACCCTTGTTGACCACATCCCCGCCGAAGCGGGCGATCATTTCCTGGCGCACCAGCTCGGCCACGTACGGCGCGTCGACCTGCACCGGCGGCTCGTGGGCGGTGGCGTGCATGGGCACGGCCTTGGCCGCATCGGCCTCGGCCTGGCTGACGAACTTCAGGTCGGCCATGCGCTGCAGCACGTAGTTGTCGCGGCGCTGGCGGGCACGTTCCGGGTTGGAGATCGGGTTGCCCGAAGACGGGAACTTGGGGATGCCGGCCAGCGAGGCCATTTCATCCAGGTCCAGCTCGTTCAGCTTCTTGCCGTAGTAGAACTCGGCGGCGGCGGCCACGCCGTAGGCGCGGTTGCCGAAGAAACTCTTGTTCAGGTACAGCTCGAAGATCTCGTCCTTGCTCAGCTCGGACTCGATCTTCCGCGCCAGCAGGATCTCGGCCAGCTTGCGGGTGTAGCTGTACTCGGAGCTGAGGAAGAACTGGCGGGCCACCTGCTGGGTGATGGTGGAGCCACCCGGCACGCGCTTGTCGTTGGTGGTGGCCAGCAGCCACACCGCTCGGCCGATGCCCATGTAGTCCACACCGCCATGCTCGTAGAAGCGGGCATCCTCGGTGGCCAGGAACGCCTGCTTCAGGCGCTCGGGCACGTCCTTCATGGTGATGGGGGTACGGCGGGTCTCGCCGAACACCGCCATCAACTTGCCGTCGGCGGCATAGACGTACATGGGCTCCTGCATTTCCACGTCGCGCAGGGTCTGCACGTCGGGAAGCTTGGAGGACACGGCGTAGTACAGACCGCCCACGGCGGCCGCGCCGATCAGCGCCAGGACCAGGACAATCAGGAAGATCCAGCGCAGCCAGCGGCGGAGTCGAGTCATCGGGTTCAGATTCCGATTGCGAATTTCGTGGTCGCAGAGTATAGATTACGCAAGGTGGCGGCTGGGGTCGGCACCGGGGAGCGCAAGGGGAACAGTCAGGGGCTGCATGGTGAATCCGTGAGGGACTTCACAGCAGGGCCGTTGCCATTTGCTAAGAATACGTTATTAATGCTCGGGCGCAGGTCTTGCGTCCAAGTGCCCGTCGGCAGGGGAGAAACCGTGGGGCTCATCCCAAAAAGTCAGTCGCCGCTTGTAGGCGTCGACATCAGTTCGACTGCGGTAAAGCTTTTGCAGCTGTCCCGCAGTGGCAATCGTTTTCGTGTGGAACATTACGCTGTGGAACCTCTTCCGCCGAATGCGGTGGTGGAGAAGAACATCGTGGAAGTGGAGGCCGTGGGTGAGGCCATCCGCCGCGCGATGAACCGCTCGGGGAGCAAGGCCAAGCTGGCCGCTGCCGCCGTCGCTGGGTCGGCGGTGATCACCAAGGTGATCCCGATGCCGGCCGAGCTCGACGAGAACGACATGGAAGCCCAGATCGAGCTGGAAGCGGTCAACTACATTCCGTACCCGATCGAGGAAGTGAACCTGGACTTCGAGGTGATCGGGGCGATCCCGAACAACCCGGAGATGGTCCAGGTGCTGCTGGCCGCGTCGCGTTCGGAGAACGTGGAACTGCGCCAGTCGGCGCTGGAGCTGGGTGGCCTGCAGGCCAAGGTGATGGACGTGGAGGCCTTCGCGGTCGAGAACGCCTATGCCCTGGTCGCCAGCGAGCTGCCGGTATCCATCGAGGGTGTGGTCGCGCTGGTCGACATCGGTGCCACCATGACCACCCTCAATGTCCTGCGCGGCGGCCGCAGCCTGTACAGCCGCGAACAGGTGTTCGGTGGCAAGCAGCTGACCGACGAGATCATGCGCCGCTACGGCCTGAGTTACGAGGAAGCCGGACTGGCCAAGCGCCAGGGCGGGCTGCCGGAAAGCTACGAGATGGAAGTGCTGGAGCCGTTCAAGGAAGCCACGGTCCAGCAGATCAGCCGCCTGCTGCAGTTCTTCTACGCAGGCAGCGAGTTCAACCGCGTTGATCACATCGTGCTGGCCGGCGGCTGCGCCGTGCTGGGCGGTCTGCCGGAAATGGTCGAGGAACAGCTGGGCGTGCCGACCGTGGTCGCCAACCCGCTGGCACAGATGACCCTGGGGCCGAAGGTGAACGCGCATGCGCTCGCCCAGGATGCCCCCGCGCTGATGATCGCCACCGGTCTGGCGCTGAGGAGCTTCGACTGATGGCACGCATCAATCTATTGCCCTGGCGCGCCGAACGGCGCAAGCAACGCCAGCGCGAGTTCTACGCAATGCTGGGCATGGCCGCGATCGGTGGCCTGCTGCTGTCGCTGGTGATCTGGTTCTACTACGACCGCCAGGTGAGCGGCCAGATGGACCGTAACGCCTATCTGGAAGCCGAGATCGAGAAGGTCAAGGAACAGAACAAGGAGATCGACCGCCTCGACGCGCAGAAGGAACGCCTGCTGGCCCGCAAGAAGGTGATCGAGGAACTGCAGGCCAAGCGCTCGCAGATGGTGCACCTGTTCGATGCGCTGGTGCGCACGATTCCCGATGGCCTGGTGCTGACCGCGCTGAAGCAGGAAGGCGACGTGCTGACCCTGGAAGGCCGTACCCAGTCCAATGCCCGTGTTTCGGCGTACATGCGCAACCTGGAGACCTCCGGTTGGATGACCAACCCGGAACTGTCGATCATCGAAGCGCGTGATCCCGAGAAGGACAAGGACGGCAAGGTGGGCCCGCTGGCCGACATCAAGGCGCTGCCCTATGTGTTCGTGGTCAAGGTGAAGCTGCCGGCACAGAGTGAGGAAGTGGCTGGTACGCCAGGCCTCAACGCCGATGGTTCGGTGGCAACGCCGGCTCCGCCCGCAGTGGCACCGCTTGCAGCCGGCCCGGATGCAGCGGCACCTGCTGCACCGGCCGCCGGCCAGCCCGCTGCTGCACCGGCTGCACCCGCACCCGCCGCCGCGCCGGTCAACGCACCTGCTGCCACCCCGGCCCCGGCTACGCCGAACCAGCCGGCAGCCCCGGCTGCAAAGCCTGCGCCGAAGTCCGAGGGCAGCCGCCTGGCGCAGCCGCCGCAGGCCTTCAACGCCCCGCTGCAGGGGGATCGCGCATGAGCCAGAAAATCGATCTGAAGAACCTGGATTTCAACGACATCGGCAACTGGCCGCAGAAGGCCAAGATCGTCTTCTGCTCGCTGTTGGCGCTGGTGATCATGTTCGTGGCGTGGATGCTGCTGATCAGTGGCAAGCGCGAGGAACTGGCCGGCCTGGAATCGAAGGAAGTCGAGCTGCGTTCGGAGTTCACCAAGCAGCAGGAGCGTGCGGTGAACCTGGCGCCGCTGAAGCAGCAGCTGGCACAGATGGAACAGGTGCTGCAGCAGATGCTGCGGCAGCTGCCCAGCAAGACCGAAATGCCGGACCTGATCATCGACATCTCGCAGACCGCGCTGTCCAGCGGCCTGACCAACGAGCTGTTCGAGCCGGAACAGGAGCAGGTCAAGGAGTTCTACGCCGAGAAGCCGATCAAGCTGCGCATGGTGGGCAGTTACCACCAGTTCGGTGCCTTCGTCAGTGGCGTGGCGTCGCTGCCGCGCGTGGTCATCCTGACCATGCACGACATCAACCTCAAGCCCAAGGACAAGACCAGCGGCAACGCCCGCAGCGGTGCGCTGGAGCTGTCCGGCACGGTCAAGACCTACCGCTATCTGGATGAGACCGAGGTGCAGGCACAGCAGGTGGCTGACGCCGGCAAGGAGGAGAAGAAGTGATCCGTTCCCTCTTTGCGCGTTGTGGGATGGCTGCCGTCGTGCTGATGCTGGCCGCGTGCGGCCGCGATGTGACCAGCACGCCGGGTGATGCGCCGAACCTTGAAAAGTGGGTGGAAGGCGAGCGTGCGCGACCGGCACAGCCGCTGGAGCCGCTGCCGGTGATGCAGCAGTTCGAAACCTTCGAATACTCCGCACAGGGTCTGCGCGACCCGTTCACCGATGCCTGGACCAATCCGCAGCAGGGGAATGGCGGATTGCGTCCGGATCCGAACCGGCGCAAGGAGCCGCTGGAAGGCTTCCCGCTGGACGCACTGGACATGGTCGGCACCATCGGCACCGGAGCCGCCACCGTGGCGCTGGTGATGGGGCCGGACAAGGTGACCTACCGGGTACGCCCGGGCGGCTACCTGGGGCAGAGCGACGGGCGGGTCACGGCGGTCTTCGAAGACCACGTGGAGCTGATCGAACTGGTGCCGGATGGCGCGGGTGGCTGGCTGGAACGGCCGGCAACGCTCTCGCTTGAAGATCAATGATCGTTTACTGGGGATAGCACGATGACCTTTCACCAAGCCAAGGGGCTGCGTCCCATCCGGCGCTTTACCTTGAACCGTGTCAGCGCGTTGGGA
Source organism: Stenotrophomonas sp. 80084_Sma (assembly GCF_056481995.1). Lineage (NCBI taxonomy): Bacteria > Pseudomonadati > Pseudomonadota > Gammaproteobacteria > Lysobacterales > Lysobacteraceae > Stenotrophomonas > Stenotrophomonas sp. 80084_Sma. The sequence continues at coordinate 3,847,509 of NZ_CM151177.1, read as the reverse complement.
GTCGCGCTGATGCTGGCCTGCGCTCCGGCGCTGGCCGCCGCACCGGCGGAAAAGCCGGTGGGCGCCACCGTGGCACCGGCGGCAGCGCCGGCCGGCCTGTCGGTGGCCAAGATCGATTTCAAGCGCGGCGATGATGGCGCCGGGCGCCTGATCGTCCAGTTTGACGGCCAGGGCGCGGTTCCGGACCTGCGTACGCAGGGCAACAGCGTGGTGGTCGATGTCGGTAACGCCCGACTGCCGGCCAACCTGCAGAAGCCGATGAACGTCATCGACTTCGCCACGCCGGTGCAGCGCATCGACGCCAAGCCGTCCGGTGCCGGTACCCAGCTGGTGCTGAGCACCGGCGGTGCGGTCGAATCACTGGCCTACCAGAGTGGCAACGAGTACGTGGTGGAGATCAGCCCGCGGCAGGCGCCGGCCGCCGTCGGTGCAGTCACCGCCGGCAGCGTCACCCAGGCTGCCAAGGCTGTTGGTCAGCGCGGTTTCACCGGCAAGCCGGTGACCTTCAACTTCCAGGACGTGCCGGTGCGCACCGTGCTGCAGTTGATCGCCGAGGAATCCAATCTCAACGTGGTGGCCTCCGATTCGGTACAGGGCAATGTGACCCTGCGCCTGGTCAACGTGCCGTGGGACCAGGCACTGGACATCGTGCTGCGTGCCAAGGGCCTGGACAAACGTCGCGATGGCAGCGTGATCTGGGTCGCTCCGCAGGCTGAGCTGGCCAAGTTCGAGCAGGAGAAGGAAGACGCGCGCATCGCCATCGAGAACCGCGAAGACCTGGTCACCGATTACGTCCAGATCAACTACCACAGCGCCACGCAGATCTTCAAAGCGCTGACCGAGGCCAAGGGCATCGGTGGCGGCAGTGGTGGCGGCAATGGCGGTGGTGGCGGCTCGTCGCAGGAGGAGAGTGGCTTCCTGTCCGGGCGGGGCCGCATCGTCGCCGACGAGCGCACCAACACGCTGATGATCAGCGACATTCCGAAGAAGATCGCGCGCATGCGCGAGCTGATCAGTGTGATCGACCGCCCGGTCGACCAGGTGCTGATCGAAAGCCGCATCGTCATCGCGACCGATACCTTCGCCCGCGAGCTGGGTGCGAAGTTCGGCATCAGCGGCAGCCGCGACAACGTGTACTTCAGCGGCAGCCTCGCTGCCAACGAGGAAACCCGCAAGTCGCAGGTCGATACCGCACTGGCCAACGCCAAGGCGGTCCGTGAGTGGCAGGCCGGTGGCAGCGTCGGCCCGGCGCCGATTCCCAGCGGCCCGACCATCAAGCGTGGCCTGAACTGGAACCTGCCGGTGGCTACGGCCAGCAATCCGGGTTCGCTGGCGCTGTCGATCCTCAACGCAGGCTACCTGCTGGACGTGGAGCTGTCGGCCATGCAGGAAGAGTCGCGGGGTGAGGTGATCTCCAACCCGCGCGTGGTCACCACCAACCAGCGCGAGGCGATGATCAAGCAGGGCAAGGAAATCGGCTACGTCACCATCAGTGGCACCGGTGCTGCCGGTGGCGCCGGTTCCACCCCGAACGTGCAGTTCAAGGAAGTGGTGCTGGAACTGCGGGTGACCCCGACCATCACCAACGACAACCGCGTGTTCCTCAACATGCAGGTGAAGAAGGACGAAGTCGACCGCCTGATCGAACTGCAGGGCTATGGCACGGTACCGTCGATCAACCGCCGTGAGGTCAACACCGCGGTGCTGGTCGAGGATGGGCAGACCGTGGTCATCGGTGGTGTGTACGAGTTCACCGACCGCAGCAGCATCAGCAAGGTGCCGTTCCTGGGCGACGTGCCGTTCCTGGGCAACCTGTTCAAGAAGCGCGGCCGCAACAAGGACAAGGCCGAGCTGCTGGTGTTCGTGACCCCGAAGGTGCTGCGCGTGGCCAAGCAGAACTGAGCCCGCGCCTCCGCGAAACGCAGAAGGGCCGCCCTGCGCGGCCCTTCTGCGTTTCCGCCCGTAGATTCACGCCGCCCATGTCCAGTAGATCCACGCCATGCGTGGATGGGTCGTTCAGCCGTTCTTGATGCCATTCGCAGGGCACCCTGCGATGATGTCGGGAACCCGTGCCGTCCCGCGCCGGTCAAAGGCCCCCATGAACCTGCCACCGCCGATGCCCGAAACCGTCTCGCCGCCGTCCGCGCCGGCCACCTCCCGCCTGCATGCCGCTTTCAGCCAGCTGCGCGACGCATTGTCGGCCGAGATCGTCGGCCAGGCCGCGCTGGTCGAACGCCTGCTGATCGCGCTGCTGGCCGATGGCCACCTGCTGGTGGAAGGCGCTCCGGGCCTGGCCAAGACCACGGCGATCCGCGCGCTGGCCTCGCGCCTGGAGGCCGACTTCGCCCGCGTGCAGTTCACCCCGGACCTGCTGCCGGCCGACCTGACCGGCACCGAAATCTGGCGCCCGCAGGAAGGGCGCTTCGAATTCGTACCCGGCCCGATCTTCCATCCGATCCTGCTGGCCGATGAAATCAACCGAGCGCCAGCCAAGGTGCAGTCGGCACTGCTGGAAGCGATGGGCGAGCGCCAGGTCACCGTGGGCCGCCACACCTATGCGCTGCCGCCGCTGTTCCTGGTGATGGCCACGCAGAACCCGATCGAGCAGGAAGGCACCTTCCCGCTGCCGGAAGCGCAGTTGGACCGTTTCCTGATGCATGTGCGCATCGGCTACCCGGACCAGGCCGCCGAATCGGAGATCCTGCGCCTGGCCCGCGAGCGCGCCCGTGGTGCGTTGGGCGAAGCCGCACAAGCGCCGGAAAAGCTGCCGATGCAGGATGTGTTCGATGCCCGCCGCGAAGTGCTGGACCTGCACATGGCGCCGGCGCTGGAACGCTACCTGATCGAGCTGGTGCTGGCCTCGCGTGATCCGTCGCGCTATGACGCTGGCCTTGGCCGCCGCATTGCATGGGGCGCCAGCCCGCGCGGTTCCATCGCGCTGGAACGCTGTGCACGCGCGCGCGCCTGGCTGGCCGGCCGCGATTTCGTCACCCCCGATGACGTGCGTGCGGTTGCTGCCGACGTGCTGCGCCATCGCGTGCTGCCCAGCTACGAAGCCACCGCTGAAGGCTGGGATGGCGAACGCCTGGTGCAGGAGCTGCTGGCCCGGGTGCCGGCACCCTGAGCCTGCGCATGACCGATCCATCCCTGCACCACGCCTCCTCCGTCAGTGACGGTGACGGGCTGCGCCCGCAACTGTCCGAACTGGTGGCGCTGCGCCGCCTTGCACAGCGACCGCCGCCGCCACGCCGTGGCCGTGCCGGCAACGCCGGGCAGGCGCCGTCGCCGCTGCGCGGGCGTGGCATGGAATATGCCGAGTCACGCGAGTACGTGGCCGGTGATGATGCACGGCATATCGACTGGCGGGTGACCGCGCGCACCGGACGTGCCCATACCAAGCTGTTCCAGGCCGAACGCGAGCGGGTCAGCCTGATCGTGGCCGATACCTCGCCGGCCCTGTACTTCGGCACCCGCGTGCGCTTCAAATCGGTGCAGGCTGCACGCGCGGGTGCCGTCGCCGCGTGGTCGGCGCAGCGTCGTGGCGATCGCATCGGCGCCCTGCGTGGCAGCGACCGTGAACCACCGATTGCACCGGCAGGCGGCCCGCGCGGCGTATTGCGCGTGCTGGACGCGCTCACCCGCTGGTATGCGCAGCCCCCGGCCGATGACCTTGGCCTGGAACGTGCGCTGGACCATGCCGGTCGCGTCCTGCGCCCGGGTGCACGTGTGCTGGTGCTGGCCGATCCGCAGCAGGCCATCCGTATTCCGCCGGCGCGCTGGAGTGCGCTGGCCCAGCACCACGACCTCAGTCTGGTGCTGCTGGTGGATCCATTGGAACTGCAGCCTCCGTCAGCCGCGCTGCAGTTCCAGACCCTGCAGCAGCGCATCGGCCTCGACCTGCGACGCAGCGAGGTCCAGGCTCATTGGCAGGCCCACTTCGTCGAACCGCTGCAGGACCTGCGGCGCCAGCTGGGAGCGCGCCGCGTCGATGTGCAGGTGCTGTCCACCGACGCGCCCAGCGATGCCTGGCTGGCGCCATCACCGACCGAGGTGCCGGCATGAGCGCGAACCTGCCGCTGCGCGATGTGCAGGTGCCACCCGCCCCATCATGGTGGCCGCCGGCACCGGGCTATCTGATGATCGGCGGCGTGGTGCTGCTGTTGCTGGTGGTGGCGGCCTTCTTCTGGTGGCAGCGTCGCCGTCGCCGCCAACGCTGGTTGCAGCTGTTCGATCAGGAGCTGGCATCTACCGCCGATGCTGCTGCGGAACTGGCAGCCATCGCCGGACTGCTGCGTCGCGCCGCACGCCAGGCGCAGCCCGGCAGTGAATCCCTGCGCGATGATGCCTGGTGGCAGCGCGTGGATCCGAAAGGCACGCTCCCCGCGGCACGACGCAGTCTGCTGGCGGAAGGCGCCTATCGCCCACGGGTGGACGCCAACGATGTGGCGGCGCTGCGCAGCTGGGCGCGCGAGCGCTATCTGGCCATGCTGCTGGAGCGGCGCCGATGAATCTGCTGGCAAGTTACTGGCCATGGCCGGACCTGCAGCTGGCGTGGCCGTTGGCCCTGCTGGCGCTGCCGTTGCCGTTGCTGATGCGCTGGTGGAAGCGTCGTGCCGATCCCGGTGCTGCGCTGCGGGTGCCCTATGCGGCGACGGAACTGGAAGCGCTGGCCGGTGGCGGCCGCGTTGATGTGTCGTGGCTGCGCACGCTGCTGTTGTGGCTGGGTTGGTGCGCGCTGTGCGTCGCACTGGCTCGCCCGCAACAGCTGGGTGAAGCGATCACGCCGCCGCAGGAGGGCCGGCAGATGATGCTGGCGATGGACGTGTCCGGCAGCATGGGCGAGGGCGACATGGTGCTGGGCGGGCAGGCGGTGGATCGCCTGACTGCCGCGAAGGCGGTGCTGGCCGATTTCCTTGATCGTCGTGCCGGTGATCGCATCGGCCTGCTGATCTTCGGCGACCGCGCCTACACGCTTACGCCGCTTACGGCCGATCTGGCCAGCGTGCGCGACCAGCTGCGCGACAGCGTGGTCGGCCTGGCCGGGCGCGAGACCGCCATCGGTGATGCCATCGGCCTGGCGGTGAAGCGCCTGCGCAGCCAGCCTGAAGGCCAGCGCGTGCTGATTCTGCTGACCGACGGCGTCAGCAATGCCGGCGTGCTGGAACCGCTGCGTGCCGCCGAAGTCGCGCGTGCCGAGGGTGTGCGTATCCACACCGTCGCCTTTGGCGGTGATGGCAGCATGCGCCTGTTCGGTATTCCCATTTCCGCCGACCAGGATCCGGTCGACGAGGCTACCTTGAAGAAGATTGCCAGCATGACGGGTGGCCAGTTCTTCCGCGCCCGCGACACTGCACAGCTGGCCGGCATCTACGCCGAGCTGGACCGGCTGGAGCCGATCGCTGCGAAGGGGCCGAGCCTGCGTCCGCGCGAAGAGCGTTATGCCTGGCCGTTGGGCCTGGCGTTGCTGCTGGGCGCATTGGCCTGGCTGTGGCCGGAGCGCCGTCGATGATCGCGTTGGCTTCGAATCTTCCTGACTGGAACGCGCTGCACTTCCTGCGCCCGGAATGGCTGTGGGCGTTGCTGGCGCTGCCGCTGATCATCGTGGTGGCGTTGTATCGGCAGCGGCGCAGCGATGTGTGGCGAACAGCGGTGGATGCCCACCTGTTGCCGCATCTGCTGGCTGCGGGCACGCGCCGCCGTGCACGCCTGCCCTGGGCCGTGCTGCTGGGCTGGACCCTGGCAGCGCTGGCCATGGCCGGGCCGAGTTGGCGGCAGCAGGCACAACCGATGTTCCAGGCCAGCGCACCGCTGCTGGTCGTGCTGGATCTGTCCAGCCGGATCAATGCCACCGATCTGCCGCCGTCGCGCCTGCTGCAGGCTCGGGCGAAAGTGGGCGAGCTGCTGCGTGCCCGCCAGGGTGGCCAGGTGGGCCTGGTGGTCTATGCCGAGGATGCCTACACCGTGGCACCGCTGACCGATGACGGCAGCAACGTCGCGCTGTATCTGGACGCGCTGTCGCCGGATGTGATGCCGCGCGACGGACAACGCGCCGACCGTGGCATCGACTGGGCGACGCGGTTGATGCGCCAGATCGGGGCATTGCGGGGGCAGATCCTGCTGGTCAGCGATCAGGCGGATGATGAAGCGGCACTGGCCGCAGCGCAGGCGCGCAGCCTCGGCATGCAGGTGTCGGTACTGGGGCTGGGCACATCTGCCGGTGCGGCGTACCGGGATGGCACTGGGCAGATCCGCCAGGCCGCGCTGGATGAAGGCAGCCTGCGTGCGGTGGCGACCGCAGGCGGAGGCCGCTATGCCCGCATCGCCACCGATGACAGTGACCTGCGTGCGCTGGGCGTACTTGATGCACGCGAAGGTACTGCAGCGCAGCGGCCCGGCGAGGGCAAGCAATGGCGTGATGAAGGGTTCTGGTTGCTGCCACCGGTGATGCTGCTGGCGCTGTTGGCCTTCCGACGCCGCGCGCTGCTGGCGGCGGTGCTGGCGGTGGGCCTGCTGCCATGGATGAGTGATGTGCAGGCGCAGGCGCCCGCGGTGCCTGCCGCACCGCCGGCGCCGGGCACGCTGTGGAAGCGCGCCGACCAGGTGCAGTACCAGCGCTTGGCCGAAGGTGCGCAGGCTTACCGCAACGGTGATTTCGCCAGTGCCCGCAAGCAGTTCGAGGGCATCGACAGCGATGCGGGCTGGTACAACCTGGCCAATACGCTGGCCCGCCAGGGCAACTACGACGAAGCCATTGCCGCCTACGACCGCGCGCTGGCACTGCATCCCGGCATGGCAGATGCGGTCGCCAACCGTGCCGTGGTCGATGCCGCGCGCAAGCGCAAGCAGTCGGGTGGCAAAGGCCAGGATCAGCAGAAGCCTCCGCAGAACGGGCAGCAAAAACAACCGCAGAATGGTCAGGGCCAGCAGAATCCGCAGGGCCAGCAGCCGCAGCAGGGCCAGCAGAATCCCGGTCAGGGACAGCCACAGTCGGGTCAGCAGGGCCAGCCCAATCCCGGTGACGACAAGAACCAGTCGAGCCCGCAGCCCGGCGAGCGAGGCCGCGATGGACAGCAGGCGCCACCACAGGTGGAGGATGCCAAAGCGCAGGCCCAGGCTGATGAGCAGCAGCGCCAGCGCATGCAGCAGGCCATTCAGCAGGCACGTGAGGGCAAAGGCGATCAGGATGGCAAGCCCGTGCCAGGCAGCGACGGCACCACCCCACGCCAACGCGAGGAGCAGCAGGCGGTGGAGGCGTGGATGCGACGCGTGCCGGATGATCCGGGCGCATTGCTGCGGGCCAAGTTCCAGCTGGAAAACGAACGCAGGAAGAGGGAAGGGCGATGACGCGGGCGATCAACATGCACGGGCACTGGCCCCGACAGGTACTGGCGGCACTGCTGCTGTGGCTGCCGCTGCTGGCCTGGGCGCAGCCGCGTGCGTGGCTGGACCGCGACCGCATCGCGATGGGCGACACGGTCACGCTCAATGTCGAGAGCGACCAGGGCGCCCCTGACTTCACACCGTTGCGCACCGACTTCGACCTCAGCGGGCAGACCAGCAGCCGCCAGGTAGCGTGGAGCAATGGCAGCATGCAGCAGCGCAATCTGTATGGCGTGGCACTCACGCCACGGCGTAGCGGTGCACTGGTGGTGCCGGGCCTGCAGGTGGGCAGCGTACGCACCGCACCGTTGACCCTGCAGGTGGATGCCGCTGCCGTGGCCGGTCCCGACAGCAATGCGGTGGCGTTCATCGAAACCGCTGTCGATGACGAGACACCGTATGTGCAGCAGAGCGTAGGCGTGGTGGTGCGGTTGTATTTCGCCTCGCAGCTGGCCTCCGGCGAACTGGTGCTGGATACACCGGCCGGCGCGTCGTTGCAGCGGGTGGGCGATGACCGCACCGATGTGCGACAGGTCAGCGGCCGCCGCTACAACGTGGTCGAGCGGCGCTTCCTGCTGATCCCCGAGCGCAGCGGTGCACTTCGGCTGGCCGGTGCGCGCTTCAGCGGGCGCAGTGCCGGTGGCTTCTTCGACGATTTCTTCGGCGGCGGCGACGGGCGCATGAATGCCACCGGCGCCGATCGCACGTTGCAGGTGCAGGCGCAACCGGCACAGGCGCCGCAGCCATGGCTGCCGCTGCAGGGCCTGCAGCTGCGCTACACCAGTGCACCGACCAGCGCCCGTACCGGCGAGGCGGCCAACGTGGTGGTGGAGGCGATTGCCGAAGGCGCTACCCGCGCGCAGTTCACCGATCTGCCGGTGCCCGACGTCGGCAACGCGGCGCAGGTGTTCGCAGAACCTGCGCAGTACGAAGAGACCTTCAATGGCAGTACGCCGCGGCTGAAGATCACCCGCCGCTATTCGATCGTGCCGCGCCAGCCGGGTTCGCTGGTGGTGCCGGGGCCGCGCCTGCCGTGGTGGGACGTGCGCAATGGCAAGGCACAGGAAGCGAAGCTGCCGGACCTGACGCTGGACGTGGTGGCCGGTAGCGGGGCTGGCAGTGCGCCACCTGCACCGCTGCCGCCGATCGACACCGATGCGGCGCTGCCGGATGGCGATGGCCAGGACAGCCGTATCGCGGCGACCGATCCGCGCGCCAGTGGTTTGTCCGAGCGGCCATGGCCGTGGATGGGCGCCGCCATCGGCCTGGCGTTGCTGTGGCTGTTGACGCTGTTGTGGGGCTGGCAGCGAGGCCGTCGCCCGCGCGTGGCGGCCAAGGGCGCTGTGCCGGCTGTGGCGACTGGACGTGCCGGCGTGGCCGAACTGCGCCGCGCGCTGGATGGTGAAGGGTTTGATCAGGTGGAAGCGCAGCTGTGTGCGATGGCCGGTGTCGAACGTATCGAGCAGGTCATCGACCGCCTGGCTGACCCCGGACAGCGACAGGTGCTGCAGGACCTGCAGCAGGCGCGCTGGGGTGGGCAGGGCGACCTGGCGTCGCTGCGTGCGCGCTTGCGCGAGGCCTTCCGTGACGGACCGCACTGGTCGGCGGCTGCCGGCACCGCTGACACTGGCCTGGCGCCGCTGTATCCGCCGCGGCGAACCTGAACCGGCGCCGCTTGCGCGCTTTGTTAGAGTGCATTCATTTTTCGAGGAAACCCGCGCATGACAGCAGCTGCTGCCGACAAGAAGAAGTTGCCCCTGCATTGGAAGATGGGCATCGGCTTTGCGATCGGCCTGATCCTGGGACTGATCGTGCACGCCCTGGGCGGCAGCGTCGATGGTCTGCAGGCCGGTGCCAAGTGGGTAATGGACTACATCACCACCCCGGCTTCGGGCCTGTTCCTCAACCTGATCTTCATGCTGATCGTGCCGCTGATCTTCTCGGCGCTGATCATGGGTGTGTCGGAGATGGGCGACATCCGCGCCCTTGGCCGCATCGGTTGGAAGACCCTGGCCTATACCGTGCTGCTGTCCGGCATTGCCGTGGGCATCGGGCTGGTGCTGGTGAACCTGCTCAAGCCGGGTGTCGGCGTCGACCCGCAGGTCGCTGCGATGATGCTGTCGGAGAACGCCGAGCGCAGCAAGGAGATTGTCGCGGGCATCCATGGCACGCCGAAGGGCATGGACATGCTGCTGTCGATCGTGCCGAGCAACGTGCTGCAGGCCGCGTCTGACAACGGCGCGATCCTGTCGCTGATGTTCTTCGCGCTGATGTTCGGCATCGGCATGGTGCTGACCGACAACGAGAAGGTCGCGCCGCTGCGCCGCGCCATCGAAGGCGTGTTCGAAATTTCGATGACCCTGATCAACCTGGTCATCCGCCTGGCCCCGTATGCGGTGGCCTGCTTCATGTTCAACCTGGCCGCGCTGTTCGGCTTCGAGCTGATCATCCGCCTCGGCGCCTACGTGGGCGTGGTGGTGCTGGCACTCGGCCTGCACATGGTGGTGAGCTACGGCACGGCCGTATGGCTGTCCGGTCGTTCGCCGCTGTCGTTCTTCCGCGATACCCAGGAAGCGACGGTGATGGCGTTCTCCACCGCCTCCAGCAACGCCACCCTGCCGACCGCGCTGCGCGTGGCCGACCAGATGGGCCTGCCGCAGCGCGTGTCGCGCTTCGTGCTGACCGTGGGCGCCACCGCCAACCAGAACGGCACCGCGCTGTTCGAGGGCGTGACGGTGATCTTCCTGGCCCAGTTCTTCGGCGTGGACCTGAGCATCGGCCAGCAGATCATGGTGATGGCGGTCTGCATCCTCGGTGGCATCGGCACGGCCGGCGTGCCGTCAGGCTCGCTGCCGGTGGTGGCGATGATCTGCGCGATGGTGGGCGTGAACCCGCTGGGCATCGGCCTGATCCTGGGCGTGAACCACTTCCTGGACATGTGCCGTACCGCGCTGAACGTGACCGGCGACCTGGCCCTTACCACCCTGGTGGCCAAGGGTGAGTCGCACGATGGCCCGGCGCTGGGCCCGCAGCAGGACTGAGTCCGGATTCCCGTCCCGGGACTCCGGGGACGGGTAGTGCCGGCCGCTGGCCGGGTACGCGTCATCGCATGCGCGCTGCCGCTCCCACGTTTCGCGATGCGAATCGCGGGCCCCCCTTACCGGCCTCCACACCCCGGCGCCTATGGCGCAGCCCCCGAACTCCGGGGGCGGGTAGTGCCGGCCGCTGGCCGGGTACGCGTCATCGCATGCGCGCTGCCGCTCCCACGTTTCGCGATGCGAATCGCGGGCCCCCCTTACCGGCCTCCACACCCCGGCGCCTATGGCGCAGCCCCCGAACTCCGGGGGCGGGGTAGTGCCGGCCGCTGGCCGGCAACTTCATGATCTTCATTGAATTCTGCGCAACTGCCGGCCAGCGGCCGGCACGACCGGGCAAGGTGAACCGACCCCCCGCCCGGCGACTATGGGACAATAGGCCGCCCGCACGTCCGCGGCCGCCTCCCGATTCCGACAGAACCATGACGCAGCCTACCCGTCGCCAGTTGGCCAACGCCATCCGCTTCCTTGCCGCCGATGCGGTTGAAACCGCAAAGTCCGGCCACCCCGGCATGCCCATGGGCATGGCCGACATCGCCGAAGTCCTCTGGAACGACTATCTCCGCCATAACCCGAGCAACCCGCACTGGTTCAACCGCGACCGTTTCGTGCTGTCCAACGGCCACGGTTCGATGCTGCAGTACGCGCTGCTGCACCTGAGTGGTTACGACCTGCCGATCGAGCAGCTGAAGCTGTTCCGCCAGCTGGGTAGCCACACCGCCGGTCACCCCGAGCGCCACGAGACCCCGGGCGTGGAAACCACCACCGGCCCGCTGGGCCAGGGTTTCGCCAATGCCGTGGGCTTCGCCCTGGCCGAGAAGCTGCTGGCACAGCGCTTCAACCGCCCGGAGCTGGAAGTGGTCGACCACCGCACCTGGGTGTTCATGGGCGATGGCTGCCTGATGGAAGGCGTGTCGCATGAAGCCGCTTCGCTGGCCGGTACCTGGGGCCTGCACAAGCTGGTCTGCTTCTGGGACAACAACCACATCTCCATCGACGGCAACGTCGAGGGCTGGTTCACCGACAACACCCCGGAGCGTTTCGAGGCCTATGGCTGGAACGTGGTGCGCGATGTCGATGGCCATGACCCGGAGAGCATCAAGGCCGGCATCGAGGCCGCGCTGTCGCAGAGCGACAAGCCGACCCTGATCTGCTGCCGCACCACCATTGGCTTTGGTTCGCCGAACAAGGCGGGCAAGGAATCCAGCCACGGCGCACCGCTGGGCAAGGACGAACTGGAAGCCACCCGCAAGCAGCTGGGCTGGGAATACGGCCCGTTCGAGATCCCGCAGGCGATCTACGACGGCTGGCGCGCCAACGGCGCCGGCACGCTGCGCCAGGCCGAATGGGAACAGCTGTTCGACAAGTACGCCAGCCAGTACCCGGCTGAAGCAGCCGAACTGACCCGCCGCTCGCATGGCGAACTGCCGGCCGACTTCGTTGCCAAGGCCGATGCCTACATCGCCCAGGTGGCCGCCGAAGGCCCGACGATCGCCTCGCGCAAGGCGTCGCAGCTGGCCATCGAAGCCTACGCCCCGCTGCTGCCGGAAATCGTCGGCGGCTCGGCTGACCTGGCGCACTCCAACCTGACCCTGTGGAAGGGCAGCAAATCGGTTGCCAGCGACGACGCCAACGCCAACTACGTGTACTACGGCGTGCGCGAGTTCGGCATGACCGCCATTGCCAACGGCCTGGCCCTGCACGGTGGCTTCATTCCGTTCGACGCCACCTTCCTGGTGTTCAGCGACTACGCCCGCAACGGCGTGCGCATGAGCGCGCTGATCCCGGCCCACGCCATCCACGTCTACACCCACGACTCGATCGGCCTGGGCGAAGACGGTCCGACCCACCAGCCGGTGGAGCACCTGGCCTCGCTGCGCTACATCCCGAACAACGACGTGTGGCGTCCGTGCGATGCGGTCGAGTCGGCGGTGAGCTGGAAGGCTGCGATCACCCGCCAGGACGGCCCGAGCTGCCTGGTCTTCAGCCGCCAGAACCTGCCGCACCAGCCGCGCAACGCCGAGCAGATCGCCCAGATCGAGCGCGGTGGCTACGTGCTGGCCGATGCTGCTGGTACCCCGGACGTGATCCTGATCGCCACCGGTTCGGAAGTCTCGCTGGCCACCGAAGCCAAGGCCCAGCTGGACGCGGCCGGCCTCAAGACCCGCGTGGTCTCGATGCCGTCCACCGACGTGTTCCTGCGCCAGGATGCGGCCTACCGTGAATCGGTGCTGCCGAACGCCGTGCGCAAGCGCGTGGCGGTGGAAGCCGGCGTCACCGGTTTCTGGCGCCAGTTCGTCGGCCTGGACGGTGCCGTGATCGGTATCGACACCTTCGGTGCCTCGGCCCCGGCCGACCAGCTGTACAAGCACTTCGGCATCACCACTGCCCACGTGGTGGAAGCGGCCAAGGCGCTGTAAGCAGCTTCGCGACGTAATGAGGAAAGGCCGGCGCACGCCGGCCTTTTCTTTGCCGCAGGAAAAAGGGGACGGAGGGGATTAAGTCGTTTGTGCACATGCGACTTAATCCCCTCCGTCCCCTTTTCTCAGGCGGTGCGCGCCAGTGCCAGCCGCAGGAGGCGCGCGTCCAGACGTTCGGCGAAATCCTTCGGGGCCTGCAGGCCCATGCGCTGCAGGTACACCGCATCGCCATCGCCGGCCGGTTGCCGCAGCGCTGCCCAGACGGTACGCAGCTTGTCGCCGCGGGTCTGCGTGTTGGCCTTCAGCCAACCCAGCGCCTTCACCAGCACCTGCTCGATCTCGTTGAAGTCGCTGCCCAGCGGATAGTCCGGCAGGCTGCCGTCGGCGCGGAACGGTGCCAGTGCAGCGGCCAGTGCCTGCGGCGTGTTGCGCTGCTGGCGCTCCGGATCCGGTTGCGTGGCTGCCAGCAGCTTGCGCGAGGCCTGTGCCTGCTGCAGCAGGCCGCTCTGGAACGGGGCTTCGGTGATCGCCGTCATCGCATGCACGCAGTCCTCGTCGGTCAGGCCGCGCAGATCGGCGATGCCGTATTCGTTGAGGTAGATGTCGCGCAGGTGGCGCGGGATGGTGGTGTGCCCGTAGTTCCAGCGCACGTTGGATTCGCGCTGGCCCTTGTCATCGCGCGCCGCGCGGAACATCAAGACGCTGCGCGCTTCCGGCAGGGCATGTGCCATCGCCACGAAGTTGTACTGGCCACCCACGCCGGACACCACACGTCCGTCGTCCAGCGCATCCGACACGGCCGCGCCCAGTGCAGTGGCCATCATGCAGGAGTTGAAGAAGCGCGCATGGCGGCGTTGCAGGCGCTCCAGCGTCTCGTTGCCGCCATACAGCTGGTTGATTTCGCTGATGCGGCGCATGCCGATCGCACGGCGTTCGTCTTCCGGCAGCGTGCGCAGCCACTCGTAGAACTCCGGCGAGCCCAGGTAGAACGCGCCGTGCAGGTACTCGCCCTCGGCGGCCAGGGTGGCGTGGTCGATGGACAGCGTGCTGCCGTTCTCGATGCGCTGCATCAGCGCCAGGTCGTCGTGCACCTTGCGCTTGATCACCCCGGTCTGCACCAGCCGGCGGAAGCCTTCGTTGAGCATCTCGCTGCAGCCGTACAGGCCCACCTCGAACGGATCCAGTCCGCCGATCTCCTGCACCAGCGGGTGGCTGGCCAGGTGTGGATCCAGCGCATGCAGCACGCGGCGGTAGCGCGCGTTGTCGGTGTGGCGCAGCACCAGCGCATGGCTGAGCGCGTCGGCCAGCGTGCCGATGCCGATCTGCAGGGTGCCGCCGTCGCGCACCAGCGTGCTGGCGTACAGGCCGATCGCGTAGTCGGCATCGCCGACCGGCTGCCGCGGCAGCCCGAACAGCGCCGGATACGGCGGCGGCGGGGTGATCACCAGATCGAAGAACGACACATCGACCGTCGCCGAGCCGCCCATATAGGGCAGCTGCGGATCGATCTCGGCGATCAGCAGCGGGCGAGGCAGCCCGCGAGCGGTCATCGCATCCAGCGTGTCCTGGGTGATGTCGTTGTTGCACGACAGCGAGAGCCGGCGGTCGTTCGGCCGCATCGCCACCTTCTGCACGATCACCTGCGGCGCGCGCTGCGCCACCGCATCGGCAGCGTGGGTGTAGTTCAGGCTGGTATAGCTGGACTGCGCCTGCCGCGAGCCGAGCAGGGCGCCGGACTGCATGTAGAACTCTTCCACCTGCACATGTGCCGGCAACGCGTCGCGCGCGATCGCATCGGCATAGGCCAAGCGCGGGAAATCGTCGCCGAAATGGCGCTGCGCAAACGGCGCCATGAAGCGCGCTTCCAGGCCGTTGCCGCGCGCCTTCGGCGGGTTCAGCGACAGCGCGGTATACAGCTGCAGTGGCCGCGACGGATCGTGCTCGACGCGTGCGTAAAGGGCATTGAGCAGCCGATGCGGCTTGCCCAGTGCCAGCGGTGCCCCGATCCGCAGCGGCCCGTCCACGCGCGCAAACAACCAGTCGACGGCGGCGTCCAGGTCGGTGAGGTGTTCGGTCATGCGCGGTGGTCCTGCGTGTGGGGGAGTGCGGGCATTACAGCATGTCGGGCTTGAACCGCCGTCGACGCGAGACTTCAGCGCCACACACCATGAACTGCCCATCGCCCCGGTAATGCACCGTGCGCGGCAGCTTTGGGCGTGGTGCAACATGGGCCCGCACGATTTCCCAGATGAACAGGTTGCTCGATTCCACTTGGCTATCGTCGTAGAGGCGGCATTCGAAGCACGAATGGCATTGCCCGACCAGCGGTGCACCGACCTCGCGCGCCGGCAGCGCATCAAGCTCGAAACGGGCGAACTTGTCGACCTCGCGGCCGCTGCAGTTGCCGATGTCCACCACGGTATCGAGCAGTTCCACCCCCGGCACGTTGATCACGCACTCGCCGCTGCCGCGCGCCAGTGCATGGCTGTGGTTCTCGTGCCACAGGTAGGTGGCGACCAGCGAGGGCGAGAAGCCCATCACCATGTGCCAGCCCATCGTCATCAGGTTGCGCTGGCCGCGCCACGCCGTGCTGACCAGCACGATCGGGCCGGGTTCGAGGAAGCGGCGGGCCTGCTCGACCGGGAAATCCTTCTTGGGCAGCGCTTTCATCCGGGGCCAGGGGCGGGAGGAACCGATGCTGGCGCAGCCGGGATGAACCTGGAGTCGAGGGGCTTGACATGAGGTTCGATTACGCGCGTAATCAAATCGTCGATTACGGATGTAAACCATGACCCCGATCAGCGAAGCCGAAGCCGTCGTGATGGAGGTGCTGTGGCAGCAGGCACCGCGTAGCGCCGATGACGTGGTGGCCGCGCTGGCCCATCGTGACTGGGCCGAGCCGACCATCAAGACCCTGCTCAACCGCCTGCTGACCAAGGGGGCGATCGCCGCCGAGCGCGATGGACGGCGCTACCTGTACCGGCCGCTGCTGCAGCGACAGGCGTGGGTGGAGGCGCAGAGCCAGGACTTCATCGGCCGTGTCTTCGAAGGGCGTGTGGCGCCGCTGGTCGCGCACTTCAGCGAACGGGGCCAGCTGAGTGCGCAGGACATCGCCGAACTGAAGAAGCTGATCCAGGAGCTGGACCATGACTGAGCTGCTCGACGGACTGTGGCAGGCCAGCCTGTGGCTGGCAGTGGGCGTGGTCCTGCTGGCGGTGCTGCGACCGCTGCTCGTGCGGTTGGGGGGCGCTGGGCTGGCCTACCGCAGCTGGTGGCTGCTGCCGCTGCTGCTGCTGGCCCTGCTGCTGCCGCTGCCACAGGTGGCACTTCTGGAGCATGTGCCGACGCTGCCGCTGAAAGTGGTACCCGGCGCCGTCGAAGGCATGGCAGGGCAGTCGTTGCCGTGGGCCGGGCTGTTGCTGCTGGCATGGATGCTGGGGGCGGTCCTTTGTCTGCTACGCGATCTACGTGCGCAGCGGCGCTTTGAACGTGGCATGGGCCAACTGTGTGCACGCGCCGATGGCAGCTGGCAGGCCAGCGCCGACCCGGGCCTGCCCGCGCTGGTCGGCCTGTGGCGTCCGCGCATCGTGGTAGGCCCGGACTTCGACCAGCAGTTCACCGCACAGGAGCAGGGCCTGATCCTGCAGCACGAGCGCAGCCACCGTCGCAATGGCGATCACTGGGCCAATGGGGCGCTGCTGATGGCACGCGCGGTGTTCTGGTTCCATCCGCTTCTGCCATGGGCTGCACGCCGCTTCCTGCGGGACCAGGAACTGGCCTGCGATGCCCGCACCATTGCCCCGCAGCCTGCGCTGCGCGGTCTCTACGCCAGCACGCTGCTGAAGGCGCAGCTGGTCCATCCGGTTGCGCCAGCGGTCTGCCATTGGCGCAGCCAACCCGTGTTGAAGGAGCGTATCGCCATGTTGAAGCAGTCCAAGCGGAAGGCATTGCCGTGGGTGTCGGGGCAAGTTCTGGTGGTCGGGTTGTGTCTGGGAATGGGAGCGGTGGCGTGGGCCAGCCAGGGCGGTGCAGCCGCAGACGGCCAGACAGGGGCCGCCATGGATCGGGAGATAGAGGTCGACAAGATGCCGCCACCGTCCTATCCGAAGTCCGCCATCGAACAGCGCCAGGTGGGCGTGGTGAACCTGCGCGTGGACGTGGATGCCAACGGCCATCCGACTGACGTCCAGGTGCTCAGTGCAAGCAATCCGGGTGTGTTCGATGCGGTGTCGATCGCCGCTGCGCGGAGCTGGACCTATCGTCCGGCGATAAAGAACGGAAAGCCCGTTGCAGGGGCTGTGAAGATTCCGATCACCTATGCCATGGACAACACCGAGGACTCCCAGTGAAGTCCGCGCCGCTGTTGATGATGGCGGCGCTGTTGGCAGGGTGCGCGACCCAGGATCGCCTGACCACCGTTGATACCCGCAGCGAGAATGTCGGCCATCAGCGCCTGCAGCCGCAGACCGGTGGCGGCAGTGGGCAGCTGCAGGCCTATTCGCTGGGCGCGAGCGAGGGCTACCGGATGCCGCAGTTGTACGCGGCGCCGGATCCGGAGGTCGGTGATCGTGACCCGCGTGCGGAGCTGGCACCGACCACCATCTGCCTGCAGGTGGTGGTTGATGCACAGGGCAGTGTCGAACGCAGCGTGCCGCTGAACGATCGCCCGGAGTGCGCGGCAGGTGCTGCAGGCGAGAATGCGCCCCTGCTGCAGGCGGCGCAGGAAGCCGTGGCGATGTGGAAGTACTCGTCCGCAGCGGTCTGCCACTTCGCGGCTGGCAAGGTGCCTGCCGACCGTGGCGACTGTCGCGGCGCCGAGCGCATCGAGCCGGTGGCGGTCACCCTGCAGTATGCCTTCACCTTCGAGATCGTGAAGGGACAGCACGTGGTGCGTACGCAGGGAAAATGACCGCTTGCGATGACCGGGGCAGCGCCGGGCCATGCCCGGCGAGCGCAGCGGCGTGGGTCAGGCCCCGCCCTGGATGTTGGCCTTCACCGCGGGCTGCATCAGCTTGGGTTCTTCCAGCGTCGCATCGCGTGCCTGGCGCACGCTGACGAACACCGCCTCGGCCACGCCGTCATGCACGTGGATGTTGTGTGCGCGCTGTTCGCCGATGGTGGTTTCGTTGGCGAATGCACGACCACCCGGACCGTAGTCGTGGCAGACGAACACGCGCGTCGCATCGGGCAGCGCCAGCAGGCGCTGGATTGAACGGTACAACTGCGCGGCATCGCCACCCGGGAAGTCGCAGCGGGCGGTACCGCCGTCGGGCATGAACAGCGAGTCACCGGTGAACAGCGCATCGTCGATCAGGTAGGCGATGCTGTCGCTGGTATGGCCGGGCACGGCGATCACCTGACAGCGCAGTTCGCCCAGAGCAAAGGTTTCGCCATCGCTGAACAGGTGATCGAAGATGTCATCGGCCGCAGGAAGCTGCAGGCCGTAGCGCGGTGCGAAGGTGGCCTGCACCGCGCGGATGCCTTCGCCGATGGCCAGCGTGGCCTGCGGGAAGCGCTCCTTCAGGCGGCGCCCAGCTGACACATGGTCGGCGTGGGCATGGGTTTCCAGCAGCCAGCGCAGCTGCAGGCCCTGTTGTTCGATGGCCTGCAACGCGGCATGCAGCGGCGCTTCACTGCTGGCATCGGTATCCGGGTCGTAGTCCAGGACCGGGTCGATCAGCGCTGCCTCGCCGCTGGCCGGATCACTGACCAGATAGCTGAAGGTATTGCTGTCACGGTGGAAGAACGACTGCACCTGGACTGACATTGGAACGCTCCTCAGCGCGTGCCGAGCACGCGGTTCAGCAACTGCGCCAGGTTCTCACCGGCCAGTCGCAGCTGCGCTTCGGCCAGCGGCCGGTAGCGCTCGGTGTATTCGTCACCGATTTTACGCGAGGCCGGATAAACGCCAGCTTGCATGGAGATGCGGCAGCTGGCTTCGGCCCACGTCTGCGGGTCGCGCTGCGGGTTGGACTGGCGCGCCAGCTTCGGCGCGCGCTGGCTCTGCAGCAGCGGGAGATAGCCGGCGTCGTCCAGCTTGCGGGTGTTGAGCATGCCGCTGTCCCACAGCGAGTGCAGGTTGGTACCGCGGTTGCCGAACTGCAGCTGGAAGTCGTTGCCGCCCTTGTCGTGGGCGTAACCGGCATGCATCGGCTGATGGATGTCGCCGACCAGGTGCACGACGAACTTCAGCGCCTGCAGGCGCTCGCCGTCGGTCAGGCTTCGGTCGCCGAGGATGGCGCTCTGTGCCTTCAGGGCCTCGACGATGCAGTTGCCGTTCTTGCAGTGCTTCGGTGCTTCGTAGTGGCAGTTGTCTTCGGCGATGTTGACGTAGTGCCAGCCGGCCGAGCGACGGCCCAGGCCCGGGTCTTTGGCGCGCAGCTGGTCGGCCCACGGCGCGATGCTGGCCAGCGTGGCATCCGGTTCGGTGGCCAGCAGGCGGTCCACTTCGGCGCGGGCGGTGGGGTTGAGGCGGGCGTCGGCGACTTCGGCGACCAGACGGTGGCCTTGCGCGCCCCAGGCATGGGCGGGGGCGGAGACGGACAGCAGGGCCGGCGCCAGGGCGGCGGCGAGGAAGAAGGAGTGCAGGGCTTTCATGCGCACATTCTAGCGGGGGCAGGTGGATTGAAGAGCGGCGCGTTCCTGTTCCGAAGTGGGAGCGCAGCGGGAGGGGCGGCGGGACACGCCGTAAACCCATCCATGAAGTGACCCCCGAGACTTGGACAGGGTCAGGCGGCCGATTGGGCCTGCTCCCGGTACTTTATCGGGCTCAGACCTTTCAGTTTCAGTTTGATGCGCTCTTCGTTGTAGTACTGGATGTATTCCACCAGCCCAGCCTCCAGACTCTCGAGGCTGTCAAAGCTGTTCAGGTAGAAGAACTCCGACTTCAGCGTTCCAAAGAAGCTCTCCATCGCCGCATTGTCCAGGCAGTTGCCGCGCCGGGACATGCTTTGCTTCAACGAGTGCTTTTCCAGCATATGCCGGTAGTTTTCATGCTGGTACTGCCAGCCCTGGTCGGAGTGGATCATCGGGCGCTCATCCGGGGAAAGCTTCTTGATGGCCTCCTCCAGCATTTGACCCACCAGATCAAATACGGGCCGACGCTTGATCTGATAAGCCACGATTTCGCCGTTGTAGAGGTCCATGATCGGCGACAGGTACAGCTTCATGCCCTGCACCTTGAACTCGGTCACGTCAGTCACCCACTTCTGGTTGGGCCGCTCGGCATGGAACTGGCGATTGAGGTCATTGCCAACCACAACATTGGCCGCCCCCTTGAAGGCCTGGTAGCGCTTCACACGCACCCGCGATTTCAGTCCCATCTCCCCCATCAGGCGCTGAACCCGCTTGTGATTGGTCCGATGACCCTGATTGGCTAATTCCAGCGTCACCGTGCGATAGCCATAGCGCCCTTGGCTTTGATCGTAGATTGCACGGATGCGCTCGCACAGGGCTGCCTCATCCTGATCCGGATGGGCCAGGACATGGTTCTGGTAATAGAACGTACTGCGTGACAGCTCAGCTGCTTCGAGCAGAAGCGACAGCGTATGAACCTGCCTCAATCCTTGGACGGCTTGCGCTTTGCGTCCTGCGCCGCCTGCTCTTCCCGGATCAAGGCATCGAGTTTTTTTAGGTAGTCGGTCTCCGCACGCAGATAGGCGACTTCCTTGAGCAGCTCATCGCGGCTCATATCCTCAGGTGGCTTGGACGAACGGGTCTTTTTCATCGCCAATTTGAAAGTAGGTGGTGGCCTCCCGCCCGGACAAGCCGTCCTGGCTCATCTTCTCCAGGACAGCCAGTTTGAACGGGAGGTCATAGGACCGGGCCTGGCGATGAAATCCCCGCCTACCATGCAGCCGATAGGTCGCCACCCAGCGCCTGACCGTGGAGAACTCCAGGCCGTGGCGACGGGCAATGGCTTTGACCGATGTGGAGGTCTTGCAGGCCTCTTTGGCGACCTGCAGTTTGAAACGCGCGTCGTATTTGTTCATGTATCCCTCGGGGTTGGATCTGGTGTCCAACTCCCGGGGGTCACTTCACCATGGGGGCTCGATGGCGCCATCCATGGCACCAACGGTCCCGCCGCCCCTCCCGCTGCGCTCCCCTCCAAACATGGCCGCGGAGGCGGATGCAAACGTCAAAGGCAACATCAAAAACAAATGCAGGATCAAAATCGGCCTCCTGCAATTACAGGCAACCACTACGCCTCGGATGTTCAGGTTCTGCTTCTGCTCTTGCCTTTGCTTGAGCTGGCACGCGCGCGCAGATGGGAAGGGTGGAGAGGGTGGGGTGATCGGGACCGTTCGCCGCATGGATGCGGCGATCGAGCCTACAGGGACGTATTTACGGCGTGTCCCGATCACCCCACCCTCTCCGCCCAATTCCAGATGCCGGTGCTTTTCGCGCAAACAAAAAAAGCCCCGGCAATCACCGGGGCAACATGCTGCGAGGGTTTTGCGTGTAGCGGGGGAGCGGGGGCGAAGCCCCCGCGCTCAACACACCGCTTTAGAACTTGAAGACGTACGAAGCGCCGTAGACCAGCGGATCGATGTTGACCGTGCCGATCTTCTCGCCATTCAACTTCACCTTGCTGTCGATGTCGATCCAGCGCATGTCCACGCGCAGTGCGCCCTTCTCGCCGATCGCGAAGTCCACGCCCGCATGCGCGGCCAGGCCCCACGAATCCTGCAGCTTCAGGCGGCTGTCCTTCAGCGCACCGGTGGTGTCTTCGCTGAAGAAGGTCGTGTAGTTCACGCCCGCACCGATGAACGGCGACACCTTGCCCTTGCTGTTGAAGTGGTACTGCACGGTCACCACCGGCGGCAGCTGCTTGGTGCTGCCCACGCGGCCCAGGCCGTTGATGTTGATGTCGTGCTTGAACGGCAGCGCGGCCAGCACTTCGATGCCCAGGTTGTCAGCGATGAAGTACTCACCGGTGATGGTCGGCTTGACGTCGTTGTCGACGTCGACCTTCAGGGTGTGGTTGGCCAGCCAGCCGTTGTTCGACTTCGGGGCCACCTGGTGCACGCCGGCGGAGAGGGTCCAGTCGCCCTTGGACTGGGCCATGGCCGGGGCGGCGGCGAGGGACAGGGCGGCGGCCAGGCTGGCCACGATCAGGGGGGAGGTCTTGCGCATGGGGGTGATCTCATTGCTGGGTGGATGCAGCCAGTCTCGGCCTCACATCGCGCTAACGCTTTGATCCGGATCAAATCCTGTCCGCCGGCCTGCTGCCTGCCGGGGCTGGCCGGCGGTGGCCAGCCCCGGTTTGCTAGACTTGTGGGCCCTATCCATCCCGCCGCACCCGTCGCGGCCGCAGGAGCTTGAGAACATGGCAATCAAGGTTGGTATCAACGGTTTCGGTCGCATCGGGCGTAACGTCCTGCGCTCGGCGGTGCTGAACTTCGGCGACGACATCGAAATCGTGGCCATCAACGATCTGCTGGAGCCGGACTATCTGGCGTACATGCTCAAGTACGACTCCGTGCACGGCCGTTTCAAGGCTGACGTGGCGGTGCAGGGCAACGACCTGCTGGTCAACGGCAAGAAGATCCGCCTGACCCAGGAACGCGACCCGGCCAACCTGAAGTGGAACGAAGTGGACGTGGACGTGGTGATCGAATCCACCGGCCTGTTCCTGACCAAGGAAACCGCGCAGAAGCACATCGATGCCGGCGCCAAGAAGGTCATCATGTCGGCCCCGTCGAAGGACGACACGCCGATGTTCGTCTACGGCGTGAACGACAAGACCTACGCCGGCCAGGCAATCGTCTCCAACGCGTCGTGCACCACCAACTGCCTGGCCCCGCTGGCCAAGGTCATCAACGACAAGTGGGGCATCAAGCGTGGCCTGATGACCACCGTGCATGCGGCTACCGCTACCCAGAAGACCGTCGATGGCCCGTCCAACAAGGATTGGCGTGGTGGCCGCGGCATCCTGGAGAACATCATTCCGTCGTCCACCGGTGCGGCCAAGGCCGTCGGCGTGGTCATCCCGGAACTGAACAAGAAGCTGACCGGCATGAGCTTCCGTGTCCCGACCTCGGACGTGTCGGTGGTCGACCTGACCGTCGAGCTGGAAAAGGAAGCCACCTACGCCGAGATCTGCGCGGAAGTGAAGGCACAGAGCGAAGGCCCGCTGAAGGGCATCCTGGGCTACACCGAAGACAAGGTCGTGGCCACCGATTTCCGCGGCGAGACCTGCACCTCGGTGTTCGACGCCGAAGCCGGCATCGCCCTGGACGGCACCTTCGTCAAGCTGGTCACCTGGTACGACAACGAGTGGGGCTACTCGAACAAGTGCCTGGAAATGGCCAAGGTCGTCGCCGCCAAGTAAGGCCGGCCAAGATCGCGCACGGACCCCGGCCTGGCCGGGGTTCGTCGTTTATGGGGCCAGCCCTGTCGTAGCATGGGGCGGTCGACCGCTGCCGCTGGGGCGCGGGATTGCAATGGAAGCATGCAATGGAAGCATTGATAGCCCTGGTGGTACTGGTTCTGCTGGCCATCCCGCTGCTGCTGGTGGTGGCGCTGGTGATGATTGCCGGCCTGCGCCGCCGAGTGGCCGCGCTGGAAGGTGCCTTGGCCGCCGCGCCGGCCGCCCGCCCGGCTGCAGCCGAGCCTGCGCCGGAACGGGCTGCGCCCATGCCTGCGGCTGGCGCCGATCCGCCGTTCCTGCGGCCGGTGGCGGCTGCCGCGCCGCCTCCCCCCAGCCAATGCCGCCGCCGGTGCACGAACCGGTGCCTGCGGCAGTGGAGGCGCCGCGCCCGGTCACGCCACCGCCGGTGCCACCCGTGCCAGTGCAGCCGCCGTTGCCTTCCGAACCGACGCTGCCGAACTTCATCGAGCGCGGCATCGGAGCGGTCAAGCGCTGGTTCACCGAGGGCAACGTGCCGGTCAAGATCGGCATGCTGGTGCTGCTGGCCGGTGTTGCCGCGCTGTTGAAGTACGTCAGTGACCAGGGCTGGCTGGTGCTGCCGATCGAGCTGCGCCTGGCCGGTGTCACCGTGGGTGCGCTGGGCCTGCTGGCGTTCGGTTGGCATCAGCGCGAGCGCCGGCGCTTGTTCGCACTGGCGCTGCAGGGCGGTGCCATCGGCGTGCTGCTGCTGACCATCTTCGCCGCGTTCAAGCGGTTCGAGCTGCTCAACCCCGGGTTTGCCTTCGCCAGTTCGATCGCGCTGGTGGCCGGGCTGTGCGTGCTGGCGGTGGTGCAGAACTCGCGCACGCTGGCGGTGCTGGGCATCCTCGCAGGCTTCATGGCACCGCTGTGGCTGTCCACCGGCAGCGGCAACCACGTGGGGTTGTTCAGCTACTACGCGCTGCTCAACGCCGGCATCTTCGCCATTGCCTGGTTCCGGCCGTGGCGCGCGCTGAACCTGCTGGGCTTCGCCTTCACCTTCGGTATCGGTACGTTCTGGGGCGTGCTGCAGTACGCGCCGGACAAGTTCAGCAGCACCGAGCCGTTCCTGCTGCTGTTCTTCGCCTTCTACCTGCTGATCCCGCTGCTGTACGCACGCCGGCAGCCCGCCGGGCGGCGTGACCTGGTCGACGGCAGCCTGGTGTTCGGTACTCCCTTGGTCGCCTTCTCGCTGCAGGCCGGCATGCTGCACGAGCAGCCGATGACGCTGGCGCTGTGCGCACTGGGTCTGGCGGCGATCTACGCCGTACTGGCGCGGGCACTGATTGCGCGCGCGTCGTACACCGTGCTGGCGCAGTCGCATGCGGTGCTGGCGGTGGGCTTCGCCACGCTGGCGGTGCCGCTGGCCTTGTCGGCGCGTGCCACCGGCGCGGTGTTCGCGCTGGAAGGTGCAGGCCTGGCCTGGCTGGGCCTGCGCCAGAAACGTTGGCTGCCGCAGGTGTCCGGTGCGTTGTTGCAGATGGGCGCAGCGTTCGCTTTCGTGGCCGGTGGCGATCACTGGCATGAGGACCTGCGCTTCCTGCTCAACCCGACCGCGATCGGTGCACTGCTGCTGGCCGTTGCCGGCTTCGCGTCGGCCTGGAGCTACCAGCGCTGGCAGCGCCACGAGATTGCCCTGGTCTACTACCTGTGGGGCCTGCTGTGGTGGCTGGGTGGCCTGGTGCACGAGATCACCCGGTTCTTCCCGTACCGCACCGAAGTGGATGCACTGCTGGTGCTGGCTGCCGTTACCGCATGGCTGGCCGCCGAAGTACAGCGGCGCCAGCCGGCGCGTGCGCTGGGGGTGACCGCACTCGCGATGCTGGCGCTGGGCTTCCCACTGGCGCTGATACAGAGCGACGCGCACCATCAGCCGTTCGCCGGCTACGGCGCGCTGGCCTGGGCAGTGTTCGCGGTGCTGGGCGTGCGCACGCTGCTGTGCCTGCGCCAAGGCGGCAATACCGTGGCACGCATCGCGCAGTTCCTGTGGTGGCTGCTGTGGCCGTCGCTGCTTTCGCTGCTGGCTCTGTGGGGCGGTGGCGAGGCCGATCTGGCACAGGGCTGGACGACGCTGCTGGTGACCCTGCCGTGGCTGCTGATGGCGGCGCTGTCGCTGTGGCGCTGGAATGCGCTGCGCTGGCCGCTGGGTGAAGCGTTCGATCGCGTGCGCCAGCCGCTGCAGTGCGTGCTGTTCGGCCTGTTGTCGATCGGCTGGCTGTCCGGCCAGCTGCTGCCGGGCGATGCCGCGCCGCTGCTGTGGCTGCCGGTGTTGAATCCGGCGGAGATCGGGCAGTGGCTGAGCCTGCTGCTGCTGGCGCGTTGGCTGTACAGCGATCAGGCGCCGCAGGCGCTGTTGGGTATCCGCATGCCGCTGCTGTCATTGGCAACCTTCGTCGCGTTGACCAGCGTTGTGCTGCATGGCGTGCATCAGTGGGGCGGCCTGTCGTGGAACGCGTCGATGATGCGCTTCAGCCTGGCGCAGACCAGCCTGACCGTGCTGTGGAGCGTGCTCGGCGTGATTGCCTGGGTGTGGGGCTCGCGCCGCGGCCAGCGCGTGTTGTGGATGGTCGGTGCGGTGCTGATGGGCGTGGTGCTGGCCAAGCTGGTCATCGTCGATCGCCAGCACCTGGGCAACCTGCTGGGCATCGCATCGTTCATCGCCTACGGCCTGCTGTGCACGGTCGTGGGTTATCTGGCACCGGCACCGCCGAGCGCGGCGCCGACCGTGGAGGAAAAACAATGAAGACGTGGAGCAGGGCGCTGCTGCCGGCGATGTTCGGCATGCTGGCCGCCGTCACCGCACAGGCCGCCGATTACCGTACCCAGTACGCCGAGCAGTGGCCGCTGACGTTGTCCAGCGCACAATCGGGTGCCTACCGTGTCGTGCTGGAACCGGCGATCTACCGTCGCGCCGGTAGTGCGGACCTGGGCGATGTGCAGGTGTTCAATGCCGCCGGCCAATCGTTGCCGTCGGCATTGCTGGCGCCGGACCAGCCGCTGGCAAAGCCGCCGGTGCAGCGTGAGCTGCCGTGGTTCGCGTTGCCGCCGCTGGCCGAAGCGCAGCGCAACGACCTGCAGTTGCTGACCGAGCGCGATACCGATGGCCGCGTACGCCGGGTCGAGGCGCGTGTGGGTGGTGGTGCGGTAGCGAACGGGCAGGGCGGTTGGCTGATCGATGCCAGCGTGCTCGGCCAGCAACCATTGGCGGCACTGGTGCTGGATTGGGCGGACAGTGGCCAGCCGTTGCAGGCACAGGTGCAGCTGGACGTCAGCGACGACCTGCAGCACTGGCGTGCGATTGGCCGCGACATTCCGCTGGTGGATCTGCAGCGCGCCGGCAAGCGCCTGCTGCAGCGCCGTCTGCAGGTGGATGGTGAAGCGCGCTATCTGCGTGTGCTGGCGCAGGGCGATGCCCGTCTGCCAACGTTGCGCAGCGTACTGGCCGAGCTGCCACCGGCACCGGCCACACTGCCGTGGGAGTGGTTGTCGCTGGAACCGACCTCGAAGCGCAAGGGCGAATACACCTTCGAGATGGATGGCCGCTTCCCGGCGGCGCGCGCTGACGTGGCCAGCACCGACAACAGCCTGGTGCAGTGGACATTGTTCAGCCGCGATGACGAGAGCGCGGAATGGCAGCGCCGTAGTGCACCGTGGATTGCCTATCAGCTGCAGCAGGGCGCGCAGGGCCAGCGTCAGCAATCGGCCGCGCAGCCGCTGGGCGGCGTGCATCGGGATCGTTACTGGAAGCTGGTAGCGAATCCGGCTGAAACGGCAACGGCTCCAACCCTGCGTCTGGGTTATCAGCCGGAAGTGCTGGTGTTCCTGAGCCAGGGCGCGGCGCCGTATGCGCTGGCGGTGGGCAGCTCGACTGCGCGCCGGATGGAGGCGCCGATCGGTGTGCTGATCGAGGAGCTGCGGCAGCGCAATGATCCGTCGTGGCAGCCGACGCTGGCGCGCCTGGAGGGCAGCCCGGAGCCGCTGGCCGGTGAGTCGGCACTGAAGCCGCAGCACGACTGGAAGTCGTGGCTGCTGTGGGCGTTGCTGGGGCTGGGTGTGTTGGTTGTTGGCGGCCTGGCGGTCAGCCTGCTTCGGCAGAAGCCGGCGCCTTCGGCGTAGGTTCCGGCGAACGGCGCAGCCCCTCGTGGGTGGGGTTTGTCGTGCAAAGCAAAAGCAAAAGCCGCGCTTGGCCGGGCGGGGTGGGTTCGCGGGGGACGCCGCAAGTACGTCCTTGTAGGCTTGGCAGCCGCATCCATGCGGCTGACACCCCCGCGAACCCACCCCGCCCGGCCTCTGACAGTTTCCGTGTGCGTCCACCCACGGAAGAGAAAGAAGAAGAGCAAGAGCGGAAGCGGGTCGCTTCGCTCGACGGCCATCGGGGTCAGATCCGTTTTCCGCAGGAAAACGGATCTGACCTCTTCGTTCTTCATCCGACACCACACACTGCTTGTGCCTTTGCCATCCGCTCCGCCTCATGAACCTTTCGAGGCCGGGGTAGTGTGGGCTGGCAGGGGTATCCGCGCCATGGATGGCGCGGCTAAGCCTCCAGGGACGGATTCACGGCGTCCCCTGCCAGCCCACACTACCCCGGCCCAGCCCCAGCATCACGAAGCGCCAGCGCTTTGGCCGTTGCCGTAGCTGTTGCAGTTGCTGTGCGCCTCTGCCTGCCGCAGGCATCGGCCCTCCCACCACCCGCACCCGATACAATGGCCGTCTGCCGTAGCCCGGCATCCCGTCCCTGAGCCAAAGAGTTGCCCATGTCCATCGTCCGCATGACCGACCTCGACCTCTCCGGCAAGCGCGTGCTGATCCGCCAGGATCTGAACGTGCCGATCGAGAATGGCCGCATCACCTCCGAACAGCGCATCACCGCTTCGCTGCCGACGCTCAAGCGCGCGCTGGAGCAGGGCGCGGCGGTGATGGTCACCTCACACCTGGGGCGCCCGAAGGAAGGTGTGTGGAGCGAAGCCGATTCGCTGGCGCCGGTGGCCCAGCGCCTGTCCGAGCTGCTCGGTCGCGAGGTTCCGCTGGTGCGCGACTGGGTCGACGGTGTCGACGTGCAGCCGGGCCAGCTGGTGCTGCTGGAAAACTGCCGCATGAACGTCGGCGAGGGCAAGGACGATGAAGCCCTGTCGAAGAAGTACGCCGCCCTGTGCGATGTGTTCGTGATGGATGCCTTCGGCACTGCGCACCGTGCGCAGGCCTCGACCCATGGCGTCATCCGCTTCGCCCCGGTCGCTGCCGGTGGCCCGCTGCTGATGGCCGAACTGGACGCGCTGGCGCAGGCGCTGGATGCACCGGCCAAGCCGCTGCTGGCCATCGTCGCCGGCAGCAAGGTCAGCACCAAGCTGGAACTGCTGGCCAACCTGGTCGGCAAGGTCGATCAGCTGATCGTCGGTGGTGGCATCGCCAACACCTTCATCGCTGCCGCCGGCTACAACGTCGGCAAGTCGCTGTACGAGCCGGACCTGCTGGACACCGCGAAGAAGATCGTGGCCGATGCCAAGGCGCGTGGCGCCGATATCCCGCTGCCGGTGGACGTGGTCACCGCCAAGCAGTTCATGCCGGACGCGGTTGCCGAAGTGAAGGCGGTCGACGCCGTTGCCGAAGACGACCTGATCCTGGACATCGGCCCGCAGACCGCGGCGCAGTACGCGCAGCTGATCGGGAAGGCCGGTACCGTGGTCTGGAACGGTCCGGTCGGTGTGTTCGAATTCGAGGCCTTCAGCAAGGGCACCGAAGCGCTGGCCCGTGCCATCGCCAGTTCGCCGGCGTTCTCCATCGCCGGTGGCGGCGACACCCTGGCCGCGGTCGACAAGTTCGATATCGCCCAGCAGGTCAGCTACATCTCCACCGGTGGCGGTGCGTTCCTGGAATTCCTGGAAGGCAAGACCCTGCCGGCGGTGGCCGCACTCGACGCGCGCGGCGCATGAGTGCCGATCGCAGCAAGGATGTCCTGTTCTTCGACCTGGACGGTACGCTGATCGATTCGCAGGTGGGTATCACCGCCTGCATCGCCTATGCGCTGCAGAAGATGGACCATCCGGTGCCACCGCAGGAGACCCTGCTGGGCTGGATCGGTCCGTCGCTGCGCACCACCTTCGCGCCGCTGTTCGGTGAACCGGCGCGGGTGGAACAGGCGGTGGGCTACTACCGTGAGCGCTTCGACGTCGAGGGCTGGCGCGAGCACACGGTGTACCCGCAGGTGGAAGACACCCTTCGCACGCTGCATGGTCGTGGCCATCGCCTGGCGGTGGTCACTGCCAAGAACGAGCCGCACGCGCGCCGCATCCTTGCCCACCTGCCGTTCGGTGGGCTGTTCGAGGAGATCGTCGGTTCAACCCTCGATGGCTCGCGTAGCCACAAGCCGGAACTGGTCGGTGAGGCGCTGCGTCGGCTGCAGGTGCAGCCCGCGCAGTGCTGGATGATCGGCGACCGCCGCATGGACATTGAAGGCGCGCGTCACCATGGCCTGCGCAGCGTCGGTGTGTTGTGGGGCTTTGGCGATGAGGCCGAACTCACCGAAGCCGGTGCCGGGCAGCTGGCCCGTGAACCGGCGCAGCTGGAAACGCTGCTGGCGTGATGCGCCGTTGATCGGTAGCGCCGGGCCACGCCCGGCGCCACCACCACCCTGCGCCAGCGTATGTCCGGCCGATGTCCGTTCGATGACCCGCGAAGTCAGGCAGCACAAGGCTGTAACCGTATACATGCGGCGTGAAGGATGTGCTAATTTCCGTTCTTTAACGGGAGAGGCCCATCCACCATGTTCGAGCGTCAGCGTCGCACCAAGATCCTTGCCACCCTCGGTCCGGCCACTGATCCGCCGGGCGTGCTGGAGGATCTGTTCCGCGCCGGCGTCAACGTGGTGCGCCTGAACTTCAGCCATGGCGATCCCTCCGGCCAGGCCAAGCGTGCTGCCGAAGTGCGCGCTGCCGCGGCCCGCGTGGGCGTGGAAGTCGGCATCCTGGCCGACCTGCCGGGCCCGAAGATCCGTATCGAGCGCTTCGCCGAAGGCAAGGTACAGCTGAAGGCGGGCAACCGCTTCGACCTGATCGCCAGCACCAGCGCCGGCCCGGGTGACGCCACCCAGGTGGGCGTGAGTTACCTCGGCCTGCCGCAGGACGTGGGTCCGGGCGATGTGCTGCTGCTCGACGACGGCCTGATGCAGCTGCAGGTGGTGGAAGTGCAGGGCGAACGCATCATCAACACCGTACTGAACGACGGTGTGCTGTCCGACCGCAAGGGCCTGAACAAGCAGGGCGGTGGCTTGTCGCTGGGCGCGCTGACCGAGCGCGACAAGGAACTGATCGGCATCGTCGCCAAGATCGGTGTCGACTTCATTGCCGTGTCGTTCTGCCGCAATGCGCAGGACATGAACGACGCGCGTGAGATCGCCCGCTCGCACGGCTGCGATGCCGCGCTGGTGTCGAAGATCGAGCGCACCGAGGCGATCGAGAACCTGGAAGAGATCGTCGAGGCCAGCGACGTGGTGATGGTGGCCCGTGGCGACCTTGGCGTGGAAATCGGCGATGCCGAACTGCCGGGCCTGCAGAAGAAGATCATCAAGGCCTCGCTGGCGCAGAACAAGGTGGTCATCACCGCTACGCAGATGCTGCAGTCGATGGTCGAAAGCCCGATTCCGACCCGCGCCGAAGTGCTGGACGTGGCCAACTCGGTCATCGACGGTACCGACGCGGTGATGCTGTCGGCCGAAACTGCTGCCGGTGCCTACCCGGTCAAGGCCGTGGAAGCGATGGCGCGCATCTGCCTGGGTGCAGAGCGCCAGTTCCAGACCGAGACCGACTTCAACGCTTCGCCGCGCAACCTGGAACGTGCCGACCAGGCCATTGCCATGGCCACCATGTTCCTGTCGCAGCACGTGGGCGTGCGCGCGATCGTGGCGATGACCGAATCCGGTGGCACCGCCCGCTACCTGTCGCGTTTCCGCGCCAAGGCGCCGGTGTTCGCGGTCACCCGCCACGACGGTGCGCGCCGCCAGATGGCGCTGATGCGCGATGTCTACCCGATCAACTTCGACAGCCGTGGCCTGACCCCGCGTGAAGCCGCACGCGGCAGCATCCGCCTGCTGGTGGAAGCCGAACTGCTGCAGGCCGGTGACCGCGTCGTGTTCACCAGCGGTGAGCACATGGAAACCCTGGGCGCGACCAACACCCTGCGCCTGCTGGAAGTGGGCGAAGACGGCCGCGCCAGCGGCCTGGGCGATCTGTAAACCCAGGCGGCCCCGGGTCGGAGCCGCTGCGCGGGTCCGACCCGGGGTCAGATCCCTGAAGGGGTCGTGACCCGGCGCAACAGGACATCGTCTGTCCGGTGCGGACATTGGAATCGTTTCCAGACTGCCCTGCACGTCGGTGCAACGGGCGGCGGGGCTATACTTACGTTTTTCCCGCACCCGCCACAGGAAGTACATGAGCATCGAACAGCTGGCTGAAACCGCCCAGGCCATGGTTGCCCCGGGCAAGGGCATCATCGCGATCGACGAATCCACCGCTACCATCGCCAAGCGTTTCGCAGGCGTCGGTATCGAGAACACCGAGGAGAACCGTCGTGCCTACCGCGAACTGCTGCTGACCACGCCGAAGCTCAACGAGCACATTTCCGGCGCCATCCTGTTTGACGAAACCATCCGTCAGTCGACCAGGGACGGCGTGCCGTTCGCCAAGTACATGGCCGACCACGGCATGATTCCGGGCATCAAGGTGGACAAGGGTGCGCACCCGCTGGCCGGCTGCCCGGGCGAGCTGGTGACCGAAGGCCTGGACGGCCTGCGCGAGCGCCTGCAGGAGTACTACAAGCTGGGTGCGCGCTTCGCCAAGTGGCGCGCGGTGATCAACATCGGCGAGAGCATTCCGTCGGGCACCTGCATCGAGTCCAACGCCCACGCGCTGGCCCGCTATGCCGCCCTGTGCCAGGAATGCGGCCTGGTGCCGATGGTCGAGCCGGAAGTGATCATGGACGGCGACCACGACATCGAGACCTGCTACGAAGTCACCGAAGCCACCCTGCGTTCGCTGTTCGATGCCCTGTACCAGCAGAACGTGCTGCTGGAAGGCACCATCCTGAAGGCCTCGATGGTCATCTCCGGCAAGGGCTGCGATGAGCAGGCCGACGTCGAGGAAGTGGCCGAGTCGACCGTGATGTGCCTGAAGAGCACTGTGCCGGCCATCCTGCCGGGCGTGGTGTTCCTGTCCGGTGGCCAGAGCGACGAGCAGTCCACCGAGCATCTGAACGCGATGAACCAGCTGGGCAACCTGCCGTGGCCGCTGAGCTTCTCCTACGGCCGCGCCATGCAGCAGGCCGCGCTGAAGCTGTGGGCCAAGGACATGAAGGGCAACTACGCTGCCGCCCAGAAGACCGTGTACGAGCGCGCCAAGGACAACGGCCTGGCCGCGCTGGGCAAGTGGAACGGTTGATCCGTCCCATCGCAGGATGAACAGGGCAACGCCGGCATCACGCCGGCGTTTGCTTTTGCGGGTATCTTTTCCGCCCCCACGCACCGGGCCGGTGTGCGGGACATACATGGAAGGCCAAGGAGAAAAAACATGCGTTTGGCAGTAATCACACTGGCCGTCGCCACGGTCCTGATCGCCGGCGGTTGCAACCGCATCGGTGGCGGTGGTGACGCAGGCAAGGCCGCGTCGCTCGATTTCGACAAGCCGGTGTCCGGCGAGATCACCTCGCGCAGCGGCATCAACTTCAACGACGGCAGCCATCACCAGCTGTACCAGATCAAGCTGGAAGACAGGGAACTGGTCGGCCTGAAGCTCACCGGCGCACTGACCGGCTCGATTGCCGTATTCAACAACGGCAGCCTGGTGTCCACCAGCAATACCGGTTACGAACGCGAAGGCGATGTCTCGCTGGCCTTCCGTGCCAACGGTGGCGGCACCTACCAGGTGGCGGTCAACGCCAACGGTCCCAGCGCCTTTGGCCCGTACCGCCTGCGCGCCGAGAAGCTGAAGCCGTACGACGGCAAGCCGCTGGTGGGCAGTGGTGAGATCGTCGACATGCTGGCCAGCAACTCGCAGGACTACACCCTGCAGGTGGAGAAGGCAGGCCTGTACGAGATCCGCCTGGTCTCGGATGTCTTCGATCCGGTGCTGAAGCTGTCCGGCCAGGGCGTGGATGCCGAGAACGATGACGGCGGCGACAGCACCAACTCGCGCCTGAACCTCTCGCTGAAGCCGGGCAAGTACACCCTGACTGCACGCGGCCTCGGCGACGGCGTCAATGGCATGTTCACCCTGTCGGCCACCCGCATTGAACTGCCAGGCAACCTGGTGGATCGCGATGGCACGGCACTGCCGAAGTCGGGCAGCGCGTACACCATGCTCGATAACGAAGGCCGCCGCCGCTTCCTGCTGACCCTGGATCGTCCGGCCGATGTGCGCCTGGACGCGATTTCCAGCCAGGTCGATACCGTGCTGCGCGTGGTCGGCGGCGACGTTGAGCTGACCGACGACGACGGTGGCAATGGCACCAATGCACGCCTGGAAGAGACGCTGCCGGCCGGTCACTACACCGTCGACGTGTCCAGCCTGAACAACGGTGCGGGCCTGGTGGAAGTGCGCGTGCAGGTCGAAGGTGCCAGCGCCGACGGTGCTGCCGCCTCGGCCGCACGCGCCGCTGCGGATGCAGCTGCTGCCGTGGCCGATGACGCCGCTGCTGCGGTGGAATCAGCCAGCCGTTGAGGTGATCCACACGTAGCGTGGATGACCTCAAGGTCGCAACGGGAAAGGCCGGGCAATGCCCGGCCTTTCCTTTTACCGGAAGCGCTGGGGTTCAGTGCGCAGCGGCGAAGCCCGCATCACCCAGAGGCGGCAGCATCGATCCACGCGGTTCGTTGTCCGTGCTTTGTCCCGCGGCGCTCAATGCCTGCTGGTAGGCCTTTGCCGTGGCAGTATTGAACGCCACCAGCACGATGCGCATCGGCTGTGCATGGCTGCGCTGCCACGCCAGTGTTTCGGTCACCGCGATCTGCGCGGCCTGGTACAGCGGATAGCCATACACACCGCAGCTGATCGCCGGGAATGCGATCGACTGCACGCCCAACGATTCGGCCAGTTGCAGCGATTTCCAGTAGCAGTTGGCCAGCAGCGCCGGTTCGTCACGCTGACCGTCATGCCAGACCGGGCCCACCGTGTGCAGTACATGCCGCGCCGGCAATGCATAAGCGTCGGTGGCGCGCACTTCGCCGGTCGGGCAGCGCACGCCCGCGCGCAGTTCCGGCAACTGCTCGCACTCGGCCAGCAGCGCAGGGCCCGCGGCACGATGGATCGCACCGTCGACACCGCCGCCACCGAGCAGTGTTTCATTGGCCGCGTTGACGATCGCATCCACCGCCAGGGTCGTGATGTCGCCCTGCCAAACTTCGATCTTCATGCGTCCGTCTCCTGCCTGTGAGGTGTTCCGCGCAGCATCTGCGCCGGCTGTTCCCACGGTAGGGGACAGGGCATCGATACTGCGTCATGACCGTCTCACGCGCTGCGATCCGACGGCCTTCACGCACGATGGCGGGCGACGCCTTCACGCAGGCTGAAGCAGAAAGGGCTCAGAGCTTTTTTCCGCACGGAAAAGGCTCTGACCCCTGCGATCCATGGTTCTGGCAAACCGGGTCAGAGCCCTTTCCCTGCAGGAAAGGGATCCGACCCGATGCATCACGGCAGGCCGGCCAGCCAGTCGTCGTCGGAACCCTCATTCACATCGGCGAACAGCGGTGTGGAGAAATAGCGCTCGCCGGTATCGGGCAGCATTGCCAGGATCACCGAGCCCGGTTCAGCGCGAGCGGCCACGTCCAGCGCGCTGGCCACGGTGGCGCCGGCGGAGATGCCGACGAAGATGCCTTCCTCCGCAGCCAGGCGACGCGCGGTGGCGATCGCGCGGTCATCTTCGACCGAGACCAGTTCGTCCACCACATCGCGGTTGAGCACGTCCGGCACGAAGTCCGGGGTCCAGCCCTGGATCTTGTGCGGCTTCCAGTCATCGCCCTTCAGCAGCGCGGCACCGGCCGGTTCGGTGGCGATGATGCGGGTCTGCGGGCGCGCGACCTTCAGCACTTCGCCCACGCCGGTAAGCGTGCCGCCCGTGCCCCAGCCGCTGACGAAGTAGTCCAGCCGCTTGCCGGCGAAGTCGCGCAGGATCTCGGCGGCGGTGGTGTTGCGGTGGTAGGCCGGGTTGGCCGGGTTGGCGAACTGGCTGGCCAGGAACCAGCCGTGCTGCTCGGCCAGCTCGGCCGCCTTGCGCACCATGCCGCTGCCGCGCTCGGCGGCCGGGGTCAGGATCACCTTGGCACCGTAAGCGCGCATCAGCTTGCGGCGCTCCACCGAGAAGGTCTCGACCATGGTGGCCACGAACTTGTAGCCGCGCGCGGCGGCGACCATCGCCAGTGCCACGCCAGTGTTGCCTGAAGTGGCTTCGACAATGGTGTCGCCCGGCTTGAGCAGGCCGCGTGCCTCGGCGTCGAGGATGATCGCCAGCGCCAGACGGTCCTTCACTGAACCGCCCGGGTTGAACGACTCGACCTTGGCGTAGACGCTGACCTGCGCGGGCGCCAGGCGCTGCAGCCTGACGATGGGGGTGTTGCCGACGGTATCGAGGATGGAGTCGTACAGGGCCATGGAAGCGCTCCGGAAGAAACGGGGCCGCGCCGGGCTTCGGCGGGCGAAGGGGAGGGCTGGCTGTTCAGGCCAGCGGCTGCCGGCTGACCGTAGCGCCGGCATATGACGCCCGGAAATGACCAGATACCTTTCTTAAACAACCTTTGGTTATAAGCTGGTGACGGCAATTGACCCTAGAGTGGACCTCCGCCCCACGCCGCCTGCCTCCCATGACGCTGACCCAGCTGCGCTACCTGGTTGCCATCGCCGACGCCGAGCTGAACATCACGCTGGCCGCCTCGCGCGTGCACGCCACCCAGCCCGGCCTGTCCAAGCAGCTCAAGCAGCTGGAGGACGAGCTGGGTTTCCTGTTGTTCGTGCGCAAGGGCCGCAGCCTGGAGTCGGTCACCCCGGCCGGCACCGAGGTCATCGCCCGCGCTCGTGCGGTGCTGGCCGAGGCCAACAACATCCGCACCTACGCGGCCAACCAGCGCCGCGAGAGCCAGGGCCAGCTGATCCTGACCACCACCCACACCCAGGCGCGCTTCGTGCTGCCGCCGGCGGTGGCAGCGATCAAGCAGGCCTATCCCCAGGTGAGCGTGCATCTGCAGCAGGCCGGTGAAGCCGACGCGCTGGACCGCCTGAACCAGGGGGATGCCGATATTGCGATCATCAGCACCGCTGGCGGTGAGCCCACTGATGGCATCGCGGTGCCGCTGTTCCGCTGGCGACGTCTGGTGGTGGTACCCAAGGGCCACCCGCTGGACCGCGCCGGCCGCGCCCCAGACCTGGCCGCGCTGGCCCGGCAGCCATTGATCAGCTACGAATCCTCGACCCGGCCGAATTCCTCGTTGCAGCGCGCCTTCGCTGCGAACGGCCTGGTGCCGGATCTGGCGCTGACCGCGCTCGATGCCGACCTGATCAAGACCTACGTGCGTACCGGTCTGGGCGTGGGCCTGCTGGCGGAGATGGCGGTCAGTTCCAACGACGAAGACCTGAGGTCGTGGCCGGCCCCGGAGCCGATCACTGAGTGCATTGCCTGGGCGGTGCTGCCTCGCGATCGCGTGCTGCGTGATTACGCGCTGGAGCTGGTGCACGTGCTGGCACCGCAGATCGATCCGCGTGATCTGCGCAGGGTGCTGGATGGCAACCAGGCGGCGGCGTGGCCGGTGCCACCGACGTGGGAGTCACTGACCCAGACCATCACGGTGTGAGGTGGGTCGAGCAGGGCGTGCAGCCCTGCAC
The DNA here is from genome assembly GCF_056481995.1 of Stenotrophomonas sp. 80084_Sma. Lineage (NCBI taxonomy): Bacteria > Pseudomonadati > Pseudomonadota > Gammaproteobacteria > Lysobacterales > Lysobacteraceae > Stenotrophomonas > Stenotrophomonas sp. 80084_Sma. The sequence goes on along the minus strand of NZ_CM151177.1, from coordinate 3,810,368 downwards.
CCGCGGTAGTGCCGGCCGCTGGCCGGCAACCTCAGAAGCAACATCAACATCAAATGCGGGTTTCCTGTGGGATGGCGGGGCGGTGTGGGCAGGCAGGACACGCCGTAAACCCATCCATGGGGGCTCGATGGCGCCATCCATGGCGCCAACGGTCCTGCCTGCCCACACCGCCCCACCTCTGACAGATTCCGGCGGCTGTTGGTAGGTGTCGACCTTGGTCGACACGGTAGATCCACGCCATGCGTGGATGCATTTCGATTCCAATTCGAAATATTCGATTCCGATGGAGATTCATCCACGCATGGCGTGGATCTACTGCAGATCGCAGAAATCTGTCGAAGGCGGGGTGGGTCCGGTTGCGGGGGCGTGAGCGCCATGGATGGCGCGACCGAGCCTCCATGGACGGATTTACGGCGTCCCCCGCAACTGGACCCACCCCGCCATCCCTCAGGAAACCAGCTTCTGCTGTTGCTTCGGCACCTGCCGTGGCCTCTGCGGGTGCAGGGCGCAGCCCTGCCGAAAACCCCTCCTGCGACGGTTCGTCGCACGGGCAACCCTGGACCCGGCTCTACACTAGCGGGGTGACCCGCCTGTCCCGCCCGCAGCGCCTCCTGCTCCAGCTCGCCGTCCTGGCGACGCTGTTGATGGTGCTTGCGCCGCTGGTCAGCCGCGCGCTGCAGGCGCAGCCGATGGAGCATGCCGCGATGGCAGGCATGGACCACGCCGCCATGGGCCATGACATGCACGGCATGGCCATGGCCGGGCACGATCAGCACGGCGCCGCGCCGGCCGCGCCCAGCCGCCCGCCCGACCCCCACGCCATGCACGGCGAAGCCTGCGAATACTGTGTGCTGGCCATGCGCCTGCTGCCGTGGCTGGCGGTGCTGGTGCTGCTGTTGCCGCTGCTGTGGCGGCCGCGGCTGGTGTTCCCGTGGTCGCAGCAGGTGCTGCCGGCGCTGCGTTGGCCGGCGCATGCCGCGCGCGGGCCGCCGCGCCTCTCCTTCGTCCGCTGATATCCCTATCGAATCTGCCGCACGACGCCTGACCGGGCGCCGTGCGCGCGTGCGTACTTTGGAGCTGTTCCGATGAAAATGACTTCCCGCCCCGCGGGCGCCTGCGCGCGCCTGCCGGTTGCCCTTGGCCTGGCCGTGGCCGCGTCACTGGCCCACGCTGCGCCTGCCGAAGAGGCACGTACCCTCGACACGATGGTGGTCACCGCCGCCGCACCGTCGTCCCCGCTGCACTGGGTGACCGACCCGCGCCTGCCGCGGCAGCCGGTGCCGGCCAGCGACGGTGCCGATTACCTGAAGACCGTCCCCGGCTTCTCCGCCATCCGCAACGGCGGCACCAACGGCGACCCGGTGCTGCGCGGCATGTTCGGTTCGCGCCTGAACATCCTCAGCAACGATGGCAACCTTATCGGTGCCTGCCCGTCGCGCATGGACAATCCGCTGTCCTACATCGCGCCGGAAAGCTTCGACCGGCTGACCATCATCAAGGGCCCGCAGAGCGTGCGCTGGGGGGCGGGCGCGTCGGCCGGCACCGTGCGTTTCGAGCGCGATACGCCGCGCTTCGAGGAGCCGGGCCTGCGTGCCGATGCCAGTGCGCTGGTCGGTTCGCGCAACCGCAACGACCAGGTGCTGGACCTGACCTTGGGTAACCCGACAGGCTACGTACGCGCCAGCGGCAACCGTTCCGAAGCCGATGACTACAAGGACGGCCACGGTGACGTGGTGCCGTCGAAGTGGCGCAAGTGGAACGGTGACGTAGCCATCGGCTGGACGCCGGATGCCGACACGCTGCTGGAAATTTCCGCCGGTGCCGGTGATGCGATCGCGCGTTACGCGGGCCGTGGCATGGACGGTGCCGCGTTCGAACGCACCAGTTACGCGGCGCGTTTCGAGAAGCGCAACCTGCCGGGGGCATGGGACACGCTGCAGGCCAATGTGTACTACAACGAGGCCGATCACGTGATGGACAACTACACGCTGCGCACGCCGAACCCGAACAGCATGATGCCGATGCCGATGGCGTCGAACGTGGATCGCCGTACCCAGGGCGGCCGGGTCAGTTCCGAGTGGCGCTGGCAGGATGTGCAGCTGGTGGCGGGTATGGATGGCGAAGACAGCCGCCATCGTGGCCGCATGGGCATGGGCCGCGACACCTACCGCCAGGCCGCCTGGGAAACCGATGCCAACCTCCGCCGCTATGGCGTGTTCACCGAGTTGACCCTGGGTGCGGGCACCGACCAGCGCTGGATCAGCGGCCTGCGCATCGACCGCGCCAGCGTCCGCGATGAGCGGCAGTCGGTGCGCGGGATGATGGGCAACCGGCCGAACCCGACCGCTGGCCTGCAGCGCAAGGAATGGCTTGGCAGCGGCTTCCTGCGCTACGAGCAGGACCTGGCCGATGGCCTGACCTGGTACGCCGGCCTCGGCCACAGTGAACGCATGCCCGACTACTGGGAGCTGTTCTCGCCCAACCACGGCCCGGCCGGTGCGGTGAACGCGTTCACCGGCGTGCAGCCCGAGCGCACCACCCAGCTTGATGTGGGCATGCAATACAAGGGGCCCCGTGTGCAGGCGTGGGTGTCGGCGTACGCCGGGCAGATCCAGGACTACATCCTGTTCACCTACCACGGCAGCGGCATGATGGGCATGAGCCAGGCCCGCAACGTCGATGCCCGCATTGCCGGTGCCGAGGCGGGCCTGGAAGTGAGCGTGGCCGAGCAGTGGAAGCTGGGCGGCACGCTGGCCTATGCCTGGGGCGAGAACCGCGACCAGCATCGCCCGCTGCCGCAGATGCCACCACTGGAAGCACGCCTGAGCGCGAACTGGGAAGGCCAGCGCTGGAGTGCCGGTGCGCTGCTGCGCGCGGTGACCCACCAGCATCGTGTCGCAAATGGCCAAGGCAATGTGGTCGCGCAGGACCTGGGGCCGAGTGCCGGCTTCGCCACCTTCGCGCTCAACGCTGCTTACCGCTTCAGTTCGCAGCTGCAGCTCAGCGCGGGCGTCGACAACCTGTTCGACCGTGCCTACAGCGAGCACCTGAATCTGGCCGGCAGCGCCGACTTCGGTTTTCCGGCTGACCCGGTGCGCATCAACGAGCCGGGCCGCAGCCTGTGGATGAAGGTGAACTACCGGTATTGATCCGCCGGGTGTAAAAAAAAACCGGGGCCGGATCCCCGCCAGGATCCGCCCCCGCCCGACGCCCTCTGCCGGGCAGCTTCGACTCTACGATGGCAACGCCTGCGGTGCACGGCTGGATACACCTCGACACATGCCGACACCGCTGCGGTCAGCCTTGCACGGAACGGGTTCACGGCGCTATCGCGACGCCGGTTCCACGCCAGTAAACGCTTGGCACATATCGCTTCTGTGGGCGCTTGCCTACACTCGGCGGCCGTGGATCACTCAGGACCGTTCATGTTGGCTCGCATCGCTTCGACCCTGGCCCTTGGCCTCAGCCTGGCCGTGCTGGCCGGGTGCGCGGGCAAACAGGAGGCCGCCGCCCGTCGGCAGGGAGAAGCGGTGCCGGTCACCGCGCAGGTCGTGCAGTCCACGCAGTGGAACGACACGCTGCAGGCACTGGGTACGGCCAAGGCGCGCGAATCGATCAGCGTCACGGCCAAGGTCAGCGAGATCGTCGAGAAGGTGCACTTCGAAAGCGGCCAGCATGTTGCCGCCGGTGCGCCGATCGTGACCCTGCGCGGGCAGGCCCAGGAGGCCGCGCTGGTGCAGGCGCAGGCCACCTTCCATGAGGCCGACCAGCTGTACAGGCGCCAGCGCGAGCTGGCCACGCAGCGGCTGGTGTCCAGCGCCACGCTGGATACGCAGAAGTCGATCCGCGATGCCGCCGAGGCGCGTGTGGCGCAGATGCAGTCGGACATCGGTGACCGCCGCGTGCGTGCACCGTTCGCCGGTGTGCTCGGCATCCGCCAGGTCAGCCCGGGCACGTTGCTGACGCCGACCACGGTGATCGCCACGCTCGACGACATCGAACACATGCACATCGATTTCCAGGTGCCGGAAGTGGAACTGGCCGCGCTCGGCGTCGGTGACAAGGTCAGTGCCACCAGCGTGGCGTGGCCAGGCCGTACCTTCGAGGGCGTGGTCAGCACCGTCGACGCACGCATCGATCCGGCTACCCGTGCGGTGACCGTACGTGCCGACTTCGCCAACGGCGACCATGCCCTGCGCCCGGGCATGCTGCTGGACGTGCGCCTGTTCCACCCCGAGCGCCCGGCGCTGGTGATTCCGGAAATCGCCGTGGTCCAGGTCGGTCGCGATACCTTCGTGTACCGCATCACCGCCGACGACAGTGTCGAACGCGTGGATGTGGTCACCGGCGCGCGCCGTGCCGGCGTGGTCGAGATCAGGCAGGGCCTGGAAGCGGGCCAGCGCATCGTGGTCGATGGCACCGGCAAGCTGCGCCCGGGCCTGAAGGTCGCAGCCAAGGACGCGGCACCGGCCACGGGTGCCAAGCCGGCTGATGCACCGGCGCCGGTCGCGGCCGAGGGCCACGGCGGATGAAGCTGTCCGACATCTCCATCCAGCGACCGGTGTTCGCCGTGGTGATGAGCCTGTTGCTGCTGGTGCTGGGCGTGATGTCCTTCACCCGCCTGACCCTGCGCGAACTGCCCGCCATCGATCCGCCGATCGTTTCGGTATCGGTGGATTACACCGGCGCTTCGGCCGCGGTCATCGAAAGCCGCATTACCCAGGTGCTGGAAGATGCGCTGGCCGGCATCGAAGGCATCGATACGATCAACGCGCGCAGCACCAACGGCCGCTCGCAGGTCAGCATCGAATTCACCTCCAACCGCGATATCGAAGCGGCGGCCAACGATGTGCGCGATGCGGTCAGCCGCGTCGCCGACCGCATGCCGGAGGAAGCGCGTCCGCCGGAGATCGCCAAGGTCGAGAGCGATGCCGACCCGATCATCTGGTTCAACATGGTCTCCTCGACCATGGACACGCTGGAGCTGAGCGACTACGCCGACCGCTACGTGGTCGATCGTTTCTCCAGTCTCGATGGCGTGGCCCAGGTCCGCATCGGCGGCCGCCAGCGCTATGCGATGCGGATCTGGCTGGACCGTGACCAGCTGGCGGCGCGCGGACTGACCACCGGCGACGTGGAAACCGCGCTGCGCAACGAGAACGTGGAACTGCCGGCCGGCCGCATCGAGTCGACCGACCGCGATTTCACCCTGCGCGTGGAGCGCAACTACATCAAGCCCGAAGACTTCGCGACCATCCCGCTGGGCAAGGGTCGCGATGGTTACGTGGTGCGCATGGGCGATGTGGCGAAGATCGAGCTGGCCTCGGCCGAGCGCCGCGCGTACTACCGCAGCAACGGCGAGCCGGGCATCGGCCTGGGCATCGTCAAGACCTCCACCGCCAACTCGCTGGACGTGGCGCGTACTGCGCGCGCTGAAGCCGAACGGGTCGCGCTGACCCTGCCCAAGGGCACGCAGATCTTCGTTGCCTTCGACAACACCACCTTCATCGAAGCCGCGGTGGACCGCGTCTACGCCACGCTGGTGGAGGCGATGATCCTGGTGCTGGCAGTGATCTGGCTGTTCCTCGGCAGCTTCCGCGCTGCGTTGATTCCGGCGGTGACGGTGCCGGTCTGCCTGGTCGCAGCGTTCATCGCACTGTACGCGTTCGACTTCTCGATCAACCTGCTGACCCTGCTTGCGCTGGTGCTGTGCATCGGCCTGGTGGTGGACGATGCGATCGTGGTGGTGGAGAACGTGCAGCGCCGCATCGACCTGGGCGAACCCCCGCTGGTGGCGTCCAAGCGCGGTACTGCGCAGGTCGCCTTCGCAGTGATCGCCACCACCGCGGTGCTGGTGGCGGTGTTCCTGCCGGTCGGGTTCCTGGAAGGCAATACCGGGCGCCTGTTCCGCGAACTGGCAGTGGCGCTGGCGGCGGCGGTGGCGTTGTCCGCCTTTGTGGCGCTGACGCTGACGCCGATGATGGCCTCCAAATTGCTCAAGCCGCATACCGGGCAGGCACCGCGTGGCCTGCATGGCTTCATCAACCGCAACCTGGAACGCCTGGCCGGGGCCTATGGGCGGGTGCTCGACCACCACGTGGACCGCACCTGGATCTACCTGCTGGTGATGGTGGCCGCACTGGCCGCCAGCTGGGGCCTGCTCAAGCTGCTGCCGTCGGAACTGGCGCCGGCCGAAGACCGCGGTTCGTTCCAGATCATGATCGATGGCCCGGAAGGCGCCGGCTACGACTACACCGTGCAGCAGGTGCAGCAGGTGGAATCGATGCTGGCACCGCATGTTGGCCCGGACAAACCGATCGTGCGCGCCAATCCACGCGTGCCCGGTGGTTGGGGTGCCAGCGAGGAAATGCACACCGGCCGCGTCAGCATCTTCCTGCAGCCGTGGCGCCAGCGCAGCGAAGGCACGCCGGAAGTGGCCAACGAACTGCAGAAGGAACTGGACACCATCCGCGGCGTGCGCGTGCGTACGCAGGTGGGCGGTGGCCTGGTGCGCAGCGGCGGGCAGCCGTTCCAGATCGTGCTGGGCGGCCCGGAATATGCCGAGATCGCGCAGTGGCGCGACCGTATCCTGCTGCGCATGGCCGACAACCCCGGCCTGGTCGGCCCGGACTCGGATTACAAGGAAACGCGGCCGCAGATGCGGGTCAACATCGACCGCCAGCGTGCGGCCGACCTCGGCGTGCCGGTCACCGCGATCGGTTCGGCACTGGAAACCATGATGGGCTCGCGCCGCGTCACCACCTTCGTCGACAACGGCGAAGAGTACGACGTGCTGGTGCAGGCCGGTCGCGATGGCCGTGCCAGCCCGGCCGACCTGGCCGCCATCCGCGTGCGCGCGACGTCCGGCGAACTGGTGCCGCTGTCCAACCTGGTCACGCTGAGTGAGGTGGCCGAGGCCGGCACCCTGAACCGCTTCAACCGCCTGCGCTCGATCACCATCAATGCGGGCCTGGCGCCGGGCTATCCGCTGGGTGAAGCCATTGCCTGGGCGCAGCAGGTCACGCGCGAGGAGCTGCCGCAGTACGCACAGGTGAACTGGAAGGGCGAATCGCGCGAATACCAGAGTGCCGGTGGCGCGGTGCTGCTGACCTTCGCCATGGCGCTGCTGGTGGTCTACCTGGTGCTGGCCGCGCAGTTCGAGAGCTTCATCCACCCGCTCACCATCATGCTGACCGTGCCGCTGGGCGTGCTCGGTGCGCTGGTCGGGTTGTGGGTCAGCGGTGGCACGGTGAACCTGTTCAGCCAGATCGGCATCGTCATGCTGGTCGGCCTGGCCGCGAAGAACGGCATCCTCATTGTTGAATTCGCCAACCAGCTGCGTGACGACGGAAGAACCGTGCGCGAGGCGATCATCGAATCGGCGATGGTGCGCCTGCGCCCGATCCTGATGACCTCGATCGCCACCGTGGTCGGTGCGATTCCGCTGGTGGTGGCCGGTGGCCCCGGTTCGGCCAGCCGTGGCACCATCGGCATCGTGATCATCTTCGGTGTGACCCTCTCGACGTTCCTGTCGCTGTTCGTGGTGCCGGCGTTCTACGCGCGGCTGGCGCCCTACACCCGCTCGCCGGAAGCGGTGAAGCGCGAGCTGGAGAAGCAGGAGGCGGAGTCGCCGTCGGTGGGTGGTCATGCCTGATCCGACCACCGTGCTGCGAGGCGACGGCTTCCAACTGCGCCCCTGGCGCCCGGATGATCTGGAATCGCTGCTGCGCCATGCCAACGACGCCGAGGTATCGCGGGGCCTGCGCGATCGCTTCCCGTACCCGTACACGCGCGAGGATGGCGAGGCCTTCCTCGCCGGTCGCGTGCTGGCCCCTGGCACCCTGAACCTGGCCATCGAGATCGACGGCCAGGCCTGCGGCAGCGTCGGGGCCCAGCAGGGCAGTGCCGAGCGCGGGCACATGGCGGAACTGGGCTACTGGCTGGGCCAGGCCTACTGGGGCCAGGGGCTGATGACCCGGGTGGTCGGCCTGTTCGCACCCTGGGTGATGGACGAGCTGCGCCTGTTCAGGCTGCAGGCCGGGGTGGTCGATTTCAACCTCGGCTCGGCCCGGGTGCTGGAAAAGAACGGCTTCCAGGAAGAAGGCGTGGACCGCTGCGCGGTCTACAAGCGCGGCGTGCTGCACGACCTGCGCCGCTTCGCCCGGGTGCGCACGCAGCTGCCCTGAACACGCGGGCCGGCCGCGGTAGAGCCGAGGCCGTGCCCGGCCGCCGTCATGACCACGCCGAGCATGGGCTCGGCTCTACAACACAGCGCTACCGCAGCGGCCTTCGATCAGGGAGAATCGACCGGTCCCTTCCAGCCGACGGGACGTCCTTACAACCCGCCGACTGGAGAGAGCGCGCGTGGAAGCTACTGTACATTTCATCAACAGCATCATCTGGAGCAAGGCACTGATCTTCGTGTGCCTGGGCGCCGGCCTGTTCTTCAGCCTGCGCACGCGCTTCATGCAGATCCGCGGCTTCCTCGAGATGTGCCGCCTCACCGTCAAGGGTGAGAAATCAGACGCCGGTGTGTCGTCCTTCCAGGCCCTGGCCATGTCGATGGCCGGGCGCATGGGTATCGGCAACATCGCCGGCGTGGCCACCGCCATCGCCTTCGGCGGCCCCGGTGCGATCTTCTGGATGTGGGTGATGGGCTTCCTCGGCGCATCCACCTCGTACGTGGAATGTACGCTGGCACAGATCTACAAGACCAAGGACGCCGAAGGCCGTTACCGTGGTGGCCCGGCGTACTACATCGAAAAGGCCATGGGCCTGAAGTGGTACGCGCTGGCCTTCGCCATCGCCACGATCATTGCCGCCGGCTTCCTGATGCCCGGCGTGCAGGCCAATGCCATCGCCGACAGCATCATCAACGCCTGCCGTGGCACCGCGCTGTGTGGTCCGCTGGATGGCCAGACGATGGGCATGGAGTCGGTGCAGGCGCTGAAGCTGGGCATCGGCATCGTGGTGGCGCTGCTGCTGGGCGTGGTGATCTTCGGCGGCGTCAAGCGCATCGCCAACTTCGCCGAAGTGGTGGTGCCGTTCATGGCGGCAGCCTTCATCCTGACCGCCATCGTCATCATGATCATCAACTACGATCGCGTGCCGGAGATGTTCGGCATCATCTTCAGCAGCGCCTTCGGCACCCACGCCGCGTTCGGCGCGATGATGGGCCTGGCGGTGGAGTGGGGCATCAAGCGCGGCATCTACGCCAACGAAGCCGGCCAGGGCTCGGGCCCGCACGCGGCCGCCGCATCCGAGGTCTCGCACCCGGCCAAGCAGGGCTACGTGCAGGCCTTCGCCATCTACTTCGACACCATGATGGTGTGCACCGCCACCGCGTTCCTGATCCTGGCCAGCGGCACCTACAACGTGTACTCGCCGGCAGGTGCCGGCGCCCCGCCGATCTTCCAGGGCCTGGCCGGCATTCCGGAAGGCGCGGGCTACGCCCAGGCGGGTGTGGAAGCCGTGCTGCCGGGCTGGGGTTCGGCGTTCGTGTCCATCGCCATCTTCTTCTTCGCCTTCACCACCATCATGGCGTACTACTACATGGCCGAGACCAATCTCAGCTATGTGAACCACAACAAGAAGCGTCCGCTGACCGTGCTGGTGCTGCGTCTGGGCATCATCGGCATGGTGGTGTTCGGCGCGTTCCATAATGCAACCCTGGCCTGGGCGCTGGGTGACATCGGCGTGGGCCTGATGGCCTGGCTGAACATCATTGCCATCCTCATCATCCAGAAGCCGGCCATGCTGGCCCTGCGTGATTACGAACGACAGAAGAAGCTCGGCCTCGATCCGATCTTCGATCCCGATGCCCTGGGCATCAAGAACGCCGATTTCTGGCGTCAACGCAAGCTGGAGTTGTCCCGTAGTGAATGATCCCTGGAAGAACGCCCGCCGTCCGTCGTCGCGACCGCCGCGGGCCACCCCGCTGCCACCGCGTGAGGGCGGCACCCCGCCACCGCCGGGGCGTGGCAATGACGAACTGCGCCTGTATGGCTGGAACGCCGTGCAGGCCCTGTTCGCCAAGCGCCCGCAGGCGCTGCGCAAGCTGTACCTGGTGGACGCGCTGATTCCGCGCATGCAGCCGGTGTTGAAGTGGTGCGTGGCCAACCGTGTGGGCTACCGCGTGGTGGAGGAGGGCGACCTCAACAAACTGGCCGCTACCACGCACCACGAAGGCCTGGTGGCCGACGTGCTGCGCGCGCCTGTCGTACCGCTGGCGCAGTGGCTGGAGGATCTGGGCGAAGGCCCGGCGTTGGCGCTGTGGCTGGACGGTGTCGGCAATCCGCACAACTTCGGTGCGATCCTGCGCTCGGCCGCGCACTTCGGCGTCAAGGCGCTGCTGCTGCCGGCTGGCAGCACGCTGGCGCTGTCCGGTGCCGCTGCGCGCGTGGCCGAAGGTGGTGCGGAGTCGGTGCCGCTGGTGCAGTTGCCGGAGACCGCCCAGGCGATGGCGCAGCTGCGTGCGGCCGGCTTCGGGCTGGCTGCGACCCTCGTTGATGGTGGCGACGACGTGTTCCGTGCGTCGCTGCCGGAACGGTTGGTGTACGTGATGGGCGCCGAAGGCGAGGGCATGGACCGCGGCCTGGCCAGTCAGTGTGACCAGCAGCTGTCGATTCCCGGCAGCGGCGCGGTGGAAAGCCTGAACGTGGCCTCGGCCACGGCCGTGTTGCTGGCGCAGTGGGCGAGCCGCCGCCACGGCTGATCCCGTCGTGCTGATGCTGTGTTGATCTCCTGACCCGGCCCTCGCGGCCGGGTTTTCTTTTGCGCGGCGCAAGAGCGCAAACAATGCACGCGCAGCAAACTGGGTCATCTGCGTCAGCTTACGTTGCTTCAAACACGCTTGATGGGTACGCAAGCGATTTTAGTATTTGTCTCATTGCTGGGCCGTTTCCCGCGCCGCACGGTGGAGTTCCTTCCAACGTCGTACAGGAGTGGTTCCATGCATCGAATCCAACGCCGCACACGTCGCACTTGCCTGGTGCTGGCACTCGCTGCGCTTGCCGCACCATCGCTACAGGCCGCGGAACGCAGTCTGGATGGCGTCAATTTCACGGGACCGCTGATCACTCCCAATCCCGCCGGCCTGCCGCAGGGCAACTGGTACATCGAGCCCTATCTGGTGCGGGTCGACAGCCGCGACCACTACGACAACAACGGTGATCGTCGCCGCAGTGCCGAGCACAGTGGCGCCTGGGCCACGGTGGTGCCGATCATCTATGGTTTCAGTGACCGGGTGATGGGCCAGGTCAATCTCAGCGCCTCGCGCTCCGAATCCGGCAGTGCGCGCAGCAGCGGCTTCCGCGCCGGTGACACCACCGCGCGCCTGCAGTACCTGCTGCAGGCGCCGAATGCCGATGGCACCCGGCCGGCCATCTCGGTCGCGCTTGTGCAGCGCTTCAGTACCGGCAGCCACGACCGCATCACCGGCAATCCGTTGGACGCGCAGGGTGACGGCGTGCAGCGCACCACCGCAGCGCTGGGCGTGCAGCAGGTGGTGTGGCTGGGCAATGACCGCCCCGTGCGCTGGCGCGCACAGCTCAGCGCCGGGCCGGCACCGTCGCGCACGGCCATTTCCGGCACCAGCGTGTACGGCACCGATGACAGCTTCCAGGGGCACATTTCGCGCGGCTCGGTACTGGGCCTGTCGGTAGGCGCCGAGTACAGCTTCAATTCGCGCTGGGTGGGCGTGATGGAAATGGCCGCCAGCCGCGAGACCGGCCAGCGTCTGAGCGGCTTCGCACGCAACGGCAGTGGTGCGATCGAGCGGATTGAAGAGCACCGTCCGGCCAGCCGCAACGTCAGCCTGGCGCCGGCTGTGGAGTATCACTTCAGCCCGTCGCTGGGCCTGATCGCCGGCGTCGAATTCACCGTGGCCGGGCGCAACACCGGCCGCATCATCAGCCCCCAGGTCGCCCTGGGCATGTTCTTCTGAGGGGCTGCCGATGAACATCGAATCCATCGTCAACACCATCCTCGGCATCGTCTGGAGCCCGTACCTGGTGGTGCTCTGCCTGCTCGCCGGCCTGTACTTCAGCGTGCGTACCCGCTTCATCCAGTTGCGCGCGCTGCCGGAGATGCTGCGCCTGATGTTCCGGCACGAGCGCTCCGAAGCCGGTGTGTCACCGTTCCAGGCCCTGTCGCTGTCGTTGTCCAGCCGCGTCGGCGTCGGCAACATCGCCGGCGTTGCCATGGCCATCGCCTTTGGTGGCCCGGGCGCGATCTTCTGGATGTGGATCGTCGCCTTCCTCGGCGCCTCCAGCGCCTTCATCGAATCCACGCTGGCACAGATCTACAAGGACCGCGATGCCAAGGGCCAGTACCGCGGTGGCCCCGCGTACTACATCGAAAAGGGCCTGGGCCAGCGCTGGTATGCAGTGCTGTTTGCGCTGGTCACCGTGCTGGCCGGTGCGATGCTGGCCGGCACCCAGTCCAATGCGATCACCAGTGCGGTGAACGAAGCCTGGGACGTGCCGGTGATGACCACCACGGCGGTTCTGCTGGTGGTGCTGGGCGCGATCCTGATCGGCGGTGTGCGCCGCATCGCGCGGGTTGCCGAGTGGGTGGTGCCGTTGATGGCCGTGGCGTATCTGCTGGTGGCGGCACTGGTGATGGTGCTCAATGCAGAGAAAGTGCCGGAGGTGATCATGCTGGTGCTGCGCAGTGCATTCGGTGTGGATGCAGCGTTCGGTGCAATGATCGGCACCGCCATCCAGTGGGGCGTGCGCCGTGGCGTGTTGTCCAACGAGGCCGGCATGGGCAGCGGTGCGCATCCAGCCGCCGCCGCCGAAGTCACCCATCCGGTCAAGCAGGGCCTGGTGCAGTCATTTTCGGTCTACATCGACACGATGGTGGTGTGCAGTGCTACCGCCTTCCTGATCCTGTCCACGGGCCTGTACAACGTCTACGACCCGGCTGTGAACGGCATTCCGGATGAGGCGCGCCTGCTGCTGGGCAATCTGCCTGGCGTCGAAGCCGGGCCGCGCTTCGTGCAGCACGCGGTGGAGTCCGCGCTGCCGGGCTTCGGCCGCTCGTTCGTGGCGCTGGCGATCCTGCCGTTCGCGTTCACCACCATCCTGGCGCTGTACTACATGGCCGAGACCAATATCAGCTACCTGTGCCGTGATCGTCCCGCGCCGTGGGTGATGGGCGGGTTCCAGCTGCTGTTCCTGGCCGCGACCGGCTACTCAGCGGTGAACAGTGCAACGATCGCGTGGTCGCTGGGCGACATCGGCGTCGGCCTGATGAGCTGGCTGAACATCATCGCCATCCTGCTGCTGCAGAAGCCAGCGCTGGCGGCGCTGCGCGACTACGAACAGCATCGCCAGGCGGGCAAGGATCCGCTGTTCAACCCGAAGCTGCTGGGGGTGCGCAACACCAGCGTGTGGGAGGGCTGACAGGATCGGGTCAGATCCCTCGCCACGGCGAGGGCTCTGACCCACACCATCGCCCGGTGGATGCGCCATTACTCGGTGGGTGCGCCCTTACCCGGTGGGTGCGAACCTTGGTTCGCACCGCTCTCGCCGCTGCGCTCGCCGGGCATGAACCCTTTTCAATGCCGAGCGGGAGGTTCCGCGCGCATTGCGATGCGCTCATTGCAATGGCGCCCACAGGTCATGGGGCGCGGCCCGGCGCTACCGCATCACTCGTTCGGCGGCGTGGTCGCCTTGGCCTCGCTGCCGAAGCTGCCATCGGCTTCCGCGGCCAGGTACGCGAACACGGTGTACGCGGCCACGTTCTGCGCCAGCGCCTTCGGGTCGATCTTGTCCAGCGTGTCGTCGGCGGTGTGGTGCAGGTGGAAGTAGTCCGAGCCGTCCTGCGCCAGCCATGCCCACGCGCCACCCTTGGCGGCCAACGGGCCGACGTCCGGGCCCGGGCCACCCTTGTCGGCCTGGTACTCGATGCCCAGCGGCTTCATCACTTCGGCAATCTGCTTCGTCGCTTCGCGCGAGCCTTCCGGGTTCGGCGAACCGGTATTGAAGGCATAGATGCGGCCGGCACCGAAGTCACTCTCGGCCGCCAGCTGGTGCAGGGCCACGTCCTTGGCATGCGCCTCGGCGTAGGCCTTGCCGCCGTAGAGACCCTGCTCCTCGTTGGCGAACGCGATCACACGGATGGTGCGCTTCGGCGCCTGCTTCAGCTGGCCGATCAGGTGGCCGGCGGCCATGGTGATGCCCACGCCCGCGCCGTCATCCACCGCGCCGGTGCCCAGATCCCAGGAATCCAGGTGGCCGCCGATCACCACCACTTCCTTCGGCAGGCTGCGGCCGGTGATCTCACCGATCACGTTGTACGAGGTGGCGGTGCCATCCCAACCGCAGTCCAGCGCCACCTTCACCGTGGTGCTGCCACGTGCCAGCAGGCGGGCCAGCTGGTCGGCGTCGGGCACCGACAGTGCTGCAGACGGCACCGGGGTCAGGCCGTCGTCGAAGCGGGTGATGCCGGTGTGCGGCACGCGATGCGAGTCGGTACCGGCCGAGCGCATCAGGAAACCGACCGCGCCCTTGCGGATCGCTTCGGACGGGCCCTTGCTGCGGATCGCGCCACCACGGCCATAGTCGCGGCCATCGCGGAACGGCAGCATCTGGTAATCGACGAACGCGATCTTGCCCTTCAGCGAACCGGCCGGTGCGGCCTGCAGTGCGGCCAGGTCGGCGAAGCGGACCACTTCGGCTTCAACGGTGCCGCCCGGGCTGCCACCCAGCGCCGTGATCTGCAGCGGCTGCGGGTTCCTGCCGGTCACCGCGGCGTGTTCACTGCGGCGCTCCCACTTCGGGAACGTCACCGGTTCCTTCCACACCTTGTCGAAGCCGAGGGCCTTGAACTTGGCTTCGGCCCAGGCCACGGCGCGGGCGTCGGCCTCGCTGCCGGCGATGCGCGGGCCGATTTCGGTGGTGAGCGATTCAACCACTTTCCAGCCGGTGTCATCGGCCAGCGCCTGGTCGCGAAGCTGCGCAGCGGTGGACAGCGACGCCGGGGGCAGGGTGGTGGTGTGCGGCGCCGCGAAGGCCGGGGCGGCCAGCAGGGCGAGGGAGGATGCGATGGCAAGGACGCGGCGACGCATGGACAGCTCCGGGAAGGGACCAAGCCTTGGAGCTTAACAGTCGTTCAGCCCGGCGCATGGGCGGGAGGTCATGGCTGGCGCGAACGCTGTTTTCCGCCATGACCGGCAAAGCGAAAGCCCCGCCGGGGCGGGGCTTTCGTGCAGTCGCGGTAGTGCCGGCCGCTGGCCGGCTCCCGCATGTTCCGATGTTGCCGGCCAGCGGCCGGCACTACCGGTAGGCGGCCTTACTTCTTCAGGCTGTCGCGGATCTCGCGCAGCAGCACCACTTCCTCGGCCGGTGCGGCCGGGGCGGCTTCCTGCTTGCGCGACAGGCGGTTGATCGTCTTGACCACCAGGAAGATGGCGAAAGCCACGATCACGAACTGGATCAGCGTATTGATGAAGTCGCCGTAGCCGATCACCACGGCCGGGATTTCCTTGCCGTCGGCACCGATGCTGGCCGGTGACAACGTCCACGCCAACTGCGAGAAATCCACCTTGCCGATCAGCATGCCCAGCGGCGGCATGATGATCTTCTCGACCAGTGCGGTCACGATCTTGCCGAAGGCCGCGCCGATCACCACGCCGACGGCGAGGTCGATGACGTTGCCGCGCATCGCGAATTCCTTGAACTCGGTGAGCATTCCCATTGTTGTTTTTCTCCGGTGGGGGAAGTGGACAGCGCGCAGGGTAGCGCAGGTGATGTCAGCCGGCGATCACGCCGTGGCGCTCGGCCACGTTTTCCAGGCGGGCACTGAAGCGGTCGCCGGGCTTCAGCGCGGCCACTCCGGACGGGGTACCCATGAACACCAGGTCGCCGGCACGCAGCTGCCACAGCTTGGACAGCTCATGCAGAATCTCCGGCACGTTCCAGATCATCTGGTCCAGCAGCGCCTGCTGGCGCACTTCGCCGTTGACCTCCAGCGACAGGTTCAGCGCGGCCAGGTCGCCGACTTCCTCGGCGTGGACGATTTCACTGATCGGCGCGGAAGCATCGAAGCCCTTGGCCGCATCCCACGGGTGGCCCTTGTCCTTGGCGGCGGCCTGCAGGTCGCGGCGGGTCAGGTCCAGTCCCACGGCATAGCCGTAGACCAGCGCGTCGGCGTCGGCCATGGCCAGCTCGCCCACGGGCGCGTCACGGCCAATCGCCACCACCAGCTCCACTTCGTGGTGCAGGTTGGCGGTTGCCGGTGGATAGGGAATGGCATCGTCGTGGCCGACCACGATCGCATCGGCCGGCTTGCTGAAGAACATCGGACGGCCGCGATCGTCGGCCGCCGGCACTGCTGCGCCCATTTCGCGGGCATGGTCGGCGAAGTTGCGGCCGACGCAGTAGATACGGTGCACGGGGAAGCTGCCGCCACCGGCTACCGGCACACGCGGCAGGGCTACGGCAAGGATCACATCGGAGACATCGGACATGCGGGCATCCAGGAAGGGCGTGCCCGCAGTCTAGAACGCATGGCGCCCGCCGTCAGCGGGCGCGTAGGGCGTGGATCAACGCGAGGCCGGCAGCACCGGCTTGCGCACCACGCGGAACTCACCCTCGACCACGGTCGGATCGACCGGACGGGCAACGCCCGGCTTGCGCGAAGCCAGCAGCTTCCACGCCAGGCCGACCAGGATCATCGCCGCACCGACGAACACGCCGATGAACACCATCGCGGCCAGGATCGCCAGGCCGAGCAGGCCCACGGCAACACGCACCAGCGGGTGACGCGGCTTGCGCGGCGCGAACAGGGTGCGGAACTGGTTGAAGGCGGATGCGCGATTGAACATGGCGGCTCGATAGGCTGGGATCAGCGAAACCAGAGTATCGGGAGGTGCCACTGTCATTGAGTGAAAAACTCGTTAAATATAGCCTGTGCTTATTACGAATCAATGACTTGTGTTCATGTTGCAGCCAGTCACCTGAGCGGGCGTGCGACAATGCGCGTTTACTGTCCGAGCCTTCGCCATGACTGCCGCCGCTGCCCTGATCGCCCTTGATGCCATTGCCGATGGCGCGTTTGCCGAGGTCGAAGCGGTGGTTGATGGCGATGCCGAATCGCTGGTGCTGTACCGCGACGGCGCGCAGGTGCGCGCGTTCCTGAACATCTGCCCGCACGCCGGCCGTCGCCTGGACTGGGCCCCGGGCCAGTTCCTGAAGAGCCGCGAAGGCTACCTGGTGTGCGCCGCCCACGGCGCCTCGTTCGCGCTGGACAGCGGCGACTGCATCGCCGGCCCCTGCAAGGGCGACCGCCTGCGCGCCGTGCCGGTGGATGTGCGCGACGGGCAAATCTACCTGGCCTGACCTATCGGTGTGCGGACCAACGGTCCGCACCCACCGGATCAACAGATATCCAGAGATCCATCCACACATGGCGTGGATCTACCGTGTCGACCAAGGTCGACATCTACCAACCGCAGCACAGAATGCCGTTTCGACAGCTCGCGGCAATCTGTCGAAGGCGGGGTGGGTCCGGTTGCGGGGGCGTGAGCCGCATGGATGCGGCGACCGAGCTTACAGGGACGTACTTGCAGCGTCCCCCGCAACCGGACCCACCCCGCCATCCCACGGATAGCCCGCTGTTGCTGTTGCTTCGGCCGTTGCCGTTGCCTCTGCGGGTGCAGGGCGCAGCCCTGCCAACAAAACCCAACCCTCAGAACATCAGGTTGATCATCAGCACCACCACGCAGGTGTAGATCAGCGACAGCGGGCCGCCGACCCGCCACATCTCGCGCGGGGTGTAGTTGGCCGGGCCGGTAATCATCGAAATCACCGGGTTGGAGGCCGTCATCAGATTGTTGGACGCCGACAGCGCCACGATCAGCGCGAACGCCGTCGGGTTGCCGCCCGCCGCCAGCGCAAGGTTCACCGCAATGGGCACCATCACGATGGTGGCGCCCACATGGCTGATCACCAGCGAGAACGCCGTGGTCAGCAGCGCCAGTGCCACCTCCAGCACCCACACCGGAATACCGGTGGGTAGCTTGTCGATGGTATGGCCGGCCACCCATGCCGCCGCGCCACTGGAATCCATCGCCCAGCCGAGCGGGATCAGCCCGGCCATCATGAACACCGTTTTCCAGTTGATCGAGGCGTAGGCTTCGTCCATGCGCAGCACGCCGGTCAGCAGCATGCCGGCCACGCCGGTCATCAGCGTCAGTGCCACCGGCAGCTTGCTGGTCAGCGCGATCAGGATGGTCAAGGCGAAGATCGCCATCGCGATCTTGAACTTGTGCGGGCGCTGCTCGCCGGTCGGGTAGTCGGTCACCACCACGAAGTCACGGCTGCGGGCGGCCTGCGCCAGGTCGGTCCAGATGCTGTGGAAGACCAGCATATCGCCGGCGCGCAGCTGCACGTCGCGCACGTCCTCGCGGATCACCTGCTTGTCGCGGTTGATCGCCAGCAGGCTGATGCCGCGCTCCTTGCGCAGGCGCAGATCGGCCGCGCTCTTGCCGATCACGTTCGAGGTCGGTGGCACCACGGCCTCGGAAATGCCGGCGCGGCTGGGGTTGAACAGGTCGCCCAGATGCTTCAGCCGCGAAGACATGCGCAGGAACTGGTTCTGCGCGAAATCGTTGATCTGCTCACGCGGGCCCATCGCGCCGAGCACGCTGCCGACCCAGATGCGCATCTCCGCCGGTGGCGCCAGGCGGGTGTCATTGCCGGTTTTCAGGGCCAGCAGCAGCGGGGCATCGTGCAGGTTCTCGGCCTCGCCCAGGGTCATGCCCACCAGCGGGCTTTCGGCACTGACCACCAGCTCGAACACATCGCCTTCGATGCCATAGGTCTTGGCGAAGTAGCTCTCGGTGCGCGCGGGCGTGACCCCGTCGTTGACCAGGTTCTCTTCCTCGATCAGCTTGCGGTCGCCGTAGTAGCGGAAATACAGCAGCGAAGCGATCAGCAGCGCCACGCCGATCGGCAGCGGCGCGAACATGCGCAGCGGCTCGATCGTGGCCAGGCCGGAAGGCAGGTTGTTGTTGGCCGAGGCCAGCAGATCGTTCAGCAGGATCAACGGTGAATTGCCGACCATGGTCAGCGCACCACCCATCACGATTGCCGCCGAAATGGGCAGCAGCAGGCGCTGCAGGGTCAACCCGGTGCGCGCGGCCAGTCGCGAGGCAACGGGCAGGTACAGCGCCATCACCGACGGGTTCTGCATGAAAGAGGAATTCAGGCCGGCAATGGCCGTGGTCATCATCAGCAGCCGCTGCTCGACACCATGGCCGCGTCGCAACAGCCAGGCGGCCAGCCGGTTCAGCGCCCCGGTGCGGTCCAGGCCCGCACCGAGGATGGTGGTGGCGATGATGCTCATCACCGCGTTACCGGAGAAGCCGCCGAAGATTTCCTCCGGCGCGATCAGCCCGGTGACACCGAGCACCACCAAGACCACCAGCGCGACCACGTCGGCGCGGATGCGCTCGAACAGGAACATCGCCATCGTGAAGCCGACCAGCCCGAGCACGAGCTTCATGTCGTTGGTCAGCGTCAGCGCGGTATCCATGTGGGGCGCGGTGTCCTCAGGCGATCGTCAGGTGCGGTCGTACAGCAGGTCCCAGACGCCGTGGCCGAGCTTCTGGCCGCGGGTCTCGAAGTGCGTCTGCGGCCGCCAGTCCGGGCGCGGCACGCTGCCACGCGGGCCGGCGCGGTTGACCAGGCCAGCGGTGGCGTCGAGCACGTCCCACATCTGCTCGGCGTAGTCTTCCCAGTCGGTGGCGCAGTGCAGGCGGCCGCCCGGGCGCAGCTTGCGCACCAGCAGCTCGGCAAATGCAGGCTGCAGCAGGCGGCGCTTGTTGTGGCGCTTCTTGTGCCACGGGTCCGGGAAGTAGATGCGCACTTCATCCAGCGCGCCATCGGCAATCTCGTTCTGCAGCACTTCCACCGCATCGTGGTGGTACAGGCGCACATGGTCGGCGTTGTCGTCGGCCAGCGCGTTCAGCAGCCGGCCCACGCCGGGCGCATGCACTTCGATGCCGATGTAGTCACGCGACGGATCATGCTGGGCGGCGAAGCGCAGCGCGGCACCGTTGCCGAAGCCGATTTCCAGCACCTTGTGCGCCGGGCGGCCGAAGGTGGCGTCCAGATCACGCGGCTGGCCGTTGTAGTCAATGCCGAAGCGCGGCCAGCGTTCGTCGAACGCGCGCTGCTGGGCAGGCGTGAAGCGGCCCTGGCGCAACACGAAGCTGCGTACCTCGCGGCGGCCCTCGCTCACGGTGAAGGGCTTGGGCGGGGCCTTGGAACCGGCGCTGTCGAAGGGATTGGTCATCAGCCGATCAACCCATCCACCGGGGAGGAGGCGCTGGCGTAGCGCTTGCGTGGGATGCGCCCGGCCAGGAAGGCCTCGCGGCCGGCCTCGACCGCCTTGCGCATCGCACTGGCCATCAGCACCGGGCTGCGCGCACCGGCAATGGCGGTGTTCATCAGCACGCCATCACAGCCCAGCTCCATCGCGATCGCCGCATCCGACGCGGTGCCCACGCCGGCGTCGACGATGATCGGCACCTTGGCGTCTTCGATGATCTGCAGCAGGTTGTACTTGTTCTGGATGCCCAGGCCCGAACCGATCGGCGCGGCCAGCGGCATCACCGCAGCGCAGCCGATCTCTTCCAGGCGCTTGGCCAGGATCGGGTCGTCGGAGGTGTAGACCATCACTTCGAAGCCGTCCTTGACCAGCTGTTCGGCGGCCTTGAGGGTCTGCACCACGTCCGGGTACAGCGACTTCTGGTCGCCCAGCACTTCCAGCTTGGTCAGGTTGTGGCCGTCCAGCAGTTCGCGCGCCAGCCGGCAGGTGCGCACCGCGTCTTCGGCGGTGTAGCAGCCGGCGGTGTTGGGCAGGATGGTGTAGCGCTCCGGCGGCAGCACGTCGAGCAGGTTCGGCTCGCCCGGGTTCTGCCCGATGTTGGTGCGGCGGATGGCCACGGTGACGATCTGGGCGCCTGCAGCCTCGGTGGCCAGGCGGGTTTCTTCCAGATCCTTGAACTTGCCGGTGCCGGTGAGCAGCCGCGAGCCATAGGTCTTGCCGGCGATCACCAGCGAATCGGGGGAGACATGAACGTTCATGGCGCGATTATCGCTTATCCGCCTGAAGATGGGATCACGCAATGGCGTGCAGGCCGTGGATGGGTAGGGTTAGTGTCGGCCGCTGGCCGGCAGATGCAGGGTGCCTGACAGCGTCGGATTGCCGGCCAGCGGCCGGCACTACGCGGGACGGCCTCAGCCCCCACCCAGCGCGTGCACGATCTCCACCACGTCGCCTTCGGCCAGGACATGCTCGCCATGGCGGCTGCGGCTGACGATCTCGCCGTTGACCTCCACCGCCACCCGGCGCTGCAGCAGCTGCTCGGCCTCAAGCAGGTCGTGGAGGGTCGCCGAGGCGGGCAGGGTGCGGGGTTCGCCGTTGAGCTGGATGTTCATCCCTGCATTGTCGCTGATAGCCCGTCGGGATCGGAACGTTTGTAATTTGAACCGGGCGCCAGCTCCGGCACAGCAGGTTTCGGCGTGGTCAGGCGACAATCCATGCGGCGGCGCAGCGTGAGCAAACGGCGGCGCGGTGAAACCATTGACCGTGCGCCGGCGTACGTGCGCCGGATTCCAACTTGTTTACCCCACAGGAGTTCCTAGATGCAGCTCAGCAAACACCCGATCCGCTCCCTCATGGCGGCTGCGATCGCACTGGCCGCGCTGCCGGCCATGGCAGGCGAAAATCCGTACTCCAAGGCGGTGTTCTTCGGTGACAGCCTCACCGACGCCGGCTACTTCCGCCCGCTGCTGCCCGAGGCCACGCAGGGGCTCTCCGGCCAGTTCACCACCAACCCGGGCTGGGTGTGGTCGCAGCAGGTCGCCAATTACTACGGCCTCAACAAGGACCCCAACGGCAACGGCCAGAACGGCGACAACTACGCTGTCGGCGGCGCCCGCGTGTCGGTCGAAGGCAGCGGTGCCCTCGGCGCGATCCCGTCTCTGAAGTCGCAGGCGGCCCGCTACCTGGCGGCAAACGGTGGCAAGGCTGACCGCAACGCCCTGTATACCGTCTGGGGTGGCGCAAACGACCTGTTTGCCGCCGCCGGCGCTGCCGGTGCGGGTGCGCCGCCGGCCCAGGTGCAGGGCATCATCGGTGCGGCGGTTACCGACCAGATCGCGCTGGTCGGTGCCCTGAAGCAGGCCGGTGCCCAGTACGTGCTGGTGCCGAACCTGCCGGACGTGGGCATCACCCCGCAGTTCCGCGGCCCGAACGCGGCGGCTGCCACCGCCATGTCGGTCGGCTACAACAAGGCGCTGTATGGCGGCCTGAAGCAGGCGGGCATCGAGTTCATTCCGCTCGATACCTTCAGCATCCTGCGTGAAGTGACCGCCAACCCGGGCATGTACGGCTTCACCAACGTCACCGGCACCGCCTGCAAGATCAACCCGGCCAACACCACGGGCAGCATCATCGGCTGCAACCCGACCACCTACGTCAGCCCCGATGCGTACCAGACCTATCTGTTCGCCGATGGCGTGCATCCCACCGTTACCGGTCACCAGCTGCTGGGCCAGTACGCCGTCTCGGTGCTGGAGGCTCCGCGCCTGCAGCAGGTGCTGAGCCACTCGGCACAGACCGTCGGCCGTTCGCGTGCCGACCAGGTCAGCAACCACCTGGGCGCCCGTCCGGCCGATGGCCTGTCGTGGTGGGGTGGCGTGCGCGGTGACCTGCAGCGCTATGACCACGCCGACCTGTACGACGGCGTGGCGCCGGCCGGCCTGTTCGGTGTCGACTGGGCACGCAACGGCGTGGTGGTCGGCGGCTTCGCCGGCTTCGGTCGCATGAGTGCCGACTTCGGCAACAGCCGTGGCGACTTCACCCAGAAGGACACCACCGCCGGCCTGTTCGCTGCCTGGTATGGCGACCGCGTCTGGGTCAACGGCCAGGTCAGCTACACCTGGTTGTCGTATGACGTGAACCGCAAGGTCCAGCTGGGCCCGGCCACCCGCGAACACGGTGGCTCGCCGGACGGCAGCAACCTGACCGCTGCACTGAATGCCGGTTACGAGTTCGGCACCGAAGGCGGCTTCCGCCACGGCCCGATCGCTGCGGTGATCTGGCAGAAGGTGAAGATCGATGGTTACAGCGAAAGCGCTGCTGCGGGCACGCTGGCCACCGCGCTGGGCTACGACCGCCAGAACGTCGACTCGACCGTCGGCCGCGTCGGCTGGCAGGCCCGCTTCGATGGCGGCACCGTCAAGCCGTACGTGCAGGTGACCTACGACCAC
Organism: Stenotrophomonas sp. 80084_Sma; assembly: GCF_056481995.1. NCBI lineage: Bacteria > Pseudomonadati > Pseudomonadota > Gammaproteobacteria > Lysobacterales > Lysobacteraceae > Stenotrophomonas > Stenotrophomonas sp. 80084_Sma. The sequence goes on along the minus strand of NZ_CM151177.1, from coordinate 3,787,080 downwards.
GAGTTCGAGGACACCAAGCAGGCCAGCGCGTGGCTGCAGACCCTGCCGGAACTGGGCAGCTACCGCGTGCCGGGCCTGGACTTCGACAAGAACTACGCCACCGCTGTTCTGGGTGCGCGCATGGACCTGTTCGGCCTGCAGGGCAACGTTGGCCTGAGCACCACGGCCGCGCAGAAGCGTGCCCGTGACGCGACGATCTTCGCCACCGTGGGTGGCAGCTTCTGATGAATGCAACATCCCGGGCACCGCAAGGTGCCTGGGATGCCTGCACGGCAGCGCCGGGCCATGCCCGGCGGGTGCGGCGGCCACCATTGCGGCGGCCACCATTGCGCAACACCGGCCGCTCCGCATAGACTTTCACCCGCAATGCGGGCGTAGCTCAATGGTAGAGCTGTAGCTTCCCAAGCTACTGACGTGGGTTCGATTCCCATCGCCCGCTCCATGTCTCCCAAGGGTTTGCGGCATATGTAAGCGCTCCGCAATATCTTGGCCGCTCCGCAATTCGCGCGGGCGAGGGCGTCATCGATGAGACGCCTTGGACTTCACCACATCTACTCCAGGCAGTCCAAGCGTCTCCAGCATGACAGAAATTGAAGTGGTCAGGCTTTGATTCTTGGGGCCGACTATGACGCTGCGGATGGGGTTCTCGCCATCCGGTCCAATGAAGTCTAAGTCGATGTATGCCACTGGCGATCCTTGTTTCATGAAGAATTTGATCGGCTGCGGAGCGTACTCCTCGCCGAATGCTGTTCCCTGGAAATCGATCAATTTTCGGCCGTTTGCCGATTCTTCATATCGGGCCAAGTGGACCAGACGCACCTCGCTCTCCTCGGCGAAAGCGGGGTTTTTGTAGGAGCTCAGATCCATTGCCAGCCGGAACGCAAGCTCGAACAGCTTTATATCGTTCTCTGGTTCTTTCTGCATCACCAAGTGAGCGACTTTGACGTACTGAGCGATCTCGAAGACCTGTTGCTCTTCGCTGTAGCTGACCGCGAGAGGATTTGCAGGTAGCCCAAGAATCCGCCTTGCATCAAAGCCAATAGAGAAGCCGAGGCCATCGCTTGCGTATGCTCTCCATTGGCTGAGCGTGTCGCCATTGGTGGAAAAGCAGGAGGCAAGTGGAAGGGCGGCAAATCCTGAGCCACTTATGACGGCGTCCACTCGATCTAGAAATTCCTGTCCTAAGCTGTCTGCGAGCTGAGTAGCGGCTTCCTGCCACATGCTGTAACCCCAATGCATCTCGAGATAGTCGTTCATCGAGAATATGTCGCAAAAACGAATATTCTTGCCACTGCAGATCGCCAAGAATGTTTCCGGCGAACAATAGTGGTAGAGAAGTTCGTCGGTCCTCGGGCGGTACTCCCTCGGTAGCGTCTTTGCTCATTCCGTTCAGTAGATGTGGCGGCCGCATTCTGTAAAAACGCCGGCGATTCTGCAATGTGTCAGGCGCCGGGTACAGCCGTAATCTAAGGGGCTATCGAGTCGGGGTTGCCTTCGATCCTCTCTTTTCCCGCAGGTAGACCTCGGTTGTAATGACCGACGAATGCCCCAACTGCGCCTGCGCTTCGCGAATGTCCTTTGCCGAATCGGCCTTGTCCGTACCAGCCTTGGCGCGGAGGTCTCGGAACTGGAATTCCCTCTTTGCAATACCGGCCGCCTCTCTGGCCTTGTCGAACCTGTAGCGGAGCGCTGCCCGGGCGATACGTCACGCGTGACTTCCAGGCCAAAAGCCCCGAGGTAGCGGTCACCGGTCCGAACAACAACTTCGGACTCAGCGTTATTCTGACCAATCTCGGCGGCAACAACTGGCGGGTGTCAGCCTACACGGGCTCGTCGCTTGTTTTCGGTACGGTGTGGGTATACGACTCGGTTGTGACTGGAACGCCGGGCAAGACCGGAATCGAGATCTACCGAGAGCACACCGGCGAGCTGGCATTCGCCTCCTGGGCGAAGCCCCTACGCATCATGGGCGTAACGACTGCCCCGTTCGGGGCGGCAGAGGGCGCCTATATGCAGGTGCCGGCCGGTCGGCGCTACGCGGTTATCTCGTCTCGTTCGTGCCAGTGGATTGAGCGTGGTGTGGACACCCGCCTGACCGGGCCGCAGGGGGATGGGACGGGTGAAGCGGGTTCGGGGCGCTTCTACTATGCCGGCGCTGCCGCTTTGATCCCCCAGTCCGACAATGCGATGCAGTTCAGCGCATCTGGCCATTTCGCGCTGATCGACGTGACCGGCCACTAAGCTGCGGCGTCACGGCGAATGAACGGCGGGGCGTGTCAGATCGCGCCATGTGCTATTCCGCCCAGATCACCGCCGCCTATGAGAAGCTGGGACGCCAAGAGCGACAGGCAAGAAAATGCCCCCTTGAACCAAGGGGGCAAAACTGCTGTCGGTGGGAGCTATGGATCAGCCGAATCCGCAGTCCACCATCGTGTCGTCGAAGGTCTCGCATCTGCGGATGCCGTTAGCCTCAGTACATGCAGTCCCGGTACGGGGCCTGACAGAACAATCAGGCCCACCAAACCCACCACCCGGCCCGCCGTCCTCCATGCCACCACCACCACCACCGCCGCCACTCGGCGGTTTCTGAGTTCCCGGCAGAGGCTGGACGCAGGGAATTCCACTGAGGCAAGTAACAGCGGCTTCTTCGACCGACCCATCACCCCAAGTCACCTTGATCCTGCTGCCGACAGGCAAAGAAGCAATGCCATGCGTGACTCGGTACATGCCCGCCAAACCGGCAAGGCCGGCGATTCGTAGCTCCGCCATTTCGTAGGCCGACATGTTTTGCGCTGCCACAACTTGGTTGTACGGATACGAGCTGGCATTGATCGATACTGTTGCAGCGATGGCGGCAAACGCCAAGAAAACCAGCCCGGCGGTGCTCCACTTCATCTTTCTGGAAATTCGATTCACGAAGTTGTCCTTTTTAAGATGGCTTCTTCCCAACTGCTCTCTCTACTTCTACTATCGCTCTGTCCAGCGATTCTTGCTGTCCAGCAGGAACCACATTGTTCCTAATGGCGTCTTCAAAATCTCCTGCTCCACATATGCCTGTATTGATGCAGAGCGAATCCAATCGATAGGATCCGGAGCCGCAATCTGCGCCCAATCGGCATGCCACTATGCCCCAGGCGTAATTGGCATATGGTCCTGTTGTGGCGCGCTTGAACTCTGCGAAATCTCCAGAATCTGGAGCGAGCGCAAGAAGATCACCGAGGGAGAAGATGGCTTCCGGGTCACCCGAGTGGATCACGTCGCGCGCTAGCGATAGATAGTCATCTGCTTTTAGCGCTGCCCAGTTCTTGGACGCCACCGCAACCTTGGAGTACGCGTCACCTTGGTTCGCAGCTCGCTCGAACCAGTTGGTGTATGCATCTTGCGGTATTACTTGGCCACCATCTACTGCGGAACAAATGGTCGAGAAGCGCTTCTTGATTCCGTCGTAGGTGCTTTGAGGGACGCCACGAACAGCCGCATATGCATCCAAGGTCGAATACATATTCGCTGGAGATAGACTGAATACCGAGCACTGTTGGTACAGCTTTGCCAGTTCTCGTTGCGCCACCATATCGCCGACTTCTGCACGTGAGCGCAGGGTGTTGAAATGTGCCGCCACCGATTGAGAGTCGGCATTGCTCCAAAGCTGCGAGTCAAGTGCACCGGGTGTACTTTCTCTCGCTACTGGCGAGATCGGTAGGTGCTGTGGGCCAAGGGGCTCTGCATTTGAGCTGTTGGACACTGTGTCATTTCGGACAGCGGTGATCCCATACCAAGCCGTTATTCCGGCGATTGCGGCTATAGAAAGCCACGCTACGATTCTTCCTTGAGACATCGCCTTCCCCAGCTGTGCCTGATTTCAAAGATGCTATCACGGGATACCTAGGCGAAATCAGCAGCTGGCTAAGAGCCGAATAGCGCCGCGCCGGCTCAGGGTCGACTAAGACTCGACTCGGGGCGATTAATCCTGTCGGGACGGCCCTGATGACGCCTGCCTGCTGTGTCTCAGTGGGTGCGATAGGATCGCGGCACGATCCATCCTCATCTCCAGCACTGGCGGTCGCATGAGAATCCCTGTTATTAGCGCCTCGCGTTCAACGTCCTTGATTGCTGAGGACGTAATGGCTCATGGGATTGTCGTCGTTGACACTGTCAGGTCGCATGCCAAGCGGCTAGCCCAGGAGTTGCGGGAAGAGCTCGGGATCGAGCCTGTTGATGACGAGCAGGAGGATGCAAAGTTCCTGCTACACCTATCCTGTGATGTGGAACCGGTGGACGAATACGGATGGGTGGACTACTAGGTTCACAGCGACACCTCCCCGGTGGATGCCATGGACGCAAAAGAGTTCGTTTGCAAGGCGGTCCGTCAATGGGCGGCGGCGGGGAGGCCTGATTACTTCGTGGCCCAGCTGCCCTCCCGTCGGTAGCATTGGGGCACGGCCGGAAGTAGGCTTGCCGACGCAATGTGTTGGTACGCAGCGCCTGAAATAGCTGGTATTGGTGTTGGTACGGAAGGCACTAATCCCATTAGACCTCCTTTAAGAACAATAGGTTGCTGTGACTTTTCGCATCATCGAAGTGCATGCTCCATTGCCTTGAGGTAACCGCGGTGCATTTCGAGGCCGGCCTCGCATGCTTGTAGGCGGTCCAGGATTTCATTGATCTCGGCGCTCATTGTGGTCTCGACAGGTGGGGCGGGGGCGGCGATAGATCGCGGATGCCTAGACGAGCCCGCTATAAGCATCCTCAACGTTCTGCTGCGCCCTGACCAGCTCCTTGTTGCGGTTGATACCCTCGCAGAAGACGCGCTAACCGGGGCCCATTCGTCCGGCGCAAAGGTGCTCTTGATCCCGCAGCACAACTTGGTGTTGGCGGCACGCGGGTCCACTCAGTTCTTTCTTCGCATCTACGAACTCGCCATCCAAGCGAGCTTCCGGGCAGATTTCACAATGGAGCAGCTGACGAAAGAGCTAGGGCTTGTGATCGACAAGCTGTGGCCGAGTTATGAGCGCGCTGCCATAGATGCGGGCCTCCCGAAGCAGAGCTTGGGTACGGAGCTTGTGCTTGGCGATTGGTCGCCGAAGGGTGGACGGATGCTGGCGACGGCCTACGCCAAGAACGACAGCGCGATTGTCGCGGTCGTGCAGCAGCTCGATGGGGGGCCTCGCTTCGCCAGGTGAACCTCTAAGAGGCCGTCCAGACAGTTTTGCGTAGGAGGACGTCTTGGCTGCGGCAAGGCTTCAGGCGAACTACCTCAACGAGCAGATGGGCGGCAGGTCGCCGGCGGCCGTCTGCTGATTGAGCTCCTCCAGCAGGGGCAAGCGGTCGTGAAGGATCTCGTGGTTCTCTGACACGGGACTTATGGGGTCCATGCCATGCCAAAGGTCGCAGCGGCAGACGCCGCTGCGCCAAGGGCCTTACTGCAGGACCAATGCTTCGCGTACGGGCTGCGTCCAGGTGTCGGTGACCCAGCATTGCCCTTCATGGCAGAAGGTCTGAGTGCACTGGGCGACGCCGCCGCCGATCGGGACACAAGACGTGTGGAACGATGCGGCATTGGCAGTGGGAGTGACACCTACAGCACTGGCTGCTCCGGCAGCCGCAACGATCAAACCAAGCAAGACACTTTGGATCTTCATGATCACTCCATTGTCAAGTTGATAAATGCCCGGTGGGCAGCAGGAAAGTCTCAACGGGCTTGGGTGCTCGCAATAGGAAAACCGCTCGCTGGCATGTAGGGATTTACCTATGGAGCGGCGTATAGGGGAGTGGCAGGGGGAATCTGAGCGGTTAAGGCCGATCATTGAACGAATCGCAGCGATTGAGGCGTCCAGCCGTATGCTCTCCGCCATGCTTCCCTCGCACGGCTACCAAGGCTTCCGCGCAGCACCGCCACCCTCTGGCTGGGTCCAGATGGGGGAGAGCTGGGTGCTGTGGTGGAGTGGACGACAGATTGCCCAGGTCATGCCGGCCAAGGACCGTGACGTGCGTGTTCACCTCGATGCCCGGAAGATGTGGCAGACCAAGGACGAGCGCGCCGCCAGCATCGCCCAAGGCAAGCGTTACGCCGAACGCTGGTGCGCGGCCAGGCTCTACCCGGAGATGCGCCTGCGCGCGGCTGAGGCCCGGCTTTGGGACGCCAAGCCGAGCGAACCGCTCGAACCGCTGCCCGGCTTACCGCCTACCCGAGAGCAGCAGCAACAGGTCCGGCGTCTGGCCGAGGCCGGGCTGTGGAATTGGCGCGAATCAAGGAAGCGCTGGAACCGCGCCGACCGCCGAAGGAGACCAAGCCCCGCCTGAAGGACACCCGCAAGGAGTGGGTGAGGGCAGGGCTGCAGCAGCTACGGCGCGTTTGATGGCTCAGGGGTAGCATTCTGCGAGGATGTTGGGCAACGCGAAGGGAGGGGGATACCGTGGCGGATGATGCGAAAGCGAGATATGCCGATGTAGTCGTCATGGCCCTGCTCGCCAGCGGCGCGGACCGCGGCTTTAGGTCGCTGGATGTCTTTGTTACATGGTTCGTGACTGGTACAGCGGCTGCCCTGGGCTTGGCGGCTGCCAACCTAGACCGATTGCAGGGATTGGTCACATTGCCTGGCACCAAGGCGGCGCTTCCATTGCTCCTGGCGGTGTTGGGATTCGTGCTCGCCTCGAAGTTCCTCGGAGGGTTGATCTGCACCTATGCGGGCGCGATTGAGTCGTCAATGACTACCTTGGATCGGCTGGTGAAGCTGGATCAATTGCCAGATCCACTTGCCTTCGATGCGGCACTAGCTAGGGCCACCCCATGGCCAGTGCGGGCCTGGCAATGGTTGGGATGCCGGCTCGGCGTCAATAATAGGGGGCGGCAGGTAATGTGGCTCATGGTGGTAAGTGGGTTTTGCGCGAGCGCTGCGGCGATCCTGACGGTCCTATTCTGGATGGTATTGCTCGGTTACCTCCCACGCATTCTGTAGCCAAAAGCGCTCCGCAATTGCTGAAACAAGGCGCAAAATCCTGCGAAAATCGATGCGGATGGTTTGCCGATTGCGGAGCGGAAATCCGTATCATGCTTTTGATTTGAAAGGATTTCTTTGTGATCTTCTCGAGCTACTGACGTGGGTTCGATTCCCATCGCCCGCTCCATGTCTCCAGGGTATTCACCCCAGGCAGACGCGGCGCAATCGTTGAACCACACCCCAGTCCAGCGTGTGGCAACGGCGCCGGAACCTCATTCTTCAATGCGTCGGGCTGTGGCTCTTCCGAACCACAGCCCGGGTGGCTTATGCGCCCGCTTGCGCAGCCGCGTCCTTGGCCGCGGCAGTGACGGAACTCCCGAAACCGGTATAGGTCGATCCGTTGCAGTGCAGGTATGCGCGGAAGACGACGCCATTCAACTCGGCGTTGTCAAAATAGCAGTGCGTACCGGTCTTGGATGATTTCTTCACAAGCCGCATTGCCATTGCGTTTGAATCGTCGACGCTGGAGCCAAGACCGGCAACGCTCCAGGACTGGCCCGGGCGGTTGCAGGTGTAGGGATACTTAAAGCCATGCGCCGACCCATAGTAGTAGTCGACATTGCACCAGGCCTGCGTCGCCGCCAGGTTGATGGCCAGCTCAAGCACGTTCTGTCCCGCAGTGGTGGTCGTCATGCCGTAGGCGGAAAGCGGAGAGGAACTGCATTCCGCTTTGATGCCAACACCCGGTGCCGGGATGCTGACATAGGGATCGCGTGCGAAGACACTGCAGACGGGTCCTTCCTCGGCGACGGCAAGGAAGCCATTGGCGTTGGCCGTCGCAGCATCGATATTGCTGCCAACGCCAGCGACCGTTCCATTCGTGCCGCAGCGCCGGATCACCACCCCTCCGCCGTTCGGCAGCATGTCCATGCCGGGGTCGCAGATGCCAGGCCCGATCGAAGCCCCCGCGGCTCTGGTGTAGTCACCTTCCGCGTTTGCGGCCATCGGGGCCTGGGTGGAAAGCAGTGCCAGCATCAGCGGAAAAGAAATCGCAGCCATTCAAAACCTCGAATCCATGAGTGAGTCGTGACGCTAGCAGAGGCGCCATTCTGGAAAACTGGAATTCGACCAATCCGCCACTGCTGCAAGCCAGTGATCCGATTCAGAATGCCCACGCCCATGGAAATGTGCGGTAGTTCGCGCTGCGTCTCTGGCTGCGCGGCTGCCGCGGCGGGCTCCTGCAACCTCCGCTGTCTGCCGGGCCCGCCGGGTCGCAGGGTTCAGTTGGTGCTGGGCTTGGGGATGCTAAAAGATCGTTAACCCTTGCCTCCCATCGTCCGCTGCCCGGAGCGCGAATGATCGCCGCACTTTTGCCCCTCAGGCGTTGCTTTGATTTTTCAGGACGATCCAACCGGAAGGAGTTCTGGTCGTACTCCCTGTCTGCTGCCCTTGTGGTGGCAGTGGGCTACACCTTGATGGACGGCGGATACTGGCTGACGGGCACCGTGCTGCTCGACGGGGAGGCCTTCGAGCCATTCCGGACGCTGGGGTGGGTCATGACGGTCTGCGCGGTCATCGTCCTCCTTCCGCCCATGCTGGCCCTGGCCGTTCGACGACTGCACGACATCGACGAGTCTGGCTGGTACGTCGTGATCGCCTTCATCCCGTTGGGCGTATTCGTCCTCTTCCCGGTCATGCTCCTGCCGGGCAACGAGGAAGAGAATCGATTCGGCGGTGTTTCCGGCCTGCCGGGCGCCTGACTCAACGCCGGGCGAAGTCCACCAGGTCGGAAGGGTAGTGCGGGCAGGTGCGCAGCGTGGCGTCGTCACCGCCATACAGCACCACCAGTGCAGCCACTTCAAATGCCCAGTAGCCCCACGCGTTCGGTCCGGTCAGGCGTCGGGTCCGCTTCTGGGCTTTGGGCGACAGCAGGAAGAAGTCGCGGTACTGCACCTGCAGGTAGCCGGACAGCAGTGAAGGGTCGAACGCTTCACCGTCGCGCAATGGCGCGAACAGCTCGGCGAACGGGCGCGGATGGAATATCGCATCGCTGGCTTCGGCAAGGCCGAGTGCCGGCGCGCTGAGGTAGTCCAGCACGCGGTCGGTTTCGAAGCAGAGCACCTTCTCCACCAGCGCCGGCAGGCGTTCCTGCGCATCCAGCAGCACGCCCAGTGACAACAGCTGCAGTGCGTACTCGTAGTGCTGCGTTGTACGTGATTGCAACGACGCAGCCAGCGCGATGTCGTGGCCTTGTTGTTGCAGGCTGTCCCGGGCAAGGGCCAGCAAACGCGCATGCTCGAGCCAGAGATCTGCTACGTCGGCATGCATCTGCTGCAACGCCGCGGGGGCGAAGCCGCGGTCGATGCCTTTCAGCAGCAGGTTGCTGCCGGTCTGTGCAACCGTCTCCCAGCCGTAGGCATGCTCCAGGGCTGCATGTCCCTGCAGCGTTTCCTCCGCAGATTCACCGCCATTGCGCGCATGGCGTGCAAGCAAGGCCATGCCTGCGTTCCAGTCCGCCTGCCAATCCGGCAGGCGAAGCGTGCGGCGCGGCAGGCCCGGGGCCTTGGCCAGTGCTCTCCATCGCGGCAGCATGTCCTGCAGCAGATTCCGGTGATTCACGGCAGTCATCGGTTCCATCATCAGCGAGAGTCTAGCGGCATTGCCGGCTCGAACCCCATTGCCTGGCAGAGCGTTGAGGGTTTGAATGGTGCACAGTCGCCGCCGCCCAGCCTGCATGACCGTTGATCGAATCGCCCTCCGCCGCTTCACCCAGTGGCTGCCGTTCCTGATATGGGTAGCGATCTGCGTGGTGTGGTGGTCGCCTTGGGGTGTGGTCGTTGGCCTGGTCGCATGTCTTGCCCTGGGCGGCGTGCTGCAGCACTTCGATCTGGTCGGCGATGCTGTAGGGGGCGCACTGCTGCGCTCGCGGGCGAAGCTGCCCTTCGCCCCCCGGCCGCCCACGCATGATGTGCTGTTGGATTGGGGCGAGCTGGGCATGGGCGGGCCGGCCTACGGCACCCTGATGCTGCGCGATGGCGCCATTGTCGAGGGCGTATCCACCGCAGGCAGCCACGATGCCAGCGGCGAGTGGCTGGCGCTGGCGGGCAGCGCGCTGCGTGTGGCCAGTGGCTACAGTGATCGCAGCGAAGCGGTGATCGTCTACGACGAAGCGGACAAGAGGGTGATGCACCTGCTGGCGATTGTTCCCAGCCTGTTCTGGCAGGAACTGCACGAGCGCCGGCAGCTTGGCGGGGATGCCGAAGCCGCGATGTGGTTGCGGGATATTCCCAGTCGATCGACCACGCTGCGCCCCTGCCGGGGTTTATGGCTGGAACAGGAGCATCCGGCGCTGGCCGCCGGAGTGCCGCAGGTGTTGCGGCATGTCCTGCCTGATGCCCGGGTGCTGCAGGCCATCCCGCTGCTTCCCGACGACCTGCGCCTGACTGCGCATCCGACCTTGTTCGCGCGCATCTGCCCGTACGCGCTCTGTCTTGATGGCACGCCCAGTGACCGTCATGCCTGCGATCTGGAGACGGTCATTGCCAGCCCGTCCGGTCGATGCGTGGTGGTGGCGGGAAGCGTGCTTGATGGGGATCTGCGTCCCATCGAGGGCGTATGGCTCGTCCACTGGCAGGGGCGTTGGCAGGCCATTGGCCGCCGTGCGATGGGCGGCACTGGCAAGACCCGGAGTGGGGCCTGGATCGATGTCATCGCGGTCGGCGATGACGGAACGCTTCGCTGCGAAGCCTATGAGGAACACTGGACGTTCGAGGCGATCACACGCATCCCCACGCCACATACGGCATTGGCGCTGCCTGTGGAATGGCGGGAAACCGCATTGGCCGTGCGTGTCCGCGATGGGGGCTTCTCGCTGCGCCTGCCCCGCGCGGATCAGCGGCCCTCAGTCACAGGTTAGACTGCGTCGAATCAAACAGGGAGGTTCCGGCATGCGTCGTCGATGCAGGCCGGGAAAGCGCTGGAAAAGCTGAAGAAATGGGCTGCGGGCAGTACCGGGTGCGGATGACCGGACTTCCGTATGGCTCATGCGCCTGCCGCCTGCACCTGTTGCGCATACTCCTCGGTAAACAGCCCTGACAATGCCCGGCGCTGCTCTGCATCGATGGCGCGCGAGGCGTTGGTTGTGTAGTCGAAATGCACCATCACGCAGCGCCCGCTGGCCACCAGGGCCTCGAACTGGAACGCCTGCTGCACGATCGACAGCGAGGAGCGGCCGATGTTCTCGATGCGGGTCTCGATGCGCACTTCGTGTCCCGGCTGTATCTGCTGCAGGAAGTCGATCTCGTAGCGGCGCAGGATCATCGTCAGGTCGCGCATGCTGGCCTCGCGGCTGAAATGGCGGAAGATCTCCTGGCGACCTTCCTCGAACCAGACGGGCAGGGCGGTGTTGGTGACGTGGCCGAGTACATCCACTTCGGAGAAACGCGGAAGGATCGTCAACGGCATGAAGTCTCCGGGGTGTAGTGGGTGGGGTCTCCGGCGACGGTGCTGCCATCGCCGGAGACAGTGCGGCGACTACCGGCTGTCAGTCTGAGTAGAAGCCGTTGCCGAGGGTGCCGGGCAGGCCGGGTTCCGGCCACGGCATCAGTGACGTGCAGGCGTCATACAGCGTGCAGAAGTCCTGCCGCAGTTGTGCAGGCACCCAGCTGCCATAGGAAACGTCGGTCGAGTCGCCCTGGCAGGCGTAGGAAACATCGATCCAGCGGGTATTGGCGTGTGAGGCAACGCCCTGGTGCTGTGTCTTGCCCGTGCAGTAGCGCAGGCCCTGGCCGATCAGGGTGTTGTTGGCATCGAAGTAGAGTCGGGAGACTGCGTGGGTTGGCGCAGCCTGTACGTGTGCGGCGCTCCCCATCAGGCCAAACAGCAACAACAGCGGAATTCCCATTCGCATCTGTGGTTCTCCTTGGGTTGTGTAAGCCGGCCGTGTCCTGTCCTGTAGCCGGCAACAGCCATCTTCGCACAGCCCCGGCAGGCACGCAGATGCGGCGGCCTGCAGGGCATCATCCGCCCGCCACACGCCCGCGCTATGCTGCGCGCCTGCCGTCCGATCCTGCCGCGATGAAGCTCGCCATCCTGTCCCGCAACAGCTCCCTGTACTCCACCCGCCGGCTGGTCGAGGCGGCCCGCGCGCGCGGCCACACCGTTCGCATCCTCGACCCGCTGCGCTGCTACATGCGCATCGCCGCCGATGGTTTTTCGATGCACTACAAGGGCCGGCCGATGACCGGCGTGGACATGGTCATCCCGCGCATCGGCGCCTCGATCACCCGCTATGGCACCGCCGTGCTGCGCCAGTTCGAGCTGATGGGCGCGCGCACTCCCAACCCGTCCGATGCGATCCTGCGTTCGCGCGACAAGCTGCGCGCGCACCAGTTGCTGGCAGCCAAGGGCATCGACATGCCGGTCACCGTGTTCGGCGACAACCCCGATGACACCGTCGACCTGCTGTCGATGCTCGGTCCGCCGCCGCACGTGGTGAAGCTCAACGAGGGCACCCAGGGACGGGGCGTGATCCTCACCGAGAAGGCCAGCGCTTCGCGTGGCATCGTCGAGGCCCTGCGGGGCCTGTACGCCAACTTCCTGATGCAGGAGTTCATCGGGGAAGCCAAGGGCGCCGACCTGCGCTGCTTCGTGGTCGGTGACCAGGTGGTGGCGTCGATGCAGCGCCAGGCGCCGGAAGGTGACTTCCGCTCCAACCTGCATGCCGGCGGCACCGCGGTGGCGGCCAAGGCCAGCCGCGCCGAACAGCAGGTGGCGGTGCGTTCGGCCAAGGCGCTGGGCCTGTCGGTCTGTGGCGTGGACCTGATCCGCTCCGCGCGTGGCCCGCTGGTGCTGGAGGTCAACTCCACGCCAGGGCTGGAGGGCATCGAAGCCGCCTGCGGGGTGGATGTGGCCACGCGCATCATCGAGCACGTCGAGAAGATCAAAAAGCCATGATTAATCAATGGCTTGACATTCTCATGGGCAAATGAGGCCAGCTTTAACGCGCCTTTAATCGGCGCCGGCGTAGGCTTCAGCGAACCGCAGCTCTGCCTCTCAGCAGGATCGGTATCGGGATACGACTTCAGACCCAGGCGGGGCACCGCCTGGGTCTTTTTTATGCCGCCGGAAGTCCCTTGTGGAGGCGGCGTGACGGCCGTAGAGTGGCGCCCATCGTTCCTGGATGGATCCGGAGGCTGGCGATGTACCGCATCACGATGATCGCGTTGTTGCTGGGGCTGTCTGGTGCTGTCTTCGCCAAGCCGGAGAAGACCGCCATACAGATGGATGGGCAGGCCCCGGTGGCCGAGCAGGTCCGGCGGGTTGAGAAGGCCCTCGATGACGGCGAGTACAGCGAGATTTCCGCCGATGACCGCGCCCAGGTGCAGCAGGCACTGGCGCGCATCACCCAACGCATGGGCGACCACCGCACGCTTCAGGAGCTCCCGCCGCAGGTCCAGGCGGAGGTGTTCAACGACCAGGAGCGGATCAATACCGTTCTTGTCCGCGCCCACGAGGACAGCCGCCAGATCTGCCAGCACACCCGCACCACCGGCAGCAACATGCCTAAAAGCCGCTGCCTGACCGTGGCCGAGCGCCGCCGGATCGAGGAAAAGGGCAAGGCCCTGCTCAACGACCAGCGCACCTTCAACAACTTCAACCCTGCCACCAACCACTAGGCCGTCCGATGCCCCTGCGCATGGCACTTGCTGGCGTGAAGGTGGTGCGAATACAGTCAACACTCAACTCAAACAAGGATTCGTTTGTCATGAAGTCCCTCCTGATGTCGGCGGTCCTGATCTCGGGCCTGACCCTGGCCACCGCCGCCTCTGCATCGAACCAGTCCGGTGAGGTCTTTGTCCCCGGCAAGCCGCTGCAGCAGCAGATCGAGCGCATCGAAATCGAACTCAACGATGGCGAGACCTACAGCGAACTGAAGCAGACCGACCGCAGCCGCGTACGCGAGGCGCTGGTGCGCATGCGTACGGCCGTCGAGCAGCATCCTGACCGCGATTCCATGCCTGAACAGGTACGAACCGATGTCTTCAACGACCAGCAGATCGTGAACACGGTTTTGACACAGGCACGTGAAGATAGTCGTCTAATATGCCAACGTGAAAAGGCCACGGGTTCGAACCGGTCCACGACGCAGTGCACTACCGTTGCCGAGCGCGCCCGGCGGAAGGACAAGGCACAGCGTGATATGGGCCAGGCCCAGCGCATCGGCAAATTCGTAAATTAGAGGTGACAGTGAGAATCCTGGTAATCGAAGACAACAGCGACATTGCGGCCAACCTGGGCGACTACCTGGAGGACCGGGGCCACACCGTGGACTTCGCGGCTGACGGGGTTACCGGTCTGCACCTGGCCGTGGTGCACGAGTTCGACGCGATCGTGCTGGATCTCAATCTGCCAGGCATGGACGGCATCGAGGTCTGCCGCAAGTTGCGCAATGAAGCGCGCAAGCAGACCCCGGTACTGATGCTCACCGCCCGCGATTCGCTGGACAACAAGCTGGCCGGCTTCGATTCCGGCGCGGACGACTACCTGATCAAGCCGTTCGCGCTGCAGGAAGTGGAAGTGCGTCTGAACGCCCTGTCGCGACGCGGCAAGGGCGTGCAGACCCGCGTGCTGGAAACCGGCGATCTGGAATACAACCTGGATACGCTGGAAGTGCGCCGCCAGGGCAAGCTGCTGCAGCTCAACCCGACCGCACTGAAGATCCTGCAGGCGCTGATGGAAGCGGCCCCGGCCGTGGTGACCCGCCAGGAGCTGGAAACCCGTGTGTGGGGTGAAGAACTGCCCGATTCGGATTCCCTGCGCGTGCACATCCATGGCCTGCGCGCGGTGGTCGACAAGCCGTTTGAAGTGCCGCTGATCCAGACCCGCCATGGCATCGGATACCGCATCGCCACCCCGGAAGCCTGATTCGGTGGCAACCAAGGGGGAGCGCCGGCGCACGCCTTATCGGCGGCGCCTGCGCAGCCGCATCATCGTTTCGTTCGTGTTGTTGGGCTTCTGCCTGACGACACTGTTCGCGTTCGCCACCAACTGGGCCCGCCTGCGCGTGGAAAACCAGCTGGTGGAAGAGCTGATGAACCGCAATATCGACGAGTATGCGCGCCGCTATTACGAGCACCCCGGGCATAACCCGGACGCACCGGTACTGCAGATCAAGGCCTATGCCTATTCGAAGGACAAGTTCGACCGGGTGCGCGAAGAGCGCGCGCAGTGGGCGGGCTTCTCCGATGGCATCCACAGCGTCAGCGGCGATGAGCACGGCGAGCCGTACTCCTACAAGCTGGCCGTACGCAAGACGCCCGACGCCTGGTTCTTCCTCGCCTATGACATGACCGACAGCGTGCGCGGCGGCAAGCAGCTCAACCGCGCGCTGGTGCTGTCGGTGCTGGTGTTCAGCGTGCTGTCGCTGGTGCTGGGCTGGTGGTCGGCCTCGAAGGTGATGAAGCCGGTGTCGGATCTGGCCGCGCGGCTGCGTGCCTATCGCGGCGGCACCAGTGATCCCGAGCCGTTGGCGCCACGCTTCCCCGACGACGAAGTGGGGCAGCTGGCCCAGGCGCTGGACGACTATTCCTCGCGGCTGACCGAAGTGGTGCAGCGCGACCGTGAATTCAATGCAGACGTCAGCCATGAGCTGCGCACGCCGCTGGCAGTGATCCGTGGCGCCACCGAGCTGCTGCTGACCCGGCCCGGCCTGGACGAGAAGGTGCTGCAGCGCCTGCAGCGCATCCAGCGCGCCGAACAGCAGTGCAGCGATCTGATCGGCGCGCTGCTGCTGCTGTCGCGCAACGAGCGCGGGCAGGGCACCAGCAACGTCGCCCGCGTGGCCGAGCAGCTGCTGGACGCACACCGTGCGCAGCTGGGTGGCAAGCCGCTGGAGCTGCTGCTGGAAGGTGAGCGCAATCTGGTGATCGACGCGCCCGAGGCGGCGTTGTCGGTGGCACTGGGCAACCTGATCGGCAACGCCGTGAAGTACTCGCAGGACGGCGAGGTGCGCGTGTTCGTCGGCACCAACTCGGTGTCGGTAACCGACAGTGGCCCGGGCCTGAGCGAGGAAGACGCGGCCAAGCTGTTCCAGCGTGGCTACCGCGGCACGCATGCTGGCCACTCGCAGGGCGGCGGCATCGGCCTGTCGATCGTCAGTCGCCTGTGCGACCTGTACGGCTGGCAGGTAAGCGTGCGCCCCGGCGGCCAGCGTGGCGTGATTGCCACCCTGACGTTCTCGCCGAAGCCGTTGTAAGCGGTAGGTGCCGACCTTGCATCGCGCCCTGTGTCGCTTGTGCCACCACCGTGATCGCTGCCGCGCCCCGCGCATGTAGATCCACGCCATGCGTGGATACGCTTCTGTAGTGCCGGCCGCTGGCCGGCAACCAGGCCTCAACCCCCGGCCAACCCCAGATACCGCGCATGCAGCTGTTCCACCTGCACCTGCAGGTCCTCCGGCTGCCCATCATTGACCACCACGTCATCGGCCAGCGCCAACCGCTGTGCGCGGCTGGCCTGCGCAGCAATCATCCGGTCGGCCAGCGCGGCATCAATGCCATCGCGCTGCATCAGCCGCGCATGCTGCACGGCTTCGGGCGCATCCACCAGCAACACCCGGTCCAGCCATGGGTAGGCCTTCCGCCCGCCCACCTCGGTCAGCAGCGGAATGGCCGCAATCGCATAGGCGCTGGTGGCCTGCTCGCACTGCTGCTGCATCAGCAGGCGGATAGCCGGGTGGGTGATCGCTTCCAGCGCCGTCCGCTCGGCCGGGTCGGCAAACACGTGGGCGCGCAGGCGCCCCCGGTCCAGGCTGCCATCGGCCAGCAGCATGTCGGCGCCGAAACGCTCGGCGATACGGGCCAGCGCCGGGCTGCCGGCAGCCACCACGGCCCGTGCGGCCAGATCGGCGTCGGCCACCACGATCCCCAGCGCCTCAAAGCGCCGGGTCACCTCGCTCTTGCCGGAGGCGATGCCTCCGGTCAGGCCAACCACATAGCGGCTCATGGGGACTCCCCTCAGCGCAGCCCGCTCATCACCAGGTACTGCTCCACCAGTGGCGCACCCCACATGAAGTACAGCCAGCCGGCGATGGCCAGGTACGGCCCGAACGGGATGGGCGTGGCGCGGTCACGGCCGCGGCTGTACAGCCAGATCGAGCCGATGATGGCGCCCAGCACCGACGACAGCAGGATGATCGGCAGGATGCCCTTCAGCCCGCACCAGGCGCCCAGCGCCGCCAGCAGCTTGAAGTCGCCGTGGCCCATGCCTTCCTTGCCGGTCAGCTGCTTGAACAGCCACCAGACCGTCCACAGCGACAGGTAACCCACCGCCGCACCCACCAGGGCGGGCTTGGCCGGCATGTACAGGTTGTCGATGCTGCCTATCAGCCCCAGCCACATCAGCGGCAGGGTCAGCTGGTCGGGCAGCAGCTGGGTGCGCAGGTCGATGCCGGACAGGGCGATCAGGAAGCAGGTCAGCACGATGGCGCCGAAGCCCTGCCAGCCGAAGCCGAACTGCCAGACGCAGGCCAGCACCAGTACCGAGGTCAGCGCCTCCACCAGCGGGTACTGCAGCGAGATCGGCGCCTTGCAGTGGCGGCACTTGCCCCCCTGGATGATCCAGCTGAACAGCGGGATGTTCTCGTACCAGCTCAGCTTGTGCTTGCAGTGCGGGCAGTGCGACGGCTCCACCACGATCCCCGGAGGCGGGGGCTCATAGAAGTCCGGTTCCTCCAGGACTTCGCGCGCATCGCGCTTCCACTGCCACTCCAGCCGCTTGGGCAGGCGCAGGATGACCACGTTCAGGAAACTGCCCAGCAGCAGTCCCAGGGCGGCCGCGGCGGGGTAGCCGAGGCCGGGGTGCTGGTCGAGAAATGCCATTGATACCTTTAGCCGACGACGGCGCCGAGTTTGAAGATGGGCAGGTACATGCCGATGACCATACCGCCGACAATGGTACCAATGAACACCATGATCATCGGTTCCAGCAGACTGCTCAAGGCATCCACGGCATTGTTCACTTCCTGCTCGTAGTATTCAGCCACCTTGAACAGCATGGCGTCCAGGGCGCCCGCCTCTTCGCCGATGCCGGTCATCTGGATGACCATGTGCGGGAACAGGTTCAGCTGCTTCATGGCCATGTTGACCGGGTAGCCCACCGAGACGTCGTCCCTCATTCGCAGTACGGCTTCCTCATAGACCTTGTTACCTGTGGCGCCAGCCACGATGCCCAGGGCCTCCACCAGCGGCACGCCAGCCTTGAATGTCACTGCCGTGGTGCGGGCGAAACGGGCGATCGAGCTGTTGTGCATGATCTGGCCGATCACCGGAACTTTGAGGATGGTACGGTCCAAGCCATGCTTCAGCTTTGGGGATCGCTTGTATGCCACGACAAACCCAATTACCGACCCGACGGTCAGGATTAACAACAGCCACCACCACGACAGCATCAGGCGGGAGGCAGCGACGATCATCTGAGTGAACGCCGGCAGCTCGGCACCAAATCCCTTGAAGACTTCTTCGAACTGGGGAACAACGAACATCAGCAGAATGGCAGATACTATGACTGCGACCGCCACAACCATCGCCGGATAGAACAAGGCTTTCTTTATCTTCCCCTTGAGGGCTTCGATGTTCTCTTTGTAAGTGGCAACCGTGTCGAGCACGGTCTCCAAGACACCTGCGCCTTCACCTGCTCTTACTAGGTTGCGGTAGAGTTCGTCAAATTGGACAGGGTGCTTGCTGATGGCCTCGTACAAAGAGGAGCCGCCTTCGATATCCGTGCGGATTGTGTCGACCATCTTTTTCATTCGCGGGTTCTTATGCCCGCTGCCGATGATCTCCAGTGCAGAAACGATCGGAACGCCCGACTTCATCATTGTCGCCATCTGACGACTGAAGAAGGATATGTCCTTTGCGCTGACGGCCTTGCCGGCACTGCCAAACAGAGGTTTGGGCTTTGGTTTTACTTGGCTTGGGTTGATTCCTTGACGCCGAAGCTCGGCACGTAGCAGGTTGGCATTCTTCGCCAGCTGCTCGCCCTTCATCTTGATACCCCGCTTGTCGGTCCCCTCCCAGACAAACGGCTGCAATTCCATGGCGCCTCGCGCCACAGACCCACTCTTGATCGCACTGCGACTGACAGACATGTTAGCTCCCCAAGGCCCGCCATCCCCAGGCGGGCACCATGGCTAGGGATGTTAGCGGGTTCGGAGCGATCAGGGGAGACTGCCAACGTGACGCAGCACAGGGTTCTTGGCACTCTGTGGCGGAAGGTGACGCAAAGCGTCACATTGTTGTGTCCATCGCAAAAACGACTGGGGGGGGGTTCCCATCCGCAGAATTGCTGCCATCATTGCTTCGGGGAAATCCAGGGGGAGGCATGCCGGGAGTTGGCATGCAACCTGCGTTGCTCCACCCGCGGGACCGTCGGCCTGCTCGGCCGGGCACTCGAATCTAATCACCACTTATCTTGGGGATGTATCACCATGAAGAACCAAAAGGGCTTCACCCTGATTGAATTGATGATCGTTGTTGCGATCATCGCCATTCTTGCCGCGATTGCTCTGCCGGCATACCAGGACTACACCGTCCGTGCCCGCGTTTCAGAGGCGGCCGTGTTGGCATCCGGTGCAAAGACTACTGTTGCCGAAAACATTGCAAACAATGGCGGCGCGGTTCCTGCTGACGCATGCGTCGGCGTGGATACTGCTATCCCAGCAAACAATCCCAACGTTGCCTCAATGACCTGCACGGCCGCTTCTGGTGCCATTGCGGTGACCATGACCGCAGACAAGGGCAAGAGCACTGTGCTGACCTACACCCCGACTGCGCAGGCCGGTGCAGTTGGTACCACCTGGAAGTGTGTTGGTAGCGGTAGTGCAGCGAAGTACTACCCGGCTGAGTGCCGCGCTGCCGCTGCTGGTGGTGGCGGTTCGGGTGGCGGTTCGGGTGGCGGTTCGGGTGGCTGATATCGGCCTTGATGCCAGAGCTTGACTAAAAAGATGGGGGGCAGCTGCCCCCCATTTTCATTTCTTGGCTCGCAATGTGGAAGATGGCCAACAGGGGAGCTCCTTGGCCGGGAAAGCACCTTCCTACTACCTGTTCGTTGACTGCGTGTTCGCCCAATTCTGAGCGACGCTCACAGTCGAGAGTGGGTGGGGGCAGTATTTTTCTGTTTCGTGCCATGGGGAGGCACAGGGTATGAATGTTCAACGCGGCTTTACCCTCATTGAGTTGATGATAGTCGTCGCAATTCTTGCAATCCTAGCGGCGATTGCATTGCCGGCCTATCAGAACTACACCGTTAAGGCACGGGTTTCCGAGGCCATTGTTCTCGCCTCGTATGCCAAAGTCACCGTCACCGAAAATGTAAACAACAAGAACGCGCTGGATTCATCTGCTTGTCTCGGTGTCGATGCGCTTGCTTCTGGGACAGAGAATGTCGCCTCGATGAGCTGCTCAGGCAATGGGGTGCTTACGGTTAGAACCACCGTGAAAGCAGGCGCGATTACCTTGCAGCTTGCACCATCCTACAATCCCAATGAAGTGGTCCGCTGGCGGTGTAGCACAGTCGACGGGGAGAGGAAGTACATCCCGCCGGAGTGTCGTTGAGACATGTCTAGTGTCATGGTCCGTTGGCACCTGTGGGATCTTGGTTAAATTGTTTGATCCATTCGTTCGAGTGCTTTCAACCAGCTAGACGCTCCGGTAACCTCCGCTGGGGAGTAGGAGTAAAAGCGATGAACACAGTTGCCACAGCCAACCTCGTCGGCATCACCGGCCTGGCCCGCCGCCTGGTCCAGGACGGCGCGCTGGACGAGGCTTCCGCCCGCGACGCCATGGCCAAGGCCACGGCCGCCCGTCAGCCACTGCCCACGTGGTTCGCGCAGAACAAGCTGGTCAGTGCCTCGCAGCTCGCCGCCGCCAACGCGGTCGAGTTCGGCATGCCGCTGTTCGACGTGTCCACGTTCGACGCCAGCCAGAACGCCATGAGCCTGGTCAGCGAGGAACTGCTGCGCAAACATAATGTGCTGCCGCTGTTCAAGCGCGGAGGCAAGCTGTTCGTGGGTACCAGCAATCCGACCCATGCGCTGGACGAGATCAAGTTCCACACCAATCTGGTGGTGGAACCGATCCTGGTCGATGAAGACCAGATCCGCCGCACGCTGGAGCAGTGGCACGCCAGCCACGACACCATCGGCGATGCGCTGGGCGGCGACGACGAGGGCATGGCCAACCTCGATGTCGGCCTGGGTGACGAAGATGGCGCGGGTACCGACTCCGGCATCGACGCCAAGGGCGACGACACCCCGGTGGTGAAGTTCGTCAACAAGGTGCTGGTCGATGCGATCCGCAAGGGTGCATCGGACATCCACTTCGAACCCTACGAAGACGACTACCGCGTGCGCCTGCGCATCGACGGCCTGCTGAAGATGGTGGCGCGCGCACCAGTGAAGTTGAACCAGCGCATCGCCGCGCGCCTGAAGGTGATGGCGCAGCTGGATATCGCCGAGAAGCGCGTGCCGCAGGACGGGCGCATCAAGCTGAATCTGTCCAAGACCAAGCAGATCGATTTCCGCGTCAGCACGCTGCCGACCCTGTTCGGTGAAAAGGTGGTGCTGCGTATCCTGGATGGCAGCGCGGCCAAGCTGGGCATCGACAAGCTGGGCTACGAGCCGGACCAGCAGAAGCTGTTCCACGACGCCATCCACAAGCCGTACGGCATGGTGCTGGTGACCGGCCCGACCGGCTCGGGCAAAACCGTGTCGCTGTATACCGCGCTGGGCATCCTCAACGATGAGACGCGCAACATCTCCACCGCCGAAGACCCGGTGGAAATCCGCTTGCCCGGCGTCAACCAGGTGCAGCAGAACAACAAGCGCGGCATGACCTTCGCTGCAGCGCTTCGCTCGTTCCTGCGACAGGATCCGGACATCATCATGGTCGGCGAAATCCGCGACCTGGAGACGGCCGAGATTGCGATCAAGGCGGCGCAGACCGGCCACATGGTGCTGTCCACGCTGCATACCAACGATGCGCCGCAGACCATCGCGCGTCTGATGAACATGGGCATCGCGCCATACAACATCACCAGCTCGGTGACGCTGGTGATCGCCCAGCGCCTGGCACGCCGGTTGTGCGGCAACTGCAAGCGACCGGCCAACCTGCCGGAGCACGCGCTGCTGGCCGAGGGCTTCACCCAGGCGCAGCTGGATGCGGGCATCCAGTTGTACGAGGCGGTGGGCTGCGATGAGTGCACCGAGGGCTACAAGGGCCGAACCGGTATCTACCAGGTGATGCCGATGACCGATGAGATCGCCACGATCGTGCTGGCCGGTGGCAACGCACTGCAGATTGCCGAGGCGGCGCAGCAGATCGGGGTGAATGACCTGCGGCAGTCGGCGTTGAAGAAGGCGGCAGCGGGTGTGACCAGCCTGGCCGAGATCAATCGCGTTACCAAGGATTGAGGTAGATCCACGCCATGCGTGGATGACGCGATGCATGAGGTTGCCGGCCAGCGGCCGGCACTACCACGTTGGTGGGTAGATCCACGCCATGCGTGGATGGCGCGGCGGCGCACGCCAACCAAGGTTGGCGCCTACCAGGGCCGTTCGGCCCTTACTCCATCCCCAGCTTCTTCAGCTTGTAGCGCAGCGCGCGGAAGGTAATCCCCAGCTGCGCAGCCGTGCGGGTCTTGTTCCAGCGGTTCTCTTCCAGCGCGCGCTGGATGGCGCTGCGCTCCAGCTGCTCGATGTACGAGGGCAGGGCGGCACCGCCCGGCTGCAGGTCGGCCACGGCTTCTGCTGGTGCTGCGCCGCCGGGCGCTCGCGGGGCGTGCTGCGGCAGGCGCAGGTCGTCGGCACCGATGCGGTCTTCTTCGGCCAGTGCAAGCGCGCGCTCCAGAATGTTCTCCAGCTCGCGCACATTGCCCGGGAACGCATAGTGGGCCAGCGCTTCCAGCGCCGACGGCGCCAGCAGCGGGGTGGCACGGCCGTGGCTGCGGGCCAAGCGTGCCAGCACGGCGGCTGCCAGCTCCGGCAGGTCCTGGCGGCGCTCGCGCAGCGGCGGCACCTTCAGTTCGATCACGTTGATGCGGTAGTACAGGTCGTGGCGGAAGCGCCCGTCCTCGACCAGTTCGGCCAGGTCACGGTGCGTGGCCGAGAGAATGCGCACGTCCACCGGTTCTTCGTTGGCCGCACCGACCGCACGCACCGACTTTTCCTGGATCGCGCGCAGCAGCTTCACCTGCATCTGCAGCGGCAGCTCGGCCACTTCGTCCAGGAACAGGGTGCCGCCGTGTGCAGCCTGGAACAGGCCCGGCTTGTCGGCATGGGCGCCGCTGAAGCTGCCTTTGCGATGGCCGAAGAACTCGCTCTCCATCAGCTCGCCGGGAATGGCACCGCAGTTGACCGGCACGAACGGACCAGCCGCACGCGCGCCCTGGGCGTGGATGGTGCGCGCGACCAGTTCCTTGCCCACGCCCGATTCACCGAGGATGTAGACCGGTGCCTGGCTGCGCGCGACCTTGCCGATGGTGGTGCGCAGAACGTCCATGGCCGGCGAAGCGCCGAGCAGGCGTGCAGCCTGTTCGGTGGCGGGGCCGGGCGCAGGGCGTTCGGTGTTGTTGAGTTCCAGCGCGTGCTTGACCAGGCCGCGCAGCACCGAGATGTCCACCGGCTTGCTGACGAAGTCGAAGGCGCCGGCCTTCAGCGCTTCCACGGCCAGGTCCATGCTGCCGAATGCGGTGATCATCGCCACCGGTGTGCGTGGGTAGTGCTGGGCGATCTCGCTGACCAGCTCGATGCCGTTGCCATCCGGAAGGCGCATGTCGGTGATGCACAGGTCGTACGGGTTGCTGGCCAGCAGCTCGCGCGCTTCGGCCAGGTTGGCGGCAGTACTGATGCGCAGCCCCATGCGGCCGAGGGTCAGTACCAGCAGTTCGCGGATGTCGCGTTCATCGTCGACGACGAGGGCGCTGCGGGTTTCGTTCATGGGCGTGAAAGATAAACGAGGGGGCTGGAAGCGACAAATGTTTGACGCACAGATTTGGAATCAGGTGGGCAACAGCGTGTGCGGGCCGGGCAGCACCAGGCGGAAGCACGAGCCTCCTGCCGGCACCGGGATGTAGTCGAGCCGTGCCTGGTTGGCGCGGCACAACTCGCGGGCGATATACAGGCCCAGCCCGGTGCCATGCTCGGAGGTAGTGAAGAACGGACGGAACAGCTGTGCGGCCACGCTCTCGGGAATGCCCGGGCCGCGGTCCATCACGTCGATCACCGCGCTGCGCTCGTGCTGCGCCACGCGCAGGCGCACGCGCGCCGGTTGCTGGCCGATGCGGCCGTATTTCAGTGCGTTGTGCACCAGCACGGTGAGCACCTGGTACAGGTGTTTGCTGTCGACCTGCGCCATCACCGCCGTGTCGCTGATGATCGGTTCGATGCTGTCGGTTTCCAGCGTCTGGCCCTGCTTGTACTCCAGCACGAAGCGGCGCACGAAGGCGACCAGGTCGACGTTCTCGGGTGTGGCGCGCTCGCGCCGTGCCAGCCCCAGCACGCTCTCGACGATGCCGTTGGTGCGCTGGCATTGCTGGCGGATGATCTGCAGCAGGCGGCGGTCGCTTTCGTTGAAACCGGTGCCTTCCTCCAGCAGCTGCACGGCGTAGTTGATCGCCGCCAGCGGATTGCGGATTTCATGGGCGAGGCTGGCCGAGAAGCGGCCCATCGCCGACAGGGTGAGCGATTCGGCGCGCCGCGAGACCACGCTGGAGTCGTCCAGGAATACCAGCGCCAGTTCGCTGCCGGCCAGCAGGCGGGCGAAGCGCGGTTGCACTTCCGGCTGGTCGGGGTTGAGCTGCAGCGGCAGTTCGTCCTGCGCCCAGCCGTTGCGCCAGCGCTGCAGGCGGCGCGCCAGTTCCGGCGCGGCACTGGCCAGATCCAGGCGTCCCGTCTCACCGATGCCGTCGTTGTCGCCGAGCAGCATCGAGGCCGCTTCATTGGCCAGGGTGATGCGGTTGTCGGCGTCCACCACCAGCACGCCGGTGCGCATGCGGCGGATGATCAGTTCGTTGATCTGGAACAGGTTGGCCACTTCGTCGCCGCGCTGGTTGGCCAGCTGCTGGTTGCGGCGCGCGCGGTTGCCCACCTGGTAGCTGATGAAGGCCAGCGCCAGGTAGCTGGTGGCGAACATGGCCAGCTCGGCCAGCGTGCGGGTGGGGTCACCGCCTTCGAGCACCTTCCAGAGGTATTCGGTACCGGTGGCCAGGCTGGCAGCGACCGCCAGGCCCAGGCCCCAGCTCAGCGGCAGCAGGGTGGCGGCGGCGGCGATGTTGAACAGCAGCGACATCGAAATGCCGGCGCTGGCACCGGGCAGGGCATGCGCCAGCAGGGTGGCGGCGATGATGTCCACCAGCACGCTGCTGACCACGATCGGGCGCAGCCAGCGTTCGTTGCGGCCGATCGCCAGGGCCAGCAGCGACAGCAGCAGATAGATCGCCGCGACGGTATCGGCCAGACGCGGGTGATGGGCCTCGCCGACCATGCCGGACAGGGGGCTGTAGAGCAGGCCGGCGATGACCGCGGCGATCAGCACCCGGTACAGCGCGAAGAAGTACAGCTCACGCCGCGGAATCGATTCGATGCGGTCGATCAATGAAGCACTGGGTGACACGCCGGAACTCCCCTTCTGGCTGCCTGGGTCTGGAATCTGCGGCGGCCCTGCCCGGCATCCCCTGAAGCCGGGCGGGTTCGTCGCTTCTATGTGGCCCGCGGTGGAAGCCGCCGGGCAAGCCCGACACTACACACCTTGGTTGACCAGTATAGGGCCCCCGGCAGGACGCCGCCGGAGCCGCCCGGATCGCGCATTTGGCCTGCCGTGGATACCGGTGGTCAGCGCCGGCCCGGGCGCAACTGCCTGAATGGCGGTGGAAATCTGGCCGGGTGTGGCGTTTTGTACAGACTTCTTTGCGCCCCGGCGCCGGCTCGGCCACAATAGTGGGCCCGCCGCGGTCCATGCCGGCGCCCCGCCGGGGCCCTGAGGAATTGCGTGCGGTCGTTCCTATTCCCACGGTGACGCATGAATTTCCACGAATACCAGTCAAAACAACTGCTTGCCGAGTACGGCATCCCGGTCCCGGCCGGCAAGGTCGCTGCGACCCCGGACGAAGCGGTTGCCGCTGCCAACTCCCTGGGCCAGGGCCCCTGGATGGTCAAGGCGCAGATCCACGCTGGCGGCCGCGGCAAGGCTGGCGGCGTCAAGTTCTGCAAGACCACCGACGACGTGAAGGCCGCTGCGGCCAAGATGCTCGGCACCAAGATGGCCACCTACCAGACCGCTGGCGTTGAACTGCCGGTCAACCTGGTGCTGGTGACCACCGCCGGCGAGATCGTCAAGGAACTGTACCTGTCGGTGCTGGTCGACCGTGGCACCAAGACCATCACCTACATCGCCTCTTCGGAAGGCGGCGTGGAGATCGAGCAGGTCGCCGCTGAAACCCCGGAGCTGATCCACTCGCTGAACGTCGACTTCGTCGAAGGCGTGCAGGGTTACCACGGCCGTGATTTCGGCTTCAAGCTGGGCCTGACCGCCAAGCAGGCCGGCCAGTTCGCCAGCATCATGGTGAACCTGTACCGCCTGTTCAACGAAAAGGACCTGGCCCTGGTTGAAATCAACCCGCTGGCCATCCTGGACGACGGCAACCTGTACGCGCTGGACGGCAAGTTCGACAGCGACGACAACGCCGCGTTCCGCCAGAAGGCCCTGGTCGCCATGCGCGACAAGACCCAGGAAGATCCGACCGAAGTGATCGCTTCGGAACTGGACATCAACTACGTCACCATGGACGGCAACATCGGCTGCATGGTGAACGGCGCCGGCCTGGCCATGGCCACCATGGACGTCATCAAGCTCAACGGCGGCGAGCCGGCGAACTTCCTGGACGTGGGCGGCGGTGCCAACAAGCAGCGCGTCATCGAAGCCTTCAAGCTGATCCTGTCCTCGGACAAGGTCGAAGGCATCTTCGTCAACATCTTCGGCGGCATCGTCCGCTGCGACATGATTGCCGAAGGCATCATCGCCGCCGTGAAGGAAGTGGGCGTCAAGGTTCCGGTCGTGGTGCGCCTGGAAGGCACCAACGTGGAAGAAGGCAAGCAGCTCCTGCGTGACAGCGGCATGGCCATCATCCCGGCTGACAACATCAACGATGGCGCCAAGAAGATCGTTGAAGCTGTCAAGAACGCCGCCTGATACCGACACCAAGGAATTCCAATGTCTGTTTTGATCAACAAGAACACCAAGGTGATCGTGCAGGGCTTCACCGGCCAGCAGGGCACCTTCCACGCCACTCAGATGATCGAGTACGGCACCCAGGTTGTCGGCGGCGTGACCCCGGGCAAGGGTGGCACCACCCATATCGACCTGCCGGTCTTCAACACCGTTGCCGACGCCGTGCAGAGCACCGGCGCCAACGCCTCGGTCATCTACGTGCCGCCGCCGTACGCGGCTGACGCGATCCTGGAAGCCGCTGCTGCCGGCATCAAGGTCATTGTCTGCATCACCGAAGGCATCCCGGTGCTGGACATGCTGCGCGTCAAGAACGTGCTGACCCGTTCGCATCCGGACACCGTGCTGATCGGGCCGAACTGCCCGGGCGTCATCACCCCGGGTGAGTGCAAGATCGGCATCATGCCGGGCCACATCCATCAGCCGGGCAAGATCGGCATCGTGTCGCGTTCGGGCACCCTGACCTATGAAGCGGTCAAGCAGACCACCGAAGTCGGCCTGGGCCAGTCCACCTGCATCGGCATCGGTGGTGACCCGATCAACGGCCTGAACTTCGTCGACTGCCTGAAGCTGTTCAACGAAGACCCGCAGACCGAAGGCATCATCATGGTTGGCGAAATCGGCGGCGACGCTGAAGAAGCCGGCGCCGAGTACATCAAGAACCACGTGAAGAAGCCGGTCGTCGGTTTCATCGCCGGTGCGTCGGCTCCGGCCGGCAAGCGCATGGGCCACGCCGGTGCGATCGCCTCGGGCGGCAAGGGCACTGCTGAAGGCAAGTTCGCCGCGATGGAAGCTGCCGGTGTTGTCACCGTCCGCTCGCCGGGCGACCTGGGCGCTGCCATCGCCAAGCTGGTGAAATAAGATCGACTGCCTCCGGCAGACGATGCTGTAGAGCCGGCCGCTGGCCGGCTGCTGAAACAGAAAGGCCGCCTCCGGGCGGCCTTTCTGCGTCCGGCGCCCTGGCCATCCCGGCAAGCTCATCCACGCATGGCGTGGGTCTACTGAGCCGGGGCTGTCCACGCAGCGAGCGCGCCCGGCGCGCGCATGGCGCAGCGCTACAATGGCGGCATTGCAACCACAGGCTGGATTCCCATGGCTTCGATCCGCATCGCGATGGCGCAGTTCGACTTCCCGGTCGGCGACGTCGCCGGCAACACCGAGCGCATCATCGAGATGATCGGCCAGGCGCGCGACGAGTACGGCGCCGAGCTGGTGATGTTCCCCGAGCTGGCGGTGAGCGGTTATCCGCCGGAAGACCTGCTGCTGCGCCCGGGCTTCCTGTACGAGTGCGAGCAGGCAATGACGCGCATTGCCGCAGCCTGCCGCGGCATCACGGCGGTGGTCGGCTGGCCGCAGGCGGCTGGCGCGGTGGTCTACAACGCCGCCAGCGTGCTGCGCGACGGGCTGGTCGAGCAGACCTACCGCAAGCGTGAGCTGCCCAATTACGCCGTGTTCGACGAACGCCGCTACTTCGATGTTGATCCGGACGGTGGCAGCTGCGTCTTCGAGGTCAACGGCATTCCGGTGGGTTTGCTGATCTGCGAGGACCTGTGGTTCGCCGAGCCGCTGGCCGACACCGTGCGCGCCGGCGCGCAGCTGGTGGTGGTACCCAATGCCTCGCCGTACGAGCGCGGCAAGCACGCCCAGCGCGATGCGGTGCTGGCCGCACGCACCCGCGAGAGCGGGGCAGCGATTGCCTATCTCAATGTGGTTGGTGGCCAGGATGCGCTGGTGTTTGATGGCGCCTCGGTGGTGGCCGATGGTGACGGCACGGTGCACCCCGCCGCTGCCGCCTTCGTCGACCAGTGGCTGGTGGTGGAGTACGACGGCCAAACGCGCCGCTTCATGCCGCACGTGTGGATGGACGATGGCGACGAGAGCATGGACGCGCTGGCCTGGCGCGCGGTGACCCGTGGCATCCAGGATTACTGCCGCAAGAACGGTTTCAAGAAGGTCTGGCTGGGCCTGTCCGGTGGCATCGATTCGGCGCTGGTACTGGCGCTGGCGGTCGACGCGCTCGGCGCCGAGAACGTCACCGCTGTGCGCCTGCCGTCGCGCTACACCGCCGGCATGTCCAACGACCTGGCCGCCGAGCAGTGCCAGGCACTGGGCGTGAAGCTGGAAGCGGTCTCGATCGAGCCGGCGTTCAAGGGCCTGATGGAATCGCTGGCGCCCATGTTCGAAGGTACTGCGCCGGACGTGACCGAAGAGAACCTGCAGTCGCGCAGCCGTGGCGTGATCCTGATGGCACTGGCCAACAAGTTCGGTGGCCTGCTGCTGACCACCGGCAACAAGAGCGA
The DNA here is from genome assembly GCF_056481995.1 of Stenotrophomonas sp. 80084_Sma. Classification (NCBI taxonomy): domain Bacteria; kingdom Pseudomonadati; phylum Pseudomonadota; class Gammaproteobacteria; order Lysobacterales; family Lysobacteraceae; genus Stenotrophomonas; species Stenotrophomonas sp. 80084_Sma. The sequence goes on along the minus strand of NZ_CM151177.1, from coordinate 3,757,563 downwards.
GTACGCCGTCGGGTATGCCACCATCTATGGCGACATGTGCGGTGGCTATGCGCCGTTGAAGGACCTGTACAAGACCGAGGTGTTCGGCCTGTCCAAGTGGCGCAATACCGTGGGCGGCGCGCCGGTGATCCCGCCGGCGGTGATCAGCCGCCCGCCGTCGGCCGAACTGCGCGAGAACCAGCTGGACCAGGACTCGCTGCCGGCCTATGACGTGCTGGACGGCATCCTGTACCGCTACATCGACCAGGAGCAGTCGCGCACGGAGATCGTTGCCGCCGGTTATGACGCGGCCGTGGTCGACCGCGTGCTGCGCCTGGTGCGCATCAGCGAGTGGAAGCGGCACCAGGCCGCGCCAGGCCCGAAGGTGTCGCGCCGCGCTTTCGGTCGCGAGCGTCGCTACCCGATCAGCAACGGCTACAAGGGTTGAGGTAGCCGTTGGCAGGTAGTGCCGGCCGCTGGCCGGCAGCCCGATGCGCCGTGCATCCACGCGTGGATCTACTGCATCCGGTAGTGCCGGCCGCTGGCCGGCAACGCCGTATGCCGCGCATCCACGCATGGCGTGGATCTACCGCATCCGGTAGTGCCGGCCGCTGGCCGGCAACGCCGTATCCCGCGCATCCACGCATGGCGTGGATCTACTGCCTCCGGTAGTGCCGGCCGCTGGCCGGCAACCCGTATCCCGCGCATCCACGCATGGTGTGGATCTACTGCCTCCGGTAGTGCCGGCCGCTGGCCGGCAATCCGTATCCCGCGCATCCATGCATGGCGTGGATCTACCGCATCCGGTAGTGCCGGCCGCTGGCCGGCAACGCCGTATCCCGCGCATCCACGCATGGCGCGGATCTACTGCCTTTGGTAGTGCCGGCCGCTGGCCGGCAACCCGTATCCCGCGCATCCACGCATGGCGTGGATCTACCGGGCGTCGTCGAGCAGCTGTTCGAGGTCGGCGGTTTCCGCAGCGTCGTTGAAGTGGCCGTCCCCCAGCCGGGCTCGTACGAATGCCAGGCCATCCGCCGCCGCAGCGTCCAGCGTGCCGCGATGGTCGACCGGGTAGCGCCGGAACGCGACCGGCTCGCCGCGCAGCGCCAGGCCTGCGGCATACAGCAGGGTGGTCAGATAGGGGACGTCGCGGTCCTCGCTGCCGTGGCCCAGCATCAGCGGTTGGCTGAAACCGCGGCGCGGTACGCCGAGATAGTCGTACAGCACGGCCCAGATGCCCGGCACGCTGGTCAGCGGTGCGGTGAACATGCTGCCGGTATCCGCGCCGTCCAGCGTGGTGGCCAGTTCGCCCAGGCACTGCTCGCGTGCCACTGCCACGCGGGTGCGGCCGGTGTCGCTGAGGACGCGGTCGATCTGCGGCGCAACCTGCAGCAGACCGTGGAGCAGATACGCGTGATACGCGTTGAGCGCGCCAGGATTGGCGGTGCGGTTGTCCGGCTTCATCACCAGTGCGGTCAGCTCGACGGCGGTGGGCGTGCCGGTGGTGAAGCTGCCGCGGTAGTGCAGCGACGGGCCAGCATAGGTGGGTGCCAGATGCCCGGCAGTGAGCGCGGCGGCACCACCCTGCGAATGGCCGACCGAGACCCAGCGCGGCGACAGCGTTGCGGTGCCCAGATACTGGCGGCTGGCTTTGACGAGGTCGATGGCATTGCGCGCGGCAGTGCGCACATGCAGATAGGCATGGTCACCTGGACTGCCGAGGCCCTGGTAGTCCGCAGCAACCACCGCATAGCCCTGTGCCAGGAACTGATCGAGGAAGCGGCCGTCGCGTTCGGGTTGGTAGGGGCCGGACACCGAGGGCGCACAGCGATCCGCGATGCCCTGGGTGCCATGTGCCCAGGACACCACCGGCCAGCCGCCTGCAGGCGCCGCGCCGGCGGGCAGGTACAGCAGGCCGGTGCCTTCGGCCAGCTGGCCGCGATGATCCGGGGTGCGGTAGTGCAGCTTGTAGGCCTGCGCGGCCTTGGACGGCACCCATGACGCGCGATAGGGGGCAGCAGACAGCAGATCGCCCGGTGCGGGTGGGGCAGCCGCCACGGGGCCCGAGGACAGCGCCAGCAGGGCAGTGGCGAGGAGGCAGGCGAGGGGGCGGAAACGACGGGGTGGTGGGGTCATGGGGCGCTCCTTCACGGCCGGGATGGCCGTTGCGCCGCAGTGTGGAGGGCCTCGCCTACGCCGATTGGGACCGGCGTCGCATCCGCCGGGGATTCGTAGAATTCCTAGTGTCGTGGTCCATGGTCGCGCGAACCCTCCACGCATGGCGTGGATCTGCCGACAAAGAAAAGGCCCCTTTCGGGGCCTTCTTTTACTTCTTTTCCAGTCGCGCGTTGCGCTGGCCGGTGCTGGCGGACTTTTCGCCAGCGAACGGGTTCAGCTTGCGGATCATCCACGGGTACTTCGGCCACTTGCCTTCCAGCCACGGGTGGTCCGGCTGGTTCAGCTGCAGGACGCGGCGGGCGTCGTCGGCCAGGGTCTTGTTGCCCAGGTGGGTGTAGGAATCGGCCAGGACGGCGACGGCATCGTACTGGAACGCGCTCTGCGGATAGGTTTCCAGCAGGTAGTTGGCGCGGCCGGCGGCCGAGACCCAGGCGCCGCGGCGCATGTAGTACAGGGCGTTGTCCAGCTCATGCTGGGCGAACACGTCACGCAGCTCCAGCATGCGCTGGCGCGCATCGGCGGCGTAGCGGCTGTTCGGGTAACGGTCCACCACGATGTTGAAGTCCGAATACGCCTGGTGCGGCGTGGACAGGTCGCGGCGGCTGGCATCCAGCGACCATACGCGACGCAGGAAAACCGTACTGCGGTTGGAGTTGGCCAGGCCGCGCAGGTAGTACAGGTACGCGATGTTGCGATGGGTCGGGTAGGTACGGATGAAGCGGTCGATGCTGGACACTGCATCGTCGTGCTTGCCGGCCTTGTACTGCGCGTAGGCGGTTTCGATCATCGCCTGTTCGGTATACGGGCCGTACGGATACTGGGCCACGAGGCGGCGGAAGCTGGTTTCAGCCCCGCTCCAGTTGCCACCCTGCATCAGCTTGTGGCTCTTCTCGTACAACTGTTCGACCGGCGTCCCTTCATCGGGGCGATCGCCCTTCTTGGCGCCACGGTGGCAGCCGGTGGCGGCGATGACCAGCACCAGCAGCAGGGCGGTGAGGCGGACGGGCGCGGAGAGCATGGAGGAGCGTCGGATCATGGGGTCGAGGCGGGACGCGGCTGGAATACGAAGGGTCGATGATAGCCTAGTGTCCTGTCCAGCGACTGAAACCGGCCGCCGGGACCCCAAAATTTCAAAGAATGCCCCCTGCCATGTCTGAACAACCCTCTGAATCGGCCCGCCAGGCCATCGTCCCCGACACCGCTGCCGGCCGCCGTTTCGACGCCGTGGTGGCCGAACTGTTCCCCGAATACTCGCGTTCGCGCCTGACCGAGTGGATCAAGGCCGGGGAGGTCCTGCTGGACGGCGCCCAGGTGCGCCCGCGCGATCCGCTGCGCGGTGGCGAGCTGGTGACCCTCAACGTGGTGCTGGAAACCCAGACCGACGCCCAGCCGGAGGACATCCCGCTGGACGTGCTGTTCGAGGACGAGCACCTGCTGGTGATCAACAAGCCGGTCGGCCTGGTGGTGCACCCGGGCGCGGGCAACCACAGCGGCACCCTGGTCAACGCCCTGCTGTTCCGCGACCCGTCGGTGGCGGTGCTGCCGCGCGCGGGCATCGTGCACCGCCTGGACAAGGACACCAGTGGCGTGATGGTGGTGGCCAAGACCCTGGAAGCGCAGACCGCGCTGGTCGAGCAGCTGGCCGCACGCGACGTGCACCGCCAGTACCTGGCCATCGTGATGGGTGCGCTGGTGGCCGGCGGTACCGCCGATGCCCCGATCGACCGCCACCCGCGCGACCGCCTGAAGATGGCGGTGCGCGAGGACGGCAAGGAAGCGATCACCCACTACCGCCTGCGCGAGCGCTTCCGTGCGCACACCGCGCTGGAGTGCCGCCTGGAAACCGGCCGTACCCACCAGATCCGCGTGCACATGGCGCATGTGCGCCATCCGATCATCGGTGACCCGCTGTACGGCGGTGCGCTGAAGCTGCCCAAGGGGGCCAGCGATGAGCTGGTGGCCGCGCTGCGTGGCTTCAAGCGCCAGGCCCTGCACGCCGAGACCTTGGAGTTCACCCATCCGATCACCGGTGAGCTGGTGCGCAACACCGCGCCGGTGCCGGAGGACATGCTGCACCTGATGAAGGTGCTGCGCGAAGACAGCGAGGCCTTCGCCGCGCGCGAGCGGGACCGCTGGTGATGGCCGCCGCGCTGCCCGTGCTGCAGGCGGACTGGCTGGCGCCGCCGGGCGTCCATGCGTTGACCACGCGTCGGCACGGTGCGGGCATTTCGCCGGCGCCGTTCGCGCAGTTCAACCTGGGCAACCGGCACGCGGCCGACGGTGATACCCCAGCCAACGTAGAGCACAACCGCCAGCTGCTGCAGCAGGGGCTGGGGCTGCCCTCGACACCGCACTGGCTGCGCCAGGTGCACAGCAGCACCGTGCTGCGCTTCACCGCGCCGCCGGTGCCCGGCGCAAGCGAGCCGGTGGCCGATGCCGCAGTGACTTCGGTGCCGGGCGTGGTGCTGGCGATCCTGACTGCCGACTGCCTGCCGGTGGTGTTTGCCGCCGCCGATGGCAGTGAGGTGGGCGCGGCCCACGCAGGCTGGCGTGGCCTGGCCGACGGCATGCTGGAGGCCACCGTGGCCGCCATGCAGACGCCGCCGGCGCAGCTGCGGGCCTGGCTGGGCCCGGCCGCCGGACCGGCCGACTACGAGATCGGCGAGGAGGTCTACCACGCCTTCGTCGGCCATGATCCGGCCGCCGAGGCGGCGTTCGTTGCCACCCGCGCGGGCCACTGGAAGGTGGACCTGTTCGCGCTGGCGCGGCAGCGGTTGCAGGCGGCGGGCATGGACCCGGCGCAGGTTCATGGCGGCACGGTGTCGACCATGGCCGATCCGGACCTGTATTCGCACCGGCGCGACCGTCGCACCGGGCGCATGGCGACGCTGGCCTGGATCGCGCCCTGACCTTGCCGCTGTTCGCGCGCGTGCTGGGGCCGGCCTTCGCCACCCTGGCCGCGCCGGTGCAGGCGCTGCATGCCGCGCCGTTGCCTGCCGCTACGTGGGGCAGGCGCGCATCGTGAGGGGGCGGCACTGGCTGGTGCCGCTGCTGGCTGTGTTGGCGCGGCTGCCGAAGGACGGTGACGCGCTGCCCACCGAAGTGGCGTTCAGCGCACATGGGCAGGGCGAGCAGTGGGCGCGGCAGTTTGGCCGCTGGCCGATGGTGTCGCGGCTGTGGGCGCACGAGGGCTGCCTGCGCGAGCAGTTGGGCGCGGTGCGCTTCGAGTTTGATCTGCAGGCCCGCGAGGGTGGCATCGACTGGTCGGTGCGCCGGGTCTGGGCGTTCGGGCTGCTGCCGTTGCCGAGGCGCTGGTTTGGTGGCGTGCGTTGCCGCGAAGCCTGGCAGGGTGAGCGGTACACTTTCCTGGTCGATGTGACGCTGCCCTGGGCGGGAGCCCTGATCCGCTATGAAGGTTGGCTCGAACCGCAGTGAGGCCGCCGCCGAGGCGGGCAGCGCGGTGATCGTATTCGATGGCGTATGCGCGCTGTGCAACCGCTGGGTGCGCTTCCTGCTGCGTTTCGACCGCGCCGGGCGCTACCGCTTTGCGGCGATGCAGGGGCAGCAGGGCAGCGCGATGTTGCGCGCGCACGGGCTGGACCCGCAGGACCCGATGTCGTTCCTGCTGCTGGACGCGCAGGGTGCCTGGACCGATACCGATGCGATCCTCCGCGTGCTGGCGGGGCTGGGCGGCGCCTGGCGCCTGACCGGCGTACTACGGGCAGTGCCGCGCGGCTGGCGTGATGCCGCGTACCGCGTGCTGGCGCGCAACCGCTACCGCTGGTTCGGACGGCACGACGCCTGTCATCTGCCCGCACCGGAGCAGGCAGCGCGATTCCTGGATTGAAGGAAAAAGGGGACGGAGGGGATCAAGGCGTCTGTGCACAACTGCCTTGATCCCCTCCGTCCCCTTTTTTCCTCAACCTTCCAGCGCGTCCAGATAGCTGCGGCGCCAGTGATTGATGTCGTAGGTGCGCAGGTGATCCATCATCGCGTGCCAGCGTTCCTTGCGCCTGCTCAGTGACATCGTTGCTGCCGTGGCGATGGCGTCGGCCACGCCGTCCAGATCGTGCGGGTTCACCAGCAATGCCTGCTTGAGTTCGTCGGCAGCGCCGGCCAGCAGCGACAACACCAGCACGCCGGGATCTTCCGGGTCCTGCGACGCCACGTATTCCTTGGCCACCAGGTTCATGCCATCGCGCAACGGCGTGACCAGGCCGACCGCCGCCGCCCGGTAGAAGCCGGTGAGGGTGGCATGGGTGAAGTTCTGGTTGACGTAGCGCAGCGGCGTCCAGTCAGGTTCGGCGTGGCCACCGTTGATGTGGCCGGCGATCTGTTCCAGCTGGCTGCGCAGCTGCCGGTACTCGGTGACGTCGCCGCGCGAGACCGGGGCGATCTGCAGGTAGGTCAGCGAGCCGCGCTGGTCGGGGTGGCGCTCAAGATAGCGCTCGAAGCCAAGGAAGCGTTCGGGCAGGCCCTTGGAATAGTCCAGGCGATCCACGCCGATCGCCAGCTGGCGATCGCGCAGGCTGGCGCGCAGGTTCTTCACGGCGGCCTTGGTGGCCGCTGTGCCGGCCTGGCGTGCGATCAGCTCGGTGTCGATGCCGATCGGGAAGGCGGCGGCACGGAAGCGGCGCCCGCCCGGTGCTTCCAGCTCGCCGTTGTCGAGCACGCGGCCGCCGCCGAACAGGCGCAGGTAGGTCTGGAAGCGATCAGCGTCGCGCTGGGTCTGGAAGCCGACCAGGTCGTAGGCGTACAGCGCGGAGAACAGCCGCAGGTGGTCGGGCATCGCCTGCAGCAGGTCGGCAGACGGCATCGGGATATGCAGGAAGAAGCCTATGCGACAACCGATGCCGCGCTCGCGCAGCAGCGCACCGAGGGGGATCAGGTGGTAGTCGTGGATCCAGACGATGTCGTCCTCGCGCAGCAGTGGCGCGAGCTTGTCGGCGAACAGCGCGTTGACCTTGTGGTAGGTCTCGCGGGTGCCGCGGTCGTAGTCGACCAGATCCAGGCGGAAGTGCAGCAGCGGCCACAAGGTGCGGTTGGCGAAGCCGTTGTAGTAGCCATCGACCTCACGCTTGCTCAGGTCCATGGTGACGTAGTCGATGTCACCGTCTTTCTGCCGGTGCAGCGTGCCGCTGCCTTCCTTCACCGTCTTGCCACTCCAGCCGAACCACAGGCCACCGCGTTCCTTCAGGGCAGCCAGCAGGCCGACAGCCAGGCCGCCGGCGCGGTTCTCGCCGGGCACGGCCACACGGTTTGAAACCACGACCAGACGACTCACGATGCCTCCTGCCAGGACCGCGACAGGCGCATTGCGGCGGTGATCAGGCCGACGTGCGAATAGGTCTGCGGGAAATTACCCCAGGCCTCGCCGCTGTCGAAGGCCAGATCCTCCGACAGCAGGCCCAGGTGGTTGCGCTGCTTCAGCAGCAGCTCGAACATCTCACGTGCTTCATCCATGCGCCCGATCGCGGCCAGCGCGTCGATGTACCAGAAGGTGCAGATGGTGAAGCTGGTCTCCGGCTCACCGAAGTCATCCGGCGCGACATAGCGGTACAGCGAATTGCCATGCTTGAGGTCGCGGCCGATGGCATCGACGGTGGCGATGAAGCGGGCGTCCAGCGCGTCGATGAAACCGATATCGGCCAGCAGCAGCAGCGAGGCATCCAGCCGATGGCCGCCGAAGGTATCGGTGAAGTGGCCCAGCTCCTCGTTCCAGGATTCGGCCATGATGCGCGCGTGGATGGTGTCGGCGCGCTCGCGCCAGTAATGCGCGCGGTCGTCACGCTTCAGGCGCACGGCGATCTTGCACAGGCGGTCGCAGGCGGCCCAGCACATCGCGCTGGTGTAGGTGTGCACTTCGGTGCGGCCGCGGAATTCCCACAGGCCGGCATCGGGTACGTCGTGCAGGGCGAAGGCCTGTTCGCCCAGGGGTTCCAGGCGGGCAAAGGTGTGCGCATCACCCGGGTCCTGCAGGCGCCGGTCGAAGAACAGCTGCGTGGAGGCCAGTACCACGCTGCCGTAGACATCGTGCTGGCGCTGCACCCAGGCCAGGTTGCCGCGCCGCACCGGGCCCATGCCGCGATAACCGGACAGGCTGGGTACCTCGTCCTCGTCCAGCTTGGCCTCGAAGCCGATGCCATACAGCGGCTGCAGCGTGCCGTCGGTGGTGGCCAGGTTGAAGATGTAGCCGAGGAACTGTTCCATCGTGCGCGTGGCGCCAAGACGGTTCAGCGCCCGCACCACGAAGGCCGCGTCGCGCAGCCAGCAGTAGCGGTAGTCCCAGTTGCGCACGCTGCCGGGTGCTTCCGGAATGGAAGTGGTCATCGCCGCGATGATCGCGCCGCTGTCCTCGTACTGGCACAGCTTCAACGTGATCGCACTGCGGATGACCGCGTCCTGCCATTCCAGTGGAATGGACAGGTAGCGCACCCACTCGCGCCAGTAGTCGCGGGTGCGCTGGAAGGCTTCCTGCACGTAGCCGCTGATCGACCGATTGAGCGATTCATCCACGCCCAGGATCAGGTGGATCGGATGGTTGAGCACGAACGGCAGGCCGTCGCGCACGAAGCGCACCGGCACATCGGTGGTCAGCCGCAGCACGTGCTCGGGCAGGATCCAGCGCACATGGTTACTGCCCCAGGTCGACTCTGGCACGCGTGCGCCCCAGTCGGCCAGCGGGCGCGCACGCACGGTGATGCGCGGGCTGCCGGCCAGTGGACGCACCTGGCGGATCAGGCTGACCGGCCGGTAGAAGCGGTCGTTCTGGCGCCAGCGCGGGGCGAAATCGAGGATTTCCAATGCGCCGCCCTGCGTGTCACGCAGCACGGTGCGCAGGATCGCAGTGTTGGTGAGGTATTCCTGCTCGCTGCTCGCGAAGTCCTCCAGCTCGATGGCGAAGTCGCCGCCGGTCTGCTGGTTGGGGTCGAGCAGGGCGCAGAAGGTGGGGTCGCCGTCGAAGGTGGGCAGGCAGCTCCAGACAACGCGGGCATGTTTGTCGACCAGGGCGCCGAAGCTGCCGTTGCCGACCACGCCCAGATCAAGATCGGGTTGGGTCATCACGCGGTACATCTCGGTTGCGGCCGTGGGGGTTGGCCGGGTCAATAGGCATTCTCACGCAGCCAGGCGTGCACGCTGCGTATGTCGGGCAGCGCGAACACGGCCGCACTGGGTTCACGTTCACCCACCAGCACGCTCCAGCCATGCTGGCCGTTGGCGGCATCGAAGCCGAATTCGTCGGTGAGGTCATCACCGAGGAACACCGGCAGGCGGCCGCGGAATGGCAGGTACTGCATCATCCGGCGCACGGCACGGCCCTTGTCGGTGCCGACAGGCACGAACTCGACCACATGGTCGCCAGGCTGCAGGCGGTAGCTGGTGCGGCCACGCACGTGGCGGTCAGCGAACGCGCGGACATCGCTGGCGGCGTGCGGCGCACCGCGCCAGTGCAAGGCCAGGCCGACGCCCTTGTCTTCCACCAGCACGCCAGGATGCCCATGGGCGAAGCGCATCGCCTGCTGGTGCAGCGCGTGCAGCCATTCGGCGGTGTCGTCGTCGTGTTCGTCGCGCAGCACACGACCGTCTTCGCCACGCAGCTCATGGCCGTGCAGGCCGGCGGCGGGTAGTTGCAGGGGGGCGAACAGTTGATCCAGCTGTTCAAGCGGGCGACCACTGACCAGTGCCACGGCACCTTCCAGGCGGTCGCTGATGCGGCCGATGGCTTCACGCACATCCGGCAGCAGCTGCACGGCATCCGGGCGTGCAGCGAATTCGATCAGGGTGCCATCGACATCGAGGAACAACGCACAGGCGTCGTCCAGCAATGGCGGTGGCGGACGCAGGGGGAGCGGTTCAGCCATGACGCCCAGCTTGCCAGCGTGGGCGTGTACGCGGGGTCGAGGGCAGGCTACGGCCCTGCTTCGGTGGGTGCCGACCGTTGGTCGGCACGGCAGGTCAGCCTGCATCCAGCTCAAACAGTGCGGACCAACGGTCCGCACCCACCCAAAGCAGATCCGCACCCGGATCACGAAGTTGCCGGCCAGCGGCCGGCACTACCGTGTCGTGCGGACCAACGGTCCGCACCTACCCAATGCGATCAGAACGTATAGCGGACGCGGCCGTAGTAGTACGCGCCGTTGCTGCCGATCGGCGACAGCACGTCATACGGCAGGTTGCCGAAGTAGTGGATATCGCTGTTGGATCGATCCGGGTAGTTGTCGGTCAGGTTCTGGCCGCCGATGGCCACGCTCCAGCGCGGAGTGATGCGGTATTCGACCTCCGCATCCAGCTGCCACTCGGCCTGGTAGGTCTGGCGCGGGATGTAGCCGTCACCGAAGTTGAACACGCGGGTGGCGCTGCCGTAGCGGTTCACACGGCTGCTCAGCGACCAGTGGTCGTTGCTCCAGGCCGCAGAGAAACTACCGCGCGTGCGCGGCGTGGCGTCGGTGAGCGTGTTGGTCTCTTCGATGCCGAACAGCACGTAGTCCGGATTCAGTGCCCGCAGCTGCGCGGGCGTGGCCAGCACGTTCTTCAGCGTGGTCTTGGTGTAGGCGTAGGTGCCGGTCAGCAGCAGCTGGCCATCGCCCAGCGACTGGCGCCAGTTGCTCACCAGCTCGGCGCCGCGGGTGCGGGTATCGGCGGCGTTGACGAAGAAGCTGGCGCTCTGCAGGCCGCTGACGCCGTAGTTGGCGGCCACGTAGTCGGTCAGTGCATCGCCGGTGATGCTCTCCGACAGCGCGATGCGATCGTCGATGTCGATCTGGAAGAAGTCCAGTGACAGGTCGAAGTGCTCGCCAATTCGGCTGGTGAAGCCCAGCGAGGTATTGATCGACTTCTCCGGCTTCAGGTTCTGCGCACCGAGGCCACGCGCGATCGGGTTGTTGACCGACAACAGGCGGCCCTGCACCAGCTGGCCGCCAGCGTTGTAGCCGGTGGAGGTGGATTCGTAGCCGATCTGTGCCAGCGACGGCGCACGGAAGTTGTTGGAGATGGCACCGCGCAGCGCGAACGCCGGGGTGAATTCATAGCGCAGGCCGAGCTTGCCGGTCAGTTCACCGCCGAAATCGTCGTTGTGCTCGTAGCGCGCGGCCAGATCGGTGGAGAACTTTTCGCCGAACTGGCTCGACAGGCTGGCGTAGGCGCTGGCCACAGCACGCGACAGGGTGGCTGCATCCTGCGGGGTCAGGCCGCCACCGGCCTGCGAACCGGTCGGGCGGTCGGTGAACGGGCCGGCCGCGTAGCTGGCCGGGTCACCGGGGCGGGTCTGGTAGCGCTCGTGGCGCGCTTCCACACCCAGGCCCAGGGTGTGGCTGATGCTCTCGCTCTGGGTGAACACGCGGCTCAGGTCGAGGTTGCCCACGGTCTGTGCGTACTCGTAGTCGGCGGTCTTGAAGCGGGTCGGGCTGGTCGGGCCCAGCGAGGCGTTGAGCGAATCACGCAGGCGGTAGGTGAAGTCGTTCTGGCCGTAATCCAGGCTGCCGTCGTAGCTCCATTCGCCCCACTGCCCACGCACGCCGGCTACGGCCTGCACGTCGCGGTTCTCGCCTTCGGAGATCGGCCGGTAACCGTTCGGATAGACCTCCTTCCAGTTGGCATCGCCATCGGGGTAGCGGAAGTAGTTCGCGCCTTCGGTATCGCGCTGGTTGAAGGTGCCGAACGCGTAGAACGTCGAGGTCTGGCCCACCGGGATCTCGGTGTTCAGCCACAGGTTGATGTCCTTGCTCTTGCCATCGCCCAGCACATAGTTGCGCTTGCCCTGCAGCGCCAGGTTGCCGGGGGTCTGGTCCCACGGCGGAATCTGGTCGAAGCCGGCGCGGTTGGTGCCGTTGCGGTGCTTGTATTCCAGACCGACGCGCAGGAAGCCGCCGTCCTCGCCCAGCGAGGTGCCGACCTTGGCGCTGATGTTGCCGGTCTGGCCGTCGGTGAGGGTACGGCCGATCGGCTTGAGGTCGGTGTGGTTGGCGCCGTAGCTGGCCTCGATCTCGCCACCGTCGCCGCCGTTGTCGAGGATCACGTTGATCACACCGGCCACCGCATCCGAGCCATACAGCGCACCAGCGCCATCACGCAGTACTTCGATGCGCTTGATCGCGCTGACCGGGATCGAATTGAAATCAACCGGGGTGGTGCCCTTGCCGATCTTGCTGTCGGTGTTGACCAGCGCGGTGTGGTGGCGGCGCTTGCCATTGACCAGCACCAGCACCTGGTCCGGCGACAGGCCGCGCAACTGTGCGGCGCGCACATGGTCGGCGCCGCCGGAGTTGGACTGGCGCGGGAAGTTGAACGACGGCAACAGCGCCTGCAGCGCGCTGCCCAGCTCGCCGTTGACCACGCCGGCCTTGCGGATGTCCTCGGCGGTGAGCACATCCACCGGCGAGGTGGATTCGAGCACGGTGCGGTCGGCGGCACGGGTGCCGGTGACGATCACCGTGTCCAGGTTGGTGGCGTCCTGGGCCAGGGCCGGGACGGCGGCGGAGGACAGCGCGAGGGCGATGGCGAGGCCGAGCGGCGACGCGGGCAGGCGGACGGACATGGGGGCTCCAGCAACAACGACTACGGGGAAGGGGGAGAGATGGTTTCACTTACATCCATCCGGATGAAGCGATATATTATCTTCGCGTGATGACCGGTGCCGATGCAAGCCCCTGCCGGTCCGGCATGAGTTGATGCCCTGCTGGCATCAGCACGCCGGGCCGGTGGCGCTGTACGCTGCCGGCTCGCCTTGTCCCCCTTCCCCGGAGCTGTACCGATGAAACACCTTGGCCTCGTCTTCGCCGTGCTGCTGGCCACCAGTGGCTGCGCCAGCCTGTCCTCGCAGGCGCCCAGCGCCTATGCCACGGCCACCACCGCCGAACTGAAGGGCGATGCTGCACGCCCGTCCGCCGGCCACGGCTGGGTGCGCAGCGAGCTGTATTTCGGCGTGGGCGAGGAGCAGGGCGCCGGCAACCGCCCGCAGGCCGATACCATCAGCGAGGCGCAGTGGCGCACCTTCCTGGACAAGGAAGTCACTCCGCGCTTCCCGGATGGCCTGACCGTGTTCGATGCCTATGGCCAATGGCTGTTCCGCGGTGATGCCGCGCCCAACCGCCTGCGCACCAAGGTGCTGGTGGTGCTGCACGAGGACACCCCGCAGCGCCGTGCTGATATCGAAGCCATCCGCCTGGCGTGGAAGCAGCAGACCAAGCATCAATCGGTGCTGTGGTCGCGGCAGGCGGTCGAGGTATCGTTCTGAGTTGAAGGTGCCGCCGCGGTGCCGCAGGGAGCGATGATGAACTACAGGGAATGCCTGCTGGGCCTGGTATTGGCAGGTGTGCTGGCACCGACGGCGCAGGCGCGTGGGGACGATAGCGAAACGCTACGCTTCCAGGTGGCCGCGCATGTGCAGGCGCATGCCGATCCCCAGCAGGACGGCAGCATCGCAGTGCAGCTGTCACCGTCAGGCAAGCGCCAGACGCTGGCGGGTGCGGCGGATGCCGATGGCAATTCGCGCTGGTCGCTGGAAGACGTCGATTTCGATGGATACCCGGAACTGGTCGCGCGTGCATCGGTGGGCATGGTCAACGAGGCGGTGGCGGTGTACCGCTTCGACCCGGCCAGTGCCGGGTTCCGCGCGCTGCAGGCCGACACCCACGGCAAGGACAGTTGCGGTGACCTGATGGGGTTGAGCGTGGATGCTGTCACTCGAACCCTGACCAGCAGCTGCCGCAGTGGCCCGATGTGGTACGCCGACCAGTACCGGTTTGCAGGTGCGAAGCTCTATCTCTACCGCAGCGAAAGCGTGCTGATGCTGGGCGACACGGTGAACGCCGCGTTGCAATGGGAACAGAGCGACGAGCAGGGCCCGTTGGCGGTCTGGCGTACCTATGATCCCGCCGGTCGTGTGCTGGAGACCGCCATCGCTGATGGCCTGGGCGCACCGCCGAATGGGCCGCTGCGTGGCCAGCAGGCCACCGTGGTGCCAGCGCGCCTGTTCCTGTTCGACCGACCCGGTGCATCCAGCACCAAGCGTTATCTGGTGCAGGGCGACCGTGCGGAAATGCTGGATGAACAGGATGGCTGGATGAAGCTGCGCTACCGCAATCCGAAGCTGGGCGCGGTGGAAGGTTGGATCAACGTCAACGATTGAAGGAAAAAGGGGACGGAGGGAATTAAGTCGTTTGTGCCGTTAACGACTTAATTCCCTCCGTCCCCTTTTTTTTTGCGGAAGCATCACTTCATCAGGTCTAGCCTCGGACGTTCCCCCGTTCGAGGATGTATCCGATGAGCAAGCGCGTGGCCGAAATCGTGGTGGACGCCCTGCAGCAGGCTGGTGTCCGCCGTTGCTACGGCATCGTGGGCGATACGCTCAATCATGTGACCGATGCGATGCATGGCAGTGACATCGCCTGGGTGCACGTACGACATGAGGAAGTGGCCGCATTCGCCGCCGGTGCCGATTCGCTGGTAAGTGGCGAACTGACCGCCTGCGCCGGTTCCTGCGGGCCCGGTGGCCTGCATTTCATCAATGGCATCTTCGAGAGCAATCGCAACCGGGCGCCGATGGTGCTGATCGCCAGCCAGATCGTCACCAGCGAACTGGGCATGGAGTTCCCGCAGGAAGTGGACTTCAAGGCGGTGTATGGCAGCTGCACGGTGTTCTGCGAGCAGGTGCACAGTGCCGAGCAGGCGCGACGCGTGGTGGCGCTGGCCTGCCAGGCCGCGATCAGCCGTCGCGGCGTCGCCGTAGTGATCCTGCCGGCTGACATCAGCGAGGCCGAGGTGAAGCACGATGTGCCGTTCTCGGTGCACTACACCCAGCCGGTGCTGCGCCCGTCCGACGCCGAACTGCAGCGCATCGCCGAGCTGCTGGGGCAGGGCAAGCGCATCGGCATCTATGCCGGCGCCGGCTGCCAGGGCGCACACCCGCAGCTGCTGGAACTGGCACGACGCCTGCAGGCGCCGGTCGCGCATACCTCGCGCGCCAAGGATTTCGTCGAGCCGGACAACCCGTACAACATGGGCATGACCGGCATCTTCGGCATCGAATCCGGCTTCCACACGCTGATGGAATGCGACACGCTGCTGCTGCTCGGCGCCGACTTCGCCTGGGGCCAGTTCTACCCGGACAAGGCCACCATCATCCAGGTCGACCGCGATGGCGGCCACCTCGGCCGCCGCCATCCGGTGAACCTTGGCGTGGTCGGTGATATCGCGCCGACGCTGGACGCCTTGCTGCCGATGCTGCCGCCGCGCGAGGACAGCAGTTTCCTGGACGAGTGCATCGAGCGCCGTGACAAGGCACTGAAGAAGCGCGAGAAAGAAGAGCAGCCCGGTGAGGGCGAGCTGATCCATCCGCAGCACCTGACCGCGCTGCTGTCGAAGTACGCCACCGATGATGCACTGTTCACCGCCGACGGAGGCTCGCCGATGGTGTGGGTGTTGCGCCACATCCGTGTCAACGGCCGCCGCCGCACTCTGACCAGCTTGCTGCACGGCACGATGGCCAACGCGATGCCACAGGCACTGGGCCTGCAGAAGGCGTTCCCGGGTCGGCAGGTGATCTCGCTGTCCGGCGATGGTGGCCTGGCGATGCTGCTGGGCGACCTGCTGACGGCGGTACAGGAGAATCTGCCGATCAAGGTGGTGGTGTTCAACAACGGTTCGCTGAATTTCGTCGAGCTGGAGCAGAAGGTGGAGGGGCTGCTGGACAACTACACCGACCTGAAGAACCCGGACTTCGGCCGCCTGGCCGAGGTGATCGGCTTCCACGGCCGCACGGTGACCCGCAGCGAGGATCTGGAGGAGGCGGTGCAGGATTTCCTGTCCCAGCGCGGTCCGGCGTTGCTGGACGTGCATACCAGCCGCGCCGAGCTGGTGATGCCGCCGCAGATCGAGGCCAAGCAGGTGGCTGGTACCGCGCTGTATGCGGCCAAGGCGGTGTTGAACGGCCGCTTCGACGACGTGAAGCATCTGCTGGTGGACAACTTCCTGAAGAAGTAGGGGGTGGTTGATGCAGGGCTGCGCCCTGCACCCGCGGTAGTGCCGGCCGCTGGCCGGCAACACCAACAGCAGAAGCTGGTTTACTGAGGGATGGCGGGGTGGGTCCGGTTGCGGGGGACGCTGCAAGTACATCCATGTAAGCTCGGTCGCGCCATCCATGGCGCTCACGCCCCCGCAACCGGACCCACCCCGCCCTCGACAGTTTTTCGCTGCTGTTGGTAGGTGTCGACCTTGGTCGACACGGTAGATCCACGCCATGCGTGGATAGCGTGGAAATGATCGAATTGTTCTTGTAGGGCCGAGCCATGCTCGGCTGAGAGGCTTCGCGTACAGCAGCCGAGCATGGGCTCGGCTCTACAACGAGCGCCTGCCTTTGCTTTTGATCTTTTGATTCTCTTCCGTGGCTGGCACGCGCAGGAAACTGTCAGGGGCTGGGCGGGTAGGCTGCGCAGGGGCGTGAGCCGCATGGATGCGGCGACCGAGCTTACATGGATGTACTTGCAGCGACCCCTGCGCAGCCTACCCGCCCGGCCGACCCCCTGAGGTCCGCTGTCCGAGGCCAACCCCCAGCCACGAGGGGCCCCGCCGTTGGCTGGAACCCATCATTCCACGACGGAATTGGCGCCCGGGCCCCGCTGGGCCTACCATCGGCGGTCCCCACCCCCACCACCCCTTCCATGTCCGCTCCCGCTTCCGCCGCACCGCGTCGCTGGTTCGTCGCCGGCGACTTCAACGGCTTCTTCGGCCTGGTCGTCGACAACCTCTCCATCCTCGGCTTCATCGCCATGGCCCTGGTCGGGATCTTCCAGTTCCCCGCCGACGTGGTGTTCGGCCGCATGTTCCCCGGCACAGCCTTCGGCGTGCTGGTCGGCAACCTGCTGTACACCCTGATGGCCCGCCGGCTGGCCGCGCGTACCGGCCGCGACGATGTCACCGCCATGCCGCTGGGCCTGGATGCACCGACCAGCATCGGCATGGCGCTGCTGGTGCTCGGCCCGGCCTTCATCGCCTTCAAGCAGCAGGGCATGGATCCGCACGCGGCGGGCATCGCCACCTGGCAGCTGGGCATGGCCGCGCTGGTCATCATGGGCGTGCTCAAGTTCGTGCTGTCCTTCTTTGGCGAAGCGGTCACGCGCGCGCTGCCGCGGGCCGCGCTGCTGGGCTCCATCGCCGGCATCGCGCTGGTGCTGATGGGCCTGCTGCCGCTGCTGGAAACGCTGCGCTCGCCGCTGGTCGGCTTCACCACGCTGGGCTTGCTGCTGTATGTGCTGATCGCCAAGGGCAAGCTGCCGGTGCGTGGCCCGGGCGTGCTGCTGGCCTTCGTGTTCGGCACCGTGCTGTATTACGGGCTGGGCCTGGCCGGGCTGGGCGCGCCGGGCTTCCATGTGCCGGCGTGGGTGCCGCCACAGGTGGTGCTGCCGCTGCCGACGCTGGGCTTCCTCGACGGCCTGCCCAGCGCGATGACCTACCTGCCGCTGCTGCTGCCGTTCGGCCTGCTGATGGTGGTCGGTGGCATCAACGTTTCCGAAAGCGCACGCGCGGCCGGTGACGACTACCGCACCCGTGACATCCTGCTGGTGGAAGCGGTGGCCACGCTGGTCGCCGGTGTCTGCGGTGGCGTGGCGCAGACCACGCCGTACATCGGCCAGCCGGCCTACAAGCACATGGGCGCGCGCAGCGGCTACACGCTGTTGACCGGCCTGTTCGTCGGCATCGGCGGCATGCTCGGCATCATCTCGGGGCTGGTGCAGTGGCTGCCGCTGGCGGTGCTGGCACCGATCATCGTGTACGTGGCTATCGACATCACCACCCAGGCTTTCCAGGCCACGCCGCGCCACCATACCGGCGCGATGGTGTTCGGTTTCCTGCCGTCGGTAGCGTACCTGCTGGCGATCAAGGCGCCAGGCTGGATCGCACCGGACCAGCTGCCGCAGCTGCTGACCAAGCTCGATGGCCACGGATTGCCTGAGCTGGCGGTGATCTTCACCCTCGGCAATGGCTTCATCATCACCTCGATGCTGTGGATCTCGGCGGTGGCGGCGATGGTGGATGGCCGCCTGCGCCGCGCCTGCGGCTTCCTGCTGGTGGCGGCGGTGCTGACCCTGTTCGGCCTGATCCACTCGGTGGACCCGCGCGGTGGCATCTACCTGCCGTGGGATCTGGACGGCCTGGCGCGCATCATCAGCTGGCAGTTCGCCGGCGCCTATGTGGCATTGGCGCTGCTGCTGGGCCTGCTGTCACTGCAGAAGCAGGCGGTGAAGCCGCTGGGTGAGAACAGCTGACCCCAGAGTAGTGCCGGCCGCTGGCCGGCATCCTCATGGACCTCGGACGTAGTGTGCAGCTGCCGGCCAGCGGCCGGCACTACCGCTCTCCATCCAGTTCCGGGTAGTGGCGGAAGATGCCGTTGGTGTTGAACGGCAACCGCCGTTCCGAGTCCAGATAGGAGGCAATGTTGGGTCGTTTCGCCACCCGCTCCTGCAGCGCGCGCAGCAGGGGCAGGGTCGGTTCCAGTGCCTGCATGCGGCGTGGGAACATGTAGTTCAGCCCGCTCAGCAGCTGGAACAGCGACAGATCCACATACGAGTGCTCGCGCAGTGCATGGCGGCCACCGTTGGCGGCCAGCACCTGCTCGAAGTAGCTGAGGAACTTCGGTAGCCGTTCGCTGCGCAGCGACGCGGCACGTGCCTTGGCCTCGGTCTTCTGCTCTTCGTAGTACTTCGATGCAGCGATCGGATGGTGGGTGTCATGCACCTCGGCCACCAGGTCGGCGATGGTCAGCTGCAACTGCAGCGCCTGCATCCGCCGCGAGGCTGCCTGTGGCACCAGGTCCAGCGTCGGGCCCAGGAAATCCAGGATTGCCGCGACCTGCGCGATGACCTGGCGACCGGCCTTCAGGAACGGCGGCGCGAAGGGCTGCGCACCTTCACTGCTGCCATCGAGAAACGGCTGCATCACTGCATCGCCGTGCACCCGCGCCATGTCGATGTAGTCGGCACCGGCATCTTCCAGCGCCAGCCGCACGAACTCGCCACGGCCCTGGATGCCGGTCCAGTAATACAGCGCGTATTGCATGGCAGTGTCTCCACGGGACAGGATGCATAGCGTCGCGCTGCTCGCGCAAAGCGGGCGTGAGTGCAATGCCTACCTGGCGTTGGATGTCGGAGTGTTCAGGCCGATGGCGCGACGGTGATGATGTCGTGCTCATTGACGCTGCCAGCCAGCGTGTAGCGATATCCCTTGGCCAGGACTTCAATGTAGCTGTCATGTGCGGCAAGGATGAAAAGCTGCAGGTCGTGGACATTGCGGGGATCGTAGTGCGCGAGCAGTGCCGCCAGGCCAGGATCGTGGATGACCCGGTAGAAGCCGGGGAAAGGGCAGAGACCGGTTTGCCGCCAGTGCGCGGTTTCATCGGCTGGTCCGGTTTCCTCGAAGATCTCGCCGTGGCGCATCTCGTGAAAATTTCCGCCCCGGCAACGCGCTTCATGGACAAGTTCGAAATCCACCTGCAGTGAGCGGTAACGCATGCCCGGCTGCGCTGCATAGTCCTCCAGCGTCTGTGCCTCCACGTTCACCTGTGCGCTCGCGTTCTGCTCTCGATACACCAGTGTCAGGTCGAGCGTGCTGATGCGGAAAGGCACCGGTTCCGGGCGAAGCTCCATGGGTCGTTCGTCGAAGGGGCTGGACTGCTCATTGGGCCGCCCGTCGCACTGCGCTGTCAACGCGTTTCCCGAACCTTACCGGAACGGGTGGGGAACCCACGGAAATCAGCCGGGTCACACCTTCTCCATGCGTGTGAAAACGAGGTGCTGCATCATGCAGAGTGGAAAAGCAGTTTGGCCCTGGGTGTTGGGCGTGGTGGTAATCGGTGGCGCGGGAGGTTGGCTGTTCCGCGATCAGCTGAAGCGCCTGGCAGACGGTGTTTCGGTGCCGGTGCAATCAACCCCCGCCAGTACCAGCGCGCCGCCACAACCGCAGTCGGCCGCAGAACCCGCGCCAGCACCGCCGCCGATCAGGCATCCGCTGGATACCGAGGCCGCGGCCGATCCGGCGCTGCCGAAGCTGGCTGACAGCGATACGGCCGCCTGGGGTGCATTGACCCAGTTGTTCCAGGGCGAGGGGCCACTGACCCTGCTGCTGCGCGATCATCTGATCCAGCGCCTGGTCACCCAGGTCGACAACCTGGACAAGCCCAGCGTGCCGCCGACTGCGCTGGCCGCGCGGCCGCTGCCGGGCAACCTGCAGGTCGAGCCGGGCGAGGGTGGCGAACGCATCGCCGCCAGCAACGCGGCGCGCTATGCACCCTACGTGCAGGCCTTCACCGCGCTGGACCCGGCGGCAACGGCTACCGCCTACAAGCGCTTCTATCCGCTGATCCAGCAGGCCTATGTGGACCTGGGCCGGCCCGACGGGTACTTCAACGACCGCCTGGTCGCGGTGATCGACCACCTGCTGGACACCCCGGAACTGGCCCAGTCCCCAGTGGTACAGCGCGATGAACGCGGCCGCTACCGCTTTGTCGATCCCACCCTGCAGTCGCGCTCGATCGGGCAGAAGGCGCTGCTGCGGATGGATGCCGCCCAGGCGCGGGCGGTCAAGCAGCAGCTGCGGGCGATCCGCAGCGCGATCACCCGCTGAGCCCGTTCACTGCGTGGAACTGATCGGGATCAACACGCCGACCACACCGGTTCCGGCATGCTGGCCGAAGCCTGACTGGCCTCGAGGTGCAGTCGCAGCCACCCTTGAAACCGGGTGGGGCAACCGCATCTTTCCAGCATCGCCGGCGCGGGCCGGCCCTGATGACCGATGAGGATTCGCAATGCGGATGGACAAGCTCACCTCGCGTTTCCAGCAGGCGCTGGCAGACGCACAGTCGCTGGCCGTGGGCCGCGACAACAGCATCATCGAACCGGTTCACCTGTTCAGCGCGCTGCTGGACCAGCAGGGCGGCAGCACGCGTCCGCTGCTGGCCCAGGCCGGGGTGAACGTGCCGGTACTGCGCGAGCGCCTGACCGAGGCGCTGGATGCGCTGCCGAAGGTGTCCGGCCAGGCCGGCAACGTCTCGATGGGCAACGACCTGGGGCGCCTGCTGAACCAGACCGACAAGCTGGCCCAGCAGCACGGGGATGCCTTCATTGCCAGCGAGTGGTTCGTGCTGGCGGCGCTGGACGACGGCGGCACGCTGGGCATGGCGCTGCGCGCCGCCGGTGCCGACAAGACCCGCCTGCAGGCGGCCATCGACAAGCTGCGCGGCGGCGAGAACGTGCAGTCGGAGAATGCCGAGGAACAGCGCCAGGCGCTGGAGAAATACACCATCGACCTGACCGCGCGTGCCGAGAGCGGCAAGCTCGACCCGGTGATCGGCCGTGACGAGGAGATCCGCCGCACCATCCAGGTGCTGCAGCGCCGGACCAAGAACAACCCGGTGCTGATCGGTGAACCCGGCGTGGGCAAGACCGCGATCGTGGAAGGACTGGCCCAGCGCATCATCAACGACGAAGTGCCCGAGGGCCTGCGCGGCAAGCGCGTGCTGTCGCTGGACATGGGCGCGTTGATTGCCGGCGCCAAGTTCCGTGGCGAATTCGAGGAA
Organism: Stenotrophomonas sp. 80084_Sma; assembly: GCF_056481995.1. Taxonomy (NCBI): domain Bacteria; kingdom Pseudomonadati; phylum Pseudomonadota; class Gammaproteobacteria; order Lysobacterales; family Lysobacteraceae; genus Stenotrophomonas; species Stenotrophomonas sp. 80084_Sma. The sequence continues at coordinate 3,735,839 of NZ_CM151177.1, read as the reverse complement.
CGCCTGAAGGGCGTGCTCAACGACCTGGCCAAGAGCGAAGGGCAGATCATCCTGTTCATCGATGAGCTGCACACCATGGTCGGTGCGGGTAAGGCCGATGGCGCGATGGATGCCGGCAACATGCTCAAGCCGGCGCTGGCACGCGGCGAGCTGCACTGCGTCGGTGCCACCACGCTGGATGAGTACCGCAAGTACATCGAAAAGGATGCCGCGCTGGAGCGCCGCTTCCAGAAGGTCTTCGTGGGTGAGCCGTCGGTGGAAGACACCATTGCCATCCTGCGCGGGCTGAAGGAAAAGTACGCGGTGCACCACGGCGTGGAGATCACCGACCCGGCCATCGTCGCCGCTGCGACGCTGTCCAACCGCTACATCACCGACCGCCAGCTGCCGGACAAGGCCATCGATCTGATGGACGAGGCGGCCTCGCGCCTGCGCATGGAAATCGACTCCAAGCCGGAGGAGCTGGACCGCCTGGAACGCCGGGTGATCCAGCTGAAGATCCAGCGCGAGATGCTGAAGAAGGAAAAGGACGAGGCCTCGCGGCAGCGCCTGGCCGATCTGGAGAACGACATCGAGGCGCTGGAGCGCGAGTTCTCCGACCTCAATGAAATCTGGAAGTCGGAGAAGGCCGCGCTGCAGGGTGCGACCAAGATCAAGGAGCAGGTCGAGCAGGCCAAGCTGGAGCTGGAAGCCGCGCAGCGCCGCCAGGATTTCGCCAAGATGAGCGAGATCCAGTACGGCCTGCTGCCGCAGCTGGAAAAACAGCTGGCCGCTGCGCAGGAAGCCGAACACAGGGACTTCAAGCTGGTGCAGGACCGGGTCACCGACGAGGAGATCGCCGAGGTCGTGTCGCGCTGGACCGGCATCCCGGTCAACAAGATGCTCGAAGGTGAGCGCGACAAGCTGCTGCGCATGGAAGAGGTGCTGCACAACCGCGTGGTCGGCCAGGAGGAAGCGATCAAGGTCGTCTCCGATGCCGTGCGCCGTTCGCGTGCGGGCCTGTCCGATCCGAATCGCCCGGCCGGTTCGTTCCTGTTCCTCGGCCCGACCGGTGTCGGCAAGACCGAACTGTGCAAGTCGCTGGCCGAGTTCCTGTTCGACAGTGCCGACGCGATGATCCGCATCGACATGAGCGAGTTCATGGAGAAGCACAGCGTCGCCCGCCTGATCGGTGCGCCCCCGGGCTACGTCGGTTACGAAGAGGGTGGCTACCTGACCGAGGCCGTGCGTCGCCGTCCGTATTCGTTGATCCTGCTGGACGAAGTGGAGAAGGCGCATCCGGATGTGTTCAACATCCTGCTGCAGGTGCTGGACGATGGCCGCCTGACCGATGGCCAGGGCCGCACCGTGGACTTCCGCAACACCGTCATCGTGATGACCTCGAACCTGGGCTCGCACCAGATCCAGGACATGAGCGCTGATGACAGCCCGGAGGCCTACACGCAGATGAAGGCGGCGGTAATGGGCGTGGTGCAGGCGCACTTCCGTCCGGAGTTCATCAACCGCCTGGACGACATCGTGGTGTTCCACCCGCTGGACAAGCAGCAGATCAAGCAGATCGCGCGCATCCAGATGCGTGGGCTGGAAAAGCGCCTGGCCGAACGTGGTTTGAAGCTGCTGGTGTCCGATGCAGCGTTCGACCTGCTTGGCAACGTTGGTTTCGATCCGGTGTACGGCGCACGTCCGTTGAAGCGTGCGATCCAGGCGCAGCTGGAGAACCCGCTGGCGCAGAAGATCCTGTCCGGTGCCTTCGTCAACGGCGACACCATTGAAGTCGGCAACGACGGCGGCCACCTGGTGTTCGCCAAGGCGTGATTCACACGGGGCGCTGCTTGATCGCGGCGCCCCGTTTCCTGCGGAGTACGCCGGGCCATGCCCGGCGCTCACTCAGAAGCGGTGCGTGTAGCCGCTCATCAGGCCGAACTGGTTGGGCTTCTGCACGATCGGGCTGTCGGCGGCGTCGCCAAGCAGTCGCGTGCCCTCAGCCGAGATGTACCAGTTGCCGTTGCGGCCCACGCGGTGGCTCCATTTCAGGCCAAGACCGGCACTGACCAGGCCGGCCTTCGGCGTGTGCTGGGCAAAGCCGGTGCGCGCCGCCTGTTCCGGGCTGACGCCGTACCAGGTCTGCATGTAGCCACGGTTGCCGTAGTCGGTGGAAACACTGCCGCTGACCACGCCACCGGCCAGGTCGAACAGCGGCATGCTCAGATTCAGATGGATCTGCTGGGTAGCCAGGCCGTTGTCGGCCTTGTCCTCGTCCTTGCGGGTGAAGTGCCAGGAGCCGCTCAGCACGGCTTCGCCCAGCGTATAACCAGCGGTGAGACCGACCAGGGGACGGGTATCGATATCACCCATGCCGCGCAGGAAGTCCGAACCGCCGAGCAGGGAGTCCTTGTCGCGGCGGATGCCGCTGGCGCCGATGTAGGCACGCACGCGGGTGTGCTCGCCAATGGACGTGCCCCAACCGATGCCACTGGTGCCCAGAAACCATCCCCCCGGCGAGGTGACATCGAACGACAGCGACGGCGTCGCGCGGTATTCCTCGCTGCCGCTGTAGCGCGGCGTCACGCCACCACCAGCGGCGAGCTCGAAGGTCCAGTGGTCATCCTTGGCGTGGGCGATCGGCGCGGCGAACAGCGGCAGCAGGGCCAGGCAGAGCAGGGTGGGGGAACGGCGAAGCTGGGACATGGAATCTCTCGACAATGGGAGGAAAGCAGCGCGCGCATCCGGCGAGTGCTGCAGGGTCGCCAGCGTGGCGATATGCCGGCGACCGATCCCTCCGCAGTTGTGCGGGAGTTGTAATCAACTGTAATGGCGCCCGTGGGCGTTCAGCTGGCAGCCAGCGGCCAGTGCATTTCCAGACGCGCGCCACCCAGCGTGGCGCGGCTGATGCGCAGCTCGCCACCGTGGCGGGCTGCAATGCGGTTGACGATGGCCAGGCCCAGCCCGAAGCCGCCGGTATCGCGGCTGCGGCTGTCATCCAGGCGGGTGAACGGGCGCATCACTTTTTCGTGGTCGGCCTCGGCGATGCCCGGGCCGTCGTCATCCACGCGCAGGCACGCGCGGCCGCCGACACCGACCAGCGACACTTCCACCTGCGAACGCGCGTGGCGCAGCGCATTGCCTACCAGATTGCTCAGCGCCAGCTGCAGCAGCCGCGGTTCGGCATCCACCCGCGGCAACGCACTGGGCTGCACGCGCAGGACCACGCCGGCTCGTTCGGCATCACGGCGTGCATCGGCCAGGCAGGCCTGCAGCCAGTCGTTGGCTTCAATGCGCTGCATCGGCTCGCCTTCGCCGGGATGCTCCAGACGCTCATAGGCCAGCAGTTCGCTGACCAGCCGGTTGAGTTCGGCCAGGTCGCCGTGCAGCCCCTGTGCCAGCCGTGTACGGCGTTCGTGATCGTCGCTGTCCTGCATCAGGTCCAGGCCGAAGGCTACGCGCGCGATGGGCGTGCGCAGTTCGTGCGATATGGCATGGGTGAGGTCGCGCTGGCGCTGGACCAGTTCGGCCACGCGTGCGGCCATGCGGTTGGAATGGTCGACGATGACGCGTATCTGCGAGCGTGGCGAAACCTGCGCGCGCGCCTGCAGATCGCCGGCACCGATGCGATCGGCGTGCACGCGCAGCGCGTCCAGATCGCGCCAGAGCAGGCGCACCCAGGCGTACAGGCACAGCCCGAACAGGGCCAGCATCACCGAATAGGCGATCAGGGTGAGATAGAGGGTCATCGACGGCTCGCCTGGCAGATGCAGGCGCAGCCAGGGGCCATCGGGATGCAGTGGATCAAGCGGCGCCAGTACGATCTCGAACTTCTGCCGGGAAATGAGCCCGTTGCGCTGCAGCTGTTCCTGTTCGCCGGCCGCGAGGGCCGGTGCTGACGGCAGCAGAGCCAATGCGATGCCATAGTGGGGTTGCCATTGCGCCAGCTGATCCTGCTGGGCGGCGGAGTCCTTTCCGTCCAACCCCTGCCGCAATGCATACAACTGGCCACGCACCTGCTCTGCGAACACACGCTGCTGGAACGGCAGGTAGATGCGATCGAAGATCACGTTGATCAGCAGCAGGGTGATCAGGAAGCTCGCGCCGACCACCAGCCACAGGCGCAGGAACAGCCGCTTCATGCCGACCAGGACGAGGGATTGAACTGGTAGCCGCGGCCCCACACCGTCTTGATCCGCCGCGGTTCGCGCGCGTCATCGCCCAGCTTGCGGCGAAGCTTGCCGATGCTGACATCGACACTGCGGTCCAGCCCGTCGAAGCCGATGCCGCGCACCGCCTGCAGGATCTGGTCACGCGAGAGAATCTGCCCCGGCTGGCTGGCCAGCAGCCACAGGATCTCGAATTCGGTGGTGCCCATGTCCACCGGCTGGCCGTGCAGGTGCACCTCGCGCTGCATGCGGTCGATCAGCAGCTCGCCGTGCATCAGGCGGCAGGGGCTGCCGGTGTTGCTGCTGCCATGGCGGCGGCGCAGCAGGGCGCGCAGGCGGGCCAGCAGCAGGCGCGGCTCGATCGGCTTGTGCACATAGTCGTCGGCGCCTGATTCCAGGCCGAGCACCTGCTCGATGTCGTCTTCGCAGGCCGTCAGCATCAGGATCGGCACATCGGAGAAGCTGCGGATCTGCCGGCACACATCGATGCCGCCAAGGCCGGGCAGCATCAGGTCCAGCACCACCAGTTCCGGCGCGTGCTGGCGGCAGGCCGCACCGGCGAGGTCGCCACGGGCCACATGCTGCACGGCGAAGCCATGTTCGTGCAGGTAGTCGCTGACCAGTTCGGCCAGGCGGCGGTCGTCCTCCACCAGCAGCACCGGGGTCGGCGAGCCGCTGGCGGCGGGTGTCCAGGGGGATGACTGCATGCGCTTGGGCCTCCGTGCCCGGGCAGGAGCGCCCGGCGGCGAAGCCTAGCAACGGCCCATGACGGCTGCCTGAATCGCGGCCAACCTGATAACCGGTGGTACTGGCGTCATCGCCAGCAGCTTTCAACGCGTGGTTCTGGCTGGCCTATGGTGGCGGTTTCCCCGGATGGAGCCTGGCGCAATGAGCGACCCGCAGTGGCAACTGGAAACCCTGGCCGTGCATGGCGGCTACCGTCCCGACCCGACCACCCGCGCGGTGGCGGTGCCGATCTACCAGACGGTGGCGTATGCCTTCGATGACACCCAGCACGGCGCCGATCTGTTCGACCTGAAGGTGCCCGGCAACATCTACACCCGCATCATGAACCCCACCACCGACGTGCTGGAACAGCGCCTGGCCGCGCTGGAGGGGGGCATCGGCGCGCTGGCACTGGCCTCGGGGCAGGCGGCGATCACCTATGCCATCCAGACCATTGCCGAGGCCGGTGACAACATCGTTGCCTCCAGTGCGCTGTATGGCGGCAGCCTCAACCTGCTGGCGCACACGCTGCCGCAGTACGGCATCCAGGCGCGCTTCGCCGACCCGGCCGATCCGTCCGCCTTCGCCGCGCTGATCGACGAACGCACCAAGGCGGTGTTCGTCGAATCGATCGGCAACCCGCGTGGCAACGTCACCGACATCGCGGCGATTGCCGAGGTCGCGCATGCCGCCGGCGTGCCGCTGATTGTCGACAACACCGTGGCCACGCCGTTCCTGCTGCGCCCGTTCGAGCACGGCGCCGACATCGTGGTGCATTCGCTGACCAAGTACCTCGGCGGCCACGGCAACAGCCTCGGCGGCGCGATCGTCGATTCCGGCCGCTTCGACTGGGCTGCACAACCCCAGCGCTTCGCACGGCTCAACCAGCCCGACCCCAGCTATCACGGCGTGGTCTATACCGAAGCGCTGGGGCCGGCGGCCTACATCGGCCGCGCGCGGGTGGTGCCGCTGCGCAATACCGGCGCGGCGCTGTCGCCGTTCAATGCGTTCCTGATCCTGCAGGGCATTGAAACCCTGGCGCTGCGCATGGAGCGCATCAACGCCAACGCGCTGGCTGTCGCGCAGTTTCTGAAGTCACACGCAAAGGTGGCCTGGGTGCGCTACGCCGGGTTGGCCGACGACCCCGAGCACGCCGCCGCGCAGCGCTACCTGGGCGGGCACGGCTCGGGCGTACTGACCTTCGGCCTGCCGGGCGGCCGTGAAGCCGGCGCACGTTTCCTCGATGCGCTGAAGCTGTTCACCCGCCTGGTCAACCTGGGCGACGCGAAGTCACTGGCCACCCATCCCGCCTCGACTACCCATCGCCAGCTGGACGCCGCCGAACTGGCCAAGGCCGGTGTCAGCGAAGACACCGTGCGGCTGTCGATCGGCATCGAGCATATCGGCGACCTGCGTGCCGACCTGGAGCAGGCCCTGGCTGGCGCCTGATAGCCGCACGCTTGGTCGTCATCGCCACAGGCGATCACCACCGGCACCGCGATGCGCTACGGTGGAACTGCCTCTCCAAGGCATGGCAACGTGGCGATCCAGATCCCCGGTCGATGCGGGTCGACCGGGGATTTTTTTGTTTCCGGGGTCAGATGCACCGCCGTGTCGACCAAGGTCGACACCTACCAACAGCCGCAGGAAATTGTCGAAGGCAGGGTGGGCCCGGTTGCAGGGGCGTGAGCCGCATGGATGCGGCGACCGAGCTTACATGGACGTACTTGCAGCGCCCCCCGCAACCGGACCCACCCCGCCATTCCACGGAGAGTCAGCTTTTGCTTTTGCCGTTGCAGTTGAAGTTGATTCAGCAGGTGCAGGGCTGCAAGCCCTGCCGCACCCACACTCCTCACACCACCGGAATACTGTGCTGTCCCAGCCCGCGATACGGCGGCGTGGCCATCACCATCTCGGCCAGCGAGTACGCCAGCTCACGCTCGGCCATCACTGTGCCATCGGCACCATGCTCCAGCAGGTGCTTCACCTCCGCATCGCTGTGTGCTCGCGCCAGCAGGGTCAGATCCGGATTGATCGCACGCAGCTTGGCCAGCGCCTCACCGGCTTCCAGCGGCTGAGGAATCGCCAGCACCGCAATCTTCGCGCGTTCCGGATGCGCTTCGGCCAGCACGCGGTCGGCAGCAGCACTACCACGGATCGCCGCCAAGCCCTTGGCGTGCGCCTGTTCGACGTGCTCCTTGTTGTCATCGATCACCAGCACCGGCACGCCGCGATCGCGCAACACCTGCGCCAGCTCGCTGCCGACCCGGCCGTAACCAATGACGATGGCATGGTCATGCAGGTCACGCGAGGGACCGGTGGCCTCTTCCGGCTCGGCGGCCTGGGGCGACTGCTCCTGCTTGGCCTGCCAACGGTCAAGCAGCCCGAACACCAGCGGGTTGAGCATGATCGACACCAGCGCACCGGCCAGCACCAGCGACTGGCCTTCCTTCGGCAGGATCTGCAGGGCGACGCCGAGGCCGGCGATGATGAAGGCGAATTCGCCGATCTGCGCCAGGCTGGCCGAGATGGTCAGCGCAGTGCTGGTCGGGTGCCCGAACGCGCGCACGATGAAGAACGCGGCGGCCGATTTGCCGAACATGATGATCAGCACCGTGGCCAGCACCTGCCACGGGTGCTGGATGAGGATGTTCGGGTCGAACAGCATGCCGACCGAGACGAAGAACAGCACTGCGAACGCATCGCGCAGCGGCAGCGAATCATGCGCGGCCTTGTGGCTCAGTTCCGATTCGTTGAGCAGCATGCCGGCGAAGAACGCGCCCAGTGCGAACGAGACGCCGAACAACATGGCCGAGCCGAACGCCACGCCCAGCGCGATCGCCAGCACCGACAGGGTGAACAGTTCGCGCGAACCGGTGCCGGCGATACGTTCGAGGATCCACGGGATGACCCGGCGCCCGACCACCAGCATCACCGCCACGAACAGGCCCAGCTGCACGAAGGTCCAGCCGATGTCGGCCAGCACGCTGCCCAGCGAGTGCGATTCCTTGGCCGCATCGGGGCCGAACACACCGGCCATCACCGGCATCATCACCAGCGCCAGCACACAGGCCAGGTCTTCCACGATCAGCCAGCCGACCGCGATCTTGCCGCGCATGGTTTCCAGCAGGCGGCGTTCCTCCATCGCCCGCAGCAGTACCACGGTACTGGCGGTGGCCAGCGAGAAACCGAAGATGACGCCATGCAGGGCTGGCCAGCCCATCAGCGAGGCCACGCCCCAGCCGAGCAGGGTAGCGACCGCGATCTGGCCGATGGCACCGGGGATGGCGATGGCCTTGACCGCCATCAGGTCCTTCAGCGAGAAGTGCAGGCCGACGCCGAACATCAGCAGCATCACACCCAGCTCGGCCAGCTGGTTGGCCAGCGCCTGGTCGGCGACGAAGCCGGGGGTGAACGGGCCTACGCAGATGCCAGCAACCAGGTAACCGACCAAGGGAGACAAGCGGAGCTTGTTGGCCAGCGCGCCGAAGATGAAGGCGAGCCCGAGGCCAACGGCAACGATGTTGATCAGGTCGGTGTCATGGTGCATCGGCACTCGCAGGAAATCGGGGGGATGCCCCGATTTTCACCTAATGCGCCAAATGCGGCAAACCCAGGGGCAAATCCCTTCCCGCAGGGAAGGCACCTGCCCCCTGGGTTTGCCGGAGCATTTCTCCTCTATCCCGCGCCTTCGGCGCGCCCCTTCAACAAGAAGGGGCTCTCCTCCAGATGCGGCGAGGGGATGCCGGCCAGCGGCCGGCACTACCAGAGCGGTGCTGGGTATGGCCCGGCGCTACCAATACCGCTTACCAGGTGTACTTGACCCGGCCGTATACGTACGCGCCGTTGAAGCCGAACGGCGAGTAGTTGCTGTACGGCAGCATGCCGAAGGTGGAGTTCTGCAGGTCTTCGGTGCGGTCCGGGTACTTGTCCAGCAGGTTGTCGGCGCCCACGGTCAGGGTCCAGTTGCTGCTCGGCTTGTAGCTGGCCGAGGCATCCACCACCCAGGCGTCGCCATAGGTCTGGTCGCGCAGTGCGGTGGCCGAGTTGCGCACGGTGAACTTACCGTAGCGGGTCGCGGCCAGGCCCAGCTCCCAGTGGTCCGAACGCCAGGTGCCGCTCAGGATCGCCTTGTCGCGCGGATAGCTGTCCTCGATGCGGCCGATCTCATCGCGGCCGATCAGCGACTGGGTCAGGCCCAGCGTGCCGAACACCGCCGGGGTGCCGCCGACGCGGCGCACTTCGGTGTCGTTGTAGCTGTACGCGGCGGTCAGTTCCAGGCTGCTGGCGCTGAAGGGCACCGTGTAGCTGGACACGAAATCGACACCGCGGGTGCGCGTATCCAGGCCGTTGGTGAAGTACGAGAACGCGGTCACCTGCGGCAGGCCCAGCGTGCCCAGCAGCGCGCTGGTGGCGGTGTTGGTGGTGATGCTGGACGACAATGCGATGCGGTCATCGATGTCGATCTGGTAGGCGTCGACGGTGATGTACAGGCGGTCGACCGGCTGCAGCACCAGGCCCAGGCTGTAGGAGGTGGAGGTCTCGGCCTTCAGCGGCGAGGCGCCCAGCGCCTGCGCAGCCGGGCTGGTGGTGGGGAAGGTGCCGCGCTCGACGAACACGCCGTTGAGGAACTGGCTGGTGACCGCCTGGTAGCCCTGCTGCGCCAGCGACGGCGCACGGAAGCCGCTGGACGCGGTGGCCCGCAGCGCGACCTTGTCGGTGAACGCGTAGCGCGCCGACAGCTTGCCGGAGAAGCGGTCGCCGAAGTCCGAGTAATCCTCGTAGCGGCCGGTGATGCCGGCCGAGAACTTCTCGGTCAGGTCCGCTTCCAGACCCGCATAGACCGCGTAGTTGTGGCGGTCGGCATGCACTTCATTGGTCGGGGTGAAGCCACCGAAGCCCTGTGCGCCACTGCCGGTGTACGAGTTCAGCTCGCCCGGCTTCTGGTCCCACTTCTCCTTGCGGTATTCACCACCGAAGGACAGCGTGACCGGGTAGGCCAGGCCCCAGTCCAGCGACTTGGTCAGGTCGGCATTGAAGATGTCCTGCTGGTACTTCAGCGTGCCGTCGTAGAACGAGCGCGGGCTGGTTGCGCCGAGGCTGTAGTTGATGCTGTTGCGGGTGTGGAAGTCGAGGGTGTTCTCGCCGTGGTTCAGGCTCAGGTCCCAGGTCCAGCCGTTGCCGGTGTTGCCCTTGACCCCGGCCACCAGCGAGCGGTCCTTGGAGTACTGGTTGATCTCCGGCACGAAGCCGTCCGGGTAGGTCTGCGCCAGCAGCGCGCTCTGCCCGCTGTGGTTGCGCGAGCGGTAGAACGCGAACGAGGTGATGTCGCGGTTGCTGAGCAGCGCGCTGGCGTAGCCGGTCACGCGGTCACTGAAATCGAAACTGGCGTTGACCGAAGCCGCAGTCGCATCCACGCGCGGGTCGCCGACGATGAAGGTCTTCTGGCCGATGCTCGGGAAGTTGCCGGTGTTCGGGGTGGTGCCGCGGTACGGGCCGGCGCGGTTGCTTTCGTCCTGCTGGCTGATCTGGCCGGCCACGTGCACGCGGCCACGGCCGTTGCCGAACTCGACGCCGGTATCGCCGGAGAGCTGGTACTTGTTGCCGTCACCGGCCGAGTACTGGCCGTAGTCCACCGCCAGGCTGCCGCCACTGCCGCTGCCCTTGAGCACGATGTTGATGACGCCGGCGATGGCGTCCGAGCCGTACTGCGCCGACGCACCGTCGCGCAGCACTTCCACGCGCTCGATGGCGGCGATCGGGATCGCATTGATGTCCACCGCCGACGAACCACGGCCGATGCTGCCGTTGACGTTGATCATCGCCGAGGTGTGGCGGCGCTTGCCGTCGACCAGCACCAGCACCTGGTCCGGTGACAGGCCGCGCAGCTGCGCCGGGCGCACGCCGCTGGTGCCATCGGTCAGGGCAGGGCGCGGGAAGTTCAGCGAGGGCAGCGCGCGCGACAGCGCGGTGGCCAGCTCGCTGGTGCCGGTGGACTGCAGGGCTTCGGGGGTGATGATGTCGATCGGCGACTGCGACTCGGCCACCGTGCGGTCGGCCACGCGGGTACCGGTGACGATCACCGTGTCCAGGGTATTGGCTGCGGTGCCGGCCTGCTGGGCAGCGGCTACGAACGGAGAGCCACCGAGTGCGACAGCGACGGCGGCGGCGATCAGGCTGGTCTTGCGGGTCATCGGGACGGAGCTCCGGTTGGCGGGGGCGGCACCGGAATCGACATCACGGGGGTGAGGCGGACGGCGGTTGTTGCGGTGCGCAAAGCAGGAATTAACGGGATATTCAGTGCGTGTCAAATGCCGGTCATCGGAAAAAACGTTGCAGCAGCAACCATTTAGCCCGGATCGGCACTGGCGGGGGAGGGAGCCCGGGACGCGCGCGGCAAGGACGTGGGAGAGAGGAACGCCGGCCGCCGCGCATCCCGGGACGCGTCAAGTATTCGTTAACGCTAGAATTGCGTCGCAGGAACAGTGCTCACCAGCACATTCCATCTGGTTATATGGACGCCTCCCCCGATGATTTCCCTTCGTAATTTCGCCTTGCGCCGCGGCGAGCGGCTGCTGTTGTCCAATGTCGACCTGACCCTGCACGCCGGTTACCGGGTGGGTGTGGTCGGCCGCAACGGTGCTGGCAAGTCCAGCCTGTTCGCGGCGGTGAAGGGCGAGCTGGAGGCGGACAAGGGCGATGTCGATCTGCCCGGCAAGGTGCGCATCGCCAGCGTCGCCCAGGAAACCCCGTCGCTGCCCGACCCGGCGCTGAGCTTCGTGCTGGGCGGTGACATCGAGGTGGCTGCAGTGCTGGCCGCCGAGGCCGAGGCGACCGCCCGTGAAGACTGGGAAGCGGTGGCCGAGGCGCACACGAAGATGGCCGAGCTCAATGCCTACGACGCCGAAGCGCGCGCCGGCAAGCTGCTGCACGGCCTCGGTTTCCCGGCAGAGACCCACCACCGCGCGGTGTCCTCGTTCTCCGGCGGCTGGCGCGTGCGCCTGAACCTGGCCCGCGCGCTGATGATGCCAAGCGACCTGCTGCTGCTGGACGAACCGACCAACCACCTGGATCTGGACGCGGTGTACTGGCTGGAGCAGTGGCTGCTGAAGTATCCCGGCACCCTGCTGCTGATCTCGCATGACCGCGAGTTCCTCGACAACGTGGCCACCCACACCCTGCACCTGCACGGTGGCGGCGCCAAGCTCTATCCGGGCGGCTACACCGACTTCGAGCGCCAGCGCGCCGAACAGCTGCGCCAGCAGCAGATCGCGCACGAGAAGGAACAGGCCGAGCGTGCCCACCTGCAGAGCTTCATCGACCGCTTCAAGGCGCAGGCCAGCAAGGCCGCGCAGGCGCAGAGCCGCATGAAGCGCCTGGCCAAGCTGGCCGGCACCGAAGCGGTGCGTGCCGAGCGCGAGTTCCGCATCGAGTTCGCGCCGCCGGCCAAGCTGCCGTTCTCGCTGATCCGCCTGAACCACGTCGAGGCCGGCTACGGCAAGGACGCGGTGATCCTGCACAACGTCGGCTTCGGCCTGGAAGCGGGCCAGCGCATCGGCCTGCTCGGCCCCAACGGTGCCGGTAAGACCACCCTGGTGAAGACCCTGGTGGGCGAGCTGGCGCCGATCGTCGGCGAGCGCATGGCGCACCCGGACCTGAAGATCGGCTACTTCGCCCAGCACACGGTGGAGTCGCTGCACGAAGGCCAGTCGCCGATGGAGCATTTCCGCGAGATCGCGCCGGACGCACCGAACCAGTCGTTCCGCGATTTCCTTGGCAAGTGGAACTTCCCGGGCGACCGCGCGTTCGAGCCGGTCGATGGTTTCTCCGGCGGCGAGCGCGCGCGCCTGGCGCTGGCGCTGATCGCCTGGCAGCAGCCGAATGTGCTGCTGCTGGACGAACCGACCAATCACCTTGACCTGGAAATGCGCGAAGCGCTGGCCGAAGCACTGGCCACCTTCGAAGGCGCGATCGTGATGGTCTCGCATGACCGCCATCTGATCGGCCTGGTCTGCGATACCTACTGGCGCGTGGCCGATGGCGTGGTCGAGCCGTTCGACGGCGACCTCGACGCCTACGCGGCCTGGCTGCGCACCCGTCCGCAGGCGCAGGGCACCAAGGCGCGCATGGAACAGGTGGAAGAGCCGGTGGTGGTCAAGACCGCGCCGGTGGCTCAGGTGGTGCAGAAGAAGCCGGTGAACCCGCACAAGCTGGCCGCCGCCGAAGCCAAGGTGGCCGAACTGGAAAGCGCTCTGGCCGAGCTGGACCGCCAGCTGGCCGACCCGGCCAACTACGCCGATGCCACCCGCCTGGCGGTGATCGGCCGTGACCGCGAAACCGCTGCCGCCCAGCTGGAAAAAGCCGAAGCCGCGTGGATGGAACTGCTGGAGTCCTGATCACGCAAAAAAGGGGACGGAGGGGATTAAGTCGTTTGTGGCACAAACGACTTAATCCCCTCCGTCCCCTTTTTCATCCCTGTGCCTGCAGCCACTCGCGGAAGCGTTTGGCAGGCTCACGCTCGGCCCGCGAGCGCAGCCGCGTGAGCCAGTAGCGCCCCAGCTCCAGCGTGGTGCTGAATGGCTGCAGCAGGCGACCCTCGGCCAGTTCCTGCTCGAACATGCGCAGCGGCAGCAGCGCCACGCCGGCACCACCCACCGCGGCCATCGCCACCGTCAACGACGAATCAAACACCGGCCCGCGGGCTTCCACGCCACTCACTCCTGCCGCCTGCAGCCAGCGCGGCCATTCGTCGCTGCGGTAGGAGCGCAGCAGGGGCAGGGTGCCCAGGTCGCGTGGCTGTTTGAGCCGCCGCGCCAATGCTGGTGCGCACAGCGGTGCAAACGGCGCGTCGAGGATCGCTGTGCAGGCCTGGCCCTGCCAGTCGCCATCACCGAAGCGGATCGCCAGGTCCAGGCCCTCGCCGGCCAGATCGATGCGGTTGTTGTGGGTCTGCAGTCGCAGCTCGATGTCCGGGTGCGCGGCCTCGAACGCAGCCAGCCGTGGCAGCAGCCAACCGGTGGCGAAGGTGCCGACCACGCCCAGCGTCAGTACTTCACGGGCCGGGCCACCGGTGTAGCGCGCGATGCTGGCCGAGATGCGCTCGAACGATTCGTTGAGCACCGGATACAGCGCCGCGCCCTCCTCGGTGAGCGCCACGCCGCGCGGCAGGCGATGGAACAGACGGATGCCGAGCCGGTCCTCCAGCCCGCGGATCTGGTGGCTCAGCGCGGCCTGGCTGACGCACAGCTCCAGCGCGGCACGGGTGAAGTTCTGGTGGCGTGCGGCCGCCTCGAAGGCACGCAGGGCGTTCAGCGGCAGGGTAGGGTGCAGCATCGGAGTAGTCGTGAGCCAGGATGATGGCTGATCCTACCTGCCTCGCGCCCAGTTCAGGAGAATTAAGGGGTTGATTGCGACAGCCATTAATCCAGCTAATGCCTCCCGCTGATTTTTCGCGCTGGTCGCCTGCGTGCGAGGCTTCAATAATCGAACGGTCCCCCAGGAGAACCCCGCATGCTCGCCCGTCGCCGATTCCTGCAGTTCAGTGGTGCCGCCGTGGCTTCCTCGCTTGCCCTGCCGTTGCTGGCCCGTGCGGCGGGCAAGACCGCCGCCAGTGCACCGACCGATGCCGCCCTCACCGCCGCCACCGACTTCGCCGCACTGGAAAAGGCCTGTGCCGGCCGCCTCGGCGTGACCCTGCTTGATACCGCCAGCGGCCGCCGCATCGGTCATCGCCAGGACGAGCGTTTCCCGATGTGCAGCACGTTCAAGAGCGTGCTGGCCGCCACCGTGCTCAGCCAGGCCGAGCGCAGGCCCGCGTTGCTGGACACGCGCGTGCCGGTGCGCGATGCCGACCTGCTCTCGCACGCGCCGGTCACTCGCCGCCACGCCGGCAAGGACATGACCGTGCGCGATCTGTGCCGTGCCACGATCATCACCAGCGACAATACTGCCGCCAACCTGCTGTTCGGCGTGGTCGGTGGCCCGCCCGCGGTGACTGCGTTCCTGCGCGCGAGCGGTGATGCGGTGAGCCGCAGTGATCGCCTGGAGCCGGAGCTGAACAGCTTTGCCAAGGGCGATCCGCGCGACACCACCACGCCGGCGGCGATGGCTGCGACCCTGCAGCGCGTGGTGCTGGGCGAGGTGCTGCAGCCGGCGTCGCGGCAGCAGCTGGCCGATTGGCTGATCGACAACGAAACCGGCGACGCCTGCCTGCGCGCGGGCCTGGGCAAGCGCTGGCGCGTCGGTGACAAGACCGGCAGCAATGGCGAAGACGCGCGCAACGATATCGCCGTGCTGTGGCCGCTGGCCGGCGGCACGCCCTGGGTGCTGACCGCCTACCTGCAGGCGGGTGCGATCAGCAACGAACAGCGTGCCACGGTGCTGGCGCAGGTAGGCCGCATCGCCGATCGGCTGATCGGTTGAGGTAACCGGGGTCATTCAGAAGTGGCTTGCCGGATCGGTTCGGCGCGCGCATCCTGCGCGCGTTCGAATCACACGGAAGTCCCCCATGAGCCATGAACTGATCTACCTGCTGCTGATCTTTGCGCTGCTGGTGATCCCGCGCGCGCTGCAGCGTTTCAGCCTGCCCGCGCCGCTGACCTGCCTGCTGTTCGGCATCATCGGCATGCTCTGGCTGGGCGACCAGGCGCACGACGCAGTGATCGGTCTGTTGGCCACACTGGGCATTTCCTCGCTGTTCCTGTTCGCCGGCCTGGAAGTGGATCTGCAGGCGCTGCGCCGTGGCATGTGGCCGCTGCTGGCGCATCTGGTGATCCGTACCGGCACGCTGTTCGGTGTGGGCTGGCTGGCCTGGCGCTACGCGGGGCTGCCGTGGCAGGCCGCCGGCCTGCTGGCGCTGGCGCTGCTGACGCCGTCCACCGGCTTCATCATGGATTCGCTGTCGCGGCTGGGCCTGAGCGAGGACGAGCGGTTCTGGGTGACCAGCAAGGCCATCGCCGGCGAACTGCTGGCGCTGGCGGCGTTGTTCATCGTGCTGCAGGCCGGCGACCCGGGGCACATGGCGCTGTCCAGCCTGGCCCTGCTGGCGATGATGGTCGGCCTGCCGCTGCTGTTCATCGCGCTGGGCCGCTGGGTGGCGCCGCACGCGCCGGGTTCGGAGTTCTCGCTGCTGGTCATGGTCGGCATGGTCGCGGCGTACATCACCTATCTGCTGGGTGTGTATTACCTGGTCGGTGCGTTCATCGCCGGCCTGGTCGCGCGCCTGCTGCACCAGCGCATGCCACTGCTGGCCTCGCACGAGAACCTGCATGCGCTGCGCCTGTTCGCCTCGTTCTTCGTGCCGTTCTACTTCTTCAACGCCGGCACCAAGGTGCCCAGCGAAGCACTCAGTTTCGAGGCGCTGGGGCTGGGCATCGTGATCACCCTGGTGGTGCTGCCGCTGCGCATCGGCGTGGTCTGGCTGCAGCGCCGGGTGATGTTCGGCGAGAGCTTCCGCAGCAGCCTGCGGGTCTCGCTGGCGCTGGCGCCGACGCTGATTTTCACCCTGGTGCTGGCGGCGATCATGCGCGAGCGTTTCCAGATTCCGGCGGTGCTGTTCGGCGCGCTGCTGCTGTATGCCGCACTGACCACGCTGTTGCCGTCGCTGGTGTTCCGCACGCCGTTCGATGTCGATCCGGTTGAACAGGAACCTGCGGGTGAAGGCGAAGCCGCGCCGGTGGCGGCCACCGAAACGCTGCCAGCGGCATCTGCAGTCGATCGCTGAGCAGATGCTGCGCGTGCGGTTTGCGCACTTCGGCCATGGCCGTTAGGGTTGGGGCATGAAACTGCCTGCCGTTGTCACCGCTTCCGCCCTCCTGCTCAGCCTTGCTGCGTGTTCGCAGCGCTCCGATACGGTCGCCCATGATCTGGCGACCGCACCGGCCGATGCCTTCATGGCCGCCATCGCCGCGCATTGCGGCCAGGCTTACGCCGGCAAGGTAGTGGAGGACACGCCGGCACCGACCGGCAAGGATCCGTTCGCCGGGCAGCGCCTGGTCATGCATGTGCGCGGCTGTGCCGATCCGGCGCACGAGCTGCGCATCCCGTTCCATGTCGGCGATGACCACTCGCGGACCTGGGTGCTGACCCGTACGGAAACCGGCCTGCGCCTGAAGCACGACCATCGCCACGAAGACGGCAGCCCCGACGCGATCACCCTGTATGGTGGCGACAGCACGCCGCCGGGCACCGCCGAGCGCCAGCAGTTCCCCGCCGACGCCGATTCGGTGGCGATGTTCCGCCGCGCCGACATGCTGGCCTCCACGCACAACACCTGGGCGATGGAGATTGATCCCGACCAGGCCTTTGTCTACGAGCTGACCCGCCCGGAGGGCCGCCGCTTCCGCGTGCAGTTCGACCTGAGCAAGCCGGTTGCCCTGCCGCCTGCACCGTGGGGCGACGATAAAGCGTCCGCCCCGTGATCCCAGGGTCGGATCCCTCCTGCGGAGGGCCCCGACCCCAGAAAGGCCCTCAGTAGATCCACGCCATGCGTGGATGCGGGATACCGGATCGGGGTCAGAGCCCTGGCCGTCGGCCAGGGATCCGACCGTGTACTTACCGCGTACCGAAACGCGCGCGGCAGCCGTTGCTCACCCACACCTGGCCACGTGAGTAGCCCCAGCTGCGGCCTTCCTGGCAGGCACTGCCGGACAGCTGCTGCTGCAGCACTGGGCGGCCCTGGCGCTCATCCCAGTCGCAGGTCTGCGAGCGGTTGTTGTTGCTGCTGCAGGTAACCGAGTAATTGCTGTTGCCGCCGCCCCAGCCACCGCCACCGCCGCCCCAGCCGCGGGCTTCGGCGAATTCGGCACGGCAGCCGCCACTGACCCAGACCGCGCCGTTGCGCACGCCCCAGGTACGCCCTTCGTTGCAGGGGCTGCCGGACAGCTGGCGGACCAGGCGGGCATTGCGCCAGCCGACCGGGCAGCTGCGCTCACGGTTGTTCTGGCTCTCGCAGCGGATGGTCTCGCCAGGCCGGCCGTTGTTGCCGCCCCAGCCACCGCCATTGCCATTGCCGCCGCCCCAGCCACCGCGGGCCTCGACGAATTCGGCGCGGCAACCGTTGGTGACCCAGATGCTGCCGTTACGGCTGCCCCAGGTGCGTCCTTCATCGCAGTCCGAGCCGGACAGCTGGCGCACCAGCTGCGCATTGCGCCAGCCGGTGTTGCAGACCCGTTCGCGGTTGTTCTGGCTTTCGCAGCGGACCACGCCGCTCTGCGCATGCGCGGAAGGGGCGGGCAGGGCAAGGGTGCCCGCGGCACCCAGGCTGAGGGTTACGGCCAGGCTGGCCAGGGACAGCGGTTTCATGGCGGCATCCCATACGGTGGCAGGTGCCCGACTATAGGGAGGGGGGCGATCAAGCCGGTGTGACTGGCCGGATTTGCCCCGGCCGGGGCCTCGGCCGCAGAATACGAGGCTTTCCGGCCCCCATCCGGTGCCGGCGTTCTCCAGCGGAGCTTCCCCCCATGCGTACCCACTTCTGCGGCCTGGTCGATGAGACCCTGATTGGCCAGACTGTCACCCTCGCCGGCTGGACCGACGTGGCCCGTAACCAGGGCGGCGTCTGCTTCATCGATCTTCGAGATCATGAAGGCATCGTGCAGGTGACCGTGGAAGTCGACAACGCCGACGTGTTCGCCGTGGCCGCGTCGCTGGGCTACGAGGATGTGCTGCAGGTGGAAGGCGTGGTGCGTGCCCGCCACGCGGTGAACGACAAGATGCGCACCGGCAAGGTGGAAGTGATCGCCACCGCCATCACCGTGCTGAACAAGGCCGCGCCGCTGCCGTTCCACGCCCACGAGAATCCGGGCGAGGAAACCCGCCTGAAGTACCGCTACCTGGACCTGCGCCGCCCGGAAATGCAGCGCATGCAGCGCACCCGCATCAAGCTGGTGCAGGCCCTGCGCCGCCATCTGGACGACAAGGGCTTCCAGGACATCGAGACCCCGATCCTGACCAAGGCCACCCCGGAAGGCGCGCGCGACTTCCTGGTGCCGGCGCGCATGCACCCGGGCGAGTTCTACGCCCTGCCGCAGAGCCCGCAGCTGTTCAAGCAGATCCTGATGGTGGCCGGCTTCGACCGCTACTACCAGATCGCGCGCTGCTTCCGCGACGAGGCCCTGCGTGCCGACCGCCAGCTGGAATTCACCCAGCTGGACATGGAATTCGCCTTCGTCCGCGAGCGCGACGTGCAGGACTTCGTCGAGGACATGATCCGCGCCATCTTCAAGGAAGTGGTCGACGTCCAGCTGGATACCAGCTTCCCGCGCATGACCTGGGCCGAGGCAATGCGTCGCTACGGCTCGGACAAGCCGGACCTGCGCATCGCGCTGGAGCTGGTCGACGTGGCCGAGCTGGTCAAGGACAGCGAGTTCGCCGTGTTCACCGGCCCGGCCAATGACGCCGAAGGCCGCGTCGTCGCGCTGCGCATCCCGGGCGGTGCAGCGCTCAGCCGCAAGCAGATCGACGAATACGCAGCGCATGCCGCCAAGTACGGCGCCAAGGGCCTGGCCTACATCAAGATCGCCGACAACGGCGAAGTCAGCTCGCCGATCCAGAAGTTCTTCAGCGAGGAATCCTTCGCTGCGCTGGTCGCCCACGTCGGCGCCGGCAACGGCGACATCGTGTTCTTCGGCGCCGGTGGCTACAACAAGGTCTCCGACTTCATGGGCGCGCTGCGCCTGAAGGCCGGCAAGGACTTCGGCCTGGTCGCCGACGGCTGGGCACCGCTGTGGGTCACCGACTTCCCGATGTTCGAGTGGGACGAGGAAGAACAGCGCTACGTCGCCCTGCATCACCCCTTCACCGCACCGGCCGTGGACGACATCGCCGACCTGCGCGCCAATGCCCGTACCGCCGTTTCGCGCGGTTACGACATGGTGCTCAACGGCAATGAAATCGGCGGCGGTTCGATCCGTATCCATCGTCCGGACATGCAGAGCGCGGTGTTCGAACTGCTCGGCATCGGTGCCGAAGAGGCCCGCGCCAAGTTCGGCTTCCTGCTCGACGCGCTGAACTACGGCGCGCCGCCGCACGGTGGCATCGCCTTCGGTATCGACCGCATCGCCGCGCTGATGGCCGGCACCGAGTCGATCCGCGACGTCATCCCGTTCCCGAAGACCACCGGTGCACAGGATCTGATGACCGACGCGCCGTCGCCGATCGTCGACGCGCAGCTGGCCGAAGTGCACATCCAGGTTCGCCCCAAGACCAACTGATCAGGAGATCCAGGCAATGACCGAGTTTGCGTTTTCGCTGGAGTGGGAAAAGCTGGGCAATGAAGGCTCCGAGGCCACCCTGGTCACCGAGCGTGCGCGCGTGTTCGGTGGTTGGCTGGTTCGCGTCGGAACCAACCCGGCGGCGATGGCCCTGACCTTCGTCGCCGACGGCGAAGGCCGTTGGGACGGTGAAGACTTCGGCGTCGAGGATTACGAGGACGACGAAGAGGAAGAGTACGACGAGGACGAGGAAGGCGAAGAAGAGGACGAGGACGAAGAGGAGTACGAGGAAGAGGACGAGGAAGAAGAAGCGGAATCGCCTGAAAAGGCTTGACCCGCGCTTCGCCCTGACGTCAACTTCCTGCATGTATTCGATCCGCCGCGCCACCGTGGACGACGCGCCGACCCTGTCGGCGCTGGCTGCCCGCACGTTCACCGAAACCTTCGGCCATCTGTATCCGTCGCAGGACCTGCAGGCCTTCCTCGAGGAGGCCTACACGGTCGAGCGCCAGCGCGTGATCCTGGCCCACCCGGATTACGCGGTGTGGCTGTTGGAGCTGGACGGGGAGGCGGTCGGCCATGCCGCCGCCGGCCCCTGTGGCCTGCCGCACCCGGACGTGAAGCCCGGTGACGGCGAACTCAAGCGCCTGTACCTGATCAAGACGCAGCAGAGCTGCGGCTGGGGCAGCCGCCTGCTGGAAACCGCGCTGGCCTGGCTGGAACACGAAGGCCCGCGCACGCTGTGGCTGGGCGTGTGGTCGGAGAACTTCGGCGCACAGCGTTTCTACGCCCGCTATGGATTCGAGAAGGCCGGCGAGTACCTGTTCCCGGTCGGTGATACCCAGGACCTCGAGTTCATCCTGCGCCGCGCACCGCGCGCGACCTGACGTTCACCGCCGCTTGCTGCGCGCGCGTGTTCAATCACCGTACGTTTCCGCCCCGCTGACCGCCAGGCTGTTTGCATGACTCCCCCCGTATTGCTGCTGCATGGCATCTGGAATGCCCGTGCCTGGGTCGGGCCGCTGGCCTGGCGCCTGCGCGCGCGTGGTTTCCAGGTGCACGCGTTCGGTTACTCTTCGGTGTTCGGTGGCCCCGACGTGGCCGTGCCGCAGCTGCTGGAGCGGCTGGCCGATGCCGGCCCGTTGTCGCTGGTCGGCCACAGCCTGGGGGGATTGCTGGCGCTGGAGGCCTTGCGCCGCCAGCCGCAGCTGGATGTGCAGCGCGTGGTCTGCCTGGGCTCGCCGCTGCGCGGCAGTGGCACTGCGCGTTCGCTGTCCGAGCACGGCTGGGGCCTGGCGTTGGGGCGCAGCAGCGATCTGCTGCTCGATGGCCTGCCGGACTGGCAGGGCAGGGCCGAGGTTGGCCTGATCGCCGGTTCGGTGCCGCACGGCCTGGGCAGCCTGCTGGGCGCCATCGACGATGCCTCCGACGGTACCGTGGCCCTGGCCGAGACACGCCTGCCGGGCCTGGCCGACCATTGCGTGGTACGCACCAGCCACAGTGGCCTGGTGGTATCGCCCGATGCCGCGCGGCAGACCGCGCATTTCCTGCGCCACGGCCAGTTCGATCACAGCCGCGACGCCGCCGCTGCGTAAGGCGGTTCGCCGGGCAGGGCGGTGCACTCTCGGTAGCGCCGGGCCATGCCCGGCGGCAGTAGATCCACGCCATGCGTGGATGGCGCCTTCCCGATATCCCTTCGGCCCTAGACACGGTTGCCGCCCCCGATCAGGTAGAATCCGCGCCTTGATCCTGAAGCAGCCAGACGGTAGCACCCATGGGTAGAGGCCCCTCCATCGAAGCCCGCAAGAACGCGTCCGACGCGAAGCGCGGCAAGATTTTCACCAAGATCATCCGCGAGATCGGCGTTGCCGCGCGCGGCGGTGGAGGCGACCCCAACAACAATCCGCGCCTGCGTGTGGCCGTGGACAAGGGCTTGGCCGTGAACATGTCCAAGGACGTGATCGAGCGCGCCATCAAGAAGGCTACCGGTGAACTGGAAGGCGTCGATTACGAGGAAATCCGCTACGAGGGCTACGCCCCGGGTGGCGTGGCCGTGATCGTCGACTGCCTGACCGACAACCGCGTGCGCACGGTGGCCGATGTCCGCCATGCGTTCAGCAAGTGCGGCGGCAACATGGGCACCGAAGGCTCGGTCGCCTTCATGTTCAAGCGCCTGGGCGTGCTCAGCTTCGCCCCGGGAGCCGACGAGGAAGCCATCACCGAAGCGGCCATCGAGGCCGGCGCCGATGACATCGTGGTCTACCCGGACGACGGCTCGATCGACGTGGTCACCAGCCCTGACGCGTTCAACGCGGTCAAGGATGCGATGGCCGCCGCTGGCCATGTCGCCGACCACGCCGAAATCACCTTCCGCGCGGACAACGACATCAAGGTCGAGGGCGAGGTTGCCCTGCAGGTCAAGAAGCTGCTGGACATGCTTGAAGACCTGGACGACGTGCAGGACGTGTACTCCAACGCCGAACTCGGCGCCGACGCCTACGCCTGAGCCGTCCTCGACGGCCTGGGCGCGGGCCGTTGAACGGTCACCGCGGACAGTCATGAGCCCATACGCCTGCCAGCGCCTCCCGTTCCGCCCCGCCAGGAGTGCAGCATGACCCGCATCCTCGGCATCGACCCCGGTTCGCAGCGGACCGGGGTCGGCATCATTGATGTCGACGCCACCGGCCGCGTCAGCCACGTGCACCACCAGCCGCTGGTGCTGCTCGGCGCCGACGATTTCCCGCAGCGCATGAAGCTGCTGGTGCTGGGCCTGGCTGACCTGTGCCGCGAGTACCAGCCGCAGGAAGTGGCCATCGAACGCGTGTTCATGGCCCGCAACCCCGATTCGGCGCTGAAGCTGGGCCAGGCCCGTGGCGCGGCGATTTCCGCCGTGGTGCTGCGTGACCTGCCGGTGCACGAATACGCCGCCAGCGAGATCAAGTTGGCGGTGGTCGGGCGCGGTGGCGCCGAAAAGCAACAGGTTCAACACATGGTCGGGCTCATGCTCAACCTGAAAACCAAGCTGCAGGCCGACGCGGCCGACGCGTTGGCAGTGGCGATCACCCATGCCCACGTAAGGGCAACGGCCAACCGCCTGGGGCTCAGTGCCCGCCAGGCGTGGGGCCGCAAATGAGGAGCTGCACGCAATGATCGGTCGACTGCGCGGCATCGTCGCCTACAAGGCGCCGCCGTGGCTGGTGGTGGACGTGAACGGAGTGGGCTACGAGCTGGAGGCGCCGATGAGCACCTTCTACGACCTGCCCGAGCTCGGCCGCGAGGTCACCCTGTACACCCATTACTCGCAGAAGGAAGACAGCGTCTCGCTGTACGGCTTCCTGCGCGAAGGTGAGCGGCGCCTGTTCCGCGATGTGCAGAAGGTCAGTGGCATCGGCGCGAAGATCGCGCTGGCCGTGCTGTCCGGCGTCACCGTCGAGGAATTCGCGCGCATGGTCCAGGCCGGTGACATCACCGCGCTGACCCGCATTCCGGGCATCGGCAAGAAGACCGCCGAGCGCATGGTGCTGGAGTTGCGCGACCGCGCCGCCCAGTTCGGTGCCGGCGGCGCGCTGCCCACCGGCAGCGGCCCGGCCCCGGCCGATCCGCTGTCCGATGCCACCGTGGCCCTGCAACAGCTGGGCTACAAGCCGGCCGAAGCGGCGCGCATGGCCCGCGATGCCTTCAACGAAGGTGACGAAGTGGCCACCGTGATCCGCAAGGCGCTGCAGTCGGCGCTGCGCTGACCCGCCTTCCTTTCCCCAACCCACCGCCTGAGCCTCGCCAGGAGTCCCATGTCCAGCAGTCAAACCCCGCACGCGGCCGCCCCAGGCGGTCATGGTCACGCCCCTCCAGCCGGAGGCCTGGCGCTGATCATCGGTGCGATCGGCGTGGTCTTCGGCGATATCGGTACCAGCCCGCTGTACACCCTGAAGGAGGCGTTCTCGCCGCACTACGGGCTCAACAGTGACCACGACACCGTGCTGGGCGTGCTGTCGCTGGCGTTCTGGGCGCTGAACATCGTGGTCACGCTGAAGTACGTGACCATCATCATGCGCGCCGACAACGACGGCGAGGGCGGCATCATGGCGCTGATGGCGCTGACCCAGCGCACGCTGCGCAACGGGTCGCGCTCGGCCTATGTGGTCGGCATCCTCGGCATCTTCGGTGCCTCGCTGTTCTTCGGCGATGGCGTGATCACCCCCGCGATATCGGTGCTGGGTGCGGTGGAAGGCCTGGAAGTTGCCGCGCCAGGACTGCACGCCTTCATCGTTCCGATCACCGTGGTGGTACTGCTGGCGGTGTTCGCGGTACAGCGCTTCGGCACCGCGAAGATCGGCAAGCTGTTCGGGCCGATCACCTCGATCTGGTTCATTTCGCTGGCGGCGATCGGCATCTACAACATCGTCGATGCACCGGAAGTGCTGAAGGCGTTCAACCCGTGGTGGGCAATCCGCTTCTTCATGGAGCATGGCTGGCACAGCATCTTCATCCTCGGTGCGGTGGTGCTGGCAGTGACCGGCGGTGAGGCGCTGTACGCCGACATGGGCCACTTCGGTGCCAAGCCGATCCGCCACGCCTGGTACTTCTTCGTGCTGCCGTGCCTGGTGCTGAACTACCTGGGGCAGGGTGCGCTGGTGCTCAACCACCCCGAGGCGGTGAAAAATCCGTTCTTCGAAGCGGTGCCGTCGTGGGCGCTGTATCCGATGATCATCCTGGCCACCATGGCCGCGGTGATTGCTTCGCAGTCGGTCATCACCGGCGCGTTCTCGGTATCGCGCCAGGCCATGCAGCTGGGCTACATCCCGCGCATGCGGATCAAGCACACCTCGCACGACACCATCGGCCAGATCTACATCCCGGGTATCAACTGGGGCATCGCGGTGATGGTGATCGGCCTGGTGCTGGCCTTCCGCAGCTCCTCCAACCTGGCGGTGGCCTACGGCATCTCGGTGTCGGCCACCATGCTGATCGACACCCTGCTGCTGGCCCTGGTGGCGCGCTCGCTGTGGCCGAAGGCGCGCAAGTGGATCCTGCCGCTGTGCGTGGTGTTCTTCGTCATCGACCTCGGCTTCGTCATCGCCAACGGCGCCAAGCTGCTGCAGGGCGCCTGGTTCCCGGTGGTGCTGGGCATCTTCCTGTTCACCATGATGCGCACCTGGCGCCGTGGCCGCGAGCTGCTGCGCGATGAGATCCGCAAGGACGGCATCCGCCTGGATACCTTCCTGCCAGGCCTGATGCTGGCGCCGCCGGTACGCGTGCCGGGCACCGCGGTGTTCCTTACCGCCGACCCGACCGTGGCTCCGCATGCGCTGATGCACAACCTCAAGCACAACAAGGTGCTGCACGAGCGCAACGTGTTCCTGCACGTGGAAACCCTGCCCATTCCCTATGCGATGGAAGGGCAGCGGCTGAAGATCGAATCGGTGGGCGACGAGTTCTACCGCGTCTACGTGCGCTTCGGTTTCATGGAGACCCCGGACGTGCCGCTGGCGCTGATGCGCTCGTGCGACCACGGCGGCATCTACTTCGACCCGATGGACACCACCTTCTTCGCCAGCCGCGAAACCATCGTCGCCACCGCCAACCGCGGCATGCCGATCTGGCGTGACAAGCTGTTCGCGCTGATGCACAGGAACGCCGCTCCGGCCACGGGCTTCTTCCGGATTCCGGGCAACAGATTGGTGGAACTGGGCGCGCAGGTGGAGATTTAATCTCCACCTGCGCTACGTCCCACGATTTGCTGCGCAAACCGTGGGTCCCGCGCGCATTCCACCTTATCCCCGCGCCTGTCGGCGCGCCCCCTTGAACAACAAGGGGGCTCCACTTGCGGAGATGCCGCGCGCTTGAAGCTTGGCCCACTCTGCTCTCCAGTTTCCTCCACGCCTGGATCTACCGTGCCGACCAACGGTCGGCACCCACTAAAGCAGAACGCCGTTCCGACAGGCCGCAGGAAACTGTCGAAGGCGGGGTGGGTCCGCTTGCGGGGGCGTGAGCCGCATGGATGCGGCGACCGAGCTTACATGGACGTACTACTTGCAGCGTCCCCCGCAACCGGACCCACCCCGCCATTCCCCAGGAACTCAGCTTTGGCTGTTGCTCCGGCCGTTGCAGTTGCTTCTGCGGGTGGCGGGCGCAGCCCGGCCGAAACCCGCGCTTTTGCCGCATAATCAGCACATGACCGACGACCGCATCATCGGCGCCGGCGCCACCCGCGAGGATGACGCCGCCGACGCCAGCATCCGCCCCAAGCGCCTTGCCGACTACCTCGGCCAGGTGCCGGTGCGCGAGCAGATGGAGATCTACATCCAGGCGGCCAAGGGGCGCGGCGACGCGCTCGACCACGTGCTGATCTTCGGGCCGCCCGGCCTGGGCAAGACCACCCTCAGCCATGTCATCGCCAACGAACTGGGCGTGGCCCTGCGGGTCACCTCCGGCCCGGTGATCGAGAAGGCCGGCGACCTCGCCGCGCTGCTGACCAACCTGCAGCCGCACGATGTGCTGTTCATCGACGAGATCCATCGCCTGTCGCCGGTGGTGGAGGAAGTGCTGTACCCGGCGATGGAAGATTTCCAGATCGACATCATGATCGGCGAGGGCCCCGCCGCCCGCTCGATCAAGATCGACCTGCCGCCGTTCACCCTGATCGGTGCCACCACCCGTGCTGGCCTTCTGACCGCGCCGTTGCGCGACCGCTTCGGCATCGTCCAGCGCCTGGAGTTCTACAGTGTCGAGGAGCTGACCCGGATCGTGCGCCGCTCGGCAGCCATCCTGGCCATCGACTGCACCGCCGATGGGGCAGGGGAGATCGCGCGCCGCGCGCGTGGCACCCCGCGTATCGCCAACCGCCTGCTGCGCCGCGTGCGCGACTATGCGCAGGTGAAGGCCGGCGGCCACATCGACGAGGCCGTGGCCCAGGCCGCGATGAAGATGCTCAAGGTCGACCCGGAGGGCTTCGACGAGCTTGACCGGCGCCTGCTCAAGACCATGGTCGACTACTTCGACGGCGGCCCGGTCGGCATCGAATCGCTGGCGGCGGCGCTGTCTGAAGAGCGCGGCACGCTGGAAGACGTGGTCGAGCCGTACCTGATCCAGCAGGGCTTCCTGGTGCGCACCGCGCGTGGCCGCATGGCCACCCACAAGGCCTACCGGCACATGGGCCTGAAGCCGAAGAACCCGCCGCAGGACCTGTTCGCGGAGGTTCCCGATGTCGGTTGAGCCCCGATTCAGTTGGCCGACACGCATTTACTGGGAAGATACCGACGCAGGTGGCGTGGTCTACCACGCCCGCTACGTGGCCTTCATGGAACGGGCCCGGACCGAATGGATGCGTGCGCTGGGCTACGGCCAGGAGCGCATGCGCGCCGAGCACGGGATGGTCTTTGCGGTGCGCTCGATGCAGATGGATTTCATCAAGCCGGCACGGCTGGATGACACCCTGCAGGTGAGTGCCCGTCTGGTCCAGCTGAAGAAGGCCAGCATGGTCTTCGACCAGCAGATCCTGCGCGACGGCGAGCTGCTGCTGTCGGCGCAGGTCCGCATCGCCGCACTGGAAGCGGCCAGTTTCCGCCCGCGTGGCATGGACGAGGCCGTCCTTGCCGTGCTGCAACCCCACCTCCACCCCGAATCCGAAC
Organism: Stenotrophomonas sp. 80084_Sma; assembly: GCF_056481995.1. NCBI lineage: Bacteria > Pseudomonadati > Pseudomonadota > Gammaproteobacteria > Lysobacterales > Lysobacteraceae > Stenotrophomonas > Stenotrophomonas sp. 80084_Sma. Next base: position 3,708,122 of record NZ_CM151177.1, on the reverse strand, counting down.
ACTGAGGAACAACGGATGATCGCAACGCTCCTGGCCCTGCAGGCCACGGTCACCGAGGCACTGCCGGCCGACGTCAGCAATGCCGCGACACAGACCCTTGCCCAGGCCACCACTGGCGGCGGCATCAACTACCTCGAACTGATGGCCAAGGCCAGCCTGCCGGTGAAGATCATCGTGCTGCTGCTGCTGGTCGGCTCGTTCGTCAGCTGGGTGATCATTTTCCGCAAGGCCCGCGTGTTCAAGCAGGCCACCCGCGAAGCCGACGAGTTCGAGAACCGCTTCTGGTCCGGTGCGGACCTGGGCAAGCTGTACAGCTCGGCCACCGACCGCAGCCGCAATGTCGGCGGCCTGGAAGCCATCTTCGAAGCCGGCTTCCGCGAGTACACCCGCCTGCGCGACAAGCGCCGCCTGGACGGCCGTGCCCAGCTGGAAGGCGCACAGCGTGCCATGCGCACCACCTACACCCGCGAAGTGGACCAGCTTGAGCGCAACCTGGAACTGCTGGCCAACATCGGCTCGACCGCGCCTTACGTGGGCCTGGTCGGTACCGTGTTCGGCATCATGGTGACCATGCACGACATGATCAGCAGCGGTGCGCAGGCCGGCATCGCCGCCGTCGCGCCGGGCATCTCCGAGGCACTGTTCGCCACCGCCATCGGCCTGTTCGTGGCGATCCCGGCGGTGTGGGCCTACAACCGCTTCACCACGCGCGTGGAGCGCATGTCGGTGCGGTTCGAGACCTTCGCCGAAGAGTTCAGCTCCATCCTGCAGCGCCAGAGCGCTGGCGACGAGTAAGCGCCTGACCCGGGAGTCCAAGCCATGTCCGCTGCCATCGGTCGCCGCAAGCGCCGCAAGCTGAAATCGGAAATCAACGTCGTTCCCTACATCGACGTCATGCTGGTGCTGCTGATCATTTTCATGGTCACCGCACCGCTGCTCACCCTGAGCTTCGACGTCGACCTGCCGCAGTCCAACGCCAAGGCGCTGGAGAGCAAGCAGGATCCGGTGATCGTCTCGGTGCGCCAGGACGGCCAGTTCAGCCTGAAGCTGCCCGACGCCAAGGACCCGACCGCCGTGTCGGCCGAGGAACTGGAAGGCCGTCTGGCCGGCATCGCCGCCCAGGACAAGGGCGTGCGCGTGATCGTCGCCGCCGACCGCGCCGTGGCCTATGAAAAGGTCATTGCTGCAATGGATGTGATCAAGCGCGCCAAGGTAGACAAGGTAGGCCTGGCCACCGATGCACGCTGACGCCCTGCCACCCCCGCATCAGCGCGAACCCGGCTGGGGCTTGCCCCTGGCGCTGGCGTTGCTGGTGCACCTGCTGGTCGCGCTGGTGTTCATCGTGGCCTGGTTCTGGTCGCCCGAGCGCAACACCGATGCCGCCGCCGGCGATCCCTCGGTCGAGGCCAGCCTGGCGCTGTCCGCGTCCGAGGCCTCCGCTGCACGCCAGGCCCTGCGCCAGTCGGAAAAGCTGGAAGACCTGCCGCCGCCGGTGGCCGAGCCGATCCCGGTGCCGGAAGACACCATCCCGCCGCCGCAGCCGATTCCCGAGCCGCGCCCGCAGGACGCCCCCACGCCGCAGCAGCAACAGGCGCAGGAGCGTGTCGCGCAGCCGGACACCAAGGACCAGGAAGCGGTGAGCGCGCTGGCCATCTCGCAAGAGAAGGCCAAGCAGGAACAGGAAGCCAAGCGCCGCCAGGAGCAGATCGACCTGACCGAACGCAAGCGCCAGGAAGAAGCGGAGCAGAAGCTGCGCCTGGCCAAGCAGCAGGAAGCGGACGAAAAAAAGAAGCAGGCCGAGCAGGAGCGCGTGGCGGCTGACAAGGCCGAGGCCGAGAAGCAGAAGAAGATCGCCGAGATCCGTGCCCGCCGCGAGCAGGCCGAGAAGGAAGCCAAGCTGGCCGAGCAGAAGCTGCGTCAGGTGGCAGCCGCGCGTAATGCTGCCGGCAGTGCCGCTGCCGGTTCCAGCGGTGCCTCCCAGCCGGCCGCCGGTGGCGGTGGCAACAGCGATGATCTTTCGGCCAAGTACGCGGCCGCGATCCAGGCCAAGGTGCTGTCGCAGTGGGTGCGCCCGGATACGGTGCCGCTCGGCCAGCGTTGCCAGATCACCATCACCCAGATTCCGGGGGGCACGGTGATGCAGGCCAAGGTCAGCCCGAACTGCCCGTACGACGAGGCCGGCAAGCGTTCGATCGAGGCCGCCGTGCTCAACGCGCAGCCGCTGCCGTACCGCGGCTTCGAGTCTGTGTTCGCACGCACGCTCAACTTCACCTTTACTGCCCAGGATCGCTGAGGCGGGCAAGGCAAGGTGGCTCTCGGGTCACCTCCGCCCACGGATGTCGCGCTTGCCTCTGGCGGGCCCGGTTTCAGCCGGGCAGGCTGGGGGCTGCTGTGGAATACCACCCTGTGGGGCGGTGTGGCCGGGGCAGGCGGTGCGATGTTAGCCACGACGTTAACGGTGCGTGAGAGGACGGGCTGGAACTGACCCGGAATTCACGTACCCTTGGTTCATGATTGCGAAGCGGTTCACTCCCGCTTTGTTATCCCTCGTTCCGGTTTCCCCCTATTGAGCGCTCCATGAAAAAGATGCCTCGCTGGCTTGCCGTGTTTGCGGCCCTGTTGCTGCCCTTTGCTGCCGTCGCGCAGCAGAAGGGGCTGGATATCGACATCATCGGCGGCAATGCCTCCGCGCTGCCGATCACCATCGTGCCGATGCCCTACCAGGGTTCGGCGGCTGCACCGCAGACCGACGTCGCCGGCGTGGTCCGCGCCGACCTCGAGCGTTCGGGCCAGTTCCGCACGCTGCCGGAAGCACAGATCGTCGAAAAGCCCGTGCGGGGCGGCGACATCCAGTTCGCCACCTGGCGCGCGCTGAAGCAGAACTACATCGTGGTCGGCCGCGTGCTCGACGCCGGTGCCGGCGCCTACCGTGTCGAGTACGAACTGTTCGACGTACCGAAGGGCGAGCGCCTGCTGGGCCTGGCGATGACCGCCCGTGGCAACGCCATGCGTGACGTCGCCCACCAGATGGCCGACGCCATCTACGAGAAGATCACCGGTGTCCGTGGCGCCTTCTGGACCCGCATCGCCTACGTGACCGCCAGCGGCAAGGGCGACGCCATGCGCTACGCGCTGATGGTGGCCGACTCCGATGGCTACAACCCGCAGACCATCGTGCGTTCGGCCGAGCCGCTGCTGTCGCCGTCGTGGAGCCCGGATGGCAGCAAGCTGGCCTACGTCAGCTTCGAGCGTGGCAATTCGGCCATCTACATCCAGAACATCGGCACCGGTGCGCGTGAGCTGGTCACCAGCTTCCGCGGCATCAACAGCGCCCCGGCGTTCTCGCCGGACGGCCGCAAACTGGCCCTGACCCTGTCGCGTTCGGGTAACCCGGAAATCTACGTGATGGACCTGGGCAGTAAGCAGCTGACCCAGCTGACCAACCACTTCGCCATCGATACCGAGCCGACCTGGGCACCGGACGGCAGCGCGGTGTACTTCACCTCCGACCGCGGCGGCCGTCCGCAGGTCTACAAGGTCGGTGCGGGCGGCGGCAGCGCCGAGCGCGTGACCTTCCAGGGCAACTACAATGCCAAGCCCTCGGTGTCCTACGATGGCAAGAAGATCGCCGTCGCCCAGGGCTCGGGCAACAGCTACAAGATCGCGATGATGGACAGCTCGCTGGGTTCGCCCCGCTGGAGCACGCTGTCCCCGGGTTCGCTGGATGAATCTCCGAGCTTTGCGCCCAACGCAAGCATGGTGTTGTACGCCGCCCGCGAGGGTGGCCGTGGTGTGCTGTACGCCGTTTCTGCCGATGCGCGCGTGCGCCAGCGGTTGGTTCTGGCTGACGGAGATGTGCGCGAACCGGCATGGTCCCCATACCGTACCCAGCGCTAAAAGAGTGTTAATATTTTCGCTGTCTTGAACCCCTCATCGGCCTAGGAGCCACAAAGGTATCGCCATGAACAAGTCCACCCGCGTTCTGCTTGTTTCCCTGCTGTCTGTGGCCGTCCTGGCCGGTTGCTCGAAGAAGGTGAAGGAAGAGCCGGCAGCCCCGGTTGACACCGGCACCTCGACCACCACCCCGACCGCTCCGTCGACCTCCGGCCTGTACGGCCCGGGCGACCTGGACACCGACGCTTGCCTGCGCCAGCGCGTTGTCTACTTCGACCTGGACAAGGAAGACGTGAAGCCGGAATTCCAGGCCATCATGGCGTGCCACGCCAAGTACCTGCGTGACCGTCCGTCCTCGCGCATCACCCTGCAGGGCCACACCGACGAGCGCGGTTCGCGCGCGTACAACCAGGCCCTGGGCGAGCGTCGTGGCAACGGCGTCAACTCGGCCCTGCAGGCCAACGGTGGCTCGGCTTCGCAGCTGACCGTCGTGTCCTACGGTGAAGAGCGTCCGGTCTGCACCGAGTCGAACGAGTCCTGCTGGTCGCAGAACCGTCGCGTCGAAATCGTCTACACCGCGCAGTAATCCATGCGTATTGGCATCAAACTGATGCTGGTCGTTGCGGCAGCCCTCGTGGCTGCCGCACCGGCGCATGCACAGCGACAGAGCCTGGCCGACCGCGTTGGCGCGATCGAGCAGCAGATGTACAACAACAGTGCCAACCAGGACCTGTTGAGCCAGATCAATCAGCTGCGGCAGCAGGTCACCAGCCTGCAGGCCTCGATCGAGCAGTTGCAGCACGACAACGCCCAGCTCAAGCAGTCCGCCCAGGACCAGTACCTGGATCTGGACAGCCGCCTGAACCGGTTGGAAGGGGGCAATGCCGCCCCGGCCCTGCCGCCCGTTCCGGCGAGCGCGCCGAAGGCCGCCCCGGCCCCGGCAAAACCCGCAGCGGCGGCCACTTCCGAGCGGCCGCCTTCCGTCCATGGTGATGCCGGCAGCCTTGCCGCCACCGGCGACGAGCGCACCTCCTACAACGTCGCCTTCGATTCGCTGAAGGCCGGCAAGTACGATGATTCGGCGCAGCTGTTCCTGAGCTTCCTGCAGCTGTACCCGAACGGCGTCTACGCGCCGAACGCGCTGTACTGGCTGGGCGAGAGCTACTACGCCACCCGCAATTTCCCGATGGCGGAGACCCAGTTCCGTGAACTGCTCTCGCGCTATCCGACCCACGACAAGGCCGCTGGCGGCCTGCTCAAGGTCGGCCTCTCGCAGTATGGCGAGGGCAAGGTCGACCAGGCCCAGCAGACGCTGGAGACCGTCGTGGCGCAGTACCCTGGCTCGGACGCCGCGCGCACCGCGCAGGACCGCCTGCAGTCGATCCGCCTCGGCAAGCAGATCCGCTGATCCGCTGACCGGGCGTACAATGGGTGCCCTGTAGAGCCGAGCCCACGCTCGGCTGCTTTCGTTTCCGGACCGGCAAACCCGCCCGGATCCGGTAGCGCCGGGCCATGCCCGGCGGCTTGCATCACCGGCTAGGCCACACCCGACCGGCTGCAGTTGTAGAGCCGAGCCATGCTCGGCTGCTTTCGTTACCGGCCACGGTAGCCCACCCGCCACGTGTCCCACCAAGAAGTCCCCGCCATGACCGCCGTTACCTCGTCCAGCGCCGCAGCCACGCCCAGTGAGATCGTGCAGTCGCCCCTGCCACGCCTGAAGATCACCGAGATCTTCACCTCGCTGCAGGGCGAAGCCGATACCGCTGGCTGGCCGACCGTGTTCGTGCGCCTGACCGGCTGCCCGCTGCGTTGCCAGTACTGCGACACCGCCTATGCCTTCCATGGCGGCACCTGGTGGGACATCGACGACATCGTGGCCGAGGTGCTGGCCCAGGGCGTGCGCCACGTCTGCGTGACTGGTGGCGAGCCGCTGGCGCAGAAGCGCTGCCTGGTGCTGCTGCAGAAGCTGTGCGATGCCGGCATGGACGTCTCGCTGGAAACCTCCGGTGCGCTGGACGTCAGCGCTGTGGACCCCCGGGTATCGCGCGTGGTCGACATCAAGACCCCGGGTTCGGCCGAAGTGGCGCGCAACCGCTGGGACAACCTGCCGTTGCTGACCGCCCGCGACCAGATCAAGTTCGTCATCTGCAGCCGCGAGGATTACGACTGGGCCAAGTCCCAGTTGGCCGAGCACGATCTGGTGAAGCGTTGCACCGTGTTCTTCTCGCCGAGCAAGGGTGAGATCACCGCGCGCCAGCTGGCCGACTGGATCGTCGAGGACCGGCTGCCGGTGCGCTTCCAGATGCAGTTGCATAAAATCCTGTGGAACGATGAGCCGGGCCGATGAGCCCAGGCAGCGTTCCCTGATGTAGCTCCGGCGCGGGACAGCGTGCTGGCTTTCCCCTCCCAACCGGATGTTTTACCCATGAAGAAGGCAGTCGTGCTTCTCTCCGGCGGCATGGATTCAGCCGCCGTCATCGCCATGGCCCAGGAACAGGGCTTCGCCGTGCATGCCCTGAGCGTGCGCTACGGCCAGCGCCATACTTCCGAACTGGATGCCGCCGCCCGCGTGGCCAAGGCCCAGGGCGTTATCGCGCACAAGACCGTGGACGTGGACCTGCGCAGCATCGGCGGCTCGGCGTTGACCGACGACATCGACGTGCCCGAGGCCGGCGGTGCCGGCATTCCGGTCACCTACGTGCCGGCGCGCAACACCATCATGCTGTCGCTGGCGTTGGGCTGGGCCGAAGTGCTCGGCGCAAACGACATCTTCTGCGGCGTCAACGCCGTGGACTACTCCGGCTACCCGGACTGCCGTCCCGAGTTCGTGGCCGCGTTCCAGGCGCTGGCCAACCTGGCCACCAAGTCGGGCGTGGAAGGCGCGGGCATCAAGGTGCACGCACCGCTGCAGTTCCTCAGCAAGGGCCAGATCGTCAGCGAAGGCGTGCGCCTGGGCGTGGACTTCGGCCTCACCGTGTCCTGCTACAACGCCGACGCCAACGGCGCCGCCTGCGGCCACTGCGATGCCTGCCGCCTGCGCGCGCAGGGCTTCACCGAGGCCGGCGTAGCCGACCCGACGCTGTACGCCTGAAATACGGGTGCCGGGCATGGCCCGGCGCCGCCGGGGTCTGGAATCTGGTAGTGCCGGCCGCTGGCCGGCATTCCCGTGGGTGCCAACCTTGGTTGGCACTGTCCGCAGGGCATGGCCCGGCGCTACCGCTGCCGCAACCACCCAGATGCTTCAATAAACGCCCGCACCGCCTTCGGATCGGCATAGTCCAGTTCGATCATCCGCGCGATCCCCGCCTTCTCATCAGCCTGTTGTCGCATGTACCCCTGCGCGATGCGATACCCGGCGTAATAGCCCACATCACTCACCCCGAACGGATTGCGGGCGCTGTTGTAGAGCCATTTGTCGAGATTTTCCCCGTTCATCTCAGCAATGAAGCGCGTGCGGATTTCCGCTTCGTGTGTTGCGCCGTAGTCGTAGAAGGGTAATGCCGGCCGGCGCCCACTGATGCGCTCCGCCACATACTCGGCCACACCCTCGCGCACCGCGTACTGGGCCAGGCTGCCGGTGGTCTCGCGTTGCTGCGTATGCACGTACTCGTGCAGGTTGTTCTGCGCGTTGTTCGCCCCCGGACGGCTGTCGTAGAAGATCCGCAGGCGGCTGCGCATCGGCTCCGGCAGCTCGCTCACGTCCACGCGCTCATCGCCCAGCGCCATCTCCGCTCCGATCAGCACCTTGTCACCCAGCGTCGTGCCGCCGGTACGCAGAACACCGACCGCATAGGTGATGTTGGCGGGGCGCAGGGCGGGGTAAAGCTCCCGGAACGCAGCCAGGTCCCGTTCCAGGGTGGCGCTGGCCTGCTGCGCGTTGGCGGTCAATGGCCGTACCGACGTCCAGAAGCGCGGCCACGTACGCATGGCCGTGGCGTATTCGCGAGCGGTGTAGTTGCGCACCTGCATCAGCGCATGCAGGCCGGGGCTGCCTGGATCGATGTAGCGCTCCTGCACCAGTGCGACCTGGCGTTCAACGTCGGGCTCGGTGCGCACGGCGTCATAGGTAGCCCAGAAGCGGCCGATATCATCAGTGACGACCTGGGGCGGGGCGGCCAGTGTTGCGCAGGGCAGCAGCAGGGCGGCAATGAGGCAGAAGGGCAGGCGCATCCGTGGCTCCGGGGAAGGATCACAGATGGGATGCGACGGAGGCCCGGAAGGTTTAAGCGGGCTCACCGGATCGGGTAGTGCCGGCCGCTGGCCGGCAACCTCATGCACCAGGGTTTCACCCGGCCCGGCAAAGTAGGGTAGAATGCCCACCCCGCCGAAAGGCTGGGGCAGTGCAATGGGCCGTTAGCTCAGTCGGTAGAGCAGAAGACTTTTAATCTTTTGGTCGAAGGTTCGAATCCTTCACGGCCCACCATTGCATCCAATGACCCAGGTCATTCAGAAAGGCACCGCAATGCGGTGCCTTTTTTGTGGCGCTCGTCCAGGGCAACTACTTCGTCCGCGCATTCTTCGCTTTAGCCGCCGCCGCGTCGGCAGCCTCCTGTGCGGCCGTTGCTGCCGCATTCGCAGAACGTGCCGCCTCCGCTCTTGCCGCCTCGAAATAGGTGAGCCGCTGCAGACTGGTTCTGCGTTCCAGTTCCATTGCTGCGGCGAAGCTCTCCGGATGCTTTGCAGCACAGGCCTCCTGCACCAGTTGCACGGCACGATCAGACAGCCCGGGCTGGATGTTGCCGAGCAGGCAGTCGGCATACGGTACGGGCGCGGCCGGGCTGGCGGCCAGCGCGGCGATGAGTACGGCACTCAACATGCAAACCTCCTTGTAGGTTTCGAAGGGACTGGCGACCAGCCCGTCCCAAGTATGGACCGGTTCTGGGTAAAGCGGCGGGTACGCCGGCCGGATATCCCGGCACACCCGTTCCGCCAGCCTGCGGCAGGCGAAGAACAACCCATCGCCCCCCCTTCATCCAGATGGCAGTCGGGCATGGCCATCGACCGGCAGCGCTCAGCGGCGTGCAGCATTTCCGCCACGGTCAGCATGCCAACGGCTGCACGCTTCGCGCGTGCCATCGCGGATGCGCTTGAGGCATCCCCAGAATGCGCATCCACGCATGGCGTGGATCTACTTTCGCCTGAGAACAATCGCTGCGATGACGGCTGCGATGCCGACCGGGATCAGGACGACCGCCAGAAGAATGATCCAGTGCCAAATGCTGAAGCCCCCCATGTCCCAACTCCTTGTAGGAAACGACGAATGCTAGCAAACGCGATTGCAGTCATTTCCCGATACAGTTCAAGCATCGCGCAGCGCCGTAGCATACGTGCAGGCATGCCGCATCGGCCGACGCTTTGGCCTTGGCGTTATGCTCGGCACTTTCCCAGGATGGGCCGCTCCATGCGCTTGATCGTGCTGTCGCTGTTGTTGTCCGCTGTCTCCGCCGCGCCGTTGATGGCCGCCGAGCCGGCGCCGTCCGCACAGGCCGCTGCCGCGACCCCGCTGGTCATCGGCGAGACCTTCACCATTGAATCGAAGGCGCTGGGCGAAACCCGCCGCATCAATGTCTACCGCCCGCAGCCGTGGGGCCTGGACCCGAAGGCGGCGTTGCCGGTGCTGTACATGGCCGATGGCGGCATCGGCGAGGACTTCCTGCATGTGGCCGGGCTGGTGCAGGTGCTGAGCGGCAACGGCAGCATGCGTCCGTTCCTGCTGGTCGGCATCGAGAACACCGAGCGCCGCCGCGACATGACGGGCCCCAGCAGCGACCCGCAGGACCAGAAGATCGCGCCCCGCATCGGCGGTTCAGCGGCCTACCGCAGCTTCCTGCGCGATGAACTGATGCCGCAGGTGCGCCAACGCTACCCGACCACCGACGAGCGCGCGCTGATCGGTGAATCGCTGGCCGGCCTGTTCGTGGTCGAGACGTTGCTGCAGGAGCCGACACTCTTCAACAGCTACATCGCGCTGGACCCCAGCCTGTGGTGGAACCGGGGCACGATGTTGGCCGCTGCGGCCAAGCAGTTGCCGGCGGTGACGCGTGCGCAGCCGCGTGTGTTCCTGGCCAGCAGTGGGCAGCCGGAGCTGGCTGCGTCCGCCGCGCAGTTGGCCACGCTGCTGCAGCAGGCGTCGCCGTCGCCGCTGGTGAAGTACCTGCCACTGCCGGAGGAAACCCACGCGACGATCTATCATCCGGCCGCCTTGCAGGCACTGCGCACGCTGTTCCCGGCGCCGCCGCAGGCCTCGCCCTGATCCGGCGTGGCACTGCACCGCATGACGTGTGAGGATGCGGTAGCGGCGCCACCCGGGTGCGTCGCCCGCAATGGGAGAGCGTGGATGCAGCGTGTGCGTGGATGGAGTGTGGCGGCCTGCCTGGCCGTGAGTGGCTGTGCGATGTCGGTGGCGCCGCCGGCAGCGCAGAGTGAAGCGAAGGAGAGCGCGGCAGCCGCTGCGCCAGGCGTGGTGCTGCCGGATACGGAAGCGTTGCGCATACATGACCCCGTGGGCCGCGACTATCCGATCTGGGTGGCGCTGCCGGCCGACTATGCCGCGCACCCTGAAAAGCACTATCCAGTGCTGTACGTGACCGATGCGCTGTACAGCTTCCCGCTGGTGCGCAGCGTGCGCAATCTGGTGGGGCAGCAGGGCGTCAACATCGAGAATTTCATCCTGGTCGGTTTGCCGCCGCAGGAAGGCCTGACTTCAAAGCAGAGCCGCTCGCGCGACTACACGCCCAGCAATCCGGCGCGCACGGTCGATGGCTATTACAGTGATGACGTCACCTACGGCGGTGCCGCGCACTACCGTGATTTCCTGGCGACACAGGTGCTGCCGATGGTCGATGCGCGTTATCGCACCGATCCCGCCCGGCGCATGTTCGCTGGTCATTCCTATGGCGCGCTGTTCGGCGCCTATGTGCTGACCACTCAACCGGACATGTTCAGCACCTACATCCTGTCCAGTCCTTCGCTGTGGTTCGACCAGCTTCTGCTGCCGCGCATGCAGGATGCCGCAGTCATCCCGACGCAGCCTACGCGCGTGCTGCTGTCGGTGGGCAGTTACGAGACGGACAAGCCAGGGCCGCGTTATTCCACCGGCAACGACATGCTGAAGCAGACCGCGGACTTCACTGCCCAGCTGAAGCGCACGGGGCGCAAGTTGAAGGTGGACAACGTGGTGATTGACGGCGAGGACCATCTTACGGTCTACCCGCAGGTGATCACTCGCGCACTGCTGGAGGTGATGCCGGGTGAAGGGCCGTACACCGGCGGTTGATGGGGGGCTGCATCCACGCATGGCGTGGATCTACCGGTGGTGTTGACGCGGATCCATGCCGAAGAGAAACGGAATCAGTAGATCCACGCCAGGCGTGGATGATTGCCTCAGGCCGCGCTGGCCTGCGGCGGCGGTATCAGCGTGGCATCCGCTGCGTGCCGGAAGCACAGCCGGATGGCATCGAGCAGCTCGCTCATGCTGTACGGCTTGGGCAGGAAGTGGATGCCGGCGCGCAGCTGCGGCAGCACGCGGTGCTGGTCCATGCCGGAGGTGACCAGGATCGGCAGCTGTGGCAGGTGCTCACGCACGCGGTTGGCGGTTTCGATGCCGCTGATGCCGCCCAGGCAGACGTCGGTGAACAGCAGGTCGAACGGTTCACCGGCGTTGAGCAGGCCCAGCGCGGCCTCGGCGCTGCTGACAGCGGTGACCTGGCAGGCCTGGCTTTCCAGGGCGAGACGACTGAGTTCCTGGGTTTCCTCGGCGTCCTCGATCAGCAGGACGCGCGGTTCCACAAAGCGCTTGGACAGCAACATGACGCGGCAACTCCGGACAACAGGGGGAGCGAAAGGCGCGCAAGTATGCGCAAGCCGGTAGTGATCCCGGCGTGCACGGCAAGCTAAGTGGGCGTTACAGCTGTCCGCGTCGCTGGCGGCGCACGTGCCAGGCCAGCATCGCCACCGCCAGCAGCGCGGTGCCGATGCGCAGGCTGGTGGCCTGCCAGCCGAGCGCGACGGCGTCGTCAAGGCTGAACACATTCCAGGCCAGGTTCATCGAAACATGCAGGACCAGGCCGCACCACAGGGTGTCGCCGTCGAGGTGGTCGAGCCAGGCGAAGATGAAGCCGCCCAGGGCGATCACCGCGCCGACGAACAGGGCGATGCCGCCACCGTCGAATCCACCGAAGCCCAGCCAGTGCACCATGCCGAACAGCAGTGCCTGCGGCAGCGCGAGCAGCGGCCACGGACCACGCACGATCTTCATTAGGAGCACGAAGCCGAGGCCGCGGAACAGCACTTCCTCGGCCAGTGGGAACAGCACGGCCAGCATGGTGGCGTCCAGCGCGGTCAGCGCGGTGTTCGGGGTACCGAGCAGCGCCAGGCCCAGCCAGCACGGCAGGCTGGCCAGCAGCACCCACATCAGGCCTCCCCAACCATTCCCGCGCAGCCCGAGGCTGGCCAGCAGGCCCATGCCACGGGGCCGCAGCAGCGTGGCCAGCAGTAGTGCCACCAGCACCGCCAGCGCGTTGTCCAGCAGGCTGCCGCCGTAGGGTATGGGCAGGGCGGGAATCGGAGTCCCTGCGGCCGCAGCGATATCGCGCAGGTTCAGGCCCAGGCCAACGCCCAGCAGGACCAGCAGCAGGCGCGCGGCGGTGGGCAGGCGGGACAACGCGGTCAAGTACGCACTCCCTGCGGAACAGGGGCCCAGTGTGTGCGACTGCCGCCGCATCGGCACGCGTCGGAAGTCCCTGTGCCATCGGTCATGCGTTGCCGCACAGTCATCACCGCACAGGTACAGTCGATGCAGGACCGACAGGAGCAATGCCGATGCTGTGCCCCGTGTGCAAGACCCAGACCCTGCAGATGGCCGAACGCCATGGCATCGAGATCGACTATTGCCCCGGCTGCCGGGGCGTGTGGCTGGATCGTGGTGAACTGGACAAGATCATCGAGCGTGCCGGTGCCGGTGCGGCCGTGCCGCCGCCCGCGCCTGTGCAGCAGCATCCGGCATCCTCTCCGCCGCCGGTGATGCACCGTGATACCCGCCACTTGGGCCAGCGCTACGAGGACAATCGGGGCCACGGATACAAGAAAAAGAAGAAGGACAGCTTCCTGTCGGAACTGTTCGACTTCTAGGCGCTTCGCGCTTTGTAGAGTCGAGCCATGCTCGACTGGCTGTTGCCGCCAAGAGTCGAACATGGCTCGACTCTACAGGTTAGGTGCAGTCGAGCATGGCTCGACTCTACATGGAGCGCGTGATCACTACCGCCGCAGGATGAACTCGCGGTCGTGGGTGCCGCCGACGATGAAGTCGTACTCGCCAACCTTGCTGCAGCCGTAACGCGCATAGAAGCGCTGTGCGCCGAAATTCTCTTCCCACACGCCCACCCACAGGGTGCGGCGCTGCGGCTGGTCCAGCCAGGCCATGAACGCGTCCATCATGCGTGCGCCATGGCCGCCGTTCTGGTGTGCGGCCAGGATGTAGAACCGCTTCAGTTCGATGTCGCCCTCGCGTGCATCCGTGTGCGGCAGGGTGTTGGCACCGGCGGCCAGATAGCCGACCACGGCGTCACCGTCCATCAACAGCCAGATGGCACTGCGTGGATCGGACAGTTCGATGCGTTGCGGTTCGCTGCTGTAGTGCGCCTGCAGGAAATCGTGCAGCTCCTGCGGCGGATAGGAATCGCCCCAGGTTTCGTTGTAGGTGGCAATCGCGATGGCCGACAGCGCGTCGACGTCGGCAAGGGTGGCGCGGCGGATCTGCAACGACATGGCGGTGCCTGCATTGGAACGTGGCGCAGTGTAGCCGGCCCCGGCGGCTGCCGGGGCTGGCCATTGCTCACGAACTGCTGCTCAGAACCACATGCGCACGCCGGCCACCCAGCGTGTGTCGCGTGCGTGGTCACCGGCGTAGTCGGCGGTGTCACCAAACGTGCGTTCGTGGCTGATGCCGATGTAGGGCGCGAAGCGGCGGCTGAACTCATAGCGCAGTCGCAGCCCGGCTTCGACCTTGTTCAGGCCACGGCCGATGCCGTACTCCTTCTCGTCCTTGGCCGCGACGGTGGCTTCCAGCAGCGGCTGCAGAATCAGGCGGTTGGTCAGTAGCACGTCGTACTCGACCTCGGCCTTGGCCAGCACCTGGCCGCCGGAGCCCATGTACAGCGTGGCCGAGCTCTCGAACTTGTACGGCGCCAGGCCCTGGATGCCGACCGCCGCCCACGTGCGCGAGTCGGCCGGGCGGAAGTCCTGGCGCACGCCGACCAGCACGTCCCACCACGGCGACACGCTGCGGCCATACAGTGCTTCCAGTGACGACGATTCGGTGCGGCCACGGCTGCGTTCGCCATCGGTGCGCAGCCACAGGCGGTTGATGTTGCCGCCGATCCAGCCGGTCGCCTCCCAGGCCTGGCCATTGCTGCTCTTGCCATCCCAATGTTCCAGACGGTCGATCAGCAGCAGGCTGTTGATCTCTGGCGCATGCTCCATCGCACCGTGTGCGATGGGCGGGAAGGCCGCGGCGCGGTCGGCGTCGGTCGGCACCGGGATGGGGTCGCGCGGTTCGGTCGGTGCAGGCGATCCGTGGCCCATCGCGGCGTGGTCCATCGTGGAATGATCCATCGTGGAATGGTCCATCGTCGCCGGCTGCCTCGCGCCATGGTCCATCTTCGAGTGATCCATGGCTGAGTGGTCCATCGCGCCCGAATCCATCTTCGAATGATCCATCTTCGAATGATCGATCGGTTCGACCGGCGTCTTCGCGGTTTTCGCGGGCGGATCCATCGCGGCCATGTCATGACCAGCGTGCGACTGCGCGAACACCGGCATTGCAGCGGCCAGGCCCAGGGCCAGCAGGCTGGGGGAAAGCAGTGAGCGGCTCATTCTTCGATCCTCACTTCGCGCATCATGCCCGCTTCCATGTGGTACAGCAGATGGCAGTGGTAGGCCCAGCGGCCGAGTGCATCGGCGCGCACGCGATAGCTGCGGCGGGTGCCCGGCGGCATGTCGATGGTGTGCTTGCGCAGCTGGAACTCGCCCTGTGCGTTTTCCAGATCGCTCCACACGCCGTGCAGATGGATCGGGTGCTGCATCATGGTGTCGTTGACCAGCACGATGCGCATGCGCTCGCCGTAGTTCAGCCGCAGTGGTTCGGCGCTGGCGAATGGGATGCCATCGAACGACCAGGAGAACTTCTCCATGTGTCCGGTCAGGTGCAGCTCGATCTCGCGGTTCGGCTCGCGGCCATCCGGGTCTTCGAACAGGCTGCGCATCGCGCCGTAGGTCAGCACCTGGCGGCCGTTGTCGCGCAGGCCGATGCCGGGGTCGTCCAGCTTCGGTTCGGAGGCCGAGCTCTGCATGTCCACCAGCGGGTTGTTGCGTTCGCTGGCAGGGTGCTTCGGTGCCTTGCTGGCGGCATCGCCGCCGCCGTGCGCGCCGTGGCCCATGCTGGCGCCGCAGCCGCCTTCCATGCTCTTCATCGCGGCCATGTCGTGACCGCCGTGGCCACCACTGCCCATGTCGTGACCCATGTCGCTCATCGTCAGCAACGGACGTGGATCGCGCGCGGGAATCGGTGCCTGCAGGCCATGGCGAACCGCCAGCGTGCCGGCGGCGTAGCCGGTGCGGCCCATGTCCTGGCAGAAGATGGTGAAGGCGTCCTGGCCGCTCGGTTCGACGATCACATCGTAGGTTTCGGCCGGGGCGATGCGGAACTCATCGATGCTCACCGGGTGGATGTACTGGCCGTCGGCAGCGACCACGGTCATCTTCAGGCCAGGAATGCGTACGTCGAAGTAGGTCATCGACCCGCCATTGATGAAGCGCAGCAGCACCTTCTCGCCGCTGCGGAACAGCCCGGTCCAGTTGCCGGCCGGGGCGGTGCCGTTCATCAGGTAAGTATAGGTGTGCGCGTTGATGTCGGAGATATCGGTGGGCGTCATCCGCATCCGGCCCCACATGCCACGGTCGGACAGCGCCGCCGACCAGCCGTCGCGTTTCGCGTCGCGCAGGAAGTCGGGCAGGGTGCGCTTGTAGTAGTTGTCGTGCTCGGCCAGCTTCTTCATGCGGCGGAACAGCGCGCCCGGGTCCATGTCGGTCCAGTCCGACAGCATGATCACGTGCTCGCGGTCGTGGTGGTACGGCGCCGGTTCGGCCGGGTCGATGATCAGCGCGCCGTACAGACCAGCCTGCTCCTGGAACATGGAGTGGCTGTGGTACCAGTAGGTGCCCGACTGTTTCAGCTCGAAGTGGTAGTGGTAGGTCTCGCCGGGGCCGATGCCGTTGAAGCTCAGGCCGGGCACGCCGTCCATGTTGGCGGGCAGCAGGATGCCGTGCCAGTGGATCGAGGTCGGGTGGCGTTCCAGCGTGTTGCGCACGAACAGGTCGACGGTCTGGCCTTCGCGCCAGCGCAGGATCGGTGCCGGCAGCGAGCCGTTGACGGTGATCGCCGGGCGGGTGCGGCCGGTGAAATTGGCGAGCGATTCGCCGATGGCCAGTTCGATGCGGGTGTCGCTGAGCACGGCGGGGGCGCCGGCCAGCCGTGGGGCGGCCGTGGCGGCGGCGAGCGCGCGCTGCGGCACGCCGACAGCGGCGATGCCGGCAACCACGCCGCCGGCGGCCAGGCCCTGCACGAACAGGCGGCGCGACGGCATGGGCACAGCGCCCGGACCGGGGGGAATGCGGGTATTCATGATGGTGACTCCAGACACGTAAAGACGCCGGCAGGCGGCCGGCTGCGGTGCGCAGGGCGCACGATGCGTGTGGAATCAGCCGATGGGAGGACGCGAGATCGGCGGCAGCGGCGGCGCCGGGCGGCCATTGGCCGGCATCGGCTGCGGGGCCAGCGACAATGCCGGGCCGGCCATGACCGGCAACGGCAGCACTACCAGCAGCGGGTGCTGGGCACAGCTGCGCACGCAGTCCTTGATCTGGCAATGAGCGTCATGGGCGGGGGCCTTGGCCTGCGGAGCCTCGTCGGCCTGCATGCCGGCGTGGTGGTGGCAGTCGGCGGTGCCGCCGTCAACAGCAGTGGCTACGGCGTGCGCCATCCGGCCCATTTCCTCGTGACCACTGGCCATGGCCGCGTTCAGCCCGTTGAGCAACAGGCTGAGCATGAGCACGACACGGAGCAGGGTCGAGGCCAGGGACATGACGCTAATCTAGCTGCAAGCGGGCGCGGATGCACTTCAGGCTGAATGGCCGGTTCAAGGTTGGACCAGCACCAATGTAGAGCCGCTATCCTTCTTCGCGCACGATCTCGACCAGGCGCGGGCCGTAGCGGCTCAGCTTGGTGCCGCCGATGCCGCCGACCCGGGCCAGTTCGTCCAGGCTGGTCGGGCGCTGTTCGGCGATGTTGCGCAGAGTGCTGTCGTGGAAGATCACGAAGGCCGGCACATTCTGTTCGCGGGCCAGTTCGGCACGCAGGCCGCGCAGCGCGTTGAACAGCGCCAGATCCTGCGGCAGCACCGACAGGCCGGTGCGCTGCGCGCTGCGCTCGCGCCCGCTGGTGCTGCTGGCCGGGTCGCGGCGCATGCTGATCTGGCGGCGGCCGGTCAGCACGTCGCGGCTTGCATCGGTCAGGCGCAGGCCACCGTGGCCCTCGCTGTCCACTTCCAGCAGGCTGGCGGCGACCAGCTGGCGGAACACGCTGCGCCAGGTGCGCGCGTCGAGGTCGCGGCCGATCGCGTAGGTGCTGAGCTTGTCGTGGCCCTGCTGCTTCACCTTTTCGTTCTCGCTGCCGCGCAGGACATCGATCAGGTGGCCGACGCCGAAACGCTGGCCGCTGCGATAGACACAGCTCAGCGCCTTCTGCGCCGGGATGGTCGCGTCCCAGGAGGCGGGCGGGGTCAGGCAGTTGTCGCAGTTGCCGCAGGGCTGGGGATAGGTCTCGCCGAAACCGGCCAGCAGCACCTGGCGGCGGCACTGCATGGATTCGCAGTAGCCCAGCAGGTGGTCCAGCTTGGACCGCTCCAGCTGCTTGCGCTCTTCGCCGGCTTCGGACTGCTCGATCATCTGCTTGAGCAGCACCACGTCACCCAGGCCGTAGCACAGCCAGGCCTCGGCGGCCTCGCCATCACGGCCGGCGCGGCCGGTTTCCTGGTAGTAGCCTTCCATCGACTTGGGCAGATCGGTATGCGCGACGAAACGCACGTCCGGCTTGTCGATGCCCATGCCGAAGGCGATGGTGGCGCACATCACGATACCGTCCTCGCGCAGGAAGCGGCGCTGGTTGCTGGCGCGTACTTCCGGTGGCAGGCCGGCATGGTAGGGCAGGGCGTTGAAGCCCTGGCCGCAGAGGAATTCGGCGGTCTCTTCGACCTTGCGCCGCGACATGCAGTAGACGATGCCGGCCTCGCCGCGGTGGCCGCGCAGGAAATCGGTCAGCTGCTTGCGGGCGTTGTCCTTCTGCACCACGGTGTAGCGGATGTTGGGGCGATCGAAGGAGCTGACGAAGTGGCGTGCTTCCTGCAGATCGAGGCGCTCGGCGATCTCGCGCTGGGTCGGCGGATCGGCGGTGGCGGTGAGCGCGATCCGCGGGATCTGT
This sequence comes from Stenotrophomonas sp. 80084_Sma, assembly GCF_056481995.1. Lineage (NCBI taxonomy): Bacteria > Pseudomonadati > Pseudomonadota > Gammaproteobacteria > Lysobacterales > Lysobacteraceae > Stenotrophomonas > Stenotrophomonas sp. 80084_Sma. Next base: position 3,689,695 of record NZ_CM151177.1, on the reverse strand, counting down.
GGCCAACGCTCGTGCAGCACGGTCAGCTGGCGGTACTCGGGGCGGAAATCATGGCCCCACTGCGACACGCAGTGTGCTTCGTCGATGGCGAACAGGGCGATCTGGCTGCGCGACAGCAGTGACAGGAAGCGGCCGGTCAGCAGCCGCTCGGGAGCGACATAGAGCATGTCCAGCTCGCCGGCGAGCAGTTCGCGCTCGACGCGCCCGGCGGTCTCGGCATCCAGGGTGGAATTCAGGTACTCGGCACGCACGCCGAGCTGGCGCAGGGCTTCGACCTGATCCTGCATCAGCGCGATCAGCGGCGAGATGACGATGCCACAACCGTCACGCAGCAGGGCCGGCACCTGGTAGCAGAGCGACTTGCCGCCGCCGGTGGGCATCAGCACCAGGGCATCATGACCGGCAGCCACATGCTCCACGATGTCCTGCTGGGGACCACGGAAATCGTCGTAACCAAAGACGCGTTGGAGCAGGTCGTGCGCGGGACGGGAAGCCATCCGGCTAGTTTACCCCGGCGGGGGTTCGGCAGGGCTGCGCCCTGCACCTGCAGAAGCCTTCAAGCCAGAGCAACGTCAAAGGCAACAGCCGGCTCTGGGGTGATCCGTGGGTTGGCGGGGCGGTGTGGGATTGCGGGGACGCCGCAAGTACGTCCGTGTAGGCTTGGCAGCCGCATCCATGCGGCTGACACCCCGCAATCCGACACCGCCTCGCCCTCGACAGGTTCACGCGGCTGTTGGTAGGTGTCGACCTTGGTCGACACATCTGTCAGATATCGACTGAATTCATCCGTGTCGACCAAGGTCGACACCTACCAGAGCGGACGCTGTTCCGGCAGATCGCAGAAAACTGTCGAAGGCGGGGGGGGGCCGGTTGCGGGGGCGTGAGCGCCATGGATGGATTTACGGCGTCCCCCGCAACCGGACCCACCCCGCCAACCCACAGATAGCCAGCTTCTGCTCTGGCTCTGGCCTTGGCTTCAAGGCCTCTGCGGGTGCAGGGCGCAGCCCTGCCGAACACCCCCAACCCTTACTGCAGCAGCGAGCGCAGCATCCAGGCGTACTTCTCGTGGGTCTGCAGGCGCTGGGTCATCAGATCCTCGGTCGGGGCGTCGTCACCCTTGGCCGCCACGTCCAGCACTTCACGTGCCGTACGGCAGACCGCTTCGTTGGCGACCACCAACTGGCGTACCATTTCACGCCAGTCCGCACTGTCGGTCAGGCCCGGTTCCTCGGCGATCGAGGTCAGCGCAGCGAATTCCCGGTAGGAGCCCGGGGCATTGAAGCCCAGCGCGCGGATGCGCTCGGCCACGTCGTCCAGTGCCGCCCACTGCTCGGTGTACTGCGTCTCGAACATGGTGTGCAGCGAGTTGAACATCGACCCGGTCACGTTCCAGTGGAAGTTGTGCGTTTTCAGGTAGAGCGTGAACGCATCGGCCTGGAAGCGCGACAGACCGTCGGCGATCTTCTTGCGGTCGCCCTGGGTGATCCCGATATCGATGTTCGGCGCCGACGGTGCCGCCGCTGCAAGCTTCTGCTTGCCGGTCTTGGCCTTGGTCGTGCTCTTGGTCTTCGCCATGGGGTTCCTCCTTGTGGAATCGTTGGCCTTCACAATAAACCGGTCGTGATGACTGGTCGCTTTCAAAGTTTTGAACGAACCGATTGATGAACTCTATCGATAAAAATCCATCGCCCCGCCTGCGCCAACAGCGCGCCGCCATCGACGGCGCCATGAGCCGCGACCGGGGCCGTTTGCTGGGGATGCTCTCGCGTTGCCAGGCCAAGCCACAGGATGCGGCACTGGCCGCCACTTTCGAGCAGGCCTTGCAGGCGTCGGTGCAGCGCCGGATGACACGGGCGCAGCAGCAGCCGTCCATTACTCTGGACCCGCAGCTGCCGATTGCGCGTGAAGCCGACGCCATCATCGGGCTGATCCGCGACCACCAGGTCGTGGTGATCGCTGGTGAAACCGGCTCGGGCAAGACCACCCAGCTGCCGAAACTGTGCCTGGCCGCAGGCCGTGGCCAGGCCGGCATGATCGGCTGCACCCAGCCGCGACGGATTGCTGCACGTGCGGTGGCCAGCCGCGTGGCGCAGGAACTGCAGAGCGAACTGGGCCAGCTGGTCGGCTACCAGGTGCGCTTCAACGACAAGGTCAGCGAAGACAGCCGCATCAAGTTCATGACCGACGGCATCCTGCTGGCGGAAATCGCCAGTGACCGCTGGTTGTCGAACTACGACACGATCATCGTCGACGAGGCGCACGAACGCAGCCTCAACATCGACTTCCTGCTGGGCTACCTGAAGCAGCTGCTGCGCAAGCGCCCGGACCTGAAGCTGATCGTCACTTCGGCCACCATCGACACCGAACGCTTCGCCCAGCATTTCGACAATGCGCCGGTGATCAGCGTTGAAGGCCGCACCTACCCGGTGGAAGTGCGCTACCGCGCGCTGGAAGGCGAGGGCGAGCAGGAGGGCGAGCGCACCGTCAACGACGCCATCGTGTCGGCCATCGACGAAATCACCCGTCTGGATTCGCGCGGCGACGTGCTGATCTTCCTGCCGGGCGAGCGCGAGATCCGCGATGCGCACCAGTCGCTGGAACGCCGCAAGTACCGCAATACCGAGGTGCTGCCGCTGTACGCGCGCCTGTCCAACCAGGACCAGGACCGGGTGTTCAACCCCGGCCCGAACCGCCGCATCGTGCTGGCCACGAATGTGGCGGAAACCTCGCTGACGGTGCCACGCATCCGCTACGTGGTCGATCCGGGCTTTGCCCGCGTCAAGCGCTACAGTCCGCGCAACAAGCTGGACCGTCTGCACATCGAGCCGATCTCGCAGGCTAGCGCCAATCAGCGCAAGGGTCGCTGCGGCCGTATCGCCGAGGGTATCTGCTACCGCCTGTACGCCGAGGCCGATTTCCAGGCGCGGCCCGAGTTCACCGATCCGGAAATCCGCCGCTCCAGCCTGGCCGGGGTGATCCTGCGCATGCTGCAGCTGGGCCTGGGCCGCATCGAAGAGTTCCCGTTCCTGGAAGCGCCGGACGAGCGTGCGGTGGCCGATGGCTGGCAGCAGCTGACCGAACTGGGCGCGATCGACGCCGAGCGGCGCATGACCACCATCGGCAAGCAGATGGCACGCCTGCCGGTGGACGTGAAGCTGGCGCGCATGCTGGTGGCCGCGCAGGCTGCCGGCTGCCTGCGGCCGATGCTGGTGATCGCCTCGTTCCTGGGCATCCAGGACCCGCGCGAACGCCCACCCGAAGCGCGTGGCGCGGCCGACAGCGCGCATGCGCAGTTCGCCGATGGGCGGTCAGAGTTCGTCGGTGTACTGCGCCTGTGGGAAGCCTACCGGCAGGCCCACGAAGACCTGACCCAATCGAAGCTGCGTGACTGGTGCGGCCGCCATTTCCTTGGCTTCCTGCGCATGCGCGAGTGGCGCGAGCTGCATCGCCAACTGCGCCTGCTGTGCGAGGAACTGGGCTGGAAGGAAGAGGCCAACGAGGCCTCGATGGCGCCGTTGCTGGCTGGCAGCAGTGCACCGGCTCCGGCGCGCGATGACGCCGCTGCAGTGAAGGCCACCCGTGGCCAGCTGCATCGTGCCGCGCGCCTGGCCCGCGAAGGCAAGGCCGAGGCGGCCCCGGCGCCAGTGCCCGTGCGTGCGCAGAAGGAACAGGCACCGGCGGGCGGCGGTTTCAGCGAGCGCGTGCGTGCCGCTGCGTACCAGACCCTGCATCGCGCGCTGGTGGCGGGCCTGCCGACGCAGATCGGCCACCGCACCGAGAAGGGAGATTTCCAGGCGCCACGCCAGCGCCGCTTCCTGCCGTTCCCGGGTTCGGCGCTGTCCAAGCGGCCGCCGCCGTGGCTGCTGGTGGCCAACCTGCTGGATACGCAGAAGGTGTGGGGCATGACGCTGGCCGCGATCGAGCCGGACTGGGTGATCGCCGAACTGCCGCACCTGCTGCTGCGCAAGCACTTCGATCCGCACTGGTCGCGCGCGCAGGGCCAGGTGCTGGCCTCCGAGCAGATCAGCCTGTTCGGCCTGGTGCTGGCGCCGAAGAAGCCGGTGCACTACGGCCGCATCGCGCCGGGCGAGGCACATGACATCTTCGTGCGCCAGGCGCTGGTGACCGGCGAGATCAACACCCGCGCCAGCTTCGTGGCCGACAACCAGAAAGTGCTGGAGATCGCCCGCGAAGAAGAAGCCAAGCTGCGCCGCGCCGGCATCGTCGCCGACGAGGACTGGCAGGCGCGCTGGTACCTGGACAGGGTGCCGCCGCAGATCCATTCGGCCGCGGGGCTGGATACCTGGTGGAAGGGGCTGGCGCCGGAACAGCGCAAGACCCTGCACTGGTCGCTGGTCGATCTGTTGCCGGGTGAGGGCAGCGAACAGGAGCGTTACCCGAAGTACCTGCCGCTGGGCCAGGCGCGCCTGCCACTGCATTACCGCTTCGAACCGGGTGCCGACGACGATGGCGTGACCCTGGACGTACCGCTGCACCTGCTCAACGCACTGGACCCGGTGCAACTGGGCTGGCTGGCGCCGGGTTTCGTCGCCGACAAGGCCTCGGCACTGATCCGCAGCCTGCCCAAGGCGATGCGCCGCAACTACGTGCCGGCACCGGACTTCGGCCGCGCGTTCTACGAGGCGTTCCCGCAGCCGAGCGCCGATGCCATTACCGGCGAACTGGCGCGCTTCCTGTCACGTGCGACCGGCGCAACGGTGACCGCGCTCGATTTCGAGCCTGGTTCGATCGAACCGCACCTGCACATGAACCTGCGGCTGCGCGACGAGCAGGGCAAGGTGCTGGCGACCTCGCGCGATCTGGACACGCTGCGCGCGAAGTTCGGTGGGCGTGCCGGCGATGCCTTCGCTGCACGCGCTGGGCGCGAGATGGCCGCCGATGGCCTGCGCACGTTCCCGGCCACGCCGATTCCGCTGCAGGTACCCGGTGAAGCGGGCGTGCCGGCCTATCCGGCGCTGCTGGACGAGGGCGACAGCGTGGCGCTGCGCATCTTCGCCGATCGCCAGCAGGCGCTGGAGGCCCATCCGCTGGGCGTGCGCCGTCTGCTGGAGATTGCCCTGGCCGAGAAGGTGAAGCAGGCGCGCAAGCAGCTGCCGGTTGGTGCCAAGACCGGCCTGTTGTATGCGGCGATCGAGTCGCAGGAGCGCCTGCGTGGCGACCTGGTCGATGCGGCGATGAACGCGGTGCTGGCCGAGGGCCTGGAAGACATCCGCGATGCGGCGGCCTTCGAACAGCGCCGTGAGCATGCGGCCAAGGCGTTGTTCGGCGAGGCCATGTCGCGGCTGAAACTGGCCGAGACCATCCTGGCGCTGGTGGCGGAACTGAAGCCGATGCTGGAAGCACCGTTGATGGGCTGGGCACGCGGCAATCTGGACGACATGGAAGCGCAGCTGGTCGGGCTGATCCATCCCGGCTTCCTGCGCGACACGCCGGCCGACGCGCTGGCGCAGTACCCGCGCTATCTGAAGGCGATGATCCTGCGCACCGAGCGTGCCAAGCGTGATCCGCCACGTGACCAGGCACGCATGCTGGAACTGCATCCGTTCCTGGAAGCGCTGGCAGCGGGGGAGCAGCAGGGACTGCGCGAGCGCCCGCAATGGCAGGCGCTGCGCTGGGATCTGGAAGAGCTGCGGGTGTCACTGTTCGCGCAGGAGCTGGGTGCGCGCACCGGCATCTCTGCGAAGAAGCTGGCGCAGCGGGTGACCGCATTGCGCCAGGCGTGACGTCGTTGCTGCAGAGCCGAGCCCACGCTCGGCTCTGCAGCAAGGTCACGGCGTTACTTGGTTCGGCGCACCTTCGGCTGGGTGTTCACGCCGTCGACCTTCAGGTACCACACGCCCATCACACCGGGCTTGATGCTGACGGCGGGGGACTGCTTGCGCACACCGGCCAGGGTGCTTGCATCGGTCTGCTCCCATTCCTGGCCGTTGTCCAGCACGTAGACGCGGCCCTTGCCGAAGCCGCGGAACTCGCCCTGCAGCACGCCGGTGATCGGCTCGCTGCTGCCGAAATCGAAGAAGCCGCGATTCTTCACGATCACTTCCTGACGGCCTTCCTCGCGCGCCGTTTCCCGTACGGCCGCAACCGCCTGGGTGGTGGCCGCTTCGACCTTGCCCTGCAGCCAGCGGTTCAGCGTGGCCAGTTCCTGCGCGTTGAGCTTGTCCAGGCCGGCCGCCTTGAACTCGGCCGGTGACATCTGCTGCTGCAGGTCACCCTCCACCACGCGCTGGGCCAGCGCAGGCGCCGACAGGGACAGCAACAGTGCGGCACAGGCCAGCAGCCGTAGGCGGAAACGCGGGACGATCGAGGACATGTCGGGACTCTCCTGGGTTTGCCCGCGAGTGTAGCGGCATGTCTTCATGCCGGGTGATGGTGGCCGCGGTGATTGTCCCTGAACGGCGCCGGCGCTAGTGTAGGGGCCTCTGTCTTGCCTGCTCGATGCTGTGAACCGCGCTTCCGTCCCCGGCCTGGATGCCTTGTTGAACCGCCCCTCGGCAGCCGTGCTGCCTGCTCCGCTGCGCCAGGCCCTGCGCGGGCACTGGGAAGCACCGGACTGCGACCATCAGATGCGCGCCAGCTGGTCGGTGCTGGGCGACACCCTCGACGCACTGGCGATGCTCTCGGCCGACGAAGGCGCGGTGGTCGCGGCCCTGCTGTTCGATCTGCCCGGCCTGCGCGCCAGCCTGGAGCAACTGCCGCTGGGCAATCACAAGGCCGCAGTGATCGGCCTGCTGGATGGCCAGGATGCGGCCGATCCGGTCTGGGCACTGCATGCCGGCCGTGAGGCCGGGCGCAACAGCGAGGGCCTGCGCCGCCTGCTGCTGGCGATCATCCGTGACCTGCGCGTGGTGCCCATCCTGCTGGCGCGGCAGCTGGCGCGCATGCGCGCGGCCGACAAGCTGGACGACGAGCAACGCCGCGCGCTGGCGCAGCTGACCCGCGACATCCATGCGCCGTTGGCCAACCGTCTGGGCATCTGGCAGCTGAAGTGGGAGCTGGAGGACCTGGCGTTCCGCCACCTGGAACCGGAGACCTACCGGCGCATTGCGCGGGAGGTGGACGAAACCCGCATCGCCCGCGAGCGTTACGTCGAGAACGTCAAGAAGGTGCTGTCGCGCGAACTGGTCGCGCAGGGCATCAAGGCCGAGGTCAGTGGCCGCCCGAAGCACATCTACAGCATCTGGCGGAAGATGCAGAAGAAGCGGCTGGCGTTCGACCAGCTGTACGACATCCGTGCGGTGCGCGTCATGGTCGACGATGTCGCCGCCTGCTACGCCGCGCTGGGCGTGGTGCATGCACTGTGGGCGCCGGTGCCCAGCGAGTTCGACGACTACATCGCCCGGCCCAAGGCCAACGACTATCGCTCGCTGCATACCGCCGTGGTCGGCCCGGAAGGGCGCACCATCGAAGTGCAGATCCGTACCCACGAGATGCATTCGCAGGCCGAGCTGGGCGTGGCCGCGCACTGGAAGTACAAGGAAGGCGGCAAGGGCGCGGAGAAGTCCTTCGACCGCAAGATCACCTGGATGCGCCAGCTGCTGGAGCAGGCGCAGGACGGGCAGGGCAATGAACTGGCCGGGGCGCTCGATGCCGAGCTGACCGAGGACCGGGTCTATGCACTGAGCCCGAAGGACGAGGTGCTGGACCTGCCGCAGGGCGCCACACCGCTCGATTTCGCCTACCAGGTGCACACGATGGTGGGCCACCGCTGCCGTGGTGCGAAGGTGAATGGCCGTATCGTGCCGCTGACCTACCGCCTGCGCAGCGGCGACCGCGTCGAGATCCTGACCGGCAAGGAGGCCGATCCGCGCCGCGACTGGCTGATGCCGGCCAACGGCTTCCTGGCCAGCAACCGCTCGCGCGAAAAAGTACGCAGCTGGTTCCACAAGCTGGACCGCGCGCGCAACGTGCAGGCCGGGCGCGAACTGCTCGAGCGCGAGCTGAAGCGTCTGGGCCTGCAGCATTCTGATCTGGCGGTGGCGGCGAAGAAGTTCCATGCCGACAGCGTTGACGACCTCTACATCCAGGTGGCGCTGGGTGACACCGGCCCGAACCAGGTCAGTCGTACCCTGCTGGAAGCCGAACGTGCAGCGAGCCAGCCGGCGCCCGTGCCAGCCCTGCCGCGGCCGACCGCGCGCCGTGAGAACCTGGGCAAGTCCAAGTTCACCGTGCAGGGCGTGGGCAACCTGCTGGTGCAGCTGGCGCGTTGCTGCCAGCCAGTGGCCGGTGAACCGATCGTCGGCTACCTGACCCGTAGCCGGGGTGTCACCGTGCATCGTGCAGACTGTGCCGCGCTGGCCCGGCTGGCAGCCACCAGCCCGCAGCGCATCCTGCCGGTGGAGTGGGGCCAGGCCGGTGGCGGCTACGAAGTGGACGTGGTGGTCACTGCGGTCGACCGCCGCTGGCTGCTGAAGGACATCACCAACCTGATCGCCCAGGAAGACGCCTACGTGCTCGACATCCACAGTGACAACGTGCGCAACAGTGGCCGTGCCCACCTGCGCCTGCGCCTGAAGGTGAGCGACTACGGCCAGCTGTCGACCCTGCTGGGCAAGCTGGATGCGCTGCCCGGCGTGAGCGAGGCGCGTCGCCTCGGCTGAGCTTCACGCTGCCCCGGCTACCCTGCACGCATGGAACGCGAGCCTCCGCATCGCCCGCATGGCGCTGAACATCCTGCGCTGGACCGCGTCCGCCGCGAAGGCCGTTGGTGGTGGCTGCAGGCACGTCACGCGCGCCGGGTGTGGCGCTGGGCGCTGGTCGCGGCGCTGGCGGTGTTCGTGCTGCTGGTGCTGCTGCGCAAGCCGCTGGCCGACTGGTTCTGGGATGAGCCTCAGATTGAACAGTTGCTGGCCGAAGGCGATCGCGCACTGGCGGCTGGGCGGCTGAGTGCCGCCGATGGCAGTGGTGCGCGTGAGCGCTACCAGGCCGTGCTGGCGCTGGATGGTGATCGTCCGCAGGCCCGTGAGGGGCTGGCCCGTACCGGCGCCGCGGCCCTGCAGCAGGCCAGCGAAAAACTGCAGGCCAACGACCTCGAAGGCAGCGCGCAGGCGCTGGCACTGGCCCGGGAACTGCAGGTGCCGCAGGGCGATGCGGACGCCGTGGCACGCCAGCTGCAGGCCCGGCGCAGCGCAGGCGCCGGCGTCGGTGCACTGCTGGCGCAGGCGCGCAACGCCTTTGCAGCGGGCCGGCTGGACGACGGTGACAGCAGCGCGCTGCCCCTGTTCCAGCGCATCCTGGTACTGCAGCCGGACAATCTGCCGGCGCTGGAAGGTCGCGAGGACGCACTGAGCGATCTGCTGCAGCAGGCCCGCATCCTGGCCGGACGCGGCGAGCTGGCCGAGGCAGCCGCGATACTGCAGCGTGCGCGCCAGTTCGATGCCGGCCACGCCGATCTGCCCGCCAGCCAGGAAGCATTGGCACAGGCCGTCGACCAGCGCCTGCGCCAGGCCCAGCGCGCCTTGCAGCGTCGGCAGCTGGAATCCGCAGCGAAGGGATTCCTCGCCGTGCTGGCAGTGGCGGTTGATGATTCCAGTGCCCAGCGCGGCCGCGAACAGACCTTGCAGGCGGTGCTGGCACGCAGCCAGCAGCAGGCCGACGATTTCCAGTTCGAAGCGGCGCAGGCCGATGCCGCGCTGGCAGCGGAACTGGGTGCTTCGCCGGCCGCGCAACAGCAGCTCGCGCAACGCCTGCAGCGCGCCCAACAGGCGCAGAAGGCGCTGCAGCAGCCGGCGGTCAGCAACACGCAGCGCGAGCGCCAACTGCGCGACCACCTGCGCAGGATCGAGCGCGCCGAACGTGCCGGGCAATGGATCAGCCCCCCGGGCACAGTGCGTTCGACGCGTTGCGCGAAGCGCAGTCACTGGCGCCACGCGATGCACGGGTGAAGGCTGCCGCAGCGCGGCTGCTGCCCGCCAGTCGCCGCTGCTTCGACGACAACCTGCGGCAGAATCGCGTGCAGGCCGCAGGTGCCTGCCTGCAGGCGTGGCAGACCCTGTCGCCGACCGCGGCCGGGCTTCCCTCGGCACGCCTGCGCCTGGCCCAGCGCTGGCTGGCGATCGGCAGCGAACGGCTCGGCAATGGAGACCTGGCGTTTGCCGCACACGCCGCCGAACAGGCCCGGTTGCTGCAACCGGACCTGGCCGAGCTGCCGGCGTTCGAAGACCGCCTGCGCCGCGCCGGCGGTCGCCCGGATTAGGTGAAGAACACCCGCTGCACGGTCGCGCGGGCAGCGTCGAGGGAGAAGTGCTCTGCGATGTTGGCCAGGCCGGCGTCGGACAACTGCTGCCACAGCTGCGGATCCTGGTACAGGCGGACCACCGCATCGGCGAAGCCCGCCGCATCATCCGCCACCAGCACGTCCTGGCCCGGGTGCAGGTGCATTCCTTCCACAGCGCAGGTGGTACCTACCACCGGCTGGCCATGGGCCATGCTCAGGTTGATCTTGCCCTTCACGCCGGCGCCGAAACGCAGCGGCGCGATGGAAATGCGTGCGCCGTCCATGTAGGGCGTGATGTCCTCGACGAAACCGTGCATCTGCACGCCGGGTTGGCGTGCGGCCAATGCCAGCAGCGATTCCGGTGTGGCGGCACCGATGCAGTGCAGGCGTACCTCGGGCAGGCGGGCGCGGATGCCGGCAAAGACTTCGCCGATGAACCACTCCATGGCATCCAGGTTCGGCGGATGGCGGAAGCCGCCGACAAACACCAGATCATGGCGCTGTTCGAACGGTTTGCCGGCGCCGGCGACGTCGTGCAGGTTGGAGATCAGCTCCACCTGCACGGAAGGGGCGTCGGCCTGCAGCTGCTCGCGCTCGGCGGCACTGACCAGCACGGTGACGTCGCACTGCTCCATCACCGCCAGCTCGCTGGCGCGGGTACGCTCGGCGGCGCGCAGCAACCCGGCATCACCGGCGACTTCGGCACCACGACGTTCGCGCAGGTAGTGCAGGTCCACGGTGTCGAACACGGTGCGGGCCTGCGGCGCATAGCGCTTCAGCAGCGGCAGGCACTCGTGGGCGACATGGTGGCGGACCAGCAGCGCCACGTGGAAACGCGCACCGTGCGTTCGCAGCCAGCTGGCGACGCCATCGAGGAACGGCGCATACCAGACTTCCACGCCCATCCGCTGCAGTGCTTCGGTGGCGGCACCGCCATGTTCGCGGCGGGTGGGAACAAACACCACATGAGCGCCGCCCTGCAGCAGCAGGCGGATCAGGTTCACCTGGCGCAGTGACGCCGAATCGCGATCCGGCTGGGGTACTTCCTCGTCCAGGATCAACACCTGGCGTCGGCCACGCAGCAGCAGCGCGGGTGACGGCACTTCGCCCACCGCCGGATGGTGGGCCAGCTCGGTGGCCCAGCGGGCGGCGAAGATGGCCTGGTTGCGCACCTGGTAGGCCTTCACCCCGCTGCCGGTATCGGTGCCGTTGCTGGTGCCTTCATCGTGGATCACCCGGCTGGCTGGTTGCACCAGCACACGCAGGCCCTGGGCGCGAACGCGGAAGGCCAGATCGGTGTCCTCGTAGTACGCCGGCTTGTAACGGGTATCGAAGCCGCCCAGCTGCTGCCAGAGGGCGCGCGGCAGCATCAGCGCCGCGCCGGAGCAGTAGTCGACGTCGCGCAGGCTGGCAAAGCGTGGGTCGTCCGCCGCCTCGAAACGGCCGTAGCTCCAGCCGCTGCCGTTGGCGAAGATCACACCCCCTGATTCCTGCAGGCGGCCATCCGGGTACAGCAGCTGGCTGCCGACCAGGCCGGCGTCGGGCGTGCTGGCGAACGTGTCCAGCAGGGCATCCAGCCAGCCCGGCTGTGGCACCGTATCGTTGTTGAGCAGCACCACATAGCGGCCGCGTGCGCGCGACACGCCATCGTTGCAGGCCTCGATGAAGCCGCCGTTGTGCTCGCGCACCTCATAGCGCAGTCCGGCGACCTGCGGCATCCACTGCACGGTGGCGTCGCTGCTGCCGTCATCCACGACCAGGATCTCGCACGTCGCCAGCGGCGGATGTGCCGCCAGGGCGCGCAGGCAGGCCAGGGTATGGCCGACGTGGTTGTAGACCGGGATGACGATACTCACTTCCGGCGTTTCGCTGAACGGCACCGTGAAGGGGGCGAAATCCTGTGCCGGCGGCAGGAACAGCGGCGTTCGCGGCGCGGGAACGGCGCGCTGGGTATGCACGCGGATGCGCTGCCAGGTCGCCCGCCACCCACGGGTACGCAGGCTGGCCAGGCTCCGGCGGGCCAGGCCCGTGAGGCGGTTGATCAGGTATCGGATCTCGGCCAGGGACATCGCCATCCGGTTGCAACTCCAGCTTAAGCAGGGGAACCCGGGAGAATTCGCCAGCCGCAGCGGCTGGGGTAGACTCGCCAGACCCTACATTCTCGCATTCCCGTGCCCCGACGCTACGATTCCGACGACATCGACGATTTCGACGACGACGACCAGCAGGACAACGGCCCGCTGTGGCGGCGCCGGCTGATCACCTGGAGCATGGCTGCGGTCGCGTTGGGATTGGGTTTCCTCATTCCCTATACGCTGTACCTGAACCAGCAGGTGACCCAGCGTTTCGGCGAGCTGCGCTGGCAGATCCCGACGCGCGTCTACGCGCGCCCGCTGGTGCTCACCCCCGGCAAGGCGATGGATGCGTCCACGCTGAAGACCGAGCTGGCCGCCTCCGCCTACCGCGATGACGGCCAGGGCAAGGAGCCGGCCACCTATGCGGTGAACGGCGGGCGCTTCGTCATCTCCAGCCGCGGCTACAACGACGTCGATGGCCGGGTTGCCCCGCGCCGGCTCGAGTTGTCACTGGCCGATGGTGCGGTCGCCTCGCTGCGCGACGCCGACAACCGCAAGGCCTTGAAGGCCGCGCGGTTGGACCCGGCCCGCATCGCCACCCTGTACGGCCAGAAGCAGGAAGAACGCCGCCTGATCCGCATGGACGAGGCGCCGGACCTGCTGGTGACCGGCCTGCAGGCGGTGGAGGACAAGGACTTCAACCGCCACCACGGCATCGACCTGTCCGGCATCGCCCGTGCGGTGTGGGTAACCATCCGCTCCGGTGGCCAGAGCCGTCAGGGCGCCTCTACGCTGACCCAGCAGCTGGCCCGCAGCGGCCTGCTTGGCATCGGCAAGGAGCAGACGGTTACCCGCAAATTCAACGAAGTGCTCTACGCGCTGATCATGGAAGCGCGCTACGACAAGCGCACCATCTTCGAGGCCTACCTCAACCAGGTGTATCTGGGCCAGCGTGGCAGCCAGGCGATCCATGGCATGTCCTCTGGCGCCGAGTTCTGGTTCGGTCGCGACCTGCAGTCGCTGGAGACCGAGCAGATCGCGCTGCTGATCGGCCTGGTCAAGGGCCCGTCCTTCTACGACCCGCGGCGCAATCCGGAACGCGCGCTGGATCGCCGCAACTTCGTGCTGGGCAAACTGCACGAAGCCACGCTGATCGATGACGCCGAGTACCAGCGTGCGTTGAAGGCCCCGCTGGGCGTGCCCAAGACGCCGGGCCTGGTTGCCGCCAACCGCTTCCCCGCCTATGTCGATCTGGTCCGCCGCCAACTGGGTCACGACTATCCGGAATCTGCCCTGCAGGGCGCCGGCCTGAGCGTGATGACCGGTATGTCGCCGTCCGCGCAGGCCTATGCCGAAGGCGCGGTGAACCGCACCATCAAGTCGCTGGAGAGCAAGCGTCGCCCCGAACTGCAGGCCGGCATGGTGCTGACCGACGTGCACAACGGTGACGTGCTGGCGGTGATCGGCAGCCGTGAAGTGTCCGAGGTCGGCTTCAACCGTGCGATTGAAGCACAGCGCCCGGTCGGCTCGTTGCTGAAGCCGTTCGTGTACCTGCTCGCGTTGGCGCAGCCGGACCGCTACTCGCTGGCCAGCTGGGTCGACGATTCACCGGTGACCGTGCAGCTCGGCCGCGGCCGCAACTGGAATCCCGGCAATGCCGACAACCGCAGCCACGGCACTGTGCGCCTGATCGACGCGCTGGCGCATTCCTACAACCAGGCCACGGTGCGCGTGGGCATGCAGGTCGGCCCCGAGCGCGTGACCCAGCTGATCCACGTGCTGGCCGGCATCAAGGCCGAGGCGAATCCGGCGGTGATTCTCGGTTCGACCGATCAGAGCCCGTACGCGATGGCCCAGCTGTACCAGTTCCTCGCGTCCGGTGGCGAAATCCAGCCGCTGCATGCGGTGCGTGGCGTGCTCGATCCGCAGGGCAAGCTGCTCAAGCGTTACGACAAGACCCCGGCACCGGCCCAGGAAGGCGACTCGATTGCCGCCAACCTGATCAGTGTCGGCCTGCAGCAGGTGGTTGCCAGCGGCACCGCGCAGCGGCTCAACGCCGATGGCCTCGGCCGCCTGCAGCCGGCCGGCAAGACCGGTACCACCAACGATGGCCGCGACAGCTGGTACGCCGGTTACACCGGCGATCATCTGGCGGTGATCTGGATCGGCAACGACCAGAACGAGCAGGCCGGCTTGTACGGTGCCACCGGCGCGATGCGGGTCTGGTCGGGCATCTTCCAGCGCCTGCCGAGTGCGCCGCTGCGGGTCAGCAACAAGGGCCTGGACTGGCAGTCGGTGGCGCCGACCGGACTCAACAGCACGGATGAAGGCTGCCCGGGCGCGCGTCGTTTCCCGTTCGTGGTGGGCTATGCGCCGGCCTATGCACCGTGTGCGCCGGCGGTGTCGCCGGACGGGCAGGGTGCCGAAGGCGAGGGCGGTGGCTGGCGTAGCTGGTTCGGCCTGGACCGCAAGCCTGAGCCGCCTGCTGAACCTGCCGCGGCGCCCGCCGCCGCCACTCCTCCCCCGAGCCGATGATGCCGATGAACATGCGATCCCTGCTGCAGCCCCTGGCCCTGACCGGCCTCAGCCTGGCCCTGGCCGCCTGCGTCAGCAGCGCACCGCCGGTGGCCAAGCCGCCGGTTGATACCACCACGCCGGCACAGCGCCTGGCTGCGGTGGATGCGGCCGCAGGTCCGGACGACAAGGAGCTGTCGGTGCAGCCGCTGCGTGATTCGCAGGTGGAAGACCTGCGGGTGACCGCACAGACGCGGCGCCAGGCCAACGACCTGGCCGGTGCCGCCAGCAGCCTGGACCACGCGCTGGAAATCGTGGCCGGTGACCCGGCGGTGCTGCAGGAGCGTGCCGAGCTGGCGCTGTTGCAGGGCCAATGGGCACAGGCTGAGACGTTCGCGCGCAAGGCGGTGGATCTGGGCTCGAAGACCGGGCCGCTGTGCCGCCGGCACTGGGCGACGATCGAGCAGTCGCGTCTGGCGCGCGGCGAGAAGGAGAATGCGGTGTCGGCGCATGCGCAGCTGGAAGGCTGCACCGTGCCGGGGATCAAGCGGTACTGAGTTTCCGGCCAACGGCGCAGCCCCTCGTGGCTGGGCATACTGCGTAGAGTCGAGATCCTATGTTCGTGGTCAAGCCTGCTGGAAGCAGGCTTGACCCACCTTCAGCATGGCCGGATCGAAGTCCCGGCCGCTTTTGAAGACACCCCAGGCGATCCTGGCCAGCTTTCTGGCCAGGATGTTGAAGACGGCGGTGCTGGGGTGACCGCGTTTTGACAGCTCGTCGTAGAGCGGTTGCCCCCGACGACACCGCTTGAGCCCCATGGCGGCCATGTAGAGCATCTGGCGCAGCACTGGCGCGCCCTGTTTGGACAGCCTACGCCGTCCCGTTCTGCCGCCAGACTCGTTAGGCCGGGGATCCAGGCCGGTGCAGGCGATCCACGCGTTGGCGTTGGCCAACGGCCAGCGCGTCATGTAGTAGATCAGGTGAGCGGCGACGGCAGGGCCGACACCAGGGATGGTCAACAGGCGCTTGTAGAGCGTGCCATGCTCTCCATCGCGACCCAAGCGCTGCAGTTCGCTTTCCAGCTCGGACAGCGTCCCAGCCAGAGCGCAGAACAGATCTGACAGCTCCCCGGGGGCACTTTTGCTTACCCCGAAGGATTGCTCCAGGCGCGCGCGTGTCTTTACCAGCGTCTGCCGCTTGCGCAGCAAATCGTGCATCTGCTGCTGCTCGTCGGTACGCGGTACGTATTCACGCAGGCGATCGTTCTCCTTCTTCACGTACCGGGCGATCGCTTCGGCGTCCATGGCGTCCGTCTTGCCACGCGAGCCCGTCGCCCGGCCGTAGTGCTTGATCAGACGTGGATTGATCACATAGACAACGTGGCCTGCCTGGCCAGCCATCCGAGCCAACAACTCGTAGTACCGCCCCGTCGCCTCCATGCCAATCCGGCATCGCTGGGGCAAGGTGTTGAGCCACTGGGCTATGCCGGCCCGGGTGTTGGCGATCCTGTCGCCGGCCTTGCGGTCGGCCACTGCCGGTACGAACTCCTTGGAGTCCACGTCCACGCCAATATCGAGAGAATCAGACATTTGTACGGCTCCCAGCTATCTTTAAGGGGCTGGGGTGGTACCGCACCGACGTTAGCTTGCCTACATCGACGATCCCCTTTGGGGGCCGTACGATCCTTTATCGACGTTCGTGTGCGGGATGGGGATCGCTCGACTCGTCTGTCGGCTAGTATCCGCAGATGCATGCTTGACGGTCCCTCCACCCTGGCTCCTACATACCTCGTAGGAGCCGGGAGGAACATACAAGCTTGCTCGACTGCGGGTCGGCGAGGTGGGCCGGGCGGGTGAGCTGCGCAGGGGGCGCTGCAAGCACGTCCGTGTAAGCTCGGTCGCCGCATCCATGCGGCTCACGCCCCTGCGCAGCCCACCCGCCCGGCCCCTGGCAGTTTCCGTGTGCGTCCAGCCACGGAAAAGAAAAAATCAGATCAAGAGCGGGTCGCGCGCTGCGCGCACTCGCCGTCATTCTTCTTTCCTGTTCCACCCACCGCTTCTGGAATCCCAGTCGAGCAAGCTCGACGCTACACCGCCCGTGCATCCGTCACCGGGAAACTGTCGAGGGTGGGACGGGAGGGGCAGGCAGGACCGTTGGCGCCATGGATGGCGCCATCGAGCCCCCATGGATGGGTTTGCGGCGTGTCCTGCCTGCCCCTCCCGCCCCACCCTGCACGCAGAAACCCAGAGCCGTGAACAACACCGTTGCCGTTGCTGGTGCTCTGGCTCTGGCTTGAAACGGGTGCCCGGCAGCGCCCGGCCGGGTATCCTTTCCCTCTGATGTCCGACCTTGTCCATGCCAGCCGCGAAGCCCTCAGCGACGGCGGCGCGCTCGCCTCGCACCTGGATGCATTCGTCCCGCGTCCGGCACAGCTGCACCTGACCGAAGCCATCGCCGATGCGCTGCAGCAGCGTGATCTGCTGCTGGCCGAGGCCGGTACCGGCACCGGCAAGACGTTTGCCTATCTGGTGCCGGTGCTGCTGTCCGGGTTGCGCACCATCATCTCCACAGGCACCCGCGCGCTGCAGGACCAGCTCTACCACCGCGATCTGCCACGGGTGCGTCAAGCACTCGGGGTCGGCCTGCGCAGTGCGCTGCTGAAAGGGCGTGCGAACTACCTGTGCCGCTATCGCCTGCAGCAGGCGCGCGGCGAGCCGCGTTTTTCCAGCCCTGAACAGGCGGCGCAGTTCCAGCGCATCCTGGCCTGGTCCGGTCGCTCGGAGTTCGGTGACATCGCCGAGCTCGACGGGCTGGCCGACGACTCCCCATTGCTGCCGATGGTCACCTCCACCGTCGACAACTGCCTGGGCACCGATTGCCCGTTCTGGGATGACTGCTTCGTGGTGCGTGCGCGGCAGCGTGCACAGGCTGCCGATGTGGTGGTGGTCAACCATCACCTGCTGCTGGCCGATCTGGCCCTGAAGCAGGATGGCTTCGGTGAACTGCTGCCGGGCGCCCAGGCCTTCGTCATCGACGAGGCGCACCAGTTGCCCGAACTGGCCGCGCAGTTCTTCGGCGAGGGTTTTGGCATGCGCCCGTGGCAGGAGCTCGGGCGCGATTGCCTGGCTGAAGCACGCGGTGTCGGCGGCGCGCAGTCGGCGCTGCAGGAACCGGTCGACCAGTTGCAGCAGGCGCTGCTGGCGCTGCGTTCGGCGATGGAGGGACTGCCGCCGCGTGGCACGCAATGGCGCGCGCTGGCGATGCCACAGGTGCGCGACGGATTCGATACGGTGATGGCAGGGTTGGTGACCCTGGAGCAGGCATTGCAGCCGCTGCGCGAAGCGGCGGCGGGTCTGGATGCCTGTCATGCGCGGGCGCGCGAGGCGGTCTCGCGGCTCAGCCGCTGGCTGGGCGATGACGAACCCACTCTCGATTTCGACACCGATCCGTCGGAAGCGAGCAGTGCGGCCGATGTGCTCTGGTACGAGCTTACGCCGCGTGGTTTCCGTTGCCAGCGCACGCCGATGGATGTGTCCGGTCCGCTGCGTGAGCATCGCGAGCGCAGCCGTGCCGCGTGGATCTTCACTTCGGCAACGCTGACCGTGGGCGGTGGTTTCGATCACATCGCCACCCGCCTGGGCCTGGACGATCCGCACACGCTGGTGCAGCCAAGCCCGTTCAATTGGCCCGAGCAGGCGCTGTGCTACCTGCCCGAAGGCCTGCCCGATCCGGCGGCGCGCGGGTTTGGCACCGCGCTGATCCAGACCTTGCGGCCGGTGTTGCAGGCCTCGCAGGGCAGGGCCTTCCTGTTGTTCGCCTCGCACCGTGCATTGCGTGAGGCCGCCGAGGCATTGCGCGACGGGCCGTGGCCGTTGTTCGTGCAGGGTGAGGCGCCGCGTGCGACGCTGCTGCAGCGCTTCCGTGAATCGGGCAATGGCGTGCTGCTGGGCTCGGCCAGTTTCCGCGAGGGCGTGGATGTGGTCGGCGAAGCGCTGAGCGTGGTGATGATCGACAAGCTGCCGTTCGCGGCGCCGGATGACCCGGTGTACGAGGCGCGGCTGGAGGCGATCCGCAGCCAGGGCGGCAATCCGTTCCGCGACGAGCAATTGCCGCAGGCGGTGATCGCGCTGAAGCAGGGCGTCGGCCGCCTGATCCGCAGCGAGAGCGACCGTGGCGTGCTGGTACTGTGTGACCCGCGCCTGCTCAACCGTGGCTATGGCCGGGTCTTCCTCGATTCGCTGCCGCCGTTCCGGCGTACTCGCAGCCTGGCCGATGTGCAGGCCTTCTTTACGCCACAATGGGCGCCTGCGGCCGATGATGCGGCTGCCCCAGTCGCTGTTGCGACCGGCCCCGAGCCGGCGCCCGGTGCCACGTTCCCCTTGTTCTGACCCGATCCGATGAAACTGCTCGCCTTTGAAACCGCCACCGAAGCCTGTTCCGTTGCCCTGCATGTCGATGGGCAGGTGCTGGAACGCTTCGAGATCGCCCCGCGCCGGCACGCCGAACTGAGCCTGCCGTGGGCGGAGGCGCTGCTGGCCGACGCCGGCATCAGCCGCCGCCAGCTGGACGGCATCGCGCTCAGTCGCGGCCCCGGTGCGTTCACTGGCGTGCGCCTAGCGATTGCCATCGCCCAGGGCATCGCACTGGCACTGGACCGTCCGCTGCTGCCGGTCTCGACGCTGCAGGTGCTGGCGCTGCGGGCACCGGCCGAGGAAACGCAGATCCTGTCGGCGATCGATGCGCGGATGGGCGAACTCTACGTTGCCCGCTTCGAGCGCGTGGACGGCCTGCCGGTGGCGCGTGATGCCGAGCGCGTATGCGCACCCGCTGCGGTATCGCTGCCGGAAGGGCTGTCCGCCTACGGTGTGGGTACCGGTTTCGGCGCAGCCGAGGGCACACTGGTGGCGCAACTTGGGGCTGGCCTGCGTGGATTCGATGCCGCCGCATTGCCGCGCGCGTCGGACGTACTGGCACTGGCGGTGCCGGCCTTCGCCCGCGGCGAAGCCATCGCACCGGAGAAGGTCGAGCCGGCGTACCTGCGCGACAACGTGGCACTGACCCTGGTCGAGCAACAGGCCGCGCGCGAGGCGAAGGCGAAGGCCAACGGCTGAGCCCCTCGTGGCGGGGGTGGTTGATCGCGTAAATCAAAAGCCGCGCTTGGCCGGGCGGGGTGGGTTCGCGGGGGACGCCGTGAACCCGTCCCTGGGGGCTTAGCCGCGCCATCCATGGCGCGGATACCCCCGCGAACCCACCCCGCCCGACCTCTGACAGTTTCCGTGTGCGTCCGCCACGGAAAATCAAAAGAAAATCAAAGTCAAAAGCGGATCGCTTCGCTCGCATCCACGCATAGCGTGGATGTGTGTCGACCAAGGTCGACACCTACCAACAGCGGAGCGGGACGCGATGCGCCGGGATCTGTCAGAGGTGGGGCGGGGTGGCTGGGCAGGACCGTTGGCGCCATGGATGGCGCCATCGAGCCCCCAAGGATGAAGTGACCCCCGGGAGTTGGACACCAGATCCAACCCCGAGGGATACATGAACAAATACGACGCGCGTTTCAAACTGCAGGTCGCCAAAGAGGCCTGTAAGACCTCCACATCGGTCAAAGCCATTGCCCGTCGCCACGGCCTGGAGTTCTCCACGGTCAGGCGCTGGGTGGCGACCTATCGGCTGCATGGTAGGCGGGGATTTCATCGCCAGGCCCGGTCCTATGACCTCCCGTTCAAACTGGCTGTCCTGGAGAAGATGAGCCAGGACGGCTTGTCCGGGCGGGAGGCCACCACCTACTTTCAAATTGGCGATGCCGGCGCGGTGGGGCGATGGCGGCGCCTGTATGCTCAAGGCGGTGCCCAAGCGTTGGCACCCCCTCCGCCGCCGCCCCGAAAGCCGATGAAAAAGACCCGTTCGTCCAAGCCACCTGAGGATATGAGCCGCGATGAGCTGCTCAAGGAAGTCGCCTATCTGCGTGCGGAGACCGACTACCTAAAAAAACTCGATGCCTTGATCCGGGAAGAGCAGGCGGCGCAGGACGCAAAGCGCAAGCCGTCCAAGGATTGAGGCAGGTTCATACGCTGTCGCTTCTGCTCGAAGCAGCTGAGCTGTCACGCAGTACGTTCTATTACCAGAACCATGTCCTGGCCCATCCGGATCAGGATGAGGCAGCCCTGTGCGAGCGCATCCGTGCAATCTACGATCAAAGCCAAGGGCGCTATGGCTATCGCACGGTGACGCTGGAATTAGCCAATCAGGGTCATCGGACCAATCACAAGCGGGTTCAGCGCCTGATGGGGGAGATGGGACTGAAATCGCGGGTGCGTGTGAAGCGCTACCAGGCCTTCAAGGGGGCGGCCAATGTTGTGGTTGGCAATGACCTCAATCGCCAGTTCCATGCCGAGCGGCCCAACCAGAAGTGGGTGACTGACGTGACCGAGTTCAAGGTGCAGGGCATGAAGCTGTACCTGTCGCCGATCATGGACCTCTACAACGGCGAAATCGTGGCTTATCAGATCAAGCGTCGGCCCGTATTTGATCTGGTGGGTCAAATGCTGGAGGAGGCCATCAAGAAGCTTTCCCCGGATGAGCGCCCGATGATCCACTCCGACCAGGGCTGGCAGTACCAGCATGAAAACTACCGGCATATGCTGGAAAAGCACTCGTTGAAGCAAAGCATGTCCCGGCGCGGCAACTGCCTGGACAATGCGGCGATGGAGAGCTTCTTTGGAACGCTGAAGTCGGAGTTCTTCTACCTGAACAGCTTTGACAGCCTCGAGAGTCTGGAGGCTGGGCTGGTGGAATACATCCAGTACTACAACGAAGAGCGCATCAAACTGAAACTGAAAGGTCTGAGCCCGATAAAGTACCGGGAGCAGGCCCAATCGGCCGCCTGACCCCGTCCAAGTCTCGGGGGTCACTTCAGGATGGGTTTACGGCGTGTCCTGGCCAGCCACCCCGCCACACCAAATCCACAGTCCAACCGCCGCCTTTGACGTTGACGTTGACGTTCAGCGGGTCCCGGGCCGCAGGCCCGGGCAACAAACCCTACCGATCGTCGTGCAGGGTGCCGCCCGGCAGGAACACCCACGTGCGGGTGACCTGCAGGATATCGATCTCATCCTCGGTCTTCGGCAACGGCGGGAACGGCTGCGCCAGCTTCACCACCCGCAGCGCCGCCTCATCCAGCAACGGCGTCCCGCTCGAACGCAGGATCCGGCTGCTTTCCACGCTGCCATCGCGGCGCACACCCACGCTGATCACCACCTGGCCACCCAGGCGGCGCTGCCGGGCCTCGTCCGGGTAGTTCAGGTTGCCGACGCGCTCGGCGCGATCGACCCAGGCACGCAGGTAGTTGGCATAGGCATATTCGCGCGTGCTGGCCGACACGAACTTGCGGTTCGGGCGCTTGGCGTACTGCGCCGAGCGCAGATGGACTTCAGCGGCCAGGCGGGCCATTTCCACATCGCGCTGCTCGCGCGCGCTCAGCGGCGCGTCCGGTTCGGGCTGATCCGGCGTGGGCCGGGACTGCGCCTGCGCGACCACCTCTTCGCCATTGCGGCTGCTGACCACCCGCGCCTGCGGCGGCGGAACCGGTGCGGCCGATTGCTGCTGCTGCGGAATCGGGCTGATTCCGGACTGGGCCTGCGGCACGATGCCGGCCTGGTTGTCACGCGGACGCTGTGCGCGGTCGTGTTCGCCACCGCCTTCCTGGTTGGCTGCGGCCAGGAAATCAGCCTGCTTCGGCGTCAGTGCGGTGCGGGTCTGGCTGAAGATCACTTCCAGCGTCGGCACCAGCGGTGCATCGCCCTTCACGGCGAAGCCCACGCCCAGGATCAGCAGGGCGTGGACCAGCACCGACAACGCGATGGTCGCCCCCAGCCGTTGCGCTTCGCGCGGCGGCGGGGGCAGTACGGCAGGTGCGGACGGCATCAGCGCAGGCCGGCCTCGAGTGCGTCGAACAGGGTGCCGGCGATGTTCAGGCCGTACTGTGCGTCCAGTTCGCGCACGCAGGTCGGGCTGGTGACGTTGACCTCGGTCAGGTAATTACCGATCACGTCCAGGCCGACGAAGCGCATGCCGCGACGCTTCATCTCCGGCCCGACCTGGGCGGCGATCCAGCGGTCGCGCTCGCTCAGCGGGCGGCCTTCGCCGCGGCCACCGGCGGCGAGGTTGCCGCGGAATTCATCACCCTGCGGGATGCGCGCCAGGCAGTAGTCGACGGGTTCGCCATCGACCAGCAGGATGCGCTTGTCGCCAGCGGTGATGTCGGGAATGAACTTCTGTGCCAGCGCCATTCTGTGGCCGCCGTCGGTCAGGGTTTCCAGGATCACATTCAGGTTCGGATCGCCCTGGCCGCTGCGGAAGATCGAGCGGCCGCCCATGCCATCCAGCGGCTTCAGAACCGCCTGGCCGTGTTCCAAGGCAAAGGCCTTCAGCGCCTTGGCATCGCGGCTGACCAGGGTCGGCGGGCAGCACTGCGGGAACAGCAGGGCGGCCAGCTTCTCGTTGTAGTCGCGCAGGCCCTGCGGGTTGTTGACCACGCAGGCACCGGCAGCGGCGGCCACGTCCAGCACCTGGGTGTCGTAGATGTACTCGGCGTCGACCGGAGGGTCCTTGCGCATCAGCACGATCTGGCCGGGACCGAACTCGGTACGGCTGAACGCACCCAGCTCATACCAGCCGGTCGGGTCGTCGCGCACCTGCAGCGGTGCGGTCTGGGCCACCGCCACGCCACCTTCCAGGGCCAACCCGCCCGGGCGCACGTAGTGCAGGGCATGGCCGCGGCGCTGGGCTTCCAGCAACATGGCGAAGGTGGTGTCCTTGGCGATCTTGATGTGGGCGATGGGGTCCATCACCACGATGACGTTCAACGGCATGGGCGCACCTGTCTGGCAAGGCGTTGATGGTAGCGGCAACGCCGGTCGCGCGCCTCCCCGCCTTACTGCAACGCAGCGTCCGCCCGGCGGTCGCGCACGCATTGCGAAACCCGTCACGTTCAGGAGGGTGCCATGCCCCGCGCCATGGGGCGGCCTTGAAGCGGGCGCGGAAAGTGCGATATAGATACGCTTTCGTAGCGGCCCCCGCCAGAGATCGGGCCGTGCGCTTGGGGATAGGCAATGACTGAAAACACGACTGCGGGCGGGGAACTCGCAGGACTCCGGGTGATGGTCATCGATGATTCGAAGACCATCCGCAGGACTGCGGAAACGCTGCTCAAACGCGAAGGCTGCGAGGTGGTCACCGCCACCGACGGCTTCGAAGCGCTTGCCAAGATCGCAGACCAGCAACCGCAGATCATCTTCGTCGACATCATGATGCCGCGCCTGGACGGCTACCAGACCTGTGCGCTGATCAAGGGCAACCAGCTGTTCAAGGCGACCCCGGTCATCATGCTGTCGTCCAAGGATGGCCTGTTCGACAAGGCGCGGGGACGCATCGTCGGCTCGGAGCAGTACCTGACGAAGCCTTTCACGCGTGAAGAACTGCTGGGTGCCATCCGCACATACGTCAACGCCTGACCAGGGGGGAAAGGCACAATGGCTCGTATCGTTCTGATCGAGGATTCACCGACCGACCGCGCGGTGTTCACCCAGTGGCTGCGCCGTGCCGGCCATGAGGTGCTGGAAGCGGACAACGCCGAGGATGGACTGCAGCTGGTCCGCGACCAGGTGCCGCAGCTGGTGCTGATGGACGTGGTCCTGCCCGGCATGAGCGGCTTCCAGGCCACCCGCGCGATGGCCCGTGACGCGGCGATCAAGCACATCCCGGTGATCATCGTCAGCACCAAGGCGATGGAAACCGACAAGGCATGGGGCCTGCGCCAGGGCGCAGCCGATTACATCGTCAAGCCGCCGCGCGAGGATGAACTGATCGCGCGGATCAACGAACTGGTGGCCTGATGCGCTCGCCCTTCGACATCCTCGAAGCCTATGAACGGCGCAGCCTGGCCCATGCGGTGCAGCTGCCCGAACGGCAGTTCGCCCAGGACCTCTGGCGTGGCGTGGGCTACCGCGTCGGCCAGCGCCGGCTGGTATCCGATTTCCGCGAAGTGGTGGAAATCGTGCCGATGCCGCCGGTCACCCCGGTGCCGTGCGCGCAGCCGTGGCTGCTGGGCGTAGGCAACCTGCGCGGCAACCTGTTCCCGGTGGTCGACCTGAAGTACTTCCTGGAAGGCACGCGCACCGTGCAGCAGGAAGGCCAGCGCGTGCTGATCATGCGCCAGTCGGGTGGCGACGTCGCGCTGACCATCGATGAACTGTTCGGCCAGCGCAGCTTCGAACTGGACCAGCAGATCGCGGCCGGCACGCTGGCCGAAGGACGTTACGGCCACTTCGTCGATCGCGCCTTCCACGCCGACGGCCACGACTGGGGCGTGTTCTCGCTCTCGCTGCTGTCGCGTACCCCTGAATTCCGGCAAGCCGCGGCCTGAGGCCGGGCATCGCCCCCTGCATTGAAGATCGAGGTTGAACGATGAGTACTGCTTCGGACGCCACCAAGACCGGCAAGCTGCGGCTGGGCGGCAGCAACCTCTGGTTGTTCCTGCTGCTGGCATCGATGATCCTGTTCGGCGTCAACACCGGCGTCGCCACCTGGCAGGGCAGTCGCCTGGCCGATGCCGGCTCCAAGGCGGCCGACCTGCAGGTGCTGTCACAGCAGCTGGCCAACCAGGGCCGTGATGCGGTGGGCGGCAACGCGCAGGCGTTCACCGCCTTCAAGGCCACCCGCAACGCGATCGAACAGAACGTGTCGACCCTGCAGGGCCGCTACGGCAAGGAACCGGGCGTGTCCGGTGCGATCGCCACCCTGGCCGAGACCTGGGCGCCGCTGGGCAAGCAGGCCGGGCAGCTGGTCGCCAGCGAGCCCGCCGTGCTGGCGCTGGCCGGCAATGCCAACAACTTCACCGGCGCGGTGCCGGGCCTGCAGGCCCAGCTGAACGAGCTGGTGCGCGCGATGTCCGCCTCGGGCGCGCCGTCGTCGCAGGTGTACAGCGCACTGCAGCAGGTCGTGGTGGCCGGTTCGATGGCCCGCCGCGTGACCGAAATGCGTGCCGGTGGCAGCGCCGCTGCCACCTCGGGCGATGCACTGGCACGCGACATCACCGTGTTCTCGCAGGTGCTCGACGGCCTGCGCAACGGCAACGAGGAACTGGGCATCACCGCCGTGCGCGGTGCCGCCGCCGTGGCCGCGCTGGAGCAGTCGCAGCAGAAGTGGGAAGCAATGAAGCAGGACGCCGATGCGATCCTGGCCAGCTCGCGCCAGCTGTTCGCCGCCCAGTCCGCCGCCACCGCGCTGGGCCAGGGCTCGGCGCACATGCTGGACGACAGCCGCAAGCTGTTCGAGGCGTTCTCCTCGTTCGGTTCGGTGTCCGATACCCGCCTGTTCCCGAACTTCTGGATCGGCGTGGTGTCCGGTGCGCTGTCGCTGATCGCGATCATTGGCTTCGTCTCCACCAACGTGCGCAGCCGCTCGCGCGAGCAGGAACTGCGCTACCAGACCCAGGTGGAATTCAACAGCCGCAACCAGCAGGCGATCATGCGGTTGCTGGACGAAATCTCCTCGCTGGGTGAGGGCGACCTGACCGTGAAGGCCTCGGTGACCGAGGACATGACCGGCGCCATCGCCGACGCGATCAACTACGCGGTGGACGAGCTGCGCCACCTGGTGACCACCATCAACGACACCTCGGCCAAGGTCGCGCTGTCCACCCAGGAAACCCAGGCCACCGCCATGCAGCTGGCAGAGGCGGCGGGCCATCAGGCCAACCAGATCACCTCGGCCTCGGACCGCATCGGTGAAATCGCGGCGAGCATCGAACAGGTGTCGCGCAACTCGGCCGAGTCGGCCGACGTGGCACAGCGCTCGGTGGTGATCGCTGCCGAAGGTGCCGGCGTGGTGCGCGAGACCATCCAGGGCATGGACCAGATCCGTGACCAGATCCAGGAAACCTCCAAGCGCATCAAGCGCCTGGGCGAGTCGTCGCAGGAAATCGGCTCGATCGTGGAACTGATCAACGACATTTCCGAGCAGACCAACATCCTGGCATTGAACGCGGCGGTGCAGGCGGCTTCGGCCGGTGAAGCGGGCCGCGGTTTCGCGGTCGTGGCCGACGAAGTGCAGCGCCTGGCAGAACGCACTTCGGGCGCAACCCGACGCATCGAGAACCTGGTCCAGGCCATTCAGGCCGATACCAACGAAGCGGTCACCTCGATGGAACAGACCACCGCCGAAGTGGTGTCCGGTGCACGCCTGGCCGAGGACGCCGGCACCGCACTGACCGAAATCGAGCGCGTGTCCAATGCACTGAACACCCTCATCAAGAACATCTCCATCGCCGCCCAGCAGCAGTCGGCTGCGGCCTCGGACATCACCCGCACCATGGGCGTGATCCGGCAGATCACCGGCCAGACCTCGCAGGGTGCCGGGCAGACCGCCGAATCGATCGGTCACCTCGCGCAGCTGGCGGCCGACCTGCGTCGTTCGGTCGCCGACTTCAAGCTGCCGGCGTGACGCGGGCAGGGCGGCGAGCAAGGAACCAGTCGATGAAGCATTTCCATTCCCCACGCCAGAACTCGCGCGGCTTCCGCGCGGCGGCGAACGGAGCGCGTCCATGAGCAGTCTGCGCGATGCGATGAGCCACGCAGCGCTG
This sequence comes from Stenotrophomonas sp. 80084_Sma, assembly GCF_056481995.1. Classification (NCBI taxonomy): domain Bacteria; kingdom Pseudomonadati; phylum Pseudomonadota; class Gammaproteobacteria; order Lysobacterales; family Lysobacteraceae; genus Stenotrophomonas; species Stenotrophomonas sp. 80084_Sma. The sequence continues at coordinate 3,662,229 of NZ_CM151177.1, read as the reverse complement.
GGCTGGGTCAAGCCCGAGCTGGACGAGACCCTGCGCCAGGTGCGCAACGAGGTCGAGTACTACGCGGAAGACCCGGCCGATGCCAGCCGCATGCGCATCTGCGCCGGCTACCTGCACCAGGTGCAGGGCACCCTGCGCATGGTCGAGCTGTACGCCCCGGCGATGGTGGCCGAGGAGCTGGAACAGCTGGCCAATGCCATCGGCGCCGGTAGCGTGGCTGATCGGGATGAAGCCTGCGCGACCCTGATGCGCGGCAGCGTGCTGCTGCCCGATTACCTGGAGCGCCTGCAGAACGGCCACCGCGACATTCCGATCGTGCTGATGCCGCTGCTCAACGAAATCCGTGCCGCGCGTGGCGAAGAGGGCGTGCATGACAGCGTGCTGCTGGCGTTCGCGCCGGACAGCGTCAGCGCCACCGAGGCCGAGCTGGACCATGCCCGGGGCAGCCTGAGCGGGCGCAACCGCGAGCTGCTGGATACCGTGGGCAGCGCGGTGAAGGAAGAACTGCTGCGCATCAAGGATGCGCTGGACCTGCACCTGCGTACTGGCGGTGCGCCCGAACAGCTGCAGACCCAGGCCAACGAACTTGGCGCCGTGGCCGATACGCTGGGCATGATGGGCCTGGGCGTTGCCCGCGGCGTGGTCGTGCAGCAGCGCGATGCGCTGCGTGGCGTGGTCGAAGGGCGCCAGCAGATCGACGAGAACCTGCTGCTGGATATCGCCGGCGCATTGCTCTACGTGGACGCGTCGCTGGACGACCAGGTCGCCCATCTGGGCGCCGGCGGCAGTGGCGAAGATGACCCCAGCGCGGTGGAGAACCGGCGCACGGTGGAGGTGCTGGCACATGAGGCCATCGCCAACTTCGCCGCCGCCCGCGAGCATTTCGTCGCCTTCATCGAAACCAGCTGGAACCATGCCGAGCTGCAGGACGTGCCGCGCCTGCTGGGCGATGTGTCCGGTGCGCTGCGCATGCTCGACCTGAACACCGCCGCCGATTACCTGCGCGGTGTGCAGCAGTACATCGAAGCCGAGCTGATCGGTCGCCAGCGCGTGCCCAGTGGCCGCCAGCTGGACACCCTGGCCGATGCCATGGCCAGCCTGGAGTACTACCTCGAGGCTCTGCGCGACCGCCGCCCGGGTCGCGAGGACATCCTCGACATCACCCGCAGCAGCCTTGAAGCGCTGCGCTATTGGCCGTTGCCGGACCGCAATGCGGTGGAGCCTGTTGCCGCCGCGCCGATTCCGTTCGCATCGCTGCTGGTGGACCGCGAGCCGATCGCGCTGCAGGCCGAGCCGGTGCAGCCGGAGCCCATCGAGATTCCGGTGCAGCCGGCCGCGCCCGCCGCCGGCACGGTGCTGGTGCCGCTGCCGGACTTCACCTTCGATCCGCCACCGGCCGCGCCTGCACCGGAGGTGGTGGACAACCGCCTGATGTTCGGGGCGCTGGGGAGTGTCGCCTCCACACCGCTGTCGCTGCATGACGACGCGGATGCACCGCTGGTCTTCGCCGCGTCCAGCGCGCCTGCGCCCGAGGTACCGCAATGGGATCTCGCACCGTTCCATCCGGACTCCGAGCCGACCGCGAGTGCCGAAGACGAGCGCAGTCCGACCTTCGCCAGCTTCGACCCGGTCAGTTTCGAACGGGCCGAAACCAGCGTGGAACCGGCGCCGCAGTGGACACTGTCGGGGGCAACACCGCCGGCATTGGCCGATGTGGCTGTGATGGATGTCGAGGACGACGTCGACGCGTCGGTGCCCTTTGACACCGCTGACGTTGCCGCGCCCGTGTTCGACCCGGTGGCTGCCGAGCACGATGTGGTCGCCGCCGGTGACGACGTGGTGTTCCGTTTCGACGCCGATGCGCTGGACAATGCCGACGACGTGCTGTCGCTGCACGCGATGGAGACGCTGTCGCTGGACGACGACGCCGGATTGCACCCGGCGCTGGAGATCGTCGATCCCGCTGCATCCGTGCGGGTGGACGAAAGCCCTGTGGTTGCCGAAGCGGACGCGGTTCCGGCGGATGTGCAGGAGGAGGTGCCCGCGCCGATGGCCGAGGTGCTGACGCCGGTCTCCGATGCACCGGCACCGGCGGTGTCGGTGATTGATATCGACACCATCGCGCCGATCGACTTCAGCGAAGCCGACGCGCAGTTCTTCGCCGAGCTGAGCGCCGCGGCGGCCGATTTCAATCCGCAGGCCATGGCGGCTCCACCCGCTGCGGACATCCCGGTCGTGGCCGGCACCGAGACCGGCTTCGAGGCCGGCTTCGACGACGATGCCGAGAACATCGACGAGGACATCCGCGAGGTGTTCCTGGAAGAGTTCGACGACGAGCTGGCCAACCTGGGCACGCTGCTGCCGGCATGGCGCATGCAGCTGGACAACATGGACCGGCTGCGGCCGATCCGCCGCATCTTCCACACCCTCAAGGGCAGTGGCCGCCTGGTGGGTGCACGCACCCTGGGCGAGTTCGCCTGGAAGATCGAAGGCATGCTCAATCGCGTGCTCGATGGCAGTCGCCCGGCGACTCCGGCGGTGCTGGCGATGGTCGACAACGCCCATGCCGCGCTGCCGCAGCTGAACGCCGCGCTGCGCCATGGCCAGCGCATCAGCGTGGACCTGCAGGCGATGCAGGCCATTGCCGATCGGGTCGGTGCCGGCGAGGAGACCTTCTACGTGCCGTTGCCGGCTGCGGCCGCACCGGCAGCGACACTGGCCGAGTCCGAAGGCGAAGACGAAATCAGCCGCCTGCTGGAAGCCGAGGCCGCTGCGTCGGCGCAGGCCGATGCCACGGCGGTGGCGGAAGACGCCGGTACCCCGGCCAACATCGACAGCGTACTGCGCGAGATCCTCGAGGCCGAGGTCGAAGTCCACCAGGCGACCCTGCAGGAATGGCTGCGTTCGGCGCAGCAGGCACCGCAGCCGGTCAGCGACGCACTGCTGCGTGCGGTGCACACCATGAACGGCGCCTTCGCGATGACCGAAGTGCCGGAAATCACGGCGGTCACCGGCGGTGCCGAGTCCTACATCAAGCGTGCACTGGCCGCCGACGTGGTGCCTGGCGACGAGGGCGTAGCCGCACTGGATGCGACCGCGCAGGCGATCACCGCGACCATGGAAGCGCTGCAGGCGGAACAGCCGCGGATTGTTCCGCAGTGCGCGCTGGTGCAGCGGCTGCAGGCATTGGCCGGCGAGCTGCCGGAAGCGCGCTGGCCGCTGTTCGCGCTGGAAGACGAGGACGAAGAGGGCGTCGAGCTGGCGCCTGATGCCGAGCAGGCATCCGCGGCCGAAGCGCCGCTGGCCGGGCTGGACACGCTGGACGAAACCAGCATGCCGTCCGCTTTCGATGCGGCGACCGATTTCATTGCCGAGCCGCAGTCGCATGCCGAAGATGCGCTGGAACCGGTTCCAGCTGCAACCGGGCTGGAGGCGCTGGACGTCGTAGCCGACAGCGGCCTGGACGTGGGTGAGCTGACCGCCAGCGACGATCTTTCGCGTTACTTCGACGCCGGCTGGCCGTCGGTGCCGGGCGAAGGTGAACCTGCCGCGGACGACACCGGCGCGATTGAATCGATCCAGCCGATTGAACGTGCGCCTGATGTTGCCCAGGACGAATCAGATGCCGTGCCGGCGATCGCGACGGTCGACGACGCTGACCTGACCATGGCGGACGATCTGTCGCCGTACCTCGACGCCAGTGCGCTGCCGGTGGATGACCGCGACACGGAAGAGTTGCCGGTGTCTGCGGAAGTTGACGCGATCGACCTGAATACGCCGTTGCCGTTTGATTCGGACAGTGACGATGACAACGTCATTGACGACGCTGCTGCACTGCCACTCGACAGCGAGCTGTCGAGCCTGCAGGATGAAATGGCTGTGCCGGGTTTTGCAGAACCGGTCACGCTGGCAGCCGCGCTCGAGGCCGGCCTGCACGTGATCGAGGAGGAGCAGACCCTGGACGACGACGGGCAATGGCCCGTGATCGGCCTCCAGGCCAGCGAACTCGCGCCGGGTGAGGCAGATGCCTTTGCCGAGGATGCGGACGTCGGCGGGGAGGCGGCGGTCGGTGAAGGAGAGAGCGCCGATCAGCCGTCCCCGGCGACGGTGATTGAGGAGATCACCGCGGAGGCGCCGCAGGGCGGCACTGCTGCGGTGCGCTTCTTCGAAATGGAAGACGCACCGGGCCAGGGCACGGTCGATACCGATGCACAGGTTGCAGCGACCGACATCGTGCCGCGTGCGCCGCACCACGAGCAGGCACCTGTTGCGGCGGATGCCGAAGACGGCGCCGATGCACTCGACTTCAGCGTGTACGACCGCGAGCTGGTCGATATCTTTGTCGAGGAAGGCAAGGACCTGCTCGACCACTGCGATGGCCTGATCAGCGAACTGCGCGATGCACCGCAGGACCGCGAGGTGCTGGCCGGCCTGCAGCGTGATCTGCACACCCTGAAGGGTGGCGCACGCATGGCTGGCATCAATGCCATCGGCGACCTTGGCCACAGCATCGAATCGCTGCTGGAGGCGGTGGCCGCTGGCCGTACCGAGATCGAACGTCGCGACGTGCAGCTGCTGGAGCGTGGCTTTGACCGCCTGCACCAGTTGCTCACCCGCACCGGCGCGCACCGCGTGGTGGAGCCGGCGCAGGATCTGGTCGAAGCCTTCGAGGTCCGCACCACCATCGATATCGCCGCAGCCGCTGCGGCCGTGCGTGCGGCCAGCGAGATCGAGACCGTGCCCGCACAGGCCGCGGGCCCACTGGCGGCCCCGATCGAAGCGCCGCTGTCGGCTCCGCTTCCGGCCGAGGGCGTGGTCGATGAAGATCCGCTGGCGCGTCCGCAGCAGGAGCAGGTGCGCGTGCGTGCCGACCTGCTCGACCGCCTGGTCAACCATGCCGGTGAAGTGGCGATCTACCGCTCGCGGCTTGAACAGCAGCTGGGTGCCTTCCGTGGTGCCATGGGCGAACTGGAGCGCACCAATGCGCGACTGCGCGACCAGCTGCGGCGACTCGACCTGGAAACCGAGGCGCAGATCGTCGCCCGCTACCAGCGCGAGCAGGACCAGGCCGACCAGAAGTTCGATCCGCTGGAGCTGGACCGCTTCTCCACCCTGCAGCAGCTCAGCCGTGCGCTGAACGAGTCGGCGGCCGACCTGGGTGGCCTGCAGGGCGTGCTGGACGATCTGTCGCGCCAGTACGATTCGCTGCTGCAGCAGCAGTCGCGCGTCAGCTCCGAGCTGCAGGATGGCCTGATGCGCGCGCGCATGGTGCCGTTCGATGGCCTGGTGCCGCGCCTGCGCCGCGTGGTCCGCCAGTCCGGCATGGATACCGGCAAGCAGGTCCACCTGACCCTGGAAGGAACCCACGGCGAACTGGACCGCAACGTCCTCGACCGCATGGTCGCGCCGCTGGAACACATGCTGCGCAACTCCGTGGCCCATGGCCTGGAAGCGCCGGAACAGCGCCGCGCCGCCGGCAAGCCGGAGGAGGGCGAGATCGCCATCCGCCTGCACCGCGAAGGTTCGGAAATCGTGCTGGAGGTGGCCGATGACGGTGCTGGCCTGGACCGCGAGGCGATCCGCCGCCGCGCCATCGACCGTGGCCTGCTGGCCGCCGATGCGCAGCCGAACGAGCAGGAGCTGGACAACCTGATCTTCGCGTCCGGCTTCACCACCGCCGACCAGGTCAGCCAGCTGGCCGGTCGTGGCGTGGGCATGGACGTGGTGCGCAACGAAGTGCGCCAGCTCGGTGGCTCGGTCGACATCCAGTCGGTGCGGGGCCAGGGAGTACGCTTCACCCTGCGCCTGCCGCAGACGCTGGCCGTCACCCAGGCGGTGTTCGTGCAGATCGGCGAAACCACCTTCGCGGTGCCGGTGGCCTCGGTCAGTGGTATCGGCCGCCTGTCGCGCGAGCGTTTCGAAGCCGCCGACAGCAGCTACCGTTACAGCGGCGAAGACTATCCGCTGTACGACCTCGGCAGCCTGGTCGGGCAGGCCCCGGCGCGTGCCGATGGCCAGGACCAGGTGCCGCTGCTGCTGGTCCGTGCCGGTGATCTGCGTGCCGCCGTGGCGATCGACCAGGTGCTGGGCAACCGCGAAATCGTGGTCAAGCCGGTCGGCCTGCAGATCGCGTCGGTGCCGGGCATCTACGGCGCGACCATCACCGGCGATGGCCGCGTGGTGGTGATCCTGGACGTGGCGCCGCTGGTGCGCCGCTTCCTCGCCAACCCGACGCTGCCTGTGCTGGCCAACGCACCGCGCCAGGAGCGCCAGGTGCCGCTGGTGATGGTGGTCGACGACTCGCTGACGATGCGCAAGGTCACCGGCCGCATCCTCGAACGCCACAACTTCGAGGTCAGCGTCGCCCGCGATGGCGTGGAAGCGCTGGAACGCCTGGAAGAGCGCGTGCCGGACCTGATGCTGCTGGATATCGAGATGCCGCGCATGGATGGCTACGAGCTCGCCACCGCGATGCGTGGCGACCCGCGCTACAGGGACGTGCCGATCGTGATGATCACTTCGCGCAGCGGTGACAAGCACCGCCAGCGCGCCTTCGAGATCGGTGTCCAGCGTTACCTGGGCAAGCCGTACCAGGAACTGGACCTGATGCGTAACGTGTACGACCTGCTGGGGATCGCCCGTGTCCGTGAGTGAAACCCATCCGGCCCCGGCCGTGGCCCTGCTGGCCCGTCCCGGCGCGGCGCGTGAGCGCCTGCGTGAGGCGTTGTCGCACGCCGATGTGCAGCTGGTGCTGGAAGATGATCCCAACACGCTGGAGGCGCGGGTCCTGCAGGAGGCGCGCCCACAGTTCGTGGTGATCGCGCTGGAAGCCGCCATCGAGGACGCCTTGGAGCGCCTGGAAGCGGTGCTGTCCGCACCGGGTCTGACCCTGGTCTTCGACGAGGCCGAACTGGCTGCACGTCGTGATGGTTGGGAGGCTCAGCGCTGGGGCCGTCATCTGTCCGCCAAGCTGCATGGCCACCAGCAGGTGTTGCCGCCGGGGGCCGAAGAAGAACCCAGCCTGCAGCTGGAGCCGGGCCACCCGGCACCGGCACCGGCGCCGCAGGAAGAAGCGCTGCAGCCGCACCTGGAGCAGGCATTGAGCTGGGCCGACGAGGTCCCCGCTGACACTCTGTACTCGCCGCCTGCGCAGCTGCACGAACCGATCGCGCTGGAACAGGCGCTGGCCGCGCTGCAGCCGGTGGTGCCTGAGCCGCTGCAGGCCCCCGCACTGCCGTCGCTGGCAGAGACCGCGTCCGCAGTACCGCCGCTACCGCCGGTCTCCTTCGACCACACCGCCTGGTCGCTGGTCGAGGACGAGGCCGATGCCTCGGCAACCGCTCCGCACCACGCTGCGGTGGAGGCTCCGCTGCCTTCCTTCGATACCGGTCATCTGAGCCTGGTCGATCTGGATGCCGCAGCGCCCGTGGGCGCACGCGCCGGATCGCTGCTGGTGCTGGCCGGCATCGGTGGCCCGGATGCGCTGCGTCGCCTGCTCGGCGCGCTGCCGCCTTCGCTGAGCGTGCCGGTCCTGGTGCACATGCGCCTGGATGGCGGGCGCTACGGCAACCTGGTCAAGCAGATGGCACGCGTGTCGCCGTTGCCGGTGCAGCTGGCTGAAGCCGGCCAGCGTGCAACTCCGGGTGAAGTGCACGTGCTGGCCGATGACATCGGCGTGCAGGCAGCCAGTGACGGCCTGCATTTCGTCAGCGACGCGCAGGGCATTGCGATTGCCGCGCTGCCAGCTGACCACACCGCGCTGGTCCTGCTCAGCGGCGCTGACCTTGCGCATGTTGGTCCGGCGCTGGATCTGGCCGCCGCCGGTGCATGGGTGGCCGGGCAGGTGGGCGAGGGCTGCTACGACCCGGCTGCAGCCACGGCGGTGGTTGCTGCCGGCATGGTGGCCGGTGAACCGCAGGAACTGGCGCAGGCGATTGCCGCGCGCTGGGGTGAGCAGGACGACAACGGAGAAGCACCATGAGCTATGCCAGCAATGACGAAATCCGTGGCGTCCTGATCCAGGCCGGCAACGCGCGCGTGCTGCTGCCCAATGCCACCGTGGCCGAAATGATGTCGCGCGTGCCGGTGCAGCCGGTCTCCGATGCGCCGCGCTGGCTGGTCGGCGAGATCGGCTGGCATGGCTGGCAGGTGCCGCTGGTGTCGTTCGCACGTCTTTCGGGACTGGGCGAAGAAGCCGTGAGCGGCCATAACAAGGTGGTGGTACTGAAGGCCCTCAGCGGCAACGCGCAGCGTCCGTACTACGCGCTGCTGACGCAGAACTTCCCGCAGCTGATTTCGGTGCCGCGCGACGGGCTGCTGGCTGATGCCTCGGAAGAAACCCTGCCGGACATTGTGCACATGCGTGTGCTGCTGGGTGAGCAGAGCGCGCTGCTGCCGAACCTGGACGCGCTGGAAGCCGCCCTGGATTCGCTGGCGGCCTGACCGGACATCCGCCGGGCATTTTGAATTCCTGGTAGTGCCGGCCGCTGGCCGGCATCCACGGAATCATGCGGTTGCCGGCCAGCGGCCGGCACTACCAGGAATCGGGCCTTACCCCAGATCCCCCAACCGCGCCTGCAGTGCTGCAATCGCGGCCAGGCCGGCCGTTTCCGTGCGCAGGATGCGCGGGCCCAGCTGCAGGCCCTGGAAGCCCGCGGCCGCCAGTTGATCACGGTCGCGTGGCGACCACCCCCCTTCCGGACCGATTGCGATCACGATGCCCCCGGCAGGCGCGGCGTCCAGCGTCGACAGCCGGTGCGCACCCTGCGGATCCAGGGTCAGCCGCAGCGTATCGGGCGGCAGCGCCGCTGCCGCCTGCGCCAGCGACAGCGGTGATCCCACGTGCGGAATGCGCGCGCGCCCGGACTGGCCGCAGGCCGAGGTCACCACATTGTTCCAGTGCGCCACGCGCTTCTCCGCCCGTGCTGCATCCAGCTTCACCTCGGTGCGCTCGGCGTTGACCGGAATGATCGCCGCCACGCCCAGTTCGGTGGCTTTCTGCAGGATCAGGTCCATCTTCTCGCCACGGGCGATGCCCTGCAGCAGGGTGATCGCCAGCGGCGATTCGTTGTCGATGGCCTGCACCGCGTCGATGCGCACCTGAACCTCGCGCTTGCCGGCCACGGTCAGCGTGGCGCTGTAGTCATGGCCGTCGCCGTTGAACAGCACGCAGGTGTCTCCCTCGCGCAGGCGCATCACCCGTACCAGGTGGTTGGCGGTCTCTTCCGGCAGGGTCACGGTCTGGCCGCTGTGCAGCGCCAGGTCGATGGGGCAGCGGGTCACGCGCATGCAATCGCCTCGTCAATCGCCGCCAGCGTGGTATGTGCCAGCAGCTCCAGTTGTTCGTCATCCACGCAATAGGGTGGCATCCAGTACAGCACGTCGCCCAGCGGACGCAGTACCACACCGCGCTTCAGCGCGGCCTTGTAGGCGTGCAGGCCCAGCCGCATGGCCGGGTCGAACGGTGTGCGCTTGTTGCCATCGCGCGACAGCTCGAACGCCACCACCATGCCGGCCTGGCGCACGTCGGCCACGTGCGGATGGTCGCTGAACGGTGCGGCCAGCGTGCCCATCACCGAGGCGATGCCGCGGTTGCGCGCGATCACATCGTCGTCGCGGAAGATGTCCAGCGTCGCCAGCGCGGCCGCGCAGGCCAGCGGGTTGCCGGTGTAGCTGTGTGAATGCAGGAAGGCGCGCTCGCGCGAGTCGTCGAGGAACGCGTCGTACAGGGCCTGCGTGGCCAGTACCGCGGCAAGCGGCAGGAAGCCGCCGGTCAGGCCTTTCGAGAGGCACATCAGGTCCGGCATCACCCCGGCCTGCTCGCAGGCGAACAGGGTGCCGGTGCGGCCGAAACCGGTGGCGATCTCGTCGGCGATCATGAATGCACCGTGCGCATCGCACAGTTCGCGCACGCGCTGCAGGTACACCGGGTCGTGCATGCGCATGCCGCCGGCGCACTGCAGGCGCGGTTCCAGGATCACCGCGCAGATCTCGCCCGGGTGCTGGTCGAACAGCGTGGCCAGTCCATCCGCGGCCTGCCGCGCGCGATCTGCCGCACTCTGGCCCGGCTCGGCCAGGTAAGCGTCGGGCGAGGGCGCGAACAGGCCTTCGGCCAGCAGCGGTGCATAGACACGGCGGTACAGGGGGATGTCGCCCAGCGCGAGCGCGCCCAGGGTCTCGCCGTGGTAGCCGTTCTCCAGTGCGATGAACCGCGTGCGCCGCGGCTCGCCACGGTTCTGGAAATACTGGAAGGCCATCTTCAGCGCCACTTCCACGCCGGCGGAGCCGTTGTCAGCGTAGAACACCTTGGCCAGCGGTTCGCGGCCGGGCTGCCGCGGGGCCAGCGCCAGCAGGCGTTCGGCCAGGGTGATGGCTGGCTCATGACCGAAGCCGGCCAGCATCACCTGTTCCAGCTGCGTGGCCTGGGCGGCGATGGCACCACCGATGCGCGGTTCGGCATGACCGAACAGGTTGGTCCACCAGCTGCTGACCGCATCTAGATAGCGATTGCCGTCGTGGTCGATCAGCCAGGCACCTTCGCCGCGGGCGATCGGCACCAGCGGCAGGGTGTGCGGATGCTCGCGCATCTGCGTGCAGGGGTGCCACAGCACCTGCAGGTCGCGCTGCCGCCAATGGCGGGCCAGCGGGGAGGGGGTTGGGTCTGCTAGCATTTCGGGCTCATGAACATGTTGCTGCCTGCACATTCTATCGGCCCCGGCGCAGGCGCCGGCCGCCGCGGAGATTCCGCATGAACGATGACCGTGCCGGCCGTCGCTTGCCGATCATCCATCGGATCACCGATGAGGAGAACGGTCCCTTCCAGCGCCAGCACCTGGACCTGGAGTTCTCCAACGGCGAACGCCGCCGCTTCGAGCGGCTGGTCAGCCGGGGGCATGGCGCGGTGGTGGTGGTGCCGATGCTCGACGACGAGACCGTGCTGCTGGTACGTGAATACGCCGCCGGCATGCACCGCTACGAGCTGGGCCTGGTCAAGGGTCGGATCGACGCCGGCGAGACCCCCGAGCAGGCGGCCGACCGCGAACTGAAGGAAGAGGCCGGTTACGGCGCGCGCCGGGTGGATGTGCTGCGCGCGATGACCCTGGCCCCGACCTACATGAGCCACCAGTCGTGGCTGGTGGTGGCGCGCGACCTGTACCCGGAAAAGCTGGCCGGCGACGAGCCGGAAGAACTGGAAGTCGTCCCGTGGAGGCTGGCCGAGCTGGACCAGCTGATGCTGCGCGAGGACTTCTCCGAGGGACGCTCGCTGGCGGCGCTGTTCATCGCCCGCCAGTGGCTGCAGGGTTTGCGATGATCAAACTGACCACGGACCTGCGCGAGACCGCCATCGCCATTGCCCAGGAAGCCGGACAGGCCATCATGCAGGTCTATGCCGATGGCTTCGACGTGCAGATCAAGGACGACAACAGCCCGGTTACCAGTGCCGACCTGGCGGCCAACCAGGTCATTGAACAGGGCCTGCAGCAGCTGACCCCGGATCTGCCGATCCTGTCCGAGGAATCGGCGCAGGTACCCTGGGAGCAGCGCCGCCACTGGGGCGCCTACTGGCTGGTCGATCCGCTCGATGGCACCCGTGAGTTCGTCAAGCGCAACGGCGAGTTCAGCGTCAACATCGCGCTGATCTACCAGGGCGCACCGGCCTTCGGCGTGGTGCTGGCCCCGGTGACGGGCATCGTCTGGCATGCCATGCGCGGCGAGCTGGCCTATCGCCGGCAGGGCCTGCACGACACCGTGCTGCGCACCCGCACGCCGGCCACCGCACCGCTGCGGGTTGCCGCCAGCCGCTCGCACCGCTCACCGGAAACCGAGGCGCTGCTGGCGCGCATGGGCCGCATCGAGACCATCGCGCAGGGCTCGTCGCTGAAATTCTGCCGGATCGCCGAAGGTGGCCTGGATGTCTATCCGCGTCTGGGCCCGACCTCCGAATGGGATACCGCCGCCGGCCAGTGCGTACTGCACGCCGCCGGCGGTGCGGTACTGTCGGCAGCGACCGGCAAGCCGTTCCGCTACAACCGCCGCGAGACCCTGTTGAACGGCGATTTCATTGCCATTGGTGATACCAGCCTGCCGTGGCGCGACTGGTTGTCCGATTGACCCTGGAGACCGCATGAGCGCGCATGACACCCCCATCGCCGGCAGTGCAGCCAGCAACGAACTGGAACGCCTGCTGGCGATCATGGCGCGCCTGCGCGATCCGCAGGGCGGCTGCCCCTGGGACCTGGAACAGAACTTCGCGACCATCGCGCCGTACACCATCGAGGAAGCCTACGAGGTGGCCGATGCGATCGACCGTGGCGACCTCGATGATCTCTGCGATGAGCTGGGCGACCTGCTGCTGCAGGTGGTGTTCCATGCACGCATGGCCGAGGAGCAGGGCGCCTTTGCCTTCGCCGAGGTCGCACGCGCGATCAGCGACAAGATGCAGCGCCGCCACCCGCACGTGTTCGCCGATGTCAGCGTCGATGACGCCGACGGGGTGACGCGTAACTGGGATGCGATCAAGCGTGCCGAGCGTGCCGCCAAGGGCGAGCAGGACACCTCCGCATTGGCCGGCATCTCGCGTGGCCTGCCCGAATGGCAGCGAGCGGTGAAGCTGCAGTCGCGCGCGGCCAAGGTCGGTTTCGACTGGCCGGGCCCGTTGCCGGTGCTGGACAAGGCGGCGGAGGAACTGCAGGAGCTGCGCGAGGAGTTCGAGCGCGGCGATATTGCCGGCAACAAAGCGCGCCTGCAGGAAGAGCTGGGCGATCTGCTGTTCGTCTGCGCCAACCTGGCACGCCACGCCGATATCGATCTGGGTGCGGCGCTGCGCGGGGCCAACCACAAGTTCGAACGCCGCTTCCGTGCGATGGAAGCGCAGGCTGACGCCCAGGGTGGAGCGCTGGCGTCGATGGACCTGGATGCGCAGGAAGCACTGTGGCAGCACGCCAAGGCGGCGGAGAAGGCGTGAAGACGCTCGCGCTGTTCCTGCTGACCGCGCTGGCCGAAATTGTCGGCTGCTACCTGCCGTGGTTGTGGCTGCGCAAGGGCGGCAGCGTGTGGCTGCTGCTGCCGGCTGCCGCCAGCCTGGCCCTGTTCGCCTGGCTGCTGACCCTGCACCCGACCGCCAGTGGCCGGGTCTATGCGGCCTACGGTGGTGTCTACATCGGCACCGCGCTGTTCTGGCTGTGGCTGGTCGATGGCATCCGCCCCAGCCGCTGGGACCTGTTCGGCGCAGCCCTGTGCCTGGCCGGCATGGCGGTGATCATGTTCGGGCCGCGCACGCCCCCGGTGTAGCGTCGAGCCATGTTCGGCCGCTTCGGCTTTTGTAGCGTCGAGCCATGCTCGACCGCTTCGGCTTTTGTAGCGTCGAGCCATGCTCGACGGCTTCCGCTCTTATGTAGAGTCGAGCCATGCTCGACCGCAACAGGGAGGGCCAGTCGAGCATGGCTCGACGCTACAAAGGCAGCGCCACCGGATCATGCACTGCCTTGTCAGAATCGGCCACGCCGTCCAGGCCGCTTTCCCTCCCAGGAAGGCGCATGATGGCGGTGACCACGGCCCCCGGAGCACGCATATGTCCCGCTTCGCCAGCTTCCGCGAGTTCTATCCGTTCTATCTCAGCGAGCACCGCCACCCGGTATCGCGCCGGCTGCACTTCGTCGGCAGCTGCGGCGTGCTGCTGCTGGTCGTTGCAGCAATCCTGCGCGGGCAGCCGGTGCTGTTGCTGGCCGCCCTGTTCTGCGGTTACAGCTTCGCTTGGGTCGGCCATTTCTTCTTCGAGAAGAACCGCCCGGCCACCTTCCAGCACCCGCTGTACTCGTTCATGGGCGACTGGGTGATGTTCGCCGACATCCTGCGCGGGCGCGTGCCCTGGTAGCTCCGCTGTGAATGTGGCCTTCACGCGCTATGCTGGGGCCTGGACGTCATAGATAAGGAAAGCAAGATGTTCCCGACCATGTTCTTTACCGTGGTACTGGCCTTCGTGGCCGTGGTCATCCTGTTCAAGGCAGTACGGATGGTGCCCCAGGGCTACGAGTGGACCGTCGAGCGCTTCGGGCGCTACACGCACACCATGACCCCCGGCCTGCATTTCCTGATCCCGATCGTGTACGGGGTGGGGCGCAAGGTGAACATGATGGAGCAGGTGCTGGACGTGCCCAGCCAGGAAGTGATCACCAAGGACAACGCCGCCGTGCGCGTGGACGGCGTGGTGTTCTTCCAGGTACTGGATGCCGCCAAGGCCGCCTATGAGGTGGCCAACCTGGAAGTGGCGATGATCGCCCTGGTGCAGACCAACATCCGTACCGTGATCGGTTCGATGGACCTGGATGAATCGCTCAGCCAGCGCGAGGTGATCAATGCCCAGCTGCTGAGCGTGGTCGACCATGCCACCAATCCCTGGGGCGTGAAGGTCAACCGCATCGAGATCCGCGACATCCAGCCGCCGCGCGATCTGCTGGATGCGATGGCGCGGCAGATGAAGGCCGAGCGCGAAAAGCGCGCGCAGATCCTCGAGGCAGAGGGTTCACGGCAGTCGGAGATCCTGCGCGCCGATGGCGAGAAGCAGGCCACCGTGCTGGAAGCCGAAGGCCGTCGCGAAGCCGCGTTCCGCGATGCCGAGGCGCGCGAGCGCCTGGCCGAGGCCGAAGCGATGGCGACCAAGGTGGTGTCGGCCGCGATTGCCGAGGGTGACGTGCAGGCGATCAACTACTTCGTCGCGCAGAAGTACGTGGAAGCGTTCAAGGAGCTGGCCAGTTCGCCGAACCAGAAGCTGGTGCTGATGCCGATGGAGGCCAGTGGCGTGATCGGTTCGATCGCGGGCGTGGCCGAACTGGCGAAGCAGGCGCTGGCCAGCCAGGACAACAAGGCCGCCGGCAAGCGGCCGCCGCCGCTCGGAGGCTGACATGCGCTGGGAAGTCGTCGGTTGGGGCGCGCTGGCGCTGCTGCTGTTCGCTGCCGAAGCGCTGGCGCCGGGTGCGTTCATGCTGTGGATCGGCATTGGCGCGGCGGCAGTGTTCGTACTGGTTGCGGTGTTCAGCGACATTCCACTGTTGTGGCAGGTGATCGCCTTCGTCCTGCTGAGTGTGGTCTCGATCCAGTGCTACCGGCGCTGGGGGAGGCCGCGGGCACGGCCCAGCGATGCGCCGTTGCTCAACCGCCGTGCCGAGCAGCTGGTCGGCCGGGAGGTGGTACTGCAGCAGGCCATCGTCGGTGGCCAAGGACGGGTCAGCATTGACGATGCGTCCTGGCAGGTGAGCGGTCCGGAGCTGCCTGCAGGTACGTGGGTACGGGTGGTGGCGGTGCAGGGCAGCACGCTGCTGGTCGAAGCGGTGGCCTAGGGGTTCCCAGCCAACGGCGGAGCCCCTCGTGGGTGGTCGCGGAAGGTGGTTCATGTGTCTGGGTCGGGCGGGTTGGGTTCGCGGGACACGCCGTAGACCCCGCTCCGCGGTCCGGCCCAGCCGCTGGCGGCTGCGCGTTCGGTCGCTTGCGAAGCAGTGCTTCGCAAGCAAAGCGCCCTCACCCATGGGGGCTCGATGGCGCCATCCATGGCGCCAACGGTCCCGCGAACCCAACCCGCCCGGCCCCCGACAGTTTCCGTGCGCGTCCAGCCCACGGAAAAAGAAAAAGAGCAAAGAGCAAAAGCACTCGCTCCGACCCGCCCAGGCCGAGTCAATCCAGAGCCGATGAACTCAGGCTTTGCGCTCCAGCTGTAGAAGGCGGCGCCGGCCGCAGGCCTGCCAAACACCCCGCTGCGCTGCGGCGCGACCTGCGGGCGACCGATCTGGGATAATGGGGATTCTTGTTTCCTCTGCTGCCGGACCCGGTCATGACCCAGAAGACGCTGCTCAACGATACCCACCGCGCCCTTGGCGCCAAGATGGTCGATTTCGGGGGTTTGGGACATGCCCATCCACTACGGCTCGCAGCTCGACGAGCACCACCTCGTTCGTCGCGAGTCGGGTGTGTTCGACGTCAGCCACATGACTGTGGTCGACCTGCGCGGTGACCAGGTCAAGCCGTTCCTGCGCCGCCTGCTGGCCAACTCGGTCGACAAGCTGAAGGTGACCGGCAAGGCGCTGTACTCGTGCATGCTGAATCCGCGCGGCGGCGTCATCGACGACCTGATCGTCTACTACCTGGGCGACGATTTCTTCCGCATGGTGGTCAATGCCTCCACCCGCGAGAAGGACCTGGCCTGGCTGCGCGAGCAGGCTGCACCGTTCGGCGTCACCGTCGAGCAGCGCCCGGACCTGGCCATCCTCGCCGTGCAGGGCCCGCAGGCGCGCGACATCGTCATCGGCCTGGCCCGCGAAAGCGATCGCGCAGCGCTGGCCAAGCTGGGCCGTTTCGCCGCCCTGCAGGTGCAGTCCGATGACGGCGTCGAACTGTTTGTCGCCCGTACCGGTTACACCGGCGAAGACGGCTTCGAAATCCTGCTGCCGCAGGACGCCGTGGTCGCGTTCTGGAACCGCCTGCTGGCGGCGGGCGTGAAGCCGGCCGGCCTCGGCGCACGCGACACGCTGCGCCTGGAAGCCGGCATGAACCTGTACGGCCAGGACATGGACGAAGAGATCAGCCCGTACGAAGCGGCGCTGGCCTGGACCGTGTCGCTGGACGAAGGTCGCGACTTCATCGGCCGCGACGTGCTGGAAGCGCAGAAGGCTGCCGGCACCGCCCGCCAGATGATCGGTCTGGTGATGGACGAGAAGGGCGTGCTGCGCCATGGTCAGGCGGTGACCACCGCCGGCGGCCAGGGCGAGATCCTGTCCGGCACCTTCTCGCCGACCCTGGCCAAGGGCATCGCCTTCGCCCGTGTACCGGCCGGTGAACTGGGCGAGGTCACCGTCGACATCCGTGGCCGGCAGGTGCCGGTGCGCGTGGTCAAGTTCCCGTTCGTGCGCGAAGGCCAGGCCCAGCCCGGCGTGCTCGCCGACGCCTGATCCGAAACTGCCGATCGTCACTGACAGCAGTGGCGGCCGGTTGGTTACACTAGCCCCGTTTTTTCCACCCCTGCATATCTCTGGAGCAGTCCCATGAGCGAGATCCCCGGCGACCTCAAGTTCCTCAAGTCCCATGAGTGGGCCCGTGTCGAAGGCAATGGCCGTGTCACCGTCGGTATTTCCGACCACGCCCAGGGCCTGCTGGGTGACCTGGTCTACGTCGAACTGCCGGAAGTCGGCGCCGACGCAAAGGCTGGCGAGCAGATCGCCGTTGTCGAGTCGGTGAAGGCCGCCTCGGACGTCTACAGCCCGATCAGCGGCAAGGTCGTCGAGGTCAACTCGGCGCTGTCCGACAAGCCGGAAACCATCAATGAAGATGCCTACGGCGAAGGCTGGATGTTCGTGGTCGAACTGACCAACGCTGAAGAGGTCAACGAACTGCTGGATCCGGACGCGTATGCCGAAGCCCTGGAAAACGACGACCACTGAGTCGTCACTTCCGGGTTCTGGAACGGCCACCTTCGGGTGGCCGTTTTTGTTTTGGCGAGTGCGTCGGACTCATGACGGCGGGTTCGCTCTGCACCCTCGGCGTGGCATCAGCCGACAGACGAACGGTGCCGATCAGCGTGCGCAGTTTTGCGCAAATCCGCGTTTCCGCCCCGCGCCGAAGCGATCGAATGTGAAAACTTTTCGCCCCCCGTTGCGGCCCCGTTGTGCTGGCGTTGGCGACGGTGCGGGTGACCATCGGCGATGCACGCGCGCTGTTGTCCGGAACATGTGCCTATCTGCGCAGAGTGCTTATTTCAAGTGTTTTTTGTTCAGAGGGCGCATCGACTTCGTCGTATGCGGCGCGCGTGCGCGCCGCTTCAATGGTCGTTGCAGGGCGCGCACGGCGGTGGCGAGGGCGGCGTCCGGGATGGCGCGGATGTGAAAATTTTTCGCGGGGGTTGTTGACAGTAAAAAAAACCGTGATTAGGTTTCGCCTCAGCAGACCTTGCCTGCCCAACCGAGTGCGCAGAATCAATCGTCCGATGCGAAGCAGCCCCTTCAAGACCACCGCGACCCTGATGACGGTGGACATGGCCCCGCTTCCCCCGGAGAAATGCAAGGCAACTCCCGTTCCGATGTCCGCTCCGCCGATCGAGGCGGGCATTGCCGCATCCGTAACGGCGCGCCTGACGCGCCGGCGGTCCCCGCACGCAGCATCCGCGGGTTTGATCCACCTGGGCGTTTCAACTCCCTATCACTGACGAGGAGCCATCCCATGGCAACCAAGAAAGCTGCGAAGAAGAAGCCCGCCGCCAAGAAAGCGGTGAAGAAGGTCGCGAAGAAGGCCGCTGCCAAGAAGGCAGTGAAGAAGGTCGCGAAGAAGGCGACCGCCAAGAAGGCAGTGAAGAAGGCTGCGAAGAAGGTCGCCAAGAAGACCACTGCGAAGAAGGCAGTGAAGAAGGCGGCGAAGAAGGTAGCCAAGAAGTCCACTGCCAAGAAGGCCGTCAAGAAGACCGCGAAGAAGGCCGTCAAGAAGGTAGCCAAGAAGGCCACCAAGAAGACTGCCAAGAAGGCAACGGCCCGCAAGCCGGCCAAGAAGGTCGCGAAGAAGGCAACTGCCAAGAAGGCCGTCAAGAAGACCGCCAAGAAGGCAGTAAAGAAGACCGCGAAGAAGGCGACCAAGAAGGCTGCCCCGAAGAAGGCAGCGAAGAAGGTTGCCAAGCGCAAGCCGGCCGCCCGCAAGAAGAAGGCTGCTCCGGTCGCTCTGCCGGCAACCCCGGCGCCGCTGATCTAAGTACTTCCCGATAGCCGCATCCTGAAACCCCCTTCCCTGACTGCCCAGCGGGGAGGGGGTTTTTTTAGGTTCTTCTCCCATCTGAGGGGAGAGGCTCACGGCCGACCCGCTAGATTGTGGTTGTCGAGACTACAAACTGGGGCCGGCCGTGGCCAAGCTGGATTGTATGCCGTTGTTGGGGGACTGGGCGGGGTATCGCCTGGATGGTTGGAGACGCGAGGTTCGTCATGGGGTCTCGTGGCTGGTACTTTCGCTGCTTCCCGATGGACGCCGCAGGCACCGCTGCAGCGGCTGTTCCAAGTGGGTTACCTCCATCCACGACCATGTGATCCGGCGTATCCGTGATCTGCCTGTTTTCGATGAGCCGGTCGAGCTGGAGGTGCAGCGGCAGCGCGTGGCCTGCCCTCGTTGCGGGCCGAAGCTGGAGCATCTGGACTGGCTGGATCGGCACTGCCGGGTCACGCAACGACTCGCAAAGAGCGTTGCACAGATGTGTGCTACCACGTCGATCCATGCCACAGCCAGATGGCACGGACTGGACTGGAAAACCGTCAAGGCGCTTGATTTCAGGCACTTGCAGCAGACGTTGGGACCGGTGGACCTCTCCGGAATCCGTATTCTTGCAATGGACGAATTCGCGATCCAGAAGGGCCATCGCTACGCCACGGTGATAGTAGAGCCGTCCCGCAAACGAGTGCTATGGGTTGGGCGTGGTCGTAGCCGAGCGGATGTTCGCCCCTTTTTCGAGCTGTTGGGCCGGGAGGGCTGCGAACGTATCCAAGCGGTCGCCATGGACATGAATTCGGCATTCGACCTAGAAGTGAAAGCCCAATGCCCAAATGCCGAAGTGGTCTACGACCTGTTCCATGTGGTGGCCAAATACGGCCGGGAGGTCATCGACAGGGTCCGCGTGGATGAAGCCAACAGGCTGCGCCAGGACAAACCTGCTCGGCGTGTGGTGAAGACCTCTCGCTGGCTCTTGCTGCGCAACCGGCAGAATGTCCCGGCGGATCAACGAGTGAAGCTCAAGGAGCTGCTGGCTGCCAACAAGGCACTACTGACGGCCTATGTGCTGAAAGACGACTTGAAGCAGCTCTGGCGCTACCGCAGCCAGGCTTGGGCAGCAAAAGCGTGGAAGAGCTGGCGACAGCGCGCATTGCGTAGCCGCCTGGAGCCCCTGCGAACGTTTGTCCGTCGCCTACAGCCCTATCTGGCAGGCATTCTGGCTCATTGCCGGTGGCCCCTCGGAACGAATCTGGTCGAGGGGATCAACAACAAGATAAAGGTCATAAAGCGCGTCGCCTACGGATACCGGGACGACGCCTATTTCTTCCTCAAAATCCGAGCCGCCTTCCCCGGAGTTGGGTGAAGAACCTTTTTTTATGGGCCGTTTGCAGGGTCGAGCCGTGCTCGACTGCTTTTCTGACGGTCGACGCTAGCGGTACGGCGCCGGTGGAAAGCGCTCCACCAGGAAGTCCAGGAAGCTGCGCAGGCGGGTCGAGTGGTAGCGATCGTGGGCGTAGACCACGTGCATCGGCCGACCGGTCTGGCCGAACTCAGGGAACAGCTGCACCAGGCGTCCGGTGTCGATGTCGGCAGCCAGCAGCAGTGCCGACTGCAGCACGATGCCCAGCCCGTGCAGCGCTGCCGTGCGCAGCGCTTCGCCGTTGTTGATCTGCAGCCGGCCGCCGGGCACACGCTCGAGTTCGCCAGCATCGGCCTGCAGCCACTGTGCGAGTGCGCTCGGTTCGAAGGACAGGCACTGATGCAGGGCGAGGTCCTGCAGGCTGCGAGGCGTGCCATGCCTGGCCAGGTACGCCGGTGATGCGCACATCATCAAGCGATACGGTGCCAGCGCACGCGCCACCAGCATGCTGCTGTCGGCCAGCGTGCCGATGCGCAGCGCCGCTTCGAAACCCTCCTCGGCGAGGTCGACCACGCGGTCGCTCAGCGTGACTTCGACCCGGACACCCGGATGGCGCGCCATGTATTCGGCCAGTGCCGGTACCAGTGCGTGCGTGCCGAAGATCACCGGCGCACTGATGCGCAACGTGCCCGCCGGTGCCAGCTGCTGGTGCTGCGCCTGTGCGTCCGTTTCTTCCACCAGCCGCAGGATCTCCCGGCAGCGGGTGTAGTAGTCCTCGCCGAAGGGCGTCATGTGCTGGCGCCGGGTGGTACGGCTCAACAGCTGCATCCCCAGCCGTGCTTCCAGCGCACGCAGGTGCTTGCCGGCCATCGTCGCCGAGATATCCATCGCCGCCGCCGCAGCGCTGAGGCTGCCCTTGTCCACGATCAGCACGTAGACCTTCATGCTCTCCAGCAGATTCATCTGACACCCCGGGTGTTGAATGCTGAAACCTGCGCGGAGTTTATCAATCAGGGGTGATCAAACAGCATGTACTGCACGGGCCGGATGTACCGGCTGGCGGATTGGGAGAACATCATGGATCTGGGGCTTGAAGGGCGTACCGCGCTGATCACCGGGGCGGGCAGTGGCATCGGTGCCGGTGTGGCCAGGCTGCTGGCGGCACAGGGAGTACGCATTGCGATCAGTGCACGGCGTGCCGAGCCGCTGCATGCACTGGCGGCGGAGATCGAATCTGCAGGCGCGCCGGCACCGATCGTCCTGCTGGGCGACCTCACCGATGCGGAGCAGGTACGCCACATTGCGGATGCAGCCTCGGCGGCACTGACGCGTGTCGACATCCTCGTCAATGCGGCTGGAGGAGGCCGGCCGACCACGGTGGATGCGGGGGACGATGTCTGGGAGGAAGCCATGGCCTTGAACTTCTCTTCGGCACGACGCCTGACCCAGGCACTGCTGCCCGCGATGCAGGCGCAGGGCTGGGGGCGGGTGATCAACCTCAGCGGTTCAATGGAACCGCGCGCGGTGAATGCTGCCACGGCGGCGAAGGCGGCGTTGCATCTGTGGAGCAAAGGGCTGTCGTCGGCGCTGGCCTCACAG
This sequence comes from Stenotrophomonas sp. 80084_Sma, assembly GCF_056481995.1. Classification (NCBI taxonomy): domain Bacteria; kingdom Pseudomonadati; phylum Pseudomonadota; class Gammaproteobacteria; order Lysobacterales; family Lysobacteraceae; genus Stenotrophomonas; species Stenotrophomonas sp. 80084_Sma. Next base: position 3,640,544 of record NZ_CM151177.1, on the reverse strand, counting down.
GGCATCACGGTCAATGCAATCGCGCCGGGACGCATCAACAGTGCTCAGATCCGGGACCGCCTGCATCCCACCGAGGAAAGCCGGCGTGAGTTCATCGAACGCAACATTCCGATCGGGCGTTTTGGTGATCCGGAGGAGGTGGCGCCGCTGGTGGCCTTTCTGGCCTCGCCCTTGGCCGGCTACATCACCGGCGCGGTGATTCCGGTGGATGGCGGCATGCACTACTTCGCGCATTAGCCTTCCGTTTGTAGAGTCGAGCGGTGCTCGACTGCTTTGCTCTACAACTGCCAACAAAAAGGGCGACCCGCAGGCCGCCCTTCGCACACACGGTGAAGCCCGCCAACTCAGCGCGGCGAGGCCACCGCACGGTTGCTCGAAGCACCCTTGCCCTTGCGCTTGTCCTGCTGCGCCGGGCTCGCGCCTTCGGCCATCAGGTTGTCACTGCCGAAGTCGGTGTCCACGTCCAGCCAGCGCTGCGTCGGCAGGCCGAGCGCGGAATCGAGCACCGTCGGCAGCAGGCCGCTGGGCAGGCCGCTTTCGCCGTTCCACATGATGGCGATGCCGAGATCGCGTTCCGGCACCAGCGCGACCAGGCCGCGATAGCCCTGCACGGCACCGGCATGGAACACCACATCGTGGCCGGCGTAGTCGAAGGTGCGCCAGCCCAGTGCGTAGCCGGCCGAATGCAGGCGCTCGCGGCGCCAGCCCGAACGCATTTCGCCCGGGGTGTTGATCAGGCTCGAATGCAGGGTGGCCAGCAGCGGTGCCGGCAGCACGTCCGGGCGATGGCCGGTGTGGGCCAGCAGCCACTGCGCCATGTCGCTGGCGCTGGCGTTGACGCCGGCGGCCGGGGCGACGCGGTAGTAGGTCGGCTTCGGTGTCAGCGACACCCAGCCATTGCGGCTGCGCACGTGCGGACGCGCCCAGCGCGAGCTGGCCTGGATGCCGGCCAGGCCGAGGCTGGCATCGTTCATGCCCAGCGGCTTGAAGATGCGGCGCTCGACCGACTGCTCGTAGAAGCTCCCCGAGGCGGCATAGACCACGTCGCCGATCAGGCTGAAGGCCACGTTCTGGTAGGCGTAGCAGTCGCCCGGCAGGCACTTCAGGCTGGTATTGGCCAGCTTCTGGGTGAGTGCGTAGTACTCGGCGTTGCCTTCGATGTCGCGGTCGTAGGCGTTGTACGGCAGGCCGACGCGGTGGCTGAGCACGTCGGCCACGGTCAGGCGATCGGTCGCTTCCGGAGAGTTCAGGCGGAAGCCCGGCACGTAGTCGGTGACTTTGCTGTCCCAGCGCAGCGTGCCATCGTTGACCAGCAGTCCGGCCATGGTGCCGGCGAAGGCCTTGGACAGCGATGCCAGGCGGAACACGGTGTGGGCGTCGACCGGCAGCGGGTTGTTGACATCGGTAACGCCATAACCACGCGCGCTGAGTACGCGGCCACCCTGCACGATGGCCACGGCCATGCCGGGCACACGCTCGCCATAGGTGAGCTGCTGCGCCATCGATTCGATGTTGGCCACGTTGAAGCCGGCCGCCGGCAGCTGCACCTGCGGCACCAGGCCGGTGCGGTAAGCGGCGGGCTGGGTGTGGGCGACGGCGGTGGCGGCGGATTCGATGTTGGCCGGCATCGGCGGCAATGGCGGCGGGGTCTGCGCGGTGGTGGACAAGGCAACGGGCATCAACATGCCCAGCAAACCGGTGGCCGCCGAACGGATCGGACGACGCAGGCTGTTCTTTTTCATCGTGGAGACCCGTGCGCGACTGCTGATGGCGATTCTAGCGCCGCTTTTCCCTTGTGCACAAACAAAGCGAAGATGAATGCGCATCTCGTTGAAAAAGTTGGAATTTTGACGCCCCGAAAGCATGTGTCGGAACGTGTCGTCCGGGCGGGGCCGTGACACTGCGTTGCGGCCTTCTGCGTGGCTGCTGCTGGCGATGTTGCAGTGCATTGGCTAACGTACGCGCTTCACCGCCCCCGGAGCCTGCCATGCCGCTGTCCAACCGCCGTCTTCTGGCGAGGGACACCGCGTGAGCGCGGTGAAGGGCAAGGGGCCGTTGCGTGGGCTGACGGCGGCACTGCGTGAGTCGCCGGCGCTGTGGTGGTCGTTCCTGTACTTCTTCTGCCTGCTCAGTGGCTACTACGTGCTGCGCCCGGTGCGGGAGGCGATGGCCGCCTCGGCCGACCTGGAAACGGTGTTCCCGCCGATGCTGATCGCCTGGTTCGCCAGCCATGGCATCGCGCTGAAGGATTTCGTCCTGCAGTTCCTGTTCTCCTGCGTGTTCGTGATCATGTTGGTCCTGCAGCCGGTGTACGGCTGGCTGGTCAGCCGCTTCCCACGGCGGGTGTTCCTGCCGGCGGTGTATGGGTTCTTCATCGTCACCTTGCTGGGTTTCTACGTACTGTTCGACAGCGGTGTGCCGGGGCGCGGCATGGCGTTCTTTTTCTGGATCACCGTCTTCAACCTGTTCGCGGTGGCGGCGTTCTGGAGCTTCATGGCCGATGTGTTTTCCAACGCGCAGGCACGTGCCTTCTACGGTTACATCGGCGCGGCCGGCACCATCGGTGCCTTTCTCGGGCCGATCATCACCGGTGCACTGGTGCAGCGTGTGGGCATCGCCAACCTGATGCTGGTCTCGGCCGGATTCCTCGCCATCTGCCTGTTGAGCATCTGGCGACTACGGCACTGGGCGGTGCTGCGTGAGCAGGAGCAGCAGCTGGTATCCGGCGAGCAGCCGATGGGGGGCAGCGTACTGGACGGTCTGAAACTGATCGTGCGTGAGCCGTTGCTGCGCTGGCTGGCGATCATGGTGGTGTTCGGTGTGGGCGTGGGCACCCTGCTGTACAACCAGCAGGCCAGCATCGTGCGTGCGGCGTTCAACGATGCAGGCGCTGCCACGGCCTTCTTCTCGCGTATCGACCTGGCGGTGAACGCACTGGCGCTGCTGATGCAGCTCGGCCTGACCCGCTGGCTGCTGTCGCGCCACGGTATCGCGCCGGCCCTGTTGATCCCTGGTTTTGCGATCCTGATCGGCTTTTCGGTGCTTGCCGCTTCACCCATGCCGTTGATGGTCGCAGTGGTGCAGGTGATGACCCGCGCCAGCGAGTTCGCATTGGCCAAGCCGGCACGCGAAACCATCTATACCCGCGTGGACCGGCAGTGGCGCTACAAGGCCGGTGCGGCCATCGATACCGTGGTGTACCGCGGCGCGGACCTGAGCTTTGCGTGGGTGCACAAGGGCTTGTCGCTGTTTGGTTCACACGTGGTGTTCATCGGCGGCGTGGTGGTTGCCGCGTGCATGACCGCTGCCGCATTCGGTGTGCTGCGCGAAGAAAAGAAGCTGCCGCGCGACCGCTGATCCCGTCCAGTCTTTTTGAGGAGAGAAACGATGTCGCTGATCGCGCTGCTGCTGACCGTGCTGGTCGCGGTGCTGCACCTGTACTTCCTGGTGCTGGAAATGTTCCTGTGGACCCGCCCGCTGGGCCTGAAGACCTTCCGCAACACGCCCGAGAAGGCAGAGACCACGCGCGTGCTGGCGGCCAACCAGGGCCTGTACAACGGCTTCCTGGCGGCGGGCATCGTGGTGGGGCTGGTGATCGGTCAGCCGGTGCTGGTGACGTTCTCGCTGGCCTGCGTGGTGGTGGCCGGGTGCTATGGCGCGTACAGCGTGAGCCGGCGCATTTTCATGATCCAGGCCGTACCGGCCATTCTGGCGCTGGTGTTGCGAGCGCTCTGACGTGGGCGCGTGCTGGCAGGCGCCGCCGCTCAGCGGCTGATGGCGCGCATGAAGCCCAGCCACATTGGCACGGCATGCAGCGCCGCACCCAGCACGAACAGGCCCGTCAGCAGGTGTACGCGCCAGTCGTTGATGCGCAGGAAGACGAATTGTTCAAGCGCGCGGCCCACCCAGAACACCGCCATGAAACCCAGCAGGACCAACCCCAGACGAGTGCCGACCAGGTCCGGGGCAAAGATCAGCGCGATCAGCCCCATTCCCAGGAACACATAGATCACGCGCAGATTGAGGATCTGCATGATCGCGCGGTTGACCGTGCCGAGCTGGGCGAGCTCGCGTTTCCAGCCGAACAGCCGCCAGAACGCTAGATGGAAGGCGGCAAACCCCAGGCTGTGAATGCCTGCCAGGCGCACAAGCAGTTCAGCGGTCGTCATGGTTGATCAGCCTATACGCGGAGGGCGCGGCGATACCCACATCGCGATGGTCGCATGGAACACCTCGGTCCCTGCCGCATCGGTCACGCTGACCTTCACGGGCAGGTCGTAGCCGTCCGCAGCACTGACGATGGACAACATGGGCGTCGCCACGGCCTTCAACGTGCCCAAGGCCTTGGCCTGGTATTTCACTTCCATGCCCTTGGGGATCCAGCGCATGTCTGGCGGCAGGCTGGCGTCCACCATCACCCCGTCGACCAGCTCGGCCAGGTTGCACATCGCGATCGCATGTACCGTGCCGATGTGGTTGTTGATGCGGCGGTGCTGGCGGATCACGCCTTCGCAGCGGCCTGGCTCCAGTGCGGTGATGGTGGGCGCGATGCTGGCGAAGTAGGGCGCCTTGAAGCACACCGCGCGTGAGAACAGCCAGTTGCCGGCAGGCCAGCGCTGCAGGCGGTGGTAAAGCGAGAGCAGGGGCGTGGACATGGTTGACGTTCCGGTCGGCGGATAAAGCGACGGCGGGCCAAGGCCCGCCGTCGAGGCAACGCGTGTCGCGGGCGATCAGGCCGCCTGCGAATGCGGGTCCTTGTGCTGGCGGTCGTAGTAGCTGGCCGCGCGCAGTTCGTGGGTGTCGAAGTCGTCCACGGTGATGGTGTCCAGGGTCAGCGTACGCAGTTCTTCCAGCAGGCTGCGCTCGTCCTGGGTGATCACGCCTTCGGCCACGGCCTCGTCCAGCTGGCTCTTGAAGTCCAGCGCTTCGATGCCCTTGCTCTTCAGCGCCTTCAGGAACTTGCGCTCCACCGGCTCGGCCATGATCGCCTTGCTCAGGTAGCTGTTGATACGGCCGCCCGGGTTGTTCTCGCACGGGGTCAGGAACACGCCGCTGGCCAGACGGTCGCGGGCTTCGTTCGGCGCCATCAGCAGAGCGGCAACACGGCGGCTCAGGCGGTCGCCGGGGGCCTCGGCACGACGGCCCAGCGGGAAGATCAACGCCCACATCAGCCAACCGATCGGACGGATCGGGAAGTTGCGCAGCGCGGCCGACAGCGATTCTTCGATCTTGTGCACGCTGTCATGGAAGGCCCAGGCCAGCAGCGGCTGGTCGGCCTGCGGTGCGCCTTCGTCGTGGTAGCGCTTGAGCATGGCGCTGGTCATGTAGACGTGGCTCAGCACATCGCCCAGGCGGCCGGACAGCGATTCCTTGAACTTCAGCTTGCCGCCGAGAGTCATCATCGAGATGTCGGCCATCAGCGCCAGGTTGGCCGAGTAACGGTCCAGCTTGCGGAAGTAGCGGCGGGTGTAGGCGTCACCCGGGGCAGCACCGAAGCGTGCACCGGTCAGGCCGAACCAGAACGAACGCACGGCATTGGAGAGGCCATAGCGGATGTGGCCGAACAGGCTGCGATCGAACTCCTGCAGACCGGCACGGGTATCCGGATCCTGCGCAGCCTTCATTTCCTTCAGCACCCATGGGTGGCAGAGGATCGCACCCTGGCCGAAGATCAGCAGGCTGCGGGTCATGATGTTGGCGCCTTCCACGGTGATCGCGATCGGCGCGGCCTGCCAGCTGCGGCCGGCGAAGTTGCGCGGCCCCAGGATGATGCCCTTGCCGCCGATCACGTCCATCATGTCCGAGATCACTTCGCGGCTCATGTTGGTGCAGTGGTACTTGGCGATCGCCGACGGCACCGACGGCACGTCACCACGGTCAACCGCCGCCGCAGTGGCCTGCGAAAGTGCGCTGATCTTGTACGCCTTGCCGCCGATGCGGGCCAGCGCTTCTTCCACGCCTTCGAAGCGGCCGACCGACAGGCCAAACTGCTTGCGGATGCGTGCATAGGCGCCGGTCACGGCGGCACCGGCCTTGGCACCACCACTGGCGGTGGACGGCAGGGTGATCGAGCGGCCCACGGCCAAGCACTCGTTGAGCATGTTCCAGCCCTTGCCGGCCATGGCAGCGCCACCGATCAGCTGGGTCAGCGGAATGAACACGTCCTTGCCGCGGATCGGACCGTTCTGGAACGTCGAGTTCAGCGGGAAGTGGCGGCGGCCGATTTCAACACCGGCGGTGTCGCGCGGCAGCAGGCCCAGGGTGATGCCGATGTCGCGGGTATCGCCGATCAGGCCATCCGGATCGTACATGCGGAAGGCCAGGCCGATCAGCGAGGCAACCGGGGCCAGGGTGATGTAGCGCTTGTCGAAGGTCAGCTTGACGCCGAGCACCTGCTCGCCGTTCCACTCGCCCTTGCAGACGATGCCGTAGTCCGGAATCGAGGTGGCGTCGGAACCGGCGAACGGACCGGTCAGGCCGAAGCAGGGCACTTCGCGGCCATCGGCCAGGCGCGGCAGGTACTGGTCCTTCTGTTCCTGGGTGCCGTAATGCACCAGCAGTTCACCCGGGCCCAGCGAGTTGGGCACGCCGACGGTGGAGCTGACCACCGAAGACACCGACGCCAGCTTCTGGATCACCTTGTGGTGGGCCAGCGCAGAGAAGCCCAGGCCGCCGTATTCCTTCGGGATGATCATGCCGAAGAACTTGTTCTTCTTGATGAAGGCCCACAGTTCCGGCGGCAGGTCGGCGTGGACGTGGGTGATTTCCCAGTCGTTGACCATGATGCACAGCTCTTCCACCGGGCCATCGAGGAAGGCCTGTTCTTCGGCGGTCAGCTGCGGCTTGGGATAGTTGAGCAGGATGTTCCAGTCCGGATCACCGGTGAACAGTTCACCCTCGAAACCGACCGAGCCGGTTTCCAGCGCGATGCGCTCGGTCTGCGACAGTGGCGGCAGCACCTTGCGGAACACCTTCATCATCGGGCCGGTCAGCAGCGGCTTGCGGATGAACGGCAGCAGCAGCGGCACGGCGATGACGGCCAATACAGCGGCCGCGACGATCGTGGCGGTCTGGTTGACGTAGGGAATGAACCAGCAGGCGGCCAGCAGGGCCACGCTGATCAGCGTCCAGGTAACCAGCCGCATGCGGTGGTAGGCGACGAACGCGCCTGCCAGCAGCAGGGCGAGGAAGGGAAGAACGATGCTCATGAGCGTGCTCCGGTGACGTGCTCGTTTGTGGCGGACGAAGCCGCAGCGTCTGCTGCGGGCAACACGTCCAGATAGTCCAACACAGTAGCGGTAAAGGCGTCGTTGTCATCGCCGGCGACCATGTGCGTGGCCTGCGGCAGCTGTACATGGCGCGCGTGCGGCGCCAACGCCAGGAATTCGGCCACGGTCTGCGGCGTGACCAGGTCGCTGCGACCGCCGCTGACCAGCAGCAGCGGGCACTTTACCTGGCGCGCGGCTTCGGCCAGTGCGTCCTGGTGCTGTTCGCTGTCGCGGGCCAGTTCGGCCACCAGGCGCGGATCCCAGTGCCAGCGCCAGCGGCCGTGACCGTCTTCGCGCAGCAGCGCGCGCAGCGACTGCTCGGATTTGCGCGGACGGTGCGGCATGTAGGCCGAGATCACGTCGGCGGCCTGGCTCAGCGAGGCGAATCCGTCGGGATGGGCGGTCATGAAGGCGAGGATGCGCTCGACACCGGCGGTATCCCAGCGCGGGGTGATGTCGACCAGCACCATCGCCGAGAACAGGCCCGGCCAGCGCGACTCGGCCAGCAGGCCGAACAGGCCCCCCATCGAGGCCGCAACCAGCACCGGCGGGCGCGGCTGTTCGCCAGCCAGCACGATCAGGTCATCGGCGAACTGTTCGCCATGATAGGGCAGGTCGGCGGCATTCCAGTCCGAATCGCCGTGACCACGTGCGTCATAAGCCAGCGTCTGCAGGCCGGCTGCAGACAAGGCACGCGCGGTGGCATTCCAGGCGTGACGGGTCTGGCCGAAACCGTGCGCGAACAGCACCCGGCCACGACGACCGTGGTCGCTGGCAGTGGCGGCGAGGCGGGCACCATGGGCCGCCTCCAGGTGCAGGTCATGGAACGCAGCGGGAGTAGGGGACGTAACCATACTTGCTAGTATGGATCGCTTGTGAGGGAAGTCAATACTGCATCGTATGGTGCGGTGCGGCAGCCCTGCAGGAGAGCCCTTTGACGGTTTCGCCCGCAACGGCGTACTGCAACGAACCCCGGCGTATGGTTAAATCAGCCCATGAATCAACCTGACGCTTCCGCCGGCGAACCGCGCGCCGGCCGCAACAGCCGCCTGAGTGCCGAAGACTGGGCCCAGGCGGCCCTCGACCTGATTGCTGAACAAGGCGTAGGCGCCGTTGCGGTGGAACCGCTGGCGCGGCGCCTTGGCGTGACCAAGGGCAGTTTCTATTGGCATTTCCCCTCGCGTGACGCCTTGCTGCAGGCTGCGCTGGAACGCTGGGAACTGTTCGAACAGGAACAGGTGTTCGGCAGCCTGGAAGACGTGCCGGACCCGCGCGTGCGCCTGCGCCAGCTGTTCCAGATGGTGGCGCATGAAGTGCAGCCGCACATCATCTACAGCGAGCTGCTGAAGGCATTGGACCATCCGATGGTGCGTCCGGTGATCGACCGCGTGTCGCAGCGCCGCCTCGACTATCTGATCGCCTCGTTCCGCCAGGCAGGGCTCAGCTCGACCGATGCGCGCCACCGCGCACGCCTGGCCTACGCCGCCTATGTCGGCTTCCTGCAGCTGTCGCTGCAGCTGCAGCAGCCCAAGCAGGCGCGCGAGGATTTCGAGGCCTATGTCGAGCATCTCATCGAGACGCTGATTCCGAACGGTTGAAGATTGCCGTACTGGTCACGAGAAAGCCGCGGCACTGCCGCGGCTTTTTTCTTGCGCCATCCATGTATTGCCGGAGGCACAAAAAACAACGGCCCCTTGCGGGGCCGTTGCTGCATCAGCTGATCAGTGGATCGATCAGAACTTCTGCTTGTACTGCATGTACATGTAGCGGCCCGGCAGGTCGTACTGCGGGTCGAACATGTTGTACGAGGTGTAGTACGAAACCGGCGGGCTCTTGTCCCACGCGTTGTTCAGGCCGACCATGATGGTGCCCTTCCACGGCGTGTTGTAGCGGAACTGGATGTCGTGGTACGTCGTGGCACCAATGTGGTTCGTTCCCTTCGCGCCATCAGAGCAGTATGCGAAGGTTTCCGGTTCCTTGACTGGATCAAACGGGCACGGTTCGGTCATGCCGGACTTGTAACGAATGCCGTAGTTGACCCCGAAGTCCCCGTAGGACCAGTCCACATACAGATTGGAACGGATGCGCCAGTACGGATCCTGGTCGAGATAGCGTCCCTGGCGACCCTCGATCGGAGCATCCTGAGTCGACTTGGTATCCCACTTGGACAGGTAGGTGCCGTCCAGAGTGATGGTGAACTGGCCGATCGAAGTTTCCGGCAACTTGTACAGGATGCCCAGATCCCAACCTTCCACCTTGTACGACGCCAGGTTCTGCAGCGGCATGTTGACGTTGGTGATGGTGTAACGCTGGTTGGTGCTGCCGTAGTTCGGGTCACGCGTGATCAGGCCGCAGTTGGCTGCCTGCTCCTGCGCGGTGCCGCCATAGCAACGATCCATGATGTCCTGGATGGCCGGACGGGTGATGGCGTCCTCGATCTTGATCTGCCACCAGTCCAGGGTCACGTTCAGACCCTGCACGAAGCTCGGGCTCCACACCAGGCCCAGCGTCTTGCTGGTCGAGGTTTCCGGCTTCAGGTTCGGGTTGGCCTGCCAGGTGAACGGCTCAGGAGTCTGCTTCGCACCACTACCAGCGCCCGGCTGAACGAAGCCGATCGGCACGCCCTCTGCCGCACATTGTGCCGCGATAGCGCCGGTACGGCGACCAGACGTTGAGGAGCACGGATCGATGTAGCTCTCGAACGAGTCAGCATCACCGCGATACAGGTTGTTGATGCTCGGGGCGCGGAAGCCTTCCGAGTAGTTACCACGCACCATCAGGTCGTCGATCGGCTTCCAGCGGAAACCGAACTTGTTGTTGGTGGTGTTGCCGAAGTTGCTGTACTTCGAGTAGCGGGTTGCCGCGCTGAAGTCGAGCAGCTTGGCGCCCGGCAGGTCAGCCAGCACCGGGATCGACAGTTCCAGGAAGAACTCGTCCAGGTCATAGCTACCCTTGGTTGGGGATGCTCCGTTGCCGGTGCTCAGGCCAGAGGCGATGAAGGCGTCCGGATCGAACTGACCGGTTTCCTTGCGATATTCGTAACCAGCTGCGAAGCCCAATGCACCCGCCGGCAGCTGCACGATTTCGCCGGAGATGTTGGCGTAATAACCCTTGGACACCAGGCTGGCGGAGTCATGCGCGGTGAACGAGGTGTAATCCAGTGCCTCCTGCGAGATCGAACCCATCCCACCCAGCGGATTGATCGGGGCGCAGCCCGGAATGATTGCGCCAGCGGAGTTGAGGCACACAGCCTTGCCATCGCGGATCGCCGAGGGACCATATGCCTCGGCCAGACGCTGCTTGTTGAACAGGCCGTAGGTCAGATCGTTCTGGTCGGTCTTGTCGTAGCGGTAGCCGACATCCCAGTCGAAATTGCGGTCGGCGAATTCGAAGAAGCCCTCGAAACCACCGTAGAAGTGCCAGTTCTTGACGTTCTGGTTGAACGAACGTCCACCGGTTTCGTTGAAGCGGCGCGCGACGCCAGTCAGATCAACGCCGTACGGATTGTACATGCTGCCCGCGCTGAGGCGCTGGCCGGTGACCGGCATGGCAGCCAGCAGCTGTTCGGACTTGCGTTCGTTGTACATCGCCTCGGTGCGGAAGGTGATGTTGTCGGTAACGTTGTAAGAACCCACCGCGAACAGCGAGGTGCGCTCGTTGGGGGTCAGCAGGTAGTTGTCCGGCGCGGTGTTGTAGCCGTGAACATTGGGATCGAACGGCGTTTCAACGCCGTTGAGGATGATGTAACGCTCGTCGTTACGCAGATACGAACCCGGAATACCGGTGCTGCTCTGGCCGCTGAAGAACGGCGGGCCACCGGCGGAGATCTTGCGATCGCCGGCCATCACGGCCTTTTCGTTGACGTAGGAGACGCCCAGCACCAGCGAAGCGCGGTCAGTGGTGGTGCCCAGAGTGAAGTCGGCCGCTTCGCGGTCGCCGTCACCGGCGCTGTACTGGCCCTTGTAGAAGTTGGCTTCCGCGCCATCGAAGTTCTGCTTGGTGATGATGTTCACCACGCCGGCGATCGCGTCCGAACCGTAGATGGTCGATGCGCCGTCCTTCAGGATGTCGATGCGCTCGATCATCGCGGTCGGGATGGTGTTCAGGTCGACGCTGCCATCCAGGCCGGTGGTCCAGCGGCGGCCGTTGACCAGTACCAGGGTGCGCTCGGAACCCAGGTTGCGCAGGCTGACGCCGGCAGAACCGTCACCGCCGTTGTTGTAGGTACGGTTCAGGGCGGCACCGTTGGCGGCAACGCGCTGCAGGATGTCGGCGACCGAAGTCACGCCCTGCTTGTCGATGTCGGCGCGGGTCAGGCTCAGGACCGGCTGCGAGGTTTCGATGTCGGTGCTCTTGATGCGCGAACCGGTGACCGAGATGCGGTCAAGGTTGGTCGCTTCCTGGGCCTGGGCGGTGGCAGTGGACGCCACACCGGCAACGAGCGCGACCAGAACGGCATCGCGCAGCTTGTTGGACTGGAAATTCATTGGCTCTCTCTCTCCAAGAAATCTTGGCTGGGTTAATGCCCGGCGGGGGAGCGAAAAGCGCTCCCAAATCGCGAGGCTGAGTCGATAGTAGCGGGCGCTCGCCAAGAATTAAAGCTACGTTAATCAAGTCTGTGATTTTAGTAAAAATGAAATTTAATGCGAAAAATCAAAGGCTTGTATGTGTGGAAGCTCAGCTGCGTCTCGTTTGTTATGCGGAAGTGATGAAAAAATTTTCACTGTTGTGTATCGCAGCATGTCGAAATGCATGCCAGCGTCTCTCCGGCGTAGGGTAGCGTTCAGTCTGTATCGCGATCACGCATGCGCCACGGGCGCCTTTCGGCGCCCGTGGACAGTCAATCGTTGGACCCACACCTGGTGGGGTCAGAGATCCTGTTCGTAACGCACATACGGCACAGTGCCGTCGTCGTTGCTTTCATTGCGCGGGGAGAACGGATTCTTACCGCGGCTGATCACGTTCTCGGCGCCAACAGTAAGCTGGCCAGACCACGGGGTACGCCAGGTCAGGCCGATACCCAGCCCTTCCCACTTGCCGGGCTTGCCCGGCACATCGATCACGCGGCCGATGATGCTGCCGGTGAAATTGCCGTAGCCGGCGCCGATGCTCAGGCTCTTGCTGTCCCAGCGGTCGACGATGGACGGTGCGGCGTCGGCCAGCGGCACCAGGCGCGCCTTGGCGTAGGTACCGGCAATCGAGACAAAGCCCTCGCGGCCGATGTTCTTCTGCGCGAATACGGTCAGATCGTTCTGCTCGGCACGCAGCGAGGGTGTCTTGTTCGGGCCGGACAGCCACGCCGGCAGCGTTTCACGGCCGGTGCCGGCGGTGATGCCGAGACGGCTGCTGCTGCGGTTCAGCGCGGCGGTACCGGTGAAGCGGCGGCTGTTGAGGTCGTCGTCGTCACCCAGGCTGGCCAGCATGCAGTGACTGGCCAGGCCGCTCATGCTGGTCCCGCTGCTGCTGTTGCAGAGCAGGCCCAGCGAATCGCCGGAGGACAGGCCGAAGGCCGCATCCAGTGAGTTGCGGCCGAAGTGCCAGCGGGCGCCGGCGGCCTGTTCACCGGTGGGCTCCAGGTACAGCAGGGCCTCGACCTTGCCGCTGCCCTTGTTCCATACCGGCAGCACGGTCCGGGTGTCCTTGCTCTGCGCGTGCACGCCCGTGATCGCGCCAAGGGCGATCAGCAGGGCCAGCGGTAGACGCAGGAAGGTACGCATCGGACCAGTTCAGACAGGGACGGACAACGGAAGTTCCCGCGGAGACGGGAACTTGATCCTAGGGTGTTTATGAATTCTTAACAAGCCTTGATCCCCCCAGATGCAAGACAAGCCGTTTACTGAAGCCGTTCAGGCGCCGGTACAGTCCCCTCGGCACCGTGGAACAGTATGCCGAACTCCGTCAAAGGAAAGTGATACTCCCGCCCGCAGAATTCGCAACGGACCTCGACGGCGCCGGTGTCCGCGGCTGCGGCACGGGCCTCGTCCTCGCCCAGCGACTGCAGCATCGACGCGACCCGCTCGCGGGAACAGGAGCAGGCGAAGGACAGCGGCTTGCCGCCCATCAGTTCCGGCTTCTCTTCGTGGAACAGGCGGTGCAGCAACTGCTCGGCCGGGGTGGCCAGCAGCTCGGCCTTGCCCAGGGTCTCGAACAGGGCGCTGGCACGCGCCCAGCCGTCCTCGTCACCCTCGTCACCCGGCAGCTTCTGCAGCAGCAGGCCGGCGGCGCCGTTGCGGTCGGCGGCCAGCAGCAGGCGGGTCGGCAGCTGTTCGGACTGGCGGAAGTAGTCCTCGAAGGCCTCGTCCAGCTCCGGTGCGGTCAGCGCGACCAGGCTCTGGTAGCGCTGCGGCTCGCGCGGGTCCAGGCCCGGGTTCTCGATGGTGATCGCGAGCAGGGCGTCATCACCCAGGCTGGACAGGTCGCGCGGCGCATCGGCGCCGTCGCTGAGCTGGGCGATGCCGCGCAGGGTACCGGCGGCGGTGCACTCGGCAAACAGGGTGCGCAGCGCGGTGCTGCTGCGCAGCTGGATCGAGAGGCGGCCATCGATCTTGGTGTGGCCGGTGAACAGCGCCGAGGCCACGCAGGCCTCGCCGAGCAGTTCGGCGGCGGTATCCGGGTACTCGGCGTGGGACAGGATCTCCTGCCAGGTAGCCTGCAGGCGCACGTGGACGCCACGGACGCCAGCGTCGGGAAGCAGGAAGCGGATCAGGGAATCGGGGTTGGCGGTCATCGGCTCACATCGCGCGTAAACGAGGGCGGTTGCCGGATAATGCGCCGACAACCGGATAGAAGAAGGATGCACCAGTAATGGGGGCAGGGGGAGAGCAGCACAAGGTGGAGGCCATCGCGGAAGTCCCGCGCCGCAGGCGCTGGCGCTGGAAACGGCTGCTCTGGCTGCCGCTGCTGCTGGCCGCTTTCAGCTGCCTGCAGGTACTGGTGCTGCGGTTCATCGACCCGCCGGTATCCACGGTCATGCTATGGCGCTATGGCGAGGCATTGGGGGAGGCCGACTGGTCCTATCGCCTGCATTACCAGTGGCGCGACCTGGACCAGATGGCAGCGAGCCTGCCGATCTCACTGGTGGCCGCGGAGGACCAGCGCTTCCCCGACCACAATGGCTTCGACCTGCAGGCGATCGAGAAGGCCCGCGACCACAACGCCAAGGGCGGACGCCTGCGGGGGGCCAGCACGATCAGCCAGCAGGTCGCCAAGAACCTGTTCCTCTGGCAGGGCCGCAGCTGGATCCGCAAAGGCCTGGAAGTCTGGTACACGGTGCTGATCGAAGCACTGTGGCCGAAGGAACGGATCCTGGAGATGTACGCCAACATCGCCGAGTTCGGCGATGGCGTCTATGGCGCGCAGGCGGCGGCGCAGACGTTCTGGGGTAAGGATGCGTCCCGGTTGAGTCCGGCCGAGAGTGCACGGCTGGCGGCGGTGTTGCCGGCACCGCGGCGCTACAACGCGGCAAAGCCAGGGCCGTACGTGCAGCGGCGCGCGGCATGGATCCAGCGCCAGGCACGGCAGCTGGGCGGCGCGGCTTACCTGTCGGAAGACTGAGGACACCTGCCCTCGGGGCGGCAGGCCATGCACCTGCAGGCAACGTACAATCCGGGCATGAACCGCGAACGCCTTACTGTCGTCATCGCCGCCTACAACGAGGAGCAGGCGCTGCCGTGCCTGCATCCCCGCCTGTGTGCGGTGCTGGACGGAATGCCCGACATCGATGGCCACATCCTGTATGTGGACGATGGCAGCCACGACGGTACCTGGCAGGTGATTGCAGGATTGGCGCAGGACGACGCGCGCGTATCGGCGTTGAAGCTGTCGCGCAATTTCGGCAAGGAGGCCGCGCTGACTGCCGGCCTGGATCTGGTGCGCGACGGCGCGGCGATGATCCTGGATGCCGATGGCCAGGACCCGCCGGAACTGGTGCCGCAGTTCGTTGCGCGCTGGCGCGAGGGCCATGACAACGTCTATGGCACGCGCATGGCCCGCGATGGCGAAGCCTGGATCAAGCGCGCCACGGCGGCGGCGTTCTATCGGGTGATCGGCCGCCTGTCACGCACGCCGATCCCTGCCGACACCGGTGATTTCCGTCTGTTGTCGCCACGCGCGCTGAGTGCGCTGCGCGAGATGCGTGAACGCCACCGCTTCATGAAGGGCCTTTTCAGCTGGGTCGGATTCAAGCGTATTGCTGTGCCCTACCACCGTCACGCGCGGGTGGCCGGCTCCAGCAAGTTCAGCCTGTGGCGGCTGTGGAACTTCGCGCTGGAGGGCATCACCGGGTTCTCGACCGTTCCCCTGCGGGCGGCGACCTACATGGGCCTGGCAACGGCAGCGGTGGCCTTCGTATTCGGCGTGTGGGTGATTGCCAAGGCGGCCCTGTACGGTGACCGGGTGGCGGGTTGGCCGACGATGATGGCGGTGATCCTGTTCCTGGGCGGGGTGCAGTTGATCGCGCTGGGCCTGATCGGCGAGTACCTGGGACGGCTGTACGAGGAATCCAAGCAGCGCCCGTTGTACCTGGTTGACGCCTGGCTAGCATCCGCCGTGGCAGACTCGGCCCTGCAACCCACCCTCGGAGGGCAGGCAGATGACCACGGTACGGCAACTGTTGGACGGCAAGTCTCCTGAAGTACATGCGGTCGCGCCGGATGCGGCGGTGATCGATGCGATCCGGTTGATGGCGGAAAAGGGCATTGGCGCGGTGCTGGTGATGGACGGTCCGCGGCTGGTCGGGATCCTTTCGGAGCGCGACTACGCGCGCAAGATCGTGCTGCGTGATCGTTCGTCGCGGGATACGGCGGTGGCCGAGATCATGACGGCGAAGGTGGTGACGGTCTCGCCGGGCGAGCAGGTGGAGCATTGCCTGCAGCTGGTGACCGACTACCGCATCCGCCACCTGCCGGTGGTGGAGGGCGCACAGGTGCTGGGGGTGATTTCCATCGGCGACCTGGTGAAGTCGGTGATCGATGCGCAGCGGCGCGAGCTGGATCAGCTGCAGCAGTACATCGTGGCAGGGTGAGTTGTTCGCTGGCGGGCCTGCGGCCCGCCGGCCCGCTTTTCGAAGCCAGAGCCAGAGCTGAGGGCAGCGCCTTCCTGGTACGCCGGGAGGCTGAGGGCATGGGCGTGCAGGACACGCCGCAAGTACGTCCCTGTAGGCTCGATGGCGCCATCCATGGCGCCATCGGTCCTGCACGCCCATGCCCTCTGCCTCTGGATACATTGCCGCGAGCGCGGTGAGATTCGCCCCAGACGATCTGCTTTTGGTAGCTGCCAACCTTGGTTGGCAACAGCTTTTGAATTTGCTTTTTTCTTCTGACTTTGAATTTCCGCTCTCGTTCCGCGCGCGCTGGAAACTGTCCGGAGCCGGAGCAAGGCGGCAGGCAGGACCGTGAGGCGCATGGATGCGCCGACCGAGCCTACAGGGACGTATTTACGGCGTGTCCTGCCTGTCGCCTTGCTCCGGCTCTACGCGCGGAAAAACGAGGCGCCGCGAACAACGCTGTAACCCTACTTCGCATACTGCCCCCCGCAGTCGGCATCCTTGCCCGGCCCCAGTTCGATGGTCGCCAGCAACGCCGCCGGCGGGGCAATGCTGCCCAGTACCAGGGCCACCGCGCCACGAATCCCCAACGCCTTGACGTCCGGGCGGAAGGACGGGTCCTTGAACGTGCCACTGATGTGCAGTGGAGAGCGCAGTACCAGGATGCTCTTGTCCTTCGGGCGCGGTTTCAGCAGCAGGTCCAGGGTCTCGTCGCGCAGGCTGACCGTGCCTTCGCCGATGAGGATCGTATCGGTAGTGTCCACCGCCAGCGCCTGGCTGGTCATCAGGCCGTCGCGCACGCCGAAGTCGGCGAAGGCGCAGCGCAGGGGAATCTGTTTGTCGCCGGTCACCAGGAATTTCAGCGATTCGGTGATGTCCAGCCCTGCCAGTTCCATCACCAGGTTGCCGACATGGCCGCGGCCTATCGCCAGGCCGACCTTGCCACTGCTGCTGCCGAGCATTGCGGCGATCGAGTTGCCGCGGCCGCTCAGGTCCACCTCGCCGCCGATGCCGCCCTTGGCCTGCTCGGCCAGTTTCGCGTCCGGAAACAGCTGGCTGAGCTGCACGCCGCGCACGCTGGCCTTCAGGGCGGTGCTGATCTGCGGACGGCGCGCGTCCATGCGGATCGTGCTGCGGATATCGCCTCCGGCCACGCCGAAGTTCAGCGGGTCCAGCCGCAGTACGCCGTCATCCAGCAACAGGTGTGCATCCATGTCATCCAACGGAAGCGATGGCGCGTTGATGCGGTGGGCCTTCCAGCGCACGTCGGCATCCATCGCGCGCAGCTTGCCGAGGTTGTAGGGCGTGTCGGGCAGCACGCGTGCGCGGGCGGCAACCCGTGCGGCCTCGGCCTTCTGTTCGGCGTTGGCGGTTTCGCCGCCGCCGGTTTTCGGTGGGGCACCGACGAAGCCGGCAAGGTCATCGAAGTCCAGGCGCTTGGATTCCAGCGTGGCGGTCAGCCGCGGCCGCGCACCGCCCACTTCGAACTGCAGATTGCCACCGAGGTCGCTGTCGCCGACCTTGCCGGTGAAGGCGTCGTAGCGCCAGACGTTGTGGTCACGCTTGAGCCGGCCGTTCAACGCATAGGGTGGCGACGGCGGAATGGCAATGCCGAGCAGCGGATAGAGGTCGGCGAGGTCCTGGCCGCTGAGCGCAAACTGCAGATCGAACACGCGCAGCTGGAAGGGATTGGTCAGCGTGCCACTGGCTACCGCGTGGGTGGCGCCTGCTCGGCCATCGAGATGGATGCGGAACGGATGGTCGCTGTCGGTCAGCTCCAGCGGTGATTCCGTGCCGCCACGCAGGGTGAACGGATTGCCGTGCCAGTGTCCCTTGCCCTGTACCAGCAGCGGTGGCGCCGCATCGGCCTGTTTCGGCTGGCCGCTGCGCACGTCCACGCGGATATCGGTACGGCCGAGCGCGTCGAGGAACTGCAGGCGACCGTCATCGATGCGCAACCGTTTGAGCTGCGGGCTGGTCCCACCGGCGCTGCCACCGAGGAAATTCCAATTGCCCGGGTCGCCCTTGCGCGGCGCTGTTTCCAGCAGCACGTCCGGCCGGGTCAGGCGTACTTCGGGCAGCTGCACGCTGCCGCGCAGCAGCGGCCACACCCGCACGTCGATCTCGACGCGGTCTGCGGTGGCCATATCGGGTTGTTTCGCCCAGCTGGCATTGGCGAAGGTGATCGCATCGGCGCGGATCGTACTGGTGCGGCCGAGGTCGACATCAAGGTTCCCGATGTGCAGCGCACGGCCGGTGCGTGCCTGAACCGCGCGCTCAACCGGCCCCTTGAACCAGTTCCAGTCCCACAGCGCGATCAGCAGCAGGAGTGCCGCCAGCAGGAAGATCAGGATCGTGAGCCAGCGCCGGCCTCGTGGGCCGGGGCGGCGGAGGCGCCAGCGGGTCGTGCGCTTTGTGGCAGGGGAGGTGGCAGCATTCACGCCGCCATGGTTGCCCCCTCTTCGTGGACAGGGCGCGAAGCGTCCATGTGCGTGGTGTGCACACGCCGCGTTCGAACGCTGGTTTACAGCACCTGCATGGTGACCGCGACGAAGTGGCAGACGCTGCCACCGATCACGAACAGGTGCCAGATCGCATGCGAATACGGGATCGATTCACGGTGGTAGAAGTAGGTCCCCAGCGTGTACGACAGGCCACCGGCGAACAGCCAGGTGAGGGTGCCGCCGTCGATCGAAGCCCACATCGGCTTGATCGCCACGACCACCAGCCAGCCCATGGCGATGTAGATCACTGTTGAGAGCACCTTGAAGCGGCCGGTGTAGAACAGCTTGAACACCACGCCGCCCAGCGCCAGCGCCCAGATCGCGGTGAACAGGCCCCAGCCCCACGGGCCACGCAGGCCGATCAGGGTGAACGGGGTATAGGTGCCCGCGATCAGCACGTAGATCGCGCAGTGGTCGAACACCTTCAAGCGGCCCTTGGCGACCGGATGCTGGATGGCGTGATACAGGGTGGAGGCGGTGTACAGCAGCAACAGCGCGATACCGAATACGATCGCGCTGGCCAGCTGCCAGCCGTCGCCGTAGATCGCAGCCAGGGTGATCAGCACCGCGCTGGCTGCAAGGGCGAACACCGCGCCCAGGCCATGGGTCAGGGCGCTGGCGATTTCTTCACGGATCGAAGCAATGGACGTCGTGGACATGGGCATGGGCATCGTTCACGGGGAGGGGGACCCGCGTCCCCCTATCATCGCCGCGATGGCCGCCGTGTGCACGCCCGTCACCGTATGGTGGGTGAATCCCTGCGTTGCGCCGATGAATCCGTGAGCGGTAGATCCACGCCATGCGTGGATGAACCACCCGCGACGGCCGGGGGCAGAGCCCTTTCCTTGCGGAAAGGGATCCGGCCCGCTGGCATCAGCCCACCGAAACCGTATGCGCCGCTTCGCGGGTGGCCGAGAAGCGCACGTCCGGCGAGCGTTCCTGCGCCAGCTGCAGGTTGACCCGGGTCGGTGCCAGGTAGACCAGGTGGCCGGCTGCATCCAGCGCCAGGTTCAGCGCATTCTTCTCGCGGAACTCTTCCAGCTTCTTCTCGTTGCTGCAGTGGACCCAACGCGCAGTGGTCACGCTGACCGGCTCGAAGGTGGCTTCCACGCCGTACTCGTCCTTCAGGCGGTAGGCGGCCACGTCGAACTGCAGCACGCCGACCGCACCCAGGATCAGGTCGTTGCTGGTCAGCGGGCGGAAGAACTGGGTCGCACCTTCTTCGGACAGCTGGGCCAGGCCCTTCTGCAGCTGCTTGAGCTTGAGCGGATCGCGCAGGCGTGCGCGGCGGAACAGTTCCGGGGCGAAGTTGGGGATTCCGGTGAAGGTGACTGCTTCGCCTTCGGTGAAGGTATCGCCGATGGAAATGGTGCCGTGGTTGTGGATGCCGATCACATCGCCCGGCCACGCCTCGGCGGCGATCTCGCGGTCGCTGGCCATGAAGGTCAGCGCGTTGGCCAGCTTCATTTCCTTGCCGGTGCGCACGTGGAAGGTCTTCATGCCGGCGCTGAAGCGGCCCGAGCAGACCCGCATGAACGCCACGCGGTCACGGTGCTGCGGGTCCATGTTGGCCTGGATCTTGAACACGAAGCCGGTCAGCTTGTTCTCTTCCGGGGCGATCTCGCGGCCGGTGGTGGAACGCGCCTGCGGCGACGGGGCATGTTCGACGAAGAAGTCCAGCAGCGGCTGCACGCCGAAATTGTTCACGCCCGAGCCGAAGAACACCGGGGTCTGCTTGCCGGCGCGGTAGGCGTCCAGGTCGAACGGATGGCTGGCGCCCTGCACCAGTTCCAGTTCGTCGCGCAGGTCGGCCAGCATCTGTGCACCGATCTTCTCGGCCAGGCCGGGCGCATCGATGGACGGGAAGATGGTCGAGTCCTGGCGGGTGAAGTTGCGGCCCGGTTCGTACAGGTGAACTTCGCCGGTCAGCAGGTGGACCACGCCCTTCAGGCGCTGGCCCATGCCGATCGGCCAGGTCACCGGTGCGCACTGGATGCCCAGCACGGTTTCCACTTCATCCAGCAGCTCGATCGGGTCCTTGCCCTCGCGGTCGAGCTTGTTGATGAAGGTCATGATCGGGGTGTCGCGCAGGCGGCAGACTTCCATCAGCTTGATGGTGCGCTCTTCCACGCCCTTGGCCACGTCGATCACCATCAGCGCCGAGTCCACCGCGGTCAGCACGCGGTAGGTGTCCTCGCCGAAGTCGGCGTGGCCGGGGGTGTCGAGCAGGTTGACGATCTTGCCTTCGTACGGGAACTGCATCACCGAGGATGTGACGGAGATGCCGCGCTCCTTTTCCAGCGCCATCCAGTCGGAGGTGGCGTGGCGGGCGGCCTTGCGGCCCTTGACCGAACCGGCCATCTGGATCGCGCCTCCGAACAGCAGCAGCTTTTCGGTGAGCGTGGTCTTGCCGGCGTCAGGGTGGGAAATGATGGCGAAGGTGCGGCGACGCGACGCTTCGTTGGCGACTTCGGACATGGCAGTGGCGCCCGCCCGGGGCGCTTTTCAAAGAGATAAGCGCCCGATTATACCGGCCGGGGCCGTTCAGCGCCCGATGCCGCCCTCGGCCTCGCCCTGGCGGGCGAACTGCAGCTGGCCCTGCTCGGCGAAGATGCGTGCCGGCACCGAGCGCAGGCCCATGCCGCGGTTGACCTGCACCACGAAGTGCAGGTGCGGCGCGCTGCTGAAGCCGCTGTTGCCGGACAGGCCGAGCGGCTGCCCGGCCCCCACCGCCTGGCCGCGACGCACGCGCATGCCGCCGGCCTGCAGGTGGCCGTACAGCGCCATGCTGCCGTCGCTGTGCAGCACGCGGATGAAGTTGGCACGGCCGCCATCGCGCTCGCGGTCCTGGCCGTTGCCACGGAAGCCATCCTGGATCTGCATCACTGTGCCCTCGCGCGCGGCCAGCACCAGCGTGCCCTCCGGCAGTGCGAAGTCCACCGCGTCGCGGTTCTCCTCGTCATCGTGGCTGAACCGGCCCTGTGGCGCCTGGTCCACGCGCGGACGGGCCGCATCGAACGGCAGGCGATAGGCGACATCTTCGGCCTGTGCGGCCGGGTTGCCCGGCACCGACTGCAGGCGCAGATCCAGCGTGCGGCCATCGAGCGGGGCGGGCAGGTGGCCGATCACCAGGCTGCTGTCGCCCTGGATCAGCGATTGCAGCGGCAGCCCTTCGACCGGGCGTCCGGGTGCAGCGCGCAGTTCGATCTGCAGCGGTCCTGCCAGCCCATTGTCGATCCGGGCCTGCCATTGCGTGCCGACCGGCTGCAGGCGCAGCCGGGCCATGGGGGCGGCGCCCTCGGCACTGCCAGCGTGGGTGGTTGGGGTGGCGGGGGAAACCAGTCCCCAGCCCTGGCGCCAGTCACCGGCGCTGGCCGTCGTGCTCGCCAGCAGGGACATCAGCAGGCAGGTCAGGGGCAGGCGCAGCATCAGTGGTTCCAGAGGGTAGGGACCGCCGGGACTGTAGCCGATCCTGAACAGGACGACCGCGACCGCCTTCGCATAGTCGCGTTGAAAATATTCATCGCTTTATCCGTATGAAGGGATTGACAGTGCCGGAAAGGGCTGGCATCGTGGCTCCACCATCGAGACCGGCAGAGGGACAGGCCCTTTGAAGCCGGGGCAGCCCGCGGATGCGAAAGCGTCTGCGTAGGTGCCAAATCCTGCGGGGACCGTGGCGTCCACCGAAAGATGGTTCGAACCATGCACCCCACGTGCATCTCGAACGCGGGCCCCGCGAAGGCTCGATGGCCGATTCCCCAACCGGATCCCGCCATGAGCTTCGCCGCCAGTACCGCGCTTCGCCCCGAACCCTTTGTCCCCGTCAGCGTGCCGGTCGAAGACCGCGTGCATGCCGAGCGCGGTGAGTTCGCCGCGGTGCTGTCGATGCGTCACGCCGGCCCCAGCCCGGTGCGCCTGCGCTATGAGTGGGTCGGCCCGGCCAATGCGCCGGTGGTGGTGCTGGCCGGTGGCATTTCCGCCCATCGCCACGTGGCGTCCAATGCACAGTTCAGCGAGAAGGGCTGGGCCGAAGACCTGGTCGGCAGCGGGCGCGCGCTGGATCCGCAGCAGCTGCGTGTACTGGCCTTCGACTTCATCGGCGCCGATGGTGCACTGGATGTGCCGATCGATACCGCCGACCAGGCCGATGCACTGGCGCTGCTGCTGGACCATCTCGGCATCCGCACGCTGAAGGCGTTCGTGGGCTACTCCTACGGGGCGCTGGTCGGCCAGCAGTTCGCGATCCGCCACCGTGCACGCGTGCGCCAGCTGGTGCTGGCCAGTGGCGCGCATCGCCCGCATCCGTATGCCGCCGCCTGGCGCGCATTGCAGCGCCGCGCGGTCGCGTTGGGCCAGCTGCAGTGCGGCGAAGACCACGGTCTGGCGTTGGCCCGGCAGTTCGCCATGCTCAGCTACCGCACCCCGGAAGAGTTCGGCGAGCGCTTCGATGCCGCGCCGGAAGTGATCAATGGCCGCGTGCGCGTGGCCGCCGAAGACTATCTCGATGCGGCCGGTGCGCAGTACGTCGCGCGCACGCCGGTGACTGCTTACCTGCGCCTGTCCGAATCGATCGACCTGCACCGCGTCGACCCCACCGCGATCCTGCCGCCCACCGTAGTTGTCGCGGTGGAGGGTGACCGCCTGGTGCCGCTGGCCGACCTGGTCGGTCTGGTCGAAGGGCTGGGCCCGCGCGGCAGTCTGCGCGTGCTGCGCTCGCCCTACGGCCACGACGCCTTCCTCAAAGAAACCGATCGCATCGACGCGATCCTCGCCACCGCCTTCCGCACTTCTGGAGAGTCCGCATGAGCCTGCACGCAAACGAGCCGTCCTGTAGTCGCACCACTGCCGCCGTCCGTGCCGGCATCGATCGGGACACCGCGCATGGTGCGGTCACGCCGCCGATCGTGCTGTCGTCGAACTTCAGTTTTGAAGGCTTCGGCAACAAGCGCCAGTACGACTACACGCGCAGTGGCAACCCGACCCGTGACCTGCTCGGCGAGGCGCTGGCGGAACTGGAGGGCGGCGCCGGCGGCGTCATCACCGCCACCGGCATGGGTGCGATCAACCTGGTGTTGAACGCATTGCTGCAGCCGGGCGACACCCTGGTGGTGCCGCACGATGCATACGGCGGCAGCTGGCGCCTGTTCAATGCGCTGGCGAAAAAGGGCCACTTCGAACTGGTCACCGCCGACCTGACCGATCCGCGCGCACTGGCGCAGGCGCTGGCCACGCAGCCGAAGCTGGTGCTGGTGGAAACCCCGTCCAACCCGCTGCTGCGCATCACCGACCTGCGCTTCGTCATCGAGGCCGCGCACAAGGCCGGTGCACTGGTGGTAGTCGACAACACCTTCCTGTCGCCGGCACTGCAGCAGCCGCTGTCGTTCGGCGCGGACCTTGTGCTGCATTCCACCACCAAGTACATCAATGGCCATAGCGATGTGGTCGGTGGGGTGGTGGTCGCGCGCGATCCGGCGCTGCACGAGCAGCTGGTGTGGTGGGGCAACGCGCTGGGCCTGACCGGCTCGCCGTTCGATGCGTTCCTGACCCTGCGCGGCCTGCGCACGCTGGATGCGCGCCTGCGCGTGCACCAGGAAAACACCGCGTCGATCGTCGCATTGCTGGATCAGCATCCGGCGGTCGGCACGGTGTACTACCCGGGCCTGGCCGATCACCCGGGCCACGCCATCGCCGCGCGCCAGCAAAGCGGCTTCGGCGCGATGCTGTCGTTCGAACTGGCCGACTGCGAAGGCGATGATCCGCATGCCGCAGTGCGTGCCTTCGTCGATGGCCTGCGCTGCTTCACCCTGGCCGAATCGCTGGGTGGCGTCGAAAGCCTGATCGCGCACCCGGCCACCATGACCCATGCGGCGATGACCGCTGAAGCGCGCGCGGCCGCCGGCATCAGCGAAGGCCTGCTGCGCCTGTCGGTCGGCATCGAGGCCGAGCGTGACCTGCTGGCTGATCTCGGCGCAGCGCTGCAGCGCGCCGAAGCCGTGATCGATGCGGCTGCGCGCCGCAAACAGGTGGTGGATGCATGAGCGCGCTCGCCGCTGACATTCCTGCGCTGGGCGTGGGACGCCTGGCGCTGCTCGGCACCGGCACGGTGGGCTCTGCCTTCGTGCAGCGCTACCAGGCGTTGCAGGCACGCGGGTTGGAACTGCCCAGCGTGCAGTGGCTGGCCAATTCGCGCACCGCACTGGCGATCGACCGTGATCTGGCGTTGCCGCTGGAGCTGGCACGACGCGCACCGCGTGACGGTCTCAGCTCACCGCCATGGGAGAGCGCCGAAGGGCTGGAACGGGGTGACGTGGTGGTCGATGCCACTGCCAGCGAAGATGTGGCCGCACGTCACGTGCAGTGGCTGGCGCGTGGGGTGCACGTGGTCACCGCCAACAAGCTGGGCCGCGGTGCGCAGCTGGCACGTGCCACGGCCATCGCCGAGAGCTGCGCAGACAGTGGCGCACGCTATGGCGACAGCGCCACCGTCGGTGCCGGCCTGCCGTTGCTGAGCAGCCTGCGCGCGCTGGTAGCCGGTGGCGACCACATCCACGCCATCGAGGGCGTGCTGTCCGGCTCGCTGGCGTGGCTGTTCCATCGCTATGACGGCCAATCGCCGTTCTCGGCGGCGGTGCGCGAGGCGCTGGCGGCCGGTTATACCGAACCGGACCCGCGTCTGGATCTGTCCGGCGAGGACGTGCGCCGCAAGCTGTTGATCCTGGCGCGCAGCAGCGGGCTGGCGCTGGATGCTTCGCAGGTGCAGGTGGATTCACTGGTGCCTGAAGCGCTGGCAGCGCTGCCGCTGGAGGATGCGGTGGCCGCACTGGAGCAACTGGATGCGCCGCTGCAGGCGCGTTGGCAGCAGGCGCGCGACAATGGTCGTGTGCTGCGTTTCGTCGGCCGCGTTGATGGCGAGGGTGCGCAGGTAGGCCTGCGCGAGTTGCCGGCCGATCACCCCTTGGCGCAGGGCGCGGGCACCGACAACCGCGTGGCCATCCACAGCGATCGCTATCACCGCCAGCCGTTGCTGATCCAGGGGCCGGGCGCGGGTGCGGAAGTCACTGCGGCCGCGTTGCTGGATGACGTGCTGCGGATCGTGGGTTGATGTCCGTGTTGCTGCGCTCGTCGGGCCATGCCCGGCGGGCCCGCAATCTCAACGCGACCTCAACGCCTTCAACAATGCCGCATTGAACTGCTTCGGGTCCTGCACCTGCGGCGAATGGCCCAGTTCGGCGAACTCGACCAGCGTCGCGCCCGGAATGGCCGCGGCCGCTGCTCTGCCCAGCACCGGATAATTGCCCAGCGTCGCCTTCACCGCAGGCGGCGCCAGGTCACGGCCGATCGCGGTGCGGTCCTTCTGGCCGATGAACAACGTGGTCGGCACCTGCAGATTCTTCAGTTCGTAGACCACTGGCTGGTTGAACACCATGTCCGATGCCAGTGCCTGGCTCCACGCAACGACCTGCTTGCCCGGGCCTTCATACATGCCCGACTGCATCCGCGCCCACGGTTCATACGCCGGCTTCCATTTGCCGTCGTAGTACACGTCCAGCTGGTAGCGGCGGATGCTGTCATAGCTGATGTTCATTTCGCCGGCGTACCACGTGTCCACGCTGCGCCAGGGAACACCCAGCGCCTTCCAGTCTTCCAGCCCGATTGGATTGACCAGTGACAGGCTGCGCAGGTCCTGCGGGAACATCAGCGCGTAGCGCACCGCCAGCATGCCGCCCATCGAATGACCGACCAGGTGCACCGGTACATCACCCAGCTGCAGCTGTTGCAGCAGGGCATGGGTGTTGGCGGCCAGCTGCGCGAACGAATACTGGTAGCGTTCGGGCTTGCTGGATTTGCAGAAGCCCACCTGGTCCGGGGCGATCACCCGGTAGCCGGCGTTCAGCAGCGGCGCGATGGTCTGCTGCCAGGTGGCTGCGCAGAAATTCTTGCCGTGCAGCAGCACCACCACGCCGATGGCGCGGCGTTTGGGCAGGACATCCAGATAGGCCATTTCCAGTGGCTGCCGCTGCGACTCCAGTGCGAAGATCTTCACCGGATAGCCGTAGTCGAAACCCTCCAGCCGCGGCCCGTAGGTGGGCGCGGCCAAGGCAGGCAGCGGCAGGCAGGCAAGCAGGGCAGCAGCGATCACGCGCATGGGGCCAATCCGGGGCAGGGGAGCCCCGAGCCTAACCGGAACGCGGTGACGACGTCGTCCGATGTTGAGCCGGGCTCATGCCCGGCTGCAGGGTAGAGCCAGGCCATGCCTGGCTGCGGCCATCAGCACTCGATGACGTTCACCGCCAGGCCACCGCGGCTGGTTTCCTTGTACTTGTCCTGCATGTCGCGGCCGGTATCGCGCATGGTCTTGATCACCTTGTCCAGCGACACCTTGTGCTTGCCGTCGCCGCGCATCGCCATGCGCGAGGCATTGATCGCCTTCACCGCACCCATCGCATTGCGCTCGATGCACGGGATCTGCACCAGGCCGCCGATCGGGTCGCAGGTCAGGCCCAGGTTGTGTTCCATGCCGATTTCCGCAGCATTCTCGATCTGGCTCGGGTTGCCGCCCAGCGCCGCGACCAGGCCGCCGGCCGCCATCGAGCAGGCCACGCCCACTTCGCCCTGGCAACCCACTTCGGCACCGGAAATCGAAGCGTTTTCCTTGTACAGGATGCCGATCGCCGCCGAGGTCAGCAGGAAGTCGAACACGCGCTGCTCGTTGGCGCCCGGGCAGAAACGGTCGAAGTAATGCAGCACCGCCGGCAGCACGCCGGCTGCACCGTTGGTCGGCGCGGTCACCACGCGACCACCGGCGGCGTTTTCTTCGTTGACCGCCAGTGCGTACAGGTTGACCCAGTCCAGCGTGGTCAGCGGATCGCGCATCGCCGCTTCCGGCTTCGACGACAGCTCGCGGTACAGCGCCGGTGCGCGACGGCCGACCTTCAGGCCGCCCGGCAGCACGCCTTCCTCGCGGATGCCACGCGCGACGCACGACTGCATCGCGCTCCAGATCTCGCGCAGGTTGGCGCGGATCTCGTCTTCGCTGCGCCAGCACTTCTCGTTCTCGAACATCAGCTGGGCGATGCTCAGGCCGCTGCGTGCGGTCTGCGCCAGCAGCTCGTCGCCGCTCTTGAACGGGTAGGGCAGCGGGGTCTCGTCGGGCACGATGCGGTCATCGGCCGCGTCGTCCTGGTTGACCACGAAGCCGCCACCGACCGAGTAGTAATCGCGGGTGGCAATTACTTCGTCCTCGGCGTTGTACGCGGTGAAGCGCATGCCGTTGGTGTGGTACGGCAGCTTCTGGCGCTTGTTCATACCGAGGTCGCGCTTTTCGTCGAAGGCGATCTCGTGCTGGCCCATCAGCTGGATGCGCTTGCTGCTGCGGATGCGCTCCAGCGTGGCCGGGATGATGTCCGGGTCGATCAGGTTCGGCCGCTGGCCTTCCAGGCCGAGCAGGATCGCCTTGTCGGTGCCATGGCCGCGGCCGGTCAGCGCCAGCGAGCCATAGACATCGGCGCGGATGCGCGCGACCTCGTGCAGGCGGCCCGGATCGAGCAGCCAGCGATGGATGAATCGCTCGGCGGCCTTCATCGGCCCGACGGTGTGCGAGGAGCTCGGGCCAATGCCGATCTTGAAAACGTCGAACGTGCTGACAGCCATGGTTGCCGTACTGCGGGTACCGGAAGAGACCGCTATTCTAGCGGTTCACGCCGCACTTCAATGGCTGCGGCGCAGCATTTCCACCAAGGGGACCCTGCCGGTGTTGACTCTGTTCCAGCGTGACGACTGCCACCTGTGCGACATGGCGCTGGCCGAGCTGGCCAAGGCCCGGGCGCCGGAATTCGAATCGGTGTTCCTGGATGACCAGCCAGCGCTGGAATCGCGCTACGGCGCGCGGGTGCCGGTGCTGCGCGACGAGCGCGGCGACCGTGAGCTGGACTGGCCGTTCGACGCGGCTGCGGTTCGGGCGTGGCTGGCCGTCGATCGGTAGTGCCGGCCGCTGGCCGGCACCTGCCCGCATCGGTGAGGTTGCCGGCCAGCGGCCGGCACCACCGGAGATGATGGCCGGGGCGGTGCCCCGGCCCGTTGATCATTTCGCGTCGAACTTCACGATCGTGCTGATCGCGGTTTCATCCGGGATGGTCTTGGTGTCGGCCCAGTCACCGCTGCCGACGCCGAAGTCCAGGCGCTTGACGGTGGCCTTGCCGGTCAACACCGGCTGGGTGCCCGGCTTCCAGGTGAAGGTAAGGGTGACCGGCTTGCTGACGCCGCGCAGCTCCAGCGTGCCGTCGGCGGCGAACTGGTCGTTGCCCACCGCACGGAAGCCCTTGGCGGTGTAACGCGCAGTGGCGAACTTGCCGACGTTGAAGAAGTCGGCGGTCTGCAGGGTCGAGTCGCGGTCGCTGTTGCCGCTCTTGGCACCGGCCAGCGGAATCACCACGTCCAGCGAACCGGCGGCCGGGTTGGCCGGGTCGAAGCTGAGCTTGGTGGCAAAGCCCGGGAAGCTGCCGGTGAACACTTCGCCGTCGTACTTGGTGGCGAACACCAGGATCGAGCCGGCGCCGGGGGCCTGCGCGTAGTCCGCAGCGAGCGCCGGGGCGGTGGCCAGCATGCCGGCCAGGGCGGCGGCCACGGCGGCCGGAGTGGTCAGTTTCAGGTTCATCGGTCAGTCCTTCTGAGGGGAGGCGAGCCAGCCGCGCGGCAACATGCGGGACAGCGTTGCATCGCGCTGGAACAGGTGGTGGTAGAAGGCAGCGCCGGCATGGGCCAGCACCACCGCGATCAACAGCCAGAAGCCGTATTCGTGGATGGCGTGGGACACCGCGACGACCTGCGGATCCGGGCCACTCAGCTTGGGCACATCAACCAGGCCGAACCAGCGGAACGGGCGCAGGCCACTGGCCGAGTCGTACAGCCAGCCCGACAGCGGGATGGCGAACATCAGCACATACAACAGCACGTGGGTGGCGCTTGCGATGCGCTCCTGCCAGCTGGGCACGCCCGGCACCGGCTTGGGGGCGCCGGCGTACAGGCGCCAGCCGAGGCGGAACAGCACCAGCGCCAGTACGGTGATGCCGATCGACTTGTGTGCGGTGTAGACCCAGAAGTACTTGGGCGTCTTGGGCAGTTCGCCCATGGTCAGGCCGACCACGCCCAGGGCGAGGATCAGCAGTGCGATCAACCAATGCAGGATCTGGCTGACACTCCCCCAGGCGGCGGGGGTGTTCTTGGCGGTCATGAAAGGTCCTCTAGCGGGCCGTCTTGGGGTCGGAGTGCGGAACGGGAGCGGGAGTTCCCGGGGCGTCGCTGCGGTCGAGGGTGGCTTCAGCCTCGATCCTCAGCTGTACTGCATCACCGATGACGCCCGGCCAGGCGGTGATGCCGAACGCGCGCCGGCTCAGCGTGGTGCTGGCGGAAAAACCGGCGGTGCGTCGGAACGGGGGAAGGGGGTAGCGCTTGATGGCGTTGAGGGTCACGTCCAGGGTGACTTCCTGGCTGACGCCGCGCAGGGTCAGGGTACCGATCACGTGCGCACGCTTGGCATCGATCGGTTCGACCCGGCTGGAGACGAAATGTGCCTTCGGGAAACGCTCGCCATCCAGAAGGCTGCGGGCCAGCGTGGCCTGGTTCCATTTGGCATCACCTAGGTCCAATCGCGACACGGGGACCTCGACATCCAGTGTGGCCTCGCGCCAGTTGTCGGGATCGAACTGCAGGCGGCCCTCACTGCCGGAGACCGTCCCCATCGCCTGCGAGTAACCCGCGTGGTCGATGGTGAACAGCACACGCGTATGCACCGGATCGAGGCGATAGGTATCTGCATCCGCCCAGGCGGGGGCGGTGGCGAGCAGCATCGGCAGCAGGGCCAGGCAGGGACGCATCGATGGCGGGCTCCGGAAGGGGGACGTTGCGATCATACGCACAGCCCCCCGCCAACGTTGCGTGCATGGCTGCAACAGTTCGTGGTGGGTCCACCGGTGGAAACAGGCTGTTGCAGCCATGAACCCGGCCCTGTGTGACAATCGGGACAGGACAGGGGGGTTCAGGATGACGAGCGGTTGGCGCCTGTGGTGCCGAGGCATCGCGGGAATGGGGCTGCTGCTGATGGCGTTCGCCACGGCGGCCACGGCCCTCGACATGGCGGAAACACCGCGCCTGCGCCGTTTCGGTGCAGCTGAAGGCATGCCCTCGCGCATGGTGCTGGCGCTGGCCGAGGACCGCCAGGGCCATATCTGGGCGGCCACCGATGGTGGCCTGGTGCGCTATGACGGCGGCAACCTGCGGGTCTGGGAACATGATCCGGAGCAGCCGGGCTCGCTGCCCGGCAACGAGATCGAGACCCTGCTGGTCGATCCCCTGGACCGCGTCTGGGTCGGCATCAATGGCAAGGGCGTGGCCCGGCTGGATGCCGACCGCGAACGCTTCAAGACCTTCGATGCGGTCAACGGCCCCTGCATGAGCCAGTTCTGGACGCTGGCCTACGCCGAGGATGCACTGTGGATCGGCACCAGTGGCCATGGCGTCTGCCGTTTCGGTGAAGACGGCAGCCTGCGCTTCTTCGAGCATGATCCGGCCCGTCCTGGCGGGTTGCCCAGCAATACCATCTACAGCAGCCTTGTCGACGCGCAGGGGCGACTGTGGATCGGCACCGAGGCGGGCATTGCGCGCTGGAACGGGACTGGATTCGAGGCTGTCGCGCCGCGCGAACTGGGGGCGCTGAGTGTGTTGCGCCTGAGCCGCGACCCCGATGGCTCGATCTGGGCCGGCAGCCAGAATGACGGCCTCTACCGTATCGACGCGCAGGACCGGGTCAGCCGTCCGCGCTGGGCCGACAGTGCGCGCCTGCGTTCGGCACTGGTGCTGGCCGATCGCCAGGGCGGTTACTGGGCGGGCACCTCCGATGGCCTGTTGCGTGGAGATGCCAGCATGCTGCGGCGGCTCGACGGCGACCGCGGCAGTGGCTTCCTCACTGCCCAGAGCGGTGTGCTTGATCTGATGCAGGACCATGAGGGCGGATTGTGGGTTGCGCTGCTGACCCAGGGCCTGGCCTACCTGCCGCCGGACTGGCGCCGGTTTTCGATCTGGAACCAGCTTGACGGCAAGCCGCTGGACAGCCAGTACCTGCTGAGTGCAGCCAGTGATGGCCGGAATTACTACGTCGGCTCAGCGCATGGCGTGTACCAGCTGGACGCGCAGGGAGTACTGAAGTTGCTGGCCAGCGATCGCGAGATCGGCAGCGGGGCGGTGTGGTCGGTGCTGCCGCGGCCGGACGGGCGCCTGTGGCTGGGGCGTGCCGGCCGCATCAGCGTGTACGACCCGGCGACCCGCGCACTGCACGATTGGCATATCGATGGGGGAGCCGATCTGCGCCAGCGCATCGATCTGATGCGGCAGGCCCCCGATGGCACGGTCTGGCTGTCGGTGATGAACCTGGGCCTGCAGCAGCGCAGCGCCGATGGCCGCGTGCTGCGTAGTTACCCGCTGGAGGATCTCCGCAAGACCGCCGATTCACCTGTCGAGCAGATCCGCTTTGATGCCCAGGGCAAGGCCTGGGTGATGGGCGACATGGGGATCTGGCGTGAACAGGCCGGGCGCTTCGAAGCGGTGCCGGGCGTTTCGCGCGGGTTGATCTACGATCTGGTGTGGGTGGATCCGCAGCAGCTGTGGCTGGCCCGGCAGGGCGCGCTGGAACGCTACCAATGGGATGGCATGAGCCTGCGCCTGATCCAGCGCATCGATGGCAGTGCTGGCGTGCCCTCGGTCAGCATGGGCGGACTGGCGCTGGCCGAAGACGGCCGCCTGTGGGCGACCACGCCACGTGGCCTGCTGCGGTGGGACCCGAAGACGCGCCGCCTGCAGCAGTTCAACGAACGCGATGGCCTGCCCGACGCCGAGTTCACCAGCAGGCCGCCGGCGGTGAATGCCGATGGTCGCGTGCTCGCGGTGGCCCAGACCGGCCTGGTCGTGTTCGATGTGAATGCTGCCGATGCGGTGCTGCCGCCGTCGTCGCTGGTGATCGCCGAGGTCCGCGTGCGGCGCGATGATGCCCGTGGCTGGCAACCGCTGCCGACCACCGGCACGCTGTTGCTGGGGCCGGATGATCGTGATCTGCAGATCGATGCGCGACTGCTTTCCTATGCCAATCCGCAGGGCAACCGTTACCGCTTCCGGGTGCAGGGCTACGACCAGAACTGGGTGGAGCAGGGCGGTGACGGCCAGCGCACGCTGTCGCGGCTGCCGACCGGCAGCTACGTCATTGAAGTCCAGGCGGCAACGGCCAGTGGCACGTGGACGCCTTCACAGCGGTTGCAGGTGAAGGTGCTGCCACCCTGGTGGCGCAGCGGCATGGCGATCTTCGGCTACCTGCTGATCGGCTCGCTGCTGCTGCTTATCCTGGTGTGGTCGATCCGTGCGCGCCTGCGCCGCCGCCAGCAATGGCAGTTGACCGTGCACAAGCAGCAACTGGCAGAGCAGGCCTCCCAGGCCAAGAGCCGGTTCCTGGCCACGCTGGGCCATGAGGTGCGCACGCCGATGACCGGTGTGCTCGGCATGAGCGAGTTGCTGCTGGCCACCCCGCTGGATGCGGTGCAGCGCAGCTATGCAGGCTCGATCCAGCAGGCTGGCAGCCACCTGCTGCGGCTGGTCAATGACGCACTGGATCTGGCCCGCATCGAGGCAGGCCGGCTGGAGCTCGACCTGCGCCCGTTCGATCTGGCTGGCCTGCTCGACCAGGTGCAGGCGTTGATGGAGCCGATGGCGAAGCAGCGCAACCTGGGGTTCCAGCGTGGGGGCGATCCGCCGGGGCCGATCAGCGTCAGCGGCGACGAGATGCGCGTGCGGCAGATCCTGCTCAACCTGCTGGGCAATGCAATCAAGTTCACCGAGCGCGGGCACGTCGGCCTTGCCGTGCGCCTGGAAGAGAACGGTGGCGGACTCTGCTTCGAAGTGCATGACACCGGCCCGGGCATCAACGCCGAACAGCAGGACCGCCTGTTCCATCGCTTCGAACAGGCGGACGGCCCGCGCACCGCGTCGCGCTATGGCGGCAGCGGTTTGGGCCTGGCGATCTGCCAGGAGCTGGCCGTGGCCATGAACGGACGCATCGAAGTGGACAGCCAGCCGGGCAAGGGCGCGCGATTCCGGGTGTGGTTGCCGCTGCCCTGGATCCGGCAGGCCGCCAATGCGCCGGGCGAGTCGCCGGTGCTGCCGGTGCTGCCGCCGCTGCGCATCCTGCTGGTGGAAGATGACGCGACCGTGGCCGAGGTCATCGCCGGCCTGCTGCGTGGCCGTGGCCACGACGTGGTGCACGTGCTGCATGGCCTGGGCGCGCTTTCGGAGATTGCCACCGATGGTTTTGACGTGGGCCTGCTCGATCTCGATCTGCCCGCGCTGGACGGCACCGCCATCGCTCGCCAGCTGCGTACCATGGGCTATGAACTCCCCCTGGTGGCGGTCACCGCGCGCTCCGATGCCTACGCCGAGACCCAGGTCCTGGCGGCCGGGTTCGATGGCTTCCTGCGCAAGCCGGTGACCGGTGACATGCTGGTGACTGCCATTGCCCAGGCGCGCGCAAAACGACAAACCGCCCTTTGAATGCGCCAGTGCCGGGCGTGAACGGCGCGACTTTCGGTTTACCATGCCGACGCCCGTAGTGCGGGAATCATCAGAAGCAGCGTGAGGAGGCAATCGGTGGTGTATCTGCGGGCGGCGATGCTGCTGCTGGTCCTCCTGTGCTGCCTGTCGCCCGCTGCGGCGCAGCCGGTGCCACCGAGCCCGCGCCAGGTGACGGTGTTCGACGGCTTGCCGTCCAATACCGTGAACCGCATGGCCGAGGATCGTTACGGTTACCTCTGGATCGCCACCAACGACGGTCTGGCCCGCTACGACGGGCGCAACTACCGGATCTGGCGCTCGGAAGACGGCCTGCGCGACAACCGCATCTGGACGGTGCTGGTCGATGCCCGCAACCAGCTCTGGATCGGCACCGAGAACGCGGGCCTGGTACGGATGTCGGCCGATCGCCGCCAGCTGCATTTCTACGACCGCAGCAGCCAGCCGTTG
Organism: Stenotrophomonas sp. 80084_Sma; assembly: GCF_056481995.1. Taxonomy (NCBI): domain Bacteria; kingdom Pseudomonadati; phylum Pseudomonadota; class Gammaproteobacteria; order Lysobacterales; family Lysobacteraceae; genus Stenotrophomonas; species Stenotrophomonas sp. 80084_Sma. Next base: position 3,605,676 of record NZ_CM151177.1, on the reverse strand, counting down.
ATGGGCACCAACACGGTCTGGAGCCTGGCCACCACGCCGGATGGTTCGGTCTGGTTCGGCACCCACGAAGGTGGTCTGTACCGCCTGGACAACCAGGACCGGCTGCAGCGCTTCCTGCCCGAAGCGAACAACCCACGCAGCCTGCCGGCCGCATCGGTGCCTTATCTGGCAACCCTGGCCGATGGCAGCCTGTGGATCGGCACCAAGCATGGTGTCGCGCGCTGGACCGGCACGGACTTTGAACGGGTTGGTGCCGGCATCGTTCCCAGCCTGCTGATCAATGGCCTGACGGCCGAGCCCGATGGCAGCCTCTGGATCAGCACGATGGCCGGTGCCATCGTGCGTCGTCCCGATGGTCGTTTCGAGGCACCGTCCTGGAAGCTGCCCGAAGGCGAACAGGTGCTGGGCATGATGCTGCGCGACGAGCAGGGCGGGCACTGGCTGGACACCCGCACCGGCCTTGGCCGCGCGGTCGATGGCCAGTACCAGGCCGTGCCGCTGTACAGCGCGGTGGCGCGTGGCCCGGTACGCCCGAACTGGACCGGCGCCTACGAGGATCGCGAGGGGGGCATCTGGCTGGCCAGCACCAACGCCGGCCTGTGGCACCTGCTGCCGCGCTGGTGGCAGTTCTCGGTGCTGTCGCGGCTGGAGGACGACCCGCGCTCGCTGCGCAATGCCTTCGTGCTGGGTACCAGCCCATCCAGCAACGGCGGCATCTGGACGGTCGGCAGCCACGGCGCGCTGGACCGCTTCGATCCGAAGAGCGGCCGCATCGAACAGCACCGCACCTGGGTCAACGGCATGCACTGGCTGACCTCGGTGCGCGAGGATCGCCGCGGCCAGGTCTGGATCGGCTCCAACGACGCGCTGCTGCGCTACGACCCGAAGCGGCGTGATCTGCGCCGCTGGGGCCGGGATGCCGGCGCCGACGCGACCATGGAAGGGGTCATCGAATCGATGATGACCTGTGATGGTGACAGCCTCTGGCTGATGCTGCCGTCGGGTCTTCAGCAGCGCGATCTGGATGGGCGCCTGCGGCGCCAGCTGGACAATGGCCAGCGCGGATTGCAGCAGGGCCAGCTCAATCTCGATGTGGAATGCGGGCCGCAGGACCATATCTGGCTGGCCAGCAGCCGAGGCCTGCTGCAGTGGCTGCCGGAAAGCGAGCGCTTCCAGCCGGTGCCGGGCGCACCGGCGACCGCGATCCATGCACTGCACGTGGGCAGCGATGGCCAGGTCTGGCTGTCCGAGGATGGCCGCCTGTCGCGCTACCGCTGGAGCCAGGGCCGGCTGGAGCGGCAGGCCGTGATCGGTGCCGAGCAGGGCTACCCGGCGATCTCCGCTTCGGGGCTGGTGGTCGATGCACAGGGGGTGGCGTGGGCAACCAGCGCGCGTGGCCTGGTGCGCATCGGCGCCGATGGCCAGAGCGTGCGCCTGTATGGCGTGCATGACGGCCTGCCGAGCCAGGAATTCCGCGAGCACACGCTGGTGATGTCGGGAGACGGCCATCTGGTGGCGGGTACGCCGGCCGGTGTGGTGGTGTTCGACCCGGAGCAGGTGCGGCCCTCGATGCGGCGTGCGCCGCTGGTGATCGAGCGGGTGGAGGTGCGTCGCAACGAGCAGGTGCTGGACCTCACCCACGACACGCCGTTGCAGATCGCCGATGGCGACCGCGATCTGCGCATCGTCGCGCGCCTGTTGTCGTTCGCCGATTCGGCGTCCAATACCTATCGTTACCGGTTGGCCGGCTATGACCCGGACTGGGTGGAAGTGGGACCGGCCGGTGAGCGCCTGTTCTCGCGGCTGGCACCGGGCAGCTATCGGCTGGAAGTGCAGGCGCGGTCGGCCGACCATGTCTGGTCACGGGTGCAGAGCCTGGAATTCCGCGTGCAGCCACCGTGGTGGCGCAGCCTGCCCGGCCTGCTGGTGCTGGCCTCGTTCGCGCTGCTGCTGACCAGCTGGTTCGCCTGGCTGTACCGTCGGCGCCTGCAGCGTCGCCACGCCTATCAGCTGGCGCTGCACAAGCAGGAGCTGGCCGAGCAGGCGTCGGCGGCCAAGACCCGCTTCCTGGCCAACCTTGGTCATGAGATCCGCACGCCGATGACCGGTGTGCTCGGCATGAGTGAGCTGCTGCTGTCCTCACCGCTGGATCCGCAGCAGCGCGGCTATACACAATCAATCCGCCACGCCGGCGAGCACCTGCTGCATCTGGTCAACGATGCGCTGGACCTGGCGCGGATCGAATCCGGCCGTCTGGAGTTGCAGTCCAAGCCGTTCGCGCTGAGCTGCCTGCTGCAGGACCTGGCGGCGCTGATGGGCCCGTTGGCTGCACAGAAGGGCCTGCGCTTCACCCTCGACAACCAGTTGCCGCCCGGCCTGCAGGCCACCGGCGACGCGATGCGGGTACGGCAGATCCTGCTGAACCTGCTCTCGAATGCGGTCAAGTTCACCAGCCGCGGCACCATCACCCTGCACGCGCGCAGCGACGCCGAGCTGCGATCTCTGCATTTCGAAGTGCGCGACACCGGCCCCGGCATCAGCCAGGAGCAACAGCAACGCCTGTTCCGCCGCTTCGAGCAGGCCGATGGTGCACGTACCGCGGCGCAGTACGGCGGCAGTGGACTGGGCCTGGCGATCTGCCGCGAACTGGCGCATGCGATGCAAGGGCGGATCCAGGTGGAGAGCCAGCTCGGTCGCGGCACCTGCTTCGGCGTGACGTTGCCGTTGCCGATGGTGGTCGATGCCGATGCCGAAGCAGATGGTGAAACGCACCGCGAGGACGCGGCCAACATGCCGCCATTGCGGGTACTGCTGGTGGAGGACGACGCGACTGTGGCCGATGTAGTGCGCGGGCTGCTGAGTGCGCGCGGGCACGAGGTGGTACATGCGGGCCATGCGCTGGCGGCACTGCGTGAGATCAGTGCCGGTGATTTCGACGTCGGCCTGCTGGATCTCGACCTGCCGGGCCTGAGCGGCTTCGAGCTGGCCCAGCATCTGCGCAACCAGGGCTACATGCTGCCGCTGCTGGCGGTGACCGCGCGTACTGACCCGGACCTGCAGCAGCAGGTGGAGGCGGCCGGCATCGGTGGCTTCCTGCGCAAGCCGGTGACCGGGGAACTGCTGGTGGAAGCGATTGCCCGGGTGATGGGAAGGTAGGGATTATTGCAGGGCTTGCAGCCCTGCACCTGCAGAAGCAACGTCAACGTCAAAAGCGTGCAATCCGTGGGATGGCGGGGTGGGTCCGGTTGCGGGGGACGCTGCAAGTCCCCCTCCGGGGCCCGGCCCAGCCGCTGGCGGCTGTGCGTTCGGGCGCTTGCGAAGCAATGCTTCGCAAGCAAAGCGCCCTCACCCATGTAAGCTCGGTCGCCGCTTGCTCGTGTGCGCTGTCCTGCGCACACGGCAAGACCGGGGTTGGGCCTCCTGCCCAACTCGCCCGAGGCATGCCTCGGGCCCATGCGGCTCACGCCCCCGCAACCGGACCCACCCCGCCTTCGACAGATTCTCGCGAGGTGCCGACAGTTGCTTTCTGTAGAGCCGAGCCATGCTCGGCTCAGATCTTTCCGATATCGAAATATTCGATTTCGATGAAGTTTCATCCACGCATGGCGTGGATCTACTTACCGTCACCGGGAAACTGTCGGGGGTGGGGCGGTGTGGGGCTGCAGGACCGTTGGCGCCATGGATGGCGCCATCGAGCCCCCAAGGATGGGTTTACGGCGTGTCCTGAAGCCCCACACCGCACCGCCCAGCGCACAGCATTCACAGAGCCGGTTTTTGCTGTTGCTGCGGCTTCTAGCGGGTGCAGGGCGCAGCCCTGCCGAACCCCCTCACTCCGCGACGTGCTCGACCTGCCGTGGCTCCGGCTTGGTGTCGGGCAGCTGCCAGAAGATCATCGTCGAGGTCAGGGTGATCGCGCCCACGCACAGGAACGTCGCATGCAGTGCCGCGGTGGCGCTGTTGCTGTCCAGGTGATTGCCGAACGCGGCCAGCAGGCTGCCGGCCGCCGCGGCACCGAAACCGGCGGCGAGCATCATCACCATCGACAGCAGGCTGTTGCCGGAACTGGCGAACTCGCGGTCCAGATCCCGCAGCGTCACGGTGTTCATCACGGTGAACTGCAGTGAATTGACCGCGCCGAAGAACGCCAGCTGCAGCAGGCGCCAGGCCAGGTGCTGGCCGGGTGTCATCAGGATGAAGCTGGCCATCGCCAGGCCCACCAGCACGGTGTTGACCATCAACACGCGGCGGTAGCCGTAGCGCTCGACCAGCTTCACCGCCAGCTTCTTCGACACCATGCCGGCCGCCGCCACCGGCACCATCATCAGGCCGGCGTTCATCGGGCCAAGGCCCAGGCCGACCTGCAGCAGCAACGGGATCAGCATCGGCATGGCGCTGCTGCCGATGCGCGAGAACAGGTTGCCAAGGATGCCGATGCGGTAGCTGGGCACGCGGAACAGGGCCAGCGAGAACAACGGCGCGGTGGAGTTGGCGGCATGCAGCCAGTAACCGACCAGTGCGGCCAGGCCGGCCACGGTCATCAGCATCACCAGCGCATGTGGCGTTCCGAGCCCGGAGATGCCGTCCAGCGCCAGCGACAGCACCACCATCGCAAAGGCCAGCATGATGTAGCCGCGCAGGTCGAAACGGGTGCGATGGCTGGCGTAGTGGTCGGGCATGATCTTCATCGCGGCGATGAAACCGATCACGCCGATCGGCAGGTTGATCAGGAACACCCAGTGCCACGACGCGATCTCGACCAGCCAGCCACCCAACGTCGGGCCGATCAACGGGCCGACCAGCGCGGGGATGGCGATGAAGCTCATCGCGCGCAGGAAGTCCTCGCGTGGCACCGAACGCATCACTGCCAGGCGGCCGACCGGCAGCAGCATCGCACCGCCGATACCCTGCAGCACACGTGCCCCAACCAGCTGGTGCAGGTGCTGGGCCAGCGCGCAGGCCAGCGAGCCGAGGGTGAACAGGATGATCGCTACCAGGAAGGTACGACGCGTGCCGTAGCGGTCGGCAATCCAGCCGGAGGCGGGGATGAAAGTGGCCACCGCCAGCGCGTAGCTGAACACCACCGACTGCATCTGCAGCGGGCTTTCTCCCAGGCTGGCCGCCATCGCCGGCAAGGCCGTGTTGACGATGGTCGAGTCCAGCATCTGCATGAAGATCGCCAACGAAACCAGCCACAGCAGGGGGCGCTGGCGGTTGTAGGTCGATGGCGATGTGGACATGGGGTGTGGCCGGTGCAGCGTGGGGGACGTCATGATCGCGCACTGCGGGTCACGGCGCGATCAACATCGCGCCGCAACCGCATGCGCAATGCTCAGCGCTGGCTGTGCGCGTGCACCGCGTCGACCAGCACCTGCACGTGCGCCGGGTCCATGTCCGGCGACATGCCGTGGCCGAGGTTGAACACATGGCCCTCGCGCGAGCCGCCATTGCCGGCGGCATAGGTGTCGAGCACGCGTGCTGCTGCGGCGGCGATCGCATCCGGCGAGGCGTACAGCGTGGTCGGGTCGAGGTTGCCCTGCAGGGCGACGCGGCCGCCGGTGCGGCGCATCGCCTCGTCCAGATCCAGCGTCCAGTCCAGGCCCAGCGCATCGGCACCGGTCTGCGACAGCGCTTCCAGATGCAGGCCGGTGCCCTTGCCGAACAGGATCAGCGGGGTGCGCTCGTTGCCTTCGCCGCGCTCCAGGCCCTCGGCGATGCGCTGCAGGTAGCGCAGCGAGAACTCGCGGTACATCGACGGCGACAGCACGCCGCCCCAGGTGTCGAACACCTGCAGTGCCTGTGCACCGGCCGCGCGCTGCGCGCCGAGATAGGCGATCACCGCCTCGGTGGTGACCTCCAGCAGGCGGTGCAGGGCCTGCGGATGGTTCAGTGCCATCGCCTTGATCCGCGCGAAGTCCTTGCTGCCGCCGCCTTCCACCATGTAGCAGGCCAGCGTCCACGGGCTGCCGGAGAAACCGATCAGCGGCACCTGGCCGTCCAGCTCACGGCGGATCAGGCGCACCGCGTCCATCACGTAGCCCAGGTCCTGTTCCATGTCCGGCACCGCCAGCCTGGCGATGGCGGCTTCATCACGCACCGGGTGGCGGAACTTCGGGCCTTCGCCTTCGACGAAGTACAGCTCCAGGCCCATCGCATCGGGAATGGTGAGGATGTCCGAGAACAGGATGGCCGCATCCAGCGGGAAGCGGCGCAGCGGCTGCAGGGTGACCTCGCAGGCAATCTCCGGATTCTTGGCCATGGCCAGGAAGCTGCCGGCCTTGGCCCGGGTCGCGCGGTATTCCGGCAGGTAGCGTCCGGCCTGGCGCATCAGCCAGACGGGGGTGCAGTCCACCGGTTCGCGGCGCAGGGCGCGCAGCAGGCGATCGTTGCGGAGAGGGCTGGTCACGATGGGCATTCCTTGGACGAAAGTTGGCAGCGGCGTCAGTCGCCGTGCGAGAGGATCTGGAAACCGCGATGCAGTTCGGCATCGCGGGCCTTCTCGAAGGCATGGCGGGCTTCGTCGGCCTGCAGGAACAGCTCGCGCCGCAGCTGCGAGCGGCTGCCGACGCGGCCGCTCTCGCGCAGCAGTTCCCAGCCGCCGAACAGATCCGGCTGCAGGCTCAGGCGCAGGAAGCGCGGTGCCTGCGCACCGGCGTCGGGATGTTGCAGGTAGACGTGCATGGCGCCGATTGTAGCGGGGCCAGGGTGACCCCGGCCGCAACGCGGTCGTGCCGGCCGCTGGCCGGCACTACCGGGCCGACAGCACCTTCAGCACCGCCGCCTCATCCACGTCCGGCACCACTTCGGCGCGGCCCATGCCGCGCCACAGCACCAGGCGCAGGCGGCCGGCCACGTTCTTCTTGTCCAGCCGCATGCGGCCGAGCAGGGCCTGCGGGTCCAGTCCTGCGGGAATCGTCACCGGCAGGCCCAGGCGCTCCAGCAGCGCCTGCAGGCGCGCGCGGTCGGCATCGTCGGCCAGGCCGAGGTCGGTGGACAGTTTTGCCGCCAGCACCATGCCCACCGCCACCGCTTCGCCGTGGTTCAGTGCATCGCGGCCCGGGGCCGAGTAGCCCTGTTCGGTCTCGATGGCATGGCCGAAGGTATGGCCGAGGTTGAGCAGGGCACGCTCGCCCTTCTCGAACGGATCACGCTCGACGATGGCGGCCTTGTGCCGGCAGCTGCGCGCGATGGCTTCGGACAGTACCGCATCCTCGCCGGCCAGCAGTGCATCGGCATGCTGCTGCAGCCATTCGAAGAACACCGCGTCGCCCAGCGCGCCGTACTTCACCACTTCGGCCAGGCCGGCGCGCAGCTCGCGCGGTGGCAGGGTGGCCAGCACGCGGGTATCGGCAATGACCGCGCGCGGCGGATGGAATGCGCCGACCAGGTTCTTGCCGGCCGGAATGTCGACCGCGGTCTTGCCGCCCACCGACGAATCGACCATCGCCAACAGGGTGGTCGGAAGCTGCACGCAATCCACGCCGCGCATCCAGCAGGCCGCGGCAAAACCGGCGAGATCACCGACCACGCCGCCACCGAGGGCGAACACGCAGGCATCCCGGGTGGCGCCGAGCGCGGCCAGCGCTTCGATCGCGCGGCCGAATTCGGCCAGGGTCTTGGAGGCTTCGCCGGCGGCCAGCACGTGCTCGCCGACGATCAGGTCGGGGCGTGCGGCCAGCAGCGTCTGCTTCACGGCTGCCAGGTAGCGCGGAGCCACTTCGTTGTCGCTGAGCAGCAGCACGTGGCGGCCGCGCACATGCGAGGCCAACGCGGTGCCGTCGGTCTGGGCACCAGCGCCGATGGTGATGGAGTAGGGGCGGTCGCCGCCAACGGCGACCTGCAGCAGGGCGGGGGAAGTCATGCGGTCAGGTCCTGGCGCTGCCATTGCGTGGCCAGCTTGACCACCAGGTGGGCGGTCGCGTCGGCAGCGGTATACGGGTCGGTATCAAGGGTGAGGTCGGCCAGTTCGCGGTACAGCGGGTCGCGGTGAGCAGCCAGATCGTGCAGCACCTGCTCGCGGTCCGGGCGCTGCAGCAGTGGCCTGCCTTTGTCGCGGGCCAGGCGTTCCAGCTGCGCGGCCACGCTGACCCGCAGGTAGACCACGAAGCCGCGCTGGGCGATCAGCGCACGGTTGTCCGGATCCAGTACGGCGCCGCCACCGGTGGAGACCAGCTGGCCGCGGCCTTCCAGCACACGGGCCAAGGCTTCGCGCTCATGGCTGCGGAAGCCGGTTTCACCCGAGTGCTCGAAGATGGTCGGGATGCTGGCGCCGGCGGCATCTACGATGGCCTGGTCGACATCGACGAAGTCCAGCGTGAAGCGCTCGGCCAGGCGGCGGCCGATGCAGGTTTTGCCGGCGCCCATCGGGCCGATCAGGATCAGGTTCGGAGCAGGATTCATGCCCTCTGATGCTAACACCTCCGTGCCCTTGCCTTTACGTTCTTCACGTCAGGGTAGGCGTTCCTGCGGGGTCTCCCGCGCCAGCCGGAGTACAGGCCATGACGGTCGCCAAGGTCATCGAAATCACCGCCTCCTCGCCGAAGAGCGTGGAGGACGCCGTGCGCAGCGGTCTGAAGAAGGTCTCCGAGACGGTCAAGGGCATCCAGGGCGCCTGGGTGAACGAGACCAAGGTGGTCACCAACGGCAGTGGCGAGATCACCGAATGGCGGGTCAACCTGCGGGTGACCTTCCTGGTGGAATAGGCGTGCTCAGCGCACGTCCTGCACCTGGCGCTGGCCGTCCAGCACCACCACGTGGTCGGCCAGGGCGGGCAGGGCGTGCAGTGCCTGCCGGCTGACCCGCTCGTAGTACTGCACGAAGCGCTCCAGCTGAGGCCGGCTCATGCCGTGCCGGCCCGGCTGCGCGGCCTGCAGGTTCTGCTCCTGCTGCCAGCGCCAGCGTGGTACCACCGAGAAATCCGGCGGCTGCAGGAACCACAGGCGGTCGCAGCGCTGCCACAACGCCGGGTAGTCGCGGGCCAGCGCCTGGTTGCACCAGCGGCGCCAACGGCCATCGGCGTCGGCCTCGCGCTCCAGTGCGTTCAGCGGGCTGTCCAGTGCGTTGTCATCCTGCGCCGGTGTGCCGAGGAACCAGCCTTCGAACACCAGCAGGTCCAATGGCTGCTGCAGCTGCGGCCACTGAGCCTCGGGCAGGCGTTCATCGGCCAGCTTGTCGAAGCGTGGCATCGCGAAGGGCTGGCGTGTGGCCACGGCGTCCAGCACGGCATGGGCCAGCGGCAGGTCGTGGGTGCCGGGCGGGCCGCGGGTGATCAGCAGCGGATGCACCTGGCGGGCCAGTCGCTGGCGCTGCGCACGGGTGAGGTAGACGTCATCGATCGACAGCGTGGCCGCGTTCAGGCCGCGTGCCTGGGCGCGCGCCACCACCTGCGCGGCCAGCGTCGATTTGCCGCTCCCCTGCAGGCCGCTGATCGCCAATACTGGAATCGCTGCACCGCTGCCCAGCGCATCATCCAGCGCCTGTTCGGCCAATGTTTCGGGGAATCCTTTCACCTGGGGCATATACGCAGCAGCGGCCATGCAGCCACAATAGCCCAATCCGTGTGAGAAGAACGCAATCATGAGCGACCTGTACGCCGAAGCCCTGTCCACGTTTGCCGGCCTGTTCGACGAGGCCAAGCAGAGCCGCGAGGTCGAGCCGAATGCGATGACCGTGGCCACCGCCGATACGCAGGGCCGTCCCTCGGCGCGTACCGTGCTGCTGAAGGCCTTCGACGAGCGTGGCTTCGTCTTCTATACCCACCTGGACAGCCACAAGGGCCAGGAGCTGCAGGCCAATCCGCAGGCCGCGCTGTTGTTCCTGTGGCGCAGCCTGCGCGAGGCGGGTATCCAGGTGCGCATCGAAGGCCGTGTCGAGCAGGTTGCCGATGCTGAAGCCGACGCCTATTTCGCCAGCCGCCCGCGCATGAGCCAGATCGGCGCCTGGGCCTCGCAGCAGTCGAAGACGCTGGCGACGCGCGAGGAATTCGACGCGCGCGTGGCCGAGATCGAAGCCCGCTTCGAAGGCAAGGACGTGCCGCGCCCGGACGGCTGGAGCGGCCTGCGCGTGGTACCCGACCGCATCGAGTTCTGGTACGGCGCGCAGTTCCGCCTGCACGAACGCTGGTGCTATGAAGCCGGTGCCGAAGGGCGCTGGAGCAAGCGCCTGCTGTATCCGTAAGGCAACCTGATGCAACGCCTGCCGCTGTACCGTGTGGTGGTGTTCGTGCCGTCGGCAGCACTGGATGCAGTGAAGCAGGGCATCCTCGCGGTGGACGCGCTGGCGGCCGGCGACTACGAGCACGGGATGTGGTGGTCGGCGCCGGGGTTCGAGCAGTTCCGCCCGCGCGTGGGTGCGTCGCCCGTGCAGGGTGAGGCGGGCCGCACCGAAGTGGTCGACAGCGTGCGCCTGGAATTCTGCCTGCCTCGGAATCCGCAGCGGCTGCAGCGCATCTTCGAACAGGGCATCGTGCCGCATCACCCGTGGCAGGTGCCGGTGGTGCAGGTGGAGGAAATCGAGCTGCTGCTTACTGACGCACGCTCTTTGTAGAGTCGAGCCATGCTCGACTGCGGGTGCTCTGGCGCGCAAGGCAGTCGAGCATGGCTCGACTCTACAAGAGCAGGCTGTCGCGAACGGACTGGTCAGCTTCATCTGCGAGCAGGTCAGCAACCGGCACACTCCGACGAATGCCCTCGATTTCCGGAGTCGCCATGCCCTCCTGGCGTTGCCTGTTTGCCGTGCCATCACCGCGTTGTGGCGTGGAGGCTTACCTGCTGCTGCTTGCCCGCATCGTCGCCGGTGTGATGTTCTGCGTCTCCGGCTGGAACAAGGTGTTCACCGACGCGGGGCGCGAGCGCATGGTGCATACGCTGGTCGATACGGGGATTCCGTTCCCGGTGTTCAGTGCGCCGGTGCTGGGCGGCATTGAATGGATTGCGGGCGGCCTGCTGGTGCTGGGCCTGCTCAGCCGGCCCTCGGCCCTGCTGCTGGCGGCGATCTGTGCGGTGGCGGCGCTTACCGATGGCATAGCGCGCATTCCTGCGGGACTGAGCGTGCCGGATTGGCTGAGCTGGTTCTTCTATCTGAGTGAAGTGCCGCTAGGTGTGCTGCTGTTGTGGACTGCTGCAGTGGGGAGTGGACGGTTCGCCATCGAAGCGCGCTGGGCACGCTGAGCGCTCGTCGTCCGCGCGCAGCCGGAGCGCGTCTGTAGCATTTGGTGTGTTCCGGTAAATCCACGCCATGCGTGGATGAGATGCTTGACGGAAGAGCGGTGCGAACCAAGGTTCGCACCCACCAGGCAACGAGTGGTTACAACCCCTCCGCGCGCAGCCAGCGCCATAGCGTGGTGCGTGATACGCCCAGCGCCTGCGCCATCCCCTCGCGGTCATTGCGGTGTTCCTGCAACAGCGTTTCCAACTGCGCACGCGGCGGGCGCTTGCCGTTGCTTTCCACCGGCAATGCTGCAACGCCCTCGTTCACCAGTTCGGGCGCCAGCCGCAGCAGTCGCGCCGCATCGATCAGCCCTTCGCCCGGCTGCCAGTGGATGCGCAGACGATCAATGAGATTGCGCAGTTCGCGCACGTTGCCGGGCCACTCCGCGGTGGTCAGTACCGCCAGTGCATGCTCATCCAGTGGCGCATCGATGCCGCGCAGCTGGCGGAAGAAGTGCTGTGCCAGCAAGGGGATATCCGCGCGCCGCGCACGCAGCGAGGGCAGGGCGATACGCAACGCGGCCAGGCGGTAGTACAGGTCGCGGCGGAAGCTGCCGGCTGCCGCGCGCTGTTCCAGTGATTGCAGTGTCGCGGCCACCACGCGCAGGTCCACCGGGGTCGGTTCGGTGGCGCCCACGCGCAGGACCTCACGTTCTTCCAGCACCCGCAGCAGGCGGGTCTGCAGCGGTAGCGGCAGTTCGCCGATTTCGTCCAGGAACAGCGTCCCGCCGTCTGCGGCTTCGACCAGGCCGACACGGCCGCCACGGCGTGCGCCGGTGAAGGCCCCATCGCTGTAGCCGAACAGCTCCGCTTCCAGCAGCGATTCGCTGATCGCGCCGCAGTTCAACGCGACGAAGCGGCCTCGACGGCCGCTGGCCGCGTGTAGCTGGCGCGCAACCAGTTCCTTGCCGGTGCCGGTTTCGCCGGTGACCAGCACGGTGCTGTCATGCGGGGCGTAGAGCGCGATCTGCGCGCGCACCTGCGCCATCGCATCGCTGTCGCCGAGCAGTTCATGCGCATCGGCACGCGCTGCGGGGCGCCGGCGTGGGGCAGGGCGGTTGCTGCCGGAACGTGCCAGGGTCTGGGTCAGTTCCAGCGCATGTTCGAACGCCTGCCGCACCGAGTCGGCGGAGTACAGCAGCACGCCGGGCAGGCCGGCCTGTTCGGCGTGGTCGATGGCCATGCCGGTGCCGACGATCACTTCGATGCCGTTGGCGCGCAGGTCGGCGATGCAGTCGCGTGCGTCCTCGCGGGTGACGAAACGGCGATGCTCGATATCCAGGCCGAAACTCTGCTGGAAGTTGCTGAACACCGGCACGTCGCTGGCGTGGGTGACCAGGCCGATGCGGCTGGCGATGCGTCGCGCGCGCGCCAGTGCTTCCATCAGATCGAAGCCGTTGGCCTGGATCGGCACCAGCGGCAGCTCCAGCCGGCCGCGCAGCCAGGCGGCGTTGGAGCCACCCGCGATCACCACATCGCAGTGCTCGCGACGCAGGCGCTGGCCGATCACATCCACCGCTTCCTCGAAGCCGAGGTTGATCTGTTCGATGCGCGCGCGGCGGTCGAACTCGGGAATGACGTCGCCGAGCAGGCCGGTCAGCCGCGAGACGCTGACCGTCCAGATCACCGGTCGGCCGGGGTCGGCATCGGCATGGCGCAGGGGCGAGCGGGGCAGGTACATGGCGGCGGGTTCAGACGGAATGTTTCATGATACATCTGTTTCAATGTTTCATTTGTTTCGCGGCTGCGTGTCGGTCATCCCCGTGAAATCAATCGCTTGCAGCTTGGCATGGTGCTTGCGCCTACCCATCCGTTCTTCAACCTGGATTGCCGCATGACTGCTTCCGCCCCTTTCTCTGCCGGTGCCCGCTTCCGTGAGGCGCTGGCTGCCGAATCGCCGCTGCAGGTGATCGGCGCAATCAACGCCAACCACGCCCTGCTGGCCAAGCGCGCCGGCTTCCGTGCCATCTACCTGTCCGGCGGCGGCGTTGCTGCGGGCTCGCTGGGCCTGCCGGACCTGGGCATCAATACCCTGGAAGACGTGCTGGTGGACGTGCGCCGCATCACCGATGTCTGCGATCTGCCGCTGATGGTCGACATCGACACCGGCTTTGGCCCGAGCGCGTTCAACATCGCGCGCACCGTGAAGTCGCTGATCAAGGCCGGCGCGGCCGCCTGCCACATCGAGGACCAGGTCGGCGCCAAGCGCTGCGGTCACCGCCCGGGCAAGGAGATCGTCTCGCAGGGTGAAATGGTCGACCGCGTGAAGGCGGCCGCCGATGCCAAGACCGATCCGGACTTCTTCCTGATCGCCCGCACCGATGCCATCCAGGTGGACGGCGTGGACAAGGCCATCGAGCGCGCCATCGCCTGTGTCGAGGCCGGTGCCGATGGCATCTTCGCCGAGGCTGCCTACGACCTGGATACCTACCGCCGCTTCGTCGACGCGGTGAAGGTGCCGGTGCTGGCCAACATCACCGAATTCGGTGCCACCCCGCTGTTCAGCCGTGATGAACTGGCCTCGGCCGGCGTCGCCATCCAGCTGTTCCCGCTGTCGGCGTTCCGTGCCGCCAACAAGGCCGCCGAGAACGTCTACCAGGCGGTGCGCCGCGATGGCCACCAGCGCAACGTGGTGGAAACCATGCAGACCCGCGAAGAACTCTACGACCGCATCGGCTACCACGCCTTCGAGCAGCAGCTCGATGCACTGTTCGCCGCCAAGAAATAAGCAGTACCCTGCACCATCAAGTTTTCGGAGGGAAACATGAACGATACGACCGCAACCCCGACCTTCAAGCCGAAGAAGTCCGTCGCCCTGTCCGGCACCGCTGCCGGCAACACCGCGCTGTGCAGCGTGGGCCGCAGTGGCAACGATCTGCACTACCGTGGCTACGACATCCTGGACCTGGCCAACACCAGCGAGTTCGAGGAAATCGCCTATCTGCTGGTGCACGGCAAGCTGCCGACCCGCGCCGAGCTGGTTTCGTACAAGGCCAAGCTGAAGTCGCTGCGTGGCATCCCGGCCGCGGTGAAGGCGGCGCTGGAAGAACTGCCGCCGTCGGCGCACCCGATGGACGTGATGCGCACCGGCGTGTCCGTGCTCGGCTGCGTGGCGCCGGAGAAGGACGATCACAACCATCCGGGCGCGCGTGACATCGCCGACAAGCTGATGGCCTGCCTCGGTTCGATGCTGCTGTACTGGTACCACTGGAGCCACAACGGCCGCGCCATCGACGTGGAAACCGACGACGACTCGATCGGTGGCCACTTCCTGCACCTGCTGCACGGCGAGAAGCCGCAGGAATCGTGGGTGAAGGCGATGCACACCTCGCTGATCCTGTACGCGGAACACGAGTTCAACGCCTCGACCTTCACCTGCCGCGTCATCGCCGGTACCGGCAGCGACATGTACAGCGCGATCTGCGGTGGCATCGGCGCGCTGCGCGGCCCGAAGCATGGCGGCGCCAACGAAGTGGCGTTCGAAGTGCAGAAGCGCTACGACAACCCGGATGAAGCCGAGGAAGACATCAAGGCCCGCGTCGAGCGCAAGGAAGTGGTGATCGGTTTCGGCCACCCGGTCTACACCGTCTCCGATCCGCGCAACAAGGTGATCAAGGACGTGGCCCGCGAGCTGTCCGAAGAACAGTCCAGCATGAAGATGTACGACATCGCCGAGCGCCTGGAATCGGTGATGTGGGACATCAAGAAGATGTTCCCGAACCTGGACTGGTTCAGTGCCGTCAGCTACCACATGATGGGCGTGCCGACCGCAATGTTCACTCCTCTGTTCGTGATCGCCCGCACCGCCGGCTGGAGCGCGCACATCGTCGAGCAGCGCATCGACGGCAAGATCATCCGCCCGAGCGCCAACTACATCGGTCCGGAAGACCGCGACTTCGTCGCCATCGACAAGCGCGTCTGATCCACCTGCTGTACCCATCCGGCCGGCCGCGTGCCGGCCGGATGCTTTCGCCGCCGCACCGCCGGCACCCGGCCCGCCTCAAGCACTCCGCCAGCCCATGAATACCGATTACCGTAAGAACCTCCCCGGCAGCACGCTGGATTATTTCGACGCGCGTGCCGCTGTCGATGCGATCCAGCCCGGCGCCTATGCCACCCTGCCGTACACCTCGCGCGTGCTGGCCGAGAACCTGGTGCGCCGCTGCGATCCGGCCACGCTCGGCGATTCGCTTAAGCAGCTGATCGAGCGCCGCCGCGACCTCGATTTCCCGTGGTTCCCGGCGCGCGTTGTGTGCCACGACATCCTCGGCCAGACCGCACTGGTCGACCTGGCCGGCCTGCGTGATGCGATTGCCGACAAGGGCGGTGACCCGGCCAAGGTGAATCCGGTGGTGCCGGTGCAGCTGATCGTCGATCACTCGCTGGCGGTGGAGTGCGGAGGTTTCGATCCGCAGGCGTTCGAGAAGAACCGCGCCATCGAAGATCGCCGCAACGAAGATCGTTTCCACTTCATCGACTGGACCAAGCTGGCCTTCGAGAACGTGGACGTGATTCCGCCGGGCAACGGCATCATGCACCAGATCAACCTGGAGAAGATGTCGCCGGTGGTCTACGTGCAGGACGGCGTGGCCTTCCCGGATACCTGCGTGGGCACCGACAGCCACACCCCGCACGTGGACGCGCTGGGCGTGATCGCGATCGGCGTGGGCGGCCTGGAAGCGGAGAACGTGATGCTGGGCCGCGCGTCCTGGATGCGCCTGCCCGACACCGTCGGTGTCGAACTGAGTGGCCGCCCGCAGCCGGGCATCACCGCCACCGATGTGGTGCTGGCCCTGACCGAGTTCCTGCGCAAGGAACGCGTGGTCGGTGCGTGGCTTGAATTCTTCGGCGAGGGTGCCGCGGCACTGACCATCGGTGACCGCGCCACCATTTCCAACATGTGCCCGGAGTACGGCGCGACCGCCGCGATGTTCTACATCGACGGGCAGACCATCGATTACCTGCGCCTGACCGGCCGCGAGGAATCGCAGGTGGCGCTGGTGGAGAACTACGCCCGTACCACCGGCCTCTGGGCCGATGACCTGGCTACCGCACAATACGAGCGTGTGCTGCGCTTCGACCTGTCCAGCGTGGTGCGCAACATGGCCGGCCCGTCCAACCCGCACAAGCGCGTGGCGACCGCCGAGCTGGCCGAGCGCGGCATCGCCGACGAAGCCAAGCTGGAAGCGGGCAAGGCCGAGCAGGCGCAGGGGCTGATGCCCGACGGCGCGGTGATCATCGCCGCCATCACCAGCTGCACCAATACGTCCAATCCGCGCAACGTGATCGCCGCCGCACTGCTGGCGCGCAAGGCCAACGAGCGTGGCCTGCTGCGCAAGCCGTGGGTGAAGTCGTCGCTGGCGCCGGGTTCGAAGGCGGTGCAGCTGTACCTGGAAGAGGCCGGCCTGCTGCCGGACCTGGAAAAGCTCGGCTTCGGCATCGTCGCCTTCGCCTGCACCACCTGCAACGGCATGAGTGGCGCGCTGGACCCGAAGATCCAGCAGGAAATCATCGATCGCGACCTGTATTCCACCGCCGTGTTGTCGGGCAACCGCAACTTCGATGGCCGCATCCACCCGTATGCGAAGCAGGCCTTCCTGGCTTCGCCGCCGCTGGTGATCGCCTATGCCATCGCCGGCACCGTGCGCTTCGATATCGAGAAGGACGTGCTGGGCGTGGACACCGACGGCAACGAGGTGCGCCTGAAGGACATCTGGCCGAGCGACGCCGAGATCGACGCGGTGGTGAAGGCCTCGGTGAAGCCGGAGCAGTTCCGCCGCGTCTACAACCCGATGTTCAACGTGCGTGTGGAGCACGGTGCGGCGGTCAGCCCGCTGTACGACTGGCGCCCGCAGAGCACCTACATCCGTCGCCCGCCGTACTGGGAGGGCGCGCTGGCCGGTGAGCGTACGCTGTCTGGCATGCGCGCATTGGCGGTGCTGCCGGACAACATCACCACCGACCACCTGTCGCCGTCCAACGCGATCCTGGCGTCCAGTGCCGCCGGTGAGTACCTGGCGAAGATGGGCCTGCCGGAAGAGGACTTCAATTCCTACGCCACCCACCGCGGTGACCACCTGACCGCGCAGCGCGCCACCTTCGCCAACCCGAAGCTGTTCAACGAGATGGTGCGCAACGACGACGGCAGCGTGAAGCAGGGTTCGCTGGCGCGCGTGGAGCCGGAAGGCAAGGTCATGCGCATGTGGGAAGCGATCGAAACCTACATGGACCGCAAGCAGCCGCTGATCATCATCGCCGGTGCCGACTACGGCCAGGGCAGCTCGCGTGACTGGGCCGCCAAGGGCGTGCGCCTGGCCGGCGTGGAGGCGATCGCGGCCGAAGGCTTCGAACGGATTCACCGTACCAACCTGATCGGCATGGGCGTGCTGCCGCTGGAGTTCAAGCCGGGCACCACCCGCCTGACCCTGGGCATCGACGGCACCGAGACCTTCGACGTGATCGGCGAGCGCACCCCGCGCGCCGAGCTGACCCTGGTCATCCACCGCCGCGACGGCCAGGACGTGCTCGTGCCGGTCACCTGCCGCCTGGATAGCGACGAGGAAGTGGCGATCTACGAGGCCGGCGGTGTGCTGCAGCGCTTCGCCCAGGACTTCCTGGAAGGCGCCAAGGTGGCGTGATGCCGGACTGAATGCCTGCCCCCGGAGGCCGGGGGCGGGCTTGTCCGACACCAGGGCAGGGCGCACACTGACTTGGCAAAAACTGCCAAAGGAGAGTTTCATGGCCACCATGAACATTTCGCTGACCGATCCGCTCAAGCAGTTCGTGGACGAAGAAGTGCGCGAAGGCGGCTACTCCAGCACGTCGGACTATGTGCGTGACCTGATCCGCCAGCGCCAGCGCAGCAAGGCTGAAGAGCTGCTCAAGCAGCTGATTGCCGAGGGGCTGGCTTCTGGGCCTGCCGTTCCGGTGACTGCGGCCACATTCGAGCGGATGCGTCGCGAGCTGACCGAAAGGATGGAGCGTGAAGGCGATTGAATGGAGGCCCCGGGCCGAGACAGACGCAGCCGACGCCGCGCTGTGGTACGCACGACAGGGAGGGCTGGCACTGGGTCAGCGCTTTCTCGCCGAGCTGGAGGCCACGCTTCAACGTATTGCGATGTTCCCTGCGTCAGGTTCCGTCCGCCATGCCGACCTCGCCGCACAGTTGCCGGCACTCCTGCGCTTCATGCAGGTTCCGGGCTTTGAACGCTATCTCGTCTACTACCTCGATCTGCCGGACCGCGTGGACGTCATGCGGGTGTGGTGCGTTGATCGTGGCCTTGACGCACTGATGCAAGACATTTCCTGAAATCCAAACGCTTGGATCCGACGATGAATTTTCTTCCGCAACTCCGAATTCCCGCCACCTACATGCGCGGCGGCACCAGCAAGGGCGTGTTCTTCCGCCTGCAGGATCTTCCCGAAGCCGCGCAGGTGCCGGGCGCCGCACGCGATGCGCTGCTGATGCGCGTGATCGGTTCGCCCGATCCGTATGGCAAGCAGACCGACGGCATGGGCGGCGCCACCTCCAGCACCAGCAAGTGCGTGATCATCTCCACCGCTTCGGTGCCTGACCACGATGTCGACTACCTGTATGGCCAGGTGTCGATCGACACCGCCTTCGTCGATTGGAGCGGCAACTGCGGCAATCTCAGCACTGCGGTGGGTCCGTTCGCCATCGCCAACGGCCTGATCGATCCTGCCCGCGTGCCGCGCGATGGCCTGTGCACCGTGCGCATCTGGCAGGCCAACATCGGCAAGACCATCATCGCGCACGTGCCGATGCGCGATGGCGAAGTACAGGAGATCGGCGATTTCGAGCTGGATGGCGTGACCTTCCCGGCCGCCGAGATCCAGCTGGAATTCATCGATCCGTCCGATGACGGCGATGCGGGCGCGATGTTCCCGACCGGCAACCTGGTCGACACCCTCGATGTCCCCGGCGTGGGCAGTTTCGAGGTGACGATGATCACCGCCGGCATCCCGACCATCTTCCTCAACGCCGCCGACCTGGGTTACGCCGGTACCGAGCTGCAGCCGGCGATCAACGAAGACAAGGCGGCACTGCAGAAATTCGAGACCATCCGCGCCTACGGCGCCTTGCGCATGGGCCTGATCAACTCGCTGGAAGACGCTGCGACCCGCCAGCACACGCCTAAGGTGGCGTTCGTTGCACCGGCGCAGGACTATGTGTCATCCAGCGGCAAGGCCATTCCGGCCTCGGCCATCGATCTGCATGCGCGCGCATTGTCGATGGGCAAGCTGCACCACGCGATGATGGGTACCGCCGCCGTGGCGATCGGCACCGCAGCAGCGATTCCGGGCACCCTGGTCAATCGCGCGGCCGGTGGTGGTGAACGCGAAGCGGTGACCTTTGGTCACCCTTCCGGCACGTTGCGCGTGGGTGCGCAGGCCGGCCTCGTTGACGGCCAGTGGACAGTAAGCAAGGCCATCATGAGCCGCAGCGCCCGCGTGCTGATGGAAGGCAAGGTGCGGGTGCCGGCCGAGTGATGCGTTGGTAAACGCCAACCAAGGTTGGCGACTACCGGGCCGCAGTGACCAATTGCTTTGGTAGATGCCAACCTTGGTTGGCATGGTGCACGGGCAACCGTGCACCGTAACGAGGAGATCGACGATGTCCGACAACCACACCCCATCCAACGAGCGTGCAGCGTGGGATGCGCTGCTGGTGGACATCGTCGACTACGTGCGCGACGCCCGCATCGACTCACCGCTGGCGTTCCAGACCGCGCACCACTGCCTGCTTGATACGCTGGGCTGCGGTCTGGAAGCGCTGTCCTTCCCGGCCTGCAGCAAGCTGCTCGGTCCCGTGGTGCCGGGCATCAGCGCGGTCAACGGCGCACGCGTACCGGGCACGCACTACGTGCTGGACCCGGTGCAGGCGGCGTTCAATCTGGGCGCGATGGTGCGCTGGCTCGATTTCAACGACACCTGGCTGGCCGCCGAATGGGGCCACCCGTCGGACAATCTGGGCGGAATCCTCGCCGTCTGCGACTGGCTGGGACGCAACGCGCAGGCCCTGCGCCGCCCGCCGCCGACCGTGCACGACGTGCTGCTGGCGATGATCAAGGCGCACGAGATCCAGGGTGTACTGGCCCTGCAGAATTCCTTCAATCGGGTCGGGCTGGACCATGTGGTGCTGGTCAAGGTCGCCACCACCGCTGTGGTGGCGCAGCTGCTCGGGCTTGATCGCGAACGCATGCTCAATGCTGTGTCGCTGGCCTGGGTCGATGGCCAGGCGCTGCGGACCTACCGGCACGCGCCCAACACCGGTTCGCGCAAGAGCTGGGCCGCCGGCGACGCCACCAGCCGTGGCGTGCGCCTGGCGCTGATCGCGGCAACGGGTGAAATGGGCTATCCGAGCGTGCTCAGTGCACCGACCTGGGGCTTCGAGGCTGTGTCCATGCATGGCCAGGCACTGACGCTGGAGCGGCCGCTGGGCAGCTATGTGATGGAGAACGTGCTGTTCAAGATCAGCTACCCGGCCGAGTTCCACGGCCAGACCGCAGTGGAGGCAGCGATCACGCTGCACCAGCAATTGCGCGTGGCCGGGCGGCGCGTCGAGGACATCGAACACATCGCGATCCGGACCCAGGATGCCTGCATCCGCATCATCGACAAGCAGGGCCCGCTGCACAATCCGGCCGACCGCGACCACTGCGTGCAGTACATGATCGCCATCGCGCTGCTGCATGGGCGGCTGGTGGCCGAGGACTATGAGGACGACGTCGCCGCCGATCCGCGCATCGACGCATTGCGCGCAAAGATGGCCTGCCACGAGGATCCGCAGCTCAGCGCCGACTACCTGGACCCGGACAAGCGCAGCATCGCCAACGGCCTCAGCGTGCGCTTCAACGATGGCAGTGAACTGCCGGAAGTGCTGGTGGAGTACCCGCTTGGCCACGCCCGACGCCGCGGAGAAGGCATTCCGCTGCTGATGGACAAGTTCCGCCGGCACCTGGCCCATCGCTTCCCGACCGCCCAGCAGCAGCGCATCCTGGCGGCATCGCTGGACCCGGTGGCGCTGGCGGCGATGCCGGTGACCGATTACGTGGACCTGTACCTGCCGGGGTAGCAACGCTTTGGTGGGTGCCAACCTTGGTTGGCACGGGCCCAACGCCAACCAAGGTTGGCGGCTATCGGGACCGCCTTGGTCGGCACGGATCCGATCCAGCCGGGCGCGGCCCGGTGCCACCGTTCCGATGCATTCCTGCCGAATTCGCGTCAACACCTTGACGCGGCCTGCCTATAATGGCCACCTCGATCAAGGAGTGACGACATGAGCGGTCCGGCACGGCGGAAGCGGTGGGGATGGGCGGCGGCGGTACTGGCAGGAGGCCTGTTGCTGGGCCTGGCCGGCTGCCGCAACGACAGCGGGCAGCTGCCCAAGGCCAGCGGTGAAGCGATCACCACCCAGGCCGAGCAGGTGAAGGAATTCACCCTGCTGCGCGCCTACCCGGACCAGAAGAATGACGGCCTGTCGCTGGCGCTGGAGTTCTCGCGCCCGCTGGTTGGCACCCAGGATTTCGACAAGCTGGTGCGCTTCGAAGAGAAGGTCGGCACCGACGACAGCAGCTGGACGCTGTCCGATGACGGCCTGACCCTCCGCTATCCGTTCGTGGAGGCCGGCAAGGAGTTCAGCCTGGTGGTCTCGCCCGACCTGCTGGCCGCCGATGGCAGTCGCCTGGGCAAGGAACTGAAGCAGAAGGTGTTCAGCGGCGAGCTGAAGCCGGTGGTCGGCTTCGCCTCGCAGGGCAGCGTGCTGCCGGCCAAGGACAGCCGTGGCCTGCCGGTGGTCTCGGTGAACGTGCCCGAGGTTGACGTCGAATTCCTGCGCGTGCGCGAGAAGGACCTGCCGACCTTCTTCAGCCAGTACCAGCGCGGCGGCCGCCGTGGCAGCTGGGAGCTGAGCAGCGACTACGAACGCAGCCCGATCAACAAACTGGCCGAGCCGGTCTACGTCAACCGCTTCATCCTCGGCGGCAAGAAGAACGAGCGGGTGCTGACCTACCTGCCGACCCAGGACATCAAGGAACTGCAGGAGCCGGGCCTGTACTTTGCCCTGCTCAAGCGCACCGGCGACTATGAAGGCGAGTTCGATACCGCGTTCTTCTCGGTCAGCGACATCGGCCTGCATACCCGCGCCTACAAGGACAAGCTGTTCGTGCACACCGCCGGCCTCAAGGACGGTGCGCCGCTGAAGAGCATCGACCTGCGTGTGCTGGACGCCAAGGGCGAGGTGGTGCTGAAGGGCAGCACCGACGGCAACGGCAATGCGCTGCTGAACTACACCCTGGATGCCACCCACGTGCTGGTCGCCAGCACGGGCAAGGACACCAGCTTCCTGCCGTTCAACCAGCCGGCGCTGGACCTGAGCGAATTTGCCGTGGCCGGTCGTGACAATGCCTGGTTCGACGTTTACGCCTGGTCCGGCCGTGACCTGTACCGCCCGGGCGAGACCGTGCGCCTGTCCGCCCTGCTGCGCGACAACGACGGCAAGCCGGTCAAGGCGCAGCCGGTGTTCCTGCGCCTGAAGCAGCCCGACGGCAAGACCTTCCGCGAGACCCGCCTGCAGCCGGGCGAGCAGGGCTACATCAACTTCGAGCAGGTCATTCCCGCTGAAGCGCCGACCGGGCGCTGGCAGGTCGAGTTCCGCACCGATCCGGCCAGCAAGGACGCGATCCAGGGCATGACCCTGCGCATCGAGGAGTTCCTGCCCGAGCGCATGAAGCTGGACCTGGACAGCGCCCAGAAGACGCTGAAGCCGGGCGAGGACCTTCGCCTGCAGGCCAATGGTGCCTACCTGTACGGTGCGCCGGCCGACGGCAACCGTTTCACCGCGCGCATGGCGGTGGCCGCCGAGCAGCAGCCGGTCGAGGGCCTGCCGGGCTATTTCTTCGGTGACCCGACCCTGCAGCTGCCACGCGAAGCCAAGGACGTGATCGACACCACGCTGCCGGGCAACGGTCAGCTGCGTGAGGATGTTGCGTTGCCGGAAGAGGCGGCCAAGGCCAAGGCACCGATCGCCGTGGTGCTGTCCGGCAGCCTGTATGAAACCGGTGGCCGCACGGTCACCCGTACCCTGAAGCGGGTGATGTGGCCGGCCAACGCGCTGGTCGGCGTGCG
The DNA here is from genome assembly GCF_056481995.1 of Stenotrophomonas sp. 80084_Sma. NCBI lineage: Bacteria > Pseudomonadati > Pseudomonadota > Gammaproteobacteria > Lysobacterales > Lysobacteraceae > Stenotrophomonas > Stenotrophomonas sp. 80084_Sma. The sequence continues at coordinate 3,582,325 of NZ_CM151177.1, read as the reverse complement.
GCCGCTGTTCAACCCCGACGATGGTGCTGATTCCAACGGCAATGCGCGCTTCGAACTGATGCGTGTGGATGCCGTCGGTGCGCCGCAGCCGGCCAAGGGCCTGAAGATCACCCTGGTACGCGAGCTGCGCGACTACCACTGGACCTTCAACGACAACCGCTGGGACTACGATTTCACCCGCCGCTTCGAGAACAAGGAAACGCGCACCGTCGACGCCGGCAGCAGCGCGGTCGCCTTCGATTTCCCGGTGGAGTGGGGCGAGTACCGGGTGGACGTGTTCGATCCGTCCACCGGCCTGACCAGCCGCTACCCGTTCCGTGCCGGCTGGAGCTGGGGCGATGACAACCGCGGCCTGGACGCGCGCCCGGACAAGGTCAAGCTGGGCCTGGACAAGACCGGCTACAAGGCCGGTGACACCCTGGAAGTGACGGTGACCCCGCCGCATGCCGGCAAGGGCATCCTGATGGTCGAGACCGACCGCATGCTGTACGTGCAGGACATCGACGCCAAGCCGGGGTCGACCTTCAAGATTCCAGTCACCGCCGACTGGGAGCGCCACGACGTCTACATCACCGCGCTGGTGTTCCGTGGCGGCAGTGCGCCGAGCAAGATCACCCCGGCGCGTGCCGTGGGCGTGGTGCATGTGCCGATGGACCGCAAGGGCCGCACCGTGGCGGTCGGCCTGGTGGCGCCCAAGCAGATGCGCCCGGAGCAGGACCTGCCGGTGACGGTCAGTGCACCGCAGCTGGCCGGCAAGATGGCGCACGTCACCGTCTCGGCGGTGGACGTGGGCATCCTCAACATCACCCGCTTCCCGGTGCCCGATGCCGGTGCGCACTTCTTCGCCCAGCGTCGCCTCGGCATCGATGCCTACGACATCTACAGCCGGGTGATCGAGAGCTTTGATGGCGGTGCCGGCAAGCTGAAGTTCGGTGGCGACATGGCGTTGCAGGCATTGCCGCAGGCCAAGCGCCCGACCGCGCGCGTGCAGACCGTGGACCTGTTCTCCGGCCCGGTGCAGCTCGATGCCAAGGGCATCGCCCGCATCCGCCTGAAGGTGCCGGACTTCAACGGCACGCTGCGGGTGTCGGCGCTGGTCTACAGCGATGACCAGTACGGCAAGCGCGATGTGGAAACCGTGGTGCGCGCGCCGATCCTGGCCGAAGCCAGCATGCCGCGCGTGCTCGCCCCGGGCGACCGCAGCACCGTGACCCTGGACGTGCAGAACTTCACCGGCAAGCCGGGGCAGTTCAACGTGAAGGTGGACACCGAGGGCCCGCTGAACCTGGGCGAGGGCAGCCGCAGCGTGCAGTTGAATGCTGATGCCAAGACAACGCTGAGTTTCCCGCTGTCGGCGCGTGAGGGCCACAGCGTGGCCAAGGTGCGCGTACGTGTGGACGGCAACGGCTTCAAGGCCGATCGCCGCTACGAGCTGCCGGTGCGTGCGGCGTGGCCGCAGGTGCTGCGTTCGCAGGTGCGCACGCTGGATCCGCTGGCAGCGGTCAGTCTCGACAACAGCCTGACCGATGGCCTGATGTCCGAGTCGGTGAATGCCCGCCTGCTGGTCAGCCCGCTGCCGCCGATTCCGTTCGCCAGTGCGCTGCAGGGCGCGCTGAACTACCCGTACGGCTGTGCCGAGCAGACCACCAGCAAGGGCTACGCCGCGCTGATCCTGGACCAGGCGACGTCGTCGATGCTCGGTGCCGATGGCCTGGATGCCAAGACCCGTCGCGAACGCATGGAAGGTGCGTTCGGTCGCCTGGCGTCGATGCAGGTGGCCAACGGCAACTTCTCGATGTGGGGTGACGACGGCTACGTGAACCCGTGGCTGACGCCTTACATCACCGAGTTCCTGCTCGATGCCAAGGACGCCGGCTTCGCGGTGCCGGACAACGTGCTGCAGAAGGCACTGAACCGGCTCAGCGAGGACCTGCTGTCCGGCGGCAACCAGTTCTACGGCCAGGACGACCGTGAGAAGCTGAAGTTCGCCAACCAGGCGTATTCGGGCTATGTGCTGGCCCGGGTCAACCGTGCGCCGCTGGGCACCCTGCGCACGCTGTACGACAACGAGCGCAGCAAGGCGGTCGGCGGCCTGTCGCTGGTCCATCTGGGCGTGGCGCTGTCGCTGCAGGGTGATGCCAAGCGTGGCCAGGCCGCGCTGACCGCAGCCTTCGCCAAGTCCAGCAGCGAACGCCCGTCCTACTTCGGCGACTACGGCAGCGCCATCCGTGATGACGCGCTGATGATCGCGCTGACCCACGAAAACAAGCTGGCCAAGCCGGCCTGGGATGCGCGTGCGGTCGATCTTGGCCGTGGCCTGGATGCGCGCCGCAATGCCGGCTGGATGTGGCTGAGCACGCAGGAACAGGTGGCGATTGCCCGCCTCGGCAAGGCGCTTGCTGCCAACCAGAAGGCGCTGGTGGCCGGTGAGCTGGTGATCGGTGGCAACACCGAAGCCATCGGCGAGCGCAAGCTGTTCGGCCGCAACTTCAGCGCCAGTGAGCTGGCCAGCGGCGTGCGCTTCACCCCGCAGGGGCAGCCGCCGATGTTCGCCAGCATCGACGTGGCCGGTATTCCGCGCAGCGCACCGGCGCCGGACAACAGCGTGCTGGGCGTTGAGCGCAGCTACTACGGCACCGATGGCAAGCCGTGGTCGCCGCGCCCGCTGAAGGAAGGCGAAGCACTGATCGTGCGCGTCACCGTTACCGCCGACACCACGATGCCCGATGCACTGCTGACCGATCTGCTGCCGGCGGGCCTGGAGATCGAGAACTTCAACCTGGGCGATGCGAAGCAGTGGGCCGACGTGGTGGTCGATGGCATCACCATCAGCGATCGTGGTGAAGCCGCCGATACCAAGCACGAGGAGTTCCGCGACGACCGCTATGTGGCTGCGCTGAAGCTCTCGCGTGGCAGCAAGGCCAACGTGTTCTATCTGGTGCGTGCGGTGACCCCGGGTACCTACTCGGTGCCGCCGCCGCTGGTGGAGGACATGTACCGGCCGCAGCTGCGTGGCGTCGGCCGTAGCAACCCGACCACGATCACGGTGGTACAGCCGTGACCGCGCGGACGGGCCGCGACGGCGCGGCCCGTCCCGCTGGCAAGCTCCAATCCGGCACGCTGCAATGAAGAAGACGATGTCGATCCGGCTGGCGGCCCTGCGCCGCCGGTTGCGGCCGCTGTGGCCGTGGCTGCGCTGGGGCACGGCCGCCACGCTGGCGCTGCTGCTGGTGCTGGATTTCGCCTTCCCGCCGCCGCTGCCGAAGCAGCGCGATACCAGCACCCTGGTGGTGGCTGCCGACGGTACGCCGCTGCGTGCGTTCGCCGATGCCGAGGGCGTGTGGCGCTATCCGGCATCGATCGACAGCGTCTCGCCGCTGTACCTGCAGGCGCTGCTGACCTACGAAGACCGCTGGTTCTGGCGCCATCCGGGTATCAACCCGCTGGCCATCCTGCGTGCCAGCGGCCAGCTGCTGCGCGGTGGTCGCATTGTTTCCGGCGGCTCGACCCTGACCATGCAGGTCGCGCGCATCCTCGACCCGCATACGCGCACGCCCTGGGGAAAGCTCAAGCAGATGCTGCGCGCGGTGCAGCTGGAAGTGCATCTGAGCAAGCAGCAGATCCTGGCCCTGTATCTGGAGCGCGCGCCCTACGGTGGCACCATCGAGGGCGTGGAAGCGGCCAGCTGGGCCTATCTGGGCAAGCCGGCGGCGCAGCTGTCACATGCCGAGGCCGCCTTGCTGGCGGTACTGCCACAGGCACCGAGCCGGCTGCGCCCAGACCGCCACCCGGAAGCCGCGCAGAAAGCGCGCGACAAGGTGCTGTCACGCATGGCCGAACTGGGCGCGTGGACGCCGGAGGAAGTGCAGGATGCGCGCATCGAGAACGTGGTGGCACGCTCGCTGCGACCTCCGTTGCACGCCGCGCTGCTGGCGCAGCGCCTGCATTCGGCGCATCCGGGCCAGGCGCGCATCCAGAGCAGCATCGACATCGGCCTGCAGCGCACGCTGGAAGAACGCGTGGCGAGCTATTTCTCGACACTGCCCGAGCGTACTTCGGCGGCCTTGCTGGTGGTCGACAACCAGACTCTGCAGGCGCGTGCCTACGTCGGTACGTTGTCCTTTGGTGACCGCCAGCGGCTCGGCCACGTCGACATGGTGCAGGCCTGGCGGTCGCCGGGCTCCACGCTCAAGCCGTTCCTGTATGCGATGGCGCTGGACGATGGCCTGATCCATTCGGAAAGCCTGCTGGTCGATGCGCCGCAGAGTTTCGGCAGCTACCGGCCCGGCAATTTCGACATGGCCTTCAATGGGCCGATTGGTGCCTCCAGTGCATTGCGGCTGTCACTCAATGTGCCCTCGGTGGACCTGCTGCAGCGGGTCGGGGCCGCGCGCTTCGCCGCGCGCCTGTCGCACTCCGGCATCCAGCTGCGCTTCCCGCCGGGCAGCACGCCCAACCTCTCGCTGATTCTGGGCGGTACCGGTGCGCGGCTGGAAGATCTGGTCGGCGCGTTCGCGGCGCTGAACCGCAACGGCATTGCCGGACGCGTGCGCTACACCGATGACGAACCGATGATCGAGCGGCGCCTGGCCTCGCCGGGCGCCAGCTGGATCGTGCGCGAAATGCTGGAATCGAACCCGCGCCCAGGCTACAGCGTCGGTACGTTCGATGTCGGTGGCCGCCCGCGTGTGGCGTGGAAGACCGGCACCAGTTACGGGTACCGCGATGCGTGGGCAATCGGCAGCACGCGCCACTACACCGTGGGCGTGTGGGTGGGCCGGCCGGACGGCACACCGCTACCGGGCCAGTACGGCGCGGTGACCGCGCTGCCGCTGATGTTCGAAGTGGTGGACAGCCTGCCGCGCCAGCGCGGCGATTCGGCTGCTGCACCGATGCCGGCAAGTGTCAGCCAGGAAGATATCTGCTGGCCCACCGGCGAACGCGCCGAAGGCCTGCCGACGGCACTGTGCCAGCGGCGGATGTCGGCCTATCTGCTGGACGGCGCGGCACCACCGACCTTCCCCGAGCGCGAGGCGCGGCGCTGGCAACCGGGGCGCCAGCGTTACCTGGCCGACGCGCGGACCGGTCTGCGTGTATCCGCTGATTGCCGTTTGCCGCATGAGGAAGTCGCGCGAGAGATCGCGCGCTGGCCGGCGTTGTTGTCACCGTGGCTGCCCAAGGCCACGCGCGCTGCCTCGCAGTTGCCGGCGCTGTCGCCGGATTGCCGCGACGACGGGCGTGAGGCCAGCGTGGCCTTGCACATCGATGGCCTCAATGATGGCGCCACGCTGGCGCGTGCACCCAATGCCGAACATGGCGTGCGCCTGCAGCTGCGCGCGCTGGGCAGCGAGCAGGCGGTGGACTGGCTGCTGGATGGCCGTTGGATCGCGCAGACCCGTGGCGCGCAGTTGATGCAGCGCGAGTTTGCCGAGCCGGGCGCACACACCCTGACCGCGCTGGCGGCCGACGGTGCGTGGACGCAGGTGCGGTTCAACGTCCTGCGGTAGGTGCTGGGAATGGCCCGGCGACCCGACGGATCCATGCTCTGGTAGGTGCCAACCTTGGTTGGCACGCGATAAATGCGCCCACCAAGGTGGGCATCTACCAAGGCGTATGCGGGGCCGCTATTCCCCGATCCACCCATCCAGCAGGTCGGCGAACTCATCGGCGTGCTCCTCTTCCTGTGCAAGGATCTCTTCAAGGATGCGCTTGGTGGTGGTATCGCGGTCGCCGATGAAGTTGATCATCTCGCGGTAGCTGTCGATGGCGATGCGTTCGGCCACCAGATTCTCGCGGACCATGTCGCGCAGGTCGCTGCCTTCCTTGTACTCGGCATGCGAGCGCGCGGTCAGCGTGTCGGGGTTGAAGTCCGGCTCGCCGCCGAGCTGGACGATGCGCTCGGCCAGCTTGCCGGCGTGCGCCTGTTCCTGCTGTGCATGTTCGAGGAATTCGGCTTTCACCGCGTCGGCCAGCATGCCCTTGGCCATGAAGTAGTGCCGGTAGTAGCGCAGCACGCATACGTACTCGGTGGCCAGTGCATCGTTGAGCAGCTTGATCACGACCTTGCGATCGGCGCTGTAGCTGTCGGTGATCGCACCGTCTTCGATATTGCGACGGGCGCGTTCGCGCAGGGTCTTGCGGTCACTGATGCCGGGCACCTTTGCGGCAGGCTTTGCGGCTTTGGCTGGCTTGGTGGACATGGCTGGCCGTTTCCTCTTGCGGTGGAAGATCAGGTTGGCAGGTGCTCCAGCACGTATTCGGCCGAAGACACTTCGAACTGGCCGGGCTGCTCGATCCAGGCCGCACGCACCACGCCATCCACCACGTACAGGGCGAAACGGCGTGAGCGGATGCCCATGCCCGAGGCGCTGGCGTCGAGCTCCAGGCCGAGCGCGCGGGTCAGTTCGGCATTGCCGTCGGACAGCATCAGCAGGCCATCGGGCACGCTCTGGTCGGCAGCCCATGCCTTCATCACGAACGGGTCGTTGACGGCCATGCAGTAGACGTCGATGCCGCGCTGGCGGAACGCCTGGAACTTCTCGACGTAGCCGGGCAGGTGGCGGGCCGAGCAGGTCGGGGTGAACGCGCCGGGCACGGCGAACAGCACCACCTTGCGTGCGTCGAACAGCGAATGCGTATCGAGCGTTTCGATGCCCTCGCGGATGCGCTTGAGGGTCACTTCCGGAATGCGGTCGCCGACATGGATGGTCATGGGGAACTCCTTGCTGGGGCAGGCTAGTGGGCCGGATGGGACAGGGGCGTCAAGACATTGGAAAACCCGTGTGCAGGCCCCATCTTCAGGCTTTGCGGCGGGGGCTTCCAGCCACAGCGTGGCGCATGGGGATGGCAGCCGCATTGCGCAGGATCAGTCGGCCTCACCGTGGCCGCACGAGGGGCGGCGTAGCATGCCGGCGCGTAGAATGAACCCGGGGCGGCGCCACCGGCGCGGCCGAAGCAGATCGAGGTAGCTGGATGGAATTCAAGGATTACTACGCCACCCTGGGGGTGGAACCGAGCGCGGGCGAGGCGGAGATCAAGACCGCCTACCGCCGGCTGGCACGCAAGTACCACCCGGACGTCAGCAAGGAGGCCGGGGCCGAAGACAAGTTCAAGGCGGTCAACGAGGCCTACGAGGCGCTGCGCGATCCGGAAAAGCGCGCGGCCTATGACCAGCTGCGCGCGCAGGGCTATCGCCCGGGCGAGGAGTTCAACGTGCCGCCGAACTATGGTGGTGCTGGCGGTTTCAATTTCGAGGAAGTATTCGGCGGTGGCGGCCCCAATGGAGGCTTCAGCGACTTCTTCGAGAGCCTGTTCGCGCGCCAGCGTGGCGGTGGTGGCGCTGGTCCGGGGCCGGGCTTCAGCAGCCAGGGCCACGCGCCCAACCGCGATACCCGCGCCAAGCTGTCGGTTCCGCTGGAAGCGGCCTACAGCGGCGACAGCCTGCGCATCACCGTCAACGGCAAGCAGCTGGACGTGCGCGTGCCCAAGGGCATCCGCCCCGGCCAGGTGATCCGCCTGGCCGGGCAGGGCAACCATGGCGGCAACCTGCTGCTGGAAGTGGAGTACGCCGCACACCCGCGGTTCGAAGTCGATGGCCGCAACATCCTCTATACGTTGCCGGTGACGCCGTGGCAGGCCGCGCTGGGTACCAGCATCAGCGTGCCGACCCTGGGCGGTGCGGTGGAGTTGAAGATTCCGGCCGATTCCGATGCCGGCCGCAAGCTGCGTCTGCGTGGCCGTGGCCTGCCGGGCAACCCGGATGGCGACCAGATTGTTGAAATCGAGATCGTGGCCCCGGCCGCGACCGATGAGGCGCAGAAGAAGGCGTACCGGAACCTGGCCAAGGCCTTCGGCGAGACCATTTGAAGGTAGTGCCGGCCGCTGGCCGGCAACTTCATTGCCCGGGACGGTGATGCGTGGTTGCCGGCCAGCGGCCGGCACTACCGCGCGCGTCTCAGCCCTGCCCGGCGAACACCCGTTCCAGCACCTCGGACAGTTCGTCTTCCGAGAACGGCTTGGTGATGTAGGCCTTGGCGCCCTGGCGCATGCCCCACATGCGGTCGGTGTCCTGGTCCTTGGTGGTCACCAGGATCACCGGGATATGCCGGGTCGCCTCGTCGCGGGCGAGGGTGCGGGTGGCCTGGAAGCCATTGAGGTTGGGCATCACCACGTCCATCAGGACCAGGTCGGGCAGCTCGGCCTTGGCGGTTTCGACCCCGGCGGCGCCATCGGTGGCGGTCAGGATCTGGTGCCCGAGCTTCTCGACGATGCGCTGTATCCCCAACAGCTGCGACGGTGAGTCGTCGACGATCAGAATGCGTGCCATGTTGTTCCCCATGTAATGCCCGCAGTGTAGTGCGGGCCCATTACTGGCGGGAGGGGCGCATCTGCCGTCCGTCGCCTGCCTGCGACGTTCAGTCGATCCGCACCACGGTGCGGCCCAGCGAACCGCCCGCCAGCATCCGTTCGAACACGGCAGGAAGGCCATCGAGGCCGACTTCGGCGGTGCAGATGCGGTCCAGCTGCTGCGGCTTCCAGTCACTGCCCAGCCGCGACCACACTTCTTCGCGCAGCCCGCGCGGTGCATTGGCCGAGGACACGCCCAGCAGTGACACGCCGCGCAGGATGAACGGCATCACCGTCATGTCCAGCGTCGGGCTGGCTGCCAGGCCGGCACTGACCACGCTGCCGTAGGGCACCGTCTGTGCCAGCAGGCTGGCAAGCATGTCGCCTCCGGCATTGTCGAGGCCCCCGCCGAAGCGGGCCGACTGCAGTGGGCCGGTATCGGCCAACGCCGAGCGTGGCAGCACCTCGGCGGCACCGATGCCGTGCAGGAAGTCGGACTGCTCCGGCTTGCCACTGACCGCGTGCACCGTGTAGCCGGCACGGCTGAAGATGGACAGCGCCAGCGCGCCCACACCGCCGCTGGCGCCGGTGACCGCCAGCGGGCCGAGCTCCGGGGTCTGCCGGTTGTCCTGCAGGCGCAGCAGCGCCAGCGCCGCCGTGAAGCCGGCGGTGCCCAGCACCATTGCCTCGCGGGCACTCAGCCCGGCCGGCAGCGCGATCACCGCGCGCGATTCCAGCCGCACGTACTGGCTGTAGCCGCCGTCGCGGGTTTCGCTGAGGCCGCAGCCCGTGGCCAGTACCGCATCGCCTTCACGCCAGGCCGGGTCGGTGGATGCCACCACGGTGCCGGCCACATCGATTCCGCCGACCAGCGGGAAGCGGCGCAGGATCCTGCCCTTGCCGGTGCCCGCCAGCGCGTCCTTGTAGTTGACCGAAGACCAGTGGGCGCGGATCAGTACCTGGCCGGGGTTGAGGTCGTCGACATTGAGCTGGGCCAGGCCGCTGCGGTAGCCGGCGTCGTCGTTTTCGATGCGGAAGGCGGTGAACGGGGTGGTGGGGGCCATCGGCGTTGCCTGACTTCGAGGAAAACGCCACCTTACCCCGTTGCCCCCCTTTCGATCCTGCCGATCCGCCCCATCTTGTATGATCGGTGATGGTTTCACGGCTGGTGGTGCGGGAAGGGCCCGCGCCGCAGCCCAAATCTTGATGGAGCGTGCATGGCCTGGAATACACCCGGCGGCAACAAGGGCGGACAAGGCCCCGAGGACAATCGACGCGGGCCCTTCGGGTCGCGCGGCGGTGGCAATGGTGGTGGCTGGGGCGGACTGCCCGGGCCGCTGAAGGACCTGTTCGACGGTGGCATCATGCGTTGGGTGGTGGCGGCTGTCGTGTTGCTGGTGCTGTTCTCCAGCTTCCAGCTGATCGGCGAACAGCAGCGTGGCGTGGTGCTGCGCTTCGGCCAGTTCTCGCGCATCCTGCAGCCCGGCCCGAACTTCAAGCTGCCGTGGCCGATCGAATCGGTCACCAAGGTCAATGCCACCGAGATCAAGACCTTCTCGATCCAGGTGCCGGTGCTGACCCGCGACGAGAACATCGTCAACGTCTCGCTGAACGTCCAGTACCGCATCGACGACCCGCAGCAGTACCTGTTCGGCACGGTCGATGCCAACCAGGTGCTGGAGCAGTCGGCGCAGAGCGCGGTGCGCGAGGAAGTCGGCCGTGCCGACCTCAACGCCGTGCTGAACAACCGTGGCCCGCTGGCCGTGGCTGCTGAAGAGCGCCTGCAGGCGCTGCTGAAGGCGTTCAAGACCGGCCTGACCGTGACCGGCCTGACCCTGCAGGACGCCCGTCCGCCGGAGGAAGTGAAGCCGGCCTTCGACGAGGTCAACGGTGCCCAGCAGGTCAAGGAACGCTTGATCAACGAAGCCCAGGCCTACGCCGCCAAGGTCGTGCCGGAAGCCCGAGGCCAGGCCTCGCGTGCCCGTACCACCGCCGAAGGCTACAAGCAGGCCGTGGTGTCCAAGGCCGAGGGTGACGCGCAGCGCTTCAGCCTGTTGCAGGCCCAGTACAAGGACGCCCCGGAAGTGACCCGCAAGCGCCTGTGGCTGGAGACCGTGCAGCAGGTGCTGAGCGAGAACCGCAAGGTGATCGGTGGCGATGGCCGCCAGCTGATCTACGTGCCGATGACCGGCGATACCCGTCCCACCACCTCGGCCCCGCCGGGAGTGACCAATCCGGAGGTGGTGATGCCGTCGCTGCCGGGTGCAGCGGCGGAAGCTTCCCGTGATCCGGGCCGGCCGGTGGGCCGCCCGACCGGGCGACCGAGCGGCCGTGAGGAGGGCAGCCGATGAAGAGTCCTATCTGGATTGCCGTGATCGTGGCGGTGGTGCTGGGCCTGCTTGGCTCGGTGTACGTGGTCCGTGAGGACCAGACTGCCATGGTGCTGAACCTGGGCAAGGTGGTGCGTTCGGACATCAAGCCGGGCCTGCACTTCAAGGTGCCGGTGGTGGAAACGGTGAAGGTCTTCGACCGCCGCTTCCAGGTGCTCGACACCGCCCCGGCGCGTTACTTCACCGCCGAGCAGAAGGACGTCAGCGTCGACTTCTTCGCCATCGGCTACATCTCCAACGTGGGTGACTACTTCCGTGCCACCGGTGGCGATCCGCGCATCGCCAACGCCCGCCTGGCACCGATCATCACCGACTCGCTGCGCAACCAGATCAACTCGCGCACCCTGCAGCAGCTGGTCTCCGGCGACCGCAGCGAGCTGATCGCCGAGCAGCTGAAGGGGATCAACGAAGCGGTGGCGGGCCTCGGCATGCAGATGATCGACCTGCGCATCAAGCAGGTGGACCTGCCCACCGACAGCCAGGTGATCAATGACGTGTACGAGCGCATGCGCGCCCAGCGCAAGCAGGAAGCGGCCAAGCTGCGTGCGGAGGGCGAGGAGCAGTCGCTGACCATCCGCGCCCAGGCCGACCGTGACAGCACCGTGCTGATCGCTGAGGCCGAGCGTGATGCACAGCGCCTGCGCGGTGAAGGCGACGCCGATGCGGCGCGCATCTACGGCAAGGCCGGCTCGGCCGACCCGTCGTTCTATGCGTTCTACCGCAGCCTGGAGGCCTACCGTGGCTCCATGACCGACGGCAACGGCGTGATCGTGCTCGACAAGAACGACCCGTTCCTGCAGTACCTGAAGAACGACCGCTGAGGTCGCAGGGCAGTACCCCACGGGGCCCGGCCAGATGCCGGGCCCCGTGCTTTTTCCGGAGTCCCCCATGAAAGATCTGTTCGCCGCCGTCTGCCTGGTGGCGGTGCTGGAAGGCCTGTTCCTGTTCGTCGCCCCATTCGCCTGGAAGCGCATGGCCGAGCGCCTGCTGGACCTGCCCAGCCCAGCCCTGCGCAGCTTTGGCGGGCTGGTGCTGCTGGCCGGCCTGAGCCTGCTGTGGTGGGCGCGGCATTGAAAGGGTAGTGCCGGCCGCTGGCCGGCAACCTGGGATTGCCCACCAGCGGCCGCCTGCGTTCACATGCGTGGCCCGGCTCTGGTAGATGCCAACCTTGGTTGGCATTGCCGGCCAACGGCCGGCACTACCGGGAGGCGCCTGACCGGCCGGTACATGCGTGGCCCGGCTCTGGTAGATGCCAACCTTGGTTGGCATTGCCGGCCAGCGGCCGGCACTCCCGGGAGGCGCCTGACCGACCGGCACATGCGTGGTCCGGCTCTGGCAGATGCCAACCTTGGTTGGCATTGCCGGCCAACGGCCGGCACGACCGGGCGGGGCGGCTGACCGGCCGGTGAAGCCGTCCGTCGGAAAGGTGGCACCCGACCCCGGAAACCCGGATAATGCACAAAAGCCGGACGGGCCTCCCCGTTCGGCTTTTTCCGTGTATGGGCCTTCCATCGCCGGCTGCTCCCCGTTTGGAGCCGCCCTCCAGGTGCTGGCCAGCCCCGCCACGGTTCAACCGTCCGCGGCCCCGATGGCCGCAACATATGAGGAGCCCGTCATGGGTCAGTCTGTCGTAGTGTTGGGTGCCCAGTGGGGCGATGAAGGCAAGGGCAAGATCGTCGATCTGCTCACTGAGGAAATCGGCGCCGTCGTGCGCTTCCAGGGCGGCCACAATGCCGGCCACACCCTGGTCATCAACGGTAAGAAGACCGTCCTGCACCTGATCCCGTCGGGCATCCTGCGTGACGATGCGCTGTGCCTGATCGGCAACGGCGTGGTGATCTCGCCGGCCGCGCTGCAGAAGGAAATCGCCGAGCTGGAAGCCTCCGGCGTGGAAGTGCGTTCGCGCCTGAAGATCTCTCCGGCCGCGCCGCTGATCATGCCGTACCACATCGCCCTGGACCAGGCGCGCGAGCGCGCTGCCGGCGGCAAGGCGATCGGCACCACCGGCCGTGGCATCGGCCCGGCCTACGAAGACAAGGTGGCGCGTCGCGGCATCCGCATCGCCGACCTGCATTACCCGAAGCAGCTGAAAGAACTGCTGCGCACCGCGCTGGATTACCACAACTTCGTGCTGACCAAGTATCTGAACACCGATGCGGTCGATTTCCAGAAGACCTTCGACGAAGCGCTGGCCTTCGGCGAATACGTGCAGCCGATGAAGTCCGACGTGGCCGGCATCCTGCACGACCTGCGCAAGCAGGGTAAGCGCGTGCTGTTCGAAGGCGCGCAGGGTGCGCTGCTGGACATCGACCACGGCACCTACCCGTACGTCACCAGCTCCAACACCACCGTGGGTGGTGCACTGGCCGGTTCCGGCGTCGGCGCCGATTCGATCGACTACGTGCTGGGCATCGCCAAGGCCTACGCCACCCGCGTCGGCGGCGGCCCGTTCCCGACCGAACTGGACGACGAAGTCGGCCAGGGCATCCGTGACCGCGGCGCCGAGTACGGTGCCTCGACCGGCCGTCCGCGTCGCTGCGGCTGGATGGACATCGTCGCGCTGAAGCGCGCCGTGGCCATCAACGGCATCAGCGGCCTGTGCATCACCAAGCTGGACGTGCTGGATGGCATGGAAAAGCTGAAGGTCTGCATCGCGTACGAATACAACGGCAAGCGCACCGAGTACGCGCCGCTGGACGCGCAGGGCTGGGAAGACTGCACCCCGGTGTACCTGGAGTTCCCGGGCTGGAGCGAGAACACCCACGGCATCACCAACTGGGACGACCTGCCGCCGGCCGCACGTGCCTACCTGCGTTCGCTGGAAGAGCTGGCCGGTTGCCCGATCAGCATCGTCTCCACCGGCCCGGACCGCGACCACACCATGGTCCTGCAGGATCCGTTCGCCTGAGTGAGTGACCGGTAGCACTGGGCCTTGCTTGGCGCCGCTGGAAGGAAAAGCCCCGCGAAAGCGGGGCTTTTTCGTTACTGTGTCGGCACGGCCAGCAGGGAAATGACGTGATGACCCGGATGTCAGCGTGAAGGGCGTAACGGTGGTGCGGATCACCCTGTGGGTGCTGTGGAGCCTGTGGGGCATCGCCTGTCTGGTACTGGTGCTGGGTGCGGCTGCCAATACCCTGGCTTCGCGCACGCAGACGGTGCCGCTGGTGCTGAGTCCTGGCGCAACCGCCCAGATCACCGTCTACCGCCTCATCGATGACCAACTGCGCCTGCGCCTGCGCTATGCCGCGGACGGTACAGAGGCTGACCCCGAGGTGCTGCTGCGCATCGAAACTCCGACCGATCAGGGAGACTTCCGTGCAGGGGAGCGTTCGGGAGTGGCCGGGCAGGGCATCAATCGCGCGCTGGCTTCGGTTGAGTCCAGCGGCCTCACGGCGTTCTACTTTGGATATGGCCGCGGCGACGCATTGCCACGCGGCCGCTCATGGCTACGGGTAACCGTGCTGGAGGTGGACCCGGCCCTGGCCGGGCACGCGGCAGACATCGAGCTGCAGCCACCGCTGGACCTGCTGAAGCTGACCGACCTGGATTACATCTGGCTGTGGCCGTTCTTCTTCTGGAAGATGGCGGCGTTCTTCCTGCTGATCTTGGCAGGGGGATTGGCCATACTCACGACTCTTCTGCGCAGGCTGAATCGGCGTATTCCCGTTACGTGATCAGGCATCGGCGGCACCGAGCACGGTGTCGCGGTGCAACTACATCCTAGCTCGCGTGATTGATGGAGCCTCTGCCCCGAGGTGGCCGGTCGCTGGATCGCTTCGGATTACTGTAGATTCCCTTCCATATCAACTCATATTCATGGATGAATCATGCTGACTCACGTTTGCCAGCGCTTTCAACCGGTCGGGCATGGAACCTTCTTTACTGGCATCGTCAGTGATGATTCCAGCAAGGGATTCAGTTGGGTGTATGACTGTGGCTCACGCAGGCCTAGCCATGTGGTACCGCTCGTTGGGCGGCTGAATACTTGGGGGGATCTCCCGCAGGAATTGGATGTTCTGGTGATTTCTCATTTTGACGTTGATCACGTAAATGGGATTCGCGAGTTGCTGAAGAGTCGGCGGGTAAAACGGATGGTGTTGCCTTTCATGGATATCGGACAGCAGCTCGAGAACGTGATGGAACTGTTGGATGACGAAGAAAACACTGAAGAGAATGGGAGTGAAGGTCTGCTGGATGCAGTCCTCCTTCAGCTTGTTCCCGTCCGTTGGTTGGCAGCGAATGGGTTTGAGGACAATGTCGGCGAGTTGATGTTCGTCCAGTCCGGAGGGCCGGCGGAAGAGGGTGAGAACATCGAACCGTTCCCTGACAGCGGCGGCAATGAAAGCGATCGTGTTGCAGTAAGTGAAGAGTATGTTCTTTCCACTCGCGGGGCTGAAATTGAGCGTGCATCGGTTCGATTGGTCGAGGACTCCGCCAGGCGCAGGGCAGGCACTTTCCCCGTTGAGTTGACCTTCTTCAACTCGATGGGGAGCGATCTCTTCGAGACGGATGACTCGGGCCAAAGGTTGAGCAGGCTATCCCAGAAGACAGTGAAGGAGCTTCGCGACCAACTGGCGACGATCCTGTCCGATTTGGGAATGGATCAGCCGGAGCAGGCAGTGGGCTCCGCTTCCGTTGACTGGAGGGGAAAGCTCCGTGAATTCTATGACGGCCACTTCGGAGGGGATGGGCATCATCGGAACAATATCTCCCTGTGTCTGATGATACGTCCGCTTGGGAAAGAGCTACGGCAGTGCAAATTTTTCAAGGAGCACGAACCTATGAGCAGTGCTGGTGTTTCCTCTCATGGTGGACTGCTGTTGTTGGGTGATCTGGGCATCGACCAGAATAGGTTCGCCGAACTCAAAGCGCACTTCGGTCATAAGCGATGGAGCAGCTTGAGCGCAATCCAGGTTCCTCATCATGGATCTCAGCACTCGTGGGCGACGGGAACCGCGAAGATGTTTGGTGATCTCACCTTTGTTCATTGCGCCCCAGGCGATAAGAAACTCCCTCATCCCAGCGTGGAACGGGATCTGCAAGGCAATGGAACCGTCCATATCGCGACTTACAAAGTGGGTGTCGAACTGGACTATCACTTCTAGCCTTGGAACGCTGGCCCAGGCCCCATCACATTCCTGAATCAATAAATGGAGTGGTGCAGGCACACATCAAGATTGCGGCCTTGCGTGCCGATAGGGCCACATCCCCCCGTTTTGGATGTACCGATGAACTATTTGAGGAACGTCAGGGTTGCCTGGCGTCTTGGGCTGGGCTTTGGCCTGTTGCTGCTGCTGGTTGCCGCCGTGGTGACCACCGGCGCCACCGCAAGTGTCGTGCAGAAGCGCGCGATGCAGCAGGTGGTCGATGTCAGCGTGGCCAAGGTGCGCCTGCTGTCGCAGATGCTTGATGCCAACAACCAGATGATGGTGGTGCGCCGCGAGATGCTGATCCGCCAGGGCGATGACCGCGGCCACGACGAGCAGCGTATCGCCGATCTGGTCAAGCGCTACGAGGCCAGCTGGACCGCCTACCAGGCGCTGCCCAGCGACGCCGACGGCAAGGCCATCGCGGAAACCATCGCCGCCAAGCGTGCCATTGCGCGTCCACTCAACAAGCAGACCAGCGAACTGATGGAGCAGGGCGACTACCCGGGCGCCGTAGCGCTGACCCTGGGCCCCGTGCAGGAAGCAGCAAACGGCTGGAACAAGGCGCTGTCCGATGGCGTGGACTTCGAAGAGAAGGAAAGCCGTGAGGCAGCCGCCGAGGCGATCCGCCTGGGTGAGCGCAGCCTGCTGCAGCTGCTGGTGCTGGGCGGCGTCGCGCTGCTGGTGGGCATCGGTGCCTCGGTGATGATCGGCCGCAGCCTGACCGGTCCGCTGGCCCGCGCGGTGAACCTGGCCGAGCGCCTGTCCAAGGGACAATTGGACCAGGAGTTCCGCCTTGGCGGCCGTGACGAACTGACCCAGCTGGGCGAGGCGATGGCCAGCGTGCGGCAGAGCGTGCAGGCGGCGATCGGCGCACAGCTGCAGATGGCTGAGCAGCATGAGGCGGGCGCGATCCGCTATCGCATGGACGTCACGGCGTTCCCCGGTGACTTCGGTCGCATGGTGCAGGCCACCAACAGCTTGGTCGAATCGCACGTGCAGGTGGAACTGCTGATGGCCGAGGTGATGCAGCGCTACGCCATCGGCGACCTCAGCCGTGACCTGCCCGACTACCCGGGCGAGAAGGGCACGCTGACCCGTACCCTGGCCGCGGTGAAGCAGAGCCTGATGGCGATCAACGCGCAGATCGATGAATTGGCCCGCGCCGCACGCGCCGGTGATTTCAGCATGCGTGGTGATGCCGCTGCGTTCCAGTACCAGTTCAAGGCGATGGTCGAACATCTCAACGGCATGATGGCCAGTTCACAGGCCAGCATCGCCGATGTCTCCGACGTGCTGCGCGCGATCTCGCACGGCGACCTGACCGCACGCATGGACGGCGAGTACGACGGCGTGTTCGCACGCATGCGCGACGATGCCAACACCACCACCGCACAGCTGACCGGCATCGTGCATGGCATCCAGGTGGCTGCCGACAGCATCAACAACGCGGCGCAGGAACTGGCCGCCGGCAACAACGACCTGTCGCGCCGTACCGAGCAGCAGGCAGCCAATCTGGAAGAAGCGGCCGCATCGATGGAGGAACTGACCTCCACCGTGCGCCAGAACGCCGAGCTGGCGCGTCAGGCCGACAGTGAAGCGCATGCGGCCGGTGCCGCCGTGCGCGAGACCGAGCAGGCGATGGCACAGATGGCCTCGGTCATGGGTGAGATCGACCAGTCCTCGGCACGCATCTCGGAAATTTCGACGGTGATCGATGGCATCGCGTTCCAGACCAACATCCTGGCGCTGAATGCTGCGGTGGAAGCGGCGCGTGCAGGTGAGCAGGGGCGTGGATTCGCCGTGGTCGCCAGTGAAGTGCGGACGCTCGCGCAGCGTGCCGGTGTCGCCGCCAAGGAGATCAAGGAACTGATCGAAGATGCCGCTGCCAAGGTGAAGAGCGGCCTGGCAGTGACCGTTGAATCGGAAGCCGCGATCGCCCGCGTAGCCCAGGCAAGTTCGCGCACCACCCAGCTGATGAGCGACATCGCAGCGGCAAGCAAGGAACAGGCCGCCGGTATCGAGCAGGTCAACCAGGTGGTGGTGCAGATGGACCAGGTGACCCAGCAGAACGCTGCGCTGGTGGAAGAAGCCACCGCGGCGAGCCGCGCGCTGGAAGAACAGGCGCATGCGCTGACCACGTCGGTTTCGGTGTTCAAGGTGGAGCAGGGCGCGCGCATGCCCATCATGCCTGCGCAGGCGGCGTAAGCAACCTGCGACTGGATGTTGGATGGCGCCCTGCATGCGCTCCCGCGTGCAGGGCGTCGATGCGCGCAACCGGTCCGTGCCGCTGGCTAGCGCCCGCGCGCGGCGCGTTCGATCAGCCAGCCGGCTGCGTACAGCAACAGCAGTGTTGGCGGAAGCAGCACTGCATACGCGGTCGACCAGGGTTTGCCGTACAGCAGGCTGCCTGCGCCGATGGCATCGAGTGCGGCGGACTGTAGGGTGATGGGGAGCGCCATCAGGATATAGGTGCCCTTCGGGTCCGCGTCCGACTGCGCGCCGTGAACCAGCCATGCGGTCAACAGCAGGTAGACCACGCAAAGCGCAAGACCGGTCCAGCTCAGTAATCGCCGCATCTTCATTCGCATGCCTCCGTTCAACGGACGTCGAAGCGAGCCTGCAGAGGCAGGCTCACATTCCGCAGCAGATCCCTGACCACCACCTGCGCAGTCCATGTGCCTTTCGGATCACTGGCCTCGGCGACGAACTTCAGGTGCAGGTTGGCCATGTACAACAGGGTTGGCGGGCCGGGCAGGGCAGTGGTGAAACAGGGAACATCGGGTTCGTCGATACTGGTACTGCCGTCCGGACGTAGCATGCGCAGATCGCAGTGCACCTTGGGTACGCGGTTCTCGTCCAGTTGCGGGTTGGACAGGAATGTCAGCAAGAACAATTCACCGCCCAGGTGGACTTCGTTGGCCTCGGTAAAACCGGGAGTGGTCTCCGGTGGGGTTTCCCACTTGGCCTGCCAGTCGGCATCGGAGGTAACCAGCAGCGATGCAGCAAAGCCACCGCTGGATTTCATAGCACCGGTCTCCGGCATCGCCTTGCCGTCCCCGTTTATCCAACCATCGCTGGCGGAGCTGTTCAGTGGCAGCATCATGGCCATCATGGCCATCATGGCCATCATGGCCATCATGGCCAGCGCGTAGGTCCATCGCACCAACGGCTCTCCTTGGCAGCCGCGTTCCGCGGCAGAGCGGGCAGTATTGCTCAACCTTGACCGGCAAAGCAGCCGGAGAGCCGGAGCAGAGGTTCCGTTGCATGCCGATGTGGGTGATGCTTGTCAGCAAAGGAGGTGACATGGGAATCGGGAGCGAGGAAAAGCCGGGCTGTGATTCAGCATCGGCTGCGCCGCAGCACGTGCTGATGCTGCCCGGCCTGGATGGCTCCGGCAGCCTGTCCACCCCGTTTCTGTCAGCACTTCAGGCTCATGGGCTGACGACGCAGGCGATTACGCTACCTGCGCAGGGAGGGCAGGATCACGCCACGCTAGCCCAACGGCTGTGGTCGCAGCTGCCCGGCCATCCCTTCATCCTGCTTGCCGAGTCCTTCTCGGGCCCGTTGGCAGTTGAACTGGCCACGCGACACCCTACCGGGCTGCGCGGACTGGTGCTTGCCTCGACCTTTGCGCGTCGGCCGGTGCCATTGCCGGCAGCCAGCGCAGCCCTGCTGTCGCCGGCTTGGCCTCTGCCTCCCGTGGCGTTGCTGGCGCGCCTGCTGCTGGGGCGGTGGCGCACCCGCGAGCACATGTCGATGCTGCGCGATGCGTTGGTCCAGATTCCGGCGATCACGTTGCGGCAACGCGCCGCAGCGACCCTGCGGGTCGACGTACGCGCATTGCTGTCGGCAATCGAAGTGCCGACGCTGTGCCTGCACGCGTGCCATGACCGCCTGCTGTGGCCGCCCAGCGTGGCAGAGCTGCAGGCCCTTTTGCCGGATGCTCGTCATGTTTCGCTGGAAGGGCCGCATCTGCTACTCCAGGCGCGCGCCGACGCAGCTGCAGCCGAAGTTGCCGCGTGGATGAGGACGCTGTCGCCCTGATCGAAGGGCTCAGCCGCGCGCGCGGGTACGTGCTGCCTTCTTCGCTGCCACCCTGCGCACGGTCTTCTTTGCCGCACGGGTCTTCGCTGCCTTCTTCGCGGCAGCACTACGCGAGGCGGGAGTGCTGGCCTTCTTGGCCACCGTCTTCTTTGTCGTCTTCTTTGTGGCTGTCTTGCGAGCCGGTGCCTTCTTAGCCGCCGCCTTCTTCGCAGGTGCCTTCTTCGCTGCCGTCTTGGGTGTGGCCTTCTTTGTAGCGGACTTCCTGGCAGGCGCCTTCTTGGCAGCGGTCTTGCGGGTCGCCTTCTTCGTACCCTTGCGTGCGCTGCCGCTACGCTTGCCGCCGCCATCCTGCTTGTTCACGGTAGCCCAGGCAATACGCTCGGCCGTGCCTTCGCCGGCACCGCGCTCGCGCTCGCTTTCCTCGATGTGCTCGGCCTGGCGCTTCTGTTTGTCGGTATATGCGGATTTGTCACCACGGGGCATGACGGTTCTCCTGTCGTTGTAGTCAGGCCAGCAGGCGCAGCTTGGGTTCACGCGCCCATTGGCGGGTGGCGGCGACCGCCAGGAAGGCCTTGGCATCTTCCGCTTCGACGATGCCGGCATCGTTGCCGACCCTTGCTGCCTTCAGCAGCGCATGGCCGCCGGCATCGCTGGCAATGGCCTTCAGGTGCGCCCACGCCTGGCTGACGAATTCGATGGCTGCACTCTCTTTCGACAAAGCCTTCGCGGCCTCCGGGCTGAGCACTGCGGCCACCGCATCGAACACGGCCGAGGGGGTGCCCGCCAGCTGCCCATCCGCCGCCTGCAAGGCGCCATCGCTGAGCGTGGCGCCACCCACTTTGGGGGCGACCAGCTTCACGTCTGCACCTGCTTTCCTGGCTGCTTTGCTCAGGCTGGCAATGATGCGAGCGTCGGAGCCTTCATCGAACAGGATGCCGATGCAGCGACCCTGCAGGGTAGGCTTGTTGCGCCCGATCACTCGCACCTCGGGAGCGGGGGGCATGTCCCGCACCGGGGTGGCAGTCGGCGCGGGGTCGGGCAGTGCAGGCAACGCCAACCCGTCGGCCACGCGCTGTGCCAGTGAGTCGTCGATATTGCGCAGGTGGCTGAGGGTACGCACCCGCACCTTCAGCGTTTCCACCTTGGACAACTCGAACACCAGCGCCGATGCCAGATGGGCCTGTTCCGGCTTTTCAAGGCTACGGAAGAACATGCGGGCCTGGCTGTAGTGGTCGGCAAAGCTCTCCGCGCGGATGCGGCCCTTGCGGCCATCGTCCGTGCTGGCGTGACTGCGGAATCCGCTTGAGGCCTCGCGCGGTGTGTCTTCCTGCAGCGAGCTGGGATCGTAGGCCACCCGGCCCTTGGGCACCTGCATCTGCATGTGCCCGTCGCGCTGATGATTGGAAAACGGGCACTTCGGAGCATTCACCGGGATCTGGTGGAAGTTGGGGCCGCCCAGGCGCAGCAGCTGGGTGTCCAGATAGGAGAACAGGCGCCCCTGCAGCAGCGGGTCGTTGCTGAAGTCAATGCCGGGCGGCACGTTGGCCGGGCAGAACGCCACCTGCTCGGTCTCGGCGAAGAAGTTGTCCGGCCAGCGGTCCAGCACCATGCGGCCGATGACCTGCAACGGCACCAGTGATTCGGGAATGATCTTGGTCGGGTCCAGATGATCGAACGGGAATGCGTCGGCCTCTTCTTCCGTAAACAGCTGCACTGCCAGCTCCCATTCCGGGAAGTCACCGCGCTGGATGGCCTCGAACAGGTCACGGCGATGGAAGTCATTGTCGGCCGACTGCAGCTTCAGCGCTTCGTCCCAGACCGTTGACTGGATGCCCAGCTTCGGCCGCCAGTGGAACTTGACGAAGGTCGACTCACCTGCCTCGTTCAGCAGGCGGAAGCTGTGCACGCCGAAGCCTTCGATCATTCGCAGCGAACGCGGAATGGCACGGTCGCTCATTGCCCACATGATCATGTGCATCGACTCGGGCATGAGCGAGATGAAATCCCAGAAGGTGTCGTGGGCCGTGGCCGCCTGCGGGAAGGCACGGTCCGGTTCCATCTTCACCGCGTGCACCAGGTCCGGGAATTTCATGGCGTCCTGGATGAAGAACACCGGGATGTTGTTGCCGACCAAGTCCCAGTTGCCCTCCTTGGTATAGAACTTGACCGCGAAGCCGCGCACGTCGCGCGGGGTGTCCACCGAGCCTGCGCCACCGGCTACCGTCGAGAAGCGGGTGAACACGGGTGTCTTCACGCCTACCTCGGTCAGGACGCGCGCGCGGGTATGCGCTTTCAGCGATCGGGTCAGTTCGAAGTAGCCATGTGCTGCGCTGCCACGTGCGTGCACGATGCGCTCGGGAATGCGTTCGTGATCGAAGTGGGTGATCTTCTCGCGCAGGATGAAGTCCTCCAGCAGCGTGGGCCCCCGAGCTCCCTGCCGCAGGGAGTTCTGGTTGTCCGCCACCGGGATGCCCTGATCGGTGGTCATCACCGGATGGCTGCCCCCGGCCTGCTGGTGCAGTTCATCACCGTTGCCCCGGTGTTGGTTTTCAGCGTGGGTGGTTGCGCGCTTGCCGGTCGGCTTGCTGGCGGCCATTGACGTTGGCTCCGGAGGATCTGAAAGAGAACCACGACACTGGAACCGAGCCCGTTAAACCGAGGTCCGGCAAAGGTGAACGTACAGGCAAAAGCAGGCTCGGGTATGCTTGCCCCATGCGAGTCGAGCCCGCCGACATCGAAGCCCTGTTCGACGCCATCCCGGATGTGCTGTTCTTCATCAAGGACCTTCAGGGGCGTTACACCCACGTCAACCAGACCATGCTGCGGCGGCTGGGTCTGCGCGCGCGCAAGGACGTGATCGGGCGTACCGCGGCCGAGATCTACCCGACCGGCCTCAGTGCGGACTACGTCGACCAGGACGCCCGCGTGCTGTCCGGTGAGGTGATCGAGAACCTGATGGAGCTGCACCTGTTCGCCAACCGCGAACCGGGCTGGTGCCTGACCTGCAAGCGCCCGCTGGTGGTCGATGGGGCCATCGAGGGCCTGATCGGCATATCCCGCGACCTTGGCCAGAAGGACAGCCTGGGCACCCAATACGAGCAGCTGCGGCTGGCCCTGGCCCACCTCAATGCGCACTACGCCGAGAACGTGCGCATGCAGACCCTGCTGGACATCACCGGCTTCTCGCTGTCCAAGCTGGAGCGCAGCTTCCGCAAGGTGTTCCAGATGACCCCGCAGCAGGTGCTGACCCGGCTGCGGATCCAGATGGCCATGCACCTGCTGCACGGTGACGACAGCATCGCCTGCATCGGCCAGGCCTGCGGTTTCAGCGACCAGAGCGCCTTTACCCGCAAGTTCAAGGCTGAAACCGGTTTCTCGCCGCGCGCCTACCGGGCCCGTATTGGTGGCAACGTCGGCGAGCCGGCGCTGGCCTGAGCCGCCTGCTGCGCTGTGCCTATCCCCGTGGGCACGGGACAGGGTAAGGTGTCGCCCCTGTAGCCGCCGCCAGCCCTGCCGATGCCCAACTCGATTCCGACCGCTTCGCCGTCCCGCCTCGGGCACTCGCTCAAGCCCCGCCAGCTGATCATGATGGGCCTGGGCAGCGCCATCGGCGCCGGCCTGTTCCTCGGCTCGGGCGTGGGTGTACAGGCAGCCGGCCCGGCGGTTCTGGTGTCGTATCTGGTCGCTGGTGCGCTGGTGATCATCGTGATGAACGCACTGGGCGAGATGGCGGCGGCCAAGCCGACCAGTGGCGCGTTCTCGGTCTATGCCGCTGATGCCATGGGCGCCACCGCCGGCGCCACCGTGGGCTGGCTGTGGTGGGTGCAGCTGGTGATCGTGATCGCCGCCGAGGCGGTAGGCGCGGCCGGGCTTCTTGCCACGGTCTGGCCGGCGATACCGGTACCGATGGCGGCGCTGGCCTTCATGCTGTTCTTCACCGCGATCAATCTGCTCGGGGTGAAGAACTTCGGCGAGTTCGAATTCTGGTTCGCCATCCTCAAGGTGGTGGCGATCCTGGCCTTCATCGCCATCGGTGTGGCGCTGCTGATGGGCTGGCTGCCGCAGGTCACCTCGCCGGGCTTGAGCAACTTCACCGAGCATGGCGGCTTCGCGCCGAAGGGGCTGGCCGGCATCGGCACGGCGCTGCTGGTTGTCGTTTTTGCCTTTGGCGGCACCGAGATCGTAGCCGTCGCTGCGGCCGAAACCGAAGATCCCGAGCGCAGCATTGCCCGTGCCATCCGCACCGTGGCCTGGCGCATCCTGGTGTTCTACATCGGCTCGCTGAGCGTGATCATCGCCGTGGTGCCGTGGACCAGCGAGGCGCTGAAGTCGCCGTTCGCTGCGGTGCTGGATATCGCCCGCATCCCGGGCGCGGGTACGGCCATCACCCTGATCGCGGTGATCGCACTGCTGTCGGCACTCAATGCCAACCTCTACGGCGCCTCGCGCATGATGTATTCGCTGGCGCAGCGCCGCGAGGCACCGGCGGTGCTCGGCTGGACCGACCCGCGCCAGGTGCCGGTGATCGCCGTGCTGGCCAGCGTGCTGTTCGGCTTTGCCGCCACGGTGATGGAACTGCTGTTCCCGGACCGGGTGCTGCCGGTGCTGCTGAACATCGTCGGTTCCACCTGCCTGCTGGTGTGGACGCTGTCGCTGGTGTCGCAGCTGGTGCTGCGTCGCCGCGCGGATCGCCTGGGTACCCGCCTGCCGTTCCGCATGGCCGGCTTCCCGTGGCTGACCTGCTGCGCGCTGGCGATCCTGGCACTGATCTTCGGCCTGCTGCTGAGCGAGTCGCACACCCGCCTGCAGTTCCTGTCGATGGTGGCGTTGACCGCCACGATCGCCACCAGCAGCGCCATCGCACGGCGCATGCGCGAGGCGTGATTGAAGCTGCCGGCCAGCGGCCGGCACTACCACGGGGGCTGCACATCCGCCGTGCCATCCTGATCGTGTGGGCCGTCCGCGGCCCGTCGACCAGGAGTACCGCATGCTGCGCAGCCGCCCCTTCCTGATGTTCACCGGCCAGGCCGAAGCGGCCTTGGCTCTGTATGCCGAGGCCTTCGCCGATTTCCGCCTGCTGGCAATGCAGCGCCATCCGGACGGCGCCGGTGCCGGCGTGCCCGGGCAGGTCCGCCAGGCCATCTTCCTGCTCGGTGGAACCCACTACCTGTGCTTCGACAGCCTGGACGTGCACGATTTCACCTTCTCACCGTCGATCTCGCTGTTCGTGGAGTGCTCCGGCGCCGAGCAGTTCGAACGTGCCGCACGCGTGCTGGGTGAGGGCGGCCATTGGTTGATGCCGGTAGGCGACTATGACTTCAGCAACCGCTACGGCTGGGTGCAGGACCGCTTCGGCGTGTCGTGGCAGTTGAGCCTGGGGCAGATGCCGGATCCGTGATCGGATGTTTGTGGGTGTGGACCTTGGTCCACACGCGCTTATGAAAACGGCCCGCTTGCGCGGGCCGTTTTCTTTACCGATGCAGCGAGGAATCACGCCTCGACTTCATCATCCTTGTAGGCATCGACCGGGATGCAGGCGCACATCACGTTCTTGTCGCCGTACACGTTGTCCACGCGTGCCACCGGCGGCCAGTACTTCTGCAGCTTCAGGCTCGGCAGCGGGAACGCAGCCAGTTCACGCGGGTAGGCGTGGGTCCACTCGCTAGCGGTCACCGCGGTCGCGGTATGCGGCGCGTTCTTCAGCGGGTTGTCCTCGCGGTCCAGGCGGCCGTCTTCGATCGCGGTGATCTCCTCGCGGATCTGGATCATCGCGTCGATGAAGCGATCCAGCTCGTGCAGCGATTCGCTCTCGGTCGGCTCGACCATCAGCGTGCCCGCCACCGGGAAGCTCAGGGTCGGAGCGTGGAAGCCGAAGTCGATCAGGCGTTTGGCCACGTCCTCGGCGCCGATGCCGCTGGTCTTCTCCAGCGGGCGCACGTCGAGGATGCACTCATGCGCCACCAGGCCGTTGCGGCCGGTGTAAAGCGTCTTGAAGTGCGGGGCCAGGCGCTTGGCGATGTAGTTGGCGTTGAGCTGCGCGATCTGGGTGGCCTTGCGCAGGCCGTCGCGGCCCATCATCGCGATGTACATCCAGCTGATCGGCAGGATCGAGGCGCTGCCGAAGCTGGCCGCGCTGACCATGCCGACCGGGCCGTTGTCACCCAGCTTGCCCGGCAGGAACGGGGCCAGGTGCTCCTTGACCGCGCACGGGCCGACGCCCGGGCCGCCACCACCGTGCGGGATGCAGAAGGTCTTGTGCAGGTTCAGGTGCGAAACATCCGAACCCCACTTGCCCGGCTTGGCCACGCCGACCAGGGCGTTCATGTTGGCACCGTCGGTGTACACCTGGCCGCCGTGCTTGTGGATGATCTCGCAGATCTCCACCACCTCTTCCTCGAACACGCCGTGCGTGGACGGGTAGGTCATCATGATCGCGGCCAGGCGGTCGCTGTACTTCTCGGCGTTGAGGCGGATGTCCTCGACGTCGACGTTGCCGTTGGCATCGGTCTTGGTCACCACCACCTTCATGCCGCACATCTGTGCCGAGGCCGGGTTGGTGCCGTGCGCCGAGTCCGGAATCAGGCAGATATCGCGATGTTCCTCACCGCGCGAGCGGTGGTAGGCGCGGATCGCCAGCAGGCCGGCGTACTCGCCCTGCGCGCCGGAGTTCGGCTGCAGGCTGACCGCGTCGTAGCCGGTGCATTCCACCAGCATCGCTTCCAGCGTGTCGATCAGTTCCTTGTAGCCCAGCGCCTGGTCGGCCGGCACCAGCGGGTGGATCTGCGAGAACTCCGGCCAGGTCACCGGAATCATCTCGGCGGTGGCGTTGAGCTTCATGGTGCACGAGCCCAGCGGGATCATCGTGCGGTCCATTGCCAGGTCCTTGTCGGCCAGCGAACGCAGGTAGCGCAGCAGCTCGTGCTCGCTGTGGTGGGTGTTGAACACCGGGTGGGTCAGGAACGCGGACTGGCGCAGCAGGCCGGCCGGCAGCGCATCGGCAGTGCTGGCATCCAGTGCGTCGACGTCCAGCGAGGCACCGAACACGGCAGCCACGGCGACGATGTCGGCGCGGGTAGTGGTCTCGTCCAGGCTGATGCCGACCGAGTCGCTGTCGATCGCGCGCAGGTTGTAACCGGCGGCGCGTGCCTTGGCGTGGATCTCATCGGCATGCACGCCGGTGACATGCAGGGTGTCGAAGAAGTCACCACCGACCTGCACGCCGGCGTTGCGCAGCGCGGCGGCCAGGATCGAGGCCAGGCGATGGGTGCGGCGGGCGATGCGGGTCAGGCCGTCCGGGCCGTGGTAGACGGCGTACATCGACGCCATCACCGCCAGCAGCACCTGTGCAGTACAGATGTTGGAGGTGGCCTTCTCGCGGCGGATGTGCTGCTCGCGGGTCTGCAGGGTCAGGCGGTAGGCCGGGTTGCCCTGCGCGTCGATCGAGACGCCGATCAGGCGGCCCGGCATCGAGCGCTTGTAGGCGTCACGGCACGCCATGAAGGCGGCGTGCGGGCCACCGAAGCCGAACGGCACGCCGAAACGCTGGCTGTTGCCGACCACGATGTCCGCGCCCCATTCGCCCGGGGCGGCCAGCAGGGTCAGGGCCAGCAGGTCGGTGGCGACGGCCACCAGGCCGCCGCGTGCGTGCACGGCATCGACCAGCGCCTTGTAGTCGCCGACCTGGCCGAAGGTGTCCGGGTACTGCAGCAGCAGGCCGAAGGCTTCCGCTTCCAGCGCTTCGGCCGGAGTGCCGACGCGCAGCACGATGCCCATGGGCTCGGCGCGGGTGCGCAGCAGTTCCAGCGTCTGCGGGTGCACGGCGTCGTGCACGAAGAAGGTGTCCGACTTCGACTTGGCCGAACGCTTGGCCAGGGTCATCGCTTCGGCGGCGGCAGTGGCTTCGTCCAGCAGCGAGGCGTTGGCGATTTCCATGCCGGTGAGGTCGGCGCACAGGGTCTGGAAGTTGATCAGCGCTTCCATGCGGCCCTGCGAGATTTCCGCCTGGTACGGGGTGTAGGCGGTGTACCAGGCCGGGTTTTCCAAGATGTTGCGCAGGATCACGTTCGGCGTGTGGGTACCGTAGTAGCCCTGGCCGATGAAGCTGCGCAGCACGGTGTTCTTGTCGGCGATCGCACGGATCTTCGCCAGTGCCTGCACTTCGGTCATCGACTCCGGCAGCGCCAGCGGCGCCGGCGACTTGATCTTGGCCGGTACGATGGCATCGGTCATGCCATCCAGCGACGCGTGGCCGACGACATCGAGCATCTGCGCGATCTCGGCGTCGTTGGGGCCGATGTGGCGCTCGACGAACGCATTGTGGTGCTCGAGCTCACGCAGGGAAGGGGTGTTCTGGGACATGGCGAAGGATCCGTCAGGAAAGGGCACACGCACGGGCACAAGCCGCCGGTCGGCGGTCTGCGGGGCGCCCCTCTGTCCTTTTGCCTGAGAGTTTAAAAGCGCGGCGGACCGCAGCTTCGTGCCCCTTCGGCGCCGGATCGAACCGGTCTCTCCAGAGTTCTGTTACGGGTGGTATCGGGCCTGAGCGATTACGGGCGTTGCGCCTTCGGCAGCGGTGTTCCGCTTCTCCCACCGTGTTGCCCGCTGATTATAGCCCGTTGCGGGCCCGCCGGCCGCCTCCAGGCATGGCCGCCGCGCCTGAATGGCCGATGGCCCGGCCGTGCGTTTTGTGCACCGCTGCATGGCATCGGGCGCAATCCCCACCTATGATGGGCGGATACCCGAATTCATCTGGCGCCGTCCCTGCAGAAGGGGACCGGCGCCCGCCGTGCGTGCCGCGCATGGCCCTGCCGGACGCCTTCCCCATGACCGCCGCTGTTGCTCCCTCCACCCGCCGCATGGCCCTGCTGCTCGCCGGTCTGGCCATGTTCGGTCCGTTCTCGATCGACACCATCTTCCCGGCGTTCCCGCAGCTGGCCCAGCGCCTGGCGGTGGACGAAGTGGCGGTGCAGCAGACCATCAGCGTGTACCTGTTGTTCTACGGCCTGATGAGCCTGGCGCACGGCCCGCTGTCCGATGCCTGGGGCCGCAAGTGGGTGATCCTCGGTGGCCTGGTGGTGTTCGTCGGCGCCTCGGTCGGCTGCGCGCTGTCCACCGACCTGACCACGCTGCTGGCGTTCCGCGCGCTGCAGGGCCTGTCGGCGGGTGTCGGCATGATCGTCGGCCGAGCGGTGATCCGCGACCTGTACCACGGCCATGACGCGCAGCGGCTGATGAGCCAGGTGTCGATGCTGTTCGGCATCGCCCCGGCGATCGCCCCGATCATCGGTGGCTGGATCCTGCTCAGTGGCGCCGGCTGGCCGCTGATCTTCTGGTTCCTGGTGGTGTTCGGGCTGGTCCTGCTGGCGGCCACTGCGCGCTACCTGCCGGAGACCCATCCGGTTGAAGCGCGCGTGCCGTTGTCGCCGCGCACGTTGATGCGTGATTACCTGCGCATCGGCTTCAACCCGCGCTTCCTGCGCCTGGCGCTGGCCGGCAGCATCGGCTTCGGTGGCATCTTCCTGTACATCTCCTCGGCGCCGGTGTTCGTGATGCAGCACCTGCATCTGGGCGAGGGCGGCTTCGCCTGGCTGTTCATCCCCACCATCGGCGGCATGACCACCGGCTCGTTCCTGTCTGGGCGCATGGCGGGGCACACCACGCCTACCCGCCAGGTCGCCATCGGTTTCGGCCTGTGCGCGCTGTCGGTGCTGTTGAACGTCGGCTACGTGGCGCTGGCCCCGCAGTTTGTGCTGCCGTGGGCGGTGCTGCCGATCTTCCTGGGCGGCATGGGCATGGCGCTGATCTTCCCGATCCTGGCGCTGGCGGTGCTGGACATGTACCCGCACCAGCGCGGCCTGGCCTCGTCGCTGCAGGCGTTCGTGCAGCTGATGATCAGTACCGTGGTGGCCGGCGTGGTGTCGCCGCTGCTGAGCGCCAGCCCGCTGCACTTGGCCCTGGGCCAGGCCGCGTTCTTCGGCGCCGGCTTCGTGTTCTGGTACTGGGAACACCAGCGCGAGCGCGCGGCGCAGGCAGCCTGCACGGGCCATTGAGCAGCGCGCAGGGGTAGGGCGGACGGGGATGCCGGCACATCCTTGCAGCCGCGGACAACCGGACTAGGCTGGGCATTCCAGCCAGCCGGTGCGTGGATGCACGACAGCCAGCCAATCCGATGTCGTTGCATGAGGTTCCCCCATGGCTGCGCAGCAGACCTACCGCCTGTTCGAGGTGGCGCTGAAGGAGCGCCGCGTTCTCTCCCCTTCCCTGGACCGCATGGTGTTCACCGGCGCCGACGTGGCGCGGATGAAGACCGAAGGCCCGGACCAGCGGATCAAGGTGTTCTTCCCCTTGCCCGGCCAGGAGGTGCCACAGGTGCCCAGCGGCGAGGACTGGTATCCGCGCTACCGGGCCCTGCCGGATGATCAGCGCCCGCCGATGCGCACCTACACCATCCGCCAGCTGCGCGCCGAGCAGGGCGAGGTCGACGTCGATTTTGTCATTCACGGGGTGACCGGACCCGCTTCGCGCTGGGCCACGCATGCACGGCCGGGAGACCGCGTGGTGTTGCTGGCCCCCGATGCCGACTGTGCCGAGAGCAGCGAAGGCTGGGAGTGGAAGCCACCGGCCGGTGTCGGCCAGGTACTGCTGGTGGCCGATGAAACGGCGTTACCTGCGGTAGCCGGCATCCTCGAAGAGCTGGCGGCCATGCCTGATCCGCCGCGCACGCTGGCGTTGCTGGAAGTGGCCCAGGCCGGCGATGCGGTGCCGTTGAAAGCGCCGGGCACCGCCGAGCTGGTGTGGTTGCCGCGTGGGCAGGCCGCCTATGGCCAGCCGCTGCTGCAGGCGGTCCAGGAACGGCTGTCAGCGACCTCGAGCGTGCCTGCTGGCGATGCGCTGGAGGAGATCAACGTCGATACGCAGATCCTCTGGGAGCAGGCCGATGCCAGCGTGGCCGGGCCGCTGTATGCCTGGGTGGCCGGCGAGGCGGGTGCGGTGATGGCGATCCGCCGCCATCTGGTGCGTGACTGCGGGCTGGACCGCCGCGCGATCACCTTCATGGGCTACTGGCGGCACGGCAAGGTGCTGGACTGACCATGCTGGATCGAGCACGCGTGAAGCAGCGCTGCGGGCGGGGTGCGCTATCCTTGCGCCCCCCTTCGCAGCGGTACCGCACCATGTCCACCAGCTCCAAGACCCGCCGCGACCAGCGCCGTCGCCAGGAAAAGCAGGCCGCCAACAAGGCCGCCGCGCAGGCATCGCCGGTGGAACCGCATGCCGAGCTGCGCGATGCGCAGCGCACCCTGCTGGCCGGTGTCGTGCGCCGTGACGGCGAATGGGTGCTGGGCATGGACGGCCGCATCGCTGGCCACAGCGAGAGCGCTGCGCAGGTGCTGGCGCTGATCATGCAGGCCGGTGAACTGCACGAGCGCAACGGCACGCCGGTGCGCCTGATGTACTCCGATGCGCTGCGCGATGCCGCACAGGCCGAAGCGAAGGAGAAGGGCCAGACCTTCGAGGAATTCAAGGCCGAGCTGGCTGCAGCGATGGCGGCGAAGAAGAACAGCTGACAGGCATTTCGGTAGAGCCGGCCGCTGGCCGGCTGCCAGACAGATGTCCACCGTGCAGTTGCCGGCCAGCGGCCGGCACTACCGGAAAGGGGCGGATCCTCGCGGACCCGCCCCTTTTCTCATTTCGCCGCCGGGGCCGCGTTGGCCTGCCAGCCGCACATCTGGCCTTCGTTTGATTGCTGTTTCGGTAGAGCCGGCCGCTGGCCGGCTGCCCGTTGGGTCTTCATCGCGTAGTCGCCGGTCAGCGGCCGGCACTACCGGAAAGGGGCGGATCCTTGCGGACCCGCCCCTTTTCTCATTTCGCCGCCGGGGCCGCGTTGGCCTGCCAGCCGCACATCTGGCCTTCGTTTGATTGCTGTTTCGGTAGAGCCGGCCGCTGGCCGGCTGCCCGTTGGGTCTTCATCGCGTAGTCGCCGGTCAGCGGCCGGCACTACCGGAAAGGGGCGGATCCTTGCGGACCCGCCCCTTTTCTCATTTCGCCGCCGGGGCCGCGTTGGCCTGCCAGCCGCACATCTGGCCTTCGTTTGATTGCTGTTTCGGTAGAGCCGGCCGCTGGCCGGCTGCCCGTTGGGTCTTCATCGCGTAGTCGCCGGTCAGCGGCCGGCACTACCGGAAAGGGGCGGATCCTTGCGGACCCGCCCCTTTTCTCATTTCGCCGCCGGGGCCGCGTTGGCCTGCCAGCCGCACATCTGGCCTTCGTTCTGCTGCTTCAGCCATTCGTTGACCGGGCTGAAGTACTCGATCATCGGGCCGGCATCGAGCTTGTCGGTGCCGGTCAGTTCCTTCAGTGTGGCCTGCCACGGCTGGCTGGCACCCTTGCTCAGCATCGCCCAGTACTTCTGGCCGGCTTCCTTGTTGCCGTAGAAGGTGCACTCATGCAGCGGGCCCTTGTAGCCGGACGCGTCGCACAGGCCCTTGTAGAACTGGAACTGCAGGATGCGCGCCAGGAAGTAGCGGGTGTACGGGGTGTTGCCCGGCACGTGGTACTTCGCGCCCGGATCGAAGAACTCTTCGCCACGGGTGCTGGCCGGCGCCACGCCCTGGTACTTGGCCTTCAGGTCCCACCACGCCTTGTTGTAGTTGTCGGCGGTGATCGAGCCATCGAACACGCCCCAGCGCCAGCGGTCGATCATCAGCCCGAACGGCAGGAACGACACGCCCGACAGCGCCATGCGCATCTGGTTGTTGATGACCGCTTCGCGGCTCTCGGTCGGCGCATCAACCAGGCCGATCGAGCTGAGGTACTTGGGCGTCATCGCCAGCACGATGGTGTCGCCGATCGCTTCATGGAAACCATCGTTGGCACCGCCCTGGAACAGCGGCGGCAACGGGTTGTAGGCCAGGTCGTAATAGATGTGGCCCAGCTCGTGGTAGATGGTGGTGAAGTTCTCTTCGTTCGGCTTGATGCACATCTTGGTGCGCACGTCGCCTTCCATGTTCATGTCCCAGGCGCTGGCGTGGCAGACCACGTCGCGGTCGTCAGGCTTGATGAACTGGGTCTTTTCCCAATACGACTGCGGCAGCGACGGCATGCCCAGCGACACGTAGAAGTCCTGGGCGCGCTCGGTCATCTGCTTGGCGGTACGCAGTTCGGCCTCGCGCTGTGCCTTGTACTGCGCCGCTACGTTGGCATCCTTGCCGGCCTTGGCCAACGCCGCGCTCAGGTTGGTCTGGTACTGCTTTTCAAGCGCTGCAGTGATGTCCAGGCTGCCGGCACCCGGATACGGCTCCAGCTGGTCCCACAGATTCGACCAGTCCTGCTGCCACATGTTGCCCAGCAGGTGTGCGGCGATCAGGCCATTGCCCACTTCCGCCTTGTCCTTGCCGTAGGTCTTGTCCAGCTTGCCGCGTGCGTAGCAGTGCAGCTGCTCGTACATCGGCTTGACCTGTTCCCACAGGCGGTCGGTTTCCGGGCCGATCTGCTCCGGCGGCATGTCGTAGCCGCTGCGCCACATCTGGCCGGCATCGGTGAAGCCCATGCCCTTGGCACCTTCGTTCACCAGACCGACAAATTTCTGGTAGTCGCCGCGCATGCTCTTGGTGGTGCTGTGCCAGCCCTGCCAGGCGTCGAGCTGCTTGTCGTAGTCGCGGCTGCGTGCCAGCACCTGCTCCAGCTCGCCCAGCTGGCGGCAGGAGTTGGGATCGTTGGCATCGGTGCAGTACTTGCCGGCACCGTAGCTGCCTTCCATGCGGGTGGCGATCTGGGTCAGCTCGGCCAGCTTGGCCGGGTCACGCGGTGCCGGCATCGAGGACATCAGCTTCAGCAGGTGGATCGCGCGCTTGCTGTCCTCGCTCATCGGCTTGCCATCGAACTTGGCGGCCTGTTCGATCCAGCTGTTGAGCTGGGTCAGCGAGCGCTCGTTGGCCTTGGCCGCGATGCGTTCCGAATCACTGTTGATGTAGGTGGAGGACAGCCACTGCGCCGAGGTCATCTCCGGGTAGGCGGCCTTGAATTCGGCATTGATGCGGGCCACGAACTGGTCGGCGGTTTCGCCGGCCGGGGCGCTGCTGCTGGCGGTATCGGTGCCTGGGGCAGCTTCCTTCTTGCAGGCGGCCAGGGCCAGCGTGGCGGCGGCGATTGCCGAGGCCAGCAGGAGATGACGGTGTTTCACGGGCGGTCCTTGGGTGGTGAACGACGGCCGAAGGCTAGTGGGCAGTCGCCGCCACCGCAAGTGGCGGAAGTCGGTTGGGTTCGGCAGGGCTGCGCCCTGCACCTGCCGAAGCCTTCAAGCAACGTCAACGTCAGAAGCGGGTATTCCGTGGTTTGGCGGGGCGGTGTCGGAGTGCGGGGACGCCGCAAGTACGTCCCTGTAGGCTTGGCAGCCGCATCCATGCGGCTGACACCCCGCACTCCGACACCGCCCCACCTCCGACAGATTCCGTGTGCTGTGGGTAGGTGTCGACCTTGGTCGACACATCTGTCAGATATCGAAAGGAATCTGGGGTCAGATCCGGTTTCCTCCGGAAAACGGATCTGACCCCAAGGCCGTTCCATCAGATCGCGGAAAACTGTCGAAGGCGGGGTGGATCCGGTTGCGGGGGCGTGAGCGCCATGGATGGCGCGACCGAGCCTTATCTAATCGGAATCTGGCAGCGTAGGCGTCGAGAGCCGGCGTGGGCCGCCGTGCGAGCCTAGATCTCGACGATCCGTAACCAGGATCGCGACGATCGCCATGTAGCTTGGCGCCCACGCCGGAATCTCCCTTGATCCGCCCGAACAGTTGCTGGAGCGACCACTCGAAGCGATAAGACTGGGCAAGCGGGGGAGCTCTCGACCCTTCCAGACTATACGGAGTCAGGTGATGAACGGGATCGGGATTGATGTCAGCAAGCGTCAGCTGGATATCGGTACGACGGACGGAGAAACCCTGCAGGTCAGCAACAACCGCTCCGGGTTTTCTGAACTGGATGTTTGGCTGAAGAAGCGTCCGACCCGCCAGATCGTGCTTGAAGCCACGGGTGGCTATGAGCAGCCGGTGCTGGATTTCCTGCACAAGGCCGGTCATCCGGTGGCCCGTGCCAATGCCTTGCGCGCCCGGAAACTGGCTCAGGGGTTGGGTCAGACTGCCAAAACCGACCGTTTGGATGCCTACGCGTTGGCGCAGATGGCCGCCCTGGTGAAGCTGCCTCCCTATCAGCCGCTGCAGTCTTGGCAGCAGAAGATGCGGGAGTTCGTTCGGGCACGTCGGCAGGCGATAGACGCCCTGACCATCGCGCGGCAACAGCAGGAAATGGTGCTTGATCGTGAACTGCGCCGACTACTGCAGGGCAACATCACCCGCCTACAAACGTTGGTTGAGCGTCTGGGCAAGCAGATCGTCGAGCAGGTTGGTCAGCAGCCTCAACTGAAGATGCTGAAGTCGATGAAGGGCGTAGGGCCTGTGCTGCAGGCAGTTCTAGCCAGCTATCTGCCAGAGCTTGGCAGGATCACTGGCAAGCGCATCGCCAGCCTGGTCGGGGTAGCCCCGATGTCCCACGACAGCGGCACGATGAGAGGAAAACGAAGCATCCACGGTGGAAGAGCCGAAATCCGGCAAGTGCTCTACATGGCGGCAATGTCGGCCATGCGGCATGAACCTCGGCTGCGCGATTTTTACCAGTCGCTACGAGCCCGCGGCAAGGAAGGCAAGGTGGCCATCGTGGCAGTGATGCGGAAGATGCTGGTCATCCTCATCGCCCGTGTGCGCGACGCTGAAAGCGGGCTAGTCCCCGCCTGAGGCGAGCCAGGGCGAAAGACCAAAGGCTGCCGGCCAGCGGCCGGCACTACCGTGCCCGTTTACCTGACGGGCCTGAGACTCTCCAGCAACACAGTTGCTACAGGGATGTATTTACGGCGTCCCCCGCAACCGGACCCACCCCGCCAACCCACGGATAGCCAGCTTCTGCTGTTGCTGTTGCTGTTGCTGTCGAGGCTGCCGGCCAGCGGCCGGCACTACCGCGGGTGCAGGGCTGCAAGCCCTGCCGGACAACCCTCAACCCTCGCAGTTGGCGAACACGTCGCGGTCGCGCTCGTACAGCGAGGTCTTCACCTGCATCAGGCCCAGTACCGACGGGAACAGGTTGTCATGGTCGGTGTAGGCCGCCGAACGCTTGCGCACGCACTGCAGGTCAAGCCCGCGGCTGCTGGCGAAGCCCTGCGAGAACCACATCGTCATCGGTACCCGCGTCTGCTCGGCCGGGGCGATGGCGTAGGGCACGCCATGCAGGAACAGGCCCTTCTCGCCCAGCGACTCGCCGTGGTCGGACAGGTAGATCATCGCCGTGTCGTAGTCCTGCATGCCCTGCAGCGTGCCGATGGTCTTGGTCAGGAAGTGATCGGTGTACAGCACGGCGTTGTCGTAACTGTTGGTGATCTCTTCGCGCGAGCAGCGGCCGATGTCGCGGGTATCGCAGGTGGGGGTGAAGCGGCGGAACGCGGGCGGGTAGCGCTCGAAGTAGGCCGGGCCGTGGTTGCCCAGCTGATGCAGCACCACGACGCGGTCGCCCGGCTTTGCACGTACCTGGGTGGCCAGGTCCTGCAGCAGGATTTCATCCATGCAGCGGCCGTCAGCGCACAGGCCCGGGGTGGTCGCATCGGACAATGACTGGAAGTCCAGGCCTTCGCACACGCCCTTGCAGCCGGACTGGTTGTCACGCCACAGCGGCGCGATGCCGGCACGGTTCAATACGTGCAGCAGCGACTGGTGCGCGCGGATCTTCTTCTCGTCGTAGTCGTGCCGGCCCCATGGCGAGAACAGGCACGGCAGTGAAACCTCGGTGCTGGTGCCGCACGAGTGCATGTCCGGGAAATTGATCACGCTGGCCTGCGCCAGTTCCGGGGTGGTGTTACGGCCACCGTTGAGCCCCCAGTTCTGCGCGCGCACGGTCTCGCCCATGACGATCACCAGCAGGCGCGGTTTGCTGGCAGGGGCACGCGGGATGGCCTTGGCATCGGTACCGATCGGCAACTTCGGTGCGCGCTGCACCGGGTTGTCGCCACGCAGTGCACGCGGCATGCCCAGCAGCACATTGGCCGGTGTCGCGAGGTAGCGCACTTCGCGCTGGTTGCGCATCAGTGCCGAGACGTCCTGGAACGAGATCAACGCGCCGCCGACCGCAGTCACCGCCGCCACCACCAGGAAGCCGAGGCGCCACAGCAGGCTGCGGCCCCAGCTGCGGCGACGCAGCTGCACACGCCACAGCACGATCATCGGCAGCACTGCCAGCAACAGCACCGGCCACAGCAGCGACACGGTCATCAGCTCACGGCTTTCCTTGGGATCGGTCGCCAGCACGTTGCGCAGCATGTCCGCATCCAGGTAGATGTGGTAACGGCTCATGTAATGCGCAGCGAATGCGGTCACCAGCAGCAACAGGCTGATCACCACCTTGGCGTTCCAGCGCCAGACCAGGATGCCCAGCAGCACGCCGTGCGCACCGAGCAGCAACAGCAGCAGCGACAGCGCGTAGCGCAGGCTGCCCGGATGGCTGGCCATCGCGCTGTGCCAGAACAGGCCATTGCCTGCCACCGCGAAGAACAGGCTGGTCAGTGCGATCAGTGCTTCGGTGGACAGCTGCGGCCGCCAGCGGCGAAGGTTCGCCAACGCGGGAAGGCGGGCGGGGCGTTGGACCGATGCACTCATGCGTTTGCCTCCTGGCGGTGGGGACGGTCCAGCTGACGGCGGGCCAGGACGCGTTTGACGATCAGATACAGGCCCAGCGAAAGCAGCCAGCAGATCAACGCAGTAGCAACGTCATGCGAAAGGAAATGCGCGCCCCGCAGCTGCTGGCTGACGCCGAATACCAGGCCGGTGCCAAGGCCGATCCACAACCCGGTCCAGCGCCATGAAGGGCGCCACAGCAAGGCGAAAAAGTACAGGGACAACCATGCATAACCTGCGCTGGCGTGGCCGGCCGGGAAGCAGGCCTGTGCGGCCATGCCTGCGGGGCGTGCCGTGAAAAGCCCGATGAACGGCTGGTGGCCACCGTAGCGCAGCAGGTCCCAGGGGCATTCCATCGGCACCAGCGACTTCAGCAGGGAGATCACGCCCGTGCCCAGGGCCATGGCAATCACGACATAAAGCAGCGCCCACCGCAGGGTGCGATCGCGACCCTTACGCCAGTGGTGGAAGCACAGCAGGATCGCCACGAGCGCAGCAGCCGTGCTCAGCCACTTGCCAGCCTTGTGCACCACCGTGCGGGTGACCCAGGCGTCCTGTAGCGCCCAATGGCCACCCTCAAGGCGGAACAGGTGATCGGCCACCCATTGGTCGCCGCCGAAACCCATCAGCAGCGTAAACACGGGCAGACCAATTGCGACAGGCAGCCAGAGGTGAGTTACGGCGAATTTTGACGCCAGTGGCGATGTCGCAAGCGGCGCTACCGAATCAAGGGGACGGACGGGCATGCTGGGAAAGGGCGGGTCGGGAATCCGCGGCCATGCTCGTCACCTGGATGTCGGAGAAGGGTCGGACGCTCGTTCGTGCCGGGTTAATGCTTGCCCGGCACGTGTCAGCGTTCAGTCTTCTTCAGCGGTCGCGCCGGCCCGTTCGGCGTGGCATTCCGCGTCCCACGCGGTACCGGGAAGCAGTTGCCAGCGATTCCTGTTGGCAATACCGATATCGATCACCTTGCTCGGGTCCACGCACGGGCTCATCGCATCGTCCAGCACCAGCAGCCAGCGCTTGTCCGGTGCCTCGGCCAGCCACGGGCCGGCGTCGTGCCACTGCTCGGCCCAGGGCCGCTTGAAGCCGAACTCGCGCACCGGCCGGTCGGCCTGCAACAGGTTCTGCTCGCGCCAGGCCACCAGCGCCAGTTCGGCGTCGGGTCCGATCCGCGCGCCCACCCGGCGCATGAGTGCCGACGCCGAAGCGAAGGGGTCCAGTGCAGGCATCAGCACCAGGCCGTAGAGCATCCACAGCATGCCGTGGGTCAGCAGTACCAGCGTCGCGGCACGGCGTACCCGCAGCCACACGATCAGCGTGGCGAGGGCAATGGCGAAGGTCAGCAGGCCATCGCCCAGCACCGGCAGCAACGTCTCGGGCATGGCGCGGCGTTGCAGTTGCGCCAACGCCCATGGGTGCTCGGTCATCAGCATCACGCCGAGTACGCCGGTGGCCAGCATCAGCACCACGCTGTAGCCGAACAGGTAGCGGCGCACGCACACGCGGCGCAGCAGGCCGGGCAGCAGCGGCGCCACGGCCAGTGCCATCGCCGGCAGCATCGGCAGCAGGTACACCTCGCGCTTGCCCGGGCTGGCACTGAAGAACACCAGTACCAGTACGGCCCAGCCCAGCAGCAGCCACTGGCGGCGATCGCCACGACGGATGCGGCGCCACCACGGCTTGAACAGCATCGGCAGCAGCAGGCTGCCCGGCAGCCACAGGGTC
Source organism: Stenotrophomonas sp. 80084_Sma (assembly GCF_056481995.1). NCBI lineage: Bacteria > Pseudomonadati > Pseudomonadota > Gammaproteobacteria > Lysobacterales > Lysobacteraceae > Stenotrophomonas > Stenotrophomonas sp. 80084_Sma. The sequence continues at coordinate 3,542,963 of NZ_CM151177.1, read as the reverse complement.
AGGATCACCTGCAGGTAGTACCAGGCCGGCTGCCGGTGGTGCCAGGCATTGGCGTAGCGGGTGCCGGTCTGCTTGAACAACAGCTCGTGCGCGTAGGCCTGCAGTTCGGCGCTGGGCGTATGCAGCAGGGCCCAGCCCAGCGGCGCCAGCCACACGCCCACGCCCAGCAGGAACGCCGGGATCAACCACAGCAGCGTTGCCGGGTGCGGACCCTCCACACGGTGCCCGCGACGGCGCTGGTACAGCCACCAGCCGAACCAGGGCAGCACCAGCAGCAGCGGCAGGAAACCCACGCCCTTGGTCACCGTGCCGACACCGGCGGCGAAACCGGCCAGCCACAACGCGGGCAGGTTGCGACGCTCGCACAGGTGCCGCATCAAGCCCCATAGGGCGACGGTGGTCATCCCCACCAGCACCATGTCGATCTGCGCACGCTTGGCCATCAGCCCGAACTGCAGGGTGCAGAACAGCGCCGCGAGGGCATAGATGGAATGCCGCGGCGACCACAGCCGCCGTGCCAGATCCGACACCAGCCACAGACTCAGCAGGGCGCCCAGCAATGACGGCAGCAGGAACGACCATTGCCAGCTGCCGACCACCTCGTAGGCGGCCGCCTGCAGCCACATGAAGACCGGTGGTTTCTCGGCATACAGCTCGCTGCCACGATGCGGCAGCAGCCATTGCCCGCTCTCGACCATGGTCCGTGCGGCCAGCACGAAGCGCGGCTCGTCCGGTGGCTGCGGCTGCCGAAGGCCGATGCCCGCTGCCAATGCAGCAATGATCAGCAGCCATAACAGGGGCAGTCGCCAACGGCGGGGCAGGGCTACGGGCACGGCAGGCTCCGGGAGCAAAACGGCCATTCTGAGGTGGCGGGGGTGGGAAAAGCGTCAGAAGGGGGCGGGACGACCGCATTCCGACATGGGCGGCGCTACCATGGTACGAACTTCCGTGGATGTTTCGTGCATGCGTCTGTTGGTGATCGAGGACAACCGCCAGCTGGTGGCCAACCTGTTCGACTATTTCGAGTCGCGCGGGCATGTGCTGGACGTGGCCCCGGATGGCATCACCGGCCTGCACCTGGCCGGCAGCCACCCCTACGATGCGGTGATCCTGGACTGGATGCTGCCGCGCATGGAGGGACCGGAAGTGCTGCGCCGGCTGCGTGCCGAACACGCGTCGGAGGTGCCGGTGATCATGCTGACCGCGCGCGATGAACTGCCGGACAAGATCGCCGGTTTCCGCGCCGGTGCCGACGACTACCTGACCAAGCCGTTCGCCCTGCCCGAGCTGGAGGTGCGGCTGGAAGCGCTGCTGCTGCGTGCGCAGGGCCGCAACCCGCGCAAGCGCCTGCAGGTGGGCGACCTGGTGCTGGACCTGGCGACGCTGGAGGCGCAGCGTGAGGGCCAGGTGCTGCACCTGTACCCGGCCTGCCGCAAACTGCTGGAAGTGCTGATGCGGGCCAGCCCGGGTGCGGTGACGCGACAGCAGCTGGAGTTCGCCCTGTGGGGCGACGAGCCGCCGGATGGCGACCTGCTGCGTTCGCATGTCTACGAGTTGCGTCGCAGCGTTGACGGTCCGTTTGCCGAGAAGCTGATCCACACCCTGCCGCGCGTGGGTTACCGGTTGGCGGTAGTGGAGGGTGCCGACGCCGGCAGGAATGCTGATGAGGGCGCGTAAGCCGGGGCCGTTGTACCGGCGCGTGGTGTGGTGGTTGCTGGGCTATCTGGCGCTGCTGTCGATCGCGGTGTTCAGCGTCGGCAACTACGTGCACGAGCACGCCGAGCATGCTGCCTGGCGCGCGCTGCTCAACTCCGAGCTCGACAGCATCGTCGAGCATGTCGAGCACGAACCGCACTATCGCTGGCAGGATTCGGACACGCTGAGCCTGTACCGCTTCGACGCGGTCAACCTTCCCGATAGCCTGCGTACCCTGCATCCAGGGCTGCACGACGGCGTAATGGTCAAGGGCCGCGAGACGGCGGTGATGGTGCGTGAAACCCAGTCGATGGGACGGGTCGCGCTGGTACTGGACATCTCCGACTTCCATGACCTGGAACAGTTCGCCACGCGCTGGGTGATGCTGGCCGGGGTGATCATGATCTTCGTTACCGTGCTGATGGCCTCGTTCGGCATGGAGCGGATGGTGCGTCCGCTGAGCCTGCTGGCACAACACATCGCCGCGCTCAGGCCGGGCGTGCAGGGGCAGCGCATCGAGGTCGACCCGCGCGGCAGCTCAGAGCTGCACACCATTGCCAATGCGCTGAACGATTACCTGGACCGCAACGAGCAGTTCGTCGAACGCGAGCGGGTCTTCATCAGCACCGCCAGCCACGAATTGCGCACGCCGATCGCGGTGATGACCGGTGCCGCCGAACTGGCGCTGGAGCAACCGGGCCTGCCCGAGCGTGCGCGCCAGCAGATGCAACGGGTACTGCGCACCGCGCAGAGCGTGGAGCAGCTGATCGAACTGCTGCTGGTGCTGGCGCGTGATCCGGCGCGACTGGCGGCGCGTGCCGAGCGCATCGCGCTGGACCAGCTGCTGCCGGAGATCGTCGACGACCATCGCCACCTGTTGGGCGACAAGGACCTGAGCATCGGCATCCAGGCCGCACCGGTGGACATCGTCGCGCCGCTGGCGGTGGTGCAGGCAGCGATCGGCAACCTGCTGCGCAACGCCATCGAGAACAGTGGCCGTGGCCACATCGAATTGCGCCTGAGTTCATCGGCGGTGCTGACCCTGCAAGACCCGGGACATGGCATGAGCCCGGAAGAGATCGCGGCGATCCATGCGCGGATGGCCCGTGGCGAACGCGCCGATCGTGGCGGCGGCATCGGACTGGATCTGATCGCGCGGCTGTGCGAGCACCTGGGATGGACCCTGCAGTTGCAGCCCTGCGAGCCGCGTGGCACACGTGTCACGCTCGATTTCGGTGCCTCGCGACCGCGCTGATCCGGCCGTCCTGGTAAATGCCAACCTTGGTTGGCATGCCGTTCGTCGACCAAGGTCGACGCCTACCCAGGCGGTGGCTGTCCGTGTTCTGGTAGGTGCCAGCCCTGGTTGGCATGCCTCGGCGGTGGCTGTCCGTGTCCTGGTAGATGCCAACCTTGGTTGGCATGCCCCGGCGGTGGCTGGGCGTGCTCTGGTAGATGCCAACCTTGGTTGGCATGCCGTTCGTCGACCAAGGTCGACGCCCACCCAGGCAATGGCTGTCCGCTTCAACGCCCGTTCGGTCGCGCCACGTGCTGGTCGATCAGGATCACGTTGCCGTCGGGATCGGCCAACTGCAGGTAGCCGGTCCCCTGGCCATCAGGATCGGTGCGGACCGCCAGTTCGATGCCCCTGGCGTCCAGCTCTGCCTGCAGCTCACGCACATCCTGGAAGTGGGGCAGTTCCTGCTTGTGCTGGTCCCAGCCGGGGTTGAAGGTCAGCAGGTTGCCCTCGAACATGCCCTGGAACAGCCCGATCACCGTGCCGTTGCTGCGCATCACCAGCCAGTTCTGTGCCGGATCGCCGCCGGTGACCGAGAAGCCCAGGGCTTCGTAGAAGGCACGGGAGGCCGCGAGATCCTTCACCGAGAGGCTGACCGAAAAGGCACCAAGCTGCATGAGTGGGCTCCCTGACGGGATGGAGGGTGTCGGCACTGCAGCATGACCGGGCGTGAAGACAATGTTAATCTCGATCTGCGCCGCCTTATGCGGCGCTTTTTTTTCTCCGCTCTTTCGATCGACAGAGGATCCCATGCCGACCGAACCCGCTACTGCCCTGATCAGCAACGATATCGTTGGACTGGGCCTGATTGCCGCCACCCTGGCCCTGATCTTCTGGGCCGCCAGTGGTCCAACCCCGCTGCTGAAGAAGATCTTCGCCTGGGTGCCGGCCCTGCTGCTGTGCTATTTCATCCCCGCCGTCTACAACACCGCCGGTGTCATCGATGGCCACAACACCTCGCTGTACAACCCGGTCGCGCGTGACGTGCTGCTGCCGGCCGCGCTGGTCCTGCTGACCCTGTCGATCGACCTGAAAGGCGTCATCAAGCTCGGCCCGAAACTGCTGATCGTGTTCTGTGCCGGTACCGCCGGCATCATGCTCGGCGCCATCGTCTCGTTCCAGCTGATGAAGCTGATCCATCCGGAAACCGTGGCCGGTGATACCTGGGCCGGCATGGCGGCGCTGGCCGGCAGCTGGATCGGTGGCGGCGCCAACATGGTCGCCATGCGCGAGGTGTTCGGCACCGATGCCACCACCTTCGGCCAGTTCGCGGTGGTTGACGTGGCCTGTGCCAGTCTGTGGATGGCGATCCTGCTGTTCCTGGCCAACCGCGCACAGCAGATCGACACCCGCAATGGTGCCGACACCCGTGCCATCGACGAGATGAAGGCGCGCATCAGTGCCTACGAGGCGCAGAACGCGCGCATTCCCAGCATGACCGACCTGATGGTGATCGTTGGCGTGGCACTGGGCGGCGTCGGCCTGGCCCATGCCATCGCCGCGCCGCTGGCGGGCTGGTTCAAGGCCAATGTCAGCTGGGCCAGCCAGTTCAGCCTGGACAGCCAGTTCGTCTGGGTGATCCTGCTGTCCACGGCGATGGGCCTGGGCCTGAGCTTCACCCGTGCGCGCCGGCTGGAAGCGGCTGGCGCTTCGCGGCTGGGCACGGTGTTCCTGTACTTCCTGATCGCCTGCATCGGCATGCAGATGAACCTGCTGTCGCTGCTGGATCGGCCGTGGCTGTTCCTGCTCGGCGCGATCTGGATGGCCACGCACGTGCTGGTGCTGTGGGTGGTGGCCAAGCTGCTGCGCGCGCCGCTGTTCTTCTTCGCCATTGGTTCGCAGGGCAACATCGGCGCAGCCGCTTCGGCCCCTGTGGTGGCGGCGGCGTTCCATCCGACGCTGGCGCCGGTGGGCGTGCTGCTGGGTACGGTGGGTTATGCCACCGGCACGGGCCTGGCCTACGTCACCGGCCTGATCCTGAAGTGGATGGCCACCGGCTGAGTTCGGACCGCCCTGGCGTCATGCTTCCGTAGATGCACGCCATGCGTGGATGCATTTCATGGGTATCCATGAACAAGGAAGGGGTCAGATCTGTTTCCCGGAGGAAACGGATCTGACCCCGGACTCAACTCGATATCTGCCAGGCTTCATCCACGCATGGCGTGGATCTACTCAACGTCATTCGAGCGCTGTTGAACCGGACCCTCAACAGCAGCGGCCACCGTTGCGTCCGCCATAACGCGCTTCCTGGCGCTCGCGGAAGAACGTCTTGTAGTCCATCGGCTCCTGGTCCGGATGCTTTTCCAGCATGTGCCGAACGTAGTTGTCGTAATCAGGAATGCCACAGCACAGTCGTGCGGTCTGCACCAGGCGCCGCCAGATGCGGCGGTGCGCCTGGTACTGGCCGGCGGGAACCAGTTGGGTACTCATCACAGATCCACCATTTCATGCGGCTTCAGCGCCACGTACGGGGTCTCGCGGTCAGTGCGCTGCGGATTGCGGCGGGCCGCCAGGATGGTCTTGATCGAATACACCAGCACCGCGCCCACCACCAGCAGGAACAGCGCGGTCAGGCCGGTGTTGACGTAGGCGTTGACCACGATCTGCTTCATCTGCGCCACCGACTTGGCCGGTGCGGTGATGGTGTCGCTGGCGAGCGCGGCCTGGAATTTGTGCGCCTGGGCCAGGAAGCCCTGTGCCGGATTGCTGTCGAAGATCTTGATGAAGCCGGCGTAGGTGGTGCAGATCAGCAGCCACACCGCCGGTACCGCAGTCACCCATGCATAGCGGTCACGCTTCATCTTGAACAGCACCACCGTGCCCAGCATCAATGCGATGCCGGCCAGCATCTGGTTGGAGATGCCGAACAGCGGCCACAGCGTCTGGATGCCGCCGAACGGATCGACCACGCCGGTGTAGAGCAGGTAGCCCCACAGCGCCACGCAACCCGCGGTGCCGATGATGTTGGCGGTCCACGATTCGGTCTTCTTCAGGGCCGGCACGAAGTTGCCCAGCAGGTCCTGCAGCATGAAGCGGCCCGCACGGGTACCGGCGTCCACCGCGGTGAGGATGAACAGCGCTTCGAACAGGATCGCGAAGTGGTACCAGAACGCCATCATCGCGTCGCTGCCACTGGGAATCGCTTCGTGCAGGATCTGCGCGATGCCTACCGCAAGTGTTGGCGCGCCACCTGCACGATGCAGGATGGTGGGTTCACCAATGGCCGCCGCGGTCGCGGTCAGCTGCTCGGGGGTGATGGTGAAGCCCCAGGTGTTGGTGATGTAGTGCGCGGCCGACGCGGCATCGGCACCGATCACCGCCGCCGGGCTGTTCATCGCGAAGTAGATGCCCGGATCGATGATCGAGGCCGCCACCAGCGCCATCACCGCCACGAACGATTCCATCAGCATGCCGCCGTAGCCGATGTAACGCATGTGCGCTTCATTGGCCAGCAGCTTCGGCGTGGTGCCGGAGGAAATCAACGCATGGAAGCCGGAGACCGCACCGCAGGCGATGGTGATGAACAGGAACGGGAACATGCCGCCCTTCCACACCGGGCCATCACCGCTGGCGGCGAACTGGGTCAGCGCCGGCATCTTCAGTTCCGGCATCACCACCAGGATGCCGATGGCCAGCGCGATGATGGTGCCGATCTTGAGGAAGGTCGACAGGTAATCACGCGGGGCCAGCAGCAGCCACACCGGCAGCACCGAGGCGACGAAGCCGTAGCCGATCAGCATCCAGGTGATCTGGGTGCCGGTGAAGGTGAAGGCCGGGCCCCAGACCGGATCGGCGGCGACCTTGCCGCCGTACCAGATCGCGGCCAGCAGCAGGATCAGGCCAACCACCGAGATCTCGCCGATCTTGCCGGGGCGGATGTAGCGCATGTACACGCCCATCAGGATCGCGATGGGCATCGTCGCAATCACCGTGAACATGCCCCACGGGCTTTCGGCCAGCGCCTTGACCACCACCATCGCCAGCACCGCCAGGATGATGATCATGATCAGGAACGCACCGAACAGCGCGATGGTGCCGGGCACCTGGCCCATCTCTTCTCTTACCAGGTCACCCAGCGAGCGGCCATTGCGGCGGCTGGACAGGAACAGGACCATGAAGTCCTGCACCGCACCGGCCAACACCACGCCCACCACCAGCCACAGCAGGCCGGGCAGGTAGCCCATCTGCGCGGCCAGGACCGGGCCGACCAGCGGGCCGGCGCCGGCAATGGCGGCGAAGTGGTGGCCGAACAGCACGTGTTTGTTGGTCGGGACGTAGTCCAGGCCATCGTTGTTGATCACCGCCGGGGTAGCCCGGGTCGGGTCCAGCTGCATCACCTTGTTGGCGATGAACAGGCTGTAGAAGCGATAGGCGACGAGGTACAGCGACACCGCCGCGACGACGATCCACAGGGCATTGATGTGTTCGCCGCGGCGCAGCGCCACGGTGCCCAGACAGAACGCGCCGAGCAGAGCGAGTACCGCCCAGCCCAGTTTGGAAAACCCTTTCATGAGGTGCTCTCTCCCGGAAAGACAGACAAAGAGTCCTGCTTGCCCACGACAGGGTCAATTGGCACAGGACGAATCGGCGGTAGTACTTTGGTCGTACGGCGGCTGCGCTGACGTGCAGCGAACATCAGGGATGGAACAATCGGTTGCGGAGCCATCCATTGGCGTACGGCCGTGTGGCGTCCATCTTCAGTGGCACCCATCCAACAGGAGTCGCCATGAGCTTTCCCGAACCGGTCCGCGTACTGCGCACCATCCGTGGCATGCCCACCTCCGACGGTGCCGGCGTGCGCCTGACCCGCGTCATCGGCGGCCCGACGCTGCCCGACCTGGATCCGTTCCTGCTGCTTGATGAGTTCGGTACCGACCGTGCCGAAGACTACATCGCCGGCTTCCCGGAACACCCGCACCGTGGTTTCGAGACCGTCACCTACATGCTCGACGGACGCATGCGGCATCGCGACAACCACGGCAACGAAGGCCTGCTGACACCGGGCAGCGTGCAGTGGATGACCGCCGGCCGCGGCCTGGTGCATTCGGAGATGCCCGAGCAGGAAAGCGGGCAGATGCGCGGGTTCCAGCTGTGGGTGAACCTGCCGGCGAAGGAGAAGATGACCGAGCCGAAGTACCAGGAATTCGCACCCGAGCGCATTCCCGTGGTGCACCCGGAGCCGGGCGTGGAGGTGAAGGTGATTGCCGGCAGCGTGGACGGCACCGATGGCCCGATCGTGCAGCCGGCCACCGATCCGCTCTACCTCGACATCACGCTGTCGCCCGACCGGGCCTGGACCTATGCGCTGCCGGAGGGGCACAACGCGTTCGCCTACGTGTTCGAAGGTGCGATGACTGTGGGTGAGCAGGACGCCGCGCGCGACGTTGCACGCCAGGAACTGGCGGTGCTGGGCGGTGGCGAGCAGTTGCACCTTTCGGCCGGCAACGAAGGCGCGCGGTTGATCCTGGTGGCTGGCCGTCCGCTGCGCGAGCCGGTGATGCGGCATGGCCCGTTCGTGATGAACACGCGGCAGGAACTGATGCAGGCCTTCGTCGATTTCCAGGAAGGCAAGTTCTGAGGGAGTGCCGGCCGCTGGCCAGCAGCAGCCTCGGACAAAGGCGGATCGGGGTGCCGGCCAGCGGCCAGCACTACCGTCGGATCGGCTCGCATTGCGGGGATGCTGCCAGGCAGTCATCCCCGTCACCTTCAGCGCCCCGCGGCCACGGCCGACGGGGTCAGGCTCATGCCCTGCGCCAGCTGCTGCAGCGAGCCCAGTTCCTGCGCGCTGTCCGGGTACAGCGAAATCTGCGCGTAACGCCCTTTGTCGAGCTTGACCACACTGATGCGACGCTCGGCATAGCCGGGCGGCTGCTGGCCTCCCAGATCGGGCTGGTACCAGTACAGCGATTCACCGCCGAAGCTGCCCTTTTCCTGGCGCAGCGAGCGGTTCAATGGAAGGTTTGGATCGCGCGCACTGAGCATCAGGCTCAGTACCTCGCGGCCATCGCCGGTGCTGGCGCGGCAGACCAGGAAATCGGCCTGTGCCTGCTGTTGCCACTGCAGGCCGCTGCTGGCCGGCAATGAAGGACATTCGGTGGGAGCCTGCGCGGCGGCCTGGGCCACCGCGAACAGCAGGCTCGACAACACTACAGGCGCGAACTTCATGCATCCCCCAAGGTGGTGTGTCGTTGGCTCCGCCGGATGGACCGGCAGCCTTGGCATCCCATCCCCGGATGCCGCCCCGGCCGGCATGTGCACGGACGGTCAACTCAACCTTAACGGAACGTGAGCGATCGCACAAATCGCGGTTACACGCGTAACCATTGCGGCCGATGGTCGGCCGCAATGGTCCGCACGGGCCTCAGCGGTCGTTGCCGATCCACTTGTAGATGATGCCGCCGATCGCGCCGCCCAGCAGCGGGGCGACCCAGAACAGCCACAGCTGGCTGACCGCGCCGCTGCCGGCGAAGAAGGCCACCGCCGTGGAACGGGCCGGGTTCACCGAGGTGTTGGTGACCGGGATGCTGATCAGGTGGATCAGGGTCAGCGACAGGCCGATCGCCAGCGGGGCGAACCCGGCCGGTGCCTTGCCGTGGGTGGCGCCCATGATCACGATCAGGAACACTGCGGTCAGCACCACTTCGCACAGGAAGGCCGCGGCCACGCTGTAGCCGCCGGGGGACAGCGCGCCGTAGCCGTTGCTGGCGAATGCACCGGCCTGGCTGCCATCAATGGCGAAGCCGCTGGCGCCCGATGCGATCTGCAGCAGGATGAAGCCGGCCAGCAGGCCGCCGGCGACCTGGGCGATGATGTACGGGATCAGGTCCTTGGTCGGGAAACGACCACCGGCCCACAGCCCGACGCTGACCGCCGGATTGAAGTGCGCGCCGGAGATATGGCCGAACGCATAGGCGCCGGTCACCACGGTCAGGCCGAAGGCCAGCGCAACGCCGAGGAAACCGATACCCAGCGGATTGCCGTCACCCCCGAACTTGGCGGCCAGCACGGCACTGCCACAGCCACCCAGAACCAGCCAGAACGTGCCGAGGAACTCGGCGGACAAGCGTTTACCCATGCTCATGTGTTGCACTCCTTTGACGGTCGAAAGTGTGATTTATGTCACATTTCAATGATCAGCGGGTGACTGTAGCGTCAACGCCGGGTGCAGGGATACACCTTCGGATGTGTGCAACACGCGATGTTCAGTACTGCGGCAGCGGGATGAATTCCTTGTCGTCGCCCGGAATGGTGCCGAAGCGGCCGGCCTCCCAGTCGTGCTTGGCCTGTTCGATACGTTCCTTCGAGCTGGACACGAAGTTCCACCACAGGTGACGCGGGCCATCCAGCGGCTCGCCACCGAACAACATCGCCTTCACCGGCGTCTTTGCGCGCAGGCGGCCACGCGCACCAGCCTCGGGGATCACCAGGTGCTGGGCAGGGATGTCCACGCCATCCAGCTGCGCGTCGCCTTCGAGGATGTACAGCGCGCGCTCGCGGTGGCCGTTGTCGATATCGATTTCCGCATCCGGGTCGAGGTCGATCGCCACGTTGAGCGTATCGGCGAACACCTTCACCGGTGATTCTTCGCCGTAGGCGCGGCCGGCAATGACGCGCAGCCATGCGCCATTGCGGCGCTGCTCGGGCAGGGTGGCGGCGGCATGGTGGTAGAACGCCGGCTCGATTTCCTCATGCGATTTCGGCAGCGCCACCCAGGTCTGCATGCCGTGGATGGGGTTGTCATGGTCGCGGTCCGGCTGCGGCGTACGCTCGGAATGGGCGATGCCGCGGCCGGCGGTCATCCAGTTGACGTCACCGGGACGGATCACCTGATCCGAACCCAGCGTGTCGCGGTGGCCGATCGCGCCCGACCACAGGTAGGTGACGGTGGCCAGGCCGATATGCGGATGCGGGCGCACGTCGATGGCGGTGCCGGGGTGCATGAGTGCCGGGCCCATCTGGTCGACGAACACGAACGAGCCGATGCTGCGGGCCTGCAGGGTCGGGACGGCCCGGCGGACTTCGAGGCCGCCGATGTCGTGCACGCGCGGGGCGATGATGGTGGTCATGCGGGCGTTCTCGCTGGCAGGGATCAGGTGATCAGCATCGCATGCAGCTGTGACGGGGACATGCCCCGTATGGGTAACAGGTTGTTCCAGCCAACGGCGCAGCCCCTCGTGGCTGTGGGTTGGTCGCTGAAGGCAGAAGCAAGATCAAAAGCCGCGCTTGGCCGGGCGGGTGGGTGGCGCAGGGGACGCTGCAAGTACGTCCATGTAAGCTCGATCGCCGCATCCATGCGGCTCACGCCCCTGCGCCACCCACCCGCCCGGCCTCTGACAGTTTCCGTGTGCGTCCAGCCACGGAGAAGAAAAAAGAAAATCAAAGTCAAAATCAAACGCCGGTCGCTTCGCTCGCATCCACGCATGGCGTGGACCAAGCGTGTCGACCAAGGTCGACACCTACCAGCTCCCGAAGGTCACTGACCGTCACCGGGAAACTGTCAGGGGTGGGGCGGTGTGGGTGGGCAGGACCGTTGGCGCCATGGGCCCGAGGCATGTCTCGGGCGGGTTGGGCAGGACGCCCAACCCCGGTCTTGCCGTGTGCGCAGGACAGCGCACACGAGCAAGGCGCCATCGAGCCCCCATGGACGGGTTTACGGCGTGTCCCGCCCACCCACACCGCCCCGCCCAACAAACAGAAAAGCCAGAGCCGGCTGTTGCTCCGGCTCTGGCTCTGGCTGTTGATCCAGCGGGTGCCGGGCCGCAGGCCCGGCCGATCAACTCACACCACCGGTTCGCGCAGGGCGGGGTTGTCCCAGCCCGGGCGCGGTGCGAAACGGTCACCATGGCGCTGCTGCAGCGCCTTCAACCGCTCGACGATCGCGTCGGCACCTACCGCGCGGATGTGCTGGATCGGACCACCGCGGAACGGTGCGAAGCCGGTGCCGAAGATCACGCCGGCATCCAGCAGGTCCGCATCGGCCACCACGCCTTCGTGCAGGCAGGCCACCGCTTCGTTCAACAGCGGCAGGATCAGGCGGTCCTCCAGATCGGCCGGGGCCTGGTAATCGCTGGCCACGTCCGGCTTCTTCGGCTTGCCGTTCTCCCAGGTGTAGATGCCCTGGCCATCCTTCTTGCCGCGCTTGTCCGGTTCCACCGTCTGCAGCGCGGCCGGAATCTGCAGGCCCAGGAACGGTGCCAGTTCGCGGCCGACACCGGCGGCTACGTCCAGGCCCACGGTATCGATCAGTTCGATCGGGCCCATCGGCATGCCGAACTTCACCGCCGCCCTGTCGATCACCGGGCCCGGGATGCCTTCGGCGTAGGCAGTGGCGGCTTCCAGCATGTACGGGAACAGCACGCGGTTGACCAGGAAGCCCGGGCTGCCGGCCACCGGCACCGGGAACTTGCCCAGTGCCTTGCAGAACGCGGCCAGGCGACGTTCGGTCTCAGGCGCCATGCCGTCGTGATGGATGATTTCCACCAGCGGCATCTGCGCGACCGGGTTGAAGTAGTGCAGGCCAGCGAACTGTGCCGGGCGCTGGATGTGGTCGCGCAGCTCCACCAGCGGAATCGACGAGGTGTTGGTGGTCAGCAGCGCATCCAGCTTCATCTTCGGTTCCAGCGTCTGGTACAGCGCACGCTTGGCTTCCGGGTTCTCGATGATCGCCTCGATCACCAGGTCGGCCTCGGCCACGCCGTTGCCTTCCAGGTCGGCACGCAGGCGCGCGGCCACCGCAGGACGCTTGCTCTCGTCGCGTACCTTCTTGGCGAACAGGGCCTGCGCGCGCTCCATGGCCGGGTCGATGAAGCGCTGCTCGCGGTCCTGCAGGGTGACCTCGAAGCCCTTGTAGGCGGCCCACGCGGCGATGTCGCCGCCCATCACGCCGGCGCCGACCACGTGCACGTGGCGGATGCCGGAGTCACCACCGCCGAGGCCCTTCAGGCGCTCGGTCAGGAAGAAAATGCGGATCAGGTTGCGCGCGGTCGGCGTGCTGGCCAGCTTCACCACCGCGCGACGTTCGGCATCCAGGCGCGCCTGGATCGGCTTGCCGCCGCTGCGCTGCCAGGTGCTGATCAGCGCGTAGGGCGCCGGGTACTGGTCCTTCTTGGCCTTGCGTGCGACCTGCTTGACCATCTGCGGCGCCAGCAGGGTGCGGGCCAGCCAGGTGTTGGTGGCCCAGGCCGTCGCGCGCTGCTTGAACGGGCGGGTGGTGCCGGACAGCGCCAGCGCGACGGCGGTGTCGAGTACCACCGCCGGTGCCACCACCTTGTCGACCAGGCCGATCCCACGCGCGGCCGAGGCCGACAGGGTGCGGCCGGTCAGCATCATGTCCATCGCCGCCGGTGCGCCGACCAGCTGAGGCAGGCGCGCGCTGCCACCCCAGCCCGGGAAGATGCCCAGCTGGGTCTCCGGCAGGCCGATGCGGGTGCTGCTGTCATTGGAGGCCACGCGGTAGCGGCAGGCCAGCGCCAGCTCGGTACCGCCGCCCAGGCAGTGGCCGTGGATGGCTGCCACGGTCGGGCAGGGCAGTTCAGCCAGCTTCTGGTAGGTGGCCTGGCCGCGACGGATGGCGTCGTTGACGGTGCCGCGGCGGTCGAACTCCTGGAACTCCTTCAGGTCGGCACCGGCAATGAAGCCGGCCTTCTTCAGCGACTGGATCACCACGCCCTTGGGCGGGTCCAGTGCAATGCGCTCGAGCAGGTCGCCCAGTTCCAGCAGCACGTCCTGCGACATGGCGTTGACGCTGCTGTCCTGACGATCCAGGGAGAGAACCACCACGCCGTCGTCGCGGATCTCGGGGTGCCAGTGGCTGAAGCGGAGACCATCGAAGCCTGAGAGCATGGACGTTCCATCCGGTTGTGTATGGAGAAGCGGCTATGATCCAGAGGTTGTTTCCCCCGCGTCAAATCCCAATAGCAGGGGAGTGGCGACCCCGGATCCATGGCCGTGGACCGGGACGCTAACGGAACGGTGGTTAAAAGCTGGTGCGGCGCCAGGTGATCGGCGACTGAACTTTTCCCGGGATTGGCAGTCTCATTGCCCGACGTCGGTTGGGCTGACAGGAGTGCGGCCCCTCATGGCCGATGTTGATACACCTCAGGAGCTGGATCTGGAACTGGTCCGGCGCGTGCAGCACGGCGAGAGCGCCGCGTTCGATGTCCTGGTGCGCAAGTACCAGCATCGCGTGGTGGCCCTGGTCGGTCGCTACATCGCCGACTGGAGCGAATGTCAGGACGTCGCCCAGGACACTTTCATCCGTGCGTACCGCGCGATCGGAAGTTTCCGCGGCGATGCCCAGTTCTCAACCTGGTTGCATCGAATCGCCGTGAATACCGCCAAAAACTACCTGGCTTCACACAATCGCCGGCCGCCGACCGATGACATCGACATCGGTGACGCCGAACAGTTCGACAGCGGGACGCGCCTGCGCGACACCGATACGCCCGAACGCGAGTTGATGCGCCAGGAACTGGAACAGACGGTGATGAAGGCCGTCAACGCGCTGCCGGAAGAACTCCGGTTGGCGATCACCCTGCGCGAGGTGGAAGGCCTGAGTTACGAAGATATCGCGCAGAAAATGGGGTGCCCGATCGGCACCGTGCGTTCACGGATCTTCCGGGCGCGCGAGGCGATCGACACCGAACTCCGGCCGCTGTTGGACATCGGCAGCGCCACCCGTGAGAAGAGCCGCGTATGACCAGTAATCCGTTCAACGAATCGCAGAACCACCAATCGCCCGCCGGGCAGCGCCTGGACCAGCGCCATCGCGAACAGCTGTCGGCCCTGGTCGATGGCGAGCTGGGCGCCGACGAAGCGCGCTTCCTGCTGCGCCGGATGGAGCACGACCCCGAGCTGGCCGGCTGCCAGGAACGCTGGCAGCTGCTGGGTGACGTGATGCGCGGGCAGGCCTCGGCGCTGGCGCCGGCCGGCTTCAGCGCGGCCGTGGCCGCCGCCATCGCTGCCGAACCGGCGCCGCAGGCCGAGCCGCGCCGCGAGGTGCGCCGCAGCGGTTGGCGGGCCTGGGGCGGTGGCGCCGCACTGGCCGCCTCGGTGGCGGCGGTGGCGCTGTTCATGGGCGGCGAGAAGCTGAAAGAGGCCACCCCGGGCGAGCCGCTGGCACCGCAGGTGATCGCCAGCCAGGCCGAACTTGCGCCCGCACCGGCGCCGACGACGCCGGCTCCGGTAACCGAAGCCTCGGTGGATACCGCCGCAATGGCCGTGGCCGGTGTACCGGCAGTGGCCATGGCCGCGGCCAGCCGACGCCAGGACACCCGTCGCGCCAGCGCTACCCGCAGCCAGCAGGCCGCGCGTGCCGCCCAGCGCGAGGACATGCCGCAACGCGCCGTGGCCGCCGCACAGGCGCCGCTGACCCCGACCGTGCCGGCCAATGCCAGCCGCAACATGCCGTTCGGTGAGGTTGGTGGCCTGCAGGCGCGACCGTGGCCGCGCTCCAGCCTGGCGCCCGCTGCCGGCGGCGCGCTCAATGCGAGCTTCCCGGCCCACGCCGGTGGCGCCGCGTTCTACCCGTTCGAGCCGCGCCTGCAGGACGACCTGCCGGTGCCGCCGCGCCCGCGCGACTGAGCCGGGCGCTTTCACGCCCCGCCGTCGGCGGGGCCCGTATTCCTCTTTCCATCCGATCCGGAGGTTGCCGTCCGATGACTCCCCGACTCCGCACGCAGGCCATGGGCCTGCTGGCCCTGACCCTGCCGTTGGTGGCCTGCGCGCAGGCCCCGGCTCCGGCCGCCCAGACCCAGGCCGCGCCGGCCGCCGCGCCGCGGGCCCCGGCCCAGCCGCTGGTCACGGGCCTGCCTGACTTCACCAATCTGGTCGAACAGGTCGGGCCTGGCGTGGTCAACGTCGACACCACCATCGTCCGCAACAACCGCCAGGCCTCGCGGGGCCCGATGGGCGGCGACGATGACATGCCGGAGTTCTTCCGCCGCTTCTTCGGCCCGGATTTCCCGATGCCGGGGCAGGGCCCGGGCGGTCCGGACGGTGGCCCCAGCATCAAGGGCCGCGGCATGGGCTCGGGCTTCATCATCTCGCCCGATGGCTATGTGCTGACCAACTACCACGTGGTGGCCGATGCCAGCGAGGTGAAGGTCAAGCTGGGTGACCGCCGTGAGTTCACCGCGAAAGTGGTGGGCAGCGACCAGCAGTACGACGTGGCACTGCTGAAGATCGACGGCAAGAACCTGCCGACCGTGCGCGTTGGCGACTCCAACTCCCTCAAGCCGGGTCAGTGGGTGGTCGCGATCGGTTCGCCGTTCGGCCTCGACCACTCGGTCACTGCCGGCGTGGTCAGCGCCCTCGGCCGCAGCACAGGTGGTCCGGACCAGCGCTACGTGCCCTTCATCCAGACCGACGTGGCGATCAACCAGGGCAACTCCGGTGGCCCGCTGCTGAACACCCGTGGCGAAGTGGTCGGCATCAACTCGCAGATCTTCTCCGCCTCGGGCGGCTACATGGGCATCAGCTTCGCGATCCCCATCGACCTGGCGATGAGCGCGGTCGAGCAGATCAAGAAGACCGGCAAGGTCACCCGTGGCCAGCTCGGCGCGGTGGTGCAGGAAATCGACGGGCTGAAGGCGCAGGCGATGGGCCTGCCGGACAGCCGCGGCGCCCTGGTCAACCAGATCGTGCCGGACTCGGCTGCAGCCCGGGCCGGGGTGAAGGTCGGCGATGTGATCCGTTCGGTGAACGGCGCGCCGGTCAACAGCTGGTCCGACCTGCCGCCGCTGATCGGCGCGATGGCACCGGGCAGCCGGGTCACCCTGGGCGTGATCCGTGATGGCAAGCCGCGCGACCTCAGTGCCACCCTGACCGCACTGACCGAAGACGGGCAGGCCGGTTCGCGTGGCCCGGCCACCGGCGACAGCGATGCGGCTCCACAGGCCGGCGCCAATGCCCTGCTGGGGCTGGACGTCAGTGACCTGACCGCACCGCAGCGCAAGCAGCTGGGCCTGGAATCGGGCGAAGGCGTGCGCATCACCGGGGTCAAGGGCCAGGGCGCGCGTGATGCCGGCCTGTCTCCGGGCATGGTGATCCTGCAGGTGGCCAGCACCCAGGTCGGCAGCGTGGACGCGCTGAACCGTGCGCTTTCCAGCTACAAGAAGGGCGACGTGGTGATGCTGCTGGTGCGCACCGGCAGCGGCAACAGCGCGTTCGTCGCGGTCAAGGCTGGCCAGTAAGGCCTGCCGGGGCCGCTTCGGCGGCCCCGGCTTTTCCTCGAAGCCCCGCCCTGGCGGGGCTTCGGCCATTCCGGGCCCGGTCCGATGAGGCCGTTTTCGCGGGCGGGCGCCGAGCATGCGATAATCGACCGTTACCCTGACGACGCCGCGCGCCGCCGCCACCTATGTCTTCTGATTCGATGCGGAACATCCGCAACTTCTCCATCATCGCCCATGTCGACCACGGCAAGTCCACGCTGGCCGACCGCATCATCCAGCTCTGTGGTGGCCTGCAGGCCCGCGAGATGGAAGCGCAGGTGCTCGACTCCAACCCGATCGAGCGCGAGCGTGGCATCACGATCAAGGCGCAGTCGGTGTCGCTGCCGTACCTGGCCAAGGACGGGCAGACCTACCATCTGAACTTCATCGACACCCCCGGCCACGTCGACTTCTCCTATGAAGTCAGCCGCTCGCTGGCCGCCTGCGAAGGCGCGCTGCTGGTGGTCGATGCGGCCCAGGGCGTGGAAGCGCAGTCGGTGGCCAACTGCTACACCGCCGTGGAGCAGGGCCTGGAAGTGGTGCCGGTGATCAACAAGATCGACCTGCCCACCGCCGACATCGAGCGTGCCAAGGCCGAGATCGAGGCCGTGATCGGCATCGACGCCTCCGACGCCGTGCCGGTCAGTGCCAAGACCGGCCTGAACGTGCAGGACGTGCTGGAAGCGATCGTGCATCGCATCCCGCCGCCGAAGCCGCGCGACACCGACAAGCTGCAGGCGCTGATCATCGACTCCTGGTTCGACAACTACCTGGGTGTGGTCTCGCTGGTGCGCGTGATGCAGGGCGAGATCAAGGCAGGTGACAAGCTGCAGGTGATGTCCACCGGCCGCAACCACCAGGTCGACAACGTCGGCGTGTTCACCCCGAAGCGCAAGGTGCTGCCGGCGCTGCGTGCAGGTGAAGTGGGTTGGGTCACCGCCAGCATCAAGGACGTGCACGGTGCGCCGGTCGGCGACACCCTGACCCTGGCCGGCGACCCGGCACCGAAGCCGCTGCCGGGCTTCCAGGAAATGCAGCCGCGCGTGTTCGCCGGCCTGTTCCCGGTCGATGCCGAGGACTACCCGGACCTGCGCGAAGCGCTGGACAAGCTGCGCCTGAACGATGCCGCGCTGCGTTTCGAGCCGGAAAGCTCCGAGGCGATGGGCTTCGGCTTCCGCTGCGGCTTCCTCGGCATGCTGCACATGGAAATCGTGCAGGAGCGCCTGGAGCGCGAATACAACCTGGACCTGATCAGCACCGCGCCGACGGTGGTGTATGAAGTCCTGAAGACCGATGGCTCGATCATCAACATGGACAACCCGGCCAAGCTGCCGCCGGTGAACCAGGTCGAGGAGATCCGCGAGCCGATCATCCGTGCCAACGTGCTCACCCCCGAGGAGTACATCGGCAACATCATCAAGCTGTGCGAAGAGAAGCGCGGCAGCCAGATCGGCATCAACTACCTGGGCAGCCAGGTGCAGATCAGCTACGAGCTGCCGATGGCCGAGGTGGTGCTGGACTTCTTCGACAAGCTGAAGTCGGTCAGCCGTGGCTATGCTTCGCTGGACTACCACTTCGTGCGCTTCGACGCAGGCCCGTTCGTGCGCGTGGACGTACTGATCAACGGTGACAAGGTCGATGCACTGTCGCTGATCGTGCACCGCAGCCATGCCGACCGTCGCGGCCGCGAACTGTGCGAAAAGATGAAGGACCTGATCCCGCGCCAGATGTTCGACGTGGCCATCCAGGCCGCCGTTGGCTCGCAGATCATCGCCCGTACCACGGTCAAGGCCATGCGCAAGAACGTGCTGGCCAAGTGCTATGGTGGCGACGTTTCGCGCAAGAAGAAGCTTCTGGAAAAGCAGAAGGAAGGCAAGAAGCGCATGAAGCAGGTCGGCCGCGTGGAGATCCCGCAGGAAGCGTTCCTGGCCGTGCTGCAGATGGACAACAAGTAAGCCCGCACCGGCCCTGCGGGGCCGGTCGTCTGGTGACGTTGCAAAGGACCCTGAATGAAACTGTTTGAGATCCTCCTGGTCGTGCTGACCCTGGCCTCGGGCCTGATCCTGCTCGCGGACAAGCTGTACCTCGCCAAGCGTCGCGCCCAGCGCGCGGGCCTGCTCGATTCCGAGCCGGTGCTGGTGGACTACTCGCGTGCGTTCTTCCCGGTGCTGGCGATCGTGCTGATCGTGCGCAGCTTCATTGCCGAGCCGTACAAGATCCCGTCCAGCTCGATGATGCCGAACCTGCTGATCGGCGATTTCATCCTGGTCAACAAGTTCTCCTACGGCCTGCGCCTGCCGATCAGCAACACCAAGTTCGTGCCGGTGGGCGAGCCCTCGCGTGGTGACGTGGTGGTGTTCCACTTCCCCGGCCATGGCGAGAACGATCCGGCCAAGGGCGAGAACTTCATCAAGCGCGTGATCGGCGTGCCGGGCGACACCGTGGTCTTCGAAGGCGACGGCGTGATCCTCAACGGCGAGCCGCTGAAGTACGACAACAAGGGCATCTACGCCGGCCACAAGGGCCAGGGCGAGGGCGCCAACCTGCTGGTCGAGCACCTGCCGGGCCGCACCCACACGGTGCTGGAGACCGACTATCCGCGTGGCCAGGGCCAGTGGACCGTGCCGGCCGGCAAGTACCTGGTGATGGGCGACAACCGCGACAACAGCGATGATGGCCGTTTCTGGGGCCTGCTGCCGGAAGAGAACCTGCGTGGCAAGGCGTTCCTGATCTGGCTGAACTGCCAGGGTTGGTTCTGCAAGGATGGCTTCGAGCCGTCGCGGATCGGCTCGAGCATCAACTGAGCGGGCACCAACTGAGTATTTTCACATCCAACGCGTATCTGGGGAGAACGCAATGAAGACGATGAACACGCAGCGTGGCATGACCCTGACCTCGTTCCTGACGGTCCTGATCGTGGTTGGCTTCTTCCTCTACATCGGCATGAAGCTGTTCCCGATGTACCAGGAGTACTACGCGGTGCGCTCGGCGATGAAGAGCCTGGCCAACGAGCCGGGCGTGGGCAGCATGGAGCCGGCGCGCATCCAGGACCTGTTCTTCAAGCGCCTGTACATCAACTATTCGGACAACGTGAAGCCGGCCAACGTGAAGTTCGACCGTCGCGACAATGGCTGGACCCTCAAGGTCAACTACGAAGTGCGCCGTCAGCTGATCGGCAACCTCGATGTGGTTGGCAAATTCGATTCTTCCCAGGACCTGACACGAAGCGGTGCCCAGTAAATTCATCCAACGTGGCGACCTGATCGGTCATGCCTTCAGCGACCCGGCCCTGCTCAAGCAGGCGCTGACGCATCGCAGTGCCGGTGCGCCGCACAACGAGCGCCTGGAGTTCCTCGGCGACAGCATCGTCAACATGATGGCGGCCGAGGCGTTGTACCGACGCTGGCCCAAGGCCGACGAAGGCGCGATGACCCGTGCCCGTGCCGAGCTGGTGCGTGAAGGCGCGCTGGCGGTGATCGGGCGCACCCTGGAACTGGGCGAACGGCTGACCCTGGGCCCCGGCGAAATGAAGTCCGGCGGTCATCGTCGCGACTCGATTCTGGCCGATGCCGTGGAAGCCGTGGTGGCCGCAATCTACCTGGATGCCGGCTTCGAGGCCTGCCGGGCGGTGGTACTGCCCTGGTTCAGCGCTTCGATCGAGGCACTGCCGGCTTCCGGCCGGCCCGAGAAGGACCCCAAGACCCGCCTGCAGGAATGGCTGCAGGCCCGACAGAAGGCGTTGCCGCAGTATGAACTGGTGTCAGAATCCGGTGACGACCACGCCAAGCACTTCCGGGTACGCTGCAACGTAGCCGACCCGGCCGCCAGCACCGAGGGCGAAGGCGCCTCGCGGCGGCTTGCCGAACAACAGGCGGCTGCGGCCGTCCTAGAACAACTGGATTCCAAGTGAGCGAACAAACTTCCCATCATTGCGGCAGCGTGGCCGTCATCGGCCGCCCGAACGTGGGCAAATCGACCCTGACCAATGCCCTGGTCGGCGCCAAGGTCAGCATCGTTTCCAACCGCCCGCAGACCACGCGCCATCGCCTGCTGGGCATCGCCACCTATCCGGAAGGCCAGCTGGTGCTGGTCGACACCCCCGGCCTGCACAAGGTGCAGAAGCGGGCGATGAACCGGGTGATGAACCGCGCCGCGCGTGGCTCGCTGGAAGGCGTCGATGCCGGCCTGCTGGTGATCGAAGCCGGTCGCTGGGACGAGGAAGACAGCCTGGCCTTCAATGTTCTGCGCGACGCCGGCATCCCGGTGGTGCTGGTGGTCAACAAGATCGATCGACTGAAGGACAAGGGCGCGCTGCTGCCGTTCCTGCAGGAAGTCACCGCCGGCCGCGATTTCTCCTCCGTGCATCCGATCTCGGCGCAGAAGCGCAACGGTCTGGAAGCGCTGGTGCGCGACGTGCTGGCACTGCTGCCGGAAGCGCCGCCGATGTTCGGCGAAGACGAGATCACCGACCGCAGCCAGCGCTTCCTGGCCGGCGAACTGGTACGTGAACAGCTGATGCGCCAGTTGGGCGAAGAGCTGCCGTATGCCACCACCGTGGAAATCGAGCGCTTCACCGAAGATGGCAACCTGCTGCGCATCGGTGCGGTGATCTGGGTCGAGCGCGAGGGCCAGAAGGCGATCGTGATCGGCAAGGGTGGTACCCGCCTGAAGGAGATCGGGGCCAAGTCCCGCCTGCAGATGGAGCGTCTGTTCGGGGCCAAGGTGTTCCTGGAAACCTGGGTACGCGTGCGTGAAGGCTGGTCCGACGACGAGGCCGCACTGAAGGCCTTCGGTTACGAGTAACCCGGAACGGTCGCTTCGATGATGATCGAGGACGACACCGGCTTCGTGCTGCATGCACGGGCCTATCGCGAGACCAGCCTGCTGGTCGAAGTGCTGAGCGCGCAGCATGGCCGGATCGGCCTGCTCGCGCGTGGCGTATCCACCGCCAAGGGACAGGTGCTGCGCGCGGCCCTGCAGCCGCTGCAGTGGATCCGCTTCAGTGCCCAGCAGCGGGGCGAATTGGCCCAGCTGCGGGGTGCCGAGGCACTGGATGCTGCCCCGCGCCTGGTCGGCCAGGCGATGCTGGCCGGCTTCTATCTGAGTGAATTGACCCTGCGCCTGGCCCCGCGCCAGGACCCGCTGCCGGAGTTGTACCTGGCCTACGGCGAGGCACGCGCGCGGCTGGCCGTGGGCGCCGGCCTGGCCTGGACCCTGCGCCGGTTTGAGCGCGAGCTGCTGTCTGCGCTGGGCCTGGGTTTCGATCTGGACAGCGCCAGCGACGGCCAGCCGATCGACCCGGCCGCGCGCTACGAACTGGACCCACAGGAAGGCGCGCAGCGCCTGCTCAGCGAGCGCGGTGGGGAACGCCGGGCGGCCGCGACGGGTTCTGCGCTGCTGGCGCTGGCCGCCGATGAAGAGCCCGATGCCGCCGACCTGGCCAGCCTGCGCCTGCCGATGCGGCGGGTGCTGGCCCATCACCTGGGGCCGCGCGGCCTGAAGTCCTGGGAAATGCTCGAGCAGCTCGCTCCCAGGCGTTGAGGGGGGGGCGGCAGGGCTTGCAGCCATGCACCTGCCGAATCAACGTCAACGTCAACGTCAACGGCAGAAGCTGGCTATCCGTGGGTAGGCGGGGTGGGTCCGGTTGCGGGGGCCGCTGCAAGTCCCCCTCCGGGGCCCGGCCCAGCCGCTGGCGGCTGTGCGTTCGGGCGCTTGCGAAGCAATGCTTCGCAAGCAAAGCGCCCTCACCCATGTAAGCTCGGTCGCCGCACCCATGCGGCTCACGCCCCCGCAACCGGACCCACCCCGCCTTCGACAGTTTCTCGCGAGCTGTCGGAACGGCACTCTGCTCTGGTGGGTGTCGACCTTGGTCGACACAGTAGAGCCACGCCATGCGTGGATGCGTTTCGATTTCAATTCGAAATATTTGATTCCGATTGAGATTCATCCACGCATGGCGTGGATCTACTGGCCACCGGCCAACTATCGAAGGCGGGGCACTGTGGGTTTGCGGGGTGTGAGCCGCATGGATGCGGCGACCAAGGCTACATGGACGTACTTGCGCCGTCCCCGCAAACCCACAGTGCCCCGCCATCTCACGGAATGCTGCTTTGGCCTTTGACGTTGCCCTGGCTTGAAGGCTTCGGCAGGTGCAGGGCGCAGCCCTGCCGAACAACCGTTAATGCAGCAGGGCAGCCACCGCGTCGCGGAACCCCGCCTGGGCCTGCCCGGACTCCGGCGCATGATGCAACTGGCGCACCGCCCGGCCCAACCGCGCCGCGCCCACGAAGCCACAGCTCGCCTGCAGCCGATGCAACTGGCTGCGCAGCTGGCGCTCGTCATGCTGGTCCACCGCCTGCTCGACCGCATCGCGTACGCCTGGCAGCTCGGCCAGGAACAGCTCGCGCAGCGCGATCAGGTGGTTGCGCTGGCCATTGAGCGCGGCCAGTGCCGCAGTCTCGTCCCAGTCCTGTACCTGCAGCTCGACCGCGGCCGGCGCCTGGGCCATGACGATCCCGGCCGGACTGTTGACCAGGGCGCGGCGCACCGCCTTCAGCAGCTGGTCGCGGCCCAGCGGCTTGACCAGCGTGTCGCTGAAACCGGCCTCGCGCAGGCGCGCATGGATCGAGGTATCACCGTCGGCGGTATGCGCCAACGCCGGGGTGTCGGGATGTGAACGGCGCAGTTCGCGCAGCAGCTGCGCGCCGTTGCCGTCAGGCAGGTTGACGTCGATCAGCCACAGGTCATGCGCGCCGGGCTCGGCGCTGGCCAGGGCACTGGCCAATGAGTCTGCGGTGTCCACGTCCGCCGGTAACGTTTCCAACGCCGCCTTGAAAAAACCGCGGCTGATGATGTCGTCCTCGACAAGCAGGAAGCGGGGCCGGCTGGCCCGCGGGGTCATCTGCATCAGGGCTGCCTCCATGTCAGCTGTTGCAATCATCAAGCACAGCGGCGGCGGGCGCAAGCGGGTCCGGACCCTGCCGGTCAGGATCTGCGACAATACGCCCCCATTTTTGCCCGCAGCCTGTTGCCACGTGGCCCGATCCCGCTCCCGCATCGACCGTACCCCGTTCCAGACCGAGATCCTCGACCTCAGCCATGATGGTCGCGGTGTCGCCCGCCGTGAAGGCGAGGGCGGCAAGGTCACCTTCGTCAGCGGCGCCCTGCCGGGCGAGGTGGTCATGGCCGAACAGACCGCCCGCAGCCGCCATTTCGACGAAGCGCGTACGGTGGAAGTGCTGCAGGCCTCGCCGCAGCGCGTCACCCCGAAGTGCCCGCACTTCGGCACCTGCGCCGGCTGCGTGCTGCAGCACCTGGACGAAGACCAGCAGATTGTCGCCAAGCAGCGCGTGCTGATGGACAACCTGGAGCGCATCGGCCACGTGAAGCCGGGCACCGTGCTGGCGCCGCTGGTCGGTGAGAGCTGGGGCTACCGGCGCAAGGGTCGCTTCTCGGTGCGCCGGGTCGAAAAGAAGGACAAGACCCTGGTCGGCTTCCGTGAACAGGATCCGCGATTCGTCGCCGACCTCAGCCAGTGCCTGACCGTGATCCCCGAGATCGGCACCAAGGTCGAGGCGCTGTCCACCTTCATCGAATCGCTCGATGGCAAGCGTGACATCCCGCAGATCGAATTCATCGCTGGCGACCAGGCCGTGGTCCTGACCGTGCGCCACCTGCAGCCGCTCAGCGATGCCGACCGCGTGGCCTGGGCCGCCTTCGGCCAGCAGCATGGCTTCGTGATCTACCTGCAGTCCGGTGGCGTGGATACCGTGCAGCCGCTGGACGGGCAGGGCGTGCCGCTGTCGTTCCGGCTGGCGCCGTGGGACGTGGAGCTGGCGTTCCGTCCGTTGGACTTCATCCAGGTCAACGCCAAGCTCAATGAGAAGATGATCGCCCACGCCCTGGACCTGCTGGAGCCGGGTGAGGACGAGCGTGTGCTGGACCTGTTCTGCGGCCTGGGCAACTTCACCCTGCCGCTGGCGCGCCGCGTGCGCGAAGTGGTCGGTGTTGAAGGTGATGCTGGCCTCGTCGCGCGGGCCCGTGAGAATGCCGAGCGCAACGGCCTGACCAACGCCCAGTTCTTCAGCGCCGACCTCACCCAGGACCAGCGCAGCACGCCGTGGATGCGCCAGGGCTTCGACAAGCTGCTCTTGGATCCGCCGCGCTCGGGCGCGATCGAAGTGCTGCAGCAGCTGCCGCTGAAGCAGTTCAAGCGCATCGTCTACGTCAGCTGCCACGCGGGTTCGCTGGCACGCGATGCCGGCTATCTGGTCAACGAACAGGGCTTCACCCTGGTCAGCGCCGGTGCCATGGACATGTTCCCGCACACCGCACACGTGGAAAGCATCGCGGTATTCGAGAAGCGCTGATCGGCTGTCATGCCCATCGCGCATAATGGCGCGATGGGCATCGAAATCGAACGCAAATTCCTCGTCAGCAGTGATGGCTGGCGCGCCGCCGCGCGCCGGGTGATCCCGATGGCGCAGGGCTACATCAACGACATGGGCGCGCTCGACCGCGGCACCCAGAACGCCTCGGTGCGCGTGCGCATCGAGGGCGACCACGCCGCGCTGAACCTGAAGTCGCGCACCATCGGCCACACCCGCCAGGAGTTCGACTATCCGATCCCGGTGGACGATGCTCGCGCACTGCTGGCGCTGTGCGTGGGCGGCCTGATCGACAAGCGCCGCCATCTGGTCGAACACGCCGGCCTGACCTGGGAGGTGGACGAGTTCCTCGGCGACAACGCCGGCCTGGTCGTGGCTGAGGTTGAGCTGGACAGCGCTGACCAGACCATCGACCTGCCGGACTGGGTGGGTGCCGAAGTCACCGATGATGCCCGCTACTACAACGTTGCCCTGGCCAGCCACCCGTATTCAGAGTGGTGAAACCACCCAAAAGGGGACGGAGGGGATTAAGTCGTCTTTACCCCATCTGTGCGGGAAACGACTTAATCCCCTCCGTCCCCTTTTATCGAGGGTGTCGGCCCCCATGTGGAAAGGATGAGAATCGACATCTACTCCGACGTGGTCTGCCCCTGGTGCTGGATCGGCAAGCATCGTTTCCAGCAGGGCGTGCAGTTGCTGGGCGCCAACGCGCCTGAACTCGATATCCACTGGCAGCCGTTCCAGCTCGACCCGGATGCTGACGCCACCCCGGTGCCGCTGCGCGAGGCCTATGTGCGCAAGTTCGGCGGCGTTGAGCGTACCGAACAGATCCTCGGCCAGACCCAGACCACCGCGCGGGCCGAGGGCCTGCCGATGGACTTCAGCCAGGGCCAGGTGCGGGTGACCACGCTGCCGGCGCACCGGGTGTTGTGGCTGGCAGGCGAGCACGGCGTGCAGGATGCGGTGGGCGAAGCACTGTTCCGCGCCCACTTCGAGCACGGTCAGAACCTGGCGGACCCCTCGGTGCTGATCAAGGCGGGCGCGGCAGGCGGCCTCGACGCGGGTGAAATCACGCAGATGCTGGCCTCCGACCGCGGCCTGGCCGAGGTCGAAGCCAAGCTGGCGCAGGCTCATGCATTGGGCGTTTCTTCGGTGCCGACCTTCGTCATCGATGGGAAGTGGGCCATTTCCGGGGCGCAGCCCCCCGAGGCCTTCGCCAACGCCCTGCGCCAGATCGCCGCCGAGCAGGGCGCGCCTGCGGCCCCGGCTGACGGCGACGAGGCCTGCGGCCCGGACGGCTGCAAGGTCTGACCGGATCCGAAAAGGGGACGGAGGGAATTAAGACGTATCCAGCCCGTGGGGGCCGATTGCGGCTTAATCCCCTCCGTCCCCTTTTTCTGACCACTGCGCCTGTCGGCCGGTTCTGCGACAATGCGGCACTGCGCCATGCGGGCGCGCGTTGTGGAGATCGACCATGCTGCTGATCGGCGTTGCCGGCACCGAACTGACCGCCCAGGAACGTGACTGGCTGCAGCACGATGCCGTGGCCGGAGTGGTGCTGTTCAAGCGCAACTTCGCCTCGCGCCAGCAGGTGACCGATCTGAGCGCGGCGATCCGCGCTGCCGCGCCGCGCCCGCAGCTGATCTGCGTGGACCAGGAAGGTGGCCGCGTGCAGCGTTTCCGCGAGGGCTACAGCGAGTTGCCGCCACTGCAGGACATCGGGGCGATGTACGCCACCGACCCGCAGCAGGCGCTGGCCCTGGCCGAGCAGCACGCCTGGCTGATGGCCAGCGAAGTGCGCGCCAGCGGCCTGGACCTGAGCTTCGCGCCGGTGGTCGACCTTGGCCGTGGCAACCGCGCCATCGGCAACCGCGCCTTCAGTGAAGACCCGCAGGTGGTGGCCGCGTTCACCGCCGCCTACGTGCGCGGCATGCATGCGGTCGGCATGGCCGCCACGCTCAAGCATTTCCCCGGCCATGGCACCGTGCTGGAAGACACCCACGTGGATACCGCGATCGACCCGCGCGCGCTGGACGAGCTGCGCGCCCAGGACCTGGTCCCGTTCCAGGCCGGCATCGCCGCCGGTGCCGACGCGGTGATGATGGCGCACGTGATCTATCCGCAGGTGGCACCGGAACCGGCCGGCTATTCGCCGCGCTGGATCCAGGACATCCTGCGCGGCGAGCTCGGGTTCCGCGGCGTGGTGTTCTCCGATGACATCGGCATGGCCGCCTCGCACAGTGCGGGCGGCGTGCCGGCGCGCGTGCACGCGCATCTGGATGCCGGCTGCGACGTGGTGCTGGTCTGCCACCCGGAGCTGGTCGATGAAGCCCTGCACGCCGTGCAGGGACGCTCCCTCAATACTGCTGCGCTGCTGGGCCTGCTGGGCCGCGGCGCGCTCGGCTGGGACGGCCTGCTGGCCGATGCCCGCCATGGCGACACCCAATCCCGTCTGCTTGAAACCCTTGGAAGAACCGTCTGATGCCCAACCTCACCATTTCCCAGGCCCTGGCCCAGGCTGACCTGCTGGTCGACCGCCCCACCATCGACAAGGCCATCGCTGGTATCGCCGACGCCATCGCGCGCGATTACAAGGGCGAGGTGCCGCTGTTCCTGTCCATCATGCACGGTGCGCTGCCGTTCGCCGGCCAGCTGGCGCTGGAACTGGGCGCGCGCGGCCAGGACGTGCAGTTCGATTACCTGCACGCAACCCGTTACCGCGGTGAAACCACCGGCGGCGACCTGGTCTGGAAGCACAAACCGGCCACCTCGCTGTTCGGCCGCCGCGTGCTGCTGGTCGACGATATCCTCGACGAGGGCTACACCCTGCAGGGCGTGCGCACCTGGTGCCTGGAACAGGGCGCGACCGACGTGCGCATCGCCGCGATGACGGTGAAGAAGCACGACCGCGCGCTGCCGGACGTGACTGCCGACTACGCCGGCATCGAACTGCCGGACCGTTACGTGTTCGGCTTCGGCATGGACGTCAACGAAACCCTGCGCTGCGTGCCGGCCATCTACGCGATGAAGGAATAACGGCGCAGCCGCCCGCGGCGCGTCTTCTTCTGCCGCCGGCATCCTCGGGTGCCGGCGTTCGTCTTTTCATGGAGTGCTTCGAATGCAACAGATCGCCCTGGCCGTGATCGGCGGTACCGGTGTCTATAACCTGGCCAAGCTTGACGACGTGCAGACCCACGAGGTCGACACCCGCTTCGGCCGTCCGTCGGGCCCGGTGCGCGTTGGTACGCTGCTCGGCCATCGCGTGGCGTTCCTGGCGCGGCATGGCGAAGGCCATTCGCTGCCGCCGCACAAGATCAACTACCGCGCCAACCTGGCCGCGCTGCAGCAGCTGGGCGCGCAGCGCGTGCTGGCGTTGAACACGGTGGGGGGCATCACCGAACACTTTGGTCCGCGCGTGCTGGCCTGCCCGGACCAGATCATCGACTACACCTGGGGCCGCATCAGCACGATCTGTGAGGAAGAAGGCACCGACGTGGTCCACGTTGATTTCGGCCACCCGTACACACCAATGCTGCGCAGCAAGATCCTGGCTGCGGCCAAAGTGACCGGCGTCACGGTCCATGACGGTGGCTGCTACGGCGCAACACAGGGCCCGCGCCTGGAAACCATCGCTGAAATCGCCCGTATGCGCCGCGACGGCTGCGATCTGGTGGGCATGACCGGCATGCCGGAAGCCGCCCTGGCACGCGAGCTGGGGCTGGATTACGCCTGCCTGGCGATCATCGCCAACTGGGCTGCCGGTTGTGGTGATGGCGAGGAGATCACGATGGCCGAAGTGCTGGCCAACGTGCAGGCGGCCGGCAACGGACTTCCGGAACTGGTGGGCGAATTGGCACGGGGGTGATTGTCTTCCCCGAGCAAGCTTTGCATACTCAGCTTGTGCGCGGGTTCAGCGTACACCACCCATTCATTGCATAAGGTCTCGCATCACCATGCCGAACGGTACCGTCAAGTGGTTCAACGACGCCAAGGGATTTGGCTTCATCTCGCCGGAGGATGGCAGCGCCGACGTGTTCGCGCACTTCTCCGCCATCAACTCCAAGGGCTTCCGCAGCCTGCAGGAAGGCCAGCGTGTCACCTATGACGTGACCCAGGGCCCGAAGGGTGCCCAGGCTTCGAACATCACGCCGGCCGAGTGATCCACTCGACAGTGCGTTGAAAACCCCGCTTCGGCGGGGTTTTTTTTGCGCGGATTGCCCGCGACCCGCTCGCGATCCACCCGCCTCGGGCACAATGCGGCCATGACGGAACGACTGCGCATCGCCGTGATCGGCTACGGCACCGCTGGACAGGCAGTGTCCATCCTGCTCACCCGTGACGGCCACGAGGTGGAGATCTTCGAACGCGTGCCCACGCCGGGGCCGGTGGGTGCCGGTTTCCTGCTGCAGCCCAGCGGCCTGCAGGTACTGTGGCAGATGGGCCTGCTTGATTCCGTGCGCGCACATGCCGCGCCGGTGCACCGCCTGTATGGCGACACGCCGTGCGAGCGCGCGGTGATGGACATGCGCTACGAGGGACTGGATGCGCGCCTGCACGGCCTGGGCATGCAGCGCGGGGCCTTGTTCTCGCTGTTGGACGAGGCGCGTGCAGGCGAGGGCCAGCTGCATGCCGGTACCACCATTACCGAGGTGGATGCCGAACACGGCCGTCTGCGCGACAGCGACGGGCGCACGCATGGCCCGTTCGACCTGGTAGTGGTCGCCGATGGCGCCGCGTCGACGCTGCGCGGCACGATCGCCGGCGGTGCCGGGCTGGACCGCGTGTATCCGTGGGGGGCGCTGTGGTGCCTGCTGCCGGCCGAGGACTGGCCGCACGTGCAGGAGCTGCGGCAGCGTTACGTGGCCGCGCGCAAGATGATCGGACTGCTGCCGGTCGGCACGCGCCCCGGTGATGACACGCCGCGCCTGAGTTTCTTCTGGAGCCTGCCGCGCGCCGACTTCGAACGCTGGCAGGCCGATGGCATGACGCCCTGGCTGGATGAACTGCATGCACTGTGGCCGCAGGCCAGTGCGCGCTTCGCCCATCTGCGTGATGCCGGCCAGTTGGCGCGCGCGGTCTACCGTGATGCGGTGATGACGCGCTGGCACCACGGCCGCATGGTGGTGGCCGGTGATGCCGCGCATGCGATGAGCCCGCAGCTGGGGCAGGGCGTGAACATGGCGCTGTTGGACGCGCTGGCGCTGCGCGATGCGGTGCGCACCTATGGCGGCAGCACGGTCGCGCTGCAGGCCTACCAGGCGCAACGCAGGGCACACGTTGCGGTGTACCAGCGCTGGAGTCGTTGGCTGACGCCGCTGTTCCAGTCCGACCGCGACGCCTGGGCGAAGGCGCGTGACGTGCTGCTGGGCCCGATGGGGCGCCTGCCCGGGGGCCGTGGCCACATGCTGCGCGTGCTCAGTGGCACCCAGCACGGCTGGTTCGGTGCACTTGCACTGGATCCGGCGTTCGTCGACGCACTGGCCACTGCAGCGGAGATGCCTCGTATCAACGCGATTTCGGCCAATGCGTGAAGCGCGTCGTCACCTGAATTAACGGTTGCCTCACCGCCGATATGCGAGAAGTAGGTTGCACGCGATTGCGCGTCGCCCGTTTTCCTTTCCGTGATCAACATCGCGCGTGGCCCGGGCGGCGCTGCCGTTGCGGCCTGTTGCGGCCCGGATGTGCCGCTGATGTTGAAGAGGAGGACGCCATGTTGTTCGCGGTCGAGGAGCTGGAATCGGAAATCTGCAAGCTGCGCGGATTGCTGCAGATGCTGCACGAGGACCAGCCCGACGTACTGGAGGACGTGTTCGAGTTCCATGTTGGCAGCCTGATCAGTCATGCATCAGCGGAGCACCACGCGCGCATCCGCACCTGCGCGCAGGAAATGCTCGCGGCGATCCAGGCGTTGCCGCGACGACGTGAGGGCGACACGCCTGATTTCCAGTTGATGCCGCAGCTGGGCATTCGTCCGGCCTGATTCAAGCCACCGGCAGTTGCACCAGGCCGTTTTCCACGCAGGCGACCCTTTGCTCGCCGCGGGCGGGCACGGGCACGATGCCGGCAGTGAACGCGGAGAAGGCCGGCAGCACCGTCATCCGCTCACGCAGCCAGAACGCGGGGAAGCGCCGTCGCAATGGCGGCAAGGCGACCTGCGGATGCAGATGCCCGGCGATCACATGCAGCTCTGCATCGGGCATCGGCTCATGGCGAAGCAGGAACGGCTGCAGCCGTACTTCATCGTGGATCTGTACCTGCAACTGAGCATGCGGCAGCTGGCGGTCGTGATTGCCGCGCAGGACATGCACGTCCAGCGAAGCATTGCGTTCGCGCCATGCCAGCCATTGCTGGTACCACGCAGCGCGATGCGCCGGTCCATGCAGGATGTCACCCAGGATCCACAGCTCGCGACAGGCATGCCTGTCCAGCAGCCCCTGCAGGCGTTGCAGGTCTTCGCCGGTGCCGCCGCTGGGCAATGCGATGCCGGCGCGGCGGAATACATCGGCCTTGCCCAGGTGCAGGTCGGCGATCAACAGCGCCTGCCGCGCGGGCCAGTACAGCGCACGCGCGCCAAGCAGTATCAGCGATTCGCCGGCGCGCAGCAGCGGCAGTTCATCGGCCATGGCGGCGCTCCAGCTGCTGGGCCGCGCGTTGCACGCGGGTGCGCCAGTCCTCGTTGCTGAACTGCCCGCGTTGGCGTTCAGCCCATAACGGGAAGCCCAGTGGCGTGAGTGATGTCGGGTGCTGCACGGAGAGGGCCTGCATGCCGATCCTTGCCAGGACCTGCTGTAGTCCCGGCAGATCCAGGCTGTCGTGCAGCACTTCGCGTTCGGCCAATGCCAATAGCAGGTGGCCGGGGTCATGCTCGCGCAGTACGTCGTAGAGCAGGCCTGCCGAGGCCTGCAGCTGGCGCAGCGATCGCGGCATACCGCCGGGCAGGCTGGGGACCAGCAGGCCCGCTACGCGTGCGATGCCACGGAACTGGCGGCGCGCCAGCTCGCCCAGGTTCACCGCGGCACGCAGATCGTCCAGCAGCTGATCGGGGGTGAACAATGCTCGCCATCGCGCCGCATCCAGTTCGATCGCCTGCGCCGGTGCCAGCACCAGGCCATGATCGTTCACCGCGTAGCCGATGCTGTTGCGCTGCCGGCGGGTACAGCGCAGTGCCAGCAAGGCGGCCAGCGCCTCGTGCACGTGACGGCCGGCAAAAGGGTAGACGAACAGGAACTGGCCGTCGCGGCGCCGCACATCTTCCACCAGCAGATGCTCTGGGCCGGGAAGCGCCGACAACTGCTGCTGCAGTGCCAGCAAGGGGGACAACCAGCGTGATTCGGCACTGTCGTCGGCGCAGGACAGTACCCACTCCAGCTCGCGGCCGAGCGGCATCGACAGTGGCAACTGGCCTCCCTGCCAGCGCGGCACCACACCATCACCGCGCCCTCGTGCCAGCCGCACGAAGGCGGTCATGTCGCGCAGCTGCACCAGTTCCAGCAGGCGCCCGGCGAACTGGAAACGGTCGCCGCGACGCAGGCGGCTGGCGAACTGTTCCTCCACGGCACCCAGGCCACCACCG
Organism: Stenotrophomonas sp. 80084_Sma; assembly: GCF_056481995.1. Taxonomy (NCBI): domain Bacteria; kingdom Pseudomonadati; phylum Pseudomonadota; class Gammaproteobacteria; order Lysobacterales; family Lysobacteraceae; genus Stenotrophomonas; species Stenotrophomonas sp. 80084_Sma. The sequence goes on along the minus strand of NZ_CM151177.1, from coordinate 3,509,804 downwards.
CGCAGGAACTGCACGCGCACGCTGCCATCGCTGCTGATGGTGCCGATCGACAGCCGATGGCGCAGTACCTGGCGGCGATCGTGCATCCGGTAGTAGCCGTCGGCATCACGCACGACCTTGTGGAAATCGGGGTACTGGGCCAGGGCCTGGCCACCCTGCACGATGAACGTCAGCACGGCCTGCCACTGGTCTTCGCCGAGAGATGCGAAGGCATGGGTACGCCGTACCTGCGCCAGCAGCGCATCGCTGTCGAAGCCACCGGCCAGCGCGCGGCTGACCGCATGCTGGGCCAGCACATCCAGCGACAGCGTCGGCGGCCTGCGCGCTTCGACCACGCCTTGGGCCAATGCACGGCGCACCGCGGCGTATTCGGCCAGCTCCAGTGCATGGCTGGGCACGCACAGGATGGAACCGCTGGCACCCGGGCGGTGACGCGCACGTCCCGCGCGTTGGCGCAGGCGGGCCACGCCCTTCGGGCTGCCCAGCTGCAGTACCTGCTCAACCTCGGGGAAGTCCACGCCGAGGTCGAGGCTGGAGGTGGCAACCACGCAGCGCAGCGCGCCCGCGCGCAGGCCATCCTCGACCTGCTGGCGCAGCGCTGGATCCAGCGAGCCATGGTGCAGCGCAAGCGTGTCCGGGGCTTCCGGCCAGACCGCGGCCAGCGCCTGATGCCACAGTTCTGCCTGCGCACGGGTGTTGGTGAACAACAGGCTGCTGCGTGCCCGCATCAACGCGTCCAGCACCCGCGGCAGCTGCGCCAGGCCCAGATGCCCGGCCCACGGAAAACGTTCGCCGGGTTCCGGCAGCAGGCTGCGCACGCTGATCGCGCGCGGGCGCACGCCCTGCACGATCGGCGCGTCGGGCTGTCCGGGCAGCAGCACGTCGCGCGCCTCATCCAGGTTGCCCAGCGTGGCCGAAAGCCCCCACAGCTGCACTGCAGGCGCAGCTTCGCGCAACACCGCCAGGTTCAACTGCAGCAGCACACCGCGCTTGTTGCCCAGCAGCTCATGCCATTCGTCCACCACCACGCAGCGCAGCTGGCGCATGCGCGGCAACGTATCCGGATAGCTCAGCAGCAGCGCCAGTGATTCGGGCGTGGTGACCAGTACGTCGATGCGGCCTTCGCGGGCCTGGCGCCGCTCGCGGTTGCTGGCGTCACCGCTGCGCAGGCCGACACGCCATCCCAGTCCCAAGCCGTCGACGACGGCCTGGAGCGCGCGTGCGGTATCACTGGCCAACGCGCGCAAGGGCGTTACCCACAGCACCTGCAATGGGCGCACCGCACTGGCGCGGCGGGGCGAGGGCGGTGGATCGATCAGCGCCTGCAGCAACGGCCCGCCGAACATCGCCAGCGTCTTGCCGCTGCCCGTGGGCGTATGCAGCAACCCGGATTCGCCGGCCAGGTAGTGGCGCCACATCGCGCGCTGGAAGGGCAGTGAGCGCCAGCCGCGTGCCGCGAACCAGTCTTCCAGCCGGCGCAGTGCCTGGCTGCGGGTCATCGCGCCAGCGCCTGCAGGCTGGCCAGCTGATCGGCCTCGCTGGCAGGCTTGTCGTGGCGCCAGCGCAGGATGCGCGGAAAGCGCACGGCGATCCCCGATTTGTGCCGGCTGCTGCGGTTGACCGCTTCGAAACCCAGCTCGAACACCTGTTCGGCGCGTACGCTGCGCACCGGCCCGAAACGTTCGCGGGTGTTGGCGCGGATCCAGCGGTCAAGCGCGAGGATCTCCTTGTCGTCCAAGCCCGAATACGCCTTGGCCACCGGCACCAGCGTGTCGCCGTCCCAGACGCCGAAGGTGTAGTCGGTGTACAGCGTGCTGCGCCGCCCATGGCCAGCCTGTGCGTACAGGAGCACCGCATCGATGGTGAGCGGATCGACCTTCCATTTCCACCAGTCACCGCGGCGTCGCCCAGCCAGGTAGGGCGAGCCGCGTCGTTTCAGCATCAGCCCTTCCACGCCACGTTCGCGTGCCACATCGCGCATCGCCGCCGCCTGCGCCCAGTCGACGGCGGCAACGTCGGGCGACAGCTGGATCCGCACATCGTCCAATGCGCCGATGACCGCGGCAAGCCGCGTACGCCGTTCCTGCAACGGCAGCTCACGCAGGTCCGCGCCGTCGTGCTCCAGCAGGTCATAGGCGAGCACGCGTACCGGCGTGTTGCGCAGAGTCGCTGCTCCTGGCTTGCGACGCTGGATGCGGGTCTGCAGGGCGGTGAATGCGCGCGGCAGGTTGGCGGTCTCGTCCCAGGCCAGCAGCTCTCCGTCCAGCACGCAGCCCTCCGGCAACGCCATCGCGGCGTGCTCGATCTCGGGGAAGCGGCCATCCAGTCGTTCCTCGCCACGGGACCACAGCGCGACTTCGCCACGCCGGCGCAGCAGCTGCAGGCGTATGCCATCCCATTTCCATTCCAGCAGCCAGTCGTCGATCGCGCCGAGGCGTTCGGCAGGATCGCCTTCCAGAGGGGAGGCGAGGAAGAAGGGGTAGGGCTGCTGGCGGTCGGACGGCAGCTCGTCCGGTGACAGCAGTTGAGCCAGCAGCCCGGGCGAGGGGACCCACTCGCCGAGCATGCGCTGGGCGATGCGTGCGATGTCCAGGCCGGACCATTCCGCCAGTGCCTGCTGTACCAGTCGCTGCGAAACGCCAACGCGCAGGGCGCCGGTCAGCAGCTTGTTGAACACCAGGCGTTCGCTGCTGCACAGCTGCCGCCACCCGGCGACGACCGCAGCGCGGCGTACTGCCTCGGGTTGGTTGGCCACGGCCAGCAGATGCTGTTCGATCCAATCAGCCAACGGGCGGTCGGCGGCTGGCTGCGATGGATCATCCAGCAGCAGGGTCAGCGTTTCGGCCAGGTCACCCACCTGCGCATAGCTGTCTTCCACCAACCAGGGGGGCAAGCCGGATTCTTCGGCAATCCAGCCGCGCAGTTCGCCGCTGGCGGCGATCTTCCGGCGTGCGCCGCCCACCTTGCCACCGCTGAGCAGGTACATCGCCCATGCCGCATCGTGCGCGCGCGCCTGGCGGAAGTAGTCGACCAGGGCTGCACGCTTGTCCAGCGTAGCCGTGCTGCGGTCCAGGCGCTGGTAGAGCGCAGCGAAGGCCTTCATTCCTCGCTCCCGAAATCGGTGCGGAAGGCTTCGGCAGCCACGCCGCGTTCGCGCAGGAACGGAATCAACGCATCGGTATTGCCATGGGTAGCGATCACCCGCTGCGCGCCTGTCTGTTCGATGGTCTGCAGCAGTGCTGGCCAATCGGCGTGATCGGAAATGACGAAACCGCGATCGACATTGCGGCGCCGCCGATTGCCGCGCAGCTGCATCCAGCCGGATGCGAAGCCCAGCTGGTGGCGGCCGAAGCGGCGCATCCAGGGCGTGCCCGCAGCCGACGGCGGCGCGAGGATCAGCTGGCCGGCGGCATCAGGCTGGCGGCCCTGCTCGGCCACGGTGAGCGTCTCCAGCATCGGCACCCCGGCCTGCCGGTACACCGCCACGCCATTGGCGATGGCGCCGTGCAGCCAGGCTGGTCGATCGTCCAGCGGCAGCAGCTCGGCCAGCACCCGCTGTGCCTTGCCCAATGCGTAGCACAGCAGGATCGCGGCTTCGCCACGTTGTTCGCATTCGCGGCGCCACGCCAGGATCTCTGCAGCCACCGCCGGCGTGTCCGGCCAGCGGTAGATCGGCAGTGCGAACGTAGCTTCAGTGATGAAGGTATCGCAGGGCACCACTTCGAACGGTGTGCAGGTCGGATCAGGCTGTCGCTTGTAGTCGCCGGAGGCTACCCATACCTGCTGCCCGTCGTCGATGCGTACCTGTGACGAACCGAGTACGTGGCCGGCCGGATGCAGCGATACCTGCACCTGCCCCAGGCGGAACGGCACACCCTCGGCATGCGCCTGCACCGGCACGTCACCCAGGCGCCAGCGCAGGATCGGCAGGCTGCCTTCGCTGCAGTGATACTCCCCCATGCCCGGGCGGGCATGGTCGCCGTGGCCATGGGTGATGACCGCGCGCGCTACCGGTCGCCACGGGTCGATATGGAAATCGCCGGCGGCGCAGTACAGCCCCTCCGGGCGCAGCACCACCAGATCGTCGTTGCCTGCCATGCGGTCACTGTGGCCTGCGTCTCGTGCAGAGGGTGAGAACCGGCCTGAACACGGGCTTGGCAGGCGATGCGGCACAATCGGGCCGCAGACCTCTTGCCGCCAGGATGGACCGGATGAGTGGACCCAGCTTCAGCAGCAACGCACCGTATGAAACCCATGTGGTGTTGAACCAGCCGCCGCCGTTCGCAGGGCGACAGTTGTGGACCGACGACGTGGCGCTGATGGAGGCCGTACAGCGCGAAGGCGCCGCCAGCTTCGCGCCGCGACTGGGTGTCTATGGTGCACTCGCCGGTGATGAACTGTACCGGCTGGGCTTCGATGCCAACCGTGATCGTCCTCGGCTGCGCACGCATGATGCACAGGGCCATCGCATCGACACCGTGGAGTTCCATCCGGCCTATCACCAGTTGATGGACACGGCAAAATCGCACGGTGTCGCTGGATTGTCCTGGCATGAGCCGCAGCCCGGCGCGCACGTGGCACGTGCGGTGTTGAGCTACCTGCATCACCAGGCCGAGGCGGGCACCAGCTGCCCGTTGACCATGACCCATGCAGCGGTGGCGGTACTGCATTCGCAGCCGCATCTGGCCGAGTGGGCGCGCAAGGCCGCTGCGCCGGTCTATGACCCGCGCGACGTGCCGGTGGCGGACAAGGCCGGCATCACCCTGGGCATGGGCATGACCGAGAAGCAGGGCGGCTCGGATGTCCGTGCCAACAGTACGCGCGCCGAACCGATCGATGGCGAGCGTTACCGTCTGGTCGGCCACAAGTGGTTCTTTTCCGCACCGATGTGCGATGGCTTCCTGGTGCTGGCGCAGGCGCCGGGAGGCCTGACCTGCCTGCTGATGCCGCGCCGGCTGGCCGATGGTGACCGCAATGCGTTCCGGTTGATGCGGTTGAAGGACAAGCTCGGCGATTGGGCCAACGCTTCCAGTGAGGTCGAGTTCTGCGGCGCACAGGCATGGCGCGTGGGCGAAGAGGGGCGCGGCGTGGCCACCATCATCGGCATGGTGATGATGACCCGCCTGGACTGCATGCTGGGTGCAGCGGCGGAGATGCGCATGGCGCTGGCGCAGGCGCTGCACCACGCACGTCATCGACGTACCTTCGGCAAGCTGCTGGTCGAGCACCCGCTGATGACCAACGTGCTGGCTGATCTGGCGCTGGAGTCGGAAGCGGCCACGGTGTTAGCGATGCGGATCGCGCGCGCGGTGGATCGCGCCGGTGTGGATGCCAATGAAGCCGCGATGGCGCGGTTGGGGACGGCACTGGGCAAGTACTGGCTGTGCAAGCGCGCGCCCGCCTTCGTCAATGAAGCGCAGGAATGCCTGGGCGGTGCGGGCTACGTGGAGGAGTCGATGCTGCCGCGCCTGTACCGGCAGGCACCGTTGAATTCGATCTGGGAGGGCAGCGGCAACATCCAGTGCCTGGATGTGCTGCGTGCGCTGGCGCGCGAACCGGAGGCGATGGCGGCGCTGCGCGGTGAGCTGGCATCGGTGGCTGACCGTGATGGGCGCTATGCAGCGGCATTGCAGCGTTGGGCAGCGGCACCGCCACCGGAGGAAGCGCAGGCGCGGCTGTTCTGCGAGCGCACTGCGCTGCTGCTGCAGGCGGCGCTGCTGCTGCGTGCGCGCAGCCCGATGGCGGAGGCATTCGTGCGTAGCCGGCTGGAAGGGGAGCACGGGCTGGCGTTCGGGACGCTGCCGGCGGGGGTGGAGCTGACGGCGATGCTGGCGCGCGCGCTGCCGTAGGAGGCGGCCAACGGCGGAGCCCCTCGTGGTGGGCGCTGATACTGATGGGTGGGCCGCGCGGGTAGGTCGCGCAGGGGGCGCTGCAAGTACGTCCATGTAAGCTCGGGCGCGCCATCCATGGCGCTTACGCCCCTGCGCAACCTACCCGCGCGTCCGTGGACACTTTCCGTACGCGTCCAGCACGGAATCAACAGAAAGAGCAGAGAGCGAAAAGCAGAAAAGCCGCGGCAGTGCCGCGGCTTTTCCTGTGCAGCCGAGCCGATGCTCGGCTGGTCGGTAGCGCCGGGCCATGCCCGGCGAACGAACCGTTAGTGCTTGGCTTCTTCCTTGGCGGCGTTGGCCTTGGCGTCATTGGCGACATCGCGGGCCTTGTCGGCGACCTTCTGTGCGGCGTTCGCAGTGGCGTCGCTGGCGTGTGCGGCGGCATCGGTTGCGGCGTCCTTGGCCTTGTCGGCGGCGTTGGCGGTGGCGTCTGCAGCCTTGTCCAGCGCCTGCTGGGTATCGGCGGCGGCCTGCTCGGACGCGGCAGCGGTCTTGTCGGCGGCGTCGCGGGTGGCTTCGGCGGCCTTGTCCACGGCGTCACGGGCGGCAGCGCCTGCGCTGTCGGCAGCCTGCTGTGCGTCCTGCTTGGCCTGTTCGGCTTCGGGGCCCTTGCAGGCGGCCAGGGCCAGCAGCAGGGAGGCGGCCAGCAGGGTGGTGGTGATCGGACGAATCTTCATGGCGGTCTCCGGTACTGCAATGGATGGGGACGCCAGCCTATTCATGCCGTTGTGAAGACGGGGTCGCGATGCAGCGGCTCAGTCGCGCATTCGAAAAAGAAAAAGCCGCTGGCGAACCAGCGGCTTTTCCAGAACAGCGTGAAGAAAGAAGTTATTACTTCTTGGCTTCTTCAGCAGCGTCCTTGGCCTTCTCAGCGGTGCCTTCAGCAGCCTTGGCAGCGTCAGCAGCGGCGCCGGCAGCGGCGTCGGTGGCAGCAGCGCCAGCCTGGGCAGCAGCGTCAACCGAAGCGTCAGCAGCGGTGGCGGCGGTGTCAGCGGCCTGCTGGGCAGCGTCGGCGGTCTGGGCGCCAGCAGCGGCGGCCTGGTCGGCAGCAGCCTGGGCTTCGGTGGCGGCTTCGTTGGCCGAAGCAGCGGCGTCCTGGGCAGCTTCCTGCTTCGAGCAGGCGGCCAGGGCCAGAGCCAGGGACATCGCGACCAGCAGCTTGTTGATGCTCATTGTGTAAATCCTCGTCGTTAGAATTAGGCAACGCGCATGCTGCGCGCCGACAACATGATGACAAGCCAAGATTGGGTGTCAAGCGATCCCGCATTCATTTTTGCGAAATCATCGTTAAATCTTTTTAAATCAATTCGATGGCGATTGCCGTTGCTTCGCCACCGCCGATGCACAGGGTGGCAATGCCGCGCTTGCCACCGCGCGTGCGCAGGGCGTTGACCAAGGTCACCACCAGGCGTGCACCGGAGGCACCGATCGGATGGCCCAGTGCGCAGGCGCCGCCATTCACGTTGAGCTTGTCGTGCGGAATGCCCAGTTCGCGCATCGGCGCCATCGCCACCACGGCGAAGGCTTCATTGATCTCGAACAGATCGACCTGGTCCAGCGACCAGCCGGTCTTGTCCAGCAGTTTGTGCAGCGCGCCGATCGGGGCGGTGGTGAACCACTCCGGTTCCTGCGAATGGGTCGCGTGGCCGACGATGCGGGCCAGCGGGGTGATGCCGCGAGCGGCTGCATCTTCCTCGGTCAGCAGGACCACTGCAGCAGCGCCGTCGGAGATGCTGGAGGAACTGGCGGCAGTGACGCTGCCGTCCTTCTTGAAGGCCGGGCGCAGGGTCGGGATCTTGGCGATGTCCGAGCGGCCCGGCTGCTCGTCGGTGGTGACCTCGACTTCGCCCTTGCGGGTAGCGACCTTCACCGCGACGATTTCATCGGCGAACGCACCGTTGGCCTGCGCCGCCTGCGCGCGCTTGACCGATTCGATGGCGTAGGCGTCCTGCTCTTCGCGGCTGAACTGGTATTTGTCCACGGCGCATTCGGCGAATTCACCCATCGCCTTGCCGTCATAAGCGTTGACCAGGCCATCGTGGGCCATGTGATCGACCGCCTGGAAGTTGCCGAAGCGGTTGCCGGTGCGCGAGTTCGGCAGCATGTGCGGCGCGTTGGACATCGATTCCATGCCGCCGGCGACAACGATGCTGGCCGAACCGGCCTTGATCAGGTCATGACCGAGCATGATGGTCTTCATGCCCGAGCCGCACACCTTGTTCAGCGTGGTGGCACCGGTCGACAGCGGGATGCCGGCAGCGATCGCCGCCTGGCGGGCGGGCGCCTGGCCGAGGTTGGCCGGCAGCACGCAGCCCATGAGGACTTCGGAAACGTCGCTGGCCGGGATGCCCGACTGTTCCAGGGCGGCAGCGATGGCGGCCGCGCCGAGGGTCGGGGTCGGCACGCCGTTGAACTGGCCGAGGAAGGAGCCGATGGCGGTGCGCTTGGCGGCGGCGATGACGATGTTGGACATGGCAATCTCGTTGATGCGTAAGCAATGTTCGGAAAGGAGACCGGGGGCCGTTGGATGTGCCCCGGTTTCCCGGCAGACTGCGTGGGGGTCGACCCAAGTATAGAGGGTCGGGGAGGGCCGCCGCTGGGCGCGGCCGCACGCCTGCCGGGATTAAGGCAGGACAACGTTCATGGGAAGGAATCGATGGAACGCACGATGATGGTGAGGTCTGCCCTGGGAACCGCGCTGGCGGTAGCGCTGACGGCCTGTGGTGGAGGTGGCGGGGGCGGCAACGTGCGCATCGATACCCCGCCACCACCGCCGCCACCGACTACCCCGCCACCGACGACGCCGCCCCCGGTCAAACCGCAGGAGCCGGCCTTCGACGCGCATCTGTCAGTCACCAATGCGCGCGCCGCACAGGCTGCCGGCCTGACCGGCCAGAACGTGCGCATCGGCATCGTCGACTCCGGCGTGCAGCGCAATGCGGTGGCGTTGAATGGCCGGGTGCTGGCCAACCTCAACTACATCGATCCGGCCAGGAACAATCTGGGTGTCGATGATGTGGTCGGCCACGGCACCGCCGTGGCCAGCCTCGCCGCCGGCGCGGCAACGGGCTCCTGGCCGGGTGGCATCGCGCCAAAGGCGCAGATCGTGTCGGCACGGATCATTGCCGACAAGCCGCCCGTCGATGACGGCAGCGGCAAGGGCAATTCCTTCAGCGGCCCGCTGGGCGTGGCGCAGGTCCACCAGGACCTGATCAGCTACAACGTGAAGGTGATGAACAATTCGTGGGGCGGCCTTTACTGGACCGACCTGCCGACCACCGCGCAGGTGGCCGCCGAATATCGCCCCTTCGTGATCAACCATGGCGGGCTGGTGGTGTTCGCCGCGGGCAATGATGGCCGCAGCGAGCCGAGCAGCCTGGCCGCACTGCCCAGCCAGCAGGGCGTGGCCGGCACGCTGCCGGCTGCCGACCTGGAGCGCGGCTGGCTGGTGGCCACCGCCGTGGATCCGTATGCGCCCGGTACGCTGGCCAGCTATGCCAATGCCTGTGGCCAGGCGGCCCGCTACTGCCTGGCGGCGCCCGGCAGCGCGGTCTACCCCGATGCCAACGGTGGCAGCTACTACTGGAACTACGGCACGTCATTCGCGGCGCCCTTGATTTCCGGTGCGGCGGCGCTGGTCTGGGAGCGCTTCCCGTACTTCAGCAACGATCTGGTGCGGCAGACCCTGCTGGGTACCGCCAAGGACATCGGTGCGCCGGGCGTGGATCCGGTGTTCGGCTACGGCCTGCTCGACATCGGTCGTGCGATCAACGGTCCGGGTCGTTTCGACTGGGGTGATGTGGTCGCCAACGTGGATCTGGCCTCGACCGGCTCGGCGTGGCGCAACGATATCGTCGGCAGCGGCGGGCTGGTCAAGCAGGGCGGGGGCACCCTGGTGCTGGCCGGCAACAACAGCTACACCGGTGCCACCCGCATCGAACGCGGCATCCTGTCGCTGCAGAACGGTGGCGTGATCCGTTCCAACGTGACCATCCTCGGCCAGTCCGATCCGGATTCGACCGGCCTGCAGTTCAATGGCGGCACGCCCCGCGTGATCGGCAATGTGGTCAACGGCAGCAGCGTATTCCTCACCACCGGCAACACCACCGGCACCATCGAGGGCAACTACACCCAGCAGGCCGGCGCACAGTTGATGATCGCACTGGGCGCCAATGCGCTGCAGGTCACCGGCAATGCCACGATCGACGGTGGCGTGCGCGTGCATGGCTTCGTTTCCGGCTACGTGCCACAGAACGGCAGCCGGCAGGACCTGATCCATGCGGCAGGCGGACTCAGCGGCACCTTCAGTACGCCGGCTACCTCCAGTGGCCTGCAGGGGCTGTCATTGCTGCAGAGCAGCTACGGCTATGACAGCAACAACGCGTGGTTGAACCTGACCCAGGTCAGCGTCACCGCAGCGGCCAGCGGGCTGGGGGCGTCCGCCCAGGCGGCAGCACAGCGCCTGGAAGGTGCATTCGCAGCGCTGGACAAAAACACAGGCCTGCAGGGATCGGCCTTTGGTGCAGCGGCCGGTGCCCTGCAGTGGACCGGCGGTGGCCCGCAGGGCCTGGCCGCCAGCCTGCAGAGCCTGTCCGGTCAAGCGCATGCGCGAGCCGAAGCAGCGACCTTCGACAGTATCGACATGTCGCGGCGTGCGATCGCCGAGCGTTTTGATCGTGTACAGGCCGCACCGCGCCTGCGCGGGAGCTGGCAGAGCGCGCTGGGTGAGGCGGGGCAGGGCAGCTTCGCCGGCAACGCTGCCGACAGCCGGGGCTGGATGGCCGGCCAGGATCTGCCACTGGGCAGCAACGGCCTGATGGGCGTGGCGTTTGGCGAGACCCGCAGCACTGGTGGCAGCAGTTTCGGCGGTGATCGTGGGCGTGATCGCCAGGCGCAGGCACAGTTGTATGCCGGCTGGAATCTGGGGCGTGGCTACGCGCTGGCCCAGGTGGGGAGCGGACAGTTCACCCGCGCGCTGGATCGTCAGCTGCTGCTCGGTGCGGGTGCCTATGGCGTCTCCGCGCGGTACGGCGGCCGTTTCAGCAGTGCCAGCGTGGAGGGCGGGTACCGGCTGGGGCGTGCGGGCGCATCGATGACGCCCTACGTCGGTGCCAGCACCACGCGTGTGGAGACCGACGCCTTCAATGAACTCGGCGGTTTTGGTTTCGGCCTGCGGGGCGATGCCAACCGCGTGCAGCGCAGCCAGATGCTGGCCGGTATCCGCGGCGAGCGCGGCTGGGGGCGTTGGACGCTGCGTGGGCATGCCGAATGGCAGCAACGGCTTGATGGTGCGGATGCGGACTGGCAGGCCAGCTTCGTCGGCGTCGACGCCTGGGCGCCGTTGGCGGGCTGGAACGCGCCGCGCGGCAGTGCGCTGATCGGCGTGGCGCTGGAATCGTGGTGGGGCCGCAATGGCCGCCTGAGCCTGGGCTTCGACCAGCGCGTTGGTGGCGAAGGTGCGCGGCAGGCCGCCTTGCACTACAGCACCGGCTTCTGAAGGACGGCTCGCGCCGGGTCATGCCCGGCGCGACATCGGCGGGTTCAACCGCCGCGCAGGTTGCCCAGGCGCGGGGTGCTGCGGCCCAGCGGCATCTTCAGCTTGCCGATCGACAGGATGCGGCTTTCGGCGATGCGGTCGGCGGCACGCTGCGGCGCGATGTTCTCGCGCTGCGACAGTTCGAAGATGCGGGTGAGGTTGTGGTAGATGCTGCGGATCAGGCGCATTGCGCGTTCGCGGTTGTAACCGTCGATCTCCAGCGACACGTTCATCACGCCACCGGCGTTGACTGCATAGTCCGGCGCATACAGGATGCCGCGCGCATGCAGCTCGTCGCCGATTTCCAGGCTCGACAGCTGGTTGTTGGCGGTGCCGCAGATGATCTTCGCCTTGATCCGCGGCAGCGTGTCGGCGTTGATCGCACCTTCCAGCGCGCACGGTGCGAACACGTCGGCGTTCACCTCGTGGATCTCATCCGGTTTGACCGCTTCGGCGCCGAAATCGCTGACCGCGCGATCAACCAGCGCGCTGTCCAGGTCGGTGACGTACAGCTTGGCACCGCGGTCGCGCAGCAGTTTCACCAGTTCCATGCCGATGTGGCCCAGGCCCTGCACGGCGATGCTGGTCTTGCCCACTTCCTCATGGCCGAACTTGAAGCGCATCGACGCCATCAGTGCCTGCAGCGCACCGTAGGCGGTGAACGGGGCGGGATCGCCGGAGCCACCATGGACCTGGTGCACGCCGGTCACGAACTGGCTTTCCAGGTAGATGTTCTCCATGTCGTTGACGTCGGTTCCGACGTCCTCGGCGGTGATGTAGCGCCCGCCCAGCGAATCGACATAGCGGCCGAAGGCACGGAACAGCACCTCGGTCTTGTCCACTTTGGGGTCGCCGATGATCACCGCCTTGCCGCCACCCACGTTGAGGCCGGCCAGTGCATTCTTGTAGGTCATCGTCCGGCTCAGCCGCAGCGCATCGGCCAGCGCCTCTTCGGTGCTGGCATAGGGGCGCATGCGCACGCCGCCCAGGGCCGGGCCGAGGGTGGTGTTGTGGATGGCGATAATCGCCTTCAGGCCGGCGTCGTGGTTGTGGCAGAACACCACCTGTTCGTGGCCGGTGGTGGCGAGGGTTTCGAATAGCATGGCGTCTCCGATGGCGCGATCAGCGGCGAACTGCAGCGAACGGCCAGTGAACGGTAGGGTCCCAAAACAAAAAAAGCGACGTCGTCGGTGCAGGGGGACGGGTCGCGCGGCGCCATTCTAGTCCATTCCCCCGGCCGGTGCCGTCGACATCGGTGGCCTTCCGGTTAAAGAAGATGAAAGTTCGGCCGATGCTGCGACGACGGCGGGTGGCCGGATTCGCGTGAAGAGGCAGGGCGGTCAGTGACGGCAAGGGCACCACAACGACAGGGCGGGCGGCGATGACGCCGGCCTGGTGGCGATCACTGCGTGGCTGGCTGGCGCGCTCGACCGGGACGGCACCGTCCCGGTTGGCGGCGGCGTCGCGGCAGGCGGTGGCGGCGGCTGCGGCCAGCCTGCAGGGCGAGGCTCTGCCCTCGGCCGAGATCGCTGCACATCTGCAGCGTGGCCTGCATGCACTGGCCCTGTACCCGCGCCTGGCCGGTGAATCCACGGCGGTGCAGGCCGCGGGGTTGGGCGAGGCGGTGGCGCGCGCGCTGCAGGACCGGGACTGGGCGGCCCGTCAGCTGCCGCGCCGCCCGCAACTGCTGCCGCAGCTGATCCAGACGGTCAACGACGATGCTGCGTCGGCGCGGGTGATGGCGGCGATCATCGGCCAGGACCCAGTGCTGACCGGCAACCTGCTGCGCATCGCCAACAGCCCGGCCTACAAGGTGCACGAGCGCCCGGTGGAAAGCCTACAGCGGGCGGTGACGCTGGTCGGTACCGAAGGCGTGCGACAGATCATCAGCGCAGTTCTGGTGCAGCCGGTGATGCAGGTGCAGTGCGAGGTGTTTCCGCAGTTCAGCACGATCATCTGGGAGCACGCACTGCTGGCCTCGCGCGCAGCCGCTGACCACGCGCGCACGGTCACTTTCGGCGATGCCTTCGCCGCCCAGTGGCTGGGCCTGGTACAGGGGCTGGGGGCCGCGCTGGTGATGCGCCAGCTGCTGCAGGAAGCGCAGGCACGAGATGAAACGGTGGAGCCGGCGCTGGCGCTGCAGCTGCTCCAGCAGTGGTCACTGCCGTTGGCGCAACGCGTGGCTGCGGCCTGGGAGCTGCCAGAGCCGGTGCACCAGGCGCTGGCGCCCGAGGCGGATGGCCCGCTGGCCGACAGCCTGCGCCTGGCCAGCGCGGCCGCAGCGGCCAGCCTGCTGTGCCGGCACGGACATGCCAGCCAGAGCCGCATGCTGGCCCTGCTTGAACAGTTGCCTTCGGCGCCGCCGCATGCGCTGCGCTGGATCTGGCGGCGCCTGCATGGGCGCAGCGTGGAAACACGGGATGACGCCGGACAGGAAGAGGCGGGTCCTGCGCCCTGAGCGCTACAGCTGCGATTCCACCGGCAGCCAGCTGATCACCCGCGCGGTCCAGCGCTTGCCCAGGCTGGCCCCGGGTTCGGCCTCCACCCAGTGCGGCGGTGGCTGCCGCTCCAGCCAGCGCAGGTCATCATCGCGCCCCAGCGCCAGCCACCAGCTGTGCTCCGGGCCGGCCAGGCGCAGGTACTCGTCGCGCAGCTGTGCACCGAGCGCCGGGTCATCGAACAGCACGCCCATTTCGGTATTGAGGTAGGCCGAACGCGGGTCGAGGTTGAACGAACCGACGAAACCGCGGCGGTCATCGACCACGAATGCCTTGGTGTGCAGGCTGGCGCCGCTGCTGCCGAACAGGCTGGCATCCAGCTGGCCGTGTGCCTTCAGTTCGTACAGCTGCACGCCGGCCCTCAGCAGCGGCACCCGGTAGCCCATGTAGCCGCCGTGTACCGCTGCCACATCGTTGGCGGCCAGTGAGTTGGTCACCACGCCCACCTGCGCGCCGCGTGCGGCCAGCGCCGACAGCGCCTCGACCCCCTCGTTGCCGGGCACGAAGTAGGGCGAGATCAACAGCGCACTGCGCCGCGTGCTGCGCAACTCGTCGCTGAGACGGCTGACCAGCCAGCCGCGGCGATCGTCATCGCGGTGCTTCATCGGCGGATCGGAAGCGATGCGCACGTTCGCGCTCCAGTGCAGCGGTTCCGGGCTGGGCCGCTGCAGCGCGCGCGACTCGGCCACGCGTTGCAGGTAGGGCTGTGCCTTGGCATGCATGGCATCCAGGTCCGACTGCCGTACCAGCTGCTGCAACTGTGCATCGGTATACGAGGCCAGTGCGGAAATCGGGATCGCCGTGCTGCTGTTCCAGTAGTCGTCGAAGATCTGGTTGGCCTGCTGCACGGCGGGGCCGGCCACCACCAGGTCCAGGTCCTGGAAGTTCACATCGTCGCGCGCGCTGAAGTATTCCTCGCCGATGTTGCGGCCACCGACGATCGCGATGCGGCCGTCGGCGATCCAGCTCTTGTTGTGCATGCGGTGGTTCACGCTGAAAGCGCGTTGCACCAGCTCCAGCGTGCGCGCGATGCCGCTGCGGTTGCGGAACGGGTTGTACAGGCGGATCTCGATGTTCGGATGCGCATCGAGTGCCATCATCAACGCGTCCTTGTCCTTGGCGTTCATGTCGTCAAGCAGGATGCGCACGCGCACGCCGCGCTCGGCGGCGTCGTACAGCGCCTTGGCCATCAGATGGCCGATCAGGTCGTCGTGCCAGATGTAGTACTGCAGGTCCAGGCTGCGGCCTGCGTGCGCGGTGATCATCGCGCGCGCGGCGAAGGCATCCATGCCATCACTGAGGAACGCCACGCCGGACTGCCCGGGGTGTGCGTCCTGCAGCGGCACGATCTGCTGGTCGATGCGGGTCTGCGCCGGCTGCAGTGGCAGCACATGCGAGGGTGCGCCCTGTGCCTGCGGGGTGAGGTGGTCGGCCAGCAGCAGCCCGGACAGGACCAGCAGCAACAGCGCGGCGAGGATGATCGCAGCGACGCGCAGCAGGCGTCGCCACAGGGGCTTGGGCAGGCTCATGCCCCGATGGTAGATCCACGCCGTGCGTGGATGAAAGCCAATAGACCCGCTGCAGTAGATCCACGCCATGCGTGGATGAAAGCCAATAGACCCGCTGCAGTAGATCCACGCCATGCGTGGATGGCAGGGATTTCGCGGTCAGAAGCGCTCGTCGCTGCCCAGATAACGCCACTGCCCCGCAGGCAGCGGTCCCAGTGCCACGCGGCCAATCCGCAGCCGACGCACGGCCGCGACCTGCAGGCCGGCAGCGGTGACCGCCACGCGCAGGCCCTTGGCCGTCAGCCCCTTGCCGGCGAAGCGCAGGCGCTGCTCGCTCTGCCAGCTGACCTTGGCGCCGCCCGATTCCTGCTGCAGCCGCGCCATCAGCCACGGGCCGCGCTCGGGACCGCCTTCGGCCACTTCGATCAGGTATTCCTGTTCGGTGCGGCCCAGATTGCGCTGCAGATGGGCCAGCGTGGCCGGGTCCTGGCTGACCACCACCAGGCCGCTGTCGCTGGCCGGAAGCGAGGCGGCCAGCTGCAGGCCGTGGAAGTGACGCTGAAGCGGACGGATGTCGCTGGCATCAAGTTCGCTGCGGCTGTCACTGCTGACCAGCGCACACAGGGTTTCAGCGGCAACGCCTGCCGGCTTGTGCAGCAGCATGCTGACCCGCTCGGCCTTTTCATCGCTGGCCTGCTCGGCCACGACGATCACCGCGCTGTCATCGACCGGGCGCTGCGGCTGTTCCACCACGTCGCCATTGACCGTGACCCAGCCGCCTTCGATGTAGCGTCGCGCCTCGCCGCGCGGGATGCCGAGCAGGGCGGACAGGCGTTTGTCGAGACGGATCGGTTCCATGGCGGAAAGGTCAGGCAGGGGGCGCGCAGTGTAGCCGCTGCGGCCGGTCAGCGCTGGCCGCGGTTGGCCAGCTCGGTCAGGTACAGGCGGGTATCGAACTCCAGCTGCAGGTACTCCGGCTCCATGTGCTGGCACAGCTGGTAGAAGGCCTTGTTGTGATCGGCTTCCTTCAGGTGGGCCAGTTCATGCACCACGATCATGCGCAGGAACGCCGCTGGTGCCTGGCGGAACACGGTGGCGATGCGGATCTCGCGGCTGGCCCTGAGGCGGCCGCCGTGCACGCGGGAGATGGCGGTATGGGTGCCCAGCGCATGCTTGATCACTTCCAGCGTGTTGTCGTAGCAGACCTTGTTGAGCGGCACCGACTTGCGCAGGTAGCGGTCCTTCAGCTCCTGCGTGTAGTCGTACAGCTGGCGGTCGCTGCGCACCTCGTGCGGATCGGGATAGCGCTGCTGCAGCCAGGGGCCGAGCTTGCCCTGCGCCAGTAGTTCACTGACCTGGGCGACCAGGGGTTCGGGATAGCCGGTGAGGTACTTCAGGACTGCCATGCAGGGGCGGCGGGGCGTCGGTAGAATGGGGCATCCAAGATTACACGCGGTACGCATCGACCATGGCAAAGCCCAACGCGCTGCAGGAACAATTGCTCAAGGCCGGCCTGGCCAAGAAGTCGCAGGCCAGCGCTGCCGCGAGCGCGCAGGCCAAGGCCCGGCAGGGCAAGGCCGAATCGACCTCGGCCGATGTCCAGCGCGAGGCTGAACGGGCCCGCGCCGAGAAGGTCGAGCGCGACCGCGCACTGGCCGCCGAGCGCAATGCCCAGGCCAGGCAGGCTGAACAGAAGGCCCAGGCCCGGCAGATCATCACGGCCCATGCCGTGCCTCACAAGGGCGACGACGAGTACCGCTTCAGCGATGGCGCGGCGATCCGCACCCTGCTGATCGACCCCAAGCTGCGCAAGGCGCTGTCGGTGGGCGTGCTGGTCATCGTTGCCCACGGCGAGGGCTACGCCCTGCTGCCGCGCGCCGCTGCCGAAAAAGTGCGTGAACGCGCCCCGGAGGCGATCATCGTCGACCACGGCCAGCCGGGCTCGACCGCCGAGATCTCCACCGGCAATGCCGAGGACGACGCCTACTACGCGCAGTTCCAGGTGCCGGACGACCTGGTCTGGTAAGCCAAAAAGGGGACGGAGGGGATTAAGTCGCAAATGGCCTGCTCCGGCCCGTCTGCCTTCTGCTCAGCTTGCTGAAGGCCTGCCGGTCATGGCTCGGCGCTACCGTTTGCTGCGCGGTGTATCGTCCCCATATCAGGCGACACACCTGCGGAGGATGGCCATGGCCACCGGTTGGGCGGGAGACGGCGCGGTCCAAGACCAGATCGACGCCACCGTCGACGATGCGATCGCCCGCGCGCGGCGCCAGCTGCGCGAGGGGCCTGGTCTGGAACATTGTGAGGAATGCGACGCGCCGATCCCGTTGGCGCGGCGCCAGGCCGTGCCCGGGGTACGGCTGTGCGTGGCGTGCCAGCAGGCGCATGACGACGAAGCGCAGGCGCATGCCGGCTACAACCGGCGTGGCAGCAAGGACAGCCAGTTGAGGTAAAGGTTGTTCGGCAGGGCTTGCAGCTCTGCACCTGCCGAAGCCTTCAAGCCAAGGCAACTTCAACGTCAAAAGCGGGCATTCCGCAGGTAGGCGGGACGGTGTGGGTAGGCAGGACACGCCGTAAACCCTTCCATGGGGGCTCGATGGCGCCATCCATGGCGCCAACGGTCCTGCCTACCCACACCGTCCCGCCTCTGACAGATTTCCGCGGCTGTAGGTAGGCGTCGACTTTGGTCGACACATCTGTCAGATATCGAATGAGTCATCCACGCATGGCGTGGATCTACCGTGTCGACCCAGGTCGACACCCACCAGGGCAATGCGTCGTTCCGACAGCTCGCGGAAATCTGTCGAAGGCGGTGTGGGTCCGGTTGAGGGGGCGTGAGCCGCATGGGCCCGAGGCATGCCTCGGGCGGGTTGGGCAGGACGCCCAACCCCGGTCTTGCGTGTGCGCAGGAACGCGCACACGAGCAAGCGGCGACCGAGCTTACATGGGTGAGGGCGCTTTGCTTGCGAAGCACTGCTTCGCAAGCGCCCGAACGCACAGCCGCCAGCGGCTGGGCCGGGCCCCGGAGGGGGGACTTGCAGCGTCTCCCTCAACCGGACCCACCCAGCCATCCCGCAGGAAGCCAGCTTTTGCCGTTGCTTCGGCTGTTGCTGTTGCTCCAGCTCGTAGCAGGTGCAGGGCGCAGCCCTGCCGAAAACCACCCTCAGCCGTCGCCCTGGATGCCGCCGGGGGCCTGCGCCGGGTCGCGCCAGCGGCGCACCGTGCGCTGGAAGAACAGGTTGTTCGGCAGCTGCAGCACCGTGCCCTCGTGGCCGTCGCCGGTTTCCTGCAGCGTGGTGTAGATCAGGTTCACGTCGATCACCCGGCCCTTCAGGCCCGGCTTCTCGCCGTTTTCCAGCACCTCGATGTAGTCGTGCAGGCGGAACGGGCGGGTGGTGAAGATCAGCAGCGTGCAGAAGATGTTGGACAGCACGCTCCACGCCGCGAAGAAGGCCACCGCGCCCACGGCTGCAAAGCCGGTGAACGCGGTCCACAGCACCGACGGCTTCGCGCCGAGCAGGCTGAGGATGTACAGCAGGGCACTGAAATAGACCACGAAACTGGTGATCCGGCGCGCGCCCATCACCATTTCCGGCGGCAGCGTGTAGTGCTCGGCGAAGCGGCGGATCAGGCGACGGGCGAGCACGCGCAGGAGCCATGCGACCAGCAGCACCAGTACGATCTGCAGCGCGACGCCGGCGTAGTTCAACCACGGGTGGGTCCAGGCGGGCAGGTGATCCTTCAGCGACAACATCATGGGGCGAAAACAGGCGGCGGGAACGGCCCCTGATGTTACCCGGCGCGTGCGGGGGATTCGACCGCCGGGTTCCAGGCCACGCACACCAGTTCCTGGCGGTGCTGCTGCAGGCAGGCGCGGCCATTGTCGGGACGCAGCTGCAGTGACAGGCCCAGCGCCTGCAGCAGGACACAGGCGGTGATCACCAGCAGGGCGGCGCAGGATGGGCTGGACATGGCAGGACTCCTGGACGGCAATTTCGCGAAGGACCTTTCATGGATGCAGCAGCCACCCAAAAGGTTGCATGCCATCGATCA
The DNA here is from genome assembly GCF_056481995.1 of Stenotrophomonas sp. 80084_Sma. Taxonomy (NCBI): domain Bacteria; kingdom Pseudomonadati; phylum Pseudomonadota; class Gammaproteobacteria; order Lysobacterales; family Lysobacteraceae; genus Stenotrophomonas; species Stenotrophomonas sp. 80084_Sma. The sequence continues at coordinate 3,490,318 of NZ_CM151177.1, read as the reverse complement.
TCGATCGGCTCTAAACCTTTTCCCGGGTCGCCGCATCCAAGCGATATGCTCGACACCACCATGCCCGCGCCGCCTGCCGCCAACGACGCCGTCGATGAACCCGCCCTGGTGCGGGCGGCGGCCGCCGGTGACACCGCTGCCTATGAACTGCTGTACCGGCGCCACGCGCCCCGTGTATTCGCTGTGCTGTGGCGGTTGTGTGGCGGCCAGCAGGCACGCGCCGAGGACGCGCTGCAGGAAGCGTTCCTGCAGGCGTGGAAGGCGCTGCCGGGCTTCCGTTTCGAGAGCAGCCTGTCGACCTGGCTGCACCGGCTGGGCGTCAACGCGGCACTGATGGAGCTGCGTGGACGTGCGGGCGGGCAGGATCACGACAGCCTCGACGAAGTGGACGGAGGGTTGCAGGAGCTGGCAGTGCACGATCGTTGCGCCGGCACCGAACGCGACCTCGAACGGGCACTGTCGACACTGCCGCCACGGGCACGTGCGGTACTGGTACTGCACGACATCGAAGGCTGGAAACACCAGGAAATCGCCGAACAGCTGCAGATGGCCGTCGGCAGTTCCAAGGCACAGTTGCATCGTGCGCGCGGCCTGTTGCGCGCACGGCTGGGAGACATGACATGAGTACACACGACCACGATTCCGACCACGATCTGCTGGCCCGGCTGCGCGCGCTGCCGACCGAACGCGGCGTACCCACCGATGGCTGGGCACGCCTGTCGGCGCAGCTGCCGCCGCGTGAACCGCAGGCGGCACCTGCGCCGGGCGACAACGTGGTGGCCCTGCCAGCGCGCTCGCGGCGTCGCTGGTGGCTGCCGGTCGGTGCGGCATTGGCGGCCAGCCTGGCGCTCTACGCGGTGGCACCGTGGCGGCATGCGCAGCCGGAGGTGCCGGTACCTTCAGCGCTGCAGCTGCAGGCGGCGGCGATGACCGAGCAGTACCAGCAGGCCGTCGCTTCGCTGCCCGATGGACGGGCGCCGGAATGGCAGCCGGCGCTGCACGAACTGGATGAAAGCGCAGCGCAGATCCGTGCCGCCTTGGCGCAGGACCCGCGTGCGCCGCACCTGCTTGGCCAGCTCAAGCGCACCTACGCGCTGCGGCTGGAACTGACCCGGCAGGCGGCCTATGCCGCCGAGTCCGGCTTGACGACCTGAGGAGACCCCCATGACCCGAACCCTGATTTCCTGCTGTGTCGCGCTGCTGCTGGCCCCTGCCGTGGCGCTGGCCGACACCCGCATCGACGAGCGCCACACCCTGGCCGCGGGCGGTCGCATCGAGCTGAGCAATGTGGCCGGCAAGGTGACCGTGCGTGGCTGGGACCGCAATGACGTGCAGCTCACCGGCACGCTCAGCGACGGCCTGCAGCTGCGTCAGGAGAAAAGTGCCAACCGTGTGCGCTGGGAGATCGAATACCCGCGCCGCAGCAGCAATGGTGGCGCGACGCTGGTACTGAACGTGCCGCGCTCGGTGGAGCTGCTGCTGAGCACGGTCAGCGCCAGCCAGGACATCAGTGGCATCGATGTGCGACGGCTGCAGGCCGACACGGTCAGCGGCAGCCTGAGCGCGGCTGGCCGCAGTGGCGACAGCAAGCTCAACACGGTCAGTGGCAGCGTCAGCGCACGCCTGCAGACGCCGAAGCTGGACGTGAACACGGTCAGTGGCCGGATCGAGGCCGGCGGCGGCGTGTCCGGTGATATCGGTGCGCAGACGGTGTCCGGTCGGGTCGAGGTGGATGCCGGGCGCGTGCAGCGGCTGGCGGTGGAGACCGTCTCGGGCAGCATCGATCTGGCAGCGGCCGGGTTGGCTCCCGGCGGCCGCATCAACGTCGAATCGGTCAGTGCCTCGGTCACGCTGAGCCTGCCGCGCACGGTGTCGGCACAGCTGTCGGTGAACAGCTTCAGCGGATCGATCAACAGCGATGCCGGGCAGGTGGAGCGGCCGCGCTATGGGCCGGGCAGCCACCTCGATACGCGTCTGGGCGGCGGTGATGGTGACATCCGCATCCAGTCGCATTCGGGCAGTGTGCGGGTACGCCTGGACCGCTGAACGCGATCCGGCAGGCCGCGGCGGCAGCGCCGCCGCGGTCGATACTGGGTCAGCTGGCTTTCTTCAGTGCCCAGGTGGTGCCGAGGACTTCGATCTTGCCACCGGCCTTGCGGAACGCTGCCAGGTCCGAAGCGATCGAATCGCTGCTGACCACTGTGCTGGCGGCCGCGCCCTTGCGTTCGCTGCGGATGCTGTTGCTGGCCTTCGCGGGGGTCTTTGCCTTGCGGGGCATGGTTGCTCCTGTCAGGTGGAAGGGGAGGAAAGCGCCCAGGCATCGGCCTGGCGCAGGTAGTCCTGCCGCTCGCGGCGGCAGTCATCGCCGCCCATCGAAAACTGGCGGCAGATCGCCGGGCGCTGCGAATAGATCGTGCAGCGCAGGTGATAGGGATCGATCGCCGCGCACCAGCCTTCCTCGTTGCGCGCCATCACGGCACGGCCGTGGGTGTCGCGTGACAGGAACTGGCCGGGCACGTGGTCGCCGGGCTGCAGCAGCACGGGCAGCCGGCAACAGACCGCGTCACAACGGCGGCAGTCGATGGGTGCAGGTGCTGCGTCAGGTTGTAAGGCCACAGGGGCCTGGCGGGTGCCCAAAGCGGGTCTCGATGGCGGCTCAGGTGCTGCGCGGACCATGAACGAGCCAGGAAGGCATGGCCGCTAGGCCCGCGGGGCGGGCCAGGCTGCACTGTGGACACACACCGGCGTGGCCGGCGGAAGGTGCAGCGTGGTTCTAGCCGACCAAGAGTAACTTAGACCGCGTAACGTTTTGTTAATCCTGGCTGGCTGCCGCCAGCGCAAGGCCCTGGACCACGCCCAGCGAGGGCTCGCCGTGGACCATGCGGGCCCCCGGGAAGGCCTCGGCCACGGCCTGGCGCAGGTAGCCGGCACGGGACATGCCACCGGTCAGGAACACCGCGTCCGGGTCGCCGCCGATGTCGCTGCGGACCTGGGCCAGCAGTTCGCGGATCTGCTCCAGGTAGCCATGGGCGGCGGCGGCCAGGCCGTCGGCGCTGCTGTCGGCATGCAGGTCGCGGGCGATGTAGTCCAGCGTGCTGCGGTGTTCGCTGGCGGCGCTGAGGGCAATCTTGGCGCGTTCGACATCGCGGTACAGGCGGGCGGTGTTGCCGGTGTCCTGCAGGGCCTGCAGGCGCGCGCCCCACGGTTCGTCGACGTGGTCGTATTTGTGCTGGCGGAAGTCGCGCTGGCGCGTCATGTCCTGCACGGTGGCGGCTTCCACGTAGTGGTGGGCGGGCACGCGGGTGATGCCGCGGCCGAACAGCGGCATGTAGCTGGACAGGCTCAGCGCCAGATCGATGTCGGTACCGCCACGGGCGATACCCCAGGCGCGGTGGATGCGCGGCGCAGCATCGCCACCAACTTCGGCGTGGGCGATATCGGTGGTACCGCCGCCGATGTCAACGATCACCGCCTGGTGCCGCTCGCGGCTTTCGGCGTGGTAATGCATGGCCGCCGCGGCCGGTTCCTCGAGGAAATCGATCTGGTCGAAACCGGCCTGGGTGGCGGCTTCGCGCAGGATGTCCAGTGCCTGATCGTTGCCGGCCGCGCCGATCGAGCTGCGGAACTGCACCGGGCGGCCGAGCAGGGCGGCACGCAGCGGCTGGCCAAGCTGGGCGCTGGCGGTCAGGCGGATGTGCTCGAGGATGTGCGCGGCGATGCCGGTGATGGTCTGCTTCGCGCGCGGGTGCAGGTTGTAGCCCAGCATCGACTTCGGGCTCTGCACCAGGTTGCCTTCGTGTTCCTCGAAATAGGCTTCCAGCGCGTCGTCGCCGTAGACCGCGTTCTGCAGCAGGTCGCTGGCGCTGCGCTCCTTGCCGGCGCGGGCTTCCATCCATTCCCGGCGCAGTGCGCGCAGGGCTTCGCGGCGCAGCGCCTGCGGCGTGCGTTCCTGGCCGGCGGCGCGGGCCGCGCGCGCGGCGCTGTCGATCATCTGCTGCAGCTCGTGTTCCTGGCCGGCGTCGAGCTGGAAGTCGTCCGGGTCGGGCACCACGCCAGGGAAGTACACGCTGGTGCGGAACTGCTCGGCGTCGCCGAAGCGGATCGGCAGCAGTTTCCCCTCATGCACGATGGCGGCGGCGGAGTTGCTGGTACCGAAGTCGATGCCGAGGCGCATGGGGAGTTCCGGGGGGCGATCAGGGGCCGCGCACTCTGCTGCAGTTCGTCGCCGACTGCAAGTTCCTGCGGCCTTCTGTTCTGGGTGGGGGTTCCGGATCGGGTCATGCGAGCCGCCGGGCGCTGGCCGGAAAAGGGCAGGGAGCCAGGCGGTTACAATGGCGGCTGTTGATTCACTTTGAGGTACTTGCTGATGTCTTCTGCCCCCGCCTGCCCGCAGTGCACCCTGGAAAACACCTACGCCGATGGTGCGCTGTGGATCTGCGCCGACTGCGGTTTCGAATGGACCGCCGAGGAAAGCGCCGGTTCCACCCTGGTCGTGCGTGACAGCAACGGCAACACCCTGCAGGCCGGCGACACCGTCACCGTGATCAAGGACCTGAAGGTCAAGGGCTCCTCGATCCCGCTCAAGCAGGGCACCGTGATCCGCAACATCCGCCTGGTCGAGGATGACGCCGAGCACATCGAAGGCAACTCGGACAAGATCAAGGGCCTGGTCCTGAAGACCTGCTTCCTCAAGAAGGCCTGATCGCCTTCAGCGCTTGGCCTGCTGCTGCGCGCGCCAGCGGGCCAGGCTGTCCAGCTTGGCCTGGTAGCGCGCCTGCTCCGGCGCGCCCCCCAGTTCCTGTGCACGCAGCAGTTCGCGATCGGCGCGCTTGAGCTGGCCAGCCAGGAAATAGACGCGTGCCAGCCCGAAGTGGAACTGATGCGCGGTGTCATACAGGCGCACGGCCTGCCGGTAATAGCGGATCGCCTGGTCCAGCTGGCCGGCACGTTCGGCCTTGGCGCCGAACATGTACTGCGCGAACGGGTCTTCGCGCTGCACCGACTTCAACCGGCGCTCAAGTGACTGTGCCTGCGCGGTCAAGCCCAGGCTGCGGAACAGCGCGGAGGCATTGGTCAGTGCGGCATCCTGGCGGCCTTCCAGCTGCAGCGATCGGTCCAGCGCCTGCCGCGCCGCCTCGTTGTTGCCTTCGCGGTGGTCGAGCACGCCGAGGTTGTTCCACACCGGAGCGAACCCGCTGTCCTGAGCCAGGGACGCGTCGAAGAATGCACGCGCGCCGACGAAATCACCGTCGGCGAGGCGCTCCGCACCCCGGTTGTTGTAGAAGTGCGCCAACGCCCGCGCACGGCTGACGGGAACCGGGCCGCGGCGGTCATAGAGCACATTGCGGTCCAGATCGACGGTACCGAAACGCCCACCGACGTCGACACCGGCGTTGACGTGGCCGACGCTGTAGACCACGCCCGCGTCCTGGTCCTGGTACCAGGACACCACCTGCCCGACTTCCTGCACGCGGGCCTGGATGCCAGCCTCCCGCGCAAGCGTCACGAACAGCAGGGTGAAGGCCAGGCAGTTGGCGCGGCGGTGCTGCCAGATATCGCTGACGGTGTAGGTCGCATTGGCGTCGTACTGCAGGTCCAGCCCGTGCTGGTCGAAGATCATCTCCACGAGCGCCTGCAGCCGCTGGTCGCGGGAGTAGCTGCGCTGGATCACCTGCTTCTGGAGCATCGCACGCAGGTCCGCGGGAATGGCGAACACTTCTTCCGGGGTCGGCACACGTGCGGCCGACACGGTGATGGTCGGGGTCGTCACCACATCGGCGGGCGGTGCCTGGCCTGCGCCGAAGGCAGGAGCACAGAAGGCCAGCAGCGAAAGAGTGAGGCAATGGGCGGCAGAACGGTACATGACGGTTCCCGGCAGCGGCGGGCGCTCCCGCCTGTGGCGAGTGTATGCCCATGGATGTCCGGCTGCAGCGACCGTTGGTCGGCGCCGCGTTCATCCACAACCGGTGTGGACCAGCGCTCGACAAAGCTGTGGACAACTGGCTCCGGGCCCCGCCCGGCAAGCGTTGTGAGTGCGTGGTGAAAAAACCGCCAGCTTGCCCGGCGCCGGCGCAGGCGGGATGATCCGGTCATGGACTTCTCACCGCTGACGCTTGCCCCGGCGCAGTGGCAGGCGCTGCAGGACAGCTATGCAACGCCGCCACGGGCCTACCACCACTTCGGCCATGTGCGCGCGGTGCTGCAGCATTGCCAGGATGTCGCCGACGGCCCCGGCTGGAAGCAGCCGGCCGAGATCTATCTGGCCGTGCTCTATCACGATGCGATCTACCAGGCGGGGCGCAAGGACAACGAGGCGCGTTCGGCGCAGCTGGCTCTGCAGGCGATCACACAGGCGCCAGAGCTTGCCACTGTCGACGCCGCTCGCGTGGAGCAATTGATCCTGCTGACCGCCCGCCACGGCGCGCTTGGTCCGGAGGATGTGGATGCCGAGGCGGCGCTGTTCCTGGACTGCGACATGGCGATCCTGGCCGCGCCGGAACCGGTGTTCGCTGCCTATGACCGTGGCGTGGCCGAAGAATACAAAGGGGTGGTGCCGGGCTTCCTGTACCGTGCCGGCCGTCGCCGCTTCCTGCAGGGCCTGCTGCGCGCTCCGCGGATCTTCCTCAGCGAGTTCTTCCACCAGCGCCTGGACGCGGCCGCCCGTGACAACCTGCGACGTCAGCTGGGCGTTTGAGCCGGCCCGGTACACTGGTGACCTGTTTCCAATGATTGCCGTTTCCGACCGTGTCCGTCCCTGATCCCGATCCCCGCCCGCTGCCACCGGAAGAACCCGGCCCCAACGAATGCTGCGGCAGTGGTTGCCCACTGTGTGTGCTGGACCTGTATTCCGATGAGCTGCAGCGCTACCGCAAGGCGCTGGCCGAGTGGAAGACGCGGCATCCAGAGGCCGCACCATGAGCCGTGCACGCCCGGCGGCCGTGCTGGCGCTGGTGGCACTGGTGCTGTTCGTGACCACCGCGCTGTGGACCCAGGTTGCGCGCAGTGATCTGGACTGGGTGCGGGCGACCTTGAGCCTGTACCTGCACGGGCCGTGGGGGCTGGCATTGCGCGCTGCCTACTGCCTGCTGGCGCTGGCCATTGCGGCGCTTGGCATTGCGCTGTATCGCGGCAGCATCGGCCCGCGGCGCAGTGCCGCCGCACCATTGCTGTTCACGGTTTCCGCGCTGGGCCTGGCGACGGTCGCCATCGGCGACAGCTGGCTGCCTGAAGCAACACCGCTGCTGGCACCGTTCATCCATGGGCTGGCAGCCAACACGGCGTTCCTGTGTGCCAGCGTCGGCATGCTGCTGCAGGCCTGGTATCTGCGCCGCGAACCGGGTTGGCAGTCCGCTGCGGGCCTGCTCTGGGGCTGGGCATGGCTGGCCTTTGTGCTGCTGTGGCTGCATGTGCTGTGGCGTGGTGGTCCACCGCGTGGGCTGGGACAGAAAGTGGTGATCGCGGTGATCGTTGGCTGGCTGCTGTATCTGGCGATGGCCCTGTACCGTCGCAGCCGTCGGGCCGCAGCCCACTGAATCCCCAACGGCCTGCGCCGGTACGTGCCGTGCACGCGGCGGCGGCGTATCGTGTGCGCATTCCATCGGGGATGCGATATGAAGCGTGCAGGGCTGGGCAGGGCAATGGGTGTGGTACTGGCGCTGGCCGCGCTGCCGGCAACGGCGGCCGTGACCCCGCAGCAGTTCAGCCATGGGCGGTTCGAGCAGATTCCGGTGCACATGCCATCCGGCACGCCGCAACGGGTGGTGATCTGGTTCCACGAACCCACGGCCGGTGGTGACACCAGCCGCCTGCCGATCGAGGCCCTGCGTGCCGATGGCGCGCTGGTCGCGGCAGTGGACATTGCGCACCTGCGCGGTGTGCTCAAGCGCGAGGGGGACCCGACCTGTTCGTTCGGTTCCGGTGACGTCGAGAATTTCTCACGTTGGCTGCAGGCCTCGCTGCATCTGCCCGGCTACCACCTGCCGCTGGTCGGCGGTGATGGCGAAGGTGCCGAGATGGCCTATTCGCTGGCAGCGCAGGCCGATACCCAGGTGTTCGCCGGTGTACTGACCACCGGCTTCTGCCCGGACCACAACCACCAGCGCATGGTCTGCGGCGATGGTGTGAAGCACGACAGGCTGCAGCCGGCCGAACTGAATTTTCCGTGGTTGAGCGCGGCCGGTGACCGCGGCTGCAAGGTCGGCCAGGCCAGCGCGTTCGTGCAGCAGGTCGCGATGGCACGCGAGTTCAAGCGCACCGCGCGCGGTGATGCGTCACCGGGCCTGGTGGCTGCGGCACGGGTGATCGGCGCGCAGGCCGGCGTCAGCCTGGCACCGCCGCCTGCTGCACTGAAGGGCCTGCCCGTGGTGGAAATGCCGGCGACCGGCAGCGGCGATACGCTGGCGGTGTTCGTCTCCGGTGACGGTGGCTGGGCTGGCCTGGACAAGAACGTGGCGTCGTCACTCAACGAGCATGGCGTGGCGGTCGTCGGCATCGATTCGCTGCGCTACTTCTGGAGCGAGCGCACACCGAAGGGCTTTGCGGGCGACCTGCAGAAGATCATCGACCACTACCGCCAGCAATGGCACCGCGACAAGGTGATGTTGATCGGTTTCTCGCAGGGCGCCGACGTGCTGCCGGCCACCATCAACCAGCTCGACGTCGGCACCCGTGAGGCGCTGGAGCGCATCGTGCTGCTGTCGGTGGGCAGGAAGGCCGACTTCGAATTCCATGTCAGCAACTGGCTGGGCGGTGGCGGTGACGGCCTGCCGATTGCACCGGAAGTGGCCAGGCTGCCGGCGGAAAAAACGCTGTGCGTGTACGGCGACAAGGATGAGGACGCGCTGTGCCCGGATCTGCCGGCCAATGACGGCGTGAGGAAGGTGAAGCTGCCGGGCGATCACCATTTCGGTGGCGATTACGACCGCCTCGCCGAAGTGATCCTGAAGGGCGGGGTGTAGCGTTTGGTAGACGCCGACCTTGGTCGGCGCCGGGGCTGAAGGTGCCGTGGAATGAGCGTGTCGACCAAGGTCGACACCTACCGGGTGGCAGGTAGCGCCGGGCCATGCCCGGCGGATCGCGGCTTCAATTCCGCCGCGGATCCAGCGAGATCAGGCGCGTGGCATCCAGCAGCGCGGCCGGCAGATGCATGCCGCCGGGCGCGGCGAGATAGCGCGGCCGCCACTGCGGATCGAACTTCGATTTGAAGCGGCGCAGGCCACTGAATCCGTAGAAGCGTTCGCCGTGCCGCGCCAGCAGGCCGGCCAGTCGGTTCCAGCGACCGGCCAGCCGATGCTGTGCCAGCCCGGACAACGGTGCCATGCCCAGCGAGAAACGCGCATAGCGCTGCGCGCGGCCCCACAGGAACAGTTCGATGAAGAGGAAGTCCATCGTGCCCTTCGGTGCTTCGTTGACGTGGCGCATCAGGTCGACCGACAGCTCGGCGCCGGCCGGTGCCTGCCACAGGTTGGCGAACGCCACGATCTGGCCCTCGGCCTCGACCAGCGCCACCGGGAAGCGCACCAGGTAATCCGGGTCGTAGCTGCCCAGCGAGAAGCCCTTCTCATCGCCGGCCTTGTCTTCCAGCCATGCATTGGAAATTGCGTGCAGGCGCGGCAGCAGGCTGGGAATTTCCTCCACCGGTGCCACGCGGAAGGTCAGGCCACCGCGCTTGCCCCGGTTCCAGGCTTGGCGCAAATCGGCGCGTTCGCGGCCTTCCAGGCCGAAGTCATGCAGCGGCACCATCGCTTCCTCGCCCAGCTTGACCAGGCCCAGGCCCAGGTCGAGGTAGGTCTGCCAGTAGGTCTCGCCCACCTGGTAGAACACCGGGCGCAGGCCCAGCCGGTCGGCTTCCTCCCGGAAGCGCCAGATCAACGCGCGCGCCACGTCAGGCGGGCCGACTGGATCGCCCATCGCGATCAGCGAACCGCCGTAGCGCTGCATCATCACGAAGCCCTGTTTCGCGTCATCGCGCAGCACCGCCTTGTCGGCGGTCAGTACCAGGCAGGCCTGGGTATCGGTGGCACCGGCCAGTACCGGCGCCAGGGACTGCAGCGTGGCTTCGTCGGCGGGTTGCAGCGGGCTGCGCGTGCTGTGCAGCAACCGCGCCAGGCCGAACATCACCAGCGCGATGGCCACCACCAGCAACGCACGCAGCGCGCGCGGCGCGTTGCCGGACACCGCGAACTGCCACCACAGCTCGTTCTGGTACTCGACGTGGCTGTAAGTGAAGAACAGCAGCCAGGTGACCGCGACCAGCACCAGGCCGAGGTTGCGCAGCCACGGCCACGACCAGGCTTCATCCAGCAGTGCGCCCTGGCGGTAGAACTCGCGGCGCGCGGCCCACAGCGCCATCGCCGCCAGCACTGCGGAAACTGCGATCAGCCATTGGCCACCACGCAGCCACAACGGCAACGGGGTGACCACGCACACCACCATCGCCAGCATCCACGCCGCATGGCTGCGCCGGGCCAGGCCCTGGCCGATCAGCAGCAGCGCGACCCCGCTGAGGCTGCCGATCAGGTGCGAGGTTTCCAGGATCGGCAGCGAGGCGTTGACCAGGTGACGGCGCGGCGTCGGCAGCGTGCCGTCGATGACCAGCGCGGCGCCGATGCTGAACACCGCCAGCGCGATGATCTGCGGCAGCCACGGGCGCAGCGCGTTCCAGCCGGCACGCGTTGCTCCGGCGCTGGCCTGCAGCGGCTGCCGCAGGGCAGGCGCAAGGGCGAGCAGGGTGGCCAGCACCAGCGGCAGCACGTAGTAGGTGACGCGATAGATCAGCGCCGCCGCCAGCACCGCTGCCGGTGCCACCTGCGGCAACAGCTTCAGCAGGCTCCACTCGAACACACCCAGGCCCGCGGGCACGGTGGAGACCAGGCCGGCCAGCACTGCCACCAGGTAGAGCCCGACGAAGCCTGGCAGGCCGGTGGGCGTGGAGTCCGGCAGCAGCACGTAGAACGCGGCACTGGCCAGCACCAGTTCGATCACGCTGAGCACGGTGACACCGATCATGGTGCGGCGGTCGGGCAGCCACAAGGCATGACCGAACACACGGAACTGCCGTCCATCGCGGCCGACCAGCAGCACCGTGGCGAGGTAGGCGAGCAACGCGACGATGCCGACGATACGTACCGCATTGGGATCCAGCGGCAGTGCCAAGGCTGCGGCAGCCGGTTCCATGCACAGCGCCACACTGATCAGCAGCCATGCACCGAACACGAAGCCGAGCGTGCTCATCAGCACCACCTGGCCGATCTGCGCCAGGTCCAGGCCGGCGCTGCGGTAGCCACGCAGGCGCACCGCGCCGCCGGTCAACGCGGCAAAACCCACGGTCTGACCCAGCGTGTGCGCAAGGAAGGCGGTGATGCCGACGCGCGCGGGGTGCACGCGGATGCCGCTGCGACGCAGGCCGATGGCATCGAAACCGATCAGGCAGGCGTAACTGGCCAGGCCGAGTACCACGGTGAGCGCGATCTGCGTGCCGCTGAGCTGCCGGAACGCCTGGCGGATGGCGCGATAGCCGTGCTCGTCGAACTCGTTGGCCAGGCCGTGCAGGGCCAGGGCGAGGATCAGCAGGGGGATGACGATGGTGGCAACCCGCTTCCAGGTTGGCGTGGAAGAGGCAGTGGTGGAATCGACGGGGGCGGTCATCGGCGCAAGGGTGCGGCAGGAGGGGCGAGGGCGGTGTCAACGCGGGCGTGGCGCATCGTGCGCCTGTCATCGTCATTTGACCAGTGGGACCGTCGGAGTCCGGTAGTGACGTGTCGCGGAGGATGCCCGTGCACCCACCGTCGACCGGTTTGGAGGACAATGCAGGCCTGATCAACCGCAGGAGCCACGCCCATGATGGAGCGTTACGACGTCGGACCGCGCATGTCCGAAATGACCGTATACAACAAGGTCGCCTATCTCTCCGGCCAGATTCCGGAAGACACCAGCCAGGACATCACCGGCCAGACCCGGCAGGTGCTGGCAGAAATCGACAAGCTGCTGGCGTTGGTCGCCAGTGACCGCCAGCACGTGCTGCGCGCCGAGGTGTTCCTGGCCGACATGGCCGACTTCGACGGCATGAACAAGGCGTGGGATGAGTGGGTGGTCGAGGGTGCGACCCCGGCGCGTGCCACGGTCGAGGCCAAGCTGGCCCACGCTGACTGGAAGGTCGAGATCGTAGTGACGGCGGCGGTACCGTAACGGCAGGCAAGGTCAGGTCCCACCAGTGGAGGGTAGAGTCGACGGTTAGTCGACTATCGCGCGCAGCGCGGGGTTTTGCGCCGCCGGAACGAAGAGCAGTCGACCAACAGTCGACTCTACCCCGCCGCTCCACTGCCGGTTGGTCTGGTGGCTACGTTGGCACCAGCTCGATGCAATCCACCGGGCACGGTGGAATGCACAGCTCGCAACCGGTGCACAGATCGGCAATGACCGTGTGCATGTACTTGGCGCCACCGACGATGGCATCCACCGGGCAGGCCTGGATGCACTTGGTGCAGCCGATGCAGTCGGCTTCCACGATCAATGCCACCTGCGGCGCCTTGTGCTCGCCGCGCGAACGATCAAACGGAATGGTGGGTACGTCCAGTACCTGCGCCAGTGCGCGCGCGCCAGCGTCGCCGCCCGGCGGGCAGCGGTCCACGCCTGCCTCGCCGCGCGCCATGGCCTGCGCGTACGGGCGGCAGCCGTCGTAGCCGCATTGCCCGCATTGGGTCTGCGGCAGCAGGCGGTCGAGGCGTTCGGTCAGGGGAGGAATCAGGCTCATGCGTGGCGAAGGCTGCGCGTTGGGGTTACTTCAAGGGCTTGCCACGGAACCAGCGCTCGTGGGCCAGCGCCAGCATCGGCTTGTCTTCGGAACTGTCACCGTAGGCATGGATGCGCACGTAGCGTGACAGATCGAACTGGCGACGGATGTGCTCGACCTTGCGCGGGCCACAGTCACCACCGGCATAGCGACCTGTGAGACGGCCGTCCTGGCTCTCCAGCCGGTTGCAGATCAACTGCAGGCCCAGTTGTTCGCACCACGGCCGCAGATACAGGTCCAGCGAGCCGGACACGATCACCACGGTGTGCTGCTGTTCCTTGTGCCAGCGGATCTGCTCCAGCATTTCCGGGCGCACCACGTCGGGCAGGAACTCACGCGAGAAGCCGGCGGCCAGCGTGGCGATGTCATCGCTGTGGCGGTCACTGAACGTCAGGCGGGTGACGCGTGCGCGGATGCGTTCGGCCGAGATCAGCTTGAGCTTGTATGCGGCCAGCCACGGGCCGACCTTCCACCACGCCTGCGCCAGCTGTTCGGCGGTGGCCACGCGGCGCAGGAAACGGCCATAGGTATCGCAGGTGGTCACGGTGTGGTCGAAGTCGAACAGCGCCAGTTCCATTCCGTTGCTTCCCATCGCGTTGCCTCCGGTGGCCAGTGCAGTCGGCGGGCGCGGCCGTGGCCACGCCCGCTGCAGGCATCAGCGGACCGGCATGCCCGGCTGCGCACCGCTGTCGGCGTCCAGCAGCGCCAGCGCGCCGCCGTCGAATCCGGCCGACAGGATCATGCCTTCGCTCAGGCCGAAACGCATCTTGCGCGGGGCCAGGTTGGCGATGAACACCACACTGCGGCCGACCAGCTTCTCCGGCTCGCCGTAGCTGGCGCGGATGCCGGAGAAGATCTGGCGCTTGCCCAGCTCGCCGGCGTCCAGTTCAAAGCGCAGCAGCTTGTCAGAACCTTCCACGAACTCGCAGACCAGCACCTTGCCGATGCGCAGGTCGAGCTTGGCGAAATCGTCGATGCCGATGTAGGCCGGAGCATCGGCACCCTTGGCTTCGTCCTTGGCCGGTGCCGGTGCGGCCGGCTTGGCGGCGTCGGTCCTGGCGGCGGGGGCGGCAGCGGCGGCCGGCTGCAGGGTGTCCTTGGAGGCGTCGATCATGGCGTCAATCTTCTTCGGGTCGATACGGGTGAACAGCGGGGTGTACTCGGTGATGCGATGGCCCAGCAGCGGCTGCGCCAGTTCGGTCCAGTCGGTCACCGGCGCGGCCAGGAAGGCCTCGGCCTGCGCAGCGGTGGCCGGCAGCACCGGCTTCAGTGCGGTGACCAGCACGCGGAACAGGTTCAGGCCCTGGCTGCACACCGCCTGCAGCTGCGCGTCGGCGCCATCCTGCTTGGCGATCACCCACGGCTTGACGTCGTCGATGTAGCGGTTGGCTTCGTCGGCCAGGGTCATGGTCAGGCGGATCGCCGCGGCCGGATCGTTGCGCTCGTAGGCTTCACGGATCGGCGCCAGGCCGTCGACGAAGCGCTGGTACTGCGCCGCATCGGGCAGCTGTGCGGCCAGCTGGCCGTCGAAACGCTTGCTGATGAAGCCGGCGCAGCGGCTGGCCAGGTTGACGAACTTGCCGACCAGGTCGGCGTTGACGCGGGCGATGAAGTCACCCAGGTTCAGGTCGAGATCGTCGACGCCACCGCCGGACTTGGCGGCGTAGTAGTAGCGCAGCGCTTCCGGCTCCAGGCCGGCGTCGAGGAAGGTACGCGCCATCACGAAGGTGCCGCGCGATTTGCTCATCTTGGCGCCGTCTACGGTCAGGTAGCCGTTGACGTGCAGGCGGGTTGGCGCGCGGTGGCCGGTGCCATGCAGCACCGCCGGCCAGAACAGGCCGTGGAAGTTGACGATGTCCTTGCCGATGAAGTGGTGCAGCTCGGTGGCGGTGCCGGCGCGCAGATGCGCTTCGAAGTCTTCGCCGAGCTTGCCGCACAGGGTCTGGAAGCTGGACAGGTAGCCGATCGGCGCATCCAGCCAGACGTAGAAGTACTTGCCCGGCTGGCCCGGAATCTGGAAACCGAAGTACGGTGCGTCGCGCGAGATGTCCCACGCGCGCAGGCCACCTTCGGCATTGAGCCACTCACCCAGCTTGGCCTTCACGCCCGGCAGGGCGACATCGCCGGCCAGCCATTCGCGCAGGAATGCATCGAAGTGGCCCACCTCGAAGAAGAAGTGCTCCGAATCGCGCATTTCCGGCGTGGCACCGGAGATGACCGAACGCGGCTCCTTCAGGTCGGTCGGCGCATAGGTGGCGCCGCAGACTTCGCAGTTGTCGCCGTACTGGTCGGGGCTGCCGCAGTTCGGACAGATGCCCTTGACGTAGCGGTCGGGCAGGAACATGCCCTTGGCCGGGTCGTAGAACTGCGCCACCGAGCGGCGGCTGATGTGGCCGGCCGCTTCCAGCTTCAGGTAGAACTGCTCGGTCAGCGCCTTGTTGGCCGCCGAATTGGTCGAGTCGTAGTGATCGAAGGCCACGCCGAAGGCGGCGAAGTCACGTTCGTGACTGGCCTGGATGTTGGCGATGAAGGTTTCCGGGGTGACCCCGGCCTTCTCCGCGGCCAGCATGATCGGCGTGCCGTGGGTGTCGTCGGCGCAGACGAACCAGGCCTTGCCGCCACTCATTCGCCGCGCACGCACCCAGATGTCGGCCTGGATGTAGCCGACCAGGTGGCCCAGATGCAGCGGGCCGTTGGCGTAGGGCAGGGCGGTGGTGACGAGCGCGGTACGGGTCATGGTCGCGGGGTGAAGCCGAGGGGAACCGCAGAGTATCGCATGCCCGCAACGACGTGACCCGGCCGAAGCCGGGTCACGGGGATGAAGCGGGGCCTGGGGGCTTATTCGCGCTGCCAGGTCTGCGCGCGGCAGATGAAGGCAATGCAGCCGGACACGTCCAGCTTGGTGCCGCCGGGCTGCAGTTCCATCTTCGACTTGTAGGTCTTGCCGTTGGCCGGGTCGAGGATGGTGCCGCCGGACCACTTGTTGGCGCCGTCGGCCTTCAGGTTCCAGAGAATGGTCATGCCCTTCACCGGCTTGTTCTTGTTGGCGCCTTCACAGCCGTCGCAGACCGGGTTCGGGCCCTTGTCCGAGTGCAGGATGTCGACCACCTTGCCGGTCAGCGTGCCGTTGGCGGCCTGGCTGATCTCGACGATCGACTTCACCTTGCCGGTTTTGTCGTCGATGGTCTTCCAGCGGCCGGCGGCGCCGTCGGCGGCCTGTGCCGACAGGGCGGCCAGGCACAGCGGCAGTGCCAGCAGCAGGGTCTTGAAGGTGTTGCGCATGGTCCCCTCCCAGGGTTCATTCCGGCACGCTGCCGGCATGGGTCGACTGTATACCCATTCGGCGGGGTATGGGGAAGGGGGGCTTTGCAGGGCTGCGCCCTGCACCCGCGGTAGTGCCGGCCGCTGGCCGGCAACCTCAACGGCAACGGCAACGGCAAAACCGCCCCGCCTCCGACAGATTTCTGCGGCTGTTGGTAGGTGTCGACCTTGGTCGACACGGTAGATCCACGCCATGCGTGGATGAATCTCGATTGAAGAACGCTCAACCGACTTCGTACAGCTCCAGCGGCAGGTCGTCGGGGTCGGCGAAGAAGGTGAAGCGGCGGCCGGTGTATTCGTCCACGCGGATCGGTTCGCATACCACGCCATGCGCGGCCAGACGCTGGATGAAGGGTTCCAGCCGGACGACGCGGAACGCGAGGTGGCGCAGGCCCTGGGCTTCCGGGCGGCTGGGACGGGGCGGCGGCGAGGGGAAGGAGAACAGTTCCAGCTGGCCACCGTCGGGCAGGGCCAGGTCCAGCTTCCAGGAGTCGCGCGCGCTGCGGTGGTTCTCGGCCAGCACGCGCAGGCCGAGGATGCGCACGTAGAAGTCCTTCGAGCGTGCGTAGTCGCTGCAGATCAGTGCGGCGTGGTGGATGCCCAGTAGGGCGTCGGCATCGCGGGTCATTGCAGGGTGTCCAGCCAGCGCTGGGCGATCTTCAGCGCCAGCGGATAGGGTTCGGGGTCGTTGCGGTTGGTCAGCACGATCACGGTCAGGTGCTTCTCCGGGTGGCGCACGATCACGTTGCGGAAACCGATGCTCTCGCCGCTGTGCCATTGCACCGGCCCGTTCAGGCGCCAGCCGAAGCCGTAGTGCGGCACGTCGGCTTCAGGCGTCGACGTGGCCGGGCTGAACATCGCGCGGCGCGAGGCCTTCGACAGCAGGCGGTCGTCATACAGCGCGGCATCCCAGCGGGCGAGGTCGTCCAGCGAGGAATAGATGCCGCCATCGCCGAGCACGGCGCTGGTGGTGCTCTGGTCGGTGCGTTGCCAGCGACCGTCGATCCAGCTGTAGCCATAGGCACGTGCTGGCACCGTATCGACACCGTCCTGGTGGGCCACGGTGTGGGCCATGCCCAGCGGCGCGAAGACGCGCTGCTGCAGGAAGGCGGCGAAATCCTGGCCGGAGGCGCGGCCGACGATCATTGCCAGCAGTGCATAGCCGCTGTTGCTGTAGCGGTACTGCGTGCCCGGTGCGAAGTTCAGCCGGTCCTGGCGCGACAGCAGGGCCAGCACATCGGCATCGTGTACCTGCCGTGTGTCCGCCGGGTCCATCAAGTCTTCGTAGTCGAGCAGGCCGCTGGTGTGCGAGAGCAGCTGGCGGATCGTGATGGTCGCTGCAGCCGGCGGCAACTCGGGCAGCCACTGCCGGGCCGGCTGGTCGAGCCCAAGCCGGCCATCCTCCACCAGCAGCAGTACCGCCGCAGCGGTGAACTGCTTGCTGACCGAGGCCAGCCGGAAGTTGCTGGCCGGGGTGACTGCGGTGCCGTCCTCCACCACCGCCAGGCCGTAGCCGCGGCGGAATACCGGTTGCCCGTCGTGCAGTACCAGCACGGCCGCGCCGGGTACCTGGCCATCGTAGGCCTGCATCAGGCCGTCGATGCCCGCATCCGGTGGGGTCAGCACCGGTGCGGCGGAGGTGGCCAGCGGCAGCAGGCCCAGCACGGCGGCGAACAGAGCGACGGCAGGGCGCATGGCGGCTCCGGAGGGGTCAGGGTGAAGGCGCGGGCGTGGCGCTGGCCGGCTGCGCCATCCAGCGCTCCATCTTGCGGTCCAGCACGTCCAGCGGCATCGAGCCATCCTTCAGCAGTTCGGCGTGGAAGCGGCGCAGGTCGAAGGCGGCACCCTGGCGTGCCTTGGCCTTGTCGCGCAGGGCGACAATGGTGGTCAGGCCGGCCACGTTGGACAGCGCCTGGCCGGGCTGGGCCATGATCCGCTCGACTTCGGCGTTGGCGTCATCGCTGCTCATGTCCACGGTCTTCTGCAGGTAGGCCACGGCCTGCTGCTTGCTCCAGCCCTGGGCGTTCACGCCGGTGTCGGCCACCACGCGGGCAGCGCGCAGCAGGCGCGAATACAGGTAGCCGATGCGGTCGTAGGGATCGGTGTAGATGCCCAGGTTCTCACCCAGTGTTTCGGCATACAGGCCCCAGCCTTCGACGAAGGCGAGATCGCCACCCAGGCGGCGGAAGCGCGGCAGCTTGGCCAGCTCCTGCTGCAGGCCCAGTTGCACGTGGTGGCCGGGGATCGCTTCATGCAGGTACTGCACCGGCACGTTCCAGCGCTTGCGGCTGGGCAGGTCGCGGGTGTTCACGTACAGCACGCCCGGTTGCCCGGCCGCAGACGGCTGGTAGGCCGCTGCTGCGGCGGTCAGTGCACGCTCCGGTTCCACCGCGCGCACGTCCAGCGTTGACTTGGGCAGGGTATCGAGCACCTGCGGCAGGCGTGCGTTGACCTGCTGCTGCACCTGGCGATAGCGGTTGATCAACGCATTGGCGTCGCCGTACTGGAACTGGCGGTCGTTGCGCATGCTGCGCAGCAGCTTGGCCGGCGTGCCGCGCAGCTTGGCGTCCTTCATCACCGTGGCGATCTGCGCCTGCAGTTCCTGCACGCGCTGTTCGCCCAGCGCGTGCAGCTGCGCGGCGGTCTGGTCGCTGGCCGTGGTCTGCACGATCAGGTTGGCGTACCAGGCCTGGCCATCGGGCAGTGCGCCCAGGCCGCTGCTGGTGCGCGAGGCGGGCAGGTATTCGGTGGCGATGAAACCGCGCAGGGCGCGATAGGCCGGCATGATGCGCAGTTCGATCATGCGCTTGTATTCGGCGCTGATGCGGGCCTTGTCCTCGGCCGCGATGGTGTTCGGCATGGTGCGGATCGGCGACCAGAAGATGCTCTCTTCGGCGGTCGGCTTGATCACTGCATCCAGCTGCGGCAGCACTTTTTCCATCAGGTCGCGTGGCTGCACCACGCCGGCCTTCATGCCCTGGCGCATGTTGTCGATGGCCTGGTCGAACAGCTCGGGAATGCCGAGCGAACGGCGCGACCAGGTGTCGTAGTCCTGCACTGTGTTGAACGGCTGCGCGCCGGCACCTGCACCGAGGATCGCCATGATGCTGCCGACGTTGTAGTACTGGCTGATCGGCATCATCCAGCTCGGGTAGCGCTCGGCGGCCAGCGAAGCGCGCGCGTCGCGCACGAAGATCTCGTAGCTGAGCAGGTCCTGGCCCTGCAGGCCGTCGCTGCCGAGTTTCTCGACCTTGCCCAGCCACTCGGTGGTGAAGTCGTGCGATTGCTGGCGCCACGCGGCGGACAGGATGTTGGGCAGCTGGTCGTTGTAGCGGGCCTCGCCCTGGAAGGTTGCCTGCAGCGGATTCAACCGCATCGAGGCATCCCAGTATTCGTCATACAGGCGCTCCAGCTGCACCTGCTTGGGTACGGCGCGGGCCGGTGCGACCGGACGCGGCGTGGCGCGGCGCGCCGAACTGCCACGGGCCGGCGCGGTAGCGCGGGCAGGCCGGGCCTTGGGCTTGGCGGCCTGGCGGGTCTGCGCGGCGGCAGGGCGGCTGGCCTTCTTTTTCGCTGCTTCGGCCGACGGCACGGCGCTGAACAGGAACAACGCGGCGATGGCGGCGGCCAGGGCGCGGGTGGGATGCGGCATCAGGAGCTTCCGTGGAACACAGACCGTGGAGCTTGCACGATCCGGCCGCGTACGGCCAGCGTGAAGGCGCAGTCAGCTTTTTGCTGCTGGGGCTTCAGTCAGCCGCAGCGGCGGCGCGCAACGATGCGGCTCGCTCGGCACCCAGATAGCGGGTGATGGCACGCCGCATCAGGTACAGCAACGGAATCAGGGCGATCGCAAAGCCCATCTTGTAGATGTAGTTGACGCTGCTGACCGCCAGGAACAGCGAGGTCGGCCAGTGTTGCGGGCCCAGCACGAAGGCGATCCAGATCACCACGAAGCTGTCGACTACCTGCGAGACCGCCGTCGATCCGGTCGCGCGCAGCCACACGTGGCGTTCTCCGGTGGCCTGGCGGATGCGATGGAACACCGCCACGTCGATCAGCTGGCCGAGCAGGAAGGCCACCAGCGAGCCGGCGATGGTCCACATGCCCTGGCCGAACACCGCCGCGAACGCGGCCTGGTAGTCGGGCACGCCGTGGCCATCCATCGACGTGACCCACCAACTGGCCGGCGCCAGCGAAATAGCCGCGAAGGCGAACAGGAAGCCGTAGCCGATCAGCACCACCGCCAGCCACGAGATGAAGCGCACGCCGCGCTTGCCGAAGAACTCGTTGATGGTGTCGGTCATGATGAACACCACCGGCCACAACAGGGTGCCGGCGGTGAAGCTGAGCGAGCCGGTCTGGCCGAACAGGTTCCAGTTCAGCGGAGCGATGCCCAGGGTGTCTTCCAGCGCGAAGATCTTCACCCCGATCAGCTCGGCCAGCACCGCATTGCCGCAGAAGAACGCGGCCAGCACGATGAACAGCAGGACCGCGCGGTCCTGCAGCGGGCGCTCGATCGGCGCCGGGGTCATTCGGTGTGTTCGCCGGTGCGTTCGCCGGCACGGGTGAACGGCACGCTGGACGGCGCCACGGCACCGCCGGAAATGATGAAGCTCATGGCCTGGTCGACGGTCCAGTCGGTCGGCGTCAGCAGTTCCACCGGCACGATTTCCAGATAGCCCGAGGTCGGGTTCGGCGTGGTTGGCACATACACCGCGGCCAGCTCACGGTCGGTGCCGTGTTCCTTGATCACGCGGGTGACCAGGCCGACCGATTTCATGTCGCGGTGCGGGAAGTCGATCAGCACCACGCGCTGGGTGCTGCCCGGCTCGGTCTGCAGCATGTCCAGCAGCTTCTTGGCGCTGTCGTAGATGATGCTGGCCAGCGGAATGCGCTTGATGACCGCGCCCACCCAGCGCAGCAGGCGCTGGCCGAGCACGCGGCGGCTGGCCACGCCCACCGCCAGGATCACCAGCAGGGTGGCCAGCAGGGCGATGGTGTCCTGGATCCATTCGGCGCGGACCCAGCCGAGGTAGTGCGGGAAGCTTGTCGCGATCTGCTCGGACAGCGGTACCACCAAGGGGCTGGAAATGCCCGACAGCAGCACGAACACGAACTTGACCACGACCCAGGTCAGCCAGATCGGTAGCAGGGTCAGCAGGCCGGTCAGGAACAGGCGCTGCAGGGAGGGGCGGGGGACCAGGGCGGGGGCTTCGAGCGACATGCGCGCATTGTAGCGGTCACTGCCGGTCGATTACGCTGGGGAATCGACTGTGGCAACGGCACATGGAAGGGAAGCTGTGTTGAAGATTCTGCGCGGACTGGGCTGGACCCTGGCAGGCCTGCTGGTGCTGGCCATCGTGGTGTGGTGCGCTTCGCGCATGTGGCCGGTGCCCGAATCGCGGCTGCAGGCGCAGCAGCGACTGGAAGCACGCCTGCCGGCGACTGGCCACAATGGTTATGCCCTGTTGTGGACGCTGCCGTTCGACGATCTGGATGCCCGCCAGCGCGAGCAGGCGTTGGCCGAGGACGTGCGCCGTTGGGAGGCCGACCTGCGGGGCAGCAGCGGCGGCCAGACACACCTGGTGGCCAACCATGCTGAGCTGCGCTCGCGGCCCGGTGCCAGTTGCGGGCCGGCCGCCAGCGGCTGCCTCGCCCAGGTCCGCGCGGACCCGCAACGCTTCGTGGAGGCCCATGCTGGGCACCAGCAGTTGCATGCGCGGCTGGATCAGCTGGCCGAAGCGGACTACTTCATGTCGCCGTTCCCGCCGAAGGGCGAGGGCGTTCTGGTTCCGTTGCCGACCTATGGCGTGGTGATGGACGCCACCAGTGCACGCGCGCTGGCGTACGTGCAGGGCGATATCGACGGTGCCCTGCGAGGTGCCTGCCGTGGCTTGCAACTGGGCCGGCGGCTGTTGCCCGGCAGCAGCTATCTGGTCGAGAGCATCATCGGTGCCAGCCTGGTGCAGGCCAATGCCCAGCTGCTGGCCGACATGCTGGTCGAACTGCCGGCCGACCACCCCTTGCCGGCGGAGTGCGAACAGGCCATGCAGCCGCTGCGGGCCGAGGAACAGAGCCTGTGCCGTGCCATGCAGGGTGAGTACGCGATGAGCCGGGCGGCGATCGAGACATCGGCGCGGGAGTTCGGCGGCGTGCTGGTGCTGGATCGCAGCAGCACCCTGGCCCGCGCGGCCGGCAATCTTGGCTGGGCCTGTGGCGCGGCAGCCACATCGGCGCTGGAAGCGGATCGCCCGTTGCCAGTGCCGGCGCCACCGCAGCATGACTTCGGTTGCCTGTCGAACGTTATGGGCTGCGTGCTGACCGATATCGCCGCGCCGATCTATCCTGCCTATTCGTCACGGCCACAGGATGCCGCGGCGATGGTGCGGCTGCTGGGGGCGCAGCGTTGGCTGCGGCAGCAGACGGATGATCCGGTGGACGCACTGCAGCGGCTGCCGGTGCAGTTCCGCTCGCCGGTGCGGGCGCCGCAGCTGTCGGCCGACGGCCGCCACCTGCAGGTGCCGCGTCGCTCTCCAGCGCGCAGCGCTGAAGAGAACCCGTGGCTGTCGGTGCCGTTGCAGAAGGAATCGGCTTCGACTGCTGCGGGACGCGACTGAAGCGCGCTCAGCGTGCGTGTGGCTTCAACCGCAGGTAGACCTGCTTGCGCACCTGGGCGACCACCTCGCCGCTTTCATCGACGACATCATTGCTGAACCATCTCAGCACTTTGTCACCAGCGGCGGCTTCGTCGCGCAGTTCGTCCAGCAGTGCGTCGTCGATGCGGAACGACGTACGCACGGTACCGCGGCCGGGCTTGAGGAAATCGATGGCGCCGGCACGGTCCCACACGTAGTAGTCGCGGCCGAGGATGTGCAGCAGGCCAAGCATCCAGAACGGATCGGTCATCGCAAACAGGCTGCCGCCGAAATGCGTGCCGACGTAGTTGCGGTTCCAGGGCCGCATGCGCAGTTCGACGTCGATCTGCCGGTAGTCCGGCGAGACCCGGGTGACGTGGATGCCGGTGAACAGGAACGGCGGCCAGAGATTGATACCGAAGCGGAACAGGCGGGCGTTCATGCGGGTCCGGGGGCGCAGGGCGAGGCGCCCAGTCTAACCATTCGCATGCGTATGTTGCACCCCGGGCGGCGAGGGTCACGCCTCGCCGTCGATGACATACCCGTCGCGGCCGTTGGCCTTGGCCTGGTACAACGCGGTGTCGGCGCCTTCGACGAAATGGTGTGGTTGCAGCGTGCCGTCGGGTACGCGGGTGAACACGCCGATGGTGAGGGTGACGCCTGCTTCGCTGCCGTCACCGGGCGCCGGCAGTGCGCGCACGCAGGCAATCAGGTCCTCGATGACCTGGCGCGCGCCCTCGGCCGGGGTATCGGGCAGCACCAGTGCGAACTCGTCGCCACCGTAGCGCGCGGCCATGTCGCGAGGGCGTCGCGCATGCGCACCGATCAGGCGTGCAACATCGCGCAGCACGCGGTCGCCGACCTGATGGCCGTGGCGGTCGTTGTGGCGCTTGAAATGGTCAACGTCGATCAGTGCGAGGCTCAAGGACTTGCCACTGCGTCGCGCGGCATCGCATTCCTGTTGCAGCGACTGCTCGAAACGCAGGCGATTGCCGAGACCGGTCAGCGCATCGCGGTTGGCCAGGCGGTGCCAGGCCGAGACGCGCCAGGTCGCCCAGGCCAGCAGCACCAGCAGGATGCCCAGCATTGCGCTGGCCGGTGCCCACCACAGGTCACCGGCGCGCAACAGCAACCAGCTCAGCAGCGGTGGAAGCGGCAGCGAGCACAGCGCCGCGAGCCATGGCAGGCGCAGGCCGAGCAGGATCACGCACAGTGCCACCAGGACGCCACTGATGGCGTGCTGCCAGAGACGGGGCAGCAGGTCGATCTGCTTGTGCTGCAGCAGCATCGAAGCGATGTTGGCCTGGTACTCGCTGCCGCTCATCCAGAACTCGCGGGTGGTCGGGGTCAGCAGCCGCGGTGCGATGCCGCTGGCGGTCATGCCCACCACGATGCGGCGGCCGTGCAGCATCGCCATGTCCACGTGACCATCCAGCACATCGGCATAGGACACCTGCGGCAGGCGTTCGGGCGGTCCGGCATAACGCACCCGCACGTAGTCGTTGCGCCGCCATTGATAGGGCGAACCGATCTCCGGGTCGGGGTCGGGCAGGCCGTGCACCGCGCCCGCGGGCAGGTCGGCCAGCGCCAGGCCCAGTGCTGGCCAGTGGGCCTGGCCGATGCCGGCACGCAGGTACACGCCGCGCGCGACACCATCGCCATCCACTTCCACATCGGTGTGGCCGATCGCTGCGGCACTGGCCGCGATCTGCGGAATCGGCAGCATTTCCTCGGCCATGCGGTCGCCGGCGGCCGGTGCCGCGAGTACCGGCAGCACCACCCGGCCGTTGCGGCGTATCGCGGCGGCCAGTTCATCGTCCTGGCGGCTGTCGCGACGATCAGGTTCGGACAGCATCAGGTCCAGTGCGACGCGCTCGGCACCGGCATCGGTCAGCCGGTCGAGCAGGCGGGCATGGATCGAGCGGGGCCAGGGCCATTGGCCGATGCGCTGCAGGCTGCCCTCGTCGATGGCCACGATCAGCACGCTGGGGTCGGGGCGGTAGTCCCAGTTGCCGACCATGGCGTCGTAGGCCGCTTCGTCCTGTCGCCACAGCCACTGGCCCTGGCTGGCGATCACCGTCAGCACCCCGGCCAGCAGTGCCAGCAGGATCCGCTTCGGCCACGGCAGCGGCGAGCGCCTCATAACAACAGCAACAGCAGCAGGGCGCCACCACCGGCGCCGTAGCACAGGCGGCAGGGCAGCTTGATCTGCTGGGCCGGTGAGTACTCACCCGCATGACCATCGTCGTCGATGTACTGCACACGCACATGCAGGGTGCCGCTCCACGGCCGCTTGAAGCTGACCTGCGGCTCGCTCACGGTCTGGTCGACCAGGGGCGCCCTGAAGTCGCCACGACGGTCCACCTGCACCCGGTACTGCTGGCCTTCGCTGCCGGCCTGCCAGCGCAGGGTCAGTTCGCCATGCGCGGCCTCAGGCGGCTGCAGGGCAGGGTCGACCGGTTCATTGCTCAGTTGCAGGGGCAGGGCTTGGCCGTAGCGGCCCTGATGGCCGTTGCCGTCGCGCGACGCCACCCGCCAGAAGTACTCTCCGGGCGGTAGCGGCTGCGCCAGGCGCAGGTCGGTACCAGGGGTGCTCTGTTCCTGCAGTGGCTGCACGAAGCTCGGCTCGGTGGCGATCTGCAGCACGCTGCTGCGCGCGCCCGGCGCCTGGCTCCAACGGAAGCGCGGGCGGTCGCTGTTGACGGTCTGCCCATGCAGGGGGGCCACGGTGAGCGGCGGCGGGGGCTGGTCGCTGAGTTCGAAATCGGCGCTGGCGTCGAGGCCTTCCACGCCCTGTGCATCCACCGCGCGCAACAGGATGCGCAGCTGGCCGGGGGGCAGGTCACCGATCGCCAGCCGGGTGTCGGCGGTGGTGGCGGCAAACAGCAGGATTTCCGGCGTCGCTGCCTGTACCACTTCCACGCGGTAGCGCGCGGCGCCGTCGACGGGGTCCCAGGCAAGCAGGGTCGGCAGGGGCGCCAGGCGCACCTCGTCGCTACGCAGCTGCGGCGCTGGAAGAAGGGCGGAGACAGCGTCCGGTGCGGCATCGGCGCTGCTGCTGCGGCTGGCCTGTCCAGGCTGGACCAGGCGCTTGCCGTGGGTGTTGCCGACCTGCACCTTGCCCTGTAGTACTTCGGTGGCAGCCACCTGGCCGGTGTCACCGGCGCTGACCCGGAAGACGGTGCCGCGCACGCTGCTGGTCGCCGTAGGTGCATCGATGATGTAGCGCGAGGCCGGGCCACGGGCAGGTGTCACCCGATTGCTGGCGCGGCCCTGCTGCAGGCGCAGGCGGGTATCGACCATACCGGTGTGGCCGTAGCGGCTGAGCTGGTCCAGGCGCAGCCGGGAGTACTCGCGCAGCTGCAGGCGCGAGGCGTCAGCGAATTCAAGCGTGACGCTGGAGTCGCCTTCGGTCTGCACGGTGTCACCGATGCGAAGTTGTTCCCCGGCGAGTATCGCGCGCGAGGCACTGCCATCGGCGCCTGACAGTTCGACCTTGCCGCGCACCGACAGCACGCGGGCAGGTGCCGGTTCGATGCGCAGCCAGCTGATCGGGAAGCGCAGCAGCTGCCCCGGTGGCAGCTGGTAGGGGTTGTCGATGCGGTTGTGCTGTTGCAGCTGCTGCCAGCGCACCGAAGGCTTGAGGTACAGGCCTCCCAGATCCCACAGGGTATCGCCGGGACGGACCCGGTAGTTCCAGTCCTGGGCGGCGGCCATGGCCGGCAGGAAGAGAAGAGCGCAGAGCAGCGCGCCCTGGAAGCGCATGGCGAACGACAGCGAGCGGACGAAGGTCACAGTTTGCAATCCCGGCAATGCGGGGGCGCAGCTGCAAGACCCCATGGCCCCGACCTCATCCCCCCGAACGGATCGTGGCGACCGTACGGCCGCCATCCCGCGCATTATTGCCCGCGTTCAGTGCAGGGATTCTGAACGAAGTGGGTTCCCGTTCAGAACAGCAGGGAGGCCATCCGGCGGCGGTACTGGCCGACCAGGTCCTCGTCGGAGATCACATTGAAGGCGTCGATCAGGGCCTTGCGCGGCAGTCCGTCCTCGAACGTGCGGTCGATCCGCAGCATTTCCAGGAACTGGGCCAGCGCGGCTTCGTCGTGGCCACCGAGCAGCAGCTGTACGCCACGCAGGTGGCGTGCCTTGAGGTCCTTGCCATCGGCGGCGATGCGCGCGTCCAGCACTTCGGCGGCCGGGGCGTCCTTCAGGGCCGAGGCGAAGGACAGCCGGGCGCGTGCACGCACGGCACGGTCGTCGGTGGCCAGGTTGGCGGGCAGGCCATCGATCAGCAGACCGGCTTCATCCACGCCACCGATCTGCAGCAGGGCCAGCGCCAGGTCGAGCTTCAGCTCGTCCTTGTCCGGCTCGGCGGCGATCTGCGCGCGCAGCACGTCCACCTGCGCCTGCGGGTCCAGCGGCGCTTCGTCTTCGGCGACGGCGTCGCCGATGTCGGCCGGCACGATGCCGTGCTGGGCCAGGAATTCACGCAGCTGGCCTTCCGGGATGGCCCCCGGGAAGCCGTCCACCAACTGGCCGCCCTTCACCAGGAACACGGTCGGCACCGAGCGGATCTGGAAGGCGGCGGCGATCTGCTGTTCCTTGTCGACGTCGACCTTGGCCAGTTCGAAGGCGCCGTTGTACTCGGCAGCCAGCTTTTCCAGCATCGGCCCGAGGGTCTTGCACGGCCCGCACCAGGTGGCCCAGAAGTCGACCAGCACCGGCGTCTGCAGCGACTTCTGCAGGACTTCGGCCTCGAAGGTCGCAGTGGTGGCGTCGAATACGTAGGTCGTCTCGGTCATGGGGGAAAGCATCGTTTGGCGTCTGGAGACTGATTCTATGGTGACGATCGATGCCGGTCTCAACCCGGGTTGTAGTAAATGCCTGACAATGCCGCCTTCCTGTCGCCGTCCTTTCCGGAGCCTGCATGTCGTCCCTGTCCCCGTTGCTGCGCCTGTCCGGTCTGGTCGCCGCACTGCTGTTCGTGCTGGCGGTGCTCGGTTTCGGCGCCGGCCTGGATGGCTACGCACAGGCTCGCCACCCGGTGGCGCTGCTGGGTGCACAGGGGGTGCCGCATGCGCTGGCCTTCAATCTGCTGGGCTTGGTGCTGCCGGGCCTGCTGGCGGTGGTTGTGGCCGAGTGCCTGCGCCGTGGGCTGCCGGCAACCGCCGGCTGGGCGCCCCGGGTGGGCAGCCAGATGCTGCTGCTGGCCGGGTTGGCGTTCGCCGCGATGGGACTGCTGCCGCTGGATGTGGATGACCTGCACGGGCCGGCCAGCCAGCTGCATGCCAGCGCCTGGATGATCTGGGTGCTGGGTTTCGTTGCCGGGACCCTGTTGCTGGGCACGTCGCAGTTGCGCCAGGCGCATGGCCGCGCGCTGGGCGCAGTGGCGCTCGCCTGTGGCGTACTGGCCGCGCTGGCGGCGTTTGCCCTGCAGGGCGTGTTGGCGGCGCCGCTGGCACAACGGCTTGCGTTCGCCTGCTGGACGGCCTGGCTGGCCCTGGCCCTGCCGTTGTCGCGGCCGCGCTGAGACCGGCCTCGGGCGCTCGCGGAGCCGGCCTTCAGCGGGTGGGATTGGAGACGTTTGCCGCACTGCGGTACGCTGTACCGCTTTGCCGCCGCATCCGCGTGTTCCATGACCAGCGCTGAAACCAACGCCTACGACCCGCAGCAGGTTGAATCCGCCGCCCAGCAGTACTGGGACGCCACCCGTGCCTTCGAAGTCGACGAGACTTCGGACAAGCCGAAGTACTACTGCCTGTCGATGCTTCCGTACCCGTCCGGTGCGCTGCACATGGGCCACGTGCGCAATTACACGATCGGCGACGTGATCAGCCGCTACAAGCGCATGACCGGCCACAACGTGCTGCAGCCGATGGGCTGGGACGCGTTCGGCCTGCCGGCGGAAAACGCCGCGATCAAGAACAAGACCGCACCGGCGGCCTGGACCTACAAGAACATCGAGCACATGCGTGGCCAGTTCAAGGCCATGGGCTATGCCGTTGACTGGTCGCGCGAGTTCGCCACCTGCCGCCCGGACTACTACGTCCACGAGCAGCGCATGTTCACCCGCCTGATGCGCAAGGGCCTGGCCTACCGCCGCAATGCGGTGGTGAACTGGGACCCGGTCGACCAGACCGTGCTGGCCAACGAGCAGGTGATTGACGGCCGCGGCTGGCGCTCCGGCGCCCTGGTCGAGAAGCGAGAGATCCCGCAGTGGTTCCTGCGCATCACCGATTACGCCCAGGAACTGCTGGACGGCCTGGACGAGCTGGACGGCTGGCCGGATTCGGTCAAGACCATGCAGCGCAACTGGATCGGCCGCTCCGAGGGCCTGGAAATCCAGTTCGATGTACGTGACGTTGACGGCGGCGTGCTGGATCCGCTGCGCGTGTTCACCACCCGTCCGGATACCGTGATGGGCGTGACCTTCGTGTCGATCGCCGCCGAACATCCGCTGGCGCTGCATGCGGCGAAGAACAACCCGGAACTGGCCGCGATGCTGGCCGACCTGAAGCAGGGTGGCGTGTCCGAGGCGGAACTGGAAACCCAGGAAAAGCGCGGCATGGACACCGGCCTGCGTGCGCTGCATCCGGTCACCGGCGAGCCGGTGCCGGTGTGGGTCGCCAACTTCGTGCTGATGGGCTACGGCACCGGCGCGGTGATGGCTGTGCCGGGTCATGACCAGCGCGACAACGAAGTGGCCAACAAGTACGGCCTGCCGATCAAGCAGGTGATCGCGCTGAAGGATGCGCGCACCGAAGAAGAGCGCACCTGGGATGGCAGCCGCTGGCAGGACTGGTACAGCGACAAGAGCCGTGCCTTCGAGCTGGTCAACTCGGCCGAGTTCGATGGCCTGGATTTCCAGGGTGCCTTCGAAGCCCTGGCCGAACGATTCGAGCGCAAGGCCCAGGGCCAGCGCCGCGTCAACTACCGCCTGCGCGACTGGGGCGTGAGCCGCCAGCGCTACTGGGGCTGCCCGATTCCGGTGATCTACTGCGCCAAGTGCGGTGCGGTGCCGGTGCCGGAAGAACAGCTGCCGGTGGTGCTGCCGGAGGACGTGGCATTCTCGGGTACCGGTTCGCCGATCAAGACCGATCCGGAATGGCGCAAGACCACCTGCCCGGAATGTGGCGGTGCGGCCGAGCGCGAGACCGACACCTTCGACACTTTCATGGAGTCGAGCTGGTACTACGCCCGCTACACCTCGCCGGGTGCCCGTGATGCTGTCGACAAGCGCGGCAACTACTGGCTGCCGGTCGACCAGTACATCGGTGGCATCGAGCACGCGATCCTGCACCTGATGTATTTCCGCTTCTATCACAAGCTGCTGCGCGACGCGCGGATGGTGGACAGCAACGAACCGGCGCGCAACCTGCTGTGCCAGGGCATGGTGATTGCCGAGACCTACTACCGCCCGAACCCGGATGGCTCGAAGGACTGGATCAACCCGGCCGATGTGGAAGTGCAGCGCGACGAGCGCGGCCGCATCACCGGCGCGACCCTGATCGCCGACGGCCAGCCGGTGGTGGTCGGTGGCACCGAGAAGATGTCCAAGTCGAAGAACAACGGCGTGGACCCGCAGGCGATGGTCGACAAGTACGGCGCCGACACCGTGCGCCTGTTCTCGATGTTCGCCGCGCCGCCGGAACAGTCGCTGGAGTGGAACGAAGCCGGTGTGGATGGCATGGCCCGCTTCCTGCGCCGCCTGTGGGCCCAGGTGCAGAAGCATGCTGCCGATGGCGCCGCTCCGGCGCTGGATGTTGCAGCACTGGATGCCAACCAGAAGGCACTGCGCCGCAAGACCCACGAGACCATCGGCAAGGTCGGTGACGACTATGGCCGCCGCCACAGCTTCAACACCGCCATTGCCGCGGTGATGGAACTGATGAACGCGCTGGCCAAGTTCGAGGACGGCAGTGCGCAGGGGCGCGCGGTGCGCCAGGAAGCGCTGCAGGCCATCGTGCTGCTGCTCAACCCGATCACCCCGCACGCCAGCCATGCCCTGTGGCAGGTGCTGGGCCATGGCGAGACCCTGCTGGAAGACCAGCCGTTCCCGCAGGCCGATGCCGGTGCGCTGGTGCGCGACGCGCTGACCCTGGCCGTGCAGGTCAACGGCAAGCTGCGTGGCACCATCGACGTGGCGGCCGACGCCGCGCGCGAGCAGGTCGAGGCACTGGCCCTGGCCGAGCCCAACGCGGCCAAGTTCATGGAAGGCCTGACGGTGCGCAAGATCATCATCGTGCCGGGCAAGATCGTGAACATCGTCGCCGCCTGATGTACCCCGTACCGGCCACCCGCGTGGTGGCCGGTACCATTCCGGTGCAGGGCCCGGCGTTTGATGGCCCTGCATTCACGCGGCTTCGGGCACGCTGTCTGTTGCCGTGATCGCCCGGCTCCGCCAGACTGTCTCCATGACCCGAATCCTGCTTGCCCTCGTTCTTGTCCTCGGCCTTGCCGGCTGCGGTTTCCATCTGCGCAACAAGCTGATGCTGCCGACCGACACGGCACCGGTGAAGGTGGTTTCCACTGCGCCTTACAGCGAACTGGTCAAGCTGCTCAACCGCAGCCTGCTGGCCTCCGGCGCCAGGCTGGCCGATGAGGACAGCAAGGAGCCCAGCGCCCAGCTGCAGGTACTGTCCGAGCGCTGGGGCGACCTGCCGATCGCCATCGACTCGCAGGGCCGTGCGCAGGAATACAGCCTGCGCTACGCGGTGATCTTCATCTTCCGTCGCGAAGACGGCAGCGAACTGGTGCCGCAGCAGGTGATCGAGCTGTCGCGCGACTACGTGTCGCCGCCGACCGACGCCACCGGTACCACCACCGAACGTGAAATCCTGGCCAATGAACTGCGCCGGGAAATGTCCGCCTCGATCATCCGCCGCATCGACAGCGTGGTGCGTGCCGAGATCGAGAAGGGCGGCAGCCTGTCGGCGCCGAAGGACAAGCCGATCGAAGGCGCGGTACCGGCCGAGCCGGTCCCCGCAGCCAAGCACTGAGCCGCGCGCATGGAACTGCGTCCGGAGCAGCTGGCCAGCCAGGGCGCTGATACCGCGCTGGCGCCGGTCTACCTGATTGCCGGCCCGGAAACCCTGCGCGTGCTGGAGGCGGCCGACGCCATCCGCGCACGTGCGCGCGCCTCGGGCATTGGCGAACGTGAAGTGTTCGACGCCGATGGGCGTGATTTCGACTGGAACCAGCTCGACGCCAGTTTCAATGCCCCCAGCCTGTTCAGCGCCCGTCGCCTGGTCGAGGTGCGCCTGCCCAGCGGCAAGCCGGGCAAGGACGGTGCCGAGGTGATCAGCCAGTTCTGCGCCAATCCGGCGCCGGACGTGGTGTTGATGATCACCGCCAACGAATGGAGCAAGGCGCACCAGGGCAAGTGGGCCGAAGCGGTCAACCGCATCGGCGTGCTGTCGGTGGCGTGGGCGATCAAGCCGCACGAACTGCCGGACTGGATCGAGCGCCGCCTGCGTGGCAAGGGCCTGCGCGCGGACCCGGCCGCCGTGCAGCGCCTGGCCGAGCGGGTGGAAGGCAACCTGCTGGCTGCCGCCCAGGAAATCGACAAGCTGGCGCTGTTGGCCGATGGCCAGCCGCTGGATGTGGAGCGCATGGAGTCGCTGGTGGCCGACGCCGCCCGCTATGACGTGTTCCGGCTGGTGGAGGCGACATTCTCCGGGCAACCGCCGGCGGTGCTGCGCATGCTGGCCGGCCTGCGAGGCGAGGGTGAGGCGGTGGCTGCGTTGATGCCGATGGTGATCCGCGAGCTGCTGGCCGGTGCTGGCCTGGCCCGGGTGCAGGCCCGGGGTGGCAACCTGGCCGCCGAAATGAAATCGCGCGGCATCTGGGAATCGCGGCAGGCGCCGTACAAGCGCGCGCTGCAGCGGCATCCGGAAAGCAAGCGCTGGGAGCGCTTCGTGGCTGAAGCGGGACTGGTCGACCGTATCGCCAAGGGGCGCGCCGACGGCGATGCCTGGCTGGCGCTGGAGCGCCTGCTGGTGGCTGTGGCCGAACCGCGTGCCGTGCGCCTGCTGGCGCGGGCCTGAGCAATGAGCCTGCGGATCTACTACGGGGGCACCTTTGATCCGGTGCACCTCGGGCACCTGGCGATCGCGCGGGCTGCCCGTGATGAACTGCAGGTTGCCGTGCGCATGCTGCCGGCGGCCGATCCGCCGCACCGTGCCGTGCCCGGCGCCACGGCCGAGCAGCGCTGCACCATGCTGTCGCTGGCCATCGGCGACGAACCAGGCCTGCTGCTGGACCGCCGCGAGCTGGAACGCGCGGCGCGTTTCCCCGGTCGGCCGTCCTACACCGTGGACACCCTGCGCGAGCTGCGCGGCGAGCTGGGGCCGAGCCGGCCGCTGGCCTGGCTGGTCGGCGCCGACAGCCTGCTTGGCTTGTCCCGCTGGCACGAATGGGAGGCGCTGTTCGGGCTGGCTCATTTCGTGGTGGCGGAGCGCCCGGGTAGTCCGTTGCAGGCCGCGGTGGATGGCGAGCTGGGCCGGGCGCTGGAAGGGCGTTGGGCCGACACCGAGCAGGCCCTGTTCGCCAGCCCGGCCGGGCGCATCCTGCGCCTGCACCACCCGCTGCGCGAGGAATCGGCCAGCGCCGTGCGCTCGCAGATCGCCGCCGGCGGCCCCTGGCGCGCCCTGCTGCCACCCGGCGTGGCGGACTATGTGGCTGCACACGGGCTGTACCGCCCGGCCAGGCCGTGAATGGCGCAGCGGCGCCATCCCCGTATAATCGCCCCCACGTTTATCGAGTCGATCCACTTTGAGCAACCAGACCCAGCCCCAGACCATCAAGGTCGATCTGCCCAGCCCGCCGCCGTCCGTGCCGGAACTGCTGGCCAGCGTCCGCCAAGCCACCGAAGACCTGAAGGCCAAGGACCTGGTCGAGATCGACGTGCGCGGCCGGTCCAGCGTTGCCGACTACATGATCGTCGTTTCGGGCACCTCGACCCGCCACGTCAAGTCGATTGCCGACGAAGTCGTGCGCTTCGCCAAGAACATCGACGTGATGCCGCTGGGCGTGGAAGGCGAGCGCGAAGCCGAGTGGGTGCTGGTCGACCTGGGCGACGTGATCGTCCATGTGATGCTGCCGCGCGTGCGTGAGTTCTACGCTCTCGAGCGCCTGTGGACCGTCGGCGACCAGCCGCCGTCCAGCGACGACGAAGTGGCCTGAGCCACGCGTTGATGCATCCCTTCGACGGCGCCGATGGCGCCGTCGACGTTTTGGAGGACCGTTGATGAAAGCCCGCCTGATCGCCACCGGAGAACGCGCCCCCAGCTGGGTGGCGCAGGGCTTCGCCGAGTACCAGAAGCGGCTGTCGCACTGGCTGCCGTTCGAGCTGGTGGAAATCGAACCCGGCCTGCGCGGCAAGGGGCGTGATCCGCGCCGCGCCACTGAAGACGAAGGCAAGCGGGTGATCGCTGCGCTGCCGAAGAATGCCTATGTGGTGGCGCTGGACGTGCCGGGCCGCCAGCTCAGTTCCGAACAGCTGGCGCAGCGCCTGGAACACTGGCGCGGGCAGGGAAGGGACCTGGCGTTCCTGATCGGTGGCCCGGAAGGGCATTCGCCGGAGGTGTCCGCGCTGGCCGATGAGAAGTGGTCGATCGGTCCGCTGACGCTGCCGCATATGCTGGTGCGCCTGGTGGTGGCCGAGCAGCTGTATCGGGCTGCCGCAATGATTGCCAATCACCCCTACCATCGCGCGTGAAGAGTGGTTATACTAGTCGTCTGCCCGAATAGCTCAGCCGGTTAGAGCACTTGACTGTTAATCAGGGGGTCGTTGGTTCGAGTCCAACTTCGGGCGCCACCTTGTTGAAAAACCTGCATCGCGAGATGCAGGTTTTTTTTTGCGTCTTTGTAGCGTCGAGGTTGCGCGACTGCTGTTGTGGAGCCGGGCCATGCTCGGCTGCTGCGGATGAACCAGCCGAGCCTGGGCTCGGGTCTACAGCGTGAGATTGCCTCGCCAGAACGCCACCAGCGTAGCAACCGCCACAACCAGGATCGCAGCGAACAGTACCCCTTCCCAACGCGTAAATACCTGTTCGCCGCGTTGGTGCCGGGTCAATGCGAACAACGCCACGCCGGGCACGTACAGCAGTACCGACAGCAGCAGGTTGTCCAGCCCGCCGGCATACACCAGCCACAGCGCATAGGCGCTGGCCAGCAGTGCGACCACGAAATCGCGCCAGCGCACGCCTGGTTCACCGGCATAGGCCTGCCCACGCCAGGCCAGCTGTACGCCGAATGCCGTGGACAGGAAGTAGGGCACCAGGCTCATCGACGCGGCCAGCAGCACCAGCCCGGTATAGCTGCCGGAATTGACCAGCACCAGCAGCAGGAACAACTGGATCAGCCCGTTGCTCAACCACAGTGCATTGGCCGGCACGCCGCGCGCGTTCTCACGCCCCAGGAAGGCCGGCATGGTGCCGTCACCTGCGGCGGCATAGAGCACTTCGGCGCACAGCAGCACCCAGGCCAGCAATGCACCGAGAACGGAGATGATCGAACCGATGATGATCACCGTCGCGCCCCATTCGCCGACAATGGCGCGCAGCACATAGGCCATCGACGGATTGGGCAGTCCGGCCAGTTCCGCCTGCGACAGCACGCCCATCGACAACAGGCTGACCAGCACCAGCAGCAGCCACACGCCGAGGAAGCCGATCACCGTGGCGCGACCCACGTCGGCACGGCGTGCGGCGCGCCGCGAGTAGATGCTGGCGCCCTCGATGCCAATGAACACCCACACGGTCACCAGCATCATGCCGCGCAGCTGCTGGCCGAGGTCGCCGAGTGCAGGCGCGCCGAGGAAATCGGCGCGGAACACGTCCATGCGGAACGCGCCGGCGGCCAGGACCAGGAACAGGGCGATCGGCAGCAACTTGGCCACGGTCACCAGGCCGTTGACGATGGCGGCAGTGCGCAGGCCACGCAGCACCAACAGGTGCACGGTCCACAACAGCAATGAGGATGCGGCCACGGCGGCCGGGGTATTGCCTTCGCCGAACACGGGCATGAAGTGGCCGAGGCCACTGAATATCAGCACGAAGAAGCTGGCGTTGCCGAGCACCGAGGCGACCCAGTAGCCCCACGCAGCGGAGAAGCCGATGTAGTTGCCGAAGCCTTCGCGTGCGTACGCGTAGATGCCGGTATCGAGATCAGGCCGGCGGTTGGCCAGGGCCTGGAACACGAAGGCCAGCATCAGCATGCCCGCGCCGCTCAGGGCCCAGCCGATCAGCGCGGCGGCAGGCCCGGCGCTGCGCGCCACGTTCTGCGGCAATGAAAAGATGCCGGCGCCGACCATCGAGCCGACCACCAGTGCAGTCAACGCGGGCAGGCCCAGGCGTTGCGAAGTTGCGGCCATGCAGATCCCCTGCGGCGGTGATGCCGCGTGCACACGGTAGCCATGTGCCCGTGAACATGCCTGCAAGGGGCGGAACGACGAAGGCCCGGGCAGCTGCCCGGGCCTTCGAAGTTGCTGCGTTGAAAGGTGTTGCCTGTATTACTTGAAGGTGTACTTGGCACCGACGGTGAAGTAGCGACCGATGGCACCACTGAAGTGCAGCGGGTTGTAGTTGACACCGCCGTAGGTGGACGGATCCAGCGGCGCAATGCGATCGAACACGTTCTGCACCGAGGCGTTCAACTCGAAGGCTTCAGTGATGTTCCAGCGGCCCGACAGGTCGAAGGTGGTGAACGAGGAGATCTTCTTGACGTCCGTTCCGTCTGCATACGCGAACAGATAGGAGCCGTTCGGACCACGGAAGTCCTTGTTGTCCATCTTCGAGATGTAGTTGGCAACGCCGCTGACGCTCCACGGACCCTGCCTCCAGGTGGTGCCGAAGTTGATGCGGTCCTTCGGGGTGCCGATGCAGTTGGTCACGTCGCAGTTGCCGTGAGTACCCGCGTAGTCAACCGTCACGTCGGCATCGGTGCGCTCGAACTTGAGCACATGGCTCCACTGCAGGTCCATCTCCAGCTGGCCCGGGCCGATGTCGAAGGTCTGGCGGATATCGGTATCGATACCCCGGACCCGGGTCGATGCGGCATTGATGTACTGCGTGTTGACTGCCAGGATGCTGCCGGTGCCGGGCACGCCGTTGAGCAGGTTGCTGTCACGCAACACGTTGCCGGCGGCAATGGCTTCGGAGGTGCTGCCCTGGGCAATTTCGTTGGTGCGCTTGATCTGCCAGGCATCGATGGTCAGCGAGGTCGTGGACGTCGGCTGCAGGACGATACCCACCGAGTAGCTCTTGGACTCTTCCGGCTTCAGATCCTTGTTCGGGCGGGTGATGATGGCCACCGGCAGGGCACCGCAGTCATCCCCGGTGGCACCCGGTGCCGGGTTGCCGTTCGGGCAACGTACCGGATCGGACGCGTTGGAGAACGCTGCCAGGCCACCATCGCCGTTCTCGGCCGGGTTGGGTGCCCGGAAGCCTTCGGCGTAGCTGCCACGCAGTGCGATCCAGTCGGCCGGGGTCCACTTGATGCCGATCTTCGGCGTGGCCTTGCCTTCACCGCTCTCGTACTTGTCGTAGCGAACCGCACCGGACAGTTCCAGGGTTTCCAGCACGGGCGCAGACAGCTCAACGTAGCCTGCGTACACGTTCTGGGTGCCGTCGTAGGCCGAGTAGCCCAGACCGATGATCTGGCCCTTGTCGGTGTAGGTCTGCGGGGTCAGGCTGTTGCTGGTCTTGCGCCATTCGGTACCCAATGCCAGGCCCAGCGGGCCACCCTTCAGGTCCATCAGGCTGCGCGACACGGTGAAGTCGAACATGTCCAGGCTGGACTTGGCGCGGGCGCTGATATCCGGCGAGATGAAGTCGTACAACGCCTGCGAGTTCATGCCCGCGTTGTCACCGATGCGCCAAACACCACCGGCGCAGTTCGGGTTGGCCAATGCGCAACGTACGTTGTCGTAGTTGAGGAAGCCGGTGCGCTTGTTGACCAGATCAGTGCCCGAGTGCAGATAGGCGGTGTCGTAGCTCCAGTCGCCCCAGTTGCCCTTGACGCCGACCAGGAAGCGGGTGAACTCATTGGTGTTGTTGGTCACGCGGGGCCCGACATCCCACGCCGAATAACGCAGGCGCGAGGCCTGGCCGGGAATGGGATTGTCAGGATGATTCGGGCCCAGCACCACTGCGCCCGGGCCACTGTTGCCGTTGACCGGGCCTTCGGGGAAGCCCCAGCTGCCGGATACGCCGGACGGGGTGTTGCTGAAGGTGGTCTCTTTCTTCGAGTAGCCGATTTCGGTGTAGATCTCGCCACCTTCACCAAACGCGAAGCTGGCACGGCCAAACACGTTGACGTACTTCTCTTCCGGGGTCAGATCGCGATACAGCTGGTTCGGATCCCACAGGCAGCCCTGCGCCTGTGCAGTAGCCTCGGTCTGGCCGGGAATGGTGGTCAGGCCAGCACAGCCCGGCAATGCGACCAGGAAGGCAGGATTGTCCTTGGTCACATTGCGATCGTCATACACCGAACCGTTCGGACCAACACCGCCGCGGGTCTTGCCGCTGAGGAAGGCGCCGCCGAGGAACTGGGCGTTGTTGCCATAGCCCCACGGGCGGGTATCGCCGGTACCGATCCACTTGCGGTTCTTGCGATCACTGATCTTGATCGCGTCGGTCTTTGCCACATCCAGGCTGAAGAAGGCATTCCAGCCGTCGGTGGCCAGATCGCCGGTACCGGCGGTCAGGGTCGCCTTCTTCGCGTCGCCATCGCTGTCGCCAGACAGGCCGTAGGAGCCCCGGAGGATCGCGCCCTGGAAATCGCTGCGCAGGATGATGTTGACCACGCCGGCGATGGCGTCGGAACCATAGATCGCCGAGGCGCCGTCCTTCAGCACTTCCACGCGTTCGACGGCGTCGAGCGGGATGGTGCTCAGGTCGGTGAAAACCTTCTGGCCGTCATCGGCCAGGCCGTAGGTGGCCATGCGGCGACCATTCAACAGGACAAGGGTCGAACCCGCGCCCAAGCCGCGCAGCGAGATGCCGGCACCACCGCCGGCAAAGCCGTTGCCGAAGGTCTTGGGAATGGAGCCGGAACCGTCGGCGGTCAGTGTCTGCAGGTACTCGGCAACCGTGGTCTTGCCCGTACGGTCGATTTCCTGGCGGGTCACCACCTGCACCGGGGACGGTGTTTCAGTGTTGGTGCGCGGGATGTTCGAACCGGTGACCGTGATGCGGTCCAGGTTGGTGGCCTTTTCCTGCGCGAAAGCGGAGGTGGAAGCCACGGCGCCAACCAGCAGCAGCGTGCCGCCGGTAAGGATATGGGTGATGGACGATGCCAGGGTGGTGCGGCGGCGGCTGGCGGGCCGTTGGATCAGGTGTTTCACAGCTTCTCTCCTAACTGGAAAACCGTAGCGTTGAGGGCTGTCTCCGGAAGATTCCGGGACGGACCAATCTAGGTTTCCGACAGGTGACGAAGTCGTGAATTTTTGCTTAATCAATAACAGTTGATCCTGTTCCGTCCGTACCCGTCCGGACGGAAGCGCCGGCCCGGCAAGCAGCCGGGCCGGCGATCACCTCAGTCCGGCAGCGAGAACTGCACCGGCACCATGCCGATGGCCGGCACGGCCACGCCATCACGCTGGGCCGGCTCGAAGCGCCAGTGCCTGAGCACCTGCTGGCGTGCGGCCTGGTCCAGGCTGCGCGAGCCACTGCTGCGCTCGATGCTGACCACCGCCGGCTGCCCGTGGGAGTCCACCTCTACCCGCAACAGCACCGTACCCTGCTCGCGGTTGCGCAGTGCCGCCAGCGGGTAGGCCGGCGGCGGGGCGCTGCGGTACTGCAGCTGGGCGCCGGCCAGAGGCGTGGAGGTATCGATGCTCGGTGCCAGCTGGGGCGGGGCCGGTTCGGCGGCCGGCAGTGCGATGCCCTGGGTCTCCTCCACGGTCGCGGTGGGTGCAGGCAGTGGCGGTGCTACCGGCTGCGTCCGGGGTTTCGGCACCACCTGGACGATCTCTTTCGGCGGGATCGGAACCGGTGGCGTGGGCGGTGGCGGGATCTTCTCGATCAGCCTGACCGCAGTCTTGTCACGTGGGACCTGCACGGCCTGGTAGGTCGCCGGGATCAGCAGCAACAGGAAGGCCAGCAGATGCAGGGCGATGGCCGCGCTCCAGGCGGCAACGCGGGCGGGGTCGAAATGCGGGGATGCAACGGGATACGTACGAACCATGGTCCACCTCCATGCCAGTGACGAAGTCCTCAACGCACCAGGGCCCGTGGCGGGGTTGCCGCACGCGGCTGGCAGTCCATCAGTAGCGCGACAGGGCAGCCACTGCCTAGAGGCAGGGGGGCGATCGTTGGGCTGGCCTTCAGCCAACGCCGGCTACGGGCATGAAAAAGGCGGATCCCCTGCGGGATCCGCCTTTGTCGGCAATGGCGAACGGGATCAGCGACCCAGTTCGAACACCACGTCCAGGTTGACCGAGACGGTCGATTCACCCGGTGCGACCGGGGTGGCCTTGTCCATCGCCGCGCCGGCCGACATGGCCCGCATCATCGGCATCGGGCGGTAGCCGCCGCCGGCGTTCTCGGAAATGCTGACGATGCGGCGCACCTGCAGGCCCAGCGACTTCGCATAGGTCTGGGCGCGGGCCTGGGCCTTCTTCAGTGCAGCCAGGCGGGCTTCGTCGTAGACCGGTTCCGGCTGGTCGATCTCGAAGCTGGGGCCGTTGATCTGGTTGGCGCCCTGCGCAGCCAGTGCATCCAGCACCTTGCCCAGCTTGGCGATGTCACGCACCTTCAGGCTGACCGTGTTGCTGGCCTGGTAGCCGGTGATCTTCGGTGCTTCGTTGTCGGCATAGCGGTACTGCGGATTGAGGCTGACGCCACTGGTCTGCACGTCGCGCTCGGCGATGCCGGCGGCCTTGATCGCGGCCAGTACCTTGTCCATCTGCTGGGCGTTCTGGCGCATGGC
The DNA here is from genome assembly GCF_056481995.1 of Stenotrophomonas sp. 80084_Sma. NCBI lineage: Bacteria > Pseudomonadati > Pseudomonadota > Gammaproteobacteria > Lysobacterales > Lysobacteraceae > Stenotrophomonas > Stenotrophomonas sp. 80084_Sma. The sequence continues at coordinate 3,449,635 of NZ_CM151177.1, read as the reverse complement.
GCTGTTGCCATCGGCAGCCTGGGTGACCACACCGGCCGACAGGGTGGCCACGTCCGGCACGCGGGTCGCCTCGGCATTGGCCGAGATGTTCAGCAGGGTGCCTTCGGCCGGGGCGGCGATCGACGGCGACGACGGGGCAGCATGGGCGGTCATCGAGGTTCCAAGGGCGAGGGACAGGGCGAGCAGCAGCGGGGTGGCGGTCAGGCGCATGGAGAACTCCTTGTTGTGCCGTTGAGGGTGGTGTCGTAGCGATGAACGCGCTGTGAGCCCGTTCGGGGTTGCGCACGTTCCGGGACGGGTTGCCGACGATTCAGGTGGCGGCCTCAGGTTATGCTGTGCCGATGCTCTATCTTGCTTCCCGCTCCCCCCGACGCAACCAGCTGCTGGCCCGACTCGGACGCCCCTTCCAGGCCCTGGACCTGGAGGTCGTCGAGCAGCGCGCGCCCGCTGAAAGCGCCGAACAGTATGTCTGCCGGGTCGCCGCCGACAAGGCGCGCGCCGGGCTGGCCCGGGTGCTGGCCGATGACCCGCAGGCGCGCGTGCTCGGCTCGGACACCGAGGTGGTGCTGGATGGTGACGTGTTCGGAAAGCCCACTGACGCCGCCGATGCGCGGGCGATGCTGGCGCGCCTTGCCGGGCGCACCCATCAGGTGATGACCGCCGTGGTGGTGGTCGGCGCGGACGGGCTGGACAGCGAACTGGTCATTTCCGAAGTGACCTTCGCCCCGATCGACGCTGCCGACATCGCCGCCTACGTGGCCACCGGCGAGCCGTTGGACAAGGCCGGGGCCTACGCCATCCAGGGCGGGGCCGAGCGCTGGATCGAACATCTTTCCGGCAGCTACTCCGGCGTCATGGGGCTGCCATTGCTGCATACCGATCGTCTGCTGGCGCGCTGCGGCGTGCCGGCCACAACTGCCGATGCCGCCAGGGAGGCTGCCGATGTCTGAGGAAATCCTGGTCAATGTGACCCCGCGCGAAACCCGGGTCGCGGTGATCGAGAACGGCATGCTGCAGGAACTGCACATCGAGCGCGGTTGGCGCCGGGGTGTGGTCGGCAACATCTACAAGGGCAAGGTGCAGCGGGTGATGCCCGGCATGCAGGCCGCCTTCGTCGAAGTCGGGCTGGAGCGTGCCGCGTTCCTGCATGCCAACGACGTGGTGCGGCCGGCGCCGGTGGCCAGTGCCGATACCGAGAACACCACGCTGCCGCCGCCATCCAGCGTGCCGATCGTCGAGCTGCTGCGCGACGGCCAGGACATCGTGGTGCAGGTGGTGAAGGACCCGATCGGGACCAAGGGCGCACGCCTGACCACCCAGATCAGCATTCCCTCGCGCTACATGGTGCTGCTGCCGCAATCCAAGGTCGTGGGCGTTTCCGCACGCATCGAGGATGAAACCGAGCGCGCCCGCCTGAAGGCGCTGGTGACCGAACTGTCGGCGCAGCACGGGGGCTACGGCTACATCGTGCGTACCAATGCCGAGGGCCAGCCGGCAGAGGCCATCGCCGAGGACATCGCCTACCTGTCGCGCGTTTGGAACGTGGTCGAGCGTCGTGGCCGCGAAGCGGCCTCGTGCAGCAACATCTATGAAGACCTGAGCCTGCCGCTGCGATCGGTACGCGACCTGATCCGCAAGGACGTTGACAAGGTGAAGGTGGACTCCAAGGAGACCTTCGCGCAGTTGCAGGCCTTTGTTGCCAAGTACATGCCGGTGCTGGCCGAGAAGATCGAGCTGTACAGCGGTGATCGCCCGATCTTCGACATGTTCGGGGTGGAGGACGAGATCGGCCGCGCGCTGGACAAGCAGGTGCCGCTGAAATCCGGTGGCTACCTGGTGATCGACCAGACCGAGGCGATGACCACCATCGACGTCAACACCGGTTCGTTCCTCGGCCAGCGCAACCTGGAAGAGACGGTGTTCCGCACCAACCTGGAAGCGGCACAGGCGGTGGCACGGCAGCTGCGGCTGCGCAACCTGGGCGGCATCATCATCATCGATTTCATCGACATGGACGATGCCGAGCATCGCCGCCAGGTGCTGCGCACCCTGGAAAAGGCGCTGGCCCGCGACCATGCCAAGACCACGGTGTACGACTTCTCGCCGCTGGGCCTGGTGGAGATGACCCGCAAGCGCACGGTGGAAAGCCTGGAGCGCCAGCTGTCGGAGACCTGCCCGCAGTGCAGCGGCCGCGGCAGCATCAAGACCACCGAGACGGTGACCTACGAGATCTTCCGCGAGATCACCCGTGCCGTGCGCCAGTTCGATGCCGCGCGCCTGCTGGTGATCGCGTCGACCAAGGTGGTCGCGCGCATCACCGACGAGGAATCCGCGGCGGTGGCCGAGCTGGAGGAATTCCTCGGCAAGAGCATCCGCTTCCAGGCGGACGAGCAGTACCTGCAGGAGCAATTCGATGTCGTTCTGCTCTGATCCTCGCCGGCCGCAGGCCGGCGGTGGCCGATGAGCGCGCCGCCGCGCCTGCGACTGCGAAGGATCCGCCGTCATTTCATTGCCGCCTGCGCGGTGGGCCTGGTCGGGCTTGCACTGCTGGTGGGCACCTTCAGCCAGCTGCTGCCGCTGGCCGAGCGCCATCCCGACAGGATTGCCGCCTGGCTGAGTGAACGCGCTGGCCAGCCGGTGCGTTTCGACCAGCTGCAGACCGCCTGGACCCGGCGTGGTCCGCTGCTGCAGCTCAAGGGCCTGCGCATCGGCGCCGGCCAGGGCCTGGCGATCGGCGAGGCCGAAGTGCTGGTATCGATGTACAGCGGCCTGTTGCCTGGCCGGTCGCTGACCGAGCTGCGCCTGCGTGGCCTGGCGCTCGACCTGCAGCAGGGCGAGGACGGTCGCTGGTCGGTACGCGGCCTGCCGCAGGCCGCCAATGGCGGGGACCCGCTGGATGCGCTGCGCCGGCTGGGCGAACTGCAGGTGATCGGAGGCCGCCTGGGCGTGCATGCGCCGGGGCTGGGAATCGACACCACGCTGCCACGCATCGACGTGCGCCTGCGGGTCAATGGCGACCGCCTGCGTGTAGGCGTGCGTGCCTGGGCCCAGACCGAAGCGCTGCCGTTGACGGCGGTGCTGGACGTGGACCGCGTGCGCGGCAATGGCCAGGCCTGGCTGGGCGCCGATCCGGTCGATTTCCATGCCTGGTCGCCGCTGCTGGCGGCCGGCGGTGTGCGCCTGCGCGAAGGCAAGGGCGAACTCAACCTGTGGCTGACCCTGCGCGATTTCGCGCCGGTGGCGGTGACCACCGATTCGGACCTGCGTGATGTCCGCATCGATGGCGCACCGATGCCCTCGATGGCGGCTCCGCAGCTGCAGCTGCAGCGGTTGCAGGCACGCCTGCGCTGGCAGCGCCAGGCTGATGGCTGGGCGTTGCAGGTGCCGCGCCTGCGCCTGAAAACCGAAGAGGGCGAGCAGCAGCTCGATGGCCTGCAGCTGCAGCTTGGCAAGCAGCTGCGGGTCCGTTCTGGCGAAGTGCAGGCCGGCACCGCGCTGCGTGCGCTGGCCCTGAGCGATCGTCTCGAACCAGGCCTGCGTCGCTGGCTGTTCCTGTCCAGGCCGCAGCTGGACGTGCGCGAGTTGCAGCTGGCGGGCGATCGCGATGGCCCGCTGTGGGCGCAGGGCGAACTGCAGTCGCTGGGCTTCGCCAGCGTGGGCAATTCGCCCGGCCTGCGCGGCCTGGGCGGGCGCTTCGAAGGCGACGCGGATGGCTTCAGCCTGCAGTTGCAGCCGCAACGGCAGCTGCAGTTCGATTGGCCGACCGGCTTTGGTGTGCGTCATGACCTGCATCTGGCGGGACAGGTGGTGGGCTGGCGCGACGAGGGCGGTGGTTGGCGTATCGGTACTGCGGCGATGCGCGTGGAAGGCACCGACTATGCGGCCGACGTGCGCGGCGGGGTCTGGTTCCAGGGGGACGGTACGCGGCCGTGGCTGCAGCTGGCGGCCAAGCTGGACGACGTGCCGATGACTGCGGCCAAGCGCTTCTGGATCCACTCCAAGATGAGCAAGGGCGCCACCGACTGGCTGGACATGGCGCTGGCCGGCGGCCAGGTGCGCAATGGCATCGGCCTGGTCAGTGGCGACCTGGACGACTGGCCGTTCGACAATAACGATGGCCGCTTCGAGGCCACCGGCCATATCACCAACGGTGACATCCGTTTCCAGCACGATTGGCCGTTGATGAGCCAGGTCGACGCCGATATCGCCTTCATCGGCCCCGGCTTCGACATGCATGGGCGCGGCGATCTGGCCGGTGTGGCGGTGCAGAAGTTCGAGGCGGGCATTCCGGATTTCGGGCAGCAGCCGCTGTATGTGCGCGCCGATGCGCAGAGCGAGGCGGGCAAGCTGCTGGCGATGCTGCGGCAGAGCCCGCTGCACAAGGATTATGGCGACACCCTGGACAACCTCACTGCTGCCGGCCCGGCGCATGTGACCTTCGATCTGCTGCAGCCACTGCACCACGATGAAGGTGGCGGCCACCTGCAGGGGACGGTCGATCTGGCCGGCGTGAAGCTGGTCGACAAGCGCTTCCAGCTCGCCTTCGACAACATGCAGGGGCAGGCGCGCTACAGCAATGGCGGTTTCGATGCCGAGGCACTGTCGGTGCGCCACCTCGGCCAGGACGGTCGCCTGAGCCTGCGTGCCGGTGGCTACGTGCACGACAGCAGACTGGCCTTCGAATCGCAGCTGTCGGCCACGCTGGATGCTGGCGTGCTGATCGACCGCGCGCCGGAGATGGCCTGGCTCAAGCCCTACATCACCGGAACCTCGCCGTGGACCATCGCGGTCAGCCTGCCCAAGGTCGCTCCAGGGGCGCCTGCGCCGCCCAGCGAGCTGCGGTTGAGCTCCGATCTGGTCGGGACCCGGCTGGACCTGCCGGCGCCGCTGGACAAACCGGCTGCCGAGCCATTGGCGACCACCGTGGCTGCACAGCTGCCGATGGGGGCCGGCCGCATCGACGTTGCGTTCGGCCAGCGCCTGGCGCTGGCCGCACGCAGCCACAACAACCAGACCGGTGTGCAGGTGACGCTGGGCAGCGACCATGTCGACCGCGAGCCGCCGCCGAGCGGATTGACCGTCAATGGCCGCAGCCCGACCCTGGACGCTCTGGAGTGGATCAGTCTGGCGCGGGGTGGCAGTGATGACGACGCCATGCCGCTGCGTGCGGTGGACGTGCAGGTCGGCCAGTTGAAGCTGATCGGTGGCGTGTTCGAGCAGACCCGGTTGCAGCTGCGCCCGGGCGCGCAGGCACTGGATGTGCGCCTGGACGGCCCGTCGCTGGCCGGGCGCCTGACCGTCCCCAATGCAGACGGCGGCACCATCAGTGGCCAGCTCGACCGCGTGCACTGGCAATCCCTGCCGGCGGCTCCGGGTGCATCGGCCGCACCGGCACGGGTACAGGCCGGCGCCAACGACATGGACCCGGCCAAGCTGCCGCCGTTCGCGCTGGACATCGCCGACCTGAAGTTCGGCAAGGTGGTGCTGGGCCAGGCGGTACTGCGTACGCGGCCGCTGGCCAATGGCCTGAACGTGGACGAGCTGCGCTTCCGTGCGCCCGACCAGGAGATCGACATCAGCGGTCGCTGGCTGGGCCGCACCAGTGGTGCCCGCACCGAGCTGACCGCACAGGTGCGCAGCGAGGACCTGGGCGGATTGATGCAGAACCTCGACTACGGCGGCCAGCTGCGTGGCGGTTCCGGCCAGGCGCAGCTGCAGGCCACGTGGAGTGGGGGGCCGTCGGACTTCCAGCTGGGCAACCTGCAGGGCCGCCTGGACCTGCACGCGCGCAACGGCCAGCTGCTGGAGCTGGAACCGGGCGCTGGCCGGGTGCTGGGCCTGCTCAGTGTCACCCAGCTGCCGCGGCGCCTGATGTTCGACTTCCGCGACTTCTTCTCCAAGGGCTTCGCGTTCAACCAGATCGACGGCAGCATGCAGTTCGGCCAGGGCATGGCGCGCACCGACAAGGTGCTGATCGAAGGCCCGGCAGCCAACATCACCATCCGCGGCCAGGCCGACCTGCGTAACCAGCAGTTCGACCAGACCATCGACGTCAACCCGCGTGCAGGCAATCTGCTGACCGTGGTGGGTGCGGTCGCCGGTGGCCCGGTGGGGGCGGCGCTGGGCGCGGCCACCAATGCGGTATTGTCCAAGCCATTGGGCGAGATTGGCGCCCGGACCTACAAGGTGACCGGTCCATGGAAGGAACCGAAGGTGGAAGTGATCGAGCGCAGCCGCGACAAGGCTCCGCCACCCGTACCGGCACCGGCGCCGGCCATTCCGCCGACCGTCACCGGCCTGCCGCGCTCGCGTTGAGCGCGGCTTTCCTGTTCACGGGGCTTGCCTGAGCGCCCCCGCATCCCCAGATCGAGAACCATGACTGATATCGCCCTGACGCTTGCCCAAGACCGCCTGCTGCGCCCCGGCGGCCTGGATACCGCTGGCCTGGAGCGCACCTTCGGCCAGCTGCTCGGCCCCGGTGTGGACTTCGGCGACCTTTATTTCCAGCATGCCCGCCGCGAGAGCTGGAGCGTGGAAGACGGCATCGTCAAGGACGGCGCCCATTCCATCGAGCAGGGCGTGGGCGTGCGGGCGATTTCCGGCGAGAAGACCGGCTTCGCCTACTCCGACGACATCCATGCCGATGCGCTGCTGACGGCGGCGCAGTCGGCGCGTGCGATCTCGCGTGAAGGTGGCGCCCAGTCCGGGCGGTCGCTGCTGCGCGGCAACGCGCGCGCGCTGTACCCGGCGCTGGACCCGATCGATGGCATCGGCAACGAGGCCAAGGTCGAGGTGCTCAAGCGCCTGGATGGCTACCTGCGCGCCGCCGACCCGCGCGTGAAGCAGGTGATGGTGAGCCTGTCCGGCGGCGTCGATACGGTACTTATCGCCCGCAGCGACGGTGTGCTGGGCGCTGACGTGCGCCCGCTGGTGCGCCTGAACGTGCAGGTGATCGTCGAGCACAACGGCCGCCGCGAGTCCGGCTATGCCGGCGGTGGTGGCCGCTACGGGTATGAGGAGCTGTTCGCCGACGGCCGCCCCGAGGCCTTTGCCCGCGAGGCGCTGCGCCAGGCGCTGGTGAACCTGGACGCCGTTCCGGCACCGGCCGGGGTGATGCCGGTGGTGCTTGGTCCGGGCTGGCCCGGCGTGCTGCTGCATGAAGCGGTCGGCCACGGCCTGGAAGGCGACTTCAACCGCAAGGGCACCAGCGTCTACGCGGGCCGCATCGGCGAGCGCGTTGCCGCCCCGGGCGTGACCATCGTCGATGACGGCACGCTGGACGGACGCCGTGGTTCGTTGAACATCGACGATGAAGGCCACCCGAGCCAGTGCACCACCCTGATCGAGGACGGCATCCTGGTCGGCTACATGCAGGACAGCCTCAACGCACGGCTGATGGGCATGGCGCCGACCGGCAACGGCCGCCGCGAATCGTTCGCGCACCTGACCATGCCGCGCATGACCAACACCTACATGCGCGCCGGCCAGCACGACCCACAGGAAATGATCCGTTCGGTGAAGAAGGGCCTGTACGCAGTCAACTTCGGTGGCGGCCAGGTCGACATCACCAGCGGCAAGTACGTGTTCTCGGCCACTGAGGCCTACCTGATCGAGGATGGCCGCATCACCACGCCGGTGAAGGGTGCGACGCTGATCGGCAACGGTCCGGAAACCATGCAGAAGGTGCGCATGGTCGGCAACGATCTGGCCCTGGACGAGGGTGTGGGCATCTGTGGCAAGGACGGGCAGAGCGTGCCCGTGGGTGTCGGCCAGCCCTCGCTGCTGATCGAGGGCATCACGGTCGGCGGTACCCAGGCCTGAGCCGGGCGATGGCCAGCGCCACCGCCCAGGCCGGCGCGGACTCAGTCCTCGTCGGCTTCGTCGCTGTCGACGGGGTCGGCGTCTTCGGCGCTGGCCTTCAGGCCCAGTGCGGCCGGCAGCATCAGGGCGCGCAGCACCTGGAAGATTTCGCGGTAGGCGCGTGGCGGCTTGTTCCTGGCCTTTTCGGCCTGGGCATTGCGCACCAGCGTGCGCAGCTGCTGGCGGTCGGCCTGCGGGTAGTCGTCCAGCAGTGCAGCCAGCGCCTTGTCACCCTCGGCCAGCAGGCGCTCGCGCCAGTCTTCCGCGCGGTGCATCATCGCCACTTCGCGGCGGCCGGTTTCGCTGTTGGCGTCCAGCGCATCGCGGATCGCATCCAGCGTGGCGTCTTCTTCGCGGCGCATGTGCTTGGCCAGGAACGCCAGCTGGCGCTTGTGGGCGATGTGGGCGGTGATGCGCTTGCACTCGGCGATATGCGGCAGCAGGTCTTCCGGGATCGGCAGGCGTGCCAGCTGGGCCGGGGTCAACGACACCAGCTTCTCGCCCAGGGCCAGGACGTCGAGCGCGTCGCGCCGGTTCTGGCTGCGGCTCTTGTCGTGGAATTCACCGGTTTCTTCGTCGCGTCCGCGCATCGTTCCTACCTGATCTCAAAAAAAGTCGCCCGGCGTGATGCCGGGCCCAACCCGTACAGGATAAAGCATTGAACGTGATCGCCCCTGAAGTCGCTGTCGGCGACGACAGCCTGGCCCGACTGGAACGGCTGGCCGACCTCTCCCAGCAGCTGCTCGACCGCGCCCGTGCGCTGGGCGCCAGCCAGGCCGAGGTCAGCTGCAGCGAGGATCGTGGCCTGGAGGTCAATGTCCGCCTTGGCGAGGTGGAGACCGTGCAGTCCACCCGTGACCGCGGTATCGCCGTCACCGTCTATTTCGGCCAACGCAAGGGCAGCGCCAGCACCGGCGACCTGAACGAGGCCAGCCTTGCCGCCACGGTCGAGCAGGCCTGTGCAATCGCCCGGCACACCGAAGATGACCCGGCTGCCGGCCTGGCCGAGGCCGCGCTGATGGCCTCCGACTTCCCGGATCTGGATGCCTGGCACCCCTGGGCGCTGCAGGCCGACGAGGCGGTGGACCTGGCCCTGGCCTGCGAGAACGCAGGCCGTGAGGCCGATGCGCAGATCCGTAATTCCGACGGCGCCTCGGTTTCGAGCATGCAGAGCCTGTCGGTGTACGCCAATTCGCATGGCTTTTTCGGCCGTGAGCGTGGCACCCATCATTCGGTGGGCTGTGCGCTGATCGCCGGCCAGGGCGATGGCATGCAGCGCGATGGCTGGTACACCAGCGCGTTGGCCCGGGAGGACCTGGAAGACGTGGGCCTGGTCGGCCGTCGTGCTGCCGAGCGCACCGTCGCCCGCCTGCAGCCTCGCTCGATGGCCACCGGCACCATGCCAGTGCTGTTCGCCCCGGAAGTAGCGCGCAGCCTGGTTGGACACCTGCTGTCGGCGGTGTCCGGCGGTGCGCTGTACCGCCAGGCCAGCTTCCTGCTGGACAGCGTTCGCCAGCAGCTGTTCCCGGACTGGATGCAGATCGAGGAACTGCCCCACCTGCGCCGTGGCCTGCGCTCGGCCGCCTTCGACGGTGACGGCGTGGCCACGCGTGCTTCGGCCCTGGTCCGTGACGGCGTGCTGCAGCGCTACGTGCTGGGCAGCTACTCTGCACGCAAGCTGGGCCTGCAGACCACCGCCAATGCCGGTGGCGTGCACAACCTGCAGCTGGCCGCCAACGCGGGCTCCCTGCAGGACATCGCCCGGCAGATGGGCGATGGCCTGCTGGTGACCGAACTGATGGGGCAGGGCGTGAACGGGGTGACCGGCGACTACTCGCGCGGTGCCGGCGGCTTCCGCGTCGAGAATGGTGAGATCCAGTACCCGGTGGATGGCATCACCATCGCCGGCAACCTGCGCGAGATGTTCAGCAGCATCGAAGCGGTCGGCAGTGACGTCGACCCGCGCTCGCACATCCGGACCGGTTCGATCCTGCTGGGGCGGATGACCATCGCCGGTAATGATTGATGGCGTCGATGGCGTAAGCTATGCCCGCCTGACGCAACCAGCTTGGTGCTGGTGGGTCAAGACCACCCAATGAAAAGGAGTTTTGTCGTGAGCGAATTCGATAACGTCCCGCCGCCGCCGGCCACCACCGACGTGCCGGCCGACCAGCGCACCATGGCCCTGGCCGCGCACCTGCTGGGCATCTTCACCGGCTTCATCGGCGCGCTGATCATCTGGCTGATCAACAAGGATGACGCGGGCAAGGCCTTCGTGACCGACCAGGCCAAGGAAGCCCTGAACTTCCAGATCACCGTGACCATCGCCATGGTCATCAGCATGATCCTGACCATCGTGATCATCGGCGTGTTCCTGGCCCCGATCGTGGGCATCATCAGCCTGGTGTTCAGCATCATCGCAGCGGTCAAGGCCAACAATGGCGAAGCCTACCGCTACCCGTTCGCACTGCGCCTGATCAAGTAACACCGGCGGCATGCGGAATTGAGAACGCCCGGCATTGCCGGGCGTTTTCATGTGCGGGGAGCGACGGGCGGTGCCCGGCGAGCAATCAATGATCGCGTTCGACCGCCAGCGTCGCCAGTGCACGCAGTGCATCGGCCTCTTCGCCATACCCGTCCAGGATCGACTGCATGCGTGCGGCCAGTTCGTGCAGCTGAGCCTTGGCACCGTCCATGCCGAGCAGGGCAGGGAAGGTGCTCTTGTCCTGCGCCTGGTCCTTGCCGGCGGTCTTGCCCAGCTGCTCGGAACTGGCCTCGACATCGAGGATGTCATCGCGTACCTGGAAGGCCAGGCCGAGTGCGTCGGCGAAGCTGTCCAGCTGGGCCAGCTGAGGTTCGTGGGCCTGGCCGCACAGCGCGCCCATGCGCACCGCCGCACGGATCAGCGCGCCGGTCTTCAGGGCATGCATGCGGGTCAATGCCGCCAGCGTCTGCTGCTGGCCGGTGGCATCGATATCCAGCGCCTGGCCGCCGCACATGCCAGCGGCGCCGGACGCGTGGGCCAGGGTCTGCAGGCAGGCCACGCGCAGCGTGGCCGGCAGCGGTGCATCGGCCAGCAGGCCGAAGGCACGGGTCTGCAGCGCGTCGCCTGCCAGAATCGCGGTGGCTTCATCGAAGGCGATGTGGGTGGTCGGCTTGCCGCGACGCAGCGCGTCGTCATCCATCGCCGGCAGGTCGTCATGCACCAGCGAGTAGGCGTGGATGAGTTCGACGGACATGGCGGCCGCATCCAGGCTTTCCGGCTGCGCACCGAACAGGTGGCCACTGGCATAGACCAGCAGCGGGCGCATGCGTTTGCCACCGCCCAGCACCGAATAGCGCATGGCCTGGTGCAGGCGCTGCGGCGCTTCGGCAGGCGAGGGCAGCGCGGCGTCGAGCTGGCTTTCGATACGGTCGCGCCAGCGCGCGAACAGAACCTCAGCCGTCATGGCTGGGCGGATCGAAAGGCTCGGATGCTTCCGGCTGCGCCGGATCGCTGAGCAGGCGCACGCGCAGCTCGGCCTGCTCCAGCGCCTGCTGGCACTGGCGATACAGACCGACGCCACGTTCGTAAGCACTGAGCGAAGCTTCCAGGCTCAGCTCGCCGGTTTCCATCTGCTCCACCAGCTGCTCCAGCGATTCGAGCGACTGCTCGAACTGGGCGACCGGGGAGGCGTTTTCGGGGGACTTCTTGGCCATGCGGCAAGTGTGGACGGGCCGCGCGCGGGGGTCAATTCACCAGCCGCCCGGGCGCCACTGCAACTGTGCGCCATGCGCCTGCAGCCAGGCCTGCAGTGGTGCGGCGATGACCACGTCGGCGGCGGCCAGCAACTGCGGGCCATCAAAGATCAGCGGCAGCTGAGCGCGTCGCCAGGGGGCGAGGTGTTCGCGTTGCAGGCAGTCCTTCAACGCGTGCGAATGCTGGCGACCGGGCAGCAGAATGCGCTCACCGCCCACGCGTGCACGGACCTGCAGCGGGCGATCGAAGGCCGGGGTGCCCTGCAGGCGCAGCTGTCCGCCATCGGGCAGTGCCAGCGGTGCGCGTCCATCCCATTCGGCCTGCCACTCGTGGGGAAGCGCAGGCAGCCGGGCCGGCAGCAGGTAGGCGTGGTCGCGCCACTGTTGGATGGCGTGATCGTGCCAGCGCACCCGCGCCTGGCGATCGTTGTCGGCCGGCAGCAACTCGTCCAGCGCCTGCTGCAGCACGGTGGCCGGCAGCGGTGCCGCACCGTGGCCGGTCACCCAGGCGCGCAGTACGCGCGCGGCGCGCCCCGGTGAGACCTGGCGTAGCAGCTGCAGCGACAGCACGCGTGGAGCGACTTCCAGGTGTGCGATCAGCTCGGCGTCTTCCTCGTCAAGCAGTTCGCGGGTCTGCCCGCAGTGCGTTGCGCTGCCCGCCATCGCCGCAGCGGCATGCGGCCAGCGCTGGCGCAACAGCGGCAGCACCTGCAGGCGCAGGAAGTTGCGATCGGCGTGGTCGTCGGCGTTGCTGGGGTCTTCGATCCAGTGCAGTGCATGCTGGCGGGCGTAGTCGAGGAGTGCACTGCGTGGCACTGCCAGCAGCGGTCGCCATAGAGGCTTTTCGCCAAGGCGGCTGTGCGTGGACATCGCCGCCAGGCCATCGACGCCGGAAGCGCGCAGGGCGCGCAACAGGAAGGTCTCGGCCTGGTCGTCCTGGTGCTGTGCCAGCGCCAGGGTTTCGCCGTCGCGCAGTTCGGCCGCGAACGCGGCGCGTCGTGCCAGTCGCGCGGCACCCTCGGTGCCCAGGCCTGTGCCGTTCTCGACCTGCACGCGGTGCACGGCCAGTTCGATGCCCCAGGCGTCGCATTGCTGCTGGCAGTGCAGCACCCAGTCATCCGCATCGGGCTGCAGGCCGTGATGCACGTGCACCGCGCGCAGGGCGGTGCCGGAAGTCTGCGCGCAGCGCCACAGCCAGTGCAGCAGCACGGTGGAGTCGACGCCACCGCTGTAGCCCACCAGCAGCGGCGCATCCAGCGGAACGAGGGCAGGGAAGGCAGTCACGGTGGCAAGTATAGGGTTGCTCGGCAGGGCTGCGCCCTGCACCCGCTACGATCCAGAGCAACGGCAACGGCCAAAGCAACAGCAACAGCAACAGCAACAGCCAAAGCAACAGCAACAGCAGAAGCTGGTTTCCTGAAGGATGGCGGGGTGGGTCCGGTTGCGGGAGACGCCGTAAACCCATCCATGGGGGCTTGGCCGCGGCATCCATGCCGCGGACACTCCCGCAACCGGACCCACCCCGCCTTCGACAGATTGCCGCGATCTGTCGGAACGGCGTCGTGCACCGCTTTGGTAGGTGTCGACCTTGGTCGACACAGTAGATCCACGCCATGCGTGGATGACTCATTCGATATCTGACAGATGTGTCGACCAAGGTCGACACCTACCAACAGCCGCCGGAAAACTGTCGAAGGCGGGGTACTGTGGGTCTGCGGGGTGTGAGCCGCATGGATGCGGCGACCAAGGCTACATGGACGTACTTGCGCCGTCCCCGCAAACCCACAGTGCCCCGCCATCCCACGGAATGCACGCTGTTGCTGTTGCTTCGGCCGTTGCCGTTGCGTCTGCAGGTGCAGGGCGCAGCCCTGCCGAAAACCTACTTTACCCGACGACCCGAACGGTCGATGCGGAACCGCTCTCCGCCTTCCATCGGCGTGTGGCCATCGGCATCCGGCGTGCCGCGCCGGCAGCCATTGCAGACTTCGGCCACGCCATCCTGGAACGGCCAACCGAAATCGAAGGTGCCGGGCACCACCTGGCGGAACTTCAGATCGAAGTAGGCCACGCGGTTGCCGACGCGGGCGCGCAGCAGGCCTTCCTGCGGTGTTTCCGGACCGTTGTCCCAGGTCAGTACCGGCAGGCTGCGGCCCTTGCGGTTGACGTAGTGGAAGCCCTGGTCGGCGTACACCACGGCCAGGCCATGGTCGTCGTAATTCAGGTCCTTCAAGGTGTCGGCACTGATCTTCGGCCGGTGATCGACCACTTCGCAGTTGGGCAGCGGCCACAACCCGTGTTCGTCGGTCAGCAGCTTGCACGCCGGTGCCTGTGCCGCTGCATTGGCACTGACCAGCACGCCAAGCAGGACCAGCGACCGCGCGAAGCGGCCGCTGGCAGGGGCAGGGTGGGCCTGCCTCACGATCACTTGGCCTCGGCCTTGCGCTCGAATGCGGTCGGCGCCGGCAGCTGTACCGGCACGCCCTTGTCATCGCAGGTGCCGGCCTGGCACAGGCGCTCGCGCAGGGCCGGGGTGGCCTGCACGATCATGTGGTAGATCGCGTTCTGTTCCAGCGTGCCGCGGATCGCCTTGCTGCCCGGGCCGCGTGCCCAGATACCGACGTCTTCGCCGCCGTGCGACTCGGACTTCATCGGCACCAGTGCTTCCTGCATGTAGTCCGGATGCTCGGTGTCGACCTCGCGCAGGTTCGGGCGGCCGTTGGCCGGTTCGAAGCTGCTCGGGTTGTGCGGGTAACGCTTCGGACCGGCCGGCTGCTGGTTGCTGCTGCCGGTATGGCCCGGGCCATTGGCGTAGCTCAGGGTGGTGTACGGCTGGCCGGTGCCGTCCAGCGCGTAGTCCAGCTTGCCGGCGCCGTCTTCGCCGCCCTTGTCCTTCACCTTGCCCAGGATCGGGTTGCCGCGCGCCGGGTAGCCGACGAAGTTCAGGGTGTGCGAGTGGTCGGCGGTGACGATGATCAGGGTATCGTCGGCCGAGGTCAGTTCGTTGGCCACGCGCACCGCGTCGGACAGGGCCACGGTCTCGGTCAGCGCACGGTAGGCGTTGCCGCTGTGGTTGGCGTGGTCGATGCGCGCGCCTTCGATCATCAGCACGTAGCCTTCCTGGTGCTTGGCCAGGTTCTTGATGGCTGCCGCCGTCAGTTCGGCCAGGCTCGGCTCACCGCCCGGATCCTGCGGGCGCTCGTACTCGTAGCGCATGTGGTCCGGCTCGAACAGGCCAAGGATGGCCGGCGCATTCGCGGCGGCGGCCAGCTGCTTGCTGTTCCACACGTAGGCACCCTGCGGATGCGCCTGCTGCCATTCCTGCACCAGGCTGCGGCCGTCCAGGCGCTGGCCGACCTTGTCGTCGTACTCGGGATCGCGCTCTTCCACGGTGGTGAACTCACCACGGCCACCGCCGAGGGCGACCAGCGGGCCACGGCCATAGCGCGAGGTGGACAACAGCTGCTGGGCGATGTCCTTGCAGCCGGCGGCCTTCGCGGCTTCGGTCAGGTCGGTGTCGTTTTCCCAGTTGCGCTCGGGCGAGTGCGCGTAGGTGGCGGCCGGAGTGGCATGGGTCAGGCGCGCGGTGGACACCACGCCGGTAGCCAGACCGGCGCTGTCGGCCAGCTGCAGCCAGGTCAGCAGGCCCTTGGACAGGCTGTCGGCACAGTCGGTCCGGCTGCCGGCGCTGACGCCGATCGCACCCATGTGGGTCTTCACGCCGGTGGTGATGGCGGTCATGGTGCCGGCCGAATCGGGCGTCTGCGAATCGGTGTTGTAGGTCTTGCTGAATGCCGTGGCCGGGAAGCGCTCCCAGGACAGCAGGTTCTCTTCACCCGAGCCGCCCTTCTGCTGGCCTTCGTAGATGCGCGAGGCGGCCACCGTGGTCAGGCTCATGCCGTCGCCGAGGAACAGGATGACGTTCTTGGCCTTGCCGGACATCGCGCCGTTGGCGGCGGCCTGGGCGGCGCCGCTGCGGTACCACCACTGCGGGGTCTCGCCGGCCGGATGGGCAACGGGGTTGACGGCGACCTTCACGCCGGCCGGGGCGGACGCGGGGGTGGTGCTGGCGCAGGCGCCCAGCAGCAGGGTGGTGGCGCAGGCGGCCAACAGGGAGACGGAACGGCGCATGGACGCAGGGATCTCACAAACTGTAACGGGACGTTCATTATGCCCGCCCTCGCAAGGCACGCCGATGACACACTGATTTGCCGGCCGGGCGGTCGTTCTGCGGGCCGCCTTGGGCTATCGTGCCAGCATCCCTTCCTTCCCCTCTGGATTGCCTATGAAGCTGGTCTCTGCCTGGCTGCGGATTCCATTCTGGCAGCGCGTGGTCGGTGGCTTCGTGCTCGGCGCGCTGGCCGGCTGGGCGCTCGGCCCGGCCGCGGAAACGTGGTTCGGCCCGCTCGGCGAGCTGTACGTCACCCTGATCAAGATGATCGCCGTGCCGCTGGTGTTCTTCGCGGTCATCAACGCAATCTCGTCGCTGCACGGCCAGAAGTCGGTCGCCGCGCTCAGTGGCCGCACCTTCCTGTGGTTCGTGATCACCGCCGCGTTGGCGGTGTGCGTCGGCCTGGGCGTGGGTACCGTGCTGCAGCCCGGCGCAGGTGGCCTGCAGCTGTCGATGGCCAGCAACTACGTGCCGCGCGAAGTGCCCAGCGTGGTGCAGGTGCTGCTGGACGTGGTGCCGGCCAATGTCTTCTACGCGCTGTCCGGCATCGGCACCAAGGTCAATGCGGCCGGTGAAACCGTGCTGGCTGCCGGTCGCGGCTCGATCCTGCCAGTGATCTTCTTCGCTGGCCTGGTGGGCTTTGCCATCGTCAAGCTGGGCGAGAAGGTGACCGAGGCGCGCAAGCTGGTCGGGCAGATGAGCGACATCATGATCCAGGTGACCCGCTTCGTGCTGGAAGTCACCCCGATCGGCACCTTCGGCCTGATTGCCGGCCTGGTCGGCAGCTACGGTTTCGAGAAGCTGCTGCCGCTGGGCCACTTCGTGCTGGCGCTGTACGTGGCCTGCGCACTGCACATCGTGGTGGTCTACAGCGCACTGCTGCTGGCGCACGGCCTGAACCCGTTGAAGTTCTTCCGTGGCGCGGCGCCGGGCATGCAGGTCGCCTTCGTCAGCTCGTCCAGCTTCGCAGCGATGCCGGTGGCGTTGCGCTCGATCACCCACAACCTGGGCGTGAACAAGGACTACGGTTCGTTCGCGGTGCCGCTGGGCGCCAGCATCAAGATGGATGGCTGCGGCGCGATCTACCCGGCGCTGTGCGCGGTGTTCATCGCGCAGTACAGCGGTGTGCCGCTGACCCCGGAGCAGTACGTGGTGGTGCTGATCGCCTCGGTGCTGGGCAGCTTCGGTACCGCCGGCGTGCCGGGTACCGCGGTGATCATGGCCACGGTGGTGCTGAGCGCAGCCAATCTGCCGCTGGAGACCATCGGCTACCTGTATGCCATCGACCGCATCCTGGACATGATGCGCACGATGACGAATGTGACGGGCCAGATGCTGGTGCCGGTGATCGTGGCCAAGGAAACCGGCCTGCTTGACCAGGCGGTGTATGACAACCCGTCCAGCAATGTGGGTGTGGATGATCCCGACCCGACACCGCCACGCGCCTGAGGTTGCGTGGAGATGAAAGGCCCGCCCTGAACGGCGGGCTTTTTGTTTTGGAGCTGACTGGCGCGGTGCCGATCAGGGTAGGTCCCCGGTAGATCCACGCCATGCGTGGATGGCCGCAGTGCCGACCAACGGTCGGCACCCACTGGGGCAGATGGCGCAGTGCCGGCCAAGGTCGGCACCCAGTGGGGGCGCAAACAAAAAAGCCGCTGCAGGGCAGCGGCTTTCTCGTGTCAGGCGGCGCGGTGGCGCCAGCGGGTCAGAGATCGACCCGGCGGGCCTGCATGAACTTGTTGCCCCAGTAGCCGCTGAGCAGGGTGTCCACGCGGACGTCCTTGCCGGAGCTCGGTGCGTGCAGGAAGCGGCCATCGCCAACATAGATGCCGACGTGGTCGACGCGGCCCTTGCGGCCGAAGAACACCAGGTCACCGGCAGCCAGTGCGGTGCGATCATTGATCAGTTCGGCGTTGTCATCGTGCGCCATTTCGCGGGAGACGCGCGGCAGCTCGATACCCAGGGCCGAGCGGAACACGTAACCGACCAGGCCGCTGCAGTCGAAACCGCTGTCCGGGTTGCTGCCACCCCAACGGTACGGGGTGCCCAGCAGGGTCATCGCGCGGCGCAGCAGCGATTGCACCTTGCCGTTGTCGGCGGCGGTGCCGACAACGCTGCCATTGGCGGCGCTGCTGGTGTCGTAGTTGGCGAGCAGGCGGCTGAGATCACCGGCCACCACGGCCGAGCGGTCCATCAGCGGAATGGTGTCGTTGGCAGCCAGGTGCGGCAGCAGGGCGGCCAGCGTGGCGCTGGCGGCGGCATCGACGCGGCTGCGCTGCGGAGCGGCAGCCTCGGCCTTGGCGGCCGGTCGGGCGGTGCTCTCGGCCACCGGGGCCGGGGTCACATCGGAACGGTTCGGAGCAGTCTGCGACCAGGCCGGAAGGCTGGTCAGGCACAGTGCCAGGCCAAGCAACAGCGGGCGGGCACTACGTGAAGATACGGAAGTCTGGCCTTCGCTTTTCAGGTCGTCAGTCGTCACGCGTCGGTCACAGGAAAAAAACGATGGGGCATCATGCCCTGTAAAAGCGGCAATAAGTTAAAAATTCCGTTAGAAAATCGTTAGTTGCATGGTGATGTGCGTCACAATTTTGAACATATCGCCTGTTCATCTTAGCGAAGGACGCGTTTCGCCCCGGTGTAGTGGTCCTTCCAGTACGGACCGCTGAGCGAGTCCAGCCGGACCGTGCCACCGGTGCTCGGCGCGTGCACGAAGCGCCCTTCACCCACATAAATGCCGACATGGGTGACGCTGCCGCGGCTGCCGAAGAACACCAGGTCGCCGGTGGCCAGGCGCTGCGGGTCGATCTTCGGGCCCTGTACCGCCGCCAGGTCGCGCGAGGTGCGTGGCAGCTTCAGGTCCAGCATCTCGCGGTAGACGTAGGCGACCAGGCCGCTGCAGTCGAAGCCGGAGTCGGGGGTATTGCCGCCATAGCGATAGGGGGTGCCGACCAGGCTGATGGCGCGCATCAGCACCGAGTTGGCGGCCTCGGGATTGTCCGGCACGGTCTTCGGCCAGTTTGCGGTTGGCGGTGGTGGCGCGGGACGGGTGGCCTTGCCGCCGCCGCAGGCGGTCATCAGCAGGGGCAGGACCAGCAGCAGGGCCGGGGCGAGGAACCGGCGGGGGCCGGACGAAACTGGCGTGATGTGCATGATCTCCGGATAATGCGCCACCTTGGATTGGCCGTCATGATGGCGGCGTCCCCGCCGGGCGACAACCCGCCCCAACCCGCCTGCCTCCGGCAGATCCAGACAGAGTTGCGCATGAAGATCGAAAAAGACCGCGTTGTCCGCTTCCACTACACCGTTTCCGAAGTCGGCCAGGAGCCGATCGAATCGTCCAAGGACCGCGGCGAGCCGCTGGCGATCCTGATCGGCCACGGCAACATCATCCCGGGCCTGGAAAACGCCATGATGGACAAGGAAGCCGGCGCGACCTTCAGCGTCGACGTCAACGCAGCCGATGCCTACGGCGAGCGCCGCGAGGGCCTGTCCCAGCGCGTGCCGAAGAAGCACTTCGGCAACACCAAGCTGGCTCCGGGGCAGCAGGTCGTGCTGCAGACCAACTTCGGCCCGCGTGCGGTGACCGTGCAGAAGGTCGGCATGAGCGTGGTCGATGTTGACCTGAACCACCCGATGGCCGGCAAGGACCTGCACTTCGACGTGGAAATCGTCGATGTGCGCGAAGCCGGCAAGGAAGAAATCGACCACGGCCACGTCCACGGCGACGGCGGTCACCAGCACTGATCGCAGTGCGATCGTGATGGCAGCAACGGCCCGCTTCGGCGGGCCGTTGCGTTTGTGGAACACGGCGCGGCCATCCATGGCGCGCAGGCCGGCGGCATAATGGCGGACCTGCCCGACGGACGCCCTGTGAACGCCGCTTCTCCTTCCCTGCAGCCGGTGGCTTCCGGCGAACGCATCGCCGTGCTTGACGTGCTGCGCGGTGCTGCGCTGCTGGGCATCCTGCTGATGAACATCGAGGCCTTCAGCGGGCCGCTGGACCTGGCGTTCACCGGCATCGACGTGCACTGGCAGGGCATCGACTACTGGGCCGATGCCTTTGTCTACGTGTTCGTGCAGGGCAAGTTCTTCACCCTGTTCTCGTTGCTGTTCGGTGCCGGCTTCGCGGTGATGGCGCAGCGCGCTGAGGCCGCCGGGCGCGACTTCACCCCGTTCTACCTGCGCCGCAGCGCTGGCTTGCTGCTGATCGGTCTGTGCCATGCACTGCTGGTCTGGTCCGGCGACATTCTGGTGATGTATGCACTGATCTCGTTGCCGCTGCTGGCCTGCCGCGAGGCGCCACGCAGCTGGCTGCCGTGGATGGGGCTGATGGTCTACCTCGGCGGTGTGGCGATGATGCTGCTGGTCGGCGCGATGGTGTCGATGGCTTCGGCCGAAGATGTGCAGGGCATGCTTGCCGAGGCGCAGCGGAGCACTGAGCTGCAGCGGCAGGTGTACGGGCAGGGCAGCTGGGCGCAGGCCAATGTGCAGCGCCTGAATGAGTTCGGTACGTCGATGGGGGCGCTGCTGATCACCGGCCCGGAAGTGCTGGGCATGTTCCTGATCGGCAGCTGGTTCGCCGGCAGTGGCGCGCTGGCGGCGCCGGAGCGCTTCCCGCGGCTGTACGCGTCGCTGCGCTGGATCGCGTTGCCGCTGGGCCTGCTGGTCACGTTGATCGGCGTCGCCTGGAAACCCTACCTGGCACCGGGCGCCTACAACCTTCCGGTGACGGCGGCGATGGGCCTGGTGACCATAGGCGGCCTGCCGATGTGCCTGGGCTATCTGGCGTGGATCGTGCACTGGCGCACGCGGCTGGCCTGGCTGGCGCCGGTGGGGCGCATGGCGCTGACCCATTACCTGGCGCAGTCGCTGGTCTGCACGCTGCTTTTCTATCACTACGGACTGGGATGGTTCGAGGTGATGCCGCGCAGCGTGCAGCTGCTGTTCGCACTACTGCTGTTCGCTGTGCAGGTGGGCATTTCGCACGCGTGGTTGCGCCGCTTCCGTTTCGGGCCGATGGAATGGCTGTGGCGTGCGATGACCTACCGGCAGTGGCCGCCGATGCGGCGCGGGGCCGGGCAGGGCTGATCGATGCAGGGCGCGCGCGAGGATGTGATCGTGGTCGGCGCCGGTGCCATTGGACTGGCCGTCGCGCTCGCGCTGCGCGCACAGGGCCGGCAGGTACGCGTGATCGACCGTGGGCGTGTCGGCGGCGCGACCTCGCATGGCAACTGCGGCACCATCACCCCCAGCCACGCGCCGCCGCTGCCAGCGCCTGGCGTACCGTTGCGCGCGCTGCGCTGGATGCTCGATCCGCGTGCGCCGTTGTACGTGCGTACGCGACTGGACCCTGCATTGTGGCGCTGGCTGCTGCAGTTCAGCGCACGCTGCAATGCCCGCGACTGGCTGCAGGCCACGCACGCCCGCGCTGCGCTGCTGAATGATTCCCGGCTGCGTCTGGCCGAGTGGGTGCAGGTGCATGCGCTGGACTGCGAATTCGATACCCGTGGTCTGGACTACGTGTTTGGCGATGCCCGCAATTTCGATCACCACGCCGCCGAGTGTGAGGCACTGAACGCGCAGGGCATCGCCACGGCGCGCATCGACGGCGCCGACTATGCGCGCGACAATCCAGCTTTCCATGATCGCATTGCCGGCGCGATCCACTTCCCCGGCGATGCGCAGCTGCGTCCGGACCGCTACACCGCCGAACTGGCACGCGTGCTGCGTGCACAGGGCGTGGTGATCGAGGAGCAGGCGGACATGCAGGATTTCAGCACCGACGCGCAGGGTGTGCGCGTGCACGTCGGCGAACGCACGCTGCACGCACGCGAGCTGGTGCTGGCCACCGGACCGTGGTCGCCGCGCTGGGCACGGCAACTGGATCTGCGCGTGCCGATCCAGCCCGGCAAGGGCTATTCGCTGACCTGGTCGCGACCGGTGCAGGTGCCGCAGCGCCCGGTGGTGCTGAAGGACCATTCCGTGTTCGTGATTGCCTGGCGCGAGGCGTTACGACTGGGCGGCACCATGGAATTCGCCGGTGCCGACCCGCAGCTGCGCACGGCCCGCCTGCAGGCCCTGCAGCAGGCCGCCGACCGCTACCTGCGCGCGCCACGCGGTGCGCAGCTCCAGGAGCAGTGGTGCGGGTGGCGCCCCATGAGCGTGGACGACGTGCCATTGATCGGCCGCGCGCCCGCACATCCTCACGTCTGGCTTGCAGCGGGGCATGGCATGCTCGGCATCAGCATGAGCGCCGGCACCGGCCAGCTGATCGCCGATCTCGTCTGCGGCCGCACGCCAGCGATCGATCCTGCCCCTTACCGACCCGAGCGATTCCGATGAGCACTGCACCCTATGATTACGACCTGATCGTCCTTGGCGGCGGCTCCGCCGGCCTGGCTGGTGCGATCCGTGCCGCGCAGCATGGCAAGCGCGTGGCAATGCTGGAGCCCGGTGAGCTGGGCGGGACCTGCGTCAATGTCGGCTGCGTGCCGAAGAAGGCGATGTGGCTGGCGGCCGACCTGCACGAGCGCATCGGCCTGGCCAGTGCGATGGGCTTCGATGTTCAGGCGCGCCCGGCGCTGTCGTGGAA
The DNA here is from genome assembly GCF_056481995.1 of Stenotrophomonas sp. 80084_Sma. Taxonomy (NCBI): domain Bacteria; kingdom Pseudomonadati; phylum Pseudomonadota; class Gammaproteobacteria; order Lysobacterales; family Lysobacteraceae; genus Stenotrophomonas; species Stenotrophomonas sp. 80084_Sma. Next base: position 3,427,277 of record NZ_CM151177.1, on the reverse strand, counting down.
GGAACTGGTGATCCATCGCCAGGCCTACATCAGCAACATCCACACCAGCTACCACAAACGCCTGGATGAGACCGGCGTGGTGCGCATTCCGGCGCGCGGCCATCTGCTCGATGCGCATACCGTGGCCTGCAGTGATGGCGTGCGTTACAGCGCCGAGCACATCCTGATCGCCACCGGCGCGCACCCGCTGCGTCCAGATATCCCCGGCGCGGAACTGGGCCTGGTCTCCGATGATTTCTTCGATCTGCGTGCGGCACCGGCCGAGGTGGCGATCATCGGTGGCGGTTACATCGCGGTGGAGCTGGCCGGCCTGCTGCAGGCACTGGGCAGCAAGGTGAGCCTGCTGGTGCGTGGCCAGCGGCTGCTGGATCGCTTCGATTACGAGCTGACTGATCAGCTGGCCGAGAACCTGAAGCAGCAGGGCGTGCGCATCCATTTCGGCTATCGCCTGCGCGAACTGCAGCGCGATGGCGAACGCGTACGTGCGTTCGGCCATGACGGCCCGCTCGACAGCGTGTTCGACGCGGTGTTCTTCGCCACCGGCCGCCGCGGCAACAGTCGTGATATGGGCCTGGAAGCGCTCGGCATCGGCATTGGCGAACACCAGCAGGTGCAGGTGGACGAATGGCAGACCACCAGCGTGCCGAGCGTGCACGCGGTGGGTGACATCGCCGGCAAGGTCGGCCTGACCCCGGTGGCGGTGGCTGCTTCGCGACGGTTGATGGATCGCCTGTTCGGTGGCCGCCCGCAGTCGAAGATGGATTACGAGAACGTGGCCAGCGTGGTGTTCTCGCACCCGCCGCTGGGTGCGGTGGGCATGAGCGAGGAAGAAGCGCGCGCGCGTTTCGACCAGGTGAGCGTTTACCACAGCCGTTTCCGACCGATGCTGCAGGCGCTGGCCAACGGTACCCAGCGCAGCCTGTTCAAAATGGTCTGCGCCGGCCCGGAAGAACGCGTGGTAGGTATCCACCTGCTGGGCGAAGCGGCCGACGAGATCCTGCAGGGTTTCGCGGTGGCGGTGAAGATGGGCGCGACCAAGGCCCAGTTCGATGACACCGTGGCGATCCACCCGACCTCGGCCGAGGAAGTGGTGCTGATGCGCTGACCTGCGGTTGCTGCAGAGCCGAGCCCATGCTCGGCCGTCGCTCTTTGTAGAGTCGAGCCATGCTCGACTGCGGTGGAAAGACAGTCGAGCTTGGCTCGACTCTACAGGGCGGGCACCGGACGGCTCCGTGCGACAATGGCCGCCCCCGCGCTTTCCCCAGCCGCTCCGAGCGGCCCGCCGTCGTCCTGATGTCCAATCCCGCTTCCCGTATCGCCACCGCCTCCCCACGCATTGCGCTGGGGGGGATCGGCCTGGCCGCGATCGGCGCCATCGCTGCTTCCGGCAAGGCGATCATCGTCAAGCTCGGGCTGCGTCACGGCGTGGATGCCACCACGCTGCTTGCCCTGCGCATGCTGATGGCGCTGCCGCTGTTCGTTTTGATGGCGCTGTGGGCCGCGCGTCGGGCCGAACCACTGTCCTGGGCCGACCGAGCCCGCGTGCTGTGGCTGGGCTTCACCGGCTACTACCTGTCCAGCCTGCTCGACTTCCAGGGGCTGCAGTACATCAGCGTGACGCTGGAACGATTGATCCTGTACTTGAACCCGACCCTGGTGCTGCTGATCAACGTGCTGCTGGCGCGCCAGCGGCCGGGCCGATGGCAGATCGGCGCGCTGGTGCTGAGTTATCTGGGTGTGCTGCTGGCGTTCGGCCATGACCTGCAGCGCGAGGGTGGGCAGATCATCGTTGGCAGCCTGCTGGTGCTGGGCAGTGCGCTCAGCTATGCGCTGTACCTGTTCGGCAGTGGGCAGGTGGTCGCGCGTATCGGAGCGGTGCGGCTGACCGCTTACGCCAGCTGCGTGGCCAGCGTGCTGGTGCTGCTGCATTTCGCGGTGACCCATCCGCTGCCGTTGTTGTGGCAGGCACCGGCGCCGGTGCAGTGGTTGTCGCTGGTCAATGCCACCGTGTGCACGGTGCTGCCAGTGCTGGCGATCATGCTGGCGGTGCAGCGCGTGGGTTCGTCGCTGGCCGCGCAGGTCGGTATGCTGGGCCCTGTTTCCACCATCGTGATGAGCCTATGGCTGCTCGACGAACCGATGGGGCCGGCGCAGATCGCCGGCACCGTGCTGGTGCTGATCGGCGTTCTTCTGGTAACCCGCCTGCGGCGCTGACGCCTGAGCAGGCGCGCGCGCGCATCCTGGCGGTGATCCGCGCGATCCCGGCGGGGCAGGTGATGGGCTATGGGCAGGTGGCGCTGCGCGCGGGCCTGCCCGGGCGTGCGCGCCTGACCGCGCGCATCCTGGGCCAGAACGACGACCCGGACCTGCCTTGGCACCGCGTGCTGCGCTCGGATGGGCGCATTGCCATGGAGGAAGGTTCGGCTGGTTGGCGCGAGCAGTCACAGCGGTTGCGCGCCGAGGGCGTGCGGGTGGAGAACGGCCGGGTGCGGATGCCGGCGGCTGATCCGGCGGCGGCACTGGATGCCGCTGTGTGGGGGCCGGGCTGAGCACCGCTGGCGACTGAACAGGCCGCGCCTGCCGGTCGCCAACAAGACACGGTGCTGCGGCTATGATGGAGGCCGTTCCATGCCGGTGCTCCCATGTTCCCGCGACTGCCTACCGTCACCAAGGCCCTGCTGATCGCCAATGCGATCCTGTTCCTGCTGCAGCAGCCGTTCCTGCTCGGCATGCAGACCTTCGAGCCGTTCATGCTGCAACCCCTTCAGCAGGGCTTCGACGCATTCTCGCCGGGCGGCAACTTCCAGCCCTGGCAGCTGCTGACCTACGGCTTCCTGCATGGCAGCTTCGGCCATCTGTTCTTCAACATGCTGGCGGTCTTCATGTTCGGCGCGCCGCTGGAGCAGACCTGGGGCGAGAAGCGCTTCCTGCTGTATTACCTGGTGTGCGTGGCCGGTGCCGGTGTCTGCCAGCTACTGGTGGGCACGCTGCTGGAAAACCCGGCCACGGTGCTGGGCGCCTCCGGCGGCGTGTTTGGCCTGCTGCTGGCCTACGGCATGCTGTTCCCCAACCAGCGGGTGATGCTGCTGTTCCCGCCGATCCCGATGAAGGCACGCACCTTCGTGATCCTGTTCGGCGTGGGCGAACTGGTGCTGGGCATGACCGGCTGGCAGCCGGGCGTGGCCCACTTCGCACACCTCGGCGGCATGCTGTTCGGCTGGTTGCTGATCCGCTACTGGCGCGGGCAATCGCCGTTCAACAAGCGCCGCCCGCCTGGCCCACCGAAGCGCCCGAACCATCTGCGCAGCGTCAAATGATCCGAAGGATCATTTGACGCTGTAGGTGCCGACCGTTGGTCGGCACGCCTTGTCCCACGCGGGTAGGTGCCAACCTTGGTTGGCACGCTTTGAATGGGATCATTTGACGCGGTAGGTGCCGACCGTTGGTCGGCACACCTCTACCCATCCTGCAACACCACCTGCGCGGCATTGTGCCCGGGCGCACCAGTGACGCCACCACCGGGATGGGTGCCCGCACCGCACAGGTACAGACCGGGCAGGGCACCGCGATAGCCGGCCTGGCCGACCATCGGCCGTGCCGAGAACAACTGGTTGGCACTGAGCGCGCCATGGAAAATGTCGCCGCCGACCAGGCCGAAGGTGCGTTCCAGATCCAGCGGCGACAGCACCTGCCGACCGAGCACGCTGCCGGCAAAGCCGGGCGCATACCGTTCGACGGTGGCAATCATCAGGTCCGCCACAGTCTCGCGGTGATCATCCCAGTTACGCCCGTCGGGCAGTACCGGCGCCACGTGCTGGCAGAACAGGCTGGCCACATGCTGCCCGCGCGGCGCCAGTGAATCATCCAGCGTGCTCGGAATCAGCATCTCTACGATCGGTTCGCGCGACCAGCCTTCGCGGCGCGCATCCAGCCAGGCGCGGTCCATGTAGTCCAGGCTGGGGGCCATGATGATGCCGGCGCTGAGGTGATCGCCGGGGCCGGGCAGGGCACGGAAGTCCGGCAACCGCGACAGCGCCACGTTCATCCGGAAGGTGCCGGAACCGCAGCGCCAGTTCGTCATGCGTTCGCGTGTGGCAGCGGGTACCTGCGTTGGCTCCAGCAGCTGTTCGTACAGCAGCTTCGGATTGACGTTGGCCACCACCGCGCGTGCACGCAGGGTTTCGCCGTTGACCAGTTCCACCCCCACGGCGCGGCCTTGTTCGGTCAGTACCTGTTGCACACCGGCATCCACGCGCAGTTCGGCCCCGGCCTCGCGCGCCGCGCTGGCGATGGCCTGGCTGATCGCGCCCATGCCGCCGATCGCGTGGCCCCACGCACCCTTTACGCCATTGCACTGGCCGAATACGTGGTGCAGCAGTACGTAGGCACTGCCCGCTGTATACGGGCTTGCGTAGTTGCCGACGATGCCATCAAAGCCGAACAGCGCCTTGATCGGCTCGCTCTCGAACCAACGGTCCAGGTACTCCGCCGCCGACAGCGTGAACAGGTCCAGCAGTTCCTGCCGCAGTGGCGCATCCAGCGCCGCCAGTTCGCGGCCGAGTTTCCCCATCTGCCATAGTGCGGGCAGCGCACGCCAACCGCCTGCTACACCCAGGTCGGGCGGCGCGCGCAGGGCCCATGCGCGCAGTACGTCGGCGAAGATTTCAAGGCGTGCCTCGTACGCGGGCAAGCGCTGCGCATCCCGCTCGGAGAACTTCGCCACTTCGGCCTGAGTGCGGCCAGGTGCCGACAACAGATAGCGGTCGTCGGGCAATGGCAGGAAGTTGTTGGCCGGGCGCGCGACGATGCGCAGCCCATGCGCATGCAGCTGCAGGTCGTCGATCACCTTCGGCTGCAGTAGCGAGACCGTGTACGAGGCGACTGAATTGCGGAAGCCGGGATGGAATTCCTCGGTGACCGCAGCGCCGCCAAGAACGCCGCGACGTTCCAGCACCAGCACCTTCTTTCCGGCACGCGCCAGATAGGCCGCGCAGACCAGGCCGTTGTGGCCACCACCAACGATGATCGCATCCCAGGTCATCTGCACCTCGGAAAAAGGGGACGGAGGGGATTAAGTCGCAATTCGCATGGGGTCACCGGCAATGGGGAAAAAACGACTTAATCCCCTCCGTCCCCTTTTTTGATCGCTGCTTCGATGGTGGCGATGTCGATCTTCTTCATCGGCATCATCGCGTTGAATGCGCGCTTGGCCAGTGCCTTGTCCTGGCTGGTCACCGCTTCGATGAGCATGCGCGGGCTGATCTGCCAGGAGATGCCCCAGCGGTCCTTGCACCAGCCGCATTGGCTCTCCTGGCCACCGTTGCCGACGATCGCATTCCACAGGCGGTCGGTCTCGGCCTGGTCCTCGGTCTGGATCTGGAAGGAAAACGCTTCGCTGTGCTTGAACGCGGTGCCGCCGTTGAGGCCGACGCAGGGGATGCCGCAGACCGTGAATTCAACGGTCAGTACGTTGCCTTCCTTGCCGTCCGGATAGTCACCGGGGGCGTGATGCACGGCGGTCACCGCGCTGTCGGGCAGGATACTGGCGTAGAAGGTGGCGGCCTCGAGCGCGCCGTTGTCATACCAGACACAGATCGTGTTCTTGTGTGCCATGTCGGGGCTCCACGTTGGACGAAGCCGCAGCGATAGCATGCGCGGTGTTAATCCGGGATCGTGCTGCACCTGCAAAAAGGAGGGCGCCCGAAGGCGCCCTCTGCGTTACCCGTGTGGCAGCTGGATCAGCGCCAGACTTTGATCTGCTCGGCTTCACTGCGCTGCATCGGCTGGCCGGCCTTGCAGCTGAAGGTGGCGCCGAAGGCCGGCAGGTTGGCCAGCGTGCCGTTGCTGCGCCACAGGCCTGGTGCACGGATGTCGGCGGTCAGGCGGCGTACGGCCTCGTTCGGCGCCAGCTGCTGCGCCCACAGCGCAGACCAGGCGCGGAAGAAGCCCTGCTGCTGGGCCTGCTTGGCCTTCGGCTCCTGCGCGACATACGCCGCCCAGGCCAGTTCCAGACCGGCGATGTCGGCCAGGTTCTCTTCCTGGGTGAGCGTGCCGTTGACCTTGGCACCCTTCACGCCCGGGAAGTCGTAGGCGCTGTACTGCGCGGCCACGCGGTTACCGAGCAGGGTCCAGGCGGTCTTGTCGGCCGGGGTCCACCAGCTGCGCAGCTCGCCCTTGGCGTCGACCAGCGCACCCTTGGCATCGATCGCGCGGGTCAGCTCATGGCCGACCAGGCCACCGAAGCTGCCGAACTTGTCGGCAGCGTCGGCCTTGGCGTTGAACACCGGGCCCTGCAGGATCGCGGCGGTGACGATCAGGCGGTTCTGGGCCAGATCGTAGGCCAGCGACGGCTGCTGCGGCAGCACGTCCCAGCGACGGTCGGCATTGCCCTTGCCGATGCGCTTCATTTCCTCGCGATGGCGCCAGGTCGAAGCAATCAGCATGTTGCCACCGAACGAACCGCGGCCCATCGGCTGCACGCTGTAGTCGAGGTCGCGCAGCGGGGTGCCAATCTCGATCTTCAGCGCAGCCAGCTTGGCCTGCGCTTCGGCCTTGGCTTCGGTGCTCATCCAGCTGTTGTTCTTGACCGCCTCGATCTGCACTTCGCGCACCTTGTCGACGATCCACGCCGCCTGGCGACGATCTTCGGCGGACAGGTAACGGGCAGCGTATTCGCGACCGACCATCGGGCCAGCGGCCACGTTGATCGCCTCCAGCACGTCTTCCCAGCGCTGCGGCGGCAGGGTTTCGCCACGCAGCACGCGGCCGCGGAATTCGAACTCGGCGTCGCGGTAGGCCTTGGACAGGTACGGCGCCATCGAGTCGCCCACGCGCCAGCGCAGGTAGGCCTTCCACTGGTCCGGCTTGAGCTTGGTGACCATGCCGTCGAGCTGCTTGAACAGGCCCGGGTCGGCCAGCGAGACCAGGTCGTCATCCACGCCCTGTGCCTTCAGGAAGGCATCCAGCTGCAGGTTGCGGTAGCGGCTGTTGAGCTCCTTGGTGGAGATCGGCGCGTAGTTGTTGAACGGGTTGTTGATGCCGGCCAGCGACTGCGCATTGCGTGCCAGCTCGGTTTCCAGCGCGATCACCGCCTGCGACTCGGCATCCAGCTTGGCCGCCGGGGTGCCGGTCAGCGCCAGGATCTGCTTGACGTAGTTGCGGTAGCGCCCCATCAGCGCCACGGTGTCGGCGTCGGTGCGGGTATAGAACGCCGGATCCGGCAGGCCCATGCCGCCCTGCATGAAGTAGCCGATGTGACGGTCCAGTGCCTTCAGGTCGACGTCCGGGCCGAAGTTGAAGGCCACCGGGATGCCGACCTGGTGCAGTGCGGCGATCGAGGCCGGCACATCCTTGGCCTTCTTGATGGCGTTGATGCGGGTCAGCAGCGGGGCGATCGGGTTGGAGCCGTCTGCTTCCACGGCCGCTTCGTCCAGGCCACTGGCCCAGAAGTCACCCAGCAGCTTCTGCACGTTGCCCTGCGGCGCCTTCATCGCTGCGTCGAGCAGTTCACGCTGCTGCTGGCGGCTGCGGTCGACCAGCTGGCCCAGCGCGGTGGTGGCGCCGGTCTGCGGCACCGGGTTGGCCTTCAGCCAGCCGGCATTGGTGGCGTCGTAGAAGTCGCTGCACTGGGCACTGACAGCCGGGGCACGCGCGGCCTTTTTCTTGGCGGCGAAGGCATCGTGGGTCGGGACCAGAGTCGCCAGGCTGATGCCCAGGGCGATGGCAAGCGGACGGAAATTGGGCATGTGGAACGAATCCGTGATGGATTGAGGGCGCGCGCACTATAGCAAGCCGCGCATGGGCGCGGCATGCACGCATCACGGCGCATCCGCCGGGCATGGCCCGGCGCTACCGGGTGTGTGGCATCGACACCGCATGCACGCATCACGGTGGCTCCGCCGTGCCATACGCCGACCAAGGTCGGCATCTACCAACGGCGTGGGCCTGCACAGGCGCAGCAGATCCACGCCATGCGTGGATGACGGGCGCGGCAAAAAACAAAGGCCCGGGAATTCCCGGGCCTCTGCAGGTCTACCTTGGCATCAGCCAGGGCTTACCAGATCACCACCTGCTGCTCGCCGGCGCGGGCCATCGGCGAACCGGCCTTGCACTGGAAGGCCGCAGCAAAGGTCGGCAGGTTCGACGGCGCACCCATGGCTCGGAACTGCGCCGGCGCGTGCGGGTCAGTGGCCAGGCGGACCTTGGCGTTTTCCGGGGTGTACTTGGTGCGCCACACGGTGGCCCAGTTGAAGAAGAAGCGCTGGTCGCGGGTGAATCCATCGACCTTTGCATCTTCCTTGCCGGCGGAGGCCTTCTGCAGGGCGTCGTAGGCGGTAGCCAGGCCGCCCAGGTCGGCGATGTTCTCGCCCAGGGTCAGGTGACCGTTCACGGCCTGGCCGTCGACCTTGTACTGGTCGAACTGCTTGACCAGCTTGCCGGTCAAGCCTTCGAAGTTCTTCTTGTCAGCGGCAGTCCACCAGTCTTCCATGTTGCCGGTCGGCCCGAAGCGTGCACCCTGGTCGTCGTAACCGTGGGTCATTTCGTGGCCGATCACCGCACCGATGCCGCCATAGTTCAGTGCGTCGTCGGCCTTCGGATCGAAGAACGGAGGCTGCAGGATGGCGGCCGGGAACACGATCTCGTTCTGCAGCGGGTTGTAGTAGGCGTTGACCGTCTGCGGGGTCATGCCCCACTCGGTCTTGTCCACCGGCTTGCCGATCTTGGACAGGTTGAACTTGTAGTTGAACTCACTGGCCGCGCGCACATTGCCCAGGTAGCTGTCGCGCTGGGTCTGCAGGCCCGCCCAGTCACGCCACTTGTCCGGGTAACCGATCTTCGGGGTGAAGGTTTCCCACTTGGCGATGGCCTTGGCTTTGGTTTCATCGCTCATCCAGCTCAGGCCCTGGATGCGTTCCTTCAGCGAAGCGGCCAGGTTCTTCACCAGCTCTTCCATCTTCGCCTTGGCTTCCGGCGAGAAGGCAACCTTCACGTACAGCTGGCCGAAGGCTTCACCGGCGTCGTTCTCGATGGTGCCCAGCACGCGCTTCCAGCGCGGCTTCTGTTCCTTCTGGCCGTTGAGGGTCTTGCCGTAGAACTCGTAGTTCTCCTGCACGAAGGCATCGGCCAGGTACGGCGAAGCGCTGTCCACGGTGTGGAAGCGCAGGTAGGCGCGCCACACCGACGGATCGGTATCGCCCAGCGCCTTGCTCACTTCCTCATGGAAGGCCGGCATGGCCAGCGAGAACTTCTCCGGCGCGGCTACGCCCTGCGACTTGAAGAACTCGGTCCAGCTGAAGTTCGGGGTCAGCTTGTCGGCGTCAGCCAGGGTGACCGGGTTGTAGTACAGCTCGACGTTGCGCGACAGCTCGACGCGCGACTTGGAGGCCTTGGCCAGGCGGGTCTCGAACTTGACCACGTCCTCGGCCTGCTTGGCAGCGTCGGCAGCGGCGACGCCGGACAGCTCCAGCACCTTGGCGACGTGTGCCTGGTAGGCCTTCAGCTTGTCGGCGTTCTTGGCATCGGTGTAGTAGGTGCTGTCCGGCAGGCCCAGGCCGCCCTGGCTGGCGTAGGCCAGGTTCACGGCCGAGTTCTTGAAGTCGGCTTCAGCGCCGAAGCCGAACAGGACGTTGTCACCCTTGGCCGCGCTGCTGCGCAGGTAGTCGGCGATGGCCGCCTTGTCCTGCAGGCCGTCGATCGCGGTGAGATCGGCCTTCAGCGGCTCGATGCCCTGGGCATTGATCTTGGCTTCGTCCATGCCGGTGGCCCACAGGTCGCCGACGATCTTCTCGATATGGTTCGGGTTCTTGACCTGCGCGACCTGTTCAGCCAGCTGGTGCTGCACGGCCACCGAACGCTCGTCGAGGATGGTGAACGCGCCCCAGCTGGTGCGGTCGCCCGGAATTTCATTGGCGGCCAGCCACTTGCTGTTCACGTAGTCGCCGAAGGCGCCACAGGCGTCCTTGCTGGCATCCAGATCGCTGGGCTGGAAGGCGTTGTAGGCCGGCAGCTTGCTCTCGTCCAGCGTGTAGTTGGTGGCTTCGGCCGCAGCCGGCGTGGAGGCGGTGGCATCCTTGGCCGGGGTTTCGTTCTTGCCGCAGCCGACCAGCGCGGCCGAAACGGCCAGGGTCAGCAGCACGATCTTGGGAGTACGGGTCACTTTGATGGCCTCCAGGCCGAGTGAGTCAGGGAAGGGCCGCGGGGACGGCCGTGGGCCGAACAATACGCCGCCGGCCTGCCCTGCAAGGGTGTCGAAGGTCATGGCCGGGCGCAAGGGGGCCGCTTCGTGGGCCGGAAAAGACAGACCCGGCAAAAGCCGGGTCTGTCGGGGTCCTGCGATCAGGCGTGGATCAGAACTTGTACTTCAGACGCACGAACGGGGTGCGGCCGTACAGGTCGTACTGGGTTGCGAATGCCGGGATGTTGCCGTAGCGGGCATCGCTGACGCCGGTGGAGATCAACGGCGGGGTCTTGTTGAAGATGTTGCTGACACCCACCAGGATTTCCCAGTCGGCCTGCGCGTAGCTGACCGAAGCGGTGTGGTACGTGCGCGAATCGGCAACGATGTCACGGTAGGAGTTCGGACGGCCCTGATAGGTGTACACCGGGTTCAGGTCGATGTCTTCGGTCTTGTGGATATAGGTGGTCAGCCAGTTGAACGACCAGTCGCCACGGGTCAGGCTCAATGCCAGATTGCCCACGACTTTGGGACGGCCGATGTCGCCCAGCAGTTCCGAGGATTCCAGGCCGCTTGCAGCCGCACTGGAGAACACTTCCTGGGTGTCTTCGATCGTGTAGGTGACCTGGGTCTCGGCCGAGAACTTGCCGAACGAGAAGTCGTGATCGAAGTTGGCGGTCAGGTCGTAACCACGGGTGCGCTGCTTGTTGATGTTGATGTACTTGTTCTGGATCTCGGTCACCGCATACGGCTGGTTGCCGGTAGCCGGGTTGCGCTTCAGCAGGTCGCAGTAGCTGTTCGGGTACACCGTGCCGCCGTAGCAGCCGCGCATGATGTTGGTGCTGCCGAGCTGGGCGATTTCATCCTTCACTTCATAGTCGAAGTAGTCGATGGCCACGCTGAGGTTGGCGAAGGTCGGAGTGAACACGATACCCGCAGTCTTCGCACGCGAGGTTTCGGGAATCAGGCCACTGCCACCGCCGGTGGCGTACGAGGTACCGCTCGAGCCGCCGCCCGCATAATCGGCGGGAATGCCTGCGGCTGCGCAGTTGGTCTGATAGGCGCTGTTGGAGCTTTCACCCCAGCGGACGCACGGATCGTTTGCCTGCTGGAAGAAGCCGGTCTGGTTGCCCAGGTACAGCTCATACAGGCCCGGAGCACGGTAGGAAGTGCCGATCGAGCCACGCAGACGCACCGATGGGATGATCTGCCAGTTCAGGCCGACCTTCCAGACGTTGTCCGAACCGGACACCGTGTCGTACTTGAATACACGGCCGGAGGCGTTCAGGCTCAGCGACTCCACCGCAGGCAGGCCCTTCAGCAGCGGAACGTCCAGCTCGACGAAGGCTTCCTTGACCTTGTCGTTGCCCTTGGTCACATCAGCCGAGGACGAGCCCCAGATGTCACCGGCGCGCGACAATTCGCCCGGCTGGTCGTTGATCGAGTAGTAGCGGTATTCCAGGCCGCCCGCAAAACCGACCGCACCCGCCGGCATCTCGAACAGGTCGCCGCTGACGACGGCGTTGATGGTGGCCTGCTTGTAGATGGTCTTGCCCCAGTCCCAGACGCCCAGCTTGTCGACCAGTTCATCGACCTTGCGGCCGCTGAGGTACTCCGGATCGAAGTAGTTCACCGCCGGAGGAGCATCGGTGTAGTCCAGGTCGCCGCTCTTGGAGGCCTGGATGGCGAGGTTACCGTACTTGCCCTTGGAGTGGCTGAAGTTCGCATTGACTTCCCATGCCCAGGTGTCGGTGCCCTTGAACAGGCCGTCAAGCTTGGTGGCGGCATAGAAGTAGTCGACCGTCACATCCTGTTGCGACTTGAACAGCATCACCGGATTGGCTTCGATGCGGGTGCCCGGCAGGTATGCGTACGGGAAGAACTGGCGCCAGGCGAACGTTTCGGTTTCGCGGCGGTTGAACAGGAACTGCGTCTTCCAGTTGACCGAATCGAAGCCGAAATCGGTTGCCAGGTAGACCGTCTTGCGTTCCTGCTGGTTGATGATCTGGCCCTCGCCCCAACGGGCGAAGTTCAACGGCTCATCGTAGAAGGCCTGGCCACGCGCATAGGTCTGGGTCTTGCGCGGGCGGTAGCCCGGCAGCGGGCCGACAGTGGTGCCATCACCCGACGGCACATAGCGGGTGCTGCCGATGTCGACCACGTTGTGAAGCATGTTGTTGCAGCCGGCCAGCGGGGTGCCGGCGTTGACCGAGCGATCTTCGCGATCGATGCGGTTGCCGTCCGCGTCCTTGATCAGGTCGTTGCCGCACTTCAGATAGTCGCGGTCGCCGCGGGTCAGCTCATAGTGCTTGTACCACTCGACGGCAGCCACGACGCTGCCCTTTTCGAAGTTCCAGCCATTGGCCAGCGACGCCGAGAACACTTCGCCGCCACCCTCGGTCGGCACGCGACCGGTGACGGTCAGCTCCGGGCGCTCGATGTTCTTCTTGGTGATCAGGTTGACCACACCGGCCACCGCGTCGGAACCATAGATCGAGGACGAACCGTCCTTCACGATCTCGGCACGCTGCAGGATGGCGGTGGGAATGACGTTCAGGTCGAAGGCGCCGACGGCGCCACGGGTACCGGCCGGGCCGGGGCGCTGGCCATCGAGCAGCACCAGGGTGCGGTTGGCGCCCAGGCCGCGAAGCGACACGGTCTGTACGCCGGTGCCGCCGTCCACGACGAAGCCGCCGAACTGGTGGGTGATCTGGGTTTCGGCCGAACCGATGGCCGACTTCTGCAGGAACTCGGCCACGTTGACCTGGCCCTGCTTCGCATTGGTTTCGGCGTTGATCGTGAACACCGGCGAAGTGGTCTCGTAGTCCGCACGGCGGATCAGGGAGCCGGTGACCGTAACCTTGTCAAGATCGGTTGCGCGGGTGGAAGCGCTTGAGCTGCTTGACGCCTTTGCTTCCTGCTGGGTGGATTCCTGGGCCAGAGCCGGTGCGACCTGCAGGCAGGCCAGCACAGCAAGAGTCAACGGGACGCGGCTTGGCTTTGATTGGCGGTTGGCGTTGCGCATTTCGTTTTGATCCCCACTTGTTATGCTTCGGTTAATGGAGTGTATGAGTCGCGTAAAGTAAATGCAACATGAATATTAAAATCTCTTAACTTGCTGTTGTTATGGGGAAATTCAGTATTTGGGGCATGAAAAAGCCCCTGCCTGGCCGGCAGGGGCTTGGTGAAAGCGAGGGTGCCCGGGGAGGGATCAGAGGCCGCCGGGGCCGCAATCCTTGCTCAGGTAGTCGGCCATGAGCGTCAATGTCGTCCGGAAGTGCACGGGGTACCAGGGCATGCTGTGCGGCATGTCGGGGATCAGTTCGAACCGGGCCGGCACCTTGCCCTGTACGCCGTTGTAGAAGTTCCTCGCATGGAAGGACGGCGTGCGTACGTCACGGTCGCCGACGAAGGTCAGCAGAGGAATCGTGGCCTTCGCGGTGTTCTGCATCGGGTCCATGCCCTTCACCGTGCGCCCCTGCAGAATGCGTTGCAGGCGGTTCTGGCTCCAGGAGGTGCCCAGTCGGCCAAGATCAGTGACCGGGGCACCCGCGATGGCGCACTGGTAGGGCGATGGGCTTCGGACCGTTGCAGCGGCAGCCGCGAAACCACCGTAGGAATAGCCGAAGATCGCGATCCGGTCCTTGGCGGCGATGCCCTGTGAGACCAGCCAGGCGGCGCCGTCATCCTTGTCGTCCTGCATCTTCTGGCCCCACTCGGCGTCACCTGCCAGCCAGAGCTTGCGGCCAAGGCCGGCGCTGCCGCGGTACTGAGGGCGCAACACGGCGTAGCCGCGCGAAGTGAAGAACGGTACCCAGCCTGATGCATCCCAGCCAGTGTAGTCGCGCGCCCACGGCCCGCCGTGCGGATGAACGAGTGCCGGCAGCGGGCCGTCGCCCTGCTTCCAGCCCGGCGGGAGATCCAGAATCGCTGGAATCTGCAGCCCATCGCGTGCGGTGTAGGTCACCCAGCGTTGTTCGCCAATCTGTTTGCTGTCCACCCAGGGGCGCTCATTGCCGAGTGGCACGACATCCTTGCGATCGGCCAGGATGAAGTAGCTCTTCGGGTTGCGGTTGCTTTCCGTGGTGAACAGGACGCGCGAAAGGTCGTCGTTGTAGCCGGTGATGTAGATGCTCAGGCCGGGATAGGCTTTCTGCAGGCCCTCCTGCAGGGCCTTCATCTGCGGATCCACGTACACGGCCTGTCGCTGCGGACCGTCGATATAGAAGCCGAGGACCTGGTTGAAGTTGCTCTTGCGCGTGCCCAGGATCAGTGAACTGATCGAGAAGGACGGATGGGCGGCCAGAGGCTCCTTGTCGAACTCCTTTTTGGCAGGATCGTACAGTCGCGCCTGCACCAGATCGGAGAACTGGTCGGTCAGCACGTACAGCTTGCCGCTGTCATCGTCTATGCCGACGACTTCCACCGTATAGCGTTCGCTCAGTCGGGTGGTCAGGGGGGCGTGCACTTCGAACTGGCCGGCGCTGTTCTTGATCAGAATGCGTTGTTCGAAATCGTCGGAGCCGGCGGATTCGACCTGGGTCTGGGTAAGGACTTCACCTGTTCGGGGATGGAACAGGCCGGGTGACGTGCGGGAGCTGCCCTTGAACAGCAGTTCGGTCTGGCCCGTGCGCAGGTTGAAGCGATAGTAGTTGGCCTGCAGCGTGGCCTCATTGAGCTGGCTGATGATGACCCTGTCTGCATCCAGCGGCAGCCCATGGACGAGCGAGGCGGTACCCGCAAGTTCGAGGCAGCGAAGGGTCTCGGGGCTGACCCCGAGCGTGCGGGTGTTGTTGGCGAAAGCCTCGTCGAACTTGGTCTGGGTAGCGTCGGTGAGGTAGGCCTTGGTCAGGAAGGTCTTGGTGGCTCCCGTACTGTTGCCTTCACCGCAGCCGCCGAGTTTGCCTGTCCATTCCTGGCGTCCGATGACGAGGTTGCGTCCCGCCTTCAGTGCGCTTGCCGCGATGAACTTCATCCGGTCACCGGATGGCGTGATGGCGACCGGACCGGCGCCGAGGTTATCCAGGTTCCAGTTGGCCAGGGCGGTATCGCTGTTGTCGCTGCCGGGCGCGGCGACGATCGCGACCAGCTGCTTGCCGTCGGCGCTCATGGTGACCGACTGGATGGTGGGGATCTTGGCGAAATCCTCGGCTGGCAGAGGGCTTGCGAGGGCAGGGGCAATGCACAGCGCCGCCAGTGCGGCGGCGCCAAGGCGGGCGGGGGACAAGCGCAGTTCCATGGTCGGCAGGGTCCTTGTGGCGGGCACATCAATATGACCTGAAGATGAACGAAGACGTGAATCCAGTCAACTTGGCGTGAATGCCCGGGCGCGCGTCACGCCCTGGAGGGACGACCAGCAAAAAAAGACCCCGCCGGGGGCGGGGTCTTTGGTGCGGCAAGGGCCTGGATCAGTGATCGCCGAACTCGTACTTGGCCTGCACATAGATGGCACGCCCGTAGGCGTTGTACAGGTAATTGTTGTACGGCTGGCCGCTGGTCCCGGCGAAGCTGAAGCGCTGGTTGTCCGGCATCTTGTTGAACACGTTGTTGACCATCAGCGACAGGGTCAGGTTGTCCAGCGCGCGATAGTTCACGCTCAGGTTGTAGGTGGTGTAGGACCCCCACTTGCCTGCCTTGTAGCCGGAGCTGTGGACGTAGTCGTAGCCATTGCCCACGTAGGCCATGTAGTTCGGCGTCTTGCCGATGTAGTTGGCATACAGGGTGGTGGTCCACTTGTCCTTGGCCCAGCCGACCGAACCATCGGCGCGCACCTTGGCGTAGGAGTCATATACCCACATCGCGTACGGGTCACGCAGCAGGTCCAGGAACTCATCGCCCGGCTGCGGCTGCAGTTCGCGCTTGAGCATGTCGGTGTAGTTGCCCGAGAACTGCAACGAACCGAAGCGGCCCATGTCGTGCACGTACTTGAAGCTGGCGGTCAGCGCTTCCAGGTTCTGGCGGGCGACGTTCATCTTCGGGGTGTAGATCTCGTCCAGCACGCCGGACGCATCGCGGGTGATCCAGTCGTCGACGTTCTGGCAGCTGGCCGAGGTGTTGTTGGCCTGGCCGCCACGGCAGTAGTACTCGGCCAGCAGCAGCTGGTCGGAGCTGAGCGTATCGACCTCGTTCTTGATCTTCCAGTTGTAGTAGTCCACCGACAGCGACAGGTTGTTGATCGGTGCCCACACAACACCTGCGTTCCAGACGTCGGCGGTGATCGGTTCCAGGTCCGGATTGCCGGCGCGGGTGCCGAATACCGAGACGCTGTCATACGGGCAACCGGTGGTGTTGGCCGGGTCGTAGCCCAGCTGGCCGCAACGGTAGTAGTCGGTGGAGCCGTTGGCATAGTAGCCGCTGCGGCCCTGGAATGCGTCGGACAGGGTCGGCGCGCGGAAGGCAGTGCCGTACTTGCCGCGGAACAGCAGGCTCTCGATCGGGCGGAACTCGATGCCGATGCTGTAGGTGGACTTGTCGACGGTGTTGCTGCCGATCTTGAAGGCGTCGTAGCGGCCGGAGCCGGTGACTGTCAGCGTGTCATGCAGCGGCAGACGCAGCTCACCGGTCACCGCATAGTTGCTGCGGTGGCCGGCACCGGAGACCGCCGTGGTGCCCCAGACGCTGCCATCCATCAGGCCCGGATCGGGGCTGTAGTCCCAGCCTTCACTGCCACCTTCAACGACCACGGCCAGGCCGGCGTCGCCGCCGGGCAGCTTGAACAGTGATCCATTGGTGACCTGTGCACGGGCCAGGTTCTGCCAGGTGCGGCTCTGGCTGTAGCTGTAGCCGGTGAAGGTCTGGAAGTCACCGGCCGGCAGCGGCGCGTAGAAGGCTTCCCAGTTCGGGCTGTAGATGTCGTAGCCGGTGCTGGTGGTTCCCAGCACCGGGCCGAGCACGCGCTGTTCGAAGTAATCGTTGATCGGGTCATTCCAGCGCACGAAATTGCGCTCGGTCAGCTTGTACTCGCCGCGGGTGAAGCTGAGGCTGTAGTCCCAGTTGCCGGCCGTGCCGCGGCCGCCCAGCGTCACCTGATAGGCCTTGTTGCGGTCGGTGTTCATGATGTCGCGGTAGCCGGCGCCGCCGATGTCTTCCGGGGCGAACACGCGCTGCAGGTTCATGTACTGGCCGCTGGCCTGGTCGTAGAAGCGGCCCCAACCGGAAGAGGTGCCCCACCAGGTGTAGCCGGAACCCGTCGCGTACTTGACCTCTTCCAGGCTGTACAGCGCATCGCCGAACAGCTGGAAATTGTCATTCACGTCGAAGGTGGCAGAGCTGTAGATCTGCGCGCTTTCCTTGCCGTTCTTGATGGTCTTGTAGCCGGTGCCATAGGTCGAGCCGCATGCCTGGCCGGTGGGTCGGGTGCCGAGCACGGTGGTGCCATCGAACTGCCCGGCGACGTTGGCGCACAGGTTCGGGTCCATCATCGCGTAACGGTTGTTGTTGGCCGGCAGCAGCACCAGGAAATCGTTGGAGACGTACTGCGGGCTGTAGCCGTCGGGATTGTTGACCTTGGTCAGATCGCGTTGGTAGCCCCAGATCGGGCTGGTCTTTTCGTACTGCACATTGACCAGCGCGTGGAAGCGGTCATCGACACCATTGAAGCCGCGGGCGCCGCTGAAGCGGAAGCTGTTGCCGCCGCCTTCGCTGTAGGCGCCGCCACGGACGTTGAGGACGCCACCATCCATGCGTTCCTTGAGGATGATGTTGACCACGCCAGCGATCGCATCGGAGCCATACAGTGAGGACTGGCCGCCCGGCAGGATCTCGATGCGCTCGACGATGTCGATCGGAATGCCGCTGATGTTGTTGAACGTATCGCCGCCGTTGTACAGCGCCGGATATGAAAGCATCGGGCGGCCGTTGATGAGGTACTTGGTGTAACCCGGGCTGAGGCCGAACATGCCGGCGGCTTCGGCGCCCTGGGTGAACGAGGCCGAGGTCTGGCCACCCTGCAGGCCGCCAGTGGACAGCGAGGACTGCTGCAGGACGTCGGCAACGCTGGTGAAGCCGCGGGTCTGGATGTCCTCTGCGGTCACGGTCAGGACCGGCGTGTGGTTCTCGATCTCGGTCTGCGGAATCAGCGAACCGGTGACCGTCACGCGGTCAAGCTGGGTCGGTGCATTGCCGCTTTGCGCCAGGGCCGTGCCGGAGGCGAGCAGTGTGCCGAGCAGGGCGAGCGTCAGTGGGTGGCGCGAGAGTGTGGAACGATGGCGAGACATGGAAAATCCCCGTAGTGAGCGATGTCTTGGCTACCGGCTTCCGTGTCGGCTTAACGATCTGTTCAGTTGCATTCCATTCAGCCGGACCGTAACACGCACTTAACGCAGGGAACACGCGATCGTCATTTCGTCAATCGGGCTTTTGCCTGAAAAATGGCGATATATCAATGACTAACGCCAATTGTTTTGGAGTGTTTCAAAAGATGGCGATATGAAGGGCATTCTTTCGTAGTGCATTTGCTGCTTCTGCATCAATGCTTTACCGAAGGCTTCCTGGAACCAAAAAAAAGGCCCCGCCGAAGCGGGGCCTGGTCCAGACACGAAGTCCGGAAAACGACGGGATCAGAAGTTGTACTTGACCTGGGCCGAGATCTGGCGGCCGTAGACGCTGTAGAAGCCGTCATTGAACGGGGTCGATTCGTTGCCCGGGTAGTTGTAGCGCTGGCCTTCCGGCAGCTTGTTGAACACGTTGTTGACCATCAGCGACAGGACCAGATCTTCCTGTGCCTGGTAGTTCATGCTCAGGTTGTACGTGGTGTACGAACCCCACTTGCCGGCCTTGGCGCCGGAGGAGTGGACGTAGCCGTAGCTGCGGCCGGTGTAGGCCAGGTAGTTCGGGGTGCTGCCGACGTAGTTGGCGTACACGGTGGTGGTGAACTTGGCGATGTTCCAGGCCACCGACAGATCGCCGCGAACCTTGGCGAAGTTGTCGTAGTACCACATGTTGTACGGATCGCTCAGCAGATCCAGCTTGGCGGCACCCGGCATCGGCTGCACTTCACGCTTCAGCATGTTGGTGTAGTTGCCGGAGAACATCAGCGAGCCGAAGCGGCCGATATCCTGCTGGTACTTGGCCGCCACGGTCACCGCTTCCAGGTTCTGGCTGGCAACGTTGAGCTTCGGCGTGTACACGCGGGTCAGGTTGCCACCGGCATCGCGGGACACCCAGTTGGTCACGTCACCGCAGCTGGCCGAGGTGTTGTTCGGCAGGCCGTTGTGGCACTGGTACTCGGCCAGCAGCAGCTGGTCGCTGCTGAGGGTCTTGACCTCGTTCTTGATCTTCCAGTTGTAGTAGTCGGCCGACAGCGAGAAGTTGCTGACCGGAGCCCACACCACGCCTGCGCTCCAGACGTCGGCGGTGATCGGCTTCAGGTCCGGGTTGCCGGACTTTTCGCTGTACACCGAGGTGTTCTTGTAGAACGAGCAGGCCTCGTCACGCAGGCCGTAGCCCAGCTGGCTGCAGCGGTAGTAGTCGTTCTGGCCGGACGAGTACGAACCGCTCATGCCCTGGAAGGCATCGGACAGGGTCGGCGCGCGGAAGGCGGTACCGTACTTGCCACGCAGCAGCAGGCTCTCGATCGGACGGAATTCCAGACCGATGCTGTAGGTGGCCTTGTCGACGGTCTTGTCGGCAATCTTGAAGGCGTCATAGCGGCCCGACGCGCTGACGGTCAGCTTGTCGTGCAGCGGCATGCGCAGCTCGCTGGTGACCGCATAGTTGCTGCGGTGGCCGGCGCCGGCGACGGCGGTGGTGCCCCACACGTTGCCCTTGACGAACGCCTGGTCCGGCGAGTAGTCCCAACCTTCGCTGCCACCTTCCAGCACAACGGCCAGGCCGGCGTCACCGCCCGGCAGGCTGAACAGCGAGCCGTTGGTCACCTGCACGCGGCCCAGGTTCTGCCAGGTCTTGCTGCGGTGGGTACCGTAGCCGGTGAAGCTGGCGAACTGGTCCGGAGTGATCGGCGAGTAGAAGGCCGCGTAGTCCGGGTTGTAGATGTCGAAGCCATCAGCGGTGGTGCCCAGCTTGGGGCCCAGCACGTTGTCGCCGAAGAAGCCATCGATCTTGTCCTTCCAGCGCACGAAGCGGTTCTGGTCCAGGCGGTACTCACCACGGGTGAAGCTGGCGCTGTAGTCCCAGTCGCCGACCATGCCCTTGCCGCCCAGGGTGACCTGGTAGGCACGGCTTTCGTCGGAGTTCATGATGTTGTTGTAGTGGCCCGGGCCGATTTCTTCCGGCGCGAAGGCGCGCTGCAGGTTCACGACCTTGCCCAGGCCCTGGTCGTAGAAGCTGCCCAGGCTCGACTTGGTGCCCCACCACAGGGCGCTGGAGCCGGAGGTGAACTCGGTCTTTTCCTTGCTGTACAGCACATCGGCGAACAGCTGGAAGTTGTCGTTCACGTCGAAGGTCATCGACGAGTAGAACTGGCCGCTGTTCTTGCCGTTCTTCAGGGTCTTGTAGCCGGCGCTGTACACCGAACCGCAGGACTCGCCCGACGGGCGCTGGCCGACCACAGTGGTGCCGTCATACAGCCCAGCGACGTTCGCGCAACGGCTCGGGTCCATCATCAGCAGCTTGTTGTCAGCGTTGGTGATGACGGCGAAGTCGTTCGACGGAACCTGGGCGGTGTAGCCGACCGGGTTGTTCTGGCGGGTGATGTCGCGCTGGTAGCCCCAGATCGGGCTGCCGTTCTCGATCTGCACGTTGAACAGTGCATGGAAGCGGTCGTCGAAGGCGTTGATGCCCTTGGCGGCGCTGAAGCGGATGTTGCTGCCACCGCCTTCGGTGTAGGTGCCGCCACGGAGGGTCATGGTGCCGCCGTCCATGCGCTCCTTCAGGATGATGTTGACCACACCGGCGATTGCGTCCGAGCCGTACAGCGAGGACTGGCCGCCCGGCAGCACTTCGATGCGCTCGACGATGTCGATCGGAATGCCGCTGATGTTGTTGAAGGTTTCGCTGCCGTTGTACAGCGCCGGATACGAGAGCATCGGGCGGCCGTTGATCAGGTACTTGGTGTAGCCCGGGTTCAGGCCGAACATGCCGGCAGCTTCGGCGCCCTGGGTGAACGAACCCGAGGTCTGGCCACCCTGCAGGCCGCCGGTGGTCAGCGACGACTGCTGCAGCACTTCAGCAACACTGCTGAAGCCGCGGGTCTGGATGTCTTGGGCGGTGATGGACATCACCGGGGTCTGGGTTTCAACCTGGGTCTGCGGGATCAGCGAACCGGTGACGGTGATCTTGTCCAGGTTGGTCGCCTTGTCCTGGGCCATTGCCGGGGCGGCGGCCATCAGAGCGGAAATCAGGGCGACGGCGAGCGTGTTGCGACGTGCGGTGTTGCTTACGTAGTTCATGTAGTTCCATTGGAGAGCAAAAACAAAAACGGCACTGCGCATGCGCCATCGCGCGGGCTGGAAATGCCAGCTCCGCAGCCCAAAACAGTGCGGGTCGAACGTAACATGAACTTAACAAGCTGTGCACGAATCTGTAGCAATCCTGAATTTCAGTCAGGTTACGTCCAGCTTGTATGATGCTCGGTTATTCCCCCTGACCCCGCCGGTGCTCGTTGTGAACAGTTCTCCCCGCCGTCCCCATGCAAGCCAGGTCCAGAAGGGACTTACGCCGCATGCCCGCATCCGCAACGTGATCGCGGTTGGTTCGGGCAAGGGCGGCGTCGGCAAGTCGACCACTGCGGTCAATCTGGCCGTGGCCCTGCAGCAGCTCGGCGCACGCGTGGGCGTGCTTGATGCGGACATCTACGGGCCGAGCGTGCCGGCCATGCTGGGCCTGTCCGGTCGCCCGGAAAGCCCCGACAACAAGAGCATCGAGCCGCTGCGTGCGTTCGGCGTGGACACCATGTCGATCGGCTACCTGATCGAAGAAGACACGCCGATGATCTGGCGTGGGCCGATGGCCACCTCGGCGATGACCCAGCTGTTCAATGACACCCTGTGGGATGACCTGGACTACCTGCTGATCGACCTGCCACCGGGCACCGGTGACATCCAGCTGACCCTGACCCAGAAGATCCCGCTGGCCGGCGCGGTGATCGTCACCACCCCGCAGGACATCGCCACGCTGGATGCGAAGAAGGCGCTGAAGATGTTCGAGAAGGTCGAGGTGCCGGTGCTCGGCATCGTCGAGAACATGGCGGTGCATACCTGCAGCAGCTGCGGGCATGTCGAGCACCTGTTCGGCGAGGGCGGCGGCGAGCGCATGGCCGCGCAGTACGGCGTGCCGTTGCTGGGTTCGTTGCCGCTGCAGATCGGCATCCGCGAGCAGGGCGATTCCGGTACCCCGATCACCGTGGCCCAGCCGGATTCGGTCCCGGCCCAGGCCTACCGCCATGCCGCCCAGCGCCTGATCGAGGAGGTTGGCAAGCGTCCGCGTGCCTCGATCCCGATCCTGTCGTCGCTGCTGTAAGTGCCAGGGCAGGGGCCGCCGGCAACGCCCGGCCCCCTGCTAGAATCCTCGCGCCCCCTCGTACCCCAGGACAAAGCATGAGCATCAAGAGTGACCGTTGGATCCGCCGCATGTCCGAGCAGCACGGCATGATCGAGCCGTTCGAGGCCGGGCAGGTCAAGCAGGCCAACGGCGAGCGCATCGTCAGCTATGGCACCTCCAGCTACGGCTACGACGTGCGCTGCTCGCGCGAGTTCAAGGTGTTCACCAACATCAACTCGACCATCGTCGATCCCAAGCACTTCGATCCGGGCAGCTTCGTGGATATCGTCGGCGATGAATGCATCATCCCGCCCAACAGCTTCGCGTTGGCGCGCACCGTGGAGTACTTCCGCATCCCGCGCGACACCCTGGTGGTGTGCCTGGGCAAGAGCACCTACGCGCGCTGCGGCATCATCGTCAACGTGACCCCGCTGGAGCCGGAGTGGGAAGGCCACGTCACCCTGGAATTCAGCAACACCACGCCGCTGCCGGCACGCATCTACGCCAATGAAGGCGTGGCGCAGATGCTGTTCTTCCAGGCGGCCGCCGATGACATCTGCGAGACGTCGTACCGCGATCGTGGTGGCAAGTACCAGGGCCAGACCGGCGTGACCCTGCCGCGGACCTGAGCGGCGCGCCATCGCATGACAAAAACGCCGGGCATGCCCGGCGTTTTCATGGGTGCGGCCACACGCTGCGCTCGCCGGGCATGGCCCGGCGCCAGCTTATTTCCCGCGACCGAACAGCATCGCGATGCCCACGCCCACCAGTGCCACCGGCCACCAGGTCAACAGCAGCTTGGACAGGTTCAGGTGCGTCCAGCCGAGGTTGCTGGCGAGCATGAACAGGCCGATCAGGATCAGCAGGACGGCGGCAACGAGGTTGAATCGCATCGGGTCGGCAAACGCTCAGGACTGGGCTGGATATCCTAGCCGTTCCTTCCAGTAGGCGACATGCTGGTCCAGCGCACCCGGCTCGTAGCGATGCGCGGGGCCACTGCCCCAGACCGGGCCTGGCCACGCGGGGTCGCCGTCATGGCGGCCGATTACATGGAAATGCAGCTGGCGCACGATGTTGCCCAGCGCACCGATATTGATCTTCTCCACCCCGTCGGCGCCCTTCAGGGCCTTGCAGGCGCGGTTGAGCTCGGTGCGCAGCTTGTCCTGCTGCTCGCCGTCCAGCTCGATCCACTCGGTCACCCCGGCCAGGCGCGGTACCAGCACCAGCCAGGGGAATCGTTCGTCGTTCATCAGCCGCACTTGCGACAACGGTCCTTCCGCCACCAGCACGCTATCGGTGGCCAGGCGTGAATCGAGTTCGAATTCGCTCATCCAAGATGCTCCGAGAAGAAGTCCAGGGTGCGTTGCAGCGCCAGGGTGGCGCTGTCTGGATCATACGCATGTCCGACCTCCCGGTTGAAGGCGTGGTCGGCCGGATAGACGAAGGTGGCCATCTGCGGCAGCTTCTCGCGATGGGCCTGCACGGCCTCCGGCGGGATGCTCTTGTCCTGGGCACCGAAGTGGAAGATCACCGGGGCCTTGGGTGTCTCATCCAGGAACTGGACGTTGCGCGCACCGTAGTAGCTGACCGAGGGCAGGCCCAGGCGCAGGGCCGACAGCATCGCCACCGTGCCGCCCCAGCAGTAGCCCACCGTGCCGACCTTGCCGTAGGGGGCCAGCCGGGTCGCTGCGGCACGGACCACCTCCAGCGCCTTCTCCATGCCCAGTGCGCTGATCCGTTCCAGGCCCTGCTTCACGCCGTCGGCGTCATAGGGCAGGGCGTCCGGATCGGCTTCTGTGCCGTCAATCAGGTCGAAAAAGGACGGCG
This sequence comes from Stenotrophomonas sp. 80084_Sma, assembly GCF_056481995.1. NCBI lineage: Bacteria > Pseudomonadati > Pseudomonadota > Gammaproteobacteria > Lysobacterales > Lysobacteraceae > Stenotrophomonas > Stenotrophomonas sp. 80084_Sma. The sequence goes on along the minus strand of NZ_CM151177.1, from coordinate 3,402,838 downwards.
CCAGCACCGCATAGCCTTCGGCCGCGAAGCGCTCGGCCACGCCGCGGATGTGCGGGTTGGCGCCGAAGATTTCCTGCACCACCACCAGCCCGCCACGCGGGGTGCCCTCCGGCAGGGCGTGCCAGGCCCGTACCGGGCCGTGATGCGTATCCAGGGTGATCCACTCGGCCATCGTTTCCATCTCGTTGCGGTGAACAGAACCGCATTGTCGGCGCTGCGTGGGTTAGCGCGGTGTCAGCGGCTGTGCGTGATCGGGCGGCTGGCCATTCAGAGCGCGGCCGCCAACCCCGGTATACTGGCGCCCTTTCAGGCCCCGGCCCCCAGGAACCCCTGCCACGACGGCAGGGGCCCAGGCCCCCAGAGTCCCGCGATTCCATGTCCCAGCTGAACCCCAAAGTCGGCTTCGTCAGCCTTGGCTGCCCGAAGGCCCTTGTCGATTCCGAACGCATCCTTACCCAGCTCCGCTCGGAAGGCTACGACATCGTGCCGTCCTACGATTCGGCCGACGTGGTGGTGGTCAACACCTGCGGCTTCATCGATTCGGCGGTGACCGAGTCGCTGGACGCGATCGGCGAGGCGATGAACCAGAACGGTAAGGTCATCGTCACCGGCTGCCTGGGCAAGCGCCCGGAGCAGATCCGCGAGGCGTACCCCAACGTGCTGGCGGTGTCCGGCCCGCAGGACTACCAGAGCGTGATGGAAGCGGTGCACGAAGCGCTGCCGCCCAAGCACGATCCGTTCGTGGACCTGGTGCCCGACTACGGCATCAAGCTGACCCCGCGTCACTATGCCTACCTGAAGATTTCCGAGGGCTGCAACCACAAGTGCAGCTTCTGCATCATTCCGTCGATGCGCGGCAAGCTGGTCTCGCGCCCGGTGGATGAAGTGCTGCGTGAAGCCGAGCGCCTGGTGCGTGGTGGCGTGCGCGAGCTGCTGGTGGTTTCGCAGGACACCTCGGCCTACGGCGTGGACGTGAAGTACGCCGAGAAGATGTGGCGCGACAAGGCCTACCAGACCCGTCTGAAGGCGCTGTGCGAAGGCCTGTCCGAGCTGGATGCGTGGGTGCGCATGCACTACGTCTACCCGTACCCGCACGTGGACGAGGTGGTGCCGCTGATGGCCGAAAACCGCATCCTGCCGTACCTGGACATCCCGTTCCAGCATGCCAGCCCGCGCATCCTGCGCCTGATGAAGCGCCCAGGCGCGGTCGAGAAGACCCTGGAGCGCGTGCAGAACTGGCGCCGTATCGCGCCGGACATCACCGTGCGTTCCACCTTCATCGTCGGCTTCCCCGGCGAGACCGAGGCCGAGTTCGAAGAGCTGCTGTCGTTCCTCGACGAAGCGCAGTTGGACCGCGTCGGCGCGTTCGCCTATTCGCCGGTCGAGGGTGCCACCGCCAACGACCTGCCGGATGCGGTTCCGGAGGAAGTGAAGCAGGAGCGCCTGGCCCGTTTCATGGAAAAGCAGGCGCAGATTTCCGCTGCGCGCCTGGAGGCCAAGATCGGCACCGTGCAGCAGTGCCTGGTCGACGCCATCGAAGGCGATATCGCGGTGGCCCGTTCCAAGGCCGATGCCCCGGAGATCGATGGCCTGGTGCACATCCAGAATGCCGACCAGGTGCCGTTGCGCGTGGGTGAGTTCGTCGACGTGGACATCACCGAGAGCGACGAGCACGACCTGTACGGTGACGCGCTGCCGGCCGCCACCCGCCCGGCATTCGATCTCAAGATGCTGTGACCGCGGCGACGACCGCCCCCGGTGACGGCAGCGGCGTCCGCCGTTTCGTGCCGCCGCCGCGTGCGGCGGTCGATCCACAGGTGTTCGGGCACCCGGTGTTTGCCGGATTGCGCGACGTTCGTGATCTGTTGGAAGGCCCGGAGTGGCCGTCCATTGCAGCGCTCGAGGCACGCCTCGCGCTACCGGGCATGCAGCTGGTCGAGCAGGATGCCAGGCTGCTGGCCGACGGCCTGCACTACGAAGCCCGCATCGCACAGGGCCGCATCGCCACCCGCGCCGACAACTGGCATGACCTGTTCAACGCACTGGTGTGGGCCCACTACCCGCAGCTCAAGCAGGCGCTCAATGCGCAGCAGTGCCGGCATATCGAGGCGATGCCGCCGGGTCAGCGCAACCGCGCGCAGGCGGCACTGACCCAGTTCGACGAAACCGGCGTGATCGTGCGTGTGCGCGATCACACGCTGCTGGCTGCCTGGGATGTGCACGACTGGTGTGCGCTGTTCGAATCGAGACACTGGCTGAGCGGCGACATTGCCATCGCTACGGTATTCGGGCACGCGCTGATGGAGCAGGCGCTGCTGCCGGGCCGCCGGCTGGTGGGCAAGTGCGTGGTGGTGCACGGCAAAGCCGATGACACCTGCGTTGACGCAGTGACCGCGGCCATCGCCGAAGGCAGGGCAGTGACCGATCCCCTGCAGTTGCGTCCGCTGCCGTTGGCTGGAGTTCCGGGCTGGCACGAGAGACAGGACGCCGACTTCTATGCAGATGCCGCGTACTTCCGCCCGTTGCGTGCCGGCCGCCAGTATCCGCCGCCGTTGCACGGGGCTATGTAGAGTCGACTGTCAGTCGACTGCTCTTCGTTCCGAGGCCGTGAACGCCTGACAGATGGCTTCGGCGAGTCATCAACCGCGATTGAGGATCGCGGTGCGTTTGCCGTCCGGCTGCGGAGGTTTGTGCCGCGCTTCGCGCGGTAGTCGACTGACAGTCGACTCTACAACGGCTCGTATTCCACCCCGATTACCGCAAAGGTGAACTGGCCGCCGGGCAGCTCCACCGAGAATTCATCATCCAGCCGCTTCTTCAGCAGCGCGCGCGCCAGTGGTGAATCGATGCTGATCCAGCCCAGGCCAGCATCGGTCTCATCCGGCCCGACAATGCGGTAGCGGCTGGTGTCGCCGCTGTCCACGTTCTCCAGTTCCACCCATGCGCCGAAGAACACCGCCTGCGGATCGGTCGGCGTGGTGTCGACCACGCGCAGCGATTCCAGCCGCTTGGTCAGGTAGCGCACGCGGCGGTCGATTTCACCCAGCTGCTTCTTGCGGTAGGTGTACTCGGCGTTCTCGGAGCGGTCGCCTTCCGCGGCAGCGGCGGCCAGCGCCTTCACCACCTCCGGGCGGCGCACACGCCACAGCTCATCCAGTTCGGCCTTCAACCGGGCGTGGCCGGAGGCGGTGATCAGGGCGGTACTCTTTTCTGCAGGGGGACGCCAACGCGACATGTGGTGCAACTTCTTTTCAGGGGAACGATGGGGCCGGGTCCTTTCCACAGGAAAGGCCTCCGACCCCGGGAGGGCAGGTCAGCGTTTGCCGCCGAAGATGCCGCCCAGCAGGCCGCGCACGATCTGGTTGCCCAGCTTGGTGCCAACGGTACGCGTGGTCTGCTTGGCCATGGTCTCGATCATGCCCTGGCGGCGCTTGGTGCCGAAGATCGCATCCTTGATCGCCTGGCCGAAACCGCCTTCCTGCGCTTCGTCCTGCTCGCGGCTGCGGGCGGCGGGAGCCTGCGCCTGCTCGACTGTTTTCTGCGCACGCTGGGCCAGCAGCTCGGCGGCCGATTCGCGGTTGATCGCGGTGTCGTAGCGGCTGCCGACCGGGCTGCCGGCACGCACCTGGGTGCGCTCGGCCTCGGTGATCGGCCCCATCCGGCAGCGCGGCGGTGCGATCATCGTCTGCTGCACCGGCATCGGCACGCCCTTGTCCTGCAGCGTGGAGACCAGTGCTTCGCCGGTGCCGAGCTGACTGAGCACCTTGGCCACGTCCAGCTTCGGATTCGGCACGAAGGTCTCGGCAGCGGTCTTCACCGCCTTCTGGTCGCGCGGGGTGAACGCACGCAGTGCGTGCTGCACGCGGTTGCCGAGCTGGCCGAGGATGTTGCCCGGTACGTCGTCGGGGAACTGCGAGCAGAAATACACGCCCACGCCCTTGGAGCGGATCAGGCGCACCACCTGCTCGATGCGCTGCACCAGCGAGGCCGGTGCGTCGTCGAACAGCAGGTGGGCCTCGTCGAAGATGAAGACCAGCTTCGGCTTGTCCAGGTCGCCCACCTCCGGCAGCTGCTCGAACAGCTCCGACAGCAGCCACAGCAGGAAGGTGGAATACAACTTGGGCTTGAGCACCAGCTGGTCGGCGGCGAGGATGCCGATCACGCCGCGGCCGTCGTGATTGACCCGCATGATGTCGGCCAGTTCCAAGGCCGGTTCGCCGAAGAAGTTCTCGCCGCCATCCTGTGCCAGGCGCAACACCGAGCGCTGGATCGCAGCGATGGACTGCGCGCTGACCAGACCGTACTCGGTGGAGATGTCCTTGCGTTCCTCGGCGACCAGGCCGAGCAGGGCGCGCAGGTCGTCCATGTCCAGCAGCAGCAGGCCACGGTCGTCGGCCAGCTTGAACACGATGTCGAGCACGCCGGACTGGGTGTCGTTCAACTCGAGGATGCGCGCCAGCAGGGTCGGGCCCATCTCGCTGACCGTGGTGCGCACCGGGTGACCCAGCTTGCCGTACAGGTCCCAGAAAATGGTCGGGCTGGCGGCCGGTGCGTAGTCGGCCACGCCGATCTCGGCGGCGCGCTTGAGCAGGTTTTCGGCGCCAGGGCCGGGCACCGCCAGGCCGGACACATCGCCCTTCACATCGGCCAGGAACACCGGCACGCCCAGCCGCGAGAAGCCCTCGGCCAGGGTCATCAGGGTCACGGTCTTGCCGGTACCGGTGGCGCCGGCCACCAGGCCGTGGCGGTTGCCGAGTTTCGGCAGCAGGGTGACGGCAATATCGTCGGTGATGCCTTTGCCGAGCAGAATCGGATCCATGGTCCAGCCCTTGTGGTGAATAGCCCAATGTTAACCGCCGGCGGTGACGGGCCGAAGGTCGGCTTGCCCGGACCTTGGCGGCGCCGCTACTCTGCCTGCCTGTTTCGCACACAGTGCCATCAATGCCCGTTCCTGTCCTGATTTCCCGCGGTTGGCCGCTGCTGGCCCTGGCCGGCCTGGTTTCCCTGGCGCCCGACGCCCATGCGCAGCGGGTTTCGGCCCGGGACAAGGTGAAGGTGGATGCGCTGCAGCAGCGCATGACCGCCGCCGAGAAGCGCTACAGCGATGCGCTGCTGCTGGTCGCCAATGCCGACCCCAAGGGCAGCAACGAGGCGGACGCCGCGCTGGAGGACATGGAAGATGTCCTCAACGACTGCGTGAAGCAGAAGGGCTGCCAGATGGGCACCCTGCTGGCCAGCTACAAGCGTCTGCTCAAGCATGATGCTGATGCCGCTGCCAGCGATGACGTGGCCGATGAGGGCGGTGACCGCCTGGAAGCCGACCCCGACCATATCGGCCCGCTCACCGCCGACGTGCCGGAGGCCGCGCGCGCTGCAGCGCTGCTCAACGACAAGCGACATGCCTTCGACAGCATGGTCGAATACAACCCGGCGGTGCAGGCCGGCATCCGCCGCTGGCTGACCGACATGCGCCCGGCGTTGCTGACCAGCTACGAGAACTACCAGAACCTGCGTGCGGTGATGTGGCCGGAGTGGGAGAAGCGTGGCCTGCCTGAAGCGCTGCTGTTCGGCATCATGGCCAAGGAGTCCAATGGCCGCGTGCATGCTTCATCGCGCGCTGGCGCCGCCGGGTTGATGCAGTTCATGCCGGCCACCGGCCGCCGCTTCGGCCTCGGCCCGGATGGCACCGGCTTTGACACCCGCTTCGATGCACGCAGTGCGGCCGAGGCCAGCGCCAGCTACCTCAACGAACGCCTGCGCGAACTGAACAACAACGTGGAAATGTCGGTGGCCGCCTACAATGGTGGCGAAGGCCGCGCCGCGCGCGTGTTCAAGCAGAGCGCCGGGCAGAGCTTCTGGACCGACAGCGTCTACAACCAGTTCCCCGGCGAGACCAAGGACTACGTGCCGATGGTGATCGCCGCGGCCTGGATCTTCCTGCACCCGCAGCAATACGGCGTGGAGTTCCCGAAGATCAGCGCGCAGCCGGCCACGCTGCGCTTGGCCAAGTCGACCACCATCTACGAACTGACCATCTGCCTGGGCAGCCACGGCACCCGTGATGGCTACATGCGCGCGCTGCGCAATCTCAACCCGCGCTATGAGGCCGATGGCTGGATTCCGGCCGGCACGCTGATCAACGCCACCACCCGCATTGCCGGCCTGTACCAGCGCAACTGCGTCAGTGGCCCGCGTGCCGACCTGGCCCGCACCCTGATCACCGCCGATCTGAACGCGGCGATCAAGCGCCCGACCGCCGCCAGCTACACCGGCAGCGTGGCCGTGGGCGGCGTGGTGCCGGTGGCCGACGCCGCGGCCTCCACCAGCGTGCCGACCACACCGGTCGCTCCGGTAGCCACGCCGCGCCCGGCGGCACGGCCGAAGCCGGTGCGCAGCCACAAGGTGGGCCGGGGTGAGACCCTGGGCGCCATTGCCGCGAAGTTCCAGTGCGACGTGCCGACCCTGGCCCGCGCCAACGGCCTGAAGGCCCCGGCCTACAGCCTGCGCCACGGCCAGACGCTGAAGCTGCAGGGCTGCGACAAGTAATCCCCCACGACCTCTGGAACCCACATGGATCTCGAAGACACCCGCAACCTGTTCGCCAACCTCCGCGAAAACACCGACTGGGACATCACCGGCCCGTTGCTGTGGGGGTACTTCTTCGTGCACTCCACGGCTGAGCCGTTGCAGGCACTGGCAGAGCACCTGCAGGCGCAGGGCTATACCTTCGTGGAACTGTTCGAGCAGGAGCCGGAAGAGGGCGATGCGCCGTTCCACGTGCTGCACGTGGAGCGTGTGGAGATCCACGACGAAGCCTCGCTGGACCGCCGCAACCAGGAATTCGCTGCCCTGGCCGCGGAAAAGGGCGTGGAAGACTACGACGGCATGGACGTCGGCCCGGCCCCAGCCCTGCAGTAATGCGCGTACCGGTAGTGCCGGCCGCTGGCCGGCATTCCGTTGTGGAAAAAGGGGACGGAGGGGATTAAGTCGTTTATGCATAAACGACTTAATCCCCTCCGTCCCCTTTTTTGTCAGCGCAGCTTCGCCAGCGCCTGGCCCAGCTGCACCGGGCTTTCGGCGCCCAGCTGCGGGGCGAACTCGGCTACGCCCGGCGGCAGCAGCACGATCACGGTCGAGCCGTAGTTGAAGCGCGCCATCTCGGCGAAACGCTCCAGCTGGATGCCCCGGCCGCGGTAGTCCTTGCGGGTGATGCGGTCACCGTAGGCCGGAATTTCTTCGCCGCTCCACACGGTTTCCACGCCGGACACCAGCAGCGCACCGACCATCACGCTGACCATCGGGCCGAAGCTGGTGTCGAAATGGCAGACCAGGCGTTCGTTGCGCGCGAACAGGCGCGGCACGCCGTTGACGGCGGCCGGGCCGACGCTGAACAGGCGGCCCGGCACGTGCACGGTTTCGCGCAGGGTGCCGGTCCACGGCATGTGCACGCGATGGTAGTCGCGCGGCGACAGGTACACGGTGGCGTACAGGCCGTCGTTGTACGGCTTGGCATCCTCGTCACTGCCCAGCAGTTCGGCGGCGGTGAACGACTGGCCCTTGGCCTGGAAGATGCGGCCGGCTTCGATCCTGCCGAGCTGGCTGATGCGGCCATCGGCCGGCATCACCAGGCTGCGCGGATCGGCATCGGCCACGCGCGCGCCCGGCTTCAGCGCACGGGTGAAGAACTGGTTGAAGGTGGCATAGCTGCGCGGGTCCGGGTTGGCCGCTTCGTCCAGATTGACGTTGAACTTGCGGGTGACCGTGTCGATCAGCCAGCGCGACACGCGCGGATCGTCCGAGTACGCCAGCGAACGCGCCATCGAGGACAGCAGGCGGTGGGGCAGGGCGTACGTCAGGGCGGTGGTGAGGCTCATGGGGCGGTTTTCTCGGTCAGCTTCTGCAGGTCGCGGGCAATGGCCGGCGCGTTGAACGGGGGCCGCACCAGGCCGGCAAGGCGGCCCTGCGGGTCGAGCACGGCCAGGCTGGCCGAGTGCTCGACGGTGTAATCCTCGGGGTTCTCGTCGAAGTGCTTGCCCGGCACCTTCTGGAACACGAAGCCCAGCGAGGTGGCGAAGCGCTCCAGCGAGGGCACATCGGCGGTGGCGGCCAGAGTGTCCTTGTGGAAGCCGTGCACGTACTCGCCGAGGCGGGTGGCGCTGTCACGGTCCGGGTCGACCGAGATGAACAGCACGCGCGGGCGCAGGCTGTCGGGCAGGGCCTCCCACTGGTTCTGCGCGCCGGCCAGCTCGGCCAGGGTGGTCGGGCAGACGTCCGGGCAGAAGGTGAAGCCCAAGAACACCAGGGTCCAGTGACCCTTCAGTTCGCCCGGGATCAGGCGGGTGCCGTCGGACTGGGCCAGATTGAAGTCGGGCAGTTCGCGCGGCTGCGGGTACAGCGTGATCGCTTCGGTGGCCGGGGCATTGGCCGGCGGCTTCGGCGCGAACACCTGCTGGGCGGCCAGCAGGCCGAGACCCGCCGCCAGGGCGATCAGCAGGATGATGCCGGCGTTGCGATTGAACATGGGAGCCCCCGCGCGAAGTGGGCTCCATCATACCGGCTGCGGCTCGATCGTTTCTGCCGCAACGGATGCCGCCGCGGGCGCCAGCCCCTATAATCGAGGGCCACTTTGCCCGCAGTACCGCCATGACCGCTGAAACGGCCGCCGAACTCCACACGATCATCGATCTGATCCGCTACGGCACCAGCCGTTTCAACGAAGCCGGGCTGACCTTCGGGCACAGCTACGACAACGCGCTGGATGAGGCCACCCAGCTGGTGCTGCACAGCCTGCACCTGCCGCACGATCTGGGCCCGGCCTACGGCCAGGCGCGTCTGCTGCAGGAAGAGAAGGTGCGTGTGCTGGAACTGTTCCAGCGTCGCATCGACGAACGCATCCCGGCCGCCTACCTGACCGGTGAGGCCTGGTTCGCCGGTCTGAGCTTCAAGAGCGACAAGCGCGCCCTGGTGCCGCGCTCGCCGATCGCTGAACTGATCGAGTGCGGCTTCGAGCCGTGGTTGGCCGGCCGCGATGTCAGCCGTGCGCTGGACCTGTGCACCGGTTCGGGCTGCATCGCCATCGCCATGGGCCACTATTACCCGAACTGGGAAGTGGACGGTGTCGACCTGAGCGACGACGCGCTGTCGCTGGCCGAGGAAAACAAGGAACGCCTGCAGGCGCACAACGTGACCCTGCTCAAGTCGGACCTGTTCAACGGCCTGACCGGTCGCCACTACGACCTGATCGTCACCAACCCCCCGTACGTCACCAACGACGAGACCGATGCCCTGCCGCAGGAATACTCCTACGAGCCGGAGATGGGCCTGCGTGCCGGTGACGACGGCCTGGACCTGGTGCTGAAGATCCTGCGCGATGCCCCGCTGCACCTGAGCGAGGACGGCCTGCTGATCTGTGAAGTGGGCGAGTCCGAGCAGCACCTGATCAAGCTGCTGCCGGAAGTCGACTTCGCCTGGATCGAATTCAAGGTTGGCCAGATGGGCATCTTCGCGGTCGAATGCCGCGAGCTGATCGCCCACAGCGCGCGCATCACCGAACTGGCGGCGCAGCGCCCGTGAGTTCCAATTCGTTCGGCAAGCTGTTCACCGTCACCACGTTCGGCGAGTCGCACGGGCCGGCCATCGGCTGCGTGATCGATGGCTGCCCTCCGGGGCTGGCGCTGGACGCGGCCGAATTCGCCCACGACCTGCAGCGTCGCGCTACCGGCAAGAGCCGCCACACCTCAGCGCGCCGCGAGGCGGACGAGGTCGAGATCCTGTCCGGCGTGTACGAGGGCCTGACCACCGGCACGCCGATCGCCCTGCTGATCCGCAACACCGACCAGCGCAGCAAGGACTACGCCAACATCGGCCAGCAGTTCCGCCCGGGCCATGCCGACTACAGCTACTGGCACAAGTACGGCATCCGCGACCCGCGCGGTGGCGGCCGTTCTTCCGCGCGCGAGACCACCATGCGCGTGGCCGCCGGCGTAGTCGCCAAGAAATGGCTGGCCGAGCGCTTCGGCGTGACCGTGCGCGGCTACCTGTCGCAGCTGGGCGACATCACCCCGGCCGGTTTCGACTGGTCGGCGGTGGAAGACAATCCCTTCTTCTGGCCGCACGCCGCACAGGTGCCCGAGCTGGAGGCGTACATGGATGCGCTGCGCAAGTCCGGTGATTCGGTCGGTGCGCGCGTGGACGTGGTGGCCGACAACGTGCCGCCAGGCTGGGGCGAGCCGATCTACGGCAAGCTCGATGGCGAACTGGCTGCCGCGCTGATGAGCATCAACGCGGTGAAGGGCGTTGAGATCGGCGACGGTTTCGCCAGCGCCGCACAGAAGGGCACCGAACACCGCGACCTGCTGACCCCGCAGGGCTTCGCCAGCAACCATGCCGGCGGCATCCTCGGTGGCATTTCCACCGGCCAGCCGGTGGTCGCCTCGATCGTGCTCAAGCCGACTTCCAGCCTGCGCCTGCCCGGCCCGTCGCTGGACACGGCCGGCAACGTGGTGGAGGTCGTCACCACCGGTCGCCACGATCCCTGCGTCGGTATCCGCGCCACCCCGATCGCCGAGGCGATGGTGGCGATGGTGCTGATGGACCAGGCGCTGCGTCATCGCGCGCAGTGCGGCGATGTTGGCACGATCACCCCGCGTATTCCCGGGCAGATCGATGGCTGACACGCGGCCGACCGTGTGGGTGAGCCAGCCGCTGATCGACGCGGCCATCGCGCCGCTGCGCGATCGAGTGCAGCTGCGCAGCACCGACACCGTCACCGCGTGGTCGCCCGACCAGATCGCCGAACAGCTGGCCAGCGCCGACGGCGCCATCATCACCCTCAACGAGCGCATCGGTGCGGCCCAGGTGTCCGGCGCCGCGCAGCTGCAGGTGATCGCCAATGTCGGGGTGGGCTACAACAACCTGGACGTCGACGCGCTCAGCGCGGCCGGCATCCTCGCCAGCAATACCCCGGACGTCCTGACTGAAACCACCGCCGATCTCGGTTTCGCTCTGTTGATGGCCACCGCGCGCCGCATCACTGAATCCGAGCGCTGGCTGCGCGAAGGCCAGTGGCAGCAGTGGTCGTTCCAGACCATGCTCGGTGCCGACATCCACGGCAGCACGCTGGGTATCCTCGGCATGGGCCGCATCGGCCAGGGCATCGCCCGTCGCGGCGCGCATGGTTTCGGCATGAAGGTGCTTTACCACAACCGTTCGCAGCTTCCGGCCGCGACCGAAGCGGAGGTGGCGGCCCGTTACGTTGACCTGGACACGCTGCTGGCGCAGTCCGATCACCTGCTGCTGGTGCTGCCGTATACCCCGGCCTCGCACCACCTGATCGATGCCGCCGCGCTGGCGAAGATGAAGCCGTCGGCGACGCTGGTGAACATCGCCCGCGGTGGTCTGGTCGATGAGATCGCGCTGGCCGATGCGCTGGCCAACGGCCGCCTTGCTGCAGCGGGTCTGGATGTGTACGAAGGCGAGCCAAAGGTACGCCCCGAACTGCTGGCGCTGCGCAACGTCGTGCTCACTCCGCACATCGGCAGCGCCTCGCTGGCCACGCGCACGGCGATGGTACAGCTGGCCGTGGATAATCTGGTTGCCGGGCTCGGCCTGGACGGCGGCCCATCGCGCATGCCGAGCGCGATCAACGCTGACGCGGCGATGGCCGCGCGCGTGACTCTGGGCAAAAAAACCGGGAAACGATAGGGAACCTCCGCGCGCCCCGCTTGAGGAGGTTCCCCGAACCCAGCTGTCGTGCGTGTTTTTTTCCCCATCCCCGTTTTCGTGAGAGTTTCCCCCATGAGCAATGCACAGCGCAGTTTCCACGTCGCCGTCGTCGGTGCCACCGGTGCGGTCGGCGAGACCATGTTGTCGATCCTGGCCGAACGTGATTTCCCGGTCGGTACCCTGAGCGTCCTCGCCTCCGAGCGTTCGGCCGGCGGCGAGATCGAGTTCAACGGCCAGAAGGTCAAGGTCCAGGACCTGGCCACCTTCGATCCGAGCGGCGTCGAGATCGCCCTGTTCTCGGCCGGCGGCAGCGTGTCGAAGGAATATGCACCGAAGTTCGCCGCAGCGGGTGCGGTGGTGATCGACAACTCCTCGGCCTTCCGTTACGACGATGACGTGCCGCTGGTGGTGTCCGAGGTCAACCCGGAGCAGGTCGCCAACCGTCCGCGCGGCATCATCGCCAACCCGAACTGCTCGACCATGCAGATGCTGGTGGCGCTGGCGCCGCTGCATCGCAAGTACGGCATCGAGCGCATCAACGTCTCCACTTACCAGTCGGTGTCCGGCGGTGGCCGTTCGGCAACCGAGGAGCTGGGCAAGCAGACCGGCCAGCTGCTGAGTTTCCAGGAAATCGATCCGCAGCGCTTCCCGGTGCAGATCGCCTTCAACCTGATCCCGCACATCGACGACTTCCAGGACAATGGCTTCACCAAGGAAGAGATGAAGCTGATCTGGGAGACCCGCAAGATCCTCGGTGACGACAGCATCCTGGTGAACCCGACTGCAGTGCGTGTGCCGGTGTTCTACGGCCACTCCGAGTCGGTCGCGATCGAGACCCGCGACAAGGTCACCGTGGCCGAAGCACGCGCGCTGCTGGAGCAGTCGCCGGGCATCGAAGTGGTGGATCGCCACGAGGCTGGCGGCTACCCGACCCCGGTCACGCATGCGTCGGGTACCGACGCGGTGTACGTCGGCCGCATCCGCGAGGACCTGTCGCACCCGCGTGGCCTGAACCTGTGGATCGTGTCGGACAACGTGCGCAAGGGCGCGGCGTTGAATGCCGTGCAGCTGGCCGAGCTGGTCGCCGCCGAGCAGCGCTGATCACAGCGGTTGCCTCATCGGTAGTGCCGGCCGCTGGCCGGCATTGCCGTGATGGGGGCGTGCGTGTATGCCGGCCAGCGGCCGGCACTACCGAAGGTCTCCCATCGGTGGGTGCGGACCCCGGTCCGCACGCTTTATAGTGTTGCCCATGAATAAACGGGCCAAGGGCGCAAAGCGCCCGCTCACCTATCTGTCCGCCGCACTGCTCGCCCTGGCCAGCAGTTCGGCGCTTGCCCTGGGGTTGGGCGACATCCGGGTCCTGTCCAAGCCGGGCCAGCCCCTGCTGGCCGAAATCCCGGTGGTCTCGGCGGACCCGTCCGAACTGGAAAACCTGCGCGTGGCGCTGGCCTCACCGGTCACCTTCGAACGTGTCGGCCTGCAGCGGCCAACCGGACTGGTCAGTGAACTGCAGTTCGAACTGACCCGCGACACGCAGGGCAGGGCGGTGGTGCGCGTCACCTCGCAGGCGCCGGTGGAGACGCCGTCGCTCAGCTTCCTGATCGAAGCCGACTGGGGCCAGGGCCGCCTGGTGCGTGAGTACTCGGCACTGGTCGATGCGCCACCCAGTGCGTTGGCCGTGGCCGAGCCGGAAATCGTCGCGCCGGCCGGTACGCTCTCCAATACCATCGTGCGCGAACCTGCACCGGCTTCGGTGCCAGCAGCAGAGACGCCCACGACGCCGCCACCAGCGGTGGCGCCAGCACCGGCACGCCCGCGTGCGGCCTCCGCGCCAGTTGCTGCACCGGCGGCCGATGGCAGCATCACCGTGCAGCGCGGGCAGACCCTGTCGCAGATCGCCAGTGCGGTGGCACGTGGCAACCAGGTCAGTCGCGACCGCGCGATGATCGCCCTGCTGCGTGCCAATCCCGAAGCCTTCATCCGCGGCAACGTCAACCTGCTCAAGCAGGGTGCGGTGCTGCGCATGCCCGGCAGTGATGCGCTTGCTGCGGTCGACGCTGCCGAAGCGGCGACGCTCGTGCGCGAGCATGCCGCGCAATGGCGGCAGGCACGTACCGTGCCGCAACCGGTGGGCATGGCCGCACCGGTTGCCAGGGCGGCAGCCACGAACGCTTCTTCCCCGGCTGCGGCCAATGGGGCACGACTTGAGATCGCTCCGGCGCTGGCGTCCGACGCCGCGCACGCGGGCACAACCACCGGCACCGCTGCCGGCAGCGAGGGTGACATGCTGGGCAACGAACAACTGCGCCAGGCGCGTGAGGACATCGCCACCCGCGATGCCGAGATCGGCGAGCTGAAGCAGCGCGTGGCCGACCTTGAAAAGCTCAAGGAACAGCAGCAGTCGCTGATCGCGATGAAGGACAACGACCTGGCCGCCGCGCAGCAGCGCCTGACGCAGGCACCGGATGCCCGCGATGCGGCAACGCCGTGGTACTGGCTGGGGCTGCCGGTGCTGCTGCTGGCGGCGGGCGCCGCCTGGCTGCTGCGTCGTCGCAAGCCGTCGCCGCTGCCGCCGCTGCGTGAGGAAGACGATGCCGCCGGCCTGGCCGCAGCGGTGCCGGCGGGTGCGGCGCTGGATACGCTGGCCGAGCAGTCCTCGTGGTCATCGGCTGTTGCCGGCAACGGCCGCCAGGAACCGGCGATGCCCGACTGGGCGACCGAAACCGAAGTGCACGACGTAGTGGTCGCCGAACCCGTCGCCGAGCACGCGGTACGGGCCGACTGGCAGGCCGACACGCTGCGCGACGAGGACGCGGTGGCCTTGCCCGAAGCGGTGACCGATCTGCCGCGCTGGGACGATTCCGCAACCACCGCCGACGAGGTTGTCGTCGCCGCGCCGCTGCAGGACGAACGTGTTGTACCGCAGGCGCCGGCCGACGTGGCGGTGCCGGACTACGCACTGCATGCCGAACAGCAGCCGCAGTTCCGCGGCGTGTTCGATCTGCCGGCCGACGCGCATGACAACGAGGCGCCGGCGGATGCCGCTCATCCCGAAGCCATCGACGGCATCGACCATGGCAGCATCGAGGCCTCTCATTCCGACGACATCGCGTCGAGCGCGGCCGCGCCTGCCGGCGACGCCGGCTGGTCGCCACGTGCCGGCCAGGAGCGCCTGGAACTGGCCATTGCCTACCTCGATCTGGGCGACGCGCAGACGGCGCGCACCCTGTTGCTGGAAGTCGCCGAAGGCGGTGACCTGCACAGCCAGGCCCAGGCCCGCGAACTGCTGGCCCGCCTGCCGTGACCGAATCTGCCGACAAGGACCTTGCCATGAGCCGCGAACGCCGCATCGACTACGTTGAATTCGCGTCCAGCGACCCGGCTGCCAGCCGTGCCTTCTTCGAGAAGGTGTTCGGCTGGTCGTTCGTCGACTACGGCAGCGACTACACGGCGTTCGACGATGGCCGCCTGCAGGGCGGCTTCTTCCGTGGCCAGCCGCAGCGGGCCAGCGACAGCGGTGCACCGCTGCTGGTGCTGTATGCCGACGCACTGGCACCGGTCGAGGCCGCCGTGCGCGACGCCGGCGGCGAGATCGTGCGCGCGGTGTTTTCCTTCCCCGGTGGCAGCCGCTTCCAGTTCGTCGAGCCCGGTGGCAACGAACTGGCGGTCTGGTCCGAACGCGATCCGGCCTGAGCGCCGCCCCATCCGCAACATCGAGGTAGCACATGCGTTATGCGCTTGGCGTCGAGTACGACGGCAGCGATTTCAGGGGCTGGCAGAACCTGGGCGAGGGTGGTCCCAGCGTGCAGGCCAGCCTCGAGCAGGCCCTGTCATCGGTGGCTGATGCGCCGCTGCAGGTGATCTGCGCCGGCCGCACCGATGCCGGCGTGCATGGCCAGTGCCAGGTCGTGCATTTCGATACCGACGTGGTGCGCGATCCGCGCGCCTGGATGCTCGGCACCACCACCCGCCTGCCGCGCTCGATCGCGGTGCGCTGGTGCGTGCCGG
The DNA here is from genome assembly GCF_056481995.1 of Stenotrophomonas sp. 80084_Sma. Taxonomy (NCBI): domain Bacteria; kingdom Pseudomonadati; phylum Pseudomonadota; class Gammaproteobacteria; order Lysobacterales; family Lysobacteraceae; genus Stenotrophomonas; species Stenotrophomonas sp. 80084_Sma. The sequence continues at coordinate 3,387,106 of NZ_CM151177.1, read as the reverse complement.
TGGCCGATGATTTCCACGCCCGTTTCTCCGCGCGCGCGCGCCGCTATCGCTATCGGCTGCTCAACCGCGAGGTACGGCCGGCGCTGGACCGGCAGACCCTGAGCTGGGAGCGCCGTGCGCTGGACGAGACCCTGATGCATGCCGCCGGCCAGGCATTGCTTGGTGAGAATGACTTCAGCGCGTTCCGTTCGGTGCAGTGCCAGGCGCTGCATGCGCGGCGTGAACTGCAGTCGCTGCAGGTCAGCCGTCATGGCGAAGTGATCGAAGTCGCAGTACGTGGCAATGCATTTCTTCATCACATGGTCCGCAATATCGTCGGATCGTTGATCCTGGTGGGCAGCGGCGAAAAACCGGTGGAATGGATCGCCGAACTGCTGGCCGGGCGCGACCGCACCGTAGCTGGTCCCACCGCACCGCCGCAGGGCCTGGTGTTCCTTGGGCCCCTGTACCCCGACAACTGGCATCTGCCCGCCGAGGTCACGCTATGAGCCGTTCCTACTACCGTACGCGCATCAAGTTCTGTGGAATGACCCGTGCCGGCGACGTCCGCCTGGCCGGTGAGCTGGGCGTGGACGCAGTGGGTTTCATCTTTGCCCGCGAGAGCAGCCGCCGGGTTGCACCGGCCGAGGCCCGCGCGATGCGCCAGGCGATCGCGCCGATGGTCGACGTGGTGGCGCTGTTCCGCAACAACAGCAAGGAGGAAGTGCGCGAGGTGCTGCGTACGGTACGTCCGACCCTGCTGCAGTTCCATGGTGAGGAAGACGAAAGCTTCTGCCGCAGCTTCAACATGCCGTACCTGAAGGCGATCGCCATGGGCGGCCGTGAAGAGGTCAACGCCCGCACCCTGCAGCTGCGCTACCCCAGCGCTGCCGGCTTCCTGTTCGACAGCCACGCCCCGGGTGGCGGTGGCGGCACTGGCGTGGCGTTCGACTGGGGCCGCGTTCCGACCGGGTTGCACCGGCCGTTCCTGCTGGCCGGTGGCCTGAACCCTGAGAACGTCTACGATGCTGTGCTGGCGACGCTGCCGTGGGGCGTGGACGTCTCCAGCGGCATCGAGCTGGAGCCGGGCATCAAGGACGGCTACAAAATGCGCACCTTCGTCGAAGAAGTGCGTCGCGCGGATTGCACCGTTCTGGAGTGATCCGCGTCACCTGAGGGGTCACCCGGAATGTCATCGTCGACGGTGCATTCCGCCGTGCCGTGAAGGCGGGCGAATCCTGAATGCGATGAGTATCACGCTTTCGGGTAATTCAGGTTCCAGCGCCAAAAAGTCGACACCCCCCGAACATCTGATCGGACACAATGCGCCCAGCCTGTCTTGGCTGGGTGCGATGCCGTGTGCGTGTCGCTGGCCGCGCCCCTGAGATACGCCTTACCTTTCGAACGAGGACGCAATGGATATGCCCCATCTCTCTTTCCCCCGTATCCGCCTGGCCCGCCTGACGCTCGTGCCCGGTCTGCTGCTTGCCTTGGGCGCGTGTGCGGCTGGTGACTCATCCGCCCCGACCGCATCGGCACCGGCCGCTGCCGCACCGGCAGATGCACCTGCCACAGCACCGGCCACGGTTCCGGCGGCAGCACCGGCTGCCGACGGCCTGGCGGCGCTGATCCAGGCCAGTGGCGTGAAATGCAGCAACGCCAGTACGGGTAGCGGCTGCACGGCCGGCGATGTGGACAGCGGTGATTTCTACGATGTCGAACTGTCGCCGGACTGTGGCGACCAGGGTTTCTTCGCGGGCGTAGCCGATGCCAAGGGCGTGGAGACGTTGAGTGCGGTGCCATCCACCGGCAGCAAGGCCAGCGTGACCGCGAAGCTGTCGAAGGGGCAGCTGGTCTGCGTGCAGGGCATCGGGCGTACCGGACAGAATCCGCTGTTCTATTACGTCGTTGCGGTTCCCGCTGCGACGGTCGGCAAGTGCAAGGGCAACACGTTGTGTGACACCTATGGCGACAGGCCGATCACTGGCCTGGCGACCACGGGGGGCGAGGCCTGCCATGCGACGGCGCCGGGACGTTACGCCGGGAACTGCGCACAGGGCTGGGTCAGTGCGGACGTGCTCGACGTGTTTTCCAACGGAATGTAATCACCGCCAGGGGAGCGGTCCAATCAACCACTGGCAAAGGAACAGCTCATGTCGGATCCAAAAATCACCCGGCTGGTCAGCAGCGTAGGTACCACGCGCACGCTGGAAATGGACGATGGCAGTGTCGTCGAACGATCAGGCGGCAGCGTCTCGTGGCGCAACAACAATCCTGGCAACCTCAAGTTTGAATTCGCCGGCAGCGCGGACAAGACGGTAACCAATCCGCGTACCCGCGAGCAGGCGCTGGAATCGGCGCAGGGGCGCTACAAGGGCGTGGTCGATCTTGACCAATGGGGCAACGCGGTTTTCGAAAGCTATGAAGCCGGCCGGGTGGCGAAGATCCAGCTGCTCGAACGCCGGTTCGGCGACAAGACCGTGGAGGAAATGCTGCCGAGCTACTCCACCAAGGATTACAGCGGCACCACCCACCACAAGGAGCAGGCGGCCACCATCTATGCCGAAGGCGATCGCCAGGGTGTCGACCTGCGCTCGAAGACCGTCGGCCAGATGAGCGTGCGCGAGCGTGAAGTGCTGGCCGACGGCATCCGCCGTTTCGAGGGCTGGCAGCCGGGTGAGGTTGCCACGCAGCAGCCACCCACGCGCACTCCGGCGGCCGCGCCCGTGCAGGCCCAGACCCAACCGCAGGTACAGACGCCTTCAGCGGCGGCGCCTGCTGCGGGCCAGGCCGCGGCTGCAGTCGGCAGTGCCGCGCTCTACAACGAGGCCTATCAGCATTTCATGGCCTCAGGCCGCCAGTACGAATACGGGCGCCCGGACCATCCGCGCCCGGGTCGCGACAGCAGCCGGCTGGAGCGTGACCTCGATGGTGACGGACGCTTCGGCGTGGATTGCTCGGCGTTCGTATGGCGCGGCCTGAAGAACGCGGGTTACGACGTGCGTGGCGAGAACGCTGCGGGGTTCACTACGTCGACGCTGTTCAATGGTGCGAACACCACGGCTTACGCACGCGAGCATTTCGATGTGACCTCGGCTGCCGAAGCACGCAAACCGAACGGAACGCTGAAGCAGGGCGACATCCTGATGTTCTCCTCGTCGCAGGGCCAGCATGTCGGCATTTTCAAAGGCTACGACGCGCAGGGAAACATCCAGTTCATCGGTTCACAGGGAAGCACCGGGCCGGCCGAAGTCACCATCCGGCCGGGCGGGTACTGGGATGGCGGAAGCACCCGCATCGTTGGTGCGCTGACACCGAAGCCGGAATTCCAGGTGCGCGCGCCGCTGCACGGCAATGGCGAACCTGCGCTGTCCCGGCCAACCGCCACCGTGCAGCCGGCTGCATCACACACGGCGGCCAGCGAGGTGATGAAGCAGGGGCAGCGTGGCGCCGACGTGCAGGCGTTGCAGCAGACTCTCAACCAGCTCGGTGTGCGTGATGCGCAGGGCCATCGGTTGTCAGAGGATGGTCGTTTTGGTGATCACACCCGCGAAGCGGTGGTCGCGCTGCAGAAACAGCAGGGGCTGGTGGCCGATGGAATTGTCGGTCGCCAGACCGCTGCCGCGCTGGCGGCGGGCCGTGTGCAGGGCCATGAACCTGCAGCGGCTGTACCGAAGGGGCCGTCGCTGAACGATGCATCGCATCCGGACCACGCACTGCACAACGCCGTCCGCAGCAAGCTTCCCAGCGTGTTTTCCGAAGAGGCTGCCGCCAATATCACCCTGCATGCAAAGCAGAACGGAATCGACGCGGCCGACAAGCTGCAGAGCATCACGGTGCAGGATGGCAAGGCGTTCGTGATGGGCACGACGCCGGGCTTCCGCACCGCGGTCGACCTGGCCCAGGCGCCGCCGTCGCTGGAGCAGACCAGTGCCAAGCTGCTGGCAGATCCTTCGCACCAGCAGCAGGTGCATGAGGAGCAGCAGCGGGTCGCGATGGGCGGTCGCTGAGGCCTGTGTTGCCGGCTCCGGGCGGTGAACGCCGCCCGGGGCCTCGTCTCATTGCAGTTGCGCTGCTGCCCAGTCGGCCAGGGCGTCCACCCGTGCATCGGCCGGGCCATCCGGCCGCGCCAGCACCCAGAAGCCGCCGGTGGCGGTAAACCCCCACGGTGCGACCAGCCGGCCTGCTGCCAGATCTTCGGCCACCAGTGGCTCCGGTGCGATCGCCGGGCCCAGCCCGGCCACGGCTGCTTCCAGCAGGTAGTACAGATGTTCGAAAGCGGTGCCCAGCTGCAGCTTCGCGGTGTCCAGATCGTGCGCCTGCGCCCACGCCGGCCACGCCTGCGGCCGTGAGCTGGTGTGCAGCAGCGTTTCCTGCAGCAGCGCCGAGGGCGGTACCTGCCGCAGGCGCTGCGCGGCCGGATGCGAGGGTGCCACCACCACGCCGACCCGTTCCGGCGCCAGCTCACGCACCTGCCAGCCCCGTGGCCACGGCCCCTGCGCCAGCAGCAGCACGGCATCCAGCGCCGCCTGTGCTTCGGTGAAACTGCCATCCAGCGCCGACCACTGCAGGCGCACGCCGGGCAGGGCGGCCTGCAGCACGGGCAGGCGCGGGATCATCCAGCGCGCCAGTACGCTGCCGCTGCAGCCCAGCACCAGTGCTGGGGCCGCCGTCGGCCGGCGCAGCTCGCGCACGCAGTCTTCGATGCCGCTGAACGCCTCGCTGCACGCGGCCTGCAGTCGCGTGCCCGCAGCGGTCAGGCGCAGCCCGCGGCCGGCACGCTGGAACAATGCCAGGCCGAGATGATCCTCCAGCAGCTTCAGTTGCCGGCTGACCGCGCCGTGGGTGACATGCAGGTCCTGCGCGGCGCGCCCAACCCCGCCCAGACGGGCGGTGGCCTCGAACGCACGCAGCGCATTGAGGGGAGGCAGCAGGGAACGACTCATGTGAGATTTCCTGACGATATGCGCCAGATAATATCCATTTTCCGGTCACGACCCGTGCGCTAGAGTATCCACCTGTCTCGAACCAGCGGTCGCTTCCATGTCTGCCTCCCCCATTGCCGACTACCACGCCTTCCCGGATGCCCAGGGCCACTTCGGCCGCTACGGCGGCAGCTTCGTTGCCGAAACCCTGGTCGGCCCGCTGCAGGAACTGGCCCAGGCCTATGACCAGGCCCGCCAGGACCCCGAATTCCAGCTGGCCTATGACCGCGACCTGGCCCATTACGTGGGCCGGCCGAGCCCGATCTATCACGCCCAGCGCCTGAGCGATCATGTCGGCGGTGCGCAGATCCTGCTCAAGCGCGAGGACCTGAACCACACCGGTGCGCACAAGATCAACAACACCATCGGCCAGGCGCTGCTGGCCGCGCGGATGGGCAAGAAGCGCATCATCGCCGAGACCGGTGCCGGGCAGCATGGCGTGGCCAGTGCCACCGTTGCCGCGCGCTTGGGCCTGGAATGCGTGGTGTACATGGGCGCCACCGACATCGAGCGGCAGAAGATCAACGTCTACCGCATGAAGCTGCTCGGTGCGACGGTGGTGCCGGTCACCTCCGGCTCGGCCACCCTGAAGGACGCGCTCAATGAAGCGATGCGCGACTGGGTCACCAACGTGCAGGACACCTTCTACATCATCGGCACCGTGGCTGGTCCGGATCCGTACCCGCGCATGGTGCGCGATTTCAACGCCATCGTCGGCCGCGAAGCACGCGAGCAGATGCTGGCCGAGTACGGCCGCCTGCCGGATGCGATCACCGCCTGCGTCGGCGGCGGCAGCAATGCCATCGGCCTGTTCCATGCCTTCCTCAATGATCGTCAGGTCGAGATCGTCGGCGCCGAAGCTGCCGGTGATGGCATCAGCACCGGGCGCCACGCTGCATCGATCGCGGCGGGTCGGCCGGGCGTGCTGCACGGCAACCGCACCTATGTGCTGTGCGACGACGACGGCCAGATCATCGAGACCCACTCGGTATCAGCCGGCCTGGACTACCCGGGTGTCGGGCCGGAGCACGCGTTCCTGGCCGATACCGGCCGCGCACGTTACCTCGGCATCACCGACGAGGAAGCGCTGCAGGCCTTCCACCTGCTGGCGCACACCGAAGGCATTCTGCCGGCGCTGGAATCCAGCCATGCGCTGGCACAGGCGATCAAGCTGGCGCGCGGTCGTCCGCGTGACCAGATCGTCCTCTGCAATCTGTCCGGCCGTGGCGACAAGGACGTGCACACCATCGCCGCGCGCGAAGGGCTGGTGCTGTGAGCGCGCGGCTGCGGAACAGCGGCGTGCTGCTGCTGGCGCTGGGCTTGGCCGCGTGCCAGCCGCCGGAGCCGCCGGTGCTGGCACCGGCCGCCAAGGCCACCACGCAGCCTGTGCAGCAGGCCGCCAACGATGATCTTGACCCGATGGCGCGTACGCCGATTGACGATCCGCCGTCTGTGGAAGATAAGGACAGCGATGACGCGCTCGCGGTGGCCTCGGTGGCGCTGGACCATGCCGGCGAGGTGCTGATCGGCCAGCATATGACCGATCTGAAGGCACTCGGGCCGTGGACCGCGCAAGGGGCGGTCGAAGCCATCGGCGGCAGTTGCGAGTACTACGACGGCAAGGGGCTGCCGCCGGGCGTGTCGATGATGACCGATGAAGATCGCGTCGTCCGTTTCGATCTCGGCCTGGATCCGGAGAGCGGGGCGCCGACCCAGCAGCCCGGGCCGTTCGGCCTGCGTGTCGGCATGACCCGCGCCCAGGCCATGGCCCAGTTCCCGAAGCCGCCGGTATCCAGCCCGCATGCCTACGACGGTGACCAGGGCGAGTACCTCACCTGGCAGGACCCGGGCTCGGCCCTTGGCATCCGCGTGGAACTGTTTGAAGGGAGGGTCATCCAGATGTACTGGGGGACCAGCGATGCGATTGAACTGATTGAAGGATGTGCCTGAGATGCCTGTTTCCCGACTCGATGCCTGTTTCCAGCGACTGCGCGAGCAGCAGCGCAAGGCGCTGATTCCCTTCATCACCGCCGGTGATCCCTCGCTGGAGGCCACCGTGCCGGTCATGCACGCGCTGGTCGATGCCGGTGCCGATGTGATCGAACTGGGCGTGCCGTTCTCCGACCCGATGGCCGACGGTCCGACCATCCAGCGCAGCTCCGAGCGCGCGCTGGCGCGTGGTGCTGGCAGCCGCTACGTGCTGAAGGCCGTTGCGCAGTTCCGCGAGCGTGACGCTCAGACGCCGGTGGTGCTGATGGGCTACCTGAATCCGGTGGAGATCCATGGCTACGCGGCCTTCGCAACGGCAGCCGTGGAGGCCGGTGTGGATGGCGTTCTGCTGGTCGACCTGCCGCCGGAAGAAGCCGGCGAAGCGCAGCAGGCCTTCGATGCAGCGGGCCTGGCACTGGTCCTGCTGGCGTCGCCGACTACCAGCGAAGCGCGCGCCGACAAGCTGCTGGCGCTGGCCCGTGGCTACCTCTACTACGTCAGCTTTGCCGGTGTCACCGGCGCGTCCGAGCGCCTGGACAGCGATGCCGCCAGTGCCCGCCTGCAGGCCCTGCGCGCGCGCGCTTCGGTGCCAGTGGTGGCCGGCTTCGGCATCAAGGATGCCGACAGTGCTGCGGCGATGGCCCGCCAGGCCGACGGCGTGGTGGTCGGCAGCGCGCTGGTGGCGGCGCTGGCCGAAGCGGGCTCGGCTGAGGAGGCCGCGCAGCGCGCTCGAACCTTCCTGGCTCCGCTGCGGCAGGCGCTGGACCAGTAACGGTAGCGCCGGGCCATGCCCGGCGGTGCGGGGCGCAAGGGTATCCGCCGGGCATGGCCCGGCGCTACCCGCACGGCGTTGCCGCGCTAAACGTACGTCCCAGCATGGTTTTTTCCGGCGGCCCCGTGTCCGGCAAGGGGGTGCACGGGCGGGGAAAGCGGAGCTAGACTGTCCGCCTTTGCGGCCCTTGGGCCGCCCTGAACGGAAGTGTCCTCCCGCATGAGTTGGCTCAGCAAGTTGATGCCGTCCGGCATCCGCACCGACAACACCCCCAGCAAGAAGCGCAGTGTCCCCGAGGGCCTGTGGGAAAAGTGCAGCAACTGCGGCAGCGCGTTGTACCGTCCGGAACTGGAAGAGAACCTGGAGGTCTGCCCGAAGTGCGGCCACCACATGGCGATCCGCGCACGTGCGCGCCTGGCCGCCCTGTTCGACGCCGACAGTACCACCGAGATCGGTGCGCGCCTGGGCCCGACCGACCTGCTCAAGTTCAAGGACCAGAAGAAGTACAGCGAGCGCATCAAGATCGCGCAGAAGAACACCGGCGAATATGACGCGCTGATCGCCATGCGCGGTCTGCTCAAGGGCCGTGCACTGGTGGCCTCGTCCTTCGACTTCGCCTTCATGGGTGGCTCGATGGGCTCGGTGGTGGGTGAGCGTTTCGCGCTGGCCGCCGAAACCGCGGTCGAGATCGGCGCCCCGTACGTGTGCTTCTCGCAGAGTGGCGGTGCGCGCATGCAGGAAGGCCTGTTCTCGCTGATGCAGATGGCCAAGACCTCGGCCGCGCTGGGCAAGCTGCGTGAAGCGGGCCTGCCGTACATCTCGGTGCTGACCCACCCGACCACCGGTGGTGTGTCGGCCTCGTTCGCGATGCTGGGCGACATCAACATCGCCGAACCGCAGGCGCTGATCGGCTTCGCCGGCCCGCGCGTGATCGAGCAGACCGTGCGCGAGAAGCTGCCGGAAGGCTTCCAGCGCTCGGAGTTCCTGTTGGAGCACGGTGCCATCGACCAGATCTGCGACCGCCGCGAAATGCGCGACCGCCTGTCCGATCTGCTGGCAATGCTGGGCCGTCAGCCGGCGCCGGAGGTGGCGTGATGGGAGGCCGCAAGTACTTCGGTACTGATGGCATCCGTGGGCGGGTCGGCCAGGGCGTGATCTCGGCCGACTTCGTGCTGCGCCTGGGCAATGCCCTGGGCCGCGTCCTGGTCGCCCAGCGCGGCCAGGACGGGCGCCGGCCGATCGTGGTGATCGGCAAGGACACCCGCATTTCCGGTTACATGTTCGAAGCGGCACTGGAAGCCGGCCTGGTCGCCGCCGGCGCCGACGTACAGCTGCTGGGGCCGATGCCGACCCCGGCGGTGGCGTTCCTGACCCGCACGCTGGGCGTGGACGCCGGCATCGTCATCAGCGCCTCGCACAACCCGCATTACGACAACGGCATCAAGTTCTTCTCGGCCCAGGGCGAGAAGCTCGACGATGCCACCGAACTTGCCCTGGAAGCGGCGCTGGACGTTCCGTTCACCACCGCCGAATCGGAGAAGCTGGGCAAGGCATCGCGTGCGCGTGAAGCGGTCGGCCGCTACATCGAGTTCTGCAAGGCCAGCGTGCCGCGCGCGTTCGACCTGCGTGGCGTGCGCCTGGTGCTGGATTGCGCACACGGCGCCACCTACCAGATCGCACCGCTGCTGTTCCGCGAACTGGGGGCCGAGGTGATCGGCATCGGTGCCGAGCCCAACGGCGTCAACATCAACGCCGGCGTGGGTTCCACCCATATCGACAACCTGGCGGCCAAAGTCCGCGAGACCCGTGCAGATCTCGGCATCGCGTTCGATGGTGATGGCGACCGTGTGCTGATGGCCGACGACCAGGGCAACCCGGTCGACGGTGACGACCTGCTGTACATCCTGGCCCGCGCCTGGAAGGACGAAGGCCGCCTGCGCGGCCCGGTGGTCGGCACGCTGATGAGCAACTACGGCGTGGAGAAAGCTTTCGCCGATCTGCAGATCCCGTTCGTGCGCAGCAACGTTGGTGACCGCTACGTGCACCAGGCATTGGTCGAAGGCGGCGGTGTACTCGGTGGGGAAGCGTCGGGCCATCTGCTGTGCCTGGACCGGGCCACCACCGGTGATGGCATCGTCAGCGCTCTGCAGGTGCTGGTCGCGCTGCGCAACAGTGGGCAGACCCTGCGCCAGGCACTGAAGGGCCTGGTGCGGGTGCCGCAGAAGACCGTCAACGTGCGTCTGGGCAATGTCTCGGCCAAGGCCACGGTGCAGTCTGAAAGCGTGCAGTCCGCGCTGGCTGTGGCGCAGCAGGCCGTAGCCGGCCGTGGCCGCGCGTTCCTGCGGCCGTCCGGTACCGAGCCGGTGGTTCGGGTCACCGTGGAAGCCGATGACGCTACGCTGATGCAGCAGACGCTGGACCGCTTGTCCGCTGCGGTGCGTGAAGCCGCCAGCTGAGGCGACTGCACATCCGTACAAAGAAAGCGCCCCGGAATTCCGGGGCGTTTTCTTTTGCGGCGGCCCGGGAGGATGGCGTGCTCAGGGCCCCGGCACCATCTTCTTCTGGCGTGCCTTGAACCCATTGAACAGCGGCGCGATCAGCGGGTTGTAACTCAGGCGGATGCGCTTGCGCAGCCAGTTGGCCGGGCGGTTGCGGATCGCAAAACGATAGATGCGTTCCGGGTCGCCACCGATCACGTTGCGGCCGAACGGGTGGGTAGTGTGCAGGTAGCGGAAGCCCTGCTCGCGCGCCACTTCGATGTGATCCTGGTCGAAATCACCGTACGGCCAGCACAAGGTATCGGACACTTCGCCAAGCTTGTCCTGCAGGACTTCGCGCGAGATCGCCAGATCCCGGCTCAGGCCCGCGCGGCGCTGCGCACGGTCCAGATCGTCACGGCGCAGCCAGCGGGTGTGGGTATGGGTGTGGCAATGCACTTCGAAGGTGCCGGCGGCGATGGCCGCACGTGCTTCGCTCCAGCGCATCATCACGTCGTCACTGCGGTCCTGCTCGTAGATCGCCGCTTCGCAGCCGCGATGGTCCGGCGTCGAAGGCAGCGTCGCTCCGGCAATGCCGGCATGCGGACGTTCCGGGCCTTCGCCCATCCAGCCGGTGACCACGAACACCACGGCATGCATGCCGTACTTCTGCAGGATCGGATGGGCATACACCCAGTTGTCCAGGTAGCCATCGTCGAAGGTGATGACGATCGACTTGCGCGGCACCGGCTTGCCGGCCAGGAAGCCGGCGTACTGGTCCAGCGTCAGTGAGGTCCAGCCATTGCCTGCCAGCCACGCGATCTGGCTTTCGAAGTTTTCCGGCGACACGGTGATCATGCCCGGCGAAGGGCTGACATGGTGGTGCATCAGCACCGGAACGGTTCGCGCATCAGCCATGTCCCAGCTCCTTCAGCCACTGGTGGTAGTAGTGTTCGGTGGCTTCACCGTGGCCGTCCGGCGTGAAGCGGTGTGCGCCGTGCATCCAGTCCCAGCCAGCGCGGCCCATCTGCCGCCGCCGTTCCGGGTCGTCCACCAGCAGGCGCAAGGCACCTGTCAGGGCGGCATTGTCTCCCAAACGGGTTAGGATCGCATTGCTGCCATCGACCACCATCTCCGGCACGCCACCCACCCGCGTGGCTACGATCGGTACGCCCACATAAGCCGCTTCCAGGAACACGGTGCCGGCCGCTTCCTTGTGCGAGGCCAGCGCGAAGATGTCGAAGCCGGCCATCAGCCGGCAGGCTCCATCGCGGTAGCCGAGCAGGTGCACCTGGCGCTGCAGGCCGTGCTCGGCGCACATCGCCTGCAGTCGTTCCGTCACGGCCTGGCCATCACCGACGATCACCAGGTGCAGGTCCGGGTTGGCCTTGCACAGCGGGATCATCGCCTGCAGCAGGTCGGCATGGCCCTTGGGCTCGCGCAGTACCGCCACGCAGCCGACCACGATGTCCTGTTCGCCGAAACCGAGCTCGGCACGCACCTGCGCGCGCGCGTCCTGCAGGCACTGCCAGGGATCGGCCTTGCGGATCTCGCTCCAGCGCGGCGGAACCGCGATAGGCGGCACGATGCCGATGCGCTCGGCCGGAATGCCACGGTCGGCCAGCAGCTGCTTGACGAAGCTGCTGACGGTCAACACCCGGTGCGGAAGCCCGGTATAGGTCAGCAGCGAATTGACCGGGCTCATCAGGTGGCGTGAGCGCACCACCAGCGGCGTGCCGCCCAGGCGTGCACCGGCGGCGGCGATCAGCGCATCGCGGCGGCTGGTGGTGTTGACCACGTCGTAGCGTTCGCGGCGCACCAGTCGCGATACCGACCACACGCCGCGCAGCAGGCGTGCCAGGCCTCCCATGCGCAGCGTATGCACGGTGAAACCGTCGTCGCGTGCCAGTGTGGCCAGGCGCGCATCGGGCTGGCACAGCAACGACACTTCATGGCCACGCGCGCGCATCACCTGCATGTGCCGGAAGATGTAGATCTCCTGCCCGCCCATTCCCTTGGCGGCTTCGGTATGCAGGATGCGCAGCGGACGGTTCATGCAGGATCGGTCCTTGAAGTTCAGCGGTTGCGGAAGCGGGTCAGCGCTTCCCATGCGGAGCGGATGGCGGCGGCGTCCGGCGCCTGCTGCGGCAGCGGACGGTAGTGCCGGTCGAGCGCGGTGGCGTTGCCGAACTTGTCGAACACGTAGATGGCATCGCCATGGCGTACCGCGCGCTGCGACCAGCTCTCCACCACCAGCGCACGTTCGCTGGTGGTGGGCGCGGCCAGCAGGTCCTGGCCAGTACTGAAGTCGCTCAGTGCGTTCTCGCAGCCCAGTGCGTGGCGCATCAACGTCGGCACCCAGTCCTCATGCGAACTGGTGCGCATCTCATGGCCGCTGGGCTGGCCTGGCCAGTGCAGCACGAACGGCACCTGCAGCTGGTAGTCGGAGAAGTTGCCGTTGTGGCCCCAGTAGTTCAGCTTGAGGTCGTTGAACTCTTCGGCATGGTCACCGGTGACCAGCACGATGGTGTTCTCGGCCAGGCCTTGTGCGCGAAGGTCGTCCAGCAGCGAGCCGATCAGGCTGTCGGCGTAGTGCACGGCGGTGCGGTAGCGGTTGAGCTCCGGCGTCGGGTCGTGGTCCGGGCCGAAGGACAGGAAGTCGATCTCCTTGGCCATCGGCGTGGCCACCGGCGGGTAGCTGGCGGGCAGGTGGTAGCCGGCGTGGGTGGAGTCGAGGAACACGAAGCCGAACCACGGGTGCTGCGCGGCCTGGCTGGTGCGGATGTCGCTCTGCAGCGCGGTGACGATGGCTGCGTCACGCTTGTCGGGTGTCAGGGCGGAGGGGCCCTGGTGCAGCTGGTCGCGTACGTCGGCGAAGGCGGTGCGGTCGAACTCCGGGCTGTACAGCGGCGCGCTGCCGTACAGGTGCAGGTCGTAGCCCTGCTGGCCCAGCACCTGGAACAGCTGCGAGCCGCGCTGTTCGTCCAGCATGCTCTGCCAGTAGCCGCCGGGCAGGCCGTAGAGCAGGCCGAACAGGCCGTAGCGGGTGGCGTTGCCGGTGCTGAAATGCTGGTCGTACACGCGCGAAGCCTGTGCCAGTGCCGTCGTATTGGGCATCAGCTGCGGCGTCATGGCGTCCTGGCGCAGCGACTCCAGCACCACCATCAGCACATTCGGCCGATGTGGGTTCTGGCAGCGCAGGGGCTGCAGCGGATACAGCAGCTGCGCATGGCGCGGGTCAGGCAGGCCAGCCTGCTGTTCGCTGACAACGCCCAGTTTGCGCATGAAGCTCTTGGCGGTGATCGGCTGCGCCCAGGGCAGGTAGTTCCACTGCGCGATGACGTCGCGGTCGCCGCGGGCATCGTAGTAGGCGGTGGCGACCTGGCCCCCCCCATCAGCAGAGCGACCACCGCCCAGGCCTGCAGGACCCGGCGGCGGCGGGGCAGGGCGGGCAACAGCTTCCAGCATGCCCAGGCCAGCAGGCCTTCGGCGGCGAAGATGGCGGCGACCAGCAGTCCGGCCTGCAGCCAGGTTTTCCAGGACAACGCGACCTGGTCCTGCAGCGCGCCGCCGAACACCATGTTCACCACCATGGCATTGAGGTGGAACCGATACAGAGTGAAAACCTTCGCATCAACCAGCAGCAGGCACAGCCACAGGCCCTGCAGCAGCACGGCGCTGATGCTCAGCGTGCGCGTGCTGCGCTGCCACAGGCCCAGCAGCAGCGGCAGCAGGCCTGCGAGGGCACCGAAGGCGAGCAGATGCCCCGGCAGAGCGACGGACAGGTAAACCAGGCCGATTGCGCCACCGGGGTTGTCGGCCAGCGGTACGTTGCCGAGTGTGATCGCCATCGCCAGCAGCGCGTTGCCGGCCACGAACAGCGACCACCAGGCCAATCGGCGCCAGTGACGTGCCGGGCCGGAGGGCAGGGAGGTGTTGGCAGAAGGAGCAGCAGGGCGCATGAAGGACGGAGGCGGCAGGTGGAGCAGGGGCGGGAGTCCCGGTTGTGACGGAATCGTTAATCCGCGCGCGGGTTGCGCATTGTATCGGTTTGTTTCTTCGTATCGAGTGGCGTCCCCCGGGCGATCTGTCACAATGTTCAGGTGGGCCATGAATGCGCTGGCCCTTCCAGACCCAACGACAAGCCAGGAACCGCTGTGAGCCAGATCCCCACCCTCGACATCACCCGTTTCGACAGCGACCGCGAGGCCTTCGTGGCCGAGCTGGGCGCGGCCTACCGCCAATGGGGATTCGCGGGCATCCGCAACCACGGCATCCCGCAGGCCGACATCGACGCGGCCTACGATGCCTTCAAGGCCTTCTTCGCCCTGCCGGAGGAGGTCAAGCGCAAGTACCACGTGGCCGGCAGTGGCGGCGCCCGCGGCTACACCCCGTTCGGCGTGGAGACCGCCAAGGGCTCCAAGCATTTCGACCTGAAGGAGTTCTGGCACATCGGTCGCGAGATCGCCGACGACTCCAAGTACCGCGACGTGATGGCGCCGAACCTGTGGCCGACCGAGGTCGAGGGCTTCCGCGAGCGCGGTTACGGCCTGTACCAGGCGCTGGACAACCTGGGTTCGCGCGTACTGTCGGCGCTGGCCCTGCACATCGGCCTGCCGGAAGACTTCTTCGCCGACAAGACCAACTTCGGCAACTCGATCCTGCGCCCGATCCACTACCCGCCGATCACCACCGACGACATCCCGAACGTGCGCGCCGGCGCGCATGGCGACATCAACTTCATCACCCTGCTGGTCGGCGCCAGCGCCGCGGGTCTGGAAGTGCAGTCGCACGAGGGCGAGTGGGTGCCGTTCACCTCGGACGCGGACACCATCGTGGTCAACATCGGCGACATGCTGCAGCGCCTGACTAACCACGTGTACCCGTCGACCATCCACCGCGTGGTCAACCCCCCGGGTGAGCTGGCGCGCCAGCCGCGCTACTCGGTGCCGTTCTTCCTGCATCCGAACCCGGACTATCTGATCGACGTGCTGCCGTCCTGCATCACCCCGGAGAACCCGAGCCGGTACCCGGAGGCGATCACCGCCCACGGCTTCCTCGAGGAACGCCTGCGCGAGATCAAGCTGAAGTAATGAGAAGTGAGGCCGCCGAAAGGCGGCCTTTTTTTTTGCAGGGCTGCGCCCTGCACCCGCAGAGGCCAAAGCCAAAGCCAAAGCCAATGCGGCTCTGGGTTTCTGCTGGTTGGGCGGGGCGGTGTGGGTTGGCAGGACACGCCGTAAACCCGTCCCTGGGGGCCCGATGGCGCCTTGCTCGTGTGCGCTGTCCTGCGCACACGGCAAGACCGGGGTTGGGCGTCCTGCCCAACCCGCCCGAGGCATGCCTCGGGCCCATGGCGCCAACGGTCCTGCCAACCCACACCGCCCCACCCCCGACAGTTTCCCGGTGACGGTGGGTAAATCGCGATTCCCGGTAGGTGTCGACCTTGGTCGACACGGTAGATCCACGCCATGCGTGGATGAGATCTGTTGGATCGAAGCGGGGCAGGGGTACCTGGAATGCCGCTTTTGCTCTTGATCTTCTTTTTTCTTTCCGTGGCGGGCGGAACCGCCGCAATGTGTCAGAGGCCGGGCGGGTGGGGATGGCGGGGGTGTCCGCGGCATGGATGCCGCGGCCAAGCCCCAAATCCAACCGGGCTCACCGCGACCCACCCAACCCAGCCGGCCCGCCACGAGGGGCTGCGCCGTTGGCTGAAAATCCATGTAACCGCTTACACGGAAACGGATTTTTGCCGTAACGGGTATCATGACCGGCTGACTTCACACAGGAGCCACCCGCTCATGCGCCGCAAGATCGTCGCCGGAAACTGGAAGCTGCATGGCAGCCGTCAATTCGCCAATGAACTGCTGGGGCAGGTCGCCGCCGGGCTGCCGCTGGAGGGGGTGGACGTGGTGATCCTGCCGCCGCTGCCGTACCTGGGCGAGCTGGTCGAGGACTTTGGCGAGACCGGCCTGGCCTTTGGCGCGCAGGACGTGAGCAGCAACGAGAAGGGCGCCTACACCGGCGAGGTCTGCGCCGCCATGCTGGTCGAGGTCGGCGCCCGCTATGGCTTGGTCGGCCATTCCGAGCGCCGCCAGTACCACCACGAAAGCAGCGAGCTGGTCGCACGCAAGTTCGCCGCCGCCCAGCACGCCGGCCTGGTGCCGGTGCTGTGCGTGGGCGAGACCTTGGAGCAGCGCGAGGCCGGGCAGACCGAAGCGGTCATCGCCGGCCAGCTGGCGCCGGTGCTGGAGCTGGTCGGCGCGGCCGGTTTCGCCAAGGCCGTGGTCGCCTACGAGCCGGTCTGGGCCATCGGTACCGGCCGTACCGCTACCAAGGAGCAGGCGCAACAGGTGCACGCGTTCATCCGTGGCGAAGTCGCGCGTATCGATGCTAGAATCGCTGATTCACTGCCCATTGTTTACGGCGGTAGCGTGAAGCCCGACAATGCCGGGGAACTGTTCGCGCAGCCGGATGTCGATGGTGGGCTGGTCGGCGGCGCCTCCCTGGTGGCCGCGGACTTCCTGGCCATCGCACGGGCGGCGGCCGCGAACTAATCCTAGAAGTTTTGTCCGAGGGCGGTTTCCAATGCTGATGTTGATCCTCAATGTCGTCTACGTGCTGGTCGCTGTGGCCATGATCGCGCTGATCCTGATGCAGCGTGGCTCGGGTGCGGCGGCGGGTTCGGGCTTTGGTGCCGGTGCCTCGGGTACGGTGTTCGGTGCGCGCGGCGCCTCGAACTTCCTGTCCAAGTCGACCAAGTGGCTGGCTGTCGTGTTCTTCGGCATCAGCCTCTTCATGGCCTGGTATGCCGGTCATGGCAGCCGCCCGGCGGCCGACCAGGATCTGGGCCTGATGTCCGCACCGGCGGCAGTCGCTCCGGCGGCTCCGGCGGGCGAATTGCCGGCCGTTCCGAAGGCCGATGCGGTCCCGGCCGCCCCGGTTCCGGCCGCGAATGTGCCGGCTCAGGCGGAATCTTCGGTTTCTGGTGAAGAAAAGCCTTCGGAAGGCTCCCAGAAAGACTGAAGCCGGTTACAATACGCGGCGCATCGGGAAGATAGTCTGATGTGATCGTTTGCCCAGGTGGCGGAATTGGTAGACGCACTACCTTGAGGTGGTAGCGACGCAAGTCGTAGGGGTTCGAGTCCCCTCTTGGGCACCATTTGTAAGTAAAGCGGGTTCGTCTGGCGCGCAAGGCGCCAGGCAGATTCCCGTCCACTCCCCCATGCCAAAGCGCCTGCAGGCGCGGCGGCAGAGGCAAGAGAGAATCGCTGTGCTGGCCGAATATTTGCCGTCTCTGCTGTTTCTGATCGTTGCCACCGGTATCGGCATTACGCTGATGCTGGTTGGTCGATTCCTCGGTCCCCGCCGCCCCGATCTGGAAAAGCTGTCGCCGTACGAGTGCGGCTTCGAGGCCTTCGAAGACGCGCGCATGAAGTTCGACGTGCGCTATTAC
Source organism: Stenotrophomonas sp. 80084_Sma (assembly GCF_056481995.1). NCBI lineage: Bacteria > Pseudomonadati > Pseudomonadota > Gammaproteobacteria > Lysobacterales > Lysobacteraceae > Stenotrophomonas > Stenotrophomonas sp. 80084_Sma. Next base: position 3,369,451 of record NZ_CM151177.1, on the reverse strand, counting down.
CTGATCGCGATCCAGTTCATCGTCTTCGACCTGGAAATCATCTTCATCGTGCCGTGGACCCAGGTCTTCATGGAGCTGGGTGCCCGTTCGCTCATCACCATGGGCCTGTTCGTCGGCATGCTGTTCCTCGGTTTCATTTACGTCTGGAAGAAGGGAGCGCTGGAATGGGAGTGATTCAGACTCTCGATGGCCTCATGAACAACCCCACGCCGGAAGGCCGGGTTGATGACATCCTGCGGCCGGAAGGCGACAACCCGCTGCTGGAAAAGGGCTTCGTCACCACCAGCGTCGATGCACTGCTGAACTGGGCGCGCACCGGCTCGATGTGGCCGATGACCTTCGGTCTGGCCTGCTGCGCGGTCGAGATGATGCATGCCGGCGCCGCGCGTCTGGACCTTGACCGCTACGGCGTGGTGTTCCGCCCGTCGCCGCGTCAGTCCGACGTGATGATCGTGGCCGGTACCCTGGTCAACAAGATGGCCCCGGCGCTGCGTAAGGTCTACGACCAGATGCCGGACCCGAAGTGGGTCATCTCGATGGGTAGCTGCGCCAATGGTGGCGGCTATTACCACTACTCCTATTCTGTGGTGCGCGGCTGTGATCGCGTGGTGCCGGTGGACGTCTACGTCCCGGGCTGCCCGCCGACCGCCGAGGCGCTGGTGTACGGGATCCTGCAGCTGCAGAAGAAGATCTGGCGTACACAGACCATCGCCCGCTGACCCCTTCACCTGACAAGAGCGCGCCAAGCCCCCATGGCAGAGCAAGCATCCTTCATCGACCGACTCTCCGCACGTTTCGCAGGTGCGAAGGTCATCGTGGTCGAACCCCGCGGCGAAGTGACGCTGGAAGTGCCTGCCGCCGAGTGGCACGCCACCGCCCTGGCGCTGCGTGACGAGTTTGGTTTCGAGCAGGCCGTAGATCTCTGCGGCGTCGACTACCTCGGTTATGGCTCCGACGAATGGGACACCGCCGACGTGTCCTCGCAGGGCTTCAGTCGTGGCGTCGAAGGCAAGGCCCAGGGCCGTTTCGCGTGGGGCGAGTTCCCCTCCGAGGAAAACGGTGCCGACGGTGCCCGCCCGCAGCACATGCCGACCCAGCGCTTCGCCGTGGTCGCCCAGCTGCGTTCGTACCAGCACAACCTGATGATGCACCTGCGCTGCTTCGCCCCTGACGAAGCGCTGCCGGTGGTGTCCTCGCTGACCGGCATCTGGCCGGGCCTGAACTGGTTCGAGCGCGAAGCGTTCGACCTGTACGGCGTGATCTTCGAAGGCCACCCGGACCTGCGCCGGATCCTGACCGACTACGGTTTCGTCGGCCATCCGTTCCGCAAGGACTTCCCGCTGATCGGCAATGTCGAAGTCCGCTACGACGAAGAAAAGAAGCGCGTGATCTACGAACCGGTCACCTCGGTGGAGCCGCGTGTCGGCGTGCCGCGCGTGATCCGCGACGACGCCCGTCTGCAGACCGCAGAAGGTGAGCGCGCGCAGGAGGCAGTGAAGTGAGCCACGTACACCAGGCCGGCGAAGCCTTCGCCAGCAACGCCGCCGAAAGCCGGCAGGAAATCCGCAACTACACCATGAACTTCGGCCCGCAGCATCCGGCCGCGCACGGTGTGCTGCGCCTGATCCTGGAAATGGACGGCGAAACCATCATGCGCGCCGACCCGCACGTGGGTCTGCTGCACCGTGGTACCGAAAAGCTGGCCGAGTCCAAGCCGTTCAACCAGTCGATCGGCTACATGGATCGCCTGGATTACGTGTCGATGATGTGCAACGAGCACGCCTACGTGCGCGCGATCGAGACCCTGATGGGCATCGAAGCGCCGGAGCGTGCGCAGTACATCCGCACCATGTACGACGAAATCACCCGCATCCTCAACCACCTGATGTGGCTGGGCTCCAACGCGCTCGACCTGGGTGCGATGGCGGTGATGCTGTATGCCTTCCGCGAGCGCGAAGAGCTGATGGACTGCTATGAAGCGGTCTCCGGCGCGCGCATGCACGCGGCGTACTACCGTCCGGGCGGTGTCTACCGCGACCTGCCGGACCACATGCCGAAGTACAAGGAATCGCGCTGGCACAAGGGCAAGGCGCTGAAGCAGCTCAATGCTTCGCGCGAAGGCTCGCTGCTGGACTTCCTGGAGAACTTCACCGTCGAGTTCCCCAAGCGCATCGACGAATACGAAACCCTGCTGACCGACAACCGTATCTGGAAGCAGCGTACCGTCGGCATCGGCGTGGTCACTCCGGAACTGGCCCACCAGTGGGGCATGACCGGCGTGATGCTGCGTGGCTCGGGCATTGCCTGGGACCTTCGCAAGAAGCGTCCGTATGCCAAGTACGATGCCGTCGATTTCGACATCCCGCTGGGCAAGGAAGGCGACTGCTACGACCGCTACCTGGTCCGCGTTGCCGAAATGCGCGAGTCCAACCGCATCATCAAGCAGTGCGTGGCGTGGCTGAAGGCCAACCCCGGCCCGGTCATGGTCAAGAACTTCAAGGTCGCTCCGCCCAAGCGCGAGGACATGAAGGACGACATGGAAGCGCTGATCCACCACTTCAAGCTGTTCAGCGAAGGCTATTGCGTGCCGGCCGGGGAAACCTACGCGGCAGTGGAAGCGCCCAAGGGCGAGTTCGGCTGCTACCTGGTCTCCGATGGCGCCAACAAGCCGTTCCGCGTGCACCTGCGTGCACCGGGCTTCGCCCACCTGTCCTCGATCGATTCGATCGTGCGCGGCCACATGCTGGCCGACGTGGTGGCGATGATCGGTACCTACGACCTGGTGTTCGGCGAGGTTGACCGGTAATGCCGTCCGCCACGCCAACGCCCGCTGCAGGCAGCCGGCGCAAGCCGGCGCCGCAGTTTCTGGAATTTCACGTTATGCATTTCGCTGAGGTCGGCCGATGAAGGCGACAGGTAATTTCGAGGCGGCGCGCGACGTCGACCCGATGGTGGTGCTGAGCGACAAGACCCGCGCTCACATCGATCACTGGCTGTCCAAGTTCCCGCCGGACCGCAAGCGCTCTGCCGTGCTGCAGGGCCTGCATGCGGCCCAGGAGCAGAACGAGGGCTGGCTGACCGACGAACTGATCGCCGGCGTGGCCAAGTACCTCGACCTGCCGCCGGTGTGGGCCTATGAGGTCGCCAGCTTCTACTCGATGTTCGAGACCGAGAAGGTGGGCCGCAACAACGTGGCCATCTGCACCAACATCAGCTGCTGGCTCAATGGCGCCGAGGACATCGTCCGCCATTGCGAGAAGAAGCTGGGCATCAAGCACGGTGAATCGACCCCGGACGGCCGCGTCTACCTCAAGCGCGAGGAAGAGTGCCTGGCCGGTTGTGGCGGCGCGCCGATGATGGTCATCAACGGTCACTACCATGAGCGTCTGACCCTGGAAAAGGTCGACGAGCTGCTGGACGGGCTGGAGTAAGGGCATGGCACATCACCACGAATCCAAGGGTCCGGTCGGCCCCGCGCCGCTGCCGCACCAGGTGGTCTACACCACCCTGCATTACGACACCCCGTGGTCGTACGAAAGCTACCTGAAGACCGGTGGCTACGCCGCCCTGCGCAAGATCCTCGAAGAGAAGATCCCGCCGGAGCAGGTCATCGAGATGGTCAAGGCCTCGGGCCTGCGTGGCCGCGGTGGCGCAGGCTTCCCGACCGGCCTGAAGTGGTCCTTCATGCCCAAGGGCAACATGCAGAAGTACATCCTCTGCAACTCGGACGAATCCGAGCCGGGCACCTGCAAGGATCGCGACATCCTGCGCTACAACCCGCATTCGGTGGTGGAAGGCATGGCGATCGCCTGCTACGCCACCGGTTCGACCGTGGGTTACAACTACCTGCGCGGTGAGTTCCACCACGAGCCGTTCGAGCACTTCGAACAGGCCCTGGCCGACGCCTATGCAAATGGCTGGCTGGGCAAGAACGTGATGGGCTCGGGCGTGGACATCGACATCTACGGTGCGCTGGGCGCCGGCGCGTACATCTGCGGCGAAGAAACCGCGCTGATGGAATCGCTGGAAGGCAAGAAGGGCCAGCCGCGCTACAAGCCGCCGTTCCCGGCCAACTTCGGCCTGTACGGCAAGCCGTCGACGATCAACAACACCGAAACCTACGGTTCGGTGCCGGCGATCATCCGCAACGGTCCGGAGTGGTTCAAGGGCCTGAGCCTGACCGCCAACGGCGGTCCGAAGTGCTTCTCGGTGTCCGGCTGCGTGCAGAACGGCGGCAACTTCGAAGTGCCGCTGGGCACCAAGTTCCACGACCTGCTGGAAATGGCCGGTGGCCTGCGTCCGGGCCGCACCCTCAAGGGCGCGATCCCGGGCGGCGTGTCGATGCCGGTACTGACCGCGGCCGAGCTGCAGGATCTGCCGATGGACTACGACACCATCCGTGCGCTGGGCTCCGGCCTGGGTTCGGGTGCGATCGTGGTGCTCGACGACAGCGTCTGCTGCGTCAAGTTCGCCTGCCGCATCAGCCAGTTCTTCCACAAGGAATCGTGCGGCCAGTGCACCCCGTGCCGTGAAGGCACCGGCTGGATGCACCGCGTGCTGGAGCGCATCGTCGCCGGCAAGGCCACGATGGAAGACCTGCACCAGCTGAAGGCGGTGGCCGGCCAGATCGAAGGCCACACCATCTGTGCGTTCGGTGAAGCGGCTGCATGGCCCATCCAGGGCTTCCTGCGCCAGTTCTGGGACGAATTCGAGTACTACATCGTCAACGGTCATTCGATGGTTGACGGCAAGAAGGTGGAGGCAGCCGCCGCATGAGCGCGCAACCCGTAAACCCGAACGTGCCACCGGATCACGTGACCATCGAAATCGATGGCAAGTCGCTGGTCGTGCCCAAGGGTTCGATGATCATCCAGGCGGCCGACAAGGCCGGCATTTCGATTCCGCGCTTCTGCTACCACGAGAAGCTGCCGATCGCCGCCAACTGCCGCATGTGCCTGGTGGACGTGGAAAAGTCGCCGAAGCCGGCGCCGGCCTGCGCCACCCCGGTGATGGATGGCATGAAGGTCGCCACCCGCAGCGAGAAGGCACTGAAGTTCCAGCGCTCGGTGATGGAGTTCCTGCTCATCAACCACCCGCTGGACTGCCCGATCTGCGATCAGGGCGGCGAGTGCGAGCTGCAGGACGTGTCGCTGGGCTATGGCCGTTCGGTCAGCCGCTTCAACGAGCGCAAGCGCGTGGTGCCGGACGAGGACATGGGCCCTCTGGTCGCCACCGAGATGACCCGTTGCATCCAGTGCACCCGCTGCGTCCGCTTCACCGCCGACGTTGCCGGTACCTACGAACTGGGTGGCATGTACCGCGGTGAGAACCTGCAGATCGGTACCTTCGACGGCAAGCCGCTGACCACCGAGCTGTCCGGCAACGTCGTCGACGTCTGCCCGGTCGGCGCGCTGACCAACAAGGTGTTCCAGTTCCGCGCCCGCCCGTGGGAACTGACCGCGCGCGAATCGCTGGGCTACCACGACGCGATGGGTTCGAACCTGTTCCTGCACGTGCGTCGCGGCGAAGTGCTGCGCACCGTGCCGCGCGACAACGAAGCGGTGAACGAGTGCTGGCTGTCCGATCGTGACCGTTACTCGCACCAGGGCCTGTACAGCGAAGACCGTGCGGTCAAGCCGCTGCGCAAGGTCAATGGCGAGTGGAAGGAAGTGAGCTGGGCCGAAGGCCTGGCTGCGGCCGCCGAGATCCTCAAGGCCAACCAGGGCGACAACCTGGGCGTGCTGGTGCACCCGTCCACCTCGAACGAGGAAGGCGCGCTGCTGGCCCGCCTGGCCAAGGGCCTGGGCTCGAGCAACATCGACCACCGCATCAACAACCGCGATTTCTCCGACGCCGCAACCGCCGAAGTGTTCGGCCTGCCGCTGGCCGAGATCGAAGGCGCCGACCGCATCGTCGTTCTGGGCAGCAACATCCGCCACGAACTGCCGCTGCTGCACGCCCGCCTGCGCAAGGCGCAGACCACCAACGGCGCGAAGATCCACGTCGTCAACCCGGTGGACTTCGACTTCGCCTTCAGCATCGCCGGCAAGCAGATCGTCGCGCCGTCGAAGTTCGTCGACGCGCTGGCCAACGCCGAGCTGCGTTCGGCGGTGCAGGGCGGCAACAACACCGTGCTGATCGTCGGTGGCATCGCCGAAAACCATCCGCAGGCTGCCGCGATCCGCGCCGCCGCGCGTGACTTCGCTGCTGCGACCGGTGCCAAGCTGTGCCGCATCCCGCAGGGTGCCAACGCCGTTGGCCTGACCCGCGCAGGCGTGCTGCCGGCCGGCAAGGACGTCGCCGCAATGCTGGCGCAGCCGCGCCAGGCCTACGTGGTGTACGGCCTGGAGCCGGGTCTGGACTTCGCCGACGCCCCCGCCGCGCGCAAGGCGCTGGTCGGCGCCAAGGTGGTGGCCTTCAGCCAGTTCGCCTGCGTCTCCACCCGCGACGTTGCCGACGTGATCCTGCCGATCGGTGCGCTGCCGGAAATCGACGCCACCCTGACCAACCTCGATGGTCGCGAGCAGTCGGCGCGTGCCGGCGGCAAGCTGCCGGGCGAGGCCCGTGAGGGCTGGCGCGTGCTGCGCGCCCTGGGCGGTGAGCTGGCGGTAGCCGGTTTCGACTTCACCGACCTGGCCGGCCTGCGCGCCAGCCTGGCCCCGGTGTCGGTCGCCGTTGCCGCCTCGGCACAGCCGGTGGTTGCCGGCGAAGGCCTGGAAGTGGCTTCGACCGCCGCGATCTACCGCACCGATGCGGTGGTCCGTCGCGCCCCGGCGCTGCAGTCGCATCCGCTCAACAACGCCCCGCGCATCGTGCTGAACGCTGAAGATGCCGCTCGCCTGCAGCTGCAGGAAGGGCAGATGGCCAAGGTCGGCACCGATGCCGGCAAGGCCACCCTGCCGGTGGTGATCGACGCCCGCGTCGCTGCGGGTTCGGTCTGGATTGAATCGGGCCACGGCGCGACCGCGCCGCTGGGTGCCGCTCGCGTAACGGTGGTGGCTGCATGAACGAATTGCTGTTGAACGCGGTCGATCCGCTGCACCAGTGGCTGCTTGGCCTTGGTGACATCGGCGCGCTGATCTGGATCATCCTGAAGATCCTGGTGATCACCGTGCCGGTGATCATCTCGGTGGCCTTCTACGTGGTCTGGGAACGCAAGCTGATCGGCTGGATGCACGTCCGCCACGGCCCGATGTACGTGGGCATGGGCATCTTCCAGGCCTTCGCCGACGTCTTCAAGCTGCTGTTCAAGGAAGTGGTCCAGCCGAGCAGCGCCAACAAGGCGATCTACCTGCTGGCCCCGCTGATCACCCTGGCTCCGGCCTTCGCGGCCTGGTCGGTGGTCCCCTTCGACTCGCAGATCGTGCTGTCCAACGCCAACGCCGGCCTGCTGTACCTGCTGGCGATGACCTCGCTGGGCATCTACGGCATCATCCTGGCCGGTTGGGCATCCAACTCGAAGTATGCGTTCCTGGGTGCGATGCGCGCCTCGGCGCAGATGATCAGCTACGAAATCGCCATGGGCTTCGCCCTGGTCGGCGTGATGATCGCGTCGGGCAGCCTGAACCTGAGCAACATCGTGATGGCGCAGGCTGGCAATTCCGGTTTCTTCGACTGGTTCCTGCTGCCGCTGTTCCCGCTGTTCGTCATCTACTGGGTGTCGGGCGTTGCCGAAACCAACCGCGCGCCGTTCGACGTGGTGGAAGGTGAATCGGAAATCGTCGCTGGCCACATGGTCGAGTACTCGGGCGGTGCGTTCGCGCTGTTCTTCCTGGCCGAATACGCCAACATGATCCTGATCAGCTTCCTGATCTCGATCTTCTTCCTCGGCGGCTGGCTGAGCCCCATCCAGGGCTGGGTCAACTTCGGCGACGTCTCGCCGCTGGTCGACTGGATCTGGAAGGGCGGTGCACCGTGGCTGTTCGTCAAGGTGTTCTTCTTCGCCAGTGCCTACATCTGGTTCCGTGCCAGCTTCCCGCGCTTCCGCTATGACCAGATCATGCGCCTGGGCTGGAAGGTCTTCATCCCGCTGGCCATTCTGTGGATCGCGGTTACCGCCGTCATGGTGTTCTTCGGCGTGATTCAAAAGGGCGTCTAAGTGATGAACAGGATTACCCATTACTTCAAGAGCCTGCTGCTGCTCGAACTGCTGGGCGGCCTTTGGCTGACGCTGAAGTACAGCTTCAAGCCCAAGTACACGATGATGTACCCGATGGAGAAGTTCCCGCAGTCGCCGCGCTTCCGTGGCCTGCACGCCCTGCGCCGTTACCCCAACGGTGAAGAGCGCTGCATCGCCTGCAAGCTGTGCGAAGCGGTGTGCCCTGCATTGGCCATCACCATCGACTCGGCCAAGCGCGAAGACGGCACCCGCCGTACCACGCGCTATGACATCGATCTGTTCAAGTGCATCTTCTGCGGCTTCTGCGAAGAAAGCTGCCCGGTGGACTCGATCGTCGAAACCCACATCCTCGAGTATCACTTCGAGAATCGTGGCGAAAACATCGTTACCAAGCCGCAGCTGCTGGCCCTGGGCGACCGTCTCGAGTCCGAGATCGCCGAGCGTCGCGCCGCCGATGCCGCTTACCGCTGAGGTCGAGAGATGGATTGGGTAAATATCGCTTTCTGGGTGTTCGCCATCGCGGCAACGGTTTCGGCCGGTGCGGTGATCAGCGTGCGCAACCCGGTTCACGCCGTGCTCTGCCTGGTGCTGACCTTCTTCTCCATTGCCTGCGTGTGGCTGCTGGTCGGCGCCGAGTTCCTCGGCGTGGCGCTGGTGCTGGTCTACGTCGGCGCGGTGATGGTGCTGTTCCTGTTCGTGGTGATGATGCTCGACATCGACCCCACCAAGCTGCGTGAGGGCTGGGTCCGCTACCTGCCGGTCGGTCTCATTGTTGCCGTGGCGATGCTGGTGCAGATGCTGATCCTGATCGGCGTGAAGGGCAGGGCGGTCAACCCGTTCCCGGCCGACAACGCCGCTGCGGTCGCTGCCGACAGCTCCAACGTCACTTGGCTGGCGCGTACGCTGTTCACCGAGTACCTGCTGCCGTTCGAGTTCGCCGCCGTCATCCTGACCGTGGCCGTGGTTGCCGCCGTGATGCTGACCTTGCGCCGCCGTACCGGCGTGAAGAGCCAGAACCCGGGTGAGCAGACCATGGTCAAGGCCGGCCAGCGCCTGCGCATGGTCAAGATGGGCGCCGAAGCGCCGGTCGTGCACAGCAACAGCAAGCCGGCCGCCGGCGAGGAGACCCAGCCGTGATTACCCTTGGCCACATCCTTGCGCTGGGCGCGGTGCTGTTCGCCATCAGCCTGGCCGGCATCTTCCTCAACCGGAAGAACGTCATCGTCCTGCTGATGTCGATCGAACTGATGCTGCTGTCGGTGAACATCAACTTCGTCGGCTTCTCGCGTCAGCTGGGCGATCCGTCCGGCCAGCTGTTCGTGTTCTTCATCCTGACCGTCGCCGCCGCGGAAGCCGCCATCGGCCTGGCGATCCTGGTGACCCTGTTCCGTACCCGCCGCACGATCAATGTCGGCGAAGTCGATTCGTTGAAGGGCTGATCCACAGATGGAAATCACTCTCTCCAAGAGTCTGTTGATCGCAGTGGTGCTTGCACCGCTGTTCGGCAGCATCATCGCCGGCCTGTTCGGTCGCCAGGTCAAGCGCTTCGGCGCGCAGACCATCACCATCCTCGGCGTCGCGGTTGCCTGCGGCCTGTCGATGTACACGCTCTACCAGTTGCTGTGGGGCGGCGCGCAGCCGTTCAACCAGAACATCTACACGTTCTTCGAAGTCGGCCAGTACTCGGCCCACGTCGGTTTCATGGTCGACAAGCTGACCGCGATGATGATGGTGGTGGTGACCTTCGTGTCGCTGCTGGTCCACATCTACACGATCGGCTACATGCAGGACGATCCGGGCTACCAGCGGTTCTTCAGCTACATCTCGCTGTTCACCTTCTCGATGCTCACCCTGGTGATGAGCAACAACTTCCTGCAGCTGTTCTTCGGCTGGGAAGCGGTGGGCCTGGTGTCGTACCTGCTGATCGGCTTCTGGTTCAAGCGCCCGACTGCGATCTTCGCCAACATGAAGGCGTTCCTGGTCAATCGCGTTGGTGACTTCGGCTTCCTGCTCGGTATCGCCGGCGTGCTGTGGGTGTTCGGCACCCTGGACTACTCGCAGGTGTTCTCGCAGGCCGGCATGCTGGCTGACCCGCGCGCCCAGCTGCAGATCTGGGACGGCACCATGTTCGGCATGCAGCTGCTGAACGAGCCGGTGATCTGGTCGATCGCCACCGTCATCTGCATCTGCCTGTTCATCGGTGCCATGGGCAAGTCGGCCCAGGTCCCGCTGCACGTGTGGCTGCCGGACTCGATGGAAGGCCCGACCCCGATCTCGGCACTGATCCACGCCGCGACGATGGTGACCGCCGGTATCTTCATGGTCACCCGCATGTCGCCGCTGTTCGAGCTGTCGCAGACCGCGCTGAACTTCATCCTGTTCATCGGTGCCACCACCGCGTTCTTCACCGGCCTGATCGGCATCGTGCAGAACGACATCAAGCGCGTCGTCGCGTACTCCACGCTGTCGCAGCTGGGCTACATGACGGTTGCACTGGGCGTGTCGGCGTACTCGGCCGCCGTGTTCCACCTGATGACCCACGCCTTCTTCAAGGCGCTGCTGTTCCTGGGTGCCGGCTCGGTCATCATCGCGATGCACCACGAGCAGGACATGCGCAAGATGGGCGGCCTGCGCAAGTACATGCCGATCACCTTCGTCACCATGTGGATCGGTACCCTGGCCCTGGTCGGTACGCCGTTCTTCTCCGGCTTCTACTCGAAGGACACCATCATCGAGGCGGCCGAGATCCACGCCCACATGCAGAACAGCTGGGTGGCCACCTATGGCTACTGGGCAGTGCTGGGTGGCGTGCTGGTGACCAGCTTCTACAGCTTCCGCCTGCTGTTCCTGACCTTCCACGGCAAGGAGCGCTTCCGCGACGTGCATGATGATCACGGCCATGCCCATGACGATCACCACGCCGCAGATGCGCACCCTGCTGATGCCCATCATGGGGACGCGCACCATGACGACCACGGCCATGGCCACGGTCCGCATGAGCCGCACGAAACCCCGTGGGTGGTGACCCTGCCGCTGATCCTGCTGGCCATCCCGTCGATCGCCATCGGTTTCTTCAGCATCGGTCCGATGCTGCACGGCACCGACTGGGCCGGCCACCATGCACACGACGCAATCAAGGGCCAGGTCAACACGTTCTTCACCGGCATCGTCGATTTCTACGATCCGGCCAAGAACACCGTTGCCTTCCTGGGCGAAGAGTTCCACGGGCCGGTGGCGTTCGCGCTGCACGGCATGATGCTGCCGCCGTTCTGGCTGACCCTGGCGGGCTTCCTGCTGGCTGCGCTGTTCTACCTGTGGAAGCCGGACCTGTCGGGCAAGGCGCGCAAGACCTTCGCTCCGCTGGTGTCGGTGCTGGAAAACAAGTACGGCTTCGACAAGCTGTGGATCGATGGCTTTGCCGGTGGCAGCGTCAAGCTGGGCAAGGTCGCACGCTGGATCGACAGCAACATCGTCGACGGCGTGGTCAATCTTTCGGCACGTGTTGTGGACGTCGCAGCCGGCGTGCTGCGTCGTACCCAATCCGGTTTCCTCTATCACTACGCCTTCGCGATGATCATCGGCCTGATTGCCCTTCTGGGCGTGCTGATGCATTACCTGCGTTGATGACCTGTACGGAATAAGAAGACGTGTCGAACTGGCCTCTACTCAGTGTCCTCATCTGGCTGCCGATCATCGGTGGCGCCCTGATCCTTGCGATCCGTGATGCGCAGACCGCCCGCTGGGCGTCGCTGGGCGTAGCGGTGCTGACGTTCGTGGCGAGCCTCTCGCTGCTGAGCGGCTACAACGCGGGCATCGACGGTCTGCAGTTCGTCGAGACCCATGCCTGGATCCCGGCGTACAAGATCGGCTACAACCTGGGCGTGGACGGCATCGCCGTGGCGCTGATCCTGCTGACCACCCTGGTCAGCGTGCTTGCCCTGATCGGCGCCTGGAGCGCCATCGACAAGCGCGTCAACCAGTACGTGGCCGCCTTCCTGATCCTGGAAGGCGTCACGGTCGGTATCTTCTCGGCCACGGACGCGATGCTGTTCTACGTGTTCTTCGAGGCGATGCTGATCCCGATGTTCCTGATCATCGGTGTCTGGGGTGGCCCGCGTCGCATCTACGCCGCGCTGAAGTTCTTCCTGTACACCTTCCTCGGCTCGGTGCTGATGCTGGTGGCGCTGATCTACCTGTACATGAAGGGCGGCAGCTTCCAGCTGGCCGACCTGTACGCGCTGCCGCTGTCGGCCAAGGAACAGACCTGGATCTTCTTCGCCTTCCTGATCGCCTTCGCGGTCAAGGTGCCGATGTTCCCGGTCCACACCTGGCTGCCGGATGCCCACGTGGAAGCGCCGACCGCCGGTTCGGTGATCCTGGCCGCCATCGCCCTGAAGATCGGTGGCTACGGCTTCCTGCGCTTCAACCTGCCGATCGTCCCGGACGCGTCGCAGGAATGGGCGTGGCTGGTGATCGCGCTGTCGCTGATCGCGGTGATCTACGTCGGCCTCGTCGCCCTGGTGCAGGACGACATGAAGAAGCTGATCGCCTATTCGTCGATCGCGCACATGGGCTTCGTCACCCTGGGCACATTCATTGCCCTGTGGCTGGTGCGTGAAGCCGGCAACGCCGATGCCGCCCGCCTGGGCCTGCAGGGCGCCATGGTGCAGATGATCTCGCACGGCTTCGTGTCCGGTGCGATGTTCTCCAGCGTCGGCGTGCTGTACGACCGCATGCACAGCCGCCGCATCGCCGATTACGGCGGCGTGGTCAACGTGATGCCCTGGTTTGCGACCTTCGCCATGCTGTTCTTCATGGCCAATGCAGGCCTGCCGGGCACCAGCGGTTTCGTCGGCGAGTTCATGGTCATCCTTGCGGCCTTCCAGCGTAATCCGTGGATCGCGCTGGGCGCGGCCACCACCCTGATCATCGGCGCCGCCTACACCCTGTGGCTGTACAAGCGCATCTTCTTCGGTGAAGTGGCCAACAGCCATGTTGCCGAACTGAAGGACATCAACGGCCGCGAGTGGCTGGTGCTGGGCGTGTTCGCCATCGGCGTGCTGGCCCTGGGCATCTACCCCAAGCCGCTGACCGACCTGATGGAGCCCTCGATCGCGAAGCTGGCGATGCAGATCGCATCCAGCAAGCTGCTGTAATTCCAGGATTTGATGATGACCACCTCGCCGCTGCTGCCATTGACCGCCGCTGACCTGCCACCGCTCGCTCCCGAGCTGGTGCTGATCGGTAGCGCCTTCGCCCTGATGATTCTCGACCTGTTCGTCAGCAACCGGAACAAGATCGTCACCCACCTGTTCTCGCTCGCTGCGCTGGCCGTGGTGCTGTTCATGCTGGCCACCGGCGTGGGCGGGCAGGGGGAGGTCTTCCATGGCATGTTCGTGCGTGATACCGCCGCGGACGTGATGAAGACCGGGATCGTGCTGCTCAGCGGCCTGACCCTGGTCTACGGCTGGCGCTACCTGCGCGACCGCAACCTGTTCCAGGGCGAGATCCCGGTGCTGATCCTGTTCGGCACCGCCGGCATGATGATCCTGGTCTCGGCCGGCAGCCTGCTGATGGTCTACCTGGGCCTGGAACTGCTGGCGCTGTGCTCCTACGCGCTGGTTGCCAGCAACCGTGAGAACGGCCTGGCCTCGGAAGCGGCGATGAAGTACATCGTGCTGGGTTCGCTGGCTTCTGGCCTGCTGCTGTACGGCATGTCGCTGATCTACGGCGCCACCGGCAGCCTCCAGCTGGACGTCATCCGCGAGGCCATCCCGCACTCGGAAGAGCGCGTGCTGCTGATCACCGGTGCGGTCTTCATGATCGCCGGCGTCGCCTTCAAGCTGGGTGCCGCGCCGTTCCACATGTGGCTGCCGGACGTGTACCAGGGTGCCCCGGCACCGATCGCACTGTTCATCAGCTCGGCGCCGAAGCTGGCCGCCTTCGGCATGGCCTACCGCCTGCTGGAAATGGGCGTGGGCCCGCTGTCGACCGAACTGCAGCTGCTGATCGCCGGCCTGGCGGCGGTCTCGCTGGTCATCGGCAACCTGATGGCCATCGCGCAGAGCAACCTCAAGCGCATGCTGGCGTTTTCCACCGTCTCGCACATCGGCTTCCTGCTGATGGGCATTGCCGGTGGCGGCTCGCAGGGCTATGCCGCCGCACTGTTCTACGCACTGGCCTACGCCATCATGTCGACCGCCGCCTTCGGCGCGATCATCGCGCTGTCGCGTGCCGGCTTCGAAGCCGAGAACATCGAAGACTTCAAGGGCCTCAATGCCCGCAACCCGTGGATGGCCGGCCTGGTGCTGTGCATCATGGCGTCGCTGGCTGGCATCCCGCCGTTCCTGGGCTTCTGGACCAAGCTGGCGGTGCTGGGCGCGGCCGTCAACGGTGGCCTGCTGTGGCTGGCCATTCTCGGCGTGCTGTGTGCCGTGGTCGGCTGCTTCTACTACCTGCGCGTCATCAAGGTCATGTACTTCGATGAGCCGGTGGGCGAGGCCATGCCGCGCAGCAACGACCGCGTGCTGGGCCTGGTCCTGGGCGTGAACGCGCTGGCGCTGCTGGCGCTGGGCCTGGCATGGAACCCGATCATGGTCTGGTGCCAGCAGGCATTTGCGCATCTTGCATAAAAGTTGACACAAAGCTGCGCGATTCGTGTAATATGCGCAGCCTGAGTTGTCACTGCAGCGGTTCAGCCAGAACATCGTTGCGGTAGCCCTCCTCGAAAGAGCAGGGCAGCAGTTCAAACACTTCCGGTGCGGGGTGGAGCAGTCTGGCAGCTCGTCGGGCTCATAACCCGAAGGTCGCAGGTTCAAATCCTGCCCCCGCTACCAACACATCGAATCGGCGCCAACCAGTTCGATGAATGAGGAAAAGCTTGCAGGTTTTGAAGTTATGCCTCATAATTCCGCTTCTGATGCGGGGTGGAGCAGTCTGGCAGCTCGTCGGGCTCATAACCCGAAGGTCGCAGGTTCAAATCCTGCCCCCGCTACCAAGTAAAGAGATCGCCTTCGAAGTCCTGCTTCGAGGGCGTTTTTCTTCTGCGGCTCTGGTTGATCCGCCGGGCCATGCCCGGCGAGCGAAGCGGCCGGTTTCAGGCGGGTCCAAGCCTTGCACCAGCGCGGTGCAGTCGCTATCATCAGCGGCCTAGCAATACCCCTGAAGGCGGCCTCCCAGCGGGAGTCCGGACCCGGAAGGAGGGCCGCAACCGGCAGGCACTGCAGGTTGCAACCGGAATCCAGTCACCGGAGTCTTTCCGGAAAAGGGGCCCAGCGGGCCCTTTGTCGTTTCCGGGGCGTCATGTTTCCATGCCGGCCAAGGCCGGCACCCAACCAAGAGATCAAGGCAGGCTGTGAGCGACAAGGCAACCGACATCGCGAATCTGCTCGCCCCGACCGTTGTGTCGCTGGGCCTGGAGCTGCTGGGCGTTGAGTATCTGCCGGCCCCCGGCGGTGCGACCCTGCGCCTTTACATCGACGTGCCGCTGGCTGAACAGCCCGAGCGCATCATCAATGTCGACGACTGCGAGCGGGTCAGCCGCGAAGTGTCGGCACAGATGGACGTCGAAGACCCGATCAGCGGCAACTACACGCTGGAAGTGTCTTCGCCGGGCGTCGACCGTCCGCTGTTCAACCTGGAGCAGTTCGGCCGTCACCTCGGCGAAATGGCCAAGGTCACGCTGAAGCTGCCGCAGGACAACCGTCGTCGCCTGCAGGGCCGCATCGAAGCGACCGACGAGGCCGCGGACACCATCACCTTCATCGTCGACAAGGCTGAAGTGGTCGTGTCGGCCGACAACATCGACAAGGCACGGATCATGCCCGACTGGGTGGCGCTGGGGCTGGCCCCGAGCAAGCCGACCGGTCCGGCACCGAAGCGTCCGAAGCCGAACAAGAATTCTTCTTCCAACGAGCCGGCGGCAAAGAAGCCGCGCGCGGAGTGAGCCAATGAGCAAGGAACTGTTGCTGGTAGTCGACGCAGTCGCCAACGAGAAGGGCGTGCCGCGTGAAGTGATCTTCGATGCCATCGAGGCCGCCCTGGCCTCGGCAGCGAAGAAGCGCTATCCCGACGAGGAAGTGCTGACCCGCGTGGTCATCGACCACAAGGATGGCAGCTACGAAACCTTCCGCCGCTGGGAAGTGGTGGCCGATGACGTGGTCATGGAATCGCCGGACCGCCAGATCCGCCTGATGGACGCCGTCGATGAAGCCGAAGGCGTGGACGTCGGCGACTACATCGAAGAGCAGATCGAGAACCCGGACTTCGGCCGCATTGCCGCCCAGGCCGCCAAGCAGGTCATCGTCCAGCGCGTGCGCGAAGCCGAGCGCCAGCAGGTCGTGGATGCATGGAAGGATCGCGTGGGTGAGCTGATCACCGGTGTGGTCAAGCGCGCCGAGCGCGGCAACATCTATGTCGACCTCGGTGGCAACGCCGAAGGTTTCATCCCGAAGGACAAGGGCATTCCGCGCGACGTGCTGCGCGCCGGTGACCGCGTGCGCGGCTACCTGGCCGAAGTCCGTTCGGAACCGCGTGGCCCGCAGCTGTTCATCAGCCGCGCCGCCCCGGAATTCATGATCGAGCTGTTCAAGCTGGAAGTGCCGGAAGTCGGCCAGGGCCTGGTGGAAATCAAGGCCTGCGCCCGCGATCCGGGCGACCGCGCCAAGATCGCCGTGCTCGCCCACGACCAGCGCACCGATCCGATCGGTGCCTGCATCGGCATGCGCGGTTCGCGCGTGCAGGCCGTGTCCAACGAGCTCAATGGCGAGCGCGTGGACATCGTGCTGTGGAACGACAACCCGGCCAACTTCGTCATCAACGCGATGGCGCCGGCCGAAGTACAGTCGATCATCGTCGATGAAGACAAGCATTCGATGGACCTGGCCGTTGCCGAAGACCGCCTGGCCCAGGCGATCGGCAAGGGCGGCCAGAACGTGCGCCTGGCCAGCCGCCTGACCGGCTGGCAGCTCAACGTGATGACCCAGGACCAGGTCACCGCCAAGTCGGAGGCCGAGCAGGCTTCGGCCCGCCAGCTGTTCATGGACAAGCTGGAAGTGGACGAAGAGATCGCCGGCATCCTGGTCAGCGAAGGCTTCGGCACCGTCGAGGAAATCGCATATGTCCCGGTCGGCGAACTGCTGGCCGTGGAAGGTTTCGACGAAGACATCGTCGAAGAGCTGCGCGCTCGTGCCCGCGATGCGCTGCTCAATGAGGCCCTGGCAGTCGAGGAAGGCCTTGAAGACGGCCAGCCGGCGCAGGACCTGCTGTCCCTGAAGGGCATGGACGAAGCCACCGCGTATGCGCTGGCCGGCCACGGCGTGCGTACCAGTGAGGACCTGTCCGACCTGGCCGCCGACGAGGTCATGGACTTCGGCATCGAAGGGCTGGATCAGGCGCGCGCCGCTGCGCTGATCCTGGCCGCACGTGCCGAGGAGATCGCCCGACTGGAACGCGGCGAATGAGCCGGCAATGAACAGGGCCCTGAGCCGCTCAGGGCGTAGAATCCGCGCCACCTCCAGATGCGGGGGGGCGCCCACAAGATCATAGGATCCGAATGTCGCAGCAAACCACCATCCGCAAGCTTGCCGAACTGGTCAACACGCCGGTCGAAAAACTGCTGGAACAGCTGGCCGGTGCCGGCATGAAGTTCAGCGGTCCCGACCAGGTCGTGACCAGCACCGAGAAGGTGAAGCTCCTGGGCTTCCTTCGTCGTTCGCACGGCAAGCCCGAGCAGGCCCCGGAAGAAACTGATCAGTCTGCAAAGAAGATCACGCTCAACCGCCGGAAACAGCAGGAAGTGACGGTCAGTTCCGGTCGCAGCAAGACGACCGTGAATGTCGAGGTGCGCCAGAAGCGTACCTACGTCAAGGATGGTGCTCGCGCCATGACCCCGGACGAAGAGCGCGCCGACATCCTGCGCAAGCTGGAAGAGTCGCGTGCGCGCAACCTTGCCGAACAGCAGGCCCTGGCCGAGAAGGATCGTCTGCGCGACGAAGCCATCGTCCGTGCCCGTGAGGAAGAGGTTGCGGCCAAGGAACGCGCAGAGGCCGAGAAGAAGGCCGCCGAGGAAGCTGCGGCCGCCGCCAAGGCTGCCGAGGCGCTGGCTGCCAGCAAGCCCAAGCGCGCTCCGATCGATGAAACCGCGCCGCGCCCGCCGCGTGCTCCGGCCGCCGCTCCGGCTGCGCCGCGCAGCGCTCCGCCGCCGCCGCGCAACGACGACCGCAACAACCGCAGCGCGCCGCGCAACGAGCGTGGCCCGGGCGACCGTTTCGCCGGCCAGATGCACCTGTCGGCTGCCGACCGCGCGCGTCGTGGCAACAGCAACAACAGCAACACCCGTGGTCGTCCGGGCGGGCGTAACCAGGCCGGTGGCCGTCGCGACATGTCGCGCGGTGGCAACAATGCAGGTCCGCACGCCTTCGAGCGTCCGACCGCGCCGGTGGTGCGTGAAGTGGCGATCGGCGACACGATCACCGTGGCCGACCTGGCGCAGAAGCTCGCGCTGAAGGGCGGCGAGGTGGTCAAGGCGCTGTTCAAGATGGGCGTGATGGCCACCATCACCCAGTCCATCGACCATGACACCGCTGCGCTGGTGACCGAAGAACTCGGCCACAAGGCGATCCGTGCCAACGACAACGACGCCGAAGACGCACTGCTGGCCTCGACCGGTGAAAACCAGGGCGAAGCCACCCAGCGTCCGCCGGTGGTCACCATCATGGGCCACGTCGACCACGGCAAGACCTCGCTGCTGGATTACATCCGCCGCACCAAGGTCGCCACCGGCGAAGCCGGCGGCATCACCCAGCACATCGGTGCCTACCACGTGGATACGCCGAAGGGCGTGATCAGCTTCCTGGATACCCCGGGCCACGCGGCATTCACCTCGATGCGTGCGCGCGGCGCCAAGCTGACCGACATCGTGGTGCTGGTCGTGGCCGCCGATGACGGCGTCATGCCGCAGACCAAGGAAGCGATCCAGCACGCCCGTTCGGCGGGTGTGCCGCTGATCGTGGCGATCAACAAGATCGACAAGTCCGACGCCGACCCGATGCGGGTCAAGAACGAACTGCTGTCCGAGCAGGTCGTGGCCGAAGACTTCGGTGGTGACACCCAGATGGTGGAGATCTCGGCCAAGACCGGCCTGGGCATCGACGACCTGCTGGACGCCATTTCGATCCAGGCCGAACTGCTGGAACTGAAGGCCGTCGACGAAGGCCGCGCTTCGGGCGTGGTGATCGAATCGTCGCTGGACAAGGGCCGTGGCCCGGTCGCCACCGTGCTGGTGCAGCAGGGCCGCCTGAAGAAGGGCGACTACCTGGTGTGCGGCATCCAGTACGGCCGCGTGCGTGCGCTGTTCGACGAAACCGGCAAGCAGCCGGAGTTCGCCGGCCCGTCCATTCCGGTGCAGGTCCTGGGCCTGTCCGGCGTGCCGGAAGCGGGTGATGACTTCGTGGTCGTCGAGGACGAGCGCCTGGCCAAGGACGTTGCCCAGCAGCGTGAGACCAAGCGCCGTGAATCGCGCCTGGTCGCCACCGCCGGCAGCCGCATGGAAGACATCATGGCGACCCTGGGCAAGGGCGAGGGCCAGCAGGTCCTCAACCTGGTCATCAAGGCCGACGTGCAGGGTTCGGTGCAGGCGCTGAGCCAGGCACTGGTCGCGCTGTCCAACGAAGACATCCGCATCAACGTGATCCACTCCGGCGTGGGCGGCATCACCGAATCGGACGCCAACTCGGCGGCCGCTTCGAAGGCCACCGTCATCGGGTTCAACGTGCGTGCGGACGCTTCGGCCCGTCGCATCATCGAATCCAACGGCGTTGACCTGCGTTACTTCTCGATCATCTATGACGTGATCGACCAGGTGAAGCAGGTGGCCTCCGGTCTGCTGGGCGTGGAGATCCGCGAAGAGATCATCGGTATCGCCGAGGTCCGCGACGTCTTCCGCAGCTCCAAGCTGGGCGCCGTGGCCGGCTCGATGGTCATCGAGGGCGTGGTCAAGCGCAACAAGCCGATCCGCGTGCTGCGCGACAGCGTGGTGATCTTCGAGGGCGAGCTGGAATCGCTGCGTCGCTTCAAGGAGAACGTCGAGGAAGTCCGCAACGGTACCGAGTGCGGTATCGCGGTGAAGGCCTACAACGACGTCAAGCCGGGTGACCAGATCGAGTGCTTCGAGCGTATCGAAGTGCCGCGCACCCTGTAATTGCTGCAACGGACCAGCCCTCACGGGCCGGTCCGCCCCCTGGTGGGGCCCGGCCAAGGTCGGGCCGCTCCTCCTGGTAGGACCCGACCTTGGTCGGGTCACATTTGAATCGAGAGCCCGACCGCGTGCCCAAGACTTTCCATCGAACCGACCGTGTCTCCGCCCAGCTGCGCCGTGAACTCGGCACCCTGGTGCACAACGCTGTGCGCGAGCACGGGTTGCCCTCGGTGAGCGTGTCCGACGTGGAAATCACCCGCGACATGGCCCATGCCAAGGTGTTCGTCACCGCGCTGATGCCGGAACGTTCGGCCGAAGCCGTGGCCGGCCTGAAGGAGCTGGGCTATCGCCTGCGCATGGACCTGGCCCGTGCGATGAAGCTGCGCCACGTGCCGGAACTGCATTTCCACTACGACGACTCGGTCGACCGTGGTGAGCACATCGACAACATCCTGCGCGATCTGCCTGATACGCTGGCCGCCGAGAAGCGTCGCGAGAGCGACGAAGAATAACCGCGTGACGCCGGGCATGCCCGGCGTTGTTGCATTCCGGCTGCGCGATGTCTGATGCAGACCGCGCTGCAGCAGTCGAGCATGGCTCGACTCTACAAAATCCTGTCATGACCCGAATTCAGTTCCGCCGCCTGGATGGCATCCTGCTGCTCGACAAGTCGACCGGCATGAGCTCCAACGCCGCCCTGCAGGTGGCCCGTCGCCTGTTCCGTGCCGAAAAGGGTGGCCATACCGGCAGCCTCGATCCGCTGGCCACCGGCCTGTTGCCGCTGTGCTTCGGCGAGGCGACCAAGATTGCCGGACTGTTGCTCGGCTCGGCCAAGGCCTACGACGCCGAGATCATGCTGGGCCAGACCACCGACACCGATGACTCCGAAGGCCAGGTGCTGCTGCAGCGCGTGGTGCCGGCGATCAGTGCCGAGGCCCTGCAGGCGGCGCTGGTGCCGCTGACCGGCAACATCCGCCAGCGTGCCCCGATCTATTCGGCGCTGAAGCAGGGTGGGGAGCCGCTGTATGTGAAGGCCCGCCGCGGTGACGTCATCGAAGCGCCGGAGCGTGAGGTGCAGGTGCATGCCATCGAGGTACTGGAGCAGCAGCCGGAACGGCTGCGGCTGCGCGTGACCTGTGGCTCCGGCACCTATATCCGCAGCCTGGCCCGCGACCTCGGCGAAAGCCTGGGCTGTGGCGCCCACATCAGCGCGCTGCGCCGGCTGTGGGTCGAGCCGTTCCGCGAGCCTGCCATGGTCACGCTGGATCAACTGCGGGCGATGGTCGAGGCGGGCGACGAGGCCGGGATGGACGCGCTGCTGCTGCCGCTGGCGGCCGGCCTGGCTGAATACCCGCGGGTCGACCTCGATGCCGACCAGGCCCACCGCTTCTGCGTCGGCCAGCGCCAGCGGGACCTGTCCTGGCCGCATGGCCTGGTGGCCGTGTTTGGCCCGGACGATGCTGTCCAGGGCCTGGGCCAGGTCGATGACAGTGGCCTGCTCGCTCCGCAGCGTCGTTTCAACCTCTGACCTGGGCCGGGCGGTTCAGCCCCGGTCCTTGTCCCGGAAGCCCCCGACCGTTACAATTTCGCGGCCGTTTTCCGGCAACCTGCCTCGCGCAGGTTTCATCCTCGTAGTCCACGGCGAGCCTGGCGGTGCGCGAAGCGCGTTCCTGCCGGCCACGCATCACAGAGAAAAAAGAAATGTCGATCGACACCCAGAAGGTCATTGAAGATAACAAGCGCAGCTCGGCTGACACCGGCTCCCCGGAAGTCCAGGTTGCACTGCTGACCGCGCGCATCGAACTGCTGACCGGCCACTTCAAGACCCACAAGAAGGACCACCACAGCCGCCGCGGCCTGCTGCAGATGGTCAACCGCCGTCGCAGCCTGCTCGACTACCTGAAGAAGAAGGACGTCGAGCGTTACAAGGCCCTGATCGAGAAGCTTGGCCTGCGTCGCTAAGCAACGAATCCCCCGCGGCGCAGCGATGCGCCGCGGTTTTGTTTTGTAGCACCGCAATCCCCGATTCAGGCCGGAACGATCCGGCCACCCGCTGGCGGCAAGGGTCGCCGACGGTCCAAATTCGCAGACAGCATCCCCAAGGACACCCTCCGTGGCAAAAATCACCAAAACCTTCCAGTACGGCAAGCACACCGTCACGCTCGAGACCGGCGAAGTCGCCCGTCAGGCCAGCGGTGCCGTCATCGTCAAGATGGACGACACCGTACTGCTGGTCACCGCCGTCGCCGCCAAGAGCGCGCGCGAAGGCCAGGACTTCTTCCCGCTGACCGTCGATTATCAGGAAAAGTTCTACGCCGGCGGCCGTATCCCGGGTGGTTTCTTCAAGCGTGAAGGCCGTGCGACCGAGAAGGAAACCCTGATCTCGCGTCTGATCGACCGTCCGATCCGTCCGCTGTTCCCGGAAGACTACAAGAACGAAGTGCAGATCATCGCCACGGTCATGTCGCTGAACCCGGACGTGGACGGTGACATCCCGGCCCTGATCGGCGCCTCGGCTGCCCTGGCCCTGGCCGGCACCCCGTTCATGGGTCCGATCGGCGCTGCCAAGGTCGGTTACAAGAACGGCGAGTACATCCTGAACCCGACCGTCAGCGAACTGGCCGACTCGCAGCTGGAACTGGTTGTCGCCGGTACCTCCAACGCCGTGCTGATGGTCGAATCCGAAGCCGCGCTACTGTCCGAAGAAGTGATGCTGGGCGCCGTGACCTTCGGTCACCGCGAAATGCAGAAGGTCATCAACGCGATCAACGAGCTGACCGTCGAAGCCGGCACCAAGCCGTCGACCTGGGAAGCCCCGGCCAAGAACGACGCGCTGATCTCCGCCCTGAAGGAAGCCATCGGCCCGCGCCTGGGCGAAGCCTTCCAGGTGCGCGACAAGCTGCAGCGCCGCGACGCCATCTCGGCGATCAAGAAGGACGTGGTCGAAACCCTGGCTGGCCGCGTTGCCGCTGAAGGCTGGAACCCGGCCGAGCTGTCGAAGGAATTCGGCGAGCTGGAATACCGCACCATGCGTGACTCGGTGCTGGACACCAAGGTCCGTATCGACGGCCGTGCGCTGGACACCGTCCGCCCGATCGCCGTGAAGACCGGCGTGCTGCCGCGTACCCACGGTTCCTCGCTGTTCACCCGCGGCGAAACCCAGGCCATCGTGACCATCACCCTGGGCACCGCCCGTGATGGCCAGGTCATCGATGCCGTTGCCGGTGAGTACAAGGAAAACTTCCTGTTCCACTACAACTTCCCTCCGTTCTCGGTGGGTGAGTGCGGCCGCATGATGGGCCCGAAGCGCCGCGAAATCGGCCACGGTCGCCTGGCCAAGCGCGGCGTGCTGGCTGTCATGCCGTCGCTGGAAGCCTTCCCGTACACCATCCGCGTCGTCTCGGAAATCACCGAGTCGAACGGTTCCTCGTCGATGGCCTCGGTCTGCGGTTCGTCGCTGGCCCTGATGGACGCCGGCGTGCCGGTGAAGGCGCCGGTTGCCGGTATCGCCATGGGTCTGGTCAAGGAAGGCGAGCGCTTCGTCGTCCTGTCCGACATCCTGGGTGACGAAGATCACCTGGGCGACATGGACTTCAAGGTGGCCGGTACCGCTGAGGGCATCTCCGCCCTGCAGATGGACATCAAGATCGAAGGCATCACCGAAGAGATCATGAAGCAGGCTCTGCAGCAGGCCAAGGCTGGCCGTCTGCACATCCTGGGCGAAATGGCCCACGGCCTGACCGCTCCGCGTGAAGAGCTGTCGGACTACGCGCCGCGCCTGCTGACCATCAAGATCCACCCGGACAAGATCCGCGAAGTGATCGGCAAGGGTGGTTCGACCATCCAGGCCATCACCAAGGAAACCGGCACCCAGATCGACATCCAGGATGACGGCACCATCGTCATCGCTTCGGTCAATGCCATCGCTGCCCAGGCCGCCAAGGCCCGCATCGAGCAGATCACCTCGGACGTCGAGCCGGGCCGCATCTACGAAGGCAAGGTCGCCAAGATCATGGACTTCGGTGCGTTCGTCACGATCCTGCCGGGCAAGGACGGTCTGGTCCACGTGTCGCAGATCTCCAGCGATCGCGTCGAGAAGGTCGGCGACGTGCTGAAGGAAGGCGATGTGGTCAAGGTCAAGGTGCTGGAAGTCGACAAGCAGGGCCGTATCCGCCTGTCGATGAAGGCCGTGGAAGAAGGCGACGCCGTCAGCGCCGAATAATCGGCGGTGGGTGTCAACCTTGGTTGACACGCTCCTGGAATCGCTGAAATGAAAAAGCGGGCTTCGGCCCGCTTTTTCTTTGCCTGGAATCCTGTGGATGAGGACCGTTGGTCCTTGCACTTACGCGTCTTCTTCGTCCTCACCCAGCCACCAGACCTGGCCTGGCTCCGGGTCGCTCAGCGGGTGCTCGCGCTGTTCGATGGCCTCCAGCACCCGGCCGGGGGCTGCAGCGACCCACACCGCCATGAGCTTTTCCACCGCAGCCCGGCCCTGTGCGGCCACGCCGAGGTCACGTTCGCGTCTCCATTGGTCTTCATCTGGCGCCTCATCACCATGCTGGTGCGGCGTGCCGTAGCTGCAGCGACGGCACAGCCGGCGCACGGTGGCTGTCCAATCCTCGACCATGCCGATGCCGGGCAGGGTGATGGCCTGCAGGGCAGCGATGTCATCGGCCGAATCGCACTGCACGAACACGGTGAAGGTCGCCATGTCCGATGCCTGCAGGCGCTGCATCGCGTTGAACACCGGCACCTGGCGCTCGCCGTAGGCACGCTGGCCGGTCGAGGCGCCGTCGTGCAGCACGATGTCGCCGAAGCGGAAGCCGCTTTCGGGCAGCGGTACGTTGTCGATGCGTGCACGCACCGGATCAATGCGGCTCATGTACACCACTTCGGCGTCGGACCATGGCGCCAGGCGCACGCAGGCCACGCCGAAGTGGCCCTCGATCGGGCCCTCGCCTTCGGGCAGGGTGATGCCACAGCGGGTCCACTGGCGTCGTGCTTCGGCCCAGTCCGCCATGCCGGTGGCGGCGATGCCGGCATTCCAGGCAGTGGCGACATCGAACTCGCCGCGCAGCTGCTCCGATCGCAGGTTGTCCTGCAGTGAGGCAGCCCAGTCGCGCAGATACTTGTGCGCCAATCCGCGCATGTAATGCAGGTACGGCACTTCGGGGGCGAGTGCGATCAGCTCGCCGAACAGCGCCACCGCCCGCTGCAGGTTGCCTTCGTGGAAGGCGTCGTAGGCGCGTGCCTCCAGGGCCTGGCCTTCGTCGAGGGTTTCGTCGTCCAGCAGGTCGCCGTCGTCGAGGTTGTCGTGGTCGGTGCTCATGTCCATGCGCGGTTGAAGGTCCGCGGCTACCTTAGCCGATGCGCGAGCCCGCGAACGCGGCGTCGGCGTGTGTCCTGCTGCAGTGCATGAGGGTCGTTGCATGACTGGCGCGTTGTCGCCATTCGGCGGGATGCACCTGTCCACTGGACGACATGCCACGACAACCGTCCCACAGCCCCATCCGTTTGCTAACGTGGCTGCGCCTTCGAACCGGGAGACCCCATGTTCCGCCAGACCGTGGCTGCCCTTGCCGTGCTGATTGCCGGTGCCTTGCCCATTGCCCTGCATGCGGCGCCCGTGCAGCCGCCGATCTTCGGTGCCTACTACCCCGGTGGTTCGGCCGAGCGCTACCCGGTGTCGAGCATTCCGGCCGAGCGCCTCACCCACCTGTTCTATGCGTTCTCCACCATCGAGGACGGGCGCTGCACGATCGGCGCGGAAGCGCCGAAGAATTTCGCGGCGCTGGCCGAGCTGAAGAAGGCGCACCCGCATCTGCGCACGCTGATCTCGATCGGTGGCTGGGGCGCAGGTGGATTCTCCGATGCAGCGCTGACCGAGGGCAGCCGCAAGCGCCTGGTCGACTCATGCATGGCGCTGTTCTTCGATCGTCATGCTGGCAGTTTCGATGGCGTGGACATCGACTGGGAGTTCCCGGTCAGTGGCGGACCGAAGGAGCTGGCACACCGCCCGCAGGACCGCGCCAATCTGACCCGGCTCGCGCAGGCGTTCCGCGTGGCCCTTGATGCGCATGGCCGCAAGGCGGGGCAGCCGACGCTGTTGACCGCCGCACTGGCCGCCGGTCGCCTGCAGACCGATGGCCCCTACGATCCAGCCGCAAGCTATGACCTGCCGGCGCTGGCCAAGGTGTTCGATTTCATCAACCTGATGAGCTACGACATGGGCACCGGCTTCTCGGCGGTGTCGACGTTCAATGCGCCCCTGCATGAAGTGCCGACCGATCCGCTGGCGCCGGAACTGCGGCGCTGGAACAACGTTGCCGGCGCGGTGCAGTACTATCGCGAGCGCGGGGTGCCAGCCCACAAGCTGGTGCTGGGTATGCCGTTCTACGGGCGCGGCTTCAAGGTCACCGGCGATGCACCGGACGGTCTGTATCAGGCCTACAGCGCACCAGCCGATGCCGGCGATTGGCGGGTGATCAAGGCGCGTTATCTCGACCAGCCGGGCTGGACGAAGCACTGGCAACCACAGGCGCAGAGCCCGTGGCTGTACAACGCCGAGCAGAAGGTTTTCATCAGCTATGAAGACCCGCGCTCGATCGGCCTGCGTGCGCAGTTCGCCCGCGAGCAGGGCCTGGCCGGCGTCTTCATGTGGGAGCTGACCGGCGACGACGAACAGGCCAGCCTGCTCAACGCCATGCTGGGCCCCTGGCAGAAGGCACGCATCGGCGATTGAGCTGCATCAGGCGATGTCCGGCGCAACGCCGCAACGCCATCGGCCCGACCCCGCACAGCATGTCCATGCCCGCAGCATTACGCTGCGGGCATGATCCATCTCGAACGCCTGGACCATCTGGTCCTCACCGTCGCCGACATCGACCGCAGCTGTGATTTCTACCAGCGCGTGCTCGGCATGCAGGTCGTGCGCTTCGGCGCCGGTCGTACCGCGCTGCAGTTCGGCCAGCAGAAGATCAACCTGCATCCGGCCAGCGCCCCGCTGCAACCGCATGCGCTGCGGCCCATGCCGGGCAGCGCCGATCTGTGCCTGGTCACGCGCACGGCGACGACCGATGTGCTGGCCCACCTGCAGGCGCAGTCCGTTGCAGTGGAGGAGGGGCCGGTCGCACGTACCGGCGCGCTGGGGCCGATCGAATCGGTGTACTTCCGCGACCCGGATGGCAACCTGATCGAAGTGAGTCGTTACCCCGGCGAGGCATGATCCTGCTTGGGTAGCGTTGAGCTTGCTCGACGGAGCTTGGCGCGAAATCAACAGCTGTCGAGCATGCTCGACGCTACAGGGGGCGTTGCGCGTAACGGTCGGTAGCGCCGGGCCATGCCCGGCGACGGCTCAGTTGGCCCAGACGCTGTTGGGGTCGCCGTTGCGGGCGCGGCGTTGGCTGGCCACAGCCAGGCGGGCGAAGCCGAAGGCCATGGCCAGCGCGATGGCATCGACCCAGAACAGCGGCCAGTGGCCACGCGCAGCAGCACGCCACAGCCAGTCACCATTGAGCGCGCCATGCAGGATCGGCACCAGCGCGGTGCTGATCGCCGCCGCCCACAGCAGTTCGCGTGCCGCCTGCGCCGGGCGTCGCAGCGCGGCCCACAGCGCACAGGCCGCCCAGCTGCCGAAGCAGGCCCAGCGGATGCCGTGATCGACCGCGGACGGTGCCAGCCGCTCCAGCACCAGTGCGGTGACGAACGCCACCGAAATCGCAACGCACAGCCCGATGCAGACGCCGACCGTGGCCCGTGCCATGTTCACCCCGGCACGCGGTTGCTGCGGCTGGCGACGCTTGCGCCGCGATTCGATCCACAACAGATTGCCGGAGTAGAACAGGAAGGCACCGCCAAGGCCGAGCAGAAAGTACAGCCAGACCACCACGCCGTTGCCGAACTCGCCGAAGTGCAGGGCATAGGCCGCGCTGAGCGTGGCGTGGTTGGCGTCGCGCTGGCCGGGCAGCTGCGAGGCCAGGACGTTGCCGGTGGCCACGTTCAGTGCCACCGCGCCGAGCGGGCCGAGCGTTCCGGTGGATTCGCCGGTGATCTCGATGGTGGCGTTGGCATCGCCGGCGTTGGCCAGCTTCAGGTAGGCCGGTTCGAAATTGGCCACGCCCTGTGCGCGGGCCACTTCAAGCGCGCGTGCATGCAGCACGCGCAGGCTGCCCGGCGGTGCCGGGATGCCGCTGGCGTCGCGCACGGGCGCGGTGTCCATTGCGGTCGGTACCGCCTGCAGGGCCTTGCCGTCGTAGATCAGCGGGTTGAGCAGGGCCATCTGCACGAACACCAGGCAGAGCAGGGCGCCAGTGACCGCGAACATCAGGTGGAAGGGCAGGCTGAGCACGCCGATCACGTTGTGCGCGTCCTGCCACAGTTGTTTCAGGTTGCGGCCCGGACGCAGTGCGAACAGATCACCGAACAGCTTTGGCAGGTGGATCACCAGGCCGCTGAGCAGGGCCATGCCATACAGCAGGCTGACGATGCCCATCACGTAGATGCCGGCCACCGGCAGGCCGAGGCTGTAATGCAGCTCGTTGACCAGTTCGGCCAGCCCGGTCTGTGGCGGCGTCGGGCTGCCGGCGATCTGTCCCGGCCAGGCGTAGCGCCAGCTGCCGTCATCGGCCTGCCAGTAGGCCAGTGGCTGCGGGTGTTCGGTGCCGGGGAAGGTCATGCCGACGTGGCGGCGCGCTTCCGGATGCGCGGCAAGCACGTCTTCCAGCAGGTACTGCGCGTCGTCCAGGCCGGCGGGGAGTGCGGTGGCTGCACCGGGCGTCTGCCACAGCGGCAGGTCGTGGTGGAACAGGGTCAGCGCACCCGCGTAGAAGGCCACGAACAGGCCGAAGCCGGCAACCAGGCCGACCCAGGTGTGCAGGGTGGTGAACGTGCGCAGCGTCTGCGAACTGAACTTCATGGGAAAGGTCTCATTGCACCGCGCCGGTCAGGCGCAGCAGCCCGAGCACGGCAAAGCCGGCGGCGGCGCTGCCGGCCAGCACCAGCCAGGCGCGCAGCGCGCTGCGGAAACTGAACGCCCAGAGGGCGGCCAGCATCCACAGCGGGATGAAGGCGATGAGGGTCGGCACCAGCGCCCGTTGCCACGGGCCGGGCGGCAGCCAGGTCACCAGCCCGGTGACGGCGGCGGCCAGGAGGAAGCCGGCCACGATGCCGGCGAAGGCGCGCGGCCACATCACGGCGACTCCGTGCCGGGGCGGTGCCAGGCCGCCAGCGCCGGCAGCAGCATGGCGGCCAGCATCCAGGTGCACAGCATCGCCACCAGGCCGGCGGCAAAACCAAGCTCGGCCATCCACAGCCACAGCGCGGCGGCAGCGGCGACCAGGCCGATCTGGCGGCCAAGGCGGCCGGCACGGCGCAGGCGCGGCCAGCGGCAGTGCGGCGAGGCGGCATAGAACGCCAGCGCCGAGAACATCGCCGCCAGCATGCCCAGGCTGCAGAAGCCGAGCGTGGAAAGGCCGACGGTGATCATCGCGGGCGGCCAGCGTGGCAGCGGGCCGGCGAACGCGGGGCACGGGCGGGGCCGGCGGGAGCCGGTCGGAGCGGGTGGCGCATCACGGGGTCCTGGGGGAAAGCGGGCAGGCTGGCACAGGGCGGCCTGCGCCGACATGGTAATCATTGCAATTTCACGCCGCCAGCGAGACCCATTCAGCGGACCGTACGGTAGGCCTTGGGCTTTCCCCTGCGCTGGTTTAAGATCAGCGTAGAACCCTGACTGGAACAAGGTGGCCCGCGCCCAGCGCCGGCCGAGCGTGCGACATGAGCACTACCACCGCCCACTGTTGACCTGCCCCCGAAGGCCCTGTGTTCCAGGCGCCCTCGCGGCGCTTTTTTATTGCCCGGGCGCCGCCCCGGGAACGCTTTCCAGCCCGCCCAGCGGGCCCCGCACGAAGCCACTGCGATGAT
This sequence comes from Stenotrophomonas sp. 80084_Sma, assembly GCF_056481995.1. Taxonomy (NCBI): domain Bacteria; kingdom Pseudomonadati; phylum Pseudomonadota; class Gammaproteobacteria; order Lysobacterales; family Lysobacteraceae; genus Stenotrophomonas; species Stenotrophomonas sp. 80084_Sma. Next base: position 3,339,218 of record NZ_CM151177.1, on the reverse strand, counting down.
CAACATTACTCTTCCCGACGGCAGCCGCCGCGAATTCGAAAATCCCGTCAGCGTCATGGAGGTCGCCCAGTCGATCGGCGCCGGCCTGGCCAAGGCCACCATCGCCGGTGCCGTGGATGGCGTGCTGGTCGATGCCAGCGACGTCATCGACCACGATGCCAGCCTGCGCATCATCACCGCCAAGGACGAGGAGGGCGTGGAGATCATCCGCCACTCCTGCGCCCACCTGGTCGGCCACGCCGTCAAGCAGCTGTACCCGGACGTGAAGATGGTGATCGGCCCGGTGATCGCCGAGGGCTTCTACTACGACATCTACTCCGAGCGCCCGTTCACCCCGGACGACATGGCCGCGATCGAGAAGCGCATGGGTGAACTGATCGCCCAGGACTACGACGTCATCAAGAAGGTGACGCCGCGCGCCGAAGTGATCGAGATCTTCAAGGCCCGTGGCGAGGACTACAAGCTGCGCCTGATCGAGGACATGTCCGACGACATCCAGGCGATGGGCATGTATTACCACCAGGAATACGTGGACATGTGCCGCGGCCCGCACGTGCCGAACACGCGCTTCCTGAAGGCCTTCAAGCTGACCCGCATCTCCGGTGCCTACTGGCGCGGTGACGCGCAGAACGAGCAGCTGCAGCGCATCTACGGCACCGCCTGGGCCGACAAGAAGCAGCTCGAGGCGTACATCAAGCGCATCGAAGAAGCCGAGATGCGCGACCACCGCCGCATCGGCAAGCAGCAGGACCTGTTCCACCTGCAGGAAGAAGCGCCGGGCCTGGTGTTCTGGCACCCGAAGGGCTGGGCACTGTGGCAGGTGGTCGAGCAGTACATGCGCAAGGTGTACCGCAAGACCGGCTACGGCGAAGTGCGCTGCCCGCAGATCCTGGACGTGAGCCTGTGGCAGAAGTCCGGCCACTGGGACAACTACCAGGACGCGATGTTCTTCACCGAATCGGAGAAGCGCACCTACGCGCTCAAGCCGATGAACTGCCCGGGCCACGTGCAGGTGTTCAACCAGGGCCTGCACAGCTACCGCGACCTGCCGATCCGCTATGGTGAGTTCGGTGCCTGCCACCGCAACGAGCCGTCCGGCGCGCTGCACGGCATCCTGCGCGTGCGTGGTTTCACCCAGGACGACGGCCACGTGTTCTGCACGGAAAACCAGGTCGAGGCGGAAGTGACCGCGTTCCACCAGCAGGCGCTGGCGGTCTACCAGCACTTCGGCTTCGATGAGATCCAGGTCAAGATCGCGCTGCGTCCGGAATCGCGCCTGGGCGATGACGCCACCTGGGACAAGGCCGAGGGCGCGCTGCGCTCGGCACTGTCCAGCAATGGGGTGGAGTGGCAGGAGCTGCCGGGCGAGGGCGCCTTCTACGGCCCGAAGATCGAGTACCACCTCAAGGACGCGATCGGCCGTACCTGGCAGCTGGGCACGATGCAGGTCGACTTCATGATGCCGGGCCGTCTGGGCGCCGAGTACGTGGACGAGAACAGCCAGAAGAAGCACCCGGTCATGCTGCATCGCGCCATCGTGGGCTCGATGGAGCGCTTCCTGGGCATCCTGATCGAGCACCATGCCGGCCAGTTCCCGGCCTGGCTGGCGCCGACCCAGGTGGTGGTGGCCAACATCACCGACGCTCAGGCCGAGTACGTCTCGGGCGTGACCAAAACCCTTGCGGAGCAAGGCTTCCGCGTCAGCTCGGATTTGCGTAACGAGAAGATCGGCTATAAAATCCGCGAGCATACGTTGCAGCGCGTGCCCTACCTGCTGGTCATTGGTGACCGCGAGAAGGAAAATGGGGCTGTGGCGGTGCGTACGCGTTCTGGCGAAGACCTGGGCAGCATGAGCCTGCAGGCCTTCATCGAGCGGCTCCAGGCCGAGGGCGCGTAAGCAAAGGTCCGGTCCGGGGGCACAGGCACCCGGACCGGTTCGATACCCTTGGGAGAACGTAATATCAGCACCCCTGACAACAAACAGAACCGCAAGAATCAGGAAATCCGTGTGCCGCGCGTCCGCGTGATCGGCAGTGACGGAGAAATGATCGGCGTGTTGTCGCGCGACGAAGCGCTGTCCATGGCCGAAGATGAAGGCCTGGACCTGGTCGAAATCCAGCCGCAGGCCGATCCGCCGGTCTGCAAGATCATGGACTTCGGCAAGTTCAAGTTCGAAGCGCAGAAGAAGGCCAGCGAGGCCAAGAAGAAGACCAAGCAGGTCGAGATCAAGGAAGTGAAGTTCCGTCCGGTCACGGACGAGGGCGACTACCAGATCAAGCTGCGCAAGATGCGCGGGTTCCTCGAGGATGGTGACAAGATCAAGGTCAACATCCGTTTCCGTGGCCGTGAAATGAGCCACCAGGAACTGGGCCGCGAAATGGCCAACCGGATCGAGACCGATCTGGGCGAGGACATCGTCATTGAATCCCGTCCGCGCCTGGAAGGGCGTCAGATGGTCATGATGATCGCGCCGAAGAAGAAGACCTGAGGCCTGACGGGCCGCCTTCCGGGGCGCCTGGCTGAATGGTTCAGGGTAGAGGGACGCCATGGGCGTCCCTTTGCTTTTGCAGGAAGCCGGTGAATTGCCGGCGAAAGGGTTGCAGGGGCTGGTGGCAGGGCGGTTTTGCCTGTATCATGCCCGGCTCGACCCACCCAGGACGGGTCGTACGCCGATCATGGCAGGACGGAAAGAGCGGCCCAGGCCGCCGCCAGATCAGTCAGAAACCAGGGTCATATCCCATCAAGGACATTGCAATGCCCAAGATCAAGACCAACCGGGCAGCGGCCAAGCGTTTCCGCAAGACCGCCTCGGGCAAGTACAAGTGCGGCCACGCCAACCGTAGCCACATCCTCACGAAGAAAGCGACCAAGCGTAAGCGTAATCTGCGTCAGACGGGCCATGTCCGTGCAGAAGACGCAGGCCGTCTGGACCGCATGCTCCCTTACCTCTGAGGAACTGAAAAATGGCACGAGTTAAGCGTGGCGTACAGGCGCGTCGCCGCCACAAGAAGATTCTGGATCTCGCCAAGGGCTATTACAACGCCCGTCGCAAGGTCTTCCGCGTCGCCAAGCAGGCGGTCATCAAGGCACAGCAGTACGCCTACATCGGCCGTAAGCAGAAGAAGCGCAACTTCCGTTCGCTGTGGATCACCCGTATCAATGCGGCTGCCCGCATCAACGGCCTGAGCTACAGCCGCTTCATGAACGGTCTGCTGAAGGCCGGCATCACCCTGGATCGCAAGGTCCTGGCTGACATCGCCGTGCACGACGCAGCCGGCTTTACCGCGCTGGCCGAAAAGGCCAAGGGCGCGCTGGCGGCATAAGTCCTTCCCGATGCCGTAACCGTTCACTCGGAACGGTGTCAGGTCAAGGCAATGCATGGGGAAGGGCGCAAGTCCTTCCCCATTCTTTTTTGGGTCCCGGTGAGGCCATGACGGCAGCGCGGGGACGGCGGTGGCGACAGGGGTCGGCCCTTCGCGCATCGCGATGGCAGATCGACTGGAGTTCCGGCCCCCCATGAGCGACATCCAATCCCTCACCACCCAGGCGCTGGCCGATGTGGCCGCCGCACAGAGCCCCGACGTGCTGGAACAGCTGCGCGTGGCCCTGCTTGGCAAGAGTGGCAGCATCACCTCGCAGCTCAAGCAGCTCGGCGCCCTGCCGGCCGACGAGCGCAAGGCCGCCGGTGAAGCGATCAACCAGGCCCGCGACGCGCTGACCCGCGCGCTGGGCGAGCGCAAGGCGCTGCTGGAAGACGCGGCACTGGATGCGCGCCTGGCCGCCGAAGCCATCGACATCACCCTGCCGGGCCGCAATGGCGACCGCGCCGGCCTGCATCCGATCACCCGCACCCTGGAGCGCATCACCGGCATCTTCGGCAGGCTGGGCTACGAGCTGTCGGAAGGGCCGGAGATCGAGGATGACTGGCACAACTTCGAGGCGCTGAACTTCCCGCCGCACCACCCGGCGCGCGCCATGCACGACACCTTCTACTTCGGTGACGGCCGCCTGCTGCGCACGCATACCTCCGGTGTGCAGGTGCGCTACATGGGCGACCACGCGCCGCCACTGCGCATGATCGCCGCCGGCAAGGTGTACCGCAGCGACAGCGACCAGACCCATTCGCCGATGTTCCACCAGGTGGAAGGCCTGCTGGTGGACGAGCATTCGACCTTCGCCGACCTGAAGGGCACGCTGGCCGAGTTCGTGCGCGCCTTCTTCGAGCGCGACTTCGAGATGCGCTTCCGCCCCAGCTACTTCCCGTTCGTTGAACCGGGCGCGGAAGTGGACATCGCCTGGCAGCAGCCCGATGGCAGCACCCGCTGGCTGGAAGTGCTCGGCTGCGGCATGGTCCATCCGAACGTGCTGCGCAACGTCGGCATCGATCCGGAGCGCTACACCGGCTTTGCCTTCGGCATGGGCGTGGAGCGCTTCGCGATGCTGCGTTACGGCGTCAACGATCTGCGCGCGTTCTTCGAGAACGATGTGCGCTTCCTGAAGCAGTTCGCGTAAGTCGCAACCGTGTAGCGCCGAGCCATGCTCGGCTGCTTTTCTGGATGGACGCCTCCTTGCGCATGCGCTGGGCGACCACAAAAACCGCAACGGGAGGCACGCCTCCCACCAGGGTGACACCATGAAATTCTCCGAAAACTGGCTGCGCAGCCACGTCCCGACCCGCGCTTCGCGCGATGAACTGAGTGCGGTGCTGACCGCCATCGGCCTGGAAGTGGAAGACGTGACCGCGCTGGGCGAGGGCCTCGAGCACGTGGTCGTGGCGCGCATCGTCGACGCCGTACGCCATCCGGAAGCCGACCGCCTGCAGGTGTGCAAGGTCGATGCCGGGCAGGGCGAGCTGCTGCAGATCGTGTGCGGCGCACCGAACGCACGTCCGGGCCTGGTTGCGCCGCTGGCGATGGTCGGCGCGCAGATTGGCGAGCTGAAGATCAAGCCGGCCAAGCTGCGCGGTGTCGAGTCCAATGGCATGCTGTGCTCGGCCAAGGAGCTGGGCCTGGACAACGATGCCTCCGGCCTGCTGGAGCTGCCGGATGACGCACCGGTCGGCCAGGCTCTGGTCGAGTACCTGGGCCTGCCGGACGCCAGCATCGAGATCAAGCTGACCCCGAACCGCGCCGACTGCTTCAGCCTGCGCGGCATCGCCTACGACGTCGCCGCGGCCACCCGCAGCGACGTGCTGGATTTCACCGCCGAGGCGATTCCCGCCATCGGCAGCCGTGAGCTGGCCATCCAGCTCGACGCCGGCGCCGAAGCACCGCGTTACCTGGGCCGCGTCATCGAAGGTGTCAACGCCGCCGCCAAGACCCCGCTGTGGATGGCCGAGCGCCTGCGCCGCAGCGGCGTGCGCCCGGTCTCGCTGCTGGTCGACATCACCCAGTACGTGATGCTCGAGCTCGGCCAGCCGATGCATGCCTACGACCTGGGCACCCTGCAGGGCAGCATCGCCGTGCGCCGTTCGCGTGCCGGCGAGAGCCTGAAGCTGCTGGACGGCCGCGACGCCGCGCTGGACGACAGCTTCCTGGTGGTGACCGACGCCGATCGTGCGGTCGGCCTGGCCGGCCTGATGGGCGGCTTCGACACCCGCGTCACCGACGCGACCACCGCCGTATTCCTGGAAGCCGCACACTTCGCGCCGGCCGCGATCATGGGCCGTGGTCGCAAGCTGGGCCTGCACACCGATGCCGGCCACCGCTTCGAGCGCGGTGTCGACCCGGCACTGCCGCGTACCGCCATCGAGTACGCCACCCGCCTGGTGCTGGACCTGGCCGGCGGCACCCCGGCGCCGGTCACCGAGGCCGTGCGTGAGGCCGATCTGCCGCAGCCGGCAACCATCGTGCTGCGCCGCGCCCGCATCACCCGCGTGCTCGGCATCACCATCGACGATGCGGAAGTGGAGCGCATCCTGCGCGCGCTGGGCATGGACGTGGTTGCCACCGCCGACGGCTGGCAGGTCACGGCGCCGAGCCGCCGCTTCGACATCGCCATCGAAGAAGACCTGATCGAAGAGCTGGCGCGCATCCACGGTTACGAGCAGATCCCGACCACGCTGCCGGGCGGCGCCTCGCGCGTGGCGATGCCGAGCGAGACCCAGCTGGACGCACTGAGCGTGCGCCGCCAGCTGATCGCCCGTGATCAGCAGGAAACCGTCAACTTCGCCTTCGTCGACGATGCGCTGCTGAGCCAGTGGCAGCTGCGCGACAACCTGGTGCCGCTGGCCAACCCGCTGTCGGCCGAACTGGCGGTGATGCGCCCGTCGCTGCTGCCAGGCCTGGTCGCCACGTTGGGCCGCAACGCCGCCCGCCAGATCGGCCGCGTGCGCCTGTTCGAACTGGGCCGCGTGTTCGCCCAGCAGGCCGGCGACGGCCGGCCGGCGCCGCTGGAAACCCCGCGCGTGGCCGCTGCGGTCTGTGGTGATGCACAGGCACTGCAGTGGGGCCTGCCGGCCCGCAAGGTCGATTTCCATGACCTGAAGGGCGATCTGGAATCGCTGGCGGCTGCCAGTGGTGCGGTACTGGAGTTCCGCCCGTCGGCCCGCCCCTACGGCCACCCGGCCCGTTCGGCCGAGGTGTTCCGCGATGGCGTGGCGATCGGCTGGATCGGGCAGATCCACCCGCGTCTGGCCAAGGCAATGGACATCGAAGCCGACGTCTATGCCTTCGAACTGGACCTGGAGCCGCTGACCGCCCGCCGCCTGCCGCGTGCCGGCGAACTGTCGCGCTTCCCGGCAGTGCGTCGCGACCTGGCATTCCTGGTGCCTGAACAGGTGGCCTGGGCCGATCTCGCGGCCACCGTCCGCCAGGCTGCTGGCCCGCTGCTGCGCGACCTGAACCTGTTCGACCGCTACGTCGGCCAGGGCGTCGAGCCGGGATTCAAGAGTCTCGCTATGGGCTTGATTTTGCAGGACAAGTCGCGCACTCTGACGGACCGCGACGTGGATGCGGTGGTGGCCGAGGCGGTCACTGCCATCGAGCGTGAACATCACGCCCGGATCCGCGGCTGAGCGGGCAGCACTCGGGGGTAGCAGGCAATGGCATTGACCAAGGCGGAGATGGCGGAAAAGCTGTTCGACGAAGTCGGTCTGAACAAGCGGGAAGCCAAGGAATTCGTCGACGCGTTTTTCGATGTGCTGCGTGAAGCATTGGAACAGGGACGTCAGGTGAAGCTGTCGGGCTTCGGTAATTTCGATCTGCGGCGCAAGAACCAGCGCCCGGGTCGCAACCCCAAGACCGGCGAGGAAATTCCGATTTCCGCCCGCACGGTGGTCACCTTCCGTCCGGGCCAGAAGCTCAAGGAGAGGGTGGAAGCTTATGCTGGATCCGGGCAGTAACCGCGAACTACCGCCGATCCCGGCCAAGCGCTACTTCACCATCGGTGAAGTCAGCGAGCTGTGCGACGTCAAGCCGCACGTCCTGCGCTACTGGGAAACCGAGTTTCCCAGCCTTGAGCCGGCCAAGCGCCGAGGCAACCGCCGCTACTACCAGCGCCACGACGTGCTGATGGTGCGGCAGATCCGCAGCCTGCTGTACGAACAGGGCTACACCATCGGTGGTGCACGCCTGCGTCTGGACGGTCCCGATGCCCGCGAGGAATCGGCGCTGAGCAACCAGATCATCAAGCAGGTGCGCATGGAGCTGGAAGAAGTGCTGCAGTTGTTGCGCCGCTGATCCCATTTCCATCGTAATCCGCTATACTTCACGGCCCGCCGCACTGGCGGGCACATCGCAGCATCAGTCGGGGCGTAGCGCAGCCTGGTAGCGCATCTGCCTGGGGGGCAGAGGGTCGTCGGTTCGAATCCGGCCGTCCCGACCACTGTGATGAATCAAGAGGCCTGCGCAGCAATGCGTGGGCTTTTTTGTGCGCGCGGTGTATGCTGCGCGCCACTCGTACTACCGCGGCTGCTGAACCCGGTACTCACGAGAACACATCATGGAATCTGCAAGAAACCGTGCCTGGCGTCGCAGCCAGGCGCGCAACCGTGGTGGCGACCGCGCCACGACCGCCTACAGCTACAAGCCCGAGAAGAACTGGAAGCTGCTGTACACGCGCGATGCCAAGCTTGCGCGCGCACGCCAGCTGGGCTTCACCTATCCAGTGCTCAGCGCCCGCCAACTGCAGGAACAGGAATGATCAACCTGCTGTTCGTCTGCAGCCGCAACCAGCTGCGCAGCCCAACCGCCGAAGCCATGTGGCGACGGCGGCCCGGCTTCACTGCGCGGTCGGCCGGCACCAGCCCGCATGCACGACACCCCATCGACCCGGCGGACATCCGCTGGGCCGATGTCATCTTCGTGATGGAGGCCAAGCATCAGCATCGACTGCAGGCCGCATACGCGCGCCTGCTGGAACACAAGCACCTGCATTGCCTCGATGTTCCCGACGACTATCGCTGCATGGATCCCGTGCTGATGGATCTGCTGGACACCAAGGTGACCGCGTATCTCGATCAGCTGCCGGCAAAGCGGTAGATCAGCTCTGGGTCGCCGTCATCCAGTCCATGCACGATGCCGCTGTCGATGAAGCCCGATGCAACGAGCAGGCGCTGCATGGCGATGTTGGAGGCATTGGTCGAGGTGAACAGCTTGCGCTGTCCACGCTGTGCGATCGCGTGCCGCAGCAGTGCAGCGCCGACGCCCTGGCTGCGCCGCTCGCGCGCGACCATCAGCATTTCGACGAAGCCTTCGCCGAAGAAGTGCTCATGGAGGGTCATGTAGCCAACGATCTCGCGCTCCTGCTCGGCAACATGCACGTTGCCCCGCGCCAACCACTCGCCAATCTGTTCCGCCCGTCGAGGGTCGCTTGCCGCCACGCTGTCGAGTGCGATCAGCGCGGAGGCATCGGCGGGCGTCGCGTCGCGGAGGCGCAGCGCAGTCGCAGCGGGCATGGTCGGGCTCCTGACAGGAGGGGCCAGTCTATCGGCTATGCCACAGGTGCAGTCGCACCCGCCGCAGCCAGCGCGTGCTCGGCAGTCAATACACGCGGAACTCGGCCCGGCAGCCGTCGCTGACCCACACGCCGCGGCGGTCCCAGCCCCAGTTCTGGTCCTCGATGCAGGCCGTCACCGACTTCTGCTTGATCAGGCGCACCTCGTGGCGCACACGGATGCGGCATTCCTTGTCCTTCTTTTCGTAGGACTCGCAGACCAGGCGCTCGCCATCATCGTCACGGTCCCTGCCGCGGCCCGGCCAGCGTCCGCGCCCATAGCCGTCGGCGACGAACTCGGCGCGGCAGCCGTCGGTCACCCACAACGTGCGGCGGCTCTGGCCCCAGTTCTGGTTCTCCACGCAGCGGGTGACCGACAGTTGCCTGGCCAGGCGCATCGGGCCCTCGATCGGGCATTGCGCGGTCTTGTTGAACTGCGATTCGCAGCGCAGCGCCGGAATGTGATCGGTGTCGTAGTCCTGTGCGGCCACGGTGGTGGCGGCCAGCAGCAGGGCAAGGGAGGTGCCGGTGATCGTCAGCAGCAGGCGATGGGACATGTGCAGGCTCGGTGGGGATGGGGCGGCAAGAATGGCCCAGTCCGGGGCTGCCGGAACGCTTCGTTCCGAAGATGGCTCAGTGGCGGTTTAGTAGTACGCGCGGGCCCATGCAGAGGGCTACATCCCGTATCATCGCTGCACATCCGATCGCATCGGTTTACACCCTCTTACATGTCTCCCACGCCGGTCGGCACAGCCTGTGGCTGTTGTCACTGGCATGCGGCCGGCGCGTGGAGGAGGATGCGCGGACCACGACGACCACAGGGGGTTGCGTTGATCAGCAGTACCGTCATTCATCGCTCGGCCGACGCAGGTGGCGCCGAGGTGCGGGTCCTGGACACCACGTTCAAGGGCAAGCATGTGTTCATTGCCTGGGGCCTGCGCGGGCCGGAACTGACCCGCAGCGCGGACCCGGCTGCCACCGTGGCCGCACGCAAGGCGCTGCACGCGGTTGCCGGCCACAGCGAGGGGCCGCGCAGCCCGGAAGTGTTCATCGCCAACCAGTCGGCGGTGGCGATCACGGTCTATCGCCTGCTTACCGAGGCGCGCTCCGGCGATGCCATCTTCTTCCTGTGCGATTCACAGGCGGTGGTCGAGTGGCTCATCACCGCGCTGGAAGTGCAGGGCGCGGACTGATTCCGCGCTCCGGCGCGCATCGATTCAGGCCAGCGCCGCGTCCACCGCAGCCCGTGCGTGCAGCGCAGTGGTATCGAACAGCGGCACTGCGCTGTCTTCCGGGCGTACCAGCAGCATGATCTCGGTACAGCCCAGGATGATGGCTTCGGCACCGCGCGCCACCAGTCTCGCGATCACGCCGGCGTAGACCTGTCGTGAGTGCTCGCTGACCACACCGGCGATCAGTTCCTGGTAGATGATGTCGTGCACGCTGCGACGATCATCGCCTTCGGGAACCAGCACCTCCAATCCGAAGCGATCCTGCAGCCGGCCGCGGTAGAAGTCCTGTTCCATGGTGAAGGCGGTACCGAGCAGGCCCACCTTGCGTGCGCCTGCCTGCACGATGGCCTGGGCGGTGGGGTCGGCGATATGCAGCAGCGGCAGTGGGCAGACCGCCTCGATGCGGTCGGCCAGCTTGTGCATGGTGTTGGTGCAGATCAACAGCAGATCGGCGCCACCGGCCTGCAGGCGCCGTGCAGCGTCGGCCATGTGGTCGCCCAGCGCATCCCAGTCGCCGTCATGCTGCAGCTGCTTGATGCCGGCGAAATCCACCGACCACAGCAGCAGCTGCGCCGAATGTGCGCCACCGAGGCGCTGCCGCACGTCCTCGTTGATGAGCCGGTAATACTGCGCCGAGCTTTCCCAGCTCATGCCGCCGATCAGGCCAAGGGTCTTCATGCACAGCTCCATGCCGGGGAGCCGTCATTGCAGCACAGCCGATGCGGGAGTTGCACTACACATTAGTGATTGCTAATGTGTTGGTCATGATCGAGAACGCCCTCTTCAAAGCGCTGGCCGACCCCACCCGCCGCCACATCTTCGAAAAGCTGGCCGAGGGCGGGCAGCATGCCAGCGCGCTGCGCGAGGGCATGGCGATCAGCCAGTCTGCGATGTCCCAGCACCTGGCGGTGCTGCGCGATGCCGGGCTGGTGAGCGAACAGCGCCAAGGCCGTTTCGTCCACTACGAGGTCGATCCGCGCGGGCTGGCGCACATCGGCAACTGGCTGCAGCGCTACCGGGCCTACTGGCCCGCGCGGATGGATGCCTTGCAGGATCTGCTGAAGGAGATGGACTGATGGACGATGTTCTGAACGAAGCGGCTCCCGCGTTGGTGATGGAGCAGTGGCTGCCAGCGCCACCGGAACGGGTCTGGCGCGCACTGTTCGATCCGGCGCTGCGTGAGCGCTGGTTGCCTGCGGCCGATCTTGCCGATCCGCAGCCTTGCCTGTGCGAGGAGGGGCGGGAGCTGGGGTTCCGCCTGCGCGATGCGCAGCCCCCGCATCTGCACAGCCTGGTGTGTTTCCGGCTGCGCGCGGATGACGGTGAGGGGACGGTGCTGACCATCGTGCATCGGCTCACTGACCTGCGCGCGCTGCTGCCGTTGGCCGCCAACGACGATCATCGCACCATGATGCGCGCGGCCTGAGCCGGCGCCTGGATCAAACGCTACAGGGAGCAGGCACATGCGGGACAGAATGCAGCTGATACCGATGGTGGTGGAACGCAGCGAGCGCGGTGAGCGCTCCCATGACATCTACTCGCGGCTCCTGCGCGAGCGCATCATCTTTCTCAACGGCGAAGTCGATGACACTGTGTCGGCGCTGGTCTGCGCGCAGCTGCTGTTCCTGGAATCGGAAAACCCGGAGAAGCCGATCCATCTGTACATCAACTCGCCGGGTGGGGTGATCTCCAGCGGCCTGGCGATGTACGACACCATGCAATACATCTCGGCCCCGGTGCATACGCTGTGCATGGGCACCGCGCGGTCGATGGGTTCGTTCCTGCTGATGGCCGGCGAGCCCGGTCACCGTGCGGCGTTGGCCAATGCCAGCCTGCATGTGCATCAGCCGCTGGGCGGGGTGCAGGGCCAGGCGTCGGACATCTTCATCCACGCCGAGGAAATGCAGCGCACCAAGCAGCGCATCACCCGGCTGTATGCGCAGCATTGCGGACGCAGTGTCGAGGAGGTCGAGCAGACCCTGGACCGCGATCGTTTCATGAGTGCCGAGCAGGCATGCGAATGGGGCTTGATCGACCAGGTACTGGTACGGCGCGACGCGCTCGCGGCCTGAGCCTGCCTCTGTAACCACCGCATCCATGCTGCGCTGTGTGTGCCGCGCCAGGCCGGCGCACTCTATGCTGGTGGGATCTTCTGAAGTGGATGTCCGATATGGCGCTGCATACCTGGTGGTGGTTCCTCGCCACGGTGTTCGTTCTGTGTGGTACGCCGGGGCCGAACATGCTGCATATCCTCGGTCGCAGCGTCGGGCTCGGCTTTCGCGGTAGCGTGCCGGCGATGGCTGGCTGCCTGCTGGCGATGCTGCTGGTGCTGGCGGCCTCCGCAGCAGGCCTGAGTGCGCTGCTGCATTCCTCGCCGATGCTGTTTGAGGTGCTGCGCTATCTGGGCGTGGCCTATCTGGCCTGGCTGGGCCTGAAGGCATGGCGTGACAGTTGCCGGCCGGCACCACCGGTGACGGTCGATGCCGCGCTGCCGGTTGCGGCGTCGCTGGGCGCGTGGAAGGTGTTCCGTGGTGGCCTTCTGGTGGGCCTGAGCAATCCCAAGCTGCTGCTGTTCGCTGCGGCGTTCCTGCCGCAGTTCGTCGACCCGTCGCGTGGCCAGGCGCTGCAGTACAGCGTGCTGGTTGCCACCTTCGCCGGCTGCGAACTGTTCTGGTACGTGATGTATGCCGCCGGTGGCCATGGCCTGCGCCGATGGTTGGCCAAACCCTTCGCGCGGCGCTGGTTCGAGCGGCTGGTGGGCAGCGTTTTCCTGGCCTTTGCAGTGGCCCTGCTGCGTTTCCGCCCGCGCTGATTCACGCCGCGCACGCGGCCTGTTCACGACTGCCGCATCGGCTACGGCCTAGCCTGATCATCCAGTACGCAGTCCCCACGGGGAAAGGTTTGACATGATCAAGTGGGCTATCATCTTCGCCATCATCGGCGTCATTGCGGGCGTGCTCGGCTTCGGCGGCATTGCCGGCGCCGCGGTCGGCATCGCCAAGTTCCTGTTCTGGGCCGGCATCATCATCGCCGTGGTGCTGTTCCTGCTCGGCATGACCGTAGCGAAGAAGGTCAGCTAGCGTTGATCGCGCAGCAGCGTACTCAGTGTGCGCTGCTGCGCGAGAACAGATTGATCACCAGTACGCCAGCACAGATCAGGCCGATGCCGATCAACGCCGGTGCATCCAGGCGCTGCTTGAACACCACCAGCCCGATCAGCGAGATCAGCACGATGCCGACGCCGGACCAGATCGCGTAGGCGATGCCGGTCGGGATCGACTTCATGGTCATCGACAGCAGGTAGAAGCACAGTCCATAGCCGACCAGCGCGCCCAGTGTCGGCGCCAGCCGGCTCATGCCGTCGGATGCCTTCAGCAGCGACGTGGCAATTACTTCCAGCACGATGGCAGCGGCAAGGTAGAGATAGGGATTCATTGAGCGCTCCTGCTCACTGCGGGTCGCATAGTTTCAGGGCCTGTTCGGCCATCGCCAATGCGTTGGCGCGTTCTTCCTCGTCCAGCGGACGCCCATAGGCCGTGGCCCAGTAGCCATCGGCAGCGCAGCGCGCCGCATACAGTCGGGGATCGTTGGCTTCGCCGGCGAACTCGGCCAGCATCGCACGCTTCCAGGTGCGCCAATGCGCGAGCAGGGCTGGTTCCATCAGGTTGCCCAGGGTCAGGCCGATGTCGTTGTCCTGTTCCTGCTGCAGCAGATGCTCGAAATTGGCCTGCACATAGGCGCGGCTGAAACGGCCATGCCCTTCGGGGTTTTCCTGCAGCAGGGCACGCACCCGCGCTTCGAATTCGCCGATGAGCGCTCCGATGGCTTCATCCACCAGTGCCTGCTTGCTGCTGAAATGATGGAACAGCGCACCCTTGCTGACACCGGCGGCCTGTGCGACGTCCTGCACGGTCAGCGCGGCCAGGCCATTACGGCCGATCACTTCAATGGTGGCCTGCAGCAGTGACTGGCGCACGCTGTCGGGCGCCTTGCGGCGCGAACGGGAGGGGGATGCGGACATGGCGGGAAGAAACCGACTGGACGGTACGATTGTAACGCAGGCCCGTGGTGTCACCGCGCTGCCGGCCAGGGCCGGCAGCGGAACCGTCATGCGTCGATGCGGGCGAAACGCGGCTGCGGTCCGTGTTCGCCCGGTACCTGTTCGACGAACATGGCATACGGGCGCACCCACAGGCCGCCTTCGCCATAGAGCGCGCGATACAGCACCAGTGGCTCCAGCGTCTCGCTGCTGCGGACGATATCGAGCACGTCGTACTCGCCGCCCTTGAAGTGGCGGTAGCGACCCGGGGCCAGGGTGGGTAGCGGGCTCAGCTCAGCCATGGGGTGCGCGCCTCACTTGCGTGCCGGGCTGGCCGGCTTCGCGCAGTAGGCATCGATGGCCTCGGCGGTATTGGCCAGGCCCTGTGCCCGTGCCAGTTCCCACGGGCGTTCGCAACGCTGGCTGCGCTCGCACCACTGGTAGCCGGCCGAACCAATGCATCCGTGGGCATCGCGATCGCCGCCCACCTTCGGTATCGCAGACGAGGTGGTCGCCGCATCGGCACGTGCGGCGGCGTCGTGCTGGTTGGCGCACGCGGTCAGCACCAGCAGGGCTGGAATCAGAAGAAGCGCTTTCATCGGGCGGGCTCCGTGCCTAAAGCGACAGTGTCTGTCGCAAATAGCCCTCCAGCAAGCGCTCAGTGCATGGCGGCGCGGATCAGCTCTTCAATCAGCACCAGATAGCTGGCGACGAAATAGAACTTCAGCAGCGTCCAGCGCTGCTGCGAGAAGAAGGTGCGCATGTGGAAGGGGCCCCTGTTGGTGACGGTAGTGTGAAGCTCCGTCAACTCCGTGACAAGGGTCACGGAACGCCTTCACTAAACAGCCTCAGGGATGTGAGGGTTGGGAAGCGCCCGACCGAATCCTGAGGCATTTTCGTACAAATCTGATGGGCCATCTCCGACGCGATCGATAGCCTGAGGGTGTACTGGCACGTGGCCCTGCCGCCTGTCACCGCCTCTTTCCTTCCGCAGGAGCTTCTCATGGTCTTTACTGTCCAATGCACTGCCCGGCACTGGTCCGTGTTGCATCCGAAGGCGGGTGACGCCACCCGTTACGCCCGCGGTGCCGATGCCTTCGACGCGGCCGCTGCGCTGGCCCTCGAGCACCATCGTCGCACCGGCCAGCGCAGCACGGTCCGGGTCGAGGCGCTCGGCAGCACCGTGGATGCGCTCCATATCGGGGAGTGACGCCACCGGCCGAGGCGCAGTCAGCCACGGTTGAGTTGTTTGAATGGGGAAAAAACCGCCGTGGGGCGCCCCCTGTGCGCCGCGCCACGAATCCCGGATGCTTGCGCCATCGTATTCATCCGGAGATTCCGATGGGCAAGGCACTCACCTGGCGAACCCTGGCCTGCACGCTGCTGCCGATGCTGGCGGCCGCGGGCGGCGCGCAGGCGCAGAGCTATGGCTACGGTTATGACGACGATCGCTATGGCGGTCGTGATGGCGGCGGCATCGTCCGCTGCGAATCGATCAAGAACCGCAGCAATGAATGCCGCCTGGAAGGCCGTGCCCGGATGATCCGCCAGTTGTCCGGTTCGCCGTGCGTGGAAGGCGAGACCTGGGGGCAATCGCGCTACGGTGTGTGGGTCACCCAGGGCTGCCGTGCCGAGTTCGTTGGCGAGTACCGCCGTGGCGGTGGCTGGGGTGGTGGCCATGGCAACGGCTGGGGCAACGGTGGCAATGGCTGGGGCGGGGGTGAGGTGATCACCTGCCATTCCAACGGCCACCGCCAGGAGTACTGTGATGCCCGCATCCGTCGTGGTGTGCGCCTGGTGCGTCAGGATTCACGCAGCGCCTGCATCGAGGGCCAGACCTGGGGCTGGAACCGTCGTGGCATCTGGGTCAGCGACGGCTGCCGGGCGCAGTTCCAGGTGAATTGAGCTCGCCCATCGAAAATCAGAATAATCTGATACAGCTCACATTTTGAACGTCGTATCTTCTGTGATCAGGGCACCCCTGCGTGCCCCTGATCCGTCGCGATGAAGTCTGCCGTAACCGGCACGCCCGTCCCGCCACCGTCGATACGCTGCCTCAAGGAGTGAGCTGCATGTTGATCCGCCTGCAATGCGAGCAACGCCAATGGCGCGTGCTGCACCCGGACCGGCCGGAACCGATCGAGTTCCGCGATGGTGCCCGGGCCTACGATTTCGCTGAAACCCTTGCACGCCTCCACTTCGTCGACACCGGGCAGCGCGCTGCGGTGCGGGTGGAGGCCAGCGGTGCGTTCGTGGAAGCGGTCAGCTACGGCTGAGGGTTGGGGTTTCCGGCCAGATCATCGTTCCGGAGCCCGCCATCCACGCACGGCGTGGATCTACTTTGCATCTGTCTCCACGCATGGCGTGGATCGACCCCTGTTCCGCAGTAGATCCACGCCATGCGTGGATCTACTGGTGGTGACCGGCCTCAGCCCGCCGCGCTGAGCGGCGGGGTGCCTGCAGCCAGCTGCGGCCAGCGCTTGAGTACCGCCGCGCGGATGCCCGCCGCATCGATACCGGCTTCGGCCAGCAGGTCCTCACGGCTTGCGTGGTGCTGGTAACTGTCTGGCAGGCCCAGATGCAGGATCGGGCGCAGTACGCCTTCGGCGTTGAGCAGCTCGCCGACGCCGGAACCGGCGCCACCGGCCACCACGTTGTCTTCGATCGTCACCAGGCCCTCGTGCTGGGCGGCCACGGCCAGCACCAGCTCGCCGTCCAGCGGCTTGATGAAGCGCATGTTGACCACGCTCAGGCCCAGCTCGCGCCCGACCTGTTCGGCGGCCGCCACGGTGCTGCCAAAGGCCAGCAGTGCCACGCGGCTGCCCTGCAGGCGCAGCTCACCCTTGCCGATCGGCAGGGTCGACAGGTCGGTGCCGGCGGCGACGCCGGTGCCGGTGCCGCGCGGATAGCGCACGGCAGCCGGGCCCGGATGCTGCAGGCCAGTGCTGAGCATCTGCCGGCACTCGGCTTCGTTGGACGGTGCCATCACCACCATGTTCGGCACGCAGCGCAGGAAACTCAGGTCGAGGTTGCCGGCATGGGTGGCGCCGTCCGGGCCGACCACGCCGGCGCGGTCGATCGCGAACAGCACGTCCAGGTCCTGGATGGCCACGTCATGCACCAGCTGGTCGTACGCACGCTGCAGGAAGGTCGAGTAGATCGCCACCACCGGCTTGCCGCCCTGGGTGGCCATGCCGGCGGCGAGAGTGACCGCGTGCTGTTCGGCAATTGCCACGTCGAAATAGCGCTGCGGGTATTCCTTGCTGAAGCGCACCAGGCCGGAGCCTTCGCGCATCGCCGGGGTGATGCCGTACAGGCGTGGCTCGGCAGCGGCGGCATCGCACAGCCAGTCGCTGAACACATCGGTGTAGGTCGGCTTCTTGGCACCGGCCTTGGCCACCAGGCCCTTGTCCGGATCGAACGGGCCGACGGCGTGGTAACCGATCTGGTCGCCTTCGGCCGGCTCGTAGCCCTTGCCCTTGGTGGTCATCACGTGCAGCAGCTTCGGGCCCTTGGAGGCGCGCAGCGTCTTCAGCGTGGACAGCAGGGCGGGCATGTCGTGGCCGTCGATCGGGCCGGTGTAGTGGAAGCCCATTTCCTCGAACATCGTGGACGGCACGAACATGCCCTTCCAGTGTTCTTCCCAGCGCTTCACGAAGCGCGCCGGATTGTTCTTCTTGTCGCCGAGGATCTTCTTGCCGCCTTCGCGCAGCGCATTGAGCGTGCGGCTGCCGGTGGCACGGCCGAGCATCTTGGTCAGGCCGCCGACCGCCTCGGAGATCGACATGTTGTTGTCGTTGAGGATCACCAGCAGGTTCGGCTCGGGCTCCATGCCACCGGCGTGCATCAGCGCTTCGAACGCCATGCCGGCGGTCATTGCGCCATCACCGATCACTGCAACGACCTGGCGGTTGTCGCCTTCGGACTGGCGGGCGATGGCCATGCCGAGTGCGGCCGAGATCGAGGTCGAGGAGTGGCCGACGCCGAAGGTGTCGTACTCGCTCTCTTCGCGCTTCGGGAACGGCGCGACGCCGTCCTTCTGCTTGACGGTGTGGATCTCGTCGCGGCGACCGGTCAGGATCTTGTGCGGGTAGGTCTGGTGACCGACGTCCCAGACCAGCTGGTCCTGCGGGGTCTGGTACAGGTAGTGCAGGGCCACGGTGAGTTCGATCACGCCCAGGCCGGCGGCGAAGTGGCCGCCGCTCTTGCCCACCGACTCGATGAGGTAGGCGCGCAGTTCGTCGGCGACCGCCCTCAATTCGGATTCGTCGAACGTGCGCAGGTCATCCGGTGTCTGGATGCGCGCGAGGCGGGGATAGCGGGCAGAGTCGATCATCATGTTCGCACTTGTTCTGAACGCCCATTTTCGCCCTCAAACGGGGGTGGGGCAAGCAAACGCCGCCGCCCGTGACAGGACGGTGAGGGTTGCATTTTCAGCGATTCAGGTGCTCAGTTTTGACCGCTTGGGCAATTGCGCCTTCAGGAAGGCCATCTGGTCGGCCAGGATGTTGCGGTTGGACAGGATCAGATGCTCGATCCAGCTGGGCCGGTAAGGCACCGCCAGCAACGGCATTCCGGCCTGCTGGGGGGTGCGGTCGCTCTTGCGCGAGTTGCAGTGGAAGCAGGCGGTGACCACGTTTTCCCAGCAGTCCAGGCCACCCTTGGACAGCGGCATGACGTGGTCGCGGGTGAGCGTGGGGCGGTTGAACTGCTGGCCGCAGTACATGCACAGGTGCGCGTCGCGGGCGAACAGGGCCGGGTTGGTCAGGTTCGGCGTGGGGTCGATCGCGCGGGAGCGGGCGTGGCCGCGGGCGGCGATGATCGGGTGCAGGTCCATGCCGCTCTGCAGGCCGCTGAAGCGGTTGGTGCCGCCGTGGATGTGCAGGCAGGGATCGCCGAGTGTCCAGGCGACGGCTTCGCGGGCGTAGAGGCACGCCGCATCCTGCCAGGTGATCCAGTCCAGTACGCGTCCGTGGGCATCGAGCGAGAGCAGCCGGACCGAACCGGGGCGATGCAGCGTCGTGGCGTTGGGCGATGCTTCGGCGCCCGGAGCAGAAATCGGGGCTCCGGCTTCGATCAGACCCAAGCGTGTAGTGTCTGTCTCCATCGGGAGAACAGCTTATACCTGAATCTTGCGATTTGGGTATCGCCCCGAGGGCGATGCCCAAATCGCAAGATTCAGGTATAAGCTGTTCTCCTATCCCCCGCACCTGTCGGTGCGCCCCCTTTAGCAACCCAGCCCGCCGTTGGCGCGCTGGGTTGCCCGCGCATTCTTCCTAATCCCCGCGCCTGTCGGCGCGCCCCCTTTAACAAAAGGGGGCTTTTCTCCAGATGGATTTCGGTGGTTTCCATCCACGCATGGCGTGGATCTACGGTGTCGACCAAGGTCGACACCTACCAGCAGCAGAAATCTGTCGAGGGCGGGGTGGGTCCGGTTGCGGGGGCGTGAGCCGCATGGATGCGGCGACCGAGCTTACATGGACGTACTTGCAGCGTCCCCCGCAATTGGACCCACCTCGCCACCCCGCAGGAAGCCAGCTCTTGCCGTTGATGTTGCTGTTGCGGGTGCCGGCCAGCGGCCGGCACTACCGCGGGTGCCGGGCGCAGCCCGGCTCAGGCGCCGAAGCGCTCGTCGTCCATCGCCATCAGCGGGGCGGCGCCGGCCTGGATCGCGGCGGCGTGGGCGAGGGTGCGCGGCAGTACGCGGGCGAAGTAGAACCGTGCGGTCTCGCGCTTGCCCTGAGCGAAAGCGGCGCCGTGCGCGCTGGCATCGGCGGCGGCCACGCTGCGGGCCCACCAGTAAGCCAGCACCACGTAACCCGAATAGAACAGGTAGTCGTAGCTGGCCGCGCCGAGTTCGTCCGGATTGGAAGCCGAACGCTGCAGCACATCCATGGTCAGCTTGCCCCATTCGGCGGCCTTGGCGCGCAGCGGGCCGATGAACTCGGCCAGCGCTTCGTTGCCCTCGTTGGCCTTGGCGAAGGCTTCGATCTCGGCCAGCATCAGCTTCAGGCCGGCGCCCTGGCTGGACGCGGTCTTGCGGCCGATCAGGTCCAGCGCCTGGATGCCGGTGGTGCCTTCATACAGCGTGGTGATGCGTGCATCGCGGGCCAGCTGCTCCATGCCGTGTTCGCGGATGTAGCCGTGGCCACCGAAGCACTGCAGGGCGTTGTAGGTGTTCTCGATGCCCCATTCGGTCTGGCAGGCCTTGGAGATCGGGGTCAGGAAGCTCACCAGGGTGTCGGCGCGCTCGCGCTCGGCGGCATCCTCGGCGTGGTGGGCGACGTCGATCAGGGTGGCGGCGTGCAGGGCCAGCAGGCGGCTGCCCTCGACCAGTGACTTCACCGTCAGCAGCATGCGGCGCACATCCGGATGGACCAGGATCGGGTCGGCCGGCTTGTCCGGGAACTTGGCGCCGCTCAGGGCGCGCGACTGCAGGCGCTCACGGCTGTACTTCAGTGCGTTCTGGTAGGCGCGCTCGGACAGGCCGATGCCCTGCAGGCCGACGCCCAGGCGCGCGGTGTTCATCATGGTGAACATGGCCTGCAGGCCCTTGTGCGGCTGGCCGACCAGGTAGCCCTGCGCACCATCGAAGTTCATCACGCAGGTGACCGACCCCTTGATGCCCATCTTGTGCTCGATCGAGCCGCAGCGCAGTGCGTTGCGCTCGCCGACGTTGCCTTCGCGGTCGACCTTGAACTTCGGGGTGACGAACAACGAGATGCCCTTGGCACCCGGAGGGGCGTCGGGCAGCTTGGCCAGCACCAGGTGCACGATGTTGCCGGTCAGGTCGTGCTCGCCGGCAGTGATGAAGATCTTGGTGCCGGTGATCGAGTAGCTGCCATCGGCATTCGGCTCGGCCTTGGTCTTGAGCAGGCCCAGGTCGGTGCCGCAGTGCGGCTCGGTCAGGCACATGGTGCCGGTCCAACGGCCCTCGATCAGCGGCTTCAGGAAGGCCTCGTGCTGCCAGGCCTCGCCGTGCTGCTTCAGCGCTTCGATGGCGCCGTGCGAGAGCAGCGGGAAGTTGCCCCAGGCCAGGTTGGCGGCGTTGATCATCTCGTTGAGCGGCACGCCCAGGGTGTGCGGCAGGCCCTGGCCGCCCAGCTCCGGCGAGGCGGTCAGGCCGGTCCAGCCGCCATCGACGAACTGGTCGTAGGCCTGCTTGAAGCCGGGCGGGGTGGTCACTTCACCGGTGGCCTGGTCGAGCACGCAGCCGATCTCGTCGCCGACGCTGTTGAGCGGGGCCAGCACGGTGGCGCTGAAGCGGCCGGCTTCTTCCAGCACGGCATCGACCACGTCGGCGGTGGCGTCGGTGAAGCCCAGGCGGGCGAACAGGGGTTCGACCTTGAGCACATCGTGCAGGGCGAAACGGAGGTCGGAAAGCGGGGCGGTGTAGCTGCTCATCGGTACGTCTCGATTTGATCAGGGACAGGGGGAGCGGCGCCGGGCGCCGCGGCGGAAAGCGGGAGTCAGCGCAGCACGCCCGGCAGGCCCGGGGCCTGGTTGAGGGTGCTGCGGCTGCTGATGTCGAAGCTGCGCTGCTTCTTTTCCTGCGGCGTGGCTGCCACCGTTCCCTTCAGGCCATAGGCCAGGGTGCGGTTGCTGGCCAGCGCATCGGCCACTACCAGGCGTGCGGCCGAGCTGGGCACCAGATTGACCTGGATGACGTCGGCCGAGGTGCCGCCGATGGAAATGCCCGGCTTGGCCTGCAGGGTGCCGGCGTCGCTGTCGCCGACGGTCAGCGCCAGCGCGACGTCATCGAAGGTCATGGGCATGGAGCTGTAGTTCTGCAGGCGCAGGGCTACGGTCCAGTTGCCGTCGGCGCGCACGGTCAGCTGCTGCAGGCTGGCCGCCGGTTCCGAAACACGCTTGACGATGCCGTTGTTGCAGGCAACAAGGGCGAGGGTGCACAGGACGATCAAGGCGATACGGAAGCGGTGGAGCATGGGCGCAGGTCCTCTGGAGGGGTGCGTTGGATAAGCATACTACGGCGTATGGTCGTTTGGATCGCCTGTGGCGACCCGTCGCAGAGGGTAGCGCGTGAAGATGGCGGCCGGGCGTGCGCGGCGCCGGATGGCACGCGCGTGGTGCGCCGGATGCGGCGCGGTTCAGTCGGCGGGCGTATCGCGAATCGGAGCCATCAGGCGCAGTGGGCCGAGGTCGTAGCCCATCGTCTCGGCTTTCTCTTTCAACTGTTCGAACCGGGCGCGATCCATTTCCGGCAGGCGCGAGAGGATCCACAGGTACTTACGGTCCGGTTCACCGACCAACGCCCACTGATAGTCCGGGTCCAGTGCCAGGACCCAGTAGTCCGCCCAGACCAGTGGCACCCAGCTCAGCCAGTCCGGCACGAAGCGCACCTGCAACTGGCCGGGATGGCCGGCAACCGGGCGTGCCACGCCTTCAGCAACCACGCGTTCTCCGTCGCCGTTGCGGCAGGCATTGGTGACACTGATGCGGCCATCGCGGCGCAGCCCGTAGTTGGCGGTGATCTCGCCGACGCACTGCTTCTGGAACGACACCGGAAGATGCGCGATCTCGTGCCACTGGCCTGCGTAGCGGTCGATGTCCAGCGTGTCGACTGCGCGCACCGGTTCGGCGGCGATCACCGGGGAGGCGGCCAGCAGCAGGCAGGCGAGCAGGGCGGGACGCAGAGGCATCGGCAGGCTCCAGGCAGGAGTCCTGAGCTTAGGCGAGCGGCCACGGGCGCGTGTAAAGGTTCCATGCGCCGGCACCATTGCCGTCGTCAGTTGCGGCTACTGCTCGAACGGGCGTTGACTGCGCTCGTCGCCGTCAAAGGTAAGTGTCCGCGTATGCAACGTGCCGCTGCCCATATCCCATTTGAAGGTGTCCAGCCCTCCGCCGCCAGTTCCCTTGGAATGCAGGCGTACTGCGCCGCGGGTCAGATTGTCGGTCAGCAGCAGTTGCGCGGAGCCGTCGGCGTCCACACGGAGTCCGGCCCGGTCCCGCCACCGGTCCTCGCCCTGTCCCTTCGGGGCGTCCAGAGCAAGAGCGACGCTGTTGTCCTCGAACGTGCTCAGGCCGCCTCGCTCGGCGCCGGAAGCGTCGAAAATCAGGATGCCGGCAGCGCGGCTTCGTCGCCCTTCTTCTACGCTGTCCTGGCCAATCTCCACCCGTACCACGCCGTGCTCGTCGAGTACCTGCAGCTGCCGCGTGCTCAAATGATCGACGTGTAATGGGGCATCGCGCTGCGAAAGCAGCCAGGCCGTGACTGCGGCCAAGCCAAGCAACAATACGGACAGCCCGGCAACCAGCCATTGCAGGCGACGCAGCGATTGCCGTAGTTGGGACAGGGAAGGGGTGTCATCCATGTCATCAGTGCTCCATGCAGTGAACCAAGGACGGTACTACAGAGACGGCAGGCACGATCGCGCAAAAAAAAAGACCTGCATTTCTGCAGGTCTCTGAAGATGGTGGCCGAAGACGGAATCGAACCGCCGACACGGGGATTTTCAATCCCCTGCTCTACCAACTGAGCTACTCGGCCAAATTGTGTGGCAACCGTGATCAAACCCGGTTTCCGGAAAAAAAAGACCCGCATCTCTGCAGGCCTTCGAAAGTGGTGGCCGAAGACGGAATCGAACCGCCGACACGGGGATTTTCAATCCCCTGCTCTACCAACTGAGCTACTCGGCCACATGTTTCATTGCAGCGAGGTCGCTGCCAAGGACGCGTATATTACGGAGGTCGGCTGCCTTCGGCAAGCGTTTTGCCAAGATTTCTTCACATTGCCGTCTGCGCGCTCGCAAGTGCTTGATCCTCCGTTCTGGGGCGGGGCGTGGCCAGTCGATCATCGTCTGCGGTGGAAATCAGCAGATCGCCGCGATCGCCAAAGCTGCAAGGGCAAGGGCTGCGCCGGACCTGCGCCGGTCCGGGCGATGGAACGCTGTTTTCGTGGCCGCCATCGGGGATGGCTGCGGCGTAGTGTCGGCACTCCCTTCCTGATGCTGGCAACAGCAGAGACCTGGCCATGTCCGATCCCTCGACCACCTCCCGCATCGTGCTTGCGTCGCGTCCGCAGGGGGCGCCAAGTGCAGCCAACTTCCGCCTGGAACAGGTTGCGTTGCCGTCATTGGCCGATGGCGAGGTGCTGCTGCGCAACCGCTACCTGTCGCTGGACCCGTACATGCGTGGACGCATGGACGAGGGCCCCTCGTATGCCGCGCCGGTGGCGGTGGGCGCGGTGATGGAAGGGCAGACCGTGGCCGAGGTGCTGCAGTCCAACGCCGAGGGCGTAGCCGCAGGTGAGCTGGTGCTGGCGCCGGGGGGCTGGCAGACCCACGCGGTGCTGCCGGCCAAGGCACTGGGGCGCCGCCTGGACCCGGCCGGACTGCCGCTGAGTACCGCGCTGGGCGTGTATGGCATGCCCGGCTTCACCGCCTATTCCAGCCTGCATGAAATCGCCCGTTTGAAGCCGGGCGAGACGCTGGTGGTGGCTGCCGCGACCGGGCCGGTGGGCGCGACCGTGGCCCAGCTGGCCAAGCTGCAGGGCGCGCGCGTGGTCGCCATCGCCGGCGGCGAAGCCAAGCGTGCCTATCTGCAGACGCTGGGCGTGGACGTGGCGCTGGATCATCGCGCCGCTGATTTCGCCGCGACGCTGCGCGCGGCAGTGCCCAGGGGTATCGACGTGTATTTCGAGAACGTGGGCGGACACGTGCTGGATGCAGTGCTGCCGCTGCTCAACGACTTCGCCCGCATTCCGGTGTGCGGCACCATCGCCACCTACAACGAGCGGGGCGTCGAGCAGCCCGGCCCGGACCGGTTGCCCGCACTGTTCAGCCAGATCCTGCGCCAGCGCCTGACCGTGCGCGGTTTCATCGTGCACGACTTCAACCACCTGTGGCCGGAGTTCGAACGCGAGATGCCGCAGTGGCTGCGCGACGGCCGCATCCAGTACCGCGAGGATGTGGTGGAAGGGTTGGAGAATGCGCCGGAGGCGTTCTTCGGGCTGTTGCAGGGGCGCAACTTCGGCAAGCTGGTGGTGAAGCTGGATTGAGGCCTTGGCGGTGTGCCGACCAAGGTCGGCGCCTACGGGAAGCTGAGTGTGTCGACCAAGGTCGGCACCCACCTCAGGCAGTCGAGGTCTTTTCCCGGCGCAGCAGTTCGCGCTTGCGCGCTACGCCCCAGGCATAGCCGGACAGGTCGCCATCGCGGCGCACCACGCGGTGGCAGGGCACGGCCACCGCCAACGGATTGCTTGCGCATGCGCGTGCGACGGCGCGGCTTGAGCGCGGCGCGCCGATACGCGCGGCGATATCCGCATACGAGGCAGTCTGCCCGCGCGGAATCTGCTGCAGTGCCTGCCACACCCGTTGCTGGAACGCGGTGCCACGGATATCCAGCGGCAACGTGGCGCCTCGCGAAGGATCCTCGACCAGGCCTACGACCTGTGCCACCAGTTGCTCGTAGCCCTGGTCGGCGCCGACCAGTTCGGCTTGGCGGAAGCGTTGCTGCAACGACTGCAGCAGTGTCTCCGGATCGTCGCCGAGCAGGATCGCGACCACGCCGGTCCCGCTGCTGGCCACCAGCACGCTGCCCAGTGAGCTTTCGGCAAGCGCGAAGTGGATGACTTCGCCGCGCCCCCCTGCGCGCCATTGCTTGGGCGTCATGCCCAGCAACTTCGGTGCGTTCTCGTAGAAGCGTCCACTGGAACCGAAGCCAGCATCGTGGAAGGCGTCGGTGATGCGTTCCTGTTGTTCCAGCCCGGTGCGCAGGCGGTCGGCGCGCAGCGCGGCGGCGTACTGCTTGGGGGTCAGCCCGGTGGACTGCTTGAACAGGCGATGCAAGCGCGTCGGGCTGCAGCCAGCAATATCGGCCAGTTCCTGCAGCGAGGGTTCGTCGAGGCTGGTCTGCAGGTGGCGGCAGACCCGTTCGATGCGGTCATCGAGGGCGGTGGTGGCGGTACTGTCCATGGCCGGATTCTGGCACGTGCCGGTGCTGCGGAAACTCCGTTTCCTGCACTCACCTGTGAGGCCCGGAAACGGAGTGTTGGCGGACCGAAGGCACGGCATCGTGGCGGCCACTTCACAACCGGTACCACGACCATGCGCCTGAACAACAAGATCGCTCTCATCACCGGTGCCAGCGCCGGTATCGGCCGCGCCAGCGCGCTGCGCTTCGCCGCCGAAGGAGCAAAGCTGGTGCTCAACGCACGGCGGCCGGAGCCGCTGCAGGCGCTGGCCGAGCAGATTCGCGCTGCCGGTGGCGAAGCCGTGGTGCATGCCGCCGACGTGGCCAACCCGGGCACGGCGCAGGCGCTGGTCAATCTGGCCCAGCAGTCATTCGGCGGCCTGGACATCGCGCTCAACAATGCCGGCATGCTCGGCCCGGGCGTGCCGGCGGCGGAGTTTCCGGTGGATGCCTGGCGCGAGGTGATGGCCACCAATCTCGACGCCGCCTTCCATGCGGCACGCGCGCAGCTGCCGGCACTGCTGGCGCGCGGCGGCGGCTCGCTGGTGTTCGTCGGTACCTTCGTCGGCCACACCGTGGGATTCCCGGGCATGGCGGCCTATGCGTCAAGCAAGGCCGGGCTGATCGGCCTGAGCCAGGTGATCGCTGCCGAATACGGTGCGCGCGGCGTGCGCAGCAACGTACTGCTGCCCGGTGGCACCGATACGGAGATGGGC
Source organism: Stenotrophomonas sp. 80084_Sma (assembly GCF_056481995.1). Taxonomy (NCBI): domain Bacteria; kingdom Pseudomonadati; phylum Pseudomonadota; class Gammaproteobacteria; order Lysobacterales; family Lysobacteraceae; genus Stenotrophomonas; species Stenotrophomonas sp. 80084_Sma. The sequence goes on along the minus strand of NZ_CM151177.1, from coordinate 3,312,366 downwards.
CGGCAGGCCGCACCGACCGGCGATGCCCGCGACTTCGTGCGCTCGTTGCACGCACTCAAGCGCCTCGCCGAGCCGGAGGAGATCGCCAATGCGGCGCTGTTCCTGGCCAGCGATGAGAGCAGTTTCGTTACGGGTACCGCGATGCGCGTGGAGGGTGGGGTGTCGATCACCCGTACCTGAGCGCGGTCACGTGCGTGGTGAGTAGCGAATGCCGCTGCTGGCCATGAAGCCTTTCGGATCGAAACGGGCCCAGGCTTCGCCCCAGTTGAACCGGGCTTGGCCGCCGCTCAGCTTGCGACCCAGCGCCGCACCCAGCGTGCGGCGCATGAAGGCGACTTCTGCATCGATTGCGGCCTGGGTTGGCCAGCCGTCTTCCAGTGTTGCACCGGGTAGATCGACGCCCATCGTCACCATGTCGAGCTGTTGCCCGTGGAAGCACAGGCTGATGCCAGCGGGCGCACCGCCCAGGCTGAGCCGGTGCAGGCTGAGCCAGTGATAGCCGGTGCCGACATCACGCTCCCCTCGCACCAGCGTGGCGAACGCGATACGCGCCTCATCCCGTGACAGGGTGGGGCAGATCAAGGCCGGCAGATTGCCGAGCTGGATGCTGCCGTCGGTCGCATCGAGGCGCATCGGCACGGCGTGTGCTGCGTGCTGGACAGAAGAGGGCATGGCATACCGGTGGGCGTGGTGCGTCGGATTCTGGCTGCACGGGGGCCGCAGCGGCAAGCCAGTGCCTGCACATGACGTTGGCACAGGACTGACCTGTGGCTTACCCGGCAACCTCTAGCGTGATGGGCAACGTTGGCGTTCCGCCGGCGAGGGAGATTTCAATGAACGAGCGAGGCAAGGATCAGGACCCGAAGCAGGGCATCCAGGAAAGCCGCCAGGACAGGAAGCAGGACGACGTGGCCAAGCAGCGGCCGGGGCAGCGCGATCAACAGGTGCGCGATACGCACTCGCGCAGCCCGCAGCGCAAGGACGGCGGCGAGGAGCCGGCCTGAGCCGCGGGCGCTGAAAAAAAAAAAACCCGCAGATCACGGAGATCTACGGGTTCTTCTGAATAGTGGTGGAGCCAAGGAGGATCGAACTCCTGACCTCGTCATTGCGAACGACGCGCTCTCCCAGCTGAGCTATGGCCCCACGGCAGGCTTTCAGTGTAGCGCCGCCTGCCGGGCTTGCCAAGCGCCGGACCGGGACGGCGGCAGGCGTGGATCTGCCGCCGTCCCCAGCCGGTTCAGGCCAGCGCCTGGCGCAGCAGATCGCCCGCGCGCTGTACCGCCATGCCGGTGGAAACAGCCACGTCCTGCAGGTGGATGCAGGCGTGGATCATCCCCGGCAGCCGCTCCAGCGTGCAGTCGACACCCGCAGCCTGCAGGCGGTGCGCGTACTGCTCGGCCTCGTCGCGCAGCGGGTCGTGCTCGCAGCTGAGCACGGAGGCTGGCGCCAGCCCCTGCAGGTCGGTTGCGTGGGCGGGCGAGGCCAGCGCCGACGGTTGGGCCAGATCACCCAGATAGGCCTGCCAGCAGCGCTGCATCAGTTCGGCGCTGAGGTAATAGCCTGTGGCGTAGTCGCGGTAGGAACCGCTGCCCATGCCGGCATCCAGCGCCGGGTACAGCAGCAGTTGGTGGCACGGTTGCGGCAGGCCCCGTTCGCGCAGCAGCAGGCAGCAGGCGGCGGCGAGGTTGCCGCCGGCGCTGTCGCCACCGATCGCCAGCCGCCGTGGGTCCAGGCCGAGGCGCTCGGCGTTGTCCTGCAACCACCGCCAGGCGTCGGCGACGTCATGCAGTGGAACCGGGAACGGGTGCTCCGGCGCCAGCCGGTAACCCACGGCGACAATCACGCAACCGCTGGCATTGGCCAGCGCGCGGCAGGGGCCGTCATAGACCGCCAGCGAACACTGGAACCAACCGCCGCCGTGGGCGAACAGCAGAGCCGGTACCGGTCCATCGGGAAGCCCTTCCGGCGTGTAGAAACGCAGCTCCAGCGCATGCCCGTCGAGCGCGATTACCGTGTGTTCGATCACATGCGCAACCGGCTGTGGTGCTCCCTGCAACTGTGGCAACGCGCTCTCGCTGATCGCCCGCAGTTCGCGCAGGTCTTCCGGCAGCGCATGGGCGGCGACGGCGTCGACGAACTGCTGCAGCGCCGGTTCAAGCAGCATGGCGTGCCTCCTGCAGGAACGGCAGCAGCTGTGCAAGGAACGCCTGCGGCGCTTCTTCCATGATGAAGTGGCCGCAGCCCGGCACGATGCTGCCGCGCACATCATCGGCATGCGGTTGCAGGGTCAGCATCGGCGCATCGCCAGTGGCGTGCTCGGCGCCGATGGCCAGTACCGGCATCGGCAAACGGTGCTGCGCACGCAGCTTGTTCTGGCGGATCGTTTCCGGAATCGCGCGGTACCAGGCGAAGCCCGCCCTCAGGGCGCCGGGGCGGCTGTAGGCGGCAATGTAGGTATCGGCGGCCACCGCATCACGGCGGTACGACCAGCGGTCGAACATGAATTCCAGGTAGGCGCGCTCGCGCCCCGTAATCAGTGCTTCCGGCAGGTCGGCCACCTGGTTGAACATGAAGTGCCAGAGGAAGATGTTGTCAGCCGGTGCGGCGAAGATGCCCGGTTCCGGCGCCAGGCCGGGAATCACCGCTTCGGTGACCGCCAGCTGGCGCACGGCCTGCGGCTGATCGCTGGCCAGCGCATAGGCGATCCACATGCCGATGTCATGTCCGACCACCTGGTAACGATCGTGGCCCAGTGCCTGCATGGTCTGGTGCAGGACGGCGGCGGCACTGCCGGTGTCGTAGCCGTGGGCGGGGCGGTCGGATTCGCCGATGCCCGGCGGATCCACGGCAATCGCTTCGAAACCGGCTTCGGCCAGCGCATGCAGCACGTGGCGCCAGGCATACCAGGTCTGCGGCCAACCGGGAATCAGCAGCACCGGCTCGCCATGGCCGGCGGAAACACAATGCACGCGCTGGCCGTCGATACGCAGGTAGTGATGGCGCAGGGCATCGTCGCCGGCAGTGCCAGCGGAAGAAAGGGTGTTCATGGGGGTTGCTCCGTTGGGGCTCAGGCGATGCCGAGCATCTGCTGCATCTGTGTGGTGCTGATCGGTGCACCGGCGAAGTCGTCGAAGATCTTGTCGGTGACCGGAATGATGTGGTCGCGGATGAACGCGGCACCTTCGCGCGCGCCGGCTTCCTGGTCCTTCAGGCAGCACTCCCATTCCAGCGTCGCCCAGCCCGCGTAGTCGTACTGGGCCAGCTTGGAGAAGATCGACTTGAAGTCGACCTGGCCGTCGCCCAGCGAGCGGAAGCGGCCGGCGCGCTCGGTCCAGTCGGCATACCCGCCATAGATGCCCTGGCGGCCGCTCGGGCGGAACTCCGCATCCTTGACGTGGAACATGCGGATCAGCGGGTGGTAGATGTCCAGGTACTCCAGGTAGTCCAGCTGCTGCAGCACGAAGTGGCTGGGATCGAACAGGATGCGGCAGCGCGGGTGCTGGTCGACGCGTTCGAAGAAGCGCTCGAAGCTGGTGCCGTCATGCAGGTCTTCGCTGGGATGGATCTCGTAGCAGAGGTTGACGCCGTTGTCCTCGCAGGCATCGAGGATCGGCCGCCAGCGTCGTGCCAGTTCGTCGAACGCCGCGTCGATCAGGCCCGGCGGGCGCTGCGGGAACGGGAACAGATACGGCCAGGCGAACGAGCCGGAGAAGGTGCCCATGTCCTGCAGGCCCAGCCGTCGCGAGGCACGGGCGGCCAGGTGCAGCTGCTGCTGCGCCCATTCGCTGCGGGCCTTCGGGTTGCCGCGCAGTGCTTCGGGGGCGAAGCCATCGCAGAGCTCGTCGTAGGCCGGATGCACGGCCACCAGCTGGCCGAGGATGTGGGTGGTCAGTTCGCTGACCTGCAGGCCGTGCTCGGCCAGGGTGCCGCGGAGGTCGTCGCAGTAGTCCTGGCTGTCGGCAGCCGTGGCCAGGTCGAACAGGCGTGCATCCCACGCGGGAATCTGCAGGGCCTTGAAGCCGTGGCCGGCGGCCCACGCGGCAATGCTGGCGAGGCTGTTGAACGGGGCCTGGTCGCCGGCGAACTGCGCCAGGTGCAGGCTGGGGCCCTTGAGGGTCTGCATGTGTTGCTCCAATTGTTTGTCGATCAACAAAGAATATGCGCGACCCTCGCGGTGGTCAACACCCGCGTTACACTGCGCGCCTCACTGGAGCAGGCAGGCAGATGGCAGGGCGACCGCGCGAATTCGACAGGGACCAGGCGTTGCGCAAGGCGATGCTGCTGTTCTGGCAGCACGGCTATGAAGGCACGTCGATGTCGGCACTGGTGGAAGCACTGGGCATCGCCTCTGCACGCATCTATGCCGCGTTCGGCAGCAAGGAGCAGTTGTTCCGCGAAGCCGTTGCGCTGTACGAGGAAGGCGAGGGCGGCTTCGCGCCGCGCGCGCTGGAGCAGGCCACGCTGCGCGAGGCGATCGGGTCCATGCTGCGTGACGCCGTGTTGACCTACACCCGGCGCGGGCGGCCACACGGTTGCCTGGTGGTGTCCTCGGCCAGCAGCGTGTCGCCCGATGGCGAGGGCGTACGGGACTGGCTGGCCAGCCATCGTCGCCAGCGTACGGCGGCGATCATTGCGCGGCTGCAGCAGGCGCAGGCCGAAGGGCAGCTGGCCGGCGATGTGGCGGTGCAGGCACTGGCCGATCACTTCGCCACGGTGCTGCACGGCATTTCGGTGCAGGCCCGTGACGGCATCAGCCGCGAGCGGCTGCTGGCGATGGTCGATGTGGCGTTGACCCCGCTGCCCTGAGTCAAGCCTTCAGGGCGTGCGGAATGCCCGGTGACTGTGCCGAAACCGCTTGTTTCGCCGGGTTTGGGTGCTGTGCAACGAAATCGTAACAATTTGGGGGATAATGGCGGCTTGCGCAGTTATCCTCCATTTTGCCGCCCGGCTCGCGCAGGCCGCACGGACGCCTCCTCAGAGCATTTCATGCCCTCCCATTCCGATTCCCGCCGCCTGTCGGGTATGTCGTCTTCCTTTGTTTCCTTCCGCCGCCATCCGCTGGCCCTGGCCTGTGCCGGCCTGGCCCTGGTCGGCAGCTTCGGCGCCGCCGCACAGGACAGCGCGCCGACCCCGACCGGCCTGGACACGATCACCGTGACCGCCGAACACCGTGAGCAGAACCTGCAGGAAGTGCCGGTCTCGGTGGGCGTGGTGCAGGGCGAGCGCATGCGCGACTTCACCGCCGGCGGCGACGACACCCTGCTGGCGCTGTCCGGCCGCGTGCCGAGCCTGTATGCGGAAACCACCACCGGTCGCATCTTCCCGCGCTTCTACATCCGTGGCCTGGGCAACATCGACTTCTACCTCGGTGCCTCGCAGCCGGTGTCGATCATCCAGGACGACGTGGTGCTGGAACACGTGGTGCTGAAGTCCAACCCGGTCTATGACGTGGACCAGGTGGAAGTGCTGCGCGGCCCGCAGGGCTCGCTGTTCGGCCGCAACACCACCGCCGGCATCATCAAGTTCGACACCCTGAAGCCGACCCAGGACTACACCGGCCGCGTCAGCGCCAGCTACGCGTCCTACAACAGCGTGTCGATCGACGGCGGCTTCGGTGGCCCGATCAACGACATCGCCTCGTTCCGTGTGTCGGCCCTGTACCAGCACCGCGACGATTACGTCGACAACACCTACAAGGGCCCGAGCGCCGACGGCACGGTCAGCCCGAAGAAGAACGCCATGGGCGGCTTCGATGACCGCAACGTGCGCGCCCAGCTGCTGCTGACCCCGAGCGACCAGTTCTCGATCCTGGCCTCGGCCCACGCCCGTGATTACGAAGGCACCTCAACCCTGTTCCTGCGCGGTGCGCTGACCAAGGGCTCGAACAAGACCGACGTGCCGCGCGACAAGGTCGCCTACGACGAAGCCGGCAACAACCCGCAGGCGTACAAGACCTATGGCGGTTCGGTGAAGGCGCGTTATGACTTCGGCGCGATCGACTTCACTTCGATCACCGCCTACGAAACCACCTCCGGTTACAGCCGTGGCGACACCGACGGCGGTGCCGCGGTGAACTTCCCGGTCAACGGCGTGCCGAACGGCTACGGCCAGTCGATGGGCCGCATCCGTGACCTGGACCAGTGGACCCAGGAATTCCGCCTGGCCAGCCATGACGACAGCGCCCTGCAGTGGCAGGCCGGTGCGTTCTACTTCAACGGCAGCGACACCACCGACTTCTACCAGCGTGCATGGTTCCTGCAGGGCGCGGCCCGCAACCCGAACAACTGGGTGCGCCTGCGCAACAAGAACACCTCGTGGGCCGGGTTCGGCCAGATCAGCTACGCCTTCACCGACAAGTTCACCGTCACTGCCGGCCTGCGCCAGACCAAGGACGAGAAGCACACCCGCCTGCTGAAGACGGCTGACACTGCCGCTGGCGTGGTCACCTACAAGGGCCGCACCGACGTCAAGATGTCCGACACCACCCCGAGCTGGGATCTGAGCGCGATGTATCAGATCACGCCGGACGTGAGCGTCTACGCCAAGGTCGCACGCGGCTTCCGCGGCCCGACCATCCAGGGCCGTTCGGCGGTGTTCAATGCCGACTTCACCACCGCTGATTCCGAGACCATCCTGTCCTGGGAAGCGGGCGTGAAGAGCAGCCTGTGGGACAACCGCCTGCGCCTGAACGCCACCGCGTTCACCTACACCGTCAACGACATCCAGCTCAACGGCAACGATTCGGACGGCAACGGCGTGCTGTTCAACGCCGACAAGGCCAAGGCCTACGGTTTCGAAGCGGACATGGAGCTGCGTCCGATCCCGAACCTGACCCTGAGCGCCGGCCTGAGCCTGCTGCACAGCGAGATCAAGGACAAGCGCGTGTACGCGCAGGTCTGCGGCCTCAATGGCCAGGTGGTCTGCACCGTCGGCGACCCGACCATCAAGGTCGGTGCCAACACCTTCGCGCAGATCGACGGCAACCCGCTGCCGAACGCGCCGAAGTACAACGTCAACCTGGCGGCCCGCTACGACTTCCCGGTGAGCGACGCCGGCACCATGTTCGTCTCCACCGACTGGAACAAGCAGGGTTACACCAGCTTCGTGCTGTACGACAGCAAGGAGTTCAACTCCAAGGGTGACTTCGAGGGTGGCCTGAAGATCGGCTACTCGGGTAACTACGGTGCCTACGAAGTGGCGCTGTTCGCGCGCAACATCACCAACGAGAAGAACCTCAAGGGTGTGATCGAGAACTACATGGCCGCGGTCTACAACGAGCCGCGTACCGTCGGTGTCTCGCTGAACATGAACTGGTAAGCCCACCCCGTCGTGTAACGGAAACGGCGCTCATCGAGCGCCGTTTTTCGTTGCTGGTCAGGCATCATCCGTGCTCAAGGCGTGGCGCTGACGCCCTTGCCCAGCGCTGCATCGGACGGCGCACTGGGGCCCAGCACCTGCAGCTGCATCGCCTCCATCCGCTCCAGTACCTTGCGCTGCTTGCCGTTGAGGCCGCGCGAGGTGATTGCGATGTGCTTGCGTGCAGCGTCCAACGGCGCGGGTTGGTAGTGCACCCTGAAGCGGCGCAGGGCGCAGCCCGTCAGCTTGTCGACCGGTGCGCAGTCGTTCGCGTTGAAATCGATATCGCCGTCGGCGGCAACAATGAAGGGGCTGAGCAGGATCTGCCCTTCGTGGGCAGTGAAGGCCAGTGGCGCGTGGGCCTTGGCGATGACCGCCTGGATGCGTACGGCAGGGATGTCTTCAGGGACGATCCTGTCATCCCAGTAGCCTTCGGTCGGGCGCGAGGTTTCATAGTTCTGGGTGCCCCATGCCACGCAGTTGCCGGAAGCCACGTGCACCGAGATGCAGACCTGCTGGGAGTGCTGATCGGTCAGGACGCCCGGTGGTACCCAGACCTTCTTCCAGGAATAGAAACGGTAGTCGACGTCGGCAAGGCGGGTGGCGCCGATGTCCTTCGATACTTCGTCCATGGTCCCCAGCGGCTTCAGCTTGGCCACGCGGGTGTTCAGGCGGTAGTTCTCCGCACCGTTCAGCAGATAGGTGCCCGGCGGAATCAGATGCACCTCGAACACGTCCATCAACACCGTCCGCTGCGGGCCGGTTTCCAGTTCGTTGGTGTTGAACAGCTGCACATAGCCCTGGGAGGGAATGTCCTTGTGCTGGAAGGACACCCGCGTCGAGAACCCGGGCAGGTCGGTCGAGCGGTTGCCCAGATGAAAGCCGGGGACCGGAGAGCCGACGCCTGGCCCGCCGTTGTGCACGACATACGGGGCCGGCACCAGCACGGCAACCAGACCATCGCGGGTGGCACCGTCAATGATGTCCACCAGCTTGGCTGTGTTCTCCTTTTCCTGTGCATAGGAAAGTGGTGCGGCCTGCCCAGCGCATGCCAGGACCAACGGGGTTAGCAGCAGTGCGCAGGCGGTCGCGATCTTGAGGGTCTGCATCGACGTCTCCTTGTCAGTACCGGCAAACCCTAGCACGGCCCCAGCAGGCCTGAGGTGCACGGCGCCGACGTGGTCCGGCGCCTTGTGCCATCAACGTGCCGGCAGCAGCGCCTGCAACCGCGATTCCAGTTCCTGCTGGCGCCAGCCGGCCAGTGCTGCCGGCCATTGGCGGCGTTCCAGATAGCTTTCCAGATGCTTGCGGGAGGCCAGCACGCCATCCGGCAGGCCCAGCTCGCGGCTGCGCTCGGCCACCGCGTCTTGAAGCTTCTTCACCGCCTGCTTGTTGCTGTCGTTGGCGGGTAGTGCCAGCGGTGCCCCGGCCTCATCGGCCAGCGGTGTGGACAGCGCCTGCCAGACCGCGCCGGCCAGCTTGCGCGGTGCCTTCGGGAACTGCTCGAACAGCTTGCCCAGCGCAGCCTCGTCGGCCGGTGGCGTGCGCGCCAGGGTGGCGGCCAGTTCGTTGTCCAGGATCCAGCTTCGCGGGCGGTCGCTGTTGCGTGCCTGTACATCACGCCAGCGCAGCAGGCGCAGCAGGCGGTGCTGTGCGGCCGCGTCGAGGAACTGCGCCGAGCGCATCGCCAGATGCGGCCAGCGGTCTTCGTCATTGGCGACGCTGGCCAGCAGGCGCTCGCCATCGTCGTGCAGCCACTGCTGGCGGCCGAGTGCCTGCAGCTTGGCATCAATGGCGTCATGCAGCGCGAACAGGTGCTCGACGTCGTCGGCGGCATACTGCAGCTGCGACTCCGAAAGCGGGCGGCGCATCCAGTCCGAACGGGTTTCGCCCTTGGCCAGGGCGACGCCGGTGATTTCCGCCACCAGCTTCTGGTAGCCCATGCCGCCGCCGATGCCGGCCAGCGCAGCACCGATCTGGGTGTCGAACAGCGGTCGTGGCAGCACGCCGCACGCCCACTTGAACGCGACCAGGTCTTCGCTGGCGCTGTGCATCACCTTGGTGATGGATTCATCGGCCAGCCACGGCGCCAGCGCCTCGGTCATGCCGGGAATCAGCGGGTCGATCAGCAGGATGTCCTGCCCGACCGCCATCTGCACCAGGGCCAGCTGCGGCCAGAAGGTGCGCTCACGGATGAATTCGGTATCCAGGCCGATGCGGGTCGGGCGCTGCTGGAAGTACGCATCCAGCTCGGCGGGGGTGGTGATCCAGGTTGCCACGGGTCAGGGCCTACTACTCGGGTTTGCTCAGGCAGGGGAGAATAGCCTAACGTCGGTGCGCGTCCGTGCCGAAGGAGGCTCTGCTTGCGTTTTTCGTTGTCGCCCGTGCTGTGCACCGCCCTGGCCTTGGCCCTGGCCGGCTGCACGCCGTCGCCCCCCACGGCAACGGACCGGAGTGCCGGGGAACAGGCGCGCCCGTCCGCGGACGCAGACAGCGACGAGCGCCCGCAGGCCGGGCAGGGCAGCGTGACCATCGCCGGTGAGGATGCCGCCGAGGATGTACAGCAGTGGACGCCGCCGCGGGTGGACCGCCAGGGCCGCAGCCTGGCCCAGTTGCGCCGCGCCGCCGAGCAGGCGTTCGCCGAAGGACGGCTCTATGAGGATGCCGATGCCGCCATCCCGCTGTGGCTGGCGGTACAGGAAGAGGATCCGGATGACCGCCAGGCTCGCCAAGGCCTGCAGCGCGCCCGCCAGCGCCTGCAGCAGCAGGCGGATGCGTTGCTGGTGCGGCCGCTGAAGCAGCGCGAGGCGCTGGCTGAGGCCAGCCGCCAGGCGCTGGTGTTGCTGACGCTGGCGCCGAAGGACGAAAAGGTGCGTGCGCTGCAGGGACGGGTGGAGCTTGCCCAGCGTGTGGTGGCCTATAACCGCGCCGGCGAAGAGGACCTGCGCTCGGACCGGATCGGTGAAGACGGGGATGGGGCCATCGGCAACTTCCGTGAGGCACTGGCACTGGATGAGGACAACAGCCGCGCACGGCAGGGACTGGCCGCGGCCGAAAGTGGACTGATCCGCCGCGCCGAAGACGCGGCACGCACGCGCGATTTCGCCAGCGCCGGCACCTGGCTGGCCGAAGCGAGCAAGGTGCGCGACTCGTCGCCCACCATCGCCGACGCGTTCGAGCGCATCGAGCAGATCCGTGCGGCGGCATTGCTGCAGCTGCGCGATGACGGCCTGCGCGACCTGTCCACGCCGCAGGGCCTGAAGCCGGCGCGCGAGAAACTGGCCGAGGCCCTGCGCATCGCCCTGCCGGGAGACGCGGTGGTGGCCCAGCTGCGTGAGCGTATCGACCTGGCCACCCACTACGGCAGCTTCCGCCCGGGACAGGTGTTCAGCGACGCCATGCGCGATGGCGGACGCGGGCCGCAGATGGTGGTGGTGCCGCATGGCGGTTTCCAGATGGGCGCCGGCGATGCCGAGCCGGGCTCGAGCGATGCCGAGCGACCATCGCACTATGTGCGCTTTGATCGAGGCTTTGCGATGGCGATCACCGAGGTCACGGTCAGCGATTTCCAGCGCTACGTGAAGGCGACCAATGCGCGCCCACGGGCGACGCGGCGCGGCCATTCGGTGGTCTATGACGAACGCAGCGGCAACTTCATCCGCCGCAGCGGCGTGGACTGGCGCTCGGATTACGACGGTGGCCGCGCGATGGCCAATTCGCCGGTGATGCACGTCAGCATCCGCGATGCCGAAAACTATGCGGCGTGGTTGTCCGAGCAGACCGGGCGCAGCTACCGGTTGCCCAGTGAAGCAGAGTTCGAGTACGCGCTGCGCGGTGGCAGCAGTGGTCGCTACCCCTGGGGCGATGCCGGCACGCCGCCGCCGGGCAGCGGCAATTTCACCGGCAGCAAGGACGTGTCGCCGTCCGGGCGGCATTGGCACAACGCCTTCATCGGCTATGGCGATGGCTGGTGGGGGCCAGCACCGGTAGGGAGTTTCCAGGCCAATGCCTTCGGCCTGCACGACATGGGCGGCAATCTCAGCGAATGGGTGGCCGATTGCTGGCATGCCAGCTACCGGCGCGCGCCCTCCGATGGCGCCGCCTGGTTCAACCCGGGCTGCCGCGCACGGGTGATCCGGGGCGGCAACTGGGCCAATGCGCCGGAGCAGACCCGTGCCGCCTGGCGGCAATCCCAGGACTCGGATACCACCAACGCGCGCATCGGCTTCCGCCTGGTACGCGGCATCTGATCGGCGGCCGGCTTCACCCGTTGCTGGCATCGGCGCACTAAGATTGCGCCGTGCCCGCCGGCCGGCGGGGCCTGCTGGAAGCCGACCCGATGCGCAATGATCCCTTCTCCCGCTCGCCGCAAGGCCCACAACGGCGCGGCCTGTTCGGCAACATCCGCTGGTGGGTGCTATTGCTGGCCGCTGGCTATGCGGTCTTCTACTGGTTTTCCAACCGTACGGTGGATCCGTATACCGGCGAGAAGGTGATGATTGACAGCAGCCTGGATGCGCGGCAGGAGACCGCTTTGGGGCTGCAGGCCTACCAGCAGATCCTGTCGCAGGAACGGCCGATGGATCCCAATGCGCCGATCGCGCGCGATGTGCGCGACATCGCCCAGCGGTTGATTGCCAAGGTCGATGTGGTGGAGACCGCGCTGGCCCAGGAGCACGGCGTGCAGCCGGCGCATTTCGCGCGGGATTTCCAGTGGGAAGTGAATGTGATCCCATCCGAGCAGGCCAACGCGTTCTGCCTGCCGGGCGGCAAGATGGCGGTCTACACCGGGCTGGTGCCGGTGGCGCGCACCCGTGATGCGATGGCGGTGGTGATGGGCCATGAGATTGCCCATGCGCTGCTGCGCCACGGTGCACAGCGGATGGCCCAGCAGAAGCTGACCCAGATCGGGCAGGTGGCCGGCGCCGCCAGCGGCATGGATGCGCAGCAGCAACAGATGATGATGTCGGCGATGGGTTATGGGTATCTGCTGCCGTATGCGCGCAGCCACGAGACGCAGGCCGATGAAGTGGGGCTGATGCTGGCCGCGGCAGCGTGCTTCGATCCACGCGAGGCGGTGCCGCTGTGGCAGCGCATGGGCCAGGCCAGCGGTGGCCAGTCACCGCCGGAATTCTCCTCGACCCATCCCAACCCGGGTACCCGCATCCAGAACCTGCAGGCGCTGATGCCGAAGGCGCTCGAGTACCGGCAGAAGTTCTGCGAGCAGGCAAAGTAGGGGGTTGTTCGGCAGGGCTGCGCCCTGCACCTGCCGAAGCAACAGCAACAGCGTGCATTCCGTGGGATGGCGGGGTGGGTCCGGTTGCGGGGGCCGCTGCAAGTCCCCCCTCCGGGGCCCGGCCCAGCCGCTGGCGGCTGTGCGTTCGGGCGCTTGCGAAGCAGTGCTTCGCAAGCAAAGCGCCCTCACCCATGTAAGCTCGGTCGCCGCTTGCTCGTGTGCGCAGTCCTGCGCACACGGCAAGACCGGGGTTGGGCGTCCTGCCCAACCCGCCCGAGGCATGCCTCGGGCCCATGCGGCTCACGCCCCCGCAACCGGACCCACCCCGCCTTCGAAAGATTCTCGCAATCTGTTCGCTCTTCTGTAGAGCCGAGCCATGCTCGGCTCAAATCGTTCCGATATCGAAATATTCGATTCCGATGGAGATTCATCCACGCATGCGTGGATCTACCGTGTCGACCAAGGTCGACAACTACCAACAGCCTCCGGAATCTGTCAGAGGCGGGGCGGTGTGGTTGTGCGGGACCGTTGGCGCCATGGATGGCGCCATCGAGCCCCCATGGATGGGTTTACGGCGTGTCCTGCACAGCCACACCGCCCCGCCATCCCACGGAATACCAGCTTTGGCTGTTGCTTCGGCTGTTGCTGTTGCTTGAGCGCTTCTGCAGGTGCAGGGCGCAGCCCTGCCGAACAACCCTTTACTTGACCTGCACCTCGATCACACCGTCGCCAATACGGGCCTGCAGGGCGTCACCCGGCTGCACCTGGTCGACGTGCCGCACCAGGGCACCGTCGTCGCTGCGGGTCAGGATGCTGTAGCCACGTGCCACAGTCGCCAGCGGGCTGACCGCTTCCAGCGAACGCGCCAGCCCGCGCAGGCGCAGTGCATCGCGTTCCAGCAGACGCTGCATCGCAATCTGTGGGCGCCCGCGCAGGGCAGCCAGGCGGCGCTGCATCGCGTCGAGCTGGCGCTGCGGATGATGCCCGCGCAGCACTGCCGCCGCATGGCGCAGGCGCGCGGCACGGCGTTCCTGTTGCTGGTTGAAGGCGGCATGCAGGCGCCGACCCAGATCCAGTTGGCGGCGGCGCAGCAGGTCCAGCCGTGCCTGCGGGCTCTGGGCGTTCAGGCGCAGCAGGGCACGATCGGCGCGCTGCATCGCCTGCTGCATCGCATGCCGTTGCAACTGCACCATGCGGGCGGCCGTGCGGCGCAGGCGCAGGGCCAGTTCGCGCTGGTCGGGTACCAGCAGTTCGGCCGCCACCGACGGCGTCGGTGCGCGCAGGTCGGCGGCAAAATCGCTGAGGCTGAAGTCGGTTTCGTGTCCCACCGCCGACACCACCGGGGTGCGGCTGGCGGCGATCGCCCGGGCCAGCGCTTCATCGTTGAAGGCCCACAGGTCTTCCAGCGAGCCGCCACCGCGGGTCAGCAGGATCACGTCGTAGCGGCCACTGGCGTCGGCCGCCTGCAGCAGGCGGGTGATCTGCGCGGCGGCACTGCTGCCCTGGACCAGGGTCGGCAGCAGGTCCACTTCCAGCAGCGGGAAGCGGCGGCCGAGCACGCTCAGCACGTCGCGTACGGCGGCACCGGTGGGCGAGGTGATCACTGCCAGGCGCTGCACGTGCGCCGGCAGCGGCCGCTTGCGTGCCGGGTCGAACAGGCCCTCGGCCTCCAGGCGTGCCTTCAGCTCCTCGAAAGCGCGGCGCAGCGCGCCTTCGCCGGCTTCTTCCATGTGGTCCAGCACCATCTGGTACTCGCCACGGGCGTCGTACAGGGTCACCTTGCCGCGCACCAGCACGCGCATGCCTTCGCGCGGCACGAACTTCAGGTACTGCGCCTTCATCCGGAACATTGCTGCGCGCAGCTGCGCACGTGCGTCCTTCAGGGTGAAATACAGGTGCCCGGAGGCAGGGCGCGCCACGCTGCCCAGTTCGGCCTCGACCCAGATCGCCGGGAAGCTGCCTTCCAGCAGGTCGCGGGCCAGGGTGTTGAGCTGGCTGGGGGTGAGGATGTCGTTGTTGCGTGGCTGCATGGGAACGGCGTGCTGCGGGCGGAACGGGGGCTCAGGATCGCACGTCAGCGCACCGTGTGCTGGCCCAGCGCCCACTGCACGTGTTCACGCACCAGCGGCGAGGGATCATCGATGCGGGTATGCAATGCGGCGAGCGCTTCGGCCGAGGACGGTGCATTGCCCAGTGCCACGGCGATGTTGCGCAGCCAGCGTTCATGGCCACTGCGCCGGATCGGGCTGCCTTCGGTACGGCGCAGGAACTCGGCTTCATCCCAGGCGAACAGCTGGTCCAGCCGCGCGGTATCGAGGTTGTTGCGCGCGCGGAAATCGGCTTCGTCGGTACGCTTGGCGAACTTGTTCCAGGGGCAGACCAGCTGGCAGTCATCACAGCCGTAGATGCGGTTGCCGATCAACGGCCGCATCTCTTCGGGAATGGCCCCGTCGTGCTCGATGGTCAGGTAGGAGATACAGCGCCGCGCGTCCAGCCGCTGCGGGCCGGTGATGGCCTGGGTCGGGCAGACATCGATGCAGCGCGTGCAGGTACCGCAGTGTGCTGTGGCCGGTGCATCGATCGGCAGCGGGATATCGATGTAGATCTCGCCGATGAAGAACCAGGAGCCGCCATGGCGGTCGATCAGGCAGGTGTGCTTGCCGATCCAGCCCAGGCCGGCATTGCGCGCCAGTGCGCGTTCCAGCACGGGGGCGGAATCGACGAATACGCGGTAGCCCAGCGGTGCCACTTCATCGTTGATCTGCGTGGCCAGCTTCTGCAGGCGGTTGCGCATCAGCTTGTGGTAGTCGCGACCCAAAGCGTAACGGGCCACGTAGGCGCGGCCCGGGTCGGCCAGGGTTGCCCAAGCTTCGGTGTCGTCCTTGTGGCTGTAGTCCATGCCTACCGAGATCACCCGCACGGTGCCGGGCAGCAGTTCGGCCGGGCGCGCGCGCAGGGTGCCGTGGCGCGCCATCCAGTCCATCGTGCCGTACAGGCCCTGGCCCAGCCAGTCAGCCAGGTGCGCTTCATCCTCGCCCAGCTCGATGCCGGCGATGCCACAGCGCTGGAAGCCATGCGCACGGGCGAGTTCGCGGATGCGCTGCACGGCCTGGGTAGGATCGACAGGGGCGGGGACGGGGGACATGCGCACCAGTATAAAATCCCCGCATGGCCAACCTTGCCGATCTGTTCGATTCCGCTGCCGCGCGTGCGCTTGATGCGCAGGCCTCGGCGCTGGCCGCCGAGGGCGGTTGGGGCCTGATGGCACAGGCCGGCCAGGCCGCCTGGCAGTGCCTGCTGCAGCATTGGCCGCAGGCGCAGCGGATCGGCGTGGTGGTTGGTGCGGGCAACAACGGCGGCGACGGCCATGTGCTGGCCCGCCATGCGCTGCAGGCCGGACGTGAGGTGACGGTGATCGCCTTGCCGGGGAAGCCACCGTCAACCGCGCTGGCACAGCGTGCAGCATCGGAATTCACATCCGACGGCGGCACCCTCACCGATTTCGACGGCGCGCTTCCCGAGGCCGATATCTGGGTCGATGCCCTGTTCGGGCTGGGCTTCGATCGCGTGCCGGAGGGCGTGGCTCAGACGCTGATTGCCGCGCTCAATGCGCAGGCGGCACCGGTTCTGGCGCTGGACGTCCCCAGTGGCGTGGATGCCGACCGCGGCGCCGTACCGGGCGACGCGGTGAGGGCGGCGCTGACCGTGCAGTTCATCGTGCCGCATCGCGGGCTGTACACCGGCGATGCGCTGGACCATTGCGGGCGGAAGGCGCTGGCGCCGCTGCAGCTACCCGCGGCCGCATGGCAGAGCGTGTCACCCGCTGCGCAGCTCTGGACGCAGGTGCGCCTGCCAGCCCTGCTGCCGCCGCGCCGCACCAATACCCACAAGGGCGAATCCGGGCACGTGCTGTGCGTCGGCGGCAACCATGGCAGCGGCGGCGCCATCGCGATGGCGGCCGAAGCCGCCTTGCGCGCGGGTGCTGGATTGCTGAGCCTGGGCACCCGCCGCGACCACGTTGGCCCGTTGCTGGCGCGGCTGCCCGAAGCCATGACCCATGCACTGGAAGATGGTGACGCGCTGCCGGCACTGCTGGACAAGGCCAGGGTGGTGGCGATCGGCCCCGGTCTGGGCCAGGACGAATGGGCGCGCGCACTGTTTGCGCGGGTGCTGGCCAGCGCCAGGCCACTGGTGGTCGATGCCGATGCACTGAACCTGCTGGCGCAGGATCCGCGCGCGCTGCCCGACGCCATCCTTACGCCACACCCGGGCGAGGCCGCGCGCCTGCTGGGTTGCAGCACGTCTGACATCCAGGCCGATCGCTTCACCTGCGCACAGGCACTGGCCGAGCGCTTCCACGCCGTGGTGGTGCTGAAGGGCGCCGGCAGCATCGTCGCAGCGCCGGGGCAACGGCCACGACTGATCGCGGCTGGCAATCCCGGCATGGCCGTGGGTGGCATGGGAGACCTGCTGACAGGCATCATCGCCAGCCTGCGTGGGCAAGGCCTGGCCGCCTTCGATGCCGCCGCCGCTGGTGCGCTGCTGCATGCGCTTGCCGGCGACGTCGCTGCCGCCGACGGCGCGCGCGGCCTGCTTCCAACTGATCTGCTGTCGCCGCTGCGGCGACTGGCCAACCCGGAACTTTCCAGATGATCGATTTCTTCCTTGCCGACAGCGCTGCCACTGAACTGCTCGGGCAGTGGCTGGCCGCCACCCGACCGCCGCAGGCGCTGGTCGAACTGCGCGGCGACCTGGGCGCCGGCAAATCCACCACCGCCCGCGCACTGCTGCGCGCACTGGGCGTGCAGGGGGCGATCCGCAGCCCGACCTACACCCTGGTCGAGCGCTATCCGCTGGCCAGCGGTGGCGAGGCCTGGCATCTGGATCTGTACCGGATCGGCCAGGCCGGCGAGCTCGATTTTCTCGGGCTGGACGAGGGCAGCGCGGTGTTGTGGCTGGTGGAATGGCCGGAACGCGGCGCTGGCGCGCTGCCGCCGACCGACCTGGTGGTGGCGCTGGAGATCGAGGGGCAGGGGCGTCGCGTCCGTCTCACTGGAGCCAGCGACGTCGGACATGAATGGCTGGAACGGCTCCCCCAAGGGGGCGACTTGCAGGCCATTTCTGTCGGCTGACGAGAACAAACACCGGCAGGTTACGGATTATTAAGGAAAAAGGTGTTGCATTCCGTTCAGCGCGGTGATTGAATCCTGAGCCATGCGCCCGGGGAACCGTCTCATTGCCATCTGTGCCGCCGTCGGACTGGGTCTGGCGAGCGTCAGTGCGTGGGCCGGTGAAGTCCGTCAGGTCCTGCTGAATACCGGCGCCACCGGCACCCGTGCCGAGATCTCGCTGGTCGGCAGTGGCGGTTACAAGACCTTGTCGCTGGCCGGACCGAACCGCCTGGTGGTCGATTTCCCGGACTCCAGCGCCATACGCAACCTGAAAATGCCGGCCGCGCAGGGCGTGGTCACGGCGGTGCGTACCGGACAGCCGGTGCCGGGGACCTTCCGTGTCGTTTTCGACCTCGCTGAATCGGTGGCGCCGTTCCGCCCACAGATGCAGCGCGAAGGCAATGAATCCAAGCTGGTGATCGAATGGCCGGGCGATGGCCCGGCCGTGGCCGCCAGCCGCCCGCCAGCGACGCCGGCGGTGCAGCCGCAGGCACCGGCACCGGTCAACACGCCCGCACCGACGCCGGCCGAGAGCGCGCAGTCGCGCAACGACGCCGCGCGCGCCACCGCGCTGTTGACCGCGCAGGTACAGCAGCAGGCCAGCGCCGCGGCTGCCACACCGGCCACTCCGACCCCGGCCCCGTCCACTGCACCGGCCCAGGTCGCGGCAGCGGGTACGGCTGCCAGCAGCACGCCGTCCGCATCGCCGGCTGCGATCCTTGCCGGCCAGCGTACCGCCGCCGTGGTAACCACGCCGCCGGCCACAGCGCCTGCACCGGTTCCGACCACGGTGGTGCCACCGCGTCCGGCCATGCCCAGCGATGCCTCGCGCATCCGCATGCAGGCTGGCATGCGCCACCTGGTGGTGGCCATCGATCCAGGCCACGGCGGCCAGGACCCCGGTGCGATCGGCCCGACCGGCAAGCGCGAGAAGGATGTGACCCTGGCCGTAGCGCGTGAACTGGCCCGTCAGGTCAACGCGACGCCGGGCCTGAAGGCCTACCTGACCCGCGACAGCGACGTGTTCATTCCGCTGCCGATGCGCGCGCAGAAGGCGCGTGCGAACAAGGCCGACATCTTCATTTCGATCCATGCCGACGCGGCGGAAAACCGTTCGGCCACGGGCTCGTCGGTGTACGTGCTGTCGACCAAGGGCGCCTCTTCGCAGCGCGCCCGCTGGCTGGCGGACAAGGAAAACGCGGCCGACCTGGTCGGTGGCGTGCGCCTGCAGCAGACCGAAGGCACGCTCGCCAACGTGCTGCTGGATCTGGCCCAGAGCGGCTACATGAAGGCGTCCGAGGACGCGGCCGGCCATGTGCTGGGCGGCCTGAAGCGGATCGGCAACAACCACAAGCCGAACATCGAGCGCGCCAACTTCGCGGTGCTGCGTACTTCGGACATGCCGGCGATGCTGGTGGAAACCGCGTTCATCTCCAATCCGGATGAAGAGCGCCGCCTGATCGACCCGGCCTACCAGCGCAAGATCGCCGGTGCGGTACTGGACGGTGTGCACACGTTCTTCAGCCGTCAGCCGCCGCCGGGCACGTTGTATGCCGCCCGGGCCCAGGCCGAGATCGACGCCGCCGGCACCATGGCCGGCGGCAGCAAATAACCCGCCGAAGGTGGGTTACTGCTTTCTGTAGAGTCGAGCCGCGCTCGACTGGGCCTTACCGGTAGCCCGTCAGTCGAGCATGGCTCGACTCTACCCTCGGCCGCTCCGTTATCATCCCCGCATGACGTCTGCTACCCATCCGCGCCCGATCCGGCCGTTGCCGGAGATCCTCATCAACCAGATCGCCGCTGGCGAAGTGGTCGAACGTCCCGCGTCGGTGGTCAAGGAGCTGGTCGAGAACGCGATCGATGCCGGCGCCAGCCGCGTTGATATCGATCTTGAGGAGGGCGGTGTCCGCCTGATCCGCATCCGCGACAACGGCAGTGGCATCGCGCCGGAACAGCTGCCGCTGGCGGTATCGCGCCACGCCACCAGCAAGATCGCCGATCTGGACGATCTTGAATCGGTGGCCACGCTCGGTTTCCGGGGTGAAGCGCTGCCATCGATCGCCTCGGTCAGCCGCTTCACCCTGTCCTCGCGCCGCGCGCACGACGAACACGGTTCGGCATTGCAGATCGAAGGCGGCAAGATCGGCGAAGTGACGCCGCGCGCGCATGCGCCGGGCACCACGGTGGAAGTACGCGAGCTGTTCTACAACGTACCGGCGCGGCGCAAATTCCTGCGCGCCGAGCGCACCGAGCTGGGCCATATCGAAGAATGGCTGCGTTCGCTGGCGCTGGCGCGGCCGGATGTCGAACTGCGCGTCTCGCACAACGGCAAGGCCTCGCGCCGCTACAAGCCGGGCGATCTGTATTCCGATGCGCGATTGGCCGAAACGCTGGGCGAGGATTTCGCCAACCAAGCCGTTCGCGTCGACCACAGCGGCGCCGGCCTGCGCCTGCACGGCTGGATCGCGCAGCCGCATTATTCGCGCGCCAGCGCCGACCAGCAGTACCTGTACGTCAACGGCCGCTCGGTGCGCGACCGCAGCGTCGCCCATGCGGTGAAGATGGCCTATGGCGACGTGCTGTATCACGGCCGCCAACCGGCCTACGTGCTGTTCCTGGAGCTTGACCCGACCCGCGTCGACGTCAACGTGCACCCGGCCAAGCACGAGGTGCGCTTCCGCGACTCGCGGCTGGTGCATGATTTTGTCTACCGCACGCTGAAGGATGCGCTGGCCGATACCCGCGCCGGCATGTCGGTGCAGGACATCGGCGCCGGCTCCGCGCATCCGGTGGATGCAGGCGCGGCACCGATGCTCTCCAGTGCGGGCGCCTCCGGTTTCGGTCTGGTACGCGGTGCCGCACCGGGGGCCGGTTCGAGTGGTGGCGGTGGTGGATTCTCGGGTTGGCGCCCGCAGCAACCGCTGGGATTGCAGGTGGCCGATGCACCGGCGGCTTATGCCGCGCTGTATGCCGCACCGGCCGGCGCCGAACGCGGTGCTGCGCTGCCGCCGATGCCGACCGAGAACGGGCTGCCGGTCACCAGTGCCGACGCTGGCGTGCCACCGCTGGGCTACGCGATCGCGCAGCTGCATGGCATCTACATCCTGGCCGAGAACGCCGAAGGCCTGATCGTGGTCGACATGCATGCGGCACACGAACGCATCGGTTACGAGCGGCTGAAGAACGCGCACGATGGCATCGGCCTGCAGTCGCAGCCGCTGCTGGTGCCGATCACGCTCGCAGTGGGCGAGCGCGAAGCCGACACCGCCGAGAATGAAAGTGAAACCCTGGCCGCACTCGGCTTCGAAGTGACCCGTGCCGGTCCCGGTGCGCTGCACGTGCGCAGCATTCCGGCGCTGCTGGCGCATGCCCAACCGGAAGGCCTGCTGCGCGATGTGCTGACCGACCTGCGCGAACACGGCCAGAGCCGGCGCGTGGCCAGTGCACGCGACGAACTGCTGTCGACCATGGCCTGCCATGGCGCGGTGCGCGCCAACCGGCGCCTGACCGTGCCGGAAATGAACGCGCTGCTGCGCGACATGGAAATCACCGAGCGGTCCGGCCAGTGCAACCACGGCCGGCCGACCTGGGCCCGTTTTTCGCTGGCGGAGATCGACCGCTGGTTCCTGCGCGGACGTTGAGGGGAGCATCGATGCGTTATCGGGGAATGGCGGGCCTGCTGGCCGCTTTGGTGTTGGCCGCCTGCAGCCCGGCAACGCCGCCGGCACCAGCCTCGGCCGCGGAGGATCCGTCCTATGCCGCCGAGCAGCAGTGGCGGGTGGCACGCTATCAGGACCTGACCCGGCCCGATGGCTGGACCGCGCTGGTCGGCCTGCACTGGCTGCAGAACAAATCCCACTTCGTCGGCAGCGGCGCGACCAATGGCATCCGCCTGGCGGTTGGGCCGGACAAGCTGGGCCTGCTGCGCCGTGAAGGCAGCCAATGGTGGTTCACGCCCGAAGCCGGTGTGGATGTCAGCCATGATGGCCAGCCGGTGCGCGGCCGCATCCGCATCGACACCGACAAGGATGCGCAGCCGACGCTGCTGGCGTTCGATGGCGGCAAAGGCCAGCTCAGCATCATCCGCCGCGGTCCGCGCGATGCGCTGCGGGTCAAGCACGCCGATGCGCCGGCACGTCGCGATTTCGGTGGGCTGGAGTACTGGCCGGGCGGCCCGGACTGGCAGGTGCAGGCGCGCTTCATCGCGCACCCGCCGGGCAAGACCCTGCCCATCGTCGACATCACCGGCCTGACCACCGAAATGCCCAATGCCGGCGCGGTCGAGTTCCAGCGCGATGGCCGCAGCTGGCGGTTGGAGGCGATCGGTGCGCCGGGGCAGCCGCTGTTCCTGATCTTTGCCGATCGCACCAGTGGCCGCGGCAGCTATCCGGCCGGTCGCTATCTGGATACCGATGCCCCCGCTGCCGATGGCACCGTGCGCATCGATTTCAACCATGCCTACAACCCACCGTGTGCGTTCACCGCCTACGCGACCTGCCCGTTGGCGCCGCCGGAAAACCGGTTGGACCTGCGCGTGGAAGCGGGCGAGAAGGCCTACCACCTGCCTGAAGGAGAAGGCTGATATGCCGATCAGATCCCTGTTGCGTGCCACCGTTCTGTTGGCGGCCTGTGCGCTGGCACCGCTGGTTGCGGCGCGTACCGTGCAAGCCGATACCGCTGGCGCAGCGGCGGCCAAGCCGCCGGTGCCGTTGCTGTGGAAAGTGACCGGCCCGGGTGACTCGCGCCTCTACCTGCTCGGTTCCTTCCACCTGCTGAAGCCGCAGGATTACCCGTTGTCGCCCGATGTTGAACAGGCGTTCGAGGCCTCGCAGCGGGTCGTGTTCGAACTGTCGCCGGAAGACATGCAGTCGCCACAGCTGGCCAGCCGCATGGTGCAGGCTGCGGTGCGCACCGATGGCAGCGAGCTCAAGCGCGATCTGGATGCTGCGACCTGGCAGAAGCTGCAGGTGTTCGCCACCGAAAACAAGCTGCCGCTGGCGCAGATGCAGGGGATGAAGCCGTGGTTTGTCGGCCTGAGCATTTCGGTCGGGCAGATGCAGAAGCTGGGCCTGGACCCGGCACTGGGCCTGGACCGTCACTTCATGGAGCGTGCGCAGAAGACCGGGCGCAAGACTGCGGGACTGGAAGACATCGACACCCAGATCGGCATGCTCGACGGAATGACGCTGCAGGAACAGCGGCAGATGCTGGCCGAAGCGCTGGACCAGGCCGGCAAGGCCGACGAGCAGGCACGCCAGCTGCACGACGCCTGGCGCCGCGGTGACGAGCGCGTGCTGTGGACCCGGATGGCGGCGGAAATGCGCCAGCAGTATCCGCAGCTGTATCAGCGCATCAATACCGGCCGCAATGACGCCTGGGTGCCGAAGCTGCTGCCGTACCTGCAGGCAGGGCAGGGCGGTACGCTGGTGGTGGTGGGCACGCTGCACCTGCTGGGCAACGACGGCGTGGTCGAGAAGCTGAAGGCGAAGGGTTACAAGGTCGAGCGCGTATGCACGGGGTGCAAGGCGAAACGCTGACGTATCGTTGGCGCGAGGCCAAACAAAACGGCGCGCCAGGGGCGCGCCGTTTTCGTATCAGCCGATGCTGCAGCTCAGCGGCGGGTCTTGCCGCCGGTGCCGGTGCCCGGTTCGTTCGGCTTGTTGCCGGTACCTGCGCCGGTTCCGGTTCCGGTGCCGCCCGGACGCGGGCCACCGAAGCCGGTGCCCATGTTGCGCTGGAATTCCTGCCACAACTCCAGGTTGCGCTCGGTCAGCTGGTTCATCATCGCCCACGGGGTCTGCCCCAGCAGGTTGCCCATCTGCTGGCGGAACTGCTGCTGCTGGTCGAGGAAGACCTGCATGCTGCGCTCCAGGTAGTTGCCCATGAAGCCCTGCAGGGAATCGCCGTAGAAGCGGATCAGCTGGCTCAGCAGCTGGGTGGACAGCATCGGTTCGCCGTCCTGTTCCTGGTCGGCGATGATCTGCAGCAGGACCGATCGCGTGAGGTCGTCGCCGCTCTTGGCGTCGCGGACTTCGAAGTCTTCACCGTCGAGGATCAGCTGGCGCACGTCCTCGATGGTGATGTAGCTGGAGATCTCGGTGTCGTAGAGACGGCGGTTCGGATACTTCTTGATGATGCGGGTCGCAGCCATGAAGCGGTACTCGTCACAGTAGACGCGCAGCATGGCGCAGTGCAGCAGCCGTTGCAACCGCCTCAGCCCCCGCCAGGCTTGGCTTTCGGCGGCGATCATGTTGCGCAACAAGGGTTTGCGTGCTGCGCAGCATGACCATCGGCAGGGGCCGGCGGCGTTCGCCGCGATGGCCCGCTGCGCGGCTTACCAACCCATATGGTGGCCGCCGTTGATGTCCAGGTTGCTACCGGTGATCCACGAGGCTTCATCGGCGACCAGGAACGAGACGCCGTAGGCGATTTCCTCCGGCTTGCCCAGGCGTCCGGTGGGGATGTCGGCGATGATCTTGGCACGCACCTCCTCCGGCACCGCCATCACCATGTCGGTAGCGACGTAGCCGGGCGAAATGGTGTTGACGGTGATGCCAAAACCGGCGTTCTCGCGGGCCAGCGAGATGGTGAAGCCGTGCATGCCGGCCTTGGCCGCCGCGTAGTTGGCCTGACCGTACTGGCCCTTCAGGCCGTTGATCGAGCTGATCTGGATGACCCGGCCCCAGCCGCGGCGGCGCATGCCCTCGATGACCGGCCGGGTGACGTTGAACACCGAATTGAGATTGGTGTTGATCACATCGTGCCACTGGTCCGCGCGCATACGGTGGAAGGTGGTGTCGCGGGTGATGCCGGCGTTGTTGACCAGGATCTCGACCGGACCCAGTTCGGCCTCGACGGCGCGCACCAGCGCTTCGGCGCTGTCCGGATCGGAGACATCGCCCGGGAAGATCGACACGCTGTAGCCGCGTTCGGTCATCGCCTGCTGCCAGGCGCGGGCCTTGGCCTCGTCGCGGTAGTTGGTGGCGACCCGGTGGCCCTGGTCGGCCAGGCGTTGGCAGATGGCGGTACCGATGCCGCCGGTTCCGCCGGTGACCAGTGCGACGCGAGATGTCATGGAGTGCTGTCCGGGTATCAGGTGGGGGAAGGGTGATTCTGCAACATCGGCGCGGAAAGTGCGCCGGCCGGCAACAGGATGTCGCTACGCGGCAACCGCGCCGGGTCGAAGGCCTGTCGAGCGGTGGCCAGCAGCGCGTCCAGATCGTGTGCCTGCGCCAGCGCCTCAGGGGCTTGGCCGAGCAGCTGCCAGAGCTGGCGCAGCACCGGCAGCGGACGTGCGCTGTCCACCGGCAGCGCCGCCAGTGACTTGGACAGCTTGTGGCCCGGTGTATCCAGCAGCAGCGGCAAGTGCCAGTAGCGCGGCACCGCCAGGCCCAACGCCTGCTGCAGCAGGATCTGCCGTGCGGTGGAGTCGAGCAGGTCGGCCCCGCGCACCACTTCGGTCACCCCCTGCGCGGCGTCATCGACCACCACCGCCAGCTGGTAGGCCCAGCAGCCATCGGCGCGGCGCAGCACGAAGTCGCCGACCTCGGCATGCACGTCCTGCTGCTGCGGGCCGCGCAGGCCATCGTCGAAGTGCACAAGGCTGCCGGGCGGCACGCGGAAGCGGACGGCCGGGTCCGGTCGTGGTTGCCGGGCGACGCAGCGATGATGGATGCCGCCGCCGGCGGCAAGGTCGCTGCGGCTGCAGTGGCAGACAAAGGCCTGGTCGCTGGCGAGCAGTTCATCCAACGCGGCCTGGTAGGCCTCGCCGCGCGTGCTCTGCCAGAGTACCGGGCCATCGTGGACCAGGCCGAACGCGGCCAGCGCCTGCAGCTGTGATTCCGCTGCACCGGGCACGGTGCGCGGCGGGTCGACGTCTTCGACGCGCAGCCGCCACAGGCCGCCGTGATGGCGGGCGAGCAGCCAGCTGCCGAAGGCGGCGAGCAGGGATCCGGGGTGGAGCAGGCCGGTCGGCGAAGGGGCGAAACGGCCGCAGGGAATGGGGGAGGTCATGCTGGCTGAATCGTCGGTCAGGTTGGCGCTTGAATTCAAGCTGACCGCACCGCAAATTGATCGATATCGACCCCTTCCGAGCCGGAATTTCCCATGTTCACCCGTATTGCCCTCTTCCTGGCCACGAACTTTGCCGTGCTGATCCTGGCCAGCATCGTGATGTCGCTGTTGGGAACCGACCCCAGCAAGATGAGCGGCCTGCTGATCATGGCCGGCATCTTCGGTTTCGGTGGCTCCTTCATCTCGCTGCTGCTGTCCAAGTGGATGGCCAAGCGCTCCACCGGCGCGGTGGTGATCACCGAGCCGCGCAACCAGACCGAGCGCTGGCTGCTGGCCACCGTCGAGCGCCAGGCCAAGGCGGCCGGCATCGGCATGCCCGAAGTGGCCGTGTATGAAGGTCCGGAGATCAATGCCTTCGCCACGGGTGCCAACCGCAACAATGCGCTGGTCGCGGTGTCCACCGGCCTGCTGCACAATATGAGCGAAGACGAGGCCGAAGCGGTGCTGGGCCACGAGATCGCCCACGTCGCCAACGGTGACATGATCACCATGGCCCTGCTGCAGGGTGTGCTGAACACGTTCGTCATCGTGCTGGCGCGCGCTGTCGGCGGCATCATCGACAGCGCACTGTCGGGCAACCGCGAAGGCGGCGGCCGCGGCTTCGCCTACTACATCATCGTGTTCGTGCTGGAGATGGTGTTCGGCCTGTTCGCCACCATGATCTCGATGTGGTTCTCGCGCCATCGCGAGTTCCGCGCCGACGCAGGCGGTGCCTCGCTGGCCGGCCGCCAGAAGATGATCGCCGCGCTGGAACGCCTGCAGCTCAACCACGGCCAGAGCACGCTGCCGACGCAGATCGCGGCGTTCGGTATTGCCGGTTCGACGGCGAAGAAGCTGTTCATGAGCCACCCGCCGCTGGAAGAGCGCATCGCCGCGCTGCGGGCGTCGACGGTGGCGTAAGCGTCCGCTTCCAAGGCAGTGCAGGAACGCCTGGCCTCGCGCCGGGCGTTTTTGTTTGCGCGCGCACGCATGGGTGGTGCCGGATCGTTTCCTCGCCTGCGGGGAGGTGTCACTTTCTTTGCGCGCAAAGAAAGTAACCAAAGAAACGCTCCGCCAGCCGCGAGCCGTCGCTACGCGCCGGTCCCCTGCGCTTCTCGGTGAATCAAGGGGCGGTGCCGAACTCGCTGCGCTCAGACATCGGCACCTCTTCGCCCCTGATTCCCCTGCGATGCTCGGCTCGCTCAAGGCGGACTGGAAAGTCAAGATCAACGGCAACAGCATCCACGCATGGCGTGGATCTACTGGGTGCAGCTGTGGCATTTGACCTTGGGTCCGCCTTGAGCGAGCCGAGCACCGCAGGTCCGGCGAGGGCGAAGAGGTGCGGGTGTCTGAGCGCAGCGAGTTCCCGCACCGTCCCTCGACGGACCGAGGAGCGCAGGGTACCGATGCACAGCATCGGCTCGCGCCCTGGCGGCGTGTTTCTTTGGTTACTTTCTTTGCACGAGCAAAGAAAGTGACAAGCACGATCACCGCGCAAACGAAAACGGCACCTTCGCAGGTGCCGTCTCCATGAACCGCGTCTACGCGCAGATCAGAACTTCGCGTCGAACTCCGCCGCGTAGCCAGTGTTCACCAGCACCTTCTGCAGCGACTCGGCCACCTTCAGGTTGCCGGCCACGATCTGGTGGGTCTCCGGACCGCGGTTGTCCATGCGGCCCAGGGTCGCGCCCTTGAAGTCGCAGACCTTGCCGCCCGCTTCGCGGACCAGCAGCAGGCCGGCAGCGATGTCCCACCCCTTCACGCCGGCTTCGAAGTAGGCATCAGCGCGGCCACAGGCCACGTAGGCCAGGTCCAGTGCAGCCGAGCCGGTGCGGCGGATGTCTTCGCCGTGCACCAGCAGGGCGTCGACCGCCTTCAGCTGGGCGCTGGCGCGGTTGCGCTCACGCGGCGCGAAGCCGGTGTGGATCATCGTGCCTTCCAGATCCTTGCGCTCGGCCACGCGGATGCGGCGGTCGTTCAGTACGGCGCCGGCGCCACGGCTGGCGGTGAACAGTTCATTGCGCAGCGGGTCGAAGATGACCGCATCGGTCGGCTCGCCGTTCTCGACCAGGGCGATCGACACGCAGTAGTGCGGCACGCCGCGCAGGTAGTTGCTGGTGCCGTCCAGCGGGTCGATGACCCACATGTGCCGACGCTCGCCCTGCACGCCGCCTTCCTCGCCGAATACACCGTATTCGGGGTAGGCGCGCTTGAGTTCCTTGACGATGACCTTTTCCGCGTCCGCATCCACTTCGCTGGCGTAGTCCATCCGGCCCTTCTGCACCACGTTCAGTGCCTCGAGCTTGTTGATGTTGCGCAACAGGACGTTGCCGGCGAGGCGGGCGGCCTTGACCATGACGGTTACGGCGGGTTTCTGCATGGCGTGGGCTCCCGGAAAGGCAGAAGAGATGGACTGGCGGGGGAAAAGAGCGGGTCCGGCGCAGTGGCCGGTCGCACAGTTTACCATTGGTCATCGTCCAGCTCGACCTTTTCCCTGTTCATGTCCCAGTTTCCTGCCGCCACCCGCCTCCGATTCGTCCTGGTCGGTACCCAGCACCCCGGCAACATGGGCGCCGCCGCCCGCGCCCTGAAGACCATGGGCCTGGCCCGCCTGGTGCTGGTTGCCCCCGAAAAGCCACTGGACGAGGAGGCCTTCCGCCGCTCGGCCGGTGCCGAAGACGTGCTGGGGGATGCCCCGGTGGTGGCCACCCTGGCCGAGGCGGTGGCCGATTGCCGCCTGGTACTGGGCTGCACCGCCCGTGCACGCCGCGTCCAGCTGGAGGAGTACCTGCCCGCCGATGCCGCTGCCCGCGCGGTGGCCAAGGCTGGCGAGGGTGCCGAGGTGGCGCTGGTGTTCGGCCGTGAGCGCACCGGCCTGACCAACGAGGAACTGCAGCTTTGCCATGCAGCGGTGCACATCCCGTCCGACCCGGAGTTCAGCTCGCTCAACCTGGCTGCCGCCGTGCAGGTGCTGGCCTATGAAACGCGCATGCAGCTGCTGGGCGCGCAACCGGCCACCGATGCCGAGCCCGGCTTCCGCGAACAGGCGGCCAGCCACGAGCAGATGGAGAGCTTCTTCGCCCAGCTGGCTGACACACTGGACGAGATCGATTTCCACAAGGGCCGCGCCCCGGAATCGGCGATGCGCAAGCTGCGCCGCCTGTTCCTGCGCAGTGAGCCGAGCGAGCAGGAAGTGCGCCTGCTGCGCGGCATCCTCGCCGACACCCAGCGCATGGCGCGACTGGCCCAGGCAGGCGGCAAGGACAGCTGACGACGTTCTCATTTTTTCGGTTAGTCTGTCCGGATACCCAGGGGGGATGAAGCCTGTGTCGGGTCTGCGAAAGGCAATGCAGGGGGGGACTGCTGAGCCTGGCCATGGTCCTGCTGGCCGGGACGGTGCGTGCAGCACCGGACCCGGTGCTGGTGCTGGGCCGGATCAGCGATGATCCGAAGGCCCATTACGAGCAGCTGCAACCATTGCTGGACTACGTGGTGGCGCGCATGCATGACGTTGGCATCAAGGAGGGGAGGATCCTGATGGCACGCGACCCGCAGCAGATGGCCAGCTATCTGCGGCGGGGCAGGGTCGACTGGGTCACGGAAACCTCCGGTACGGCGGTGGCGCTGGGCCAGCGCAGTGGCGCCCGTCCACTGCTGCTGACCGAGCGCAACGGCGTGCGGGATTACCAGACGGTGTTCTTCGTGCGCCGCGACAGCCCAATCCAGCGCGTGCAGGATCTGCGGGGCCATCGCCTGGCCCTGCAGAACACGGCGTCCACCAGTGCCTATCTGGTGCCGGTGATGACGTTGCTGCAGGAGGGCCTGTCGCCCCAGATCCTGGCCGGTGCATGGGACATGCCGGGCCGGGACAGTGTGGGTTACGTATTTGCACGCAGCGAGCTGAACATCGCGACGTTCGTGCACAAGGGGGTGGTTGACGTGGGGGCGGTGAGCAGCGTGGACTGGAACGACGAGCGGCGGATGCCGGCAGCGTTCCGGCGCGACTTCCGCGAGCTGCTGCGCACCGAGCCCTACCCGCGTGCGGTGGAGATGGTCCGCGCCGACCTTGATCCACGCGTGCGCGATCGCCTGCAGGAAGTGCTGCTGCAGGCAGCCAGCGACCCGCAGGCACAGGGGGCGCTGCATCGGTTTTTTGGCACTTCCGGGTTCCACCGCGTCGATGCGCATGCGCAGCAGCGGTTGGATGAATTGAAACAAGGATTGACGCGCGTGCGGATGGAAGTGGAATGAAGTGGCTTGGCTCGGGGATGCAGGCCCGGTTCCTGCTCGCGATGGGCGGGGCGATGGTCGTGGTGATCGCGATCCTTGCGGTGTTGTTGGGTCGGCAGGCCGCGATGCAGGGCGAGGTGCGCAACCTCAGCGGCGGCGTCATCCATGAATTGTTCGACCGCAGCGTGCGCAGCCGCGGCGAGGCGATGGCGCGTGAGCTGTCCGACGCGCTGGCCAACCCGTTGTACTACCGTGACCTGGACCAGGTGGGCGTACTGGTGCGCAGTACCGCGCGCCAGCCCGTGGTGCGCTATGTACTGGTGTTCGATGAACGCGGCCGGCTGGTACACGATGGCTCGGTCGAGGTGTCTGGATTCGGTCAGCCGATGGCCGATCCACTGGCACCCAAGGCCGCGGCCGCGCAGATGCTGGTCGTGCAGGAATCGCCGAAGGTGCTCGACAACGCCATGCCGATCATGATCGGCAACCAGCGCATTGGCGGCGTCCGGGTCGGCATGGCGCTGGATGAGGTGCAGCAGCGCGAGCAGGCGGCCAACGCCACCCTGGGCGAGCGCCTGCAGCAGGTTGGCAGCCGTCACCTGGGCTGGCTGCTGCTGATGCTGGGCCTGCTGGTGGTGATCGGCGTGGTGGTGATCCTGTACGTGCAGCGCACCCTGGTCGCGCCGATCCGTGATCTTGCCGTCGCCGCCCGCCGCATCGAGGCCGGTGACTACCAGACACCCCTGGCCGAGAACACCCGCGACGACGAGGTCGGCGAACTGGTCCGCGGTTTCGCCCGGATGCGCGATGCGATCGCACGCCATGACCGCGAAGTGCGGCGTATGGCCTATACCGACGCGCTGACCGGGCTGACCAACCGGCTGGCATTCCGCGAGGCGCTTGATCATCGGTTGATGGCGGCCCGTGCCGCCAATCACCGGCTGGGCCTTCTGTTCGCCGATATCGACGATTTCAAGCGGGTCAATGACACCCTTGGCCACGAGGCCGGCGATGAGGCATTGCTGCAGTTCGCCCAGCGTATCGGCCGCGCGGTCACCGAGGCCGGGGGCGATGAAGCCCTGCTGGCCCGCTTCGGCGGCGACGAGTTCGTGATCCTGGTCGGAGATGGCGACGTGGCGGCCAATGCGCGGCTGCTGGCCGAAGTGCTGGTGCGCGAGCTGGGCAAGCCGCTGGTGGTGCAGGGCAGGGAACTGTTCCTGGGCACCTCGATCGGCGTGACCCTGTTCCCCGACGATGCTGCCGATGCGACCACGCTGCTGAAGAACGGCGACATCGCCATGTACCAGGCGAAGATGGCCGGCAAGAACTGCTATCGCTATTACAGCCGGGCGATGGACCATGCGGTCGAGCGTCGCGTGCATATGGAACAGGAGCTGCGCGGCGCCTGGGAGCGCGGTGAGCTGCGCCTGGCCTACCAGCCGATCTTCCGCATGCGCGACCGCCGCATGGTCGGCGTCGAAGTACTGCTGCGCTGGCAGCATCCGACCCTGGGCACGATCCCGCCCTCGGTGTTCATCGAGGTGGCCGAGCAGAGTGGCCTGATCGAGATCATCGGCCCGAAGGTGCTGCGTGCGGCCTGCATGGAGGCCTCGCAGTGGCCGCGCGGGGCAGCGGGCGATGATCTGTTCGTGTCGGTCAACGTGTCACCGCGGCAGCTGCGTGGCGGCGAACTGCCGGCACTGGTCGCGCAGTGCCTGCATGAGTCCGGGCTGCCGGCGTCGCGCCTGCACCTGGAGCTGACCGAAACCGCCGTGATCGGCGACGAGATGGTTGCCGCGCAGCTGCTGGACAAGCTGCACCGCACTGGCGTGAAGGTGTGGCTGGACGATTTC
This sequence comes from Stenotrophomonas sp. 80084_Sma, assembly GCF_056481995.1. Taxonomy (NCBI): domain Bacteria; kingdom Pseudomonadati; phylum Pseudomonadota; class Gammaproteobacteria; order Lysobacterales; family Lysobacteraceae; genus Stenotrophomonas; species Stenotrophomonas sp. 80084_Sma. Next base: position 3,280,468 of record NZ_CM151177.1, on the reverse strand, counting down.
GGTACGGGCTTCTCCGGGCTCAGTCATCTGCGCCAGGTGCCCGTGGACGGCGTGAAGATCGACAAGAGCTTCGTTGCCGACATGCAGCGCGATCCCGACGACCTTGCGCTGACCACGGCGATCATCGCGATGGCCCACGCGCTGGGCATCACCGTGGTGGCCGAGGGCATCGAGCAGCAGGCACAGTTCGAGCTGCTGGCGCAGCGCGGCTGCGATCTTGGCCAGGGCTACTGGTTGAGCCACCCGGTGACCGCCACCGAAGTGGTGCGGATGATCGAATCGGGCGTCTGACCCCAAAAAAGGGGGACGGAGGGAATTAAGTCGCAAATGCATAAGCGACTTAATTCCCTCCGTCCCCTTTTTTTGTTACAGCGGGCGCTTGCTCGGGTCGCCGGGCAGTTCGCGCACCAGCTTGGGGATCAGGTAGCCGGACAGGCGTGCGGTCAGGCCGGCAATCAGCGCCTTGGCCTGGGTGTCGTCCACTTCGAAGTGGGCCACGCCCTCGACCCGGTCCAGCTGGTGCAGGTAATAGGGCAGCACGCCAGCAGCAAAGCTGCGCTCGCTCAGGTCCTGCAGGGCCTGCACGCTGTCGTTGACCCCGCGCAGCAACACCGCCTGGTTCAGCAGCTGGGCGCCGGTACCGCGCAGGCGGGCCATCGCTGCGTCCACGCTGGCGTCGAATTCATTGGCGTGATTGGCGTGGACCACGATCGCCGGCGGCCAAGGCAGGCTGCCCAGCCAGGAGACCAGTTCATCGTCCACGCGCTCCGGCAGCACGATCGGCAGTCGGGTATGGATGCGCAGGCGGCGGATGTGCGGTATCTGGCGCAGGGCGTCGGTCAGTTCCACCAGCTTGTGCGTGGCCAGCGACAGCGGGTCACCGCCGGACAGGATCACCTCGTCGATGTCCGGGTCGGCGGCGATGGCGGCTACGGCCTCCTGCCAGCCGCCCTTGGCGGCGTTCTCCGCGCCATAGTCGAAGTGGCGGCGGAAACAGTAGCGGCAGTTGATCGCGCAGCTGCCGGTGGCGACCAGCAGGGCGCGGCCGCGGTACTTCTGGATGACGCCGGTGGCCTTCTTGGCGGCGCCATCGCCCACCGCATCGAAGCTGAACCCGGGCGCCGGGTGCATTTCCTCGTCGATCGGCAGCACCTGGCGCAGCAGCGGGTCGGCCGCATCGCCGGGGCGCATGCGGGCCACGAAGCCCTCCGGCACGCGCAGCGCGAACTGGGCCATGGCCGCCTCCGAGACACCCAGCGCGGCCGGGTCCAGCTGCAGCCGGGCCAGCAGGGCGTGCGGGTCGCGCAGCGCCTGGCGCCAGAGCTGCTGCCAGCGCGCGGGCGCACCTGGCGACTGGGGCCGTGGGAAGGCGGAAAGCTGCATGGAGAGGGGGCCTGCGGTTATCATGGGGGCAGAAAAACAGTCGCCCACCGGCATCCGGTGGGCTTTCCATTCTAACGGCTCGCCGCACCCGCGGCGTTTTTGCCACTCAGGAGTTTACGCATGGCCAGCTACGGCATGAACGACGTCAAGAACGGGATGAAGATCCTGGTCAACAACCAACCGGCCGTCATCATCGACACCGAATACGTCAAGCCGGGCAAGGGCCAGGCCTTCACCCGCGTGAAGTACCGCCTGATCAAGGACGGCCGTACCCAGGAAGTCACCATGAAGTCGACCGACTCGCTGGATGCAGCCGACGTCGTCGATACCGACATGAACTTCATGTACAGCGACGGCGAGTACTGGCACTTCATGGACCCGGAATCCTTCGAGCAGGTCCAGGCCACCAAGGCCGGCATGGGCGGCGCCGAGAAGTGGCTGAAGGGCGAAGAGTCCTGCGTGGTCACCCTGTGGAACGGTGAGCCGATCTTCGTGCAGCCGCCGAACTTCGTTGAACTGAAGATCACCGAAACCGATCCGGGCGTCCGTGGCGACACCTCGGGCGGCGGCGGCAAGCCGGCCACCCTGGAAACCGGCGCCGTGGTCCGCGTGCCGCTGTTCGTGAACCAGGAAGAAGTGATCCGCGTCGACACCCGTTCGGGCGAATACTCCGCACGCGTCAAGTAATCCGGCGCAGCCGGATTACGGTAGTGCCGGCCGGTGGCCGGGTACGCGCCATCGCATTCGCGCTGGCGCTCCCATGATCTGCTTCGGCAGATCATGGGCCCCGCTTCACGAGTCTCCAGACCCCGCCGCTTCGCGGCAGCCCCTGACTCAGGGGCGTGTCCCCCAGAAGTATCTCGCCCCACAGCCAGTGAGCCCGCATGAGCGATAGCCCGCACCTCCCCGAAGCCTGCGACCTGCTCATCGAAGCCGGTTACGTCGTTCCGATCGAGCCGCACGCGGTGGTGCTGGAAGACCATGCCGTTGCCGTGCGTGGCAGTGAAATCGTGGCCATCCTGCCGCGTGCCGAGGCGCGCGCGCGGTTCCGCGCCACCCAGGTGGTGAGCCGCCCCGAGGCTGCCCTGATGCCGGGCCTGGTCAATGCGCACACGCACAACCCGATGACGCTGCTGCGCGGCGTCGCCGACGACCTGCCGCTGATGACCTGGCTGCAGCAGCACATCTGGCCGGTGGAAGCGGCGGTGATCGGCCCCGAATTCGTTGCCGACGGCACCACTCTGGCCATCGCCGAGATGCTGCGCGGCGGTACCACCTGTGCCAACGAGAACTACTTCTTCGGCGACGTGCAGGCCGCGGTCTACAAGAAGCACGGTTTCCGCGCGCTGGTGGGCGCGGTCATCATCGATTTCCCCACCGCCTGGGCCAAGACCGATGACGAATACTTCGCCAAGGCCGGTGAACTGCACGACCAGTGGCGCACCGATCCGCTGATCGGCACCGCGTTCGCGCCGCATGCGCCGTACACGGTCAACGATGCCAACTTCGAGCGGGTGCGGATGCTGTCCGACCAGCTCGACATGCAGGTGCACCTGCACACCCACGAGACCGCGCAGGAGATCAACGATTCGATCAAGCTGCACGGCCAGCGCCCGCTGGCGCGGCTGGATCGGCTCGGCCTGGTCAACGACCGCCTGATCGCGGTGCACATGACCCAGCTGACCGATGCGGAAATCCACCTGTGCGCCGAACGTGGCGTCAGCGTGGTGCACTGCCCGGAATCGAACCTGAAGCTGGCCTCCGGTTTCTGCCCGGCCTGCGCCCTGCAGCGCGCCGGCGTGAACCTGGCGATCGGCACCGATGGCTGCGCCAGCAACAACGACCTGGACATGTTCAGCGAGAACCGCACCGCGGCGATCCTGGCCAAGGCCGTGGCCGACGATGCGACCGCGCTCGATGCGGCGACCACGCTGCGCGCCTCCACCCTGGGTGGCGCCCGCGCACTGGGCTTCGGCGACCGCATCGGTTCCATCGAAGTCGGCAAGCAGGCCGATCTGGTCTGCGTCGACCTGTCCGTGCTGGAAACCCAGCCGCTGCACAACGTCCTGTCGCAGCTGGTGTACGCCACCGGCCGCCAGCAGGTCAGCGACGTCTGGATTGCCGGCAAGCCGAAGCTGGTGCAGCGCGAGCTGGTCGGCATGGACCTGCCGGGCATCATCGCCAACGCGCGCCAGTGGCGCGAGCGCATCCGTCATATCCGCGCCTGAACCCCGGCGCCGCAAGGACTCCCTCATGACTGCCCCCCACGCTTCCTCCAATTTCGATCAGGCCGAGCTGGACAAGTTCGCCGCGCTGGCCAACCGCTGGTGGGACGCTGACGGCCCGCAGAAGCCGCTGCATGCGCTGAACCCGGTACGCCTGCAGTACGTGGCCGACCGCGTGCCGCTGCGCGGCGCACACGTGCTCGACATCGGTTGTGGTGGCGGCCTGTTGAGTGAAGCGCTGGCCCAGGCCGGTGCTGACGTCACCGCCATCGACCTGGCCCCGGAACTGGTCAAGGTCGCGCGCCTGCATGCGCTGGAAAGCGGCGCCAAGGTCGATTACCGGGTGCAGGCTGCCGAAGATCTGGCCGCCGAGCAGCCGGGCAGCTTCGATGTGGTCACCTGCATGGAAATGCTCGAGCACGTGCCCGACCCGGGCGCGATCATCGAGGCCTGCAAGCGCCTGCTGAAGCCGGGCGGCCACCTGTTCCTGTCGACCATCAACCGCACCGCCGCCGCCTTCGCGGTGGCGATCGTCGGCGCCGAGTACGTGGCGCGGCTGCTGCCCAAGGGCACGCACCACTACCAGGAATTCATCAAGCCTGCCGAGCTGGCGCGCTGGCTGCGCGAGGCCGACATGCAGCTGGTGGATGTCAGCGGCATGGCCTACGAGCCATGGCGCAACCAGGCCCGCCTGAGCAGCCGTACCGACATCAACTACCTGGCCTACGCGGTCAAGCCGGCATGACCGCGGCCCGCTTCCCGCGCGCGGTGCTGTTCGATCTGGACGGCACCCTGCTGGACAGCGCGCCGGACTTCGTCGCCACCTGCGACGCGATGCTGGCCGAGCGTGGACGCGCACCCATCGATCCGGCCGCGCTGCGCCCGGTGGTGTCGAAGGGCTCGCGGGCGATGGTCTCGGCTGCGTTCCCGGAACTGGACGTTGCCGCACGTGACGCGCTGATCCCGGAATTCCTGCAGCGCTACGAAGCATTGATCGGCCAGCACGCAGTGCTGTTTGATGGCGTGGCCGGCATGCTCGCCGCGTTGGACGATGCCGGTACGGTGTGGGGCATTGTCACCAACAAGCCTGAATACCTGGCGCGCTTGATCCTGCCGCAGCACGGCTGGCAGCAGCGCTGTGCGGTACTGGTGGGTGGTGACAGCCTGGCCGAACGCAAGCCGCATCCGCTGCCGTTGCTGCACGCCGCGCAGGCCATCGGCATTGCCGCCGAAGACTGCGTGTACGTGGGTGACGACGAGCGCGACATCATCGCCGCGCGTGCCGCGGCCATGCCGTCGGTGGCGGCGTTGTGGGGCTATCGCCTGCACAGCGACGATCCGCTGGCCTGGCAGGCCGACGTGCTGGTCGAGAACGCCGAACTTCTGCAACTGGCCAGCCTCTGGCCGACCCGGCCGGCAGCCCCGGCCCAGCCGTAAGGAATCACGTAGTGAGCAGTACCGCGCTGGACAGTTTCCTCGACAAGTGGCGCAGCCGTTGGCCGGAATGGTCGGTGGCCGCCCCGTTCGTGGCCGAATCGCAACGCGAGCTTGCGGTGGCGTGGTTCGCGCTGCTGCAGGAATTCGACGACATGCTCAACACCAGCGGCGACCCGTTGCCGGCCGACGCCAAGCTGGCGTGGTGGGGCGAGGAGCTGCGCAGCTGGGCCGCGCATCGTTCGCGCCATCCGCTGGGCCGCCTGCTGGAGCCGGTGCGTGCGCCGTGGGCGCAGCTGGCCGAAGCACTTCCGGATCTGGTTGAAGCGCGCACGGTCGCGCTGGATGCGGCCGGCGCCGAGCGCGCGCTGGCGAACTACGCAGAGGCCGTGGCCGCGGTGGAGGCAGCCCTGTTCGCGGACAAGCCGCGCACTGGCGCCGGTCGTGCGGTGCAGCTGCAGACCCTGGCCCAGCGCCTGCAGGATGCCGGCGTAGCCGGTGTGCCGCGCAGCCTGCTGGACGGTGATGCCAGCACGGCCGCACAGCGCTGGGCGCAGCATCTGTTGAAGGGCTGGGGCAGCCGCGTGCCCGGCCCGCGCCCGCGCCGCGTGTGGTCCAGCCTGGCGCGTGCACGCGTTGCCGCGCAGGCGGCAGGCAAGCCGATCGAAGCCACGCCGGTACGCACCCTGCTGCGTGTGTGGTGGGCTGCGCGCGGCTGATCGATTGCCCTGGCTGCCGGCTGCTGGCCGACAGCCAGGGCGATGCAGGATTCATGGGGTTGCCGGCCGGCGGCCGGCGCTACCCTTCCAGGGCGCCTCAGAACGTCCTGACCTCGTTCATTGCTTCGCGCAGTACGTCGCGCTGCAGCGGCGTAGTGCCCGGTGCGCGCGCCGCTTCCACGGCATCGACGATGCCCATCCACGCCATGTAGATCTGCTCGCGCTCTTCGGTTTCGATGAAGCCGCTGCGGCGGTCCAGTGCGTTGAAGCCTTCGGTGTAGTTGCGGCCGATCTGCGCCAGCGCTGCGGTCAGTTCTGCAGCAGCGCGGTCATCGGTGGCCAGCTTCAATGCATCCGTACAGGCTTTGCGATACAGCGTGGTTGCCTTCTTCGCCTGCGCAGTGCTGATGTGCGTGCTTCCCTCCCAGTCGCGGAAGGGGTTGTCGAGATTTGCGGCCAGCCATTCGGGCTTGCGCAGCTGGCCCACATCCAGATCCAGGCCTTTTGCCACCTCGCCCTTGTAGGCCTTCCTGATGGCGGTGCCAAGATCGGCCGGTAAGCTGTGCAGCCATAGCCGGCACAAGCGCGGCCAGCATTCCGGTGCCGGAAACACCGAACCAGCAGGCGGAAAGAGATCGCTGCCGCTGAGGGTGTGCAGCTGCTGCAGATCGCCGAGGCACTGCAGCTGATGCAGCAGGCAGGGGGCGCCGTTGATCGCGAGTGATTGCAGTTGCGGGAACTGCTGGGCGATGCGTGCGGCGTCGAGTTCGCGTACCTCCCGCAGCTGCAGCTCACCGAGCTGCGCCAGGCCCAGGCCTGGCAGCAGCGGATCGGTACTGATGAGGGTCAGCCAGCGGCCTTCGTCCTCGGCGTGGATGATCAGCGCGGGATCGATGCTGCCGATCAGCGTCAGGCGATCCAGCTGCGGGTTGAGGTGGAGCGAGCGCAGGCCGGTGACATCGATCGTCATCTGCAGGAGCCGGGTTCCTCGCACATCGACGTCGGTCTGCTGCAGGCCACTGATCTGCAAGGTATGGATCAACGGCCGTGTACGCAGCCACGGCAGCAGGCCCGGCACCGGTGTGCTGATCTCCAGCTGCGTGAGCAGCGGCAGGGCATCGAATACAGCCAGTGACGGCGCACGGTTCAGGGTCGCGCTGTCCAGTTGGCGGGTACAGCGACGCACCGGAAAGGCATCGCTTTCCAGTACCACGCTCTGGTCTTGCGGCGCGGACATCGCGGCGTGGAAGGCGCGCACGGCATCGGTATCCAGCGCATCCCACTTGCGTTGCCCGACCCATTCGGCGCCATCCGGCCAGCTGCCGTAAGCCCTCGGATGATCGGCGATCAGCGGCTCGCGCCAGCCCACCTGCCGGAAATCGCGCGGGACGCGCTTGCCTACCCAGCGGTGCAGGATCGCGGGCGCCGCACGGAACGGGCTGAAGCGGGCAGGTTGCATGGCTGCAACGGCGGCGGCATCCGGCAGGGCACTGCCCACCCAGTCCAGTGCAAGGACGGCGAAGCTACCGTCCTCCGTATTCTGGTGGGTGAGCTGGTAGGCCACGTAGGCGCCCAGGCGTGCGTTGTGGACGACGTGGATATCACCCGTAGCGGGCATGCAACGTTCCTTGTTTCCATGCGTCGAAACATCACGGTAGCGCCGGCCGCCGGCCGGCATCCAGATTCGCCGCGAAGATCATGGGGTTGCCGGCCAGCGCCCGGCACGACCGTTATTTGCGTTCCAGCACCAGCAGCGGATCGATACGGGTATCGAACCAGTTCATGCCCCAGTGCAGGTGCGGGCCGGTGGCACGACCGGTGGCGCCGACCGCAGCGATCACCTGGCCCTGTTCCACACGGTCGCCAACTTTTACGTCGATGCGCGACAGGTGCAGGAAGTTGGAGCTGACACCGAAACCGTGGTCGAGCAGCAGCGTGCCGCCGGTCAGGTAGAGGTCGGGGCCGGCGAAGGTGACGATGCCGGCCGCCGGCGCCTTCACCGGCGTGCCGGTCGGTACCGCGATGTCCATGCCGGAATGACCTGCGCCGGGCTGTCCGTTGTACACGCGTGCGTTGCCGAAGCGGCCGCTGATGCGGCCCTGCACCGGCCAGATGAAGGTCTGGGTGAAGTCGGTACGGTCGTCATCACGGGCACGCGCGGCGGTCACCTGTGCTTGTTCGCGCTTGATCCGCTCGGCAATCGCCGGCGGCGGGTTGACCGTCTTCGGCGGCACGCCGTTGACCCGCTCGGTGGGCCAGTCGCGCGGGGTCACCGCAATGGTCGCGGTCTCGCTGCCACCATCAGGGCGCTGCACCTGCACGCGCAGCGGGCCCTTCTCGTCGCGGCCAATGCCGAACACCACGCTGCCATAGCCGCTCACCCGCAGCTGGCGGCCGGCGTACTGCACGCGGCTGCCGGCGGGAACCTTGCCGATCACCAGCGCGCCCTGCGACGCGCTGGCCGGGAACACTACGCGGCTGTCGATCAGGCTGCCGATGCCATCCTGCGCCTGGGCTGCCGGTGCGGTGAGCAGGGGCGCGGCCAGCAGCAGCGCCCCGATCATCAGTGCCGAACGCATCAGCGGTCGTAGGTCATGCGCTGACCGGCCGGTTCGCCGACCAGTTTGCTGCCGTCCCACACCAGCTGGCCGTTCACCCAGGTGGAGGCCACGCGCGAACGGAAGGTGGTGCCTTCAAACGGCGACCAACCGCACTTGGACAGCACGTCCTCGCGCTTGACCGTGAACGGCACGTCTTCGACCAGCACAAGATCGGCGAAGTAGCCCTCGCGCAGGAAGCCGCGCTCCTCGACGTCGAACAGCTGCGCCGGGGCATGCGCGAACTTCTGCACCACCTGTTCGCGGGTCAGCTTGCCTTCGTGCACGCGCTCCAGCGCGGCCACCAGCGCGTACTGCACCAGCGGCAGGCCCGACGGCGCCTGCGCGTAGGGCTTCTGCTTCTCTTCCCAGGTGTGCGGCGCATGGTCGGTGGCCAGCACGTCCAGCACGTCATCGGCCAGCGCGGCGGTGATCGCCTCGCGGTCGGACACTTCCTTGATCGCCGGGTTGCACTTGATCAGGTTGCCCTTGGTCGCATAGTCCGGGCGCGCGAAGTGCAGGAAGTGCACGCAGGTTTCGGCGGTGATCTGCTTGCGGCTGCCGTCGGCGCGGATCAGCGGACCCTTCTCGAACAGCGCCAGCTCATCGGCGGTGGAGATGTGCAGCACATGCAGGCGGGTGCCGTGCTTACGCGCCAGCGACATCGCCAGGCGGGTCGACTTGATGCAGGCCTCGCGCGAGCGGATGTCCGGATGCATGTCCGGGGTCAGCGCATCGCCGTACTTCTCCTGGAAGGCCTTCAGGTTGGCATCGATCATCGGCGTGTCTTCGCAGTGCGTGATGATCGGGGTCGGGCATTCGCGGAAGATCGCGTCCAGCGTTTCCGGATTGTCCACCAGCATGTTGCCGGTGGAGGCGCCCATGAACACCTTCACGCCCGGGGCCTTCTTCGGGTCCAGCGCACGGATGGCGTCCAGGTTGTCATTGCTGGCGCCGTGGTAGAAGCCGTAGTTGGCCCAGGCGCGGCCGCGCGCGAGCTCGTATTTGGCTTCCAGGATGGTCGAATCCAGTGTCGGCGGATTGGTGTTGGGCATGTCCATGAAGCTGGTCAGGCCACCGGCCACCGCAGCTGCCGATTCGCTGGCGATGTCGCCCTTGTGGGTCAGGCCCGGTTCGCGGAAGTGCACCTGGTCGTCGATCATGCCCGGAAGCAACCAGCGTCCGGCTGCGTCCACCACCTGCTCGCCGTCGCGCGGCGCCAGCCCGTTGCCGATCTGCGCGATGCGGCCGTTCTCGATGCGCAGGTCGCCGTCGAAGGTGCGGCCTTCGTTGACCATGCGGGCGTTGGTGATGAGGGTGGAGGACATGTCAGTGTTTTCCTGTGCAACGGCAAGAGGGGGCGTTGGGGGACTCGGGCACGGGGTCGAAGCCGCCGGGATGGAACGGGTGGCAGCGGCCCAGCCGGCGCGCAGCCAGCCAGCTTCCGCGCAGCGGGCCGTGCCGCGAGATGGCGTCCATCGCGTATTCAGAACAGCTCGGCACGAAACGGCAGCGTGGCCCCAGCAGGGGGCTGATGAAGCGCTTGTAGAAGCGCAGCAGGGCAATGAGCAGGCGCGAGATCACCCAGTCATCTTATGCCAGTTGGCATGAAGGCCGCATTTGTGCAGGATGGGCCGTTGGTCGCATGTCGCCGATGGCCTGCGACCGGTACCAGCGCCTTCGGGTGCTGGCCAGGTTCCGTACCGCGCAAGGCGGTCCGTGTTCGTCGGACTGCCTCCAAGGGCGCCTTGACTCCAGGACTGAATGGAGCAGGGGGTCGAGGTTGCTGCTGCGGGTCGGGTAGGCTATAAAGGCCCGCTTTCCCGGGCCCCGGGGAATCCAAGGAAGAGCGTTTCGTGGCTGCTAAAAAAACTGCAAAGAAGGCCGCAACGGCCGCCAAGAAAACCGCCAAGCCTGTTGTGAAGAAGTTGGCGGCAAAGCCCGTTGCCAGGAAACCGGCCAGCAAGCCGGCGACCAAGGCAGCGTCCTCGCAACCGGCGGCCAGGAAGGCCACCGCAAAGAAAACGCCGGTCAAGGCAACCAAGCCGGTGGCGAAGAAGGCTGCTGCGCCCGCCAAGGCCAAGCCTGCCGCTGCCAGCAAGAAGGCGCCGGTGGTGAAGAAAGCCGCCAGCAAGGCCGCGCCGGTGAAGAAGGCCGCCGCCAAGCCGGTGGCGAAGAAGGCAGCAGCCAAGCCGGCGCCGAAGGCGGTGGTGAAGAAGGCTGCGGCCAAGCCGGTCGCCAAACCTGCAGCGAAGAAGGTTGCTGCGGCTAAACCGGTGGCCACGCCTGCCGCTGTAAAGAAAGTCACCAAGAATGTTGCCGCGCCGGCCGCAAAGCCGACCCCGGCCCCCGTAGTGAAGTCCGCACCGAAGCCTGCCCCCAAGCCGGCTCCGGCCAAGCCTGTCCCGGCCAAGACCGTGGCAGTGGCAGCAGCCCAACCGGCCCCCAAGCCGGCCCCGGCCGCCGCTCCTGCTGCTTCGAAGGCCCCGCAATCCAAGAATCCCGTGCCCGTTTCGAAATCGCCTGCCAAAACCGCCGTGAAATCCGATTCCGCCCCGAAGACCGTGTCGCGCCCTGTCGGCAAGGTTGCCGTGGCCGTCGCCGCCCGCTCGGCGGCACCGGCCCCGCGCAGCAAGTACAAGGTGGTCGAGTACAAGACCGACGAGGCCACCGGCCGCCCGATCCTGCCGGCTGGCTACAAGCCGTCCTCGGAAGAGGAATACATGAGCCCGCTGCAGCAGGAGTATTTCCGTCAGCGCCTGCAGAACTGGCGCGCGGACCTGGTGGAAGAGTCCAAGCAGACCATCGAGAACCTGCGCGAGGAAGTGCGTGACATCGGCGACGAAGCCGAGCGCGCGACCCGCGAGACCGAGAACTCGCTGGAACTGCGTACCCGTGACCGCTACCGCAAGCTGATCGGCAAGATCGACAGCACCCTGAAGCGCCTGGAAGCCGGCGACTACGGTTACTGCGTCGACACCGGCGAAGAAATCGGCCTGGAGCGCCTGGAAGCGCGCCTCACCGCCGAACGCACCATCGACGCCCAGGAGCGCTGGGAGCACCTGCAGAAGCAGCAGGGCGACTGATTCCTGATCGTTGTATGGTCATGCGAAAAACCCGGCCTCGGCCGGGTTTTTTTGTTGGGTGTGGTTGGCTGTGTAGAACGGCGCCTTCCGGGTATAGGAGGGAGCCTGTGTGCGCGGTTGCTGTAAAGCCTAGCCCATGCCCGGCTCGGGTCGAAGGCGGAGGGCAAGGAAGAGCAAAAGCAAAAGCAAAAGCAAAAGCAAAAGCAGCCAAGCATGGCTTGGCTCTACCAAGGGCGGTCATGCGTGCGCTCGCGGCTGTTGGGTCCGCCTTGTAGCGAGCCGAGCACCGCAGGGGAATCAGGGGCGAAGAGGCGCCGCTGTTTGAGCGCAGCGAGTTCGGCGCCGTCCCCTGATTCACCGAGGAGCACAGGGCACCGGCGCGCAGCGCCGGCTCGCGGATGGCGGCGCGTTTCTTTTGGTTACTTTTCTTTTCGCGCGAAAAGAAAAGTGACACCCCACAGCGGTCACGGAAAGAGCCCGCCGGGCATGGCCCGGTGCTACCGGCGCGTGGGCGCGCGGAAATCCGCTCTATTGCAGGTCGCGAAGATTCAGTTTCCGCAACGTCGGGTTCTTCCACGCCGTGATCCCGGCCACGCTCAGCACCGCGAACCCACCCAGCACCACTGCCGGCACCAGGCCGAGCAGCTTTGCCATCGTGCCGGCATAGAACGCGCCCAGTTCGTTGGACGAACTGATGAAGATGCCGTTGATCGACGACACCCGTCCGCGCATCTCTTCCGGCGTGGCCAGCTGCAGGATGGTCGAGCGGATCACCACCGACACGCCGTCGAAGGCCCCATAGAACAGCAGGATCAGCGCGGACAGCCAGAAGTGCTGCGACAGCCCGAAGCTGATCACGCACAGGCCGAAGCCGGCCACCGCGAACAGCAGCACGCGGCCGGCATTGCGGTGCAGCGGGTGGCGTGCCAGCCACAGGCCAACGCAGACCGAGCCCAGCGCCGGCATTGCGCGCAGGATGCCCAGGCCTTCCGGACCGTGGTGCAGGATCTCGTGCAGGAACGCCGGCAGCATCGCCACCACGCCGCCCAGCAGCACCGAGAACATGTCCAGGGCCATCGCCCCGACCATGATCCGGTTGCCGACCACGAAGCGCGCGCCTTCAGCGATGCTCTTGAAAATCGGGGCGGCCGGACCGGTATGCACCGGTTCTTCCACCTTCAGCGTGGCCAGGCAGGCCATCGCCACCAGCGCGAAGCCCGTGGCCACCGCGTAGGACAGGCCCTTGCCGCCGAAGCCGACCAGCACGCCGCCCAATGCCGGACCGGCCACCATGCCGGCCTGGAACACCACGGCGCCGAGGCCAGCGCCACGTGCGAACTGGTCACGGGCCAGCACGCGGGCGAACAGTGCGTTGTAGATCGGCGACAGGAAGGCGCGGACCATGCCGGTCAGCGCAATGGCCGCATAGATCGGCCACACGCCTTCGAACGGCAGCCAGCCCTTGGCCACGCCGGTCAACACCAGCGCGGTGGCGATCAACCCGGAGCAGGCGACCATGCCGAGCCGGCGGCGCGGCAGGTGGTCGACCAGATAACCGGCGAACGGTGCGACGCAGAAGAACGGCAGCACCTCGGCCAGGCCAACCAGGCCCAGCGAGAACGGATTGCGGGTGACTTCGTAGATGTGCCAGCCGACGGTGACCGCGACCACCTGGTAGGACAGCATCGCGAAGATGCGGTAGGCCAGCAGCTTGGCGAAACCGGGCCGGGACAGCAGCCCCAGCGCGGTGTCTTCGGCCGTGGCGGGTTCGCTCACGACGGGTCGCGCTGCAGCTGGGCCTGCGCGGTCTCGCGGATGAAGGCCAGCATCGCCGCCACGCCGTTGCTGCGGGTGGGTGAGAGGTGGCGGGCCAGGCCGATGTCCTGGATGTAGCTCGGTTCGGTGGCCAGGATCTCCTGCGCCGAGCGCCCGGAGTACACGCGCAGGGCCAGGAAGATCAGGCCGGAAACGATGGCCGAATCACTGATGGCGTGGAAGCGCAGCGACTGCGCATTGCCTTCCGGCACGATCCAGACCATCGACTGGCAGCCGAGCAGGCGGTGCTCTTCGGTCTTCCATTCGTCCGGGAAGGCGGGCAGCTTACGGCCGAGGTCGATCAGATACTGGTAGCGCTCGGACCAGTCGCCGAAGAAGCCGAATTCCTCGGCGATGGCGGTCTGGGCCTCGGCGGCGGTGGGTTCAAGCGGGAACGGAGAGTCGGTCACAACAGTCTCTACAGTGGAGCGTGGCCGGCGGACCGGCCACGGGGCAGGGTGGGTCAGCCGCGCTTGCGCGACCAGCGCACGCCCTGCGGGGTGTCTTCCAGCACGATGCCTTCGGCGGCCAGCTGGTCGCGGATGGCGTCGGAACGGGCGAAGTCGCGTGCCTGCTTGGCGGCGGCACGCTCGTCGATCAGGCCCTGGATGCGGGCATCTTCGCCATCATCGCTGGCCGCGGTGCCGAACCACTGCGCTGGATCGGCCTGCAGCAGGCCCAGGGCCAGGCCGGCACCGAGCAGTTCGCCCTTCAGGCGCGCCTGTTCGGCAGGGTCGGTGGCCCGGCGTGCATCGGCGGCGATGCGGGCCACTTCGGCCAGTGCCTGCGGGGTGTTCAGGTCGTCATCAAGAGTCGCCTCGACCGTGGCCGGGATCGCCACGACCGCCTCGACCGACGCCAGCTCGCGCAGCGTGCCGTACAGGCGGTCCAGGGTGCGCACCGACTGCTCGATGAGGCCATCGGACCAGTCCAGCGGCTGCCGGTAGTGGGCCGACAGCAGGGCCAGGCGCAGCGCTTCCGGCGGGTGCTGGCGGACCAGATCGTGCACGCGTTCGATGTTGCCCAGCGACTTGCTCATCTTGGCGCCGCCGAAGTTGAGCATGCCGTTGTGCAGCCAGAAGCGGGCGAAGATCTTGCCGCCGTGGGCGCATTCGCTCTGCGCAAGCTCGTTCTCGTGGTGCGGGAACTGCAGGTCGACGCCGCCGGCATGGATGTCGATGGTCTCGCCCAGGTGGGCGGCGGCCATCGCCGAGCATTCGATATGCCAGCCCGGGCGGCCACGGCCCCAGGGAGACTCCCAGCCAGGGAGGTCGTCGCTGGACGGCTTCCACAGCACGAAATCGCCCGGGTCGCGCTTGTACGGGGCCACGTCGACGCGGGCGCCGGCCAGCATCTCTTCCGGGTCGCGGCGCGAGAGCTTGCCATAGCCTTCGAAGCTGGCCACCGCGAACAGCACGTGGCCTTCGGCGGCGTAGGCATGCCCGTTGGCGATCAGCTGCTCGATCATGGTGATGATCTGCGGAATGTGCGCGGTTACTTCGGGCTCGATGTCCGGCGGCACCACGCCCAGCGCGGCCATGTCTTCACGGTAGGCGGCGGCGAACCTGTCGGTGATGGTGCTGATCGGCACGCCCTGCTCACGCGCGGCGTTGTTGATCTTGTCGTCCACGTCGGTGATGTTGCGCGCGTAGCGCAGGCCACCGAAACGGCGCCGCAGCAGATCGGCCAGCACTCCGAAAACCACTGGGCCACGGGCGTTGCCGATGTGCACGTAGTTGTAGACCGTCGGGCCGCACACATACAGGGTCGGACAGGCCGGGTCGAGCGGGGTGAACGGTTCGAGCTGGCGAGTCAGGTTGTTGTGCAGGCGCAGGGTCATGGGGCTGTGGCTGGGGGACAAGCCTGTGATTTTAGAACGTGTCGGCCCCCTTTGGGGGCACCGCCTGCCACCGGTGGACGCCGGGTCCAACCAGGGTGGGGTGGGCAGGAGCAGCGTGGACGGGTAATGTTCAGCCCCTTGCGCTCGCCACTGCCTACACTATTGCCGTGTCCTTGCTCCCTTCGCCAATGAAATCCACCGCGTTGCTGACCCTGGCCTGCCTGTCGGCGCTGGCCGCCGTGGCGCAGGCGCAGGAGGCCGAGCCCCGCAACCGGGTGGTGATCGTGGAGAACGTGAAGTTCGACTACGCGCAGGTACTGAACGTCGAACCCGTGTTCCAGACCCTGCGCGCGACCCGTACCGAAGAACACTGCGAGCCGGTCTCGACCCGGACCCTGGCGCCGGTCAATGTCACTGGTGAGGAGCCGGTCGAGGACAAGGGCCGGATCAGCCGCTTCTGGGACTCGGTACGCTCGATGTTCAAGCGCAGCGATGAAGAGGTCTCCGAGGACACCGCCGCCGAGTCACCGGCCCCGGCGCCGGCACCGGCCAACAATGGTCCGATGCTGACCCGCGACTGTCGCATCGTGCCGGTGGGACGTGAATTCCGCCGGCCCATCGCCTACGACGTGGACTACGTCTACAAGGGCACCAAGTACCGCTCGCGGCTGCCGGAAGATCCCGGCAACCGGCTCAAGATCCGGGTGTCGATCACCCCCTGGGTCGGCCCCGAGCAGGGCGCCGCCGGCAATCCCTGATTCTGCGACCCCGGCCCCTTGCGTCGGCCCCGGCCGCATGCAAAGATGGATGACCATGAAGCTCACCGACTTCCAGCACGACAGCAGCGCAGCCCGACAGGCGTCGGGCATGACCTCGCGTGCGCGTCGACCGGAACCCCACATCCTCGCTGGGTAACCGGAGCTTTTTGCTGTTCGTCCGAAAAAAACCCAGCCCGCCGGCTGGGTTTTTTCGTTTCCGCGTCATGAAAGCTGCAACTGCAACCTTTTCGTACCACCTTTGCTTCCTGTTTTCCCTTCCACCGCGTCGAACCCGGCGCCGCTACGCAAGGAAAGATGATGTCCCCCAAGCACTTCCTGAACACCCAGGACTGGAGCCGCAGCGAGCTCGACGCGCTGCTGACCCAGGCCGCGTTGTTCAAGCGCAACAAGCTCGGCGACCAGCTCAAGGGCAAGTCGATCGCGCTGGTGTTCTTCAATCCGTCCATGCGCACCCGCACCAGCTTTGAACTGGGTGCGTTCCAGCTGGGTGCCCACGCGGTGGTGCTGCAGCCGGGCAAGGATGCGTGGCCGATCGAGTTCAACCTCGGCACGGTGATGGACGGCGATACCGAAGAGCACATCGCTGAAGTGGCCAAGGTGCTGGGCCGTTACTGCGACATCATCGCTGTGCGCGCATTCCCCAAGTTCATCGACTGGGCCTACGACCGCCAGGACATCGTCCTCAACAGCTTCGCCAAGTACTCGCCGGTGCCGGTCATCAACATGGAGACCATCACCCACCCGTGCCAGGAGCTGGCCCACATCATGGCCCTGCAGGAGCACTTCGGCACCCAGGACCTGCGCGGCAAGAAGTACGTGCTGACCTGGACCTACCACCCCAAGCCGCTGAACACCGCAGTCGCCAATTCGGCGCTGACCATCGCTACCCGCATGGGCATGGACGTGACCCTGCTGTGCCCGACCGCCGACTACATCCTCGACGACCGCTACATGGGCTGGGCCGAGCAGAACGTGGCCGAGAGCGGCGGCTCGCTGAAGATCAGCCATGACATCGACAGCGCCTACGCCGGTGCCGACGTGGTCTACGCCAAGAGCTGGGGCGCGCTGCCGTTCTTCGGCAACTGGGAACCGGAAAAGCCGATCCGCGACCAGTTCAAGCACTTCATCGTGGACGAGCGGAAGATGGCGCTGACCAACAACGGTGTGTTCAGCCACTGCCTGCCGCTGCGCCGCAACGTGAAGGCGACCGACGCGGTGATGGATTCGCCGCAGTGCATCGCCATCAACGAAGCCGAGAACCGCCTGCACGTGCAGAAGGCGATCATGGCGGCGGTTGCCGGGCGCTGAATCAAACAAGGGGTAGAGCCGACCGTTGGTCGGCTGCTCCCGCAGCGACGCATCCAACATTTCAGCCGACCAGCGGTCGGCTCTACCGAATTCCCATCCCCCAAGTGGACCTGATCCCCATGAGCAACAAAGACGTCGTTCTCGCCTTCTCCGGCGGCCTGGATACCAGCTTCTGCGTGCCGTACCTGCAGGAGCGCGGCTACAACGTGCACACCGTGTTCGCCGACACTGGCGGCGTGGATGATGAAGAGCGCGATTTCATCGAGAAGCGCGCCGCCGAACTGGGCGTGGCCAGCCATGTCACCGTCAACGGTGGCCCGGCCATCTGGGAAGGCTTCGTCAAGCCGTTCGTGTGGGCAGGCGAAGGCTATCAGGGCCAGTATCCGCTGCTGGTCTCGGACCGCTACCTGATCGTTGATGCCGCGCTGAAGCGTGCCGCCGAACTGGGCACCAACATCATCGCCCACGGCTGCACCGGCATGGGCAACGATCAGGTCCGCTTCGACCTGGCGGTGAAGGCCCTGGGTGACTACCAGATCATCGCGCCGATCCGCGAGATCCAGAAGGAACACACCCAGACCCGCGCCTACGAGCAGAAGTACCTGGAAGAGCGCGGCTTCGGCGTGCGCGCCAAGCAGCAGGCCTACACCATCAACGAGAACCTGCTGGGCCTGACCATGTCCGGCGGCGAGATCGACCGTTGGGAAGCGCCGGGCGAGGGCGCCCGTGGCTGGTGCGCACCGCGCAGCGAGTGGCCGGAGCAGGCGCTGAACGTGACCCTGAAGTTCGTCGAGGGCGAAGCCGTCGAACTGAACGGCAAGGCGTTGCCGGGCGACCAGATCCTGGCCCAGCTCAACAAGCTGTTCGCCCCGTACGGCGTTGGCCGCGGTGTCTACACCGGCGACACCGTGATCGGCCTGAAGGGTCGCATCGTGTTCGAGGCCCCGGGCCTGGTGTCGCTGCTGGCCGCGCACCGCGCGCTGGAAGATGCCGTGCTGACCAAGCAGCAGAACCGCTTCAAGCCGGACGTGGCGCGCAAGTGGGTGGAGCTGGTCTACGAAGGCTTCTACCACGACCCGCTGAAGACCGACATCGAGGCCTTCCTGAAGTCCTCGCAGGCCAAGGTCAACGGCGAAGTGGTGCTGGAAACCCGCGGCGGCCGCGTCGATGCAGTGGCGGTGAAGTCGCCGCACCTGCTCAACACCAAGGGCGCCACCTACGCGCAGTCGGCCGACTGGGGCGTGGAGGAGGCCGAGGGCTTCATCAAGCTGTTCGGAATGAGCTCCACTGTCTATGCGCAGGTCAATCGCGGTTGACCTGTGACGGGGGTGCCGGCCGCTGGCCGGCGCCTCGCAACGTCAATGGAGGGTAGTGCCGGCCGCTGGCCGGCTCGTGGCACGGCTGGATCATTGCGGAGCCGGCCAGCGGCCGGCACTACCGATTTCGAACCCTACGGATATTCAGACACATGCTTGAACAGACGCTCGATCACCTGCAGGCCCTGGTGTCCTTCGACACCCGCAACCCGCCGCGTGCGATCACCACCGGTGGCATCTTCGATTACCTGCGCGCGAACTTGCCCGGCTTCAACGTCGAGGTGATCGACCATGGCGCCGGTGCGGTCAGCCTGTACGCCGTGCGTGGTACGCCGAAGTACCTGTTCAACGTGCATCTGGATACCGTGCCGGATTCGCCGCGCTGGAGTGCCGACCCGCACGTGATGCGGCGTCTGGACGACCGTGTGGTCGGCCTGGGCGTGTGTGACATCAAGGGCGCCGCCGCTGCACTGGTGGCCGCGGCCAACGCCAGTGATGGCGATGCCGCGTTCCTGTTCTCCAGCGACGAAGAAGCCAACGATCCGCGCTGCATAGCCGCGTTCCTGGCCCGTGGCCTGCCATATGAAGCGGTGCTGGTGGCGGAGCCGACCATGAGCGAAGCGGTGCTGGCGCACCGAGGCATCAGCTCGGTGCTGATGCAGTTCTCCGGTCGCGCCGGGCATGCCTCGGGCAAGCAGGATGCGGCCGCCAGCGCACTGCATCAGGCCATGCGCTGGGGCAACCGTGCGCTGGACCATGTGGAATCGCTGGCCTCGGCGCGCTTCGGCGGCCTCACCGGCCTGCGCTTCAACATCGGTCGCGTCGAAGGTGGCATCAAGGCCAACATGATTGCACCGGCCGCCGAAGTGCGGTTCGGGTTCCGTCCGCTGCCGTCGATGGACATCGATGGCCTGCTGGCGACCTTCGCCGGTTTTGCCGAACCGGAAGCCGCACTGTTCACCGAAACCTTCCGTGGCCCCAGCCTGCCGGCCGGTGACATCGCCGAGGCCGAGAACCGCCGCCTGCTGGCACGCGACGTGGCCGATGCGCTGGAACTGCCGATCGGCAACGCGGTGGACTTCTGGACAGAGGCCTCGCTGTTCTCGGCCGGCGGCTACACCACGCTGGTGTTCGGCCCGGGTGACATCGCCCAGGCCCACACCGCCGATGAGTTCGTGACGCTGGAGCAGCTGCAGCGCTACACCGACGCCGTGCACCGCATCATCGCCGCCGGCGCCTGATCGACTCTACAACGCCGCCCGGCCCTGGCCGGGTGGAACTGCAACGCGGCGACCGCCGCCTGTGACGAAACCGAAATGTCTCCTGCCCTCCAGCCCCACCGCCAGACCCGCCAGACCATCGTGCGCCTGCTTTCCAGCATGGCCAGCGCGAAGGAGATCAGCCAGTACCTCAAGCGCTTCTCGCAGCTGGACGCCAAGCGCTTTGCCGTGGTCAAGGTCGGCGGCGCGGTGCTGCGCGACGATCTCGACGCGCTGACCTCTTCGCTGTCGTTCCTGCAGGAAGTCGGCCTGACCCCGATCGTGCTGCACGGCGCCGGCCCGCAGCTGGATGCCGAACTGTCGGCCGCCGGCATCGAAAAGCAGACCGTCAACGGTCTGCGCGTGACCTCGCCGGAGGCACTGGCGATCGTGCGCCGGGTGTTCCAGCAGTCCAACCTCCGCCTGGTCGAAGCCCTGCAGCAGAACGGCGCGCGTGCCACCTCGATCACCGGCGGCGTGTTCGAAGCCGAGTACCTGGGCGTGGACACCTACGGCCTGGTCGGCGAGGTGAAGAAGGTCAACCTGGCGCCGATCGAGGCCAGCCTGCGCGCCGGCTCGATCCCGGTCATCACCAGCCTGGGCGAAACCGCGGGTGGCCAGATCCTTAACGTCAACGCCGACTTCGCCGCCAACGAGCTGGTGCAGGAGCTGCAGCCGTACAAGATCATTTTCCTGACCGGCACCGGCGGCCTGCTGGACGAGCAGGGCAGCGTGATCGATTCGATCAACCTGTCCACCGAGTACGACCACCTGATCGCGCAGCCGTGGATCCACGGTGGCATGAAGGTGAAGATCGAACAGATCAAGGATCTGCTCGACCGCCTGCCGCTGGAATCGTCGGTGTCCATCACGCGCCCGGCTGACCTGGCCAAGGAACTGTTCACCCACAAGGGCTCGGGCACGCTGGTGCGCAAGGGCGAGAAGGTGCTGCGCGCCACCGCGTGGAACGAGCTGGACCTGCCACGGCTGAAGGGCCTGATCGAATCCAGCTTCGGCCGCACGCTGGTGCCTGACTATTTCCAGAAGACCAAGCTGCTGCGCGCCTATGTCAGCGAGAACTACCGCACCGCGGTGATCCTCACTGACGAAGCCGAGGGCGTGTACCTGGACAAGTTCGCCGTGCTCGATGATGCACAGGGTGAAGGCCTCGGCCGCGCGGTGTGGAACGTGATGCGGGATGAAACGCCGCAGCTGTTCTGGCGTTCGCGCAATGGCAACCCGATCAATCACTTCTACTATGCTGAATCCGATGGCTGCTACAAGCAGGGCCATTGGAAGGTGTTCTGGTACGGCGCCGATGGCATCGACCGGATCAGCACCTATGTCGACCACTGCGCCCAGCGCGCACCGAGCCTGCAGGGCTGAATGATGGACCATTCCGATCACTGGACTACGATTCCCACCCTGCGCGGCCAGCACGTGACACTGCAGCCGCTGCAGCCCGAGCATGTGCCTGGCCTGCGCGCCGCCGTGGAGGGCAGTGGCCTGGACCAGCTCTGGTACACCCAGGTGCCTTCGCCGGAGCGGGTCGAGCACTATGTGCAGGCCGCGCTGCAGGCGCAGGTGGAAGGCAAGGTGCTGCCGTTCGTGATCCTCGATGCGGCAGGTGACATCGTGGGGACCACCCGCTTCTACGACCTGGATGCCGGCGTGCCCAAGCTCAGCCTCGGTTACACCTGGTATGCACCGCGCGTGCAGCGTACCGGCGTCAACACCGAAACCAAGCTGTTGCTGCTGCAGCACGCCTTCGAAACCATGGGCTGCATCAGCCTGGTGCTGGAAACCAGCTGGTTCAACTTCACCTCGCGCACCGCCATCGCCCGCCTCGGCGCCAAGCAGGACGGCGTGCTGCGCAACCACAAGCGGCACGCCGACGGCACGCCGCGCGACACCGTCATCTTCTCCATCATCGATACGGAATGGCAGGGCGTGAAGCGCCACCTGCAGTACCGCCTGGACAGCCACGCATGAACGATTCGACTTTCACCCTGGGCATCGTCGGCGCCCGTGGCCATACCGGTGCCGAGCTGATCAAGCTGGTGGCCGCACACCCGCGGCTGAAGCTGGCTTTCGTGTCCTCGCGCGAACGCGCGGGGCAGCGCCTGTCCGACCACCATCCGGAGTTCCAGGGCGAGCTGCAGTACGAGAATCTGGACGCCGACGCCGTGGCCGCCAAGGGCGTGGACGCGGTGATCCTGGCCCTGCCCAACGGCCTGGCCGCACCGTTCGTGGCCGCACTGGAAGCGGCGAAGCCGGACACCGTCATCGTCGACCTGTCGGCCGACTACCGCTTCGACAACAGCTGGTACTACGGCCTGCCGGAGCTGACCCGAGGCCGCTACAACGGCCAGAAGCACATCAGCAACCCGGGCTGCTATGCCACGGCGATGCAGCTGGCGGTGCATCCGCTGCTGGACCTGCTGGCCGGCCCGCCGCAGTGCTTCGGTGTGTCCGGCTATTCCGGCGCCGGCACCACGCCGTCGGACAAGAACAACGTCGAACTGCTCGCCGACAACCTGATGCCGTATGCGCTGACCAACCACGTGCACGAGCGTGAAGTGTCGGTCCAGCTGGGCGTGGCGGTTGAATTCATGCCGCATGTCGCGCCGCATTTCCGCGGCATCACGCTCACCGCCAACCTGTGGCTGAACCGCGTGCAGACCCGCGAACAGATCGTCGAGCGCTTCCAGCAGGCCTATGCGGGCGAACCGCTGATCGAGGTAGTGGATGAAGCGCCGTGGGTCAGCCGCATCGCCGGCCGCCACGGTGCGCAGGTCGGTGGCTTCACCCTGGCCCCGGGCGGCAAGCGGGTGGTGGTGGTGGCGACCCTGGACAACCTGCTGAAGGGCGCGGCCACCCAGGCCATGCAGAACCTCAACCTCGCGCTGGGCATCGACGAACTGACGTCGATCCCGCACTGAACACGTATTCCGGAGCCCCCATGGCAGACCTTCTTTGGCAGAAGCCCGGCGTCGCCGTCGACGCCCAGATCCAGACCTTCCTCGCCGGCGATGACGTGATCCTCGATCGCGAATTCTTCCTGCACGACATCGCCGCCAGCACCGCGCATGCACAGGGCCTGCAGCACATCGGCATCCTCAGCGCCGATGAACTGGCCGGCCTGCTGCGCGAGCTCGACGTGCTGGCGCAGGACTTCCGTGAAGGCCGCTTCGTGCTGGACACGCAGTACGAAGATGGTCACTCGGCGATCGAAGCGCGCCTGACCGAACGTCTCGGCGATGCCGGCCGCAAGATCCACACCGGCCGCAGCCGCAATGACCAGATCCTGGTCGCCACCCGCCTGTGGCTGAAGGAGAAGCTGCAGCGTGTGGCCCAGCTCAGCGCCGAGGTTGCCAAGGTCGCGCTGGACCGTGCGCAGGCCGAGAAGGATCTGCCGATCCCCGGCTACACCCACATCCAGCGTGCCGTGGTGTCCTCGGCCGGCATGTGGTGGGCCGGCTGGGCCGAGGCCTTCATCGACAACGCCATCCGCGCGCGCGACACCCATGCGCTGGTCGACGCCAATCCGCTTGGCACGGCTGCCGGCTACGGTGTGAACCTGCCGCTGGACCGTGAGCACACCACGGCCGCGCTCGGTTTCGCCCGCATGCAGATCTCGCCGATCTACGCGCAGCTGTCGCGCGGCAAGTTCGAACTGGCCGCGCTGGAAGCGCTGGGCGGCGCCACGCTGGACCTGCGCCGCATTGCCTGGGACCTGTCGCTGTTCACCAGCGCCGAGTTCGGCTTCGTCGCGCTGCCGGCGCAGTACACCACCGGCAGTTCGATCATGCCCAACAAGCGCAATCCGGACGTGATCGAGCTGATGCGCGCGACCCACGCCAGCGTCGCCGCCGCGCGTACCGAGATCGAGCAGCTGCTGTCGCTGCCGTCGGGCTATCACCGCGACCTGCAGTCGTCCAAGGGCGCCATCTTCCACGGCTTCGGTCGCGGCCTGTCGGCGCTGGAACTGCTGCCGGCGCTGCTGGCCAACCTGGAATGGCGCGACGACAAGGTTCGCGCGGCAATCGACTCGGGCATGTACGCCACCGATGTGGCGGTGGAAGCGGCCGTGGCCGGTGTGCCGTTCCGCGAGGCCTACAAGGCTGCTGCTGCCGGTGCCGACAGCGCAGGGCAGGGGCGTACCCCGGAAGGCAGCCTGGCCGCACGCGTATCGCCGGGTTCGGCCGCCGACCTGCGCCTGGACGAACTGCACGCGCGCTGGCAGGCGCTGTCCTGATGGCCGGCACCGTCTACCTGGTGCTGGCCATGCGCCGGCCCGATTTCAACGCCGCCGCCGTGCAGCCGCACCGTGACTTTCTCGATGCGTTGCAGGCACAGGGCAAGCTGCAGCTGACCGGCGGTTTTGCCGATGGCAGCGGTGGCGCCTATGTGCTGTGCAACGTGGACAGCCTGGCGCAGGCGCAGGCCATCGTCGCCACCGATCCGCTGGTGACGATGCAGGCCTCCGCGCTGACCGTGCACGAATGGAACACCCGCTGAGAGCCTGACCGATGATCCAGCACGCTGCCCACGTCGCCTCGCCGTTCCCCGAACAAGCGCTGCCGCCGTGGCGGCGTGCGGTGCTGAAAGTCGGTAGCAGCCTGCTGGCTGCCGATGGCGGCGGCCTGTCACCTCGCCACGCGCTGGGCCTGGCACAGTTCGTGTCGGCCAATGTACTGGCCGGGCGTGAGGTGGTGATCGTCTCCTCCGGTGCGGTTGCGGCGGGGCGCGCGATCCTGCCGCGGGCCGATGAACCCGGTGCGGCGATGGCGGCGCGGCAGGCCCTGGCCGCGCTCGGTCAGGCCCAGCTGATCGGGCTCTGGCAGCGCTTCTTCGAGCGCCCCGTGGCGCAGGTGCTGCTGACCCACGACGACCTGCGCAACCGCCGCCGCTACCTCAACGCACGCGCCACGCTCAATGAGTTGCTGCGGCTCGGCGCGTTGCCGGTGGTCAACGAGAACGACACCGTGTCGGTGGACGAACTCAAGCTCGGCGACAACGACAACCTGGCCGCTACCGTGGCCGCGCTGGTCGATGCCGATGCACTGTTCATTGCCACCGACATCGACGGCCTGTACAGCGCGGATCCGCGCACCGTGGCCGATGCGCGGCCACTGCACGACGTGCCGGAACTGAGTGACGAGGTGTTGGCGATGGCCGGCGGCGCAGGGTCGCGCGCCGGTACCGGCGGCATGCGGACCAAGCTTGAGGCGGCGGCCAAGGCGGGTCGTCTCGGCATCGAGACCTACCTTTTCAACGGCCGCAGCAGCGACGTGGTGCGTGCACTGGCGCAGGACCGCCTGTTCGGCACCCGCATCCACGCCGCGCGCAGCCGCGAGGCGGCCCGCAAGCACTGGCTGCGGCATGCACCGCTGACCGAAGGCGCGATCGTGATCGATGCCGGTGCGGCACAGGCCATGCGTGAGAAGGGCGCCTCGCTGCTGCCCGGTGGCATCACCGGTGCGGAGGGCGCGTTCCGGCGTGGCGATATGGTGCAGGTGTGCTGGAATGCACCACAGGGCCGTGTCTGCATCGCCCGCGGTGTCAGCCAGTACGCCGCCGATGATGTGCGCCGGATCGCCGGTCGCCATTCGCGCGACATCGAGGCCGTGCTGGGCTACAACTACGGTGGCAGTGTCGTCCATCGCGACGATCTGGTGCTGCCATGACCGGTTTGAAGGACACCCCGATGAGCGAAATCGAAGCGCAGGCGCGTGCCTGCCGTGACGCGGCCCAGATCGTTGCCGGCCTCGACAGTGCGGCGCGCCGCACGCTGCTGCTGGCAATGGCGCAGGCACTGGAAGTGAATGCCGGGCTGATCCTGGCCGGCAATGCGCGTGACCTTGCTGCCGCGCGCGATAAGGGCGTTGGCAGTGCCATGCTCGACCGCCTGGCGCTGGACCCGGCACGCCTGTTCGCGATGGCCGAAGCCGTGCGTGAGGTCGCCGCGCTGCCCGATCCGGTCGGCCAGATCACCCGCGACGATGTGCGTCCAAACGGCATCCGGGTGCAGAAGGTGCGCGTGCCGCTGGGCGTGATCGCGATGATCTACGAAGCCCGCCCGAACGTGACCGCCGAAGCGGCCGCGCTGTGCCTGAAGGCCGGCAATGGCGTGATCCTGCGCGGCGGTTCCGAGGCGATCCACTCCAACACCGCCATCGCCCAGGCGCTGTCCGGCGCATTGAAGGCCAACGGCGTACCGCCGGCTGCGGTGACCGTGCTGACCGACCTGCGCCGCGAAGCGATGCTGGGACTGCTGCAGTTGCATGAGCTGATCGACCTGGCCATTCCGCGTGGCGGCGAAGGCCTGATCCGCTTCGTCGCCGAGCATGCGCGGGTGCCGGTGATCAAGCATTACAAGGGCGTGTGCCATCTGTTCGTGGATGCCAGCGCCGACCTCGGCAAGGCCATTGACCTGCTGGTGGATGGCAAGTGCAGCCGCCCTGCAGCCTGCAACTCTCTGGAAACGCTGCTGGTGCACCGCGAGGTGGCCGAAGCGTTCCTGCCGCGCGTGGCGCAGGCGCTCGGCGAGCGCGGCGTGCAGCTGCGCGCCGATGCGCAGGCGCAGCCGCTGCTGCCGGGCAGCATGTTGGCCACTGAAGACGACTATGCCGCCGAGTTCCTTGATCTGGTGCTGGCGGTACGCGTGGTTGACGATCTCGACGCTGCCATTGCGCACATCCGTGCCTACACCTCCGACCATACTGAAGTGATCGCCACCGAAGACGCGGGCAACGCCGAGCGCTTCGTCACTGCGCTGCGCTCGGCGGTGGTGATGGTCAATGCGTCCTCGCGTTTCTCCGACGGCGGCCAGCTGGGCCTGGGCAGCGAGATCGGCATCTCCACCACGCGCCTGCACGCGTACGGCCCGATGGGGCTGGAGGCACTCACCGTCGAACGATTTGTCGTGCGCGGGGAAGGGCAGACCCGCAAGTAGATCCACGCCATGCGTGGATGCTCTTCGCGGTAGCCCCCGGTGCCGACCAAGGTCGGCACCCACCAGAGAGAACGCCGACCAAGGTCGGCATCTACCAAGCAAGTGCCGACCAGGGTCGGCACCCAGGGCAATCGAGTTACAGCACCTCGCGGCGGATGCCGATCGGCCGCGCGTGATCGTCCATGTGCAGCGTGGCGGCCTTGCAGCCCAGCAGGCGCTCGGCCAGCCCGGTGCTGGCGCCCAGGTCGGCGGCCACTTCGTTGAGGCTGGCCAGCGGCCGCGGCAGGCGCCGTTCGTGGCCGCGGAAGCGCGCGCGGTTGTACTCGGCCCAGCCGATCAGCAGTACGCTGGCGCACAGCAGCATCAGCGGCAACGCCACCAGCACATAGGGGTCGAACTGGCTTTGCCGTTCGTACAGCTGCTGCCAGGCCAGCTGGCCGCCGACCAGCCACGACACCAGGGTGACCAGTGGGGCCCACAGGTAGAAGTAGAACCCCCAGAACGCGAGGGTGACGAAGCCCCAGGCGGTGCGTTGGAAGCGTGGTTGGCGATGCGGCTTGCGGATCATCCGCGAGTCGAAGCGGTTGGACGGGCGTTGTGCGTTCATCGGATCCCCCGATCGGGACTGGTCCAGGTGGCGCGCTTGCTGCGACGGCGCAGCAGGGTTTTCGGCAACGCCACCAGGGTGGTGGAAAGGCTGATCAACCAGTACGCCATCGGGTACCAGATGACCCAGAAGTAGTTGCGTCCAATCTGTGTTTCGTAACGACGGTCGATGATCAGGCTGCTGGCGAACTGCAGCAGGCAGACCAGGGCCAGGATCACGCCATGCCACTCCGGCAGCAGGCTGGCGATATGCAGTTGCGGGGGCAGTTCGATGAACTTGCCCAGCGCCCACAGCACCACGATGAACAACATGGTGTAGGCCCAGATCACGCTGAGCACGTACTCCAGCAGTACGCCCCACATGCGCCGCTCCTTCCAGTGCAGCAGCGAGCGGGCGTGGCGCAGCATCACCTCCACGCCGCCCTGGGCCCAGCGCAGCCGCTGCCGCCACAGTCCCTTCAGGGTTTCTGGCATCAGGATGAAGCATAGTGCGTTGGGTTCGTAGCGGATGTCCCAGTGCGCGCGCTGCAGGCGCCAGCTGATGTCGATGTCTTCGGTCACCATGTCATCGGACCACCAGCCGACCTGGTGCAGGGCGGTGCGGCGGAAGCCGGCGATCACGCCGGAGATGGTGAAGATGCGCCCGTACACCCGCTGCGCGCGCTTGATCATGCCGATGATCGAGGAGAACTCGGCCACCTGCAGGCGTCCGAGCAGGGTGGAGCGGTTGCGGATGCGCGGGTTGCCGGTGACCGCGCCGACCCGGTTGCCGCAGACCAGGTGCCAGATCATCCAGTGCAGCGCGTGTTCTTCCAGCATCGCGTCGCCGTCGATGCACACCAGGTATTCCGAGCGTGCGGCGAGCGCCCCCATGCGCAGCGCATTGGCCTTGCCGAGGTTGCGGTCCAGGTGCAGCACGCGCAGCCGTGGGTGTTTTGCCGCCAGGGCGTCCAGCCGCGCACCCGTGTCGTCGCTGCTGCCGTCGTCGATGGCGATCACCTCATAGTCGGCCGGGTAGCGCTGTGCCAGCGCCGCGCCGAGTGTGTCGTCGAGGTTTGCCGACTCGTTGTGGCAGGGAATCAGCAGGCTCGCGAACGGTGGATCGACCATCAGAGGCGGGTCGTTGCGTGGGCGCGAATGGCGTTCGCGCCGGAAGTAGTAATACAGGCCACCCGACATCCAGAAGAATGCCATCACCATCGGGTAGTAGAAGGCGAACTGGAACAGGACCTGCAGCAACGGATGCATGTCCATGTCACTTCTCCGGGTACGGGAAGTTGCCGGCGGACATTGCCGCGCGGGCATCGCGGGTGGAGGGCTGGTCGGCGATGAAGTCGTCCGGGTACCAGGCGAAGTGGTGCACGCCCTGCGCCTGCAGCTGGCGGATCTGCGCGCGCAGGCGCTCGGCAGGAATCGGTTGCCCGCTGCGCCAATCGACGGTCTGCAGTTCGAACAGGGTGTGCTGCAGCTGTGGGTCATGTGCACGCACCGCGGCCAGCAGCTGGTCGAGCCAGCGTTCCGGATGCTTGCTGCCTTCCATCCACGGCATCGCCATCAGTGCGGTCTGGTCGTAGGCCTTGTTGAACAGGTCCAGGCGCTGCGCGAACCAGGCTTCGCTCTGCGGGCGCAGCACCGGCTCCGCGTACAGGTTGCGCACCGTGGCCAGCTTCGGCCGCCAGCGCTGCGCGCTGTTGCGCAGCGCCAGGGTGAAGTCGATCAACGCCTGCGTGCGTGCGCTGCCCCCATCGCCGGCCGCCAGCGTGGGCAGCTCGGTATCGCGCAGGTACCCATCGTCATGGAACAGCAGGCCCTCGAAGTAGGAGTTGACCGCCAGATCCTCGTAGAGGTCGAGCATGACCTGGCGCGCCTGGGGATTGGTGAAGTCCAGCCGGTACATGCCATCGGCATCGCCGTTGCGGATCGCCAGCGCCTTGCGCTGCACCGGGTCGGGCAGCTCGAAGCCGAGTACCGGCAGCCATGCGTAGACCTTCACCCCCGCACGCGATTTCAGCTGCCAGGCGACGCGACTGAACAGGTCCGCGCGCATCGGCATGTGGCGGTTGGGGAAGTACAGTGCATCGGCGGTGTTGTTGCCGTCCGGATCGGCGAACGCCTGCAGGTAGACGTGCGTCGGTGCGATGCGCTTGACCCGCTCGATCAGTGCATCCAGATTGCGCGCCTGCTGTGCGGGCTCGGGGTCGTAGACATCATCCAGGTCGATCTGCAGGGCACGGATGCCATCGAGCGCGACGTCGCGGCGCAGCTCGTAGGCCAGCCCCTCCACGGTCGGGTTGTCGCTGACCAGGAAGCGCGCCAGGCCATGCAGGTCGCTGGCCACCGGCGTGCTGCGGCCCTCCAGATCGAAGGACACCGGCATGCCCAGCTGCTCGGCGATGTCGTTGCTCAACTGGTTGTAGGCCGCGTATGGCCAGACGATGGCGCGCGGGCGCACGCCCAGATGCTGCTCGATGCGCTGCACGCTGCGCGAGAGATCGGCGCGCAGGCGTTGCGCGTACTGCGCCTCGCTCTCATAGCTGCGCGTGGCGGGGTTGTAAACGCGGGTCACGACAGCCGGGGTGGAGTTCCCCTGTGGGTTGGCGAGCACCCCGTGGTGCAGGTCGTCGGTATGGCTGGCCACTTCGATCAGGCCGCTGTCGTGCATCTGCTTCAGCTGTGCCCAGGTGATGAAGTCGTCGCGGCCGAACGGCCGGTAGCCATAGTCGATGGTGCGGCCAGGTGCCATGTCCACATAGTCGGTGATCACCGCCACCAGCGCCGGATAGCGGTAAGCCTGCAGCAACGGGAAGGCCTTGTCGTAGACGCTGCGCAGGCCGTCATCGAAGGTCAGCAGTACCGGTTTCGGTGGCAGCGTGGCGCGTCCCCGGGAGGCGTCGATCACCTGCGACAGGGACACCGGGTGGTAACCGTGTGCCCCCAGCCAGTCCAGATGGGCGGCGAAGTTCTGCGTGCTCACCGCATAGGTATCGGCATCCCCCTTGGCTGCGACCTGGTCGCGGATGTCGTGGTAGCTGAGGATCAGCAGGCCGTTGTCGATCGCATCGAGATGCAGGGCCTGCTGCGCGAAGGCCGGCGGCGCAGCCGACAGCAGCAGGAGCACGATCAGGCGCAGGATGCGGGTCATGTCAGTCTCCCCAGCGCAGTGCGGCTTCGAAGCCGATATGGCGTTCGCGATGGCCGTCGTAGACCGGCCGCGACCAGCGCACGCCATACTCGAACACGCGGCCCTGGCCCAGCTGCCACTCGTGCATGTATGACACCGATGGCACCAGTGCACTGCCGAAGCCGTCCTGCCAGTAATCGCCCAGCGAGACGGTCAGCCGGTGGCGGAAGTGGCGTTCGTAGTGGCGCCACAGCTGCTGGTCGATGCGCAGGCCGATCTCGACCATGCGATCACGCTTCGGGTTGAAGTAGGGAGCATCATCGCGGCTGCCGCGACTGGTGTATGCACTGCCCAGGCCATCGATCAGCCACCGTGGGCGTGTCAGCAGCCGCTGCTCGACGCGGGTGCTGAACAGTTCGCGATGGTTGCCATCGTCGTAGCGGAAGCGGCTGGCGCCGAACATCCAGTGCGTGCGTTCGCTGCGCCGGTAGTCGACCTGCGCGCTGACGCTGTCGGCAGTGATGCCGGCCACGCGCGCCTGCATTGATGCATCCGGATCATTGCGTGCGGCGGTCAGTCCGGCATGCCAGTGGTCGTTGAACTGCCAGCCCGCGCCGACGCGCAGGCCGGTATCACCGATGTGGTCGTTGGCGCGCAGCACTGCAGCTTCCGCATCCAGACGGCCGAATCGGTAGCGTACGCCCGCGCCCAGCCACAGCGGGTCGATGCGCTGGTCCTGGAAATCGACCGAGCGCCGGTCGGCGAAGGCGAACAGCCGCCAGCGATCGTCGAGTACGGGTGTCTGGACTTCCATGCCATAGCGGCGGTCGTCGTTGCCCAGTGGCGAGGTGCCACCACCGCCGGAACTGCGTCCGATGTCGGTCCATGCCTTCAGCTGCCAACCGCGGTGCGCGCGCCAGGCCTGGTCCATGCGTTCGACGGCGGGCTGGGTGGGGTAGCGCGCGACCAGATCGTCGTGCAGCGGTCGCGCCAGGTCATCGCGCTGCAGGGCGACGTAGGCTTCCTGCATGCCCAGCCGTGGCTCGATGTCGCGCGGGTCCAGCGCATGCGCCATCTGTTGCCGTTGCAGCGCCCTGCGTGGCCAGCCGCGCATCATGTACACGCTGCCCAGCGCGCTCTGCAGGCCGCCGTTGCCCGGTGCGATGTCGACCATCGATTCCAGATCGCGCTGCGCGGTGGGCAGGTCACCGCTGTAGGCGCGCACCATCGCCAGGTTGAGGTCGGCTTCGTAGCGCGACCAGTTTGGATACGGCGACTTGCCGTTGCTCCAGCGCCAGGCAGGTTCCTTGTCGCGCCACGCCTGCAGCAGGTCGACGGCCTTTTCCTGCTGCTCGCTTTCCAGGTAGGCGTAAGCCAGTTCCGAATGCGAGGCGTCGCGCGTCGGATCGCCTGCGACGGCCGCCTGCAGCACCGGAATGGCTTCTTCCGGATGCAGCGTGCCCATCAGCGAATCGCCGACCGCAGGCAGAACATAGTCGGGCAGGGCATGGCCTTCAGCCTGCAGTGCGCGGGCTTCCTCTCGCACCTGCGCATGGCGGCCCAGCCGGTTGAGCAGGATCAGCCGGTCCATGCGGATGCGCAATGGCGCCTGCACAGGTGGGGTGCCTTCGCTGCCCAGATAGCGCTGCATGCGCGCCAGGGTCGATTCGGCTTCTTCCAGCCGGCTGTCTTCGCTGCTGCTGTAGGCCAGGCTCCAGACCACCAGCTTGGCCAGGTAGTCGCCTTCGATGCGTTGCTTCTGAGCAGCGTCGAACAGTTGCGGGCGCTGCTGGTACAGCTCCCAGGCGCGCCAGGCATTGCCGATGTCGCCCAGGGTCAGGACGCGCAGCTTGAACAGCAGGTCGTCGTTGGGCTGCTGCTGGCTGGCGCGCTCGATCGCGCCGAGCGCATCCAGCCAACGGGCCTGGTCGCGGTAGCGGCCGATCTCGGCCAGGGCCGCCTCGCGGTCAGGCGGGGCAGCGCTGCTGGCCCAGGCCAGGGCGGTACAGGCAAGGCCGACGCAGAGCGCCAGCCGGCGGTGGACAACCATTGGGGACCCCCTTGGCTTCCGAACCAGACAACCTGAAAAATGTGACGCACATCACATGCCAGATTTTGGGATGGCCGTGGCCTGCGTCACTCCCCTCGCGAACTCCCATCCAGCAGGGATGGGCGAAACCAGGACAGCGACCTGCAATGTCTTGTCTGAAACGAGAGTCCCCCGCACACCGAGTGGTGGCCTGGGCGGCGCTGCCGCCCCCATGCCCGATGCCGGCACGCGGCAAGGATGGGCATTCGTGGGCACTATCCGCCCGGAATTGTCAGCCCGGCGTCAAAATGCGCAGACGGGCTGACGAGCGGTAGGTGGGGCCGGTTGCGAGGCCCCACGTGGCTTACCAGAGGTCTTCCAGCTTGCGCGGCTTGCAGGCCACCCAGGAGGCGCACAGCATCAGGGTGGCGCAGCCGAACAGGAAGCTGAATGGGATCGTCCAGCCGTCGCTGACGGTGTGCAGCCAGCCGACCAGGAACGGCCCCAGGCAGCTGAAGCTGTAGCCCACGCCCTGCATGAACCCGGACAGCGCGGCCGAGCCGGTGGGGGTGCGGGTGCGCAGGTTGATCAGGGTCAGCGCCAGCGGGAAGGTGGACGGACCGACGCCGAGCAGGCAGGCCCACAGCAGCGGCGCCTTCATCGGGGCCACAAGCAGGCCGGTGAAGGCGATCACGAACGAGAAGAAACCGATCAGCACCAGCGGGAACGGGTTCTGCAGGCGCACCGCCATCGACGGAATGACCAGCGACGGCAGCAGGCCCAGTGCCGAGAACACGGCGACCATCACGCCGCCGAACGCGGGCGTGCCACCGGCCTCGACCACGATGCGCGGCAGCCAGGTGAACATCGAATAGGTCATCAGCGAGGTCATGCCGAACATGAGCGTCATGCTCCAGCCCAGCGACGTGCGCCAGACCTTGCCGTGCGGCTGTGCGGTGGGATCGGTGGCGTCGGCCTGCGGCTTCGGTGCGCGCCTGGCCAGCAGCAGCCACGGCAGGGCGGCGGCCAGCGCCAGCAGCGCCCACATGCCCAGCGACACGCGCCAGCCCGCAGCATTCGCCACCGGCACTGCCAGCAGCGCCGGCAGCATCGTGCCCAGCTGCAGCACGCTGATGTACAGCGTGCTCATGGTGCCAACCTTGTTGGCGAAATAGCGCTTCACCAGCGGCGGCACCACCACGTTGCCGATGCCCATGCCGGCCAGTGCAACCACCGAACCGAGCAGCAGCGTGCCGACGTTGCCGGCGCTGGAACGCAGCAGCAGGCCGGCCATCGCCATCACCATCGCCAGCAGCGTGGTGCGTTCCAGGCCCAGGCGCCGCGCCAATGCCGGCGTGGCCACGCCGAACAGCGCGAACGAGGCAGTCGGCAGCATGCCCAGCACGCCGGTCATGGTGGTGCCGAAGCCGAACTGCTGGCCGAGCACGTCCAGCAGCGGGGTGATCGAGGTGACCGCAGTGCGCAGGTTGACCGCTGCCAGCAGGATCGCGGCAAACGCGAGGACACGGCCGTGCAGCAGCGACGGCGAATCGGAAGGGGAGGAACTCATCGGTGGTCCTTGCAGGTGTCGCACGCCGCAGCAACGGCATGCAGCGCCGGCATCGGTCTACGCCGAAGCGGCAGGTGGGGGTGGGGGCTGCAGGAGGGCCGGCAGCGCGGCCATTGTACGTGCGCTGCGCGGCAAGGTCCCGTCACGCGGGCGGCCTGGCGCTTGATACAAAAAAACCCGGAGGACAGTGATGTCTTCCAGGCTTCTTGGTGACCACCGAAGTGGTCGGGGAGACAGGATTCGAACCTGCGACCTCTACGTCCCGAACGTAGCGCTCTACCAGACTGAGCTACACCCCGAAGGGAGCCGCCTATTCTAGCGATTCACCCCGATGGCGGCAAGGGGTGAATGCTGTTTTCTTCACACTGCCGAAGCAGTGCCACTTCAGGGAACAAAAAAGCCTGGACGACTTCACCAGGCTTCAATGCGACCACTTGAGTGGTCGGGGAGACAGGATTCGAACCTGCGACCTCTACGTCCCGAACGTAGCGCTCTACCAGACTGAGCTACACCCCGAAGGAGCCGCCTAAGATACCGTGTGAAGGCCCTGTCGGCAACCCTTTTTTACAGTTTCAATGCACGTCGTTGTCGGTGCGGGCGCTTTCGCGCGCTTCGAACCACATCCCGTTGAGGATGGCCACGACCGAGGCCAGTCCGGCACCGAGAATCCAGGCGAAATACCACATGGTCAATCTCCTATGTTCAAGGGATGTGCCGACCGTGGGCCGGCACACCGGCAATCAGTAAGCGTTGGGGTTGTCGCCCATTTCCTCGACCGTCGTCTTGCCCTTCAGTACGCGGTACACCCAGGTGGTGTAAGCGATGATGATCGGCAGGAAGATGGCCGTGGCCAGCAGCATGACCCACAGCGTCAGATGGCTGGACGAGCTGTCCCAGACAGTCAGGCTGGAGGTGGGCTGGCTGGAGGACGGCAGCAGGAACGGGAAGATCGCAAAGCCGACGGTCAGGATGATGCCGGCGATCGAGGCGCCCGAGGCGATGAAGGCCAGGCCACCACGACGTGCGCGCAGCAGTACCGCGCTGGCCAGTGCGCCCAGCAGGCCCAGCACCGGGAACACCAGCGTCGCCGGCATGGAGCTGTAGTTGCGCAGCCAGCCACCGGCGGCCGTGCCCAGTTCGGCGGTCTTCAGCAGCGGATTGGTCGGGCCATCGGTGACCACCTGCGAGGTGATCTGGTAACCCGGCAGGCCGAAGGCCACCCAGGCACCGGCGACAGCGAACAGCACGAAGCTGATGATGGCGGCGACGCTGCCGTAACGTGCGGCTCGTTCGGCCACCGGGCCGTCGGTCTTGATCACCAGCATGGCCGCACCATGCGAAACCAGCATGGCCACGCTGATCAGGCCGGCGATGAGCGCGAACGGGGTGAGCAGGCCGAAGAACGAACCGGTGTAGGTCACGCGCAGGGTGTCATCGAAGTGGAACGGCACACCCAGCAGCACGTTGCCCACGGCGACGCCGGCAATCAGGCCCGGCAGCAGGCCGCCGATGAACAGCACGCGGTCCCAGTTGTCGCGCCAGCGCTTGGACGGCAGCTTGCTGCGGTACTTGAAGCCGACCGGGCGCAGGATCAGCCCGAACAGCATCGCAAACACCGCCAGGTAGAAGCCGGAGAAGCTGACCGCATACAGCGGCGGCCATGCGGCGAAGATCGCGCCACCACCCAGCACCAGCCAGACCTGGTTGCCTTCCCACACCGGGCCGACGGTGTTGATCACCAGCCGGCGTTCTTCATCGGTCTTGGCCACGAACGGCAGCAGCGTGCCGACACCAAGATCGAAACCATCCATCACGGCCCAGCCGATCAGCAGGATGCCGAGCAGCAGCCACCAGATCACGCGGAGCGTGGTGTAATCAAGTGCAATGAATTCCATCTGGATTCTCCTGCCTCAGGCCTGGCCGGGGGCGACTGCATTGGGGGAAGCGGGGCGGATATCGGCCTGCAGCGAGGGCAGGATGTCGTCCGGACCCTTGCGGACCGCCTTCAGCATCAGCTTGATCTCGATGATCAGCAGCACCGTGTACAAGCTGGTGAACACCGCCAGCGTGGTCAGGATTTCATGCAGTGCCAGGCCCGATGCCGCGTAGAAGGTGGGCAGCACACCATCCACCGCCCACGGCTGGCGGCCGTACTCGGCGACGAACCAACCGCACTCGATCGCGATCCACGGTGCCGGCAGCGACCACACGGCCAGCTTCAGGAACCAGCGCTTGTCCTGGAAGTTGTTGCGGCACGAGAAGTAGAACGCCAGTGCGAAGAAGGCGATCAGGTAGAAGCCCAGGCCCGCCATGATGCGGAAGGTCCAGAACAGCGGGGCCACGCGCGGGACGGTATCCATCGCGGCCTTGGAGATTTCCTCCGGCGTCGCGTTGAGGATGTCTTCGCGGTAGCGCTTCAGCAGCAGGCCGTGGCCGAGATCCTGCCAGTGGCGATCGAACATCTCGCGTGCTTCGAGGTCGTTCCGGTTCTTCTTCACGCGTTCCAGTGCGCCATAGGCGATCTGGCCGCCGCGGATGCGGTGCTCGGCACGCTCCACCAGTTCCAGGATGCCCGGGATCGGCTGGTCCAGCGAACGGGTGGCGATCAGGCCCATCAGGTACGGAATCTTCACCGCGTAGTCGTTCTGGTGGGTGTCCTGGTTGGGAATGCCGAAGGCGGTGAAGTCGGCCGGTGCACGCTCGGTTTCCCACATTGCTTCGATCGCGGCCAGCTTCATCTTCTGGTGTTCGCTGGCGGCGTAACCACTCTCGTCACCCAGCACCACCACCGACAGCGAGGACAGCAGGCCGAAGGCTGCGGCCACCGCGAACGAACGGCGGGCCATGTCCCGATGCTTGTTGCGCAGCAGGTACAGGGCGCTGATCGACATCACGAAGATCGCACCGGTCACGTAGCCGGCACTGACGGTGTGCACGAACTTGGCCTGGGCCACCGGGTTCAGCAGAACCGCAGCGAAGTCGACCACTTCCATGCGCATCGTTTCCGGGTTGAACACCGCACCGGTCGGGTTCTGCATCCAGCCGTTGGCGATCAGGATCCACACCGCCGACAGGTTGGTGCCCAGCGCCATCAGCCAAGTCACAGTGAGGTGCTTGACCGGGCTCAGGCGCTTCCAGCCGAAGAAGAACAGGCCGATGAAGGTCGCTTCCAGGAAGAACGCCATCAGGCCTTCGATGGCCAGCGGCGCACCGAAGATGTCGCCCACGTAGTGGCTGTAGTACGACCAGTTCATGCCGAACTGGAACTCCATCACCAGGCCGGTGGCCACGCCGATGGCGAAGTTGATGCCGAACAGGGTGCCCCAGAACAGGGTCATCTGCCGCCAGACCTGCTTGCGGGTCATCACGTACACGCTCTCCATGATGGCCACCATGAAGGACAGGCCAAGCGTGAGCGGGACGAATAGGAAGTGGTACATCGCGGTCAGAGCGAATTGCAGCCGCGACAGTTCTACGACTGTCTGATCAATCATGGCCTGGCTACCTCGTTGGATAGTGCCGTTGCAGGTGGCGGGAAGGGTGGTCTACGGGGTGAATGATGTGACCGACTACTTCAAACAGCCTTGATCCAGATCAATGTATGAATGGGTATTCAGGAGGATCGTATGCCAACCCGATGAAGACTGCGACCGCCGGCCGCAGGGGGAGGCTGTTGCCTGCGCCTACAATGCCGTGTCTCCCCTGTTACCCGTGAAGACCCCTTGAGCGCTGCCGAAACGACCCCTGACGGCCTTTCCCCGGAAGCCGAAACGACCCGCCAGCGGCGTGCCCGCACCGCCTGGCTGGCCGATCTTGCGCGCTCCGCTCGAGGTCGCCAGCGGCTGGCGGCGCTGTGCATCAGCCTGTCCGGGGCGCTGCTGATCGGCCAGGCCGCTGCCATCGCCTGGCTGGTGCAGCAGGTGCTGGTGGAGCGCGCACCGCTGGCGTCGGGCCTGCCGGTGCTCGCTGGGCTGGCGGTGATCCTGGTGCTGCGCACGCTGCTGGGCAGCGCCACCCAGGCGGCTGCCGGTGATGTGGCCGATGCCGCGCGGTTGGCGCTGCGCGAGCGTGTGTTCGCGCGCCTGCTTGGGCATGGGCCGCTGTGGCTGCGCCAGCGCCGCACCGGCGAGCTGGGCGAACTGATGCTGCATCACGGTGATGCGATCGAGAGCTATTACAGCGGCTTCCTGCCGGTGCGCACCGAAGTGGTGGTGGTGCCGCTGCTGATCCTGGCCGCAGTGGCCTGGGTGGATTGGGTGGTGGCGCTGATCCTGCTGTTCACCGCACCGCTGGTGCCGTTCTTCATGATGCTGGTGGGCTGGGGCGCTGAAGCCGCCGGCCGTGCGCAGCTGGGCGAGCTGGCGCGGATGAGCGGCCACTTCGCCGACCGCATCAAGGGTCTGGGCCTGCTGCGCCTGTATGGCCGCGGCGAGGCCGAACTGGACGGCATCGCGGCCGCCGCCGAAGGCGTGCGCGTGCGTACGATGAAGGTGCTGCGCATCGCCTTCCTGTCGTCCAC
Organism: Stenotrophomonas sp. 80084_Sma; assembly: GCF_056481995.1. Lineage (NCBI taxonomy): Bacteria > Pseudomonadati > Pseudomonadota > Gammaproteobacteria > Lysobacterales > Lysobacteraceae > Stenotrophomonas > Stenotrophomonas sp. 80084_Sma. Next base: position 3,241,904 of record NZ_CM151177.1, on the reverse strand, counting down.
GGTGCTGGAATTCTTCGCCTCGGTGAGCGTGGCGATGGTTGCGCTGTACCTGGGCCTGAGTTATCTGGGCCTGATGACGCTGCATGCAGCAGTGCCGACGCTGGGCGCTGGGCTGTTCTGCCTGCTGCTGGCGCCGGAGTTCTACGCGCCGCTACGGCGTCTGGCCGCGCACTACCACGATCGTGCCAACGCACTGGCTGCCGCCGCCGAGGTGGAGCGCCTGCTGCAGTCGCTGCCCGGGGAGCAGGGCTTGATCGAAAGCGAGGTTGCACCGTTGGCGGTGGAACCGGCCGAGGCTGCCTTGCCGCCGCTGCAGGCGCAGGGTCTGGTGCTGCGCCCGCTGGGTGCGCCGCATGATGTGCTGCAGGATCTGGACGTGCTGCTGGAACCGGGCCAGCGCCTGGCACTGGTCGGTCCCAGCGGGTCCGGCAAGAGCACGTTGCTGGAAGCGCTGGCGGGGTGGTTGCCGCCGCGTGCCGGCAAGCTGCAGCTGCGGCCCGGCGTGCAGGTGGCGTACGCCAGCCAGCGGCCGTACCTGTTCCACGGCAGCATCGCCGACAACCTGCGGCTGGCTGATCCCGGTGCCAGCGATGCACGCCTGCGCGCGGTCGCCGAGGCCTCGCAGGTACTGCAGTTCGCGCAACGCCTGCCGCAGGGGCTGGATACCGTGATCGGCGAGCGTGGTTTCGGCCTGTCCGGTGGTGAAGCACGCCGCATCGGCCTGGCCCGCCTGCTGCTGCGCGACCCGCAGGTGCTGCTGCTTGATGAACCCACCGCGTTCCTCGATGCCGATACCGAAGCGGCGTTGCTGCGCAGCCTGGCCGCCTATGCACGCGGCCGCAGCGTGGTGGTCGCCACCCACAGCCCTGCGGTGATCGCCTGGGCCGACCGCTGCCTGCTGTTGCCGGAAGGCCGCCTGGTCGAGCCGGCACAGGCGGTGCGCGCATGAGCCGTTCGCCTGATTCGCTGCGCGCGGTGTTCCTGCGCCATCGCCCGCGCCTGCTGCTGACCGTGCTGCTGCTGTGGATCACGATGCTGGCCGGCACCGCCCTGCTGGGCCTGTCCGGTGGCTTCCTGACCGCCGCTGCGCTGGCCGGTGCGGCCGGGCTGGCGCAGGGCTTCAACTTCTTTTCGCCGTCGGCCGGCATCCGCGGCCTGACCATGGCGCGCATCGTGTCGCGCTACTTCGAGAAGCTGGTCGGCCACGATGCCACGCTGCGCATCGCCCGCGATCTGCGCGTGTGGTTCTTCCGCCGCGCGCTGCCACTGGCACCGGCGCGGCTGGGGGCCACGCGTACCGGCGAACTGCTGGCACGCCTGCTGGGTGACATCAATGAGGTGGATGGCCTGCTGGTGCGTGCGATCGGGCCGCTGGTGGCGCTGGGTGCGCTGTCACTGGTGGCGATCGCCTCGGCCGCTGTGATCCTGCCGTCTGCGGCGGTACTGCTGGCGGTGCTGGCGCTGCTGATCGCCTTCGGTGTGCCGTGGCTGGGCGTGCGCGGTCGCGACGATGAGGAAGCCGACCGTGCCGCGCATCGTGCTGCCCTGCGTACCGCAGCCTTCGAAGGACTGGAGGGCGCGGGTGATCTGGCCGCGTTGCATGCCGATGCAGCGTGGCAGTTGAAGGTGCGCGTGGCGGCCAAGCAGCTGGCTTCGCGGGATCGTCGTCGGCGCTGGCGCCTGATCGCGGCCTCGACCCTGCATGGCCTGGTCGCCGGGCTGGGCCTGGTGGCGATGCTGGCGTTGGCCCTGCATGCGGCCGAACAGCAGCGCATCGCGCCGGAAATGGCGGCGGGTCTGGTGTTCCTCACCGTGGCACTGATCGAACTGTGGGCCGGCATGGGCCTGGCCTGGCAGTCGCTGCAGTCCGGGCGCATCGCCGCCGATCGCCTGCAGGCCATCGTCGAGCAACCGCCGACGGTGGAGGACCCGCAGGCGCCGCAGGCGGTGCCGCAGGCCGCGCGCGTGCATTGGGATGACGTGCACTTCCAGTGGCCCGGTGCGGCGCGGCCGGTGTTGTCCGGCCTGCAGCTGACCCTGGCGCCGGGCGAGCGGATCGCGATTCGCGGCGACAGCGGCAGTGGCAAGACCACCCTGTCGAGCCTGCTGCTGCGGCTATGGGATCCGCAACAGGGTCGGTTGACCTACGGGGGCCGCGACCTGCGTGATTTCGCCCAGGCCGACTGGCACCGGCAACTGGCGTGGCTGCCGCAGAACGCGCCGGTGTTTGCCGGCAGCGTGGCCGAGAACCTGCGATTGGGTGATCCCGATGCCAGTGACGCAGCGTTGTGGGCGGTACTGCGTCGCGTGCGTCTGGGCGAGTGGGCCGAGCGCAACGGTGGCCTGCAGACCTGGGTGGGCGAGAACGGCGCGACGATGTCGGCCGGCCAGGCACGACGCCTGGCGCTGGCGCGCGCGCTGCTGCGCAATGCGCCGATTCTGCTGCTGGACGAACCGACCGAAGGCCTGGACGTGGATACCGCACGTGCGTTGCTGCAGGACCTCTCCGGGTTGCTGGACGGGCGCAGCCTGCTGATGATCACCCACGACGACCTGCCCGACGGCGTGGTGGATGCGCAGTACCGGTTGCGTGATGGGGTTCTGGTGCGCGAAGCGTGAATGGTAGTGCCGGCCGCTGGCCGGCAACCTCATGGCGCTTGATATGGATACGGAATTGCCGGCCAGCGGCCGGCACTACCCATTTGAACGGTTACCGCGAGAACTCGCGCAGCATCACCGCGATCGAGGCCACGTTGGCCAGCACGCACAGCCAGAACACCCACTGGAATCCGGCTTTGCGATGCTTGTGGCGGAACAGCGCCTGGCCCAGCAGCCCGCCCGGCCAACCGCCGGCAAAAGCCAGCAACTGCAGTGTGCGCTCGGGAATCCGCCACTGCTTTCGCTGCGCCGCGCGCTTGTCGTGGCCGTACAGGCCGAACGACACTGCGCTGGCGAGCAGGCACCAACCGCCCAGCCACAGCGGCAGCACGCCGCTGACCGTCAGTGCGATCAACGCACCGAATGCGGCCAGCGCGAGGTTACGCCGCCATGCCACTTACAGCGCGTCGAGGAAGCCGCGCACGGCCGGGCCGAAACGCTCGAAATCGACGAGGAAGGCGTCATGGCCCTGCGGCGACTCCAGGCCGATGAAGCGCGCATCGGCACCGCCTGCGCGCAGGCCGTCGGCGACCTGTTGCTGCTGCTGCACCGGGAACAGGATGTCGGTGTTGGCGCCGATCGCCAGCGCCTTCTCCACCCGGATCTTCGCCAGCCCGGCCAGCACATCACCGTCGGCGTATTCGGCCAGGTCGAACCAGTCCATCGAACGGCTCAGGTACAGATAGCAGTTCGGATCGAAGAAGCGCACGAAGCGCCGTGCATGGCCTTCCAGATAGCTTTCCACCTGGAATTCGAGGCCGAACGGATCGTCGTCGGCCTGGTCCGAATCCAGCCGCACGCGGCCGAAGCGCCCATCCCATTCCAGTGCCGAACGGTAGGTGATCACGCCCAGCTTGCGCGCCATGCGCATGCCGGACTCGGGATACTCGGCATCGTCGTAGTGGCCGCCATTCCAGCGTGGATCAAGGCGGATCGCCTCGCGCTGCAGTGAACGGATCGCGATCGAGAACGGCAGTGCCTGCGCACTGCCGGAAATGTTGACGTGGCTGCGCGCAATGCCCGGGTGCAGCATCAGTACCGCGAGTGCGGTCATGCCGCCCATTGAATTGCCGACCACGCAGGCCAGCTGTTCGATGCCCAGTGCACGCACGACTTCGATCGCGGCGCGTGCGCCGTCTTCGATCGACAGCTCGGGGAAGTCGAGGCGATACGGTTGGCCCGTGGCCGGGTTGAGCGAGGCGGGACCGGTCGAGCCCTTGCAGCTGCCCAGCGAATTCACGCAGACCACGAACCAGCGGTCGGTATCGATCGGCTTGCCGGGGCCGACCATGCCTTCCCACCAGCCCGGTGCCGGGTTGGCCTCGTTGGCCGCTGCATGCGCGTCCGGCGACAGGCCGGTCACGATCAGGATCGCGTTGCTGGCGTTGGCGGCCAGCGTTCCCCAGGTTTCGTAGGCCACGCGTGCGCCGTGCAGGGCGCCACCGCGCTTGAACGGGAACGGCGAGGGCAGGGCGTGGAAGCGGGTGCTGGGCGGGATGAATTCGGTCATGCAGTCATTCTAGCGGGGCCGCATGTGGAGCTGGCGACACGCTGGTTTCCATCGGCGATGCACCCGGTAGTGCCGCCCGCTGGCCGGCAACCTCATGAATCTGGATGCGCCCGCGTGGTTGCCCGCCAGCGGCCGGCACTACGGGAACCGCAGCTCCACCACGCCTTCATGCGGCAGGCTCACCTTCACCGGCACGCTCTGCAGATCGTCCTCGCCGCGGTTGGCACTGCCGCTGCGCGAGATGCGTGCCAGCACTTCCACTTCGCGATGCGCGGACAACGGTGCGGTCGGCATCGGGCTGTCTGCGTCGCCCAGCCCGACCGTGGCCGGGAAACCGGCCAGAGGCAGCTTGCGTGCGGCCACCGGCATCGGCGGTCCACCCACGGCGCGGGCCAGCACGAATACCTGGGTGCTGGCGGGCCACTCGGCGTTGTTCAGCGCAGGCAGTTGCACGCGCACCTGCAGCAGCGCCGGTGGCGTCGCAGCGGCAGCATCGGGCGCCTGGCCGGCGGCTTCGCGGGCGATGGCGATCTGCGCCTGCAGCGCCTGCGCGGCGCCGGGCTCAAGCCGTGGCAGCAGGCCGCTCCAGACGTCGGCAGCCTCGGCGTTCTTTCCGCGTTGGCGCAGGGCGATGCCCAGTAGCCAGCTGGCGCGCTCTGCATCGGGCGCCAGCGCACGAGCCTGCTGCAACCAGGCCATCGCGGTGTCATCGAACTGCTTGCCGGCATCGGCCTGCGCACGTGCCTGCGCCGCTTCCACCAGCACGCCGGGGTCTTCCGGGGCGAGAGCGGCAGCACGTGCGAAGGCATCCGCTGCGGCGGCGGCGTTGCCCAGCTCGGCCTGCGACCGGCCCAGCAACGCCCAGCCATCGGCTCGCTGCGGGTCTCGCTTCAGTGCATCCTGCAGGGCCTGCACACCATCGCGCAGGGTGGCTACCGACGGGGTCGGTTGTACCTGTGCTGCACGCGGATCACCAACCAGCAGATACAGGCAGGCACCGGCCACGCCCAGCGCGAGCACGCCCACCACGAAACCGCGGCGACCGTGGTGGCGCAGCGGCCACAGCACCAGCGCCGCCATCAGTGCGGCCACCAGTCCAGCCAGCATCGGCAGCCAATGGCTCACCATCCGTCTCCTTCATCGGTCTTGCTGGCGGGGGCGGCAGCAACCGTGCGGCCACGGCGGCGGACGATGCCCAGTACCACCAGCGCGCCGGCGCCCAGCACCAGCAGCGGACCGCCCCACAGCAGCCAGGTGCCCGGCTGTAGAGGCGGTTGATAGAGCACGAACTCACCGTAGCGCGCGACCAGGAACTGCTTGATCTGTGCGTCGTCGCGGCCCTGCTGCATCAGCTGCAGCACCTCGCGGCGCAGGTCCTGCGCGATCTGCGCGTTCGAGTCGGCCAACGACTGGTTCTGGCACTGCACGCAGCGCAGCTGCGCGGCCAGGTCGTGGAAGCGGCGTTCCTCGGCGCCATCGCGGAACTGCAGCGGCTGCGGGTCGTGCAGCGGCTGCTGGGCCAGCGCGGCCAACGGCAGCATCAGGAGCAGCAGCGCCAGCAGCCAGCGCATCGGTTCAGGGCGCCGTATGCAGGGTGTTGCCGGCATTGCCCTGGGCCTTCTCGATCTTCTCCAGTGCCGGGATCAGCTTCTCGTCGACCACGCGCTGGGTCATCGCACCGCTGTACTTCCAGCGCACGACGCCGCTGCCATCGACCAGGAAGGTCTCCGGTGCGGCGGTCACGCCCCAGTCGATCGCGGTGCGGCCTTCCACGTCGCTGAGCACGACCATGAACGGGTTGCCCAGCTGTTCCAGCCAATGCAGGGCATCGGTCGGTTCATCCTTCCAGTTGTAGCCGATCACGCGCACGCGCTTGCTCTCGGCGAAACGGGTCAGCACCGGGTGTTCCTCGCGGCAGGCCGCGCACCAGCTGCCCCACACGTTCAACAGGTAAGGCGCGCCGCGCAGATCGTCGCTGTGCACGATCATTTCCGGGTCGTGCAGCACCGGCAGCGCGAACGCCGGCGCCGGCTTGTCGATCAGCGCCGATGGCAGCACGTCGCGCTGCGGGTCACCCGATTTCATCACCCCGTAGATCATCAGCCCGAGCAGGCCGAAGAAGAACAGCACGCCGATCACGATGGCTACCGGCGGCAGCGGGCGGGAGGGGCGCGGGGCGGGGGACTCGGACATGGAAACTCCTACGGACGACGGAAGCGGCGGTCGGCGGCGGTGATGAATCCGCCCAGGGCCATCAACAGCGCGCCCAGCCAGATCCAGCGCACGAACGGCTTGATGTGCACCCGGACCGCCCATGCATTGTTGCCCAGCGGCTCGCCCAATGCCACGTAGACATCACCATCGAGGCGTGCATCGATGCCGGCCTCGGTCATCACCTGGCCGCCGCTGGCGTACTGGCGCTTTTCCGGATGCAGCAGGGCCAGCTCGCGGCCGTTGCGGAACACGCGCAGGTGGCCGCGGTCGGCGATGAAGTTCGGTCCTTCACGATGGTCCACGCCCTCGAAGCGCACCTCGTGGCGGCCGACCACCACCTGTTGGCCCGGTGCCAGCGCCACTTCACGCTGTACGTTCAGGGCTTCCACCAGCAGCGCACCGGCCAGGAACACGGCGATGCCGGCATGGGCGACGATCATGCCGAGCATTTCGGCGGTGAAGCGGCCATTGCCGCGCAGTCGCTGCCAGACGAAACGTGCGGTACCGAAGCCGACCCAGACCGCGGCAGCGACACCGAGACCGGCCTTCCAGCCGTTCTGCGGCGCCTGCCACCAGGCCAGCGCACCCAGCAGCACCGCCAGCCCCAGCCAGGGTGCCAGCAGCGCGAACGCGCGCGAGGGCTGGTCGCGCTGCCACTTCACCAGCGGGCCGAACGGCAGCAGCAGAATCATCGGCGCCATCAGCAGCAGGAACAGGCTGCCGAAGTAGGGCGGGCCGACCGAGATCTTGCCCAGCGACAGCGCATCGGCCAGCAGCGGGTACAGCGTGCCGAGCAGCACCATCGCGCAGGCGGTGGCCAGCAGCAGGTTGTTGGCCAGCAGCAGGGTCTCGCGCGAGGTGGCGGTGAAGCCACGGCGCGGATCGTCGGCGTCCACGCTCAGCTGGCTGGCACGCAACGCGTAAAGCAGCAGGCTGCCGCCGACCAGCACCGACAGGAACACCAGGATGAACAGGCCGCGCGAGGGATCGGCGGCGAACGAATGCACGCTGGTCAGCACACCGGAGCGCACCAGGAAGGTGCCGAGCAGCGACAGCGCGAAGGCCGCGATCGCCAGCAGCAGAGTCCAGCTGCCGAAGGTGCCGCGCTTCTCAGTGACCGCCTGCGAATGGATCAGTGCCGCACCGACCAGCCACGGCATGAAGCTGGCATTTTCCACCGGGTCCCAGAACCACCAGCCGCCCCAGCCCAGCTCGTAATACGCCCACCAGCTGCCCAGCGCGATGCCCAGGGTCAGGAAGCCCCAGGCGATGTTGGTCCACGGCCGCGTCCAGCGTAGCCAGCGCGCGTCGACGCGGCCTTCCAGCAGTGCCGCCACCGCGAACGCGAACGGCACAGCAAAGCCCACGTAACCGATGTACAGCATCGGCGGATGGATGATCAGGCCCGGGTCCTGCAGCAGCGGGTTGAGATCACGGCCTTCCAGCGGGGCCGGATTCAGGCGCAGGAACGGGTTGGAGGTGAAGATCAGGAAGGCGAGGAATCCGACGCTGACGATGCCCATCACCGCCAGTACACGCGCCTGCACCGGTGCCGGCAGGTGCCGCGAGAACAGCGCCACTGCGCCGGTCCACAGCGCCAGCACCAGCGCCCACATCAGCAGTGAGCCCTCGTGCGCACCCCACACCGCCGAGTAGCGGTAGATCATCGGCAGCAGCGAATTGGAGTTCTCGGCCACGTAGCGCACCGAGAAGTCCTGCTGCACGAACGCAGCGGTGAGCACCGCGAAGGCGCCGGCGACCAGCAGCAGCTGCGCGAACGCGGCAGGTCGTGCCACCGCCATCCACGCGTTGTTGTTGCGCTGCGCGCCGACCAGCGGCAGGCCGGCCTGCAGCAGCGAGGCCAGCAACGCGCACAGCAGCAGGATCTGACCCAGTTCGGGCAGCACTCAGCGCACCTCGGGTGCCGTCACCGGCACGTCGTGCTTGCGATGGGCGTCGCCCATCTTGTCGGCCACTTCCTTCGGCACGTATTTTTCATCGTGCTTGGCCAGCACCTCGTCGGCGACGAAGGTGCCGTCCTGCATGCGGCCGCTGGCAACCACCGCCGTGCCTTCGGCGAACATGTCCGGCAGGATCCGCGACGTGGTCACCGCCAGCTGGGCATCGCCGTCGGTCACTTCAAAACGTGCTTCCAGCGAACCGACCGGGCGGTTGAAGGAGCCCTTCACCACCATGCCGCCCAGGCGGAACCGCGACTGCGCATCGACATCGCCGCGCAGCACTTCCGAAGGCGTGTACAGGTAGGCGATGTTGCGTTCCAGCGCCATCGCCACCAGCGCGGTGGCCAGCCCGGAGGCGAGCAGGGCCAGCAGTACCCAGACCAGGCGGCGACGTTGTACCGGCGTCATCGTTCCAGCTCCGTCGACAGCGGCGCCGCAGCGTCCTGTTTGACGGCGCGGGTCTGCTGCCGCTGCTGGCGTGCCAGCGCCAACCGGCGTGCCACGCGCAGGCGCAGCCACGAACCGATGGCATCGGCGCCGAGTACCAGCACGAACACGGCGTAGGCGCCGATCACATAGGGCAGGTGGGTCATGATTGGGCCTCCCCGGCCGCACGTGCGGCATCGACGCGACCACCGACCCAGGCCTTGCCGGCCTCGCGGTCGAGATTGTCGGCGCGGGCCTTGGCCAGCACCGAACCAGCGAACCAGAACTTGGTGCCGATCACCATCCACCACAGTGGCGCGATCATCGCGCTGCTGATCGCCGATTCACCGAACACGTTGATCGACTGGCGCTGGTGCAGGCCGCCCCACCAGTCCACCGAATAGCGGATCACCGGCAGCAGGCTGACTCCGACGATGGCCAGCAGGCCGGCTGCGCGTGCGGCGCTGCGGCGGTCCTCGATGGCGTGATACAGGCCGATCACGCCCAGGTACAGGAACAGCAGCACCAGCTCACTGGTCATGCGCGGGTCCCAGTCCCACCAGGTGCCCCAGGTACCCTTGCCCCAGATGCTGCCGGTGAGCAGGGTGATCAGGGTGAAACCGGCACCCATCGGTGCGCAGGCCATGGCCAGGATCTCGCAGACCTTGATCCGCCAGATCAGGGCGATGGCGGCATACAGCGCCATCAGCGCGAACACGAACAGGCTCATCCAGGCGCTGGGCACGTGGATGTAGAGGATGCGGAAGCTGTCCAGCTGCTTGGCTTCCGGCGGCACCACCAGCAGCGCCTGCCACATGCCGACCAGCAGCACCGGCACCGCCGCGAGGTAGAACACCCGCGACCAGCGGGCAGCGAATCGGTCGAACGTGGGGGGCGAACCGAGTTGGTGGAACCAGCGGACAATCGGATTCATGCGTGGCGGCTATCCAGCAGGGGTGGATTGGCTCTCAGCTCGGTCAACTCAGAGAAATACGTATTGCAGCGGCGGTGGCCAACGGCGCCAGCACCAGCGCGACCAGCAGGCCGGCGCCCAGCATCAGCAGCGCACCGACCGGATCCTGTCCGCGTCCCGCCGCTGCCAGGCTGCCTGCACCGAACACCAGCACCGGCACGTACAGCGGCAACGACAGCAACGCCACGAGAATACCAGAGCGCCGGATGCCTACGGTCAGTGCAGCGACCACGCCACCGATCAGGCTCAGCAACGGTGTTCCCAGCAGCAACGATGCCAGCAACATCGGCAGCTGGTCATGCGGCAGATGCAGCATTTCGGCCAGCAACGGGCTGACCACGATCAGCGGCAGCGCAGTGGTGGCCCAGTGCAGCAGCACGCGCACCAGCACCAGCCAGGCCAGCGGCACCGGCGCCAGCAGCCATTGCTCCAGCGAGCCGTCTTCGGCATCGGAGCGGAACAGTGAATCCAGTGACAGCTGGCCGGCCAGCAGCACGGCCAGCCACAGCACCGCGCCGGCGGTGGCGGCCAGTAGTTGCGGTTCGCGGCCCTGGGCGAGCGCGAACAGCACCACCACCAGTACCGCGAACAGCAGCGGCTGCAGCGCATCGCCGCGGCGGCGCCAGAGCAGGCGCAGGTCGCGCTTGAGCAGGGCGCCCGCGGTCTGCCAGAGGCCCGGTTCGGTGCCTGGCGCGATCATGCGGTACCGCCGAGGTCGAGCTGGCGGGTACGCACCGGCGGTGCGGCATAGGCGCCGTGGGTGGTGACCAGTGCAGCGCCGCCGGCACGCAGATGCGCGGAAATCATCCGGTTGACCAGGGTGATGCCCTCCAGGTCGAGGTTGGCATAGGGTTCGTCGAGCAGCCACAACGGCGCCGGTGACAGCCAGATGCGTGCCAGTGCCAGCCGCCGCTTCTGTCCGGCGGACAGATGCCGAACGAGAGTGTCCTCATAACCGGCCAGGCCGACGATGGCCAGCGCGTTGCCCGGCATCTGCCGTGCGCGACGGCCGTGCAGGCCACACAGGAAATGCAGGTTCTCCAGCGTGTCCAGATCGGGCTTCAATGCGGGCAGGTGGCTGAGGTAGGCGACGTAACGCGCGCGCTCGGCATTGCCGGCCGGCCTGCCATCGATCTGCACCTGCCCGGCGCCAGGCCGGGCCAGGCCCGCCAGCACGCGCAGCAGGGTGGTCTTGCCGGCGCCATTGCCGCCCTGAACCAGCAGGGCTTCGCCGGCGTCCACATGGAAGTCCAGCGGGCCGAACACCGGCTCGTCATTGCGGGAAAAGCTCAGGCCGCTGGCGGCCAGCAATGCAGGGGTGTTCAAGGGGCAAAGGTCTTCATGCCGGAGTGCGGCGGCAATTGTAGCGGTGAATTCACAGGGTAGTACCGGCCGCTGGCCGGCAGGTGCGACCCAGCGTCGCAGATTGCCTGGGGTTGCCGGCCAGCGGCCGGCACTACCGAAGCAGGGATTGCGTAAACTCAGGGGTCTGTCTCCCCATATCCCCAGGCCGATGCAACCCACCACCAAGCTGCCCAAGGTCGGTACCACGATCTTCACCGTGATGTCCCAGCTCGCCGCCGAACACGGCGCAGTCAACCTCGGTCAGGGGTTCCCGGACTTTTCCGCACCGCAGCGTCTGATCGACGAGACTGCAAAGGCGATGGCCGCCGGGCTGAACCAGTACCCGCCGATGACCGGTGTGGCGCCGCTGCGCCAGGCCATCGCGCAGAAGGCGCTGGACTGCTACGGCGCGCAGGTCGACGCGGACAGCGAAATCACCGTCACCAGCGGCGGCACCGAGGCCATCTTCAACGCCATCCATGCCGTGGTGCGTGCGGGCGAGGAAGTGATCGTGCTCGACCCGGCGTATGACTGCTATGAACCGGCGATCGATCTGGCCGGCGCCAGGGCCGTGCATGTGTCGCTGGATCCGCAGACCTTCGCCGTCGACTGGGACCGCGTGCGTGCGGCGATCACCCCGCGTACCCGCATGCTGATCGTCAACACCCCGCACAATCCGTCCGGTGCGATGCTGTCGGCGCAGGACATGCAGGCGCTGGCCGAGCTGCTGCGCGGCACGCAGATCTACCTGATCTCCGATGAGGTGTACGAACACATCATCTATGACGGTCGCCGCCACGAGTCGGCGCTGCGCTACCCGGAACTGCGCGAGCGCGCGTTCGTCATCTCCAGTTTCGGCAAGACCTACCACTGCACTGGCTGGAAGATCGGCTATGCGATCGCCCCGCCGGCGCTGACCGCCGAGTTCCGCAAGGTGCACCAGTACAACACCTTCACCAGCTTCGGCCCGGCGCAGTACGGCTTCGCCGCGATGATCCGCGATGAGCCCGAACACCACCTGGAGCTGGGTGCGTTCTACCAGGCCAAGCGCGATCGTTTCCGCGAACAGCTGGCCAGCACCCGGCTGAAGGCGCTGCCGGTGCCGGGCGGTTACTTCCAGCTGGTCGACTACTCGGCCATCAGCGACCTGCCGGACCATGAGTTCGTGAAGTGGCTGACCATCGAGAAGGGCGTCACTGCCATTCCGCTGTCGCCGTTCTACGAGAACCCGCCGGCCGGCCAGCGCCTGGTGCGCCTGTGCTTCGCCAAGAATGAAGCAACGATGGACGCGGCGATCGAACGCCTGCGCCTGCTCTGAGCGGAGGCGTGAACATGCAGGACCTGCGCATTTCCCTCGTCCAGGGCGACACCCGCTGGCATGACCCGGCGGGCAACCGTGAGTACTACGGCGCGCTGCTGGCACCGCTGGCCGGCACCACCGATCTGGTGATCCTGCCGGAGACCTTCACCAGTGGCTTCTCCAACGACGCCATCGCCCAGGCCGAAGGCATGGACGGCCCGACCGTGGCCTGGGTGCGCGAGCAGGCCAAGGCCTTGAACGCGGCGGTCATCGGCAGCGTGCAGCTGCGCGAGGGCGAGGGCGTCTACAACCGCCTGCTGTTCGCCACGCCCGACGGCGAGCTGCAGTACTACGACAAGCGCCACTTGTTCCGCTATGGCGGCGAGCACGAGCGCTATGCGGCCGGTCGCGAGCGCCTGAGCGTGGAATGGAAGGGCTGGCGGATCAATCCGCAGGTCTGCTACGACCTGCGTTTCCCGGTGTTCTGCCGCAACCGCTACAACGTTGAACGTCCACAGCAGCTGGATTTCGACCTGCAGATATTCGTCGCCAACTGGCCGTCGGCACGTGCCTATGCGTGGAAGACACTGCTGCGTGCACGTGCGATCGAGAATCTGTGCTTCGTTGCCGCGGTGAACCGTGTCGGCGTCGATGGCAACCAGCTGCATTACGCCGGTGACAGCGCGGTGATCGACTTCCTCGGCCAGCCACAGGTGGAAATCCGCGAGCGCGAACAGGTGGTCACCACCACCATCTCGGCCGAGGCGCTGGCCGCACACCGTGCGCGCTTTCCGGCGATGCTTGATGCCGATGCCTTCCACCTGGACGAGCAGGCCTGAGCGATGGCCTGAACGCCGCCGCACCAGCACGCGCGCCTGCATTCAACGTGCACGCGCGCGCTGCTAGATTCGCCGCCAGTCCGACCGAACTGGAAGTCCTGCCATGAACACGTCCTTCGCCCTGCTGCTGGCCCTGTCCGCCGCATCGCTGGCCCCGGCCGCGCACGCCGCCGGCAACCTCGATTGCCAGCTGCGCTACAACCTGTCCGGCTGGTCGCTGATCTACAAGACCGCCTCCGGCAATGGCACGGTCACCTGCAGCAACGGCGCCAGCATGCCGGTGCGCATCCAGATGAAGGGCGGCGGCCTGACCGTGGGCAAGTCGAAGATCACCAACGGGCGTGGCAGCTTCACCGGCGCGGTCAGCGTCAACGAACTGCTGGGTACTTACGCCTCGGTCGGCGCGCATGCCGGTGCGGTGAAGTCCAGCAACGCGCAGGTGATGACCAAGGGCGACATCTCGCTGGCCCTGTCCGGTACCGGCAAGGGCTGGGACCTGGGCGTGGACGGCACCGCGTTCACCCTCAGCCGGCGCTGAGGCGCGACGGCTCGGCAGATCCCCAGCTGATGCGGATGTAGTGCTGTTCGGAATCGCTCAACAACCGTTCGACATCGAAACCATTCTTGAGCAGTTGTGCGGTCACATCTTCGACAAGCTGCTCGCTGGCCATCACCTGGCTGAAGCCGAACACGAGATAGCGGCGGCCATTCTCCGAGCCGATCTGGATCGAGTTGTCGAGGTCGCGGTAGAACTGTTCGATCGGGCGCTTGGCGGCATCGGCGTTGGCGCGTGCCTGTTCGGCGGTAATGGTGATCATGGGCATCTGCCTGGTGTGGGAGAGCGCGCACGATAGCCAGCGCCCTGATGTGAATTCCGGGCGTGGCGCACAATGCCTTGTGTTTGCAGCAATTCCTAGCATGCGGTGTGAGCGTCGATCCGCGCCGGAAAAGTGCCGCGCGACGGTGAGCATCCTGCATCGACATGAGGTCATCGGTCAGGGATGGGTTCCAACGGCAGTGGAGGCGTGAAACGCGCCGCCCACAAGGGATCCTGCGGCCATCCGATGCTGTGGGCGCTCATGCATTTACGTTTCCTTGACCCTGCAGTAACCCCGCAATGCCTAACAGGGACGTCCCAGCGATTCTGCTGGGATCATTGGAGACGCTGGAATGGAGTTCAGAACGTCCGTGCTGCTCGTGGCCCTCATCGCCACGCCCGCCATCGCCCACGCCGAGGTCTGCCTGTCTGACAACGGACTCGTTGTGCCGTGTCCTAGCCTGTTGCCGCATCCGGTGACGGCCAGATTCGAGATCGGCACCCTGCCGCGTGTGGCTGGCTCGCCGTCGGAAATCTACATCACAGGCGGCGGCCAGGTGGATGGAACGAGTAATTTCTCGGTCTATGCCAATGGTCAGTTCCTGTGCCGTACCAATGACAATTACGACGGTGGCAACACCACGCCCATCCGCCATTGCACCGCGACCATCGCAACACCCGGGACCTATGTGATCTCGGCGTCGCGCAACAGTCCTGGCAACTTCCTCGCGCCGATGGACGAAGTGATCAACGTGCAGTAACCCGCTGTTCTCTGATCCAGGCCCCGGGGCAGGGACCTCGGGGCCACTGCTGCCCGCGTGGCAGCAGGAGCGAGTCTTTCATCGTTACGATCGGCAGCCAGGCCTTCCGCCGTCGACTGACCGATCCCGCTGCAGCCACAAGGCCAGCAGGCCACACACGATGAGGGTCGGTGCCAGCAGCTGCACTGCACCGACCAACGCCATTGCCGCGCCGATCAACAGGTAGTAAAGCAGGCCGAACAGCGCGCCTGCGCTGCCGAGACAGTGTGGATAGCCGCGCAGGGCCTGGCCGAGCACATTGGGAATGGCAAGGCCGAAGCCAGTCACCACCGGCACCATCGCCGCGACCAGGGCAGGGTGATCATGCAGCAGCGCGGCCAGCAGGCCTCCCGTCAGAACCAGGCCTGCGGCGATGCGGATGCGCGTGGTTGCGGCAACGCCTGCACGCAGCAGGCGGCCATTGCCCCACGCGCCCAGTGCCGAGCCCAATGCCAGCACCGCGCCGCTGGCGCCGAACCAGGTGGCTGGCCAGTGCAGGCGCGCAAACAGGAAGGGGCCGAGTGCATACCAGCTGTACATCGCCACGTTGAAGGCCATCACCAGCAACGCGTGTGACCAGATCCAGCGATCGTGCAGCAGTTCCCGCAGCAGCGGCAGCATGGGCGTGTGCGGGATATGTGCAGGGCGGCTTTCGCGCAGGCCAGCCAGGCATGCGACTGCCAGCAGGACAGCTATCAGCAGCAGGCCGGACTGTACGCCGAGATAGCCATTGGCGGCGACCAGCAGCGTGCCCAGTGCAAGACCGATGGCCGGGCTCAGGGCCAGGGCCATGCCGATCCAGGAGAATGCCTGGGCCAACGCTGGCCCCTGCAGATGGTCGCGCAGCACGGTCTGGGTCACCACCGAAGCGGCGGCGGCGCCGACTGCGGCCAACGCCTGGGCCAGCAGCACGTGGCCGAAGCTGCCAGCCACCAGCCCGCCCAATGCGCCCGCTGCGAAAACGCCGAGGCCACAGAGAAGGGCAGGGCGACGACCGATACGATCGGCCAGACGCCCCCACAGCAGCACGCCTGCAGCGAAGCCGAACAGGTACAGGCTCATGGCCTGGCTGGCGGCACTCGGCGGCAGGGCGAAGCGTTCGGCCAGATCGGCCAGGGCCGGGCTGTACAGGGTCTGTGCCAACTGCGGAAACATCAGCAGTGCAATGGTGAGCAGCAACAGGCGGCGCGACATGCGGGCGCTCCAGGAACAGGGCCGCGCATTGTGGTCGCGTCCGCAATGGCGCACTCTGTATATCCTGTCATCGAATACATGAAATAAGACATGGCCTGGTTGCAGCCGGATGCACACTTCGACGCCGATGCCTGGGGCGCTCCGGTGCTGGGTATCGCGGCCTCATTGGCGGATCACGACTCGGGTTGGCACCAGCATGCGCGCGCGCAGCTGCTGTACACCCGGCAGGGCTGTACGCGCCTGACCTATGGTGATCGCGTCAGCCTGCTGCCGCCCGCGCGCGCAGCGTGGATTCCGGGTGGGCTGCGCCATCGCGCGCAGATGCGCCAGGCGGTCGACTACCGTTCGTTGTACTTCGACGCCACCCTGTCGGCCCAGCTGCCCCGCCAGCCGGCCATCATCGGCGTAGGTCCGCTGCTGCAGGCCTTGCTGGAGCCGATCGCGCAGGCACCGTTCGACCATGACTGGCAGTCGCCGCGCGCACACCATCAACTGGCGTTGTGCGTGCTGGAAATCGTCGCTGCACCGGTGGCGCCGATGGACCTGCCTCTGCCGCGTGATCCGCGGATCGCACGTTGTCTGCCGCTGGCCGAACAGTTGCCGCCCGAACTGGGCGAATTGGCCGCGCGTGCGGACCTGAGCGTGCGTACCGTTGGCCGGCTAATGCAGCGTGATACCGGCATGAGCTACCAGGCCTGGCGCCAGCAATGGCGCCTGATGCGGGCCATGGAGCTGCTGCTGCTCGGCCATCGCGTCGCGCATGTGGCGCAGGACACCGGCTTCTCCGCCGAGAGCCCGTTCATCGCCTTCTTCCGCAGCATGACCGGCACCACACCCGCCGCGTTCCAGCGCCACGCAAAAAGGGACGGAGGGGATTAAGTCGCTTTCGCCCCTTCGACACACGCCGTGGCAAAAACGACTTAATCCCCTCCGTCCCCTTTTTAAAGAAAAACCCCGGCCGGAGCTGGGGTTTTTCATTTCAGTCGGATCGCTGATCAGCCGCCGCGCGGGCCGCTGCGGCGCGGGCCGCCCGGACCGCGGTTGCCACCGGGGCCGCCCGGGCCTCGGTTGCCACCCGGACCACCGGGACCACGGTTACCGCCCGGGCCACGGTTGTTGCCACCGCCCGGACCGCGACCGCCCGGACGGGCGCCCTGCGCCGGCTTCGGGCTGCCATACGGGTTGAAGCCCGGGGTGGCGTGGTCGGACGGGAAGCTCGGGGCATTGCCCGGATGGCCGTACGGGTGCTTGTTGCCCTGGCCCTGCGAGCGGTTGCCCGCGCCGGCCGGACGACCTTGGCCGCCTGCGCCGCCACGGCCTTCACCGCCGAAGCCGCCACCGGCGCCAGCACCCGGACCCTTCGGCTTGCCGTACGGACGGCCCTGGCCGCCTGCGCCCGGACCACGGGCACCCGGGCCACGTGCGCCCGGACCGGCATTGCGATGTCCGCTCGGGCCGGTGCTCACGCCATCCGGCACGTACCAGGTGCGGAACGCGGCCGGATTGCCTTCCGGCAGCGAACGGTCGTTCTTCTGGGCACGCTGCTTGAACGGCTTCTGCGACTGCTTGGCCGCCGCTTCGCCGCTGACCGTCAGGCCGCCTTTGAAGCCGCCGCCCTTGCCGCCGCGACCACGGCCGCGATCTTCGCGGACGTTGTCGAAACGACGCAGCTCGCGGCCTTCGTCAGCGGTGTTGTGACCGTTGACGTAGGCGTTGCCGCGGCCACCTTCGCGCACGCGCACGGTGGTCTTGGCGGCACGGCGCTGGCCGATCACCGGCTGCAGGGTCAGTGCCGACGGTGCGCCTTCTTCCAGCTTCAGCTGCGCACGCAGGGCTTCCACCTGGGCGGTGCCCAGTTCCACCGAATGGCCGCGGGCCAGTTCGCGCGGCAGGCTCACCTTGCCGTAGCGGGTGCGCTTCAGGCGGCTGACCTGGCAGCCCTGCGACTCCCACAGGCGACGCACTTCGCGGTTGCGGCCTTCCTTCACCACGACGCGGAACCAGTCGTGCGAGTCGGTGCCGCCGATGCGTTCGATCTCGTCGAACTTGGCCGGACCGTCTTCCAGCGCGACGCCACGGGTGAGGCGGTCGACGATGGCGTCGGAGACCTTTTCCTCGCCTTCCGGCGCGCGCACGCGCACCACGTATTCGCGCTCGACCTCGAACGACGGGTGCATCATGGCGTTGGCCAGTTCACCGTCGGTGGTGGCCAGCAGCAGGCCGGTGGTGTTGATGTCGAGGCGGCCGATCGCGATCCAGCGCGCGCCCTTCAGCGGCGGCAGCGATTCGAACACGGTCGGGCGGCCTTCCGGATCATCGCGGGTGGTCACTTCGCCTTCCGGCTTGTTGTAGACCAGCACGCGCGATGGCTCGGCCAGGGCGGTGGCGACGAAGCCACGGCCATCCAGCTCGATCTTGTCGCCGCTCTTGACCGACATGCCGGTCTGCGCGACTTCACCGTTGACCTTGACCAGGCCTTCGGCGATGCGCTGTTCCAGCGCGCGGCGCGAGCCAAGGCCGGCCTGTGCCAGCACCTTGTGCAGGCGTTCTTCCAACTTGAACTGTTCGGAGGTGGCTTCACGCTTGAGCGAGAGCTTGTTCAACGACAGCTTGCGAGGGGTGTCACTCATCAGTTTTGCTCCGGCCGACGGTTTCGAGGTCGGCCTCTGGTTCGGAATCGGCTTGGTCAACAGCCACGGTCGTCATCGCGACGGCGTTGTCTTCGCGTTCGTTCACTGGCACCGCGCGCTCGCCCGGCGCGGAATCGGGGTGCCCATCATCGAGGGGCGAAGGTGCTTGCTCATCGGAAGCCGGCGCAGGGGCTGCGTCGGCGGAATCGGGGGTGTCACTGCCGGCCAGGCCGGCATCATCGTTCGCGGCAGCGCCTTCGTCGCCGGCCGAGAGGTCAGGACCGTCGGCGCTTGCCGCTGCCGGTGCATCGCGGTCCAGGGACAGCTGGGGTTCCAGCTCGCCCAGGTCCTTCAGTTCCGACAATGGCGGCAGCTCATCCAATCGCTTCAGGCCGAAATAATCCAGAAAGCCCTTGGTGGTGCCGAACAGCGCCGGCTTGCCGGGTACGTCGCGGTGGCCGACCACGCGGATCCATTCGCGTTCTTCCAGCGCCTGGATGATGTTGCTGCTGACCGCCACGCCGCGCACCTGTTCGATCTCGCCGCGGGTGATCGGTTGCCGGTAGGCGATCAGCGCCAGGGTTTCCAGGGTGGCACGGGTGTAGCGGGTCTTGCGCTCGGTCCACAGCCGGCTGATCCAGCCATGCACTTCGCCGGTGACCTGGTAGCGGAAGCCGGAGGCGACCTCGACCAGTTCCACGCCCCGGCCTTCGCAGGCTTCGCGCAGGCGTTCCAGTGCGCGTTCGATGCTTCCCGGCGGTGCCGGTTCCTCTTCCGGGAACAGGTCCTTCAGCTGGGCCAGGGTGAGCGGCTGGCTGGAGGCCAGCAGCGCACCTTCGACAATGCGGTTGATCAGCAATTGATCCATCGGCAGTCAGCGCTCACTCGTCTGCATTGGCGGCGTCGTTGTCGTCGAACTCGCTGCTGAACTGCAGCGGGGCGTTGGTGTTGCCGGCGGCCAGCGATTTCACGTAGATCGGCGCCAGCGGTTCTTCCTGGACGATGTCCAGCAGCTGTTCCTTGGCCAGTTCCAGCACCGCCAGGAACGTGACCAGCACGCCCAGCTTGCCTTCTTCGGCCGTGAACAAGCCTTCAAAACGATAGAACTTGCCATCTTCCAGGCGTCCCAGCACTTCGCCCATGCGTTGCCGCACGCTCAGTGCCTCACGCTTGATGGCATGGCCGCTGAACAGCTCGGCGCGCTTGAGCACGTCGTGCAGCGCCAGCAGCATCTCCTTCAGATCCACCGGCGGCGGCAGTTTCACCGTAGCGCGTTCGGGCATGAAGGCATGGGCCAGGCTGGTGTCGCGGTCCTGGCGGGGCAGGGCGTCGATGTCCTCGGCGGCCTGCTTGAAGCGTTCGTACTCCTGCAGCCGGCGCACCAGCTCGGCGCGCGGGTCGGCTTCATCGCCTTCCTCGCTGACCGGGCGCGGCAGCAGCATGCGCGACTTCACCTCGGCCAGGATCGCGGCCATCACCAGGTACTCGGCGGCCAGCTCGAAGCGCAGCTCGCGCATCACGGTGATGTATTCCACATACTGCCGGGTGATCTCGGCGACGGGAATGTCCAGGACATCCAGGTTCTGGCGGCGGATCAGGTACAGCAGCAGGTCCAGCGGGCCTTCGAAGGCATCCAGGATGACTTCCAGCGCGTCCGGCGGAATGTACAGGTCCTGCGGAATCTGCAGGACCGGTTGCCCATGCACCACGGCCAGCGGCATTTCCTGCTGCTGGGGGGCGGGCGGCCGGGTTGGCGGGTTCGCGTCGAGCGCGAGTTCGGAAGTCATCTAATGGACATCAGGATTGCAACGGACCAGTCGCGGCACCGGGTTCGCCGGGCCAACGCCACGGAGCCCCAGGGCACCAGACACGCCGGGATCGGCGCGATTCCACACATATCAAACAGCAGGACGCGCCGCAGGAAACGGCAGCGACGGAACTACGGGGAGGTCGTCTACGTGGCCCGGCCAGGTGGTCCGGTTTGAAGCAGCGGGACGGTCGTCGGGGGCTGCGTTGGCCGCAAAAACCGACGGGCTGCTGCATCCAGCCACGTGCAATGGAGTCTAGGGTAAGCCTTTGTTGCGCCAGTGTCCAGCCGGGCCGGGGCAGGGGCCGCATTGGCTAGAATCTGCGGACCCGACAACGCAAGCGAGGAAATGCCGGTGTGGTATGTGATCGAAGGGTATGACGGCCAGGATGTGCTGGCGCAGCGGCTGCAGGCGCGGCCGGAACACCTGGCGCGGTTGCACGCGCTGCGCGACGAGGGACGCCTGCTGCTGGCCGGCCCCTGCCCGGCGGTGGACAGTGAAGACCCCGGTCCGGCCGGTTTCAGCGGCTCGGTGGTGATCGCGCAGTTCGAGTCGCTGCTGCAGGCCCAGGCCTGGGCCGACGCCGACCCGTACGTGGCCGCCGGCGTCTACACCCGCGTGCAGGTGCGACCGTTCCGGAAGGTGTTGCCGTGAACGCGGAACGGATCTCGCGAATGCGTGATGCGCTGCAGCATGCGCTGGCGCCAAGCGTGCTCGAGATCGAGGACGACAGCCATCGCCACGCCGGCCATGCCGGTGCGCGCGATGGCCGCGGCCATTTCAACGTACATGTGGTCAGTGAACGCTTCGCCGGACTGGGCCCGCTGGCCCGGCATCGCGCGGTGTACGCCGCGCTGGGGACGATGATGGAGACCGATATCCACGCGTTGTCCATCCGCGCGCAGACCCCGTCAGAACAGGGCTGAGCCCTTGTCCCACGCTGTCCTGGCGGGTCCCTGCGGGGGCTCGCTGCAGACAGATTTCCATGTCCATTTCGGGACATTCGCCTAACGGACTGTTTACAAGCCCAGATGGAAACGCTTACATTCCGCGCCAATGCTGGTAGGTCCAAGCCGTGGAGGGCGGCTTCGTGAACAAGGCAGCTATCACAATCAAAGACGTCGCTCGCGAAGCCCGGGTCTCCGTGGCCACGGTTTCCCGCGCGCTCAACGGGCATGAAAATGTCGCCGAACCGGTCCGCCAGCTTGTGCTGGAGGTGGCCGCACGGCTGCGTTACACCCCGCACGCCGCCGCCCGCAGCCTGAGCAGCCGCCGCACCAATACGGTGGGCGTGGTACTGCCTGACCTGTACGGCGAATTCTTCTCCGAACTGATGCGTGGCATCGACAATGTCGCCCGTAGCCGTCGCCAGCACCTGCTGGTGTCCAGCTACCACGGTGACCAGGAGCAGCAGGGCGCGGCCCTGCGCGCCATGCGCGGCCGCGTCGACGGCCTGCTGGTGCTCTCGCCCTATGCCGAGAGCCCCGGTTTCCTGACCGACAACCTGCCGCAGTCGTTGCCGACGGTGTTGATCAACACCTATCTGCCCGGGCAGGACCACCCGGTGCTGAGCATCGACGACCATGCCGGTGCGATGGCGATGACCCGCCATCTGCTTGACGCCGGCCACCGTCGCATCGCTTTCATTTCTGGCCCGGATCTCAACTTCGACGCGCGCGAGCGCCTGCGCGGCTTCCGTGACGCGCTGGCGGCTTTTGGCGGTGGCGCCGAGGGCATCGAGCTGCCCGGTGATTTCGACGAAGCTTCCGGCCATCGCGCCGGTCAGGAGTTGCTGGCAGCCGGAGCGCTGCCTGATGCCGTGTTCGCCGCCAACGACATGATGGCCCTGGGATGCCTGTATGCATTCACGCAGGCCGGTGTCCGTGTTCCGACCGATGTCGCCCTGGCGGGTTTCGATGACATTCCACTGGCGCGTTTCGTCCACCCGTCGCTGACCACCATGCAGGTCAGCATCGCCGAGCTCGGCGACCGGGCCATGACGCGCCTGCTGCAGTTGATGGACGGCACCTCCACGGACGGGACAGGGGACAAGCAGACCCTGGTTCCCCGCTTGATAGTTCGCGATTCCACCACTCCGCCATCGGGCCATTGAAGCCAGAGGCGTTCCTTCTTTTTTGATTGATCGCAGGGACCGCGCGAGCGGTTACCGCCACCCGGAGATTGAGTTGATGATGCACACCACCTTCCGCACGCCGGCGCGCCGGCTGCTGAGCACCGCACTGGTCAGCTGCCTGATGCTGGCCGCCGCTCCGAACGTCATGGCGCAGTCGGCCAATGCCAGCCTGCGCGGCCAGGTTTCCGGCGCCCAGGCCGGCGCCGAAGTGACCGCCACCAACCTGGCCACAGGCACCGTCCGTCGCGGCACCGTCCGTGCCGATGGCAGCTACTCGCTGATGGGCCTGGACCCGGGCACCTATGACGTGGTCGCCAACGGCCAGTCGCAGAAGGTCACCGTCACTGTGGCCTCGACTGCTACCCTGAACTTCGCCGGTGCCGCCAGCAGCACCCCGGGTTCGACCGCGGCCACCAACCTGGACACCGTCAACGTTGTCGCACCGACCCTGCTGCAGGAAGTGCGCACGTCCGAAGTCGGCAAGACCGTCAGCCTGCAGCAGATCCAGACCACGCCGCAGGTCTCGCGCAACTTCCTGGAATTCGCCGACGCGGTGCCAGGCATGATCTTCACCCGCGATGCCAAGGGCAACACCTCGCTGCGTGGCGGTGCCACCAACTCCGACGGCACCAACGTCTACATCGATGGTGTGGGCCAGAAGAGCTACGTGAAGGGCGGCGGCATTTCCGGCCAGTCCGGCAGCGCGGGCAACCCGTTCCCGCAGCTGGCCATCGGTGAATACAAGGTTATCAGCGGCAACTACAAGGCCGAGTACGGCCAGGTGTCCAGCGCCGCGATCACCGCTGCAACCAAGTCGGGTACCAACGAGTTCAAGGGTGAGACCTTCTACCGTTATACCAACGAAAGCATGCGTGCGATGACCCCGGCCGAACGCCAGCCGGGCAAGAGCAAGGAAGACTCGGCCGAGAAGGAATACGGCTTCGCGCTGGGTGGCCCGATCATCAAGGACAAGGCCCATTTCTTCGTCACCTATGAAGCCAAGCGCTTCGATCTGCCGGTGACCATCGCGCCGGACGGTGCAGTGAGCTCGGCGGCCGCCAATCTGCCCGCCGATGGTCTCGCAGGTCTCGGCCCGGCCAGCCAGCCGTTCCAGCAGGACCTGATCTTCGCCAAGATCGACTTCGAGCCGACCGACAACGATCGTATCGAGCTGACCTTCCAGGATCGCGACGAAACCCAGCAGCAGTTCAGTGACCAGACCGCCAAGGTGCACGGCAAGGTGGTGGACAACACCGACCGCCGTTACGCGCTGCGCTGGAACCACAGCGGTGAGCGTTTCTACAACGAGTTGATGGTCACCCATGAGGAGGCGTTCAACAATCCGCTGCCGCTGACCTACGGCAACGGTATCGTCTACACCGCGCCGGACTTTGGTGACAAGAACCGGAACACCCCGCAGGAAAAGACCCTCGTCCAGATCGGCGCAGCCGATGCGTTCGCCTCTCAGGTGAAGGGCCAGAAGGGCTGGGCGATCGAGGATAACCTGACCCTGGACGGCCTCCAGTGGGCCGGCGACCACACCATCAAGATGGGCGCCAAGTACAAGCAGATCGATCTGTACGCGTCCGATGCCGCGCAGATCAATCCGCAGTTCTTCTACACCATCGACAACCCTGCCTTCTCCTCCGGCACCCCTTACAAGGCGCAGTTCACCAAGGCCAGTACTGGTGTCACCGGCGTGCAGTCCGAGGTGCGCGCCAAGGTCAAGCAGATCGGCTTGTTCATCCAGGACGACTGGCAGGTCAATGACCACCTGCAGCTGAACATCGGCCTGCGCTGGGACTACGAAAAGAACCCGGTCTATACCGATTTCGTGACCCCGCCGGAGGTTGTGAACGCATTGTTCTCGCAGGACAGGCATGCGCCTCCGGGCCAGACCTATGCGCAGACATTGGCGCTCAGTGGTTTGAACGTCAACGACTACATCAGCACCGGTCACAATCGCAAGAATTTCAAGAATGCCTGGCAGCCGCGCCTGGGCTTCTCGTATGACGTCAACGCCGATGAGCAGCACGTGTTCCATGGTGGCGCCGGCCGGTCCTATGATCGCGACCTGTTCGACAACCTGGCACTGGAAACCACCAAGCTGGCATTGCCGCAGCCGACCGTGTTCTTCCGCAACCCGGCCACCGGCAGCTGCATGTACGGACAGACCCCGTGCTTTGACTGGAACCCGAACCTGATGAACGGCATCGAGAACGTGCAGGCACTGCTGGGTTCCACCAGCAATGAAGGCATGGAAGTCGATCTGCTGAACAACAACATGAAGGTGCCGTACTCCGACCAGTTCAGCCTCGGCATGAGCAACCAGATTGGCGAGTGGCTGACCGATGCCACGATTTCACGCACGCTGACCTACGACGGCTTCGCCTACACGCTGGGCAACCGCTTCAACAACGGCAATTTCTTCGACAACCAGCTGCTGTGCGGCGCTGACGAGCCGACCTACGGTCAGCCGTGGGGCTGCAGCATCCCGGGCTTCGGCAGCCTGATCATCGGCCAGCAGGGCATCAAGACCCGCTCCACCCAGATCCTGCTGTCGGCGCAGAAGCCGTACAGCAAGGAAAGCGGCTGGGGCACCTCGATCGCCTACACCTGGACCAATGCCCGCCACAACCGCAACATCAACGAGCACTATTCGTTCGATCGCGGCACCATCGGTGAATACCCGACCATCAAGTCCAACGGCGCGCCGCGCCACCGCCTGGTGGTCACCGGCTCGTATGACGGCTTCTGGGGCATCACCTTCGGTGGCAAGCTGACCCTGGCCACGCCGACCCCGGGCAACGACTGGTCCTGCATCGCCCAGGCCGGCAATTCGAACTGCATGCCGACCCCGGCTGCAGGCACACCGTCGGGCAACGGCCACTTCCTGCTCGGCGGCAAGATCTTCGGCTACCGCTCGCTGGATCTGCAGGCGACCAAGACCTTCAAGCTGGCCGGCGATACCGAGCTGTATGCCCGTATCGACATCATCAACGTGCTCAACTTCGACAACTTCTCCAAGCTGAACTACGTGAAGAGCGACGGCAAGCTGCTGGTCAGCTACAACGAGACCGGCGACATCATCGGTACGCCGCGCCAGGTCAAGGCTGAGGTGGGCTTCCGCTTCTAAGCCCGGATGTAGATGCACGATCCGATGCCGCCGCTCCGCCGGCGGCATCGGCAGGAAGAAAAAAGGCAATGGCCGGCCCCGTGCCGGTCCATTGCCCATGCCGCTGCCGGCCAGGCGGCAGCGGCATGGGCAATGATCGCGGTGTCAAACCACGTTTTTCGTGGTTTTTTCAGAACGCATCTTGTAAACGATTTCAGATCATTGGACGGTATGCTTTCCCATCGATCAGACCACCGGAGAAATCGCGCCATGCAGGCACGCCATCTGTTGTCCGCCGCAGCGTTGAGCCTGGCCGTGGCCGCCTGCCAGCCGGCCCAGCAGGAACCTGCCAAGCCGCGGCCGCCGGTGATCCTGATCGAGGCCGACGCACCGCCGCGGCCGATGAAGCCGGTGCTGCCGCCGCTGTTCGATGACATCGAGCGCCGTACCTTCCAGTTCTTCTGGGATACCACCAACGAGATCAACGGCCTGACCCCGGACCGCTATCCGTCGCGGCCGTTCGCCAGCATCGCCTCGGTTGGCTTCGCGCTGACCGCCTATCCGATCGGCATCGAGAACGGCTGGGTCAGCCGCAACCAGGCGATCGACCGCACCCTGACCACGCTGAAGTTCTTCCGCGACGTGCCGATGGGGCCGCAGCGCACCGGCAAGGCCGGCTACAAGGGCTTCTACTACCACTTCCTGGACATGCAGGAAGGGCGTCGCTACGACAGCTGGGTTGAACTGTCCTCGGTGGATACCGCGCTGTTGATGATGGGCGTGCTGTTCGCGCAGTCGTACTACGACGGTGACGATCCGCGCGAGAAGGAGATCCGCCAGATCGCCGACACGTTGTACAAGAAGGTCGACTGGCCGTGGCTGCAGCAGCGTGCGCCGCTGATCTCGATGGGCTGGTTCCCGGAGAGCGGCTTCATCGACCACGACTGGATGGGCTACAACGAGGCGATGATGGTCTACATCCTCGCCCTGGGGTCGCCGACGCACCCGGTCAGCCCGGATGCGTGGACAGTGTGGACGCGCACCTACGACAACGACTGGGGCGTCTACCAGGGCCAGGAATACCTGTCCTTCGGCCCGCTGTTCGGCCACCAGTACAGCCATGTCTGGATCGACTTCCGCGATATCCAGGACGCGTACATGCGCGAGCGCGGCAGCACCTACTTCCTCAACAGCCGCTCGGCTGCGCTGGCCCAGCGCGAGTACGCCATCGCCAACCCGATGCAGTGGAAGGACTATGGCGAGAACGTATGGGGCCTCACCGCCAGCGACGGCCCGCAGAACACCACCCAGGAGTACCGCGGCGAGCAGCGCCAGTTCCGCCACTACTCCTCGCGCGGCGCCGGCCTGCGCGAGAACTTCGATGACGGCACCATCGCCCCGACCGCCGCGATCGCCTCGGTGGTGTTCGCGCCCGAGCAGGTGATCCCGGCCACGCTGGAAATGCACAAGCGCTACGGCGACTACATCTATTCCAGCTACGGTTTCCTGGATTCGTTCAACCCCAGCTTCAACTACGACATCCCGATCAAGACCGGTCGCCTGGTGCCGGATCGCGGCTGGGTCGCCAGCGATTACATCGCCATCGACCAAGGCCCGATCCTGACCATGATCGCCAACTACCGCGATGACTTCGTCTGGGAAGTGATGAAGAAGAACCCGTACATCCGCAAGGGCCTGGAACGGGCCGGGTTCAGCGGTGGCTGGCTGGCACCGGAAGGTTCGTTCCAGCCGCTGGAACTGCAGAAAGACGAAAAGGCCGCGGCGGCACGCGCGGTGGGTATCGCCGAATCACGCGCGGCTGCCGCGCAGGAACAGAAGAACAATGCCAACCGCAATACAGGCCAGGGCAAGTAACCCGATGCCGAACTGGATCGACCGCCTGCGCCGCTGGGCGCTGCCTGCCCTGGCCGTGTTGGCCGTGGCCGGCTGCGCCCGTACCGAACCGGGCACCACCACCGTGCGCTTCTGGGCGATGGGCCGCGAAGCCGAGGTGGTCAGCGAGCTGATCCATGAATTCGAGGCCGAGAATCCGGGCATCAAGGTGGATGTGCAGAACATTCCGTGGACCGCCGCGCACGAGAAGCTGCTGACTGCGTTCGCCGCGGACGGCCTGCCGGACGTGTGCCAGCTGGGCAACACCTGGGTGCCGGAGTTCGCCGAACTGGACGCGCTGACGCCGCTGCAGCCGTTCGTGCAGCGTTCGTCCGTGGTCGACCCGAAGGACTATTTCCAGGGCATCTGGGATACCAATGTGATCCACGGCGAACTGGTAGGCGTGCCGTGGTATGTCGATACCCGCCTGATTTACTACCGCAAGGACCTGCTGGCCAAGGCCGGCTACGACCACCCGCCGCGCACCTGGCAGGAGTGGGACGAGCAGATGGCGGCGATCAAGCGCATGCAGGGCCCGAACCGCTATGCGGTGCTGATGCCGATCAACGAGTTCGAGCAGCAGCTTTCGCTGGCACTGCAGCAGCCTGATCCGTTGCTGCGCGACGACGACACCCGCGGCAATTTCGCCAGCCCGGGCTTCCGTCGCACGCTGGCCTTCTACGCCAACATGTTCGAGCAGGGCTGGGCGCCGAAGATGTCCGAGACGCAGATCTCCAACGTCTGGGATGAGTTCTTCCGTGGCTTCAACGTGTTCTACATTTCCGGCCCGTGGAACATCCGCGAGTTCAAGAAGCTGCAGCCGAAGGAACTGGAAGGGCAGTGGGGTACGGCCGCGCTGCCGGGTCCGGACGGCCCGGGCGCCGGTATTGCCGGTGGTACCAGCCTGGTGATCTTCCGCAAATCGCAGCAGAAGGAGGCGTCGTGGAAGCTGATCGAGTTCCTGTCGCGACCCGAAATCCAGGCGCGCTTCCATTCGATCATCGGCGACCTGCCGCCGCGCCGCAGTACCTGGAACGCGCCGTCGCTGGCCAACGATCCGCTGGCCGCTGCGTTCCGTGACCAGCTGGAGCGGGTCAAGCCGACGCCGAAGGTGCTTGAGTGGGAGCGCATCGTGCAGGAAATGCGCATCGTCACCGAGAAGGTGGTGCGTGGTGGCCTGGCGCAGGACAAGGCCGTGGAAGAGCTGGACCAGCGCGTGGACAAGGTGCTGGCCAAGCGTCGCTGGATGCATGAACAACAACGCCTGCAGCAGCGCGTGCCGTCGCCGCAATCGAGCAGTGCCGTGGCCGCCGGGAGCGCGCAATGAAACGTACCTCGCTTGCCGGCTGGGTTTTCGCCGGTCCCTCGCTGATCGTGCTGGGCATGTTCTTCGGCCTGCCGGTCGCCTCGGCGCTGGCGCTGAGCGTGACCGATTTCGACCTGTATGCCTTGGCCGACAGCAGCAACCTGCGCTTCGTCGGCCTCGGCAACTACATCGATCTGCTGCAGACGCCGATGTTCTGGAAGTCGCTGTGGAACACCACCTACTTCGTGTTGATCGGCGTGCCGTTGTCGATCGGCGTGTCGCTGGGCGCAGCGATGCTGCTGAATGCACCTGCCGCGCGTTTCAAGGCGCTGTTCCGCACCGCGCTGTTCGCGCCGGTGGTGACCACACTGGTGGCAGTGGCGGTGATCTGGCGCTACCTGTTCCATACCAGCTACGGTCTGGTGAACTACGGCCTGGGCCACCTGGGCATCAGCCCGATCGACTGGCTGGGTGATCCCAACTGGGCGATGCCGACCATCATGCTGTTCGCAGTGTGGAAGAACTTCGGCTACAACATGGTGATCTTCCTGGCCGGCCTGCAGGCCATCCCGCATGACCTGTACGAGGCCGCCCGCATCGACGGTGCCTCGCGCTGGAAGCAGTTCCTGCACATCACCCTGCCGATGCTCGGCCCGGTGCTGCTGGTGGTCGGCGTGATCACCGTGTCCGGCTACTTCCAGCTGTTCGCCGAACCGTATGTGATGACCCGCGGCGACCCACTGCAGAGCACCGTCAGCGTGCTGTATTTCATGTTCGAGGAAGGCTTCAAGTGGTGGAACCTGGGACGCGCCTCCGCGGTGGCGTTCCTGCTGTTCCTGATCATCCTGGCGGTGACCACCGTGATGCTGCGTTTCGGCCGCAAGAGGCAGTTGGTATGAGTCGTGAAATCGGCCAGTCGCGCTGGTACCCGTGGTTGATCAATGGTGCGTTGCTGGTGCTGGCCCTGGTCAGCCTGGCACCGCTGCTGTGGATGCTCTCGGTTTCGTTCATGCCACAGGGCGAGGCGACCCATTTCCCGCCGCCGCTGCTGCCGTCCAGCATCACCACGCGCAACTACCATGAGTTGTTCGCGCGCACCGGCATGGGCGGCAACTTCGCCAACAGCCTGCTGGTGTCGGTCGGCATCACCCTGGGTTCGCTGCTGCTCAACACCATGGCCGGCTATGCCTTCGCCAAGCTGAACTTCGTCGGCCGCGAGCGCCTGTTCCAGGTGCTGATGGCGGCGCTGGTGATTCCGGCCCAGGTGGCGATGCTGCCGCTGTTCCTGCTGATGAAGCAGCTCGGTCTGGTCAACAGCTTCGGCGGCGTGATCGTGCCGGCGCTGGCCAGCGTGTTCGGCATCTTCCTGGTGCGCCAGTACGCGCGTTCCATTCCGGACGAACTGCTGGAAGCGGCCCGCATCGACGGGGCAGGGGAGCTTCGGATCTTCTTCCAGATCGTGCTGCCGATGCTCAAGCCGGTGCTGGTGACCCTGGCGATCTTCACCTTCATGGGTGCATGGAACGATTTCATGTGGCCGTTGATCGTGTTGACCGACCAGGAGCACTACACTTTGCCGGTGGCGCTGGCCACCCTCTCGCGCGAGCACATCATGGACGTGGAAATGATGATGGCCGGCGCGGTGGTCACCGTGGTTCCGGTGCTGGCGCTGTTCCTGGTGCTGCAGCGGTACTACATCCAAGGTCTGTTGCTAGGGAGCGTCAAAGGATGAAGCGAGCGATCGCCGTTGGACTGGGCCTGTTGTGGACCTCCCTGGCGATCGCCGCACCACCGGCGCTGCCGGCACCGAAGGTGCTGGACGACTTCGACGACATCGCAGCCTGGAAGCTGGTGCTGTCCGACCAGGTCAGCGGTTCGCTGCGGCCGGTCAGCGGCGCCGGTGGTGGCCGCGCGCTGTGCCTGGACTATGACTTCCACGATGTCTCCGGTTACGTCGGCATCCGCCGCGCGCTGAACATCGACTACCCGGTCAATTACCGTTTCGGTTTCCAGCTGCGCGGTGATTCACCGGGCAACGACCTGCAGTTCAAGCTGATCGATGCCAGCGGCGACAACGTCTGGTGGGTCAATCGTCCCGGCTACAGTTTCCCCAAGGCGTGGACGCCGGTCGAGTATCGCCGTCGCCAGATCGACAAGGCGTGGGGGCCGTCTCCCGAGAAGGAGATGGCACGCAGCGCTGCGGTCGAGTTCACGATCTACAGCAAGGTCGGCGGCCGCGGCACGGTGTGCTTCGACAAGCTGACCCTGCGGGGCCTGCCAGCCCAGGATGACTCGGCGCTGGTGTCGTCGGTGATCGCCGATACCGCCACCGCGCTGCAGGACCGCATGATCGACGGCAAGAGCGATACGTTCTGGATCAGCGGTGGCGTCAAGCAGCAGACCATCAGCCTGGACCTGCACAAGAGCCGCGAGATCGGTGGTGCGGTGATCGACTGGCTGCCGAACCTGGAAGCCCGCCGCTACACCGTGCGCACCTCAGAGGATGGCCGCGACTGGCGCACCGTGCGCGAAGTCACCAGTGGTGCCGGTGGCCGCGACTGGCTTGCGCTGCCGGACACCGATGCGCGCTACGTGCGCTTCGATCTGCAGGACGGCCCGAACTGGCGCTACGGCATCCGCGACATCGCGCTCAAGCCGCTGGCCTTTGCTTCCACCCCGAACGCATTCCTGTCCTCGGTCGCTGCCGACCTGCCACGCGGCTCGCTGCCTCGTGCCTATGTGGGCGAGCAGCCGTACTGGACCCTGCTCGGCCTCGATGGTGGCCAGGAACAGGCATTGATCAGTGAGGATGGCGCACTGGAGCCGGCCAAGGGCAGCTTCAGCATCGAGCCGTTCATCCGCCTCGATGGCAAGCTGCTGGACTGGTCGAAGGTGGCCATCACCCAGTCGCTGCAGGATCACTACCTGCCGATCGCCAACGTCGACTGGGTGCATGAGAAGGTCGGCCTGGCAGTGACCAGCTTCGTGCAGGGAACGCCGGAGCGCGCGCAGCTGATCGGCCGCTACCGCCTGAGCAATCCGGACAAGGTCGCGCACGAGTACACCCTGGCGCTGGCGATCCGCCCGTGGCAGGTCAACCCGCCCACCCAGTTCCTCAACACCGTCGGTGGTTTCAGCCGCATCGATGCACTGGACGTGGGTGAGCAGCTGGTGCGGGTCAACGGTGAGCCGCGCATCTACCCGCTGCAGGTGCCGGACGCGCGCTTTGCCAGTACGTTCGACGGCAAGCTTGATGCGATGCATCTGGAAAGCGGCACGTACCCGGCGACCACAGCGGTGAAGGACAGCACCGGCATGGCGTCGGGTGCGCTGATGTACACGATCAAGCTGGAGCCCGGCCAGAGCCGTGAAGTGGCGGTGGTGCTGCCACAGACCGGTGGCTGGGCACCGCAGGCGCTGGACGTGGCCAAGGCGCAGGCGCAGGTGGCCGTGCAGTGGCGCAAGAAGCTGGGCGTGGTCTCGCTGCAGGTGCCGGCTGCGGGCCAGGCGCTGGTGGATACCCTGCGCACCGCGGTCGCGCACATGCTGATCTCGCGCGTCGGCCCACGCCTGCAGCCGGGCACGCGTTCGTATGCGCGCAGCTGGATCCGCGATGGCGCGATGATTTCCGAGGGCCTGCTGCGCATGGGCCGCAGTGATGCGGTGCGCGACTACATCAACTGGTATGCGCCGTATCAGTTCGAGAACGGCAAGGTGCCGTGCTGCGTCGATGCCCGCGGCAGCGACCCGGTGCCGGAGAACGACAGCCATGGCGAGTTGATCTACAGCATCGCCGAGTACGGGCGCTACACCGGCGACAGCACTTTCACCGAGCTGATGTGGCCGCATGTGCAGGGCGCCTACGGCTACATGGAGCAGCTGCGCGCCAGCGAGCGCACCGAGGAGAACCGCGCACGCAACCCGGCCTTCTACGGCATGATGCCGGCCTCGATCAGCCACGAAGGCTATTCGGCCAAGCCGATGCACTCGTACTGGGACAACTTCTGGGCGCTGCGCGGCTACAAGGACGCGGCCCTGCTGGCGACCCAGCTGGGCAAGGTCGAGGCGATGCAGATCGCCGAGTCGCGCGACCAGTTCCGGGATGATCTGCAGGCCTCGCTGCTGTCCGCGATGCAGCAGCACAACATCGACTACCTGCCGGGCTCGGCCGAGCTGGGTGACTTCGACGCGACGTCGACGACCATCGCACTGGCCCCGGGCGGCGAACAGGGCAGGTTGCCGCAGCAGGCGCTGGAGGCGACCTTCGAACGCTACTGGAACGAGTTCGTTGCCCGTCGCGACGGCAAGCGCGAGTGGAAGGACTACACCCCGTACGAGTGGCGCAACGTGGCCGCGTTCGTGCGCCTGGGCTGGCGCGATCGCGCCTGGCAGGCCACCGAGTTCTTCTTCAAGGACCGCGCACCGCAGGCCTGGAACCAGTGGGCCGAAGTAGTTTCGCGCACGCCGCGCAGGCCGTTCTTCGTCGGTGACCTGCCGCATGCCTGGGTGGCCTCGGACTTCGTGCGCTCGGCCTTGGACATGTTCGCCTACAACCGCGACATGGACGAGTCACTGGTGCTGGCCGCCGGCGTACCGACCGCGTGGCTGCAGGGCGAGGGCATCGCCGTGCAAGGCCTGCGTACGCCGCAGGGCCAGCTCAACTACCGCCTGCAGCGCAGCGACAAGCAGCTGGTGCTGGAGGTGCAGCCGGGCCTGGTGCCACCGGTGGGAGGCGTGGTGTTGCCGTGGCCATACGCCGGTGATCCGGGCGAGGCGAGTATCAACGGCGAAGCAGCCGAGTGGGTCAACAAGGAACTGCACGTGCACCAGCTGCCGGCGCGGGTTGAGATCGACGTACCGAGCGCAGTTCGCCGAGCCGAACGCAAGGGGCAGTAACGATGAAGCAACAGGGGGCAGGGGTGCGCACGTCGGTGCGTGCCCTGGGGCTGGCAATTGCATTGGCAGTGCCGGGCGTGATGATGGCGGCCGAGCCGGCTGCCGCGAACGCGGCGCCCGACGTTGCCAGCGCAGCGGGCATGAGCATGGTCACCTTCAACCTGCATCATGATCGCGAGGACTGGCCGAGCCGCCGGCGCAGCATCGTTGCCGAACTCAAGCGCCTGCAGCCCGATGCGATTGCCCTGCAGGAGGTGATCCAGCGCCGTACCCTGCGCAACCAGGCGCAGTGGCTGGCCAGCCAGCTCGGCTACACGTATCTGTTCGTTTCCACCGATCCGGTCGGGGCACCGAAGCGCTATGGCAATGCGCTGCTGACCCGGCGCCCGGTGCTGGCCCGGAACGATCACCTGCTGTTGCCGCTGGACGACTACCGCACCGTGGCTCACCTGCGCATCGACGTCGACGGTACGCCGGTGAACGTCTACGCCACGCATCTGAACGAGCGCAGCGATGAGAGTGGGCAGCGCACCCGTCGCACCCAGGTCGAGGACCTGCTGCGCTTCATCACCACGACGTCGGCCGGTGCGCCGGTGGTGATCGCGGGCGACTTCAATGCGCTGGTGGATGCCGGCGACCTGAGCGAGCTGCGCAGCCACTACGGCGACAGCTACGGCAGCGTGCACGTCAATACCGACCTGTCCGGGGTCAGTACGCTCAACCGCCACTATTACCAGGCGCCGTCGCGGATCGACCACATCTTCTTCCAGCAGGACGAGATGGTCGCGCGCGAGGCGAAGCTGCTGTTCGACCAGCCCGATGACAGCGGACGCTGGGCCTCGGACCACTACGGCGTGTGGACCCGGTTGCAGTTCGCACCGAAGCCCTGACGGAGCAGGCTCCGGCAGGTGCCAACCTTGGTTGGCACGAACGTGTCCGCGTGCACTGAATCAACGGCGCCAACCAAGGTTGGCCTCTACCAAAGCAGTGACCGTGCGCGGGGTGTGCCCTGGTGGGTGCCAACCTTGGTTGGCACGGACGTGTCCGCGTTCGCTCAATCAACGGCGCCAACCAAGGTTGGCTTCTACCAAAGCGAAGCCAGCGCCAAACGCACACACAAAAACGGCGGGGATCATTGATCCCCGCCGTTTGGTTTTCACGCGATCAAGGAGCGATCAGTTCGCCGGCGGCGTGCGCTTGGCGGCCTCTTCGTCTTCTTCATCGGTCTTGGCTTCTGCGGCCTGGGCCGCAGCGTCGGCATGGCCATCGGCGACCGGGTCGATCGACGGCGTCACCACCGCTTCGGCGACCGGGGCAGCGGCCTCGATCGGCGCGGCTTCCACCGCCACCGGAGCGACCGGCTGTTCGGCGGCCACGACGGGCTCGACGACCGGCGTGGCTTCAATCACCGGCGCGGCCTCAACGGTCACCGGCTTGGCTTCAACTGCCGCAGCGGCTTCAACGATCTCTGGCTTGGCTTCAGCGACCGGCGCAGCCTCGACCGCCGCCGGCTTCGCTTCGATCACCGGAGCGGCTTCAACCACCGGGGCGGCTTCAACTGCGACCGGCTTTGCTTCGGTCACCGGCGCGGCAGCGGCTACCGGCTGGGCCGGGGTCGCGGCGTCGATGGCATCGAGCATGCTGGTCTGCACCGGCGAGGACACCGCTTCAGCCTTCGCAGCAGCTTCGACCGGGGCCTGCACTTCAGCCACGACCGGGGCGGCGGCTTCGACCACAGCGCTGCTCACCACGGCAACCGGTGCGGCGGCAACAGCGGCGGCAGCACGGACCGGCTTTGCGGCGTCGGCAGCGGCCGGTTCGGCTTCGTCATCGAAGTCGAACTCCGGCTGCGAACGGGCCGGCTGCGCAGCAGCGACCGGCGCAGTGCCGGCAGTGCTGTCGACGCTCGGCTCGGCGCCGTCGGCGTCATCACCGTCGTCACCATCATCCTGGTCATCGCCCAGGGCGTCGCTGCCGGCGGCATTTTCGGCGCCACCGCGACGACGGCGACGGCCACCGCGACGGCCGCGACGACGGCGGGTCGCGCCTTCGCCGGTCTGCTCGCCATTGGCGTCGGTTGCAGCCTCTTCACCGGCAACCGCAACCACCTCGGCCTCGCTGGCGGTGTTGGCAGTCGTGTCGACCGGTGCTGCGGCTTCCGCTGGAGCGGCGGCCACCGGAGCAACCGGCGCGGTTGCTTCCTGCGCGGTCACCGCATTGGCGACGACCGCCGTGGCGGCCACGGCTGCAGCCGCGGTCACGGCTTCGGCCGGTGCTTCGGTGGCGTTGCGCTGCGGCTTCTCGGCCGGCTTGTCACCGTCCTGCTGCGGGCGCGGCTGCTTCGGCTGCTTCAGCTTCGGCTGCTGCGGGTTCTGGCCCTGCTGCTCGTTGCGCGGCTTGTTCTGCTGCTGCGGCTGCTGCTGGCCATCCTTCTGCTGCGGCTCCTTCTGCTTGCCCTGCTGCGGCTGCTGCTGGGCATTGCCGTTGTTACCGTTGCGGCCGTCCTTGCTGCGCTGCTCACCGCGCTCCTTGCGGTTGCCGCCGTCCTTCTGCTGCTGCGCGTTGCCGTTGCCGCCGTTGCCACGGTTGTCGTCGCGACGGTCCTTGCGGTCCTTGTTGCGATCCTTGTTGCGGTCCTTGCGGCCGCCGTCCTGCTGCTGGCGGGCGACCGGAGCCGCCGGTGCCGGTGCCGGCGCCGGTTCGCCACCGAACACGCGCTTGAGCCAACCGATCACGCCGCCGCTCGGGGCCGCTGCAACCGGCGCTGCCACGACCGGGGCCGGTGCCGCTGCGGCCGGCTCCACTTCCTCGCGCACCGGAGCGGGGGAGGTGTGCTTGACCTGGGTCACCGCCGGCGGCGGGATGTTCAGCTGACCCTTGGTCAGCGCGTGCACCGGCAGCTTGCGCGGGGTGCCGCGCTGGTAGCTGGGCTTGTTGCTCTCTTCACCCAGCTCGTTCTCACGCAGGCGGGTGACGGTGTAGTGCGGGGTGTGCAGCTGCTCGTCGGCGACGATCACGATCGGCGCCTCGTGGCGCTGCTCGATCTCACGCAGGGCGCTGCGCTTTTCGTTCAACAGGTAGTTGGCGATCTCCACCGGGGCCTGCACCAGCACCTGCCCGGTGTTCTCCTTCATCGCATGCTCTTCGGCGACGCGGATGATCGACAGCGACAGCGACTCAACGCTGCGCATGCGGCCGTGGCCGTCGCAACGCGGGCAGACGATCTGGCTGGACTCGCCCAGGCTCGGGCGCAGGCGCTGGCGGCTCATTTCCAACAGGCCGAAGCGCGAGATGCGGCCGACCTGCACGCGCGCACGGTCGTACTTCAGCGCGTTGGCGAGGCGGTTCTCGACTTCGCGCTGGTGCTTGTTGGAGGCCATGTCGATGAAGTCGATCACCACCAGGCCGCCCAGGTCACGCAGGCGCAGCTGGCGGGCCACTTCCTCGGCCGCTTCCAGGTTGGTCTGGAAGGCGGTGTCCTCGATGTCGCTGCCCTTGGTGGCGCGCGAGGAGTTCACGTCGACGGCGGTCAGCGCTTCGGTCTGGTCGACCACGATCGAGCCGCCTGACGGCAGGCGCACGTTGCGCTCGTAGGCGCCTTCGATCTGCGATTCGATCTGGAAGCGGTTGAACAGCGGGATGTCGTCCTTGTAATGCTTGAGCTTGCGCAGGGTCTGCGGCATCACCTGCTGCATGAACTCGCGGGCGTGCTCGTACATCTCCTCGGTGTCCACCAGGATCTCGCCGATGTCGGCGCGCAGGTAGTCACGCAGGGCGCGCACGATCAGGCGCGATTCCTGGTAGATCAGGAACGGGGCCGGCTTGCTCAGCGCGGCTTCGGCGATGGCGCGCCAGACGTTCAGCAGGTAATCCAGATCCCACTGCAGCTCTTCGGCATCGCGGCCGACGCCGGCGGTGCGGATGATCACGCCCATGTCGTCGGGGATGTTCAGCTTGTCCAGGGCGTCCTTCAGGGCGGCCCGGTCTTCGCCCTCGATGCGACGGGAGACACCGCCGGCGCTGGGCGAGTTCGGCATCAGCACCATGTAGCGGCCGGCCAGCGAGATGAACGTGGTCAGGGCGGCGCCCTTGTTGCCACGCTCTTCCTTGTCGACCTGGACAACGATCTCCTGGCCTTCCTTCAGCAGTTCGCGGATGCCGGCCTTGTTGTGGTCGACACCGGCCTGGAAGTAATCGCGGGAGATTTCCTTCAGCGGCAGGAAGCCATGGCGGCCGCCACCGTATTCAACGAAGGCCGCTTCCAGCGAGGGCTCGATGCGGAAGATCCGGCCCTTGTAGATGTTGGACTTCTTCTGTTCCTTCGACGGCTGCTCGATGTCGATGTCATACAACGACTGGCCATCCACGATGGCAACACGCAGCTCTTCAGCCTGCGTAGCGTTGATCAGCATTCGCTTCATTGTTGCGTTCCTCGCAAGCGGCTACCGCGCGGAACGCCATGGGGTTTCGCCTCTGGACACGGTTCGCCGCCCATTCGCGCAAGCGCGGGGAGGGCGGCTTGGGTTTCCAGCGCTACGACACCACGGCAGGCCGCGGGAGCGCTTCACTCTTATGGGTTTTGGGGTGTTACAGGCCGCAGGCAGCTGTCAGCCAGGCTGGAGCGCCACGCGGGACATGTTCAGCACGGTTGCGTGTCAGGCATCCGGCGATGGCCGGGAAGGCCGGTGAGCCGCTAACATGGCCGCCCCGCGGGCGGTGGTCGCGCACTGTGCCGGATTCGTCGGAAGCTGGGCTTCTGGCCCTGAGTAACTTCCAACGAAATCAATCCCTTATCTCGCCCCCCGAGTGTAACAGAATAAACAGCCTGATGACTGCCCAAGACCCCACCAAACCCGCTGGCGACAAGCCTTCCGTGCGCATGATCACCGTTCCCGCCGACCGTGCCGGCCAGCGCCTGGACAACTTCCTGCTCGGCCAGCTGAAGGGTGCCCCGCGCAGCCTGGTCTACAAGCTGGTGCGCAGCGGCCAGGTACGGGTGAATGGTGGCCGCGCCAAGGCCGAACGCAAGCTCGAGGCGGGTGATGAGGTGCGTGTGCCGCCGGTCCGTCTCACCGAAGAGGGAGACAAGGCCGGTCCGCCGGAGGCGTTCATGCGCCGCCTGGAGCAGGCCATCGTCTTCGAGGATGCCCGCCTGCTGGCCCTGAACAAGCCGACCGGCGTGGCCAGCCATGGCGGCAGCGGCATCAGTTTCGGTGCCATCGAGACCCTGCGCGCCCTGCGCCCAGGCCAGACCCTGGAGCTGGTCCACCGGTTGGATCGCGACACCTCGGGCCTGCTGATCGTGGCCAAGAAGCGCTCGGCGCTGAGCGAACTGCAGGCGCTGCTGCGTGAAGATCACGGCGCCGGCATCCGCAAGCGCTACCTGACCCTGCTGGCCGGGCGCATGCCCGACGGCGTGATGACGGTCGATGCGCCGCTGCACGTGGGCCTGCGCCAGGGCGGCGAGCGCCATGTGCAGGTCAATGCGATCGGCAAGGAATCGATCAGCCACTTCCGTGTGCTGGAGCGTCGCGGTGGTCATTCCTACTGCGAAGTCCGCATCGAGACCGGCCGTACCCACCAGATCCGCGTGCATGCCCAGCATCTGGGGCATCCGGTGGCCGGTGACGACAAATACGGCGATCCTGCGGTCAACAAGCGGCTTCGTGAGCAGATCGGGCTGAAGCGTCTGTTCCTGCACGCGGCCTCGCTGGAGTTCGCGCTGGACGACGGCAAGAGCCCGTACGTGCTGAACGCACCGCTGGCCGATGAGCTGGTCGAGGCGCTGGACCGGTTGCGCTGAAGCTGGCGCCGGGCCGTGCCCGGCGCTCCCGTTGTAGAGTCGAGCCATGCTCGACTGGCTTTTCGCGCGCCCCGGCC
This sequence comes from Stenotrophomonas sp. 80084_Sma, assembly GCF_056481995.1. Taxonomy (NCBI): domain Bacteria; kingdom Pseudomonadati; phylum Pseudomonadota; class Gammaproteobacteria; order Lysobacterales; family Lysobacteraceae; genus Stenotrophomonas; species Stenotrophomonas sp. 80084_Sma. The sequence goes on along the minus strand of NZ_CM151177.1, from coordinate 3,202,206 downwards.
GAAGAGCAGTCGAGCATGGCTCGACTCTACGGGGCGGGTCGCAAACCCCTCACCACTTGAACAGCACCAGGCTGATCGCCAGCGTGCCCATGCCTGCCACCAGCCCGTACACCGTTTCGTGGCCCTTGGCATAGCGCTTGGCCGCCGGCAGCAGTTCATCCAGCGCCAGGAACACCATCACGCCGGCGATCAGCCCGAACACCCAGCCGAAGGTGGCGTGCGACAGTGATCCGGACAGTAGCCAGTAGCCCAGCGCCGCGCCTACCGGTTCGGCCAGGCCCGACAGCAGGCTGGCGCTGAACGCGTAGAACTTGTTCTGGGTGGCGAAGTACACCGGCACCGCAATCGCAATGCCCTCGGGGATGTTGTGGATGGCGATGGCGAAGGCCAGCGGCATGCCGACCGACGGACTCTCCAGCGTGGCAAAGAAGGTTGCCAACCCTTCCGGGAAGTTGTGCGCGGTGATCGCGATCGAGGTCAGCAGGGCAACCCGCTTCAGGTACTCGCGGCTGTTCTCGCGGAACGCCGGGTCCTGCTTGTCCAGGCTGTCATGCGGGTTGGGGATGAAGTGGTCGATCAGCACGATCACGATCACGCCCAGCAGGAAGGCCAGAGTGCCGTAGGTGAAGCCGGTGCGCTCGCCATAGGCCAGTGCGAACGAGGCAATGGACTTGTTGAGGATCTCCGACAGCGACACATAGACCATCGCACCGCCGGCGAAGGCCAGGCCGAAGGCCAGCAGGCGCGGGTTGGGGCGGCGCGAGAACAGCACCAGCAGGCTGCCGATGGCGGTGGCCAGGCCGGCCGCGAGGGTGACCGCCAGTGCGATCCAGACATTTTCGGGGGGAATCTGCAGCATGTACCGACGCGGTCCTGGTCAACAGACAACCGCCCCGGATGAACCCGGGGCGGGGAGGGCGAGGCGGGCGTCGGCTGGCCTCGTCGGGGCGCGCGCGATCAGCCGCCGCGGCGCAGGCGTTCTTCGATGGCGAAGCACTGGTCCGGCTTCGGCTGCGGCGGGTTGAAGCTCACCGGCACCTGGATCGTGGCCGGCACGGGCTGGCCGTTGCGGGTGGCGGCATTGAACTGCCAGCCCTGTACGGCGGTCCTGGCCAGCTCGTCCAGCTGGGGGTTGCCGGCGCCGGTCAGCAGAGCCACTTCGCTCGGCTTGCCGTCGGTGCCGATGGTCACCTTGAAGGTGCTGGTGCCGCCCACACCCATGCAGGCCAGCTCAAGCGGGTACTGCGGCGGCGGTGTCTTCACCGCAGCCACTTCGGTGGGCGGCGGCGGTGGCGGTGCCGCTGGTTCGGACGCGCCACAGCCGGCCAGGCCGGTCGCAGCGATCAGGGACAGGCTCAGCAAACGTACGTTCATGGCAGTTGCTCCGTCAGGGCCGAAGTCTTCGCCGCACAGATGAAGTCGTTCTCGCTCAGGCCGCCCACATCGTGGGTGGAGAAGCGCACGACCGCGCGATCGTAGTGCACGCCCAGGTCCGGATGGTGGTCCTCGCGATGGGCGATCCAGGCCAGCGCGTTCACGAAGGCCATGGTGGCGTAGTAATCCTTGAAGCGGAAGGTGCGCGACAGGGCCTGGCCGCCCTCGCTCAGCTCCCAGCCGGGAATCTGCGGCAGCAGTTCGGCCAGGCGGGCTTCGCCAAGCTTGTGATCGCTGCCTTTGCGCGGCACGCAACGGGCCTGGGCCAGTGGAATCAGGTCGGCCATGGGAATCTCCACCTCGTGTTGACTGAACAATGCGCCGGACGGTGTATAAACCGAATGAGCGGTTGACGCTTACTTGGCTAGAATAGCCTGATGATCCAGATCTCCGACACTGCCCAGACCCATTTCCGCAAGCTGATCGAACGCGAGGGCGTGCCCGGCATGGGCGTGCGCTTGAGTGCGGTCGAGCCCGGCACCCCGCGCGCCGATGCCCGGCTGGAGTTCGCCGAACCGACCGACCTGCTCGGTGACGAGTGGGCGGTGGACTGCGATGGCTTCACCCTCTACGTCGATGCGAGCAGCGTCGGCTGGCTCGATGGCGCCGAGATCGACATCGTCGCCGGCACCGCCGGTACCCAGCAGTTGACCATCAAGGCGCCGCGCATCAAGGGCGAGGCCCCCGGCGATGCCGCTTCGCTGGTCGAGCGCGTGCACTGGGTGGTGGAAAACGAAGTCAATCCGCAGCTGGCCTCGCATGGCGGCAAGGTGGCCGTGCAGGAAGTCTCGTCCGACGGCGTGGTGCTGCTTCGCTTCGGTGGTGGCTGCCAGGGCTGTGGCATGGCCGACGTGACGCTCAAGCAGGGCATCGAGAAGACCCTGATGGGCCGCGTGCCGGGCGTGACCGCCGTGCGCGACGCGACCGACCATGACAGCGGCCACGCGCCGTATATCCCGCGCGGCAACGTCGCCTGACCGCTGACGCGTGCCTCTGACCCGGGCCGAGCAACTCATCGAACTGCTGCTGGCCCGCCAGCAGCCACGCGCCGTCCTCGAGAAGTCCACGCGCCTGCCCTATGGCTGGGCGCTGTGGCTGCGCTCGCTGGGCCCGCTGCCGCGGCCGTTCCACGCCCGCGAAGTGATTGCGGTATTGCTGCCGCGCCCGCTGCCTGGGCCGCCGGGCCAATCACCCCGGCTGTCGCCGTGGCAGGCGCTGCGCCGGTTGTTCTGGCAGGACTGGGACGCTGCGCCGCGCGATCAGCGCTGGATGCGCTGGACCTCGGCGTTGGCCAGCGCGCTGCTGCACCTGCTGTTCTTCATGCTGCTGCTGTGGGTTGCGGTGATCCGCACCACGGCACCGGAAGCAGAGGGCGCCGAAGGCGAGCGTGTGCAGGTGGAATTCGTCGGCCGCGCCTCCCAGGAGGGCGGAGGCGATCAGCCGGGTGCCGAGGCGGCTGCGGCTGCACCGGCCGGCCAGGTTGCCGCCGGCCAGGCAGCAGGGGCCGCGACTGCACCTGAGCCGCGTCCTGCGGCCGCGTCGGCGCCTGCGCCTGCACCTGCACCGGCTCCAGCACCGACAGCCAGCGCGCCGTCGCCGCCGGCCGAAGCCGAGCCGGCCCCGCTTGCGGCCCCGCCACCGTCGCCGGTGCAGGCCACCGAAGTGGCGCAGGCCAGCACGGATTTCGTGGTGCCGCCGGTCAGCGTGCCGCGCACCGAGGTCAGCATCGTGCCGCGTGACACCACACCCACGGTGCGCGAGCGCAGCGTGCAGCCGGTGCAGGCGCCGCCAACCCCAACCGCGATGCGTGCGCCGCAGATCGCGGTGCGGACGCCGCAGCTGCGTGACATCCCGGTGCAGGAGCGCGAAGTCAGTACGGTCGATGCACCGGCGGTGTCGCAGCCACTGCGCACGGCCGATGTGCAGGTGCGCGTGCCGCAGCGCGACGTACAGGTGCGCGAGCGAGAAGTGCAGGCGGTGGTTGATCCGCAGGTGCGGATGGCGACCGTCGCCGGTCGCGAACCGGCAGTGCATGCGCCGGCGGGTCGTGACGTACAGGTGCGCGAGCGCGAAGTAGCCTCGGCACCGGTGGCAGCCCCTTCGTCTTCCAGTGGCAATGCACCCGCGGCAACGCCCGCGCCGGCGGCCAATGGAAGCGCGACGCAAGCGAGCAGCAACACTGCGCGGCCTGCTGCATCCAGCACGACCCCGGCCCAGGCTGGAGCGCGCCCGGCCCCCAATCCGGGCAACTGGGCCACGCCCGCCAGGGGCGATGACTGGGGTGCATCGAGCCGCAACCAGGACGGCGCCGACAAGGGCGCCCGCCAGGCCAGTACCAGCGGCAAGGGCAGTGGCCTGTTCAATGCCGATGGCAGCGTCCGCGTGCCGGGCCAGGAAGGCGAGGGGCGTGCCGAGCGCGGTGCGCCAGGTGGCGCCAACGACGGCTGGAGCAAGGAACGCATCGCGCAATCGGGCACCTGGCTGAAGCGACCGCCGTACGACTACACGCCCACTTCGTTCGACAAGTACTGGGTGCCGCAGGAATCGCTGCTGGCCGAATGGGTGCGCAAGGGCGTCAAGGCTATGGAGATTCCGTTGCCAGGTACCAGTACGAAGATCTCCTGCGTGATCTCGATTCTGCAGGCCGGCGGTGGCTGCGGACTGACCAATCCGAACATGCAGGACCAGCCAGCGGTGGCACGACCGCCGCCGGACATCCCGTTCAAGAAAGAGCTGCAGGAAGACAACGGGAGCCGCTAACGGCTCCCGTTGTCCACGCATGTTTCCTTATCCCCGCGCCGTTGGCGCGCCCCCTTGAACAACAAGGGGGCTTTTCGATGGACCCATCGCGGGATGTGACGGCCATGCTGGCGCGCTTTGGTAGGTGCCAACCTTGGTTGGCACAGAAGCGCCGACCAGGGTCGGCCTCTACCTGGGCGGTGACCTCACGCGCTCTGCGACAGAAACATCCAGAACGGCAGGTCTCCGCCAACCCACTGGCCGGCCCGCGCTTTGGTAGGTGCCAACCTTGGTTGGCACAGAAGCGCCGACCAAGGTCGGCATCTACCGGATGCACGTGCGCCGACCAGGGGCGGCCTCTACCTGGGTGGTGACCTCACGCGCTCTGCGACAGAAACACCCAGAACGGCACGTCTCCGCCAACCTGCTGGCCGGCTCGCACTTTGGTAGGTGCCAACCTTGGTTGGCACAGAAGCGCCGACCAAGGTCGGCATCTACCGGAGCACGTGTGCCGACCAGGGCCGGCCTCTACCTGGGCGATGACCTCACGCGCTCTGCGACAGAAACACCCAGAACGGCACGTCTCGGCCAACCCAGTCGCGGCTGGCTTCGTCCATTACGTCCAGCAACGTGTCGAAATCCTTCTGCGTGGAGGCGCGCAACGTGTCCACGTCGGCCAGGAACAGCGCGTAGCCGTTGGCCGGCAGCCACTGCAGGTCGCGCAGGTTGTCCGACAGCGCATCCCAGTTGCCGCCGAAGCCGGCAGGGAAATCCAGTTGCGCGGCCAGCCGGGCCAGCAGGGTGCGCTTGTCGGCCACGCCTTCCAGGTCGATGCGGATCACCTTCAGCCCGGCATCGCGCATCGCCGCGGCCAGTGCGCCGATGTCGTCGCTGTCGATGGCGTAAACGCCTGCATTGTTGATGTCATGCAGGCCGAGGCCGAAATCATCGTGGCTCATCACTGCGCTCCCTGGGCCGGTACGGTGAAGCTGCGGAACGATTCGTAGTGGTCGTCGGTGTAGTACCACGCCTCCGGTGGATCGCCGCCGGTGACGATGCGGCGAGCGCCACGGGTGCGCGCACCGGGGGTGTCGACGGTGTATTCGCGGTAGTAGCCGCGCGGGCGCTGCGGCAGCTGCTGTTCGCGGTTGCCGAATGTGCTGCCGTCCTGGCGGTGCGGGAACGGGCCGCCACGCTGGATCAGGGCGATGGTCTGCCGGGCTTCGGCGGGCAGGAACGCGGGCAGGCCGTTGTCGTTACCGCTTGCGGCCGTGGCCGGCGCGCGCGCGGCAGGCGCACCCTGCAGGTCCGGCGCGAACTGCGGCGCCGGCGGGCGCTGCATGAAATGGTTGGCGACCAGGCCGAGCAGCAGCAGGGCGATGGCGGTGATCAGCAGCCGGGGGTTGCGCATGGGCAGGGACGGGCGAGGGTGGTGCGGGCACTGTAGCGCCTGTGCGCTGCACGGTGCATGAGGACGGCGTCGCGTCACTGCCGCGTAACAATTGCCGTCGTGCTCACTGGCAGGACGCAATTTCCTTTACATCCCCCTTGGTAATCTGGCGGTCTGTCCCCATCATTCACCGCGCAACGCCCGACACCGTCGGGTGCCCTCGCAATCAGGAGATGCATCATGGCCTATACCCTGCCCAAGCTGTCCTACGACTACGACGCGCTGGAACCGCATATCGATGCGGCGACGATGGAAATCCATCACACCAAGCATCACCAGACCTACATCAACAACGTCAACGCGGCGCTGGAAGGCACCGAGTACGCTGACCTGCCGGTCGAAGAACTGGTGAAGAAGCTCAAGTCGCTGCCGGAGAACCTGCAGGGTCCGGTGCGCAACAACGGTGGCGGCCATGCCAACCACTCGCTGTTCTGGACCGTGATGGCTCCGAATGCTGGCGGCAACCCGGTGGGCGACGTGGCCAAGGCCATCGACAAGGACCTGGGCGGCTTCGACAAGTTCAAGGACGCCTTCACCAAGGCGGCGCTGACCCGTTTCGGCAGCGGCTGGGCGTGGCTGAGCGTGACCCCGGACAAGAAGGTCGTGGTCGAGAGCACCGGCAACCAGGACAGCCCGCTGATGGAAGGCAACACCCCCATCCTCGGCCTGGACGTGTGGGAACACGCGTACTACCTGAAGTACCAGAACCGTCGTCCGGAATACATCGGCGCGTTCTTCAACGTCATCGACTGGAACGAAGTCGAGCGCCGTTACCAGGAAGCGATCGCCTGATCGCGGTAACGGGATGAACTGAAAAGGCCGGGGGAGACCCCGGCCTTTTCTGTTGCAGGAGTCATTCGGTAGTGCCGGCCGCTGGCCGGCAATCGTGTGGTACCCGAGGAGCCGGCCAGCGGCCGGCACTACCTATTCGGCCGTGGCCGTATCACCCTGCAGCCGCAGCGTAGCCATCACGCCCAGGCGCAGGCCGGGCAGGTCGCCGTCGGCTGGCAACAGGATCGGCTGCTGGCGGATGCCGCCGAAGTGCTTGACCTGGAACAGCACATCCAGGCCATGGCCACTGCTGCCACCGCCACTGGCCGCAGGCGCCTCGGCGCGGCCGCCGGGATTGCGCCGGGCCGGCTGGAAGCCGGGCGTGCTGCGCACCAGTTCCACAGTGTTGGCGGAGAAATCGCCGGCGATCAGGCTGGGCATGCCCTCGGCGGTGGCGCCGATCCAGGTCATCAGGTCGCTGGTCTGATGCTGGCGGGCGGTGGCCTCGTCCGGGTCCGGGCGCAGCCGTGCCACATAGATGTTGACCAGTGCCTCGCCCAACTTCAGCCGCATCATGCCGGCGGCGCTGAAGGTGCCGGGTGGGTGCAGCAGGGTCACGCCATCCTCGCTGACCGGCAGCCGGGTCAGCATCGCGTTGCCATGCCGCAACGGCTGGCTGGGCGGATCGGCGGTAACGAAGTCGCAGCTGTAGCGCAGCCGGCTGGCCAGCCAGCAGGCCGGATTGCGGCCCTGCTGCTGCAGCACCTGCTGCACCGAGATCACGTCCGGCTGCAGGTCGGTCAGCAACTGTGCGACCTGCTCACGGCGCAACTTCCATTGCGCGTCATCGCGGCTGGGCAGTTCCAGTGCGGCCACGGTGAGTTGCCGGGGCTCGCTCTCGCTGGCGGCGGTGGCCGTTGCCTGCGGCCGCGCCTGTGCCTGCAACGCCATCAGCAGCACCAGGCAACTGAGCAGGAGACGGGCGGGGGCGAGGGGGCGCATAACGATAAGTTTACGCTTTTGTCGTGCAGGTGCCGTGACTTCCGGCACGGAGTGTCGCTGCCTGCCATGGATTGGCACCGTTGTCATGCAGCCCTGCAGCGTGCTTCGCAAGCCCTGCTTCCGGTAATCTTGCGCCTTTCGCTTTGCAGGATTGCCTTACAGGATGAGCCACGACGCAGTTGCCCCCATCGCCGGCCAGGGAAAGATGCCGCGCCAGATCCCGTACATCATCGGCAATGAGGCCTGCGAGCGGTTCAGTTTCTACGGGATGCGCAACATCCTGGTGCAGTTCCTGATCACCTCGCTGCTGCTGCAGGAAATCACTGCGGAAGGCCGTGCCGGTGAAGCCAAGGACATCATGCACAGCTTCATGATCGGCGTGTATTTCTTCCCGCTGCTCGGAGGCTGGCTGGCCGACAGGTTCTTCGGCAAGTACCACACCATTCTCTGGTTCAGCCTGGTCTACTGTGCCGGCCACCTGTGCCTGGCGCTGTTCGAGAACAGCCGCGAGGGCTTCTTCCTCGGCCTGGGCCTGATCGCGCTCGGTGCCGGTGGAATCAAGCCGCTGGTGGCCTCGTTCATGGGCGACCAGTTCGACCAGAGCAACAAGCACCTGGCCAAGATCGTCTTCGACGCCTTCTACTGGATCATCAACTTCGGCTCGCTGTTCGCCTCGCTGCTGATCCCGCTGGTGCTGAAGAACTGGGGCCCGCAGTGGGCGTTCGGCATCCCGGGCATCCTGATGTTCATCGCCACCTTCGTGTTCTGGCTGGGCCGCAAGCGCTACGTGCTGGTGCCGCTGCCGCCGAAGGATCCGCATTCGTTCGCCAACGTGGTGCGTACCGCACTGACCACGCGCGTGGCCGGCCAGGGCCGTCCGGGCCTGGTGATCGCCGTGCTCGGCCTGGTGCTGGCAGTGGCCTCGTTCGGCCTGGTTGGCTCGTTGGGCATTGTCATCTGCCTGTGCCTGGCGCTGGTATCGATCCTGGCCGGTATCGGCGGTGGCACCTGGCTGCAGCTCGATCGCGCCCGTGGCCAGCATCCGGCCGAAGCCGTCGAAGGCGTGCGCTCGGTGCTGCGGGTGCTGGTGATCTTCGCGTTGACCACGCCGTTCTTCTCGCTGTTCGACCAGAAGGCCTCGACCTGGGTCCTGCAGGGCCAGCAGATGCAGATGCCGAGCTGGTTCACCGCCTCGCAGATGCAGGCACTGAACCCGCTGCTGGTGATGATCCTGATTCCGTTCAACAACCTGGTGCTGTACCCGGCCCTGCGCCGCTTCGGCTTCGAGCCGACCGCGCTGCGCCGCATGACCGCCGGCATCGCCTTCAGCGGCCTGGCCTGGATCGTGGTCGGCGGCATCCAGGTGGTGATGGACGGGGGCAACGCCATGTCGATCTTCTGGCAGATGCTACCGTACGCGCTGCTGACCTTCGGTGAGGTGCTGGTCTCGGCCACCGGCCTGGAGTTCGCCTACAGCCAGGCGCCGCAGGCGATGAAGGGCGTGGTGATGAGCTTCTGGAACCTGACCACAACCATCGGCAACCTGTGGGTGCTGCTGTCCAACGCGGCGGTGCGCAACGATGCGGTGACCCACAAGATCGCCAGTACGGGCCTGAGCGAGGCGGCGTTCCTGATGTTCTTCTTCGCCGGTTTCGCCTTCGTCGCGGCGTTGGCCTTCGGTTGGTACGCGAAACGCTATCGTATGGTCGACAACTACCGTAGCGCCTGAGCCTGACATGACCCCCGTCAATCTGCTGTTGATCGCCATCACCGCCATCCTGTCGTGGATGGCGTTCAACAACCGCAAGCTGGCCGACCGCCTGATCCTGTGGCCGCCGGCCATCGACCGTCACCGCCAGTACGACCGGCTGGTGACCTATGGCTTCATCCACGCCGACTGGTCGCACCTGATCTTCAACATGATCACCCTGTTCTTCTTCGGGGGATTCATCGAGAGCGTGATGGTGCAGCTGACCGGCAGCTACCTGACCTACCCGGCGTTCTACATCGGTGCGCTGCTGGTCTCGATCCTGCCCAGCTACCTGAAGAACCAGAAGAACCCGAACTATCTCAGCCTGGGTGCGTCCGGTGCGGTGTCGGCGGTGCTGTTCGCCTTCATCTTGATCAAGCCGTGGTCGATCATCCTGGTGTTCTTCATCCCGGCGCCGGCCATCGTCTACGCCGCGTTCTACGTCGGCTACAGCATCTGGATGGACAAGCGCGGCGGTGACCGCATCAACCACAGCGCGCACCTGGCAGGCGCGGCGTTCGGCGTGATCTTCATGCTGGCCATGCAGCCGAGCATCTTCACTCACTTCCTGCGCGAACTCTCCAACCCGACCTTCCGCCTCGGCGGCGGTTGATGACGGGAGCGGGGCGGATCGGCAGCGATCCGCCCCCGCTGTTTCAGAGCGTGGGCTGCTGACCGTAGGTATCCAGCAGGCGGGCGAACACTTCTTCGCCGATGCGCTGGAAATCCTGGTCCTGGGTCTGCCCCTCCACGGCCAGTTGCAGCAGGCCCTCCAGCAGGGCGCGGTCGGTATCTGAATGGGAATCGCTGGGGTGCATCGGAGCCTCCGCGGTGGTGCGCATGATCAACTGTCGCAAGGGCCGTGCCAGCCTGGCCGTACCCCTCCACAGGCGATAGCGGCCGCCAGTGCTCCAGCTTGAGGGTCGCAAACTGACGTGAATGGAACGGACTTGCCCCTGTTCAGGCTTCACGCGATCATGGCGCCCGGCTGCGCACCATCCACGCAGTCGCCGCAGGAGACAGTTCCATGGCTTCGGTCACGCCCCCCGGTCTGGCCTACGAGGTCGAACACGACCTGGCCAACCATCGCTTCACCGCCCGTGTGCGCGGACAGCTGGCGGTGCTGGACTACCATATCAAACGCAGGCGCATGGTCATCACGCATACCGAGGTGCCCGAGCCGATTGCCGGCCGAGGCATCGCCGGTGAGCTGACCCGTGTGGCGCTGCGTTTTGCCCGTGAGCAGAAGTACAAGGTGGTGCCGGCGTGTTCCTACGCCGAGGCCTTCCTGCAGCGGCATGAGGAATACCACGACCTGCTCGTTGGCTGAATGCCAGCGGGCCAAGCTTCAGCCATGGCAGGCGATGATGTACAAACATGAACAGGGGATCCCGATGAAGATTGGAAACAACCGGCCATTGCACGGCAGCGTGCTGGCCGGCGTGGTGGGCGTGCTGTTGCTGGCCGGTTGCCAGCGTGAAAGCGAGCCGGCACCGGCGACCGACGCGGCGCCCGCCGCCGAAGCCACCGCCGCAGGCGAAACGCCGGTCACGGAAGCGCCGCTGGACCTGCGCGACGTGATCGAGAACAACGAACGCGAAGTGGTGGGTATCAGCTACCCGGCCGGCATCGACCGCTACCCGGGCCTGGCCCGCGCGCTGCAGAGCTATGCGACGAGTGCGCGCAGTGACCTGCAACAGGCGCTGGACGGGCTGGGCAATGACAAGCCGACCATGCCGTACGAGCTGTCGCTGAGCTTCGAGAAGCTGCTGGAAACCCCGCAGCTGGTGGTGGTCAGTGCTGATGGCAGCCGCTACACCGGTGGCGCCCATGGCGAACCGCTGGTGGCCCGATTCGTGTGGCTGCCGCAGCATCAGCAGATGCTCAGCGCCGAAAAGCTGGTGGCCGATGCCAAGGGCTGGAAGGCGATCAGCGATTTCGTCGCCGACCAGCTGCGTGAACGCGTGGCCACCCGCCTCAGCGGTGAGGACATGGATCCGGCCCAGCTGCAGGAATCGCTGCGCAACGCATCGCGCATGATTGCCGACGGCACCGGCCCGCAGGCCGACAATTTCAGCCAGTTCCAGCCGCTGACCGACGACAAGGGGCAGATCACCGCGCTGCGCTTTGTTTTCCCGCCGTACCAGGTGGGTCCATACTCGGACGGCACCCAGACCGCCGATGTACCGGCGGCGGTGCTGTTGCCGCACGTGGCCAAGGACTACGTGGAGCTGTTCGCACGCGGTTGACCGCAGTCGAGGAGGTGGCGTGGATACAGGGTTGCAGGAGCGGGTCGCCGGCCTGCTGCAGGAAGCCGGGGTCCGCATCGGCGGTACCCAGCCACAGGATATCCAGGTTCATGACCCGCGCTTCTTCGCGCGGGTCATGGCGCACGGCTCGCTTGGCCTCGGCGAGAGCTACATGGACGGTTGGTGGGATGCCAACGTCCTGGATGAATTCCTTGTCCACCTGATGCAGGCGCACCTGGACGAACGGGTGCACGGTTGGCGCGAAGTGGCCGATGCACTGAAGGCGCGCCTGTTCAACCTGCAGGCGGGACAGGGCAGCTACGAGGTGGGCCGCCGCCACTACGACCTCGGCAATGATCTCTACCAGGCCATGCTGGGCCAGCGCCTGGTCTATAGCTGTGGCTACTGGCGCAATGCCGGCGATCTCGACGCCGCGCAGGAAGCCAAGCTTGACCTGGTCTGCCGCAAGCTGGGCCTGCGCCCGGGGCAGCGTGTGCTGGACATCGGCTGTGGCTGGGGCGAAGCCCTGAAGTTCGCCGCCGAGCGCTACGGTGTCAGTGGCGTCGGCGTGACCATTTCGCAGGAGCAGGCCGAGTTCGCCCGCGAACTGTGCGCCGGCCTGCCGATCGAGATCCGCCTGCAGGACTACCGCGAACTGCACGAGCCGTTCGATGCGATCTTCTCGATCGGCATGTTCGAGCACGTCGGCGACAAGAACTACGCCAGCTTCTTCGAGGTGGCCAGGCGTTGCCTGTCACCGCGCGGCCTGCTGCTGCTGCACAGCATCGGCACCAACATCTCGCGGCATCGTACCGACCCGTGGATCGCGCGCTACATCTTTCCCAACTCGATGCTGCCATCGGCGGTGCAGATCACCAAGGCGTTCGAGGGCCGCTTCGTGCTGGAGGACTGGCACAACTTCGGCACCGATTACGACCTGACCCTGCAGGCCTGGCGGCGCAACGTGGAAGCGGCGTGGCCGCGGCTGGATGCGCGCTACGACGAGCACTTCCGGCGCATGTGGCGCTTTTACCTGGCTGGGTCGATGGCCACCTTCCGTTGCCGGCACGCGCAGCTGTGGCAGCTGGTGCTGTCGCCGGAAGGCGTGCCGGGTGGGTACGTGGCGCCACGCTGACAGCCAGTAGATCCACGCCATGCGTGGATGCTTCAACAAAAAACCGCCCGGTCTCCCGGGCGGTTTTCGTTTCAGGCTACCGCGCGGGCGATCAGTTGCCGGCGCCGGTCAGGCCACGCTTTTCCAGCAGCGGTTCGATCTGCGGCTCGTGGCCGGCGAAATCGCGGAACAGTTGCATCGCGTCCACGCTGCCGCCCTTGGACAGCAGGGTGGCGCGGAAGTGGTCGCCGTTCTTGCGGCTCAGGCCGCCGTTGTCCTTGAACCACTTCTGGGTGTTGGCGTCGAGCACTTCCGACCAGATGTAGGCGTAGTAGCCGGCCGAGTAGCCGCCCATGATGTGGCTGAAGTACGGGGTCTTGTAGCGCGGCGGAACCGGCGCGTAGTAGATGCCGTCCTTCTCCAGCGCGGCGCGCTCGAAGGCCATCACGTCCTTGGCGGCCGGCACCTGGTCGGCGCCGATCTGGTGCCAGCGCTGATCAAGCATGGCCGCGCCCAGGTACTCGGTGGTGGCGAAGCCCTGGTTGAACTTGGCCGCTGCCAGCACCTTGTCCAGCAGTGCCTGCGGCATCGCCGAACCATTCTGGTAGTGCTTGGCGTAGTTCTTCAGGATGACCGGGTTGTCCGACCACATTTCGTTGACCTGCGAGGGGAACTCGACGAAGTCACGCGGCACCGAGGTGCCCGAGAAGTACGGGTACTTCACGTTGGAGAACATGCCGTGCAGGGCGTGGCCGAACTCGTGGAAGGTGGTGTTCACCTCGTCCCAGGTCAGCAGGGTCGGCTGGCCGGCCGGCGGCTTCGGGATGTTCAGATGGTTGGCGACCACCGGCTTGAAGCCGGTCAGCTTGGACTGCGAGACGTAGGAGTTCATCCACGCACCGCCGCGCTTGGAGGCGCGTGCATACGGGTCGAAGATGAAGATCGCCAGCTGGCTGCCGTCAGCGTCGAACACGTCGTAGACGGTGACGTCATCGTGGTAGACCGGCAGGTCGGTGCGCTGCTTGAAGGTCAGGCCGAATTCCTGGCCGGCGGCGTAGAACACGCCGTTCTCCAGCACGTTCTTCATCTCGAAGTACGGCTTCAGCTGCGACTCGTCGAAGTTGTACTTGGCCTGGCGCACCTTCTCGCTGTAGAAGGCCCAGTCCCACGGTTCCAGCTGGAAGGTCGGCTTGCGCGCGGCCTTCTGTTCCTTGTCGATCATCGCCTGCAGATCGGCGGCTTCGCGCTTGGCGTTGGCCACGGCGGCCGGAGCCAGCTTGCCGAGCATTGCGTTGACCGCTTCCGGGGTCTTGGCGGTCTGGTTGGTCAGGTTGTAGGCGGCGAAGTTCGGGAAGCCCATCAGCTTGGCCTTGTCGGCACGCAGCTGCATGATGCGCGAGACCAGCGCGGTGTTGTCGAACTCACCGCCGCGGCTGCCGCGGGTGGTCGAGGCTTCGTAGATCTTCTGGCGCAGGGCGCGGTTGGCCAGGTTGGTCAGCGGCGGCTGGCCGGTGGTGTTGAGCAGGGTGATCACGTACTTGCCTTCCAGGCCACGGGCCTTGGCGGCTTCGGCGGCGGCGGCGATCTGCTCCTTGGACAGGCCGTCCAGCTCCTTGACGTCGTCAACGGTGATCGCCGAAGCGTTCACTTCCGACTGCACGTTCTGGCTGAACTTGGTGCCCAGGTTGGCCAGCTCGGCGTTCATCTCCTTCAGCTTGGCCTTGTCGGCGTCGGACAGCTTGGCGCCTGCACGCACGTAGTTGTCGTAGTACTTCTCGACCAGACGCACGCCTTCGGCGTCCAGGCCCAGCTGGCTGCGGGTGTCATACAGCGCCTGGATGCGGGCGAACAGCTTGCCGTTCAGCGCGATCGCATCGCTGTGCGCGGCGAACTTCGCCGAGTAGTCGGCCTGCAGCTTCTTGCGGGTGTCGTTGGTATCGGCGCCGACCAGGCTGAAGAACACGGTGGTCGCACGGTCGAGGATGTCACCGCTCTTTTCCAGGGCGATGATGGTGTTGTCGAAGGTCGGCTTGGCCTTGTTGTTGGCGATCGCCTCCACTTCCTTCAGCTGCTGCGCCATGCCGGCGTCGAAGGCCGGGGCGAAGTCGCTGTCCTTGATCTTGTCGAACTGCGGGAAATGCAGCGGCAGCGGGCTTTCGGCGAAGAACGGATTGGCCTGCTGGGCATGGGTGCTGGCAGCCGGGGTGGCGGCGCCGGCCGAGAAGGCGGGCAGGGCAAGGCCGAGGGACATGGCCACGGCAAGGGCAAGGCGAGTGGTCAAGGTAGGAACTCCGGTAAGGCAAACAAGGGCCCGAGGGTAACCCGGCCGGCGGCGCCCGCACTTGTGTCAAAAGGCATGTTGCCGGGGCTGGGCGCGGGTACCATGCATTCACCGCCCACGGCCCGCTGCCATGACCACTGCCTACGATTTCAGCTTCCGTGACCTCGACGGCCAGCCGCAGGCCCTGGCCCGGTACCAGGGGCACCCGTTGCTGCTGGTCAATGTCGCCAGCCGCTGTGGCTTCACCCCGCAGTACACCGGGCTGGAACAGCTGTGGCAGCAGTATCGCGACCGTGGCCTGGTGGTGATCGGGTTCCCATGCAATCAGTTCGGTGCACAGGAACCGGGCGACGCCGCGCAGATCCGCCAGTTCTGTTCGCTGGACTACCCGGTCAGCTTCCCGCTGTCGGAGAAGATCGAGGTCAACGGCGAGGGGGCTGATCCGTTGTGGGCATGGCTGTCACGCGAGAAGCGCGGCCTGCTGGGTAGCGCCCGCATCAAGTGGAATTTCAGCAAGTTCCTGGTCGACCGCCAGGGGCAGGTGGTGTCGCGCCATGCGCCCACCACCAGGCCGGAGCAGCTGCGCGGCGAGATCGAAGCGCTGCTGTGAGATGAACCCGAAAAGGGGACGGAGGGGATTAAGTCGTTTGTGCACAAACGACTTAATCCCCCTCCGTCCCCTTTTTGCTTATTTCTCGACGAACGCGCGCTCGAACACGTAGTGGCCCGGCTGGCCGATACGCGGCGAGACCTGGAAGCCACGGGCATCGAGCACGCTGCGCAGGTCGGCCAGCATCTGCGGGCTGCCGCAGATCATCGCGCGGTCGTTCTCCGGGCTCAGCTCCGGCAGGCCGAGGGTGCGCTGCATCTCGCCGCTTTCCATCAGCTGGGTCAGGCGGCCCTGGTTGGCGAACGGCTCGCGGGTGACGGCCGGGTAGTACAGCAGCTTGTCGCCGATCATCTCGCCGAGGAATTCATGCTCACGCAGTTCCTTCTCGAAGTAATCGCGGTAGGCCAGGTCCTTCTCGTAGCGCACGCCGTGGCAGAGGATCACCTTCTCGAAGCGCTCGTAGGTTTCCGGGTCCTTGATGACCGACAGCCACGGCGCCATGCCGGTGCCGGTGCCCAGCAGGTACAGGTTCTTGCCGGGGTGCAGATCGCTGATCAGCAGGGTGCCGGTGGGCTTCTTGCCGACCAGCACCTTGTCACCCGGCTTGATGTGCTGCAGGCGCGAGGTCAGCGGGCCGTCCTGCACCTTGATGCTGAAGAACTCCAGGTGCTCTTCCCAGTTGGCGCTGGCGATGGAATACGCACGCAGCAGCGGCCGCGCCTCTGTTTCCAGGCCGATCATCACGAACTGGCCGTTCTCGAAGCGGAAGCCGCTGTCGCGGGTGAGGGTGAAGCTGAAGTAGGCATCGGTCCAATGACGGACCTCAAGCACCGTTTCGGCGCCAAAAGCGGAGGACATGGGCGTATCTATCGGAAGTCGTCGGGGTGATTCTATCTCAAATGAGACAGGTTCTCATTAGGCGGAACGAGAGGCGTTCTCAGCGGTAGCCGGCCGCCTGCAGCTCGAACAGCTCGGCGTAGCGGCCGCCCTGGGCCATCAGCTCTTCATGGGTGCCGCTGGCCTCGATCCGGCCATCGGCCAGCACCAGGATGCGATCGGCCATGCGTACCGAGGAGAAACGGTGGGAAATCAGCACTGCGGTGCGATTATCCGCCAGTTCCCTGAACCGCTGGAACACCTCGAACTCACTTCGCGCATCCAGCGCCGCCGTTGGCTCATCCAGGATCATCACCTGCGCATTGCGCATCCATGCGCGGGCGATGGCGATCTTCTGCCATTGGCCGCCGGACAGGTCCACGCCCTGTTTGAAGCGGCGGCCGATCAGCTGGTCGTAGCCGCCGGGCAGGTCGTCGATCACTTCCTCGGCCATGCCACGCCGTGCGGCGTCGGCGATGCGCGCCTGGTCGTCCATCGCCTCGACCTGGCCGACGCCGATGTTCTCGCCGGCGCTGAGGTTGTAGCGCACGAAGTCCTGGAAGATCACCCCGAGGTTGGCGCGCAGGTCGTCCAGGTCGTAGTCGCGCAGGTCGCGCCCATCGAGCAGGATGCGGCCCTCGTCCGGTTCGTACAGCCGCGCCAGCAGCTTCACCAGCGTGGTCTTGCCGGCGCCGTTCTCACCGACCAGCGCCAGTACTTCGCCGGCCTGCAGCTGGAAATCAAGGTGGCGCACCGCCCATTGCTCGGCATCCGGGTAGCGGAAGCCGACGTTCTCGAACTCGAAGCCCTGCCGGATCGGCTGCGGCACGCGCACTGCACCTTCGCGCGAGTGGATTTCCGGCTGGATCTGGAAGAACGAGAACAGGTCATCCAGGTACAGCGCCTGGCTGGCCACCTGCGAGAACCCGATCAACAGGCCCTCCAGCAGCTGGCGCAGGCGCAGGAAGCTGCCGGCGAGGAAGGTCAGGTCGCCGATCGAGAAGTCGCCGCGCACCGTGCGCCAGGCGATGTAGGCGTAGGCGGTGTAGTAGCCCAGCGTTCCCAGTGCGGCCAGCAGCGTGCCCCAGAACGCGCGGCGCCGGGCCAGGGCGCGGTTGGCCTGGAACAGCGCCACCGACAGGCGCCGGTAGCGCTCCACCAGGAAGCGGTGCAGGTTGTAGATCTTCACTTCCTTGGCCGTTTCCACGCTGGCACCGAGCTGGCGCAGGTAGTCGAGCTGGCGGCGCTCCGGCGTCCACTGGAAGTTGAGGCTGTAGCCGGCCGCGTTGAAGTGCGATTCGCCGATGAAGGCCGGCACCAGGGCCAGCGCCAGCAGCAGGATCAACCACGGCGCGTAGACCAGCAGGCCGACGGCGAGGCTGGCCACGGTGATCGCGTCCTGCACCTGGCCGAACAACTGGCTCATCAGGTTCATCCGGCCCATGGTCTGGCGTCGCGCACGGTCCAGCTTGTCCTGCAGGTCCGGGTCCTCGAAGTCCTCCAGATCCAGCGTTGCCGCGTGTTCCATCAACCGGATGCTGGTGACGTTGGCGAACAGTTCCGAGAGCAGGGCATCGGCGTAGCTGACCAGCCGGCCGAGCAGATCCGAGGCGATGGCCAGGCCGAATTCCAGCGCCAGCAGGCCCAGCAGCGGATTCAGTATGCCGCTGGACAGTGCTTCGCCCAGCGGCGGGAAGCCAGCGTCGTGCTGGCTCAGGTTCAGGGCGCTGTCGATGATCAGCTTGCCGACGTAGAGCATCGCCACCGGCAGCAGCGCACGGATCAGGCGCAGGCCAAGGCTGGCCAGGGTGAGCGCGGGGCTGGTCTTCCAGACCATGCGCAGGAACGGTGGCAGGTTGCGCATCGCCCTGAAGCGCTGGCGCAGGCTGGGTTTCTTCGCGGCGGCAGCGCCAGCGGTGGGGGTAGCAGGCATGTGCGTATTGTGCGCGCCCTGCGCGTGGCGGAGGCATGAACGGGGCGCATGCCTGCCATGCGCCGGCAGGGCAGCGCGTCGGCGCCGCCTGCGCGCTCAGTCCAGCGCAGCCAGCAGCGCAGGATGGTGAGCGAACCAGAAGCGCAGGGCCCCGCTGTCGATGCCGTAGGCGCCTTTCCAGAAATCGACGGGATAGCTCCAGTCCGAAGAGCGCGACGTGCGCGGTGCCAGGCCGACCCGGGTGAAGCGTTGCGCCAGGCCGGGATGCTCGGGGGTCTGCAGCAGCCCGGCATGGCCCAGGGCATCCAGCAGGTGACGCGCCTGCTCGACGGACAGTTTCAGGCCCGGCAGCGCGCGCACGCGTTTGACGATGATCGACGGGGTGTCCTTGGCGTCGCTCTCGTGGTGCAGCAGCCGCAGCAGTGCCACCAGTGTGCTCATGTCGCCGGGCGCCCGTCTGGGCGTCAGATTGTGTTGTTCCAACAGGAAGGTGATGGCGTTTACGCTTCCGCCGAGCACGACCCCGATGTTGTGGCGGACGCGCGCCCAGGTGGTCGGGTCGAATCTGCCTTCGCGGACCTGGCCGCAGACCGCACAGGCGAGGCTGGGGTGTGGCTGCTCCTGATGCCTGGGGAAGTGCACCATGAACGCATACGCCGACAGCCCGGCGCGCAGGTCGCTGCGGTTCTCCTGCACGCCGAGGATGAAGTTGTCTGCCACATGCTGGCGGTCGGCGCGGGCATAGGCGGCGAACATCCGCACCTGGAGGGCCTCATGGCCCGGATGTTCGACGGGCCACAACAGTCCATGCCGTTCAAGCGTCGACAGGAGTTCGGGCGGCGCGGTGTCCCGCTCCCGGTACTGGGTCAGCGCCTTCAGCGCCTCCTTGCTGGGCGTGTCGGGGGCTTCGTCGGCCATGACGTTCGGATGCTTCCTGCGGGGCAGGTACAGTGCCCGGCGGTCCAGGCACTGTCAACGAAGCGCTCAGGGCAGCGGCGGCAGCAGCCCGGCGCCCAGCCGGTTCCAGGCATTGATCACCGCAATGCCCATGCTCAGGTCACTGATGCCCTTCTCATCGAAGTGCGGTGCCAGTGCATCGAACGCCGCCTGTGACGGTGCACCGTCGGTCAGCCGGGTCAGTGCCTCGGCCCAGCCCAGCGCCGCACGCTCGCGTGCATCGAAGAAACGGCTTTCGTGCCAGGCCGGCAGGGTATCGAGCTTGCGCGGCTCGATGCCGCCCTTGCGCAGCGTGGTGGCATGCATGTCCATGCAATAGCCGCAGCCGTTGAGCTGCGACACGCGCAGGAACACCAGTTCCATCAGGGTCGGATCAATCGAGCTGTCATGCACCGCCTGGCTGGTGGCCAGCAGGCCCTTGAAGGCTTCGGCGGCCAGGCGGGTATAAGGGACGCGGGGAGAGGCGTGGTCGGACATTTTCGGCTCCACGGCGGCCACGATGGCCGCCTTTCATTACAAGGACGCCGTGCCGTCACCGCGCGTGACAACGTCCGGCAACTTTTCCGGATTCAACACGCTGTACACGTTGGCGATGCGGCCATCGACCACCTCGATGGTGGTGACCGAGTGCAGGCGATCGCCTTGGAAGCGCAGGATCGCCGGCTCGCCGTTGACATAGCCCAACTGCGCCGGGTGCACCGCGCCGCGGCGCGCGATGGCCCAGAACAGGCGGCCGATGCGTTCGGCGCCCAGCAGCGGGCGCACCGCTGCGGTGACCACGCCGCCACCGTCGGAGACCAGCAGCGCGTTGGCGTGCAGCAGGGCCTGGATCGCTTCGCTGTCGCCACGCTGGGAAGCGTCCATGAAGCGCGCCAGCAGCTGCCGGTGCTGGCTGGCGTCGGCGTTGAAGCGCGGCCGCCCGGCCTGCAGGCGCTGCCGGGCACGATGCACCAGCTGCCGGCAGTTGGCCTCGCTGTGGCCGATCAGGTCGGCGATCTCACGGTAATCGTGGTCGAAGGCTTCCTTCAGCAGGAAGGCGGCGCGTTCCTCGGGGCCGAGCTGTTCAAGCAGGGTCAGGAAAGCCACCGAGACATCGTCGGCAAACGCATGCAGCTGGGCGGGGCCGGGCGCTGGGTCGGGCTCCAGGGTGACCGCCAGTGGCTCGGCCAGCCACGGGCCGACGTAATGCACGCGCTCGCGCTTGGCTGCGCGCAGCCGGTCCAGGCCGAGCCGGGTGGTGGTGGTGACCAGCCAGGCTTCGGGGTCGCGGACGGCCGCCGGGTCGGCGCCGGACCAGCGCAACCAGGCATCCTGGACCACGTCTTCGGCGTCCGCGCGACTGCCGAGCAGGCGGTAGGCCAGCGCCATCAGGCGCGGACGGTGGGTCTGGAAAGCGGTTTCAGCGTTCATGTGGGCAAGGACGCCGCAGTGGCGCGTGGCGTGACAGAAGGTGTGCGTGGATAGTGCAGGCCAGCGGCCGGCACTACCACCCTGCGGCCGGGGGAGGGGGTAAAATGGGGGGATTACCCCCGCCAGCCTCCAGCAAGCGAGCAAGTCGTGACATCGATCAAGCAGGAAGACCTCATCCAGTCCATCGCCGACGCGCTGCAGTACATCTCGTACTACCACCCGGTCGACTACATCAAGAACCTTGCCGCCGCCTACGAGCGCGAGGAGTCGCCGGCCGCGAAGGAAGCGATGGCGCAGATCCTGATCAATTCGCGCATGTGCGCCGAAGGCCACCGTCCGATCTGCCAGGACACCGGCATCGTCACCGTGTTCCTGGAAATCGGCATGGACGTGCGTTGGGACGACGCCACCATGGGCGTGGAAGACATGGCCAATGAAGGCGTGCGCCGTGCCTACATGCACCCGGACAACAAGCTGCGCGCTTCGGTGCTGGCTGATCCGGCCGGCAAGCGCATCAACACCAAGGACAACACCCCGGGCGTGGTCAACGTCAAGGTGGTGCCGGGCAACACCGTCGACGTCATCGTCGCCGCCAAGGGTGGTGGTTCGGAAGCCAAGACCAAGTTCGCCATGCTCAACCCGTCCGATTCCATCGTCGACTGGGTGCTGAAGACCGTGCCGACCATGGGCGCCGGCTGGTGCCCGCCGGGCATGCTCGGCATCGGCATCGGCGGCACCGCCGAGAAGGCGATGCTGCTGGCCAAGGAAGCGCTGATGGAGCCGATCGACATCACCGAGCTGCAGGCCCGTGGTGCGTCCAACCGCATTGAAGAGCTGCGCCTGGAGCTGTACGAGAAGGTCAACGCGCTGGGTATTGGCGCGCAGGGCCTGGGTGGCCTGACCACCGTGCTCGACATCAAGATCAACGATTACCCGACTCATGCGGCCAACCTGCCGGTGGCGATGATCCCGAACTGCGCGGCCACCCGCCATGCGCACTTCACCCTGGATGGCAGCGGCCCGGTGATGCTGGACCCGCCGTCGCTGGAGGACTGGCCGAAGCTGACCTACGATTCGTCCAAGGGCACCCGCGTGGACCTGGACACGATCACGCCGGAAGATGTGGCCAGCTGGAAGCCGGGCCAGACCCTGCTGCTGAACGGCAAGCTGCTGACTGGCCGCGACGCCGCGCACAAGCGCATGGTCGACATGCTCAACAAGGGCGAGGAACTGCCGGTCGATCTGAAGGGCCGCTTCATCTACTACGTCGGCCCGGTCGATCCGGTGCGCGACGAAGTGGTGGGCCCGGCTGGTCCGACCACGGCGACCCGCATGGACAAGTTCACCCGTCAGGTGCTTGAACAGACCGGCCTGCTGGGCATGGTCGGCAAGGCCGAGCGCGGCCCGGCGGCCATCGAGGCGATCCGTGACAACAAGTCGGCCTACCTGATGGCCGTCGGTGGTTCGGCCTACCTGGTGTCCAAGGCGATCAAGGCGGCGAAGGTGGTCGGTTTCGCCGACCTCGGCATGGAAGCGATCTACGAGTTCACCGTGCAGGACATGCCGGTGACCGTGGCGGTCGACTCCACTGGCGAATCGGTGCACAAGACCGGCCCGCGCGAATGGCAGGCCCGCATCGGCAAGATTCCGGTGGTGGTGGAGTAATTCCTCCCGTTCCGGTCCAGACAACGGCGCCCGTGTGGCGCCGTTGTTGCATGCAGCCTGCCCGTGGATGGTGTGCTCTGCTAACGTGCGCTGTCTGACGTATTGGAAGGGAGTCCTTCGTGCTGCAGTGGTCGCGTGTTTTCGTATTGCTGGTCGTTGCGCTGGCGTGCAGTGCCTGCGGGCCACGTTATTTCGTCGAACCGCCAACCCACGAAGCGGGGAAGATCTGCGCGTCGGTCTGCGAGAGCCAGAAGGCGACGTGCGACTTCCACAACCGCGCCCGCGCGGAATCGGATCAGCGCAGCTGCGAAAGCGAGAAGAGCCGGATCATCAGCCGTTGCAGTGGTATCGCCGACGACAAGCAGCGGCACAACTGTGAAGGGGGCAACGGCGCCGGCACCTACTGCGGTTCCCCGGCGCTTCCTTCATGCAGTGCTCCGTACGCCCAGTGCCTGCTCTCCTGCGGCGGCACCGTGAATGAAGCCCGCACCGACACCGGCATTCCCGTGTACTGATCGGGGGCGCGCGTCGCTGCCTGCACGAGTAACCGTAGTCTGCTAGGGTCGGCACACCCCTGCACTGGATGTGCCCATGCGCCTGCATCGATCCGTCGCGGCTGTGTTCCTGCTGGTCCTGGCCGGCTGCAGCACAACCTCATCCTACGAAGGTGCGGATT
Organism: Stenotrophomonas sp. 80084_Sma; assembly: GCF_056481995.1. Classification (NCBI taxonomy): domain Bacteria; kingdom Pseudomonadati; phylum Pseudomonadota; class Gammaproteobacteria; order Lysobacterales; family Lysobacteraceae; genus Stenotrophomonas; species Stenotrophomonas sp. 80084_Sma. Next base: position 3,179,289 of record NZ_CM151177.1, on the reverse strand, counting down.
TCTCCGCCTCCTCGCAGTGCCGCATGCAGTGCCAGGCCGACTATCGCAGCTGCATGGCGCGGGGCAGTATCGGCAGCAACGACTTCAGCTGCGAACAACAGATGGTGCCGGCGCCGGACAATCGCTGCAAGGACATTGCCAACCCCGAGCTGCGCCGTTCCTGTGAACTGAAGACGCACGACTGCGCGATACGCACGCCGATCATGTCCTGTAGCGAAGGCCGCGATACCTGCATGAGCCGCTGCGGCTGAGCAACGATTGCGCGCGTGGGCGCATAATCGGCTGATCCACCTGCACAGGATCTTCCGCATGAGCACCACGCTGTATGGTTCAACCAGTACCGCCGCGCTGGTGGTGCACTGGCTGCTGATCGAGCTGGGCATCGAGCACGAACTGGTGCTGCTGGATTTCGACGCGCGCGAGCACAAGTCGGCGGAGTACCTGGCGCTGAATCCGGCCGGTGTGGTGCCGACACTGCTGATCGATGGCTTGGTACTGACCGAAGCGGCGGCGATCGCACTGTATCTGGCTGACCGCCATCCAGACGCCAACCTGCTGCCGGCACTGGGTACGCCGCAGCGCGCCGATGCCTACCGCTGGATGTTCTGGTGTGCCAATACGCTGCAGCCGGCCTATCGTGCCTGGTTCTATCCGCATGAAATGGGGGGCGAGGCAAACATCGAAGCGAGCCGCGAGATGGCCCGTCAGCGCCTTGAGGCGGCCTGGCAGCATGTGGCCACGCACCTGCAGGCGCACGGACCGTATCTGCTGGGTGCCACGCCCTGCGTGGTCGACTACATGCTGGTGATGCTGATGCGCTGGTCGCGCAACATGCCGAAGCCCAGCGACACCTGGCCGGCGCTCAAGGCGCACGCGTCAACGATGAAGGGGCGCCCTGCATTCGCCGAGGTCTACCGCCGCGAGGGCATCACCGACTGGCGGTAACCAGAAAAGGGGACGGAAGGGATCAAGTCGCTTGTGCACAAACGACTTGATCCCCTCCGTCCCCTTTTCCGTTACAGGATCTCCAGCACCGTTTCCGGTGGACGGCACAGCCGGGTGCCCTTGGGCGTGCGCACCACGGGGCGGTTGATCAGGCGCGGGTGTGCGGCCATCGCGGCCAGCAGCGTGGCATCGTCGGCCTCTTCCAGTCCCAGTTCGGTGAACTGTGCTTCCTTGCTGCGCACCAGCGCCTGCGCGTCCAGCCCGGATTCGGCCAGTACCTGGCGCAGCGTAGCCACGTCGGGTGGGTTGCCCAGGTACTCAATCACCTCCGGATCGAAGCCCGCATCGCGGATCAGCTTCAATGCGCCACGCGAGTTGCTGCAGGCCGGGTTGTGCCAGATCGTCACGTCCATCAGAACCACTCCAGCAGGGACACGCCCACGCCCACGTAGGTGGCCTTGTGGTTGTAGTCGATCAGGCTCTCGCCATAGCCGTCGAAGACCTGCACATGGCCGCGCAGCAGGTTGCTGATCGGGAAGCCGTAATCCAGCTGCAGGGCGCCGTGCGAACGGCTGCCGGTGCGCAGCGAGTGGCGCGCCATCAGTGAGACTTCGTGGCCGTTGCGGTTCCAGGTCAGGGTCGCATCACCGCGGCCCATGTAGTCCTCGATGTCCGGATTGTTGTCGTCGCTGCGGGTCTCGGGAATGCGGTACCACGGCCGCAGCACCAGCGCCCAGTTCTCGCGGTCCAGGCCGATGTTGAGCATCACCCGGTTCCAGCTGCGCGACAGTGGGTCGGCACGGCCGTTGGACTGGTGGTTCAGCGCGATGCCGGTCATGCGTCCACGCCAGCCACCGATCGAGTAGCCGTTGCGGAACACCATCATCACTTCCGGCTCGTAATTGGTTTCGCGGAACGGGCGCGAATCCTCGCCGTTGTAGGCCTGCCAGCGCGAGCTCTGGGTATAGCCGGCCCAGATGTCGCCGTTGTCGCCGAACAGGTTCTCGGCGATCTTGGTCTTGAAGCTGATCTGGAACTTCAGTTCGGCGCTGTCCAGCACCTGCGGCGTGGTGACCGTGTTGGCCGGATTCGGCGAATGCGGCGTGGTGTTGCGGTCGCTGGTCCAGAACGCCGGCAGCAGGTACACCGGCTTGTAGGCACGCAGCTGGAATGGGCCGAGCTTGGAGTCCTCGGCCAGTTCCCAGCGGCTGTCCAACAGCGAACCGCGGCCGGCATTGGCCAGCGCGCTGTCCGGCGCAGCGGGGCGGAACAGGTCGCTGACCCGCTCGCGCAGTTTCTCTTCGCCTTGGCTCACGCGTGCGGTCTGGCGTTCTTCGCGACGGGCCTGCGCGGCCGCCTCGGCAGCGGCATCGGCGGCGGCCGTGGCCTGCGGCGTATGCGCGAACAGGCGGTCATAGCAGGCCAGGCGCGCCGCGTCAGTGGTGATGGCGGCACACGCCGCGGGCGAGGTATCGGTGCTGGGCACGAATTCCTGCGCGGCCAATGGGGCACTGGCCAGGGCCAGCGCCAGCGGCGCAAGGCGGGGAAGCAGCGGGGGGAGGGTCATTCCAGCAGGCCCTTCGGTGAATACGGGAATCGCACAGTGTGGCGGCTGTACCGCATCGCGGCCAGCCCCCACGGTTTATGCACGGCCACCGCGTGCGCGCGGCGTGAAGACGGTGCGGGTTACAGGAACCAGGCGAAGGCGAACAGGCCCAGCATCGCGATCACCACCGCCAGCTTCAACGCCAGGCCGAGCAGGATGCCGAGCCAGGTGGCCAGACCCACCTTGGTCGAGCGGCCCAGTTCACGGGTGTGCCAGTACTCGCCGGCCAGGGCGCCGATCAGGGGCCCGGCAAAGAGGCCGATCGGCATGAAGAACAGCCCGACGATGCTGCCGACGAACGTGCCCCACAGCGCCTTGCGGCTGGCACCGACCCGCTGCGCACCCACCACTGTGGCCAGTACGTCCACCAGCAGCGAGAGCAGGGTCAGTACGCCCAGCGCGACCAGGGTCGGCCAGCCGACGTGGGCGAAGCCGTCGGCCCACGCCGCCAGCAGCAGTCCGATGAACACCAGCGGGATGCCGGGGAGGGCCGGAAGGATGATTCCGGCGATGCCGACGAGGACAAAAATGACCGCTAGCAGATATAAGATGAATGAGAGTCCCATGCTGTCCCGTATGGTGGTCGTTTTGGGGTTGACAGTGAAAGATTTTGCCAGTTGCTTTTTCGTTTTGGGCGGGTTAAGTTGCAGTCGCTGAGCTTGGCAAGGTCACCGTGGATCGTGGCCTGATGAAGCAAGATCTTCCCGATCCGCTGCATCGATGCACCTCGCTTCCCCCTTGCTTGTCAGCCGCCCACCAGGCGTTTCCTACAACAAGAGAGAGTCACCAGGGAGTTAGTGAGATGTCTGATCGCGAGACCGGTACCGTCAAGTGGTTCAACGATGCAAAGGGCTTCGGCTTCATCAGCCGTGAAAACGGCGAAGACGTGTTCGTGCACTTCCGTGCCATCCAGACCCAGGGCTTCAAGAGCCTGAAGGAAGGCCAGAAGGTCACCTTCACCGTCGTGCAGGGCCAGAAGGGCCTGCAGGCCGACGCCGTTCAGCCGACCTGATCGCGCTGCATACCGTCAAATGAAAAGGCCCGCGCAAGCGGGCCTTTTCTTTGCCATCGGCCCGATGCAGGTCAGCGCAGGATGACCTTGCCGTTGACCACGCGCACGTAGGTGTTCTCGCGGATGCCGCCGAGGTCGCGCTGGTTGACCACGATGGTGCGGCCATCGTCCATGCGCACGCTGATGTCGTAGGTGTCGCTGGTCACGTTCTTCTGGATCTGGTTGCCGGCCAGTGCGCCACCGACCGCGCCCGCAGCGGCGGCGATGTTCTTGTTGCCACGGCTGCCGCCGGTGTGGTCGGAGATCTCGTGGCCGGCCACGGCGCCGACGATGCCGCCCAGGATCGCGCCGGTCGCGCTGGGCGCGGTACGGCCGGACTGCACGGTGTTGATGCGGGTCACGATGCCGCAGTCGGCGCAGCGGCCCTGGTTGTAGCCACCATTGTTGCCGTAGCCGCCATTGTTGTAGCCGTTGTTGTAACCACCACCGCCGTAGCCGGGCGAGGTGGCACAGCCAGCCAGGGCAAGGGTAGCGATGGCGCTGGCGGCGATGAGCTGGATCTTCATGGGGCGTCTCCTGGCCGTGAAGGCGGGTGTCTGGGGTGGTACTGCATCATGCAGCAGGGTGGACGAATCGTCCCCTTTTGAACGTGAACAAGGCGCCAACCGCGCAGGCCTTGTCCGGCTGCAGGATGAATGCGGCTCAGCGGAAGTCCTGGTGGCAGGCGCGGCAGTCGGCCTGCACCGTTTCCACCACCCGGGCCAGGGCCGTGCAGTCGCTGGGCGGCGCAGCCAGAGCGGCGTTGAGGTTGCCGCGCAGCTGGCTGGCATGTTGCTGGAACTGCGCGCTGTCCTTCAGCCCGGGAAAGGCCAGGTCCAGGTCGTTGGACAGCAGGCGCATCGCCTGCAACCGCGGCACGCTGTCGGCCAGGCTGCAGCGGTTCTGCTGCTGGGCCTGCTGCAGCAGCTGTGATTGCCGTTGCATCACCTGCATCAGGCTGTCCGGGAACGGATCGCGGCGGGCCTGCAGGGCGCGGCCGACCATCACCGTGGCGATCAGGCCGATCAACAGGCCCAGGCCGAGCACGAACAGATAGCGGTAGGCGGTGGACGGGCGGCGGGGCGGGCTGGCGTTCATGGCGGGCTCTCCGGACGTGCAACGGTGGGTTCGATGCCGGCGCGCTGCAGGCGCTGGCGCCTGCACGTTAAAATAGCCGGATGAACGAACAGGTCAAACAACGCTTCGCCGGCATCGAACGGCTGTATGGCGTGGGCGCACTCGAGCGCCTGCAGGGCAGCCGCGTGGCGGTGGTGGGCATGGGTGGCGTTGGCTCGTGGGTGGTGGAGGCATTGGCCCGTTCGGCGGTCGGTCACCTGACCCTGATCGATGCCGATGACATCTGCGTGTCCAACACCAACCGGCAACTGCCGGCGATGGAAGGCAACTACGGCCGCAACAAAGCCGAGGCGATGGCCGAACGCTGCCGCGCGATCAACCCGGACATCGCGGTCGATGCCGTACAGGCGTTCCTGACGGTGTCGAACATGGCCGAACTGCTGGACCGTGGCTTTGATCTGGTGATCGATGCCTGCGACAGCTTCCGGGTCAAGGTCGAGACGATTGCCTGGTGCCGCCGCCGCAAGCTGCCGCTGCTGACCGTGGGGGCCGCCGGTGGCCGCACCGATCCCACCCTGGTGCGCATCCGCGATGTCTCGCGCACCGAGCACGACGCCATGCTGGCGTTGATCCGCAAGAAGCTGCGCAGCGAGTTCAACTTTCCGAAGAATGCCAAGCGCTACTTCGGCGTGCCGGCGGTGTATTCGCTGGAGAATGTGAAGTACCCGCAGGCCGATGGCAGCGTCTGTGGCATCCGCCCGAACCTGGGCGCTGATGCGGCATTGAAGCTGGACTGCGGCGCGGGCCTGGGTGCGGCGACCCACATCACCGGTGCGTTCGCGTTCGCGGCGGTCGGCAAGGCGCTTGAAATGCTGCTGGAGCCGAAGAAGGTGAAGGCCGAAGTGGTCGAGGATCACGCTGACGCGTGATGGTAGTGCCGGCCGCTGGCCGGCAACTCCGGAATGATTGAATCAGCGCAGATGCCGGCCAGCGGCCGGCACCTACCGTTGCATTGCGGGCAGCGCGAACAGCCGCCGCGCGTTCTCCGTCGTGGCCTGGGCCACCGCGTCCAGCTCCATCCCGCGTAGCGCCGCCACGTGGCGGGCGATGATCGCCAGCCGTGCCGGTTCGTTGCGCTGGCCGCGGATGCCGGCGTCAGGCTGGTCCGGAGCGTCGGTCTCCAGCAGCAGCTGTTCCAGCGGCATCTCGCGCACCAGCCGCTGCAGGCGTTGCGCGCGTTCGTAGGTCAACGGGCCGCCGAGCCCGAGCAGGAAGCCCTGCCTGTGCAGTTGCGCTGCCTGTTCTGGACTGCCGGAAAAGCTGTGCACCACGCCGCGCAGGCCGCCGACGCGACGGATCGCGGCGATCACCGCATCCACCGCGCGCCGTGCATGCACGATCACCGGCAGCTCGAACTCACGGGCCAGTTCCAGCTGACCGATGAAATATGCCTGTTGCGCCTCGGCATCCAGGCCTTCAACGAAAAAGTCCAGACCACATTCGCCGATCGCGCAGGGGCGTTCGCGTTCGATCCACTCGCGCAGCAGCGGCAGGTGCCCAGGCTGGTGCTCGGCCAGGAACATCGGATGCAGGCCGTAGGCCGGGTACAGCCCCGGCGCCTGCTGGCAGACCTCGCGCAGCTTCGGCCAGCTGGCTGCGGTCACCGCCGGCACCACCTGCTGGTGCACGCCAGCGGCCTGCGCACGCTCGACCACCGCGGCGCGGTCGCGGTCGAACTCGCTGGCGTCCAGATGGCAGTGGCTGTCGACCAGCAGGCTCAATGCTGCTCCAGCGGCGGAGGCGTGGTGGTGTTGCGGCGCTTCCAGTTGGCCAGCAGCAGGGTGCCGAAGCCGAGCACCAGCTCATCGACGAACGGAATCGGGTCCGGGATGAACAGGGTCAGCGCGAACAGGCCCGCGGTGAGCTTGAACAGGGTGGGGTAGCGCAGCCGGCGCGCCCATTGCAGTACCGGCAGCAGCATCGGGTTGGCCATGGCGGGGGTCCTCTTGAGGAATATGCAAACGCTACCACGGGCCCAGCATTTCCCGATGCTGAATGGGTTACGGGAATGAGCAGGAAATGTGGAGATTCCGTTCAGGCAGCGCATGCTGCAATCTGATTCGAGAACGTTGCGGATGGTCCGCAAGGAGCAGGTCATGAAAAGCACAACTACAACTGTCCTGGTCGCAGCGGGCGCGCTGCTGGTCGGTGGCATCGCCACTGCCGCCTTCATGAAGAGTGGCGACAGATCGCCCGATTCCATCAGCGCCGGAACCCCCAATGGTGAATCGCGCCTGGTCGATGGCAACGCCACCGACGATGGCGCGCGTGGTGACACTCTCGACCCGACCGCACCGCGTGGGCTGGAATATGCCGATGTGCTGAAGGTCGACCCGATCACCGAGAAGCAGAAGGCGTATGCCACCGTGATCGGCACCGACGCGGTGCGTGAGACCTCCACCACCCAGACCCCGCATGAAGTCTGCCAGGACGTGACGGTGCAGGAGCGCCTGCCGGAACGTGACGGCAACGTCGGCGGCACCGTGGTCGGTGCTGTGGTGGGTGGCCTGCTGGGCAACCAGGTCGGCGGCGGCAATGGCAAGAAGGCCGCCACTGCGGCCGGCGCGGTGGCCGGTGGCTTCATCGGCAACCAGATCGACAAGCGCCATGTGGGTGGCCGCGTGGTCAACCGCACCGAGCGCCAGTGCCACACCGAGACCGCGACCTCCGAGTCGAGCCGCGTCACCGGCTACAACGTGACCTACCGCAACGAGGATGGCACCACCGGCACCATGCGCATGGCCAGCAAGCCGGGCAACCGCATTGCCATGGGTACCAACGACGTGGTGAAGGGCTACAACGTGACCTACCGCTACGACGGCGCCGAGAAGACCGTGCGCATGGACAACAAGCCGGCCAGCGATCGCCTGCCGGTGGTCGACGGCCAGCTGGTCACGCAGACCGCTGCTGCCGGTGCCACGGCGGCCAGCACGCGCCAGTAATCCAGACGCAGCATGCAGTGCCTGACGGGCCGGCTTATGCCGGCCCGTTTCGTTGCAGCCGGCGAAATTCATCCGCGCGGGGCGCGAATCCACCATCATGGACGCTTCCTTCGACATGGAGCCGGCATGAGCATCTTCGACCTGCGCATCGAAACCGAACGGCTGATCCTGCGCCCGCTGCTGCGCGAGGACTACGAACCGTATCTGGCATTCTGCGCTGATGAGGAAACCATGCGCACCCTCGGTGGCGTGCAGCCGCCGTCGGTGGCCTGGCGTGGCTTCTGCAGCCTGGCTGGCGCCTGGCAGCTGTTTGGCTTCTCGATGTTCAGCGTGATCGAGAAATCCAGCGGTGACTGGATCGGGCGGATGGGGCCCTGGCAACCGCAGGACTGGCCCGGTACCGAGGTCGGCTGGGGCATCCGTCATGCCAGCTGGGGCCGGGGCTATGCGCCGGAAGCGGCGGTCGCAGCAATCGATTGGGCGTTCGACATGCTGGGCTGGGACGAAGTGATCCACACCATCGCCGAGAACAACGACAACTCGCGGGCGGTCGCGCGCAAGCTCGGCAGCACGCTGCTGCGGATGGGGGAACTGCCGCCGCCGTACAACGACAAGCCGATGCAGATCTGGGGCCAGTCGCGCGAGCAGTGGCGGCAGCGCGCGCGCTGAGCCTTGCCCGGTAGTGCCGGCCGCTGGCCGGCAATCGCATGAATCTGCCGCAACGCGATTGCCGGCCAGCGGCCGGCACTACCGGGTTGCCATGCTGCACCCGCGCTTGGCATTCATCGGCGCGCTTGCCAGACTGCACGCAGCTGGCCGCCGGCCGGATCCGATGGAGCAGGCGATGGTGGAAGAGCGCGTCCCGTTGACGGTGCATGGCATGTCGGTCTCGGGCAATTGCCACAAGGTGCGCCTGCTGCTGGAGCAGCTCGGCAGCCGCTACCGCTGGGTGGAGGTGGACAGCGCCCATGGCCAGACCCACACCCCCGAATTCCTGGCGTTGAATCCGAATGCCAAGGTGCCGCTGATCGTCCGCGACGATGGCCGCGTGCTGACCGAATCCAACGCGATCCTGTTCTGGCTGGCCGAGGGCACGCCGTATCTGCCCACCGATGGCTGGGAGCGCGCGCAGGCGTTGAGCTGGATGTTCTTCGAGCAGTACACGCACGAGCCGTGCGTGGCGGTGGCGCGCTTCATCCGTGGCTGGACCCCCGCTGATTCACCGCGCCGAGCCGAACTGCCGCGCCTGCACGAGCGCGCCGCCACCGCGCTGGCAGTAATGGAGCAACATCTGCGCGAAGCGCAGTGGTTCACCGGCAACGGATATGGCGTCGCCGATATCGCGTTGTTCGCCTATACCGACGTGGCGGGAGAGGGCGGTATCAGCCTGCAGCCATTCCCGGAAGTGCGTGGCTGGCTGCAGCGCGTGCGTGAACAACCGCGCTTCCTGCCGATGCCGGCCGTGACTGCCGAAGTGCGCTCGCGATTCGAGGCTGCGTGAGTCTCACCAGGGTGACCCCCACAGGGTAGCGCCTGGCCAACGCCGGGCGGAATGCAACAACGACACGGAGGGTGTTCGATGTTCGCTGTGGTTCCAGATCCGATTCCCGCACGCATGCGCGTGCTCAACCGCGCCGAAGTGTGCGACGTCAACTTTCTCGATGCGGTGCGTGGTTGGCGTGGAACCCCGCGTCCGCGCCCGGCGCCGGATGCGCCGATCCTGCCGGGCAGCACGCTCACTGCCGCAGCGTTTGGCGAACTGTTCGATTCGCAGCTGGCCAGCCGCCAGCTGGACCTGATGGCACGCGTGCTGCGCGTTCAGAACAAGGTCTTCTACACCATCGGTTCCTCCGGCCACGAAGGCAACGCGCTGTTGGCGCGGGCCTGCCGGCATACCGATCCAGCCTTCCTGCACTATCGCTCTGGTGCCTTCATGGCCGAGCGTTCGCGCCAGGTGCCGGGCATCGATCCGCTGCGCGATGCCGCACTGTCTTTCGCCGCCAGCGCCGATGACCCGGCCAGCGGGGGCCGCCACAAGGTGTGGGGCAGCAAACCGTTGTGGGTGCTGCCGCAGACCTCGACCATCGCGTCGCACCTGCCGAAAGCGTTGGGCACCGCGCTGGCCATCGAGAGCGGCAAGCGCCTGGGGCAGCCGTTGCCGATCCCGGCCGACAGCATCGTGCTGTGCTCGTTCGGCGACGCCTCGGCCAACCATGCCACCGCGCAGACCGCGTTCAACACCGCGATGTGGTCGGCCTACCAGAAGCTGCCGGCGCCGATCCTGTTCGTCTGCGAGGACAACGGGCTGGGCATTTCAGTGAAGACGCCGGAAGGCTGGATTGCCGAGCGCTTCAGCCGCCAGCCGGGGCTCGACTATTTCTTCGCTGATGGTCTCGATCTGGCCACCGGGCACGCCCAGGTGCAGGCGGCGGTGGAGCACTGCCGGCGCACGCGGCGGCCCACCTTCCTGCATCTGCGCACCACCCGCCTGATGGGCCACGCCGGCACCGATTTCGAGGTGGAATGGCGCGCGCTGCCGGAGCTGTGCGCGGCCGAGGCGCAGGATCCGCTGCTGCGCTCGGCGCAGATCGCGATGGAGTCGGGCTGGATGGATGCGGCCACCATCGAGGTCGCCTACGAAACGATGCGCGCGCGCTGCATGGCCGCGGCGGCGGATGCCGAAGGCCGCCCGACGCTGCAGTCGCTACAGGAGGTGATGGCGCCGCTGGCACCGTACACGCCGGCGGCGGTGCAGGCCGAGGCGCGGCGCGAGGTGCCCGCCGATGCGCGCGAAGCGCTGTATGGCGGTGCGGAGGCCCTGCCCGAGCGGCAGGCACCTCGGCACCTCGCCATCCAGATCAACCATGGGCTGCAGGAACTGCTGGCGAAGTATCCGCAGAGCCTGCTGTTCGGCGAGGACGTTGCGCAGAAGGGCGGTGTCTATACCGTCACCAAGGATCTGCTGCGCCGCTTCGGCCCACGCCGGGTGTTCAACACCCTGCTGGACGAGACCATGATCCTGGGCATGGCGCAGGGCCTGGCCAACATGGGCATGCTGCCGATTCCGGAGATCCAGTACCTGGCCTATCTGCACAACGCCATCGACCAGGTGCGCGGCGAAGCGTGCTCGCTGCAGTTCTTCTCCAATGACCAATACCGCAACCCGATGCTGGTTCGGGTGGCCGGGCTGGGCTACCAGAAAGGCTTCGGTGGCCACTTCCACAACGACAATTCGATCACCGCGCTGCGCGACATTCCCGGCCTGGTGGTCGGTTGCCCGTCGCGCGGCGATGATGCGGTGATGATGCTGCGCACGTTGGTCGCGCTGGCGCGGGTGGACGGGCGGGTGGCGGTGTTCCTGGAGCCGATCGCGCTGTACATGAGCAAGGACCTGCATGCGCCGGGCGATGGCCAGTGGCTGTTCGACTACCCCGCCCAGGGCCAGGCGCTGGTACCGGGCGAGGGCCGGGTCTATGCGCCGGAGGCAGGCGACCTGGTGGTCTACACCTATGGCAACGGCGTGCCGATGGCGCTGCGCGCGGCGCGGGCGATCGAGCAGCAGTTGGGCTGGCAGGTGCGGGTGGTCGACCTGCGCTGGCTGGTGCCGCTGGATGCCGGTTTCATCGCCGCGCAAGCCGCCAGCGCCCGGCGCGTGCTGGTTCTGGATGAGGGCCGCCACAGTGGCGGGGTGGGCGAGGGCGTGGTCACCGCCCTGGTCGAGGCCGGTTTCGGCCACCTGCCATTGCGCCGGGTCTGCGGTGCCGATACCTATACGCCGCTGGCGGGGGCAGCAATGTTCGGGCTTCCAAGCGACAATGCGGTGATTGGCGCCGCCCTTGAACTGGCGCAGGAACCTTGATGCATGTGTGGATTGGCGGGAATGTTGTTGCCGGCGCCGGTGGCGTCGGCCGAGGTGCTGCAGGCGCAGGTCCTGGCCATGGGCGAGGCGCTGCACCACCGCGGGCCGGATGATGGCGGCAGCTGGGTCGATGCCGGGGCCGGCATCGCGCTGGCGCACCGTCGGCTGAGCATTCTCGACCTGTCGCCGCTGGGCCACCAGCCGATGGCCTCGTCCGATGGTCGCTACGTGATGGCTTACAACGGCGAGGTCTACAACTTCGCCGCCCTTCGTGCCGAACTGGAGCCGCTGGGGCATGTTTTCCGTGGCCACTCCGACACCGAGGTGCTGCTGGCAGCGATTCTGCAATGGGGCATGGAAGACACCCTGCAGCGCTGCAACGGCATGTTCGCCATTGCGCTGTGGGACCGCCAGGAGCAGTGCCTGTGGCTGGCCCGCGACCGTGTCGGCAAGAAGCCGCTGTACTACGGCTGGGCCGGCGACACGCTGGTGTTCGGTTCGGAACTGAAGGCGCTGTGGCAACACCCGGCCTTCGACAACGACATCGACCGTGACGCCCTGACGCTGCTGCTGCGGCTGGATTACATTCCGGCGCCGCACAGCATCCACCAGCGCTGCTACAAATTGATGCCGGGCCGCGTGCTGCGCCTGGATGCGGAAGCCGTGGCGGCGGGTGCGGCAGCGCACCGGCCGGAACAGGCGCAGCGCCCGTACTGGGATGCGCGTGCGCGCATGCAGGCGGCGCTGGCTGCGCCGTTCCAGGGCCGCATCGAGGAAGCCGAGGAGCAGCTGGACGGGCTGCTGCGTGACGCGGTGGCGCTACGCATGGTGGCCGACGTGCCGGTGGGCGTGTTCCTGTCCGGCGGCACCGATTCGTCGCTGGTGGCCGCGCTGATGCAGGCACAAAGTGGCCAGCCGGTGCACAGCTTCAGTATCGGGTTCACCGGTTCGGGCCACGACGAGGCGCCGCTGGCCAAGGAACTGGCCGCGCATCTGGGCTGCGACCACACTGAACTCTACGTCAGCGGTGCCGATGCGTTGGCGGTGGTGCCGCAGTTGCCGGCGATGTTCGACGAACCCTTCGCCGATGCCTCGCAGGTGCCGACCGCGCTGGTCGCCCGCCTGGCGCGGCAGGGCGTGACCGTGGCGCTGTCCGGCGATGGTGGCGACGAGCTGTTCTTCGGCTATACCCGCTATGTACGCGCGCTGCGCAACTGGCAGATGCTGGGCCGTGTGCCGGGGCCGCTGCGGCGCTGGATGGGCGCGCGCTCCCAGCAGCAGGGCGAGGCCTCGCGTACCGGCGGCCTGGCCGCGCTGCTGGCCGAGTCCGGTGCGCGTGGCATCGGTGACGTGTACCGCAACCGCATCTCGCGCTGGCGCGACCCGGCGGCGGCAGTGCCCGGGGCGCAGGCCGCGGGCAGCTTCTACGACCTGGCCGACCCGTTGCACGGTGCCGGCACACCGGCCGATGCGATGATGCTGGCCGATTACGTGACCTACCTGCCGGATGACCTGCTGTGCAAGGTCGACCGCACCTCGATGGCGGTCAGCCTGGAAGCCCGCGCACCGTTGTTGGATTCTCGCGTGGCCGAGTTCGCCTGGTCGCTGCCGCTGGGCTTCAAGCGCAGTGAAACCACCAGCAAGGTGCTGCTCAAGCGCGTGCTGGGCCGTTATGTGCCGCAGTCGATGGTGCACCGGCCCAAGCGTGGCTTCGGCGCGCCGGTCAGTGACTGGCTGAAGGGCGACCTGCGGCCGTGGGCCGAAGACCTGCTGCAGCCCGCGCGGCTGGAGCAGGAGGGCGTGCTGTCGGCGGCCGCGGTACAGCCGCTGTGGCAGCAGTTCCTCGGCGGCCAACGCAAGTGGCATACCCATCTGTGGAACGTGCTGATGTTCCAGGCCTGGCAGGCGCATTGGCGGCAGGTGCGCGCGGGCGTGACCGGCGGCTGATCTTCACCGGCATGCAAGGGCCCGGCGACTAGGCTGGGCCTCCCGCACCGTGAGGAGTATGTCCCGATGTCCGTCCCCACCATCGCCGTGTTCATCGGCAGCCTGCGCAAGGATTCCTGCAACCGCAAACTGGCCCATGCGCTGGAGAAGATTGCCGGCGACCGTGCGCGCTTCCAGTACGTGCAGATCGGTGATCTGCCGCTGTACGACCAGGACTTCGATGGCCACTATCCGGCGCAGGGTACCCGGCTGAAGGACCAGGTCCGTGCCGCCGATGCGGTGCTGTTCGTGACCCCGGAATACAACCGGTCGGTGCCGGGCGTGCTGAAGAACGCCATCGATATCGGCTCGCGCCCCTACGGTGACAGCGCGTTTGCCGGCAAACCGGCGGCGGTGATCGGCGCCTCCATCGGCCAGATCGGCACCGCCGTGGCCCAGCAGCACCTGCGCAACAGCCTGGCCTTCCTGGACATGCACGTGCTCGGCCAGCCCGAGGCGTTCATTCATTTCAAGGACGGCCTGATCGATGCCGATGGCACGGTCCACAATGAAGGCACGCAGAAATTCCTGCAGGGCTACGTGGACCGGTTCCTGGCGCTGATCGCGGTTCACGTCAAGGGCGATTGACGCCAGCGGTTGCCAGCCCCATCTGCGATAATGTCCGCTCGGGTGCCGCAATGGCGCCCGTCGCAGGCAGTGCGACGCCCCCACGCCAGTCTGGCCAGGCACCGGCGGATATCCCCCGTTTCTCCACGGCTTATCCACAGGATTGTCCATGGCCGCCGGGGTCGGCGCATGCCTACACTCGTCCGGCCCACTTTCGCAGGAAACACCGCAGCATGTCCGCTCGCCCCGGCTTCCGTTCCAACCGCAGAGAGCGCGGTGATGGCTTCGATCGCGATCGCGACGAGTCGCGCATCGACCAGTTGCGGGTACCGCCCCATTCGGTGGAAGCCGAGCAGGCGGTGCTGGGTGGCCTGATGCTGGCCCCTGAGGCCTATGACCGGGTCAATGACCAGCTGACCGAAGGCGATTTCTACCGCCGCGACCACCAGATGATCTATCGCGCGATCCGTGAGCTGTCCGAGCGCGAGCGGCCGTTCGATGCGGTGACCCTGGGTGAGTGGTTCGAATCGCAGGGCAAGATGGAACTGGTGGGCGATGGTGCCTACCTGATCGAACTGGCCAGTACCACGCCGTCGGCGGCCAACATCGTGGCCTACGCCGAGATCGTGCGTGACAAGGCGGTGCTGCGGCAGCTGATCCAGGTGGGTACCGACATCGTCAACGACGGTTTCCAGCCCGAGGGACGCGAGAGCAGCGAGCTGCTGGCCTCGGCGGAAAAGAGCGTGTTCGCCATCGCCGAACAGGGCGCACGCGGCCGTACCGATTTCGTGGCGATGCCCGGTGCATTGAAGGATGCCTTCGAAGAGCTGCGCAGCCGCTTCGAGAACGGCGGCAACATCACCGGCCTGCCGACCGGCTACAACGATTTCGATGCGATGACCTCCGGCCTGCAGCCGACCGACCTGATCATCCTTGCCGCGCGCCCGGCCATGGGCAAGACCACCTTCGCACTGAACATCGCCGAGTACGCGGCGATCAAGTCGAAGAAGGGCGTGGCGGTGTTCTCGATGGAAATGTCGGCATCGCAGCTGGCGATGCGCCTGATTTCCTCCAACGGCCGCATCAACGCACAGCGCCTGCGTACCGGCCAGCTGGAAGACGAGGACTGGAGCCGTGTCACCAGCGCGATCAAGATGCTGAAGGAAACCAAGATCTTCATCGACGACACGCCTGGCGTGTCGCCGGAAGTGCTGCGTTCCAAGTGCCGCCGCCTCAAGCGCGAGCATGATCTGGGCCTGGTGGTGATCGACTACCTGCAGCTGATGAGCGTGCCGGGCAACAGCGAAAACCGCGCGACCGAAATCTCGGAGATCTCGCGTTCGCTGAAGGGCCTGGCCAAGGAACTGCACGTGCCGGTGATCGCGCTGTCGCAGCTCAACCGCTCGCTGGAAACGCGTACCGACAAGCGCCCGGTGATGGCCGATCTTCGCGAATCGGGCGCAATCGAGCAGGATGCGGACATGATCGTCTTCATCTACCGCGACGATTACTACAACAAGGAAAATTCGCCGGACAAGGGCCTGGCCGAGATCATCATCGGCAAGCACCGTGGCGGCCCGACCGGGTCGTGCAAGCTGAAGTTCTTCGGCGAGTACACCCGCTTCGACAACCTGGCCCACGACTCGGTCGGTTCATTCGAATAGCCGTAGTGCCGGCCGCTGGCCGGCAACCACCCCACGGCCGGCAAACCATTCGAAACGCCGAACGTCCGTATGTGGCGTGTAAATGACATGTAACGCGACGCTTCTACGATTCCGCCGCTGCTGCCCTTCGACGCCGCCCTTCGGCGTCCAGCGTGCCCAAGGAATCCGCCCCCATGCCGTCCCACGCTCCGCTTCGCCGCAATCTGCTGGCCCTGCTGGTCTGTGCTTCGCTGCCGTCGCTGGCTGCCGCTGAAACCGCCCCCGCCACCGACGCACAGTCGGCCACCACCCTCGATTCGGTCTCGGTGATCGGCCGCGGTGAAGCGCGCCAGGTGCAGCGCGTGACCGCCGAGGACATGAAGGTGCTGCCGCCGGGTGCCAATCCGCTGAAGCTGCTTGCGACCAAGCCCGGCGTGCATTTCGAATCGGCCGATGCCACCGGCGCCTACGAATGGTCCACCACCATCAGCCTGCGTGGCTTCAACCAGAACCGCCTGGGCTACGCCCTCGATGGCATCCCGCTGGGCAACATGGCCTATGGCAACAGCAACGGCCTGCATATCAGCCGCGCGGTGATCAGCGAGAACCTGGGCGGTGCGGAGGTCTCCACCGGCATCGGCGCACTGGGTACGCCGTCCACCAGCAACCTCGGCGGCGTGTTCCAGTTCTACTCGATCGATCCGTCCACCGAGTATGGAGTCGTGCTGGCACAGAGCTTTGGTAGTGACAGCGCACGCCGCAGCTATGCACGCCTCGATACCGGCGAGCACCAGGGCTTTGCCGCCTACCTGTCCGGCGTATATTCGGAAGGTGACAAGTGGAAGGGCAAGGGCTCGCAGGAGCTGAAGCAGTTCAACGGCAAGGCCACCTACAACTTCGGAACGGACAGCAAGATCACCGCGCTGTTCAACGCCTCGCGCCGCGTCGAGGCCGATTACCAGGATCTGTCGCTGGAAATGATCGATCGCCTCGGCTGGGACTGGGACAACTACGCGCCGGACTGGGATCGCGCCGTCGCCGCCGCACGCGGCAAGTTCAGCGGCGGCGTCAACAGCCCGTGGGATGCGTACTACTCCGGCCACGGCCTGCGCAACGATGACCTGTCCAGCATTGCCGGCGATTTCGGCCTGAACGAGTCGATGCGCTTGAAGGTCAACGTCTACAACCACAGCAACCGTGGCCAGGGCCACTGGTTCAGCCCGTCCAATCCGTCGAACCCGGGCACCAGCCGCGAGATTCCGATCTCGATCCGCACCACCGAGTACGCGATCGACCGTACCGGCGTGACCTCGGCGTTCACCTGGAACGTCGGTGGCCACGAACTGGAAGCCGGCCTCTGGTACGAGGACAACGGCCACAGCGTGCAGCGCAACTTCTACTACATCGACGGCCCGATCACCGACGACTTCTTCCTGCGCAACCCGGACCAGCGCGTGTGGCACCAGCGCTACACCACCATCACCCGCCAGTTCTACGTGCAGGACCGCTTCCGCCTGTTCGATGATCGCCTGACCATCGACATCGGCGCGAAGTCGCCGCACACCCGTACCAGCGTGCGCACGCCGCTGGGCAGCTATGCCAACAACAGCAGCCTGACCTCGAAGAAGGGCCTGCTGCCGCAGGCCGGCTTCAACTTCAAGCTCAACGAAGGCAACGAGATCTTCGGTTCGTTCGCCAAAAACGTCGCCGCCTATGCGCTGGGCGTGGGTAGCCCGTTCAATGTGCCGCAGGCCGCCTTCGATGCCAGCGCGAAGAACCTGAAGCCGGAACAGTCGCGCACCATCGAGCTGGGTTGGCGTGGCTACGGCCGCGGCTATGAAGCCTCGGTGGCGGTGTACGACGTCAAGTTCGACAACCGCCTGCTGGCCATCGCGCAGTGCGTGGGCATCCTCGGTTGCCCGGCACTGTTCTCCAACGTCGGTTCGGTGACCAGCCGCGGCGCCGAGGCGACCCTGCAGCTGAAGCCGATGCAGGACCTGACGTGGTCCAATGCGCTGTCCTGGAATGACAGCACCTACGACAACGACTACGTGAACAACGGCGTGGTGCCGACCCGCGGCAAGACGACCGTCGACACCCCGGAATGGATGTTCGCCAGCACCCTGGCGTGGACCCCGGGCCCGTGGGACCTGCGCCTGGCCGCCAACCATGTCGGCAAGCGCTACGTGACCTATACCAACGATGTGTCGGTGCCGAGCTACTGGCTGGTCAACGCCTCGGCGGCCTATGACTTCGGCAAGCTCGGCCCGGCGCAGAACCTGACCGTAGCGCTGAACCTGACCAACCTGACCGACAAGCGCTACCTGTCCTCGATCAACACCAACGGTACCTACGCCGCTGACCCGACCCGCAGCCTGGCGACCATGCAGGTCGGCGCGCCGCGCCAGGTGATGGCCACCGCTACCGTGCGCTTCTGATGCGCGGGCCTGTCGATCCGGAAAGCCGTCGTCGCCTGCTGCGCATGGCGTGGCAGGGCACGGGGGCGGCGATCGCGCTGGCGGCGATGCCGGGGCTGGCCACGGCCGGCCCACGGCCGCGGCTGGGGCGCGATCCGTTCACCCTCGGTGTCGGCGCCGGTGATCCGGATCCACAGGGGGCCGTATTGTGGACGCGGCTGGCACCGGACCCGCTCAATGGCGGCGGCATGCCGTCGCGGGCGGTGCCGGTGCGCTGGTTCGTGGCCGAGGACCCGGGCATGCGCCGGCTGGTGCAGCGGGGGACTGCGGCCGCGGTGCCCGAGCTGGCGCATTCGGTGCACGTGGAGGTCAACGGCCTGCGCCCAGGCCGCGACTACTACTACCGTTTCGCCTGCGACGGCGATGAGGAAAGCGCGGTCGGCCACTTCCGCACCGCGCCGCCGTTGGACACGCAACTGCAGCAGCTTCGGTTGGCCCTGTGCACCTGCCAGGCCTGGAACAGCGGCTACTACCCGGTCCTGCGCGATATCGCGCAGAGCGATGTCGACCTGGTGCTGCATGCCGGGGACTACCTGTACGAATACAGCCCACTGCAGAACGCGCGTGGTCGTGCGCTGGATGCGCAACGCTTCAGTGGCGAGACCGTCAGCCTGGAGCGCTACCGTGACCAGTACGCGCTGTACAAGCTCGATCCGGATCTGCAGGCCGCGCATGCTGCACACGCGTTCGCGGTGATCTGGGATGACCATGAAGTACAGAATGATTACTCCGGCATCCACCCGGAGAAACCCGGCGTATCAACGGAGGACTTCATCATCCGCCGCGCCGCCGCCTACCGCGCGTTCTACGAGCATCTGCCGATGCGCAGCACACCTGCGGGCAACGGCGGCCTGCGCGTGCATCGGCGCCTGCGCTACGGCGATCTGGCACAGCTGACCCTGCTTGATTGCCGCCAGTTCCGCCCGGCCAATCCCTGTGGTGTGGGCGAGTCGCCACGCTGTGATGCTGCACTGGACCCGCGCATGAGCATGCTCGGCACGGGCCAGGAGGCGTGGTTCGCGCAGTCGATGGCGGCCGCGCAGGGCACGCGCCGGAACGTGGTGGTGCAGCAGTTGCTGATGGCGCAGCTGCGGCTGGACGGTGGCACGCCACGCGAGCGCTTCTGGAATGACGCCTGGGATGGCTATCCCGCCGCACGTAACCGGCTGCTGCAGGCGATGCAGGCAGGCGGGCAGGGCAATGCCATCGTGCTGGGCGGCGACTGGCATTCCACCTTCGTCAACGACCTGAAGCTGGATTTCGACGCGGCCAGTGCGCCGGTCGTAGCCACCGAATTCATCGCTCCGGCGATCAGCAGTGGCGGCGACGACACGCCCTATGGCCCGTACTACGGGCCGTCGATTCCGCAGAACCCGCATATCCGCTATTTCGACGGTGACCGCCGTGGCTGGTGGAAGCTGCAGCTGAACCGGCAGACCGTGGATGCGGAACTGCGCTTCGCCGACAGTGTGCTGCGTGCGGACGCTGCGGTGCGCACCGCGGCGCGTTTCCAGGTGACCCACGGCCGTCCGGGCGCGGTCCCGGTGTAAATCCCTGCGGTAGTGCCGGCCGCTGGCCGGCAACCTGATCAATCTCCGGTTTCCCCACCACCGGTTTCATCGCCCCCAGCCCGGTTTTGTCGCAAACCGTTTGCCGGCGGTGGGGCGGGGCGCCAAGGTGTCCGCAGGCGGCAGGGTGCCGCCCCAAGGAGACCGTGATGAAGACCCTGTTCGCGCTCGGTGTGTGGTGCCTGCTGTTCGTGCTGTGCTGGCCGCTGGCGATCCTCGCCCTGATCGCCTGGCCGTTCGTGTGGCTGCTGAGCCTGCCGTTCCGCCTGGTCGGCATCACGTTCTCGGCCCTGTTCGCGTTCCTGCGCGCGCTGTTCATGCTGCCGGCGCGCCTGCTCGGTGGCCGAGCGGTGGCTGCATGAGGACGGTGCTGCTGGTGGCGCTGGCATTGCTCGCGGGGCCGGCACTGGCCACACCTCCAGCGCCACCGTCGGTGTGGCTGGAACGCCAGCAGACTGCTGCGGCTGACGAGGCGAATGCTGCCGCGGTCTCTGTGCAGAAAGCCAAGGAGCGCTGCAGGGTCGCGAAGGAATGGAAGGTCGGTGAAACCGTGGTCCAGCACCGCATCTGTGACGATCCGCCGAAGAAGCCGGCTGGAAAGGTGTAGTGCCGAGCCGATACTCGGCTGCTTTTCCCGGGATAGCCGAGCGTGGGCTCGGTTCTACATCATCAACGCCAACAAAAAACCCCGCCGAGGCGGGGTTTTTTGTCTGCAGGCGCGTGCCGACCAACGGTCGGCACCTACCCGGATGCAGATCAGTTCGCCTTGTGGATGGCGCGCTTGCTGACCGCCATCGCGGCGTCGTGGATCACTTCCGACAGCGACGGGTGAGCGTGGCAGATGCGGGCCAGGTCATCGGCCGAGCCGCTGAACTCCATGGTCAGCACACCTTCGTGCACCAGCTCGGAGACGTTGGCGCCGACCAGGTGCATGCCGAGGATGCGATCGGTTTCAGCATGGGCCAGGATCTTCACGAAGCCGGCCGGCTCGATCATCGCCACGGCACGGCCGTTGGCGGCGAACGGGAAGCTGCCGGCCTTGTACGGAATGCCTTCGGCCTTCAGCTGGGCTTCGGTCTTGCCGACCCAGGCCAGTTCCGGCTCGGTGTAGATGACCCACGGGATGGTGTCGAAGTTGACGTGGCCCGGCAGGCCGGCGATCAGCTCAGCCACCGCGATGCCTTCCTCGAAGCCCTTGTGCGCCAGCATCGGGCCACGCACGCAGTCGCCGACCGCCCACACGCCGTTGACGCCGGTGTGGCAGTGCGCGTCGACTTCGATCTGGCCGCGCTCGTTGATCTTGACGCCGGTGCCTTCGGCCAGCAGGCCCTTGGTGGCGGCGCGACGGCCAACGGCCACCAGCAGCTTGTCCACGGTCAGGGTCTTTTCGCCTTCGCTGTCGGTGTAGGTGACAACGACTTCCTTCTTCTTGCCCTTGCCGGTGATCTCGGTCTTGGAGACCTTGGCGCCGAGGCGGATGTCCAGGCCCTGCTTCTTGAATTCCTTGGCAGCGGTCTTGGCCACTTCGGCGTCGGCCACGGCCAGGAACTCCGGCAGTGCTTCCAGGATGGTGACTTCAGCGCCCAGGCGCTTCCACACGCTGCCCAGTTCCAGGCCGATCACGCCGGCGCCGATCACCGCCAGGCGGTTCGGCACTTCGGTGAAGTCCAGGCCGCCGACGTTGTCGACGATGGTCTCGCCGTCGAACTTGGCGAACGGCAGTTCGATCGAATCCGAACCGGCGGCGATGATGACGTTGGTGCCCTTCAGCTCGACGATGGAACCGTCATGCTGGGTGACCTTGACCACGTTGCCCGGCTGCAGTTCGCCGAAGCCGTAGTAGGCGGCGACCTTGTTGGCCTTGAACAGCATGCCGATGCCGCCGGTGAACTGCTTGACGATCTTGTCCTTGCGGCCAACCATCGCCTCGACGTCGATCTTGGCATCCTTGAAGCTGATGCCGTGGTCGCCAAAGATGTGGCCCATGTTCCAGAACTGGCGCGAGGAATCCAGCAGCGCCTTGGACGGGATGCAGCCCACGCGCAGGCAGGTGCCGCCCAGCGCCGGCTTGCCGTCCTTGCCCAGCGCTGCGTCGATGCAGGCGGTCTTCAGGCCCAGCTGGGCCGCGCGGATGGCAGCGTGGTAACCGGCCGGGCCGGCACCGATGACGACGACGTCGAATTGTTCAGCCATTGAATTATTCCTTGATGCATTACCAGAACCCCTCCGCGCGGGCGCGGAGGGGCGGGAGGTGTCTTACAGGCCGAACAGCATGCGGCCCGGGTTTTCCAGCTGGTTCTTGATGTCCACCAGGAACTGCACCGAGTCCTTGCCGTCGATGATGCGGTGGTCGTACGACAGCGCCAGGTACATCATCGGCGCGATCACGACCTGGCCGTTCTGGGCGATCGGACGCTCCTTGATGGCATGCATGCCCAGGATGGCGCTCTGCGGCGGGTTGATGATCGGGGTCGACAGCAGCGAACCGAAGGTGCCGCCGTTGGTCACGGTGAAGGTGCCGCCCTGCAGTTCTTCCAGGCTCAGCTTGCCGTCACGGGCCTTCTTGGCGTAGTCGGCGATGGTCTTCTCGATGTCGGCGAACGACATGCGCTCGACGTTGCGCAGCACCGGCGTGACCAGGCCCTTCTCGGTCGACACGGCGATCGAGATGTCCGAGTAGCCGTGGTAGATGATGTCGTCGCCGTCGATCGAGGCGTTGACCAGCGGGAAGCGCTGCAGGGCATTGGCCGCGGCCTTCACGAAGAAGCTCATGAAGCCCAGCTTGATGCCGTGTGCCTTGACGAACTCGTCCTGCAGTTCCTTGCGCGCAGCCGAGACCTTGGACAGGTCGACTTCGTTGAAGGTGGTCAGCATGGCGGTGGAGTTCTTCGACTCCATCAGGCGCTCGGCGATGCGCTTGCGGATGCGGGTCATCGGCACGCGCTCTTCCGGACGTGCGCCACCGGCCTTGCCGGCGCCGCCATTGCGGGCGAAGTTGACGATGTCTTCCTTGGTCACTGCGCCGCGACGGCCGGTGCCGTCGACGTCGGCCGGGTTCACGCCTTCGGTGATGGCGGTGAAGCGGGCGCCCGGCGGCAGGGTGTCGGCGGCCGACTTGGCAGCCGGGGCCGGAGCAGCAGCGGCGGCCGGAGCGGCAGCGGCCGGAGCGGCCTCGGCCTTCTTCTCTTCAGCGGCCGGAGCCGGGGCAGCAGCGACGGCGCCTTCCTCGATGATCGCCACGACCTGGCTGGAGGTCACGGTCGAGCCTTCGGCGAACTTGATTTCCTTGAGCACGCCGTCGACCGGCGACGGCACTTCCAGGACGACCTTGTCGGTTTCCAGGTCAAGCAGGTTTTCGTCGCGCTTGACGGCGTCGCCCACCTTCTTGTGCCAGGTGGCGATGGTGCCGTCGGCGACGGATTCGGGCAGTACCGGGGCTTTGACTTCGGTGGCCATTGCGGGAGCTTCCTGGTTTGTCTTCTAAATAGGGGGAGGATTATTCAGCGAACGTGTCGTTGAACGGGTTGACCAGTGCATCGGCGACCAGCTGCTGCTGTTCGCGGACGTGGTCAGCCATGTGACCGGCAGCCGGCGAAGCCGAACGTGCGCGACCGGCGTAGTGCAGGTTCTGGCCATCGGCCAGGCAGAACTGCAGGTGGTGGCGGATCTGGTACCACGCACCCTGGTTCTGCGGTTCTTCCTGCGTCCACACCACGTCGGTGGCCTTGCCGTACTTCTTCAGTTCGGCAGCCAGCAGCGCACGCGGGAACGGGTACAGCTGCTCCACGCGGATGATCGCCACGTCGTCCTGGCCACGCTTGGTCTGGTCTTCCAGCAGGTCGTAGTAGACCTTGCCCGAGCACAGCACCACGCGCTTGACCTTCTTGGCGTCCGCGTTGGCGTCGCCGATCAGGTGCTGGAACTCGCCGTTGGCCAGTTCGTCCAGGGTCGACACGGCCAGCTTGTGGCGCAGCAGCGACTTCGGCGACATCACCACCAGCGGCTTGCGGGTGGTCAGGTGCTGCTGGCGACGCAGCATGTGGAAGGCCTGCGCCGGGGTCGACGGCACCACCACCAGCATGTTCTCCAGTGCGCACAGCTGCAGGAAGCGCTCCAGGCGCGCCGAGCTGTGTTCCGGGCCTTGCCCTTCATAGCCATGCGGCAGCAGCAGGGTCAGGCCGGAGATGCGGCCCCACTTGGCTTCACCGGCGGCGATGAACTGGTCGATGACGACCTGGGCACCGTTGGCGAAGTCGCCGAACTGGCCTTCCCAGATGCACAGCGTGTTCGGATCGGTGGTGGAGAAGCCGTACTCGTAGGCCATCACCGCTTCTTCGCTCAGCAGCGAATCGATGACGGTGGCCTTCTCCGGCGAATCCACCAGCTGCCGCAGCGGCATGTAGTAGTTGTCGGTCTTCTGGTCGTGCAGGATCGCGTGGCGGTGCGTGAACGTACCGCGACCCACGTCCTGGCCGACCAGGCGCAGGGCACTGCCTTCGTCGAGCAGGGTGGCGTACGCTAGGTTCTCGGCAAAGCCCCAGTCGCCCGGGATCTCGCCGGCGGCCATCTTGCGGCGGTCGTCGTAGACCTTGGCCACGCGCGAGTGCAGCTGCACTTCGTCCGGAATGGTGTTGATCAGCTTGGCCAGCTCGACCAGCTTGTTCTTCTCGACCTTGGTCGAGATCGGGTCGGACAGCTTGCCTTCCAGCAGCTTCGGCCAATCGACGAACAGCGGGCTGGTCGGCGGGGTCTTCTCGACCTTGGCCAGCTCGGTGGTCACTTCACCGGCGTCCAGCTTCTCGCGGTAGGCATCGACCATCGCCTTGCCGGCACCGGCGGCGATCACGCCCGCCTTTTCCAGCTGCTCGGCGTACATCTCGCGGGTGGTGGCGTGCTTGCGGATCACCTGGTACATCAGCGGCTGGGTGATCGCCGGCTCGTCGGCCTCGTTGTGGCCCCAGCGGCGGTAGCACATCAGGTCGATGACCACGTCCTTGGCGAACTTCTGGCGGAACTCGAAGGCCAGCTGCGCGGCGAACACAACGGCTTCCGGATCATCGCCGTTCACGTGCAGCACCGGGGCGGCGATCATCTTCGCCACGTCGGTGGCATAGCGCGTGGAACGCGTATCCAGCGGGTTGGAGGTGGTGAAGCCGACCTGGTTGTTGACCACGATGTGCACGGTGCCGCCGACGGCGAAGCCGCGGGCCTGCGACATCTGGAACAGTTCCATGACCACGCCCTGGCCGGAGAAGGCCGCGTCGCCGTGGATCAGGATCGGCATGACCTGCTTGCGCGCGGTGTCCTTGCGGCGCTCCTGGCGCGAACGCACGGAACCGGCCACGACCGGGTCGGCGATTTCCAGGTGCGACGGGTTGAACGCCAGCGCCAGGTGCACCGGGCCGCCATCGGTGGCGACGTCGGCGGAGAAGCCCATGTGGTACTTCACGTCACCGGCCGAGGCGTGCTCGTCGTGCTCGAACTTGCCTTCGAATTCGTCGAACAGCTTGCGCGGGTTCTTGCCCAGGGTGTTGACCAGCACGTTCAGGCGGCCGCGGTGGGCCATGCCGATCACCACGTCCTTGACGCCATCCTTGCCGGCGCTGCGGATGATGGTGTCCATCATCGGGATCAGCGAGTCACCGCCTTCCAGCGAGAAGCGCTTCTGGCCGACGTACTTGGTGTGCAGGTAGCGCTCCAGGCCTTCAGCCGCGGTCAGGCGCTCCAGGGTGCGGCGCTGGGTATCAGCGTCCAGCTGGTAGTTGCCACCGGCCAGTTCCAGCTTCTTGTAGATCCACTGGCGCTGCTCGACCTCGGAGATGTGCATGAACTCCGCACCGATCGAGCCGGTGTAGGTCGCCTTCAGGCGTGCCAGCAGGTCGCGCAGCTTCATGCGCGGCTGGCCACCGACGCCGCCGGTGCTGAACTCGCTGTTGAGGTCGCCATCGGACAGGCTGTGGAACGGCAGGCCCAGGTCCGGGGTGTTGACCGGTGCGGCCAGGCCCAGCGGATCGAGGCGGGCGTCCAGGTGGCCGCGCGAACGGTAGGCAGTGATCAGACGACCGACATTGCGCTCGCGCTCGTCGCCTGCACCGTTGCCGGTACCGGCCTTCAGCGCATCCTTGGCCGCGTCCGCAATGTGGGAGATGACGGCCGAGTGCGGAATGTCACCTGCTTCACGGCCCTTGAAGCCGTCGAAGTAGGTTTTCCATTTGGGATCGACACTATCCGGGGAGACCAGGTACTGCTCGTACAGGTCCTCGACATAGGAGGCGTTGCCGCCGGCGAGTTGCGAAGATTGCGCAAACTGCTTCAGTTGATTGTCCACGATGGAGGGTGTTGATTCGCTTTGTGGGGTATGGCTTCAGAAGGACCCGGCAGGAAGATGAATAGCCCTGCGCGGGCGCGTTCAAACAGCCAAATTGTACCCCCAACCGGACACGAAGGGGCAGCACCAGAGGTATCGCGCGTCCCCCGGTGCCGGTTCCAGACAGGTTGAGTCAGCCCGCTCCGCTCAGATGCCGAGCGCGCGCAGTTCGCTGCAATCACGCGAACGGTCCCAGACGCGCTGCAATTGCTGCTCGAACGGCTGCGAACGTGCCGGCAGCGCGATGCCGGCTTCGCCGTCGAGGCGATGGCCGATCAGACGAAAGTAGAAGTCGCCCGCATCGTTGAGCAGACAGGCCGAGGCCAGCGCACGGTCGACCGGGTCGGTGACCTCGCGGAACTGGATCACGCTGGGCAGGCGCTGGGCCAGCGCCAGCAGCGGCGCCCCGGCAGAGGCGATCGCGGCGGCGTCGTG
Source organism: Stenotrophomonas sp. 80084_Sma (assembly GCF_056481995.1). NCBI lineage: Bacteria > Pseudomonadati > Pseudomonadota > Gammaproteobacteria > Lysobacterales > Lysobacteraceae > Stenotrophomonas > Stenotrophomonas sp. 80084_Sma. Next base: position 3,152,706 of record NZ_CM151177.1, on the reverse strand, counting down.
CACGATCACCCGCAGCTGCTTGTCGTGGCGGGCGGTGACGAAGCGGCGCAGGGCGGCCTGTACCGGGGGCGCATCGAGCAGCCCGGGCTCCAGCTGGCGGCTGTGCAGCCACAGCTGGCGACGGGCGCGGTGGATGATGGCCGTGGTGATGGCTACTGCCTCGGCGCGGCTGTCGATGGCGCTGGCCGCGCCCAGCCGGCGGCGCATCTGCTGGTGGCCGATGCCGGCCTCCTCGAACACCTCGCCTTCGGGCAGAAAGCCCTGGCGGGCATAGAAGTCACGGGCGGGCAGCTGGGCGTGCAGATGCAGCTCGGCCAGGCCGAGCCGGCGCCCGGCCTCCACCAGTGCTTCCAGCAGGGCCCCGCCGACCCCGCGGCTGCGATGGCTGGCCAGCACCGCCATGCGGCCGATGCGGCCATCCGGGGCCAGCCGGCCGGTGCCGACCGGCTGGTTGTCACTGTCCAGCGCCAGCACATGGGCACTGACCGGGTCCAGCGCATCGCGTTCCAGCTCGGCGGCGATGCCCTGTTCCTGCACGAACACGCGTTGGCGCACCTCGTGGATGGCAACGTGGGCATCGGCGTGGCTGACCTGCTGGACCCGGATCATGGCGATGGCTCAGGCCCGGCCGGCGCTGTCGTCTTCTTCGTCGTCCTCGAAGTTGACGATGACCTCGATACCGTCGTCGTGCACGGTCACGGAGTGGACATCGTCGGACACCGCGTCGGCGTCGATCGCATCCACGCAGTCGCGGCCTTCGACGACCTCGCCGAGCACCACGGCATCCTCGCCGTCGTCCTCGTCTTCGGCCTCGTATACCTCATTCGGGTCGATCAGCTGGAACACTCCGCCGACCAGCAGCTGCTGGACCACGGCACGGCCCTTGTCGGACAGGCCGCGATAAGCGGCGGCGTCCAGCTGTTCGGTGCCAGCCAGGCGCTGCGCGTCCTTCACCGGCAGCGCGAAGTCCTGGCCGCTGACATACAGGCTGGCGCCACGCTTGGCCCGGCGCCAGGCCAGGCGGGCCCACGGGTGGCGCTGCAGCAGCAGGCCCGAGGCCAGGGCCTGGACCACTTCTTCCTGTGCCGGTGCGGCCTGGTGGGCCATCACTTCGCCGGCCGCGCGGTAGGTGGTGATGAAGCGGCCGAACCAGTCGCCCAGCTTGTCCGGGTCGTTCATGCGGATGGCGTTGAGCGCGGTGATCACCCGCGCCATCGCCACCGTGTCGATTTCGTTCGGGTCGGCCGGCACCTTCAGGTCGGCATCCTGGTAGCGGATGTTCTCGTCGGCATCGGCGATCAGGGTGTCCAGGTAGTCGCTGATCAGCTCGGCCGAAGACGGCGCGCGCATGCCGAACGAGAATGTCAGGCAGGGATCTTCGGCGACGCCGTGGTGCGGCACGTTCGGCGGCAGGTACAGCATGTCGCCCGGCGCCAGCACCCAGTCGTGGGTCGGCTTGAACACCTTCAGCAGCTTCAGCTCCACGTCGGGGCGGAAGCCCAGCGGCGGCTGCTTGCCCTTGATCGATTCGCTGGCATCGATCTGCCAGCGGCGATGGCCATGGGCCTGCAGCAGGAACACGTCGTACTGGTCGACATGGGCGCCGACCGAGCCGCCGGTGGCGGCGAAGCTGATCATCACGTCATCCATGCGCCAGCGCGGCAGGAAGCTGAAGTGCTCGATCAGGGCGCGCACGTCCGGGTCCCACTTGTCCACGTCCTGTACCAGCAGGGTCCAGTCGTGGTCGGGCAGGGCGGGGAACACGTCTTCCTGGAATGGACCGGTGCGCACGCGCCAGCCGTCCTGGGTCTTGTCGTGCTCGATCAGGCGTGCCAGCACGCCTTCCTCGCAGGCCAGCCCGGCCAGGTCTTCCGGCTGCACCGGGGTCTGGAAGTTGGGGAAGGCGTTGCGGATCAGCAGCGGGCGTTTCTGCCAGAAGTCGCGCAGGAAGGTGGCCGGCGCCATGCCCAGCGGCTGGCCGGGGCGGGCGGTGACTTCGATGAGGGGGGCGGAGGACTTGCGGGCGGCCATGGGGGAGTTCCTTGCAGCGGAAAGCGGGAGGGGCGGCGCGGCGGGCCGCCTGAGATCTCCATTGTCCGCCGTTCGTGGGGATTGCGCACGTGCGCGGGTTTGTCGCGGGGGTTCCGGCCAACGGCTGAGCCCCTCGTGGCGGGGTCTGGTCGCGTAAAGCGCTCGCTTCATGGGCTGGGCCGGGCGGGGTGGGTTCGCGGGACACGCCGTAAACCCATCCATGGGGGCTCGATGGCGCCATCCATGGCGCCAACGGTCCCGCGAACCCACCCCGCCCGGCCCCTGACAGTTTCCTGCGCGGCCCGCCACGGAATGGAAGAAGAAGATCAAAGGCAACGGCGGGTCGCGCGCTGCGCTTGCTCATGCTCCTGTAGAGCCGAGCCCATGCTCGGCTTGATGTTGGAACAAGCAGCCGAGCATGGGCTCGGCTCTACAATCAGCCAAAAACAACAGAGGGACGCGGCGAAGCCGCGTCCCTTTATCAAATTCCGTCCCGACAACCCAAAGCTCTTCGATCCGTCACCGGGAATCTGTCAGAGGTGGGGCGGGTTGGGTTCGCGGGACCGTTGGCGCCATGGATGGCGCCATCGAGCCCCCAAGGACGGGTTCACGGCGTGTCCCGCGAATCCAACCCGCCCCGCCAAGCACGGCAAAAACCCAGAGCCGCTCTTGACGTTGATGTTGCTGTTGCCTGCCGCAGGCAGCGCCCGCGGCCGCCGCCGCAAAGGAAACCCCTTAAATCTTCTTCGCCAGCGACTCGGCCAGGCCGGTGTAGCTGCCCGGGGTCATCTCCAGCAGGCGCTGCTTCGCATCCGCCGGCAGCTCCAGCCCCTGCACGAACGCACGCATCGACTCGGCGGTGATGCCCTGGCCGCGGGTCAGCGCCTTCAGCTGCTCGTACGGGTTCGGCAGGCCATGGCGGCGCATCACCGTCTGCACGGCTTCCGCCAGCACTTCCCAGGCCGCGTCCAGATCGGCATCCAGGCGCTGCGGGTTCACTTCCAGCTTGCCCAGGCCCTTGGCCAGCGAATCCAGCGCCACCTGGCTGTGGCCGAACGCGGTGCCCAGCGCACGCAGCACGGTGGAGTCGGTCAGGTCACGCTGCCAGCGGCTGATCGGCAGCTTCGCGCTGAAGTGCTCGAACAGCGCGTTGGCAATGCCGAAGTTGCCTTCCGCATTCTCGAAGTCGATCGGGTTGACCTTGTGCGGCATCGTCGACGAGCCGACTTCACCTTCCTTCAGGCGCTGCTTGAAGTAGCCCAGCGAAACATAGCCCCAGATGTCGCGCGCCAGGTCGATCAGGATGATGTTGGCGCGGCGTGCGGCATCGCCGATTTCGGCGATGTTGTCGTGCGGCTCGATCTGCGTGGTGTACGGGTTGAACACCAGGCCCAGGCCGGTCACGAAGCGCTCGGCGAAGGCCGGCCAGTCCACGTCCGGGTAGCTGGCGATGTGGGCGTTGTAGTTGCCCACCGCGCCATTGATCTTGCCGGTCAGTTCGACCGCGGCAATCTGCCTGCGCTGGCGTTCCAGGCGGGCGACCACGTTGGCCAGTTCCTTGCCCAGGGTGGTCGGCGAGGCGGTCTGGCCGTGGGTGCGCGACAGCATCGGCTGGCCGGCCTGGGCGTGGGCCAGGCTGCGCAGGCTGTTGGCGATGCCGTCCAGGGTCGGCAGCAGCACCTCGCGGCGCGCCTGTTCCAGCATCAGGCCGTAGCTGAGGTTGTTGATGTCTTCGCTGGTGCAGGCGAAATGCACGAATTCCAGCGCCGGGGCCAGCTCGGCGTCGTCCTTCAGCTGTTCCTTGATGAAGTACTCCACCGCCTTGACGTCATGGTTGGTGGTGCGCTCGATCTCCTTCACGCGCGCGGCCTGGACCGGGCTGAAGCTGGCGGCCAGGGCACGCAGGCGCGCGATGGCGGCGTCGGAGAACGGGGCCAGTTCGACGATGCCCGGCTCGGCGGCCAGGGCCAGCAGCCACTCCACTTCGACCGTGATGCGGGCCTTGATCAGGCCGTACTCGGAGAAGATCGGGCGCAGGGCGTCGACCTTGCCGGCATAGCGGCCATCGAGCGGGGACAGGGCGAGCAGGGCGGAATCGGACATGTCGGCAGGGCTGGGGCGAGCGGCGGGGGCCATATTCTACGACGTGCCGGTGAGGTAGTGCCGGCCGCTGGCCGGCAACCACGCCCGGCCCACGCTTCCATGGATTGCTGGCCAGCGGCCGGCACTACCCCTTGCGCGTGCAGATCGGCCCTGCGGATGAAACGATCTGGCCCGCCCTCGTCATCCCACGCTGCGGGCAAGGGAGTATCGTTGGCGCAGCCGCCAGCCCGGGAAGCGACACCCTGCCAGCCGCCGCTTCCCTTTCCCCAACTGAAGTAGTGCGGAGTTGATGCAATGAGCAAAGCTGCAAGCAAGGGTTTCAGAATCGAACACGACAGCATGGGCGAGCTGCAGGTACCTGCGGACGCCCTGTGGGGCGCCCAGACCCAGCGTGCCGTGCAGAACTTCCCGGTGTCGGGCCAGCGCATGCCGCGCGGTTTCATCCGTGCCCTGGGCCTGGTCAAGGGCGCCGCCGCGGGCGTCAACGCAGAACTGGGCCACCTGCCGAAGAACGTGGCCAAGGCCATCCAGACCGCTGCCGCCGAAGTGGCCGCCGGCAACTGGGACGCGCAGTTCCCGATCGATGTCTACCAGACGGGTTCTGGCACGTCGTCGAACATGAATGCCAATGAGGTCATCGCCACCCTGGCCAACCGTGCCGGCAAGGCGGGCAAGACCACTGTGCACCCCAATGACCACGTCAACCAGGGGCAGAGCTCCAACGACGTGGTTCCGACCGCGTTGCGGGTGTCGGCGGTGTTGGCGACGCATGAGCAGCTGCTGCCGGCGCTGGTGCACCTGCGCAAGACCCTGGACAAGAAGGGCCGCAGCCTGCGCAAGGTGGTCAAGACCGGCCGCACCCACCTGATGGATGCGATGCCGCTGACCTTCGAGCAGGAATTCGGCGCGTGGTCGGCGCAGCTGGCGTCGGCGCAGGAGCGTATCGAAGACAGCCTCAAGCGCGTGCGCCGGCTGCCGCTGGGTGGCACCGCCATCGGCACCGGCATCAATGCCGATCCGCGCTTCGGTGCACAGGTGGCCAAGGCACTGAAGCAGCAGACCGGTTTCAAGTTCGACAGTGCCGAGAACAAGTTCGAAGGCCTGGCCGCGCAGGACGACGCGGTGGAGCTTTCCGGTCAGCTCAATGCGCTGGCGGTGGCGCTGATCAAGATCGCCAACGACCTGCGTTGGATGAACGCCGGTCCGCTGGCCGGGCTGGGCGAGATCGAACTGCCGGCGCTGCAGCCGGGCAGCTCGATCATGCCGGGCAAGGTCAACCCTGTGATTCCGGAAGCGACGGTGATGGCCTGTGCACAGGTGATCGGTCACCACACTGCGATCACCGTGGCCGGGCAGACCGGCAACTTCCAGCTCAACGTCACCCTGCCGCTGATCGCAGTGAACCTGCTCGATGGCATCGGCCTGCTGGCCAACGTGTCCACCCTGCTGGCCGACAGTGCGATTGCCGGGCTGAAGGTGCGCGAGGACCGCGTTGCCGAGGCGCTGGCACGCAACCCGATCCTGGTTACCGCCCTCAACCCGATCATCGGCTACGAGAAGGCTGCGGCGATTGCCAAGCGTGCGTACAAGGAACAGCGCCCGGTGCTGGATGTGGCGCTGGAGGACAGTGGACTGGAGGAGGACGAGCTGCGCCGCCTGCTGGATCCGACCGCGCTGACCGCCGGTGGCATCCAGGCCGGTGGCGGCGGCGCCGGCGGTTGATCGGCCGGTTGTAGAGTCGAGCCATGCTCGACTGTTGTTCCGGAGTCGAGCATGGCTCGACTCTACAGAAAGCAGAAACGCCGCCCTTTGGGCGGCGTTTTTTTTTCAGCGACGGTCGGCGACGATGTTGCCGAAGGTGTCGGTGTAATCCTTGAACTCCGGGATGCGCTGGATCAGGTCCGCCGGAATCACGACCATGCCCTCCGGCGGTTGGATCTTCACCGGCTGCATGTTGGGATCGGCCGGTGCGGCCACCAGGGTGTTCTGGCGCAGCACCTGCAGCTTGCCGAACATGGTCTGCAGCATCTGTTTCTGCCCGTCGTCCAGCGGAATCTGGATCTCGTCCATCTTCATCGTGCCGTCGGCGAGGATGATGATGTTCGGCGCGGGCGGGCGACGCACGGTGACCATGCCTTCGCTGACGGAAATCTTGGGCTTGCCACGCTCGGCGCGGTGGTTGCGGTACTCCTGGTCACAGCCGGCCAGGCCAAGGCAGAGCAGGGCGGTCAACAGCAGAAACAACTTCTTCATGACATTCGGTTCGGGGGCGTCCGGGGCCGCCATTGTAAGCCGGGCGGCGCACTACGGCCGGCAGCCGGACGCCGCTGCCGGCCGGGTGCGCTGATCTGTCACAGGCCTAGCGCTGGACCACGGTGTCCTTGCCGCAGTCGTCCACGTCGCTCTGGTCCATGGTCGCGTAGGGTTTGAATGCCGGCAGTTCACGTGCGAGCGCCTGCTGGCTGGCCAGCATCGCCGGAAGGCGGTCGCAGATGCGCTTGGCCTGGGCTTCGATCTTCTCGGCTTCGGCATTGATGCGCTTTTCGACACCTTCGCTGTCGCCGCTGAAAATGCCCTTCAGCGCTTCGCCGGCAGCACTGGCACCCAGTTTGGCGCCGGCCAGGCCGACATCCATGCCGTCCATCGCGATGGCGACCACGTGGCCGCGGTAGTCCTGCAGATGACGGCGCTGGATATCGTTGGCGGCGATCTCCTTGCCCGCGATCAGCAGGCGGCCATCCGGCGTGATCTCCGCACGCGGCTGCTTGTCCGCCGAGATCTTGATGTTGCCCTGGGCGATATCCTTGCGGGCATCGTCCATGGCGTTCCTGACGGTCTCGCCGACGCCGCCTGTGGCTTCGGCCACACTCTTGCCAACGGTCTTGTCGGGTGCTGACGACGTGCCGCCGCAGGCGATCAGCGGCAGGGACAGCAGCACAGCGGGCAACAGGCGCAACAGGTTCATGGTGTTCCCCTGGTAGTGTCTGGAAGAGGGTTTACTTGCTGCGCGGCAGAGTGACCCGGCCGCTGACGTTGCGATGATCGACGTCACCGCTGCCGCTGTGGTCGACGGTCAGGGTGCCGCGCACGCCGTCGACGTTGATGTCGCCCGAGCCGTGGCTGCGGACATGCACATTGCCGCCGATGTCGGCCAGATCGACCCCGCCGGAGCCGACCACGCCCACTTCAACGCTGCCCTGCACGCGCTTGAACTCGATATCACCCGAGCCCACGGTATCCAGCCGCGCGTTGCCACGCACATCGCTGATCTTCAGGTCACCGGAGCCGACGGTACCGGTGCTGGCATCGCCGCTGATGTTGCGTACGGTGACGTCGCCGGAACCCAGCGACAGCAGATTCAGGGAGCTGCCGCCATCGATGTTGAGGTCGCCCGAACCCACTGCAGCGTGGATGCTGCCGCGGGTACCGCGGGCCACGGCATCACCGGAACCCACATCCACGCTCAGCGACTGTGCGTTCTCCACGCTGGCATCGCCCGAGCCGATCTTGAACTGCAGCGGCATGTTGTCCGGCACGCTGCCACGGATATCCAGCCAGGCGTAGCTGTTGCCCAGGCTGATGCCGCTTTGGCGGCCGTCGCGGCGCAGGCTCACCACCAGCTTGTCGCCGACCTTGCGCTGCTCCAGCACCAGCTGGTCCAGCCATTCCTGGCTGGACGCGCAGGCGCGGCCGTCCAGCTGGCCGCCGCCAGCGCTGGCGACCACCTTCAGGTCATGCTGATTGACCTCGAACACCACCGTCCTGGCACCAGCCACGTCCAGCTTCAGTGCGCGGGCGGCAGTGAACTTGCAGTTCGGAGCATCGGCGGCCAGCGCCGACAACGGCAACAGCAACAACGCAGAACAGGCGAGCAAAGAACGCATGGGTGGTGCCTCCGGATGGATGGGATCAGATCTCGCCGGCGCGCTTGCGCAGGCGGATGGCAAGGAAGATGAACACTGCACCGACGACGGCGCCGATCCACAGCTCCGGCATCGCCAGCGACTTCAGCTGCGAGGCGGGGGACATCAGGCTGACGACCGAGTCCAGATCGCGGCGCGATGCTTCGTCGGCGCCGAGGCGATACAGCAGGTCCATGCCGGGCACGCCGCCCAGCAGCAGGCGGCCGACGATGTTCTGCCAGAACCAGCCGGTGGTCAGGCCGAACAGCGGCATCATCTTTGTGGAGCTGACAATGATGCCGGCAAACAGCGGCAACATTACCGCCCACAGGAACGGCTTGCTCCTGGCCCATGCCGAGCACAGCAACAGCCAGCCGGCGGTGGGCAGGGCCCACAGGGCATAGACCGGAATCCAGGCCAGGTGCCCAGCGGCCAGGGTCAGCGGGCTGGCCGGGCCCCAGATCAGGGTCATCGGGCTGCCGCCGTGCAGCAGTGCGACGGCGCTGATGATCAGCATGAAGCCAAACATGGTGAGGATGCCGGCGATGACCGCGATCAACGGTGCCACGATCAGTGCGCTGATCACCTTGGACAGCACGGTCTGCGTGTCCGACAGCGGCAACGACTTCCAGAACAGGATGCTGCGGTCACGGCGATCGTCGTAGAGGGCGCCCAGGCAGTAGAAGAACACGACGAAGGCCAGCACCACGAACGGCCAGCTTGAACTGAGTACCAGAGTCAGGTCCAGGCCGTTGCCAAGATCAGCAAGGTCCTTGGCACTGATGTCACGGGTGAGCAGGGCCAGGTTCAGGCCGTTGATGTTCACGTTCTCGCCATCGATGTGCAGGCCGCCGTCGCGTGCTGCACGGTTCAGCGCGAACAGGCCGAAGGCAATGCCGGCGATGCTCATCACCAGTGAGATCAGGCCCGCGATCAACGGGGCATACAGGAAGCCGCCGCGGTTCTCCCAGTACTCGCGCTTGAGCAGCCAGCGCAGGGTGCCGATCGGGCTGACGGGGTGGTTGACGGCATTCATGCGTAGGTCCCCTTCATGATGGCGACGAACAGGTCGGCCAGGCCCGGGATGCGGGTCTCGCCGAGAGAGGAAAGCTGGGTGCGCGGCACGCCATCGAACAGCATCACCGTCTTGCCGAACGCCAGGCTGCGCTCGTCGATCGGCTTCAGGGCGCGCGCGGTGTCCAGCTGGTCGGCATTGACCAGCAGCTCGGTATAGCGCTGGCCGACGTCGTCCATTTCCGCGTCGAGCACGATGCGGCCATCGCGGATGAACATCACGTCGCTGAGGATGTGCTCGATCTCCTCCACCTGGTGGGTGGTGACGATGATGGTTTTCTGTTCGTCGAAGTAGTCTTCCAGCAGGCGCTGGTAGAACTCCTTGCGGTACAGGATGTCCAGGCCGAGGGTCGGCTCGTCCAGCACCAGGATGCGGGCATCGATGGCCATCACCAGCGCCAGGTGCAGCTGCACGATCATGCCCTTGGACAGCTCGCGCACGCGCTGCTTCGGCTGCAGCTTGGTGTTGGCCAGGAAGCGCTCGCAGCGGGCGCGGTCGAAGCGCGGGTGGACGCCGGCCACGAAATCGATCGCCTCGCGCACCTTCAGCCAGCGCGGCAGCACGGCGACGTCGGCGATGAAGCAGATGTCGTTCATCAGTTCGTCGCGGTGCAGTCGCGGGTCGCGGCCGAGCACGCTCAGTTCACCCTCCACCGAGGTCAGCCCAAGAATGGCCTTCAGCGCGGTGGTCTTGCCGGCGCCATTGGGCCCGATCAGGCCGACGATGCGTCCGCTTGGAATGCTGAAACTGGCGTTGTCGAGGGCGACCGTGGTCTTGTAGGCCTTGCGCAGGCCTCGGGCGGTGATGACCGACTCACTTGCAGTGCTATTCATCAGACTTTCCCCTGGGGCAGCAATTCGTCGAGGCTCAGGCCCAGGCGCTGGATGCGCTCCAGAACCGCCGGCCATTCTTCGTTGAGGAAACGGTCGCGCTCGCTGCTGCGCAGCTGCGTGGCCGCCTGCTCGGTCATGAACATGCCCAAGCCGCGGCGCTTCTCGACCAGGCCTTCGTCGGCCAGCTCCTGGTAAGCGCGCGAAACGGTGATGGGGTTGAGTTGATAGTCGGCGGCCACCTGGCGCACCGAAGGCAGGGCATCGCCCGGCTTGAGGATTCCGTCGAGCATCATGGCGATCACGCGCTCCTTCAACTGACGGTAGATGGGAGCGCCGTCGCTCCACTGGATGTCGCTCATATTCAGCTCCGTGGGGTCAGCGGCTGGGCGAACGAGAAATACGGCATGGACAGCGCGCTGTGCAGCCGACGCGGGGGAGGGGGGGAGGAGGAGGGGGCGTTCCCTGCGGGGGAGAGAGTCGCGTCCTGCGCACTTTCAGCAGCGGCGGAAACAGGGGCGGTGGGCGTGGCCCACCAGGCCAGCACGAGCAGGGTCGAAACAGCGACGGCCGCGGGTGCGGTGAGGTTGCGACGGATCCGGACGTTCATGGCTTCCCCCTGTCTCAGGTGACTGGTGTTGTATGCAACTATAACACCGGCACGCCTACGTGCAACCCCTTGCCGTCCCCAACTGATGGCAGGGGTGGTCAGATTGCTGAAACATCCCTTTAGTCGATTGATTTAAAAGGGAAATGAATCTTCTGCAAGGGGATTTTCGGGGCGGCCTTCCATTCAGTGATGTCCATGCTATGTCATCACTGCGCCTTCGATGGCGCCCGGGCAGCACATTCGCCACGCCGCGCAAAGCCCGGAATGGACCTGTGCCATCAGGGGCTCCAGAGCCCGGTGCTATAGTTCGGCCGATTCCCGGCCAGCACTGGCCGGGCCTTGTGAATGGCTACCGCGGACCGCCTCTGATGCCCCTGCCGACCGTTTCCCCGTGCCGCCTGCGCGGCCTGTCCCTGCTGGCCCTGATGGTGGCCGGCGCCGCCGGTTCCGCCAGTGCGCTGGCGGCCGACCTGCTCGATCTGGAATACCGGCCGTTGGCCAGCAAGCAGCAGGTGAATCTGCAGCAGCGCTATCACGGGCAGGTGCTGCTGGTGGTCAATACCGCCAGCAAGTGTGGCTACACGCCGCAGTACGAAGGGCTGGAGGCGCTGCAGAAGCGCTATGCAGGCCGCGGTTTTGCGGTGCTGGGCTTTCCTTCCAATGACTTCAAGGGCCAGGAACCGGGTGACGAGAAGCAGATCCAGGACTTCTGCACCCTGACCTACGGCGTCAAGTTCCCGATGTTCGAGAAGGTGCATGTGGTCGGCACGCAGGCCACGCCGCTGTACCAGCGGTTGACCGCAGCGACTGGCGTTGCGCCGGCCTGGAACTTCCACAAGTACCTCGTGGGCCGCGATGGCAAGGTCATTGCCCAGTTCGCCAGCAAGGTGACGCCGGACGATCCGCAGCTGACCGCGGCCATCGACAAGGCGCTGGCGGCAGCCGCCACGCATTGATATCCAGCACGCATGCCTCGACATCGACGGCATGCGTGCGACAATGTTTCTTTTCGCGCCGACGTCGGCGCCCAGACACTTCCAGGAATGCAGCGAATGAAGATGGGAATGCGCGGCGCCGCGGCGTCGGTTCTGATTCTGGCGATGGGCACTTCGGGTGTCGCTCTGTCGCAACAACCGGCTGCCCCCGCAGCCGCCAAGGAGACCGCAACCTTGAATTCCCCCAAGCAGAAGCTCGGCTACGCCATCGGCCTTGATGTCGCCAAGTCGTTCACCCCGATCGCCGATGAGATCGATGTGGCCGCCCTGCGCACCGCCGTTGAGCGTTCGTTCGAGGGCCTGCAGCCGCAGATCACCCAGGAACAGGCCAAGGCCACCGATGCCGCCCTGCGCCAGGTCGTGATGGCCCGCAGCGGCCAGCAGGTGCCGGGCGTGGCACCGGGCTCGCAGCCGCCGAAGGTCGACCGCGTCAAGGTGTCGCAGATGATCGGCTCCTACTCGGTGGGTCCGTCGCTGGCGCAGCTGAAGGACGATATCGATGTCGCCTCGTTGTTTGACGCAATCAGCACCGGCCTGACCAAGGGCCAGCCGAAGATGACGGAAGCTGACGCGACCGCCACCATCCAGGCCTTCATGGGGGCCAAGCAGGCTGAAATGCAGGCCAAGGCCGCCCAGGCTGCGCAGACCAACCGCACGGAAGGCAACGCATTCCTGGCCAAGAACAAGACCCAGCCGGGCGTGGTGACCACCTCGTCGGGCCTGCAGTACCAGGTGATCCGCCCGGGTAGCGGCGAGCGCCCGCTGCCGAGCAGCAAGGTGCGCGTGAACTACGAAGGCAAGCTGCTCAACGGCACCGTGTTCGACAGTTCCTACGGCCGCCAGCCGGCCGAGTTCGGTCTGGACCAGGTGATCAAGGGCTGGACCGAAGGCGTCGCGCTGATGCCGGTCGGTTCGAAGTACCGCTTCTGGATCCCGGGCGAACTCGCCTACGGTGAGAACGGCACCCCGGGCGGCCCGATCGGCCCGAACGCGACTCTGACGTTCGACGTCGAGCTGCTGGGCGTTCTGCCGTAAGTCATTCAGGAGCGAATACGGATATGCGCGTTGCGATTTTTGGTACCGGCTACGTTGGACTGGTGACCGGTACCTGCCTGGCCGATGTTGGTCATCAGGTGGTCTGTGTCGATATCGACCAGGCCAAGGTGGATGGCCTCAACCAGGGCATCATCCCGATCTATGAACCCGGCCTGGAGCCGATGGTGAAGGCCAACCATGCCGCAGCGCGGCTGGCGTTCACCACGGATGCCGCGGCCGCCATCGATCATGGCCAGGTGGTGTTCATCGCCGTTGGTACGCCGCCGGACGAGGATGGCAGTGCCGATCTTCAATACGTGCTTGCCGTAGCCCGGACCATTGGTCGGCACATGAGTGTGCCGACCGTGGTGGTGAACAAGTCGACGGTGCCGGTCGGCACCGCCGACAAGGTGCGTGCCGCCATTGCCGAAGAGCTGGCCGCGCGTGGCGCGGACATCGCCTTCGACGTGGTGTCCAACCCGGAATTCCTGAAGGAAGGCGATGCGGTTGCGGACTGCATGCGCCCGGACCGCATCATCATCGGTGCGGCGAACGAAGAGTCGGTGGCGGTGATGCGTCGCCTGTACGCGCCGTTCAACCGCAACCACGACCGCGTGGTGGAAATGGACGTGCGTTCGGCCGAACTGACCAAGTACGCCGCCAATGCGATGCTGGCGACCAAGATTTCGTTCATGAATGAAATCGCCAACATCGCTGAACGCGTCGGTGCCGATGTCGAGCAGGTCCGCCAAGGCATTGGTTCGGATCCACGCATCGGCTGGCACTTCATCTATCCGGGTGCCGGTTACGGCGGCTCGTGCTTCCCCAAGGACGTGCAGGCATTGGCCCGTACCGCCCAGCAGTATGGCCTTGAGCCGAAGCTGCTCAATGCGGTTGAAGCGGTCAACGATGCGCAGAAGGGCCATCTGTTTGCCCTCATCCAGCGTCATTACGACAAGGGCGAGGACGAGGGCGTGCGTGGAAAGACCTTCGCCGTATGGGGTCTGGCCTTCAAGCCGAACACCGACGACATGCGTGAGGCCTCCAGCCGTCGACTGCTGGCGCAGCTGTGGGAAGGCGGTGCGACGGTGCGTGCCTACGATCCGGAGGCGATGCACGAGTCGCAGCGCATCTTCGGCGAACGCGATGACCTGGTGTTCTGCAACAGTGCCGATGAAGCGCTGCAGGGTGCCGACGCGCTGGTGGTGGTCACCGAGTGGAAGCAGTTCCGCAGCCCCGACTTCCAGAAGCTGCGCGAGCAGCTGAAGGATGCGGCGGTGTTCGACGGCCGCAACCTGTATGAGCCGGGCGAAGTGGAAGCCGCAGGTCTTGCGTACTACGGCATTGGCCGGGGGCGCTCGTTGCATGTCTGATCTGCCCACTGAACGCGAGCAGGCGCTGGAAGCGCGCCTGGTCGAGCTGGAAATGCGCGTGTCCTTCCAGGAACAGGCGCTGGCCGAGCTGAGCGACGCGCTGGCTGATGCCCGCATGCAGGGCATGCGCAACGCCGATGTGCTGCGCGTGCTGCTGGAAGACCTGGGCAAGGTCCGCAACGCACTGAATTCTTCCGATCCGGCGAGCGAACCGCCGCCGCCGCACTACTGATCCGAATCCTATGAGCGATACCCTCCGCGACCAGCTGATGGGCCTGGGCTTCAAGCCCGCGCCCAAGCCCGAGCGCAAGAATGATGGCCCCCGCCGTGATGGCCGCCCGCAGGGCAAGGGTGGCAACGGCAACGGCAATGGAAAGCCGCAGGGCGCAGGCAAGGGCGAGCACAAGCCCGGTGAGCGTCGTGGGCAGGGCCATGGCGCGGGCAAGCCCGGCGGGCATGCGCGCGGTGGCCAGAGCCAGCAGGGCCCGCGCAAGCCGCGCAGCACCGAAGAGATGGATCTGGCCAAGGCCTATGCCATCCGGGCGCAGCGGGAGAAGGAAGAGCGCATCGAGACCGAGCGCCTGAAGCAGGAAGAAGCACGCGTGCGCCGCGAGGCAAAGGCCAAGCTGGAAGAACTGCTGAAGGACAAGAGCCTCAACGCCGAGGCAGCGGACATCGCCCGCCACTTCCCGTATGGCGGCAAGATCAAGCGCATCTATGTGACCGCCGAACAGCTGACCGCGCTCAATGCCGGTGAGCTGGGTGTGGTCCAGCTCAATGGCCGCTACCTGCTGGTAACGGCCGACGTGCTGGCACAGTCCGAGGCGGTGTTCGCTGCCTCGGTGGCGCTGAAGGTCGATCCGAATGCGCCGGCCGAGGAAGATCCGTATGCGGATCCGCAGTACCAGGTGCCGGACGACCTGGTCTGGTAAAGGCGCAACCACCGCGGACGGCACTGCCTCCGCGGTTGGGGGGAAGGGATGACCGCTGATCCAAGCCGCGGCTACGTGCCGCACATTGACGGCCTGCGCGCGATTGCCGTGCTGGCCGTCATCGTGTTCCACCTGGACCCGGCCTGGTTGCCGGGCGGGTTCACCGGCGTAGACGTGTTCTTCGTCATTTCCGGGTTCGTGGTCAGCGCGTCGGTGCACCGGCTGCCGCCGTTGTCGCTGTGGCAGTCGATGCTGCGCTTCTATTCGCGTCGCATCCGCCGCATCGCACCTGCGCTGATCAGCTGCCTGCTGTTGACCGCCGTCGGCAGCGTGCTGTTCATTCCCGAGTCCTGGCTCAGCGAGGCCAGTGACAAGACCGGGCTGATGGCATTCTTCGGCTTCAGCAACTGGGTGCTGGCGCTGATCGGCAACGACTATTTCGCGCCCAAGGCCGAATTCAATCCCTATACCCATACCTGGTCGCTGGGCGTGGAGGAACAGTTCTACCTGCTGTTCCCGCTGCTGTTCCTGGCCTGGGCGCGCGGCGCGCGCGGGCGCTGGATCAGCCTTGGCCTGTTTGCCGTGGTCAGTGCGGCGTCGCTGCTGCATGCGGCGGTGCTGGGCCTGCGCGAGGCGCCGCCATCGTGGGCGTTCTACGCCACCACTACGCGGCTGTGGCAGCTGGGCGTTGGCGTACTGCTGTTCCAGCTGCTGCATGTTCGCCAGCCAGTGGATGCGGTGACGACGATTGCACTGAAGCGCGCTGCGCCCGTGTTCTCGCTGCTCGCGATGGTGGCGCTGGCCTTGCTGTGCTGGGCATTGTGGACCGCACGGGCCGGACGTTCGCCGTGGCCTGATGGCCTGCTGCCGACCTTTGCTGCGGCAGGCCTGCTGTGGGCGCTGCATCATCATCCCCGGTCCTGGGTGGCACGCCTGTTGGCCAGCAGGCCGATGCGCTCCATCGGCCTGCTGTCGTACTCGCTGTATCTGTGGCACTGGCCGGTATTCGTGCTGATGCGCTGGACCGTGGGCCTGCAGACACCCCTGCAGATGAGCGCTGCGATGGCGCTGGTGCTGCTGCTGTCGTGGTTGTCGTGGCGTTGGGTGGAGCAACCGTTCCGGGGCCCCTTGGCGCAGCGTCTGCGCCCGGGTCGCTGGGTGCTGGCAGGTTCGGCTGTGCTGCTGGTCGCGGCCGGCACCCAGACGCTGCTGTACCTGCAGGCACCGCGGATATCACTGAGCACGGTCAGTCGGCATCCCGGCGACTGGTATCCCAACGGCAAGAGCGTGGCAGGCGACTATCCTGACTGCAGCCTGGTGACCACCAAGCGACGCTTCGAAGGTGGCAGCATGCGGACCTATGCGCGTGGTGACTGCGATCGGCCGGCGTCTGCCGGTGCGCCGAAGCAGGTGTTCGTTGCTGGCGATTCGCATGCAATGGCCTACATCGAGCTGCTGCAGCGGCTGGCGCTTGAGAGTGGCTCGGAGGTAATTCTCTACGGTCGTGGTGGATGCCCGCAGGTGAGCCTGCAGAAGTGGCGCGGCGCGGGTGCCGGTTGCAGTGATTTCGACGCAGCGATGCTCGCCGATGTCACGCAGCGTGCGCAGCCAGGTGATGCCGTGGTGCTGGTGTCGCTGCGGATACCGCGCTTGTCCGATCAGTTCGTATTGTTCGATGCGCAGGCGCAGCTGGCGGGCGAGCTGACCCCGGAAGCCACTGCAGGACGCGAGGCCGAAGTGGCCGAGGCGATCACCCAGTGGAAACCGTTGGCCGAGCGCGGTGTGCGAATTGTGCTGGAGGCGCCCAAACCGGTGCTGCCGGCGCCGCCGTATCGCTGCTCTGACCGCTTCAATTCACGCAACGAGGTCTGCCGCAACGGCCTGGACAGCACGCGTGAGGCGATGGAAACGCTGCGTGCGCCGATGCTGGGCAGCCTGCAGCAGGTGGTCGATGGCCTGCCAGGGGGTGTGCTGTGGGATCCGATGCCGGTGCTGTGTGATGACGTGCTGTGCCCGGCGCAGCGCGATGGCCGGCCGTTGTTCTTCGATGGCGATCACCTCAGCGCGCATGGCAACCGTGTGCTGCTGCCGTCGCTGCAGCAGGTACTGCTGCAGCAGTAGGACCGCGCCGGCGTCAGGCCTTGAAGCGGCTCCGGCGTGCGCGGATCAGTGGCAGGCTCGGTGCGAAGAAGCACAGCAGTGCGCCGACCAGGGCAAACGACACCGGACGAGAAACCGTCAAAGCCCAGCGCAATGATGAAGCGAAAAGGGGACGGAGGGGATTAAGTCGTTTGTGCCCAAAACGACTTAATCCCCTCCGTCCCCATTTTGTGTCATTCGGGGTCGTAGTCGAGGTTGGAGGCCAGCCAGCGCTCGGCCTGGGCGCGGTCCACGCCCTTGCGGCGGGCGTAGTCGCTGACCTGCTCGCGGCTGAGGCGGCCGACCACGAAGTACTGGCTCTGCGGATGGCTGAAGTAGTAGCCCGAAACGGCCGCCGTAGGCAGCATCGCGAAGCTCTCGGTCAGTTCCATGCCGGCGTTGGCTTCGGCCTGCAGCAGGTCGAACAGGCGGCGCTTCTCGCTGTGCTCCGGGCAGGCGGGGTAACCCGGTGCCGGGCGGATGCCGCTGTACTGCTCGTCGATCAGTGCCTCGTTGTCCAGTGTCTCGGCATGGTCGTAGCCCCAGAAATCGATGCGCACGCGCTGGTGCAGGCGCTCGGCCAGCGCTTCGGCGAAACGGTCGGCGAGGGCCTTCAGCAGGATCGCGTTGTAGTCATCGTGGTCGGCTTCGAGGCGCGCTACGTGCGCGTCGATGCCGATGCCGGCAGTGACGGCGAAGGCGCCGATCCAATCCTGCTTGCCGCTGTCGGCCGGGGCGATGAAATCGGCCAGGCAGAAATCCGGGCGCTCGGCCGGCTTGTCCACCTGCTGGCGCAGGAAGTGCAGGGTGGTCTCGCCCTGCGGGTGCTGCACGCGCACGTCGTCGCCGATGCTGTTGGCCGGCCACAGGCCGAACACGGCCTTGGCGGTCAGCCATTTCTCATTGACGATGCGCTCAAGCATCGCGCGGGCGTCCCTGTACAGATCGCTGGCCTGGGTGCCGACGATCTCGTCGGTGAGGATGGCCGGGAACTTGCCGGCCAGCTCCCAGGCCTGGAAGAACGGCGTCCAGTCGATGTAGTCGACCAGTTCGGCCAGCGGGTAGTCGTCAAATACGTGCAGGCCGGGCTGGTTCGGTGCCGGCGGCGTGTAGGTGTCCCAGCCGCCCTGGAACTTCTGCCCACGCGCGTGTTCCAGCGAAACCAGGCGCTTGGCATCGCCACGGTTGCGATGGCGCGCGCGGATCTCGGCATAGTCGGCCTCGTTGGCGGCTACGAAGGCCTCGCGCAGGTCACGCGAGATCAGCGACTGGGCCACGCCGACCGCGCGCGAGGCGTCCTTCACCCACACCGTGGGCGCCTTGTAATGTGGGTCGATCTTCAGCGCGGTGTGCGCGCGCGAGGTGGTCGCTCCACCGATCAGCAGCGGCAGGTCGAAGCCCTGGCGCTGCATCTCCCGGGCCACGTGGCTCATCTCTTCCAGTGATGGAGTGATCAGGCCGGACAGGCCGATCAGGTCGGCGTTGTGCTCGCGCGCGGCATCGAGGATCTTCTGCGCCGGCACCATCACGCCAAGGTCGACCACCTCGAAGTTGTTGCAGGCCAGGACTACGCCGACGATGTTCTTGCCGATGTCATGCACATCACCCTTCACCGTGGCCATGATGATCTTGCCGTTGCTCTTGGCGGTGTCGCCACTGCGCGCCTTCTCGGCCTCGATGTAGGGCAGCAGGTAGGCCACGGCCTTCTTCATCACGCGCGCGGATTTCACCACCTGCGGCAGGAACATCTTGCCGGCGCCGAACAGGTCGCCGACCACGTTCATGCCATCCATCAACGGACCTTCGATCACGTCCAGCGGGCGGCTGGACGCCTGCCGGGCCAGTTCGGTGTCTTCTTCCACGAAGGCATCCAGGCCGTGCACCAGCGCGTGCGCCAGGCGCTGCGCCACCGGCTTCTCGCGCCAGGCGAGGTCTTCGGTCTTCGCCGCGCCCTTCTTGCCCTTGTAGCGCTCGGCGATTTCCAGCAGGCGCTCGGTGGCATCGCTGCGGCGGTTGAGGATCACATCCTCCACGCGCTCGCGCAGTTCCGGTTCCAGTTCGTCGTAGATCGGCATGGCGCCGGCGTTGACGATGCCCATGTCCATGCCGGCGGCAATGGCGTGGTACAGGAACACCGAGTGGATGGCCTGGCGCACCGTTTCGTTGCCGCGGAACGAGAACGAGACGTTGGAAACACCGCCGGACACATGGCAGTGCGGCAGCGTCTGCTTGATGATGCGGGTGGCTTCGATGAAGTCCACCGCATAGTTGTCGTGCTCTTCGATGCCGGTGGCGACGGCGAAGATGTTCGGGTCGAAGATGATGTCCTGCGGTGGGAAGCCGATCTCGTCGACCAGGATGCGGTAGGCGCGGGTGCAGATCTCGACCTTGCGTGCGCAGGTGTCAGCCTGGCCGCTTTCGTCGAATGCCATCACCACCGCGGCCGCGCCATAGCGCAGGACCTTGCGTGCGTGCTCGCGGAACGGCGCCTCGCCTTCCTTCAGCGAGATCGAATTGACCACGCTCTTGCCCTGCAGGCACTTCAGGCCGGCCTCGATCACGCTCCACTTGGAGGAGTCGACCATCACCGGAATACGGGCGATGTCCGGCTCGGACATGATCAGGTTGAGGTAGCGGGTCATCGCCGCTTCCGAATCGATCAGGCCCTCGTCCATGTTGACGTCGAGGATCTGCGCACCGCTGGCCACCTGCTGGCGGGCCACGTCCACCGCTTCTTCGTAGCGGCCTTCCTTGACCAGCTTGCGGAACTGCGCGCTGCCGGTGACGTTGGTGCGTTCGCCGACGTTGATGAACAGCAGGTCCGGAGTGATGACCAGAGGCTCCAGGCCGGACAGGCGGGTAGGGCGGACAGGCGTCATGGCAGGCGTCAGCTCAACAGCAATAGGGCGGGAAGTGCGGAACGGTGGCGGCGACATTCATGCGGCCTGCTCCTGGACACCGGGCAGGGCGCGCGGCGGCAGCCCGGCCACGGCCTCGGCGATTGCGCGGATGTGGTCAGGGGTGGAGCCACAGCAGCCACCGACCAGGTTCAACAGGCCATCCTCGGCGAAACCGCGCAGGGTGCTGGCCATGTCCTCGGGCGTCTCGTCGTACTCGCCGAAGGCATTGGGCAGGCCTGCGTTGGGGTGCGCGCTGACGTAGCAGTCGGCGACCTGCGAAAGGGTTTCCACGTGCGGGCGCATCGCATCGGCACCCAGTGCGCAGTTCAGGCCGATCGACAATGGGCGCGCATGCGCGAGCGACGCGTGGAAGGCCTCGGCGGTCTGCCCGGACAGCGTGCGTCCCGAGGCATCAGTGATGGTGCCGGAGATCATCACGGGCAACCTTGCGCCGCGTGCATCGAAGGCCTCCTCCAGTGCATACAGCGCGGCCTTGGCATTGAGCGTGTCGAAGATGGTCTCGACCATGATGGTGTCGGCGCCGCCGTCGATCAGGCCGTCAATGGCTTCGCGGTACGTGTCGCGAAGCTCGTCGAAGCTGGTGTTGCGAAAGCCCGGATCGTTGACATCGGGACTGATCGAGGCGGTGCGGCTGGTCGGGCCGATCACCCCGATCACGAAGCGTGGCTTGCCTGGTGTGGTTGCAGCTACCGTATCGCAGCAGGCGCGTGCCACCGCTGCGCCAGCCTTGTTCAACTCGTACACCAGGTGTTCGAGGTGGTAGTCGGCCTGGCTGACCGACGTGGCGTTGAACGTGTTGGTCTCGACCAGATCCGCGCCCGCTTCCAGGTAGGCGGTATGGATGTCGGCGACGATCTGCGGCCGGGTCAGCAGCAGCAGATCGTTGTTGCCCTTCAGGTCATGCCCTTCCTGCACGGCGTGGTCGCAAGCGGGGCCATGCACATGATCGTAGCCACCGGCGAAGCGCTCGCCGCGGTAGTCATCTTCCTGCAGGCCATGGTGCTGGATCATCGTACCCATCGCGCCGTCGATGATCAGGATCCGCTCGCGCAGGGCGTCGAGCAGGGCGTTGGCACGATCAGGATGCAACCAGGGCAGGGCAGGCATGGCGATCTCGGGCTCAGGGCTTGTTGGCGATCAGTGAAATCACTTCGAAGTGCGGCGGACGCTTTTCGCGGGTGACCGTCTCCAGGCTGGATACCTGCAGGCCGGCCTTGTCGACGAACCTGCGCAGCTCCTTGTCGCTGAAGCCGAGGTTGACGTGGCCGTAGGCCTCCACCGCCGCCTTGTGCTCGTGGCGGGCCAGGCTGCACAGCAGCAGGCGGCCGCCGGAGCGCAGCACGCGCGCGGCTTCGGTCACCGCCTGCGCCGGTTTGCTGGCGTAGGTCAGCGCATGCATCAGCACCACCAGGTCGAAGCTGCCGTCCTTGAACGGCAGCGCATGCATGTCGCCCTCGCGCACTTCCACATTGGGCAGGCGGCGCAGGCGCTCGCTGGCGGCGGCAACCACGCGCGCGCTGGTATCGATGCAGATGTAGCGCTTGGCATGCGGGGCGACGAGTTCGGCCAGCACGCCGTCACCGGAGGCGATGTCCAGCACGTCGCCGGTCTCCAGCAGCGGCAACGCGGTACGCGCGAGGGCTTCCCAGGTGCGGCCGGGAGAATAGTGGCGCTCCATGTCGCCGGCCACGCTGTCGGCCCAGTTCTGGTCGGAGGCACGGTGGGCCAGCACGGCGGCGACACGTTCAGCGTCCTGCCGCAGCAAGGGGTCGTCGCTTCCATTGCTCAAGGCATGCCACAATGCACGCTGCGCCGGGTCCAGCTGGGCCTCGTCGAAGCGGTAATAGGCCGACACGCCCGCACGGCGGTCGCGGACCAGGCCGGCTTCCTTCAGGCGCGCCAGGTGGGTGGATACCCGTGGCTGTGCCAGCCGGGTGATCGCCGACAGTTCGGCCACGGTCAGTTCCTCCTGCTCCAGCAGCGCCAGCAGGCGCACGCGGGTGGCATCGGCGAACACCTTGAGGCGGGTCGACCAGTCTTCCAGATCCATAAATATCTACCTATCGCGATATAGAGATATATTCGCTGAGAAGGCCTGCCGCGGTCAAGTCGCTGGCGTACGGAAACTGGCGGGCCCCGGTACAATCGAGGCACCTGGGCGCGCGGTGCGCGGCCCATAACTTCATGTACCCGGGAGGGTGTTGTGGATTTCAGCTTTACTGAAGAGCAGTTGATGCTGCAGGACGTGGCGCGGCGCATCGCGCAGGAAAAGATCGCCCCCAGCGCGGAGCACCATGACCGCACCGGCGAGTTCCCGCTGGACAACATCCGCCTGCTGGGCGAAAACGGCCTGATGGGCATCGAAGTGCCGACCGAATACGGTGGCGCGGGCATGGACCCGGTGGCGTACGTGTTGGCGATGGTGGAGGTCGCCGCCGCCGACGCAGCCCATTCGACCATCATGTCGGTCAACAACTCGCTGTTCTGCAACGGCATCCTCACCCACGGTACCGAGGAACAGAAGCAGACCTACGTGCGTGCCATCGCCGAAGGCGAGGCCATCGGCGCGTTCGCGCTGACCGAGCCGCAGTCCGGTTCGGACGCCACCGCCATGCGCTGCCGTGCAGTGAAGCAGGCCGATGGCACCTTCGTCATCAACGGCAAGAAGAGCTGGATCACCTCCGGCCCGGTGGCCAAGTACATCGTGCTGTTCGCAATGAGCGAGCCGGAGAAGGGCGCGCGCGGCATCACCGCCTTCATCATCGATACCGACAAGGCGGGCTTCGGTCGCGGCAAGACGGAGCCGAAGCTCGGCATCCGCGCTTCGGCCACCTGCGAGATCGAGTTCAACGACTACGTGGCGCAGGCTGAAGACGTGCTGGGCCAGGAAGGCGAGGGCTTCAAGATCGCCATGAGCGTGCTCGATGCTGGCCGCATCGGTATCGCCTCGCAGGCCATCGGCATCGCCCGTGCCGCCTATGAAGCGACCCTGGCGTACGTGAAGGAGCGCAAGGCGTTCGGCGCGGCCATTGGTACCTTCCAGATGACCCAGGCCAAGATCGCCGACATGAAGTGCAAGCTGGACGCGGCGCTGCTGCTGACCCTGCGCGCGGCGTGGGTGAAGGGCCAGGGCAAGCGCTTCAGCACCGAAGCGGCGGTGGCCAAGCTGACCGCCTCGGAAGCGGCGATGTGGATCACCCACCAGGCCGTGCAGATTCATGGCGGCATGGGGTATTCGAAGGAAATGCCGCTGGAGCGCTACTTCCGTGATGCCAAGATCACCGAGATCTACGAGGGCACCTCGGAAATCCAGCGCCTGGTGATCGCCCGCAACGAGACCGGGCTGCGCTGAGTTCGACCGGCCGCGCCGCTGCAACGGCGGCGCGGCCAGTAGATCCACGCCATGCGTGGATACACGGTCTTCTTGGCCGAGCGATACCCGATCTGGTCCAATGCAAGCCGGTTTTTACGCGGTCTGCAAAGATGATCTATCGAGGTTGGGGATTCATGACGCTGGTGACGCCGATTGCAGCCATCCTGCTGCTGGCGTACTTCTTTCCGCATGAAGGCTCCAGGGGCAACACGCCGCTGCCCCAGGTTCTGTTGGGTGCAGGCATCGGCGCAGCGGTGAACGTATTGCTGGGTTTGTGGCTCAACCGTGCGCCCCGGCAGAAGGGTATGGCTGCACCCCATCATTTCTTCTTTGTGCCGATGCAATGGGCTGCATTGGCTCTCGTGGTGGTGTGCGTGGTGGTTGCACTGCTGCGCTGAGACGCCGGCTTGGCATGCGCCAACCTTGGTTGGCATGGATCCAGCGGCGCCAACCAAGGTTGGCGACTACCGGCTTCATGGCACGAATGAAAAGGCCCCGGATCGCTCCGGGGCCTTTTCGTTTCAACTCACCACCGGATCAACGATCCGGACGATGCGCGGCTTCCGCGTCACGCTGGCGCTCCATGAATTCCTTGGAGGACTCATCCAGCTTGTCACCCAGCATGCGGCGCACGACCACGAAGAACACCGGGATCATCAGCAGGCCGAGCAGGGTGGCGAACAGCATGCCGCCGATCACGCCGGTACCGATGGCGTGGCGGGAGTTGGCGCCGGCGCCGGTGGAGATCGCCATCGGAATCACGCCCATGATGAACGCGAACGAGGTCATCAGGATCGGGCGGAAGCGCAGGCGGGCCGCTTCGATGGTGGCATCGCGCAGGGTCTTGCCTGCTGCGCGCTGTTCCACCGCGAACTCGACGATCAGGATCGCGTTCTTCGCGGCCAGGCCGATCACGGTGATCAGGCCGATCTTGAAGAACAGATCGTTCGGCAGGCCACGCAGCATCGACAGGCCGAGGGCGCCAAGCACGCCCAGCGGCACCACCAACAGCACTGCCACCGGGATCGACCAGCTTTCATACAACGCGGCCAGGCACAGGAACACCACCACGATCGACAGCACCAGCAGCAGCGTCGCCGCGTTGCCGGCCAGGATTTCCTGGTAGGACATGCCCGACCAGTCGTAGCCGAAGCCGGCCGGCAGATCGTCGTTGACGATGCCTTCCATGGTCTGCATCGCTTCACCCGAGCTGGTGCCCGGGGCCTGCGAGCCGACGATGTTGATCGCCGAGTAGCCGTTGTAGCGGCTCAGCGACGGCGGTGCCGACACCCATTCGGACTTGACCACCGTATTGAGCGGGATCATCGAACTGGTGCCATCGGCGTTCTTGGTCAGGCTGGAGGGGCTGTAGAAGCTCTTCAGCGATTCCTGGCCGGTGCGGTACGGACCATCGGCCTGCATGGTCACGCGCTTGATGCGGCCTTCGTAGAAGAAGTCGTTCACGTACACCGGGGCCAGCATCAGCTGGATGGTGCTGTACACGTCCGACACCGACATGCCCATCGACTGCGCCTGCACGCGGTCGACATGCAGCTGCAGCTGCGGGGCGTTTTCCAGGCCGTTCGGGCGTACGCCCACCAGATGATCGGGCTTCTGAGCAGCCTGGCCAAGCAGGATGTTGCGCGCCTGGGTCAGCTGCTCGTAGCCGGCACCGCTGCGGTCCTGCAGCCACATGTCGAAGCCGCCGAACTGGCCGAGGCCCTGCACGGTGGGCAGGTTGACCACGAAGATCTGCGCTTCCTTGATGCCGTAGAACGCGCCGTTCATGTTCTGGATGAACTCGGGCGCGGTGAACTTGCGTTCCTCCCATGGCTTCAGGCGGATGAAGCCCATGCCCACGTTCTCGCCGGAACCGACGAAGCTGAAACCGGCCACCTGCAGCATGCCTTCATAGCCATCCTGCTTTTCCAGGATGCCACGCATCTGCGCGAACACTTCGTTGGTCTGGCCCTTGGTCGAGCCCGGCGGCAACTGCACGATCGCCAGCGCATAGCCCTGGTCTTCTTCCGGCAGGAAGCTGCCCGGCATGCGGGTGAACAGGAAGCCGCACAGTGCGGTCAGCACCACGAACAGGATCATCCAGCGCGGTGCATGGCGCACCGCCGAAGTGATGTGCCCCACATAGGTATGGCTGATCTTGTCGTAGTACTTGTTGAAGGTGCGGTAGATGATGTTCGGGTTGTCGTTGTGCGTCGGCTTGAGGAAGGTCGCGCACAGCGCCGGGGTGAAGCCCAGAGCCAGGAACGCCGAGAACGCCATCGAGATGGCGATGGTCAGCGCGAACTGCTTGTAGATCTCACCGGCGGCACCGCCCTGCAGGGCGGACGGGATGAACACCGCGGCCAGTACGACGGTGATCGCCACCACCGCGCCGGTGA
The DNA here is from genome assembly GCF_056481995.1 of Stenotrophomonas sp. 80084_Sma. Taxonomy (NCBI): domain Bacteria; kingdom Pseudomonadati; phylum Pseudomonadota; class Gammaproteobacteria; order Lysobacterales; family Lysobacteraceae; genus Stenotrophomonas; species Stenotrophomonas sp. 80084_Sma. Next base: position 3,126,988 of record NZ_CM151177.1, on the reverse strand, counting down.
TCTGGGTCATCGCCTTCTGCGTGGCCGGCTTCGGCGCCAGGCCTTCCTCGGTCATGATGCGTTCGACGTTCTCGATCACCACGATCGCGTCATCGACCACGATGCCGATCGCCAGCACCATCGCGAACAGGGTCAGCTGGTTGATCGTGAAGCCGATCATCCACATGCCCAGGAAGGTGCCGAGCAGGGCCACCGGGATGACCAGGGTCGGGATCAGCGTGGCGCGGAAGTTCTGCAGGAAGATCAGCATCACCAGGAACACCAGGAACACTGCTTCAAACAGTGTCTTGACCACTTCCTGGATGGAGATCTTGACGAAGGTGGTGCTGTCGTACGGCGAGAACCAGGTCACCCCGGACGGGAAGCTGGGCTGCAGCTCGTCCATCTTGGCGCGCACCGCATCGGCCACGTTCAGGGCGTTGGCGCCCGGCAGCAGCTGGATGGCGAAGGCACCGGTCGGCTTGCCGTTGTACTGGGTGTCGAAACCGTAGTTGTTGGCACCGAAGGCAACGCGGGCGATGTCCTTCATCAGCACCCGCGAACCGTCCGGATTTGCCCGCAGGATGATGTTCTCGAACTCCTGCGGCGAGCTGAAGCGGCCCTCGGCCGAGACCGTGGCGGTGAAGTGCTGGCCTTCCGGAGACGGGTCCGAACCCAGCGCACCGGCAGCGAACTGCACGTTCTGCGCACGCACCGCGGCGAGCACCTGGCTGGCTGACAGGCCATAACCCTGCATCTTCTCCGGGTTGAGCCAGATGTTCATGGCGTACTCGGAACCGAACTGCTGGGTGCTGCCGACGCCGGGAATACGCGAGACCTGGTCGAGCACGCGCGAGCCGACGATGTCGTTCAGGGCGTCACGGTTGATGGCCGGCGTATCGGACTGCAGCGCGATCACCATCAGGAAGCCGGCGTTGGCCTTGGCCACCACCACGCCCTGCTGGGTCACTTCCGAAGGCAGGCGTGGCGTGGCCAGCGAGACCTTGTTCTGCACCTGCACCTGGGCGATGTCCGGATCGGTACCGGTCTCGAAGGTCAGGGTGATCTGCGCGCGGCCGTTGGAAGCGGACGATGAGCTGAAGTACAGCAGGTGATCGATACCGGTCAGCTGCTGCTCGATCACCTGGGTGACCGACTTCTCCGTGGTGTCCGCACTGGCACCCGGGTAGGTCGCCGAGACGGTGACCTGCGGCGGGGCGATGTTGGGATAGGACTCCACACCCAGGTTGAGGATCGCGATCACGCCGCTGAGCGAGATCAGGATCGCAACCACCCAGGCGAAGACTGGATGTTCGATGAAAAATTTAGGCATGACGGAAGGTTCCCGTTACTGCTTGTTCGAATCGGTGGCGGCCGGCTTGGCCGCATCGGCCTGCTCGGGCTTGGCCGCGTCGGCCGGTGCCTTGCCTGCGGCCGGTGCTGCGCCCGCCGGAGCGGCGCCGCCTGCGGCAGGCTTGCCGTTGGCGTCCTGCCCCGGGGGCCACGGCTTGGCCACCGCCGGCGCACCTTCCTTGACCTTCTGCACGCCGGCCACGATCACCTTGTCACCGGCGGCCAGGCCGTCGCTGACCAGCCAGTTGCCGTTCTGCGCGCCATCGGTCTTCACGTTCTTGCGCACCACCTTGCCGTCGGCACCGACCACCATCACGTAGCCGCCGGTGGTGTCGCGCAGCAGCGCCTGCTGCGGCACCAGGTAGGCGTTGTTGCGCTCGCCGAGGTTGGCCTGGAAGCTGACGAAGGCGCCGGGCAGCAGGATCTGCTGCGGGTTCGGCAGCAGCGCGCGCAGCGACACCGCGCCGGTGGCCGGGTCGACCGTGGTCGAGGAGAAGTCCAGCGTGCCCGGCTCGCTGTAGGTGCTGCCGTCGGCCAGCTTGACGTTGACCGTGGCCTTGCCGTCGCCGGACAGCGCCAGCGCGCCCTTGGCCTGCTGCGCGCGCAGCTGGGTCAGCTCGTCCACGCTCAGCGAGAAGTTGACGTACAGCGGGTCGAGCTGGTCAACGGTGGTCAGCAGGGTCACATCGCCCTGGCCGACCAGCGCACCTTCGGTGACCTGCTGCTTGTTGGCCACGCCGCTGATCGGTGCGGTCACTTCGGTGTAGCCCAGGTTGATGCGCGAGGAGGTCACCGATGCTTCGGCCTGCTTGACCGCGGCCAGCGCGGTGCGCTCGGCCGATTCGGCATTGTCCAGGTCGGCCTTGGAGACGAACTGCTGCGGGGCCAGCGAACGTGCGCGGTCGGCGGCGACCTTGGCATTGGCGTAGGTCGCGCGGGCCGAGGCCAGCTGTGCCTCGGAGGCGTTGAGCGAAGCACGCAGCGGCGCCGGGTCGATCAGGAACAGGGGCTGGCCCTGCTTGACCTGCGAGCCTTCCTGGTAGACGCGCTTGAGCAGTACGCCCGGCACGCGCGCGCGGACGTCGGCGCTGCGGAACGGCGACAGGCGGCCGACCAGCTCACGCTGCAGCGGCAGGGTCTGCGGCTTGGCGTCGATCACGCCCACCTCCGGCGGCGGGGGCGTCTGCTGTTCCGGCTTCTTGCAGGCAGCCAGCGCGACAGCAACGGCGCACGTCAAGGCAAGGGTGCGGAGTGGGGCGGTCATCAGGAGGAACTCCGGGGTTGGTTTGAAGACGGGGCCGCCGACGGCTGAGGCGCGAAGGCGCGCAGGAAGCTGTCGACGGAGAACTCTGCCCAGCGCCGACGCAGCTGCGCGTCATCACGATGGGGGGTATGGAAACGCTGTTTGTCGAAATCCTGACCGGCGATCATGCTCAGCAGCAGTTCGGCCATGAAGTGCGGGTCGTCATGCCGGAGCTGGCCACGCATGCAAACGGTTTCAATCCATTCAGCAAGATGAAGCGTCAGCGCGCCGGCGCCATGCCGGTACAGCGTACGCGCCTCTTCGGGAAACTGGGCCGCGTCGGCGGCGATCAGCCGACAGGCCTGCCCTACGTGCGGTTGGTTGAAATGCTCCAGGAAGTCGGTGGCGAACTGGAGCAGGCTGGCACGCAGGTCGTCAGTGCGGAGTGCACGAACCATGGCTCCGGTAGCGTGGCCGACATGGCGCTGCATCACCCGGCGCAGCAGTTCCTGCTTGTTGCCGTAGCGCGAGTACAGGGTCTGCTTGGAGCAGCCGGCATGCTGGGCCACCGCGTCCATGCTCATCTGCATGCCCTGCTGGGCCAACAGCTCGCGCACGGCATCGAACACGCGCTCATCGCGTGCGTCGAGGGCAACGGGGAGGTAGGCCGGGTTCACGCGGTGGACTATACCGTCCAGTTCAGGATTGTGGAATCGAATCGGCGTCGCCGCGTGTGTCTTCCGGTAACACGCTTTGCCGATCCTGTCGGCAGTGCTGAAGCGCGCGCCAGCACCATACCGGTGCGAACTGAATAGGCGTCTAAACCGCAGCAAACCCGAATCTGGTTATTCCGTCCTGCAGCAAGGCCTTTTCGTGCGGTAGGGCTACAATTTCATTTTCCCAACTGAGCAAGCGCATCGCTCTGCCATGAAACCGCAAAAAACCGCAGCCAAGACCGTGAAAAACAAGACCAAACCAGCAGAGTCGGAGGTCGCAGTGACCGCTGGTTTCTCCCTGGAGCCGGTGTACACGGCATTGCGCAAGCGTTACCCCGCGGCCGCACAGGCCGAAGCGGTGGCCTTCGCCACTGACTTCTACAAGCGCATGGAGTCGGACGAGTTCCCGCACCACAGCGCTGAAGAGTGGGCCGCGCTCGCGGCTGAGACGCTGGAATTCGCCCGTGCCCGCAAGGCCGGCAAGGCCAACGTCCGCGTGTTCAATCCGACCGCGAAGGCCAACGGTTGGGAATCGCCGCACACCGTGCTGCAGATCGTCAACGACGACATGCCGTTCCTGGTCGATACCGTCACCATGTCGCTGGCCGAACAGGGCGTGGGCGTCCACGTGCTGGGCCACCCGGTGCTGCGCTTCACCCGCGACAAGGCCGGCAAGCTGGTCAAGGTCGGCGAGGGTGATGCCGAGTCGGTGATGCTGCTGGAGATCGACCGCCAGCCGGCCGAAGCCATGGCGGCCATCGAGCAGGCCATCAGCAAGGCGCTGGACGAAGTGCGTGCGATCGTGCGCGACTGGCAGCCGATGAAGGACAAGGCACTGGCGCTGGCCGACGACCTGGGCAGCCGCCAGCTGCCGGTCGACGACGCGTCGCGCAAGGAAGCACAGGAATTCCTGCGCTGGGCCGCCGACAACCACTTCACCTTCTTCGGCTACCGCGAGTACCGCGTCGAGAAGCAGGGCAAGGAAGAGGTGCTGGCGCCGCTGAACGACACCGGCCTGGGCCTGATGCGCGGCAAGGACAAGTCCGCCGCCCGTCCGGTCAAGACCCTGGCCGCGCAGGGCCTGAACACCACGTCCGGGCTGAAGGACGCGCTGATCCTGACCAAGACCAATGCCCGTTCGCGCGTGCACCGCGCCGGCTACATGGACTACATCGGCGTGCTGGAATTCGACGCCAAGGGCAAGATCATCGGCGAGCAGCGCTTCCTCGGCCTGTTCACCTCCAGCGCCTACAACCGTCGCCCGTGGGAAATCCCGCTGGTGCGCCAGCGCCACGAGCACGTGATGAAGCAGTCGGGCCTGGCCTCGGCCAGCCACAGCGGCAAGGCCCTGCGCCACATCCTGGAAACCCTGCCGCGCGAAGAACTGTTCCAGTCCAGCGAGGACGAACTGTTCCGCACTGCCATGGGCGTGCTGGGCCTGCAGGAGCGCGTGCGCAGCCGCCTGTTCCTGCGCCGCGACAAGTACAGCCGTTTCATCTCCGCGCTGGTCTACCTGCCGCGTGAGCGCTTCAACACCGACGTGCGCCTGCGCATCGAAGCGATGCTGAAGGACGCGCTGCACGGCGAGTACGTGGACAGCTCGGTGGTGCTGGGCGAATCGCCGCTGGCCCAGGTGCACCTGATCGTGCGCCCGAAGCCGGGCGAAATGCTGGACGTCGATACCGCCGAACTGGAGCAGAAGCTGGCCCAGGTGCTGCGCAACTGGCAGGACGACCTGCGCGAAGCGCTGGTGACCCGCCACGGCGAAACCGAAGGCCTGCGCATTGCTGCCCGTATCGGCAAGGCACTGCCGGCCGGCTACATCGAAGACAACAGCACCGCCGTTGCCGCCAACGATGTCAGCCAGCTCGATGCCCTGACCGGCCCGGACGACCTGCGCCTGAGCCTGCAGGCCGTGCCGCGCGAAAGCGGCGATGGCCTGCGCCTGAAGCTGTATCGCCAGCTGGACGACATTCCGCTGTCGGACGCGCTGCCGATGATGGAAAACATGGGCCTGCGCGTGATCGCCGAGCGTCCGTACCGCCTGTCGGTCGACAACGCGCCGGTGTACGTGCAGGACTTCGAGGTCGAGTCGACCGCCGGCGCGATCGATGCCGCCAGCGTCGATGAAGCCTTCGGCGAGACCTTCGCCCGCGTCTGGCACGGCGATGCCGAGAACGACGGCTTCAACCGTCTGGTGCTGGCCGCTGGCCTGCACTGGCGCCAGGTCGCCATGCTGCGTGGCTACTGCAAGTACCTGCTGCAGACTGGCGTGCCGTTCTCGCAGGCCTACGTGGAAGGCACCTTCGCGCGCTACCCGCTGCTGGCCCGCCTGCTGGTCGAGCTGTTCGAAGCCCGCTTCGATCCGGCTACCGGCCAGGAAAGCAAGGACGATATCGCCGCCGGCCAGGCCCAGCTGAAGGCCCACTTCGATGTGCTGGCCGCTGGCGACGACGCCACCCTGAAGGTGCTCAAGACCGTGGTCGACGCCCGCAAGGGTGACCGCGACGCGCAGATGCAGGCCGCGCGCGATGCGCTGCTGAAGCTGATGGACCGCGTGTCCAGCCTGGACGAGGACCGCATCCTGCGCTCGTTCATGGGCGTGATCGACGCGACCCTGCGTACCAGCTACTACCAGACCGATGCCAACGGCCAGCACGGCCATGTCATCAGCTTCAAGTTCGATTCGGCGCTGGTGCCGGACCTGCCGAAGCCGCGCCCGTACCGCGAAATCTTCGTCTACGGCCCGCGCGTGGAAGGTACCCACCTGCGCTTCGGCGCGGTCGCCCGTGGTGGCCTGCGCTGGTCGGACCGTCGCGAAGACTTCCGTACCGAAGTACTGGGCCTGGTCAAGGCGCAGATGGTCAAGAACACCGTCATCGTGCCGGTCGGCGCGAAGGGCGGCTTCTTCGCCAAGACCCCGCCGGTGAACGGCGACCGCGACGCGATCTTCGCCAACGGCGTGGCCTGCTACAAGCTGTTCATCCAGGGCCTGCTGGACATCACCGACAACATCGTCAACAACAAGATCGTGCCGCCGGTGGATGTCGTGCGACACGACATGGACGATCCGTACCTGGTGGTGGCTGCCGACAAGGGCACCGCGACCTTCTCCGACATTGCCAACGGCCTGGCCATCGCGCACGGCTTCTGGATGGGCGATGCCTTCGCCTCCGGTGGTTCGGTCGGTTACGACCACAAGGGCATGGGCATCACCGCACGCGGTGCGTGGGAGTCGGTCAAGCGCCACTTCCGTGCGCTGGGCCGTGACAGCCAGAGCCAGGACTTCACCGCAGTCGGCGTCGGCGACATGTCCGGCGACGTGTTCGGCAACGGCATGCTGTTGTCGCGCCACATCCGCCTGGTCGCCGCGTTCGATCACCGCCACATCTTCCTGGACCCGAACCCGGATGCAGCCACCACGTTCGTCGAACGTGAGCGCCTGTTCACCGTGCCGCGTTCGAGCTGGGCGGACTACGATGCCAAGCTGATCAGCAAGGGCGGCGGCGTGTACCCGCGTACCCTGAAGTCGATCGAGATCACCCCGCAGGTGCGTGAAGTGCTGGGCCTGGACGAGAACGTCAAGGCGCTGTCGCCGAACGACCTGATGAGCGCGATCCTGAAGGCACCGGTCGACCTGCTGTGGAACGGCGGCATCGGTACCTACGTCAAGGCCGCCAGCGAGCAGCACAGCGATGTCGGCGACCGCGCCAACAACGCGCTGCGCGTGAACGGTGGCGAGCTGCGCTGCAAGGTGGTGGGCGAGGGCGGCAACCTGGGCATGACCCAGCTGGGCCGCATCGAAGCCGCCCAGGCCGGCGTGCTGCTCAACACCGACTTCATCGACAACTCGGCCGGTGTCGACACCTCCGACCACGAAGTCAACATCAAGATCCTGCTCAACGATGTGGTGCGGGCCAAGAAGCTGACCGTCGAGCAGCGCAACAAGCTGCTGGCTTCGATGACCGATGAAGTCGCCGAGCTGGTGCTCAACGACAACTACCGCCAGAACCAGGCGCTGAGCCTGATGGAGCGGATGGCGGTCAAGCGCCTGGGTTCCAAGCAGCACTTCATCCGTACCCTGGAGCAGCAGGGCCTGCTTGATCGCCAGATCGAGTTCCTGCCGTCCGATGCCGAGCTGTCGCAGCGCAAGGCACGCGGCCAGGGCCTGACCCGTCCGGAGCTGTCGGTGCTGCTGTCCTACTCCAAGCTGGTGGCGTTCGCCCAGCTGCTGGATTCGGACATTCCGGAAGATCCGTACCTGTCCAAGGAGCTGCAGCGCTACTTCCCGACCCCGCTGCAGAAGAAGTACGCCGACGCAATGGAGCGTCACCGCCTGAAGCGCGAAATCATCGCCACGGCCGTGACCAACCAGACCATCAACCGCATGGGCGCCACCTTCCTGATGCGCATGCAGGAAGACACCGGTCGTTCCATCGCCGAGGTCGCCAAGGCCTACACCATCAGCCGTGAAACGCTGGATGCACGCGCGCTGTGGGCGCAGATCGATGCCCTCGACGGCAAGGTGCCGGAGTCGGTGCAGATCGATGCACTGGAAGTGATCTGGAAGCTGCAGCGCTCGTTCGTGCGCTGGCTGCTGTCGCGCCCGGGCGCGATGCCGGGCATCACCGAAGCGGTCAACCGCTACCAGGGTCCGTTCAACGACATCCGCGTTGCTTCGGGTGTGCTGCCGGATTCGCAGCGTCCGACCTACGAAGCCCTGGTGGCCGAGTGGAAGGAAAAGGGCCTGCCGTCCGCGCTGGCGCAGCAGCTGGCCGAACTGCACTTCCTGGAGCCGGCGTTCGACATCATCGAACTGGCCCGCACCCGCAAGCTGAAGCCGGTGGACGTGTCCAAGGTTCACTTCCGCCTGGGCGACGCCCTGCAGCTGCCGTGGCTGTTCGAGCAGGTCGACGCGCTGGAGGTCAATGGCCGTTGGCACGCCGTGGCACGTGGCGTGCTGCGTGACGAGCTGGCCGCCAACCACCGCAACCTGGCGGGCCAGGTGCTGGGCACCAAGGGCAGCAGTGCTGAAGCGAAGGTGGCGGCCTGGATGGGGCGCGACGACAACAGCCTGCGCTTCACCCTGGCGATGCTGGCCGAACTGGCCGAGCAGAAGACCCTGGACTACCCGACCGTCTCGGTCGCGGTGCAGCGCCTGGGCCAGCTGGCCGCGCATGGTGCGTAAGCGCATTCGCGCTGACGCCCCACGGTTTGCTCTGCAAACCGTGGGCCCCATGCCAACCATGCTCCCAGACCCCCGCGCCGTTGGCGCGCCCCCCTGACTCAGGGGGGCTCCTGATCTGCAGCAGTTGGAGGAACGGCCCCGCGAAAGCGGGGCCGTTCTGTTTCTGCCTGTTTTTCTGCGATCACTGACCCGACGCCGGTCATCCGCCCCGCGCGGTCCACCCCCCGGCGCTCGGTTATGCTCTTCACCAGTCCCCCCCGGATCCACCGATGAGCGACACCCCCCGCATCGCTTTCCTGGCCAGCACCACCGAGCCCGCGCAGATGGCCCGCGCCGCGATGGTCTCGCGCTATGGCGATCACGCGCCGGAGCAGGCGGACGTGCTGTGCCCGCTGGGCGGCGACGGTTTCATGCTGCAGACCCTGCATCGGCACGGGCACCTGGGCAAGCCGGTATTCGGCATGAAACTGGGCACCGTCGGCTTCCTGATGAACCAGTACCGTGGCGACGACGACGTGCAGGCCCGCATTGCCCGTGCCGAACCGGCCAACCTGCGCCCGCTGGAAATGGTGGCGCTGACCGAGTCGGGCACCAGTACCGGTTCGCTGGCCTACAACGATGTGTCGCTGCTGCGCCAGACCCGGCAGGCGGCGCATATCGGCATCGACCTCAACGGCCAGGAACGTGTCGCCGAACTGATCGGAGACGGCGTGCTGGTGGCCACCCCGGCAGGCAGTACCGCCTACAACTATTCCGCGCACGGACCGGTGCTGCCGCTGGGCTCGCACACCATCGCGCTGACGCCGCTGGCCCCTTACCGGCCGCGACGCTGGCGCGGGGCGATCCTCAAGGCCGACACCGAGGTGCGTTTCCGCGTGCTTGATCCGTACAAGCGCCCGGTCAGCGTTACAGCGGATTCGCACGAGACCCGCGACGTGGTCGAGGTGACCATCCGCGAGTCGAAGGACCGCCGCGTGACCCTGCTGTTCGACCCGGAGCACAACCTGGAAGACCGGATCCTGAGCGAACAGTTCGTTTTTTGACGACAATAGGCGGCCGGCCCCGCCGACCGCTTGAAGGACCCCCACCGATGGGCGACAACTCCCCCCGTTTGCTGACCGTCGCGGTGACCTCGCGCGCCCTGTTCGACCTCGAGGAAAGCCATGCGCTGTTCGAGAGCGATGGCGTGGCGGCCTATGCCGAATTCCAGCGCCAGCACGAGGACGATATCCTCGGGCCCGGCGTGGCCTTCCCGGTGGTGCGCAAGTTGTTGGCGCTGAACCAGGGCGCCAGCCCGGAGAATCCGCGGGTCGAGGTGATCCTGCTATCGCGCAATTCGGCCGACACCGGCCTGCGTATCTTCAATTCGATCCAGCACTACGGCCTGGGCATCATCCGCGCGACGTTCACCGCCGGCGAGCCGACCTGGCCGTACGTGAAGCCGTTCGGTACCGACCTGTTCCTGTCGGCCAACCCCGAATCGGTGCGCAGCGCGCTGCGCCATGGCATCGCGGCGGCGACCATCCTGCCCAAGCCGCCTGGCGAAACCGCCGCCGCGGCGGCCGACCAGATCGATACCGGTCGCCCGGCCGGTCAGCTGCGCATCGCCTTCGACGGTGACGCGGTGATCTTCGGTGACGAAAGTGAGCGCATTTCGCGCGAGCAGGGCGTGGAAGCCTTTGGCCGCCACGAGCGCGAACGCGCCCGCGAGCCGCTCAGCGGCGGTCCGTTCCGTGGCTTCCTGTCGGCGCTGCACACGCTGCAGGAAGTGTTTCCGGCCGGTGACAGCGCACCGATCCGTACCGCGCTGGTGACTGCGCGTTCGGCGCCGGCGCACGAGCGGGTGATCCGCACCCTGCGCGAGTGGGGCGTGCGCCTGGACGAGGCGCTGTTCCTCGGTGGCCGCCACAAGGGACCGTTCCTGCAGGCGTTCGGCGCCGACATCTTCTTCGATGATTCGCAGCACAACATCGACAGCGCCCGAGAGCATGTAGCCGCCGGCCACGTACCACATGGTGTCGCCAACGAAGGATAGGGTCTGGTAGTTGCCAACCTTGGTTGGCGCTGTTCTGGATGCATGCCCACCAAGGTGGGCATCTACCAGAGCGCTGTACCCCGGTAGTCGCCAACCTTGGTTGGCATTGCCGTCAGGCCACGGGTCCGGTCACGGGCTGCCCGACATCCCCAGCTGCAGGTCCACCACCTTCCAGCGCAGGCCCTGCGGTTCCAGCACCACCTTCATCGGCGGCTGGCCGGGGCCGCGATCGACATCGATCACGAAGCGGTCCAGCGCTTCGAAATGATGTTCGGCATGCTTCAGCGGCCGCGCGGGTTCGGTCGCGCCGAAGGCATCGCCGCCCTGCAGTTCATTGCGGCCGCGCTTCCACAGCACGTGACCCTGCAGCATCGCGCCGATCCCGGTCGGGGTCACCATGGTGTCCACCGCGGCACCACCAAGCTGGTCGCCCAGCCCGTACAGCAGGGCACCGAACGGGCTGGCCGCCACATCCGGGCCGGCTTGGCGCACCAGATAGTCATTGAGCTGCGCGCGCAGGCTGCTGCGCACGCGCGGGAAATCGACGTAACGCTCCAGGCGCGCGGTGTCGCGTTGCTCAATGGCCTTGGACAGGCCATTGACGGTCATGTACGGGCCGCCGAACCACCAGGCGGCCAAGGCCAGGACCAGCAGCCCAACGAGTGCGGTGAGTTTCTTCATGCCGCCCAGACTGCCGCAACCGCAGCAGCATGGGGTGAAGACTCAATGACTGGGAGATCCGCGGCCATCACCGAAGGCGTCCACCAGCTGCTGGCGTTCGGCTGCGGTCAGTGCCTCAAGCCGCGTTGCCAGTACTTCTTCCAGGCTGGCGGTGCGGGTGGTACCCAGGATGCCACTGGCCACGCCGGGATGGCCCAGGGCGTAGGCAAACGCGGTCTGGGCGGGGCGCTGGCTGCGGATGGCGGCCAGCGTCTTCCGCATGTTGCGTGCGCTGTGCATCAGTGTGCGGCTGCTCGGTTTTAGCCAAGCCCTGGCCAGGTACCAGGCATCCGCCGGTCGTGGCAGGCGCGGGCGTGGTGGCAGCAGATGGCCCTGCGCCAGCACGGTGCCGGCCAGTACGCCGATGCCCACCGCGTGCAACTGGTCGATGAGGGGTTCACGGTCCTGCTGCAGGGCGTTGTAATCGAGCAGCACCACGTCGAACAGCGTGGGATGGTCGATCATCCAGCGCAGGGTCGATGCCGTGTGCGTATTGATGCCGGTGTGCCGGATCAGCCCGCGTTCGCGCAGGCGTTGCAGCGCGGCCAGCAGGTCATCGTTGACGTCGTGCTGGCTGGCACCGTGCAGCTGGTAGATATCCAGGTAATCCAGGCCGAGGTTGCGCAGCGAGGCCTCGCAGCTGGCAGTGATGGCTGCCGGCGAGAAATTGCGTTGCTCGGCGCCGCTGACGCCGGCCTGGCCGGTCAGCGTGCCGCCTTTGCTGGAAATCACCAGCGACTCGCGCGGGTATCGCTTCAGCAACGGGCGCAGGATGCGGCCCAGCCGCGGCTCGGCGTGGAAACCGGAATAGTTGTGGCCGGTGTCCAACAGGTTCACGCCCTGTGCCAGTGCATGCTCGACCACGTGCGCGGCCGACTGTTCAGGGAAGCGGCGATGCCCCCAGAAGCCGGAGCAGCCCAGGCCCACCGGCGAAATCGGCAGGCCGGTGCGGCCCAGCGTGCGGCGTTGCTGTGCCAACGGCATCAGAATTCCAGGTCCAGCGCCGCGCACAGGTAGTCGACGAACGGGCCGAGCGCGGCCAGGTCCTTGCCCAGCGTGGACAGCAGGCGTGGGCCGGTCATGGTGGCGTCGTCCAGCGAGCGCCACATCACCCAGTTGCGGTGCTTGAGGTCGTCGATGAATTCGAAGTCGGCCGGGAAGCCGCGCGGCGGACGCACCAGCTTCTCGCTCTCTTCGAAGTCGAAGCGCTTGCGCAGGGCCGGTGCATGCGCTGCGGCCTTCCAGCTGCCCGGGTTGTCGAGGATGAAGTGGCGCACGCGGCGCTGGGTCTCCGGTTCCGGATGCCACAGGCCGGCACCGACGAAGCTCTCGCCCGGCTGCAGGTGCACGTAGAACGAGGGCGCGGCCACCTCGCGGCGGCGCTCATGGAACAGGCGTGCACCCTGCCAGGTCTTGTACGGGGATTTGTCGTTGGAGAAGCGCGCGTCGCGATGGATGCGGAACAGCGAGCCGCCGACGCCGCGGGTATCGGCGCGGAAGTGGTCGCTGACCTCGGCCAGCGCCGGCTGCAGGTCACCCAGCAGGCGCAGGAATGGCTGCCGCACGTGGTCTTCATACTGCTGGCGGTGGTCGTTGAACCACGCCTTGTCGTTATGCCGCGCCAGGCTGCGCAGGAACTTGAAGCTGGCGTCCGAGAAATAGGTACTCACAAGGTCTCCTGCAGGTGCTGGCCCCAGTCGCGCAGCGATTGCAGCAGGGCCTGGCGCCGTGCATCGTCGGGCGCTTCAGCGGCCAGTGCATCGAGCTGCTGCTGGTACTGGGGCAGGTTGAGTTCGCCCAGCCCGCCGTCTCCGAGCAGGCGCTGGCGGCGGTAATCCTGCCAGCGCTGGCGTTCAGCCGGCGCGAGGCTGTCGGGATGATTGCGCGCGCGGTAGCGGAACAGCAGCTCCGGCAGGCGCGGGTCGCGGAAGCGGCCTTCCAGCGCGGCCAGCTGCTCCGGCGCGGTGGTGCGTGCCAGCGCAAGCAGCGGCTTGTCGCCATTGCCGAGGAAGCCGTCGTAGAGCGAGGCATCGACATCGGCCACGGTGGCGGCGCGGGGCTGGTTGTAGACCTGCCGGGCCTTCTCGGCCAGCTGCGGGGCGAACGCGCGCAGGCGTTCCACTTTGGCCTCGATCGCGGCCACGTCCAGGCCAAGGCGCGCGTGGTCATCGGCGCGCAGGTGGTTCCAGGCGATCAGCGCGGGCACCTTGTTCAGGTGCACTTCCTTCAGCGGCACCCGCGCCACGCCTTCGGGCAGCTCGCTGGCGCGCATGTACAGGCGCTGTGCGATCACCTCGGCCGGCAGTTCCAGCAGATCGTCGATCTCGCCTTCCAGGTCGAACACGATCACCCGGTTGTTGACGGTCGGGTGCGCGGCCAGCGGCAGCACCGGGGCCGCGCACAGGCGACTGGCCGGGTAGCGCATGGAAATGTGCAGTACCGGCTTCATCGCGGCCACGTCCAGCAGGCTGCCGACGAAGCGTTTGTCGCGCAGCTTCAGCGCGTACTCCCAAAGCCGTGGCTGCGACTGCTTGAACAGGCGTGCCATGCCGATGGTGGCGCGTACGTCGGACAGCGCTTCGTGCGCATCGCCTTCGCGCACGTTGTTGGCCTCGGCCAGGTGCTCGAGCTTGAACGAGGTGGCGCCATCCTCGCGCAGCGGCCACTGGATGCCGTCCGGGCGCATCGCGCGCATCAGCCGCAGCATGTCCAGCAGGTCCCAGCGCGAATTGCCGTTGCGCCACTCGCGTTCGTACGGGTCGTGGAAGTTGCGGAACAGGCCGTAGCGGACGAACTCATCGTCGAAGCGCAGCGTGTTGTAGCCCAGCGCACAGGTGCCGGGGCGCGACAGCTGCTCGTTGATGCGATCGAAGGCCTCGGCTTCGCTGATGCCCTCGGCCAGTGCCTGCTGCGGGGTGATGCCGGTGACCAGGGTGGCCATCGGCGAGGGCAGCAGGTCATCGGCCGGGCGCACGAAGAAACTGACCGGCGTGTCGATTTCGTTGAGATCGGCGTCGGTACGGATCGCGGCGTACTGCGAGATGCGCGTGCGCCGCGGGTCCTGGCCGAAGGTTTCCAGGTCGTAGAACAGGAAGCTGTCAGCCATCAGTGCGCGCCCTCCAGGACCGGTAGTTGGGCGTGGATCTGTGCTTCCAGTGCGGTCCAGTCGATGTTGTCCAGTGAATCGTGACCGGCGGTGGCGGCCACCAGCATGTCGCGCTGCAGTTCGGTGCGGCGCAGCGCCTCGGCGTACGGCGTGTGCAGGAAAGTGACCATCGTGTAGTGCGGTACGAAGCGGGTCGGCCAGCGCCGCTGCAGTTCCTGTTCCAGCTCGCGCTGCAGCAGGAAGGCGGGATCGGCCACGCGGTCGCGCATCTCCAGGTAGTTCTCCAGCGCCATCTGCTGGATTGCGCGCGCATTTGGCTTGCGCTCGGCTTCGAACGCGGCGAACGCGCCTTCCAGATCATCGGCCTCCATCAGGTGACGGGCCAGCGCAACGCAGTCCTCGAACGCGCAGTTCATACCCTGGCCATGGAACGGCACCATCGCATGCGCGGCGTCGCCGATCAGCACGGCGCGGCCCTGCTGGTGCCAGCGTTCCAGAGTGAGCGTGCCAAGCAGGCCCGGCGGATGCTGCTCCCAGTCCGCGCGCAGGTTCGGGATCAACGGCAGGGTGTCGGCGAACTCGCGCGCGAACAGCGCCTCGGCCTGTGCGCCGGTGTTGACCGTGGCGAAGCTGGGGTCGCCCTGGTTGGGCAGGAACAGAGTGACGGTGAAGGTGCCTTCATGGTTGGGCAGGGCGATGCACATGTAGTGGCCGCGCGGCCAGATGTGCAGTGCATTGCGCTCGATGCGGAAGCTCCCATCGGCAGCCGGCGGGATCTCCAGCTCCTTGTAGGAGTGGTCGAGGAAGGCGATGTCCTCACCCAGTGGCGCGCGCCGGTTCATCGCCGCACGCAGTGCCGATCCGGCACCGTCGGCACCGATCAGGGTGTCGAAACGGATGTCGTGCGGGCTGTCGTCACGGTCATCGATGAAGCGTGCGTAACCCGCATCGAAATCGACGGTGTGCAGGCGGCGATGGAAGTGCACGGTGGCGCCGGCCTGTTCGGCCAGCTCCAGCAGCGTGGTGTTCAGGTCGCTGCGGTGGATCGACCAGATCACTTCGCTGTCGTCGCGGCCATAGCGCTGCAGCTGCGGTTCGCCCTCGCGCGGGTGCACCATGCGCCCGCGCATCATCACCGCGCGCGCCATCACCTCGTCTTCCACGCCCGCCTGACGCAGTGCGTTGCGCCCACGCTCGGCCAACGCCAGGTTGATCGAGCGGCCGCTCTCGTAGTCGGCCACGCGTGGATCGCCGCGGCGTTCGTACAAGGTGATGCGCCAGCCCTGGCGTGACAGCAGGATGGCCAGCAGGGACCCGGCAAGGCCGGCACCGATAATGCTCAACGAGCGGGAAGCGTGTGCGATCAACGAACTGTCCAGCAGTAGGGGAGGGGCCGGCTTAGAGGCCGGCCCAGGCTTCCACTTCCTCGACGAAGTGGTGCACGTCCAGGTAGCGGTTGTAGAGCGGCGTGGGCGAGATGCGGATCACGTCGGGTTCGCGCCAGTCGCCGAGCACGCCGATGCCGCGCAGATGCTCGAACAGCGCACGGCCGCGCTCGCGGCCACCGATCACGCGCAGCGACAACTGGCAGCCACGGCGCTGCGGCTCGGCCGGGGTGATGATGTCCAGCACGCCGGACAGGCGTGCGCGCACCAGTGCTTCGAGCATGCCGGTCAGTGCCAGCGACTTGCTGCGCAGCGCCTCCATGCCGGCGCGCTCGAACAGGTCCAGCGAGGCGCGCAGCGGCGCCAGGCCGAGGATTGGCGGATTGCTCAGCTGCCAGCCTTCGGCACCGATGGCCGGGGTGAACTGCGGCGCCATCTGGAAGCGGGTGGATTCCTCATGGCCCCACCAGCCGGCAAAGCGCGGCAGGGTGGTGTCGCGGTGATGGCGCTCGTGGACGAAGGCGCCGGCAACCGCGCCCGGGCCGCTGTTGAGGTACTTGTAGTGGCACCACACGGCGAAATCAGGGGCCACGTCATGCAGGCGCAGCGGCAGGTTGCCGACCGAGTGTGCCAAGTCGAAGCCGATACGCGCGCCCTGCAGGCGTGCGGCGCGGGTGATCGCATCGAGGTCGAAGGCCTGGCCGGTGCGGTACTGCACGCCGGGCCACAGCACCAGCGCCAGGCGTGAACCGTGCTCGGCGATGGCATGCTCGATCGCGGTCAGTGAAATCGTGCCGTTGGCCTCGTCCGGCTGCACTTCCACCAGGCACTCGGCCGGGTCGAAACCATGGAAGCGGATCTGTGCTTCCACCGCGTGGCGATCGGTCGGGAATGCGCCGGCTTCCATCAGGATCACCGGGCGCTCGGCCGTGGGCCGGTAGAAGCTGACCATCATCAGGTGCAGGTTCACGCTCAGCGTGTTCATTGCAACCACCTCGCTGGGCAGCGCACCGACCACGCGGGCCAGCTGCGCGCTCACCAGGCGGTGGTAGGACAGCCACTGCGTCGGGCCGGTGAAGTGGCCTTCCACCGCCAGCTCACCCCACTGCTTCATCACTTCCTGCACGGCCGCCTGCGCGCCACGCGGCTGCAGGCCCAGCGAGTTGCCGACGAAGTAGGTCTGCTCGCCGCCGCCATGGCGCGGAATCAGGAATTCATTGCGCAGCGGGCGAAGCGGATCGGCGGCGTCCAGGGCAATGGCGTGGGTGCGGCTGAGCAGGTCGGACATGGTCGGGCAACAGGCTGCAACGGGACCGCCAGTGTAGCGCCTGGGCCAGGGCCCGGTAGCGGCCAACCCAACGCCGGTGCCGCATGGCCCGGTTGTCGCCAACCTTGGTTGGCGCACGTACAAGCAAGCGCCCAACAAGGTGGGCAACTACCGTTCGATGGCTCAGCCTGCCGCTGGCACCGGCAGCGGGTCCACGTGCCCGCACTGGCTGCAGGTACGCAGTTCCAGGCTGGCGTGATAGCGCGCAAACACCTTGGGCAGGTCGGTCTCGATGTTCTGCAGCGGGAAATACTCTTCGTGCAGCTTGTGGTTGCAGCGCTCGCAGTGCCAGATCACGCCGTCCATCTCGTGCGGCAGGCGCTTGCGCTCGACCACCAGACCGATACCACCGGGCGGGCGCCGCGGCGAGTGCGGAACCTTTGCCGGCAGCAGGAAGATCTCGCCGGCGCGGATCGGAATGTCGCGCACCGCGCCGTCTTCCTGCACCTTCAGCACCATCTCGCCTTCGAGCTGGTAGAACCACTCCGGGCCTTCGTCGTAGTGGAAGTCGGTACGCGAGTTCGGCCCGCCCACCACCATCACGATGAAGTCGCCGTTGTCGATCATCTTGTTGCCCACCGGCGGCTTCAGCAGGTGGCGGTTTTCTTCGATCCAGGCGTGCAGGTTGATCGGCGAAGCGAGCATGGTGGTCATCCGTAAGGGATCAGTCGCGCTTGCCCTTGCGCGGGACGTAGGACAGGGCCTTTTCATAGGCGGGCTGCAGCTCTTCCTGCGAACCGACGTCGATGCCCATCTCGCGCACGCGTCCGTCCTTCAGGCTGTAGACCCAGCCGTGCACCATCAGCTTCTGGCCGCGGGCCCAGGCGTCCTGCACGATGGTCGAGCGGCACAGGTTGGCCACCTGCTCGATCACGTTCAGTTCGCACAGGCGTGCGTGCTTGAGCTCGTCGGTCTCGATCGCATCGAGGATGCCGGTGTGCTTCTGCATCACGTCACCAACGTGGCGCAGCCAGTTGTCGGCCAGGCCGACGCGGGTGTTGTGCAGGCAGGCATGCACGCCGCCGCAGCCGTAGTGGCCGACGATCAGGATGTGCTTCACCTTCAGCTGGTCCACCGCGTACTGCACCACGCTCAGGCAGTTCAGATCGGTGTGGGCGACCACGTTGGCGACGTTGCGGTGCACGAATACTTCGCCCGGCGCCATGCCGATGATCTGGTTGGCCGGAACGCGCGAGTCGGAACAGCCGATCCACAGGTATTCGGGGTGCTGCTGCTTGGCGAGCTGGTGGAAGAACTCGGGGTCTTCCTTCTCGATGCGGTCGGCCCAGTCGCGGTTGTTCTGCAGCAGTTTGTGGATGTCTTTCATGTATGGGTCCCTGGCGTCGGGTGGGGGCTCGCCGCAGCCGTCCGGCTGCGTCGTCGCGGGAATCTGGGGCGTTCAGTCGCTGCGGGCGGCCTGTTCGCGGTGCCAGCGCATCCACTGCGCCAACTCGGTGGAAGCGGGGGTGCCCAACTGTTCCAGTTCGGCGATCACCGCGCGCTGGTTCGCATCGGGATGGTTCTGGCTCAGCTTGAGCTTCAGCTGCACCTGTTCGACCTGGAAGCGGAAGCCGACGATGGCGCGCAGCTCCGGGCCATGTTCGGCACGCGTGGCATCGAACTGCCAGGCCTGGCCGACACTCGCTTCGAAGCGGTCGCTGATCGCGCCGACCAGTTCGGCCAGCGCCTCGGTATCGTCGAAGGTCTGCAGCTGGCCACGCAGCTCGGCGGCGGCGTAGTTCCAGGTGGGTACCCGCGCAGCGGGTTCCTTGTCCGGATACCAGCTGGCCGAGACGTAGCCATGCGGACCATCGATCAGTACCTTGGCCGCGCCGCGGTGGCGCGACTGCGGGTTGGCGCGCGCCCAGTGGCCGCGCAGTTCGATCTGGTCGCCGTCACGCCGGTACAGCACCGGCATCCGGGTCAGCTCCGGCAGGCCATCGCTGCCGGGCGTGAGCACGGTAACGAACGGGTCGCGCGCCAGCAGGCGGTCCAGCCAGAGCAGATCGGTCTCGGCGAAGGCGCGCGGGGTGAACATGCAGAGGTCAGGCGCGCCCGCCCAGCGACTGGATCATGCGGCCGCGCAGGCCCTCATCGCTGTCGGCCTGCGGCGGCTGCACTTCGTGCAGGCTGAAGCCGCGCACCAGCGCGTCTTCCTCGTCCAGGCCGTCGTACTCGACGAATTCGGCGTCGAACAGCTGCGAACGCGCGGTGTCTTCGCTGTCATAGCTCAGCGTGTTGCCATCGCTGTCGAGCACTTCGGCGGTGCCGGCCGGGCGCACGCGCAGGCGCGCCCAGATCAGGGTGTTGCCGAGGCTGGCCAGCCACCAGCTGTCGCGCGAGGCGGTGATGTCATTCATGGATGTGTTACCAGAGCGAGGCCAGCCAGAGCAGGGCGGCCATGCCCAGTCCGGCCAGCAGGGTCAGCAGCGATACCCAGGCCGGCGTCGCCAGCCCGGACAGCGAGCGGTCCGGCTGCTGGCGATAGTCACGGCGCAGCAGCCAGGCCAGGGCATCGGGCTTGAGGAAGGCACCGCTGCCGAAGCGCTCGGCGAGCGCCGGATGGCGATCGCGTACGTGCACCAGGGTCAGCGGCCAGAAGATCACGAAGGCACTGAACCCGGCCACTGCAACGCCGACGAAACAGAGGGCGAAGAACAGGGTCATGGGAGCGGTACCTCCGTGGTCGTGTGGGGCTTAGAAGTCCGCGCTGCCCGGGGCGCGCGGGTAGGGGATCGCATCGCGGATGTTGGACAGCCCGCAGACGTACACCACCAGGCGTTCGAAGCCCAGGCCGAAGCCGGCGTGCGGCACCGAACCATAGCGGCGGAAGTCGCGATACCAGCTGTAGTGCTCACGATCCAGGCCGAACTGGGCCATGCGCGCGTCCAGCACGTCCAGGCGCTCTTCGCGCTGGCTGCCGCCGATGATCTCGCCGATGCCCGGGGCCAGCACGTCCATCGCGGCAACGGTCTTGCCGTCGTCGTTCAGGCGCATGTAGAAGGCCTTGATGTGCTCCGGATAGTTGGTCACCACCACCGGGCGGCCGACGTGTTCTTCGGTCAGCCAGCGTTCGTGCTCGGTCTGCAGGTCCAGGCCCCATTCGACCGGGAAGTCGAACTTCTTGCCGGACTTCTGCAGCAGGCTGACCGCATCGGTGTAGTCGATGCGCTCGAACGGCGCATTGATGAAGTCTTCCAGCTTGGTGATCGCGTTCTTGTCCACGCGCTCGGCGATGAAGGCCAGGTCGTCGCCACGCTCGTTCAGCACCGCACGGAACAGGTACTTCAGGAACTCTTCGGCCAGGCGCGCGTCTTCGGCCAGGTCGGCGAAGGCGATTTCCGGCTCGATCATCCAGAACTCCGCCAGGTGGCGGGTGGTGTGGCTGTTCTCGGCGCGGAAGGTCGGGCCGAAGGTGTAGACCTTGCTCAGCGCCAGGCAGTAGGCCTCGACGTTCAGCTGGCCGGACACGGTCAGGAAGGTTTCCTTGCCGAAGAAGTCGCGGCTGAAATCGATCGCGCCCTTCTCGTCACGCGGCAGGTTCACCATGTCCAGGGTGGACACGCGGAACATCTGGCCGGCGCCCTCGGCGTCGGAGGTGGTGATGATCGGGGTGCTGATCCAGTTGAAGCCGTTCTCGTGGAAGAAACGGTGCACGGCCTGGGCCAGGCAGTTGCGGATGCGGGTGACCGCGCCGAACAGGTTGGTGCGCGGGCGCAGGTGCGCCACTTCGCGCAGGAACTCCGGCGACATCGGCTTGGGCTGGATCGGGTAGGTGAGCGGGTCTTCGACCCAGCCGACCACTTCCAGCGTGCTGGCCTGGATCTCGAACGACTGGCCCTTGCCCTGCGACTTCACCAGGGTGCCGGTGGCGATGACCGAGCAGCCGCTGGTCAGGCGCTTGATCTCGTCGAAGTTGGCCAGGCTGTCGCCGGCCACGACCTGGATCGGCGCGAAGCAGGAGCCGTCGCTCACATTCACGAAGGCCAGATTCGCTGAACCGCGCACCGTGCGCACCCATCCGCGTACCGTGACTTCGCCGCCTTCCGGGATCTTCCCGGCAAGCGCATGTTCAACGCTGACCACCGTCATGACTTGAATCCTCTGCTGATCGACTCGATCTGTGAACACGGGAGTTTACCGGTTGCAGCGTTCTGCTTGCGAGGCATTTTTCGTGGCAACGGCTCCTTATAATGTCCCCGTACCTATGGAGTAGCCCCATGGCCGTCAGCCTGACCCCCATTGCCTTCGAGCGCGTGCAGCGCTTTGTCGCCCAGACCCCCGGCGCGCTGGGCCTGCGTTTCGGCGTGACCAAGACCGGTTGCTCGGGCTGGGGTCACATCACCGACCTGGCCCGCGACGAGCGCGAGGGCGATACCGTTTTCGACCAGGACGGCGTGAAGATCTATGTCGATGCCAAGAGCCTGGCGCTGGTGGACGGCACCGTGATCGACTTCGGCAAGCACGGCCTGAGCGAAACGTTCACGTTCAGCAACCCGAACGCCACCGCCGAGTGTGGCTGCGGTGAAAGCTTCACCACCGACGCCGACAAGGCCTGAGGGCTGGTTCTGGCGTCCGCCGGGCATGGCCGGGCGGTGGTAGATGCCGACCTTGGTCGGCAGGGAAGGGATCCACGGATGGAACGACCGCTTTTCATTTATCACCCCAACGCCTACGCCCTCTCCTTCGAAGAGGTCGACGGGGTCTGCGACTGCTGCGGTCAGCCGCGCACACTGCGCTACCGGGGGCCGTTCTACTCCGTTCTGAGCCCCGATTACCTGTGCCCCTGGTGTATCGCCGATGGCAGGGCAGCGGCCAGTTACGAGGGTGAATTCACCGGCTGGAGCGATATCGAAGGGGTATCCCCGGATCCGGCCGATCCGCCGCCGACCATCGCCCGCGAGCTGCTGCTGGAGATCTGCGAGCGCACCCCGGGCTACTCGTCCTGGCAGCAGTCGGTCTGGCTCAGCCATTGTGAGCGGCCCTGCGCCTTCCTCGGTTACGCCGGTAGCGAGGACCTCCAGCCCATCCTCGACGAGGTCCGGCCCGACGTGGTCGAGGTCAATCCGCGCGACGCCGACTGGGTGCTTGAACACCTGAGCCGGGACGGGGAGATGATTGGCTGCCTGTTCCAGTGCCTGGAATGCGGCCAGCACCGCCTTCATGTGGATCTGGGGTAGCCCGGTTCAGGTTGCCCTGTGGCCCGCCGGTTGCCCGGCCACCCCATCTGCGCCATAATGCGCGGCTTCCTGCCTTCCTGGCGGGAATCCTTGCCCCACCGCGGTCTCAACGGCGGGGGGCTGTCCGGCCGCGAGGCCACATCCGAAAGGTAGAAAAAACATGAGTCGTCATTACGAAATCGTGTTCATGGTCCACCCGGACCAGAGCGAGCAGGTCCCGGCCATGATCGAGCGCTACAAGTCGCTGGTCGAGAACGGCAACGGCACCATCCACCGTCTGGAAGACTGGGGCCGCCGCCAGCTGGCGTACCCGATCCAGAACCTGGTGAAGGCCCACTACGTGCTGATGAACATCGAAGCCGACCAGGCCGTTCTGAACGAACTGACCGAAAGCTTCCGCTTCAACGACGCCGTGCTGCGCAACCTGGTCATCAAGCGTGACGAGGCTGACACCGAGCAGTCGCTGATCATGAAGAGCAAGGACGAGAAGGGTGACAAGCCGGAGCGCGGTGAGCGCCGTCGTCGTGACGACGAAGAAGGCGAGTCCACCACCACCGCTGACAACGAAGCCGGCGACGACGCCGCTTCCGCCGCCTAAGGAGCCTTCCCATGTCCAAGTTCTTCCGTCGCCGCAAGTTCTGCAAGTTCACGGCTGAAGGTGTGAAGGAGATCGACTACAAGGATCTCAACACCCTGCGCCAGTACCTGACCGAGAACGGCAAGATCGTGCCGAGCCGCGTCACCGGTACCAAGTCGAAGTACCAGCGCCAGCTGGCGACCGCCGTCAAGCGCGCTCGCTTCCTGGCCCTGATCCCGTACACCGACAACCACGACGTCTGATGCCCGGCGGGGCGGCCCGGTGCCGCCCCCGCTGTGCCAGCTATTCGGACAGCCTTTGTTGCGGGGCATCGCCTCGCTAACGAATAACTCATCTGGAGCAATACCATGCAGCTGATCCTCCTGCAGAAAGTCACCAACCTCGGCAACCTGGGCGACCTGGTCGACGTGAAGCCGGGCTACGGCCGTAACTTCCTCGTGCCGCAGGGCAAGGCCGTGCCGGCCACCGAGAGCAACAAGGCCGAGTTCGAAGCCAAGCGCGCCGAATACGAAGCCAAGGCCCAGGCCATCCACGCCGACGCTGACGCACGCAAGGCCAAGCTGGAAGGCGCGAGCGTGACCATCCCGGCCAACGCTTCGACCGAAGGCAAGCTGTACGGCTCGGTCGGCGCCCGCGAAATCGCCGATGCCTTCACCGCTGCCGGCCTGCCGGTCAGCAAGAGCGAAGTCATCCTGGGCGAAGGCGCCTTCCGCAACATCGGCGAATACGACGTGCTGGTCCACCTGCACGCCGACGTCGAGACCACCGTCAAGGTCGTCGTCGTCGCCGAAGCCTGATCCCACGCCGCAAGGCCTGGAATCACCGCAGAACGGGCGCCCGCAAGGGTGCCCGTTTTGTTTTATGGCGCCGTTTCACGGCGTCGGGCCACGTCCGGCCGACGGGGTGAGGTTGGACAATGTTCCACGCCCATTCGTAGAACACGGCCACATCGGTATACTCAGGGCGTCACACCCGTTCCACGGGCATTGATTTCAATGGGATCAATGACTTGGAGGGTAAACGCAGGCCGCTTGCCGGCCCCAGTCCGGAACCCCTATGCGTCTTTCCACGATCAAGCTGTCCGGCTTCAAGTCGTTCGTCGATCCGACCACCCTGCACCTGCCGACCAATATGACCGGCGTGGTGGGGCCCAATGGCTGCGGCAAGTCGAACATCATCGACGCCGTGCGCTGGGTCATGGGCGAGAGTTCGGCCAGCCGCCTGCGTGGCGACTCGCTGACCGACGTGATCTTCTCCGGCTCCAATGCCCGCAAGCCGGTGTCGCAGGCCACGGTTGAGCTGATCTTCGACAACTCCGACCACACGATCTCGGGCGAGTACGCCTCGTTCAACGAAATCTCGGTCAAGCGCACGGTCAGCCGCGACGGCACCAGCAACTATTACCTCAACGGCACCAAGTGCCGCCGCCGCGACATCACCGACCTGTTCCTCGGCACCGGCCTGGGCCCGCGCAGCTACTCGATCATCGAACAGGGCATGATCAGCCAGATCATCGAGGCGCGCCCGGAAGACCTGCGCGTGTACCTGGAGGAGGCGGCCGGCATCTCCAAGTACAAGGAGCGCCGCAAGGAGACCGAGACCCGCATCCGCCACACCCGCGAGAACCTGGACCGGCTGGGCGACCTGCGCGACGAGATCAGCAAGCAGCTCGAACACCTCAAGCGCCAGGCCAAGCAGGCCGAGCAGTACCAGGCGCTGCAGGAAGAGCGCAGGGTCAAGGATGCCGAGTGGAAGGCCCTGGAATTCCGCGGGTTGGACGGTCGCCTGTCCAAGCTGCGCGAAGGGCTGTCGCAGGAAGAGACGAAGCTGCAGCAGCTGATCGCCGATCAGCGTGATGCCGAGGCCCGCATCGAGACCTCGCGCGTGCGCCGCGAAGAGGCCGCCGACGCGCTCAACACCGCGCAGGCTGCGGTCTATCAGGTCGGCAGCACGCTGGCGCGCCTGGAGCAGCAGATCCAGCACCAGCGCGAGCTGTCGCAGCGCCTGCACAAGGCGCGCGACGAGACCCGCCAGGCGTTGGCCGAACTGGGCCAGCACATCAGCGGCGACGAAGCCAAGCTGATGGTGCTGCGCGAGGCGGTGGAGGCCGCCACCCCGCAGCTGGAAGAACTGCAGGAAGAGAACGAGATCAAGCAGGAAAGCCTGCGCGAGGCCGAGGACCGGCTGGCCAGCTGGCAGCAGCGCTGGGAGCAGCACACCTCGCAGAGTTCGGAGGCGTCGCGCGCCGGCGATGTCGAGCGCACGCGCGTGGACTACCTGGACAAGCAGATCCTCGACGCTGACCGGCGTCGCGAGGCCCTGGCCGCCGAGCGCGCCGGGCTGGACGTGGACGCGCTGGAAGAAGCCTTCGAGCAGCTGCACCTGCAGCACGACACACAGAAGACCGCGCTGGATGAATTGAGCGAAGACGTCGAGCTGCGCAAGCAGGGCGTGGCGGCGGTGCAGGAACAGCAGCGCAATGGCCAGAACGAACTGGCCGAACTGCGCAAGCAGGCCAACGGCCTGCGCGGTCGCCTGGCTTCGCTGGAAACCCTGCAGCAGGCCGCGCTGGGCCAGGAGCAGGGCGCGGCCGTGGCCTGGTTGAAGGCACGTGAACTGGATTCGGCGGCGCGTGTCGGCGAACGCCTGGACGTTGATGCCGGCTGGGAGAACGCGGTGGAAAGCGCGCTCGGCCAATTGATCGAAGGCGTGCTGGTTGATGATCCGGCGAGCCTGGTCGATGCCCTCGGCGAATTGGGCGAGGGCCACATCGCGCTGGTTGCCAACGATGGCGCGGACCTGAAGGTCGCGCCGACCTCGCTGGCGGCCCACGTGCGTGGCCCGGCAGCGATCCGTCGCCTGCTGGCGCACCTGCACGCAGCCAAGGACCTGTCCGAGGCGAAGGTGTTGCAGGCCAGTCTTCCGGAAGGCGATTCGATCATCACCCAGAGCGGCGAGCGCCTGGGCCAGGGCTGGCTGAGAGTATCGCGCTCCGGTGCGGCCCAGCAGGGCGCGCTGCTGCGCGAACGTGAGATCAACGAGCTGCGCGAGCAGATCGAGCAACTGCAGGATCGCGAAGCCGAGCTGGAAGAACAGCTGAGTGGTTTCCGTGAGCAGTTGCAGGCCGCCGAGCAGCAGCGCGAAGACGCGCAGCGTGCGCTGTACCAGGCCCACCGTGCGGTCTCTGAACTGGCTGGCCAGCTGCAGGGCCAGCAGGGCAAGGTGGAGGCGGCGCGCACGCGCATCGACCGCATCGAAGGTGAACTGAAGCAGCTGCAGGAAACGCTGGAAGCCAACAACGAGCAGGCGCGTGAAGCGCGTTCGCGGTTGGAGAACGCGGTCAGCAGCATGGGCGACCTGGAATCGACCCGGCAGCGGCTGGAGGGCGAGCGCCGCCAGCTGACAGAGGCTCGCGACCTGGCGCGCGATGCTGCACGCGCGGTGCGTGAGCGCTCGCATTCGCTGGCGCTGACCCTGGAATCGCAGCGGGCGCAGCTGGCTTCACTGAGCCAGGCGCTGGAACGCATGGGTACCCAGCGCGGGCAGCTGGATTCGCGACTGGGCGAACTGCACTCGCAGCTGGATGAAGGTGATTCGCCTGTCGAATCGCTGCAGGCCGAGCACCAGAACGCACTGGAAGAACGCGTGCGGGCCGACCGCGTGCTGACCGAGGCGCGCACGCTGCTGGACGGCATCGACGCCGAGCTGCGCAACTATGAGCAGACTCGCCACCAGCGCGACGAGCAGGCGCTGGCCCAGCGCGAGCGTATCTCGCAGCGCAAGCTGGACCAGCAGGCGCTGGTGCTCAGCGCGGACACCCTGCAGGGCGCGGTGGAGAAGGCCGGGTTCGTACTGCAGGACGTGCTCAACGCATTGCCCGAGGACGCCCGCCTGGGTGACTGGGAGCAGGCCGTGCACCAGATCGATGGCCGCATGCGCCGGCTGGAGCCGGTCAACCTGGCCGCCATCCACGAGTACGGCGAGGCTTCGCAGCGCTCGGATTACCTGGATTCGCAGCACACCGACCTGACCACGGCGCTGGAAACCCTGGAAGATGCGATCCGCAAGATCGACCGCGAGACCCGCGGTCGTTTCAAGGACACCTTCGATCGTGTCAACGCTGGCGTGCAGGCGCTGTACCCGCGCCTGTTCGGTGGCGGCCACGCCTACCTGGAACTGACCGGTGAAGACCTGCTCGACACCGGTGTGACCATCATGGCGCGTCCGCCGGGCAAGCGCGTGTCCAGCATCTCGCTGCTGTCCGGCGGCGAGAAGGCGATGACCGCGGTGGCGCTGGTGTTCGCCATCTTCCAGCTGAACCCCGCACCGTTCTGCCTGCTGGACGAGGTGGACGCGCCGCTGGACGAGGCCAACGTCGGCCGCCTGGCCAACATGGTCAAGGAAATGAGCGAAAAGGTGCAGTTCCTGTTCGTCAGCCACAACAAGGCGACGATGGAGGCCGCGCATCAGCTGTCGGGCGTGACCATGCGCGAGCCGGGCGTCAGCCGCCTGGTCAGCGTGGACCTGGAAGAAGCCGCGCGATTGGCGGGCGCGGCCTGACGTGCCATCCTAGTTACCTGAATGAACTAGCCGGAGAACCTATCGAATGTCCGACACGGCACTGTTGCGCATCGGCATCCTGGCCGCCGGCCTGCTGTTGATCGCCGCGATCTTCCTGTTTGGCCGTCCGAAAAAGAAGCCCCAGGGGCGCCGCGTGGAAGGCGCGGAACCGACCAGCGGCGAGCGCCGCGAGCCGGTACTGGGCGAAGACGGCGTCGCCGTGGCCGATGGCCGCGTCGAACCGGGCATGGGCACGGAAGGCGAGCAGGCCGAACTTGGTCTGGGCGAAACCGACCCGGGCGCCAGTGATCTCGGCAAGCGCGCCACCCAGGATTTCGACAAGATCGTCTCCTTGTTCGTGGCTGCCCGGGCCGGCGAGCAGCTGCGTGGTGAGGACATCGTGGTGGCGGCCGAGAAGACCGGCCTGGTGTTCGGCCACATGAACGTGTTCCACCGCCTGGTGGAAGGCCACCCCGAGCGCGGCCCGATTTTCTCGATGGCCAGCATCATGAAGCCGGGCAGCTTCGACATGGCCAACATCCGCGCCATGGAAACCCCGGCCATCGCCTTCTTCCTGACCTTGCCGGCGCCGCTGACCGCGCTGGACGCCTGGGAGAAGATGCTGCCGACCGTGCAGCGCATGGCTGAACTGCTGGATGGCGTGGTGCTCGATGACAGCCGCAATGCCCTGGGCCGCCAGCGCATCGCACACATCCGTGACGAGCTGCGCGCCTACGACCGCCAGCACCAGGCCCCGCCGCTGACCAAGACCCCGCGCTGGTAAAGGCATTTTTTCGGTGTGCCGACCAACGGTCGGCACCCACCCCGACCAACGGTCGGCACCCACAACAGTAGATCCACGCCATGCGTGGATGGGGCGAACCAAGGTTCGCCCCATCCAACAGGATCAGGCCGGTACGCCGGCCACCTTCGCGAACGCATGGCGGAACGCGGCCATTTCTTCTTCGGTGCCGACGGTCACGCGCACACGCTGTGGCCAGATCGGCCAGCTGCGTCCGATCACCACGCCGTTGTCCGCCATCGCCTTGGCGAACGCGCTTCCATCGCGTTGCACGTCGACCACGAAGCAGTTCGCTTCCGACGGCACGCAGCTGAAACCACGCTTGCCCAGCCATGCGATGGTGGCCTGGCGCACCTTGGCATTCTGCAGGCGGCGCTGTGGAATCAACTGCGGATCGCGCAGGCTGGTCAGTGCCGCCGCCAGCGCCGGCACCGGCAGCGGGTTGTCGCCCAGGCTGGCCAGTTCGCGCAGGCGGTCGGGATGTGCGGCCGCCACGCCCAGGCGCAGGCCGGCCATGCCATATAGCTTGGAGAACGTGCGCAACACGATCAGGTCATCGCGCTGCGCCACCTGCGCGATCAGGCTCGGCTGTTCGCTGTACTGCAGATACGCCTCGTCCAACAGCACGCGGGTGGAAGCGGGCTTGTGGGCCAGCAGCCAAGCGAGCTCATCCGGTGGGCTGATCGAGCCGGTCGGGTTGTTGGGGTTGCACACATACAGCAGCCCGGTCGGGCGTGCGTGTGCGGCGGCGACCATCGCACGCAGGTCGTGTGCACCGTCCTCGCGCAGCGGCACTTTCTGCACGTGTGCACCGTGTGCGGCGGCGACCTCGCCGAGCGTCTCGAAGGTCGGGTCGGCCACCACCAGCCCCGCCTGCGGGCCGGTCCACAGCGTGGCAGCGCGGTTCAGTGGTTCGCTGGAGCCCGGATAGAGGCGCATATGGTCGGCCGGAATGCCGGCCTGCTCGATGAACGCATCGCGCACCTGGCCCGCCAGTTCGAAGCGGTAGCGGCCGCAGCTGGTGATGCTGTCGCGCGCCGCCTGCTGGGCGGCGGGCGAGGGGCCGTACGGGCATTCGTTGAAGTTCAGTAGTACGGCGCCTTCGGCAGGGGCTGGGGCGGCGGCTGTCGCGGGTTGGGCATGGCCGAGCTGCGGCAGCCCGGTGCCGGCGACGGCGAGGCCAGCACCGGCCAGTTGCAGGAAGCGTCGACGGGAAGCGGGCAGGGTCACGGGCGGGATTCCGAAGGGAAGACCGTCGCACGCTAGCGCCGGTGGGCGTGGGCGGCAAGCTGCTCTTCTGCGGAGTCGAACCATGTTCGACTGTAAATGTGCCAACCAAGGTTGGCACCTACCAGAGCGGGAGGGTGGTTGGCACGTACCAGAGCTGGGGAGTGGTTGGCACCTACCAGAGCGGGGGAGTGGATGGCGCCTGCCAGAGCGAGGGAGGAACAGTCGAGCTTGGCTCGACTCTACAAAAGGCGGCGGCGTTACAGGGGCTGACAGCCGGGCGCGGTAGAATCCCCGGCCATCCCAGAACCACCGGATCCCGATGAGCCCCAGCCCCGCCGAACGCGCCGAAGACCTTCGCCGGCAGATCGCCCAGGCCAACCGCGCCTATCACGAGCTGGACGCGCCGGAGATCCCTGACGTCGATTACGACCGGATGGTGCGCGAGCTGGAAGCGCTGGAGCGCGAGCACCCGGAACTGGCCCGTGCCGACAGCCCGACCCAGCAGGTCGGTGCGCGCCCCTCCGGCCGCTTCCCGGAAGTGCGCCACGCGGTGCCGATGCTGTCGCTGTCCAATGCTTTCAGCGATGAGGAGGTGGCCGATTTCGTGCGCCGCATCGATGAGCGCCTGGGCCGTCGCAGCCTGCGGTTCTCGGCCGAGCCGAAGATGGACGGCCTGGCGATCAGCCTGCGCTACGAAGACGGGCATTTCGTGTTGGGCGCGACCCGTGGCGATGGCAGTACCGGCGAGGACGTGACGGCCAACCTGCGCGAGATCGGTGATATTCCCAAGCGGCTGCACGGCAAGGACTGGCCGGATGTGCTGGAGGTGCGTGGTGAGGTCTACATGGCCCGCGCCGACTTCGAGTCCTACAACGAACGTGCGCGCCTGCAGGGCGGCAAGGTGCTGGCCAACCCGCGCAACGCCGCCGCCGGTTCGCTGCGCCAGCTCGACCCGAAGATCAGTGCGCAGCGCCGGCTGAGTTTCTTCGCCTACGGCACCGGCGAAGTGCAGGGTGGCGAGCTGCCGGACACCCATTCGGGCACACTGGCCCAGCTCGGTGCCTGGGGCTTCCCGGTCAGTGAGCTGTGCAAGGTCGTGGAAGGCACCGACGGCCTGCTCGGCTACTACCGCGATATCGGTGAGCGCCGCGATGGCCTGCCGTTCGATATCGATGGCGTGGTCTACAAGCTGGATGACCGCGCCGGCCAGCAGGCCATGGGCTTCGTTTCGCGTGCGCCGCGCTGGGCCATCGCGCACAAGTTCCCCGCGCAGGAACAGAGCACTAAGGTAGAGGCGATCGAGATCCAGATCGGCCGCACCGGTGCTGCCACACCGGTCGCGCGGCTGGCACCGGTGGCGGTGGCCGGCGTGATCGTGTCCAACGCCACGTTGCACAACGCCGACCAGATCGCACGCCTGGATGTGCGCGTGGGTGACAGCGTGATCGTGCGCCGCGC
This sequence comes from Stenotrophomonas sp. 80084_Sma, assembly GCF_056481995.1. Classification (NCBI taxonomy): domain Bacteria; kingdom Pseudomonadati; phylum Pseudomonadota; class Gammaproteobacteria; order Lysobacterales; family Lysobacteraceae; genus Stenotrophomonas; species Stenotrophomonas sp. 80084_Sma. The sequence continues at coordinate 3,096,108 of NZ_CM151177.1, read as the reverse complement.
CGGTGATGTGATTCCGGAAGTGGTCAGCGTCATCCTTGATCGCCGCCCGCCGGGCACCATGCCGTGGCAGATGCCGACGCGCTGCCCGGTGTGCGGCTCGGAAATCGTGCGCGAGGAAGGTGCTGCCGCATGGCGCTGCTCGGGCGAACTGTCCTGCCCGGCGCAGCGCAAGGAAGCCATCGCCCATTTCGCCTCGCGTCGCGCGATGGATATCGATGGCCTGGGTGACAAGTACATCGAAACCCTGGTCGACGCCGGCATCGTCAGAAGCGTGGCCGATCTGTACCGGCTCAACCGTGACCAGCTGCTGCATCTGAAGCTGGTGCTGGATGCCGAGGACCCTTCCGCACTGGCGGCTGCGCTGAAGCTGCACCTGCCCGCCGAAGGCAGTGGTGCGGTGCTCAATGCGGTGCTCAAGCTGGATGGCAACGATCCGGGCTGGCGCGCACAGGCGCTGGCACAGCCGGCCAGCTTCGAATGGAACACGAAGAAGATCGCCACCAAGTGGGCCGACAACCTGATCGCGGCAATCGACGCCAGCCGCGCGGCCACGCTGGAGCGCCTGCTGTTTGCGCTTGGCATCGAGCACGTGGGTGAGAGCACGGCCAAGGCGCTGGCGCAGTGGTTTGGTGACCTGGAGCTGATCCGCCACCTGCCGTGGCCGTTGTTCAAGCGTGTGCCGGACATCGGCGGCGAAGTGGCGCGTTCGCTGGGTCATTTCTTCGAGCAGCAGGGCAACCAGCAGGCCATCGATGACCTGCTGCAGGTCGGTCAGGTGCGCATCAGCGATGTGCATGCGCCCAGTGCCAAGCTGCGCGAAGGGCTGGATCTGGCGCAGCTGCTGGTCGAATCGGAAATCCCGGGCATCACCCGCCTGCGCGCCGGAAAACTGGTCGCTGCGCTTTCCGGCGCGCAAGCAGTGCTCGACGCCGAGCATGGCCAGTTCGTCAACGCCGGCCTGCCCGATGACACTGCACGCGGCCTGGCTGCGTGGCTCGATGCAGATGGCCATGGCGCGATGCTGCTGGCGGCCGAGAAGGCGATGCAGCAGATCCTGGCCAAGGCGCCGGCGCTGGCCGAGATCGTGGCCGGCCCGCTGGATGGGCAGACCGTGGTGCTGACCGGCACCCTGGCCCAGCTCACCCGCGATGCCGCCAAGGAACGCCTGGAAGCGCTGGGTGCCAAGGTCTCCGGCAGCGTGTCGAAGAAGACCAGCTTCGTGGTGGCCGGTACCGAGGCCGGCTCCAAGCTGGACAAGGCGCAGTCGCTGGGCGTGCCGGTATGGGACGAAGACCGCCTGCTGGCCTACCTCGCCGAACACGAATGATGACCCCGCCGGGTGCCTGGCGCCCGGCATGAAACACAAAGGAACACCGATGCAGACCGCTCCGCTGGATTTCCGCCTGGCCACCCGTGCCGACGAAGAACTGTTGATCGCGTTGATGCGCGAGTTCTATGCCGAAGACAAGATCGACTTCGACGACGCGCGCGTGCGTCGCGGCGTGGACGCGCTGCTGGCCGATCCGCGCAATGGCGAGGTGCTGCTGTGGCTGGACGAGGCCGCCGAGGTGGTGGGCTACGCAGTGATCGCGATGGGTTTCAGCCTGGAGCAGGGCGGCCACTTCATGCTGCTGGACGAGCTGTACCTGAGCCACCGCGCGCGCGGCCGCGGCCGCGGCAAGCAGGCGCTGGCCATCTGCGAACAGCGCGCTCGCGGGCGTGGCGTCAGCCGCCTGCGGCTGGAAGTGAACCACCACAACGAACTGGCCCGGCGCCTGTACCTGGCCAGTGGCTACATCGATGACACCCGCGATCTGCTGACCCTGCCGCTGGATCATCCGCGCCCGGAGGGCATCCTGTGAGCGAGGCCCTGCTGCGCGCGCTGCAGCAGCGTGCCGCGCTCAACGCGCTGGTGCGCCGCTTCTTCGCCGATCGAGATGTGCTGGAGGTGGAGACGCCGATCCTGTCGGTGGCCGGCAACACCGAGCCGAACATCGACAGCTTCCACACCGATTTCACCGGCCATGTCGATGCCGGTGGCCGCCGCCGCTGGCTGCGCACCTCGCCGGAGTATCCGCTCAAGCGCCTGCTGGCGGCGGGCGTGGGTGACTGTTACGAACTGGGCCGGGTGTTCCGCAACGGCGAGGCGGGCGGCCGCCACAATCCGGAATTCACCATGCTGGAGTGGTACCGGGTCGGTTGGGACCACCATCGTCTGGTGCAGGAAACCGCCGAGCTGGTCGGCCAGGCGCTGGCCCTGGTCGGGCGCAGTGCGACGCTGCGTGTGCTCAGTTACCGCGAGCTGTTCCAGCAGTACGTGGGTGTGGATCCGTTCGATGCCGATGAGGCCGCGTTGCGTGCCGCGCTGGGCGAGGTACATATCGACCCGGTCGGGCTGACCCGCGATGACTGGCTGGATCTGCTGATGACCCATCATATCCAGCCGCATTTCGATGACGCGGTGATGACCGTGGTCCATGATTGGCCTGCCAGCCAGGCCGCACTGGCACGCATTCGAGCCGGCACGCCGCCGCTGGCCGAGCGTTTCGAGCTTTATCTGGGGGCCGTGGAACTGGCCAACGGCTATCACGAACTGAACGACGCGCAAGAACAGCGTGCGCGATTCCAGCGTGACCTGCAGCGCCGCCATGAGCGGGGCCAGGTGCAACCGTCCGTGGATGAGGCGCTGCTGTCGGCGTTGCCATCGATGCCTGCCTGCGCTGGCGTGGCGGTGGGTGTCGATCGGTTGTTGATGGCGATGAACCGCACGCCGCGTATCGCCGATGTGCTGGCCTACGACTTCGCCCACGCGTGAGCGCGGTGCGCACGTTCCTGAACATCGAAGACTGAACGGAATTCCGCGTTTCCGCGCTTGCTTCGGTAAGCAGGATGATGCTCTTATCACGGCAGATGCCGGACACTGGCACGCAGTTCATCCATTCCTGCTGGGGAAGGCTTTGGTCAAGTGGTTTGCGGTTGTCGCTGCACCGGTGTACTCCATCGCGCTCTGGGGTGCCTGGCTGCCGTCATCGGCGTCGGCCCAGCAGGCGGGCTATGACGGCGAAGTGGTGACCTGCGAATCGCGCGACATGGGCTGGGTGCATTGCGATATCGACGTCAGCAATGGCATCGACCTTGTGCGCCAGTTGTCCAGCAACAGTTGCATCCGTGGCAGCGAATGGGGCACCGACCGCAGTGGCGTGTGGGTCACCCTTGGCTGCCGCGCCGAGTTCCGTGCGCGTCGTGCGGAAGGTGCAGCGCCTGCGGCAACGGAAGGCAAGCGCCTGGTCCGCCGTGTGGTGCGCTGCGAATCCAATGGCCGCCCGCAGAGTTGCCCGGTGCGCCTGGACGGGGCGCCGGTGCGCCTGCTGCGCCAGCTGTCGGTGCTGCCGTGCCGCGAAGGGCAGGGCTGGGGCTACAAGCGCAATGAAGTCTGGACCAGCCGTGGTTGCCAGGGCGATTTCGAAGTGGCTGACGAGGACGGCCGTTTTGTCGACGTGCCACGCCGCCTGACCTGCGAGTCGAAGTCGAAGAAGCGCCGCTTCTGTGGGGCGAGCATTTCGGTCGGCGCGGTCGTTACCGAGCAGTTGTCCAGCACCCCGTGCGAGGAAGGCAACACCTGGGGCTGGAACCGCAACGGGATCTGGGTGGACGGCGGCTGCCGCGCCGAATTCTCGGTGAATTGAGCCCGGGCAGGCTCCAACCACGCGGGGCGTGGCCCTACAATGGGCCCATGAACACTGCCTCCGACATCGACTACGCCCGTTATGACCACATCCGCCCGATCCTCTGGACCGGCGATGCCCTGCAACTGCTGGACCAGCGCAAGCTGCCGTTCGTGGTCGAGCACGTGGTCTGCCATGACAGTGACGAAGTTGCCAGCGCCATCCACGCGCTGACCGTGCGTGGCGCGCCGGCGATCGGCATTGCCGCAGCCTGGGGTGTGGTGCTGGCGGCGCGGGACGTGCAGGCCGCTGATGGCGCGCATGCGCTTCAGCAGTTGGAGCCGGCGCTGCAGCGCCTGAACGCATCGCGCCCGACCGCCGTCAATCTGGCCTGGGCGCTGGCGCGCATGCGTCGCTGCCTGAACGTCGCCGGCGCCGACTGGAAGGCCCTGCTGGAAGCCGAAGCGCAGGCCATTGCCGAGGAGGACCTGGCCGCCAACCGCCACATGGGCGCGCTGGGCGCGGGCCTGATCGAGGCCGGCAGCGGCGTGCTGACCCACTGCAACACCGGCTCGCTGGCCACCGCCGGCTTCGGCACGGCACTGGGCGTGATCCGTGCCGGCATGGCCCAGCACCGCATCGCCCGCGTGTTCGCCGGCGAGACCCGTCCGTGGCTGCAGGGCGCACGCCTGACCGTGTGGGAACTGCAGCAGGATGGCATCGACGCCACCCTGATCGCCGATTCGGCAGCCTCGCACCTGATGAAGACCGGTGCGGTGCAATGGGTGATCGTCGGCGCCGACCGCATCTGCGCCAACGGCGATACCGCCAACAAGATCGGCACCTATCAGCTGGCCATCGCCGCTCGCCACCACGGGGTCAAGTTCATGGTGGTGGCGCCGTCCTCGACCGTGGACATGGAGACCGTGGATGGCAGCCAGATCGAGATCGAGCAGCGCGACCCGGGCGAGCTGTACGGCGTGGGCGGTACCCGCACCGTGGCCGAAGGCATCGCCGCCTGGAACCCGGTGTTCGACGTCACCCCGGGTGAACTGATCGATGCCATCGTGACCGAGCGCGGGGTGATCCTGAACCCGACCATCGAGAACATGCGCGCCGCCTTTGGTGGCTGAGGCACAGGGGAGGGGGCAGCGTGACCTCCGCCCCCGGTAGTGCCGGCCGCTGGCCGGCACCCCCCTAAGTTCCTGATTTGTGCCGGTAAAATCCCCGTAAATGGAGGCAGGGAACGGCCTGTTGTGGTAGTATCCACAGGTTGAATCGAGGTTCCGGCACGACCCCCTCCCGCAGAGGGCTGCGCCGGACTGGACCGCTACCAGACAACGGAACCCGAATGGCAGAAAACGCCAAGGAAATCATCCAGGTCAACCTGGAAGACGAGATGCGCAAGAGCTACCTCGATTACGCCATGAGCGTGATCGTGGGCCGCGCGCTCCCGGATGCGCGCGATGGCCTCAAGCCGGTGCATCGCCGCGTGCTGTTCGCGATGAACGAACTCAACGCGCACAGCAACAAGCCCTACTTCAAGTCGGCGCGTATCGTCGGTGACGTCATCGGTAAGTACCACCCGCATGGCGATCAGTCGGTGTACGACACGCTGGTGCGCCTGGCACAGCCGTTCTCGCTGCGTTACATGCTGGTCGATGGCCAGGGTAACTTCGGCTCGATCGATGGCGACTCCGCCGCGGCGATGCGATACACCGAAGCGCGCATGTCGCGCCTCGCGCATGAGCTGATGGCGGACATCGACAAGGAAACCGTCGATTTCCAGCCCAACTACGACGAGAAGGAACTGGAGCCGACGGTCATGCCGACCCGGTTCCCGAACCTGCTGGTCAACGGTTCGGCCGGTATCGCGGTGGGCATGGCGACCAACATCCCGCCGCACAACCTGAGCGAATCGATCAACGCCTGCATCGCGCTGATTGATAATCCGGAAATCGATGTCGACGGCCTGATGGAGTACATCCCGGGCCCGGATTTCCCGACTGCCGGCATCATCAATGGCACTGCCGGCATCGTCGCCGGCTATCGCACCGGCCGCGGCCGTGTGCGCATCCGTGCCAAGGCCGATATCGAAGTGGCCGACAACGGCCGCGAATCGATCATCGTCACCGAAATTCCTTACCAGGTGAACAAGGCGCGTCTGATCGAGAAGATCGCCGAGCTGGTCAAGGAAAAGAAGATCGAAGGCATCAGCGAGCTGCGCGATGAGTCCGACAAGGACGGCATGCGCATCTACATCGAGATCAAGCGCGGTGAATCTGCCGAGGTTGTGCTGAACAACCTGTACCAGCAGACCCAGATGGAATCGGTGTTCGGCATCAACATGGTGGCGCTGGTCGATGGCCGCCCGCAGTTGATGAACCTCAAGCAGATGCTGGAGGCGTTCGTCCGCCACCGTCGCGAAGTGGTCACCCGTCGCACCGTGTTCGAGCTGCGCAAGGCGCGCGCCCGTGCCCACGTGCTGGAAGGCCTGACCGTTGCGCTGGCCAACATCGACGAGATGATCGAGCTGATCAAGACCTCGCCGAACCCGAATGAAGCACGCGAGCGCATGCTGGCGCGCGTGTGGGAGCCGGGCCTGGTCGGTGCGATGCTGGGTGCCGCCGGTGCCGAAGCCTCGCGTCCGGAAGACCTGCCCAAGGGCGTGGGCCTGATCGAGGGTGGCTACCAGCTGACCGAGATCCAGGCCACCCAGATCCTGGAAATGCGCCTGCACCGCCTGACCGGGCTGGAGCAGGACCGCCTGACCGACGAGTACAAGCAGCTGCTGGAAGTGATCGCCGGGCTGATCCACATCCTGGAAGATCCCGACCGCCTGCTGCAGGTGATCCGCGAGGAGCTGGTCAACGTCAAGGCCGAGTTCGGCGACGAGCGTCGTACCGAAATCCGCCACAGCGAAGAAGACCTGGACATCCTCGACCTGATCGCGCCGGAAGACGTGGTGGTCACCGTGTCGCATGCTGGTTACGTGAAGCGGCAGCCGGTGAGCGTGTACCGCGCACAGCGCCGTGGCGGCCGCGGCCGCAGTGCGGCAGCGACCAAGGAAGAGGATTTCATCGAACAGCTGTGGCTGGTCAACACGCACGATACGCTGCTGACCTTCACCAGCTCGGGCAAGGTGTTCTGGCTGCCGGTCTACCAGCTGCCCGAAGCCGGTTCCAACGCCCGCGGCCGTCCGATCATCAACTGGATCCCGCTGGAGCCGGGCGAACGCGTGCAGGCCGTGCTGCCGGTGCGTGAGTACGCCGACGGCCAGTTCGTGTTCTTCGCCACGAAGAACGGTACGGTCAAGAAGACCCCGCTGAGCGAGTTCGCCTTCCGTCTGGCGCGCGGCAAGATCGCAATCAATCTGGACGAGGGCGATGCCCTGGTCGGCGTCGGCCTGACCGACGGCGAGCGCGACATCCTGCTGTTCGCCTCCAACGGCAAGACCGTGCGCTTCGGTGAAGACAAGGTCCGCTCGATGGGCCGTACCGCAACCGGCGTGCGTGGCATCAAGATGCCGGCCGGCGAGGAAGTGGTCAGCCTGATCGTGGCCGAGAGTGCCGGTGGCAGCGAGGATGAGAACGAGGACGACAACGGTGTCGAGGAAACCGCAGCCAATGGCGATGCGGTGATCGACGGCGCCGATGACGCCAGCGTGCAGTACATCCTCACCGCCACCGAGAACGGCTACGGCAAGCGCACCCCGCTGCCCGACTACCCGCGCAAGGGCCGTGGCACGCAGGGCGTGATCGGCATCCAGACCACCGAGCGCAACGGCAAGCTGGTCGCCGCGGTGCTGATGGGCTCCAGCGACGAAGTGCTGCTGATCTCCGATGGTGGCACCCTGGTGCGTACGCGTGGCTCGGAAATCAGCCGCGTCGGCCGCAACACCCAGGGCGTGACCCTGATCCGCCTGTCCAAGGACGAGAAGCTGCAGGCGGTGGAGCGCATGGATGCCTCGATCGACGAGGACGAGGACGAGGTGGCAGTCGCCGCCCCGGCCGCGACCGACGGCGCACCGGCGGCTGCCAGCAGCGAGGACGCCGCGCAGGAGTGATCCTGCCATCAGGTTGAGGTACCCGACGACGCCGGCCCTGTGCCGGCGTCGTCGTATCCGGGTGCCGCACATACGCGCGCGCTTCACGCAGGCGGTGGGATAACGGCGCATGCTGCCCCCGGAGATCGACGATGTCCGCCACGCCGCAGTCTGCTCCTGCCCCCGTTCGCGCCTCCCGGCATCCCCTTGTCACCGTGCTGTCGCTGCTGCTGGTCGTGCTCGGCCTGGTCATCGGCGGGCTCGGTGCGTGGCTGTTCAGCCTTGGCGGCTCGGCGTACTACGCCATCGCCGGGCTCGGCCTGCTGGCCAGCGGCATCCTGTTGTTCGGCAACCGCCGCAGCGGTGCATTGCTGTACGCGCTGGTGTTCATCGGCACGCTGCTGTGGACCTGGTGGGAGTCAGGCAGCGACTACTGGCGCTGGGTGCCCCGGCTGGGCCTGGTGACCGCACTCGGCATCGTGCTGGCCTTGCTGGCGCCCACCCTGCACGAGCCGGTTTCAAAACGTCTGTCGCGCAGTGTCGCCGGTGTGCTGATGCTGGTGTTCGTGGCTGCGTTTGGCCTCGCATTCGCACCGCATGGCGAAGTGGACGGGCACCTGCCGTTCCCGGAGGGCGCAGTCAGCGCCGGGCTGGAACCTACGCGCGACACCACCGGTCTGCAGCCGGCTGACCAGCCCGCCGAGGGCGACTGGCCCGCGTGGGGCCGCAGCAATGCGGGCACCCGCTATTCGCCCCTGCAGCAGATCACCCCGGCCAATGTGGCCACGCTGCAGCCAGCCTGGCAGTTCCGTACCGGCGATATGCCCAAGAATCGCTGGGGCGCGGAAACCACGCCGCTGAAGATCGGCGATCGCCTTTACCTGTGCACCGCGCGCAACCGCCTGATCGCACTCGATGCCGCCAGCGGCAAGGAACTGTGGCGGTTCGATCCCAAAGTGAAGGACGCCTCGATTCCGTACACCGCCGCCTGCCGCGGGGTGAGCTACTACGAGCAGCCCCGCACGCCGACCATTGCCGATGCGGCATTGGCCGATGTCGCCGCTGATCTGGCGCTGCCGGAGCCGCCGCCCAGCGTCACCCGCAGTGCTGCACCGGGCAATCGCCCGGCGTGCTGGGCCCGCATCATCGAAGGCACCCTGGACGGCCGCATCATCGCGGTGGACGCAGACAGCGGCCGCCCCTGCGCCAACTTCGGCAACAACGGCCAGGTCGACATCACCCTGGGCATGGGTGAGGTGCCACCGGGTTACGTGTCGATCACCTCGCCACCGGCGATCGTGCGCGGGGTGATCGTGACCGGTCACCAGGTGCTGGACGGGCAGCGCCGCGATGCGCCGTCGGGCGTGATCCAGGCCTACGATGCCATCACCGGCAAGCTGCGCTGGGCGTGGGACATGGACCAGCCCGAGCGCAGCGGTCTGCCGCCGCGCGAGCAGACCTATACGCGCGGCACGCCCAACATGTGGACCACCGCCACCGGTGATGAGGCGCTGGGCCTGGTCTACCTGCCGCTGGGCAACTCCGCAGGCGACTACTGGAGCGGCTCGCGCACGGAAAACCAGAATCGCTACTCGACCTCACTGGTGGCGATCGACGTGGCCACCGGCAAGCCGGCCTGGCATTTCCAGGCGGTGCGCAAGGACGTGTGGGATTACGACCTGGGTTCGCAGGCCAGCCTGATCGATTACCCGACCGCTGCCGGCAAAGTGCCGGCGATCCTGTTGCCGACCAAGCAGGGCGACATCTACATCCTCGACCGCCGCAACGGCCAGCTTCTGACCGCGGCCGAAGAGCGCAAGGTGCCGGTGGGCGGCGTCGAACCCGAGCAGCGCTCGCCCACGCAACTGTTCTCGCTGTACCACACGCTGCGTCGCGAGCATGAGCTGACCGAACGTGACATGTGGGGCATCACCCCGATCGACCAGCTGGTCTGCCGCATCCAGTTCCGCAAGGCCTACTACGAAGGGTTCTACACGCCGCCGAGCAGCGAGCGCCATTCCATCGAGTACCCCGGCTACAACGGCGGCTCGGACTGGGGCAGTGTGTCCATCGATACGCGCCGCGGCGTGATCGTGGCCAACTACAACGACATGCCGAACTACAACCGGCTGGTGTCACGCGCGGAGGCCGACCGGTTGGGCTGGCTGCCGCGCGAAAAGATCCGGTTCGACAAGGGCGGAGCAGAAGGCGCGGGTGACCCGCAGGTGGGCACGCCCTACGCCATCCAGGTCAATGCCGGTTGGCGCCTGCCGTTCACCGGTCTGCTGTGCAAGCAGCCGCCCTATGGCGGCATCCGTGCCATCGACCTGCGCACCGGCAAGCTGCTGTGGGACCGTCCGTTCGGCAGTGCGCGTGGCAATGGACCGTTCGGCATCCGCTCCGGCCTGCCGATCGAGATCGGCACACCGAACAATGGCGGTTCGGTGGTGACCGCCAGCGGCCTGATCTTCATCGCCGCCGCCACCGATGACCTGCTGCGCGCCATCGACCTGAGGACCGGCAAGGAGTTGTGGCATGCCAAGCTGCCCGCGGGAGGCCAAGCCAATCCGATGGTGTATGAGCAGGGCGGGCGCCAGTACGTGGTGATCATGGCCGGCGGCCACCATTTCATGGAAACCCCGAACGGCGATTACGTGATGGCTTTTGCGTTGCCGAGGTAACCGCAACGGGGGCGGTGGGCCGCCCCCGTTGCATGACGCTGGATCACACCGTCACTACCACCTTGCCGATCTGCTCGTTCGATTCCAGGTAACGGTGTGCGTCCTGGATCTGCGCGAACGGGAACACCCTGGCGATCTTCGGTGCCAGGGTGCCCTTGTCCAGGCCATCCACGATGAATGCCTTCGCGCGGGCCAGCGCGGCATCGTCGGAAACGATCTCCGAGTACAGGTAGCCTTTCAACGTCAGCGACTTGCCCAGCACGTTGAACAACGGGAACGGCGTGGGTTCGTTGCTCAGCGCGCCGTATTCCAGCAGGATGCCGCCACGCGCCATGGCTTCGGTCAGCGGTACGAACTGCGGACCACCGATCGGATCGAACACCACGCGGGCACCTGCGCCGCCGGTGATGCGCGCCACTTCGGCCACCAGATCCTGTTCCTGGGTGGCGATGACATGGGCGGCACCGGCATCGAGCAGGGCCTGGCGCTTGCCCGGGCCGCGCGTTACCGCGATCGGCGTGGCGCCGACTGCATTGGCGATCTGGATGGCGGCCAGGCCGACGCTGCTGCTGGCGGCGGTGATGATGACGAAATCCCCGGCGGACAAGTGCGCCTGCTCCAACAGCGCCCCCCAGGCGGTGACGTACTGCATCCACACCGCGGCGGCCGTTTCAAAGTCCAGTGCCTGCGGATGCTTGACTACCAGTCGTGCCGGCACGTTGGCCAGTTCGCCGTAGGTGCCCCAGCGCGCGATATCCAGCGGCGGCACCACGCTGACCGCATCGCCCGCGGTGAATCCGCTCACTGCACTGCCGACGGCTTCAACCACGCCGGCCGCTTCGTAGCCCAGGCGGCTGGGGAACTGCGCTTCCTGCAGGTAGGCGCCGTTACGGAACATCACCTCGGCGCGGTTCAGGCCGATCGCCTTCACCCGGATCTGGACTTCGTCAGGGGCGGGGGCGGGAACGTCGATATCGTCGATGCGCAGTACATCGGCAGTGCCATATTCGTGGATGCGGACAACCTGGCTCATGGGGGGCTCCGAGGAAGGGTCGGCGAGGGCGCCGGCGAAAGGGTGAGCGCTACTGTGCGCGTAGTCTGCATCCAGAATAAGGGGTAATCTGGCGTTTCATTGAAAAACAATTGTTTGCAATGGACCTGATCGTTCCCCTGCGGACCTTCGCCAAGGTGGCCGAGGTCGGCTCCTTCGCCGCCGCTGCCGAGGCACTGGACCTGTCGCCGCAGCTGGTCGGCAAGCACATCCAGGCGCTGGAGCAGCATCTGGGGGTGCGCCTGCTCAACCGCACCACGCGCAAGCAGAGCCTGACCGACTTCGGCCAGGCCTATCTGGCGCGGGCGCGGGTGATCCTGGAGGAAGTGGAGGGGGCCGAGCAGCTGGCCGAAGTGGCGCGCGGGCGGCCGATGGGGCGCCTGCGCATCAGTGCGCCGGTCACCTTCGGCGTGCACGCGCTGGGCCCTGCGGTGGTGGCCTACATGCAGCAGTACCCGGACGTGCAGGTCGATCTGAACCTGTCCAACAGTCTGGTGAACATCGTTGAAGACGGCTACGACCTGGTGTTCCGCACTGGCGATCTGGCCGACAGTGGGCTGGTGGCGCGGCGGTTGGGGCCGTATCCGCTGGTCCTGTGTGCCTCGCCGGACTATCTGGCTTCGCGCCCGGCCATTGCCCATCCCAATGACCTGAGCCGCCACGAGTGCCTGGGCTTCGCTCATTCGATCATCCGCACCCGCTGGAGCTTTCGCGATACCGATGGCGGCGTGCTGACCGTGCCGGTGTCCAGCCGCTTCATGGTCAACCAGGCCGAGCCGCTGCTGACCGCCGCCATCGGAGGGCTGGGGCTGATCCTGCAACCGCACGAAATGCTGGCCGGAGCATTGGCGCGTGGTGAGCTGGTGGAAGTGCTGCCGGACTACGTACCGGTGTCGACCTGGATCAACCTGGTGTATCCGCGCGATCGCCAGCTGACGCCCAAGCTGCGCAGCTTCCTGGACTTCTGCGTGGCGAGATTCAGCGAACAGACGATGGCAAGGCGATAGCGGGGCCAGCGGGTAGCAGGGTTTCCATCAACTGCGAAGGATCTCGCACTCACGTTGCATCCGGGGCTGTGCGCATTCCACCACGCAGGCGGAGTGGATGGCAGCGCATCGATGCATTCAGCGTCACCGTTGAGGTGTTGCGGCAGAGTCCCTGGTGTCGATGCGGCGGCCGCATCCTTGGTCTAGGATGCGTCCAGGAATCCCCGCAAAGGAACTGCCATGAGGGTTGTTGGACGCCTGTTTCTCTGCAGTGCACTGGCCTGTTCGGTTCTACTGGTTACCCCGGTTTTTCCAGCAATCGGCGCCACATCTTCCGAGCGTGCACATCCACGTGCGCAGGACGCCATCGATGACTGGCTGGCGGCCTTCAACGCTGGCAGCCTCGAGCACCTGCAGGCGTTCGCCGATACCTACGCGAAGAAGGAAGGCAGCAGCCCCAAGGACTATCTCGAGTTCCGCGAGAGCACCGGCCCGCTGAGTGTGCTGGAAACACGCCAGAGCGCGCCCGGTCACGCGAAGGTGCTGGTGATGGGCCAGCTGAGCGAGCGCGCGATGTGGGTGACGGTCGTCATGGATCCGGCCAGCCCGGCGCATGTGAAGCAGTTCCAGATCGAAGGCACTGAAACGCCGGACAAGTACAGACCGGAGAGGGTTGCTTTGCCTGCCCTGATGGCCGATGCCACAGCAAGGCTGGAGGCGCTGCGGGCCCAGGACGCGCTGTCGGGTGCGTTGCAGGTGGCACGGAACGGCAAGGTGCTGCTGGACTGGCGCGGTGGCAATGCCGATCGCACCGCTGGCATTCCAGTGGGCGTGGATACGCAGTTCCGCCTTGCGTCCTCCAACAAGATGTTCACCGCAGTGGCCATACTGCAGCGGGTGCAGGAGGGCAAACTCAGTCTCGATGACACGATCGGCAAGCACCTGCCGGACTATCCGAACAAGGCTGTTGCCAACAGCGTGACGGTTCGCCAGCTGCTGACCCATACCAGTGGCCTGGGTGATTTCTTCGGCGACGATTTCGAGCAGTATTCCGCGTCGCTGAAGACGCTGGATGACTATGTGCAGCGCTTTGCCAAGGATGCACCGCAGTTCACGCCCGGCAGCCAGGACAGCTACTCGAACTATGGCTTCATCGTGCTTGGGCGGATCATCGAGGCCGTCTCCGGGCAGTCGTACTACGCCTATGTGGAGCAACACATCCTGCGCCCGGCAGGCATGACCGGCACCGGCTTCGAACCGGAAACAGTGACGGTGCCACGGCGTGCGGTCGCCTATACGAAGCAGGATGGGCAATGGGTGCGTGAAACGAAGTCGCTGCCCTGGCGCGGCATGTCAGCCGGTGGTGGCTACAGCACGGTGAGCGACATGGTGAAGTTCGCCGAGGCGCTGCGCAGCGGAAAGCTGGTCTCACCTGCATTGCTGCAGCAGGCCACCACGGCGCAGAACCACAAGGGCTGGTACGGGTTCGGCTTCGTGGTGCAGGGCGAGGGCAGGGAGCATCAGTACGGCCACGAAGGCGGTGCGCCCGGATCGAACAGTGCCATCGTGGTGCTACCCGCGCAGGGCTATGTGATCGTTGGGCTGGCCAATGTCGATCCGGATGCGATCGGCAATGTGGTCAACTACATCGCGCGAAGAGTGCCGCTGTAGTCCCGAGCGACTATGCCACAGCGATGTTGACGCTGGGGCAGGTGGCGGACCAGAATCGGGCCATGAGCCGACTCCTTCCCGTGGTGTGTCTGGTCGCCAGCATGGTGCTGCTGCTGCGTGGAGTGCACGTGATACTCAAGGGTGTTCCGGCCATGGCCAGCGAAGGTGCCAGTGCTGCGTATGCACAAGGCTACCTGCATGGACAAGCGGCAGCCGGGTGGGTGTTGATTGCCGCTGCAGCAGCCTGTGCGCTCATTGCCTGGCACAGGGCGCGCGCCAGGAAGTGAGAGACGGGCGCGTCAGCGCGGCACCCGCACCATCTTCGTCATCAAGTGTTCCACCACACCCGCCGGGTCCGCCGTGCGGCCCACATGCGTGCTCGACATCTGCACCACCGAGCTGCGCTTGGCGGTGAGGAAATGGAAGCGCGCACGCGCTGGCAGCTGTGCGATCGGCCCGGCGCTGGCATCGCCGCGGCAGATGGCCACTATCGCATCCAGCCACGGCTGCAGCGCCTCCTGGTCCAGCGCTGGCGCGAAGGCGTGCAGGCGTGCCGGATCGATCTCGATGGCCGCTTCCAGATGACGCGCGCCGGGACAGGAGACGATCACCCCGACGTTGATGAATTCCTCGCGTTCCACCCGCGGTACCACGCGGATGACCGCGTAGTCATACGTGTGCAGCGTGGGCACGGACGGCCTCCTGCACGAACACCGCACGCACTTTCAGGCGATGCTTGAGATAGTTGATATAGCCTTGGCGATAGGCCTGCGGGCTGTCGAATGCCGGCTCGTTGACCAGCCAGCTGTCCGGCACCAGGCCGACGATGCGCTCGATCTCGGCATCGGTCAGGCGCGCGGCCAGCTCGGCATCCACTTCGGCGATGCGGCTGGCGAACGACAGCAGCACATGGTCGCGGATCAGCACGAAGGGCTTCTCGCAGGCATCGCCGGCGTTGGCCCAGTCGTGATGGAAGTACATCGCCGCGCCGTGATCGATCAGGTACAGCTTTCGATGCCACACCATCAGGTTGGGATTGCGCGTGGTGCGATCGACATTGCTGGTGAACGCATCGAACCAGACGATGCGCGAGGCCAGGTCGGCATCCACCGGCATCGCCGCCGGGTCGTAGTTGATCGCACCGGGCAGGTAGTCCAGGCCCAGGTTCAAACCTTCACTGGCGCGTATCAGTTCCTGGATCTCCGGGTCGGGCTCGGTGCGGGCGAACTCGCGGTCCAGCTCCACGAACAGGATCTCCGGAATCGGCAGGCCCAGCGTGCGCGCCATTTCGCCGGCGATCAGCTCCGCGATCAAGGCCTTCGGGCCCTGGCCGGCGCCTCGGAACTTCAGTACGGCCATGCCGTCGTCGTCGGTCTCAACCACGGCCGGCAGGGAGCCACCTTCCCGCAAGGGGGTGATGTAGCGGAGGGCATGTACGGTGCGCATGCGCGCATTCTAGCGTGGGTGCCGCCAAGGGAGCGCCGGGCGCGTCCCGGCGGCTCCATGTCGTTCCCCGTCAGTGCGTCAGCGCACCGCGCTGCTGTTCCTGCACGCGGACCTGTTCCTGCGTGGCCTGATCGGCCTGCCGCTGGTTGACCACGGCAAGCGTATCCAGGCTGTCCTGCACCGGGCGCTGGGCGGCCTCGGCAGTGGGTGATGAGGCGCGCAGCGAGGCCGGATCATCCAGCGGCCCCTTCACCACAAAGATGTTCTGCGCCGCGCCCGCACCCTCGGTCTGGCGGCTGAGCACCACATGGTCGACCCGGTCCAGGCCGTTTTCGCGGGCCAGCACCAGCAGGCTGGCACTCAGGCGCTCGCTGGACGCATCGAAACTGCGTCCGTTGGCAGCATCCAGCTCAGCTACCTTGCCGCGGATCTGCTCGTGCAGCGAACGGTCACGGCCTTCCGCAAGCAGCGTCGGTAAGCCATCGACCTCCACCGCATGCTGTGTGGTGATCGGCACATGCGTATGCGTGCCCTCAGTGTGGTCGAAGTAACGCAGCGTCGACGGCGAGGTACTGGTATCGAAGTAGGGCTGGCGCGGGGGCGAGCCCTCGCCGAGGTTGAGCCCGTTCTGCTCCAGCAGGCGCTCGTCCAGGCCCAGCTTCTTCATGTTCACTTCCATCCGGCTGACGCCATCGGGCGCTGGATTCGCGGCCTCGAATTCGCTGGCCAGTCCGATCGCCAGGGCGCCGTAGAAATTCTGGTAGTCCGAATTCCCATGATGGCCCAGGCCGGTGCTGACGCCCTGGTCGTAATAGTGCCTGGCCATTCCCTCGATGTTGGCTGCGGTGGGGGAGATGGTCAGGTCCGCATTGAGGGTCAGCTCCGGGTGCGGGGCATAGGTGATCGGCGGGCCGGGTCGCGACTGGATGACATCTGTCGAGCGGGTGCTGGATTCATACAGGTCGCGCAGGGTGGCGTCCGGGTTGTTGGCACGTACCTGGCTGACCAGCGCATTCCAGCCTGCGATGTTCGAAGAAGCCTCATCGCGGCGGTTGGCCGCGAGCAGGGTGCCGATGGCCTCGGTGTAATCATGACTCGTTGTACGGCCCGCGACCTGCTCCACGTCGGCTTCGAACTGCATGTAGGCGCGCTCGACATCAGCATCGTTGAAGCCGTGCTGGATCTCGTGACCGAGCACAAAGGCAACCTCGGCCGCGTCGAACCTGTCCGGGGCCGCCGGGGTCGACAAGCTGTTGGCGGGCAGGTTGATGGATTTCGTGCCGGTCTCGTAGGTGCCGCCCGCGTTGCTTGTGGCGGGCAACAGTTCGAAGCGTTCCAGATAGCCTGCCGCGATGGCGGCGTCCACCTGCTTTGCCAGCACGGGCGAGCCCGCGATGACGTTGCGCAGGTTGTCGACCTGGTCGCTGGTGACGTCGGTCTTGCCAGCGAACTCGCCCAGCAGGCGTTCCGTTTCTGCGGAAAGGATCGTCATTGATGGCTCCCCTTACTGCACGGTGACAAGACGCACGCAGGCATGCGTGGCGTCGCCGAGGGCGTGAGGGTTCTCGGGCATGGTGTCGACCTTGATGCTCAGCTGCGGTCGATCGAAGCGGTCGTAGATCACCCGGCCGTGTTCGCCGCGCACCGTCTCGCGCTTGAAGCCGGCGGCATCCAGTGCGGAAGCGAAGTGGTTGAAGTCGACCTGGCAGATCGCCGCAGCCGAGGCCTTGCGATCGCTGCTGGTGTCCATGAAGTTCAGGTCCAGCCGCGCGTCGGCAGTGCCGGCCCGCTGCACTTCCAGTCCATAGCCCCATTCCGGTGTCAGCGTGCCGCCATAGCCGAAGTGGCCGGGGCCGAAGACCTGCGCCGGCGCCTGCATCGCTGCGGACAGGCGCTCAGCGGTGAGCTCGCGGGTGGAGGTCGTGACCTTGATCAGGTCCAGCAGGCGCAGCAGCAACTGCTCGGCATTGAGCGGGGAGGGCGAAGTGGTCTCGGATACGGCGGGGGCCATGGTGTCGGTTCCTTGAGAAGTCGGCGTGCGGTCGGCGGCATGTGCGCAGGCGCAGAGCGCGGCCGCTGAAAGTGCGAGCGTCCACGGTCGTATGAATGCGTACCGGGGCATGTGCGTTCCTTGCAGATTGAAGGCTGACCCTAGGGCCAGCCGGATGAAGCAGAGGTTAAGCGTAATCGAGGCACCCGAATGCGTTACAAAAGGTGAACGGGTGCGCATTCTTCACTTGACCATTCCGCGCGCGATGTCAGCATCGGGTCCATGGAGCATCAACTTCGCGTGTGACCTTCAACAGGAGGCCGTCATGCAACAACTGCGCAGCTGTCACGCTTTACCCTGCATGCAATGCAACGCGTGGTGTTGACCCTGGTCTGATACGGCCACTTTGCCGGCACGGATGGCCGCCACCCACAGCATCTGCCACTGTTCACCCGATGCGGTCCCGGCATGCTCTTGCCGGCCCTGCAATACAGACATACGCCCGCCAGATTGTCCTCTGCGTTGCCCGATGGCCTTCGCAGCGCGGAGGCTGGCTTGTCCATGATGATCCTGCAGGCTTTGGAGGTGCACCGATGAGCGACCAATACGAACGAATGCTGCCGGCCTTGGACGATGCCAAGGTCGAGGAAATGATCGGAAAACTGGTGCTGGTCGGGGTGACCCGCTACGGCGGCGACGGCCAGGTGCAGGGACTGGAGCAGTACGCGGGAACGGTGCTGCGCATCAGTGCCGATGAAGGCGTGGTGCTGGCCGACGAGAACGATGGCCACGAGCGTTACCTGCCTCCGATGCTCGACCAGTACCTGCCGGCCCAGCCGGGAGAGTACCGGATGAGCAACAGCGGCATGATCGTGGTCGACCCGGACTATCTCACCGCCTGGGACCTGCACGCCCAGCAGTAGTGCCAGGCCAAGTCTGGCAGGTGCCGGCAGCTCCCCGGCACCTCCCGGAGCTGCACTTTGCCCCATCCGGCCACTAGCCCTTCCGGCCCATTCACGACAACTCCTGCGGTGCTAGATTCGGGGCCATGCCCGATTCCGGGTACCCATTCACACCCCAGGGGATAAGGATGCTGATCCGTCGAACCTCTCTGGCGGCGGCTGTTGCCGTTGCCACCGTCGGCCTGCTGGCCGCTGGCCCGGCGCTTGCCGATTACGCGAAGCCGCCGGAGCACCTGCTCAAGGTGCTGAAGGCACCGCCGCCGCCAGCACCGAACGTGGCCCCGGGCGGCCAGCGCCTGCTGCTGACCACCGCGCAGACCTACCCGTCGATCAGCCGCGTCGCCCAGCCATACCTGAAGCTGGCCGGCGTTCGCCTGGAGCCGAAGAACCGCAGTCGGCATGACACCCCCGGCGGCTACGGTATTCCGGCCTGCGTGGCCGACTTCACCCTGGTCGATATCGGCAGCGGCAAGGAGACCAAGGTCAACCTGCCGCAGGGCTGCGCCACTGGCGCGCTGTGGTCGGCCGATGGCAGCCACTTCGCCTTCCAGAATGCGGTCGATACCAGCGTGCAGCTGTGGGTGGGCGATGCGGCGACCGGCCAGGTGAAGCAGGTGCCGAACGTGCAGCTGAACCCGATCTTCGGCTACACCGTGCAGTGGCTGGGCGGCAGCCAGAACCTGCTGGTGAAACTGGTGCCGGCCAATCAGGGCCCGGCGCCGTCCAACGGTGGCGTGCCGACCGGTCCGGATGCGCAGGAATCGCTGGGCAGCAGTGGTGAGAGCAGCACCTACGAAGCCCGCGACACGCTGACCAGCGTGCATGACGAGAAGCTGTTCGCCTACTACGGCGTGTCGCAGCTGGCCGTAGTCGATACCGCCGCGGGCAGCGTGCGCCCGGTCGGGCAGCCTGCGCTGTTCAACGAGGTCAGCGCCGCGCCCGATGGCGTGCACGTGCTGACCGAATCGATCAAGGCGCCGTACTCACATGCGGTGACCTACCAGCGCTTCGCCAACGACGTGGCCGTACTGGACGTGAGCAATGGCCGTAGCACGCCGATCGCCAGCCTGCCGCTGGCGGATCGCGTGCCGGTGCACGGCGTACCGGAAGGCCCGCGCGGTTTCGACTGGCGGGCCACCGATCCGGCGACCCTGGTCTATGCCGAAGCGCTGGACAAGGGCGACTGGAAGGTCAGCGTGCCGCACCGTGACCGCGTGCTGATGCTGAAGGCCCCGTTCAACGGCAAGCCGACCGAGATCACGCGCACCGCACAGCGCTTCGAGGGCTTCGCGTGGACCGCCGATCCGGCCGTAGCCTTCCAGTACGAGAACGACGAGAACCGTCACTGGATGCAGACCCGCATCGTCGATGTGGACCAGCCGAAGAAGGAAGGCCGCCTGCTGTGGGACATGTCCAGCGATGAGCTGTACGGCAACCCCGGCAACCTGGTGTTCACCCGCCTGCCGAATGGCGCGCAGGTCGTGCGCCGTGAGGGCAACCACGTGTTCCTCAGCGGCCGTGGCGCCTCGCCGCAGGGCGATCGTCCGTTCCTCGACCGCCTGGACCTGGGCACGCTGAAGAGCGAGCGCCTGTTCCGTAGCAGTGCCGACGCCTACGAACAGTTCCTCGGCTTCAGCAACACGCCGGGGCGCTACCTGACCTGGCACCAGTCGGTGATCGATCCGCCGAACGCCTTCATCCGCCAGCAGGGTGAGGCAGTGGCCGATGCGAAGGCCGGTGAGGCGCAGTTCGCGTCCACCGCGACCGCGCTGACCAAACTGGTCGACCCGACCCCGGAAGTGCGCCAGATCAAGAAGCAGCTGGTGACCTACAAGCGCGCCGACGGCGTGGACCTGTCGTTCACTCTGTACACGCCGCCGGGCTACAAGGAAGGCCAGCGCGTGCCGGCGATCCTGTACGCGTACCCGGCCGACTTCGCCAATGCCGCTCAGGCGGGGCAGGTGTCTGGTTCGCAGCAGACCTTCACCCGCCTGCAGCCGTACCGCCTGATGCTGCTGGCCGGCTACGCGATCATCGACAATGCCTCGTTCCCGATCGTGGGTGACCCGAAGAACGCCTACGACACCTACCTGGAGCAGTTGGAAGCCGACGCCAAGGCAGCGGTGGACAAGGCCGTGGACATGGGCGTGGTCGACCGGAACCGCATCGGCGTGACCGGTCACAGCCACGGCGGCCTGATGACCGCCAACCTGATCGCGCACACCAACCTGTTCAAGGCCGGTGTGGCGACCAGCGGTTCGTACAACAAGACCTTTACCCCGTTCGGCTTCCAGAACGAGCGTCGCTCGGTATGGCAGGCGCAGGACGTGTACCTGAAGGCCTCGCCGTTCTTCTATGCCGACAAGATCAAGCTGCCGCTGCTGCTGGTCCACGGTGAGGATGACGCCAACCCGGGTACCGAACCGTTCCAGTCGCGCAAGCTGTACCAGGCCATTCGTGGCAACGGCGGCACCACCCGCCTGGTGATGCTGCCGAACGAACCGCACTGGTACACCGCGCTGGAGTCCAACGAGCAGCTGGTGTCGGAGATGCTGAACTGGTTCGACACCTACGTGAAGAACGCCAAGTAGCGTCGAGCGAGCTCGACTGCTTTGCACGAGGCCGCCTTCGGGCGGCCTTCCTGCATCCTGTAGAGCCGCGCCATGCTCGGCTGCTGTTCGCATGTAAACAGATGCACGTGCTTTGCAATCAACTGTGGAGACTCGGTAACGACGTGTTACCGGCACATTCGCATGCCACGCAAATGGTCTAGGCTGAACCTGATCGCTCGTTCCAGGTCGGTGCAATGAAAGCCATTCTCCTTGCTGCAACGTTGTCGTTGGCCCTGGTTTCAACGGCATATGCTCAGTCGTTTCCTGCTGAGCTGACGCAATTGGGCATCATCGCCGGCATGCCTTACGCCAAGGCCAAGCGCCTGCTGGATGCTGCAGGCTGGCAGGCGAAACCTGCGCAGGGCGCGCCGGAGTCGCTGGAGGGCTTTCCGGAAGTCGGATGCCAGAAGGACGGAAAGCAGTGTGCGACGACCTTCGAAAAGGACGGCCAACAGATCGCGGTGCGGCTGGGCACTACCCTGGCAGGGCAACCGTTCGTGCAGAGCGCTGACTGAGCATTCGCGCTCACGCCAGCGGTAGGCGGTCCTGCGCGTGCGACATCCGGTCATG
The DNA here is from genome assembly GCF_056481995.1 of Stenotrophomonas sp. 80084_Sma. NCBI lineage: Bacteria > Pseudomonadati > Pseudomonadota > Gammaproteobacteria > Lysobacterales > Lysobacteraceae > Stenotrophomonas > Stenotrophomonas sp. 80084_Sma. The sequence continues at coordinate 3,074,429 of NZ_CM151177.1, read as the reverse complement.
CAGATCGCGCACGTGCTCGGCCTTGGCATGCACCTGAGTGGTATCGCCGAAGCTGCGCAGATAAGCGCAAGCAGCGAATCCCGCACTCTTCTTTTCGTACTCGGCGATCCAGGCCAGTCGGTCCGGGTTGTTGGCCTGTTCGGCTGACCACGCGGCTACCGGCGGGCGGATGCGGTACTTCAGGCCGACGCGCCACGGCTTCGGTGTCAGTCGCGCACGGAAGCAATGCTGCAGCCGGCACATGCGCGCGTACAGGGTATCGGTGCCTAGTGCCTTGAAGAATGCCTGCAGCTGCTCGTCCTCCGGGGAGAACGTGGCATGCATCGCCAGTACACGCAGTCCCGCAGGCGTCCGGTAGGCGCGCAGATGCCAGTGGGGGTGTTGTTCGCTGAAGGCTTCCACGCGTCGCAGCGCCAACCCCTCGGCGCCCCCGGCGGCGGCCAGCCGCTGCCTGCGGCGCATCAGCAATGCCGCATTGACCAGAACCACCGCCGCCACGCCCAGCACCAGTCCCACCAGCCAATGCCACAGCAGCGTGCCGGTGACGGCGCCGGCAAGCAGCACGACCGCCGCAACGATGGCCGGCATCACGCAGCCGGCTGGCGGCTGCGCATGGTCGATGTCGGCGAACAGTACGTCCGGGCTGTTGAGGCACAGTGCGCCATAGCTGTTGCGGGTGATGATGATGTCGCCGTCGCGCAGCACGATCTGCTCGCGGATCGGCACGCCCTCCACGCCGTAGTTGCTGCGCACTTCGCGACGCGGCAGCACCTGCCCGGCGAGGATGGCATTGAGGGCTTCATTGGCGCGGCGGTCGGCGTGCACCTGCGCCTCGGCAGGGCCTTCGTCGGACCAGCCGAAGCGGCGCACCACCACCGGCCGGCCACGGAAACGGGCCTGCAGGCGGGCTTCGGCCCAGTAGGCGGGAACGATCATCATCGCGGGGGGCTCTATCTTCCGTGGCAGGTGCCAACGCGAGTCTGGCACAGCGCCGGGGTGCCCGCATCTGCTTGCTGCGGCGGCCGGGCCGGAGTGATAGATTGCGCGCTTCGCATGCACTCCACCAAGGACGGAGCGATGTCCATGATCCTGCGCGGCCTGTTGGCCCTGGCCTGTGCCGGGGTGGTTGGCATGGCCACGGCGGCGGCACCGGCCGGGCCGCAGATTGTCACTGACGATGTCAGCCGCTTCTACGCGCTGTACGACAACGCAGGTGGCAAACCCAGCGTTGCGCAGTTGCGTGGCTACATGGCCGAGGGTTCGGCGGGCCTGGCCGAGCTGGCCAAGGCACGCCGGGTCACCCCCGAGCGCATTGCCGAGTCCATCGCCAGCCAGCCGGAGCTGTATGTGCAGGGGCGAAGCTGCCTGGCCGAACTGCCGGCGGTGAAACAACGTCTGGCGCAGGTGTTTTCCAACCTGCAGGCCATCTATCCGCAGGCTGCGTTTCCGCCGGTGACCATCGCCGTCGGCCGCGGTCGTCCGGTAGGGTTGACCTCGAAAAGCGGCGTGATCATCGGCCTGGAAGCGCTGTGCGCAGCCGATTTCATGAATCCCAATGTGCAGGACCGCTTCGTGCATGTGATCGCGCACGAGTACGTGCACATCCAGCAGACCGGCCTGACCGACTTCGAGCCGGGCGACCCGCATGCGACCGTGCTGCGTGTTTCGTTGGGCGAGGGCATTGCTGAGTTCATCGCCGAACTGATTTCCGGCAACGTCGGCAACGGGCGCCATGCGGCCTGGACCCGTGGTCGGGAAGTGCATATCGAAAGCGCGTTCGCGCTGGATCTGGACAGCACCGATCTGTCGCCGTGGCTGTACAACTACAAGCCAGGCTCGCAGGAACCTTACGACCTGGGGTACTGGGTGGGATACCGCATCGCCAAGGCCTATTACCTGCAGGCCAAGGACAAGCGTGACGCGGTGCGTGCGCTGATCCAGCAGGACAACCCGAAGGCGATCCTGGCCGCCAGCGGCTGGACGCCGGGTATGTGGATGCCGGCGAAAGTCACGGGTGTGGCGGCGCGTACGGCTGCACGCTGAGCACAGGGTGGGGCGTTAGACTGCTGAAGATGATTTCAGGAGTACCCGCATGCGTGGACCTGTTGAGCTTGCCACTGCCACTGTCGTGACGTTGGGCCTCGCGTTGGCTTCTCCGCTGGGCGCCGTTGAGGCCGTCGCAGTCAACCCGCTGCTGCAGACGCCCATCGATCAGCTACGCCCTGACGAAGTGCGCTTCATGCAGCAGCGCCTGGCCGATTGGCCGGAGCTGCAACGCTATCGTGATGCCAATGCGCGCCTACCTGATGCGGTGCCCGGCCAGCCGCGCGTGGTGTTCTTCGGTGACTCCATCACCGAGGGCTGGGGCAGGGAAGGCAGTGCCGGTTTCTTCCCCGGCAAGGGCTGGCTCAACCGCGGCATCAGCGGCCAGACCACGGCGCAGATGCTGGTGCGTTTCCCGCAGGACGTGCTGGCACTGAAGCCACAGGTGGTGGTGATCCTGGCCGGCACCAACGACATTGCAGGCAACACCGGCCCGTCCACGCAGGCGATGATCGAGGACAACCTGCACGCGATGGTGAACCTGGCCCGTGCACATGGCATCGCCGTAGTGCTGGCATCAGTGCTGCCGGTCAGCGATTACCCGTGGCTGCCGGGCACAGCACCTGCGCCCAAGGTGCGTGCATTGAACACGGCATTGAAGCGCTATGCCGATGCACAGCAGCTGGTCTATCTGGACTACTACACGCCGATGGCCAATGCGATCGGCGGACTGGACCCGCAGTTGGCGGAGGACGGCGTGCATCCTACGGCGAAGGGCTATGCGGTGATGGCGCCGTTGGCCGAGGCGGCGGTCAAGCGCGCGCTGCAGCAGAAGTAGCTCCGCCGGGCAGGCTTGCCAGCAGCCACTCGCAGAAACTGATCACCAGCGGATCGGTTGCACTCTCCTCATGTACCAGCCAACTCCAGCGGGGGCCGCGCACGCGTGCATCATCCAATGGTTGCAGCAGGCCTTGTTCGCAGGCTCGGGCTGCCAGCAGCTCGCTGACCAAGGCGATGCCCAGCCCTTGGCAGGCTGCATCCAGCAACTGCCCAGGCTCGGAGAAATTCATTCCCTCGCGACGCTGGCCGACATCGGCGCCACCCTGTACCTGCCATTGGCTCCAGTCCATCTCGCGCTCGCCATGCAGGGTGAGGCGTTCGTGCGCCGGTGTGGCGAGCAGGGCCGGATGGCAGGCTGGATAGAGACGATCCTGCAGCAGCACGCGATGCTGGCACTGCGCCTGTGAGTCGAGGTCATCACGTACCGCTACGTCCAGCGTCTGCGTGGTCATGTCCGGCGCTTCCTCGCTGGTCAGCAGCCACAGATCGGCGTCGGGATGCAGCCGGTGAAAGCTGGCCAGGCGTGGCACCAGCCAATGCCGAGCAAAGGCCGGGCTGGCGTTGACGATCAGTTGATTGGGCTTGCGGTACTGATCGAGCCGGCGGATGCCGCTGGCCAGCTGCCGCAGCAGCGCCTGCGTTGTTTCCAGCAGGTCGATGCCGGCATCGGTGAGGGTGACGCTGCGGCCCTGCCGGAAGAACAACGGCTGCTGCAGCGACGCTTCCAGGCCCCGGATCTGCTGGCTGATGGCCGACTGGGTCAGGTGCAGTTCCTCCGCCGCACGGTGGAAACTGCCCAGCCGGGCCGCAGCCTCGAAACCCCGTAGCGCGTTCAGTGGTGGCCAGTGCTTGAGCATTTAAGATAAGTAAAACTGTTCAATTGATGGCTGAATCTATCGTTTGTTCTTATGTGTCGGCAAGCGCAGCATAGCGCCCATCCCACACCGGCCATGGAGCCTGTCATGAGCAACCGTCGTCACTTCCTCACCCAGCTGGCGGGCGCCGCCGGTCTTGGCGGCCTGGCTGCTCTGGGCCTGGCCGGGCTGCCGGGTCGCGTGGCTGCAGCAGGGCCAGGTGCGGGGACTTGGCGCATGCCGGACGAGCACGGCCCACAGGAACGCGTGTTCCTTGCCTTCGCCGCGCAGCCGAGGGTGTGGGGCGCGCAAGCCGATGCGGTGAACACCGCCGTGGCGCGGTTGGCCCGTACCATCGCGCGCCACCAGCCGGTCAGCGTGCTGTGCCGCCCGGCGCAGTTGAAGCAGGCACAGGATCGCTGTGGCCGCGACAACATCGAGTTCCTCGAGGTGCCGCTGGATGACATCTGGGTGCGCGACTATGGTGGGTGCTTCGTCACCGATGGCCAGGGCGGGCTGGGCCTGGTCGACTTCAACTTCAATGGCTGGGGCGGCAAGCAGAGCGCGCGCAACGATGGCGCGGTGGCGCCGTGGCTGGCGCAGGTGACTGGCGCGACGCTGCTGGAAAGCGATCTGGTGGGCGAGGGCGGTGGCATCGAAGTCGATGGCCATGGCACGGCCATCCTCACCGAAAGCTGCTGGGTCAACCGCAACCGCAATCCGGACGGGTCGCGCGCGGATATCGAGGCCGAGCTGAAGCATCACCTGGGCCTGCGCAAGGTGATCTGGCTGCCCGGCATCGCCGGCAAGGACATCACCGATGCGCACGTGGACTTCTATGCGCGTTTCGTGCGGCCGGGCGTGGTGATCGCCAATCTGGACAACGATCCGGAGTCCTACGATTACGACCTGACCCGCGAGCATCTGCGGATCCTGCGCGGGGCCACCGATGCCGATGGCCGTCGCCTGCAGGTGCATACGCTGCCGCCGCCGCTGGACGGGCGCGATAACGTGCATACCCGCGACAACGATGATCTTGCGATGGGCTACATCAACTACCTGCCGATCAACGGCGCGGTGGTCGCGCCGCAGTTCGGAGACGACGAAGCCGATGGATTCTGCCGCGAACTAATGGAAGACATGTATCCCGGCCGCGTGATCGAGCAGGTGGATATCGATGCCATCGCGGGCGGCGGTGGCGGCATCCATTGCGTGACCAAGAACATGCCGAAGGTGTAGTCCACTGTTGCGTTGACGCGCCGGAGGTCATGTCATGATGCTCCAGGTACACATGCTCGGGGAGAGCAGATGGATCTGGATACGGGCATATGGAGTGGATTGGTGGGCGGCAGTATCGCCACGATGATTGCACGGCGAGCTGCCGGTCGACTTCCCAGTCACTACCGCGGCCGTAGTCTGGTCTACCTGCGACGCCGCCATCGCGCTTCCATCTGGAGTGCAAACGCGCTTTTCCTGCTCGGGTTGATCAGCGGCCTGTTGATCTGGCCGTTGGGTCACTACGCCAGTACAGATTCACTTCCATTGCTGCTGGCAGCCGGCATGAGTTGCGGTCTGCCGCTGTTGGCGCTGCTGCTGATTCCCTGGATGACCCGCCGTCCGATCCGTGAGGCATGGGTGATCTTCGGATATTCGCAGGGTGGGCCGGTGTGGTTGATCTACTCGATCCTGCTGGCAGGCGTCGCCTGTGGTGTGGTCGGAGTTTTGCGGCTGCCGGACTGAGGCGGCAGCACCTGCATGGCGCGCACATCCAGCGCGCTCAGGCGTCGTCCTGTTTCAACGCCGCATCGGCAGCCAGCAGCGCCTCGGCGGCCGCACTGAGCGGCGGCGACGGCGGGGCGACCACGCCGATCGCTTCCATCATCTTCGGCATACCCAGGAACTGCCGTGCGCGGCGGTCGTAGATGCCGGTGACCAGCAGCGCACGGGTGGCGATCTTCTGCTCGGTACCGATCAGTACGCGTTGCTCCATGATCCCGCGCGAGCCGACCCAGCCGACCAGCCGCGTTTCCAGGGTGAAGCGCTGGAATGGCTTCAGCTCGCGGCGGAACTGGATGGTGCCGGCGCCGACGATCGGTGCCCACTTCTCGCGCAGCGCCACCCGTCCCAGGCCCATGCGCAGGATCAGGTCCAGCCGGCCCAGGTCGAAGATGTTCCAGTAGCGGCCGTTGGTCATGTGCAGGTTGCTGTCCAGGTCATTGGGCAGTACCCGGAACTGCAGCCGCGAGACCCCGAATGGGGCCTCCAGCTTGGGCCGGAACAGGCTGCACAGCAGCAGATGGAGCAGGCGGAACCAGAGATTCATGGTTATGACGACTGTTATATAATCGCCGGTACGCTAATCTATGACGACTGTCCTGGCAAGGAGCCTGCCGTGAGCCCGCGCCCGTCTGATGCGCCACAACGCGTGATTGATGCTGCGGCACAGATGCTGGCGCGTGTGGGCCTCAATGCCACCAGCATCCGTGAGGTCACCAAGCTTGCCGAGGCGCCGCTGGGCTCCACCTATCACCACTTTCCCGGCGGCAAGCAGGAGCTGTTGGCGCGTGCCACCCATATGGCCGGCGACAAGGTCGAAGCGTTGCTGGTGGAGCTGCTGAAGGGCGGGGCGGTGCAGGGCCTGCAGCAGTTCCTGACGATGTGGCGCGAGCGCCTGCTGCGCACCGATTTCCGCGCCGGCTGCCCGGTGTTGGCCGCTGCGGTGGAGGAGCCGGTTGACGCGGTGCACAGCCAGCCGCGCGCGGCAGCTGCAGAGGTATTCGCGCGCTGGCAGGGCCATCTGGCCGCAGCGTTCGTCGCCGACGGACACGATCCGGCCGCCGCGGGTGGGCTGGCCAGTCTGGTGATCGCCAGCGTGGAAGGTGCGGTGGCGATGTGCCGCGCACTGCAGGACATCGCCCCGTTCGACCAGGTGGCCGCGCAGTTGTTGAAAACCGCCGCGCGGCCTTGATCCGGCGGCACGGTCGCGGGAGACTCGGCGCAGGCCCTGACTGGACGCCGCCATGGACGAATCGCACTGCCGCCACCTGATTGAGCACTACCTGCAGGCCTACAACCGCTTCGACATCGACGCCATGCTGGCGGTGCTGGCGCATAACGTGCGTTTCGAGAACCACAGCGGCAGCCAGCTGACGATGGTCACCGAAGGCATCGATGCCTTCGGCGAACTGGCACGGCAATCGGCGCCGTTGTTCCGCGAGCGCGAGCAGCGGTTGCTCGAGTTGACCTTCGAGGATGGCATGGCGCTGGCCAGGATCGGCTGGCGTGGCGTGTTCGCGCAGGACATTCCCGATGGTCCCAGTGCGGGCACGGAACTGGCCCTGCAGGGACGCAGCGAGTTCGCTTTTGAGGACGGTCGCATCGTGCGGATCATCGACCGCAGCTGAGGATCGATGGCATAGGCCCGCCGTCTGGACAGCGGACCTGCCCGCGGTAGAATCCGCCCACCACCGCTTACGCGTGCCCGGCAAGGATGTCCGCATGCAGTATCAGGTTTTCGAGCTTCCACGCTGCACGATCTGCGGCATCCAGCGGCGCCGATGAAACGCACCCGTTTCTTTACACGCAGCCCATTGAAGCTGCCGGCTAATCGCGGCAGTGAAGTCGTGCGCGCGCGGCAGCATCTGCAGCAGCTCGGCTGGCCGCGCCTGCAGATGGCGCTGATCGTGGCCCTGACCGGTGCGGCCGGTTTCCTCGCCTCGCACCTGCTGCGTCTGGCCGGTATCGACGCGATGCTGCTGCGCTACCCGATGGCCGTGCTGCTGGCCTATGGCGTATTCCTGCTGCTGATGTGGATCTGGATCCGCTGGCGCTGGGACAACGTGCTGGATGGCCTGTCGCCGGATGTGGGCAGTGGCAGCCCATCGCCTCGCGGAAGTGCCGTGGAACCACCGTGGAGCGGCGTCGGTGGCCGTTCTGGAGGTGGCGGCGCGTCAGCTTCGTGGAATGAGTCGGCGCGGGTCAACGGCGACGATGCCGGTGAGCTGCCGTTGACCGGCCTGGCCGAAGACGAAGCGGGCCTGCCGTTGCTCGCGATCCTCGGCCTCGTCGCGTTGGTGGCGACCGTTCTGCTGGCCAGCGTGTGGATTGTGTGGTCGGCGCCAGTGCTGATGGCTGAGCTGCTGGTGGACGCGGCCATCGCCGGAGGCCTGTACCGGCGCATGCAGGGTATGCAGGAGCAGGGATGGTGGCGGGTATGCGTGACGCACACGATCTGGCCGCTGCTCGGCCTGCTGCTGTTCTTTGCTGTGCTGGGTTGGCTTGCGCAGGCGCTGGCTCCAGGAGCGACCCACCTGCTGCAGGTCATTCAAGCAGTGTAGCGCCACGTTCCCGGCCGATATCCCAACCTGCTTCATTTCTTCGAGGAGCTTCATGCGACAGCGCATTGCACGGAAGCGCATCCTGACGACAGCGGTCGTCCTGTTCGTGGCTGCTGGCGCAGCGCTGATGGCCAGCGTGCGCCCGCAGTGGCGGCAGGATGTCAGCCCGCCTCCGATCAATCTGGGAACGGCACGGATGCAGGCCGAGGTGATGGCAGAGCTCATCGACCTGCGACCGACACCGCCAGGAAAGCCGCCAGTACCACCGATTCCAATGAAGGCAGTCTCCTCCCCGATGCTGACTGGCAACAGTGGGTTCGCGACCGCGGAGGTGCCACTGGCAGATGTCGCGCCAGCACACTTCGAGCCGCGCGGCTGGGAACCCGACATGCCATTTGCAGTGATGGAATGGACTGCGCCTTCCTGCGGTGAAGGAGACCCCGTCCCGGTCTGCCAGGTTCGTCACAGCGTCGTCGAGTGGCGCGATGATGACAGTGCGGCGTCCTTTCAACTTCAGCAGCATCTGGAGGCGATGCTGCAGGTTGCGAACCGCCGGGCTGTACGCGTACCCGACCTCGCGTTTGAGCTTGCGCATGTGCGAGCGCAACGGATGACGTGGGACGAGCTTCATCAACGGCGCGCACGCGGCGTCGAGGGATGCACGGGTGGCCGGGGCAATCCGGATCTGGGCGTTGTCTATCTGCAGCGTCCTGTGTTCAGCCTGGACGGGAACTGGGCAATGGCATCGATCGCCTCGGATCTGTGCAGTGGAGGAACGGCGATGCGCGCCCTCTACCTTCTGCACCGCAGCAAGGGCGGATGGGAGCGTGTTCGAGTGGATCCTGTCCGCTATATGAGCTTTGGCCACGGCCTGTGGCCCGCGTTGCCGGAGTCGTGATGACAGATACCTCGTTCAAGCCGGACCGTGACTGCCAACAACGGATCGTCTGGCGACGCATTGCGTCGTTGGCGGCGGCGCTGTCGGCTTTGGCTCTCATGGCCGGAGTCTGCAGCCTGCGCCCGAGGTGGCAGCAGGCGATCGGTCCGCCATTGGTCAACCTGGGAACGGCGCAGATGCAGGCGGAGGCGATGGCGCTGGCGATCCGGCAGAGGCCGCCTTTCCCCCCTCCACCCCCGCCAGAGCCGCAGCCAACACCAGTTCTGCCATCGCCGCTGAGCGAGGTGCCCACCGCACCGCAGACGCCGTTCACGCGCGTCGATCGATGGCGCCCGCAGGAGCAGCCACAGTTGACCGGCCCGGTGGGGGAGGACATCTACGTGATGGAGCAGACCTTGCCCTATTGCTGGCCGGGCAGCAGTGCCTCCACCTGCCAGGAGGTGGACGATCTGGTCCTGCCGCTGGACGATTGGTGGCCGCAGGACATCCATGCGCTGCGGTTGCAGCTGCAGGCGGACCTGGTTCCCGCCAATCACCGTTCCACGCCAGTGCCTGCGGCCGCATTGGCCGGTGCGCAGCGGATGGACAGCGCGAGGCTTCGAGCGCTGCGGGAGCAGGGGTGCGGGACAACGGTGCATCGGCCGACTCGGACATACGACCACGTCGTCTATCTGACCCGGCCCGTTTTCAGCGTCGATGGGCAGTGGGCTATGATCGCGGTCGCCTGGGATTCGTGTTCCGACGATTTCGTCTACCGGGAGCTTGTCGTACTGCATCGGGAACAAGGACGCTGGATGGCCGAACCCCCGGAACGGGGTCTGGGCGGCGTATGGGACGGCCGCGTACTGCGGCCCTGGACGTACAACCACTGACGAGGAAGAGCGCATGGATGTCGCTGCACGCAGGAACAGGATGTTGTTTCGTTGGATCATGGTGACGCTGCTGGCTGTGTTGTTGCCGTTTGCAGCACTGGCACAGCCTGCAGCCGGGCAGGCCGATGGCGCCGAAGCCGCTACTGCCGCGGAAGAGGCGCAATGCCGCACCTGCACTTATGAGCGTATTGGGCCCAAGGTCGATATCGGCCTGGTGGCCCTGATTTCGCTGCTGGTGGTGGGCCTGCTGGTGGCGGTATCCCGCGAATGGGGCACCACCTCGCAACGCTGGACCTGCCGCACGCTGGCCCTGTTGCTGGTGGGTGTCGGTGTGGCGTTGCTGTGGTGGGCTGGCAGCGTCGTCTACCTGGGCTACAACCCGTGGCAGGAAATGGCCGCCCCCGTCGATGGCTCGCTCACATCGACACTGCTCACTACCTCACCGAAGTGGCTGGCGGCGATGGTGCTGATCGGCTTCGCGCCTTCCATCTGGAAACGCAGCGAGCGCCTGCCGGCGTGGCGCATCAGCTGACATTGAAACGGCGGCGCTGGATCACCCCCGGCGCCGCCTGCGGTCATCAGTCAAAGCGCAAACGCACACCAGCGTAGATGCCACGGCCTTCGCCCGGCGTCGAGCGGGCAATATCCTTGCCGGCATCGTTGTAGCCTGGCGTGACCGTGGCGGCGTAGTGGCGGTTGCCGATGTTGCGCATCTCCGCCCAGGCCTGCCAGCGACCGCCGGGTGCGTCGTAGCCGATGCGGCTGCCGAAGATCACATGGCTGTCGGCCCAGTAGCTGTTGGCGTAGTCGACGGCGATGCGCGAGGCGTATTCGGTATTGAGCGCAGCGTACAGGCCGGACGCGTGATCGAAGCGCAGCTCGGCCTGGTAAGCGTGGCGCGGCAGGCCGGGCAGGCGGTTGCTGCCGAAACGCGCATCGTGGCGATAGCGGAAGTCACTGAAGGTGTACGCCTGGCGCAGCGACAGGCGGCCCGGCGCAGCCTGCCACAGGGTGCTGTCCAACCCGGCTTCGATGCCGCGGTGAACGGTGGGGCTGGCGTTGTTCTCGGCGATGAACAGGTTCGGCACCGGTTGCAGTTCGACGCTCAGCAGTTCGTGGTTTACGTGCGCGTAGTAGCCGGTCAGTTCCCAGCGACCCAGCGCCGCGTCACCGCGCGCGCCCAGTTCCAGCGTTGTGGCGGTCTGGTTCTGCATCGGCACCGGCGCGCGTTGGCGGCCGGTAGACGGGCCATTGCCCGGCCCGAAGTACTGGTTCGAGCCCCAGATCATCGACCACGGGTGCGGCGCCTCCACCGAACGGCTGAGGTTGCCGAACCACTGGGTCTGGGCGCTGTGCTGCCAGGTGAAGCCCAGTCGCGGCGCGTAGTCCCAGTCGTGGTCGCGCAGGCGGCCGCCGCTGCTCGGCCAGGTCACCTGTACATTCCGACGGGTGTTGATCAGTGCCAGCCCGGTCTGCATGCGCAGGCGGTCATTGAAGGTGAGGGTATTGCCAACGTGCAGCGTGCTGTCGGTGCCGTGGTGGCGGAAGTCACGCGTGCGCGTGCCGGTGGCATAGCCGTTGCTGGCAAAACGCAGCGACTCGCGCACATCGGCGTCCAGATCGTGGGTGACGCGCAGGCCGACCGTGGTTTCGCTGTCCAGGCCGAACAGCCGGTGGCGGTGGCGGTAGTCCAGTGTGGCGTTGAGGTTGGCGTAGTCCAGCTGCTGGCGGTACAGGCTCTCGTTCAAGTCCATCGGGTACTTGTGATAGACCAGTCCCGCCTGCAGCGAGGAATCCTCATCGATCTGCAGCGTGGTGACGTTGCCCACCCACGTGCTGCCGGGCTGCGGGCGACGTGCATCGATGGCCAGGTTGGCTGGGTTCGCCGCGTGCGGGTCATTGCGGATCTGATCGCGGGTCAGGCGACCGGGTGTTTCGTGATTGGTTTCGCGGTAGCGCACGAAGAAGCGTGTCTGCAGGTCGGGCGTGATCTGCCAGCCGATGTTGGCCATCGCGCCCTTGCCGTCGCCGCGCGCATGGCGCTGATAGCCATCGAACTCGGTATCGGTGTAGGCCAGGAAGTAATCGACATCGCCACTGACGCCGCCCCAGCTGATGCCGCGCTTCTGGTAGCCACGGCTGCCGGCTTCGTAGTGCAGCTGCACGCCCGCCGAATCACGGCCGCTGCGGCTGATGTAGTCGATGGCACCGCCCAGTGCCAGCGCGCCACGCTCGAAACCGTTGGCGCCGCGCAGTACTTCCACGCGGGACAGCCACAGCGATTCCAGCAGCTCGTAGGGCGTGCCGCCCGGGCCGGTCAGTGGCAGGCCGTCGATCGACACCGCAATACCCGAGGCATGCGCGCCCGGGCCCCGGTTGATGCCTGAGCCACGGATCGAAATCTTGGTGCCTTCGTTGCCCGGCGACTGCGCGCTGATGCCCGGCTGGTAGGCCAGCACATCGGCACTGCTGGACAGCCGGCTGTCCGCCTTGGCCACGTCGATGACGTTGCTGGCGCCGGGTACGCGCTTCAGCGCCTCGCGCGCCTGGGCGCTGGCATCGGCGGCGGTGACCTGCACCGCATCCAGCGTGGTGGCCTGCGGGGCCGCAGCGGCGGTGGAGGAGAGGCCAAGAGAAACGGCCAGGAACAACAGCGACGGGGCGGGGCGGTACGACGAGAGCGACATGCGGGAATGCTGTAAACCACGAAAGTGGCGCGCAAGTTAACAGGTCGGCGACGTCACGTCACCCATCGGCGGCGTATGGCCGCCCGCGCTCCTTGTAGAGTCGAGCTTGCTCGACTGTCTTTCGCTTTCTGTAGAGTCGAGCCTTGCTCGACTGCCTCTGTGTCCCGGAGTCGAGCACGGCTCGACTCTACAGAGCCGGCTTCGCCAGCGCCTTGGCCTTTGCATACAGCCGATCGGCCGCTTCCTTCTCACCCAGCGCCGCATGGCATTCCGCCAGGCTGTCCCACGCATTTGCCGAATCCGGATACAGCTCGGTATTGAGAGCGAACACCTTCACCGCCTTGCGTGCCCCGAGGCTTTCGCGGACCGCGTACGCATCGGCATTGATCGCGCGTTCCAGTTCGCTGGCAGCAACCTTATTGCTGTCGCGCAGCCAGCGATGCACTGCTTCTGCCGCATCCTCACTGTCATCCAGCGCATACGCGATCAGCCGCTCGGACAGCACCGCATGCGGGAACTCCCGCGGTGCGGCGACCGCCATCGTGCTCTCCACCAGCGTGCTCGACCAGACATTGCGTGCGCTGCCGTTGGTCAGGTACACGAACACCCAGTAGCCGTTGGCCAGCGTGCCCTTGTAGGCCAGCCGCGCACGTACACGGGTGCCGCCATCGTGGCCGACCTGGGTGTAGCCGTCGCTGCGGGTGGTATCCCAACCGGTGGAGAAGAAATTGCTGCCACCGCCGGCCAGTTTCTGCGGCTGCCAGAGTTTTTCCAGGGTCGCCGTGCGCAGCAGCTTGCCGGTCGCCAGCGCCTGCAGGAAACGGTTCATGTCGCCCACGGTGGTCTGCAGGTCGGCGTGTCCCCAACCGTAGTTCGGCCAGGGGTCTTCATTGGCCGGCTGCAATGCGCCGTCTTTGCCGATGTACGGCACCGCCGCGCGCTGCGCCGGCACGCTGGTGATGCCCCACGAGGTACTGGTCATCTTCAATGGCAGCAGGATGCGTTCGCGCGCGATGGCCGGGTAGGGCTTGCCGTAATGCGCTTCCAGCAAGGCGGTCAGCACCAGGTAGTTGGCCTGCGTGTACTGCACTCGGCTGCCGGTGACGAACTGCATCGGTGTCGCGCCGGCCACCTTCAGTGCAGCGCCAAGGTTAGGCGCCACTCTGGTGTAGCCCTTGCTCACCCAGCGGTTGTCCACCCGGTCGTAATACTCGCCGATACCCGAGCTGTGGTTGAGGAAATCGCGTACGTGAATCGCCTGCCATGCCGTCCGTAGGTCCGGAACATAACGGCTGGCCGGTGCGTCCAGATCCACCTTGCCCTGGTCGACCAGCTGCATCACCAGTGTGCTGGTCAGCAGCTTGGCCATGGATTGCGCGGCGAAGATGGTGTCGACAGTGGCAGGCACATGGGCAGCGGGATCGCGTTCGCCGCTGGCGCCCTGGTAGAGCACCTGGCCATTGTGCGCGACCAGTACGGCCTGGCCGGCGATGCCGTAGCGCTCGCGGTTGCTCTGCAGTTGGGCGTCGAGTCGGGAAGAGAGGCCGGTAGGGACGTCACGTGCCGAGGCGGGCAAGGCGATGGCCAGGGCACAGAGCAATGCAGCAGCAAGGGTGCGGTACATCGCGGTGATCCGTCAGCGGTGATGGCGCATGTTGGTCAGCGGCGGGCACCTGGTCAAGCGGAGGCGGGCGCCTATGTGAATGCGTGAATTTCCAATGGCCTGTCGTAAACAGCTCTTAGAACCTGATGAAGCGCCAGATATAAGAACGTCTCAGTCCAAACCGACGAGATAGCCTTGCATGGGAGAGTTAATGGAGGAGGATGAGGATTTCGCGCTCTTCATCGAGAGCTTCGGAGAGACGACTGAACACGACTCGGTGCCAGAGAGCAGCTTCTCCAAGTGGACGGGCATCTTGCCCGAACCGCTCTTGAGCTATTGGCGTCGGGATGGATGGGCGAACTATGGCAATGGTCGGCTGTGGACGGTGAATCCCGAGGACTACGAAGGCCTGATGCACTCGTGGTTGGCTGGTACTCCATTTTCCCTGATCGATACCTACCATGTGTTTGCCAGAAGCGGGTTTGGACGGCTCTACCTATGCGGCGAAGCATCCGGCGTTGGCGTGAGCATCGATCCGATCCGCAGTGAAGTATTTGCTCTTCAGAACTGTTTGAGACCCAAGTCTCTGGCACGGCAGGAGGGTGGCATCAAGGCATTCTTCGCTTGCGCGGAGCTTGAGGACTTTGATCTGATGGATGGGGTCGAAGAGCTGCCTTTCGACAGGGTTGTGAGCACTTGCGGGCACTTGATGGCGGATGAGATTTATGGCTTTGAGCCAGCGCTGGTGTGCGGCGGCGAAGTAGCCATTGGCAATCTGCGCAGGTTCAAGCTTCAGCCGCACCTGCACATGCTGAGGGAGTTCGCCGCGCCTGCGTTTCCACACTATACGAACAATGTGAAGCCGCTGGCCCGGAAGTGATCCGAAGGCATCAATCATGTAGAGCCGAGCCCATGCTCGGCTGCCTTTGGGTCAGGCGTCGTGCACCCGGAAGCATTGAGCCGAGCATGGCTCGGCTCTACAGGTGCCTTGCGGTAGTGCCGGCCGCTGGCCGGCACCCCTGCGATCAGCCCAGGATACCCGGCAGATCCAGTCCCTTTTCCTTCGCGCAGTCGATCGCGATTTCATAGCCTGCATCGGCATGGCGCATCACGCCGGTCGCGGGGTCGTTCCACAGCACGCGGCCAATCCGTTTGGCCGCCGCTTCGGTGCCGTCGCAGACGATCACCATGCCGGCGTGCTGCGAGAAGCCCATGCCGACGCCGCCGCCATGGTGCAGCGACACCCAGGTGGCGCCGCTGGCGGTGTTGAGCAGGGCGTTCAGCAGCGGCCAGTCGGACACGGCATCGGAACCGTCGGCCATCGCTTCGGTTTCGCGGTTCGGCGAGGCAACGCTGCCGCTGTCCAGGTGGTCGCGGCCGATCACCACCGGCGCCTTCAGCTCGCCGTTGGCCACCATCTCGTTGAAGGCCAGGCCGAGGCGATCGCGGTCACCCAGACCCACCCAGCAGATGCGCGCGGGCAGGCCCTGGAACTTGATCTTCTCGGCAGCCATGTCCAGCCAGCGGTGCAGGTGCGGGTTGTCCGGAATCAGTTCCTTCACCTTGGCGTCGGTCTTGGCAATGTCTTCCGGGTCGCCACTCAGTGCGGCCCAACGGAACGGGCCGATGCCACGGCAGAACAGCGGGCGGATGTAGGCGGGTACGAAGCCCGGGAAATCGAAGGCATTGGTCACGCCTTCTTCCAGTGCCATCTGCCGCAGATTGTTGCCGTAGTCCACTGTCGGTACGCCCAGCGCGTGGAAGCCGAGCATGGCGCGGATGTGGTTGGCCATCGATGCGCGTGCAGCCTTCTCCACGTCCTTCGGCGCACTCACGCGCTTTTCGTCCCACTGCTCGACGGTCCAGCCCTGCGGCAGGTAGCCGTTCACCGGGTCGTGCGCGGAGGTCTGGTCGGTCAGCAGGTCCGGCTTCACGCCGCGCTTGAGCAGTTCAGCCAGTACGTCGGCGACGTTGCCGAGCAGGCCCACCGACTTCGGCGTACCGGCCTTGCACGATTCATCGATCAGCCGCAGCGCTTCGTCCAGGTTGTCGGTCCAGGTGTCCAGGTAGCCGGTGCGCAGGCGCATGTCGATGCTGCTCTTGCGGCACTCGACGGCCAGGCAGGACGCGCCGGCCATTACGGCAGCCAGCGGCTGCGCGCCGCCCATGCCGCCCAAGCCGCCGGTGAACAGCCACTTGCCGGTCAGGTCGCCACCGAAATGCTGGCGGCCCATCTCCACGAAGGTCTCGTAGGTGCCCTGCACGATGCCTTGCGCGCCGATGTAGATCCAGCTGCCGGCAGTCATCTGGCCGTACATGGCCAGGCCCTTTTTATCCAGCTCGTTGAAGTGGTCCCAGTTGGCCCAGCGCGGCACCAGGTTGGAATTGGCGATCAGCACGCGCGGCGCATCGGCATGGGTGCGGAACACGCCCACCGGCTTGCCCGACTGCACCAGCAGGGTCTGGTCGTCGTCCAGGCGCTTGAGCGTTTCGACGATGGCATCGAAGCTCTCCCAGTCGCGCGCGGCACGGCCGATGCCGCCGTACACCACCAGTTCCTGCGGCCGTTCGGCCACGTCCGGGTGCAGGTTGTTCATCAGCATGCGCAGCGGCGCTTCGGTCAGCCAGCTCTTGGCGTTGAGCGTGGTGCCGGTGGGCGCGGCAATGGTGCGGGTCGGGTCGTTGCGGGTCATGCGGCGCTCCGGTTCGTAGCGAATTCAAGGCAGGCGTTGAGCACCTGCGCCAGGGTGTGGCGCAGCGGTGCGGCGTGGTCGGGGTCGAGCGGGGTGGGCCAGCTGTGCTCGTCCACCTGGTCCGGCAGGGGTTCGTGCATGTAGCCGCGGCAGGCCAGTTCCATCTGCAGGCTGTGCACGCCGCCGGCGATGTTGCTGTAGTGGCGGGTGATCCAGCCGCCCTTGAAGCGGCCGTTGCGCACCTGGCTCATGCCACTGATCTTCAGCAGGTTCTCCACCACATCGCTCAAGGCGTTGTCGCAGGACGTGTCCGGTGCGCCGGACGGGCCGGCGGTGCCGAGGTTGAACTGCGGCAGCTCGCCTTCGAACAGGTGCGGGATATGCGAGCGGATCGAGTGTGCGTCATACACCACGACAGTGCCGAACCTCGCACGCAGGCGCGTGATCTGTGCGGCCAGCGCATCGTGGTAAGGCAGGAAATACGTGTCGCGGCGACGGGCGATTTCCGCGTCATCCGGTTCGCGCCCGGCGTGGTACAGCGGCTGGTTGTCGAAGGTGGTCAGCGGACACAGGCCGGTGGTGTTCTGGCCGGGGTACAGCGACACGCCGCTGGGATCGCGGTTGAGGTCGATCACCGAGCGCGAGATCGCCGAGCGCACCGTGGTCGCGCCCATGCCGCGCACGAAGTCGTACAGTTCGTGCACCCACCAGTCGGCGTCGCGACGGGCCAGCCACGGCGAGTGGTAGTCGCCGATCAGGTCGTGCGGCAGCTCGCTGCCGGTATGCGGGAAGCTGACGATCAGCGGGGCATCGCCTTCGTGCACCGTCAGCCATTCGGGATGGACATTCATGCCTGCGGTTCCACAGTCGGCAGCAGCTCCGCCAAACCCTGCGCCAGCGCGCCACTGCGCACCAGGTTCGTGGCGGTCACCATGTCCGGATGGAAGTAGCGGTCTTCTTCCAGCGTCGGCACCTGCGCGCGCAGGGTGGCGCGCACGGCTTCCAGCGCGGTGCTGGAGCGCAGCGGCGCGTGGAAGTCGCAGCCCTGCGCAGCGGCCAGCAGCTCGATGCCGATCACGTTGGCGGCATTTTCGGCCATCTGCATCAGGCGGCGCGCACCGTGCGCGGCCATCGACACATGGTCTTCCTGGTTGGCCGAGGTCGGAATCGAATCGACACTGGCCGGGTAGGCGCGCTGCTTGTTTTCCGAGACCAGCGCGGCGGCGGTCACCTGCGGAATCATGAAGCCGGAATTCAGGCCCGGGCGCGGGGTCAGGAACGCCGGCAGGCCCGACAGCGCCGGGTCGACCAGCATCGCCAGGCGGCGCTCGCTGATCGAACCGATCTCGCACACCGCCATCGCCAGCATGTCGGCGGCGAAGGCGACCGGCTCGGCATGGAAGTTGCCGCCGGACAGCGCTTCGCCGGTATCGGTGAACACCAGCGGATTGTCGGACACGCCGTTGGCTTCGATTTCCAGCGTGGTCGCGGCCTGGCGCAGGATGTCCAGCGCCGCGCCCATCACCTGCGGCTGGCAGCGCAGGCAGTACGGGTCCTGCACGCGTACGTCGTTGTCGCGGTGCGATTCGCGGATGTCCGAGCCCTGCATCAACGTGCGCAGGGTGGCGGCCGTGGCGATCTGCCCGCGCTGGCCGCGGATGGCATGGATGCGCGGGTCGAACGGGGTATCCGAGCCCTTGGCCGCTTCCACCGACAGCGCGCCGGTGACCAACGCGGCCTGGAAGACGGTTTCGATCTCGAACAGGCCGGCCAGCGCATAGGCGGTGGAGAACTGGGTGCCGTTGAGCAGCGCCAGGCCTTCCTTCGCGCCCAGCTCGATCGGCTGCAGGCCGGCACGTGCCAGTGCGTCGGTTGCCGGCAGGCGTTCGTCACCGATAAAGGCTTCACCCACGCCCAGCATCACGCTGGCCAGGTGCGAGAGCGGCGCCAGGTCACCCGAGGCACCCACCGAGCCCTGTGCGGGCACCACCGGCAGCACGCCCTTGACCAGCATTGCTTCCAGCAGCAGCAGGGTTTCCTCGCGGATGCCCGAAGCACCCTGCGCCAGGCTGACCAGCTTCAGCGCCATCATCAGGCGCACCACGCTGGCGGGCATCGGCTCGCCAACACCGGCAGCGTGCGAGAGCACGATGTTCCGCTGCAGGGTGGCCAGGTCCTCGCGCTCGATGCGCACGCTGGCCAGCTTGCCGAAGCCGGTGTTGATGCCATAGACCGGCGCGCCCTTGGCGACGATGGCAGCCACGGTCGCCGCACTGGCACGCACCACCGGCAGCGCGGCCGGGTCCAGTGCAAGCGGCGCACCGCGATAGGCCTGCCGCCACTGGGCGAGGGTGACATGGCCGGGGCGAAGAACCAGGGTGTTGCTCATGTGTTGCTCCAGGAGGCAGGCAGGTCGGGCTGTCCGCGCACCACGCGCGCGTGCAGCGGGTTGAATCCAATGCGATAGACCAGGTCGGCGGGGGCGTCGATGTCCCAGATCGCCAGGTCGCAGTCCATGCCGATGGCGAGGCGACCGACGCGATCGCCACGGCCCAATGCGCGCGCCGCCTCACGGGTGAAGCCGGCGATGCATTCGTCCACGGTCAGGCGGAACAGGGTGGCGCCCATGTTCATCGCCAGCAGCGGGCTGGTCAGCGGCGAGGTGCCCGGGTTGCTGTCGGTGGCCAGCGCCAGCGGCACGCCGGCCGCACGCAGCGCGGCGATCGGCGGCAGCGTGGTATCGCGAGTGAAATAGAAGGCGCCGGGCAGCAGCACCGCCACGGTACCGGCCGCGGCCATCGCGGCGATGCCGGCATCGTCCAAGTGTTCGATATGGTCGGCCGAGAGGGCACCGAAGCTGGCGGCCAGTTCGGCGCCATGCTGGTTGCTCAGCTGCTCGGCGTGGATCTTGATCGCCAGTCCGTGTGTGTGCGCGGCTTCGAAAACCTGCCGTGCCTGCGCCGGCGAGAAGGCGATGTTCTCGCAGAACACATCCACTGCTTCGGCCAGGCCTTCGGCGGCGATGGCCGGGATCATCACATTGCACACCTCGTCGGTGTACTCCTGTGCTTCACGGCCCGGCGGAATCGCGTGCGCACCGAGGAAGGTGGTCACCACATTGACCCGGCATTCCTCGCCCAGCGCACGCGCCACCTGCAGCTGCTTGCGTTCGTCGCGCAGGGTCAGGCCGTAGCCGGACTTGATCTCGAGGGTGGTCACGCCCTCGGCGCGCATCGCCAGCAACCGTGGGCGGCTTTCGCGGGCCAGCTGTTCCGGCGCGGCGGCGCGGGTGGCGCGCACGGTGGAGACGATGCCGCCGCCGGCACGGGCGATGTCGGCATAGCTGACGCCCTGCAGGCGCTGCTCGAACTCGTTGGCGCGGTTGCCGGCGTAGACCAGGTGGGTGTGGCAGTCGATCAGGCCCGGCGAGATCCAGCGGCCTTCGCCGTCGATGCGGGTGGTCGGTTGCAGGTGGGCATCGCTGCCGGCGGTGCCGACGTGGACGATGCGTCCGTCGGCGCAGGCCAGCACGCCATCGCGGATGACACCCAGCCCCTCGCCATCGAGGGTGATCAGGTGAACGTTGGACCAGAGGGTATCGACGTGCATGGCATCCACAACGCGGCTGTGCTTATATGTCTATACAATATAGGCGTCCATTTCGGGTTGTCCAGCCATGTCCGATTCGCGTTCCCCGCACAGTTTCCATGCCGCCCACGCCCTGCTGGCCGAGGGTTGGGCCCGCGATGTCCGCCTGCAGGTGCAGGACGGTCGCATCACGGCGATCAGTACGGGGCAGGGCGCGCAGGCGGGCGATACCCGCGTCGGCATCCTGGTGCCGGGCCTGCCCAACCTGCACAGCCATGCGTTCCAGCGCGGCATGGCCGGGCTGACCGAGATCGGCGGCGGCGACGGTGGCAGCTTCTGGAGCTGGCGCGAGCTGATGTATCGCTTCCTGGCCCATCTGCGCCCGGACGCGGTGCAGGCCATCGCCGCCCAGGCCTACATGGAAATGCTGGAAAGCGGCTTCACCCGCGTCGGCGAATTCCATTACCTGCACCATGATGCTGACGGCCGGCCGTATGCCAACCGTGCCGAGATGAGCGCGCGGATTGCGGCGGCGGCCGACCAGACCGGCATCGGGCTGACCCTGCTGCCGGTGTTCTATGCGCATGCCGATTTCGGCGGAGCGGCACCGAACCCCGCACAGCGACGCCTGATCCACGACGTGGACGGCTTCGCGCAGCTGCTGGACGCCGCGAAGCCGTCTTTGGCCGCGCTGCCCGATGCGGTGCTCGGCATTGCCCCGCACAGCCTGCGTGCAGTCACCGGCGAGGAATTGAGTGCTTTGCTGCCGCTGACCGACGGCCCGGTGCACATCCATATCGCCGAGCAGGTACGTGAAGTCGAGGCCTGCCTGGCCTGGAGCGGCCAGCGCCCGGTGCAGTGGCTGTACGACCATGCGCCGGTGGATGCGCGCTGGTGCCTGGTGCATGCCACCCACATCACCGACGATGAGCGCGCCGCCATCGTGGCCAGCCAGGCGGTGGCCGGCCTGTGCCCGATCACCGAAGCCAACCTTGGCGACGGCCTGTTCCCGATGCAGGCGTTCGCGCGCGAGGGTGGGCGCTTCGGTGTCGGCTCCGATTCCAATGTGCTGATCGACGCGGCCGAAGAACTGCGCCTGCTCGAGTACGGTCAGCGCCTGACCTTGCGCGGGCGCAATGTGCTGGCCCCGGATGCCACCCGCAGCACCGGCCGCTTCCTGTTCGAGGGTGCGCTGCACGGCGGTGCACAGGCGTTGGGCGTGGCCGCCGGGCTGCAGGTTGGCGCCAGTGCCGACCTGGTCGAGCTGGATGCCGCACACCCCGCGCTACAGGCGCGGCAGGATGACGCATGGCTTGACAGCTGGGTGTTCGCCGCACGTAATGGCGCGCTGCGATCGGTCTGGCGCCATGGCCGCCAGTGCGTGGCCGACGGCCGCCACCTGCAGCGCGAGGCGATCACCACCGCCTTCGCTGCCGCCCTGCGTGGCGTGCTGGGCTGATCGCCTCCCGCCACCGAGACCCCATCACGTGAAGGCCAGCAAGTCCGCCACGCTCAACCAGCGTATCCGCAGCGATCTGGAAAGCCGCATCCTCAGCGGAGAGTGGGCACCGGGCTTCCGTATTCCGTACGAACACGAGCTGATGGAGCAGTACGGCTGCTCGCGGATGACCGTGAACAAGGTGCTGACCGCACTGGCCGAGAGCGGCATGATCGAGCGTCGCCGCCGCGCTGGTTCGTTCGTGGCGCGGCAGCCCCCGCACCTGGAACAGGTGGCGCTGGAGATTCCCGACATCGCGATGGAAGTGGGTTCGCGTGGCCATCAGTACGCCTATCGCCTGCTGCAGCGCGACCTGCGCCTTGCAGATGCCGGCAATGCCGGTGAAGTCGAGCTGGCCGGCAGCGAAATGCTGCTGGCGATGCGCTGCCTGCACCTGGCCGACGGCCGCCCGCTGGCGCTGGAGCATCGTCTGATCAGCCCGGTGGGCGTGCCCGAGGTGCTGGAGGTCGACTTCAGTACCACCGCGCCGGGCAGCTGGCTGCTGCAGAACGTGTCCTGGACCCGTGCCCAGCACCGCATCAGTGCCTGGGGCGCGGACACCGCCACCGCCAAGCTGCTGGACGTGAAGCCCGGCACCGCCTGTCTGGTGATCGAGCGCCTGACCTGGCGCGGCGAACAGCCGATCACCCGTGTGCGCCAGGTGTTCCTCGGCGACGCCTGGGACCTGGTCGCGCGCTTTGCGCCTGGCGCAAGGTAGGGTCGGCCCCGCTCGGGACACGCTGTCGCCTTGAACTCTGTCGGGGCGTGTGTACGATGTGTATCGTCCCCGCATGAAGAGCAGGGACCTCATCCTGGATCTGGAGGCGGCAGGTTGGACCTGTCGCCGGATTCGCGGATCCCATCATGTATTCGTGCACCCGCAGCACCCTCACATCATCACCGTGCCTCACCCTAGGAAGGATCTGGGGAAAGGGCTGCTGCTGGCGTTGCGGAAGCTCGCAGGACTGACGTAGGAGGGCCCATGCGATATCCAGTCTTGATCGAGGCAGGCGATGAGCGCACCGCGTGGGGTGTGGTCGTTCCGGATCTGCCGGGGTGCTTCTCGGCGGCCGACACGCTTGATGATGCGCTCACTGCGGCGGAAGAGGCCGCGCTCGCCTGGATTGATGCGGCCCTGGATGAGGGACGCTCGATTCCGACACCTTCGGCACCGCAGAAAATCGCCGCCGAGGCATCCAAGGACATCCGTTGGATTCTTGCGTACATCTGCATTGATCCGGCCCTGCTGGACGACACCATCGAGCGGGTCAATATCAGCCTGCCACGCCGGATCCTGGCGAGGCTGGATGCGCAGGCCAGAGCGGCAGGTGAATCGCGCTCCAGTTACATCGCCCATCTCGCAGCATTGGGCTGAGCAGGCGCCATGTAGAGCCGAGCCCATCTCGGCTGCTTTTTGCGCGATGCGCGATGAGTCGAGCGTGGCTCGACGCCGCAGAGGCATCCACGCATGGCGTGGATCTACCGAGGGTTCGCACGTATCGCGTATTCCCAACCGGGATTCAGTAGATCCACGCCATGCGTGGATGCGGCCTCTTCAATACGTAGCGCACTGCCGCCAGCGCACCGGCTCATCCACGCCGGGGCGGGCGTTGAGCTGGATGCGCACGTTGCGCAGGGCGGGGTAGTGCAGCACTTCCTCGCAGACCTGCGGCCACACCGCGTCCAGCTCGCCGGTGCGGTTGATCGCCAGCGTCTGCCGGGTCAGCCAGACACCGCTGGCGATGCCGGGTTTGCCGGCCAAGGCACGGGACAGATCGGCCTGGAAGCGCTCCAGCGTGGCGGCATCCGGGTTGGGATTGCTGCGCGCATCGGCTGAGGGCGCGGCCGGTGCAGGCGCAGCGGCCGGCGGCGTGGTGGCGGGGGCCGGCGCCGGTTCGGGCGCCGCTTCAACCGCAGGCGCAACCGGCGCGGGGGCGCCCGTCTCCTCGGCAACGGACGGAGCGTCCTGCACATGCAGCCCTTGCAGGCTCAATCCCACCAGCAGGCCCAGCGTCACCGCGGCGAGCGCGGCTATGGCAATGCGGCGCAGGGCTTCATGACGGGCACTGGCACGCACACGGGCTTCGATATCAACCGGCAGGTAGGGCTGCAGCAACGGCCACAGGCGCGGGCCGTCCAGCACCTCAACCGCCTGCTTTTCGGCGGCGCTGCGGCCGTCGCGTTCCATCCGGCCTTCGGTCAGCAGCACGCCGCCCTTGGCGCCGGCCAGGCGCGCGGCCGCGCCCAGTTCGTTCACCGCGGCGGTGCCGATGCGATAGGCCAAGCCGTGCTTGCACGAGACCAGCCAGCTGTTGGGGCCGTCGCTGAGCAGGAAATCGCTGCTGGGCTCACGGGATTCCTCGCCCGGGTCATCCAGTTCGCGCAGGCCGCGCTGCTCGCGCAGCATGCGCTTGACCAGTACCGAGAACTCGCGCCAGTGCATGCCCGCCAGGGCCTGCAGGCCGAGTTGCATCTCCTTTTGCCGCCGCTTGATCCACCACAGATAGACAACAGCCAGGGAACAGGTAAGCAGGGCCGACAGCAGGGCCAGGATCCAAGGGAGCATGCAGGAGGTGCGCGGAAGGGGCGAATGCGAAGGAGACAGTGTAAAGGTCGCGCCGTGCCGCTGAGTCAGGAGGTTCCTGACAGGAAGCGTGATGGAGCACGCAATTCGGAATACCGCGGGCACGAAAAACCCGCCAATCCTGAAGCCGTGAGGGGAGGGAACAAACGGCAGCCGAAGCGATTGGCGGGTTGCTCGCGATTGTCAATCAAAATTTATTGCATTGCAACAATTGCCGGTCAGGGCAGGCTGCCTGGCGACTGATGGCTGCCCGGTGCAGGTGCATCAGTGCCCGAGGCGTCGCGATTCTCCAGCTTGGCCAGGCGTGCCTGCAGTGCGTCGATGCGCGCCTCCAGCGCAGTCACCTCGTCGGCGGTGGGCACGTGCAGGCGCTTGAGTACGCCCTGCACCTGGTCGTCGAAGGCTTTTTCGACCTTGTTCCAGGTACCGGAAGCCTTCTCGCGGGCCTCGTCCAGCGACGTTTCAACGTTGTCGCGCCAGCCCGGGCCCTGTTCGCCGTTGCGTTCACGGCGGCGGGCTTCCCAGGCTTCGCCTTCCTTCACCAGGCCGTCGAAGAAGCGGCTGCCTTCGGCCTGTGCACGGCCAAGAGCGCCCAGGCCGGCCAACCAGACCTGCTGCGCCGAGTCACTCAGCTTGCGCGAGAAGCGCTCGGCCTGGTCACCGAAAGAGGCGTCGTCGTTGCGGCGGTCGTCGTTCTCGTAGTGGTTCATCGCACTTCCCGTGGGAGTTGGGCCTGCCCCGAGAGTAGCGCGCGCTGGCGTTGCACGGCCGTGATGGCCGCCGCCGGGGTTCAGCCCAGCTTTTCCTTCAGCACGCGCTGGATCTCGCCTTCGACCATGCCCTTCATCGCCGACAGCAGGAAGCCCAACTTGGCCGTGACGCGCACGGCGCCCGGCTGCAGTTCGATCGCACCGTCCACGCCGCTGCCGGAGAAATTCAGTACGTCGGCAGTCCAGGACGACTTCAGGCCGAAGCGCTCGGACAGCTTGGCGGCGACCTGTTCGATCGCGGCGCGCGCCTGTGCATCGGGCAGGGCGTGGGCGTGGCGGACATCGATGGTGGACATGCAGGCTCCTGGCGCAAAGCGGGGATGATCAATGAGGGCGAGCATTGTGCGCATCGAGGGCCTTCGCGCCAAGCACTCATCGTGGGTTCTTCTTCGTTGGCGACCAACCTGCTAGGCTGCGCCGCGTGCAGAACCTGCTTGTTCACTTCAGCCAACAACAACAGCCCGACCAGCCGCTGCGGCCCGGGGTGCAACGCATCGTGCGCCAGGCCAATGGCAGTGTGAGGCTCGGCGACGCCGGCCACGGAGCCCTGCTGCTGGCACAGTTCTGCGTGGATGATCGCGGCCTCTGGCTGCAGGTCGGCAACGGTATCTGCGGCATTCATGTGAACGGTCGCCCGGTGCGGCGCATGGCGCTGCTGCGTGCGGGCGATGCGGTGTATGTGGACGGCGTGGAAATGGTCCTGCAGGGCGAGGTGGAGAGCCTGCTGCAGGCCCCCGCACCGAACAGCGGTGACGGCACCAATGAGCAGCAGCGCCTGCTGCGCGGTGTCGGTGGCCTGCACCATGGCCGCAGCTTCACGCTGTCGCGGTCCCGCCTGATCGGCCGCGGTGGCGACGCTGACATCGAGATCAATGAACCAGCCTTCGCCGAACAGCACGCCCGCGTGGAAGTGCATGGCGAACGCGTGCTGCTGCGTGACCTGGGCAATGCCGATGGCACACGGGTCAACGGCGTGGCCGTGCGCCACTGCTGGCTGCAGGCAGGCGACCAGGTGGTGTTCGATGGCCAGCACCGGTTCGTGCTGGAAGTGCCGCATGACCCGCGCCGGCGCCCGCTGCCGGATGAAGACGAGTCCAGCCAGGACGCCGAGCAGGCGCCGGTGATGCCGGCCGCGCCGCGCAAGGTCCGGCGCTGGCCGTGGTTGCTGGTGAGTGCGCTGCTGCTGGCCGCACTGCTCAGTCTGCTGCTCTGGTTCGGCGCGCGCTGATCTGAACCGGCCGTATCCGCTCTGGTAGGTGCCGACCTTGGTCGGCACGCTCCTTCGGCGGGGATGACGCCTGCCGGCGTACGCCGAGCAAGGTCGGCGACTACCGGGGCAATGCTCCTGGTCTGAATTCGCTGGATCCGCTCTGGTAGGTGCCGACCTTGGTCGGCACGCTCCTTCGGCGGGGATGACGCCTGGCGGCGTATGCCGACCAAGGTCGGCGACTA
The DNA here is from genome assembly GCF_056481995.1 of Stenotrophomonas sp. 80084_Sma. NCBI lineage: Bacteria > Pseudomonadati > Pseudomonadota > Gammaproteobacteria > Lysobacterales > Lysobacteraceae > Stenotrophomonas > Stenotrophomonas sp. 80084_Sma. The sequence goes on along the minus strand of NZ_CM151177.1, from coordinate 3,047,710 downwards.
CCGGGGCATTGCTCCTGGCCTGAGTCCGCTGGATCCGCTCTGGTAGGTGCCGACCTTGGTCGGCACGCTTCTTCGCCGGGTTTGACGCCTGACGGCGTACGCCGAGCAAGGTCGGCGACTACCGGGGCAGTGCTGCTGGCGAATGGATTCCAATGAAACCAAATTTCCCTTGCCGCACAAGGCCGCAAGGCTGGTGCACTGCGGCATACTAGGGGTCTTGCCCCACAGGTGTGACATGACGCGCGCGTTCAACTTCAGTGCCGGCCCTGCAACCTTGCCGGAATCGGTCCTGCGCCAGGCGCAGGCGGAAATGCTGGACTGGCACGGTACCGGTGCCTCGATCGTGGAAATGAGCCATCGCGGCGCGGAGTTCATGTCCGTGGCCGCCGAGGCCGAGGCCGACCTGCGTCGACTGCTCGATATCCCCGAAGACTATGCGGTGCTGTTCCTGTCCGGTGGTGCCACCACCCAGCAGGCGCTGATCCCGCTCAACTTCGCCACCCCCGGCCAGCGTGCCGATTACGTGGTCAGTGGTCACTGGGGCAAGACGGCGGTCAAGCAGGCCGGTGTCTACGTTGATGTCAACATCGCCGCCAGCAGCGAGGCCGATGGTTACCGCACGCTGCCGCCGCGCGCCGACTGGCAGCTGTCGCCCGATGCCGCCTACGTGCACCTCACCGCCAACGAGACCATCCACGGTGTCGAGTTCCGTGATGTACCCGATACCGGCAACGTCCCGCTGATCGCTGATTTCAGCTCGTCCATCGCCAGTGAGCCGCTGGACGTGCGCCGCTATGGCGTGATCTACGCCGGCGCGCAGAAGAACCTGGGCCCGGTCGGCATCGCGGTGATGATCATCCGCCGCGATCTGCTGGAGCGCAGCGGCCAGCCGCGGGCGGACATCTTCGATTACCGCTCGCACGTCGCTCGCGACTCGATGCTCAACACGCCGCCCACCTGGAACTGGTATCTGGCCGGCCTGGTGTTCAAGTGGATGCTGGCCGAGGGCGGCGTGGCCGAGTTCGCCAAGCGCAATGCCGCCAAGGCAGCGCTGGTGTACGGCGCCATCGACGGCTCCGGCGGCTTCTACCGCAACGAGGTCGCACACGCGGCCCGTTCGCGGATGAACATCCCGTTCTTCCTGCCTGATGCCGAGCTTGATGCCCGCTTCGTCGCCGAAGCCAAGGCCGCTGGCCTGCTGGCGCTGAAGGGCCACAAGGTGGTGGGTGGCATCCGCGCCTCGCTGTACAACGCCATGCCGCTGGCCGGGGCCGAGGCGCTGGTCGCCTTCATGGCCGATTTCCAGCAGCGTCACGGTTGAGCAATGAACGGCGCGCACCGTCGGGTGCGTGCCCCGCAACAAGGAATTCCGATGGCAAGCAGCAAATCCAGCAAGAAGGCGCCGAAGAAGGCCGAACCGGCCAAGGACAGCGCGCCCACCAAGGCGAAGGGCAAGGCCAAGGCCGCGTCGAATCCGGCACCCACCCTGGCGCCGCTGGCGCTGGCCGATGTGCGTTCGAAGATCGACCAGATCGACCGCGACATCCAGAGCCTGATCGCCGAGCGCGCGCGTTTCGCCCACCAGGTCGGCAAGGCCAAGGGCAAGCTCGCCGCGGCCGTCGACTACTACCGCCCCGAGCGCGAAGCGCAGGTGCTGCGCATGGTGGTGGACCGCAACGAAGGCCCGCTCAGCGATGAGCTGCTGGTGCACGTCTACCGCGAGATCATGTCGGCCTGCCTGGCCCAGCAGGAGCCGCTGAAGATCGGCTACCTCGGCCCGGAAGGCACCTTCAGCCAGCAGGCCGTGCTCAAGCACTTCGGCCGCTCGGCGCTGGGCCTGCCGATGGCCAGCATCGAAGAAGTGTTCCAGGAAGTGGAAGCGGGCAACGCCGATTTCGGCGTGGTGCCGGTGGAGAATTCCGGGCAGGGCACCATCCAGATCACCCTGGACATGTTCCTGACCTCCAACCTGAAGATCTGTGGCGAAGTGGAACTGCGCGTGCAGCAGTACCTGATGTCGCGCAGCGGCCGCATCGAGGACATCGAGCGCATCTACGCGCATCCGCAGTCGTTCATGCAGACCTCGGCGTGGCTGCGCGCCAACCTGCCGAAGGCCGAGAAGATTCCGGTGTCGAGCAACGCCGAAGGCGCGCGCCGTGCGCGCAACGCCGACGACGCAGCGGCCATCGGTGGCGAGAGTGCCGGCCATGTGTACGGCCTGAAGAAAGTGGTCACCAAGCCGATCCAGAACGATGCCGACAACACCACGCGATTCCTGGTGGTGGGCCGCAACATCTTCCCGACCTCCGGCCATGACCGCACCTCGGTGCTGGTGTTCATCCATGACAAGCCCGGTGCGCTGTTCGACGTGCTCAGTCCGTTCGCCCGCCACGGCATCAGCATGAACCGCATCGAGTCGCGCCCGTCGCACCACGGCAAGTGGGAATACGGCTTCTTCATCGACCTGGCCGGCCATATCGACGACGCGCCGATGCAGGCCGCGTTGGCCGAACTGGAAGCGCACTCGGCACAGATCAAGGTGCTGGGTTCCTATCCGGTGGCCGTGCCCTGAGTGCTGCTGCGGTGGCTGCGGCTGCCGCCCCCTGATGCATCGCCGGTGCTGCCGGCGTTTACGGAATGATCGAACGATGAGCAACGCGCAACACTGGATTGCCCGCAAGGGCCAGCCGCTGCAGGGCAGCCTGACCATTCCCGGCGACAAGTCGGTCTCGCACCGCTCGGTGATGTTCGCCGCGCTGGCCGATGGCCCCTCGCATATCGAGGGTTTCCTGGAAGGCGAGGACACCCGCGCCACTGCGCGCATCTTCAGCCAGCTGGGCGTGCGCATCGAAACCCCCAGCCCGTCGCAGCGCATCGTGCACGGCGTCGGTATCGACGGCCTGAAGGCGCCGGATGCGCCGCTGGACTGCGGCAACGCGGGCACCGGCATGCGCCTGTTGGCCGGTCTGCTGGCGGGCCAGGCATTCGACTGCACGCTGATCGGCGATGAGTCGCTGTCCGGCCGCCCGATGCGCCGCGTGACCGGCCCGCTGTCACAGATGGGCGCGAAGATCGACACCCAGGAAGACGGGACGCCGCCGCTGCACGTGCATGGCGGGCAATCGCTGCACGGCATCGACTTCGCCTCGCCGGTGGCCAGCGCGCAGATCAAGTCGGCGGTGCTGTTGGCCGGCCTGTACGCGCAGGGCGAAACCCAGGTGACCGAACCGCACCCGACCCGTGACTACACCGAGCGCATGCTGTCCGCGTTCGGCGTGGACATCGAATTCTCGCCCGGCAAGGCACGCCTGCGTGGTGGTCAGCGCCTGCGCGCGACTGACATCGTGGTGCCGGCCGACTTCTCTTCGGCCGCGTTCTATCTGGTTGCGGCCAGTATCATTCCCGGCTCCGAGCTGCGCCTGAAGCAGGTCGGACTGAACCCGCGCCGCACCGGCCTGCTGCACGCGCTGCGCCTGATGGGAGCGGACATCACCGAAGAGAACCCGGCCGAGCAGGGCGGTGAGCCGGTGGCGGATCTGGTGGTGCGCTACGCTCAGTTGAAGGGCGCACGCATTCCGGAAGCACTGGTGCCGGACATGATCGACGAGTTCCCGGCGCTGTTCGTGGCCGCCGCCGCCGCGGAAGGCCAGACCGTGGTGAGCGGTGCCGCCGAACTGCGGGTGAAGGAATCCGACCGCCTTGCGGCGATGGCCACCGGCCTGCGCGCGCTGGGCATGCAGGTGGACGAAACCGAAGACGGCGCCACCCTGCACGGCGGCGTGCGCCTGGGCAGTGGCACCATCGAAAGCCACGGTGACCATCGCATCGCCATGGCCTTCGCCATCGCCGGCCAGATCAGTGACGGCGAAGTGCGCATCAACGACATCGCCAACGTCGCCACCTCCTTCCCGGACTTCGATGGCCTGGCGCGCAGCGCCGGGTTCAACCTGGCCTGAGCGGCCACGCCCGGCAGATGACGTAACCCGGTAGGTGCCAACCTTGGTTGGCACGCTCACATCGCCCGGTAGGTGCCGACCTTGGTCGGCACGCCTTTCCGCATAAAAAGACGGAGGCCGAAGCCTCCGTCGAAACATCACGAACCCCTCGTCCGCGATCAACGCTGCTCGGTGCGGAAATCCACCGGGACCCGCACCACGCTTGCTACTGCGCGGCCGTCATGCACCGCAGGCTGGAACTTCCAGTTCTGCACGGTGTTCAGCACCGCACGGTCCAGGTCGCGGCTGCGCTCGCCGCTGCGCGAAACGATCGCAGCGTTGGCGACATTGCCACGGGTATCGACATTGAGGCTGGCGATCACGCTGCCCTGCACGCCACTGCGCAGTGCAGCAGCGGGGTAGGTGGGCATGCGGTTGCTGGCCAGAGGGCGTGCTTCGCGATTACGCGCGACCGGCGCAGTCTTGTGCTGGCTGGAGGCCGGGGCGGCCTGGCGCGTTGCAGGTGCTGCTGCATCGGTCACCGCAGCCTGCTCAGGGGCGGGCAACATGCGCTCACCGACCGGTGCCGGCGCCACATCCTCCTGGTTGGAATGGCGCAGCCACAGCAGGGCGGCCGCAAACATCGCCACAATCAGCGCGATCCACATCCAGGGCGACGTGGGCTTGTGCTGCACGCTGGAATCCTGCTGCAGCTGCGGCGAATGAAGGTCTTCGTGGGTGGTGGCAGTCATCGCAAACTCCTTCCGTCAACTGACGACGTGGGAAGTGTTGCCCGAGCCATGGACGGGAAGTGTCAGCGCTGCGTCAACGCCACCGGCAGGGTTCAGTTTGCCTGCCGGGAAGCGTTCAGTTACTGCGTCTTGAAGTCGAACGGTACTTCAATGCTGCCGGGCACGGCCTGGCCATTGCTCTGCGCCGGGGTGAATCGCCAGCGTCGCACCGCGTCGGTGGCGGCACGGTCGAGGTCGCGTGAACCACTGCGCTGGATCACCGTGGCGTTGTTGGGATAGCCGGTGGCGTCCACGTCCACGCGTACCACCACGGTGCCGGTTTCACCGGCGCGCAGGGCGGCGGCGGGGTACGACGGCGGCGGCGACTGGCCGGCAATCGGCATCGGCTGGCTGTTGCCGGTCGCGGCCGGCGCTGCGCCCGGGGCGGCCGGGGCCGGCTCGGCGATCGGGGCGGGTGGCGGCGGAGCGGTTTCGACCAGCTTCGGCGCTTCCTCCTCCACCGGTGCCGGCTTGGCGTCAGGCATGTCGCTGGAACCGGCTGCAGCGGCCAAGGGTTCCGGCAGGGGCTCGACCTGGGCGGTTTCCTGCGGGGTCTGTGCGGCCGGGTCGGCGCGGAAGAACTCCTTGTCACGGCCGGTCAGCCAGACCAGCACGAACAGCAGCACGCCCACGCCGAAGGCGATGCCGGCGATCTTCAGGGCGTTGCGCGGGATATGCACAGTGAACGACTTGGCGGACGACGAGCGGGGTGCAGACATGGACCGGACCAGTACGGAATAGCCCGATTCTGCCACGCCGGGAATGAACCGGGCGGCAGAAATCCGTATAACAAGCGATAATCCCATCCCTGATACCCACCACGACACCTGCCATGCTTGATCCAGCCCTGCTCCGCCACCAGCCCGCCGACCTCGCCGAACGCCTGCGCACCAGCCGCGGCTTCGAGCTCGACGTGTCTGCCCTGGAGTCCCTGGAGGCCGATCGCAAGCGCATCCAGGTGCGGACCCAGGAGCTGCAGAGCCTGCGTAACAGCCGTTCCAAGGCCATCGGCCAGGCCAAGGCCAAGGGCGAGGACGTCTCGGCCATCATGGCCGAGGTCGCTGCCTTCGCCGACGAGCTGAAGGCCTCGGAAGTGGCGCTGGACGAGCTGCGCGAGAGGATCGACGCCATCTCGATGGGCATTCCGAACCTGCCGGCCGATGACGTGCCGGCCGGTGCCGACGAGAACGACAACGTCGAACAGGCGCGCTGGGGAACCCCGCGTCAGTTCGACTTCAAGGTGCTCGATCACGTCGAACTGGGCGCCCGCAATGGCTGGCTGGACGGCGAAACCGCCGCCAAGCTGTCCGGTTCGCGCTTCACCGTGCTGCGCGGCCCGATCGCGCGCCTGCACCGTGCGCTGGCCCAGTTCATGGTCGACCTGCACACCGGTGAGCACGGCTACGAGGAAACCAACGTGCCGCTGCTGGTCAACGCCGATTCGCTGCGCGGCACCAGCCAGCTGCCGAAGTTCGAGGACGACCTGTTCAAGACCGCCGTGGGCGATTCCACGCGCTACCTGATCCCGACCTCGGAAGTACCGCTGACCAACATCGTGCGCGATGAGATCGTCGATGCCGAACGCCTGCCGCTGCGCATGACCGCCCACTCGATGTGCTTCCGTGCCGAGGCCGGCAGCGGTGGCCGCGACGTGCGCGGCATGATCCGCCAGCACCAGTTCGAGAAGGTCGAGCTGGTCTCGATCAGCCGCCCGGAAGACAGCGACGCCGAACACCAGCGCATGACCCGTTGCGCCGAAGTGGTGCTGGAAAAGCTGGGCCTGCCGTACCGCAAGGTGCTGCTGTGCACCGGCGACATGGGCTTCTCGGCGGTGAAGACCTACGACCTGGAAGTCTGGCTGCCGTCGCAGGAGACCTACCGCGAGATCTCCTCGTGCTCGAACTGTGGTGACTTCCAGGCCCGCCGCATGCAGGCCCGCTGGCGCAACCCGGCCACCGGCAAGCCGGAGCTGGCGCACACGCTGAACGGCTCGGGCGTGGCGGTGGGCCGCGCAATGATCGCGGTGATGGAGAACTACCAGAACGCCGACGGCAGCATCACCGTGCCGGAGGCGCTGCGCCCGTACATGGGTGGCCTGGAAACCATCGGCTGATAGCCTGATGGGGTGGGTGCCATGCTTGCATGGCACTGCTCTGGCTCTGGTGGGTGCCATGCTTGCATGGCACTGCTGCGGCTCTGGTGGGTGCCATGCTTGCATGGCACCGTATCCACGCATGGCGTGGATCTACGATGCGGGCTACATCCACGCAATGCGTGGATGAACCACCGTGATCACTCCAGAACCCGCAGCTTCTCCAACGGCACCCATCCCGGTTCGCCGGTTTCCGGCACGCACCACGCCCAGCCATTGAGCGTGCGCTCGCCACGCAGCAGCTGCCCGGGATCCACATCCAGTTCCCGCGCGCAGTAGTCTTCCGTGGTAAATGCGCCACCCTGCGCGTCGCGGCCGATCACCGGCGCCGGCACGAATCCCGGCTGCTGGCCCTCTGCCTCGCACAGGAACCAGTCTTCCCAGCCTTCGGGCCCTTCATAACGTTCGCCCACCACCAGCGCCTGGCCACGGCGCAGGGTGATCGGGTGCGGAAATTCGCTGCGGTGTGCAGTGGTCACGATGTAATTCATGGCCCCAGCCTAACGTTCTGGTGAGCGTCGCGCATGGCAGCGTATCCACGCGCACGCGCGGTGGATCCACGTCATGCGTGGATGACGTAGCGCTCAGTCCGTACGCCACAAAAAAACGGCCCCGCAAAGCGGGGCCGCCAGGGTGGGCCGGGATGGGGGAGGGGATCCCGGCCCGCGTTCAGCGCCCAGACGAGGAGAGAGCGGCGCCGAACGCTGGAACGCTTATGCAGCAGCGGCCTCGGCCGCTTCGTGCGACGGCAGCGCAGCCAGTGCGCCGGCAATGGCGTCTTCGCGGTGCTGCGGCGAGTAGGCGATGCCTTCGGCGCGTACGAACTCGACATCGTTGATGCCCCAGAAGGCAAACGTCTGGCGCAGGAACGGCTCCTGGAAGTCCGCGGGCGAATCGGTGTAGATGCCGCCACGGCTGCTGGCGATGATCACCCGCTTGCCACCAGCCAAGCCGACCGGGCCGTTCTCGGTGTACTTGAAGGTGCGCCCGGCCACGGCCACGCGGTCGATCCAGGCCTTCAGGGTGGACGGAATGCTGAAGTTGTACATCGGCGCGCCGATCACCACGATATCGGCCGCCAGGAACTGCTCGAGTACCTGTTCAGCATCGGCGGCTTCGGCAGCGTCGGCCTTGGCAAGCGATCCGCTGCGCAGGTGCGGTACCGGATTGGCGTCAAGATCGCGATAATCAACCTGCAGGCTGTCGATCTGCTGCGTGAACTGGGCCACCACGGCGGCGGTCAGGTGGCGGGAGACGGAGTTGTCGCCAAGCACGCTGGCGTCGATGTGCAGAAGCTTCATGGCAGTACCTATGTTCGGGAGAGGTGGCGGACTTGCCGCCGACGGAGAGAACGATAGGTTGTTGCAAAGGCGGGATAAAGGTGGTTGAATGCCACGTATTGTTCTAGATATGGAACTCGGGCATGCATGACCTGAATGATCTGTACTACTTCGCGATGGTGGTCGACCATGGCGGATTCGCCGCCGCCGAGCGTGCACTGGGTATCCCCAAGTCGCGCCTGAGCCGCCGCATCAGCCAGCTGGAAACCGACCTGGGCGTTCGCCTGCTGCAGCGCTCCACGCGTCGTTTCGCCGTCACCGATGTCGGCACCAGCGTGCACCGCCACGCGCAGACGATGCTGGCCGAGGCACAGGCCGCACGCGAAGTGGTGGACCGCCTCAGCGCGGAACCGCGCGGCGTGGTGCGCGCCAGCGTGCCGGTATCGCTGGCGCAGATGCAGCTGCCCAAGCTGCTGCCCAAGTTCCTTGAGCAGTACCCGAAGGTGCGCCTGCAGTTGAACATCAGCAACCGCCGCGTGGACATCATCAACGAAGGCTACGACGTGGCCCTGCGCGTGCGCTCGCGCCTGGACGACGATGGCAGCCTGGTGATGCGCAGCTTCGGACAGGTGCAGGAACTGCTGGTGGCCAGCCCGAAGTACCTGGATCGCGCCGGCCGGCCGAAGGATCCTGAAGAGCTGACCCAGCACGTCACCCTCAGCATCAGCGAAGACGAAGCCCGCCAGCGCTGGGAGCTGCACGGCCCGGAAGGCGAAGTGCGCCGGGTCGACCTGCAGCCGCGCGTGGCCGGTTTCGACTTCCCGCTGCTGCAGAGCATGGTGAAGGACGGTTTCGGCATCACCATGCTGCCGGAAACCGTGTGCGCCGATGCGGTGCGCAACGGCGAACTGGAAGTGGTGCTGCCGGACTGGTCGCTGCCGCAGGGTGTGTGCCATGCCGTGTTCGCCTCGCGCCGTGGCCTGCTGCCGGCGGTGCGCGTGTTCATCGACTTCCTGGCCGAGCACCTGCCGCCGCAGCTGGAGGCCTCTCGCCTGGATTGCGGTGGCGCCTGTGAAAAGGCCAAGGAGCGGATCAAGGCCAGTGCGCTGGGCGCGTTGGCAGTGGATGCGGGCTGAGGCACCTGGCCGCAACTGCACCGCCGATCTGTGAAACGGTAGCGCCGGGCCATGCCCGGCGTTGCTGCTTTCCGGCCCAGGTCAGTTCCGGCCGAACAGTCGGTCCCAGAAGCTGCGCCGCGGCGGTGCGGCTGGCTTGGGCTCGGCAATGACCGGCGCTTCCAGGACCGCCATCAGCTCCGCGCTGCGCGGCTTCTTCAGGAAGCGCGCGTAATCCAAGTAGCTGGTCACCTTGCTCATGTGCAGGCGCTCGGGCATTGCGGGCAACGCGCCGCCCTGCAGCAGCACCCGCAGTGCCTGTGGGTGGTCCAGGCGGATCGCCTCGAACAGCGCGGTGCCGCCACAGCCCGGCTCGATCTGGTTGGCGCGCTGTGGCGCATCCTTCAACAGCTCTCGCAGCGCATCCGGGTCGTCGCGGTCCACGGCGGCAACCAGTCGTGCCAGCGCTTCAGCTTCTTCGGGTGGGAGGCTATCGCGATAGGCCTGGTCGGCGATCTCGCGCTCGTCGCGCCCATCACCGCCCTGGATGCACAGGAAGTCGGTGACCAGGGCGACCGGAATGCCGGAGGTATCCAGCGCCCAGTAGCTGGGATAGACGCCGTCGCCCCAGCCGCTGGTGAATACGACCAGGCCGTGTGGAGAGTCCTCGCCCCACGGGCGGTACTCGGCGCCTTCATCCAGGCCGTCATGGTCGATCAGCGCATCCGACCATTCGCTGTCTTCGTCGCCATCGGTCTGTTCGATCATGGCCAGCAGTGCCTGCTGAGTGTTGGTATCCATGAAGCAGCCGATGCCGGCGTCGACCGGATAGCCAATGAAACTGTCCTCATCCAGGCCGGTCAGGTCCTGCGTGGTCCAGCGTGCCATCTGCCAGTGCAGGGCAGACGCAGTGAGGGCTTCGCGGGGCTTGAACCAGACCACGGCCAGCGCCGGGCGGCCGCTGTGCACGATGATTTCGACCGGATGCCGGCCTAGGGGGGCGGTGTAGTCGGCCAGCGCCGGCGCCTCGGCCTGGACCAGCGGATCGCAGACCACCACATGCCCACTGCTGACCGGCAGGTGCCCGGCGAACGTGCGGTGCAGGGCCACTGCGGCCAGCTGGGTGTCGTCCAGCAGGGTGGTGCGCAGGTTGGCCAGATCGAGGTGGGCCATGGGGGCTCCGATTGCAGTGAAGGCCCCACCGTGCCGGATGCGAAGGGCGGGGGCAAGGGTGGTCTTGGGCAAATGCTCTTCACGTGCGAGAATACGCCGCTGCCCGGGCGACCGGGACCCGATTGGAGAGATGGCCGAGCGGTTTAAGGCACCGGTCTTGAAAACCGGCGAAGGGTTAAACCTTCCGTGGGTTCGAATCCCACTCTCTCCGCCAATCGAGCTTAACTCATTGATTTTGGATTGAAATCAATGGTTTTGCGGATGGGAGGGCAGGAAGCATGCAGAGGAAACACTCGCATGCGCATTCCCATCATTTCAGCCTGTCGTCCACTGGCCGCTGGTTGTTCGTCCAGCGTGTCCCTGTCGATCTCCAAGCCGTGCCCGATTGCCGGCTTATCAAGCGCACCCTTCGAACAAGATATCTAGCCCAGGCACAGGCCGCAGCGGGAGCTGTATTGGGCCTTGTGAAGGAGAGCACTGCCGCTCCAGGGATTTCCCGATACGAGCGAGGCGATCGAATGCCGGACAACGAGAGCCTGGCAAAGCTGGCAGAGACGTTGGAGCTTCCGGTTGCTTACTTTCATGCCGTCAGCGAGCCGATGGTAGAGACCATTCTGGTGATGGCACAACTGCCCGAGGAAGCACAGGAGGAGCAGGTGCACCGAATGCGTGAGTTCGCTAAGGGCGAGTGTGCCAATCGGGGGGGGGGGGGCAACTGGCGTAGATCTAGCGATCTGTCGTCCCGGTTTCTCAAAATCAGACCACTGGCCATGGGCTACTCGGCTACAGTTCTACGCATTGCGATCTGCCCCGCTTTTACTATCTAGGTATTGAATAATGCTGCGGGTTAGATTGATGGCGAGCAGCGCCTCATCGCGTTCGACAAGGTGATCGTTGGCGTGAGCCAGGCTCCCTCTGTTACGCAGCGGGTTAAGCGAATCTAGGATGTTCCCAATGGAAAAGACGATCTTGCGCATTGCGTCGTCTTGGACGCCCATATCGCGCAGCGCGGGATGGTTCTCACGCATCAGCTTAAAAATCTGAGTGACTCCAGGATCTGCTGGCAGCGCAGCCATGTCCAGTCCTGCCGATCGACATACTGTTTTCAAATAGCCATGGAGGGCCGTGTGAACGCGATCCAAGGCACTCACTGGACCCTGCATCTCCAGCAGCGATGCAGCATCGGCCAAGGCTTGGCGCACTAGCTCGCTGGCCAACCTGGGCGACGTCGGCTCCACAGAGGCTACTTGGCTGCACCGCTTTGCCATGGCAAGCAGCTTCGAGCGTGCATCTTGGGTCCGCTGGACCTCTGACCCCACCGGGAACCGGCGGGCAACGCCTCGCACTATCGCCGCCTGAGTCTGCGGATCGGCGGAGGAGAGCACTGCCAAGAAGCGCTGCCGCGTGGTGCCCGGGTAGTCTTCGGGGTCGACCGTTAAGTCGCAGTAGGCGGCGTAGAACTCACGGTGGGACGGATAGGTGAAATCGCCCAGATAACCACCCGACACGCCAATATAGTGGCTGATTATCCAGTGTATTTCAGTCGGGCGTAGGCCTTCCATGGATACCTTTGCGCGCCGGCTGGAAGGCCGGCCCAGATGGAGGCACTATAGCTCTGGCGCCCAGTTCCGGGCCATAGGGGGAGACATGGATAAGTCGTTTGAGGTAGGGACGGTCGACGCCCCGGAGAGCGGATCTGTGCTCCGGGAGCGCGGCTCTCTGATTGACAAGGTCAATCGGGCTCGCCTTGAGCTGCTGGACCTATCGACCCGCAACCGGCTGCTTAGCGTTCCCAGGTCCGGCCATGCCAAGACGGTTGAAGTGGTCAATGAGCTCGCGCAAGCGATGTATCAGACACTTGTCATCGACGGAAAGCGCTTCACTTTCGTTGCTGGTAGAGCTGACCCAAAGACAGCCGTAGACGATACCGTAGGAGAGGGAGACGATCAGTCCGACTTAGCCAGCGCCGTCCAGGTCAAGGGGTTTGATGCGGAATCCGACCTCGCGACTATCCAGGATGAGCCGGATGACCTCGAACTTCTGGCGCAGCCCAGCCTAGAGCTGGACGAACAGGGGCGCCGTGTTAGCCACTGGGACGCCCAGTTGATGACGCGATTGACACCGACCGGCTTGCAGAAGCGACTCTTGGACCTCTACGTTGATGCCCGTACGCTTCAAGAAGAGCAGGGCATTAACGTGCTCTACCTCGGTATTGGCTATCTGAAATGGCGTGCGCCGACCACCCCTAAGATCGACCGATATGCTCCGCTGGTGCTTGTGCCCGTCGCCTTGGAGCGCAGCAACGCAGGCGAGAAATTCCACCTCAGATGGCAGGGTGATGAGATCGTCGCCAATTTGTCGCTCCAGCTCTTCCTGCAACGTCAGTTTGAGATGAAGCTGCCCGAGATCGATGAGTTCGAAAGCCTCGAGATCGATGACTACCTGTCCAAGGTTGCGTCCCTGATAGAGGGCAAGCCTGACTGGGCAGTAGTGCCGGACGATGCGGTATTGGGGCTGTTCTCGTTTGCGAAGTTCATGATGTATCGAGATCTGGACCCTGTGAGCTGGGAGCAGTCTGGCGGTTTAGAAGCGCTCCCCGCACTTCGGGGCGTAGTCTCGGATGGGTTCCCCGGCGCAGTTGTTTCGACGAACGAAGAGGACATTGACGCCACTGTAAGCCCGGAACTCATGCGCCATGTCGTCGACAGCGACAGCTCCCAATCGCTAGTTGTCCATGACGTGCTCAAGGGGCGGAGCATTGTGGTCCAGGGACCGCCGGGAACCGGCAAGTCCCAGACCATCGCGAATATTATCGCGGGGGCAATTGCCGATAAGAAGCGCGTGTTGTTCGTGGCGGAGAAATTGGCGGCCCTGGAAGTTGTGAAGAGGCGCTTGGACCAAGTTCGCCTCGGCGTCGCCTGTCTTGAGCTTCACAGCAACAAGGCAAACAAGCGAGCCCTGCTCGAAGAACTTCGGCTCACATGGAACTTGAGCCCGCTGGCCGATGAGGACAGCGGCCCGATCGTCCGTCAGCTCACTGAGCGGCGCGATTTGCTTAACGCCCATGCGTCACGCCTGCACCAGGAAATGCTGCCGTCCAGACTGACGCCCTACGAAGTGTTCGGCAACCTTGTTCGGCTGCGTCGGGAAGGGCACGTCACGGCCCGCATCCGGCTCGATTCGCCGCTCGAGTGGGCGTGGGACAGAGTAGAGGAAAACCAGAAGCTACTTCAGGATCTGTGCGACCGTGTCCTCACAATGGGCATCCCCGACCAGCACGCCTGGGCCGGCGTCGGGAATGATGCGCTTCTGCCGAACGATCGGGACCGGTTGATTCGGGACATCGCTGAACTCGCCAATACTCTGGAGGACTGGAAGCAACGCACCGTCGAACTGACCAGCGTTCTCGACCTTACATTCTCGGACAGCCTTGACGCACCACAAGCCGCAATTTATCGAACAAAGATTCTGCTGACGGCACCGCCTCTCGGAGCCGATGCACTCGCCGACGCGTCTTGGGAGACTCCTGCGGACCCCGAGAGCCTGATCGAAGACGTTCGGCGTGCGCAGGAGCTGCGCCGAACTTGTAACGAGTTCGCGGCCGATTCGGCAATTGAACATGTCTGGGAGCAAACGAGACAAGAGTTGTCGAGGGTTCCTAGTGACTTCGTCCTCGGCAGGGAACTGTCTGTGATGCGCGATGCGCACCAGAAGCTGTCAGGCATGGGGTCTGACCTAGCCCGTCTAGCCCAGTTAGTAGGGGAGCAGCGGCCGCTAACATTCGAGGTAATGGCTCATGTCTGCGCGCTTGCTGAGCGCGCCAGCTCAGCGCCGCAGATTGATCGCGATGCTTTAGTTGCTCGTATTTGGGAGCGAGGCGTTGATTCGGTCCAGAATTTGGTCGATTGGGTACAGCAGGTCCAGGCGGCCCGCCGTGAACTAAGTGAGGTGTTCCGTGAGTCTGCGTGGTCTGCCAACCTTGAGGGCGCTCGGCTGCAAATCGCCAGCCGCGCGGGGAGCTTCTTCCGATTTTTAAGCGGCGAGTGGCGTGCCGCGAATCGGTTGGTCCGCGCGCAGCTTCGAAATCCCAAGCTCCCCGCTGATCAGTTGCTGCCAGCATTGGACAAACTTCTTGACGCACAGGCAGCGCTCCGCCGGGTCGATGAGGGCAATGCTCAGGGTGAGGAAGCATTCGGCGCTAACTGGGAGCGTGATCGCTCTGATACCGCCTTCTTAAGGAGCGTTGTAGCTTGGATGCGTGGCATGCGCCCGCTTGGGCTGGGCGCCAGGGAGCAAGTCGCTGCTATTGGTGACAAAGGCTTAGCGGCAGAGTTGGCGGCTCGTCTGGGTCCGGGACTTGCCGAACTCCAGGCCCTTCTGTCTCCCATACATGAATCTCTGCTCACTAGCGGGCAGATGCTGTGGAGCGCGGCAGAGTCCTCTCTTCCAAGGGTTCCATTGCTTCGATTGTTCGACGACACGGCCTCGTTCGGGCAGGCCATTTCAGTGTGCGATTCGCTGAATGACTCTAGGTCGATGACCGTGTCACTGGCCCTCGAACGCATCGACGCTCTGACCACCGCTCAGGCTGCAATTGCCCAACTTGCTCAAAGCGACCGGCAAGGCAAAGTCGCGTTCGGTGATCTGTGGCGAGGCCTCGCTTCGGATGCTGCTGCGCTCCAGGATGCCTGTCTCTGGATGACTACAAATGCTGGCTTGAGGATGCTGGCCTCGCGCACTGCCGATCCCCAGCAGAAGCTCGAGCGGGCGACAAATCAGCTTGAGGAAGCTGAAAGGCTGGGCATCGAGCTTTCTGAGCTATTCACTGCTCTACGATTTGCGGGCAACGACGAGGTCGCATCGAATACTGCTGACGTCTCCGTGAATGCCACGATAGGCCAGCTCAAAGCGTGGGAAGCAGATCCAGAAGGGCTCCCGCAATGGGTCGCTTACATAGCTCAAGCAAATGCGGCCAAACGACGTGGACTGAAGAACTTCGCCGATGCGCTGGCGACCGGTGTCTTAGCTCCTGATGAGGCTCGGGGCACGTTCGATCTAGCCTATTATGAGGCGGTTCTGTCAGCAATGGTGGCGCGGGCCCCGGAACTGGCGACGTTCGACGGCAAAAGGCAGACCGAGCTTGTCGAGTCGTTTTGCGAGCTGGACCGAAGCCGCATTGACCTGGCTCGGCGGCAGGTTTCGCGCTCGCATCGTGAGCGAATCCCATCGAAGAACGGGGCCGCAGGACCAGTGGCGGTGATTCTCGGTGAGATGGCCAAGAAGAGAAGCCATCTGCCTATTCGCCAACTGATGGTATCGGCAGCGCCTGCCATCCAGGCGCTGAAGCCAGTGTTCATGATGAGTCCGCTGTCGGTGGCTCAGTTTCTACCGCCAGGTGCGGTGGAGTTCGATATTTTGGTCATCGACGAGGCAAGTCAGGTCCAGCCAATCGACGCCTTGGGTGCCATTGCTCGTGCCAAGCAACTGGTCATCGTGGGCGACGAGCGTCAATTGCCCCCCACACGGTTTTTCTCAAGAGCCTTGGGTGATTCGACCACGCCGTCGGATGACTCTGCCGCGCCGGCAGATGTGGAGAGTATCTTGGGTCTGTGTCTGGCGCGGGGGCTGCCGGACAGAATGCTCCAGTGGCATTACCGAAGCCGCCACCAGTCTCTAATCGCAGTGTCCAATAGTCAGTTCTACGAGAACAAGCTACTAATCGTGCCAAGCCCCTACACGAGTGAGGCGGGCGTAGGTCTGCGGTTCCACCACCTGCCAGACGCCGTCTATGATCGTGGTGGCACTAGCACCAACGCGCGTGAGGCGAAAGCAGTTGCCATGGCGGTCATTGCTCACGCACAAACGACACCGCACCTTACCTTGGGGGCTGCCGCTTTCTCGACTCAGCAACGGCGGGCAATCTTTGACGAAGTGGAACTGCTGCGTCGCCAGCACCCTGAGACAGAAGGTTTCTTCACGGCACACGCCCACGAGCCGTTCTTCGTCAAAAGCTTGGAGAACATCCAGGGCGACGAACGCGATGTCATCTTCATCTCTATCGGCTATGGCCGAGATTCGCGCGGCGGCGTGAGCATGAACTTCGGTCCGGTCAGTAGCGAAGGCGGCGAACGACGTCTCAACGTGCTCATCAGTCGGGCCAAACAACGATGTGAGGTCTTTTCGTCCATCACTGACGATGACATCGATCTCAGTCGAGGCAAAGGTAAGGGCACTGCTGCACTCAAACTGTTCTTGCACTATGCCCGAACGGGGCGCCTCCAGATCGCCGGCGAAGCTGTCGAGGAGCGCAAGAAAACGTTTGAGCAGGAGGTTGCCAAAGCGCTCATCGCTCGTGGCTACGACCTTCACATGCATGTGGGGGTGGCCGGCTTCTTCGTCGACATTGCCATCGCCGATCCGGACAGGCCAGGGCGCTACATTATTGGTATTGAATGTGACGGAGACTCCTACCGAAGGTCCAACGGTGCGCGTGATAGAGACCGTCTACGTGACCAGGCGCTCCGCGATAAGGGCTGGCAAGTCCACAGGGTATGGAGTGCGGAATGGTTCCTCAGGCCTGTCGCGGAACTTGATGCCTTGGTGCGCGTCATTGAGCGTTCAAAACTGGAGCCAGATCCCTTTGAGGCAGAGGCGGTCTCTCGATCACGCGCCGTTCCAGTCAACTTCGAGAGTGTTGACCACGATGACTTCGTCGAGGTGGGTCTGGTCAGCTCTGACGAGTTACCCAACACCGATCCCTATGTGGAAGCCAACTTCTCGGTGCCCAGCCAGCAACAGGAGCTGCATGCAGTTCCTGCAATGCGGATGGCAGGTTTTGTGCGCGACGTGGTTCACGTCGAAGGCCCAATCCATCGGTCAGAGGTCGTTGTGCGCATTCGTTCTCTATGGGGCTTGCAGCGGGCCGGAGGGCGCATCCAGAGTGCGGTGGATGAGGGCATCCGGCGGGCAGTTGAAGACGGTCTTGTTCTGCAGGATGGGGAGTTCCTCCTGTGGCCCGGACGCGCTATTCGAGTGCGGGACAGAAGCAGCGTTCATTCCCTGAGCCTGCGTCGACCTGAGTTGCTTCCATCCATGGAGATGGATGCCGCAATTTTGGAGCTGGTGCGCGAGAACCTGGGGGCATCATTGGACGAAGTAGCGCTCCACGTGTCGCGCCGGCTGGGCTTCCGAACGACGAGCGCGCAGCTGCGAGCTGCTCTAGTGGGTAGGGCCGAAATACTTCTGGCGCGTGGTGTCTTGGATCTGCGGAATGGATTGCTGGTAGAGCGACCTGTTCAACAGTGATCGTGCTCGAGTTGCTATGAAGAGGGAGAAAAAGTAGGCACTGCTAGTCTTAGCCACCCACCACTGATGGCGGGGCCCTGTGGTGGGAAACGGGGCAAGCGGGTCAAGGATAGGAGCTGCTGGAATCGGCCAGCCATTTGGCGAACTGCTCCCGCTGGTAGCGCCGCATCTCCACTTTGGGCTGATGCAACGGCCTCGCCATCAGTGCAGGCCGGCGAAGTCTGGCTTTCAACCATGGGCGCTTATGGAGGCAAGTGTCTCCGGCAGGAACAGGCAGGATGGATCGGTAGGGTAGCCCTCGGCTATGATCGAGGAAACATTCAAAGGAAATCTGCCCAGCAGGCTTTCTGCAACGGATTGAAGGGCTTGGATTGAAGGTGATCCGATCCGACTCTCTCCGCCAGTTGTTTCAAAGAGCCCCTGGGAACAGGGGCTTCTTGTTTCTACGGTCCTTGCTGGCCAGCCATCCGGCCACTAAGGTCAGGTGAACAAAAAAATCGATGCATTCCTCTGACAACAGGGAATTACTTCATTCAAGGACGGTAATCGTTTCGGGTGCACAAGCGCTGACGTCGGCGCCGGGCAATTTGCAGACAGCCGCGCTAGGCTTCGGATGCCCAGGGAGGGCGACCAACGGAGTTATGGCATGATGATTGGATTCAAGCTTTCTGTTGCTATTTCGGCCTGTGCGTTGACCATTGGAATCAGTAGCGCCACGGCGAAAGCCCCAGGCCCTTGTTCCGTCTGCGAGGTCCAATACATTGCATGCGAGGCGTCAGGTACAAATTTGAGTATCTGTACCCGGAACTATATGCAATGCCTGCGTCTGAACGGCTGCATTATCCCGTAGTAGGGCGCGGCGGGGACGTGTGGGGACCTTGCGATACCCTGCAACCTTGCCACCATCCAGACAAAAGCCTCGGTCCTGCCGGGGCTTTTTCGTTTCCGGAAACGCCATGGCGCATCATGCCTGGGGCGAAACCGAGACGGTGCCTGTGTGCCCTGACGCAGGCAGGCATATGTGGAGGAAGCGGCACTCAGCCCCGACGCCCACCTGTTGGCTTGTTGTGGCACAACGGGTAACTGGAGCACGACCGGAAAGCCCCATGCGGCCCATTGCGGTCCACAAACACGCCCACCTTGCACACTGGGCAGCGTTCTTCATTGATGGCCGCGCCTGAAATTGCGGTCACTTTCACTGCCCCGTCCTTCACCAGCTCGTCCAGGAACGGCGAGCGCTTCCCCTGCAGGGTGAACATGGCCACCGACCGTCGCGCCCGCGTCAGCGCGACATAGAACAACCGCCGTTCTTCGCTCAGTGGGTAGGTATCCCCATCCGGCATTGCCAGGGAAAGCACCGGGTCATCCGCGCGCAGGCTCGGGAAGCTGCGGTTGATCATGCCCGGCAGGATCACGTAGTCCGCTTCGCGCCCCTTCGATCGATGTGCGGTCAGGAATTCGACCTCCATCGTGCTGCCGAAGGCTGTCTTCCAATCCGAAGGCATCGCGCTGCGATCGGCGCGGTAGCGCCCCAGGATGAAGACCGTCACGCGTCCGTTGCGCCCTTGCGGCACCGCCCCGGACAACAACTGCTGATGCAGCTTGGCGAGGTACTGGCGAACGCCATCCTGCACCTCCTCACGCCGATTCATCTGGAACGCCTGCAGCACCGGGCCCATGGCCGTTGCAGCTGAGCGAACTGCTTTGGCGATCTGCGCGGGGTTGCGGCTGATGAAGCGGCTGGACACATCGCAGAGCGCCTGTGGGCAGCGGAACGTCTGTTCCAGTTTCAGCACCTGGCCATGGCCCATCCACTCGCGGAATCCGGTCATCACCGAAACGTCGGCCCCGGCGAAGCGGTTGATCGACTGCCAGTCATCGCCCACTGCAAACAGATAGCGGCCCGGTTGGCTGACCAATGCACGGCAGAGGCGTGCGCGGGCGCGCGAAGCGTCCTGGAATTCATCGGCCATCACCAGCTCGTATGGCGATTCGTAGCGGCCCTGTTCCAGCAGCCCGGCCGCCATGTTGAGCATGTCCTCGAAGTCGATGCCGCGCTCGTCAGCCAGTGCGTTGTCCCAGGCCTGGAAAACCGGCCCGGCGATTTCCAGGAAGCGACGGTGTCGCTCCTTGAACTGATCCTCGGGCATCTGCCGCAGGCGTGCGGCCATATCGTCCAGCGTCAGGCAGTTGCTCTTGGCGTGGGCAATGAAGGTGCGCATCAAGCCGATCAGGTCCGCATCGGGCATCGGTTTGGCGCCCTGATCGGGCAGCTCGCGGTCCGGATTCGGGTCGAGCTCGATGTCACACTCGCCAAGCTTCTCTGCGAGGTCCAGCAGGGCATGCCCGCTGCGCAGGCCAAACGAGGTTGTCTCGACAAGGGCCGTGCCGCGCGCTGCATGCTGCTGGCGTTTCCAGCGCATGCCTTCGGCATAGTCGGAAACGTGTTCCGGCGGCTGACCATCAGCATCCAGCGCAAAGTGCTCGTGATACAGCCCGGCGTCCGGGTAATAGAAGTCGGGGCGATACTGGCGATGGGTGTCTGTCGCGGTGTCGAACTCGTAGCGTCGCTCGTAGTCGTACGTCACGCCGTTGTAGAAGAGCCAGTCGGCGATGACGCACTCTTCCAGGCTCTTCACCCGTTCCCCCTGCAGGGTACGGATGTAGGGCGTGCCATCGCGGTCGTAGCCATCGGCCTCCATTTCCGCGCCGAATGGCGGCAGGTCGCGCCCGAATACCAGGCGGAACATATCCCACTGGGTGCGGAAGTGGGTCGAGCGATCCTTCAGATCGTCTACCAGTTCGGCCAGCTTGTTGAAGCCCAGAGTGGCGTCAGTGGTCCATTCGGGGATGTCGGGCTTGCGTCCGGTGGCCTTGGCGACGATGGCCAGGCCGAGGGCGTGGAAGGTCCGGGCTTCAACCACGGTGTCGCCCATGCCGAGCCGGTCGAAGCATCGCTGCGCGCGCTCTTCAAGCTCCCTGGCGGCGTCCTTGTTGAAGGCGAGCATCACGATCCGTTCGGGTTCGACAAAGCCGCGATCAATGGCATAAGCGGCCTTGGCGACCATGGTGGAGGTCTTGCCAGAGCCAGCGGAGGCGACGACCTGCACGCGGTTGTCGAAACAGATGACGGCGCGGGCCTGTTCGTCGGTCAGCGGCTTGCTCTCGACCCGGTCCAGGAAGTCCTTGGCCAGTACCCGTTCGCGCGCTGCCATGGTTGCGTTGGCGTCGGCCCACGCCTCGGGCCAGTCCAGCTGCCAGTCGCCCAGGGCGTCCAGTGCTGCACGGTGGCTGGGCGAATGCAGGTCCTCGTGCACATCCTCATCCAGGAACAATTGTTCCAGCTCGCGCGGCGGGAGCGGCAGGGCGGGGCGACCGGCCAGCAGTGCCTGCTGTTGTTCGTGCGTGATCCAGCGGCGGCCGGTGCTGCCCCGGTCGATGAGGGCATCTGCTTCGGCCAGCCACGACTGGATCTGCTCCAGAATCGTGTCGAACAGTGCCTTGCGCCCGCGCGTGGTACCCGCAAAGCGCACCTGCTGCAGCGCTGCCGCAAGCCGGGAAGCCTGGCTGTTGGACAGTCCATCCATGGTCAGCACGCCGTCGCCCTGGGTCTGCAGGACGACCTTGGCCCAGAAGAGTCCAGGGATGACCTGCACGCGCTCGTCGTCAGCCACGTGTTGCCGGTACTGGCGACCTTCAATCAAAAGCTCAACATGTTCGCCGTCAAGTCGCAGCCACCAGTTCGGCGAGCGGGTCACACGTAGGCCCCAGCCCGAGGGGCGCCATTCCATAGACATCCAGATACTGCCTTGCGTACGTCAACTGGGCTTGCAGAGCCCTTACCCCTCCATGATAAGGGGCCTTGACCACGCGCGTGGCCTTTCGCTTCATGGTCGGCCGTGCGACCGGTTTCATTGACGTGGGCGAAGGCCGTTGCCAGCATGAAGCCTGTGGATGTGGACGCCGATCATGGAAATCGACTGGAACAGTGTGGGTACCTTGAAGCACACCGTCGGCGGCTACGATATCCGCACGGATGCACTGAAGATTCTGGTGACCGCTGCAATGCAGGGGCACGAAGGTGATGCCTCGCAGATGCGCATCGAAATGGAGGACGGCGTCGTGTTTCTGCCAGACGAGATCAGGCGCCTGGCACTGGCGCGGAGTCGCATCCGCTAGCCTCGCCGATCGGCACTGGACCTGGTTGCCCTGCGGCAGCTCCAGGTGCCAGCACCTGCCGGCACGGAATCACTCGTAGACGCGGTCCTGCCTTGTTGGAGGCACCTCAACCAGGTCTCCCCGCCGGATCAGCTCATCCAGATCCACTGCCGATGCCGCCAATGCCTCCTGCGCATCGAAATCCCATTTGTTCCTGTACTCACGCGCCAGGAGATCGCAGACCGCCTTGGCGCGTTGGTAGGCATCGCTCTTCGCGTCATCCTGCATCAGCTCATCGCGATGGATCTGGCAGAGCATCAGCTGATGTGCGTCTTCGCCGCGCTCGCGCTCCCAGGCAATGTCGGGCAGGCCGGAAAGAGCGGTCGCAAGTGCGAGTGCAGTCATTGACATGGCGGTGTCCACAGTCGGCGGAAACCTGAGCGTATGCGAGCAGCAGTGGCAAACGGCCACTGCCGCACGCATGGTTTCACGGCGTGTTCACCATTCGTTGCCGGATGGAATCCGCTGGGGAGGCTTCCTCAGGCATTCACATCCACCACTATCCGCCCACGCACCTTGCCGGGAATGATCTGCTCGTAAACCTCAAGCACGTCGGCAAGCCCAATCAGCTGCACCGTGCTTTCAAGCTTCTGCGGATCCAGGTCGGTGGCAAGCCGGTCCCACGCGCGCTGGCGGACGTCCTGCGGCGCATTCACCGAATCCACGCCTGCGAGGGTCACGTTGCGCAGGATGAAAGGCAGCACCGAGCCGTGCAGCGCGTCGCTCTGCGCCAGGCCGCACGCGGCCACGGCACCGCGGTACTTGGTCTCGGCGATGGCGTTGACGAGGGTAGGGCCGCCGGCCACATCCACCACGCCGGCCCAGCGTTCGGCGCTCACCGGCCGGTCGCGTGGTTCCGAAAGCTGCGCGCGGTCGATGATTTCGCTCGCACCCAGGTTGTGCAGATACTCAGCATGCTCCGGGCGCCCGGTGGCGGCCACCACGCGATAGCCCAGCTTTGAAAGGATCGCCACCGCAATCGAGCCGACACCGCCGTTGGCGCCGGTCACCAGCACATCGCCCTTGTCGGGCGTCACGCCGGCATGTTCCAGGGCCAGCACGCACAGCATGCCGGTATAGCCCGCGGTGCCGATGGCCATGGCGTCACGGGTGGTCAGGTTGCCGGGAATCCGGTTGAGCCATTCACTACGCACGCGCGCACGCTGTGCCAGGCCGCCGTGGTGACTCATGCTCAGGCCCCAGCCATTGAGCACAACGCGGTCGCCTGGCTTGAAGTCGGCCCTGCTGGATTCCAGCACTACGCCTGCCAGATCGATGCCGGGAATGAGCGGGAACGTCCGGATGACCGGGCTCTTGCCGGTGAGGGCAAGCGCATCCTTGTAGTTGAGCGTGGAGTACTCGACCTGCACCAGGACGTCACCGTCCATCAGGTCGGCCTCATCGAAATCGACCAGTTCGGTCGAAACCTGGTTGTTCGTCTTGCGGGCGAGCAGTGCTTTGAACGTCATGGAGGGGCTCACATTCAAGGAATGGGGCCATGCTAGGCTCGCACCGCTATTGCAACAAGAACGATGATTTTCCGTAGGTACTATGGTTTTCCGGAGTATGCATGCGTAGCAAGCGTTGGGATGGCAAGAGCGGTTGCGCGGTGGAGGTCACGCTGTCGGTCATGGGTGGCGTGTGGAAGCCTGTCATCCTCTTTCACCTGATGACCGGCAAGCGTCGCTTCATGGAGCTGACGCGGCGGGTGCCCAATGCCACCCAGTCCATGCTGACCAGCCAGCTGCGGGAGCTGGAAGCTGATGGGGTGGTGATCCGCCATGTCTATGCAGAGGTGCCACCGAAGGTCGAGTACGAGCTGTCCGAATTCGGGCGCACGCTGGTGCCGGTGCTGCTGGCCATGCGCGAGTGGGGCGAAACCTATCGTGGCCATAGAAGTACGGACAGCGACGGCTGAGGCCTGAAGCGTAGCGCCGAGTGTGGTCGACATGGCCCGCGCACCCCGCAGCGTTTCGGAGGCCGTAGCAATCGCGGTAGTGGTATTGCTGCAGGCAGCGCATGTGGAGCGCTGCCTCGCTCCGTGAAGGGCGGCGATGCGGTTCCTGTTCCGTTGACACCCGGTTCCCTATAGTGGCACTGGAACCCTGCAATGGAATGCCCATGCACGTGATGTCTCCCAGCCGGTGTCTGACGCTTGCACTTGCCGTTGCAGTGAGTGCCGGCGCATGTGCGCGGCCACCGTCCAACGAACACGAAAGGAATCCCGCCATGTCCGGCGCAACCCAGACCGGCCGCACGATCAACGGCCACACCTATACCGATGCCCCCGTGGACGTGAAGCTGGGGCCGAACACCTTCCGCATTCCGGCCAACTACCTGGACAGCCAGATCGCACCGTGGCCGGGCGAGGGCGTGACGCTGGTCATCGAGTGGCCGGACATGAAGCCGACTGCTCCGGGTGCCCGGGCGAATCCGCGTACGAATGATTTCCGCAAGGAGATTGCTGTGGCGATCGATTACATCGATCGTGCGCCAATCGAAACATCATTGGAGCGATTGTCCTCCAACCAGGCATCCACCGAGGAAGGATCGGTGGAGCGAGGGGATCCTCGGGATCGGCTCGATCTGCGGATTGCGCGGTCCGACGTCATGGGCCTGACGCCTTACGCCATCGATGAAACGAGGATGGAGGTTTTCTCGAAGGCGTACGAAGCGCGCTATGGAAAACCGCCCATCCGAAATCCTGCCTATGAAGATGACTGGTACATCGCGCGCGCTCCCAACGGCAGCCTGACCACATTCATCAAATGCGAAAGCACGGCATTCCGGGGGGATGGCGTTCGCCTGCAGGGCGATCAGGTCATCAGTGAGCAAGGACAAGCTGCGGCAGGGTGTTTCCACTACTTCTCGGATGTGGAGAACAAGCTTTCCATCTCGTTGAACTACAAGCGGGCCTTCCTGGCTGACTGGAAGCGGATGGAAGATGCGGTGCGGGACGTCGTCGCGCGCACCCGAGTCCGATAATGAGTGCATTCAGGAGCAGGCAATGGGCGGGTTGACGCAAGAGAATCTCAAGATTCTGTCCAGCTATGCCAAGGCCGGAAACCGCGAGTTGTACTGGAACTATCTGTCGCAACTGCCCGATGCGGATGGCTATGGGACGCTGGCGCTGGGTGTTGTTCGCAACGACAGCCTGCCAGGCCGCGTTGCAAACAGCTACGCACAGGACTATGCACGGCACCAGGAGGGCAAGGGATCCGGCTTTCCCGACGCGCAGCTGAGCGAGCGCCAATGGGATGTGTTTGGGCAGACGCTTCTGCGCCAGGACCTGGAGCGGCGCTTGTACTGGATGGAGCAGGGGCGCCCCGAAATGGCACTGAATCTTCCCGGCAAGGATGTGATGCTGGCCCACGACCGGGCATTTGAACGGCATGAGCTCGATCCCAACTGCTGGACGCCGCGCGTGCTGCTGCAGGCGGCGGAGCAGAAGAGCGGCCCCGAGAAGTTGGAACAGATCTGGACCAACATGCTCAACAACGACTACGCCGGAGGCCCCCGCGTAGGCAACACCAGCGTCGATGCCATCAGCCAGATGGGATGGACGAAGGGCGGCCAGTACCTGACCCGGTTGAGTGTGCTGGAAGCCACCCAGGCCCTGGAAGGGCGCTCGGCGGTCGATCCGAACGTCATCGGTGGCAACAGCTACTACGCGATGTACTTCGAGGCGGACAGGAAATGGGCCAGCGTCAATGCGGGCGGCGGTCACATGTCGCTGCGCGAGATCACCGATCCCGCCCGTATCGCTGAACTCAACGACGCGCGCGAGGTTCGTCTGGAACGCCAGGAAAAACGTACCCTGTTCCACCCGGACGACCCGTATCGGACCATTACCCGCAGCCCGCTGACCGCAGCGGCGGACGACGTGCCGGATCCCTCACAGGCGCCGACCCGCCTGGCGGACATCGGCCCAGGCCATCGGGAGTACGCACTGATGCAGCAGGTGCGCGAAGGCGTTGCCGCGATCGATGCCAGCGCCGGGCGCACCCACGATGAGAACAGCGAGCGTCTTGTGGCGAGCGTGATGGCCTTGGCCCGCCGCAACCAGCTTGAACGCGCCGATCACGTGCTGCTGAGCGCCCAGACGGCCGACACTCCCGCAGGGCGGAACGTGTTCGTGGTGCAGGGCGAGATGAACGATCCCGCCCACCTGCGCGTTTCAATGCCCACAGATGTAGCAGTGCATACGCCGGTTGCGCAGTCGTTGCAGCAGATGGAAGCCGCCAGTCTGGAGCGGCAGCAGGCGGTCATGCAGCGCCAGCAGGATATCGAAGTGCAGGCTCGCGAGAGTCACGCGGTGCGGATGGGGTGAAATCGCACCGCTGCAGAGCGATGCCCCATGAAAGGGGCATCGCCGCGTTTACGGGGCCGACTTCGGCTGGCGTGGATCGGCAATGATCCGCGAGGGTGACCCATACAGCACCAGCACCCGCATGCCGGTGCTGAATACCGGATCGGGGCCTTGTACAACTGTCATCAGATTGCCGTTCTCCGTCTGCACCACGTATTCCAGGCCCTTGGCCTGCGAAAGTGCGCGTTCGGAGGCTGCGCCGGCAATCGCGCCTACCACCAGGCCGCCAATGGCACCGATGGCCGCCGCCTGGTCGCTGCCACCGATGGTGGAGCCGGCCACGCCGCCAGCCGCAGCGCCGGCAACGGCACCACCGCCCTGTGAGCCGTCAATACTGACCGCACGGACGCTGATGACCGTGCCGCTGACGGTGCGATTGACCTGTCCCACCGAACCGATGGAGTAGCTGTCCGTGCGCACATTTGGTGCGCATGCGGTCAGCATCACAGCAGCGGATGCGGCCAGCAGCAGGCGCTTCACGGCGCTTCCTGCTTGTTCGGGAACATCGGCTTGGAGATATCCACTGTCTCCAGGGCCTGCAGGAACTGGGCGATGTTGTTCTGGGCCGAGCGGCTGATCGACTCACGGGCACGGATCACGCCTGCGAAGGCGTAGTTGAACGGAACTTCGCCGGACGCGCTGACATCTTGGGTGTAGACGATGCTGCCCGTTGCACGATCGATCAGCTCGTAGCGGGCGATCGTCTTGGTGGTCATCGATGCACCGAAGCTCGGAATGTCGATCGCCAGGATCTTCACCGACAGGCTCAACTTCACCGTCGCGTCGTCGCGGAACACCGCCATCTTGTTCAGCGCTTCGGTCAACGCGTTCTGCCACATCTGCGGCACTTCGTGCTGGGCCTGCGCGGGGATCTTGCCCTTGGCTTCATCCGGACGTGCCAGCGTGACCGTCAATGACTTCAACTCGCCATCAATCTTCTTGCTGCTGACCCCGACATTCGGGACCGAAAAATTGAGCGGTGGATTGGTGGTGCAACCTACCAGCGACACGGCGATGATCGCTGCGAACAGAAACTTCTTCATCCATTTTCCCCTGTGACTACGTTGAAACATCCATGGCGAATCGTGTGTTCGTCGGCAACGACGATGCTGCACCGCAGCGGCCGCATGAAGGCGTGGCTGACTGCGCGCAAGGATACCTGAATTGGGGCGATCTGCCTGGTACTGTCACCTGGCAGGATTGGTGCTGCGAAGGACGGAAAAGGGTGCCAGGGGCTCAGCACCGGGTCCGCGCGCCGTCGCGCAAATGCGCCGGACGCATTGTGCTACCGATATGGCGGATGGGTATTCTGCGTGCATGCTCGGCTCGGCCGGCCAGCTGGAATGCAGACTGATACCGTGAGGAGCGAGGAGCACCTTTCGAGAAGCACCAATGCCAGCCCCCGCAATGGGGGCCGGCACACGTCACGGCAGTGCGTGACTTACGGGATGGTGCAGCCGCTGTTCCGCAGGCAGCGGGCAAAAGCCGGGTAGCACACCTTCTCGCCATTGCCCGCTGCGAGGCAGGCCTCGTAGGCGGTGTAGCACGGGGTACAGCGGGACTGCGCGGAGGCACTGCCGATTCCCAGGGTCAGTGCAGCAGCCGCAATAGCAACAGACAGCTTGAATCCAATCTTCATGCTTCACTCCGTTGATAGCCCTCCTTGGGCACCTCGGAGGCTAACGTGGGAAGAGGGTGTATTCAACCCGCACCGAGCCCGGATGGGTATCCATCTTCAGCTCCCCGCCCTGGATTTACTTTGTTGGTGCGTCTGCAGTCTGAGCGGCAACCATGGCCTGTTGCATTTCCTTCAGCGACAGATAGCCATCACCATCGGTGTCCAGGCCGGCGAAGTACTTCGCGATCTCCGGCACCACGTTGGCTTCCTCCTTGCTGATCCTGCCGTCTTTGTTCCTGTCCATCGCGGAAAACGCGGCGTCGATGGAATCGGCCTGCTTGCTGAAACGTTCCTGCTGAAATGTCGCGTACTCTGTCTTGTCGACGCGTCCGTCGTTGTTGGCATCCATGGCGGTGAATGTGGCGTCGATGTAGGCCTGCTTCGGGTCGGCCGGTGAGGCCTGGGCCAGCAACGGGGCAGTGCACAGGGCGATCAACAGAGTGATCCTGGTCATGGGTGATTCTCCTTGAAAATTGCAGATCAGCGGCAGGGATAGGTGTAGCCGTCGGAGCCGCGATAGGTGTCGTTGCGGCGGTCGTAGTTGCCGTAGCGGTTCATGCAGTAGTTGGCGCGCTCGCGGGTCTCGCGCTCGCGTTTGGCGGCAGCGGCAATCACGCCGGCCACCACCGCTGCACCTACCACGCCCACCACGACACCGGCGGTCTTGGCATCGTGCCGGCGCTCGCGTTCGCGCTCATGATTCCGCTCACGTTCGCGCCGTTCCCATGCATCGCGCTCCCGATCGCGGTAGTCCTGGTTCCACTGCGGGTTGTAGCGGTCGCCACGCTGCGCATGGGCGTCGCCGGCGTACGGCATCAACACCAGCTGCGCAGCGACCGCCAGAATCAGCGCGGTTCTTCCTGTCTTCAGAAACATCGTCCAGCTCCTGTGCGGACATCGTTGGTAGCCGTAGTACACCCCGCAGACATTGCGCGAACCTGCCGTCAGAGCGAGCAATTGCAGCGGCTATCGAACCAGAGCCTCCACAGGATCCAGCTGTGCGGCACGGCGTGCCGGCAGGAAGCCGAAACCAACGCCGATCAGGCTGGAACACACGAATGCAGCCAGAATCGAATTGACGGAGAACACCAGGCTGAAGCCCGCATCGGCCAGCTCCATCACCGCGCCCAGCGCCAGCGCCACGCCGATGCCGAGCACGCCACCGAGCAGGCAGACCAGCACCGATTCGATCAGGAACTGCTGCAGGATGTCGCTGCGCCGCGCGCCCACCGCCATGCGCACGCCGATCTCGCGGGTTCGTTCGGTCACCGACACCAGCATGATGTTCATGACCCCGATTCCGCCCACCACCAGTGCGATGGCAGCGATGGAGCTGATCATCATGGTCAGGATGCCGGTGGTCTGTTCAATGGATCTACGGATCTGCGCGTTGTTGCTCATGTAGAAATCGGTGCTGCCGTGGCGGCGAGTCAGCAGTCGCCCGATGGCCTGCTCAGCCGCTTCCATGCTGATCGCATCCGAGACGCGCACGGTGATGCTGGAGACGTGGCTCTGCCCCAGTACGCGCGCCATTGCGGTGGTGTAGGGCAGCCATACTCGCAGCAGCGATGCATCACCGGCCGTACCGGCGTCCTTCTTCACCACACCCGCCACGCGCACCGGGACATTGCCCAGCAGCAGGGTCTGCCCGATCGGATTGTCGGTCGCGGCGAAGAAGCGTGCGCGGGTATTGGCGTCGATCACCACCACCTGCTGGTAGCCGGCCACGCCGGGTGGACCGAAGAAGGCGCCCTCGCCGAGCTTCAGGCCATGCACGCGGAAGTACTGCTCGCTGACGCCCTGCACCTGCACACTGGCAGAGCGGTTGCCGCGCAGGGCGGTGCCGCTGGTGGCAACACCCGGGGTGGCGCTGTCCACGAATGGCTGCCGGGCCAAGGCCACGCTGTCGCCGGGGGTGAGTGTTTCCACCCGCGCCGAGTGCAGGTCGCCAAAACCGGAACCGGGATAGATCTCGATCGTGTTGGTACCCAACGAGGAGATGTTGGACAGGATGGCCTGCCGTGCACCGGTGCCCAGTGCTACCACCGCCACGACCGAAGCAATGCCGATGATGATTCCGAGCATGGTCAGGAAGGTGCGCATGCGGTGGGCGTTCATCGCGCGCAGTGCCATGCGGAAGGCTTCAGCGAAACGGTCCCGCCAGACCTGCCAGCCGCTGCTACCCGCGGATTGGGGCACGGCTGGCGTCGCCACGCCCGCCGCCAGAGCAGTACCGGTTGCACGATCATCCACGATCCGCCCATCGCGGATTTCGATGATGCGCTGCGCATGCTCGGCCACGGCCATGTCATGCGTGACCAGCACCACGGTATGGCCCTCGGCGTGCAGCTCGCCGAGGATCTTCATCACCTCTTTGCCGGAATGCGTATCCAGCGCACCTGTGGGTTCGTCGGCGAAGATCACCGCGCCACCATTCATCAGCGCACGCGCAATCGAAACGCGTTGCTGCTGGCCGCCCGAGAGCTCGCCAGGGAGATGCTGCATGCGCTCGCCCAGACCCAGCCGCGACAGCAGGGTGGCTGCCCGTGCATGGCGTGCTTCGGCAGGCATGCCGGCGTAGATCGCAGGCACCTCCACATTGCTCAGTGCAGTCAGATCGGTCAGCAGGTGGTAGCGCTGGAAGATGAAGCCGAAGTGCTCGCGGCGTAGTTCGGCCAGTTCATCAGGCGACATCTGCGCGGTCTCGCGCCCGGCGATCTGATAGACGCCAGCGGAAGGGCGATCCAGGCAACCCAGGATGTTCATCAGCGTGGACTTGCCCGAACCGGATTGGCCTACGATGGCCACCAGTTCACCTGCGTGAATATCCAGGTCGATGCCGTCGAGTACCACCAGTGTCTGCTCGCCCGCGGCAAATTCACGGCGTACGCCGCGAACGCGCAGCAGTGGCTCGGTCATGGTCGTACTCATTTGGGCTGAGCGGGTGCGCTGGTGGCTTCGACGTTGGCCTGCGCCAGCACGACCTGTTCGCCTTCGTTCAGCCCGTCGCGTACTTCCACCTGGATCTGGTCATCCAGCCCGGTGGTGATGCGCCGCGTGCTGGCGCGGCCGTCGGCACCACGGACCTGCACGCTGTAGCTGCCATCGACGGCGCGCGCACCCAATGCGGCCGAGGGAATGGTCAGTACGTCGTTGGCGCGGCCCAGCACGATGCGAACCTGCGCGGTCATGTAGCTGCGCAGGCGGCCATCGGCGTTGTCCACGTCGAACTGGCCGTTGTAGTACATGGCCGTGCGGCTGCCACCCGACACCGCCGGTGCGGCGAGGCTGGAACTGTCTTCGTTGGTGATCGATTCCGGTGCTGGTGCTATATCCCGAAGCCTGCTGCTGTAGCGGCGACCGGCATCACCAAGAATGGTGAAGAACGCCTCCTGCCCAACAGCGGTGTGTACGACGTCAGCCTCGGAGATCTCGGCGTATACCGTCATCACGTCCTGATTGCCCAGCATCACGATGGTCGGTGCGCTCTGCACCGCATTCACGGTCTGCCCCTGGCGCGCGACCACGGCCAGTACGGTGCCGTCGGTGGGGGCGGTGATGCGGGTGTACTCCAGATTGGTCTGCGCGACATCGACGTCGGTCTGTCGACGCGCAACTTCACCGTCCAACGCGGCGATCTGTTCACGGGTGGCGTCGACCTTGGCCTGGGCTGCATCGAAGTCGGCGCGGGCCACCAGTTGCACGGCAGCCAGTTGCTGCTGCCGATGCAGTGTCAACTCGAACTGGCGCAGGTCGGTGGCCAGTGCATCGCGGTTGGCGCGCGCGGTGCGCTGTGCGGCCTGCGCGCTCAGCAATGCATTGCGCTGCGTGCGCGAATCGATATCGGCGATGGGATCGCCGGCTTTCACTTTGTCGCCCAGTTTCACATGCAGGGTGTCGATGCGGCCGGAGACCTGCGCGCCCACGCTTACCAGTCGCGAGGGCTTCAGCGTGCCAGTGGCTTCCACCACCTGTTCGATGCTGCCGCGAACGACCGGCGCAACCTGCAGTTGCGGAGGTGGTGCGGGCCGCAACCATGCGAACAGAATCAGTGCGCTGAACAGCAGGGCGGCAGCAATCATGAGCGCCCGGCGGCGCTTGCGTGGTGCGGCGCTCATCGGCGCAGCATCCAGTAGAGACAGGTCATCGCGGGTCCTCGCGGCAGTAGAGACACACGTCTGGCGTGGCAGACGGGGTTGGCCGTCGAGTCTCGATGCGCTGGGTTGCGTGAACCTTGCGGGGCTGTCGCTGTGTCAGCGTGCGGCAAGAAGGGCGAGCAATGCTACGGCGATGAACTGCAGGGCACTACCGAGAACCAGCAGTGCGTTGCGCAGCCGGTGACCTGACAATCGCGCAGCGAAGAGTTGACTCACCACGCCGGCCAACAACCAGAAGAATGTTGGAACAGGCAGCTTCGTCATTCCTGCACCGATGGCGATCAGCAGCGCGCTGGCAATCATTATCCCAGCGGCATGATCATCCAGAGCGCGCAGCAGTGGTGGCATCGGGCGCGAGGTTGCCGCGCGCCATGCCGCCAACCCATGCAGCGCGGCATGCACGGCAACGAACAGGAGCACGGCAGCGGCCGCCGCTGCGCTCGCGTGCCGATACGTTGAAGCGACCAGTGCAATGCCGGGCAGCAGCAGGAACAAGGCGCCGAACAGCCGCATCAATACACCTGCGCGCTCGGCTTCGGGAACTTCCCGCAGCCAGAGCGGCCAATGTTCCAGGCCGAGCGCGCGGCCACTACGCGGGCGGCGATTCCACGCGGCAGCGGTAAGGCCCGGCGAATTCCGCGGTGGCACAGTGCGCGTGGAAGAGGATGGTGGAGGAGCTCCCTGGGTCACATGCAGGCTTCCTGTCAGATCGGAACGCGGTGGCACGGCAGGTGCCACACCTCGATGCTGTGCAGCGAACATTGCCGCAACCTTGCCTGTCCTCGCTACCGGCATCGCATGGACAGGTGCCAGTTACGCAGGTGCACGCGGTGTGTTCAGTGCTCCAGCGGTGGCGCGCTGGTCACGCCCGGGTGCAGTGGAAACTCAACACGGATCAATGCACCACCGCCAGGCGCATCCAGAATCGTGACGTGGCCGCCGTGGCGGTCGATCACCTGGCGCACCAGGTTCAACCCCAGTCCTGCGCCTGTCTGCCGTGGCCGCAGCCGCTGGAAGGGTTCGAAAACCCGTTCGCGCTGGTCGACCGGTATGCCGGGGCCGTCGTCCTCGACCTCCAGGCAGCTGCCCTGAACGCGCACGATGATCTGGCGTCCGCCATGTTCGGCAGCATTCAGCACCAGATTGGAGATTACCCGCTCCACTGCGCCGGTCTCGCCGAACACCGGGAAGTGCGATTCCACCGCCACGGCTACGGTCTTGTCCGACTGGATCAACAGCGGCGCCAGATCGGCGGCCACCCGTTTGGCCACCCGCGCCAGGTTGATGGTTTCCTTCGGCCCGTCTTCGTCCATGCGGTGCAGATCCAGCAACTGCTCTGCCAGCGTCGCCAACCGTGCCACTTCCACGGCCAGGTTGCGCGAGGTGGCGTCGTCGGCCGCATCGACCTTCACCCTCAGAATCGCAATGGGGGTACGCAGCTCATGCGCGGCGGCGGCGATGAAGCGGCGTTGCCGCTCGTGCCCCTCGTCCAGCCGCTCCAGTGCTTCATTCACCGCCGTCACCAACGGAGCGATCTCCACCGGCACCGCGGTTTCTGTCAGGCGGACACCGCGCCGACTGGCGGAGATGTTGCGGGCTTCCTGGGCGATGCGCTCCACCCCGGCCAGGGCTCGTCTCACGATGATCGGTGTCAGGACGATGGTGGCCAGGCCCAGCAGCAGGAAGATCGGCAGGGTGATGATGTGTGCCGCCAACGCCATCTGCCAGGTCAGCGTATCGGTTTCGCCATGGGCCATGATGGTCAGCTTGCCGGCCGGCCCGCTGTGCTGGCGGACCACGACGGCCAGGCCATCGCTGCGGTCGCGCCCGCGCAGGTCGCCAAAGGGGATGCCATCCAGTGCGCCTACCAGCGAGGCATAGGCCGGCGGCACAGGCCCGAACGTAACGTGGTGGCCGTGCTCATCCTCGGCGATGAACCATGCACCGGGAACGACCTTCAGCAGTTCGGCCAGTTCCGGCGTGTTCTGCACGTAGAGGTCGCCATTGCGGTCGCGGTGCACCGCGTCGGCCGCCACCGGCGCGAAGGTCTGGATGGTGTAGTAGCCACCGCTGTCGGCACGTATCAGCACCATCAGCAGCGCGAAGAACGCCACCAGCAACGCCAGCAGCTGATAGATCAGCGTTTTGACGATCAACGGGCGCTTCAGCGAGGGACGACGCGCCATTACTTGGCTTCCCGCATCAGATAGCCGACGCCACGGATGGCGTGTATCTCTACTCCTGCATCGGCATCGGCCAGCTTGCGGCGAAGGCGCGAGACGTGCGAGTCGAGCGTGTTGGAATGGATGCCGTCATCGAATCCATACACCGCCATTTCAATCGACTCGCGGAGCACGGTGCGCCCCAGCCGCCGGGCCAACGCGGTCAGCACACGGATCTCGCGGCGCGGCAGCTCAAGCCGTTGCCCGCCCACACTGGCTTCACCCGATGCCGGGTCGAACACCAACCGGCCGATGCTGACCAGTTCCACCTGCATGCCGCTCGGCCGGCGCCCTGCAGCGCGGATGCGGGCGAACAGTTCCTCAAGTGCGAAGGGCTTGGTCAGATAGTCGTCCGCGCCCTCATCCAGGCCGGCGATGCGGTCCGGCAGCTGCCCCAGCGCGCTCAGCACGATGATCGGCACCCCTGGGATGCGCTCACGCAGCAGGGAAATCAATCCCAGCCCGTCACCGTCGGGCAGGGTGCGGTCCAGCAGCACCAGATCGTGCGATCCGCACAGGGCCGCTTCGCGGGCCAGTGCCAGCGTGTTGGCCAGGTCCACCACGTAGCGCTCGCGCTGCAGGGCGGATTTCAGGGTGGCGGCCAGTTCGGCTTCGTCTTCGATCAGCAGGATGTGCATCGGCAGGGCTTGGGCAGGAAGGGGTGTGGCAGGGCGGTTCGGCACGCGCCGGCACCGTATTACAGGAACATTGCGTGAACATGGCGTGCCTTCCCGATCTTCCGCACGGCTGTGGTGGCGCAGGAAACACGCTGTCGGCGCAAGGTTCGCGCAATCCAGGCACTCCAGCCTTGGCGCCCACTCGCTGCCCCCCAATCCCTGGAGTACCCATGAAGTTGTTCGTTCCGTTGTTGCTTGTGGCCGCGTTGGGTGGCTGTACCACCGCGCAGATGACCGTTACACCCGATGGCCGGCGCGGCGTCTCCATCGACTGCAGCGGCTCCAGTTCCTGGAGTGGCTGCTACGAAAAGGCCGGACAGATGTGCCCAGACGGCTATGTAGTCTTCAGCAAGGATGGCGACGACGGCAACGCCATCGCGGTGGGCAACAAGAACGGCTTCACTTCCACCCAGATGGCCACCCGCTCGATGCTGGTGGCCTGCTCGCACTGACACCCACAGGGGAGGTGGGTTGCCACCTCCCCGTCATCACCGCCCCCAGCCCTGCGTCAGAAGCTGTAAGCGGCCTGCACGTACACCCGCCGCGGCTCACCCGGGAAATGCCCGTTGCGCGCGATGAAACCGCTGGCTGCATATACCTTGTCGAACAGGTTCTTGACGTTGGCCTGGAACTGCCACTGCTTCCATGTGGTCTTCCAGCTCATGTCGAACACGGTGTAAGCCTTGACCGTCTGCCCGTCCAGACTGACGCGCTCGCCAACGTGATCCATGCCAAAGCCGATGGCGGAGTTGATCGCCGGAAGGTCATAACGCGTCCACATTCCCAGCTTGTTGCGTGGCGCATTGGCGAATCGGTCGCCGGAAGCGTTGGTGATGCCATTCGGGCCTGCATCCTTCACCCGCGCATCGTTGTAGGCGTAGGTCAGATTCAGCACCCAGCGCTCGGTGAGGTCGGCCAGCAGATCCAGCTCCATGCCGGTACTGCGCACCAGGCCCAGCGCGGCCAACTGGTTCACGCCACCGATCACTTCGCCGGTGGCCTGCACGATATTGCTGCGGTCGATCCGGTAGGCGGCCATGTTCAAGGTTACACGGTTGGCCAGCAGGGACTTCATGCCCACTTCCCACTGCTTGCTGCGCTCGGCATCGAACGGTCCGCCGGCAGCCGGATTCTGGTTGCCGGCACTCTGCGGTACAAAGCCGCTGGCCATGTTGGCGTAGACATTCAGGCCCTCGCGCACGGTGAACGTGCTGCCCAGCCGCCAGCTGAGGTCGTTGCCGTCCACACTGCTACCGGCAATGCGGTCGTCGTCCTTGAAGCCATCCCAGCGCAGCCCGGCCAGCACATGCCAGCGTGTGCCCAGTGCCAGCTCGTCCTGCAGATAGCCGCCATAGCGCATGCTGCGGGTGGACGTGCTGCGCCAGGGCAGGGCCGCCAGGTTGTAGTCGTGCCAGGTACTGGCGCCATACACGGGATTGAACAGGTCGATACCGCGCACCGGCCCCGCACCACGGGCAAGGTCGGCGCTGCTGGCGGTCTGTGCAGTGAAATCCGCATCCAGCTGGTACACATCGGCACCGAACAACACCTTGTGCTCAACCGCGCCCGTCGTCACCCGCCAGACTGCATTGCCGTTGGCAGTGAATGCTTCGTTGTCGCGGATCTGGTTGCGCAGCTGGCGGGTCATCCACTCGGCCACGCCATCGCGGTCACGATCGATCAGGCCCATCGGCTCGTGGTACATTTGGTGCTCGTTGTTGCTGAACCAGCGAGCGGCGAAGTCCACATCCAGATTGTCACGTGGTGCGAAGCGGTACTGCGCCAGCGCCACTTTGGCGCGCATGTCGAGGAAGTCGCTGGCCTCGTTGTGGTTCCAGCGGCGGTCGGTCAGGAAGGTGCCCGCATCATTCACCGGCACGCCGCGCAGGCGGTTGCCGCCGAGGTTCTGGGTGATGTCGGTGAACTGCAGCACCAGCTCGCCGGTCTGGCCGATGTCGAAGGCCAGCGAGGCGTCGCCGATCACGCTTTCGCTGTCGGTGTTCCAGCGCACGCCCTTTTCACTGTCGGCATACAGCCCGGCGCGATAGCGCACGTTGCCGGAGGCATTCAACGGCCCGGTACCCTCGATCGATCCGGCACGGAAGTTCTTGTCGCCCAGCTGGATCTCGATGTTGCGTCCGGCACTGGCTTTCGGTTTGCGGGTTACATAGTTGATGACGCCGCCTGCATCACCACCGCCATACAGCGCACCTGCCGGTCCCTTCAGCACTTCCACGCGCTCGATGTTGAACAACTGCGGGACCGAGAAACCTGCATACGGGTCGCCGCGCAGGCCGTCATACAGCACGTTCTCCTGGCGGAAGCCGCGCAGGGTCACCCCGGCATAGCTGAAGTAGCTGATGCCGCTGATGCTGCGATAGAGGTCGGTCACCTGACGCGCGGCCTGATCGTCGATCAGTTCACGCGGGATGACCTGGATCGATTGTGGGACCAGCTCCAGCGGTGTATCCGTGCGGGTGCCGACCGCAGCATCGTCCACCCGGTACAGGGTCTGTGCACGTCCGCGAACTTGGACCTTGTCCAGGTCCTTTGGCGCGGCAGTGGAGGGCTCGACAGCATGGGCAAGGGTTGCCAGGGGCAGGATCAGTGCCAGGCACAAGGCGCGTTGCAGGGGCATTGGAAAAGGCATCGGGAGAGGGGGGTGTCTGCAAATGAGAAAGATTAGCATTTGCAACACTTCGTGACCTATCCCCCGAATGCGTTATGGACGCGCGCCGGGGTCCGTATACGGGGTGCCCGCCAAGGCCACCAGTACCCCGGTGGCGCCGCGCACGATCAGCTGCAGCATGGCCTCACGCGGGTCCTCGCCCTGCAGTTGGCTTGCCAATCCCTTCTCATAGGCCGCCACCATCGACGCCAGCAGCATGGCCGCGCCCAATCGCGCTTCGGCGTCATGTTCTGACCGGCCGGCAGCGTCGGCCATCAATCGCGCCAGGTCGTCAGTCAACTGCGCCTGCAGCCGTCGCGCGTGCGCGACCAGTACCGGGCTCTCCGCCACGGTGCCCCAGAAGGCGGCAGCGCCGGCATTGATGCGCAGCAGCGGATGGCCAGCCTCCAGCAACTCGCGCACCAGTGACTGGAAGGCCGCCAACGGGGTCATGCCGCTGCGCGCCATCATGCCCTCGCGCAGCAGCATGCGCGCCTCCTCATCGCGATCGAACACCAGGTCTTCCTTGCTGGCGAAGTAGTTGAAGACCGTCTTGCGTGAGACGCCCGCGGCTTCGGCGATTTCGGACATGGAGACGGCCTCGAAGCCACGCCGGATGATCAGCTCGGTGGCGACGTCCGAAATCGCTTGTCGGGTCTCGGCCTTGCGTTGTTCGCGACGACCTGGAGGCGGGGTCATGGGCGGTTCACTTGTGGAAACGTACACCGAGTGTAACATTTGACCCACCAGAGCGCCGACCCGGTGCTCACAAGGATTTCCCATGCTGTACGACGTCGTCATTGCCGGTGCCGGCCCGGTCGGCCTGTTCCTGTCCAGTGAACTGGCCCAGGCCGGGTGTTCAGTGCTGGTGCTGGAACAGGCCAGGTTCGCCGGTTCGCCGTTGAAGCGCTTGCCATTCGGGCTCCGCGGCTTGAACGCCCCTACGCTGGAGGCATTGGATCGGCGCGGCCTGTTGGACGCGGTCGCCGCGACACAGGTGCTCAAGCCCGAGAAGGGGGCGCCGCCGCCCGGCACCGCCCATTGGCTCGCGCAGCCGCGGGTGCTGGGCGGCCACTTCGCCGGAATACCGTTTGCCTTGGACGACGTCGACCGCACGCGCTGGACCTGGCGCCTGCCGTCGCCGGTGGGCAGCCAGATGGCGGTGGAGCTGCAGGCCCTGGAAACGGTCTTGGCCGAACGTGCGACCACGCTGGGCGTGCGCATCGAACGCGGGCGTGCGGTACAGGCGGTGCGCGCCGGTGCCACCGAAGTGGAGATCGAGACCGCTGACGGGGCGGTACGTGGTCGCTGGCTGGTAGGTTGCGATGGAGGCCGCAGCACAGTGCGCAAGCAATGCGGTTTCAGTTTCATCGGCACGGATCCCGAATTCACCGGTCATTCGCTGCAGGTCGATCTGGAAGATCCCGGCGTGCTGACCCCGGGCCGTCAGTACACCGCACAGGGCATGTGCAATTTCAATCCACCCGGTGTGCTCGCGCTTGCCGATTTCGATGGCGGTGCCGGGCATCGAAAACCTCTCGCGCTGGATGAAGCGCAATCGCTGCTGCGACGTGTGTCTGCCCGCGACGTGACCATCACCGCGCTGCATCTGCACAGCACCTGGACCGATGGTGCGCGCCAGGCCAGCGCCTATCGCAACGGCCGCGTGCTGCTGGCAGGCGACGCTGCGCACGTGCATTCCCCGTTGGGAGGGCAGGGCCTGAATCTGGGCATCGGCGATGCGATGAACCTGGGCTGGAAACTCGCCAGCGTGATACGCGGTGACGCTGACGTGGCGCTGCTGGACAGCTATCACGCGGAACGGCATCCAATTGGCGCCAACGTACTGGATTGGTCGCGCGCGCAGGTTGCGCTGATGCGTCCTGGAGCCGGTTCGCGCGCGTTGGCGGCGGTCATGGCCGATCTGGCCGGCACCCGCGATGGCGCCACCTATCTGGCCGAACGGGTCTGGGGCGTGTCGCAACAGCTCGATCTGGGCGATGGCCATCCATTGGCCGGTCGCAGCGTGCCGGACTTCCTGCTGGCCGATGGCCGCCGCATGGGAGAGGTGCTGAGGACGGGGCAGGGGGTGTTGCTTGTGTTCGATGAGAACGGCGCTTCGTACAACCCCGTCGACCGTTGGCGACAGCCGTTCACCCGCATTGCCTCGGCGGTGGACGATGCGCTCGGCCTGGGGGCGGTACTGGTGAGGCCCGATGGAATTGTCGCGTGGGCCTGCGATGCGGGAGGTGATCAGGCAGGGTTGCGCCAAGCGTTGCAGCGCGGGTTCGGACTGCCGGAGGCAGACTGACGTACAGGGCGGAGGCGCAGCCGATGTGGGCTGCGCCGGGTGCGGTTACAGATCCTTCTTCTTGCCGCTCAGGTCGATCGGCCTGTCACTGCCCTTGCGCTCGCTCGACCACACTTCCATGCTCTTGTTGCAGCGGCTCTCGCGGGCAGCCACTTCGCGCGGCAGGTCCTTCAGATGCGGCGACTCCTGGCAGGCCTGATGCATGTTGCTGTCGTCATAGGTGGCACAGGCGCTGAGCGAGGCCAGGGCAACGGCGGTGAGGGAGGCGCGAAGCAGGGGCGGCAGGTGCATGGGGAGGTCTCGGGTGGTGCCGGGCTGGCCATGGAATTCAAATCTGTGACCCCAGGCGCGCGCAATCCGTCCAATCACACTTGTTATTCTGTAACAGATGCGCGATAGTCCGGCGCCTGCTGCTGTCAGGCGACGCAGATCATCAGTATCATGCTCAGCGCCAGCATCAGCACGAATACGCGCCGGCTGAGCGCAAGGCAGGCCAGGCAGGCGGCCAGTGCCCAGGCAGCCAGCAGCGCACAGGCCAGCAGCCACAGCCCGATCACCATCAAAGAGCCACTCGCCAGCGCTGACAGTGCGATCGCCTTGAACAGCGTCACGCCCAGCACACTGCCGAGCACGCCAGCCTGCAGAGCGATGGCGTCGTGACGGGCAGGGGCGGGCGGGTGGTGCATGTCGGCGGCGTTCGTTTGCTGCAAGGGAGGCGCAGCCACTGTGCCCGATCACATATCCACGCCATGTGTTTTTCGCGCACGCGATGCAGGGCCGATGCAGGCCTCAGTCGAACTCACCCTCGGCCGATTCCAGCCGTTGCCGGTAGGCAGCGCGGTGCTGATACAGGCGCTGGCATTCGGCCGACCTGTGGATGCGGCTGCCGGGTTCGTTGGCTACCGAGTCGCACATCCGCGCAATATGATTGTTCTCTGCCAGCTCGGTGACGAAGAACACGGCGGTGATGCCGGTACCGAGCAGCACCACGTAGAGCAGGCGGCTGAGCCAGCGCGACAGCTTGCGCTCGAAGTGCTGCTGGATGGTCAGGTCGAAGCGGATGATGCTGAGCACGATCCAGATGATCGCGACCAGGAAGCAGAGCGTGGGCAACAGGCCGCGCCAGAGCCCGGCCTCGTAGACCGATTCGTTGTAGTGGACGGCAGCCCCGGCACCGGCGATGGCGATGGCAAGTGCCCAGTTGCGGCCCAGCGAGAGCAGGTCATCGAGCAGCTTTTCGCGGTTCCTGGTTGATCCTGCTGCCACGGTGGTTCCTTCTGCGTGCTGCGACCGGCGGCGGACTGCCGCCGATCCTGCAGATGGTGGCGCATCGCTGCGGCGATGAGAAGACCGCGCGGCTCAATGTGCGATGGCGCGGGCGCTGATCCAGCGCCGATAGCGGCGGGTCCGGCACTGTGCGGCCGCCTGTGCCAGCAGCAGTGCCCATGCCGGTGAAACCGTGGGTGCGGTGGGGCGGCGCCGGCTCAACCGGCCCAGCTGATACTTCACTGCCGCCATGTGTGCGCTGGCCGCCAGCGGCTTGCTGCGCCAGTTGATGTTGCGCAGCGTCGGCGCCGGGTCGCGGCCCTGCTGCCAGTGCTGTGGCAGATCCGGCTCGATCGCCAGTGCGGTGGCGATGCCGACCATGGCTATGCCGCTGGCCAGTACCTGTTCTGCGACCTCGCGGCGGCGGATGCCGCCGGTGACCATCAACGGCATCGTTGCCACCGTGGCGATCTCGCGTGCGAATTCGAGGAAGTACGCTTCGCGGGCCACGCTGCGATCGTCGCGTGCGGCGCCGGTCATGGCCGGTGCTTCATAGCTGCCGCCGGACAGTTCGACCAGATCCACGCCGAGGGGGGCCAGCATCTCCACCACGGCGCGCGCATCCTCGGGCGAGAAACCGCCGCGCTGGAAATCGGCGGAATTGAGCTTCACCGCCACCACGAATGTGGGCGCCAC
This sequence comes from Stenotrophomonas sp. 80084_Sma, assembly GCF_056481995.1. NCBI lineage: Bacteria > Pseudomonadati > Pseudomonadota > Gammaproteobacteria > Lysobacterales > Lysobacteraceae > Stenotrophomonas > Stenotrophomonas sp. 80084_Sma. Next base: position 3,005,697 of record NZ_CM151177.1, on the reverse strand, counting down.
CGCCGCGCGTACACCCTGCACGATCTCCAGCAGCAGGCGCGCACGGTTTTCCAGGCTGCCGCCCCAGTGGTCTTCGCGCCGGTTCGACAACGGCGACAGGAACTGGCTGAGCAGGTAGCCGTGCGCGGCATGGATCTCCACCCCGCTGAAACCGGCGCGCTCGGCCAGTTCGGCACTGCGGATGAAGCGCGCGATCACCGAGTCGATGTCGTCCTCGGTCATCGCCTTCGGCGGTGCGAACTGCTTGGACAGCGCGCCCATCTGCAATGCAACGGCCGACGGCGCGAGCGCGGGTTGACCGAGTGCGGCCGGCATCTGCCGCCCCGGGTGATTGATCTGCATCCACATCTGCGCACCCCGCGAGCGGGCAGTGTCCGCCCAGGCAGTGAAGCGGTCGAGGTGGCGGTCATCCTCCAGTACCACGCCGCCGGGCCCAGTCATGGCGCGCCCATCGACCATCACGTTGCCGGTGATGATCAGTCCGGCGCCGCCGTCGGCCCAGCGCTGGTACAACTGCAGCAGCGCTTCGGACGGAGCGTGGTCAGCGTCGGCCATGTTTTCCTCCATCGCCGCCTTGGCGATGCGGTTGCGGATGACGGCACCGGAGGGCAGTGCCAGGGGCGAGAACAGCGACATCGGACAGCTCCAGGACAGGGGAATGGGGCTACGCTAACCTTCAAGTTTGATTGAAGGTCAACAGGCTTCCATGTCGAGGATTCAGGCAGATGAAGATCGGTGAGCTGGCCCGCCGCACGGGTCTGGCAGCGTCGCGCATCCGCTTCTACGAAGAGGCCGGGTTGTTGGTGGTCCAGCGCCAGGCCAACGGCTACCGCGATTATCCGGAGCAGGCGGTGCTGCTGCTGGAACTGATCACCGGTGCGCAGCGCGCCGGTTTCAGCCTGGAAGAGATCCGCGCGCTGTTGCCGCCGGACATGGGCCAGTGGCAGCACGAGGCACTGATCACGATGCTGCAGCAGAAGGTGGCCGACATCGAAGCGCTGCAGTTGCGGCTGTCAGAGAGCCGTGCGCACCTGCTGGCCCTGATCGAAGATATCCAGGCGCGGCCGGAGGGCATCGATTGCGCGGCCAATTCGCAGCGGGTGCTGGACCGGGTGAAGCGCGGTGAGCTGGCGCGGCCGACCCTGGCGGCCGGCGATACCGCGATGCTGCGACCGGATCGCCGCCGCCGCATGGGCAACGGCTGACGACCCGGCGCGGTGTTCAGTGGCTGCCGACGACGGCGGCCTTGCGCTTCTTGTCCACCATCACCGCCACGCACCACAGCAGCAGGCCGCCGATGGCGGTGGCCGCGCCCACATAGCCGGTGCTGGCCGGACTGAAGCCGGCGCTGATCGCCATGCCGCCCAGCCACGGGCCGAGCGCATTGGCGGTATTGAAGGCGGCATGATTGGAGGCGGCAGCCAGGGTCTGCGCTTCGCCGGCCACGTCCATCAGGCGCGTCTGCAGCACCGCAGCCAGCGCACCCATGGTGCCGACGGTGATGATCATCGGGCCGATGGTCCACACCGACTGTGCGGCCAGCGGATACAGCAGCAGCATCACGATCGACCACAGCAGCACCACCGCAGCGGCCTTGAAGTGGAATTTGTCGACCAGCCAGCCACCGGCGATGTTGCCGATGATCGCGCCGATGCCGAACACGCCCACCGCCAACGGCATCCACGATTCGGCCACGCCGGTGACCTGCACCAGGGTCGGCGCCAGGTAGGTGAACACGCAGAACATGCCGGCGAAACCGACCGCGCCGATCGCCAGCGCCAGCCACACCTGGGTGGTGTTGAAGGCACGCAGTTCGCGCATCGGCGAGGTGCGCACCTCGTCCGGGTCCGGCAGCAGGAAGCGCGCGATCATCACCACGGTGGCGATGGCCAGCAGGCTGACCAGGGCGAAGGCGGTGCGCCAGCTCAGCTGCTGGCCCAGCCAGGTGGTCAGCGGGTTGCCGATCAGGATCGCGATCGACAGGCCCAGCAGCACCCGCGACATCGCCTGGCCGCGCTGGCCGGCCGGACTGATCGCGGCGGCCACCAGCATCGCCACGCCGAAGTAGGCGCCATGCGGCAGGCCGGCAACGAAACGTGCGATCAGCATCGTGCCGTAGTTCGGGGCCAGGGCGCTGGCCAGGTTGCCGACGGCGTAGAAGCCCATCAGCGCCAGCAGCAGCTTGCGGCGCGGGAAACTGGCGCCGACGAAGGCCAGGATCGGCGCGCCGACCACCACGCCGATGGCGTAGGCGCTGATCAGGTGGCCGACCTGGGTTTCGCTGATCGACAGGCCGCGGCTGATTTCCAGCATCAGGCCCATGCTGGCGAACTCGCTGGTACCGATGGCGAAGCCGCCCAGGGACAGGGCAAGGATGATCAGGGTGCGCTGACGGGGCGTCAGCCGCGCAGCCAGGGAAGAGTTGGGGCTCATGCGGGGGCGCGATGGGGGCGGGGAGCCGTGCATTGTACTGCTGCACCGCAACAGCAGCAGCCATGCTGAGGGTAAATCAGCGTTTGATCCGTGGGGTTGCGGCAAGCCCGGCACGGGCTCGGTACGAAAGCAGGTTCGGCGCATTGTTGTCGGCGTCCTGCATGTAATGACGACATGGACGTCGGCATGATGCGAAACACAGGGGCTGCGGAGTGCTGGAATAAGGAGGATGTCGATGCAGGAATTCAGGCATGTGCTGGAGACGCGCGGTCGCTATCAGCTGGTAGCGGTGTCCTACGCGCCGGTGTACGCTCCGGGCGATGTGGTCGGCCATGCGGTCGTCGCCGACGATGGGGATCGTCTGACCGACCTGATGTCGCTGGCCGAAGCGCGCCAACGCCTGCAGGCACTGGTGCGTGAAGAGGGCGAAGAGCCCGGGCTGGAGAACGAAAACCACCTGCGGAAGAAGGCGTCGCGCTGGCGCCGCCGCTAGGCCGTCGCGCCCTTGTGCGCATCATGGAGGATCCGGGTGTTGCCCAGTAAGAAGTATCTGCTCATCGCCATCATCACGCTGGCGACCCTGCTGCTTGGTTTCGTGTTTTCCGGTTACCTGACCCTGTTGTTGCTGGGGTTGGACACCAAGCTGTTCACCTGGAACACGTACTACCAGTATTACCACGCCATTGGCCAGCCGCAGGTCGCGCCGTTCGTGGGCAAGATCAAGTGGGCCGGTTATCTCGGCTTCGGCCTGCCGCTGCTGGTGCTGCTGGTGACCGGCCTGGTGCTGCTGCTGAAGAAGGACAAGCGCTCGTTGCACGGCGACGCGCGCTTTGCCACCGGCGCCGACCTGTCCAAGCACGGCATGTTCAAGAAGACCGGCCAGAGCATCGTGGTTGGCAGCCATGGCGGCAAGCTGGTGCGGCTGGACGGCCAGCAGTTCGTGATCCTTGCAGCGCCCACCCGTTCAGGCAAGGGCGTGGGCGTCGTCATCCCGAACCTGCTGGAGTACGGCGAATCGCTGGTGGTGCTGGACATCAAGCAGGAGAACTTCGACCTGACCAGTGGCTGGCGTGCCAGCCAAGGGCAGGAGATCTACCTGTTCAATCCTTTCGCCGAAGATCGGCGCACGCACCGCTGGAACCCGCTCAGCTATGTTTCCGATGACCCGGCGTTCCGTGTCTCGGACCTGATGAGCATCGCCGCGATGTTGTATCCGGACGGGGCCGAGGACCAGAAATTCTGGGTCAGCCAGGCGCGCAATGCGTTCATGGCCTTCACCCTGTATCTGTTCGAGAACTGGGATGACGAGCGCAGCAGTGGTTTCCCGGGCGGCTCGGGCACGCCGACGCTGGGCGCGGTCTACCGGTTGTCATCGGGCGACGGCACCGATCTGAAGAAGTACCTCAAGGCCTTGTCGGAGCGGTCGTTCCTTAGTGGCAACGCACGTTCGGCATTCGCCAACATGCTGTCCCAGGCCGATGAGACCTTCGCCTCGATCCTGGGCACCTTCAAGGAGCCGCTCAATCCCTGGATCAATCCGGTGCTGGACAAGGCCACCAGCAGCAACGACTTCCTGCTGACCGATGTGCGCAGGAAGAAGATGACCATCTATATCGGCATCCAGCCGAACAAGCTGGCCGAGAGCCGGCTGATCATCAACCTGTTCTTCAGCCAGTTGATCAACCTCAACACCAAGGAACTGCCCAAGTCCAACCCGGACCTGAAGTACCAGTGCCTGCTGTTGATGGACGAATTCACCTCGATCGGCAAGGTCGAGATCATCGCCTCGGCGGTGTCCTACATGGCCGGTTACAACATCCGCCTGCTGCCGATCATCCAGAGCATGTCCCAGCTTGATGCCACGTACGGCCGGGAAGTGTCACGCACGATCATCACCAACCACGCACTGCAGATCCTGTACGCGCCGCGCGAGCAGCAGGACGCCAACGACTACTCGGACATGCTGGGCTACACCACCGTCCGCAAGAAGAACGTCACCCATGCCCGTGAGAAGACCCACAACTTCACCGAAGAGCGGCGTGCACTGATGCTGCCGCAGGAGCTGAAGGCGATGGGGCCGGACAAGGAAGTATTCCTCTACGAGGGCATACCGCATCCGGTGAAGTGCGACAAGATCCGCTATTACAAGGATCGCTATTTCACATCGCGGCTGCTGCCGAAGGTCGACGTTCCGATGCTTAACGTCTAATTCACGTCGCTAAATTTGTGACGTAGATTCATATTCACCGACGTGAAATCGTGAGCTGAGTCAAAAATTCGGCATCTGTTCATGGATTTTCAGACTTGTCTGACATGGAATTGACGCGTGGTTGTGTAACTCTGTGTGCGTCATCCAGAAGTGTGTGCTGGATGGCAAAAGTTGTAACGCAGGGTGGCCAGGAGTTTGTGCCATGGAAACAAGGATGGTTTCGACGTTGGTGAGGGTGTGCGGGTGTGTCGTCGGCAACGTCTGGCGGCCCCGCGACCTGGTTGGCAGCTTTCGGGCTGCAGGGGAGCCGGGGCAGGTGTGCTGCATGCCAGCGCGTCTCCCCGATTCCGGCGTGCGCCATGCAGCGCCGGACGGCCAGGGAACCAACGCTCGGGACTGCTTTTTCGTACGTCAAAGTGAAGCCCGTATGAATCAGGCGTTTATCGCGAAAATCTCCATCGCCGCAGTTGCGGCGCTGATGGTGGCAGGGTGTGCCACCAAGTCCGCCCCCGATTTCGGTGGGCGCTGGAAGCCGGTCAACCGCTTTGCCGTGGCGACGACTGAGATCCCGCTGTATTCCAGCTACGTCTACCAGGCCTCGCCGATGGATGGCACGCTCAAAGCCATGCTCGAGCGCTGGGCCAAGGATTCCGGACGAACACTGGACTACCGCCTCAGCTCGGACTTCACGCTGTATGGCGCGGTCTCGAAGATCGACACCACCAATGCGCAGCAGGCCGTGATCGATCTGACTTCGGCGTATTCGGCGCAAGGCATCTCCGTCTCCATTGTTGGCAACCAGATCGTTGTGCAGAGCGCTGGCTCGACGCCCACCGCGTCGGCGCAGGGCGCTGATTCCAACAGCGGCACCTGAGTCCACCTCGAAACCATCGAACGTGCCGCTCCCCGCGCCTGTCGCAGGGGCTCCATGCCCATTGATGTTTCAGCAGTACGGAAGAATCCATGTTCCGCAAGAAGGATCCCGGCAACAGTCCCAAGGTCGAGCAGTCGGTCGCCAAGGCGGTCAGCTACGAGATCACCGTGGCCGACATGGCGCGTCGCAGCGAGCGCCGTGCCTGGTGGGTCGCCACGGGCTCGTTGCTGATGTCGCTCGCACTGGCGGGCGGCTACTACTATATGCTGCCGCTGAAGGAGAAGGTGCCGTTCCTGGTGATGGCCGATGCGTACACGGGTACCGCGACGGTCGCACGCCTGAGCGGGACCTTCCAGGGCGAGACGATTACCAGCAACGAAGCGATCAATCGCAGCAATGTGGCCCAGTACGTACTGGCGCGCGAGTCGTACGACTCGGCGGTGATGGGCCTGCGCGATTGGGAACTGGTGTTCGTGATGTCCACCGATCCGGTGGCGCAGTCCATGCGCGTGCGCTATGCCGGCAACAACCCGCAGAACCCGTTCGTGATGTATGGCCGCGAGCGTGCCATCCGGGTCAAGATCCTCAGCATCACGCCGCTGGGCGCCGAAGCGAACGGCAGCTTCCGCGGCGCTTCGGTGCGCATCCAGCGCAGCCTGCTGGATAAGCGCACTGGCGTTGCCACCTACCTGGACAACCAGCTGGTGACGATGCGCTTCGGCTACAACCAGAACCTGGCGCTGTCCGAGCAGGATCGCATCCTCAATCCGCTGGCCTTCCAGGTCACCGAGTATCGCGTCGACAACGACTATTCCCGTGGCGTCCCGGTGCCGGATGACGGCGCCATGCAGGCGCAGGCGCAGCAGGCTGCACAGGCCGCGCAGCAGGCCCAGGGTGTCTACGATCCCAACAACCCGGCCGCGGCCACGATGATCGATCCGGCCACCGGCCAGCCGGTCGCCGTCCCGGCCAATGGCCCGACGCCGGGCCAGCCGATGCCGGGTCAGCCCGTACAGGGGCAGCCCATGCCGGGTCAGCCGGTGCAGGGGCAAGCAATGCCGGGGCAGGCAATGCCCGGACAGCCGGCCATGAGGCCGGCGCAGAACAATTCCACCGGAACTGCTGATGGAGCAAGCAACCGATGAGTAGTCGAAATATCAGGGGAAGCGCACTGGCGCTGCTGTCGATGTTGTCGCTGTTGTTTTCAGCAGCGGCGATGGCGCAGGCGGTGGACCATTACGAGTACGAGAAGGACCGCATCTATCCGGTTCGCACCGGCCTGGGCCTGACCACCCAGATCGAGTTGAGCCCGAACGAGAAGATCCTCGACTACAGCACCGGCTTCAGCAGCGGCTGGGAACTGACCCGTCGCGAGAACGTGTTCTATCTCAAGCCGAAGAACGTCGACGTCGACACCAACATGATGGTGCGCACCGAGACCCATTCCTACATCTTCGAGCTCAAGGTGGTGGCCACTGACTGGCGCCAGCTGGAACAGGCCCGTCGTGCTGGCGTGCAGTACAAGATCGCCTTCACCTACCCGAACGACACCGTGTTCGGCGTCGCGCAGGAAGCGGTGGAAGAGGAGGCGCAGCCGCTGTTGAGCTCTGAACTGGCCAAGGACCGCCAGTACAACTTCAACTACTCCTATTCGACCAGCAAGGCGAAGAAGATGGGTTGGCTGATCCCGGTCAACGCCTACGACGACAGCCGTTTCACCTACCTGAAACTACCGAATTCGCCGGAGTACAAGACCGGTATCTTCCCGGCCGTGTTCGGTCGTGAAACGGAATACGGTGAAGACTTCGTGGTCAACACCACGGTTGAAGGCAATACGCTGATCGTGCACGGGACCTACCCGTACCTGGTCATCCGCCACGGCGACTTCGTCGTCGGCCTGCGAAGGAACGTGAAGAAATGAGCCAGCAGAACACTCCCGGAAACGACCCGAACAACGGACGCGACGAGAGCCAGAGTCCGTACGGTGCACAGGCTGCTCCGGAGGCGCAGACGAATCCGTACTTCGGCACGACCCAGGCTGAGCCTGCACCGGATCTGGACGCGGCCGCGCCGCAGCTGCGCTCGGCTGAAGAGCAGCGATTGAACCGCAAGGCGCTGCTGTTCCTGGGCGGTATCGTGGTGCTGCTTGTTGCCATGGGCTTCCTGCTGTTCCGCAAGGGCCAAGACAAGGACGATGCGCCGAAGGTGCCGGATGTTGCGCGCGCGAGCACGCCAACACTGCCGGATGCTGTCCAGACCGATCCGGGTCCGGCGCAGGCAATGCAGCCCGTTGATCCGATTCCGATGTTGCCGCCGCCTCCATTGGGGCCGAGTCGCCCTGAGCCGCCAGTGACGTTGGAAGATCGCTCCGCGGGCCCTCGTGGTCCGACGCTTGCCGAACGTCGGATGGGTGCCAGTGCCGACGGTTTCGTTGGCAATGGCAGTTCACAGGATGAGGAGCGCTCGCAGCAGGCGGGCATGGACGAATACACGCGGGCAATGCTTCAGCAGATGAACGGGCAGCAGAATGCAGCGCCAGCGCGCGTGCGTCGTGGCCCCGACGTGGATGACGTGTCCAATGCCAGCTACATCCGCAGCCCCGATGCGCTGCTGGTGCGAGGAACCTATCTGCGCTGTGTACTGGAAACCCGCATCATCACTGATATCGCGGGCTACACCTCGTGCCTGGTGACAGAGCCGGTGTACTCGATCAACGGCCGCAATCTGCTGCTGCCGAAGGGCTCCAAGATCTATGGCGCCTATGGCGGTGGTCCTACCGGCAAGCGGGTGGAAGTGATCTGGGACCGCATCACCACGCCGAACGGTATTGACGTGGCCATGTCCAGCCCGGGCGTGGATCAGCTGGGTGGCGCCGGTCATCCGGGCCAGTACAGCGCGCACTGGGGTAGTCGTATCGCCTCGGCGCTGATGATCAGCTTGCTGGCTGATGCGTTCAAGTATGCCGCCGCCGAACATGGCCCGGAGACCACCACGGTGGCCAACAACGGCATGACCATCCAGTCGCCCTATGAGAGCGCCACCGCGCGCACCATGGAACGCCTGGCCAACGAGTCGCTCAGCCAACGTCGCCCGCCGACCGTGACCATCAACCAAGGCACCATCGTGAATGTGTACGTCGCCAAGGACGTCGACTTCACGAGCGTGCTGCATCCTCGCCGGTAACCCAACGAACGATCATGGACGCTGAAGTGTCACCCCTTGCCCTCGTCTCCAGCGATTTCCTGCGCTATCAGTACGAAGTGCTGGGCATCGCCGAGTACATGACTTCCCCGGAAGTGACGGAAATCTGCATCAACCGTCCCGGTGAGCTGTACCTGGAAACCCGGGCGGGGTGGCAGCGGGTGGATGTGCCGAGCCTGACCTTCGAGCGGGCCCGGCAGTTCTGCACGGCGGTGGTGAACGAGAGCAACACCGGCCAGCGCATCACTGATGCCGATCCGGTGGTCTCGCTCACGTTTCCCACCGGCCAGCGTGCCCAGTTCGTGATTCCGCCGGCGTGCGATGCAGGCAAGGTGTCGATCACCATCCGTCTGCCGTCCAAGCACACCAAGTCGCTCAGCCAGTATCACGAAGATGGGTTCTTCAACCAGATCCTGGAAAGCGATGGCAGCATCAGCGAGCAGGATCGCGAGCTGCTGGAGCTGCGTCAGCAGCGCGAGTACGCCGAGTTCTTCCGGCGTGCGGTGATGTACCGCAAGAACATCGTGGTATCCGGTGCGACCGGTAGCGGCAAGACCACCTTCATGAAAGCGCTGGTCAATCATATTCCGGACAACGAACGCCTGGTCACGATCGAGGACGCGCGCGAGCTGTTTCTGACCCAACCCAATGTGGTGCACCTGCTGTACTCCAAGGGTGGGCAGAGCACCAGCAATGTCAGTGCCAAGAGCTGCATGGAAGCCTGCCTGCGCATGAAGCCCGAGCGCATCATCCTGGCCGAGCTGCGCGGTGACGAGGCGTTCTACTTCATCCGCAACTGCGCATCGGGCCACCCGGGTTCGATCACCAGCTGCCATGCAGGCAGTCCGGAGCAGACCTGGGACCAGTTGGCCCTCATGGTGAAGGCCTCCACCGAAGGTTCGGGCCTGGAGTTCAACGTGATCAAGCGACTGTTGATGATGACCATCGACATCGTCGTGCATATCAAGGCGCACGCCGGTTCGCGCTACATCACCGGTATCGATTTCAATCCTGGGCGTGCCCAGGGGCAGGAGGGCTGAAGGATGCTGCCAGGACTGGAGATGATGGCGTGCCCGGAGATGGCGGTGTCGATGGACGTGATGCAGCACGTCATCAACGTTGAATCGTCACGCAACCCTTATGCCATCGGCGTAGTCGGTGGCGCTCTGGTGCGCCAGCCCAAGGCGCTGGACGAGGCACTGGCGACGGTTCGGATGCTGGAAGAGAAAGGCTACAACTTCTCCATCGGGCTAGCCCAGGTCAACCGCTATAACCTCGGCAAGTACGGTCTGGATTCCTACGAGAAGGCTTTCCAGCAATGCCCGAACCTGCAAGCGGGTTCTCGGATCCTCGCCGAGTGCTACAAGCGCTCCGGTGGTGACTGGGGCAAGTCATTCAGTTGCTACTACTCGGGCAATTTCGAGACTGGCTTCCGCCATGGCTATGTGCAGAAGGTCTATGACTCGATGCGCCGTGGGCAGCAGCTTGCCAGCAATGGTGTTGCACCGATCGACGTGGTGAGTCGCGGCGAACGCCGCAGCGTGAAGGTCGAGCATCACCCGCAGCTCGCTTCGCCGGCGCAGGCGCGCATCGTTGCGCAGGCGAGTGGCCCGGTGTACGTGCCGTCGGAAGACCCGGCACGTGCGTATGTCGTGTATCCGTCCACCGGTGCAATGGCGCGGGGCAGCCTGCTGAACATCGCCGACCAGGCGCTTTCCAAAGTGGTACTGGGCTCGGTGGATCGGATGATGCAGCCGCAGGCGCAGCCCACCCAAGGGGCCGCCTATCCGCAGCAACAGGCCGGTGGCATGCCGCAGCAGCTGCCTCAGCAGGGTCCGGCGCAGGCGATGGCCATGCCGCAGCAGTTGCCAGGTGCTGCAGGTGGCAGCAACGAGGGCCCTGTGATGTTGCGGCCCTGGAATGAGCGCAATCAGCCAGTGGCCGGCAATGGCAGTTCATATAACGCACCGGCACAGTCCGCACCGGTGCAGCAGATTCCCGCAGGGGATGCGGCCTTCGTGTTCTGACGAAGTCGTGGTACGGCCAGTCCCCCGGCTGGTCGATTCAGTTGTGTTAGTCCATCAACAAGGAAATCAATCCATGAAGCGATCCAATCTCGACCTCGTCCAGGCCCAGCGCACGCTGAAGACCTTGCTGATGGCCACTCTGTTCGTCGGCGCACTGTTTGCCCCGCAAGTCTTCGCCAACGGCGCCACCGACTTCGGCGGCACCGACAAGAAGGTCTGCAGCTTCTTCAACAACATCAACGGCCTGCTGAACATCGCCTCGATCGCCGTGGTCACCATCGCGGTGATCTTCGCTGGTTACCAGATCGCCTTCGCGCACAAGCGCATCGCTGACGTCGCCCCGATCCTGATCGGTGGCGTGCTGATCGGCGCCGCAGGCCAGATCGCGCGCATGCTGCTGGGTGATGGCAGCGACGGCAAGTGCGGTGGTGGCACCAGCACCTCCTACCTGATCAACCACGTGATCCAGTACTACAGTGCATAAGAACGTCGTGTTCCGCGGCTGCACGCGTCCAGCGATGTTCCTGGGCGTTCCCTACCTGCCATTCTTCATGGTGGCAGGCGGGCTGTTGCTGCTCAGCATGTACACGAACTTCTGGTTCCTGCTCACCATTCCGGTGGCGGTCTTCATCATGCGGCACATGGCCAAGCGTGACGAAATGATCTTCCGCCTGCTGGGCCTGCGCCTGATGTTCAAGCTGAAGGTGCGCAACGTGCAGGAGCACGATGGCATGTGGGTGCTCAACCCCAACCATTACCGCAACAAGCCGGCCCGAATGGATTGAGGTCCGGATCCGGCCTGGCGGGCATCCGCGCCCGCCAGGTCTCTTGAAACTTCTTGGCAGTACCTCTTTGGAAGCAGTCGTATGTTCAGCCCTGATACCTCCATCAGTGAGTTCATCCCGTTGTCGTCGCATGTCGCCCCGAACGTGGTCAAGACCACGGGCGGCGACTACCTGCTGACCTGGCATCTGGAAGGGCTGCCGTTTGTCGGCCGAGAGGAGTGGGAGCTCGAGCATCGCCACAACACGTTCAACCGTCTGCTGCAGACGTTGCGCGCGCCTGACTTTGTCAACGTCGCTTTCTGGGTGCACGACATCCGTCGCCGTCGCACGTTGAAGGGCAAGAGCAACTACAGGCAGCGCTTCAACCAGGACGTTTCCGACCAGTACATGGGCATGCTGTCCTCGCAGCGCATCATGCAGAACGAGCTGTACCTGACCATGATCTATCGCCCGGTGGTGGCGGGCAAACGCTTCGTCGAAAAGTCGGCGAACGTGGAGAAGCTGCGCGCCGAGCAGGAGCAGGCGGTAGAGAAGTTGATGGAACTGGCCGGCAACGTCGAGGCCGTGATCCGCGACTACGCGCCGTATCGCCTGGGTATGTACGAAGCCAAGAATGGCGTGGTGTTCTCGGAAACGCTGGAGCTGTTCGGTTACCTGATCAATCGCATCGACGAGCCGGTGCCGGTGCTGTCGGCACCGATCAAGGATTACCTGCCGGTCAGTCGCCACATGTTCTCGGCCAAGACCGGTGATTTTGCGATCAATACTCCCAACGGTGCCAATCACTACGGCGCCATTCTGAACATCAAGGAGTATGCCGAGGGGACTTACCCGGGCATCCTCAACGGCCTGAAGTACCTCGACTACGAATACGTCATCACCCATTCGTTCAGCCCGATGGGGCGCCAGGACGCGCTGAAGGTGCTCGACCGCACCAAGGGCATGATGATCTCCTCCGGCGACAAGGCGGTCAGCCAGATCGTCGAGCTGGACCAGGCCATGGATCAGCTGTCGTCGGGCAACTTCGTACTGGGTGAATACCACTTCATCATGGCGGTCTACGGCGACACGCAGGCCAAGCTTTCGCAGAACGTCGCCTCGACCCGAGCCGAGCTGTCCAACGCCGGGTTCGTATCGACCAAGGAAGACCTGGCGGTTACCTCGTCGTTCTATTCGCAGCTGCCGGGCAACTGGCGCTATCGCACACGCCTGGCCAATGTCAGCTCGCTGAACTTCCTGGGCCTGTCGCCGCTGCACAACTTCGCCACCGGTAAGCAGCACAACAACCCGTGGGGCGACTGCGTCACCACGCTGCAGACCACCAATGGCCAGCCGTACTACTTCAATTTCCATGCGACCCATCCCTCGGAGAATTCGCTGGGTGAGAAGGCGATCGCCAATACCATGGTGATCGGCAAGTCCGGTACCGGTAAAACCGCGCTGATCAACTTCCTGCTCAGCCAGGTGCAGAAGTACGAGCCGTCGCCGACCATCTTCTTCTTCGACAAGGATCGCGGCGCGGAGATCTTCGTGCGCGCCTGCGGTGGCAACTATCTGGCCCTGGAGAACGGCGCACCGACCGGCTTCAACCCGTTCCAGTGCGAGAACAACGAAGCCAACCTGCAGTTCCTGGCTGACCTGATCAAGGTGCTGGCCGGCAAGCGCGAGTACAGCGCCCGTGAGGAAGAGGATATCTACCGCGCGGTGGAGAGCATGCTCGATACGCCGATGCACCTGCGCAGCATGACCAACTTCCAGAAGAGCCTGCCCAATATGGGCGACGATGGCCTCTACGCGCGCATGCGCCGCTGGACCTCGGGCAACTCGCTGGGCTGGGTGTTCGATAATCCGATCGATACCGTTGACCTGAGCAAGGCCAACATCATCGGCTTCGACTACACCGACATCATCGACAATCCTGAAGTGCGCGTGCCGGTGATCAATTACCTGCTGCACCGCTTGGAGTCGCTGATCGACGGTCGTCCGCTGATCTATGTGATGGACGAATTCTGGAAGATCCTGGACGGCGAAGGTGGCCTGAAGGAGTTCGCGAAGAACAAGCAGAAGACCATCCGTAAGCAGAACGGTCTCGGCATCTTCGCTACGCAGAGCCCGGAAGATGCGCTGAAGAGCGATATCTCCGCCGCCCTGATCGAGCAGACCGCTACCCTGATCCTGCTGCCGAACCCGAATGCCAGCAAGAGCGACTACATGGACGGCCTGAAGCTGACCGAGGCCGAGTTCAGGGTGGTGACTGCACTGGACGAGCGCTCGCGCTGCTTCCTGGTCAAGCAGGGCCATGCCTCCAGCGTGTGCCAGCTCAACCTGCGCGGCATGGACGACATCCTGTCGGTGATCTCGGCTTCGACCGACAACATCGATGTCATGCATCGGGTTCTGCAGACGGCCGCGGTCCGCAATCGCGTCACTGTAGACGAGCTCAGCCCGGAGCAGTGGCTGGAAGATTTCTACAAGAACCGGAAGGGGTCGGGAAAGGAACCCCGGTCCGACGCGGCCTGATGGCCGTGCGAGCAGGAGACAGGCAAGTGGACGTCAATCAGAACAACAGGAGTTTTCCCATGAACAACGTCAAGCGTCGGGCCAGCGCCCGCAAGGTACTCAAGCCGATGGCCAAGGTGCTCGGCGTTGCCTTGGCCCTCTCAGCGACCAATGCGGGCGCCATCGGCCCGGTGCAGGAAACGGGTCCTGCGCTGTGGCAGCACATCCTCAATCAGATCAATACGTACCAGGCCCGTTTCCAGGAGAAGTACCAGTTCGTCAAGGAGAACACCCAGTGGGCACGGGACTGGGCGCAGACGATCAAGGAGTACCAGGAGACGATGGTCCAGATCCAGGGCATCGTGAATTCCTTCGGGTTGCCGGATTCCGCCCCGCTGACGCCGGTGCCACCCAATTATCTGGTTGCCGAGACCTGCGGAATCGGCACCGACTTGAAGACTCTCGCGACCCGGGTCGTTTTCAATTTCAAGGGCGATTGGAAAGATCAGCAGCAACAGATCTGCGTGAACATCCGGATGATGCAGAACCGCAAGTACAACGATGCGGTGGACTTCATGCTCAAGACGATGCCGTCGTTCTTCGATAGCCTCGATGCAATCGAGAAGCAGCGAAATGTCAGCAATCTGCTCGGCAACGTCAACGCAACGCAGAACGACACGTTGCGCACCGCGAACGACATGGCAGCCAAGGCAAAGTCCTTCGAGGCACAGCAGAAGGCCTACGATGCCTACATCGAGGTGATGGAAGCCAATCAGAAGGTCGTTGCACAGGCAGCGCTGAAGGGCGACCCGATGAAGACCATTGCCAGTGATCTGGTCAAGACGGCCGCGCTGAAGGCAGCGCTGTCCATCGACTGATGCATGGAATGGAGCACCAAGGGTGCGCGCGTCTGCGTCGCCCCTCATGTGATTGCAGTATTACCAAGGGAATGTGGGTATGACGATCAGGTCGATTGCCAACTTTGATTTTTCGGGCGGATTCCAGGATCTGATGGGGCACGTCGCGCGTGTCCAGTCGATTGGCGATTTCGTGTTCTTCAAGCTGATCCTGGACTACCTGCGGGACAGGATCGGCAAGTTCGGCTTCGACCTGATGGACAACATGATGGCGTGGGTGGGCGGCATCGCGCTGACCCTCATGACCTTGTGGGTGCTGATCCAAGGCTATCGAATCGTTACAGGCCGCAGCCGCGATTCGATGATGGTCCTGGTAACCAACATGGCGCGCGCAGCGTTGATTGTGGCCGTTGCCACCAGCATGGGCATGTTCGGGCGCGATCTTCATGAGTTCCTGACCGAGGACGTGAAGGGCCTGATCACCCACGTTGTCACTGGCAAGGATCAGAAGCCGGAAGAGCAGATCGACAAGAGTCTGGCTTGGATGCAGGTGGCGCTGTCCAGCATTGATGGCATCAAGATTCTGAATGACCCTGGATTGCAGGAAGACAAGACCCGGGCCATGTGGTTCATCGGCCTCGGCACAGGTGGTCCAGCGGTAACTGCGGGTTCAATGCTTCTGCTCTATGAAGTAGCAATGGCGTTGTTCATCGGATTCGGGCCGTTGTTCATTCTTTGCCTTCTGTTCGACCAGACCAAGCAGTTGTTCCAGCGATGGCTGTTCTACGGCATCGGAACCATGTTCTCGATGGCGGTGCTGGCGGCAATGGTGTCGATCGCACTGGACATGGTAATTCGCGTGTCCGCCTCGTTCTGGGTAACGGCGCTGGTGAACAAGTTCCCGCTGATGGGCGCGTCCAGCGACGGCATGACCAGTCAGGCGATGCAGCAGGGCGGCATGGGACTGATCCTGACGACCCTGATTCTGACTGCGCCCCCAATGGCGGCCATGTTCTTCCAGGGCACCTTGGGTAGCTTCATGGCATATTCGCAGATAGGTGGCAGCCCGGTTGCGCAGGCGCCGGGCCCGAGTGGGCAGCCGCCGGGTAGTTACTACACGCCTCCGGCTCCAGAGAAGGGGAGCACCGGGCATGGAGCAAGCGGAGTGGGGCAGATGGGTAGATCAACTGGATCTCCACATGTTGCCGATACGCCGTCGGATACAGGCCGATTTGCCAAGGCACCTATTTAGCTCGCGGAGATGCGCGTTGTCTGTGTAAGGAGAGTTGCCTGATGAGAATGATCCATTTGCTAGCGCCGTTGGTGTTCATGTTCGCCACATCGGCCCTTGAGGCTCAGGCTGAGGGGCGATGTCCTCCTGGGCAGTACCCGATCGGAGGGAAGGGAGTCGGTGGTTGCGCCCCGATTCCTGGAGGCGAAGGTGCAGCTACCAGTGGGCCCAGAGCGACGGGTAAATGGATCAAGACTTGGGGCGCAATATCATTGGCGCCGTCGGGCGCCTCTGGCTCCTCAACAGGGCGGGTACGGAAGACGGAGGCCGCTGAGGAAGCGCAGAGGAAGTGTGCTGAATCCGGCGGAGTGGGATGTAAGGTTACAATTACATATAAGAATCAATGCGTGGCCGCCGTTGTCGCCAGCTCGGGCACAGGTGGAACCACGCAGTTTGGTACCGGTGCAACGATCGAGGGTGCCACAGAGTTTGCCTCCCGCCTCTGTGCCTCGAAAGGAGGGAGCGATTGTGCTGCCGTCTATTCCGCTTGCTCTGAGCCGATCTTCGAGGAATTCTAAAAATCCTATCGCGAGTCTGTGGTCGTCCGACTGGCGTCCTGGCACAGTCCTTTATGGAAAGAATCTGGAAGATTTAATGTCAGGCAGGTCGAAATGGTGAGGTGCCCGGTAGTTGCGCGCTGACTCGGGCGTTTGGTGTAGAGGCGAATCGGCTTCCGTAACTCGGGTGCGTGGTGGCGGAAGGATGAGTGACAGCGGATCAGATGCTGGATCTCGCATCGCCCCGGGATTGAGTGCGAGGCGGCTTGGAGACCAATCCTCAATGGCAAGGGGATTAGACGTGAAAAGGCGTCGTTCCGACCTGCGGTGAGGAAGTTTGGTGGCATGAAAGCACTTGACGCCAAGCGACTCGAGAGTCTGGGGTGAGAGCCTGCGGCTGAAGAAGCTGCACGCCGAGAAGTTTGATCGAGAACGACGGCATCCAGAATGCGATGCGAAAGGCGCATCTTTCTTAGGGGGCGGGATGCCCGTTTGCTGCGCTGTGGAAAAGGGCCGCAAGACTACCGGATAATCACCGGCCGCAGCCGCGACTCGATGATGGTCCTGGTAACCAACATGGCGCGCGCAGCGTTGATTGTGGCCGTTGCCACCAGCATGGGCATGTTCGGGCGCGATCTTCATGAGTTCCTGACCGAGGACGTGAAGGGCCTGATCACCCACGTTGTCACTGGCAAGGATCAGAAGCCGGAAGAGCAGATCGACAAGAGTCTGGCTTGGATGCAGGTGGCGCTGTCCAGCATTGATGGCATCAAGATTCTGATGACCCTGGATTGCAGGAAGACAAGACCCGGGCCATGTTCTTCCAGGGCACCTTGGGTAGCTTCATGGCATATTCGCAGATAGGTGGCAGCCCGGTTGCGCAGGCGCCGGGCCCCCGGGTAGTTACTACACGCCGGCCGCTCCGGAGAAGGGGCAGTCCGGCCAGGACAGTGGTGCGCATGATCGACATGCGACCGCACGTTCAACCCTTCCGTCGTCGGAATCCTCCAGGGTTGCCGAAACCGGTCTCAGAGCTGCACATCCCGGCAATCAATAGCCCCATGCGTACGGAGTAGAAGTGTGAAATACATGTTTCCTCTCATTCTTGTCGGCTTGCTCCTATGTTTGTTTGTGACGGGTGAGGCGAGAGCGGAAGGGCATTGTCCGCCAGGGCAGTACCCCATTGGTGGTCAGGGCGTAGGTGGATGCGCACCTATTCCGGGCTCTGGTACCGGTGGCGTCCAGAGCGGCCCCATTGCTACTGGGCGTTGGATCAAGACTTGGGGGGCTATTGCGGGGGCGGCAAGCACGGGCGATATGGGGGCTTCCGTTGGAAGGCGTTCCAAGCGAGAGGCTGTCTCAGAAGCGCTTGCTCGGTGCGCGACACATGGAGCGAAAGACTGCAAGATCGATACAACGTACAAGAACCAGTGCGTCGCATATGCTGACCCTGAGCCGAGCAGTAAGGGAATAGTTTCTATTTCAGTCGCCGGCTCAAGAGAGGAGGCGACCAGTCGGGTTCTCTCCTACTGTGCGAAGAACGGTGGAGGGCAATGCAAGGTGTTGTACACGGATTGTGCTGAGCCAATATTTGAATCTTTCTGAGCTATGTCAGTCGAATCACAGGTGAGATTCTTGAATCGGCCTTTGCATGATGGAGATGGCCTGCCGAAAAGCAGGCCATCTCATTTGTCGGCGAGCTGGAGCAGCTGATCTAGTTGGTAGGGTTAGGTGTCTTCACTAATCACCTGAGTGCAGTTGTATGGGGTTTCCCTCGTCTGGGACATGGTAATTTTGGCGTCGGATTCGTTCTGAACAAAGGCGCTGGTGAACAAGCCAAGTCCCGTTCGACGAGCAACACCTACTGGAAGTAGGCTGCGTGCGCGTCAAAAATGCTGATGCATCTGGCCCTCAAGCGCAGGCGCTTTTCCGTCGATGAGGACTTTGGCGACGAGCATTGCGGGTCACGCTGCGCGGCGCAGAAGGGGGGGCGTGGGCTTGATCCTGACGGACACTCTTCCGACTATCCCCAATGGCGGCCATGTTCTTCCAGGGCACCTTGGGTAGCTTCATGGCATATTCGCGGATAGGTGGCAGCCCTGTTGCGCAGGCGCCGGGTCCGAGCGGGCAGCCGTCGGGTAGTTATTACACGCCGGACAAGCCGTCGACGAGCGGTGGCAGTCAATCGGGTGGATCGACTTCAGTTGGGAGCAATGTCGTAGTCACTGGCAGCAACTCCACAGTTGGGTCAGGCAATTCTGATACTGGTCGTAAAGGCTTAGCTTCGAACTAGAGGCCGGAAATGAAGTCAATTCGTGTCTATTCAGGTGTAGTACTCCTGCTGGGTGTGGGAATCATTGCCTGCCAATTGCCACAGACGGCCAATGCAGAAGGTAGGTGTCCTCCTGGTCAGTATCCAATTGGCGGTCAGGGAGTCGGCGGCTGTGCTCCCATCCCAGGTGGTACCACTGGAGCAGGCCAAGCGTCGCCTGTTGCGACAGGGCGTTGGATCAAGACTTGGGGGGCCATCGCTTTAGCGAAGGGGGGCGATGTCGGCGTGGCTCTCGGTAAGCGAAAGAAGAGGGATGCGGCTTCGGAGTCCCTTGCTAATTGCGCACAGCGGGGGGCTACGGATTGCAGGGTGGTATTGGAGTTCAATAATCAATGCGCAGCATTCGTATCCCCCAGTGATGCAAGATTTGGTGGCTCCACGTTTGCGCGTGCGGCATCTGTTGATGCTGCGAGTAAGATGGCTGTGGATGCGTGCTTAAAACAGGGGAGCGATGGCTGTAAAGTGATTTATTCTGGATGCACCGAGCCTGAGTTTGAGAGCTTCTGAGGTTGCGCTTATGAGTTTCTGGCTGAAAACGTAGAAATGCCTGATTAGCCGGAAAAGACCAGGCACCGGAAGAGCAGATCGACAAGAGTCTGGCTTGGATGCAGGTGGCGCTGTCCAGTATTGATGGCATCAAGATTCTGAATGACCCTGGATTGCAGGAAGACAAGACCCGGGCCATGTGGTTCATCGGCCTCGGCACCGGCGGTCCAGCGGTAACTGCGGGTTCAATGCTTCTGCGCTACGAAGTAGCAATAGCGTTGTTCATCGGATTCGGGCCGTTGTTCATTCTTTGCCTTCTGTTCGACCAGACCAAGCAGTTGTTCCAGCGATGGTTGTTCTATGGCATCGGAACCATGTTGGCGGTGCTGGCGGCAATGGTGTCGATCGCACTGGAGATGGTGATTCGCGTGTCCGCCTCGTTCTGGGTGACAGCGCTGGTGAACAAGTTTCCGCTGATGGGCGCGTCCAGCGACGGCATGACCAGTCAGGCGATGCAGCAGGGCGGCATGGGATTGATCCTGACGACCCTGATTCTGACTGCGCCCCCAATGGCGGCCATGTTCTTCCAGGGCACCTTGGGTAGCTTCATGGCATATTCGCAGATAGGTGGCAGTGCTGGGGCTGTGTCGCCTGGTCCGAATGGCCAACCGGCAGGGAGCTATTACGCTCCTCCGAAGCCCTCTAACAGTACTGACGCTCCGACGGCGGGTCAGGATGCGGCTGCCGGGACAGCTCGCATGACCTTGCCACAGAACTCAGCGCCAACGATTCACGACACGGGCCTTCGCGGGGTGAATCGTTAACTTGATGCGTCGCCGGGAAGTTGGCGCAAATTCTTGATCTGCTGTCGAGTGGTTTCTTATGAGAATGAATAATTTTCTATTGCTGATTCTCCTGTTCCTTGCCCCACTAGTTGCATATGGGGAGGGGCGCTGCCCGCCAGGTCAGTATCCGATTGGCGGGCAGGGTGCGGGTGGCTGTGCCCCGATTCCAGCCTCTCAGGGTGAGGGGAGTTCCGGGCCGCGTGCGATAGGTAAGTGGATCAAGACCTGGGGAGCCATATCCCGATCTGTTGTGACCGGTGATGTGGGAGCTTCGGTTGGAAAGAGATCAAAGGCCGAGGCCGTCGCTGAGGCTCAGTCCCGCTGTGCGACATATGGTGCGAAAGATTGCTCTGTAGGGATAACGTATAAAAACCAGTGCGTCGCTTATGCGGATCCGGCTCCGGGCTCTAAAGGATTGATTTCAATGGCCGGTGGTCCAACGAGAGAGGCCGCTTCCACTGAGGTTCTGAAGTACTGTGCTGCTCACGGCGGTGGGCAGTGCACGATCAAGTACACGGATTGCAGTGAGCCAATCTTCCAAGAGTTCTGATTGCTCTATGGAGCTGGGTTGACACATCCGACGTCCAACACCTATCGCACTTTGGTAGAGGGATCTGAGTGGCTGGGGCCATCATGAAATGAACTCTCGAAGCTGAATTCGGGAGTTCGGTCCCATGCCCGAAGAAGTGGGCTGCGTGCGCGTCAAAAATGCTGACGCATCTGGCCCTCAATCGCAGGCGCTTTCCCGTCGATGAGGACTTTGGCGAAGAGCATTGCGGATGACGCTGCGCGGCGCAGAAGGGGGGGCGTGGGCTTGATCCTGACGAACACTATTCTGACTATCCCCAATGGCGGCCATGTTCTTCCAGGGTACCTTGGGTAGCTTCATGGCACATTCGCAGATAGGTGGCAGCCCGGTTGCGCAGGCGCCGGGTAGCTACTATTCGCCGGCCCAGACAAAGGATCATTCCAGTGCTTCATCGGTCAGTTCCTGCCACGGCGCGACTTCTGGTTACGGTATTGGGCGATCAGGTGAGATCAAGCAAGATACTGGAAAATATGGGCAGGCTGGTGCCTAGCGTGAAATGACAGTGTCGATTGATAGAGGTGTAAGTATGAAGTGCATTGTCGTGCTTTTGCTGCTCGTTATTTCTAATGTGGCGTTGGCAGAAGGGCGGTGCCCCCCAGGTCAGTACCCGGTGGGAGGGCAGGGCGTAGGAGGTTGTGCGCCAATTCCGGGCGGTCAAATTGGTGGTGAGAGCAATGGCCCCACGCCAACAGGCAAGTGGGAAACCCGGTGGGGTGCTTTGGCGCAAGATGCAGACCATCAAGTAGGCCAGAATTTGGCGATTGGTGTGGCAGAGGTCAAAAAATCAAAGAGAGAAGCCAGGTCTCTCGCGCTCTCTGAATGTCAGCGCATGGGGGGGCAGAAGTGTCAAGTTATTCTTGAGTACCACAATCAATGCGCCGCGCTAGCCGGCCCGGTGATTGGCTCAGTACCCCTGGCCGATGTGACAACCGTGGCGTATCGATCACCTAATGAAGAGGATGCGAAGGCGGAATCAGTGCGCCGTTGTGAATCCGAGGGTAAGGGGCGCAGTTGTACCGTTATCTACTCTGCGTGCAGCATGTCTGAGTTTAAGCCTTTCCGCTGATGGAATCCTCGCGTTGGGTGAGCTTTGTTGCACGCCGAGGTTCTTCTTATTTGTTTTAGAGGTGGCCTGCTGAGAAGCGGGCTATTTCTATTTCTCACTTCCGCCTAAGACATCGACTTTGCCTTTGGGGTTGGAATCGCTGGCCATAGGTATGGTGATTCGCGTGTCTGCGTCGTTCGGGGTGACCCCGCTGGTGAACAAGTTCCCGCTGATGGGAGCGTCCAGCGACGGCATGACCAGTCAGGCGATGCAGTAGGGCGGCATGGGATTGATCCTGACGACCCTGATTCCGACTGCGCCCCCAATGGCGGCCATGTTCTTCCAGGGCACCTTGGGTAGCTTCATGGCATATTCGCAGATAGGTGGCAGCCCTGTTGCGCAGGCGCCGGGCCCGAGTGGGCAGCCGCCGGGTAGCTACTACTCGCCGGATAAGCCGGAGAAGGGGCGTACTGCAGACGCCGGTGACTACAGTAATCAGTCAACAAGCTGCATGACATTGCCGCAGTCGGATGCAACAAGGATTGCGGAAACTGGCCAGCGAGCTGCTCATCCTGGTAGACAGTGATTTCAGGCGTATTGGAGAGTTAACGTGAAGCGCATTGTGATCTCCCTCTTTTGGATTTGCTCTGCTTTGTTCTTGCTTGTGACAGCAGATGTCCAAGCGGAGGGGCGCTGCCCGCCCGGACAGTATCCGATTGGCGGACAGGGGGTTGGTGGATGTGCGCCAATACCGGGCTCCAATGGAGGCGCTGCGGGGTCCAGTGGTCCGGTCGCGACAGGCCGCTGGATCAAAACCTGGGGAGCTATTGCAACCGCAGTAAGCACGGGCGATATGGGGGCATCAGTCGGAAGGCGTTCAAAGCAGGAAGCTGTGTCCGAGGCGCTTTCCCGTTGCGCGACCCATGGCGCTAGAGATTGCAAAGTCGGAACTACCTATAAGAACCAGTGCGTTGCATATGCTGATCCCGAGAGGGGGAGTAAGGGGCGCGTCTCCTATTCGGTTGCAGGCTGCAAGGAGGAGGCTACAAATCGAGTTTTGTCCCATTGCGCAGACATCGGTGGTGGGCAGTGCAAAGTTCTATATACAGATTGTTCTGAGCCGATCTTTGAGTCGTTCTAGTCTCATGGTTGCCGTGACATCCCGCCGAGATCGAGTGGCGCGACGGTCCTAGTGGGCAAATGTTCTTTTACTGCGCTGTGGAGAAGTGTTGCAAGGCTATCGAATCGTTACAGGCCGCAGCCGCGACTCGATGATGGTCCTGGTAACCAACATGGCGCGGGCAGCGTTGATTGTGGCCGTTGCCACCAGCATGGGCATGTTCGGGCGCGATAAGCAGCGCACGCTTTCCGCGCAACCTCAGGCCGGCGGGGCTGCGGGAGGCGATGCATCCCCGGCGCCATCCACCGCGGATCTGTTTTTCGGATAAGCCACCATTCACGTTAACTGCGCTTTTTCTGTGATCAAGTGCGCTTTTCATCCCAAGCTCCCTTCGACGAGCCCCGCCTCCTCGAAGTAAGCTGCGTGCGCGTCAAAATCCCGACGCATCGGTGCCATCGAACGCAGGAGCTTTTCCGTCCATGAGGACTCTGACGACCCACGATGCGGATGTTGATTGCGACCATCGCAGACGCCGCAGGGCCGGGGCTATCATCCGCCATGGTGGACACCGGAGCCTGCAGCGCAGCGCATGGTTTCCCGGTCGTCGCGCGGGTACTGGAAAGTCAGGATTGAAGGAGTCGCAGGGGATGCAGAAGGGGAGTGGCGTACACATGGACAATGCCTTGGCGTTCGTTCCGTCCGGCGCGAACCTGCTGGAGGCGGTACGCGGCGATCTCACCGGCAACGGGATCGACGACCAGTTGCTGGTGATCGATCAACCGGCACCCGACGGCTTGGTGCCCGGCGAGCACGGTCCTAACCGGGTGTTGTTGCTGCTGCTGGGTGACGCCGCGGGCCGATGGCAGTTGGCCGCGCGCAACGACAAGCTGGTGCCGTGCTCCACCCGTGGGGGCATTGCCGGCGACCCCTTCGCGTACGTGACCATCGAGGATGGCGCGTTCAGTGTGATCACCAACGGCGGGAGCCGTGAGCGCTGGAGCAGCATCTACACGTTCCGCTACGTTCCGGCCGACGAGGCCTGTTGGGTGCATGGCGTGCAGCGCAGGGTGGTCGACACCGAGACCGAGGCCAGTCATACACGCGATTTCTCGGCGGCCGAACTTGGTCGGGTGCGGTTCGAGGATTTCGATCCGTCCGTTGTCGCCGACGTGAGCTTGCCCTGAGTGCCATGCCTGTGAGGAGGCGGGAGTACCCAACGATGATCGAGCAGGAGTTTCACCGTGTCGCAGGATAGAGAGTCGCAGTTGCTGCGGCAGGCCACGGAGGCCGGCATCACCTCGTCCCGGGAACTGGCCAACTTCATGGCGCAGGCCGGGCACGAGTCCCGTGGCCTGAGCCGGCTCAATGAAAGTTTCAACTTCACCCGGGGTATCTCGCAGATCCCGGTGGAAGCGGCGTGGCGCAATGGCAATGGCGCGCTTGAGGACGCCCGCCAGGACGCGTTGCGCGGCCGTCCGAAGAATCTGGCCGAGCTGATGTACGGCGGGCGCATGGGCAATGATGCGCCCGGCGACGCATTGAAGTATCACGGTCGCGGCTATCTGCCGCTGGTCGGCAAAGAGAATTACGAGCGTGCCGGCAAGGCGCTGGATCTGGATCTGGTGAATCAACCGGAACTGGCCGCGCAGCCTGAGCATGCGGGCCGTATTGCGGTGTGGCAGTGGCAAACGCGCGTGCCGGAGGCGGCGCGCGAGGATGTGCGCGAAGCGACGCGCGCGATCAATGGTGGCCTTAACGGCATCGAGGCCCGCCAGCAGCGATTCGATGCGTGGCAGCAGAAGCTGACGCCTGATGTGATGGCGCGGCTGGAGCGGGGCGAAGTAGGGGCGCCGGCGCAGCAGGCCACCCTGCGCGACATGTCGCAGCCGGGCGAGCCGGGACACGCCCTGTTCCAGGGGGCACGCCAGCACCTGCAGCAGATGGGGGCGCAGAGCGGACTGCGCAGTGAGCAGGAACTGGACAATGCCGCCGGCGCACTGGCGTTGAGCGCGCAGAAGGCCGGCCTGTCGCGTATCGATCATCTGCTGGCAGGCAACGACGGGCGCACGCTGTTTGCGGTGCAGGGCACGCTGGGAGATCCGGCGATGCTGCGTGCGTCCGTTGACCGGGAGCAGGCCGCCCAGCAGCCGCTGGCGCAGAGCAGCCAGCAGTTGGCTGCCAGTGTCGCCCAGCAGGACCCGGCGGCCGCGCTCGCCCGCGAGCAGGAGCAGCGTTCTCGATCCCTGTAACACCTGATGCCGGCGGGCAGGGGACCCGCCGGCGCTTTACGTACGACGCGTGGCGCCCTGTGGCGCCGACATGGAAACCCACTCGGAAGGACACCACATGCGAATCGTTCCCTCGAATGCCCGGCACGCCGCTGTCTGCTGCAATGCATCCGTGCGCCGCCTGCCGCCGCTCTGGCTTCTGTCACTTGGACTTGCCGTAGCGTCGGCACAGGCTCAGGAGGCCGCGGCACCCGTCGTGGAGACGCCCCCGGCTGCCGAGCCGACCGTTGACGTGCCTGCAGGGACGGCGTCTGTTGCAGCACCCATGCCGTCTGAAGCCGTTGTCGCGACGCCGGCTCCCGAAGTGCCGGCTGCCGACCCGACGCCTGTGCCGGTTGCACCCGCAGCGGCGGCGCCTGTCGCTGCACCGCCTGCCGTCGTCGAGCCAGCCGCCCCGGCGGTAGCTCCCGCGCCACCCGCCTTGGTCATCGCGCCGTTGCCGCCCGAGCAGGCGACCGAGCGTGCGCTTGGTGCCCGCTGCCCGGTGGATCTGGCTGGGCGGCTGGCGGCCCAGGGCGAGCTGCTGATCGGCGCCTGCCAGGGCACGATGCCGGCGCATCTGGCCGCGCTGCTGGTCGCGCTGCCCCAGCAGGACATCCACCTGCCGCGCAGCTGGCGCGAGCGTGAGGTGCAACAGAAGGTTTGGTTCAAGGCGGTGCCGGGCTACGGCCAGCGCCCGGACTTCATCGCGCGGATGGGCGACATCTGGGTGCGTTCGCTGGAAGGACGCGACGCCGACAGCACATTCTACCTGGTGTCGGCACCGTTCACCTGCAGCGACCAGGTCGCCAACCGTGATGAGAACGGCGCGGAGCCGGTACGTGTGCCAGCGGGTGACTGTCGCGAGGCTTATGTGGGCCAGCGTGTGTACCAGGTTCGCGGGGACGCCGCGCCGAGGGATGTGACCGCCGACGCCATGCCGGCCATGCCCCAGGTGACGGAGGCCGATCGTGCGCGGCAGCTGTCGCGCGAGGGCCGGATCAGCCTGGACCACAGCAAGTTGCAGTACGGCCCGGCCATGCGCTGGTTCGTGCAGTACCCGGAGACGGCGCAGAAGGTCGGTCCGCGTGCCTACAGTGACTGGAACCGCGAGCACCTGGCCTTCGTGGTCTGGACTGGGGATCGCTTCGAGCTGCGCGAGAAGGTCGCGCGGGCGCAGTGGCCCTGTGATCCGGTAGCACCGGGCGATCGCGCCTGTGGTGGCTTCCCGGATTCCGGGCCGGATCTGTTCGTGACCGCCGGTGCGTCCGCGCCGGTCGCGGCCTCCAGCCCCTGAGGCAGAGGGCCGAAGTGACGCGGGAGCCGGATTGACCGGCTCCCGCGCTGTTCATCAGGCCTGCATGCTGCGGGTCTGGTTCTGCTGTTGTTCCAGTTGTTGATCGCGGTCCTGTGCCAGGCGCTGTCCCGCAGCTTGCTGATCAATCCGCTGGCTGCTCTGCTCCAGCGGGGTGTTCATCGCCACGGCCGTGTCCACCGACACGCGCAGATGCGCCGGGTCGCCGCCCAGACCCTGCACCGCGAAGCTGCGCGAGGCATCGGCACTCATCACCACTTCGTCGATGCGCTTGCCGCCTGCAGCGTGCATCTCCGCCGCCAGGCTGCCGGCCAACTGCGTACTCATCACATCCGGCACGCGGCCGACACGAACGTCCTGCGCATGCACGCCACGGATCGCGTCGTTGAACAGCGGGTTGCCCAGGTGATTGACATCGTCCATGCGCAGCATGCTGGTGTGATGGCCGTTCTTCTCCGCCTCGCGACGGGCCGGCTCACCGGGTTGCAGCGGGCCACGGATGTGGTCGTACAGATCGACGGCACCGCCCGGGATGCCGCGTGCCGCGCGGGTGACGCCACGACGCAGTGATTCCACGTCGTCGCGGTACTCCTCGATCATCTTGGCGTTGTCTTTCGCCAGCTTCTGCGTTTCCGGGTGCTTCAGCACCGAGCCTTCGTCGAGAAAGTTGCCCAGCTTGTGTGCGCCGAACGAGCTGGTTGCCGCGATGATCGGGCGGTCCGGAATCAGATCACGCAGGGCATGATTGCTGAAGCCATTTGCCGCGAGCGTCTTGATCTCATCGGGCTTGGCGTAGATGCGGACCTGGCCGAAGTGCGGCGAGGCGGCGCTGACCGGATCGGAAGCCATGACGTGGTTGATCATGGTGTTGCCGCCTTCCGGAATGCGGTAGCTGAGGCTGACCGCGCCGTAGGCATTGAAGGTCTCGCCCTTGACGTTGAAGTGGTGCGAGGTGATCTGGGCCAGGGCGCCGCCGAGAGAGTGGCCGGTGACGGTAACTTCAGGTGCGCGGCCTCCGAATGCAGCTTCCTGCTTCGCGTAGTCCAGCGCGCTTTTGGTCAATGCGATGGCATCGGGGGCCTGCACGTTGGTGCGGGCGACGACCATGCCGCCGTCGGTCAGGATGGCATCACGAGCTATCTGCTCGGTGCCGCGATGAGCGACCACGATCTCGTTGGTGTCGGCTCGCTGATAAACAGTGCCTTGGTAACCATTGAGCCGGTTATTGACGTGATCGAGAATCTTGTAGTCATGCCCATTGATCGTGACGAGCTCTTCTTCCCCCGGACGCCTCCGGCCGACAGCGCGGTCCTTGTAGGCATCGTCGGAAAGCGCGGCATAATCCTGCGTGCTGATGGTCATTGGGTGACCTCGCTGGCGCTGAGACTCATCGTGAACAACTTGCCCTGCAGTTCAGCAACGTAGTCAGCCGGATCTGCCTTGCCGGTGGCTGGGTAGTTGGCAGCAAGCGGTGCCCGCGGATAGGCCGCGTCTGGATAGTAAAGCGTGTGGGTCTTGCCTTCGGTCAGCGGATCGGCTTTGACGAAGGTCAGGAAGCGGGTCTCTTCTTCTGCTCCCGTCGCTTTCAGCATCGCGCCGGCACCGGTGAACTCCCACTTGCAGACACCGCGACCGTAGTAGTCCTCGTCCAGCATGCGGTCGATGTATACAGTGCCGCGGTATTCGCCATCAGCGACCTTGCGCAGCTCCACTGGTTCCTGGCTGGTGATGCGTGCAGCCGTGCCTGTGGCCGGCTCGATGTGGCCGCACTGGTCTTCGTTGGTGACGTCGTACTGCGCGACACCTTCGACCACCGCGAAGTCGCCCGGGGCATCCTTCAGGCGCAACACCAGTTCATAGGCCTTGCGCGGGCTGGGGTTGAGCTTTGCGAGCCCGCGCCCACCCTGGGCGACATCGGCTTCAGCAGCGGCACGTTCCTGGTTCATGGCGGTCTCCGGGTGGCAGGCGGTCAACAGAAGCAGAGCAAGGCACGGAATCATCTTGTGGCGCAATGTCGGCCTCCTTGGTGGTAGAGGTAAATGTGACACTGGCAGTTCATGGCGCGAGCTTCTGCACAGTGGTGGTGGTTGAGAACAGCGCGTCGCGCAAATCTTCGCTGTACCCCGACGGATCTTCCTCGCCACTGGCGCCAAAGTTGGCGACGGTGGCGGCGAGTGGATAGATCAACTTTGGGTAGTAGAGCGTCAGAGGAGACTCGTTCTCCATGCGCTCCTTGTCGATGAACGTCAGGAATCGCGTATCCGCCTCGCCGGTCGTAGCGCGCAACATCGCACCGACTCCCGTCAGCGCCCAATGGCAGACACCACGCCCGTAGTAATCCTCGTCCTGCATGCGGTCGAGGTAGAACGTACCGCGGTACTCGTTCTCACCGACCTTGCGCAGCGTGACGAGCTCCTGGCTGGTAATACGGCTGGCGGTACCGGTCGCCCTCAGGACCCGGCCGCAGTCCTTGTGGTTGCTGACGTCGTACTGGGCAACGCCCTCGACCACCGCGAAGGGACCGGGGGCATCCTTCAGTGTCAGCACCAGCTCGTAGCCTTGCTGCGGTGATGGGTTGAGTTTGGCCAGGCCGCGCCCACCAGCGGCGACGTCGCGCTCGGCATCAGCATAGGGCGAGCATGCGGCCAGTGGGATAAGGGCGAGCAACGCCAGCAGCGGCTGCCTTTTCCTTTCAGGGAGCGCTACTCCCATGGCCTGATCCTGCATCGTGCGTCCATGTCCATATATCCTTCCTGGGTGACAGGTTTCTCAATTATGGAGCGTGTCAGGAACGCTGCGCCACCGTCGCGACGGCTTTTTGACGCGCCCGATGCGGTGTATTCCGGCGAATCGATTGCAGGACAGGGGATTCGGGCGTCGCGTTGGCCTTGCTGGCAGGGGCTGCTCGCGGTTGAATCTGCGACGTAAATCAATAATTCACGCATTCATCACATTATCAAAGGCGTTCTCTTGAACTGCATGATCCGCACCGAAACCACAGCCGACCACGCCGCCATCCATGCGCTCACCGAGGCCGCCTTCCGCGCAGCCCCGCACAGCAGCCACACCGAGCAGTTCATCGTCGACGCTTTGCGCGCCCGCGGGGAGTTGAGCATTTCGCTGGTCGCCGAAACTCAGGGCCAGGTGGTCGGCCACATTGCCCTGTCGTCGGTGACGGTCAGCGATGGCAGCACGGGCTGGTTTGGTCTGGGCCCGATCTCGGTAGTGCCCGCGTGGCAGGGGCAGGGCATCGGTGCGGCCCTGATGCACGCCGCACTTGAAGCACTGCGTCAGCAGGGTGCACATGGCTGTGTATTGCTGGGCGAGCCGGCCTATTACGGGCGCTTCGGCTTCCGTGCCGAGCCGGGCCTGGTGCTGCCGGGCGTGCCGGCGGAGTATTTCCAGGCGCTTTGCCTGCAGCCTCCGCTGGCTCAGGGCGAGGTGCAGTACTCACCGGCCTTCGAGGCGACAGCCTGAGCCACGGCGGGCGTGCGCCCGCTCAGGGCGCGCGCCAGACGGTTGGTTCGGGTTGCGGCTTGGGAATGCGGTAGCCGCCGATATGCTCGAGCAGTGCGTTGGTACGGCGCTGTTCGACCAGTACCTCACGCAGCAGGTTGCGCACGGCGAAGATGGCGAATGGCACCAGGATCCAGACCAGGCTGATGCCCAGCGCAAACAGGGTCAACAGGGCTTTTGCACCATCCATGTACGGCATTCCTTGATCGAAAGCAGCCACGCTAACACGCAGCTGCTGCCAACGGATGTCAGGCCTTATGCCGAAGGTGGATCAGCGGATACGGGCGGCCCTGCGAATCCAGCGGCGAACGACCGGTTTCGACAAAGCCCATGCGCAGGTAGAAGCCCACGGCCTGCCCGTTCTGTGCGTTGACGTCGGTGCTCAGCTGCGGGTGCAGGGCCAGTGCGTGCTGCAACAGCTGCCGACCGATACCGGTGCCGCGCACGTCCGGATCGATGAACAGTGCTTCCATGTGGGTGCCGTCGATCAGCATGAATCCCTGCGGCTGGTCCTGTGCATTGACGGCGACGGTCATCGGCGCCTGCGGCAGGAAAGCGGCCACTTCGGCATCGATGGCCTGGCGGTCTTCGGTACTGAGGAAGTCGTGGGTGGCGTCGACGGCGCGGCGCCAGAGATCGACAAGGGCGGCGCCGTCGTCGGCGCGAGAGGGACGGAGGGTGGTCATGTGTTCACCAAGGTGCTTGACAGGAGTACGCATTGTGAAGTTTTCCGGCCGTGCCTGCAGGTGCGGGTTCATCCGGCGTTGCGATGGCGGATGAAGGGACTGTAGGCAGTCGCTTCCGCGCGCAGCGCCACACCATCCTCGAAGTCCTCACTGTTGTTGAAGGGCACGGTCGGCCACTGCCGCCATCGCGACAGTCGCTCGCGGTAGGAAAGGGTGGCTGCAACCAATGCTTCGTCGTGGGCCTGCACGCGTTCCGCTGCAAGCCCTGAGCGCACGCCGTGCACCATATGCGGCTCCATCACCTCGAAGCCGACGTAGCGCAGGCTGTACATCAACGGCCACAGCAACAGCCGGGTATCGCCTTCGCGGCCATCGACCGCGCACGCCCGCGCCGAAGAGCCGGTGGTGACGCTCAGCAACGCACGCTTGCCCTGCATCACGCCGCGCTCGTGGCGTTGCCGGCTGTTGTACATCGGCCCGTAGACCAGCACGCGGTCCAGCCAGCCCTTGAGGATGGCCGGCGCCGCAAACCACCACAGTGGGAACTGCAGGATCACCAGGTCCGCGGCCTGCAGCAGCTGCAGGTGATGCCGCACATCGGCGGGCAACTGGTCGTGTTCGGCGCTGTAGCGCTGTTCGCGCTGGGCATCGAAGCGCTCGGGCTGCAGGCGCCGTGGATGGTGCCAGGCCGCTTCCAGCGGATCGAAGCCTTCTGCATACAGGTCGACCATGTCCACCTGCAGATGGTCGTGCCGCAGCTGCTCGGCCGCCTGCACGGCCAGGTGGGCATTGAAGGAACGGGGTTCGGGATGGGCCAGCAGGATCAGGGCGCGCATGAGGGAGGGGCGTATTGGGATGTGCGACCATCCTCGCGATGCCGGCATGCCCCGGCAATTACGCACTTTGAGGTAACCATGGCCTATCCCGGTGATGTCTATGCCGCCGACTGCTCGGCGCGCGATGCGCTGGCACTGATCTCCGGCAAGTGGGTGATGCTGCTGCTGCCGGCATTGGCCGAGGGTCCGCAACGCAATGGTGCGCTGCTGCGGAAGATCGAAGGCATCTCGCAGAAGGTGCTGACCCAGACCCTGCGGCAGCTGGAGCGCAACGGCCTGATCGAGCGCTGCGATCTGGGCGGCAAGCCACTGCACGTGGAGTACCGGTTGACCGAGGTTGCGCGCAGTCTGGTAGACACCCTGACCGCGTTGGACCGTTGGGCCGAGCACAATTTCCCGGCCCTGGACGCTGCCCGCGAGCGCTTCGACGCGCGCTAGCGGCGCCTGCACGGCTGCGGGCGTACAATGCGGCCCCGGCGGCCATCCTGGCCCTGCAGACACGCGAGAACCGCCATGACCGACGCCCTGGGTGTGCCGGTGCACGACACCGACGAACACTGGATGCGCCACGCGCTGGCGCTGGCTGAGCGCGCACAACGCGAGTTCGACGAGATCCCGGTGGGTGCAGTGCTGGTCGGTGCCGACGGCCAACTGCTGGGCGAGGGCTGGAACCTCAACATCGCCTCGCATGACCCCAGCGCACACGCCGAGATCGTGGCCATGCGGGCGGGCGGAAAACTGCTGGCGAACCATCGCCTGCTTGGCAGCACGCTGTATGTGACCCTGGAGCCGTGTGCGATGTGCGCAATGGCGATCGTGCACGCGCGCGTTGCACGGTTGGTCTACGGTGCCAGCGACCCCAAGACCGGTGCCTGCGGCAGCGTGTTCGACCTCATTGGCGATGCCCGCCACAACCACCGGGTGGAGATCCACGGTGGGGTACTGGCCAAGGAAGCCAGCATGCGCCTGACCAACTACTTCCGCGCCAAGCGTGGCAAGCCGCCGCTGTTGCTGGAAGACCACGCCAGCGAGGGCTGAGGGGCGAACGGGTATGATGGGCGCCTCTTTCCATCACCGGTAGGCCGCGCGCCTGCCCAGCAACGAGGCGACACATGGCGGACAACGGCGCGGCCAACGAACGACTGATCTGGATCGACCTGGAAATGACCGGGTTGGATACCGACAACGATTCGATCATCGAGATCGCCACCGTAGTCACTGACGCCCAGCTCAACGTGCTGGCCGAAGGTCCGGAATTCGCCATCCACCATCCGCTGGAAACGCTGGAAGCGATGGACGAGTGGAACCGCAACCAGCACCGCCGTTCGGGCCTGTGGCAGCGCGTGGTGGACAGCACGGTGACCCTTGCCCAGGCTGAGGCGCAGACGGTGAATTTCCTGGCGCAGTGGATCCCGGCCGGCCTGTCTCCGATGTGCGGCAACTCCATCTGCCAGGACCGCCGCTTCCTGCACCGCCAGATGCCGCGCCTGGAGAAGTACTTCCACTACCGCAACCTGGACGTGTCCACGGTGAAGGAGCTGGCCAAGCGCTGGGCGCCGACCGTGGCCGCTGGCGTCGGCAAGAACAGCAACCACACCGCGCTGAGCGATGTGCACGATTCGATTGCCGAGCTGCGTCACTATCGCCAGTTCATGGGCGCGCTGTCGGGGTTGCCCACGGCCTGAACAACGACGCCGGGCATGGCCCGGCGCTACCGGGTGACACGCGAACTGGTAGTGCCGGCCGCTGGCCGGCAAGGCGCCGGGGGCGGTTCCCTTTCCAGCGGAAAGGGCCCTGATCCCCGCGACGAACCGTTCAACTATCCGGCGCTAAGATCAGCGCCATGAACGAGCCCATCCTGCTTCCCCGCGACATTGCCCACGACGCCCGCGACTGGTCTGACCTGCAGCGGGCGGTGACCCTGCTGGAAGCGCCGACCCTGACCGCGCGCATGGCCAACCTGGTCGGCACGCCGCTGGAGTTCGCGGTGAAGGCACTGCCCAACTCGGTCTCCAACCGCATCCATGGCGCCGTGCAGGCGGCGCTGACCAAGTCGGCGCAGGCGGCGCTGTGGAGCATGGACAACACCCCCGGCAAGGGGGCGTCCACCCGCTGGCACAAGCTGGCCGCAGCGACCTCCGGTGCGGTGGGCGGCGCCTTTGGCTTTGCCGCGCTGTTCATCGAGCTGCCGGTGTCGACCACCATCATGATGCGCGCGGTGGCCGACGTGGCCCGCAGCGAGGGGTTCGACCTGTCCGAGTTCAGCACACGCCAGGCCTGCCTGGAGGTGTTCGCGCTGGGTGGCAACTCGCCGCGCGATGACGCCAGCGAGACCGGTTACTACCTGGCCCGTGGCTTCACCACCGATGTGATGCGCCACCTGTCGGCCGAGTTGGCCGGGCGCGTGGTGACCGGCCGCGACCTCACCCTGGGCGTGGCGCCGAAGGAAGCCGGCAAGCTGCTGGCGAAGATGGTGGAGAAGGTGGCCGCGCGCTTCGGCGTGGTGGTCACCGAGAAATTCGCCGCACAGGCGGTGCCGATCGTGGGTGCCGCTGCCGGTGCGACGCTCAATACGATGTTCACCGATTACTACCAGGACATGGCGCGCGGCCACTTCATCGTGCGCCGGTTGGAGCGCAAGTACGGCGAAGACGTGGTGCGCACCTGCTATGACCGCGTGGCGCATGGCACGATCAGGATAGAACCCCGCCTGGAGTAGATCCGCGCCATGCATGGATGAGCCTTCATGCCAGGCCATCCTTGCCTGCCGGGCACAACTGTTTTGCCACAACACGCCTGTTGCCCTTCGCAGGCGGTCCCCATTCTTGCTGGCACTCCCCCCGCAAGAGATGTCCGCCATGTTGTTCACCTCCCACCGCCTGGGCGCCTTGACCCTGCCCAACCGAATCGTCATGCCGCCGATGACCCGCTCGCGCGCTGCCGACGGCAACGTTGCCACTGCGGAAATGGCCGCCTACTACGCGCAGCGGGCCAGCGCGGGCCTGATCGTCAGCGAAGGTACCCAGATCAGCCCGCAGGGCCAGGGCTATGCCTGGACCCCGGGCATCCACAGTGGCGAGCAGGTGCAGGGCTGGCGCCAGGTGACCGACGCCGTGCACGCTGCCGGCGGTCGCATCTACGCCCAGTTGTGGCACGTGGGTCGGGTCTCGCACGTGGCCCTGCAGCCCGGTGGTGCCGCGCCGGTGTCGTCGTCGGCGCTGCTGGCCGAGGGCGTGAAGGTGTTTGTCGACCCCACCGGCGCCGGCCCGGAAGCGGGCGTGGGCGAGATGATCCAGCATTCGATGCCGCGCGCGCTGGCCGAGGCCGAGATTCCAGGCATCATCGCCGACTACGCGCAGGCCACCCGCAATGCGCTGGCCGCCGGCTTCGATGGTGTCGAGCTTCACGGTGCAAATGGCTATCTGATCAACCAGTTCATCGACTCGCAGGCCAACCGGCGCAGCGACGGCTATGGCGGCTCGCTGCAGAACCGGCTGCGTTTCCTGCGCGAGGTCGTGCAGGCGGTGACTGCAGAAGCCGGTGGTGAGCGCGTTGGCGTGCGCCTGGCGCCGCTGACTACCCTGCAGGGCGCGGTGGACGATACGCCGCAGGCCACCTACCTGGCGGCGGCACACCTGCTGGGCGAGCTGGGCGTGGGCTACCTGCACATCGCCGAGGCCGACTGGGATGACGCACCGCTGATGCCAGTGGCGTTCAAGCAGGCGCTGCGCATGGTCTACCCGGGCACCCTGATCTACGCCGGCAAGTACACCGCCGAGCGCGCCGAGCAGGCACTGGCTGAAGGTTGGGCCGACCTGATCGGCTTCGGTCGCCCGTTCATCGCCAACCCGGACCTGCCCGAGCGCCTGCGTCTGGGGGCGGAGCTGAACCCGCCGGATCGCGCGACGTTCTTTGGCGGTGGTGCGGTCGGGTTCACCGATTACGCGACGCTGGAAGAAAGCGTCGCCGCCTGATCCCGGAGGCTGCCGGCCAGCGTCCGGCACTACCGATGTATGGAGATGGGGTGGGTGCCGGCCAGCGGCCGGCACTACCAGGGTGCGCGGGGCAGGGTAGTGCCGGCCGCTGGCCGGCATTTCTGTTTGGGATCAGGGCTTGTCGCGTACCAGCGCGTCGGCCTCGACCACGCCGCCATCCTTGCCATGCAGGTACAGGTGCATGTCCTGCTGCGGATACGGGATGTTGATGCCGGCCTTGTCGAAGCCCAGCTTGAGCTGTTCCAGCAGCGTGACCTTGGTACCGAACCAGTCGGCCGACTTCACGTAGCAGCGGATGCCAAGATTGATCGCGTGGGCGCCCAGTTCGTACACCACTACGTCCGGTGCCGGCGTCTGCAACACGCGCGGGTCGGCCTTCATCAGCGCCAGCGCGGTGTCGCGCGCCAGCTGGATGTTGTCTTCATAGCCGATGCCCACCACCAGTTCGACGCGGCGGGTCGGCTCGGCGGTCAGGTTGATGATCGGCGCAGCGGTGATCAGCGTGTTCGGAATGGTGGTGTGCTGATTGTCGGCACCGGTGATGACGGTCTGGAAGATGCGCACTTCGCGCACCGTGCCGGTCTGTCCGGCCACCGTCACTACATCACCGACGCGGAACGGGCGCAGCGTCACCAGCATCACGCCCGAGGCGATGTTGGACAGCGAATCCTTCAGTGCCAGGCCAACCGCAAGCCCGGCGGTGCCGAGCACAGCCAGCAGCGGGGTGATCTGCACGCCCAACGTGCCGATCGCCAGTACCACCACGATCACCAGCGACGCGGCGTACACCACGTTGCGCAGGAAGTTGCCCAGCATCGGGTCCACGCCCATGCGCGCGGTGGCGCGTGGCATCGCATTGGACAGGCGTCGTGCCACCCACATGCCGACCAGCAGCACCACGATCGCGGCCAGCAATGGCACGCCGTAGGTCTCCAGCAGGCGTTCCCAATCGAGGGAGTGGAACCAGGGTGTTGCGGCGGGGGCGGGTGGGGCAGTAGCAATCATGCGGGCTCCTTGTCGAACGGGCGCGGCGCTCAAGAACGCCAAAAAACTGAAAACCCCGCAGAGGCGGGGTTGCATGCGGGCAGATTATCGGCATCGCAGGATGAACGTGATGTCAGCCGCCTTCGATCAACGCGCCCGTACCCTTGAGCAGCGAGCGGAGTCCTTGTACCAGGTGCGGTTCTACCGTACTGAGCCAGAGGCGGCCGTGCACCAGTTCGTCCAACGTGCAGCCGGGAGTACCTTGCAGTATCGCCGCCAGTGTCTTGCCGGGCGCGACGGACACACCCAACTGCGCTGGATTCAGCAGGCTAAGCGGGAAGATGTTGCGGGCCTTGTGCAGGCGCACCTCTGGCGGGGCGTCATACCAGATCTGGTTGCGGTCTTCTTCGTCCTGCGGCTGTGTGCCATCGCAGTAGCTCATGATGTAGGCCTGCGGGCTCCGCTCGAAGGGCGGGTGGGTGAGGTAGCCAAAGTCCCAGTCATACAGAGCGATCAGCCCCACCAAGAGCTCCCGGAAGGACTGCGGTTCCAGAGGAAAGCGAGCGTCCTTGGAGAACAGAACGAATTCCGTTCCAAGCTCACGACTGGAGAGGAAATCGACGGATGCCGTCAGATCGTAGGCGGGCGCGTCACTTCCTTTGGGTACAGCGACAACACTGAGGAGGGTCAGCTCCTTGAAGCTACTGGCCAGAAGTCTTCGATGTGCTGCATTGCCCAGCTTCGCCAACTTGCTGCTGTGGCCCTTTCCATCAGACGCAAAGTAGGTGGCCTCTACTCCACGCTTTTCGAGCATGGATATAGCCAACTCGTGAAACTTCTGGAAATCCTGCGCTCCTGCCAGTGGGCCGGAGTAGTTGAACAGTCCAAGTGCGAACGGGATGGTCATGGGGCGAACCTTGCCGGCAAGTGATTCCAGTCCTCCCAGTGTGCGTCGGCCATTTCAGGGCGCCTACTGGAATAGTTGCAAATGACATATCGGTCCAGTTGGTCCCCAAAAGCAGAAACCCCGCCGAGGCGGGGTTTCTTTATTCAGCCTTACAGCCGGATCAGCCGTTGGCCTTCAGCTTGGCCAGGCGCAGCCAGGTATCGACCACGGTGTCCGGGTTCAGCGACACCGACTCGATGCCTTCCTGCATCAGCCATTCGGCCAGATCCGGATGATCGGACGGGCCCTGGCCGCAGATGCCGACGTACTTGCCCTTGGCACGTGCCGACTTGATCGCCATCGACAGCAGCTTCTTCACTGCCGGGTTACGTTCGTCGAACAGGTGCGCGACGATCGACGAATCGCGGTCCAGGCCCAGGCTGAGCTGGGTCAGGTCGTTGGAGCCGATCGAGAAGCCGTCGAAGATCTCCAGGAACTCATCGGCGAGCAGTGCGTTGGACGGCACTTCGCACATCATGATGATCTTCAGGCCGTTCTCGCCCTGCTTCAGGCCGTTCTGTTCCAGCACCTCGATGACCTTGCGGCCTTCTTCCAGGGTGCGCACGAACGGAATCATGACCCACAGGTTGTCCAGGCCCATTTCGTTGCGCACGCGCAGCACGGCCTTGCACTCCAGCGCGAAGGCGGCCGAGAAGCTCGGATCGACGTAACGGCTGGCGCCGCGGAAGCCGATCATCGGGTTCTCTTCGTGCGGCTCGTAGTTGCTGCCGCCGATCAGGTTGGCGTACTCGTTGGACTTGAAGTCCGACAGGCGCACGATCACGGCGTTCGGTGCGACCGAGGCGGTGAGGGTGGCGATGCCTTCGGCCAGGCGATCCACGTAGAAGCTGACCGGATCACCGTAACCGGCGATCTTCTCGTCGATCTTCTTCTTCGTCGCCGCATCCTGGCGGTCGTATTCCAGCAGCGCGTTCGGGTGGATGCCGATGTGGCTGGCGATGATCATTTCCAGGCGGGCCAGGCCGATGCCGGCGTTCGGCAGCTGGCCGAAGTCGAAGGCACGTTCCGGGTTGGCCACGTTCATCATGATCTTCAGCGGTGCCGGCGGCATGTTGCCCAGATCGGTGGTGGTGCGCTCGAAGCCGAGCTTGCCTTCGTAGATGAAGCCGGTATCGCCTTCAGCGCAGCTGACGGTGACCAGCTGGCCATCTTCGATCACCTTGGTGGCATTGCCCGAACCGACCACGGCCGGCACGCCCAGCTCGCGCGCGATGATCGCGGCGTGGCAGGTACGGCCACCACGGTTGGTGACGATGGCCGAGGCGCGCTTCATCACCGGCTCCCAATCGGGATCGGTCATGTCGGCGATCAGCACGTCGCCCGGCTGCACGCGGTTCATGTCTTCCAGCGTCTTGACCACGCGGGCCACGCCCGAGCCGATCTTGGCGCCGACGGCACGACCTTCGGCCAGCAC
The DNA here is from genome assembly GCF_056481995.1 of Stenotrophomonas sp. 80084_Sma. Taxonomy (NCBI): domain Bacteria; kingdom Pseudomonadati; phylum Pseudomonadota; class Gammaproteobacteria; order Lysobacterales; family Lysobacteraceae; genus Stenotrophomonas; species Stenotrophomonas sp. 80084_Sma. The sequence continues at coordinate 2,966,627 of NZ_CM151177.1, read as the reverse complement.
ATTGCCGCCCTTTTCGGTCAGCGCGAAGCGCTCGATCTGGGTGGCATGGCTGCGCGACTTCACCGTTTCCGGGCGCGCCTGCACGATGAACAGCTTGCCGCTGACACCGTCCTTGGCCCACTCGATGTCCATCGGGCGGCCGTAGTGCTTTTCGATGACCAGCGCCTGCTTGGACAGTTCCTGCACGTCCTCGTCGCTGATCGAGAAGGTGTTGCGCAGTTCGACCGGGGTGTCCTCGATCCTGACGCGCTCACCCGGAACATCCGAATACACCATGCGGATGGCCTTGCTGCCGAGCGAGCGGCGCAGGATCGCCGGCTTGCCGGCCTGCAGGGTGGGCTTGTAGACGTAGTACTCGTCCGGGTTGACCGCGCCCTGCACGACCATTTCGCCCAGGCCGAAGGACGAGGTGACGAACACCACATCGCGGAAGCCGGACTCGGTGTCCAGGGTGAACAGCACGCCGGAGGAACCGACGCCCGAACGCACCATCAGCTGCACGCCGGCGGACAGGAACACGTCCTCATGCTTGAAACCGTGGTGCACGCGATAGGCGATGGCACGGTCGTTGTACAGCGAGGCGAACACTTCCTTGACCTTGTGCACGACGTCGTCGGCACCGGTGACGTTGAGGAAGGTTTCCTGCTGGCCGGCGAAGGAGGCATCCGGCAGATCCTCGGCGGTGGCCGACGAACGCACGGCCACGGCCACGTCGCCGCCGCCGTTGTCGGCGCTCAGCTGGGCGTAGGCAGTGCGGATGTCCTGGTCCAGCTGCGGCTGCAGCGGGGCATCGATCACCCAGGTGCGGATTTCCTTGCCCGCTGCGGTCAGCGCGTTGACGTCCTCGACGTCCAGCGTGGCCAGCTTGTCGAAGATGCGCTTGGACAGATCGTTGTGCGCGATGAAGTCCTTGAAGGCTTCAGCGGTGGTGGCATAACCGCCCGGCACCGAAACGCCCAGACCGGCCAGGTTGCCGATCATCTCGCCCAGCGACGAATTCTTGCCGCCTACGCGGGCCAGATCGGCCAGACGCAGTTCGTGCAACCACAGGATGTTCTCGTTCAAGCGCGATGCTCCGTTTGGCCATCGCCCGAGGCGGGCTGGAATGGCCGCGTCCGTAGGAAGAAGCCGATATGATGCCGGGCAGAGTACCGTCGGCACAAGCTTGTGCTGGCGGCCTTTTTAGGCTTCGTAGGGGGTAAAAGCGCGCATGTCGACCATCCGTCCGGTGTTCTACGTTTCCGATGGAACCGGTATCACCGCTGAAACCATTGGGCATAGCCTGCTCACCCAGTTCTCCGGGTTCAGCTTCATTACCGATCGCATGTCGTTTGTCGACGACCCCGAAAAAGCGCGTGAAGCCTGCGCCCGGATCCAGGCGGCAGGGGAGCGGTACCAGGTCCGGCCGATCGTGGTGAACTCCTGCGTGGACCAGAGCCTGAGCCTGATCCTGGCCGACAGCGGGGCGCTGATGCTGGATGTGTTCGCACCGTTCATCGAGCCGCTGGAGCGTGAACTGGCCAGCCCGCGCCTGGCCCGGGTCGGCCAGGCCCACGGCATGGTCGATTTCGACACCTACCACCGCCGCATCAACGCGATGAACTTCGCCCTGACCCATGACGACGGCATCGCGGTGAACTACGACGATGCCGACGTAATCCTGGTGGCGGTGTCACGCGCCGGCAAGACGCCCACCTGCATCTACCTGGCCCTGCATTACGGGGTGCGCGCGGCCAATTACCCGCTGACCGACGAAGACCTGGAAAGCGACCGCCTGCCGCCGCGCCTGCGCAACTACCGGCGCAAGCTGTTCGGCCTGACCATCGACCCGGACCGGCTGCAGCAGATCCGCCAGGAGCGCCGCCCGAACTCGCGCTACGCAAACCTGGACACCTGCAAGCGCGAGGTGGCTGCGGCCGAGATGATGTTCCAGATGGAGCGGATCCCGACCCTGAGCACCACCCATACCTCGATCGAGGAGATTTCCAGCAAGGTGCTGGCCACGCTGGGGCTGCAGCGCGAGCTGTATTGATCCTCATCTGGTAGAGCCGGCCGCTGGCCGGCTGGTCGATGAACCCTCGGCCGTGATGCGGGGCTGCCGGCCAGCGGCCGGCACTACCCAGGGGTTGGCTTGCACGTGCGCGCCCCCACGTTGAAGCACCAACGTGTAGGATCGACCCATGGCCCGAGCCTTGCCCCGCACCGAACGCATTCCCCGCCTGAGCCGGCTGAGCTGGCTCATGGGCCTGTACGCGGAAAACTACCGCCATCTGGTGCGCCTGTTCGAACCGGCCGGACTGGTGGCGGGCAGCTACATTTCCTCAATCGGCGACGGCCTGGATGTCCGCCTGGACGTGATCGAGTGCCACCGCTACACGGTGGAACTGCGCCTGACCTACGACCTGGCCGACCCGGTCACCGGTGAGCCGGATCCGTCGGCCTATGTGCGTCTGTACCGTGACGCGCGCCAGGCCGAGACCACCCATTGCTACGTAGGCCGCCGCTGGCAGGACACGATGGGCCTGTATCCGCCGCCGGCGGAGCTGATCAGCCACCGCATGCGGATGAACACCTTCCTCGGCAAGTGGCTGGAATACCTGGCCGAGCGCGGCCACGGCGTGGCCACCCTGCGCCGCGATCCCGACGGCGCCAGTGCGCCTGCCGAGCGTCGCCTGTCGCTGGTGCGCTGATCGGCCATAATCCACGGCTGACCTGCCGCTGGATGCTGCCCCATGCCGTACACCCCGATCGTCGCCACCCTGGGCTATGTGCTGTCGCCTGATCGTCGCCAGGTGCTGATGATCCACCGCAATACCCGTCCCGGTGACCACCACCTGGGCAAGTACAACGGCCTGGGCGGCAAGATCGAAGCGGACGAGGATGTGGCGGCCAGCATGCGCCGCGAGATCGCCGAGGAAGCCGGCATCGACTGCACCGGCATGCGCCTGCGCGGCACCATCAGCTGGCCGGGCTTCGGCAAGCACGGCGAGGATTGGCTGGGTTTCGTGTTCGTCATCGATGGATTCGAGGGCACCCCGCACGGCGGCAACCACGAAGGCACGCTGGAGTGGGTGGACCTGGACAAGCTGGACACCCTGCCGATGTGGGAGGGCGACCGCAACTTCCTGCCGCTGGTGTTCGACGCCGACCCGCGCCCGTTCCACGGCGTGATGCCGTACAAGGATGGGCGCATGGTGAGCTGGTCCTTCAGCCGCCTGTGAGCCGGGAAATCGGGTAGCTGCCAACCTTTGGTCGGCACGCTCTTCTGGCAAATTAATATCCGGGCAATATTGACGGTGGAGAATTACCCGGGCAATATTCGCGCATCGCCTCTGATGCCGTTGCCATGCCTGCGTCCCGACTTCCTCCCTTCAGTTGTTTCGACGGCCATCGCCTGGTCGCTTCCGGTACGCCGGAAGTGGCCGCGCTGGCGTTGAAGCAGCTGCGTGTCGACAACGCTGCCGGTCCGCTGCTGGTGTTCGACAACGCCACCGGCCGCACCCGTGATTTCGATACGCGTGGCAGCGACGCAGAACTGCTTTCGCGGGTGGCTGCCGCGTTCCCATCGGCCGTGCAAGCGGACGCCGGAATCGCTCCTGAAGACGCGCCTGTTGCCCCGCGAGGCCGTGGCCGCCCCAAGCTGGGTGTGGTCGCCCGAGAAGTGACCTTGCTGCCGCGCCATTGGGCGTGGCTGGCCGAGCAGCCTGGCGGTGCCTCGGTGGTGCTGCGCAGGCTGGTGGAAGCGGCCAGCCGTGCCGGTGCTGACAAGGACCGCCAGCGTCGTGACAGCGAGCGTGCCTATCACTTCCTGCAGACCATCGCCGGTGACCTGCCGGGTTTCGAGGAGGCGATCCGTGTCCTGTTCGCGCATGACCGCGCGGGCCTGGAAGCGGCGTTGCGGAGTTGGCCCGCGGATGTGTGCGCCCACGCTCTGCGCCTGGCCTTCGACGATCCTGCGGACCACGCCGACGGCTGAGCCATCGCGCCGTTGCTGAGCGACGGCCCCACCTGACCGCGGGCCCAGGCCCGCTTCCCCTGTGCGTGCTTTGCTGGCGGAAACGCCGGGCAGGGCGGCGCCTTGCCCAGAGAACCCCATGAGCACCCCTGTACATCCGATACCTCCGGCAGCACCCCCGCTGTGGCGCACCTATCTGACCCTGCTGCTGCCGATGCTGCTGACCAATGCGCTGCAGCTGGCCGCAGGCACGCTGGACAACATCTACCTCGGCCATCTGCTTGGCACACAGGCAGTGGCCGCAGCGGCTGCGTTCTTCCCGGTCTTCTTCCTGCTGTTGGCCCTGGTAATGGGCCTGGCGACCGGTGCGATGGTGCTGATCGGCCAGGCCTGGGGCGCGGGCCGCCCCCAGCAGGCACGCGCCGTGGCTGGCAGCGCGGTGGCGCTGATCCTGCTGCTGTCGGTGCTGGTGATGGCTGTGGGCGGCGGCTTCGCGCCACAACTGCTGGTGGCGTTGGGCACGCCGGCAGCGGTCCTCAGTGAGTCCATTGTCTATGCACGCGTGCTGCTGCTGACGGCACCGGTGTTCTTCCTGCTGTGGCTGGCCACTGCGGTGAGCCGCGCGGTGGGCGATGCGAAGACACCGCTGCATGCGCTGCTGCTGGCAACGGTGGTCGGCCTGCTGTGCACGCCGCTGCTGATCCTCGGCTGGGCCGGCCTGCCGCAGCTGGGTTCGGCCAGTGCGGCAGTCTCGGCGGCGTTTGCCTCGCTGCTGGCCCTGGCCTGGCTTATGTGGCGGTGGCAGAGGATGGGGCACCCGTTGGCGCCGGGACGTGAGCTGCTGCGTGCCATCCGTTTCGATGGCGTGCTCATCCGCGCGATGCTGCGCATCGGCGTACCGTCATCGCTGCAGATGCTCAGCCTGGCCATTGCCGAAATCGTGTTGCTGGGCTGGATCAACCGCTACGGCTACACGGCCACGGCCGCCTACGGTGCGGTCAACCAGTTGATGAGCTGGGTGCAACTGCCTGCGATGTCGCTGGGGATCACCGCCACCATCCTCGCGGCGCATGCGATGGGCGCGGGGCGTACGGCACGGCTGCCCGCCATCGCTCGCACCGGTGTGCTGCTTGGGCTGGCGATGCTGAGCGTGGTGGTGCTGCTGGTGATGGCGCTGGCGCCCTGGCTGACCGGGCTGATCCTGGCGGCCGCAGAGGTGCGCGAATTGGCCGCATCGCAGCTGCGCACGGTGGTATGGGGCGTGCTGGCGATGGGAGGCAGCGCGGTGCTGGTCGGAGTGATGCGAGGCAGTGGCACGGTGATGTTGCCAGCGTTGTTGGGCATGGCAGCGGTACTGCTGCTGGAGCTGCCGTTGGCGATGTGGTTGCAGGCGCGGCATGGGCTGGCCGGCCTGTGGTGGGCGTGGCCACTGGGGCTGCTGGCGATGCTGGTGATGCAGGTGTTCTGCTTCGCGCATTGGCGGCGACGGGTGCAGGCTGGGTAGTGCCGGCCGCTGGCCGGCAACGCGGAACGGTCCGGGCAGCCGGCCAGTGGCCGGCTCCACCACGCGGTCGGAACACAGTCGTTGCGGCGGCTGCGGTGGGCCGACCACTGGTGATGCAGGTGTTCTGTTTCGCTCGCTGGCGGCGGGTGCAGGCTGGGTAGTGCCGGCCGCTGGCCGGCAATCCGGAATGCCGCGGCAGCCGGCCAGCGGCCGGCTCTACCACGCGGTCGGATCACAGTCGTTGCGGCGGCTGCGGTGGGTTGGCCACTGGTGATGCAGGTGTTCTGTGTTGCTCGCTGGCGGCGGGTGCAGGCCGGCTCTACCACTTCAGCGCCGCTGTGCCAGCAGCAGATGGAAGTGCTTTTCGCGGATCTGGCCGTCATTGCCGGCTGCGGATTCCCGGTGGCTGCGCCAGGCCGAGACGCGGAAGCCCGACACACGCAGCGCCAGCTCCACCGCGTCCAGCTCATGCAGTTGGAAGTCGGCAGCAAATGGCAGGCTGCGCATGAAGCTGGCGTCGCCAAAGGCCAGGCACAGGCGGCCGCCCCGGCGCAGCACCCGCGCCAGCTCGTCCAGCACCGGCGCCAGGTTCGGCCAGAAGTACAGGGTGTTGACCGCCAGCGCGGCATCCATCGCGGCATCGGCGACCGGCAGCGCATGAGCGTCGCCGTGTCGCATCGCGGCACGCTCGGCCAACCCGGCGCTGGCCAGGCGCTGGTTGCCGGCCTCGACCATGGCGGTGGACAGCTCAATACCCAGATAGTGGCTGTCGGTGGCCTGCAGCATCAGCGGCGCGAAGGCCGCATTGCCGGGGCCGATCTCCAGGACCCGTTCGCCAGTACCGACGGCCAGCAGCCCGATCGCGGCCAGGTTGAGTGCGCCGTTGCTGCGGTTCATCGAGTCAGCCACCGCCAGCGCGGCCTCGCCATGGGGCTGCCGCAGCTGTGCGGCCAGAGTGGGAGCATCCAGCATCATCATCGTCCGTTGCAGAGTTTCGGACGTGGCGGCGGCGGGTCCGCCGGTGACCATAGCGCCGACCTTGTGGCTTGGGAAGTAGGGAAACCCCGCTTCGGGGTGATGAGGAAATGTCCAGCGTCGCAGTCGGTGAGATCTGGTTGTCCACAGGGGGTGTGGATTACGCGTGGGCAACTTTGTGGATAAGCCGCGACAGGCGCCACCCCCCTAGGCTGTCAAGATGGGTGGCGAAAAATTCACCGCCGGTGAGGACAGGTGAGGGAGCGGTGAAGGCTGGGGCCTGCCAGCGCTGTCGCCAGTGGCGGCGCTCGCGGTAACCTGTGGGCCTTGATGCTCCGTGAGACCCCATGAAACGTCACTTCTCGATGCTGCGCGAATTCCAGCTGGCCGACTGGTTCACCCTGGCCAATGCTTTCTGCGGCACCGGTGCGGTCTTTGCCGCAATGCGCTTCCTGCAGGACGGCGAGCGCGGCTACCTGCTGTTCGGCATGGCGTTGATCCCGCTGGCTTTCATTTTCGACGCCCTCGATGGGCGCATCGCGCGCTGGCGCAAGTCCAGCTCCACCCTGGGCCGCGAGCTGGACTCGCTGTCCGACGTGATCTCCTTCGGTGTGGCCCCGGCGGCGCTGGCCTACGCCTGCGGCATGCAGGGCGGCTGGGACTGGCTGGTGCTGAGCTATTTCGTCTGCTGCGGCGTCAGCCGCCTGGCGCGCTACAACGTCACCGCAGAGGCGCTGGCCGGCGACGAGGGCAAGGTCGCGTATTTCGAGGGCACCCCGATCCCGACCAGCCTGGTGCTGGTGATCGTGCTGGCGATCGCCGCCGGTACCGATGCCATCGGCCAGAACATCTGGTTCGGCCAGTGGCAGATCGGCCCGTGGCAGCTGCACCCGATGGTGCTGTTGTTCGCCCTGTCCGGGTCGCTGATGATCAGCAAGACCCTGCGTATTCCCAAGCCATGAGCCAGCCCTGCGGAGGCCTGCGATGACCAGCTCGGCCCACGACGCCGGCAGCAGCGATTTCGAGACCCTGGCCCGGCAGTACTTCGGCGCCTGGGGCGATGCCCTGCGCCACGCCAGCACGCCCGGTGCGCCGGCAGGTGACGATCCCGGCAGCTGGCAGCGGTTGTTCGACTGGTGGGGCCAGCTGTTGCCCGAGCAGGGGCAGGGCGCGCCGGAAGATGCCGTGCGCCGCTTCCGCGAACAGGCGGGCAGCTGGTACGGCACCATGCAGGAAGTGGCCGCGCGTTTCGCCGGCCGCGACGCCAGCAGTGCCGACGTGGCACAAGCCTGGCGCGAGGCGGTGCAGGGGCAGGGCGACGGCATGCTGCAGTGGATGCTGCAGGGCGCCCGTGGCAGCACCCACGCTGGCGCCGCTGTACCGGAGTTTGCCGCCTGGCTGCAGCAGTTCCAGCTGCAGGCCGGTCCGTGGCTGCAGAGCCCGGCGTTCGGGCCCGGCCGCGAGCACCAGGCGCGCTGGCAGGCGCTGCTGCGGGCGCAGGAGGAATACCAGCAGCATTCACGCGCCTACGTCGATCAGATCAAGCAGGCACTGGACGAGGCCTTCGCGCTGTTCGAGCAGCGTCTGGCCGAGCACGAGCAGCCCGGCAGCCAGCTGACCAGCGCCCGCGCGATGTTCGACCTGTGGATCGAAGTGGCCGAGGAGGCCTACGCCAAGGTCGCCATGTCCGAGCCGTTCCAGCAGGTATACGCCGCGCTGGGCAACGCGCAGATGCGGCTGCGCGCCGGCCTGCAGCGCGAGGTGGAACAGATGAGTGAACGGATCGGCCTGCCGACCCGCAGTGAGATGGACGCCGCGCACCGCCGCATCGCCGAGCTGGAGCGCAGCCTGCGCCGCCTGCAGGCACAGGTGGTGGCCATGGCCGGTACGGGCGAGGTCGATCCGGTGGCACAGCCGGCGCCGGCGAAGGTGAAGCCGGTCGCGCGCAAGGCCGCGAAGAAGGCCGCGCCGGCAAAGAAGGCGGCTGCGAAAAAGGCGCCTGCGAAAAGGGCTGCACCAAAGGCAGCGCCCCGTACTTCCACGCGGACGCGTGACCGATGAAAGGACCGCTGGGCTTCAACGCCGATGACCTGATGCAGGAAACCCTGGCCATGCAGCGCAAGCTGATGGAAGGGCTGAAGCTGCTGCCGCAGGTGGAAGACGTGGACTATGGCGTCACCGCCCGCGAGGAAGTCTGGCGCGACGGCAAGGTGGTGCTGTACCGCTTCGTCGGCGAACAGGCACCGACCCGGCGCACGCCGTTGCTGATCGTCTACGCGCTGGTCAACCGGCCGTACATGGTCGACCTGCAGGCCGATCGCTCACTGGTGCAGAAGCTGCTGGCGCTGGGGCAGGACGTCTACGTGCTGGACTGGGGTTACCCGGATCGCTCGGAGCGCTTCCAGACCCTGGAGGACTATCTGCTGCGCTACATCGATGGCGCGGTCGATGCGCTGCGCGCGCGCATTGGTGGACCGGTCGACCTGCTCGGCATCTGCCAGGGCGGCGTGTTCGCGCTGTGCTACGCCGCGCTGCGCCGGCAGAAGCTGGGCAAGCTGATCACCATGGTCACCCCGGTCGATTTCCACACCGCCGACAACATGCTCTCGCACTGGGCGCGGCAGGTGGATGTGGACCTGTTGGTTGACACGCTGGGCAACATCCCGGCCGACCTGATGAATGCCAGTTACCTGATGCTCAAGCCGTTCCGCCTGAACGTGCAGAAGTACGTCGGCCTGCTCGACATCCTCGATGACAAGGCTGCGCTGGAGGATTTCCTGCGGATGGAGAAGTGGATCTTCGATTCACCGGACCTGGCCGGCGAGGCGTTCCGCGACTTCATCAAGCAGTTCTACCAGGGCAACGGGCTGATGAACGGCACGGTGCGGATCGGCGAAGAGGCGGTGGATCTGTCGAAGGTGACCCTGCCGGTACTGAACATCTACGCCGAGCAGGACCATCTGGTGCCGCCGGATGCCTCGCGCGCGATGCGTGGACGCCTGGGCACCGAGGATTACACTGAGTCCAGTTTCCGTGGCGGCCATATCGGCATCTACGTGTCCGGTCGCGCGCAGCGCGAAGTGCCGGCCACGATCGATGGCTGGCTGAAAGCGCGCGACGCGTAAAGCCGGTTTCTTTTTTTTGTAGAGTCGAGCCATGCTCGACTGCATGGAGGGTGATGATGTCGCAAAGGATTTCGATGCTGCTTGCCACGCTGCTGCTGGCAGCACCTGTTGCCCACGCCGCACCCAGTACGGATGCACGCCGGGAGATCGCCCAGCTGATCTCCAGCCTGGACGGCTCCCAGTGCCGGTTCCAGCGCAATGGCAGCTGGTACGACGGCAGCGATGCGCGCGCGCACCTGCAGCGCAAGTACGACTACCTGCTGAAGAAGGGCATGGTGGACAGCGCCGAGCAGTTCATCGAGCGCGCCGCCAGCCAGAGCAGCATGAGCGGCAAGCCCTATCGCATCCAGTGCCCGGGGCAGCCTGAACAGACTGCAGCCGCCTGGTTCGGCGCACGCCTGCAGGCCCTGCGCCACCGCGCTCCGTAGACATAGGGGCGGTGTAGAGTCGAGCCTTGCTCGACTGCTTTTTCCCGTAGCCCAGGAGAACCGCCATGAACACCACGCCGCGCACGCTGTCGCGTTCATTGAACGACCGCATGATTGCCGGCGTGATGGGCGGCATCGCCCACCGCTTCGGCTGGAACCCCACGCTGGTGCGGATCGTGTTCGTGCTGGTCTCGATCGGCTCGGCAGCCTTCCCCGGCATCCTGGTCTACCTGATCCTGTGGCTGCTGATTCCCAACGAGGCCGATTGAAGACTCCCGTGACGCCCTGGCCGATCTGGCTGCGCGCGCTGCAGGTGCTGGGCGCGGTGTGGACGTCCCCCAATTCCCTGCTCGGCGTGATCGGTGGACTGGCCGGCATGCTCGGCGGCGCGACGCTGCGTTGGAGCGGCCGTGACAGCGCGTTGGTGTTCGATCGCTGGCCGTGGGGACCAGGCGGGGCGATCACCCTGGGCAACGTGATCCTGCATACCGGCCATGACCTGGGCATTTCCTGCCGCACCTATGCGCACCAGGCGGGGTGGGGCGTGGAGCCGCTGATCCGGCTGGATGACCACGAACGCGCGCACGTCTACCAGTACATGGTGCTGGGGCCGCTGTACCTGCCGGTGTACCTGCTGTGTGGCGGGGTGAGTGCGCGCAACCCGTTCGAGCGCGCGGCCGATCATTTCGCCCGGTTCGGGCGTGGCTGGTGGCCGTAGGTTCCAGCCAACGGCGCAGCCCCTCGTGGCTTGGTCGCGGAATACGTTTCATGTGATTGGGCCGGGCGGGGTGGGTTCGCGGGACACGCCGTAAACCCGTCCCTGGGGGCTCGATGGCGCCTTGCTCGTGTGCGCTGTCCTGCGCACACGGCAAGACCGGGGTTGGGCGTCCTGCCCAACCCGCCCGAGGCATGCCTCGGGCCCATGGCGCCAACGGTCCCGCGAACCCACCCCACCCGGCCTCTGACAGTTTCCGAGCGCGTCCAGCCACGGAGAAGAAATAGAACAGCAGAAGCGGGTCGCGCGCTGCGCTTGCTCGCGAGCCGAGCCTGCGGTCGGCTTCGCGGACTGGTCTGAAAGCAGCCGAGCGTGGGCTCGGCTCTACAAAAAGCGGCCAGCCAGGCTGCTTTTGCTTTTGATCTTCTTTTTTCTTCTCCGTGGGTGGTAGACGCAGCAGAAATCTGTCAACGGCCGGGTGGGTGGGGCTGGCGGGGTATCCGCGGCATGGATGCCGCGGCTAAGCCCCCAGGGACGGGTTCACGGCGTCCCCGCCAGCCCCACCCACCCGGGCAGCCCACAGGAAACCGGCTTTCCGCGATCATCCCAAACCACCCACGAGGGGCTGCGCCGTTGGCTGGAAACCCCCGATTCGTTAGCCAGAAGTTAAAGATCCGTAAGCATTCTGCTGCGATCCCGCAGTCATCTGCATGCAACCGATCGTCATTAGCCTTCGTGACGTTCCAGTCAGGTTCGACGCGGTAAGCTCTCCCTCGATGAGCTCGCAGCATCGCTCATCGAGTGCAGTACGCAGTAGCAATTTGGAGGAATACATCACATGGCAATCGTTCTTTATGTCGGTGGTAGCAAGGATGGCGAGAAGGGCGTGGTGCCCTACGGCTTCAGCAAATCCCGCGCCGACACCGCGCTGGGGCCGGAGTTCTACACGGAGCGGTTCATGGAACTGCAGGGTGTCGGCAAGGTCCGCCTGATGGCCCTGGAAGGCATGCGTGACGAGATCGTCATGCAGCGCGCCGCCCGCCACTACCGCTGACCTCCGCAACACGCGGCAGGGCGCGCCCACCATCGCGCGCCCGCGCCGGCATCCCAGCCCAGGGCCAGTCCGAGCCCTCTTTTCGCCAGGATGCCGGCGTCCACTCCGGCCTCACCGCTGAACCTCGCCCCCTGTCAATGCCTTGTCCGGCTCCGTCGTGGATTGCCAGAATGGGGTCTTCCCGTAACGCGGCACAGACCTGAAGCAATGCACGACGCCAAGAACGCCCAGAGCGCGCTCGCCCAGCAGATCGCCCAGACCATCGCCGACGAGATCGGTGCCCAGTCCGCCCAGGTACGTGCCGCCGTCGGCCTGCTCGACGAGGGCGCCAGCGTTCCGTTCATCGCGCGCTACCGCAAGGAAGTGACCGGGGGCCTGGACGACACCCAGCTGCGCAACCTGGAAGTGCGCCTGACCTACCTGCGCGAACTGGAAGACCGTCGCGCGGCGGTGCTGGCCAGCATCGGCGAGCAGGGCAAGCTCAGCGACGACCTGCGCAACGACATCCTGGCCGCCGACACCAAGAGCCGGCTGGAAGACCTGTACCTGCCGTACAAGCCCAAGCGCCGTACCCGCGCCCAGATCGCCCGCGAGGCCGGTCTGGAACCGCTGGCTGATGGCCTGCTGGCCGACCCGACGCAGGACCCTCAGGTCTTCGCGGCTTCCTTTGTCGACACCGACAAGGGCGTGGCCGACACCAAGGCTGCGCTGGAAGGTGCACGCGCGATCCTGATGGAGCGCTGGGGCGAAGATGCCGCGCTGGTCGGTGAGCTGCGCACCTGGCTGGGCGAGACCGGCGTGATCCGTGCCCGCGTGGCCGAGGGCAAGGAAACCGAAGGCGCCAAGTACCGCGATTATTTCGAGCATGCCGAGGCGCTGGCGAAGATTCCCTCGCACCGCTTGCTGGCGCTGTTCCGTGCGCGCCGCGAGGAGATCCTGTTCCTGGAGCTGGACCCGGGCAACGAGGCCGAGGCCGGCCACCAGTACGCCGAAGGACGCGTGGCGCGCAAGGCCGGCATCGCCGATCAGGGCCGCGCCGCCGACCGCTGGCTGCTGGATGCCTGCCGCCTGACCTGGCGTGCCAAGCTGCACACCCATCTGCTGCTGGACCTGTTCAACCAGGCTCGCGAAAAGGCCGAGGCCGAAGCCATCGCAGTGTTCGGCGACAACCTGAAGGACCTGCTGCTGGCCGCGCCGGCGGGCCCGAAGACCGTACTCGGGCTGGATCCGGGCATCCGCACCGGCTGCAAGATTGCCGTGGTCGATGCCACCGGCAAGCTGGTCGCCACCGACACCATCTACCCGCACGAGCCGCGCCGCCAGTGGGAGCAGTCGCTGCAGACGATCAAGCAGCTGTGCGCCAAGCACAACGTGGAACTGATCGCGATCGGCAACGGCACCGCCAGCCGCGAAACCGACAAGCTGGCCGGCGAAGCGATCAAGGCTGCCGCCAACCCGAAGCTGCAGAAGGTAGTGGTCAGCGAGGCGGGTGCGTCGGTGTACTCGGCGTCCGAGTTCGCGGCCAAGGAATTCCCGGGGCTGGACGTGTCGCTGCGTGGCGCGGTGTCCATCGCGCGCCGCCTGCAGGATCCGCTGGCCGAACTGGTCAAGATCGAACCCAAGGCGATCGGTGTCGGCCAGTACCAGCACGACGTGGACCAGTACCGCCTGGCGCGGGCACTGGATGCGCGGGTCGAGGACTGCGTGAATGCCGTGGGCGTGTACGTGAACACCGCTTCGGCCGCGCTGCTGTCGCGCGTGTCCGGCCTGTCGTCCACGGTGGCCGAGAACATCGTGCGCCATCGTGACGACAATGGCCCGTTCAAGCGTCGCAAGGACCTGCTGAAGGTCGCGCGCCTGGGCGAGAAGACCTTCGAGCAGTGCGCCGGCTTCCTGCGTATCGCCGATGGTGACCAGCCGCTGGACGCCTCGGCGGTGCACCCCGAAGCCTACCCGGTGGTCGAGCGCATCGTGGCCAGCACCGCGCGCCCGATCAAGGCGCTGATCGGTGATGGCAGCTTCCTGCGCGGCCTGAAGGCAGAACAGTTCACCGACGACACCTTCGGCGTGCCGACCGTGCGCGACATCCTGAAGGAACTGGAAAAGCCGGGCCGTGACCCGCGTCCGGAGTTCAAGGCCGCGCGCTTCGCCGAGGGCGTCGAGGACATCAAGGACCTGCGCGAGGGCATGGTGCTGGAAGGTGTGGTCAGCAACGTGGCCGCCTTCGGCGCCTTCGTCGATATCGGCGTGCACCAGGATGGCCTGATCCACATCTCGGCGCTCTCCGATACCTTCGTGAAGGACCCGCGCGACGTGGTCAAGGCCGGCGATATCGTCAAGGTCAAGGTGCTGGAGGTGGACGTGGCGCGCAAGCGCATCGCCCTGACCCGGCGCCTGGACGACACCCCCGGGCAGGCCACCAGCCGCCCGGGCCAGCGTGATGATCGCGGCCAGGGGCAGGGGCCGCGCCGCGACGCAGGCGGCCAGAACCGCGGGCCAAACCGGGGCCAGGGCAATGGCGGCCGTCCCGCTCAGTCCGCGCCCCCGGCCAACAACGCCCTGGCGGAGGCCTTCGCCCGCGCCAAGCGCAGCTGAGGAGCGTGTCCCCCGTCACGGTTGATCCGGGGCGGGGGACTTGTCGATTTTCCCCGTGATTGCGCACACTTGCGCCTGAGGGGGGCGTGTGGCCTCCCCGCTGTCGCTGGGGAGGGCCATGACGCCAGCAGGACCCGTTGTCTTCGTTGAGGGCTGCAGCGTTGTGCTGCGGCTGCTGCCCGCCTGTGCGGGCAGGGGACCGGATTGATGGCGGGCCAGGGAAGCAACGGCAACGGGCTGCTCGAGCGGCGCCTGCAGGAACTGGCAGAGGAGCGCCGGCGCCTGGCCATGATCATCGACGGCACCGCTGCCGGTACCTGGGAATGGAACGTGCAGACCGGCGAAATGCGGGTCAATGCGCGCTGGGCGGAGATTGTCGGCTATCGGCTGGAAGAACTGGAGCCGGTGTGCCAGAAGACGTTCCTGACGCTGGTCCATCCCGACGATATCGCCCTGTCCGACGCGGCGCTCGAGGACCATTTCGAAGGCCGCAGCGACAACTATGTCTGCCTGTTGCGCATGCGCCACAAGAACGGCCAGTGGATGTGGATCCACGACCGTGGCCGCGTGTTCGAATGGGACGGGCAGGGACGACCGCTGTGGATGGCCGGTGCGCACGCCGACGTGACCGAGCTGCAGCAGGCGCGGCAGGATGCGGCCGAGAGCCGGCAGCGATTGCAGGCCGTGGTCGACGCGTCCGATGAGGTGGCGGTGATCGCGACCGATACCGAAGGCACCATCACCCTGTTCAATACCGGCGCGGAACGCCTGCTGGGTTACAGCGCGGAAGAAGTGGTCGGCCAGCGGCGACTGGGTGATTTCCACGATCCGGACGAGCTGGCGGCCTGGCTGCGTCCGCTGGCGGCTGCGGACGGAAGCCTGCCGGGCGCGTTTGAAGCACTCAGCGCCCGCGCCGATGAGCAGACCTATTCACGGCAGTGGACACTGCGGCGCAAGGATGGCCAGCCACGCCAGGTGCGCTTGTCGATCAGCCGCATGGATGGTGCCGGCGGCGCGCGGATCGGCTATGTCGGCATGTCCATCGACATCACCGAGATCCTGCAGGCGCGCGCCGAAGCACGCCTGTCGGCAGAGAAATTCGCCGGTGCGTTCACGTCGGCGGCGCTGGGCATGGCGCTGGTGTCGCTGGAAGGACGCTGGCTGGACGTCAATGACGCACTGTGCCGGATCCTGGGCTACCCCCGCGAAGAACTGCTGCAGGTTGATTTCCAGCGCCTGACCCACCCCGATGACCTGCAGACCGACCTGGCCCTGGTGCAGGATCTGCTGGCCGGGCGGCGCAGCCACTACCACCTGGAAAAGCGCTATCTCGATCGCGACGGCAAGGTGATCTGGGCGCGGCTGTCGGTGTCGCTGGTGCGCACCGAGCACGGTGAACCGCTGCATTTCGTGTCGCAGATCCAGGACATCAGCGCCCAGCGCAGCAGCGAGCAGCGCCTGTTCGAGAGCGAGCAGCGCAGCCGTATCACGCTTGATGCGGTTGCCGACCTGGTGCTCAGTGTCAGCCTGGATGGCCGTATCGACTACGCCAATGCCGCCGCAGTACGCACCCTGGCGGGTGATGGCGCGCTGTCGCTGGCCGGGCACAAGGTGCAGGACGTGCTGGCACTGACCACCGAATATGCGCCCGGCTCGGTACTGGATGTGTCGGTCCTGCTGGACCCGGAAAGCAATGCGGTGGACCTGCACGCCGATCTTCTGCTGCGCCTGGGCACGGCCACGATCCCGGTCGACCTGACCCGTGCCTGGCTGCGCGATGATGAAGGTCGTGTACGCGGTGCAGTGTGGGTACTGCGTGATGACACCCAGCAGCGCGCGCGCCAGCGCGAAGCGCGCCATCTGGCCGAGATCGATCCGCTCACCGAGCTGAGCAACCGTCGCGGTTTCGAGGTGCATCTGCAGCAGGCGATCACCCGCGTCGAGCGAACTGGCCAGGCCGCGTCGTTGATGTACATCGACCTGGACCGCTTCAAGCCGGTCAACGACACCTGGGGCCATCTGGCTGGCGATGCCGTGCTGTGGGCGGTGGCCAGCGTGCTGCGCCACGGTGTGCGCGATTCGGACGTAGTGGCGCGTCTGGGCGGCGACGAATTCGCAGTGATCCTGTCTGGCTGCACGCCGCGTCGTGCCGCGCGCATCGGCGGTGAACTGCTGCACACCCTGGCGTCGCTGTCGATTCCGTGGGACCGGGACCGCCTGCATGTGGGTGCCAGCATCGGTATCGCGCCATTGGCGGGTGGGATGAGCGTGGACCAGGCCGTGGCAGCGGCTGATGCCCAGTGTTACCGGGCCAAGGCAATGGGTCGCAACAACGTACAGGTGCAGGGCGAGGCCAGTGAGCTGCCCGGCGATGATTCCGAAGCCGCCGAGGGCTGATCTCAGCCTGTGAGAGGGCGTGCGCGAATACTGCGCGCACATCCACTCATGCAGGTGATCCCATGAAGGTCTGGAACCCGGTTGCGATGCGGGCCTACGCCCCGGCGATGGTTGGCTGGTGCCTCGCGCTGGCCGCCTGCCTGCGTGCGGAACAGCTGCGCGGCGACCTTCACGCGCAGGCCCTGCTGCCGGTACTGCAGGGCGGCGCGGTCGCCCTGCTGGTGTTCACGCTGTCCTGTATCGGTGCCGCCAGCATCGTGCTGTGGCGGACGGGCAGGAACGCGGTGGAGTGATGCGGTGGATGGTCACCGCATCCTCCACGTCATGTTGCGTCAGCGCAGTACTTCATCCGAACTGACCAGCTGCACGTCGTGCATCAGATCGAGGTAAGCCTCGTAGTAGCCCTTGTGCGAGGCACCGACGATCGTCAGCATGCGGGTGCCTGGATGCTGGCCCAGGATGTCGCGCATGTTGGCGACCATGCGCAGGTTGCGGGTTTCCCAGTAGCCCACGTAGTTGCGGCCGAAGCCTTCCGGCGAGGGCTCGACGAGGGTCGCGCCGAAATCGCTGTTGAAGGCCACCATCGCGGCCTCGGGTGTGTTGTAGGCGCGATACATTGCGAGCAATCCATCCGGTTGAGCAAGATTGGCCTCCAGTCGTTCATCGGCCGCCCTGCGCGCTTTGACGAAGGAATTGTCCCAGGCACCGCGTATGGCGGCAGCGTAGGCCTTCTGCTGCGATTCCGGTGTTGGCGAATCTGCAGTGTGGTCGTCGACCGACCACAGGCGCTCCAGCCCCAGGCGTGCCGCAAGTACGCCGGCCACCAGTCCGGCCTCGTTGCGGCGGGCCATGCGCGTGTCGAGGAACTGCACCAGTTCCGGTGTCAGGCTGTCCGAAGCACGTCGCTCTTCCCTGGGCAGCCGCAGCCATTGGACGACTGCCGAGCTGCTTTCGCCCGCGGCCAGGAACACGGCGGCCAATCGGCGCCGCTGGGCAGCGGTTGGCGCCTTCGGCCAATCCGCAAGCAGGCGTTCCATCTCCACGTTGGCGCTGGGCACGTCCAGGCCGGTGGCGGCCTGCGCCGGTGCCGGATCGACGCAGTAGTCCGCTACGCTCTCCGCGTATCGGGCCGGATTGCGGCGCATGAAGTCACACTGCAGGCCGGACAGGTTCTCCACCGCGATCGCGGTGGGCCGCCAGGCTTCCAGGCGCTGCAGCAGAGGTTCCAGCATCGCCGGCGTGAAGGTCTCCGGCAGGCTGGACAGGTGCGGGCTGCCCAGCACCAGCACTTCGTTCGGGCGTCCTGCGGGTGGTCCCTTCAGCTGGTCGGGGTGGAAGGCGGGTCGATAGGCGGCGTCGTTGGCCAGCGCGCTGCTGCTGCACAGGGCCAGGAAGAGAAGGCTGGCAAAGCGAGGGAACATGCGATCTCCATGTCGATAAGCATCCTGCGGGACCTTCATGCTGGTCATTTTCTCCTGCTGGGGAATCCCGCATTGGTCATGTAAACCTTTCTGCCTTGAGCTGCATCCTTCTGCTGAGCGATGCTGCACGCAATGCCCAGGCGATGCAGAAGATGACATTGGACGACTGGACCATCGACAGTCCGCGGCTGCACCTCCGGCCATTCACGCCCGGTGACGCCGACGAGGCATTTGTGGCAATCACACCCGGGCTGACCCGCTATATGGCGTTTGAGCCGCCACCCTCGAAGGAGGCGTTTGCTGCCGTCTGGCGGACGTGGCTGCTTACCATCGCCGACGGGACCGACATCACGTTGGTGATCCGCAGGCGCGGGGATGGGGTATTCCTTGGCCTGGCAGGCCTGCATCGAGCCCGTGAAGCAGAACCCGAACTGGGCATCTGGATCGCAGAAGTGATGCATGGGCACGGCTATGGCCGCGAGGCAGTGGCGGCGGTGTGGTCGGCGGCCTCCGGGCGCCTTCGCTGTGCTGCGTTCCGCTACCCGGTGGCGGAACGGAACCGGTCCAGCCGTGCACTGGCTGAGTCCCTTGGTGGGCAGGCTGTGGCACGTGAGCAGGGCGTGAAGTACACGGCAATCGTCTACCGCATTCCGGCTGCAATGCACAGAGTTGCGACGGACGTCGCGGAATCCCGCTAAAGCGGCCGACGGCGTCGCCGATACTCCCTCTGGATCCCGCTCCAGTCACCCGCCGCAGGACCCCAGGCTGCCCCCGACGGGCGGTCCGCGCAGTGTGTTCCGCCGCTTCCAGATGCCGATCGCACCCGCAGCAGACGTTCTTGGCAGTCGCTCGAGAGGTGCCCGTTGGCACCTGTAGTCCCTGGCAACTGATGTTGCCGCCGGGCATCCCGCCCGTCGGGTCACAACCGCTTACCGGACACCGAGGATCAGACAATGCTCATTCCAGGCTTCACGGCAGGCGCGCAGGCGCCGGCCGAGCTGCATACCCGTTGGTCGCCGTGGCGTGCGCTGCTTGGCGTGCTGGCGCCGCAGCAACGCACCAGCACAGAGGCGGCGATGACCGACCGCACCGAGCTGGAAGCGCAGGTGGCCGCGCTGCATCGCGTGCAGGCCGTCATCGAGTTCGCGCTCGACGGCACCATCCTGCGGGCCAATGACAATTTCCTGCAGGCGATGGGTTACCGGCTGGAGGAGATCCAGGGCAAGCATCACTCCCTGTTCGTCGACCCCGAGCAGGCGCGCAGCGCGGAATACGGCGACTTCTGGGTGCGCCTGGGGCGTGGCGAATATGACGCCGGACAGTACCGCCGCTTCGGCAAAGGTCAGCGCGAGATCTGGATCCAGGCTTCGTACAACCCGGTGCTGGACCGCCAGGGGCGGCCGTACAAGGTGGTCAAGTTCGCGACCGACATCACCGCGCAGAAGCTGCAGGCGGCCGACTCGGCGGGGCAACTGGCCGCGATCGCCAAATCGCAGGCGGTGATCGAGTTCAGCATGGATGGCCGCATCCTGTCGGCCAATGACAATTTCCTGGCCGCTACCGGCTACAACCTGGACGAAGTGCGCGGGCAGCACCATTCGTTGTTTGTCGAGCCTGAGCATCGCAGCAGCGTCGAGTATCGCCAGTTCTGGGAGAAGCTCGGGCGCGGCGAATATGACGCCGGCCAGTATCGGCGCCTGGGCAAGGGCGGGCGCGAGGTCTGGATCCAGGCATCCTACAACCCGATCCTGGACCTCAATGGCAAGCCGTTCAAGGTCGTCAAGTACGCCACCGACATCACCGCGCAGGTGCACGAGAACCAGGCCATGCAGCGCGCCGTGGCGCAGACCCGCGAGGTGGTGGCTGCCGCCAAGCAGGGCGATCTGACCCAGCGCGTGGCCACCGCCGACAAGAACGGGTCGATCGCCGAACTGTGCGAAGGCGTGAATTCGCTGGTCGAGGCGATGGCCGCGATCATCGGCCAGATCAAGTTCGCCGCGGACACCATCGCAGTCGGCGCGACCGAAATCGCACAGGGCAACAGCGACCTCTCGCAGCGTACCGAGCAGCAGGCGGCCTCGCTGGAGGAAACCGCTGTGTCGATGAAAGGCCTGGCCGAGACCGTGCAGCGCACGGCCACCAACGCGCGCCAGGCCAGCCAGCTGGCCGGCGGAGCGGCCGACGTCGCCGCACGAGGCGGCACTGTGGTGCATGAGGTGGTCGAGACGATGGCGGTGATCAATGCCTCGTCGCGGCGCATCGTCGACATCATCGGAGTGATCGACGGCATCGCCTTCCAGACCAACATTCTCGCGCTGAACGCAGCGGTGGAGGCTGCGCGTGCCGGTGAACATGGCCGCGGCTTTGCCGTGGTTGCCACTGAGATCCGCGAGCTGTCGCAGCGTTCGGCCAGCGCAGCCAAGGAGATCAAGCACCTGATCGATGAGTCGGTTGCCAATGTGGGCGCCGGCACGGCGCAGGTTGAGAGCGCGGGCCGTACCATGGATGAAATCGTGACCAACGTGCGCCGGGTCAGTGACCTGATGACTGAAATCAGCACGGCCTCGCAGCAGCAGAGCGACGATATCCAGCAGATGAATCATGCGGTCGACCTGATCGATCAGGGCACCCAGCAGAACGCGGCCCTGGTCGAGGAGGCGTCGGCGGCGGCGCGCAGCATGGAAGAGCAGTCGGCGCAGCTGCTGCAGACCGTGGCCAGCTTCCGCGTGCAGGGCGGGGCCGGGCACCGGCACGGAACAGCGGGGCTGCACGCGGTCTAGGCACGGCGACCGGACGGGTCTTCCTTGCTATCGGCGTCGCCGCGTACGCAGTTGCGACCGGCATGTTTGGCGCGATACAGGGCCTGGTCGGCGCGTTCGACCAGGTCGCGCGGATCGCGGTCTTCGCCGGGTGCCTGCCAGGCCACGCCGATGCTGATGGTGACGGTGGCCTCGGGGGCGGGCAGGGCTGCGGCTTCGACCGAAGCGCGCAGCCGTTCGCCCAGGCCCAGTGCGTGGGCGGCATCGGGCGAGGGCAGGGCGGCGATGAACTCTTCGCCGCCATAGCGCGCCAGCAGATCGTCACCTCGTTGCAGGCAGCCATCAAGAATGGCGGCGACCGACTGCAGGCGACGATCGCCCTCCGGATGGCCATAGGTGTCATTGAGCCGTTTGAAGTGGTCGATGTCGATCATCAGTACCGCCAGCCCGAGTCCCTGGCGGCGTGCGCGGCCACGGGCATTGCCAAGAGATTCGTCGAAGCTGCGGCGGTTGCCCAGCCCAGTCAGCGGATCGCGCCGCGCCAGCGTTTCCAGCTCATCGCGCTGGCGCTGGATCTCCACCTGGCTCAGCACGCTGCGCAGGGCATAACCGAGCATGGCACCAATGAAGCCCACCGTGGCCAGGGTGGGCTGCAGGCGCGCGACCAGCAGCGCCACCATCATCAGCAGCAAGGGCAGCATCAACGGCACGCCGGCGTCGACGATGCGGCGCAGGCTGCGCGATACCTCCACCGCCGGATAGCGGCGCTTGCTGGCGGCCATGACGGCCAGCACCACGAACAGTCCGCTGATCAGCAGGTCCCCCCAGTTGCCGTCAGGCAGCTGCGGCTGGTAGGTGTTGATGTAGAACGCCAGCAGGAAATAGCCCAGCGCGTAGATCGCAAGTGTCCGGAAGAAATCGCGGCGGTCGGGATTGTCCTCGGCCAGGAAGCGGATCAGCGCGAAGCAGAACACCAGGCTGTTCTGTAGGTTGCTCATGGCGTTCAGGCACTGCGTCCACAATGCGGCGTTGAAATGCGCCATCGCCCGCGTGTGCCCGAAGTACAACAACCACAGCAGCGCGATGATCAGCAGGTCCACCGCGCGGATGCAGCGGTTGCCGCCGCCCGGGCTGGCGGCTACGTAGGTCAGGGGGATGCGGTAGAACACGTACAGGATCAGCGAAGACACGGTCATCTGCGCAGGATCGAGGCCGGCCACATTGCGGTACAGCAGGGCGAGCAGGGCCAGCGAGAACAGGCCCACGGCAGCGCCCAGCGTCCGCCATTTGCAGGCCGCCTGGCGGCTGTCACGCGCACGCCGCACGCAGGCCAGTGCAGCCAGCAACGGCGCAGTGATCAGCATCAGGTAGGAGCCGACCGGGTCCTGCGGGCCAACAAAGGCAATGACGAGCGCGTGCGTGACCAGAAAAAACAGTGCCGCACGCAACGTCATGCATTCCCCCGCCCCCAGCTCCGGCTGGGATCACGATAGGCAGAAGCACGTGTGGCTTGCAAGAAAAGTGTGCGCTGCGTCTATTCCAAAGCTTGCCGGAAGTCGCAGTTGTGTTTCAGCATGGTGACGCGGAGCCTTCGACGCGGGCGTACATCCAGAAGTCACGGGGCTGTCCTCGAACCCGCCGGTAAGCGCGCAGCAGGCCTTCGCGCTGCATGCCGAGGCGTTCCAGCACGGCGATCGAGCGGGCGTTGCTGTCCAGGACAGTCGCCTGGATTCGGACCAGAGCGAGTGCGGCATGGCCCCATTCGAGCACCGCGCGTGCTGCGTGCGTGGCCAGTCCCTGACCCTGCCAGCGCGGATCGAGATCATAGGCAAGTTCGCCGCGGCCATGCGACAGGTCGATTCCGTTCAGGCCAACGGTGCCGATCAGCTGGCTGTCGGCGCCCACCAGCGCCCAGCGCTGGTCCGTTGCCGTGGGCAGGTAACCGGCGATCTGGCAGCGCAGTGCTCTTTCGGAAACGTCGCCCCAGCTGGTGTGCTCGGTCACGCCCGGCAGCGAGAGATAGCCGGCCCAGGCGGCAGCATCATCCACGTGCAGTGGACGCAGCCGTGCGGGCAGGGTGGCGGGGAGCGTGGGCAGGGCGGGCGTTGGCATCGTCGCCAGTGTCGGCGCTCCGGTCCTGAAAATGCAAAAGGCCAGGTCGGGGACCTGGCCTTTGATGCAGTGGTGCCGGTGAAAGGACTCGAACCTTCATGGGGTCACCCCCGGCTGATTTTGAGTCAGCTGCGTATACCATTCCGCCACACCGGCAGGCAGCGTGCGAGTGTAACCGAGGTCGGCACGGCTTTCATAGTGGGGAGGCCGATCGGGGCGCGTCCTGTCGGCTTCGGCCCTGTCATGGCTATACTGCGGCGGCTTGAATGCCTCCAGGAGCGGTAGCCGATGACAGTGTTGCAGGACCTGAGGGTGCTGGTGGTCGAGAACGACGAGATGAGTGCCGCACTGCTGCAGATGCAGCTGGTGCATGCCGGTGCGACGGTGGTGGGGCTGGCCGCGAGCGTGGCTGAAGCGCTGCGCCTGCTGCAGGCGTCGACCCCGGACGTGGCCCTGCTCGATTACCGCCTGGCCCGCAATGAGACCAGCGAGCCGGTGGCTGCGGCACTGTCGGCGCGCGGGGTGCCGTTCGTGTTGGCCACCGGGATGCAGGCCGAGCAGCTGCCCGAGCCGATGCTGGCCGGCGTGCTGCTGGTGAAGCCCTATCTCTCGGCAGATCTGAGCCAGGCGCTGGTACGCGCAGTGGGCCGCGCCAGCGCCAGCGCCTGATTGGCGCGTGCTGAAGCGGTGGGCGTATCCTGCCCGGGCCTGAATGCTCAGGCCTACAAGGAGAGTGGCATGAAGAAGTGGATCAAGCGCATGGTAGCTGCGGGTGTCCTTTCGATGGCGGTCTTCGGTGGTACGGCCTCTGCTGCGTGGTGTGGCCAGCCCTGTTTCCAGCTCTACAAGAGCTGCATCGCGCGGGGTGGAGAGGTCGAACAATGCCTGCAGGAACAGGCCTTCTGCGAAGAGGCGATGTGCGGCGGCAATCCCTGATCCATGAACCCCGCCCAGGCGGGGTTTTTCATCTGTGCGCGGTGTTCAGCCCGCTTCTTCGTATACGTAGCGGATCTCCTCGCGGTCGTCGAGGATGCGGTACTGCCGCGCCAGGTCATCCGGATCGGGATTGAGCCAGGCATCGAGGTGTTCCTTGCGGATGGGAACGACGCCGCGGTCATGGCCCGCAGCGGCGACGTCGTGTGGAGGCGTGTCGGTGATCGTGGCAAATGACAGGAGGCGACCTTCCGGTCCTTCCCATTCCGCCCACAGGCAGGCCAGCAGCAGGTCGCGCGGGGGATCGGGCCGGAACTCCAGCACCACGTCCTGATCCTTCTCATCGGCACCCAGCGTACGGCCGGCGATGGCATGGCGTGGCACGTGCTCATAGAACGCCTGCACCACCACCACACCGTGGCGCAGCCCGAACGCACCGCGCCAATAGCCTTCCAGGCTGTCGCGCCGCGCGTTGTAGGTGCCCGGATATAGCACGTCGTTGCGCGCAGGCTTGTCCGGCAGCCGGCACTGGTAGCGCATCGGCTTGATCACGCGTTTGCCGCCCTCGCTGACCATCACCGGTGCGTAGGTACCGGGGAAAATACGGTTGTCGCGCGGTAGCAGCTGCACCCGGTGCAGATCTTCCAGCCGAGCCTGCGCACGATCGATGCGGTTGCCGGCCACGCGCAGGTCGTTGCGTGCCTTCTGGGTGGGGCGGGTCGCCAGCGTGGCATTGGCAATATCGCGTCGCTCGCGCTGGCGGGCCAGCTCAGCTTCCAGATCCTGGCGTTCCTGCGCATGCCACTGCTGGATTTTCGCGACGATGTCGCGGCCCTGCTCGGTGCGCGCGCCGGCGAAGCCGTCATCCATCGCCTTGGGAGTTCTGGGGCGCTTCTTGCCAGGATCGTGCGCGTACAGCTCCGCGAATTCTTCCAGCGACAGGATGGCGCCGAACTCGCGCACCAGCTTGGCGTAGTCGGCGCGGATGAGGGCGGAATAGCACATGGGAACTCTGCGGGCGTGGGTCGCAGCAGCTGCGACATGGATGAGGCAGGATAGCCCGACCTACAGGGAGATAGCGCATGAATGATTCCGTCGCCTGCCAGTTCCGCGACGCCGTGCCCACGGTCGAAGACTATTGCCAGCTGCGTGTGCTGGCGGGCCTCAGTGCCAAGAGCCAGGAGGCGGCGGCACGCGCGCTGCCCAATACCCTGTATGGCGTGTGTGCCTACCAGGGTAACGAGCTGGTGGCGATGGGGCGCATCGTCGGCGATGGGGGCTGCCACCTGCAGGTCTGCGATATCGCTGTGTTGCCGCGCCTGCAGGGGCAGGGCCTGGGCAAGGAAGTGATGCGTCGCCTGGAGGGCTGGATGCAGGCGAACCTGCCGCCGTCGGCATACGTCAGCCTTCTGGCGGATGGTGAAGCGCACCGGTTGTACGCGCAGTTTGGTTTCGCACCCACCGCACCTGCATCGATCGGGATGTATCGCCGGTTCTGAGGTGTGGCCGAGTTGAAGCCATCTACGCATGGCGTGGATCTACTGGGCCAACCGGCCGCCGGATCCATCCCGGCCCTGCAGTAGATCCGCGCCATGCGTGGACAGGGCCTTCCCAGGAATCACAGGCAAAGAAAAACCCCGGCCGAAGCCGGGGTTTTAAAGAATTGGCGTCCCCACGGGGATTCGAACCCCGGTCGCCACCGTGAAAGGGTGATGTCCTAGGCCTCTAGACGATGGGGACGCACGAAAACTTCAAGTTGTAGATCCTTCGACGGCCTAATGTCGAAGTGGTGGAGCCAAGCGGGATCGAACCGCTGACCTCCTGCATGCCATGCAGGCGCTCTCCCAGCTGAGCTATGGCCCCAATGAAACTCCGGATGATCTGCCGGGAGCAGAGTCCGTTTTGAAACTGGCGTCCCCACGGGGATTCGAACCCCGGTCGCCACCGTGAAAGGGTGATGTCCTAGGCCTCTAGACGATGGGGACGCACGAAAAACTTCAAGTTGTAGAACTTTCGACGGCCTAATGTCGAAAGTGGTGGAGCCAAGCGGGATCGAACCGCTGACCTCCTGCATGCCATGCAGGCGCTCTCCCAGCTGAGCTATGGCCCCGTGTTACCGAGCCGCCTATCATACCTGCGTGTTCACGTTTGTGGAAGCTTTTTTTGAGCTTTTTTCGTTCCGGTTCAACCGCGACCACGAGGGCAGGGGAACCGCAACGCCACAACCTGAATGCCGGTAGGCGGTGAACAAAAAAGACCCGGTTATCGGCCGGGTCCTCGTTGTTCGTGATGAGTGGCGTCCCCACGGGGATTCGAACCCCGGTCGCCACCGTGAAAGGGTGATGTCCTAGGCCTCTAGACGATGGGGACGCAATTCTCATCAATGTTCTTTAGCGACCTTTCGACGGCCTAATGCCGAAAGATTGGTGGAGCCAAGCGGGATCGAACCGCTGACCTCCTGCATGCCATGCAGGCGCTCTCCCAGCTGAGCTATGGCCCCACGTCGCTGAGGAGCGAAATAATAGCCTTGCCCCAGGGGGTTGGCAAGCATTTGTTGCACTTTTCTTCACATGCGTTGCGAAGCCGATGTCAGTCGCCTTTCGCCTGTGCAGCGTCGTCGGTCAGTGCCGCCAGGATCGGGCACTGGTCCAGCGCGCCGTGACCTGGGCAGGCGTCGACCAGCAGCGAAAGTGCAGTGTGCATGCGTTGCAGCTCCGCCATCCGCTGTGCGATGTCCTGCAGGCGCGCCTGCGCGGTGTCGCGCACGCTGCCCATGTCCTGCGAATGGCGATCGCTCAATGCGAGCAGCTCGCCGATCTCTTCAAGGCTGAAGCCCAGCGCCTTGGCGCGGCGGATGAATCGCAGCCGGCGCAGGTCCTGCTCGCCGAAGATGCGGTAGCCACCCGCCGAGCGGGCCGCGGTCGGCAGCAGCTGCTGTCGTTCGTAGTAGCGCACCGTATCGATCGGTACGCCCGCCTGGCGGGCCAGTTGTCCAATGTTCATGGCGGATTCCTGCAGGGGCTGCCGACCATTGTGAAGCCTGGAGTCTGGTCGAGAGTCAAGGCTTGGCCCGGGTGCGCGCATTCAGCGCACTTTGCAACTTTCTTCATAGCCCCGCCGATGGACCAGTTCCTACCCTTCGCCTGAACCGGCCGTTCGATGGCCTGCAACGAACCGAGGAGGTGGTCTGTGGAAGGATTCAGGAACGAAGGATTCGTCGAGATCGCGGTGGTTGAATACCCGGGAGGTGATCCGTCTGCCGCCTCCGTACTGGCTGAAATGGCGCACGTTGCCAATCGCCTTGCCCAGCAGCAGCGTCGGCCGTTCAAGCGGGTGCTGGTCACCCGCTGGATCGTGCCGGCCAGCCAGACCGGGGTGCATCGTATTGCGGGTGCGGAAATGCTCGATGCGGCCATCCCGGCTGTGATCGCGGTTCCCGGCCAGATCAGTGCCGGCGCGTGCCTGCGCGCGGACGAGGTCCTGCTGGACTGGCTGCGCGCGCACTATGACGGCGGCAGCCTGCTGGCCGCCGCCAGTGATGGCGTCAGCGTGCTGGCACGTGCCGGGTTGCTGGCCGGGCGTACGGTCAGTGGCCCCGATCTCGGGCGCCATCCAGGCCTGCAGGCGCAGGCCGCGAGCTGGGTGCCGAGCGAGCGGGCGCTGGTGGATGACGGTGACCTGCTGACGGTCGGCGGGGCCCAGGCCTGGCGCTTCCTTGGCCTGCGACTGTTGTACCGGCTGCATGGGCAGGGCGTGGCCAGTGCGGTCGCACAGCAACTGGGCATCACCGTGCCCGCCACGATCCAGCAGGACCTGGAGCGCTTCAGCGCCAACTTCGCACATGGCGATCGTGATGTGCTGAAGGCACAGCGCTGGCTGCACACCACGGCGGCACGCGGCGCCACCCTTGCCGCGATCTGCGAGGTCTCCGGGCTGGAGCCGCGCACACTGCAGCGGAGGTTCCTCAAGGCCACCGGCCTGCGGCCGATCGAATACTGCCAACGGCTGCGCATCGCCAGGGCGCAGACCCTGCTGCAGCAGGGGGCGGGTATCGATGAGGTGGCGTGGGGTGTCGGCTACGCTGATCAGAGTGCTTTCCGCCGGTTGTTCCTGCGCATCGTTGGCATGACGCCGGCCAACTATCGGCGTCACGTCAGCAGCAAGCGTCGCGAGCGGCCCTTGATGCCGTCGGTGGCAGGCAGCCTGCGCGGGCTGCAATCGCCGTCGGTGATGCAACTGGGGCGCAGCGCGGCCTGATGTCGGCGGCATCGTCGCGCTTGCAACCGGAGCGCGACACTTCGACCATGCAGTCAGTGGACGATTGAACAGGTGGTCTGATGTCGAGCGTTGGGCCGGTGCCGATGCCGGTGGTGTTGATTCTCGTGTGCGCAGTGATTGCCATGGCCGTGGCGCGTCTATGGCCACGCAGAAAGGACGGCATGCCGCTGCCTTCTGCACCCAGCATGGTTCTGGACATGCTGCTGGTGGGCCTGCTGTGTGGTCGCATCAGCTTCGTGGCCTTGAACTTCGCCCTGTATCGCGAGGCGCCGTGGAGCATTCTGCAGATTGCCGATGGTGGCTACCACCTGGTGGTTGTCCTGGTTGCGGGATCGGCATGGGGGCTGTGGCGGGTGCGCCCATGGCGGGCGTTGCGCGCCCCGGTGCTGGGCGCGGCGTTGGCGGGTGTGCTGCTATGGGCGGGCGGTAGTCAGCTGCTGTCCGCATGGCAGGAGCGGCAGATGCCCTTGCCGGTACTGCAGGTTGCTGATCTGCAGGGGGGCAGGGTTGATCTGCAGCAGTTCCGGGGAAAACCGCTTGTGCTGAATCTCTGGGCGACCTGGTGCGGGCCCTGCCGGCGCGAGATGCCGGTCCTGGCTGCGGCGCAGCAGGCGCATGCGGACGTGCAGTTCGTGTTCCTCAACCAGGGTGAAACCCTTGAGGAGGTCCAGGGTTTCGTTGCGCGCGAACGGCTCCTGCTGCACAACGTATTGCTCGATGATGACGCTGCGGCATCCACGGTGCTGGGCGTGCGGGCCTATCCCTCGACCCTGTTCTTCGACGCCGAAGGGCGCCTGCGTGAACTGCACCTGGGCGAACTGACGGCAGCCGGTCTTGAACACAAACTGCGCCGGCTGCGGTAGCCTGCGCGGGCATCTCACTACGGAGTTCCCATGTTGTCGACTTCCCTGCGCACCGCCCCTGCGGTGCTGTTGCTGCCGGTCCTGCTGGCATTGGCCGCCTGCAGCCAGGCACAGACGCCACCGGGCAAGACCGCCGCGGCACCGGCAGCGAGCGCCACAGCCACGGCCAACAAGGGCGATCGCCCTGCGGTGCTGAAGGGCATCGAGAAGCATGGTTTCGAGGTCGTCGCAGAATTCGATGCCCCCGGTGGCCTGCGGGGCTTCGCCGGCGTGGTCGGCGGCCAGCAGCCGGCAGCGGCCTATGTCACTGCTGACGGCAAGAACGTACTGGTCGGCAGCCTGTTCGATGCGGAGGGCAACGATGTAGCCGCTGAGGCCGTTGAAAAGCTGGTGGCTTCGCCGATGTCGGCCAAGATGTGGACCAAGCTGGAAGCCAGCGCCTGGGTGCGTGATGGCAAGGCCGATGCGCCGCGCGTGGTCTACACCTTCAGCGATGCCAACTGCCCGTACTGCCACAAGTTCTGGGAAGCGGCACGGCCGTGGGTCGATGCTGGCAAGGTGCAGCTGCGTCACATCATGGTCGGCGTGATCCGCGAGGACAGCCCGGCCAAGGCCGCGGCGATCCTTGCCGCGCGTGACCCGAGTGCGGCGCTGCTGCAGAACGAGCACGATTTTGATCGCGGTGGCATCAAGGCGCTGCCGAACATCAGCCGCGAGATCGCTGGCAAGCTCGACGCCAATCAGGTGCTGATGATCGAGATGGGCTTCCAGGGCACACCGGGCATCCTGTTCCAGGACGCACAGGGCCAGGTGCAGCGTCGTGCGGGTCTGCCGCAGGGTGCCGATCTGCAGACGGTGCTTGGCCCGCGCTGAGTGGCGCCAGACCCATGAAACATTGCGCAGGCCCGCATGGCAGCATGCGGGCCTGTCGCATTCCATGGCGGGCATTGCGGTTGTGGGCCCGCGCAACAGTGGTTCATCGTCACGTATGAATCGTGACTGACATCAAGCATCCCGCCTTGATTCCAATCAAGGCCAAAAACGACAGGCGGATTAGCCTGTGACGCATGGAATACAGCGTCAATGCGCGATGGATGCCGCGCTCGCCACGCCCTGATCAGGGTCGGCTGGCACAGCCATTCACGACACTCTCACTCCGTGCTTGTTACCCAGACCGCTGCGGTCGCCACCTCTCTGGCAGCGCGGCCTTGATGGCGTCGACATCGGTGCGGGCAGGACAGTGTCATCGTCCTGTTGCCTGCCATGCGCAGGCTGGCCGGTGTCGTCGACGCAGTATCCGCATTTCCAGCAACGGCAGCACGAGGCCGGAGTGGCGCATGCGTGCGTCCCGTCTGCGTGCTGCGAACAGGGGTCGTCCAGGGAGGATGCAATGCGCGTGGCGGTACTGAGCCTGGCCTGTGTGACAGCACTGGCGATCACGCCGGCGTATGCACAGGTGGATGACAAGGAGGACGCGCAGGCGCTGCGTCGTGAGATTGCGGCCATGCGGCAGGCACTGGAGGGCATGCAGCAGCGGTTGGACCGCCTTGAGCAGCGCGACGCAACCGTTGCGCCTGCTACAGCACAGGCACCCGCCGCCGT
Source organism: Stenotrophomonas sp. 80084_Sma (assembly GCF_056481995.1). Taxonomy (NCBI): domain Bacteria; kingdom Pseudomonadati; phylum Pseudomonadota; class Gammaproteobacteria; order Lysobacterales; family Lysobacteraceae; genus Stenotrophomonas; species Stenotrophomonas sp. 80084_Sma. The sequence continues at coordinate 2,935,911 of NZ_CM151177.1, read as the reverse complement.
GGTCGCGCCTGCCAGCACTGCCAACCTGCTGCACCCCACCCAGGTACCGGGCGTGGCACAGCCGGTGCTGCCGCAGCGCGAATCGGTGGCCGATCCGTCCACCGCCGCGTCGCGACCGGACAGTGCGGCGGGCCCGACCGATCCGGATCTGAAGGGGTTCTTTGCCATACCCGGCACTGATACGGTGATCCGCATCGGCGGTTACGCCAAGCTGGATGCCATCGCCGATTCGCGTGCAGCGGGGGATGAGGATCAGTTCATTCCCTCGTCGATGCCGGTCGGTGGCAGTCATCGTGATGTCTCGAACTTCAACATCCATGCCAAGCAGACCCGCTTCAGTTTTGAGGCGCGACGTCCGACCACGCACGGCAACCTGCGCTTCTACCTGGAGAACGACTTCTTCGGCAGTAGTGACGGCTACGAGTTCCGGCTGCGCCATGCCTATGGCCAGCTCGGCAATACCTATGCCGGTTACGGCTACTCCAGCTTCATGGATCCGGACAGCCTGCCCGACACATTGGATTTCGAAGGTCCCGGCGGTGCCGGCTACCTGCTGGTGGCAGGCATCCACCACAGTTTCGCGATGGGCAAGGGCAACACCCTGACCGTCGCCGCCGAAGATCCGAAGACCGAACTGGCCGGCGCCAGCGATGAGCGAGCGGCAGTGAACCGCCTGCCCGACGTGACGGTGACCGCGCGCATGGAGCGCGACTGGGGCCACCTGCAGCTGGGTGCGGTGGCACGCAGCCTGGCCTATGACGGCGATGGCGAGCGCGACCGGCGTATGGCCGGTGGCCTGCAACTCAGCGGTTCGGCCTCGGTGGGCGAGCGCGACCTGCTGCTGTTCGGTGCCCTCGGCGGGCGCGGCCTCAGCCGTTACACCGCCGACCTGACCGGCTCCGGGCTGGACGCGGTGGTCGGTGCCGATGGCCGCCTTGATGCCCTGGATCTGCACGGTGGGTTCGTTGGCTACACCCACTACTGGTCCGAGCTGTGGCGTTCGAACCTGATCTTCGGCCAGCTGACCCTGGAGCGGAATGCTGCATTGGCGGCCGACGCATTCCGTCAGAGCCGCTACGGCGTGTTCAACCTGATCTGGAGCCCGGCACCGTCGTGGACGATGGGCATGGAGCTGCTGTACGGCCGCCTGGAACAGCAGAGCGGCGCACGCGGCGACACGGTCCGGGTGCAGGGCAGCCTGCAATACAACTTCATCAAATAGGCGCCAGCGGTCGTACGCCAGCGCAACCGTCCCCAAGCCCGGTGCTGCCGGGCTCATGCCAGTACCGGAGATCGTCATGGCAGAAGCAAAGAAAATCGGGGTGGTCGGAGCCACCTTCCTCGTCGCCGGCAACATGATGGGCTCAGGCGTGTTCCTGCTGCCATCGAGCCTGGCCAAGATCGGCACCGCCTCGATCTGGGGCTGGCTGATCACCACCGCCGGTGCGCTGTTGCTGGCCTTCGTGTTCGCCAAGCTGGGCAAGCTGGCACCCAAGGCGGGCGGCCCGTACGCCTATGCGCGCGACTGGTTCGGGCCCTACATGGGCTTCCAGACCAACACCATCTACTGGTTCGCCAACTGGATCGGCAACGTCGCCATTCCGATCGCCGCAGTGGGCTATTTCAGCTACTTCTTCCCGATCCTGTCCGAGCCGCTGGTGCGCTGCATCGCGGTGCTGATCCTGGTGTGGGCGCTGAGTTTCGCCAACGTGATCGGTCCGGCGTTCGTCAGCCGGGTGCAGACCGTCACCACCAGTTTTGCGCTGGTGCCGATCCTGGGCATCGCCATCTTCGGCTGGTTCTTCTTCGATGCCGACATTTTCAAGGGCGCCTACAACGTGTCCGGCGAATCGAACTTCGGCGCGATCTCCAGCGCCGCGGCGCTGACGCTGTGGGCCTTCATTGGCGTCGAGTCGGCCTCGGTCACCGCTGGTGTGGTCGAGAACCCGGAAAAGAACGTGGCCCGCGCCACCCTGGCGGGCGTGTTCCTGGCCGCCATCGCCTATATCGCCAGCTCCTCGGTGATCATGGGCATGGTGCCCAATGGCGAACTGCAGACCTCCGATGCGCCGTTCGCGCTGGCCGCGGCCAAGGCCGTCGGTGGCTGGGGCGGTGCGCTGGTCAGCCTGTGTGCCTTCATCGGCGCTGCCGGTTCGCTGGGCGGCTGGATCCTGCTGACCGCACAGAGCGCCAAGGCAGCCTCCGATGACGGCCTGTTCCCGAGCATCTTCAGCAAGACCAATAAGGACGACGTACCGGTCAAGGGCGTGCTGATCGTGGCCGTGCTGATGACCTTGGCGGTGCTGGTCACTTCCACCTCGGAAACCGCGTCGGCACAGTTCGACGTGATCACATCGGCGGCGGTGGTGCTGACCCTGCTGCCCTACATCTACTCGTGCGTGGCCTGCTACTTCGTGGTCGAGCGCTCGCACACCCTGGTCCACACCGGTGCATTCTGGACCCTGACCAGCCTGACCGTCGTGTACTGCCTGTGGGCGATCTACGGCTCGTCGGGAACCATCGTGCAGTACGCCTTCCTGTTCGTGCTGTTCATCACCGTGTTCTATCCCTTCTTCAGCGAGGAGCGCCGCCAGCAGCGGCAGCGCGCCCGCGAGGCATCGGCCATCAGCGCCGGCGCCCAGCGTTCCTGAGTTAGTCAAGGAGAATCAACGTGTACTTCAAGTCCCTGGATTACCCGGTCATTGTCATCGACAACGACTACGAGTCGCCGCGCATCGGTGGCATCCTGATCCGCGCCCTGGTGGAAGAGCTGCGCAGCAACGACCAGCGCGTGCTGTGCGGCCTGAACCTGGATGATGCCCGCGCCGGTGCCCGCACCTACGTGGCGGCCTCGGCGGTGCTGATCTCGATCGACGGCAGTGAAGAGGTGGATGGCGAGTTCCAGCGCCTGACCGCCTTCCTGCGCGAGCAGAGCGCACGCCGCGCCAATCTGCCGGTGTTCCTGTACGGCGAGCGCCGCACCATCGAGAAGGTGCCGAGCAAGCTGCTCAAGTACATCCACGGTTTCATCTTCCTGTTCGAAGATACCAAGAGCTTCATCTCGCGGCAGGTGATGCGCGCGGCCGAAGACTACATGAAGAACCTGCTGCCGCCGTTCTTCAAGGCATTGATCCACCATGCGGCCGAGTCGAACTACTCCTGGCACACGCCCGGCCATGCCGGCGGCGTGGCGTTCACCAAGTCGCCGGTCGGGCGCGCGTTCCATCAGTTCTACGGCGAGAACACGCTGCGCAGCGATCTGTCGATCTCGGTGCCGGAACTGGGCTCGCTGCTCGACCACACCGGCCCGATCAAGGACGCCGAGAACGAGGCCGCACGCAATTTCGGTGCCGACCATACCTTCTTCGTCACCAACGGCACCTCCACCGCCAACAAGATCGTCTGGCACGGTACGGTGGCCCGCGGCGACGTGGTGTTCGTCGACCGCAACTGCCACAAGTCGCTGCTGCACGCGCTGATCATGACCGGTGCGGTGCCGGTGTACTTCACCCCCAGCCGCAACGCGCACGGCATCATCGGCCCGATCAGCCTGGACCAGTTCACGCCGGAGTCGCTGCAGCAGCGCATCGCTGCCAACCCGCTGGCCAGCCAGGCCTACAAGGCCGGCTCCAAGCCGCGCATCGCGGTGGTCACCAACTCGACCTACGACGGCCTGTGCTACAACGCCGAGAAGATCGCCGACGAGATCGGCAGCGCGGTCGACTTCCTGCATTTCGACGAAGCGTGGTATGCCTATGCTGCGTTCCATCCGTTCTACGAGAACCACTACGGCATGGCCAAGGGCAAGCCGCGTGAGCAGGATGCGATCATCTTCACCACGCATTCCACCCACAAGCTGCTGGCTGCATTCTCGCAGGCGTCGATGATCCACGTGCGCAACTCGGCGCAACGCAACCTGGATGCCGAGCGCTTCAACGAGTCGTTCATGATGCATACCTCGACCAGCCCGCACTACGGGGTGATCGCGGCCTGTGACGTGGCCTCGAAGATGATGGAAGGCGACGCGGGCCGCTCGCTTGTACAGGAAATGCACGACGAGGCCATCGCCTTCCGCCGCGCGATGCTGCACGTGCGCGACGACCTCGGTCGCGACGACTGGTGGTTCAGTGTGTGGCAGCCGACCCAGGTCGAGCGCAGCCTGGACAAGGGCGATACGCCGGCGCCGCTGGTGGCCAAGCGCGAGGAGTGGTACCTGCAGCCGGATGCGCACTGGCACGGTTTCGAGAACCTGGTCGATGACTATGTGCTGATCGATCCGATCAAGGTGACCCTGCTGACGCCGGGCCTGGCGATGGACGGCAGCATGGGCAAGCTGGGCATCCCGGCGGCGGTGCTGAGCAAGTTCCTGTGGGGCCGCGGCATCACCGTGGAGAAGACCAACCTGTACTCGGTGCTGTTCCTGTTCTCGATGGGCATCACCAAGGGCAAGTGGAGCACCCTGGTCACCGAGCTGATGGCGTTCAAGGAGCTCTACGATCGCAATGCGCCGCTGAGCCAGGCACTGCCGAAGCTGGTCGCCGACTATCCGAATGCCTACGCCGGCTGGGGCCTACGTGACCTGTGCGACGCGCTGCATGCGTTCAACCAGGAATTCGCCGTGGCCAAGGTGATGCGCGAGATGTACGTGGATCTGCCGACGCCGGTGATGACCCCGGCCGATGCCTACAACCACCTGGTCAAGGGCGAGATCGAGCGGGTCGACATCGAGCAGATCAGTGGCCGCATTGCGGCGACCATGCTGGTGCCGTACCCGCCGGGCATCCCGACCATCATGCCGGGTGAGCGTTTCGGTGACAGCGACGAGCCGATCATCCAGTCGCTGCGCATCGCCCGCGAGCAGAATGCGCGTTTCCCGGGCTTCGAGTCGGACGTGCACGGGCTCATCATCGAGCAGGAGGGTGATGCGGTTTCGTACAAGGTGGAGGTGCTGAAGGCCTGACCGGCAACGGTCGGCCGTTCGGCGAACGATGGATACCGCGCGCGAGCAACGCATCCTGAAGTTCTCGATCGGGGTCACCCTGGCGGTGAGCGCGGTCGGCTTCATCGGTGGCCTGCTGGTGGGATCGCAGGCCATCCTTTTCGACGGCGTGTACAGCCTGGTCGATGTCGCCCTGACCCTGGTGTCGTTGTCGGTGCTGCGGCTGGTGGCGCGGGAGCAGAGCCCGCGCTTCCAGTACGGCTACTGGCATCTGGAGCCGATGGTCGAGGCGTTGGGTGGGGTTATCCTGTCGCTGGCCTGCGTGTACGCGCTGGCCAACGCCGTGATCGGTTTGACCACGGGCGGGCACGAAGTGAAGTTCGGGCCCGCGCTGTGGTGGGCGGCATTGCTGAGTGCCAGCAACCTGGCGATGGCGGCGTTCGTCGCGCAGCGGGCGCGGCATCTGCGCTCCGCGCTGTTGTGGCTGGATGTACGGGGCTGGCTGCTGGGCGGGTTGATGAGCCTGGCAGTGGTACTGGCCTTTGTGTTGGCGCTGGTCCTGCACGGTGGCGAGTGGCACCACTGGGTGCCGTACCTGGATTCGATCGTGCTGGCGTTGATCAGCCTGGCGGTGTTGCCGGTGCCGGCGCGGGGTGCCTGGAAGGCCATGCGCGAAGTGCTGCAGGTGGCACCGGATGATCTGGACCGGCGCGTGCAGCGGGTGATGCAGGCGTTCGTCGCCGAGCGTGGCTATGCCGGTTTCACCAGCCATGTGGCGAAGATGGGGCGGATGCGCTTCATCGAGATCCACGTGCTGGCCGACCCGGCCACGCCGCTGGGTTCAGTGGGCGAGGTCGATGCGATGCGTGACGAGATTGCGGTGCGGCTGGATGCGCGGGGCAGCACGTTCTGGTTGACCATTGATTTCACCGCAGACCCAGCGTGGACGTGACCACGCTTCTGTAGAGTCGAGCTTGCTCGACTGCTTCTGGTCGGTGGAAGTCGAGCAGGCTCGAGTCCACGGGAACGCGCGATCGTTGCGCATGGCGGACTACTCTGTTGCACAGGACCCATTTGACCTCAACCGGAGTTGAGGTCACAGACTGCCGGCATCCCCCACGAGGCGCGCGGCATGAACCTGCTGACCACACCGGACCTCAGCCATGGCCTGATGGAACTGTTCAATCCACCGGGTCTCTACGATCCTTCGGCCAACGGCTACTCACACGTGGCGGTGGTGCGCCTGCCGGCACGGGTGATCCATGTCGCAGGGCAGGGCGGCGAAGATGCCCAGGGCCGCCTCTCGCCCAGCTTCGAAGAACAGGTCGGGCAGGCGCTGGACAACCTGCAGACCGCGCTGCGATCGGCGCAGGCAACCCTGGCCGATGTGGCGCGGCTGCGCATCCTGGTGGTCAACCACGATGAGGACCGGCTCGGCATCATTGCCCACCAGGTGCGACGGCGCTGGCCGAACCGCGCGGCGCCCACCTGCACGCTGATCCCGGTGCCGCGACTGGCGTTGGACGGCATGCTGTTCGAGATCGAGGCGGAGGCCTACGCCGCCTAGCGCAGGTAGTACTCCACCGGCACCACCAGTTCCTGCGGTGCCTTCAGTTCATCGGGAATGGGCGGCAGCGGCTGCGCGCGACGGAAGGTCTGCAGCGCAGCGTCATCGAGCATCGGCTGGCCACTGGACTGCTCCAGCCGCAGCGCCAGCAGGCGACCTTCGCGGTCGATGCTGGCCCTGACCCAGGCAGTGCCCTGCTGCCGGCGCGAGCGCGCGGCGGCAGGGTAATAGCGATAACGCTCCAGCCGCGCCATCAGGCGGGCTTCCCACTGGTCGCTGGCGGCGCCGGCCTGGAAGTCCGCCGGTGGCGCGTCTGGAGCGGGCGGCGCGGCCGTGATCGATGCCGGTGCGGGACTTGCATCGGTCGCGGCCGCAGGCGGGGCGACCGGCAGCGGCTTTCGACCCGTCCCGCCCGTTTCGCTGGCGGCCAACTCGCCCTCGCGCGCGGCGGTGGGCTTCGGTGGCGGGGGCGACTTTGTCGGTTGCGATGCACGCGCCTGCTGCGCCTGGCTGGGGGTATCGGCCTGGCGCTCCTCTACGGGCTGTGGCGGCGTGGCCGGTGCCAGCAGGCGCAGGCTGATGCGCACGTCCTGCTCCGGCGGTGGCAGCATCGGCGGCATTGCAACCCAGTGCACCAACAGCAGCAGGGGCAGCAGGTGCAGGACGACGGTGATCACGATCGCCTGCCAGTGTTGGCCGCGCTCACTCATCGTCCAGCACCCACAGCAGATCGGCATCAGCAGCACCGACGGTTTCACCCGGCGAGGCCAATGCGATCACCAGCGCAGGCGTATCCGGTGGCAGGTAGCCCGGCACCCCGGTGCCGCGCAGCACATGCCAGCGACCGGCTACCAGCAGCGCGGGTGCGGGTGCTGCGGTCAGCACCTGTGCCATGCGCGTGTCGCGGGCCTGTTGCACGGCCAGCATCCCTTCCAGCATCGGTGCCGCGTCTGCGTGCTGGGCCAGAACCACATCCGACAGGCGTTGGCGGGCGGCGGGCACCGGGAACCGCACTGCATCAGCGGACGCCAGGTGGGCGTTGACCTCGACGCGCGCGAGATTGCCGCCGAACAAGGGGATGCCGGCAGCGGTGGCGTCCTGCACCAGCCCGCCGTAGGCGGTCCACGGCCATCGTGTATCCCAGCCCAGCAGCTCCTGCAGGCGTGCACCGTCGGCATGGTTGCCCTTGGCCAGCCAGCGCTGCACCCGCTGCAGGCGCGGCTGGCGTTCGCTGGCAATCATCTCCAGCACCAGCGCGCCTTGTGGACGCTGCTGCTGCAGCGCGTGCAGCAGCCAGCGCTGGGCAGCGTGGTCACCGGCCAGGTCGTGGCGTTCGCCCAGCAGCAGTCGCGGAGCGTTCGCTGCGCGCTTCACGAACGCAGCTTCGTCCAGGGTCTGGCCGCTGGCGAGGTCCAGCACCTTGCCGGGCATCGGCTGCGCGCTGGCCATCGACGCGAGCGCGAGCAGGCACAGCGGCAGCCAGTGGCGGCTAGAACGCCACATTGACGCCCATCGAGACGGTGCGGCCACGGCCGTTGCCGCGGTCCAGGATCGGACTGAAGATGCTGTCGATCGAGGCATTGTTGTCATAGGCCTTGTTCTGCAGGTTTTCGATGTTCAGCCACAGCGTGGTGTTGGCCTGCGGCTTGAAGCTGGCGTAGAAGTCCAGCAGCATGCCGGTGCCGCCGGTCTTGCGGGTCTGGAAGAAGTCGTAGCCTTCCTCGGTCGGACCGGAGTACTCGGCGCGCAGGCCGGCCTGCACGCGCTGCTGCCACCAGCGGCCGCCCACGTCCAGCGTCCAGTAGCGGTCGGGCAGGGCGGTGATGTCTTCCAGGTTGACGAACTCGATGGCCGGCGCGCTGGTGCGCGAGCGGGTCCAGCTCAGCGTGGCGTGGTAGTGCTCGCTGGCGTAATGGGCTTCCAGTTCGATGCCGCGCATGCGCACCACGCCGGGGTGGTTCATCCAGCGCGTGGTGGCGCTGAAGTCGTCGGCGTCCAGCACATCGGTCCAGGCATTGAGTTGCGGATCGCTGTCGATCGGCACCACGAACGGTTCCACTTCCGGCGGATGCACGATCAGCAGGTACTGCGGCTTGATGTAGTCGCGGATGCGGTTGTCGAAGCGGGTGACCCGCAGTTGTGCCAGGTCACCGTCGACCAGCAGCGAGTCGGTGCTGAGGTTGGCGCCGAACTGCAGGTTGCGCGAGCGCTCGCGGCGCAGGAACGGATTGGCGCCGATGCCGTCGGCGACGCTGGCGTCCTCCAGCGGGATCTTCTCGAAGAACATTTCCTGCACGCGCGGCGGCCGCGACGTGCGCGAGACCTCGGCGAACAGCTGCAGCCAGTCGGTGGCCTGCAGTGAAACCGCCAGGCTCGGGCTGAGTGCGCGCTCTGTGCGACGCACGTCGATGTCGCCGCCATTGATCTCCGCGCACTGGCCGGACACATCCGAGCACACCGGGATGTGACCACGGATGCCGAAGCGGTCCTGGCGCAGTCCTGCGGTCAGGGCATAGATGTCGTACTGCAGCTCCAGCGTGCTGAACACACTGTCCAGCTGGCTGCGACCCTGCGGGTTGGCACCGCGCAGGATGGGCGTATCGGCCACATAGCTGTCCGATTGGTGCTTGATGCCGGTGTTCCAGCGCGCCTGCAGTGCACCGATGTCGAAGCGGCTGGTGTTGTCCACGGTCCAGCTGCTAAGGCTGCTGTGGGTGCGGCGGCCGATGTAGCTGGAGTCCTCCACCGGCGGGTAGAACAGCCGGGTCTTGTTGCTGGCGAAGGTCGCACGCAGGTCGATCCACGGCGAATAGGGTGTGTAGTGGTAACTGGCGCGCTGGTTGCGCGCGGAAATCTGCCACGGATAGTTGTGGTAGAAGTCGTTTTCGTAACGCATGTGGCTCAGGTCCAGCCGATGCTGGTCGCTGGGCTGCAGGCGCGCCTTCAACAGCCAGCTGCTGGGCTGCTGGCTGCCCGGGTCGGCGTTGTTCTTCTGCCCGCGTGCGGTCGCGTACTCGCTGCTGCGGCTGCTGCTGGCGGCGGCCAGCAGGCCGAACTGGCGGTCGCCACTCTCTTCGCTGTGGCGCCAGGCGCCGGCGAAGGTACGGCCACTGCCGTAGCCGTTGTTGCCGTGGCGGTAGCCCGCACGCAGGCCCCAGTCGCGCCCCTCGCCGAGCAGATCGTCGATGTCCAGCGTGCGGAAGTTGGCACTGCCGGCCAGCGTGCCGGCGCCATCACCACCGGCGACCGCACCGCGCTGCACGTCCACACCGGCCAGCAGGAAGGGATCGACATAGGCGAACGGGCCGCCCGAGCCGTGCCCGGCATTGTTGCGGAAGGTCTGGGTGACACCGTCGATCATGGTGTTGACCCGGCCGGCACCGGTCATGCCGCGGATGTTGACCTGCAGGCCCGGCTGGCTGCGCGAATGGAAGCTGTGGGTGCCGGGCATCGAGCGCAGCAGGCTGTTGCCTTCCTGGCGTTCGGCCATCGCCACGCGCTCGCTGCCCACCGAGGGCGCAAAGCCATCGCGGGTGGCCGGTACATATTGACTGGCGCCGGCACCCGGTGCCTGACCGTGTGCGGTAGTACCCTGCACCCGCAGCGGGCCAGTGCGACGGCTGCCATCGGCGCGTTCAGCCGGCGCCGGCTCCAGGGCGGCACGACGCGCATCGACGAAGCGCGGGCGCAGGCCGCTGCCTGCCAACAGGCGCGACAGGGCCTGCGCATCGTCGAAGTCACCGCGCAGCGCAGGCGCCGAATGGCCCGCGGGCAGCGCTGCGCCGATCACCAGATCGACGCCGGTCAGCCGGCTGTAGGCGTCCAGCGCGGCCGCCAGCGGTTGTGCGGGCAGATTGTAGGTACGGGTGGCGGTCTGTGCGTGGGCACTGCCGGGCAGCAGCGGAAGGGCACTGGTACAGGCCAGCGACAGGGCGAGGACAAGGGGGCGGGGGCACAGCATCGGGGGCTCCAGGGGCTGACGCAGAGCGTCGTCATCCTGGGTAGACGCAGCCGCAGGCCGGATGTCAGGGTCCATCACGCTGTTCCCTGCGTGGCGGCAGCCACACCTGTATGCCCGCGCCGAGGCGCAGCACGCGCACCTGCAACTGAGTGGCCAACTGGTCGCGGTTGCCGGCCGCACCGTCGGCACTGCCAAGCAGGGTGACCGGCTGCTGGCGCAGCTGCTCGCCGACGACCCACGTGTGCCCGCCATGCCAGCGGTCCAGGCCCTGCGTGACGTCGGCCAGTGGGGCCGAGACCCAATGCAGGCGCCGCTCGCGCCAGGCCAATGCTCCGGGGGCGGTCGTTGTTGCATGGGCTGTTGCCTGCCCATCGAAGCGCAGCTGTTCGCCGTGGTCAGCCAGCATGCTGACGTTGCCGCTGTCCACGCGCACGCGATGCTCGGTAACGGTGACCACGCTGCTGTTGCCCTGCACGGCAAGATCGAATGCGGTCCCCAGTGCAGTGACGGTGCCCTGTGGGGTATGCACCTGGAAGGGCCGGTCGGCATCGGCGGCGACCTGGAACCAGGCCTGGCCGCGCTGCAGCTGGAGCTGGCGGCGCTGCCCATCGATGCGCACCTTCACTTCGCTGCCGGGTGACAGCAGGACATGCGAGCCATCCCGAAGGGTCTCCTCGCGGATCTCGCCAGCGGCCGTTCGCAGGACCTGCGCTACAGGCGGCGACACATGGCGGCTGTAGAGACCCAGCGCGCACAGCAACAGAACCGCAATGCCAGCTTCGCGCAGGCGACGGCGTTGCCTGCGCTGCTGTTGCCGCTGCAGGCTGGGCAGCGTCGCACCGGCCTGCCACAGGTGTTGCAGATGCTGGTACTGCGCAGCATGGCGAGGGTCGGCCTGGTACCACTGGTCGAACGCGTTCTCGTCGCGGCCACCGTCGTGCCCGTCCAGCCACCAGCGTGCAGCTTCGCGCGCGATCGCGTCCAGGCTCATGCGCCGGGCACCTGCTGCAGGGCGACCAGTGCGCGCAGCAGATGGCCGTGCGCGGTCTGCCGGCTGATGCCGAGCTGGCGCCCGATCTCGGCCAGCGCCAACTGTTCAACCCGCGCCAGCAGGAACACCTGGCGCGAGCGCGGTGGCAGCGCGGCGATGATCGCGTCGAGGTGGCGCAGCTGTTCGGCGTCGAGCAGTCGCTGCTCGGGCAGCGGCGCAGGATCGGCGATGGCATGCAACTGCGTGTCATCCAGCGCTTCTTCGCGACGGCGCTGGCGTTGCCGGTAATGGTCGGCAATCAGGTTGTGGGCAACACGGTACAGGTACGCGCGGCCGTTGCTCAGCAGGCCACTGGCGGCGACCTTGACGACACGCAGCCAGGTTTCCTGGACGACGTCATCGGCGTCGCTGCGTTGCGGGAGTTTGCGGCGGACATGGGCGTGCAGCGGCCGGTAATGGGCCGCGCACAGCTGCGCGACATCCGTCGGTTCGACAGGCGTGGACACGGGGCGGGCGACAACTGGGAAAGGGAACAGCCCGCGGCGGCAAGGGCAGCGGCTGCACATTACAGCAAAAGAGAATCATTTGCATCTTTGGTGCGAGCGCAGTCCGCATGAGCCACCGCGGCGTCAGCGGGGACGATAATCGCAGTGGATCTGCAGGGCTTCGGTGGGATTGTGATGCAGCACGAATCCGCAGTGCTGCAGGCTGCGCTTCGCTCGTGCGACTGGCTCGGCATACCGGGCGACGCGGCGGTGCTGCCAGCGCGGCGGGGTGAACACGCCCAGGGGCAGCAGCCGCAGCCGCTCGCCGTGCAGTACCAGTGAGACATCGACATGACGGCCATCGATGTCGTGGCCGTTGGCGCCGAAGATGGCGTCGACTTCATCCTGGCGCTGCGGATAACAGGCACGGAAGAGGGTGATGCCGAGCCCACGCACCAGGCGGCGGAAGCCACCGAGACGGCTGTGGCTGGGTTCGAAGCCACGGGTGAGCAGTAGCCGCAGCCCCACAGGCAGCATTGCCTGCGCGTCGAGCAGGCGTTGCAGTACCTCTTCTTCCAGTTGGATGCGGGTGGAGGGCCAGCGCGGGGCGATGAGCAGTCCGTGGTGGTTGCCGCGTTGCAGGGTCAGCATCGGTGAAGCTTCGCACGCGGCCGAACAGCCGGGGTAGTGCCGGCCGCTGGCCGGCAGATTCGAGTACCGGCCAGCGGCCGGCACTACCGTGACGATCGTCAGAGATCGCGGTACTGGATCTGCGAAGCCAGTACGCGCAGGCCGTCGGCATTGCTGGACAGGATGCGCTCTTCGCCAACACCTTTCTGCCGTTTCAGCTGGAAGCCCTGATCCGCAGGCAGTTGTGCGGCGATGGCGTCCATGCGCTGCAGGGCATCAGGGCCGCTGCAGTCGAAGTGGCCCCAATAGGCGCCATCGCGGTGGATCTGCAATCGATAGTTCATCGCGGTGTCTCCGGCAGGTCCTGCAGCCAATGGTCGAACATCGCGGTGGCGGCCGCGGCCAGTGGTGCGCCATAGCGACGCGCCTGCGCGCGCAGATCATTCGGATCGATGCCGGCCTGGGCCAGCTCCAGCGTGTGACCAATCAGCCAGCGCTCGAACTGGCGCGCGTCCAGTTCCGGATGGCATTGCAGGGCCAGCGCGTGGTTGCCGATGGCGAAGGCCTGGTGGCGGCAGGCCGGCGTGCTGGCCAGGCGGCGTGCACCGGCCGGAAGCTCGAACGCCTCACCATGCCAATGCAGTACCGGAATGCCCTGCAGGGCCTGCAGCGGTGAACGCTGGCCTTCATCGGTCAGCAGCAGTGGCGCAAAGCCGATTTCCTTGCCGCCGCTGGGAGCGACACTGGCACCGAGTGCACGCGCCATCAGTTGTGCACCCAGGCAGATGCCCAGGGTTGGCCGCTGCTGCTGCAGCCGGCGCTGCAGCAGGGCGATGCTGTCGGTGACGAAGGGATAGGTCGCTGTGTCATTGGCACTGATCGGGCCGCCCAGCACCACCAGCAGGTCGGTCACTTCGGCCGGATCGAGCGCATCGACGCCGGCCTGCAGCACCTGCAACTGCCAGCCTTGTGCCAACAGCAGAGGCTGCAGGGTGCCGAGGTCTTCAAAGGCAACGTGTTGCAGGACAACCGCGTGCTTCATGCCGGGGCTCCGCTGTTCGGCCAGTAGAAGCTGTCCGGGGTGGCGCGGGCGCCGAAGATGGCCTGGCCGACGCGGACCACGGTGGCACCTTCCTCGATGGCCACTTCGAAATCACCGGACATGCCCATCGACAGCTGCGACAGGTCAAGGCCGGGCGGGGCGGTGCGTTGCAGCTGGTCGCGCAGTTCGCGCAGGCGCACGAAGCAGGCGCGCACGCGCTCGACGTCGGGGGTGAAGATGGCCAGGGTCATCAGGCCGCGCACACGCAGGCGATCGAAGGCCGGCAACTGCTGCACGAAGGCCTCGACCGCGTCGGGTTCCAGTCCGTACTTGCTCGGCTCGGCCGAGGTGTTGACCTGCACGAACACATCCAGCGTGCGGTCTTCCAGTTGCAGGCGCTGCTGCAGGGCCTCGGCCACGCGCAGGCTGTCCAGCGCCTGGAACTCGCTGGCAAAGCGCGCCACGTAGCGCGCCTTGTTGGTCTGCAGATGGCCGATCACCGACCAGTGCACGCCCAGGTCGGCCATCGTTTCGGCCTTGCGCTGCGCCTCCTGCACCTTGTTCTCGCCCAGTTCGTGGCAGCCTGCGGCCACCGCCATGCGGATGCGGGCGTCATCGACGGTCTTGCTGACCGGCAGCAGGCGCACGCTGGCCGGGTCCCGGCCGACGCGCGCGCAGGCATCGGTGATGCGTTGGCGCACCGTGACCAGGTTGGCGGCGATCTGTTCAACGGACTGGGCGACGGGCCAGTCGGCAGCGGCAAGGGGCATGCGGGCACCTCCAATGCAGGATGGCCAGGGTGGGATACACTGGCACAGGACAAGATATATTTTGGCATAGGACAAAATGAAAATCACCGGACATAGCGCCGAGTCGATCTTCGACAGCATCCGCGACGGCATCGGCAAGGGCCGCCTGCCGGCCGGCAGCGTGCTGCCGCCGGTGCGTGAACTGGCCGAGCAACTGGGCGTGAACCGCAACACCGTGGCCGCTGCCTACAAGCGCCTGGATGCGGCGGGCCTGGCCAGCACGGCGGGCCGCCGTGGCACGGTGGTGCGCGGATTGCCGCCGACGCTGGCGCGCGAGGGCAGTACGCCCGGGCTGGCGCTGCAGGACCTGGCCGGTGGCAATCCGGATCCGCGCCTGCTGCCGAACCTGCGCCTGGCCCCGGCCGCACCGCGTTTGTACGGCGTAGGCACGGTCGACCCGAGGTTGCAGGCGCTGGCAAGGGCCTCGCTGGATGCGGACTGCCCGGAGGGCTATGCGCTGGAGCTGACCCATGGCGCGGTTGATGGCATCGAGCGCCTGCTGGCGGCGTGGTTGCTGCCAGGAGACCGCATCGCGGTGGAGGATCCATGCTTCCTCGGTAGCCTCAATGTGCTCAATGCTGTGGGCCACGCGCCGTTGCCGGTGGCGGTGGATGCACATGGCATGCAGGTCGATTCGCTGCGGCAGGCGCTGGAGGCCGGCGCACGCGCGGTGCTGCTGACCCCGCGGGCACACAACCCGACCGGGGCCAGCCTGGATGCGAAGCGGGCACGGGCGTTGCGGCAGTTGCTGGCGGCCTACCCGCAGGTGGCGGTGCTGATTGACGATCACTACGCACTGCTCTCGCAGCAGGCCTATCACTCAGTGCTGCCGCTGGATGGCCGGCGCTGGGCGCTGCTGCGTTCGTTGTCCAAACCACTGGGTCCGGACCTGCGGCTGGCCTGGCTGGCCTGCGATGAGGAGACCGCATCGCGGTTGCGGCTGCGATTGGCGTCCGGCACCGGCTGGGTCAGCCACCTGCTGCAGGATGCAGCGACTTCGGTGCTGGCGTCGGCAACGCAGCGGGCGAAGATCGCCTCGGCGGGTGAGCGCTACCAGCAGCGCCTGCAGTCGCTACAGGAGCTGCTGCGCGCGCGTGGCATGCCGACGCCGCAGCCGATGGAAGGATTGAACCTGTGGCTGCCGTTGCCGGCGGACAGCCATCCGCAGGTGCTGGCGCTGGCCTCGCGCGGCTGGCATGTGCGCGCGGGCGAAGTGTTCGCGGTGGCGGCACCGGGCCATGGTCTGCGCATTACGTGTTCGGCGCTGGGACCGGCGCAGCTGCGGCAGCTGGCCGATGACCTGGCGGCGGTGTGTGGTTTGTAGCGTCGGGCCATGCTCGGCTTTGCTTCGCCTTTGTAGAGCCGAGCCATGCTCGGCTGCTGTTGGTAGAAGCAGTCGAGCATGGCTCGACTCTACATGACCGGTAGTCGAGCATGGTTCGACGCTACAGAAGCAGATCAAGGCGCGGCGTTGGCGCCCGGGCGCACGTAGTAGGACTGGCCGCTGTCATCAACGAACATCAGCTCCGGCTTGCCCTGCCAGGAGGTGAGCATGGCGCCGGTGTTGTTCTGGTGCTTGACCATCAGACTGGCGCCGCGGTCGGGATTGGCGACGACCTTGAATACTTCGGTGGTGCCGGTGGCATCGTCCAGGGTGAGCAGGGCTTCGCCGCCGCGGTCGCTTGTGCCATAACCGCCGCGCTCTGAACCGTCGGGGCCGAGCAGGATCAGGCCGGACAGGGCGGTGGCGCGCGGCCCCTGGGTGCGGCCCTGGCTGAGCGGATCGGGAACCGGTGCGCCGAGGATTACCCGCGGTTGGCCGCTTGCATCGTGGATGATCAGCCCGCGTGCCTCGATGATGCGCTGTGGCGATTGGCTGCGATGCAGGTTCCAGGCGGTCCAGCCGGAAACAAGCAGGGCGAGGGTCGAGACCACCAGGGTGGTCAGCAGCAGCGCACGGGACATCGGGTCGTCCTTCCTTGGATGTGCCGACGATAGCGGATGCGGACCGGCAATGGCCAGTTCGTTGTGTGACGTTGTGTATCGTCAGTGGAAATCACGACTGTGGCTGCGCAGCCCCTGCAGCAGTTCATCCAGGCAGTGCATGCGCTGCACGATGACGTGCTGCACGCCATCGACGCGTTCCAGGCGGCCATCGATCTGCATCAGCTGGGTATCGACCAGCACCCGGTGCTGGCGATCGGCCAGGTGCCGCCAGACCACGGCGTTGATCATGCCGGTCTCGTCTTCAAGGGTGAGGAAGGTGACGCCACTGGCGGTCTGCGGGCGCTGGCGCATGCGCACCAGGCCGGCGATGCGCACGCGCCGGCCATGGCCGTGGGCAGCCAGTTGTGCGGCATCCAGGCAGCCACGGCTGCGCAGTTGCGCGCGCAGGAACGAGATCGGATGGCGGCCCAGCGTGGTGCCGGTGCTGCGGTAATCGGCCTGCATGTCTTCCCAGGCGCTGGGCAGGGGCAGTGGCACGCGGGCTTCGGTGGTGGCGCGGGCCTGGTCGAACAGCGGCAACCGGTTTTCCACACCGGAGATATCCCAGCGCGCACGATGGCGATGGCCGCTGAGCCCACGCAGCGCCCCGGCATCGGCCAGCAGGCCCTGCTGGCGGCGGTCCAGAGCGGTACGCTGGCACAGGTCACCCACATCGTCGAACGGGCGCCGCGCACGTTCACGCATGATGGCCTGCACGGCGGGCTCGTTGCAGCCATCGACCAGGCGCAGGCCGAGCCGGATCGCGGCCGGCCCCTTGCTGAAATCCAGCGTGCAGTCCCAGTCGCTGTGGCGCACGTCCACCGGCAGCACGCGGATGCCATGCCGGCGCGCATCCTGCAGCAGCTGGTCGGGGCTGTAGAAGCCCAATGGCTGGCTGTTGATCAGGCTGGCGGTGAACGCGGCCGGGTGATGGCACTTCAGCCAGCAACTGTTATAGGTCAGCAGGGCGAAACTGGCGGCGTGACTTTCCGGAAAACCGTAGTCACCGAAGCCCTTGATCTGTTCGAACAGGTGCTCGCCGTACTCGCGGCTGAAGCCGTTCTTGAGCATGCCGGCCAGCAGCTTCTCGCGATGCGGTTCCAGGCCGCCACGGCGCTTCCACGCCGCCATCGAGCGGCGCAGGGCATCGGCCTGGCCCGGCGTGTAGCCGGCCGCTTCCACCGCCAACTGCATGACCTGTTCCTGGAACAGTGGCACGCCGAGGGTGCGCGCGAACACGCGTTCCAGCCGCGCTGGATAGAGTGGATTGTCTGGATCGTTCAACGCGTCAGGACCCTGCTCGCGCAGGATCCTTCGCCGTTCCAGGTAGGGGTGCACCATGTCACCCTGGATCGGGCCAGGGCGCACGATCGCCACCTCGATCACCAGGTCGTAGAAGGTGCGCGGCTGCAGGCGCGGCAGCATCGCCATCTGCGCGCGCGACTCGATCTGGAATACGCCGATGGTGTCGGCGGCGCAGATCATGTCGTAGGTCTTCGTATCCTTGGGAGGAATCGCATCCATGCGTCCTTCGTGCAGGCCATGCTGCTGCAGCATCGCCAGGCATTTGCGGATGGCGGTGAGCATGCCCAGCGCCAGGCAGTCGACCTTCATCAGGCCGGTGGCATCCAGATCGTCCTTGTCCCACTGGATGACGGTGCGGTCGGCCATCGCCGCGTTCTCCACCGGCACCAGGGTTGACAGCGGATGCTCGGAAATCACGAAGCCGCCCGGGTGCTGCGACAGGTGGCGGGGGAAGTCGATCAGTTCGGAGGTCAGCGCCAGCAGTCGCCGCATCAGCGGGGTTTCCGGATCGAAGCCGCGCTCGCGCAGGGTCTCCGGCAGCGGCACATGGCCGCCCCAGTGGTCCATCGCCGCGCCCAGTTCGTTGACCTGGTCCATCGGCAGGCCAAGCGCACGGGCCACGTCGCGGATCGCGCTGCGGCCACGGTAGCTGATCGCCACCGCGGTCAACGCCGCGCGCTCGCGGCCATAGCGCTTGAACACGTACTGCAGCACTTCCTCGCGGCGCTCGTGCTCGAAGTCGATGTCGATATCCGGTGGTTCGTCGCGCTCGGCGGAGATGAAGCGCTCGAACAGCAGGTTGCTGCGTGCCGGGTCGATCTCGGTCACGCCCAGTACGAAGCACACCGCGGAGTTGGCCGCCGAGCCACGACCCTGGCAGAGGATGTCCTGGCTGCGCGCGAAGCGCACGATGTCCTGCACGGTGAGGAAGTACGAGGCGTAGTTCTTTTCCCGGATCAATGCCAGTTCGTGCTCGATCTGTTTGCGTTGTGCCGGTTCGATGCCGCCTTTCCAGCGCCACGGGATGCCGCGCTCGACCAGCACGCGCAGCCAGCTGTCCGGGTCGTGGCCCTCGGGTACCAGTTCGCGCGGATAGGTGTACTGCAGCTGCTCCAGGGTGAAGTGGCAGCGCTCGGCGATGCGCAGGGTCTCGGCCAGCAGTTCGGGCGGATACAGCTGGGCCAGCGCGGTACGCGGGCGCAGGTGGCGCTCGCCGTTGGGAAACAGGCGCCAGCCGGCCTCGGCCACGCTGCAGCGGTGGCGGATGGCGGTCAGTGTGTCCTGCAGGGCGCGGCGGCGGCGCACGTGCATGTGTACATCACCACTGGCCACCAGCGGCAGGTGGTGGCGTTCGCCGAAGGCCTGCAGCTGCTGCAGGCGACGCGCGTCGTCATGCTCATGGTGCAGCTCCACCGCCAGCCACAGCCGATCATCGAAGCCGGCGCGCAGCAGTTCCAGATCGGTGGCCGCTGGTTGCCGGTCCAG
Source organism: Stenotrophomonas sp. 80084_Sma (assembly GCF_056481995.1). Taxonomy (NCBI): domain Bacteria; kingdom Pseudomonadati; phylum Pseudomonadota; class Gammaproteobacteria; order Lysobacterales; family Lysobacteraceae; genus Stenotrophomonas; species Stenotrophomonas sp. 80084_Sma. The sequence goes on along the minus strand of NZ_CM151177.1, from coordinate 2,916,711 downwards.
CCATAGGCACAGCAGGCCGCCGGGCAGGTCGAGCAGGTCCTCGCGCAGGCAGCGGTATTCGCCCTTGGCCGCGCGCCGCCGGCAGGTGGTGATCAACTGGCACAAGCCGGCGTAGGCGGCCTGGTCGGTGCACAGCAGGGCCAGCTTCGGCCCGTCCTCGATCTGGAATTCGGCGCCGACGATCAGCGCCACGCCATGCGTCTTGGCGGCCTGCCAGGCGCGCACGATGCCGGCCAGCGAGCATTCGTCGGTGATCGCCAACGCGCGGTAGCCCTGGCCGGCAGCGCGCGCGAACAGTTCTTCGGCGATCGAGGCGCCACGCTGGAAACTGAAGGCCGACAGGCAGTGCAGTTCGGCGTAGCCGGGCAGTTCGCTGTGCATGGCGGCTCAGCCGAACCAGCCGTGCAGCATCCACGGGGCATGTGGATCATTGCGCTCACGGAAAGCCCAGCCGCGCTGGCCATGCGCGGTTTCCACCACGTAGTAATCGCGCCGCGCATCGGCCTGGTCCCACCAGCCCGATTCGATCCGCTCCGGCCCGGTGACGATGCGCAGGCGCGGATCACGCAGCGGTTGCGGCGTGTCCAGCAGCCAGCCCGGACGCAGTGGCCAGTACGACGGAGGCTTGGCCGCAGGCTGGGTGCCACTGGCGCGTTCGGGGCGATGGTCGGCCTGCACCGCCAGCGGCTGCACGGCGTCATCGCCGAGCCGCGCCCGCAGGCGCTCGCGCAGCTGGTTCCAGGGCATCGCCTGTGCCGGCCGGGTATCGAACAGGTCACGCGCGGCGGGCACGAACGGTGGCAGCTGTTCGGCCTGCAGGCGCAGTGCGCGGCTGCCGGCCGGCAGGGCGAACGCTTCCATGCGGTTGCGTGCGATCTCGAACAGCAGCGCGGGATCGCGCTCGGGTGCCAGCAGGCCGATGGTCAGCACGCTGGCCGGCAGCAGGTCATGCTCGAAGTGCAGGTCGAAGCGCTGTACGCCGCCATCGCGCGAGCACAGGAAGGCCGCCAGGTCCAGCAGCAGGCGGCGCAGCGGGAACAGCAGGGCCTGGCTGGATTCGATCTCGTATTCGAATTCGATGCGTGCATCGAAACGGTCCGGTGGCTGGTAGTAGCGCAGTGGCGCGGTGGGCAGGCCGCGCAGCGCATCCAGTTGCTGCAGCACCTCGGGTGAGAAGCGCCGGGCCAGGCTGTCGCGCGGCAGTTCGAGCACCGCACCCAGCGTGCGCAGACCGGAACGACCGAGCACGGTCACCGCTTCGCTGGGCAGGCCGCAGCGCGGCAACGGCAGCTGCGCCAGTGCCGCTGGCAGCTGCTGCGCATCGATGCCGAGGCCGTCGTGGACGTTGGCCAGCACGCGCGCGGCATGCGCGGTGGGTGCGGCCACCAGGCGGTGGCGGAAACCAAGCTCATGCAGTTCGCCGCGCAGGCGCTTTTCGATCGTCAGCCAGTCACCGAACAGGGCGCGACTGGCGCCGATCTCCATGACCAGCGCGTGCGGAAAATCGAGGCTGACCTGCGAGCTGTAGGCGTAGGCCCAACTGGCCAGCAGCTGCCGGGTGTGCTGTTCGGCGTTCGGGTCGTAGTCGTGCAGGTACATGTCCTGCACCAGCACCTGTGCGGCCGACAGCAGCATGCCCGGGCGCAGTCCCCCTGCGCGTGCCGACGGGCTGACCGCACGCAGCACGCGACGCTGCGCCGGCCCCTGCAGCAGCACCAGTGGCCGCTGCGGGTCCGGCTGCAGGCGCAGCACGCTGTCCAGTGCCAGCTGCGGCAACAACAGGCAGGCCCAATGCATGACGCGGCCTCAGTGGGCGATGGCCAGTGGCAACGGCTGTGCGGGTGGCAGGCCGCCACGGCACTTCAGCACCCGCACCTGGCCGTGGTCGAGCTGCAGGCGCAGGCTGGCCGGGGAGGGGTTGCGCGCTGCCTGCGCCTCGCGGAACACGAAGCCCAGGCACTGGCCGCTGTCGGCAGCCACCTGCAGCCGGCGCAGTGAGCGGTCGTCGGCCTGGTGTGGCCAGCACAGCACCGCCGCGCAGGCGGCCGAGCGCAGGCACTGCTCGGTGGCCCACAGCGCCTGTTTCGGTGCGGCGTGGATGATCTGCAGCTGGGCCAGATCCAGCCCGGCCGCCGCCCAGGCCGGGGCATGCGGGCGGTAGGGCGGGGCGACCAGCACGATCGGGCGGTCGCGCTGGCTCAGCTTCGCCAGCGCCGGCCAGACCAGGGCCAGCTCGCCGACGCCGGGCGCCGCCTGCAGCACCTCGCACAGCCCGCTGGCCGGCCAGCCGCCGCCGGGCAGGCGTGCGTCCAGCGCCGGATGGCCACTGGCCAGGTGGTCGCTGGCCGGCCCCTGGCGGGCTGGGCCGCGCCACAGCTGGCGCCCGTCCAGCAGCCGGTCGAGGGCGACGACAGCACCCATCAGCCGATCCTCCAAGGGAGGCGCCGGGTTGGCTTGAAGCGGCAGGAACGGGCGGAAACGGCAGGCATGGCGCGAGTATCGACGGGCCGGTATCAGGGGCTGAGACCGGACATGCTACTCGCGTTGTGAGTAGAATTACTAATGAAATCGGAGGGTCAGGTTTCAGGTTGCTGAAGGGGGAAAAAGCATCCACGCATGGCGTGGATCTACTGGACAGAGCCTCGGTAGATCCACGCCATGCGTGGATGGGAAAACGGTGCCGACCAGGGTCGGCACCTACAGGCACGGGCACTCCCGGTTACGGGCGCACCGGCAGCGCCACCGGGCGCAGCGGCGCGGCATCGCCGCCGCGGATCTTCAGCGGGCCGCCGATGAAGGCGAACTCATAGACCTTGTCGCGGGCCAGTTCGTCCAGCGCCACCAGCTCGATGATCGGCGCGCCCTGCTGGGCCAGCAGGTAGGTGTGCAGCGGCACGTAGTCGTCGGACACCTCCGAGGGGAAGGTCTCGAAGCTGAGGTTGTCGGCGCCGACGATCATCGCGCCGCTGTCCTCCACCAGGAAGCGCGCCGCGTCCAGGCCCATGCCCGGCGGGTTGGCCATGTAGGCCTTGGGCTGTTCGAACAGGCGCATGCGGCCGGTGCGGATCAGCACCACGTCGCCCTGCTGCAGCTTCACCTGCTGGCGTGCCAGCGCATCCTTCAGGTCCTGGCGGGTGACGCGGTAGCTGTCCGGCAGCATGTCCACGCCCTTGGCGCCGGCCACGTCGATCAGCACGCCACGCGCGATCAGCGGCGGGAATTTCTCGATGCCGGTGACGTTCCAGCCACGGTCGCCGAGGTGCTTGTCGGCCTCGAAGCCGTTCCAGATCTTTCCGTGGATGCCGAAGTGGTTCAGCGCATCGATGTGGGTGCCGGTGTGGCTGTACATCGAGAACGCGGTGCCGGTGTAGCTGCGGGTGAGGTTCATGGTTTCACCCACGCCCATCGGATCATCCATCACCGTGCCGCGCGGGGTGTGGGTCATCCAGAACTGGTAGTGCGGGTCGCCGGCATCCTGCCAGCTGGGCATGCCAACGTAGTATTCGGTGGCCAGATCATAGGCCTTGCCGCCGCTCACCCGCGACAGGATCGCCGCACGCGAGGCCTCGGTGATCAGGTTGAGACGGCCGATCTCGTCCTTCGGCCCCCAGGGGCTGGTGCCGACCTGCTGGCCGGAGGGAACGCGTTCGTGCGCGGATACGGTGGTGGAAGCGGCGGTGCCGGCCAGCAGCAGGGCCAGCGCGGTGGCCAGGGTACGTGAGGTCATGGGGAATCTCCTTGCAGGATGGGGGACGGTGCGGCTCAGGCCGCGACCAGGTGCGCCAGGGCCTGGCGCAGTTGCGGCAGCGGCAGGGTCTGCAGGCGCAGGCCGTTGCCGCCGATCACGGTGGGAATGGAGCGGATGCCGAGGGCCGCGGCTTCGGCACGGTCGGCCTGCACACGCCGGGCTGCTGCGTCGCTGCGCATGTGGTCAGCGAAGGCGCCACGCGGGTGGCCCAGTGCTTCGGCGATATCCAGCAGTACTTCGGCGTCGCCGATGTTGCGGTGCTGGTGCAGGTGCGCCCACTGCACGGCATCGAACATCGCGCCATGGGCGTCGTTGCCACCGAGCATGCCGGCGGCCTGGCAGGCCAGTGCGCCGAGCCAGCCGGACGGATACTCGAAGTCCTGTGCGCGCATGCCTTCGATATCGATGCGCGCGGTGTCTTCATGCGCGGCGCAGTCGGTCCAGTGGCGCAGGATGATCGCCTTGGCGCGCTCCATCGAGCCGAACACCTCGACCATCTGCGCGCGCGAGTCCTGCAGCACGAAGCTGCGGTGACGCACCTGGATGCCGAGTTCGGCGGAGACCTGCTGCAGGCGCGGGGCCAGCACGAAGCACCAGCCGCAGACCACGTCGTGGAAGAAATCGACCACCGGCGCGGCGGTGGCGGGGGAAGGAACGGAAGACATCTGCCTGCCATCGGTGAGAGGGGAGGCGGCAGATTAGGCAGCGCGGCGCGTCTGAAACAGCACGCCGCGGGCAGCTCAGTTTTCGCTGGCGGTTACGAATCCAGGCCAGCGCAGCCGGGCAGCTCGGCGTGCAGGAAATCGATGAAGGCACGCACCTTGGGCTGCAGGTGGCGCGAGGTGGGATAGACCGCATGCACGAAGCGCGGCGGATAGCGGTGGTCGGGCAGCACCTGCTGCAGTTCGCCACGGGCCAGCGCCGGTGCCGCCAGGAACGAGGGCAGGGCGCCGATGCCCATGCCGGCCACCAGCAGGTCGCGCAGCAGCAGGCTGTTGTTGACGGTGACGCGCGCCGGCAGGGTGATCGTCACCTGGCCGTCGGGGCCGAGCAGCGGCCAGCTGCCGGGCGAGTCGGACAGGCTGTAGGCCAGCACGCTGTGCGCCTGCAGATCGTCCACTGCCTGCGGTGCCGGATGCTGCTGCAGGTAGGACGGAGCCGCGCACAGCACCTGCTGCAACGAGGCCAGGCGGCGCGCTACCAGTCGCGAGTCGTCCAGCTCGGCACGCAACCGCAGCGACACATCGAAACCTTCGCCCACCGCATCAAGCAGGCGGTCTTCCATCACAAGGTCCAGCGACAGTTGCGGATGCTGCTGCAGGAAGCGTGGCAGCAGCGGCGACAGCGTGCTCAGCGCGAATGATTGCGGTGCATTGACGCGCAGGCGCCCGGCCACGTCGCCGCGCTGTTCGGCGATGCCACGTTCCAATGCATCCAGCTCGTCGAGCAGGCGGCAGCATTCGCGGTAATAGGCGTGGCCGGTCTCAGTCAGGCTCATGCGCCGCGTGGTCCGCTGCAGCAGCACCACGCCCAGGTGCGCTTCCAGGGTGCGCAGCTGCTTGCTCAGCCCGGCCGGTGACATGCCCAGGTCTTCGGCGGCGCGGGCCAGCCCGCCGCGTTCGACGATGCGGCGGAAGGCGCGCATCAGGTTGAAGGAATCCATGCCGGTCCCGGGCGCGATGAGGGCGCCATTGTAGATCCACGCCATGCATGGATGTGGGAAACGTGGTGCCGTCCACGATGGTCATCCACCGGGGAGCGCGCCGGGTTGCGCCGTTTGTTCAAGCCGGCGGCCCATACGCGGCGCCAGCATGCAGGCCCCTTACTTTCCGGATTGCCCATGAAGCACTGGATGCTCCGCCTGTATGCCCCGTTGTTCCTGCTGGGTTTCGTTGCCGCCGCCGTCGCCTGGATCGGCCACCTCCACGGCGACCCACTATGGCTGCTGGCCTTGCTGGCGGTTGCCATCGCGGTCTCGTTCGCTGCCGAACGTGCTTGGCCGTATGACCCCGCGTTCAACCACGACCACGGCGACAGCCTGCGTGACACCCTGCATGCGCTGGTCAACGAGAGCCTGAACCTGCTGTCGATCGCGGCGGTGCCACTGCTGGCAGCCATCATTCCGTGGCAGGCCTGGCCGCTGCAGTGGCCATTCGCGCTGCAGGTGCTGCTGGCCGTCATCTGCGCCGATCTCGGCATCACCCTGGTGCACTACGCCAGCCATCGCATCGGCTGGCTGTGGCGGCTGCATGCGGTGCATCACAGCGTGACCCGCATGTATGGCTTCAACGGTCTGATGAAACACCCGCTGCACCAGGCGGCCGAAGCGGTGGGCGGCGTGCTGCCGCTGCTGCTGTTGGGCCTGCCGATGCCGGTAGCCGCGGTGCTGGCGTTCGCCATTGCCATCCAGCTGCTGCTGCAGCATTCCAACGTGGACATGCGCCCCGGCGTGCTGGGCCGGGTGATGGCCTGGGCACCGCTGCATCGCTTCCACCACATGCGTTACGGCACCGCCGGCGACGTCAACTTCGGCCTGTTCCTGACTTTCTGGGATCACCTGCTGGGGACCGCCTTCGATGCGCCCGGCTATCGGCTGCAGCAACGCGACCTCGGCATCGGCAGCCAGCCGGACTATCCGCGCGATTATCCCGGACAGCTGCTGGCGCCGTTCCGCGAACTGCCGCATGGCGAGGTGCCGGAGCTGCCGGAAGGTCTGCGCAGGCGCGGATGATGGGGCGTGTCAGGCTGCGTGCAGCTGCAGGCCCTGCAGCTGCGCGGCACTGATGCCGAACATGCGGCGCAGGCTGCGCGACAGATGGGCCAGGTCAGCGAATCCGGCCGCGTGCGCGCTGTCGGTCAGGCTGTGCCCGCGCAGATGATGCATCAGTGCGCTGCGCAGCCGTTGCCACAGCACCCAGCCGCGCAGGGTCACCGCCAGATCGGACTGGAAGCGTCGATGCAGCTGGCTGGTCGACAGATGTGCCGCCTCGGCGATATCGGCGGCTGGCACCGGCCCGGGCAGGTGCTGGGCGATACGGGACAGCGCGGCCTGCACGCGGCGGTCCAGTGGTTGCGGGCGGCTCAGCCGTGGCAGCCAGTCGTGCAGCTCCAGCGCGTTGCCCGGCAGCGCGTGCAGGTGCTGCTCGATCTGCCCGGGATCGGCATGTGCGGGCTCGAGGAACACCGTGCAGCCCGCTTCCGGCGCCGACAGGATTGCGTGCGGCTGGAATGACGGCAGCCACAGCCGTTGGCCCTGCTGCCGTACGCCAGCGACCTCGACCTGCCAGAGCGCGCCGTCGCTCAGCAGCAGCTGATGTGCGTAGTGTGCGTGCGTATCGCTGCCACCGGCGTGGCCCTGCAGCACGGCCACGTGAGCATCCAGCAGCAGCGTGCCATTCCAGGGCAGGGCGGGAGAGGACATGGAGGAATTGTAGATCCACGCCATGCGTGGATGAATCTCCATCGAAATCGATTGATTCGACGATTGATCGAAGAGCATCCACGCATGGCGTGGATCTACTGCAGATTGCGGCGAATTGTCGAAGGCGGGGTGGGTCCGGTTGCGGGGGCGTGAGCCGCATGGATGCGGCGACCGAGCTTACATGGACGTACTTGCAGCGGCCCCCGCAACCGGACCCACCCCGCCTACCGGCAGGAGCCCAGCTTTTGCTGTTGCTCTGGCTGTTGACGTTGATGTCGCCTCTGCGGGTGCCGGGCGCAGCCCGGCCGCGCGTACCCTCACCGCCCCTGCGGATCCGGCCGGTGATGCACGTACTCGACCACGGTGCCATCGGGATGCACCGCATTGAACGCCGCCCCGGTCGGTACCACCTGCAGCGGGAAGATGATTTCAGCGCCAGCCGCCACCAGCTTGTCGTGATAGGGCCGAACGTCATCGACCAGCAGTGTCCCCGTGGTCGAAGTGAACGGCGCCAGCGCCGCCTTGCTGCCCTCGATCAACAGGAACGCACCGACCATCGCCAGACGCAGGCCCCCCCCCCCCCCCCCCCCGCCCCCCCCCCCCCCCCCCCCCCCCCCCCCGCCCCCCCCCCCCCCCCCCCCCCCCCCCCCCGGCCCCCCCACCCCCCGCCCCCCCCCCCCGCGCCCCCCGGGGGGGGGGGTCCCCGCGGGGCCGCCCCGGGGGGGGGGGGGGGGGGGGGGGGGGGGGGGGGGGCGGTTCGGGGGCCGGGGGCTCTTTTTTCCGCCGCCCCGCGCGGCGCGCTGGTGACCGCCGGTGATGGCCTGATAACCAGTGGCTGGGGTCGGCCTGTGACTTAGGTCCTGTTGACAGGTGTGAACGCCCTCGCACAATCTTCACATGATTGGGCCGCCCTGCGCGGCCCGGACAGGCAGGTTGTCACGCCGGGAGGAGGGTCCCAGGCGCAGACCGGCCCGTCCTTCGGCCTGCGGGGCGTTGCCTGGCAACCCCTGCGCGGCATGAACGCTGCACCCTTCGGCGGCACTTTCCCTGGACCGATTGCCTTGGCAACGGAATTACGCCTGCCGATGAAAACGTTTACAAAGCCGCTTGCACTGTCCCTGGCCCTGTCAGCCGCACTGGCCGCCCCGGCCTGGGCCGACCCCGCCGCGTTCACTGTGCTGACCCTGGAACAGGCCCCGACCGCCGAGGCCATGCCGGCCCTGGCCGCCCAGCTGAAGACCCTGCAGGTGGACGCTGTGAGCGTGCGCCAGGTGCAGCGCGGCATCGGCCAGGTCGATCCGTTGCAGGTGCTGGCCGACGGCCTGGGCTACGAGTACCGCTTCATTGCGGCGGGCAAGGACGATGGCCAGACCCAGCGCGGTCAGGCCGTGCTGACCCGGCTGCCGATTGCCGCTGAGTCCGGCCCGGACCAGCCGGGCCTGAACTACCTGCGCCTGGACGATGGTCGCCACACCGTGGCGGTGTACACCGATGCTGGTGCAGGTGCCGCGCAGCTGCCGGCGCTGGTCACCCGTTCGCGGCTCGGCGCACCGGCGGTGCTGCTTGGCGCAGTGGCCGGTGAATCGGCCAAGGCCGCAGGCTTCGACCCGGCACGTGTGGCGCTGGAAGCCGATGCCAGCTATTTCAGCGACGGCTTCCAGGCCGCCAGCAGTGCACCGTTCAAGGTGGAAGGCAGCGCCCTGCGTGCCACGCTGCTGACCCTGGCCTATGCCGCCGACAAGCACGGTGAAACGCCGTGGATGGACACCACCCTCAACGCCGATGCACGCGCTGCGCTGCTGCTGAAGGTGATGACCGAGGATGAGAAGTTCCAGATGCTGCACAGCTACTTCGGGCTGGGCAAGGACGGTGGCCCGCTGCCGGAAGGCGCGGTCGGGTCGGCCGGTTTCGTGCCGGGCGTAGCGCGGCTGGGCATTCCGTCGCAGCAGTCGGCCGATGCCGGCGTCGGCGTGACCAATCCGGGTGGCATCCGCCCGGGTGACTTCGCCACGGCAATGCCGTCGGGCCCGTCCACCGCCTCCAGCTGGAACCGCGAAGTCGCCTTCGCTGGTGGTGCAACGATGGGCCGCGAGGCGTGGCAACAGCGCTTCAACATCCTGCTGTCCGGCAGCGTCAACCTGCAGCGCGACCCTCGCAACGGTCGCAACTTCGAATATGCCGGTGAAGACCCGCTGCTGGCCGGTTCGATGGTCGGCGCGCTGATCCAGGGCGTGCAGAGCCAGCACGTGATCTCCTCGATGAAGCATTTCGCGCTGAACGACATGGAGACCCGCCGCAACTTCCACGACGTGCGCATTGGCGAACAGGCCATGCACGAGTCGGACCTGCTGGCCTTCGAGATCGCGCTGGACGCCGGCCGCCCGGGCGTGGCGATGTGCTCGTACAACAAGATCAATGGTACCTACGGCTGCGAGAACGGCTACCTGATGAACCAGGTGCTGAAGCAGGAATGGAAGTTCCCCGGTTTCGTGATGTCCGACTGGGGCGGCGTGCACAGCGGTTCCAAGGCAGCGCTGGCCGGCCTGGACCAGCAGTCTGCCGGTGAAGTGTTCGATGCAGCGGTGTTCTTCGATGAGCCGCTGCGCCTGGCTGTGCATGGTGGCGTGGTGCCGCAGGAACGCCTGAACGACATGGTGGCGCGCATCCTGCGCACGATGTTCCTGCACGGCAACTTCGACAACCCGCCGCAGCACCAGAAGGTCGATGCCGAGGCTGGCTTCGCCGTCGCCCAGCGCACGGTGGAAGAAGGCAGCGTGCTGCTGCGCAATGAAGGCAACCTGCTGCCGCTGGCCGACAGCGTGAAGCGCATCGTCATCATCGGTGGCCACGCCGACAAGGGCGTGATCGGCGGTGGTGGTTCGTCGATGGTAGGCGTGACCGCCAAGGGCACCAACGCGGTGCCGGGCGTGCTGCCGACCACCTGGCCGGGCCCGGTGATCTTCCACCCGTCCTCGCCGCTGGAGTCGCTGCGTGCGGCGCGTCCGGATGCGACCATCGAATATGTGGACGGGACCGATGCCGCCGCTGCGGCCAAGGCCGCCGCGCAGGCCGACGTGGCCATCGTGTTCGCCACCCAGTGGGCGGCCGAATCGGTGGACCTGCCGGACATGCAGTTGCCGGACAACCAGGACGCCCTGATCTCGGCGGTGGCCAAGGCCAACCCGAAGACCGTGCTGGTGCTGGAAACCAACGGCCCGGTGCGCACGCCGTGGCTGGCGCAGGTGCCGGCGATGCTGCAGGCCTGGTACCCGGGCATCCGCGGTGGCGAAGGCATTGCCGCGCTGCTGACCGGCCAGGTCAATCCGTCCGGCCGCCTGCCCGTGACCTGGGTGGTGGACGAATCGCAGTTGCCGCGCCCGCACATCGACGGCCTCGGCTTCAAGCCGGCCAAGCCGTTCGGTGATGTGTTCGATTTCGATATCGAAGGCGCCAACGTCGGCTACAAGTGGATGGCGGCCAAGGGCCTGACCCCGACCTTCGCCTTCGGCCATGGCCTGTCCTACACCTCGTTCGCCTATGAAAACCTGAAGGTGAGCGTGGAAGGCTCGCGCCTGGTCGCCAGCGTCGACATCCGCAACACCGGCAAGCGCGCCGGTGCCGACGTCGCCCAGCTGTACCTGAAGCTGCCGGCCGGCAGCACCACGCCGATCCGCCTGATCGGCTACGACAAGGTGACCCTGCAGCCGGGCGAACAGCGCCGCATCCGCATCGAAGCCGAGCCGAAGACCCTGGCCCACTACGATGCGCAGGCCCGCCAGTGGAAGATCGACGGCGGCACCTACCAGGTGCAACTGTCGCGCAACGCCGCCGAACCGCTGCAGACGGTGGACGTACAGCTGGTGGAGCAGGTGCTGCGCTGATGCCTGAAGGCATGGCCCCGCAAGGGGCCATGCAAAAAGGGGACGGAGGGGATTAAGTCGTTTATGCATAAACGACTTAATCCCCTCCGTCCCCTTTTTTCAGGTGACAAACCACCCGTGCAGGAAATCGATCAGCTGCCGCACCTTCGGTGAGGGCTGCGTGCTGTGCGGGTAGACCGCGTACACGCTCTGCTGCGGGAACCTGTGCTGGCGCAGCACCGGGCGCAGCCGGTCCTGGGCCAGGTCGTCATCGATCAGCCAGCGTGGCAGCACGGTGACCCCGGCGCCGGCCACGGCGAAGGCGCGCAGGCTGCTGGCACCATCCACGCGCACAACTGCATTGCCCGGGTTGGTGGCGAACAGGGCGTCGCTGCCATCCGGTGCCACCACCGGCACGTCGGCCAGGCGTGGGTAGCCGAGGCGGGGCAGGGTGCCCAGCTGCACGGGGTCATCGGCAGCATCGGCAGAGGGCAGGCGTGCCAGCAGGGACGGAGCCGCCACCGCGCATAGTGGGTGCCGTTCCAGCTCACTGGCATGCAGGCCGGAATCGGGCAGGCGGCCGAGGCGGATCGCCAGGTCGAAACGTTCGGGAATCAGGTCCGCCGGCGCGGGTGACGTCGACAGATGCAGCTGCAGAGCCGGATGCCGCGCACGGAACGCCTCCAACGCAGGAATCAGGCGCAGCTGGGCGTACTCTGGGGTGGTGGTCAGGCGCAGCACGCCCTGCAGCTGATGCTGGTCGCGGCGGGCGGCATCGATCGCCGCCTGTGCGGCGTCCAGCGCCTGCACGCAGTGCTGCAGGAACTGTTCGCCGGCCTCGGTCAGGGCCAGGTGGCGGGTACTGCGCAGCAGCAGGGTCACGCCCAGCTCCTGCTCCAGCCGCTTCAGGTTGAAGCTGACCACCGCACGGCTCAGGCCCAGGCGATCGGCGGCAGCGGTCAGGCTGCCGGCCTCGACCACTGCACGGAAGATATCGAAGCGATCGAGGCTGACCATGGCAATTCATTGTCAAAGAAGATTTGACAGTGTTGCAGTTGCTGTCGTGTTTTTCCAACAAGGCCCGCACGGCATGCTGGCCGCTTCCCTGCTGGAGCGTCGCCGATGCCGTCCCCCCGCCTGCGCCATGAGGCCATCTTCCTGCTGGTGTTCGCTCTGGATCTGGTCAACATGTTCATCGCCACGGTGGCCTATCCGGCGCTGGCGGCGGAACTGCATGCCGACGTCGGTACCCTGGCCTGGGTCGGCACCGCCTACATGCTGGGCCTGAGCGTGGTGATTCCGCTGGCGCCCTGGCTGGCCGCACGCTGCGGTGAGCGTCGCCTGCTGCTGGTGGCGTTGCTGCTGTTCGCCGCCTCCGCAGTGTTGGCCGGGGCTGCACCGGGTATTGGCTGGCTGTTGGGCTGGCGCCTGCTGCAGGGCCTGGCTGGTGGCCTGCTGATTCCGGTGGCACAAGCGGCAGCGTACCGACAGTGCACGCCTGACCAGCGTGGCGCGCTGACCCGCCGCATCCTGCTGGTGGCGCTGCTGGTGCCGGCACTGGCGCCTGCGCTCGGTGGGCTGCTGGTGCAGTGGTTGTCCTGGCGCGGTGTGCTCTGGGCCAGCCTGCCGCTGGCCGTGGTGGCGATTGGACTGGTGCTGGCGTGGATGCCGGCCGATGGCGCGCGTAGTGCGCCACGCCTGCAGGCCTATGCGCTGTCCACCGCGATGGCGGCGCTGGGCGCGCTGCTGCTGGCGTTGACTTGGCTGGGCGAGCCCGGACATCGGACCGCCGGTGCCGTACTGCTGTTGATCGCAATGCTGTTGGCGGCGGCTCACCTGCGGCATGCACGGCAGCAGGCGCAGCCACTGCTGCGCTGGTCGCTGCTGTCCCATCGCGGGCTGCGCCTGGCGATGCTGATCTATCTGGCCGTACCCGGTGTGTTCATCGGCAGCCAGCTGGTCAGTACCCTGCAGTTGCACCAGGCCGGCTATAGTGCCGCGCACATCGGCGCGCTGATGCTGCCGTGGGCGCTGGCCTCGGCCATTGCGATCACGGCCAGCAAGCGCCTGCTGGCTCGCTTCGGACCAGCCACGGTACTGCGTACGGGCATGCTTCTGCAGGCCAGCGGCCTGCTGTTGATGGCGCTGCTGCCACACCCGGTCTTTGCCATTGCAGCATGGCTGTTTGCCTTGATGGGCGCCGGCGGCAGCCTGTGCAGCAGCACGGCGCAGACGCTGGCCTTCCATGGGGTCGAGGGCGAAGCATTGGGCGATGCCAGTGCGCTCTGGAACCTCAATCGCCAGCTCAGCTTCTGCTTGGGCACCGCGGCCATCGCGCTGCTGCTGGCCTTGGCCATGCAGTGGCTGCCGGCCCGCGCCACCGGCGTGGCGCTGGGTCTGGCCGCTCTACTTACCCTGCTGCCGATGGCGTTGCTGCGCCGGCCGCAGTTGCTCACCCTTTCGCAACCGGAGAACACCTGATGGATACCACCGCAGAACACGAAGTCCACCACCTGCACGACAAGCTGCAGGCCTGGTTCCGCGCCGACGCCGGCACCGACGCGCTGGAGGACCTGATGGCGCATTTCTGCGCGGACTTCAGCATGGTCGGCATCGCGGGTCGCAGGCTGGACCGAAAGGCCGTGCAGGCACTGTTCGCGGGCGGTCATGGCGCGCGTCCAGGGCTGCAGATTTCCATCGACGCCGTGCAGGCGGTGGAAGCGCCATCACCGCTGGCGGTGCTGCGCTATCGCGAAGGACATGCGATCGATGGCGGCGAGCCCGTATGGCGGGAATCGCTGGCGGTGCTGCGGCAGGAAGAGGGGCGTTGGCGCTGGCTGGCGCTGCATGAGGTAACGGCAGCCTGATCGGTAGTGCCGGCCGCTGGCCGGCAACCGCGTACCGTGCCCGAGGTGGATGAAGTTGCCGGCCAGCGGCCGGCACTACCGGTTGCCGACGAGCGCAGCAGCTGGTCGCACATGTGCCATCAGTCCTGCCCACATCCACCGCAGAATGCAAAGCCTGCACACACTTCACGGCTCAAGGCAGGAGTAGGCTTGAGGCTTTCCTGCCGGGAGGGGTTGTCCATGCGTGTGCGTGCCGTCGCTGTAGCCATTGCCCTTTGCCTGTCCAGCACAGTGCTGGCCGCCGAAACCCCGCCGATGACCCCGGACATCAGCGGCAAGCCCTTCGTTGCCCCTGATGTCGGTCGTGACTACGACAAGCGCGTGGTGATGGTGCCGATGCGCGATGGCACCAAGCTGTATACGGTGATCGTGGTGCCCAAGGGCGCGCGCAATGCCCCGATCCTGCTCACCCGCACGCCTTACGATGCTGCCGGCCGCGCCAGCCGCAGTGATTCGCCGCGCATGCGCGACCTGCTGCCGCAGGGCGACGAGGTATTTGTCGATGGCGGTTACATCCGCGTATTCCAGGACATCCGCGGCAAGTACGGCTCCGAGGGCGATTACGTGATGACCCGGCCGCTGCGCGGACCGTTGAACAACACCAAGGTGGACCACTCCACCGACGCCTGGGACACCATCGACTGGCTGGTGAAGAACGTGCCGGAGAGCAACGGCAAGGTCGGTATGCTCGGCTCGTCGTACGAGGGCTTCACCGTGGTGATGGCGCTGACCGACCCGCACCCGGCGCTGAAGGTGGCCGCGCCGCAGAGCCCGATGGTGGATGGCTGGATGGGCGACGACTGGCTCAACTACGGCGCGTTCCGCCAGGTCAATTTCAACTACTTCGCGATGCAGACCGAGAAGCGCGGCAAGGGCACGCCGCTGCCCAGCCTCGGCTACGATGACTACAGCACCTTCCTGCGTATCGGTTCGGCTGGCGACTACGCGCGTTTCACCGGCGTGGATCAGCTGACCTGGTGGAAGAAACTGGTGGAGCACCCGGCCTATGACGGCTTCTGGCAGGGCCAGGCGCTGGACGCGGTAATGGCGAAAACACCGTTGAAGGTGCCGACCATGTGGCTGCAGGGTCTGTGGGATCAGGAGGACATGTGGGGTGCCAACCACGCCTACCAGGCAATGGAAGGGCGCGACAGCGGCAACAATCGCAACTATCTGGTGATGGGGCCGTGGCGGCACAGCCAGGTGAACTACAGTGGCAGCGAGCTGGGCGCGCTGAAGTTCGATGGTGATACCGCGCTGCAGTTCCGCCGTGATGTGCTCAAGCCGTTCTTTGACCAGTACCTGGTGGACGGTGCGCCGAAGGCGGATACGCCGCCGGTGCTGATATACAACACCGGCGAGAACCACTGGGATCGCCTGAAGGGCTGGCCACGCAGCTGCGACAAGGGTTGTGCTGCCAGCAGCAAGCCGCTGTACCTGCGTGCTGGCGGCAAGCTGGCGTTCCAGGCACCGGCGGCGGGCGAGGGCGACTTCGAGGAATACGTGTCCGACCCGGCCAAGCCGGTGCCGTTCGTGCCGCGCCCGGTCCGTTTCGGTGACCGCGACATGTGGACCACCTGGCTGGTCAAGGATCAGCGTTTCGTTGATGGCCGCCCGGACGTGCTGACCTTCATCACCGAACCGCTGACCGCGCCGCTGCGCATCGGCGGCGCACCGGTAGTGCACCTGCAGGCGTCGACCAGTGGCACCGACAGCGACTGGGTGGTGAAGCTGATCGACGTGTATCCGGACCAGGAAGCGTCGACGCCGGAGATGGGCGGCCACGAGCTGCCGGTGTCGCTGGCGATCTTCCGTGGCCGCTATCGCGAGAGCTTCAGCGATCCGAAGCCGCTGGCCGCCAACGAGGTGCTGCCGTACCGCTTCGACCTGCCCAACGCCAACCACACTTTCCAGAAGGGGCACCGGGTGATGGTGCAGGTGCAGTCCAGTCTGTTCCCGCTGTATGACCGCAACCCGCAGACCTACGTGCCGAACGTCTACCTGGCCAAGCCCGGCGATTACCAGAAGGCCACGCAGCGGGTCTGGCACAGCGCGGCGCAGGCCAGTTACATCGATCTGCCGGTGTATTGAGGTTGATGGGGTGCGCCGGGTGCGCGATACCCGGCGGTGCGCGGTCGTGCCGGCCGCTGGCCGGCATCCGTGATGGTGTGAGAGCGTGTCGACCAAGGTCGACACCTACCAGAGCGGAGCCATGGAAGTTCGATTCAGGCGGCCGCGATCGTGCCGGCCGCTTGCCGGCATCTGGGATGGTGTGAAAGCGTGTCGACCAAGGTCGACACCTACCAGAGCGAAGCCATTGCAGGTCGATTCAGGCGGCTGCGGTCGTGCCGTCCGCTGGCCGGCATCCGTGATGGCGTGAAGCAGAAGCTGCTATCCGACCTTTGAGGGTCCGGTGCGCCAGCGGCTGGGTACCAGGCCGAAACGCTTGCGGAATGCAGCCGCGAAGTTGCTGGGGTGGCGGTAACCACTGGCGGCCGCAGCCTGCTCGACAGTCCAGCCGTCCTCGCGCAGGCCCTGCTCGGCGTGGCGCATGCGTTGTTCGTGCAGGTAGTCGAACACCGAGCAGCCGTACTGCTGGGCGAAATGACGGCGCAGCGAACTTGGGCTCATGCAGGCCAGCTGGGCCAGTTCGATCAGACTATGCGCGTGGCTGGGATCGTCATGCAGGTAGGCACGCACGCGCTCCAGGCGCTCGCGCTGGCCAGCCCGCAGCGTTCGCACATGATCGGTCTGCAGATCCTCGGCCTTCAGCCCAACAGCCAGCAGCTGCAGTGCGACGCCTTCGCGCCACAACGCGTCGATGCCGTCCTCCCATGGGCTTTCGAACAGCTGGCCCAGCACCGGCAGCAGGGTATGCGGAATGGCCCAGTGGCGGCATTCCAGGTGGGTGTTGAGCGCGGTCTCCAACTGTGGCAGCTGGAACAGGTCCGGATCGATCTGGCCGGGCACCATCACGCTGACGCCGCGCATGCGCGTTTCGCCAGGATGCGCACCCGTCATCTCAACCTGTTCGCGGTGGTGCGCGGTCATCGCCGTACCAGCACGCAGGGTGAAACCACCGCGTCGCGGAATGCGCACATCGACCTCGCCCTGCAGCATCACGCGGATGGCCAGGCCGGGACTCTGCTGGGCGGTGGCGACATAAGGGAAGCGATTATGGACGTCGGAGGCGATCAGGCTCATGCCGCCGCGCAGGAACTGCTCGTTGACCTCGCCATGGCCGGCCCACTGGTCGTCACGCAGGTGTTCCGGGTCGGCGCGGTAATCGAAGCCATGGCGGTGGCCGAAGCGGCGGTAATCAGCAAAAGTGAAATATCGGGACATCGCTCGGCACGTGCTTTGGAGGTGGACGCTGGCATTACCTCGCCCACGCGCTCTGCAATGCAGATGCAGATCCCGTCGTTACCCGTGCAGACATGCTGGGAAGCAGGGGCGTGGGCACGCTGGATGGTGGGGGAACACCAGGTTGAATGGAATGTGTCGAAGAAACTGGAAACGTTTCCCATTGTCGCCTTGATTCGCGCGCTTTTGATTTCAATATGGTCAAAACGATTGACGATTACGGCCAAAGTGAAAATGCCGCCGAACATACGCCAGCGTTTTGCATGCATATCCGTACGCAATTCCATACATCAACTTGAGTTGAGGTTTCATGGCTGGAACGATCACCCGTAGACGCGATGTCGGCCGGGCCATCACGAGCGGGCGCGTAGGGTGGGGCGGTTGGCCATTGCAGGTCACATCGATACCCCCACTGATGGAGAACGCAGATGATTGACTACCAGCTCACCGGCAAGACCGCGATCGTGACCGGCGGCGTGTCCGGTATCGGCCTGGCCGTGGCGCAGACGCTGGCCGCATCCGGTGCCCGTATTTCGGTCTGGGACCTGAAGCAGGATGCAGTCGATGCCACCGTGACGCAGCTGCGCAGTGCCGGTGCACAGGCCATCGGCATTGCGCTGGACGTTACAGACGACGCGGCCGTGGAGGCGGCGGTGCAGCGCACGATCAAGGAACTCGACGGCCTGCATGTGGCAGTCAACAACGCCGGTATCGGCGGGCCGGCCGCAAGCAGCGGTGACTATCCGATCGATGGCTGGCAGCGGGTAATCGACGTCAACCTCACCAGTGTGTTCCTGTGCCAGCGTGCGCAGATCCAGGCGATGCGTACGGCCGGAACCGGTGGCAGCATCATCAACATGGCCTCGATCCTGGGCCAGGTGGGCTATGCCGGTTCCACCGCGTACGTGGCGGCCAAGCACGGCGTGGTCGGGCTGACCCAGACCGCCGCCTGGGAGCATGCAGCCGACGGCATCCGTGTCAACGCGGTCGGCCCGGGCTTCATCAGCACACCACTGCTGGAGAAGATGGACCCCAAGGTGCGCGCCACGCTGGAAGGCCGCCACGCGTTGAAGCGGCTGGGCACGGCCGAGGAAGTGGCGGCGCTGGTTGCCTGGCTGGCCAGCGACGACGCCTCGTTCGCGACCGGCACATACTATGCGATCGATGGTGGTTATCTGGCGCAATGATCGAGTGCGTGAAGGTTACGTATGGCGATGGCCAGTAGATCCAGGCCATGCGTGGATGAGCGCACGCGGTGAAGCATGCGGTGAAGAGGGCGTGCCATCGTCTTCACCGCCATCCCACGGCTGCCGAGCAACGCTCCGGGAAACGCCCGGAGCCTGCCCATGGAACTCACCCAGGATGTCTCGATCCTGCTGCGCGTGGCCGCAGCAATGCTGTTCGGCGGCGTGCTCGGTGTCGAGCGCGAGATGGGCAAGCACGCTGCGGGCCTGCGCACCCACATGCTGATTGCCGGCGCTGCTGCGCTGATTGTTGGACTCGGCGATTCAGTGGCAGAGCACTTCCAGCAGGAGCGTTACCGCGACCTGCTGCAGGTCGACCCGGTGCGCCTGATCGAAGCCGTGGTCGCCTGCGTCGGCTTCGTTGCCGCCGGCACCATTCTGCGTGGGTCACGCGAGGATCAGGTCAGCGGCCTGACCACGGCCAGCTCGCTGATCATGGCGGCGGCCATCGGCATCGCCGTGGGCATCGGCAAGTACGTGATTGCCATCGGGGTGAGCGTGCTGTGCGTGCTGGTGCTGGCGGTGATGCGGCGGTTGGAGAAGCGGATTTCGTAGGGAATCTCGAATTGCCGGCAAGCGGCCGGCACTATCACGGGATCTAAATGGTCGGACCAATATGGCATCTAGCCCTATGGTCTAATAGGCGCTTCGCCGGAGCGGCGGTTAAATCCGCTGCAAGTGGTCTGATCGAAATCATTATTGGTAATACCAATAATCGACGACCATGGCGACCCACCGCCTGCGGTGGAGCACATCCCGCCCCAGTCGAGAGCCCTCATGCAGCCCTGGCAACACCTGTACGACCCCGCCGGCAACCTGTGGTTGTCCAGCCTGATCGCGCTGCTGCCGATCGCGTTCTTCTTCGTCGCCCTGGCCGTGCTGCGCATGAAGGGCTGGCTCGCCGGCACGATCACCGTGGCCATCGCGCTGGGCGTGGCCCTGCTGTTCTACCGCATGCCACTGGCGCAGGCGCTGGGCGCGGCCGGGTATGGCTTCGTCTACGGCCTGTGGCCGATCGCCTGGATCATCATCGGCGCGGTGTTCCTGTACAAGGTCTCGGTGAAGACCGGGCAGTTCGACATCATCCGCGCCTCGATCCTGTCGGTCACCGAGGACCAGCGGCTGCAGATGCTGATGGTCGGCTTCGCCTTCGGTGCCTTCCTGGAGGGTGCAGCCGGTTTTGGTGCACCGGTGGCGATCACCGCGGCACTGCTGGTCGGGTTGGGCTTCAAACCGCTGTATGCCGCCGGCCTGTGCCTGATCGTCAACACCGCGCCGGTCGCCTTTGGTGCGATGGGCATTCCGATCATCGTGGCCGGGCAGGTCACCGGTCTGGATGCCTTCGAGATCGGCCAGATGGCTGGGCGCCAGCTGCCGTTCCTTACGATCATCGTGCTGTTCTGGATCATGGCGATCATGGATGGCTGGCGCGGCATCAAGGAAACCTGGCCGGCAGTGCTGGTGGCCGGTGGCTCGTTCGCCATCGCGCAGTATCTGACCTCCAACTTCATCGGCCCGGAGCTGCCGGACATCACCGCGTCGCTGGCCTCGCTGGTCTGCCTGACGCTGTTCCTGCGCCGCTGGAAGCCGGTGCGGATCTTCCGTTTCGATACCGAAACCAGCGCCGAGGCGGCCGCACAGGCACTGGAGGCGCCGCGCTACAGCGTCGGCCAGATCGCCAAGGCGTGGTCGCCGTTCCTGATCCTCACCGCGATGGTCACGCTGTGGAGCATCAAACCGTTCAAATCGCTGTTCGCGGCGGGCGGCCCGCTGGAAAGCTGGGTGCTGAAGATCCCGGTGCCGGGGCTGGACCAGAGGGTGCAGAAGATGCCGCCGATCGTGGATGCACCGCTCAGCTACGAGGCGATCTACAAGTTCGACTGGTTCTCGGCCACCGGCACCTCGATCATCCTCGCCGCGGTGATCGCCATCATCGCGCTGCGCATGCCGGCCCGTTCGGCGCTGCAGACCTTCGGTGAGACCGTGCGTGAGCTGCGCATGCCGATCTACTCGATCGGCATGGTGCTGGCCTTCGCCTTCATCGCCAATTACTCGGGCCTGTCGGCGACGCTGGCGCTGGCACTGGCGCACACCGGTGATGCGTTCCCGTTCTTCTCGCCGTTCCTAGGCTGGTTGGGCGTGTTCCTGACCGGCTCGGATACTTCGTCCAATGCCTTGTTCTCGGCACTGCAGGCCACCACCGCGCAGCAGATCGGCGTGTCCGACGTGCTGCTGGTGGCGGCCAACACCACTGGCGGCGTGACCGGCAAGATGATCTCGCCGCAGTCGATCGCCATTGCCTGCGCGGCGGTCGGCCTGGCCGGCAAGGAATCGGACCTGTTCCGTTTCACGGTCAAGCACAGCCTGATCTTCACCACGATGGTCGGCCTGATCACCCTGGCCCAGGCTTACTGGCTGACCTGGATGATTCCCTGAGCCATGCACGGCAGGCCGACCACCCGCTGCGCGCTTCGGGCCACAATGACGCCATGAGCACGCAACGTATTTCGGACAAGGTGGCCGCGCAGCTGCGCGGCCTGGTGCAGGAACAGCGGCTGCAGCCGGGTGACCGGCTGCCGGCCGAACGCACCCTGGCGGTGCAGCTGGGGGTCTCGCGAACGGCGCTGCGCGAGGCCATCGCGCAGTTGGCCAGCCAGGGCCTGCTGACCGCACGGGTCGGAGGCGGCACCTACGTGGCCGAACCCGCGGCGCGCGCGCGGCAGGCGCTGGATGAACCGCTGGCGCCGTACCTGCCGCTGTTCCAGGGCGACCCGGAATACCGCTTCGACGTGCTGGAGATCCGCCACGCGCTGGAAGGTGCCACCGCCTGGCATGCAGCGTTGCGCGCCACCGATGAGGATCGTACGCGCATCGCGCAGGCGTTCCAGACCATGATGGACGCGCACGGCAAGGATGACCCCACCGGCGAAGCGGAGGCCGACGCGGCCTTCCACCTGTCCATCGCGGAGGCCTCGCACAACCTCGTGCTGCTGCAGGTGATGCGCGGGCTGTTCGAACTGCTGCAGACCAACATCTCGCAGAGCCGCGAAAAGCTCTACACCTCGGCGAGGACCTTCTCGCCGTTGTCCGACCAGCACCGCGAGATGATGGACGCGGTGCTGGCCGGCGACCCCGAACGCGCGCGCGCCGCCGCGCATGCCCACCTCGAGTTCGTGCACACCACGCTGCGCACCCTCGATGACAACGAAGCCCGGCGTGCGCGGGCCTCGCGTCTACCTTCCCCACACGGTTGACCCCATGATCATCTCCGCCTCCACCGATTACCGTGCCGCAGCGCAACGCCGGCTGCCGCCGTTCCTGTTCCACTACATCGATGGCGGCGCGTATGCCGAGCACACGCTGAAGCGCAACGTTTCCGACCTGTCCGACATCGCGCTGCGCCAGCGCATCCTGCGCAACATGTCCGACCTGAGCCTGGAAACCGAACTGTTCGGCGAAACGCTGGCAATGCCGGTGGCGCTCGCCCCGGTCGGCCTGACCGGCATGTATGCCCGGCGCGGCGAGGTGCAGGCGGCGCGCGCCGCCGACAGCCACGGCATCCCGTTCACCCTGTCCACCGTATCGGTGTGCCCGATCGAGGAAGTGGCACCGGCCATCCAGCGGCCGATGTGGTTCCAGCTGTATGTACTGCGCGACCGTGGTTTCATGCGCAACGCGCTGGAGCGGGCGCAGGCCGCGGGCGTGACCACCCTGGTGTTCACCGTGGATATGCCGGTGCCGGGTGCGCGCTACCGCGATGCCCACTCGGGCATGAGCGGCCCGAATGCCTCGCTGCGCCGCATCGGCCAGGCCATCACCCACCTGCACTGGGCGTGGGACGTGGGCCTGTTCGGCCGCCCGCATGATCTGGGCAACATCTCCACCTACCGCGGCAACCCGACCGGGCTGGAGGATTACATCGGTTGGTTGGGCAGCAACTTTGATCCCTCCATTTCGTGGA
The DNA here is from genome assembly GCF_056481995.1 of Stenotrophomonas sp. 80084_Sma. Classification (NCBI taxonomy): domain Bacteria; kingdom Pseudomonadati; phylum Pseudomonadota; class Gammaproteobacteria; order Lysobacterales; family Lysobacteraceae; genus Stenotrophomonas; species Stenotrophomonas sp. 80084_Sma. Next base: position 2,894,208 of record NZ_CM151177.1, on the reverse strand, counting down.
AGGACCTGGAGTGGATCCGCGAGTTCTGGAAGGGCCCAATGGTGATCAAGGGCATCCTCGACCCGGATGACGCACGTGATGCGGTCAAGTTCGGCGCCGATGGCATCGTGGTCTCCAACCACGGTGGCCGCCAGCTCGACGGCGTGCTGTCCACCGCGCGTGCATTGCCGGCGATTGCCGATGCGGTGCAGGGCGACCTGAAGATCCTCGCCGATTCCGGCATCCGCACCGGCCTGGACGTGGTGCGCATGCTGGCGTTGGGTGCCGATACCGTGCTGCTGGGCCGTGCCTTCGTCTATGCACTTGCAGCGCAGGGCGAGGCGGGCGTGGCCAACCTGCTGGACCTGATTGCCAAGGAAATGCGCGTGGCGATGACACTGACCGGTGCGCGCCGCATCGCTGACATCGGCCGCGATTCGCTGGTCAACCTGCCGTGAGTGGCCACGATGCCGTGCTGGCGCAGTTGCGCGATGCGGTCGGCAACCGCCATGTACTGACCGGCGACAAGGCCACCCGCCGTTTCCGCCGTGGCTACCGTTTCGGCGACGGCCCGGTGCTGGCGGTGGTGCGCCCGGGGACGCTGCTGGAGCTGTGGCGTGTGCTGCAGGCGGCGGTGCAGGGCGGGGCAGCGATCATCCTGCAGGCGGCCAACACCGGCCTGACCGGTGGCTCGACCCCGGATGGCAACGACTATGGGCGTCCGATCGTGCTGGTCAGCACGCTGCGCCTGACCGGCATCCAGCTGTTGAACGAGGGCCGCCAGGTGCTGTGCCTGCCTGGCGCGACGCTGGACCGCCTGGAGCAGACGCTGGCACCGCTCGGCCGCGAACCGCATTCGGTGATCGGCTCGTCCTGCATCGGTGCGTCGGTACTCGGTGGCATCTGCAACAACTCCGGCGGCGCGCTGGTGCGCCGTGGCCCGGCCTACACCGAGCTGGCACTGTATGCGCAGGTCGATGCGCAGGGCCAGCTGCAGCTGGTCAACCATCTGGGCATCGCGCTGGGCGATACGCCCGAGCAGATCCTGCAGCGCGTGCAGGCGGGTGACTACCGTGCTGCCGACGTTGGGGACGGCGATGGCCGCGCCGCCTCCGATCCACGCTACGCCGAGGAAGTGCGCCGGGTCGATGCCGATACGCCAGCACGCTTCAATGCCGACCCCAGCCGCCACTTCGAGGCAGCGGGGTCTGCCGGCAAGCTGGCAGTATTCGCGGTGCGCCTGGATACCTTCGAGAAGGAGGCCGCCGAGGTCTTCTATATCGGCAGTAACCGCACCGACAGCCTGACCGCGATCCGGCGCCAGCTGCTGACCGGCTTCGAACGCCTGCCGATTGCCGGCGAGTATATCCACCGCGATGCCTATGACATCGGCGAACGCTACGGCAAGGACAGCTTCCTGTTGATCGACCGCCTCGGCACCGCCCGCGTGCCGGCCGCCTTCGCATTGAAGAGCCGGGTTGATGGCTGGTTCGAGCGGCTGGGCCTGCGCGGCGTGACCGACCGGGTGATGCAGGTGCTGACCGGCCTGCTGCCCTCGCACCTGCCCAAGCGCATGGGCGAGTTCCGCCAGCGCTACGAGCATCATCTGCTGCTGAAGGTCTCCGCGCAGGACGCCGCGGAAACCGAGGCATGGCTGCGCGGCTTCTTCGCCGACCATGAGGGCGGCTACTTCCACTGCACGGCCGATGAGGGGCGCAAGGCGTTCCTGCATCGCTTCGCTGTGGCCGGCGCCGCGGTGCGCTACCGCGAGGTACACCGCGACCAGGTGCAGGACATCGTCGCGCTGGACATCGCCCTGCGCCGCGATGATGCCGACTGGTTCGAGCAGCTGCCGGTCGATATCGATGGCCGCCTGCTGCACAAGCTGTATTACGGGCACTTCCTGTGCCACGTGTTCCACCAGGACTACATCGCGCGCAAAGGCGAAGACCCGATGGCGATCGAGCATGCGATGTGGGCGTTGCTGGACCAGCGTGGCGCCGAGTATCCAGCCGAGCACAACGTCGGCCACCTGTACCCGGCCAAGCCGGCGCTGGCCGGGTTCTACAGGCAGCTGGATCCGAGCAATACGTTCAATCCGGGCATCGGCCAGACATCGAAGGCGAAAGGGTGGGGTGGCTGCGACTGTAGTGGGCATTGACGGATACAACGTGGCTTTACTGTAGAGCCGAGCCTATGCTCGGCTGCAATTCCCGACAGGCACAGTCGAGCAAGCTCGACTCTACCGGAGCAGCGGTTACCATCTGGATTCCACGAGCAGGAATCTCATCCATGCCCCCCGTCCTTGCCCGCACGACCGTGTGCGTTGCACTGCTGGCCACCCCGATGCTGGCGCTGACGCAGGGCTCGATCCTGCCGCAGCAGCGTGACGCTGCGGGCAACGTGATGGAGCCGTTGGGGCAGGTGCTGATCGCCAATGAGACGGGGCCGGTGGGGCTCTACGAGTGCACGCGGGACGGCATCTGGTGCGTGCGCGTGCAGCCGGTTGCCAAAGATGGTGACCGGCCGACCGTGCTGGAAGTACTTGAGAAGGAACCGGGCCAGGGCACGCCACACACCTACCACGTCAGCATCGACGTGCCGCAGGAAAGCGAGCTGTCGCTGTGGCCGTGGATCGTGCGGCTGGCACCTGGCGTGGGCAGCGATGAACCGGTGACCGACCCGCAGCAGCGCGCCCGCCAGAATGTGCTGCTGGGTGGCATCGTCACGTTCAGCGCCATGTACTCCGGTGGAGGTGCCGACGCGTCCACGCTGCAACTGGCACGCGTGCGCCACCTGCAGGACGACATCCAGGTGGACGACGACGTGTTGACCGTGCCATGGCTGGGCAATGCGATGATCCGCGCCTGTTTCAGCGAACAGGACATCAAGCAGCGCGCAGGTGCCTGCCATGACGAATACGGCTTCTCGGCGAAGCTGGCGCTGGATACGGTCGCCGAGGGCATGCCGGTGCTGCGCTACCAGACCGTGGCGACCCGGTTCCCGGCCGGTGTTTCGCGCTTCGAGGATTCGCTGGCCAAGGGGCCGTTGAAGAAGCAGGATCTGCGCACCGAGCAGGACCCGGCGTGCACCTACACGCGGCTGTTCCGCTTCAGCGATGGGGTATTCCACCCCGACCAGGCGCTGCCGGATTGTGCGGGATATACCGAACCCTGAAATGTAGAGTCGAGCCATGCTCGACTGGTTTTCTGCGCGACCCATCCGAAAAGCCAGTCGAGCATGGCTCGACTCTACAAAAGCCTGCTGCCGCGCTTACTCGCAGCGGGTGGACGTGATGATGTTGTCCTTGTCCACGAACACGCGCAGGCGGTCCGGGCGGATGTCCTTGGTGGTGATGGTGCTGGGGCCGATCGGGTTGACCAGGCCGGCACCGCTCTCGCGGGACAGGCGACGGATGTTGGGCTCGTTGGCCGGCTGGCCGATCGCCCAGCCCAGCTGGCTGGCGTCGCAGCGGCCACTGCCTTTGACTTCCGGGCCAGGGGTGCTGACGCAGGCCGACAGCAGCAGGGCGGAGGCCGGCAGCAACAGGGACAGACGGAATGCAGACATGCGAGCGCTCCTGCGCAGGGGACGATGGCGGGAACGATAGCACCGAGCGTGCGAAAGGCGTCAGCGCCCCGGTCATTGCCGGCACAGCGTGGTCATTGCATAGTGGGAGCAATGGCTGGCAGTACGCCAGCGGGCAGGCCGGGCCTTTCCGGCGCAGGTGTTGGATACGGTATGACGGCAGGCAGTTTCCGCGGCAAGGACAAGACGATGACGGCGCTGGTGTTGTCGTTGCTGGGCATGGCGTTTGCCGCCTCCGCTGCCGATCCGGAACCCGCGCCGGTCGAAACCCCGGTATTCGGCGCCTGGCGCAACCTGCAGACCGAATCCGGCTACGCGCCGGCCCAGCGTAACCTGGCCTTCGCCATGCTGCCGCAGGCGGCCACCCGCGGCGACCGTTTCGCCATCCTCGACCGCGAGGGCAAGCGGGCGGTGTGCTGCCTGCAGGTGGCCAGCCCCTCGCTGGGCGTCGCTGCGCTGCGCGGGGAGTACCACCTGCCGCAGGCCTGGGTGACGGACCTGAGCAATGGCCGTAGCCCTGCACGACCCTATGTGCCGCACGTCTATGCGATGCAGCGGGTGGACGAGCTGGCCGACTACAGCTTCGCCGATGTACCTGGCGCCTACAGCGACCTGGGCGGTCTGCTGATTCCGGAAGGTGCCGCGCTGGAGGCCGACGGCAGTGCCGTGCGCCTGGGGGACAGCCGCTACCCGCTGCATTTCCAGCGCCAGCCGCACGCCGATGACGATGGCGCGCTGGACCGCTACAGCCTGCAGGCCGGCGAGGGTGCCGCCCCGATCGTGGTTGAAGTGCCGTTCGGCACCTACTGATTGCAGCGTTGCACTGGCTAGAATGCAGCGCGGCGCTGTCTGCCGTGCCTGCTCCGTGAGTCGTGCCGTGTCCTTGCGCCCCTTCCTGCTGTCGTCCCTGCTGCTGTTGTCTGCCTGTGCCAGCGCGCCTCCGCCGCCGGCCCATTCCGATGCATTGTGGCGATTGATTGAACGTGACTGCCAGGGAGCCGAAGGCCCGCGTGGCGATTGCCTGCGGGTGGAGACGGCAGCAGACCGCCGCGATGTGCTGGTCAAGGACGCGCACGGCGACTACCAGTTCCTGCTGATGCCGCTGGACAAGGTCAGCGGCATCGAGAGCCGCAGCCTGTACCAGCGTGGTGCACCCAACTACTTCGGCGCGGCCTGGCTGGCCCGCACCCACACCGAACGGGCGCTGGGCCAACCGCTGCCGCGCAACGTCGCCAGCCTGGCGCTGAATTCACCGCATGGCCGCTCGCAACATCAGCTGCATATTCATGTGGATTGCCTGCGTGCCGACGTGCTGCAGGCGCTGGACACGCATGCTGCCGCTCTGGGCAGCCAGTGGACACCGCTGCCGGGGCTGCTGCGCGGCCATCAGTACCAGGCACGCCTGCTGCCGGGCGCAGAACTGACCGCCAATCCGCTCAATCTGCTGGCCTACGAACTCGCAGGCGTGGACGACGTCGGCCAGTGGAGCCTGGTTGTGGCGGGCCGGGACACCGTGCAGGGCGTCCCGGGCTTCATCCTGCTGGCCACCCGTGTGGACGCGGGCACCGGCAACGAGGCCAGCGCCGAAGAGCTGCAGGACCACGCCTGCTCGGTGCTGACCGGTGCCGGCAACGCGCTGGAGCGGGTGCGCTAGTCCAGCATCCTGTGCTTGCTCCGCCACATGGGTGCGGTCAGCGCCAGCAGCTGGCGATCCTGCCAGCCATCCAGATCCAGATGATGGTCGCGCAGCAGGCCTTCCTGCTCGAAGCCGAAGGCCCGCAGCGCGGTGGCGAACGGATCACTGCAGTCCGGTGGCAGCATCACGAACAGGCGATGCAGGCCGACGTCCTCGAACAGGAACGGGCACAGCGCCTGCAGCGCCGCGTCGGCATGCGGGTGCCAATGCTGCAGCGACAGCAGTTCGGCGCTGCGCGCGTGTAGTGATTGCAGCCGTACGTGCAGCTGGTCCAGTACGTTGCCGTGCTCGTCATCGAACACCCCCAGCAGCAGCTGGTCGTTGTCCTGTTCCAGGCGTGAGCGATGCATGTGGGCGAGGAAGCGCGCTTCCTCATCGATGACGGACGGATCGCGGCGGCCGCGCCGGCGGCGGTCATCGAACAGGCGCCAGCGCGGCAGGTCGGCACGCTGGAAAGGGCGCAGGGTGACCGGTGCGGCCTGCAGCTGCAGCAGGTGACGGCGCAGCACCGGGCGCAATGGGGGAAGGAGGGAAGTGGGGTACGGGGTCATCATCCCGGGCACGATGGCCATGCCTGCAGCCCTGCACCATTCAAAACATTGCAAAAGTGTGGTGGATGGCACTGCGGGTCTGATTCGGTTCAGGCATAAGGCCATCAGGCCTGGTCATTTCCGTTGAAACCCCCCATTCAGGACACTTTCGTTACGGGATCGTTATGCGCCGTACAGGCCGCTGCCCCCGTACCACCACCCGCCCAACTCCCCAGGAAGCCCATGTCCGCCTCCCACAAGGCGCTGCGCCCGCGTCCGCTGGTGCTCGCACTGTCGTCCCTGATGCTGGTCTCGATGCCGGCCTTCGCGCAGGAAAGCGCACCCACCACATTGCAGGAAGTGAAGGTCACCGGCTCGCGCATTCCACGCGCCAGTGTCGAGGGCCCGTCGCCGGTGACGGTGATCAGCCGCGAACAGATCGATGCGCAGGGCTACCGCAATGCCTTCGACGCACTGAGCGCGCTGACCGAGAACACCGGCAACGTACAGGGCGAGGACTTCGGCAACACCTTCACCCCGGCTGCCAACACCATCAACCTGCGCGGGCTGGGCCCGAACCGCACGCTGGTGCTGGTCAACGGCCGCCGTCAGGCCGACTACCCGCTGGCCTACGAAGGGTCGGTGAACGTGGTCAACCTGGCCAACATTCCCAGTGCGCTGATCGAGCGCATCGAGGTCCTGGCGGCAGGTGCGTCGGCGGTATACGGCTCCGATGCGATCGCCGGCGTGGTCAACATCATCCTCAAGGACCGCTTTGAGGGTGTGGACGTGAACGTGCGGGCCGGCGGCACCCAGCAGGGCGGTGGCGACAACCAGCGCGCGCAGGTGGTTGGTGGCAGTTCCGGCGAGCGCTGGGATGCGCTGTTCGGCTTCGAGTTCGATGTGCGCAAGGCGATCCATGCGCGCCAGCGCGATTTCATGGACTCGCTGGATGATGACCCCGCCGGCAAGGCGCCGCAGGCGACCGCGATCGCGTATCGCCGCAACGCCGCTACCGGTCGCAACATCGATCCGGGCGCCAATGGCTGCGACGCGGCGTCGGATATCTATGGCGGCAGCGTGTTCCGTGCCTTCAACCCGCGCCAGGGCTGGTATTGCGGCAGCAACGAGGCCGCCGCCAGCTACTGGACGGTGCAGACCGAGAAGCGCAACCTCAACGGCTACGGCCTGCTGACCTTCCACGTCAACGAGACCACCGACCTGTTCGCCGATCTGGCCGTGGGCAGCGCACGCATCACCAACAACACCCGTGCGCCCACCTGGACCTCGGCCCGCAACTACTTCTACAACCAGACCACCGGCAACCTGGAAAGCTGGTACCGCCGCTTTGCGCCCGAGGAAATCGGTGGCCTGCCGCGCAATGCCAATCGTTTCCTGGAAAATTCGTGGTCATTCAACGTCGGCGCGCGCGGCCAGATCGGCGACAGTGGCTGGGACTATGAGGCGGTCTACAGCCGTTCGCGTTACGAGAACCGCACCCGCCGCCCGGTGCTGCTGGCCGGGATCAACGAATACCTGCTTGGCCCGAAGCTGGGCGTGCGCAATGGTGTAGAGGTCTATGCGCCGGATCCGGCGCGCCTGTTCCAGCCGCTGAGCCCGAACGAGTACCAGAGCCTGTCCGGCTACCAGGAGAGCCGCAACGCGGCGTGGCTGCAGACCTTCAGCGCCAGCGTCAACGGCCGGCTGTTCGCACTGCCCGGTGGCGACGCTGCGCTGGCCGCGGTGGTCGAGGCTGGTAGCCAGGGCTATCGCAATCGACCGGACCCCCGACTGGGCACCGGTGAATTCTGGAACACCAGCGCCGGTATTGGTGCCGGTGGCGAGCGCGACCGCTATGCTGCCGGCGTGGAGCTGCAGCTGCCGCTGCTGCAGTCGCTGACCACAACCCTGGCCGGGCGCTATGACCAGTACCGTGCCGGTGGTGAGCACATCGGCAAGGCGACCTGGAGCTTCGGCGTCGAGTTCCGGCCGATCGAGAGCCTGCTGATCCGTGGTACCGCTGCCACCAGCTTCCGGGCGCCGGACATGAACTACGTGTTCGCGACCGAGACGCGTGGTTACAACCCGGGCATGACCGACTACTGGCGCTGCCGCACCGCAGGCCAGTCGTATGACAACTGCGACTACAACGGCCTGTCGATCGATTACAGCAACCGTGCCAACCCGCAGCTGCAGCCGGAGTCGGCCAAGTCGTATGGCTTCGGCGTGGTCTGGTCGCCGCTGGCTGGCCTGGATTTCAGTGCCGATTACTACGACATCCGCATCGACAACGAGGTGACCAGCCTCGATACCAGCCGCATCCTGCGCGACGAGGCCGATTGCCGGTTGGGAAAGACGCTGGGCGGCGAAGCGCGTGACATCGGCTCACCGCTGTGCCAGGACGCGCTGTCGCGTGTGATCCGCAACCCGTCCAATGCAACCGTGCAGCCGGACCAGGTGACCCGTGTGCTGATCAACCCGATCAACGCCGCCTCTGAATCGGTTCGCGGCCTGGACCTGAAGGGCAACTGGCGTTTCGATGCCGGTCGCTATGGCCGCTTCACCACGCGCCTGGCCTACACCGTGGTGCTGGAGCACAAGTACCGGCAGTTCTCCGATGATCCGGAGCGTGACATCCGCAATTCGCTGGATGACTACCAGTGGCGCAGCAAGGCCAACGGCAGCATCACCTGGAACCAGGGAGACTGGACCACCACGCTGTACGGCAACCGCTTCGGCTCGCTGCCGAAGACCGATGGCAGTGGCCGCATCGCGCCGTACATGACCTACAACGCCAGCGTGTTCCGCCAGTTCGGCGAGAACCTGTCGGTGGGCGTGATCGTCAACAACCTGCGTGACAGCCGCCCGCCGGCGGACAAGAACGGTGGCGGCTGGCCGTTCTACCCGGTCGGCAACTACGACCCGTATGGCCGCCAGTACTGGGTGCAGCTGGACTACCGGTTCCGCTGATCCGGCAGGCGAACGAAAGGCCCGGCATTGCCGGGCTTTTCTTTGTGCAGTGCATCCGTGTTGCCGGCGCGCACATGGCATGCTGTGGCGATACACGGAGGAGGATGCGCATGGATGTCAGGGGGTGGAGCGTGATTGCCGTGCTGGCCATTGCAGGTTGCAGTGGCAGGCAGGCGGCCAGCGTGGAGGATGCCGCGGAGGTGGCCAATGCCGCGCCTGCGCCGTCCCTTTCCAACCCCGCGACCGATGCTGTATCAGCGCGCGTGCCAACGGCATCGAGTACCACGACGGCTGCCCCTGGGCTCGCGCAACCGGAGGGTCACTTCCTCGAGGGCGAGCGCATGCTGCTGAACGAGGGTGCGGTGTCCGCACAGAAGAGCGAGGCGGTGCTGGGTTCCGACAAGGCCTTCGCGCAGGCGATCAGCCAGTTCGAGCGCGATGCGGCCGGCCACCCGGAAGTGCAGGACCTGACCCGGCTCTACAGGACGGCCGCGACCCGGCTCATCGGCAACGACGGCACGCTGGTGTCTTTTGCCTGCGGCTACAGCCTGTGCGTTGGCGAGATCCGCAGCCGTACCGATGAGGATTTCAGTGCCTGGTCCGAGGCGATCGGCATGGACAAGGCGGCCCCGGTCTACAGCCTTACCACCGCGCCGATGACACGGGGCAGGGACCAGCGCGGTGGGCGTTTCGTGTTCTCGGTGGACCCGGCCGCCAACGGCATCGCGGGCCCGTAGCACCGGCGGATGACCGGCGCCACGGCGCGTTACGGAAGCGCCTGCAGCAGGTATGACTCGATGACGTAGCTGAAGGGCTGCTGCTGGCGGTCGCGCAGCAGGGCGCGCACTTCAAGGATCACGCCGCGGTCGCCTTCGCCCCGCGGCGGCCAGAACGTCTGGTCAGCCAAGGTCTGGCGCTGGAAACCGAGCGGGCCGACCACGCGACCGAAGGGTTCGTCGGTGCTGTCCAGCACCTGGTTCATGGCCGGGCTGAGATGGCCGGGCAGGTACCAGTTGTCGGCCTCGGACAGCACGCGGCTGCCGCAGACCAGCTGCACGCGGCGATAGCGCAGCTCGGCACCCGGCTTCACACCCAGCGCCTGCAGCACGTCGGCGGGGGCAGGCTTGTCCTGGCCGTGTACGCGCACTGCACGCACCCGCGCCTGTTCGGCCAGGCCGTGCTCGGCGCACCAGTGTTCCAGCGTGGCAGTGGCGCTCTGCCCGGACAGCACGCGCTGGTGCAGGCGCTCGACCAGTGCAGCCGGGGCAATGCGCTGCTGGCCCGGCGGCGACTGCAGCGGCGCAGCGGCCGCCGCATCAGTGGCGGACAGGCTGGCGATCGGGGCGGCGGCAAGCAGGGACGCGGCCTGCCAGCGGCGGAGACGATCGTGGCGGTCGGACGGGCCCATGCGGCATCACAGCGGAAACAGGCGCCCATGTTACCCGTTCAGGGGTGTGCACGGCGTGGCTGCGACCGGTTGTCGCAGGGTAGTCATCGTTCTGGTGAATGCGTGCCATCCAGATATTTCGTTGGCCGATGGCTGCGGCGAGGCGCACGATGGCGCCATTCTTGGCATTCCGGGAGTTCCCGATGACCCTCCAGTTCGTCCATGGCGGTGTCGACCGCGACGGTGCGCCACTGCATTTCCATATCCGTGATGGCCGCATCAGCGGGCTCAATGGCGAGGCCGCGCCGGCCGACGCGGCGGAATGCATCGACCTGCAGGGCTTTGCGGTGCTGCCCGGGCTGGTCGACGGCCATATCCACCTGGACAAGAGTTTCGTCGGCGACCGTTGGCACCCGCACCAGCCGGTGAACAGCCTGCGTGAACGGCTGGCGGTGGAAAAGGCGGCAGTGGCGGCTGCGGCGCCGATGGTCGATCGCGCCGAGGCGCTGATCCGCCAATGCAGCGGCTTCGGCACAGTGGCAATGCGCTGCCATGTCGATATCGATGGCAGCACCGGCCTGCGCCACCTGGAGGCGGTACGCGAGGCCGCATTGCGCTGTGCCGACATCATGCGCATCCAGCTGGTGGCGTTCCCACAGGCCGGGGTGATGTCCTGCGCTGGTACCGCTGCGGTGCTTGAGCAGGCCCTTGCTGCGGGCGTGGAGGTGCTCGGCGGCATCGACCCGACCACGCTCGACGGTGATGCCGAAGGCCAGCTGGCGCTGCTGTTCGGCTTGGCCGAGCGTTACGGCGTTCAGCTGGACATCCATCTGCATGAGCCCGGCGAAACCGGTCTGGCGCAGCTGCTGCGCATCGCCGCGCGCACCCGGGCCGCTGGCCTGCAGGGTCGGGTGGCGGTCAGCCATGCCTATTCGCTGGGCGAGGTGCCGCTGGCACGCGCGCTGCAGGTGGGCGAGGCGCTGGCGACGGCGGGTGTGGCGATCATGAGCAACGCGCCGGGGGATCATCCATTCCCGCCGCTGCGCGCGCTGCATGATGCCGGTGTGCGCGTGTTCGCGGGCAACGACAACATCCGTGACTGCTGGTGGCCGTATGGCAACGGCGATCTGTTGCAGCGGGCGATGCTGCTGGGCTACCGCTCCGGCTTCCATACCGATGCCGACCTGATGCTGGCGCTGGACATGGTGACCACCCATGCCGCGCAGGTGATCGGGTTGCCGCAGTACGGTCTTGTGGAAGGGCATCCGGCCACATTCGTGGCCGTGCGTGCCGACCACGGCCCGGCCGCCGTGGCCGGAGTGCCGGTGGAGCGCCGCGTGGTGGTTGATGGCCGTTGGCTGTAGATCCAGGCCATGCGTGGATGAATGTGGCCGCGCGGTGGTTCCATCCACGCATGGCGTGGATCTACCCACGACGCCACGCCAGTTCCGGTTGCGCCGAGCCATGCTCGGCAGCTTTTCAGGCGTAATCGTCGGCGCGGGTGGCGATGAATTCCTCAAGCCACGCCAGCAGATGGGCGATGTCGATGATCTCGCCCTGCTCGACGCGCTTGAGCAGCAGCGTGCTGGCGCCGATCTGCAGGCTGCTGTCGGCATAGCGCAGCACCGCGTCGATGCCCCAGGCATCGGTGACCTGCATCCAGGCCAGGCCCGGCACGCGTTGGGCCAGGGTGTCACCGAACGCCACGCCCAGCGCTTCCCAGCCATCGCCGTCATCACGGTCGATCAGCTCGGCATCGACCACGCGCTGCAGCGTGGTGGCCGCCAGCGGCCATTGCACCGGCAACGTCGGAAAGCCGGCGGCCACGCGCGCGGCGATCAGCGAACGCTGGTGCTGCAGATGCGTCTGCAGGGCTGTAGGCAGGGGATCGAAGCGGGTGGGGATTTCGTCGGACATGGAAGGGCGCCGTGGGGCACGGAAACAACCGGCACTCTACGGGGCGATTGTTGCCCGCTATACGGCCGGAGTGACCATGTTTCGATGCGTGATGCGCGAAAGGCATCCACGCATGGCGTGGATCTACCGTGGTCAGTCCGGTTCGCGCTGCACCTGCCGCCACAGCTCGCTGGCCAGTGCGCGCACGGCATCATCGGCGTCCGCGCGATGCAGCAGGCCGATCTCGTAGTTGTCGATCACCGGCAGCTCGCGCTCTCCATCGATGATGCGGTGCTCGCGGCTGACCGCGCGGCGCGGCAGCAGGCTGATGCCGATGCCATCGGCCACCGCACCCTGGATGCCACTCAGCGACGAACTGGTGAAGGCGATGCGCCAGCGCAGGCCCAGCGCCTCCACGGCGTGGATCATCTCGTCGCGGTACAGCCCGCGTGGCGGGAAGGTGACCAGCGGCAGCGGGTCCTGCTGCAGGCAGCTGCTGCGCAGGCTGTCGATCCAGTGCATCGGCTCGCGCCGGCAATGCACCGCCTGGCGGCTGTTGCGGCGTTGCTTGACCAGCACCAGGTCCAGCTCGCCGTGGTCGAAGCCCTGCGCGAGGTCACGGCTGAGGCCGCTGCTGATCTCCAGCTTCACCTGCGAGTGGCGACGGCTGAAAGCGGCCAGCATGCGTGTGGTCTGCGCGTTGACGAAGTCCTCGGGCACACCGATGCGCACCGCGGTTTCCACGGTGGCGCCGGCCAGCGCCTGTGCCATTTCCTCGTTCAGGTCGAGCATGCGCCGCGCGTAGCCGAGCAGGGTGTGGCCGGCATCGGTGGGGTGTACGTCGCGGTGGCCGCGTTCGAGCAGGCGATGCCCGGCCAGTTCCTCCAGCCGGCGCACCTTCTGACTGACCGTGGACTGGGTCGAATGCAGGCGCGTGGCCGCAGTGGTGAAGCTGCCGCAGTCGGCCACCATCACCAGCGCCCGCAGCAGGTCCAGTTCGAACAGGGTTCTATTCGATTTGGCACTGTCTTGCATTTGAACATTTCACTTCTGGATACCAATGCCGACTTCTACCATGCAGGGCAGGGGCCGGCAATGCCCGGCTGTTGCTACCGTCGCACGGCGCTCCGTGGCGACGGTCATGAGGAGACACCGTCATGCGCGTCCATCGTTCCCCTGGCTGGCCTGCGCCGTTCGCGCGCGTGCTGCTGTTGTTCCTGGTGGCCATGGTCTCCCCGGCCTGCACCGCAACGTCCAAAGCCGACGTCGATGGCCGCCTGCGCGATGCTGCCAGCCGTGGCGATGCCGATGCGCTGCGACAGGCGATCGAGGATGGCGCCACGCTGGAGGCGCGCGATGGCCAGGGCCGCACCGCGCTGCTGCTGGCCACGCATGGCAACAATGTAGACGCCGCGCGTGAACTGATCGAAGCCGGCGCCGACGTCAACGCCAAGGACGCCATGCAGGACAGCGCCTACCTGTACGCCGGCGCGCGTGGCCTGGACGAGATCCTGGCGATGACGCTGGCGCATGGCGCCGACCTGCGCAGCACCAACCGCTATGGCGGCACCGCATTGATTCCCGCCGCCGAGCGCGGCCACGTCGCCACTGTGCGCACGCTGCTGCGTGCCGGCGTCGCTGTAGACCATGTCAACCGCCTGCACTGGACCGCGCTGCTGGAAGCGATCCTGCTCGGTGACGGCGGCGCGCGCCACGTGCAGATCGTGCAGCTGCTGCTGGAGGCCGGCGCCGACCCCGAGCTGGCCGACGGCGACGGTGTGACGCCGCTGGCGCACGCGCGCCAGCGCGGCTATACCGGAATTGAAACCCTGCTGCGCCAGCACGGCGCGGTGCGCTGAAGACTGTTCCCTTCCACCCCGCACGCTGGTCGTGCCCATCAGGATGCTGTCCATGTTCCGTTCCCGTCCGTTGTCCCTTGCCATCCTCCTTGCAGTGGCCCCGCTGTCGGCGTCTGCTGCCGAGCGCGCCGACCTGCTGATCCGCAATGCCACCGTGGTCGATGTCGAGCACGCCAGCACCCTGGCCGGACAGAGCGTGGTGATCCGTGGCGAGGATATCGTGGCCGTCGGCCCGGACGCGCAGCTGCGCAGCCAATGGAGCGCGGCCCGCCAGATCGATGCCAAGGGCAAGTACCTGATTCCGGGGCTGTGGGACATGCACGTGCACTTCGGTGGTGGCCCGGCGCTGATCGAAGAGAACAAGGCGCTGCTGCCGCTATATATCGCGCACGGCATCACCACCGTGCGCGACTGTTCCGGTGACCTGCCCGAGCAGGTGCTGCAGTGGCGCGGCGAGATCGCCAAGGGCACGCTGTTTGGTCCGCGCCTGCTCAGTTCGGGCGCGAAGATCGAAGGCATCAAGCCGGTCTGGAAGGGTACGATCGAAGTGGGAAGCGAGGCCGACGCCGACAAGGCGATCGCCCGCCTGCAGCACGACAAGGTTGATTTCGTGAAGATTACCGACAGCACGCTGAAGCCGGAGCTGTTCCTGTACTCGGCCAGTGCTGCGCGCAAGGCCGGGTTCAAGGCCTCGGGTCACATTCCGATGGCGCTGACCGTTGAACAGGCGGTCGATGCAGGCCTGGCCTCGATCGAGCATCTGGACTACGCATTCAAGGCAGGCAGCAAGGATGAAGCGCAGATCGCCGCCGACTTCGGTGCCGGCCGCATCGACCGCGCCGAAGCCAACCGCCGCCTCGACGCCAGCTTCGACCGTGACACGGCGATGCACGCCTACCGCGATTTCGCCAAGCGCGGCGTGTTCGTGACCCCGACCCTCAACGGTGGCCGCATCCTCGATTTCCTTGACCAGGATGACCACGCCAACGATCCGTACCTGGCCTACATCGGCCCGGGCCTGCGCGCGACCTACCAGTGGCGCGTGGACCGCGCGGCGAAGGCCACGCCGGCACAGATCGAAGCGCGCCACGCGCAGTACCACCAGGTCGCGGCGGTGCTGCCGATGCTGCAGGAAGCCGGTGTGACGATCATTGCGGGCACCGATGCGGGCTTCCTCAACTCGTTCAACTTCCCGGGCATCGCCCTGCATCAGGAACTGCAGCTGTTCGTGAAGGAAGGCCTGAGCGCACCGCAGGCGCTGTCGGCCGCAACCCGTTCCGGCCCGGCCTGGTTCGGCCAGATGGACCGCTACGGTGGTGTCGCACAGGGCAAGGCCGCCGATCTGGTACTGCTGACCGCCAACCCACTGCAGGACATTGCTGCCACCGAAAAGATCGACAGCGTGATCCTGCGCGGCAACGTGTATGACCGCGCCGCACTGGACAAGATGCTGGCCGACACCAAGGCCAGGGTCGCAGCGTGGAATGCCGAGGCGGCCAAGGCCAACTGATTGCGGGGCGGGGCAGAATCCACGCATTGCGTGGATCTACCCGTACCATCAGTAGATCCACGCCATGCGTGGATGATGCGGCCGATGACCTAACGCGGCGCCGGCCGCATTCCATGCAATTGCGGCAGCGCGGCCTTCATCGCATCGATGAAGGCGCGCAGCCGCGGCGGCTGCTGGCGCGCGGCGGGAAACACCACGTGTACCGGCAGTGCCGGCGCCTGCCAGTCCGGCAGCAGCTGCACCAGCCGCCCTTGTGCGAGATCGTCGGCCACCAGCCAGGCCGAGACCACCGCTGCGCCCAGCCCCGCACATGCGGCCTGCTGCACCACGAACAGGTTGTCGCTGAGCAGGCGCGGGCTGATCGACAGCGTATGCGCGCGGCCCTGTGCGTCATGCAGCAGCAGGCGTTCGCGGTAGTAGGTGACCAGCGAGATCCACGGCAGTGATTGCGCCTGTTCCGGCGTACTGACTGCTGTGGCGTCCACCAACGAGGGCGCTGCCACGACGATGCGCGGCACTTCGGCGAGCGGTAGTGCGACCATGCGCGGTTCGTCGACGGGGCCCACCCGCACCGCGCAGTCGATGCCTTCTGCGATGAAGTCCGGGCGCCGATCCTCGAGGATCCACTCCAGGCTCAGCTGCGGGTGCTGGGCGAGGAACGCGAGCATGGTCGGCAGCAGCTGCGCCTGGCCGAACGCGTGCGGCACCATCACCCGCAGGCGTCCACGCAGCGTTTCCGGTTCGCCGTGCAGTTCGGCCTGTAGCGACTCCCATTCGTCGACCACGCGTTGCGCATGGCGCTGGCAACGCAGGCCATCCTCGGTCAGCTGCAGGCCGTGGGTGGAGCGCTGCAGAAGGCGCAGGCCTAACTGCCGCTCCAGGGCCTGAAGGCGGCGGCTGACCGTCGGCTGGGTGGTGCCCAGCTGCACGGCCGCAGCAGACAGGCTGCCGGCATCGACGATGCGCAGGAAGGTGCGCAGCAGATCCAGACGATCGGCGCCGGTGGCGAGGTCATTCATGCGCTTTACGTATGAAGTGTATGTGCGGAAGCCTACTACAGACGCCTCGCGAATACCGGCAGGATACGCCCACTTCCCCCACCGGACTCTCCCATGTCTACCCCCTCGCTGTCCGTCGCTGCGGCACCCACGACCGCACCCTCCACCCCGCTGGTGATGGCGATGGCAGCCGGCGCCGGCTTCTCGGTTGCCTCGCTTTACTACAGCCAGCCGATGCTGGGCCTGATCGCCCAAGATCTCGGCGCCGGCGAGCGCGCCGCCGGCCTGGTACCGACCTTGACCCAGCTGGGATATGCGCTTGGCATTCTGCTGCTGGCGCCGTTGGGCGACCGGTTCGACCGCCGCAACCTGATCCTGTGGAAGTCCGCGTTGCTGGCGTTGGCGTTGGGCGCTGCTGCGATGGCTGGCCACCTGCCTGGCCTGCTGATGGCCAGCCTGCTGGTCGGGCTGATGGCCACGCTGGCGCAGGACATCGTGCCGGCTGCAGCGGTGCTGGCGCCGGATGTGCAGCGCGGCCAGATCGTCGGCCGGGTGATGACCGGCCTGCTGCTCGGAATCCTGTTGTCACGGGTGGTCAGTGGCGTAGTGGCCGAAGCGTGGGGTTGGCGCACGCAGTTCGTGCTGGCCGCGGTATCAGTGGCGGCGATGGGAGCGGTGATGGCGCGTGCGCTGCCGCGCTTCGCACCGACCAGTACACTGCGCTATCCCGCGTTGTTGGGTTCGTTGCTGGCGTTGTGGCGGGAGCAGCCACAGCTGCGCCGTGCGGTGGCCAGCCAGTCGCTGCTGGCGGTGGGCTTCAGCGCGTTCTGGTCAACCCTCGCGCTGATGCTGCATGCACGGTTGGGGCTGGGTAGTGCCGCAGCGGGTGCATTCGGCATTGCCGGTGCGGCCGGCGCATTGGCCGCGCCGTTTGCGGGTCGATTCGCCGATCGCTTGGGTTGCCACGCCGTGGCGCGGCTGGCGATCGCGGTGGCGCTGCTGGGCTTTGGCCTGCTGTTGACCGAGTCGTGGCTGCCGGCCGCTGCGCTGCTACCGCTGCTGGTGGTGAGCGCGCTGCTGTTCGACTTCGGCTTCCAGTCGGCGCTGGTGGCGCACCAGACGTTGGTCTACGGACTGGTGCCGCCGGCACGCAGCCGGCTCAATGCGTTGCTGTTCACGGGCATGTTCATCGGCATGGCCGCCGGTGGTGCGCTGGGCAGCCTGGCGCTGGCGCAGTGGGGTTGGAACGGCGTGGCCTGGCTGGCGGTGGTGTGCGCGGGTGGCAGCCTGCTGCTGCGTTTGAGGTAAGGATGGTGTTCGGCAGGGCTTGCAGCCCTGCACCTGCTGGAAGCTGGAGCAACAGCAACAGCAACAGCAACAGCAACGGCGGGTTTCCTGTGGGGTGGTGGGGCGGTGTCGGAGTGCGGGGACGCCGCAAGTACGTCCTTGTAGCAACTGTGTTGCTGGAGAGTCTCAGGCCCGTCAGGTAAACGGGCACGGTAGTGCCGGCCGCTGGCCGGCAGCCTTTGGTCTTTCGCCCTGGCTCGCCTCAGGCGGGGACTAGCCCGCTTTCAGCGTCGCGCACACGGGCGTTGAGGATGACCAGCATCTTCCGCATCACTGCCACGATGGCCACCTTGCCTTCCTTGCCGCGGGCTCGTAGCGACTGGTAAAAATCGCGCAGCCGAGGTTCATGCCGCATGGCCGACATTGCCGCCATGTAGAGCACTTGCCGGATTTCGGCTCTTCCACCGT
The DNA here is from genome assembly GCF_056481995.1 of Stenotrophomonas sp. 80084_Sma. NCBI lineage: Bacteria > Pseudomonadati > Pseudomonadota > Gammaproteobacteria > Lysobacterales > Lysobacteraceae > Stenotrophomonas > Stenotrophomonas sp. 80084_Sma. The sequence goes on along the minus strand of NZ_CM151177.1, from coordinate 2,876,040 downwards.
GGATGCTTCGTTTTCCTCTCATCGTGCCGCTGTCGTGGGACATCGGGGCTACCCCGACCAGGCTGGCGATGCGCTTGCCAGTGATCCTGCCAAGCTCTGGCAGATAGCTGGCTAGAACTGCCTGCAGCACAGGCCCTACGCCCTTCATCGACTTCAGCATCTTCAGTTGAGGCTGCTGACCAACCTGCTCGACGATCTGCTTGCCCAGACGCTCAACCAACGTTTGTAGGCGGGTGATGTTGCCCTGCAGTAGTCGGCGCAGTTCACGATCAAGCACCATTTCCTGCTGTTGCCGCGCGATGGTCAGGGCGTCCATCGCCTGCCGACGTGCCCGAACGAACTCCCGCATCTTCTGCTGCCAAGACTGCAGCGGCTGATAGGGAGGCAGCTTCACCAGGGCGGCCATCTGCGCCAACGCGTAGGCATCCAAACGGTCGGTTTTGGCAGTCTGACCCAACCCCTGAGCCAGTTTCCGGGCGCGCAAGGCATTGGCACGGGCCACCGGATGACCGGCCTTGTGCAGGAAATCCAGCACCGGCTGCTCATAGCCACCCGTGGCTTCAAGCACGATCTGGCGGGTCGGACGCTTCTTCAGCCAAACATCCAGTTCAGAAAACCCGGAGCGGTTGTTGCTGACCTGCAGGGTTTCTCCGTCCGTCGTACCGATATCCAGCTGACGCTTGCTGACATCAATCCCGATCCCGTTCATCACCTGACTCCGTATAGTCTGGAAGGGTCGAGAGCTCCCCCGCTTGCCCAGTCTTATCGCTTCGAGTGGTCGCTCCAGCAACTGTTCGGGCGGATCAAGGGAGATTCCGGCGTGGGCGCCAAGCTACATGGCGATCGTCGCGATCCTGGTTACGGATCGTCGAGATCTAGGCTCGCACGGCGGCCCACGCCGGCTCTCGACGCCTACGCTGCCAGATTCCGATCAGATAAGGCTTGGCAGCCGCATCCATGCGGCTGACACCCCGCACTCCGACACCGCCCCACCTCTGACAGTTTCCCGATGTCTGATGGATCCACGCCTGTGTGGATGACTCCATCGGAATCGAATATTTCAATATCTGTGAGATCTGAGCCGAGCATGGCTCGGCTACAGAAAGCAATACACGACAGGCCGCGGGGAACTGTCGAAGGCGGGGTGGCTCCGGTTGCGGGGGCGTGAGCCGCATGGGTCGGGCGCAGGCGACCGAGCTTACATGGGTGAGGGCGCTTTGCTTGCGAAGCACGGCTTCGCAAGCGCCCGAACGCACAGCCGCCAGCGGCTGGGCCGGGCCCCGGAGGGGGACTTGCAGCGTCCCCGCACTCCGACACCGCCCCGCCATCCCACGGAAAGCCCGCTGTTGCTGTAGAGGTTGCCGGCCAGCGGCCGGCACTACCGCGGGTGCAGGGCTGCAAGCCCTGCCGAACAACCCCTAATCGTGACCGCTGTCGTCCAGGCTGATGATCCCGCGCCGCAGCGCCTGGGTCACCGCATGCGTGCGATCACCCACGCCCAGCTTGTCCATCAGGCTCTTCATGTGCGCCTTCACCGTCTGCTCGGAAATCTGCATGCGCTCGCCGATGCGCTTGTTCGACAGGCCCCCGGCCACATGCCTCAGTACCTCGGTTTCGCGCGGCGACAACCGGTCTTCCACCACATGCGCGGCGATGCTGGCCGCCACCGCCGGGGGAATCGGTGCGCGGCGGCCGCCAGCGACCATGCGGATCGTATCGACCAGCTCATGGCGCAGCATGTCCTTCAGCAGATAGGCGCTGGCGCCGGCCTGCAGTGCCCTTACCGCACGTACGTCACCGCGGTAGGTGGTCAGCACGATGATGCGCGCGCGCGGGTCCATCGCGCGGATCCGCACGATGGCTTCCACACCATCCAGCCGTGGCATCTGCAGGTCCATCAGCACCACGTCGGGCTGCAGCCGCTGGTAGCAGGCGATGGCTTCCTCGCCATCGGCGGCTTCGCCGAGCAGGCGCAGATCGGGTTGTGCGCCCAGCAGCGCCGCCAGGCCGTCACGCAGCAGCGGGTGGTCGTCGACCACCAGCACGCCGATCGGGGCAGGGGACTCAGTCATGGTTTGCTTTACTCCAGGGCCAGCGCCAGCGCGATGGGCGGCGGTGATACAGGCGCCGGGCGGGAACCGCCAGCGCGACTTCGGTCCCCAGTCCGGCGCGGGTCCACAGCTGTAGTTCCGCACCGAGGCGCTGCGCGCGCTCACGCATGCCCTGCAGGCCCCAATGACCATGGCCGGCATTGTCGTCGGCGATGCCGACGCCATCGTCGCGCACGTGCAGCAGGAAGCACCGCGTGCCGTAGGACAGCTCCACTTCGATGGCGCTGGCGTTGGCGTGACGCAACGCATTGCGGATCGCCTCACGCCCGATCAGGAACACTTCTTCGGCCGCGTCGGCCTGCAGCGGTGGCGTTGCACCTTCCACGGTCAGGCGCAGTGGGTTGGTGCCATGCCCGGCGTACTCGGCGTGCACATCGGCCAGTGCCGAAGCGAGGTCGCGGCCAGCGAACGGTCCCTCACGCAGGGCATTGACCCGCTCGCGGCCCTCGGCCAGGTTGCGCTCGGCCAGTTGCATCGCCGATTCCAGCTGGCCGCGTACCTGCTCCGGGGTCTGCGGCGACTGGCTGATCGCGTGCAGGCGCAGGATCAGGCCCTGGCTGCCCTGCAGCAGGGTGTCGTGCAGGTCGCGTGCGATGCGTTCGCGTTCGCCATTGCGTTCCTGCAGGCGCGCGCGGAACAGCGCGGCCAGCTGCCCGCTGCGGATGCGCACCGCCATCACCAGCAGTGCGAGGATCGCGGCCGCACACAGCAGCTTGAACCACACGGTCTGCATGAAGGTGGGGGCGATGCGGAAGCTGCGACTGGCCGGTGCAGTGCTCCAGATGCCGTCTTCGTTGGCGGCTTCCACCTCGAACCGGTAATTGCCCGGGGCGAGGTTGGTGTAGTACGCCCGCGTGCTGCTGCCGGCATCCTGCCAGCCGTCGTCGACGCCGGACAGGCGATAGCGGTAGCGGTTGCGCTCCGGACGTGCCAGCGACAGCGCCACGTAATCGATCTGCAATTGGCTGGTGCCGGCCGGAAGGCGCAGGCCATCGCGCAGTGGCTCGTGCTCACTGCCATACAGCACTTCGCCGATGCGCACGCTGGGCGCCATGGTGTTGACGTGCGAGCGGGTGGTGTCCAGCCAGGCCAGGCCCTGGTTGGTGGCCAGCCACAGCAGTCCGTCATCGGCCAGCGTGGCGGTGGCGATCGGTCCGCTCTGCAGGGCGATGCCCGGCATGCCATCCACCGCATCGAACAGGCGTGGCGTCACCGGCAGCCCGGTCCGCAGCGTCCGTCGCAGCTGATCGCTCCCCAGCCGGACCAGGCCACGGCTGCCATTGAACCAGAGGTGTCCGTTCGGATCGGCCACCATGCCGGTGATGCCTTCCAGTACACCGGCCATGTCGGTTCGCACCGGAACGAAACGACCGTTGCCAACGCGCGCAGCCAGACCGGCTTCGCCGGCGACCAGCAGCAGGTCCTGGTGATGCAGCATTGCGGTGATCGGCCCGACCGACAGGCCCTGGCTGGCATCGAAGCTCTCGATGTGGCCCGCGCTCATCCGGCGCAGGCGGCCGTCGGCATAGCCGAGCAGCAGCTGGCCATGGGCATCCAGCGCCAGCGATGAGCAGGCCTGCTCGGGCAGGCGGACCTCGCGCTGCCATTGGCCATGCAGGTAGTGCAGGACGCCGCGTTCACCCGTGCATACCCAGGCCTGCGCGTCGTCGGGGAACAGCAGGGCGTGCAGCGGTTGCCCGGTGAACGGGGCCGGCAGCGGGATCAACGAGGTGTGGCCGGCGAGCGTGCGCGCAAGATTGACCCAGTCGAACTGCCAGATCGGCGTGGGTGCCTGGCGCGCGGCGGCCTGCAGCTGCGGGGCACTGCCATCCAGCAGAGTGCGCCGCAGATCGTAGGGTTTGAGGTCTTCGCCATAGCCATACACGCGGCCATCGCTGGCCCGCACCAGCGAGCGGTAGGGATCACTCGGGCCGACTGCCAGGGTGTGCACGCTGCGTGCGCGGAAGCGGTTGAGGCCGAGATTGGTGCCGACCCAGAGATTGCCTTCGCGGTCGGCGATGATCGGCACCGCCGAGGTGGCGGTCAGCCCGTGCGGCGAATCGAAACGCTCCATGCGCACGGCGCGGCTGCCGTCGAAGGTGATGCGGGCGACGCCGCCGTGCGGGCTCATCGTGGCCCACAGCGCGCCATCGGCAGTGAACTGCAGGCGTGCAGCAACCAGTTCCGGAAGACGCCGCGCTTCACGTTCGCTGGCCGCCAACAGGCCCTGCGCGTTGGCCAGGGGTGAGGTGCCGCGCACCCGGTCGGCCAACCACACTTCACCCTGCGGGCTTTCGGCCAGCGTTGCCATCTGCGAGACCGCGATGCCGGTGTCCTCGAACGTGGTCTGGCCGGCCGCACGCATCCAGATCTTCAGGTCGGCCAGCACCCAGAACCTGCCCCGGCTGTCGTGCAGCACCCACTGCACACGGCGCTCGGGCAGGCCGGCTGCGGCCGGCAGTGGCTGCCAGCGCTGTCCATCAAAGCGGCGCAGCCCGCCATTGACCGCCGCCCACAGCTGGCCCTGGCGATCCTGGCTGAAGCGTGGGACCACGCCGACCGGCACCCCCTGCTCGCGGCCGTAGTTGTGCAGCCTCCCCTGTGCGAACCGGCTGATGCCGGCCTGGAAGTAGCCGATCCACAGGGCACCGTCGGCGGCATGCGCCAGCGTGACCATGTTGGTGGACGGGAACTGGCTGCCGACGGGCGCTGCCTGCCGTTCGAAGCGACGGCCATCAAAGCGGTACAGGCCCGAGCCGGTGGCCAGCCACAGCAGGCCGTCGCGGTCCTGGGTGATGTCCCAGATATCGCCGGGTGCACCCTGGCCGACCCGCCACGCGGTGTGCTCGTAACCGGGCAGCCCGCCGCTCACCGGCGGGCGCTGCACGGCAAAAGCGGGCAGGGCGGTCCACAGCAGCAGGCACGTCAGCAGCGTCGGCAGGCGACGCAGGAACGGGAAGGGGCGGCCACGCATGGCGCGCATTCTGGCAGGTGCGGGGCAGTCCGGGGTGACCCGAACGGGGTAGGCGGTCGCCGCCGCGGTCGGTTATCACGCCGGCATGTCCTGTGGAGCCTGGCCATGCAGCGCCTGTTCGTGATGTTCCCCGACCGCGGGCCGGGCATCGGCCTGCTGTGGTTGCGGCTGTGCCTGTCCGCGGCACTGTGCACGCCCGGCACGCATGCGGGCGGGTGGTCGGCGCTGTGCCTGCTGGCAGTGCCGATGCTCACGCTGGGTGTGTTGACGCCACTGGCCGTGCTGATGGTGGCCGTGGGCCTGTTCGCGCAGCAGGCGCCGTGGTCACAGGTGGTGCTGCCCTTGGCGCTGTTGATGTTGGGCCCTGGCGCCTATTCACTGGATGCGCGGTTGTTCGGTCGTCGCCTGCTCGGGCGTCGGCCTCCCCCATTCGGGTAGGTGCTGGCCTCGACCGACGGGGGTAGGGCATCGTGCGGCGGCCACGCACCATGGGGCACCCCCTCGCGGCGTCCCGCATGGCCACCGTCTTTTCGCCCGATCCGCCCGCCGTGGCGCTGGCACCGCAGCAGGCCGCCGCATTGCAGCGCGCCCTGCGCTATGTCGATGAGCACCTGTCGCAGCCGCTGCGGGTGACCGAGCTGGCCGCAGCCGCCTGCGTCAGCCGCTTCCATCTGGTGCGCCTGTTCCGGACCGGTACCGGCGCCAGCCCGCTGCGCTACGTGCGCCGTCGCCGCATCGAACGTGCGCGCCAGTTGTTGCCGGTCGCGCAGCTGCCGATGTCCTGCCTGGCGCAGCAGCTGGGCTTCTTCGACCAGAGCCATTTCGTCCGCAGCTTCCGCGCCGAGACCGGCTGCAGCCCCGGCCAGTACCTGGCCGGCGATGCGGCCCTGTTGCTTCCCCCTGATCGTGTTTCCAACGGAGTCCAACCATGAGCCTTGCCACCGCCACGCCCGCCCCGGCCCTGTTGTCGCCCACCGACCATGCCCTGGTGCTGATCGACTTCCAGTCGCAGATGGCATTCGCCACCCACACCATCGATATCTCCGCGCTGCGCAACAACGTGTCGTTGATCAGCAAGGGCGCCAAGGGCTTCAACGTGCCGGTGCTGCTGACCACCGTCGCCGAAGCGTCGTTCTCCGGCCCGATGTTCCCGGAACTGCCGGAGATCTTCCCGGGCCAGACGGTGTTCGACCGCACCTCGATGAACACCTGGGAAGACCAGCCGGTGATCGATGAGATCAACCGCATCGGCAAGCGTCGCCTGGTCGTTGCCGGCCTGTGGACCAGCGTCTGCATCGTGGGACCGGCGCTGTCGGCGCTGGCACAGGGCTTCGAGGTGTATGTGATCACCGATGCCTGCGGCGATGTCAGCGAAGAAGCCCACGAGCGTGCGATCACCCGCATGGTGCAGGCCGGTGCAGTGCCGATGACCAGCGTGCAGTACCTGCTGGAGCTGCAGCGTGACTGGGCGCGTGGCGAGACCTACGAGCTGACCACCGGCATCGCCCGCGACCACGCCGGTGGCTATGGCATCGGCATCCAGTACGCCAAGCGCATGTTCGGCGCGCAGGAAGGCGGGCACTGAGCATGCTGGTTGGCCATGGCCTCGACCTGGCCCTGCTGATGCTGCGCGCGGCAGCCGGGGGATTCCTGCTGCCACACGCGCTCGGCAAGCTGTTCGGTTGGTTCGGCGGTCCTGGGCTGGCCGGCTTCGCCACCGAACTGCGCGGCTTCGGCCTGCCAGCGGTGGCACCGCTGCCGCTGCTGCTGGCCCTGCTGCAGGTGCTGTCAGGGCTGGCCGTGCTGCTGGGCTGGCAGACCCGCGTCGCCGCGCTTGCAGCGGCGGCCTTCATCGGCTTCACCGTTCTGTTGGCCCTGCCCAAGGGCTGGTTCTGGATGCGCGGTGGCAGTGAGTACCCGTTGATGTGGACCACGGTACTGCTGGCCCTCGCGCTGACCGGGCCCGGCGCCTGGGCACTGGACGGCCAACGCCTTCCGGGAGATCTCGCATGAGTCACGATCCACTCGATCACGGCCGCCGCAACGTGGTGCTGGCCGGCAGCGCCGCGGTGGCGCTGGGCCTGGCCGGCCGTGCCGGTGCCGCACTCGATTCCACTTCCAAGGAGCGTCGCATGAGCACGCTGGTCATCCGCAATGCCCGCATCACCACCCTCGACCCGCAGCAGCCGCATGCACAGGCGCTGGCCGTGCAGGAAGGGCGCATCGTTGCCGTCGGCAGCGACGAGGAGATCATGCGTGGCTGGGGCAATGAAGCGACCCTGATCGACGCCCAAGGCCGGCGCCTGCTGCCCGGCCTCAACGACAGCCATACCCACCTGATACGTGGTGGCCTGAACTACAACCTGGAACTGCGCTGGGACGGCCTGCGTTCGCTGGGCGATGCCTTGGACATGCTGAAGGCGCAGGTCGACCGCACGCCTGCACCGCAGTGGGTGCGCGTGGTCGGTGGTTTCACCGCCACCCAGTTCAACGAGAAGCGCCTGCCCACGCTGCAGGAGCTCAACGACATCGCGCCGGACACGCCGGTGTTCCTACTGCACCTGTACGACCGTGCGCTGCTCAACCGCGCCGCACTGCGTGCCTGTGGCTATACCAAGGACACCCCGGATCCGCCGGGCGGCCAGATCGTGCGTGATTCGCTGGGCAACCCGACCGGGCTGCTGCTGGCCAAGCCCAACGCGCTGATTCTGTACGCGACCCTGGCCAAGGGTCCGAAGCTGCCGATCGAGTACCAGGCCAATTCCACCCGTCATTTCATGCGTGAGTTGAACCGTCTCGGCATCACCTCGGTGATCGACGCCGGCGGTGGTTTCCAGAACTACCCCGAGGACTACCAGGTCATCGAGCAGCTGCACCGCGATGACCAGCTGACCGTGCGCATCGCCTACAACCTGTTCACCCAGAACAAGGGCAAGGAAGTGGATGACTTCCGCGGATGGAGCGAGATGCTGCAGCCGCGGCAGGGTGATGACCTGCTGCGCCACAACGGTGCCGGCGAGATGCTGGTGTTCTCGGCGGCCGACTTCGAGTTGTTCAACGAGCCGCGCCCGGAACTGCCGCCGGAGCTGGAACCGGAACTGCACGATGTGGTGAAGCTGCTGGTCGAGAAGCGTTGGCCGTTCCGCATCCATGCGACGTACGACGAGAGCATCACCCGCATCCTCGATGTGTACGAACAGGTCAACCGCGAGGTGCCGTTCGATGGCCTGCACTGGTTCATCGATCACGCCGAAACCATCACCCCGCGCAACATCGAGCGCATCCGTGCGCTGGGTGGCGGCATCGCCGTGCAGCATCGCATGGCCTATCAGGGCGAAGCCTTCGTCGAGCGCTACGGCGTGCAGGCCGCGCGGCATACGCCGCCGGTCAAGCGCATGCTGGCCGAAGGCGTGCCGATCGGTGCTGGAACCGATGCCACCCGTGTGGCCAGCTACAACCCGTGGGTGGCGTTGTCCTGGCTGGTGACCGGGCGCACCGTCGGCGGGCTGGCCCTGTATGGCGATGAGAACCTGCTCGAACGCGAGCAGGCGCTGCGCCTGTGGACCCAGGGCAGTGCCTGGTTCTCCGGCGACGAAGCAGTGAAGGGTACGTTGAAGGTCGGCCAGTTGGCCGATTTCATCCTGCTCTCGGCCGATTTCTTCCGCGTGGATGATGCGCAGATCGCCGACATCACCAGCGTGTTGACCGTGGTCGGTGGCCGCATCGTGCATGCCGACGCCGACTATGCAGGGCTTGCGCCGCAGCTGCCGCCGGCGATGCCCAACTGGTCGCCGGTCAACCGGTTCGGCGGCTACCACGTCGGCGGTACCGCCACCGGGTTGGCCGCCGCCCATCGTCACCATCACGGCGTAGCCTGCAGCACTCACGGTGCTCATGGTCATGCGGCCCGGCACGCGGCGCCCACCGATGACCTGACCGCGTTCTGGGGCGCGATGGGATGCTCGTGCTTCGCGTTCTGAGCCTGGCATTGCTGGCCGCACCGTCGCTGGTGCAGGCCTGCGACGGCGGTCATTGCAGCGACGCCGGTGACGGCCAACTGCAATGGGATGCGTCGCTGCGTGTGCGTGGGCTGTACTACGACCCGACCCGGTTCGGCATTGGCGGCAGCGAGGATGCCTATGGCCTGCTGCGTGCCTTGGCATCGGCCACCTATGTGGAAGACACCTGGCAGGCGAAGCTGCAGCTGGGTGTGCATGGGGAGAATGGCAAGGCCGGCGGCCCGGGTCGCACCGACCGCAGCGCGCTGGATGTGCAGCAGGCGTACTGGCGCTGGCAGCGCGATGGCTTCCACCTGCAACTCGGCCGGCAGGAAGCCGGCTATGGCAGTTCACGGCTGCTGTCAGTGCGCGACGGGCCGAACATCCGCCTGGCGTTCGACGGTGCGCGTGTGGGTTGGAAAGGCCGCCTGGGTACGCTTGATCTGATGGCATTGCGGCCAGTGGAAAACCGACCGGGTGCCTTTGATGATCGCGGCGAGCACGGTGCCCACCTGTGGGGTGCCTATGCCACCACGGTGCGGGGACAGGGCGCGGGACAGTGGGATCTGTATCTGCTGGACTACCGCCGCGAAGGCGCGCGCTTCGCCGCAGGCAGCGGTACCGAACGTCGGCAGACCCTGGGCGCGCGCTGGTTCGGCCATGCCGGTGCACTGGACTGGAACAGCGAGCTGGTGGCGCAGGGCGGTGAACTGCGGACGACCGCCGGCACCCTCGATATCCGCGCCTGGACGCTGGCGACCGATACGGGGTGGCGCTGGACGAACCTGCCGCTGCAGCCGCGGTTGGGGTTGAAGGCCGACATCGCCAGTGGCGATGGCAACCTGCATGACGGCCGCCTGGGAACCTTCAACGCCTTGTTCCCGAAATCGGCTTACTTCAGCGAGGCCAGCCTGCTGGCCCCGGCCAACCTGATGGACCTTCAGCCGACCCTGTCCCTGCGCCTGCACGACGCGGTGACGACGGAACTGGGCGTACAGATGGCCTGGAAGCATCGTCGTGCCGATGCGGTCTACACCACGCCGGCACCGCTGGTGGCGTTGCCAGGCAGCGCCGGTGGCGCGCGCCGCATCGGTAATCAATACAAATCCGAAACACGCTGGCAGGCCAGCGAACACTGGCAATGGCAGCTGCAGCTGGCCTGGGTCGATGCCGGTCCTGCACTGAAGCAGGCCGGAGGCCAGGACACGCTGTTCGCCTCGATCGTTGGAGCATGGCAATGGTGAACGCAACCGCGTCGCAACCCCCCGCACAGGCCGCAGGTGCCTGGTCCCCGCTGAAAATCCGGATGTTCCGCTCGATCTGGCTGGCGATCCTGGCCAGCAACATCGGCACCTGGGTCAACGATGTGGCCGCCGCCTGGGTAATGGCCGAACGTACCGGCTCACCACTGATGGTGGCGCTGGTGCAGTCGGCCACCACGGTGCCGATCGTGCTGCTGGCGCTGGCCGCCGGCACCCTGGCCGACATCGTCGATCGCCGCAGGTATCTGCTGGCCACCCAGGGTTGGATGCTGCTGGTCGCGGCAGTGATGGCGGCGCTGACTGCGTTGGACATGCTGACCCCGCAGCTGCTGGTGCTGCTGACCTTCTGCATGGGCTGCGGTGCGGCGATGGCGATGCCGGCGCAGGCCGCGATCGTATCCGAACTGGTGCCGCAGCCGATGCTGGCCTCGGCGGTGGCGCTGAACTCGATCGGCATCAACATCGCGCGCTCGATCGGCCCGGCCATCGGCGGTGTGATCGTCGCCCAGCTCGGCGCGGTCTGGGCCTTCGGTTTCAACGCCATCACCTTTGCCGCGATGCTGTTCGTGGTGTGGGGCTGGAAGCGCGACCCGAAACAGTCCAGCCTGCCGCCGGAAGGCTTCGGTGCCGGCCTGAAGGCGGGCCTGCGCTATGCCAGCCGCGCCGGGCGCCTGCAGGCGGTGTTGATCAAGTCGGTCGGCTTCTTCTTCTTTGCTGCAGCAATGAATGCACTGCTGCCGGTGGTGGTGCGCGGCCAGATGCAGGGTGGGGCGGGGCAGTACGGCATGCTGCTCGGCTGCATCGGGATCGGTGCCGTGGGTGGTGCGTTGTTGCTGCCGAAGCTGCGCGCGCAGATGGATCGCGACCTGCTGGTGCTGCTGGCCACGCTGTCGCTGGCGCTCAGCCTGGTCGGGCTGGCGCTGACCCGCAGCTGGTACTTGCTGCCATTGGTGATGCTGATCAATGGCTTTGCCTGGATCACCGTGCTGTCGTCGCTGCAGATTGCCGCGCAGACCGCAGTGCCAGCGTGGGTACGGGCGCGTGCACTGGCGCTGTACATCATGGTGTTTTCCGCTGGCATGGCGGCTGGTGGCCTGAGCTGGGGTGCACTGGCGCAGCGCACCTCGCCGGAGCTGGCCTTGCTGGTGGCTGCCGCGGGTGCGGTGATCGGCGGATTGCTGGTGTGGCGCGTGCGCATCGCTGGCACCGAGGATCTGAACCTGCGCCCGGCGGGACACTGGCCGGCACCGGAACTGTCGGTGCCGGTATCCAACGATCGCGGCCCGGTACTGGTCACCCTGGAGTACCGCATCGACGAGGCTGACCGCGCCGCGTTCCAGGCGCAGATGCGCGCGCTGGGCACGATCCGCCGCCGCGATGGCGCCGTGGTCTGGGGCGTGGTGGAGGATGTGGCCAGCCCGGGCATCCACCTTGAGTATTTCGTGACCCCGTCGTGGCTGGAGCATCTGCGCCAGCACGAACGCATCACCGCCGATGACAAGGCGATCCAGGAAGTGCTGCGCGGGCTGCATCGCGGTGAGCGTGCACCGGTGGTGCGCCACTTCGTGGGCGGGCATGACCCGCTGCCGAAGACCGGGGTCCCGCACCACCACAGCGATATCTGACAAAAAAGGGGACGGAGGGGATTAAGTCGTTTGTGCACAAACGACTTAATCCCCTCCGTCCCCTTTTTGCGCGATCAATCCATCCCGATCCTGCGCAGCCGGCCAGCGGTCGGCTCTACCACAGGGGCGGCGGCGCTGGGTGGCGCCGCCGCAGTGCATCACCCGCGTGCGAACGCCAGCAGGTCGGCGTTGAACCGGTCGGCGTGGGTGACGGTCAGGCCGTGCGGCGCACCGGCGTACACCTTCAACTCGGCGTCCTTGATGATCTGCGAGGACAGCTTGGCTGAGGCATCGAATGGCACGATCTGGTCGTCATCGCCATGCACCACCAGCGCTGGCACATCGATCTTCTTCAGGTCCTCGGTGTAATCCACTTCCGAGAATTCGTGCACGCAGTCGTACTGGCCCTTGACGCCACCGAGCATGCCCTGCAGCCAGAACGAATCACGCATGCCCTGGGTAACGCTGTTGCCGTCGCGGTTGGCGCCGAAGAACGGCGTGGTCAGGTCCTTGAAGAACTGCGAGCGGTCACCGCCGGTGCCCTTGCGGATGCCGTCGAAGACCTCCAGCGGGGTACCGGCCGGGTTGGCATCGGTCTTCAGCATCAGCGGCGGCACGGCGCCGACCAGCACCACCTTGGCCACGCGCTTGCTGCCGTGGCGCCCGATGTAATGGGCCACTTCGCCGCCACCGGTGGAGTGGCCGACCAGGATCGCGTCCTTCAGGTCCAGCGCCTCGAGCACGGCGGCCAGGTCGTCGGCGTAGGTGTCCATGTTGTTGCCGTCCCAGGTCTGGCTGGAGCGGCCGTGGCTGCGACGGTCGTGAGCGATCACGCGGAAGCCGTTCTGGCCCATGAACAGCATCTGCGGGTCCCAGGCATCGGACGACAGCGGCCAGCCGTGCGCGAACACGATCGGCTGGCCGGTACCCCAATCCTTGTAGAAGATGCGCGCGCCGTCGGCGACGGTGACGAAGTTGCTCATTGTGGTTTCCTTGACGGAAGGGAGGGAAGGCGCTGGCGTGGATGCCGGTGCCTTCGGCAGTACAGCGCAGCGCCAGACCGACGACTTGCACGGCTGTGCTGGATTACGCCGGATGTGACGTGTATCGCTCTGGCACGAAGCCGTGCCGGCATCGAGGATGGCGGCAGCCCTGACGAGGAGCCTGCAATGTCGAACGCGTGTTGGAGCCCGCTGTTGTACCTGCTGCTGGCCACGGGGGCGCATGCTCAGACCAACGTCTACAAATGTGTGGACGGGCCGCACCCGGTCTACCAGCAGACGCCGTGCCAGGGGCGCGCGGAATGGCGCTGGGAGGTGCCGGCGGAGCCGCCCTCGACAGGTGCGAGCGCGGCCAAGGCAGCGAGCCCAGCTTCATTGCGTCCGCGTGTGGTGCAGCAGCGGCGTGCGCGGGCTGCACTGATACCGATCAGCGCGGATCCCGCCGCCTGTGAGCGCGCGCGGCAGCATCGTGGGAAGGTGCTGGCCAATGGCAAGCGCATGGACTTCGTGCAGCGCCGGCAACTGGACGATGCCGTGCATGAGGCGTGCCGTTGAAATGGAATGGTGCCGGAAACGACAACGGCGCCCGTAGGCGCCGTTGGACGGCACGCCAGGCGCTGGACCTCAGCGACCGTCGCTGGCGGCCGCCGGTGCCGGCGAGGGCACGCTGTCCGGCTTGGGCAGGCTCAGCTCCGGGTTGCCCTGTTCGGCCTGCAGGATCTGGATGCGGCGCTGCAGGGAATCCAGCTGGCTGTTGGTGCTCTGCACGTCGCTGCTCAGGCTGACCGCCTGCTGCTGGGCCTGCTGCAGGGCAGCGCTGACCTGGGCCGACTGTGCCTGCTGCTGTTCCATTTCCTGCTGCAGGGTGCGCAGGCGCTCCTCGTTGTAGGCCACCAGGCGCTCGGTATAGCGCTTGCCGGCTTCCAGTCGGGTGGTGTCGATGTAGACCTGGGCCAGCTGCTCTGACTGCTGCGCGAAGGTGCGGTAGACACGCTCGGCGTTGTCGACGGCATCGGTCTTGATCACCCGCCAGAAGTTCTTCTCCTGGAACAGGGCGACGTAGTAGGTCAGGGTGTTGGCATTGAACAGCAGGCTGGCGCCGTAGTTGCCGTTGTAGGTGGTGCGCAGCTCGGTCAGCTGGCGGGCATCCATCAGCTGCTTGAGCTCGTCAACAGTGTTGCGCACCACCGGTGCGGTACGTGCGGCCGGCTCTGCGGCTGCTTCGCGGTCGCCACGGGCAGCCATCGCCGCCGGTGCCACCAGCATCATGGCCACGGCCAGCAGTGCCGCGCCGCGCGCGTGCCGGGCGAAGACCGCGCCCCCTGAAGTTTCTCGCATGTCTAGACCATCCACGGATGAGTGTGGGTTGAGATGAAGGTGGTTCCCCGCCGGGAGTCTAGCATGTGCGCGGGCGCCGCCAAGGGCGCCCGTCACGGGTCAGTAGACCAGCTGTGCGGGCGTGCACTGGATGGACTGGACATGCACATCCGTACGGCCCAGTTCCAGGCCCAGCACCTGCGCCAGCAGCGAGCGCAGCAGGGAGCCGACGCTGTTGAGCAGCGGCTTCAGGACGTCCAGGGCGGGCTTCAGCAGCAAGCACAGCAGGCCCGAACAACTGACCGGGCCATTGCCGGGGGCGGTGACGCCGTCGCCGGCGAACTGGTCCAGGAAGCCGGCATCGGCGGTCTGCAGGTAGGAAGTCAGGTTGTACTTCATGCAGTTGTTGTAGGTGGTGTCATCCAGCGCGCCAATCAGGCTGTTGCACTGCTTGACCAGCAGCCCACCCACAAGCGCTCCCAGTACGCCATCGAGGAGCCCCGAGCCAACCCCGGTCACTGCGTTGCGGAATCCTTGCCAGACCTTGCCGTCGACCATGCAGGTCACCAGCACACAGCTGGTAGGTACCCCCTTGGTGATGTCCCAGTTTCCAAGTGGTTTCAATCCCTGCGTGCTGTCTCCGAATTCCAGCAGCTTGATGGTTGCGTCAACATCGTATCGCTTGCGACCAACGTTGGCTGCTTTCAGGTAGCGATCGGCCAACTGCGCTGCGGTCGAGCCCTGGCTCATGCCATCGTCGCGCGGATCGAGCATGCCGGACAGTACGCGCAGCAGTTCGCCGACCAGCTCGGACACCGCGGTGCCCACCTCCAGGGAGTTGACCTGGGTTGAACCGGTCGCGCCGGCGGGGAGGGTGAGGCTTTGCGTGTCGGTCAGCGTATTGACCTTGATGCTGTCATTGATCAACGGGGCGCCGAGCAGTGTGAGCATCTGTTCCTTCTGCAGGGTGTCGCCACAGACATTCTGCTTGGAGAACCGCTCGCTGTCGGCCACCTTGCCGACGCAGGCGCGCAGCACGGAAGACTCGACCTTGATCGTCGCCGTGGGAGGCGTGCTGCCACATTGCAGGCTGGTCAGGGTCGCCATTGCATTGGTCACGTCCGCATGGACCGGCAGCTTCAGGCGGATGCCCAGCAGTGAAAGCACGCCGCCTGCAACGGGAATGTTGTTGGTGTCGATGTCGAGGAAGACACGGATCTGCGCGTTGTAAGCGCGCGAGCCAACGCCACCGATGGCGATGGACGGCGGTTCCACCACAGCGGCTTTGGCATTGACCAGGCCCAGCAGGTTGAGTTCATCGACCGAGACCGCACGGCCGCCATTGGCGATGCTGATGCTGGTGCCGATCAGGTCCAGCACATTGACATCGGCCTGCAGCGCGCTGGAAATCGTTCCATCCGGCGCGACCACGCGTGCGAACAGGCCGCCACCGCTGTCATCGGAGCCGAGTTTCACCTCCAGCTGCTTGAGGTCGATGCCCTTCACGACCAGGGCATTCTCCAGTGCACTCAGGTCCACGTGGGCAACGCCCTGCTGGGTGAGCAGGTCAACGGTCGCCTGAAGGATCTTGCCCAGCTTGACCTTGCGGCCGGCCAGCAGATTGTTGAACTCCGCCACGCCCATGTTGACGTCGATCGGAATGCCCAGTGCCTGCAGCAGTCCGTTCGGGGTGATATGCGCCTGTGCAAGGCCGTCGTAGCCGAGCAGGGTGGTCTTGTCGAGGTCGGCACCCACCAGTTTCAGGACATTTCCCAGTGGCGTGTTGCCATTGATGCGCAGCAGTTGCGAGCCGACACTGAAAACCGCCGTCGGTTCTGCACGGCGCGCCACCGCCTGGGCGGTCACGGTCGGCAGGCTGCTGTTCTGCCCGAAGAAGGGAAGCACCGCGCGGCGGGTGATGACACGGACAGCATTGCGTTGATTCGCTGCATCGACGACCGGGCTGAAGTGCCCTTCGGTGGCGCGGGTCACGTTCCAGTTTCCGCAGCGGATTTCCAGGCTTCCTGCGAAGGTGTTCTGGGTGAGTGCGCTCTGCCGCGCAGCACTGTTGTCGCTGTTGTCCGAGGTGCACAGTTCCAGTCGCTGCGCTCCGGCCAGTGCGGCCAGATCAGCGACTTTCTGTGCATCGCGCTTGGCCCAGAACAGGTAACCGATCTCGATCAGGCCCAGCATCGCCAGCAGTGCCAGCATGACCAGCATCATGGTGATCGACATGCCGCCCCGTGGGCGGCTGAAACTGAACTGGCGTGGGCGTTTCATGGCCTACCTCAGCGTCCGGATGAGGATGATCCCTTGGACTTGGCGACATCGGCTTCAAAGAAGTCCGGGATCTCGTGTTCGAAGCTCTTCATGTAGCGGGCGTAACTCAGCGTCGCCTGGTCGCCGAGGATCGGCAGGTGCTGTCCGGCCTGTTGGCCCGATGCCTGCAGGCGGAACAGGTTGCGCGTGGTATCGCCGATCTGGCTGCGGCCGGGCCGCGGAGCTGCAGTGCTGCCGTCGGTGTTGGCCACTGCTGCAGGCGCCGCCTGCGGCACCGGTGCTGGCGGGGCCGCCAGGTCCACGGTGGGCAGTGACTCGGACTGCAGCGGCTGCGAAGCCGACGCAGCCGGCGTGCTGCCGCCAAGCATCTGCCCGGTCAGCGGCTGTTGCTGCGCCTGCACGGCGGCGGCCGGCAGCAGGCAGATCAGAACGGGCAGCAGGCGTCGGGTCAGGGGCGTCGCGGTCATGGTGTGTTCCCGTTCGGGTGGTCGGAGGCGCTGAAGCGTTCCAGCATCGAGGGCGGCAGGCGCTGCGGATCGCGTTCATCGCGGCTGTCGCGGCGCGGTTCCGCCGCCAATCGCGTGGCGCCGGGCGGGTTGCCGGCGGCATCGCTGGCGAGAGCACGGGCAGTGGCCGGCACGACTGCGGCGGCTGCCGCTGCGGCCTGGCGCTGCTGCAGGCGGGCACGGATCTGCGCCGCCTGCTGCTGGATGCTGAGCCGGGTCTCGTCGTTGAGGTTCGCTTGCTGGGCGAGGCGTTCGGCAGTGGCGGTGTCGCCCCGCAGCACCGCCCAGAGGGCGAGGTTGGCGGTGGCCTTGGCATTGCCCGGCGACAGCTCCAGCGCCTTGGCCAGGGGTTCGCGCGCGCGCTCGAACTGCCCGGCGCGCAGCCGCGCATAGCCCAGGTCGCCGAGATAACTTGTGTTCAATGGCTGCAGTTCGGTCGCCCGCGCCAACGCCTGCTCACTGCCGGTGTCGTCGTCGCGGCGCGCGGCAATCAGGCCCAGACCATGGGCGGCCGCGGCGGCCTGGGGGCCACTGGAAAGATCGCGGTACAGGGTGACCGCGGCATCGGCCTGGCCGGTCTCGCGCAGCGCGTCGGCCTGCAGCAGGCGCAACGCCGGCGGATCGCCGTAGCGCTGGCGGAAGGCGTCGACGTGGGCGAGCGAGGCATACCATGCGCCTTGCTGCTGCATGCGCTCGATCAGCTCCAGGTAGGCATTGCGGCTGTCCTGCGGTGCCGGTTCGGGCGCGGCCAGGCTGGGCGCGCGCAGGTACTTCGGCGTGGTCGATGCACAGCCGCTGGCGCCGGCAACGGCAGCCAGGGCAACAATGAGGCAGGAAGTGCGCAGGGCAGGCATCAGGGGGACCCCATCTTGGACATGGTGGTAGCCAGCGCGACCAGCGCCGGACCGGCAAGGACCAGCATCAACGCTGGCAGCAGGGTCAGCATCATCACCACGGTCATCTTCACCGAGAGCTTGCCGACCTTTTCCTTCAGCGTGTTGCGACGCTGTTCGCGCAGGCGGATGCTGAACTGCCGCAGGGGCTCCTGCACCGCGCCGCCATGGGCGTGCACCTGCAGGATCAGCTGCATCAGGCTGGTCAGGTCATCGTCGGCATAGACCTCGCTCAGCCGGCGCAGGGATTGTGCGCGCGTGCGGCCGTGGGTATAGGCGATGTTGGCCTCCTGCAGCTCGCCGCCGAGGACCGGCAATGCATCGCGCAGCTTGTCGCCGAGCGTCTGCAGGCTCTGGTCCATGCTGAAGCCCACGCCTTGCAGCAGACGCAGCAGGTCGATCAGCAGCGGCAGCTCGTTGTCGACCGCTCGTCGGCGCCGTTTCACCCAGGAGGAGAGAACGAACTTGGGCAGGAGCAGGCCGGCGGCGAGGGCGCCGATGATCACCATGATCCTGGCCAGCCCGGTGACGCTGCTGAATGTCAGCACCAGTACCAGCACCAGCACGGCCAGCAGCAGGCGCAGGCCGAGGTAGATGGCCGTACCGCGGCGGGTGTTCCACCCGGCCAGGTCCAACAGCAGCCGGTCTTCATTGGCCAGCAATGCCGTTTCCAGCCGGCCGCCGCTGAGGGCACGGCCGAAGCGTTCCAGCCAGCCCAGCGAATCGTGCCGCGCAGGCTCGGTGTCACGGGACGCCTCGCGCGGCTGCAGGGCGGTCTTCAAGGTGGCCGTTGTACGTTGCTCACGATGGCTGCGTACCCAGCCGCCGATACCGAGCAGGGCGATACCGGCGGCCAGCACGAGCAGGGAGAGGGCGAACCAGGCGCTGGCGCTCATCGGTTGTCTCCGGCGGGGCGAAGGGGGTTCATAGCGACTTGGCCAGGCGATACAGCAGGAAGCCACCGACAAGTTCCATGCCCAGTGCAAGCAGCAGGATCTTGTGGCCGAGCGGATCGTGCAGCACCGGCTGGAAGAAGTCCGGGCTGGTGATCGCCATCAGTACCGCGCAGGCCGGTGGCAACAGGCCCAGCACCCACGCTGACATCCGCGTCTCCGAGGTGGTCGCTGCAAGCTCCTGCTGGGCCTGTTCCAGATCGCGCATGAAATCGCCCATGCGCTGCAGGATCTGGTCGGAGCGCCCGCCGATGCGCACGCTGACACCGATCACCACCGACAACACCTTCAGCACATCCATGCGATAGGGATGCGAAGCCTGTGCGAGTGCACGGTCCAGCTCCATGCCGCTGCGTGCAAAGCGCACCGTGGTGTCCAGCAGCCCGCGCAACGGCGCGCTCGTCTGCATCGACGCAACCTGGAACGCGGCCTGCAGGCTGTTACCCAGTGCGGTCAGCCGCACCAGGTTGTCGAGGAAGTCCGGCAGCTGATGCAGCAGTTGCGCACGCAGCTTCGTGGTCCGCCGCATCACCCACAGCCAGCAGCCAAGCAGGTACAGCAGCAGGGTCAGCGGAAACATCCATGCGGTGCCCAGCCGCAGCATCGCCACCACCGACAGTACCAGCCCCGGTACCAGCAGCATGATGGGAATTTTCCAGCCGGTCTGCAGCCCTGCGCGCTGCAGCAGGCCATCCAGCGGCAGCACGCGGCGCCCGGCGCTGGCGGGCCGCGCCGGGTCGTTGGCAGCGGTGACGGACGGCCCGGCGGGTGCTCCGCCCGTGGCGCTTCCGCGCGAAAGCTGCTGCTCGGCGTGCCGCATTGAAACCTGGCGTTGCTCACGGCTGCTGGCCGTGCCCCACAGCCAGGCTGCCAGCGCCAGCAGCACCGCGATGATGCTCAGCATGCCCAGCAGCGCGCCGGTTCCCATGCTCAGAAGTCTCCGTAGAGCGATTCGCGCAGCTGCTGGCGGAACGGCTCCAGCTTGTGCGAGTGCGGATGGAAGCCCAGCCCGACCCAGCGATCGATCTCCTTGCCGTTGCCGTCGATCTGCAGCTCGTGGCGGAACATTTCCTGGGTGGTGATCAGGTTGTCGCTGACCCCGGTGATCTCGGTGATCGAGACCAGCACGCGGCGGCCGCTGCCCAGGCGCGAGATCTGCACGATGAAGTCGATGGCACTGGCGATCTGCCGGCGCAGGCTGTCCTCGCTGCCCTGGAAGCCGGCAAAACCGGCCAGCATCTCGATCCGGTACAGGCAGTCGCGGGGCGAATTGGCGTGGATGGTGGCCATCGAGCCGTCGTGGCCGGTGTTCATCGCCTGCAGCATTTCCAGCACCTCGGCACCGCGCACTTCGCCGACGACGATGCGGTCGGGGCGCATGCGCAGGCTGTTGCGGACCAGATCGCGGATGCTGACCGCACCGTGCCCTTCGGCGCCGCCGATACGGCTTTCCAGGCGAACTACATGCGGGTGGTTGAGCGAGAGCTCGGCGGTGTCTTCGACGGTGATCACGCGCTCGTTCGCGGGGACGTAGCTGGCCAGGGCGTTCAGCAGCGAGGTCTTGCCCGAGCTGGTGCCGCCGGACACCAGGATGTTGCAGCGACCCAGTACCATCGCCTTCAGCAAGGCCTGCATCGGCGCATCGAAGGTGCCCTTGGCCAGCAGTTCATCGGGGGTGAACGGGTCCTTGCGGAACTTGCGGATGGACACCATCGGTCCATCCACCGCCAGCGGCGAGATGATCGCGTTGAGACGGCCGCCGTTGGGCAGGCGCGCATCGACCATCGGATTGGAGTCATCCAGGCGGCGCCCAAGCGGGGCGAGGATGCGGCGCAGGATGCGCAGCAGATGCGTATCGTCGGTGAAGCGCTGGGTGGCCCGCTTGAGCTGGCCGCCCTGGGACACGTGCACATCCTTGAAACCGTTGATCAGGATGTCTTCGATGGACGGGTCGTGTAGCAGGTCGTCCAGCGGGCCGAAGCCGGTCAGCTCCTTGACCAGGCCGTCGGCAACCACCTGCATCTCCTCTTCGTTGATCGGGATGCGCCATTCCTGGATGAAGCTCACCGTCTGCACCTGCACCCAGCGGGCGATGGTGTCGGGGGCCCAGGAATCGATGTCGATGCGCTCGTCCTCGATGCTGTTGAGCAGGTGCTCATGCGCGGCCGACAGCACCTTCTGGTACTGCTCGGTCTGCGCGAATGGCTGATGGCCCGGCGAGCTTTCGGGCAGCACCGGCCGGGCAACGGCATGCGGGAACGGGGTTACCTTGTCTTCCATTGCGATCCACCCAGGGCAAGGGAGAGTCTTTCCCGCAGGCCCTGCGCCTGGACCGGGCAGGCAGCCGGATCCAGGCGCGAAACCAGCGGGGCGAGGGCACGCAGGTAGGGGTCGCGCGGCGCATCCTGCAGCAGCAGGTGACCCTGGCTGGCAGCCAGGCGCACGCGCGGTCGTTCGGGAAGCGTGGCCAGCAGGGGAACCTCGAAGCGGCGCGCGATCTGCTCCGGGCTCATGCCGCTGCTGTCATCGTGGCGGTTGATCACCAGCTGCAGGCGCTTCTCGCGTTCGCGCTGGCCGGCAAGATGCTTCAGTGCCTGGTCGAGCGACACCAGCGTGGCAATGGAGGCATCGGTGACCAGCCAGATCTCGTCGGCCTGGTCCAGCAGCAGCGGCGGCAGCTGACGCAGCGGGCAGCCGCCGGCATCACACAGCACGCTGGCGAACACGGTGCGCAGGCGCTGCAGCAGCGCACCCGGATCGGACGGCGGTACCGCATCGCTACCGCTGGCGCGGTCCAGCAGCACCAGCCCGGAATCGTGACGGGCCATGGCCGTACGGGCGAGGGTGGCGTCGATGCGGCTGGCGTTGCGCAGCGCGTCTTCGTAGTGGAAGCGGCTGTCCAGGTTGAGGTACAGGGCGAGGTCGCCCGAAGGCTGGGCCAGCTCCATCAGCAGGCCATCCTGCTGCAGTGCCTCGCCCTGTGCCAGTGCACGGGTCTGCTGTGCCAGCACCGAAAGATGCGCGGCCAGCGTACTGGTGCCGACCCCGGCGCGCACGCCCAGCAGGACGATCAGGCGGGCCTTGTGCGCCTGCTGCGCGGCGGCAGCCGGTCGTGGTGAGAGGGCGCGACGCAGCGCGGCCTCGATGCCGACGTTGTCGCTGTCCAGGTCCAGCACATCACGCAGGCCCGCCCGCAATGCGATGACAACGCCTTCCACCTGGCCGGCACTGGTGGCACCGACTGCAACCAATGCCAGATCCGGCTCGGTCTGCTGCAGTTGCTGCGCCAGCACGCTGGAGGCGGCCGCATGTTCCGGGCGGAAGTCGAGCAGCACAAGGCTCTGCGGCCCGCGTTGCAGGTCCTGGGCGGAGGTCGGCGTGCTGCTGTCCTGCCAGTGCAGGGTGGTGGTTGGCGGCAGTTTCGCCGCCAGCCGGGGCAGCAGTTCGCGATCCATTCCGTACAGGACCAGGTTCATCGGCGGTCCTTGCGGATGCAGCGGCTGGGCAGTGGCGTAGGGCATGGGCGTGGTATCGCAGGCATCATGGAATCAGCGTGAGAAGCCGGGCACCGGGTCCTGGCTGATAGGACCCAGCAGCCAGGCGCCCCATTCGGGCATGTGCGGCTTGGCCTCGCGGTCGCCGGGCAGCGGCAGCTCGGTGTTGCGTGCCAACGGCTTCACCAGGCGTGGCGTGACGATGATCACCAGTTCCTTGTCCTGGCGCTTGTAGTCGAAGTTGCGGAAGAACGAGCCGATGATCGGCAGGTCACCCAGCAGCGGGATCTTGCCGACGCTGGAAACCACGTTGGAACTGACCAGGCCACCGATCACGAAGCTCTCGCCATCGCCCAGTTCGACCGTGGTATCGGCGCGGCGGGTGGTGATGGAGGGAATCTGCACGCCGTTGAGCGCGATGGCGTTGCTGTAGTCCAGGTCGCTGGCTTCCGGTGCGACTTTGAGGGCGATGCGGTTCGGTGCCAGTACCGTCGGTGTCACGGTCAGGCCGATGCCGAAGGGCTTGTAGGTGATGGTGGTGGTGCCCAGTCCCTGCGGTTCCAGGATCGGCAGCTCGCCGCCGGCCAGGAAACTGGCGCTCTGCCCGGACAGCGCGACCAGTGTCGGTTCGGCCAGCACACGCGCCATGCCATTGCTCTGCAGCAGGTCGACGTCGGCATTCCACAGGCCCTTGGTCGAGCCGAACACCAGGCGGAAGGCCGAAGAAATGGGCGATTCGGCTTCGTTGCCGGAGTTGCCTTCCTTCATGCCGGGCAGGATGCCGGTATTGCCCGGCAGCTGGCCGCCCGGGCGGGCGAAGCCGTAGGCGAAGTTGCCATTGCGGTTCTGGAAGCTGATGCCGATCTGCTTCAGTGCGGTCTTGTTGAACTCGACCACCTTGACCTCGACCTGGACCACGCCGCCGCTGCTCACCGTGGATGCGTCGGCAAGCAGGCCATCCTTGCCCAGGGCCATGGCGGCAGCCTTCTGCTCCTGCATGTGCGACAGCACGCTCTCGGTGCTTCCCTGCAGCAGGCCCTGATTGTCCTGCTGGGTGAATACCAGCCCGTTCGCGCCGGCGTCGGCCGCACCCTGCACCGCACTTTGTACCCGCACCTGCAGGCGCTGTGGTTCGGTCTGCTTGCGGTGCCAGAGCAGGAGCGTGGTGGTGCCCGGCGCCTTGCCGACCAGCAGGGCCTGGCGCTGGCCGCGCAGCATCACGATATCGGCCACGCCCGGATCGGCAATGGCGACCCGCTCCAGATCACCCGGCAGGGTCCAGGGGCGCTGCTCACGCGCCTGCAGCACCAGGTCGTCGGCGGCCACGCTTGTCGCCGGTGCCAGCAGCACCAGCAGCAGGGCCAGCCAGCGCTGGCGGGGGGAAGGGCGTGGACTGCGGCGACGTTCGGTCATGGATGCGCTCGATGCAGGTCAAAGGGAACCACGGGGGGCGGAGCTGTCACCTCGGATGATTTCGATGCCCGATGCGCGTGGGGCGCTGCGCCGTGGTGCGGGTGCGCGTGCCGGGGCATCCTGGGTGCTGCGCGCCGGCGCGTTGCTGCGGCCGGCCAATGCATCGCCGTCGATGCCGGCGAAGGCGTGATTCTCTGGCCGCTGCAGCGCAAGCTGCTGTTCCGCATCCAGGCCACGCAGGGGATCAATCACCCCGCGTGCCTGCGGGAACAGCGCCAGATCGGGCTGGCCGGAATCGGCAGGGTTGCGCAGGGCGAGGAACAGCTTGCCCTGCTGCGCACCCAGCAGCAGCCGGTTGGCATCGGCCACCGGCACCGCCAGTACCGCGCTGCGTGCCGGCTGGGCGGTCCCGCTGCCCGTGCTCTGGGTGCTGCTGCTTCCGGTGATGTCGGCGGCGCGTGGATCGTTGCGGCCATCGGCCTCGTTGCTGGCAACAGCGTCATGGTTGGCCGGGGCGATGTCCTGCTGGCCATAGCTGAGCACGCGCAGGCGCGACAGCAGCAGGCGCGTCTGTGCTGCGTCGGCCGGGCCGCTGGCAGTGGATTGGGCATTGCGCAGGTTGAGGAACACGTCGACGAAATCACCGGGCAGGATGCGGTTGCCGGCCCCCACCAGCTCGTCGACCGGGACCGCCAGTGCGCGTTCCCCGGGGCGCAGCTGCAGCGAGAATCCCTGCGCGAGTGCGTTGCTGCTGATCGCCGTGCCTTCGGCGATGTCCTGCACCGGCACCTTTCCGACCACGGCGGAAATGCTGGTGGCGGCACCGGCAACCGGGGCGCTGCGCTGTGCGAGACGCAGTCCGTTGGCAGAGATCGGTTCGCCGGCCGGCAGTCGCGCCACCGCTTCCACCACGGTGATCGCCTGGGCTTCGCTCTGCGTCATCGGGGCAACCGTTGCCGGTGCGGCCTGCTTGCGCCCGATCATCAAGGCGATCACCGCCAGCAGCACGGCCAGCCCGATCAGGGCGACGGCAGCAATGCGGGTCAACTTGAGCATGGAACCGTCTCCTGTACCGAACGTCAGTTGCCGCTGCCGAGGTCGAGCTGAGCGACCGCGACGCTGCGGATGGGAGCCCGCATCACCCACTTGTAAAGCGTGGCGGTGCCGGGCAGGAAGGGATGGCTTGCGTAGTCGTAGCTGACCGTTACGGTCATGCACTGGGCGCTGGCCAGTCCGGCGCAGGGGGCCTGCGCGGAAACCAGAATGGCGTTGTTTCCGCCATTGCTGCAGTCGACCGGCTGACCCGAGAAGTTCAGCAGCCACTGCATCGAACTACGCGCTGCAACGCAGGCGGCAGTACGGCGTTCGTTGGCGCTGCCATAGCGCAGCGATGCACGTGCACCCTCGGCCGAGGCGGTTGCCAACGTCTGCTGGGCCGCCATGATCATTACGCCGGAGAACGTGAACAGTAGCAGCGGCAGCAGGCCCAGCATCAACATCAGCGCGAACTCGATGCTGGCCGCGCCACGTTGCCGGCGTCGGTTGTGGATGTTCATGCCACGCCTCCGTACGTGCTGATGAGGACCCAGGCGATGGCGGATACCGCCAGGTAGGCGGCGTAGGGAATGCCTTGGCGTCCCTGGCGGGCGCTCTGCATCCCGCGCAGCGCCGGATGCGAATGCCATTGCGAACTTGCCCGATGCATATGGGCTTGAAGGCCGATGGGCAGTACTGGACCCAACCGTCGCGATACCAGCACCAGTGCGGCATGTGCGCCCGCTGCCAGGCTGGCCGCGATCCAGATCGGCAGCAGTGCCTGCCAGCCCAGCATCAATCCCAGTACCGAAAAGAATTTGACATCGCCGGCGCCCATCCAGCGCACTGCGTGGAAAGGCAGCAATGCGACCAGGCCGAGCGCCGCGCCGGCAACGTGGGAAGCCCACGGCAGGCGCGGCGCGTTGAACTGTCCGGCGATGAGCACGACAACGGTGATCGCGCATGCAGACAGCAGCCAGGCGTTGGGCACCCGACGGGCGTACAGATCGCTGATCGCGATCCGCAGGCACACACCGATGGCCAGCAATCCCAGCAGTGTCATCGCACCCTCCATTGTCCGTCAGTGGACGGTCAGCAGTTGCTGTCCCTGATCAGCCTGGGACGCGGCTCAGGCCGGCGTGTTGCCCGATGCCTTGTCGGCAAGCTTGGTGAGATTCTCAAAGAGCGTTTCGAAGAAATCCTTGATCTGCGTGCTACCCAGTGCGATCAGGACACCCGCAATCACAGCCGCCAGCAGGCCGTACTCGAGTGCGGTAACGCCATCTTCTTCCTTCAGGAACTTGCGGATCGATGCGTTCATGACGTTTGTCTCCCTCTACCTGTCTGCTACAGGACACCTGTTGGGCGGTGGCCCGGCTCCGCCGGGATCGTCCGTGGACCTCCGCACGTCCTGGCGGAGGAGGCACGGCGGGATGGACCCGCCGTGCTCAAGCAGGGTGATCGTTTCCAGGCGGGACGCCGTTCGCGCAACCGCGACCGCGCGGCGCGGGGCCGGTGGTCGACGTGTCGAGCGATACGTGCATGGTCATGCTGTCCCCCTGGGTGCGGTCATTATCAAAGACCGGATCACCGTGTTATCGACTTTGCCTGAATGGCGGCCGGCTGCAACCGGAACCTATATGCAAATTCGGCAGAATCCCATTGGTCCTTAGTTTCAAAGCCGGGTTCTGTGACGGAAATCCGTTCGCCCGCACAACGATTCATCGACGTGCAGATAATGTGAGGCAGGCTTCAGGTCGCATGCGAAAACTGTGCCAAACACGACAATCTGATTTTCACCTCTGTATCCTTCTTATTCAACGCGGTGCAGATGTTTACCCCATTGAATTATCGGGCATACTCGCATTCAAGTACTCGCGTTTCTTTTGGGGTGCGCACCTTGGCGGCGCGCATCCCGGTGATGGAAGAGATTCCATGAGAGGTGCGCGCCCTGTCAGGCAGTGGGGGCCGTACCGCACGGCGGATAATCGGGGGACGACACTGTCATGGTCGATGGTGGGGTAGGAGACAGCGACGACAGCGGCCTGCGGTCGATTGACCTGGCGACGCTGAGCGGCGTGCTTCGTGTATGTGATGTCGAACTGCTTCTGCTCGATGGCAATGGGCCGCGGGCGGCCTTCGCGTCACGCGTGCACGAGGAGGCGTTGTTCTGCAGCATCAGCTGTGGATTCCATTGCCGTGGACGTTTCATGCTGCCGCCGGACTGGGCGATGCTGGGGTATCTGCATGCGACCGATGAAACCCTGAGCTGGTGCCATGGCGTACCGCTTGCCCCTGGGATGGCGCTGACCGTGATGCCCGAGGGCATCAGCGAGTTCACCCTGAGCCCGGGCACGCACATGACCCTGATGCTGGTGCCGGTGGCACGGGTGCAACGCAAGCTGACCGAATTGAGCCTGCGCAGCACGCCGCCGGCCGGACAGGCGCTTTCACTGTTCAATCTCGCCAGCGAGGCCGCCCCGCTGGCACAGCATTACCAGCAGCTGCACCTGCAGCTGGGCCAAGGCACGGGCCTGCAGCCGGAAGAAACCGAGCGGCTGCTGCACGAACACGTGCAGGCACTGCTGGGTGCGGGTTCCGCCGAACGCCCGGGTTGCAGCCGTGCGCGGCGCACGCATTATCTGATCGCACAGCGGGCGGAAAACTTCATGCGCCTCAACCTGCGCCGCAATATCTACATGAATGAGATCTGCGACGCTGCCGGTGTCAGTGAGCGTGGGCTGCGCTACGCGTTCGAGGACCTGTTCGGTACGTCGCCCAATCGTTACCTGTCGATGCTGCGCCTGTGCGCAGCCTGCCGCAGCCTGTCGATGGCCGATTCCAGCCGCCGTTCGGTCAAGGCCATCGCCCTCAGTTGTGGCCTGTGGGACCTTTCGCGTTTCGCCGACAACTACCGCAAGGTCTTCGGTGAACTGCCGCGTGACACGCTGATGCGCGCACCCGCGCAGATCGGCCAGCCCGCCTGATCCAGGCCCCATAAGGGTTTCCCGGCGGTTCCTGCCGGAATTGCATATCCGCTTGCCGATATGGTTGCCGCTTCTGCATAACCGGCTGCCGATTCCGAACGTGGATTTGCCGGAATGCGCGATTGCCGTGCCGGAATGAAGTGCGCAGCCGCCGTTGCAAACGCTGAAATGTCAGTCACCTGCCTAACGGCAAGTCCACTGACATTCCAGTTGTTCGCCTACGGGGGAAATGCTCATGAACCGCATCTACCGGCGTGTATGGAACCGCCAGCTCAATGCTCTGGTTGTGGCCTCGGAACTGGCCACCGGCGATAGCGGCGGCAGCGCCGCCCGCGATCCGCGCAGTGTCCTGCTGATGCCGACCGCACTGGCCCTGGCCCTGCTGTGTGCGCTGGCCAGCGGGCATGCAGGAGCATCCGAATCCAATCAGTCGCTGCGTGATCTGCAGGCACTGGCCGCGAAATACGCGCAGCCGATGCCGGTCAAGGTCGACGCAGAAGTCGCGCTGGCCGCGGCATCGCGCCAGGCGCAAAGCAGTCCGGCGATCAGCGCAGACGCGCGTGTGGGCCTGCAGCTGAGTACGACCTCGCTGCCGATCGTGCGCGACGTGCTGCCGGCGACCGTACAGGTGAAGCTGGCGGCGAACGCCGCGCCGAAGCAGGTCGCGGTTCCTGCACTGGCCGCCGATGTTCGCGCCAATGTCGGGCTGGGGCACGCAGCGTCCAATGTGGCGAAGATTGATGCCTCACTGGCGGCCAACGTTACGCCGTCCGCGCATGCGCCGCTCGGTGTGGCTGCGGATGCGCAGGCGAAGGCCAGGGTTGGCATCGCCGGTGCCCAGGCGGCCTCGATCGATACCGGTGCCAAGGCGGCCGCCGCTGTTGCTGGCGCATCCGCTGGCTCGCTGTCCGGCCTCAAGGCGTCCGTTGACGGCAAGGTGGATTCGCAGCTGAAGTTGGCGGGCCACCAGATCGATGGTCAGGGGCAGGTCAAGGCGACGGCGGCGGTCACGTTGCCGGCAAAGGAGGAGCTGCCGGGCGAGACCCATGATCGTGCGATCACCGCAGCTTTCGATACCGGTGTTGCCGGCAAAGTGCGCGTGCAGGCGCCCGATGGCCAGGAAGTCGTGGCCGACCGCAATCTGAAGCTGGCCGGCCAAGCGACTGTGGCAGCGCAGAACAGCGCACTGGGCGTGGGTGGCCTGGTGGGCGGCGTTGTCGGCGCGGCAGGTGGCGCCGTGGGTGGCGTGCTTGATGGCACCGTCGGCAACACGGTTGGTGCGGTCGGCGGCGCCTTGCACGGCACGGTTGGTGCGGTGGGCGGGGCAGTGGGCAGCACGCTCAACGGCACGGTCGGTTCGGTCGGCAGCACCGTCGGCGGCGCACTCAACGGTGCGGTTGGCACGGTTGGTGCAGTCGGCGGCACTGCGGGTGGTGTACTCAACGGCACGGCTGGTGCGGTCGGCAGCACCGTCGGCGGCGCACTCAACGGTGCGGTTGGCACGGTTGGTGCAGTCGGCGGCACCGTCGGTGGTGCGCTCAACGGCACGGTCGGTTCGGTCGGCAGCGTAGTCGGCGGGGCACTCAACGGTGCAGTTGGCACGGTTGGTGCGGTCGGCGGCACCGTGGGTGGTGCGCTCAACGGCACGGTCGGTTCGGTCGGCAGCACCGTCGGCGGTGTACTCAATGGCGCTACAGGTGGCAGCACCGGCGGCCTCGGTGGCCTGCTGGGCGATACGCTCGGCAATGTCGGCGGCGCCGTCGGTAACCTGCTCAACGGCAACCTCAATGGCACCATCGGCAATCTCGGCAGTGC
Source organism: Stenotrophomonas sp. 80084_Sma (assembly GCF_056481995.1). Classification (NCBI taxonomy): domain Bacteria; kingdom Pseudomonadati; phylum Pseudomonadota; class Gammaproteobacteria; order Lysobacterales; family Lysobacteraceae; genus Stenotrophomonas; species Stenotrophomonas sp. 80084_Sma. Next base: position 2,846,376 of record NZ_CM151177.1, on the reverse strand, counting down.
CGTGGGTGGCCTGGTCGGCGGCACCCTCGGCGGTCTCGGCCTGACCAAGCCCTCGGCGATCCCGCCGACCAGCCCGAAGGCGCCGGCTCCGGCCGATCCGAACGCGGGCCTGATCATCGGCACCGGTGGCCTGGTCGGCAATGTCGGGCAGCTGATCGGCCCGACCACCACCAGCCTGTTCGGTGGCAACGGCTACCTGAGCAACGGCAACCTCAAGCTCAGCAACGCCAACGTGATGCAGACCTACTCGACGGTCAATGTGCTGGGCCTGCCGGTGGTCAACCTGTCGCCGGTCGGCAGCACCCTCAATGGCCTGGGCGGCGCCGTCACCGGCGGCAGCTCGCACCTGACCCTGATCGGCGGTGTCACCTCCGACAGCTACATCTACAACATCAACAACGGCAATCCCGGCGGCCTGCTCGGGCTGCTGCTGCCGAAGGATTCGCCGGCATGGGCGGCCAAGTGCCTGGATATCGTCCTCGCCGACATCTCCTGCTGGGCCGTCAACGCCGCGCAGGACTACCAGGTGCTGATGGGTGACGGCGCCTTTGCCAACGGTTCGAAGGAAGTGGTGATCGGCGCCAATGCCCGCCACGAACTGCCGAAGGTCGATGCCAACGTGGCCTTCCCGGGTGCAGGCACCAATGACCCGAGCAACCCGACCGGCGTGCCGACCGCGGACTACGCCGCACGCATGGGTCATTCGGTGATCGTCGGCGACAGCGCGGTGGGCACGGCCAACGGGCAGACCTTGCTCGGTGCCGAGGCGACCTCTAACCAGGCCAATTCGGTTGCACTGGGCTACCGTTCGGCCGCGCTGCGCGGTGCCCAGGCCAGCTACAGCGCCTATGGCCTCACTGCGCCGCAGGTCTCGGCCGGTGAAGTGTCGGTGGGTACCGCCGGTGGCGGCGAGCGCCAGATCACCAACGTGGCCGCCGGTAGTGTCAATACCGATGCGGTCAACGTGGCCCAGCTGAAGGGTGCCATCAGCCTGATCGATGATGTGGCGGCCGCTGCGGTGACCTACGATCTGGACGGTGCCGGCAATCCGAACTATCGCCGCGTCACGCTCGGTGCGGGCACCGGCACTACCACCATCGGCAACCTGGCCGGCGGTGCGGTCACCGCCGGCAGCCTGGAAGCGGTCAATGGCGGCCAGTTGGCGGCGACCAATGCGGCCATCGCCAGCTTCTTCGGCGGTCGCGCAGCCTTCGATCCGGCCAGCGGTGCCTTCACCGCACCACTGTTCGAGATCAGCACCATCTCCACCGGCGGTGCGATCGCCAAGGGTCTGTATGAGAACGCCACCGATGCCTTCGCCGCGGTCGATGGTTCGCTGGTCAATCTCAACACGCAGATCACCGACATCCGCAACGGTGGCACCAAGTACCTGCGGGTGAACTCGACCGGTACCGAGGCACTGGCCAGCGGCGCCGACTCGATCGCCGTCGGTACCAACGCCCGCGCCACCGCCGCCAACAGCATCGCGGTGGGTGCCGGCAGCCTGGCTGACCGTGCCAACAGCGTGTCCATCGGTGCCGCCGGTGCTGAGCGTCAGGTCACCAACCTGGCTGCGGGTACCGCAGCGACCGATGCGGTCAATGTCGGCCAGCTGCAGGCGTCGGAACAGGGGGCACTGCGCTATGACCTCAATGGCGACGGCAGCGTCAACTACGCCAGTGCCACGCTCGGCCAGACCGGCACGGCCACCACGCTGCGTAATCTCGGCCCGGGCCAGGTCAGTGCCACCAGCAGCGAGGCCATCAACGGTGCCCAGCTGTTTGCGGCCAACCAGGCCGTGGCCACCCACCTCGGTGGTGGCGCGGCGGTCAACGCCAGCGGCGTGCTGACCGCACCGACCTACTCGATCAACAACGTCGCCGCCAACGGCACCGTGACCAAGGGCAGCTACAACGACGTCGGTACCGCCTTCGATGCGGTCAGCAACTCGCTGGCCAACGTTGCCGACCAGACCGATGAGATCGACAAGCTGGCCGTGAAGTACGACGTCGATGGCAGTGGCAACGTGCTCAACAGCGTGACGCTGACGGGTACCGGCACCGGCGCGGTGAAGATCACCAACGTCGCCGCCGGCAGCATCCTGGCCGGCAGCAGTGATGCCATCACCGGCGACCAGCTGTTCAGCACGAACAGCACCATCGCCAACTACTTCGGTGGCACCACCGCGTACAACGGCACCACCAACGTGTGGACCGCGCCGAAGTTCAGCATCTCCAGCATCGCCACCGACGGCACCTTCACCAGCGGCGACTACAACAATGTCACCGCCGCCTTCACTGCGGTGGACGGCTCGCTGAAGGTCCTCAACCAACGCATCACCAACAACAGCGGTGGCAGTGCCTACCTGGCAGTGAACTCGACCGCAGCGCCTGCAACGGCTGCCGGTGCGGAAGCGGTGGCGGTCGGCCCGCAGGCCAGTGCGGCCGGTGCCAACAGCGTGGCGGTCGGCAACGGCGCCAGCGCCAGTGCCGGCAACAGCGTCGCCCTGGGTGCCGGGTCGGTGGCCAGCGTCGGTGCGCAGAGCGGCTACACCGGCGCCTATGGCGAGACCGGCGCCAGCAACTCGGCCGGTGAGGTTTCGGTCGGCAGCACCGGCAGCGAGCGCAAGATCACCCATGTCGCCGACGGTTCCGATACGTACGACGCGACCAACGTCGGCCAGCTGAAGAACGGCGTGAACTACGCCATCGACGAATCGAAGAAGTACACCGACCAGAAGATCCAGAACATCACCAACGTGGCCGGCAGCTTCCGCGCCAACAACACCAACAACCTGGCCGATCCGTCCGCCAGCGGTGCCAACTCGGCCGCAGGTGGCGCTGGCTCCACCGCCGCCGGTGCCAACTCGACCGCGCTGGGCAATGGCTCGCAGGCGCAGGCCGACAACTCGGTGGCGCTGGGTGCGGGTTCGGTGGCGAACCGGGCCAACACGGTCTCGGTCGGTGCCGCCGGTGCCGAACGCCAGGTGGTCAACGTGGCCGACGGTTCGCAGGCGACCGACGCGGTCAACGTACGCCAGCTGCAGGCCTCGCAGCAGGGTACGATCCGTTACGACACCACGGTGAACGGCGCGACCAACTACAACAGTGTCACGCTGGGCAGCACCAACAGCGGCCCGACCACGGTGCGTAACGTCGCCGCCGGTACCGCCGGTACCGACGCAGTCAACGTCGACCAGTTGAAGTCGGGCATGGCGCAGACCCTGGACTGGTCGAAGGCCTACACCGACGAGCGCATGGGTGGCTTCGAGCGCGACCTGCGCAAGACCGACAACCGCGCCTCGGCCGGCATCGCCTCGGCAATGGCCACCGCAGCACTGCCGCAGCCCAGCGAAGCGGGCCGCAGCATGGCCTCGGTCGCCGCCGGCAGCTACAACGGCGAATCCGGCGTTGCGGTCGGCATCTCCGGTGTCTCGGAAGGTGGCCGCTGGATCTACAAGTTCAGCGGCTCGACCAACAGCCGTGGCGAGGCCGGTGTGGCCGTTGGTGCAGGCATCCAGTGGTGATCCCCGCCGCCGGGCCGCACGCGCGGCCCGGCATCGCGGAAACGTCCAAAGGGGGAATGACATGAAACAGCATCGCATCGCCCGCACCGGCCAGATGGCCGCAGTGCTGGGCCTGGTCCTGGGAATGGGCCTGCTGGCCGCCTGCCGCAGCCATGCGCCGGCCGCCGAAGGTCCTGCCGAAACCACCGCCGTGCAGTTCCCGGAGGCCTCGAAGGCCTCGTTGAAGGAAGGCATCTATCCCGACGTCGCCGACCTGCGCCGTTTCGCGCCGGGCATGAGCAAGCGCCAGCTGTATACGCTGCTGGGTACGCCGCACTTCAACGAAGGCATGTGGGGCGTACGTGAGTGGAATTACCTGTTCAACTTCCGCACTGCGCAGGGCGCGGAGTACTTCACCTGCCAGTTCCAGGTGCGATTCGACAGCAAGGGCATCGCCCAGGGTGGCTACTGGAAGCCTGAATCATGTGCGGCGGTGCTGGACCCGCCGCGGCCGCCGGCCCCGCCTGCACCGGCGCCGTTGCCGGAGCAGCCGTTGCGCCTGTCCGCCGATGCGCTGTTCGGTTTCGACAGCGCGGTGCTCAGTGCCGAAGGCCAGCAGGCCGTGCAGGGCGTACTGGCGCAGGTGCGCGAGGCCAGTCAGGTGCAGTCAATCCGGGTGACCGGGTATACCGACCGTATCGGCAGTGCCAGCTACAACCAGGCCCTGTCGCAGCGACGTGCCGAGGCCGTGCGCAGCGCGCTTGTGCAGGGCGGCGTGCCTGCAGCCAGCATCAGTGCCGAAGGGCGCGGCGCGGCCGAGCCGATCGTGCAGTGCGAGCAGCGCAACCGTCGCGAGCTGATCGCCTGCCTGGCGCCGAACCGGCGCGTGCAGATCGCGGGTGTGGCGCAGCCACGCTGAGAATCCTGCGCCGGGGCAAGTCCCCGGCATCCCGAGTCCCCCCTGACCGCCGGCAGGACGTGGCCACGTCTCCCCCTGTTGTCCACGCCTGCCGGCGGCTCAGGTTTTCCATGGTGCACGCGATGAACGCCCAATTCCTGCCTCTTTCCATGAAGACGGAAACCACACTGAGTGTGTACGGCCAGCTCGGCAATCATGCGGTGGTGCGCATTCCCGGGCGGCGCCTGCCGGGATTGATCCTGCAGGCAGACACCGTGGCCGGCTTCCTCGCCCAGCTGCAGGAAGCCCAGGCCTGCCTGCGCAGTGGGCGCGCGCAGCGCACCGACGCCGAGCTGGACATGCTGATCGACGTGCTGCAGCAGTGGTATGCGCTGATTGAATCGCGCCTGGCCGACGCCGGCGAGGCGCTGTAGTAGAAAAAGGGGACGGAGGGGATTAAGTCGTTTCCGGCACAGCCGGGGCAAGAACGACTTAATCCCCTCCGTCCCCTTTTTTTGTATCAGGCGCGGCGCGGACCAGCCAACAGGCGGCATCGACGCGCACACGGTCGCCTTCGATGAAGGGCGCGAACGCGGCCAGCGCCTTGTTTCGAAGTGCGTCGGCGCGGTCTTCGGGCAGATTGCGCAGCGCCAAGCCCAACGGGCCCAGCTGGCCGACATAGGTCGGCAGTTCATCGCGGGCAATCGAGCACGGCAGGTCTACCGCGACCAACTCCACATCCTTCCAGCCGGCGGCCTGCAACAGACGCTGCACGCGCTGGCCATCGGCAAAGGCGAACTGGCCGGGTGCTCCTGGCACGCGTGGGGGTAGATCGAGTTCATCGCCAATGGCACGCTCGGCCGTCGTCATGAATGGGTTCTCCTCTGCGCTGCGCCAGGCGATGAAACGCAGGCCGGCACCCGGTCGCGCGGCGTGGTGCAGGTTGGCGAAGGCCGCGCCGGTATCCTCGAAGAACATCACACCCAGCCGCGACTGGATCCAGTCGAAGTGCGCGGAGGGCAGCGGATGCTGCTGCGCATCGGCCACGATGAAGTCCGCGTCCAGTCCGGCCGCCTCGGCGCGCTGGCGGGCCAGTGCCAGCATCGGCGCGGAGATGTCCAGGCCGGTGCTGTGTGTCGCCGGGCGAGCGGCGGCTGATGCCAGCAGGCTCGCGCCGGTGCCACAGCCGATATCGAGCAGTTGCGTGACGGTTTGCGGAAGCTCGGCCACCAGCAGGTCGGCCATCGGCTGGAACAGGCCGTCGAGGATGGCCTGCTGGGCGACCCAGATCTGGCCGCCAGGGCCATTCCAGAGCGCATTCTGATCAACGTGGGATGTACTGGCCATGGCCTTGTCCTGCCGGGAAGTTGCCCATAGGTTGATGCTTGAAGGCGACTTGAGGTCAAGCCCATGCGTGAACTGGATATCGGCGAGGTGGTGAAGCGCAGCGGCGTGCCGGCCTCGACCCTGCGCTACTACGAGCAGCTCGGGTTGTTGCAGTCGCTGGGCCGTCGCGGCCTGCGCCGGCAGTACGACGAGCAGGTGCTGGAGCGCCTGGCGTTGATCGGCCTTGGCCAGTCGGCCGGGTTGTCGCTGCAGCAGATCGGGTTGTCGCTGCCGCCTCAGCGCGGATGCATTACGTTGGATCGCGAAGCCCTGCTGGCACAGGCCGATGTGCTGCAGCAGCAGATCACCCAGCTGCAGCGGGTACGCCGCCATCTACAACGCGCGGCGGCCTGCCCGGAAGCGCAGGATGCGCGCCAGTGCGGTTCGTTCCGTAAGTTGCTGCGGGCCCAGCAGCGCCTGGCGGGTGGGTGAGAGAAGCGCATCCACGCATGGTGTGGATCTACTGCACCACAACCTCGGTAGATCCACGCCATGCGTGGATGAATCAATCGCGGGTACTGACTTCCCAGGTGGCGTGCAGCACGCCCGGCACATGCTCCATCCGCGCCAGCACCACGTCCAGCTCATCGGCACTCACGGCGGTACTGACCAGCACCGCGATCACATCGGTGGGCGCGTCGGCATGCTCGACCACCTGCACATCACCGACCGGATATTGCGCCGCCTCCAGCGCATCGACCAGGCGTTCGCGTACACGTGGCACCGCTTCGGCATCCACACTCAGGCGCACCTCGTAGGTGGCCTCGGTGGCCGTCTCGTTGATCGGGATGCGGTTGATCGCATTCACCAGCGGCCGCAGCAGGGTGTTGCCAGCGATGATCAAGACCGTCAGCAGCACGCCTTCGGCCAACATGTCCGCGCCGGTACAGCTGCCGACCGCCGCCGAGCACCACAACGTGGCGGCGGTGTTCAGCCCGCGCACGTTCATGCCTTCCTTCATGATCACGCCGGCGCCGAGGAAGCCGACGCCGGAGACCACGTAGGAGATCACCCGCACCGCCTCGGCGCTGCCGGCGATGCGCATGCCCAGGTCGACGAAGGCAGCGGCGCCGACCGCCACCAGCACGTTGGTGCGCAGGCCGGCGGTGCGTTGCCGGTACTGGCGCTCGGCGCCGATCAGCGTGCCCAGCACGAAGGCGGCCAGCAGGCTGACCACGGTGTCGGCGAAGGGACCGGCCTGGAAGGTTTCAATGAAGCGCATGGCCGGAGTCTACCCGGTCGAGGTGACAGTAGATCCACGCCATACGTGGATTTCGAGGGGGCCAGAAACGACTTAATCCCCTCCGTCCCCTTTTTGCGGGGTCAGTCGGTGTCCTCGACCCGCTCGCCCATCAGTTCGCGCTGGCGCTTGTCCAGTTCCTCGGCGTAGCGCTTGCGTACGAAGGCTTCGGAGACCACGCCCAGCACCTGGCCGTCGGCAGCGACCACGGCCAGTTCGTCGGCCTGGGTGTGGTCGAAGCGCTGCATCACGGTGACCACGTCCGCGCTTGGCAGCAGTGACACGTCGCGGTTTTCCGCCAGTTCGCCGATCGTGGTTTCGGGCTTCACGCCGTCGCCGTACACGCGCGGAATCTGCACGATCCCGGCGTAATGGCCTTCGCTGTCGATCAGGATCACGCGGCTGCCCGAGCCCAGCGGGAAGCGCTGGCGGAAGGCGGCGGCATCAAGGTCGGCCGGGGCGGTGGCCACGCCCTTGCGCATCAACCGGCCGGCGTTGAGGTTCTGCACCCAGCCCACGTCGCGGGCGCTCTTGATGGTCTCGCCGCGCAGGTGCATGCGCCAGGTCGAGAACGAATAGCCGAACCACTGCCGCACGAGCGTGCTGGAGACCAGCACCGCGCTCATCACCACGCTGGTCAGCAGGAAGTCGTGGGTGCCTTCCAGCACCAGCATGGCCATGGTCATCGGTGCGCCGACCACCGCAGCGGCCAGTGCGGCCATGCCGGCCAGCGCGGCGGAGGTGGCGTCGATCACCGGCACGCCGGTGGCCATGGCGAGCAGGCCGGCGAACAGGGCACCGACCAGGGTGCCCATGAACAACGAGGCGAAGAACAGGCCACCGCGGAAGCCGAAGCCCAGCGAGATGCCCGAGGCCAGGCACTTCAGGGTCAGCAGGCCGCCGATCCAGATCAGCGGCAGATGCGTGGTCAGGTCCAGGTGCAGCGCGCCATGGCCGGACGACAGCACCTGTGGGCTGGCCAGTGCCAGCGGAATCAGCAGCAGGCCGCCCACCACCGGCCGGCCCCACAACGGCAACGGGCTGCGCTTGACCGTACCCTCGATCGAAGCGATAAGCCGCATCACCGCGATGCCGACCATCGCGCAGCAGCAGCCGAGCAGGCCGTAGATGGCGTAGTCGGCGACGCGGACATCAATCGTCGAGGCGGCAGGCAGCAGGTAGGCCTCGATCCCCGCCTGGTCGGCGACGAATGCGCCAGCCAATGCAGCGACCGCCACCGGGGCCAGCGCGGCCGGGGTGTAGGCGCCGATGACGATCTCGAAGGCGTAGAACGCACCAGCCAGCGGTGCACCGAAGGCGGCGGCAATGGCGCCGGCGGCACCGGCGCCGACCAGGATGCGCACGTCGTTGCGGCGCAGGCGCATCACCCGGCCCAGTTGCGAGCCGCTGCCCGCGCCCATCTGCGTATACGACGCCTCCAGCCCGACCGAGGCGCCGCAGCCGTTGGACAGCAGGGTCTGGGTCAGCACGATGAGGTTGTCGCGCATCGACATGCGGCCGCCATGCAGGGCATTGGCTTCCACCGCATCGAGCAGGGGCCGCTTGAGCCGGGTCGCGGCCAGGCTGACCAGGCCGACCAGCAGACCACCCAGTGGCAGTACCAGCAGCGCGGTCCAGGTCAGCGAGGGCAGGGAACTCAGGCGCATGCCGTCGTCCAGCCCGTACAGGGTGCCCTGCAGCCAGCGTGCGATGCCGGACTGCAGCAAGGTCAGGTAGCCGGCGATCAGGCCGACCAGCAGGGCAAGCGCAATGAACCACAGGTCACTGCCGCGCAGGCGCAGGCGCAGGCCCTGGAAGGCCAGATGCAGGCGCGATGGCGAAACAGGCAATGACATGGTGGCGGCATGATACGCCGCCACCGTGATCGCCGCCGTCACTGCATCGGGCGGTTACTGCGTCAGAAGCGGTAGCGGCCCTGCAGGTAGAAGGTGCGTGGCGCGGCCACCATGCGGCCGGCGTTGCCATCGACGTTGCGGGTGTACCAGCGCTTGTCGGCCAGGTTGTTCACGCCCAGCGCGATCTCGCTGTCACCTAGTCCCGGCACCTGCCAGGCCACCTGCGCGTTCCACAGGCGCACGCCCGGCACGCGGCCCACGCGCGCATCGGCGCTCTCGGCCCAGGTGTTGGCCGCATCGGAGAACTGGCCGCTCTGGTGGGTGCTGGAGACATTGAAGGTCCAGCCGGCCAGCGCGTAGCGGGCGCCGACGCTGTCGGTGTCGCGCGAGTAGAACGGCACGTCCAGGCCACGGTTGTCGCCGGACTGCTGGATCGCCTTGGTCCAGGTGTAGTTGGCGTACAGCTCCAACCCGGCCAGCGCGCTGTCTTCGCTGAAGTGGTACTCCAGCGCGCTCTCCACGCCCTTGTGGTCGGTGGCGCCGATGTTCTGGAAGGTTGGCGGGGTGATGCCCGGCACCTGCAGGATCTGGTTGTCGAAGCGCATCTTGAACACGGTCACTTCCGCGCGCAGCGCACCGTCCTGCCAGCGTGCGCCGAGTTCGGTGGTCTTGGCCACTTCCGGGTTCAGCGGGTTGCTGGCGGTCTGCGAATTGAGCTGGATGTTCTGCACCGGCCCGAACGAGGTGGTGTAGTTGCCGAACACGGTCAGCTGCGGGGTCAGCAGATAGGCGATGTTGAGCGAGGGCAGCGCCTTGTCGTTGCGGCTGCTGAAGGTCGCCGCGCCCCCGGCCTGGCGGCGGTCCATGTCGATCCACTCCATGCGCACGCCCGGGGTGATCCGCCACTGGCCGATCGCGATGCGGTCGTCGATGTAGAAGGCGTGTGCGTCGGTGGCGTTGTCGAAGCGGGTGGTGGCACTGGCCGCGCCGGTGCGGCGGGTGACTGTGTAGCTGCGGTCGTTGCCACGCTCGCGCAGGAAGCGGTAGCCGGCGGTGATGTCGTGCACGCTGGCGCCCCAGTGCAGGCGCTGGGTGTAGCGCGGCTCGATGCCGAGCACACGGTAGTCGCGCGGCTGCACGGTCAGCTGGGTATTGGCGGCGTTGATCAGCGAGCTGGCACGGCTGCTTTCGTTGTAATAGGCCAGTACCTCGAACTCGCTGTTGGCCGAGAGCGTATTGGTGTAGCCCAGGTCGATGCCGGTGCGGTGGCCTTTCCAGAAATCGGTGGGGCGCGTGTTCTGGAACGGGTCGGCTTCGTACTGGGCACGGGTCAGGCCACCCGGGGTCAGCGAGCGCACATCGTAGTAGGAGAGCTTGGCGCGCAGTTCCTGCTGTTCGTCGATGGCGTACGCGAACTTCAGCGCGAGGTCGTTGAAACGGTCATCGCTGCCCTGGCGCCAGCCGCGGCCGTCCTGGCCGGAATAAAGCAGGGCCGCGCCCAGGCCGTTGTCGCCGGTGCCACCGAGGAAGGCGTTGTACTGGGTGCTGTCTCCGCCGCCGTGGTCGTAGGCGGTGTAGCGCACGCCGGCCTCACCGTGCAGGCCGGCCTCGGTGGGAATGGCGCGGGTGCTGAAGTTGATGATGCCGCCCACGTTCTGCGGGCCGTAGCGCACCGCGCCGCCACCGCGCACCACGTCGATCGATTCGATGTTGGACAGGCTGGTCGGCGCGAACGACAGCTGCGGCTGGCCATACGGCGCCACTGCCAGCGGCACGCCATCGAGCAGCACGGTCGAGCGCGGCGAGTAGCGCCCGGTCAGGCCGCGCACGCCGATGTTCAGCGAGACCGAACTGCCGGCGGTGCCGGAGTTGTCGGTGACCTGCACGCCGGGGATGCGGCGCATGGCATCGCCGATGCTGGCCGCGCCGCTGGCTTCGATGCGCTGACGGTCCACCACGGTGCGCGCGCCAGCGAAGCTCTTCACGCTGTCGTGCAGGCCGGTGCCCAGCCAGCTGCCGGAGACCTGGATGCTGTCCAGCGTGGTGGCGCCGTCCTGGGCGAAGGCGCTGACAGCCGGGAGCAGGCACAGGGCGAGGGCGGCGGCCAGTGGCAGGCGGGCCGTTTGCGGGGCGCGGATGGGCATCGATGCAGGTCGTGGAAGGGCGTAAATGAGAATTATTGCTGATTCCATTCGCCAATGGAATGCGTCTCCGGTTCATGCTGATGGGCCGGTGGTAAAGTGGGTGATTGCTTCCTGACTCGCTGAGATCTGCCATGTCCCAAGCCGCTTTCTACCCCGTCGGAACCCCTGGCCAGCCGTGGGGAGCGGCGGAACGGGAGGCGTGGCGTGGCCGCCAGCAGCGCCTGCGTCGCTACGACGAGGAGGTGCTGCCGCGCATCGAGGCACTGGCTTCGCGCTTCGACAAGGTGGCCTATGGCCAGCTCGACTACGCCGGCGAGACCTACACCCTGTTCGCCCTGCGCAGCCGCGACTGGAACCCGGCGCTGCCGGCCGCGCTGGTCACCGGTGGCGTGCACGGCTACGAGACCAGCGGCGTGATAGGCGCGCTGGAGTTTCTCGAAAAGCACGCGGCCGATTACGCCGGCAAGGCCAACCTGCTGGTGGCACCGTGCGTGAATCCGTGGGGCTTCGAGCGCATCAATCGCTGGAACTTCGATGCGATCGACCCGAACCGCAACTTCCGCGCCGACGGCCCGGCCCGCGAGTCGACCGCGCTGATCGAACTGATCGCACCGATCAAGGACCAGTTCGTGCTGCACATCGACCTGCACGAAACCACCGACAGCGACGAGAGCGAGTTCCGCCCGGCGCTGGCCGCGCGCGACGGCAAGCCGTTCGAGCCGGGCCTGATTCCAGATGGTTTCTATCTGGTGGACGACAGCGAGAACCCGCAGGCGGCGTTCCAGCAGGCGGTGATCGCTGCGGTGGAGATGGTCACCCACATCGCGCCGGCCGACGACAAGGGCGAGATCATCGGTTCGCCGGTGGTGGCGCATGGCGTGATCGAGTACCCGCTGGTGAAGCTGGGCCTGTGCGCCGGCATTACCGGGGCGAAGTACACCACCACCACCGAGGTCTACCCGGACAGCCCGCGTGCGACCCCGCAGCAGTGCAACGACGCGCAGGTGGCCGCAGTGTGCTCGGCGCTGGATTACGCGCTGGCGCACCCCTGATCGGTAGTGCCGGCCGCTGGCCGGCAACTGAAAAAGGGGACGGAGGGGATTAAGTCGTTTGTGACCCGGCAGTACTAGGTCACAAACGACTTAATCCCCTCCGTCCCCTTTTCACCCCAGCGCCTCGGCCCACCAGAGTGCGGCTGGGCCTGGTGGCGTGTCGCGGCGCCACAGCAGGTCGCTGTGGATGCGCCGCGGCCAGCCGGGCAGCAGCAGTTCCACCATCCGCCCGCGGTCGTAGCGCTGTACCAGTGCGCGCGGCAGTTCGGCCCAGCCGAGGCCGTCCTCGGCCATTTCCATCACCATCAGGTAGTCGGTGGCGGTCCAGGCCAGGCCGGTGACCACGCGGGAATGATCGACTTCCGCGCTCAAGCGCACCTGTCTATGCCGCGCCAGCTGTGCGGCGGCGCGACGGCCAGCGCTGGCCAGCGGATGCTCGCGCGCCACATACACCGACAGCTCGCTGTGGTGCGCCAGCGGACGTGCCACCAGTCCGTCCGGATAGTGCTCCTGCCGTGGCAGCAGACCCAGCGCGGCGCGTCCGTTGCTCACCAGTTCCAGCACGTCCTCGCCCTCGGCGTCCAGCCATTCCAGCTCGATCTCCGGGAATGCCTCGGCGAAGCGTTGCAGGATCCGCTGCTCCGGGTCCAGTTGGTAGACGTCGGAGAATGCCACGGTCAAGCGCGGCTCGACCGGTGCGGCCAGGCGTACGCTCAACTGCTGCAGGCGGGCATCGGCAGCCAGGATTTCCTGCGCGTGCCCAAGTACCTGGCGCCCGGCCTCGGTCAGCTGCGGGTAGCGCCCGCTGCGGTCGAACAGGCTCACGCCCAGGTCGGCTTCCAGGTGGGCGATGGCGGTGCTGACCGTCGATTGGGTCTTGCGCAGGCGTCGCGCCGCCGCCGAGAACGAGCCCAGCGCCGCGGCTTCCACGAAGGCCTGCAGGGATTCAGGGGAGTAGGGCATTGATCCATCGCTCCTGTCGATGGAATCCATTTTGATACCACCGTAAAAGGCGATGATACTTGCTTCCGTCGCCCCCGTCTGCGGGGCGTTCCGGACCCTCCACGCTCGGTGTGGATCCATTGATGAGGCGGCGTGGTCCCCGCCCTGCAAGGAGCTTCACATGTCCCGTACTGTTCCCGCCCGTGGCGCGCTGGTCGCCTGGGCCTGTCTGACCGTGGCGATCGTCGCCGAAGTGGTCGGCACCTCGTTCATGGCCCATGCCGCTCGCGATGGCGGCTGGACCGGCTATCTGATCATGGCCGGCGCGCTGGCGCTGTCCTACTTCTTCCTCGCGCAGTCGGTGCGCCGCATCGCCGTGGGCGTGGCCTATGCGGTATGGGAAGGCCTCGGCCTGACCCTGCTCACTGTGGTCGGCCTCACCGTCTTCGGTGAAAGCCTGTCGCTGCAGCAGCTGGCCGGCCTGGTGCTGGCAGTGGTCGGCATCGTCTGCGTCACCCTCGGGGAGGCGCACTGATGAATACCTTGGCGTTGTTTTTCGTGATCTGTTCGGCCTTGATCGACGTCGCCGCCAACATGATGGTGGCCAAGTCGGAAGGTTTCCGCCGCTGGCGCTGGGGCGTCGCTGCAATCGTCATGGTCTGGATCGCCTTTGCCCTGCTGGGCCAGGCCGTGCGCTACATGGATCTGGCCACGGCCTATGCGATGTGGGGTGCGATCGGCGTGATCGGTACTGCCACCTGCGGCCGCCTGTTGTTCGGCAACCGCCTGCGTCCGATCGGCTGGGTCGGCATCGGTCTGGTCACTGTTGCGGTGCTGTTGCTGAGTACCGCGAAGTAACGCGTCGCTGTGCCAACCAAGGTTGGCGCCTACCAGAACCACGGTTGGCACCTTCCAGAGCGTGAGCCGCCGCAGGCAAACGCCCTGGGGATGATCTCCCCGGGGCGTTGCTGTTTCTGAAGCACTCAGAAGCGTGCGGTGAAGTTCAGCCGCGTGGTGCGCCCTGGGCCCGGCATCAGGCTCATCGCCAGCGTGTCCATGTAGTAGGTGTTGCGCAGGTTGCTGACCACCAGCTCCACTTCGCTGCGCGGCGTGAACTGCCAGCGCGCATAGAAGTCATAGATCGCGGTCGGCAGGTAGATGTTCTGCAGGCCGGTCGAGCCGGTGGTGTTCCAGGGCTTGTCCAGTTCGTGGGTGGGGCCGCTGTTGTAGGTGCGGCGGATGCCGGTATCCAGCCGCTTGTCGAACAGGCGGAAGCCCAGCGTGCTGTGAATCGAGTACTTCGGTGGGTTCTGCGCGTTGACGAACGAGGTGCCGAAGCCGCCGTCCACGCAGTCCGGAGTGGTGTCCAGCTTGCTCCACTTCGCATAGGGGTCTTCGCGCAGGCGCTTGGCGGTGGCCGCATCGCAGGTACGCGCGCGCTGGTAGTAGCTGGCCGACAGGTCCAGGTAGGCGATGCCGGCGTCATAGCCGGACTGCAGCTCATAGCCGGACACGGTGTAATTGTCGACGTTGTCGACGTAGAACGCCCAGTTGCTGGAATCGAAGCGACGGGTGATCGCGTTGTCGATATCGTTCTTGAACCAGGCGACCTTGAACGCCAGGCGATCACCGTCACGCCAAAGGTCCTGCTTGAGCAGGCTGAAGCCGATGTCCCAGGCGCGGTTCTTCTCCGGCTTGAGGTCGGCCACCGGTGCCGAGGTGCTGTTGCCCAGCGTCGACTCGAACAGGCTGGGCATCTTCCAGCCCTGCGCGTACTTCACGTAGAAGAACATGTCCTGGTCGAGGTTGAAGCGTGCTTCGGCATAGGGCGCGAAGCCGTGGCCGGAGCGCCGGATCGCCGGCTTGTAGCCCCAGGCAGTGGGAATCTGCTTGGTATAGAAGCCGTTGGCGCCGCGCGGATCGGGAATGAAGCCGTCGAAATCGTAGGCCTGGCCCAGCGTGCTGTCGCCATAGGGCGTGGCGCGCAGCGAGTCATAGGTGTAATTGCCCTGGGCATCCGGGTACCACTCCTTGTACCAGCCGGGCAGCAGCTGGCCGCCCTTGCTCAGGCGCGCGAAGGTGTAGCGCAGGTCGCGCGATTCACTGACGAAGGCCACGCGGTTGCGGTCGCGGGTGCGGTAGTCGGTGAAGCGGCCGCCCGCGGTCAGCGACAGCCAGTCCCACGGCTGCCACTGCAGTGATGCCACCACGCTGGCTTCGCGGCGCGTGCCCGAGCGCAGGTAGCGGTTGTTGTTGAAATCCACCGGCAGCACCGGTGAGTTGGGCGCCGTGTCCTCGTGCTGGAAGGAGGCGCCATAGCGCAGCGTCCAGTCGCCCAGAGCATTGCTGAAGCTCGTGGTGTTGCTGCTGTCCACGCCCCAGCGCTGGGTCTTCACGTCCGACTGCAGTCCCGGGCCGTAGGTTTCGCCCAGCGTGTCCGGCATCTGGTCGTTGGGCACGTCCTTGAACAGCGGCGTGTTGGCGATGTTGCTGTTGAACATGCGGCTGGTGGCGGTGGTAAACCACAGCGTGCTGCTCAGGTCCAGCCACGGATGTGCCTCGGGCCGGTAGCGGTGGCGCAGCGAGGTGGCGTTGACCCGCATTTTTCCCGGCTCGAACTGGAACATGGTGTTGGCCTTGTCCACGTAGGTCACCCATTCGTTGGACTCGCCCACGCGTCCGATCGCCGACGGCATGATCTCGCCGAAGCTGGAGTTGAAGTAGCGGTGGCTCAGCTCCAACCGCTGGTCCGGGTTGGGCGTCCAGGTGAATTTCAGCAATGCCGATTCGTTGTCGGTATGCGTGTTGAGCACTTCATCGCCCGGATGGAAGAGCTTGGATACGGCCTGGCTGGACATGCCGGTACCGCCGCTGGACAGGTGCTGGTTGTCGTAGCGATGCGCACCGTTGCTGCCGGCGAAGAAGTTGCCCTGGCGGCGCCGCGCATAGGCCGCGACCAGCTGCCAGTCTTCGCCACGCTGGGCGAAGGCCACGCTGCCATTCCAGTCGCGCGGGTCGCGCAGGCTGTTGCGGTCGTCGCTGCCGCGCGCGATCTGCTTGAAGGTGCGGGTGCGGTCGATGCTGTTGTCGGCCACGCCGCCGCGCATGCGCAGGCCCCAGGTCTGGCCATCATCGAGGATGTCATCGACGTTCAACGTTTCCATGTAGACCACGCCGCCGATCGCGCTGGCGGCGTTGGCGGCCAGGCTCGGTCCCTTTTCAATGCTGACCGCACTGATCAGATCGGGATCGAGATAGCTGCGCTGCTGCACGCCGGCATAGCCGCGGTACACGTCGATGGCCTGCTGGCCGCCGTCGATGATCACCGGCACCCGGTTCTGGCCCTGCAGGCCGCGGATGTTGACGTCCAGCGCACCGCCGTTGCGAACGTCAGCGGTGTGCACGCCCACCGCGCCGGCCAGCACGTCGCCGATCGACTGGCCGCGGAAGCGTTCCAGTTGCTGATGGTCCAGGTGCACGCGGGAGCCGCTGTCACGGTAGACCGCATCGGCATCGGCGAGGCCCCACGGTGAAGCGCCTTCGCTGGCCTGGCCAGCCACGCGCAGGGTGCCGATCTGGCGTACCCCGGCTTCAGCGGTGGGTGCCGCCTGCAGCACCACACCGCTGGCATCACGCTGGAAGGCCAGGCCGGTGCCGGCCAGCAGCTGCGCCAATGCGGCGTCAGTACCGAGCGTGGCCTGCACGCCGCTGCTGTGGCGGCCGCGGGTCAGGCGCGCATCGGCAGCGATCGACAGGCCCGACTGCTGGCCGAACGCGGTCAGGGCCTGGTCGAGCGGGCCGGGCGCAATCTGCCAGCGGACCGCAGCGGCGGTCTCCTGTGCATGGACCGAGGCAGGCAGCAGGCAGGGGGTCGCCAGGGCCATGCACAAGGCGATGGCCAGGGGGCGAGGGGAGGGGCAGGGCAGTTTCATGGGGGCGGCAACATCCGCAATGGGTTCCCTTGTAGTGCCCGGTGAGCGCACAGAAAGGGAACCGCGATTTCAAAGCGGACGCACGACGGTCCACCACGGCCAGCGCTGCTCGACACGGATCGGCAGGGCGCGGGCCAGCAGATGCAGCGCCTGGGTGCTGTCCAGGCGTGGCAGTACTGCCGTGACTTTCAATGCGGCGAGCGCCGGATCACAGCCAAGATAGCCCTGATGGTGGCGGGCCAGCTCATCGATGACGCGGATCAAAGGCGTGTCCTGTACCTGCAGTCGTCCGTCCTGCCAGTCACCGCGCAGAGGATCGGCAGCGACCGTTGTGAGCCCGCCCATCGGGCCGATCCGCACCGCGCCTCCGGCAGCCACATCCAGCGCCGCACCGAACATCGGCAGGCAGCGCACCACGCCCTCGAACACATCCAGGCGACTGCCCTGCGCCTCACGACCGACCGCGAAGCGGGTGCCGATCGGCTGCAGGCGTGCGCCCGGCACATGCACGGTCAACGGCTGGCCGGCGAACGCAGGGTGATGGCCGGTCTGCAGCAGCAGCTCGCCACGCAGCAGATGCAGGGCGCGGCGGCCGCTGCCGATGTCGATGGTGACTTCGCTGTCGGCGTTGAGCCACAACTGGCTGCCATCAATCAGTCTCCAGTGCCCGGTGTGCCCGGCAACGGTGCGCTGCGTCTGCAGGCCGCGTTGCGCCTGCAGGCCATGCAGGCCCAGCAGTGAAACCGCGCCGATGCCGAGGGCGCCACCGAGGCTGCGCAGAGCCTGCCGGCGACGACGGCCTGCGGCATCCAGCGCGGTGGCGGCGGCCGGCGCCGACAGGGGCGCAAAGGACTGCCAGACCGACTCGACCCGACGCCACGCATCGGCGTGGCCGGCATCAGCCTGCAGCCATGCGCGCCAGCGGTACTGCTCGTCATCAGTCCAGCCCTGCTGGCGCAGCGCGAACCATTCGGCAGCCTGTTCCAGGGCCGGGCCAGCCAATGCCGCACTCATGCCGCCGCGTCGCCGGACAGGCGCAGGCAATGCAGCATCGCCTGCGCCATGTACTTCTTGACCATGCGCTCGGACACGCCCAGTTGTTGGCCGATCTCCGCATAGCCCAGGCCAGACAGTCGTGCCAGCAGGAACGCACGCCGCGGGCGTTCGGCCAGGCCGGCCAGCATGTCGGCGATGGCGTGCAGCAGTTGCAGTGCCTGCGTGCGTTCTTCCGCCGATGGATGCACCGGCTCCGGTTGGGCGGCCAAGGCCGTCAGGTAGGCGCGCTCCAGATCCGCGCGCTGCCAGTGGTTGACCAGCAGCGCGTGCGCGATGGTGCTGAGATAGGCACGCGGCAGGCGCAGTTCGGACGGATCGACACGACGGCTGAGCAGGCGCACGAAGGTGTCCTGGGTCAGGTCGGCAGCGCAGTCGGCGTTGTGGGTGCGGCGGCGCAGCCAGCCCAGCAGCCAGCCATGGTGTTCGCGGTAGAACCCCGCCAGCGCAGTGCTGGAGGCGGCGGGCACGGCCATCGGCATCGATCATTAATGAGAATGATTCCCATTATAGTGTGATCGGGAGGTGTACGACAAACCCTGTGCAGGGGGGGCAACGGCCAGGGCGTTTGCGATGACCGCCGGGCTCGCCGACACTGCGGTCTTTCCGCAGGGAGTGCCCGCATGTTCAGCCACATCACCGTTGGAACCAACGACATGGACGTCGCGCATCGCTTCTACGATGCCCTGTTCACCGCATTGGGCGCCCGTCCCGGTGTCTTCGATGACAAGGGGCGGCTGGTGTACTTCAAGGACGGCCGCATGTTCATCGTCACCGCACCGATCGATGGGCAGCCGGCGTGCCATGCCAACGGCGGCACGATTGGTTTCACCCTCGACAGCGCCGAGGCGGTGCGTGGCTGGCAGGATGCGGGCGTGGCCCATGGTGGCACCGCCATCGAAGACCCGGCCGGCATCCGCACCATGGCCGGGCGCCAGCTGTTCCTGGCCTACCTGCGCGACCCGGATGGCAACAAGCTGTGCGCGGTGCACGTAATGTCGTGATTGGCCAGTACGCGCGTGGCCGCGATGCACGCGGTCCGCGCGCGGCTGCGCTCGCAGGCACGCTTCGGCGCGCGCGTGATAACACGGAATGGTGGACCGGGCCTGTGACCACAGGCCGCAACTTCATGCTCTGTCCACTGCGGTTCAGCCAGAATCGGTCGGCTAACCCTTTGATCTACCGGAGAACGCCGCCCCATGGAAGTACTGGAGCCGCAACAATCCCCGGTGCGCACCCTTCGACCTGTGTTCGCCTTCGCGGCGATCGTTGTCGTGGCGTTCGCGCTGTTTGTCAGCCTGTTCCCGCTCGGTGCGGGCCGCCTTCTGGTCAAGGCGCAGGACTGGGCCGCACTCAATGTCGGCTGGTACTACCTGCTGGCGATGACCCTGTACCTGGTGTTCGTGGTCGGCGTGGCGCTGTCCAAGTACGGTGGCATCAAGCTCGGTGCCGACCATGACGAGCCGGAGTTCAGCTATCTCTCCTGGGCCGGCATGCTGTTCGCCGCCGGCATCAGCATCACCCTGTTCTTCTTCTGCGTCTCCGAACCGCTGACCCACTACCTGCAGCCGCCGCAGGGCGATCCGGCGGCCGGTGAGGCCGGCGCGCGCCAGGCCATGCAGCTGCTGTTCCTGCACTGGGGCCTGCATGGCTGGGGCGTGTTCGCACTCGCGGCGATGGCGATGGCCTACTTCGCCTACCGCCACAACCTGCCGCTGGCCCTGCGTTCGGCGCTGTACCCGCTGATCGGCAAGCGCATCAATGGCCCGATCGGCTATACCGTGGATGCGCTGGGCATTGTCGCCACCGTGTTCGGCATCGGCGCCGACATGGGCTTCGGCGTGCTGCACCTCAACGCCGGCCTGTCGCACCTGTTCAACATCCCGCACTCCAACCTGGTGCAGATCATCCTGGTGGTCAGCATGATGGGCGCGGCGGTGGCCGTGGCCGTTTCAGGCGTGGAGAAGGGCGTGCGCTGGATGGCCAACATCAACATGCTGCTGGCGATCGCGCTGGTGCTGTTCATGCTGTGCGCCGGCCCTACCCAGTACCTGCTCAGCACGCTGATGCAGAACCTGGGCGACTACCTCGGCAGCGTGGTCGGCAAGAGTTTCGATGTGTACGCCTATGGCGGCCGACCGGAATGGCTGGGCGGCTGGACGGTGTTCTACTGGGCCTGGTGGATCGGCTGGGCGCCGTTCGTCGGCCTGTTCATCGCGCGCATCTCGCGTGGCCGCACCATCCGTGAATTCGTGTTCGGCGTGCTGCTGATCCCGCTCGGCTTCACCCTGGCGTGGCTGTCGATCTTCGGCAACAGCGCACTGGACCAGGTGCTGCACCATGGCCAGCAGCAACTGGCGCAACTGGCGGTGGATGATCCACCCACCGTGCTGTATGCCCTGCTGGATGGGTATCCGTCGAGCAAGGCGGTGATCGCGGTGACGGTGTTCGTCAGTTTCATTTTCTTCGTGACATCGGCTGACTCCGGCGCGGTGGTGCTGTCCACGTTGTCCTCGCATGGCGGGGCGCCGGAGGATGATGGTCCGCGTTGGCTGCGCGTGTTCTGGGGCACGGTGATCGCGGTGCTGACCGCCGGGTTGCTGCTTGCCGGCAGCATCGATGCGCTGAAATCGGCGGTGGTGCTGGCGTCGCTGCCGTTCTCGGCGGTGTTGTTGCTGATGATGTGGGGCCTGACTCGCGCCTTCAGTGACGAATCGCACCGCAAGCGCGCGCTGCAATACCGGCCCTCGCCGCTGATCGGTGACGACCGGCACCACCAGGGCTGGCGCCAGCGCCTGAGCCAGGCCATGCACTTCCCGGTGCGCGACCAGGTCTACCGCTTCATGGATGACACGGTGAAGCCGGCGATGGAAGCGGTGGCCGAACAGCTGCGCGGGCAGGGCTGGGACGTGGCCACCCGCTTCGAAGCGGGTGACATGGAGCTGACGGTCAACCACGGCGAGCAGCAGGACTTCCTGTACCGGGTGATCCTGAGTGGCTACCTGACGCCGTCGTTCGCCGCGCAGCAGCTGCGCAACCAGCGCTACTACCGCGCTGAAGTGCATCTGTTCGAAGGCAGCCAGGACTACGACCTGGTGGGCTACAGCCGCAAGCAGATCATCAACGACATCATCAGCCAGTACGAACGGCACCTGCAGTTCCTGCACCTGAGCCGGTGATGCGGTGGGTGCGGACCGTTGGTCCGCACACCCTGTAGAGCCGAGCCCGCGCTCGGCTCCTCGGTGTCGGAAGAGCAGCCGAGCATGGCTCGGCTCTACAGTGGCAATCAGAACCTGTAACGAGCCCCCAGCGAAACGAACTGCCCGCGCAGGTTGTACTGGCTGATGTCGAAACCGTTGGAGCCACCGGCCGGGTCGAACGGCGGGTCCTTGTCGGTCAGGTTCAGCACCGACAGCGACAGCGTGGTGTTGGGAATACCTTCGTAGGCCACGTACAGATCCAGCTGGTGATACGGCTTGATGCGGTCGCGTAGCCCCGGATTGCTGGTGGCCGTCGCCACACGCTGGTCGTAGCCACTCACGTACTGCAGGCTCAGCGTGCTGCTCCAGTCGCCCACCGCCCAGTTCAACGAGGTGGTGCCGCGGGTGCGCGGCAGCGCGCCATGGCGGTTGTTGCCGGCCCCGTCATAGGGCGCCTGGCCGGCCACCAGCGGCTGCTTGAAGCTGAGCAGGTGGGTCCAGCTGCCGGCGACGGTGAAGTTGCCCCAACCGTCGGTGCGGAAGGTACGGCTGGCGTCCAGGTCCAGCCCCGAGGTGGTCAGTTCGCCCTGGTTGGCGTACTGGTTGGTGATGAATTGGATGCGTCCGTTCTCGCGTTGTACGCGGCCCGGGAACAGGGTCGGGTTGTCGACGATGAACTGCGCACTGTCAGGCTTGACCAGGTTGTCCTGTTCGATGCGGTACCAGTCCAGGCCGATGCTGGTATCGCCATCCGGCGACCACACCGCACCCACGTTGAAGTTACGCGAGCGCTCGGCCTTCAGGTCCGGGTTGCCGGTGCGGATGTTGGTCACGCCGCGGCTGCCACCCGGTTGCAGTGGGTCGAACGGATCGATCACCGAGCCGTAGCTGACGGTCTGGCCCGGAGCGATTTCGGGCAGCGACGGCGCACGGAAGCCACGCGAGAACGAGCCGCGCAGCAGCAGGCTGTCCAGCGGCTGCCAGCGCAATGCCACCTTCGGCGAGAACGCCTTGCCGAAGTCGTCGTAGCGGTCGCCGCGACCGGCCAGCTGCAGTTCCAGCGTGCGGTGCAGCGGCACGCTCAGTTCGGCGTAGGCGGCACTGACCTGGCGCTCGCCGTTGACCACGTTGATGGCCGGGCGCAGCTCGGTACCCGACAGCACCTGTGCGCTGGTGCGCGCATCCAATGATTCCTTGCGGAACTCGGCGCCCCAGGCGAAGCCGACTGCACCGGCCGGCAGCTCCCACAGCGTGGTCGACGCCTTTACGTTCAACGAGTGCAGCTTGTACCAGCCGGGGCGTTTGGTCTGCAGGCGCAGTGCATCCAGCGCCCCCGGCGTGCTGGACGGGTTGAGGAAGTTGTAGCTGCCATCGCGCAGGATCTGCTCGAAGGCGTAGCGGTTGACGAAGTTGTCGACGTACTCGCGCTGTGCACTCTGCGAGGTCAGCGCTGCCACTTCCCAGTCCCAGCGCTCGCCACTGCCGCGCACGCCGGCCAGGGCACGGTAGAACACCTGGGTGTTGTCCTTCAGGCGCGGGCCGAGATCGAAGAAGGTGTACTCGAACGGCAGCGGCGTGCTGCCCGGGTTGTTCGGGTGGCCGACCGGCAGCACCGCCGGCACATCGATCAGGGTGCCGGTGGCCGGGTTGTAGGCACGCAGGCCCGGCCCGACGGTCAGTGGCGCGCTGAAGATCTGGTCGGCCTTGTTGTGGCTGTACAGCACATCGGCGAAGGCCTCGACGCTGTCATTGAAGCGGTAGGTCGCACTCAGCGACGCCTGCAGGCGCTCGGCGCCGGGCTGCAGGGTCTTGAACGGCTGCGCATTGAAGGCGCAGGCCTGGCCGGGCAGGGTGCTGCCGAAGTCGCTGTACGGGCGCAGCTGGCTGCCGTCGGGGCAGTTGGCGAACGGTTGCGGCGCACGCGGGTTGCTCAGCCAGTTGCCACCGGCAGTGGACCACCCGGCCAGGCGACCACCGGGCTTGTCGCGGAAATCGCCGCTGCGGGTATAGGCACGGTTATCGCCATCGAGGCGGTCGCGCTTGAGCAGATCCAGCCCGAACAGCACGTTCCAGCCCTGCTGTTCCAGATCACCGAAGCCGGCCAGCAGGTTGGCCTTGCGTTCGTTCAGGCCGCCCTGGGTGGCGGTACCGAAGCCGCCGCCGACTTCCACGCCCTGGAAGTTCTTGCGCAGGATGATGTTGATGACGCCGGCGATGGCGTCGGAGCCGTACACCGCCGAGGCGCCATCCTTCAGCACTTCGATGCGCTCGACCGCACTGATCGGCAGCGCGTTGAGGTCAACGAAGGTGTCCTGGGTGTTGAGCGCGAAGCCGAAGTTGGACACCCGATAGCCGTTGACCAGCACCAGCGTGTTCTTCGGCGACAGGCCGCGCAGGCCGATCGAGGCCGAGCCGGCGGCGAAGCTGCCGGTGTACTGCTCGTCGAAGCTGTTGCCGGCATTGGCCGACAGGTTGCGCAGCACGTCGGTAAGGGTGGAACGACCGGTCTGTTCGATCTGTTCGCGGCTCACGATCTGCACCGGGTTGGGCCCGGCGGTATCGCTGCGCTTGATGTTGGAGCCGGTCACCAGCACAGTGCCGAGGGTGGTGCTGTCCTTGCCGGAATCGGCGGTTTCAGCGGCGCCGGCAGCGCCGGCGGTGAGGCCCAGCGCGATCGCGCCGGCAAGCAGGTTCAGGGTGGTGCGGTACATGGAAGCGACAACGCCAAACGGGGGAGGAGCCGTCAGTACCGCACGCAGCCACGTGCGCCTTCCAATGACGAAAGCGCATTCAGTTATACATCACAGGTTCTTAACGAAAGTAGACGCTCTCGGCGGCGCGATCTGTCCTTCGGTGGGTGCGGACCGTTGGTCCGCACTCCTCCTGCGGGTCAGATCCCGTTCCAACGGAAAGGGATCCGACCCCGGTTGTCCGGCCATCACGGCCGCAGCAGCACCTTGCCGTTGCGGCCCGAACCCGCACCGGCCTTTGCTGCCTGGGCGATGTCGTCCAGCGCGAAGACCTGCTCCACCGGCAGGGTCAGTTCGCCGCTCGCCGCGCGCTTCAGCAGTTCGCCAACCAGCCGGCGCTTGTCCTCCACCGCCATCGCCTGGCTGACCTTGCTGCCCCAGAAGCCCTTCACCGTGGCTTCCTTGTAGATCAGGCCGCCGGCGGGAATGCGCATCGGCTCGCCGCTCATCACACCGAACGACACCAGGGTGCCGTGGTGGCCAAGCAGGTCGACCAGATCGCCGCTGGCGTCGCCGCCGATGGAATCCACCGCGGCCGCGGCCTGCGCTTCGCCGGTCGCCTCACGCACGCGATCCTTCCAGCCGTCCACCGAGGTGTCGAACACATGATCGATGCCCAGCGCTTTCAACTGTGCGACCGCATCGGCATTGCGCACCAGGTTGGCCACATGCACGCCACGCGCCCGCGCCAGCATCGCCAGCGATTTGCCCACCGCGCCGTTGGCAGTGTTCTGCACGATCCACTGGCCCGTCTCGACGTGCAGGAACTCCAGCAGCATCAGCGCGCTCAGCGGCATCGCGATCAGCTGTGCGGCCATTTCGTCGGGGATCGCCTCCGGCATCGGAATCACCATGCGTGCCGGGGCGATGAAGGCCTCGGCCCAGGTGCCGTGCACCGAGGCGGCGGCAACCCGCTGGCCGATCTGCAGGCCGTCGACGCCGTCGCCGAGTGCATCGACCACGCCCAGTGCTTCACTGCCCCCGATCGCCGGCAGCGTTGGCTTGTAGCCATACAGGCCGCGCACGGTCAGCAGGTCGTGGTTGTGGATCGAGGCCAGCACGGTGCGGATGCGCACTTCGCCGGGGCCGGGCTCGGGCAGGGCGGCATCGGCAATGGCGAGGACGTCGGCCGGGTCGCCGAAGGAGGGGTACTGGGCAGCGCGCATGGGCGGTGTTCCGGGGAAAGTTGATGTTGTACCGAACTGGGGACGCAGGGGATGTCGACAAGGCGCCGCCGGTGCAACACGGCATCCTGCGACTGATCGTCGCGACATGTGCTGATTACCGCATCTTGTGTTGACGGCTCCGAGTATCCCCACTATGTTGTGGCCGTCACTCCCGGTCAGCCGCCGCCGCCGGACATGCAGCAAACGTCCCGCGGCCCGCCCCTGAAGGCTTGCCGTGTCGACGCGGCCGCCATCGTGCGGACCCAGATCGCCCCCACGGCCCGGATACCGGCCGCAGGCGCAGGCTGTTGCCGACGATCTGGTGTTCCCGCGCTTTGGCATCCCACCCCGACCGCCCCGTGCGCCGGTATCGCGTGCAGGGCCGCCATGGCATCGACCGCCGACGCGCGTGCGAGCCTGGAGTTTCACCACCATGACCGACAGTACCTTCCGCGTGGCCGATCTGGCCGGCGCTGGCGACGCCTTGCGCGCCGGTGGCGAGCGCGTGCCGACCTGGATCACCAAGGAGGCCGGCAACCGCCGCCTGCCGTTCGAGGCCGAGCGCCTGCAGCGCAGCATCGATGCGGTGCATGCCGAGTTCCCGCAGCTGGATGTGAGCGACTACCGCCGCGTGGTGCAGGCGATGGTCGAGCGCAAGCCCAGCATCAGCGCCGACGACCTGGTCGATCTGCTGATCCGCGAGGCCGAATCGCGCGTGGACCTGGTCGCGCCGGAGTGGGAGCAGTTTGCCGCGCGCATCTACCTGCGCCGCCTGTACAAGCGCGCCAGCCGCAACCGCTTCTACGATGTCGGCCTGAAGTACGGCTCCTACGTGGGCCTGCAGGAAAGCCTCGCCGATCGCGGCATCTACAGCAACGACATCCTGCGCTGCTACTCGAAGGAAGAATTGCAGCAGGCCGGCGAGATGATCGATCCGGAACGCGATCGCCTGTTCGCGTACAACGGCCTGTACCTGCTAGCCACGCGCTACCTGGCCAGCGACCGCAGCCGCGAAGTCTACGAACTGCCGCAGGAGCGCTGGCTGACCATCGCGCTGTACCTGATGCAGGAGGAAAAGCCGCGTGAGCGGCGCATGCAGCTGGTCGGAGAGGCGTACTGGGCGCTGTCCAACCTGTACATGACGGTGGCCACACCGACCCTGGCCAATGCCGGCAAGGTGGGCGGGCAGTTGTCGAGCTGCTTCATCGACACGGTGGACGACAGCCTGCAGGGCATCTATGACTCCAACACCGATATCGCCCGTGTGTCCAAGCACGGCGGTGGTGTTGGAGCCTATCTGGGCTATGTGCGCAGCAGCGGCGCGCCGATCCGTGGCGTGGCCAATTCCTCCGGCGGCGTGGTGCCGTGGATCAAGCAGCTCAACAACACTGCGGTGTCTGTTGATCAGCTCGGCCAGCGTAAGGGTGCGGTGGCGGTGTACCTGGACATCTGGCACCGCGACATCGAAGCCTTCATGGACCTGCGCCTCAACAATGGGGACCAGCGCCTGCGCGCGCACGATGTGTTCACCTCGGTGTGCGTGCCCGACCTGTTCATGGAAGCGGTCGAACGTCGCGCCGACTGGTACCTGTTCGATCCGCACGAGGTGAAGCAGGCCAAGGGCTGGTACCTGCAGGACTTCTACGACGAGAAGCGTGGTTCTGGCAGCTTCCGCGACCGCTACGCCGAGCTGGTGGCCGATGAGCGCATCAGCCGCCGCACGGTGAAGGCCATCGATCTGTTCAAGCGGATCATGCTCAGCCAGCTGGAGACCGGCAACCCGTTCCTGTTCTACCGCGACGAGGTCAACCGCCGGAACCCGAACAAGCACGCGGGCATGATCTATTCCAGCAACCTGTGCACCGAGATCCTGCAGAACATGAGCCCGACGCGGATGATCCAGGAGATCGTCAGCGGCGACCAGATCGTCACCACACGCCGGGCCGGTGACTTCGTGGTCTGCAACCTGTCCTCGATCAACCTGGGACGTGCGATCAGTGCGCCGGATGACCTGCTGGCCACCGACGTGCTGGAGCGCCTGATCCCGATCCAGGTGCGCATGCTCGACAACGTGATCGACCTCAACGCATTGCCGGTGCCGCAGGCCACGATCACCAACCGCAAGTACCGTGCCATCGGCCTGGGCACGTTCGGCTGGCACCACCTGCTGGCGCAGCAGGCGATCCAGTGGGAATCGCCGGATGCCGAAGAGCTGGCCGACCGCCTCTACGAGCGCATCAACTTCCTGACCATCCAGGCCAGCGCGCAGCTGGCGAAGGAGAAAGGCAGCTACCCGATGTTCACCGGCAGCGATTGGCACAACGGACGCTACTTCAGTGACCGCGACTACAACGGCGCGGCCTGGAACAGCCTGGCCCGCGAGGTCGCCACGCACGGCCTGCGCAACGGCTGGCTGTTGGCGGTGGCGCCGAACATGAGTACGGCACAGATCGCGGGTTCCACCGCCTCCATCGACCCGATCTACAGCGCGTTCTACTACGAGGAAAAGAAGGATTTCCGGCGGCCGGTGGCCGCGCCGGGCCTGTCGCTGGAAACCTGGCCGTACTACGAGAAGGGCGCCTACAAGGTCGACCAGTTCGCCAGCGTGCGCCAGAACGCACGCCGCCAGCGCCACGTCGACCAGTCGATCAGCTTCAACCTGTACGTGCCAAGCACCATCCGCGCCAGCACGCTGCTGGAGCTGCACCTGAGTGCCTGGCGCGAAGGCCTGAAGACCACCTACTACGTGCGCTCCAACGACATAGACATCAGCGAATGCGAGTGGTGCTCCAGCTGACCGCCGGCGACCCACGGTAGTGCCGGCCGCTGGCCGGCAACCCCGCGATCTACGGTAGTGCCGGCCGCTGGCCGGCAACCCCGCGATCCATGGTAGTGCCGGCCGCTGGCCGGCAACACGATAGAAAGAGAACGAAGGCAGAAACCCATGGCAACCCCCCTCGACCGCATCAAGATCCTCGAACCGCGCCATCCCAACCGCAGCACCGGCATCATCAACGGCCGCACCAGCGGCATCCTCAACTGGAACGACATTCCGTACCCGTCGTTCTATCGGGCCTACAAGGAGCTGTCGACCAACTTCTGGATTCCCGACGAGGTCGACATGAAGCTCGATGCCCGCCAGTACGGCGAGCTCAACGCACGCGAAAAGAACGCCTACGACTCGATCATCGGCCTGCTCGCCACGCTGGATTCACCGCAGACGCGCTTCATCTACAACGTGGCCGAGTACATCACCGACCCGGCCGCGCATGCCAACGCCGCGATCATCGGCCAGCAGGAAGTGATCCACAACGAAAGCTACAGCTACGTGCTGGCGTCGATCACCGACCTGCCGAACCAGAACCGCATTTTCGAGATCGCCCGGACCCACCCGACCATCATCAAGCGCAACGCACCGATCATGGGTGCATACGACGACTTCATGCGCGAGAAGACCGCCGAGACCCTGTTGAAGTCGTTGATCCAGTCCTCGATCCTGGAAGGCATCAACTTCTATTCCGGTTTCGCCTACTTCTACAACATGGTGCGGCAGAACCGCATGAACGGTACGGGCAAGATCATCAGCTTCATCAACCGTGACGAGCTGGCGCATACCAAGTTCATCAGCGAGTTGGTCCGCGCCATCATCGGTGAGAACCCTGAGCTGCAGACCAACGAGCTGACCGCCTACGTGCACCAATCGTTCGAACACGCCATCGAGCTGGAGACGCAGTGGTCGTCGGAGGTGCTGGACGGTATCGATGGCATCGACGTGGACGAGATGGTGCGCTACGTGAAGTACCGCGCCAACAAGATGGCCGGCATGCTCGGCATCGAGCGCCTGTACAGCGACACCACCGACAACGTGATGCCGTGGATCAAGGCCTACGCCGACAACTTCACCGAAACCAAGACCGACTTCTTCGAGATGCGCAATGCAAGTTACAAGAAGACCAACGTCGACAACGGCTTCGACGACCTCTGAGCCCAGCGAAGCGCTGAGCATCCTGCTGGTGGTGGCCTCGTTGAGTGGCAACACCCGCGAGCTCGCTCGGCTGATTGCGGAGCGTTGCCGCGCAGCGGGCCATGCGGTGCACTGGCAGGAGGCCGACGACCTGCGCCAGGCACCGCCTCTGGCCGTCGATGAGGCCGACCTGGTGTTGCTGGGCTGCTGGACCGACAACGCCGGCCGCACGCCGTCGGAGATGAAAGCCTGGGTGGCCGGCATCGCCGAGCGCGGCGAGCGGCCACGGCAGCTGGCGGTGTTCGGTACCGGCGAGACGCAGTGGGGACAGGAGTACTACTGCGGCGCCGTGCACCGGCTGATCCGCTACTTCCGCAGCGACTACCCGCCGCTGGAGATCGAACAGATGCCGCATGGCGTTTGCCATTCCGCGGCCATCGAGGCCTGGACCGACGCGGTCCTGGCCCATTACTGGAGCAACACCGATGCAGATCATCGACGCCACCACGCCTGAGCAGTTCCAGCAGCTGCTGGCCGAACATCCGAGGGTGCTGGTGGATTTCCACAAGGACCAGTGCCCAGGGTGCCGGATGCTGGAGATGTCGCTGCACCGCGTGGCGACCAGCAGTGCAGGGCAGGGCATCACCCTGCTGCGCGTGCAGCTGGAAGTGCTGGGTGAAGCGTTCTTCAGGGGACTGGGGTTGCGGCAGACGCCGACGCTGTCCCTGTTCCGTGACGGCGACGAACGCACCCGCCTGGCCGGGTTCCAGTCGCCGCAGCAGATTGAAGCCGCCATTGCGCTGTATCTGTAGAGTCGAGCGATGCTCGACTGCTGTTCGCGCGGTGATGGAATGAGTCGAGCATGGCTCGACTCTACAAAGGCATACACGCGTGGCGTGGATCTGCTGGCGGGATTTGCTTTCTGTAGAGTCGAGCCATGCTCGACTGCTGTTCGCGCGGTGATGGAATGAGTCGAGCATGGCTCGACTCTACAAAGGCATCCACGCATGGCGTGGATCTACTGGCCGCTGAAGGTATCCACCAGCAGCTTCACGTTCAACGCCACGATCACCAGTGCGATCACCCAGGCGATGCTGCCCAGCCAGCGCGGGGCCACCAGCGCGCCCATCGTCACTTTGTCGGTCACGATCCGCACCAGCGGGATGATCGCGAACGGCAGCTGCATCGACAGCACCACCTGGCTCAGCACCAGCAGCTTTACCGCGCCCTGGTCGCCGAACAGCATGATCACCACCACCACCGGAATGATTGCCAGTGCGCGCGTGATCAGCCGCCGCAGCCACGGCGGCAGGCGCAGGTGCAGGAAACCTTCCATCACGATCTGGCCGGCCAGCGTGGCGGTTACTGTCGAATTCAGGCCCGACGCCAGCAGGGCCACTGCGAACAACGTCGCCGCCGCGCCCACCCCCAGCATCGGCGCCAGCAGCTGGTGGGCTTGTTCGATGTCTTCCACATCAAATCGGCCATTGGCATGGAACACCGCCGCCGCCAGGATCAGGATGCTGGCGTTGATGAACAGTGCCAGGGTCAGCGCAAGGGTGCTGTCGGTCACCGCCCAGCGCAGCGCGCTGCGACGGCCCTCATCGGTGCGCGGGTAGGCACGGGTCTGCACGATCGACGAATGCAGGTACAGGTTGTGCGGCATCACCGTGGCACCAATGATGCCGATCGCGATGTACAGCGCGTGCGGATCGGTCACTACCTGCGCGCGCGGAATGAAGCCGCCCAGCACGTCCATCACCGGCGGTGCGGCCAGCGCGATCTGCACCATGAAGCAGCCGAAGATCACCATCAGCAGCGCGATCACGAAGGCTTCCAGCGCCCGGAAGCCGCGGTTCATCAGCAGCAGCACCAGCAGCGTGTCCAGGGCGGTGATCACCGCGCCCCACAGCAGCGGCAGGTCGAACAGCAGCTTCAATGCGATCGCGGTGCCGATCACTTCGGCCAGGTCGCAGGCGATGATCGCCGCCTCGCACAGCGCCCACAGCGCCAGGTTCACCGGCTTCGGGTAACGCGCGCGGCAGGCCTGGGCCAGGTCCATGCCGGTGGCGATACCGAGCCGCGCAGACAGCGCCTGCAGGATCACCGCCATCAGGTTGGAAATGAGGATGACCGACAACAACAGGTAGCCGAAGCGCGAACCGCCGGCGAGGTCGGTGGCCCAGTTGCCCGGGTCCATGTAGCCGACCGAGATCATGTAGCCCGGGCCGAGGAAGGCCAGCAGGCGGAACCACCAGTGACCCTTGTCGGGCACCGCCACCGAGGCGTTGAGCGCACCCAGGCTGGCCGCAGTGGAGGCCGAAGGGTCGCGGGGCGCCAGGGTGTTCATGGGTCCGAATATAGCTCCTGCTATAGTCATTAGCAATGTGAAACAATCGTCTTTATCGCGTTACTGGTCCAGAATTCAGGTTCAACACCGGATCACCCCGGAAGGACAGGCGCAGGCGTGGGCAAGACCGACGATTCGACATCGCTGAAAAGCACCCCCTTGATCGAGGCCGAGCGCCAGGTCGAGAGCTTCCGGCAAGTGCGCGAGGCGCACCGGATGGAGCTGGTGGAGGACTATGTCGAGCTGATCTCGGACCTGCTGGCCGACGGCGGCGAGGCCCGCCAGGTCGACATCGCCACCCGCCTGGGCGTGGCCCAGCCCACCGTGGCGAAGATGCTGCGGCGCCTGGCCCGTGATGGCTGGGTGGTGCAGCGGCCGTACCGCGGTGTGTTCCTGACCCCGGAAGGCGAGGCGCTGGCGCATGCCAGCCGCCAGCGCCACCAGACCGTGGAGCGATTCCTGCTGGCGCTGGGCGTGGACGCGGATACCGCGCGGCGCGATGCCGAGGGCATCGAGCACCATGTGAGCGAGCAGACGCTGGCCTTGTTCGAAGCGTTCGTGCGCAAGGCCGAGGGCGGGGCGCCGTAGCGGTGGCGCCGGGCCATGCCCGGCGGCCGTAAGGCTGCGTCAAGCAATTCGCCGGGCATGGCCCGGCGTTACCGCGATTGGATGCCGGCGTTGGGGCAATGGGCCTGCTGCTGCGCACACGCCTGCTTCGTCCATTCCTTCAACACGGGCTGCAGGCCTTCGTAACGCCGGCCTTGCCAACCATTGGCCAGCACCTTGCCGTCAGCATCGATCAGCACCAGATTCGGCGGTGCCAGCCCAGCCAACGCCTGCAGTGCCGGCATGCGCGCGGCGCGGCGCGGGTCCAGCACCGGCCACGGCATCTCCTGCGCATGCATGTAGCGGCGCAGCGCGGCCTCGCTCTCATCCAGGCTGACGTACACCACTTCGGTATCGGCGCCGGCCTCGCGCAATGCGTCACGCACGCTGCGCAGTGTGGGTACGAAGGCATGGCAGGGCGCGCACCAGTCGGCGCCGAAGTACAACGCCACCAGCTTCGGTGGCGATGACCACTGCATCGGCCGCAGCGAGCGCTGATCCGGCCGCACCAGCGAGGCCGAGACCTGCGCGTGGAGGTCCGCAGCCATCGCCGGTGCGGCCAGCAGCACGGCACAGGCCAGCAACAACGCTCGTAGCGGCTTAGAACGCATAGCGCAGGTTGACGTACCACGAGCGCGCGAAGCGCGGCCCATAGACATAGTCGCTGTCACGCAACGCACCCACCTCCAGATCCTTCTGGCGCTGGTCGAACACGTTCTTGACGCCTGCGGCCACCGACACTTCCTGCTGCGCCTGCGCGCCCAGGTGACGGTGCCAGCGCGCACCCAGATCGGTCACCAGGAATGAACGCGTGCGGTGCAGTTCGCCCAGCCGGTTGTTCAGCACCGACATCGGCCCGGTGTGGCGCAGCGCGACGAAGGTCTCCCACGGCTCGGCCGGCATCCAGCTGAGCTGGGCCAGGCCGGTCCAGCGTGGGGTCTTCAGGTAGTCCCGGCTTTCGATCACGGTGTCGCCGCCGTCGCCGGTGTCGTCGAAGATGCGCTGCGGTTCGCGGAAGCGCGAGCGGTACCACGAGGCACCCGCGGTCAGGCGCCACTGTGGCGACGGCTGCCAGCCCAGGTTGGTTTCCGCCCCCAGCACGTTGGAACCGGACGCGTTGTAGCGCAGCTGACTGAGCTGTCCGTCATCGCCGCGCTGGATCTCGCCCAGTGCGAAGGTGTCGCGGATGCGCGCATACGAGGCGGTGGCATCCCAGCTCCACACCGGATTGGCCGGGTCAGATCGCCAGTCGAAGCCGAACAGGGTGGTCAACGCGCGCTCTTCCTTCAGGCCGTCGGTGTTGCGCACGCGCACCTGTTCGCCACCCAGCGTATCGACATGCACATCCTCGACGAAGATTTCCGGTGCACGGAAGCCAGTGGCAACGCCTGCCCGCCACTTCAGGTTGGGCGTGGCCTGCCAGGCCAGCGCGATGCGCGGCGAGAACACCGCGCTGTCCAGCTCCGAGCTCTTGTCCACGCGCGCACCCAGCACCAGGTCGACGTTGTCGCGCAGGCTCCACTCGTCCTGGATGAAGGCGCCCAGGTTGTGGAAAGTGGCATCCTCCAGCACTGCCAGGCGCTGCCCGTCACCGGTGCGGTTGTCGTCGCGCAGTGACTCGTGCTTGTACTGCACGCCGAAGGCCAGCGCGTGCGCACCCAACCGCCAGTTCAACTGACTGTCGATGTAGTGCAGCGGGTTGTGGGTGCGGCCGTACTGGCGCCATGAGCGTGAGGCGGCGCTGCCGGCTACGTTCGGATCCAGCTGCGACGGGTCATAGCCAGGCGCAGACGGATCGGTGACCACATCGCCCAGGCCGCCATAGAAGCTGTCACGGTCGATGTCGGCGAAGGCATAGGCCAGGCGGAAATCGAGGTCGGCATTGATCTCCTGATCCCACGACACGCTGCCTCGGCGGTACTTCGTATCCAGCGATTCGGCGATGTTGGCCAGGTATTCGGGCTGGTCCAGGCGGTTGCCGCCGCGGCGGGTTTCATCGGTCACCTGCAGGTCCAGGCGCAGCCGCGTGCCCGGCGTGGGCGCATACCAGGCCTGCAGCCCGCCGACCTTGAGGTTCTTGCGGGTGATCTCGGTATAGCCGTCACCGTTGTAGTCGATGCCGCTGTTCCAGTTGCGCTGGGCAATCACCGACAGCCCGGCGTCGGCATCCTTGGCCACCAGGTCGAGGCGCACATCGGCGTTCTTCTGCGGCGTGCCTTTCAGCACATCCACGCCGGCCTGCACATGGCCGCCGCTGCGCGCCGGCAGTGGCGGGATCAGGTTGATCACACCGGCCACCGCGCCCGGGCCGTACAGCGCCGAGCCGCCGCCCTTGACCACTTCGATGCGGTCGACGAACCCGGCCGGAATCTGTTCCAGGCCGTACACGCTGCCCAGCGTGGACAGCAGCGGGATGCCATCGAACAACAGCTGGTTGTAGGCGCCGGGCAGGCCCAGCAGCTGTACCTCGCTGGTGTTGCAGTTCTGGCAGTTGCTTTCCACGCGCAGGCCGTTGATCAGCTCTGCGGCACGCGAGAAGTCAGTGGCCGCGCGCAGCGCGATGTCTTCCTTGCGCAGCACTTCGGTGCGGATCGGGACATCGGACAGCAGGCGTTCGCTGCGGGTGGCAGTGCTGACCTTGACCTGCACACGGTCCAGCTCGGTCGGCTTCGGTGTGGCTGCCAGCGCAGGCAGCGGCAGGGTCAGGGCGATGGCGGCAGCCAGAGGCAGCCGGCGGGAAAGGGGTCTGGAAACGGGCATGAAGGCGTCGTCCTTGGGAGAGGAAAGGCGGCGAGGGCGACCTGGCTGACGCATATAAAAGCAGAGGGTCATAGATATAGCAACGGCTATATAAATAAGTCCGTGCAATCACGAAGCCGAAAGCAGGGTCAGAACATCGCGGACGACGGCGTTATAACATTACAATTAAGCGCCAGAACCCTGCCGGATGTCATGCCCGGCAGGGTGCGATCGAAATCGAGGAACGCCGCCCCGGTCTGGCCCCAGGGCGGCGAGGGGCTTACCAGGCGGCGCGCAGGCCGACCTGGGCACCGTGGTTGCGATAGCCGCTGTCGCCACGCTGCACACGCAGGTCACCCCATGCGCTCCAGCGCTGGCCCAGCTGCAGCTGGGCACCGGCCTGCACTTCGTAGCGGTTCTCCGGCGTCTTCGCGCTCAACGACTCACTGTTGAAGCGCATGGCCTCATCGCGCTGGCCACGCAGCCAGTTCGCCGCCAGGAACGGCTGCACGCGGTTGCCCTGCAGCGTGCCCTGGCCAAACAGGCGAACGCCGAGGCGGCTGTTGAGGCCGCCGCCGCGACCATCCTCGACCGTGGTGCCATTGTTTTCGACCAGGCTGTCACCGTCGTAGTCGGTCCAGGTCAGCTGCGCCTGCGGCTGCAGGTACAGCGTGCTGGCCTCACTGCTGCGGATGGCCCAGGCATATCCGGCTTCCAGCGACGCACTGCGGGTCCTGGAATCGTAGGTCTCGCGGGCGATGCCTTCGCCCTGCACCTCGTTGTCGAAGCGCGCCGCCTGCAGCCAGCCGTCCACATACAGGCCGGCACTGCTCTGTGCATCCTGCACCCAGCCCAGGTAGACACCGGCCGACTTGCCCTTGACCTTGCCGCGCGTGCCATAGCCGCTCAGCGTCGACACCGCCTGCGTGGTCGCCTCGCCGGTGCCCAGCATCACGCCGACCTGGCCACGGCCATCGCCCCAACGCCAGACATCGCTGCCCAGCTGCAGGGTGTTGATGTGGGTACGGGCGTCAACCTGGCCGGCCACGTTCGCCTGCAGCTGGTCACGCCCGGCGCGCACCCAGGTGCCGATGCGGGCGCGGTCGAAGCCGGGCTCGCCGCGGTCATGGCGGCGCAGCTGGAACATCTGCACGGCCGCGGCTTGGTTGGCCAGGTACGCGCCCGGCTCCGGACGCAGTACGGGGACCGGATCGACGGGATTGACCGGGTCCACCGGATCGACCGGGTCAACAGGATCGACCGGATCCACCGGACCAGTGCCCTGGCACTCCGGCAGCGCCGGATTGATGTCGCACGGATTGCCGGTGTAGGCCGAGGTCAGGTACCAGTTGCCGTTGGTCGCGCCCGGAGTGCCCTTGCGCAGGAAATACTCGTACATGCCGCCGATGGCGCGGCCCTGCAGCGCGAGGTGACCATTGCTGGCACCGTCCACCTGCATCAACGGAATGCCGTTGACGGTCTGTGCACCAGCGCCGGCAATGTTGTTGACGGTGACCTGGGTGGTGCCGCTGGTATCACCGGTCACGTGCATGCGCGAGCTTGCCGCGTCGTCGCCGGCCAGTACCGTGTTGAAGTGCAGGGTGCCGCCATTGCCGGCGTAGTTGCCGTTGACGGTCAGCTGCGGATAGGCCGCCGTACCCGCAGCACCGAGGAAGATATTGCTGCCTGCACCCAGGGTGAGGTTGCCGGTGTTGCTGTCGCCGGACAGCGTCCAGCGACCGCCCTGGTCGACGATGACGTCGGCCGGGCCGAGGATGCGGCCGGTGAGGTCGAGACCGTCAAGGAAGCGCAGCGTGCCGGTGGCGGTATCTGCGATGGTGAAGTTACCGGCCAGCGTGGAAGTTCGGCCGCTAAAGTCGAACCGGGCACCTGCATTGGCCTGCAGGAGGTTGCCGTTGCCACCCTTCAGCGTGGCGCCGTTCTGCACAATGAAGCGGTTGACCTGCGGAGCTGAGCCCTGGGTATTCGCGCTGAGCGCTGCGCCAGCGGTTCCTTCCACCGAAGAGCCATCGACAAGTACGTACCACCCATCTGGGCCCATGGCGGGCTGGCCGCCGGCGTTGTGTCTGCTGTCGATGCCATCCTGCGCGCCGACGACAGAAGAGCCGCTGCGTAATTCCAGAATGCCCGCCAGCATCAGGACGCCGTGCACATCGCCAGCAAAGGCCGTCGATGAGGCACGGATGGTTCCGCCACCCGAAATGCGCGAAGCCGTAAAAGGACTTTCGACGCGGCTGTTTGAAATGGCGATGACTGTGCGCGCCGATGTCGGGTTGGACAGAAATGCACTGGTGTTCAGGCCGGCCAGCGTGCTGCCTCGGATGTCGCCGACGGAATCCATCAACGAGACCAGGCCGGCGGATGCGTTACTGAGGGTGAGTGTCGAATTCTGCGAATTTACTGAGCCTACTCGAGTACCGTCGACGTTCAGCTGCGAATTGCCACGGAGCGTGAAGTCCTGCCCGACCCAGACATGGCCCGGAACGACCGTAGCGGACGCGCCGTTGTTCAGATCAACGGCCGCGGCCTCCATGGAGGGCACGAGAATCAGCCCGGCGAGTGCAAGTGCCAGCCGTGATCGGACAAGCGTGGAAGGAAACTTCGGCGTGAACTGCATCATGCGCATGGGTGTTTCTCCTTGAAGCTCATTGGGGGGACCTGCATCCGCAGGACCGGAGGCGGCACTGTGCGGATCGGGTCTTGCCTGGGCCATGCAATTAATCTGAAAGGACTGCAGCGGCACTTGCCGGATTCAAACCCCGTTCAATAACTCACCAAACTGAATGGAGCGCGCGGTCTGAATAATTCAGCGTGCGTGAGACCGCAGTGAATGGCGCGTGCAGGATGCTCAAGCTGCGCATCTGCAATCTAGATCTGTGACAGCGGCCACAGTCCATCGGCGCCGTGGCGCTGCGTGGCGGGCTTCATGGAGCTGGGGCGGGTCAGAGCCCTTTCCCCTGGAAAGGGGTCCGACCCAGGGGCCTCGATCAGCCGCGGCGGAACGCGGCGGGGGTACGGGCGCCGACGATGATCATGCGGATCATCGTGGAGATCTGCTCGACCAGCTCCGGATCCTTCTCCGGCGGCAGGTCCATGGCGGTGGCGCCCATCGCGAACACCAGCCGGGTGATGGCCTTGGCCACCAGTTCCGGCGCATGCAGGACCGCGCCGTCCAATGCAGCCAGGCGCACCAGGTCGTGCTGCAGCTCTTCCTCGAAGTAGTGCAGCTCGCGTTCGACCGCGTGCTTGAAGTCGTCCGAGCCGACCGCGCCCTCGCGCAGCAGCACGTGCAGCAGCTTGTCGTCGGCGCGCAGCTGCTCCATGAAGGTCTCCACCGAGACCCGCACCACGCTGCTGGCGGTGGAGGTGGCGCGCTGCCGGGCCTCACCGATGATGGTGCGCAGCGAGCGGCCGGCCGCATCGATGAGCGCCACGGCCAGTTCGTCCATGTCGCGGAACTGCCGGTAGAAGCTGTTCGGCGCGATGCCGGCCTCACGCGCCACTTCGCGCAGGCTGAGCGTGGACAGGCTGCGGTGCGGCCCGATCAGTTTCAGAGCAGCAGCCAGCAGATCCTCGCGGCTCACCGTACGGCGGGCCGGGCTGTTGGCATCTTCGGGCGTCGACAAGGCGGTGGCGGCGGCCATGGGGGTTCCGGTGGGGCGAGGCTGAATCATACCCAATCCGGTTCAATATACACATGTATACACAGGTGTATGTGCGCCCGTATAGTTCGCTTATGAGCGCTGTCGTCCGTCCGTCCCTGTTCTCTCCGTACCGCTGGGTCTCGCCGTCGCTGTTCGATTTCTGGGCGGGCCAGCTCAATCCCCTGTGGACCGTGCGCGAGCCGGTGGCCCGCCTGGTCCGGCGCGAGCCGGCCGGCGAGGGCGCGGCGACCCTGGTCCTGCGCACCAACCGGCACTGGGCAGGCATGCGCGCTGGCCAGCACGTCACCCTCGGCGTCGAGATTGAAGGGCGCCTGTGGCAGCGCAGCTACAGCCCCACCGCACTCGGTCGGCGCGAGCTGGCGATCACCGTCAAGGCGATCGACGGCGGCCGGGTCAGCCAGCATCTGGTCAATCATGCACAGCCGGGCGAGCTGTTCCGCCTCGATGCCGCCTTCGGCGAATTCCATATGCCGGCTGCGGCGCCGGTGCTGCTGCTGGCGGCCGGTAGTGGCATCACGCCGATGCGCAGCCTGTTGCGCGAGGCCTGCCAGCGTCCGCTGGCGGCGCCGGTGGACCTGTTCTACTGGGAGCGCACCGCTGCCCATCTGCAGTTCCGTGATGAACTGCAGGCGCTGGCCGCAGCGCATCCGAACCTGCGCATGCACCTGCTGACCACCCGCGAGGGTGAGGTGCCGGCTGCGCGTATCGATCGCCACGACCTGCTGGTGGCCGGCGATGACACGCCTCTGGCGCAGCGCCATGTGCTGGCCTGCGGCCCGGACGGCTTCGTTGCCGCTGCGCGCGAGCGTCTGGCGCACCAGGTGGCCGGCTTCCAGGCCGAAGCGTTCACACCGCCGGCGCCGCTGGGCGATGCCAGCAGCGAAGGTGAGGTGTCGCTGACGCTTGCGCGCAGTGGCCGCCAGCTGAGCGTGCCGCGGGGCCGCTCGCTGCTGGAAAGCCTCGAAGCCCACGGCATCAAGCCCAAACACGGCTGCCGCATGGGCATCTGCAACAGCTGCAGCTGTGACCGCGTCAGTGGCGCCACCCGCCACCTGCGCACCGGCGACCTGCAGTCCGAATCGGCACAGCCGGTGCGGATCTGCGTGAGCGCACCGACCACCGACCTGACCCTGGATCTCTGAGGACGCCTGCCATGACCCGCGCTACCGACCGTGCCCTGAGTACTGCCGAGATGCATGCCTTCGGTGAGGAACTCGACGCGATCCGCGACCGTGTGATCGGCAGCCTCGGCGCCTCCGATACCCGCTACATCCGCCGCGTGGCCGCCGCCGTGCGCTGGTTCGGCGTGGGTGGCCGTGGCCTGCTGTTCCTGGCGGCGTTCTCGCCACTGTTCTGGATGCCGCTGCTGTGGCCGGCCGCGATCACCGGCACGCTGCTGCTGGCGCTATCGAAGATCCTGGAGAACATGGAGCTGGGCCACAACGTCATGCACGGCCAGTTCGACTGGACCGGCGACCCCAAGCTCAACGGCAACACCTACGAGTGGGACATCGTTGCCACCGCCGACAACTGGCGCAAGACCCACAATTTCCGCCACCACACCTACACCAACGTGCGTGGCATGGACGATGACATCGGCTACGGCCTGCTGCGCATCTTCCCGGAACAGCGCTGGAAGCCGTTCTACCTGCTGCAGCCGATCATCGCGCCGATCTTCGCGCTGCTGTTCCAGTGGGGCGTGGCCGCGCAGGACCTGCGCCTGGGCCGCTGGCTGAAGGGCCGCATCAGTGGCCGTGCGATGTGGATGCAGACCCGCCCGGTGGCGCGAAAAATGGCCCGTCAGGTGCTGAAGGACTACGTGTTCTTCCCGCTGCTTGCCGGCCCGTTCTTCCTCACCGTGATGCTGGGCAATCTGGTGGCCAACGGCCTGCGCAACATCTGGACCTACGTGATCATCTTCTGCGGGCACTTCACCGCCGAATCGGAAACCTTCCCGAAGGAGTGCCTGCGCAATGAGTCGCGCGGCCATTGGTACCTGCGCCAGCTGCGCGGTTCGTCCAACATCAGTGGCGGCTTCCTGATCAATGTGCTGTCGGGCAACCTCAGCCACCAGATCGAGCACCACTTCTACCCGGACCTGCCGGCCAACCGCTATGCGGCCATCGCCAAGGAAGTGAAGGACATCTGCCGCCGTTACGGCCAGCACTACAACAACGGCTCGCTGCCGCGCCAGTTCGGCCAGGTCGTCTGGCGCATCCTGCGCCACGCGTTCCCGAGCAAGCCGCGCCGCCTGCCGATGTCGGACATCATGTCCGCACCGGCATCGGCCAACGCGGGCTGATCGACTCAGCCCGCCTTCGCCAGGGCCGCCTGTTCGCGGTCCAGGCGACGCAGGAATACCTGCATTTCCTTGCGTGCCTGCTGGTCGCCCTTGCTGCCGGCCACGCTCAGCCCGCGTTGCCACGCTTCGCGCGCCGCCTGCGGCTGGCCACTGGCCAGCCAGGCCTTGCCCAGCAGCTTCCACGCCGCCGAATACTGCGGATCAAGGACCACGCAACGGCCCAGATGGGTTGCCGCGCGCACCGGGTTGCCGGCATCCAGCCAGCCCTTGCCCAGGCCGAAGCGCAGCAGCGCGCCGTCCTTGCCGCTGGCGAGCATGCATTCCAAAGCCTCGATGTTCATCAGCGCACCTCCACCAGCAGCTCGGCCGGTCCCGGCTGGAAGCGGCCGCGATGGAACAGCAGCGGCGCGCCGCCGTTCTCGTGCACTTCGATGATGCGGCCGGCCAGCAACAGGTGATCGCCCACCGGCCACTGCGCGTGACGGGTACAGGTGAGATGGGCCACCGCACCGGCGATGCGTGGCGGGGCGTCCTCGTCGTCATCCAGCAATGCGAGGCCGTCGAAGCGGTTGCGTACCTGCGGATCGGCAAAGCGCCGGGCCAGTGCTTCCTGGTCGGCCGCCAGCACGCTGATCGCAAAGCGGGTGGCGCGCTGGAAGGTGGAAAGACTCTGCGCGTGCAACGCCAGGTTCCACAGCACCAGTGGCGGCTGCAATGACACCGGCACGAACGAATTGATGGTCAGGCCGACCGGCTTGCCCTGCGCATCGCGCGCGCAGACGATGGCCACGCCGGTGGGGAAATGGCCGAGCAGCCGCCGCAGGGCACGCGGCGGCATCTCGACCGACGGCACCGGGGCCGGGGCGGGGAAGACCCCCGCCCACGGCCCGGCGTACGGCAGTGTCTCGCCGCTCATGAGGCCCGGGCCTGGCGGTAGCGCCGGCCGACCTCGGCCCAGTTGATGATGTTGAAGAACGCACCGATGTAGTCCGGGCGGCGGTTCTGGTAGTGCAGGTAGTAGGCGTGTTCCCAGACGTCCAGTGCGAGGATCGGGGTATTGCCGGACAGGCCGACCGTTGCACCCATCAGCGGGCTGTCCTGGTTGGCGCTGCTTTCAA
The DNA here is from genome assembly GCF_056481995.1 of Stenotrophomonas sp. 80084_Sma. NCBI lineage: Bacteria > Pseudomonadati > Pseudomonadota > Gammaproteobacteria > Lysobacterales > Lysobacteraceae > Stenotrophomonas > Stenotrophomonas sp. 80084_Sma. Next base: position 2,804,487 of record NZ_CM151177.1, on the reverse strand, counting down.
CCTTCAGGCGGCCGTCGCGATCGCTGGTCAGCCAGGCCCAGCCACTGCCGAAGCGGGTCTGCGCGGCCTTGGTGAAGGCCTCCTTGAAGGCATCGAAGCCACCCAGATCGCGGTCGATGGCGGCGGCCAGCTCATCATCGGGCGTGCCGCCGTTGGCGCTGAGCACGGTCCAGAACAGGCTGTGGTTGGCGTGGCCACCGCCGTTGTTGCGGACTGCGCCACGCTGCGCCTCGGGCACTGCATCGAGGTTGGCGATCAGTGCCTCGACCGGCTGCTCGGCGATGCCGGCCTGCTCGATGGCGGCATTGAGGTTGTTGACGTAGGTCTGGTGGTGCTTGCTGTGGTGGATCTCCATCGTGCGCGCATCGAAATGCGGCTCGAGGGCGTCGTAGGCGTAGGGGAGCGGGGGAAGCGAGTACGACATCGAAGCAATCTCCGTGGGGAAGGCCAGAGGGGGCTGGCCGTGGGGAGACTGTTATCGCACCTCAACATTGGTTGAGGTCAATAGATCAAGAGGTCAAGACGGAGGCATGGTAGTGCCGGCCGCTGGCCGGCATTCAGCGAAGGTCGGGTTGCCGGCCAGCGGCCGGCACTACCAGAACCCGCTTTCCGAACCCTCACCGGCGCGCTGATGCGCTGCCCGCGCCCTCCCACACGGATCAACAAAAGCGCCGGCAGGCGAACCCGCCGCCAGCGCTTTCATCAACTCAACTCAACCAGTCCTTGCACGCACCATCCACCTGGTCACCGCAGGCCTGCTGCATCCGCAGCTGCAGCCGTGCCAGCGTCTCCGCACCCTGGTGCTTGCCGCTCCACGCCTTCAACTGCGCGGCAAGTCGCTCGAAGCGCTGGCGGGTGCGCTGGTGGTAGCCCGACGGCTGCGCTTCCAGCTCGGCGATCAGCGACGCGGTCGCCTGCTCGATGCGCGGTGCATCGTCCGGCGCCAGCTTCAGCAGGCCTTCCACGTACAGCACGCCCCATTGCACGCGGGTGGCCGGGCCCTGTGCACCATCGTAGGCGCGCTTCAACCACTCCAGCGCACCGGCGGTGTCGCCGCGCTGCTCGGCCAGTTCGGCCAGCTCGGGCATGTAGTAGTACGGCTGCTCGCTGCGCTTCAGCTCGGCCAGCAACAGCGCCTCGGCACCCGCGTCGTCACCTACCTCGCGCAATGCGTACACCGCGCTGCTGATCGTGGCCTGGCGTGCATGCGCATCGGTGGCGGCGGCATCAGCAGCGGCCACGCGCTGCTTGACCCGCTCGACCAGCGGCGCGGGCAGTGCGCCCTTGGGCTGTTGCTGGCGGGCCAGCGATACTTCGGTCAGCGCACGCGACAACGCGTCGTCGGCGCGATCACCGCGCTCGGCGTCTGCACGCTCCAGTGCGACCAGCAGCTGCTGTCCGAGCGTGTTGCTGGTGGCCGGCCCGGCACTGGCCTGCTTGACCAGCTGCACGCCTGCATAGCCGAGCAATTCACGGTTGCGGCGCACTTCCGCCGGTTGTGCCAGTACGGCCTGCAGCAGCTCGCGCACTTCGGTGGGCGAGGCATCGGGCTTTTCGGCTGTGGCCAGAGCCAGCAGGGCGAAACGGCGCTGCAGGGCGGCGTCGGGTGCCGCCCTGGACAACTGGCGCAGCACGTCCTGGCTCCTGCGCTCGCCGGCCAGGCGGTTGGCGTCCACTTCCCAGCCGTAGTCGCCCAGCACCTGCCAGTCTTCGGTGGCCAGTCGGTCCGGCGTTGCCAGCGCGGTGGCCAAGGTGGCCGCAACGGCACTGCGGCGGCCTGCGGCGACGGTCAGTGCCCGGGTCAGTTCGGCGGCGTCATTGCCGCCGGCGACGCGGGTGATTTCGTTGCGCTGGGGGTCGAGCACGATCAGCGTGGGATAGCCGCGCACGCCGAAGCGTTCGCCCCAGGCCTGCGCACCTTCCTCGTCGCCATCCAGGTAGACGGGAACGAATTTGCTGGTCAGCGCGATGAAGGCCGGGTCCTTGAACAGGCCCGCCTTGAGCTGGTTGCACGGCGGGCACCAGACGGCACCCCAGTACAGCAGCACCGGCTTGCCGCTGTCGGCGGCTTCGGCGAAGGCATCGTCCACATCGCCCTGGCGCCAGGCGATGGCGGACGCCGGCGCAGGTGCCTCGGCGGAGTTGGCGGTGGATACCGGGGCCGGGGTGCAGGCGCTCAGCGCCGAGGCCAGCAGCAACACGGAAAGCGCGACGCGCATCGGCAGCATCTCGAAGGGCAGGGTGACAGGCCATTGTAGGAACCGCCGGGGAGCCTGCTGATTCAGTTTGCTTATGACAGGCGTGCCGCAGGGCATGACGCCCACCGGGCATTGCCGGGCGGATGCCTTCAGGCCGCTGCCCGCACCATCTGCTGGTACACCAGCCCGTTGATCTCGCCGACCTCGCCATCCAGCACGAAGCCATAGCGCAGGTAGGTAGGCACTGCATTGAGCGAGGCGCGCACCGTCAGTACCGGCTCGCGTACCTGTGGCAGCACGGCTTCGAACAAGGCGTGCCCGATGCCCTGGCCCTGGCAGGCGGGATCGACGAACAGCATCGCCAGGTGCCGGCCCTCCTTCAGTTCGACCACGCCGACCACGCGCGCATCCTGTTCGGCCACCAGGATGTGGTTGTCACCCTGCAGGCGCGCACCAAACGCATCGGCTGCTGCGACACTGCCGAAGGCGGCTATGCCGGCCGCGCTGAGAGACGGCGCCACTGCCTGGTTGAACGCGGCCAGGCACACCGCGCTGATCGCAGGCAGGTCATCGACGTGGGCAGGGCGGATCCTTGGCATGCAGTGTTCTTCCTGTGGTGGGCGGCGCATCATCGTTGCCGCAGACCTGCAGGCTAAGCTGGCGTCATGAGTGAATTCAATCCCGCCCATGCTTCGTTGTTTCCTCAACAAGGACTGAGCCTGGGCCTGATGACGCCGGTTGCGGCGCATGGACTGGCCGACCCGGACGAGGCGCGGCGCATCGCACGGCTGGCCGATGATCTTGGCTTCGCCGCGCTATGGACGCGCGACGTGCCATTGATGGTGCCGCAGGGCCCGGATGCAACAGCGAGTGCGCTGGATGACCCGTTCCTGTGGCTGGGCATGCTGGCTGCCGCGACCGAGCGCATCGTGGTCGGCAGTGCAGCCATTGTGCTGCCGCTGCGGCAGCCGTTGCAGGTGGCGAAGTCGGCGCTGAGCCTGGACCGGATCAGTGGCGGGCGCTTCGTGCTGGGCCTGGGTTCGGGTGACCGCCCGGAAGAATTTGCCGCGTTCGGTGAGGATCTGGAGGGCAGGGCGGCGGCGTTCCGTGAGCGCTGGACGTTGTTGCGCGCAGCGTTGTCACCAGAGGCCGATGAACGGACCGCCGTACTGCAGGCGACCGGTGGTTTCGACGTGTTGCCGGCGCCGGCAACGCGGATTCCGATGCTGGTGGTGGGTACTGCGCGGCAGAGCCTGCAATGGATCGCGCGTGAAAGCGAAGGCTGGGCAACCTATCACCGCGAGGAGGTTGCGCAGGAAGGACGCATCGGTCTGTGGCAGCAGGCGCTGGTGCAGCGCGGCGGGCCGGGCAAGCCGTTCGTACAGTCGATGCTGCTGGACCTGCAGACGGATCCGCAGGCGCCAGCCGAGCCATTGCCGCTGGGCCTGAAGGTCGGCCGCGATGGTCTGCGTGACTACCTGCGGCGCGTGCATGCGCAGGGTGTGGCGCACGTGATGTTCAATCTGGTCGACAACGGACGGCCGATGGACGCGGTGCTGCGCGAGATCGGCGAGCAGGTTCTGCCGGATGTGCTCCGGTAGGTGTCCACCTTGGTGGACACGTTCCAGCAGTCGAGCACGGCTCGACTCTACATGGGGTTCGCATCTGCGTATCATTCGCATTTGATATCCCGATGCTGGAGCTCCGCGTGACCCAACGTTCCCCCATGCACCCGGCCGGACGCCTGTTCGCGGTGGTCGCTTTCATCGAGGCCGTGACCTGGGCCGGCCTGCTCATCGGCATGTGGATGAAGTACGGCCCGATGGCCAACGTGGCGCTGGTGAAGTTGTTCGGACCCCTGCACGGCGTGGCGTTCCTGGTCTATGTGGTGGTGACGCTGTTCGCGGCAGTGCGCCTGCGTTGGCCGTGGTGGGCCAGTGCCCTGGCCCTGCTGGCGGCGATCCCGCCGCTGGTGACGCTGCCGCTGGAGTGGTGGTTCAAGCGCCGTGGTCTGCTGGGCCTGCGTGCAATGCGCTGAACCCACTGTTGCATGCCCATTCAAGAGAATGGGTATCAAATGCAAATACGAGCCGTTATCATTTAAGGATGGCATCGGGCCCTGAGCAGGACTGATGCCGGGCGGGGGCGTACAGACGCGCCCGGCCATCCTTTCCTGTTACGGCTGGTGTTTCATGCACGCACGTCCCGTCGTTCCCGGCTTGCCGGCGCTGGTGTTGGCTGCCCTGATCGGCACCATGGCGATGATGTCCTTCGTCGCCGTGATCGGCCCGGTGGTCCGCATGCTCGGCTTGTCCGAGTGGCATGCCGGCCTCTCGGTCACCGCCGCCGGTGTGTTGTGGATGCTGGCCGCGCGCCCGTGGGGCCAGCTCAGCGACCGCATCGGCCGCAAGCGCGTGCTGATGCTGGCGATGAGTGCCTACACCGTGGTCTACATCGCGCTGGCGGTGTTCATCGACGTGGCCCTGCAGACGGTGCCGCCGGTGCTGGTGTCGGTGCTGGTGCTGGTCGGTGCGCGTGGCCTGATCGGCCTGTTCTACGCCGCCGTGCCTCCCACCGCTGCCGCGCTGATCGCCGACAAGGCACCGACCGGGCAGCGTGCGAAATTCCTAGCCCGCCTGGGCAGCGCCAACGCGCTGGGCATGGTGCTGGGGCCGGCGGCGGCTGGCTGGCTGGCCTATACGAATCTGTCGCTGGCGCTGTATGTGGCCGCATTGTTGCCGCTGCTTGCGCTGGCATTGCTGGCGTGGCGGTTGCCGGCCACACCGCCGGTGGAGAGCGCTTCTGCGCAACGCCGCCAGCCGATGAGCCGTCTCGACCCGCGCCTGCGCCTGCCTCAGCTGGCGGCGTTCATCGCCATGATCTCGGTGACCATCGCGCAGGTGACGGTCGGCTTCTTCGCGATTGATCGCCTTGGCCTGGATGCCGCTGCGGGCGCGCGCATGGCCGGCATTGCACTCACAGCGGTTGGCGTCGGCCTCATCCTGGCACAGGCGCTGGTGATGAAGATGGAGGTACATCCACGCCGCTGGATCGTCCTCGGCGCACTCATTTCCGGCATCGGCTTCGCTTCGGTGGCTGGCGTGCAGCAGGCCTGGCAGTTGCCGACGGCGTACGCGCTGGCCGCGTTCGGCATGGGTTTCGTATTCCCCTCGTTCCAGGCGCTGGCTGCCGACGCGGTGGAAGCAAACGAGCAGGGTGCTGCCGCCGGCACCGTTGCTGCCGCGCAGGGGCTGGGCATGGTGGCCGGGCCGATGCTCGGCACGTTGTTGTATCGCGGTGGGCCCAGCCTGCCTTACCTGCTGGTGGGCGCGCTGCTGCTGTTGCTGTGCGCGCTGGCCGCCGCGTATCGGATGAAGGAGACCTCATGAACGATTCCCTGATGCAGGGCGCGTGGCCGGAGGCTGCGCCGGCTGCGCTGGAAAGCACCGACGACGCGTCGTTGTTCCTGCTGCAGCATGCCGGCCAGCACGTGCACGCACGTGGCTGCCGCGCCGCGCTGCCGGCCGGTGCACTGGCGACGCTGGCAGAGCGCGTTTCGGAGTTCTTTGCCCAGCAGCGCGGTGGTCCGGGCCTGTTGGTTGGCGCGGTGCCGTTCGAACCGCGTGCGGACGATGCGTTGTACCAGCCCGAGCGCCTGTTGCCTGCGCTGGCATTGCAACCGCAGGCCGCACCGCCGCTGGACGGCGCCCTGCGGGCCGAGCCTGCGCCACAGGACTATGCGTCAGCGGTTGCCGCGGCGGTGCAGGTCCTGCGTGCGCCCGAGCAGAACCTGCACAAGGTGGTGCTGGCGCGCAGCCTGTTGGCACGCACCCGCCAGGCGCTGTCGCCGGACGTGCTGCTGGCACGCCTGGGCGCGGATCCGTCGGTGGCGACCTACGCGGTGCCGTTGCCGGTGGAGCTGGGCCAGGCGCCGGCGTGGCTGGTGGGGGCAACCCCGGAACTGCTGCTGCGCAAGCGCGGTGCCGAACTGCTGTCGCATCCGCTCGCCGGGTCAGCACGCCGCAGCGCCGATGCTGCCGAGGACGAGCGTGCCGCGCAGGCGCTGCTGGCCTCGACCAAGGACCATGACGAGCATCGCCATGTGGTGGACGCCATCGTCGAGGGCCTGGCACCGTACTGCAGCCACATCGATGCACAGCCACGGCCGGTGCTGCATGCCACCGCCAGCATGTGGCACCTGGGCACCCGCATCCATGCCACCCTGAAGGATCCGCAGACGTCTGCCGCCGAACTGCTGGCACAGCTGCACCCCACGCCGGCGGTCTGCGGTACGCCGCGGCTGGCGGCACTGCAGCGCATCCGCGAACTGGAACCGGTGCCGCGCGGCTTCTACGCCGGCGCCGTGGGCTGGCTGGATGCGCAGGGTGACGGCGACTGGTACGTGGCGATCCGCTGCGCACGCCTGCAGGGCACGCAGCTGCGCCTGTACGCAGGCGCCGGCATCGTCGCCGATTCGCAACCCGAGGCCGAAGTGGCTGAAACGGCAGCGAAGTTCGCTGCCCTGTTGAACGCGCTGGGTGTCCAGGAATCCTCGCCCGTCATCGAGCCTGCCGCATGACTACCTCCACTGATTCCTCCCGCCTGCCACTGCAGCAGGTATGGCCCGATGAGCTGATGGCGCGCTATCGCGAGGCGGGCCACTGGCGTGGCGAGACCTTCCCGGCGTTCCTGCGCGAGCGCGCGGAACGCCATGCGGATGACATCGCAGTGGTCGCCGGTGATGTCCGCCTGAGCTACGCGCAGCTGTGGCACGAAGCCGGTCGCATTGGTGCCGGCCTGCTGGCACTCGGCCTGCAGCCCGGTGAGCGGGTGCTGGTGCAACTGGGCAACACCGCCGGGTTCATCACCACCGTATGCGGACTGTTCCGTGCGGGTCTGGTGCCGGTATACGCGTTGCCGGCGCATCGCATCACCGAACTGGTGCACTTCGCCAACAAGGCCGAGGCCAGTGCCTACATCACTGCCGACCTGCACGATGGCTTCGATCATCGCGGGCTGGCGCGGGCGCTGCAGGCCGAGGTGCCGGCACTGCGCCACGTGGTCATCGACGGCGATGCGGCGGAGTTCACCGCGCTGGAGGCGCTGCAGGGCGACCGCGGCCAGCTGCCGGCCGATCCGGATCCGCAGTCGGTGGCGTTCCTGCAGATCTCCGGTGGCAGTACCGGGTTGTCCAAGCTGATTCCGCGTACCCACGACGACTACATCTATTCGTTCCGCGCCAGCAATGACATCTGCGGCATCGACCGCGACAGCGTGTATCTGGTCGCGCTGCCGGCCGCGCACAATTTCCCGATGAGCTCGCCCGGTTTCTTCGGCGCGCTGTATGCCGGTGCCCGCGTGGTGCTCAGCCCCGGCCCCGGCCCGGATGCGGCCTTCCCGCTGATCGCCCGCGAGCGCGTGACCTGCTGTGGCCTGGTGCCGCCGCTGGCGCTGCTGTGGGCGCAGGCAGCGGCTACGAGCAAGCACGACCTGTCCAGCCTGCAGGTACTGCAGGTAGGCGGCGCCAAACTGGTACCGGAAGCCGCACGGCGAGTGATCGACGGCCTGGGCTGCACCCTGCAGCAGGTGTTTGGCATGGCCGAAGGCCTGGTCAACTACACCCGGCTGGATGATCCGGAGGAACTGATCGTGGCCTGCCAGGGCCGGCCGATCAGCCCGGACGACGAAGTGCGCGTGGTCGATGACCACGACCAGCCGGTGGCCGAAGGCGAAGTGGGCCATCTGCTGACCCGCGGCCCGTACACCATCCGTGGCTATCACAACGATGCGGTGGCCAACGCGCGCTCGTTCACCGACGACGGTTTCTACCGAACCGGTGACCGCGTGCAGCAGCTGGCCGGTGGCTATCTAGTGGTGCAGGGCCGTGCCGGTGACCACATCAACCGCGCGGGCGAGAAAATCTCCGCCGAGGAGATTGAAGATCACCTGCTGGCCCACCCTGGTGTGTTCGACGCGGCCGTGGTCTCCATTCCCGACGAGTATCTCGGTGAGCGCAGCTGCGCGTTCGTGATCCAGCAGGGGGAGCCGATCAAGGCGCCGGCACTGAAGGCCTGGATGCGTACCCGCGGCCTGGCCGCCTTCAAGGTGCCGGACCAGGTCGTGTTCGTTGACAGTTTCGATACCACTGCGGTCGGCAAGATCAGCCGCCGCGAACTGCGTGCGCAGCTGCGTGCGCGTCATCTGCAACAGACAGGAGGAACGCGCTGATGGCGCTGCCCCGTATCACCAACTATCCCTTGCCGACCGCTGCCGAACTGCCGCAGGCGCGTGGCCCCTGGCGCCCGCAGCGTGATCGTGTCGCGCTGCTGGTACACGACATGCAGCGCTACTTCCTGGCCGCGTTCGATGCCGGAAACGCGCCGCTGCGGCCGGCGGTGGACAACATCGCGCGCCTGCTGGCGCATTGCCGCGCACATGGCATTCCGGTGTTCTACACCGCCCAGCATGGCGACCAGGATCGCCGTGACCGTGGCCTGCAGGCCGACCTGTGGGGCCCGGGCATGCGCCGCAATGCCGATCATGAGCCGATCATCGAGGCGCTGGCACCGCAGCCGGGCGAGCATGTGCTGGTGAAGCACCGCTACAGCGCGTTCCAGCGCAGCAACCTGGAAACGCTGATGCGGGTGCGCGGCCGTGACCAGTTGCTGGTGACCGGCGTGTACGCGCATATCGGCTGCACCGCGACCGTGGTGGAGGCGTTCCAGCGTGACATCGAGGCCTTCATCGCCGCCGATGCGGTGGCGGACTTTTCGCGTGCCGATCACGATCAGGCGCTGCACTGGATCGCACGCACCTGTGGCGTGCCGATGACCACCGATCAGCTGCTGGAGGTGCTGTGATGGCTGCCACGGGTGATGCGCTGGATCTGGAGCGGATGCGTGCCGACGTTGCGCGGGTGCTGGAGTGCACGCCGGCAGAGATCGGTGACGACGACAACCTGATCGATCTGGACCTGGACTCGATGCGCATGCTCGGCCTGGTCCTGGCCTGGGGCAACACCGGGTTGCCGCTGGAGTTCTCGCAGCTGGCCGAGCACACCACGCTGCGCCAGTGGTGGGGTGTGGTGCAGAAACTGCAGGCCGCGCAGAACGCATGAACGTCGCTGTGCTGGCCACGCCGGTGGCACTGACCGAGGCCCAGGCCGGACTGTGGTTCGCGCAGCGGCTGGCACCGGACAATCCGTCGTTCAATACCGCGCATGCGGTGTGGATCGAGGGTGCGCTGGACGTGGCCGCATTCATGGCGGCGGCCAACCGGGCGGCGGTTGAAACCGAGGCCTTCGCATTGCGCTTTGCCGAAGGTGCCGATGGCCAGCCGCTGCAGTGGCATGACCCGACGCATGTGCCGCTGCTGTCGGTGCGCGATCTATCCGGCGATACCGACCCGGCATCGGCGGCGCGTGCCCTGATGCAGGCCGACCGGCTCAGCGCGGTCGATCCGACCCGCGACCGCATAAGCCAGCAGGTGTTGTTCGATCTGGGTGGCCAGCGCTGGGTCTGGTATCTGCGTGTGCATCACCTTGCAGCCGATGGCTATGGCATGGCGCTGTTCACTGATCGCGTATGCGCCTTGTATGCCGGTCGTGCGGGTGAGGCACTGCCGGGACTGGCGGGCGTGCTGGCCGATGATGCCGCCTATCGTGCCGACCCGCGCCGCACGCAGGCCGGGCAGTGGTGGCGCGAGCAGATGCAGGGCGCGCCGGCGGGCGCGGGCCTGGCCGGTACGCTCGCGGCCAGTGACGACGCGCTGCGCTGGGTGCAGCCGCTCGATGCTGCATTCCGTGAGCAGCTGCTGCAGGCATCGGTGCGTTGGCTGCAGCCCTGGCCGGATGTGCTGGCCGCGTTGTCGGCCGAGTACCTGCGGCGGATGAGCGCCGCCGATGAAGTGGTGCTGGGGGTGCCCTACATGGGGCGGCTCGGCAACGCATCGGCGCGGGTGCCGGCGATGGTGATGAATGTGCTGCCGCTGCGGGTGGCGGCCGGCGAGGGCAGTGTCGAGGCGTTTACCCGGGCATTGGGCCGGCAGCTCAGCCAGGGCCGCAAGCACGGCCGCTACCGTGGCGAGCAGTTGCGCCGCGACCTGGGCCTGGTGGGCGCGCAGCAGCGCCTGCACGGTCCGCTGGTGAATGTGCAGCCGTTCTACAAGCCACTGGCACTGAACGGCGTGCGGGCGACGCTGGAAGTGCTGTGCACCGGGCCGGTGGATGATCTGACGCTGGGCTTCCGTGGCGATGGCCAGCACCTGCTGGATCTGGAGATCGAAGCCAATCCCGCGTTGTACAGTCGGGACGATGTGGAGGCGCACGCGACCCGGTTGCTGCATTTCGTATCGGCGGCGCTGGAGGCCGGAGACATCGCGGCGGTGCCGCTGGCCACCGTCGCAGAAGCGCAGCAGGTGGTGCATGGCTTCAATGCCACCGCGCATGCGCTGCCACAGACTACGTTGGTTGAACTGCTGCAGCAGGGCATGGACCGTGATCCGCACGCGCCTGCGCTGGTGTTCGGCGACACCACGCTGGACTACGCAACGCTGGAAGCGCGGAGTTTCGCGCTGGCGGCACAACTGCGCGCGATGGCGGTCGGTCCGGGCAGTGTGGTGGCGGTGGCATTGCCGCGCTCGCTGGAACTGGTGATCGCGCTGGTGGCGGTGCTGCGTGCGGGTGCCGCCTACCTGCCGCTGGACCTTGCCCATCCCGATGAGCGCCTCGCGCGTATTCTCGCCTCGGCGCAGCCGGCGTGCGTACTGGCTGCGGCAGAGGTATCGGCGCGCATGGACGGTGTGCCGGTGCTTGCCCCCGACCAATGGACCGCGCTGAGTTTCGCAGCACCGTGGGCCGATCCGGCGCCCAGCGATGCAGCCTATGTGATCTATACCTCCGGTTCGACCGGCGAGCCGAAGGGCGTCGTCATCGAGCACCGTGCCATCGTCAATCGCCTGCTGTGGATGCGCGAGCACTACGGCATCCGTTCCGATGACCGTGTTCTGCAGAAGACCCCGGCGACCTTCGATGTTTCGGTCTGGGAATTCTTCCTGCCGCTGCTGTGCGGCGCGACGCTGGTGGTGGCGGGCCCGGACGCGCATCGCGATCCGACCGAGCTGGCGCGGCTGATCCGTGCGCATGCCATCACCACCGCGCATTTCGTGCCGTCGATGCTCGACGCGTTCCTTGCCGCGCCGGCCTCCGAAGACCTGCAGCTGCGCCGCGTGTTCACCAGTGGCGAGGCGCTGGACGCATCGCTGCGTGATCGTTTCCATGGGCGCATGCAGGCCGAACTGCACAACCTGTATGGCCCGACCGAAGCGGCCGTGGACGTGAGCTACTGGCCGGCCTCTGCGCAGGACCGCTCACGGCCGGTACCGATCGGCTTCCCGGTCTGGAACACCCGCCTGTACGTGCTTGACGCGCGGATGCAGCCGCTGCCGGTGGGTGTGCCGGGCGATCTGTATCTGGGCGGCGTGCAGCTGGCGCGTGGCTATCTCGGCCGCGATGACCTGACCGCCGAACGTTTCCTGGCCGATCCCTTCCTACGAGGGGAGCGCATCTACCGCACTGGCGACGTGGGGCGTTGGCGGAGCGACGGCGCAGTCGAATACCTGGGCCGCAGCGACCACCAGGTGAAGCTGCGCGGCCTGCGCATCGAGCTGGGCGAGATCGAGGCGGCACTGCGCGAGCTGCCGGGCATGGAGCGCGTGGAAGTGCTGCTGCGCCAGGACACGCCGGGCGATGCCCGACTGGTGGCCTATGTGCCAGCGGCGCTTGCCGATGCCGTGATGCTGCGCAGCCACCTGACCACGCGCGTGCCGGACTACATGGTGCCGTCGGCGTTCGTTGGCGTGGATCAGTGGCCGGTGACCGCCAACGGCAAGCTCGACCGCAACGCGTTGCCGAAGCCGCCGCAGAGCGAGATTTCCGGACTGGCGCCGCGCACGCCGCTGGAACAGGAGCTGGCGGTGTTGTTCGCCCAGGCGCTTAGGAGTGAGGCGCCGGTGGCGGTGGATGCGGACTTCTTCAGTCTCGGCGGTGACTCGCTGTCGGCGGTGCACCTGTTGCTGGCGATCGAGCAGCGCTGGCGCTGCGATCTGGGTCTGGGGGCCTTGTTTGCCCAGCCCACCGTGGCCGCGCTGGCGGTTCGTATCGCCGAGCCACCCGCGCTGGCCGATCACGCGCTGGGCCCGGTGATCTCGTTGGCTGCCACTGATGCTGACGGACCCACTCCGTTGTTCGTGCTGCACCCGGCCGGTGGCATCGCCTGGAACTACCGGACGCTGGCGCGCGCCCTGCAGCCGGCACGCCCGGTATATGGCCTGCAGTCGCCCGCGCTGGATCCGAAGCAACCGTTGCCGTCCAGCATCGAAGCCATGGCCAATGACTATGTGCAGCGGGTGGTCACGCTGCAACCGAAGGGACCGGTGCATCTGCTGGGCTGGTCGGTGGGCGGCATCCTCGCCCAGGCGATGGCGGTGCGTCTGCATGAAATCGGGCGTGAAGTTGGTGAACTGGTGCTGCTCGACGCCTACCCCAGCGAATGCTGGCGGGCTGAGCCGGAACCCGATGCCATCGCCGCATTGCGTGCGCTGCTGGCGATTGCAGGCCATGACCCGGAGGCGCATCCGGAGCTGGACAGCCGTGAACGCATTCTTGCCTTCCTGCGTCGCGGTGGTAGTGCGCTCGGCAGCCTGCCGGACGTGGTGCTTGATGGCGTGGTGCGCGCAGTGACTGGCACCAACCGGCTGATCCGCGAACACATCCACCGTCCGTTCGACGGCACGCTGGTGCACGTGCGCGCGGGGCGGGACCACCAGGCGCGGCCGCAGTTGCAGTCGGCACTGTGGCGCGCGCACGCACGCAAGGTGCAGGCGCTGGAACTGCCGTTCCTGCATGCCGAGCTGACCGGCCGCGATGCGGTGGCGCAGCTGGCACCGTGGTTGTCGGCGCGCCTGCGCCACTGGGATGAGCAACAGGAGATCGCAACATGCAGTTGACCGGCTTTGAAGGTCGCGTGGCACTGGTGACCGGCGCCGCCGGCGGCATCGGCGAGGCCCTGGTACGGCTGTTGGCCGAGGCCGGCTGCACGGTCGTGGCAACCGATCGCGAGGCGCCCGTGGTAGTGGATGCACGTGTGCAGGCGTTTGCGCTCGACGTGACCGACAGCGCGGCGGTGGACGCCCTGGTGGATCGTGTGGAAGCCAGCATAGGGCCGATCGGCCTCGCCGCAAGCGTGGCGGGTGTTCTGCATGTGGGAGCTGTTGCGGAGACCACGGATGCCGATTGGCGCCGGGTGTTCGCAGTCAACGCCGATGGTGTGTTCCATGTTGGCCGTGCGCTGGCGCGGGTGATGTCACCGCGGGGTCGGGGCGCGATCGTCACCGTCAGTTCGAATGCCGCCGGCGTGCCGCGGCACGGCATGGCGGCCTACGCCGCGTCCAAGGCCGCCGCCACGATGTTCACCCGCTGCCTCGGGTTGGAACTGGCGCCGCTGGGCATCCGCTGCAACATCGTCGCCCCGGGTTCAACGCTGACCCCGATGCAGACCGGCATGTGGCAGGACGAGCATGGCGCAGAGCGGGTGATTGCCGGCAACCTGGAGACGTACAAGGCCGGCATCCCGATGCGCAAGCTGGCCACCCCGGAAGACATCGCGCACTCGGTGATGTTCCTGCTCTCCGAGCAGGCCGGGCACGTGGCAATGAGCGACCTGTACGTCGACGGCGGCGCCACCCTGCGCGGGTGAGTACTGCTAATGCCGTCCGCTGGCCGGCAATCCATGGTCCCTGGTAGTGCCGGCCGCTGGCCGGCAACCTCATTCAACTTCAGACATCTCCGAACATCCATCGAGGCATGGCCTGACGTTCAACGCGCAATGATCGCTCCACCATGGGGCATGAGCAGCCATCGCCTCCGCCTGGGCCGTCAATCGATCATCGGCCAGGTCTACGTTCTGACAACGACCACACATCAGCGCCGCCGGCTCTTTGAAAGCGAAGCTGCAGTGGCATGTGTAATCGACCAGCTTCATTACATCGAACAGCGCGGGCTCGTACAGTCACTCGCATGGGTCGTCATGCCGGATCACGTCCACTGGATGTTCGAGCTGCGTGCAGCTCACCTTTCAGGCATTGCGCGCCGAATGAAGTCGTCGAGCGCGCTTGCCCTGAATCGCCTGGCGGGTCGTCGAAGTACGGTGTGGCAGCCTGGCTACTTCGATCATGCCGTGAGGGCCGAGGAGTCGCTGGCGCGGCAAACCCTATACATCCTGGCGAACCCGGTACGCGCCGGTATTGTCCAGCTGATTGGCGAGTACCCGCATGCGTGGTCGGCCTGGACGTGATGCCGGCCAGCGGCCGGCACTACCAGGCTTTCGAGCGAGACGGTTGCGGCAATACCCGTTGCGGTCAGGGCAGGGTCAGTCGGTACACCAGCACACGGTTGTCGTTGTCGTACGCGCTGTCGCAGGATTGGCCCTGCATGCGGCAGTGGCGGGCGATGAAGTCGTTGTCGTTGCCGATCAGCAGCAGCACGTCGTTCGGGTGTTGCGGGTCCAGCGCTGGCAGCACGTCCATGGCCTCCCACTTTTCCGAGAGCAGCCCGGCATGCGGGCCGCGCTTGGTGTTCAGGTCAAGGCCGGCACGCGCCAGCTGCGGGCGGTCGAGCAGGTTCAGCAGTTCGTCGCTGCGTGCGGGCACGATGCCGTCCTTCAACACGGTGCCCGCCGGGTCGGCCAGCACCGAGGCCGTACCGGACTCATAGTTGCTTCCTGCCAGGTTGCTGGCATCGGCCACATCCACCAGCAGCACCGACTTGTAGACGATCGGGTCATCGCCGTCCTTGCCCAGACCGTTGCCGTCGCGGGCCAGCAGCAGGAAGCGGTGGGCATCCAGTGCACGCAGCTCGCTCTGCGCGGCGGTACGGTCCAGCTTGCCCTTGCCGTCGTGTGCATAGGCGGGCAGGGCCATCACGTAATGGCCGATCGGTTGCTGCGGCGTCGGCGAGGCCGTCACGTCGTAGACCAGCACGCGGGTGTTGATGCGCCCGGCCGCGTTGCCTTTTGCGCTGTCCTGCAGTGTCGCGCTCTGCAGGGCCAGGAACAGGCGGCTGCCGTCGGGTGACAGGCCCATGCCTTCCACGCCCTGGTTGTTGCGGCGCCCAGTCTGCGGCGCCGCCAGCGAACCGAAGGCGGGCTTGCCATCGCGCTGGGGACGGATCGCCGGCGGTGCCACGATCACGCCCTGCAGCTGGCCCTGCGCATCGAAGTAGTAGACGTTGGCGGTGTACTCATCGCCGATGTAGAAGTGGCCATCGGCGGTGAACTGCAGCGACTCCGCATCCAGCGAGACCTTGCCCGCGCCTGCGCCGCTGGCCGGTGAGGGCAGCACCACATCGCGCTGGGTGATCGTGTGCTCACCCGGGTCGGCACCGGTGAACGGCTGCCCCTTGAAATCCTTAAGTACCACGCCCTTGTCGGGCACCATGCTCAGCGTGCCAAGCGCAGGCTTGCCCGGGGTAACGTCGATGCGCAGCTGCATGCGCTCCACGCGACCGGCGTAGTCGTAGAACAGGCCGGCCTCGGGATCATTACGACCGCGGTCGGGCAGGGTCCAGAGCACGCCTTCGTAGCCGCTGGCGGTGCGCTTCCAGGTGCCGGGCTGCACCGCCAGCGACGAAAACGAGCCCAGCGTATCGCCGAGGAAGTCCACCGTGCCCGCGGGCAACCGTCCGGCAGCGACCAGGCCCTTGTCCACATAGGTACGACCGCCCAGCTGCAGGGTGCGCGGTGGTGCACCCGTTGCCTCATGCGGAGCGGAGTATCCGCTGGCGGAGAGGGTGGCCAGCAGCAGGGCGGTCGTGAGCATCAGTGGACTCCGGGCGGAAGATCAGAAGCGAAGGTCGATCGTACCGAAGACCTGGCGCGGTGCCGAGGCATGGAACACGTACAGCTTGCCGGCCGGGTCGCTGGGCGCGAACACGCTCGAATCCAGGTTGCTGGCGTAGCGCTTGTTGGTCAGGTTGGTCACGTTGAACGACAGGCGCATGCCCTTGGCGAAGCCGACCTCGCCGAAGTCATAGCCACTGGCGAGGTCGAACACGGTGAAGCCACCGAAGCCCTGGTCGTTGGTGTAGGTGTAGAAGCGCTCGCCGGTGTACTTGCCACGCAGGCTGGCGAACCAGCCGTTGTCACGCCAGGTGATCTCGGTGGCCAGCAGCTGCTTGGGCGTATCGGTCTGGATCTTGCCCTTGATCTGCTGCTCGACACCGGCCTGCACGTAGTTGGAGGCGTAGGTCGAACGGTTCAGCGAGGCCGAGGTGTACCAGCTGAAGTGCTCGTTCGGGGTCCACAGCACGGTCAGCTCGGCGCCGCGGCTGTCGACGCCGCCTACGTTGTAGAAGCGGTTGCCGCAGGTCGGACCCACCGGCTGGCGCGAATCACAGGGGTTGTACTGCAGCAGGCGGTTGTCGAAGCGCACGCTGTAGGCCGCGATCGAGGCCTGCAGGGTATCGGTGACGAAGCGGTAACCGGCTTCGAGCGAGCGCGATTCCTCCGGCTTCAGGTTGCCCTGTGCGTTCCAGGTCGCCTGGCTGACCGCCTGCGGGCCCAGCTTGAAGCCGCCCTGGAACATGGCGATGTTCTCGGCGTAGCTGGCGAAGATTTCGTGGTGCTCGGTCAGGTGGAAGTTGGCGCCGATGCTGGGCAGGAAGTTCTTGCTGGCCTTCAGCGAACCGGTGGCGAACTGGTTGTTGGTGGTCGGCGAGATCGGCGTCTTCGCATCGCCCGGCAGTGCCTGTGCATCGGAGGTGGCATGCGGGCTCTTGGCGCCGAACTCCAGAGTCAGGCGGTCATCGAGCAGGCGCCAGGTGTCCTTCAGGAAGAACTGGTGAGTCTTCCAGCGCGTGCGTTGGGCAAACACGCCGACATCGGAGGGCAGGGTGTTCATGCCACTCAGGTCACGCGGGCCGTCCACGGCGGTCTGGTAGCGCTCGGCGCTGCTGGTGTTGCGCTCGTACCAGACGCCGCCTTCGATGCGGTGCGCGCCCAGCTCCCAGTCGAACGACAGCGTGCCGCCATCGCGGTCGATGGTGTAGATGGTGTTGCGGAAGATGATCGGGATCTCCTGTGCGGTGCCTTTGTTCGACCAGGCGCCGCTGTTCCAGTTGTGGCCTTCGCCGCGGTCATCGTGGTGGTAGGCCAGGGCGCGCAGGCTGAAGCCATCGGCCAGGAAGAAGTCGCCGGCCAGGTAGTACAGGTTATCGTCGCGCAGGATCTGCCCGGCGGTGAAAGCACCATCGGCATCCTTGTCCGGGCCGCTGCTGTCGCACTTCTTCGCATTGAAGCTGGCGGTGTTGCAGTAGGCCTTGGCCACGGCCTTGTTCCAGTCCGGCGCGTAGCCGCCCCAGTCCCAGCCCAGGCCGCGCGACATCTCGTCCTTGGACAGGTAGAAGTAGTCCGCCTGGGTGGTGCGCGAGGTATCGACGAAACCGGTGATCTGGCCGCGGCCAAAGTTCCACACGCCCTTGGCGTTGAACTGCTTGGTGGTGGATTTGTTGTAGGCGGTCTGGTCGTTCCACAGATCGGAGACGGCATTCATGCCGGAAACGTAGCCGGAGAAGCCGTTGTACTCGCCGCTGTCCACGCGCACGAAGGTGCGGCGGTTGGCATCGCTGCCGAAGGTCTGCACCACGCGGCCACCCAACTCCTGGGCTGGGCGGTCAGAGGTATACGAGATGGTGCCGCCGAGGTTGCTGGTGGACGGCGTACCGAGGCTGCCGATGCCCACCGCCAGTTCCGCGCCGGCCATGTTCTCGCTGATCAGCGCACGGTTGATGGTCAGGCCGTTGTAGTTGTTGTACGCGCCGTCGCCCAGCGGCACGCCGTCGAGCGTGTAACCGAGACGGGTGGAGTTGAAGCCGCGCAGGCTGAGGGTCATCGACTGCTCGTTGGTGCCCAGCGCATCGGCCGACTGCGCGTTGACGCCCGGCAGTAGATTGAGCGTCTTCTGCAGGCTGGTGCCCGGCGGCAGGATGTCGAGGTTCTCGCGGGTGATGCGCTGCACCTGGCGCGCTTCACCGCTGCCGATCACCGAAACCGCATCGAGATCGGTGGCGGACGTGCCAGTGGAGGTCGGGGCAGCATCCTGCGCCCAGGCCGCGGGAGCGAGCGCCAGGGACAGCGCAGCGGCCAACAAAGTCTTCGTCATGTTACGGACACTCAGGCAGGCACGAGCCACCGCACGGGCGCGGAGCTCATGGAGTTAAAAAGGGGAGACAACCGATGCGACCGGTGGCGCTGCAGGCGCCGTGGATCAACGTGAAAATGGTGCGCTAGACAGATGACTGTCTGGTGACATGTTCATTCGTTGTGAGGCGCCTACCACGACGGGTAGTGCCGGCCGCTGGCCGGCAGCCACGTGGACCCATCTGGCAATGTGCAGCTGCCGGCCAGCGGCCGGCACTACCAATCGGTGTTCAGCGCGGCTTGCGCGTACGCTTCGGCTTCGCGGTATCGCCGCCGCTGGCGGCGCCATCCTGCAGCGCCTGCAGCCACGACAGGGTGTCCACATAGTCGATGAAGTGGCGCAGGTAACCGGGGCTGGTCGACTGCATCGTGTCCAGCATGCGCTGCACCAGCACCGCCGAATTCAGCGGACCGCCATCGGCCGGGGCCTCGGTGCGCAGCGAGCGGCGCACCTGCAGTTCGCTGCGCAGCTCCGACCACTCGCGTTGCACCTGCTGCAGCATCGGTACCTGCGGGTAATGCGGCAGCGAACGCGATCCCGCATCGAGATCGCGCACCAGTGCGCGCAGGCCATCCAGTGCGGGTGGCTTACTTGGCATCCGCGGCCTTGGGCTTGGGAATCGGCGCGATTTCCACGCGACGGTTGCGCGCGCGGCCATCTTCGCTGGCATTGGAGCTGACCGGCTGCTCGCTGCCGAACGCGGCGGCGAACACCGCGTCAGCCGGTACGCCATCGGCGATGAGGGTGCGGGTCACGGTCAGTGATCGCTGCGCCGACAGCTCCCAGTTGTCGGCGAATCGACGGTTGCCTTCGCGCACCGGCGCGTCATCGGTGAAGCCGCTGACCATCAGGATCTCTTCGCGCGTCCCCAGATAGGCGGCCAGCGGTGCGGCCAGGCTGCGCAGCAGCTCTTGGCCTTCCGGTTGCAGCTGGTCGGAGTTCAGTGCGAACAGCACGCTGCCACTGATGCCGATGCGGCCATCCACCAGCGTCACGCGACCGGCGGCGAGCGGGCCGGCCAGCGCCTGTTCCAGCGTCTGCAGGCGCTTGGCTTCGGCTTGGCGCTGCTTCACTTCCTGGTCCAGCCGTTGCGACAGCTCCAGCTGCACCGCGACCACGCCAACCAGGATCAGCACGAACGCACCCAGCAGCACCGACATCAGGTCGCCAAAGGCGGCCCAGATCGGGGCGTGTGAGCCGCCGTCGACCTCCAGCTCGTCGCTCATGCGCTGCCGGCCTTGCCGCGGCGCGCGGCCAGCTGCTGCAGTTCTTCCATCACCTGCTTCTGCGACAGCAGGCTGAGGTCGACCACCTCGCGCGCCTGCGCCACGTAGTAGGCCAGCTGCTCGTCGCTGCGCGCCAGCGAGGCATCCAGTGCGCCGCCGATCTGTTCCAGGCGGCCGGACAACTCGGTGGAGGCGCTGCCGAACTGCGCAACCGCATCGCCGAAGGCGCCAGCCAGCTGGCCGACGTCACCGGCGCTGCCGCTGAGCGCTGCGGCAATGCCATCCAGCTTGCCGGTCTCGGCGGCGATATGGTCGGTGAAGCGGTTGCCGACGCGTTCCAGCAGCTCGGCCGAACCACCGACCAGCGCGTCCACGGCGGTGCGCTGTTCGTGCGAGGCATGGTTGATCGCATCGAGCAGGGTCTGCACGGTGGCCAGGAGGCGGCCGCGCTCTTCCAGCATCGCGTTGTCGCGCACCAGGCTCTCGGAGAGCGTGCTGCGCAGCTCGTTGATGACGTCGGCGGCGGCCTTCGGCGCAGCGGCGGCGGTCTGCAGCAGGGTGGACACTTCCGCCAGCGTGGCGCTGGCCTGGGCGCGACCGTTCTCGCCGATCTGCTGTGCGGTGGCCGCCAGCGTGTCGCAGACCTGCTGCTGCTGCGCGGCCAGGCGTTCGCCGTTGGCCTGCAGGCGTTCGGCCAGATCGGCGGAAACGTGCTGCAGGGCATCGCTCCAGCGCTGCAGGCGCTGTTCGTCGCCGGCCTGCAGCTGGGCCTGCAGCGCGGCGTGGGCCTGCTGCAGTTCGGCACTGACCGCATCCCAGCGCGCCTGGCGCTGCTGTTCGCGGCTGTCCAGGCTGGCCTGCAGTTCGGCGTGCGCGGTCGCGTTGGCGGCCTGCGCGGCCTGCCACTGCTGCGAGCGCTGCTCTTCATGATCCTGCAGCAGCGCCTGGCTGGCGCTGTGATGCTGTTCCAGTGCCTGCAGCAGCGCCTGCGCACGCGCGTCCAGGTGCTCGCTGGCGGCCAGCAAGGCCTGCTGCTGGCGTTCGACCAGCGCGGTATTCAATGCCTGCTGCTGTTCGGCAGCGGCGCGCCAGGCCTCGGCATTGCCGCTGGCATCGGCCTGCAGGCGCTCGCCAATGCGCGCGACCAGTGCTTCCGCCTGCGTGCCCTGGCCATCGCTGAAGGCCTGCAGGTGCTGGCGCAGATCACTCACCAGCGCCTGTTGTGCCTGGGTCTGCTCGCTCACCACCTTGGCCCAGCTGGCTTCGGTAGCGACGCGGCTGCGCTCGAAACCGTCGCTCAGGCCAGTCAGCTGCTGCTGCACCGCCTGCTCGACACGCGCATGCAGCGCCTCACCATGGTGGGCCAGGCCGGCCAGCGTGGTCTCGGCCATCGGCTGCAGCGCGCCACCGATGGCGGCGGCGCTGGCCTCGGCACCTTCGCGTAGCGACTGCTGCAGCGAGACCGCCAGGCGTTCCTGCAGCGCCTGGCTCTGGGTCAGGAACTCGGCCTGGCCGGCAAGCAGGCGCTCATTGGCGGCCGCACTGTGCTGTTCGAAGGTGCTGGTCATCGCCTGCAGGCGGTCGACCAGCGCCGGCAGCGCGGCGGACTGTGCCTGCAGCAGTCGCAGCGACTCGGCGCGCTGCCAGGCCTGCGAGTACGGGTGCAGGTCGCCGGCAATGGCACGGTCCAGCTGCTGCACGGCCTGCAGGCGGTCACGGCGCAGCAGCGCCGCCAGCAGGCCGAGCATGGCCGAGCTGGCCACACCGGCGATCGAGGTGCCGAATGCCACGGCCAGGCCCTGCACCGGCGAGGCCAGCGAGCCGCGGATGGCGGCCATGTCGGTCGCGCTCTGCAGGGCCAGGCCAGTGCCGCGCAGCGTGTCCATCATGCCCAGCAGGGTGCCGAGCATGCCCAGCAGCACCAGCAGTCCAACCAGATAGGGGGTCAGCACCGGCGCGGGCAGGGCGGTGCGCTCGCCTTCCACGCGCAGGCGCACGGCGTTGCGCAGGCCCATCGGCACGCGCTCCAGCCAGGGGGCAAGGCTTTCCTTCGCGCTGGAGAGATCGCTCAGCGCGCTGCGCAGGCCGTTGCTGGCCTGCCGATAGCGGTACAGCTCCACGCCACCGGCGATGTAGCAGGCCGCGATGATTGCCGCCACCGCTGCACCCAGCGGATGCACCGAAACGTAGCCAATGCCGATCCAGCACACGGCCAGCAGGCCGACAAGGAAAACAACGACATGGAAAGCAGTTCTGGACATGGTGTTCCGGTCAGTGGGAGCGCAGGGCGTCTTGCAGCCCTTCGATCGGGTGGAAGCGCAGCTGCAGCTCGGCAAGCAGCAGGATGCGCATGTCATGGCGGAAGGCCGCGCGCCAGCCGGGCTGGCCGTGCACGCGTTCAAAGCGGGCGCCGAGCACCGCCGGCGCAGTGGCCAGCAGGCTGTGCTCGCGCGGGGTGAGGGTCTGTTCCATCACCGCATCGACCTCGGCCAGCCGTGCCAGCTCGGGTGAAACCTGCACCAGCTGGTCGCGCAGGCGGCCGCGCAGGCGCCCGGTGGCGGTCTGGATGGCCTGCTGCAGCACCCGGTAGCGCTGGCGCAGCGAGGCGAAATTGGGTGCGGCGGCGGCTTCGGCCAGGTCCAGCAGGCGCTCGGCCTCGGCATCCTCACTGATCGAGGCCAGCAGGCTGGCATGGGCCTGGGCGCAGTCGTCCAGCACATCCCCGGCCGCTTCGGTGGCCTCGCCCGGCTCGGGCAGGCGTCCGCCGAGCGCCCCGGACAGGGCCACGGCACGGCTCCAGTCCACCCACTGGCCGAGGCGATCGGTCAGGGCGGGACTGCTGGCCGGCATCGCGCCGTCGCTGAGACGGGCGAGCAGGCGGAGGAATTCCGGTCCACCCAGGACCGGCTGCGCTGCGTTCGCCATCAAGGGGTGAGGGGCCAAAAACCGTTGATTTTACAACCAGATGACCCGGCCTGGATGAAGGCGGTGCCGGGGTGGGGCGCCCGCAGGCGCGACAGGGCTTAGAATGTCCGGCTGCACCCATCCGTTCGACCCCTGGAGTTCCCCAATGACTGTTGCGCAGTTCTACCCGATCGGCACCCCCGGACAGCCCTGGGGCGACGCGGAACGCGCACAGTGGCGGGCCCGCCAGCAGCGCCAGCGCAGCTACCACGACGACGTGGTGGCCGCCCTTGAACGCCTGGACGACAGCTTCGATGTGATCCAGTACGGTCAGCTGGACTATGCACCTGACCATTACCCGCTGTTCGCCGCGGTCAACCACGACTGGAACCCGGCGCTGCCGACCGCGTTGATCACCGGTGGCGTGCATGGCTACGAGACCAGCGGCGTGCACGGCGCGCTGCAGTTCCTGGAACAGCAGGCCGAGCGTTACCTGGGCCGGCTGAACCTGATCGTGGCGCCGTGCGTCAGCCCGTGGGGCTACGAGCGCATCCAGCGCTGGAACCCGGATGCCATCGACCCGAACCGCAGCTTCCGTGACGGCGGCCAGATCGAGGAAGCCGCCGCGCTGATGCGCTGGGTGGCCGAGCGCAAGCCGAACCTGCTGGTGCACCTGGACCTGCACGAGACCACCGACAGCGACCTGCACGAGTTCGATCCGGCGCGCTGCGCCCGCGACGGCAAGCCGTTCGAGCGCGACACCATTCCGGATGGCTTCTACGTGATCGGCAACAGCGAAGATCCGCAGGCCGAGTTCCAGAAGGCATTGATCACCGCCGTCGCCCCGGTCACTCACATCGCCCCGGCAGACGCCGAAGGCAACCTGGTCGGCCTGCCGCTGCAGTCGCCAGGCGTGGTCTGGGGTGAGTCGCGTTCGATCGGCGCCTGCGCCGGCTTCACCGACGCGCGCTTTGCCACAACCACCGAGGTCTACCCGGACAGCCCGCGCACCAACCCGCAGGAATGCAATGATGCGCAGGTGGCGGCGGTGTGCGCAGGCCTGGATTTCGCCCTGACGAAGTAAGGCACGTGGACGTGCAAGCGGACCCGGCAGGTTCCTGCACGATGCGCCGGGTCATAGGATCGATTGTCGGGTTACGATCGGGCGATGACCACGACCAAGATTCTGCTCCGGCCATCACTCGTATCGGTCCTGGTGGCGACGACCGCACTCGGTGGATGCAAGCTGTCGGCGCTCGATCTGACGCCGCCGCGGGTGATCCAGCTGTCCTGCAGCAGCACAAGCGCCACGCCCCAGGCGCCGATGGTGTTGATCCTGGACTCCGGCCAGGCGTCGGTGGTCTGGGTCAACCGTCCGAGCGCGCGCGCGGGCAAGCTGGAGGTGGAGGCGAACCTGTATCGGCTGGATTTTCCGCAGGTCGCTGGCGCGGGCAGGCTGCAGGCAGTGATCAACCGCTACGACGGTAGAATGGCGTTGAGCGGGCCCGGCACAGATGTGGCCGGCGCTGCCCAGCCGCAGATGTCCTGTGAGGTACAGCCTGTGCAGCCCAAGGTATGAACATGCCCGATACATCGTCTGATCTGATTGCCGTGCTTACCGGCGACCTGGTCAAGTCCACGGAGATGGACGCGGCCACCATTGATGACGTCCGTGAAGTGATTTCCGTTGCCGTGGCCCAGGCCATGGAGTGGCCTTTGCCGGGCATTGTCGGCCCCGAGTTCTACCGGGGCGACGCCTGGCAGCTGGCGGTCACCCAGCCGCACGGTTTCCTGAGGTTGGCGACCTGGATCAAGGCCAAGCTTGCCGCGTCGGAGTCGCGGGCGCGCACGCGGATCGCGATTGGACTGGGTACGGTAGAGGCATTGGACCGGAAGGCGGTGTCGCGTTCGCTGGGTGAGGCATTCGTGCTGTCCGGTCGGTTGCTTGAATCCATGGGGCGCACGCAGGACATGGACGTAGCCCTGCCAGTACAACGGGAGGATCTGTACTGGTTACCGGCAGTGGTGTCTGCCTGTGATGTTATTGTCGCGCGCTGGACACGCAGTCAGGCTGAGGTGGCGTCGTTGTTTCTGATCCCCGATGCCCCCTCGCAGTTGGAAGCTGCCAATGCGTTGAACCGGCACCGACAATCGGTGAACCGGGTCTATCACGATGCTGGCGTCTTTGCCTTGCTGGCGCTGATCACCGCGGCTGAACGTGCACTGATGCAGCCGTACGGGAGCGTTCACGGTTCTGGAAAAGCAACTAAATAGCGTTGCTTTGGCTTAAGCAACTAAATTTCGTTGCTTCTGGCGGCGACTTGGCTATCGCGAAGCGAGCCACAGGAAGGACTCACAGGCAGAAAGGATATGCTTGAAACGCTGCTCGTACTGTTGACCGCTCACCTTGTCGCCGATTTCGTGCTTCAGACCACGAAGATGATCGCGCGCAAGCAGGAACTGCATGGCCTGCTGCTGCACGTAGCAGTGGTGCTGCTCGTCATCGCCGCGCTGACCGGTTCAATCAACCCATGGGTCTATCTCATCATCGGTTTCAGCCATGCGGTGATGGACTGGATCAAGGTGCATTGGCTCCCCGATGGCGTGCACGCATTCGTCATTGACCAGTTGGTGCATATCGCCTTCATCGTGTCGATCGCGTTGATGTTCCCTCACGTTGCCCGCAATGGCTGGTACGGGATGATCCCGACCCAGGTCCAACTGTTGATGTATCAGGGCATGTCGATCGCGAGCGGCTTGATCCTGGTGGTCAACGTCGGCGGCGTCCTGGTGGAGAAGCTGCTTGCGCCGTTCACGGCAGGACTCAATATGGGAAGCGCCGAATCGGCGCCTACGACCGCAGCCGTGCAGGGCGACGATCACAAGGGCATGCAGACCGCAGGGCGCTATATCGGGCGGCTGGAAAGAGGCTTGATCTTCATGTTCCTGCTGCTGGGCCAGCCGGAGGGCGTGGGATTGATGCTGGCCGCCAAATCGGTGCTGCGCTTCGCCGACCGGCAGGCGCGGGCACACACCGAATATGTGATCATCGGTACCATGCTGAGCTTCGGTTGGGCCATCGCCGCAACCATGTTGACCAAGCTCGCGATCTCGCATTGGCGCTAGCGGCTGCGGCGTTGTGGCACCGGGCCATGCCCGGCGGGTCGGGCGCGAGCTAACCCAGCAGGATCACGCCCCACACCGTGCCGACCATCAGCAGTGCTGTGGTCTGGGCGGCGCTGCCCATGTCCTTGGCGTTCTTGGACAGTGGGTGGTGGTCAAGCGAGATGCGGTCGACCACCGCTTCGATGGCCGAGTTCAGCAGCTCCACCAGCAGGCTGATGAAGCAGACCGCCAGCACCACGGCGCGTTCGACCTGGCTGATGTCCAGCAGGAACGCGGTGGCGATCAGCAGCGCATGCAGCAGCAACAGCTGCCGGAAGGCGGCTTCGCCACGGAAGGTGGCGATGAAGCCGTCGCGCGAATGGATCAGCGTGTAGAAGATGCGGCGAAGGCCGGTCTTGCCATGCGGGTATTTACCGCTGTCCTTGGGGGAGGGTGGCTGCATGCCGGTCCTGCCATGAAGTGATCTCACGACAGGATGTGCAGGCGGGCGTCGGGAAAGCGTCGGACGTCCGTTGGATTTTCCTTCAGCCGGCCTGGCGCTGCGCCTGGATGGTCTGGTCGAGGGCATCCAGATCGTCCGTCGGCGAGGCCAGCCATGCCGGGTACGCCTCGGTCTCGACGAAGGCGGAGGATCGCAGCACATCATCGAACGCCGGATTGTCCTTCTCCGGGTGGCGCAGCAGGCCGGACATCAGCCCGCAGATGCGGACGGCCGCCTGGAAGGCGCCCTGCAGCGAACCGGCCGGCTCGGTGACCGTGTTGAGGAAGGCCGCATAGGCCGGGCCATCGAACACGAAATCCTCGCGGTTCTTGAATGCTTCGCCGCTGAGGTTGGTTTCGCCGGAGACGTGCCGGGAGAATCCCCAGGACCAGATGTCGAGGAAGCGCAGGTCATCCAGCATCCGGCGCGCATCGTCATTCAGTGGAACGGCGCCGGACAAGGCGTGCTCCAGCGTGGCCGCTGCGAACGGCTCGGTGCCCTGGTGGGCCAGGAAATCGCTCAGGCAGCGCAGTGCAGCGGGATGGTCCGGGTCCAGCTGCAGCGCCCGGTAGATCACCCGTGCGCCTTCCACGTGACGGCCCTGGGCGATGAAGATGTTGAGCGCGTGGTGGGCGAGCTGGTCGGCGTTGAGGTCGGCAATCCGGGTCATCGGGTCTGGCTGGCATGGACGAACGGTGGGCACCAGTCTGACAGATCACTCATTCGGCCGGGCTGCGTGAATCGCGGATCGAATAGATCACCGAGAAGATCTTCCAGCCCTGTTCGGTACGGATCAGCTGCCACATTTCCTTGCCCCAGTTGGTCTTCACTCCATCGTCGTGGAAGCTGTAGTCAAACGACACCGAGGCCACATCGCCATCCGTTTCGATCTTCGTATTGGAGAATGTCTCCTCCTTCGGTTTCGGCGACGCAACGACCCCGTCGATCAGCGCGATGAAGTTGTTGGCGGGAATCTGCCGTGCCTTGATCGCATCGGGCTTCGCTTTGCGGATGTCCTGCAGGCGCACATCCTCGGAGACGTACTGCCAGCCGATGTCTTCCGGTTTGTCGGAGAAGAACAGGCCCATGTAGGTCGGCTTGTCCTTGTTGATCAGCGAAGTGCGGAACGATTCGACCACCTGTTCGATGGCCTTGACGTCGGCGGGGGCGTTCTGCGCGGCGTAGGCCGGCAGGCAGGCCGGGAGCAAAAGGGCGAGGGCGGCGAAGCGTGCACGTGCGTTGGGCATCATGGGGTCCTGGGGAGGAGTGAGGTGGCGCTAACGCATCACCGCGCGTAAGTTCGCCAGAAAAGCACGTGGTCTTCGGTCCTGTTGATGGCGACGAAGACTGATTTTCCAGATTCGGGCGCGCAGTGAAAGACGCGGTACGACGCGCTGAGCGTCGCGTTGCCAGGCCACCAGTATCGATCGAACGCAACAGGATCGCTGTTGTTGAATGTGGTTGCCTGGCAATCCGCAGGCAGCTGCAGTGGTATCGCAGGGGGCTTGGTGAAGGCCAGCGCGCTGGTGTTTGAATCCAGGTCGTGCACCTCGCGCAGGTCGGTCGCCTCGTGGGGCACCCAATCGGGAATCCATCCCTTGTTCACCATGTCGGCGTCGATGGCCTGCTGCAGGGTGTCGAACGAACTGTCCATCACCAGGCCGCAGGCGCATAGCGCGCTACAGACTGTCACGACGATGGCGCGCCTGGCCATTCCGGCGGGGCTAGTCATCGTCGTCCTCTTCTCCGGAAAGCAGCCTGCCCAGTTCTTCCGGTGGCAAGCGCTTGAGCCGCTCTTCCAGTTTCCGATCGTACGGCCGGTCGTTGGGTTCGGTATGGCGCTGGGTCTTGCGCGCGTACTGCTGCATGAACAGGCCGATCTCCTGCGCGATCCTGTCCTTCCGGCTCTTGCCTGCCATCGACGGGCGTCCCTGTGTTCATCCTGAATCATCGGTCGGCGCACGCTAGCACGGATGCCGGGCGCTGCAACAGGCCCGCTTGTCGAGGTTTGACGTTGCAGAAGGTCTGCGCGGATGATGCGCGGGCGCGTGGCGCAGGAGGGGATCCGTCAATGAAGACACTGATGTGGGGGCTTGCCGGCCTGTTCGTGGCGTACGTTGCCGGTTGCTCGGCAATCTCGGCGTGGCATTCCCACGCGCTTGCCTCGGTTCCGGTTGGGGCGGGCAAGGCCGAAGTACTCCGGGCGCTGGGGCAGCCTGACGTGCTGGAGCACGCCGGTGCTCCCTTTAGCCGCTATGCCAGCAGGGGATGCAGTGGTCGCTGTGCGCAGCGATGGTGGTATGAGAACCGGCTGGGCCTGGATACCGAAGCCTGGTCGGTGGAGCTGGATGCTTCCGATCGCGTGCTCGCAACGTCGCGTTGGACATCGCCCTAGAAGACCGCGACGAGCGCATGCGCATCCATCGACCTTTCATCTTCATCGCAAGCCTGGCCCTGATGGCGTTGTGCGGGCTGATGGGCGTACTGGTGCTCATCTATGGCTTCAACGAGCAGGGCCTTCGCTGCGGCAGGTTGTGCTCACTGGAGATCTCCATCCGCCTGCTCTTTGGTGATCGCGGATTCGAAATGCTGGTGGCGATGGGGCTCTTTGCTGCGGCGCTGATGTGCGGGAGTATCGCACTGCGGCCCGGCATGAATGCCGGGCCGCCTCGCAAGCAGGTGCGGCGCCGTGGGCGCAAGCACCGCCGATCGGGTCGGCCCCGGTCGTAAGATGTCTGCACCGGGGTAATTCGCCGCGTGTGGAGACGCTGCAAGTCGCTTCAGCGATGCAGCGCGTCGATGATCAAACCGGTGGCGATCTCCACCAGCAGGTACTCGTTATCGGACTGGCGCACCCAACGCCGGTCGCGGCCCGGCTCGCGCAGGTGATAGCGCGCGTAGTCGTCCACCCAGTAGCGGCGGTCCACTTCCGCCCATGGCAGGCGATCACCACGACGCCAGGCCTTCTTCTGCCAGCCCGGCGGAGGTGCATCACGGTTGTGCGGGCCACCGGCGTGCGGCGGTGGCCCGTTGCCGCGCGCATGGTGCGGCGGATCGGCGAAGGCGGGTGCCGCGGCCAGCGCGGCAGCCGTGGTCAACGCAATGGCGAACAGGCGTGTGGTGTTCATCGCAACCTCCGGGCCTTGCCGCAGCATGCGGCGTGGTGCTGCGGAGTATGGATCAATGAATGTGAACGTATTCCAGCGCCGTTCCACATGCACAGAAGCCCGCTGGCGACCAGGGGCGAGCCGAGACCGATTGGATGGCCGAGACGACCGCCGCTGGATTCTCGCGATGGAGGTTGTGGCCGGTGTCCAGATAGCGATGCGAGCCTCGGGTGAATCCGGAGAAGAGCAGGGCGTGCTGGATCTTCCAGAGAGCCTTGCCCTGTGCGGTTTCTTCGAAGAAGAGCGGTTCGCTGGCGATCTGCGTGGCGGTGAGCAGCGCGACCGGTACATCCGGCATCGTCTGAGGTGTCTGCGCACCCGGCGCATCAAGCTGCTCGATGAGGATGGCGTAGTCGGCGACCATCGCAGGTGGCAGCATGGCGCGCAGCGAGGTGTCGTCTGCCTGGATGCGTGCGGCATCGGCCTGCCTGAAGGCGTGCCGCTGCCCCATCGTGGCCGGATCGACCAGTACCAGGCCCTGCAGGTGATCGGGGTGACGCGGCGCGAACTCGGTGGCGAGCAGTCCACCATAGGAGTGGCCGACCAGCACGACCTTGCGCCCCGGCGCGAGTGTATCGATGACGGCAGTAAGATCCGCCAGGTGTTCGTCGATGCGCTTGGGCTGGCCATTGCTGCCGGACTTTCCGAGGCCGGCGCGCGCGTACGCGATGCTGTGGTAGTCCTCTCCCAGCCCGGTGATTACATCCTTCCAGACGCCGGCACCCTGGCCGAACCCTGATTCAAAGACCACGGTGACCGCGCCGCTACCAGACTCCTGTGCCTGGAGCGCGTAGGCGCCGCGATCAACCGTGATCTCCCGCGCCGATACGCTGCCCGTGGCCAGGAACAGTGCCGCCAGCGCCCACAGCTTCACTCGGTTGCGTTTCATTCGACATCTCCGGGTCATGAAGGCGCGCCCGCCCTCCTGGATGAATCAGGCAAGGGAACGAGGCCCGCCCGCCGACCCAGCGACAGGTCGTGCTGGTAATGTAGTGATGTAGTACACCATTCATACGTGCTGGAAGTAACGGGGCGATCCAGCCGCCGCCTCCGGCATGGCCGCCTCAAGCGCGCTCGCGCGCCTCATACCAGTTGCGTGACCGGTTCACGATCTTCACCACCGAAAGCATCACGGGTACTTCAATCAGCACCCCCACCACCGTGGCCAGCGCCGCACCGGAGTGGACACCGAAAAGGCCCACGGCCGTCGCCACCGCCAGTTCGAAGAAGTTGCTGGCGCCGATCAGTGCCGACGGCCCGGCCACACAATGCGCCACACCCAGGCGCCGGTTGAGCAGGTAGGCCAGGCCGGAGGTGAAATAGACCTGGATCAGGATCGGGATCGCGATCAACGCAATCACCATCGGCTGCTGCACGATCTGCTGGCCCTGGAACCCGAACAGCAGCACCAGCGTCAGCAGTAGCGCCGACAGTGACAGTGGCCCCAGCTGGCGCAGCGCCGTCTGCAGCCCGGATTCGCCATGGCGCGACAGGATCCAGCGCCGCAGCAATGCGGCCACCAGTACCGGAACCACGATGTACAGGCCGACCGACAGCAGCAACGTATCCCACGGCACGGTGATGGCCGACAGCCCCAGCAGCAGCGCCACCACGGGTGCATAGGCCACCACCATGATCGCGTCGTTCAGTGCCACCTGGCTCAGCGTGAAGTTGGCATCACCGCGGCACAGGTTGCTCCACACGAACACCATGGCCGTGCACGGCGCGGCGGCCAGCAGGATCAGGCCGGCGATGTAGCTGTCGATCTGGCCGGCGGGTAGCCAATCGGCAAAGACGTGGCGCAGGAAGAGCCAGCCCAGCAGCGCCATCGAGAATGGCTTCACCGCCCAGTTGATGAACAGCGTCACCCCGATGCCTTTCCAGTGCTGGCCCAGCTGGCGCATCGCACCGAAATCCACCCTCAGCAGCATCGGAATGATCATCAGCCAGATCAGCACCGCCACCGGCAGGTTGACCTTGGCCACTTCAGCCGCCGCCAGGGAGGCGAAAGCACCTGGCAGGAAGTGCCCGAGCAGCGTGCCGACGATGATGCACAGCGCGACCCAGAGCGTCAGGTGGCGCTCGAACAGGCCCATGGGTGCCGCTTTGCTCATGGCGTGCGCGCTGCCGGCAGCAGATGGCCGATCTGGTCCAGCGCCTGCTGCAGCATTCCGCGGTCCTGCCACACGTGCCCGGGCAGCGCCAGCAGGGCCTGCACGCGTGCCTTCACGATGGCATGCGCGTGGGCGAAGGCGGCAGCCTTGTCGGCATCGCTGCCCTCTACCGCGGCCGGGTCCGGCAGACCCCAATGGCTGCGGATGAAATCACCGAACACCACCGGGCAGGCTTCCGCTGCCGCCGCATCGCAGACGGTGATCACCAGATCCATCGGAGCCGCGTCGGCGAACTCATCCCAGGATTTGCTGCGCAGTCCCGCCACCGGAATGCCTTCCGCGCGCAGCTGTGCAAGCGCGAACGGATTGACCTGGCCGGTCGGGTGGCTGCCGGCACTGTAGGCCGTGAAGCGGCCGCCGCCCCATGCGCGCAGGGTGGCTTCGGCCAGCACACTGCGGGCGCTGTTGCCGGTACAGAGAAACAGGATGGAGCGGGACATGATGGCGTTTCCGAATCAGCAGCTGCAGGGATTGCCCAACGGCGCGCACTGTTCGCTGGGCGAACCGGCGCAGCAGTTGTGCGTGAGGTACTCGATCAGGCCGGTCATTGCGCTGAAGTTCGCGCGGTAGCAGACGTGGCGGCCCTGGCTCTCGCTCTCGACCAGTCCGGCCTGTACCAGCTCCTTCAGGTGGAAGCTGAGGGTGGCGGGCGGAACCTGGAGGGCTGTGGCGATGTCGCCGGCCATGCGACCGGCCGGGCCGGCTTCGACCAGCAGGCGGAAGGCCGCCAGGCGGGTGGCGTGGCCGAGCGCGGTGAGCGCAGCGATTGCATTCGATGTTTCCATATTTCTAGAATAGTCGAATGAATAAGCCGATCACAAGTCCTTCGTTGCCCCATCTGAGGCAAGCCTCGCTTCCCCAGCCCGATCACCAGCGGTTGGCCGCCGAACGCCAGGGGTCGCCACGCATCCTGCTGTTGTACGGCTCACTGCGGCCGCAGTCGTTCAGCCGCAAGCTGGCACTGGAGGCCGAACGCCTGCTGCAGCATCTGGGCTGCGACACGCGCGTGTTCGATCCACATGCCTTGCCGCTGCTGGACAGCGTGGACAAGGGGCATCCGGAAGTGCAGCGGCTGCGCGAGTGGTCGCACTGGTCGGAAGGGCAGGTGTGGGTCAGCCCGGAGCGGCACGGCACGGTGACCGGCGTGTTCAAGAACCAGATCGACTGGCTGCCACTGGAAGACGGCAGCGTGCGGCCGACCCAGGGCCGGACGCTGGCGGTGATGCAGGTCTGCGGCGGCTCGCAGTCGTTCAACACGGTCAATACGCTGCGGGTGCTGGGCCGCTGGATGCGCATGCTGACCATTCCCAACCAGTCGTCGGTGGCCAAGGCCTGGCAGGAGTTCGACGAAGACGGGCGGATGAAGCCTTCGCCCTACTACGATCGTGTGGTGGATGTGGTCGAAGAACTGGTGAAGTTCACGCTGCTGACCCGTGGCCGCGCCGACTACCTCGTGGACCGTTACAGCGAGCGCAAGGGCGATGCGTTGGCGGCGGAGCTGGCGCGGGCGGCGGGCGCGACCGGCGTCTAAGGCGGGTGCCGAATCGCGTGCGGTTCCTGCTCAGCTAGCCGGCGCGGGCTGCAGGGCTTCCAGCACCCGGCAATCGGCCACGCGCCCGCCGGGGCAGTTGCCGATCATCCGCTGCAGTTCGCCCTGCAGCACTTGCAGGTCGGCAATCCTGCGCGCGATGTCGGCAATGTGCGCCTTCACCACGTCATCCACCGAACTGCATTGGTGCTCGCGTTGTTCGCCGAAGGCGATCAGCTCGCGGATCTGCTCGATGGCGAACCCCAGCTCGCGCGCACGGCGCACGAATGCCAGCCGCCGTTGGTCCTGTGCGTCGTAGCAGCGGTAGTTGCCCTGCGAACGCAGCGGCGGCTGCAGCAGGCCGATCTTTTCGTAATAGCGGATGGTCTCTGCCTTGGTGCCTGTCTGGCGGGCCAACTGGCCGATGGTGAATGGGGCTGTCATGGGCTTGACCTTGTAGGGGCTAAAAGGTTGATAAAGGCAGCTCCCTTTCATTTCAAGCCCGGGCACGCCCGGCGGAGCGCCCCCATGGACCAGTGCTGCGGCCACAAACGCCAGGAGCTGGCATCGATAGCGCTGCACAGCGCCCAGCGGCGGGTGCTGGTGGCGGTGCTGGCGATCAACCTGGCGATGTTCTTCATCGAGTTCGGCGCGGGCCTTGCCGCGCGATCCAGTGCCCTGCAGGCCGATGCGGTCGACATGCTGGGCGATGCCATCGTCTATGGCCTGAGCCTGTGGGCGGTAAACCGGGGCGCGCGCTGGGAGGCGGGCGCGGCGCTGGCCAAGGGCCTGCTGATCCTGGCCTTCTTCGTGTTCATCGTGTTCGAAGTGGCCGGAAAGCTGGTCAACGGCGTGCCACCGTCCAGCACACTGATGCTGGTGTTCGGTGGCATTGCCCTGGTGGCGAACCTCACCTGCCTGGCGCTGCTATGGCGTTTCCGCAGGTTGAACATCAACATGAAGAGCACGTTCGAGTGCTCGCTCAATGACGTGGCCGCGAACCTGGGCGTGCTGGTGGCCGCAGGTGGCGTGGCTATGACCGGGCGCGGCTGGCCGGACATTGTCGTCGGTGCAGTGATCGCCCTGTTGTTCCTGAGGTCGGCAGTGGGCGTGATCGCTGAAGCGTGGCCGGCATGGCGGGCAGCACGCCGACAGTGACTCAGTTGCGGTGGTGCCTGCTTGGGCAGATCGCCACCTGTTGGCTGCGCTGATCGATCAGCACCACCGCTTCCTGCAGCGCATGGGCGCCCACCACCGCTTCGGGATAGCGGTCGGACACCCGGACGTGCAGCCCCTGCAGTGCCAGGCCGCCAATCAATACGGTGGCATCCAGCCGTGCGCGTCCGCCATCGACCTCGCCGTGACTGAGGGTCAGTCGATCCCCGGTGGTCACTGCGGTACCGGCGGCCTGCCGGAAGAGTGCAGTGGGCAGCACCATCGCGACGTTGGCGCCGGTGTCCAGCTGCGCCTCCGTGCTGACTGCTCCAATCTTCACCGGGATGCGGAAGGCGCGTGCATAGGCCAGCGTGTCTGATTGCGCGGGCAGGAGATCGATGTCGCGGCGGAACTGCAGGCGCCGTTGCGGGTAATCGATGATCAGCACGCCATCAGCGAAGAATCCGCGCGCAAGGATGCCGTCGAACACTGCGTCTTTGGATTGCCGTGCGTTGTAGTCGCGGGTGAGCGCGGTCACGTCGCTGTGGCGCAGCCCGCCGAGCGCGAGGGCGTTGATGCGCACCGTATCGGCCCAGGCTGTCTGCACGCCGTCGGAGTGGCGGGTGCTGGCGTCCGCGGGTAGCGCCAGTTTCCGCACCAGACGGCTGTCCGCGCGGGCCATGCCGCTGGCGCCGGTATCGATGGCGAAGCGGTACGGGCCGCTGCCGTTGACCTGCACCTGCACATGGATGCGCCCGTCGATGACGTCAAAGGGAACGTCGATGATGCGCTCGCCCGGGCGGGCGGGGAGGGTACAGGTGCTATCCGCCACGGGTGAGGCGAGGGTGGCCACGGGAAGCGTCAGCAGAGTGAGGATGGCGATGGCAGTGCTGCGCCAACGGCGAGTGCCGAGTGCGGTACGGCAATGCGGGGGAATGCGCCTCATGATCCTGTTCCATGGGTGTCCAGGATCTTCTGATGCGTGAGGGATGCAGGCGGTTGCAGGTGTTTCCTGCCCGCAGGCTGCTCCGAAAGCTGTCGCGGTAATCGGCTGGATCTGGAATCCGCGCGGGTGGAAATGTGACGGATGTCGCGGGCCTTTTCGCCTCTGCAGTGGCACAGGCGCAAGAAAGCAAGATTACCTGGCGCATTTCGCAGCCCGGTGGCGATGCGACCCAGTACAAGACCCAGCAGGCGGCGGTGGCCGCCATCAAGAACCTGCCGGCGCCCAGCCCCTTCCCGCCGGAGTTCCAGTTCGGCTGGCAGTACGTCGACAAGATCAAGTCGAAAGTCGTGGACTTGAACGGAAACACGTCGATTACCTACTGGATGGGAAAGACGCAGCCATCCGACCCTGACTGGACCTACTACGGCGCGGGTGATGGTGGCTTCCTGTCCGAAGAGGAAGTGCTGGAAGCGCTCATTGCAGACTTGCAGGACATCAATCCCCAGTGTCCTGGGGAAACTGCTGTGCCGGAAGGAGAATGGGGCCCAACTGCTCCAGGGATGGACGGAATTTCGGAGGTCAGGGAGTACCGGGTCACCGGCATGCTGGGCAGCAATTCGGCGGAGTCTCCGTGCGTGCCCTTCGACGCAGGAACGACAGGGCTTGCTCGCATGCGACGCTTGAACTGCCCGATCCCCTTCACGCAGTGGTCCAGCAAGCACAACGCCTGCGTCAGCGAAGAATTCGTTGCGACCATCACCTCGAAGTCGCAGAAGTGCGACGAGGACGGCGGCAACGGTAGCTGCCCCATGTCCCGCAACGAAACAGCGGCGAACATGAGTCCGATTCCCGACAATGACCCGGCCTCCAACGGCGGTACCTGCGACGGCAATGTCGGCAACCCATGTGATGTTAAAACGGGCGAGAAGTATGAGATTGCGCCGGACTTCGATCTTGGCTGGATCGCACTGACGCGTTTCTATCACTCCGGCATTTCCACGTCCTCCGGTGGCTTCGGTTATGGCTGGACCCATTCGCTGGGCGCCCACCTGGCACTGGATGGCGCTGACAGTGTGGGCATCATTGAAAGCACCGGTTTCCAACGGGCATTCAAGAAGATCGGCCAAGCCTATGAGGCGGACGACGACAGTGGTGATCGTCTCGTCCAGAACGGTAACTGGACGCTGTATTCGGCGGGTTCCATCTCGACCTTCGGCGCGGACGGGCGTCTGATCACCAAGCGCTTCCCGGATGGCACGTCGCTGACCTATATCTACGATGACAGCGACCGCCTTGCGGCCGTCACCCACAGCAGTGGCCGCACGCTGAAGTTCGTCTACCAGTCCAACGACTATGAGGCGCTGATCAGTTCGGTACTGGTCGAAGGCATTGCGCTCGTCACCTATACCTACACGCCGCAGAACCAGGTTGCCACGGTGACCTATGCGGGTGGCGGTGTGCGCACGTATCACTACGAGAATCAGGATTTCCCCCAGCACCTGACGGGTATCACCGCGGAAGACGGGCGTCGCTACAGCACTTTTACCTATGATTCCGACGGTCGCGTCATTTCCAGTCAGCACGCCGGCGGTGCCGATGGCGTGACGCTCGCCTACAGCCCCAACGGCGGTGCGGTCGTGACTGACGCGCTTGGGCGGCAGACCGACTACACCCTGACACCCGGCGGCGACACCGCGCCGTCGCGCAAGGTGACCGGCCTGACCGATTCGCAGGGAACCGTCAGCCGAACCTACTACGACCAGAGTGTCGACTTCCGCCGGCGTCTGGATACCTACACTGATCGTCGCGGCATCCAGACCAAGCACACCTATGCGCAGGGCACCGACCCGGTGAGCGGTCGTGCCGTCAGCATCCATACCGTGACCGAAGCGTTCGGCCTGCCCGAACAGCGGGTGGTGGCCACGGCGCGCGACGTCGAAACCAATGCGGTACTGACCACTCGCATCGGCAATCGTGAAACCCGAACGTCCTTCAATACCCGGCGTCAGCCGACAACCAACACGGTGACCGACATCGCGTCAGGTCAGACGCGCATCACCAGCTACACGTATTGCGAAGCCGCGGACGTGGCTGCGGCAGGGAGCTGCCCTGTGGAAGGGCTGCTGAAGAGCGTGGATGGTCCGCGCACGGATGTGGTTGATGCCGTTACCTACGCCTACTACCCGGCGGATGATGCGGGTTGCGCGACCAACGCTACCTGTGGCTACCGGAAGGGCGACCTGCACAGCGTGACCAATGCGCTGGGCCAGACGGTCGAGACCCTGGCCTACGACGCACTCGGGCGGCCGTTGTCGGTCAAGGACGCCAACGGCGTGGTCACCGATTACACGTACCATGCTCGCGGCTGGCCGACCTCGATCACCGTACGCGGCGCGACCACTGCCGAGGATCGGGTCACCCAGCTGAGCTATTGGCCGACGGGCCAGGTGCAGAAGATCACCGAGCCGGATGGCAGCAGCGTTTCCTACGTCTACGATGCTGCGCTGCGCTTGACCGACATCGAGGACAACGCAGGCAACACGATTCACTACACACTGGACAATGCCGGCAACCGCCTCAAGGAAGACACGCTGGACACCGGTGGCACGCTGCGCCGTACCCTGGCACGCACGTTCAACACGCTCGGCCAGCTGACCGCGCTGAAGGACGCAGGCAATCACGCTACCGGCTTTGCCTACGATGCCAACGGCAACCTGCAGACGGTGACCGACGCACTGCAGCGCGTGACCAGCCAGCAGTACGACCCGCTGAACCGCCTGGCCCAGACCCTGCAGGACGTGGGCGGCGTCGCGGCGGAGATCCGCAGCCAGTACAACGCGCTGGACCAGGTCACCCAGGTCACTGATCCGAAGGGCCTGCACACCACCTACGCCTACAACGGCTTCGGTGATCTGACCGGACAGGTCAGCCCGGATAGTGGCGCCAGCAGCTACACCGTGGACGCGGCAGGCAATCGCAAGACCGCTACCGACGCGCGCGGCGTCACCGCCACCTATCACTACGATGCGCTGAACCGTTTGATCGGAGTCGCCTATCCGGACCCCAATCTGGACGTAGGCTACAGCTATGACGTGGCGCCAGCGGC
This sequence comes from Stenotrophomonas sp. 80084_Sma, assembly GCF_056481995.1. Taxonomy (NCBI): domain Bacteria; kingdom Pseudomonadati; phylum Pseudomonadota; class Gammaproteobacteria; order Lysobacterales; family Lysobacteraceae; genus Stenotrophomonas; species Stenotrophomonas sp. 80084_Sma. Next base: position 2,766,225 of record NZ_CM151177.1, on the reverse strand, counting down.
CTGCGCCGCCGACGAGCGCTTCGCCAAGGGGCGGCTGGGGCAGGTGCTGCATGCCAACGGCAGCACCCAGTACTGCCATGACCGCTTCGGTCAGGTCACCCGCAAGGTGCAGACCGTCAATGGTGTGGCCAGCACGCTGCGCTACGCCTACAGCAAGTCGGGCCGTCTGACTGCGTTGACCTACCCCGACGGCAGCGTGGCCGACTACGTGCGTGATATCCAGGGCCGCATCAGCCAGATCGGCCTGACCCGGCCCGGCCAGGCGCGCCAGATCGTGGTGAACAACGTGAGCTATGCAGCCTTCGGTCCGGCGACCGGCTGGACCTACGGCAATGGCCGCCAGCTGCAGCGTCCGCTGGATCTGGACTACCGCCCGCAGGCGGTACATGACCCGGCCGCGGGTGGCCTGTCGCTGGGCTACGGCTATGATCCGGTCGGTTCGATCACCGAGCTGAAGAACGGCACTGGCTCGACGGTACTGGCCAAGTACGCCTACGACGCGCTGGGTCGCCTGACCCAGACCCAGGACGGTGCGACCGGCACGCCGATTGAAACCTATGCCTACGACGCCACCGGCAATCGCACCGCGCTGACCACTTCGGCGGGCACTGCCAGCTACACCTATCCCGCAACCAGTCATCGCCTGACTGCGGTGGATGGTGAAGCGCGCAACCATGACGCGGTGGGCAACACCACCAGCATCGGCGGCAAGACGTTCATCTACAACGATGCCAACCGCATGAACGCGGTGAAGCAAGGCAACGCCGTACTGGAAAGCTACGCCTACAACCATCGCGGCGAGCGCGTGCTGCGCACCCCGGCTGGTGGCGCTGCACAGATCACCCTGTATAACGAAGCAGGGCAGTGGCTGGGCAACTACTCGGCCACGGGCCAGGCGCAGCAGCAGGCCATCTGGCTGGACAACTACCCGGTGGCGCTGATCAGCGTGCCAAGCGCAGGTGTGCCGGAGTTGGCCTACATCCAGCCGGACCATCTGGGTACGCCGCGCGTGGTGATCGACCCGGCGCGCGATGTGGCGATCTGGGAGTGGAGCAACAAGAGCGAGGTGTTCGGCAACCAGATTCCGAGTACCGACCCGGACGGCGATGGCGTGGCATTCGAGTTGGCGCTGCGATTCCCGGGCCAACAGGCGACGGATGCGAGTGGGCTGTTCTACAACTATCGGAGGGAATACGACCCGGCAGTGGGGCGGTATACCCAGAGCGATCCGATTGGGTTGATGGGTGGACTGCACTCGTTCGCGTATGGAAGCGGAGATCCCACTGGCCGTGTCGATCCGCTAGGCTTGGCCGATAAAAAATACATACCTCAGGCCGTACCTGTTTCACCGGAGTTGCAGGCGGTCGGAAATCGGCTCCAGAGGCTGGCAAACCAAGCAGCGTCCACCATTGACGCCACCTGTGGATGGCGTTGCTCACTGCCTTGGATACGCGGAACGCTCATCCATAGTGAGTTCAAGCGCCTGGTGGATACCACATGCCCGACGTCTCAGTATGCGACTGAGGTGAGCTACGCTGGCCGTAGGGTTGTTAGGTATGGGTACCCGGGGTCCTCACGGGCGGACGCTGTGTACGGCCCAGTTGATGCACCTCAAGCCATCTTCGATCTGAAGACTGGTTGGGCTTACATCTCCTGGGATCAGTACAATAAGTACGTCAAGAATCTCCCCGAGGGAACTCTCGTGGTGGAACTTAAGCCTGAAGGCCGTTGATAAGATGAACAAGCGATACATTTGCAGCCTTCTGCGGAAAAGGTCCGGCCTGATCGGCGGGTCAAGCGGATATTTTTTCCGAAGTGACTATGACTATGTGGCACAAGGAATTGTTCTGGAGTTCGTCCCAAGGGGGCTCTATGTATGGAATTTTGTATTTCCATTGTTTGACTCCTTTGGGCCGCATCTTTCCTACAGCAGCCGAATCGCGGATCGGCCGTTTATCGGAAGGGATCAAATGGCAGACGATGATGTGGTTGAGAGCATTCTTTCATCGATCGAGCTGCGAAACGTTATTGAAGCGAAGTCTTCAATGACCTTGATGGAATTTGCATCATTTCTTGAGACGCGGGGCTTGAGAGGTGCTCACGCTCATATCAATCATGCAACTGCATTGGCGCTATTGGGGAAGACGGATCTAGCGCTGAAGTTGCTGAAGGAACTAGTCCCGGCGTTGGATGATCATGATCTGAAACTTTGCGATTCTCTAATAGTGGCCCTGAATCATGGAGTTGAGGCGGTCAAGTCGATGCTGGACGTGGTGAAGGGGAAGAATGTTAAGAAGCTGGGCGGGGCCTGATCCAAAGGTTAATCGTCCAGTGTTTCCCGGGTAGCCATCAGCCGCCAAGTGCCTGCTGCGTCTCGAACTTTATTGGGGCGGCTCGTCGCTGGAGCCGTGGCGCTGTCTTGGGTTCTAGAACATCTCGATGTGCAGGGCGACGTTCGCGCGTGTCTCGTCGTGATTGCTTTAGATCCTCTGCTTTGTATGTTCCCGCTACTGTCGCTGGAAGAAGTTCTCCATCGATGCGTTGTCATGGCTGTTTCCTATCCGGCTCATGCTGCACAGGATGTCTGCTCGCGCAGAACGCTCTGCCAGTTTTACTGGGTGAAGAGCGAATTGAGTTCGCCAGGGGTGACGATAACGAGCCGGGACTTGCTGATCTTCTTGATCGTTGGAAGGCGGTCGGCTATCCGCTGTCCGGCCTGAAGTGTTTCCGTCTCGAGACCAGCTCGACCGGAAGCGTCATTCTCATCTACGCCAGGACATGGCGGATCGAGCATCTGCCGATGGCGGGTGCAGTGCCTTGAAGGACATCCCGTGCCCAGGTTCCTCACCCCCGACGAGGTCTCCCTCATCCACAGGCTGCTGCCGGAGACGACCGAGCTGTCCGAACGGTTGTTGAAGGATCTGGCGCTCGCTCAGGTGGAGGATGTGGGTGTCGTCGGATTCGGGGGCGTGGTGTTCCTGTCCAGCACGACCCAGCTTTTCGGCAGTGACATTGCTACGGCCATGCTTGCCGATGCTGACGGCGTGCCGGTGAGAGTCACCCTGTGCCTGGATAATCACGATCAGCTCTTCGAGCTGGAGCTGTGGAAGGTGGACTTCTCGCCGATCATCGGCGTCGATCTGAGAAGCGCTTTCAGCGAGCATTGACGCCTGTTGAAAGCGGTCCTCGCTGAAGGCCGTTGCGCATGGCGTTCACCCTTCGGGCTGTAACCGGCCCACCGCCTGCGCGCACAACGACTGGCAGGCCATGACCAACCCCTCCATCACCCGATCGCCCACGTACTGCCCGGGTTCGCCGTTCTGCCGGGTGCGTTCCGCCGCCAGCAGCATCTCCAGCACCACCCGCAACCCGCTCAACGCGCAATCGGCGTCGGCCAGGGCCAGGCAGCGCCCGGGCAGCTGATGCCGCTCCGGCCACGGCTGCCCATCAGCCGCCGCACCGGAGCCGATGCGGTTGAGATTGGCAATGAAGGTGTTCCTGTCCACTGCGGGCGCAGCCTGTGGCGAACCGTCGTCGTGGGCGGTACTGCGATAGGCGTGCAGATGGGGGAAGTCCGATTCGTTCATGGCAGAGCTCCGTGCAGGGCAATCGGTAGCCGCCACCCATAAAAGTGGCGGGCGGTACGTGGTTCGAACACCGGGTTGATGTCAGTCCGGCGGGCCCGGAAGCCCCCACGCACCGCCCGCCATAGCCGGCAGACGGATTGCCAGCCGGCGCCACGCTGAGGTGACGCCGGCTGGCAAGCGCATACATCAACATCAACTCGGGTGTTCGAAGCCCGGCCACCCTTTTCCGGTGGCACGCCATCTGAGCCCCTGGCGCTGTGCAATGCCAATCAGAAGAGTTGCAAACATCGCTCGATTGGAGACGCTTTCGGCATTCTCCCACGCTGTTAAGCACTGACAGCGCTGGCTGGCGTGGTGATCCGCCCGAACCGTGCAATCTGCGACAGGTGTCGAGGTTGGGCGAGGGAGGGAAGCGGGTGGGAAGGGGTGATGGCGACAGGCTCCGCGGGGGCCTGAGTCGAGCATGGCGGGGACCCGCCGACGCCAAAGCGTGACGTGCGACGCGGGTTGACGTTCCCAGCCACCAAGCGCAGGCTGGACCGGCACGTTTCCTAACCAGAAGGAGACTTATGACCGCCACCGCTTCCGTGCACCCAACCCCCGACGCCCAGGGCCGTTCCCGCCTGTGGAGTGTGTTCTGGCTGCAGGGCGTCATTCCCAGCAACATTCTGTGGGCGGTGGCCCTCTGGGCCCTGGCCAACCAGCGCACCACGCTGCTGCTGGGGGTATTTGCCGTGCTGCTGCTTTATACCGGCTGGATCATCCCGGCGGTCTGGCGGGCGGCGCCCACCGCGCACAACCCCAACCTGGGTGTGGCGGCGCGCGGGTTGACCGTCGCCTGGGGGCTGAACACCGTGCTGGTGATCTTCTTCCTGACCCTGCAGCTGGTGGCTCAATAGAACTGAACGGGCTCGCCGCCACGGTCGAAGGCGGCGAAGCGGCCGATCTGACCGTCATGGATGGCGTTGACCATCAGCTGCAGCGGGCGCGCGGCTTCGTCGCTGTTGGGCGCGAAACCGCCACGGCCGTCCAGCGCCGCCACGAACACCAGGTCCCAGTCGATGCCGGTGGTGGTCGACTCGGCCGCCAGCGCCTGGAAACTGGGCACCTCGGCCGGCAGCTTGTCCACGCACAGCACCGGCGACAGGGTGCCGCCCTCGCGACGGTCATGCCGGTCGCGCTGGTCGCTGGTGGGCGATTCGGGCAGCTCGGCGCGCACGAATACGAACAGCAAGCGTTGCGGTTCAGCCTGCTGGCCTGCGGCGTGCAGCAGCTGCTGGAAATCGTTCATCATCATGAGGGTTGTCACACGCCCGCTGCACGGAAAGCCGCATGCTGCCACAACGCCTGCCGCGCGGGGCCGAAGGCGATTGATTTAAGTCATGCCCATGGAACTGACTGCCGCGTACTCTGGCAATCGTTCCAGCAGACGAGGGTTTCCGGGCCGTTCCGGGTACAGGCAAGACGGTGGAGCAACAAGGTGGACCAGCCATGAGCCAACTCACCGACGGTTTCGGACGCAGCTTTCCGTACCTGCGCCTGTCGCTGACCGAAGCCTGCAACTTCCGTTGCAGCTATTGCCTGCCCGACGGTTACCAGGCCGATGGCCGCCCGCGCTTCCTGCAGGTGGATGAAATCGCGCGCCTGGTGCGCGCGTTCGCCGCGCTGGGCATGAGCAAGATCCGCCTGACCGGTGGCGAGCCCAGCCTGCGCAAGGACCTGGACGAGATCATCGCCACCGTGGCGGCAGTGCCGGGCATCCGCAAGGTGGCCATCACCACCAATGGCACGCTGCTGCCGCGGCGCCTGCCGGGCTGGCACCGCGCCGGCCTGACTGCGCTGAACGTAAGCATGGACAGCCTGCAGCGCGAACGCTTCAGGACCATCACCGGGCACGACCGCCTGCCGGAGATCGAACAGGGCCTGGCGCTGGCACAGGCGCTGGGCCTGCCGGCCATCAAGCTCAACGCGGTACTGCTGCGTGGCCTGAACGACGACGAGCTGCCGCAGTGGATGGACTACCTGCGTGACCGTCCTTTCAGCGTGCGCTTCATCGAGCTGATGCGCACCGGCGACAACGAAGCCTATTTCCAGCGCCACCACCTGCGCGCCGACGTGGTGATCGAGCAGCTGCTGGCCGCTGGCTGGCACGAGCGCCCGCGTGCGGCCGATGCCGGCCCGGCGCGTGAGTTCGGCCACCCCGACCATCGCGGCAGCATCGGCATCATCGCCCCGTATTCGCGTGACTTCTGCAAGGGCTGCAACCGCCTGCGGGTGACCGCCAAGGGTGACCTGCGGCTGTGCCTGTTCGGCGAATTCGGCGTTCCGCTGCGCCCGCTGCTGCAGAGCGACGATGACCACGACGCGCTGCTGGCACGCATCACCACACAGCTTGGCCTGAAAGCGGCCGGGCATGGACTGCACCAGGGCCAGACCGGGCTGACCCCGCACCTGGCCTCCATCGGAGGATGAGCAACACGATGAGTGGGGAATTGAATGCGGCCTTCCATATGGCCGATGTCCGCGACAAGCGCATCACCCGCCGCCGCGCGGTGGCGGTGGGCGAGCTGCATGCCGGCCCGGTAGCCTATCCGCTGATTGTCGAGCGCCGCCTGCCCAAGGGCGATGCGCTGGTGATGGCCGAGATTGCCGGCCTGCAGGGCGCCAAGATGGCCTCGATGCTGATGCCGCTGTGCCACCCGCTGCCGCTGGAACTGGTGCAGGTGTTCTGCGCGCCGGTACCGGAACGGCAGGCGATCCGCGTGTGGTGCGAGTGCGCCAGCGAGGCGCGCACCGGCGTGGAGATGGAGGCACTGGCCGGCGTCAACGCGGCACTGCTGACCCTGTACGACCTGAGCAAGCCGGTGGAACCGGCACTGCGCATTGAAGGCATCCGCCTGCTGTTCAAGGAAGGTGGCAAGCGCGGCGTGTGGCTGCACCCGGACGGCATGGACGATGCCGAGCGCGCGCGCTTCAAGCCGCGTGCGCCGAAGGGCCTGGAGGGCGCGGCCTGCGCGGTGATCACGCTGAGTGATCGCGCCAGCGAGGGTGCCTATGAGGATGTCTCTGGCCCGACGCTGGTTGCCGGCGTGAAAAAGCTGGGCGGTGAAGTTGTGGCCGCCGAGGTGTTGCCCGATGGCATCGAGCCGTTGGCGGGCCGCCTGCAGGCGTTGGTGGCCGAGGGTGTGCGCCTGTGCCTGTGTACCGGCGGTACGGGGCTGGGCCCGCGTGACCTGACCCCGGAGGCGCTGCGTTCCTTGAACGCGCGGCCGGTGCATGGCCTGGCGCAGATGGTGCGGGCACTGAGCGCACAGCACACGCCGATGGCCTGGCTGAGCCGCGCCGAGGTGGTGCAGCTGGGCAACATGCTGGTGTTCGCATTGCCAGGCAGCCCGAAGGCGGCGGCGCAGTGCCTCGATATTCTGGCGCCGGTACTTGGCCACGCCCTGGCGATGGTCGATGGTGGTGGCCACTGATGATTGCCTACAGCGAAGCCTTGCAGCATCTGCTGGACGCGGCCACGCCGCTGCCGGCCGAGCACCTGCCGCTGCATGAGGCCGGCGGCCGCACTCTGGCCAGTGACATCATCAGTGGGCAGTCGCTGCCGCCGTTCGACAATTCTGCGATGGACGGTTTCGCGCTGCGCGTCAACGGCGCGACGTTCGAAGCCGGTACCGAATTCGCGGTGCAGGGCTGGCAGGCGGCCGGCGATGCCGGCGCCGAAGGCGGCGAGGGTGCCTGGGAAATCATGACCGGCGCGCGCATGCCGGTTGGGTTGGATACGGTGGTGCCGGTCGAGAACGTGGACGTCCTCGCCAGCGAGGATGGCCGCCCGACCCGCATCGCCTTGAAGGGTACGGTGAAGCCGGGCCAGAACGTACGCCTGCGCGGCCAGGACGTGAGCGACGGCGAGCGCGTGCTGCAGGCCGGGCAGGTGCTGGACATCAATGCGCGCACCCTGCTGCATGCCATCGGCGTGGGCCAGGTGGCGGTGGTGGCACGGCCGAAGGCGGCGGTGATCGCCACCGGCAAGGAGCTGGTGACCGAGGCGGCGCAGACGCTGGAATCCGGCCAGATCCGTGACAGCAACCGGCCGTATCTGGTGGGTCGCCTGCAGGCGGCCGGCGCCGAGGTGGTCTGGCAGGGCACCGTGGGCGATGACGTGGCTGCGTTCAATGCGGTGCTGGATGAAGCGCTGGCTGCCGGCGCGCAGCTGCTGATCAGCACCGGCGCGGTGTCGGCCGGCCGCTACGATTTCGTTCCCGATGCACTGCGTGGCCGTGGTGCGCGCATCGTGTTCCACAAGGTGGCGATCCGCCCGGGCAAGCCGTTGCTGTTCGCGGTGCTGCCCAATGGTGCGCTGTATTTCGGTCTGCCCGGCAACCCGGTCTCGGCCGCTGTGGGCCAGCGCTTCTTCGTGGAGCCGGTGCTGCGCCGCCTGCTGGGGCTGGCACCGGAAGCCGTGTTGCAGCTGCCGCTGCAGGCCGACGTGCGCAAGCCGCCGGGCCTGCGCTTCCACGCGCGAGCACGGGTGGAAGTGGACGCACAGGGCCGCCTGAGTGCGCGCGTGCTGTCCGGGCAAGAGTCGTTCCGTTTGATGTCCATGCTGCAGGCCAACGCCTGGGTGGTGCTGGAGGCCGAGGGAGACCTGGCCAGCGCTGGTACCTACGTGGGCGTGCAGGGCTGGGGTCACCATGACCCGGTGCAGCTGGCGAATCAGGAGTCATGATGAAACAGGTGAATCTGCAGCTGTTCGGTGCGTTTTCCGATCTGGATGCCAGCCGCGAGATCGCGGTGGAGGTGGTCGGGGACACCGTGGCCGACCTGCGCCAGGCGTTGCGCGAGTTGCTGCCGGTGCGTTGGCCAGGATTCCGCGCGGGCCTGCTGGACTACTCGGCGTTCGCCGACCAGCAACGCGTGCTGCGTGACCACGAGGCGCTGCCCGACGATGGCCGGGTGGCGATCCTGCCGCCGGTAAGCGGGGGCTGAGCGATGAGCGAGAAGATCATCGCCAAAGTGGTGGATCGCGCGCAGGCGTCGATCGATCCGGCCGAGGGCATCGCTGCGGTGTCCGATCCGGGTTTCGGTGGCATCGATGTGTTCATCGGCAAGGTGCGCGACGTCAACATCGGCCGGTCGGTGAACGGGATTACCTATGACCTGTTCGAGCCGCTGGTGCTGAACGAGTTCAAGCGCCTGGCCGCCGAGGTCGAGGCGACGTTCGGTCCGAAGCTGAAGCTGTATGTGGCCCATGCCAAGGGCCGGTTGGGCATTGGCGATGTGGCGGTGGTGGTGGCGGCGGGCAGCCCGCACCGTGATGAAGCGTTCCGCGCGTGCCGGCAGTTGATCGAGGCGGTGAAACACCAGTGCCCGATCTGGAAGCAGGAACATTACGAGGACGGCGACAGCGAGTGGAGCGAGGGCTGCAGCCTGTGCCACGCGGACAGCGAACCCGCACACGCCCATGACCATGCGCACGACCACCACCATTGAGTCCGCTGCAGCCACGCATGGCGTGGCTCTACCACCGAATGTCTGGATGGCCGTGGGGTTCAGTAGATGCACGCCATGCGTGGATGGGGCCGTTCCCGCGTATCCAACCGGCGCAGCCACGCATGGTGTGGCTCTACCATGAATGGAACCATCAACGGCATCGTGCTGGCCGGCGGCCTGTCCAGCCGGATGGGGCGCGACAAGGCGCTGCTGCCGTGGCAGGGGCGCACGCTGCTGGAACACATGCGTGGCCTGCTGCTGCAGGCCGGCGCCGAACGGGTGTGGGTGAGCGGCGACTATCCGGCCTTCGGCGGCATCCCCGATCAGGTGGCGCGCTGCGGTCCCCTGGGTGGACTGCACAGCGTGATGCAGCAGATGCCCGATAGCCTAGCCTGGGTGGTAGCGGTGGACACGCCGTTGCTGGCACCGCGGCTGCTGCAACGGTTGGCCGCCGAGGGGCGGGGCGCATGTACGATCTTTGACGGGCATCCCTTTCCCATGCTGTTGAATGTGGACAATGCCACTCGTAGCGTGCTGGCCGCGATGCTGGATGATGCGCAGGGGCCGCGCTCGGTACAGGCCTTCCAGCGTCGCCTGCAGATGCACGTGCTGGCGCTGGAAAGCGTTGACGAAGCCTGCCTGGTCAACTGCAATACCCCCGAACAATGGGAGGATGTTGCGTCATGAAAGTGCAGTTGCAGGATCAATCAGTACGGCTTCGCCTGGACGAGGCCGAACTGGCGCGCCTGCTGGCCGGTGAATCGGTCGAGAACATGACCCGCTTTGGCGGCATCGAGGGCTGGGGCATGGCGGTGTCGCTGCATGGCGGCGATCAACCGGTGCTGCTCGATGGCGGCACCTTCTGCCGCCTGGTACTGCCGCGCCCGGCCGTCGAGGCCTTGGCGGCGCGGCTGCCGTGCCGGGATGGGCTGCCGTTCGACATTGCCCTGGAAGATGGCGGCCAGCTTCAGCTGCAGTTCGATGTGGACGTGCGCGACAGCGTGCGCCAGCGCGGGGTGACCCGCCGCAACACCGCTTCACCGGTTTGACATTTGTCAGGGGCACGGCTGAAACCGGCCCCTGATTGATCCAGATCAACCCCGTCGTTGTTGCTGCGCGGCCTAATGGCTGCATGACGACGGGTCACAACTTGAAACGCAGTACCCACGTCATTCCACAGCCTTGGAGCCATGTATGACCGTCGGTAGCGATCCTGTTGTCCGCAGCACTGCCCGTCCGGGTCGCGTCATCAGCGACTGGACGCCGGAAGATCCCGGCTACTGGGAGCGCACCGGCAAGCGGGTCGCCACCCGCAACCTGGTCATCTCGATCCCCTCGCTGCTGCTGGCCTTCTCGGTCTGGGTGCTGTTCTCGGCGGTGTCGATCAGCCTGCCGAAGATCGGTTTCAACTTCAGCACCGACCAGCTGTTCTGGCTGGTGGCGCTGCCCAGCCTGTCCGGCGCCACGCTGCGCATCTTCTATTCGTTCGTGATCCCGATCTTCGGCGGCCGCCGCTGGACCGCGCTGTCCACGGCCTCGCTGCTGGCGCCGACGCTCTGGCTCGGCTTTGCGGTACAGAACCCGGCCACGCCGTACGGGGTGTTCGTGGCCATTGCGATCCTGTGTGGGTTCGGTGGCGCGAACTTCTCCTCGTCGATGTCCAACATCTCCTTCTTCTACCCCAAGCAGAAGCAGGGCCTTGCGCTGGGCCTGAACGCCGGCCTCGGCAACGTGGGCGTGTCGGTGGCGCAGGCGGTGATTCCGCTGGTCATCACCGTGGGCGTGTTCGGTGCGCTGGGTGGTGCACCGCAGCCCACGGCGGAGGGCGGGGCGCCGTTGTTCCTGCAGAACGCCGGCTTCATCTGGGTGCCGGCCATCGCGCTGTGCGCCATCGCGGCCTGGTTCGGCATGAACGACCTGACCAGCGCCCGCTCGTCGTTCTCCGAGCAGGCGGTGATCTTCCGCCGCAAGCACAACTGGCTGATGTGCTGGTTGTACATCGGCACCTTCGGTTCCTACATCGGTTTCTCGGCCGGCTTCCCGATGCTGGTGAAGAGCCAGTTCCCGGACGTGAACCCGCTGGCCTACGCCTTCATCGGCCCGCTGCTGGGCGCATTGATGCGCTCGGTGGGTGGCAGCATGGCCGACCGCTGGGGCGGCGCACGCCTGACCTTCTGGGTGTTCGCGCTGATGATCGCGGCGGTGTTCGGCGTGCTGCACTTCCTGCCCAGTCACGGCCAGGGCGGCAACTTCCATGGCTTCCTGCTCAGCTTCATGGCGCTGTTCGTGCTCAGTGGCATCGGCAACGGCACCACCTTCCGCATGATTCCGGTGATCTTCCGCACCCTGCATGAGCGCTGGTCGGCCAACGACAACGCCGAAGGCAAGGCCTCGGCCGCGCACCAGGCCAGCATCGAGTCGGCCGCGGTGGTCGGTTTCTCCGGTGCGATCGGTGCCTATGGCGGTTTCTTCATTCCCAAGAGCTACGGCTCGTCCATCACCTTGACCGGCAGCCCCGACATGGCGCTGTACGGATTCGTTGTTTTCTACGTCACCTGCCTGGCCGTGACCTGGTGGTGGTACTACCGGCGCGGTGCCGAGACACCCTGCTGACGACATGAAAACGCACCGCAGCCAGATGACACACACAGCCACGATGCCGATGTCCGCAAAGGGAGATCCCCGATGAGTTATTTCCTCGATCGCTTGCAGTTCTTCAAGCGTGACCCCCAGACCTTTGCCGATGGCCACGGATTCGCCAAGAGCGAAGGCCGTGACTGGGAAAACAGCTACCGCGCCCGCTGGCAGTACGACAAGATCGTGCGTTCCACCCACGGCGTGAACTGCACCGGTTCGTGCAGCTGGAAGATCTACGTCAAGAACGGCCTGGTCACCTGGGAAACCCAGCAGACCGACTACCCGCGTACGCGCCCGGACCTGCCCAACCACGAACCACGTGGCTGCCCGCGTGGCGCCAGCTATTCCTGGTACCTGTACAGCGCCAACCGGCTGAAGTACCCGCTGATCCGCGGCACGCTGCTGCGCCTGTGGCGCGAAGCGCGCAAGAGCAAGGCCCCGGTCGATGCGTGGGCCAGCATCGTGGAGGACAAGGAGAAGGCGCGTTCGTACAAGACCCGCCGCGGCATGGGCGGCTTCGTGCGCCTGCAGTGGGAAGAGGCCAACGAGATCATCGCCGCCTCCAACCTGTACACGGTGAAGCAGTACGGCCCGGACCGCGTGGTCGGATTCTCGCCGATTCCGGCGATGTCGATGGTGTCCTATGCCGCCGGCGCGCGCTACCTGTCGCTGCTGGGCGGCGCCTGCCTGTCCTTCTACGACTGGTACTGCGATCTGCCGCCGGCCTCGCCGCAGATCTGGGGCGAGCAGACCGACGTGCCCGAATCGGCCGACTGGTACAACAGCCGTTACATCATCGCCTGGGGCTCCAACGTGCCGCAGACGCGTACGCCCGATGCGCACTTCTTCACCGAGGCGCGCTACAACGGCACCAAGACGGTGGCGATCTGCCCGGACTATTCCGAGCTGGCCAAGCTGACCGATCACTGGCTGCACCCCAAGCAGGGCACCGATGCGGCGCTGGCCTTCGCCTTCGGCCATGTGATCCTGCGCGAGTTCCACGTCGATTCGCCCTCGCAGTACTTCCAGGACTACTGCCGGCAGTACTCGGACATGCCGATGCTGGTGCGACTGGAACGCCGCGACGATGGCCGTCTGGTAGCGGGCCGGTTCCTGCGTGCGAGCGAGCTGGGTGGCCTGGGTGAAGCCAATAATCCGGACTGGAAGACGCTGGCTTTGGACGAGAGCAGCGGCCAGATCGTGGTGCCCAACGGTTCGATCGGCTTCCGCTGGGGCGAGAAGGGCAAGTGGAACATCGAGGAGAAGGAAAGCAATGGCGCCGATACGCGCCTGCGCCTGAGCTTGGCCGACACCCATGAGGGCATCGAGGCGGTCAGCTTCCCGTACTTCGGTGGCATCGAGTCGGAGGGCTGGACCGCTGCGCCGGCCGACGACGTGCTTGAGCGCAACATCCCGGTGCGCCGCCTGGCCCTGGCCGAAGGCGGCGAGACCCTGGTGGCCACGGTCTACGACCTGCTGCTGGCCCAGTACGGCGTGGACCGTGGCTTTGGCGGCAGCAACGTGGCATCGAGCTTCGACGACATGGTGCCGGGCACCCCGGCCTGGCAGGAACGCATCACCGGCGTGTCGCGTGCGGAAGTGATCGAGATCGCCCGCGAGTTCGCCCGTACCGCCGACAAGACCCATGGCCGTTCGATGATCATCGTCGGCGCCGGCATGAACCACTGGTTCCACAACGACATGAACTACCGTGGCCTGATCAACATGTTGATCATGTGCGGTTGCGTGGGCCAGACCGGTGGCGGCTGGGCGCACTACGTGGGTCAGGAAAAGCTGCGCCCGCAGACCGGCTGGCAGCCGCTGGCCTTCGGCCTGGACTGGAGTCGGCCACCGCGTCACATGAACGGCACCTCGTTCTTCTACTTCAACACCGGGCAATGGCGCTACGAGAAGCTGCCGGTGGATGAGCTGCTGTCGCCGCTGGCGGATGCGAGCAAGTACAGCGGCAGCCTGGCCGACCTGAACCTGCGTGCGGTGCGCATGGGCTGGCTGCCGAGCGCACCGCAGCTGGACCGCAACCCGCTGCAGCTGGTGCGCGAGGCCGAAGCGGCCGGCGTGGCCCCGGCCGACTATGCGCTGGGCAAGTTCAAGGATGGTTCGCTGGACTTCGCCTTTGCTGATCCGGACGCGCAGCAGAACCACCCGCGCATGATGTTCATCTGGCGCTCGAACCTGCTCGGTTCCTCGGGCAAGGGCCACGAATACATGCTGCGGCACCTGCTGGGTACGCGCCACGGCCTGCAGGGCAAGGACCTGGGCGAGATGGGCGCGGTCAAGCCGGAGGAAGTGAAGTGGCGCGACGAAGCGCCGGAAGGAAAGCTCGACCTGCTGGTGACGCTGGACTTCCGCATGTGCACCACCGCGCTGTACTCGGACATCGTGCTGCCCACGGCCACCTGGTACGAGAAGGACGATCTCAACACGTCGGACATGCACCCGTTCATCCACCCGCTGTCGAAGGCGGTGGATCCGGCCTGGGAATCGCGCAGTGATTGGGAGATCTTCAAGGAGGTTGCCCGCACCGTGAGCGAGATGGCGCCCGGTGTGCTGGGGGTGGAGAAGGACCTGGTGCTGGTGCCGACCCTGCATGACACCCCCAACGAGCTGGGCATGCCGTTCGGCGTGGCTGATTGGAAGAAGGGCGAGTGCGAGGCCATTCCGGGCCAGACCATGCCGTCGATGACGGTCGTGGAGCGCGACTACCCCAATCTGTACCGCAAGTTCACCTCGCTGGGCCCGCTGCTGGACAAGCTGGGCAATGGCGGCAAGGGCATGAGCTGGGACACGAAGCACGAAGTCGAATTCCTCGGCAAGCTCAACCACACCGTGCACGACGCGGGCGTGAGCCAGGGCCGTCCGGCCATTTCGACCGCGATCGACGCGGCCGAGGTGATCCTGCACCTGGCGCCGGAGACCAACGGCCACGTCGCAGTGAAGGCGTGGGAATCGCTGGGCACGTTCACCGGCCGCGAGCACACCCACCTGGCGGTGGGCAAGGAGCACGAGGCGATCCGCTTCCGTGACATCCAGGCACAGCCGCGCAAGATCATTTCCTCGCCGATCTGGTCGGGCCTGGAAGACGACAACGTCAGCTACAACGCCGGCTATACCAACGTGCACGAGCTGATTCCGTGGCGCACGGTGACCGGTCGCCAGCAGTTCTACCAGGACCACGAGTGGATGATCGACTTCGGCGAGGCCTTCATGGGCTACCGGCCGCCGGTCAACACGCGCACGGTGGAGCCGCTGCTGAACCAGCGCCCGAACGGCAACAAGGAGATCGTGCTGAACTGGATCACGCCACACCAGAAGTGGGGCATCCACAGCACCTACAGCGACAACCTGATCATGCAGACGCTGTCGCGCGGTGGCCCGATCGTGTGGATCAGCGAGGACGACGCGCGCAGCGCCGGCATCGTCGACAACGACTGGATCGAGCTGTTCAACGTCAACGGTGCGATTGCCGCACGTGCGGTGGTCAGCCAGCGCGTGATGCCGGGCATGGCGATGATGTATCACGCCCAGGAACGCATCATCAACGTGCCGGGCTCGGAGATTTCCGGGACCCGCGGCGGCATCCACAACTCGGTGACCCGCATTGTGCTCAAGCCCACCCACATGATCGGCGGCTACGCGCAGCTGGCCTACGGTTTCAACTACTACGGCACCTGCGGCACCAACCGCGACGAGTTCGTGATCGTGCGCAAGATGGACAAGATCGATTGGTTGGACGATGAGCAGCCCGCTGGTGCTTCGGCATCGGCCAGCAAGGAGGTGGTGTGATGAAGGTCCGTGCACAGATCGCGATGGTGCTGAACCTGGACAAGTGCATCGGCTGCCATACCTGCTCGATCACCTGCAAGAACGTCTGGACCTCGCGCGAGGGCGTCGAGTATGCCTGGTTCAACAACGTGGAAACCAAGCCGGGCATCGGCTACCCGAAGGAATGGGAAAACCAGGACAAGTGGAACGGCGGCTGGGTGCGTACCCGCGCCGGCAAGCTGGTGCCACGCGCCGGTGGCCGCTGGCGCATGCTGGCCAAGATCTTCGCCAATCCGGATCTGCCGCAGATCGACGACTACTACGAGCCGTTCGATTTCGACTACCAGAACCTGCACACCGCCAAGGACAGCCAGCACCAGCCCACCGCGCGGCCGCGTTCGCTGATCAGTGGCGAGCGCATGCAGAAGATCGAGTGGGGCCCGAACTGGGAGGAGATCCTCGGTTCTGAGTTCAGCAAGCGCTCGCGCGACTACAACTTCGACCAGGTGCAGAAGGAGATCTACGGCGCCTTCGAGAAGACCTTCATGATGTACCTGCCGCGCCTGTGCGAGCACTGCCTGAACCCTGCGTGCGTATCGGCCTGCCCGTCGGGTGCGATCTACAAGCGCGAGGAAGACGGCATCGTGCTGATCGACCAGGACAAGTGCCGCGGCTGGCGCATGTGCGTGTCGGCCTGTCCGTACAAGAAGATCTACTACAACTGGAAGAGCGGCAAGTCGGAGAAGTGCATCTTCTGCTACCCGCGCATCGAGATGGGTGAGCCGACCGTGTGTTCGGAAACCTGCGTGGGCCGCATCCGCTACCTGGGCGTGATGCTGTACGACGCCGACCGCATCGCTGAGGCCGCCTCGGTGGCCGCCGAGAAGGACCTGTACCAGGCCCACCTGGACATCTTCCTGGACCCGAATGACCCGGCGGTGATCGCCGCCGCGCGCGCCGAGGGCATCCCGGACAGCTGGCTGGATGCGGCCAAGCAGTCGCCGGTGTACAAGCTGGCGATCGACTGGAAGCTGGCGCTGCCACTGCACCCGGAATACCGCACGCTGCCGATGGTCTGGTACGTACCGCCGCTGTCGCCGATCCAGTCCGCCGCCGAACGTGGCCGCGTGGGCATGAGCGGTGAGCTGCCGGACGTGGCCTCGCTGCGCATCCCGATGCGCTACCTGGCCAACCTGCTGACGGCGGGTGACGAAGCGCCGGTGGTACGCGCACTGGAGCGTCTGATGGCGATGCGTGCCTGGCGCCGGGCCAAGAACGTGGACGGCGTGGAAGACACCGCCGTGCTGGAACAGACCGGGCTGAGTATCGCCCAGGTGGAAGAGATGTACCGCTACCTGGCCATCGCCAACTATGAGGACCGTTTCGTGATTCCGACCGGCCACCGCGAGTATGCCAACGATGCATTCGGCGAGCGCGGCGGCTGCGGCTTCACCTTCGGCAACGGCTGCAATGGTGACAGCCCGGCCGACCTGTTCGGGCAGCGCAAGACGACCACCTTCGTGGTGGACAAGGGCCCGAACCACCGCCGCAAGGAGGTGGTGTGATGAGCGTGCTCAAGCTGGTCGGGGTGTTGCTGGATTACCCCCGTGAAGAACTATGGCAGCACGGCGAGGAACTCCTCGCCGCGTGCGACGACCCGGCGCTGGGCGCCGCCCGCCGCCAGCAGCTGCGCAGCTTCGTGCAGCAGCTGCTGGCTACCGATGCGCTGGATGCGCAGGCGGCGTGGCTGGCCAGTTTCGACCGCGGCCGCTCGATGAGCCTGCTGCTGTTCGAACACATCCATGGCGAGTCGCGCGACCGCGGCCAGGCCATGGTCGATCTGGTCGAGACCTACCGCCGCAACGGCTTCGAACTGGATGCGCGCGAGCTGCCGGACTACCTGCCGCTGCTGCTGGAGTTCCTGGCCCATCGCCCTGGCAGCGAGGCCCGCGAGTGGCTGCACCACATCGGCCATATCGCCGGGATGCTGGCGGCGCGTGCCGCCGAGCGTGAGCTGCCGCACCGGGTGCTGTTCGAGATCCTGGTCGAAGCCGGCGACGGCAAGGCCGATCTGCAGGCGCTGCGCCAGCGTGCCAGCGAGGAAGTCCGCGACGATACCGCCGAGGCCATGGACCGCTTGTGGGAGGAGGAGGCGGTGCGCTTCGGCGCCGAAGCCCCTGCCGAGGACTGCAAGCCGCCCGTGCGTTCGCCGGCCCGTCCTTCGCATCGAGAGGTCCAGCCATGAGTTACTCCCTGCATCAATTCGCCTTCCAGTACTACCCGTACATCGCCGTGGCGGTGCTGCTGATCGGCAGCTGGGCCCGCTACGACAAGGCCATGTATACCTGGCGCACCGGCTCCAGCCAGATGCTGTCGGACAAGGGCATGCGGATCGGCAGCAACTGCTTCCACATCGGCATCCTGGCCATCCTCGGTGGCCATCTGGTCGGCCTGCTGACCCCGCATGCGGTGTACGAGCACTTCATCACGTCGTCGCAGAAGCAGATGCTGGCGATGGTGGTGGGCGGCGTGTTCGGCGCGCTGTGCTTCATCGGCATCAGCATCCTGTTGGTACGCCGCTTGTTCAATGCGCGGGTACGGGCCACCGGCAGTTTCGGTGACACCCTGGTGCTGGTGCTGCTGTTCGCCCAGCTGTGCCTGGGCCTGTACAGCATCCGCGTCTCGTCCGGACACCTGGACGGTGGGGTGATGGTGCAGCTGGCCGAATGGGCGCAGCACATCGTGACCTTCCGCGCCGGTGCCGCCGACTACATCGAGGGCGTCAGCTGGGTCTACAAGATGCACATCTTCCTGGGCCTGACCCTGTTCCTGATCGCGCCGTTCACCCGCCTGGTGCACGTGTGGAGCATTCCGATCAGCTACCTGTGGCGGCCGTACCAGGTGGTGCGCCGCCGCCAGGCCACGCTGCGCTACGGTCCGCGGGAGTAAACCATGGGCAGCCTGCCGAAATTCCTGCCGATCACCGTGATCGACTCCACCGCACCGGTGCCTGCCGAGGCGCATTCGCATCACCACGACGCGGCAGAGCAGGGGCCGCGCTCGCTCGGGCAGCCGGCACCGTGCCGGCTGTTCGTGGACGAGACCGCGATCAGCGAGGCCGACATCGCCCGCGAGATGCAGCACCATCGGGCGATGCGCCCGGAACAGTCACGCGCCGAAGCGGCGCGTGCCCTGGTGGTGCGCGAGCTGCTGCGTCTGGAAGCGCAGCGGCTGGGCCTGCAGGCGCCGGAGGGCAACCGGGTCAGCGACGAGGAAGTGCTGATCCAGCAACTGCTGGAAGACGCGATCGAAGACCGCGTGCCGACCGACGAGGACTGCCGCCGCTACTTTGAGCAGAACCCGGAGCGCTTCCGCTCGCCTGACCGCGTGCGCCTGCGCCATATCCTGCTGGCGGCGGCGGCCGACGACGTGGCCGGGCGCTTCGCCGCACGCACCGAAGGCGAGCGGCTGGTCGGACTGCTGAAGGAGTCGCCGCACCTGTTCGCCGATTTTGCTCTGCGCCATTCGCGCTGCCCCTCCAGCAGCGAGGGCGGCGACCTGGGCTGGTTGCAGCGCGGGCAGACCACACCGGAGTTCGACCGCCAGGTGTTCCGCCTGCGCGAGGGCCTGGCTGGATTCCCGGTGGAATCGCGCTGGGGCTACCACGTGGTCTGCGTCGATGCCCGCGAGGAAGGCCAGCCACAGCCGTTCGAGGCGGTGCTGCCGCAGCTGCGTGATTACCTGGAACTGCAGGTGCGCCAGCGCGAGGTGCAGGCCTACCTGCTGCAGCTGCAGGAGCGCTACCCGGTGCGCGGGCTGGACGAAATCGAAGCCGAAGCAGACATCGGCTGACCCCCATTGAACGAGGAGACCCTATGAACCAGGCCCTTGCCCCCGCCAGTGCCGGGCAGCAGCAGCGTGCGCTGTGGTTGAGCACGTTCGCCTTCACCGTGTGCTTCGCGGTGTGGATGATCTTTTCGATCATCGGTATCCAGATCAGTCAACAGCTCGGTTTGAGTGACACCCAGTTCGGCCTGTTGATCGCCACGCCGGTACTGACCGGTTCGGTCAGCCGCGTCTTCCTCGGCATCTGGTCCGACCAGTTCGGTGGCCGCAAGGTGATGGTGCTGGTGATGCTGTGTGGCGCAGTGGCCACCTGGATGCTGACCTATGCGCAGACCTACACCCAGTTCCTGATCGCCGCGCTGTGCGTGGGCATCGCCGGCGGCAACTTCTCGGTGGGCGTGGCCTACGTATCGAAGTGGTTCCCGGCCAGCAAGCAGGGCACCGCGTTGGGCATCTTTGGTGCCGGCAACATCGGCTCGGCGGTGACCAAGCTGCTGGCGCCGCTGGTGATGGTGGCCGCCGGCTGGACCATGGTCGCCAAGGTCTGGGCGGTCGCGCTGGCGGTCACGGCTGTGCTGTTCTTCCTCTTCAGCAAGGAAGACCCGTCACTGGAGCAGCGCCGCCGCGAGGGCGTGAAGCCGGTGCCGTTCGCCGAGCAGGTGGCGCCGCTGAAAAACCTGCAGGTGTGGCGGTTCTCGCTGTACTACTTCTTCGTGTTCGGTGGCTTCGTGGCGCTGGCGCTGTGGCTGCCGCACTATCTGGTGGGCGCCTACGGCATGGACGTGGGGCACGCCGGCATGCTGGCGGCGTGCTACTCGATCCCGGCCAGCCTGTTCCGCGTGGTCGGTGGCTGGATGTCGGACCGGATGGGCGCGCGGCGGGTGATGTACTGGACCTTCGGCGTGTCGGCCATCTGCACCTTCCTGCTGGCCTATCCGGATACCGAATATGTGGTGAAGGGCATCCACGGCCCGATCCACTTCCATCTGGCCATCGGCGTGGTGATGTTCACCGTGCTGGTGTTCGTGCTGGGCTTCTTCATGTCGCTGGGCAAGGCAGCGGTCTACAAGCACATTCCGGTGTACTACCCCAAGCACGTGGGTGCAGTGGGCGGTGTGGTCGGCATGATCGGCGGCCTGGGTGGCTTCATCCTGCCGATCGTGTTCGGGGCATTGAACGATGCCGTGGGCATCTGGAGCAGTTGTTTCATGCTGCTGTTCGTGCTGGTGGCGGCTGCACTGGCGTGGATGCACTTTGCTATTCGCCGCATGGAGCGCCGTCACTTCCCGCAGATCGACCGCGAGACCGACCTGCCCGAAGCCATCGATGCGGCCGCCGCCGAGCGGGTGCGCGGTAGGTGAACGGGGTTGCCGGCCAGCGGCCGGCACTACCGGAACGGTGCGCGGTGGGTGGAGGGGGTTGCCGGCCAGCGGCCGGCACTACCGGGTAGCGGGTGAAAGGGTAGTGCCGGTCGCTGGCCGGCATGAACCCACCGATGCGCCACGCTTGATTTCAATCAGGGCCACGCGAAGAGGAACGCCCGAAGATGTGTGCCATGAGCTTCCACGTTGACGAGAGCGAGGACACTGCGCTGCAGGCGGCATTGCTGCGGCAGCCCCGGCACGTGCTGTTTCCGCCGGCTGACCAGTTCAGCACCGGCTTTGGCGAAAGCGGCAGGCGCGCCGCCGTGCGCGCCAGCAACGAGCACCTGATTCCGCGTGGGTTGACGCTCGGCTTTCAGGCCGGTCGGGGTGGTCGCGATGTGCCGCCGCAGGCGTATCTGGACACCTTGCTGCTGGCCCTGCAGCTGCAGGCCGATGCCCTGGCCGAGGACCGCGAAGTGGTGGCGATGGTGTTGCAGCTGGGATTGGCGGAGACATTGCCGCCGCCGCAGCTGGGCCAGCTGCTGGACGCCGTGCCGCAGCACCTGCGCACGGTGGCGCGGCCGCAGGTGGAAGTGCGGCTGGACGCCGGCAGCGCGCTGTCACCGGCGCAGCTGCGCGCGGTGGGTTGCACCCGCCTGAACGTGATCGACCGTGCCGATGCGCCGGGGCCGACCCTGCTGGCACAGGCGCGGCAGGTCGGCTTCACTGCGCGCTACTACCAGCTGCGCGTGCCCGCCAGTGAGGACACCGGTTTCATCGAGCGTCTGCATGAGGTGCTGGCCGAAGCACCCGAGCGCATCCTGTTGCCAGCGCCGTGCGCATTGCCACGGGATCCCTCAGCGGCCCACTGGCTGCAGGCCTGGCGCCTGCTGCGCGCAGCAGGCTACGAACCGATCGGTGGTGACCACTACCAGCGCGGCGACCTGCCGAACCCGCATGGCCCGGGCGATGGCCAGCGTCATTGTGACCTGGCCGGCGTGCCACGCCGCGACCGCAGCGATTTCATCGGGCTTGGCCTGTCCGCCTGCAGCCAGATCGGCGAGGTGTTCTACCGCCTGGAGGACGAGCTGGGCGAATGGCGGGCGCGATTGCAGTCCGGTCACATGGGCGTGGCCGCGGGCCTGATCCTGTCCGAGGACGAGCGGCTTGCGGCCGAGGTGGCACAGAGCATCGCCTGCGACCATGCGCTCGATGCGGCTGCATTCGAGTGGCGTAATGATGAACCCTTCGAGGAATGCTTCGCCGAACAGCTGCCGGCGCTGTCGCCGTTGCTGGCGCGCGGCTGGGCGCAGTGGGATGCACGTGTGCTGCGGCTGGCCGAAGAAGGGCGGTTGCTGTGGCGTATGATGGCCGCATGCTTCCGGCCGGCGGCCGCCATCGCTTGAGTCCTGCCCCGATGTCTTCAACTCCGCCTTCCCAGGGTCGCCTCGGCCGGGCCACGCCGAACCCCGCCGCCGCCGATGATGGCGACGCGCTGCACTTCTGCAGTACCTGTGCATTTTCCGATGCCTGCATGTCGCAGGGTTATGACAAGACTGCGTTGGGCGATCTGCACGTCCTGGTCGACCACGTTGGCCC
Source organism: Stenotrophomonas sp. 80084_Sma (assembly GCF_056481995.1). Classification (NCBI taxonomy): domain Bacteria; kingdom Pseudomonadati; phylum Pseudomonadota; class Gammaproteobacteria; order Lysobacterales; family Lysobacteraceae; genus Stenotrophomonas; species Stenotrophomonas sp. 80084_Sma. Next base: position 2,743,916 of record NZ_CM151177.1, on the reverse strand, counting down.
GTTCCATGCGGGTGACTACATCTTCCGCGCTGGCGAATCGTTCGATTCGATTGCTGCGGTGCGCGCCGGTATGGTCAAGACCTTCGTCGATGACAGCCAGGGCAACGAGCAGGTGCTGGGCTTCAGCCTGCCGGGCGAAGTGATCGGCCTCAATGCGATCCACGGTTCGCGCTTCCCCTGCAATGCGGTGGCGCTGGACACCGTGCACCTGTGCCGCATCTCGTTCCCCAAGCTGAGCCTGCTGGCCACACGCATGCCGGGGCTGCAGGCCAAGCTGTTCAGCCTGCTCAGTGCGGAGATCGGCAAGGTCGCCACGCTGGCCGCGAATCACCGTACCGAAGAGCGCATGGCGGCGTTCCTGCTCGACATGTCCGAGCGTTACGCGCGGCGTGGTTTTTCCGCTACGCGCTTCAACCTGACGATGGCGCGTACCGAGATCGCCAATTACCTGCGGATGGCGCCGGAAACCGCCAGCCGCGTGCTGCGCCGCCTGAGCGATGATGGGATCATCGCGGTGAAGCAGCGTGAGATCCTGCTGCTGCAGCCCGAGCGCCTGGCGGCGCTGGCGGTGGCCGACGAATCCGACCCTAACTGAACCTGGCCGGGAGCCGATGATGAAGCGAGCTGGACTGTTGTTGCTGGGCCTGCTGGCCACGGTGCCGGCCTGGGCGGCCGACCTGACGGTGTCGGCGGCATCGAGCCTGACCGAGAGCTTCCGCGAACTCGGCGCCGCCTATGAGAAGGCGCACCCGGGAACCAAGGTCGATTTCAACTTCGCCGCCTCAGGCGTGCTGCTGCAGCAGATCAGTCGTGGCGCGCCGGTGGACGTGTTCGCCTCGGCCGATGAAACCACGATGGACCAGGCCCAGCAGCAGGACCTGCTGGCGGCCGGTACCCGCGAGGTGTTCGCGGTGAACGCGCTGTGGGTGGTGGTGCCGCCGCAGGCCAAGGTCGCGCCGCGTAGCTTGAAGGACCTGACCGGTGCCGGCGTGCAGCGCATCGCACTGGGTAACCCGGACAGCGTGCCGGTCGGTCGCTACGCCAAGGGCGCGCTGGAAGCGGCGGGCCTGTGGCCGTCGGTGCAGGGCAGGGTCATCACCACCCAGAACGTGCGCCAGTCGCTGGACTACGTGGCGCGTGGTGAAGTGGATGCCGGTTTCGTCTATGCCACCGATGCGCAGGCCATGCCCGACCGCGTGCGTCGTGCCTTCGCGGTGCCGGTGGCCGGGCGCATCGCCTATCCGCTGGCGGTGACCAAGGCCAGCGCGCAGCCGGCCGAGGCCAAGCGCTTCACCGCCTTCGTGCGTTCGGCACAGGGCCAGGCGATCCTGGCCAGGCACGGGTTCGGCAAGCCCTGAGGCATGGATCTCGACTGGAGCGCACTGGGGTTGTCGCTGAAGGTGGCCGGCTGGGCCACCGCGATCAATCTTGTAGTGGGCGTGGCGCTGGGCGCACTACTGGCGCGGCGGCGCTTTCCCGGCCGTGAGCTGCTGGATTCGCTGCTGACCCTGCCAATGGTGTTGCCGCCGACGGTGCTGGGCTATTACCTGCTGGTGCTGATCGGCCGTAACGGACCGATCGGTGCGTGGTTGCAGTCGTGGTTCGGCATCAACCTGGTGTTTACCTGGCAGGCTGCAGTGATCGCCGCCGCAGTGGCCTCGCTGCCGCTGGTGTTCAAGCCGGCACGCGCGGCGTTCGAGGAAGTGGACGGACAGCTGGAGCAGGCCGCACGCACGCTCGGTGTGTCCGAAGCGGCGGTGTTCTTCCGCATCACGCTGCCGCTGGCCTGGCGTGGCATCCTCGCCGGCCTGCTGCTGGCGTTTGCACGTGCGATGGGCGAGTTCGGCGCCACTCTGATGGTGGCTGGCAGCATTCCGGGCCGCACGCAGACGCTGTCGATCGCCATCTACGAGGCGGTGCAGGCCGGCCAGGACGGCAAGGCCAATGCGCTGGTGATCCTGACCTCGGTGGTGTGCATCGTGATCCTGCTGCTGGCCGCACGGCTGGTGGGCGGACGTCGCCGGGAGCTGCGCGATGTGGCTTGACCTGCAGGTGCAGCGCCGCCTGCAGGCGGCCGGCCAGGATTTCGTGTTGGATGTGTCGCTGCAGTGCACGCAGCGGCAGGTGGTGCTGTTCGGGCCTTCGGGCGCCGGCAAGAGCCTGACCCTGAAGGCGGTGGCCGGGCTGCTACGGCCGGGCCAGGGGCATGTACGGCTGCAGGGGCAGACCCTGTTCGATGCGGCCACCGGCGTGGATCTGCCGCCGCAACGCCGCCGGCTGGGCTACGTGTTCCAGGATTACGCGCTGTTCCCGCACCTGAGCGTGCGCCAGAACGTGGCGTTCGGTCTGCAGAAGGGCTGGTTGAATCCGCGGGCTGGCCAGCGCTTCGATGCGGTGGAGCAGTGGCTGCACGCATTCCGCATCGACACGGTCGGTGATCTGCTGCCGTCGCAGGTATCCGGCGGCCAGCGTCAGCGCACCGCCTTGGCACGTGCATTGGTGACGCAGCCGCAGGCGCTGCTGCTGGATGAGCCGTTCTCCGCGCTGGATCATGACCTGCGCCAGCACCTGCGCCAGGAGCTTGAGACGGTGCTGGACAATACTGGCATTCCGTTGCTGTTGATCAGCCACGACCCGCAGGATGTGGCCATGTTCGGCCAGCAGGTAGCACGCGTGGTGGATGGTCGTATCGTCGGCGGTTGACCCGCGATGGACGCAAGGGCGATGGATGGCTACATCTGATGGTAGTGCCGGCCGCTGGCCGGCAACCATGGAATCCGGAGCAGCCGGCCAGCGGCCGGCTCTACCGGTTCAGGAGTTCCGCGACGCTCAGGCGATGAATGGTTGCATCTGATGGTAGTGCCGGCCGCTGGCCGGCAACCATGGAATCTGGGGCAGCCGGCCAGCGGCCGGCTCTACCGGTTCAGGAGTTCCGCGACGCTCAGGCGATGAATGGTTGCATCTGATGGTAGTGCCGGCCGCTGGCCGGCAACCACGGAATCTGGGGCAGCCGGCCAGCGGCCGGCTCTACCGGTTCAGGAGTTCCGCGACGCTCAGGCGATGAATGGTTGCATCTGATGGTAGTGCCGGCCGCTGGCTGGCAACCATGGAATCCGGAGCAGCCGGCCAGCGGCCGGCTCTACCGGTTCAGCGTTCGCGCAATCCAGTGGAATGGATCAATACAGCTCGCAGTGCGTGCGGCCTTCACCCCGCAGCGCGTCCCAGTGCCCTTCGCCACTGATGGCATCGATGGCCTCGCGCACCGCGCCTTCCAGGTGGCTCTTGTTACCGCACAGGTACAGATGCCCGCCACGGGCCAGCACATCGCGCACTTCGTCGGCGCGCTGCTGCAGCACATGCTGCACATAGACCTTCTCGGCCCCATCGCGCGAGAACGCGGTATGCAGGCCGGCCAGCACACCGCGCGCGCGCCAGTCCTGCAGCTGCTCGCGGTACAGGTAATCGTGCTGGCTGTGCTTCTCGCCGAACACCAGGTGCACCTCGCGTTCGCAGGCGTTGGCTTGCAGCTCCTGCATCAGGCCCATCAACGGCGCGATGCCAGTGCCGGTGCCAACCAGCAGCAATGGCGCTTCGCCGGTATCGGGCAGATGGAAGCCGGGATTGGAACGGCAGTACACGCGCGCGTGGTCGCCGCCGTGCAGCAGACTGCCGGTGGCAGTGCCGAAGCGCTCGCGACCGCGCAGGGTGTAGCGCACTTCGCGCACGCACAGGCTCAGCTGGTCGTCGCAGGGGTGCGAGGCGATCGAATAGGCGCGCGGCAGGCGCGGTGACAGCAGCTCGCGCAGGCGGGCCAGCGGCACGCTGGCCGGCGTGGCGTGGTCCTGCAGCACGTCCAGCAGGTCCAGCCCGTGCAGGTAGGCGTCCAGCTCGCGCTTCTGGCTGACCTTCAACAGGCCCTTCAGCACCTCGCTGCCGCCCAATTTGGCCAGTTCGCGCAGCACGCCCTTGCTCAGCAGGCGCAGCTCGCGGTCGTGCAGTGCGGCCACAGCGGCGGAGTCGCCGTACCAGGTGGCCAATGCCTGCAGCAGCGCAGGGTCGTTCTCGGGTACTACGTGCAGGGTGTCGCCCGCGCGGTACGCCATGCCACTGCCGGCAATGTCCAGCTGCAGGTGCCAGGCGGCCGGGTCGCTGCTGTTCAAGCGGCGGTGTTCCAGAATGGGGGCGGCAAAGGCGTTGTCTTCGCCATAGGCGGTGACCTGCAGGTGCAGGTCCTGGCCCGCGTTCACGTCGCCGTCCAGCACCTGGCCCAGCACTGGCTGCCATTGCTGGAAGAACTGCTCGTAGCCCAGGTCGGCATCCACGCGGTGCAGCAGCGGCTGCGCCTGGCGCTCGCTCAGCGCGGCATCCAGCGCCTTGGTGAAGCCACAGAAGCTGGGGTAGCCGGTGTCACCGAGGCCGAACACCGCATAGCGCAGGCCACTCAGTGTCGGGGTCTGGCGCAGCGTTTCGAAGAACTGCTCGCCGTTGGCTGGCGGTTCGCCGTCACCGAAGGAACTGGAGATCGCCAGCAGCACATCGCCGTGGCCGAGGCTGGCCACGTCGATGTCGTTGAACGGGAGCACCTGCGGCGCGTGCGGCTGCAGGTCCGCGCCCAGGCGCTGGGCCAGGGCGCGGGCATTGCCCGACTCGGACGCGAAACCCACCAGCAGGCGGCTGAAGGGCGTACTGGTCGGGAGGGCGTTCACGCGGCCTCGTAGAAGTCGTCGAACTTTTCCTTGCTGAACTCGACCAGGTCGTAGTTCTGCATCAGGTCGTTCACCACGCGGCGGATGCTGATGTACGAGGTGATGTTGCCCTCGGCATCGAACAGCGGCTGCACGGTGGTGTCCACCACGTAGAGCACGCCGCCCTTGCCGAGGTTGGGCACGATGCCGGTCCAGGTCTTGCCGGCCTTGATGGTGTCCCACATGTCCTTGTAGACCGCCTTGGGCACATCCGGATGGCGCACGATGCTGTGCGGCTGGCCGATCAGCTCCTCGCGGGCGAAGCCGGTGAGCGTGCAGAACAGGTCATTGGCGTAGGTGATGTTGCCCTGCAGGTCGGTGGTGGAGATCACCATGACGTTCTGCATGGCATTCAGCAGCTGGGCGTTGTCGGGGGTGTAGCTCATCGCAGGGTCCTTGTGTATGCCGGTAACGCCGGCGTGTTCGGGTCCTGCATAGAAATACGCCCGCACGGCGGCGGGCGGTTTGACATTGATCAAGTGGATGCCGGGATCGGCTGCGACCGGGTGTCGCAGGGAGCGTTCACTGCTGCAGGGGAAAGCCGATCGTCTCGTGGCAATGCCGCATCAGGTGGCGGCCTCCCTCATTGATGTGCAAGGTGTCCGCGTCACCGAAGAACCGCAGCAGCGCTCCCCCGGTCGTACTGCCTGCATGCGCGGAGCGCCTGGCTGCCGATGGCAGAAACGGATCAGCTCGCGGATCGTGTCCGCCAGGCAGATCCGCACGTGCAACGGCGCCTTCGATCATCAGCTGGGCACATGCGCCTGCCAGATAGGCGTCTGGTTCGCGCTGCCCGCCGCGCCGAGGCTGTCCTGCCAATGCGGTGGCGATATGCTGGAACTCATGGGCGGTGGTGGCGATCACGCGCCTGCGCAGCGAGTCGGTGTCGGGGCCGGAGGGAAACCAGAAGCTGACCATCTGACCCGGCGGCTCTGGTCCCGGCAGCTGTCGCCAGATGCCGCCTCCGTCACTTACGATCGTCAACTGATAGCGCATAGGCGTCCGTTCCTGCCCATTGGCCTGGAGCGGCAGTCCAGCGGATCGTGCGGCGGCCTCGCAGAGCCGTGACGCCTGCATGGCCGAAAGCGCTCGATCTGCCCAGAGAACCCGAGTTGCGACGGATGGCCACCCGCACTCGATGGATCGATTGGGATACTCCGAGCTTTCTGGACCGGGTAGCACCGACACTGTGCTGATCTTCAGATGTGAGGAAGGGCCTCGCAGCAGGGTGGCATACCCTCCATCGGGACTGACCAGGTTCCGGGGAGGCAGCTGGATGGATTGGCACGCACTTGTGGCCAGAAGGATTGCCGCCAGCCCAGCATAGAGCCCAAGCGCGGGGCCCGGTTGGGTACGCCTGGACTGACGGCGCTGCATCAGAGGGGCAGCCCGCGAGTAGATGTGAGGGTGATACCGATTGCTGCCACGACAACTCGCAGATTGCTCATTGGTACTCTCCACGTTGGACGTCGATTGACCGATCAGCTCAACCCGCTGATTCGGCAGTCGATCCGTACCGGCTCAGGCTCGATCAGGCAATCGGAGTTTTTTCAAACACCTCCAGTAGGTGGCTCCGGGCCACGTTTGAGGCGGCACGCAAATGTGCAGGTCGAGCTGATAGCGACCGTCGCGCCTCCAGTCACACCACGTGGGGACCTCGCGCGTGCGTCAGCCCATCAGATAGCGCAGCACCCCGGCCGAGACCACGCCGATCAGTACCGTCGGCAGCATCGACAACCGCGTGGCGGCCAGCAGGGTGATCGCCAGCGCGGCGAGGTCGGCGGGCTTGTCGGCGACGAAGTCGGGCGCGATCACCGAGATCAGCACGCAGCCCGGCGCGGCTTCCATCACCGTCACTGCGCGCTTGCTCAGCGTGCGGTTGCGCAGCGCGAGGAGGCCGATGATGCGGGTCAGGTAGGTGGCAGCGGCCATCAGCACGATGGTCAGCACCGAGGTCCAGTGGATGAGTCCGTTGAAGATCATGCCGCGTCCTCCGCCAGCAGCCAGGCTGCGGCCAGGCCGGCCAGCGCGCCGCTGGCCACGTACCAGGCGCCGGGAACCAGCAGGTAGGTGGCCGCGGCCACCACCAGGCTGACCAGCCACGGACGCGCTGCTTTCATGCCCTGCCACATGCCGCGCAGCAGCACCAGGAACACGGCCGGGAAGGCCATGTCGAAGCCGTAGGCGTGGATGTCGCCCAGCATCGGCCCAACGATCGCGCCCAGCGCGGTGCAGGCGACCCAGACCGTGTACAGGCCTGCCGACACGCCCAGGTAATAGGCCAGGCTGAAGCCGAGCGCACGGCGGCGCGCGTCGGCCACGCCCATCGCCCAGCTCTCGTCGCACATGAAGAAAAGCGCCGGCAGCACGCGGCGGCGCGGCAGGTGCTGCAGCAGCGGGGCCAGGCTGGCGCCCATCAGCAGGTGGCGGCTGTTGACCAGCGCGGTGATCGCCACGATCAGCGCGATATGCGGCGGCGAGGTCCACAGTTCGACGGCGGCGAACTCCGAGCCGCCGGCGAAGTTGAGGCCGGTCATCAGCGGCACTTCCAGGGCGCTGAGGCCTTTCTGGGCGGCTTGGGCGCCGAGCACCAGGGCGAAGGGAATGAAGCCGATCATCACCGGTACGGCGGCGCGCAGGCCGCGCAGGAATTCGGCGCGCGGGGCGGTATCGCAGGTGTCGGGCAGGGGGAGGGTGGTACGGGCGTCCATGGAACGGCACAACGAGGTGGGGGTGGCCCATGCTAGCGGTCCGATCGCGAAATCGGGTTGCGTTGATGCCATTCAATTCGGGAATATTGAGATTCCATGCGGCTAAGGTCGCCAAAGGTGAAATCCCGTGCAGTATCAGCTCGACAACCTTGATCGCCGCATCCTCGATGCCCTGCAGCGTGACGGACGGCTGCAAAACCTGGAGCTGGCCCGGCTGGTGGGCCTTTCGCCCTCGGCCTGCCTGCGGCGGGTGCGGCTGCTGGAGGAGGGCGGCTACATCGACCGCTACGTGGCCCTGCTGAATGAGGCGAAGGTGGGTCGTGGCTTCACGGTGTTCGTGCGAGTGTGGCTGCGCGGGCAGGACGAGGACACCACCAACCACTTCATCAACAGCATCAAGTCGTTCCCGGAAGTGCTTGAATGCCATCTGATGGCCGGTGACTGCGATTTCCTGCTGCGGGTGGCGGTGGCGGACCTGGATGCTTACCGGCAGTTCCAGATGCAGCACCTGAACCGGATCGCCGGGGTGCAGAACACCAAGACCGAGATTCCGATGCAGCGGATCAAGCAGACCACCCAGCTGCCGCTTTGAGGATGGGTGGTTCCGGCCGGGTTGCACCCGGCACCCGCGGTAGTGCCGGCCGCTGGCCGGCAACCTCAGGAGCAACAGCAGCCGCAACGGCGATGTTCCCAGGGCGGCGGGGCGGTGTGGCCAGGCAGGACACGCCGTAGACCCATCCATGGGGGCTCGATGGCGCCATCCATGGCGCCAACGGTCCTGCCTGCCCACACCGCCCCGCGCCTGACAGTTCCCCGCGACCTGTTGGGGTCGGATCCCGTTGCTGTGCAACGGGCTCTGACCCCGGGAGCAGATGGACATGTCTGTTCGATTCATTGATTCCTGATGCGTGACTGGGTTCACGGAGCCTGGCTCAACGCCGGGCGTAGGCAGCGGTCATCGCAATGACATCTGGCCCCGGTACGGTTTGAGCCCGCTTGCTGGTCGCGCGCGGGCCGGGGCTCCGGTCGTCGCGCGCGTCCACTGCAGCTGCTGTCGCTGCCGAGGGTCATGTGTTCTACGTCAGGGGGCTGAATGGACACCATGCGGTCAGAACTTGGAAGGTGGCCATCGCCGCATGGCTGCTGCTGTCCTTTGCCGCTGTGGCGCGGGACGGTGTTCATGCCTACGACATCCCTGCGCAGCCGCTGGAGCAGGCGGTCGAGCGCTTCAGCGTCATCAGCGGGTGGTCGGTGATGTACCCGGGCGATCTTGCCGCCGGCCGTAGCAGCCATGCGCTGCGCGCCAGCCTTGCGCCGCTGCCTGCCTTGCAGATGCTGCTGCAGGACACCGGCATCGAGGCCGAGATGATCGGTGAGCAGCGCGTGGTGCTGCGCCGGGGCACGCCCTCGGTCGCCGAACCCGGTACTGGTGCCGAACTTCCCGAGGCCGAGCGTCGGCGTCGCTATGGCGGGCTGCAGCAGCGCCTGCGTGCGGTGTTCTGTGACGACCCCGAGATCGCGCCCGGCCGCTATGCCGCGACGCTGCGCTTCCACGTCGACGGCGAAGGCCAGGTGCATGCGCCCGAGCTGCTCTCAGGCAGTGGCAGCGCCCGCCGCGATGCACGCCTGCTGCAGGCGCTGCAGGGCCTGGTGCTTGCGCCCGATGCCGCCGCGCTGCCGCAGCCGGTGACCCTGCAGATCCGACCTTCCGGCACCGACCACGACTGTGGCCGGCGCGCGCCCCTTCCATGACTTCAAGGATTCGAACATGAGCAACGGTACGGCTGGGGCAGTTGACCTGATGGACCACCTTCTGGGGGCCTACGACGAGCTGAAGCGCCGCCTGGTGCGCAAGCTGGGCTCGGAGGAGCTGGCCGGCGATGCGCTGCAGGACACCTGGATGCGCCTGAGTGCGCGCCGTGACCGCCTGGATGCCGTGCAGAACCCCGCGGCCTACCTGTTGCGCATGGCGATGAACACGGTGATCGACCGCCAGCGTGCCGACCACCGCCTGCTGAGCCTGGAAGAGGTGGATACGCTGATGGAGATGGCCGACCCGGCACCGGGCCCGGCGCAGGCGGCCGAACTGGATTTCGCGCTGGAAGACATGGTCGGCCTGCTGCAGCGCATGCCCGAGCGCCGACGCCGCATCCTGCTGGCGATCCGCGTCGATGGCCTGCAGCAGCGCGACGTCGCCGACCAGTTGGGCGTGTCGCTACGGCTGGTGCAGCGTGAGTTGAAGGCGGCCCAGGATTACCTGGCCGAGCGCAGCGGACAGGGGCGTCAGGTGCGGTTCTGATCGGCGGCATCCGTCTACACTTTGACGCCGAGCAGAACCCCGCAGCGTGCGGGTCCGGCATGAGCCCCCATGGATCCTGACGATCGCCCGCAACGCCCGCTGGATGCCGTCGAGCGTCAGGCCCACGCGTGGGTGGTGCGGCTGACCTCGGGCGAGGCCACCGCCGCCGATGGGCGCAGGTTCCGTGAGTGGTGCGAGGCTGATCCGCGTCATCGCGAAGCATTCGGCCGTGCGCGCCGGCAATGGGAGCAGGTACGCCTGGCCGGCGAACAGCTGCCCGCCGCTGCGCGCCAGCCGGTCGCGCCGACGCCGGCCCAGCGCTGGAGCCGGCGCGCCTTCCTGGGCGCCGCGATTGCCGCACCGGCCAGTCTGGTGGTGGTGGCGGCGATCCGCCCGCCGCTGGGGCTGTGGCCCTCGGTGACGGCGATGGCGGCCGATTTCCACACCGGCACCGGTGAGCGGCTGCAGATCGCGCCCTTGCCGCAGCTGAAGATCGAACTGGATACGCAGAGCAGCCTGCGCCGTCGTTCGGACACGCAGGGCGAAGGCTTCGAGCTGGTGCAGGGCCAGGCCGCGATCGAAACCCAGGCAGGCCTGCGCCTCGCCCTGTTCGCGGGGCCGGGCTGCGTGATTGCCGATGAAGGTGCGGTGCGCCTGGACGTCCGCAACACCCACGGCCAGGTACGGGTGACCTGCCTGCAGGGCAGCGCCCGCATCGAGCACCCGCAGGGCCGCCTGCAGCTGCAGGCGGGCCAGCAGACCCAATACGACGAGCGCCTCAGTGGCGTGGTGGCCGAAGCCCTGGCCTCGGAAGTGAGCGCCTGGACCGAGGGCATGCTGGTGTTCCGTCGCGCTCCCTTGCGCGAGGTGGTGGATGAAATCAACCGCTACCGCCGCGGCAAGGTGCTGCTGGGCGAATCGGCGTTGGCGCGGGCCCCGGTCAGCGGTCGCTTCCGCATCGATGATCCGGACGCGGCGCTGGAGCAGCTGCGACTGACGATGTCGCTGGATCTGCGTCGCTTTCCGGGTGGCATTGCCGTCCTTGGTTAGGTGAAGACGCTGGCCGTGCGCGCCGCGCAGGGCTGTTGCAAGCAAGGAGACGCCAAGGATGCGCAACGAGACCATCGGTGTGCTGGATCTGCGCCGCAACCTGTCGGCGCTGCTGGAAACCACGCAGCGACGGCCTTTGATGGTGCATCGCTATGGATCGCCGTGGGTGTGCGTGGTATCCGATGCGCAATGGCAGCAACAGGCCGTTCTGCTGGACTTCGATCCGCAATCGCACCCGTTGGCGATGCTGCTACGGCTGCAGCAGCAGGTGCTGCCCCTCGCTGAGGCCGGCACGTTGCCGCCTGCGGCGATGGCGCGCGTGCTGCTGCTGATGGGCATGCACGGCATCGACGATCTGGTGCAACTGCACGAGCAGGTACAGCATCATCGTCTTTGGCACTGGTTCGTGGCCGGCACCCATGGCGTGATGGACGGCTGGCAGCTGCCGGCGCTGCGTGTTGCGATGGCGTCATGGTGCGATGACGTGGATATGTCCAATGCACTGGCAACGTTCGCCGCACGCAGCGATGTGGCGATACTGGCGCGCCGTTGCGGGGGCGAAGCGCCGCGGCTGGAGCGCGAAGCCTGCAGGCAGATGACGCTGCGATGACGTTGCTGATGAAGCGCCACGCAGCGCACAGAGACGCATTCGCGTTGTCGCTTCACCTGCCTTGCTGACGTCTTCTCCAGAGTACGACGCACCACGCGTCGCGGAGCACGGGCGGCGCCGATGGCAGACAGTCGCAGGATCAGCATGCTGGAGCTGGATCGTCACCTGAGCCAGTCGCTGGAACAGGCACGGCATACGCCCGTGAACGTGCAGCGCTATGGGCACTCGTGGGTCTGGGTGCTGTCCAGTGATTCCTGGGCCGATGCGGCGCGCTGGGCGGCACTGGACAGCAGCGCGCATCCGCTGGCGGCGTTGCGGCGCGCCCTCGATCTGCAGCTGCGGCCCTGGCCCGAAGCGGCCATGAACGCGCTGCCGCTTGACGCGGGCGATGTGCGGCAGCTGCAACGTGCGGCGTTGCTGGTGGTCGTGCGTGATCTCACCAGTGCGCAGCGCGTGTACGACGATCTGCGCTACCACCAGGCCTACCGGATGTTCATCGGCCTCGACCATGGCACCGCGTGGTCGCCGATGCAGTGCGTGCGCCTGCTGCAGGCCTGCGCGCACCCGTTGCTGCGCGGCTGCATCGACGATGCGCTGGCCAGCGTGCCGCAGCACTTGTTCGAGTCTGCATGTGTACCTGCGGCACGTGCTGCGCCTGCACAGGCACACGCGCAGCGAATAGCAGGCGGATGTTTATCGTACTGACACATGCACCGCTGACCATGGCACAGCGGTCTCTTCCAGGATGACGAGGGCGGAACAATGGCAAGGCAGGTGGGTGGTCGCAGGGCTCGGCAGCAGGGCTTCAGCCTGATCGAGATCATGGTGGTGGTGGTGATCATCGGCATTCTCGCGGCATTGATCGTGCCGCGGTTGATGGACCGTCCCGACCAGGCGCGCGTGGTGGCGGCGCGCCAGGACATCGCGGCGCTGATGCAGGCATTGAAGTTGTTCAAGCTGGACAACGGTCGCTATCCCAGCGCCGAACAGGGCCTGCAGGCGCTGGTGAAGCCGCCGCAGGGCGGCGGTGCGATGCCGGTGACACCGTATCTGGATCGCCTGCCGAATGACCCATGGGGCCATCCGTACCAGTACCAGATTCCCGGAACCCATGGCGACATCGATGTGTTCTCGCTGGGTGCGGACAGCAAGCCCGGTGGCGACGCCGGGAACGCGGACATCGGCTCCTGGCAGCTGTGAGGCGTGCAGATGACAGCCCGGACGCGTTCGGTCCCGTGCACCCGCCAGCGCGGCATGGCGGTGATCGTCGCCCTGCTGGTGGTGGCATTGGTGGCGGTGATTGCCACTGCACTGCTGACCCGGCAGTCGGCACAGCTGCGTGCGCTGCGTGGCGACCAGCTGCGTGCGCAGGTGCGCATGGCGGTCGATGCCACCCTGGAGCGCGCGGCGCAGCAGCTGCGTGACGATGTGAAGGAGCAGTTGACCACGGTGCGCAGCGGCCGTTGGGCGCGTCCACTGACGCTGCAGGCGCCGCTGCCGGTGCAGTTGCAGCTGGTCGATGCACAGTCCATGTTCAACCTGCGCAACCTGCTGGCCTATGGCAAGCCGGACCCGGAGGCACGGCGCGCGTTCATCGCGCTGTGTGCCGGGCAGGGGCTGGGGCAGGGTGCCTGTGCATCTGCTGCCGATCACATCCAGGCGCGGCTGCGTGATGGCGACCTGCAGGCGCAGGCGCCGTTGCCGCGTGAATCGGTGATCGAGCAGGCCCTGGCGGGCGCCGACCCAGTGGCGGTGCAGGCACTGGCACGGCGCACCGTGGTGCTGCCGGCCCAGACCCTGATCAATGCCAACACCAGTGACATCAGCGTGTTGCAGGCGGTCACTCCCGGCGTGGAGCCGGGGCGCCTGCAGGCGCTGCTCGGTGAGCGCGACGGTGGCCATTGGCTGCTCAACCGCGGCGATATCGCCAATCGACTGCAACTGAGCAACGCGCAGATGGCCGTGGTACCGCTTGGCATTCATAGCGAGTGGTTCCTTGCCGTCGGCCAGGTACAGGCCGATGGCAATGCGGTCGACTTCAGGGCCCTGATCTGGCGCGAGTATCGCGATGACAGTGTGCGCGTGCAGCGTGTGTGGACGAGGATTGGAGCATGAGCGTGCAGCTGAGGGTGCGCCTGCCGGCGCTGGAACACCTGCGCGCCGACAGTACGGTCGAGTGGGCGCAGTTGCACAAGGGTGGGGTGCTGGCCCATGGCCGCGAGGGCTTGGCCGTGCTCGGGCAACGTCATCCGCAGGCCGAGGTGCTGGCCTGTCTCGATCCGCAGGACCTGATCCTGCTGGAACTGCAGCTGCCGCCACTGTCGGGCCGCAGGCTGCAGGCCGCACTGCAGGGCGAAGTAGAGGCGATGCTGCTGGATGACCTGCAGGAGGTCGCGTTGGCACACGGTGCGCAGGCGGCGGACGGCACGGTTCCTGTGGCGTGGCTTGGCCAGCAGGCAGTCCTGCAAGCGCAACAGCTGCTGGCCTCATGTGCACTGCAGCTGCAGGCACTGTACCCGACCCCGCTGCTGCTGCCATGGCAGAACGGCCAGGCAACGCTGCAGGCTGCCGGCGAGCATCTACTGGTGCGCTGCGGGCGCGATCGGGGTTTTGTGCAGTGGTGCGGTGGGCGCGACACAGCGGCGGTGCTGCAGTCGCTCGCGACGCGTCTTCAGCAATCCGGGGTGCAGGCCGTGCAGTGGATCGACAGCGTGCCGTCGGCGTGGCCGGAGAACCTGCCGGCCACCGTGGTCGCGCATGAACGGCAGGCGTGCGGACCCGTGCCAGCGTGGTCGTTGCCACTGCCGGGTCGCAGCAGGCAGGCACCACGCGTGGCGATCGGCCTCGCATTGGCGGCGGTGTTGCTGGCTGCGCTTGGGCTGCAGCTGCAGGTCTCGCGCTGGCGCAGCGAGGGCGAGGCGTTGCAGCAGGACATGGCGCGGCAGTTCAGCTCGCACTTTCCGGAGATCACCGATGTGGTGGACCCGGTGCTGCAGGCGCGGCGCGCGCTGGCCGTGCCGTTGCCGGCGCCGCCGTTGCCACCGGTGCAGCGGCAGGTCGCAACGACGCTGCAGGCGATTCCGGAGTTGGGCGGCCAGGTGCGCGGCCTGCACTATCAACCCGGCCAGTTGGAACTGGAGCTGGACGCCGATGCGCAGGCGGTAGCCGATGACGCACAGCGGCTGGAGAAGTGGCAGCAGGCGGCGCAGGCGCAGGGCCTGCAGCTGGCGCGTGAGGCCGGTGGACGCCTGCGCGTGAGCGGGGGCGGACAGTGACCGCCAGAGCCATGCGCCTGGGCGAGGGTGTGGCCGGTCTGCAGCGACGCTGGCAGCACCTGCCGCCGCGCGACCGCTGGATGCTGTGGGTGATGGTGCTGGCGCTGCTGGCAGCGGGGCTGTGGTCCTTCAGGCTGGAGCCGCTGCTGAAACAGCGTGCGCACTGGCAGGCTGAGCTGCCGCGGCTGCAGGCGCAGGCGCGCGCACTGGCGCCGCTGCTGCGTGCACGAGAACGCCAGCAGCAGGTGCAGGGGCAGCGCCCGACGCTGGCCGCGCTGCGTAATGGAATCAAGTCCGCCGGCCTCGCCGATGGACTGCATGTCGAAGCACGCGACGGGCGTTGGCACCTGCAGGTGCAGGCCGTACCTGCTGACGCACTGTGGAACTGGCTGCTGCCCGTGCTGGCCGATCCGGCCATCGAACTGCAGCAACTGCAACTGACACGCACAGGGGATGCGAACATGCCGGCGGCACGGATATCCGGAAACATCGTGATGGCACTCACTGCGGGTGGCCATTCATGAGGGCGTTGCGCAGCCTTGCCTGCAGCACTGTACTGGCCCTGATCGTGGGTGGCGCTCACGTTGTTGCACCGGCACAGGCGCAGGACGCCCCCGATGAACCGGTGCAGTTGAACCTGGTGGATACCGATATCGGCGGCGTACTGCGCATGGCGGCGCGCTTCACCGGTCGCCAGTTCCTGGTCGACCCGCGGGTGACCGGCAAGATGACCGTGGTCTCTGATGGCCCGGTCAGCCGTACCCAGGCGTACCAGTTGCTGCTGGGCGCACTGCGCATGCGTGGCTTTGCCGTGGTCGAGAACGGCGGTGTCAGCCGGGTGGTGCCGCAGGCCGAGGCCAAGCTGCTCGGTGGCCGTGTGGGCGCGGGCGGGGCCGGCGGCGAGGTGGCCACGCGCACCTTCGCGCTGCGCTACGAGAACGCAGCCGCGCTGGTGGCGGTGCTGCGGCCGATGATCAGCCCGGACAATCCGATCACCGCCAACCCGGGCAACAACACCCTGGTGATCACCGACTATGCCGACAACCTGGAGCGCATCGCGCGGGTGATCGCCAGCGTCGATACACCGGCCGGCATGGACACCGATGTGGTGAAGCTGCAGCAGGGCATTGCCGTTGACGTGGCAGCGATGGTCGCGCCGCTGCTGGATGCGCAGGGCGCCGAGCCCAGCCAGAAGGTGGTGGTGATGGCCGACCCCCGCAGCAACAGCGTGCTGCTGCGTTCCAGCAGCCCGGGCCGAACGCGCCTGGCGCGGCAGTTGGTGGAGAAGCTGGACCGCGCGCAGGACGAGTCCGGCAACCTGCATGTGGTCTACCTGCGCAACGCCCAGGCCAATCAGCTCGCCGGCGTGCTGCGCGGCGTGGTGGCCGGGCAGAGCGATGCACCGGCAATGGGCAGCAACGAAGGCATCACGCCACTGCCGGGTGACGCCAACCGCGCCACACCGTCGCAGCCGTCGCAGCCGCAGCAGGCCAAGACCGGTGGCAATGCGCTGGAATCGCAGCGGCTGGACCCGAACCGCCGCGACCCGATCGATGCCGGCAGCACCGGTTTCAGTCAGAACGGCATTTCGGTGCAGGCGGACGTGGCCACCAACACGCTGCTGATCTCGGCACCGGAACCGGTGTACCGCAACCTGCGGCGGGTGATCGACCAGCTCGACCAGCGCCGTGCACAGGTGCTGGTGGAAAGCCTGATCGTGGAGGTCAACCAGACCGACGCGGCCGAACTGGGCGTGCAGTGGATGCTGGGCAATGGCCGCACCTTCGGCGGCACCCACTTCGGCGGCACCACCGGTGGCAGCGGGCTGAACACCACCGCACGCACCACCCTGGACGTGCTGCCCAAGGATGGCCTGAAGATCGGCGTCATCGACGGCACCATCAACCTGCCCGGCGTCGGCCAGATCCTCAACATGAAGGCGTTGGCCAACGCGCTGCAGAGCAAGGGCGGTGCCAACATCCTGTCCACGCCGAACCTGATGACGCTGGACAACGAAGCGGCCAGCATCATGGTCGGGCAGACCGTGCCGTTCGTCAGCGGCCGCTACGTGACCGACGGTGGTGGCGGCAGCAACAACCCGTTCCAGACCATCGTGCGCGAGGACGTGGGCCTGAAGCTGCGGGTGCGCCCGCAGATCTCCGAGGGCGGCACGGTGAAGCTGGACATCTACCAGGAAGTCAGCAGCATCGACGCGCAGAGCGCGAACAGCACGGCCGGCATCATCACCAACAAGCGCGCCCTGGATACCAGCGTGCTGCTGGACGATGGCCAGATCATGGTGTTGGGTGGCCTGCTGGAAGACAGTGTGAGCCACGGCCGTGATGCGGTGCCGGGGCTGGGAAAGATCCCGGTGCTGGGCGCCTTGTTCCGCAGTGATACCCGCAAGCGCGCCAAGACCAACCTGATGGTGTTCCTGCGCCCGCACGTGGTGCGTGATCCGGCCGCCGGCCAGCGCCTGACCCGAGACCGCTACGACTACATGCGCAACGCGCAGGCCGGTGCGCAGCCGGTGCAGAGCTGGGCGCTGCCGGCGCTGTCGGCACCGCAGCTGCCACCGCAGGACCTGTCTGTACTCGGCCAGGGCAATGCACGCGATGGCCAGGGCCAGCCGCTGCAGAACAGCAGCCTGGAGGCGCTGTACCCGTCCGGTGACGGCGATGCGCAGCTGGTGCAGTTCGCGCAGGGGCTGGACCCGGCGCGTGCCAGCCAGGGCGTGGCGCAGGTGCGGGCACTGGGCCTGCAGGCGTATGCCGAAGCGACGCCCGGCGAGAGCGGGCAACGCCTGCGCGTGCGATTGCCACGCGATCCGGCGACGCTGGACCCGGCACTGCAGCAGCTGCGCGGGCTGGGCTACACGCCGGAACTGGTGATCGGGCCGTGAGCACCGCCGCGCCACTGCCGTACGCCTGGGTGCGCAGCCATGGCGTGATGCTGTCCGAAGTTGGCGGCGAGTCGGTGCTGCTGGGTACCGCCGAAACCGCCGCGTGGGCCGTGGCCGAACTGCGCCGACGGCATGGCCCGCTGCCGTTCCAGGCGCTGGATGCAGCGGCCTGGCAGCAGCGGCTGGGTGAGCAGTACCGTGACGGCGGCGATGCCGCTGCCGTGGTCGGTGCCGCTGAAAGCGAAGTCGATCTGGACCGGCTGATGCAGGACATGCCGGAAGTCACCGACCTGCTGGACGCGCAGGACGATGCGCCGGTGATCCGCATGATCAACGCGCTGCTGGCACAGGCCGCACGCGATGGCGCCAGCGATCTGCACATCGAACCATTCGAGACCCATTCGGTGGTGCGCTACCGGGTGGACGGCACCCTGCGCGACATGGTGCAGCCGCGGCGCGCACTGCACGCGGCGCTGGTATCGCGCATCAAGATCATGGCGCACCTGGATATCGCCGAGAAGCGCCTGCCGCAGGACGGGCGCATTGCGATCCGCGTGGGCGGTCGGCCGCTGGACATCCGCGTCTCCACGGTGCCGACTGGGCATGGCGAACGCGCCGTGCTGCGCCTGCTGGAAAAGGATGCCGGCCGCCTGCAGCTGCAGCGGCTGGGCATGGCCGATGACACCCTGGCCACATTCACCGGCCTGATCCGGCAGCCGCATGGCATCGTGCTGGTCACCGGGCCGACCGGCAGCGGCAAGACCACCTCGCTGTACGCGGCGCTGGGCCAGCTCGACAGCAGCACCAGCAACATCCTCACCGTGGAAGACCCGGTGGAGTATGACTTCGCCGGCATCGGCCAGATCCAGGTCAACGCGCGTATCGGCATGAGCTTCGGCACGGCGCTGCGCGCGATCCTGCGCCAGGATCCGGACACCATCATGATCGGTGAGATCCGCGACCTGGAGACCGCGCAGATTGCGGTGCAGTCGTCGCTGACCGGCCATGGCGTGCTGGCGTCCCTGCACACCAACGACGCGATCTCGGCAGTGACCCGCCTTGCCGACATGGGCGTGGAGCCATTCCTGCTGGCCTCGTCGCTGCGCGGCGTACTGGCGCAGCGGCTGGTGCGGCGGCTGTGCACGCAATGCCGGCGTGCCGAGGTGGATGGCGACGGCCGTACCGTGTGGCGCGCGGTGGGCTGCGCGGCCTGTGCCAACAGCGGCTACCGGGGGCGTACCGGCATCCACGAGCTGTTCGTGGTGGACGATCGCGTGCGTGCGCTGATCCATGAAGGGCAGGGTGAACCTGCGCTGCGCGAGGCGGCGCGGCGTGCCGGCATGCGGACCTTGCGCCAGGACGGCCAGCGTTGGGTCGACAGCGGGGTGACCACGCTGGAAGAGATCCTGCGCGTCACGGGCGACGACTGAGGCCTGCATGGCACTGTTCGACTACCAGGCTGCCAACGCGCAGGGCCGCATCGAGAAGGGTCAGCTGGACGCCGACAGCCCGCGCGGCGCACGCCAGCTGCTGCGCGGTCGCGGGCTGACACCCGTGCAGGTCAGCGCGGCGCGCGGTGCGGGCAGTGGCTGGGGCGCCCGCCGGCTGTCTGCCAGCGAGCTGGCCTGGGCCACGCGCCAGCTGGCCAGCCTGCTGGCCGCGAGCCTGCCGTTGGAAGCCGCATTGACTGCGGTGATCGAACAGGCCGAGCGCCCGCATGTGGCCCAGGCACTCACCGCCGTACGCGCCGACGTGCGTGCCGGCCAGCGCCTGACCGTGGCGCTGGCCGCGCGGCCGCGCGATTTCCCGCCGATCTATCGGGCGCTGGTGGGCGCAGGTGAAGACTCCGGTGACCTGGCGCGGGTGATGGAGCGCCTTGCCGACTACATCGAAGAACGCAACGCGCTGCAGGCCAAAGTACTGACCGCCTTCATCTACCCAGCGGCGATCAGCCTGGTGTCGGTGGCGATCGTGATCTTCCTGCTCAGCTACGTAGTTCCGCAGGTGGTGACCGCGTTCGTGCAGGCGCGGCAGACGCTGCCGATGCTGACCCAGGTGATGCTGGCCGCCAGCGCGTTCGTGCGCAGCTGGGGCGTGTGGGTGGGGCTGGGCATCGCTGCGCTGGTGGTGGCATGGCGGTTGGCGTTGCGCCGGCCCGAACTGCGCCTGCGATGGGACGCGATGCTGCTGCGGGTGCCGATGGTCGGGCGTTTCGTGCTGGGCGTGAACAGTGCGCGCTTTGCCTCGACGCTGGCGATCCTGCTGGATGCCGGTGTGCCACTGCTGCGTGCCTTGGAGGCGGCGCGGCAGACGCTTGGCAATGCGCTGCTGGCACGCTGTGCCGATGACGTGTCCGCGCGCGTGCGCGAAGGTGCGGCACTGGGTGCTGCGTTGAAGGTGCAGAAGGTGTATCCGCCTATCCTGGTGCACTTGGTGGCCAGTGGTGAGAAGACCGGATCGCTGGCGCCGCTGCTGGATCGTGCTGCACAGACGATCTCGCGCGAGATCGAACGTCGCGCGATGGCACTGACCGCGCTGCTGGAACCGACCATGATCCTGGTGATGGGCGGCGTGGTGCTGACGATCGTGCTGGCCGTGCTGATGCCGATCATGGAAATGAATCAATTGGTCCAGTGATGCGCAACGCGCATCACGGCACGCTTTCGATTCTCCACACAATCCTCCACACCTTTTTTCGATCTTCCACAGGTTTCTTAAGCGGCCTGTCATCGGCGCGGACCAGCATAGCCACGTCGCCGCAGAGTGGGCTGGGAGGCCCTCGGCGGCAGCAGGCGTGTAGTGACCGTTCCTCCCTTGGCGTTTCCCTTCGCAGTAAACCCTTCAGGAGAAGATCATGAACAAGTACAAGACCCTGGCCGCGCTGGTTGCCACCGCGCTGCTCGCCACCGCCGGTGCCGCTTCGGCGCAGACTGCCGTCACCGGTGGCGGCGCCTCGCTGCCGGCCGACCTCTACAAGGGTTCGGCTGACAGCATCCTGCCGGCCAACTTCAGCTACGCCGTGACCGGCTCGGGTACCGGCAAGAAGGCCTTCCTGGAAAACAACTCGGCGCTGTTCTCCACCACCGGTACCGTGCACTTCGCCGGTAGCGATTCGGTGCTGAGCAGCACCGAGCTGAACACCTACAACAGCACCTACAACGTGTCCGGCGATGCCAACCGCTACGGCGCCCTGGTGCAGATCCCGTCGGTGGCCACCTCGGTCACGATTCCGTTCAACAAGGCCGGTTCGGCCGTTGACCTGTCGGTGACCCAGATCTGCGGCATCTTCTCCGGCAAGATCAACAACTGGAGCCAGCTGGCGGGCCTGGGCCGTACCGGTGCCATCCAGGTTGTCTACCGTGGCGAGAGCAGCGGCACCAGCGAACTGCTGACCCGCTTCCTGACCAGCGCCTGCCAGCCGGCTGACGTGTCGGGCACCAACCTGAAGCTGGCCAACGGCGTGCCGGCGTTCTCGGTGCAGTCGACCTTCGCCAACCTGTTCACCACCGTGCCGTCGAACTTCGTCGCTGCCCCGGCCACCGGTGGCACCGCGCTGTACAACGCTGTCTATGCCGTTGACGGCCGCGTCGGCTACGTCGGCCCGGACGTCATCCCGAGCCTGACCGATGCCACCAAGGTCGCCAAGGTCAAGAGCTTCTCGCCGGATGAAGTGAGCGTGCAGGCCACGCTGGAAACCGCTGCGCCGCCGACCGGCACCGCTGCAGAGAACCCCGCGAACTGGGTTCCGGTGTTCGGCAACCCGAGCGCGGGCTATCCGATCGCTGGCTACACCAACTTCGTGTTCGGCCAGTGCTACAAGAACGCCACCGTGGGCGCCAATGTGCGCGGCTTCCTGACCCGCCATTACGGCAGCACCGTGGTCAACGGTGTGGAGCAGGGCCCGAACGACGACGCCATCCGCGCGCACAAGTTCATCCCGCTGACCAAGGCATGGCGTGATGCGGTCCGTGCTCGCTTTGCCACCGCCACCAACGCCGGTGCGGTGAACAATCCGAGCACCTGCTCGGGCATCGGTCGTCCGCTGTAACTGCGATTGCTTCTGTAGTTGCAGGAGACGTACAAGGGCGCCGGCAGCAATGCCGGCGCCTTCTGCGTCTGTCCGCTGCATGACAGTGATGGGCGTGTCGCCTTCACACCGCTACCACCGTCTATGAGGTGCAGGGCGTGCCTGGCGCAGGCCCATCCGTACACGCCGCCGCCGACGCGGCCCATCAGGTTGACGAGGTCCCCGATGTCGCACCCGCATTCGCCCACCGCCCGTTTCCCTGCCGCCCTGTGGCGCAGCCACCCGATGGCCTGGGCCGTCGCCGTGGCCCTTGGCAGCATGGTGGCCCCGGCCAGCCAGGCCCAGCAGGCATTCAGCCCCGGCTGGTTCGCCGAGCGCGGTGCGGCGCAGGGCGCGGCGGCACAGAGCGGGCGCATGCCCAACGGCGTGCCGATCCAGTTCCAGCTGCCCGCACAGCAGCAGGATGCAGCGCGGCAGAAACTGCAGCAGTCCATCGACAACCTCGGCACAGCCGCGCAGGCCATCGCCCTGCAGCAGCGCCTGCAGGAACAGGCACGGCAGGCGCGCCGCGAGGCGGGCTTCGTGATCGCCGATGGCCTGGGCAAGGATGGCCTGAAGGTCGACGAGAATCCGCTGACCCGCGGCTGGATCAACGCCCGCGAGGCGATCCAGTCGCAGGCCGCCGACGGGCGGGTGCTGGTCAACATTGAGCAGACAGCCGACCAAGCGATCCTGAACTGGGAAACCTTCAACGTTGGTGGCAACACCACACTGAATTTCCTGCAGAACCCCGACTGGGCCGTGTTGAACCGGGTCAATGATCCCGCCGCACGGCCCAGCCAGATTCTTGGCCAGCTGAAGGCCAATGGCACGGTGTTCGTTGCCAACCGCAATGGCGTGGTGTTCGGCAACAACAGCCAGGTCAATGTCCGCAACCTGGTGGCGGCGGCAGCGCGCATCAGCGACGCGCAGTTCCGTGAGCAGGGTCTGTACAGTGCCGACGCGAACACCTCGGCGCTGACCGACGCCGTAGGCAAAGTCATGGTCGAACGCGGTGCGCGCATCACCACGCACGAGCCGACCACGGCAACGCGGGGCGGTGGTTACGTGCTGCTGGCTGGGCACAGCGTGGAGAACGCGGGCCAGATCGAGACGCGCAAAGGCCAGACCCAGCTTGCCGCCGGCGACAGTTTCGTGATCCGCCGTGGCGTGGGCACGGCGCAGAACACTGCATCGACCACCCGTGGCAACGAGATCGCACCGCGCTTCGTCGCTGACAGCACGGCCGGCAGCGTTCGCAACAGCGGTCTGATCCAGGCACGCGAGGGCGACATCACCCTGGCTGGACGCCGGGTCGAACAGGCTGGCGTTGCAGTCGCGTCCACCACGCTGAATCAGCGCGGTACGGTGCACCTGTTGAACTCGGCGTCCGATGCGGCGGGCAGTGTGACCCTGGCCTCCGGCTCGACCACTGCAGTACTGCTGGAAGACGATGGCAAGAGCACGGCGCTGGACAGCCAGCGCGACGCGCTCATCAAGGAATCCACCGAGCAGGACAAGCTGCGCGGTTCCAGCAGCAGCGGCACCTTCGACAATCTTTCGCGCCTGCAGGATCGCCGCGAGCAATCGCGCATCGAAGTCGTCTCCGGCGGCGATGTGAACTTCCAGGCCGGCGCACTGGCAGTGGCCACCGGCGGCCAGGTGATCGCCGACGCCAGCCGGCGCAGCTATCTGGATGATGGCGCGCGCGTGGACGTCTCCGGTGCGGTGGGCGTGCAGGTGGCGATGGAAAGCAACAACGTCAAGGTGAAGGTGCAGGGCAATGAGTTGCGCGATTCGCCAGACAACCGTGACAGCGGCAAGCTGATCAGCAGCGAGGTGTGGATCGACCGCCGCCAGTTGACCGAAGTCGCCGCCGGTACCGGCGGCTATGAAGGTACGCGCTGGTATGCCGGCGGCGGCCTGCTGGAAGTGGGGGGCTACCTGGACAATCAGGGGCATTCGATCAGCGAATGGGCAGCACAGGGTGGAACCGTCCAGCTGGCAGGCAAGGAAGTCGTCAGCCACGCCGGTTCGCACATCAATCTGGCCGGTGGCAGCCTGGATGTGCAGTCCGGCGTGGTGCAGCAGAGCTGGCTGCGTGGCCGCGACGGGCAGTTGTACCGGCTTGATGATGCACCGGCCGAGATGCTGTACGACGGTCTGTACCAGGGCTATGAAGTGAAGCAGGAACGGTGGGGGGTGACCGAATCGTTCCGCAATCCGCTGGTGGCACCCACCCAGCGTTTCGACAATGGCTATACCGTGGGACGCGATGCTGGCCGTCTGCTGATCTCGGCGCCCACGGCTGTCCTGCAGGGCCAGGTGGATACGGTGGCCTTCCAGGGCCTGCAGCAGACCCGCCGCCCGGACCAGGCGCAGGACGGGTACGTGCAGGCACAGACGGCCGCGGCCCGAAACGCCCAGCTCTGGCTCGGGCGTTTCGACAACACTGGCCGAAGTGCAGTGTTCGATTCGCAGATCCGCATCGGAGCGCTCGAGGCCGACACCCGGTCATGGACGTTGCAGGTGCCGATCGGGGAAACACAGCGCAATACCGTGTGGTTGGACAGTGAGGTCCTGAGCGCCCAGCGTTGGGGGCAGGTGGACCTCGCTTCGGCGGGCCGCATCGACCTGGATGGCACGCTCAGGTTGCAGGAGGGCGGCCGGCTTGGGCTCACTGCAAGCCGCGTCAGCTTCGGTGGAACGGTGCAGATTGCCGGCGGGCAGGTGGAGGCCGGCAACCTGCTTCCGGCGCTCGGCGGGCCCACGGCCCTGCTGAGGTCCGGACGCGGCGCGGTGGATGTTGCGGCGGGCGCACGGATCGATCTTGGCGGCAGTTGGAGTAACGCGCTTGCTGCGCCGGATGGCGACCCCGCGCAGGCGTGGATCGACGGTGGACAGATGCGCTTCAACAGCAGTCACGACATCCGTGTGGGTGAAGGGGCAGCGATTCTTGTCGATGCCGGCGGCGCGATCGATGGCAGTGGCAAAGGGCGCGTAGGCAAGGGCGGCAGTGTCAGCCTGCTCGCGGCCAGCACCGAGGTTGCCACCGACGGCAGCGGGCGGATCCGTATCGGCGATGGCGCAGGCTTCAGCGCGCTCGGCAATGGAAGCGGCAATTTCACGCTGGCAACAGGCGGTGCGGTGTCTATCGGCGCGCCTGGCACGGATGCATCGGCGGCGTCGTTGCGATTGCAGTCAGCACTGTTCAGGAGTGGCTTTGCCCGCTATGACATCGCCGGTCACAACGGTTTGACAGTTGAAGACGGTACTCAGCTAACGGTGGAACGACCGGCGCTGCGCCTGGCCGAGGGCGCACAACAGGCACTGGCCCGCGAGCAGGGCGTGCAGGCTTGGATGCCATCGTTGTATGAGGCCGATCCGACAAGTGGACGCGTATCGCAGCGCGGCGGCGCGAGCCTGGCACTGCGCGCGGGGCATCTGCTGTCCACGGCCGATCTGCGCGTTGGCAAGGGCGCAAGGATCGAGGTCGATGCCGGCCAGACGATCGAACTGTTCAGCGCCGGCAACCTGGACGTGGCTGGCAGTCTGAAGGCGGCCGGCGGCCGTATCCGCCTGGACGAGGCATTCGATCCGACCGGTGTGCGTGGCGATCAACGCCGCGAACGTCGCTGGACGATTGCCGAGGGCGCCCTGCTGGACGTGAGCGGCGACAGCGTTTCCCTGCCCGACGCGCGCGGGACATTGCGCGGACAGGTGCGCAAGGGCGGAACGATCGAGATCGGGGGGGCGTTGGACTGGGAAGACCAGGACAACGTACGCCACTTGCCGCCCGATACCTTCGTGGTGGTGGAGCGCGGTGCGCGGCTGGACGCGTCCGGTGCTTCGGCGCTGCTGGACATTGATGGCAGCGGGCGCACCCGGGTGGACAGCGACGGCGGCAGTATCGTGCTGCGCGCCGGCAATGCGCTGTACCTGCAGGGCGACCTGGAGGCAGCAGCGGGCGGCGACGGCGCGCGCGGTGGCACCCTCGGCGTTGCCTTCGGTGGCGGAACCTACGGCAGAACGGCAATGAACAAGGAAGTGCTGGCGCCGAGGGTGATCTCGCTGACCCAGCACGCCGCGCAGACGACCGACCTGCCTGCACGCCTTGAGTACGGCCATGCGGCACTGTCGGTGGAGCAGATCGAGGCCGGTGGTTTCGATCATCTGGCCCTGTTCGGCGACATCCGCGCCCAGGGAGATGTCAATCTGCGCATAGACCAGAGCCTGCGCATTCAGGGCTTGAATGAGCGTTACCTCGGCCTCGTCCCGAGCAACAGCGAGGGTGGCCGCCTGCAACTGGGCGCGCCATATGTCCGCCTTGCGCAGGGGCGCTGGTGGCAGCCGGCCGGGGAAGGCACGTTGCGCCCACTGGAGGCAGCGTTCGACAGCGGCCGCCAGCATCGCCTGGACGTGAGCGCCGATCTGATCGACCTGCGCGACGTCACCTGGCTGGCGGGATTTGATCAGGTCGCGCTGCGCAGCCGCGGTGACATTCGCATGCTGGCCGCGGTCGCCAGTAGTTCACGGGAATCCACGCTTGCAAGCCCGGGTTCGATCGATATCAGCGCCGCACGCATGTATCCGGCGGCCCGGGCCAAGGGACGCATCGTGGCGGGCGTACCCGACATCGGGCCTTCAGGCCTGCCGTCCTGGCAGAACCCCGACGCCGTACTGCGCATCCATGGCATTGCAGGCGGCGCGCAACCGGCACCGGACTCTGCGTTCGGAAGCCTGGAGCTGGTGGCGGCGACGGTGGTGCAGGGCGGCAATGTGCAGGCGCCGTGGGGCCGTGTGCAGCTGGGTGGCAGAGAATTCGGCGCCGATGTGGCCAGCCGCGTCGACCTGCTTGCAGGCAGCGTGACGTCGGTGAGCGGTGCCGGCCTGCAGCTGCCGTTTGGCGGTACCGTGGATGGTGTGGGCTGGCGCCGCAACGGTGCCGACTTCGATGTGCTGGGCCCCGGCTCGACCAACATCCCGATCGGTATCGACATCGTCGCCAACGCCTTCGATGGCGTGGCGGGCAGCGTGCTGGATGTGTCCGGCGGGGGCGAGCTGTCCGGTGCTGCATTCGTGGCCGGGCGCGGTGGCTCGGTGGACATCCTGCGGCATGCGTTGGTGGATGCGAACCCGCGCTACCGCTTCAGCGGCAGCGACAATGCGGTCTACGCGATCATGCCGGGACGCTCGGACACGCAGGCGCCGCAGGCGATTGCTGATGGCAGCACCGATCCGCGCATCGGCCAGCAGATCGTCATACCTGCCGGGGTTCCCGGCCTCCCGGCGGGAACCTACATGCTGCTGCCGGCCAGCTACGCACTGCAGAAGGGCGCATTCCGCGTCGAAATTGGCGCCGAAAGCGCAGTCGGCAGCCGCCAGGCAGTGGCGACCGGCACGGGTTCCTGGCGCGTCAGTGGACACCAGGCGCAGAGCCTGGGCGGTGGAGTTTCATCGCTGCTCACCGATCTGGTGCTGACGCCGGCGGATGTGGTGCGCCGCCATGCCAGCTACAACGAGACCCCCTACAGCGCGTTCGTACAGGGCGTGGCTGAGCGGCGTGGTGAAGCGCTGCGCTGGCGGCCTACGGACGCCGGCAACCTCAGCCTGGCACTGGGTGAGGGCGCCGGACGTTCGAGCGTGCCAGCCGCGATCTTCCAAGGCGTGTCGCGCTTCAACGCCGGCAGCAATGACGGGCGGGGCGGCACGCTTTCGGTCAATCTGCTCGCCTCCAATGAGGCGACGTTGGAGATTGCCACCGAAGGCGGTAGTGCCGGCAGCGGCAGCGGCGCCACCCTCTTCGATTCGGCGCTCAATGCGTTCCGCCCGGAGACGATGCTGATCGGCGGCGTGCTGCGGCGTGACGCGACGACCCATTCGCTGGAGGGCAGGGCGCAGCACATCGTGGTGCGCAACGGCGTCAACCTGACGGCGCAGGAAGTGCTTCTGTCGGCCGCGTTCGGAGGCAAGGGAATCCTGGTGGAGCAGGGCGCTTCGATCGATACCTTGACCGGGGCAAATACCTCGCGCGTGGCACAGCCCACGGCGCCCTACCTGGTGTCGGGCGGCCTGCTTGCCGTGTCCAACCAGCGCTTGACGGCGCTCAGTGCGCAGGGCGGCAGTGCCGGCGGTCCGGTGGCGATCGACATCGGCGGATGCGTGGTGGACTGCAATGGCCAGACCCGGTTGCTGTCGGCAGGCAGCATCAACGTGGTCACCGACGGCGCGCTGAGCATTGGCGACGCGGTGAGCTACGGCACGCGCCAGCTCGGCCTGGGCATGTCGGCGCTCAATCTCGGCAGCGCCGAGGCCATTGCGGCGGCAGCGGCGGCCGGCGCCCTGCCGGCGGGCATGACCATGAACCAGGAGGTGTTGCAGCGATTGCTGCGGGGAAACACCGCCACCGGCGCGCCGGCGCTGGAGGCCCTCAGCCTGACCGCGCGCGATGCCATCAATGTCTTCGGCAGCGTGGACCTGGACACCCGTGAGGGCGCAACCGGACGCAGCAGCCTGCGCAGCCTGGTGCTGGGCGCCCCTGCCATTCATGGCTACGGCTCTGCGGCCGACCACGCGCGCATCTTCGCCGATACGCTGGTCTGGGACGGTACGCTGGCCGGCACCACGTTGCCCGGCGGTGAGCAGACCCAGCCGGCCGGCGAGGCGATGGTGGGCCGGCTTGGCCAAGGGCAGCTGGAAATCAATGCACGGGTGCTGGAGCTGGGGCGTGCGCCCTTTACCCGGCCCAGTTCGTCGGTGGCCGCGGATCGCCAGGTGCTCGGCTTCGCCGGCGTTACCCTGGCAGCATCGGATCGCATGTTGTTCTCCGGCAAGGGCAGTCTGGATGTCTTCCAGCGGCAGGGCGATTACGTGGCAGGCAGCGGCTGGCAGTTCAGCGGCGGCGCGCTGGATATCGTTACCCCGCTGCTGACCGGCAGTGCGGGCGCTCAGCTGGCAATCCGCAATGGCGGTACGGTGCAGGTGCGCGGTGCTGCGGCAACCGCGGGCAGCGATGCGTTGGGTGCGGAGTTGTCCATCACGGCCGAACGCGTTGTGATCGACAGCCGGGTGGCGCTGGCGTCCGGCCGGTTCGAAGCCAATGCCCGCCAGGGCGTGGCGCTTGGCAGCAATGCAGTGCTGGACATGGCGGGGCGGAAGGTCAGCCTGTTCGACGTGGACAAGTACAGTTGGGGCGGCGACGTAGCGCTGTCGAGCCGTGACGGTGACATCGTTGCCGACGCGGCGTCGCGCATCGATCTTTCTGCCCGCAACAACCGCGGCGGCCGCTTGACGGTCGCTGCGCTGGGCGCGCAGGGCGGCCGTATAGATCTGGCAGGTACGTTGCTTGGCGGAGCCAGCGGCCGCTACGACGCCGGTGGCACTGAAGTGCCCTACGACGGCGGCGAACTGGTGGTACGTGCACGCCAGTTGCAGGACTTCTCCGGGCTGAACACCCGGCTTACCGCCGGTGGCATTACCGGTGGCCGGACGTTCCAGTTGAGCGAAGGCGGCCTGGTGATTGGCGATGAAGTGAAGGCACGCAACGTGGATATCAGCGTCGATGGCGGCAGCCTGCTCGTCAATGGCCGCATTGATGCCAGTGGCGAACAGGTCGGCAGCATCCGCCTGTCCGCCCGCGATGTGTTGCGTATCGACGGCACATTGGACGCGCATGGCAGCGCCTTGCGCGTCGATAGTTACGGCAAGATCATCGACAGCCCGAACCGGGCGATGATCGAACTGACCTCGGCCAGTGGCAGCCTGCAGCTGGGCGCGACCTCATCGATGGACCTGCGCGCCGGCACCTCGGTGGCCACGGGTAGCAGCCCGGGTCAGAACGATGGCCGCGCACGCGGCAGCGTCAAGCTCAACGTGCCACGCGTGGGCAGCAACGACGCTGCGATTGACGTGGCCAGCGGACTCCGCATCGCCGGTGCCGCCGATCTCCAGGTCAACGCCTTCCGCAGCTATGATTCGGCGCCGTTGACAAGCGCTCCGGACGTGCATGGCCATCGTCCGCAGGTGATCAACCAGCATTGGCTGGACACGGTTGTGGACCCGGACAACAGCCAGTGGATGAATGCCGCACTGGCCAATGCGGGATTGCAGCAGCGCACTGCCGCACTGGGCAGCTATCGCCTGCGTCCCGGCGTGCAGATCGTGGCGCGGACCAGCAGTGACAACCCGCGTGGCGATCTGGTCGTGGCCGGCGATATCGATCTGTCCGGCTACCGCTACGGACCGCAGTCGAACCGGACCGATCCAGCGCGCCGAGGCTTCGGTGAATCGGCAGCGCTGGTGCTGCGCGCCGAAGGCGATATCAACGTCTACGGCAGCATCAACGATGGATTCGCGCCGCCGCCTGCCAATCCCGATGAGGACGGCTGGGTGCTGCTGGAGGGGCGCAGTGCCGGTACGCCCAACACGGCGTTCGGTGGCGACCTGATCGTGCCCGGCGAAGGTGTACAGCTGCAGCGCGGCACCGAATTCCGTGCTGGCGCGACGCTGAACTATGCACTGCCCTTCGAGGCCGTGACCCTGCCGGCGGGAACCGTGCTGCCGGCAGAGATGGTGTTGTCCGGACCGCTCCTGCTGCCGGCCGGTACCGTGCTGGGCGCGGTAGTGACCACAGACAGCGGGCAGGTGATGGCGGCCGGCACCGTGCTGGCAGAGGCGCTGGCCTTGCAGTCCGGTGCCCGACTGGGTGCCGGTTTCCGCCTGCGCACGCCGGCGCCGTTGGCCGCACAGGTGTGGCCGGCCGGCGTCACCCTGCCCATGGCGATGAAGCTTTCAGGCGCGCTGAACCTGCATGCCGGTGCGATCATCCCGTCGATGACCAAGGTGGAGCTGCCAGGCGATGCACCGGTGAAGCTGCGGGCGGCCGACGCCAGCGGGCGCCAGGGGCGAAACTGGGCGCTGGCGGCGATGCTGCCCGAAGGCACCACCTCGTGGGATCTGACTGCAGTGGCCGGTGCCGATACGACCGCTGCCGATCCGCGTACCCGCAGCTGGGGAAGTGACGGCAGCATCGTGCTGGCCGACAGCCACTACAGCACCATCGGGACGGTGACCAAGACGACGGAATGGAAGGGTGATCGAATCGTCAATTTGGAAGGTTCTCTGTACTGGTGGGGCGATGAGAGTCTGGCCGGAAAGTCACCTGCCGAGGTGGCCGAGATCATCGGGACCACCGAGGCGGAGATCTGTGGCGCAGGCGCCTTCTGCGGCCCCGCCCCGCGCCTGGTGGACAAGGAAGGCTCGCTGGCATGGTGGGGCGATGAATCCTGGGTCGGTCGCCCGGCTACGGAACTGGGCGCCGAGATGGGCATGTCGGAGGAAGAGATCTGCGCGGCAATGGGCTACTGCTACGGCGGCGGCACGCTTACCGAAGTCACCACCTACGGCAAGCGCCTGGGCGCACCGGCCTGGAGCGTGCTGCGTACCGGCAAGGGTGATCTGGCACTGCTGGCCGCGCAGGACGTGCGCATGAAGTCCGGCTTCGGCGTGTACACCGCAGGTGCGCCGACGCTGCTGGGCGATGGCAGCGACCCCCAGTTCAATCCGGTGCGAACGGCTGCGCCCTGGCACACCTCGCTGCTGGGAAAGAACCAGGTCTCGGGCAACTATGATGCGGCACTGGCCAGTTACCGTGCGTGGTATCCCGACCATGGCGGCGATCTCAGGGTTGAAGCCGGGCGCGACATCATCGGCGACGCCTGGACCGCCCGGTCCGAATCCGGTACGGCGCAGCGCGACCAGGCCGGGCATTCAAGCGCAGCCGTGGGCGGCTGGTTGTGGCGGCAGGGTACGGGCACCACCGAAGGCGTCCAGGCAACACCGACGAGCTGGTGGATCAACTTCGGCACGTACAGCACCGTGGGCGCCGAAGCGGACGCAGCTCCCCGCATGGTCGGGTTCACCGGCTTCGGCACGCTGGGAGGCGGCAATCTGTCACTGGAAGCGGGCCGCCACGCGGGCGTGCTCGACCCGATGGGCAATGCCCTGGGTCTGTTGACCGCGCCTCATTCCAGCGCGATTGTCGCTGCGGTAGGGTCGACCGGGCGCGTCAGCAATGGTGAGCTGCATCTGACCGGTGGCGGCGACCTGACCCTGCGCAGTGGCGGTGCGTTGAATCCTGGCCTGCGCGCCAGCGCGCAGCAGCCGGAGAGTTTCCTGCAGGATCTGGATCTCAATGGCGCGATGACCAACCTGCGCGGCAGCACCCTGCTGCAGGCGGCACGCATCGGTGGCCTCAGCGCGATACAGAGCAGCTACGGAACGCTGGGCCTGATGGATCCGTTCGTGGCGGACGCCCCGGTGGCGATGGCGGGGCCCCTGCTCATTCTGGGTGATTCCACTGCCCGCCTGCAGGCCCGCGGTGACATTGTTCTCGGTGGCGCCGCAGATGCAGGGCGTGTACCGACGGCCAACTACAACGACGTGGTTCTGGGCGATGGCCAGCATGCAGCTGGCACGACGTGGTTCTCGCTCTGGACCCGAGGCACGGCACTGGACCTGTTCTCGGCAGGCGGAAATCTCGCACCCAGCCTGGCCGGAACTCTGCATGCAACCGGTAGCAACATGTTCGCTGAAGGCATCGCGCTGCGCGAGCAATCCGTTCCCGCCAGCATCAATTACTGGCTGTATCCGTCCAGGTTCAGCGCGGTGGCAGCGAGTGGTGACATCATCAGCGCCCCGCTTCGAGGTCTCGGACCAGGGGCGACTACGGGCGATGTGATCCTGCTCGCGCCTTCGGCCAGCGGCCAGCTCGATGTTCTGGCCGGAGGCTCGATCCATGCCGCGATCAACGCCACCGGCATTGCACGTTCCGGTAGCGACGCCCGCCTGCCTGGCCCGTTTGATCCTGCATTCGTGGCCCAGCGGGGCGCCAGCCTGACCCGGGTCGGCCACAATCTCTCCGACGATGGGGTGCAGGGAGCGGATCCGTCGGCGAACCTGCCCTTGTTCGCGTTCGGCCCCAGTACTCCGACCACGGGTGCGCTGACGTCCCGGCCCACGTCGCCCAGCCGCTTCTATGCCGTTGCCGGTGACATCATCGGGTTGGGCAGCGGCGGGCGCAGGCAATTGAGGCGGAACATCGGCGAGGAGAGCCGGACACTGTTCGACTGGTACGAAGCGGGCTCGGCCGTACAGCTGCGCGCCGGTCGCGACGTGATCAATGCGAACGTCACCGCGCTCAACACCAGCGGTACCGATATCAGCGGGATCGAGGCGGGCCGGGACATCATCCGCAGCAACCTGACGGTGGCCGGCCCTGGCAACGTTGAAGTGAGTGCGGGCCGGCAGCTGCGCCAGGAAGAGGCCGGAAGCATCGTGAGCCTGGGTGGCGTCGTCCAGGGCGATGCCCGTCCCGGTGCCAGCATCGCAGTGACTGCCGGCAATCAGGGCATTGACTTCGATGCACTGCGCACGCGCTACCTGGACCCGGTCAACCTGGCCGACCCGGCGCAGTCGCTGGCATCGCAGCCCGGCAAGGCGGTGAAGATCTATGACAAGGAGTTGAAGCAGTGGCTGCAGCAGCGCTTCGGCCTGGCCGTCGACGGCGCCGAGGCGCTGGCTGCGTTCGACCGGTTGCCGAGCGAACAGCAACGGATGTTCCTGCGCCAGGTCTACTACGCCGAACTGCGCGAAGGCGGCCGCGAGTACAACGATCGGAATGGGCCACGTGTTGGTTCTTACCTGCGGGGCCGTGAGGCCATCGCCACGCTGATGCCGGACAAGGATGCAGCAGGTGCGACGATCCAACGCACCGGCGATATCCTGATGTATGGCGGCGCCGGCGTACGTACCGAAGCCGGTGGCAACATCGAGCTGATGGCACCGGGCGGACAGATCGTGGTGGGTGTACAGGGCGTGGTGCCACCGGCCAGTGCCGGGCTGGTGACCCAAGGGCAGGGTGACATCCGGCTGTTCAGCCAGGACAGCGTGCTGCTGGGCCTGTCGCGGGTGATGACGACGTTCGGCGGTGACATCCTGGCCTGGTCGGAGCAGGGTGACATCAATGCCGGTCGCGGTTCGCGGACCACCTTGTTGTACACGCCGCCGCGTCGCGTCTATGACGGCTGGGGCAATGTGATCCTGTCGCCGCAGGCTCCCGCCAGTGGCGCAGGCATCGCCACCTTGAACCCCATCGCCGAAGTGCCGCCGGGCGACGTCGACCTGATCGCGCCGCTGGGCACCATCGATGCGGGCGAAGCGGGCATCCGTGTTTCGGGCAACATCAACCTTGCCGCGCTGCAGGTGCTCAACGCGGCCAACATCCAGGTGCAGGGTGAGAGCAAGGGCCTGCCGGTGTTGGCCACGGTGAACGTCAATGCGCTGGCGTCGGCCAGTGCTGCAGCGAACAGTGCCAGCCAGGCCGCACAGGACGTGATGCGCAAGAGCCAGGACGACGCGCGGCGCAACCAGCCATCGGTGATCAGCGTGCAGATCCTCGGCTTCGGCAGTGGCACCAGCAGCATTGCGCCGCCGGCACGCGGTACCACTGCCAACAGCGGCTACGAAGCCAACAGCGCCTTCCAGTTCCCGCAGGCAAGCCGCGACGAAGGCACGCAGCGCCGATAGGCATTGCACGCCACGGTAGGTGCCGACCTTGGTCGGCACGCATTGCCCGGTGCACCGCATCGGGCTGCAGCATCGGGCCAGCCGCCAGGGAACGGTGGCGGCCCCAGCCAGGACGGCACGGAGGGCAGGGAGAGGCCATCAGCGGTGAGGACCACCGACACAGCGCCGCCGGGTGCAGGAGAGCGCCCGGCGGCAGGAGGGACGCGCATGTGTCACGGTAGATGCCGACCTTGGTCGGCGGTAGATCCTCGCCATGCGTGGATGCCCGGACAGCGTCAGTGCCGACCAACGGTCGGCACCCACCAGAGCAGGCTCTGCAGTAGAAGCAGCTCGGCAGTAGATCCACGCCATGCGTGGATGCGGTGCCACGAACCAATCTTAAAGCTCCAGTACCCGCCGGTAACTCAACGGCCCACGCCCATCGCGCAGGCCCAACCGCAGTTCAAGTCCGGTGGCCGGCAATACCTCGCCCTCGCTCGGCAACACGGCCCATCCCGTTCCAGGCTGCCACGCCCGCACCTCGAACCGCTGCACATCGCGCGCCACCGCAATGCCCTTCGACGGATCTGGTGCGGGCAGGGGATACCGGTCCGTAGCCGCACCACTGGCCCGCCACAGCGTGCTGCCCTGCCGCCACCAGCGCACCCGCTGCCAGTGCAGCCCATCACTGCCGACACTGCGGGTGATCTCCAGCGCGAAGCTGCCATCCGGGTGCCGCTCGCTCACCAGCGACGGGGGCAGCAATCGCTGCGGACGATCTGCCGGGCGCACCGCGCCATTCATCAGCGCATCGTCGGCACGCATTTCAATATCGCGCTGGAACTGCTGCAGCACGCGCAGCGCCGTCGTGGTCTCGGCATCGGCCTGGCGCAGGCGCTGGTCGCTGCTGGCCACGCTGTCCAGCGCACGCCAGCAGATCAGCGCCAGCACGCCCATGATGGTGATCGCGATCATCACCTCGATCAGGGTGAAGCCACGCACGGCGCGCCTCATTGCGCCGCCGTCCACGGCAGCTGCATCCGGGCCAGCGACTGTCGCGGTGCATCTTCGGCCACCACGGTCAATTCCAGTTGCGGCTGCCCGTCGCTGCCAGTGCCCAGATGCTGCAGGACCAGGAAGCTGCCGCGTCCCTGCACACAGCGCTGCCGCGCATCCCGCGGCGGCTGCCCGACGAGGCGCAGCTCCTGCCAGCGGTCCTGCGCGCACAACAGCGCCAGGCGACGGTCGCGCAGCCGTGACTGATCGTCGGTCGCCACTGCCACCGAGCGCATCACCGCAGCCAGTGCAATCGATACGATCGCCAGCGCGATCAGCACCTCGATCAGGGAGAATCCGCACGCCGTCTGCTTCACTGCACGACCTGCAATTGTCCGCTGCCATCATCACGAAGACGCAGTGCGCGGCCGTCCAGCGACAGTCCAAGCTCCCAGGCGGTACCGATCCACTCCGGGCTCAGCTCGATGGCGTTGGTGGGCTGCACCGCGATGCCTGCAGCCTGCCACTTCTGTGGACGCAGCAGATCATCGCGTTCAACGGTGACCCAGCGGCTGCCTTCGAGGCGGCTGAAACGATAGCCGGCGGCGTCGGCCTGCCAGCGCAGGGGGCGGCCATCGATGCGGGCCTCGTCGCGCGCCACCTGCAGGCGCTGCGCCAGTCGTTCGCCTTCCTGCCGCAGCTGGCGCGCGGGGTCGAGCAGGCTGCCCAGGCCCAGGCCGATGCCTGCCGTGCAGATGCCGATGATCACCAGCACCACCATCAGTTCCAGCAGGGTGAAACCACGCGGGATGCGTCGCATCGACATTGCCTCCTGTCCCTTGCCGATGCGTGCCAGCGTAGGCCCGCATGATGAAACAAAAGCGTCAGCCGCACCTGCTAGCGTAGGCGGACACGAACGTGGCGATGATGTGGAACATGGACGGCAGGCGCTGGGATCGGAATCGGATGTTGACCCTGCTGGCGGCGACGCTGCTGCTGGCCGTGGTGGCCTATTGGAGCGTCACCCTGTCTGCGGTGGCGCCAGCGGCGGCCGCGAGCGAAGCGCATGCCGAGGCGCCGGTACGGCCGATGTTCGATGCAGTGGCCAGCCTGCCACTGGTGCGGCTGCTGTCGCCCGGTGCGGTGCAGACCGAGGTGGTCGTGCTGGGCGTGATGGCGGGTGACCATGCGCCATTGGCCCTGCTCTCGGTAGATGGACGCCCAGCGGAAGCGTATGCGCCCGGCCAAAGACTCGGACCCTGCACGGTACTGGCCAGCATCAGTGCCAGCGCAGTGGAACTGAACCAGGCCGGGCAATCGCGCAGCCTGCCGGTGCCCGCGCTGCCAGCGGTGCCGACCGATGGCATCGTGCCCGCCAGCTCCCTGTAGAGCCGAGCCCACGCTCGGCTGCGTCTGGAAGAACAGTCGAGCAAGGCTCGACTCTACAAAATCCAGTGGAGCATGGCTCGACTCTACAAAATCCTGCCGAGCGCGGGCCCGGCTCCACGGCTGCGCAGGCTCAACGCGCCGGACGCTGCGGTTCCACCGAACGACCAAAGGCATCGCCCATGCGCTGTCGTGTGCCTTCCAGGTTGTACTGCATCAGCTGGTTGCCCGGCTGCCGCATCAGGCGTTCGGCTTCAGGCAGTGCCGGTGACTTCGCCGATTTCGGCGCCGGGGCCAGTTTGCGTTGCAGGCACTCCCAGGCGGGGATGCGCTCGCCGTTGACCTGTACTTCGATGCACGGCGCGGCATCGTCCTGCTTCTTCGCCTCTCCGGCCCAGGCCGATGGCAACGCCAGCAACAAGGCAAGGGCGAGGGCAGGGCGAAGGCCCGCCTCCAACGACTCACTCATCTTGAATCTCCTGCGAAAACCGACGCTCAGCAATGAAGACGTATGGCGAAGACAGTGTCCGCCTGCAACTGTTCCGGCGCTGTCAAAAGATGACAGTGCTGTCACAAAACTATTGGCGGCTTTGACGCGACGTACACGTCCTGTTGGTAGACCCACGCGCCGCTCCCTGGCCACTCCCTTCGATACGACGCGATGCCTTCGATGACTCCTGTTCCGTGCCGAGCCGTCCGCCTTCCGCTGCGCCTGCATCCGCTGGTGCTGGCTCTGGCCGCGATGCCGCTGCCATTGTTCGCGCAGGACGCGGCGCCTGCGCCCAGCGTGAACATCAATGAATACATCGTGCGCGGCAACACCGTGCTCGATCCGCGCCAGATCGAACGTGCGGTGGAGCCGTTCCTCGGCCCGGGCAAGACCCTGGCCGATGTCGAGAAGGCGCGCGATGCCGTCAATGCGCTGTACCAGCAGGCAGGCTACCAGTCGGTCTACGTCGAGCTGCCCGAGCAGCAGGTCAGTGGCGGCGTCGTGCTGCTGAAGGTGCAGCAGACGCCGATCGGGCAGCTGCGGGTCGTAGGCACGAAGCACGAATCGCCCGAACGCATCCGCGAACGCGTGCCGGCACTTGCCGAGGGCAAGGTGCCGGACTTCGACCAGGCGCAGAAGGAACTGACCGCGCTGAATGAAGGTGGACGTCGGCAGGTGATGCCGCTGGTGCGCGAGGGCCAGGTGCCGGGCACGATGGATGTGGACCTGCAGGTCGAAGAGAAGTCGCCGTGGCGTGCCAGCGCGTCACTCAACAACGACCACAGCGCCGACACCGAGAAGCTGCGCCTGAGTGCATCGCTGGCCTACGACAACCTGTGGAAGCGCGGGCACAGCGCCAACATCGGCGTGTACCTGGCGCCGGAAGATACCAAGCAGGCCAAGGTGTTCTCGGCCTCGTACATGATGCCGTTCGAGGGCACGCCGTGGAGCCTGGAAGCGTCCGGCTACAAGTCCGACAGCCGCGTGCTGAACGCGGGTGGGCAGGTGGGTACCGGCACCGGAACCAATGTAATCGGCAACGGCCATTCGATCGGTCTCAAGCTCAACTATCGACTGGCCGGCAGCAGCCAGTGGTGGCGCCAGCTCAGCCTCGGCGTGGACTTCAAGGACACCGAGGAAGACACGCAGATGGGCAAGGAGAGCCTGAAGACGCCGCTGAAGTACGCGCCGATCACCCTGGCGTTTGTCGGTGTGCGCCAGGGCGAGCAGGATCAGTTGAGCATCAATACCCAGCTGGTGGCCGGTACCCGCCGCCTGTTCGGCTATGGCAGCGATGCCATCGGATTCGGGCAGAAGCGCTACTGGGCGGACCCCAGTTTCATCGCGTTCAAGGCCGATGTGGCCAACACCCACACCTTCGGCAGCGATTGGCAGTGGTACGCGCGCGGCTCGCTGCAGGTGACCGACGCACCGCTGGTGTCGGCCGAGCAGTTCGCCGCCGGTGGCATGTACACCGTGCGCGGCTATCTGTCGGCCGAGGCGATCGGCGACTACGGCGGCCTGGCCAGCCTGGAATGGCGTACCCCGGCGTGGTCGCTGTGGAGCGGCACGGATCTGCGCGTCTACAGCTTTGCCGACGCCGCCTACCTGCGCCTGCGCCAGCCGCTGCCCGAGCAGCGTGACAAGTACAACCTGGCCTCGGTCGGCCTGGGCGCGCAGCTGCGCCTGGGTGAGCACCTGCAGCTGCGCCTGGACTACGCCTGGCCTTATGCCGATGGCCCGGTCACGCGCAAGGACGACCCGCGCCTGCATTTCAACATCAGCACCAGTTACTGACCCTTCCCTTGAACATGCGTTCTCCGGAGACCCTTCGCATGGACCGTTTGCTTTCCCGAGTGTTGTTGCTGCTGGCCGCGCTGGTTGCGCTGCCTGCTGCTGCGGCCGATGCCAATTGGTGGCAGGCCGAATGGAAGTACCGCAAGCCGATTACCGTCGATGCCGGCCCGCAGGGTGCGGGCCTGGCCGGTGACCCGGGCCGTACGCCGCTGCTGCTGCGCCTGCATACCGGCAACTTCGGTTTTGACGGCACCCAGGATGCGGGCAATGACCTGCGCTTCGTCTCGGGTGATGGCCGCACCGTGCTGGCCCACCAGATCGAGCAGTTCGATCCCAAGCTGGGCCTGGCCCTGGTCTGGGTGGACGTGCCGGCGGTCAGCGCCGCGGCGCCGCAGACGATCTGGATGTACTACGGCAACGAGAAGGCCCCGGCCAGCGGCAACGGCCAGCAGGTGTTCGACCCGGACTACACGCTGGTCTACCACTTCGCCGAAGCCAATGCGCCTGCACGCGACACCACCGCCTACGGCAACAATGCCGGTGCTGTGGTGCCGCCGTCCGAAGGTTCGGTGATCGGCCGTGGCGTGCAGTTGGGCGCAGGCCCGCTGCCGTTGCCGGCCAGCGCCTCGCTGGCACAGGAAGCGGGGGCGCCGTTGACCCTCTCGGCCTGGATCAAGCCGGGCAGCAACAATGCGGCGCAGGCGATCTACGCCCGTCGCGATGGCGCCTCCGAGCTGGTGGTCGGTATCGAGAACCGCGTGCCGTTCGTTCAGCTCAATGGCCAGCGCAGCACGCCGGCACAGCCGATTCCGGAAGGGCAGTGGGCGCACGTGGCACTGACCGCGGAGAAGGGTGCGCTGCAGCTGTACCTCAACGGCCGTGTAGTGGCCCAGCTGAGCGGCGAGCTGCCGGCGCTGGGTACCGCGCCGGTGGTGGGCGCCGATGCGCCGGGCGCGGCGCAGCCGCTGGCCAACTTCGAAGGTGCGCTGGATGAGTTGCGCGTCTCGCGGGTTGCACGTCCAGCCGCGCTGCTGCTGGCCGATGCCACCGCTCAGGGCGCCGACTCGCGCCTGATCAGCTACGGCGCCGACGAGCAGTCGGCCGGCCAGAGCCACTTCGGCTTCATCCTCAAGGCGATGCCGTTCGATGCCTGGGTGGTGGTCGCCATCCTCGGCCTGATGATGCTGATGTCATGGGCGATCATGATTGCCAAGAGCCGCCACTTCGGCCGCACCAGCAAGGCCAACGCGGTATTCACCGAGAGCTTCGGCAAGTTGTCCGGTGTGCCGCTGCGCACTCTGTCCGAGATGGACCGCCAGGGCAAGGCGCCGACCGCGATGCATGACGGCTCGCTGTGGCGCATCTACCAGGTGGCCATCGATGAAATGCAGCAGCGCCACCAGCGCGATGGCAACAGTGGCTACCTGAGCGGTGCCACCATCGCCGCGATCCGTGCCTCGATGGATGCGGTGATGGTGCGCGAGCAGGAAGCAATGGCACGGCGCATGAACTGGCTGTCGACCACCATCGAAGGTGCGCCCTACGTGGGCCTGTTCGGCACCGTGATCGGCATCATGCTGGTGTTCGTGGTGGCGGCGATGGCCGGCGCGGTGGACATCAACTCGGTGGCGCCCGGCATGGCCGCGGCGCTGCTGTGTACCGCTGCCGGCCTCGGCGTCGCGATTCCGGCGCTGTTCGGCTATAACTACCTGGGCGCGCGTGCCGAGGCGATCGGCGCGGACATGGCGGTGTTCATCGACGAGTTCGCCGCGCGCCTGGCCGAAGAGCAGGACGGGCGCGGCCCGGCCGCGGTCCAGGGCTGAGGGGCGCGCCATGGGCCAGAAGGCGAAGTTCGGCATCAAGAAGCGCGAGAAGGGCATCAACGTGACGCCCTTCGTCGACGTGCTGCTGGTGGTGCTGGTGATCTTCATCCTGACCAGCAATGCCTCCATCCCCGGTATCGAGGTCAATCTGCCGAAGGCCAGCAACAGCGTGGCCCTGGAAAAGCCGAAGACCAAGGCGATCACCATCGACCCCAGCGGCCAGGTGTTCCTGGATGCCTACCCGGTGACGATGGCCGAGCTGGAAGACCGCCTGCGTACCGAGCGCGCGACCACACCGGATTTTCCGGTGATCGTACGCGGTGATGCGCAGGTGCAGTACGCCCGCGTGGTCGAGGTACTGGACCTGCTGCGGCGGCTGGAGCTGGCCCAGGTCGGCCTGGTCACCGGCAAGGCGCAGGGCTGAGGCATGACGGCCCATCAACCCCCTCGGCCGGAGCCCGGCATGCGCGGTCGCCAGTTGCTGGTGACCGTGGCCCTGGTGCTGGCCGCGTTGCTGGTGCTCGGTATCGCGGTGTGGTGGCTGTTGTTCAAGGACACCGCCAGCACCCGCCGGCCGGTGGTGCAACCGCCGATGCTGGCGCTGCCCCCCCTCCGCCGCCGCCCCCGCCGCCCCCGGAAAAACCACCGGAGCCGGAGACGCCGCCGGAAGAGACGATGCCCGAGCCGGAGCCGCTGGATCAGCCGACGCCGGCCGAAGAGCCGACGCCGACGCCGGATAACAGCGATCCGGTGACGATGAATGCCGACGCGCAGGCCGGTGGTGACAACTTCGGTATCCAGTCCGGCAGTGGTGGCGGTTCGTCCGGCGTTGGCCGTGGTGGCGCCGGCAACGCTACCTACGGCCGCTACCTGGGCTACCTGATGCAGCAGGCGATCTCGCGCGACGACAAGGTCAAGCGCCTGGCGTTCCAGCTGCAGGTGAATGTGTGGCTGGCCAACGACGGCCGCCTGGAGAAGGTCGAGCTGGTACGCGGCAGTGGCAACGAGGAGGCCGACGCGGCCGTGCTCGATGCCCTGCGTCGCATCGGCAAGGTTGACCAGGCACCGCCGCCGTCACTCGATTTCCCCGCCCGCGTCCTGATCCAGGGCCGCCGGCCCGGGGCCTGATTCCCGACTTCCATGATTCCCCTTCTTTCGATGAGAACCGTGATGAACGACCACGTCCGCGCACGAACCGACTCCCGCCGCCCGCGGCCGGCCCGACGGGCGCTGCTGTGCTGCGCCGTGCTGCTCAGCCTGGCTGCACCGGCCGGTGCGATGGCCGCCGAAACCACCATGGTCAAGCTGATCAAGGGCCTGATCGCCAGTGGTGCACTGAAGCCCGAAGACGGCCAGGCGTTGTTGGTGCAGGCCGAAGCCGAAGCGGTGGCCGCACAACGCACCGCAGCCAGCGGCAGCACAGCCGCCAGCGGTGGCGTGGCCCTGGAAGCCGGCGACGTGCGCGTGCCCTACGTGCCGCAGAGCGTACGCGACGGCATTCGTGACGAGGTGCGCCAGGACGTGATGGCGCAGGCCAAGGCGGAAGGCTGGGCGGCACCCAACGAAGTGGCCGAATGGACCAAGCGCATCAAGGTCACCGGTGACATGCGTGTACGCAGCGAGTCGCGCTTCTACTCCGAGCGCAACAGCGACATCGTGAGCAACTGGGCGTCGATCAATTCCGGCAACGGCTTCGATACCAACACCAATACCAACCTGCAGCTGCCGCCGCTGCTGAACACCCGCCAGGACCGCCGCAACCTGTGGCGCATCCGTGCCCGCCTGGGCATCGAGGCCACCATTGGCCAGCACACCACGGCCGGCGTGCGCCTGGCCAGCGGCAGCAGCAATGGCCCGGTGTCGACCACCGAGCAGCTGGGTGGCGGCCTGAGCAAGAAGGACGTGTGGCTGGACCAGGCCTGGCTAGCCTACAGCCCGGCGGACTGGGTGACGGTGCGTGGCGGCCGCTTCGGCAATCCGTTCTGGACCAGCGACACGCTGTTCTCCAACGATCTCAATTTCGATGGTCTGGCCGCGAACCTGAAGTATGACTTCGATGGTGGCGACCTCGACCTGTTCGGCAACCTCGCGGTGGTACCGCTGGAGTACACCTCCGACAGCTCGCCGAGC
Source organism: Stenotrophomonas sp. 80084_Sma (assembly GCF_056481995.1). Classification (NCBI taxonomy): domain Bacteria; kingdom Pseudomonadati; phylum Pseudomonadota; class Gammaproteobacteria; order Lysobacterales; family Lysobacteraceae; genus Stenotrophomonas; species Stenotrophomonas sp. 80084_Sma. Next base: position 2,701,072 of record NZ_CM151177.1, on the reverse strand, counting down.
CAGAGCAAGGTCAAGACTCCGAACGAGAACAAGTGGCTGTCCGGTGCCCAGGTGGGCGTGAACTGGCGCTTCAACGATGACAACGCACTGCGTGCTGCGCTGGGCTACTACGACTTCAAGAACATCAGCGGTCGCCTGTCCTCAACGTGCTCGCTGTATTCGGGTGCGGTGGGCTGCGACACTGACTGGTCGCGCCCGGCGTTCATGCAGAAGGGCAACACCCTGATGCTGATCCGCAACATCGCGCGCAATCCGGTGGATCCGGCCGGTACGCCGACCCCGCAGTATGTCGGCCTGGCCTCGGCCTTCCGCCTGGCCACGCTGAACCTGCGCTGGGATACACAGCTGGCGCAGGGCATCGGTCTGCGCCTGGATGGCGATTACATCCGCAACCTGGCCTACGACAAGCAGGCCATGTTCAGTCGTGCCCAGAACGGCATCGTCAACAACTACGGCGCCGGCGATACTGTCGGCATCGATACCTTCCGCAGCGGCGACACCGCCTGGATGCTGCAGGCCACCTTCGGTGCTACCGAGCTGAAGGAGAAGGGCCAGTGGCAGGCACTGCTGGGCTACAAGCACATTGAGGCCGACGCGTTGCCCGACGCCTACAACGATCCGAACTTCCACCTGGGCGGCACCAACGCCCGCGGTTACTACGTGGGCGGTGCCTACGCGCTGGACGCGCGCAGCTGGATCAGCGGCAAGTGGATGGCGGCCAAGGAAGTGTCCGGTGCGCCGCTGTCGATCGACGTGTTCCAGCTGGAGTTCAACACCGGCTTCTGAGTGGCGGGCGTGATGCGGATCACGTAGTGCGTGGCGGGGGCGCAGCGATGCGCCCGTCTAAGGAAAGGAGACCACGCGTTGTTCAAAAGGAGGAGTGGATGAGCCGTCGCAAACTGTTCGAGAGTCCCGAACCGTCCAGCCAGATGCTGGGTGTTGGACCGGCCTATGTTTCAGTGGAGGGCCTGCGCCAGCACCTGGCCGAGTTCCTGCTGTATGCGGGCCGGCCGGTGGTGATCATGCGCGGGCGCAGCGAAGTGGGCTACTTCCTGCCGGCGCGCTGCTGGCGCCAGCGTGACGATGATCCGCTGGCGGCGGCTGCCGCCGACCAGCTGCTGGATGCGGCCGGTTTCCAGGCCGAGGACATCCAGCAGGTCGAACAGGAATTCAACGCGATGCGCCAGCGCACCGTGCTGCATTCACGGCGCTGAGCCTTCCGTAGAGCCGGGCCCATGCTCGGCTTTTCGGGCGGTTGCACGCGACGTTGGCAACAGCCCCTGTCGTTGTCTTCGCCTCTACAGTAGATCCACGCCATGCGTGGATGGCACACGCCCGGCCGCAGCTACAACGCCAGCACCTGTCCCGGTTCCAGCGCCTGCAGAAATGCGTCGTCATGCGACACCACCACCAACGTGCCCGGGAACACCCGCAGCACCTGCAGCAAGTGCATCCGCAGCGTCATGTCCAGGTTGTTGGTGGGTTCGTCCAGAACCAGCAGCGTCGGGGGTTTGGCCGCCATCAATGCCAATGAAAGCCGCGCCCGTTCGCCACCGGACAATGCGGACACGTGCGTCTGCGCCGTGGCGTCGCCGCGGAACAGGAAGTCGGCCAGGTGCAGCCGGCACTGGGTCTGGCTCCACTCCGGCATTTGGGCAGACAGCGCCTGGAGAGGCGTGACCTGCATCGGCAGGTCCCGGTAGTGCTGGTCAAGCAGGGCGATCTGAGCAGCTGGCGGCAGCAACCAGTCACCATCACGGTGGATGCTTGGGTCGCCGCACAGCGCGCGGGCCAGCGTGGACTTGCCGCTGCCGTTGTCACCGGTGATCGCCAGGCGATCGCCGACATCCAGGCGCAGATGCAGTCCACCCAGCACCGTTTCCGTGGCATGCGCCACGCTGGCGTCGGTCAGCTGCACCACCACTCCCTCACGTCGCCAGCCGGCCGGCAACGCGAAGGCAGGCTCGATGATGGTCTCGCGCTGCAGGTCATTGCGACGAGCCTCGATGTCTTCCTGCTGCTCACGGATCTGCAGTTGCTTGCCGCCGGCGGTGGTATTGCCACGGCCGAGCTTGGTGGCTGAACGGACGCCGCCCCACTTGCGCTGTTCGACCTTGCGCACGCCGCGTTCCCGCGAGCTCGCGGCGCGCTGCTGTTCGCGCATCAACGCCTCATGGGCCTGGCCGCGCTCCTGATCCAGCTGGCGCAGCTGCCGGTCGCTGGCCTCGCGTCGCTGCTGCAGGTCCGCCTGATAGTCGCGGTAGCGACCGCCGAAGTGGCTCACGCGCCCGCCACGTATGTGCCAGAGCTCATTACAGAGCGCATCGATCAGGGCTTCATCGTGGGTGGCCACCAACAGTGCGTCGTGGAACTGGCGCAGGCGCGCGATCAGCGAGCGGCGTGCACTGCGGTCCAGGTGATTGCTGGGTTCATCCAGTAGCAGTACATCGGGGTCGGCATCAAGCGCGCGGGCGAGCGAATGGCGCATCTGCTCGCCGCCGCTGCGAGAGGAGTCATCCAGTACGTGCTGCGGCACGTAGGCGATGCGTGCGCCATCGCGGCGGATGATGGTCCCGCCACTGGGCACCAGAGTACCGGCCAATATCTGCAGCAGGCAGCTCTTGCCGCTGCCGTTGTCGCCGATCAGGGCGATGCGGGCACCTGAGGGCTGGTGCAGGTTGACGTCGGCCAGCAGGGCGCGGCCGTTGAAATCCAGATCCAAAGCATGGGCACGTAACATCGCGTGCGGTCCTCCTGTTGCTGCGCGCTCACTGCATCCGAACGCGGACGCGCAGCTTGGAACAGGGGCGAGGCCGGAACAAGCGAGGAACCGGCCAAGATCCGCCGCAGGTGGGCCAGACCTCCTTCAGCCGCGCTCACTGGTGATGCGCGCACCTTCGCGCATCACCAGCGTCACCGGGGTCTTTTCCACCACCTCCAGCAACCGCTGCCACTGCGCATCGCTCAGCTCGGCGCTGGCATGCAGCACGCGGTGCACGTGGAAGCGTCCATCTTCGTCGCGTTCCGAGCGCAGCTCGGCATGGAACTCGCCCAGCTCCCAGCCCTTGCGTTGCGCATACATGCGCAGGGTGATGGCGGTGCAGGCGGCCAGCGAGGCCAGGTACAGATCGAAGGGCGCGAAGCCCTTGCCCTGACCGCCCAGCGAGGCGGGCTCGTCCGCGTCTACATCAAAGCTTCCATTGCTGATGTGGTGCAGGTAGTTGTCGCCGGTCGAAACAATGCGCGCGTAGGCCATCACATTCTCCATCTGTCTCTAGCGTCGAGCCACGCTCGACCAAACCCACTGTAGCGTCGAGCCATGCTCGACTGCTCCCAAAGGCGGCGCCAGCCAAGGCCAGCGCCGCCACCCAATCACTCGGTACGATCGTACGAGAACTGGATGCCTGCCGTACCACCGGTTTCAATGAAGAGGTTCATGAAAGCCGGCACCGTTTCTGAGCGGGCCCAGTCGCGCTGCAGCTCGCAGAACAACTGCGGCACGCTGATCAGCTGGCCCCCGGCCTGTTCGATGCGGCGCAACGCGGCATCATGCGCCGCCAGCGAAGTGCCGCCAACGGCATCGACCACCACGTACACCTCATAGCCTTCCTTCAACGCATCCAGGGCCGGGAAAGTCAGACAGGCTTCGGTCCACAGTGCGGTCATGATCAGCTTGCGGCGGCCGGTGGCCTCCACCGCCTTGCGGAACTCGACGTCTTCCCAGGAATTGATGGTGGTGCGGTCGTAGGTGGGGTAGTCGCCCAGCACCTTGCGCAGCTGCGGAATCGGCGGCTTGTTCAGGCCGGTCTTGACGTTGACCGTCGAATGCACGATCGGCAGACCGTAAGCCACAGCGGCCTTGGCGGTGCCGACGATGTTGTTGACCAGCAGCTGGCGGTCCATCGAGGCGATGGAGTTCACCTGCACCGGCTGGTAGTCGATGATGATGAAGGCGGAATTCTGCGGGGTCAGCAGGTGGTCGCTGGCCGGGTCGCGGATCGGTTCACTGGACATGATGGGTCTCCGGTTGGGAGGAGTGCCGGCAGCGGGCCGGCACCCCGGGGGCAGCTCAGCTGCGCTGCGAATCCAGCTGCTCCTGGTTCTTCTGCACGTCCTGCGCCTTGAGGTAGCTCTCGATCAGCAGCTGGTAGTTCGGGAAGATCTTCGTGTAGACCTCGGCCCATTGCTGAGCATCGTCGCGGTTCCAGCTGCGCTGGATCTCCGAGGCCACCGCGGCGGTGTCCATCGGCACCACGCCGGCCTGCACCACGCGGGCCAGGGTGATCTCTTCGGCCATCTTCGAATAGGTGCCCGAGGCATCGATCACCGCGAACACCTGGTAGCCATCGGCAACGGCGGCGATCGACGGGAAGGCCATGCACACACTGGTGATGGTGCCGGCAATGATCAGCTGCTTGCGGCCGGTGGCCTTCACCGCGGCAACGAATTCCGGGTTGTCCCAGGCGTTGATCTCACCCTTGCGCGCCACGTACTGGGCGTGCGGGGCCGCGTCGTGGATCTCCGGGATCAGCGGGCCATTCGGGCCCTGCGGAACAGAGGCGGTGGTGATCACCGGCATCTTTGCCAGCGTGGCCATCTTCGCCAGCGCAGTGGCGTGGGCGCGCACGCTGGTGAATGGCATGTCACCGATGGTCTGGAACAGGCCACTCTGGTGGTCGATCAGCAGCATCGCGGCGTTGTCCGGATCGATCACCGGGCGGGCACCATTGAAGTTGGCGGGGGTACTCATGGTCAGTCTCCTGGGGAAGGTGGGCGATGGCCCATTGGCGCGACGGGTCATCGCCCGCCGCGCGGAAGCGCTCAGTGCGCGATCCGGCCGAAACGGCCGCTGTTGAAGTCGTTGACCGCCTGTGCGATCTCGGCCTGGCTGTTCATCACGAACGGGCCATAGCCCACCACCGGCTCGTCGATCGGCTCGCCGCTGAGCAGCAGTACAGTGGCGTCGCTGTCGGCGTCGACGAACACGTCCTCGCCGCTGCGATCGAAGGTGACCAGCTGCGCCTCGCCGACCGGCTGGCCGCCGTTGATCCGGACCGAGCCCTTCAGCACCACCACCGCCAGCGTGCGGCCATCGGCCACCGGCAGTTCGGCGTGGTGGCCCTGCTGCAGGCGGATGTCCCAGACATCCATCGGCGTGTGGGTACGTGCCGGACCGGCGTGGCCGTCGAAGCGGCCCGCGATGACACGCACGCGGCCGGCGCCCTCAGGCAGATCCACCGAGGGGATCTCTGCGTCAAGCAGGGTCTGGTAGCCCGGTGCGCCCATCTTGTCCCGCGCCGGCAGGTTGACCCAAAGCTGGACCATGTCCAGCGTGCCGCCGCGCTTGCTGAATTCCGGCGTGTGGAATTCCTCGTGGAGGATGCCGGAGGCAGCGGTCATCCACTGCACGTCACCCGGGCCGATGGTGCCGCCGGCCCCGGTCGAATCGCGGTGGGCGACCTCGCCCTCATAGACGATGGTGACCGTCTCGAAACCGCGGTGCGGATGCTGGCCGACCCCACGCGGGGTATCGCTGGGGGCGAAGGTGTACGGGCCGGCATAGTCCAGCAGCAGGAACGGGCTCAGGTGCTGGCCGTGGGTGTTGTAGGAAAACATCGAGCGGGCGGGGAATCCATCGCCCACCCAGTGCGGGCGGGGGGCGCTGTAGGTACCGGTGACACGCTTCATGGCGATCTCCTGGCCGGGGCTGCCGGCCGCTGTTCTTCGTTGCAGGAGACGATATCGCCGCGACAATTTGGCCGGTAGACGCCAACATTTGCCGTCATAGTCCTATCTGGTGAACAATGGCGGCAGGCCGTGGGCCGCAGGAGATCGCCCCGTGTTCATCGCAGATATCCGCCGTTGTGACCTCAACGACCTGTTCTATTTCGCCATGGTGGTCGAGCACGGCGGCTTCTCGCAGGCCGGTCGGGCGCTGGCCATGCCGAAGTCGAAACTGAGCCGGCGCATCGCGCTGCTGGAGGAACGGTTGGGCGTGCGCCTGATCCAGCGCTCGACGCGGCGTTTCTCGGTCACCGAGGTCGGCCAGGACTACTACCGCCACTGCAAGGCGATGCTGGTCGAGGCCGAGGCCGCAGAAGAAGCCATCGCGATGTCACGCGCCGAGCCGCGCGGCACCATCCGCCTTGCGTGCCCGATCGCGATCCTGCACGCGCGCATCGGTCCGATGCTGGCCGACTTCCTGGCCCTGCACCCGCAGGTGACGGTGCAGCTGGACGCCACCAACCGCCGCGTGGACGTGGTGGGCGAGGGCGTGGATGTGGCGATCCGGGTACGGCCGCCGCCGCTGGAGGACAGTGAACTTGTGGTACGCGTGCTGGCGCGCCGAGTGTGGTGCACCAGTGCCAGTCCGGCGCTGCTGCAGCGGCTGGGCACGCCGCAGGTGCCGGCCGACCTGGCGATGATGCCGACCGTCGATCTGGCCTCGCCCAGTCAGCAGCATGTGTGGGAATACAGTGGGCCCGGCGAGATCCAGGCCAGCGTGCATCACCGCCCGCGCCTGGTCAGCGATGACATGATCGCGCTGCGCGCAGCCGCGGTGGCCGGGGTCGGGCTGTTGATGCTGCCGCGGATGATGATCACCGATGAGCTGGACAGCGGCGCGCTGGTGCCGGTGCTGCCGGAGTGGGTGCCGAAGCACGGCATCGTGCATGCGGTGTTCCCTTCGCGGCGTGGGCTGCTGCCGGCAGTGCGTGCGTTGATCGATTACCTCGCCGAGCGTTTCGAGGCGTTGGACGAACCGTAGGCTCCGCATCCACGCATGGCGTGGATCTACTGGATCCGGCGCCGCCTGGGAGATCCACGCCATGTGTGGATGATCCTGGTGCCGCGCGACAGGCTTTCGCTTGCCGCCTGCGGCCGCGCAGCCCACAATCCATGTCCGGACCGTCGCCATCACGCCCATCATTCCCCGGTCCGGCCTTGGCACCTATGTCTCCCAATGCCCTGGCGCTGGTCGAGCTGCTGATCCGCGAGCGCCGTGCGTTGTCTCGCTTCATCGCGCGCTATCTCGACCCGGCCAGTACCGAGGACACCCTGCAGAACCTGTACCTGAAGGCCAGCAGCGTGCCCGGTGATCCACCGATCCTGGAGCCGCGCGGCTATCTGTACCGGATGGCCTATCACCATGCGCTCAACCGCAGCCAGGCCGACGCCCGCGAGCGGCGCGCGATGGCCGAGTACGCCGCCGACATGGCCGAGGCGGGCCACGACGGCGAGGCGCAGGCACTGGACCAGGCACAGCTGCGCGAGATCACCCAGACCATCCTCGCGCTGCCAGCGCAGGTCCGCGAGTGCTTCGTGCTCAACCGCTACCTGGGCCTGAGCGAGCGCGAGATCGCGACACGGCTGGGTATTTCCAAGAGCCTGGTCGGCAAGCATGTGCTGCGCGCGGCACTGTTGATCCAGCAGCACCAGCAGGGAATGCATCGATGAGCGGCGATTGCAGTGGGCAGATCGCGCCCGCCGTTGTCACAACAGGAAAGCGCACCCGTTCGTGGTGCGGCAGGCCACAACCATGACCACGTCCGAACCCTCGCCGCGTCAGGCCAGGCAGGCGTTGCGCTGGGTGATCCGGTGCAGTGCAGGCCCGCTGCCGGAACGCCAGCAACGAACCCTGCAGCGCTGGCTGCAGGCCGATCCACGCCATGCGCTGGCCTGGCGCCAGCAGACGGCGTTCTGGCGGGGGCTGGATGCCGCCGGGCCCGAGGTGCTGGCGGCGCTGCCCGAGCTCACCACCGATCGCGAGGGCCTGCGCCCGATCGCGCCGCGCCGCCTGCCATGGCTGCTGGCCAGTGCCGCCGCTGTGGTTCTGATGGTCGCGGCCGCACCGCAGGCGCTGTTGCTGGCACGCAGTGACCTGCGCAGCAGCGATACACCACGCGTGGTGCAGCTGGAAGACGGCAGCACCGCCGTGCTCGATGCGGGCACCGCATTGGCGGTTGCGTTCGATGGCCAGCAGCGGCACCTGCGCCTGCTGCGCGGCCAGGCCTGGTTCCAGGTGGCCCATGAGGCGCGACCGTTCCAGGTCGAGGCGGCGGGCGGCCTGGTCCGTGACATCGGTACCGCCTTCAGTGTGTCGATGCTGGATACCACGGTCACCACCCAGGTCAGCGAGGGTGTGGTCGACGTGCGTCCGGGCGATGGCAGCGTACAGCGCCTGCATGCGGGGCAGTCACGCGTGTTCCGTGACGGTCGCTGGCTGCAGCCTGTGCGGCTGGAAGATCCCGAGGCCGTGGCGCCATGGCGGCGGGGCGAGGTAGTGATCGATGATCAGTCGGCCACGCAGGCCATCGCCGATCTGGCGCGCTACCATCGCGCCCCGGTCTGGGTACTGGGTGGGCAGGGTGCAGGCGTACGGGTCAGTGGCTTGTTCCACCTGCGGCAGCCGGAGACGGCCATCGATGCGGTGGCCGCGCAGGCAGGACTGCGAGTGCAGCGCTTGCCCGGCGGCGCGCTGGTGGTGTGGTGAGGCCCGCGCAGCACCTGGATGAACGGGCCGCATGAAAAAAACATGAAAAAAGCCGTGGGCACCTGCAGTGTCCCGCTGTCTATAGAGGTATAGCCAGAGCGAAACACCGTTTTTCCTCAAGCCAGACACACCACCGGCACCGGATGTGCCCGTGGTCCAGCCACGCTTGAGGAGTTCCTGTCCATGCCGTCCACGGCATCCGCCTGTCATCGTCGCGCCACCGTTCTGGCCCTGGCCGTTTCCACCGCATTGCTGCCGCTGGCCTGGGTGCCGACCGTGCAGGCACAACCGGCGATCGTCGCGCCGCTGCGCCAGTACGCCATTCCGGAGCAGCCACTGGCTGATGCCGTACGTGCCTTTGGCCGCCAGGCCGATGTGCAGGTGGTGTTCCGCAGTGACCTGGTGGAGGGCCGCCGCTCCAGTGCGGTGAGTGGCGAGTACAGCCAGATGCAGGCCCTGCAGCAGCTGTTGCGCGGCAGCGGCGTGCGTGCACAGCGCGGCATGGATGGTACCTGGAGCCTGCGGGCCGCAGCGGAGGCGGGTGAGGGCGAAGGGGTGCGGGTGACCGAAACACTGGACGTGGCCGGTCGCCTTCAGTCGGAAGGGGGTGAGGCCCGCGATCGGCGTGGCTACGACGATGTGTTCGCGCTGGACATGACCACGGCGTATTCGGGGCGCGACCGGGTGGAACGTTACCGTGGCTCCAATCCGGCCGACGTGGTCAAGGATCTGGTCGGTGTGTTCAGTGGCGATGCGCGCAACAGCGGCGCGCTGGACGTCAATATCCGTGGCATCCAGGGGCCCGGGCGGGTGCCGGTCAGCATCGATGGCGGCGAACAGGCGCTCACGGTCTGGCGTGGCTACAACGGCGTCAGCAACCGCAACTACATCGATCCCAACCTGATTGGTGGCATCCAGGTCATCAAGGGGCCAGGGCTGGTGCGCGATGTGCACAGCGGGATCGGCGGTGCGCTGGTGATCAAGACCATCGACGTTGACGACATTGTTGCTGCCGGCGAACGCTTCGGCGGGGAGCTGAAGATCGAAGGCAGCAGCAATGCGGTGGCACCGCGCCTGCCGCGCCTGCACACCGGCGAGGATTACCGCACCGTGCCGGGGTTCCCGCAGGGCTCGCCGAACTCACCCTATAACGACCGCACCCTGGTGGTGCCGGTGAAGTCGCGCAGCGGCAACAACCCCTTCGATGGCGAAGACCAGGCCTGGCGGTTGGCACTGGGCGTACGCGGCGACAACGTCGACCTGATGGCTGCCTACGCTTGGCGCAAGCGCGGCAACTACTTCTCCGGCAGCAAGGGAAGCGCGTACTACGACCAGGACCGGCGCGAGCAGTACGAGTACCAGGGCATCGACTACATCACCACGCTGGCGCGCTACTTCAAGCCCGGCGATGAAGTGCCCAATACCTCCAGCGAACAGGAGTCCTGGCTGGTCAAAGGCAGCTGGCAGATCAACGATGACCAGCAGTTGAAGGCGACCTGGCGGCGCACGCTGTCGCACTACGGCGAGATCATGCCGTCGCGCATCCTGTCGGCCCCGGACTACGGCCGCATCCAGTGGCCGCTCAGCCGGGTCGATTCGGATGTGTGGAACCTGGAATACCGTTTCCAGCCCGCCGGCAGTCGTTGGCTGGACCTCTACGCCAACCTGTGGCGCACGGAGACGGACAGCGATACCTACAGCGCTGGCGGCTTCCCGAACTTCGCAGTGGGTAATCCGGCGTGGAATCCGGACGCCAGCCCGATCCTGCGCAACACCGCGCTGGCCAACGCGCGCAACGACCGCACCGGCCTGATCCTGAGCAATCGTTTCGCCCTGCATTCGACCCTGGACCTGACCGTGGGCGGCAACTGGCAGTACGAGAAGCTGGGGTCCCGCGATCCGTACTTCGGCACCACCGATGGCTGGCGCATGTTCCCGCGTGCCGGGCGCCGCCAGGAGGGTGAAGGCTACCTGACCCTGGAGTGGCGGCCGGTCGAATTCCTCACCCTCAATGCAGGCGTGCGCTACAGCCGCTACTGGGCCTTCGACGATTTCCTCGAGACGCACCCCGAGCTGCTCACCAAGGGCGTAGGTGGCAAGGAAGCGCAGTACACCGTGAACGAATTGCCGCCCCGTCCCGCCAATCTGCAGGCCCGCATCGACGCGTTGGAAGCACGCCGCGCCGTATGGGAAAAGCGCGGCATGGGCTGGTTCATCGACGACAGCATCCGTGCGTTGCTGGCACCGTACGAGACGCCGCGTCCGGTCCGGTACACGCGGCCCTGGCTGCCCGATGCCGATGGCAACTACACCCGCGCCGGCAATCCCTGCCTCAATGGCGAAGTGGCGGCCATTCCCGGCGTGCAGCCGGTGTTCGCCGGCAGCGACCAGGTCTGCAACATCGGCAACAGCGTACAGTCGCAGCCGGTCGATGGACGCAACAGCCGCCGCCGCGACCATGCCTGGCTGCCGACCTTCTCGGCCACTGCACACCTGTCCCCGGCCGCCCGTGCCTACGTGCGTTACAGCGAAGCGGTGCGCTTCCCGAGCATGTTCGAAAGCACCATCGCCTTCTCCGGCAGCCTCAATCCGCTGCATGCGCTCAAGCCCGAGCACGCCTACAACTATGAGGTGGGCTACGTGCACAACCTGTCGGCCCTGTTCGGCAACACCGCCGATGCCGACGTCAAGCTGGCGTACTACGTGCACAAGACCCGTGACGTGATCGAACGCGATGGCAACTTCCTGTTCGACAACATCGACAAGCAGACCATCCGTGGTATCGAACTGCAGGCCCGCTTCGACAATCGGCGCTTCTTCACCGATCTGGGCATCACCCGCACGCTGGAAAATGAGGTGTGTGACGAGAGCACGGCGGTGCTCCTGGACGCGAACCGCGGCCTGGTTCCGAACTGCGTGCAGGATGGTTTCGTCGGTGGCTACCTGCTGACCCAGGCCATTCCCAGGCTGTCGATCAACGGGTCGCTGGGCACGCGCCTGTTCGATGAGCGCCTGGAGCTGGGCAGCCGCATCGTGCACTACCAGCGGCACGAGAACCCTGACCTGCAGGCCTACCGTGATCGCCTGCTGAGCGGCGGCAGCGGCCTGCTCTGGCAGAACGTGCCGTTCACCTGGGGAAACATCACCACCGTCGATGCCTATGCGCGCTGGCGCTTCAACGAGCATGCCAGCGTCGAACTGGTCGGCAGCAACCTCGGCAACCGCTACTACGTCGATCCAGCCACGCGGTCCACGCTGCCAGCCCCGGGTCGCACCCTGAAGCTCGGCGTCATCGCGCGCTTCTGATCTCCCATCTTCAAGCGTTGTACCCGTAGTTCCCTCAACCAAGGAGCAATACCATGAAAATGATCTCCCGTTCGGTGCTCGCCGTTGCCGCCTCGCTGGCTCTGGTCGGAGCCGCGCATGCTGCCGACATCGTCGGTGCCGCCAGTGCCAGGACCGATGCCGAGCTGTACGTGGCGGTTGGTGAATCGCAGGTCAATGGCGGCCCGCACCGCGCTGGCAAGGCCGGCATCGGTGTCGGTACCGTGTCCCAGGCCAAGCCGGTGGACTTCCAGGGCCTGAGCGCCTACTCGGCACCCACCACCGTCAATGGCGTGACGGTACGTACCCTGGCCATGCCGATCACCGGCGCACCGGGCAGCCACGCCGGTATGGGCCACTTCAACTTCGTCAAGGTCGGCAGTGGTGATGTCTGGTTCGGCGAATGGTCCAAGGATGGCGCCGCCGGTGGCTTCAACAACCGCCAGGTCTACTTCGTTGGCGACCGCGCCGGCACCACGCTGCCCGCCGGCGTGGCGTCCTACACCGTGGCCGGCCTGAACAAGTTCAACGGCAGCAACCTGCTGAGCGGCACCTTCGACGCCGACTTCGGCGCCGGCACCCTGGATGGTGCGCTGTCCGGCAATGGCCTGACCCTGGCCATCGTTGCCAACATCAACAGTGCCGATGCATCGTTCGCCGGTTCGGCCAACGTCAATGGCAGCGTCAACGGCACCACCCAGGGCCAGTTCTTCGGCGCCAACGCCGCCACCCTGGCCGGCATCGCCACCTTCGCCGGCAACAGCCAGTACGACACCGCCTTCGGCGGCAGCAAGAACTGATTGCCACGCCCCTGACGGGGCAGGGCAGGGACAAGCCGCGATCCGCCAGTCCCTGCTTCGGCCCGCTGCATGCATCACCACGGATCGACCATGCGCCATCCCATCTTCCTTGTGATCCTGTTGCTGGCGGCTGCCGATGTGCGCGCCCAGCAGGATGATCTTCGTCGTGTGCTGGAGCAGGGCAGCGAGCTGCGCCACCAGCAGCAGGACCAGCAGCGCCTGCAGCAGGCCGAGTCGGCGCGACCGACCATCACCATCGACGGCCAGACCCTGCGCGTGGAGCGCACGGTCGACGATCTGGGCCAGGCGCTGTACCTGTCGCTGCAGCATCAGCAATGGGGCGCAGCGCAGCGCTTCCTGGACGAATACATCGAACTGCCCGGTCACGACCCGCTGCTGCGCCACTACGCGCAGGGCGGCCTGGCGCGGGTGGCCGGCAATCACCACCGCGCGGCCAACGAGTACGAAGCACTGCTGGCGGCGCAGCCGGATTTCCTGCCGGCCCGCCTTGAGCTTGCACGTGTCCATGCCGAGGACCAGCGCGACCGCGATGCGGAGGCGTTGTTCACGGCCATCGCCGGTGACATCAATGCCGACGACCCCGCCACCGCCGGTGTACGCGGACGGGTGGACGCCTACCTGGCCGCACTGCAGGCGCGCAAGCGCTGGAAAGGAGCGCTGGCAGCCGGCCCGGCATGGAGCGACAACATCAACCGCAGCTCGGCCAGCCGCACCTGCCTGTTCGGGGTGGGCGACACCTGCATCATCCAGCGCAATCTTCCCGATGCCCAGCGCGCCATGGGCCTGGACTACGACGGCAACCTGGAGCGTCGCTGGGCACTGGCCGGTCACCACGGCGTCTATGTGCGCGGGCTCGCGTTCGGCCAGGCATGGCGCGGGCACAGCGCCTACAACGAGCTCAATGCGAGCGTGCAGGCGGGCTATAGCTGGCGCAGCGCACGGCATACCCTGCAGATCGCGCCGAGCTATGACTACCAGGGCCTGGGCAACCGGGCCCTGCAGGGCGGCAGCGGGCTGCATGGCGAATGGCAATATGCGTTGGACGCGCGCAGCCTGCTCAGGCTGGAGGCCGACTGGAAGCGCCAGCGCTATCGCCAGCGCGGCCTGGCCAGCAATTACGACGGTGAGCTGGCCGCGGTGTATGCCACCTGGTTCCGTGCGCTCAACCCGCGCTGGACCCTCTTTGCCGGGCTGGACCTGAGTGACAGCCGCGCCGCCAATCCGGCCAACGGTTACCGCCAGCATGGCCTGCGCCTGGGGGCGGCGCGCCAGTGGACGGGCACCACCGCCACCGTGTTCGTGTCGTTGCGCGAGCGTGACTACGACGCGTGGAGCCCGCTGCTGGAGGCGCGGCGTGAGGACAGCGAACGGAACCTGATTGCCGTCGTCCGCAGCGAGCGCCTGGCGGTGGCCGGGCTGGTGCCCAGCTTGAGCCTGCGCTACGCGCGCATCGACAGCAACGTCGGCTGGCTGTACAGCCACGACCGCAGCCTGCTCAGCCTGAAATGGGAACGGGCCTTCTGAACGCGCCGCTGCACTGCCACGGTGAACGCGCCGTGGCCGCGATCTTCATTCATCATCACGCGCTCTTGTAGCCCGTTTCGCGCATCCTTCGGGTGTTGCGGCAGAGCTGGGCCGCGTGTATCGAGGAGCGCCGGTCGTGCTGGAAGCGGGCAACAAACCAGAGGGCCTGAAAGGGCTGCGTGTACTGGTGGCGGAGGATGAATTCGCCATCGCGATGTTTCTGGTCGACTATCTGGAGCTGAAAGGCGCACAGGTGGTGGGGCCTGCCGGTGACCTGCAGGCGCTGGGGCGGCTGGTCGATACCCATCCCATCGATGTGGCATTGCTGGACATCAACCTGGGCGGTGAGCAGGTCTATCCGCTGGCCGATCGGCTGGCCGAGACGGGTATCCCCTTCCTGCTGACCTCCGGTTACGACGACAACCTGCCCAGCCGCTTTGCCAGCGCGCCGCGCTGTACCAAGCCTTATCACATCGAAGCGCTGGTGCAGCAGCTGGCCGCGCTGGTGGCGGCGCCGCAGGTCTCTGCGGGCATTGCCTGATTGCGCGGCATGTCGCGCCGTCCTGAAGACATCCACGCCGCCAAGCTGCGTGGCCAGATGCCACCTGCACCGCAGCTGCATGTGCGCCACGATGGCATGGCCGCGCGCATCGCCCGCCACGACTGGTCATCCACGCCGTTGGGTGCCTGCGAACAGTGGCCGCCCCACCTGCGCGCCACCGTCGACCTGATGCTGGCCCATGGTTTCCCAATGATCGTGCTGTGGGGTGAGCAGCTGGTGCAGCTCTACAACGATGGCTATGCCGAGATTCTGGCCGACAAGCATCCCGGCGGGCTCGGCCAGCCGACCCGCGAGTGCTGGCCCGAGGTCTGGCATATCAATGGGCCCATCTACCAGCGCGTCTGGCAGGGCGAAACCATCACCTACGAGGACAAACTCTATCCCCTGGCACGCCGCGGGCGGTTGGAGGATGTCTGGTTCACCATTACCTACAGCCCGATCCTTGGCGAGGAAGGGCGCATCAACGGCGTGCTCGTGACCATGTTCGAGACCACAGCGGCGCATGTGGCCCAATCGGCACGCGAGCGCGAAGAGCAGAAGCGGCGGGAGGCGGACCGGCGCCTGGCATTGGCCTTCAAGGTGCTGCCGGTGGGCGTCTGCATTGTCGACACCGAAGGGCGCCTGCAGCTGTCCAACGACCAGATGCGTGCCTACCTGCCCAGCGGCAAGGTGCCCTCCACGGATGAGGTGAACCTGCATCGCTGGCGTGGCTGGCATGCGGACGGCAGCGCCATCGGGCCGGAGGATTTCGCCATCGCCCGTGCGATGCGCGGCGAGACCGTGGTGCCGGGGCTGGAGTTCCAGTATCTGCATGACGATGGGCGCGCGCGCTGGACCCGGGTCGCGGCCGCGCCCCTGCGCGATGGCGACGGTGAGGTCAGCGGCGTATTTGCCATCGCCGTGGACATCGACGATCTCAAGCGTGCCACCGAGCGCCAGTCTGTATTGCTGGCCGAACTGCAGCACCGGGTGCGCAACATCATGTCGACCATCCATGCCATTGCCTGGCGGACCCGCGAGTCGGTCAGCAGCGTGGATGAATACGCTGAACGGTTGTGCGGGCGACTGATGTCGCTGGCGCGCACGCAGAGCCTGCTGACCCGCGGCGCCAATGCCGGGGTCTGCCTGCGTGGCATGCTCGATGAGGAGATCGCGGCGCAGACGCCGGCAGCGGCGGCCTACCGCCTGCAGGGCGAGGATGTGCTGCTGCCGCCGAAGGCGGCCGAAGTACTGTCCCTGGCGATCCACGAGCTGGCGACCAATGCCCTGCGGCATGGCGCACTGACCCATGAGGATGGCCGGATCGAGGTGACCTGGGATCTGCAGGTTCAGGCCGGCCAGCCATGGCTCGGCCTGCACTGGTGCGAGCGCCATGCCGAAGTGGAGGACTGGGAGCAGCCCCGGCAGCGTGGCCTTGGCCGGGCGCTGATCGAGCAGCGCGTGCCCTACGAACTCGCCGGCAGCGGCGAGCTGCGCTTTGGCCCGCAGGGCCTGGATGCCTGGATCCGCTTTCCGCTGCGCGAGCGAGACAGCCTGCTGCAGACCGACGCTCCCGGCGCGGCGGCGGGCGGTTCCGGCAGGTAAAGGCCCATTTATCCCCAATTGGGCCAAATTGGGCATAATGGCCTCAACTGTCCCCGTCTGGAGCCGTGCCATGACCCTGCCGCTGGATCTGCCTGGCCTCGAAAAGGCCCCCGCGTCGTCGGTGAAGACCCGTGGCTGGCCGAGCCTGATGCGCACCGTGCGCGAGAAGCAGGCGCTGGTCATCACCAACCACAACCACCCCGAAGCGGTGATCGTGGACATCCGCACCTACCAGGAACTGCTGGCCAAGGCCGCTGGCGGCGATGCCGGTGAGCGCAGCGAAGAACTGCTGCGCCTGCGCGGTGAGTTTGACCAGACCCTGGCCAGCCTGCAGCGCGGGGAGGGGCTGGGCAAGGTGCTGGGCCAGCCGATCCGCCGCGGTCGCAAGGTCACCCTCGGCCGTCCGCTCTGACCGATGGGGCGGATCCTGGTGCTTGCCGGCGTCAATGGCGCCGGCAAGAGTTCGCTGCTGGGTACCTGGCTGGAAGCCGAAGGGCTGGGCTGGTTCAACCCCGATTCGTTCACCCGGCGCCTGGTGGAGGCCGGCTGGCCGCTGCCCGATGCCAATGCGGAGGCCTGGCAGGAAGGCACCCGCCGCCTGCGCCAGGCCATGGCTGATGGCACGGACTTCGCCTTCGAGACCACGCTGGGCGGCAACACCATTCCAGGCCTGCTGCGCGAGGCCTGTGAGCAGCATCATGTGGCGGTATGGTTCTGCGGCCTGGCCAGCGTCGAGCTGCACATCGCCCGCGTCGCTGCGCGGGTAGCGGCCGGTGGCCACGATATTCCGGTGGAGAAGATCCACGCCCGCTTCGATTCGGCGCGCGAGAACCTGCTGGACCTGCTGCCACACCTGGCCGAGCTGCATGTCTACGACAACAGCGCTCCCGCCGACGCCGACGGCTGCGTCGAGCCGCTGCCGGTGCTGGCGATGGCGCATGGCCAGCTGCAGTACCCGGTCTCGGTGGCCGAGCTGCTGCATACGCCGGATTGGGCCAAGCCCATCGTGATGCGTGCGATGGAATTGAACACCTCGGATTAGATCCACGCCATACGTGGATACCTTTCACACATCGCGCGAAACCGCGCCGTGCACGACTGCCACCGGAGCTGCGGTTAGACTGACCGCACACTCAAGGAGGATGACATGCACGGACCTGCGACGTTCCGCGCCAGTTCTATCTGCCTGGTGCTTGCCGCGCTGGCACTGGCGCTGTCCTGCATGCCGACGATGGCCGCGTCGCCTGCCGCCAAGCGACCATCGCCGCCCAGCCTGGTGCAGGCCTTCCACGCCGCCGAAGCCAACCTGCGGCTGATTCCCGGCGGCGACATTGAATCCGACTTCCGCCCGGTTTGGACCGCTGTTGCCGATCTCGATGGCGATGGCCGTGCCGAGGTCGTGTATTTCTACACGTCCGACTATTCCGGCGGCAGCTTCGCCCAAAGCAACGTTGTTGCGGTGATGACGGCGCTGACGGCAAACGATCCGCGCGGCCAGGAGAACCCGAACAGCCTGTCGCCGGTGGAAGCAGAGGACTATGCCGCCATCCGCAGGTATGGCTATGCTGACGACGCGGCTGAACAGATTCCAGGCGCCATCCGTGCCATCCGCATCCAGGGTGATCGCATCGTTGTCGATTTCACTGTCAGTGCCGGGGCGACGGTCTGCGAATGGAAGAGCCCGAACCGCCACGTCTGTCCGCCGGACGGAAACTACACATGGACGCTGCGTTGGACGCCGGGGAAGCTGACTTACATCAAGAAATAGCGCCAAGGAGTGCCGGGCGTATTCGCCCGGCGCCACTGGCCCCGTAGGTCCACGCCAAGGGGGGATCGCGTACTGCGGCCAGCCTCAGGCCGGCTTCACCTGCTCAGGCTCCGCAGCCTCCGGCAGTGGTGGCAGACTCGGGTCCACCGTTACCGGCACATCGCTCTTCAACAACGCAGCGGCTTCCCTGTCGCTGCCCACTGCCGGCGGTGAGCCACGCAGCGGCAGGCCGGCGGTCTCCTTCACGAACAGCATGGTCACCAGCCCGATCACCGCCGCGCCCATCAGGTAATAGGCCGGCACCAGCGGGTCGCCGGTACGTTCCACCAGCCACGCGGTGACCAGCGGCGTGGTGCCACCGAACAGCGACACCGACACGTTGAATGCGATCGACAGCGCGCTGTAGCGCACCGGCGTATAGAACAGCGCCGGGAGCGTGGACGGCATCGAACTGGTGAAGCACACCAGTGCCAGGCCCAGCAGCATCAGGCCAAGGAAGATCAGCCCATCGTTGCCGCTGCCGACCAGCATCAGGCACGGAATCGCCAGCACCAGCAGCGCGATGCAGGCACCAATGATCATCGGTCGGCGGCCCAGCCTGTCACTGAACAACCCGCCGACGATGTTCAACGGCATCATCACCAGCATCACGATGATGATCAGCAGCAGGCCCTTGCTCTCGGCATAGCCCATGGTGACGCTGAGGTAGCTGGGTATGTAGGTCAGCAGCATGTAGTCGGTGACGTTGAACACCAGCACCAGGCCCATGCACACGAGCAGTTGGCGACCATGCACCTGGAACAGTGCGCCCAGCCCCGGCCGGTCGTGCTCGCGCTTCTCGGCTTCTTCGGCGAACGCGCGGAACGCCGGGGTTTCCTCCAGCTTCATGCGCATGTACAGGCCGAGCAGGCCCAACGGGCCGGCCACCAGGAATGGAATGCGCCAGCCCCAGTCCAGCATCTGCTCGCTGCTCAACAGCATGTGCAGCGCGGTCACGGTACCGGCGCCGGCGATGTATCCGCCCAGCGTACCGAACTCCAGCCAGCTGCCCATCAGGCCGCGGTTGCGGTCGGTGGAATACTCGGCGATGAAGGTGGCCGCACCGCCATACTCGCCGCCGGTGGAAAAGCCCTGCACCACACGCGCCAGCAGCAACAGCACCGGTGCCCAGATGCCGATCCGCTCGTAGGAAGGAATCAGGCCGATCGCAAAGGTACCCAGCGCCATCAGGATCATGGTGAACGCCAGCACCTTCTGGCGCCCATAGCGGTCGCCGAGCGGGCCGAACACCAGGCCACCGAGTGGACGCACCAGGAATGCCACGGTGAAGGTGGCAAAGGCCGCGATCACCTGTGCGGTGGGATTGCTCGACGGGAAGAACACCTGGCCGATGGTGACGGCCAGATAGCCGTAGACACCGAAGTCGAACCACTCCATGGCATTGCCGAGTGCAGCGGCACCGACGGCGCGCTTGAGCATGGGCTTGTCGACGACGGTGATCTCATCGACCTTCAGGTGGCGGCGGCGTTTGAACCAGCCGAAGTGGGCATGGGAATCGGGCGTGTCCTGCATAGGGGCTCCCTTGTAGGTATGGAATAGGGGAATGGGTGCTGTGGTGTGTCCCGGAAATCGGAAACGGCGATGCAGGCGCAAGTGGCGCAGGGGCATCGGAAGGGGGCGTGGGGGCCGGGGAATGTGTGCAGGCGCAACGCCACGCGCACGGCAAAGCACCGCCGCAAGGGCGGAAACGCGGCAACGGGATCACAACGGCCGCGCAGTTGGCAGCCGCGTGTCACATCAGCGTGTGGGGATGGCAGGCCGTGGGCCTGCGGGCGTCATCCGCCGGGATCCAGCGCGAGGCGATGGAAATGCAGGGCGGGAGCAATCGTGGCAAGCGAAGCGCCGGTCGGCAGTGCTTCCCACGTAACAGGTGCGCCCGTCACGTAGTGGGTCGTGTCGATCATCCGTTCATCATAACGGCACCGGCGTGAGCGTGCAGCGAAGCGGGCTGATCTGCACGCTGTGTTCCACGTCGCCTGTTCAGAAGGCTCAGGCCGACTTCGCCAGCAAACCGAACACCGTGCAGGTAATCGCCAAGGCGCCCGGCAGTGCCAGTTTCCGCGTGACCAGTGCGGCGCCGATCATCGTGAGCACCGAGAGCATGATGGCCAGGGCGAAAAACGGTTGGCCCTGCAGGAACTGGTGGATGCAGCCGGCGCAGCCGGCAATGGCCAGGCTGGTGGCGAAGCAGATGTGGAACAGTGAGCCAGCGTGCACAGAGGTTCCTCGCGATGATGGAGGCCATAGCGGCAGGCCTCCCGGTAAATTTAGGGCGGATTTCAGATTGCGATGACGGAATCACATCCTGTACGCGCTCTGGTGACATCGGCGTGCATAAGGTGGAGCACACACCCACTTTTCAAATTGATGGAGGATGCAATGGCGCGGACGATTCCCGAAGGAACGCTGATCGTGGTAGCCGACGGTGGTTCGGCACGGGTGTTTACCAACGTGGGCAGCAACCATCAGTTGACCCTGAAACAGGAGGGCGAGCTGCGCCTGCAGGACATCAGTGAGCAGGGCGTGTCCGGGCAGGGGCCTGCGGGTGCCGTGCCGAAGGACATGTCGGTCTCGCAGCTCAACGAGGCGACGTTCGCCAAGCAGGTGGCCGAACAGCTCAATGAGGATGCCTTGAAGAACCGCTATGCGCACCTGGTGTTGATCGCCGACCCGACCACGCTGGGTCGCATTCGTCCGCTGCTGCATAAAGAGGTCCAGGCGCGATTGCTCGGGGATATTGCCAAGGACCTGACCAACGCGCCGCTGGAAGACATCCAGAAGGCACTGGCGGCGTAGCGCTCATGCCGTTCATGCGTGATCACCTTCCGAACGAGCCCACCTCTGCGGGGGTGGCGGCGCAGGCTGGGTGGCAGGTGCTGGAGTTCGGTGCGCCCTGGTGCGGTCATTGCCAGGCCGCGCAGCCCGCGTTGCAGGCCTTCGTCGAAGCGAACGATCTGGCGCATTGGAAGATCGAGGATGGCAAGGGAAGGCCATTGGGGCGAGCGTTCAAGGTGAAGCTGTGGCCGACAGTGGTGCTGCTGCGCGATGGAGAAGAGGTCGCGCGGGTGGTGAGGCCGCTGGACAGCGCGGACCTCATGTCGTTGCAGAACGCGCTTCCCGGTTGACGATTGAACCCGGCGCGGGACACCGGGCAGTCGCACTGCAGCATGCGGCGTGACAGGCCCGGTGCTAGCATCCGGCTACCACCTGAATCGATCCAAACGCCGATGCCCACGTTGGACCGTCATCTCCTGATCGCTGTCGCCGCCACGGCAATGCTCGCTTCCGGCCTGGCGTCGGCCGCTCCCGCCAAAACCGCCGCCGACAAGGCCTACACCTCGGTCGACCCGTTCATTGGTACTGGAGGTGAAGGCCACACCTACCCGGGTGCCACGGTGCCGTTCGGCATGGTCCAGCTCAGCCCGGACACACGCATCCAGCCACGCGAAAAGGCCTATGGCTGGGCAGCCGGCTATCGCTACGACGACAGCAGCATCGTCGGCTTCTCGCACACGCATTTTTCCGGAACCGGTCATTCGGACCTCGGCGACATCCTGCTGATGCCGTTCACCGGTAATCCCGGCCTGGAGCGCGGTGATCCGGAAAAGCCGCGTAGCGGTTACGCGTCGCGCTTCCGCCACGATAACGAGAAGGCTGAGCCGGGCTACTACGCGGTCACCCTGGATGACTACAAGGTGCGCGCCGAACTGACCACCAGTGCGCGCGTGGGCGTGCACCGCTATACGTTCCCCAAGGGCACCGACGCCAAGGTGCTGCTGGACATGCGCACCAGCATGTACGACTACCCGGGCAAGGTGCTGTGGTCGCGGGTACGGGTGCGCGCCGACGGCACGGTGACCGGCTTCCGCGAAACCCGTGGCTGGGCGCCGGGCCGCCAGCTGTATTTCGCGATGCGTTTCTCGCGGCCGCTTTCCGGGCATGAGCTGCACAACACCGAGCAGGACATTGTCTACAAGGGCTTCCCGCCTCCGGGCGAGAAGGATCCGGCGCAGCGCGCACAGATCGAGGGGCGCCAGCTGGTCGGCACCTTCGCCTTCGGCAAGCTGGATGCACCGCTGGTGGTCAAGGTTGCGATCTCGCCTGTCAGCGAAGCCGGTGCCATTGCCAACCTCGACGCGGAAGTGGCCGGCTTCGATTTCGACCGCGTGCGTGCGCAGGCAAAGCAGGAATGGACGCAGGCGCTGTCGGTGCTCGATATCGATGCGCCGGAACATGCGCGACGCAGCGCCTATACCGCGCTGTACCACACGATGCTGGGGCCGACGTTGTTCATGGATGCCGATGGCCAGTACCGCGGTTCGGACAACGCGGTGCACCAGGCCAAGGGCTACACCAACTACTCCACGTTCTCGCTGTGGGATACCTACCGCGCGCTGCATCCGCTGCTGACGC
Source organism: Stenotrophomonas sp. 80084_Sma (assembly GCF_056481995.1). Lineage (NCBI taxonomy): Bacteria > Pseudomonadati > Pseudomonadota > Gammaproteobacteria > Lysobacterales > Lysobacteraceae > Stenotrophomonas > Stenotrophomonas sp. 80084_Sma. Next base: position 2,678,525 of record NZ_CM151177.1, on the reverse strand, counting down.
TGGTGCAGCCGGAGAAGCGCAACAGCGACTTCGTCAATTCGATGCTGGCCCACCATGAGCACAGCCCGTACGGCATGCTGCCGGTGTGGTCATTCCATGGCCTGGAAGACTGGTGCATGATCGGCTACCACGCCGTGCCGGTGATCGCCGACGCCTACGTAAAGGGCATCCGCGGCTTCGACGCCGACAAGGCACTGAAGGCGATGGTCGAGACCGCCAACTACGGGCCCTACGACGGCATCGCGCAGTACCGCGAGCTGGGCTATGTGCCGATCGACGAGGAAGGCGAAGCGGCCAGCAAGACAGTGGAGTACGCCTTCGACGACTGGACCATCGCGCGCATGGCACAGGCGATGGGCAAGACCGATGTTGCGGCCACCTTCGACAAGCGCGCCGGCAACTGGCGCAACGCCTTCGACAAAGACACTGGCTTCATGCGCGCACGCAAGCGCGATGGCAGCTTCCGCACGCCATTCGACCCCAGCGCCAGTGGATACGGCACCGACTACACCGAGGGCAATGCCTGGCAGTACTCCTGGTACGTGCCGCAGGATGTGGCCGGTCTGGCGGCAGCGCACGGTGGCAGTGACAAGCTGCTCGCGCGCCTGGACGAGGTGTTCAACGCCAAGGTCGACCCGTCCATCTTCGAGCACATGGAAGACATCACCGGGCTGATCGGCTGGTATGCGCACGGCAACGAGCCCAGCCACCACGTCGCCTACCTGTATTCGTATGCCGGCCAGCCGTGGCGCACGCAGGCGCGCCTGAAGCAGATCATGGATACCCAGTACGCCGACCGCCCCGATGGCCTGGCCGGCAATGATGACGTCGGCCAGATGTCGGCGTGGTACGTGTTCACCGCCTTGGGCTTCTACCCGGTGGCCCCGGGCTCGGGCGAGTACATCCTGGGTCGCCCGTTCCTGCCGAAGACCGCAATGCGCCTGCCGAACGGCAAGACGTTCACCATCGTGGCCGATGGACTGGATGACAAGCACACCTATGTGGGCAATGTGAGCCTCAACGGCAAGCCATTGCAGCGCACCTTCCTGCGCCACGACGAGATCCTGGCAGGTGGCGAACTGCGCTTCAGCATGCAGGCCGAGCCGAACAGGGACTGGCCGGGGCAGGGCGCGCAGGCGCCGTATTCGATGAGCCGGTGATGGGTTGTGGGTTGGCATACGGGGATCCCGCTTCTGGTAGGTGCCAACCTTGGTTGGCACGCGGGACGTCAACGGCGCCAACCAAGGTTGGCGTCTACCGAGCCATGCTCCCGAGGAATCCCGCTTTGGTAGGTGCCAACCTTGGTTGGCACACGGGAGGTCAACAGCGCCCACCAAGGTGGGCGTCTACCGGATGGCGTGACCGGGTAGGTGCCAACCTTGGTTGGCACGCAGGACGTCAGCGGGATCGAAACCGCATCCCCACCCGCGCGCCACCGATCGGGGCGGTATCGATCACCAGCGCCGCATCATGCCGCTGCGCGATCTCGGCCACGATCGCCAGTCCCAGCCCACAGCCATCACCTTCACTGCTGGCCCGGTAGAAGCGTTCCGTGACGCGCGCGCGCTCGGCCTCGGCAATGCCGGTGCCGTCATCGTCCACCCACACCTGCACGCCCTCGGCATCCTGCTGTAGTCCCAGGGTGATCAAGCCTGGCACGGAACCGTAGCGCAGCGCGTTGTCCAGCAGGTTGCCCAACGCCTCGCGCAGCAGCTGCGGATCGCCCTTTACCTGCACGTCGTCGTCGGGCCCGTCATAACCCAGGTCCACGCCTGCAGCCAATGCACGGTCCGCATAGCGCTCCACCAGGCTACGCGCCAACGCGGCCAGGTCCACTGGCTGCAGCGGCAGTGCGCTGCCATGTGGATCTTCGGAGCGGCTCAGCATCAGCAGTTGGTTGACCAGATGCTGCAAGCGGGCCAACCCGGCCAGCGTGCCGGACAGCGCCAGCTGCTGGGCCTGCGGATCATGCTGGCGCAATGAGCTCTCCAGCTCCACCTGCATGGCCGCCAACGGTGTGCGCAGTTGATGTGCGGCGTTGCTGACGAAGCGCCGCTGCGCATCCTGCATCGCGTCCAGGCGCTGCAGCAGGGCGTTGTAGGCCTCAACCGCCGGCCACAGTTCGCGCGGTGCCTCCTGCGCCGGATCCAGCGGTGCCAACGGATCCGGCCGCGGGCTGGCCAGCTTCCGTGCGACCAGGTTGGCGTGGCCTGCGGCGGCGCCGGTGCCGGACCAGGCCAGCCACGCCGCCAGTGCCAGGATCGCGGCCTGGAACGGAACGCTGGTCAGCAGCAGCTTGCGTTCCAGCCGGTGGCGCTTGCGCAGTGTCTCGGCCACGCGCAGCCGGATGTCATGGCCCGGCCCGGCGCTGACCACCACTTCGACCATGCGCACCGGTTGACCACGCAGGCGCGCATCGTAGTAGACCGCATCGTCATTCGCGGCGGCGCTCGCCGGACGTGGCAATGCCTCGGGCAGGTCGCCATACAGGCGCCCGCCATCCGCATCGACCACCTCGCCATGCACTTCGTCGGCGGTGTCCCAGGTGAACATGCGTGATACCGCCGGGGTGATCTCGATGGATGCGCGGCCGTCCTGCACCGTCACCAGCTCGGACAACGACATCGCCGAATCCAGCAGCCAGCGGTCGTAGACCTGGCCGGCGTAGAAGCGCGCCAGCGCGAACGAACCTACTGCGCTGCACAGCAGCAGCACCAGCAGCGGCAGCCACAGGCGTCGCAGCAGCAGGCCGCGCAGGCTGTGCACGCGCTCAGTCACCCACGGCCTCCAGCCGGTAGCCAAGGCCACGCAACATGCGGATGCCGACGCCGGCGCGCGCCTGTTCCAGCTTGCGGCGCAGGCGGCTGACATGCACCTCGATCACCGACAGGTTGGCTTCGTGGTCCCAGCTGTAGAGCGCATCGAACAGGCGCTGCTTGGTCACGGTGCGGCCGGGGTGCTGCATCAACGCTTCGACCAGCGACAGCTCGCGTGCGGTCAGCTCGATGCGCTGGCCGTCCACCTGCACTTCGTTGCGGATGCTGTCGAAGCACAGCCGGCCCAATCGCTTCTGCGCCGGTGCGTCACTGCGGCGGCGCGACAACGCACGCAGGCGCGCTTCCAGCTCGCCCAGCGCGAATGGTTTTGCCAGGTAGTCATCGCCGCCGCGGTCGAGGCCGAGGATGCGGTCCTCCACGCCATCGCGTGCGGTCAGGATCAGTACCGGCAAGGTGGCGCCATCGTTGCGCAGGCGCGACAGCAGGTCGAGGCCATCCACGTCCGGCAATGAAAGGTCCAGCACCATCACGTCATAGGGTGCACTGGCCAGCGCCGCAGGTGCGTGCAGTCCGCGCGAGAGGTGATCGCACAGATGGCCGGCACCCTGCAGGGCGCGGATCAGTCCATCGGCCAGGGCGGCATCGTCTTCGATCAGCAGGATTCGCATTGCAAGCTTCGTGCAAGGTTGGGGCAAGTTTGGCGCAAGTGCATCACCTTACCTTGACGCACATGAATTTCTCCTCTCGTCTTGCGGCCGTGCTGGCCACTCTTCTGTGCGCGCCTGTGGCTTCGGCGCTGTCCCTGCAGGACGCGCAGCGCGCAATGGACGCACACAACCCTGACCTGCGTGCGGCGGCACTGGAGCTGCGCGGTGTGCAGGGTGATGCGCAGACGGCGGCATTGCGCCCGGCCACCGAGCTGTCGCTCGGTACCAGCAAGGTCAGCCCCAAGCATGGCATCGGCCCGGGGCGCTGGCAGGACAAGCGCGTGGACAGCACCGTGGGCCTGGGCTGGACCTGGGAACGAGGTGGCAAGCGTGCGTTGCGCATCCGCCAGGCCGACGCGCTGCTGGAAGTCGCAGGGCTGGAGATGCTCGATACCCGTCGCCGACAACAGGTGGCACTGCATGAAGCCTATTTCGGCCTGAAGGGCGCGCAGGAGCGGGCCCAGATTGCCGACGCCAACCGGCAGAGTTCGGCCGAGCAGATGGCGGCGGCGGATAAGCAGGTTGCGACAGGGGCGATGGCACCGGTGGATCGCGCGCGGCTGGCTGTGGACGACCTGGCTGTGGCGGACGCGGCGCGCGAGGCAGCATTGGATCTGCGTGACGCGCGGAATGTGCTGGGGATGCTGCTGGGCAGCGATGACAGCCGCGACCTCAGTGCTGATGACCCCTGGCCGGATGCCAGCAGCGTGGCCGATGTACGCGCGTTCGACCCGCAGCAGCGCGCCGACCTGCGTGCCGCGCGTTCGCGCCTGGTCGCGGCCGACGCAGGCGTGGCCCTGGCGCGCAGCGAGCGCCATCGCGATATCCAGCTGGGCGTGGAGGCCGAACGAGAGCCGACCGACATCAGCGGTGTTACCTGGGGCGTGTCGTTGACCATTCCGCTGGGTGCGCCGTCGCGGGCGCGCGGCGCGATCCAGCGTGCCGAGGCCGACCGCGACAGCGCCGCACTGGAGCTGCAGGTGCTGCAGCGCGAAGCACGCGCCGAGCTGGACCAGCTGCAGGCCAGCGCGCAGTCCGCCGCACAGCGCCGCAGCGACTATGAGGGACTGCAGTCCGACGCCGCACGCAGGGCGGTGCAGGGCATCGAACTGGCGTACCGGCGCGGTGCCGCCAACCTGACCGATCTGCTGGATGCGCGCCGCAGCTGGCGAGATTTCGAGGCCGCGCTGATCGAGGCGCGCACCGACCATGCCATTGCACTGGCGCGCTGGGAAGCCGCCACATCCGTTGCCGAAGGAGAATCCCGATGAAGTCCACCGTCGCCTATCGCCCGCAGGCGCGATACGCCGTGCTGCCCGTCTTGCTGGCGCTGATCCTGCTGGGCGGCTGTGGTCGAGAGCCAGCTTCCTATCTTGAGGACGCACCTCGGGTCAGCGCCGGCCAGATTCAGTTTCCTTCCGACAGCCGCCAGCTGGACGTGCTGCGCAGCGAGACAGTCAGTGCCGGCGCCAGCGCCAGCCTACAGCTGCCGGGCCGGGTGGTCTGGGATGAGACGCGCTCCAGCGCACTTCACACGCCGCTGCCGGGGCAGGTAGCGCGCATCGAGGCACAGCCGGGACAGAAGGTGAAAGCCGGCCAGGTCATCGCCTGGATCACCTCGCCCGAGTTCGGCCAGGCTCAGGCTGAAGGTGCCCGTGGTCGCGCCGAGCTGCAGCAGGCACGCAAGGAACTGGACCGTACCCGCGAACTGCATGCGGCGGGAGTGGCGTCGGGTCGTGAACTGGACGAGGCCGAGGCAAACTTCGCTGGCAGTCAGGCTGATCATGCACGCGCGGCCGCCTTCGCCAAGGCCTATGGCAACGGCCAGCGCGTCGACCAGCGCCTGCCGCTGCGCGCGCCCATCGATGGCGTGCTGGTGGAGCGGCGGATGAGCCCGGGCATGTCGGTCAGCCCCGACAGTGAACAACCTTTGGCGGTGATCGGCGATCCGGACCGGCTGTGGTTGCTGCTGGACATCCCCGAAAGCCTGGCAGGACGGCTGAAGGCCGGCATGCCGGTCAGTGTGCCGGGCGCAGATGGCCAGCCGCTGCAGGCGACCCTGCAGCATGTGGATGACTTCGTCGACAGCGAACGCCGCGTGGTGCAGGCGCGCGCCGAGCTGGACAACCGCGCACGGGGCTTCAAGGCCGGGCAGTACGTGCGTGCCCAGGTAGCATTGCCGGCCGAGGGCGGCGTCTCGCTGCCCGATGCGGCGGTGCTGCTGATCGACGGCACGCAGGTGGTGTTCGTGGAGGAGGGCAAGGGCCGCTACGTGCGCCACGCCGTGCACGCCGAGGAGCTGGGTGACGGCCGACTGTGGGTGCGTGACGGCCTGGCGGTTGGCAGCAGGGTGGTGGTCGAAGGGGGCCTGCTGCTGCAGCAGCTGGTCGACAGCGCGCCAGCGGCCGCCAGCACCGGCGCGGGGCATGCCGCCCCATGATCGATCGCCTGATTGCCTATTGCCTGCGCCAGCCGCTGATGGTGATGCTGGCACTGCTGTTGTTCATCGGCGGCGGCATCGCCGCGTTCCGCGTGCTGCCGGTGGAGGCCTTCCCGGACGTCTCCGACACCCAGGTGACGGTGGTGTCGCTGCACCCGGGCCGCGCCGCCGAAGAGGTGGAACGCGAAGTGACGATGCCGCTGGAAGTGGCCTTGTCCGGCATTCCGCATTCGGTGCGGGTGTTCTCGCATACCCAGTTCGGCCTGTCGATGATCATCCTGACCTTCGACGACAAGGCCGACGACTATTTCGCGCGGCAGCAGGTGCTGGAGCGCCTGCAGGGCGTGGAGCTGCCGGAGGGCGTGACCCCGGAGCTGGAGGCGATGAGTTCGGCGGTGGGCGAGATCTACCGCTACGTACTCAAGGGCCCGCACATGGCGCCGACCCAGCTGCGCACCGTGCAGGAATGGACGATGGAGCGCAGCCTGCGCACCGTGCCAGGCGTGGCCGATGTGATCAGCTTCGGCGGGTTCGCGCGCACCTTCCAGGTCAAACCGGACCTGGACAAGCTGCGTGATCGCGGCATCAGCCTCGGTGAATTCGCCGAGGCGCTGGAGAAGGGCAGCTCCAATGCCGGCGGCGGCTACGTGGAGCGCGGCCAGCAGCAGTTCCTGATCCGCGGCGTGGGCCTGATGCGTTCGCCGGGTGACATCGGCAACGTGGTGGTGGCGCAGCGAGGTGGCACGCCGATCCTGGTGCGCGACCTGGCCGGCATCGCCGATACCGGCCTGCCACGGCAGGGCCTGGTCGGCCAGGACGACAATGACGATGCGGTGTTCGGCATGGTGCTCATGCGCAAGGGCGAGAATCCGTCCGACGTGCTCGACGCCCTGCATGCGCGCATCGCCGAGATCGAAGCGAACCAGCTGCCGGCCGGGGTCAGCATCGAGCCGTTCTACGACCGCTCCTGGCTGGTGTCGACCACCTTGAAGACCGTCTTCCGCAACCTGCTGGAAGGTGCGGTGCTGGTGTTCCTGGTGCTGTGGCTGTTCCTGTACAACGCCCGCGCCGCGCTGATCGTGGCGGCGATGATGCCGCTGGCGCTGTTGTCGACCTTCCTAGGCCTGCACCTGTGGGGCGTGCCGGCCAACCTGCTGTCCTTGGGTGCGATGGACTTCGGCATCATCATCGATGGCGCGGTGATCGTCACCGAGCACATTGTCTCGCGATTGTCGAAGCTGCCACCTACGGCTGATCGGAAGACGCGGTTCTCGACCATTCTTTCCGCCGCATCGGAAGTGGGCCGGCCGACGTTCTTCTCGATGCTGATCATCATCGCCGCGCACATCCCGATCTTCACCCTGCAGCGCCAGGAAGGCCGCATGTTCGCGCCGATGGCGTACTCGGTGACCTCGGCCCTGATCGGTGCGTTGATCCTGGCGCTGACCGTGGTGCCGCTGTTCTGCTACTGGTGGCTGCGGCGCGACCGCATGCGCGACGGCAACCCGCTGATGGACCGCCTGACCGACTGGTACCGGCCGATCCTGGAGCGCGCACTGGCCCGGCCACGTGCGGTGGTGCTGACCGCAGTGGCGTTGCTGGTGGGTACGTTGGCACTGGGTACCCGCCTGGGCTCGGAGTTCCTGCCCGAGCTGGACGAGGGCTCGATCTGGCTGACCGCCACGCTTGACCCCAGCACCAGCCTGGCCGAAGCACAGCAGCAGTCGCGGCGCATCCGCGAGCTGGTTGGAACCTTCCCGCAGGTATCGACGGTGGTGGCCAAGCTGGGGCGGCCGGAAGACGGCTCCGATGCCAAGGGCGCCAACCAGATCGAGGCACTGGTGGCGTTGAAGCCGGAGAAGGAATGGCCGAAGGGGGTGGACAAGCGGCAGCTGGTGAGCGACCTGCAGCGCACGCTGGAGCAGCGCATTCCGGGGCCGGAGTTCTCGATCTCACAGCCGGTGCGCGACAACATCCTGGAGAGCATCTCGCAGATCAAGGGCCAGGTGGTGATCAAGGTCAGTGGCTCGGATCTGGACGTACTGAACCGGCAGGCGCAGGCGATCCTGGGCCAGGTGCGTGGCGTGGAGGGCGTGGAGAGTGCCTTCATTGACCGCGATGGCTCGTTGCCGCAGCTGCAGATCGAGATCGACCGCGACCGTGCAGCACGGTATGGGCTGAATGTGCGTGACATCGACGAAGTGATCGAGACAGCGCTGGGTGGGCGCCAGGTCGGCGAGCTGTGGGAGGGCGACCGCAGGTTCCCGATCACGTTGCGCCTGGACGATGCCGATCGTGACCTGCAGCGGCTGCGCACGGTGCCGGTGGGCATCGGCGATGGCCACACGGTGACGCTGTCCGACGTGGCCGACTTCCGCATGGCCAGCGGCGCGATCAACATCTCGCGCGAGAACGCACAGCGGGTGAAGGCAGTGAGCATCTTCATCGCCGGGCGGGACATGGGCAGCGTGGTGGCCGACATGCGCAAGCGCGTGGATGCCAGCGTGCAGCTGCCGGAAGGCTACCGGTTGGAATGGTCCGGTGAGTTCGAGAACCAGCAGCGTGCGATGAAGCGGCTGGGCTGGGTGATTCCGCTGTCGGTGCTGCTCATCTTCGTACTGCTGTTCGATGCCTTCAAGGACATCAGCAGCGCGGCGCTGATCCTGGCCAACGTACCGCTGGCGATGATCGGCGGCATCCTGGCGTTGTGGTTGACCGGCATTCCACTGTCAGTGTCGGCGGCGATCGGATTCATTGCGTTGTTCGGACAAGCGGTGCTGAACGGGGTAGTGATGCTCAGTCGCTTCGCCCAGCTGCGCGAGCAGGGCATGGACCTGCTGCAGTCGGTGGTGCAGGGCTCGCTGCAGCGCCTGCGTACGGTGCTGATGACCGCACTGCTGGCGATGTTCGGCCTGCTGCCGATGGCGACCTCGCATGCGATCGGCGCCGAGACCCAGAAGCCGCTGGCGGTGGTGGTGATCGGTGGCCTGCTGTCGGCGATGCTGCTGACCCTGCTGGTGCTGCCGACGCTGTACTACTGGGTGCACCGGCGCCGCGAGGCGCGCGCCGGATGATCGGCACCGTAGATCCACGCCATGCGTGGGTGCGACCCGGCCGCCAGGCATGGCCCGGTAGGTGCCCACCTTGGTGGGCACGCGGCGACGCGCCCACCAAGGTGGGCGACTACCTACACCATCCCGCCATTGGCGCGCAGCACCTGCCCGTTGATCCACCCGCCATCAGCACCGGCCAGGAAGGCCACCGCACCGGCGATGTCCTCCGGCATACCCAGCCGTTCCAGGGGGTTCATCTTCGCCAACCGCTCGATCAGCTCGGGTGACTTGCCCTCCAGGAACAGGTCGGTGGCGGTCGGGCCGGGCGCCACTGCATTCACGGTGATGTTGCGCCCGCGCAGCTCCTTGCTGAGGATCGCGCCCATCGTCTCCACCGCCGCCTTGCTGGCGGCATACACGCTGTAGTGCTCCAGTCTGATGCCGACCACGCTGGTGGACAGACTGATCAGGCGGCCACCGTCGCGCACCCGTCGCGCGCTCTCGCGCAGCACGTTGAAGGCGCCTTTCAGGTTGATGCCGATCACCCGCTCGAACAACGCGTCATCGCTGTCGGCCAGCGGCGCCAACTGCAGCACGCCGGCACTGTTCACCACTACGTCGATACCGCCGAAGCGCGCCTCGATGGCGTCGAACAGCTGGCGCACCGCCTGCGGGTCGGCCACATCGGCCTGCAGCGCGATGGCCTGCGCGCCAGTGGCCGTGAGTTCGGCGGCCAGTGCCTCGGCATCGTCGCGGCGGCCGGCGTAGTTGATCGCCACGGCATGGCCGTCGGCGGCCAGGCGGCGCGAAATGGCCGCGCCGATGCCACGGGAACCGCCGGTGACCAGGGCGACGCGGCGGGCGGAGGAGGTGGGCATGGTTGGTTCCAGCAGGGCGCGCCGGACTGGCGCAGTGCCATCTTCGCCATCTCATCAGTTCGGATAATCATGCATAATCCGCCAACATCATCCGAATTGCCGAACAATGGACCGATTCACGGCCATGCGTGCCTTCGTCCGTATCGTCGAGCGCCGCAGCTTCACCCGTGCCTCCGAGGACCTCGGCCTGCCGCGGGCCACGGTGACCGATGCGATCAAAGCACTGGAACAGCGGCTGGGCGTGCGCCTGCTGCACCGGACCACGCGGCTGGTGGTGCCCACCCTGGAAGGGGAAGCGTTCTATGGGCGTTGCCTGCGCCTGATCGCCGACATGGACGATGCCGAAGCCGCGTTCCGTGACGTGCCGCCGCGTGGCCCGCTGCGCATTGAAGTGCATGGCACGCTGGGCCGGCACCTGCTGTTTCCGCATCTACCGGACTTCCTGCAGCATTACCCCGAGATCGAACTGGAGGTCAGCGAAGGCGACCGCTATGTCGACCTGCTGCGCGAAGGCGTGGATGCGGCGTTGCGGGTGGGGACCCTGGCCGACAGCGATCTGGCGGCGCGCCGGTTGACCATGCTGCGGGAAGTTACGGTGGCCGCACCGGGTTATGTGCAGGCGCACGGTGTGCCCGAGACCATCGAATCACTGGAGCAAGGCCACCAGATGGTCGGCTATCGCTCCAGCGCCACCGGCCAGCTGATTCCGCTTGAGTTCCAGCAGGGTGGGCAGGTGCGCTATGTGCCGCTGCCCGCGCGGGTGAGGGTTTCCGGCGCGGACGCATTCCTTGGTGCCGCCTTGGCGGGTCTCGGCATCATCCAGGCACCGCGCTACCGGATGGACCCCTACATCGCGAGCGGGCAGCTGGTCGAGCTGTTGCCGGACGCGCCGCCGACACCGAGTCCACTGAGCCTGGTCTACCCCCGCAACCGCACACCGTCGCCGCGGCTGCGGGTGTTCATCGACTGGGTGGCCGGGGTGTTCGACCAGATGAGGTAGTGCCGGCCGCGGGCCGGCAACTGCAACACGCGTGATGTGCCAAGGTTGCCGGCCAGCGGCCGGCACTACCGGGCCGATGCGCTTGGCAGCACCAGCTCGAACACGGTGCCGGTTTCATCGGAGGTCACGCTTACCGTTCCGCCATGCGCCTGTGCAATCGCACGGGTGATCGCCAGGCCCAGTCCAGCACCTTCGTGGCGGCCCCGCTCGCCGCGATAGAAGCGATCGAACAGGCGTGGCAGTGCTGCTTTGGCAATCGGCGGGCCGAGGTTGTGCACGCTGACCCTGCACACGCCATCGCCCTCGACCAGCTGCACCCGCACCTCGCTGCCCACGGCTGCGTGCTTCAACGCGTTGGACAGCAGATTGGCGATCGCCCTGTGCAGCATCAGACGGTTGCCTTCCACGCTCGCCACGCCGTCGCGGCGCAGGGTCAATTGCCGGTCCTCGGCCAGCAGGTCATAGAACTCCAGCAGCGAATCCACCACCCCATCCAGTGCCACCGGCTCCCGCGAGGGCAGTGCGCCCGGCGCCTCGGCCTGCGCCAGATACAGCAGGTCACCCACGGTCTGCGCCAACTGCTGCAGTTCTTCGGCGCACGAGGCCAGCGTCTCGCGGTAGGCCTCGTTGCTGCGGGGGTGGGCCAGCACCACCTGTACCTGGGTCAGCATGTTGGTGATCGGCGTGCGCAGCTCATGGGCCAGATCACCAGAGAACTCGGTCAGGCGTGCGAAGTCCAGCTGCAGGCGCGCCAGCATGCCGTTGAGCGTCTGTGCCAGCTGTTCCAGCTCGGCCGGCGCACTGCGCGCGTTCAAACGCCGCTGCAGGCGCCCGGCGGTGATCTGCCGGGCTTCATCGGCCAACGTGCGCAGCGGTCGCAGCGTGCGTCGCACTACGTAGCCGCCGAGCAGGCTGCTGGCCACGGCGGCACCGATGATGGCGATCGCCAGGAGGTGGCGGAAGCGCTGCAGGAAATCGGCATGGCGGTCGTCATCGATGGCCAGCAGGGTGACCAGCTGGCTGCCGTCGGCCAGGGTTTGCCGCAGGTGCAGGGCATGCATGCAGCGACCATCGTCGAGAATCCAGTCGTGCCGCCGTGGCGCGGCGTCGATGGGCTGGCTGCGTGCGTGCTCGCGCAGCAGTGCAGGTGCGGTCGAGAACAGCACGGCTCCGTGGCCATTGACGATGTGGAAGGCGATATCGGGATGATGGCTGAGCGCCTCTGCCAACCGCGGGCCGCGTGCGGCGGCGGGCCCATTGCCAGCAAGATCGCGGATCAACGCAACCTTGTTCTCCAGTTCGATGAAATCCTGGGCAACAAGGTCATGGCGGGCGCTGACATAGATGGCCACGCCCAATGCGGCCAGCACCAGCGTGGCCACGATGGCGAACAGCAGGGTCAGCCGCACCGCGATGGAACGGCGCAGGCTCATCCGTTGCTCACAGCGCCGTCGTCTGGTGCTTCGAGCACGTAGCCCATGCCGCGCACGGTGACGATGAGCTTGGCGTCGAAGTCATCGTCGATCTTCGCGCGCAGGCGGCGGATCGCCACGTCGATCACATTGGTGTCGCTGTCGAAGTTCATGTCCCACACCTGCGAGGCGATCAACGAGCGCGGCAGTACTTCACCGCGCCGCCTCGCCAGAAGTTCCAGCAGGGTGTACTCCTTCTGGCTGAGCGCGATGCGCTGGCCGCCACGCTCCACCCGGCGGCGCTGGGTATCCACCACCAGGTCGGCGATGACGATGCGTTCAACCTGCGGCACCGCTTGGCCGCGGCGTAGCAGCGTGCGCACGCGCGCCAGCAGCTCGGCGAAAGCGAAGGGCTTGGCCAGGTAGTCGTCGGCGCCCAGCTCAAGGCCCTGCACGCGGTCGGCGATGCTGCTGCGTGCGGTCAGGAACAGCACCGGCAGCGGCCAGCCGGCTCCACGCAGCCGCGACAGCACAGTCCAGCCATCCAGGCCGGGCAGCATCACATCGAGGATGACCAGCTGGTACTCGCCGCTCTCGGCCAGGTGCAGGCCGTCGATGCCGTTGCTGGCGAGGTCGACCACATAGCCAGCCTCGATCAGGCCCTGGCGCAGGTAGTTGCCGGTCTTGGGTTCGTCTTCGACGATCAGCAGTTTCATGGTGCGCCCATCATCGCAGCTTGGGCGTGGGCTGGCTGCGCAGTCTCATGCCAGCGGATCCAGCGTGCCGAGAATCGCGACACAGGCCAGCACCAGCAGCGCCAGTACCGATTCGCAGGCCAGGCTGTGGCGCAGTGAACGCAGCGGCCTGGGCTGCCAGCCACCCCGGATGGAGACCGCCAGCGCCGGCACCAGCCGCCAGCGATGCAGCGCGGCCAGGCCCAGCATGCCACCCACCAGTGCCAGCTTGAGCAGCAGCCAGCGTCCATGCGCGGCGCCGGTCAGGGTCTGTATGGAACCGCCGAGATCGACATAGGTATAGGTGCCGGTCATCGCCAGCAGGGCGACGATGATCGTGCCGGGCAGGGCGAAGCCGTGCGCGGCCTGCCATAGTTCGTGGGTGCGCTCGCGCAGGCTCGGCCCTTGCCGCCGCAGTGCCAACTGTACGATGGCGGCGATCGCACCGATCCAGGCACCGACCGCCAGCAGGTGCACGATGCCGGCAGCAAGACGCAGCCGGCCAGCGACCCCATCCCCAGCAACGGCATGGCCGTTCCAGGCGAGGCTGGCCAGGGTCACCGCCGAGAGTGCCAGCAGTGCGGGGCGGCGCAGGCCCTGTACCGGGCGATTGACTGCCAGCAGCGGCAGCATTGCCAGCAGGGCCAGGATGCGCAGCAGTCCCGCCTCGCCCACCGGCGTACCGGTAAGAAACCAGCGCGCTGTCTCGCCATCGATGTCGACCGGTGATATGCCAAGCACGCCGGACAAACGGGTGACCACATCGATGCCGACCAGCACCAGTGCCACCAGAACGAGGGCCAGCGAGACGCTGCGCGGCAGTCCGGGGCGGACGAACAGCATCCGCCCGAACAGCAGCATCAGGGCCAGATACAGCGCCAGCCGCAGCGCATACGGCGAAAGCTCGGCCACAGCAGCGGCCTTACTTCACGGTGAAGCGGTAGGTGCCGGTGATCGGATGGCTGTCCTGGCCGACCGCGCGCCACTGCAGCGCGTAACTGCCGGCGGGCAGCGGCTTGGCAAAGCGCGCGCGCAGGGTGTGGCCGTCCTCGGAGATCTCCTGCGCCGTGGTTGGCATCGCCATCTTCATGCGGCCGTGGTCCATGCTCAGTTCGATGCGGGTGGCACGCGGCATCACCTTCTCACTGAACTGCAGCTCGATCTGGCTGGCCGGGGCCACGGTGGCATTGGCCGCTGGCGTCGAACGCACCAGGCTGGGATGGGCCAGCGCCAGCGGCGCGGCCGAAAGGCCGGACAGCAGCAGGGCGAGCGGGGCGACGCGGAACAGGGAGCGGGTCATATGTGGATCACCGATGAGGAAGTGGCCTGCAGGGTGACGTCCACCGCCTTTCGAGGCCCTGACTTGGACATTACCAGTTCGTAATGTTGGCGGCCGGCACTACCGGGCCCGTGACTGCGCGATCCATGCTGACGGCGAACAACCGACCACACGCCGGAACGCCGCGCTGAACTTGCTGGGATTGGCATATCCGCTGGCCAGGGCAACGTCGGTGACACGCCGGCCCTGCGCGAGTTCGGCGCGCGCCCGCTGCATGCGGTGCTGGGTCAGGAAGGCATAGGGCGGCAGGCCAGTGGCCGCACGCAGCGCGCGGCCGAACGTCGCGGCCTCCATCTGCACTGCAGCGGCCAGCTGTGGAACGGTCAGCGCCTGGCCGTGTTGCGCGTCGATGTAGGCCTCCAGTTGCCGCAACCGTCGTGCCGACAGTGGGGACACCGTGCCACGCGCCTGGCGCGGCTGACCGGCAAGCTGACCCAGGCGGTGCAGCAGCACCTGCGCGCCATGCTCGAGGAAGCCGGGCAGGCAAACATCAGCCTGCGCGCTGCACCACAGCGCCTGCAGCACCGAAGTGATCACCGGGTCGTGGTGCAGCCGCGCCGCCAGCGGCTGCAGCTGTTGCAACTGCTGCGGATCCTGCGGATGCAGGTGGGTATCGATGGCGATGCCGAGCAGATCGACCGCGGGGCTGGCATAGGTGCCGGTGTCTCCCGGCAGCACCAGATTGAACTGGCCGGGCCGCCACGGCGCCTGCAGAAGACCGCTGAGGGTGCGCTGCTGCAGCCGACCGCCGCCGCCCACGGCCAGGCCCAGGCGCAGTTGCTGCGGATGTCCCATCTCGCCTTCGCTGGCATCGAAGCGATGACGCAGCAGCACCACCGCACCATCGTCGCTGGCGTAGGCCGCAGGGGCCTGCGACCGGGTTTCCTGCAGCAGCTGGTCGGCGAGGGCGGGCATCACGGATCCGGGAATGGAGCGGCGCTGCCGGAAATGGAGTGGCGGCAGGGTGCGAATGTTACAGAATAACACTCTTGTCCCGCGCTGCCGCCGCCCGCGCGTCCGCCACTCCATCCGTCGAGGTTCCCGCTTTGAAGTCGTCCACGCCTGCTGCCGCGCTCATCGCAGCATCCCTGCTCGTTCCTGCCTTGCCCGCCCTTGCCCAGCAGGCCGACCCGGCCACGCTCGACGGTGTCCGCGTCACCGGTTCCAAGCGCGATACCCCATACCTGAAGAGCGATCTGTCGGTGACGGTGCTCGACAGGCAGGCGCTGAAAGAAGCGGGCGTCACCGAGTTCCGTGACCTCGACAAGCTCGCGCCCAACGTGAAGTTCAACGCAATGGGGCAGCTCAGCAACATGTTCATCTCGATCCGCGGCATCGAGTCCAATCCATTCCTGGTCAATCGTGCCTCGGTCTACATCGATGGCATTCCGTTCCGCGAGCTGAGCAATGCCGTGCTCAACCAGGTCGAGTCGGTGGAGGTGCTGCGCGGCCCGCAGGGCACGCTGTACGGCGCCAACAGCGAATCCGGCCTGGTACTGGTGCGCACACGCGGCCCGGCCGATGCGCGCGAGGGCGAGATCAATGTGCGCAGCACCTGGTTCGGCAACGGCAATGGCACCGCTCTCGATGGCTTCCTGGCAGGGCCGCTGAACAAGACGGGCAGCCTGTCCGGCTCGGTGGCGTTCATGGGCTCCGATGAGGACGCCTACCTGAAGAACCTCACACCTTCCGGTGCGCGCGGCAAGGTCGGCGAAGGCTACCTGCAGGGCAAGCTGCGCTGGCGGCCGAGCGATTACGTTTCGGTGAACGCGCTGGCCTATCATCTGCGCACCCGCGCGCCGGGCATGTTCGAGTATGAATACCTGCCGCTGGATACCGGCCTCTACAACCGCACCTACGGCACATCGCTCAATGGCGGCCGCCGTGCCGGTGACTTCACCTACATCAACGATGCCCCCAAGCGCACCGAAAAGGACGAAACGGTGGGCGGCCTCAGTGCGCAATGGCAGCTGCAGGCCGGCACGCTGGACGTGGCCGCTTCCTGGCGGGACGAGGAGGTGACCTCGGCCGGCTACGACTTCGACATGACCAACAGCCCGGCATTGGCCGGCCGCATCTACGACAGGAAGAAGGAATGGACGGCCGAGGCGCGCTTCAGCTCGCCCAGCGACCAGGCGTTGACCTGGATGGCCGGTGTGTCGACCTACCGCAACAGCAAGGATTCGATCCTCGGCACCTTCGTCGGCCCGGCGCTGCACGGGCTGGACAGCTACAACCTGGCACCGCGGCAGACCTCCAAGGGCGAGGACTACAGCGTCTTCGCCACCGCCAGCTATACCTTCCCGGCGGTGCCGAAGCTGACCGCCAGCGCCGGCCTGCGCCATGAGCAGGCACGGCGCTCCACCGAACAGCGTGCCGGTGCGCTGGACCTGGGCGCCGGTGGCCGCGTGCTGTACCGCGATGCCGCGCTGGCGCATACCTTCTCGGCCACGCTGCCGCGGGTGTCGCTGCGCTACGACGCCACTGACGACCTGTCCTTCTACGCGGCCTCGGCCAAGGGCTACATTCCGGGTGGCTTCAATCTGGCTGCGGCGCAGAGCGATGTGGTCAACGACAAGGTGCTGCGCTACGAGTCCGAGCGCATGTGGAGCCATGAGCTGGGCTTCAAGATGAACCTGGCCGGCGGTCGTGGCCACATCGGCGGCGCGCTGTTCCACATCACCTCGGACAACTGGCAGGAGATCCAGGTGGCCACCGATGCCAACGGCCGCCCGATCTCGTCGGACTACGTAGGTTCGGATGCCTCGATCCGTTCGCGTGGTGCCGAGCTGGAGGGCGTGTTCGAAGTGCTGCCGGGCTTCACCCTGATGGCGAATGTGGGCTACGTCGATGCGAAGTACACCAAGCTGTGGGTCAGCGTGGACCAGAACCTGGATGGCAAGCGGGTCAAGCTGACCCCTCACTACACTGGCTATCTGGCGGCGCGCTATCAGTTCGACTCCGGCATCCATGCACGGCTGGAATCGCAGTTCACCGGCTCCAGTGCACTGGATGAACGCAACCGCGCGTTCCAGCCCGCAGTGGCCGTGCTCGGTGCGCAGCTGGGCTACGAGACCGGGCCGTGGAGCGCGCGGGTGTTCGTGCAGAACCTGACCAACAAGCGCCGCATCAACGGCCTGATCTTCGACAACCTGGCCTTCGGGCGCGACGGAAACTACTACGGCCCGGTCGACAGCCCGCGGATCTTCGGCGCGGAAGTGGGGTACCGCTTCTGACGAATCCACGGTAGATCCACGCCAAGCGTGGATGGCGGCACCCCGCCGGGCATGGCCCGGCGCTATCGTGGGCCGTGCAATGCCCGCCGGTTGCCGATGTGCGCGCATGCCAGCAGCACGCCACCGCAGGCGGTGGCCACGCCATGCCAGAGCAGTGATTCCTTCAAGGGCAGGTACAGCGACGCTGACACCAGCAGGATCGCGCCAACCACGGCCAGCCGCACCGGCAGCCAGCGCCCATGCCGGTGCAGCCCGGCCGTGGTACTGGCCAGCGCCAATGTCGAGGCCATCAATGCGAACAACCATTCCCAGCGCGACATCATCAACAGCAGCGTCATCACGCCGTGGCCGGGGTGCTGGAACGAGCGCAGCGCCATCATTGCCGCTGGCACGAAGGCCAGCAGCAGTGGCAGGGCGATGCAATGGGCGGCGCAGGCCAGCGACAGCCAGGCGCCGGCCAGATCGAAACGGGGATGCCAGCGTGCCGAAGTTGGCGGCTGGGCCAGAGCCCTTGCGGGGGTCGGGGGGATGTGGTCCATTATGTTACATAGTAACAATTGGAGTGTCCCCCATGAAGCTTCCTGCTGCTCTTTTCCTGCTGCTGGC
The DNA here is from genome assembly GCF_056481995.1 of Stenotrophomonas sp. 80084_Sma. Taxonomy (NCBI): domain Bacteria; kingdom Pseudomonadati; phylum Pseudomonadota; class Gammaproteobacteria; order Lysobacterales; family Lysobacteraceae; genus Stenotrophomonas; species Stenotrophomonas sp. 80084_Sma. The sequence continues at coordinate 2,660,343 of NZ_CM151177.1, read as the reverse complement.
TGCCAACGCGGCGCAGGCACACGATGTCCGCCAGCACGCGCCACACGTGCACGGCCAGGCCACTGTTGATCTCGCTCTCGACCAGGGAACGCTGGAGTTCGCCCTGCAGGCGCCGGGCATCGGCATTCTTGATTTCGAGCGACCGCCCGCCAACGCGACCGAGCAGGCGGCACTGTCGCGCGCCACGGCATTGCTGAAGGGCGGCAGCTGGGTCACCCTGCCCACCGCCGCCAACTGCCGCCTGGCCAGCGGTAAAGCCGATGCAGAGGGCTTCGACGCGACGGCCGCCGCGCCGCCGCCAGGGCAGCATCGGCACGCAGGTTTCAGCGTAACGCTGCAGTACCACTGTGCCAAACCTGCCGAGCTGCGCGCCATCGTCTTACGCCTTCCCGTGCTGTTCCCCGGCCTGCACGAAGTCATCGTCAACAGTGCGACCGCCAACGGCCAGGACCGCAGCGTGCTGAGTGCCGACAACCTGCGCGTGGTGCTGGCGCCGTGAGCACGCCAGCGGTGATCGCACTGGAGGATGTGCAGTTCGGCTACGCAACACGCCTGGTGCTGGACATCCCGCAGCTGCTGATAGAGCAGGGCAGCAGCGTGTTGCTGCGCGGAATCAGTGGCGGTGGCAAAAGCACCCTGCTGGGCCTGCTGGCGGGTGTGCTGCTGCCCGGCAAGGGCCGTGTCGAGGTGGCCGGCCAGGCGTTGCAGGGCATGAGAGGTGCCGCGCGCGATCGCTTCCGTGCCGATCACCTGGGCGTGATCTTCCAGCAGTTCAACCTGCTGCCGTTCCTCAGCGTGCGCGACAACATCGCGCTTGGCCTGCGCTTTTCTCCGGTGCGCAGTGAGGGCATCAGCGGGCCGCTGGACGACGAGATCCTGCGCCTGCTGGAAGCGCTGCAGCTGGACCCGGCGCTGTCCAAGCGTGCGGCCGGTAGCCTGAGTGTCGGCCAGCAGCAACGCGTGGCCGCCGCACGCGCCCTGATCGGCCGCCCCGCAGTACTGCTGGCTGACGAGCCGACCTCGGCGCTGGATCGCCAAGCCGCGACCGCCTTCCTGCAGCTGATGTCCGCACAGTGCCGGGCCGCCGGTACCACGGTTCTGGTGGTCAGCCACGATGAAAGCCTGCAGCCCTTGTTCGACCGCACCATCGCGTTGTCGCAGATCAATCACGCAGGTGGCACCCATGCTTGAACTTGCCTGGGCCAGCCTGCGCAGCCGCGCATTGAGCGTCAGCCTCACCGTGCTGGTGATCACCCTCAGCGTGGTGCTGCTGCTCGGTGTTGAGCGCGTGCGCACGCAGGCGCATGAAGGTTTCGCCAGCACCGTCTCAGGCACTGACCTGATCGTCGGTGCCCGCTCCGGGCCGGTGAACCTGCTGCTGTATTCGGTGTTCCACATCGGCGACCCGACCAACAACGTGTCCTGGCAGTCCTACCAGGAGCTGTCCTCGCTGCCGCAGGTGAAGTGGGCGGTGCCACTGTCGCTGGGCGATTCGTGGCGCGGCTACCGGGTGGTCGGCACCAGTGGCGGCTACTTCGAGCACTATCGTTACGGCGCGGGGCATGCGCTGGCATTTGCGCAGGGGCGGCCGTTCGACGATCTGTACGACGCCGTGATCGGCGCAGAGGTGGCGCACGCGCAGAAGGTCGGCCTCGGCGACGAGATCGTGCTGGCCCATGGCACCGGCGCGGTCACGTTGGCCACGCATGCCGACAAGCCGTTCCGTGTGGCTGGCATCCTGCAGCGCACCGGCACGCCGGTTGATTCGTCGGTGCTGGTCTCGCTGCCGGCCATCGAGGCGATCCATGTCGACTGGCGCTCCGGCGTGCAGCTGCGCAGCCAGAGCGTCAGCGCCGAGCAGGCGCGCCATCTGGACCTGACCCCGACCAGCATCACCGCCTTCATGCTTGGCCTGAATTCGCGCATCGCCACGTTCTCGGTACAGCGCAGGATCAACGAGTATCCGGATGAGGCGATGCTGGCGATCCTGCCCGGCGTGACCCTGCAGCAGCTGTGGCAGTCACTGGGCACGGCCGAGCGGGCACTGCAGCTGATCAGCGCGATGGTGGTGCTGCTGGGCATGGTCTCGTTGGTGGCGCTGCTGGTCTCGACCCTGCAGGAGCGCCGGCGCGAGATGGCGGTGCTGCGTGCCATCGGTGCACGCCCTGGCTATATCGCCAGCCTGCTGGTGGTGGAGGCGGTTGCGACCAGCGCGTTTGCCTGCGTGCTCGCACTGGCCGCACTGGTGGTGGCCAGCCTGGCCGGGCGTGGCTGGGCGCTGGCCAACTTTGGCCTGTCGATCACCCACATCTGGCCGGATGGCCGCGAACTGGCGTGGGTCGCAGGTGTGCTGGCGATCAGCGCGGTGGCCGGCCTGGTACCGGCGCTGCTGGCCTATCGGCGCACGCTGGCCGATGGCCTGTCACCCGGGGGCTGAGCATGCGCTGGTTGCCGCTGTTGCCAATCTTGCTGGTGCTGAGCGCCTGCGAACGCCCGGTCGATACCGGCGTGCAGGCGCTGACACCGTCGCCGGTGATCGATCGCGATGCCCCGGCAGCTGCCGAGGAACAGGAACTGGACTGGTTGCAGATGATGCCGAAGGAAGAACTGGCGGCGCTGGAGCGTGGCGAGGGACCGGAGGTCGAGCACAACGGCAACCGGCGCATGCCGCAGTTCGGTACGTTCCGCACCGTGGACACCGTATTGCAGCGGCCGGTGCGCTTGCCGGGTTACGTGGTGCCGCTGGCCAACGCGCAGGACGGGCGGCTGACCGAATTCCTGTTCGTGCCGTACTACGGCGCCTGCATCCATGTGCCGCCGCCACCGCCGAACCAGATCGTGCACGTGGTGCTGCCGCGCCCGATCGAGATGCCGGACATGTATTCGCCGTTCTTCCTGGCCGGTACCCTGCGTGCCGAACGGCTGGACGATGACCTGGCCGGTTCCGCCTACACCATGCGTGACGCACAGCTGAGGCCGTATGAACCGTAGCGTCCTGATCGGACTGACCTGCTGCCTGGGCCTGTTGGGGTGTACGCAGGCGGGTGGGGGAGCCACCACCGGCGCCGCAGCACCGGCACAGCCGGCCACGACCGAAGCGCCCATCGCTCGCTGGGACGCGTTGCGGCCCGACGAAGTGACCTACCAGCGCCCGCCGCCGCAGATCGGCCTGTCACGCAATGGCATGGACGGGGTGGGCGGGCTGATCGATGACACCGGCTCGGGCACGCCACCGGGGCAGGAGATCGACCATTCCAGCCCGGATCGCGCCAAGCAGTTCGGCTCTTCGCGCGTGGTCGACGCTGTCGACGGTCGCGCGGTGGATCTGGATGGCTACGTGGTGCCGCTGGGCACCAACGACGCCGGGCTGGTGGATGAACTGCTGTTCGTGCCGTTCTACGGTGCCTGCATCCATGTGCCACCACCGCCACCGAACCAGATCATCCATGTGACCCTGGCCACGCCGATCGCACTGGGAGACCTGTGGGACCCGTACCGGCTTGCCGGCCGCCTGCAGGTCAAGCGCTTCGATGCGGATATCGCCAGCGCGTCCTACGACGCGGCTGCGGCGACACTGACGGCGATCCACAATTGATGCGTGCGCGCTGGACCATCGTTGCAGCAGCCTTGCTGGTGGTGGTTGCGCTGCTGGTGTGGTGGCAGCGGCAGGCTGCACCCATCGCGCCACCCGCGATCGCATTTCCGCCGCCTTCGTCCGATGCCCGCCAGCGCATCGAACAACGCCTCGGCGAAGACCACGCTTTTCGCAACGACGTGCTGTTCCTGCTTGCGGCGACCTTGCGCGACCGCTGCCAGCCGGCACAGACGGGGCTGCTGGCGCGCATGGCCAATCGTGCATCGTTGCCGGTGCTGGCGGCGGTCAGTGCGGTGACCCAGAAGGATCCAACGCTGGACCGGCCGATCTACCAGTACATCCAGCATCGTGCCGACGCCACGCGCTGTGGCCAGCCGCTGCAGATGCCGTTGGCCGGCGGGCGCAGCATGCAGGTGGACATCGAACAGTACGCGCGCACCTTCCCGGACAGCTATTTCGATCCGCAGCGCAGCAGCGAACCGCGTGATTTCGGCGGTCTGTCGCTGCAGCAGCGGGCCGGTAACGCCTGCAACAGCGTGGTGTATTCGGTGTTGCCGCTGGGTGGCACCGATTGGCGATGCAGCAGCCTGCGCGCCAATGCCCGTGCGCGGGTGCGCGGGCTGTGCGAGGACGAACTGCGGCGCCAGCATGGGGCAACGGGCGGGGAACTGGACATGGCCGTGGGGCAGGGCATGCAGGGTGCGGTGGTGTCGGCGATTGCCGCGCTGCCGGAAGACTGCCGATAAGCGTTTACCAGTAGAGCCAGGCCATGCCTGGCTGGCGGTTCAGCCAAGCAGACTTGCCCCTACAGACCCTGAACTGGTGGATTCCGAAGATCATAACTATACAGGATATCCGGTATAGTTATGGCTGTACTCCACCCCCACCAGGTTCTCCCATGGCTTTGTCCCAGCCCCTGGCCGGTGCTCCGGCCCTGTCGCGTGCCCGTCGCTGGGCGCTGTTGTTCACCGTCGCCGCCGGCCTGCTGCTGGTTACGCTCGACAACTCCGTGCTCTACACCGCACTGCCCACCCTGACCGAGGAACTCTCGGCCAGTGCCGGCCAGGCACTGTGGATCATCAACGCCTATCCGCTGGTGATGGCCGGCCTGCTGCTGGGCGCGGGCACGCTGGGCGACCGCATCGGCCACCGCCGCATGTTCCTGATCGGCCTGGTGGTGTTCGGCATCGCCTCGCTGGGAGCGGCGTTCGCTGGTACAGCGGCGCAGCTGATTGCCGCGCGCGCGTTCCTGGCGATCGGCGCGGCCGCGATGATGCCGGCCACGTTGGCGTTGATCGGCCTGAGCTTCCATGAAGAGCGCGAGCGCAACATTGCCATCGCGATCTGGGGCTCGGTGGCCATCGTCGGTGCAGCGCTGGGTCCGATCATCGGCGGCTGGCTGCTGCAGCACTTCTGGTGGGGCTCGGTGTTCCTGATCAACGTGCCGGTGGTGGTGGTCGCATTCGTGGCCACGCTGCTGCTGGCACCGGAAGGCCAGCGCGATACTTCGCGGCCGTGGGATCTGGTGTCTTCGTTGCTGGCATTGGCGGCGCTGTCCGGCCTGGTGCTGGCGATCAAGTCGCTGATCGCCACGCCGCCGTCGTATGCGCTGGGTGCCGGTGCGCTGCTGTTGGCGGTCATTACGGGTGCGGCGTTCGCACGCCGCCAGCAGCAGCTGCCGTACCCGCTGCTGGACTTCGCGATCTTCCGCAATCCGGCGTTCCTGGCCGGCACGCTGTCGGCGGTGTTCACCCTGTTCGCGATGGCCGGCCTGCAGCTGGTCACCACCCAGCGCTTCCAACTGGTAGCGGGCTTCACCCCGCTGCAGGCGGGCCTGCTGGTGTCGGTGGCGGCGCTGGGCAGCCTGCCGAGTGCACTGCTGGGCGGCAGCATCCTGCACCGGGTCGGCCTGCGCCCGCTGATCTGCGGCGGCCTGGCCGCAGGTGCGCTGGGTGTCGGCGTGGTGGCGTTCGGCTTCCCGCACGGCCTTGGCTGGGTGGTGGCTGGCATGGCGATCACCGGCTTTGGCATGGGCTCGGCCATCTCGGTGGCGTCCACTGCCATCCTCAACAATGTGCCGGCGCACCGCGCGGGCATGGCCTCGTCGGTGGAAGAGGTGTCCTACGAGTTTGGTGGCCTGCTCGCGGTGGCGATGCTGGGCAGCCTGAGTGCGGCAATGTACGGCGCCTTCCTGCCGGTCTCGGCGGACATGCCCGAGCTTGCCCGTGACGGCTTCACCCAGGCGCTGCACGTGGCACGCGAAAACGGGCAGGGCGAGTGGTTCGCGCTGGCCACGGCCGCGTATGACCGCGGCTACCAGATCGTGCTGCTGGTGATCACGGCAGTGCTGGCGATGGGCGCGACGATTCTGGCGCGCCTGCTGCGTGGCCGCGTTGGCAGCCGCGAGGGCGCGGCCGATCGCGTAAAATGAAACGATGAGAACCAGCAAGCGCGACCGCATCCTCGACGCCGCCGTCAACGTGATCAATCGTGACGGCGTGCGTGCGGTGACCTTCGAGTCGGTGGCGGCCGAGGCCAAACTGACCCGCGGCGGCCTGCTGTATCACTTCCCGTCGCGCGAGGCGCTGCTGCGCGGCATCGACGAGCATCTGGTGCAGGCCTGGGAAGCGTCGATGGAATCGCTGCTGGGCAAGACCGCAGGTGAGGCCACGGCGCTGGAGCGCTACCAGACCTTCGTGCGTGTGTCGGCGCAGAGCGCCACCCGTGCCGAGCTGATGTTCATGCTCGAATCGGCTGACCCGGACGCCGACGAGCGCCCGTGGGGCCCGGCGGTACGGCGCTGGGCGCCGTTGCCACCGTCGGCCGCGGAACAGGATCCGGCCGCGCTCGACAACTTCGTGGCGCGGCTGGCGGCCGATGGCCTGTGGATCTATGAAGCGATGTACGAAGGGCAGTTGGATGAAAGCGTGCGCGCCCAGGTGGCGGAGCGTATCGCCGGGCTGCTGGCGAAACCCGACGGGTCGCCGCCCTTGTAGAGTCGAGCCATGCTCGACTGCTCTTCGCTCCGACCACGAAAACCCCGCGCTGCGCGCGATAGTCGACCAGCGGTCGACTCTACCCCTCTCCATTTACCCAGCCTGCGCTGCGCTCGCGGCCAGCCAGGCCCTCGGCGAAGCCCCCAACCGCTTGCGGAACGCCTTCGACAACGACGCGGCATCGGCAAACCCCACCTCGATCGCCACCTGCTTGACCGCCACGCCCGCACGCAACTGCGCGCAGGTCAGGCTCAGCCGCCAGTCGAGTAGATAACTGGCCGGCGTGGCCTGCATCACCTCCTTGAACACCGCTGCAAAGGCGCTGCGCGACATGCCAGCGGTGGCGGCCATGCGCGGCAGCGTCCACTCGTCCTGTGGCGCCTGGTGCATCGCCACCAGCGTACGGGCCAGCCGCGCATCGGACAGCCCGCGCATCAGCCCGTGGCTGACCCCGGCCGCATCGGGATGATCCACCACCCAGCGCAGGATCTGGATCAGCGCCACTTCGAACAGCCGGTTGGTCAGCAGCCGCGAACCGCAGCGTTGGCGGTCGGCCTCGGTGAACAGCAGATGCAGGGTGTCGTCCAGCTCGTCGATCGCGGCCAGTGGCACCACCATCACCGGCGGTAGCGACTGCACGATGGGATTGCGCGCGCCGCCATCGAAGTCGAGTGTGGCGCAGGTGAAGTCCGGGCCATCCAGTGGCGCATTGAAGAACACATGATGCAGCGGCTGCGGGTACAGCAGCAGGCTCGGGGTGTCGATCCTCAACCGCGGCAGCGCGATATCGCCGTCGGGGTGACGGACCTCCATTTCACCCTGGCGCAGGATGTGCAGGAACGCACGACCGGGCTGCGGCTCGAAGACATGGCGCCCGCACAGAGGTCCGCTGTGGAACAGCGCGGCCTGCACCCGGAAGCGTTCCAGCAGAGAGGACAGGCGGTCGGGTGCGGAGGTGTCGGTGGGTATGCTCATGGACGACTGGACAACATGTGTGGCTGATTACGACCAATACGTCCGTAGATTCTACCTAGGATGAGCGGGTCGTCCAATCCGGGCGCTTTCCCAAGGAGATCCACCATGTCCCGTGTCCCCCTGATCGATGCCGCCAACACCACCGCCGACCGCCAGGCCCTGCTGGGCCAGGTCCACGCCGCCTTCGGTGCCACCCCGGCCATGTTCCGCGCTGTGGCCAATTCGCCGGCCGCCCTGCAGAGCATGTGGGGCTCGTTCGGCGCACTGGGCGGCGGCCGCCTGTCGCCGCTGCTGGGCGAGCAGATCGCCGTCGCCATCGCCAACCGCAATGCCTGCGAATACTGCCTGGCCGCGCACACGGCGCTGGGTCGCAAGGCCGGCGCCAGCAGCGAGCAGATGGCTGCCGCGCAGATCGGCCAGTCCAGCGATCCGGCCACCTCGGCGGCGCTCGACTTCGCGCTGAAGGTGGTCGAGCAACGTGCGCAGATCGCCGACAGTGATGTGCAGGCGTTGCGCGCAGCCGGCTTCGATGACGAGCAGATCGTCGAGATCCTCGCCCATGTGGCACTCAACCTGTTCACCAACTACGTCAACGTCGCGTTCGACGTGCCGGTGGACTTCCCGAAGGTGGCGCTGCGCTGAGGTACGGTCTGGCCCGGGTGGCAATGGGCCGCCCGGGCCGGTCGAAATGGAGCAGACGGGGTGGTCGGCGCTACCTGTCGTCCGCCTGCAGCCGCTCGGGGTGCGTATACACATTGAACCCGCTCTCCCGCGCGAATCCGACCAGGCACAGGCCTGCGCTGCGGGCCAGGTCGATCGCCAGCGCGGTCGGTGCCGAGACAGCAGCCAGTACGCTGACGCCGGCCCGTACGGCTTTGCTGACCATTTCGTAGCTGGCGCGGCTGGAAATCACCAGCAGCCCACCCTCGATCGTGTGTTCGTTGTGATGCAGGGCGCCGATCAGCTTGTCCAGCGCGTTGTGGCGGCCGACGTCTTCGCGCACCCAGCCAATCCGCCCGCTGGCATCGGCCCAGGCTGCGGCGTGCGTCGATCCACTCACCGCATTCATCGGCTGATGCTGCGCCAGCGTGGCCAGTGCCCGCTGCAATGCGGCATGCGGATAGGTGCGGCGCTCGCGGATCTGCGGCAGCGGGCGCAGCACATCCTCCAACTGGCGCGTGCCGCACAGGCCGCAGCCACCGCGACCGGGCAGCAGGCGGCCATTGGCCGGATCCAGATCGGCACCGGGTGCGTCTTCGGAAACGGTCATCTGCAGCTCGATGCCCTCCAGCTGCGGGCGGACCTCGATCGACAGCAGTTGCGAGGGCGCAGTGATCAACCCCTCGCTGAGCGAGAAACCCAGCGCGAAGTCTTCCAGGTCGCAGGGCGTGGCCATCATCACCGCGAAGGCGGCGCCGTTGTAGCGCAGTGCAACCGGCACTTCCTCGGCCACCACGTCGACCTGCTGCTGGTGCCCCTCGCTGCGCCAGCGCTGCAACGGACGCTGGGCCGTGCCGGCAGGCGGGGAGTGCGGCGGGGTCGAGTCAGGCATGCAGCGCGTCCGGGCAAGGGAAATACGCAGGTGGTGGACCACCCACGGCTTCGAGAATAGCGCAGTGGCCGGGCGCTGACGCGGGTGTAACCGTTGTCATGGCAGGCTGCGCTGAAAACAGCATCTGCCTCTGGCGAAGCGGCCTTGTCCGTGCTTGACTGCGAGGCTGGCCGCGCTGCAGACGCCGCATCCGGCCCATCTCGCGCCGTTGATTGTTGTGTTCCTCCTGCCAGGTTCCCGAACATGTCCGAGCAGAAGCCGCCGCGTTACAAGCCCTACAACCAGCCGGCCGGTGGCTGGGGTGCCGCCGGTGCCACGGCCAAGGTGCTGTTGCAGCAGAGTGTGATCGGCAAGGGCTCGAAGGCGCTGCTGGCAATGAACCAGCCCGGTGGCTTCAAGTGCCCCAGCTGTGCGTTCCCCGATGCCGACGAACGCAGGAAACTGGAATTCTGCGAGAACGGTGCCAAGGCGTTGGCCTGGGAAGCCACCCAGTTCCGTGCCGGCCGCGACCTGTTCGCCCAGCACACGGTCACCGAACTGATGGCGCAGACCGACTACTGGCTGGAGATGCAGGGCCGGCTGACCGAGCCGATGCGCTACGACGCGTCCACCGATCATTACGTTCCCTGCAGCTGGGACGAGGCGTTTGCCTTGATCGGCCGTCATCTGCAGGCGCTGGACAGCCCGCACCAGGCCGAGTTCTACACCTCCGGCCGCACGCCCAACGAAGCTGCATTCCTGTATTCGATCTTCGTGCGCGAGTTCGGCACCAACAATTTCCCGGACTGCTCGAACATGTGCCACGAGCCGACCAGCCGCGGCCTGCCGCCGGCCATCGGCGTGGGCAAGGGCACCATCGTGCTGCAGGATTTCGAGCACGCCGAGGCGATCTTCGTGATCGGCCAGAACACCGGCACCAACTCGCCGCGGATGATGAGCAACCTGGTCGAGGCGCGCAAACGCGGCATCCCGATCGTGGCGGTCAACCCGATGCCCGAGCGTGCGCTGATCCGTTTCGCCGAACCGCAGGACATGGTGCAGATGGCCACGTTCGGTTCGACCGAGATCACCAGTGAGTTCGTGCACATCCGCATCGGCGGCGACCTGGCCCTGATCAAGGGCATGATGAAGGTGATGTTCGAACGCGAAGCGCAGGGCGAGCGCGTGCTTGACCACGATTTTCTGGCCGAGCACACGGTAGGCCTGGACGCACTGCGCGCGGACGTGACGGCACAGGACTGGAACGAGATCGTGCAGGTCTCCGGCATCACGCAGGCGCAGATCCGCCGCTGCGCGGAGATCTATATCCGCTCCAAGGCCACGGTGATCTGCTATGGCATGGGCCTGACCCAGCATCAGTATGGTTCGACCCTGCTGCAGCAGGTGGCCAACCTGCTGTTGCTGCGTGGCAACTTCGGCAAGCCCGGCGCAGGCATTGGACCGATCCGTGGCCATTCCAACGTGCAGGGCGACCGTACCGTCGGCATCGACGAGAAACCCAAGCCGGCCTATCTGGATCGCGTGCAGCAGGTGTTCGGCTTCGATCCGCCGCGCGAGCATGGTCATCACGTGGTCGAATCGATCGAGGCGATGCTGGACGGCAGCGCCAAGGTGTTCATCGGTATGGGCGGCAACTTCATCCACGCCGTGCCCGATACGCCGCGCGCGTACGAGGCCATGCGCGGCCTGGAGCTGACGGTCGGCATCGCCACCAAGCTCAATCGCGGTCATCTGGTACACGGCCGCGATGCCTTGATCCTGCCGGTGGTCGCACGTTCGGAGCGCATCGTCACGCCAGCTGGCGAGCAGTTCGTCACTATCGAAGACGCCATGTCGAATGTCACTGCTTCGCGCGGTGTGCTCGAGCCGGTCAGCACGGACGTGCTCCCGGAGGTCGAGATCGTCTGCCGCATGGCGATGGCCACGCTGCCGCACAGCAGGGTCGACTGGGCCGGGTGCATTCATGACTACGCACCCATCCGCGAGCTGATTGCGGCGGTGTACCCGGAGATCTACACCGGCTTCAACGAGCGCATCCAGCAGCCGCACGGCTTCCACCTGGACATTCCGCCGCGCCGCCGGGTGTGGCCCACGCCCAACGGCAAGGCCAACATCCTGGTGATGCCAGGCCTGGACGTGGACGCGCCGGTGGACGATCCCGGGATGCTGCGGTTGGCCACGGTGCGCTCGCACGACCAGTACAACACCACCATCTACAGCTACAACGACCGCTACCGCGGCGTGTACAACGACCGCATGGTGCTGTTCATGAACATCGAGGACCGGCTGGCGCGCGGGCTGGAGAAGGAGGCGCTGGTCAGCCTGGAGACCATCAGCGGTGATGGCGTGCAGCGGCGCATCGAGGGCCTGACCGTGCTGGACTACCCGATGCCGCGCGGCGCGCTGGCCGGTTACTACCCCGAGTTGAACCCGCTGCTACCGCTGGACTATTACGATCGGGTCAGCGGCACGCCGGCGGCCAAGTCGATTCCGGTGCGGATGCGGGCGATGGCCGAGGCGATTGCGTGATGCGTTCATCGGCTATCATCAACGGGTGAACCTGCCTGGCCTGCTGCTGAGATGGATGCTTCTCCTTGCCCTGGTGCTGAATGCACCGGCGCTTGCGGTTGCCTCATCCTCGTACGCGGTGCAGTCCAGCGCGGACCATTGCGCCGCACCGCATTTGGCGGCCATGGCCGGATGCTGCGACGAGGCAGCATCAACGGTCTGCCAGAGCAATGAGTGCGAATGCCCGCCGGCCAGCCTCGGCATGCTGGCCACCCTGAGCGGAACGCCAGCGTCACCCTGGCGTGAGGCGCCTTTGCCAGCCAGCGCCCAGCAACGCGCACCGCCGCCGTTGCCGGATCCGCTACGGCCGCCCATCGTGTGATTCCCTGCAGGCCTCAAGCGCCTGCCGTAGCTGCTCGACTCATTCTCGACTCTGCCTGTGCCTTCGATGCGCAGGCAGCGGGCCGCGTTGCCCGCATCTGCAAAGGAATCAACACCATGAACCGATCTCTCTCCCTCGGCCTGCTGCTGGGCACCGTGCTGGCCAGCACCGCCTGCGCACGTGCAGCTGAAGAATCGCCGGCCGCACCGGTTGCCAGCCAAGCCCCGGCGGCACCGATCAAGGCCAGCCCGTCGCAGGTGGATCCGGCACTGCCCATCGCCATCGTGCACAAGACCGCAAGCTGCGGCTGCTGCGGCATCTGGGTCGACCACCTGAAGGCCGAAGGCTTCCAGGTGGATGTTCGCGATACCGATGACATGAACCCGATCAAGGTCCGGCTGGGTGTGCCGGTCGGCAAGGCGTCCTGCCACACCGCCGAGATCGGTGGTTACGTGGTTGAAGGCCATATCCCGGCCGAAGACATCAAGCGACTGCTGGCGGAGCGGCCGGCCGCGCGCGGCCTGGTGTTGCCGGGCATGCCGGCCGGCTCGCCGGGCATGGAAATGCCGGATGGCTACGTGCAGCCGTACACCGTTGAACTGGTGCGCAACGATGGCACCACCGAGCCGTTTGCCCAGCACGGCCAGGGCGGCTGACAGGCGGCGGTGCCGGTCGTCCTGACCGGCACCCTTCGGCGCGCCCAATGTAGAGCCGAGCCCACGCTCGGCTTGCTCCTTGTAGAGTCGAGCCACGCTCGGCTTGCTCTTTGTAGAGTCGAGCCACGCTCGGCTTGCCCTTTGTAGAGTCGAGCCACGCTCGGCTTGCCCTTTGTAGAGTCGAGCCATGCTCGACTGCTCTGCTTCAGTCGAGCATGGCTCGACTCTACAAAATCAGCGGGCGCCAGCTGTTTCCTTGGCCAGCTGCGCGTCGAACTTCTGTTCGGCCGCATCCGCGTAGGCCTTGCAGGTCAGTGCCTTGGCGCTGGCCTTGCTGCCGGAGGCGTAGTCCCAGTTGCTGGCACCCGGATGAGGGGTCAGCAAAACGTCACAGGGCAACGCCCGCACCGTCGCGAAGCTGCGTTTGTAGTCATCGACCAGGCGCGGATAGCGCGCATTGCCCTGCAGCTGGTAGCCCGGTGCACTCAGGCTGTCGGCATAGGCGATGCGCACCGGCTTGCCCTCGCGGGTATCGCTCCAGGTCCACGCGGTGCTGCCCGGGGTGTGCCCGGGCATGAAGTGCGCTGTGAATTCGATGCCGCCCACCTCGACCACCTCGCCATCCATCACGATGCGGTCTGCACTGGCAGGCGGGTAGGTGATGCCATCGCCGAAGTGCAGGTCATCGCTGCCGCCACGCGCCAGCAGCACTGCCGATTCCGCGTTGGCGACCACATGCGCGCCGCTGCGGCGCTTCAGTTCCGCCACTGGGCCTGCATGGTCGGCATGCGCATGGCTGAGCAGGATCAGCCGCAGGTCCTGCGGTGCCACGCCGCGTGCCTTCATGTTGTCGAGCAGGTGGCCGGCCATCTGTGGCATGCCGCCGTCCAGCAGCACCGCACCTTCGCTGGTCTGTACCAGCAGCGCGGTCAGGTTCTCGGTGCCGATCTGCCAGGTGTGGTCGGCAATCTGCAGCGGTGCCATCGGCTGCAGCCAGGAAGCATCCACGGTGTAGGCCCGCAACTGCGGCAGGGGTGCCTCGGCGGCGCTGGCGTGCGCGATCGGGAGAGCAGTGACCAGGGCGAAGGCGAGCGGGGAAAAACGCATGGTTCACGTCCGTTTGAAGGAGGCCCAGAAACTAGCATGGGCCTCCTTCATCGCGTCGCGCATAGATTTCATGGCTCCCATAAGGGCGCCATGGATCAGTACCGGTACTGCCACCCCAGCGTCAGCACCCGGCCGCGGCCCGAAAAATAGCTCGGGTTCGACGGCGTGGTCTGCGAGTAGTAGCTGATGTACTGCTTGTTCGCCAGGTTCTGCACGCCCAGCGTGAAGGCGTGCTTGTCCAGCACGTAGCGGGCCACAAGGTCCAACGTGGTGTAACCCTTGAACTCCGCCACCCGCGCGCCACGCAGGTCGAAGTCGCGGTCGAAGGCGTGGCTGGCCTGCAGGCGGGTGCTCAGCTGTGGTGTCCAGCTCTGCTCCCAGAATGCGGTCAGCCGGTTCGGCGCGATGTTGACGCCGGCCAGGTCGCTGTCGAGGCGGCCATCGACGTCGGCATCGTAGCGGCCGTTGGCCCGTGCATAACCCAGGCCCAGCCGGCTGTCGCCCAGGCGCAGGCGCAGGTTGCTTTCGAAGCCCTCCACGCGGGTGGCCTGGCGCTGCACCGCATAGGCATCGATGCCCGGATCGTAGATCAGCACCGAGCCCAGCTTGGATTCGGAGGTGTAGTAGGCGATGTCACCGCTGAAACGACCATCGTCGTACTCCAGGCCGATCTCGCGGTTGTCCGACACCACCGGTGACAGGTCGATGAGATTGTCGACGCGTTGGCCGTCGCGATTGATTGCACGCAGCACACGGCCGACGTCGGCCACGGTGTAGCCTTCCGAATACGAGGCGTAGGCGTTGAGGCGGTCATTGATGTACCAGACCGCGCCGAAGTTGGGCAGGGTCTCGCTCATGGTCGGCTTGCCGCCGGCCACCTTGCGCGCGCCGTAGCGGGGCAGGGTGGTGTAGTCGCCTACTTCCAGCTCGCCCTTTTCGTAGCGCAGGCCGCCGGACAGCATCAGGTGGTCGGTTGGCCACCAGTGCAGCTGCAGCAGCGGCGACAGGCTTTGATAGGTGGTCTGCGGTACCCAGTTCATGCCGCTGGCCAGCAGCACCTGGTGGGTGCGGTCGCGCAGGCCGTCCAGGCCCAGGGTCACGTCCAGCGTGGTGTCGGCGATGCGGGCCCAGCTCTGGGTCAGCTTGAAGCCGCGCTTGTCCGATTCGTTCTGGGTCTGGTCCCAGGCGGCGTTGGCGCCGGTGTTGCCCCACGGATCCCACTGGCTGGCGCCATAGCGGCCTTCGAAGTCCACCGCGAAGGCCTGCGCCTGGAAGCGGCCACCGAGCAGGTCGGCGGCGCTGTAGTCCAGCGTCAACGAACGCGAGCGGTTCATCGGTGGATCCAGCGGCGTATCGCCGGGCACCGAAATGGTCGGGCGGCCGGTGCGGTAATCACCGTTCACCGCCAGGTAGTTGTCCAGCCCGCGCAGCTCGTAGCGGTTGGCCATCAGCTGCAGGCGGTGGCCCTCGGCAATGTTCCAGCCCAGCTTGGCGAACACGTTCGACGAGGTCGAATCCATCAGTTCGCCCTGGGCGTTGGTACCGATCGAACGGCCCTCGCCGTCGTGGTACAGGCCCTGCTTCTCATAGGCCAGGCCGGCCACCAGATCGAACTGCTCGCCGCGCACGCCGACCAGTGCCGAGCCGCGCTGGCCGTTGTCATCACGGCGGCTGGGCAGCGCCGAGCTGTAGCTGATGTTGGTATCGAGCAGGAAGGCGCCGGGCTCGCTGGGCGCGCTGCGGGTGATGATGTTGACGATGCCACCGGTACCGCCGATGCCCTGCAGTGCGTTGGCACCGTGGATGACCTCGATGCGTTCGATCATCGCCGGATCGATGGTGTGCGAATCACGTGAGCCATCGCGCAGCGGCGTCGACTGCGGCACGCCGTCGACCATGTACAGGATGCCGCGGCCGCGCATGGTTTCGCCGTAGTTGGACATCTTCTCGCGCGCCGGGGCAAATGCCGGGATCTGCGCCGACAGCACGCGCGAGACATCCGAGCCCAGCGCCAGCTGCTGCGCGATGTCCTCGCGGGTCAGCACGGTGATGGTGTTGGGCATCGCGGTCTCGCCCTGCGGCATGCGCGCGGTCGAGGCCGATACCGTGACCCGGGCCAGCGAAGTGGTCGTGGCCTGGGACGCTGCCGATGACGCGGCCCGGGCCGGAGCGCGGGGCGTGGGGGATGCCGGCGTGGCACTCACCACGAACACCCCCGGCGAGCGCTCCTGCATCGCCAGGCCTTGCCCGGCCAGCAGGCGCTGCAGGGCGTCGTGCGGGGTGTAGCGGCCGTCGAGGGCGGGCGCGTTGCGGCCGCTCACGCTGTCGGCCGCGAACAGCAGCTGGATGCCACTCTGCCGCGCCAGCGAGTTGAGCGAAGTTTGCAGCGGGCCGGCCGGCAGGTGCAGTTCGACGGGTGCGGACGCAGCGGACTGCGCGGTGGCGGGCAGCGCCGCACACAGGCAGGCAGCGAGCAGGGTGGGGGCCAGGCGGCGCAGCGCGGCGGGCGGAACAGGGCGGGTCATGCGGGGGTCCTTCGGAAGGGTTCAAGCACTTGCCGGATGGGACGGCGCGCAACCCACCCTCGGCGTGGCAATCAATCGCGGGCGCGCAGATGCAGGCTGCCGTCGGCGGCGGTATGCACCTGGACCGGCAGGATCTCCGGCAGCAGCGCGACCGCCGTTTCGGCACGATCGGCATCGAACACGCCCGACACCTGCAGCGGACCCAGTGCCGGGTCGTCCAGCACGATCGGACGGTCGTGATAGCGCTGCAGGATGCGCAGCACCTCGCTCAGTGGCATGCGGTCGAACTGCAGCCGGCCGGTGGTCCAGTCGGCCCGGTCCGGATCCACGGCTTCCGGCGGAGACAGCGATCCTGGCTGGGCCAGCAGGCGCTGCCCCGGCTTCAGCCGCTGCTCGGTGCCGCCGCCATCCACGCTGACACCGACCTCGCCGCGCCACAGCGTGACCTCACTGAGATTGCCCTGGCGGTCAACATCGAACACCGTGCCGTAGTTGCGCACCTGTACCGGCCCGGCATCGACCTGGAAGCGGCGCCACGCCGAATGCTGCACCTCGAAGCGCGCATGGCCCTGCGCCAGCAGCACCTGCCGCGAACGCAGATGGCGACGGACCTGCAGGTGGGTTCCCGCGTCGAGCAGCACGCGGCTGCCGTCCGGCAGCTCGATGTCGCGGCGCTCGCCGACGGCGGTCTGGTAGTCACGCACCTGCCAGGCCGGGTCGGCCAGCAGCAGCGCGGCGGCCGCCAGCAACAGCACCGGCAGTACCCGTTTCGCGCCAGATCCGCCGCGCCGCCGCTGCAACTGCTCCGGGCCTGGCAACGGGAAGCGTTCCTTCAGTGCCTCCCGGTGCTGATCGAGCGTGTCCTCGGCGGACGGTTCGGCGGGCGCCGACGGCGTTGCCGGATCGGGTGATGCAGGGCTCACCACAGCGCACCGTGCAGCCGGCAGTCGGCCATGGCCAGGCGCAGATGACGTTCCACTGCCTTCAGGCCGATGCCCATCCGCTGCGCCACCTCGGCCTGGGGCAGCTCGTGGATCTTGTGCAGGATGAACACCTGCTGCCGCCGGCAGGGCATGCGCTCGATGCTGGCGGTCAGCCGCTGCAGCGCCTGCTGGCCCTGTGCCTGGCGCTCGGGTCCGGGGCGCTCGCAGGCGCCTTCGGGGAGCTCGGCACGGGGCTCCACCCAGTGCCGGCGCAGGTCCTCGGCGCGGCAGCGGTCGACCGCCGCATCGTGTGCGATCCTGCGCAGCAGCGCGATCGGTTGGCGGGCGTCATGCACGGCCGGGCGTTCCAGCAGGCGCACGCAGACATCGTGCACCACTTCGCGGGCCAGCCCGGGCGAGCGGAACCGGCGATGCAGGTAGTCCACCAGTTCCTCGTAGTGGCGCACCAGCGAGGTCACCAGCGGCAGCGCAGGTGGGCGGGAAAGTGTCGGCTGGGACATCCGGACGGGCAGCAAGGGTGAAAGGCGGGTGCCGGGAGGTCATCCCTGCGTAATGACGCAATACTAATGGGAACTGTTCTCGTTTGCCATGCCGCGATCGTCAGGGCGATTGTTCGCCGCGTCTGGAAAGTGAATCCACGATCATCGGCTGGAGCGCAGAATCGCCCACGGCTAGCCTGCCTGCAGGCTCAAGGAGGTGGACCATGCATGTGCTTCTGGTGATGGTGGGTGGCATTGTGCTGTTGGGAGTGTTCCTGCTGTTCGGACGGCTGTGGAGCGTGGGTACCTCACAGCTGCCCACGGCCCTGATCGCGTTCATTGCCACCTGGCTGTTGGTGACGGTGGCCAACCTGTGGGTGGGCGTCAGCAAGGCCGGCTACGGGGTTCGCGAAGAACTGCCGATCCTGTTGCTGGTGTTCGCGGTGCCGGCCCTGCTGGCCGGCCTGCTCTACTGGCGCTTGGCGCGCTGAAGGAAGGCCATGAGTACACGACTGCGATTGCCGGCCCTGCGCCAGCGCGACGGCCACCACGCCCGCGTGACCTACGAAGAACTGTTCTTCGACCTGGTCTACGTGTTCGCGGTCACCCAGCTCAGCCACCACCTGTTGCACCACCTGGACCTGGCCGGCGTGCTGCAGACCCTGGTGCTGTGGTTTGCGGTGTGGCTGGGCTGGCAGTATGCCTGCTGGGTCAGCAACTGGTTCGATCCGGAGGCACCGCGCATCCGCGGCCTGCTGTTTGCCACCATGCTGCTGGCCTTGTTGATGTCCTCGTCCATTCCCGAGGCGTTCGCCGACCGCGCCTGGGTGTTTGCCGGGGCCTACGCCACAATGCAGGTCGGGCGCACCGCCTTCGTGCTGCTGGAGGTCGGTCGCACGCACCCACTGGCACCGAACTTCCGTCGCATGCTGGCCTGGGTGAGCGTGTCGGCCTGCTTCTGGCTGGCAGGTGCGGCAGCCGAGGGCAATACGCGGTTGGCGCTGTGGGCGGTGGCGGTGGCGTGCGAATACGTCTCACCGATGTTCGGCTTCGCGTTCCCGGGGCTGGGCCGTTCGCACACCCGCGAGTGGACCATCGAGGGCGGGCACCTGGCCGAGCGCTGCCAGCTGTTCGTCATCGTCGCGCTGGGCGAGACGCTGCTGGCGACCGGTGGCGTGCTCAGCGAGGTCGAACAGTGGAGTGGGGCGGTGGTGTCGGCGGTGCTGGCAACGTTCGCCGGCACGATCGCCATGTGGTGGCTGTACTTCGGCATCTCCAGCCGCGACGCCACCGAGGCCATCAGCCATGCCGAAGACCCGGGCCGGATGGGGGCCAACTTCCACTATGTGCACGCGTTGCTGATCGCAGGGATCATCGCTACGGCGGTGGGCAATGACCTGGTCATGGATCACCCGCATGCCGCGGTGACGTCGGTGTATGCGGCCGTGCTGCTGGCCGGCCCGTTGATCTACCTGCTGGGCAGCGCGCTGTACAAGCGCGTGGTGTACGGTCGCGCGCCGTACTCGCATCTGATCGGTGCAGTGGCACTGGGCGTGATGGGTTTCGTATTGCCGCAGACCCATCTGTTGGCCGCCGGTTGGTTGACCAGCGCAGTGCTGCTGGCGGTGGGGTTGATGGATACGCGGTTGAAGCACCGCCTGCAACGAGCGTGATCTTGTCCGGTATCCAGCACGTGCCGGGTAGAGTCGACTGTTAGTCGACTGCTCTTCCACAAGGTTGCGGAGAATCCCGCGCTGCGCGCGATAGTCGACTGACAGTCGACTCTACCGCCGCCCTCTACTGTCTGAGGTGGCCTGGCCGAGTGCGGCGGCCATTGCCGCAAGCTTGCCAACCGTGTTGAGGTTGCGGGCGGTGCCCTGTTGGGCATAGGGAATCCGCAGGCGTGAGTCGGCCATGCCGTCGCCATAGTGGACGAAGATCTCGCGGGTGCCCAGCACCAGCTGCTCATCGCGCAGGCCGGTTACCCCGGTCAAGGGATCGGTAGGCAGTATCTCATCCACGAACAGCGCGACCACGCGATTGCCGGCGGCGTGCGGGAACGGATTGCCGGCGGCAACCGCCGCGATCTCGGCTGCCGAGCGCACCAGCACACCCACCGGTTTTCCTGCATAGGCCTGCAGCCGTTGGCCAAGGGCTTTTCGCACGCCGGCTTCGTCAAGTCCGCTGCGGAACACCACGTTGCCGCTGGCGATATAGGTGCGGACGTCGGTGAAGCCGGCGTCCTCGCACATCGCCACCAGTTCAACCATCGGCAGCTTGCCGGTGCCGCCGACATTGACTGCTCGCAGCAGTGCGACATGCACGCTCATGGGGTACCTGCCTGCAAGCGGTCGTACATGCGCACCAGGTCGACCAGCGTACGCGCGCCCATCTTGCGCATCACCTGTGCGCGGCGCACCTTCACCGTGATCTCGCTGACCCCGAGGTCGCCGGCGATCTGCTTGTTGAGGCGGCCGCGCACCACACCGTCGACCACCTCGCGCTCGCCGGCATTGAGGGTGTTCCAGCGCTGCTGCAGGGCATCGAGTGCCTCGCCGTCACGGCGGCGCTGGCGGTCGATGTCGATGCCCTTGTGGATCGCATCCAGCAGTTCCTGGTCACGGAACGGCTTGGTCAGGAACTCGATGGCACCGTCCTTGATCGCGTTGACACCCATTGCGATGTCGCCGTGGCCGGTGATGAACACCACCGGCAGCTGCAGGCCGTGGCTGCCCATCGTGCGATGGAACTCCAGCCCGCTCTGGCCGGGCATGCGCACGTCCAGCACCAAGCAGGCCGGTGCATCTTCCAGTTCGTGCTCGAGGAATGCCTGGGTGGAGGCGAAGGCCCGTACCTGCAGGCCCATCGAGGCGAGCAGGTCTTCCAGCGCGGCGCGCACCGACGGATCGTCGTCGATCACATAGACGATGGGCGCTGGATCGGCGGCGGGTGCAGCGGGCTTACGCATGAGGGAGTTCCGTGGCGATGGGCAGGTCAAACACAAAGCAGGCACCTCCGCCGCTTGGGCGCTCGGCTCGGATCCTGCCGTCGTTGGCCTCGATCATCGAACGGCTCAGGCTGAGACCGAGACCCAGCCCGTGTGACTTGGTGGTCCAGAACGCATCGAACACGCGCTCAGGATGGTCGATTGGCAGGCCGACACCGCGGTCGCGCACGCTGAGGCTGATCCGCTGTCCGTCGCGTTGGGTCAACAGGGACAGGCGGCGGTCGGCAGCCGGCACTGCTTCCATCGCGTCCACCGCATTGAGGATCAGGTTGCCGATCACCTGCTGCACCTGCACGCGGTCGGCCTGTACCAGCGGCAGGTCGGCATCGAGCAGCAGGGCCACGGCCACGCCGTGCTGGTCCAGCTCGCTGCGCGACAGTGCCAGCATTTCCTCCACCGCCTGGTTCAGGTCGAAGGCGCGTCGTTCCGGTGCCGCGCCCTGGGTCAGGCCGCGGATGCGGGCGATCACGTCACCAGCGCGATGCGCATCGGCCAGGATGCGGGCCACGGTCTGCCGTGCCTTGTCCACGTTCGGTGGGTCCTGTGCCAGCCAGCGCTGGCAGGCTTCGGCGCTGCTGGCGATCGCCGCCAGTGGCTGGTTCACTTCATGGGCGATTGATGTGGTCAACTCGCCCACGGTTGATGCGCGCGCCACCCGCAGCAACCGGCCCTGTGCTTCCTGCACCGCAGCCTTGGCCGCTTCCATCTTCAACGCAAGGTAGGTGGTGATGCCGATCACCAGCATGCCGATCACCGAATTGACCAGGCCGATGCGGTAGGTGCCGAAGCGGGTGAGGAAGAAGCTCAGGGCGGTGAGTGCGATGCAGGCGATGGCCAGGCTGATCAGCCCGCGCGCGGCCAGTACGCGCGATGCGGCGAGGATGACCGCTGCGTAGAAGCAGGCGGCCGCCACGGCGTAGTCGGTGACGGTGTCGATCAGGAAGATCGCCGCCATCACGACGATCAGGGCCAGCAGCACCAGCGGGCGGCGGGGCGACAGCGATGGCATCGGGGAAGCTCCCGGGCGTGGGCGGAAAGGATAGCAAAGCCGGCATTGGTGGATGCCGACCTGGGTCGGCGTGCTCTTGTGTGGTGGGTGCCGACCGTTGGCCGGCACAAACCAGAACGATGCCTGGTAGTGCCGGCCGCTGGCCGGCAACTGCACGGTACTTCCGGAGATCACGGGGTTGCCGGCCAGCGGCCGGCACTACCCCAGCGGTGGGCATGCCGAGGCGATGCACGGTGCGTCCGGGGATCATGAGGTTGCCGGCCAGCGGCCGGCACTACTCCTCCAGGCTGGCGTTCCAGAACCCCTGCAGCACGCCGGGGGTGGTCGCCAGCGTGGCCAGCACCGCATCCAGTTCACCGGCATCCACCGTGGTGGCATACAGTACGGCTTCTATCTCCACGTCACGCTCGCCGAATGGGCGCTGGTCCACCGCGCGTACCGGGTAGTGCGCCTGTTCAAGCAGCAGCAACAGCTGGTCCAGCACCTCGGCCTGCTGCTCGCGCTGGCAGACCACGTTGATTGCATAGGTCGCCTCGCTGAACGCCTCCGGCAGCGGCTGCCGCTGGATGCGGTTCACCACCGGCCGCAGCAAAGTGTTGGCGGCCAGCACGAACACGGCCGCCAGCACCGCCTCCGGCAGCAGCTTGATACCCGCGCAGGCACCCACCGCCGCCGAGCCCCATAAGGTGGCCGCGGTGTTCAGGCCGGACACCTGCGCACCGTCCTTCATGATCGCGCCGGCGCCGAGGAAGCCCACACCGGAGATCACATAGGCCACCACGTGCAGTGGCGACGGCGGGCCGCCGTACAGGTCGTGGAAGCGCACGGCCAGGTCCACGAAGACGGCAGCACCCACCGCCACCAGTGTATTGGTGCGCAGGCCGGCGGTGCGTTGACGCAGCTGTCGCTCCAGGCCGATAACGGTGCCAAGCACGAACGCCACCGAGAGGCTGATCAACGAGCTCAGGGTCGCGCCGGCGTTGAACGCCGGCAGGTTCGGATTGATGTCCATTGTGTTTCTCCCTGGACCAGGCGGCGGGCGCTTACTGCCAGCCGTAACGACGGATGTAGATCTTCTTCAGCAGGGTGGTCAGCACCGCGTAGCCGAACAGGATCGCCACCAGGAACGGCCAGTAGCCGGTCGGCAGGGCCTGCAGCTTGAAGTAGCCAGCCAGCGGGCTCATCGGCAGGGCCACGCCGATGGCCATGATCAGGCCGGTCATCACCAGCAGTGGCGGCGCGGCGATGCTCTGCAGGAACGGCACCTTCGGCGTACGGATCATGTGCACGATCAGGGTCTGGGTCAGCAAGCCGACCACGAACCAGCCGGACTGGAACAGGCCCTGGTCGGCTGGTGTGCGCGCATCGAACACGTACCACATCAGCGCGAAGCAACTCAGGTCGAAGATCGAGCTGATCGGCCCGAAGAACACCATGAAGCGGCCAATGTCTGCCGGGTTCCACTTCAGCGGCTTGCGCACCAGCTCCTCGTCCACGTTGTCGAACGGAATGGCGATCTGCGAGATGTCGTACAGCAGGTTCTGTACCAGCAGCTGCAGTGGCAGCATCGGCAGGAACGGCAGGAAGGCCGAGGCCACCAGCACCGAGAACACGTTGCCGAAGTTGGAGCTGGCAGTCATGCGGATGTACTTCAGCATGTTGTTGAACGTGCGCCGGCCCTGGATGACACCTTCCTCCAGCACCATCAGGTTCTTTTCCAGCAGGATGATGTCGGCGGCCTCCTTGGCGATGTCCACCGCGCTGTCCACGCTGATGCCGATGTCCGCCGCACGCAGCGCCGGTGCATCGTTGATGCCATCGCCGAGGAAACCGACCACCTTGCCCTGCGCACGCAGCTCGCGCACCAGCCGTTCCTTGTGCAGTGGCGTCAATCGGGCGAACACACGGTGGTGGTGCAATGCACGCGACAGTGTGCCGTCGTCCATGCGCTCGATCTGTGGTCCGGTCAGGATGGTGTCCGCGTCCAGCCCGACCTGGGCACAGACGCGGGCGGTGACCAGCTCGTTGTCGCCGGTGAATACCTTCACTTCCACACCATGCGCGGCCAGCGCCTGCAGCGCCTGCGCAGCCGATTCCTTCGGCGGATCGAGGAAGGCCACGTAGCCGACCAGGGTCAGCCCGCATTCGTCAGCCTGCGAATACACGGTCTGGCTGGCGGCGGTTTCCTTCATCGCCACTGCCACCACGCGCAGGCCCTGTTCGTTCAGTTCTTCGGTGGTCTGCCGCACGCGCGCCAGCCGCTGCTCATCCAACGGCTTGTCCTCGCCGTTCTCGCGCACCGTGCTGCATACCGCCAGCATCTCTTCCACCGCACCCTTGCAGATCAGCTCATGGTGGTCCTCGCGTTCGGACACCACCACCGACATGCGGCGGCGCTCGAAGTCGAAAGGAATCTCATCCACCTTGTGGTAGTCCTGCGACAGCCGCAGCGAGCTCTGCAGCTCCACGTGCTCCAGCACCGCACGGTCGAGCAGGTTGATCAGCCCGGTCTGGAAATGGCTGTTGAGGTAGGCAAACTTCAGCACATCCTCCGAATCGTGACCGAACACGTCGGTGTGCCGTTCCAGCGCGATCTTGTCCTGGGTGAGGGTGCCGGTCTTGTCGGTGCACAGCACTTCCATCGCGCCGAAGTTCTGGATCGCATCCAGGCGCTTGACGATCACCTTGCGCCGCGACAACAGCACCGCACCCTTGGCCAGGGTGGAGGTGACGATCATCGGCAGCATTTCCGGGGTCAGGCCTACCGCCACCGACAGCGCGAACAGGAAGGCCTCGGTCCAGTCGCCCTTGGTCCAGCCGTTGATCAGCAGCACGAACGGCACCATCACCAGCGCGAAACGGATCAGCAGCCAGCTGACGCTGTTGACGCCGGCCTGGAACGCGGTGGGCGCACGGTCGGTGGCGGTGCTGCGCTGGGCCAGGGTGCCGAAGTAGGTGCGGTTGCCGGTGGCCAGCACCACGGCGGTGGCTGTGCCGGACACCACATTGGTGCCCATGAACAGCAGGTTGTGCTGCTCCAGCAGGCCGGCCAGGCCGTCGCCGGGGTGCGCGAACTTCTCCACCGGCAGCGACTCGCCGGTCATCGCCGCCTGCGCCACGAACAGGTCCTTGGCGGTCAGCACGCGGCAATCGGCCGGAATCATGTCGCCGGCCGACAGCACGATGTGGTCACCGGGCACCAGCTCACGGATCGGCAGGTCCAGCAGGCGGGCCGGGCGACGGCTGTGCAGGTGCGCACCGAAGTACTGGTCGGCCACATCGGCGGCCTCGGTGCCCGGATTGCGGCGCAGCACGCGTGCGGTATTGCCGACCAGTGCCTTCAGCCGCTCGGCGGCACGGTTGGAGCGGCCTTCCTGCACGAAGCGGATCAGCGTGGACAGCAGCACCATCGCGCCGATCACGATCGTGGCCTTGATGTCCTCGGTCAGCCAGGACACCGCCGCCAGTACGGTCAGCAGCAGGTTGAACGGGTTGCGGTAGCACTGCCACAGATGGCGCCACCACGGCAGCGGCTTTTCGTGATCCACCTCGTTGGGGCCGAGCGTGGCCAGCCGCTCCTCGGCCTCGTGCGGGCTGAGGCCATCGACGTGCGAGTCGAGCGCAGCCAGCAGGCGCGGCTCGTCCAGCTGCGACAGGGTGACCAGGCCGGTGGTGAGCGCGAAAGGTGCGGCTTCGGCACTGCCCGGGCCGAAGCCGGCTTCGGGCATGGCGCGACGGCCGAACAGGTTGCCTGCGCGACGGCTGCGCAGGAAGGCATTGAACCAGGCGTTGAGCAGGCTCATGGGAACTCCTTGAATGTCAGAGCCGGCCGCGGCCGGAACACGAACGGAACGGATGCAACGGTTCAGGCGTGGCGCATCGCCAGCGCCGCCGGCGACCACGGCTGCATGTGCAGGCGCTGGCTGCCGCCGATGCACAGCGGCTTCATCGCATCGCGAAGGGGGTAGGGCAGATGGCGCAGCACGTTGATACGTTCGCTGATCGGCAGCAGCGACAGTGCATCGGCGACCACGCGCGGCGAACCGAGCGACAGCGAACGGGCGAAAATCACGGGGCCGTGCTGCAGCAGGTGGCTGCGCAGGGCGGCAACATCGCGCTCGCCGATCAGGCGGCGTAGGGTGATGTAGAGGATCTTGTAGGACATGGGGGTGATCTCCAGGCAGGCGGCGCCTGGCGATCCCCCGTCACTCAGGCAGGCAGGGACCGGCGGGCAGGCGCCAGGAACAGGCAACAGGCGGGCATACGGGGCGCGGTGCGCCCGGCAGGGTCGGGGTCCATCTGCGTCTCCATGAGGGGAGGGAGCCAGCCAGGGTTGCCCTGGCCAGTGGCGCTATTGTCCGCCCCTGAATGGGGCAGTCCTAGAGGCTCGTGGGTTAGCCCGGCTATACCTTGGTATAGCCGGGCAAGCATCGCGCCAATCGGCGGCGCATCAAGGAATCAATGCGAGGTGCTGGTCTGCTTGCACACATCGTACTCGCCGCGGCTCAGTTTCTTGTCGCGATCGGTATCGCAGGCGTGCAGTCGTTCTGCCCAGTCCGGCGCAACCGCATCGACTTCGGCCAGGGTGACGATGCCGTCCTTGTCCTTGTCCAGCGATTCATAGGCTGGAATCAACTTCACTTCGGTTACGTCCTCGGCCGCGGTGGCCTTGCTGGCTTCCTGCGTTTTGGAACAACCGCCCAGCAGAATGCCGGCCGAGAGGATGAGGAGAGCGGGAAGGTAGCGGAAACCGGTCATGGCGTGCTCCTGAGGAGGGGGCGGTCCACCGGTGTGGTGGCCACGGCCGGATCTTCGGCGGGGGACTGTAAGCCGGTTGCGAAGAATGCAGGCAAGCGTGCACGCAAGTAGGGCGCCGTTCACCGCGATGGCGCCGGTCCAGCGGGTCAGGACCGGCAGACTAGGAATCGCTTCAGATGCGTAGGACATGTCCGGCTTTTGCAACTTTTTGCATATCGAGATTGTGATGCGGTCGTGAAAATTCGCGCTCGCCTTTCCCTGCGGGCCCGCCATGCGTCGTCTTCTCTCATTGATTCTGTTGGTCATCCTGTCTGGTAGCGCGCACGCATCCACACCCCAGATCAACGTAGGCGTGCTGTTCGACTATCTGCAGCCCACGCACAGCAACCTGCTCAAGCGCATCCGCAACACCGGTGACGCCACGGCTTACGTGCGGGTTGAAGTCACCCAGATGCACTTCGATGCGGAGGGCAAGGCCAGCGAAACGCCGGTGGATACCACAGCGCTGGTCCGCAACACGCCGGATGCGCAAGGAGTCATCGCCAGCCCCAGCCGCCTGATCATCGCAGGCAATGGACAGCAGGCCACACGCCTGGTGTATCGCGGTGCGCGTGACCAGGAGCGCTACTACCGGTTGCGCTTCATCCCGGTGGCGCCAACGGCCGAGGACTTCTCGCTCAGCGAAGAGCAGGCCCGGGAGGCTGCGGAGCTCACCTCGGCCATCCGCGTGTTCACCGGCTACGGCACGATCTTCTTCGTCGCGCCGGAGAACCCGCACTACGACACGCTCATCGAGCAACAGCAGGTACGCAATCGCGGTAATGCCACCGTGGTGCTGGACAACCTGCGCCAGTGCGAGCGCGACCGTCCCGATACCTGCACGCCGGGAATCATCGCGCATGTGCGTCCCGGCAACAGCTACGCGCTGCAGGCTGCCGAGCACCAGTTCCTGCGCTTCGAGCTTCGCGAAGGCGACAGCCAACGCAGCATCGACTCACGCCGTTAAGCCCACTTCCACCGTTGGATCTGTCCCGAACGGGCCTGCCAGGCGCCCGCTGGGACGGCGTTGCCCTTGCCTGGCACCTTGATTCCTACCCTTGAACCTGGAGTGCATCCATGTCCCTGAAGACCACCCTGCTGGCAGCGGCGACCGCCCTGCTGATCACCCCGGCCATTGCCCTGGCCGCGACCGAAACCAAGTCGATCACCGTCAACGTCACCGCTGATGTGCCGAACACCGCTGGCCTGCAGGTGTCCACCCCCGATGGCTGGGAAGGCCTGCCGCAGAACCTGCCGTGGGATACCGCCCGCCAGACCCTGGGCGATCTGACCGGCCGTGTCATCAACATCAAGTCGCCGGCGGCCATCACCGCCTATCTGTCTGCGCCGGCGCAGATGGCCTCGGCCGCCGACGTGGTCGACCTGGCCGTGAAGCTGGACAACGTGGTGGTGCCGGCCACCTCGGCCGCCAAGATCACGGTGGCCAATGCCGCACAGGCCGCGGCCGGCAAGTCGTTGGCGTTTGCCATTACCCCCACCGTGCCGACCGATGGCTACAAGCAGGGCAGCTACGGCGGCCAGTTCCACATGATCTTCGAAAGCGATATCTGACGATCATGCAGCTTCGTGCCCTTCCTGCCGCATCGCAGATGCAGCGGGAGGGCACGGGCATCCGCCCATGAAACGACCCGTCCGTCCCGCATCTCCGGCCCTTGCGCGATTGGCTGCCGGCATCGGCGCCGTGGTGTTTGCCGCGTCCAGCCATGCCGCCGGTCTTGCGCTGGGTGAGCTGCCCAGCCTGCTGGAGCAGCGCGAGCGCATGCCTGCGGAGTTCCGTGAGCACCTGTTCGGCAATCCGCTCACCGTGCGGGTGGAGCTGGACGGGCGCTACCTGGGCGACGCCGAGGTGCTGCTGCACGAAGACAATCGCGTGCAGCTGATCGGTTTCGGCGAAGCCCACGGCAGCCCGCTTCCGCAGACGGAGCGTTCGCGCTGGGCAGACGTGCTGGCCGAGCCGGTGGCGCTGGGTGTGTGCAGCCAGCAGTGTCGCGGATTGGCGGCGCTGCACTACAGCCTGTCCAATTCCCTGCTCAGCCTGCTGACCCAAGCAGGTGCGCACAAGGAAGGACGCCACGTCGCGCTGCCGGAGCGCGGCAGCCATGGACTGATCGTCCGCAACAGCGTGGCCGTGCATGGCGGCCAGGAACAGCAGACCTCCGCGCGCTACAGCGCTGAACTGCGCGGCAGCGTCGGCCGCTGGAGCACGGTAGGCAGTTACCAGTACTACGCCCAACCGGGTAGCCGCGAGCACTATCTCAGTGCCCTGCATGCCCAGCGCGAGCTGGGCGACCATTTCGTGCGTGCAGGCTACTTCCTGCCCACCTTCGAAGGCATCATCCGCCAGCCGCGCGCACTCGGCACGCAGAACGATACCGCGCTGGGCTTCATGCTCGGCTCCTCGGACGTGCTGCTGGCCGACACGCGCAGCCCCAGTGTGTACCCGGTCTATGTCACTGCCAGCCGCGAAGGCGTGGTGGAGATCCTGCGCGACGGCAACCTCCTGTCCACGCAGGCCGTCAAGCCGGGCATCCAGGAGATCGACACCCGGCGCCTGCCCGGCGGCATCTACGACGTGGAACTGCGGGTCATCAAGGACGGCCACGAAGCCTCGCGTGAGACCGCGTCGATCCACAAACCAAGTCGATGGAGCGACCCCAGCCGCCGCTGGCGCTACAGCGTGTTCGCTGGCCAACAGCGGGGCCTGCTCGATAGCGGTCGCGCACTGCAGGAGGGCAGGCTGGCCGCGGGTGCGGTGGTCAATTACCTGGTGCATCCGCGGGCGGTGGCCGGTGCCACCGTGCAGCAGATCGGCACGCGCCGCGCGGCGGGGCTGTCGATGGACTGGCAGGCCAGCGACCGCTTCAGCACCTACACCAATGCCTATACGTCCAGTGATGCCGGGCGCGGCGTCGACCTGCAGGGGTTGTACCGCTACCGCGCCGGATCGGTAGTGGCCAACCATGCGCGCAGCTGGGCAGAACAGCGCCAGCGTGTCCTGCCCGGTGACGGCTCGGTGCCGCGTTGGGAAACCCGCGGGGGCTGGCAGGACACCACCGCGGTATCGATCACCCATCGCTTCAGCCATCGCGACAACGCCAGCCTGCGGGTGGCGCGCAGCTCGGGCTTCACCAAAGGCACCGGCATCGATGTGTCCTATGGACGTCGGGAGACCCTGTTCGGCAGGCACGACGTGAACTGGCGGGTCTCGGCCTACGACCGCCCTGGCAGTCGCTTCACCCATTACCGCCGTCAGCGCGGGATCGACCTCACCGTCAGCGTATCGCTGGGCAGCGAGCGTCGCAGCTACAGCGGCAGCCTGGGCAGTCGTACCGGCGAGGGCGGCCAGCGCGACACCTACGTCAGCGCGGCAGCGACGCAGCGTGTGGATGGCAAGCTTGTGCAGACCGTGAACGGGATGATCAGTACTGAGCGCAGTGGCATTGGCGCTGGAGCAGGTGCGTACCTGCAGAGTTCGTTGCTGGAAGGTGATGTGCAGCTGTACCGTGGCGCGGGCTCGGGCCACGTCAGTGGCAGCGCCAACCTGGACAGCACGCTGGTGATCGGCGGTGGCCGTGCTGCGGTGCTTGGCCAGGGCCGCAGCGGCAGCGTGGATACCGGCATCATCGTCGACGTGCGCAGCGACTACTCCGACGTGATGCTGCGTGGCGACGACAGCCGGGGCGGCGGTGTGGAGTTGAAGCCGGGGCGCAACTTCGTGCCGGTAACCGCGTACCGTGCGGGCCACGTGCAGTTCGACTTCCATGGGCGGCATGCTCCCGCGGCCACGCTGCAACCGGCAACCATCAGCTACCACCTCAACAAGGGTGGGGTGATGCACGCTACCGTGGATGTGTTGCGCACCTTCACCGTAATGGGCCAGGTGCTGGATGCCGACGGCAACGGCGTGCGCGGTGTACAAGTGATCAACCATGCCGGGCGCAGCGTCAGCCAGGAGGAGGGATTCTTCACGCTGGAGCTGAGCGCACGCGCGCCGGTGGTGGAGCTGCGCTATCCGAACCTGGTGAGCTGCGTGCTGACGATGGAAGAGGGGCGCTATCCACGGGAGGGGGATGTGCTGATGGTGGGTGGCATTCGTTGCCCCGTGTCATTGGCTGTGAAGTGATTCAGGACCAATAGGAGGTCTCAGTTGAGATGAAAGCGGTGATGGGTGTGGTGGTCTTGTTCATTCTGTCGCAGACATTTCCTGCAGAAGCGCAGGTGGTGGAGAGGACTGTCTCCGGTGAATTTCGGCCGAATGCGCTGAACCCGGGCAACACTTCCTTTGAAAACACGACACCACGTGGGGGGTTCTGCAATTGGCGGCCCGCTGAGTGCGACAGAAGCGGGGCCTACATCTTCGATCTTGGCGCGAGAACGTATTGGACCAAGTCTGGAGATGGCGATCCAGCATCTCGCAGGGATACCACATACGTGCGCTTCCCCGCCCCAAGAGCCGTCACGGTCCGGGAAGTAAGAACCGGTGCAGAGTTCGATGTGACCATCAGTTTCATGGCGATTTCGCTGTACTTGAGTTTCGGCCGGGGTCAGGATCCTTGGTACTACGGTACTGCGGGGGGCTGCACCGCTATTCGTGGGGCGGGCGGATTAGGTTGGTCACACGGAGGATGGGGTGTCCGCACTCCGTCCAATCCTCAGGAATGTTTCAGCACCGTTGCTAGAAACGGCCGAAGCTACTCATATCGGAATGTTGGAATTGGCCTCAATGTAGAGCTTCCGAATGCGACCGCACTGCAGTCGGGGCGATATGAGGCTTCAGAAAGCTGGACTACTGGAGGAGCCGGGGCGGACATTGATCTTGGAGACAATATTACGGGGGTTTAGTCAATACGATTGAACTTCGTGTTTGATGTGATGCATGACTTCAATGTGCGCTTCTCAGAGTCCGCGCCCAGCGTGAAGCTGGCTCCAGAAGAAGGCTGGTCGCAGTGGATTGACCATGGTCGCCCACCCAAACGATTGAGTCAGGAACTGCCGTTCCATCTGACCACGTCGATGGACTTCAGTATGAAGCTTCGTTGCGAGTACGACGCGGGTGATCGCTGTGGGATACGCAACTCCCGCGACGACGTGATAGCGCCAGTGGAGATTGATGTGACGATTCCCGGTATGAGCACTGTGCGCGATGGACGGCCTGCGCAGAACACAGCGCTGCTGCCGGATGATGCGCGGGCGCCACGCTTCACCCCGGATGGCTATCTGATGCAGCGGCGTTCGACGCTGCGATTTACCGCTGATCGCGAGGCGGTGACGGAGATGCTGAAGTCGCCCGGTTCGCATTGGCAGGGCAACATGACGGTGGTGTTCGACGCCAATCCGTGACAGGAGGGCAGAGCGGCTGGGTAGAGGCGACCAACAGCCGGCTCTACCTGCAACCGGCGGGATGCCGGTCAGCGGCCGCCACTACCCACGCCGTCAGAAGCGGTCGGCAAACGCGTCCGTGGCCCGCACCAGTGCATCGACCGTCGCCGGCTCGTTGGCGCTGTGGCCGGAAGTCACCATCTCCAGCTTTGCTTCCGGCCAGGCCTTGGCCAGGTCCCAGGCGCTGCGCGGCGGGCAGATGATGTCGTAGCGGCCCTGCACGATCACGCCGGGCAGGTGGCGGATGCGATCGATGTCGCGCAGCAGCTGGTCCGGTTCCAGGAAGATGCCGTTGCGGAAGTAGTGCGCTTCGATTCGGGCCTTGGCCAACGTGTCCAGCGGATCATCGGTGGACACCGCATCCACCTCGTGCTGCAAGGTGGCGGCGTTGTCCTCCCAGCCTAGCCAGGCTTGCGCGGCGGCGATGCGGGTGGCCTCATCGGCGCTGTCCATGCGCGTCCAGTAGGCCGCGATCATGTCGTTGCGCTCGTCCTCCGGGATATAGGCCTCATACCGATCCCAGCGCTCCGGGAAGATCCAGCGCGCACCACCGTTGGCCTCGGCAAACCAGCGGTTCTCGATCTCACGACCGAGGAACACGCCGCGTACGATCAGGCCAGTGGCGCGCTCAGGATGTGCCTGCGCGTAGGCCAGCGACAGGGTCGAGCCCCAGGAACCGCCATAGACCAGCCAACGCTCGATGCCGAGGTGCTCGCGCACCTTCTCGATGTCGGCCACCAGATCCTGCGTGGTGTTGTCGCGCAGCTCGCCGAACGGTGTGGAGCGTCCGCTGCCACGCTGGTCGATCAGCACGATGCGGTAGCGTGCCGGGTCGAAGAAGCGGCGATGGGTGGGCGAAATGCCGGCACCCGGTCCGCCATGCAGGTACACCACCGGAATCCCGTCGGGCGTGCCGCATTCCTCGATGTGCAGGGTGTGCAGATCGCTCACTGGCAGGGTGAACTCGCGGTAGGGCTCGATGGCGGGGTACAGGGTGCGCATGGCAGGCGTCTCACAAGCAGGGGCGGCCAGCATAGCGCCGCCGCCTGTGGCCTGCAGCGGCGGGCTCCTGCGCGGTGCTGGAAATGGGCTGGCCGATGCGCATAAGCTGCCGCGATGCAAGCGACCACGGCCGGGACGTCCACCTTCAACCTCACCCTCGGCAGCGGCGCACGCGAGCTGCTGAAGTGGATCGCACTGCTGACCATGACCGGCGACCACGTGGCGAAAGTGGTCTACGGCGGCTACCTGCCGGTCATAAGCGAACTGGGGCGCATCGCGTTCCCGCTGTTTGCACTG
Organism: Stenotrophomonas sp. 80084_Sma; assembly: GCF_056481995.1. Taxonomy (NCBI): domain Bacteria; kingdom Pseudomonadati; phylum Pseudomonadota; class Gammaproteobacteria; order Lysobacterales; family Lysobacteraceae; genus Stenotrophomonas; species Stenotrophomonas sp. 80084_Sma. Next base: position 2,627,112 of record NZ_CM151177.1, on the reverse strand, counting down.
GTAATGGCCTGCAACCTAGCCCAGCCGGGTGCAGACCTGCGCAAGTCGATCCGTCGCCTGGCCGTATGGGGCGTGGTCGCGCAACCGCTGCATGCACTTGCCTTCGGTCCCTGGTTGCCACTCAACATACTGCTTACTTTTGCCCTGGCTGCGGTGGCGGTGCATGCACTGGCCAGCAATCGCCCACTGCTGTTGCTGCTGGCGGCGGGCATGGCGCCGATGCTGGTGGACTACCAATGGGCGGGCGTCGGCTTCGTGCTGCTCGGATGGCTGGCGTTCCGCCATGGTGCGTGGTGGCTGCTGCTGATCGGGCTTGCTGCAGTGTGCTGGGCCAACCACAACGGCTGGGCGTTGCTGGCCGTTCCTGTGTTGCTGTTGGCGGCGCGGGTGCCGTGGCAACTGCCGCGCTGGCGCTGGGCGTTTTATGGATACTACGTGGGGCATCTGGCGGTGCTGGCGTTGATTGCTCGTCTGCTTGCGTAATGTCGGAACTGGCATGTGGCATGTCCCTGAATGCCGGATGCGGTCAAGGAATGCGCGATGCCGATGCGGGTGAAGCATGCCGTCATCGGCGTGGTGCAAGTTGTTGAATCTTCGGCTCGATTGTCGATATGCGACAATGCTGCCACTGCGTGAACGTTGCTGTCTTTGCACTTGGGTTGTTGGCGCCTGCCACCCCGTTGTGCTCATGATGGGGTGCCATCGAAAAAGGATGGCCGGGGCCTGGAAACCCCGTTGGTCGCGTGTAGTTTGCGCTCGCCAGCCGGCGTCGCCTTGTGCGGCGTCGGCTGGCATTCCGTTCGAGCTTTATGGCGGGCGGTGCGTGGAGGTGGGTGAAAACCCACCTGCCGGTTAGTGCTTACGCGACCACCGGATTTCCAGCCACGTACCGTCCGCCGCCTTTGTTAAGGGCGGTGGTCCTGCATGCCTTGCACGGAGACCTGCCATGAATGCATCGGAGTTCCCCCATCAGCGCGCCCCGGCCAATGCCGATGAGGGGCACGACATCCCGCCCGATCCCAACAGCCTGACGACCCTGCTGCATCGCATCGGGTTGGGCGCGGCTGCTGACGGTCAGTCTTGGCCCGAGCGCCATCAACTGCCGGGCCGATGCATGGCGTTGGCCGATGCTGATGGTGCGCTGGCCGGACTGCGCATCGTGCAGGAAATCCTGCTGGCGGCAGAACGCGCCCGCCAGAATGGCGGCCCGGAACACTACGTCGGCGACCGCGTGATGGAAGGCCTGAAGCTGGCGGCATTGGCGTTGACCAGTCATGCCATCTATCGCCTGCACCCGAAATGAAACGTAGATCCACGCCATGCGTGGATGCCTTTCAGAAATCCATCGTGGCCGACAACAGCACCGTCCTCGTCGCACCCAATGCGAGGCTCGACAACAACGGCATGCCCCAATACGCCTTGTTGGTCACGTTGTTCACGCTGGCGCGCAGGGCAAGCGGTCGGCTCGCCACCGTGGTGCTGTAGCGCGCACCCACATCAAACAACGTGCGCCCCGGGACCGACAGGCGATTGTCGGCACTGATGTACTGCTTTGACATCGCGGTGGCATTGCCGGTCAGGGTCAAGCCCTCCAGCGCCGGCACATCCCATTCCACGCCCAGCTTGGCCTGGCGTTGCGCAACGGCGGTAGCAATGCGGCCTTCATTCACGCCACCGGCGGTGCGGGTCAGCTTCGGCTGCACGTAGGCCACGCCGCCCAGCAGGCGCACGCCGTCCAGGGGCGCGCCGAAGAAGCCCCATTCCACGCCACGGTTACGCTGTTCGCCACCGAACGAGAAGATATTCGTGACCGGATCGGTGTAGCTGCTCGGGCGCTTGATCTCGTACACGCTGAAGGTGTGCGCGAAGCTGCCCAGGTCCAGCTTCAGGCCCAGCTCCTTCTGCTTGGTGCGGAAGGGTGCAAACACATCGCCGGCGTTGGCGGCGGTCATCGGCGCGGTGGCGCCCTGGCTTAGGCCTTCGATGTAGTTGGCGTAGACCGAAAGCTTATCAGTGGCCTTCACCAGCAGGGCGGCGGCCGGGGTGGCGGCGCTCTCGTCATAGCGCGAGGTGCGCGCACCGCTGGCTACGTTGAAGGTCTCGCTGACCACCTGCTGGCGGCGTACGCCCAGTGTCAGTTGCACGCGGTCATCGGCAAAGGACAACGTGTCGGCGAAGCCGATGCTGTCCAGCCGCAGTTCGGTGTGCGAGATATGCGGCGCGATGAACGGCGCAGCCGGGCCCCACACCGGGTTGTAGAGGTTGGTGGTCCAGTCCCAGCCCGGCACGCTGCGGCGGCCGTAGTCGTTCTGGGTGTGCTGGTAGTGGGTCACGTTGGCGGCCCACTGATGGCTCACGCTGCCGGTACGGAAGCTGCCGCGCAGGCCGGCATCACCGGACTGCTTCTTGATGTCGAACGCCAGCTGGCCGATCACCGTGCTGAAGTCGCCGGCTGGATTGAGGATCTGCGCGCTGATCGAACCGTTGTAGCGGTAGTCGGTCTTGCTGATGCCATAGGCCAGGTAGGCCATCAGGTGTTCGTTGATGTCCAGCTCGCCGCGCAGCATCGCGCCCTTGTCCTGGCTGTCCACGTAGGCCCAGTCCGGGTTGATCAGGGTGTCGCCACGGGGCGGGCGCGGAATCGCCACGCCCGGCGCCAGGCCGACGCCACGGGCCGGGCCGTCCACGCGGTCGTCGGCGCTGTACAGATCGGCGGACAGGCGGGCGCGCTCGCCGCGCCAGTCCAGTGCCAATGAACCCAGCTGCACCTTCTTGCTCTGCTTGCCCACTGCGCCGTCGCCATCACGGCAGGCGCCGTTGAAGCGGATGCCGAACTGCTTGTCAGCGCCCAGACGGCGGCCCACATCCACATGGGTACCGAATTGCGCATCGGAAGCGAAGTTGGCGCTGACCCGCAGCAATGGTTGCTCGCTAGCACGCTTGGGCACCAGGTTGACGCTGCCACCGACCGAGCCGCCCGGTGGCATGCCGTTGAGCAGGGCGGACGGGCCCTTCAGCACCTCGATGCGCTCGAACATCTCCGGCGAGGTGCGGTAGTACGGCGCCATGCCGCTGAGGCCGTTGAAGGTGGTATCGCTGGTGCTGGAGGCGAAGCCGCGGATGGCGTAGTTCTCGCTCCAGGCGCCGGTCACGCCGTTGCTGAACACCGTAGGGTCGGTGGCGGCGATGACGTCGGTGAGGTCCTTGGCCTGGCGATCGCGGATGAAGGCTTCGGTGTAGCTGACCGTGCTGAACGGCGTATCCATGAAGTCCTTGTCGCCGAGCAGGCCGACGCGGCTGCCGGAGGCCACTTGTCCGCCGGCATAGTCGCCGGTCACCCGGCGCTGTTCCTGCACCTGCACCGAGGGCAGAGTGGACGGCGCGGATTCGGCCAGCGCGGCAAACGAGGCCAGCAGCCCCATTGCCAGGACTGACACCCGGTAGCGCCGGGCCATCGGCGGATGCATCTGCCCGCGGCTCGCGGCGGCCGCTGCGGGCTGCAGGGGAGAGGAAAGGTGGTACACGGTCATGCCAGGTTCCTGTGAATCGCAGGTGCGAACGCGCCTGGCGCGCTGCCGACGGCAAGCACGGGGGAGGGCGCGGCGCAGGGTTGTCGGCTGGGTGGGGACCTGGCGGGAAGTGAGCCTTTGGCTCGATCGCGGACGGCGGCGGGGTTGCGAACCTCACGCATTCCGAATTAGTTGAGTAAATTAAACTAAACCATATGAAGCGGACAAGAGGGTCCCTTTGCTGGCACCCTCGCTACGGTATGAACATGCACCCTGAAACCCCGGCGTCGGCCCGTGGCCGTCCGCCCACCATCACCCCCGATCGCCTGGCCGACATCGGCATCAAGCTGGGCCTGCCGAACCTGACCATGGCCAACGTGGCCGCCGAACTGGCGGTGACCCAGGCCGCGCTCTACAAGCGCGTGGCCAACCTGGAGGCCTTGAAGCGGCTGGTGGCCGACACGGTGTTCCAGCGCTGGCAGATTCCGCGAGCGTCGGCCGATGCACCGGGCGGTCTGCAGGCTTACCTGCTGGGGTTCGTGGATTCGCTGTGCGAAGTGGTGAAAGCGCACCCCGGGCTGCCGCCGTACCTGCTGCGTCGTTCGGTGGCGACCACGCCGATGCTGGAGAAGATCGCCTCGCACCAGGCCCATGTGGCCGAGGTGTTCGGCCTGCCGCTGGACAAGGCACGCTGGCTGCTGGCCACGATCGCGTTCTACTGCATTGCCGGTGCGGATACGGTCTACGGGATTGCCGACGACGAAGAGGGCCAGGTGATCACCGAGTTCAAGCAGGGCATGCGTGCGCTGGTGATCGGTTCGCTGGAGGTGTTGGAACTTCGGTAGATCCACGCCATGCGTGGATGCCGTTGCACGGCTCCCCACGGCCCCATCCACGCATGGCGTGGATCTACAATGCAGCCATGCCTGCCACGCCCACCCTCGATGATCTGCGCCGCCATGCGGTGGCGCGCACGCTGTTCAAGCCCACCACGCTGCTGACCGCGATCCGTCGCCTGGGCTTCGTGCAGGCTGACCCGATCCGGGCGCCGGCACGCGCACAGGACCTGACCCTGCGCCATCGGGTGAAGGACTACCGTGCCGGTGATCTGGAGCGGCGTTATGCGCGCCTGCCGGTGGAGGAAGATTGCCTGGTGAACTACGGCTTCCTGCCGCGCGAATATCTGGCGCTGATGCATCCGCGCGTGTCCAAGCGCGCGTGGGACACCGAGACCCAGCGGCGTGCAGCGGATGTGCTGGCCTTCGTGCGCGAGCGCGGCAGCGTGCATCCGCGCGAGGTTGACCAGGCGTTCGCGCATGGCCGGGTGACCAACTACTGGGGCGGCACCAGCAGTGCCAGCACGCACCTGCTGGATGGCATGCATTACCGTGGCCTGCTGCGCGTGCAGCGGCGCGACAGCGGCACCCGCATCTATGCCGTAGCCGACCACGCGGAAGCTGATGCCAGCGAGCAGGCACAGATTGAACGCGCCGCCGCCCTGATTGATCTGGTGGTACGCAAGTACGCGCCGCTGCCGTCGGCCAGCCTGACTTATCTGGTGCGCCTGCTGGGCTATGGCGCACCGCATCTGGCCGAACAGACCCGGCAGGCGTTGATGCTGGCCAAGCAACAGCTGGCCAGCTGCACGCTGGACGGCACCACCTGGTACTGGCCGGCCGACGAGAACCCGCGCTCGCGCCGGCATGCGCCGGACGAAGAGGTACGCCTGCTGGCGCCGTTCGACCCGGTGGTGTGGGACCGCCGCCGCTTCGAGCTGCTGTGGGGCTGGGTCTACAAGTTCGAGGCCTACACACCTGCGCCGAAGCGGCAATACGGCTACTACGCGCTGCCGGTGCTGTGGCACGACCAGGTGGTGGGCTGGGCCAATCTCAGCGTACTCGACGGTGAATTGGCGTCCAGCGTGGGCTACGCCGGGAAGTCGCTGGCCCGCGACAAGGTGTTTCGTGGCGCGCTTGAAGACGAACTGCAGCGCATGGCGGAGTTCCTGTAGCGCCCAGCGGCGCATGGGTGCCTATCGCTCCCGGTGCCCACCAAGGTGGGCATCTACCAAAGCAACGCCGCGCAGGCCCGGTAGTCGCCAACCTTGGTTGGCGCTGGCTTCCATCGGCGCCCACCAAGGTGGGTATCTACCGATTCCACCGCCCATGCGCCACCACCACCAACACCACCACGCCCGCGGCAACGCTGGTGTGACCGGACAGCGCGGCCAGACCGAAACCCACGCCCAACCCGCGCATGGCAAACACGGTACTGAACACCAGCAGTGCCCAGCCAATCGCGCGCAGCTGCTGGGTTGCCTGCGCGCTCAGCACACGACGCAATACGTCCCGCTGATGACGCTCCATCGCCAGTGCCAGGCAGGCGAACGCGGCCAGCGACAACACGAACAGAATGACGTGGATCATGCGCTGGCCTCCGGTGCCGCAGTGCGTGACGCGGCAGACGGCCGTGCACGCCTCACCTTCGGCGCATGCCGCCAGGTGCGCCAGGCCAGCAGCGTGTGCAGGGCGGCCAATGCCAGTAGGGTCAGGTCGGTGCCAGCGAATGCCCAGTCGCCCGCGGCCAGCGTGCGCCACAGCGGATGCAGCGTGGTCACCGCAGTCAGCACCGGCAGCAGCGCCAGCAGCAACGCCGCCAGCAGGAACTGTTCGATCCATGCACGCTTGGGTGTGCGCATCGTGGCGTGCACGAACATGGCCGCCCAGGTCAGGAAGAACACATGCACCTCCCACGCCGCGCGCCCGTCCATGGTGATGGGCAGCAGGCGGTTGGCCCATAGATAGGCCGCCATCGCCACCGACAAGCCGGCGACGGTGGCGATGTTGAGACGCTCGACCAGGCGGAAGCCGAAGTAGGGGCGCTGCGGATCAGGCAGCTGCGCGCGGCGCTTGACCGTCCATAGCACCAGCCCGGTGCCGACCATGGCGGTGCCGGCCAGGCTGACGATGAAGTACAGCCAGCGCAGGGCGGCATCGGCGAAGCGGCCCAGGTGCAGGCCATACAGCACGCCCTGGGTATCGGCGGCAACGCCCGAGTGTTCCTTGATCTGCAGCAGCTGCCCACCGCTGCCGTCGAACAGCAGATAGTTCGGGGTGGTCGAAACACGGCTGGACTGCGCACGCACCACGGCCACGCGTGCGTTCTCGTCGCCGGGATTCTGCACCTGCACGCTGCCCACCGCGCCGGCTCCCCAGCGCTGCTCGGCCTGCTGCACCAGTGCACCGACGTTGGTGAGCGGAGCAGGGTGGCCGGCGGCCTTCTGCGGTGGCAGGAACAGGCGCATCTCGCTGACGACCTCGGCCTGCTGGCGCTTGTCCGGCAGCTTGGCCAGGCCCCACGGCATGTACAGTACCGCCAGCATCACCAGGCCGCTCCAGGTGATCATGAAGTGGAACGGCAGGCCGAGTACCGACAGCGCCGCATGCCCATCCAGCCATGAGCGCTGGCCCTTGCCCCAACGGAAGGTGAAGAAGTCGGCGAAGATCTTCTTGTGGGTGATCACGCCGCTGACGATCGCCACCAGCATGAACATCGCGCACAGGCCGACGATCCAGCGACCCCACATGGCTGGCATGTAGTGCAGATTGAAATGGAAGGCGTAGAAGAAGTCACCGCCGCCGGTGTCACGTGCCTGCAGCGGTGCACCGGTGCTGGCGTCGAACAGGCCCGAGTCGAAGCCATGCCGGCCACGCCCGCCCGGGCTGGCCCACATCGCCGACACCCACGGCATGCGCGTGCTCGGCAGGCTGAGGTTGATCTGGTTGGCCGCAGGCGTGTCGGCCATGATCGCCGTGACGGTACGCTGCGCAACCACAGCGGCGTCCGGCAACACGGACGGTGTGGCGATTTCCGGGCGGGTGTAGCGCGAGAGCTCGTCGCGGAAGTAGCTGGCGGTGCCGGTGAGGAACATCGCGTACAGGATCCATCCGGCCAGCAGCCCCACCCAGATATGCAGGTCGGACATGGTCTGGCGGATGCCGCGTGGCTTCGGAGTGCGATCGACCTTGCTCATGCAGCGCCTCCGTTGCCGACCGTCTGTGCGATCAACCACAAGGGCAACGCCGCGACGATCAGGCCCAGCCACGCACGCCACGCCGAGCGCACCGCGAACACCCAGACCACGGCGCCGGCGTACAGCAGGAAGCTGGCCAGCATGCCGGTGAACACGGCCTGGCGACCATCAATGGGCAGCGTCAGTGCGGCGATGCTGCACAGTGCGGCCAGCACATAGCCGCCGAACAACGCGGCGATGATGCGTGAGACCAGGGGCAGCCAGGTCAGCACGGAGGCGGTACGGGAAACGGTCAAAGCACTTCTCCAGGGCACCACGCGCAATGGCGTGGCGCCCTTGAAACGAGGATCAGAAATCGATGGTGGCCGACAGCAGGGCGGTGCGTGGCGTACCCAGCCCCGAGCCGAGGCTGCCCGCCCAGTACGCCTTGTTGGTCACGTTCTGCACGGTGGCACGCAGTACCAGCGGATGGCCGGCCGCTTGCGTCGCATAGCGGGCACCGAGATCGAACACGGTGCGGCCCGCCACCCACTGGCTGTTGTCAGCAGTGATGTAGCCCTTGGACAGGCTGACCGCGTTGCCGGTGAGGGTGAGGCCGGCCACGGTCGGCACGTCCCATTCGACGCCGAGCTTGCCCTGCCATTGCGGTGTGGCCGTCGCCAACCGACCTTCGTTGACGCCGCCCTGGGTACGGGTCAGCTTCGGCTGCAGCCAGCCGATGCCACCGAGCACGCGCAGCTGTTCGGTGGCCTGGCCGAACACGGTCCATTCCACGCCCCGGTTGCGTTGCTGGCCTCCGAACGAGAACACGTTGGTCGCCGGGTCGGTGTAGGAGCTGGGCTTTTCGATCTCGTACACGCTCAATGCGCTGGCCAAGCGGCCGAAGTCGAACTTGGCACCGACCTCGCGCTGGCGGGTCTTGAACGGCGGGAACACGTCGCCCGCGTTGGCGGCGGTTGCCGGGGCGGTGCTGCCCTGGCTCAGGCCTTCGATGTAATTGGCATACAGTGACAGGCGGTCGCTGGCCTTGAACAGCAGTGCACCGGCCGGGGTGTTGGCGCTGGCGTCGTAGCGTGCGGTGCGCTTGCCTGTGCCGCCATCGAAGGTATCGCTGAGCACGGTCTGGTGACGGATGCCCAGGGTCAGCTGCACACGATCATCGATGAAGGACAGCGTATCGGCGATGCCGAAGCTGGTGGTGCGCACTTCCGCGGTCTTCGGCAGCGACGCATCACTGAAGCTGCGGTCGATGGCAGGGCCCCACTGCGGGGTGTAGATATTGGTTACCCAATCGCGGGCCAGCAGGTTGCGCTTGAAGCCGAACTTCTGGTCGTGCTGGTACCAGGCTGCACTGATCGCCAGCGCGTGATCGACCGCGCCGGTGCGGAAACGCGCCGACAATCCGGCTTCGGCGGTGTCCTTGCTGTAGATGAAGCGTTGGTGGGCGAAGTTGTTGCGGAAGTCGCCGGCGGTGTTGGTGATCAGCGTGGTGGCACTGGCGATGGAGTCGAAATCGGTATGGCCGTGGCCGTAGCTGGCATGCGCCTGCAGGTAGTCATTGATGTCGAACGACCAGCGCAGTGCGGCGGCCTGGTCCTTGACGGTGCTGAAGGTCCAGTCCGGTGCAAACAGGGTGCTGGCTTTCGGCGGGCGGGGCACGGCCAGGCCGGGCGCCAGCGAGGCGCCACGGTTGAGGCCATCCACATGGTCGCGGCTGCTGAACAGGTCCAGCGACACCTGCGAGCGCTCACCACGCCAGTCCAGGCCGAGCGATGCGAGCTGCGTCTTGTGCTGCTGGTGGTCGGTGGCGGTGTCGCCGTCGCGATGCACGGCATTGAGGCGTACGCCGAACTGCTTGTCCGCGCCGAAGCGGCGGCCGACATCCAGGTGACCGCCCCACTGCGCGTCGCTGCCGTAGCTGGCGGTGAAGCGGGTCAGCGGCGTGTCGCCTGCACGCTTGGGTACCACGTTAACCGCACCGCCCACCGAGCCACCGGGCGGCATGCCGTTGAGCAGCGCGGACGGGCCCTTCAGCACTTCGATGCTCTCGGCCAGTTCGGGAGTGACGCGGTAGTAGGGGATCAGCCCGTACAGGCCACCAAAGCCGATATCCGACGAGGCGACACCGAAACCGCGGACGTTGAAGTAGTCGGTGATGCCACCGCTGGAGCCACTGCTGTAGACGCTGGGGTCGGTCAGTGCGATGACCCGCACCAGGTCCGGCGCCTGGATGTTGTCGATGAAGTCGGCGGTGTAGCGGGTGGTGTTGAACGGCGTGTCCATGAAGTCGAGCTCGCCGAGCAGGCCGACGCCGCTGCCGCGCGTGACCTGGCCGCCGGCGTAGGTATCGGTGGGTGCGGTCTTGTCGGCGCGCACGTTCACGGTGGGCAACTGGCGGGCGCCATCGGGTGCATCGTTGGCGTGTGCGGCGGTGGCGATCAGCAGGGTGGGCAGCAACGCCGCACGGGCGGCCAGGGACAGCGCCGAGCGGCGTGGGAGGGGCAGGGTTCGCAGGGGGAGGAACATGGCGGTTCTCGTGTGGTGGGTCGTGCGATCGGCCAGCACGGCGCCGTCTGTGACCTGCAGGGGCAGGACGACGCGGGCTGTGGAATGGCTGGCAGAGGGCACGGCACTGCCGCTGTGGCAGTGCTGCACGCGAGGTGCGTGGGCGATCTGTGGCTGGGTGGAACGAAGCGCGGGGCGCGGATACTGCGGGGTGGATCAGATATCGTCGGCGAGGTCGTCGAGGTCCTGCAGGCCACCGCCGCGTGCCAGCACGCGCTCGTAGTTGCGGCGGCGACGCTGGTCGGTCTCGGTGGTGGTCTCGCCACGTTTCCAGTAGCCGGCCACGGCAACGTCGGCGCGTGGCAGGCCGACCGTTTCGATGAAGTGGCGGCGCAGGGCACGCATTTCCTCGCGCTCGCCGGCCGCCCAGACCGTGCTGCCGGGTTCCGGCCGCAGTTGGCGCGCCTGCTGCAGCAACGGCACGTCACCGGTGGCGAGGCGGAGCACGCGGACACCTTCAATGGCGGGCAGTTCGTCTACCGGGAATGCATCATCCGAGGCGATCCAGGCCTCTGCGCGCAGGTCGGCCGGCCACTGCTGCAGCAATGCAAACAGGGCAGGGATGGCGCTTGGGTCGGCGAACAGGAGGGCGCAGGTGCCCTCGCGCTGCGGTACCTGCAGATGGTGGCGCGGTCCGGTCAGATCGAAGGCATCACCGGGGCGCAGCGCACGTACCCAGGCCAGCATCGGCCCCGGCGCCTCGTGCAGCACTACGTCCAGGGTGAACTGGCGGGTGTTGGGATCGAGGCTGCGCACGGTGTAGATCCGTGACACATCGCCGAACGTGGCGCCGAGCTGGATGCGCACGGCGGTGTTGGCACGCTGCCAGGGCGCGAGTTCTGCATGTTCCGGCAGCTGGACCACGAGGCGCAGCAGGCTGGCGCACGGCTGTGCAACCGCGACCACCTGGACCTGCAGCGCCTGCAGGCCGCGATCATGGTCGGCGCCGCGCAGCGGCCCGGCCGGGGTGATTGAAGTGGGGGACGCGGACATCGACAACGATCCTGGACACTGCAAATGCGAATTAGTTACATAATAGTAAACTAAATTGATCGTGCCGCAACCGGGGCCTGTCCACGGACCGCAGCGACGCGTTGACCACGGCGTCGCTGCGGACCACCATGACGGCCCTTGCCCGCGCACCGCGCAGGAACCGTTACCGCATGGCTGCACCGAAAAAGACCGCTGCCCGTGGGCGACCGCCCACCATCACCCGCGAGCGCATCGCCGACGCCGGCATTGCCATGACGCTGCCGGGGCTGAGCTTCGTGGGCGTGGCGGCGGCGTTGGGGGTCAGCCACATCGCGCTGTACAAGCATGTGGCGAATCTGGCGGCACTGCGCGAGCTGGTGGCCGAGGCGATCTTCGAGCGTTGGCAGGCACCGGCACTGGATGCCGCTGGCCGGCGCAGCATCGAGGAGGATCTGCGTGCGTTCCAACGTTCACTGCGGACGCTGGTGGACGGGAATCCGGGCCTGGCGCCGTTCCTGGTCAGCCACGGCGCGAAGACACCGGAGATGCTGGCGCGCATCCAGCGCCACCATGCCGAATTCAGCCGCGTGCATGATCTGCCGCTCGAGCAGGCGGCGTGGCTGCTGTCGACCGTGGCCTATCACGCCGTGGCGTTGGCCGACACCGTGTACTCACGCCATGCGGTGGTGGATACCACGCGACGCCCGCTGGATCGGAAGGCGCAGGAGGCCGAGTTCGACCGCAGCATGGAAGCGTTGATCATCGGTGCATTGGCGATGTGCGGGCGCACGGCAGGCGCGAGGTAACCGCCAATCCTGGTTGGCACCGTTGCCCCGGTAGTCGCCAACCTTGGTTGGCGCCGCGATACATCGTTGCCTACCAAGGTGGGCATCTACCGGTCAAGCGGCATCCTTGCGCTCCGCATCTTCCATGCCCGGGCTGATGCGGCGGCCGATGTCCTTCGGCGAGGTAACCGCCAATCCTGGTTGGCACCGTTGCCCCGGTAGTCGCCAACCTTGGTTGGCGCCGCGATACATCGTTGCCCACCAAGGTGGGCATCTACCGGTCACGCGGCGTCCTTGCGCTCCGCATCCTCCATGCCGGGGCTGACGCGGCGGCCGATGTCCTTCCGCGAGGTAACCGCCAATCCTGGTTGGCACCGTTGCCCCGGTAGTCGCCAACCTTGGTTGGCGCCGCGATGTGTCGGTGCCCACCAAGGTGGGCATCTACCGGTCAAGCGACATCCTTGCGCTCCGCATCTTCCATGCCCGGGCTGACGCGGCGGCCGATGTCCTTCAACCGCGCCAGCTGATCCACCATCGACGGTGCATCGTCCAGGCTGCCGACGAACGTCCACAGATAGGTCATCACCGCGTACACATGACCCGGCGTCACACCGTCGGTGGTGGCGAGACGGCCGATGGTGAGCGCGAACAGCACCGCTGCCGCCGCGCCAACTACCACAAAGGCACCGGCTTCGCGATCGGAGAGCAGGATGCGCAGCCGCGACAGCGTGGTGTAGTGGCGACGCAGCACCGAAGGACTGACCCGGTCGACCAGGCGGATCTCATGCTCCAGCCGGTTGTTCAGTCGCCCATGCAGCTGCTCGTTGCGGCGTGCGAACGACGGCATCAACAACACTGCGCCGAGCAGGGCGATCAGGCTCGCGGCGCCGACCAGCGGTTCGATCACCAGCAGCATCACCGCCGCACCGAACATCGATACCAGCGCGGTGGCGATGATCGGCACGTGCTTCTCGAAGAAGTCGACGAACTCGCGGGCCAGCACAACGCGTGCGGCCGAGGTGGAGGTGGCGTGGCCCAGCCTGCGCTGTGCCTGCACCACATTCACCGCCAGGTCGGCATAGATGCGGGTGAAGGTACGGGTATCGACCGCACGGCGGGCGGCACCGACCAGCCAGAACAACAGCACCACGCCGGCGTAGGAGATGGCGTGGCCGATGTCGCCGCGGATGATCGCGTCCACCGCGAAGCCGGCAAACAGCGGATACGCCAGCAGCAGCGCATTTTCCAGCGCCACCAGCGAGAAGGTGCCGGTGAGCTGCCAGGGGTAGGTGCGCAGGATGGCCTTGAGGGTGGCGGCCGCGTTCTGTTGGCCGATGCTGCCGGCGGCGGCCGCCGGATCGTGTGGGGGTTTCATGGGGATGCCTGGGTGGGTCGGAGTCAGAGCAGGGGACGGATGCCTGCCATCTCCCGGATCGCGCCCAGTATCTGCAGCCCTTTGGAGCGGGCATGGAGGATCGATGGAGATTGCGTGGAGAAGCCGGCGGCGTTCAGCGATGCAAATGCCCACCAAGGTGGGCCGCTACCAGGGCAGTGTCTACCGCCTCAACGGCGGGCATGCACCGGCCAGCGGATTTCGAAGGCACTGCCACCACGTTCGGTGGCCCGGCATAGCGCTGTTCCGTGATGGGCCACGGCAATCGCACGCACCACCGCCAGGCCAAGCCCGGAGCCACCACTCTGCCGCGAGCGGGAAACATCCGTGCGCTGGAAGGCTTCGAAGATGCTGTCGCGAAGGTCGTCCGGCACACCGGGGCCGCCATCTTCCACCGTGACGGTGCAATGGCCTTCGGCCAGCGTCACGTACACCCGCAGCGGGCAGGGAATGGCATGGCGTCGTGCATTCTCCAACAGTGCCAGTACTGCCTGGCGGATGCGTGCAGGATCGCAGTCGGCCAGCGAAGGTCGTGCGTCCAATGTCACCGAGAAACCACTCTCGGTCAGTGCCTCGGACATCGCTTCAACCACCGCGGCCACCTGCACACTGACATCGCTGCGCTGCAGGCGCAGATCCAGGTGGCCACTCTCGGCCAGGCTGACCACGCGCAGGTCCTCGATGATGCGGGTCAGGCCTTCCAGCTGGGTGAGCATGCTGTTGAACTGCTCAGGCCCCGGCTCGAACACGCCTTCGGCGATGCCCTGCAGGCGGCCGCGCAGGATGGTCATCGGCGTGCGCAGTTCATGCGCGATCGCCGCGTTCCAGAACACCCGGTTCTCGGACATCCGGCTCAGCCGTTCTGCCATGGAGTTGAAATCGCTGACCAGCGTGGCCGCTTCGGCCATCGTGGTATCACCACCGCGTGCACGCGCTTCCAGATCGCCACTGGCGACCCGGCGCAGGCTTTCGGCCACCGAGTTCAACGGCGTGATGATGCGCCGGGTCAGGCGCGAGGCGACCAGCGTGGCGAAGATGACGACCACGGTGGCGGTCAATCCGATCCACAGCCATTCCAGCCCGGATGGCATGATCGTTTCCGGCTCGTCGTACCAGCGCGGATAGAACACCTCCATGAGGTAATAGAACAGGTAGAAGCCGCTGATCGACAGCACCGTCGAACACAGCGAGGCCACCGTGATGGACAGCGTGATCTGGCGTCCGATGCTCTTGCCTTTGGGGTTCATCAGTCAGTCCAGGAAGCGGTAGCCGACGCCGCGGATGGTGGCGGGAATGCCGATCACGCCGACATCCTCCAGCTTGCGCCGCAGTTTGCTGACATGGCTGTCGACGGTGCGTTCCTGCGCATCGCCTTCGGGCAGGCAGGCATGCAGCAGATCCACCCGCGCATGCACCTGCCGCGGCGCGCGTGCCATATGCACCAGCAGCCGGAACTCGGTGAGGGTGAAGTTCAGCTCGTGCACCTGCTCGCCATGGCGCACGGTCACCTCGTGGCTGCGCAGGTCGATCTCGAAGGGCCCTTGGCGGATCAACCCGTTGGGCGCTTCGACCAGGGGCCGGGAACTCCGGCGCAGCACGGCCTGGATGCGGGCGACGATCTCGGCCGGATTGAACGGCTTGGCCACGTAGTCGTCGGCGCCCACGCGCAGGCCGGTCAGCTTGTCCACGTCCTGGTCGAGCGCAGTGAGCATGATGACCGGGGTGTTGCCGATCCGTCGCAGTTCGCTCAGCACCTGCCAGCCATCCAGTTTTGGCATCTGCACATCCAGCAGCACCAGGTCCGGACGCAGTTGGCGGTGGCTGGCGAGTGCCGCCTCACCGTCGGCGGCGCGGGCGCTGCGCAGGCCGGAACGGGCCAGGTAAGCACTGAGGATGTCAGCGATTTCGCCCTCATCTTCGGCAATCAGCACCAAGGGTGCCTGTCGGGTACGGAGATCGTGTTTCATCGCGTGCTGCGGGTTCGGGGCAAGGGTGGGCAAGGGCGGGATCAGGGGCAGGGTCATCGTCGGCACTGCATGTCCTGCGCCTCTTCGTTGGCAGCCCAGGCCAGGGCGGCCAGCACCAGCGTGCGCTGCAGGCTGGGTTCCACTGCACCTGGGCCGCGCAGCTGCTGCAGCACCAGGGTGGACACCGCCGCCGGCAGCTTGCTCCAGCGCGATGCCATGGGGGTGGTGTTTACCCGGGCCTGCAGCCGCGAGGCCATGCCCAAGATGGCGCGCAGGCGCAGTGCCAGCAGGGCGACGACCACGAGAGTGGCTAGGGCGAGCAGCAGATGCAGGGTGACGTCGGCGACCGGGTGCGTTGCCGCCCAGACCGCCAGACCAATCAGCGCCAGTGACGCGAGAGCGCCGGAACGGCCGGTGCCACCGGGCCCATCGCTGCGGAACCCCACCAGGGCGGCGGCCCCGAAGCCCGCCAGCAGCGGGGGTAACGGATCCGGCGCGGCCAGCATCCAGCTGGTGGTCGATGCCAACACGACGGCGATCAACCACGGCGAAGGCGCACACCACGCCAGGTAGGCACGGCGCACATCGATGGGTGGCAGGTCTGGATGGGAAAGGGACACGGCAGGCGGGCAGTCGGCGAGGCCGACGAGGCTAGCGACCGTTGATGGAGACTCGGTCGAGATTGTGTCGAGATTGCGTGGACGCAGGCTGCAGCATTCAGGCGCGGGGCTGGTGCCTGAACGGCTGCCGCGCCTCCATGCAATCTCCACAGTGGCTCCAAGAAACGTCCATCCGCGGCTTCCAGACTGCGGTTTCGGCGGTCGCATTGGGCGACTGCACGCAGCCGGGCGTTTCGATGAGCAACCGCAGGACCTGGATCATTGCCGCTACGGTGGCCACATTGGCCGCCGGCGCTGGATGGTGGGCGTTCGCCGGCGGCGATGATGCCGCGCTGATCACTGCGCCGGCAAGGGTGGCGGATCTGGAGAAGACCGTACAGGCGGTCGGCCGGGTCCATCCCAAGGAGCTGGTGGCGGTGGGTGCGCAGGTGTCCGGCCAGGTCAAGCGCCTGCATGTGGTGCTGGGCCAGCGCGTACAAGCCGGTGATCTGATCGCCGAGGTCGATTCGCAGCCGCAGCGCATCGCACTGCGCAGCGCCGAGGCGGCTACCAATACGCTGCGTGCCCAGCATGCCGCCAGCGAGGCTCGCTATGCGCAGGCCAGTCGCGCTTACCAGCGGCAGTCGCAGCTGGTGGCGTCGCGCCTGGTGTCACAGGAAGGTTTCGAAGCCGCACGCGTGGCACGCGATGCGGCACGCTCAGAGGTGGCCGCGCTGCAGGCGCAGATCGACCAGGCCGTGACCCAGGTCGAAACCGCACGGATCAACCTGGGCTATACCCGCATTGTGTCGCCCAGCGACGGCTACATCGTGGCCATCGTCACCAAGGCCGGGCAGACGTTGAACTCGATGCAGACCACGCCGACCATCGTGATGCTGGCGCAGATGGATACGATGACCGTGCGCGCCGAGATCGCCGAGGCCGACGTCGAGCTGGTGGCACCGGGGCAACCGTTGTGGTTCTCGACACTGGGGCCGAGCGGCCGCCGCTATGAATCCCACCTGCAGCAGCTGGAACCGGCGCCGTCCTCGATTGCCGACGTCGCCACCGGCAATGCGGGTGGCTCTGCGCAGACGCCGAAGGCGGTGTACTACGCCGGCCTGTTCGACGTGGCCAATCCCGGCCTGAAGCTGAAGCCCTCGATGACGGTGAAGGTGACCCTGCAGCTGGCACGGGTTGCCAACGCGCTGCAGGTGCCATTGACGGCGCTGACCGATTCGGATGGCAAGGACGGCAGCCGTGGAACCGTGCGCGTGCTCGACACCAAGGGCCGCGCCCAGGAACGTGCGGTGACGACCGGCCTGCGCACCGCCACCGCCGTGCAGATCCTGTCCGGCCTGCGCGAGGGTGAGAACGTGGTGGTCGGCCAGGCGCCCAGCGGCGGCGAATCCGAACCGACCAGCCTGCTGGGGATGTGAGCATGGCCGACGCACTGCTGGAACTGCATGGCGTATCGCGCGCCTATCGCTCCGCTGCCGGCGAGGTGGTGGTGCTGAAAGACGTTTCGCTGCGCATCGATGCCGGCGAGTTCATCGCCATCATCGGCCCCTCGGGCTCGGGCAAGTCCACGTTGATGAACATCCTTGGCTGCCTGGACCGGCCGACCGACGGCAGCTATCGGGTGAACGGCGAGGCCACCGAGCAGATGGCGCCGGACGCGCTGGCACGCCTGCGCCGCGAGCATTTCGGCTTCATCTTCCAGCGCTACAACCTGATGGAGAACCTGAGTGCCACCGAGAACGTGGCGCTGCCGGCAGTCTATGCCGGCGTGGAGGCGGACGTGCGCACTGCCCGTGCACGCACGCTGCTGGAAACGCTGGGGCTGGGCGAACGCATGGCGAACCGGCCGAGCCAGCTGTCCGGCGGCCAGCAGCAGCGCGTGTCCATTGCCCGTTCGCTGATGAACGGCGGCGCGATCGTGCTGGCCGATGAACCCACCGGCGCGCTCGATCACGCCAGTGGCCAGCAGGTGATGGCCGAGCTGAAGCGCCTGCATGCACAGGGCCACACGGTGATCCTGGTGACGCACGATGCAGCGATCGCCGCCAACGCGGCGCGGGTGATCGAGATCGCTGACGGCCGGGTGGTGGCCGACCGCGGCGAGCGGGGATCGCGTGCTGCGGCTGAAACTTCCGGGACCGAACGCGACGCGTCGCCGGTCACCGAGCGCCGCGCACGCATGGACGCAGTTCGCGAAGCCGCGCGCATGGCCGTGCGCTCGATGCTGGCCCATCGCCTGCGCACGCTGCTGACCATGCTCGGCATCATCATCGGCGTAGCGGCCGTGGTGACCGTGGTTGCGCTGGGCAAGGGTGCACAGGCGCAGGTCGAATCACAGATCAACGAACTGGGCGCCAGTACGCTGGAGATCTTCCCGGGCGCCGATTTCGGTGACCCGCGCTCGGCGGAGATCGAGACACTGGTGGTGGGCGATGCGGACCATCTTGCGGCCTTGAGTTACGTGGACAGCGTGAGCCCGAACCTGAGCGGATCGGTGGCGGCGCTGCAAGGCAATCGGCGTGCCAACACCCAGGTGCTGGGCGTAGGCGCCGACATGCCGCGCGTGCGTGGGCTGCGGCTGAAGGCCGGCCGCTTCTTCACCGACGCCGAAGTGGATGCGCACCGTGCCGTGGGCGTGGTTGACCAGAAGGCGGCCAAAGCGCTGTTCAGCGGCAGCCCGATCGGCAGCACGGTGCTGCTGGGCGGCATGCCGGTGGAGGTGATCGGTGTGGTCGGGGCCAATGCGTTCGTGGGCGGTGCAACCCCGACGGTCTACGTGCCGTATACCTCGGCGGCCTCGCGGCTGCTGGGCAGCGAGCGCCTGGAGAGCATCACGGTGCGTGTGCGCGACAACGTGCCCACCAACGCCGCCGAAGCCTCGCTGGGTGCCGAGCTGGAGCGGTTGCATGGCCGTCGTGACTTCTTCATCTACAACGCCGACCAGATCCGCAAGGCGGTGATGAAGTCCAGCCAGACCATGGCCGCGCTGGTCTCCGCCATTGCCGCCGTGGCGCTGGTGGTTGGCGGGGTGGGGGTGATGAACATCATGTTGGTCTCGGTGAAGGAGCGCGTGCGCGAGATCGGTGTGCGCCTGGCGGTGGGCGCGCGGCAGGGCGACATCCTGCGCCAGTTCCTGATCGAGGCCGTGCTGATCTGCCTGTTCGGTGGCGTGCTGGGCGTGCTGTTCGCGTTCGGGGTCGGTGCGCTGTCCAGCCTGCTGTCGCTGGGTGTGCCGTTCCTGTTCACGGCGGGGCCGGTGCTCGCCGCGCTGGCGTGCTCGTCTGCGATCGGGCTTGGCTTCGGCTACTTCCCGGCGCGCAGCGCGGCACAACTGGACCCGATCCAGGCGCTGGCAGCGGAGTAGGCGCAGGCCCGGTGCAGGCATTTGTGGAGCCGAAGGCAACGGCAGGAGCCGTTGCCTTTGGCTTCACAGGAGCAGCCTCAGGATGAGGGGCGCGGATGCGTGCGCACGCGTGCACGCTCGCGATACAGACGGCTGTCGGCGCGCTGCAGGGTGTCGGCCACCGTCTCGCCGGGTGCGTGGTGGGTCGCGCCCAGCGAGAAGGGTGTGGGTGACTGCCCGGCATGCTGCGCATACCACTGCTCCAGCGTGGCCAGCCGTCCCGGTTCCGGTGCAGTCAGCACCACCATGAACTCGTCGCCACCCATACGCACTACGCTTTCCATTGACCCCAGTGGAGCGCGCAGGAAGGCGGCGAACTCGACCAGCACCGTGTCACCCCGTGCATGGCCCTGGGTGTCGTTGATCTGCTTGAAATGATCCAGATCGAACATCAGGCAAGCCCAAGGCTGGTCGATCAGTTCGTCCAGGCGGGGCAGGAAGCGGCGGTTGTAGCTCTGGGTGAGGGGATCCTTGAAGGACATCTCGCGCAACTGCTGTTCCTGCATCCGCAGTGCGGTGACGTCCTGCGCATGGCCGAGCACGTAGGGTGGGGTGGCCTCGTTGTCGAGCACGTTGTGATACGCCCAGAAATGCCGGGTACCATCGGCGGCGATCAGCTCGATGACGCCGGCATCGGTGTGGTTGACTGCGATGCGTTCCAGATACGCCTTGAACGCGGCCCGCTTCTCCGGCGGCATCAGGTCGCACAAGCTGCGCCCGATCATGTAGCTCTCATCGAAGCCCAGTGACTGCACGGCCGCTGGGTTCACCGAGGTCAGCACGCCCTCCAGCGTGTGGGTGCAGATCAGGCCAAGGCTGTAGTGGAACAACCGCCGGTAGCGGGTTTCGCTTGCTTCCAGTGCATCCAGCGCGGCGCGCTCCTCGGTGATGTCCTGTATGGCCCCGACCAGCCGCGGCCGGCCATCGACCTGCTGCCGGCCTCCAACCACGCGGGTCCAGATGGCTCGTCCGTCGGCGGTGGTCATCGGCAGCTGCACCTCCCACGACGTGCCTTCATCGATGCAACGCTGCACCGCCGTGCGGATGATGTTTCGGCTGTCCTCGCGATAGAACGAGAGCGCAGTTTCGAGCGTCGGTTCGAAGTTGCTGCGCACGCCGTGGATCTGCTTGGTTTCGCGGGTCCAGCGGACCTCGTTGCTGACCAGGTCCATTTCCCAGCCACCCACCCGGGCCGCGCGGTTCGTGCGCTCCAGGAAGTCCTCGCTGCGCTTCAGCTCACGATGCAGGGCCTTGGCCTGGCCGACCTGGGCCATCAGCGTGCTGCGCTGCTCCAGCACCTGGGTGGTGACCCGGGCCAGATGCACCATCAATTCGCGCTGGGAGGGAGACAGAACGCCCGGCATCGGGTCGAGCAGGCACAGCGTTCCTATGCGCGCGCCATGCGCCGAGCCCAGCGAGATCCCCGCGTAGTGGCGGATGCGCGGGCCGCCGGTGACCAGTGGATTGCTGGCGAAGCGCGGGTCCTGGCGCGCGTCCGGAATCTCGAACAGCGTGTCCTGCTGTATGGCATGGGTGCAGAATGAAATCTCGCGCGCGGTTTCGCTGACACCTTCCAGCCCGATGTTGGCCTTGAACCACTGGCGCTCGTCGGCAACAACTGAAATCAGAGCCATGGTCATGCCGGTTGCGGCACGCGCGGCGGCGACGATCGCATCGAAAACAGGCTCTGGTGGCGTGTCGAGCAGGTGCAGGCGGTCGAGTTCAAGCAGTCGTTCGGCTTCGTCCATGGCGCGTTTCAAGGCTGGGGGGCGAGGGCGGCTTCGGCGGCTGTCATGCACCACGCTAGTGCGTAGCGCGTTATGTATCGCCACGACGGGGTGACGCCGACGTGACGCGTCCCGGTCAGGGCTTGCGGGGCCCGCGCGAGGGGCGCACCGAAACGTGACGGTGGTCGCGAACATGCCAACGCCAGGGAAAGTCCACCGCACGGGTGATGCCGATGCGGGGCCCGACCACCGGATCCTCGGGGGGAGGCACGCCATCGCAGGCAATGACAATGCCGTGGCTGCCGGTCACCAGGTCTGCGCCATCGAAGCCGCGGTCCAGCCCGAAGGCCTGCGAGAGCTTGCCGGGGCCGCTGGCCAGATCATGGTCACGTCGGGCCGCCGGGCGCAGTTCGCGCATTCGTTCCAGCCCCGCCATCGGCTCGGCGGCCCGCAGCAGGACGGCGACGCCCTCGCCGATTTCGCCGCAGACCACGTTGCTGCCCCAGTGCATGCCGTAGGTGAAGTAGACATACAGATGGCCGGCCTCACCGAACATGCTGGCGGTGCGTGGCGTCTGCCCGCGATAGGAGTGCGCGGCCGGATCGATGCTGCCGGCATAGGCCTCGACCTCAACGATACGCGCCGCGCGACCATCGTTGCGTACCAGCAGCTTGTTGAGCAGCTCGGGCGCAACGTCGGTCGAAGGGCGCTGGTAGAAGCGGCGCGGAAGGATCTGCAGTGAAGCGGGCAACCAGTCCGGCACGGTAGTGGCAGGCTCGGGTGAAAGACGGTGGCACTGTGGCATCGGTCAGGTGAAACGGGCGCAGACGCAGCATCATTCCGGCGCAGGCGGCGCGGCCAGTGCCGCGCGCCGCGCGGCATAGACTTCGGGCGTCTGCGGCTTGATGAACAGTGCAACCAGTTCCGGATACTCCCGCTTCACCGCCGTTTCGATGCGGGTGATGCAGGCTTCAATCTGCGGGGTCCGCCGATCGTCCTCGAACTCGGCACTGAGCATCGCCACGACCTGTTCCGGCCCCATCTGCATGGTGGTCACGCCGTTCGCGCGACGCAGGTCCGGATCGGTTTCGGCCACCGCCATGATCCGCTCGGCCACCGCGGGGTGGGCAGGTTCTCCGACCAGCAGGCCCTTGGTCTCACGCGCCAGAAGGAAGGCGGTTGCGGCCAGCACGCCGGCGATGCACAGTGATGCAACGCCATCAAGCACCGGCATTTCCAGCAGCTGGGCGGCCAGCAGCCCAATCAGCGCGAAGCCCAGGCCCAGAAGGGCGGCACTGTCCTCCAGCAACACGGTGAAGGTGGACGGGTCCTTGCTGCGGCGGAATGCTTCGAAGTAGCCGAGTTTGCCCTTGGTACGCCGGAATTCCCGCAGCGCTACCCACCAGGAAGCACCCTCGAACAGGATGGAAATGCCCAGCACGCTGTAGCTCAGCGCGTGGTTGCTGGCCGGTTCCGGCCGACGGATGTGCTGGATGCCCTCGTAGGCCGAGACGCCGGCACCAGCCGCGAACACCAGCAGGGCGACGATGAAGCTCCAGAAGTACAGCTCACGGCCATAGCCGAACGGATGCACGGGGTCTGGCGCCTTGCCGGCGCGGCGCAGACCGTACAGCAACAGGAGTTCATTCAACGTGTCGACCAGCGAATGCACGCCCTCACTGAGCATGGCCGAGCTGCCGGAGATGCCGGCGGCAATGAACTTTGCGATGGCAATGGCCAGGTTGCCCGCGAGGGCGGCGTAGATGACCAGACGGGAACCGGTGGGGGCAGACATCAAGGCAAGGGGGAGGGCAGGTGGATGCCTGATCTTGCGGACGGGCATGTCCCTGAGATGTGCACGTGTCCGATGTGCCGGGGCCGGGCAGGCGCCCAACTGCCGCTGCGATCAAGCCGGTTAGGGGGCAGGAATGCAGACGCCAGGCCCTACGCTGGGGTCAGTCCTCGTGGCCAACCGTGTTCGAAGCGACGTTGACTATTCTCCGTAACCTGAAGAGACTTCGATGAATCACAAATTTTCCTGGTCCGCCCTCCTCAGTCTGTTGCTCTGCGCCAGCGTCGCGCGGATCTCCAACACCCTCCTGCTCGCTGCGGGTGGCAAATTTTTCGTAGCGGCAAGCGCAGGCCCGATCGCAAGCTGGGGACGCCCTGGATACGGGCTGCTGATCGTCATCGGGTTCCTCGCGCTGGCGACCTGGTACTTCGGCGAGCGCGCGAAGGCCGTGCATAAGGCTCTGCCTGCCCGTTTCTTCATCTGATACCACCGTTTTTGCCCGGGGTGCCGGCCAGCGGCCGGCACTACCGTTCAATCCGTCATAACACGACCAATCGCATCGGCCAGCAGCGCCCGCACCCGTTCCGGCGGCAGGTCCGGATCGCGCACGGCACGCATCGCCAGCCCTTCCACCAGCAGCCGCAGCAGCAGGGTTCGGCTGGCAATCCGCTCTTCGTCCACGGCGCGGCCCAGATTGACGTCACGCTGGCGCAGCCATGCATGGATCGCGGCGCTGGTCTGCTTGTCATGGGTACGCAGCACCTCGGCCAGGACGGGGTCGCGGTGTGCCTCGGCGTTGATTTCCGCATACAGCGCCACGCTGGCAATGGCATTGCCGTGGATCGGCAGCACCTCGCCGCGTGCCCATTGCTGGTAGCACTCCAGCAGCCCATCAATCAGATCGGACGCCGCCGGCATTTCGCTGATCGAGGCCTGGTCGTGGCGCAGCTGGCGCTTGATCAGGGCCAGGATCAGGGCGCGCTTGTTGGCGAAATAGCGGTACATCAGCCCCTGGCTGATCTCGGCCTCGGCAGCGATATCGCCGATCGAACCGGCATGGAAACCACGGGTGATGAAGCACTTCTGGGCGGCGTCGAGGATGCGCCGGCGCTGGGCTTCGGCATGGGCGGCGGCAGGGGCGTCAGCGGGTGCAGCTACGGCGGTTTTCGGCGTCATTGCATGAAGTCGGGGCGT
This sequence comes from Stenotrophomonas sp. 80084_Sma, assembly GCF_056481995.1. NCBI lineage: Bacteria > Pseudomonadati > Pseudomonadota > Gammaproteobacteria > Lysobacterales > Lysobacteraceae > Stenotrophomonas > Stenotrophomonas sp. 80084_Sma. Next base: position 2,603,152 of record NZ_CM151177.1, on the reverse strand, counting down.
CCAGAGGCGGGATAGTACGTCACAAAAGGTGTGAATGAACGGTCATTCATTTGTAATTCCCGCCTCCCAGACTGCGCCGGCCTTCTCCTTCCGCGAATGAGTCCGATGCGCCACCTCCCGCAGCACCGCCCGTTGCTTACCCTCGCCATCGCCGCTGCGCTGCCGGCGCTGGCTCACGCCGAAGACAATCCCAGCGCCGAGGCCACGGCATCCGCCGACGCGGCCCGTACCGTGGTTGCCCTCGACCAGGTGATGGTGACCGCGCAGAAACGCGCCACCAACCTGCAGGAGACGCCGATATCGGTGTCGGTGGTCGATGCCGAAGCGCTGAAGGACCGCAGCGCGATCTCGCTGGGCAGCCTGTCTGATGGCTCCATTCCGTCGTTGCGGGTCACGCCGTTTGCCACCCGCAGCTCTGCGTTGAACATCGGTATCCGTGGCATCGGTGCCTCCGGCGACGCCAACCAACCGGCCCGCGATGCCGGCGTCGGCATCTACGTCGACGGGGTGTTCATGGGCCGCGCGCAGGGCCTGGGCAGCATGCTCTACGACGTGGAGCGCATCGAAGTGCTGAAGGGGCCGCAGGGCACGCTGTTCGGTCGCAATACCGAAGGCGGCGCGGTGAGCATCGTGACCAAGGCGCCGACCGGCGAGTTTGGCGGCAACGTCAGCGCGGGCGTGTCCAACTTCAGCGGCTACAACAGTGCGCTGCACCTGGATCTGCCCAAGGTGGGCGATGTCAGCTTCAAGATCGACGCCGTGCAGGCCAAGCGTGGCGGCACCACCGACAATCCGATGCGCGGCGAGCGCGACTTCAACAGTTACGACAAGCGCGGCGCCCGCCTGAGTGCGCTGTGGCAGCCGAGCGATGACTTCTCTTTGTTGTACGCGTTCGATCGCTCCTATGATGCCACCACGCCATATCACACCCAGGTGCTGGTGCCAGGCGCCTACCTCAGCCCCCTGCAGAAGGCCGGCGCCAGCCAGGATCGGCGCGACAGCACCATCCTGGGCGGGCCGCAGGAAGACAACATCGGACGGACCAGTGGCCATCTGTTGAACCTGTCGTGGACGCTGAACGACAACCTGGAGTTGAAGTCGATCAGTTCCTACCGTGAACTCACCCAGGGGCAGTTCGACATGGGGCTGGTCGATGCGATTTCGGCCTATGGTGGCGCAGGCACACCCTTCGGGCGTTACAGCCTGGCCCAGGTCTACCAGCACCAGTACAGCCAGGAATTCCAGCTGATCGGCAACACCTCGCAGGTGCAGTTCCTGGGCGGTGCGTTCTATTACCACGAGACCGCTGGTGACAATGCGCAGACCCCGAACATGCTGGTCTGGGGGCCGGGTGGCAACAGCTACACCGTGAATCCGGCGACCAACCCGCTGGATCTCTCGCGGGTACGCATCGATCGCGCCAGCAAGGCCTGGACCGACAGCCTGGGCGTCTTCGGCCAGGCCACGTGGACCCCGGAAGCGATGCAGCGGCTGCACCTGACAGCGGGTGGCCGCTATACCCGCGATGACAAGAAGGGCAGCCTGTACATCGTCAATGGTGCGGGGACCAACCTTGCGTTCAAGGATCGCTGGAGCCGTTTCGACCCGATGGTCAATATCGCCTACGACCTCGGCGAGCACGCGATGGTCTATGCCAAGTACAGCACCGGCTTCAAGGCCGGCGGTGCCAACTCGCGCTCGACCAACTACAGCGCGTTCGGTCCTGAAGAAGTGACGGCCTATGAGCTGGGCTTCAAATCGCAGTTCTGGGACAACCGCGCGCGCCTGAACCTGGCGGTGTTCGATTCGACCATCGCGCACAAGCAGATGGACTTCTCGCTGCCGTTCGACCCGAACAGCGGCGAAACCCGCACCACCATGGTCACCACCAATGCACTGAGCGATGGCAAGTCGCGCGGCGCAGAGCTGGAGTTCAACGTGATGCCGGTGGACAACCTCACCCTGGGCCTGAACTACGCCTATACGAAGATCGACGCGCAGACCGCGACGGACCCGTTCGGTGCAGGGGTGCACGTAACGGTCCAGCCGCTGCTGGCGCCGAAGAACGCCGGCAGCCTGTCGGTGGACTACCTGCTGCCGTTCGCGAACTTCTCGGCACTGAAGTTCCATGTGGACGGCAACTGGTCCGATGGCTACTACACCAGCGAGTACGACCAGATGCTGACCGACAGCTCGTTCGTGGTGAACGCACGGGTGGCGCTGGTGGATGTGCCGGTCAACAGCACTGGCACCACCATGTCGTTCTCGTTGTGGGCACGCAACCTGCTCGATGAGCAGCACCTGTTCTACAAGATCAACAGCGCGGCGCTGGGCCAGAGCGGCATCTTCAACGACCCGCGTACCTTCGGCCTGGAAATGGCCGTCAACTTCTGATTCGAACGGAGAATTCCATGAAGCACCGCTCTACCGAACTTGTCCTGGCCCTGATGCTCAGCCTGCCGATGGCTGCGACGGCTGCTGCCGCTGATGCGCCGCAGGTCGCCGCCGCGAAGCCGACGGCCGTTGCGAACGTGAAGCCCGTCGCTGCCGATGCGCAGCGTGTGATCCCGCTGCAGGGCGCCTGGAACGTGCGTACCTTCGCCGGCCTGCAGGGCCGCCACGGTCCGATTCCGGCCGATGCGTTCGTGCGCACCGCAGACCTCGGCCGCCTCACCGATGCCGACCGTGATGCCCTGGCCGCGGCCGGCGTGAAGCTGGATATCGACCTGCGTACTGCCGATGAAGAGGCGCAGTCGCCGGACCTGCTGGCCAGGGATGATCGCTTTGCTTACCAGCGCATTTCGCTGATGGGCACCGAGAAGATGGACCTACAGAAGATGATGACCAGTTTCCCGGATTCGCTGGGCGAAGCCTATGTGCAGTGGCTGGGCCACAGCCAGCCGCAGTTCAAGCAGGTGTTCCAGCGCATCGCCGCGCAGCAGGACGGTGCCGTGCTGTTCCATTGCACGGCCGGCAAGGACCGCACCGGCATCATCGCTGCCCTGCTGCTGGATCTGGCCGGCGTGCCGAAGTCCGAGATCGTGCACAACTACGCGATCTCCGCGCACTACCTGGAAGGGCAGCCGAAGGACAGCGCGATGAACGCGCAGATCATGGCGCTGGTCAAGCAGAACCCCGAGATCGCCCGCAAGATGGCCGGTATGGCCGGTACCGCACCGGACAACATGGAGCAGTTCCTGGCGGCGTTGCACAGCCAGTATGGTGGTGCGGAAGGGTACCTGAAGTCGATCGGAGTGAGCGAGCAGGAGATCCAGCAGTTGAAGGTGCGGCTGGGGCAGGCCGGCTGAAGACTGCCAGGCTGAAGGCAGGTGCCGGACAGCCCGGCACCTGCCGTGCGTCATCACGGCTGCTGCGGTGCTACCAGGATGGCGGCATCCAGTACCGGGAACGTCTGCGGTGCCTGGCCGGACGATGCGACCAGGCGGATCTCCAGCGTGGTCGTTCCCCCATCGGCGGCATTCAGTGCCTGCAGGGCCCCCAGTTTCTGCGGCAGCGGCACCGCGAACGTGGTTGGGTGGCTGTGATCCATCCCGGCCATGGTCGGCCCGAAGAACGATACGGTGCCGGCGTAGTACGGACTGTCGGCCGCCACGGAGGCGGTGCCCGCCGGTGCGTTGATCAGCACGTCGAACTCGCGCGTATTGTTCAAACCGTGTGGTCGCTCCAGGGTCACTTCGGCAATCAACTGGCGCGGGCCCGATGTGGTCAGGTGCGCGCGCACCGCCTCATTGGGGACAGCCACGCGGACGGCGCCATCGGAGCGTGTGCCGCGCACCAGCCGCACCGCGCCGGCAGCTGCTGGCAGCGTGACCGCCTCCAGCATGTCGTTGCGGCGCGCGTAGACGTAGTCGTAGTCGAAGGCCGTGGTGGAGAAGAACGCACTGGCCGGACGCTCGCCAACGGGCTTGCCCTGTGCATCGACGAAGAACCGGAACGGTTCGTTCATGAACTGACGCCGCTGGTCGACGTTGATGGGCATGATCGGCTTGCCGCGGGATTGCTGCAGCTGGTTCCACACATCCCACAGGCGGTCCATGTTGGCGTGGTGCAGGTAGAAGATCGGATCGAGTGGTGACAGGAAGTTGGTCATGTTGCCGTAGGGGCCGGGATCGACCGCGCCGACGCCACCGATGCAGTTGTGCACCTTGTTGTGCGGGAATCCTTCCAGTACCGAGAATTTCGTGGCGCCGTCAGGCTGCACCACGTGCGAGGCCGTACGCGAGCTGGTGAAGCTGCGGCTGACATCGTCGTTGTAGAACTCGACCGGCGACAGCCCCGCGTGGATGGTGTCGGGAGACACGGCCGAAGCGGTCTTTGCATCGAAGCCGGGATTCTCGCGCCAGAGGTAGCGGGCGCCGCAGGTGATCGCATAGGCCGCATTGCCCGAGATGCCGGTCTTTTCCGCGACGCTGTAGCCGGTCACATCGTTCCAGACATCGTCTGCAGTGAGGTAGCCGCGGAACTTGAGCTGGCCGCGTTGGCCTGCATCCAGCGTGTCCCAGTAGCGCTGCAACGCCGGGCGCATGAACCGGGTGAAGACCGCCAGGTTGCGGGTATACGGCGCATAGGCGCTGTCAGTGGGCGTCAATACGCCGTCGAACATCGCCGGGGGAATCCGTGGCAGCTCGGTCCAGTCCCAGTAGGGCATGGCGAACTGCGGATCACCGCTGAGCGTACGGATGGTCTGTTCGAAGTAGCCGACATAGCCCCGGTGCCAGACATAAAACCACCAGTTGCCGTGCGGGCAGTCCATCAGATGCACGAAGGCGTTGCGGAACCAGTTGCGTGGATCGTCTGCCGGCAGTGCCAACATGGCCTTGATGCCACGCGCGTAGCTGGCCAGCATGCGTTGGCCTTCGGGGCTGGTGACGTTGTAGCGGTGGTAGCGTGCCTGCGCGGCCTTTCCGGCCGGTGCGGCGCCGCTGGCCCAGGCCCCGGGTGCTACCAGTGACGCCAATGAAGCGCTGGCGGTGGTGGCAAGAAAATCACGACGTGTGTAGCGCATAGCCTTCCCCCTGGTGATTGGTTGAACCGCGTTGGGTTACAAATCACTGGCAGGGCCGGCGGCAGCATGGCGGCCGGCCCGACGGGGACATCCAGCCCCGCCGCTTCCACCAGCAGGTGCAACGATGGCAGGGGTGGAAGCGGCGGTAGTATAGGCATGGCAAACAGAGCTGATCTGCGAAGCAGGCCACAGTCGCAGGCGCGTACACATCTGCCCGGCTGAAGCTGTTCACCGTCGTCGTTGCGACGTTGTCGATCAGCCAGGCATGGCCTGGCTCTACTGGTCGGGTTTCACCCTTGCCACCCGTTTCCGGTACTCGTACACGTTGTCACCGCGTATGCGCTTTTCCTCGGTGCCGGTGACCCGGCCCACCTGCTGGTCTGAACCGGTCACGGGCTGCGCCTCGATTTCGGTCTCGTGCTCGAAGGAATGCGATTTGTCGGTGTTGCGGTAATAGCGGTACAACGCCCAGTACAGCGCGGTTGCGCCGGCCGGACCTGCCGCCAACAGCCAGAGGCCACTGTCGTCGCTCATGTCGATGCCACCAGGAAGGCAATTGCGAGGGCTTCAATGACGGTGCCGGTGGCAAGGGCCGCCAGCAGCATCTTCCATTGCTGCACGGGCACGCTGCCCATGGTTTCGCCGGTACGGCCGTTCACCGCGATGTAGTGCAGCATGCCGCCGTTCTTGCCAGGCTGATGGTACGAGTACAGCCAGACCGGCAGGTACATCGACACCCAGCGGGTGCCATGCACCTCCAGCTGTTCCTGCTCCCAGCGCACGCCGCGGTTGTAGCGCTTCACCGAGCCTTCCACCTGTGCGCGGGCAATCGACAGCAGCTGGTCTTCCAGCCGCGGCCGCAGCTTTTCCACATCCAGGTTGCGCTTCTCCGAAGTGAAGCCGGCCAGGTAGGAGGCGTTCCATTTCACCGCGTTCTTGGTATCGAACGGCAGGATGGTGTTGATGATGTTGTTGGTGTTGGCGCGGGTATCCAGGTTGCCGCGCTCGGCCGAGGATTCCAGCGGAAGATCGTCGACGGTGAAATCGACCTGGCGTTCGACCTGGTAGACATCGGCGTCGTAGAGGGTGCGCTTGTTCTTCTCGCTGCCGACCGTGTACTCACGGGTCTTGATCTCGCCTTTGCCGGCCACCGCAGCGCTGACATTGCTGTCGACGATCATGTAGGGCAGGAACACGCCCACCACGTTTTCAGGGGTGAACTGGTCCTTGAACGCCTTCAGCGCGAACATCCGGCGCTTGTCGACGAACTGGCGGATGCGTGCGACCGCATCGTCCTTCTTGATGTGGAAGGGCAGGACGGCATCGGGCACCGCGCCGTTGGCGATCTGCTCGTTGACGCCGAACACATGGCGGCACCAGTGGCAGCGCGCCGTCATCGTACTTTCGGTGTTGACCGTGACTTCTGCGCCACAGCCCGTGCACTTGAAGGTCATCAACGCCGAGGTGTCGGCATCGATGTCGCGTGCGCCGGAGGCGATGACGGTGCCGCGCAGCTGGTCGATGGCCTCGCCCAGCCCGAACTCCTCCTCGACGCGTGCGCCATGCCATTCGTGACGGCAGTACAGGCAGACCAGGATATCGGTACCGGCCTTGGGCCGGATGTCGGTGGCGCCGCACTTCGGGCAGCGGTTGAGGCCGTCCTTCAGCTCGCTGGCCGAAGTATCGATGGCCACAGGATCGGGCGCTTCCACTTCATCGCGGATGGCCTGTGGCAGTTTCGAGGTGTCCAGCGGGAAGCTGCCGGGCAGGGGAGGGACGTCCTGCGGCGAACCGGGCCCATCCAACGACGCCGCCGGCAAGGGCGGCGGCGTCGCGGGCGCGGATCCGGGCAGCGGCGGTGGGCCGTTTCGGGGATCGGACATGTTCGTTGTGCGTCCTGCTGTTACAGGCCCAGTGCCTTGGCTTTCAGGGCGTCATAGTCGCTCTGGGTGATCAGGCCCAGGTCCAGCATTTCCTTGGCCTTCTTCAGCTTGGCGACCGGGTCATCCGCGGCCGGAGTGACCGGCTGCTGCATGCCACCCACTCCGAACATGCCCGAGGCCATGCCGACGCCGACCAGGCCGGCCGCGCCGCCGTTCTCACCAGCCGACTGGATGCCCTGGGCGACACTGGCCTGCAGGTTGGAATTGCCGCGCGAGCCCGACAGGGCATCGGCGCGCTGCAAGGTCTTCAGCAGCTCGCGGGTATTGGCGTCGTACTCGATCGAGACAATGGCGGTCTTGACGATGGCCAGGCCACGGTCGGACTTCCACTGGTAACCCTGTTCGACCGCAGCCGACAGGCTCTGCGCGAAGCCCAGCGAGTCCTGCTGCAGCTTGGTGATGCGGTTGCCCTTGCTCGGGTCGTTGGTATACAGGCTGAAGGCCGGCGCCAGCGAACCGACCACTTCATTGAACAGCTGGCTGGCCGCGGCGTTGTCCAGATCGGTGAAGTCGAACACCTGTCCCGGCTGCAGGTAGCTGGCCGGTACGAAGTTCTTCACGAACAGGATCGGGTCGACGATCTTCAGCGTGTACGAACCACGCGTGACCGCGCCGACCTGGGTATTGAGGAAGCCGTCGTCCCAGTAGATTTCCGATTGGGTGCCGAAGCGGTTGTCCGGCAGTTCCTTCAGCGAGACGAAGTAGGCCGCCTGCTGCGAGCCCGGCTGGCCGCCGAACTTGAAGCGCTCCCAGCTCTGCTTGATGAAGGTGCTGACCAGGCCGTCACCGGCGAAGATCGACTGCGAGTTCAGATCGTCAGAGCGCCACTCGTAGCCGCCCGGTTCGGCAACGAACGCGGTGATCGCGCCGTCCTGGAACAGCAGCAGACCGTAGCCCTCCGGCACGATGATCTTCGAGCCGTTGGTGATGATGTTGGACGAGCCGCTGGTGTTGGAGCCGCGGCCGGCATTGGTGCCCTGCGGCACCGCCGCGAACAGCGCCGCCGTGGACGGCAGGCCCGCCGGCACGGTGTAGAAGTCCTTCCACTGGTCGGCCAGCACACCGCCAACCGCACCCTTCACCGCCTGTACCAGACCCATGACCAACTCCCTGTGATTCGAGGGCAGGCACCATGCCTGCCGAGCTGGACTGAATATAGCAGTGGCCGGGGGCGGCTGTGGTGCCGGTGGGTGAATGGGCACCGTGGAACCTCTGTAATAGTCCGGTCGTTGATTCTGCCGCCGACTCCGGGCCTAATCGGTGGAGGGGCAATGACGTCCCAGCCGACGCTGTGTCGGGTCTAGCCAAGGAGGGTGCAGAGCATGCAACGCCACATATCCGAAGGGCGTAGTGCGCAGTACTACGCGCTTATTGAACCGTTGAACGAGCCAGAGGAAGGCGAAGAAGATCGAGGGGCGCCGTTGCTCATTGATGCGATTCCGGTAGATGGAGCGAAGAACTATCTGGAGTCAGGGGCGGATCTCCCCTCCCTTGATTTCCTGCTGGCATATGCGGAAGAGGGGAGGGGGCCAACCGACCAGCTTCTGTATGAGACGATCCAGCTGATCACACTCTCCGATACTCCCTCCAACGGGGCGATCCCGGTGTCAACGGCCGTTCTGGACGATCGTGGTGACGGCGAGCGAGAGCAGCTGTTCATGACGATTGAGAAGATGTCGCCTCAAGATGTTGAGGTCTGCGGAACAATAGGCAGGTTTTCCGTCGGCAGGCCTGCAAGTGAGGCTGGCATCAGAAAACTGCTGAAGAATGCAGAAGCGGGAGCACCCCATGGCATCGCGATCTATGATGTAGGCCAGGCAAACTTCAACGCGGTTGTCGATTGCAACGAACATCCTCGCCTCTTCTTTGATTTCGGCCGCCCGATTGGGCTCAAGGCCAGAACCAAACCACTGCTTGTCAATTTCAATCCTCTTGCGTTCAATCATGCTGAACCAGTCGTGCTCTCTCATCTGGATCAGGACCATTGGCTGTTTGCTGTGGAGTCCGGTGGGGCGGCCTGGGACTCAACAGAAAAGTACTGGAAAACAGCCCCGAAGTATCGCGATAGTGCCCTGCAAAGGAAGTGGATTGTCCGTCTGCCAGAGGGTGTTCTGTACAGGGGAAGCCACATTCATTTCCTGCGGACGCTAGCGAGTAATGGTTCACTTTTCGTCTGGCCTGAAGGGAGTGTCCACATTCAGGGGGCGAGCATCGGAATATGGTCCTGTTCGCCCTCCGCCGGCTCACCGAACACCCAGAGCTACCTGAAGAACAACAGCTCGCTGGCACTCAGGGTTGAGTCTGCGCGCGCCGTCGCTGTGCTGTGTGGTGACGCCGAGTACGGCTCATTTGACTCAAACGCTTTGGACGGTGTAACTGCTGTAGTCGCTCCACACCACGGCGGTTATATCCAGTTCGGAGCGACACCAAATGTGCGGGGCCCGGGCCGCATGGTCCTGTCGACGTATGAGAATGCCTACCCGAGCGTGCCCCATGACCAAACCATCGCCGATGCGCTGAACAACGGCTGGTTCGTAACTCGCACGGATGCAAGACATAGCTGTGGCCGATGCGGCAACGTTCATGGCCACAAGTACATTCCACTCGCTGGAACCCAGCCAGAATGTGGATGTGGAGTTGTCACTTCTGCGCAGATCTGCCTGCCGCACGTGCAATAGGACTCCAGCTGGCTACAACATGTACGGAATCTTGAACGCCAACGTGAAGTCCGGCGCATCCGGGGTCAGCCCGATGCCCAGCAACGTCACCAGCGTGGTGTGCTGGTTCAACGCATAGGTCACGCCCAGGTTGAGTGATGCCGCATTGGCATCACTGCCGATTACCTTCATCCACTTGCCGCCCTGGAAGCGGGTGGAAGCGCGTGCGCTGATGCGGTCACTGAAGGACAGGCTCAGGCTGGTCCGCTCGTTGAATGCGAAGGCCACGCCTGCGCCGAAGTACACCGAGCCGCCCAGCTTCACATCGCCCGGGTTCACCGTGTCCGGATTACTGTCGATGTCGTTGAACCCGCGCGGGATGGAGTGCACGTAGCCGATGTTGGCAAACAGGATGGCCGGGTCGGCGGTCTTCACCATCGACAGGCCCAGGTTGGCCTGCCATACGCCATTGCCAGTGGGTTGCTCGCGCGGCACGGCGAAGCGGATGTAGTCGTCGTCATCGCGCTCGATCACCTTCCAGTCCAGGCCGTAGGGTGCGCGCCCGGTGGGGGCGGTGACGCCGGCGGTAAGCACGGTCTCAGGGCGCCAGCCGCGTTCGCCGAACAACCGGTAGTTCGCACTGAGCCCGATATCACCCAGACCGTTGCCGTTGGTCTCTTCCTGTGCAATGGCGGCCGCTGCTCCGCCGGCGCCGCCCTTCTGGTATACGGTGCGCCGGGCCAGGTAGGGCACGTCCAGGTTCAGGGTCAGGTTCGGGCTGACACCCCAGCGGGCCGCCACGTTGTAGGTCAGCGAGTCGGACTCCACGTTCTCGATGGCGATATTGCCGAGGAAAATGGCGTCCAGCGCGAGGAAGCCGTTGAGGGTGAGCTGCTTGCGGTCGTAGCGGGCGTAGGTGAGGCTGTTCTCGATGGTGAAGCGGCGGGAGAACAGGGCCGATTGCTGTTGCTTCACGTCGTCCACGCTGCGCCGCGACTCCTGCTTGGCCTGTTGCGCCTCGGCGGCGGTACTGGCGTAGCCCTCGCTGCTCGGTGGGACCGCGGCGGCGGCTGCCTGCGCCAATGGTGCGGCCGGTGGGGCTGTGACCGGGCCAACCCGCCCGCTCAAGCGCGCCTGCATGGCCTGGACCTGCATGTCCAGTTCGCGCAACCGCCGCACTTCCTGTGCGTAGTTGGCCTTCAGCTGTTCCAGCTGGTTGGCCAGGGCCTGCACGTCAGCGCCATCGTCGGACGTCGGCGGTGCGGCAAGGGCGGTGCCCGCCAGCGCCGCCAGCGCCAACGGGGTGATCCTCATCAGGGTGTGCATGTTGGTGTCCTGCGTTGTGGAGCGTTTCCCCCAATGCCAGGCCCTGTTACTGGCCAGGCCCCATGCCGCGGTTCAACGCAATCGCCTGGGCCACGTTCTGGCTCAACGGCAGGTTGCTGCCCACGGCGTTGCGCACCAGCTCCAGCCGCAGCTGGTTACTGGCGATCTGGCCGTCACCGGCGAGGGCGATACCCTGGCCGACGCTGCCATTGCGGATCCACTGCTGCACCAGCCCCTGGCCATCCATCTGCAGCAGCAGGCGTGCCTGGTTGCCTTCCAGCATGGCGGTCGCGCTGGCGCCGGCCTGCTGCGCGGTGACGTTGCCTGCGCCATCAGAGAGAACGGCTGGCACGCCACCCTCGCGGACGGTCAGCGTGGTGACGTTGCGCGCGACATTGCCATCGCCGGCCACCTGCACGCTCTGCACCAGGCCGCTGGCGTTGGCCAGACCGCTGCTGTCGATGCTGCGTCCGTGGGTATCGGGCAGCGGCGCATCGGCTGCCGTGACATGCACGCTGGGCTGGAAACTCAGCTTCGGCGCGCCACCACCACGGAAGTCCATGCCCAGGGTGAGGCTGCCCTGCAGCGTCGCGCCGTTGCTGGCCTGCCACTGCGACACCATGCTGACCCCGAACCAGGCAACGTTGTTGCCACCCACGGTGTAGCGCCCCCGCATCAGGCTCAGTTCCGGGTCCGGAATTTCCTTCAGGCCGCGACCGGGAGCACCCTCTGCCGCCTGCAGAGGCAGGGAAGGGAAGGCCAGCAGCAGAGCCATCATCATCGGTTGGCGGAACATGGTCGAACCTCCTTCAGAACAGGTCGGCGTGGCTGAAGCCGAAGTCGACCAGTTCGGCATCGGTGATCGGCCCTTGCCGCGCGTAGAGCGCGCGGGCGCTTGGCCGTTCGCTGGGTTGCAGAAGAGCGGTGTTGCGATCGAAGTCGCTGCCGATCACCACGAAGACCGCGCGCGATGGCCAGGCGGCCAGGAACTCCGGAAGGGCCAGGCTGCGGTTGCCCAGGATCGGGTCGGCCACTTCCACGATGCCGTTGCGCACCTGCTTGAGCACCACGAAATGGCGGAAACCGCGCACGTCCATCAACACCAGTCCTGGCACGCGAAGGGTGCGCAGTCGTGTTTCATCGATGCGGTAGCCCCGACCGCGCATGCCCAGCGATTCCACGTAGCGCTTGATGTCGAGCAGCGAGAAGCCGCGCTCGGCTACCAGAGCGGGATCGGAGACCCCCATCATTCCCTCGATCACCGTCGCCTCGTCGGTATCAAGGTGGTAGGCGTGGCGCAGGATGGTGGCCAGCGCGGCGGCCCCGCAGCTGTAATCGGTGTGCTGCCGCACCACGTTGCGGTAGCGCCGCTCCTGCATGCTCTCCACCTTCTGCTGCAGCAACGCGCCATTGGGCAATACGCCGCTGAAGCGCACCTCGCCCGCCCACGCGGAGGCGGTACCCAGCAGCAACAGCATCGCCAGCAGGCGCATCGAGAGGCGGCAACGGATCATCACGTTCTCCGGCAGCAGGGGGGAGCCCCTGTCCCAAGGGGGAGGAGGAACAGGGGCTCCCGGGAACCCGACCATTGGCGGACGGCCGGGGTGTTGCGCCTACTCGCCGCTACCACCACCGCCGCCGGTGCTGGGCTGGGCGACGGCCAGGGCCAGGCTGTTGGCCTGCAGGTTGCCGGTGCCTGCAGCCACGTTCACGCCGATGTTGCCGGAGGCGCCGGAGAAGGCGCTGCCGGACAACGCCGAGGTGTTGGTGGCGTTGACGTTCACCCAGCGCGTGGTGCTGACCGTGCCGCTGAGGCTGGCGTACAGATCGGCCACGCCCAGTTCGACGAACTGGCTGGTGCCACTCTCACGCGTATCGAAGCCCAGGCCGCCCACCCCCGGCCGGTTGGGGTTCATCGTGGCGTTCTGGATCTGGTTGTCCAGGTCGATGTGGCCGGTGCTGTTGCCACCCGGGTGTGGCAGCTCGCCACTCCACGTATCCAGGTAGTAGTTGGCCATCTGGTAGGCGTTGCCGGTACCGCGGTAGGTGCCCGCGCCATAGGCCAGCGTCAGGCCGCTGACGCCGCCACGCATGCCGACCTGCACGGTATCCGTGTAGGACTGCACGAAGCCGGCATTGCTGACCGTGTTGCCGGTGGAGACCTGGTTGGAGCTGATGCTCGACTGCGCCACTGCGGTGGTCGCTACCGAGGCCGCAAGCGCGTTCTTCTGCTCGTTGTTGTTGCCCGAGGCGATGTTCACGCCGATGTTGCCCGAAGCACCACCGAAGGCGTTGCCGCCGAGACCTGCGGCGTTGGTGACCCCGGAGTTCATGGTGGCGTTGCCGAAGCCGGCCTGGTTGACGAACACCTCGGCGTCGGCCATGCCGAAGCTGAAGGACGCGTCGGCAGCGGACAGCGACGCGGCATTGTCCTGCGCGTTGTTGTCGCCGGACACCACGTTGAAGCCGAGATTGCCCGAGGCGCCGGCACCCACGCTGTCACCGATGGAAGCACTGTTGGTGACCAGGCTGTTGCTGGTGACGTTGTTGCTGATCGACTGGCGGTTGTCGATCACGGCAATGGCCGCCGAGTCGAGGTCGATGTCGCCGGTGATGTTCGGGTCACCGGAGAAATTGATGTCGGTGCTCAGCCGCAGGTCCTTCTCCAGGTTCACGTCGACGCCGTGGTTGTTCTTTTCCTTGCGTTCGTCGGCCTGGATGTTGCTGTGTTTCTGCACATTGACATTGACGGTGCGGTTGCGTACGTCGTTGTCGGTATGGTTGTGGGTGTCGTTGCGGGTTTCGCTGACGGTGTGGTTGTGATTGATGTTCGCGTTGGCGTTCTGGTTGTCCCAGCCATTGGCCGCAGCGGCGGTCGAGGCAGTGGCAATCGCCATGGCGAGCATGGTCTGTTTGACGGTCGCTTTCATGGTGCCCTCTCTCTCATCAGGTGGTGCATCGGTTGGGTGGTTGTCACGGGCGGTCCTGCACGACCAGGCCCAATACGTTGGCTGTGTCGTTGCCGTTGCCCGCGATCTGATTGAGTTGCAGGACCCCGTCGAATCCCCGCAGTGCGGTGTTGCCTACACCTGCGCTGCGGGTGCCCGTCGCGACGCCGTGACCGGTGTCGTCCCGCCCCCCTGCCAACGCGGAACCCTCGGCGGCCAAGGCCGTATCGTCGGTTTCGCGTATGCCCTGTCGGGCCAGCGTCGCGCTGACGACGTTGAGCGTCGTGTTGGCGATGCCGCTGGCCTGGTTGATGGATGCGATGCCACTGGCACCGGCCAGTGCGTCACCGCCGATGAATGCAGTGGCCTGCAGCGGTCCGGACAGCACGCGGTTGCCCTGCTGCAGTTGCCGCGCATTGATCGCGACATCGGCGCGATCACCCTTGGCGATACCCCGTAGGTTGGCCTGCACGTTGAGGTCGCCGGCGGCCTGGTTCACGGCGATGGCGCCATTTGTTCCGGCAAGTGCGTGGCCGTCGATGCGGGCCACGTCGAGATAGGCGAGCATGCCGCTGTAGTCATCGGCCCGGGTCGCCCAGGGCGCGGCAGCGAGCAGCAGAAGCAACCCGTGCAGGGGCTTCATTTTCCACCTGCCGGGGCCGTGCCCTGCAGCGGGAACTGGGCCAGTGCGCCGCGCACGGTATCGGCGATACCGCGGGTGCTGCTGCCGACCGCACCGAGCGGCCCACTCATGGCACCCCCCAGATTGCTGCCGACCATGCCGTCGCCACTGCGGCCCAGCGTGCCGCCCAGGGCCTGCTGGGTGACCCGTTCAACGGTGGTGCCACCCGGAGCCCCGATGGACGCAGCCTGGCCGGCGCCCATGCCGGCATAGTCCTCATCGCTCAACTCGTCCATGCCGGTTGTTGTGCCGCCGGCACCCAATGCGGTGGCGATCTCGCGCTGCGGCTTCGGGTCGGCAATCAGCGCCATGCCCGGCGGTGCCATGCGATATGCCGGGCGCGCGGATACATCCCGCAGCAGGACGATCTCGCCCGGTTGTGCCTTCACGCCTTGGCGGGCGCCGGATGCGGATGCGCCCGCGCCAACCGACAGCAGGGCCACTGCCAGTGCTGCGGCCAGGCCGCGAATCAGGGTGGAGCCGTCCATGCCGATCTCCCGCGATGGGTGCGGCGGAACCACGCATCAACCGTGCCAACTCCGAAGTGCCCACCGGCCAATGTCGGCACCGTGCCGCACCTGACCGGGCTGCTGCCACGCTGTTACAGGCACGTCGTGGAATTGTTGGGATTTCGAAGCCCCAGGCACCGCAGGGCAAGGGCGGCGGGCGACTGTCGCATCCGTGTTACAGGTGGCGTCGCGGTCTGCAACGGTGCCGCTTCAGCCAGGAATTTCTTGACGCACTGCTCATTGCGCCGCCGTTTAGGGAAGCGCTAGGATCCGCCCAACAAAGGCCGCCCCGGTGGCCGTAGAGGTCCCGGCGGGGGGCGGCACGCCGGTGATTGCCTGACAGTCCGCCGACAGTGTCCGGATGCTGGGGGAAGCATGGCAGCGGTCCCGGAGGCTTCAACGTCACGTTGCGTGCTCTGGTTTGGCGAGCCGTTGGCGAACGAGCGCAGTGCGCTGGCGGCAGCAGGCTGGTATGTGCGCAGCATCCGTCCCGATCCCGCCATGGCGATTGGCCTGCGCGGGCGCGATCGCTTGCTCGCCGTGCTCGATCTGCGCCACCTCGATGCGGTCGCGCTGCAGCTGCTGGTACCGTGGATCGAGCAGCACCAGCATCTACCCTGGCTGGCGGTACTGCCACCGGGTGGCGGACCTGCTTCAGCGGCCTGGCTGCCGTTGCTGCAGCGATGCCGTTCCCGCTTCACGCTGCCGTTCGGCCTGCAGGATCTGGTCTGCGCAATGCGCCAGCAGTTCGACGCGGATGATCCGCCTGTCGACGCAACCTGCAGCAGGCAGGGACCGCACGCATTGATTGGCGAAAGCGCTGCGCTGCATGCGGTGCGCACGGTGCTGCACAAGTTCGCGCCGGTGGAGCTGCCGGTGCTGGTCACCGGCGAAACCGGTACAGGCAAGGAACTGGCCGCACATGCGCTGCATGCGTTGTCGGGGCGTGCTGGCAGGCCTTTCATTGCGGTGAACTGTGGTGCGATTCCGGCCAACCTGGTGCAGTCGGAGCTGTTCGGCCACGAACGTGGCTCGTTCACCGGTGCCGACAAGCGGCAGATCGGCGTGTTCGAATCCGCGCACGGCGGCACGGTGTTTCTGGACGAAGTCGGTGACCTGCCGTCGGAGGCACAGACCAGCCTGTTGCGTGTACTGCAGGAAGGCACCTTCGAGCGCGTCGGCAGCAGCCAGCCGTTGCGGGCGGATGTGAGAGTGCTGGCTGCCACCCACGTGGAACTGGAACACGCGGTGGCGCAGGGCCGGTTCCGCAGCGATCTCTACTACCGTCTGAACGTGCTGCGCCTGCTCATGCCACCATTGCGTGAGCGCGGTGCCGATGTGCAGCTGCTGGCCGAACACTTCCTGCGCTGCTTCCGGCAGCGGCACAGCGTGCGTGCACGCGGCTTTGCGCCGGCCGCACTGCAGGCCATGCGGCGTTTCGAATGGCCCGGCAACGTACGCGAACTGCTGAACCGTGTGCAGCGTGCAGCGATCATGGCCGAGGGCGAGCTGATCAGCGAGCGTGACCTGGAGCTGGGCGCATCGGTGGCGGTCCTGCCTGGGGCGATGCTGCACGATGCGCGGGGCCAGGCCGAGCGCGATGTGCTGCTGCAGACCCTGCGCCAGACCGGCTACAACGTTTCCGAGTGCGCGCGGCAGATGCAGATCTCGCGGGTGACGGTGTATCGCCTGTGCCGCAAGCACCGGCTGGAGCTGCCTGCGCAGCGCTGATCAGCCGGCCGCCAGGTGCTTGAACAGGCGCAACGGCTTGCCCGTGACGCGCTCGATCACGCCCTTGGCTTCCAGGTCCAGCTGCACGGCCTTCAACCACCAGCCGGCGGTGGCGCCTGCCGGGAACAAGGCGGCGGGCAGGTGCGGCAGCAGCGCCTGCTTGGCCTGCGCAACGGTCAACCCTGGCGGTTGCGCAGGCAGGGTCTGCAGCAAGGCATGGCGCATGGCGAGATACTTGGCACGATCCACGCGCTGGATGTGCCCGGGCGTGGTGATACTCTCGATCTCGATCTCGATCTCGATCTCGATCTCGATCCGCTCGGGCTCAGACATGGCTATCTCCCGCGACTTCGATGCGAGGGCTGCGGAAGCCCATGGCGATCCACGCCTTCATCAACCGTGCATAGAACCGCAGCGACCGGGTCTGCAGGTTGGGCACATCGTCCGGAAGGACAGACGCATCAGGAAGATCACTGACCATCGTCCGCATCTCCACGACGGGTCTTTCCGATGCGGGCCACAACAGGCCATACAGGCTCAGCCAATGGCCGCCACTGAACTCCAGGAACAGCGGCGTATTGCAGCAGCCCGCCAGGACGCGGCGGCTGCCGCCCCTGCTGGACAAGCGCAACGCACGCAGCATGGAATGTCCGGCATCGATGCTGACGCGATCCTTGCGGTGCATTACGAAAAGCGTCTGGCCATGCGGGCCCAGTACTTCGGGTGCTCGGTGCAGCGACTGCAGCATGGCGCCGGCCTTGCGGCAGCTGTCGCAGCAGCATTCGACGGTGGCAATGGGTTGGCCCGTGGCGGTCAGGCGGACCTGGCCGCAGGCGCAGGCAAGGGACTGATGGGAGGGCATCTGCATTTTCTCCTGGGGTATTCATCCTCTCGACGAACCGGGGCGCCGGGAATCGACAACATCCGCCTTCAAGGGCGCTTCATCCAGTAGCGGATGCGGTACAGGTCCAACCCTGCACCGTCCGCACGCCGCGCCGAATAGGTCAACATGCCGGGGTGCGAGCCATCCAGCATCGCGCCGTAGCTGTCGCCGGAGGTTTCGTTCAAGGGCGAGGGCAATGCATGGCCCGCGTCATAACGGCCTCCACGTTCGTAGGCAATGAACTGGCGCACCGGTGCGCTGCCGAAGTCGAGAGCGCGGGCAAAGACCACAGTACGGCCATCCCCGAGGAAGGTGGCATCGAACTCCTGCGCCGAGGTATTGAGGTCTCCGGGCATTGGCCGCGCGGGCTGCGCCTCACCACGGACCATCGCTACGACGTAGAGGTCATGGCCACCCGCACCGCCTGCACGATTGCTGGAGAACAGCAGCGTGGCTGCGTCTGGCGAGAGCATCGGCGCAAACTCATCGGCCGCGCTGTTCACTGCGGGGCCAAGATTGACCGGCTCCCCGAATCGGCCGTCGCTCCCCACGCTGACCCGATACAGATCGTCACCACCCTGGCCGCCTGCTCGATCCGAGCAGAAATACACCGCGCGGCCATCGGCGGAAAAGGCGGGATCGAAGTCACGTCCCGGCGTGTTGAACGGCACCGGCGTCGCCGGCCGCCAGCGCTGCCCGTCGTGGCGCGAAACCCATATGTCATACCCACCCGGACCGCCGGGCCGGTTGCGGCTGAACCACAGTGCGGTTCTACCGTTCGGGCTCAAGGTCAGTCGAATCTCGTCGTATTGCGTGGATGCAACGCCCGGGGCGAAGCGCTCGGCGGGTCCGACGATCCGTAGCACCCTGGATGGAGACGCGGGAGGCGACGCAGCAACCAGCAGCATCACGGCCAGCAGCGCCTTCATGCCTGTCGCTCGAAGTCGCTGACCCAGTTGGTTTCCCAACTGCGTCCACCATCGGTCGAGGCCGCCTGTTCCCAGCGCGCCGAACGCGGGGTGATGCGTGACCAGATCACCCGGGTCTGGATTGTTCGACCGTCGTGCTGGTCTTCGCCGAAGAAGCGGCCGACACCGGCCTGGAAACCACCGCGCAGCGGCGCGCCGATCCGGGTCGGTTCCCGGCCATCCAGCCACCAGCTCAGCCAGTGCCGCTCAGCCGCATTCCAGGCGCGGATGCCCATGCCGCGCAGCGGCGCTCCTGGCACGTCCATCAGATTGTCACCTACGTTGCCGAATCCTCCCAGTACCGGCCAGTTGTGCAGGGTGCCGTTGAACGCGTCCCACGCATCGCTGCCTGCCAGCCGGGCGCGCAGGCGACGATGGCGCACGTTCCAATGGCCCACCAGGAAATCAAAATCGCCCGGTGCATCCGGCAGCGTCGGAAGCGGCGAGGGGGCCGCAGCCGTGCGGCGGAACCAGTTGCGCCAGTTCACCTCCCAGTGCGCACCGGCGTCGTCGGAGAATGCCTGTTCCCACCACGGCTCCTCGCCGTGGATGGCGTGCCACCGGAACCACACGTCGATGGGGCGTCCGTCGATCCGGTCGGTGCCGCGGAAGCTGCCGGCATCGCCCTTGAAACCGCCGCGTACGGGGGCTTCGATATGGGCAGGATTGCGGCCATCGATCCACCAGATCGACCACGTGGAAGACACCGGATCAAAGGCACGCACGCCCAGGCCCCTGTAGGGACCCGAAGGCAGTGCCATGACGTTGTCATCGATGGTGCCGAGCCCGCCCAGGGTGAGCCAGACCGCGCTGGCGCCGGTGAAGGCTTCCCAGCGGGTATCGCCCACCAGCCGCTCCTTCAGGCGTTGGTGCCGGACCTGCCAGGTGCCCTGCAACCATTTCCAGTCATCGCTGTGACTGGCCAGGGCCCACCCGGAGGGCAGGGCGGTGGACGCGGCCGTGGCGGCCAGGGTGACCAGGAACTGCCGTCGATCCATATGCGTGATCCCCTACCGAAGGTACCCCATCGTTGCGGGTACGAAGGGGATTGACCACGCAGATATCGGGGCTCAGGCTAAGTCACACTTATGGTCACCCAACGCCAGCTGCCATCGCTTGCCGCCATCCGCGCCTTCGAGGCGGCGGCGCGGCTGGGCAGCTTCGCGCGTGCCGCCGAGGAGCTCGACACCACTGCGGCATCGGTGAGCTATCACGTGCGGCGGCTGGAGGCCCAGACCGGTACCTGCCTGTTCCTGCGCCACGCACAGCACGTGGAACTGACGGTGGTGGGTGCCAGCGTCGCGCAGGAAGCCACCCGGGCATTCGACGCACTACGCGCCAGCTTCATGCGCGCCGCTGGCATGGATGCGGCGCGACTGCGCCTGTCCGTACTGCCAACGCTGGGCACCAGTTGGTTGACGCCGCGGCTGGGTACGTTCCGCGCCCGCCATCGGCAGCTCCTGCTGGAACTGGATCTGTCGGCAGAGCCGCAGGATCTTGCCGCCGGCCACTTCGATGCCGCCATCCGCAACGGGCATGGCGAGTGGCCTGGGCTGCAGGCCACGCCCCTGTTCCCCAGCGTTTTCATGCCGTTGTGTGCGCCAGCGCTGCTGCCGGCGGCCCGTGGGCTGGGCAGCACCGCGCTGGAGATTCCCCTGCTCGGTCGGCCGGACTGGTGGGCCCTGTGGTTCGCCGCGCACGGGCACCTTCCACCGCCGGCACCAGGGAGTCTGGTCACGCCCTTCGCCGTCGAGCATCTGGATGTCGGTGCCGCGATCGCAGGGCAGGGCATCGCCATCGGTTCGCCGATCCTGTTCCAGGCCGAGCTGGAGAGCGGGCGCCTGGTGCAGGCGCATCCGGGTGTCGCCAGCGACGGTCGCAGCTTCTGGTTCGTGGCGCCCTCGGCGCGGAGTGGGAGCGCCAAGGTCATCGCATTCCGTGACTGGGTGGTCGAACAGGCCGCCGAGGCACGGCACGCAGCACGCCATCATCTGGCGCAAGCGGTGACGCCGTGAACCAGAGCCCCGAACTGCTGCGACGCCTGCTGCGTGCCAAGGACCGGATGGACCGGGCCAGCCATGAGGAATGGCCAGTCACACGCCTGGCCGAGGTCAGTGCGGTGTCGCCGGCGCACTTCGCCCGCTCGTTCAAGCAGGCCTTCGGGCTGCCACCGCACCGCTATCTCCTCAGCCGGCGCATCGAACGGGCCGTGGCGATGTTGCGTGACACCGAGTTGCCGGTCACTGAAATCGCCGCGCAGACCGGGTGGAGCAGCCTGGGTACCTTCGGCCGCATTTTCCGTGACATCACCGGTGACAGCCCGGGCAATGTGCGTGAGCGTGAGCGTGCAACCCGGGCGGCGTCGGCCAGCGTGCCGGAATGCCATGCACGCGCCGCGCAGCGCCCGGACCTGAAGATCGCAGTTTTGGAGAAGCGCCGCCGCGAGGCGGTTGCTAACGTGGACCCTACCTGAGGGAGGTCCCATGACGAACACTGTGAGCACGGTCGGCCTGTATGTGCGCGACCAGGATGAGGCGCTGGCGTTCTACGTCGGCAAGCTCGGCTTCGAAGTGCATACCGACGTACGCAATGGCAGCTACCGATGGCTGACGGTACGCAGCCCGGGCCAGGACGGTTTCCAGCTGGGCCTGTTCGTGCCAGGCCCGCCCACCCACGACGCCGCTACCGCGCTTTCGCTGCAGCAGCTGGTGGCCAAGGGCGCAATGCCGCCGCTGGTGCTGGCCGTGGATGACTGCCAGGCGTGCTACACGCAATGGCTGGCGCTGGGCGTGGAATTCACCCAGGAGCCGATCGAGCGCTATGGCGCCGTCGACGCCGGATTCCGTGACCCGTCAGGCAATGGCTGGAAGATGATCGAAGCCCGTTCCGAAGCGAGGCGCCGGCAATGAGCCGCGGTGGCTGGGCACGGCCCGTGCATCGTTGGACCTCGATCGTGTTCACCCTGGCGGTGATCGCCAACTTCGCCGTTCGCGGGCTGGGGCAGGGCGAACCTGCAGCGTGGATCACCTACTCGCCGTTGCCCCCCCTGTTCCTGCAACTGTTCACCGGCCTTTACCTGTTCGTGCTGCACTACGCCGGAAGGCGCGGCAGCGCCGCACTCGGCGCTGCGGGCTGAGGCAAGGTCAGGCGACCGCGTCGACCGCATGGGCGGCAAGCAGGGCGGGCAGGTCTTCCATGCGCTGGAAGATCACCTGTGCACCCGCCGCACGCAGGGCCTCCGGCGTACTGTGGTGCGGACCGCCTTCACTGAAGCCGAACACGGTTGCGCCAGCGGCCACACCGGCCGTTGCACCGGTAACAGTGTCCTCGATCACCGCGCAACGCTTCGGGTCCACGCCCAGCGCAGCGGCGGCGGCCAGATAGACATCCGGATGCGGCTTGGTGTGCGGCATGTCCTGGCCGCTGAACACGTGGGCCCCGAAGGCATCAAGGATGCCGACCTTGCCCAGCTGCAGCTTCACCTTGTGCAGATCGGCGCCGGACGCGCAGGCAATCCGGCCGCCGGTGAGCACCGCGATCGCACGCACCGCCTCGGGCGCACCCTGGATGGCAACCAGGTCACGTTCCAACGCGCGGTTGCGCTGCTGGCGGAACTCTTCCAGCCATTCCTCGGTGAACGGCTTGCCGGTGCGTTCTTCGATCAGGCCGGCCAGATGGGCCACGGACTGGCCCAGGAACACCTCACCGGCCTGCGCCGGGGTCAGCGGCCAGCCGCGCTCGGTCAGCATTTCCGAAAGCACGCGGGCGACCAGCGGCTCGGAATCAACGAGTACGCCATCGCAGTCGAACAGCACGGCATCGAAGGGGAAACGGGACATCTACAGCTCCTTGAAACAACAGCCATGGGGGCGATCAGCGGGTATTTTCCCACGGTGGAGACGGAACGAACGCCTCGACCAGCGCATCCACTGCGGCACGCACCTTGGGAGCAAGGTCGCGGGTGGTAGGCCAGAGCGCATGCAGGGGCGCGCCCGTGCTACCCGAGGCAGGGAATACGGCCACCAGTGCGCCGCTGCGCAGCGCGTCCCCCACCAGCCAGGTGGTCGCTTCTGCAATGCCCAGCCCGGCCAGCAATGCGCTACGCAGCGCATCGCCGTCACTGATGCGGTGGCGCCCTTCAATGCGGTGCTGGACAAGCCCGCCGGAGCCGTCCGGCACCGTCCAGGGCAGCGCGTGCCCCTGCCGGCCGAAGGTGATGCAGTCGTGTCCGGCAAGATCCTCGGCGCGCACCGGGACGCCACGTGCCGCCAGGTATCCGGGTGCAGCGCATATCACGGCATGCTGGCGGCCGAGCGCGCGGGCAGAGAGCGAGCTGCTGTCGTCAAGCGGCCCCAGGCGGACGGCCAGATCGACGTTTTCCTCGAGCAGATCAACCCTGCGGTCGGTGAAGCTGACATCGAGCTGCAGCCGCGAATGGCGCTGCGCCAGTCCGATCAGTACCGGCATCACCCAGCGCTGCCCGAACGCTACCGGCAGGCTGACCCGCAACAGGCCGGAAACCTCTTGCCGCCGCGACGCTGCGTTGGATTCGGCTTCGTCCAGTTCGGCCAGGATGCGCCGGCAGACCTGGTAGAACTCGGCGCCCTCGACAGTGAGCGCCAGCCTGCGCGTGGTGCGATCCAGCAACCGGGTGCCCAGTCGCCGCTCCAGCGTGGCCACACTCTTGCCAACGGCCGATTTGCTCAGCCCCATGCGCAGACCGGCTGCGGTGAAGCTGCCGGCGTCCACGGCCTGGACGAACACACTGATGCCCTGTAGGCGCGCCGCACTGTAGCTGGTCATATGCGTCAATTGGGGAATTTATGGATTCAGTGTATCGACAATATCCCGTCACTGAACACATCCATGCGTCAATAGACTTTCCTGGCGCATTTCCGCGCGCCAATGAGTGATTTCCCATGTCTGTTTCGACCATGAAGGTCTGGGAGCTCGATGCCCCGGGCCTTGCTCACCTGCGCTGCGTACGGCGCCCCATTCCCAGGCCAGGCCCTGGTGAGGTACTGGTCAAGGTCGGTGCCGTGTCGCTCAACTACCGCGATCGCCTGGTGATCGACGGCGGACTGTTGTCCGGTCCGCTGCCACACCCGTTTGTTCCCGCTTCGGACATGGCCGGCGTCATTGTCGAAACCGGAAGCCCAGCGCGACGCTTCAGCGTTGGCCAGCGGGTGATGGGCAATTTCTGGACGCAGTGGCTCGATGGCGCGCCTCCGCCCGAGATGCTGCAGCACGGACTGTCCCTGGGCGGTCCGCTGCCGGGAGTGCTGGCGGAGTATGTGGTGCTGCCGGAGGACGTGGCAGTCGCTACGCCCCCCTCGTTGTCTGACCTGCAGGCCAGCACGTTGCCGGTGGCGGCGCTGACGGCCTGGTTTGCACTGGTCGAGGCCGGCCAACTCGCTCCTGGCCAGACCGTGCTTGTGCAGGGGACCGGTGGCGTTTCCTTGTTCGGGATGCAGTTCGCCCAGCGGCTGGGAGCCCGGGTAATCGTGACTTCACGCAGTGGCAGCAAGCTTGCCCTTGCAGAACGGCTGGGTGCATGGGCGTCGATCAACACGCGGCAGCATCCTGCATGGGGCGCGCGAGCGATGGAGCTGAGCGGAGGGCAGGGCGTCGATCATGTGCTTGAGCTGCTCGGAGGCGGCAACCTCGCCCAGAGCGTGGAGGCGCTCGCAGTGGGCGGGCACATCCTGCAGATCGGCTTCCTCGAGGATCCCAACCTGCACATGCCGGCGGTTCCTCTCATGCTGCGCCGCGCGACCCTGAAGGGGGTTTCGGTTGGCCATCGCCGGGCCTTCGAGGGGATGAACGGCTTCATCGAACGCGAGCGCCTGCAGCCTGTCATCGACAGCGTGCATTCGTTCGCCGGCCTGCCTGCGGCACTGGCAGCACTGCAGCAGGGGCCGTTCGGCAAAGTGGTGGTGCAGGTGGCAGAGCACTGAATCCAACTGCGCCGTACCTGTCCAGGCGAAGTGCGCCTGTGCGGTCGGATTCGCGACCGCACGGGCGTCCTGGCGGATCAGCTCAGATCACAGCCCGCCGGCTGCGGCCAGGTGGTGGCCGGCAGCATGTTCTTCAGCGAAGCGGGCGCGTTGATCGCCACATAGCTGGCGCCCAGCAGCTCCTCGAGGTCGGCGATGGTCACCAGGTAGCTGTCCAGGGTGCCCAGGTTCGCTTCGTTCGGGATGATCCAGCTGATCGCCTTGGCGGTGCCGGTGTTCGGGTCGCGGGTGATGATCGTCTTCCAGAAGAACTCCGGCGTGGGAATGCCGTGGCTGGCAAGGAAGTAATCGTTGGACGCGTCGCCATAGACAACGCCGCCGTAGACATCCACCGGCGCGATGTCGCGGTAGCACTCGGCCACGTTTTCGGCCTTCACCCAGACGCCCTGATTGAAGCTGGAAACCTGCGGAACGATGTTGGTCATGTAGTTGGCGCGACGGATGTAGGTCGCGTTGTAGTCCATGTGGTTGGAGGTCACCAGATGGCCGCGGTCATAGCCGCTGCGGATGCTGGCATACGACGCGGTGCTGTTCTGGCCGAGGCAGCCGGCCGGCAGGTCCGGGTCTTTGTAGAAGCTGGACGGGCGCGCGGCGGAGCCGGTGTCGGCGGTGAGCGTGTATTCGTAGCGGGTGGCGCTGTGGATGCTGCAGTCGTAGGTGAGCACGAAGCCGCCCTTGTTGAGGGTGACGACCTGGGCCTGGGCGGCACCGGCGAAGGTACTGAGGACGAACGCGAAGAAGAAACCTGCAAGGCGCATTGCGATTCTCCAGCAGAGGATTCAGGACGCAGCCGCCCGCCACGACCGGGCCGGAGCGAGGTCATGTGAGGACACTGCGGAGTCGGGTAGTGCGGAATGCGTGGGACGTGACCGCGATGACAGGGCCGCGGAGGCCGTGCGGTGTCGTAAGCGTCACAAGCTGTCGTCTTTCGGTCAATGGCGAAACGACGAAGCTGTGACAGCGCGCAAGCACTGGAGATGTGTCAGATCATGGGGCGCGTGGATGAAACGCAGGCGTGCTAGGACATCGCGCTGCCTGTAGCGATGGTCAGGGGTTCGTCTTCAACACGTAGTCGCCCTTGCGTGTTCCCGGCACCAGCGACCATCCCGGCTTCAGGCTTAGCGACCACCCCGGCCCCTCCAGTGGCGGTTCAGCACTTGCCGGGGCCTGCACGAATACGACCTTCCAGTCGCTCTGCAGCAACGCACCG
The DNA here is from genome assembly GCF_056481995.1 of Stenotrophomonas sp. 80084_Sma. Taxonomy (NCBI): domain Bacteria; kingdom Pseudomonadati; phylum Pseudomonadota; class Gammaproteobacteria; order Lysobacterales; family Lysobacteraceae; genus Stenotrophomonas; species Stenotrophomonas sp. 80084_Sma. The sequence goes on along the minus strand of NZ_CM151177.1, from coordinate 2,577,252 downwards.
TCGGTGACATCCAGGCTGCCCCAGATGTCGGACAGCCGCATTGCTGGATACACCATGCCTTGCCCTGGCAACGGCTGCATGGTGTTGGGATCGAACTGGATGCGCATGTTGCGCAGATCCAGGCGCACGACCGGGCCTGTCACGAAGCGCGCACGGTTGTGTTCCAGCTGCGCAAGGCGCTGCTGTTCGCGCAGCGTTTCGGCTTCGTGCAGCTCCGGCCCGTCATAGCGCGCGGCAGCCGCTCCCAGCGCGGTCGCGTCCAGCTGCAATGGGGCCTGCGTCACTTCGGCCAGACGCGTGCCGAGATCGCGAGCCTGGTGGGCGAGGTCGCCGCGCCAGCCAGGTGCCGCCTGGTCCAGCAGCAGGCCATAGGCCGGGCCGGTGGCATAGGCGAAAGAGCGGACGAAGCTGCGATCACCCACGTGTGCGCGAAGGTCATGCAGTGCCGCCTGGATACGTGTCGACGGCGTCGGATTGCCGACGAACACGCCGGTGTACTCGGCCAGGCCCTCGTTCAATTCCAGCGCCGCTTCTTCCTGCGCGGCCGCAGGGAACCGGCGGTAGCGCTCGGCGCGGAATGCGAGCGCGTCCGTCATCGCAGCGTGCTGCGCTACTGCATCGGTGGATTCAAGTGCGTCCGCAAGCGCGCGCCATTCCAGCTGCAGCCAGTAACGTCCTTCAAGCGTGTCGAGGTGTTCGTTTCCACCCTCCGCCGGCGCGATGATGGGCAGCGCCGGCTGCAGGCGATGGAACATTTCGTGAGCCAGCAGCGTACTGCGTCTGGACGCGTCCTGCGGCAATGGCCAGAGCAGCTGCGTCCAGCGTGTGCCGGACCAGTCCACGGCGGTGTTGGCGACGATCGCATCAGACGGAAGCTGGCCTGCGAACACATCGCCGCGCTCCTTCAGCGCACCATGTGCGTCTGCCTGCGAGGCGATGACCTGCCGGCTCTTTGGATCCACCAGCATCATCGGCCCGCACAGGGATTGACCCCACAATCGACCCCGGTCTCCGTTGCAGAGCTGTTCGGCGCGCCGGAAGACCTCGCGGGCCGCCGCATCGGAGAACGCCTGCTCGTTGGCCATCACGGTTCGTTGCGCACATAGCGCCAGTACAGCGAAGAGCAGGAAGCGTGACCTCATGACGTCCATTCATCCTTGGGGCCCAGCTCTCATAGCATCGATCCCATAGGCCGGCAATGCAGCAAACGTCATGTTGCGTCGCAAGGTGCCACCCACCATTCGCACTGGTACGGTCCAACCCGTTGCGCCACCACCGACGGGGACAGACGACGATGCGCAAGGTATTGCTGCTGTTGATCCTGCTGACCGGACTGGCGCCCACCGCCTGGGCCGCTACGGTCAAGACCACCCACCGGACCATTCCCAGCTGGGATGGAACGCCTCTCGGGGCCTTCGTCATCGAACCGCAGGACGCGGGCAGCGGGCGCTATCCACTGCTGGTGATGCCCAGCAGCTGGGCGGTACCCAGCGTGGAGTATGTGGGGGTGGCGCAGTCGCTGGCGCGGCGCGGCTATGTGGTGATCAGCTACAGCTCGCGGGGTTTCTGGGAGTCCGGCGGCAGCATCGACATCGCAGGGCCAGCCACGGTCGAAGATGTCAGCGCCCTGATTGATTGGGCGCTGGACAACACCCGCGCCGATCCGGCCCGGATCGGTGTTTCGGGCATCTCCTACGGCGCAGGCACCAGCCTGCTGGCGGCGGCGCGCGATCCACGCATCAAGGCCGTGGCGGCGCTGAGTGGCTGGGCCGATCTGCAGGCCTCGCTGTACAGCAACGACACCCCCAGCGCGCAGGGCATCGCCTTGCTGGTGGCAGCCGGCCTGGCCACCGGCCGCCCGGGACCGGAACTGACGACCATCAATCGCAATGTACTGGTCGGCAACTACCAGGGCGCGGTGGATTCGCTGTTGCCGGTGGCGGCGCAGCGCAGCCCTGGGGCCAGCATCGATGAGATCAACGCCAACCAGCCAGCGGTGTTCCTCGCCAACGCCTTCAACGACAGCCTGTTCCCGCCGGGCCAGCTGGTCGATTTCTTCACCCGGTTGAAAGGCCCCAAGCAGTTGCAGCTGCGCCATGGCGATCATGCGCTCAACGAAGCCTTTGGCGCTCTGGGTGTTCCCAACGAGGTCTACGATTCGGTGGGCGACTGGTTCGACCATTACCTCAAGGGTGAAGCCAATGGCATCGATCGCCAGCCTGCAGTACAGCTGAAATCGCAGAAGGGCAGCTGGAGTACCTATCCGAACTGGGAGGCGACCAATGCCGGCGCTGTCAGCTATGCGCTGAGCGCACCCAAAGGACTTCTGCTGCCCACGGGCGGCCTGGTCGCGAGCGGCAGCAGCACCGGCTGGAGTTACCGGATCGGCAGCGGGCTGCTGACCGCCGCCAATTCCGGCGTGGCGATGGCCTCCGGTGCATTGCAGATGATCAACCTGCCGCCGGGCGCCTATGTGCCCTTCGTGGGCCGCAACGCCGCAGGTGTCTGGCAGGGGCCGATCCAGTGGAGTGCGCAGCGCCTGGATGGAACGCCGGAGGTACGCTTGACCGTCACGCCCAGCCGCGCCAACACCACGCTGTACGCCTACCTGTACGCCGAGGATGTGCTGGGCAACGGCCAGCTGATCAGCCACAAGCCCTATACGCTGCGTGGTGCCACGCCGGGGCAGGCGAAGACCATCGACCTGCGGTTGGAAGCCAGCAGCTGGAACCTTCCGGCCGGCAGCCGCCTGACCCTGGTGGTGGACACCGTGGACCTGCGGTACGCGGGCATCAGCCAGCTGGGTGGCACGGTGACCTTCAGTTCGCCGGCCAATGCGCCTTCGGTGTTGAAGGTGCCGCTGCATTGATGGAAGGCCGCGCCCGTTGCGGCGGGCGCGGTACGCCAGGCAGTAGAACTGCGAGACTGGCGTTTGTTCCGGGGAAGGGAGGAATCCATGGTCATTGCATGGCTGTTGCTCGGTGCAGTGCTTGCGGCACCTACCGCGCAAGGCGCGCCGATCGACTGGTCGGATACGCTGTTGAAGGATCTGGACGCTGCCGACGCCGCCATGCGCGGCAGCCATCCGGGCGCCGTGGACCTGCGCAATCCTGGTTTCGGCGCACAGCTGGACGATGCCCTGGCGCTTGCACGCTCGCGCGCCGAACAGGTCGCCAGCTACCCGGGCTACTGGTGGACGATGAAGGGCTATGCGGCCTCCTTCAACGATGGGCATGTCAGCCTCAACGCGCTTGCCGATGCTCCCGATCTTCCAACGCAGTGGCCGGGCTTCCTGACCGGCTTCGACGGCGATGCGCAGGTGGTCATGACCGTGGATGGTGGTCCGGGCCATCCGCCGCTGGGGGCTCGAATGCTGGCCTGCGATGGCATCGATGCGCAGACGCTGGCTGCACGCCGGGTGGGTGACTTCAACGGGCGCTGGAACCTGCAGGCCAGCCGCATCCAGGGTGGCGGTGAAGTGCTGCTCGAACAGGGCAATCCTTACGTGCCTGCATTGCGTACCTGCGTTTTCCAGGTGGGCGGACGCGAGACATCCTATGCACTGCGGTGGCAGCCGCTGCAGGCAGCACAGCGCAAGGAGCGCTTGGCTGATACCCGGCGCAGCTTCCGTCCCCCCAACGGCTGGCACGCGATGCCCGATGGCAGCTACTGGATCACCACCAGCAGCTTCAATGCCGACCCTGCGGAGCAGAACTTCAAGGAACTGACCGCGCTGCTTGAACAGCTTGCTCCGCAAACCGAAGGGCTGCAGCAGGCACCGACGGTGGTGCTGGACGTGCGTGGCAACACTGGCGGTGCTTCGCAATGGAGCATCGAACTGGCGCGATTGATCTGGGGCCGGGCCGCTGTCGATGCGCTGCCCGACCGCAGCTGGGTAGAGTGGCGGACCTCGGAGGGCAACATCGCCCAGCTTCGCGGCTTCCTGCAGAAGCTGGAACAGGCGCCCGACGCGTCGCCTGAGCTGCGTCGCATGCTGGAATCGGTGACGGCAGGCATGGCGCAGGCTCGCGGCCGGGGTGAGGCTTTGTGGCGCGAGCCATCCGAGGCCAGCGCAGATCCAGCATCCGCAGCAAGCCAGGCCGGACCTGTGCGCAAGGGCAGGGTCCTGGTTGTGGCCGATGCTTCCTGTGGCTCGGCCTGCCTGGATGCATTGGACCTCTGGAAGCGGCTGGGCGCGGTGCAGGTGGGCGTCGAGACCTCCGCCGACAGTCTGTACATGGACGTGCGGCCGGAGCGGTTGCCCAGCGGGCTGGCCAGGATCTCGGTGCCGATGAAGGTGTTCCGTGGGCGGGTACGTGGTTCGAATGAACCGCACGTGCCCGATCATCGCTATACGGGCGACATGCGCGACACCCGGGCGCTTGAAGCGTGGCTGCTGACGCTGTAGGTGCGCGCAGGACCTCGTGCAGGGCTGAATTCCGCAGGAGAGGATCGCATGAACATCCCGCCACCCAGTGCTGCCAGGCCGCCATCGCGGGCAGGAGCCTTCCGTCGTTGAATGCTGACGCCCGGTGCATTGCTCGGCATGGCGCTGCTGAAGTACATGGTCGGCGTGCGTGTGCCGCTGGCCAGGCTGAGCGGCCTGTAGGGCGGAGCGAGATCAGCGCCGGACGTCGAACTGGTCACTCTCCAGCAGCGCCCAGACATCGGCCTCGCGCACGGGACTGAAGTCTCCGGGAATGGAGTGCTTCAGCGCACCTGCCGCCAGACCGAAGCGCACGGTGCTCTCTGCATCGAACCCGGACGCCAGCCCGTGCAGGATGCCTGCCGCGAATGCATCGCCGCCGCCGATGCGATCAACGATACCGGGCAATGGCCGCGAGGGGGCCTGCGCACGGGTACCGTCGCGTCCCAACAGCAGCGCGCCCAGGATGTGATGGTCTGCACTCACCACGTCGCGCTGGGTGCAGGCCAGCCACTGCAGGTGCGGGAGCGCCGCGAACGCTGCCGCTGCAGCCGCCTCGGTCCGCGCGATGGGGCTGTCCTCGGCGAAGCGCAGTCCCAGCACCAGTTCGATATCGCGATGGTCGGCAAAGACGATATCCGCCTCTGCGAACAGCTCCCGCAGGATGGCGGCGGCGTTGCCGCCCCAACGCTGCCAGAGCGAAGGTCGGTAGTTGCCGTCGAAGGACACACGCACGCCTGACCTGCGTGCGGCCCGTGCAGCGCTCAAGACGGATTCGGCCACATTGGCGCCCAGCGCGGGACTGACGCCGGAAAGGTGCAGCCACTGCGCATCACGCAACAGCGTTGGCCAGTCATGGTCGGCAAGGGCAGTGTTGGTGAATGCCGAACCCGCCCGGTCATACACCACTTCACTGGCGCGCTGCAGCGCGCCGGTGGCCAGGAAATACAGGCCCATGCGGTCGCGGTCGACTTCACGCACACCTGCCACGCCCACACCATGCCGCCGCAGCTCGGCCACGGCATGCCGGCCCAGCGCGTTGCCGGGCACCGTACTGACCATCTGCACATCGTGGCCGAAACAGGCCAGTGAGACCGCCACATTGGCCTCGGCGCCCCCCACGTGGACCTGCAGCTGCGGTGTCTGCAGCAGCAGTTCACGACCGGGTGCGCCCAGGCGCAGCAGCAGTTCACCGAAACAAACGACGCGGCTCATCGGTTCTCTCTCATTCGGTGGGGGTGCAGCCCAGCATGCGCAGATCGATGGCATCGGCCATGCGCCGGTAGCCTTCGTCATTGGGGTGCAGGTGGTCGCGGGTGATGTCGTTGGGCAACGATTCCACGGCCTTCGGGTCACGCAGCGCGGCATCGAAATCGATGATGCCATCGAACCCGGTCTTCCCACCGCGTGCCCACTGGTTGATCGAGGTGCGGGTCGCTGCGGACACGGGCTCGTAGCGCTCGGAACCACCGAATGGGGTCAACGTACCCAGCCAGGCGCGGATGCCGTGCGCATGCAGTCGCGCTGCAACCTGCTGATAGCCCAGCAGCATGTCCGCCGCACTGCGTCCAGGCAGCGGCTGCGTGCCACCACCGTGGCGGATGTCATTGATGCCCTCGAACAGGATGACCTGATCGGCATCGGCCACCGCGATCACATCGCGATCCAATCGTGACAGGGCGCTGTGGCTGCGGCCATGGTCAAGCAGCTTGTTGCCGCTGATGCCCTGATTGAGTACCACGAACCGGTTCGGGCAGGCTTGCTGCAGGCGCTGCGCCAATCGCTCCGGCCACTGGTTGAAGGTTCCGCGACGGGCGGTGGCACCTTCCGTGATGGAATCGCCGAGTGCCACGATCACCTGGGGACGATCAGCGCGCTGCACCATCACTGCCGAGAACACGTTCTGCTGGTAGCTCAGCCGCACGCTGTCGGCAACCGATGTCTGCCTGCCGTCCGCTACCCGCACTTCGGTGCGGCGCACCGCCGGGCGGGTCGGCTGCGGAAAATAGGCCGTCACGCTGATCTCCTGCAGCGGCGTCACCGGCATCGGTACCGGGTCGCTCAGCAGCGCGGCACCCACCGGCACCTCGATGACCGCGCGGCCATCCACCGTTACCGGCAGAGGGGCGGACGTGCCGTTTTTCACTCCTGCGCGCAGGTCCTCGACCCGTAACGGCGCCGTGCCGAGTTCGTTGCTGATGCGCAGCCGCAACGCATCGCCACGGCTGCCGATGCGCATGTCCTGGCGCACGGTCTGCGCGGCGGACTGTAGGGGGGCCTCGGCGATGCCATCCTTGCGGTCCGGTGCCGGCGAGGCGGTCCACGCGGTGACCCAGACCGGTGCGGCCAACGCGCCGGGCGCGGCCGCGGCGGAACAGATCGTCAATGAAAGCAGGAGCGTCCAGCGCTGCATGGTCAGGATTCCAGTCAGGAGAAGTAGGTGCCGCCGTTGACGTCCAGATTCGCACCGGTGATGAACGCCGCCGCATCCGAGGCCAGGAATACGGCAGCGTCGGCGGCTTCGTCCGGCGCCCCTTGGCGGCGCAGCGGGGTAGCGCCGGCAACGGCCGTGCGCACTTCCGGCTTGGTGAACTCATCATGGAAACGGGTGGCGATCATGCCGCAGCACAGTGCATTCACGCGGATGCCCTTCGGCCCCAGCTCCTTGGCCATGGCACGGGTGAAGGTCATTACTGCCGCCTTGGCGGTGGCGTAGATCGATGCGCCCGGGCCGCCGCCATCACGACCTGCCTGGGAGGCGAAGTTGACGATGGCTGCGCCGTCGCGCATGTGTGGCACCACCGCGTGCGTGGTCAGGTAGGTCGAGGTCAGATTCAGGTCCATCACGGCGTGGAAGAACGCCGGGTCGATGTCAGCCAGCGGCCGACGCTGCACCATGCCACCGGCCACGTTCACCAGCAGGTCGATACGCTCGCCGAACGCGGCCTGTACCGCAGCGACCAGGCCGGCCACGGCGGCGGCATCGGTGACGTCGGCGCGATGCACGATGGCCTGGCCACCGGCCGCCTGGATCTTTGCCAGCGTTTCCTGGGCACTGGCTTCATCATGGGCGTAGTTGATGCAGACGCGTGCACCGGCGGCAGCCAGTTTGATCGAAACGGCGCGGCCGATATCGCGGCCACCACCGGTGACAATGGCCACCTTGTCCTGGAACGACATGCGGAAAACTCCTTGGTTTGCGGGGGAATGGAAGTACTTGGAAAAGAAGGAGACCCAGGCTCAGCCGCCGCGACGGTCGAGCTTCTGGATAGGTCCGGTCCACCACCACAGCGCAGCCAGCGACAGCGGCACCAGCGCGGCAACGAGGATGAAGATCGGGGCGTAGGAGTGGCGGGTCAGCACCGGCACCAGCCAGGTGGTGATCAAGGTGCCGGCGACCGCCGCCAGGCCACCCAGGCCTGCCAGCGTGCCCACCGAACGGCCGTCGAACAGGTCGCCGGGCAGGGTCTGGATGTTGCCGATGGCTACCTGGAAGCCGAACAGCACCGCAGCGATTGCCAGCACTGCCAGCAGCGGCTGGTTGGCCAGCACAGCACCCAGCAGTGCAGGCGCCATGATCACGCACCCCAGGGTGATGGCCAGCTTGCGGGCGCGGTCCACGCTGTGTCCGGCGCGGATCATGCGACCCGACAGCCAGCCGCCACTGAGGCTGCCCAGCATCGCGCCGACGAAGGGTACCCAGGCGAACAGGCCGATCTGCTTGATGTCGAAGCCGAAGGTTTCAGCGAGATAGATCGGCAGCCAGGACACGAACAGCCACCAGATGGGATCCAGCAGGAAGCGGCAGGCGAGCATGCCCCAGCTCTGGCGATGGGCCAGCAGCTCGCGCACGCTGGCTTTGGGCGCCGCCTCTGTCTGTTGCCCGGCCTGGTCTTGCTGGATCAGCCGGCGCTCGGCATCGCTCACCCACGGATGCTTGTCCGGCCCGGCGCGGTAGACAAACAGCCACGGCAGCAGCCACAGGAAGCCGATCGCACCGACCAGCACGAAGGTGCCGCGCCAGCCCAGCCACAGATAGAGGCCGGCGATGGCGGGTGCGGAGACGATCGCGCCGATCGACGCACCCGCGTTGAACACGCCCTGCGCCAACGCGCGTTCGCGCGCAGGGAACCACTCGGCATTGGCTTTGACCGCGCCGGGCCACGCACCCGCTTCGCTGATGCCGAGCATCGCCCTTACCAGGCTGAAGGAAAGCATCGAATGGGTGATCGAGTGCAGCGCGATCGAGATCGACCACACGCTGATCGACAGGGCGAACCCCAGGCGCGTGCCGATCATGTCGAACAGGCGCCCGAACAGGAACTGGCCGGCGGCGTAGAACAGCATGAACACCGTTACCAGCAGGGCATAGTCGTCCTTGGTCGCGCCTACTTCCCTGGCGATTTCCGGCCACATCACCGCCAGTGCATTGCGGTCGATGTAGTTGATGACCGTAGCGACGGCGATCAGGCCCACGATCAACCAGCGCACTGCTGAACGCACCGGCAACTTGCGCAGGTTGGCCACCACGGCAGGGCCGTTCATTTTCCGTCACCCTTGCTGCGGTCCATGCGTGCATGGCTGCCGCTCCAGCGGTAGGCATGGCCGTCCACGGTCACGCTGTGCTCGCCCTTGGCGCTGCTGTCGTCGGCCACGCCGAGGGCGATGCGTGCACCGCTGGCCAGGCGCAGTTCGATCACCGCTGCATCGCTGCCCCGGCTGCGCACGATGTCCTTGATGCGGCTGTCCGCGCCGTGCACGTACTCGGCGGTGCCGTTGTACTCGCCATGCGGCTCCAGCACACTGAAGAAGGTCACGTCCTTCTGGCCTTCCACGCGCTGCAGCAGGGCCGGTTCACGGCGCAGGTTGAACTCGGGATCGTTGGCACCACTTTCCACCAGCAGCGCCTGTGCCGGCGCACTGCTGCCGAAGCGGTAGGTGTAGAAGCGCCCATCCAGCAGCCACGCCAGGGAACGCGATTCGCTGCCGGGCGTGCTGCGTGCATCCAGCCACAGGTGCTGGTAGCCGTTGTCCTTGCCCAGCACCGGGCGCTGGGTGGGGAAGTGTTCTGCCTCGAAGCCGGTGGTGACGATGTGGCCGTTGAAGTGCAGCGGCAGGTCGTAGCGCGCGGCCTTGTCGCCGTGCACCTGCAGCAGGTCCAGCACCACCGGCAGGCCCAGGTCGGGGTGGCGCAGCAGCGCCTGGGTGCGGGTGAACACCACGCCGGGGTAGGCATCGCGCATGGTCGCCGAGGCAACCTGGGTATCGGCATCGGCCTGGAAGAAGCGCACCTGCGGGGCATGCTCCTCGCCGCGCTTCCAGTCGCCCTTGAAGTGGCTCTGTTCGTCCACCACCAGGGTGTTGTGGGCCACGGTCTGTTTGGCCCAGCTGCGGTTCTCGGCCAGGTAGATGCCACCCCGCTTGGCTTCCACGTTGAGGAAGCGGGCAGCGCCGTAGTCGGTCACCACCGGATTGCCGTTGTCGTAGAACAGCCAGTTGAGTTTGTCGAAGTGGCCATGGCCCATGCCCTGCATCGTGTCCTTCTGCACCAGCGCCTGGCCGCGTTCGCCGTTCATGCGCAGGATCGCCAGGCCACCGCGGTCGCCGTCCGGGCCATCGCGCAGCAGCATCGGACGGTAATCGAAGGGCTTGGCCTTGTTGGCGGCCAGTGCTTGCGCCACCTGTAGTCCCTCGGGGGACAACAGCAGGCGTTTCTGCTGCTGGGCCACCGACAACAGGCGGTCGTCACCGGTGCGCGCATAGGCAATGCCGATACCGGCCACCAGTTCCTCGGTATCGATGCCCTTGTCCAGGATGGCATCGTTGATCGGGAAGAACAGGCCGTCATAGCTGGACTGCACCAGCACATCCACCGCCTTCAGCAGCACGCCGTCGCGGCGCGCGAAGATCCTGCGCTGCGGCTCGTTGCGTTCGATGGCGTTGGCGAACAGCAGGAACGGTGCCAGTGCGTAGCGCTGGTAGTACGGGCCTTCCTCGTAATAGCCATCGGGCGAGAACAGCAGGTCGATCTGGCGAAGGAAGCCGAACTGATCGTTCTTCTGGCTGCCGCGCAACGATTTCTCCACCAGCTCAGGGTCGCGCAGCACGTAGCCGGTCATGCCAGTGGCGGCCACCGCCCAGGTGGCGTGGTTGTGGATCTGGTCGTAGTTCTTCGGCTCGCTGACGAGGAACTCAGCCATCGGCCGGAACACCTTCGATTCGATGGTGTCGCGGTCCTCGGCGGACAGCGCGTCGCGGATCGCGTCGTAGCCCTGGATGGCGTTGACCAGCCACACCGAATCGTTGAGCACCTGCCAGAACACGCGGCCTGGAATCTGTCCGCGGCCTTCGGGGTGCGGGCCCAGGGTGGGGTAGAGCCTGGCGTACTGCAGCAGCATGTCGCGCGCGTAGTCGGCATAGACCTTGTCGCCGGTCAGCCGGTACAGGGTGCCGGCCGCCATCAGGGCCTGGTAGTTGCGCTTGTGCTGTTCATGGGTGCGGCCGCCGCCCTTGTCCTTCGGTACCGGCACGTCGATGCCGGCCTTCATCATCTTCTTCAGCGATTTTTCCGTGCGCGCCTGTTCCTTGGCGAACCACGGGTAGCGGCCGCCTTCGCTGGCCATCCGCTGCCACTGCGCTGCGGTCACCAGCACCGGCGCGGTGTCGGCCTGCCTCGCTGCGGCAGCGGGGGCTGCGAACAGCGGCGCGGCCGGCAGCAGGGCAAAGGGGGTGGCCAGGGCCAGGGAGACGAACAGCGGCTGCAACCTCATCGATCAACTCCATTGCGGGTGCGTGACAGGGCAACTTCGCCCACCTTGGGATACCAGTCGACGCCGGTCGCCTCGCGCGCGGTCATCGCCAGGGCAGGATCGGCGCCCACGGCGGGCAGGGCGGGCGCTGCCACCCACAATCCGCTGGCAGCCTGCTGCAGGCTGACGCCACGCCCCTCTACGCCGCCCGGGAATACGGTGCTGGCTGCCGGTGACTGCACGTTGCCACTGAAGTCGATGCCGGCCAGCGAACTGGCGGCATTCGGCGGGTTCCTGCTGGTGCGGTTGACGATCAGGTTGGCGCTGAAGCGGCTGTTGCTGGCGGCGACCACGATGCCCTTGGCTTCATCATGGCCGACGCCGAAACTGATCTTCGCCACGTCCACGAAGGTATTGCGGTTGATCGTGGCATTCACCACCGGCGCATAGCCGGACAGCGGCGGATCGGCCTGCGCGTCCATCACCGCCAGCGCGGAACGGTTGCTGGAGCCGGCCAATCGTTCGAAGTAATTGTTGCTGACGGTCTGGTCGGCATTGATGATGCGCACGCCGCCGGTGCCGGCCTTGTCGTCGCCCAGGAACACGTTGTCGATCACCCGGTTGCCGTTGCCATGGCGTAGCGTGAGCGCGCCGGCCGAACGGTAGAACACGTTGCCGCGGTAGGTATTGCCGCCGGACTTGTTGCTGATGATCTCGGTCTCGCCGTCGCAGCCTTCGAACCAGTTGTTCTCCACCGTACTGTTGGAATCGCTCAACGAAGTGTCGCTGGTGCCGACGCGGAGGGTTTCGCCGCCGTTGACGCCCAGCGCCGGGCGCGGTCCGAACCAGTTGTGGTCGATGCGGTGCTGGTTGTCCAGGCCCTGGGTGGCATCGCGCACCACCACTACCGTGGGCCCGGCGTTGGTCTTGCCGCGCAGCTGGCTGTGATCCAACCGGTTGTTGCTGCCATACAGCGATACCCAGTAGTCCTGGTCGCTGGCATCGGGGTTGGTGTAGTCATCGATCACCAGGCCGGTCACCCGGCTGTGGCGGGCCACCGCCTTGCTGGATTCGCGGAACGCCACCACCGCATCACCCGGCGTATAGCCGTTGCGGAACACCAGGTTGGACACCTGCAGGTAGCTACCCGCCAGGCGCAGGTCCGAACGTCCGCTGAGGACGACCTTGCCGGCGGTCTGCGCGCGCAACACGATCGGCGCGGCTGCCGTGCCCTGGCCTTTCAGCAGCAATCGCGCGTCGGTCCAGGTGCCGTCAGCCAACACGATCTCATCGCCGGGCTGCAGCGCCGAGGCGGCGGTAGTGAACTCAGCGACATCGTGGACGAGCCAGCTGGCTGCACTTGCCGCTGAAGTGGTCAGGCACATTGCCAGACCAGTGGTCAGGCAAAACAGTGATGGATTGTTGAGCGGATGTCGAGCAAGCGGACGAATGCGCATGAAATCCTTCCAGAGACGGCCGGGCCGTCGTTTCAGGGTGGGTCTGCATACCACTTCCGGGTCCGTTGTAAGCCAGCTTTCGCGCAAAGTCATGCTGCATGAGCACATTAAATTGCATTCAACTGGTATGGATGAAAGGCATTTGAACATTCGCATACCAATTGGTTGACATTTTCATGTCGCCGTGCCGAAGCTGCGTCCCACGCCTGGCATGCAGGCGATCCTTTGGGAGGAGGAAACCATGCGGCGACCCGCCGGAGCAGTGCACAGCATCTCGTTGTCCCCCACACCCCTGATCGTGGCGCTGCTTGCCGTGCTGGCGGGCATGCCCGCGGCCCAGGCGCAGTCCAGCAAGGACGCGTCAGGGCAGGATCCCACCACGCTGGACCAGGTGCAGGTCACCGGCATCCGCGAATCAATGCAGAGTTCGATCAACAAGAAGCGCGACGACACGGTCATCGCCGACGTGCTCTCGGCCGATGACATCGGCGACCTGCCGGCACCGTCGCTGGCCGATGCGATCGAGACCTTGACCGGCGCCGCCTCGACCCGCGACAAGACCGGCGCCTCGGAGATCTCGATCCGGGGCCTGGGCGCCTTCCTCAGCAGCACCAACTTCAATGGCCGCGAGATCACCAACGGCAGCGGCGACCGCTCGGTGAACTTCAACATGTTCCCGGCCGAGCTGATCAACACGGTGGCCATCTACAAGACCCAGCGCGCCGACATCATCGAAGGCGGCGTGGCCGGCACCATCGGCCTGGAAACAGTGCGCCCACTGGAGTACGGCAAGCGTGCAGTGCAGCTGGACCTGCGCGGCAGCTGGGCGGAGTACGACAGCAAGTACCGTGACAAGGACGGCATCGGCTATCGCGGCACCGCCAGCTACATCGATCAGTTCGAGTTCGGCAACGGGCAGAAGCTGGGCATCTCGCTGGGCTTCCAGCGCCTGGACGGCACCGATCCGGAAGAGAGCATTACCAGCGGTTCCACCTGGTATGCCTGCGATGGCACGCAGAACGTGGGCAATGCCAACTGCAACGAAGTGTCCGCGCAGGCCATCGCCAACGGCGCGCCGTACTACCTGGTGCCGAGCAGCCGCATCTACCGGCTCAAGCAGGAGCGCAACGACCGGCAGAGCGAGTTCGCCGCGCTGCAGTGGCGGCCAAATGATGTGGTTGAAGTGAACCTCGACTTCGAGCACACCGAGCGCAACTGGTATGAGAACCGCAGCGATCTGAGCCTGTCCAACGCACGACGCGGCATCACCCAGCGCGAGGTTGACGAAGACGGTATCGTGCGCCACCTGCACGGCAGCACCTCGATTGATTCCACCTCCAACCGCTACTGGCGTGGCGAGGAATACACCGGGGGTGGCCTGAACCTGATCCTGCGCCCGACCCCGGCCTGGGAGCTGTCTACCGATCTTTCCTACTCGCACACCAATCGCCTCGACAGCGAGCGCATGACCCGCCTGCGCGCCAACCAGCGCGACGTCAACAATGCCGTCGTGCCCGGTATCAGCAGTGGTGCCACCGGCTACGTGGACTATGACTGGGACTGGCACGGCGAAGTGCCCAGTGTTGCCCTGGCGCCGAACTTCGACCCCAACAACTGGGACGCCTACACCGGCGCGGCGCGGGTGACCTCCAGCGCCACCGAGAATGACCACAGGATCAAGGCCGGCCGCTTCGATGCCAGCCTCATGCCGGAGTCCGGTTTCTTCACCCGCATCAAGGGCGGCGTGCGCGCCAGCCAGGCCGACTACCGCCTGCGCGACAACACCCTGGTAACCGACTACGACCAGCGCGTGGCGGCCGACAAAGCGAAGATCATCGCCGCCAACCAGGCCTGCCGTGCACCCTTCCCGCAGGATGACTTCATGGATGCCGCCAGCGGAAACACGATCTCCTCGTGGGCGTACTTCGATCCGAACTGCCTGTACCAGTCGTTCCGCGGCAGCCTCGACAGCGGGCTGGATCCGGGTTTCCAGGATCCGAACAATGTCGATATCACCGAGAAGACACGCGCGCTCTATCTGATGGGTGAGTTCAGCAGCACCCTGTTCGGCTTGCCGGTGACCGGCAACCTCGGCCTGCGCTGGGTCAAGACCGATGTTCGTTCTGAAGGCGTGCGTACCGGGCTGCGCATCGAGGACAACGGTGACGGGACGATCCGCCTGCAACCCACCGGCGAGTACAGCACGCAGGTGTTCAAGGCGGGCAACGACAAGCTGCTGCCCAGCCTCAACGCGGCCTTCGAGCTGCGCCCGGACGTGTTGCTGCGGGTCGGTGCATATCGCGCGATGTCACGGCCGGACATTGCCGCGCTGGGTGCCGGGCGCACCATCAACGTGAGCAGTGATGCCACCTACGGCAACCTGGCCGACGCGCTGGATGACATCAGCGCCAGCGGCAACCCCGCCGCGCAGCCGCTGATGTCCTGGAACGGCGACCTTTCCCTGGAGTGGTACCCGAACCCGGACACGATGCTGGCCGGCGCGGTGTACTGGAAGCAGTTCAACGGCGGCACCGCCACTGCGCTGGTGCCGGAGACCTACACCATCGACGGCCAGAGCGTGACCGTACCGGTGCGGCAACAGGTAACCACCGACGAGAACAGCACGCTGACCGGCTTCGAGCTGACCGCCACCCATCGACTGTCGTACCTGCCCAAGCCGTTCGACGGGCTGGGTTTCAAGCTGAGCTACAACTACGCCGATGCCGACTATCAGACCCAGGACTCGCGACTGGGCGAGCAGCTGGCCAGCGATGGCACGATCATTCCGGCCATCGTGCCACCGGCTGGCCTGAGTGGTTTCTCGCGGCACGTGCTGTCCGGCTCGATCTACTGGGACGTCGGGCGCTTCAACATCCAGGCCATCGGCAAGTTCCGCTCGCACTACTATCAGGACTTCACCGGCAACACCGCGCAGCAGAACCGCTACTACGATGACAACACCAGCGTGGACCTGCGCCTGCGCTACCGGGTGAACAAGCAGTTGTCGCTGTCGCTGGAGCTGATGAACCTGACCAACGAGCCGCGCGTGGCCTACCAGCCGCTTTATGGGAACTTCCGCGAAGTGGTGACCTACGGGCGGCGTGCGTATTTCGGTGTACGATACAAGTTCTGAACAGGGCGGCGCGGCCAGTGGTCGCGCCGTCGCTCCAACCGGACCCTTGCCGGCCGCGGTGGCAGGGCAGGGACCCGGAAGGAATCGCCAAGGGTCAGCCGCATGTCCGCCAACCGCCTTTACCAGACCATCGCTGCCAAGCTCCGCAAGCTGATCGAGGACGGCGAATTTCCGCCGGGCTCGCGGCTGCCGGGCGAGCGTGAGCTGGCCGAACGGTTCGGTGTCAGCCGGGTCACCATCCGCGAAGCCGAGATCGCACTGGAGGCGCAGGGCTGGATCGCCATCCGCATCGGCTCGGGCGTGCATGTGAAACCGCGCCCGACGCAGGCGTCCGGCGGTCTGCCGGATGTCAGCGCCTTCGACCTCACCGCCGCCCGCGCGGTATTCGAGGCCGAGGCCGCCGCTCTGGCTGCAAGCAATCTGGATGATGCCGGCATTGCCGAGCTGCAGGCGTTGGCCGAAGCGCTGTGCCGTCGCGACCTGAGTGACGCAGAAGCCGGCGAGTACGACCGCCGTTTCCACTTGGCCATCGCACGGCTTTCCGGCAACCCGGTGGTGGAATTCTTCGTGCAGCAGATCTGGCGCATGCGCAGCGAACTGCCGCGGGTGACCGAGGTCTATGCCCGGGTCTGCCATGATGATGGCGCCAGCCGTGCGGACGAGCACATGGCGATCTTCGAAGCCCTGCGCGCGCGTGATCCGGTGGCCGCGCGCAATGCGATGCGCCTTCACTTCCAGCGCCTGTTCGAAGCCATGCTGCAGGCGACCGAAAGCCAGGCGCTGGAGGAGATCCGCCGCCGCACGCAGCAGGACCGCGAACGGTTCATGGCAACGACGCGGATCTAAGCGCCGCGTTCAACACAATCGGCGCTGCGACCTTCAGCAGGGCAGCTCGCGCTCGAAGCCTGATGGATATGAGAAATGGGCATGACTGCGCCGATGCCCAGCCTGTCCGCAATGCCTACACTGCCCGCGGGTCATAGACGGCCCGTTGAGAAAGCTGCATACACACAAGGAGCAGGGTATGAAGTTCTCGCTGTTGGGCGCGGCGCTGCCATTGGTGCTGGCACTGAGTGGAGTCCCCGGTGGGGGCGTCAATGCAGGACCGATCGCGGGCACCGCGACCGCCACTGTAGTTGCGAAGGCCACGTACGCGTCGGATTCGCTGGAAGCCGGCTACATCGTCGATTGGATCAAACGGAATTCGCCCGCCTACGCGCCGGCGTTGCAGACGGGCGAACTGGCCATCTCGCACAGCTATCAGTCTGCTGGCAGCCTGAAGCCGGCCGGTGCGGCGGGCCCGCCTGTTCCATTGCCTGCACGCGGTGTGGAGGGCGAGGTCATCTCGATCTCCAATACCTTGCCGAGCGGTGCTTCCGAGTCGTGGACATACCGGTGGTCGAGTGGGGCGTGGAAGCTGATCAAGTACAGCTTTGATGCATGCCAGGGCCCGGCCAGCATCGGTGCGAAGGGATCCGGCACGGAGATCGCTGCGAAGGGACCCTGCATCGACTGAGGGTGACCGGTCCTGGCAGAACTGAACCAGGTCTGCTGCAGAGCAGTGGTGCCCCGGGAGATCATCGTCCCGGGGCGCCGCTCCATACCTTGGCGTGCCCTGCATCGTGTCCTTCGAGCATTGACCTCGGCGATCGGGCGGAGATCACCCACGGCCCGAGCCAGTCGCTGGGTCATGCAACCCACGCAGCTTCTTCTTGTTGATCTTGCCCACGCTGGTCCGCTCGATCGATTCCACGAAACTGACCCGTTCCGGAATCGCATACCGTGAGATGTCCCCTGAGCGGCTTCGCGCAGCGACCAGTTCGATGATCTCCGCTTCGGTCACCTCACTGCCAGGCTGCCTGACCACCAGCGGCAACGGCCGCTCGCCCCATTTCGTGTCGGCGATGCCGATCACCGCGACTTCGCTGACCGCCGGATGCAGGGCGATGATGTCCTCCAGGGCGAGCGAGGAGATCCACTCACCGCCGGTCTTGATCACATCCTTGATCCGGTCGGTCACCCTCAGGTAGCCGTATTCATCGATGTTGCCGATGTCCCCGGTATGCAGATAGCCTCCTGCCCACAGTGCTGCAGATGCATCCGGATCGTGCAGGTAGCCCTGGGTGAGCCAGGGTGCGCGCACGACGACCTCTCCGGTGGCGATGCCGTCGTGGGCGACATCCTTCATGTCCGGATCGACGATGCGCAGGTCCACCAGCGGTACCGGTATGCCGGCCTTGGTGCGCAGCGACAGCACCTCATCGGCATCGGTCACGCTGTCCACGTCGATCTGGGCGATGGTGAGCAGAGGGCAGGTCTCGGACATGCCATAGCCGCCGAAGATGTCGATGCCCCGCGCCAGCGCACGCTGCGCCAGCGCACGCGGCAGGGCCGCACCGCCGATGATCACCTTCCAGCCCTCCAGGCCGGTCTGCGCCGCGTCCGGATGCTCCAGCAGCATGTGCAGGATGGTTGGCACGCAGTGCGAGAAGGTCACCTTCTCACGGGCGATCAATGCCAGCAGCTTCGCAGGCAGGTAGCGCCCCGGATAGACCTGCCTGATGCCCATCGCCGTAGCCACGTAGGGCAGGCCCCACGCGTGCACATGGAACATCGGGGTGATGGGCATGTAGACATCGTCGCGATGCAGGCGGCCTTGACGGGGTGCACCGCCAAGCGCGGCCATCGCCGCCAGCGAATGCAACACCAGCTGCCGGTGGCTGAAATACACGCCCTTGGGCAACCCGGTGGTTCCAGTGGTGTAGAACACCGTGGCACGGGCGTTCTCGTCGAAGTCCGGGAAGCGGACGATCGGCGTGGCATCGCGCAACCCCGCTTCGTACTCGGTGGTGAAGCCTGGCGGCAGCGGACCGCCTGCATCGTCCAGCAGGATGCGCGTGCGCAGGTCCGGCAGCTGCTCGTCGATGGCGTCCAGCAGCGGCAGGAACTCGCGGTTGGCCAGGATCACCCGCGCCCCGCTGTGGTTCAGCGTGTAGGCGATCTGCTCTGGGGCCAGGCGCACGTTCACCATCATCAGCACCGCACCGATCATCGGCACGGCGAAGTAGGCCTCCAGGTAGCGGTTGCTGTCCCAGTCCATCACCGCCACCGTGTCGCCGTGGCCGACTCCCAGCGAGGTCAACAGGCCGGCCAGCTGGCCGATGCGCGCCTGCAGGGTGCGGTAGTCGAATCGGACCTGGTCGCCGTAGACGATTTCCTGTTCAGGGCTCACCGCCAGCGGCATCAGCAGCAGCTGCTTGATCAGCAGCGGATAGGCATTGGCATCGGGAGTGGGGGCGGATGACATGGCATTTCCTCGTGGGCGGCGTTGCGGTCGCCGGCCTTCTCCGCACCACACTAGCAAGCCCTTCCTGCTGCACCAGCGTACCTAGGTACCTGTTCCTGCGTGCACCCGATTTGATAATCTCGCCAGGACATGCCCACCCTGCTCATCGCCGACGATCACCCTTTGTTCCGCGCGGCACTGCATCGCGCGGCGGAAGAGGCGGTCGCCGATCTGCAGATCAGCGAAGCTGATTCGCTGGACAGCGTGCTGGAGGTGATCGAGAACCAGTCGATCGATCTGATGCTGCTGGACCTGCACATGCCGGGCAACCACGGACTGGCCGGGCTGGCCACGATCCGTGCGTTGCAGCCGGGCCTGGCGATCATCATCGTCTCCGCCAACGAGGAGCCGCAGGTCATCCGGCGTGCCATCGACCTTGGCGCCGCGGGCTATCTGCCCAAGAGCTCGGGTTTGAACGAGCTGCAGTCCGCGCTGCAGTCCGTGCTGGAGGGCGAGCGCTGGATCCCGGCGCTGCTGCGCGAACCGGTGGCACGGGTGGCGACGTTCAGCAGGGATGCCGACTTGGCCGCACGCCTGGCCAGCCTGTCGGCACATCAGTACAAGGTGCTGGGGCTGGTGGCCGAGGGCCTGCTCAACAAGCAGATTGCCGACCGGCTGGGCGTACAGCTGCGCACGGTCAAGGCGCACATGACACGCATCATGGAGCGGCTGGGCGTGCGCAACCGCGCGCAGGCCATCCGCGTGCTGCACGAAATGGGATTGGCCGATCCGTCCCGGCAGATCGAAGAACTGCCTGAGCCCTGACCGGTCAGGGCGTGGTGCTGGCCGCCAGCAGGTGGTTGATCGCCCA
This sequence comes from Stenotrophomonas sp. 80084_Sma, assembly GCF_056481995.1. NCBI lineage: Bacteria > Pseudomonadati > Pseudomonadota > Gammaproteobacteria > Lysobacterales > Lysobacteraceae > Stenotrophomonas > Stenotrophomonas sp. 80084_Sma. The sequence goes on along the minus strand of NZ_CM151177.1, from coordinate 2,557,330 downwards.
GCGCAGCGCCAACGGTTTGAACGGCTTGTTGAGCAGGGACAGCCCAACGCCGCGCACCGCCTCGCGCGTATCGCTGCCGGCATCCGCACTGAGGATCACCGTCGGCCGCGGCCCATGCATGCCTACCAGCCGCTTCCATAGCGCAACACCGGTATCGCCATCATCCAGGTGATAGTCGAACAGCCACAGCGCCGCCTCGTGCGCTGAGGGTCCGATGTCATCGGCGTTGCCTGCCGCGATGACATCGCAACCCCAGGAAAGCAGCAGCTGCCGCATCGCCTCCAATGCGTCCGGGTCGTTGTCGACCACCAGCACGCGGACTCCCTTGAGCGCGCTGCTGCCGGCTGCCGGCGGCGAGCTGCGCGGGGTCGCAGGTGGTGCTGCGCGTTGCACGCTGATCGAGAAGGCCGAGCCGTGCTCGGGCACGCTGCGCAGGTGCAGGGGTGCGTGCAGCAGGTCGGCGATGCGGTGCGCGATGGTCAAGCCCAGGCCCAGTCCCTGGCCGTTGCTGCGATCGACCCGGTGGAACTCCTCGAACACCACCGCCTGCTGCTCCGGAGCAATGCCGGGGCCGGTGTCATGCACACCGATCAGCAGTGCCTGTCCCTGGCGGCGCACACCGAGCAACACACCGCCATGGCGGGTGTAACGAATGGCATTGGCTAGGAAGTTCTGCAGCACACGGCGCAGCAGCAGCGGGTCACTGTGCACCCATGCCTGGGTCCGCACGTAACGGAACTGCAGGCCGCGCGCCGCCGCCAGTACCGCGAACTCCTGCGCGAGCGGATCCAGGACGGTCGACAGCGCGAAGGGGCGCGGATCGGCGACCAGCCCGCCCGCCTCAAGACGGGAGATATCCAGCAGCCCGGACAGCAGGTCGTCGGTGGAGTCCAGCGCACCACGGATCTGGCGCAGGAAACTGTCGAGGAACTCCGATTCGATGTGCTGCGACATCGCATCGGTCAGCAGCTGCGCCGCATGCAGTGGCTGGATCAGGTCGTGGCCGACCGCCGTCAGGAAGCGTGTCTTGGCAACGTTCGCGCGCTCGGCTTCGTGCACTGCCTGTTCCAGCCGTGCGGTGCGGTCCTGTACGCGGCGCTCCAGGGTTTCATTGCTGCGCTTGAGCGCTTCCTCGGCGCGGCGGAAGGCGGTGACGTCGGTGAAGGTGGCCACGTAGCCACCGCCGGGCATTGGATTGCCACGGATCTCGACGATGGTGTTGTCGGGGAAGATCCGTTCGGACAGATGCGGCGTGCCACGCCGCATGTGTGCGGCGCGACGCTGCAGGGCCTTGTCGCGAGAGTCACCCGGGCCGTCGCCGATCTTCAGTTCGGCCAGCGCCCACGCTGTCAGATTGACCACCGGCTGCCCGACCTGCAGCAACTCGGGCGGAAACTTGAACAACGCGGCGTAGCGGCTGTTCCAGGCCACCAGCTGCAGCTGCGCGTCGACCACGCTGATGCCCTGGCTCATGTTTTCCAACGCCGCTTCCAGCAGGCGCTGGTTGAAGCGCAGCGCCTGGGTGGCTTCGCCCACAGCACGGGTCACCGCATCCAAGGGCGCGGCACCGCCATCGCGAGCGGCCTCCACCAGCAGGCGCGCCATGCCCGCGCCGACCACGGCGCTCAGTTCGCGTTCGATGGTGATGACCCGGTCGTCGTCCAGCAGCTGCCCGGCATGCCCATCCATCAGTTGCCGGGCCCGCTCCTGGCCGAGGAAGCGTCCGGCCGTCCTGCGCAGCGAGGCTGCTGCCACCGCATCCCGTCGTCGCGGCAACGAGGGACGCACCGCGCGCGACACCAGCGCAACCGTCAGCAGGTTGACCGCCAGACTGGCGCCCATGCTGATGGCGATATGGCCCGACTGCAGGCGCAGCGAGACCACGGACAGCCAGTGCAGGTCATCGGGCCCCGAGGCGGGGGGCGAGGCAGGGATCACCATCGGCAGCAGCACCAGCCACAGCCAGGCCAACGACCCCAGCACGATGCCGGCGATGATGGCCGGAGAGGGCGTGCGCGGGCGATACACCGCCAGCAGGACCGCCGGCGCCAGCTGCGAGAGGGCGGTGAAGGACATCAGGCCGAAATCGCTGAGTGCCTCGGTGTCGCTCATCGCCCGGCTGTACAGCCACGACATCAGGAACACGGCGAGGATGCCGGCACGGCGGAAGGCCAGCACGCGTGGACGCAGGTCGGCCGCCGCGGCACCGCCGGCAATACCGTCCAGCAACCGTGAGCCGAAGCCATGGTTGCCGAGCATGATCGACAGGGTCAGCCCGGACAGGATCATCATGCCGGTGGCGGCGCTCAGGCTGCCCAGATAGGCCAGCAGCGCCAGCAGGTGGTGGCCACCGGCCTGCGGCAGCGCCAGCACGTACAGGTCAGGCGACACCGATGCGGGCAGCTGCGCGGCACCGGCCAGCGCCATCGGCACCGACGGCAACCCGATCAGCAGCAGGTAGACCGGGAACAACCAGCGTGCCGTCCTCAGGTCCGAGGTCTGGCGCAGTTCGACCACGCCGACATGGAACTGGTGCGGCAGGGTAAACGCGGAGATCGCCCCCAGCGCGACCATGGTCAGATAGTCCGGCATGATGGCCGGTGGCGGCAGCTGCGCCATCTTTTCCAGCAGCGGCGTGCCCGCCTGGCGCACCGACAGCGCCGCATAGAGGCCAATGGCGAGCAGCGCCACCAGCTTCAATACCGACTCCAGCCCCAGTGCGACCACGATGCCACGATTGGGCTCGGTGGCCGATGCCTTGCGTGCACCGAACAGCAGGGTGAACGCCGCCATCGTCAGGGCGAACCAGAACGACATGTCCAGCTGCGCGGCAGCAGGCGCGAAACGATCGCCCAGCAGCGCGCCCAGGCCCTGACTGACGGCTTTCAGCTGCAGGGCGATGTAGGGAATGATGCCGAACAGTGCCACCAGGGTGATGGTGAAGCCGAGGCCGCGATCGGCACGCAGTCGTGCGACGACCAGATCAGCGATGGTGGCACTGTTGTGCTGCTTGGCCAGCCGCCCCAGGCGGAGCAGGAACGGCAGGCCGAAGGCAAAGATCAACGCCATGCCGGCCAGGGTGGGTGGAATGGGGAAGCCCCATTGCAGTCCCTGCGAGGCCGCGCCGTAGTAGGTCCACGCGGTGCAGTGCACGGCCAGCGACAGCGCGTAGATGAGCGGCCATGCCTTCGAAAGCCGGTGCCCCCGGCGCTCACCCCACAGCGCCACGCCAAACAGCAGTGCGGTCCATGCAATGCAGGCGAAGAGGACGATGGAGGGCGTCAACATCGCTCCAGTGTAGGGAGAGAACCGGGCAGGGTGGTGCTAGGGGACGACCACGATCAGTGACAGCTGCTCAGCGACCAGTGCCAGCTCGCCATCGGCAACCCGCTCGACGGCCTTGCGCTGGGTCAGCAGCCACTGGCCCGGCTGGCGCGCGTCCAGTGACACCAGCTGCGAGCGCACCCGCACCCCGGACCCGCTGGGTACCGGCGCCAGGAAGCGGACCTTGTTGAGGCCGTAGTTGAGCACATGGGCGATGCCGGGGAAGCCGGTGAGGGCGACCACATCGTCCTGCACGGTGAGCGAGAGCAGCAGGAAACCGTGCGCGATGGTCTGCCCGCCCGGCAGCTGCGTCTGCGCGCGGCCTGGATCGACGTGGATCCAGTTGTGGTCGCCGGTGGCGTCGGCAAAGGCATCGATGCGCGCCTGGTCCACGTGGGTCACGCCACTCACCCGCTCGCTGGCCGCCCACTGCTGCAACGCCTGCAGCGCGGGAGGCAGATTGCTCTCCGCACTCACGCCACACGCTCCAGCAAGGCCAGGATCGCGTCACGTGCCTCTGGCTCGGACAGCATCGGAGCGTGTCCCACATCCGGCACTTCCACCAGGCGGGCACTTTCCGAGGTGGCCGCCATCTGCCGCGCGACATCGGCCGGCAGGATGTCGGACAGCGCACCGCGCACCACCAGTACCGGCACCCGTGCGGTCAGCCCACGAACCGCACGCCACAGCACCGGCCGCAGCAACCACAGCAGCCACGGACGTGTCGTTCGGATCACGGCCGGATCGTAATCCAGCTCCAGCAGTCCATCGCTGCGCGGGCGGAAGGTGCGCACCGCCATCTGCCGCCAGTCGTCGGTACTGAAGCGAGGGAACGCGGCCTTGCCGATGGATTCCACGTAAGCGGTGGCCTGCACCAGGTCCATCGGCGGCACCGACTTGCCGGCGTACTTGCCGATCCGTGCCAGCGCCTCACGCGGCACCTTGGGGCCGGCATCGTTGAGCACTGCGCCCGCGATCCGCTCGGGCGCGCGCGAGGCGAGGGTGATGGTCACCAGCACGCCCAGCGAGGTGCCGACGAATACCGCCTTGGCGATGTTCTGCGAGCGCAGCAGCGCAACCATGTCATCCGCATAGGCACGCGGGTTGTAGCTGGACGGGTCATATGCGCGTTCCGAGCCTGCGCGACCGCGCAGGTCGACCGCGATCACGCGCCAGCCCTCGGCGGTGAGCACATCGGCAAGCGCATCGAAATCGGCGCCATTGCGGGTCAGCCCGGGAATGCAGACCACCGTGCCACGCGCTGCCCGCCCCGCATCGGGTGCATGGTCGCGCGCGTGCAGGCGCAACCCATCATTGCTGTTCCAGTAAAGGTCGTCGTAAGACTGCGTCATGCAGAAGCTTCCTGGAGATCGTAACGGATGCGCTAGAAATCGTAACGGACGCTGAGGCTATATTGGCGTGGCGGACCATAGAAGCCAATCAGCGTGCCGACCGCCGGGATGTTGTAGCCGGTGGTGCGGTATTCCTTGTCGGCCAGGTTGGTGCCCTGCAGCGAGAAGGTCCACGCATCATCCAGGCGCCAGATGACGCCGGCATTGACCAGCCCGTAGCCCTGCTGGCGGATCACCGGGCTCAGGTCGGTGGTCGGCCACACCTCGCTCTGGTAGCTGTAGCTCACCCGTGCCGACAGGTTGCTGCCATTGGCCAGCTCGGTGCGGTACTCCACGTTGAACGCGCCCGAGAACTCCGGCGCGTTGGTGAACTTCATCTGCCTGGCCACGTTGACGCCACGATCCATGTACTCGTCGTACTTGGTATCCAGCCACGCCAGGTTGCCGGAAATCAGCCAGTGCTGGCTGGGCAGGTACTGGTACTCGACTTCCAGGCCTTTGACCGTACCTGCGCCGGCATTGGTGAAATCACCGAAGAAGGAGTCATCGACGCCATCGCCATTGGTATCCAGGCCGGTGAACACCGACAACTGGATGTCCTTGTACTTGTTGTAGAAGGCCGACAGATTGAGGAACAGGCGCTGGTCGAGGAAGGCCATCTTGCTGCCGACCTCGTAGCTGTCCACGGTCTCGTCGTCGAACGGCTCGGCCGAGCGTGGCACGGCCACAGCGTTGGCGCGGATGTTGTAGCCACCGGACTTGAAGCCACGCGTGGCCAGGCCGTAGACCATGATGTCCGGAGTGATCTGGTAGTCCAGCGAGACCTTGGGCGAGACGTTCTTGAAGTTGGTCTTCTTGTCGAAGTCCGCGGTCACCGCCACCGGCCGGCTGAAACCCGGGTCGGCGTACAGGCGGTTCAGCACGATCGCGCGCTTGTCCTCGTCGGTGTAACGGGCGCCTACATCCAGCTTGAGTTTGCTGGTCAGGTCGAAGGTCCAGTCCGCGTACAGCGCGATGCTGTCGGTCAACACCTTGCCCTGGTTGTCGGCGAACTGCGCACTGAAGTAGTTGTTCTGGATCTGGCCGCCCGCCTCGCCACTGAACTGGTACAGGCCGACCACACCGCGCACCCGGCCGCCGGCATCGTAGTTCAATTGCACTTCGTTGCTGACCTGGTCGTCGTGATAGGTGCCACCCACGTCGGCCAGCTTGACCGGCGCGGTATCGAAGTCGATGTTGGCCTCGCTGTCCGATTCACGCTTGGCGACCACGTACTTCAGCGCAATGTCCTCGTTCGGCCGCCAGTTCACCGTAGCCGAGGCACCCTTGCTCTCCACGTTGTTGAGGTTGCGCATGCCCGAGCGGATGTCATAGCGGCTGTCCATCGGCGGGTATGCGCGCAGGAACGGATTGGGCGCCAGCATCTTCGAACCGCGCATGCCGGACTGGTCATCGATCCAGTCCAGTGCGAACTGCACGTCGAAGTCATCGCCCGCGTACGCGCCGACGTTCAGTCGGGCGGCATTGATCTGCTTGTCGCTGACCGGCTGGCCGTTGAAGGTGTTCTCGCCAAACCCGTCGTGGTTCATGCTGGCCACCGCCACGCGGGCGCGCAGGCCACTGTCGGCGCCGCCAATCGGGCCGCCGATGGCCGCCTTCGCATCCAGCTGGCTGTAGTTGCCCACGGTGATCTGGGCGAAGCCCTCGGTCTGGGTGGGCAGGCCGCGCGAGATGTACTTGATCGCGCCGCCGATGGTGTTCTTGCCGTAGAGCGTGCCCTGCGGGCCGCGCAGTACCTCGATGCGCGAGACATCGAACACATCCAGCAGCGCACCCTGCGGACGTGCGATGTAGACGTCATCCAGGTAGATGCCGACGCCCGGGTCCGCGCCCCAGGTGGGGTCGGACTGGCCGATGCCACGGATGTAGGCAGTGACCGTGCTGCTGGCGCCGCGCGCCGCGTAGATGGTCAGGTTGGGCACCTGCGCATCGAGGTCGCTGATGTCCTGGACATTCATCTTGTCCAGCGCCTCGGAGGTAAATGCGGTGACGGCAACCGGCACCTCCTGCAGGGTTTCCTCACGCTTGCGCGCGGTGACCTTGATGCTGTCCAGGTTGGTCGGCGAAGCGGATCTGCCTGCCGTCGGTGATTCCTGTGCCAGTACCGGCCCCGTGGCCAGCAGCGCGCCGATCATGAGACTCAAACAATTCCGTTTCATTCGGTCCTCCCCCAGGCATGAGCGTGCGGATGGCCCATTGCCACCCCTGCAGCCAAGGCTAGCGGTGTCATCGGCCAGCAGCGAGTGGACCTAGGTCCAGTCGGCAGCGGCCCGTGGATGCGGATACTGGGCGCGCCCCCAGCCGGAAGCGGTCCCCGGTACTCCTTCATCCACGACTCACGCACGAGGATCTGGTCATGAAATCCGGAATCGATTCGATCAAGGCGGTACTGCTGGTGTTGTGCAGCTGGCTGGCGATGGCGGGCAGCGCGGTTGCCGCTGGCCCGGCCGGTCATTGGGATATCGGCCTTTACGGCAATCTGTTCGGCGCCCGCGAGTACCAGGTATGGGTGCCGGCCGGCTATGACGACAGCCAGCCGCTGCCGCTGCTGCTGGTGCTGCATGGCTGTGTGACCGGGCCGAACCTGATGGGCGAGGCGTCAGGCTTCAATGATGTGGCCGACACGGAGGGGTTCATCGTGGTCTACCCCCGGCAGAACGTCACCTCCAATCCGGCCCGCTGCTGGAACTGGCAGCTGCCGATCAACCAGGCCCGCGACAGCGGCGAAGCCTCGATCCTGGCCGGCATCGTGGACAAGGTGAAAGCGGGCTACAGCGTGGATCCGCACCGGGTGTATGTCACCGGCATTTCCGCGGGCGGCGCGATGACCTCGATCATGCTGGCCTGCTATTCGGATGTGTTCGCTGCCGGCGCCATCCATTCCGGTGGCATGTTCAAGGGTGCGACCACGATTTCCGGTAGCGCCTATGCGTTGCTGGCCGGCAGCATCTATTCGCCGGACAGCAATGGCCGTCTGGCCTGGCAGTGCTCGGGATCGCCGTCGCCGCGACCGCTGCCGGTGCTGGTGTTCCATGGCAGCGCCGATCTCACCGTCAATCCGGTGAACGGCCAGCAGGCCGTGCGCCAGTTCCTGCAGACCAATGATCTGGCCGACGACGGTCTGGACAACGACTCGGTGAAGTACGTGCCGACCAGCACCTATCACGGCCAGGTGCCGGGTGGACGTGCGTATACGGTGGATACCTACGCCTACGGTGGCAGGACGCTGGTGCAGCACTATGTGGTGCAGGGCATGGGCCATGCGTGGAGCGGCAGCCAGTCCGGCCTGCCGTTCACCGACCCGAAGGGGCCGGATGCCACGCTGATCACCTGGTTGTTCCTGAAGGACTACCAGCGCTGAGGGGAAGGACAATCCTTGCCGGTGCGGGAGCCACGCGCTCCCGCATCCGTCAACGTGGCTCCTGCGGCCGCTGATCGTCGGCGTCCGATGCCCGCTGCCGAGTGCCTCGCTCCGCCAGGAAACGCTTGGGCGGCGCACCCACGGTCTTGCGGAACATGGTCACGAACGCTCCGGCACTGTCATAGCCCAGGTGGTCCGCAACGGCCTGTACTGTCCTGCCTTTGGCCAGCAGCGGCAGCGCGACCACAACATGCAGCTGCCTGCGCCAGCGCCTTACGCTTAAACCGGTTTCTCCAGAGAACAGGCGCGACATGTTGCGCTCGCTCATTCCAATCCGGCTCGCCCAGACTTCAAGCGTTGCCCGTTCGGCTGGCGTGTCCAGCATTGCGTTGGCAAGCCGGCGCAACCTTGCATCGGATGGCATGGGCAGATGGAGCCACTCCGGTGGCGCGGCGATCAGCTCATCCAGGAACACGGCCATCAGGCGGTCCTGCGCGCTGCCGGGCTCGTAGTGCCCGGGAAGGGCGGACGCCCGCTCCAGCAAGGCCTGCATGAACGGGGTGATCGCCATTGCAGCGCAGTGCGTCGGCAGCCCCGGCACGACACCGGGTTCCACGAACACCACGAACCCGTGCGGCCGCCCACTGCTGCTGGCCCGATGGGACAGGCCACCGGGAATCCAGATCGCACCCTGTGGGGGAACCACCCACAGGCCGGCTGCAGTCTCCAGCATGATCAAGCCGCGCGTGGCAACCAGCAGCTGTGCCTTCCGGTGCGCATGGAAGGGCATCTGCCAGGCATCTGGAATGGGGTCCAGCCCAAGCACCATCACCGGAAGATCGACACGGTCCGGATAGTCGGGCCCAACCTCGCTCAGCCCCGCAATCGAAATCTCCACGGCGGCGCCTAGGTCCGAGAGGGACGCCGCACAGCACGGTGGCGCTCACTGGTCATCGTGTGCCGACCCCGGTTGGCGCCGGTGCCAGACACAGATCAGTCCCATCAGGACATGGACGATCGGCGTGTCCTTTCCTGCGGGTTCGGTGGTCCGTGGCTGTTCAATCACGCTGACATCCTCTCTTGTTGAGGATGGGAAGCGTATGGGTCAACCCGACAGGCGTCATTCGACAGTTCCGCCAGGTGATTCACCAATCCGGCCATCTCTGTCGACGTGGCCCCAGGGAGGGGAGGGTTCGGCCCAGGATTACAGCGCCGGAACCGTGATCCTCTGCAGGTCGAGCTTGGCCCTCAGAGCGTAGTGCTTGCGGGTGACCGGCACGACGCAGGTCAGGCGAGGATCGACATAGTCCTTGAACAGCGGCGGACGCGGGGAAGACAGGTAGAATCCGCGATCCTGCTTGACCGCCGCCGGCAGCAGAACCTCGCTGAGGTCGCTGTCGGAGGCATCGGTGACGAGGCAGGGCGCATGGCTGAACCCGAGCCGGCGCAGCAGGTACAGGCGATGGGAGCCATTGGTCAGCACCATGCGCCTGCCGAACCGGGTGGCGCTGATCAGGTTGTCACTGAAACCCAGATAGATGACGACGGCGTGGCTGGCTGCGCCGAACGGCTCGTAGTCGGCGATGGCAGCCGGATCGAGGGTCGCCACATCGAGGAAGCGCAGGTCGTTCGAGGTGGACGCGAAGGTGTAGCTGCCATCGGACTGGGTGAAGCGCACTTCCGGATGTGCATGGCTGCCGCTGCGCGCGACAAGCTGCATGACCTCCTGCGCGGTGGGCGAGGCGGTCAGGGATGCCGCCAACTGATCGATGTGACGCAGGTTGATGCACTCCTGGAAGATCACCAGTCGATCGATCTCGACCATCTGCCAACTGCGTGGCAGAACACTCGTCATCCGGTGCATCGAGGGTTGTCGCAGCGTCTGCTCAGCCAGCGGCAGCATCTCATCCGCCAACGCATGGACATTGATGGCGTCGGCCTCACCGGCTTCCTTCTGCTGCAGCCTCAGCACCTCGGCACGTGCCGTCCGCCATTCCTCCACCAGCGCAGCCTCGTCGAAGCGTCCCGGGGGGCAACGCTCCCGTACGAAGCGGATGAGCTTCGGCAGGGGAAACATCCCCTTCAGCAGAAGCGTGGGATCCAGCCCGTCAGCACTGATTTCGGTGTTCATCCCTCTTGCCTCTCATGTGTCGCATCGACAGCGGGCCGTTGGCGTCGTTCGTCACGCCAAAATAATATGTTATATCGTAACATTTCGATGCCTTGGCGGCAATCGCCCCGCACTGTGGCGGCGATGGTGGCTTGGCTGCTCCGTATCCAATGCAACGCGATCCAACGCAACGCATGGATACATCCACTGACTAGAGGAGATGTTCATGAACGAGCTGATTGAGCTGGGTGTAGTGGCAGGACAGCAGAACCCTGAGGATCAGGGTGTGGGAGGCGAACTGATCGAGCTGGGCTCGGTGGTTTCGGAAACGAAGGCGCACAACCACGGCACGTTGTGGGATGGCGTGTTCCCGACCACGTCGCCCTGATCTTCCGCACAACGTCGCATCTGCGGTGCATGCCCTGCATGCACCGCTTCTCCGGTTCCGGCGCAGGAGCGCATGATGGAGCAGGCAGCCGCCCCGTACTTCCTGTCAAAGCACGCCCACGTCTGTGTCACCGGCGATGCGATGGTGATTCTGGACCAGGCCACGGGTAAGTATCTTTCCCTTGAAAGGCGCGGCGCCGCGGGCCTTGGCAAGCTCGTTCTCGATTGGCCCCTGCAGTCCGATGACGCAAGCACGCCAAGGCTTCTGCAGGCCTTGATCGACCGCCGCCTGATCACCGCGGACCCGCTGCTGGGCAAATCCGCCGCCAGCCCTGCCATTACGCTGCCACGGTACTGGGTGCGCGAGGGCGCACCTCGCGGCCGTCCACCGATCATGGCTCGGGACCTGCGTCGTTTCATTGTCTCGTGTGCCCATGCCGCCTGCAGCAGAACATTCCTTCCTTTCAGTGCCACGGTGTCTGCCGAGCGCCGTCGAGCGGATCACCACCACGGCACGCATGTGAGCATTGAAGAACTGGCGTCGCGGGTCCGGGTGTTCGACTGGCTACGACCCCTGGCCTTCAGGAAAACTGATGAGTGCTTTCTCTACTGCCTGGCGATGCGCGAGTTCCTGTCGAAGTACGGCATCGTGCCGCGCTGGGTGTTCGCGGTCAGAACCCAGCCGTTCGCCGCGCACTGCTGGTTGCAGCACGGCGATCACGTGCTGACCGACATTCCCTTCAACCTGCGCCGGATGGTTCCCATTCTGGTGCTGTAACCAAACCTGACGCATGTACCGATACATCGCCGTGCTCTGGAACACCCTCTCTGACGCCGCAACAGCCCAGGCGCAACAGGCCGTGCAACGCATCGAGGCCGCGCTGCCTGGCATTGGTTGCGTGTTGAACGACAACGGTGCTGCGATCTATGCGCAGAGTGACAACCCCGGCTATTTCGAATCCAGTCGATCGGATGCGCTGGTGGTACTCGGTGCGTTGTTCCACAAGGATTTCAGCGAAGGCACCGTGCCCGGCCGCGTGCGCCTCGATGCGGGCTCGGCCGACACCGCCTGCAGCAGCCTTGGCCGGAGCATCGTCCAGCAGTACTGGGGGCGATACGTGGCGTTTGGCTACCAGCCAGAGACAGCGAGTTGGTTCGTGCTGCGCGATCCCACCGCGGAGATCCCGTGCTACATGACCACCGTGGGCCAGTTGACGGTGGTCTTCTCCAACATGGAAGACTGCCTGCTGCTGGGCCTGCGCGAGTTCAACGTCGACTGGTCATTCCTGTCCTATTCGCTGCTGTATCCGTTTCGTGATGGCCTGCAGACCGGCTTTGAGGAAGTCACTGCCGTCGAAGCCGGTGAGGCGGTTTCGATCCGGAACGGCGAACCGGTGGGCCGGCAGTGCCAGTGGAATGTGGTGCGGCTGGCCCGCGACGCGCCGATCGAAGATCTTCAGCAAGCCGTGTCGCTGGCGCGTTCCACGCTGCTGGGCTGCATCGGTGCACTGGCCAGCCCGCACCGGCGCATCCAGCTGCAGCTGTCGGGCGGTCTGGATTCCTCGATCATCCTGGCCGGCCTGTTGCAGGCGCCGTCGGCACCGGAGGTGACGTGTGTTCACCACTACGATGATGGCATCGGCGCCGACGAACGGCTGTTCGCGCGGATGGCAGTGCAAGGGGCCAGTGATTCCTCGGGCAGGCGTTGCGAATACATCGAGTACCGAAGGCAACCTCACTGCGCGCTGGAAGAGATCATGACCTTCCCGCGTACAGCCCGGCCGGCGCATTGTTCCGGCTATCTTCTCCACCGCCGTGACGTGGCCTTCGACGGTGACACCGTGCAGTTCACCGGTGTTGGCGGTGATGCGGTGTTCCTGCGTTTCAAGGGCAATGCCGCTGCGATCGACTACGCCTGGCGGCGCGGCATCGACCGGGATTTCTTCCGCGTCGCCTTCGAAACCGCGCAGTCCGGCGATTCACTGTACGGCGTGCTGAAGGATGCGATGGTCCATGGTCTGCTCAAGCGGCCAGGCAGCATCAATGGCCGTTGGGGCAAACCGTGCCCATGGGTGCGGGTGGACCGCGCCGAACAGGATGGCCTGCAGCCGGCCTGGTTGCGGCATGCGCAGGCGCAGGGCCATCGCGTATCACCCTACAAGCTGGCCCATATCGGCCGGATGGTGTTCCCGACCAGCGTCCTTGATCCGTTCGAAGGCGCCGGCCACTGGCATGGTGTATCGCCGATCAGTGCGCAGCCGCTTGTTGAACTGTTCGCGCGCATTCCGCTGCACCTGCTCATCGCGGACGCGGAAGACCGCACCATCGCGCGGCGTGCAATGAAGGGACTATTACCGGATGCGCTGCTGTCGCGGAAGGTGAAATCCTATCTGGATGATCACTCCGTGGCGGTCACCCAGGGGCACAAGCAGTTCATCAGGAATCTGCTGGTTGACGGCATGCTGGCCAAGCGCGGCTATCTCGACAGCGCGCTGGCCGATGCCGGCATCCAGCAGGTCGGCCCGGACCACTCATCGCAGGTGCTCGGCATCTTCGGCCCGCAGATCAACATCGAAGCGTGGCTGCGGCGCTGGTCCGGCCAGCGTGGCGCGCAGGCGGCCGCCGTGGCCTAGGCGCTGCGGCTCATTTCTTCCAGGTACAGGCTCTCAAGATCGTTCGCGGTGATCGTGCTGGCATCAAGCGTCCTGCGCAGGCGGCCGGCCCGCATCAGGCCGATCGTGGTCGCCACCTCACGGGCACGGAACAGATCGTGGGTGGCCATCAGGATCGCTGTGCCGCGATCGCGTTCCCGCACGATCAGCTCGTGGAACTCGGCTGACGCCGTAGGGTCCAGGCCCGAGGTGGGTTCATCCAGCAACAGGGCCCTGGCTTCCTTGACGATGGCCAGTGCGATGCCGACCTTCTGCCGCATGCCCTTGGAATAGAGGCCCACGCGTCGCCCGAATGCGTCGGTCGCCAGGCCGGCGGACCTGAGTGCGTCCTTCAACCGCGCTGGCGAGCGTTCCTCGACACCGGCCAGGCGCGCGAAGTAGTCCAGATTCTCGTAGCCGGTCAGCTCGTCGTACAGCGCCACGGTCTCGGGGATGTACAGCAGCCGCCGGCGTACCTCCTGCGGCTGCTGGTGCGCACTGAGACCGTCCACTTCGGCCGCACCGGAGGTGGGTTTCAGAAAGCCAAGGAACAGCTTGATGGTGGTCGACTTGCCGGCGCCGTTGGCGCCCAGCAGGCAGAAGATCTCGCCGGGCTTCACCTCGAAGCTGACGTCATCCAGCGCCCGATGTGCACCGTGTTCCATGACCAGGCTTTTTGCAGACAGCATGTGGACGTCTCCTCAGGGCGTTGCCAGCCGGCTGCGCAATGCACCGGCTGCAAGCAGGACAAGCAGGGTGGCAATGATCAGTGCGGCGAGATCGGCCAGGACACCACGTTGGGCGACGCCGGCTGTTTCGTGGAACTGGAAGCGGGGCAGGGTGTCGTACTCTTCGAAGGTCTGCGGCGCGTCACGATCCAGATAGGCCTTGTGCAACAGCCGCCGCGCCTGCCAGAAGGAGTGGACCTGTCCCTGGAAGTCGAGCGCGCGGTCGGCATCCGAGCCTGCGATGCGGTCGAGCGCGTCCTGTGTCGCGACGGCCGGCAGCAGCAGCCGCACCTTGTCCAGAACCTGGCGATATGCGGCCTCGGCCTGCGCATGCGAGGCGATCAGGCGTTCCAGTTCCCGGTCAGCTGCAACCCGATCGGCGTAGGCCTGGCGCACAGTGTCGGAGATGACGGGGGACGGCGAATTCACTGGCGCCGACCTCGCATGCTCGCGCCGCTGGCGCGTGGCGATATCGGACTGCATCGCCTTTACTTCGGTGGCGAACTGCATCTGTGACGGCGGCGGCGCGATCAGATTCACCGTGGCCAGCGCCAGCGACGGCGCCATGACCACGATCAGCAGCCACAGCGCGCCGGCGGCGATGGCCGCCTCGGTGGTGCGCCGGGCAAGGCAGCCGATCAGCAGTGCAAGGGCCAGCCAGAACGCGCCGTACAGGAGGACGGTCAGGGCCAGCATGGCCAGGCCCGCAGGACTGCGCGCGCCGGCCCCGATCGTCACCGCCAGGAGGATGGCCAGTGCGGGCAGCAGCACCATCAGGCCACGGGCCAGCACCTTGACCATCAGCAGGCGCGTTGCCGACACCGGCTGTGACAGCACCAGCGCCGCGATGCCGCGCTCGCGCTCACGGGACCACAGATCGTGGGTGGCCACGAGAATGACCAACGGCAGCAGGAAGACGATGACGAAGGCGAGGTCGAACCGTCCCGCAGCCCGTGCCGCTGGATTGCCGATGTCGGCCCAGACGTGCTTGAGCAGCTGGGTCGGATCGCCCAGCGCGACCACATCGGCGGTGTAGGGGTAGGCGTCTGCCTGGCCGATCGACAGCGGTGCCATGGCGGCAGGCGCAAGCACCGGCTGAGTGCGGGGCAGCACCGAGGGCGCCTTGCCGACGAATGCCCGGCTGCGTTCCTTCGTCTGTTGTTCTTCCTGCTTGATCAGGGCGATGGCCGCCTCCCGCTGGTCCACCCATGCGCGGCCGTTCCACGCGGCGTAGGCACCCAGCCCGAGCAGCAGGACAAGCAGCACCGGCAGCGCTCGATCGCGCAGCAATCGGCGGATCTCATAGCGGGCAATCGACACAACGTTCATGGCGATCTCCCCAGCTTCCGAGCGGAGATGAGCACCACCACGCAACCCAGCATCAGCCAGGCCAGCAGAATGACGAGATTTCCGCGCTGCGCGGTAGCGGTACCGGCCAGGGTCTGTTGCGGCGGCCGGTAGTGCACTGAACGGGTGATGCCGGCGATGTCGGCCACATGCTTCCCGCCTTGTGGTGCCTTGTGCAGTTTCACTTCCTGGTTGAGTGCCTGGATCAACCGATAACGGTAGTCCTCCACGCCGCGCAGGAACGCCAGATGCGCCGGGAAATCCGTGCCGGCGAAGGCGCGCGACCAGGACTGCAGCGCCAGCGTCGGCGAGGCAAGGCCAAACAGGCGCTGGGTGGCGTCCTGCTGCTGGTAGGTGGCATGCAGGCGATCGAAATGGCGGTTGTAGACGCGCGTCGAGTTGGCCTCGGCAAACTCCAGCGCCACACCGCGGAAGTTCAGCGGCAGGTCGTCAACGCTGTCGACCCGGTAGCGCGCCATCAACGCCGTGCGCAGGGCATCAAGGCGTTTGTCGGCCGGGTCATGGCCATCCGCGCCGTTCTCCGCTTCTTCGGTCACGCCGGTCCTGAACGCCGGTGCCGAAGGGGTCGGGTACAGGGATTCGGCAACCGCAGGCGCCACCCTCGGCAGCAGCAGTGTGGACACCACCCAGAAGCCGAGCAGCACGACCAGTGACGTCCGTGCCGAGCCGGCAAGTGCCGACACCCCCACGGTAAGTGCACAGAACACCAGCAGATAGAGCAGGTAGGCGGCCGCCAGTGCGAGCAGGGCGGCAAGATCCGTGGCGTCGCCGTACTGGATGGACAGCCCCGGAAGACTGATCAGCAGCATGGCCAGCACCAGCAGCAGCGAGGCGGCCGCCAGGGCAATCAAGCGTCCACAGATCAGCACGCCGGCCGAGGCGCCGGTACCGAGTTCCTGGCGCAGCGTCTCGCAGGCCACATCGCCGGACAGTGTGGCGAACCCGGCGAGGATGATCAGCAGCGGCGCCACCACCTGCAGCGCCCACGCCGCAGAGAAACCCTCGAAGCGGCTGAGTGCGGTGCCACCATCCACGGCACGGTGCCGGGCCGGGTTCTGCGCGTGGCCTTCGATGAACACCGAGGTTCCCAGGTAGTCCGTCAGCCCCGGGTCCAGTGCAGCCAGTGGCCGCACAGGGGCAGCAATGGCACGCCCCACATGTGCGGCGCTATGCGGGTCGATTGTGCCCTGGCTGTCCCAGAGCCGCGCCTCTTCCTCGCTCATTGCCTGGCGCTCCTGCGCATGCAGGGTCAGGCGTGCAGCACCACTGAGCACCGATGCTCCCGCAATCAGCAACAGGGCAAGGGCGAGCCACAGCACGCGCCGCTCGCGCCACATCAGCGTGAGCTGGGTTGCCGCAACAGCAAACGCCTGCTGGATGGCCATGACGGACCGGGACAGGGCAGGGGCTTCGGCGCGCATGGCGGCTTACCAGCGGTGCGTCAGCGTCATGGACAGGAAGCGACCCAGCGCTGTTGCATTGGTGGGGTCATAGCCGGTGTTGATGCTGTTGACGATGAACGGCGGATCCCGGTCGAACAGGTTCTGCACGTTGAACGCAAGCGAGGTGCCACGCTGCGGGTCCGCCGATGCACCGAAGTGGTAGGCGAGGTTCAGATCTACGGTCGTCCAGGAGCTGATGTGGGGCCGGGCGACATTGGCGGGGTCGCGATAACTGTCCACGTAGTTCACGAAGATCCCCGCCGCGGCCTGCTGCCGGCTCAGCGCGATGCCACCGCGCATCTTGAGGTCCACCGGGTAGTAAACCGAATTCACCGCATCCACCTCGGGCGACGTACTGGTCACGCGCCGCTTCGACTCGATGATGTACTGCCCGGCCAGGTTCAGCCCGATGTGGGTCTGGCCGGCATCGAAGCCATAGGATCCGCTGAAGTCGACACCACGCTGCCGGGTGAAGGCGTTGTTGCGGAAGCGGTTGTCGAGGATCACCTGGCTGTTGGTTTCGTCCATGCCTGGCGGCAACGCATACGGCCCCACGCGCGAGACGAACAGGCCCAGCCCCGATACGCCCAGCTGGCGTGCCTGCTGGATCTGCTGCTGCGTGGGATTGGTGGTCAGGATGTCTGCGTAAGGTGCGGTGGACTGCAGGAACAGCGACGGGAAGCTGCCGCCGAAGCCGCTGCCGATACGGTCGGCGTATTCGATGTGGTAGTAGTTCGCATCGATCTTGAGCCCCGGCAGCGACGGCGGCGCGAACGAGAAACCGCCGGTCCAGGTCTTGGCCCGTTCGGGGCCCAGATCGGGATTGCCATTGGAGAGCATCATCAGGATGGTGTTGCCATTGGCTGCACTCGGGTTGGGCACGTTCGCCACCACCACGGTGTTGTTCAACTGCATGTCCTGGTACACCGGTGCCCGGTAGGAGCGGCCGTAGCTGGTACGGAACGAAAGCCCTTGGGTCGCCTCCCACAGCAGGCCAAACTTGGGGTTCAGCGTGGAACCGAAATCGCTGTAGTCGTCATAGCGCGCTGCGGCGGTCAGGGACAGGCTGCGCACGCCCGGCAGATCCTTCAGCAGCGGAACGTTGAGCTCGGCAAAAGCGGACCTCACGGTACGCTGCAGGTCGAGCGGCTTTTCCAGGCCGCGGTGATCGATCAGTTCATAGCCATCGCGGCGATAGCCCGCGCCGAATGCCGCGCGAACCCCACCGGCGGGCAGGCTGAACAGCTCACCGTCGGCGACCAGGTCCAGGTAACGCGATTCGGAGTTCGTATCGGTCGGTGGCGCCGTACTGGCCGAACTGCCGGTGATGGTGGTGCGCTGATAGGACACATCGCTCCTGCCGAACCCCGAATCCAGGCGCGCCAGCCACTGACGCGGAAGGTCCAGTGTCAGGCCGGCGAACAGGTCGAACTGGCGCGTATGCGGGAACAACCGGGTTTCGTCGGCCGTGCCGGAAATGGTGGTGTCCATCTCGCGCTTGGCGAACGAGCCGGTCACGTTCAGGGTCAGCACATCGCTGAGCTGCTGCACGCCGTCTACGTACAGGCTGTGGCGCTTCGAACCGGGGTAGAGGTCGTACGGCTTGACCCGCACGTTCTTCGAGAAATCCTTGTCCACCGCCGGCAGGTTGCTCTGCTTCAGGAACTCGTAGTTGGCCAGCACATGGCCACCATCCCACGACCAGCCTGCCGACTGCGAGGCCTGGTATTCCTCCATGCCGCCGGTGGTCACGGCGCCGTAACGCACAGCGGTCTCATACCCGGTGAAGTCGCGGCGCAGGATGATGTTGACTACACCGCCGACCGCATCGGTGCCATAGATGGCCGAGGCACCATCGGTGAGGATCTCCACGCGTTCCACCGCACTCAGCGGTATCAGCGAGACATCCACGTACTGGTAGCGGTTCGACGAGGTCACGCGGTGGCCGTTGATCAGGGTCAACGTGGTGCCGGTTCCCAGACCGCGCAGGTTGATGGCGGTGCCCTGGCCGAAGTTGTTGCCGGTATCGCGGTCGACGCCAAGGTTGGCGACGTTGGCACCATTGGCGCCACCGCCGAAGTTCTGCGGCAGTTTCTCGAACAGCTGCTGCACGGTGGCCACGCCGGTGCGGTCGATGGCCTCCTTGTCGATCACGATCACCGGCGAGGCGCCTCCGCCAGTGGCATCGCGGATGTTGCTGCCGACCACCAGCACCTTGTCCAGGGTGGCGGTCGGCGCCTCGGGTGCTGCGCCTGCGGCCCGCGAACGCCGGGCATCGCCGGGGTTCTGGGCGATCGCAGGCACGCTGGCCAACAGTGCAGCGGCAATGCTGAGGGCCATGAGCGCGCGTGGCATGGCAGCGGATACGTTCGTCATTCCCCGGTCCATCGATCCCATCCGAAAGTGGCCTGCGACGTGGCTACGTCGCTCCTGAATGGATATGTTATAGCATATCATTATAGGGTTGAGTCCACGCCGGAACCAGGCCGATGAAGAAGACTGCTGTTCCGCCGCCCGTCGCTGAAATCCTGGGCACGTACTGGAAGGCTGACCGCAGGCTGCTGCTGCTCATCGCCGGCAGTGTCGTGCTATCCAGCCTGGCCAATGTTGCGGCGCCCTATCTTTTCTCACGTCTGATCGACCGTCTGCCCATCGACGGGGTCGGCGCTCTCGCGGGCGGCTTCCTGCTGTATGCGGTCATGCTTGGCGCTGGCAGCGCCCTGCAGAACACCGTGCAGTACCTGTCGTTCCTCAGCGGCGAGAATCTTGGCTTCATCACCAGTACCCGCTACTTCGCCCGTCTGCTGAAGAAGACCAACAGCTTCTTCCTGGAGTACAACGCCGCCGAGCTGCAGGTTGCAGGGGAGAAAGGCCGTGGCGCGCTGAAGATCGTGGTGCAGCTGGGGCTGGTGGCCTTCATTCCCAGTGCCCTGCAGATCCTGCTGACGCTGATAACGCTGGGTGCGTTGATCAACCTGCAGGTGGTGGCCATCGTGCTGGCCTACGGCACGGTAGCCGTCACGCTTTCCGCCATCGCTACCCGGCGCGCACGCATCCATCGCGAAGCTGCGGTCGAGGCCGGCCAGCAGAACGCGCGCTTCGTCGGCAATGCCATGAATGCCATGGAGACGCTGCGCCAGTTCGGCGGCAGCGCCTGGATGGTGCAGCGCTTCGAGCAGAAGGCCCAGGAGGTGCGCGACAGCTGGCGCGCCTACGTACTGCAGCGGATCGGCTTCATTGCGCTGCTGGGCATCGGCCTGGCGGTCGAGTTCATCGTTACCTTCCATCTGTTGCTGCCGCGCTACCAGAGCGGCGGTCTGAGCGTCGGCGACATCGTCCTGTTCAATCTGCTGCTGCTCCAGCTCAACATGCCGTTCGAGATGATCGCCCGTTCGATCGATGACGTCGCGCGCTCGTGGAGCATGCTGGCTCCGCTTTCCACCTTGTGGGCGGCGCCCGAGGAGCAGCAGGTGGCCGATGCCCAGCGCTTCGCCGGGGAAAGCGGTGGCCTGGAGTTCCAGCAGGTCAGCCACCGCTATGGCAACGGTCGCGGGGTAAGCGATGTGTCCTTCGAGGCCGAACGTGGCGGCATCAATTTCCTGATCGGGCCGACCGGGGCAGGGAAGTCGACGCTGTTCAAGCTCGCCCTGAAATCGATCGATCCCCAGCGTGGCCGGATCCTGGTCGATGGCCTTGACCTGTCCCGGATCGACCGTGCGGCCTGGCATGCCGCTGTCGCGGTGGTTCCGCAGGATGTCATCCTGCTCAACGAAAGCCTGGCCGACAACATCCTGCTCGGGCGCGCGCGTGATGATGATCGGCTGCGGCATGCCGCACGCAAGGCTGCGATCCTGCCGTTGATCGAGGCGCTGCCCGAGGGGCTGGAAACCACGGTGGGCGAGCGGGGCCTGAAGTTGTCCGGCGGGGAACGCCAACGCATCGCGATTGCCCGTGCACTGTATGGCGAGCCGGCGATCCTGTTTCTGGACGAGGCAAGCTCCGCGCTGGATGAGGCCACTGAACGCGAGATCATGGACCATATCCGCGCACTGGCGAACGATGTAACCGTGGTGGCCATCACCCATCGGCGCGGCATCGTGAGCCCGACTGACCGGGTGATTGATCTCGGGGGCGATGCTTAGGGCCAGGAGGCGCTCCGCAGCCAGCGTGTTCGTCTCGACAATCGACTATCGTGTGCGCTCTTTCCTGATCGCCCTTCAAGCGCCAACGCATGGAAGCCACTTCGATGACCGTTCGAAACAGACGTTGGTTTCATGCCTTCGTCGTGTCCGTCGTACTCCTTGGTGCCGGATGCACGGGCGGGAAGGCGCCATCGAAGGAACCGGGGGCAGAGATCGACGAGGTTGCGCAGACCCTGATCGAGCAGCCCTTGCTGCACTCGGCCTCCATCGGCGTGGTGTACCGGGGCAGGACCTTCATCCGCCATCGCGGCGATATGGTGGCCGGTACAGCCGGCGCGCCGACCGATGCCACGCTCTATGAGATCGGCTCACTGAGCAAGACGCTGGCCGGCACCTTGATGGCCAATGCGGTGCTGGAAGACAGGGTGGGCCTGGAGGATGACGTTCGCACGTACCTGCAGGGCGACTATCCCAACCTGCAGTACCAGGGCCAACCCATCCGCGTCCGCCACCTGCTGTCGCACACCAGTGGCCTGCCGAACATGCTGCCGGAGCGCGCGAACACGGTACTGGAGGACTTTACCGATCACCGCACGCCGGGCGAACTCAATGCGCTCTACGCGCACTACGGCAAGACGGATTTCCTCCGGGACCTGCACGCCGTGCAGATCCCGCGGATGCCAGGCAAGGAATACGCCTACTCCAGCGCAGGGACCGAGCTGGCGGCGCATGTTCTGGAGGTGGCCTACAAGACCGACTACGCATCACTGCTGCGTGGCTTCTTCAGCGACTCCGCGGCGATGACCGGCCTCCGGATCAGGCTGGATGATGCCGAAGCGCCGCGGTTGGCGGCCGGCTATCACAGCGACAACCCCGTACCGACCACGCCGATGCCACAGTTGCCATGGGGCGCTTCCGGCAACGTCAAAGCAACCGTCCCGGACATGGTGAAGTACCTTCAGTTCCAACTGGCCAATGGGCCGGTGGTAAAGGAATCGCATCGCGCCCTGGCCAGATTCGACGACGAGTTCAGCATCGGCTACTTCTGGAACATCGTCGCCGGCGATCGCCAGAAGGGCGTCTTCTATGCCCACCACGGTGGCGTACCGCGCTCACAGTGCTACATCTACATCATGCCCGAGCACGATCTGGGCATCTTCGTGATCACCAACCAGAGTGGCGACCAGACCGCGCATGCCATGGAAGCGGCGATCGATGCCCTGGTCGGGAAGATTGCTGCAGGCAAGACCCCATAGTCCGGGGGGCGCCCGGCAGCGCCCGACTAAAGCAGCAACAGCGCCCCGATCAGCGCAGGCGGCATCACCAGCGCGCCGACGCGCAGGAAGTCGAGCGCGCTGACATGCTCGCCCTCGCGGCGCAGCGCCACCAGCCACAGCATCGTGGCCAATGAGCCGGTCACCGACAGGTTGGGGCCCAGGTCCACGCCGACCAGCAATGCGGCGCGGGTCTGTGCCGGCAGGTCGGCCATCTGGCCCAGCGAGCCTGCGGCGAGGCCGACCGGCAGATTGTTGGCCACGTTGCTCAGCAACGCCGCCGCGCCACCGGCCAGCCAGCTGGCCTGGTGCGGTGATGCCTGCGCCACGGCCTGCAGCGCGCTGGCCGCCGCCTGGATGACACCGGTCTGTGCTACCGCTTCCACCAGCACGAACAGGCCGGCCACCAGCGGCAGTACGCCCCATGACACATGGCGCAGCAGCGGCAACGGGCTGCGTCGTTGGCGCATCGCCACCAGTGCCACACTCAGCGTGCCTGCGCAGAACGTGGCCAGGCCGAGCGGGCCGTTCAGTGCGGAGGTCACCAGCAGCACGGTGCCGGTGAACAACACGCCCAGCGCGCTCAGCCGGCCGCCTTCGGTCAGCGGGCGATGCGCCGGCGCCGCCACCAGCGGCTGCGCGATCTCGCGCCGATGCACCCAGCGCAGCACCAGATAGGTGGCGCCGATCGCGGCCAGCGACGGCAGCGCGAACTGTGCCAGCCACTGCATCAAGGGCGGCATGTGCTGGCCGTACACCACCAGATTGGCCGGGTTGGAAATGGGCAGCACGAAGCTGGCCGCATTGGCGATGAACGCACAGACGAACAGATAGGGCAGGGGGTTGGCACGGGCCGCCTTGCAGGCTGCGTAGACCGCCGGGGTCAGCACCACCGCCGTGGCATCGTTGGAAAGAAACACGGTCACCAGCGTGCCGACCAGGAACACCAGGTCGAACAGGCGTCGTCCCGAGCCTCCCGCATGACGGACCGCGTACAACGCCAGCCAGTCGAACAGGCCTTCGCGCCGGGCCAGTTCGGCCAGCACCATCATGCCGACCAGGAACAGATAGACATCGCGGCCCTCGGCCACCGCGTGCAAGGTCGTGCCGACCGACATCGCTCCCAGCAGTGGAAGCAGAAGAGCAGCCCCCAGTGCCCACACGTACTCCGGAATGCGGAATGGCCGTAACAGCAGGCCTACGGTGGCAATGGCCACGGCCGCCCAGATGAGGAAAGAGGAGTAGGAAGCGAGCATCGGGCGGGGTGTCTCAGCGGCGCCGACGCGTACCTCGCAGGAACGCGCCCGCTGCAATCACGGCAGTTCGGGGAAGGCGGCATCATACTCCGTGAGCCGCGCCCGAGCTGTGGAGCCCAGCCCATGCTTGTCTGCTTGCCGCGTGCCCCCGGCACCCACGCTCCGCGAACGTTTTCTTCGGGCGCTCTTCACCGTCGCTCCGCTTAGAGTGAAGGCCACTCAAAGTCTCACGCATGGAATCAACGATGTCCGAATACCGGGACTGGATCTTCAATGCCAACGGCCGAACCCTGGTGGCCCGGGTGGAGCTGGATGGCGACGGCGGCGGCACCATCAACCGCTACCAGTTGACTCCGGGTCCCGCGCAGTCCGGGCTGTGCATCAAGGTAGCCTCGCAGGCCGAAGCCGCAAAGAAGCTCGAAACCGAGGTGGAGAAGCTGCTCGGCCCAGAGTGGTGAGAGGGCTTCGCTACGGCAGAAGCGTTGAGAGGTCGCCAGCGCAAATCCGCAATCTCATTCCATGCGACGGCCGACCGTATTCTTCGGGCCATGCATTCACCCTCCAGCCCTCCCGATTTCATGACCGCTACCCGGCCCTCCGGCTGGGTGCAGAGCGGTGACCGCTGGGACCTGTGGTGGAACGGCCGCTGTGTGGCCAGCGTCGTGCCGCATGCCGTGCTCGGCGTCCGCCTGTTCCTCGCCGCGCGGAAATCACCCCAGCCCAAGGTCGTGGCCGCCGTGAATGCTCGCCAGGCCAAGCGCTACGCCGAGCGATGGTGTGCCGCCCGGCTTTGCCCGCAGTTGCGGTTGCGCGATGCGGTGGCGCGGCTGGTAGATACCGGTGCTCTATCACCTCCGGCGCCTACGCGGGAGCAGCGGCAGCAGGCCCGCCGCCTGGCCGAGGCCGGGGCGGGGGAGATGGGACGGATCAAGGCGGCGCTGGCGCCGCGGCCCCCGGCGATGCTGGCCAGGCCCGAGGTGCCGGGGCGGGGTGGAGCCTGGTCGATACCAGGCCAGGCTCCGTCAACCCGGCGGCCGGAAGGGAGTGCGTTCCCGGCCAAGGCTACGCCGAAAGTTCCTCGCGCACGATCCTTGCCCCTTCGCTGAGCGCACGCAGCTTGCCCCGTGCCACTTCACGGGCCAGTGGCGCCATGCCGCAGTTGGTGCTCGGGTAGAGCTTGTCGGCATCCACGAACTGCAGCGCCTTGCGCAGGGTGCTGGCCACGTCTTCAGCCGTCTCCACCGTGCTGGAAGCCACATCGATGGCGCCGACCATCACCTTCTTGCCGCGCACCAGCTCGATCAGGTCGATCGGCACGTGCGAGTTGTGGCATTCCAGCGAGATGATGTCGAGGTTGGAGGTCTGCAGCTTCGGGAACGACTCTTCATACTGGCGCCACTCCGAGCCCAGCGTCTGCTTCCAGTCGGTGTTGGCCTTGATGCCGTAGCCGTAGCAGATGTGCACGGCGGTCTCGCACTTCAGTCCTTCGATCGCACGCTCCAGTGCGGCCACGCCCCAGTCGTTCACTTCGTCGAAGAACACGTTGAAGGCGGGCTCGTCGAACTGGATGATGTCGACGCCAGCGGCTTCCAGCTCCCTCGCTTCCTCGTTGAGGATCTTCGCGAATTCCCAGGCCAGCTTCTCTCGGCTCTTGTAGTGCGCGTCGTACAGGGTGTCGATCATGGTCATCGGGCCGGGCAGGGCCCACTTGATCGGTTGCGTGGTCTGCCGGCGCAGGAACTTCGCATCCTCCACGAACACCGGCTTGGGCCGGCTCACGGCGCCGACCACGGTCGGCACGCTGGCGTCGTAGCGGTTGCGGATGCGCACGGTTTCGCGCTTCTCGAAATCGACGCCGCTGAGGTGCTCGATGAAGGTGGTGACGAAGTGCTGCCGGGTCTGCTCACCGTCGCTGACGATATCGATGCCGGCGTGCTGCTGTTCCTGCAGGGACAGGCGCAGGGCATCCTGCTTGCCTTCGGTCAGGCCTTCATCCTGCAGCTTCCAGGGCGACCAGAGCTTTTCGGGCTCTGCCAGCCAGGAGGGCTTGGGCAGGCTGCCGGCGGTGGAGGTAGGGAGCAGTTTCTTCGTCGACATTGCGTTCTGTGTCCTGGGGCGAATGGGGAATCGGTGGATCAGCGGGCAGCCCACTGCTCAAGCACGGCGCGATACGGCTTGATGAAGTGCTCTTCGGTGAATTTGCCCTGCTTGACCGCCAGCTGGCTGCGCTCTTCGCGGTCGTAGACGATGCGGGTGGAGGAGTAGTCCTGGTGCTTCAGGCTGGGCTGATAGACCTTGCCGGCCACGGAATTGGCGTTGTAGATCTCCGGCCGGTAGATCTTCTGGAATGCCTCCATCGTGCTGATGGTGCCGATCAGCTCCAGGTTCGAGTAGTCGCCCAGCAGGTCGCCCTGGAAGTAGAACGCCAGCGGCGCGACGCTGCCCGGCGGCATGAAATAGCGCACCTGCAGGCCCATCTTGTCGAAGTACTGGTCGGTGGGGGAGAACTCGCCCTGGCGATACTCCACGCCCAGGATGGGATGGTGGTTCTCGGTACGATGGTAGGTCTTGCTGCTGGAGACGCTGATGCAGATTACCGGCCCCTTGCTGAAATTGGCGCGGTAGGCCTCCGATTCCAGGAAGTGCTGGAACAGCTTGCCGTGAAGATCACCGAAGCCTTCCGGAATGCCGAAGGTGGCCTTTCCCTCGTTGCTGGCCGGCAGTACCACGCTGAAGTCGTAGTCGCGCACATAGGACGAGAAGTTGTTGCCGACGATGCCCTCGGTGCGCGCGCCGGTGTGCGTGTCGACGATGGTCGGGCGCAGCACTTCGATCAGCGGGAACGGATCGCTGCCGTCGGCTCCATCGATGTGCATCTCCACCGAGATGATGTCCAGCTCAACGGCGTAGCGGTCCGCACTCGGGTTGTCCCAGTGCGCCAGATCGTTGAAGCGGTTGTTGATCATGCTGATCGTGTTGCGCAGGTTCTCCTGGCGGGACTCGCCGCGAGCCAGGTTGGCGAAGTTGGTGGTGATGCGCGTGCCGTCAGCGGGCTGGTAGTCCTCGTTGAAAGGGATGCGCGTGATGCTGAAGGTGAAGTTCTCGGTCGTCATGGGCGGCGTTCCGGGTTGCGGGGGTGACATCCGAATGCGGGTCGCTGGCATTCGGCATTCAAAGCACTGCAGCGGTCTCGGCAGTGGCAGGCGCTGCGCGATGGGACAGGGCAAGCAGGGGCAGTGCCCGCTGCACTGCCAGCCGTGCGCGCTGGATCAGGGCCTCGTTGTGCACGCGGCCCTCGGCGAAATCGCGGTCGGTGGCGTAGACGCCGAGGGGCAGGGTGCGCGCCTGGAAGAAGCTGAAGAGCGGCCGCAGCTGATGGTCGATCACCAGTGCGTGGCGCTCGCTGCCGCCGGTGGCGGCCAGCAGGATGGGGGTGTCGACCAGCGCATCCTGGTGGATGAAATCGAAGAAGTGCTTGAACAGGCCGGTGTACGAACCGCGGTAGACCGGCGTGGCCACCACCAGTACGTCTGCCTGTTCAACGGCCACCAGCTGCCGCTCCACAGCCTCGGGCAGCTGCGAGCGCCACAGCGCACCGGCCAACTGCGGCGCCAGTTCGCCCAGCTCGATCAGGTGCGGCTCGCAGGCAACGTCCTCGCCGATCAGGTCCAGCAGGTACTCGGCCAGGGTTGCAGCCCTGGAGGGGCGCTGCAGTCCGCCGGAGACGGCGACGATACGGAGGGGGCGGGTCATCTGTTCGCTTTCAGCAGGAGGGGGAACTCCTTCGGGCGATCTGCGGGGGCGCAGTCCTGCAGGCCGGCGAGGTGACCGGGCTGGCAGGCAACCGAAGGCATGACCCGATCCTAGTCATGCCCTTCCATGACGTAAAATGGTATTACTTCACCAATCCATGAGCGGTATTCATCGTCATGTTGGAACGGATCCACCTCAGCATCGTGCAGCAGGTCGAGCAACTGGGCTCGCTGACTGCTGCCGCCGGCGTGCTCAACCTGACCCAGTCAGCCCTGAGCCACAGCATGAAGAAGCTGGAGCAGCAGCTCGGCACCGATGTCTGGCTGCGCGAAGGCCGCAGCCTGCGCTTGACCCAGGCCGGGCAGTACCTGCTGGCGGTGGCCAACCGCGTGCTGCCGCAGCTGGACCTGGCCGAGGAGCGCCTGGGCCAGTTCGCACAGGGCGAGCGCGGCGCACTGCGCATCGGCATGGAATGCCATCCCTGCTACCAGTGGCTGCTGAAGATCGTCTCGCCGTACCTGGCCGCCTGGCCGGACGTCGATGTGGACGTAAAGCAGAAGTTCCAGTTCGGCGGTATTGGCGCGCTGTTCGGCTACGAGATCGACCTGCTGGTCACGCCCGATCCGCTGCTGAAGCCGGGCCTGAAGTTCGTGCCCGTGTTCGACTACGAGCAGGTGCTGGTGGTGGCCAGGAATCACGCCCTGGCCAAGGTGGATCACGTAAAGCCGCGCCAGCTCGGCCAGGAAGTGCTGATCAGCTACCCGGTGCCGTTCGAGCGCCTGGACATCTACAACCAGTTCCTGCTGCCGGCCGGCATCACGCCGCGGCGCCACAAGACCATCGAAACCACCGACATCATGATGCAGATGGTGGCCAGCGGCCGTGGCGTGGCCGCGATGCCGCGCTGGCTGGTGGAGGAATATGCCGCACGCATGGACGTGGTGCCGGTGCGCCTGGGGGCGAAGGGCATTCCCAAGCAGATCTACCTGGGTGCGCGTGAGGCCGATACGGGTATCGACTATCTGCAGGCCTTCGTCGAGCTGGCCCGGAACAGCACGCCGATCGCCGGCAATGCAGGCGGAGCCCGTTGATGCCCGCACCTGGATCGCAGCGGACGGAAACCTTCATCGACGCGTTTTCTCTGGAAGTGAGCGCGAAGGCCATGCCGGCACTGCGTGCGGAAGCGGATCGCATCGCTCCGGGAACGACGATCTCGATCCCTTACCTGGCGAGCGAGGACGACGACGCCCGGCTGGCGGCCGCGTGCACGGTGCGCGAACTCGGCTTCGAACCGATGCCCCATCTCTCTGCCCGCCGCATCGGGTCGCGTGCGGCGCTTGCGCGGTTCCTGGAACGCGCCACCAGCGAAGCGGGGGTAGAGAAGTGCCTGCTGATCGCCGGTGATCTTTCCGCGCCCGCAGGGCCGTTTGCCGACAGTACCTCGATCATCGAGACCGGCCTTCTTGAGCGTTACGGCATCAAGGTTGTGGCCATCGGCGGGCATCCGGAAGGCCATCCGGTGATGACCGCCGAGGACCGGTGGCACGTGTTGGAACGCAAATGCCAGGCCATCGAGGCGAGAGGCATGGCACCGCTGATCATCACCCAGTTCGCCTTCGATGCCGATATCGTGCTGGCCTGGCTGGATGCGCTGCGCGCCCGTGGCATCACGGTTCCGGTACTGGTGGGCGTGCCGGGCCCGGCCAGCATTGCGCGGCTGGCGCGCTACGCCGCGATGTGCGGCGTGGGTGCCAGTGCATCGATGCTGGCGCGGTACGGCATCTCGATCGGCCGGCTGCTGGGAACGGCAGGGCCGGAGGTGTTCATGGATCGCCTGCTGAGTGGGCTGACGGACGCCCATGGCCCGGTCAGCCCGCACTTCTTCCCGTTCGGTGGCATTGCGCCATCACTGGGCTGGATAGAGCGGTACCGGCGGCGCACGTCGACCGCCAACGTTTGATGCTCTATCGATGATCGCGTGGCTGGGCCCTTCAGCCCGGCAGTTCGCACTTCATCTTGCCGTCCACGTAGTACGGCTTGGGTACGTTCGGGTTCTCGCTGGTCTTCTCGAAGACCACCTCGAACGAAGCCGCATCGGGCGAGCCCTTGCGGTCGGTGCACGCGTCCTGCAGCTTCTTCTTGACCGCCGCGATGCCCGCATCGCGATTGGCACCGTCGGCGCTGTTGGTCAGGTTCACGGTTTCGGCCGAGGCCAGTGGGCTCAGTGCAAGCAGGCAGCCGGTCAACATCAGGGTGTGCAGTCTGGTCATGCCGCGTACCTCATGGGTCTCCAATGAGGCTCCAGCATAGAGCGGGGCTGTTAACGGCCTGTGGCCGCCCCGGCTTCGGGGCCGGTTCTCCCGCATTCGTCGTCGAACACGGGAGTCTGGTCGGATGCCTCCCCTTGGCCCGGCGTGTTCGGCTAGGCTGCAGCGACTGACCGCAAGGATGAAGGCCCTCATGATCCGCTGGCTGTTCCTCGCGCTTGCCGCGCTGCCGCTCGCTGCCGGGGCCGTGGTCATCCGCCACGACGTGGACGATGCCCGTTACCGGATCGAGGGATCAGAATTTCCCGCCCTGGCCGACATGCCGGGTGAAGGGCAGGGTGTTCTGATCGCCCCGCAGTGGGTGCTGACCGCAGCGCATGCCGCACCGATGAAGGGTATGGGGCAGACCATCGCCATCAACGGCAAGGACTACGGCGTGGAACGTGTGGTCGTGCATCCGGGCTACAGGCGAATGCCGGAAGCCTTGGGCAAGGAAGCACTGGCCACGGGGAGCCCGGCGAAGATCCATGCGTTCCTGGCCGGATCGGATGACATTGCGCTGATCAGGCTCACGGCCCCCGTGAACGATGTGCAGCCCGTGTCGCTCTATCGCGGCAGTGCCGAGGTCACGCAGGTCGCCGCCTTGATCGGAAAGGGCGCCACTGGCAATGGGGCGATTGGACTGGTGCCGGGCGGGCCGCATCGCACATCGCTGCGGCGCGCATACAACGCCATTACCGGTGGCAATGATCGCTACCTCTGGTATCGGTTCGATGCCCCGCCACAGGGCCTCCCACTGGAAGGCGTATTGGGCAACGGCGACAGTGGCGGCCCGCTGGTCATCGGGGAACACGGCGCGTGGCAGCTGGTGGGGCTGGGCTCGTGGATCAGCGCCGTTCCCGAGCATGCTCTTGAAGCCGGCTTCTATGGCCAGGTGGTGCACAACGTGCGGGTATCGCGCTATGTGGGCTGGATCGAGAGCGTCCTGGGCGCGCCCGACTACCGCCGCTCCGTAACACTCGAAGACTGACAGCTGTCACTGGCCGCGGGCCGCGTGATTGCCAATAGTGAGCGCCATGGCGAGGACACCTCGCTACCACTCATCACAAGGGGACCGCTCGTGAACATGCTCCAGCAGATCGTCTCGCAGACACCCGCCTGGGTCTGGCTTCTCCTGGCGTTCCTGGTCACACGCGGCATTGCCGCGATGAAGCCGGGCGAAACGTCACTGCAGAAACTGGCCGTCGTGCCTGCGCTGTTCACCGTCTGGGGCGCCTGGTCGATCAGCCATCGCTATGGAGTGTCCTGGAGCGCCTGGGGCAAGTGGCTGGCCGGCATCGGCACCGGCGCGGCACTGGGATGGCTGCTGCTGGGCCACGTGAAGCTGACCCTGGATGGCGCTACCGGAAAGCTCTGGCGCAACGCGGACTTCAGCCTGCTGCCGCTGCTGCTGATCACCTTCCTGGTGAAGTACGGCTTCGAAGTCGCATTTGCGGTGTCGCCGCCATTGATCGCCAATGCCGGCGCCAGTGCGGCCTACCTGCTGCTGTCAGGGGGCTTCACCGGCCTCTTCATTGGCAAGTACTGCCGCTATCTGGCCTCGTTGCGACTGGACGCGGCGGCGAAAGGGTGGAAAGCGGCAACCTGAACCTCATTTGCGCGTGACGCGTCACGCTAATGCTGGTTTCAGTGGCACGGGCAGGAAGGTGCGCCGCCACTGGCGGGGCCCCCAGCTCAGCATGCTGGTAGCGGGCATCGTTCCGGATGCCCGCTGCCCAAGCCGCATCATTTCGGCATCAGTACAGTGTCGATCACGTGGATCACGCCATTGGACTGGCCTACATCAGCAATGCTGATGCCCGCTTTGCCTCCCTTGGCATCGATAACCCACAGCTTGCCTTCGTGGAGAGAGATCGTAAGTGGTTCGCCCTGCACGGTCTTCAGCGTCGCCTTCCCGCCATGCTTCCTGGCGTCTGCAACGAGCTGCACGGAAGTGTAGGTGCCTGGCACCACGTGGTAGGTAAGAATCTTGGTCAGTTGTGCCTTGTTTTCCGGTTTAACTAAGGTGTCGACAGTCCCGGCAGGCAGCTTGTCAAAGGCTGCATTGGTAGGGGCGAAGACGGTGAAGGGACCCGCCCCGTTGAGGGTGTCGACCAGGCCCGCCGCCTTGACTGCGGCGACCAGGGTCGTGTGGTCCTTGGAGTTGATGGCGTTCTCGACGATGGTCTTGGTCGGATACATCGCTGCGCCACCAACCATGACAGTGTTGGCGGCGAAGCTGGAAGAAGCTGCTGAAACAAGGACGGCGAGGCTGACTGCGGCGGAAATTCGCTGGAGAGCGTTCACGGTGCGACCCTCGGATTGGCGCCCGCAATGCGCGGGCATCCTCATTACGGCCCGGGGCGCGGATTGGATGCAGCGGATTCTGCTCCAATCGTTTCGCGCCACGCAGTTCGGCAGGAAGGCCGCCATTGGCTTGGCTTACAGGCTCCAATCAACCCGCATGCCGGCGATCAACGCATTCGGCAGGTCGCGCTGGCGGGCGGGTTCGTTGAACTGGTCCGGATGCACGATGTAGTGCAGGTTCGGTGCGATCCGGAGCTGCGGGGTGAGCTGGATGCCATAGCTCAGTTCCATCATCACCTGGCTCCCGTGCGGCGTGCCGCTACCGCCTGCCGCGGCACGGGCAAGGCGCAGGTCCTCCAAGGCGATGCTGCTGTACTTCTGCTGGGTCACAACGAACGCGATGCTGTCCTGCGGCCGGCCGGCGAACGTGCCTTTCTGCACCACGCCCGCCTGCAGGAAATGATCCTCGATCAGCTGGCCGGAGGTGCCCTTGAGCGCCGCACCGAACAGGGTCAGGCCGCGCCCGGCACCATCCCCGGTGAGTTGCTGCTCGAAGCGGGCGAACACCCCGGAGCGACCACGGCGGTTCGCGTAGTCCTGGCCACTAAGCAGCGCCGGGGTGCCGTTGGCATCGCGCAGCGGATCCAGATAGGTCGAGTTGTCCTGCCAGCCACCGAGTTCGTAGCGGGCTTTCAGTCGTGCCGAAGCAGGGCTGCGCCAACCGAGCGTGTAGGGCACGATCCAGCCGGTGGCCTGACTGGTACTCCATTTCAGGCCGTGCTGGCCGTCCTCGGCCTGGCTGGGATCGACCTGGTAGGCGCCGACGCGCACATAGACATCGGGCGTCACCCAGGCCGTGGCATCGGCCATCCAGCTCGATACCGGCCACCAGGTGAAACTGCTGGTGCGGAACACGTAGGTCGGGTTGCCGCAGGCCGAATTGCCCTGGAAGTACTGGCACAGCTCCGAACCGAGGTGATGGATGTTGGCGACGCTGCGCCCGGCTTCCAGCACCAAACGGTCGTTCAGCAGTTTCTGTTCAAGCGTCAGGTTGGCCAGGCGCGTGCCCTGGCCGCCGTAGATTTCCTGCACCGAGGTGCTGTTGCCGGTACGGCTGTTGGCCAGGTTGGTGCCATGGCGGTTGATGCCGTAGGCCTTGATCGTCGCGCCCCGCCAGCCAAACGCAGCGTTCAGGTTCACGTCGGCACCGAACATCAGCTGGCCGGCATACGCCGTGCCGCCGCGCTTGCCGCCATCGAGCGTGGCGGCTGCCTCGCCGGTGTATGCCAGCTTGGGGGTGAAGACGTCACTCGCGTCGGCGGCTGCGGCCACGGACGGCAGGGCCAGCAGGATCGCTAACGGCAACAGGCGGCGGGAAGGGGAGGTCATGGGCGAGGTTCCGTTTACAGGGTGGGAGCCGTGACCGGCTTCTTGAGGACGCGCAGCGCGACGGCGGTGACGGCCACGCCGGCCACCAATGCCAGCAGGTAGACGCCAAGGTGCGTGACTGCGTTCGGGATCGGCAGCACGAACACGCCACCGTGCGGCACCTTCAGCTCGACGCCTGCGGCCATCGAGATCGCACCGGCCACGGCCGAGCCGAGGATCAGCGCCGGAATGGTGCGCAGCGGATCGCGTGCGGCGTAGGGGATCGCGCCCTCGGTCACGAAGCTGAGGCCGAGCACGCCCGCGGCACCGGCGGTGCCGCGCTCCTCGGCGGTGAAGCGGTTGCTGAACAGCCATGTGGCCAACGCGATGCCCAGCGGCGGCGTCATGCCGCCGATCATCGTCGCAGCCATCGGCGTGTAGACCTGGCTGGAAATCAGTGCGGTGGAGAACGCGTAGGAGGCCTTGTTGACCGGCCCGCCCATGTCCACCGCCATCATTCCGCCCAGCAGCAGGCCGAGCAGGATCGCGCTGCTGCCCTGCATGCCGCGCAACCAGTCGGTCAGCCAGGCCAGCAGTCCGGCGACCGGGGTGCCGATCACATACATCATCAGCAAGCCGACCAGCAGCGTGCCCAGCACCGGCAGGATCAACACCGGCTTGAGGCCTTCCAGGCTGCGCGGCAGGCGCAGCGCACGATTGATCCAGTGCACACCGTAGCCGGCGATGAAGCCGGCCAGGATGCCGCCGATGAAGCCCGCATCCATGTTGACTGCCACCAGTCCGCCGATCATGCCCGGCGCGATACCCGGGCGATCGGCGATGGAGTAGGCGATGTAACCGGCCAGCGCCGGCACCATCAACATGAAGCCGGACTTGGCGCCGATCTGGAACAGCGACCAAGCCAGCGTGCCCTTGTGTGCATCGTCGAAGGCATAGATGCCGCCGAGCGCGAACGCCAGTGCGATCAGCAGGCCACCGGCAGTGACGAACGGCAGCATGAACGACACGCCGGTCATCAGGTGCTTGTAGGGACCGGTGACCTTGGCCTTTTCGGTGGTGCGGCCTGAAGCCGCCGTACCCGCCTGCACGCTGGCCTCGGCCAGCGCCTTGCGGATCAGGCTCTGGCCGTCATTGATCGCCGGCTTGGTGCCGCTCTTGAACAGGCGTTTGCCAGCAAAGCGTGACAGATCGACTTCGCGGTCGGCGGCGATCAGCACCAGGTCGGCGGCAGCGATTTCTTCGTCGCTCAATGCGTCCTGCGCGCCGACCGAGCCCTGGGTTTCCACCCGGATCGCGTGGCCCAATGCCTTGGCGGCTTGCTGCAGGCCTTCGGCCGCCATGAACGTGTGGGCGATGCCGGTCGGGCAGGAGGTGACGGCGACGATGTGCTTGCTGGCGTCCGCGGCGGGCGCGGTTCCGGACGTCGCGGCAAGCTGCGCCAGCACGGCAAGCGGGTCGTCCAGCACCTCACCGAGGCTGGCGCGTACGATCTGGGCGCTGCCGAAGCGCGCGGGATCCGCCTCGCCGTCACCCACCAGCAGCAGCTGCGTTGCGGCGGCGGCCTGCGTGGCGGGCAGTGCCCCGGTCACGCCCTGGTCGCTGCGGATTTCGATCGCCAGTTCAGCCCCTTGCTGGCGGGCGGCGCGGCGCAGCGCTTCGGCGGCAAGCACCGCCTCGATGCTGCGTTCGCCGGCGGCGATGACTACGGTGGAAGCTTGCATGGGCACTCCTGGAATTCTTCGGGTTCGTCCTTGCAGGAGGGGGCGGGCCAGCCGCAGCTCCCTCTGCAGGGGTTTCAATCCAACCGCTCGATCAGTACATCGCCGGTCCACGCGCGCACCTGTGCCGGATCCAGCCGTCGCGCGTCGCCGCTCTCCAGCCGGCTCATCGAGAACGCCGTCGCCAGTCGTGCGCACGCTGCCAGATCGAGGGAGGGCTGCAGCAAGGCGGCGGCGATGCCGGCGACCATGGCATCGCCAGCACCGACCGTGCTGCCGCGTGCCAGTCGCGGCGGTCGCGCGATCAGGACGCCGCTGCGATCAATGAACAACGCGCCGTCGGCGCCCATCGAGATCGCCACAAGCGCAACTCCGCGTTCGACCAAGGCGTGGCCTGCGGCCCGCAGGGCGCTGCGATCCGGCAGCGGCGTACCGGTCCAAGCCTCCAGTTCGTGGCGGTTGGGCTTGATCGCGTAGGGCAGTGCGCCCTGTGCGCCGCTCAACGCCGCGGCCAGCGCGTCGCCACTGGTGTCCAGCAGTACGCGCGCACCGGCGGCGCTCGCCTGCGCCTGCAGTCTCGCCCATGCATCGGCTGGCAGCCCGGACGGCAGGCTGCCGGACAGCACCACCGGCAGGTCCGGCTGGAGCAGGGCGTCGAGTCGGCGCGATACCGCGTCCAGATCGGCATCACGCAGTGACAGGCCGGGCAGGTTGATGTCGGTGGTCTCGCCGTTGGCCTCTTCGACCAGCTTGATGTTGGTGCGGGTGCGGCCCGCAATGCGCAGGCAAGCGTCTGCGATGCCGCGCTCGGCGAACAGTGCGCTGAACACGCCGTCGTTGCCATCGCCGAGCACGCCCAGCGCGGTGGTCGGCACACCCCAATCGGCCAGGCAGGCGGCCACGTTGATGCCCTTGCCGCCGGCGTCGTCGCGGGTGCTGCGGGCACGATGCACATGGCCCGGTTGCAGGTGCGCCAGCCGCACGGTCTGGTCGATCGCCGGGTTCAAGGTAACGGTGACGGCGCGGGCGCTCATGCGCGCACTCCATCGAGGGCACGTACCTGCTCGGCGGTTTCGCAGTCGAGTGCACTATTGGCCAACGCCTGCAGATCGGTCATCGCGTTGCCACGCAGGCGTGCCTTCACGGCCGGGATGTCGTTCGGGGTCATCGACAGTTCGTCCACGCCCAGGCCGGCCAGCAGCATTGCACCGAAGGGATCGCCGGCCAAGCCGCCGCAGACGCCAACCCAGCGCCCATGCAGGCGTGCACCTTCCACCGTGGCGCGGATCGCGCGCAGCACGGCCGGGTGCAGGCTGTCGGCCTCGGCGGCGAGTTCCGGGTTCTGGCGGTCGATCGCCAGCACGTACTGGGTCAGGTCGTTGGTGCCGATCGAGAAGAAGTCGGCATGGCGCGCCAGTACATCGCTCTGGGCTGCTGCGGCAGGGACTTCAATCATGATCCCGATCGGCACTTCGGGTGCCTCAAGCGCGGCGCGCAACCGTTCGCAGATGGCGCGCAGTGCGATCAGCTCGGGCACCGAGGTGATCATCGGAAACATGATGGACAGGCGTGCGCCGTCCTTCGCCGCGCGATACAGCGCACGCAGCTGTGGTTCCAGCAGGTCGGGGCGGCGCAGCAGCAGGCGCGCGCCACGCACGCCGAGGAACGGATTTTCCTCGCGTGGCAGCTCCAGGTGAGCGACCTGCTTGTCGCCACCGATATCGAGCGCGCGCACGATCAGCGGGCGGCCGTCGAGTGCCTTGGCCATCGCCACGTACGTGGCGTACTGCTCATCCTCGCTGGGCGTGCTCCCGCGCTCGAGGAACAGGAATTCGGTGCGCATCAGGCCGACGCCTTCCGCGCCCTGCTCCAGTGCCAGCGGCACCTGCTCGGGCAGGTTGACGTTGGCGCCGATGTCGATGCGGTGGCCGTCAGGGGTCTGTGCCGGCTGCGCGCGTTGCGCCGCTTCACGCTCGCGAATCTGCTGCTGTTCGGCGATCCACGCACGGGCCGAGGCGAGATCGGCCTCGGACGGAGACAGATAGAGGCGCCCGCTGCTGCCATCGATGATCGCCTCGCGGCCCGGGCTGATCGCCAGCAGCTCCGCGCCCGCGGCGACCAGCGCCGGCAGGCCCAACGTGCGTGAGAGGATCGCGGTGTGCGAGGTCGGTCCGCCCTGTGCGGTGGCAAGGCCGAGCACGCGACCGGTATCGAGGTTGGCCGTGTCGGACGGCGACAGGTCCGCGGCGAGCAGGATGCAGGGTTGAGCAGGCAGGTCGGCAAGGCCGCCACCCGCTGCGGACGGATCAAGCTGTGCCAGTACGCGCCGGCCCACGTCACGCAGATCGGCGGCGCGCCCGGCCAGCACCGGATTGCCCAGGGCAGTCAGCCCGGAGGCGACCTGCTCGATGGCCTGGTGCCAGGACCATGCAACGCCATGGCCTTCGACCATCAGCTGGCAGGTACGGGTAATCAGATCGGTGTCGTCGAGCAGCGCGGCCTGCGCCTTGAAGATTGCCGCATCCGAGGCGCCGAGCCGGCGCTGGGTGTCGTCCTGCAGTGCAGCCAGCTGCTGGTGGGTGCGGCTGAGCGCCTCCTGCAGGCGTGCGCCGCCTTCGCCGAGCGGGGTGGGGCGGTCAGCAACGTCGGCATGCGTGCTGGCCAGCACATGCACCGGGCCGATCGCCAGGCCTGGGCTGGCGCCGATGCCGACGATCGCCGCCTGTGCGTCGGGCGGATTCCAGCCCGCAACCGGCGCGGCCTTGCGCTGCGCCGCGCGCTCGGCATCGGCCCTTTCCTGTGCCACCAGCCCGTCCATGACCTTGCGCAGCGCGGCCAGCAAGGCAGGGGCATCGGCGCCCTCAGCAGACACGCTGACCGCGTCGCCATGGCGCAACCCGAGCTGCAGCAGCGCCACCAGGCTCTTGGCATCGGCAGCCTGATCGCCCGCTCGGACCTGTGCGCGGGCCGCGAAGCCGCGCGCTGTTTCGGCCCAGCGCGTGGCCGGGCGTGCGTGCAGCCCGTTGGGATAGGCGATGGTCCAGTCGAAACGGTCGGCCAGGTCAGTCACCGGCACATTGGGGGCTGTGGTCGCAACATCGCCGGTCAGCGCGCTGATGATCTCGCTCGCATCTGCCGTGGTGAACAGGCGTTGCAGCGTTGCGTCATCCTGGATGAGTCGGGTCAGCCGGCGCAGCAGGGTGATGTGGGTATCGGACTGGGCGGCAATGCCGACCACCAAGCGGGTGACCTGGCCCGGATTCCACTCCACGCCTTGCGGGAACTGCAGCACGGCAATGCCATCGCGGCGCACCAGGTGACGGTCCTCGCCCAGCCCGTGCGGAATGGCCACGCCATGGCCGAGGAAGGTGTTCGCCAACGCCTCGCGACGCCCCATGCTGGCCTCGTAAGCCGGCGCAACGCAGCCGGCGGCGACCAGCATCTGCGCCACCTGGGCGATGGCGTCGGCCTTGTCGAGCGCCCGCGCATCCAGGCGGATCAGTTCCCGGCTGACGGGGGCTGGGGAGGTCAAGGGCTGCAAGGTGGGCTCCGGGAAGGGGGTGCTGTGGCATATTGGGAACGTTCCCAGTCTTCATTTCAATGTGCACTGCACAAAAAGCCAATAGTACTTTGGCGTTAGCATTGCCCTGAATGGCCATCCGGCCTCGAACAGTAAAAGTTTCCGGGAACGGTTCCAATGAGCATCAGCATCAACGACGTCGCGCGCGTGGCGGGGGTCTCCAAGTCCACGGTGTCGCGCGTGCTCGGCGGCGGCCCGGTCAGCGAGGCCGTGCGTGGCCGGGTGGAGGCGGCGATCCGCCAGACCGGCTATCACCCCAACCTGCAGGCACGGCGCCTGCGTGCCCGGCACACCGGCATCATCGGGCTGATCGTGGCGGACATCCGCAACCCGTTCTTCACGGCGCTGATCCGAGCGGTGGAGGAGGTTGCCTATCGTGAAGGCCTGCGCGTCACCCTCTGCAACACCGACGAGGACCCCGAGCGCGAGGCGCTGTATCTGCAGTTGATGCACGAGGAACGCATCAGTGGACTGATCTTTGCGCCCACCCGCACCACGGTGGGGCGCCTGGAACGGCTCGCACTGGGCTATCCGACGGTGCTGGTGGACCGCGCCGCACCCGGCGGGTCGATCGACAGCGTGGTGCTCGACAATCCGGCCGCGATGGCGGGCCTGGTCGAGCATCTGGTCGCGCGCGGCTATCGCCGTATCGGCGGCCTGTTCGGCAGCACCAGCACCACGGCGGCCGAGCGTCGCGACGGCTATCTCGCTGCGATGCGTACACATGGGCTTCAGCCGGATTACCGCGAAGTTGAGCCCACGGCTGAAGCGGCCATTGCAACGCTCGATCAGTGGCTGGCCGACCCATCACGGCCGGAGGCGCTGGTCGCCAGCAACAGCCTGCTGCTCATGGGAGCGTTGAAGGCGGCCCGCAGTGCAGGCCTGGCAATTCCGGACGCGCTGGCGCTGGCGGGCTTTGACAACGAACGCTGGACCGAACTGGTCGAGCCGGGCATCACCGTGATCGAACAGCCGGTCGAAGAGATGGGGCGCGCAGCGATGTCGCTGTTGCTTGAGCGCCTGCGCGAGCCGGAGCTGCCGGTACGCCGGCTGGTGATGACCGGTCGGTGCGTGGTGAGGGGATCAACGGCCTTGCGATGACCTCGCGGCTGTTTGCGGCCGTCCATCGATGGATACCCTCGCGCACATGTGGATCATGGCTGCTCCTTCGCCCGGTCCCATTCCGCCGATGATCGTGGCCGGTTTTACGAACAGGCGTCGCACGCATGGGCGCAGCATGTTCAGCTCAATCCTCGGACGTCGTCTGGCAGTTTCGATTCCTGGCGGACGATGTGATCCCGGGATGACCGCCCCGGAACGTAAGCGCACTGACAACGGCCAAGGCACAGGCACAAGCGCCCGCGTAAACCATGGCCAGTCGGTAGCCGAAAAGCAGCGACTGATGCGCTACGTCAAGGGACACTGCCTGGCCAGTGGCCGCCAGCTCATCCAGGTGCGCAGTACCTGCGGACAATCCCTCCGCAAGCGACCGCAGATGCGAAGGGTCACCG
This sequence comes from Stenotrophomonas sp. 80084_Sma, assembly GCF_056481995.1. Taxonomy (NCBI): domain Bacteria; kingdom Pseudomonadati; phylum Pseudomonadota; class Gammaproteobacteria; order Lysobacterales; family Lysobacteraceae; genus Stenotrophomonas; species Stenotrophomonas sp. 80084_Sma. The sequence goes on along the minus strand of NZ_CM151177.1, from coordinate 2,517,311 downwards.
CCGGGCAGGTTCGTTTCAAGTGCGTAGTAGGTACCTTTCACCAGAATCAACCCCACCACCGCGATGTTGATGGCCAAGCTGATGAATCTGGCGCTGGTGTCCATGCCGGATGCCATGCCGGCGCGATCGCTGGGCACGGAACTGGTCGTCGTGTTGGTGACGGGCGTATTGATCACGCCCAGGCCCGAGCCCGCAAGAATGCAGCCTGGCAGCAGGGTCAACCAGCTCGCGTTTTCCGCGCCTGCACCGATCGCCATCATGAGCATCCCGCCGCCCATGGCAAACATCCCAGCGGGGATCACGCGCTCAGGCCCGAAGCGTACAGCGAGACGCTCGCCGTAAGGCGGCAGCAGCAGCGACGGCAATGTGTATGCCAGGACAGACAGGCCGGTCGCGATGCTTGAGTAGCCAAGTCCGTGCTGGAAGAACAGTGGCAGGTACACCATCAGTGGCCAGAAGCTGAAGTTCATGCCCATCGAGCCCAGCAATGCGCCCGAGAAGCGCCGGTTGCCGAAGATGGAAAAATCGAACATCGGGTCCGGCACCCTGCGCTCGACCGCGATGAATACCGCCAGGCTGATGACGGCAACCAGAGCGGCCGCCATGGAAGAGGCGCTTGCAAGGCCTGCAGGAATGCCCTGGGTGATGTACCAGGTGAAGGAAAAGACGGCCACTGACAGCGAGACGATTCCCGCAAGGTCCAGTTTCCGCTGGCTTGGCGCCCACGATTCCCGGATGCCCAGAACGGCGAGAGCCGTCGCGCCCACTGCCAGGGGCGCATGCACCAGGAACACCCAGCTCCAGCTGCTGATGACAACAACGCCAGCACCAATGACCGGCCCGAAACCCAGCCCTATGCCAAAGACCACGCCCCAGATGCCAAAGGCCTTGGCGCGCTGTGCGGAGTCACTGAACTGATGGGAAAGCACTGTAAACACGCAGACCAGCATTGCGCCTCCCGCCGCACCCTGCAGTGATCGAGCCACGATCAACGCCGTTCCGCTTCGAGCAAGGCCGCAGGCCAGGGATGTGATGCCGAACAGCAACAGGCTGATCACGAAGATGCGCTTGCGCCCGTACCGATCCGCCAGAGCGCCAGCCGCCATCAGCACCGTCGTGCAGGCGAGGGTGTAGGCATTCATGATCCACTGCAGGCCGCTGAAGCTGCTGCCAAGCTCTGTCTCCAGAATCGGCAGGATGACTGGCACGCTGGAGATTTCCAGCCCGAACATCAGGGAAGCCAAGCACGCCGCAGAAAGCGTCAGGCGGTCTCGAGCAGCAGGTGAAAGGGAAGTCATGGGTCTCCTCAGGCAGGTCCGGGATCTGGCGCACTGCCGGGGCGACTGCAGCTGCGCGTTTCAAGTGAGCGGCCATCTTGGAGGGACTTCCATGATGATAAAAATGATTTTATTTAATAGAATTGATCAATCCTCATCATGGATTGCCCCGGTGTTCTTTGACCCCGACCTGCTGCGCGCCTTTGTCGCCGTCGTAGAGACCGGCGGCTTCACCAAGGCGGGTGAGCGCATGAACCTCAGCCAGTCCGCCATCAGCCACCAGATCCGGAAGCTGGAAGAGCAGGCGGGCAGCGCCTTGCTGAAACGGACCACGAGAAGCGTGACACTCACCGAAGACGGCGAAGACTTCCTGCGACATGCCGAGCAGATTCTTGCTGCCCAGAGCCTGCTGGTTCGCCGGTTCCAGAGGGCTCCCGTTACCGGGGCAGTGCGCCTGGGTGTGCCGGAGACCTATGCCGGCGACCGGCTGACCGCAATGCTGTCGCGCTTCTCCCGCAGGTTCCCCGCGGTGCGGCTGGATGTAGCCGTGGAGTCCTATGGGGCGCTGAACGAACAGATACAGGCGGGAACACTCGACCTGGCGGTGAACCTGTTCCTGCGGGAGGACGTTGTGTGGCCGGTTCTGAGGCGGACACGTTTCGTCTGGGCCATCGGTTCGGGATTTGAGCACGAACCGGAAAAGACGCTGCCACTCGCACTCGCGCCCAGCCCGTGCATGCACCGCGACGTGTGCATCGGAGCACTTGTTGAAGCCGGCCTGGAATGGCGCGTCACCTTTACCTCGCCGAACCAGCAGGGCCTGCGATCGGCTGCGAAGTCCGGGCTCGCCATCACTGTCGCTCTCCAGGATGACATCCAGGATGGCCTGATGATTGCGGGCAGTGGACTGGGCCTTCCTGTGCTCCCCGCAGCGAGCTTCCGGCTGATGCGCAGTGCAGCCGTGCGGACGCCTGCGATCGAAGCGTTGGAGGAACAATTGCTTCGCGCAGGCGATGGCGCGTGTTCGGTCCGCGCACTCAGCGCGGTGGGCTGAAGCGCAGCGCACGCACATTCCAGACCAAGCAGTCCATAACCGGCCTTCCACGTCGAAGTAGCATCGACGCTTGGAGCATTGAGCACTTCCGCTGAATGCGTTCGGTCTACGGAAGCTATTGGATGAACATGAAGCGGACGACGGCGGGCGGCCCCGCTCCCGTGCGCGGTGATCGGCGGGATACCGAGATCCGGAACTACGTGATGAACCTCGGCCCCCAACATCCTGCGGCACATGGGGTACTGCGCCTTGTGCTTGAGATGGATGGCGAGACCGTTGTGCGCGCGGATCCGCATGTGGGCCTGCTGCACCGGGGTACCGAGAAGCTGGCGGAGTCCAAGCCCTTCAACCAGTCCATCGGCTACATGGATCGGCTGGACTACGTATCCATGATGTGCAATGAACACGCCTACGTACGTGCGATTGAAACCCTTCTGGGAATCGAGGCGCCCATCAGGGCACAGTACATCCGCACGATGTTCGATGAGATCACCCGTATCCTCAATCACCTCATGAACATCGGAACGGGCGCGCTGGACCTGGGCGCCATGGCCGTGATGCTCTATGCATTCCGGGAACGCGAAGAGCTGATGGACTGCTACGAGGCGGTATCCGGCGCTCGAATGCATGCCACGTATTACCGGCCCGGCGGTGTGTACCGTGATCTGCCTGACCAGATGCCGAAGTACAAGGAGTCACGCTGGAAGAAGGGGAAGGAGCTGCGGCGGCTGAACGCCGCGAGAGAAGGGTCGCTGCTCGATTTCATCGAGAATTTCACCCGCGAGTTCCCGAACCGCATTGATGAGTACGAAACCCTGCTCACCGACAACAGAATCTGGAAGCAGCGCACGGTGGGCATTGGCGTTGTGAGCCCGCAGCAGGCCATGGAGTGGGGCATGACCGGGGTGATGCTGAGAGGCTCGGGCGTGGCGTGGGACCTGAGGAAGAAGCGCCCCTACGCGAAGTACGATGCCGTTGACTTCGACATTCCGGTTGGCAGCGCCGGTGACTGCTATGACCGCTACCTGTGCCGTGTCGCGGAGATGCGGCAGTCCAACCGCATCATCCGGCAATGTGTCGACTGGCTTCGCGCCAACCCCGGCCCGGTGATGGTCCAGAACTTCAAGGTGGCGCCGCCGTCCCGGCAGGAGATGAAGTCCGACATGGAAGCGCTGATCCATCACTTCAAGCTCTTCAGCGAAGGCTACCAGGTGCCGGCAGGTGAGACCTACGCAGCGGTCGAGGCGCCCAAGGGCGAGTTCGGTTGCTACCTGATCTCCGATGGCGCCAACAAGCCGTTCCGGGTGCACCTGCGTGCTCCCGGCTTCGCTCATCTCTCTTCTCTGGATGAAATCGTCAGGGGCCACATGCTGGCGGATGTCGTCGCCATGATTGGCACCTACGACATTGTGTTCGGCGAAGTGGATCGATGAGGAACCGGGTCAGCCCACGCATGGGCTGAGCCACGCTCCGGCGGCCGCGAAGGGAACAGCCATGTGCAGCCTGAGCAGGTCTTCCACGGTGCGCGCCCCGCCCATCTCCAGGTCGAGGATGCCGGGCTCCAGGATTGATCCCAGCAGAACACCGACCGCGATCGCATGAAGGCTGCGCGACGCGGTGGCTGCATCAACGCCCTCACGGAGCTGGCCCAGTGCTCCTGCACGCTGGTATACAAGCTCCAGCATGCGGACCTCCGGCATCGCGCACGCTGCGAGCACGTCACCTATGCCGCCCAGCTCACGTGATTCACCAGAGCGCAGGAGAAGCTCAACCGTCCGGCGAACGCGTGGGGTGCGGCGCGTGTGATCAAAGACCCTGACCAGGTCCGCAAACAGAAGCTTGAACGGGTCACTACACTGCCGGATGGCGGCCTCCCGCAGTCCCTCGGGTGCATCTGGCCGCCCACGCGCGGAAAGTTCACCCAGCAGGTTCTGACGGGACCCGAAGTGCCAGTAGATCGCGCCGCGCGAATGGCCGCACTCGGTGGCGATCAGCTCCAGCGTGGCGCCCGCGGGCCCATGGCGCAGCAGGCACACCAGTGCGGCATCGAGGATCCTCTCACGCGTGGCGTGTGCGTCCTCCCTGGTTCTTCTAGCCATGGCACGGTTGCATCCCTGCTGTTCGATGAGCGCGCGACCGCGCGTCCTGAGCGTCCTTAGACAAGGCGATGGGACGGACCGTGGCCACAGCGCTGCACCGGGATCTGCGGCGTTTGAATGTCGATCTTCGGTTCATTGGCTGGGACAGGGCAGGACAGTGAGCCAAGCCACAGACCATCGGCAGCGAGACGCGCAGACTTCAGCGCGGGATCGTCGGCCTCGGACGGCTCGGTGGCCAGCTTCTTCTTCATCCACTCGATCCACTGCGACGCGGATACCTGGGTCAGGTCCAGGCGGATGATCAGGGCCGAGAGCATTGCAACGTCGTGCCGCCTGCAGCCCTCGACCACCGATTCCACGTAGGCGTGGGTGAATGCGCCGGAGCGGAGCCCGTTGGCACGCATTCTCCGTTCCACATCCTGATTGAAGTTCTGCAGCCAGCACGAGAAAGTGGCGTCGATGAGATCCTGCTTGCAGTAGAAGTGATGGAACATCGCGCCACGGCTGACGCCCGAGCATTCGAGAATCTCACTGACGGTCACCGAAGACCGGCCATTGCGGACGATAAGCGCTGCCGTTTCGCGGATGAGTATGCCGGGCACACGCACGGACGAACTGTGGGTAGCGTTCAAGATAGTTTTCCTCATGTAGCGGGCGACGAACGATCCGCCAGGCCGGTACGGCCTGGCGGGTTGCCGTTCGAGCCAGTCAGTGATGCGCCGCGGATGCTTCGCTTTCGGCGCTCTTCCGGGAAGCGATGGGCCTGCCGATTTCAATCTCCGGGTCCCCCTTCTCGGGCTGCCATGCCCCCAGCGCCAGCTGCACCTGCACGTGGGCCATCAGCAGCCCGGCCTGTGCCGCCGCAAGCTCTCTGCGCGCCTTTTCGTGCAGCGCCTGCTGCTGCAGGCCGGCATCCTTCGGCTCGATTCCGGCGTCCACGCGGGAAGAGGCATAGGCCGAAGATCTGCTGCTGAGTGCCTCGGCATTTACCGCCTGCTGCATCCTGACCTGGGAACTCGTCCACGCATGCAGGGAGTCCTCACTCTCCTTCAGCGCCGTCAGCACGGTCTGCTCGAAGGCATGCCAGTTCTGATCACTGCCGGCGCGAGCGGCTTCCTCCCTGGCCTTCTTCCGGCCAAAGCTCAGCCACTCCCACTGAAGCTCCGGGCCGGCCGAGAAGCGCTTTGCACTGGAATCGCCCAGCGAACCGAACGGTGCAAGGATGCCGCCGAAAACATTCAGCGTGAGGCGCGGAAGGTGCGCGCGCTCGGCGAGTACGACGTTGCCAAGGCTTGCTCGCAGGAGTGCATCGGCCTTGGCGACGTCTGGCCGCCGCGCCAGGAGGTCGGTCGGCTGCGCAAGCGATGCAAGATCCGGTGGGGCCGGCAGTGGAGCCGGGGCCAGCAACGCCTCCCAGGCGTCATCCTGCGCGGTCGGCGAGCGGCCTGCAAGAACCGCCAATCCGGCCCTGTCCGCCTGCAGCCGGGTAGCGGTTGCCGCCTCCTGCGCCACCAGCTCGGCGTGTTCGGATTCGACCGCAAGTGCCTCCCTGCGATCGACCAGCCCGGCCGCATACCGGGCCTTCACACGCACAACGCGCGCCTTGCTCAGCTCAACCTCCCGCTCAAGAGAGGACAGGTTGATCTGGTCCATCCTGAGCAGGAAGTAGTTCTTCGCAACCTCGGCCTGGAGCACTGCGGCAGCTGATCTCGCGTCAGCCGCCGCCGCATCGGCCTTGCGATCGGCCATGGCTGCGGCGGTGCCAATGCGCCCAAACAGATCCAGCTCCCAGGAGAACATCTGTCCGGCGGACAGCAGTCTCTGGGAAGGGGGGCGGGGAAGATCCTGGCGATAGGGATCCGCTTCGATCTGGGCGGACTGCATGGCTTCGGCCTTGACCTGCAGCGCACCGCTCGGCAGATAGTCCTTGCGCGCTGCGCCTGCCAGTGCGCGCGCTTCCGCCACGGCGGCAAGGGCAGACTTCAGGTCATGATTCCCGCGCATGGCCAGGCTGACCAGCGCATCCAGGTTGGGGTCGGAGAAGTCCTTCCACCATTGCCTGTTGGGCGTCCCGGGCAGGACATCCGCGTCCAGCGCCGCCGGCGTGGGTGCCTGGCCCACATGATGCCGGGCTGCGGCGTCAGGGATCTCGGTCCTGGGGGCCACAGAGGCGCAGCCAGAAGACAGGGCCACAAGCACAGCAATCGACAGGCAGGCAACTCGATTTCCAATAGACATGATCATGCCTCCTCGGCCGGGTGAATGCGGTAGAGCGCGGCATACAGCGCTGGAATGAGACCCAGCGTGATCAGCGTTCCAAGGGCGAGGCCGCCGATCATCACGATCGACATGCTGGTCCACATGGAACCGCCAAACAGCAGCAGCGGGACAAGGCCGAGAATGCAGACCATCTTGGTCATGACGATGGGGCGCAGGCGCTTGGCCGCAGCTTCTTCAATGGCCTGGAGAGGAGGCAAGCCATCGCGCTGGCCTTCGTCGATCGCATCGATGAGCAGAATCGCGTTGTTGACGATGATGCCGGCAAGTGCGAGCAGCCCCAGTGTTCCGATGAAGGTCAGGCTGGTGCCACTCAGCTTGAGTGCCAAGGTCGCGCCGATGACCACGAACGGAATGCTCGCCAGGACGATCAAGCTCTTGCGGATGCTCTCGAACTGCCATACGAACAACAGGAACATGGCGGCAAGGCAGAGCGGGAGCAGCTTCTCGATGCCTTCGTTGGCACTCTTGCTTTCTTCGATCTCGCCACCGAGTTCAACCCGCACGCCCTGCTTGCGGAATTCGGAAAGAAGTGGCTCCACCTTGTCCGCGATCCCCTGGGCCGTCAGCTCGGAGCTCTTTGCAAGCACGGTGACCGCGCGCGTCTGGTTCACTCGCTGGATTGAAGACAGCTGCGGCGCCAACCGAAGCTTGGCCACCTGGCCCAAGGGCACGCTTCCGCTGCCATCCGCCTTCTGGATCGGGAGTGCCTCAAGCTGGCCGATATCCGTGCGCAGTGCCGCCTCTCCGCGGAGGATGACCGGGAGAACGGTGTCGCCCTCACGATAACGGGAGATCGTTGCGCCGGTCAGCAGCATGTCCATGCTCTTGGCGATGTCCGCGCTGCTGATGCCTGCGGCCTGGGCCTTGGGCTGATCGACGTCCACATCAAGCTGGACAACCTGGCGTTCGGCATCGCTGGATACATCCACCATCCCCGGCGTGTCCTGCAGCGTGCGCAGCAGCTTCTCGGCGGCAATCCGATGTGCGCCGTCGCTGCTGGAGATGCGGAACGTCGCAACGCCGGCATCCGAAGATCCCATCGAGAACCGCTTGGGCTCCACCCGCACGTCCGGGAAGTGTGTTGCCATCACAGAACGCAGCCGCTCAATGGCCGCTTCATGCTTGACGCCCTTCGCAAGGGACAGCACGGCATACGCGCGGTGTCCTGCAGGAGTAGGGGGATTCAGTGCCAGAATGAAGCGTGGGCCACCATCGCCCATGTACAGGGCGTGGCTGGAGATCTCCGGAACGAGCTTCTCGTCCGCCAGCACCTTGCTGATCTGGTGAGCAACCGCCATCGTATTGGCCGGACTGGAATCCGGGGACAGCTCGATGGCCATCTGCAGCTGATGGCGCTCGGACGGCGGCATCAGCTCGTTGGGGACGGTGGTGAACAACCAGCCGGAGGTTGCCAGCAGTGCAACCATTACGCCGATGTAGATGGCCTTGTGCCCCAGGATCCAGCGGACCTTGCCCCGGTACCAGCCCGTCAGCCGCTCGACCGCGCGTGCGGTGCGGCTGAGTTCGGCATGGTGATGGGCAAAGTACTTGCACAGCAGCGGAATCAGGGTAACGCCGATGACCAGCGACAACAGCAGCGCGATGGCCATCACGATGCCGAGGCTGCGCAGATACTCGCCGGTTTCCGTGCTGGAGATGGCCAGCGGCATGAACGCGAGGATGATCGCCAGCGAAGAAACCAGAAGCGGCACGAACATCGTGCTGCCTGCGTGAGCGGCAGCTTGGTCCGGCGACTCACCCAGCGAGAGCCGCCGCTCCATGTCCTCGGCAACCACGATCGCGTTGTCAACGAACAGGCCCAGGGCAATGATGATTGCACCCACCGAGATCATGTGCAGATCGATGTTCAGGATCTTCATGATTGCCATCGTCCCCAGCACCGTGGTCGGCACGATGGCGCTGACGATCAGGCCGGTCCTCATTCCAAGGAACAGCACGACGACCGCCATGACGATGGCCAGGGTCTCCAGGAAAACCTTGGCAACACGCAGCAGCTGGGTGGAAACAACCTCGGCCTGATCCGTGATCTGGACAAGCTGCATGCCGGCCGGCAGCGTTTCCGAAAGCCGTTCAACGTCGCCGCGCAGCAGATCGGCGAAGCTGACTACGTTGAGTCCTGGCGCCATGGAGACCGCTATCACCACGGCCGGCGTGCCATTCACGAATGCACCCGTCATCGGCGGGTCCTGGGTCACCCGTTCCACTCGCGCAAGGGCGCCCAGGGGCACCGAGCCACCCCTCGGCAGCGGAATTGGCGTGCTCTTCAGCTGGGACGGGTTGTCGGCGTCACCGCTCACGTTGAGCGCGATCTCCGAACCCCCGATCTCGACGTAACCTGCCGGCGCAATGACATTGCGCCTGGAAACCGCGTCGGCAATCACATTGGGGTTGAGCCCACGCGCAGCCAGGGAAGGCACGTCCAGGATGATCTGGACCTGCTCGTCCCTCACGCCGTGGAGCGAGACACGCTCCACCCCGGGCAGCCGGAACAGCTCATCGCGCAGGCGGCGTGCCTCTGCCCGAAGCTCGCCTGCGTTATAGCCTTCGCCGGTCAGGCCCATGGTCATCACCGCAACCCGACCGAATTCGTCGTCCACGACCGGGCCAATCGTTCCCTCGGGAAGCTGGCTCTGGATGTCCCCCATGCGCGAGCGCAAACGCTGCCACACGATGGGGATCTTTTCCGATTCCACGGTGGGATAGAGATCAACGTAGGTGAACGCAAAGCCTGGACGAACAGTCGTCCGGATGCGCTTGACCTCCGGCATGCCACGAATGCTCTCCTCGATCGGGCGAGCGACCAGCTGCTCGACCCGGTCCACGCCGGCGCCCGGCATGAAGCTGAGTACCGTCGCCGTGCGAATGGTGATGGGGGGCTCTTCAGTGGATGGGAAGTCCAGCGCCAGAATGAGGCCGGTGAGGACGATCGCTACAATCGCCAGCAAGGTCAGGCGGGGGCGCGCCAGCGAGAATGAGGAGAGGCTCATTGTTCTGATCCCATCTTCATTTCGACGGGCTTGATCAGCGTGCCCGGACGGATGGCCTTGGCACCCGCAACCACGACACGCTGACCGGCGGAAATCTGCCCGCTCACCTCGATCCAGTCACCGTGATACTGACCCAGATCTACCTCCGCCAGCTCGGTCGTCTTGCCATCCTTTGCCAGCCGAAGCACCTGGCCCTTGCCGCCAACGGCAGACGGCAGAACAGCCCGAAATGGCACTTGAAGCCTGGCTGGGCCTGTATCCGTTCCTGTGATCCGGACCGACCAGGTCGAACCCACGGTCGCCGCCTCGGGCACTGCGATGTATGCGGTACGCACGCCGCCTGCATCAACGCGGCCGTCGACACGGAGCACCTTGCTCGCCACGGTGTCCGAGCCGCTGATCAGGTTGACCACCTGCCCAACAGCCAGGGGAGCAGTGCCCGGAATCGCGACAGACAGCTCGCGGCCCGCACCATCGACCTGGATGGCAACAGCGCCGGGGCCCACGGACTGTCCAACTTCAACGTTTCGGGCAGCCACGACTCCGTCAAACGTTGCCTTCAGCGTGGCTTCGCCTTGCGACCAGCCGGCGAGCTCGTGCTGCGCGCGGGCATTGCGGACGGCCGCATTGGCAGCCGCCAGTTCGGCCTTCGCGGCGGTCATCTCCGCCGGGCTGAGCGCATCAGCCTTCTGCGCAACATCCAGTCGCTCGACGCGTCGCTGGACCTCGTCCAGTGCGGCCTGCGCGCGTGCGACGTCGCCGGCAGCGGACGCCTCCTGCGCTGCAAAGGGGACCGGATCCAGTCGAGCAAGCACCTGTCCCTTGCGTACAACGTCACCCGGTTCAACAAGTACCGCGGAGACCTTTCCGGAGACCGGGAAGGACAGCTGTCCTCGCTGCGTGGCACGCACGGTCCCGATGTAAGCGCGCTGATCGCCAGCAGCCTGTCGAACGGAGGCGACATACGCGGTGCGGGCTTCTGCCGTCCCGCTCTCTGGTGTATCGGAACATCCCGTCATCGCGGACAGGGCAATGGCCAGCGCGCTGAGACGAGGCACCAATGACCAGGTCATATGGGTTTTCACGTTCGATTCCTTGTATGGGTGGTCAGTTCCACAGACCAGCGCGGTGTGGTCAGGTCTGCAGGCGGCGTAAATTTAGGGGGACACCTGCACCCCGAACAGGACAGTTGTGGACACGCGGGGGCTCAAACAGGTCATCTGGGACAGATGGCGCGCCTGGTGATCCCTCGTCGCATGAGATGTCCCAGCCTGAATCTGGTCAGCGACGTGAGGGCATGGTTACTGTCGGTGCCCTCAAAGGGACATTGGAGGTCGGGCAGGGGACCCAAAAGGCCAGAATGTGTCCGCCACGTTGAAACAGGTCCCCTGGCGGCCCGACTATGTGGGCGTCGCACTACCTTTCGAAGACGTGATGGCCCCTATCCCCAAGAATTTGCCGGCATTCAAGGACTGGCCTGTCGCCGGCGAGGATCCCGCGCTGGATGCTGCCGGTCTCCAGGCTTCTGAAGATCCAAACGCCGCAAGCGAATCGCAGATTGCCGAGATAGTGCCTACCGGGGCGAGGGCAATCCTCGGCTTGGTCGAGGACCGGGGGTTCTCTCCGGAAGAGCTATGCCGCGGGCTCGGCTTCACTTATCGCGATCTATCAATGAGGGACGTGAGGCTGTCCTACCGCCAGATGCGCCAGTTGTTCATGCGGGCTGAGCGTTTGCTGGGCGAACCTGCGCTGGGCCTGGCACTGGGAGCCAGACAGACGCCCATTTCCTGGGGCGTACCCGGATTGGCAATGCTCACCTGCGAGACCTACGGCGATGCACTGACGTACGGCCTCACCCATCAGCAAGCCATCGGCTCGATGCTGATCCACACGGTGGAGGAGGTGGGAAGGGAAGTGAGGATGGAAGTCCGGTTCAAACGATTCGACATTCAACTGGAGTCGGTGCTGGTCGAGGACGCGTTCGCCGGATTCGTTGCGGTCAGCAGATACGTAATTGGACCATCATTCGCGCCACTCAGGGTTGATTTCTCACTCCCCAAGCCCTCTGATCCTGAAGTCTATCGACGATTCTTCCAGTGCCCTGTCCGCTTCGATGCTGGCGTCAATCGCCTGACCATAGACTCACATTGGCTGAGCGCGCGCTTGCCCGGTTTCGATCGGGTCAATTCAAGAATTGTCCGAGAGCAGTTGGATTCACTTCTTCCAACGCGAGGGGGCCGCAATGAGATTGTTGAATCCCTGTCGAGCCACCTTCGATGTGATATCGAGTCAACGACCAAGCAGAGCGAACTTGCGAGCCTGATCAATGTCAGTGAAAGAACGCTCCGCCGCCGCCTGAGCCGCCAGGATTCCAGTTATAGGGAGATTCGGGACGAAGCGAGGTATGAGCGGGCCCGCGATCTCCTGCTGAACTCAGAGTTGAGCATCGCCGAAATTGCAGACGCGGTTGGATATTCCGACGCCCGTGCATTCCGCCGCGCATTCAAGCGTTGGGCGGGTTGCCTGCCAACCGAGTTCCGGGAATCCAGGTAGACAGCATCCACCCTGGTTCCAGCACGGCGGGTAGCCATCGGTAGAGACCGGGCCACCCAATGACGTCGGGGCTGCCGCCGGGCCGTGCTGCCGGTGGTGGTTGCGCGTCTGTAGTCCATTGCACCAGTGCGTGTGCAGTCCTCTCCAGCCACCCCTCCTTCACCTGGGTAGAACCATGAAGCGCATACGGCTGTTTGAATCGAAACTCGCGGCGAGATTCCTTGAGGTCGATCGATTGGCGCGGGAAGGCGCTACGTTGAAGAACGTGGCTGAGAACATGCGCACGATCACCATTGCGGTGACGATGCTGATCGTGGTGGGGCTGCTGATGGACCTTCCGGCGTCCGTCATTCGTGTGGCGGCCATCGCATGGGGGTGCTGGGCATTGGTCTATGCACTGCTTGCCGCAGCACAAGCAGGACTTCTCTTTGTCCTGCTGCTTGGCGAGGTGGCCCTGTTGAAGCACATCCTCATCCGGATTGGATTTCTCAGAGGCGCCATTGCCACAGGATTCGCGGTGCTTGTCGTGATCATCATGGCAGTGTCGTGCGTGCTGTTCGATCCGAAGCACATGTTGCATTGGTGATTGCCGACATCCTGCCGACACCCTGCAATCGTCGGGCCCGGCATTCCGGACCGGCCAAGGCGAGCCCCGCACATGGGGGATGTTCGACCTCGATTGATTCCGTTCCACTCAACCTGTGAAAGTCATGCACTCTGCAATTCCCTGCTGCCGTCGTCATTCATCAGGCGGCGATCGAACTGCCACTCTGGCCAGAACATCCGGTTCCGGACGCGTCGCGAAAGGCAGCTTGTGGCGGCGGGTTCCGCGGCTCCTCGCAGGAGTGGGAATGCTGTTGCTGGCCGCATGCAGTCCGGTGCATGTGGTCAGGTCAAACCAGGCCAGGACCTATGCAGGTCTCAGCATCCACGGGGAGCGTCGGATGGAGATCGTGCCAGCGGGTAGCACGCACGGGCACTTCCAGACGGTGACTCTCGCCCCCGTCCTGCTGATGCCAGAGGTGGCTGCAACGCTGAGCCCGGGCGTCGGTGATCGCCTCAAGGCTGCCGTAAGCAGTCAGCTGCAGCGGCAGATCGACAGGCGCCTGGGCCGGAGTGGGGCAGGGCGACCGGGAACGGGGCTGTTGCTGCTTGCAAGGATCACCTCGGTGAAGGAGGTGTCTGTCGGCCTGAACATTGCCACATCGGTCCTGATGGGGCCGGTGAGCAAGGGGCAGCTTTCCCTCGAGATCGAGGCGATCGACGCAGGCACTGGCAGGCAGGTAGCACTGCTGCTGCTCGCCGACGAAGCCGATATGAGGGACATCCGGAAAAGCTACACCCCGGACGGTCATGCCAAGGCGCTTGCAGGCCGGTTCGCGATTGAGGCGGTGGAGTTCATCGCGCCAATGGTGCGATCACGGCAGCTTCCCGGAGAGCGCAACTGCCGTGCGCTTCACCCCGGTTCCCAGGCCTCATCCGAACCGCGGCTGCAGGAAAGGGAGGGGGTAGGGAGTTCCAATTGCAAATGACTCTCACTACACTTGCGGCATCCCACCCCTTCCGCCGCCTATGGCGGCCAGAACTCCGGCTCCCAACGTGAATTCCCCGCCCCACCTGTGCAGACCGCAGGCATTTGCCCTGAGGGTGATGTGTCCACGCTAGGCCGGGGCACGGGCAGCAACGCAGATCGGGCCTCGTCCACGGAGGCAGGCATTCCGGAAGACGCCTCGCCAATGGGCGGCAACCTCCTTGCGAAAGCCTATGCCCGCTGGCGCGGGCCCATTCTGCGCAGCCTTGCGCGTGTCAGAGGTGCGGACGGTGAGGACGCCCTGCACGACGGTGCAGTCAAATGGCTGGCGGCAAACCCTGCACTGGCCTCGTGCGACCAGCAAGGCGCCTATTTCCGGCGAACGGTGATGAACACCGTGGCCGATGAGTATCGTGAGCACACCGCAGGTCGCCGTCTCCAGACCCTGCCACTGGCAGATGCCGAGGATGCGGGCCAAGCCATCACCAGCGATGAATCACAGTGCCCGTTGCAGCTCAGCGCCCAGCGGCAGCGCCTGGAGCGCCTGCGAGAAGCGCTGGCCGAGCTGCCGGAACGTCAACGCGAGGCCTTCGTGCTCTGCCGCTTCGATGGGCTGACCCAGGAGGACGTGGCCGCTCGCATGCAGATCTCCCGCCGCATGGTGGTCAAGCACCTGTCGCGAGCGGTTGCCTACTGCGAAGTGCGGGTACGCTATGCGTCTCTGGCACAGATGCAGGAACTGCATCGCCCGACCAAGGCGGGCGAGGCGTTGGCGCCTGCCATCGATGCTGATTTTCCCTACCGATGACCGATCTCCCTTCTGCCGCAGGTTCCGACCCGTTTGCCCTGCATGAGGCGGCGGCCGCGTGGCTGGTACGGCGGCAGGATGCGGACTGGCAACCGAAGGACGAGGCGGCCCTGCAGCACTGGCTGGCCGGGAGCGAAGCACATCGACAGGCGTTCGCCGATGTGACCAGAACCTGGAACGACCTGGGCCTGCTGCCACGCCCCGTACTGGCCTCGGACGCGCATGCGGTGATCACCCCAGCAGTACCTGCACCTGCCGCTCTACGGCGGGGCAGGGCGGCGCGGCGTGCACGCTCGTGGCGCCTGCCCCGCATTGCGGCGGCTGCCGCCGCGGCAATGCTGGCCTTGGGGTACGTCGGCTACGGTTGGTACACCGCGCCCAGCTACGTACAGGACGTGGCCACCGGTGCGGGCGAGATACGTGATCTTCAATTGCCGGACGGCTCACGGATTTCACTCAATGCACGCAGCACGCTGGCGGTGCATTTCTATGGGTCCCGTCGTGAAGTGGTGCTCAGCCAGGGCGAGGCGTTCTTCGAGGTCGCCCCGGCGGCCGACCGACCCTTCACCGTCGATGCCCAGCGCAGCCGGGTGACGGTGGTCGGCACGGCCTTCAATGTGCGCAATGGGCCGGGCGAAGTCGTGGTCAAGGTGCTGCATGGGCACGTGCGGGTGCAGCCGGATCGCGCCGAAGGTGCCTCGCCGGTCAGCCTGCGCGCCGAACAGGGCCTGGCCGTTACCACGCTCACCGCTGCTTATCGCCCCATCGCCGCAAGCGCAGACAGCATTGGCGGTTGGCGCAATGGACGCCTGGTGTTCCGGCGCACCCCGCTGGACGAAGTGGCGCAGGAGGTCGGGCAGTATCTGGGCCATCCCGTCACGTTGGGCCAGCCAGGGCTGAAGTTCCTGCCGGTCTCCGGCTACGCAGCCACCGATGCCCCGGCCACCTTCCTGGAAGCGCTGCCGGATCTGTTGCCCGTGCAGGTGACCCGCACTGCCCAGGGCGGCTATCGCATCGACGAACGGCCTGTCACCCGCTGACGCCGGAACGAAAATTTCTTCCGGCGCGGGTTCCCACCCCACCGCCATTTTCCGTTTACCCCAGTGAGGCCAGTAGCGGCCAAGCATGATGGAGCGGTAATGGGGTACATGAAGATCAAGCGCGCACTTGTTGCTGGCGCGTTCTCTACGGGGGTACACGCCAAGCGGCTGCCGTTGCTGGCACTGTGCATTTCCAGCGCGCTGGCAGCGCCGACCATTGCACAGGCGCAGCCGGCTGCGCGCGTGCAGTTCGATATTCCGGCGCAACCGCTGGATGCCGCACTGCGCCGCTTTTCCGAGCAGTCCCGGCAGCAGGTGCTGTTCAGCGAATCGGCGGTGGCGGGCCGTCGCGCCCCGGCCTTGACCGGCAGCTACACGCCACAGGACGCACTGGCGCGCCTGCTGGAGGGGAGTGGCGTGCGTGTCAATGCCACCCGTCCGGGCGTGTTCACCCTGGCCCAGGAAGCAGCAACACCTGCGCGCAGCAAGGAGGCCCAGACCACCCTGCAGACCGTGAACGTGACCGCCAATGCCCCAAGCGATGGCGCTTACACGGCACGTGAACTGAGCCTGGGCAAGCTGGGGCAGAGCATCCGCCAGACCCCGCAGTCGGTCAGCGTGATCACCCGCCAGCAGCTGGACGACCGCAACCTCACCACGCTGGACGAGGCCCTGGCGCAGACCACGGGTGTGACCAAGACCGCCCGCAACTTCGGCAACCACAAGTTCTCGATCCGCAGCTTTACCGTGGACGACAGCAACTATCTGGTCGACGGCGTGGCCGGCATCGTCTATGCGCCCGTGGGTTGGCTGCCGATCGACACCGCGGTACTGGAGCGCGTTGAAGTGCTGCGCGGTGCTGGTGGCATGATGCTGGGTGCAGCCGACCCCAGCGGAGCAATCAACATGGTGCGCAAGCGCCCGCGCGACCAGGCTCATCTGGATCTGGCCGCAACCGTGGGCTCGTGGGACAACTACCGTGTCGAAGTCGATGGCGGTGGCCCGCTCAATGCCGCCGGCAGCGTGCGCGGCCGACTGGTCGCCGCCTACCAGGACCGCGATTACTTCCAGCGGGGCACCTCATCGAAGACGCCGGTGGCCTATGGGGTGATCGATGCCGATCTGGGCACGGATACCACGCTGACCTTCGGCCTGCGCCATCAGGCCAGTGACACCGACGGCTACTGGCTGTTCGGCCTGCCGCGCTACACCGATGGCGGTGCGCTGGACATCAAGCGTTCCACCTCGCTCATCCAGGACTGGAACCGGCAGGAGGGCTCCGTCGACGAAGCCTTTGCAGAGGCGGAGCACCGCTTCAACGAACGCTGGAAGGCACGCCTGTCGGTGAACCGCACCGAGTCGGACCTGGACCAGCGTGTCGCGGTTCCGCTGGGCGGGGTGGACCGCGCCACCGGCATCGGTTCGCGCTTCTATGACATCTATTTCAACCGCTCGCGCGTGCGTAGTGATGGCATCGACCTGCACACCACCGGCAGTTTCGACGCCTTCGGCCGCAGCCATCAGCTGCTGCTGGGCGCGATGTGGTCGCGCCAGCGTACCCGCCAGAGCTCGGCGGACCTGGCCATCGACGTGCCGATCAATGTCTACGCACCCGACCACAGCGCCATTGCGCAGCCGATGCAGCCCGCGTGGGACTGGTCAGAAAACGCCCGCGCCCAGCAGAGCGGCGTGTACAGCAACCTGCGTCTGCAGCTGGCAGAACCGCTGCACCTCACGCTGGGTGGCCGGCTGAGCTGGGTGAAGTACCAGTCCAGCGATGGCTTCACCGGCGCCAAGAGCCGCGACTACGAACAGAAGCACGAATTCACCCCGTACGCCGGCCTTGTCTACGACCTGGGTCCGCAATGGTCGGTCTATGCCAGCTACGCCGATACCTTCCAGCCGCAGAGCTCGTACGTCACCGCGTCCGGCTCGGTGCTGGATCCGGCCATCGGCGCCAACTACGAGCTGGGCGTGAAGGGTGAGTTGAACGATGGCCGCCTGAATGTCTCCGCCGCAGTGTTCTCCATCCGCAAGACCGGCAACGCCGTGGTGGACGAATCCGACCCGGGCAGCTGCCGTGGCTCGCTGGCGTCGTCCGATTGCTACCGCAATGGCGGCAAGCTGCGCAGCAAGGGCTTTGAGCTGGAGGCCAGCGGCGAACTGGCGCCGGGCTGGCAGATGATGGCGGGCTATACCCACGTCACCAGCCGCGACGATGAGGGCGCGACCATCAGCGCCGAGACGCCCCGCCACCTGCTGCGCCTGTCGACGTCCTACCAGCTGCCGGGCAAGTGGAACGCGTTCTCCGTGGGCGGTGGTGTATCGGCACAGAGCAGCTACTCCTATCCGGCCTACGACGACCCGGACTGGCGCATGGGCGCAGCGGGACGTGCCGTGTGGGACCTGCGGGCCGGCTACCGGATCAATCCGCGCTGGAGCGTAGGCGTCAACGTGGCCAACCTGTTCGACACCCGCTACTACGCGATGATCAGCCAGATCCGCCGCGGCAACTTCTTTGGCGAACCCCGCAATGTGATGCTGACGCTGCGCGGCTCGCTGTGACCTTCCGCAACCGGCGGGGCAACGGCCTGCCCGCCACGGGGCAGGCATGAAAGCGGGCTTTCGGCAGAGCATGTCGTGGCTGCACACCTGGTGCGGCCTCACCTGTGGCTGGTTGTTGTGCGCGATTTTCCTGACCGGCACGCTCAGCGTGTTCCGTGAGCCGATCACGCGATGGATGGAGGCCGGCCCCGTGCCGGTGTCCTCGCCAGCGGTGGACACCGCAACGCAGGCGGTGCGTGCGCAGCACTGGCTGGCCGCCAACGCCGCCGATGCCCGGGCATGGCAGATCCGTTGGCCTGCGCAGCACGGCTGGCCGCTGGAGCTGTCATGGGAGGATGGCGACGGCACTGCGCACGAACGCTGGGTGGATGCCCGCGCCGGCATGCCACAGCCTCCACCTCGTCTTCGGGAAACCGAAGGCGGGCGCAACTTCATGTCCTTCCATTACACCCTGCACGGCGGCATGGCCGGCTACTGGCTGGTCGGCTGGATCACCGCCTGCATGCTGCTGGCGCTGGTGTCCGGCGTGGTGGTGCATAAACGCATCTTCAAGGACTTCTTCACCTTCCGCCCGGGCAAGGGACAGCGCAGTTGGCTGGATGCGCACAACCTGAGTGCCGTGCTGACCCTGCCGTTCCTGTTCATGATCGGCTACACCGGGCTGACCTTCTTCTACAGCAGCTTTCTGCCGTGGCCGGTGCATGCGGCCTATGGCGATGCCGATGACGCCTATGCGCGCTACGAAGCCGAGCTGGCGCCTGTGCAGCCAGCTCCGCCGGGCATCCTGGTATCCACCGCGCAACTGCCGGACGTGCAGCAACTGCTGGCACGCGCGCACGCCATCAGCGGGCAGCCACCGGCACTGATCGTGATCCAGGCGCCCGGCACCGTGCACAGCGTGGTGGAGGTGATCGGTCGCAAGCCCGTGGGGCGCGCAGACAGGCATCTGCTGACCGAGGCCAGCCGGGTGACGTTCGATGCTGCCAGCGGCGCGCTGCTGCAACAGCATGGTGCACATCCGCATGTCATTGGTGCCGTACAGGTGCACGAAACCATCGAAGCACTGCACAAGGCCGATTTCGGCGGCTGGCCGATGAAGTGGCTGTACTTCATCAGCGGCCTGCTGGGCACGGCGATGATCGCCATCGGCACGCTGCTGTTCTCCATCAAGCGGCGCAAGCGCAGCGAGCATGAGTTCGGCGCGGCCACGGCGGGCATCTACCGCTGCGTGGAAGCCTTCAACGTGGCATCGCTGGCCGGGGTGGCGCTGGCAAGCATCGTCTACCTGCATGGCAATCGGTTGCTGCCATTGGGAATGAGCGATCGCAGCGCATGGGAAATACGCATTTTTCTTGCTGCCTGCGCTGCCTCGGTGCTGCACGCGCTGTGGCGCCCACCGCGCCTGGCCTGGATCGAGCAGTTGTGGCTGGCTGCAGCACTGTGCCTGGCGCTGCCGCTGGTGAACATGGCAACCACCGGGCAGGGGCTGCTGATGTATCTGCAGCGGGGCGCGTGGCAGCAGGCCGGCGTGGAGCTGGTCGCACTGGCATTCGGGTTGATGCTGGCAAGAATGGCCCTGATGCTGCAGCGCCGCTGGCCACGGGCACAGGAGGTTACGCGCACTGCCAAGCCTCCGGCTGGGCGGGAAGCGGCCTATCGCTGGCAGGTGGCGAGCCGCGTGCTGGCCGCCTCGCTGGGCGGCTACGTGTTCACCGCGGTTACCGCTACGGCGCTGGCGTTGTTGTTGCCCGTGCTGGTCGGGGTGAGGACGTCCGTTTCGGTCCTGGCCAGTTCACTGCTGGGGTTCGTGCTGTTCATTGCTGTTGCTGTGGGCGTTTTCAGCGCCCGCAGGGTGGGGAGGGTGTGGCTGAGTCTCGCGACGGGGAGTGCCCTGATGGGGGTGCTGGTGGCAGTGCTGCGGACGGGGTGAGGCCAGGCGGGCGTTGGCCTGTCACATGCTTCCGTCCAGGCTCTTCCGGAAGAACGCCCCCAGCGCTGCAAACGGAATCAGATCGGTCCGGTCATACAGATCCACGTGGCCTGCACCCTTCACCCACAGCAGTTCCTTCGGCTGTCCCGCCAGTCGGTAGGCCTCCTCGCTGAATTCCTTTGAATGCGCCTGATCACCCGAAATGAACAACATCGGACGCGGGGAGATGGTCTCGATGTCGTTGAACGGATAGAAGTTCATGAACTTCACGTTGCTGGTCAGCGTCGGGTGGGTGGTGAGCTGCGGTGATGAACCAGTCGGCGTGAACTCGCCGCGCGAAGTGCGGTAGAAGTCGTAGAACTCGCGCTGGATCGGATGAGTATCTGCCTCAAGCCTATGCACTGTGCCGGAGGTGTACTGTGCGGCGCCGCCCTCGGCTTCGACCCAACGCTGGCGCGCGGCAGCAGCAATCACGGCCTTGCGCTGCTCAACGCTCTGCGAGCGGTTGAGGGCACTGCGGTTCGCAGCGCCCATGTCGTACATGCTGACGGTAGCAATGGCTTTCATGCGCGGGTCGATCTTGGCCGCACTGATCACGAAACTGCCACTGCCGCAGATGCCAAGCACGCCGATCCGTTCGCGATCCACCTGTGGCTGCGTGCCCAGGTAATCGACGGCTGCACTGAAGGCCTCGGCATAGATGTCCGACGCAACTGCATTGCGGGGCTCGCCCGCACTTTCACCCCAGAATGACTGGTCGATAGCCAGGGTCACGAAGCCTTGTTCAGCCAGCTTCTGTGCGTAGAGATCCGCACTCTGCTCCTTCACCGCGCCCATGGGATGGCCCACGATGATGGCGGGCAATGCTTGCCCAGGCCTGCGGTTCTTCGGCACGTACAGATTGCCGACGATCTGCATGTGGTACTGGTTGTTGAAGCGCACCTTCTCGCTGGTGAGCTGGGTGCTGCGATAGAAGTTGTCCGCGCCGTGGGCCATGTCCTGTCCAACTGCAGTGAGGGGGATGGCCGCGAGGACCAGAGAAAGCATCAGCGTCTTCATTCGCGCATCTCCGAATACTGTTCGTCGCTTACTTTCTCCAGCCACGTCACCGGGCTGCCATCCACCGCCTCGGCAATCGCGATGTGGGTCATCGCCACTGTGGCACTTGCACCATGCCAATGCTTCACGCCCGGGGCGATCCACACGGTGTCCCCCGGACGGATCTGCTGCCGTGGCTGACCCCACTGCTGCACCCAGCCCACGCCTGCGGTCACGATGAGGGTCTGGCCCAGCGGGTGGGTGTGCCAGGCCGTGCGTGCGCCGGGCTCAAAGGTGACCGTTGCACCTCCTACGCGTGCCGGCGCAGGGCGTTGGAACCCGCCATCGATGCGCACGTTGCCAGTGAAGTAGTCAGCGGGGCCCGCCACGGACGATGCGCTGCCAGCAGGCGTTATGCTCAGATCATCGCTGGCCGGGCCGCCGCCGGTCGCAGGCGCAGCCATGGATATCAACGTACCGAGAAGCATGGACATGGGGAGTACTCCAGGAGTTGGGGGATTACCAGGCGTAGGCATTGGGCGCCTCGCCACCGGGGCCAGGCCAGATCGCATCCAGTCGAGCCAGTGAAACATCTGAGAGCTTCAGCGCAGGGGCCTTCAGGTTCTGCAAAAGCTGGTCCACCGTGCGCGGCCCGCTCAGCGCGGTGGTCACCACCGGGTTGTGCAGCAGCCAGGCCAGCGCCACGTCGGCGGGCGCCTCACCCAGTTCATCGCAGAACGCTTCATACGCTTCCAGCTGCGGGCGCAGCTGTTCGATACGCTGCAGGAGGTGCGGGGTAGCGCGTCGGCCATTGGTGACCTTCTTCAGCACGCCTCCCAGCAGGCCCATGCCGATCGGGCTCCAGGGGATCAGGCCGAGCCCGTGGTAGCGCAGCGCCGGGATCACTTCCAGCTCCACCGTGCGCTGGGTCAGGTTGTACAGGCTCTGCTCGGCCACCAGGCCGAAGGTGTGCCGCGCGGTGGCCACGCCCTGTGCGGTGGCGATGTCCCAGCCGGCAAAGTTGCTGCTGCCCACGTAGGTGATCTTGCCTTCGCGGATCAGCTGTTCCATGGCCTGCCAGATTTCTTCCCATGGCGTGGCCCGGTCCACGTGGTGCATCTGGTACAGATCGATGTGGTCGGTCTGCAGCCGGCGCAGGCTGGCCTCGCAGGCGCGGCGGATGTGGTACGCCGACAGCCGGCGATCATTCGGGCCCAGCCCCATCGGCTGGTACACCTTGGTCGCCAGTACCAGGCCGTCACGCTTGCCACTGCGCTTGAGCCAGCGCCCGATGATCTCTTCGGAGAGGCCGAAGCCCTGCGCCATGTCCGGCGACTGCGGTCCGCCGTAGACGTCGGCGCTGTCGAAGAAGTTGATGCTGGCGTCCACGGCGGCATCCATGATGGCGAAGCTGGTTAACTCGTCGGCAAGCTCGCCGAAGTTCATGGTGCCAAGACCCAGCCGGCTGATCTTCAGGCCCGAGCGGCCCAGAGAGGTGTAGTGCATGGGGGACTCCTTCAGGAATGGACAGGCAGGCGATGGTGCTGCGCCGAGCGCGCAGCGATGCAGGATGTGACTACCGAGCCCAGCAGCAGGACAGCGCTGAACCAGAACGTGGCGCGGTAGCCCTGGTGGTCCAGCAGCAGGCCGCCCACGGTCGCACCGATGGCGATGGCCATCTGCACCACGGCCACCATCAGGCCGCCACCGGCCTCGCCGTCATCGGGCAGGGTGCGGGCCAGCCACGACCACCACGCCACGGGCGCCGACGTGCCAAGCAGGCCCCACAGGGCGAACAACACCGCCACCCTCGGCAGCGTGTTGCCGATGAGGATCATGCACACAGCCGCCAGGGCCATCAGCGCCGGCAGAAGTACCAGTGTGCGGAACAGTGCCTTGTGCACGAAGGGCTCGATCAACACCGTGCCAGCCAGGCCCGCAGCCCCCATCAACAGCAGCAACAGCGACAACGTCGAAGGCGATACGTGCAGCGTGGCTTCCACGAACGGGCGCAGGTAGGTGAACAGCGAGAACTGGCCCATGAAGAACAGGCTCACGCCCACCATGCCCCACGCCACCGGCGGGCGCTTCAACAGCGAGAACACATTCCACGAAGCGCGCCCGGCGGTCGCCTTCATCGATGGCAGCGCAGCGATCTTCCACAGCAGGGCCACCACAGCCACCGGCACCAGCGAGAAGAAGGCGCCGCGCCAACCGATGATGGCGCCGAAGTAACTGCCCATCGGCGCTGCAATGACCGTGGCAAGCGCGTTGCCGCCGTTGACGATGGCCAGTGCGCGGGGCACCTGGTGCGAAGGAACCAGGCGCATGGCGGTGGCCGCCGACATGGCCCAGAAGCCACCGATGGCCACGCCGATCAGCGCACGGCCCAGCATGAACACCGGGAAGCTGGGCGCCAGTGCCGCCAGCGTTCCCGAGAGGATCATTGCGGTAGTGAGGCCCAGCAGCAGCCATTTGCGGTCCAGCTGCCCGGCCAGTGGCGAGACCAGCAGGCTGGTGACCAGTGCAAATGCACCGGACACCGCGATCGCCTGGCCTGCCTGGCCTTCACTGACCTGCAGGTCGGTGGCGATGGGCGTCAGCAGGCTGACCGGCATGAATTCGGAAGCGACCAGCGCGAAGGCGCCGAGTGACAGGGCCAACACCGCGCCCCATTCCCTGGGGGATGCCGAGCGGACAGGCGCGGCCATGCCTGCCCCAGCCGGGGGGAGATTGAGTGAACTCATGAAGGTATCCAGGCCCAGAAGGGCGACAACGGCGGAAGGTTCCGGCGGCCGGACCTCCCGTGGTGGGGGAGGGGGCCAGTCTGGACCACACGCTGGCGTTTGATTAGATAATCAATTTCGAATGGGTCAATTAGTTGCGCTAATCAATCCCTGTGACACACTGCACGCATGGCACGACGCAACTTCAATGACCTGCTGGCTTTCGTGACCGTAGCGCGGGAGGGCAGCTTCACCCGTGCGGCGGGCGTGCTGGGGGTTACCCAGTCCGCACTGAGTCAGGCCATCAAGACCCTGGAAGAGAGTCTCGGTATTCGGCTGCTGACGCGCACGACGCGCAGCGTTTCGCCGACCACGGCAGGCGAGCGCCTGCTGCAGTCGATCGGCAACCACTTCGACGACATCGAAATGGAGCTCGAAGCTCTTACTGCATTGAGGGACACACCGGCCGGGCAGATCAGGATCACCAGTGGCGACCACGTACTGCGCACGGTGCTGCTGCCCAAGCTGATGCCGCTGCTGCACCGCTATCCGGACATCCGCATCGAGTTCGATGTCAGCTATGCACTGCGTGACATCGTTGCCGACCGCTTCGACGCCGGTGTTCGCCTTGGCGAATCCATCGACAAGGACATGGTCGCCCTGCCCATCGGCCCACGCCTGCGCATGGCCACCGCAGGGACGCCGGGCTACTTCGCTGCGCACGGAATGCCGAAGGTGCCGGGCGATCTGACTGGTCACCGGTGCATCAACATCCGTCTTCCCACCAGCGGTGGACTGTATGTGTGGGAGTACGAGAAGAAGGGTCGCGAGATCAATGTGCGCGTGGATGGCCCGCTGGTGTTCAGCACGTCACCGCACATGGTCGATGCCGCGCTTGATGGCCTGGGCCTGGTGCATCTGCCCGTTGATGAGCTGGCACCCCATCTGGAAAGCGGCCGCCTGGTGCGGGTACTGGAGGACTGGTGCCCGCTGTTCCCCGGCTATCATCTGTATTACCCGAGCAGGCGGCAGCCTTCCCCGGCGTTCAGCCTGGTGCTGGAGGCATTGCGGGTCTAGGTCGATGTTGCCTCGATGACCGTCCGGCATCACAGCCGCGATGGGCTCACTGGAACTGGATCGCCGCCCTGCAGCCGGCCCTCGCGTGCGGGTTCTTCGCTACCGATCCGGAAACGTGCCGCATCCCAACCGATGCAGAACGCGGCAAGAGTTTGACCAGGCAGAACGCACGCTTGGACAGCCCACCCGTCTACTGGGCGGGGCACGTTCTACGAGTACCTTGCAATGCGTATTCTGGACCTCCTGGACACGCTGCGTTCACGGCCACCGACACCCGCGCTCACCACACTGCACCTCCCTTACGCACAAAGAGGTGCGACATGGCCACCTGTGATGTCTGCGGCAACAACTACGACAAGAGTTTCACCCTGCAGCAGGGCGGACGCAGCGGAACCTTCGATTCGTTCGAGTGCGCCATCCATGCATTCGCACCGCGCTGTGCACATTGCGACTGCGCAGTTATCGGACATGGCGTTGAAGGAAAGGGCCAGATCTTCTGCTGTGCACATTGCGCCGGTCATGCCGGTGTACAAGGTGTAGCGGACCGGGCCTGAGCTGCCTCGGTTTGACCCTGCCGATTACGCAGAGACCAGCGACGAAAGTCCAGCGACCCGGGCTGCACCCGAGTTCACCAGCACTGCCAGTGCACGCCGTTTCTGGGAGGGCATCGCCGCCACAGCTTCCAATGCCACCACGACCTCGAACTCCCTGGCGTTGGCGTCCAGCGCCGTGGCCAGGACACACGAGTCGGCCGTCATGCCAGTGAGGCAAAGACGGCGTACTCCCAGCTTGGCCAGCAGAATCGGCAAGGGACTGGCGAGGAACGCCGAGTGCTTGGGCTTGAGCACGAAATAGTGGCCGGGCAGGGGGGAGAGGGTTGTGGCAATTCGGGCAGCCGTCCCCCCGTCCCGCTGGCACTGCTCCACTTGCTGGCGGAAGTCCCGCTTCCAATCTGAGAAGTTGTCATTGGCATAGATGACTGGCCACCCTTGGTCATCGAAGTGGTCTCTCAGGCGGCGGATCTGCCGGGCCGCCTTCTCTGCCGCTGGCGCCAGCGCATCTGCACCTGGGAAGTCGAAACGACTGAACATGTCGATGATCAGCAGGGCGGTAGAAGGGGCACGTGCCATGCCTCAATCTCCTGTCTGGGCATGGGGCGCTTCGACCGGCTTGGACTGTGGCGAATCCTTCTGGCGCAGGAAGATGGTCAGCACAACCAGAGACAGCACGGCCAGAAACTCACTTTGCCAGTTCTGCATGGATTCGAACCAGAACGTGCTGCTGGCCAGGTGCTCGAGAAAGCCCGGCACTGGCAGGCCCTGCAGCTGCTGCTCGGCTTGTTCGGCTCGCCAGCTTCCCAATGCGTGCAGCGTAAAGCTGGTCAGGAACAACAGGCCGAAGGCGATCGCAAGCGAGTGCCCGTAGATGACTTTCCATGCGCCACCACGCCTGAAGGGCCAAGGCGTCGGCCCCGGCTCGATGCGATTCTGTTCCTGCGCAGGGTCCAAGGGCCGCGATTCGGCCGAACCGCGCTGGCGCAGGCTGACCGTCAGAAGCACGTACATCCCCATCTGCAGGAATTCGCTCTCCCAGTTCTCAAATGTGGCGCTGACGAAATGCCCGGTTGCCAGGTAGTGCCAGAGATCGATCGGCGTGCGTCCGTGCTGCACCAGCTCCTGGTTGTGCACGTGATGTCCCGCAATTGCCTGCCCACCAATGAATACGACGGTGAGCACAAGCAGCACCAGCGAGAGACCGTTGCGCTTCCACATGCAACACCTCGTTCAGGCTGTTCCAGAGACCATGCATGAAGCTTGCGCGGTCGCAGCGCCATGACTTGTGATTGCTGCGCATCCAGAATGTGATGTGGTCTCAACGTTTCCCTGTGGGATCGGGATCAGGACGCTCGTAGTCCTCGGGTACAGCCTTGGGCCCATCGCCATCGTCGGGCATGTCGTGCTCCTTCCACTTGGCTCGATCATTGCGCCGCTTGTCCGGCGTATGTGCCTTCGACTGATCATCCACGTCCGTGGTCGGATTGAAGGGGAGTTTGTCGGTCATGGGTTGCTCCTGCAGCAGGAGGTTGAAGCGTGCAATCAATCCGGTTAACGCGGTGACGTCGCGAAATGAACACCATGCACACCGGGATGTCACCGCAGGGGGAGGGGGTGTTGCGATGCTGGAACCCCCTCTTGCTGGAGAAGCGCGATGCAGGCATTGACCTACCACGGCCGCAAGGATGTACGTGTCGAGACCGTGCCGGACCCGGTACTGGCGGCTGACGACGATCTGATCCTGCGTGTTACCGCTACCGCCATCTGCGGCTCGGACCTGCATCTGTATAGGGGCAAGATTCCCGATCTGCACGACGGCGATGTGCTGGGCCACGAATTCATGGGCGTCGTGGAAGAGGTCGGCAGCGGCGTCACCCAGGTCAACCCGGGGGATCGGGTGGTGATTCCCTTCGTGATCGCCTGTGGTGAGTGCTTCCACTGTCGGCTGGCCGAGTATGCCGCCTGCGAAACCACCAATACCGGCAAGGGCGCCGCGCTGAATCAGAAGGGCCTTCTGCCGCCGGCCGCGCTGTTCGGATACAGCCATCTGTATGGCGGGGTTGCCGGTGGCCAAGCGGAGTTCGTGCGAGTGCCCAAGGCGAATGTGGGCCCGCTACGTATTCCGGAAGGCGTAGCCGACGAGCAGGTCCTGTTCCTGTCTGACATCCTCCCCACCGGCTACCAGGCCGCGCTGAACGCAGGGGTGAAGCCGGGCTCAACGGTGGCCATCTTCGGTGCGGGCCCGGTAGGGCTGATGAGCGCGGCCTGCTGCCGGCTGCTGGGGGCGGAGACCATCTTCATGGTCGACCATCTTCGTTACCGCCTGGACTACGCGCGCCGTGCTTACGGTGTTACGCCCATTGACTTCAAGGCGACCGAAGACCCGGCGGACTACATCCTTACCCAGACCAGCGGGCGGGGCGTGGACGCTTGCATTGAGGCGGTAGGCTTCGAGGCCGAGGGCAGTGCGCTGGAGTCAGCATTGACCGCCGTGAAACTGGAAGGCAGCAGCGGCGTGGCGATCCGGCAGTGCATCGCGGCAGCACGCCGCGGCGGGGTGGTCAGCATCCCAGGCGTCTACGCCGGCTTCATCCATGGCTTCCTGCTGGGTGACGCGTTCGACAAGGGGCTGACGTTCAAGATGGGGCAGACCCATGTGCAGGGACTGATGCCGGA
This sequence comes from Stenotrophomonas sp. 80084_Sma, assembly GCF_056481995.1. NCBI lineage: Bacteria > Pseudomonadati > Pseudomonadota > Gammaproteobacteria > Lysobacterales > Lysobacteraceae > Stenotrophomonas > Stenotrophomonas sp. 80084_Sma. Next base: position 2,489,095 of record NZ_CM151177.1, on the reverse strand, counting down.
ACTGCTCGACGCAATCATGGAAGGAAAGCTGGACCCGGGTGACATCATCTCGCACCGGATGCGCCTGGCCGATGCAGCGCAAGGCTATGCAATGTTTGATGCCAAGGACGACGACTGCCGCAAGATCGTATTGACACCTTGAGCGTGCCGCCATGAGCGCGATCATCATGACGTGCGTCTATGCGCTCTGGTTGGCCGCCGGTTGGCTCGACTTCCATTTCCACCGGCGTACCGACCTGCCGCACACCTCTGCGTTGCGGGAAAGCGCATTGCACGGGCTGCAGCTACTGCTGATTGGCAGTGGCGTTCTGGCATGGCTCCTGCTGGAGAATACCCGGTCACTCGTCGCGCTCCTGGCGCTTCTGGTGATCGCACACGCGATCACCGGCTATTTCGACACCGTCAGCGCGGACGGTCGCCGGCGTATCAGTCCAGCGGAGCAGCACGTGCACAGCGTGCTCGATGCCGCGCCCTGGGTTCTGCTGGGCTGGGTCGGCTGGCACGCGCAGCCGCGGTGGTCGCTGAGCGTGGATCCTGCGGCGCTTGAGGCCTGGTGGCTCGTTCTGTTGCCGGCGGTGGTACTGGTGGTGCTGCCATGGCTGTGGGAATTGCAGCAGTGCCTGCGCGTGAGGCAGCAACGGCGTGGGACAGGTGCGTGAGGATCACTGCGCAGGGCATTCATGTGCCCGCCACACCTCCAAGACAGTGATGTGACCGCCTGCCGCCTACGTTCATGACATATCTTCATTGCAGAAGCCCTCATGCAGGATGTGACGCCGCCATCATCATTGATCAACCGCGCCCGCCAGGTACTCGTCCAGCAGCCTGAACTGCCATTACCGGGATGCGGGCAGACACTGGATCGTTGGAGGGCGCTTGCGGCGTTGGGGGGCGAAGATCTCTGCCTGGCCAAGGTGCTGGAGGCACACTACGACGCGCAGGCGATCATGGCCGAGTTGAAGGCACCGTCGGCTACTGAAGGCCAACTGTGGGCGGTGTGGGCCGCAGAGGGCCCGGCGAGCACACTCCGCATCGACGCCGAGGGCAGGCTGCGCGGGGACAAGCCCTGGTGTTCGGGCAGCGCCTGGGTGGATGCCGCATTGGTCACGGTTCGCAGCGCTCAGGGGGTGTGGCTATGCCAGGTCGCGGCGGAGCACTGGACGACGCTGTCGGGTGAGCCTTGGCCCGCCGTCGGCATGGCCGGGATTCCGTCCACCACCGTGCGCTTTGATGCCGCGCCGATGGTGATACTGGGCGCGCGCGATGACTATCTGCAGCGACCGGGCTTCTGGCATGGAGGCGCGGGTATTGCGGCGGTCTGGTTTGGCGCAGCGGTCGCGCTGGCCGAGCGCATGCGATCCGCCTGCACCGAGGGAAATCGCGCACGTCTACTGGGCGAAGTGGACCTCGCGCTGGCGCCGGCCGCGGCGCTGCTTCGCGAACTGGCGGCACGCATCGATGCCGAGCCCGAATCGGCGCATCGCGAGGACGTGGTGCGGGTACGTTGCGTGATCGAGCGTGCGGCCACGCGCGTGCTGGATCTGGCGGGTCGGGCCCTGGGCCCGGCGCCCATGTGCCTGGAAGACGCCCATGCCCACCGCTGCGCGGACCTGGCCGTGTTCCTTCGCCAGAACCACGCCGACCGCGATTGGGAGTGGTTGGGTGTGCAGCGGGCGGCCCAGGAGGCGACATGGGCGCTGTAGCCAATGCACCGCTGCAAGGCGAAGGAACCCAGGAGCAGGCATGGCTGCGCTGCCATTGGCTCTGGCAGCAGCCGATCACACCGGCAAGCGGGCTGTGCACCGGGCATGACCGCCTGGTGGTGGTCGCGCCGCACCCGGATGACGAAATCCTCGGCTGTGGCGGACTGCTCCATCACGCAGTGGGGCAGGGCATGGAGGTGAGCGTCGTTGCCGTGACGGACGGCGAAGCATGCTATCCGGGCGAGCCGTGGTGGACGCCAGGGCGCTTGCGGTCGGCACGGCGGGCGGAGCTTGCCGCGGCCCTTGGCGAACTCGGCATCCCGGCCGGTTCCATATTTCACCTGGGTATCGCCGACGGCGCGGTCAGCACGCACGAACAGGGCCTGGAAGGCTGGCTGCAACAGCATCTGCAGCCGCGTGACCTGGTCCTGGCGCCATGGCGGTTTGATGGCCACCCCGACCATGAAGCGGCAGGGCGTGCTGCCTGCCGCGCCGCCCGGGCGGTGGGGTGCCGCCGCTTGGAGTACCCGGTCTGGGGATGGCACTGGTTGGATCCGGCCTGTGCACATATGGCGTGGGAGGTGCCCAGACTGGTCGACATTTCAGCAGTGGCGGCCGCGAAACGAAACGCGATCGCGCATTTCCGGACGCAGACGGGCGACGTGCCGGGCTTGAACAGCCCTCCGGTGCTGCCCGCGCATGTACTGACCCGATTCTTCCGAAACTACGAGGTATTCCTGGCATGAGCGCGCAACCGTACTTCGATGACCTGCATGAGCAGGAGGACCCGTTCGGCTACCGAAGCCGATGGTATGAAGAACGCAAGCGTGCACTGCTGCTGGCAAGCCTGAGCCAGCGTCATTTCACTCGCGGGTGGGAGCTGGGTTGTTCCAATGGCGTACTGACCGAGGCCCTGGCCGCCCGTTGCGAGCGACTTCTGGCAACCGACATCAGCCCGCGTGCTGCGTTCCAGGCCCGCCGCAACCTGGCCCACCTGCCGCACGTGCAGGTCCACTGCGCCAGCCATCCCGAGCAATGGCCGCCGGGCCGCTTCGATCTGATCGTCTGCGGCGAAATGGGCTACTACTTGGGAGCCGGCGCGCTGCGCGAGCTGCGCGCCGGTATCGGGGAAGCGCTTCGCGATGACGGGCTGCTGGTGGCTTGCCACTGGCTGCCCTCGTTCCCGGGGCGCGCGAGCCGCACCGAGGTCGTGCATCGATGCCTGGGTGAAGGCCTGCAGGAGGCCTTCCACTATCGCGACGCGGACTTCGTACTGCAGGGCTGGGCGCGCGGCGCGATGTCGTTGGCCCGACTGGAGGGCCTGCGGTGATAGGCGTGCTGGTTCCGGCCCACAACGAGGCCGCCAGCATGGAGCGGTGCCTGCAGTCGATCAGGAGGGCGGCCCTGAATCCCGGGCTGGGTGGCGAAGCGGTGGAGGTGATTGTTGCGCTGGACGATTGTTCGGACGCCACGGAATCCATCTGCGCCCAGCAACGGGTTGATACGCTGCGGTTGGATGCACGCTGCGTGGGCATCGCCCGGGCCGCCGCCGCCGAGCTGCTGGGTCGGGGTGCAAGATGGCTGGCGAGCACGGACGCGGACAGCGAGGTACCTCCTGAGTGGCTGATCGCACAGCTTGAGGCACGCCCGGACGTCTTCTGCGGGCTGGTGGACATCGCAACGAACTGCAGCGCCGAGGAGCGCCTGCGCAAGGCGTTCCGGAGGCGGCAGCAATGGGGGGACGATCATGGGCGTATCCACGGTGCGAACCTGGGTGTTTCCGCCCAGGCCTATCGTGCGGCAGGCGGCTTTTCGCCGCTGCACTGCGGGGAGGATGTCCAGCTGGTGAGGACATTGCAGCGCCTCGGCGCTGATGTGCGGTGGGCGGGTGCGCCGCTCGTCATGACCAGTGCCCGCCTGGCAGGACGCGCGACAGGGGGATTTTCAGCCTATCTGGCGGAGATGGGAGCGGCGGGCGCCGCTTCGGCGGCGGGCCAGCCAATCCTGTTGACTTGAAAATCAGGCATTTCGGCGCGCCATGGCGGAATGCAACGGAAATGCTGTTAAAAAACCCCGGTTCGCCGGGCAATATGTGACCAATTCACGTTTGGCGTTTACGGTCTCTCAACGACACCGGCCTTAGATTGAGCGACCGGGAGAGCAGGAGCGCCACCATGCCGAACAGAGCGATTGTCTATGTCAGCGAAGCCGTCGCTGGATTCACGTCCGCGCGCTTGGAAGCACTGATGGAAGATGCGGCCCGCTTCAACCGATCAGCGGGTGTGACCGGCGTGCTTCTATTCGACGGCCGGCACTTCCTGCAATACATGGAGGGCCCCGCCGATGGGCTGGATGTGGCCTTCTCCCGCGTCAGTGGCGCCGGCAGTCACACCGACCTGATGGAGCTTGCTCGCGGGCGTGTCGGGCAACGGCGGTTGCCGTTCTGGCCAATGCGCTGCCTGCCAGTCAGTGCGGATGAGCTGCGGATGATCGCCCTTGCTGACTGGACCAGTTTCATCCAGCGGGCGGCGACGAACCAGGCGGGAGCTACCGCGATGGAAAAGCTCCTCTCGATCGTCGAACCCTATGCTAAAGCGGCCTGACTGGTCGACGCGTTGCTGTAGGCCGACCCTCCCGAATTTCGCAGGGCGGCGCAGGACAAGTGAAACGGGTTTTCCCTTGCTGACACCCCACTGAGTTGACTGCGACGCAGGATCAGTGCGTGGTCAAGGGCGTGCAGGCATCGCCCATCACGCGTTGGACGGCCTGCTGCAACTGGGCGATGTGGAAAGGTTTGGCCACGAAGGCCGCGCTTCGGTGGCGCTGCGGCACCAGTTGGTCATAGACCGCAGACACAAACAGGAACGGGATGCCAAGCTCGGCCAAGCGATCGGCAACCGGAAAGACCACGCCGTCACGAAGCTCCACATCCAGCACGGCGCCATCGAACGTCTGCTTCTCCAACAGCCCCATCGCATCAAACACGCTATACGCATGGGTTACCTGGCCCCCCCCGTCTTCGAGCGCCTGCTCCATCAGTGCGGCCAGATCGAACTGATCCTCCACCAGCAGCAGGTTGCACCTGCGCCGGCTCATATCGGGTTGCATGCGCGCATGCCTGTATTGCCTCGGGAACTGCAGTGTGTGCTGTGCTGCATCAAGGCTGCGAGTGTGGAATGTCAGCCCGGTGCGAAGCTGGGAAGGTGTCGCCAATGCTGTCGAGGTGGCGTGGAAAGAGCCCGGCGTTCCTTGACGGCATTTTGGCAGCGGCCATGGATTATTGCCGCCATCTTCGACACTGGAGCTTCTGCCATGCATCGACCTGGAACCGATCCCGCTTCGCCACGCGTGCTGCGTGTCGAGAGCATGTCCCTGGACTGCGGTGGCACCGCCGTTGTTGTAGAGCTTGACCGGACACCCGAACGGGTATGGATGAAGTCGCTGAAGCGAGCCGTTCAGGCCAACACCGCCCTGGAGGGGGCGCAGGCCAAGTTCGATGGCCGTTTTGTGTATTTCGTGGGCATGGAGGAGAGTGGGAATCGCGTCCAGCATCACGTGATGCAGGCGCTGATTTCGGCGGAACCGGGCCGCGACCCGGCCAGGCCCAGGGGTTTCCCGGGCGCGGCACTCTCCAGCTCGATGACCGCCTGAGTGCGACCTGCGCCGATACGGCATTCCGCCTTGATTGCCACTGTCAGCCCATGCCGGCCGCCGTCGCGGCTGAAGCCCGCCATGTGCTGGCACGCGTGCGCACATCTGAAGCGCACGTTGCGTGTAGACGCGATGCGCAGCGGCCACGCCACAGCTCGACGCAACCTCCACACCGGTCTCACCGCGCGTACGATGCGCGTCGCTAAGGTAGGGCTGTCTGCAACAACCGGTGGTGTCATGCCTCTTCGCGCAATTGCCTATGTAAGTGAAGCGTCCGACAGCCTGACTGCGGAACGACTGCAGCAGCTTGTGATGGACGCGGTGCTGTTCAATGAATCCGCCGATGTCACCGGTACGCTGTTATTTGATGGCAGCCGCTTCCTGCAGTACCTCGAAGGCCCCGAAGCGGGGATCAGCAGCGCGTACAAGCGGATCCTGGCAGCCGGCAGCCACAGTGGCGTGGTCGAACTCAACCGGGGGAGGGTGGGCCGGCGGCAGTTCCCCCATTGGCGGATGTGCTGCGTGCGGGTGGATGAACTGGCGCTGGGAAAGATTGCCATCTCCGACTGGACAGGCTTCGTGCGCAGCGCATCGGCGCTGGCTTCAGGCACCAGCGCGCTCGATCGCCTGCTGTGGGTGACGCAGTCAAATGTGGACGGCGCCGCCAGCAGCGCTCTGGAACCTGACGGCTGGGTGGCGCGGTGAACACAGCTCCGTCGCCGCCTGGTCCGACACGCATTGGTTGCGCTGGCTGGTCGCTGTCCCGGTCGGCGCAGGGAGCCTTTGGGCAGGGCAATAGCGTTCTTCAGCGCTACGCCACCCGCCTGCCCATGGTCGAGATCAATTCCTCGTTCTACCGTCCGCACCTGCCCAGCACCTATGCACGGTGGGCTGCGAGCGTGCCGGACTATTTCCGCTTCGCAGTGAAGATGCCGCGCTCGATCAGCCATGAACACCGGCTTCGCGATGCAATGCCACCGCTGCAGCGGTTCCTCGATGGCGTGCTGGCACTGGGTGACAGGTTGGGTCCGCTGCTGCTCCAGTTGCCACCCAGCCTGGCATACGAACCGGCGACGGCGGAGGGATTTCTGCATGGTCTGCGTGCACGTACCCAGGTCGATGTGGCCTGCGAGCCGCGCCATCCCAGTTGGTTCACTATGGAAGCGGACGCCCTGCTGAGCGACCATGGTGTTGCCCGGGTTGCAGCGGATCCGGCACGGGCACCCTCAGCTGCGATTCCCGGCGGGGACCGCACGTGGAGCTATTGGCGCTGGCACGGCCAGCCGCAGATCTATCGAAGCGCCTACAGCGAACAGACCTTGGCGGGCCTGGCGCGGGAGCTAGAGCTCGAATCGGATACGCAACGATCAGTCTGGTTCGTACTGGACAATACCGCGCTGGGCCACGCCACCAGCAACGCCCTGCGCCTGCAGGCCCTGCTGCAGGAGGGAGAGCATGCCTGAGGGACCATCCATCGTCCTGCTGTGCGAGGCTGCGAGGCATTTCAAAGGGCACGTCGTCCGCGCGGTTTCAGGGAACAGTCGGATCGATCTGTCGCCACTTCAAGGACGCAGGGTGAAAGCCGTTCGAAGCTGGGGCAAGCATTTCCTGTTGGAGTTCAGCCACCAGACCCTGCGCATCCATCTGATGATGTTCGGCAGCTGGCGCATCGACGAACGGAAGCCAACCCCTGCGCGGGTGTCCCTGGAGTTCGACAATGGCGAGCTGAACTTCTATGCCTGTTCCGTAAAACTCATTGGCGAGCCATTGGACGACGTCTATGATTGGCGCGCGGATGTGTTGAACGATGCCTGGGATCCGAAGCTGGCCCGGCGCAAGCTGAAGGCAATGCCAGGCGTCCTGGTCTGTGACGCGCTTCTGGACCAGACAATCTTCGCCGGCGTCGGTAACATCATCAAGAACGAGGTGCTGTTCCGCATAGGCGTGCACCCGACCACTCGCCTGGGTAACCTGCCGCCGCGCAAGCTCACCGCCTTGATCACGCAGGCACGCACCTACAGCTTCGATTTCCTGGAGTGGAAGCGCCGCTTCGAGCTGAAGAAGCACTGGCAGGTACACACGCGCAGGATCTGCCCGGTCTGCGGTGGCCCGATCAGCAAGCTGTACATGGGTACCACCCGGCGGCGCACATTCTTCTGCCCGAACGACCAGGTGCTGTACGAACCCTGAGGCCGCCTTCCATGGCGGCCGGGCTGCATTCGACGCGGCTCAGGCAGCCTGCGCGGCCTTGGCATTGCCGCCGCCCTTGGCCAGCAGGGTCAGCTTTTCATCGGTCGCCTTCTCTTCCTCCAGCGTCTCCAGCAGCAAGGGAAGGGCATCCTTGTAGCCCAGCTGTTTGGCCAGCGCGGCGATGGTGCCGTAGGATGCAATTTCGTAATGCTCGACCTTCTGTGCGCCACCGATCAGGGCGGCATCGCGCACAGGGCCCTTGTCGATGCTGTCGATCACTTCCTTACCTTCCTCTACCAGACCTTCCATTGCCGCGCACTTGATGCGCTTCAGGCGGATCCCAAGCACCTCCACTACCTGGTCGATGCGCTCGATCTGGCCCTGGGTTTCTTCCAGATGCGTTTCGAACGCCGCCGCCAGATCCGGATTCTCGGCCGCACGGGCCAGGCGCGGGAGGGCCTTGGTCAGCTGCTTCTCGGCGCTGTAGATGTCCGAGAGTTCGTGGATGAACAGGTCTTCCGCCGTCTTGATAGCCATAGTGGGCTCCGCGTTGAGTGGAGCGCTCAGCGTAGGCGTCGCCCGGTTGCGCCAAAGCAGGGGCCAGGTGAAGGCTGCATGGGAACGTCAGCAGAAAGCCTGCGCGCCGTCTTCACGAAGCGGCGCCTGTCACTGTGTGTGGCTGCATTTCAATGCCGGCAGGCCTTCGGCATGGCTTCAGGATGGCATCGCAGCTTGGGACTGCTTGCGTCCCCGGTCGATGGCCTCCGTCGGAACAGCCCTGCAAGGCCCTGCCAGGCAGTGCCTTGCACCAGGACATCCACACGCGGGTCTGCCGTCGTCGCGGCGCCTTTCAGGCCTCGGCGGCCGCGTCCACCTCGCAGGGCATGCAACGCTCTTTCTTGAACTTGATGTCTGCCGCGGTCTTCGCCAGCGCCTCGTAACGCTGGCGAATCTCTTCAAGGTGAGCGGGCTCCATCGATTCCAGGTTCAACAGCTCCTGGTTGGCATCCTTGCTGACCCGGATCAGCTCATCCAGCTTGATGTGCAGCGCGGCCGTATCGGCGTTCTGCGTATGCTGGATCAGGAACACCATCAGGAAGGTCACGATGGTCGTTCCCGTATTCACCACCAGCTGCCACGTATCATTGAAGTGGAAGGCCGGCCCGCTGGCGGCCCAGGTGATGATCACCCCCAGCGCGGCGACGAATGCGCCCAGGCTGCCGGACAATCGTGCCGTTGCGGCCGCCACACGGGCAAAACCGCGCCGGATCACGCGTCACCTCCCGCGGCCTCCTTATCCGTGCGGCGGTCTGGCAGCGTGACCCGCTCCCCAAGGCGCTTGGCCTGCTCTTCCGGGGTTGGTGCAGCAACAAAGGGAGAGATCGGGTCACTGGCGGGGAAGGTTTCCTGCAGCGCTTCGTCATGGTTGCGGCGGTTGTGCAGCTTCGCCTGCAGTGGACTGACAGGATCGGGATTCTGCGCTTCCGGGTCCGGGTGGGGAAGGTCTTTCTGATCACGTTGCATGGTGAATCTCCAGGTTGATCACCACCAGTCAGGTGGCGGGCCCAGCATAGGAGTGCACTGTGAGCGGCCCCATCAAGAGTGGGGCAACGTGATGTCAATCCTTCAGGCAATACGCGTTAACAATCAGCAGGGCGGGGGAGCGTTGCACCGGCCGCGACGGCGCCAGGCCATCACCTGGCCCACCACGGCCGTCAACAGCAGCATCGCATTGGTGACCACGAAGACGGTGCTGCCCAGCATCGCGCTGTACACCGTAAACAGCGCGGACGCGGTCATCTGGCCCACGAACAGCCACTTCGATACCGCTTCGGGGTTTGGCGACTGCCACTGCTTCACCATCTGCCGGATCAACGTCGCCATCAGGACCGCCGTGGCGATCCAGCCAAGTACATCGGGATGCATGATCGCCTCCTATCGTGCAGATGACTCACGCTAGCCCTTGGCCGCGCAACGGCGTAGCAAGGGGAGGTGAAAGTGGCATTCCACCTCCTGCGCCCTCACACCATTCACTCCGCAGCAGCGAGAATGGCCTACCGGGCGCGCCCATTGCGCGGCCCGCCCGCCGAATGCAGGAACGCTGAAATGTCCAACACCCCCTTTGGTGAATCGTCATGCGCTGCCGCCGCCAGCGGTTGCGTCAAGGTGCGTGGTGCCCGCGAGCACAACCTCAAGAATGTCGACGTTTCCATTCCGCGTAACGCACTGGTGGTTTTCTCCGGCGTATCAGGTTCCGGCAAGTCATCGTTGGCCTTCGGTACCGTGTTCGCCGAAGCGCAGCGGCGCTACTTCGAATCCGTCGCGCCCTATGCAAGGCGCCTGATCGACCAGGCGGGCGTGCCCGATGTGGATGCCATCGACGGGCTGCCGCCGGCAGTGGCCCTGCAGCAGCAGCGCGGCGCCAGCAATGCGCGTTCATCGGTGGGCAGCGTGACCACGCTATCCAGCCTGGTGCGCATGATGTACTCGCGTGCCGGTGCGTACCCGGCCAACCAGCCCATGCTGTACGCCGAGGACTTTTCGCCCAATACGCCACAGGGCGCCTGCAGCACCTGCCATGGCCTGGGGCATGTCTACGAAGTAACCGAAGCGCTGATGGTTCCGGACCCGTCGCTGAGCATCCGTGAGCGCGCCATCGCTTCCTGGCCGCCGGCATGGCATGGCCAGAACCTGCGCGACATCCTGGTCACGCTCGGCTACGACATCGACATACCGTGGAAGAAGCTGCCGAAGAAGGACCGGGACTGGATCCTGTTCACCGAGCAGGCCCCCACCGTGCCGGTCTATGCCGGGTTCACGCCCGCCGAGACCCGCGCCGCACTGAAGCGCAAGCAGGAGCCCAGCTACATGGGCACCTATACCGGCGCGCGCCGCTACGTGCTGCACACCTTTGCCAATACCCAGAGCGCGCTGATGCGCAAGCGCGTGTCGCGCTACATGGAAGGCCGGTTGTGCCCGGCCTGCCACGGAAAGCGCCTGAAGCCGGAGGCGCTCTCGGTCACCTTTGCCGGGGTGGATATCGGTGAGTTCATGCGGCTGCCGCTGGACCAGCTGGCGGCGCTGCTGGAGCCCATCGCACAAGGTGATTTCGGCGCGCACAGCAAGGGCGCTCGCACCAACAGGAGCGCGACACCCCGCGATCGCGCCCGGAGGGCCGCGAGTGGCCAGGCGACCCACGAGGGCGCTCCGGACGTGCGCCTGACCTCGGCCTTGTCCGAAGAGAAGCGCCTCGCCGCACAACGATTGGCAGGCGGAGTCATGGCGCGTGTACGCCAGCTGCGTGACCTGGGCCTGGGCTATCTCTCGCTGGACCGTGCGACGCCAACCCTGTCAGCCGGCGAGCTGCAGCGCCTACGGCTGGCCACGCAGCTCAGCTCGCTGCTGTTTGGCGTGCTGTACGTGCTTGATGAACCCTCGGCCGGCCTGCATCCGGCCGACAGCCAGGCGCTGTACGACGCACTGGAACGGCTGCGCGACGGCGGCAACTCGGTGTTCGTTGTTGAACACGATCTGGAGCTGATGCGCCGCGCGCAGTGGCTGGTGGATGTGGGTCCGCAGGCGGGGGAACACGGCGGGCGCGTTCTCTACAGTGGCGAGCCCGACGGCCTGCGCCAGATCCAGGATTCACGCACGGCCCTGTATCTGTTCGACCAGGTGCCGGCGCCTGCCAGCCAACAGCGTAGCGCCAACCGCTGGCTGGAACTGAAGGGCATCCACCGCCACAACCTGCAGGGCGTGGACGCACAGGTGCCGCTGGGACTGCTGACAGCCGTGACCGGCATTTCCGGCTCCGGCAAGTCCAGCCTGATGGCGCAGGCGCTGCCCGAGCTGTTGCTGCTGCACCTCGGGCATGAGCCTGCCGACGACCGCGCCGATAGCGCGCCCACCGACGGACCGACCGTGATCGAAACGACGCGGGGCACATTGGCAGGCGATATGGACGCGATCCAGCGGGTGGTGCAGGTCGACCAGAAGCCCATCGGCCGCACGCCGCGCTCCAACCTGGCCACCTATACCGGGCTGTTCGATCACGTGCGCAAGCTGTTCGCCGCAACGCCGGCCGCGCGCCGCCGCCGTTTCGATGCCGGCCGCTTCTCGTTCAACGTGGCCAAGGGCCGGTGCGAGACCTGCGAGGGCGAGGGTTTCGTCAGCGTCGAGCTGCTGTTCATGCCCAGCGTCTATGCGCCGTGCCCCACCTGCCACGGTGCGCGTTACAACGACGCCACGCTGAAGGTGCAGTGGAATGACCGCAACATCGCCGAGGTCCTGCAGATGACGGTGGACCAGGCGCATGCGTTCTTCAGCGAGGAAGAGGCCATTTCACGCCCGTTGCAGTTGCTGCAGGAGATCGGCCTGGGCTACCTGCGGCTGGGCCAGCCAGCCACGGAGCTTTCCGGCGGTGAGGCGCAACGCATCAAGCTGGCCACCGAGCTGCAGCGCAGCCAGCGCGGGCGCACGCTGTACGTATTGGACGAACCCACTACCGGCCTGCATGCATCGGATGCGGACAGGCTGCTGGTGCAGCTGCAGCGGCTGGTGGACGCGGGCAATACCGTGGTGATGATCGAGCACGATATGCGGGCGGTTGCACAGGCGGACTGGGTGATTGACGTAGGCCCCGGAGCTGGCGGGGCAGGGGGCACCATCGTCGCGAAAGGAACGCCGCAACAGGTGGCTCGCGCCAAAGGCAGCAGGACGGCGCCGTTCCTTGCCAGGGAGCTGGCGCTTATGTAGAGCCGAGCCATGCTCGGCTGACGAAGAATCCACGCACGTGGTTCCAGCACTGCACTCATCAACAGATGCGGGCTATGGACAATCAGGGCATCCACTGCAGTGCAGGTTGTACTCAACGGGCTCGGCGGTGATTCCAGACGCATCCTTCAAGGTAATCCGCTCCCTCCAGGTCAACGGGGGAGGGGGAATGACGGGAGGCGGGTAGAGCACGATGGGGTAGAAGCAGGCCCATGTGTAGTTGAGCGGGGAGGGCATCTTGTCCGGCAACGTTTCCGTGGCGGGTTCGCAGGGCCCGCTCGGGCACACGGGGCGCTCCAGCGTCAACTCTATCGGGAACTTCGGAACTCCCTTGTACGCAACCGGAACGGAAAATGGCCTGAAATAATTTTCAGTGCGATCTGCGATGCCGGTAACTTCAAAGGCCTCCGTCAATACGGAAACACCAAGTGCTGAAACCCGCTCGATGGGCATGTAGAACAGGTCGTTCTCAAATCCCGTGTCTTCACCGCCCCGGCCGTGAATGACGCCGAGGGCCGCATTGTTCGAAAAGACCGGCCCACCGCTGTCACCTTCGACGCTGAGAGGACCTGGAGAAAGGTTGCGTGCACGGATGTACCTGCCTATGGCCCCATTATGATTGGACCTTGAATTCATATCCTCAATGGTCCCGCATGCGTAGTGGCCATGAATTCCACTCTTGCAGATCACATCCCCCACATGCGTCGAACTGGAGGGGAGCGTGCTGGTTATTTCGAGCGTCTGCGACGGACCATTGATCAGGGAGATTTCATTTGTCTGCGCGTGGCGCGGGCCCCTGGGCGGCTCTTTATGCCACTGGACATCGTAGTCGCCTACGTTCTGCTCGCTCTGGAAAACGAGAGGCGCGGCAATGCCCTGATAGGTCAGCGTATTGTCACAGTGACCGGCCGTGAGGACGCCAAGCTCACGATCTGCGTCGAAGACGTTGAAGCCAGTAGTGCAACTGAAGGCAGTACCGGTCAACTTATGGCCGCCGGAGATTGCGGTAGTGACAGTAAAGCCTTTCACTTGCTTGATCGCCATGAAATCGATAGCGCCCAGCAATGGTCGGAGTGCGCGTCTAGCGGCCGCTTCATCCTTCACGTAAAAGGTCACAATGGACCGCTTGATATCAACGCCCGACTCGAACCCAACCTTCTTTGCGAGAAGCTGGGCCTCTGCCTCGGCTTGGGTCGCCAAGAGCATCTCGAGCGATTGAGCGGAAGTGCGGCCGGTAAATACAGGATCCTGCGTGTACTTTGCCAAGGTCTCTTTCGGCCTATTCGTGAACAGCACTACGATCTTGAATTCTGGCTCATGCTCAACGTACAAGCCACCAAACGTATCCGGCTCAGATGCCTGAATCCTGGCTTCCAGACCTGCCGCAGAGATCGATTTCATCGACCTGTATTTTGCTTCGGCCTCAGATACATTGAACGTTCGCGAGTAGGTGTGTGCCGTGGGGTTGCCAGTTATCGGCTGGCCGTGCAGGGAGAATGCGAACGCACCGAGGGCGGACAATGTCAGGGCACGCATGGATAGCTTCGTGCGCAGACTAATCATGGCTGCTCCTTTGCCTGACGCATCAAATGAATCGTCATGAGTGGGCCCGTACAGGCAGCCGGAATAGACGCAGCAAGACTCGAACGGAGCAGTTCACTTCCATGCCCCCCTCCGAATGATGCGGCGGTTCCGAATTCCATTATTTTCCCCGATCGGATGCTCTGCACGCCTACGGGAACGCCGCCCTTCATGGCCAGCGAGTAATCGTGAGGCCATGCTGCAAGATATGCCGTGCCACCTGGGTCCACGAAGTAGACACAGCCATTGATTGGCCTCAGTACCCCCCTGAGCAGTCCAGTTGCAAGGACCGCACTTTGCGCAGGCGAGAGCGTGACAAGTACCAGTGATCGGGCCTCCCTGGCGCTCGCCGACGGGGTCGCGGATGCGCCGCAGGTGGTCATCAGAAAAAGTAGAGCCGCAAGCGTTGCTGAAGAGCTGCCAGAGACCATGCACATCCCCACCTCCATGTCACAACCGATTGATGGTCCGCCTGGAAATCAATCGCATTATCAGCAATTAGGTTGCAGCGGACTTGAAGGTATTGACTTTCCCCGCCGTTAACTGTGACCACTTTCACGAACGCGTATTTTCAGCTTACCCGCTCCCTCCCTGTAAAGCAGAGTTATTGTGTGAAGGAGGGGGAGGATTATTGTCGGGGGCCGAGGTTCTGGCATGGCCATTTCCACGCCCTTGCAGCCGGGCCCGGATGAAATTCTGCACCGCCCGAATCCACGCGGCGACGGCTCTGACCGGGAACGGACACGCGGCAGGGCAGAAACACGCTTATGTGGGACGGGCTCCGGCGCATTGCCGGAGCCCCTGTTGCTTACTTTTCCTGCAGGAAGCTCAGCAGATCCTGGTTGACCTTGTCCTTGTGGGTGTCGGTCAGGCCGTGCGGCGCGCCCGGGTAAACAATCAGCCTGGCGCCCTTGATCAGCTTCGCCGACTGGCGGCCGGAGATATCGATCGGCACGATCTGATCGTCGTCACCGTGAATGACCAGCGTCGGCACATCAAACTTCTTCAGGTCGGCGCGGAAATCGGTGGCCGAGAATGCAGCGATCGAATCGTACGTGTTCTTGTGGCCACCCTGCATGCCCTGCGCCCACCAGGCATCGATCAGGCCCTGCGATACCTTCGCGCCCGGGCGGTTGAAGCCGTAGAACGGGCCCGACGGGATGTCCTTGTACAGCTGCGCGCGGTTGTCCATCTGCGCCTTGCGGATGCCATCGAACACTTCGATCGGCAGGCCATTGGGGTTGTCGGCGGTCTTCAGCATCAACGGCGGCACCGAGCTGATCAGCACCGCCTTCTTCACCCGGCCGGTGCCATGGCGGCCGATGTAGCGCGCCACTTCGCCGCCGCCCGTGGAGAAGCCCACCAGGGTGACATCATGCAGGTCGAGCGTGTTGATCACCGTGGCCAAGTCATCGGCATAGTGATCCATGTCGTTGCCATCCCAAGGCTGGCTGGAACGGCCGTGGCCACGACGGTCATGGGCAATGACGCGGTAGCCGTGGTTGGCCAGGAAGATCATCTGCGATTCCCAGCTGTCCGAGTTCAGCGGCCAGCCGTGGCTGAAGGTAACGACCGGGCCGTCCTTCGGGCCCCAGTCCTTGTAGTAGAGCTGCACGCCATCGGCGGTGGTGAGATAGCTGGCGGTGCGCGCGATGCTGGTGACTGCCGCCGGCTTGGCCGGTTCGGCGGCCTGCGCGGACAGGCCGGCCTGGACCGACAGGGCGAGGGTGGCAATGGCCAAGGTGCGGGCGAAGGTTTTCATGCGGGGCGTCTCATGGGTGGGTGGTGAGACGTACTTTGCGGCCGAGATCGGGCGCCTGGATGATGACATGTACGAATTTCTTGATAGATCGTCCTGAGCGAGCTCGCCCGCGCGAGAGGTCGCCGCGCCGCCCGTTGACAAGGTAGAACGCGCGTTCTACCTTGGCGCCGTGAACACAACCACCGAAACCCAGCAGAAGATCCTGGCCACGGCCGAGGCGCTGATCTACCAGAACGGAATCCACGCCACCGGCATGGACCTGCTGGTGAAGACCTCCGGCGTTGCCCGGAAGAGCATCTACCGTCACTTCGAAAACAAGGACCAGGTAGCCGCTGCGGCATTGAACGCGCGCGACGTGCGCTGGCTCACCTGGTTCCAGCAGGAGTGCAACAAGGCCGACACCGCAGAAGCACGCATCCTGAGCATGTTCACCGTGCTCAAGGACTGGTTCCAGTCCGACGGCTATCGCGGCTGTGCCTTCATCAACACCGCAGGCGAGGTCGGCGACCCCGACGATCCGATTCGCCACATCGCCAAACATCACAAGCAGAAGTTGCTGGATTACACGCTGGAACTAACCACGCAACTGCATATCCAGCAGCCGGAAGCACTGGCGCGGCAGCTGCTGGTTCTCATGGAAGGCGCCATCACCGTCTCGCGCGTGATGGGCGACTACACCGCCGCAGACACTGCAAGGAATGTTGCAGCAGTGTTGTTGGAGCAGGCCAGGCGCTGACGCCCGAGCCATCAAAACCCGTCGAAGCACCCCGTTCATCCACTTGATTGGAGGTCCCACCGTGTCCATTGAAGCACCCCGTCCGCCACTTCCCCCGTTCACCCGTGAATCGGCCATCGAGAAGGTTCGTCTTGCCGAAGACGGCTGGAACACCCGCGATGCCGACAAGGTTTCGCTGGCCTATTCGCTGGACACCGAGTGGCGCAATCGTGCCGAGTTCACCCATGGCCGCGAGGAAGCGCGGCAGTTCCTGGCCCGCAAGTGGAACAAGGAGCTTGAGTACCGACTGATCAAGGAGCTATGGGCCTTCACCGACAATCGTATTGCCGTGCGCTACGCCTATGAGTGGCATGACGACTCCGGCAACTGGTTCCGTTCCTATGGAAACGAGAACTGGGAATTCGGTGCGGATGGCCTGATGCAACGCCGGTTCTCGAGCATCAACGACATGCCGATCAAGGAAAGCGACCGCAAGTTCCACTGGCCGCTGGGGCGCCGCCCCGATGATCATCCGGGGCTGTCTGATCTGGGTATGTGATTCGCATTGCTTCCCGGAATGCAACATCACGTCCCCCTCCACGGGCCTACCGCAGCAACGGTGTGCTGCCTAGCCTGATCGCACACGGCACAAGCCGTGTTCCGGGCCCACCGCTTGCGCAGTGGCCCGTCTTCCCATGAACCCTGCAGCGTTGGCCTGCCAGGCATCCGTGCCCTGGCAACGCCACGCCCTGCGCCGTGGGAAAGCGCCCGGAATCGTTCGCGCCAGCCTTGCATCGCTGCCCGCCCAATGCCCCTACGTGGAGATCCCTCATGTTCAGTCTGGAAAACACCGCCGCGCCCATTGCCCCCGCCCTCGATGAACTGGTGCCCTCGCGCTACGCCCTGAAGGTGGGCGACGTCGAAGTGCTGGTGATCAGCGATGGCGTCCTGCCGTTGCCCACCCAGATGCTCGGCCACAACGTACCGGCCGCCGACCGTGCCGAATGGTTCGAAGAGATGTACCTGCCGCAGGATGCGTTCGACTGGGCATTGAACGTGATGGTGGTGCACAGTGATGATCGCACCATCCTCATCGATGCCGGCCTGGGCATGGACCCGGACCTGCAGCTGCCGCGCGCCGGCCAGTTGATCCGCCGCCTCGGTGCCGCCGGTATCAACCTGGGCGAAATCACCGATGTGGTGATCACCCACATGCACATGGACCACGTCGGCGGGCTGCTGGTTGAAGGCGTGAAGGAACAGCTGCGCCCTGACCTGAAGATCCACGTGGCCGCGGCGGAGGTGGAGTTCTGGAAGTCGCCGGACTTCAGCCGCACCAACATGCCGCAGGGGTTCCCCGATGCGCTGCGCGCCACGGCCAAGCACTTCTGGGCCGAGTACAGCAGCTACGTGCACACCTTCCAGGACGAACAGCAGATCGCGCCGGGCGTGACGGCCCACCGCACCGGTGGGCATACCCCGGGCCACTGCGTGGTGCGCGTAGCGTCTGCCGGGCAGGCCCTGACGTTCGCCGGTGACGCGGTGTTCGCGGTTGGCTTCGACCAACCGAACTGGCACAACGGCTTCGAGCACGACCCGGAGGAATCCGCGCGCGTCCGCATCGCCCTGCTGAAGGAACTGGCAGGCACCGGCGAAATGCTGGTGGCCACGCATCTTCCGTTCCCGTCAGTGGGCCGGGTGTCGCTGGAGGGCGAGACCTTCCGCTGGGTGCCGGTGTTCTGGGACTTCTGATCGGGTCCTGCGGCCATTGCACAGGCAGACGTTAACGATCGGGGCGCATCGGCGCCCCGGTCGAATCCCGCAAGAACGAGGTCGCAATGGATGCGATCCACGCGGGGCGCGGATCTACTGGATGGAGGTGGGCAGTGCCAGCCGCTGCAGCTTGTGCGGGTTGCGCTGCACCAGGATCTGCGTGATCCGTTCTCCATCGGTCTCGAAGGCCATCGCCGCTTCCAGCTCGCCATCGAAATAGCGCAGCAGTCCCAGCCGTCCGTTGAGCATGGCCGGCACCATCCGCAATTGCGCGCTGCGCCGCAGGTGCGGGGCATACAGCAGCTGGGCAATGCGTGCGCCCCCGACCATCGGTTTGGGGAAGCTGGTGACGATGCCGCCGCCGTCACCCACCAGCTCGGCCGACTCGGCCATCAGCGCCTTCATCGTGCGGAAATCGCCACTGGATGCGGCCTCGGCGAAACGGCGCAGCAATTTCTGGTGCACGTCCTGCGGGACGTTGTAGCGCGGGCGCTCCTGCCTGAGCTGCAGCCGTGCACGATGCACAATCTGCCGGCAGGCGGCTTCTGTCTTGTCCAGGGTGCGCGCGACAACCGCGTAGTCCTGATCGAACACGTCGTGCAGCAGGAAGGCCGCACGCGCATCCGGCGCCAACCGTTCGAGCACGCTGAGGAAGGCGACCGACAGATCGCTGGCGGTTTCCAGTACATATTCAGGGGTGCTGGTGTCATCGGTCAGCAGCGGCTCGGGCAACCACATGCCGACATAATGTTCGCGCGTATGCCGTGCCAGGCGCAGGCCATCAATGGCGCGACGGGTGGTAGTGGCGACCAGCCAGGCTTCGGGATTCTCGATCTGTGACTGATCGGCGCCATGCCAGCGCAGCCAGACGTCCTGCACCACGTCCTCGGCTTCGTGCGAAGACCCGAGCATGCGGTAGGCCACGCCGAACAGGCGCGGGCGGAGGCGGGAGAACAGCGCAGTGGAATCGTCCATGCCAGCGTAGACGGGACAGGTCCCCGGATTGTGACATCCGGGGACCTGTCGTTGGTGCCAGCGCCGGACGTGCGATCAGTGCGGCGGCAGAACCGCCGGCTTGCCGATGTCCTTGATCAGGAACACCACGAACTTCGCCGGCTCGGTAGCGCTGGCGTTACGACCTACAGTGTGCAGATCGGCCGGGCCTTCATGGAAGGCCTCACCCGGGCCGAGGGTGACTTCCTTGCCGCCGGCCACGCCCATCACGATCCGTCCTTCCAGGACGTAGACGAAGCCATGGGCATCGTGGCGATGCACCGGATCGGCGCCACCCGGTGGGTATTCCACGGTAAGGATCAGCGCTTCCTTGCCGGGCTGCTCCGGCAGGGCGCGGGCCATCACCTCGTGCACCAGGGGCTCGGGCGCAGCAGGGGGCGGGGAGGCGGCAGCGCTGCACAGTGGCAGCAGCGCAAGCAGGGCCAGAACAGAACGACGCATGGCAGGTCTCCAGTGCGGTAGGGGAGGGCCGCTGCATGGGGCAGCGGCGGATCGATCAGGCCAGGCCGGCCTTGTCCAGGCCAAAGGCCGCGTCCAGGGTGCCGGGCGTAGTACGGAAGGCGACGTTGGCGCGGTTCCATGCGTTGATCGCCATCACCGCATGGGTCAGGTCGACGATCTCCTGCTCGGACAGCTGGCCGCGCACGCGCGTGTACAGTTCGTCGGGCACACCCTGCGCCGACAGCTGGGTCAGCACCTCGGTCCAGGCCAGGCAGGCGCGCTCGCGCGGGCTGAACAGCGTCGATTCACGCCATGCCGCCAGGTGATGCAGGCGCAGTGGGCGCTCGCCGCGCAGGGTGGCCTCCTTCACGTGCATGTCCAGGCAGAAGCCGCAGCCGTTGAGCTGCGATGCACGGATGTTGACCAGATCGATGATGGCCGCTTCGATCGAGGCGGTATGGGCGGCATGCGAGTACAGGCCGAGCTTCTTGAACAGTTCGGGGGATTGCGCGGCGTAATCCAGACGTGCGGTCATGGCGTGTTCCTGTAGCGAGTGAAGGACACAGCGAGGCTAGGCCTGCGCCCGCACTACCGGTAGGCCGGGGCCGGGCCGCATGCTGTTGCATGAAAAACACCAATGGCCTGTCACAGCGGCCAATGCTCGGCCGTCTGCCGGGCATGGACACCGCATCGCACCTGCGCACCGCATTCCGCCCTGCCAGCGAACAGGTCTGGCAGACCTTCCTGGCCGCACTGCGTGAATTGCCGCCCGATGCACGTGCGGTGCTGTTGCTGCACGACGTGCTGGGCGCCGGGTTCGAGGACATCGTGCCCCTGCTGGGGCTCGACCTTTCCGCGTGCAGGCAGCGCCTGGCGCTGGCGCGGAACCACCTGCATGCACAACGTGCCCGCCTGGAGCCAGGCCGCCCATGAACGCCCCACAGCCCAGCCCGGCCAGCGACGGCCACGATGCGCTCAATGCATCCTTCTCCACCAGCTACGCCGGCGTGCTGGCCTTCATTGCAGTGGCGGCCGAGGGCAGCTTCGCGCGCGCGGCCGATCGCCTCGGCATCGGCCGTTCGGCCGTCAGCCGCAGCGTGCAGAAGCTGGAAAACCAGCTGGGCGTGCGGTTGTTCCTGCGCACCACGCGCTCGACCACGCTGACCCGCGAAGGCGAGCTGTTCCTGGAAGGCTGCAACCCGGGCGTGAACTGCATCCTGCAGGCGCTGGAGGAAATGCGCGACCTGCGCGAGGGCCCGCCGCGCGGGCACCTGCGCATCAGTGCCAGCCACGGCTTCGGCCGACGGGTAATCGCCCCCTTGCTGGCCGCCTTCCGCGCCGAGTACCCGCAGGTCTCGGTAGAACTGCTGCTGGACGAGCAGGCCCCCGACCTGGCCGGTGACCGCATCGACGTAGCGTTTCGCGATGGCCTGCTGGAAGACAGCCAGGTAATCGCCAAGCAGCTGGTGCCGATGCAGCTGGTGGTGTGCGCATCACCGGAGTACACACAGGTGCATGGTCTACCGGCGTCGTTGGATGCGCTGTCCACGCATGCCTGCATCGGGCGGCGCCTGCCGGGTGGACGCATGCAGCCCTGGGAATTCCGGGTCGACGGCACCGATGTGCACCTGCAGCCGCCGGCCCCACTTGTGTTCAACGATGCCGACCTGGCCCTGCAGGCCGTCATCGACGGGTTGGGCATCGCCCAGCTGCCCAGCTATCAGGTGCGTGAAGCGCTGTGGGCGGGCAGGGTGGTGACCTGCCTGGACCGGCATGCGCCGCTCGATCGCGGCCACTACCTGTGCTACCTCAGCCGCCGCCAGCTTCCCAAGCGCGTGCGGGCCTTCATCGACTTCAGCACGCAGCGGGTGCGCGCGCTCGAACTGGATGTGATCTCGCACTGGGAAGCACGCCAGCGGGCCACCCCCATCAAGCCAGGCGCACAGCCCGCCTGGGCCTGAACGCATTGGTGCGTGCCGGGCAACAGTGCGCGCCCCAGCGCGGACCTACTGCCCCGCACCCCCGCTGCCTACGATTCCAGCATGCCCGGCCACAGCCGGTCGCCCCTTCTACATTCCAGGAGACACGTCATGAAATTCCTCGTCATCGGTGGTACCGGCCGCATCGGCAGCAAGGTGGTGGAGCGCCTGCGCACCGCCGGGCATGACATCGTGGTGGCCGCGCCCTCCACCGGCGTGGATGTCCTGACCGGTGAAGGCCTGGACGCCGCCATGGACGGCGTCGACGTGGTGGTGGACCTCGCCAACTCGCCCTCGTTCGAAGATGCAGCAGTGCTTTCGTTCTTCGTGACCGCTGGCCACAACATCCTGACCGCCGCCGCCCGTGCCGGCGTACGCCACCACGTTGCGCTTTCCGTCGTAGGCACCGACAAGCTTGCGGCCAGCGGCTACTTCCGCGGCAAAATCGCGCAGGAGCGCCTGATCCGCGATTCTGGCCTGCCGTACACCATCATCCATTCCACGCAGTTCTTCGAGTTCCTGCCGGGCATCATCCAGTCCGCCGGCAATGGGGCGACCGTGCGGTTGCCCGCCGCCGACGTACAGCCGATTGCCGCCGAGGATGTTGCCGAAGCGGTGGCACGCATCGCGCAGCAGCCACCCCGCAATGGCGTGGTGGAAATTGCAGGCCCCCAGCGCGCCGCGATGACAGATATGGCCAGGCAGTATCTGCAGCGGACCGGCGACCCGCGGCAGGTCGTGCCAGATGCCGAGGCCCTGTATTTCGGCGCGCCGCTGCAGATCGATACGCTGGTGCCGGTGGGGCAGGCGTGGCTGGGGCAGGTCGGCTTCGAAACCTGGCTGCAGCAGTCCGGCCTGTTGCAGCGTCAGCCCGCCTGAGCGGCGAATCGATAGCCTGCCAATGATCGAGCTGAAGCCACCTTCGCCCGCCATGCTGGACCGCTACCAGGGCGACGACGTGCAGCCGCTGTACACCGGCCGCGTGCGGGTGAACGGCGGCCAGGCCCAGCACGGGCGCGCGTCCGGCGTGGTGCTATCGGACGACGGTGCACTGGCAGTGGACCTGCGCCTGCCGCCGGAACTCGGTGGGCCCGGCGGTGGCTCCAATCCCGAGCAGCTATTGGCCGCAAGCTACGCCGGCTGCTTCCACGGCGCCATGGTGCTGGTGGCCGCGCGTGCCGGCCTGCTGCTGCACAACCCCAGCGTCGAAGTGGCGGTCACCTTCGCCCGTGATCCGGCGGATGGGCAGTACCTGCTGTCGGCCGAGATCGTGGTCCATCTTCCTGGCATGGATGCGAACCTGGCCCGCGAACTGGTCCGCAACACCGAACGCGTCTGCCCGTACGCCAAGATGTTCCATCGAGGCATCAGCCATGTAGTGCATGTTCGGGTCGGCGTAGAGCCTGGCGCAGCTCAGGCCTGCAGCGACGCGGGTGGCGCATGTCCCAGCACGTGATCGCATTCGACCAGGCGCGCGTTGCTGACAGCCTGCCGCTCACCACAGCCTGCGCAGGCAAGGAGCGTCCCTCCAGGCATGCCTTCCAGTTGAGGCACCTTCAGATGGGTGATGTGCCGGCACCGGTTGCATCGAATGCTGATCGCATTCACATGTTCCAGATGGCCCTGCTCGTCGCGGGCAGCGTCGAGGTCGAGAACGTAGAAGAAGCCTGTATCGGGCATTGCGGCATACCTGGAGATTTCGCGCATGGTGCACTGCGCATCGCCTCCATCTTGTGATGACGGCCCATATTCAGCGTCATGCGAAACTGAACTGTTGTGTATTTCTTCGACACCTCACATTGACACACGCCCCTTGCTGCTAGGGTCGTGTCTCATCAAGGAGGTGCACAATGCCCATCAGGGCGGTGGTATATGCAAGCGGTGCCGGCAAGGGCATCGCGGGCGACAGGCTGGGCTTGCCCAGCGGCAAGCTGGACTGGATCGTGGACGACGCAGCCCGCTTCAATCGCAATGCCGGGGTTACCGGCGTGCTCCTGTTCGATGGCGAGCGCTTCCTGCAGTATCTGGAGGGGCCGGAGGACGGACTGTCGGTAGCGTACTCACGTGTGCTGGGCGCCAGCAGCCACAATGGCATCGTTGAGCTGCAACGGGGCAGGGTGGGACAACGCCGCTTACCCTTCTGGCCGATGAGGTGGCTGCCTGTTGAGCCGCAGGAACTGCGGCGGTTGGCACACGCCGACTGGACCCGCTTCAATCAGCGAGGCGATGCCGGCAATGTCAACTCAACCGCCATGGATCTCCTGGTGGGGCTTGTAGAGCCCTACGCCATCGCCGCTTGAGTTGCCCTTTCTCTGCTCCCACCTGTACAACCGGGAGCCGCAGTTCAGAACTGGCTCTTGATCGCAGCAATCAGCTGCGTGAAGCGATAGGGCTTGGAAAGGAACTGGACGTTGTCCGGCAATACAGGCAGCTGCGAGCGGCTATAGCCCGATGCCAGCAGGATGCGGGCGTCGGGCTGGACGGCGGCGGCTTCCGAGGCCACATCCAGGCCAGACACGCCTTCTGGCATGCTGTAATCAGTCACGACAATAGAGAACCGAGCGCTGCCGCGCAGGCATTGGATCGCTTCAACGCCATTGCGGGCGGTGGTCACCGCGAAGCCCTGGGCGGCAAGTGCATCCACAACGATCTCGCGAAGATCATCCTCGTCGTCGACAAATAGTACTGAAAGAGGCATTGGCTACTCGGCGACAGGGTAGTAGAGGGCGACAGAGGTTCCTGAGCCAGGCGTGCTGTCTACGCGGATGAAACCGCCCGATTGGCTGGTGAAGCCGAAGACCTGGCTGAGTCCCAACCCGCTGCCGCGTCCGACGGTTTTCGTGGTGAAGAAAGGCTCGAATACTCGTGCCTGATCGTCCGGCGCAATCCCTTGGCCGTTGTCCTCAACGGTTATGCAGAGGAACCTGCCAGGTTCCTGGTGTGGGCCATCAGGATGACGTTCTGTCTGTAAACGCACTGTAATCTTGATGTAGCCGCCGCGCGGCATTGCGTCACGGCTATTGCACACCAGGTTGAGAATGGCGGAGTCCAACTGACCACGGTCGAGGCTGACGGACGGAAGATCGCCCGCAACGTCGAGCTCGACTGCAACCGCATCGCCGGCGGAACGTTGCAGCATGTCGTGCATGTCACGTATCGCCTTGCCGACATCGAACCGTTCTGGCGCCAGTTCATGGCCTCGACCAAACGTCAGCAACTGCCGAGTCAGCAGAGCGCCACGTTCTACCGACCTCAGGGCCGTGCGGATGTACTTGTCAGAAAGCTCGCCGTGAGGCTGCGCGGCGATCAGATCCAGGCAGTTGGTGACGACGCTGAGCAGGTTGTTGAAGTCATGCGCAAGGCCCAGGGTCAGCTTGCCGATGGCCTCCATCTTCTGCGCCTGCAACAGCTCTTGCTGGGCACTTCTCAGCTGCTCCTGGGCAAGGTAGCGCTCGGTTACATCCCGCGTGATCTTTGCGAAGCCGACGAGTACGCCGTCCACCCTCACCGGGTCGATGACCACGCTGGCATGAAAGCGCAAGCCGTCCTTCCGAAGCCGCCAACCTTCGCCTGCGTAGCGACCTTCATTCGCGGCAATGGCAAGGTTGCGTGCCGGGACGTCGGCAGCAATGTCTTCGGGCGTATAGAACCTGGCGTAGTTGGTGCCGACCACCTCTTCCTTTCGGTAGCCCTTGATGCGCTCTCCGCCTGGGTTCCAGGTACGGATGACCCCGCGAGGGTCGAGCATGTAGATCGCGTAATCAGTGACGGAATTGACCAGAAGTCCAAATTGCTGCGACTCGTCGCCCAGATCGCCCGTGGGATGTGGAGTCATAGGGCACCCTCCTTCGGGCTGATCAAGCTATGCTTCTATTTGTTAGCTGTTTGTGAAAGTGAAGGCGGACCTCTCATGTCGGCGGATGGTTCATCCAAGCCGCCTGCCACACACCTCGGCTACGATGGGCGCCATCGGCATTGAGCCGTGGGGCGGGGGACGCAATGGACATGCAGACAGGGGGCGGATTCGATCCGCCAAACCAGACCAAGCAACAAGAACTGACCTTCCACTGGCTCTACCAGCGG
The DNA here is from genome assembly GCF_056481995.1 of Stenotrophomonas sp. 80084_Sma. NCBI lineage: Bacteria > Pseudomonadati > Pseudomonadota > Gammaproteobacteria > Lysobacterales > Lysobacteraceae > Stenotrophomonas > Stenotrophomonas sp. 80084_Sma. The sequence goes on along the minus strand of NZ_CM151177.1, from coordinate 2,463,430 downwards.
GTGCAGGGGCTGGTTGAGCACAGCATCTACCCGAAAGCGGGCAGGGTGGAGACGTGGGCGTTTCGCGTTGGTTGGGTCGCCGCCGCTGTCGGCATTCTGTGCAGCCAGCTTCCGGATCGATGGCTGCCATCGAGTGTCACGCTGGTGATCGTGCGCGCGTGCCTGGCAACGGAGATTGCGGGCTTCCTAGTGGGGGTCATCTTCGCGGCCGGACGCGGAATCCGCCAGTTCACTCAGCCACGGCTATCGCATTCGAAGGAAATGGATTTCGAGTTTTCGCGCTGGCACACGGTCGTCACCGAGCTGCGCAGCTTCCCCAGGATCGAGCGCGAGCGCCGTCTCAAGTATATCAGCCACCTACGCAACAGCATGATCGAACGCATGGGGTTGATGTACGGAGGAATGCAGCGCCTTGGGCCATTCCCGCTGTTGATCGCGCTCTATCTGCAGTTCCGTGGCTGGAAATGGGGGGACTGGGCTGGCGCTTTTGACGTTGGCATAGTGAGCGCATTCCTGATCTATATGCTGGTCCTTCTCTACCTTGCAGGCTGGATGCTGATCGGGCTGCGCACCCGCCTGGACACTTACGTGGCCTTGCTGGAAGGCTCCATTCACGAACCCGAGCCGCCGCAGCCCGCGCCGCTGTAGCGTCGAGCCATGCTCGACTACGGCACACCACATCGCGCCCCATCAGGCACATCGCCAGCGAGAACCTGCAGCATCCGGTCCATCAGAACAGGCTCCGGCACTCCAGCCAGCACCTGTTCCAGATAATCCAATGGCTCCAACTGCCATTGGAGGATTGCCCGCAGCTGCAGAACTGCGGGCGCCCGTTGCTCCGCGTCCAGCGAGACCCGCAACAGCGGATGTTGCGAGCGCCGCTCCAGCCACAGCACTGGTATGCCTCGGCAATGAACCTGGAACTCGGCATCTCGATGCCGCTCGACGAACTGGAAGCCCTGTCGTGGCCGAGACTCCACGAACTGCATCGCTTGGCGGCGCAGTTGTGAGAATCGATCGTCGTTGATGCTTTGGAACCCGACAGGCGAGGGCACCGGTGGCGCCGGCCACTGCGTCTGTGCCGCAACTACCGCCACAAGACAGAGCGCGGTGGCGGCCCAGCGATGCCGCGTCACTCAGCCGTCCGGGCGTACCAGTGTGCTGGCGTGCGCCACCAGGCCCAGCCCCGCCATGATCAGGCCCTCCATGACGCGCGGGCCGACGTACTGTTCCAGTTCGCCGTTCTCGCGGGCACGCTGTGCGGCCAACAGGATTTCCAGCACCACCCGAAGGCCGGCCAAGGAGCAATCGGTGTCCGCCAGGGCGATGCGTCGGCCGGGCATCTGATGGCGCTCAGGCCAGGGCTGGCCATCGGACGCTGCGCCGGAGCCGATGCTGTGCAGCAGGGCGATGAGCGTGTTCGGATCCAGTCCGGGGCCGTTGGCGGGCGCGTCGTAGATCGGGTGCGGGGCAGGGGAGTGGGGGTGGGTCATGGCTGGGCTCCTTGCGTGCAGGCAGAAGCCGCCACCGATAAAGGTGGCGGACGGTGCATGGTTCGAAACCCCGTGTGTGGATGACCGGGCAGGCGCAAGGCCTCCACGCACCGCCCGCCAGAGCTGGCCGACGGATTGCCAGCCGACACCGCGCGTAGCGGTGCCGGCTGGCAAGTGCGAGCAACATCCACACAACCGGGGTTTCGAATCCCGACCACCGATGCACGGTGGCACGGCAAGGAATACGCGGACCTATGCGTGATGCCAATGCAGTAAGGCCGATGCCGACACGACTTTCAACATTTTCAGAATCGTTGCATACCGCGCAATGACACTGGAGCCTTGCGCTGCAATGCTATCGGCGATGTCGGTGGTGCAGGCCTGCGGACTGTCGGCATCCGCACGCAGGGATCACGAGCGAGTCGGATGCGACAGGATTGCCAAAGGCTGCCAGGCGTCAGTAGCCCTTCAACGCGGCCTTGGTCCGCTCCAGCCATGCGGCATTGTGGCTGCGTGCGTGGCGCGACCAGTGTTGGGCATCGTCGATGATGCTGGCGAACAGGCTGCGGGCCTGCTCACGGTCGGCGGGCTGCGGTTGCGCCATCAGCCACTCGGCGTACAGGCAGCGGGCGGCCGCATCATTTCCACATTCCACGGCGCGCTCGAACGCGGCGCGGGTGCCAGGTGCCTGTGCAGCAGCCAGCGCCTGCGCATGGAGCAGGGTCTGTTCCGGCTTGCGACGCACATCCGGATGGCGGCCGAACAGGCCGTCCAGCGTCTCAACTGCAAGCGCGGCGTGCCCGGACTCGAGGCGAGCACGCGCCAGGCCGGTCAGAATGTAGGGATCGTCGCCCAGTGGCGAGCTGGCCGCCTGCTCAAGCAGGGTTCTGGCTTCCTCCGCCTGGCCTGCATCCAGTAGCGTCATGCCAAGACGAACCCGGTTCTGCACGGTGGGCGTTCGCGACAGATCAGCGCGTGCGTTACGCAGGTCCTGGCCCGGGTCAATGAGCTGCTTGGCGGAGCGGATTGCCTGCCGCGCGCCGCGCGAGTTGCGGGCTTCCGGGAAGTAGATCGCAAGGAAGTAGACGACGCTGCCCAGCAGCGGGAACGAGAAGAGCAGGATGAGCCAATAGAGGCTCTGGCCCGAGCGGATGGCGTGCACCGCGAAGTAGATGGCTGCTAGTACGTGGAGTCCGATTCCGATATAGGGCATGTGTGCCGCCTCGTCCTTGTGGGGGTTGGCACTATAGTGGGAGAGGGGTGGGGCGCCAATGGGATAGGGTGATCGGGCGTGACGCGTCACGTTAATGGAGTGGGTTCTGCAGGGCGGAGCGCTGCATGTCACTATGTGGCGCGGATGAGTGGGCTCACAGCTAGCAGGGATGATCAGAGTTGCCTGACGGCAGGCGCCACAAGGCGCGGCCGCCAGGGCCATTTCGAATCGACTACGACGTCTTTCAAGGCGTAGCAATTGTCATGCGCCGATCCAGCGTTTGAGGGAGCTCAAACAAGGGCTTTGCCTGCCGATACCCTGTCAGGGCTGCAAGTGACGAAGTGGGCGATTGCGCGTGCCCCGCAGCGCTTGACTCGCACGTCAGTGGCCGCTGCATCAGAGAGGGCGTGGAAGGAGAATCGCATGCAACTTTACAAAACAAGAGCTGCCATTCGGCTTGCCGAGCGAGCTGTGATTGGACGGACTTGGCTCTGGGAAGAGGATGGAGTGCCGCCGGATAGCCGGTTGATAGCTCTCGCAGAAGAGCTCCTGGTCGCGCCATGGCTTGTCCAGGCAGGCCTCAAGGTGATCTGGCAGCGGCTTGTCTGGATGGCCGCGCTGACTTCGATCGTCGCATGCGCCTTTTGGTTCATTGAACCGACTTTTCGTCAGGAAATGGTAGTTGCGTCGTTCATTGTCGGCGCAACATGTGTCTACTTCGGCCTGCCAAGCAGAACCATTTTCTCTGGATTGTCAGCTAAGTCGGTTGCCAGTCTGACAAAACAGCTAAACAGCCTAAGCGAGTCGTTAGCCGAGTTGGATGGACTTGAAAGAGGCGTGCAACTAATAAAGGTTCAATCCGTAGACAGACTGGGCCGTTTCAATGTCTTCGCCGGGATTCTCTGGGCGGCGTTCTTTTGGTTCGTTGGATCACGACTTTTATCCCCCAGTGTAAGCACTGAGGTATTCCGGGAAAGCGCAGTCCCGGCAGTGTTCGGTGGTGCAGTTTTTTTTGCTCTTATGAGCGTGTCGGCCGCATATGCAGTAGCTGTGCGAATTGTATTTCTTGCCTTAGACTTTGCACTTCTGGATGCAAAAGCCACCATGGCCGCCACTTCACCCGCAATCTCTAGGCCTGGGATGTCGGATACGCCGGGAAGCGGGCTGTAGAGTCCTACTCCCTCCACTCTGGCACTTACTCTGGGAGAAAGAACCAATGACAGATCGGCCAAGGAGGAGGTTTTCGGCAAGGTTGGCGACGCCACGAGAGCCCATTCTTGATGATGCTCCTGCATCACTTCGGCTCGGTTACATCAAAATTGTGCTTCCTCCTTATCTGGGCGAAGCGAATGCGCCTCGCCACTTTCGCAAGGAGCCCCTCGACACTTATGAAACACACGAGATTTTCCTAGCTCGGTGCAGAATTGATGCTGAGCCTCACGACTGGGCAGAGTCAAGTTCGTGGCAGGCGCTCACGAGTCACCTCAAACATTGCGAATGGTCGTTGTTCTTCGACTTCGTCGAGCTAATTGCTGAGCTTCTAATAGAAAAGGATGATTCGATTCCCTTCGACAGCGATGTTCAGTTCAGCGCATATCGGGCGCAAGTGAACATCCTGCTCGAGGAGGAAAGCATCGGCTGGCAAATGGATGCAGACGGTGAGTTGCGTCGCAAAACTCAAGCGATGAAGAGCGCGATTGTCGCAACAGACGCGGCGCTGAAGAAGCCCTACGCATTAGCGCGGCAGCACTACAAGCGCGGACTTGCCGCGCTTTTTAGCCACCCAATGGATGAGGCAACGGCGATAAGAGAGATCATCAGCGCTTTGGAAAGTGCTGCTAAGGTGATCGTGCCGAAAGCCAAGACGCTTGGAACCGCTGTCATCGAGCTGCGAAAAGATCCCAGATACAACCGTTGGGGCCTGGAAATCATTGAAAAGCTATACGCCTACTCCAACAATGCGGCGTTCGTCAGGCATGGGCAACGAAGCGGCGATGCACCGCATCGCACCGAAGCGGAGATGATTTTTCAGACAAGTCTGGCCATGATCTGCTACCTCATCGAGATGGCAGGGACGGAGGACCAGCAATAGGCTCGCCGCGGGGCGCGGCAGGAACAGTCCAGTAGCGATACATCTGATCCAGCATTGGGCGAGGTGGCGACCATGAAGGCGACCATGAATCTGATGACTACGGTGCTCCGTACGTTCGTCCAGGCCGCAAAGGAAACCCCGGCCGGATCCGCGTCAACGCAGGAAACAGGGCGTCTTATCCGGGGATTGGCGAAAACATGGGCGAGTTTCCGCGCCAAAAGGGGCGGGTTTCCTTGGGAACAGGGCGACTTATTCGCGGCAATCAATGTAGGCAAGCGCCAAGCCAGAGCCGCAGCCATTACCACGCCCGATACAACATTTCGCATAATGTATATTATGTTACGGGCAAGATCGCTACCCAAGAAGCCAGAGCCTCACCAGTCCTCAGTGTTGAGCGCTGCGAATTTGGGGCAGCTTGCGCGGCAACTTGTAGCAATTGATGCGCTGAGCTACGTGCAGTCCCAATGACTCGCTGTGATCTTGGTGCATCACCAATGGTGCGTCGCGAATCTGTTGCATCTCCAATGATGTTGCCAAGGCGTTGCAGCCACGCGCTTTCGAGAGCATCTAATTTGGGAGACGGCTATGACCGTCGGCTTCATTTCTGAGCTAGCTCAGCGGCTTGGACCCTCCAATTTTGAAGAGTCCAAGCGAACAATTCACTTGCTGGCTCCGGTGTCGCGGTCCCCGAGCCCCAACCACGTCAGAACCCCTTGGACTTCGGCGGTGTCAGTCAAGGCGCTGACTGATCCATTCCCATGTCGCCTTGCTGAGGTAGCCTTGGTACTCGCCACGGACAAGCTGGGATACAAAAATCCCGTCATTCTTATCGAGCTTCTGTTGAAGATCGGCAGATAGATCGTGAGCGCTCATATCCCCGGACACCCAGCGGACCGACTCCAGATCAGGATCTGCTACGTTCTGGTAGCGCTCCAGGTGCTTGAGGAACGCAGTCCTCTTTGCGTCGTAGTTGGCTTCTCGGTTCAAATTCCAGGTGACAACATAGACGGCCATTTCGATCCTTCGAGACTGACACCGAACGTGTCTCCGTGATCTTAGTAAGTGCGACATATACGGTTCCGATAAGATATATTTATCGGAACTCAGGCTATTTTTAATCCCTACTTTCAACCACTTATGAGCGACCTTCTTCCAGCTCTGACCACCGCGGCTCCTGCCAATCCGACTGTGGCGCAGCTCTCGCAGTCCTCGGCGGACGCGGTGCGCGAAGTCTTCGCCGAAGCGGCCTCGGCCAACACCACGCGCAGTTACGCCACCGCCTTGCGCTACTGGGCGGCCTGGTACCAAGGCCGCTACGGAGCGGTCATCGCCATGCCGGTCGACGCGTCTTGCGTGATCCAGTTCATCATCGATCATCTGGCCCGGCGCTCAGGCGATGCCCTGACCTGGGAGCTGCCGCCGACACTGGATGCGCTTTTGGTGGAAGGCAAATTCAAGCAGCGCCAAGGACCGCTCAAGCTGTCGACCATCGTCCACCGCGTTGCGGTGCTCTCCAGCGCCCATCAATTGCTCAAGCTGGCCAATCCCTGCGAAAGCAGCGAGGTTCGGCAGCTGCTGGCCAAGGGCCGTCGCGCCGCACATAAGCGCGGCGAGCGGCCGAGCAAGAAGACGGCGATCACTGCGACCGAATTGATGGCGATGATTGCGACCTGTGAGGACGATCTTGTTGGGAAACGTGATCGTGCCCTGCTCTACTTCGCCTTCGCCAGTGGTGGGCGCCGTCGGAGCGAGACGGCCCATGCCGTCTTGAGCAAGCTTGCGCCGATCGACGGCGGCTACCTCTACCACCTGGACGTCGGCAAAACGCTTCAGGAGGGCGTCAAAGCAGGCGGCTCGCCGGACAAGCCCTTGTTAGGTCCACCGGCCGAAGCGCTTCGCACCTGGATCGAAGCGGCTGGACTGCAGGAGGGTGCCCTCTTCCGCCAATTGACACGCGGGAAAGTTGGGGCCGGCTTGTCACCCAAGTCGGTGGCCACCATCATCCAGAATCGCGCCCGCGCTGCCGGATTGGTGGGGAGCTTTGGCGGTCACAGCCTACGATCGGGTTTCGTAACGGAAGGTGCTAGGCAAGGAATTGCCCTGCCAGCCATTATGGCAATGACCGATCACCGATCGGTGGTCAGTGTCATCGGCTACTATCAGGCCGGTGCGGCCGAAACGAATCCGGCGGCTCGAATGCTGGAAGCTGCCGCAAGGTCAAGTGCCGAGCGCCCCATAGGGCGGTATGGAGACACGACGAGCGCTGAGTCCTAGGCAATCGTGCGGTCAAACTAGTAGAAGTATCCTTTGATCGTCGCGGCTTCGCTGCGATCTATCACTGTCGGTCTCTGATGATCTCCCGTCGCAGTCGGCCCTCACGTCACGGAGATCGGGTGATCTGTGCCCGATGCTTGAGTCGGCCGTCTCCAGTAAATCGCGCGCGGCTACACCAAAGATCCTGCGATGCTTGGCGGTGCGAAAGGCAATGGCCACTCGACCCTGCCGTCCGATTTGCCGCTCTCGCATGGCAAGAAGAATCCCGTTTATGCGGTCATGGTCGAAGGTCCGGACGGCACCAGATTGCAAGCAGAAGCGGAGCTTCGTCTCGACCACTTTCGACCTGGCGGCTACAAACTGATTGCCTATCTCCCTAGACTCGATAAAGCTGATGTGCCCGTGATTAGCAAAGTCTGGAAGGTGTAAGTCGAGCCTCCGTTTCGGGCCGACAGCTGCCATGCTTCACCCCCGATAATTCCCCCTGCCCCCCCCCTTTGTTCCGTTGATGTCCGCCTGCGGCCACATGCGTCCGATCAGCTCCTACGGACAAATGTCAGCCATGGGCTGAACAGCCGTTCTCGCGTCCGTGCGAGTGACCGATGTGATCGACGACGGATATACTTCGATTCACAATGCCGCTCGATGCGGCGACGGCATACCCGCTGGTGCTCGACGCCCCCGGGTTATGCTGGAGCGGCTCCCTTTTCTCAGGTTCGCACCCACTACCCAATCCATATTTATGGCCTCGAAAGCGCCCAAAAATTCGCAGCCATCCGCTGCTACAGCTCCCGCAACGGCACCGGCGGAGGGCGAACGCCGAGCGCTTCGTGGATACGTCGGCCAGTACGAGCGCGCGGGCGCTGCCATCTATGCCGCGCTTGAGCGCGACGAGCTGCTTTGGATTGGCGTCGCTGACCGCAACGCGGGCATTGCGGACGACCTGGTACTAGGATTCGATGGATTGGTGGTCGGTCACCAGTTCAAGACGTCCAAGTTCCCAGGCACTTTCACTGTTGAGACGCTGTTTACTGGTGCCAATGGTCTCTTGAAGCCCCTAGTTCAAGCTTGGCAGTGCCTGTCCAAGGACAACCCAGGAAGTCGCGTCGAGATTCACTTGGTCGTCAACGACTTTCCATCGGTTACCGACAAGCCAGGCGACGGCAGGCTACGGCACAGCGCTGCATTTCTCGAGGAGTTCCAACAGCATCCAAATCGGTCGCTGTCGGATTGGTCCGCGCGAGGATGGAGCCGACTGATCGACCACCTGCGCCGCGAAGCCGGCTTAAATGATGACGACTTCGAACAGTTCATGCATGCCCTGCGCGTGGTGTGCGGAGCTGCAGCGAACTTCATCCAGTCGCACAAGCTGAATGCGGAGCAGGCGAGACAGGCATGCGAGATTGCCAGCGTGCTGCCCAAGCTAGTCGCCGATGAACGCGACAAGGACAGGTGGACGCGTGACGAGCTGCTTCATGAGCTTGGATGGCGCGATCCCGCCAAGACTTTGCTCATCCATCGGTTCCCGGTCGGCGCCTATGTCCAGCGCAATCGGGACACTGAGGTCAAGCTACTAGCAGCGCTTCATGCCTCCAATCACGGCTACGTCTCACTCATAGGACCACCTGGCTCCGGAAAATCCACTCTCCTGCAGGTTGCGCTGGCCACTGAAGCAAGTGTCCGGCTCGTTCGTTACTTAGCGTACGTGCCGGGCGCGGCTCAAGGCGTGGGTCGTGGGGAGGCCGACAACTTCCTGACCGACGTAGGTACGCAGCTGCGGAACAGCGGTTTAGTTGGGCTTCGTCTTCGCGATGACTCGCTATCTGAGCGCCGCGAACAGTTCGGCGTCCTGCTACGGCAGGCTGGTGAGCGCTTCACTCGCGAAGGGATCCGTACAATCATCGTTGTCGACGGGCTAGACCATGTGCCACGCGAAGAACGGCCGACCAATTCGTTTCTGGGAGAGCTGCCTCTTCCCGCGGCAATCCCAAATGGGGTCGTGTTCGTGCTCGGCACGCAACGGTTGGATCTCGCTAATCTGAAGCCCGCCGTAAGAGCGCAAGCGGAGAAGAGCGAGCGACAGGTTCTCATGGGGCCTCTCGGTCGCGAGGAACTCACCTGGATGGCGGATGCGCTAGGCTTGCCTGCCGAGATTCCAAGATTGGATCTCAGCAATCTCACGCATGGCCACCCGCTGGCAACGCGCTACTTGATTCAGGCACTGCTGCACGCTGACGAAGCTGGTCGCAAGCACCTTCTTAGCGGCGGGATGCCGTTCGACGGCGATATTGAGACTGTATATTCAGCTGCTTGGCGCGAGATCGCAAACGATGTCGATGCCATGGATGTGCTGGGCTTCATCGCTCGGGCTGAGGCACCCATGGACCTGCGACTGCTGGCCACGATGGTCAAGGAGTCCTCGATTGAACGCGCCCTGGTCATTGCGCAGCACCTGCTCCGCAGTTCATCCCGGGGATGGAGCGTCTTCCACAACAGCTTTAGGCTGTTCGTCATCGCTCAACCGCGAACCCGCCTCGGGAGCGTCGACGCTGAATACTCGCAGCGCGTATACCGCAACCTTGCCCAGTTGGCGAAGAGCGCGCCACCTGAATCGGCACAGTACTGGCTTGAGCTGCGCTACCGCGCGCGTGCCGGCGACGGTGCCGATGTACTGGCATTGGCGATGCCCGCTCGCTTCAGGCAGCAGCTGGCTGACGGGCGTTCTATCGCCGAGATTCACGCCGACATCCGCCTCGCCCTGCTGGCAGTGCGTGAAACGCACGACGCGACCGCCTTTACACGACTGCTGCTGTGTCGTGACGAAGTGGATCGGCGCAAATCAGCCCTTGAGTACGCCAACCAACTCCCGCTGGCTATGCTGGCGGTGGGGAACATTGAAGCAGCTGTCTCCCTCGTGCAGGACTTCCCCAGCCAGGGCTACGAGGTCGTCGACGCCCTACTAGCGCGAGGCGACTTCGACCGCGCGAAGGAGCTGTTTGAAAGCCTCGAACCACTATCGCAGCTCCATACGCCCAAGTTCAGAAACTACGGGCACCAGCACAACATCAAGGAATTCGAAAGATGGGCAATGCGCGCCGTCCACTTCCGAGACACCGAGCAGATCCAGATAGCGATTGATCATCTCGCCGCAGAGGGTCTAAGGGAGCCGGAAACGGTGGATCCGCAATCTGCCGTAGCGCTGCGGCTGCATCTTAGGAGGGAAGCCGCAAAGGCGATGCTAGGTCAGAAGGTTGGCTCCGATCCTCAAGAACTATGTAGCAAGCTCGGAGTAGCCAACGAAGATAAGCCGTCGGTGATGGTTCACGCAGGGCTTGCGGCCAGTCGACGTGGCGACGTTGGGCAAGCGCTTGCGCTGTTTGATAGTGCCGTCGCTCTTCCCCGGTTCGGGGAGGTACCAAACGGCTACCGTCAACGGATGGCGCTGATCGCATTCGAAGCTGGCCGTCGTGACCTAGCCGAGGCCCTGTTCGACAAGCTGGTCGCACCGATGATCTCCATGTGCGACGACAAGACGGACCTGGCTGGGCTGGGCAATCTGGTCGGCGCAGTGATGCATCACGCGAGGCTTTGCACGCTGCTCAAGAGGCCACTGCCAAGCGTGACACCGTCGAAGCACACCTTCCTTCATCCACTCCAACAGCACGCTTCGACGATAGGTGTGCTTCTAGCTCGCGCTGCCGGCGTCAACGGGTCCTTATCGGCAGGCGGCATCCAAGGCATAGCCCGCACGTCCCTTGGGTATGTCCTACGTCTCGCATCAGAAGGCGGCAGCGAGTCATACCGTATCCAGCAGTCTTTGAAAGCGATCCCCACGCTCGTGCAAGCGCTGCTGAGGCTCGGCGCCGAGCGCGGTGAGACTGAGTATCGCGCGGTACTTCGGGAGGTTGACTCAGCCATCGCTTCATCGGCGTCGAAGGGAACTGCTTACCTGCGACGCAGATTGGCTGTCGATGCATATCGCGTTGACGGTGATCGTGCGGCGGCGGCGGATCGGCTTAATGCCCTCGTGGCGGAGCTTAAAGAAAGTACACCAAGCGAGCAGATCGACGGGCTAGCGAATCTAGCCATCGGGTTGGCTGCGGTCGGGGAGTTAGAGCGGGCGAATCAGTTGCTGGCGACGGTTCCTGAGCAATGCCTTGGCTATGCCTTGGCTCCCAAGAAAGACCCGCAGTACGCGATCTGGCGAAACACTCTAGCTCTCGCGAACGCGGCTGACCCGGAAAACCGTGTCAAGCGGGTCTCAGACCTGATGCGTCAGGTCGGTGGCATGACCAAAACGGAAGGGTCGTCGGCCGCGCGTCGCCTTACCATGGCACTGATTAAGGAAGCGATGCAGGTTGGACCTCGCTTCGGCTTCGAGGTGTCAAAGACACTGGCGGATTGGCATCTAATCGGCTGGCCGAATCGTGTCGACCTGCTCATGACGGGGATGGTCAGGCGAAACCCTGAACTCGTCTTGGCATGCGCGACCGTCTGGTGCGGTCTCTGCCTGCCATTCTATATGGAACCGCACTACCGGGATCCGTCCCATGTTGGTGACTTCATCGACGCCTCCGCGGACGCAGCCGGCCCTGACCAGATTGAACCGCTCGCTCTGATGCTGCTTGGGGCGGTCGAGGTAGCCAGCAGAGCGCACGAGAGAATCACGCTGCTCCAGCGCATTCACAAGGCTTCCGGAAAGCATGGATTCTCGTCGCCTGAGCTCGAAGCCGCCATCGCCCGGTGGACGCCAGAAGCGCCGGAGCCTCGACACTCGTATACGTCTAACAAGTACGCCTCGGAAGCTACTCTCGCGGATCTTGAACTCGCGTTTGAAGCAGATAGCGACGAGCTGAACCACAACGCCCCGGACCGTTTCGAAGAGCTGGCAGACACAGCTCCGATTCATCTGGCGCGAAGGGTCTTTGAGCGCTGGCAGGTATTGCAGGACAACGCACGCTGCCGTTTCCTGATGGTGAAGCGGTTTGCTGCAGCCGATGAGGTCGATTACGCCAAGAAGCTTATGCAAGGCTACGAGACAAGCAACGACCCCTGGAGTTCCTGGAGCCAAGGGATGGGTGGCGGCAAGTTCTTCTACTTTAAGGCGAAGAAGCTTCTGCACGGATCATCCACATGCCCTGCGGCCTTCGAGAACATAGTCGATTCAGTGACAACGGGCCAGGAGAATACCCAGGCACTGCTCACAGAGCTGGATTCGATACTGCCGGTCATCAGCTTGACGCCAGATTGGCCGGCTATCTGGTCGCTGATTGAGGAGCAGATGACCTGCACTCGCGAGTTCCAGTTGGGGCGACCCTTCCAGTCGAGCGAGCTACCACTCAGCGACACGGACCTTTTGGAGGAGTTGCTGCACTTTGCCTATCGACTTCCCATTGCAGAGGTTCAGCGGCACGCGCGCAATTGCGCCCTGAGCTTGGCAAGGCAAGTCGGACAGGGTCAATCTTTGTTCACATCCCTTATCCGGCGACTTATGGACGGTGACTTGGACGCCCCCTTGCAGGCACTCGGAACGCTGCTCGCTGCCGACAGCGCGAACCTCGAGCCCGTATTGGGCCGCGCCGTAGCTGCAATGGTCAGTCACCGTGACATTGCAGTAGCCGAGTCAGCCACGCTCTTGTCGCATCGGTGGGGGCTGGCTGTCTCTTTTGACGCGACGCCACTGCCGCTCTTCTATCTCCTCGAATTCAGTGACCTGCCAGAGAGCGACCAGGCATTCACGGACGAGAGAACTGGTGCAATGCGCGTCGAATCGCCGCTTGGCTGGACTCGTATGTTGCGCTCGACGGCACGTCACATTGCAAAGGCGGCAGACATCGAGGAGATGACAGTTCGCCGTCGCGCGGCGATGTTCATCCAGGATTGGGGTGGACTTGAGGCCTTCGGGCCCTCTGGTGTCAAAGAGCTTGAGGCTCAGCTTCGTGTCCTTGATATGCAGATCACTTACATGAAGCCACACGCCTACATCGCCATTGCTGCCCTTCGCCACGTCGCAGGGGAGCTGCGCCTGGCCGGCAAGTTGGAGAGCCGGGACAGTCCGATGCTGTTGGAGAGATTGGGCTACCCGCTTCCGCCTCGGCCATTGATGCTCCCGCGAGTTCGTCCCGAGTGGATTCGAAGGCCGCTGATTGACCGAAGTGCCGGTTGGTCCGAGCGAGAGCAGAAGTGGATTGACGAGGTTGACGGCGATGTTGCCCCTTTCCTGGCGCACTGCGACGGCCAAGTCGTGGCCGAGGTGTCTCGCTTCCATATCCACAAGGCACGACTGTCAGAGCACCGCTTCTACCGCTTTAGAGCACCTTGGGCAGAGACTGATAGTGAAGAGTTCGACGATTGTTACGCCAAGCTGCCCATCGCTGTTTGGCTAGGCCAGTACGTCCCACTCGACAATGATCTGGCACCAACGCTGGTAAGGCGAGTTGTCTGCTCCGTGGACATGGGCTTTGACACAGCGGCCAATCCGTTTGCATTATGCCCAAACTGGGTTGAGGGGCTTCGCTGGCGCGCTCATGACGAGACACCGAGCGTATTCTTCGATGCGAGCGGAACGGTGGTCGCAGAGCTTCACTGGTGGCGTGACGCTGGCCCGGTTGGAATCGATGCGGATTCTCTGTGGGGCGAGGGTTGCTACCTCGTTGTGACGCCGGCTGGCCTGGAACAACTCACCGCCGCTTATGGGAAAGAGTCCTTAGCCGTTAATGTGTTCGCAAGCAGGCATATAGAGCAGCCGAGTAATTGCGGGCAAACTCTCCTAAGAACGGCGAAGGGCGGATACTCGGTCTAAGGCCATCCATACTCCGCTTCGATCCTAGACGCTAAACTACAGGCTGTTATCGCTGACGCAGCCCTTCTGGCGTAAGAACTGGAACGACCGCTATGCGTCGGAAGCAGCCATTGCCCTACCACGATAGACACCCCGAATCCATGTTTGGCCTTGAGCCTGCTTCGGTCCATCGCTGTTGGAGCCAAGGCTGAACCTAAAGCCCATCCTTCCTGGGCGCATCGGATAAATCGGGAGAGACTTCAATATCTTCTAGCCGGTCACTCCCAGGATTCGCGCGGAGCCTGGAAAAGAGGCAGAGTCGAATCTTGGCGCTAGTCGAAGTGACACCATTGGTCCAGATCTCTCCTAGATCTTTGAGCGCAGCCTGCACCCACGCTGCCCCGCTGCCCGTTGAGGTAGCCGGCCTGCATACGCCCACGGCCCAGCAGATCCGACTGGGCCATGTTAGGCGTCACAACCTGGAGCGGCTCACCTGGCGATGCCAGCTGGCCCCATATCGGCTGGACCACGCAAAGCGCCGTCTGTCACCACAGGGATACGCCGAAGAACAGCGTTCATCCGGCGGTTCTTCGGCGACCTGCTACCAAGGACTTACTGGGTCCCAAGCTGCTTGAGTGACAGTCCCGCCTGAGTTGCCGCCCTGTTGCTGTTCGGCCACAGCTGATTGTGCCCGCGTAGAACCAATCAGTGTGCACAGGGTCCTTTCATCTATGTACATCGAATTCACAATGAGCCAACAGGACCGAGTATCTATGCGGGGCGCAACACCAAGATGACTAGCCGGCTCCATCTCACCCATACGCATCATTCAAAGCGCTGTTCCCGTCGACTGTGATCTTCCGCCTCCCTCTGTCGCTCTCTTCGCACTGTGAGCTCGATCCGTTCAAGCCTCTCCGCCACAAGATTCCTAACTTCGGCCAATGGATGCTCCAGCAGCTCAGCAAAAGCTTTGGCCCGAATTTCTATGATGTCAGCCAACGAGCTAGACCAACTCATGGGCTGGATTCCGGCAAACATCACATCGACGATGCATTGCTTGTCCACTGCGGCTTCCAGCAAGCCTTTGATGGACGCACTGAGGACAACGCGTTTGGGATGTTCTAGTGGTATATCGGTTGCCTCTACAGTTGAGTAGGCGCAGGTCGCTGCGGCAACACCCACGATCCGATCTTGATCACCTCGACACCAGGTAATCAACCGATCCACCGGCATACTATTGAGTGACGGCGAAGCACCTCCGAAACGACACTTGAAAACGCGATCAATCAAACGACGCTCCCTATCGTCGCCCGTGAAGATCTCTCCAAGGACAATCTCCGGGAAGTTGCGGAATAGCGTTGTCATGAGGACTTCGAAATCAGAGCTGCGAATTCTAAGATCATCCAACCCTTCGCAAAGCAACCTCACGATCTCCTCGACTTCCTGTTCTGGAGCAGACTCAGATAGGCACTGCTGGGCGATCCGCTTGGTCCCTCGGATGCGATTCAATTCAGTCTGTCCGCGCTTCCCCCCGAGTAGAGCGCGAATGGCGTCGCGCCCTGTCGAAAGGAGATCTTCACTCGGCACGTAGTTTCCGCCCCTCCCCGCGAAGAATCGCATTTCTAGCACACTAAGCGTGGTGTAGAAGCCATCATGGCGCTGGTTCAATATGGTGAACAGTTCCGCGAGCTCGCTGTCGGTAAGGGACTCGTGCATGCGGCCATAGGCAAGCTGTCCAAACCGCCACGCTTCGAACTCTTCCCCTCGAGCCAACTCAATCAGCATATTGAACCCCCATGGGCCAATCTTGATGGCGCTGAGCAGGTAGATGAAGAAGGTCCGCAACAAGGGATGATCTAGCACCCGCTCCAACATCACCATGGCCAAGCGGGGGTCGATATCGTTTGCAGCGCTGATATAGCCTTGAAGCACCTGTGGATTGAGCTTCGCAGGCGCCTGCAGTTGCACCAGGCTCAAAAGACGCTCATAAGTGGCAATTAGGTCGACGCTGCCTTGCGCCAGCCCAATGCCGAAAGGATGCAGTGCATCGAACTCGCCCGACCAAAGCCCTGGACCCAATCGCTCTAAGCAACCTAGCTCTGCTGCGGCCATCTCACCAAGAGAGATGACCTTCTCTTTGATCATCTCGTCACTGAAGGCTACTTGCCCCCCCTACTCTCGATGTGATCCCAAGTATTGGACAGCACATAGGCCTCGATCTCAGAATAGAGGTCGGATGGTGCCGCAACGCGCGAAAGTGACTCCAGCCGAGCCAGTAGATCAGGATGAGCTGAGTCGCCATCGAAGCCAAGCGTCTTCTTTACCGAGACCCACATCTGCGGCCATTCCCCTTTCGAAGCATGACTTCTGACTATCTCCTCGAGATCATCAAAACAGCCCGCAAACGTCCATAGTTCCCGGAAATGACCTGCCAGAAGTGAGCGCGCCCAGTCGCGAAGAGTCAAGTCATCACATGTCAGCACCGGTCGCAGCAAGTTCAAGAAGCCGATATACCACTCGAGCTCTTCGGCACGCGTTCGCGGCTGCCAGCCAGCATCACGTCTACGTGCACCGAAGTCGAACGCAGAGAAAGACGTCCAGTGCGTCGCTTCGAACGCAGCATGGAACAGCTCGGCTGCGATCTCGCGATGCCTCTCGGTGCCCGACTCGAGTAGCTTGCTGACAAACGCACACCGCCGTTCTGGTCGCGCCAGCGTACCTGACAGGTGCAACGAGAACAGATGCCGCATCTGTCCAACTATGCTGTCCCTGTTCTCACCTGACTTCTCGCCCTCGGAGAACTTCAGCATGACCGTCGCAGCACGATCAAACTTATCGTCGTCGTAAGCTAGCTGGTGCAGCAGGCGCACGAACAACCTGAAGTTTCGGTTCTCGCGCGAGGCAAAGCCTGGCTTGGTTGCGGCGTTCTCGATCAGCTGCAGCACGGTCTCCGGGAATACCGGCGCTATGTATAGCAATGCAGACAGCGTGCCTTCGTTACACGATCCAATATCATGCAGCGGTCCGCCGGGGCTCACCCAACTATTTGCCATCCGAACCGCAGGCTCGAAATCGTGCAGGTATCCCAGTCGATGCGCACATGAGACGAAAAGTCGGAGGTTCTCTGGCTTTAGCAGCTCGGCATTGATTGCATCGACAGGGATGTTCTCCAGCGCACGCTTCGCCAAACGATTGGCAAGTGCATGAGGAAGAACTGCTCTCCACTCACCACGACTCTGCGCGAGCTGACGACGCATCAACTCAGCCTGAGCCCGATGCAGACCACGACGATCGAGGCCAACGATGGCACTTAGGACGCCAAGCTCATCATTGAACTCGGACGAGGAGACATTGAAGGAATAGACGAGCGATAGCGCTTCAGCGCATTCCAGAAGTTCATTGGACGCTCCTTTTCGTTGACTGAACAACCTATGGAAAAGGTCCTCGTCGGAGAAGTTTGTCAACGTCTCATCTGCATCTACCCGGCTGGCCAGCGCGATCGCGATGCGCGAATTGCCGCCGGAAAATTCGGCGATTTTGCCCGCGTTCAACTTCCCGATGTCTGGGTGCCGCCGCTGGATCAGCATCGAGACCGTCTCCTCGCTGCACGGCTCGAGGTGGATCACTTCGGTTTCCTCAGGACGATCGTCCGAGATGTCGTACTCGATTGTCAGAAGGCTGAGCATCGCGCTACTTGCGGAGACCTGCTTCTGCAACTGCCGATGCACGTCTGGCGGGCAGTTGTCCAGCACCAATTGAACCGCATGATCGTTAGCAACGATGTATGAAACTAGCTCGGATGCCGTCGGTGTCAAGTTCTCACCCAGGTCGGCGTAGATTGCGCTAGCTGGTGACAAGGCCTCCTCACCAACGTTCGCCTCAAACAGGGCCTGCGCGAATCGCGTCTTCCCCACTCCGGAGAGGCCGGTGATGCGCACCGCACTACCGCGGCGGCGCAACCGTTCTCGAGCTAGATGTATACCCTCAGAAACAGGCATAGGAGTCTTTGCGCTCGAGTTCGCGTCAATCACGCAGGGGTGGTCATCAACAAGGAATGCGTCGTTCTGGGCTGGGGGAGTAGCTGCCCACCTCCCGAAAGGCCTCCAGCCGGACAAGGGGCGGCCGAGGCGCGCACGAACCCACAGCGCAACGCTTGGATGCCGCCGTAGCCAAGTCGCCAATCGATCTCGACCATAAAAGTCAACGCGCAGAGACGCTTTTCCAGGAAGGGTCTCCGCGACCGCCTCCATCGCCCGCACTCGACTCGCCAACATGCTGTCTGAACAATCGTCCTTGCCACTAACGATAATGTAGGCACCATTTCGATCGGCAAGATCTGCAAGTACGAGCTTTGGGGTGCCACCCTCCAACATCTCGTCCCTGCATGCCGCCGCACCCATAGCATGCTTCTTGACCTGGAAACCGCAGATCCCACGAGGAACAAAGCCGTCGTTGGACGGCAAGTCCATAGCCTCAATACGGACATCCAAACCGCCATCAGGTGCCTCCTGCGCACCTCCCCACATAACGCTCTTCGGCCGACGCCCCTGCTGGATTACCTCCGCTTCGCAAAGACGGGCAACCAATTCACGCAGATCGCCAGCACTGAGCGCTGTGATATCTACAGCATCAAGTTCAAAAAATCTCATGATTCCCTTCCCGCAATGATCGGGGCACGCGCATCAAGGCATTAAAGACGGCGCAAAGCAATTTGTCGCCTAGGTCAGACTGCCCAGAATTCTAGGAGCCTGGAAACTGTGGAAGGAGAACCTCCTGCTCCAGCGTCCCCGGATGCGTTTCCACATGAATGGCCAAGTCATTCCACCCGATGGATCGACAAGTTCGAGATATTGCGCTAGACACCGATTCAGCCGTTGGCTTGAGAGCGTAACCGAGACCAATGAGCTCCCTGGGATCCATCAACCACGGCTTCAGGGTGAACCCCGCCTCGGCGGCAGATCCTGCGATGACGGCGCCAATTCTCATCCCCCCTCATCCAAGTCGCCGAAATGAAACGCCTGAGTTGTCTGGCAAGGAAGTGATTTCAAGATCAGCATGTAGACCTGTCTCCAGGATGGGGACGGCATACCACCGGTATAGAGCAGCACGAGGCCGACTTGATCAGATGCAGCTTCAGCAAACTCATGGAATGTCTGTCGATTCTCTATGGTGAGAACACGCCAACTCAACACGGCTGGATTCGGCACGAATCCAGTGATGTGGGCAGGAGCGAAGCCGAGATATGGATGAACCACTCCCACCACCGTAGTCGACGTAACAACCGTAAGCGGACCTGAGATCAGTACGGGCAATGGTTCCTTGTGCAGGCCTATGGCCGAGAAGACCTCGCTACTATCAAGTCCAGATGGTGCAATAGAGTTGAACCAAAGCAAATCGATCCATTTCACGATGCCCTCCACTCGCTTGCTGTCACCAAACATCATGGCCGAAACCCGGCGCAACAGTTCGTCCCTGACGACACCTCGCCTTGCTGAAATGAGTCTGATTGCATCCAGTATTTGCGCTACAGAAGCATCGGTAGCCTCTTGCCCGCGAACCTTATGGCCCAGCGACCAGCGCTCAATGACCTCGGTCAGTACGGGGAAAAGGCCGGTGTGAGTGTCCAGCATGGAACGGGCCTCTGATACGGAATCACGACGAAGTCGTGCGCCCAAGAAGTTCGCCAGCTTTGCGAGGTTCAGTACGGCAAC
Organism: Stenotrophomonas sp. 80084_Sma; assembly: GCF_056481995.1. NCBI lineage: Bacteria > Pseudomonadati > Pseudomonadota > Gammaproteobacteria > Lysobacterales > Lysobacteraceae > Stenotrophomonas > Stenotrophomonas sp. 80084_Sma. The sequence goes on along the minus strand of NZ_CM151177.1, from coordinate 2,443,866 downwards.
GCCCGCAACATCTAGAGGCGGCTGCACCATCACCTTGGCCTTGATTTCGATGGCTCCAGAGCGCTCAGCCAGTTCAAGTTCGGAACGAAACGCTCTTGCATCCTCGATGCTGCGCAGGCTGAAGAACTCTGGGCATGATGACTCCGTCAGCCTGAGAGCTATTCGCTCATCCTTGCCACGACTCACTGCATTCTGGGAGCGATTGAAAATTGACGTAAGGAAGGCCCGGGCTATAGTCATGCAACGACCCCTTCCCCATGGGGCATTCGACTTGCTTCAACACGCTTGAGCTCCTCCTCGAAAAGCTCGGGATGCTTGCGCCAGTTATCGGAATCCAGAATTACATGACCATCGTCATCAATGCGTACGTGTTTGATGGAGATAAGATCGTCGTCACGGTACATCTCGATGTAGGTATCCACCGATTCGTTGATCTTACCCAAGGCATCGTCCGGTGCCGCGACGATGGGCTGAAGGCCCAATGCCTTCAGGTACTCAAAGACGGCACGGGTATTCACTGAGTCAATCTTGTCACCCAACTCATCGAAAATTATCAGCGACATGCCGCCTTGATCACCGCGCAACTTTCCCAATGCGCGCGCCATCGACGCTGCAGCAACGATGAAAAGAGGCGCGCGGTGCTCGCCCCCGGAACCCTTGTCCATGCGCTTTGAGAAGTCGGTCACCGTCACACCATTGCTGCGAACGTCAATCTCGAAGTTGAAGAAATTGCGATAGTCCTCCAGAAGCCTGTTGGCCTCTGCATCCTTTCCCTCAAGCATCGCCCTGAACTCAGGAGGAGCATCCACCTGTCCAGAGAAGATATCCCCCTCCGGTCCCGCACCAGCCACCTTCAGTATGAATTTGTACAGCGACTCATGATCTTTATTGAGATTGGTGACGAAGTGATACTTCTCGTTGTTCGAGAATGGCGGCAAGCGCTCCATCGTACTGTTCAGCTCATTGAGCGTGCTGCGCATGCTGGCGAAGTGGTCGCTCAGGCGGGCGGCGATCTGCACCTTGAACGTTTGCTCTGCCGCTTCTGCAGCTTCCGCGGAAAGCACTTGGTAGTGATGGAGCTCGGATTCCTCTAGCCGTTGCTTCTCCTGAGCCATCGTCTCGCACATGGCACCCAAGTCGCCCACCGCGATATCCATCTGCGGATCGAATTGGTTTGCGTATGTAGACATGTCACTTGCCAAGGCCTGCACCTGGGAAGACAGCTGATTGCCACTTCTAACCGTAGCGTCACTAATCTTCGCCACAATCGTATGCAGCGATAGGCCGGAACCATCAAACTCATCGCGTTTTGTTTCGAACCACTCATCACCCACGTATTCATTGCGGCGACTGAGAGCCGCCTTTGAGCAGATTCCGTTGGTTCTATCCGCAAGCTCGTCTAGCCGTCTCTGTGCTTGCCGGAAAGCCTCACCATGAGTTCCGACGTCTCTGCTGCTTTCTTCCAGCTTCGACTGTGCTGCCAGGGCAGCTCGCCTTGCCTCTGTGATGAGCAGCTGACGAGCAAGGAGATCAGGTGCGCTTGCGATCTCTTGCATCGCCGCCTTTGCATCAAGCGCGGATTGCTCCTGAATGTGCGAGTTCAGCCATCTTTCAATGTCCTGGATACGTCCTTCAAGTCCCACCAACTTCTCAAGGGCTTCAACCAACTGGCGCGACCGGTTCGCCTCCTGCTCGCATTCGGCTGCGTTCTGCCCCAAAGTGCTGCGCTGCTGCCGAAGCACCGCCAGGCGATGGCTCGCATCTTGGCGTCCCAACACCAGTTCCGTTGCAGACAAGGGGCGTCGACGGCCGAAATCAGCACGTCCAGCCTGCTCGCCAGTACGGGTGAAGCCCTCTGGGCTATCCGTGGTGACGCGCTCCAATCGCTCCAGCCGGCCGAGTCGAAGACGGATATAGTCCACCGCCACTTGATTGTCACCCGCGATCAGGTGCGCGAGACCCATTGGCGGAACCACACCCATATCCGCCTTCGACTTCACCGGGTTCACCAACAGTACTGAATCCGGCTTTGTATCCCACGGAATCTTGTTGAAAACGGACAAGGCATCCTCAAACTTGCCGCTACGGACAACCAGGGCAGTGCGCGAACGACCAAGGAATCCCTCGATTACGGGTGCCCAGTCGGCATCTGTGACTGTAACCAAATCGCAGACGGGCGTGCACAGAAGTCCTTTGTCTCCAAGTATGTTCACAACTGCTTGGACGGCCGGCGGGAGTTCCGCTTTGCCTTCCTGGATGCGTTTGATCTGCTCGTTAGCGATCCTAAGTTCATTTCCAAGCTTGGACAGCCTCTGCTCGTCATGGTCTAGCTGACGCCGTGCCGACTGGATGATCGGAGCAACCCGCATGCTGGACTCGCGCAATGCTGCCGAGGCCTGCGAAACGTCAAGCACAAGCGCATCGGATACGGATGTACTGGAAACCGCATCAAGAAGCTCAACCCACGGCATCGCCAGATGCTGCCAGCCTCCGAGATCGGGTTTCACGCGGTTGGCCTTCTCGAAGCCCGCCACCACCTCGCGAATGGCCTGGGCCACGTTGGTTTTGATAGGTCTAAGTGATCTCTCTCGTTCGCTGGCCAGGTCACGGGCGGCACTGATCGCCGGATCTGCTGCTGATTGAAGCTCTAGTTCGATGTACACGCCGTTGAGTCGATCATGCTCCGCCTTGGCGCTGTCGACTGCATTCTGCGCTGCCTGATGCCTGTCCCGCGCTTCATGCAGCGTAGTTTGTGCCGCATCAACAGCATCCATGTGTTGTTCACGCTCATAGTCATCCAACAGCGCCCTATAGGTCGCTGCGTGCATCCGAGTCTGAGTAGCCTTATGACCGGCTGCGATCAAGCTTTTGACGTTCTCAAGCCTGTCCAGTGTTTCCAGAACCTTGGCTTGAAGCGAGCGCAGATTGTCGAGCTGGGAGCGGAAGTTCTTGAGCTCGATAGGATAGGCATCGACAATGTAATTTCGAACAAAGCTGCTGGTGTCAGGAACTTTCTGCAGATTAAGCGCATTCTTCATCGCTCGCCGAAAAGCTCTCGGGTCGATGCTGCCCCCTCCTTTGGGGCGCAAGGCGAACAACATTGCTTCAACCTGCTTCTCCGCCGACGGAGGCACTGCGAGCCTACCATTCACGCGACTGACTGCGTCCTCCATCAGCTTATTGAACGTTCCCCAGGCCAACGGCAAAAGTTCCGCCTCGGCGTTCGCTTCAAGATGATCATCTAACGCGAGCGCAACCCCTTGGACCACATAGCGCCCGTAGACGTGCAGCTTTGGGTCGCCCACTGACGCGCCCAGGGCCAGGCCAACCGAAACCGGCGGCAATTCGCCCTCAGTGTCGCGAAACACCATGGTCAAATAGGACGTCGCATTCTCACGAATATGCTCGTCACCGCGATAGTAGCCGAGGCAGTATTCGCGCACTGAACGCCCTCGAGTGCCTGATACCCCCCCTGACTGCGCATTGAGATCGATTTGATTCTGATCCCCTCCGTACAAGACGATCTGCATCGCATCCAGAATCGCAGATTTTCCAGATCCGTTAGGCGCCACAATGCCTGTTGCAGGGCTAAAGCTCAGGGTTTCGGCACGGAATAGGAAAAACTGTACCAAGTGAAATTTCTCAAGCAGATACATCGCCATCCTCCGTGACTTCATTCATTGCGTCGAAAGTAGCCGCATCCCCCTCACCTGCCACTTCCTTACGGAAGGATTCCAGATGGCTCAAGTATTCCTTCCGCAGCAGATCTCCGATCGCGGGATGGATGCGAACCTTCGCGAGCTGATTCCGTACATCGTCCTTGTCCTCAAAGGCAGCAATCCCCCAGCGCTTGAACTTGGTCATCAAAGAGCGGAAGTCCCCAGGCGAGGGAAAGTCCCTGCCCGTTTCCTTCTCGTAGTGCTCTTGCAAGTCAGGCAAATCGACGAAAGTTTCGCCATTTGGCTCTTCGCGCCCCTCGAAACGGACGCGATGATGAACGCCGGCGAGCACCAACAGCAGCAGGGTTTCGTCCTTGCTGGCTCGCTGTTGGGTCAGTACGTGCACGGGCCGCGCCACGATGTACTGGTAGTTGGTGTCGTGCAACAGCTCGATGCCAAGGGGACGAACTGCCTGCTCAAAGTCATTGATATTTCGGCTGACAATGCCGTAATCCTTCCGGGTCGCCCGGTCAGAGGCGGACAAGACCTGATGGGTTACTAGCCGATAGGCCGCCTGCTCGTAGTCCTGCTCTTCGTACATAGTGTCGCGGCTAAGCGCCTTTTCCCAGTGGCGTGCCATGTCATTTCACCTTGGTGATGTAGAAGTCCGGCATGTCCAAATACGGCCCGGCAATTCGTTCATCACCGGCGCTTTGGAAGCGATATCCAGGTAGTCGCTTTGAAATTCCTTCATGGTGCTTCTTTCCGAGGCCTGTCATTGCTTCCTGTGCGTAGGTGGACAGCGTCTGCACCATTCGAAATTGCTTGATACCGGTGATGGGAAGCTGAGACGCCCGGATCTGCCTACCTCCTCCCATGACACCCTGCAAGTACACCCTCACCTCTGTTGGCATGGCGGTACGCGCATCACGCGCACGCCTGTGCAGGTTCATCCGCGCCTCCTGCTCGGCTGTCATCTGCCGCGGAGAATCCGCGGTCCTGGGAATGGGCGGACGGGCGATGCGTGGTTGAAACAGGAGTTCACCGGAAAGCAATGCTCCGGGCCCAACGGGCATGGAGGCGTCGAAGTTCTCCGCAGCATTGACTCCGGCGATAGCCTTTTTGATCCGTCTCTCGAGCTGGCCCGGCGCGCGAAGCTGGTACTCGATCATGGCCAGCATGCGACGCTCGATATGGCGCTGATCCTGGCCCAAGCGATCGAAGTAGTCTTGCAGACGATAGACATTGCTCAATCGCCTGATCGCCTTCTCATAGACAGCCTCAGCCGTGCCTTTATCACCTTTGTAGCGTCGCTCGGCCAACCACACGATGATCCGTTCCCGATGATCCCCGTAATGGATTTCCTGAGTTAGGCTCAACACCTGCGCCTTTCGTGCGAGGGGGTGATCGGCGCCAGCCAAGTCCGCATAGTCAGCCATGACGTGCTTGGAAATGTAGTCTTCAAACAACCGACGGATAGCCGCCCCGGGGGTCGCGGACTTGAATATCTCGCGCTGCAGGGTACGCACGTTCAGACTCATGGCGGCAATCCCGGACAGAAGCGCATGGGCGCTGTCGCCGGCGTTTACGAAGTCGTCACCGTAGACATTGCTTGCAGGATCAAGCACCCGACGTAATGTGTCTTCAATGGAACGCATCTTCGCGCCCACCATCGCCGGCGTGTCTTCTGTGAAGACCTGCAAGGTGGCAAGGAAACGGCTTACCACAGCAGTCATGGACAGAGTGCGCGTGAGTCCCACCTGCTCTTCTTCGAACCAGCCATTCTCCGTGAGATGGCTCAAGTACATGTTGGCGCGAATGTTGAGCGGAGTGAGCTGGCCTACCCCCTCTTCTGCCTGCCAAGCGTCATCGTGTTCGAGGTAGTTCTCGATGAACTGCGTCAACTGCCGCCGTTCCCAGCCGGTCGCCGGGGGAACCTCAGCCTCTGGCCCGAAGAATTCTTCGTACAGACCCAAGAGCAGCCGCCAGTAGTTCTCCCGATTTGCCGAGGCCAATGGGCGAAAGAGTTGCGATGGCAGTACCTCAAACAGAGAGCTGGACACTGTGCAACTCCACAGAAGTTGGGCTATCTACTTCACATTAGCATAAACGCTAACATATCATAAACGCTAACTTAGCATCAATGCTAAGCTGCGTGTCATCTGACCCCGGCCCAGCCCCATGCCCCGCCCCCGCCCCAATCCAAACAAAAGTCCGGAAACACTTCGAGCCATCGAAACGCTGCTCCTCTGGGAGGGGCAAGTCACCAATGAGCGAGTACGCCAAGTGTTTGATCTGCATATCACCACGGTAAGTCGATTGCTAACCCAATATGCTGAACTCAATGGAGGCGGCCTTGAGTACCGAAGCCATGTGCGCGGATACGTGGCGATGTCTGGCTTCAGACCCCTCCTAACCGAAGGGCTGATCGAAGAGTACCTTGCGTTTGAGCGCCCCCAGGAAGCTACAGGCTTTATCGAGAGCTCCCAGCTTATCCTCGGCGGCGTTGAACGACGCCACTTCGCACTGCTTAATCGTGCCTGCAGAGAGGGCAAGGGGCTCGTTGGCGAGCACCGGTCCATGCGCAACCCAGCACCTCGCACCAAACGACTGTTCCCTCATGCGCTGGTGCAGGCAGGCAGGCGCTGGCATGTTCGCGCATTTGTCATCGCCGAGGACGAGGCGGAAGCCGGACGCTTCCTGGACCTGTCTATAAATCGGCTGAGCGGCTTGAAACAGCTGGCTGATCCTCGGCCAGAGCGGGCCGAGCCTAGCCAGGACGCCGCCTGGCAGACACAGGTAGAGCTGTCGATCGTCCCCCATCCGCATCTGACACCAGATCAGAAGGATATGGTGCGTATCGAGTATTTCGGAGGTAAGGCAGCCTACAGGTTAAGAACCCGTGCCGCACTACTCCAATACCGACTACATGAACTGCGCTGCGCCACCGATGCAGAGAAGGAGCCGCCGAACGAATTTCACCTCTGCGTCGACGATCCAACCGCGATCCAACCGTGGCTATTTGGCGAGCTGAATTAGCGGATGGCATGATCGTAGCCAAACTTGAGGCCCGGCACGGATACCGCGCTACCCCTGCCTGGGTAGCTACCCTACATAGGAACCGTATCAGATGGACGCCATTGGCATTCAAAGCCAATTCTCCGTCTGTACCTCAATGATCAGGTCGATGAGCCGTGCCCTCGTGTCCCTATCGATCGAGCGCCAAATGCAAACTACCGCCCCAGCTGCGGCATGGTCCGGGGCATTCAACTCTAGCCCTTCGCTTACTCGGCATTGAGGTGACCAATCCCTACCTAGGCGATTACTGATTGCCCACTTCATAAACTCATGGCACTCTGGGTTGGCATCATTCTGGTCACAGGGGGCCAGGTATGGGCAGTCTGCATCAAATCCACAGTCGCAACGGCCGTATCGGTGCCGGAACCGATACGAAGCCAGAGGATATCGACGCTATCGTCACGGCGCTTCGTAAGGACGGGCGTGGTCATTTGCTGCTTTACTTTCACGGGGGCCTGGTCGACAAGGCCGCGGGTATCGGTATTGCCCAGCGACTTGAGGGGCGCTTTTCTCAATCGGCCTATCCGGTTTTTTCCGTGTGGGAGTCGGGTTTCGTTGAAACGATCCGCAACAACCTGCGCGAGCTGCCGGATGAGCCGGTATTCAAGAATCTGGTGCGCAAGGCGCTAGAGTACGCGCTCCGCCGCTTGGGAGGTAGCAACGGCGCCCGGACCATCACGCCGGGCAACGTCGATGCAGGGAAGGTCCGCCAGGCAGTTGATACATATTGGAGCGATCCCAGTCGCAATCACGTGCCCTACCGTGATTTCAAACCTGTAGTGGGGCCCTCAGGTGCGCGTGCGGCGAGTGCGCTGATCGACGACGCCGAGATCGAAGCCGACTTGCAAACCGACAGCGAGTTTGTGGTCGCCATGCAAACCCTGCCAACCGCGTTAGACGAAGCACGCGATGCATTCATCGGGGGCGGAGCGAGCGTTCGAGATACCCCGTTCTCGCAGGCGGTATCAACGCAGGTCGCCGGGGTCGAGGGAGGCCGCGGGTTGATCGTCTGGTTCAAAGTTTCCCTTCTGGTGAAGCGCATCCTGCAGGGTGTTCTGCGTCGGTACGCGGATCAACGCGATCACGGCCTGTATGCAACGGTCGTAGAGGAAGTGTTGCGTGGTGTTCATTTTGGTGGCAGTGGACTCAATGAATGGGGCAAGGCACTCCAGTGGAACCGCATGAAGCAGGACTCACTCGATGCGTTCGGCGACGGCTCCGACCTGTATGCCGGAACTGCGCTGCTGGAGCGGCTGCGTGCCGCCCATGCCTCTGAAGGGCTGCTATCGAGGATCACTCTAGTCGGCCACAGCACTGGCGCCGTCTACATCGCCAATTGGCTTGACAAGGCATCAGAGCTTCTGCCGGCCGAGATTGCATTCGACGTCGTGTTCCTGGCGCCCGCCATCACCTACGAGCGCTTTGCCGCCACGATCACCCAACATGGCGATCGCATCCGTCACTTCCGCTTGTTTGGCATGCGCGATGAATTCGAACGGGACGATCAGGTCGTCGGAGACGACTCTAAATTTCCCAATGGGCAGGACTGGAAGCGCTTCATCTATCCCAGCTCCCTCCTCTATCTGGTGTCGGGTGTCCTCGAATCGCGCCCAAATTCCGACGGAACGCTCGTCGACGAACCGGACATGCCGCTGCTGGGCATGGAACGCTTCTTCGCTTGGCACCACATCTACTCAGATAGCAAGTTTCCCGAAATAGGTGCAGTCCGCGCGTGGCTCGGAGCTGCACCGAACCGTACGATCTGGTCCAAGTCCCAAGGACAGACAGCAGGCTTGAACAGCACAAGCATTGATCACGGAGCTTTCGACGACGACGAAGATACGCTGCTCAGCGTTGAGAGCCTCCTCGGCGGATGGTGACATCTTCGAGAGCACGCCAAAGGTGCCCTTGTGTACGCAACAGGGAGAGATGTGGACATGCCGCGAGATGATCACTACGCGATCGTGCTGACAATTAACCGTTATCCCGGCCTGAGTGACCTCCATGGACCTGAGAACGATGGCGAAGAGTTCCGGCAATGGCTCCTCGATCCGGAGTACGGCGACCTGGACACCCGACGTATCCAAGTCATACGGTCGCAGGATTATGGCGTGGCAGCGACCCCGGACGACGCAAACCCGACCGAGAAGGAGCTCAAGAAGGCGCTTAATCTATGGCTGCGCACCCCGAACGGATGGCATGACCGCATTGGACAGCGCTTGTATCTGTTCTTCGCCGGACACGGGTTCACAGCCGGTTCGGCGATTCACGACCCGGCACTATTCTCGGCCGTCGCGCAAAACGGCGACACGGCGCATATCGCCGTCCTGCGTTATGCGTCGAAAATCGCCAACGCGGGTTTCTTTGATGAAATCATCCTGGTAACGGACTGCTGCCAGGACGTACTCAAGGCGAGCCAGGTGCTCGAGCCGACTTGGACCCCGCCGGACCGGCAACGAACGGCACACGTCCGATTGTTCCAGGCGTATGGAGCGCCGCGGGGACGTCAGTCCTTTGAGCGCAACATTGGCCCGGCCGGGCAGTCTCGCGGCCTGTTCACTAGCGTCCTACTGGACGCGCTGCGCAGCGCACCGCCTGACGCCGACGGATGGGTGACGGATCGCGCCGTCGCGGACTACTTCCAGGTGCTATGGGCCGATCGCTACGAACAGGAAACCGGATACACGCCACCACTGACTCCCGCAACGAAGCGGATTCGAATATATCAGCGCCCGGCGTCGGCGCCAGCTTCCGCGCTCCCACGCCGGGTTGCCGTCGACCTGAGCCGCATCATTGCTAAATTCGCGGCCATCGACCGGCAACCGGATCCTGACATCTCACCTTACCCACCCGCGCCGCCCACCGACATGACGCCAAATGGGCAGCTACGCAGTAGCCAGCTTCGCCAGCTCGAGCATCCCATCGTGGAGCTGACCCCGGGTCTGCATCTCGTCGTTACACCAGGGAATCTACCCGACGTCGCCTTCGAGGTTCCCTACCCGGTGCTGCCAGCTGCAGGCAACACCCCTCCCGTTGCTGCACCTATCGACATGCCCGCTTTGCGAACCGACGAGGTTGCAGCGCAGCCGGTGGTGTTGAGGACGGACAATCCCAACGCGCAGATCACGGTGCTCGATGCTAGCTACGCTCGTGTCAGCATCGGTACGGGAGTGGTCTCGCTGTCCTTAGCTCCGGGACTCTACAAAGCCCTGGTGCACGTCGGGGCCGAATCGGCGCAATCGCTGTTCGTTGTTGCGGATGCGCCCCTCGACCAGCGGTTGCCCGGGCCCGAATTTTCCGCGGCTGCGCCCGTCATCGGCACGTCAACCACGCACCAAAATCAGTCCCTTCATGCCGCTGAATACTCGATGATTCCGACGGAGCCAAGCCGCGATCTCAGCGAAATCGGTGAGGTCTTTGTCTTCGCGCGCGACTCCAGTTTCAGTCCCGACGGCTCTCTAAACCCCGCGCCACCGTGGCGGCAGTGGCACCTCAGTTCCCTTGTAGGGGCAACCTTGGAGGAGCGCCTCATCCACAGTGGTACGGACGACAGGCTCGGCTACGCCTACCTCAAATTAGCAGCAACAGCTGGCAGCCTCGCACTGCGAACGGCCAGCCCTTGGGACGAGTCGAATGAAGACGGACTGGTCGTCCCGGTGATTAAGGGGTGGCGTACCGAGATCTACCTTGACTGTACCTCAGCTCCGCCAACCCCTCCGATGGTGGACACTCAGGGCGCACGAATGCTCGACTTGGCGACTGCCTCCATCCATCTGGTCCGGATGGGAAGTGCGTCACTGCTGTTCGATCCGATCGGGCTTGCGACGGAGGCGGCGCGAGCGCAGCTTACAGTCGGCCGGGAGGTGGCGGTGCCATCAACCGAGCAAGCAATGGCCAGCCCGATGTGGGCCTTGTACGCGGCCCTCGCTGCCTTCCAGCGGGGCGGGCAGCACATCGATACCGTTGGACAATGCGTTGCAGCCGTTCCTAAGGAAATCAGGGAGGGTCTATCCGATTTTGCGGTGCTCGCGCAATGGCTAGGCCTATCGAACGTGGCCCATCCGCTCCGTAACCCACCCGCGCTGGCGGCCTCATGGAGCCTTGCCTCAAAGCTGGAGGCGCGAGGCGGACTGGCCTCCGAACTGTTCGAGGAGATCGGCCAATGGCGGTCCGGTGGGAGTCTATGGACTCTCTGGCAGCGTTCAGTTGATGACCGCTGGTTGTTGCGAAATCGGCTTTCTGACCAGGCTATGGGCACTCTGAAGGGTAATGCACAGGGGATTGACGACGCGGCAACCCCGCAAGTGCTCGCCCCCGCCTGGTCACTGGACACCTGGGTTCCGGTCGAAGACGGCCTGAGGTGTCCTAATCCCACCCATAGCCCCTTCCAGCAAGCACTCCGTCGGCGTCTTCTGGATGCGCTGGCTGAGCGCCACACCGATGCCGACAGCGGCGCCTTCACCACTGTGTCGCTGCCACCCGAGTCCGATGTCTTCGCCTTGGCAGCGGAGCTCATGCTGTCGCCGATATACGCCATGGCCGCCTATAGCAAGCTGTATGCGGAAGCCCGCCGCCAATCCGACCTGGGCCCTCTCATCGAGTGGGTAACGGTGAACGGAGATGAACCCGACCCAGACTCGACAGCCACCAAGTCGAAGCGCAGCACTCACCTGCAATCAATGGACGACTACTGAGAGGCGAATCGTAAGCGCGGCCTTCACGCGAACCCCATCCAAGTATTCTTAGCGGTGTCTAGGCAAAGTTGTCCCAAGTCACTGCCGACCTGCGTTGCCAGCCCGAAGCGGTTATAGGTCAAGAATCTAGATGAGGTGCGACGCCCGGCCTACAGGATGACATCCTCCCGCGTGTTAGGCGGCTCTCAAGTAGCGCCATTTCTTGGTGGTCCTTGTGCCTTCGCTGTGGCAGTTTGCGATTCGGACCTCACACTACTCACATAGAATGCTGAAATGCCGGTAAGCGCCAATCTCGCCTACGACCTTCTCAAGACCGTGAGCAAACTGGAATTCCAGCTCCGACGGCACGGGGACTTCTTCCGGAAAGACCGGACGGGGCAACCGACGTCCGACGTGGCTTGGCGCAAGGTGCAAGAGCGCGTCCGAAAGTTGGGCGACGATTTCGCGTCAGAGGTTCCTGAGTCGGCGCGTGCGCGCCTTCTCTGTCAACGCGATGAGCGCCCCATGAAGCAGATGATTATTGAAGAGAACGGGAACTTGGTGGCCCGCTTTTGCCCCTGCCCATTGGATGCCGAATCGGATGCGGTCGCGCTGGTGGAAGCCATGCGGCAAGTCCGCAACAACCTCTTCCATGGTGGCAAAGAAGATTCGGAAGTGGATCCGTACGAAGAAGACAACGATTGGGTCTACGCCGCGACGCAGGTTGCGATTGCTCTCCAGCATGCGTTGTCTAACGGACGGCTCGACAATCGCGAATGAAACCACCTCACGAAACTCTCGGGACGGCCCTAGGCCGTTGACGAGCGTGCAGCAAGGGGCGACGCGGCGATTGGCATAGCGCTAGCTAAGGCGAGGGGTGCCGACTAAACGCAGCATTGGCCGGGGGCATTCATGGTAGGTCGGTCACATCAGATCCGTAATTCTGAGATCATCTGGGTCCGATCTTCTGAACCAGGCACGCTTGCGCGCCAAAGGCCGATGCTCGAATGATCGCGCACCTCGTCGAACTATCTCTCGCCCAAGGAGCTCAATAGCTGACTGCTTCCATGATCCTCTGGATGTAGTGACTAGTACGACCTTTTTCCCAGGGAACATGTTGCTCCTAACAAACTCCCAAGCCGGCGGCGCTGGGCAACCACGCCAGATGGGTGTTCCCAAATAGATAGCGTCATAGGGAGCTAGATCCATCCACGCGGGATTTATCCACGCGTCATCAAGACCCCCATCAGCCATAGCATTCACCCACCCGGCCAAGCCCAATGAGTAGTCAAATGCTTCGACAGCACGCAGATCGGCGTGTAACTGGTTCGCCAGATAACTAGAGGCTAAGGCGGTGTGCCCAGAGCGAGAGTAGTAGACCACCAGGGCATCGGGTAAAGGAGATCTCGATGGGGCCGGCGCCTTTAGCTTCTGAAGTTTCTCCAGCCTTCGTCGCGCTGCCCACACGACACAGCAATCAATCACCTTGATCCCAGCGGCAAGCGCGACGATGACTACGACGAGCTTGGTGATTAGCATCATTCAGTACTCTCCATCATGCACTCCCGCGTTACTTCTGTAGTCGCTCTGCGAGGTACTGCACTCAAGGACATTGCATGGTCGAACACCCGCGATCGTCGCCACCTACTATAGCGAGCGGCTAATAGTGAAGCTTCCGAACACCGGCGACTGGCGCTGGCCATAGAACTCCCGGGTGCTGTGGTAACGCGCCATTGCGAATCTCCAGCGCCCGCGCATCACCGCGATGCCGTAGCCGCCTTGGGCGACCACGTGGCGCTTGTCCACGCTGTGGCTGTTGCGGAAGGTATTGCCGTCCAGAGTGATGTCGCGGATTACCCATGCCGCGTCGGTGGTCGCAAACAAGTGCCAGGACCAGCCGCTGAGGCGGCCACCACGGGTCGGCGCGGTGTTCTCGCCGGCCGGGCGCAGCGGCGTGCTGCCGAAGTCGTCGGGCAGCTTCCAGCCGAAGCGCACTTCGCCACCGGCGTTGGCCTTGGTTTCCAGGTTGCCGATCGCACCGCCATAGTGACTGATCGCATCCCAGCCCCAGCCGCCGGCATTGACACTGGCATCGGCCGGCCAGCGGCGCATGCGCTCGTGGGTCAGCATGAACACCGGCTCGTTGTGCAGCTGGTTGTCCCAACCCTTGAACTTCTCGTCCCCTAGCGCGTCGTGCACGGCGTTCTGCACCTGCCTGCCCTGGGCCCAGGGCCCGACCACGCCCACGGCCAGCTGGGTGGTCTGCAGGCGGTCGCCGCTGCGTGCGTTGAAGCCGAAGCTGGCCAGCAGCACGCCGGCATACGGCCGGTCATCCTCGATCAGGTCGCGGCGGGTCGGGTCGGTGGGGGTGAAGATGGCCTGGCCGATGCTGAAGATCATGTTCTGCTGCTCGAACCTGCCGGGGTGCAGGCCTTCCAGGTACTGGTTCACCCAGCGCGCCATGCGCGGCAGGCACGGGTCGGCGGTGTAGTCGACCAGGTTCGGCGAGACCAGGGTCAGCTGCGCGCCGTTGGTATAGCCCTGGTCTTGGTGGCGGCCACCGAACAGGTCGTTGTCGACGCGGAAGCTGATCTGCGGCGGGTGATCGCGCATCGCGTCCGGGCCACATTGTTCGGCCGCCTGGGCCACCGGGGCTCGGGCAGCGGCCAGGAACACGAGTGCCGCCATCACAGACAACCGACTAAGCGCCAGTCTTTTCATGGGCTTGCTGCCATTTGACTCAATGTGAGGTTCAATTGAAGATCTAATGCGCTGTCGCAGTAGACCCGGAGGAAGGGGTTTGAGCCATACACCAGGCCATCAGCCGGCCGCACGCCAATTGCTTTCAAAGGCGGCGCATCCCTGCAGCAGTATCTAGCGCTCTTGGGCTCGCCAAGACGTTCGCCTGAGCAAGAGATCGTCCAGGCCCTCCCCTAGTGCCGCAACAGCCGGCGCCCCAGGTACTGACCTAGACTGAAGGGCACGTCACCTCGCTGCGAAGCAACGTCAGCCGCTCAAGATGGACGTTTCAGAATCACAGTCAGTTTGTTGATCTCTGACTGAGAGAATGGCCACCCCGCCAGCAACTCCGCATCATGTGAGGTGGGGCATATGCGCTCAGCGGGCTCGCCAGATGCGTCCAGGAATGACTCCGGTCGCAGCGAGTTTTGTGGAAGGCTCCCAATCGCAGGGCTAGCCTCCGTGCTGAGCACGGAGGCACCACCGCACTAGCTACTTACGCCGACCTATCCACGCCGAAATGGAGCTACGAAGCAATCTAATGGCCCAGACTGCGACAACCGACGCTCCGATGAGGCCTGTGACTGAGTCCAGCCACGTCACGTCCCAGATCATCCCCACGACAAGTGCAGTAATTGCGAGTGCCGTTACAGCGGTGTCCGTAGCGACGTGAAGATAGGCCGCACGAAGATTGGGACTCCTGCGCGCATCGGCCCCCTTCTCGTCAGCATGGCGCTCATGCGGAACGTGGCAGTGATCAACCGCAGCACCTTCGCGATGGTAGGCAGAATGTAGCCACCGCGCTGAGAATATATTTGTAATCAAACCCGCAACGGCGATGGCAAGCGCTTCTGAGTACTGAACAGCCTCTGGCGCATGGAGACGCTCCGTCGATTCATAGGCCATCGAAGCGGCAATCCAAAGCATGATCATCGCGCTTACGCTCGCCGCGATGAGCTCAACCGCTAGCACCCGAGCCGCGCGCTCTGGGCGGCTCTGATTCCGCTCAGCGTACCAAGCGATAGAAAGTGCGAACAGGAGTACCAGCACGTGAGAGCTCATGTGCCAGCCATCTGCGAGAAGAGCCATCGAGTTGAAGGCCCATCCTCCAGCAATTTCGACGGACATCATGACCGCAGTGAGAGTCGCGGCCTTCGTAATTGCCCGTGCGTTGCCGGTGCTCTGTACGCCCTGCAGAGTCCGCTCGTGCATTGCGTTGGGGGGAAGCAAGGACATGGTCGAAGACTCCAGGCTCTGAGCGAAAATGTATACGCCGGTGGCGTACTGTCAGGAAGTACCGCCCCTTGCATGCAAGGGGCGGCATTTACACTGCTTAGGAGAGAACGCCGCTGAGTCGTGCAGCATGCGCGGACAGCGCATCCATGAGCGGCGGGTTCAACACGTCGTACGGCTCCAGGGACAGAGCCTTCAGGCGGCTACGGACGCCGTCCATCTGTTCCGGCCTTGCGCCGCCGCCTTCGATGATCGAAGACACGAATGCGGCGAAGCGCGGTTCTTCCCAGCCCTTCTGTTCGGACAGTTCAACGTGAATGAAGTCCAGGCCGTAGAAGGCATGGGACTTGTTCTCGATGCGGCCAAACATGTGGACACCGCAGTCCTTGCACGCGTGGCGCTGGATGGTCGCAGCCGGATCGACAATCGCCAGCTTGTCGGCATTCGCCGTGATCGAAACGGTATCGCGGGGAACGACACCGACCACGGAGAAGATGGCGCCTTCCGGCTTCCAGCACTTGGTGCAACCACAGGCATGGTTGTGGGCCACATTGCTTGCGACGGAGATCTCAACCGGCTTGTCAGAGCACAGGCACTTCAGCGTGCCGCCCTTGAAGCCGGCGGTTCCGGCAACGACGCCGGAATCGACCGAGGGATGGATAGTTTGGTGTTGCATGGACTTAAACTCCTATTGTTGGAAGTGCAGCACCGGTTGCCCGGTGCTGCGGTGCATCAGTAGTTGATGACAGTACGAATGGACTTGCCTTCGTGCATGAGTTCGAAGGCTTCGTTGATTGCTTCCAGGCCCATCGTATGGGTCACGAACGGAGCCAGATCGATCTCACCCCGCATGGCGTCTTCGACCATGCCAGGCAGCTGGCTACGGCCCTTCACACCACCGAAGGCGCTGCCAATCCAGCGACGACCGGTCACGAGCTGGAACGGACGGGTGGAGATCTCCTGACCAGCACCGGCCACACCGATGACAACGCTCTGGCCCCAGCCGCGGTGTGCACACTCCAGCGCCGAACGCATCACATTGACGTTGCCGATGCACTCGAAGCTGTGATCGACGCCCCAGCCGGTCATCTCAACGATGACTTCTTGAACCGGACGGTCGTAATCCTTCGGGTTCACGAATTCGGTTGCGCCGAACTGCTTGGCCAACTCGAACTTGGACGGGTTGGTGTCCACTGCGATGATGCGACCAGCCTTCGCCTGACGAGCACCCTGGATCACCGCCAGGCCGATGCCACCGAGGCCGAACACGGCCACGCTGTCACCTTCCTGCACCTTGGCCGTGTTGTGCACCGCACCAATGCCAGTGGTGACACCGCAACCGAGCAGGCAGACGTGCTCCGGATTCGCTTCCGGATTGATCTTGGCCAGAGAGACTTCGGCCACGACGGTGTACTCGCTGAAGGTCGAGCAGCCCATGTAGTGATACAGCGGCTGGCCGTTGTAGCTGAAGCGGCTGGTGCCATCAGGCATCACACCCTTACCCTGGGTGGCGCGTACGGCAACGCACAGGTTGGTCTTGCCGCTCTTGCAGAACAGACACTCACCGCATTCTGCGGTGTACAGCGGGATGACGTGATCGCCGGGCTTCACACTGGTCACGCCCTCGCCCACTTCGACAACGATGCCGGCGCCTTCATGGCCCAGCACCACCGGGAACAGGCCTTCAGGGTCATTGCCCGACAGGGTGAATGCGTCGGTATGGCAGACACCAGTGCTGGTGATCTTCACCAGTACTTCGCCCTTCTTCGGCGGAGCAACATCGATTTCGACGATCTCGAGCGGTTGACCGGGACCGAATGCAACGGCTGCACGGGATTTCATGTGAGTTCTCCTTGGGTGTAACGAGATAAGTGCGACAACGGTCTTTGGGGCGAGCTTGATCAGTGGTACATCGGGCGCGCCGCCCCTGGCGCCGGCTCTAGAACGCGTTTCAATCAGGTCGAATGCGCCTACAGCATTCTTCTTGGCGAGCTGTTGGGACCAAGTATTGGACTTCGATGGATTGCTGTATATGGAACAGATTGGATTTCATAATTCCTTGCGTTGGAATTGTTGACTCGCAGCTCCGCCCCTCAGCTCGCCCGCATCAATGCAACTTGAGGCGAGGCTCCGTACTCCGTCCCAATGCGTCTGCCAGCATGCGCGCAACCACCCGGCGTGTACCGAACAGGCTCCTCTGGTGCATGCGATACAGTGAGATGTAGAACATCCTGGCCAGCCAGCCCTCGACCTTGAATGACCCCATGAGGTTACCCATCAGCGTGCCAACGGCGCCCTCCCTCGACAGGGACACCAGCGATCCATAGTCTCGATAGGTGAAGCTGGGCAGCGGGCGTCCCTCGATACGGCGGGTAATCGCCTGCGCAAGGAAGTGAGCCTGCTGATGAGCGGCCTGTGCCCTGGGGGGAACGTTTGTACCGCTGTGTCCATTCGGGCAGGCTGCACAATCCCCGAATGCGAAGATGTTCGGATCCTGCGTTGTCTGCAGCGTTTCAGATACCTCGAGCTGGTTGATGCGATTGGTCTTTAGGTTCCCGAGGGATGCAAGGAAGACGGGAGCACGGATGCCCGCCGCCCATACCTTCAGCCTCGCAGCAACCTTGATGCCATTGGCGAGTTGCAGGCCCTCTTCATCCACTAGGGTCACAGCCGAGCCACACATGACACGAACGCCTTCATGTACAAGTCGCTCGGCGACCGGCAGGCTCACGCGCTCTGGCAGAGCTGGCAGCACTCGCGGACCAGCCTCGATAAGCGTGATTTTCAGATTCTCGGGAGAGATCTTGTCCAGCCCATAAGCGCTAAATTGCCTTGCAGCATCACGCAGCTCGGCCGCCAGCTCGACACCGGTGGCGCCGGCGCCGACGATCGCAACCTCCAGTGTTTCTGACTTGCCGCGCGCTTGCGCGCCCATGTACTCGCTCAGCAGCCGCTTCTGGAAAGCAATGGCGGCATCGGGATCGTCCAGGAACAGGCAATGATCCGCTGCACCGGGAGTTCCAAAGTCGTTCGTTCCGCTACCCACGCTGATCACCAGGGTGTCGTAGGAGATCGAGCGACGGGGCGCAATAACGTTGCCCTCCTCATCGTACAGTGGGGCAAGCTCGATCTTTCTGGACTTCTGATCCAAACCCGTCATCCGCCCCAACTGAAACTGGAAGTGATTCCAGCTAGCCTGGGCGAGATAGTTGAGCTCACTTTCTGCGGCATCCAACGCGCCTGAGGCAACCTCGTGAAGAAGTGGCTTCCACAGATGCGTCATCCGAGCATCGACAAGAGTGACTTTTGCTCGCCCTGAGCGCCCGAGCTTCCGGCCCAGCTGCGTAGCCAGCTCCAGCCCTCCGGCCCCACCACCAACAATGACAATACGATGCATTTTGATTCCCCAGGTATTTGAGTTGCCAGCGACGCCCACGAGCACTTCATGGCCCAGGCATCTAGACGTTGGTTAGTTCAGGACCTCAACGGAATGGAAGCGGAGCTGACCATCCCAATCCTTGTCGACGGCTACCTGCGCTCGTGCACGGCTTGCTTCGAGCGCTGCGAAGTCAATGTCAGCAATCGCCCACTCCTGATCGTCGGAGGTCGCTGCGAGCACGCCGTCACTGGGGAAGCCATGGTCCATCGGTGAGAGGATCATTGCCTCACCGGTGTTGACATCAAGCGCTTCACTCCAGTCGGCGACGCCAGCGGTGACCGCCTTTGCCACGAACATCCGATTCTCAAGCGCTCGCGCTCGGCACCCAACATCGACACGGGTGGCACCGGCGTCGGTGTCGGTGCAACTTGGCACCAACAGCAAGCGCACCCCTGCCTCCTGCTGGAGGCGAACAGGAAGCGGAAATTCGCTGTCATAGCAAACCGCAATCCCGACACGCTTTCCGTCCTGCTCAAACGCCGCGATGCGATCGCCAGGCTCGATGACAACTGCCTGCTTCTCGAAGCCAGTAAGCTGAAGCTTGTCCTGCCATCCGCTGCGACCATCAGCTGTGAACCACCAGGCACGGTTGCGATACATCCCATGGGATGTTGCGGTGAGGAACGTTCCTGCCTGGATGGTCATTCCCAGTTCGACAGCCAAGGTGCTATAGAGCTCACACCATGCGCTCTGATAGATCTGGAGCGACTCCAGGGTGGACCTCAGGCTAAGCTGAAGAGCTTCTGGAAGAGTCGAACCCAGTTCCAGCGACAGGTATTCCGGAAGTACTGCAAGCTCAACTCCTTGTTCCCGTGCGTCATTCAGAATTCGGCGCTGGCGCGCAGCGAACTCGGCAAAGGTCTTCGGACGACCGATCACGTACTTAGCTGCTGCAATCTTCATGTAACGTCCTCCAAGGAACGGAGCCAAAGTGAAAGTGTCTGCTCGGTTTCGTGCGTGGCCCCATGCTGCCGCCAAGGAAGAGCGACCTTCATCGCGCTCTGTTGTGCATACCCACGGCGAGTCCAGAAGCCTTCATTGCTTCGATATCCAGGTGGCCTAAGCGGATCAGTCTCCGACCGAACCACCGACGCGAAAGAAGACCACTTGAAGCCCTTTCGTCGGGCTTGCTCCTCTCTTCGATCAAAGAAGACGTGGCCCAAGCCAGCTCCTCTGTACTCCGGCCTCAGTACGGACTCCCCGCAGTAGAAGACTTCTTCTGGCCGGGGACCGTGCTCCTGGAAGGGACGAATGAAAGCGGCATCGGCGCTCAACAAAGGAAGGCCAGTCGATGCACCTACAACGTCCCTTCCATCCCTGGCCAGGACAACGATGCCCCCGTCAGACGTCGCATAATTGCGGAGGTAGTGACGCTCATAGTCCATGTCTCCTTCGTACAGGTAGGGATAGCTACTGAATATCTCGATCCGCAACTGAGCGACGCGATCGAGCCAGTCCTCGATTTCGGTGCCGACCAGTACCTCTACTCGCACGTTGGTAGCCATTTCAGGGCGCCTTGTGGACCTGGGAAATCCAGTCCTCCAGGTTGTAGTAGTTGGTGACGCGCGCAATCTTTCCATCACGGATGTCAAAGAACGCGCCACCGGGAAGAACATAGATCTGCCCTGCCGCTGCAGGGAGACCTTCGTCCGTGTGGTGGTAGAGTCCGTGCACCACGTACTCCGCGCCGGCACGCGCACCATCGCTGCTGTACATCACCACGATGTCGTGAAGCTGCTCGCTGTAGCAGGAATCCATGCGGCTCAGGAACGCGCGGAATGCGTCGATCCCTACTTCGCGACTCCCCTGATTTAGATCGTGCACAACGTCATCAGTGAGCATCGAGAGCATCGCGTCGCGATCACCGCGGTTGAATGCCTGGTAGTACTCTTCGATGTAGTTGAACTTGCTCATCAGGTTCTCCGGTCAGGTGAGGGTGTGGAGGAATTCTGGAGACCTGAAGAATTGTTGTATATGGAATTGATAGGATTTCATAATTCCCTGAAATGGAATAATATGAGCCCAACGACCATGGGGGCCTTGAGATGAACAGCGAGCTGGATCTTCTAAAGACGTTTAGGGCCGCGGCTGAGGCGCCGAGCTTTCGTGAGGCCGCTGTTCGACTGGGAAGCTCTCCTCAGGCCATCACCCGAGCGATACAGGCCCTTGAAAGTCATTACGGGGAGCTGTTGTTCCACCGAAGCACACGCCAGGTTCGCATCACGGCCTTTGGGGAGGATCTCTTACATCAGCTGCGGCCGGCGCTTGAGGGCTTAGACAAGCTGTGGCGCCCGCGAACCAAGGCGACGGCCTCACAGATTGTGGGCACAGTCCGAATTAGTGCCCCTCACAGCATGGGCTCCAGGGCAGTTCTTGCCGCCTTGGATACAGTGACCCAAAGTCACCCGGGAATTGTCTTGGACGTTCGCTTAAGCGATCGGGTTGCAGACGCTGTCGATGAAGGGATCGATGTCGGAATCCGCGTCGGCTTCATGCGTGATAGCAGATTCATTGCGAAGAAGGCAGGAGAGATGCGACTGCACATCGTTGGCTCCCCCGCACTTGTAGAGAGAATCGGAGCACCAGCGGAGACTAGCGAGCTCTCGCGGTTTCCACTGGTTGCATCGGTGGACATCAATACAGGCAGGCCCTGGCCCTGGTACCTGGCTGGAGGCGTACAGGTGGCGCCGACAGCACCGGTCTTCATTGCAGACAATGCCGACATGGAGATGGCAGGGGTCATTGCGGGCTTGGGGTTTGCCCAACTTGCTGATTACATGGCTGCCCCACTCATTCAGTCAGGTGTTCTGCAGCGTGTGATGGAAGAATTCGATCCTGCGCCGTGGGGCTTGTACGTCTATCGGCCTCAACGCGGCCCAGTCTCACCTCGCGTCAGAGTAGTTTTCGATGCACTCCATTCCGCCGTCGGAGCACTACCAAGCCTTACGCAGATGGCGCCCTCCCCCACCTCGGCCCTAACGCCATCCAAAGCAGGGAAGCGCTAATGCCGAGTCGCTTGGCCGCTCTCTGATACGGGATCTGGCCGCCATGAGCGCCAGGGACGCTCATGGTGGCCAAAAGAGCGTCGGGTCAACCCGCGCGGGCGAGTTCCTCAGCCAAGAAGGGGGCGGTACGGCTTCTCTTCACGCGAGCGACCTGTTTTGGAGTTCCTGCCGCCACGATCTGCCCGCCCGCATCACCGGCACCTGGACCCACGTCGATTACCCAATCCGCCTGAGCAACGGCACGCATGTCGTGCTCAATCATGACCACCGTATTGCCGGCATCAACGAGCCGCTGGAGCTGCACAAGCAGCCTATCCGCGTCCGAGGCATGGAGGCCCGTAGTGGGTTCATCCAGGACATACAGTGTCCGCCCGCGCTGGCTTCGTTGAAGCTCTGTGGCCAGCTTGATGCGCTGCGCTTCACCACCCGATAGCTCGGTAGCCGGCTGGCCCAGTCGAAGGTATCCAAGGCCAATCTCCTTCAGCAACTGAAGTGGGCGAGCGATCGCGTCCTCATCGCCAAAGAATTCACGTGCATCCTCGACAGTCATCCGCAGAACGTCTGCAATGTTCTTACCGTTCCAAAGCACCTTCAGCGTAGCTTCGTTGTATCGCGCACCGTGGCACGTTGGGCACGGTGCATAGACGCTAGGCATAAACAGCAGCTCGACGCTCACGAACCCCTCCCCTTCGCACGTCTCACAACGTCCCTTGGCCACGTTGAAGGAGAATCGACCTGCGTCGTAACGTCGACGCCGCGCATCTGGTGTTGCGGCAAACAGCTTTCGAACATGATCGAAAAGGCCGGTGTAAGTCGCGAGATTCGATCGCGGCGTCCGTCCGATTGGCTTCTGATCAACCTGGACGAGACGCTGAATAGCATCGACATCTCCGCCGAGGTGTCCCCCTGTCGTCTCGATGACGGTTGGCCCGTCTGCTGCCCCCGTTTCCACCGCGTCGTCTTCAGGCTCGTGTCCAAGTTGAAGCATCATCAGCTCCGGCAACGCTTGGGCGACGAGGCTGGACTTGCCCGATCCCGAAATCCCGGTCACCGCGGTGAGGATGCCCAGAGGTATCTTCGCATCAATGCGCTTCAGGTTGTGACGCTGGATGCCCTGAAGTTCCAGCCAACCACTCGCTTGACGCTCTTGGCCACTAGGGGGCGGGACCTTGTCAAAGAGGTACAACGCGGTACGTGACTCGTCGATGTCACGAAGACCATCCGGCTCTCCGCTGTAGAGCACTTTGCCGCCCCGCTCTCCCGCCTCAGGCCCAACATCCACCAACCACTGGGCACGGCGCATCAGCTCCAGATCGTGCTCCACAACAAATACGGAATTACCACCGTCGCGGAGGCGGTCCAAGGCGTCATAGAGAGCCTGGCTGTCGGAGGGATGAAGACCTGCCGACGGCTCGTCCAACACGTACACCACGCCAAAGAGCAGCGAGCTCAACTGCGTGGCGAGTCTCAATCGCTGCAGCTCGCCAGCGGACAATGTCGGCGTAGCGCGATCCAAAGTTAGATAGCCAAGCCCAAGGCCACGCAACTGACTGATTCGGCTCATCACTCCACTAGCGAGGCGCTGCGCGGCCAGGCGCTTCTCCTCCGACAGCGCTGAGGTGCGGCGGACGTCAGGAGACACCGCGTGGACCGCCCGCCCACTGGCCGCCCTATCGGCGCGATCACGACGGGTGGCTTCCTTGTTCGCCTTGCCCCCGCCAGCATGAGCACTGAAGTCTCCTTGAGAAATGGGCTCGAGCAGGGAAGCCAGTTGGTCAAGAGGCATCTGCATGAATTGACCAATGTCCACACCCGCAAATGTCACTGACAGCGACTCTGCCTTAAGGCGCTTGCCATGGCAGGTGGGACAAAGCTTACCCTCCATGTATCGCGATACGCGGCGCCTCATCAGGGCACTTTGCGTGTTAGCAAACGTGTGCAGGACATACCTACGGGCGCCAGTGAAGGTTCCCATGTAGCTCGGCTCAGTTTTACGCTTCAGGGCCGCACGCGTCTCCGCCGGCGTGAACCCAGCATAGACCGGCACAGTGGGCGACTCCTCGGTAAACAGAATCCAATCGCGGTCTTTCTTGGGAAGGTCCTTCCAAGGCCTATCAATGTCGTAGCCCAGCGTCACCAGAATGTCGCGAAGGTTCTGCCCGTGCCATGCAGGTGGCCACGAAGCAATGGCACGCTCACGGATGCTCAGCTTTGGATCCGGCACCATGAGGGCCTCTGTCACCTCGTACACATGGCCAAGGCCATGGCAGGTCGCGCATGCGCCCTGGGGAGTATTGGGTGAGAAGTCCTCGGCATAAAGCATAGGCTGATCAGCCGGATATGCTCCCGCGCGGGAATACATCATACGAATGAGGCTGGATAGCGTGGTGACGCTACCCACCGAAGATCGCGCATTGCTGGCACCACGCTGCTGCTGCAGCGCTACTGCCGGCGGGAGTCCATCGATGGAGTCAACATCAGGGACGCCTGCCTGATCGATTAGGCGTCGAGCATAGGGAGCAACGGACTCAAAGTACCTCCTTTGAGCTTCCGCATAGATTGTCCCGAATGCAAGAGATGACTTCCCGGAACCGGATACACCGGAAAAGACGACCAGTGCGTTGCGAGGAATTGAGACATCAACGTCTCTAAGGTTGTTCTCACGCGCACCGCGCACCTCTACAAGGCCGCTTGCTGCGACACTGCAGGAAGCTTCACCGAATGTGGCGTTTGGCATGTGCATGTCTCTGTAGGTTGTAGACGTTAAGTTCAGCTGGATCACTGGCCCGAAGAGGGATCGGCTTCGGTTTGCGATGCCTCTTCATCCAAGGCTCGCTGCCATGCCTGTCTCTCAGCCAAGGCGCGCTCAGCTCCCCGATCAGTGGGCCGATACCAGTTCGGCCTCTCCACACCCTCCGGCAGGTACGTCTGTCCAGCTGCGTAGCCGTCTGGCTCATGATGCGCGTAGCGATATGCTTGTCGATACCCCATCTGCCTCATAAGCTTCGCTGGAGCATTCCGAAGATGCATGGGAACTGGTAATGATCCGTGCTCCTTGACGAAGGCCCTTGCTAGATCCCAAGCCGCATAGGACGCATTCGACTTGGGGGAGAGCGCCAGATAGGTCGCAGCCTGGGCCAAGACAATTTCACCTTCAGGAGAGCCAAGTCGCTCATACGCCTGCGCAGCGTGGATGGCCAAGTGCAGAGCGCCCGGATCAGCATTTCCGATATCTTCGCTTGCCATAACAATCATTCGACGTGTGACCTGGCTCACGTCCCCGCCCCCATCCAGAATGCGCGCTAGCCAGTAGAGGGAGGCGTCGGGATCAGAGCCACGCAGTGATTTGTGAAACGCGGAGAGCTGCCAATAGAACTCGTCCCCGCCCTTATCGAATCGACGCAGTGACGGGCTGGTGGAGCGCTTGGCAAACTCAAGATCCACCTCTTCCACCCGCTTCTCAGAGGCCGCAGTTGAGACCTGCTCGAGAAGATTCAGGAATCTGCGGCCATCACCATCAGCGAAGCCCTTCAGCAGCTGCAATGCGGGATCGGAGAGGTCAACGCCTCGCAAGTGAGGTCTGGCGCGTTCGTAGAGCTTCTCAAGATCTGCGTCAGACAGAGGCTCAAGTGTGTACACCTGCGCGCGCGAAAGCAGCGCCGAGTTAACGGCCAGTCCTGGATGCTCTGTGGTGCCGCCCACCAGCGTGAGTAGCCCTGATTCAACGTGAGGTAGCAGCGCATCCTGCTGGGCCTTGTTGAACCGGTGAATTTCGTCGACGAAAAGTACCGTGGAGCGACCGCGGACGTCGAGTTCGGCCCGCGCATCATCAATGGCCTGCCTGATGTCCTTTACCCCGGCGAGTACGGCGGAGATCGCAATGAAGTGACTGTCAGTCACCATCGCTGCGAGGCGCCCCAGGGTGGTCTTACCGACGCCCGGGGGCCCCCACATGATGAAGGAGTGCAGACTTCTTGCTTCAAAGGCAAGACGCAAAGGCTTCCCCGGCCCCAGCAGGTGTTGCTGCCCAACGAACTCGTCGAGAGACTTCGGTCGTAGCAGTTCGGCCAGTGGTGCCCTTGGTTTCGCTGTGAATAGATCTGCCAAGGTGTTCTCCTTCGGGAAGTCAGTTGCGAGTGTGCATTCAGAGCGTCTTGGCCCCTATTTCAGCTTCCCATCCAATGAGCCGCTTGTGGCATTGCTTGCTTTTTCACGGAGGATGATGCGAGCCCCTCTGTATCCAACGCTGTGATTCCATACCCAGCTCATTGCGACGCTCAGGCGATTTCGCACTCCGATAAGGAAGTAGATGTGAGCGAGCTTCCAGATCCACCATGCGATTCCTCCGCTCAGCTTTAGCTTCCCCATATCGATTACTGCAAGGCTGCGTCCAATCGTGGCGAGGTTGCCCTGGTGCCGGTACTTGAATGCAGCGGTCCTCCGCGCCCCTGTTATCAGCCCTTCAATCTGGCCCGCGACGTACTTGCCTTGCTGCTTGGCCGCCGGCGCGATTCCAGGAACGGTCTTTCCGTCCGCAGTGGCTGATGAAGCAGTGTCCCCGATCACGAAAATGTTGGGGGAACCAGGCACCGTTAGATCAGGGCCGACGATTGCGCGCCCCGCCCGATCTGATTCGGTGTCGAGCCAACGTGCGGCTGGAGACGCCTGAACTCCCGCTGCCCAGACGATTGTGGATGCCGCCAGCTTCTTGCCATTGAGCATCACCCCATCAGAGGCGCACTCGGTGACAGGGGCCCCCAACAAAACGGATACCCCAAGCTTCTCGAGGGCGCGCCTCGTGTACTCGGAGAGCTTTTCAGGAAAGACGGGGAGCAGCCGCGGACCCGCCTCAATGAGAAATACCCGGGTTTTGCTGGGATCAACTGACCGAAAGTCATCCTGCAGCGTGCCACGCGCCAGCTCCGCGATGGTTCCGGCAAGCTCGACACCTGTAGGCCCACCACCAATGATCACAAAGGTTTGAAGGGCCTCTCGAACCTCGGGATCATTGCAGAGCTCCGCTTGCTCGAACGCGCTCAAGATCCTGCCTCGAATGGTTGTTGCATCCTCCAGGCTCTTCAGGCCTGGAGCGTACTTCGACCATTCGTCATGCCCAAAGTAGGCATGTGTTGCTCCCGTAGCGAGCACAAGGGTGTCGTAAGGGTATCGAGTGCCGTCCTGAAGGATCACTTGGCGGGCAGCTTTATCCACACCCTCGACCTCCGCCATGAGGGTTCTGACCTCCGGGCGGTCACGGAACAGATAGCGGATCGGCCATGCGATCTCCGACGGTGACAGTGACGCACCAGCCACCTGGTAGAGCAGCGGCTGGAACAAGTGATAGTTCCGCCGGTCAATGATTGTTACATCGACATCCACTCCTTCAAGGTGCGTGGCGGCCTCCAGTCCGCCGAAGCCCGCCCCAACGATCACAACTTGATGACGATTTCTGGAGGTCTTGATCACGGCAGCACTCCTTGGTTAGGTGTTCAGCGCCGATGCGTGGTGCTTGAGATGATCGGCAATGAAGCTGGAGATGAAGTAGTAGCTATGGTCGTAACCATCGCGAAGGTTCAGCGAAAGCGGATGATTCACCTTGGCGCATGCATCTTGAAGCAGTTCGGGGCGGAGCTGATTCTGCAAGAAATCATCGCTGAGCCCTTGATCCACGAGCAGGGGCAGGCGCTCCTTTGCATCTGCAATCAGCTCCACGGCGTCATACTGCCGCCACTGCTCCTGATCTCCCCCCAAGTAGGCCGAAAACGCCTTCTGGCCCCAAGGAGCCTGGGTGGGTGCCACGATCGGAGAGAAGGCGGATACGCTGCGATAGCGACCTGGATTTCGCAAAGCGATGACCAAGGCACCGTGGCCGCCCATTGAGTGGCCGCTAATTGAGCGAGCCTGGCTAACAGGGAAGTTCTTCTCAACGAGAGCAGGCAGCTCACTTACAACGTAGTCATACATGCGGTAGTGGTCGGACCACGGTGCCTCGGTGGCATTGACGTAGAACCCCGCACCTTGGCCGAGATCGTAAGCTGGATCATCCGCGACGGACTCTCCGCGCGGACTTGTATCCGGAGCAACGATGGCAATGCCATGCTCAGCAGCGAGCTGCTGCACTGCAGACTTGGTGATGAAGTTCTGCTCTGTGCACGTCAGGCCAGAGAGCCAGTAGAGAACAGGTACCGGGCCGCTGGACGCCTGCGGAGGGAGATAGACTCCAAACTTCATGGTGCAACCAAGGCTGGATGATTCATGCTGGTAGACGTCCTGCCATCCACCGAAGCTTGCGTGACGCTCAATGCGTTCCATTGTTCTTTCCTCTGAGTTGAATTTGATAGGCCATCTATCGCGAATCGAATGTGGCCTTAAGCGAGGCTTTAGGCCTTGTCCTCGACTGCCGAGTCACCGTGTGCATGCCTGATCCTTCGGACAATCCACCAAATCAGCAGCAATACAGCGGGAACCAAGATCGCAGTGACGGTTGCTGCGATGTCATGCGTCCCAGGCAAACCCTTGAGCAGGTATGCGAGAAGACTCACGACGTAGTACGAGATGGCGGCCACCGACAAACCTTCCACCGTCTGCTGCAGGCGCAGCTGAACCTTCGCCCGTTCATTCATGGACGCCAGTAGGTCGCGGTTCTGCCGCTCGAGCTCAACATCAATCCACGACCGGAGGAGCGAGATCGAGCGCGTCAACTTGTCTGAGAGCTTCCCCTGTCGCTCCTTCACTGACTGGCAAGTTCGCATGGCCGGTGCAATCCTTCGATACAAGAAGTCCGCCCAGGTGCTATAGCCGGCAACTTGATCCTCCGCCAACGCATCCAGTCGCTCTTCAACAATTTCGTAGTAAGCCCGACTTGCACCAAACCTATAGAGATTTGCCGCGGCGTCCGCCTCCAACTCTGCAGCCAGGCTGGTCAAATCCGAGAGGAGCACGTCACTGTCACGACGTCCGCCGGAGGCCCTGCGCATCTCTTCAGTAATTGCAGCCAGACGCGCCTCCATGCGACGAAGATTCGACGTCATGGAACGAGTCAGCGGTAGCGCTAGGAGGGCAAGCGTTCGGTATGTCTCGACCTCGAGCAGTCGTTGCGCCAGCGCTCCTGCCCGCGCCGGAGTCAGGTCGCGATCAAGGATGAGCATGTGGGTTAGCCCTTCCTCGTCTTGACGGAAGTCGGTCACAATGGCCGCGGCACCGTTCTCAACCAGCGAGTAGCAGCGGCTGACGGGATCAAAGCAATCTATTTCCTTCTCCGCCTCCGCGGTCCAAGGCAAAAGCCTGACGCTAACAGCCGAGATCACGGGTCCTGGCGGCTTGAATCCCTGTCTAAACGGGTTGTCCCCACAAGGCTCACCTGTTTCTGAGCTCAGTGGTGCGCTCCAGAGGTAGGAAGAGAACTCAGTGTGCTTCTCGCAGTGCAGATCACCCTCATTCCACGTAAGCGCGTGATGAGGTGTGGTGTGATCCTCGACTGCAGCCTCCATACGACCTGAAAGATCGTCGATCGCGGCACGATCTCGACTCATGTCCCCTTCTGTCATGAAGGAGAGCTGGAGAAGGCTTCGCGGAGACTGGGTGAGAAGGTGCGGTCGCGCATGGACTTCCTCAACGGCGGCGCGGCGGTCCGCGTGCGCCGGCATCCCATATACGTAGCCTTCTGCTGGCGTGCCTGCAGCTTGGCTCAGGCCGGATGGGTCATTCATACATAGCCTCAAGAATGGATGATCTTCTAAACACCGCTCACGGGAGGTCTATCACTTGCTTGTGCGATAGCTCAGCGAAAGGTCGTGTGGTGGAGCCGGCTCTGGTGTAGGGCGGTAGTGGGAACCACAACAAGCTGGGAGGACAGCACCGCATAGATCGCAGGCCCTTGCTCTCCCACCTTCCAGCCAGGCGCGGACCGCATGGGAGTCGCAACGAGGCTGGAAGCTCACTTCAAAGGGCCTCCCATGACTCAGTCAGATGCCGAAGGCAACGATGCCGACAGAGATTGCCCGCTCCAAGAAATACAGACAGGCGCAACTCGACTGACATCATCCAGCATGCCTTGGAGCCTCCTGGAAAGGCCTCAACGTCCTAGTCGTGACGCCCTAACCCACGAAGGGGTTAGGAATGGCGGGTTCTACTTGGAAATGAAGTAGTTCGGACACCCATAGATTGCCTCCTCTACTTAGTACTAGCGCCATCAAGCAATGTCGCGAACTGACTAACGGAGATAGGAGCGGACAATAGAGATGGTCTCGTCAATCGACTTCCTTTGAGAGTCGGTGTGGGTGTCGCTATGCGGGAACTCTTCACGCAGATAGCTCTCCAGAACCGTCGCCATCAAACCATTGACCGCCCCGCGCACAGCAGCAAGCTGCTGAAGTACTGCAGCACATTCCGCCCCGCTCTCCAGAGCCTGCTCCAATGCAGCCACCTGTCCGCTGATCCGACGTACGCGGGTAAGGGCCTGCTTTTTCTCCCGAGGGCTGTGAGGCATTGCGCACCTGTCCGTATCACATGAGGGAACGATACTATACTCCCCGATAGTATGCAAGCTAGCAATCTGCGAGGGTCTTTAACTCCGTCAACTGAGTCTGCGCCTGATTTCGAGCCGCCGCCAGAGGCCAGTGACAGACCCCTCCCGCCCCACCCCCACACCACAAAAGGCGGGCTCCTGTAGGAGCCACGCCCCACCACTCGAAAGAGTGGTTACATGTAGATGAATTGGCGGTATAGCTTGTCTAGCTCCAGCCTGACGAACTCGATCTCCTCCTCGTCCCCGGCATCAGAGAGCTCCAGAAGCTGTCGCTCCTTTGATGTAATTCGATCACAGAGGTCTTTTAGGTTGGCGCAGAACTCCGCTGAATGGGCTTGCGACCGGTCAGGTCGAGCCTCTGTTGATCCCAACATTCCGCGAGACGTTGACGGGGTGATGCCGAACTCCTCATTGAACGCGATCTGATGCTGTCGCCTGTCATCAGTCTCAGAAATGGCCTGCCGCATCGCACTAGTGATCGTATCGGCATACATGATCGCCTTACCGCGCGAGTTTCTTGCGGCTCGTCCAATCATCTGAATGAGGGCCTGGCTCGACCGAAGGAAGCCCGCCTGGTCCGCATCAACGATAGCGACCAGAGAGGCCTCAGGAATATCGAGCCCCTCTCTCAGCAGGCTGATACCCACTAGCACATCGAACTCGCCGGCCCTCAGCCCATTGATGATCTCAACTCGATCCTCTGCCTTGATATCCGAGTGCATGTACTTCGCACGCACCCCTTGATCCTCGAGGAACTCGCACAGCTCCTCAGCAGACACCTTTGTCAGCGTGGTCACCAAGACCCTGTCGCCCTCTCGTACACAACGGGCGATCTCTGACAGAAGATCGTGCCTGTAGCCCTCCCTCGGCCTCACCTCTACCAGCGGATCGAGCAAGCCAGTGGGCCTGATGAGCTGGTCAATCAATCTTCCCTTGGATCTCCCAATCTCATAGGCGCCAGGCGTAGCCGAAACGAAGATCGTCTGGGGCTTGATGGCTTCAAACTCAGAGAAGCTAAGCGGTCTGTTGTTCATCGCCGAAGGTAGACGGAACCCGTACTCGATTAGAGTATCCTTCCTGCTCTGATCGCTCCTGAACATCGCCTCGATCTGAGGAACCATGACGTGCGACTCATCAACAAATAGCAGGCCATCCTTCGGGAGGTAGTCCATGAGTGTCGTCGGCCTAGCTCCTGAAGGCTTCGAGTTCAGGTAACTGGAGTAGTTCTCCATGCCAGAGCAATATCCCAGCTCCCTCATCATCTCCACGTCGTTCGTGATCTTCTCGTAAAGCCTATTTGCCTCAACGATTCGACCAGATGCGTTGAGCTCCGTCACCCTGGCCTCCAAATCCTTGAGGATGGCCTTCGTAGCCTCATTGATTTCTGTTTTGGGGCTTGCGAAGAGTGTCTTTGGAGAAACGAGGTAGCGCGTCTCATCGCCAAGCTTCTTCCCTGTAACCGCATCAATCCAGGTGAGCGACTGCACTCTCCCCTCGTCCGTGAGCTCTACTCTAATTGCCTTGTACTCAGAGTCGGCGGGAAAAATATCGACCACATCGCCAGACACACGGAACGTGCCACGCTTCAGGGTCCGCTCAGTCCTGTCGTACTGAAGCGATGCAAGCCGACGCAGGAAGTCCCTCTGATCCAGTTCGATTCCAAGCGCAAGCTCAACCTGCAGATCCCGGTAGCTCTGTGGGTCTCCCAGTCCATAGATTGAGGACACCGAAGCGACAACAATCACGTCTCTACGCTCAATCAGAGACTTCGTAGTCGATAGTCGAAGCCTCTCAAGGTGATCATTGATGGCTGAGTCTTTCTGGATGTAACGATCGCTACCTGGGATATAGACCTCTGGCTGGAAGAAGTCGTAGTAGGAAACGAAATACTCCACGGCGTTCTCGGGGAACAGCGCCTTCATCTCCCCGTAGAGCTGAGCAGTCAACGTCTTGTTTGGCGCAAGAATGAGCGTGGGTCGCTTCAGCCGATGGATCACATTGGCCATCGTGAAGGTCTTCCCTGACCCTGTAATTCCCTTCAAGGTCTGATGTGTTGCTCCCTCCTCGATGCCAGCAATTAGCCTGGCAATCGCTTCGGGTTGATCCCCGGCCGGCGTATGATCCGAATGCATTACGAACATATCTGTTGACATCACTTACGCTCCTACTGGCTCATTCTTGATCGTTAGAGGAACTATTCCCGTCTCACAGACTCCATCCCATATGTGCGAGCGGAACCAAGGGGGCTGTACGAATGCTATCTTTGGGCGAGTTCCTTTCAGGTGAGCCTGGCAACCCATGCCTGACTAGCGCTAGGGCGTGAGCTGGCATGTCGTTACATGCCGGAGCGGCCTCAGAAGTGCACCCGCCGCCCTCCGCTCACGCCTCACTCCTCCCTACCTGGCTGCTGTACCGACTCCTGATCGACCGCAGTCAGAGCCAGCGTTGACATTAGCTCTGTCTCGATCGTCCTCTGCATTGAGTAGATCGGGAGCGCGTTCGGCGCGGAACTGAATGGCTCCTCCAGCTGACGGCCCAGCGCATCGAGACCAAAAAACGTGTACGCCACAATGAGCACCGGTAAAAAGGTCCACCACCCCAATGTTCCTGCCAGCGCAAAAGGAAGTGTTGTGCAGAATACGATCGCAGTCCGGTGAAGCAGCAGCGAATACGAGAATGGAATCGGAGTATTGAGTATCCTCTCGCACCCCCCCTGGATACGAGCCAAGTTGGCAAGCTGCTTATCCATCACCGAGTACTGAATCGAGTCGATCCTTCCCTCATGAGCCAGATGGGCAAGCTTCAAGCCAATGCCCTGGAGCACAGCGTCCGTCGGATTCGGGCCTTGTGATGCCTTGCCAATATCCCACCAAGGTGCGATCGCATGGGCTTCGTCGGCCCGGCGCAGTCGAGAATAGAGGCCAGCACTGAAGCCACACAGGCCTCGCAGGATCTGTGCTCGGCTGTTTGGATCCAGCAGGGACGTCTGCCTGGCTATTGAGCGACACGCTATGACCAGGTCACCCCAAAGGTGCCTCGCCTCCCACCATCTGGAGTAGCAAGCGTTGTTTCGAAAGCTCATGAATACGGAAAGTGCGATACCAATGAGCGTGAACGGAACGGCACTGAAGCGAGCAAAGATTCCTGGATGCTCCGTTGATGCGAGCACCGCTCCTGCGGTCACAATGCTAATCAGTAGTAGATGCAATGCGATCCTGGGCAGGATGGTACCCCTGACGGCAAACGCAACGTCCCACAACGTCGGCTGCCTTCGCATTCTCGTTTCAACATCTGGGAGACGGTGTGTCATGCCAACCTCTGATTCATTGATCGACTGCTGGCGTCGATACGCCTAGGCAACAAATTCCTTCCACTTGAGTTCGAAATGCGAATGACATCACGCCGTTCGCATGACACTGCTACAGCAGGTCTAAAGCAGTTCATCGTCGGCAGCCTCGGGCATCCATAGTTCAATGACCGTCCCTGTCAGGCCGGTTCTCACTACCGACAGGCTGCCACCGTGGCGGTTGGCAAGCATCTGACTGATGGAAAGACCCAGCCCAGTACCTTGACGATGTTTGGTCGTAAAGAATGGCTCAAAAATTCGGACCAGAATGTCCTGAGGAATGCCGCTTCCAGTATCTGAGACTCGCAAAGCGACGCCAGGGTGACCATGAACGTCGTCAACGTCCAACGTCGCCAATCCCAGCGTTCCGCCCTTCTGCATGACATAGATTGCATTGATCAGGAGGTTCACAAGAATTTGCTGCAGCTCGCCCCGATTGCCCGTTACGAGCCGTGTGGACAGGAAGTTCTTCTCTATCTTCACGGGATGGCGCTTGATGAGGTGTTGAATCAGGGGCAGCGTCTCCAACATCAGCGTGGCAGGCTCTAACAGCTCACTATGACCGGAGTACTCACTGGGCTTGGAGAACTGCAGCAACTTGGAAACAATGGTGCTGATACGCCCAATTTGATCCTCAATGAGGTCAATCTCTTCTCCAAACCCTTGACCCTCGGGCTCCCTGATCGAGTCACGCAGAAGCTCGAGGTTCCCCTGCATGACGGCAAGCGGATTGTTGATCTCGTGCGCTATTCCTGCTGCGATCTCGCCAATTGTTGCCAGCTTCTCAGTGACAATCAGGTGCTGGGTCGTCTCTTCCAACCGTCTATTGGCTAGTGCGAGACCAGCAGTTCGCTCCTCTACCCTGGAATTGAGCTCCTCGTTCCAGGCGACCAGCTGCCGTTCCTTCTCTTCCAGCTGACAGAGCAGCTGGTCCAAGTGCGAAGCGACACGTCCGATTTCATCATTGGATGCCCCTGCTCCGGAGCGAGCACTGCGGTCGCCCGCCTTGACCCGTCCAATTGCCTGATCCATCCGCTCAAGTGGCTTGAACACGCCGCGAGCGATGTACAGAAAAAGGGGTACGGTGATGACTGCAACAAGGAGGCAACCGAACACGATCGCTCCGATGGAATTTCGACGGGCGGTGGTGAATGGCTCCTCCAGAAAGCCCACGAAGAGCATACCAATAGGTACGCCCCGGCCATTGAGAATGGGCATATAGCCGGCAATGTACCAATCATTGACTACGTAGGCTCTCGCCTGCCAGGTCTTTCCCTGGCCCAGCACGGCCTCGGCCACTTCAGAAGACACCCGTGTCCCCGACGCTGGGTTCCCTCCCGCCAACAACGCGTTGGTGCTGATGCGGGTATCACCAAGGAAGATGGAGGCTATCCCTGTTGCGCCAGTACGCAGGGCCTTATCTCGGTAGACAAGATCAGTGATCTGCTTGATGAACTCGGTGTTGTGGTTCAGCAGAGTACCCGCAATCAAGACGCCAACCTGATTGTTTGGAAGTGCAACCGGCGTTGCAGCTTGAATCATTAGGCCCCGCTTCTCACTCTGGGCCGAATCGACAGGATTCCTTGCGTTATGCGGACGAATGACCTCGGCCCGTGCGGCGAGCTTTGGGGAGATCTCCATCAGATCGTCCCGGCTTACCACCCCCACCTCCACGCTGGACGCTCCCTTCAGGGCCTTTTCGATGACTGACCAGTCCAAGTCAAGCTCAGCTGGCGAGGCCGGCTCACTACTAGCCAACAAGCGACCGTTTGAATCCAACAGTGCGATGAAGTCTAGTGAACCACCTTGGGCTTTCGACGCTAGTA
The DNA here is from genome assembly GCF_056481995.1 of Stenotrophomonas sp. 80084_Sma. Classification (NCBI taxonomy): domain Bacteria; kingdom Pseudomonadati; phylum Pseudomonadota; class Gammaproteobacteria; order Lysobacterales; family Lysobacteraceae; genus Stenotrophomonas; species Stenotrophomonas sp. 80084_Sma. Next base: position 2,408,341 of record NZ_CM151177.1, on the reverse strand, counting down.
GGCTGCCAAGCTCTGCATTCTTGTTGACCCCCTGGCTAATGACGCCATGGAAGCTCTGCGAATCAGCAATCGCAGCCAGCGTCGCGCGGTCGTTGACGAGCAGCTGGTTCATGTACTGTCCCGCAACTTTCAGGTCCCCGCCAACCTTCGAGGCGAGCAGTCGGTCGAAGCGCAAATCCCATTGGTAGATGAGTCCGCCGACGATAGCCGGCAGGATCACAAACATTGGAAGGATCGCGATTAGAAGCAGGCGGAAGCGAACTGAGCGCGCTCGGTTCATTGCAGATTCCTAGGCTGATACATTCCAACTGGAGCACTTACGATCAATCGTCTTTCGCGATATGCCCAAGATCGTGGCCGCTCTTTCGCGATCTCCGCCAGTCTCACGAAGCACTGCAAGGATGTGCCTGCGCTCGACCTCCGAGAGCAGCCGGCTTCGTGGGTCAGAGAGTGACTCCAACCGCTCAAGCTGAGTCGGAAAGTGTCCGAGTATCAGGCTACGCTCAACGTAGTTGTGAAGCTCGCGGACGTTCCCGGGCCACGAGTAGCTCTGAAGATATGCCCGGATCCTTTCGTCGATCGGAATCGGTTGAAGGCCAAGCTGCAGCCCCAGCTCACGCATGAAGCCCGCCGCCAGCTCCAACACATCAGCGCCGCGGTCATGAAGGCGAGGAAGCGACACCTCGAGAACGTTGATGCGATAGTAGAGATCCGACCGGAATGTTCCATTCTTCACTTCCGCAACCAAATTCTTGTTGGTTGAGAAGATGAATCTGACATCGATCGGAATCTCCCGATCTGCGCCAACTGGTCGTATCCGTCTATCTTCAAGCATCCTTAGCAGCTTTCCTTGGAGAGCCAAGGGAAGATCAGCGACTTCGTCAAACAGCAATGTTCCGCCTTCTGCATAGGCGACCAGTCCTTGGCGAGACGAGTTCGCTCCACTGAACGTTCCTTTGAGACTCCCGAACAGTTCAACGTCAATCAACTCGCTGGGAACAGCTGCACAATTTATTGGAATGAAAGGATGAGATGCCCGTGCGGACAACGCGTGCAGCGATCTTGCGGCAACCTCCTTTCCAGAGCCGGATTCTCCAGTGAACAGCACGCTACTGGGCAGTGGTGCGACCTTCGCGATCAGATCCTTGGTGGCCTGAATCGCACGCGAGCTACCTGTGAGCCTGTCTCGAAGCGCAGCTGGTGCACCGGAGCCATGTAGCTCGTGACGGAGAATGGCATTCTCCCGCCGTAGGCGACCGCGTTCCAGGCAGCGCGATATAGCGGCCAGCAACTGATTGGTTCTGAAAGGCTTGAGAAGAAAATCAGCCGCTCCCGCGCGGATAGCGCCGATAGCGGAATCCAAGTCTGCGTACGCAGTAATCAGAATGAAGTCGGCCAAGACCCCTCCCCTGCGCTGGTCCTCCAGCCACGCGATGCCACTCTTCCCTGGCAACACGTTGTCCACAATCACGATGTCAAAGTGGCGCTCCGTCAGATGCTGCTCCGCTTCAATGGTGTCAGCTGCAGCTTCCACAACTTTGCATCGCGGTCGCAAGGCACGAACCAAGAAGCTACGCATGCCAGGTTCGTCGTCAACGATCAGTATCGATGAGCGCGCAAGGTCCGGCCATGCAAGATCGCCGTTTGCGCGCTCTTCGGAAGATTGGTTGGCGCTCTTTGGCGTCATGTTTCCCTCAGTACAATTGAAGCGTGGCTAGTTCCGTCGATTCGTGTTCGAGTTCATTTCGATCTTTCGACCGCTAGATGACGGGTGACATATCGAACAAAACACCCCCTCTCACGACGTAGGACGTTGTGCACCAAAGGCCAGTCTGAGACGTTCAATGCTGTCGACCTCAGTCATATGCCAATCCGGAACTCTTGCCCTACGAGCCTAGTATCGACCTCTTGGTGGCCAAACGGACCGGGGGCTCCTCGCCATATTGCCCAGAGCGCCAATGGCCTCCGTGCCCCTCCAAGCCCCTCGGCGGTCGGTCGCCACGGGAGGCTGGAGAAGTCTCGCTCCCTTCGAGCGGATCATTACGCCAATTCGGCCATATGGGAAGCGCTGGGTGCGCGTTGTCCCCGCCTCGGCCGGAGCCACGCAGCGCGGCCAAGCGCGGGCGAGTCGATCCGCCTTGCAAGAAGGTCCAGGCCCTACCGCTCGCCTACCGGCATAGAGATGCCTATGCACCAGGGTCGTCTCCCATTTGCGCGGCTCGCGGGCAGATGTATCGTGGCTTTGGACTCTCTGAGTCTCCGACTGACTGATGGTTGCTCTTCCCCTCAAGACCCGGGCTTGTTGGGGAGCCGACTAAGGATGGTAGAAGGCGGGGCTGACGGGTCGGCCTCTGACGCGAGCCGGGAGGAGAGATCAGTCGCCCATTTTCGATGCAGGCGATCTGGCCCCCAAATATCTCAATGTCGTTGGGATCATGGCTGATCAGCAGCAGTGGAATACCGGCCCCGTCCAGCACGGCCTCCAGCTCCTGCCGCAAGTGCTGGCGAAGATCCTGGTCCAGCGCGGAGAACGGTTCATCCAGCAGCAGCGCCTGCGGCTGCGTCACCAAGGCGCGTGCCAAGGCGGTACGCTGGCGCTGGCCGCCGGACACCTGCGAGGGCAGCAGATCACCCACCGTATCGATGCGGAATGCGTGCAACCACTGCTCCACCGCATCGAAGCGCTGGCCGACCCGCGGATTCAACCAGCCCTTCTGCAGACCGAACGCCACGTTCTGGCGCACGCTCAGGTGTGGGAACAGCGCGTAATCCTGGAACACGTAGCCCAGCCGGCGGTGCTGCGGCGGCAGATCCACACCGGTGGCCGCATCGAACAGGGTCTGCCCCTGTAGGCGCACATGACCCTGGCCCGGCCTCAGCAGCCCGGCCACCGCCTTCAGGGTCAGGCTCTTGCCCGCGCCCGAGGGCCCGAACAGCACCACCTGCCGCTGCGTGCACTGCAGCGACACGTCCAATACGAAATCCTGGCCGGCCGCCTGCAGGCGACGCTGCACCTGCAGGTCAAGCCACATCACGCAGCTCCCGGCGACGTCCGCCCACCAGCCGCGCGGCCAGCAGCAGGATCACGATGCACACCACCGAGGTCAGGATCACCAGCGCATTGGCCTTGCCGTCCTGGCCGGCCTGCACCGCTTCGTAGATGGCGATCGACAGCGTCTGCGTGCGGCCGGGAATGCTGCCCGCCACCATCAGCGTCGCGCCGAACTCGCCCATCGCGCGTGCAAACGCCAGCAGCAGGCCGGCGAGGATGCCGCGCCACGCCAGCGGCAGCGTGATGCGGAAGAACACCGCTGCTTCGGACACACCGAGCGTGCGTGCGGCCTGCTCCAACTGTCCATCCACTTCCTCGAACGCCGCGCGTGCCGGCTTGAACACCAGCGGCAGCGAGGCCACCGCCGCAGCGATCACCGCCGCCTGCCAGGTGAACACCAGGTTGATGCCGAACCACGACTGCAGCCACGCGCCGATCGGGCCGTTGCGGCCGATCAGCACCAGCAGGTAATACCCCAGCACGGTCGGCGGCAGCACCATCGGCAGGGTCAGCAGCGAATCCAGCAGCTCACGGCCAGGAAATCGCCGACGTGCCAGCAGCGCGCCCAGTGCCACGCCCAGCACCAGATTGATCGCGGTGGCCCAGCCGGCCACCTTCAGCGACAACCACAGTGCGCTCCAGTCGAGATCCATGCCTCAGGGCTTGCCGAACCCATGCTTGGCCAGGATCGCCTGGCCCTGTGCCGAACGCACGAAGGTGGTGAAGCGCTTGGCTTCAACCGGTTGCGCACTGGCCTTGGTCACCGCCAACGGATAGGCAATGCGCCCCGCCACCGGCACCGCGAAGGCACGGCGCACCCGATCAGGCATCGCCTGCGCATCGGTGGCATAGACGAAGCCGGCATCCACTTCACCGCGCGCCACGTAGTCCAGCGACTGGCGAACGTTCTGCGTGGTGATGGTCTTGCCCTGCACCGACGGCCACAGGCCCGCCGCTTCCAGCGCGCCCTTGGCATAGCGGCCGACCGGCACGCTGTCCGGGTTGCCCAGTGCGATGCGCTGCACACCGGCACCGGCCAGGTCCTTCAAGGTACGCGGCGCAGCCTTGGCCTGCGGCGGCACCACCACCCACAGCGCGTTCACCGCGAACACCTCGCGGGTGCCGGCCGCCAGCAGGTCCTGCTGCTGGGCCTGGTCCATCGTGGTTTCATCGGCCGACGCGAACACATCCACCGGCGCGCCGCGGCTGATCTGCTGCAGCAGCACGCCGGACGCGGCGAAGTTGAAATCGACCTTGGTTCCCGGGTGTGCCTTCTCATAGGCGGTGCCCAGTTCGCGGAAGCTCTCGGTCAAGCTCGATGCCGCCGACACCGTCAGGTCGGCCGCCAAGGCCGGCACCGTGGCCAGCAGTCCCAGCAACAACAGTCCAACTCGTTTCATCATTGGTTTCCCCGTTTGGTTGGGTTTAGATCGGTTTCACCGCCTATCCTTGGCATCGCAGGCGCTACATAGCTGGCCCGCCCAGAGCTAGGTAGAGGGTGCACGACGGTGCGGACCTCGTTGGCGCAGGCTGTCTCGTACATCCACATCGAATTGAAGCTGCAGCGAGATGTCATCATCCAGCGCAATGCCAAAACCCAGACCATCACGACAGGGCAAACGTAATGCCAAGGACTGAACCGCTTCGCGAGGAAGCATCAACCGGCAGTACTCGCTCCCCTCCAGAAGCACCGCCTGTTGCCCTGCATGCAGTGATAGCACCATGCCCCAGCCGCGATCGCCGCCGAACCGCGTCAGGTTCTCCACCGATTCGCCGGCCAGCAACTGCGCTAGCTCCTCTTCATCAACGCGCAGACGAACTGCCTGCCGCTGTAGCTGGACTTTCATGATGCAATGAACTCGAGCTCGGTTGAGGTGTTGCAGTTGAGTAGCTGGTCGTATTCGCTATCCGCCAGTGGCAGCTCGATTGCGCCCAAGCGTTCTCGCAGGGCGTGTAGCGAGCGGTGCGCCGCCGGATTCTCGATCAATTCCCGCAACACATGCTGGCAATGGTCATCAATCTGCAACCGCATCGGCAGGGGTTCTTCCGCAAACAGCACACAGGCAGCCGAAGGCGCATCACGTAACCGTTGTAGTAACGCCGGGGTCACATTGGGCGTATCCACCGGAAGCACCAGAGCGGCAGCGTCCGGCATGCACATGGCCACACTGTAGAGCCCGCCCAACGGGCCGCAGCGTGCCACGCGATCAGGAATGCCACCGAAGGCCGGGTAGTTGCCACTCACCCATACCCTTTCCGCACCTGCCTGTCGCAGCAGGCCACGCATGTGCTCTAGCAGGGTTCGCCCGTGCCACGGTAGCAGCGCCTTGTCACGGCCCATCCGGCTGGAAAGACCACCGGCCAGCACGATGCCGTCAGTGGGAATGTTCGTGATCGTGTGCACATTCATGGGCATTGTCATGAGCTTGCGTGGGTTCGTTATCCGCATGGCAGAGACTGCAGCCTTCGGTCCACTCGCTGTCGCCGTCCTCGTAATGCTCCTGCTTCCAGATCGGGCACTGGTGCTTGACCACCTCGATCAACTGCCGGCAGGCCCGGAATGCCTCGTCTCGATGCGGGCTGCCGGCGGCCACCACCACCGCCACATCGCCAATGCCCAACCGGCCCTTGGCGTGGGCCACATACAGCTTCAGCTTCGGACCGAACGTCGCCTCGACCTCTGCCGCCAGGCGCTTGAACTCGTTCAGCACCAAAGGTTCGAACAGGTCGTACGTGATCCCGGTCACCGGCCGGCCGATGTTGACGTCGCGCACCTTGCCGATGAACACGTCGATGCCGCCGAAGCCCGGATCAGATACCGCCGCGATGCCTTCGGCCGGATCGATCGCCGCCTGCGCGCGGTCCACCACCGTCGCGATGATCTTCTCGCTCATCGCTCAGCCCCCGCTCACTGGTGGCAGGATCGCCACGCGGCCATCGTCGGGCAGCGCCTCGTGGTCGCGCAGCACGCGTTGCTGGTCGGCAAACGCCGAGTAGTCCAGCAGGCCCGCGCGGAAACCCGGCCAACGCACCGGCAGCAGCTCGCGCAGCGCCTGGCGCAGATCGGCCACGGTGCCACCGGCCACATCGACGGCGATTTCGCGGCTGGCATCCAGATCGGAAAACGCACCGAACAACTGCAGATTCACCTGTTTCATCATGACTCCTGGCTCACCAGCTGCACCGGTTCGTGGTGACCCCAGCCCTGCACGCGCACGAAGGTGCCAGCGCTGGCCAGGTCTCCCTCGGCCTCCAGCACCACCCAGGCGTTGGCCTGCAGCATGGACATCAAACGGAACGACTCCTGCCCGGACAGTACGCGCGCACTCAGGCGCCCCTGCCCGTCCATTTCCACCCGCGCCCGCGCGTGGAAGCGCAGACCGGGCGGCTTGCGCACGTCGGCCTGCAGCGGCAGCCGCAACACCGGTTCCGGTGCAAGCCCCAGCAGGCGGCGCAGTACCGGCTCGACGAAGAAGCGCTGGCCCACGGCAGCCGAAACCGGGTTGCCGGGCAGGCCGAAGTACAGCGCGCCATTGGGCAACACCGCGAACAACAACGGCTTGCCGGGGCGGATCGCCACCTTATGGAAGACGATGCGCGCACCACGGCCACGCAGCGCATCGGGAACGAAGTCGTAGCGGCCGGCCGACACCGCGCCGGTACTGATCAGCAGCTGCGCGCCAGCGGCCAGCGCTTCATCCAGCACCGCATTGAACGCGGCCACGTCGTCGCCCACCGTGCCCTGCCAGACCACCTCGGCACCGGCCGCCTGCAGGCGGCCCACCAGGTAGGGGCGATTGCTGTCACGGATCTGGCCCGATTCCAGCGCCTGCGCCGCCTCGGTCACCAGTTCCTTGCCGGTGGCGATCACCGCCGCCCTCGGCCGCGCCACCACCGCCACCTCACCCACGCCCAGGGCGTGCAGCAGGGTGCGGGCATTGATATCCAGCACCTGGCCGGCGCACAGCACGCGCTCACCCTCGCGCACGTCCTGGCCGCGCAGGCGCACGTTCTGGCCCGGCTTCACCGTCGCGGTCAGCGCGATGCGGGTCGGGCGGCCGTCCTCGCTGGCGAGGATCTCCACGTTCTCGACCGGCACCACCGTATCCAGGCCAACCGGCATGCGCGCTCCGGTCATGATTTCCCAGGCACCCTCGCCGCCTTCGGCGCCGGCATCGCCGGCTGCCTGCCAGCCCTGCACCGCGAATTCGGTACCGGCCTCGAACGTCGCGCCGTTGGCGCGCAGCGCAAAGCCGTCCATCGCCGAATTGTCGAACGGCGGCAACGACTGCCCGCTGTGGATGTCACTGGCCAGGGTACGGCCGCCGGCTTCATGCAGCGGCACGCGCTCGGCCGGCAGCGGCGTGGCCGCGTCCAGCAGGTGCTGCAAGGCTTCGCAATAGGGAATCATGAGTGGCCATCCCCCTCGACCATCGCCAGGGCGTGGCCCAGTACCGGCGCCAGGATATCCAGGCACTGCGCCGCCGCCTTCGGGCTGCCGGGCAGCGCGAACACCAGCATGTTGCCCAGCTGCACCACCTCGGCGCGGCTCAGCCAGGCCATCGGCGTGTGCTGTGCACTCAGCGCGCGCACCATCTGCGCCAGGCCATGTACCGGCCGCGCGTTCAGGGAACGGAGCGCCTCCGGGGTCAGGTCACGCGGGCCCAGTCCGGTACCACCGGTACACAGGCACAGGCGCACGCCCTCGGCGGCCAAGGCCTGCAGGCGACCCGCCAATGGCTCGATGCCATCGGGCAACACCTCAGCGGCCACCACCTCGCCGCCCAGCTTTTTCAGGCCGGTCACCAGGGTCGGGCCAGAGATATCCTCATAGGTGCCGTCGCTGGCGCGATCGCTCAGCGTGATCACCGCGCAGGCCGCGCCCTCCAGGCCCTTCGGCGCACGCGGCTTGAAACGCGTGCGCTCGGCATCGTCCATGCCGTCGGGGTGCAGCCAGACACCGCGCTTGCCGCCTTCCTTGAACAGCAGGCGGATACCTTCGATGCGCAGGGCCGGTTCCACCGGCTTGCTCAGGTCGTACAGGGTAAGCAGCGCCGCGTTGACGCCGGCCAGTGCCTCCATCTCCACGCCGGTGCGCGCCTCGCTGGCGCACTCGCACCACACGCGGATCGCCTGCCGTTCCGGTACCGGCGCGCAGAACACCTGCACCAGTTCCAGCGGCAGCGGGTGGCACAGTGGCATCAGCATCGAGGCCATCTTGGCGCCCTGCAGGCCGGCAATCTCGGCCATCACCAGCGCATCGCCCTTGGGCAGGCGGCGCTCGACGATCAGCGGATAGGCCACTGGACCGGCATGCAGCTCGCCCACCGCCACCGCACGTCGGCGGGTGATGCGCTTGTCGCGGACATCGGCCATATGGAAGGCCGCATTCAATTCCCCACTCATCGTGTTGCTCATCCTCCGATGGAGGCCAGGTGCGGGGTCAGCCCGGTCTGGCCCTGGTGCAGTCCATGCCCGGCCGCTTTCAGGCCAAGCTGCGTGGTAATGCGTGCCAGCAGCGCGTCATGGTCATCGTCGCTCTGCAGCAGCGGGCGCAGCGGCACGCCGAACTCGCCGAACAGGCACAGCCGCAGGTCACCCTTGGCGGTCACCCGCAGGCGGTTGCAGCCCTTGCAGAAGTCACGCGAATACGGGGCGATGATGCCCACCGTGCCGCGATGGTCCGGGTGGCTGTACTCACGCGCCGGGCCGGCATCGGCGGCGCGCGGCCGTTCGTGCCAGCCAGCCGCCAGCAGCTGCTCGATCACCACGTCGGCGCGCAGGTGGTGGCGCTGGAAATAGGCTTCGTTGTCGCCGGTGCGCATCAGTTCGATGAAGCGCACGCTGAAGGGGCGGTCACGCAGGTAGTCCATCCACTGCGGCAGCTCGTCGTCGTTCAGGCCACGCAGCAGCACCGCATTGAGCTTGATCGCCGGCAGGCCCAGCGCCTGCGCCAGGGCCAGGCCCTGTTCGATCTCCGGCAGGCGGTCATGCCCGGTGATGGTCTTGAAACGTTCGCGCTGCAGGCTGTCCATGCTCACGTTCAGCGCGGTCAGGCCGGCGCGGTGCCAGCCCGGCAGGCGCCGCGGTAGCAACGTGCCATTGGTGGTGATGGCCACCTTGCGGATGCCCGGCACCGCCGCCACGGTGGCGATGATCTCATCCAGGTCCTTGCGCAGGCTGGGCTCGCCGCCGGTCAGGCGGATCTTGCTCATGCCCAGCGCGGCAAACGCACGCACCAGGCGCGCGATTTCTTCCACCTGCAGGAAGCGCGGGCGGCCATCGGCCTGGTAGCCGTCGGGCAGGCAGTAGCTGCAACGGAAGTTGCAGGCTTCGGTCAACGAAAGGCGCAGGTACGGAAAGCTGCGTCCGAAACCGTCGGTGAGTTGGCGGGGATGATCTGCCAGTGCGCCCTCACCTACCGGCTCTGGCGCCCGAATGAGCTCGGCTGACATTCTTAGTCCTCCCTACGACATGCCGGCGCAATCACTGTGAAATGACCACCCTGACCGGGATCGACTTCGCCGCGGGGGTACCACTGATGCGATCGAAGTAATCCAGAGGTAGCAGTGGATTGAGTTCAGGGTAGTAGCCCGCAATCGCGCCACGCGGCATCGGATAGTCAAGCACAGTCAACCCATCGACCCGCCGGCAGACGCCATCACTGGAGATCGTCTCGAGGCTCACCTGTTCCTCCTTCCCAATCCCTCGTGCTACTCGATCTTCCAGGTTCATGAAGAGGATCATTCGATCGTTATACACACCGCGATAGCGATCGTTGTAGCTGTAGATTGTCGTGTTGTACTGGTCATGGGAGCGAACCGTGGCCAGCCGAAGCATAGTGGGATCCTCGACCAGGTCGTTCACTTCAAGACCCGGCAACACCAGAATATTGGCCTTCCCGTTAGGTGTCGGCCACTCACGGCGGCGCGGCGGAATGTCCAAGTGGAAGCCACGCGGCGCCTGGATCCGTTCATTGAAGTCTGCGTAGATGCTGGGATAGACCGCCGCGATCAGCTCACGAACATGGTTGTAATCGTGCATGCAAGCTGCCCAGTCGACCTTGCTGTCCGGCAGTGTTGCCATTGCCATGCGGCACACGATCTCAACTTCCGGAAGAACATGTTCACTCACAGGCTCCAGTACTCCACGGGATGCGGTGACATTCGACATGGCATCCTCAATGGTGACAAACTGCTCACCCAGCGGGGTATGGATCCACTCCGAGCGCGCCACCACCGGTAGGATCAGCGCCTCCTTGCCATGCACTAGGTGGCCACGGTTGAGTTTGGTGGCGATGCCAACCGTAAGCTCAAGACCACGCATTGCCCTGTAGGCAATTTCGGTATCAGGAACAGCATGGATGAAGTTCCCGCCCATGCCGATGAAGACCTTGGCGGTTCCAGCCAGCATCGCCTCAATAGACTCAACCACATGGTGCCCATGTTCGCGCGGCGGTTCGAACCCGAACACGTCGCGAACTTGGTCCAGGTAGCGTTGCGTCGGCTTCTCATCAATGCCGACGGTACGGTCGCCTTGCACGTTGGAATGGCCGCGAATAGGAGCAATGCCCGCCCCGGGCTTTCCGAAGTTGCCGCGCAGCATCAGCAGATTGGCAACCTGCTGCAAAAGGCGAGATCCTTGCTGGTGCTGGGTCAGGCCCATGCCATAGCAGATAATGGTCGCACGGGAACGGATGTAGATCTCTGCACAACGCAGAATCTGCTCCTTCTTGATCCCGGACACTTGGACGATCTGGCTCCACTCCAGGGACATCACTTCTTCACGCAATGCCTCCAGCCCGACGGTGTGCTCGGTCAGGAATTCGTGATCGAGAACAGACTCGCCGGCCGCTTCCCGCTCGAACATAGCCTTCATGATGCCCTTGATCAGGGCCAGGTCACCGCCGATGCGAATGTGTACAAATTCACTGGAAATCTCGGTGGAGCCAAACGTGGCCATCTGCACGACGTCCTGGGGCTCGGCAAAGCGAATCAGCGCACGTTCCGGCATAGGATTGACCGCGACAATTGGAGCATTACGCTTCCGCGCCTCCACCAAGTTGGACATCATTCGTGGTGAGTTGGTGCCTGTGTTCTGGCCGATGACGAAGATGGCCTCAGCATGCTCAAAGTCATCGAGCACGATAGTGCCCTTGCCGACACCAATTGCCGGCGGCAACCCCCGGCTGGTCGGCTCGTGGCACATGTTCGAGCAGTCCGGGAAGTTGTTGGTTCCGAACTCGCGCACGAAGATCGAGTACAGGAACGCGGCTTCGTTCGGCGTCCTCCCCGAGGTGTAGAACTCAGCCTCATGCGGGCTGGACAGGGCCTGCAGGTGTCGCCCGATCAGCGCGAAGGCCTCATCCCAGCTACAAGGAACGTAATGGTCGGATACCGGGTCATATCGCATCGGCTCGGTCAATCGACCCTGCATCTCCAGCCAATAGTCGGACTGCGCCATCAGCTCCTGGACAGTGTGCTCCGCGAAGAACTCACGCGTGGCGCGATGCTTGGTTGCCTCCCATGCCAAGGCCTTCGCACCGTTTTCGCAGAACTCCAGCTTCTTGGTGTGATCTGCATCCGGGAAAGCGCAACTGGGGCACTTGAATCCCCCAGGCTGATTCATCGACAAAAGCGCTTTAGATCCCTTGGCAATGACGCTCTGCTGCATCAGAACCTTGGCGGTTGCACCGGCGGCACCCCAACCACCGGCAGGATGGTCGTAGGCTTTGTAACGGGGGATCTTCTGCTCTGACATGACAGGCACTCGCAGCATGCAATTGGGAGTGGGAAAAGTTAAGCACGCGACGGCCTCCCCTTCCACGGACAGTATGTCCACCCTGCCCAGACAAGACGTCCGGCGTACACGCCGGGGATCGAATCGAGGCACTGGTGTCCGATACGAGTGCCTCAACGGACCCGAAGCGCTCATCCTGGCCCTCACCACGAACAGGTCTTCACGCCACCCGCCATCGATTGTAACTATCTAATTTATCGGGCGTTTTCTAGCTACAGGCACATGTAGCGGACAGGCGGGCCACAGCCCCTCGAACAGAATGTCGGATCAACTCAGCCAAACTGTCCATCTGCGAACATTTGTAAATTTTGACCGCAGCGGGGTGTACGCCTTGGGATACTCTCCGCACTGTCAAACCACTAAGAAGTCCCCGACCCGAGGGACCCTGCACGCCCAGATCATCGTTACCGGCTTCCCTCCCCGCCAGGCCTCATCTCCATGCAAGCGCCCAGCCCAGTACCTGCCAACGAGCCCTGCGGCATCGCATATCGAAGAACCCTTCGGTGGCGTGGTGGCGAGCGCGGCTCAATCATGGACAGCGTTGCCGAAGAAGTGCCTGTCGCGATGCTCTACAACGACAGTCCTTTCTCGGTGATGATGGCCAGCCCAACGGATCTGGAAGACTTTGCGCTGGGCTTTTCCATGACGGAGGGAACAATTTCTGATCCCTCCCAACTTCTCCGGATTGAAGTGAGGCCATCGCTGGAAGGCATTGAGCTGGCGATGGAAGTCACAGATAGTGCACCCATCGTGTCAATGCCCAACGACGCCACCCGCAACCTACCCGGGCGTAGCGGTTGCGGGCTATGTGGAGCTAGTCGACTGGAGCAAGTGCTCAGAATGCCTTTGCCAATCGACCGACCCACCACCTACTCCGCCTTGGCGCTACGCGTAGCACTGTCCTCGCTAAAAGGGCTACAGCCAATGAACGAGGCTGCCGGCTCAACCCACGCAGCAGCATGGGTTCTCCCGGACGGAGCTATCGAAGTGGTACGCGAAGACGTGGGCAGGCACAACGCACTAGATAAGCTCATTGGTGCAATGAGGCGCTCATCGACTTCAACCAACGAAGGTCTCGTGCTTCTATCTAGCCGTGCTAGCTACGAAATGGTGAGTAAGGCCGCCTATGCAGGCATGGCGATCGTTGCAGCGGTATCGGCACCCACAGCCTTAGCCATAGATCTCGCAAAGGCCGCAGGGATCTGTCTTGTCGGTTTCGCGCGCTCGGATGGCTTCAACATCTATTCACACCCCCAGCGCCTACTCGATTTGGAAGCTGCACACCTAGCAGCCGTATGACGCCAGATGACGCCTGCCGTGCAATGAGCAAGGATCTCCGCCGATGAAATTGCTAGGCACCATCGGAACTTGAGCCGCTAGCCACCACCCACCCCCTATTGGGATCGTTATGGACGCCCTCCTCCTTTCCCGAATTCAGTTCGGCTTTCTCATCAGCTTCCATGTGCTCTTCCCTGCCTTCACCATTGGCTTGGCCAGTTGGCTTGGTTTCGTGGAATGGCGCTGGCTTCGAACCCGCAACCCGGTGTGGCGGGATCTGTTCTTCTTCTGGCAGAAGATCTTTGCCGTGTCCTTCGGCATGGGCGTGGTAAGCGGTATCGTCATGGCGTTCCAGTTCGGCACAAACTGGCCTCGTTTGAGCCAGATCGCCGGAACCGTAATCGGCCCCCTACTGACTTACGAGGTCCTGACAGCCTTCTTCCTGGAGGCAAGTTTCCTCGGAGTGATGATGTTCGGCTGGGGGCGAGTATCACCACGCCTGCACTTCTTTTCCACATGCATGGTCGCACTTGGAACGCTCTTTTCAACGTTCTGGATTCTTGCCTCCAACAGCTGGTTGCATACGCCTGCGGGCTACGAAATGATCAACGGAGTGGTCCATCCGGTTGACTGGTTCGAGGTTGTGTTCAATCCATCGTTCCCCTATCGACTGGCCCATATGGCAATAGGGTCATTCATAACAACCTGCTTCGTGGTGGGTGGTGTTGGCGCCTGGTACCTGCGGCGTAAGGAGCACGTCGAAGCCGGCCGCAAGATGCTTGGGGCGGCTGTGATATTTGCGGCCATTACCGTTCCTGTTCAGATTTTCGTGGGTGACATGCATGGTCTGAACACCCTCAAGCACCAGCCGATGAAGATCGCAGCGGTAGAGGCTCACTGGCATCAGGGCCAAGAAGGTGAAGGAGTTCCGCTGGTCGTCTTCGCTGTACCAAATGAGAAGGAAGAGCGGAACGATCTTGAGATCGCGATTCCGCGTGTTGGCAGCCTCATCCTGACTCACTCCATGGATGGAACCTTCGCACCGCTGACATCCGTACCGGCGAGCGAACGACCTCCGGTCACGCCTGTGTTCTTCGCATTCCGGATCATGGTTGGGATAGGCACCCTCATGCTACTGCTCGCCTGGCTTTCTGCTTTCACCCTGGCCCGCCGTAAGCTGTTCGATTCCGGGGCCCTGCTGCGCGCTTGGAACTGGATGCTTCCAAGTGGGTTCGTTGCTTTGGTGGCCGGCTGGTTTGTCACCGAGATGGGGCGCCAGCCTTGGATTGTCTATGGCGTTTTGCGAACGGCTGATGCCGTGGGACCGCAAACGGCCTGGATGACAGCGATCTCACTCGCGGTCTATGTCGCTGGATATGCGTTCGTATTTGGTTGGGGCATCTGGTATCTGGTCAAGATCCTCCGACATGGCCCACATGCCCAAGACGGAAGTCCGTCGCTAGAGGGTGGTGATCGCACACCTGCACGGCCTATCTCGGCCGCTGATCAATCTCTCTGAGGAACGCTGACATGGACTCGATGACCTGGTTGCCCATCGCCTGGTTCGCCGTCATCAGCTTCGGCGTCCTGATGTACGTCGTCCTCGACGGCTTCGTACTCGGTATTGGCATTCTCGCGCCCTTTGCCGAGGATGAAGAGCAGCTCGATGTGATGATGAACACCGCTGCCCCAATATGGGATGGCAACGAAACCTGGCTGGTGCTCGGCGGAGCCGGATTGCTAGCAGCGTTTCCAACAGCCTATGCAGCGCTTCTTTCGGCCCTGTACCTTCCAGTACTTCTGCTGCTTGTATCATTGGTTTTCCGGGGGGTCGCCTTTGAGTTCAGGTTCAAAGCCCATCGCTCCAAGAGGCTTTGGAGCGTGGCTTTCGGCCTTGGCTCGCTTCTGGCCGCGTTCTCTCAAGGAGTGATTCTTGGCACGGTGGTGCAAGGCGTGCCAATGACTGGTGACACCTACGCTGGCGGGCCATTCCTATGGTTCAGCCCCTTTGCCATGCTTACCGGAGCAGCCTTGGTTGCCGGCTACGCCTTGCTTGGAGGCACCTGGCTAATCTTGAAGACCGAGGGGCGAACCCACGCACTTGCCAGGCGCCTGACCCGCCCCCTGGTGGTCGCCGTGATCGTGGCCATGGGGCTCGTGAGCAGCTGGCTGCCGTTCCTTGATCTGCGACTAATGACTCGCTGGTTCAGTGACGGGAATTTCTGGTGGCTGTCCCCCGTCCCCCTTCTTACGCTCGCCGTGGCAGTGGCGCTGTGGCGCGCGGAGAAACGCCCCACTCATGATCTTGCCCCTTTCCTACTGAGCCTGTCGTTGTTTGTCCTGGGTTACCTAGGCCTCGTACTCGGCATGTGGCCGTACCTGCTCCCCCCGGCATTGACGATCTGGGATGCAGCAGCGCCAGTGTCGTCGCTTGGCTTCAGCCTGGTCGGCTTGGCGGTCATGCTTCCTGTCATCCTGGGCTACACCGCCTGGTCATACCGCGTTTTCCGCGGCAAGGTGAGTGCGAGCACGAGCTATCATTGAGCGTGATATGCCGCCCATTCGCCTGAAGTGGAGAATGGGCTCAACTAAAGCCCGGAAAGGGCGAGTGGGTTCGGTGGCGGCCGACTCATGAACTGAATGTCACTGGACTATCTTCAGCTAAGCCGAAGGTCAAATGCCACCGCCTCTGGCCCTCGACTTGACTCAATCAGTTAGCCAATACGCCCGGCCTCCCAGAATCGTGTATCGCCCTAAGACACACAGGATGTGATGAGTGGGGCCTTCAGCCGACCCTGAATCGTATGCCTTCGGATCGAACTGACTTGAAGGAAAGTCGATGATTCACGGTGAGGTGGTAGAAGAACGCCTCACACCAACGAAGTCGCCTAGAAAGAAGGACTACATCATGTATGGGGCCGCTACGAGATAGCCACCTGACAAGAGTGAGTGGGTCCCTTCCCGACAGCATGGGGCTAAGTAGCTCAACAGTAGAGCCTCTGGCCAACGTGCAAACCCACGGCCGTACGGATCTTAACCATAGGTGGAAGCCCTCCCGCTCAAGCCTACGCCTTTCAGCAAGCTCCGCTCTGAGCTGACGCCGGCGAACTTGGCGGGCTATCTCCAAGTGTGGCGAGTACTCCCCCTTGCCATGATAGGCAACCTTCAGGACGTAGCCCCGGGCCCTGGTAGGAATCGGTGAGTACGAAGCTCGAACACGCGCAAAGAAGTACCCCGCGAAAACGGCAGTTGCGACGAGAACAACATGAAGTTCGCTCGGGGCGATACGGTATCCACTCGCGGTGAAGAACTGGACGCAAACAAGTCCATCACAACCCGTAGGAATCAACGTTCGATACAACGTCGTCCCGGGAACATACAAGAGAAAAATGAAGCCATAGGCGCACCATTTCCAGCAATGAACTCGCTGATCCAGCACCGGCTCCCAACTGAGCTCTCTTTTGGGGCGGCGCAGAACGTAAGCGCCAATGAAGAGCAGCGAAGGAACGCCCAATAGCAGCAGCAGGTCGATGATCTTCTGAATTGAGTACATGGCAGGGTACTTAGAACGTCGCTCCGGAGCTCCTGGGCAAACGGGATGCCATCGACTGGATTCGTGGCCGGGACGACCCGCCAGGAGTCTGGACAGGGCTGTATCGGCCGCGCGACATGGAACTTGAACCACTGATTCGTCCATGCTCAATGGCCTACTCGCGCTCCTCGGCATAGCACGGCTCCCCAAAGAACCTAGAACACCGCTGGAGGAAGCGACGGGACTTTCACTCACAACTCCAGCGCAGCCACGGACAGCAGTGTGGCGATATCTGAAGATCAGATAGACGCGGACTCGCCTCGCTGCTATGCTGGTGAGCTAGGCGAGCGATCTGAGAGACAAGTGGCCTATGTTGTCACCCAACCGACCCTCATTTCGCATTGGCCAGAGTTGGACGATTTCGTTCGTTCAATCGGCCCGTTCTTAGCCTGCGCCTGGTGCGCACTGGAGCGCTCAAGGACCGTAAGCGGGCCTGTTGCCGCCGAGGGCTTGGCCTCAGCCGCACTCGATACGCTTGCCTCACTTCGCGTACTGCAGCGCATTCCCATCGCAGCCCCCAATTCCGGGGCGAGGTCCTTGTATGAGCCTCTGGCATGGACCTATCAGGCCGCTTGGTCACGTCAGGACGTGAGTCTGGAGGCCAGGTTGACCAGTACGCTTACCCGATGGGCTGCCGAATGCCCGTCCACTGCCAAACGGACCTTGGGAACCTCGCTCGCAGAGAGCGAAGCCCGTGCATACCTGGCCAACCTGCTACGCAAGTATCGGCTATCTCCCACGCTGGGCAATGGCCTGAGATCGACCCAGCTCCCGGAGTGGAATGCACTGAGCTTGGGACGCAAGAGGTATGTACTGTGGGCCGGCATGCGCAACGTTGCGTCGGAGTTCCTGAAAGCTGATCTGGACGAGGAGGCCGCCCGTCGGGTACTTGATCGAGAGATCAGCAGGAGATGCACTTGGCTCGTTAGCCGAGTTCAATCGGGAGCACTTGGCCCGACTGACTTTTGCTTCGTGCCAGGCCATGGCTGGCGTCAGCCGTTGATCTTGGACGTGGCAATGGAGACGTTTATCCCTCTGGGCAGACAGTACTGGCTGCAGCCAAGTAGCGACTGGAGGCTTTAGCGGATACTCTCCGCGCCGCGTCCACTAGTGGGCGCGCGACCCAGCGAATCCGGTGTCAGCGGTCGACTAGATCGCGTAGGTATCGGTGGCGCCAATAGCCAGGGCTGGCCTTGAACGACTGATGAGCTCGCCACGCGTTTGATCTGGAAGGGCAACTACGAGCGCAGTCCCTGTGCCCATTGCTGCAGGAAATCCTCCTGGACAGCGGTCTCGATGGCACCCGGCCTGACACGTCGCACCGAGCCAATGGCAGCCTGCGCTGTTCGCTCAGCCCCTGACTGCAGTAGAAGCATCGCTGCGACAGTGCCGGCTCGCCCCAGCCCACCCTTGCAGTGGACCACAATGCGCAGGCCCGAATGCAAACTCCGAACGAGCATTGACCCCAGTACTGGCCATCGTTCGAGCAACCTCTGGTCAGGTGCTGCGCCATCCGTGATTGGAAGGCCATGCCATGAGATGCCCTGCCCTTCAACCACTTGAGGCAAGCACTCGATCCGCAACTCACTGAACTCCCACGGCTCGAGTAGCGTGATCAGGTGGCTGGCTCCCCAACACTGAATCACAGAGACATCCACATCGATGTCTCTCGCCCATGCCCCCGTCATCGCAACTTCTTGGTACTTACCTGGCGCGAAGGTCACACCAATTGCCCCTCCCCTTTCGCCAACCGGGAGTTCCGCGATAGCTAAAGGGTGGGTCAAACTTGTTCGAATCATGTCGGATCTCCTGAACGACAGCCCATTCCTATGCAGCAACCGGCGCTGCTGGCTGGAAGAGCTGCACCCGCCAACCCACTCACTAAGCACACCAACTACAACGGAACAACCAATCGTTCCTTCAGCATCTCAAGGGCCACTTCCAGGCCGGCGTCATCCGCGTCATATGGAGCGCCGAACAAAGAGACCTCAATCCAATAGCGCTCCTGCCCCGGATGGATGTAGTCCGCGTGATCGTCCAGCAACAGCGCTGCACCCAGGATCGGAGACACATACCGGAGGTCCTTCGTTGCCCCTCCCCAGAATGTATATGGCAACTCAGCGAACCAGCCTGGCGCGCTCCCTTCCTCGACCAGCAGCCGCGAAATCCTGCGGAAAGCTGCCTCAGGGACCGTGGTGTAGATGACCAGATGCTCGAAGAGTTCATGAGCGACCTCAAGGAACTGATAAAGCCCTGGGCGTGGAATCTGGCTGACAGCATTTGAGATCAGCGTCCCCTCGAGATCGAGAGCAAGGATGGTCGGTCGCATTGAGCGCTAGGATCCTCATCAGCAGTTGGACACTTGGATCTGGAGCGTTCCGCGCTGCGCTTGGTCATCGGACGCAGTTGCGGAACGCCAATGAGTCAGATATCTGAGAACTTCTCGGCTTGCTTAAGCTGATTCTCCAGAGACTGGATCTTTTCCCTATAGTTGGCAGCTATGTAGGGCTTGTCATTGAAGTCCAAAGCCGTCTGAGGAATTAGTTCGAGCTCGACTCGCGTTGAAGACGCTTGTCGAATTGCCAGTGTCGACCACGCATCATCACCTTTTACGAAGCCAACATTGAAGCGCGCCGTGACGCCGCGGCTCGGCTTGAGGCCATCAATCGATCGGAAGTCGCTGTGCACCCGCGACTTTGCCGTGGGCTGAGCTTCGCCATTGATGTAGAGCGTCGCCGCCCAGCTGGCCTGGCTGAGCGCCAAAGTTGAGCTATTCGCAATTCGCGCCTCAATGACCGGCTTCGGGCCAAAGAAGCTGTCCTCGATCCGTAACGTTGCGCCACTCGCACGCACTCTTTCTAGTTCGGTGATCGTCGGCCGCTGCGCGTTGGCCTGCTCCTGCAGAGCAAGAATTTCTTTTGGATGGGCATCCCTAATCTGCTTGATGTGCCCCCTAACCACCTGTCTTATAGATGCATTCGGGTAGGCCTTGTTCAGCTCAGCCAGATCAAGGCCGGCAACGGCCCAGTTGAAGGCATCCCGCTCATGGGCACTCAGCTCGGCGTCAATTGCGTCAATCGACGCTCTGTATTGCTCCTGCGTGCCGTCAGTGACCAACTTCCTGTCTACTGGACCGCTGCAGGCGGCAACTAGGACCGTCAGAGCAAGCAGCAAGCCCTGCCTGCCCCAGCCAGCTGCGTCGCGTCGACGTTGTTCTTTGATCATGCCCTTCCCCTGTCAATGAGAAGCACAGGATATCTGGTTTTTAGATATCGGAGAACTGGATATAGCTTCTGAAGCCGCTCAACCAGGGTGCGGCCGTGGCCAAGACAATCCATCGCAAGGAATACGCCGCCCTGATTGAGACCGTCAGAGACGCGCGCTTGGCTGCTGGCCTTACCCAAGTACAAGTGTCCAGCAAGCTGGGGCGCAGCCAGTCGTTCATTAGCGATGTTGAGACAGGGAAGCGCAGGGTTGACGTCGTGGAGCTTAGGGACATAGCGCGCCTGACAGGCCTATCCCTGGGCAAGCTCATTGCCGACTTTGAGAAGCGACTCAAAGACTGACTTTACTGAGCTAAGGCTCAGTCTTCTTCAGATGCGTACCACTAGGCTCACGCCTAGTGCCCACCCCACTATCCCGCTCAACGAGCATGCGACCACTTTGAGCAAATGGCTTCTTGCCAGTTCTGGCTACACAGGACTGGCTGGTCAAGTGGTGGCCTCCAGCGCACCATCCGAGCTAGAAGGGAAAGCATTCATAAGCCCTGTCGGCGCGCTTGACTGACGATTCCTTCGCAATAAGAGGTTCAGCGCTTCAAGGAAATCCCTTTGGGGCGACCTCTTCGTACTGACCATAGCTTAAAAGGCTCGGCATGCATTGCAGAACCAGCATGCGCATCTCCCCGCAAGAACAGTGACCTCCACCGCGCGGCTAGCGTTGATACCTCTCCCTTGTTGACGCCACTTCAAGGTAACGAAAGATCCTGGAGGCGCATCTCACGGCTCATCAACCATGGGATGCGGATGCTCAACGTCAACCAGCATGTCGACAGAACGCATGAACTTCAGAAGCACTGCGCCCAGAGGCTTGATGCGGGTGTAAGGCGAGCTTCCGATGCTAGAAGTGGGCAGGACTTCCGCCACGCATGCCGCTACCGGACTGATTGGCGCAAACTGCTTGAGAGTTGCAACCTCGCCGTGACAAACATCCTCCGGCACGTCCAGCAGCCCAAGAAACAGGTCGTCAATTGCATCTTGAGTCGGCAAAGATCCGCCGAGCTCAGTCCCAGCCAGCTGCGCGAATGCTCCTTGCCTTGTCAGATCATTCACGAAAGCAAGATAGTGCGAGTGAAACCGGGCGAAGAATGTATCCACCCCACCTGTGCGAGGAGTCACCGGAAGCATGCACGGATAGTCATCTGCGAAGAATACCCCCTTCGCCGAATTGCTACTAAACGCGCTGGAATCCGTATTGCCAAGTGGAAACCCAACATCCTTTGGCAACAGCGATCCCCTACGAAGCCTGACCACCCGCTGCTCCATCAACAGCTGGATTGCCGTGCATGCGTCGGGGCGCAATCCCCAAACAGCACAAAAACGAATAATTGCCCAGCGTAGTGCATCCCGGACATCTACTGCAGTCTCGAGCCTACCGCTGTCTATAGCTAACAGATAGTTACACGCACACAGGCCTATCGCGTCCAAGGAGCCACCTTCGGCCACGTTGAACATGGACTCCAAGGCATCTACCCGACTTGGCGCATAGCTGCTGAGGCCAGGGAGATTGTGATGAGAAGCCACCAGGCGTTCGGTGATGGACGGCATCAGTAGCCCAAGACGCTCCATTAGTGATCGACGTACGCCCCGCAATTGCTCCGCAGTGGGAGCCTCTGTGCTGCAGATCATCCAGATCGGATGCTCGAAGGCCTCCTTTGCAGCCGCGAACGCTGGATCCCCATGCACCGAGTCAATCAAGTATCCACCAGGACCGCGTAGCTTCCCTGGATGATGCCCCTTGCTGAAGAACCGGTAGAAGGATCGGGGACGACCGTTGGCCGCTTGCGCGTGTATATCGAGCCCAACTCTAGGCAAGAGCAACTGATCAAGATCATCCCAGGTCAGTCGATCGCCATGCAGCCTTCGCACAACGCAGGCCCACACGCTATTGCGGACGACCAGCGCCACGTCTGTTGGAATCTTGCCACGAGGCATACTTATGGATCTTCTGAAGCGGGACTAAAGAATCCCCTAGAACTGGCTGCAATTGTGCATGATGGGGTCCAACGGTAGCTAGGAGTTGCGTCATGCCTATCCAGAATCCAGAAGCAGCAGTCTCCACCGAACTCAGTCGCGAGCTGCTAGAGCGGCATGGGGAGCTCATGGGCGGCAGCGACCTCCAGCGGAACCTTGGCTTTCCAAACGGCCGCACCTTCGGCCGAGCCGTCCAGCGTGAACTTTTGCCGGTTCGCACCTTTCCGCTGCCAGGTCGGCGGGGGTTGTTCGCCAAAACGCGAGATGTCGCTGAGTGGCTGAACTCGCTGTAATTCCTGAGCACGCGAGCTGAGGCCGAAGCCAAAAGGCCCGCACCACTTCTGATCTGCTGAAACTCACCTAGGCGCACAGTGCGCCCCTGAACGGCTTGACGCCAAAACTCCAGCTTCAAAGGAGGCATTTAGCCCCCCAGTTCATCAAATCTCCGACCCCGGAAATGAAATCGCCCCCGCAGCAACGGGGGCGATAGCCTCTCGCCGGAGCGAGAGGGGGTGAAGCTCTACGATAACGTATGTAGGCTCCCGCAATTCCGACTTCGTGTCAAGCGGCAAAGCTGCTTGAGCGGGCATCTGCGCGCTCCGACTGCCATCGTATGGCAATCGGCACGGCACCCCATGCCCGAAATCCCCAATGACCCTGCTGGCCATTGCCGCCAGTACCGAGCCTCATTCTCCGAGGCCAACCGGGAAGTCGATCGATGAAGATCCAACACTCAGCTGACCATGCATTGAGTCATCCCTCAATCGCGATTGCGCAGCGCCACTCCTCGACCATGCGAACTGCAGTCATCCACAAGGAGGCAGCATGAGCAACCACGCGACCAATCCCGTGAGCCCGTTCCAAGGCGTAGCGTCTGCACGCGCCTCCGACCCGCTCCACAATGGGAAGGATCGACCGCTGGCCCCCCGTGAACTAACCGCTGGCCAGATCAAGAGGGGGGACATCTTCACCTTCTTTAGCCCGAAAGAGAACCGGACGGTTACCGTACACGGCCCCCTGCAACTCGCGCTTCGACTGCAATTGGAGTTTGATCCATCAGTGGCGGCCGTGACCGAGAGGCCTCGGTCCATCCCGGTAGGACTTGACAGCATGGAACTCCATTTCTGGTTTCAGAGGCGCGGAGGCCAGGAGATCTATGCAAACGTCATTCCGAATTCGCAGACAGTACCCGGCGTGGATGGCAAGCGTCGTCCTCGCGAGCTGGACCGGCTTCGTTCAGCAGCCAAGGATGCAGGCATCTCTTTGTGGCTAATCACGGAGGACGAACTCAAGGCGCCCGGCGGCAGGAATGAGCTCTGCTACCAACTGCTCGGGTTCTGCCAGTCAGCCAAGGATCTGGGGAGCAGCCTGGCGTTGCGACAGGAAATCGCCGCGACCATCGAGCGAAGCGGCAGCATCAGTGCAGATGAACTCATCCATGAGCTCAGGCACCACCCTCGAACTCACATTCAGGGGGTCGTGGCTGAGTTGCTTCACGTCGGATTTCTGGCGACCGATGCATTTCCTCGAATGACGGGGCGATCAAGGATCTGGAGGGCCGACCCATGAGTTCCAAGTTCAATGCCGTCGACCTCGAGTCGATCCGGGCAACTCCAAGGCCAAATGGGATCGTACTTCCAGCTGATCAACAGTCGGAATTTCAAGCCCGCCTGTCAGCACTCACCAGCGTCCTTGATGGGGCAACCTTGGTCGACGCAGCCCTTCGATGGGGCGTGCCGCGAAATACCCTCTCTCGAATGATCCGGACCGCACTGCTCTTCGACGAGAGCGGTCATCGAGTCGGATACCGAGCCTGCATTCCCTATGCGCGATTCAGCGTGTCAGATCGCAACAACTCGGTCGTCCCCGATAGTTCACATCCGTTCGCCATAGATGCTGTCCTGCAAGCGATCCCCGAACTCGGCGATGCAGTCGCAAGATTCAAGGGCGCCTTGCCAACACAGTCCAAAAGGAGCCCCGCGTTCGACAGGCTGCATTCCCAGTTCGTGAAGGTGCTGACTGGGAAGGGCTTTCAGGCCATGTATCCGCTCAACATCCGTGACAAGGGAAGACGAGCACTGACCTCCCTCATAAAGCGCATCCGAGGCACAAAGAGCGAAAATGAGATGCTCTTGGCTGCGGATGAGCCTACTTCCACCCGAATCGAGAACCTACTCAGCATTCGGCCATTTGATCGAGTTGAGTACGACGAGCATTCCGTCGACATCGACGCATGGCTGGCCATGCCGATGGCGGACGGCTCATTCCGGCTAGAGAAGATTAGTCGGATCTGGCTACTGGCAGTTGTTGATGTCGGGAGTGGCGCCATCCTTGGTTGGGAAATGGTGCTTGGCCGGAAGTACGAGCAACACGATGTAGTCAGCCTGTTCGCGAAGATCATGAGCCCCTGGCAACCAAGGGATCTGAGCACGTCGAACTTGAGCTACTCGACTAGTGCATGGATGCCGTCGATCTACCTAGTGGATGAGGTAGTGATGAGAAGCGCAATGATCGCAATGGACAACGACTCATCCCATCACGCCAAGATGACAGTCCGAAATCTCATTGATCATCACAAGGGAATCCTGCACTTTGGACGATCCGGGATGGGCGAAGGTCGCCCCTACATCGAGGCTCTATTCAAGAAGATTGAGAATGGCCTGCTGCGCCACATCGCCGGCGGCTTTGCTCCCGCAACGCAAGTGAATGAGCGTCAAGTCACTACAAAGCTTGACGGGAAAGACCACCCCATTCTCCTGGAGGTCTTGAAAGACCTCATTGACACCTATGTTACCTCGCACAATGTGACGAGCCGGTCCACTCGCGAACCCAGGTCGCCCAAGCGAATCATTGATGAGCATCTGGCATCTGGGGAGTGGGTGTGGCATGCACCTGGCACCGAAGATGACGTGAGAAACATGACCGTTAGGCGGATGAAGGTGACCATCAGAGGCTCCAGAAGGAGTGGTGTACCTCCCCTCGTCTATCTCGACCACGCTAGGTACAGGTCACCAACACTGTCTGGACAGTGGCACCTGATTGGGCAGTCATTTGACGCAACCTACGAAGACTGGCGAGACATTCGCAAGCTGACCCTCTGGAGAGGCGGTAAGCGTGTACTCACACTTCACGCTCTCGCCCCATATGCGAGCGTGGCCCACACGCTGTCGATCAGGAAGCGCGCGGCACGCTGGGCGAAGAGCGACGCGTCACGGGAGCCCGGTAACTACTGTTTAGCCGACAACATTGAGGCCTATCACGCAGCCGTCCGATCGGCGGCCGCTGGCGTCAGGGACAGCGCCTCGCTCATGGCAGCTGGCGATGTGCCCAAGCCACCTTCCACGACCAACAGTCAGGGGCAAGGCTCTCCACTGATGGGAATCCGCAGGGCCACGTTCAACACGAGGCTCCGCTGATGAAGGCCCCGGCGAGCCTTGAGAACCACCCAATGCACGCGCGACATCGCCCCAATATCCAGACTCTCCCCTTACTGCGAATGGCATCTGGATTCGCCACGTGCCTGGAGTATGGGCGGCCGAGCCTGAGGATCATTGGCGATGGCCGGTGTGGGAAGTCAACTGCCACGCGAATACTTGAAACCACCACTTCTTGGCGACCATTTCCTATTGGATTCCTCCGGATGGTCGTCGGAAAACCGACTACCCCTAGCGAAGGCAACTTCTTCCGCGAGGTCATCCTTGGACTGGGCATGAGGGCAACAACCGTAGCCAGCCCACAGGATCTCCTCCTCAGGATCATCCGGGCAATTGAGCAGGAAGCCGCTAGAGCATCGGCCGACGTGGTCGTGATTGCGATCGATACGGCTGAGCAGCTCACGCTCAAGGACTACGCCCACCTTGCAAAGCTTCAGAACCACTTCCTCGGATCATCAGTGCAACCGTTCTTTCTCTTCATCCACCAGAGCAACAGCGTGATTGGAGGCGCAGACGATCTTAGTCAGCTGGCGCCGCCACATCTGTATGGCCGATTCTTTGTCGACAGCCATCCTTTTACCGGGCTTCTCTGGGACATCCCGACGGAGGACGCTGACGTGCAGGACGCATGTGATGTCGCCTTGGCATTTCGCCAGCTTGACCAAGTTATGAGGTGGCTGGACGAGGGAGGAAAGACCTACACCGAAGCATTCGCACCCTATGCTTACAGCGTTGGCTGGCGCCTTGAGAAGGAGACCGAAGCGATACGCGAACGAATTGAGAACCTTGCCAATCAAGGCAACTATCCCGTTCCCAAGGATTGGCTCATGGCCTCCTTCAACCAGTTTGTCTACCACCTACTCACCAAGATCGCTGCTGGGCGCAACGATTTCGAAGGGCTTACTACCCAGCACATTGATGAAGCTCTCCTGCGCAGCGCATACGCCGGCTTCGAAAGCTCAAGAAATAGGGCCGTAGGCAAATGAGGAGCGGCGCTCAGCTGGTCGGCGGCAACCTCCGACTTGTTCCATACCAATCGGCTTTTGGCTGCGTCGCGAGGCTATCGCGACTGAACCAGGCCAGGCGGGTCACGGAGTACTCACAACTCCTCGGAATCAAGCCAAACAGAAACATCAACCTGCTCTTGAGCCTGACGACCTCGCAAGTACAACAAGAGGCACTCTCTACAACCCTTGGGATCGAGACTCCGCCCGAGTGGGACTTGGCGGCGTGGTATCCGTTCATGACGGACGACCCGAGACTGCCCTCCCATCTCAGGTTGAGGTACTGCCTTCCTTGCATCAGACTCGGGTATCACACCACACTGCATCAGCTGCCCTGGATTTCCACGTGTCCCTGGCATGGCGTTCGCCTGCGCCAGAGTTGCCCACGATGCAATGGATTTCCGGTGACAGTCGCTGGCACGCCCACGAAGTTGCTCACCTGTGCGTGCGGCTTTGACCTTATGAATGAGTCGGCTTCCGCCTTGCAGAGACACCCCCACCCCAATGCCACGGCGTATCTACAGGCCTACCTCAACTGGTGTGCGGAGCAAAGGCGTACAAGTCGGCTGATCGTAACTCCAGGGGTACACGTTGATCCCAGCAGGATTTCCAGCCTTGTGGACCTTCCTCCTGGCCTGGCGCTACGCCAGGCCAGGAGGGTCTGCAACGCTAAAAGGTACAGGCTCACGACACACCCAGATCAACAATCACCACCAGCAGGCGCAGATACAGCACTACGTGCAAACCATACGGGCTCTGAGGACGACTCAGGCCCAATCCTCCGTTACATTGACCAGAATGCAGCCAGAGGTTCCCGACGAGGTCGATCAGATCAGGCCTTTAGCCCTCAAGGCGAGCGAGTCGCCGGAGCTCGGGATCAACCGGCTCCGGATGGATGGAGCAGCTACGCCGCGACCAGGCCAGGCGGGCGCTATCGAGTGATTCACCCCAACTATTTGAACTTCGTAGATGAGCTCCTGGGCAAATTCAGCCATTCCAGCCCGCAGCGGGTGAGCAACTCGGGATTGGGACTACGAGTGAGACTAGCGGTGCTCGCCCAGGGCTACGCGGACGGCATCCTCCTCTCGGAGCATGAGGGCAACTTGAGCGCGCTTCCGGAGCGTTATAGATCGCCCAGTCCCATTGCGCTTTTGGATACGAGCCATCCACACGAATTGCGCGTGGCGTTCGGATAACGCAACCCTAAGCAAAGGCATCGATCGCCCCACCCTAAACTTCTGACGCACAACTCAGCTGCCGAGATAGAGAAGCCGCCTGTTTGCACCTGGAAATGGGCGGCACCCATTTATTCGTAGCATTTGCCAACAACAGCAATCGAATCCACGCCAGGGCCAGGCGCCTTCAATCCGTGATGCTGATGCACCAGTCAATGCCAGATGGCGCCATCGGGCAGAGACTCTGGCTGGTCTACCATCAGTAGATAGTCAGGAGCAAGATGACGCTGAGGGTTCGGCGCCGCGCGATAGGCCTGAATGACGTACTGGACCAGCGGGACTTCCACCCCAAACCGAAGACCTTAGGTGCCCCGCATGTACTCCTCGCGCACCATCTGCCGTTGTGCGCCAGTCAGTTGCGGATACTGCCCACCGCTAGGATCACCGATGACGCGCTGTCCTGCCGCGTGCGGGCACCCGGGTTGACTTGGCGATAGGCGCCCCACACCACCGCCGTGGTCATCCAGCACCGCGCCGCACTCGCCGGCCTGGAGGGGACTTCGGCGGACACAACCTGCGCTCGGGCTTCATCACCGAAGGGGCGCACCAAGGCTTGGCGCTGCCCGCCCTGATGGCGAATACCGATCACCGCTCGGTGGCCAGCGCGGCTGGCTACTTCCAGCAGGGCGGCGCCCAGCACAACCCGGCCGCACGGCTGCTCGACGCGGATTGAGCCCGTCCCAGGCGCGCCGCGTCCCGGCACCCACCCACGCCCTTGAAACTGTGAAAGCCATCCCAATGTTGATCGGGAGCTATCAGCTTTCCGGCCCGTGATCGGGGAAGAGTCGCAGTTCCTGCGACAACGAGCCGGCAAGTTGGCAGCGGGGAAGTCGCAGTACCACCTCACCTATCCGCCGGTCGGCACGCGCCCGGCTTGGAGATCGATGCATGGGAACGCAGCACGTAGGCCATAGGGAGCTTGTCAATTTTGCCGACGATCGGGTCAATCTGCCACGCGATAAAGCCAATGAGCTACGCGCGCAGGCGCGTGGACTGAGAGAGCGTCTGGAGACCTACCTAGGGCAGCACCCGGATTTCACCCTTCGAAAGATGATCCTTTCGGGAAGTCTGGCAAAAGGCACCGCATTGCGGTCGCTCAACGACATTGACGTGGCCTGTTACATCAGTGGGGCAGACGCCCCCAAGGACATTGGGAGGCTGCTGGAGTACTTGGCAGAGCGGCTTCGAAAGGCTTATCCAAATTTCAAGCCCGAACAAGTCAAGCCCCAGACTTACTCCGTAACAGTCTCGTTCCAAGGTTCTGGGCTGGATGTGGACGTGGTGCCGATCCTCTATGACGGCGATCCTGACTGGTATGGCAACCTAGTCAGTCAGGATGATGGCTCGTTCTTGAGAACCAGCATTCCCCGGCACCTAGAGTTTGCCAAGCGGCGTAAACAATTGCAGCCTTCGGATTTTGTGCAGGTGGTGCGCTTGGTCAAGTTCTGGGCAAGGCGCATGAAGACGGAAGTTCCCGGCTTTCGTTTCAAGTCCTTCATGATCGAGATGATCCTGGCAAAGCTGTGCGATGAGGGGCGTGATTTCTCCAACTACCCCGAAGCGCTCCAGCACTTCTTCACCTACGTGGCGCAGAGCGGCCTTCGCGAACAAATCGCATTCCAGGATTACTACCCTACCGCCATTATCGCCGCCTTCTCCGAGCCTATGCAGATCATTGATCCGGTGAACGAGAAGAACAACGTGGCCAAATTGTACGGTCACGCGCAGGTCGATGCCATTGTCGAGGCGGCATTGGATGCCGGCGACGCGATTGATGCGGCACTGGCTGCACCGACCAAGCAGGAGACCGTGCGCTACTGGCAAAAGGTCTTCGGCTCTTCCTTCCAAGCGTGAGGGCCCTATGACTGGCAGCTACACACAATCAAGCACCAGCACCTTTACGATCACTCATGCCCGCCACATGGCAGCGAAATTGGCCGCCGACCTCAAGCGTATGCAGCGCTTCTATGGGGCGCCCAGCGATGACAGAATCGCCGCTTATGAGACCGAAGTGGTTGAATTGTTGAAGGCCGGCTATCTGGACACAGTCACCTACGGTTTCAAGCGGGGTGATAACTGGATCGAGCCCACACTGCGCTACACCGCAAAAGATCTTGCAGGCATGTCCGGAATCGATGACGATCCCGGCAAGCTCCGCCCAGGCGCAGATGTATCCGGGGCGAGCTTCTACAACTACCTGACGTATTCCTCTGCCTGGTTCACGCTGTCGGCTCCTCAGCGGGAGTCATTTGAAAAGTCGCTTCCATTTCAGCGTACCGGGGCAGCCGAGCCTGGTATCAGCGGAAGCCTGGTGTCTGACCGCAGCTACTCTGCGGGTGGCAAGGCACTCGACCGCCTCAGTGTCAGGAGCTACTAATGCACTCAAAGCCAACCCTTGACGAGTTGTTTGATCAACGTCGCATCTATCCGGACATCGACGCCCGCACCCGATTGGATCGGCTGATTGGCGTGGACGATCAGAAGGCTCGCTTGTCGAAGATTCTCGGCCTGCTAGTCCACCCAGCTGGCCTGGAATTGTGGGCCAAGCGCCATCACCCAGGTGCCGCAACGCTGCTTGATTCCGTACTGCGCCGACCTCCTTTGGTCATTCTTTCCGGTGACGTCGGCTCTGGCAAAACCGAATTGGCAGAGACTATCGGTGATGCCGTGGCGCGACAGGAGAAGATTGATATCACCTTGTTCCCGCTCAGCCTGGCCACCCGAGGCAAGGGACAGGTTGGCGAGATGACCCAGCTACTCACCACAGCGTTCGACTACGCGCTGGCAGAAGCGACCAAATTGCAAGGTCGCGGAAAAAGCACCGGAGGGGTCATCTTGCTGGTGGATGAGGCCGATGCGCTGACCCAGTCTCGGGAATCGGCGCAGATGCACCATGAGGATCGAGCAGGGGTCAATGCCTTCATCAGGGGTATCGATCGTCTGGCGCAGACGAAGGTGCCCGCCGCCGTGATCATGTGCACCAATCGCCTCAACGCGCTGGATCCGGCCGTACGCCGTCGCGCCGCTGACATTTTGACCTTCAACCGTCCTGATTCAGCTCAGCGACGCTACGTCCTGGAACACCAGTTGCGACCGCTGGGTCTATCCTCCGTGCAGATCGAAGGGCTGGTAGAGGCCACTGGAGCGAAGGATGGACAAGAGGTCGGCTTCACCTACTCTGACATCACACAGCGGTTGATCCCCTCGATCGTACTAGATGCTTATCCAGACCGATCGATTGAGAGCAAACGCGCGCTTGAGATTGCTCGCCCAATGCAGCCAACGCCGGCGTTTCAGGATCATGGCTGAGATGCCTTCCCAGCACGCGCCGGGGCGCCGCTGACACTGTTTCGTGTGGCACAGCTGGCTGCCCCACCCCAGTCGCTGCTATTTCACATTGTTGACCAGGCAAGCGCCTGCTGCTGAGTGTATGGAGGTCCCAAGATGTCCCAATGGTCACTTTCACAGCTGCTTTCTTCATTGCATGAGGATGTTCAGCTGCGCCTTGCCACTGTCCGGAAGACGTTCAATCACCCAGGGTCCAAGGGGGATGCCAGTGAGAACGTGTGGATCAGCTTGCTGGATACCTACCTACCAAAGCGCTATCAAGCTGCGAAGGCACACGTGGTGGATAGTCAAGGAAATTTCAGCCAGCAGATTGATGTGGTGATTTTCGATCGGCAGTATTCACCGTTTATTTTCACCTACGAGGGTGAAATCATTGTTCCTGCCGAGAGCGTCTATGCGGTGTTCGAAGCCAAGCAGACAGCGAATGCAGAGCTGGTGGCGTACGCCCAGCAGAAGGTGGCAAGCGTTCGACAGTTGCAGCGCACTAGCCTGCCAATCCCGCACGCGGGTGGGGTCTATCCGCCAAAGGCCTTGATGCCAATTCTTGGCGGGCTGCTGACCTTTGAAAGTGACTGGAGTCCAGCGCTTGGGCCCTCCCTGGAAAGGGCACTGACCGCCAATCCCGGCGACGGGCGCTTGGACCTTGGCTGCGTTGCTGCGCATGGTCACTTCTTCTTTGACCATTCCAAGGATCGCTATCTCTTTGTGAATGAGAACAAGCCCGCGACGGCGTTCCTCTTCAAACTCATCGCCCAACTTCAGTTCAGTGGGACCGTACCGATGATTGATGTTGAGGCTTACGGCCAGTGGCTGACGAAGTGATGGCTTGGTCATGGCAGCTGTTGGGCGCGACATGAGGCATGCCTGCCCGGGTACTCCGCGCTGTTTAGCGAGGAAGCTTGCCTGAGGGAGACGCCTCTAGGCTTCACGCGCTTCGTGCCCAGCTCGAGGTGCACCGAGTGAGGTCGCTGCCTTCCGGCCCGGAGCACGGATGTTTCAACTTGGGGCGTCGCGCGATTAGCTTGTGCACAATCAGCGTCAGCGGGCCAGCGCGAGGCTGGCTGAATCTCTAGCGATGCCGCGACTATCCCTTCCTCCGAGTCCGAGTCCGAGCCCCACCTCGACCACGTGGCGGGGCCGACCTAAAGGAAGAGGTTCGCAACCTCCAATGGCCACCTCGACTGCTGCGAGAGCGGCTCGGCCACAATCATCGATAGCCTGCCGGACAAGAGCATTCCAGTCCCCACAGCATTGATTACGCTCGTTTGAACTACGCCGCCGGGCACAGCCGCTCCATTGGCTTTGCCTCAAATTAGAAGCCGTGCATTGGCGCCGCACCAAATTCATGCACTAGCGTTGTGCAATGTCCAACTACACAGCATTGGCGCGCGCGCGATTGTGGTGCAACACCGCATCGATCCATTGATTAATCAATGAGATACAGAATCATAGTTTTGCGCGTGCAACACCTCAGATCCCTGACTTCACTCCTGGCCAGCGTTCCCACTCAATCCCCGCAGCGTTGATAGTCAAACGGAATCCGCAGGATCTTCCCGTCATCACCCGGACCGGAGATGCTCGCCTTCAGCGCAGTGCCATCACGCCGGTACTCGATGCGCTTCGGGAAGTCATTCTGCGGATTCTCGAACACCACCCAGTTCGCGCCATGGTCTGCAATGACGAACGTGGTTGGCGCCACGCCATTGGGCTGCACATGCAGGCCAGCCGCTTTGCCCGCCGGCACCAGGCGCATGTACTCGAATGACTCCATATCGCCGTGGCTCAGCGTCCGTGACATCCCAAGTAAGGCCCCGCCGGCCTCGGGCAGCCAGACCTCATCAAGCCTGCGCTCCTCGGTACCGCCGCACCAATGCCCGGCCAGCCAGTCGAACTCGGCCGGTGCGGCCATAGCCGCGCCACTTCCCAACGCCAGGCCAGCGCCCAGCACCGCCACCTTCGACTTCAACATGTCCTGACCTCCTGGTTGGGTTGGCTGCAGGCTAGCGGCACGGACACCGAGGGCGCTTGTAAAAACGCGCAGGATGGCGTCCGATGCCGCATGGACTACTGCGAGCACCCTGCCCCCGACGACCTCCGCCGTCACGTCCAGTGCATCTGGTGGCTGCAGGACGACGCACCCGGGAATGACGTGCAGGTTATCTATCCCGATGGCCGTTGCGAGCTGCTGGCCGAAGTGGGCGTGCCGCTGCAGCTGCATGGCACAGATGGCCGTATCCGTTCCGATCTACCGTTCTGTTTCGCGGCACAGCAGTCAGGGCCAATCCGTTTGCAGGCCGCTGGTGCGGTGTTCTGCATCGGTGTGCGGCTGCAGCCGGCCGCGAGCGCCTTGATCGCCGGTGCCCGCTTGCCCGGCCTTCGTGACCAGGCCCCGGACCTTTACACGCTGGATGCTTCCTTTGCCGAAACGTTCAGTGCCGCCGCACGCGCCAGTGCGGCCACCAACACGCCCGAGCCTCTCTGGCAGGTCCTGCGGGATCGTTGTTCCAGCTTCGTCCTGGACGAACGTGTCGAACAGGCGGTTGCGCAGCTGGATGCGATGCAGGGCGATCTGCGCATTGCCGAACTGACGCGGCGGCTTGGCATGTCCCTGCGCGGCCTGCAATCCCGCTTTCTGGCCGCGGTGGGCATGCCCCCGAAGGAGTACGCTCGTGTGCGCCGTCTGCAGGCGATTCTGCACACCCTGGATGGAGAAGCCACCAGCATTGCCACTGCAGCCGCACGTCACGGCTACAGCGACCAGGCCCATGCCACGCATGATCTTGTCCGCTGGACCGGGGTAACGCCCGGCCGGCTGGTGAATGCCCTGCGTGGCGATCGTGGCAGCGACGATGCACTGCGGCTGGCAGCCGCCTTCGTGCGCGGAAGCAGTAGCGGCCACTCAGGATAGCTGGGCCCCGCCCTCCTGCCCTGCTCCAGAGCCGACTCCATCAGCCAGCGCTTCCCGCCGTCCGGATCTGCTTCCCCAGCTCCCGGATCCGCGCCTCACCCGCCTTCAGCGCCTGCGGGCTGGTATGGACCGAGTAGTAGCCTGTTGCCAGCGGATACGAATGCTGTGCTGCGGTACCGAACACGAACTCGGTGTCCTCGCGGGCGAAGAACGCGACCTCGTGGCCGCCTTCCTCGAAGACCACCAGTTCACCTGCACCGATCGCTTCGGGCACACGCAGCGAGCCCACGCTCACGGCGGCCCAGGCTACGTCATGTCCCGGCGGCGGTTGGAACCGCCACGATTCTCCCGCCCGCAGTTTCACCGAAAAGTAGTTGATCGGTGCCGGGGCATCGATGGGGCTGCGGGCCGTGCCGTACGCTCCCAGCAATACGGTCACCGGGCCTTCGCTGAGGATCTGCTCGGGGCCGATGTAGCGGCTGAAAGGTGCAGCCAGCTCCAATGCAGGTGGCAACGCGAGCCACAACTGGAAACCGCGCAGGCGATCAGAATCACCGAATCCGCCACCGTGCCACGCGCCACTGCCGGCCTGCATCCACTCCATCCAGCCGGCCTCGATACTGCCCTGGCGGCCCTGGTCGTCTTCATAGTCGACGGCCCCTTCCAGCAGCCAGGTGAGCGTGGCGATGCCCGAGTGCGGATGCAGGCCAAGCGCAGGGGCTTCGGCGCGCGAAAGATCGCGCGCGTCGATGAGATCGAGGAAGACGAACGGCTTGAGACGTTCGCCCAGGTCGGAAGGACTCACCAGCCGGGTGATGGGTCCGTGGCTGCGGCCGCGGGTGCGATGCACGATGCGGCGCACGGAGGCGACCGGAGACATCGCGGTGGATTCGGAGGGGTGGACGGCAAGCATGGCGTGGTCTCCTTGGAAGCGGGTTTCGAACGTCGCGACGACGTCGTACGCCCAAGGTAGGCACTGAGCACTCATGGCAGTAGCCCGCCAGTTCGGATTTCATTCCTCCATCGTTGGAGCAATGGCTGCCACGCGAGGAGGCGGCAGCGCCTCCCGCTCAGGTGCTTACCAGTTGCCCAGCATCAGATGGGTCGTGGCGAAGTCGACAAACGCGCTGGCGGCGCGTGGCAACTGCCGCCGGCTCTGGTAGACCACGAACAACTCCAGCCCATCAATACGGTAGTCGGGCAGGACCTGGACCAGCGTCCCTTCCCGCAACGGCTGCGCCACCATCGCCTCGGTCAGCAGCGCGATGCCCATGCCGGCCACGCAGGCCTTGGTCAAGGCCAAGGCCGAGTTGGCGCTGAATCGCCCTCGCACTTCGACGTCGGCGGGGCCATCCGGCCCCATCAAGCGCCACTGCGTGCGCCCTGAGCCCGAGGGCACGGCGATACAGTCGTGCGTGGACAGCTCCTCCAATGAGCTGGGCGCTCCCCGTGCCCCCAGGTAGGCCGGGCTGGCCACCAACACTGCACGGTTGTTGCCCACCCGGCGCGCGATCAGTGTTGGCCCGGTGACTGCACCTGCGCGAATCGCAACATCGATGCCGTCAGCGACCAGGTCGGCGCGCGCGTCATTGAGCACGAACTCCAGGCGGACCCGTGGATGGGCCTGCAGGAATGACTGCACCCACTCCAGCTGGAACCAGTTGAAGAAGTCCACCGGCGCGGCGACGCGCACCTTGCCCACCGGCACTTCGCTTCCCTCGGAAAGCTCCAGGGTGGCGTCCGCCAGCGCCTCGATCTGCTCCACGCTGCGTGCGTACAGGCCCTCACCGGCATCGGTCAGGGTCAACTTGCGGGTGGAACGATGCAGCAGCCGGACACCCAGCTGCTCTTCCAGCTGCTGGATGCGCCGGCTGGCAGTATTGGAGGGCATGCCGATCCGGCGCGCGGCCTCAGCGAAGCTGCCGGCTTTGGCCACCTGTACGAACAGGGCCACATCATTGAGATCGATCACCCGTGGTCTCCATGCAGACGACCTCCGGTACGGAGGTCCCTGCATTGTGTTGCAAATGGTGTCGCGGCGCTCGGCGCAGCGCCCTGCCCTCATCGGGCCTTGCGCGCATCCAGGCTGAACCGGCCTGCGCCGTTGGCGGCCAGCATCAGGAATGCACCGGCAATGGAGACATTCTTGAGGAACATGATCATCTGCGTCTGATCAGCAACGTTGTTGTGGAACAGGAAGGCGGTAGCCAGGGTGAAGCCGGCAAGCAACATGGCGACCAGCCGGGTCTGCCAACCCGCTGCGATCGCTAGCGCTCCGCCGACCTCTGCAAGGATCACCAGCGGCAGCATCAGCGCGGGGACACCGACCGAGGCCATGTACCCCGCCGTGGCCTCGTAGGCGCTCAGCTTGCCGAATCCCGACAGCAGGAACAGTGCGACCAGCAGGAGGCGGCCGAGCAGTTCGACTGCGCCCTGCAGGCGGGTGGAGGACGAGGCACCAAAGGTGGTTGTGGAATAAGTGGACATGTCTGCATTTCCTGGAGGCGTGTTGAAACAAGAGGGACGGTGGCAGCGGCAGGAACGACGACATCATCATTGCCAGTGGGACGCACTCTAGGCGCCCCTTCCACCGCCCACTAGCCGCCCCAGGGGGAATTCACCCGTCCATTCATGGACGAATCCACCCACAGCGGGATTGCCCCCATCCGTGGACGAATGAAATCCGCTGCAATCGGCTAGTGGGGCCCAATGCCCCGAAATAGAGTGCAGCCGTGGCCCATGGCAGTGCGTTCGCCGGGCCCGTCCTACCCTCCACTACGAGAACCGCCATGAAGCTCCTGCACATTGATTCCAGCATCCTGGGCCAGCAGTCGGTCAGCCGCCAGCTCACCGCCCAGCTCATCGAAGCTGCCCGCAAGCAGCATGGCGACGTGAACGTGACCTACCGCGACCTCGCCCTGGCACCGGTCGACCACCTTGCTCCGCCCCACCTTGCCGCTGCCCAGGGCGCCCCCATCGAAGCCGATGCCTTGCAGCAGGACGTGGCGCTCGGTGCCGACGATCTGGATGCCTTCCTGCAGGCCGATGTCGTCGTCATCGGGGCACCGATGTACAACTTCAGCATTCCCAGCCAGCTCAAGGCCTGGATCGACCGCATTGCGATTGTCGACAAGACCTTCCGTTACACCGCACAGGGGCCGGAAGGCCTGGCGGGCGGCAAGCGGGTGCTTATCGCCTCCACCCGCGGCGGCATGTACGCCGGTGATGTGCCGGGTGCGGCCATGGACCATCACGAAACCTACCTGACCAGCCTGTTCGGCTTCCTCGGCGTCACCGACCTGCAGTTCATCCGGGCCGAAGGTCTGGCAATGGGCGACGATGCGCGCGCACAGGCACTGCGGCACGCCCAGCAGGACATCGAGCGCGTCTTCGCCTGATAGCTGTGCCGTCGGCGATACACATCGCCACGGCATTTCAATCCCATTCCGCCCGACGCACCGAAGCCGATGGACAGCGATATCGCTGTCTACAGGAACCGGTGCATCACATATACATCAACCAACCCCAGCGACCGATGCCGGAACGCCGCCGGTAGCGTCCCGACCACGGCAAAGCCCAGCTTCCGGTACAGCTCAACCGCTGGCGCATTGGAACTGACCACGTAGTTGAACTGCATGGCCAGGAAGCCTTCCGATCTGGCTCGATCAAGACTGTGCTCCACCAGCGCCCGGCCAATGCCGCGACCTTGCACCCGGGGATCGACCACATAGGTAGCGCTGGCCACGTGCGCGCCCAGGTCTGGATAGTTGGCACCCATCTTGTACATTCCGGCCACGCGCCCTTCCAGAACGGCCACAAAGGCCGCCTGCACTCCGAACCAATGGCTCCGAAAGGTCCCGGCCTCGAAGGTGCCGGCGAACGGAAGCGCATCTTCCGTCGCAATGGCGGCCTGGAAGATCACCCACATGGTCTCGATGTCGTCCGCGCTGGCGGGCCGGATTTCCATGCGGTTCCTCGCGGAGTGGCGTGATGCACAAGGCGGACACTAGCAGAATCCAGCAAGCGCCCCGCACGCGCTTCACGCGCCACCGCCATCGGTTCCGCAATAGTTGAGTGAATTCCAGCCGTTGGAACAGTACATGCCACCTATTCCCGCGCGCATCCCGCTCCGGCTCCGCCGATGGCGCGTCGCTGGCTACATCCTGCTTGGCGTGTACGTTCTCTACCTGCTGGCCGGCAACATCTTCCTCAACACCCCGCTGTTCGGCCAGGTAACCAACCGCAAGCCGCACAAGTTCGTGATGACGACCGGCCCGGCCATCACGCTGCTGCCGGGCCACGTCATTGCCTGGAACGTGCATATGCGCGGTCACGTCAACCATACCGTCTACGTACTGCACGCCGAGCGTGCCAGCGCCCGCTTGGCAGTCCTGCCCCTGTTCCGCCGCGAAGTGCGGGTTCCGCGATTGCAGGCCACTGGCGTGTCGGCCGAGATCAGTCGCGTCGAGGACGCCATTCCGTCACCGCCGCGTAGCGACCAAGGCTGGACCCTGCGTTTCGACGCCATCCACAGCGACAGCATCCGCAGTGCCCGGCTCGGCAAGCTGCTGATCATCGGCAAGGGCCAGGGTACGGTCGGGTTCCTCAAGCAGCTGCGCGGCGGCCCGTCCGAACTGTTCGATTCCGAAGTCTCGTTCAGCAAGGGAGACACCAGCTATGACGGCGTGCAGCTGCTGGGCGACATGGATCTGACCGCGCGCTTCAGCTATCCGCGCCACTATCGCGACCAGGCGCCCGGCCTGGCCAAGTTGAAGCTGCTGCATGCGCAACTTGAAGTGGATGCGCGCAGCCAGGGCCTGCGCATGGATACGGACGCGCAGACGCCCCGCATCTCCAGTTCGCCGGTTCCCGGTCGCCTGCAACTGGCGGTCCACCTGTTGGACGGCCAGTTGCAACCTGGTGACCACGCGCTCTGGCAGGTTCCGCTCTACCTCGGCGACGGCGCACCCGATCGCGGCGTGCTGGCCCTGCAGCTCAACGTGGCCAACGACCTGCGCCTGCAGGCCCGCCTGCCGCCACGCCCGGATTCGGCCGCTGGCATCGATGCCGACCTGCACATCACCGGGCGCGAGATTCCCTTCCAGCACCCTGCCCAGCTGCTGGAACGCAGCTCCGGCACTGTGCGCGGCGAATGGACCTTCACCTCGCTCAACTGGATCCCTGCCCTGTTCGTACGCAAACCGTGGCTGCAGCTGGATGGCGGCGGCACCCTGAAAGCAGATCTGCGCCTGCGCAATGGCGAACTGATCGAAGGCAGTACCGTGGACATCCCTTCGGCTGCCGCCGTGGCCGAGGTCGCTGGCGTGCGGCTAGCCGGCACGGCCAGTGCGCATGGCGAGCTGAAGGCCGGCAGCCCCACTCAGGCACAGTTGGCGATCCGGCTGCCCCGCTTCACCGCTCGCCCAAGCGATGCGAAGGATGTACGCCTGTTCGACGGTCGCGACCTGGCCGTGGACCTCACCGGCGATGGCCGCCTGCAGGAACTGCGCAAGGGCGTTCGTGCGCGGTTGCGCTTCAGCCAAGCGACCATCCCGGACCTGGCCGCCTACAACCGCTACCTTGGCTCTCAACAGGTGCGCCTGCTGCGTGGCTCCGGCAGCCTCAGCGGCGACGCCACGCTCGACACCGATGGCCGCGTCGGCCATGGCACCGCGCGGCTGCTAGGTCGCAATGCCAGCGCCAAGGTGGCGGGCCTGGACATGGGCGGCGATGTCGACGTGAACGCGACGCTTCGCCGCGGGGACTTCAACCAGCGCCATTTCGATCTGTCCGGCACCACCGTGGAGCTGCGCAATGTGCAGGTGGCCGGCACCGATTCCAGCAGCGCGTGGAAAGGCCGCGCCGTGTTCAAGCGGGGCCGCATCGACGCGCAGTCTCCGTTCCAGGTGGACGCTATCACCGATCTGACCCTGAGCGATGCACGCCCCTTGCTAGCCGTGTTCGCCAAGCGCACCGACTACCCGCGCTGGACGCTGTCCCTGCTCGACTCCGGCCAGGTCGATGCACAGGCCACGCTGCGTTGGCGCCCGGGTCATCTGCTGATCGACGGCTTGCAGGCCGAGAATGATCGCCTGTCGGTACGTGCGCGGCTGGATCTGCTGGAGCAGCGCAAGCGTGGCGATCTCTATCTGCGCTGGGGGCTGCTGGGCGCCGGCATCGAGCTTGATGGCGAGCAGCGCCAGTGGCATCTGGCCAAGGCGCGTGAATGGTTCGATCAGCGCCCTTCGCTGTTGCCGGCTGCCGAAGGTGGAAGCGCCGCGGGTTCTTCAGACTGATCGCCCCGGGCTGCATCCATTTGCTGCTTCCGTTCGTATGAGCGGGTAAACACAGGATGGAGCGGCACGGAGTGAAGCGGCGTTCACAGGCTATGGGACTTCTGGGATGGAGTGTGGTCACTTTTGCGGCGGCGGCGGTCGGCGCATGGGCATCGACATCCGCCGCCAGCTTCTACGCCACTCTCGCCCTTCCCGCCTGGGCACCGCCTGCCAGCGTGTTTGGCCCGGCGTGGAGCCTGCTCTACGCGATGATGGCTGTTGCTGCATGGCTGGTCTGGCGTGAGCGCGGCTGGCGAGGTGCACAACCGGCCCTGGTGCTCTATCTGGTGCAGCTGGCCGTCAATGCCCTCTGGAGCTGGCTGTTCTTCGGCTGGAAGCTGGGCGCGCTGGCCTTCGTTGACATCCTGGTACTGATCACGCTGGTCTGCGCAACGATTGTTGCCTTCGCCCGCCTCCATCGCGGCGCGGCGGTGATGCTGCTGCCATACTTGGCCTGGATATCGTTCGCCTCGGTGCTGAACTTCGCGGTGTGGCGGGCCAATCCCGGGTTGCTGTGAGCCGGGATCAGGACTCTCAGGCCCGTGCGACGCGCTGCGGCTGCCATGCACGCAGCAACGCCGGCTTGAACGCCTGCTGGCCACAACCTGCGGGGCATCGCACCACCCGCGCGGCGGTGTGGCTGACCAGCCCTTGCCCTTCCTCGGCCTTGAACACCGTTTCGCAGCTCATGCACCGCGCAACCAGCGAATACAGGTGGAGCAGGCGTCCGCTGGCCGGGTCCTGCAACGCATCCACATCCAGCAATTCAAACTGGCAGCTGTCGGCAAGC
Source organism: Stenotrophomonas sp. 80084_Sma (assembly GCF_056481995.1). NCBI lineage: Bacteria > Pseudomonadati > Pseudomonadota > Gammaproteobacteria > Lysobacterales > Lysobacteraceae > Stenotrophomonas > Stenotrophomonas sp. 80084_Sma. The sequence goes on along the minus strand of NZ_CM151177.1, from coordinate 2,367,314 downwards.
ATGCGGTATGGCGTTGAAGGCAAGGTCTGCAGGTTCACGGACGTGGTCACTCAGGAATGTGCGTTCACCCTAGGCAAGTCGGTGTCGAGCGCGCGTGCAGCGCACATGTACCTTTCGCGAAACATGCAAGTGCTGTTGGAATGTCCAGATGAAGAGTTCAGGTTTGAATGAAACGTTCTTCACACGTACGTGCTGGTAGGCGAATGCACGATTTTGCTTCACCATCCATGCATACCGGATGCGACGCTGGGCCATTCCAGCCATCCACGAATCATGAGCCCCGCCTTTGATGCCTTCTGCCGAGTCCACGCACGACACTGCCCAGTCCCGTTGTGCGCGCGAGCCGATTCATACGCCCGGTGCCATCCAACCATATGGCGTGCTTCTGGTCGTGGATCCACAGTCACTGCGGGTGCGTGAGCGTGCCATCAGCCAGCAGGGGTTGCTGCAGCAGTTCGGCGAACCCTTGATGCAGCATGTCAGCGAGGTACTGGGCGGCGTGCTGGCGCCCTTCCAGGCGCTGTTCCAGCAGGCCACGGTGGGCAGCAGCGCCCATGTGGGCGCCGTGCACCTGGATGGCCACGGCCGACATCAGCTGCTGGTGCATCGCTCCGCCACCGATCTGCTGATCGAGCTGGAGGCACCGGTTCCCGGCCAGCCGGGTTCGCTGGAAGAACTGTATCCGTCGATCCGCGAACTGATGACCGGCATCGAATCGGCTACCACCGTGGAAGATCTGTGCCAGCTGGCGGCCGCGCACATGCGCCGGCTGACCGGCTTCGACCGGACCCTGGTCTACCAGTTCGATGCAGGCTGGAACGGCATCGTAGTCGCCGAGGATGGCAACGGCCTGTTGCCGTCCTACCTGGACCTGCGCTTCCCCGAGTCGGACATTCCGGCCCAGGCCCGCGAGCTGTACCGGCGCAACCGGGTGCGACTGATCGCGGACAACAGCTACACCCCTGCCCCGCTGATGCGCAGCGAGGAGCACCGCGACGCGCCGGCCACCGACCTGAGCCTGGCCGTGCTACGCAGCGTTTCGCCCGTGCACCTGCAGTACATGCGCAACATGGGCACCGGCGCGTCGATGTCGGTGTCGCTGGTGCATGAGGGCCAGCTGTGGGGCCTGGTGTCCTGCCACACGGTGCAGCCGCGCCGCCTGCCCTATCACGTGCGCACCGCCTGTGAATTCATGGGCCAGATCCTGTCGCTGCAAATCGCGCTGAAGGAGCGTGCACGCGCCATCGAAGAACGCGTGGCGCGCCGCTCGGTGCTGGTCAAGCTGCTGGCACGCATGGCCGGCGACGAGGATTTCATGGCTGCGCTGCGCCACGATGAAGCCAGCCTGCTGTCGCTGACCGGTGCCGCAGGCGCCGCCATTGTGCACAAGGGCGACTGCATGCGTGTGGGCCAGTGCCCGCCCGCGACCGACGTGCTGGCCCTGGCCGATTGGCTGGCCGCACAGCAGGCCGGGCAGGAAACGTACTGCAGTGACCATCTGGCAGCCGACTGGGCGCCCGGCGCGCGCCTGTCCGACGTGGCGAGCGGCGTACTGGCGGTGTCCATTTCGCAGCTGCACGACAGCTATCTGATGTGGTTCCGCCCGGAAGTGGTGCACACCGTGCGCTGGGGGGGCGACCCACGCAAAGCGGCGGCGCCCGGCGTGGCACTGTCCCCGCGCAGTTCATTCGAAGCATGGAAAGAGACCGTGCAGCAGCGCAGCCTGCCGTGGAATGACGCCGACCGCGATGCCGCGCACGAGATGCGCACGGCCATCGTCGACATCGTGCTGCGCAAGGCCGAGGAAATGGCTGAGCTCAACGAGCAGCTGGTCCGCAGCAACAAGGAACTCGAAGCGTTTTCCTACTCCGTAAGCCATGACCTGCGCGCGCCATTCCGCCATATCGTCGGTTACTCGGAACTGCTGGGCAGCTCGGCCGGCGAACGCCTCAACGATACCGAGCGCCGCTTCCTGGATACGATCGTGGAGTCGGCCAAATCTGCCGGAACGTTGGTGGACGACCTGCTGAGCTTTTCGCAGATGGGCCGCTCTACGCTGGGCCGGGCGCGGCTGGATATGGCCGCGCTGGCCGAGGATGTGCGCCGGAGCCTGGTCCTGGACTACAGCGGCCGCGACGTGCAGTGGACGCTTGCGCCGTTGCCGGAGGTCGAAGCCGACCCGACGATGCTGCGCCTGGTCTGGCAGAACCTGCTGGCCAACGCGATCAAGTTCACCCGCGAGCGCGAGCAGGCGGTCATCGAGGTCGGTCACCAGCGAAACGACGACGAAGACCACTTCTTCGTGCGCGACAACGGCTGTGGCTTCGACATGCGCTACGTGGACAAGCTGTTCGGCGTATTCCAGCGCCTGCACCACGTCGAGGAATTCGAAGGCACCGGCATTGGCCTGGCCAACGTGCGCCGCATCGTCGGCCGCCACGGCGGCAGGACCTGGGCCGAGGGCGAACCTGGCAAGGGCGCCACGATCCACTTCACCCTACCCCGTTCCACAGGAGATCACCCATGAGGGACCTGCGGCCGATCCTCTTGGTAGAGGACAGCCCCAAGGATGCAGAGCTGACGCTGGCGGCGCTGTCGCGTTGCCAGTTGCTGAACGATGTCATCCATGTACGTGACGGCGCCGAAGCGCTGGATTACCTGCGCTGCGAAGGCAAGTTCGCCGGCGCCATGCACGGCGGCCCGGTGGTGGTGCTGCTGGACCTGAAGCTGCCCAAGGTGAACGGCCTGGAAGTGCTGGAACAGGTGCGTGGTGACGCACAGCTGAGCAGCACCCCGGTGGTGATGCTGACCTCTTCGCGCGAAGAACAGGATCTCGTGCGCAGTTACGAACTGGGCGTGAACGCATTCGTGGTCAAGCCAGTGGACTTCAAGGAGTTCTTCGACGCCATCCAAGGGCTGGGCATGTTCTGGGGCATCACCAACCAGCCCCCGCCGCATCGGCCCAACGGCTCGGGGCAGCACAATGCGTGATGGATCGCGCCGCAGCGAGCGCCTGCGCATCCTCATGCTGGAGGACAGCGCGCTTGATGCGGAGCTGATCAGCGCACAGCTGCAGCGTGCCGGCCTCGATTTCGAGGCCGAGCGCCTGTGGACCCGCAATGCCTTCATCGAGGCAATTGAGAATCGCGCCTTCGATGTGATCCTGGCCGATCATGTGCTGCCCGGATTCGACGGCGACGCTGCACTGGCGCTGGCGCGCGAGCGGATTCCGCAGACGCCCTTCATCTTCGTCTCCGGCACGCTTACCGAGGAGTTGGCCGTGCAGGCGCTGACCCGCGGCGCGCGCGACTACGTGGTCAAGCAGCGCCTGCAGCGCCTGCCGGATGCGATCCGTCGTGCGCGGCAGGAGGCCCATGAACGCACCCAGCTTGTGCAGGCGCAGGCCGCACTGAACGACAGCCAGGCGCAGTTGCAGCAGGTAACCAATGCCGTCCCTGCGCTGATCGCCCAGCTCGACACGGCGCATCGCTACCGCTTCGCGAACAAGGCGTTCCTGGACTGGCACGGCGTCAGCCTGGCCGAACTGCTGGGTCGCGCGGCACGGGATGTCAGCGGCATTTCCGCCTTCGAGCACGCCCTGCCCAGCCTGGAGCGGGTACTGCAGGGCGAGCGCACCAGCTTCCAGGTCGAACTGGTCCACCGCAGCGGCGAATCACGATTCGTGCAGATGGACTGCGTACCGGAACATGCGGCCGATGGCAGCGTGGTCGGCTACATCTGCATGGGCAGCGATGTTTCACTGTTGAAGCAGGCCGAACTGGCGCTGCGCGAGGACAACCAGGTTCTCGAGCGACAGGTGCAGGCACGCACCGCCGAGTTGCGGGCCAGCAAGCGGCGCCTGCAGGCGATCTTCGAATCCAGCTTCCAGCATCAGGTGCTGCTGGATCTGTCCGGACGCGTGGTTGATGCCAATGACGCGTCACTGGCCGCGGTGCTTGCGGACAAGAAGGACACTGTTGGCGCGCGCTTCGGCGAATCGCTCTGGTTTGCCACAACCGATGGCATCAGTGCGCTGATCGACCAGGCCGTCGCCGCAGCCGTACAGGGCCGCAGTTCGCTGCATGCACTGGAACTGGAACTCCCGACCGGGCGGCGCAGCTTCGACTTCTCGTTCCGCCCGCTGCTGGATACCGAAGGCGTGGTCACCGCCGTGGTCTCCGAGGCGGTGGAAACCACCGCGCGGCTACAAGCAGAACACGCGCTGCGCCAGTCACAGAAGATCGAGGCGGTCGGCCAGCTCACCGGCGGCATCGCCCATGATTTCAACAACATCCTGACGGTCATCTCCGGCAACGTCGAGCACGCCATGCTGCTCAACGAACGCGCCGGAGAACCCGGGGCAATGGTCAGCCGTGCACTGGACAATGCACTGAAAGGCGTCGGCCGTGCCGCCAGCCTGACCCAGCGCCTGCTGGCGTTTGCCCGTCGCCAGCCGCTGCACAGCCAGGCCGCCAACCTCAACGAACGCCTGCTGGACATGCACGACATGCTGCAGCGTGCACTGGGTGAGCTGGTGCAGCTGGAGATCCGCAACGCCGAGGACATCTGGTGCGTGGAGATCGACATCAGCCAGCTGGAGGCCTCCGTACTGAACCTGGCGGTCAATGCCCGCGATGCGATGCCGCATGGCGGCCGGCTGGTGATCGAAGTCGACAACAGCCACCTCGACCACGACTACGCCGCCCTGTTTCCCGATGCAACGCCAGGCGAGTACGTGATGTTGCGGGTGCGCGACAATGGCTACGGCATGGACGCAGCGACCCTGGCGCGCGTGTTCGAGCCGTTCTTCACCACCAAGCAGGTTGGCCGCGGCACCGGGCTTGGCCTGTCCATGGTGCATGGCTTCGTCAAGCAGTCCGGTGGCCACGTGCTGATCGACTCGGTGGAAGGCGGCGGTACCAGCATCACCATGATGTTCCCGCGCTCTCCGCTGTCCCTGCCCTGCGAAGCACGCACCCCACAGACCGGCCTGGCGGGTTACTCACCGCGCGAGGAAACCATTCTGGTGGCCGAGGACAATGACGATGTCCGCGCCCACACGGTGGATGCGCTGCGGCTGCTCGGCTACCGCGTGCTGGAAGCCCACGACGGACCCTCCGCACTGCGGCTGCTGGAACGCCCCGACACCAGGGTGGATCTGCTGTTCTCGGACGTGGTGATGCCCGGCATGTCGGGCTGGGAACTGGTGCACGAAGTACGTGAACGCTGGCCGGAAGTCGCCGTCCTGTTCACGTCGGGCTATCCACGCGACCACGACCAGGTGGGCAGCCAGGGACGCGCCGTTTCATTGCTGCCAAAGCCGTTTACCCGCAGTGATCTTGCAGCGGCGGTGCGCACCGCGCTGGAGGCGACGCCGCACTGAGGTCAGGACGCCGGATCGCGCATGCGAGCGGCGATCCGGTTGATGTCCGCGCACTCCACCGTGGCCGGCGGATGCTCCCTGGCGGCCAGCGCAATCATCGCCTGGCCCAGGGCGAGATTGCTGGTCATCAACGAAGGCGCAATCGCACCGGCCAGCTTCATCAACGGCGCGCCGCCCCAGTACAAGGGCTTCAACAGGGCATGACGGGTGCCGGTTCCCGCGACCGGCCTGACGCCACCCGGGCGCAGCATCACCGAGCGCACCGGCAGGGCCTGCAAAGCAACTTCGGTCTCGCCCTTGACCCTCAGCGGCATCAGCCGGCTCTGAGGGTCTGCACCCGCACCGGATACATACAGAAAGCATCCCTCGGGATTCGCGGCCGCCCAGGCACGGGCCACCGCCAGCGTGGTGTCCACGGTAACGCGTCGGTACTCGGCCTCGGCGGTGCCGACCGGTGGCGCACCGGCGCAGTAGAGGCATGCATCGAACCCGGCAAGCTCCTCCACCCGCTCCTGGATACGCAGAAAGTCCGGGACAATCAGTTCGCTGCCGGTACCGCTCAGACTGCCCGAGTGGCGGACCAGCGCGGTCAGGCGGGAGACCTGCGGTGAGCGCTGGCAGGCCAGCACCACACCCTGCCCGACCAGGCCTGCGGCACCGGTCAACAGAATCCGCAATGCACCCGTCCCGACCATCATCGCACCCGCCTCAGAGTTTCACGAAACGCTGGATCTTCCGCGCCAGCCAACCGCTGAACACCAACGGCGCATCCAACGCAGACACGCAGATGCACGGCACACCCGGCGCGGTCACCGGCTGGTGCTCCACCTCCTCGTCCAGATCCGCCACGTCACCCGGCGCGAACAGCCCCAGCGCGTCGTTGTAGGAACCGCGCAGGATCTGGGTCAGCTCGCTGCGGCCATGGCTGTGCATGGGCAGGCACTTGCCGGGGGCGATCTTCAGCATGATCAGCAAGGGCATCTGCTCGGCCCGGATGCAGTGCACCCCCGGCGCCATCCAACGCCAGCGCAGGTCACCCAGCGAGGTGCCAAAGTAGGGATGCAGTGACACCGGCAGATGATCGGGATCGGCCTCGGGCCGCTCCTTCGACATAGGGCGCAGGGATTCCGCCATGGCCATCGGCGTTTCCGCGACCAGCTGCATCAGCATGGCCTCGCGCAACTGTTCGCGCCGCGTGTCGGTTGCAGGCGGCTGGGTCTGCTCCAGCAGCACCGAACCGATCGCCTCAGCATCGCGCAGGCGCTGACGGCAATGCGGGCACTGCTCCAGATGGGCACCGGCCACGATGCTCAACGGCGACGACAGCGCACCCGCGGCATAGCTCATCAGCGTGGATTCGTGCAGGTGGTGGTGCGGATTCACAGCACACCTCCCACTTTCGCCTGCAGTTGCAGGAAGGCACGGCGCAGGTGCGATTTGACCGTCCCCAGCGGCATGCCCAGCGCTTCGGCGATCTCGCTGTGACTCTTGGCCTCGAAATAGGACATCCGCACCAGCCGCGCCTGCACCGCAGGCAGCTCGTTGATGCGCTGGCGCAGACGCGCCTGGTCGGCGAACTGTTCGGCGCTGCTGCGCTCGATCACATCCAGCGTCGCCGCGTCCTCCACCGCTGCCTGCACCTGCATCCAGCTGCGCTCGCGGCGCACTCGATCGATATGCAGGTTGCGGGCGATGCGATACAGCCACGTACTCAGCGCCCCCTGTGCCGGATCGAAATCGGCGGCCCGCAGCCATAGGCGCAACAGGCATTCCTGCGCCAGCTCCTCGGCTACGGCATCGGGTGCGCCCAGGCCGCGCAGGTACACGCACAGCCGCGGCATGAAGTAGTCGTAGATCCGCATGAAACACTCGCGGTCGCGCAGCCGCGCCACGCCGTCCATGTCACCGGCCCAGTTCGTCGGCTCGCTGCTCGGCTGCTGGTAACTGGACACGGTACGTGCGGTATCGAAGTTGAGGAGTGTGCTGGCGGCGTCAGGGTACATCTGCGTTCGCGGCGGGCGGGTGAAGGTCTGTCCTCTGTACGTGCAGGGGCAGCCATTGGATGCAGTCGGCACTGCGCATCCAACCGGGCGCCCCCGCCGTATGACCTGAGAGACCTACCCTTCCGGATGAACACCATGCGCACTGCCTGGCTGCTGCTGTGCCTGCCCCATGCCGCGCTGGCGGCACCCTGGCTGCGAAGTGAGGGTGTGGCCACCTCCGCGCAGGGCGACATCCTCTACCGTGAAGTGCACTGGCGGCGCGAGGCAACGGAGGGTGCCGAACGCTGGGTGCTGTACCAGTGCCCGGATGGCCAGCCCTTCGCCCGCAAGCATCTGCCCGCCAGCGCCCGCCCGCAGGCACGGAGCTATTCGCTGCAGGACCGCCGCAGCGGCCAGACCGCCGAAGTCGACGCCACTGGCGACTCGGTGTCGATCGCCTGGAAGGAAGATGCCGCCAGCCAGCCGCATCAGCGCCGACTTGAACTGCCGCCGGACGCGGTGATCGATGCAGGGTTCGACGCCGCGGTGCGCCTGCACTGGCCGGCGCTGCTGCGCGGCGAACGCATCAGTCTGCCCTTTCTGGTGCCGGGGCGGCAGCGCTACTTCCCGGTGCAGGTGCGGCGCATCGGTCCGGTACGTTGGCAGGGTATTGATGGCCAGTCGATCGACGTCAGTCTGGACACCTGGTACGGCGGCATCGCCCCGCGTCTGTCACTGGTCTATGCCAGCACCGACCGCCGCCTGCTGGAATTCCGCGGCACCAGCAACCTGCGCGATGCCCGCGGCAGCTACCCGCAGGTGACGGTGCGCTTCAGCTCGCCAGCTGCCGAGCAGACTGCCGCGGAATGGCAGCAGGCCTGGACGCGTCCTCTGGTCGACCGCTGCGCCGTGACGCCCAGGTGAAGTCGAGATTCTTCGCGTCGCAGCGCATCCATTGCACGCGCTGCTGCGTACAGGTAGACACGACACCCGCCGAGATCCCCCAATGGCCTCTGTAGCGCCCCTCCCCCGTCGACGCTCGCGCCTGCTGCGTACGCTGCAGCGCTGGATCGACACCGGCAACGTCGCAGAGACCACCGGCGAACAGCCCGGCCGCATCGACTGGTTGCGCGCCGTGCCATTTGCACTGATGCACCTGGCCTGCATCGCTGTGCTCTGGGTCGGAATCTCATGGACAGCGGTGATCGTCGCCGCAGTGCTCTATGCGGTGCGCATGTTTGCCATCACGGCGTTCTATCACCGCTATTTCTCGCACCGGACCTTCCAGGCATCGCGGCCGGTGCAGTTCGTGTTCGCTGTCATCGGCGCCTCCAGCGTGCAGCGTGGGCCGCTTTGGTGGGCCGCCCATCATCGCCATCACCATCGGCATGCCGACCAGCCGCTGGATCCGCACTCGCCACGCGAGGGCGGCTTCTGGCGCAGCCACATGGGTTGGTTCCTGACCCGCGAGGCGTTCGCCACCGATCTGTCACGGGTACCGGACCTGGCGCGCTTCCCCGAACTGCGCTGGCTGGACCGTTTCGATACGGCCGTACCGGTACTGCTGGCCGCAGCGCTGTATGCATTGGGCGCCGGGTTGGAACGCTGGGCACCGGGCCTGCACACCTCCGGCCCACAGCTGCTGGTGTGGGGCTTCTTCATCTCCACCATCGTGCTGTTCCATGCCACGGTCACCATCAATTCGCTGGCGCATCGATTCGGCCGCCGCCGCTTCGACACACGCGATGACAGCCGCAACAACCTCTGGCTGGCGCTGCTCACCTTCGGCGAAGGCTGGCACAACAACCATCACTTCTTCCCCGGCACTGTCCGCCAGGGCTTCCGCTGGTGGGAAGTGGATTTGACCTGGTACGGACTGCGCGCGATGGCGGCCCTGGGCCTGGTCAAAGGTCTCAAGCCCATCCCCGAGTGGGTCCTGGCCAAGGCGAGGTACTGACATGCGCATCGCCGTCATCGGCTCTGGTATCTCGGGGCTGTCCAGTGCCTGGTGGCTCGATGGCCAGCACGACGTCACGCTGTTCGAGGCCAACGACTACCTCGGTGGCCATACCCACACGCACGACGTGCATGTGGATGGCGTGCGCATGGCGGTGGATACCGGGTTCATCGTGTTCAATCCCCAGCACTATCCGCTGCTGACCGCGCTCTTCGACGAGCTGGGTGTGGCTTCGCAGCCGACCACGATGAGCTTCTCGATGCACAGCGAGCGCAGCGGCGTGGAGTACAACGCCACCTCGCTGGATGGCCTGTTCTGCCAGCGCCGCAATCTGGTGTCACCTCGATTCTGGGGCATGCTGGCCGACCTGCGCCGGTTCTATCGGGATGCACCGTTGCTGCTGGCCGAGGAAGACGGCCCCACGCTCGGCGAGTACCTGCGCAGCCAGCGCTATGGCGAGGCCTTCATCGACGAGCACCTGCTGCCGATGGCCTCGGCACTGTGGTCCTCACCGACCGCCACCGTGCAGGACTTCCCGGCGCGCTACCTGGCCCAGTTCATGGCCAATCACCAGATGCTGCAGATGACCGGGCGCCCGAGCTGGCGGGTGGTCAGCGGGGGATCGGCGCGCTACGTGGATGCGCTGCGTCGCCGCTGGCGGGTGCATGAGCGGCTGCAATGCCCGGTCAGGATGGTCGAACGCACGCCCTGGGGTGCACGCGTGCACAGCGCGGCCGGCGCGGAGGCCTTCGACGAAGTGATCCTGGCCTGCCACAGCGACCAGGCGCTGGCGTTGCTGTGCGACGCCGATGCCATCGAGCGTGAGGTCCTCGGCGCCATCCGCTATCAATCCAACGAGGCCGTACTGCATACCGATGCCTCGTTGCTGCCGCGCAACCGCAAGGCGTGGGCGGCATGGAACGCGCACGTGCCAGAGGATCGCGCCGCGCCCTGCACGGTCAGCTATTGCATGAACCTGCTGCAGGGCCTGCCCGGCGATACGCCCCTGGTGGTTACCCTCAACCGCAGCGAGGCAATCGACCCGGCCAAAGTACTGCGTACGCTGCGCTATGCCCACCCGGTGCACGACCACGCCGCGGTGCGGGCACAGCAGCGCTGGGCGGAACTGCAGGGCCGTCGCCATACGTGGTTCGCAGGCGCCTATTGGGGCTGGGGCTTCCATGAGGATGGCATCCGCAGCGCCCGCCGCGTGGTCGATGCCCTGCAGGCCTGCGCTCCACATCGGCTGGCATCCGGCGCGGATGAGGTGGCGGCATGAGTGCCAGCGCGCTCTACATCGGGCAGGTGATGCATCGCCGGCATCATCCGCACCCGCATGCCTTCCGTTACCCCATCGCCCAGCTGCTGCTCGATCTGGACGAACTCGATACGGTGTTCGCCGGGCGCTGGTTGTGGTCGGTCAATCGCCGCAACCTGGCCGAGTTCCGCCGCAGCGACTACTTCGGCGATCCCGCACGGCCCCTGGCCGATGCCATCCGCGATCACGCTGCCCACACTCTTGGCTACCGGCCGACCGGCCCTGTGCGCCTGCTCACCCATCTTCGCTTTGCCGGGCACGTGTTCAACCCGGTCAGTTTCTACTACTGCTACCAGGCCGACGGCAGCACGCTGGACTGCATTGTCGCCGAGATCACCAACACGCCCTGGAAGGAACGGCACGCCTATGTGCTGCCGGTCGCTACCGCCACGCACGAAGGCAGCTCACTGCGTTGGCAGTTCGACAAGTGCTTCCATGTCTCGCCGTTCATGCCGATGGACTGCGGCTACGACTGGCGATTCAACCGCCCCGACCAGGACCTGCGCGTGCACATGCAGGTCTGGCGGGACGGCGTGCGCCAGTTTGATGCCACCCAGGCCATGCAGCGGCGTGCCTTGGATGGCCGCGGGCTGGCCCGGGTTCTGGCCTGCTATCCCCTGATGACCACCCAGGTCGTGGCCGCCATTCACTGGCACGCACTGCGGCTGTGGTTGAAACGCAACCCGGTGCACGACCACCCCACTCTTACCGAGAAACCGCGATGAACTCGATGACTCCCCGGGTTGCCCTGCCGCGCCCCGGCGCCTTGGATGCGTTCCTGCGCCGCCGCCTGCTGGCCCAGCTGGCCCCCATGCGCGACGGTCGGCTGTGCGTGCGCGATGCACTCGGCGAGGTCTGGCTGGGCGACGCCCGTGGTGAACTGCATGTCACCGTCACCATCGATGACCCGGCGTTCTATCGCAAGGTTGCTGCGCAAGGCAGCGTGGGCGCAGGTGAGAGCTACATCAAGGGCGAGTGGCACTGCGATGATCTGGTGGCACTGATCCGGCTGCTGGTGCGCAATCGCGATCTGCTCGACGGCATGGAGCGTGGCCCGGCCCGCTTGGGTGGGGGGATGCTGCGGGTCTGGAACCGCCTGCGCCGCAACAGCCGTGAAGGCAGCCGCCGCAATATCGCCGCGCACTATGACCTGGGCAACGACTTCTTTGCCCTGTTCCTGTCGCCGGACCTGATGTACTCGTCGGCGATGTTCGACAGCGAATCCGAGTCATTGGAATCTGCTTCGCGGCGCAAGCTGGACCGCATCTGCCAGCAGCTGCAACTCAAGCCAGGCGACCGCGTGGTGGAGATCGGCACGGGCTGGGGCGGTTTCGCGGTACACGCCGCCCAGTACTATGGCTGCCATGTGACCACCACCACCATCTCCGCGGAACAGCATGCGCTGGCCGCCCAGCGCGTAGAGGCGGCGGGCCTGCAGGACCAGGTCACGCTGCTGATGCAGGACTACCGCGACCTGCAGGGCCAGTTCGACAAGCTGGTCTCGATCGAGATGATCGAAGCGATCGGCGCCGAGTACCTGGACACCTACATGGCTACGCTGCAACGCCTGCTCAAGCCGGATGGCGTTGCCCTGCTGCAGGCCATCACCATCGAGGACCATCGCTACGAACAGGCCCGGCGCAGCGTCGACTACATCAAGCGCTATGTATTTCCGGGCAGCTTCATCCCATCGATCAACGCGATCATGGCCGCCAAGACCCGATCCAGCGACCTGCAGCTGATCGCCCAGCAGGACTTCGGCCACTCCTACGCACTGACCTTGCGCGCCTGGCGCCAGCGCTTCCTGGCCCAGCTGCCCGCGGTGCAGGCGCAGGGCTTTGATGCGCACTTCTGCCGGTTGTGGGAGTTCTATCTGGCCTATTGCGAGGGCGGCTTCCTGGAACGTTCGATCGGCGTCTCGCATCTGCTGCTGGCCCGTCCGGACCACCGGCCCGTCCTCGCTGCGGGCGACAGCCGCTGACATGCGCCGGTTCTGGACCAATCTGCTTGGCAACCAGCTGGTCTGGCTGTGTGCCGTGGCCGGCGCAGGGCGAGGCTGGCAGTGGCCGGCGCTGCTGGCCGCAACGATCTATATCGGCAGCCAGCTGCTGACTTCACCGCACCCTCGGCTGGACCTTCGGCTGATGCTGCTGGCGCTGGCCTGCGCGTGGCTGGTCGACGCCAGTGCCGCCGCCAGCGGCGCCGTGCGCTACGCTGCTGCCCCGCTGGGCTGGACCCCGCCCCTTTGGATCATGGCGTTGTGGGCCGCGTTTGCGATGACGCTGACCACTTCGATGCGCTTCCTGCTGCGCCACCCTGCCCTGCCAGCCCTGTTTGGCCTGTTGCTGGCCCCGCTGGCGTATCTCTCCGCAGCGCGCGGTTTCGAGGCGGTCCGTTTCACTGCGCCGCTGTGGCAGGGCCTGCTGGTGCTGGGTGTGGGCTGGAGCATCGCGCTTTCGCTGCTGTGCATGGCCGCTCGTCGCGGCTCCCGCACCCTCCCGCCGCCCTTGGCAGGAGCACCGTCATGATCAATCTATTGTGGGTGCTGCTGTATGCCGTACTTGTGATGAGCTGGGGTTGGGCCTGGCAGCGCCGCCATCACAACATCGGCGTGGTCGATGTGCTCTGGGCCAAGGGCGTGGGCGCGTCAGCCCTGTTGCTGGCGTGGCTCGGCGATGGTGCGGCGGCGCCACGGATGGCGCTCGGCGTGCTCGGTGGCCTGTGGGGCAGTCGACTCGCCTTGCACCTGTGGCACCGGGTCCGCCACGAACAGGAAGACGGCCGCTACCGTTATCTGCGCGAGCACTGGCAAGGGCATCAAGGCAAGATCTTCGGCTTCTTCATGGCCCAGGCGCTGCTGGTCGTGCTGTTCGCCCTGCCCTTCCTCGCGGTGGCTGACAATCCGCAGACAACCACGACGTTGTGGATCGTGGCCGCCGCACTTGTCTGGCTGCTGAGCGTCGGCGGCGAGAGCCTGGCCGACCGCCAGTTGGCCCGCTTCCGCGCCGACCCGGCGAACAAGGGCCGCACCTGCCGCGAGGGGCTGTGGCGCTACTCCCGCCACCCCAACTACTTCTTCGAGTGGCTGCACTGGTTCGGCTATGTCCTGCTCGCGGTCGGCTCGCCACTGTGGTGGCTGGCGTGGGCCGGCCCGCTGCTGATGTACGTATTCCTGCGCTATCTCAGCGGCATTCCCTTCACTGAAAAGCAAGCGCTGCGCAGCCGCGGCGACGACTACCGCGCCTACCAGCGCACTACCTCGATGTTCTTTCCCTGGTTCCCCCGTTCTTCCAAGGAGCATTCCGCATGAGCGCGATCCCGTCACTGAATCCGGCCGAAGATGCGGAAACCGGGCTGATCGCCTGGGCCGAACGTGGGCTGGTGCCCGATGCGGCGCTGCGTGCGGGCATCCGCCGCTTGTGCGCGCAACGCCTGCATGAGGAAAGCGAAGGCGGCATCGAAGGCCAATCGGCACGCTTCAGCCAGCGCATCACCGAGCTGGCCGACAGCCCACTCGCGCTGCATACCGAAGCGGCCAACCGCCAGCACTACGAAGTTCCCGCGGCATTCTTCCAGGCCTGCCTGGGCAAGCGGCTGAAGTACAGCAGCTGCTACTACGCCACCGGGCGCGAAACGCTGGACCAGGCCGAGGACGCCATGCTGGAACTGTACGGCCAGCGCGCCGGACTGGCCGATGACCAGCAGATACTTGAGCTGGGCTGCGGCTGGGGCTCATTGACCCTGTGGATGGCCGAACGTTACCCGCAGGCGCATATCACCGCCGTCTCCAACTCGCACAGCCAACGCCAGTACATCATGGCGCAGTGCCAGGCGCGCGGCCTGGGCAACGTCGAGGTGATGACCCGCGACGTCAACCAGCTTGACCTGCCGACGGCCCGGTTCGACCGCTGTGTCTCGGTGGAGATGTTCGAGCACGTACGCAACTACCAGCGCCTGCTGGCAGGCATCGCACGGTGGCTGAAACCGGACGGTGCACTGTTCGTGCACATCTTCGCCCATCGCACACTGATGTATCCGTTCGAGACAGACGGCGGCGACAACTGGATGGGTCGCCACTTCTTTACCGGCGGACTGATGCCGGCGGCCGACACACTGCTGCATTTCCAGCGCGACCTGCGCCTGGAGCAACGGTGGTTGCTGGACGGCACCCATTACCAGCGCACGGCCGACCACTGGCTGGCCAACCAGGATGCAGCCCGCGAGCGGGTGATGCCGGTATTGATCGCCACCTATGGCCAGGCTGCAGCGAAGGTCTGGTGGCAGCGCTGGCGCATGTTCTGGATGGCATGCGCCGAGCTGTTCGGCTACGACGACGGCCAGCAGTGGCTGGTGGCCCACTATCTGTTCCGACCCCGCTGAGGTGCCCGATGCGCATGTTTCCGCTGCTCCCCCTGATCGCGGTCGGCCTGTTCGGTTCCGGCTGCAGCTCCAGCGACACCCGCCCGTTGCCGCGTCCGCCGTCGGTGGATGTACCGCGCTTCATGGGCGACTGGTACGTAATCGCGCATATCCCGTCGCGCCCTGAGCGCGAGGCCTTCGACGCCGTGGAGAGCTATGCCCTGCGCCCCGATGGACGCATCCAGACCACCTTCACTTACCGCAAAGGCAGCTTCGACGCGCCACAGAAGTCGATGCACCCCGTCGGCCGTGTCGAGAAGGAAGGCAACGGCGCGATCTGGGGCATGCAGTTCATCTGGCCGATCCAGGCTGAGTACGTGATCGCCTGGCTCGATGAAAGCTACCATCAGACCATCGTGGCACGAAGCAAGCGCGATTACGTCTGGTACATGGCCCGCACCCCGCAGGTATCGGACAGTGACTACCAGCAGGCGGTCGAGCGGATTGCGGCCATGGGTTACGACACCCACAAGCTGAGGCGGGTGCCGCAGTCGGTGCGATGACGCGGAGCCTTCTCCCCGGGCGGATCTTCCTGAAGCATCAGTGGTTGATCAATCTCAATGTCTACATGGAACCCGGCTGCCGGCTTCGCGACCCCGAAGCGCGTAACTGGGGCCTGACGATCCACCTCATCAATCGGCGGCATTGAATTGATGGGCTTTACGCATCGATTCTTAGGAATAATCGCAAAATTCCAACAAGTTCGATGCTCGACGCGACAGCGGCGCCAGAATGTTCGCCACGCCCTGCGGGCGCCGATCACCTCCCTGCGCATGAATGGATATCCTGCACCGCGCCGACTGCGGCTGGCACTCCTCGACGATCACGAAATCGTCCGCCGCGGCACCGCCCTGCACCTGTCTCACGACGTTCGCTTCAGCATTGTCGCCAGCCACACCCGCAGCGACGAGCTCATCGGCAGCCTCCGCCAGCTGGCAGTCGATGTCGCCATCATCGATCTCACCCTGGCGCCTGGCGACCGCAGCAGTGATGAGCTGGTTCCCCTGCTGCGCAAGTGTTTTCCACATATCCCCCTGCTCGCCTTCGCCACGCTGACGCCAACCACCCGCATCGACCACCTGCTGGCGAGCGGCATCTCCGGCGTAGTCAGCAAGTCCGAGCCCCTGGAGATGCTGTCTGATGCCATCGTGCGCATCTCGCAGGGGCTGTGCCGCCTCCCTGCTGATTGCCTGTTCCCGGCGTGCCGCGAGGAACTAAGCCGCAATGAACGCGAAGTGCTGGACCTGCTCCTGGCCGGCCTGACTGTCTCGGAGATCGCGCTGCGCCGCCACCGCAGCGTCAAGACGGTCAGCACCCAGAAGGTCGCCGCCCTGCGCAAGCTCGGGTTGCGTAATGACGTGGAGATCTATGCACTGCGGCAGCAGCTGGAGCTCCAATGAGGCGGCGCGTTCGCCTCCGTCTGCGCACGTCGTGCACGTTGTTGCTGGCCCTGATCCTGCTGCCGGCTGCATCGGCCGAGGATGCACAGTTGCGGAGATGGTCCGCCGGCCGCGAAGTGCGGGTTGCCACCGCGCCATCATTGCGACCGCTCCCCCCAACGCTGGCGGATTCAAGCGCACTGCCCACCCTCGCCCATGGCTATGCCAAGCTTGTGGCTCGGCATTCCGGCCTGCGCTTCCGCGATCTCAACTACCCCAGCACGAGCGCAGCGGTCGCTGCCGTCTGCCGGGACGAGGCCGACCTGGTGCTGGTCATGGGCAGCCCCTCGCATCACCCGCTTCCCTGTCCCGACCTGATGGCCTCCGGCGCCTTCCATGGCGGCAAGACGGTATTGGCCGTGCGTAAAGATGGGCGCCCGCCCCGTGACATTACCGGCGTGAGGGCGCAGCTGCTGGCCGTGGTTGACGGCGGCCCCTATGCCGACTGGCTGACGATCCACCACCCCCGGATCCGCCTCCTGCATCTCCCCGACCGCCATGCGGCCCTGGCCGCTGTTGAAAGCGGCAACGCCGATGCTGCGATCGGCCTGGAAGCAACGCTGCACTCGATGATCCGGCAGCACTTCACGGGAAACCTGCAATTGCACCCGTTCGACAGCGGATTCTCTACCGATCTGCACCTGCTTGTCCGCCGGGAGGACCAGCAGCTGCTGGCGCGCATCGATCAGGCGCTGCGCGCCATCACCCTCGAAGAGCACGCAGGCCTGCTGGAGTTGTGGGCGCAGCAGATGCTGCCCACATCCATCGAGAGCGCACTGGATCGTGTGCGTTCCCCGCTCCTGCTCTGGTTGCTGTGTCTGGCCGCGGCACTCATCGGCCTGCCCGTGCTCTGGCAGGCGTTACGCTGGCGAATCGGCCGCGCGGAACAACGCCTCGGGCGCGCGGCGGGAATGATCAGCCATGAAGTGCGCAATTCCGCGCAGACAGTACTGGCTTCGATCGACCTGCTGAGCCAGTCACACCTGCCCAAGGGGCAGCGTGAACTGCTCGCGGCTGCCCTTGCCGCCGGCCACTCGCTGCGCAGGCTGCTCGATCGCTCGCTGGCGTTCTCGCGCCTTGCCAGCGGCAGCTTCAGGCCGCATCCCACGCCCTGCGACGTCGGCCAACTCTGTGCCCGTGCACTGGAAGCAATCCGGCCGGAGGCACTGCGGAGAGGGCTGTCACTCCAGTTGGATCGCGCGCCCGATCCAGCGCCGGTGGTTGTGCTCGATGCTGATGGACTGCGCCAGATTGTCGACAACCTGCTGGGCAATGCACTGAAATTCACCGATGTCGGCGGTATCGAGGTGCGCCTGCAACTACAACCCGCCCTGTCTCCCCGGGAGCTGTTGCTGGATGTGATCGACAGCGGCATCGGCATCGCACCCACTCAACTGGCGCTTCTGTTCCGACCATTCCAGCAGAACGAGGATGGCCAGAGACGTGGCGGCAGCGGACTGGGCCTGACGATTGCGCACGAACTGGCCGTTGCCATGGGCGGCAACCTGACCGCACACAGCGTGCATGGGCGCGGCAGCCGTTTCACCCTGCGATTGCCGGTCCGCGCCGTTCACGGCGATCAGCCGCCCATCGAGCCGCTGCAGCAGTCGCCACTGACCGGCATCGACCTGCTCCTTGTCGAAGATCATGCACTCAGCCGGCATGTCGTCGCAGAGCAACTGCGTCGGCTGGGCGCCGATGTACGCGCGGTTGCCGATGCCGACGCCGCATTGGCCGAGCAAGCGCTACGACCGCGCGGCACGGTCGTACTGGATATCGGGCTTCGCGGCTCGGATGGCTATGCACTGGCGCAGCAGCTGCGTGCGCAGGCACAGGCACCTCTGCGAGTGATTGCCCTGTCCGCCCGCACGGGGCGCCGGCACGCGGCACGCTGCCGAAGGGCCGGCTTCGACGCCATCCTGGTCAAGCCGCTGCAGGTTGCGAGCCTGCTGCAGGCGCTGGACCTGCCGCCCTCGGCGCACGGCACTGCGCCCGATGACACCCCTCGCGCCGCGCCGGATTACGCTGCGGACATTGCCCATGAGCTGGCCAGGATTGAACAGGCCGTGCAGGACGCCGATGCCTCGACACTGCTCCATCATGCACACCGGCTGCAGGGAACGCTGCAGATGTGCCGGGCAACGGATCAGGCCGGCACGGCGGCCGACCTGTGGGAACTGGGGCATGAAGCCGCGCCTGACTGGGTCGAGGCGCGGCGACTGCTGCGGGGATTGCAGCAGTGGCACGGCTCCCGCAGGGCGGAAGCCGCACCATCGACCTGATCAGGCCGCAAGGCGCTCGACCTGGCGACGGGTAAGGTCATTGAAGCGACCCAGCGACATCAGGTGCTGGTGGATCAGCGCCAGCCAGCCGCTGCGGTGCCACTCGACCACGGTCGCTTCCGGCAGCGCCACGAACTTCTCGACGTCCACCACCAGGAAGCCGTTGAGATTGAACTCGCGGCCATCCGGAGTGCGCACGGTGGCGTTGCGCTCGACCAGCAGGCCGTTGTCGATCAGGGCCTTGGAGAAGGCCTGGGTCTGTTCGTGTTCGCGGGTGTACTGGCCGCAGAACTCCAACGCCTGCTGCACCATGTCGGTGGCCTTGCCATCAACGAACAGCGGCTGGCCTTCGTCACCGCCCTTGACCACGCGCGCGCTCTCTTCGTCGATGCCCAGCAGGAAGTCGTTGTCTGCACCGGTGTCGATGAAGATGAAGGGGTGGCGACGCAGGTAGGCCGGGATATAGGCCTCGTCTTCCCACAGGCCGTCCTTGATGAACAGGTTCTGGTCGGACACGCCCACGGCAGCCATCGGCACGGCGGTCGGGCCGGCAAACAGGATCGGGAAGTGATGCAGGGCCAGCGAGAACTCGCCCAGCACCAGCGGAATGGCGTTGTTGCCGGCGGCAAACTCGAGCCTGCCCGGCAGGATGCGCAGATCGGCATGCACATCGGCCTGCAGCGGCACCGGACGGGTGTAGAACAGGGGGGCGCTGCTCGGCGCCGCTTCGGTGGTGGTGTCGCTGGTGGTCGTCATCTTGGGAACCGTTCGATCATGCGCGCCTGCCATCCCGGGCGCGCCAGCGGGAACAACCTGAATCCCGCATTATCAACAAGCTCGATGACAACGGCCACCCCACCGACGGCCTATTTCAACTGCAGGGGGTAGCGCTGCCAGAGGACGTGGACCAGAAACCCGGCCAGTTCAGTGTCGCGCGCGCTCACAGCAGCGCGGATCTTGTCCAGTAGCACCATGTCCGAGCAGGAGCGCACATCGGCGTGGTTGGCCTGCCCGGCCCGGCGCGCGCGGTAGCGCGCTGCCCGCTGCGCGTCACTCATTGCGTACCCGAACTTGGGCGGACGACCGCGCTTTCGCGGCAGGGTCAGCTCCAGGGTTCCGGGGTCTTTGTCATCACGCATGAGAGGGGTGCGGGCGGCGGCGAGCAACGGGGGGTGCGCAATTTATCGTGAGGCATCACTTTAATCCAGCTTTTTCTGCAGTTTTGTTGCAATGCAGTGCATTATCCCGGTGTCGATGCGAATTCATCCACGCATGGCGTGGATCTACTGCAGGGCCTGCAACCCGATCACCCGGTAGATCCACGCCATGCGTGGATGGGCGTTCCCGACGACAAAAAAAGGGAGCCCGCTCACGGGCTCCCCTCGCCTTTCCTTACGCAGCGCGTACCGGCTCGTAACCATGCAGGTGCGCCTCACTGCTGGCCCGCCCCTGGCTGAGAGACCGCAGCGACGTGGTGTAACCCACCAGCTGCGCCAGCGGTGCGAAACCACTGACCTCGGCGCGACCGTCCTGGTCCTCGATGCGGGCAATGCGACCATGGCGACGGTTGAGATCGCCCACCACATCACCCACCGACGCCGACGGCGAATGCACCGTCACCGCCATCACCGGCTCCAGCAGTTGCGTACCGCCCTCCACCAGCGCCGCCTTGATCGCCTCGGCACCGGCGCGATGGAACGCCATTTCCGAAGAGTCCTTGGCGTGGGTCTGGCCATCGACAAGACTGACCTCGATACCCACCACTGGATGGCCCTGCGGGCCTTCCGACAGCGCGGCACGCACGCCCTTCTCCACCGCCGCGATGAAGCTGCGCGGCACCACGCCACCGACGATGCGGTCGTTGAACACGACCTGGTCGTCCTCGCGCGGCGACACATCCAGCACCACGTGCGCGAACTGGCCTTGGCCACCGGTCTGCTTGACCAGCCGCCCCACCACGCCGGTCATCGCTCGCAGCGGTGTCTCCTGGTAGGCCACGCGCGGCGAACCTACGCCCACGTCGACCTTCCATTCACTGCGCAGGCGCTCGACCATCACCTCCAGGTGCAGCTCGCCCATGCCCCAGACCAGGGTCTCCGCCGTGTCGCGATCGGTTTCGACGCGGAACGACGGATCTTCCTGGGCCAGGCTGGCCAGGCCCTGCGCCATCCGGATCAGGTCGGCCGCCCGCGCCGGCTCCAGCCGCCACGCCAGCACCGGCGCCTGTGCCTGGATGTTCTCCAGGCGCAGCGGCTGCGCACGCCCGCTCAGCGTTTCACCGCTGACCGCATCCTTCCAGCCCAGCACCGCAACGATGTCACCGGCCACGGCCTGCTCGATGTCATGGGTCTGGTCGGCCTGCACCCGCACCAGGCGGCTGACACGCCGCCCCTGCGGATGCTGCGAACTGGCCACCGCATCGCCGACCTTCAAGGTGCCCGAGTACAGCCGCACGAAGCTCAGCGCGCCGTGCTGCTGGTGAGTGATCTTGAACAGCAGGCCCGCCAGCGGACCGTCTGGATCCGGCAGCAGCACCACCTCGCCGCTCTCGCTTTCAGCGGTGACGGCAGGCCGATCCAGCGGCGACGGCAGGTAATCGACCACCGCATCCAGCAGCGTCTCGATGCCCTTGTCCTTGAAGGCCGCACCGGCGAGCACCGGCACGCCTGCGCCCGCCAGCGTCGCCCGTCGGATCGCAGCGCGCAGCTGTTCGGCATCGATCACGCGACCTTCCAGCCAAACATCGGCCAGCAGTTCGTCGTGGTCGGCCACGGCCTCGACCAGTGCGTCGCGCTGCGGCTGCCACAGGGTGCGCGCCGCGTCGTCCCACGGGGTCACCGTGGTTACGGCACCATCCTGCCAGTGCAGCACGCGCTCATCGACCAGGTCGACCCAGCCGTTGAAGTCGCTTTCGCTGCCCAGTGGCACACCGAGCGCCCACGGCCGCGCCCTCAGCTTGTCCTGCAGCTGCTCCAGCACGCGCTCGAACGAGGCGCCGACGCGATCCATCTTGTTGACGAACGCGATCAGCGGCACGCGATGGCGACGCGCCTGGCGCCACACCGTCTCCGACTGCGGCTGCACGCCGTCCACCGCCGAGAACACGGCCACGGCGCCGTCGAGCACGCGCAGCGAACGCTCGACTTCAATGGCGAAGTCGATGTGGCCGGGAGTGTCGATCAGGGTCAGCCGATGCGGCGGCAGGTCGCGCGGCGCCCACTGCGCCTGTACGGCAGCAGCGCCGATGGTGATGCCACGTTCGCGTTCGATCGCCGAGAAATCGGTGGTCGCGTTGCCATCGTGCACTTCGCCGACGCGATGGATCTCACCGCTTTTCCACAGCAGGCGTTCGGTCAGCGTGGTCTTGCCGGCATCGATGTGGGCAATGATGCCAAGGTTGCGACGGCGGGAAAGGACTTGGGTGTTCATAAAGAGGTTCCTGCAAAGCC
Organism: Stenotrophomonas sp. 80084_Sma; assembly: GCF_056481995.1. Classification (NCBI taxonomy): domain Bacteria; kingdom Pseudomonadati; phylum Pseudomonadota; class Gammaproteobacteria; order Lysobacterales; family Lysobacteraceae; genus Stenotrophomonas; species Stenotrophomonas sp. 80084_Sma. The sequence continues at coordinate 2,345,085 of NZ_CM151177.1, read as the reverse complement.
AACTTCAGGGGCCGCACACCCCGGTTGGCGACAGGGTGCGCGGCTAGCGTTCGGTCTCGGCGATCTGGTGCATGGCACGTTCTCCTTGGGTACTGGGTAGGGCCGACTGGGTAGAGTCGACTGTTGGTCGACTTGCGGGAAATCAGAAACGGAAAGAGCGCCCCGGAGGGCGCTCTGTCGAAGGTCCAGCGATGGCCGTCTCAACGGCCTCGTGGGGCTCCAGGCAGACACGCCCGTTCCGCGCTTGCGCGGGTCAGGGTGAAAAACTTCAGGAGCGGCATCCGGTTCATGGGGCGCATTCTAGACCGGTCAATCTGGCGCGCAAGTGAATATTACGCACATAAATAGAACGATGAGGCCGGCAATGACCGGGGCCAGATCCCTTTGCCCAATGCAAAGGGCTCTGACCCCTGCCCCGCCTTACTTGCAGTCGTGCAGCTTGCGCGCCTCAGCCACGGTCGCAGCCTGGTCGTCCCCCATCGAGATCCAGCCCTTCAACGACATTGCCGGATCCACATGCGGCAGCCTCGGCCCCTCATGGACAACCACCTCGGTCCAGCTGCCCACCGGCGCCAACTCGGACAGGCGTGCCGCCTGGTCGTCTTCGGTGCTGAGCATGTCGTCCGGACCGGCCGGCGGCGTGGTATTCACGGTTTCCGTCTTGCGGGTTCGTACCCGAAGCGCACCATCCGGGAGCCGCTGGGTGATGACGTCGTAGCGCTCGACGCCATACGCCCACCTGTTTTCGCCAACGCTGCGAGTCTCGCTACCGTCATCAGCCACGGCCACCACCTCGCCTGCCGGCCCGACGACGCCCGCGACAACCCCAAGGCCTGACATCAGTGCCTGATAGACGATCATCTGCCGCTGCTCGGAGGTCAACGCTCCGGCCTTGAGCTTGGCGGCAGGAATCTGCAGGTACGCCGCTTCACTGCACAGCACCAGCACCTGCTGGTCGTCCCAGCTCACCGACATTTCCTCGTTGGCGAAGTACTGCGTCTTCATCGATGTCACTGCAGCACCCTCGCTACTGGAATGCAGGGTCTCGATCAGCGAGGCGTTCTCGGCCGCGTGGGTCAGCGAAACTGGAGATGTCGACGCCGCATTGGCGGCAAATGCAGAGAAAAAGGCCGATGCGATCAGCAACGTCCGCGAAACACCTGAAGCGGAGGGCAACATTGAATCAGTCCATTGAATGTAACTGGCGCCGAATGATACAGCGTCCGGATGGCGCGACCCATCAGTCAGCACATGCAGATCCACTTTATTGGAAACCTCCTCAGCGGATGAACAGCGGCAGGGCCAGGATGCTGTCGCACGCCGGCGTGCAGCTGCGGAACTGCTCGGCGAGCACTTCGGCGCTCGGCGCGCCCGGCGCTGGTGTCGCCAGCCGGGTGTGGAAGGGATGGCGTTCCAGCAGCCAGGGCTGCGTCTGCTGCAACAGCCGTAACGACTCCGCTTCGCGATCGCGTACCGAGATCCAGGTCGGCCTTGAGTGCAGGCGGTCGAACAGTCCAGACACCACAACCTCACCGATGTAGGTCGTTTCGCCTGCACGCACGTCGAAAGTCAGCGCTTCGTCTTCGGGCACCGCCCCGACGTATCCATAACCATGTTCGGTCAGGTAGCCGACATAGTGGCGCCCGGCCTTGGCGCGGATGGCGGCCAGACCGGCCCTGCAGCCGAACTCGAATTCGCCGCGCAGGTCAGCCAACGGCGACGTCGACCGCGTGCCGCTGGCAAAGATCGTGATCAGCCTGATGTTGCTGGTGGCGCAGTTCACCGACATCACCACGTAGCCCTCGTCCGCGGCCAGTGGAACATCCGGTCGTGCCTTCAGCGTCGCGCACCCACCCAGCACCGTCGCGAGCGCTGCCGCGACCACCCACGAAATCCCTTTCATCGTGCTTGCCCCCTGGTTCCGGCGGAGCATACGGGATCCGCTGCCGCCGCGCCATTGAGGGGCCTGATGCCGCGGTCAGAAGCGCCCAGCGCGACGCCCTCACACAGTCACGTGACCACCACCAGCGGCACCCCACGCCTTGGGTGCTCCAACACCACCACATCCTGCTGGTAGACCCGCTGCAGATTATCTTCGGTCAGCACCTGCAACGGCGTGCCATCGGCCGCCACCCTGCCCTGCTCCAGCAGCACGATGCGGTCGGCATAGCCCGCGGCCAGATTGAGGTCGTGCAGCACCACGATCACGCACGCACCGGCTTCGGCACAGGCGCGCACACTGCGCAGCGTGCGTTCCTGGTGACGCAGATCCAGCGCTGCGGTCGGCTCATCCAGCAGCAGCAGCGGCGTGTCCTGCGTCAGCACGCGCGCGAACGTCGTCCGGGCGGACTCGCCACCGGACAGCTGCTGCACCTCGCGCAGGCGCAGCGCCTGCAGCTCGGCGGCATCGATTGCCGCTTCCACCTGGGCGTCGTCCACGGCTGGATCCGGCGGATGCGGCAGCCGCCCCATCGCCACCACTTCTTCCACACTGAACGCGAAGCGCACGCCGTGCTCCTGCGGCATCACCGCGCGCTCGCGCGCCAGTGGCCCGGCCTTGTAACCGGCCAACGGCTTGCCGAGTAGGCTTACTTCGCCAGCGTCGGCACGCAGGTCACCTGCCGCCACAGCCAGCAACGTGGACTTGCCCGCGCCATTCGGGCCAACCAGTGCGGTGACCGTACCCGGTTCAAACGCCAGCGAAATGCCGTGCAGGATCTCGCGCTGCTGGCGGCGCACCACCACTTCGTGCAGCTTCAACAACACGCTCATGGTGCGGCCTTGCGGCGCTGCTGCAGCACCAGCCACAGGAAGAACGGCGCGCCCAGCGCAGCCGAGAACAGGCCCAGCGGAATCTCCGCCGGCGGATCCAATGTGCGCGCGGCGGTGTCGGCCACCACGATCAGCAGTGCACCCAGCAGGCCGGACAACGGCAGCAACCAGCGATGACCAGGGCCGACCAGCAGGCGCGCCACGTGCGGCACCACCAGGCCGACGAAACTGATCGAACCAGCAAACGCCACCGCTGCGCCCACCAGCAGCGCACTGAACGCCACCAGGCGGCGACGCGTGCGGGTGACATCCAGCCCGAGGTGCTGTGCCTGGCGTTCGCCCAGCGCCAGCATGTCCAGCGGCGTAGCCAATCGCTGCAGCGCGAACACACCGATGGCGAACAACGGCACCACGGCCGCCACATCGGCCCAGTTGGCGCGCGCCAGCGAGCCCATCTGCCAGAACACCAGCGACTGCAGCTCGCTTTCGCTGGCGATATATGTGAGGAAACCGATCAACGCCGAGCAGAACGCGGCCATCGCGATACCGACCAGCAGCAGCGTGGCGTTGCCCGTACCCTTGCCGGGCCGGGCCAATGCGTAGGTCAGGCCGATCGCCAGTGCACCACCAGCGAATGCAGCCACCGGCACCAGCCAGCCGGCTGCGCCCGCAGCGCCGAGAACAATGGCAGCGACTGCACCCAGCGCAGCACCCTGGCTGACACCGACAATGCCAGGATCGGCCAGCGGATTGCCGAACAGGCCCTGCAGGCTGGCACCGGCCATCGCCAGCGACGCACCGACCATCGCGCCCAACAGGGCACGCGGAATACGCAGCTGCCAGACCACGGCGAGGTCGCGGCTGCTGACCGCCTGTGGATCGAGCAGACCCAGCTTCACCGCCAACGCCTGCATCACCTCCATCGGCGGCAGCCGCAACGGACCCACGGCGAACGAGGCCAGCACTGCCCCCAGCAGTGCCAGCAACGCCACCAGCAACATCGTCCGCCCGCGACGGCGGCGCCGATCCGCCGGACTCATGCCTTCGGCAACGCCGCCAGGGCCTTGGCCAGCGCCAGCGCACCGGCACCGGAGCCCACGCTGGTGTACTTCAGCTGCACATCCGGCATCACCCAGACCCGATTGGCCTGCCCGGCCGGGGTCTGCTTCAGCGTCGGGTACGCCTTCCACAGGCCTTCGGCACCGCCGAACAGCTGCAGGTCATGCTCGGTCACCAGGATCACTTCCGGTGCCGCCGCGACCACGCCCTCATTGCTCAGCTGCGAGTAGTTCTTCACTCCCGCTTCGGTACCGATGTTGATGCCGCCCGCCAGTGCGATCAGCTGCGCCGACGCACTGTCGGCACCTGCAACGGTTGGTGAGCCACCGGCGCCGGTGGCCGAGACGTGGATCACTCGTGGCGCATGGCCCAACCCCTTGCCAATCGCTGCAGCCTCGTCGAGCTGACGCTGCACCTGTGTGGCAAGCGTCTGCCCTGCCTCGGCCAGCCCTAGTGCGGCGGCGACCTTGCGCACCTTGTCCGGCGCCGGCTGCAGGTCATCGATGACCACCGCCGGTTCACCCACCTCACGCAGCTTCTTCGCCAGTTCGGTGTGGCGGCGCAGACTGTTGCCGAGGAACAGCGAGCCCTGCAGGCTCAGCACGCCCTCCACGCCCGTGGTGCGGTTGAACAGGAACTGGTGCGGGGCAGCCAGGCCAGCCTGGGTGGTGGTATTGGTCGGCGCGGCGAACACCTGCTTGTCCAGTCCCAGCGCCTCGATCACCGCGATCACGTCGTCACCACCGGCAATGATGCGGCTGGTATCGGCCACCTCGACGTCGGCGCCGTCATCGGAATGCACCTGGGCCGGCAGCACAGCCTTCTGATCGCGCACGGCCGGCATATCGGTGCCGGCCACGCGCTGCCAGCCAGCCGGCAACGCGGCTTCGCCAGCCGCGGTTGCGGCGGCGGGTTCAACCGGCTTGCCGGTGTCCGAGGGCGTCGATGAACCGCCACAGGCAGCCAGTGCCAGCGAGACAGCCAACGGAAGCGCACACAGGCGCAGACGGGACGCGATGTTCATGCTCGTTCTCCTTGCTGGTGGGGCGACGCGCACGCCGCCCCGCCGTGTGACTTACTGCTTCGGGGTGATGCGGGTGATGCGGTCACCCTTCGGGTCTTCGGCGCCGCGCGACTTGTTCACCGCGAACACGTTGCCCTTGCCATCGGCACGGACGTGGTTCGGCAGCGTGCCGCCGTCGAGGTTGGCGACCACCTTGCCGTCACCGTTCACCACGGTGACCGTGCCAGCGCCACGGTTGCTGACGTAGGCCAGGCCGGAGGCATCATCGAAGGCGACGTTCAGCGCGCCGGCGCCGACCGGCACATCGTGCAGCACCTTGCCGGCGGCCACATCGACGATCAGCAGGTTGTCGGTGCCCTGCGAGGCCACGTACAGGCGGTTGCGCGCTGCGTCGAAGGCCACGCCCGAGGCGCTGATCGAATTGCCTAGGTCGATGACCTTCTCGACCTTGCCGCTGGCCACGTCGATCACTGCCGCTTCCGGGGTGCCGATGCTGACGGTGAACAGCTTGCCGCCCTTCTCGTCCAGCACCAGGCTCATCGGGGTGAACTTGCCGTCGTCCACGCCGGACTCCAGCGTCACCGCCGGCAGCTCCTTGAGGGTCTTGGCGTCGAACACCGACAGATGGTCCTCGCCCGTGGCCGAGGCGAACACCTTGCCGTGGGTGCCATCAACCACCACGTCGCGCGCGTGCGGCACGGCATCGACCGGGAACTGGTGGACCAGCGACAGGTCCTTCTGGCGGTAGACCGCGATGGAGTTCTGGCGGGTGTTGGTGACCCATACATTGCCGTTGGTGTCATCCACGCCAACGCCGTAGACCGCGTAGACCGCGCCATTGGTGCTGCCCGGCACCTGCGCCGGGGTGATCGCCTTGGTCACCTTCAGCGACTTCGGGTCCAGCTTCAACAGCTGCGACTGGGTCACCGGCGGGCGGCCCACGGCCGAGGTCACGAACACCGCGTTGCTGGCGGCGCTGTAGGCGGACTGATACAGGCCCGGCACCAGCTTGTTGGACTGGGTGGCGAACTGCGCCTGGCCGGACAGCGGCAGCTGCGGCGAGACACGCAGCTTCAGCACGGTGGCTGCAGCCGGCTGGCTGGCGCGCACCACCACCGGGTGGGTACCCGGCACGGCGTCGGCCGGAATGCTCAGCTGGGTCTTGAAGTTGCCATCGGCATCGACCACCAGCGGCTGCGTGTTGAGTACGCTGTCGCCACGCAACAGGCTGACTTTCTGGCCCGGCACGAAACCGCGACCGACCACGTCGGCAGTGCTGCCGGGAACCACGTTCTCACCGCGCGAGACGACCTCGCCCTTGAAGGTGGCGTTGGCCGGCTGATCGAACACCGGCTGTGCGGTGGCGGTCACGGCCAGCAACAGGCCAGCGGCGAGAGATGTGAGACGGAAAGACGGACGGAACGACATGGAAGGCTCCTTGCACACGTAGGCCGCGCCACGTGACGCGGGATTCATCGGTTGCCTGGGCCGCTGCACATCGGCAGCCTCGCCTGGGTAGTGGGGTCGCACGCCTTGGCATGCGAAGGGATTCATTCGGCGGCGTTGTCACCGCTATTGGGTGCGCCGTCACCGGCACTGCGGTCGGTCACGCCGTACAGTTCATGCAACGCGGCATGGAACGACGCAGGCAGCATCGGGCCGTGACCGAGGCCGTCGAACTCGCGGTACTGCACGCGCATGCCCGGCACCTTGGCCAACCGCTCGGACAGCTGCATCGCCGCATCCGGGGTGGCACCACCGATGCGGCGCAGGTGTGCGACCACGCGCGGATTGTTCATGTCGCGCTTGCCGCGATCACCGACACGCTCGGCACCGCCCAGCATCAGCCAGAGCGTTGCTGGCTGGCCATGCACGTTCTGCACGAACTGCTGTTCCGGATCACCCAGCGCCGCGCCCTGGCTCCACCACAGCGACGGACTGGCCGCCAGATAGGACTGGAAGGCGGCGGGACGGGTGTACAGCGCATTGAGCACGAACAACCCACCCAGCGAGTGGCCCCAGAGTGCTTGCTGCTGCGTATCAATGCGTGCGCGGCGCTCGACTTCCGGCTTGATGCGGCGTTCGATCACATCCAGGAACGCGGCAGCACCGCCACCGACCGCCTGGGTCGTACCGCTCTCGTCGTCGGCGCGGTCGATCCACGCGGTGTAGTCGCGGGTGCGCGCCTTGGAATCGATGCGCAGGTCGTTGTCATAACCGATCAGCACCAGTACCGGCGGCGCCTTGCGTGCCGCCAGCTCGGCCAGCAACGGCTGATCCAGCACCATCGCCACGGCATTGCCATCCAGCGCGTACAGCACCGGCAGCGGCGCCTTGCTGGCCTTGGCCGGGATCGCCACATTCACCCGCCAGCGGCGTTGCTGGTCGGGACTGTCCACCACGAAATGCTCGAAGCGATAACTGACCGCCGGCTCGTCGAGCACGGTGTGGCCGATCTTCTGCAGCGGATTGCGCTGCTGCGCATGGACGTACGGGGTGGCCAAGAGCAGACCCATCATCAAGGCGACCAGGCCGCGGGCCAGTGGACCACGGCGCGAAGGCGGGACGAAATGCTTCATCAGCGGCGGCAGAAGCGGCCCAGGGCCGCCGGTTCACAAGGGACCGCAGTCTACCTTAAACGCGAATGATTATCACATCGATCGAACGTCACACTGTGTATCACGCGCGCATGAGGGCCTTCGGCACGAAACGAGACAATGGGCAGGCTGGATTCGCGCCACGGCCATACGGCAAGCTAGGCGGTATCAACAAGAACAGGGACTGTCATAGCGTGTACGCCATTTGCCGCAGCCTTGCCCGAAAAGGGCTCGACACGATTCGCCCACACGTCTTCCCCGTGAGCATACCGACCACCGAGAGGCCCGCGTGCAACATCTGCGGTTTCCGCCTGCGAGCATCCCGCGAGGCCATCGCCGAAAGGGAAACCCGCAGCTGTATTGGCTGCGGATCCACTCTGCGCTTCCGTGCCCTCATGGCAGCCCTGCAGTCGGAGATGGACCAAGCGCGGGAGATCCGCGTGCTTGAGCGGATCCCCAGGCGCGGACAGATCAAGGGAATCGGCATGACCGACGCCCATATCTACACTAATGCCCTGCGGCGCAAGTTCGATTACATCAATACCTACTTCCACAAGCGCCCCATGCTGGACATCCGTCACCCAGCCGCACACTACCTGGGAAAATATGACTTTGTTGTCAGCTCAGATGTACTGGAACACGTGGATGGGCCCTGCGAGCGCACGCTCGAAAACCTGCGGGCATTGTTGAAGCCGGGCGGGCTGCTTGTGCTCACCGTTCCCTATGGATTTCACGAGGTCACGATTGAGCACTTCCCTGAGCTCAACGACTACCGGATCGAGGGCAAAGGTGCGGATCGGGTTCTTGTCAACATCACCAGCGATGGCAGGGAGCAACGATTCTCTGACCTGTCCTTCCATGGTGGTGACGGCTCAACTTTGGAACTGAGGATCTATTCGTATCCTCATCTGGTGCGATTGCTGGGGGAAGCCGGCTTTGTTGACGTCAAGCTGCACGATAGCCAATACCCGCAATGGGGCATCATCCACGACAGCCCGCTGGGCTTGCCTATAACGGCTCGCGCTGCATAGGCCGTCAGCCCCCTCCGGTATCCTGCCTCGCGCAACCGACACCCCCTTGCAAATGACGAAGCCGGCATCACGCCGGCTTCGCCCCCTCCCCGCTTTTGTAGAGTCGAGCCATGCTCGACTCCCGCAGCCTCACGGCCCCGAAGGCACCGGACCGTAAACATTCTCCTGCGGCGTGCCCGGCAGCAGCGAGAAGATCATGATCACAATGCCACCGCCCGGCACCAGCGCCAGCAGGAACAGCCAGCCCGACTGATTGCAGTCATGCAGGCGGCGTACGGTCACGGCAATCAGCGGCACGATCGTGGCCAGCCACATCACGCCCAGCAGTGCCACCATGCCAATCAGAATGCCGGCCAGTGCATCGGGACTGTTGCGCAGGAGGATCGCCAGCACACCGGCCAGCAGCATCACCGCGGTTGCGACCAGGAACAGGAACAGCTGGTACATCCAGTACTCGCGGCGGTTGGCGCGGCCCTCGAACTGGGCGTAGCGCTTCAACGGCAGAATCATTTCCTGCACGGCATCGATCCTTGAAAGAGAAGCCGCGGAGTGTGCCAAATGCAGGCGCACAGGACAATGTGGCGACGAACCATGCTCGACTGCCATTGCCCCCTGTAGAGCCGAGCCATGCTCGACTGCCATTGCCCTCCGTAGAGTCGAGCCATGCTCGACTGCTGTTCCAGAAGGCACCCGTAGTCCGTGCAAGAGCGGAGTCGAGCATGGCTCGACTCTACAAGAGCGGGCTCAACGACCCTTTGCCGCCCTTGCCGCCTCGCGCTCGGCGCGCAGCCTGTCCAGCTTTTCCTTCAGCTTGATTTCCAGGCCGCGCGGCACCGGGTTGTAATACACGCGCTCGCCCATCGCATCCGGGAAGCCGGTCTGGTCCAGTGCGATACCGCCTTCCGCATCATGGTCATACTGGTACTCGGCACCATAGCCCAGCTCCTTCATCAGCTTGGTCGGCGCATTGCGCAGGTGCAGCGGCACTTCTTCGGTGCCACTCTCGCGCACATCGGCCTTGGCCTGGTTGAAGGCCGCATAGCCTGCATTCGACTTGGCGGTGCTGGCCAGGTACAGCACCAACTGAGCGAACGCGAGTTCGCCTTCCGGGCTACCCAGCCGCTCGTAGATGTCCCAGGCCTCCAGCGCCATGCTCTGCGCGCGCGGATCGGCCAGACCGATGTCCTCGATGGCCATGCGGGTCAGCCGGCGGGCCAGGTAGGACGGATCGCAGCCGCCATCGAGCATCCGGGTCAGCCAGTACAGCGCGGCATCCGGGTTGGAACTGCGAACAGACTTGTGCAGCGCTGAGATCTGGTCGTAGAACTGCTCGCCGCCCTTGTCGAAGCGACGGGTGCGATCGGCCAGCACCTGGGTCAGGGTCTGCGGGGTGATGCGACCACCCTCCCCGCCCGCCAGCTCGGCAGCGATTTCCAACAGGGTCAGCGCGCGGCGCACGTCGCCGTCGGCGGCGGTCGCGACTTCCAGCAGCAGCTCGGGGGCGACCTCGATGCCCTCCTCGCCCAGGCCGCGTTCGCGGTCACCCAGCGCACGCTCCAGCGCCTCGACGATGTCGGTAGGCGAAACACCTTCCAGCACATGCACGCGGCAGCGCGACAGCAGCGCCGAGTTCAGCTCGAAGGACGGGTTCTCGGTGGTGGCACCGACGAACAGGATGGTGCCGCGCTCGATGTGCGGCAGGAACGCATCCTGCTGCGCCTTGTTGAAGCGATGCACCTCATCCACGAACAGCACGGTGCGGCGGCCTTCGGCGAACCGTTGCGCCGCCTCGGCCAGCACCTGGCGCACTTCCGGCAGGCCGGACAGCACTGCGGAGATCGCACGGAACTCGGCGTCGGAATATTCGGCCAGCAGCAGGGCCAGCGTGGTCTTGCCGCAGCCCGGCGGCCCCCACAGGATCATCGAATGCACGCGACCGGATTCGACCGCGCGGCGCAGCGCACTGTCCGGCGCGAGCAGGCGCTTCTGCCCGACCATTTCGTCGAGGGTTCGCGGTCTCATGCGCTCGGCCAGCGGGCGCATGTGTTCCCGATCAACGCTCAGCAGATCGGGGCCGGGGAATGAAGTGGAGCGATGTCTTGGCACACGGCCATTGTACCGCGCCGGGTGGCCACGATTCCGGTAGTGCCGGCCGCTGGCCGGCAGATCAAAAGCGTGTCAACCAAGGTTGACACCCACCAAGACGGTGCCGGTTGACACCCACCAGAGCGTTTGCGCCGGGCCACAGATCAATTACCGATGACGTCGGTGCCCTTCGGCGGGGTGAAGCTGAAGGTGCCCGCCGCGAAGCCCGGGTTGCGCTTCCAGCCACTGAAGCTGATCACGGTGCGCTGACCAACCGCATCGGTGATTTCCATCTTGGCCAGACCCTGGGCATTGAAGCCCAGCGCGGCGTACTGGAAGCTGGCTTCGGTCTCACGCTTCGGCGACAGCGACAGCCACTGCAGGCCATCGCGCTGCGCGGCCTCTTCGCTGACGTCGTACTGCTGTTCCAGCAGCGCCGGGTTGATCAGCGCGGTCAGTGGGCTGTTCTGCTCTTCCTTGCCCTGCTCGCGAACAGTGGCCTGCTCCAGGTCCGGCTCGTACATCCAGACCTTCCTGCCGTCAGCCACGATCAACTGCTCGTGCGGGCGCACGTATTCCCAACGGAACAGGCGCGGCGCCGACAGTGCCACACGGCCACTGGTCGATTCCTTCACCTTGCCGCGACTGTCGAACACCTGCTGGCTGAACTGGCCATCCAGGCCCTTCAGGCCGCTGGTGAAGGTCTTCAGGTCATCGCGGGCGCCAGCCCAGGCGCTGCCGGCGGCGGCGCAGGCCACGGCCAGGGTGGTGGTGGCAAGGAAACGGCGGAAGCGGAAGTTCATGCGGGAATCCTGTGGGCGCGGGCGCCAGGAAAGGTGGTTGCCAGTGTGCCCGGGGAAAGATGAATGGGCGATCAGGGCGACATTATGCCGCCCTGAACGTCCATCGGCGATTCAGCCACCGGATCCCGGCAGCTTGCCGTACAGCACCTGGCCGCGGAAGCCACGCCGCACTTCGCGATACAGCGCGCGGAACGCCGGATAGTCCTGCGGCTGGCACAACGCCTCTGGCCCACGCACTGCATTCTGCTGCAAGCGGTGGTGCACGATCACCTCCTGCCCCTCGCGACTCCAGTCCACCCGGTACTCGCCGGCTGCATTGGCGAAACGCTGGCTGGCCGGGATGGCGATGATCGGCGCATTGGCCGGGAACTGCAGGCGATAGGTTTCCTCGCGCAGGCTGGCATTGCAGTAGAACGGCGTTTCGTTGGCCGGCGCCGAGGCAGTGGCGTACAGCCCACGCACCGACTCGCCACCCGGCGGATCCGGCACGGCCATGCCGCCGGCCACGCTGAAGTCGGCGTAGTCCTCGGCCTGGAACGCCATGCGATAGCCAAACGGCCGGGTCAGGTCGACCGGCACGCCCTGGATCTGCAGCTGCCCTCGCCCATCGAAACCGGACGCGGCCATGATCTGCTCTTCAGCGCGCGCACGGTTCTGCGCGTTGAGCTGGGAGAACTGGGCGCGCATGCCGATCTCGGCGTTCTCGCCCAGCTTCGGAATCGTCTCGCCGCGCAGGTTGCCGTTGGCGTCGAAGGTGAAGTGCACCTCCATCGAGGTGGCATTGCGCTCCGGCGTATTGGCCGGGGTGCGCGCCAGTGAGGCGTCGCGGGTACGCATCACCGGTGCGCCCAGGTCACCTTCCGGCAACTGCCCGAAGCGCGCCCACGCCGTGGTCGAATCCAGGTACAGATCGAACTCGGGGATGTAGGTGATGGCGTGGTTGAAGCGGCCCAGCACCGGGATCTTCGGCAGCGTCGGGCCACCGCCGGCACCGATCAGCACCGGCGAGCTGGCGATGCCCTTGGCCGCCAGCAGCGCCTCCAGGATCGTCACATGGTCCTTGCAGTCACCATAGTGGTTGTCGAGGATGCTCTGCGCACTGTTCGGCTCCAGGCCACCATTGCCCAGGTACACCGCCACGTAGCGGATGTTCTGCGCCACCCAGCGGTACAACGCGTCGGCCTGATCGCGACGGTCGCTGATGCCAGCGGTGATCTCATCGGCCAGCGCCTGCAGTTCCGGCGTGACCTGCGCGGCCGGGCCGGCCTTGAGCTGGTAGGCGCGACCCATCTGCGACCAGTCACGATAGGTGCTGGCCATGATGTTCGGGCCGAACTCCCAGCCCGCCGCCGACCAGTTCTGTGCTGGCATGGCTTCGCGACGCTGGTAGCGCCAGCGCCACTGTGCCTGGCCGTTCTTCACCGTCGGGCGATCACTACCCTGCACGCCGCGGCTGTCGACGAACATCGGCAGGTTGGCCGGCGCACTCAGGGTGACCTCGGCGTCCTCGTACTCGGTGAAGACATTGAAGGTTTCCCACAGGCCGAAGTAGCCGGGGAAGTACGGCGTGGCCTGGGTGCGGCGTACCTGGTAGAACAGGCGCGTGCCCGGGGCCAGGTTCGGGAACACGATCACCCGCACCTTGCGGTCGGCATACATCGCCGCCGAGGCGCTGGAATAGCTTTCCTGGGTGTAGATGCGGTCGGCCGGCACGTCGCGGCGCTGGCCGTCGGCGGTGATGGTGTAGGCGCCGAGTACTTCCAGCGTCTCCATCTTCTCGCTGTAGCTCAGCCGAACCTGGCTGAACTGCTCGACCGAGGCCTTGGTCTTGAGCAGGACTTCGTAGGTTTCGGTCTGCACATTGCCTGCATCCGGCCGCACCTGATAGTCGGCGCGGTAGCGGACAATGCTGAAATTATTGCTGGCTTCGGTATCGCCGCTGGTTGAAGGCGGCGCCGTGGCGGGCGCGGAGGTGGCGGTGTCTGCCAGTGCCGGGCCGGCAGCCAGGAAGGCTGCCAGCGCCAGTGCCAGCGCGCTTGGTACGGGGTGAAGCATGCGTCGGTTCCTTGGACGTCGTGGGGGATACGTCGGGTCTTACTTCGGCGGCGGCGGTGCCAGCACCGTGCGGTCGCCGTTGTGCTCGGGCGGGCTGACCACGCCGGCCGCTTCCATGGCCTCGATCAGTCGCGCTGCACGGTTGTAGCCGATCTTCAGCCGGCGCTGCACGCCGGAAATCGAGGCGCGACGGGTCTCGGTGACCACCCGCAGCGCTTCGTCATACAACGGGTCGGACTCATCGCCGGCAGAGCTGTTCTCGGGCAGGCCGGTGGCACCGACGACCACGCCGTCGCCCATCGTCTGCACCTCGTCCAGCACGCCGTCGACATAATCGGCCGGGCCCATCGCCTTGAGGTGTTCGACCACGCGATGCACTTCCTCGTCGGAGACGAAGGCGCCGTGCACACGCTCGGGCATGGCGGTACCCGGCGGCAGGTACAGCATGTCGCCGTGGCCGAGCAGGGTTTCTGCGCCGGACTGGTCGAGGATGGTGCGCGAGTCGATCTTGGAACTGACCTGGAAGGCGATGCGGGTCGGGATGTTGGCCTTGATCAGGCCGGTGATCACGTCCACCGACGGGCGCTGCGTGGCCAGGATCAGGTGGATGCCGGCCGCACGCGCCTTCTGTGCCAGGCGCGCGATCAGCTCTTCCACCTTCTTGCCGACGATCATCATCATGTCGGCGAATTCGTCGATGAAGATGACGATGAACGGCAGCGTCTCCAGCGGACGCGGCGCCTCACCCAGTTCCGGGTTCGGCTTGAACAGCGGGTCCATCAGCGGCTGGCCGGCGTCCTGGGCTTCCTTCACCTTCTTGTTGAAGCCGGCCAGGTTGCGCACGCCCACCGCGCTCATCAGCTTGTAGCGGCGCTCCATCTCGGCCACGCACCAGCGCAGGCCGTTGGCGGCCTCCTTCATGTCGGTGACCACCGGCGCCAGCAGGTGCGGGATGCCCTGGTAGACGCTCAGTTCGAGCATCTTCGGGTCGATCATCAGCATCCGCAGGTCTTTCGGCGAGGCCTTGAACAGCAGGCTCAGCACCATCGCGTTGACCGCCACCGACTTGCCCGAACCGGTGGTACCGGCCACCAGCAGGTGCGGCATGCGCGCCAGATCGGCCACGGTCGAGCGGCCAGCAATGTCCTTGCCCAGCGCCAGGGTCAGCACGCTGGCCGACTTGTCGTATTCCTTCGAACGCAGCAGCTCGGAGAGGTAGATCATCTCGCGGGTGACGTTGGGAATTTCCAGGCCGATCACCGATTTGCCCGGAATGACGTCGACCACGCGCACCGACTTCACCGACAGGCCGCGCGCGATGTCCTTGTCCAGCGAACTGATCTGGCTGACCTTGATGCCCGGCGCCGGCTCGATCTCGAAACGGGTGATGACCGGGCCGGGGTTGGCGCCGACCACCTGGGCGTCGATGCGGAAGTCCTTCAGCTTGAACTCGATCTGCCGCGACAGCGCGTCCAGGGTTTCCTTGTCGTAGCCCACCGGCTGCGGCTTGGGGTCGTCCAGCAGCGCGAGCGGCGGCAGGTCCGAGCCATCCCCGTTGACGCCACGGAACATCGGGATCTGCGTGTCGCGCTTGGCTCGGTCACTCTTCTCGATCACCGGTTCCGGGCGCGGCTCGATCTTCACCGGCTCGCGCTTGGCGCGCACCTCGGCATCGGCCTTGCGCACTTCCTGGCGCTCCTCGCGCATCACCCGGGTCTGCTGCCACTCGGTGACTTCTTCCTTCTTGCGCGCCAGCAACGGCGCCAGCGACATCACGCCGCGGCCTATCTTCTCCATCACCGTGAACCAGGACAGCCCGGTGGCCAGGGTGATCGAGGCCAGCAGCAGCACCAGCACGAACAGGTTCGCGCCCAGCGCGCCAAAGCCCACCGTGAGCGAGTTGCCCACCAGCTTGCCGAGGATGCCGCCGGCACTGGAGACATCGCCACTGAACAGGCGCACATGCAGGAAGCCGGTGCCGGCGATCAGGAAGCCGACCAGGCCGACCAGGCGCAGCGCCGGGTCCAGGTCGTTCTCGCCCTTGCTCTCGCGCTTGAGGCCGAACATGGCGATCCACGCCAGCGCGCCCAGCACCACCGGCAGCAGGAAGGCGATGTAGCCGAACAGCTGCAGCAGCACGTCGGCGATCCAGGCGCCGGCGCGGCCGCCGAGGTTGTGCACTGGCGCGACCACGCTGCCGGTGTGCGACCAGCCCGGGTCGGTCGCTGAATAGGTGAACAGACTGGCCGCCAGGTACAGCAGCGCCGGCGCGATGGCGATCAGGCCAAGGTCGCGCCAGAGGCGTTGGCGGCGTGGATTGTCGGTCGTCGCCGCCGCGGCCGTGCGACGTGACGCCTTGCTGTCGTCGGACTTGGAGCGTTCGGGGACCTGCTTCGCCACCTTAGACCATACCTTTGGAATGCGCTGTTAGTGATTGATAATAAATGAGACGGCGTCAGTTTTCAGTTATGCGACATCTGACAGGGCAATCAGAGGGCCGGAACCACTGCTGGATGACGGCGTTCTGTTCATCGGCTTGAATCGCCCTGCCCCAGCCGCCACTCTATGACCAGCCACGGATGCTGCGCAAACATCGCCAGCGCCTTGTCCCATCTACCTTTTCGCGAGTCTACATGAGCACCAGCCTGCCCTCCCGCCACCAGCGCCTCGTCATCCTCGGTTCCGGCCCGGCCGGTTGGACCGCCGCCGTCTACGCCGCCCGCGCCAACCTGAAGCCGGTCGTCATCACCGGCCTGCAGCAGGGTGGCCAGCTGATGACCACCACCGAGGTGGACAACTGGCCGGGTGACGCCCACGGCCTGATGGGCCCGGACCTGATGGCGCGCATGCAGGCCCATGCCGAGCGCTTCGAGACCGAGGTCATCTTCGACCACATCCACACCGCCGATGTGTCGCAGCGCCCGTTCAAGCTGATCGGCGACAGCCACGAGTACACCTGCGATGCCCTGATCATCGCCACCGGCGCCACCGCCAAGTACCTGGGCATCCCGACCGAGGACGAGTTCAAGGGCCGCGGCGTGTCCGCCTGTGCCACCTGTGACGGCTTCTTCTACCGCGACCAGGACGTGGTCGTGGTCGGCGGCGGTAACACCGCCGTGGAAGAGGCCCTGTACCTGTCCAACATCGCCCGCAAGGTCTACCTGGTCCACCGCCGCGACACCCTGAAGGCGGAGAAGATCATGCAGGACAAGCTGTTCAAGAAGGTGGCCGAAGGCAAGATCGAGACCGTCTGGCACCACCAGGTGGAGGAAGTGCTGGGCAATGACGCCGGCGTGACCGGCGTGCGCGTGAAGTCCACCCTGGACGGCAGCACCCGCGACATAGACGCCCACGGCTTCTTCGTGGCCATCGGCCACCACCCGAACACCACCCTGTTCGACGGCCAGCTGGCGATGAACAACGGCTACCTGGAAATCCGCTCGGGCCTCGGCGGCAATGCCACCCAGACCTCGGTGGAAGGCGTGTTCGCCGCCGGCGACGTGGCCGACCAGCACTACCGCCAGGCGATCACCTCGGCCGGTTTCGGCTGCATGGCCGCACTGGACGCCGAGCGCTACCTGGACGCACAGGGCAAGGCCGGCTGAGAAGCGGATCTGCTTCTGTAGCGTCGAGCCAAGCTCGACTCAGGCAAAAGGCCGACGCCAGTGCGTCGGCCTTTCTGTTTCATCTGCCCTATCCTTCCCTCATGCCCTCCCTCCGCTTCCTCGACTCCCTGCAGTCCGTTTCCGCCACCGACTGGGATGCCCTGCACGACGGCCGCAACCCCTTCGTCAGTCATGCCTTCCTTTCCGGGCTTGAACAGCACGGCTGCCTGCGCGAGGACTGGGGCTGGCAGCCCCGGCACTTCACGCTATGGGAAGGTGACACCTTGGTCGGCGCCATTCCGGGCTACCTGAAGACCAACTCCCACGGCGAATTCGTGTTCGACCATGCCTGGGCCAACGCGTATGCCCGTCATGGCCGCGACTACTATCCGAAGTGGCTGGGCGCGGTGCCGTACTCGCCGGTCACTGGCCCAAGGTTGCTGGCCCGTCACGATTCAGAGCGCGCCGCATTGCTGTCGGCATTGCGCGACGCATTGCCGCCACTGGGGGTGTCGTCGGCCCACATCAACTTCCATACCGCCGGCGACGAGGCGCTGTTCGGCGATGACTGGCTGCTGCGCGAGGACGTGCAGTTCCAGTGGCAGAACCCGGGCGACTGGGCCACGTTCGACCAGTTCCTCGGTGCGATGAACCACAAGCATCGCAAGAACATCCGCCAGGAACGGGCCAAGGTCGTTCGCCAGGGCATCACCTTCCGCGTGGTGCACGGCGATGAAGCGAGCCGCGCCGATCTGCAGGCGATGTACCGCTTCTACCTGCAGACGTTCCTCGAGTACGGCAATGCCCCGGCGCTGACCGAGACCTTCCTGCGTCACCTGGCCATTTCTTTGGGTCGGGGGCTGGTGCTGTTCCTGGCCGAACAGGACGGCGAGCCGATTGCCGGCGCGCTATGCCTGCGCGGTGGAGACACGCTGTACGGCCGTTACTGGGGCGGCGCCACGCTGCCCGGCCTGCACTTCGAGGCCTGCTACTACCAGGGCATCGAGTATTGCCTGCGCGAAGGGCTGACCCGCTTCGAGCCGGGCGCACAGGGCGAGCACAAGCTGGCACGCGGTTTCCTGCCGACGCTGGTGCGCAGCCGGCACTGGGTGGCCGATCCGGACTTCGCGGAAGCGCTGCAGGAGTGGTGCCGGCAGGAGCGACAGAGTGTGCGGCGCTACCAGCAGGAGCTGCAGGGGCATGGGCCGTTCCGCGTAGAACCGTAGAGGCGCGCTTGCTCGATTGGCGCGGTGCCGAAAGGCGTGCCAACCAAGGTTGGCACCTACCAAGGCAATAGCGAGGGCGCTGTGCTCAGGTGCACTGCCAGAAGTGCCCGCTCACCCGGCACTTTGCACACCAGAACGTATAGAGCATGCCGCCGCTGCCCCACAGCAGCGTGCCCTCACCCGTGGTCGGCAGTGTCGAATCCAGCTGCATCACGAACGGCATCTCTTCGCCGCAATCGATGCACGCCGGGTACCACGCACTCTGCACCCAACTTGGCGCTCCGCCCACACGCGACAGGTTCTGCCGATGATTGGACTGGCCCCAGTCCTGTTGCTGCCAGCGCGCGCTTTCGAGCGCCACCAGGCCCACCTCGGCCCGCATCAGGTCGCCACTGTCGGTGGGCGTACTCGGCACCGCACGGTGCTGGCTGGGATGGCAGGTGGGCAGACCGTCGGCATCGTGGCGATAGAAACGCACGGGCGGGTCTTCCCAGCCGCAGCAGTCCAGGCACAGCCCCAGCGTGATCTCGCCCGACGCGCCCGGCTGCAGCGCGGCAGCATCGGTCTGCAGCAGGCGCTGAAGCGGCGCATGGCAGCTGCTACACAGCGCTTCCAGCGGCCCTCCCATCTCCCCAACATGGTGTACCTGCCCACCATTCCAGGTCGGGTGCAGGCGCCAGGTGCGCTTGCGCCAGCTCGGTTCGTCTGCCTGCTGCGCGCGATGCTGTTCGTGGCCGAAGCGGAAGTGCAATGGCCGCTCGCCATGCAGGCGACGCGGCTGCGGACCTTCGGCGAGGCCGGCCCAGTGCGCCCAGACCTCGGCATCCAACCGCCCCCAGTCGACCAGGTAGCCGCGAGCAATGGCGTAGGTTTCGGGTTGGGCGGCGAGCAGCAACGCCCTGGCCCGCGCCATTTCGCGATCGTCATCGGCTTCGGCCAGGATCTGCGCCCAATGCGCGGCCGTCGCGCTGGGCAGGCCCTGCCAGACCTGCGTGGCCAACTGCACCTCATCCTCACTGGCGACCGCCAGCAATGCCTCCCAGTCGCCCTGCAGCACCTGCGGCGCCTGATAGCTGGCGAACTCCATCACGCTCGTCAACACGTCACCGCGCTCGCCCGCGCGATAGCGGCGCCACGCGTCGGCCACGACCGCGGGCACCGCGTCATCCGGCAGCAGGTCCAGTGCCATGTCGAGGAAGGCCGAGCTCGGCGAAGGCCGCGCCAGCGCCTGCAGCATCAACTCTCCCAGCTGACGCGGCTGTTCAGTGGCCATCGACAGCAGCATGCCTTGGCTGTCGTTGCGCGTGCGCGGGGCGTCATGCAGGTCGAGGATGGCGCTGATCGAGTCACTCATTCGGAGGCTCCTTGCCGGTGAACAGTGATGGTGCCAGACATCACGAATCACCACGACGAATACAATGGCCCCATGACCCGCCAGCTGCCCTGGCGCCTGGCCGATGCGCCGGACGCCCCCTTCCCTCCGGCCGAGACCGCACTGCGCCAGCCCGATGGCCTGCTGGCGGTGGGCGGCGACCTGCATCCGGTGCGTCTGCTCAATGCCTACGCCGGCGGTATCTTTCCGTGGTTCAGCGAGGGTGAGCCAATCCTGTGGTGGTCGCCGGACCCGCGCATGGTGTTCCGCACCGACGGCGTGCATCTGTCCAGTCGCTTCCGCCGCCAGCTGCGCAGCAGCACGTGGGAGATCACCGCCGACAGCGCCTTCAGCCAGGTGATGCGCGCCTGCGCCGCCGCACCACGCCCTGGCCAGGACGGTACGTGGATCAGCCCGGCGATGGTCGAGGCCTACAGCCAACTGCACGACCTTGGCTTCGCCCATTCCTTCGAAGTCTGGGATCGGCAGACACTGGTCGGCGGCATCTACGGCGTCGCGATCGGCGCCATGTTCTTCGGCGAGAGCATGTTCAGTGGCGCCAGTGGCGGCTCCAAGATCGCCCTGGCCGCGTTGGCAGCCACCCTGCGTGGCTGGGGCTGGGAACTGATCGATGCCCAGGTGGAGAATCCGCACCTGCTGCGGATGGGCGCCGAGCACCTGCCGCGCGCGGACTTCCTGGAGCACGTCCGTCAGGCCGTACACCATGACGGCCGTGAAGGCCCCTGGACCCAGGCGGTAGGACGCTTGCCAGCACAGCGTTTGGCCGGGGGTTAACACAAACTTTGCAAGCCGGGCCCATCACGCGTAAAATACCGCGCCTTAGGCCCAGCGTGGCCGTTTTCTGAACCGCACAGGACTACATGTCGAAAGACGATTCCATCGAGTTCGAGGGCACCGTCAGCGAGACGCTGCCGAACACCACTTTCCGCGTTCGTCTGGAAAATGGGCACGAAATCATCGCCCACATCTCCGGCCGCATGCGCAAGAACTACATCCGCATCCTCACCGGTGACCGGGTCAAAGTTGAAATGACCCCGTACGACCTGACCAAGGGTCGTATCACCTACCGCATGAAGTAAGCGGTCGGCGCATTGCGCCACTCCGACAGGGCCGGCCTCGCTGCTGGCCCTTTGTCGTGCGCGGAAGAAAGCGACCGGCACCGGGACCGATCGATTTTCGTCCCTGTCCGAAATACCGCATCGCGCCGCGACTCTAGACTCAATGCGTTCTTCACAGAAGGCGTTGCGCGCATGACCCACCTGATCGTCCTGGACCCCCAGTCCGTCACCAGCCGCTGCTACGCCAGCAAGGGCCCGGACGGCACCTGGTTCGGCCAGCCCTGCCTGGTCTGCACCAGCATGGACGCCTCGCACCCGCTGTACCTGGCCGTGCAGCGCGAGATTCCGCATATGGGCAGCACCCTCAAGCAGCGCCTGCACATTCCGCACGAGGCGGTCGCCTTTGTCATCGAAGACGGCGGCGACCAGGGGCGCCAGCAGGGATTCCGTTCGATCGCGGCCTGAGGCGCCAAAGGTCATCGTGACCGATCTCACCGTGGCGTCGGTCAGCCCTGCTTGCGGCAGATTCGCATTTGCAGCGGCGGCGGCATCTTGGGATCCGATCCAGTCCGGATCGCTGCCCCCTGCCCCGCCATGAACCTGTCTTCCCTGCTCATCCCCCTGGCTTTGTCTGCCGTCACCCTGCTGGCGTCGTCCGCCCATGCCGCCGACACCGCGCCGGCACAGTGCGTATCACTGACCAGCGAACAGCAGATCGTTCGCGCCGGCGCCGACAAGAACATCCTGCTTCGCTCCGGCGAAGACCACTATGTCGTGCATTTCCGCAACAGCTGCCCTTCTGCCGTACTGGCCACCCGCCTCGGCTTCAAGACCGACGGCAAAGAAGCTGACGAGCTGTGCAGCGAGGGCCGAAGCGCACTGGACACAGGTCGCGGCAGCTGCGAGGTTGCACGCATCGAGCCGATCGATGCCGAGCGATTCAAGCGTGAGGCGCGCCGCCGCAGCCGCTGACCCCAGACAGGACAAGGGCGGCCGAAGCCGCCCTTGTCGCGATATACGTCAACGCGTCGCGGCAACCAGCGACAACACTCTCGGTTGCGCGCGCTGCCGTGCCAACCAGAGATCGTAGCTGGATTGCAGCCCCATCCAGAAAACCGCAGTACTTACCCCCGCCATCTCAAGGCGGATGGCCAGGTCAGGACTGATGCCCGCCTTGCCGTTCAGAACCCGCGAAAGGGCTACCCGCGACATTGCCAGGCGCTCGGCCGCTTCGGTCACAGACAGATCCATTGGATCAAAGACCATTGCCTTGATCGCCTGCCCGGGATGCGGATGGTGATGAATCATGCGCGGCCTCAGTGATAGTCCAGGTAATCCAGCAGCTCCACGTCGCTGCCGGCGAAACGGAAGGTAATCCGCCAGTTTCCATTGACCCATACAGACCAATGCCCTTTCAGGCCGCCCTGAAGCGTATGCAGACGCAATCCAGGCATGGCGAGATCCTCAGGACCCGAAGCAACATCCAGGATCGACAGGATCAACAACACCTTGCTGGCGTGACTGTGGCGGATTCCACTGCTACTGCCGGAACGGTAGAGCCGCTCGAGGCCCCTGTGGCGAAAACCGATGATCATCACTGTATCCTGTATCGTTTCGCGATACAAACAGGGCAACACCCTATCGCGACCAGAAGACAGCATTGGCACCTCCGTTCCGTTCAAGCAAGGCCGCGGACGACAGTCCCACTGGAAACAACAAGGGCGGCCGAAGCCGCCCTTGTCATTTCCAGGCTTTCACGCCAAGCCTATGGCATCAGCTCATTCCACCGTGACCGGCAGCAGCCGCTCCGGCTCCGCCTGGGTCTCGACCACCAGCTCGTCGTCGCGGACGTCGATGCTGACCTTGCCACCGTTGACCAGCTTGCCGAACAACAGCTCGTCGGCCAGCGGACGCTTGATCTTGTCCTGGATCACGCGGGCCATCGGGCGGGCACCCATCAGCGGGTCGAAACCATGGTGGGCCAGCCAGTCGCGCGCGGTCGGGGTGGCCGACAGGCTGACGTGCTTGTCCTGCAGCAGCATCTCCAGCTCGATCAGGAACTTGTCGACCACGCGCAGGATGTGCTCGAAGCCCAGCGCCTGGAACTGCACCACCGCGTCGAGGCGGTTGCGGAATTCCGGGGTGAAGCTGCGGCGGATGGTCTCCATCGCGTCGGTGGCATGGTCCTGCTTGGTGAAGCCGATCGAACGCCGCGAGGCCTGCGCCGCACCGGCATTGGTGGTCATCACCAGCACGACGTTCTTGAAGTTGGCCTCGCGACCGTTGGTATCGGTCAGCACGCCGCGGTCCATCACCTGCAACAGGATGTTGAAGATGTCCGGGTGCGCCTTCTCGATCTCATCCAGCAGCAGCACGCAGTGCGGCGTCTTGACGATCTTCTCGGTCAACAGGCCGCCCTGGTCAAAGCCGACGTAGCCCGGAGGCGCACCGATCAGGCGGCTGATCGAATGCGGCTCCATGTACTCGGACATGTCGAAGCGGACCAGCTCGATGCCCAGCTGCAGCGCCAGCTGCTTGGTCACCTCGGTCTTGCCGACACCCGTGGGACCGGCGAACAGGAAGTTGCCGATCGGCTTTTCCGGGTTGCCCAGGCCCGAACGGGCCAGCTTGATCGCCGAGGACAGCGTCTCGATGGCCGGGTCCTGGCCGAAGATCACCATCTTCAGGTTGCGCTCCAGGTGCTGCAGCACATCCTTGTCGGTGGCGCTGACCTGCTTGGTCGGGATACGCGCCATCTTGGCGACGATCGCCTCCACTTCCTCGACGTCGATCAGTTCCTTGCGCTGGCCTTCCGGCAGCAGGCGCTGGCGGGCGCCCGCCTCGTCGATCACGTCGATGGCCTTGTCCGGCAGCAGGCGGTCGCCGATGTGCTTCACCGACAGGTCCACCGCCGCCTGCAGAGCCTCGTCGGAATAGGTCACACCGTGGTGCAGCTCGTACTTGGACTTCAGGCCCTGCAGGATCTCGTAGGTCTCGCCGACGGTCGGCTCGACGATGTCGATCTTCTGGAAGCGGCGGGCCAGCGCCCGGTCCTTCTCGAAGATGCCACGGTACTCCTGGAAGGTGGTCGAGCCGATGCAGCGCAGCTCTCCGGACGCCAGCGCCGGCTTGATCAGGTTGGAGGCATCCATGGTGCCGCCCGACGCCGAGCCAGCACCGATGATGGTGTGGATCTCGTCGATGAACAGCACAGCATTGGGCACCTTCTTCAGCGCGGTCAGCACGCTCTTCAGGCGCTTCTCGAAGTCGCCGCGGTACTTGGTGCCGGCCACCAGCGCGCCCAGGTCGAGCGAATAGATCACCGCATCGGCCAGAACGTCGGGCACCGAGCCCTCGACGATGCGGCGGGCCAGGCCCTCGGCGATGGCGGTCTTGCCTACGCCCGCCTCACCCACGTACAGCGGGTTGTTCTTGCGGCGGCGGCACAGGACCTGGATGGTGCGCTCGATCTCGTCGGCACGGCCGACCAGCGGGTCGATGCGACCGGCCCGGGCCTGTTCGTTGAGGTTGCTGGCGAACTCGGTCAGGGCATCACCCTTCGGCTCGCCCTCCCCGCCTTCGATGCGGCCTTCGCCCTCGGAGGAGGACGACGGCTGCTCGCCTTCCTCGCCCAGCTTGGCGATGCCGTGGGACAGGTAATTGACCACATCCAGCCGGGTGACATCCTGCTGGTTGAGGTAGTAGACGGCGTGCGAGTCCTTCTCGCCGAAGATGGCGACCAGCACATTGGCGCCGGTGACCTCCTTCTTGCCCGAGGACTGCACGTGGTAAACGGCCCGCTGCAACACGCGCTGGAAGCCCAGGGTCGGCTGGGTATCGCGGCCGTCATCTTCGGCCAGGCGGGACACGGAGGCCTCGATGGCCTGCTCCAGCTCCTGGCGCAGGCGTTCGGCGTCGGCGCCACAGGCCTTCAGTACGGCCTGGGCGGACGGGTTGTCGAGCAGTGCCAACAGCAGGTGTTCGACCGTCATGAACTCATGCCGGGCCTCACGGGCGCGCTTGTAGCACTGGCCGATGGTGTGTTCGAGGTCTTTGCTGAACATGGATTACTCCGGCGGCAGATGGGGACAATATGCGGCCTGACTACGCGATTTCCATCACCCTAGCGGATTGCTGCGTTCAGATGGCGTTATCAGTGCGAATCGCTTGATCTTCATTCACTCCAGGACAGCCCACCCAGCATGAGCGAACCCTACCTGAGCCGCTGGCGATTGCGGCGTGATGGCGCAGCCATCGAAACGCCCCATGCCCGGCTCTGGCCGGTGCTGACCGCCGCCGGTAAGCCGGCCATGCTGAAGATCAGCAGCGAAACCGAAGAGCAGAACAGCCATCGCCTGCTGCGTTGGTGGGACGGTGACGGCGCCGCCCGCCTGCTGGCCCACGAGGGCCCGGCGATCCTGATCGAACGTGCCGGCGGCGACTCGCTGCGGCAACGTTCGATCAAGGGCGACGATGACACCTGCACCACGGTCCTGTGCCAGGTCCTGCAACGGCTGCACCGGCCACGGGGCGCACCGCCAGCGGAACTGATCTGCCTGCGAACATGGTTCGCCGACCTGCTGCAGCCAAGGGCTGCGCTGCCGACACTGCTGGAACAGTGCAGATCACTGGCGGAGGGCCTGCTGCAGCAGGAACAGGAGATCCGGCCGCTGCACGGCGACCTGCACCACGACAACGTGCTGGATTTCGGCGCGCGCGGCTGGTTGGCGATCGACCCGAAGCGGCTGCTGGGCGACCGCGCGTTCGATTACACGACGATGTTCAGCAATCCGGACCTGTGCGGCCCCGGCATCCATGTGGCCACCCGACCCGAGCGGTTTGCCACCCGGCTGGAACAGGTCGGCGCGCTGGCGGGCCTGGAACGCACGCGCCTGCTGCGTTGGATCGCAGCCAGCGCGGGGCTGTCAGCGGTGTGGTTCCGGGATGATGGCGACCCCGCCGAAGTCGACGAGGCGGTGGCGCGGATGGCACTGGAGGCGTTGGCGGAGGGCTGATCCCGCGCTCTGGTAGATGCCCACCTTGGTGGGCACGCCCCATCCACTATCGATACAGGCCCCTGCCTTGGTAGGTGCCCACCTTGGTGGGCACACCGGGTCCGGAGTCGATGTGCCCGGACGAAAACCGTCAGCCGGTCAGGCCTTTTCCATCGTGCACAGCAGCGGGTGCTGGTTCATCCGCGAGTACTCGTTGACCTGGGCGACCTTGGTCTCGGCCACTTCGCGGGTGAACACCCCGCACACGCCGCGGCCACGGGTATGGACGTGCAGCATCACCTGCGTGGCCTTGTCCAGGTCCATGCTGAAGAACTGCTGCAGCACGTCCACCACGAAATCCATCGGGGTGTAGTCGTCGTTGAGCAGCATCACCTGGTAAAACGGCGGCGGCGCCACTTCCGGGCGCGCGGGCTCCACGGCAACGCCGTGCTCGTGATGGGAATCGGGGGAAGACTCATGGGGCATCTGCCCATTATAGAGGCACGGGCCAGCCTGCGTCGGCCTGCCGCAGATTGGACGGCACGCACGCCCACCGTCACAATTGCATCCTCTCTCAACACTGTTTCACAGGATCTTCATGAAAAGGACCCTTCTCCCCGCCCTGCTGATCGCCCTGGCCGCCGCCGGCTCCGCCGCCGCCGAGACCCAGGCCGACAAGGCCGTGGCCCGCCACCTGGACAAGCTGGGCTATACCTACGAGGTCGACGAGGACGGCGACTACCGCATGGTGTTCGACGTCGAGGGTGATCGCACCCAGATGGTCTACGTGCGCTCGTCGGTGGAAGATTTCGGCACCCACAACATCCGCGAGATCTGGTCGCCGGCCTACAACGCCAAGACCAAGCAGTTCCCGGTGGCCGTAGCCAACCGCCTGCTGGAAGATTCGCAGGACGCCAAGATGGGCGGCTGGGTGAAGCAGGACACCACCGCCATGTTCGTGGTCAAGATCGACGCCGATGCCACGGCCGACCAGCTCAGCGACGCCATCGATGCGGCCATCCGCACCGCCGACGCCATGGAGCTGGAACTGACCAAGAAGGACGAGTTCTGAGTTGAACACCACGCCGGACCCGCGCTGGGCACCGCACGCCACTGTCGCCACCGTAGTGGTCGACGGCGGCCGCGTGCTGCTGGTCGAGGAGACCATCGACGGCCGCCAGGTGCTGAACCAGCCGGCCGGCCACCTCGAGCCGGGCGAAAGCCTGGCCGAGGCAGCCCTGCGCGAGACCCGCGAGGAAACCGGCTGGACGGTGCAGCTGACCCACTTCATCGGCTGCTACCAGTGGACGGCCGGCGACGGCACCACCTTCCTGCGCTTCTGCTATGCGGCGCGTCCGGTATCGCACGACCCGGCGCAGCCGCTGGACACCGGCATCGATCGCGCGCTGTGGCTGACCCCGGCCGAGCTGCAGGCCGCCACGGAGCGCCTGCGTAGCCCGCTGGTCTGGCAGGTGGTGGCTGATTTCCTGGGTGGCCAGCGCCATCCGCTTTCGCTGGTCCGGGAGGTCGCATGAGCACTCCGCGCGTGATGGTGGGCGTCTCCGGTGGCGTCGACTCCTCGGTCGCCGCCTGGCGGCTGGTGCAGCAGGGCGAGGCCGTAGCCGGTCTGTTCATGCAGAACTGGGCCGACGACGGCAGCGGCGACTGCCGCGCCGAGGACGACCGCCGCGATGCAGTGGCCGTCTGCGGCCTGCTCGGTATCCCGTTCCACTTCCGTGATTTCTCCAGCGAGTACTGGCAGGGCGTGTTCGAGCACTTCCTGGCCGAGTACGCGGCCGGCCGCACCCCGAACCCGGACGTGCTGTGCAACCGCGAAGTGAAGTTCAAGCACTTCCTGGATGCCGCCCGCGAGCTGGGCGCCGAACGCATTGCCACCGGCCACTACGCGCGGGTGACCCAGCGCGGCCACCAATGGCTGCTGCTGCGTGGCGCCGACCGCTCCAAGGACCAGAGCTACTTCCTGCACCAGCTGGGCCAGGCGCAGCTGGCGGCCACCCTGTTCCCGATCGGTGACCTGGAAAAGACCGACCTGCGCCGGATCGCGCGTGACGTCAGCCTGCCGACCCACGCCAAGAAGGACTCCACCGGCATCTGCTTCATCGGTGAGCGCGACTTCCGCGAGTTCCTCGGCCGCTACCTGCCGGCCAAGCCCGGGCAGATCCTGGACCCGGCCGACGGCAGTGTGATCGCCGAGCACCCAGGCGTCTTCTATTTCACCCTGGGCCAGCGCGAGGGCCTGAACATCGGCGGCGTGCGTGGCCGCCCGGCCGCGCCGTGGTACGTGGTCGGCAAGGATGTGGCCAGCAACGTGCTGTACGTGGACCAGGACCGCGACAGCAAGTGGATGCTGTCCGACCGCCTGCGCTCGGAAACCGCGCACTGGATTGCCGGCGCGCCGCCGGCACGGCGCTTCGAATGCACCGCCCAGACCCGCTACCGCCAGCCCGACGAGCCGTGTACGGTCGAGGTGCTGGACGATGGCAGCGTGCTGGTCACCTTTGCGCGCCCGCAGCGCGCCGTTACTCCCGGTCAATCACTGGTGCTGTATGACGGTGATGTGTGCCTGGGTGGCGCGGTGATCGCCGCCACCGATGCGCCGCTGGAACAGCGCCTGCGCACCACCCCTTCCCCTTTTGAGGTAATCGCTGCATGAGTTTCACTGTCGACGACCGCGTCCTGGCTTTGGCCGGCATTGCCCAGGCCCTGCAGCAGGTACGCCGCATCGCCGATACCGGCCATTCCGACGCCGCTGCCGTGCGCACCGCCGTGGACAGTGTGTTCCGCGTCGACGCGTCTTCGCCGCAGGAGGTGTTCGGTGACCGCCATGCATTGAAGGCTGGGCTGCGCCTGCTGCACAACTACTTCCGCAGCCAGGGCCAGGACCCGATCCTGCCCAAGCTGGCCCTGTCGGTGCTGCAGCTGGAGCGCCGCTTCGTGCAGGACGGCGCCACCGTGAACAAGGTCGCCTCGGGCATCGAACGCGCCCAGCGCCAAGCCGTCGAGCTGGGCGACAGTGGGCACCCGGACGTGCTGGCCAACCTGGGTGGCCTGTACGCCGACACCATCAGCCACCTGAAGCCGCGGGTGATGGTGCAGGGCAACCCGCATTACCTGGGCCAGGCCGGTGTGGTCGCCGAGATCCGCGCCCTGTTGCTGGCCGCGGTGCGCTCGGCGGTGCTGTGGCGGCAGCTGGGCGGCAGCTACTGGGACTTCCTGTTCAGCCGCAAGGCGATGATCGAGGCCGTGGACCGCCAGCTGGCCTGAGCCCCATGGGGTCGGATCCTTTTCCGGCAAGGAAAGGGCTCTGACCCCGAAGCCGCCGAGGCGTCGGAAAACCGGCGCATTCAGAATGCACTTCGAGGCATTTCGACGTTAAAGAGAAAGGGGGTACGGCCGATACATCCTCCGTGCACCTCCCGAGAACGTCCATGTACTCACGCATTTTCATCCGTCTGGCCGCCCCCCTGGCTCTGACCCTGCTGCTCCCCTTCGCCATCGGTTTCGAATGGCCGGCCGCCCTGCGTTGGGCGATCCTGACCACGATGACGCTGAGCTGGCTCGGCTTTGCGTGGTGGACCACCCGCGCCCAGGCGCACCGTTCCCCGGAACACGCCCGTGTCCTGCGTGAGCAGGACCAGCTGCTGACCGAACTGCGCAACTTCGTCGGCAACGAGATCGACGGTTCGCGTGGCGAAGTGGAACGCGCCCGTGACCTGATCCGCCAGGCGGTGTCCAGCCTGGGCGGCAGCTTCGACGCCATGAACCGCAAGTCGCGCCAGCAGAGCCAGGCCCTGTCGCGCATCGTCGATCGTGCCGGTGATGAAGGCAATGCCGGCCTCGACGTTGCCCGTTTCGCCCAGCACGCCAGCCATCGCATGGAGCAGCTGGTGGAAGCACTGGAACAGGTGAGCGGCCAGAGCAGCACCACCGTGCAGCACATCGATCAGATGGCGCAGCACCTGGATGGCATCTTCGCGCTGCTGGAAGACGTCAAGTCGATCGCCGACCAGACCAACCTGCTGGCGCTGAACGCCGCCATCGAAGCCGCGCGTGCCGGTGAAGCCGGTCGTGGCTTCGCGGTGGTCGCCGACGAAGTGCGCAACCTGTCCGAGCGCTCGACCACCTTCAATGAGCAGATCCGCAAGCTGGCGCACAGCTCCAAGGACGCCATTGCCAAGGTGCGCGAGACGGTCTCGCACATGGCCTCGCGTGACATGGACCGCTCCCGCGAAGCGCGCCAGGAGGCGGCGGCGATGCTCGACAACGTCGCGCAGATCAATGCGTCGCTGGGTGATGGCATGCGCGAAGTCTCCGACTGCGCCCGTTCGATCGATGGCAGCGTGGCCGAAGCCGTGCGCGCCCTGCAGTTCGAAGACATCGCCACCCAGGCGCTGGGCGGCGTGCACACCCACCTGGACCGCCTGACCGCGATCAACCGCGAGGCGGTGGCCCTGCAGGAACTGCTGCACCGCAATGGCGGCGTGTTCGACGAAGAGATCGCCACCGCCCTGCAGCGCACCGGCAGCCGCCTGCGCGAACTGCGCAGCGAATGGGAACGCCCGCCGCACAAGCCGGTTGCCCAGCAGAGCATGGGCGCCGGCACCGTCGAGCTGTTCTGATCCTGATGTCCGCTGCCGCCGCCGGCAGCCCGCAAGGCCCCGGTTCGTCCGGGGCCTTTGCCTGTAACCCGCCGTTGGATGCATCCTGTACCCGCACCATGACCCTGATCCGCGCCCTGCCCTCCCTCGCCGACACCGAGCGCCCGCGCAACGCGAGCGTGCGTGAGCAGCTGCAGCAGCTGGAAGAGGTGGCCCGCGAGGAGATCCGCGAACTGCAGCAGCTGGCCGATGCGCGCCCTGCCCTGTCCCGCACGGACGACGCGCTGCTGGGTCTGGCGTGGGACCTGGGGTTGGATGGGGAAGGCTTGAGGTAGATCCACGCCATGCGTGGATGGTCTTCACCACCACCCGCTCCAAACCCATGGCATGATCCGCCCATGCCACCTACGGCTGGACACGGAGTGTCGTCGCATGAGCACCACGTTCATGACCTGGCTGGGATTTTCTGTGATGGTGCTCATCGCGGTCACCTTCACCTGGCGCCCCGCCTACGCCACTTTGCGGCCACCCCGGCATAGACCTGTCGCATTCCTGTTCGGCAGCCTGCTCTTCATGCTGATGGCCTTTCTATTTGCCTGGGCGCCGGCAACTGCCATCAACACCGGGCATGTTCATCTGAGCCATCACCGCTCCGGCACCATTGATGCATGGCGGGACATCGAGCCGATAACCTTCTGGCTGATCATCGTCGCGGAGTAAGTGTTCGGGCTGTTGATCGCCAGCTATTCCATTGCAGGCATCGCATTGATGAAACGGTAGATCCACGCCATGCGTGGGTGCATGCGATCGCCCCTCCACCCTTTCGGACTTGTTGCATGGTGTGGATCACAGGCCCGGGGCACACTCGTCGCTCTCCCACCCTGGTGGCCGCATGGCATTCAATTTCGAAGAAGCGCGAGAAACCTTCGAACAGTTTCTGATCATCATGGACGATCAGATTGAATGGCTGATCGAACAAGCACAGCTCCGCGGCGTCGACCTTGACGGCAGCTTGGAGAGCCTTGATCGCCTGGAGACGCTGTACACGACGATGGCTGCAACGTTGTCGGAGGACGAACAGGATGGCCTGAGGATTGTGTTTGCACGATATCTGGGCGATGTAGTGTGGGAGCATCACGGCGGCAAATGGACCCTTCCACTGGATGATCCAAAAGACATCAATTTCAACATGCCGGTTATCGTGGGGCACTCATCCTGCCCGTGGCTGGAATTCAATCCCATCCATACGATGCATTGCTATGCCCTACGCCCAAAGGCTGGAATGCTCCGAAGCATCGTCGCGCACAGTGTTGATCCACAGATTCTGGATCTCAGCGATCTGGTGGAAGACGATTGAACCCAGGAGACTGCTCGATTCACTGGACCGCCCCCGCGAGGACGGTAGCTGGTTCCGGGCAACATCCACGCACGGCGTGGATCTACTGGCGTGGCGTATTCGCTATGGCATGATGCCCCGGTCCCGTTCATGGAAGACCGATGGCCATCGCCCTGATCGCATTGCTGCTGATCGAAGTCCTGCTGCTAGTGCTGTGGGCGCCGTTCTTCTTCCGCACCGGCATCGTCCTGTTCAATCAACGCATTGCCGCTACGCCGGCAGAGCTGGCGCAGCTTTCGCTGGCCGGGTTGGAGCATGATCTGCCGGCCGATACCTGGCTGCGCCTGGTATTCCGCGCGCTGCCGGACGGCAGTGTCGCCTTTCGCGAGAGCTTCACGCCGAGCTTTGGCGGTCGCTACTTTCCGCTGATGCGCGGGCGGGTGATGATCGACGCGCAACGCAGGGAGGTGCGGGTGGTCGGGCGGTGCAGCTGGTTCGCGCTGGGCCTGACACTGATGCTGGTGCCCATCATCCTGGTCCGCCCGGCTGCGTCGCCGATGCTGGTGGCCCTGCTGCTGTTCTACATGGGCTATTTCATCCAGCGCCGACGCTATGCACATGTGGTGGAAGCAGTGCGCGCACGGCTTCGCTCCGAATTTCCGCAGCGAATGGTTGCCGCATCGCAGTAGATCCACGCCATGCGTGGATGATCGCGAGCACCGGCATCCGTGTCGACCAAGGTCGACACCTACCAGAGCGGTGCGTCGGCGTGCGGCGATCCCGACGGGCATGGCCCGGCGCCAACCTCAGCGTGCCAGCACGACCTCGCTGGCAGCGTCGGTGCGCCCGGGCGCGGCGTGCTGCTGGCGCAGCCACTGCGCCAGGTCGCGCGGGCTGAGCGGGCGCGAGTACAGGTAGCCCTGGATCTCGTCGCAGCCCTGGCGACGCAGCATATCTTCTTCCTGGTGCGTTTCCACGCCCTCGGCCACCACTTTCATGCCCAGCGCGTGGCCCAGGTGCACGATGGCCTGGGTCACTTCGGCCGTGCCCGAGTCATGCAGCATGCCCTGCACGAAACTGCGGTCGATCTTCAGGCGCCCCACCGGGAAACGGTTGAGGTAGTTCAGATTGGAGAAGCCGGTACCAAAGTCATCCACCGCCAGTGGCACACCATGCCGTTCCAGCACGTCGAAGCAGTGGCGCAGGATGTCGGTGTCACGGATCAGCGCCGACTCGGTCAGCTCCAGTTCCAGCCGCTGCGGCGGCCAGCCATGGGCATGGCAGATCTCGATCACCCGCTCGGCAAAGCCACGGTCACGCAACTGCACCGCCGATACATTGACCGCGATGCGGTCGAAACACAGGCCGGCCCGGTCCCAGGCGATCGCCTGGCGGCAGGCTTCATTCAGTACCCAGTCGCCGATGCGCACGATTTCGCCGCACTTCTCTGCAATCGGAATGAACTCGGCCGGGCTGCAGTAGCCGATGCCGGGACGATGCCAGCGCAGCAGTGCCTCGACCGCTGGTGGCTCGCCCTGGTGCGCATGCAGCAGCGGCTGGTAGGCCAGGCTGAACTCTTCGCGTTCGATCGCCCCGTGCAGGGCATGCTCCAACTCGAGCTTGCGCTGGATGCGGGCCAATGCGTCCTGGCTGTAGTACTGGT
Organism: Stenotrophomonas sp. 80084_Sma; assembly: GCF_056481995.1. Classification (NCBI taxonomy): domain Bacteria; kingdom Pseudomonadati; phylum Pseudomonadota; class Gammaproteobacteria; order Lysobacterales; family Lysobacteraceae; genus Stenotrophomonas; species Stenotrophomonas sp. 80084_Sma. Next base: position 2,311,765 of record NZ_CM151177.1, on the reverse strand, counting down.
AGGTGTTGCGCCCCGCTTCCTTGGCCGCGTACATCGCGGCGTCGGCGGCACGCAGCAGTGAATCGAAATCGGTCTGGGCATCGCCCAGCATCGCGATGCCGACGCTGGCACCGACCTTCAACGTGGTCTCACCACGCCGCAGTGGCTCGGCCAGCGAGGCAATCAGCTTGCGGGCGACATGACCCGCATCTTCCGGCTCGGCCAGGTCGCGCAGCACAACGATGAACTCATCGCCACTGAAGCGGCCAAACAGGTCGTTGTTGCGCAGGTTCTGGTGCAGGCGGGTGGCGGCGGCCTTCAGCAGCGCATCACCGGTGGCATGACCGAAGCTGTCATTGATGGTCTTGAAGCCGTCCAGGTCGATGAACAACATCGCCAGCGAGGTGCCGCGGTCGCGCGCTTCCTCGATGGCTTCTGCCGTCTGCTCGCCGAGCAGCACACGATTGGGCAGACCGGTGAGCAGATCGTAGTGCGCCAGCAGCTCGATGCGCTCGTTGGCCTCGCGCTCGCGGGTGATGTCACGGAACAGCACCACGAACCGAGGCGGCAGGCCGTCACGGCGATCCAGCTCGATCAGCACCTGCACCCACACGCGCAGGCCTGACTGGCGATAGAAGCACAGGTCCAGCTGTTCCGGCAGTCCACCCGCAGCGATCCGGCCCAGCGCCGCCTCGAAGGCATTGCGCGAATCCTCGGTGTACAGCGCCAGCGCCTGATCGAGGGTGATCGGCTCCTTGCGCAGGCCGTGGATGCGGTAGCACTCCTCGGTCCACTGCATGTGCCGGGTCTGCACTTCGATCTCGCAGCCGCCGATGCGGCCCAGCGCGGAAACACGGTTGAGCAGTTCGGTACGCCAGCGGATCAGTGCATCGGTCTGGTGCTGCTCGGTGATGTTCTGCACTTGGCCGAGCAGGCGCTTGGGCTGGCCATCCATGTCCAGCAGCGGCTGCATCCATAGCCGCAGATGCTGCGACGGCTCATTGCCGCGGGTCAGTTCCAGTTCGATGTTGGCGGCCCGGCCGTCGCGCCACAAGCGTCGCCATGCTGCGCGTAGCGCACCACGCGAGCGCGGATGCAGCTGCTTCAGCCAGCGCCGCTGGCCGGGTACGGCCCCCTGCTCCAACGCCAGCAGCGAACGCAGCTCCGGCGACCACCAGAAATGACCGCTGTTGGGGTCGAACGACCAGCTGCCCATGCTGGCGATGCGCTGGGCCTCGCTCAGGTGCAGCTGCTGTTCCTGAAGCAGCCCTTCCAGCTGCTTCTGCTGTTCGATATCGGTATGCGTGCCGACCATGCGCAGCGGCTGGCCATCGGCGGTGCGCGCGACCACGCGGCCGCGGTCCAGTACCCAACGCCACTGGCCATCGGCCTGGCGGAAACGGAACTGTACGCTGTACTGCTCGCTCAAGCCACGCAGATGCTCATCCAGTGCAGCCCGCACCTGTGCGATGTCCTCGCTGTGCACGCGGGCCAGAATCTCGGTAGCGGTTTCATCGCCCAGTGCCGGGGTGCGCACCACACGGTCGCTGGGAATGTCCCAGTCCCAGAGGCTGTGGCCAGCACTGTCCAGCGCCAGCTCCCAGCGCCCACCGCCGCCGAGCGGCACCGGCTCGGGAATGCTCAGCGTGAAGGCCAGCAGGTTGCCGGCGCCATCATGCACCGCGCGCAGGTGGCCGTCGTAGTGGCCGTGCGGGCCACCCGGCAGCGTACAGGCCACGATGCCGCCATCGGCGGCCATCAGGCGCAGATCTTCCAGCATCGGCGCATACGCAGCCACGGTCGCCGGCAGGCCGTGCTCGCGCGCAGCCGGATTGGCCGCCAGCGGGCGGCCCGTGCGGTCGACGATGACCAGCGCCGACGCAAGCGGGTGCTGCAGCAGGCTGGCGATGATCCCTTGGTCCACGCGATCTTGCTCCGGATGACACGCCCGTCAGCGGGGCACGCAGTGGTTAACGGCGCCTGCGGCGGATAATTGAGTGGTCTGGGCGCACCTGCGCGGTAAGATGGCCGGCGCCCCTTTCTTCCGCCCTGTCCATGCCCGCAGAACCGACCGGCAACGCCCCAGTTCCCGACCCGCGGATGGCGCAGGCGCTGAGCCGCGACCGGCGCCGGGTGGTGCTGAGCTACCTGGCGATGGCGCTGGCCTGGATGATCTCCACCGACAGTGCGGTGCAGGCACTGGTGCCCGACCCGCAGCAGGCGGCCTTGTGGCAGGGCCTGAAGGGCTCGTTCTTTGCCCTCGCCAGTGCCGGCCTGCTGTATCTGCTGCTGCGCCCGCTGGCCGAGCATGTGCTGCACACCCATGCACGCCAGCAAGCCTCGGAGCTGCGCCTGCGGCAGATGTTCGAAGGCAACCCCGGCCCTATCCTGGTCTACGACCTCGATACGCTGGCGATCCTCGATGCCAATCCGGCGGCCTGTACGGCCTTCGGCTGGGACCGTGGCGAACTGCTGGAGCAGACCATCGATTCGCTGTGGCCGCCAGGCCAGGACCAGGCACTGCAGACCAAGCTGGAGGCGATCCGCGAGGCACCGGAGGAACTGTGCATCCTGCGTACCCAACTGCAGCTGCGGGACGGCTCGCTGCGGCAGATGGAACTTCGCTCCAATGCCATCAGCTATGACGGCCACAACGCCCGCCTGCTGATTGCCATCGACCGCACCGCTGAAGACCTGGCCCAGCTGCGCCGTGACCAGGCGCTGGCGCGGGTCGAAGAAGCCCACGAGCTGGCGCGCATCGGCGCCTGGGAACTGGACCCCTCCACGGGACTTGGCCGCTATTCGAACCAGGTCTATCGCTTGCTCGGTCGCCGCCCGCCCGAGGCGCGGCGCTGGCATCGCTTCGACGAACTGCTGGTGCCGGCAGACCCGGCCACCGCCACCCAGACCGAACAGCTGCTGGCCGAGCTCTGCTCCGGCGAGCCGGTCCAGGTGGACGTGCTGTTGCCGTTGCTGTCGATGGATGGGCGCGCCTTGATGGTGCATCTGCGTGCGGCCAGCGGCATCGACGAGGCCGGCCGCAACCGCGTGCTGGGCACCCTGCAGGACGTGACGGAGCGCGAGCAGTCGCGACGCCTGCTGCGCGAGCGCGAGGAACAGTTCCGCGAGCTGGTACGAGTACTGCCCGACGGCGTGGTCATCCTCTCCGACGAACACGTGCTGTACGCCAACGCCTGGGCCGCCAGCCTGTTCGGCTATGGCAGCCACACCCTGCTGGGCGAACCCCTGTCAGCACTGGTGGACAGCGCCGATCTGGCCCGCGTGCGCAGCCAATTGCGTGCAGGCCAACCACACCTGGGGCCCGGTCACAGCAGCGTGGTGGCGATGCAGCGCGCGGATGGCCGCAGCTTCCATGCCGGCCTGGCGGTGGGCGAAGTGCGTTATGGCGGACGCGACTGCAAGCTGCTGATCGTGCGCGACCTGAGCGATTCCGAACGCACCCGCATTGCACTGGAAACCAGCAACCGTGAGCTGCAGGCGATGGCCGGCCGACTGTTCTCGCTGCAGGAGGATGAGCGCCGCGCGATCTCGCGCGACCTGCACGACGACATCGGCCAGGCGATCACCGCAATCAAGCTGTCCGCCCATGCTGCGCAGGACGAGCATGATCCACAGCGCCGCGCCGAGGATCTGGCGCAGATCGTCAGCCTGGCCGACACCACCGTGGCCAAGCTGCGCGACATCTCCACGCTGCTGCGCCCGCCGCAGCTGGATGCCCTGGGCCTGGAGGCCGCACTGAGCTGGCAGGCACGGGTGCTGTTCCGTTCGTCGCCAGTGGAACTGCTGGCCGAGATCGAACCGCTGCCACAACGTCCTGACAACAGCATCGAGCAGGCCTGCTTCCGCATCGCGCAGGAGAGCCTGACCAATGCCCTGCGCCATGCCCGCGCCAGCCAGGTCCTGCTGCAGCTGCGCGATGTCGGCCAGCGCGGCCTGCACCTGCAGATCCGTGATGATGGCGAGGGCTTCGACCCGGACGGTCCGCGCGGGCTGGGCCTGATCGTGATGCGTGAGCGTGCGCAGAGCGTCGGTGGCCATGTGCGGATCGAATCCGCACACGGCGAAGGCACCCTGATCGACGTACACCTCCCCTACCAGGCGGCCAGCATGGCCGCCGTTGAGTCACCGGACTACTGAGCCTATGTGGAATCCCAACCAGCCCCCGGTCAGCATCGATGATGCGCCTGATCGCCTTGGCGCCGGCAACCCCGAGCTGCAGGCGATGGTCGCCGAGGCGGCCTCGGGCGGCACCGCACTGATGTTGATGCACGTGGACATCGACCACTTCGCCTCGGTCAACGAAAACATGAGCGCCGAGGTGGGTGACCAGGCCCTGGTGCTGGTGGCGCAGCGGTTGCAGTCCTACCTGCGTGGTCGCGGCAAGCTGTGGCGCCACGGCAGCGATGAGTTCCTGATCGCAGTGCCACGCACCGCCGACGTGCCATTGCCGGAGGACTTCGCAGAGGAGATCCGGCAGCAGATGGAGCTGCCGCTGTCGGTGCTGCCGTACACCTTGTTCATGACCGGCAAGCTGGGCGTCAGCCTGTGCCCGGACCATGCCAGCAGCACCTCGCGCCTGCTCGATCACGCCGAAGATGCGCTGTACCAAGCGGCCCGCGAAGGCGGCAACGCGGTGCGCATCCACGCCGTGGATACGCCACCGAGCGCGCACAGCGAAAGCATCATCGCCCGCCAGATCGTGGACGCCATTCCCAATGGTGAGCTGAAACTGCGTTACCAGCCGCTGGTCAGCGCCCGCGATGGCCACGTGGTCGGCATGGAAGCGCTGCTGCGCTGGCAGTCGCCGACGCTGGGCATGCTGGTGCCGGAGCGCTTCATGCGCACCGCCGAGCGGCTGGGCATCATCGTGCAGATCGGCACCTGGGTGCTGGAAGGCGCACTGAAGCAGGCACGCCTGTGGCGCGACCAGGGCTTCGACGACTTCACCATCGCGGTAAATGTCTCCACCCTGCAGCTGCTGCGGCCCAACTTCTTCGCTGAAGTCATGGGCCTGATCCAGGCCGCGGGCGTGCCGGCACAGATGCTGACGCTGGAGATCAACGAAAGCGCGCTGACCAACAACGTCAACTTCGTGCACGAGACGCTGGCCAATCTGCGCAACGAAGGTATCAGCCTGAGCCTGGACAATTTCGGCACCGGCGATTCCAGCCTGAGTGCACTGGTCCGCTACCCGGTGGACAAGCTCAAGATCGACCGCAGCTTCATCAAGAGCGCGCCGGCCGGCAACCGTGAGGCGGCCATCGCCCGCGCGATCGTCGCCATGGGCCATCAGCTGGGCATGACCGTGATCGCCAACGGCGTGGAATCACAGGCCCAGCTGGGCTTCCTGCGCCGCAATGACTGCGATGTGTTCCAGGGCTACCTGTTCGGCGAACCGATGTCGGCCGATGCCGCCGGCATGACCCTGCGCCGCCGCTACCTGCGTCCGGAAGCCTTTGCCGAGACCCGTCCCGACCGCACGCTGCTGCTGCTGGACGACGAAGAAAACGTACTGCGCTCGCTGGTGCGCCTGTTCCGTCGCGACGGCTACCGCATCCTGGCCGCCGGCAACGTGCGCGATGCATTCGACCTGCTGGCAATCAATGACGTGCAGGTGATCCTGTCCGACCAGCGCATGAGCGACATGAGCGGCACCGAGTTCTTGGGCCGGGTGAAGATGCTGTACCCGGACACGATCCGCCTGGTGCTGTCCGGTTACACCGATCTGAACACCGTGACCGACGCGATCAACCGCGGTGCGATCTATCGCTTCCTGACCAAGCCGTGGAACGACGACGAGCTGCGCAAGCACATCCACCAGGCGTTCCGCACCTATGAGGAACAGCGCCGCAGCAACGCCGGTCCGGCGCCGGTGGAAAGCGGAGATGGCGGCGAGGATCGCCCATTGCGGTAACGATCCCCTCTGGTAGCGCCGGCCGCTGGCCGGCTGCTCTGGATGTCGGGTTCAATGAGGTTGCCGGCCAGCGGCCGGCACTACCCGAAGCGCGAATCCAGGTCTGGGACAAGCCCTGGTAGAGCCGGCCGCTGGCCGGCTGCTCTCGATGCCCGGTCCAATGGGATCGCCGGCCAGCGGCCGGCACTACCTGAAGCGGTCAGCGCGGCTGCTTCACCGGCAGCACCACGCGGAAACGCGAACCCACGCCCGGGGTACTGTCCAGGTCGATACGGCCGTGGTGCTTGTTGATGATGCTGTAGGAGATCGACAGGCCCAGGCCGGTGCCGCTGCCGACCGGCTTGGTGGTGAAGAACGGATCGAAGATGCGCTGGCGCAGTTCCGGCGAGATGCCGCCGCCGGTGTCTTCAAACTCGACCCATACATGATCGCCATCAACGCCGGTACGCACCGTGATCGTGCCGCGCTCGGCGATGGCGTGGCCGGCGTTGAGCAGCAGGTTCATGTAGACCTGGTTCAATTCCGACGGCAGGCACTCCACCAACGGCAACTGGCCGAACTCCCGCACCAGGGTGACCTTGTACTTCAGCTCGTTCCAGATGATGTTGATGGTCGATTCCAGGCCCGCGTGCAGGTCGACCAGCTTCCACGACTCGTCGCGGCCGGAATACGAGAAGTCCTTCAGATCACGCACGATGCGCGTCACCCGCTCGATGCCTTCGCGCGACTCGGCCATCAGCTGCGGCAGGTCGCGGCTGATGAAATCGATGTCCAGGCGGTCACGGATATCGTCAATCTCCGGGATCAGCGCCTTCGGGTCCGGCGCCCGCAATGCGCGCTCGTAGGCTTCGATCACGGTGAACAGGCTGCGCAGGTACTCCTGCAGGCTGCCCAGGTTGGAGTGCACGTAGCCGATCGGGTTGTTGATCTCGTGCGCGACGCCTGCGGCGAGCTGGCCGATCGAGGCCATTTTCTCCGACTGCAGCAGTTTTTCCTGGGTACCGTTGAGGCGCAGGTAGGCCTGCCGCAGCTCTGCATGACGCTGCTGCAATTCGCGTTCGTAGTCTTCCTGGCCTTCGATATGGCGGAACAACGCCAGGAAGTGCCCCTGGCCGACCGGGCCGTGGTGATACAGATGGGCGATGACCACGCCCTCGCCCAGCGGCAGGCTGCCGTTCCAGTGACCATGCTGGCGCGCCTGCTCCAATGCATCAGGCGGCAGCAGTTCACGCAGGCGCTGCGGCGGCGGCAGGCCGCCGCCCTCACCGCTGGCCAGCAGGTTCTGCGCGGCCGGGTTGGCCAGGGCCACCTGCCCGTCTTCGGTGAACAGCAGCAGCCCTTCGCGCAGGCGCTCAAGCAGCGCCTGCAGCACCGGCTGCGGCGGAAGGGGGGCGGTAACCAGGGCGTTGGCAGCGGACACGGCGACTCGGGGCATTCGAACAGGCGCCCAATATACGCGGTCGTGCGGTGGGCTTCAGCCCGCTTGATGGGGTTGTGCGACCGCCGTCGCGTCAGGCGACGGCGAGTGGGCGGCGCGCAGTGACCGTGTGCGCCTGACCCTTGGCATCGTAGGCCGAGGCATCTTCGGTGCGGCCCAGCTGGCGCAGTGCCCAGTTGACCTCGCGGCGGCGGCGCGACAGCAGTACGCCGTTGGCACGGTTGCGCTCGGCCAGTTCCTGCAGCTGTTCACCCTCGCCCACCGGCGGCGCGCCTTCCAGCGCACGCAGCGCCTCCAGCTTGGCACCGGTGGCCCGGATCAGGGCGTGCACGTCGTGCTCGACCAGGGCCTGGCGTTCAACGTCCAGGGCCTGGGCAAGACGCTGCAGCGGCTCGCTCATCGCCGCAGTCATCCGTGCAGCTGCTGGTCCAGCTCGAGCATGCGCGATGCGATCGCGTCCGGATTGATCTTGTAGGTGCCGTTCTGCAGCGACTCGCGCACCGCAGCCACGCGCTGGGCGTCGATTGCCGGGGCGGTGGTCAGCTCACGCTCGATGGCCTGCAGATTGGTGGCCTCGCCGGTCAGGCGCAGGCTGTCGGCCGCTTCGACCGGGCGCGTCGCCGCATCGGTGCTGACGCCGGGCTTGTTGGCCGGGGTCGTCACGCTGCGCAGTGCCTGGGGGACCTGCAGGTTGCCGTCGATTTTCTGGCTCATGGGGTGTCCTGGAGTTGCCGTTCACAAGGGATAACGGCCGCAGGGCCGTGATCTTTAGGGATATTTTGCGGTAAATCAACGCGCCACGATTACGTCACCGGCGGCATCGACCGTGCCCTGCACGATGCGCCGCGAGGACAGGTTCTCCACCGAGACCCGTTCGTTTTCACCGGCATCGCCCATCGCACGGCCTGCAATACGGACCTCGACCGAGCCGCGACGCGAAACCAGGGCCACATTGTCTCCTCGCTTGATGAGACGCTGCACCACCAGATCGTTGTTCGACAGCAGGGCTCCGGCCTGCAACGGACGGCGGGCGATGCGGCCGATCGCTGCATTCGGATCGGCCAGCACCGCACCGGCAATCCGGGCGGCGTCACGCTGGGCAGTGGTGATATCGGCGGCGGTGAGGGTTTCTCCAGTACCGATTCCGCGGTTGAGCACCAGCACGGTCTGGTTGCGCCGCACCTTTACTGGCACGAACAGGCGCCAGCCGCCGGCATCGGGGCAGCTGACTTCAACCGTGGTGTTGGCGGTGGGCTGCACCTGCAGCGCGCCAGCACACCTGGGCAAGCGCAGCGCATCGGCCACCTGGGCCTCGCCCTCGCTGCCGGCCGGCAGCGTCGACAACGCGGCGGTGCGGATACTGGCCACCGGCTGCCAGTCGGCGGCAACCGCCCACGGCGGGGCCAGCGCCAGCGCGATGGCGAACAGAGATGTGACCCGGCGCATGGCGCCTCCTGTCGAAGGGATCTGGCCCAGGTGCGTGCAAGGGGTGTGCCAGATCGACGGAGCGGCTTCTGTAGAGTCGAGCCATGCTCGACTGGCCGTCCGGAGCAGAGCAGTCGAGCATGGCTCGACTCTACAAAAGCGCTCAAGTTCGGGGCCCACCCCGCCGATACAGCAGCCATGTCCCATGACCTGCTCAACCGGATCGACCAGCGGACCCGACTGGCCGGCCACAATCGCCTGGCGCTGCTGCTGTTCCGCCTCGGCGGACGTCAGCTTTTTGGCGTCAATGTCTTCAAGGTGCAGGAAGTCCTGCGCCGCCCGGAGCTGTTCCAGGTACCCGGACTGCCCAGCCAGTTCGCCGGCGTGGCCGACGTCCGTGGCCGCTCGGTGCCGGTGCTGGACCTGGGCCTGGCCATCGGCCACCCCGAGCGTGAGCCCGATGCGGACACCTCGCCCGGCTACCTGGTCGTCACCGAGTTCAACCGCTCGATCCAGGGCTTCCTGGTCAGCGGCGTGGAGCGCATCGTCAACATCGCGGTGGAAGACATCCATCCGCCACCGGAACTGGGCGCCGAATCGAGCTATCTGACGGCGGTGACCCGCTTCCAGGGCGAGTTGATCCAGGTGATCGACGTTGAAAGCGTGCTGGCCGATATCGCCCAGGTACGCGGTGAAGCAGTACTCGACCCGGCGATGGCAATGCCCGCCGACGGCCCGCAACTGCAGGTGCTCGTGGTGGACGACTCTCGTGTAGCCCGCCAACAGATCCGCAGCGTGTTGGACCAGCTTGGGGTGGGTGCCACCCTGCTTTCCGACGGCAAGCAGGCGCTGGACCACCTGCTGCAGATCCAGGCCTCGGGCGAGAACCCCGCCGAGCGCTACGCCATGGTCATCTCGGACATCGAAATGCCGGCCATGGACGGCTATACGCTGACGACGGAAATCCGGCGCCACCCGGGCCTTGCCGGCCTGTATGTCCTGCTGCATACCTCGCTGTCGGGCGTATTCAACAATGCGATGGTCGAGCGCGTCGGTGCCAACGCCTTCGTCGCCAAGTATTCGCCGCACGAACTGGCCGACTTCGTGCTGGACCGCTTGCGCAAGGTCGCGATGGCGGCCTGAGGCCTCTGATCCGGTAGTGCCGGCCGCTGGCCGGCAACCGCGGACAATCCGGGAAGCCGGCCAGCGACCGGCACTACCCTCTCGAATTTGGCACACCCCTTGCAGCTTCCCGGGCAACGTTCCTGTGGGAGTGCACCGTGCGCAACCTGATTACCGACTACCTGGGCGTCCACGCCCAGGCCATGCCGTTGCGCGAACAGCGGATGAAGCTGATCGCCAGCAACCTCGGCAATGCCGACACTCCCGGCTACAAGGCCCAGGATCTGGACTTCGATGCCGCCCTGCGCCACGCCCAGGGGCAGGATGCCAATGGCCTGATGGCCACCACCCACGAGCAGCACTACGAGATCAGTAGTGGCCTGAACCCGTTCCAGATCTCGCGCGAAGGCGTGCAGCCCAGCCTGGACGGCAACACCGTCGATCCAGATGCCGAGCGTGCCGCCTATGGCCGCGCCGCACTCGAATACCGCGCCTCGCTCAGCTTCGTCGAGAGCAAGGTGCGTTCCATGCTGACCGCGATCACGGGGCAATAAGCCATGAGCAACCTGCCGATATTCGATATCGCCGGCTCCGCGCTGCAGGCGCAGTCGGTGCGCATGAGCACCATCGCCTCCAACCTCTCCAACGCCGACACCGTCGCCGGTTCCGCCGATGCCGTGTACAAGCCGCTGGAACCGATCTTCCAGGCAGTGACCAGCAAGAACGATCCGAACATCACGTCGGTGAAGGTCAAGGAGATCACCCAGAGCGAAGCCGCGCCGATCAAGCGCTATGAACCGGGCCACCCGCTGGCCGACGGCGATGGCTACATCTACCAGCCGGATGTCGATCCGGTGGCGCAGATGGTCAACCTGATCTCGACTTCGCGCAATTACCAGGCTGGCGTGGAGATGCTGACCACCGCCAAGGAACTGGCCCTGGCGACCTTGACCATGGGCCGCTGAGGCCCGTAGCACCGGATACCACCATGACCACCGCCGTCAACAACCAGACCAACCAGGACGTCTACGCCGCGCTCGGCCTGAACGCCCCGAACAGCAACGCCACCAAGAAGAAGAACACGCTGGACCAGGCCGATTTCCTGCGCCTGATGACCGAGCAGCTGCAGCACCAGGATCCGCTGAAGCCGATGGACAACACGCAGATGGTTGCGCAGATGGCGCAGATGTCCACCGTGCAGGGCATCACCGATCTGAACAAGACGGTGAAGGGTTTCCAGGAATCGATGGCCAGCGACCAGGTGCTGCGCGGTGCCGCTCTGGTTGGCCACCAGGTACTGGTGCCGTCGGAAAAGCTGGTACTGGAAAAGGAAGGCAGCGTCGAAGGCACGGTGGCTGCGCCCTCGGCCGGCATCGTGACCGTCGACATCACCGATGCCAACGGCACCAAGGTCACCTCGCTGAGCGTAGAAGCCAAGGCCGCTGGCGAAACCGCGTTTCAGTGGGACGGCAAGGACGCCAACGGCAAGCGCATGGAACCGGGCAAGTACTCCATCGTCGCCAACCACGTCGACACCGCCGGCAAGAGCACCAAGCTGTCCACCTTCGTGCAGGCCCCGGTGGAGAGCGTGACCGTCGGCTCCGACGGCCTGTACCTGAATCTCAAGGGCCTGGGCACGGCCCCGATCGACTACGTGCTCCGCGTCAGCTGAGCCGCACATTCCGCATCTACCAGGAGCATCCCATGGGCTTCAACGTCTCCCTGTCCGGCATCAATGCCGCCAATACCGACCTGAGCGTCACCGCCAACAACGTCGCGAACGTCAATACCGCCGGCTTCAAGCAATCACGCGCCGAGTTCGCTGACCTGTTCGCCTCCACCAGCTACGGCCTGTCGAAGAACCAGACCGGCTCGGGCGTGCGTGTTTCCAACGTGGCCCAACAGTTCATCCAGGGCCACAACGAGCAGACCGGCCGCAGCCTGGACATGGCGATCTCCGGTGAGGGCTTCTTCACCATGAACATGAACGGCTCGCGCGTGTACTCGCGTGCCGGCAACTTCCAGACCGATTCCGCCGGCTATGTGATCAACCCGCAGGGCGCGCGCCTGCAGGTGTTCGCGCCGAACGCCGATGGCACCAACTTCGATGCCGGCCGCCTGGTGGACCTGCAGCTGCTGACTACCGACAGCGCGCCGAAGCAGACCAGCGAAGTGAAGGTCGGTTTCACCCTGCCCGCCAACGCCAAGCAACCGACGGTCAATACCTTCGACCCGACCGACTCGAACAGCTACAACCACTCCAGCGGCGGCATCACCGTGTACGACTCGCTGGGCGTGAGCCACATCCAGGTTTCGTACTTCGTGAAGGGCGCCAACCCAAACGAGTGGACCGTGCGCAACTACGTGGATGGCCAGCCGGCCGGCGCACCGACCCCGGTGACGTTCGACAACAGCGGCAAGCTGACCAATCCTGCCAACGGCAAGGTCAGCCTCGGTACTTTCACCCCGACCACCGGCGCGGGCCAGCTGAACATGACGCTGGATATCAGCGGCTCGACCCAGTACGGCGAGAAGTTCGCGCTGCGCAACACCCAGCAGGATGGCTATGCCGCCGGCAAGCTCAACGAGATCACCGTATCGGAAACCGGCGTGGTCTATGCCCGCTACTCCAACGGCGACGACAAGCCCCTCGGCCAGGTCGCACTGACCACGTTCAACAACACGCAGGGTCTGGAGCAGAAGGGCAACAACCTGTGGGTGGAGACGTTCGAGTCGGGCACGCCGCGCACCGGCATGCCAGACACCTCCAACCTCGGCAAGATCCAGGCCGGCTCGCTGGAAGCATCCACCGTCGACCTCACCGAGCAGCTGGTCAACATGATCACCGCGCAGCGCAACTTCCAGGCCAACGCGCAGATGATCACCACGCAGGACCAGATCACCCAGACCGTCATCAACATCCGTTGATGACCTGCTGACCCCGTCACGGAACTCCCCGCATGGATAAAGCCCTTTACGTCGCGATGACCGGTGCCCGCGCCTCCCTGCAGGCGCAGGGTACGCTCAGCCACAACCTCGCCAACTCCGACACCCCCGGCTTCAAGGAAGCGCTGGCCAACACCGAAGCCTTCCCGATCCGTGGCCCGGGCTTTGCCTCGCGGGTGGATGCGCTGCATGTCGACGCCGGATTCAACCGCACGCCCGGTTCGCAGCACATCACCGGCAAACCGCTGGACCTGTCCCTGCAGACCGGCACCTGGCTGGCCGTGCAGTCCAGTGACGGCAGCGAGGCGTACACGCGCGGCGCGGCGTTGTCGGTGACGCCGAACGGCCAGCTGGTGACCTCCAGCGGCCGCCCGGTACTGGATGACAACAACAACCCGATCGCCATTCCGCCCTACCAGGCGATGGAGATCGGTGCCGACGGCACGCTCTCGATCATTCCGCAGGGCGAAGGCCCGCAGACCATGGCGCAGATCGGCAGGATCAAGGTCGTGCAGGCACCGGATGAGCGCCTCGAACGCGGCCTGGATGGCCTGTTCCGCAACACCGACCCGCTGCAGCCGTTCGCACCGGCACAGGGCACGGCCGTGCACAGCGGCCAGCTGGAAGGCAGCAACGTGGATGCCGCTGGCGCGCTGGTGCAGATGATCCAGCTGCAGCGCCAGTACGAAATGCAGGTGCAGGTGATCAAGCACGGCGACGAAAACGCGCGCAGCGCCAACAGCATGCTGCGCCTGGGCAGCTGACGGAATTCCGGCGCCGGTTGATGCCGGCGCTGGCACACCGCTTGCACACCCGCATACAAGGGCCGCACCACGCGGCCGGCTTCAGCAGACAGGACATCGAAGATGAACCAGGCATTGTGGATCGCGAAAACCGGACTGGATGCGCAGCAGATGCGCATGTCGGTGGTTTCCAACAACCTCGCCAACACCAACACCACCGGCTTCAAGCAGGACCGTGCCAGTTTTGAAGACCTGCTGTACCAGCAGGTACGGCAGCCCGGCGGCTCCTCGTCGGCGCAGACGCAGCTGCCCACCGGCCTGCAGCTGGGTACCGGCGTGCGCGTGGTCGCCACCGCCAAGAACTTTGAACAGGGTGGCCAGCAGCAGACCGGCCGCGCCCTGGACGTGATGGTCAATGGCCGCGGCTTCTTCGAAGTTCAGATGCCTGATGGCAGCTCGGCCTACACCCGTGATGGCTCGTTCAAGATCAACCAGGACAGCGAGCTGGTCACCAACAGCGGCTACCCGGTGCAGCCGGGCATCCAGATTCCCGAAGGCGCGCAGTCGGTGACCATCGGCACCGATGGCACCATCAGCGTGAAGATGGCCGACGGCGCCGCCTCGGTGGAAGTCGGCGTACTGACCCTGACCGACTTCGTCAATCCCGCTGGCCTGCAGGCACGTGGCGAGAACCTGTTCCTGGAGACCACTGCGTCCGGCCCGGCACAGAACGGCAACCCCGGCCTCAACGGCCTCGGCACTGTGGTGCAGGGCGCGCTGGAAGGCAGCAACGTCAACGTGGTGGAGGAGCTGGTGTCGATGATCGAAACCCAGCGCGCCTACGAGATGAACGCCAAGGCGATCTCCACCACCGACTCGATGCTCGGTTATCTCAACAACAAGCTCTGACCGGCCAAATCGGGAAACCGCCATGTCGCCCATTTCCAACTTCGCCCGCACTGCTCTCGCCTGCGCCGTGGCCACCCTGCTCGGTGGCTGCGTGATCGCGGGCGACGTGCGCCCCTACCCGACGATGGCACCGATCCAGCCGATCATGCCGCCGCAGGCACAGCCGACCGCCGGCGCGATCTACGCTGCCGGCCCGACCCTGCAGCTGTATTCGGACCGGCGCGCGCGCGATGTTGGCGACCTGTTGACCATCACCCTGCTGGAAAACACCACCGCGCAGACCAGCGCCAACACGGCCACCAACAAGGAATCGAACCTGAGCCTGGGAACGCCGTCCATTCTCGGCGCTCCGGTCACCCTCGGCGGCAAGGACATCCTGAGTGCCACAGCCAAGGGCGCGCGTGACTTCACCGGCAAGGGCAACAGCGCGCAGAGCAACCGCCTGCAGGGCAGCGTCACCGTCACCGTGGTGCAGCGCCTGCCCAACGGCAACCTGGTGGTGCAGGGTCAGAAGAACCTGCGGCTCAACCAGGGCGATGAACTGGTGCAGGTGCAGGGCATCGTGCGCCCGGGCGACATCAGCCAGGACAACACCATTCCGTCCAGCCGCGTGGCCGAGGCCCGCATCGTCTACGGCGGCCGCGGTCCCGTCGCGCAGTCCAACGCGATGGGCTGGCTGAGCCGCTTCTTCAACTCCGGCCTGACGCCGTTCTGAGTATGGCCATGAAACTCTTCTCCTCTTCTTCCTGGCAGCGACGCATGGCGTCGTTCGTCGCGCTGATGCTGCTGGTCGTGGCTGCCCCTGCCAGCGCCGAGCGCATCAAGGACCTGGCCCAGGTCGGCGGCGTGCGCGGCAATGCGCTGGTGGGTTATGGCCTGGTGGTCGGCCTGGATGGCAGCGGCGACCGCACCAGCCAGGCACCCTTCACCGTGCAGAGCCTGAAGAACCTGCTCGGCGAACTGGGCGTCAACGTGCCGCCGAACGTCAACCCGCAGCTGAAGAACGTGGCCGCCGTGGCGATCCACGCCGAACTGCCGCCGTTCGCCAAGCCGGGCCAGCCGATCGACATCACCGTGTCCTCGATCGGCAACGCGGTCTCGCTGCGGGGCGGTTCGCTGCTGATGGCGCCGCTGCGCGGTGCTGACGGCCAGATCTATGCCATCGCACAGGGCAACCTGATCGTCGGCGGCTTTGGTGCGCAGGGCAAGGATGGTTCCCGTGTCTCGGTGAACGTGCCCAGCGTCGGCCGCATTCCCAACGGTGCCACCGTTGAACGCGCCCTGCCCGACCCGCTGGCCAACGGCGGCGACATCACCCTGAACCTGCACAACAACGACTTCACCACGGTCTCGCGCATGGTTGCCGCGCTCAACAACGCCTTCGGCGAAGGTGCGGCGCGTGCGGTCGATGGCGTGACCGTGGCGGTCACCGCGCCGACCGACCCAGGCGCGCGCATCGGCCTGCTGGCACGCATCGAGAACCTGGAACTGACCCCCGGCAGCGCCCCGGCCAAGGTGGTGGTCAATTCGCGTACCGGCACCGTGGTCATCGGCCAGCAGGTGCGCGTGGGACCGGCGGCGATCTCGCATGGTTCGCTGACCGTGACCATCCAGGAAAACACCAACGTCAGCCAGCCCAATGCGCTGTCCGGCGGCCGCACCGTGGCCAGCCCGCAGTCGACCATCACCGCCACCAACGACGGCAGCCGCATGTTCAAGTTCAGCGGCGGCACCACCCTGGACGAGATCGTGCACGCGGTGAACGCCGTGGGCGCGGCACCGGGCGATCTCATCGCGATCCTGGAAGCCCTGAAGCAGGCCGGCGCACTGAGTGCCGAGCTCGAGGTGATCTGATATGCGTATCACTCCCGCATTCGATCTGCACCCGGCGCAACAGAACGATCCGGCCAAGATCGACAAGGTCGCGCGCCAGCTGGAAGGCCAGTTCGCGCAGATGCTGGTCAAGAGCATGCGTGACGCCAGCTTCGGCGATTCGCTGTTCCCCGGCGAAAACAAGATGTTCCGCGAGATGTACGACCAGAAGATTGCCGAGGCCATGACCCGCGGCAAGGGCCTGGGACTGTCGGGCATGATCAGCCGGCAGCTGTCCGGCCAGGCCGCCGACGGCCCGGCGCTGGATACCCGCGTGGACCCGGCCCAGGCCAGTCGTGCCTACCAGCTCAATGCACCGGCCAAGCCGGCACCGTCGCTGCCGCTGGAAGACGGCAGCCAGGCCGTACGCCTGCTGCAGCAGATGGCCGCCGGTGCACAGCACGGTGCGCAGGCGGCGGTCGCACCGATGGAACAGGCCCTGGACCTGATCGCCGGCCGCGAGAGCAGCAGCATGCACCGCTCGTTGGGCACCGAGGATCCGTACATCGGCAGCCTGCAGGGCGAGGACTGGGCCGCCAACAGCGACCAGTGGTCGGCCACCGCCAGCAACCGCGGCACCGCGATCAGTCCGGCCGATGCGATGGCTACCCGCACCGCCGTCGCCCAGCTGGGCGAGCACACCCCGGAAGGCTTCGTTGCCAGCATCTGGCAGCACGCGCAGAGTGCAGCCAAGGAACTGGGCGTGGATGCCCGCGCCCTGGTCGCCCAGGCGGCGCTGGAAACCGGCTGGGGCAAGCGCCACATCAAGCATGCCGACGGTAGCACTTCGCACAACCTGTTCGGCATCAAGGCCAATGGCTGGAACGGCCAGCGCGCCGTAGCCGGCACCCATGAATATGTCGATGGCGTGCGCCGCAACGAGACCGCCAGCTTCCGTGCCTACAGTTCGCCGGCCGAAAGCTTCGCCGACTACGTGCGTCTGCTGAAGACCAGCCCGCGTTACCAGCAGGCCCTGCAGGCCGGCACCGACGTGCAGGGCTTCGCCCGCGGCCTGCAGCGCGCCGGCTACGCCACCGATCCTCGCTATGCGGCCAAGATCGCCGCGATCGCCGGCGGACCGACCATCGAGCGCGCCGTCAGCGCCGTCGCCGATGCCGGCTCGCGCCTTGGCCAGACCTTCGCCAGCACCGCAACCGCGGCGCTGGGTATCACTCGTCGTTGAGGAACCCCATGTCCAGCGTACTTTCCACCGGTACTGGTGCCCTGCTCGCCTTCCAGCGTGCGTTGGCGACCACCAGCCACAACGTCGCCAACATCAACACCCCTGGCTACAGCCGGCAGAAGGTCGACTTCGCCACGTCTGATCCGCAGAACTACGGCTTTGGGGACGTTGGCAGCGGCACCCGCATCACCGATATCCGCCGTGCTGCCGACCAGCTGGCCATCTCGCGCCTGCTCGACAGCAGCGGCGAGCTGGCACGCCTGAAGCAGCTTTCGGGCATGGCCGACCGGGTGAATGCCCTGTTCTCGGACCCGGCCACGAATGTCGCCGGCTCCTGGTCCAACTTCTTCGACGCCGTCAGTGGCCTTTCGTCCAACGCGGCCGGCACGGCCGACCGGCAGAGCCTGCTCGATGGCGGCAAGGCCCTGGCGAGCCGCTTCGTGCAGCTCAACACGCAGATGAACAACCTGAGCAGCGAGGTCAACAACGGGCTCATTGCCGGCGCCACGGAAGTCAATCGCCTGGCGCAGGAGATTGCGCAGATCAACGGCGCCATTGGCAGCAACGTGGCCAACGCGGCGCCGGACCTGCTCGACCGTCGCGACCAGCTGATCTCGCAGCTGATCGGTTACACCGGTGGCACTGCCGTCGTCCAGGATGGCGGCGTGATGAACGTCTATACCGCAGGCGGCAATGCGCTGGTGGTGGGCACGACTGCGTCCAAGGTCACTACGGTGACCGATCCATACCAGCCCGAACGCCTGCAACTGGCGCTGGAAACCCAGGGCAACACGATCACGCTCGATCCCAAGGCAGTGGGCGGAAAGATCGGCGGCATGCTCGAGTTCCGCGATACCGTGCTGACACCGGCCCAGGCCGAACTGGGCAAGCTCGCCGTCGGCCTGGCCGAGAGCTTCAACCAGGCGCACCACCAGGGCGTGGACCTGTACGGCAAGATGGGCGGCGACTTCTTCACCATCGGCAACCCGCGCGTCACGCCCAACGCGAGCAATACCGGTACCGGCAGCCTCACCGCGACCTACGGTGACCTCTCCAAGCTGGAGGCACAGAACATCGTCCTCAAGTTCGACGGCACCCAGTGGCAGGCCACCCGCGCCGACACCGGCGCCACCGTTGCGTTGACCGGTACCGGCACGACCGCCGATCCGCTGGTGATCAATGGCGTCAAGCTGGTGGTCGGCGGCACCCCGGCCACCAACGACCGTTTCCTCCTGCAGCCGACCGCGGGCGTCGCCGGAAGCCTGGAAACCGCCATCACCGATCCCTCCCGCATCGCCGCAGCGGCAGCGGTCAAGGGTACGGCTGCACTGGCCAACACCGGCACCGGGAAGTTGACCGGCGTCACCGTCAACGACGTATCCAATCCGAACCTGCGCGACCCTGCCGCAATCGTGTTCACGTCGGCGACCACCTACACCATCAACGGTGGGCCGCCGCAGACCTACACGCCGGGCCAGACCATCAGCGCCAATGGCTGGAGCTTCGTGCTGGACGGCACACCGAAGGTCGGCGACACCTTCAATATCAGCCCTACTCCGGCAGGCTCGTCGGACAACAGCAACGCGGCAAAGCTGGCCAAGGTCGAGGACGCCAAGGCGTTCAACGGCGGCACCGTCACCCTCAACGGTGCGCTGGGGGGGTGACCACGCAGGTCGGCGCGGCGGCACGTTCGGCCGAGTACTCGCTGGACGCGCAGCAGGTCATCACGGACAAGGCGCAGGCAGCCCGCGACGAGATCTCCGGCGTCAACCTGGATGAGGAAGCAGCCGACATGCTGCGGTTGCAGCAGGCCTATCAGGCCGCCTCGCAGCTGATCTCCACCGCCGACAACATGTTCCAGACCATCCTGGGAGCCGTCCGTCGATGAGCAGCCGAATTTCCACCGGGATGATGTTCAACCAGTCGGTGTCGCTGATGCTCGCCAAGCAGTCGAAAATCAGCCACCTCGAGCAGCAGATCGCAACTGGCAGCAAGATCACCTCCGCCAAGGACGACCCCGTCGCTGCAGGTACGGCCGTTGGCCTGGACCGTGTCGTGGCCGGGCTCGAGCAGCTCGGCAAGAACGCCAACAGCGTGCAGAACCGCCTGGGCCTGCAGGAAAACGCCTTGGCTCAGGTCAATGAGCTCATGTCGCGCGCCGTGGAGTTGAGTATCCAGGCCAACAGCCCGGTGCCCAAGGCCAGTGACCTCAAGGCCATCGTGAGCGAGCTGAAGACCATCCAGGAAAGCCTGCTGTCGCTGGCCAATTCCCGGGATGGCAGCGGACGCTACCTGTTCGGTGGCAGCAACGATGCTGACGCCCCGTTCCAGCGGAGCGGCGGCACCGTGACCTACAGCGGTGACCAGAACCAGCGGCAGGTGGAGGTGGCACCGGGCCAACTGGTCTCCGACGCCCTGCCCGGCAGCGAGATCTTCATGCGCATCCCCACCGGCGATGGCCGTGTGGATGCCAGCGCGGCCGCTGGCAACACCGGCAGTGGCCTGTTGACCTCGGTCAGCCGTGACGGCAGCGGCAGCTGGGCCGGCGGCACGCTCAATGTCCGCTTCACCGGCACTGCCGAAGGTGCCTATGAGGTGGTTGATGGCACCGGCACGGTGGTCGGCAGCGGAACCCACAAACCCGGCGAGGACATTGTCGTTGGCGGCGTGCGCATGCGCATCGAGGGCAAGCCAGCCGCCGGTGATCAGTTCAACGTCAGCGACGCGGGTAGCCGCGACATCTTCTCCACCCTGGACAAACTGGTCGCCGCACTGGAAACCGACCCGTCCACCGAAAGCCAGCGCACGGCGCTGCAGAACACGCTGCAGTCCAGCATCCGCGACCTCAACAGGGCCTCGGAAACGATGATCGACGCCCGCGCCAAGGGCGGCGCCCAGCTGGCCGCCATCGATACCGCGGCCAGCGCCCGCGAAGCCACTGCCGTCACCGTCAAGAGCACGCTCTCGACGATGCGCGACCTCGATTACGCCGATGCCATCGGCCAATACAAGCTGGAGACCGCCGCCCTTCAAGCCGCCCAGACGATCTTCAGCCAGATGCAGGCGATGTCCCTGTTCAACAAGATCCGCTAGTCCCTTTCCCCGTTCCATCCGTCTTCCAGCACGGCGCGTCCCGCGCCTTCCACACCGAAACAACCGAGCAACCACGGAGAAGCACCATGGCACAGATCATCAACACCAACACCATGTCGCTGAACGCTCAGCGCAACCTGTCCACCAGCAGCAGCTCGCTGGCCACCTCGATCCAGCGCCTGTCCTCGGGCATGCGCATCAACAGTGCCAAGGACGACGCCGCCGGTCTGGCGATCTCCGAGCGTTTCACCACCCAGATCCGTGGCATCAACCAGGCCGCGCGCAACGCCAACGACGGCATCTCGCTGGCACAGACCGCTGAAGGCGCACTGGGCGAAGTCGGCAACAACCTGCAGCGCATCCGCGAACTGGCCGTACAGGCCCGCAGCGCGACCAACTCGGCCTCGGACCGCCAGGCGCTGAACGCCGAAGTGCAGCTGCTGAAGCAGGAAATCCAGCGCGTTGCCGAGCAGACCAACTTCAACGGCACCAGCCTGCTGGACGGCAGCTTCACCAACCAGGCCTTCCAGATCGGCGCCGACCAGGGCCAGACCATCAACATCTCGCAGATCACCAATGCGAATGTGCACAAGCTGGGCGACTGGACCAGTGCCTCGACCCCGGCAAGCGTGGCCGGCAAGACTGCGACCGGTGGCGCCGAGGCTGCGATTCCGACGACCTCGGGGACCTCCGGCATCTTCAATGATGTCGCGGCCGCTGCTCCTGCTTTCAGCTTCTCAGTAGGCGGCATTTCGATCCATACCGCTGCTGCTGGCGCCAATGTAACCGCCGCTGACATTACCGCAGCACTGGCCAGCAAGTCCGATGCATTGGCCGCCGCCGGCATCACCATGAGTGGCACCGTCGCTGCCGGCACTTTGGCGTTCTCGCGCGCCGACGGCAATGACCTGCCGATCACCGTCACCGGTGCCGGTGCCGGTGAGGGCTTCGCCACTGGCGCCTTTGTCGCCAACCATCAGAACGGCACGCCGGCAATTGCTGCTGATTTCCCCGCCATCACTGCCGGTCAGCTGACGCTGACCAAGGCCGATGGCAGTGGCGTGGTCGACATCAACGTGGGTGCGGCAAAGAACGCCTCGGAACGCAATACGTTGCTGGTGAACGCCATCAACGCCAAGACCCACGAAACCGGCGTCACCGCATCGCTGATCGACGGGAAGGTGCAGCTGGAAAACAAGGAAGGCAACTTCACCATTGGTGGCTCGCTGAGCGCCACCGCGCTGGCCAATGCCACTGGCCTGACGGCAGGCAGCAGCGCCACCAATGGCACGGCATTCACCGCAGGTACGGCCCAGACGGGCTTTGCAGAACTGGATATCTCCAACCAGGCCAACGCCGACAACGCCATCCTCGCCATGGATGCGGCGCTGCAGTCGGTCAATTCGGCCCGCGCCGACCTCGGCGCGATCCAGAACCGTTTCACCTCGACCATCGCCAATCTGAACACCAATTCGGAGAACCTGTCCGCCGCACGCAGCCGCATCCGCGACGTTGACTACGCACAGGAAACCGCCGAACTGACCCGCGGGCAGATCCTGCAGCAGGCCGGCACGGCCATGCTGGCCCAGGCCAACCAGGTGCCGCAGAACGTACTGCGCCTGCTGCAGTCGTAATTCCTGCACCACTCGAGCTGGAGCCGGGCCCCGCCATGCAGATGGCGGGGCCTTTTCGTTTGACCAGAGAAAAAAGGATCGAAACTCCGCTAAAGGCCGGAGGGGTAGTGCCGTTATTGATTTCAGCAGCGGTAGCACACCCCTTGGGGGGACGCCAGCCACTGCCCCCCGAAACCGGTCAGGCTGCTCTGCCGGACACACTGCCTACAAGGAAACCGCACCATGGCACAAGTCATCAACACCAACACCATGTCGCTGAACGCCCAGCGCAACCTGGGCACCAGCGGCGCCAACCTGGCCACCACCATTCAGCGCCTGTCCTCGGGCATGCGCATCAACAGCGCCAAGGACGATGCTGCCGGCCTGGCGATCTCCGAGCGTTTCACCACCCAGATCCGCGGCGCCAACCAGGCCGCCCGCAACGCCAACGACGGCATCTCGCTGGCCCAGACCGCCGAAGGCGCACTGGGTGAGATCGGCAACAACCTGCAGCGCGTCCGCGAGCTGGCCGTGCAGTCGCGCAGCGCAACCAACTCTGATTCCGACCGTCAGGCCCTGAACGCCGAAGTGCAGCTGCTGAAGCAGGAAATCCAGCGCGTCGCCGAACAGACCAACTTCAACGGCACCAACCTGCTGGACGGCACCTTCACCAACCAGGCCTTCCAGATCGGCGCCAACCAGGGCCAGACGATCAACATCTCGCAGGTTGCCAACGCCAACATCAGCAAGCTGGGTAACTGGACCACCGCGTCGAAAGCTGCGACCGCAACCGGCGCCGTACCGGTGGGTGGCGCAACCGCAGGCACCCCAAATGCAACTGCGGCGACCGTCGCAGCGGGTGATTTCACGGCAGCTACGAGCTATGCCGAGTCCACTCTGAATGTGAACGGTGTGAACGTCACCGTCGCTGCTGCAACGGGCGCGGACAATGCCGCTGCTGCTGCCGACCTCATCTCGAAGATGGCCACGGCGATCAATAGCAACGCTACTCTGGCCGCCTCTGGTGTGACCATGGATGGCACTTCTGGCGTCATCTCGAACGCTGGCGCCGGCTTTAGCATGACGGGTGGCAACCTCACCGCAGCGAAGACTGTTGCTGCAGCGACCGTTCTGCCGAAGGCTGCCGACTTCTCCACCGGCGTCGCCGCTGGCGAACTTCAGATCAGCAAGAGTGATGGCTCCGGCTTCGTCGACATTACCGTCGGCGGTGCGAAGACCGCAGGCGAGCGCAGCACCGCACTGGTCAACGCAATCAATGCGAAGACCCACGAGACGGGTGTCACCGCCTCGCTGGTGGAAGGCAAGCTGCAGCTGACCTCGGAGAAGGCCGACTTCGAAGTGAAGAGCAGCCTGACCGCCGACAAGCTGAAGGATGCTACCGGCCTGGCCACTGGCACCGCCAAGTTCACGGCAGGCAAGGCCGCTGAAGGCTTTGCCGATCTGGACATCTCCTCGAAGGACGGTGCCGACAACGCCATCCTGGCGATGGACGCTGCCCTGAACTCGATCAACTCCGCCCGCGCCGACCTGGGTGCAATCCAGAACCGCTTCACCTCGGTGGTTGCGAACCTGAACACCTCGTCGGAAAACATGTCGGCTGCCCGCAGCCGCATCCGCGACGTGGACTACGCTTCGGAAACCGCCGAGCTGACCCGCAACCAGATCCTGCAGCAGGCCGGTACCGCCATGCTTGCCCAGGCCAACCAGTCCAGCCAGAACGTGCTGAGCCTGCTGCGCTGATCCAGCGGTAGTACAAGGCAACAACGGGAAGGGGGCGCAAGCCCCCTTCTTCGTGCCCGGTGGCGGATTGGCATGGGCCTTGCAGAAGGCTGGAGAGCGTTTCCACGCTCAAGCTCGCCCCTCCCAGGCCGATAGCAGGTGCAGGACACCCGCCCGGCCCGTCCAAGAAAAAGGATTCCCCTCATGGCCATCGGCACGATTGGTTCCGGCCTCGACATTCCCAGCCTGGTTGCACAGCTGACCGCCAAGGAACGCGAGCCCCGGGAAAAGCAGATCAACTCGGCGGGTGTTGCCGCCAGCGCCAAGCTTTCGGCGCTTGGCACCATCAAAAGCGGAATGACAGGTCTGCAGAGCGCGCTGAAGACCCTGGTCAAGGGTGTGGCCACCCCCGGCCTGAAAGTCAGCACGCCGACCGAGTCGAACTTCACTGCGACCCTGGACACCAGCACGACCGCCGGCAAGGCCGCTGCGGGCAGCCACCAGGTGGAAGTCAAATCCCTGGCACAGAACCAGAAGCTCAGCTCCAAGGCGTATACAAAGGACGCCGTGGTTGGCGACGGAACGCTGACGATCGCATACGGCGACAAGTCCATCAGCGTGAACATCGAACCCGGCGCGACGATGGAGAAGATCGCAGCCGAGATCAATTCCGCCGCCGAGAGCAAGGGCGTCACCGCGGCCGTGGTAACCGCAGACGATGGCATGCACCTGGTATTGACCGCCGTTGATTCCGGCAGCAAGGGCGCGTTGAAGGTCAGCGCCAGTGGCGGCAATGGCGGACTCTCCGAGCTGGCCTATGACGGCACATCCGCATCGAAGATGACCGAGATGGTGCCCGCCAAGGATGCAGTGGTGGTGGTGGATGGATTCACCCGCACCAGCAGCTCGAACACGATCACCGACCTGGTACCCGGCATCAGCCTCACCCTGACCAAGGCGAAGGAAGGCGAGACGCAGACGCTGACCGTCACTCCGGACAACAGCACGCTGAAGACCAATCTCACGGCCTTCATCACCGCCTACAACGGCATCCAGACCACGTTGAAGAATTCCAGCGCTTACAACGCTGAGACGCGCACGGCCTCGACCATGACCGGCGACGCCATGGTCCGTGGCCTGCAGCAGCAGCTGCGCGCCCAGCTGAGTGCCAACGTCAACGACCTCAAGGATCTGGGCATCACCATTGCCGCCGACGGCAGCATGAGCCTTGATGGCGCCAAGCTCGACACCGCGCTGGCGAAGAACCCGGAGGCCGCCACCAAGCTGTTCGGTGCAGAGGGCGCGCTGGGCAAGCCGATGACCGAACTGCTCAAGAGCAGCCTGGACGCGACCACCGGCACGATCACCCAGCGTACGGCGACCTTGAACAAGCAGATCAAGGCACTGGAAAAGCAGCTGGACGAGCTGGACAAGAACATGGAAAAGGTGGCCGACCGCTACACCAAGCAGTTCACCGCGATGGAAAAGATGGTCACGCAGATGCAATCGGCCGGCGGCTCGCTCATCCAGCAGCTCGGCAACTGATTTCCAGGCATTTTTCCGGCGCAGTCGGTACTCAAGTAGAGCCCCGGCTGCGCCGATAACCCGTTAGACCCGTGCCGAACCCCTCAACCCACGCGGATGGGCAGGCATTCCAGGAGACTTCCCCTATGTACGGTTCCAATCGGCAGTTCGCCGAGCAGTACCGAAAAGTCGGCGTGACCACCTCGGTCGTCGATGCCGATCCACACAAGTTGGTAGCGCTGCTGCTGGCCGGTGCCTGCGAGCGCATCCGCACCGCTGAAGCCTCTTTGCAGCAGAATGACCAGGCGCGCAAGGGCAAGGCCATCGGCGAAGCCTGCGCCATCGTCGGCCACCTCAACGGCTCGCTCGATCACGAAGCCGGCGGCGAGATTGCCGGCAATCTGTCGGCACTGTACGACTTCGTCATCATGCGCCTGACCGAGGGCAACCTGCACAACGATCCAACCGCACTGAAGGAAGCCCTGGGCTTGATGGTGGAGATCGATTCGGCCTGGAACGCGATTCCGGCAGACCAGCGCCAGGTCACCAAAGCGGTGGCGCCATGAACCTTCAAACTATGCACGACGCCCTTGATACGCTGGAAACCAGCCTCCAAGGCGAGGACCACGACACCAGCGAACGGCTGATGGCCGAACACCTGGAAGCCGTGGCTGCCCTGTCGTTGGTTGTCGAGCGCCCCAGTGATGCCGCCATCCTCGCGTTGCGCGACCACCAGCAACGCGTACTGGCGCGCATGATCTCCCTCCGCGATGAAGCCGCAGCTCACCTGAAGCACACCGGCCGCTCCCTTCGCGCGGCGCATGCCTACCTGCAGGCAGAATCACTCGCATGACCCAACTGCCGACCACGTCGCTGCACCACCCCGCCGAAAGCGAGCTGTTCGACGAAACGCTCAGTTGCGAGCTGGCCTTGCCGGCCGAGTTCCAGGCAGGCAGCGCCGCCGGTCGCACCAGCAGTGCCGAAGGCCTGCTGCGCAGCCTGGCCTTGGTCGAGGACAGCCGCGTTGACGAGCACGACGACCGCAATGAGTCCAGCCTGCAGCTGCAGCGGCTGGAAGCCAAGCTGGATCTGGCAATGGTGCTGCTCGGCCGCCTGGTACGCCAGCAGGGCCAGGAACTGACGCTGCGCCCCGTGCGCTGGTCACGCCGCGGCATCCGCCTGCAGCTGGGGCCGCGCAGCGGCGCCAGCCCCGGCCAGGCCGGCCTGGTGCGCCTGCAGCCCAGCGACTGGCTGCCTGACCATATCGACCTGCCCGTGGAAGTGATCGCCGAAGCGGCGGACGGTGGCGGTGGTCACTACCTGTGGCTGCGTTTCCAGCGTCTTGGCGATGGCCTGGAGATGGCAATGGAGCGGCATCTGTTCCGCCTGCATCGCCGCCAGGTGGCCGAAGCACGCCGCGCCCGCTGAAACCTGCCACCATGACGCCGGATGGGCAACCCTTGGCGCGCCCGTTCAGCTAAGTTAAGGTGGACTCCCCTCACGGACCTCCAACGTGCCTGTGCGAGTTCTCATCGTCGACGATCACACCCTGGTCCGCGCCGGCCTGGCGCGGCTGCTGCAGGGGTTTGCCGACGTGCAGCTCGTCGCCGAGGCCAGCAATGCCGAGCAGGCACTGCAGCTGGCCCTGCAGCACGCCCCGGACGTGATCCTGATGGACCTGTCACTGCCCGGCCGCACCGGCCTGGAAGCCCTCAGCGACATCCGCCTGCGCGCCCCCGGCACGCGGGTGGTGATGATGACCATGCACGACGACGCCGCACACGTGCGCGATGCACTCGATCGCGGTGCGGTCGGGTTCCTGGTCAAGGATGCCGCACCGCAGGAGCTTGAACTGGCGCTGCGTGCCGCGCACGCCGGCCAGGTGTTCCTGAGCCCGCAGATCTCCGCCAAGATGCTGGCACCGATGCTCGGTCGAGAGAAACCCACCGGCATCGCCGCACTGTCGCCGCGCCAGCGCGAGATCCTGCGCCGCATCGGCAAGGGCGAAAGCAACAAGGAAATCGCCGCCGACCTCGGCATCAGCGTCAAGACAGTGGAAACCCACCGCGCACGCATGATGGAGTCGCTGGGCTGTCGCCGCGCCAACGATCTGCTGCTGCTGGCCGCGCGCCACCAGCACGAGCTGGAGTGATCCTCTGCGAAGGAGGCCAGATCCGCACTGACGACGAATTCCCGTCACCCCGACACTCCCTGACAGGAATCCGTACACGGCGCAGCCCGCTTAACCCGGCACCAACACCGGAAATCAGCAACTTAGCGGCGATCATCGTCAACATTCCGCGGCAATGTAGGGAATACCCCTACACCCTGTCAGGACATTCACGAAGCCCCTCAGGAACCCCCTGATTCCGCCCCCGCCGGATCAAAAGCAAGATGCGTTCCACAAGGCGCCGGGGAGCGGTGCCGGGGAACCACGATGAAGGCTGCACTCTCGGCCCAGCTGGGCCAACAACTTCACCTCACCCCGCAGTTGCTGCAGTCGATCCGGCTGCTGCAGCTCGATGGCCTGCACCTGGAACAGGAAATCCAGCGCCTGCTGGACTCCAACCCGCTGCTGGAGATCGAAGAGGCTGAAGCACCCACCGCCGAAGCCACCGAGGCCGGCGCCACCACGCTGGAAACCGCTGCGTTCGACGAGCTGCCCGAGTCGTCGATGTGGGACGTGGCCGGCGCCAGCTGGCAGGACGGCGACGACGACCGCATGGCGCGCATCGCCGCCGGCGAATCGAGCGACCCGCAGCTGCGCGTGCTGCAGCGCCTGTCGCTGGACATGGATGACCGCGAGCTGGCCGTGGCCGCCTTCTGGCTGGACCATTGCGATGAGGCAGGCTACCTGCAGGCACCGCTGGACCAGCTGCAGCTGCTGGCCAGCGCCCAGTTCGACATCGCCGCCGACGGCGTGGAAGCCATCCGTCAGCAGCTGCTGCATGGCGAGCCGGCCGGCATGGCCGCACAGGACCTGCGCGAAGGCCTGCAGGCCCAGCTGCGCAGCCTGCACGGCGTAGTCCCCGCCCGCCACCTGGCGGCACGCATTCTCGATGGCGCGCTCGACGCGCTGGCCGCGCACGACTACCCCGCCCTCGCTCGCCTGCACGACGCCGAGATCGACGACGTGCGCGAGGCGGTGCGCCTGATCCTCTCGCTGCAGCCGCGCCCGGGTGACAGCCTGCTGCCCGAACGCAATGCCGTGGTGGTGCCGGACGTGGTCGCCTGGCACGCCGACGACCAGTGGAAGGTGGCGCTGAATCCGGCGACCAGCCGCCGCGTCTCGATCAACAGCCAGTACGAACAGGCCCTGGCCGAGACCAGCGAGGCCGCACCGGCACTGCGCGAAATGCTGCAGGAAGCGCGCTGGTTCAGCCGCGGCCTGTCGATGCGCTACGACACCCTGCTGCGCACCGCGCGGGTGATCGTCGAGCGCCAAGCCGCGTTCCTGGTGCGTGGCGAGGAGGCCATGGCGCCGCTGACGTTGAAGGAAGTGGCCGAGGAAATCGGCATGCACGAGTCCACTGTCTCGCGCATCACCACCGGCAAGTTCCTGCAGACCCCGCGCGGCACCTTCGAACTGAAGCACTTCTTCGCCGTGCGCCTGGAAGGCGCCAGCGTCTCCGGCCAGGCCGTGAAGGCCATGGTCCGCCGCCTGATCGACGCCGAACCGGCCGGCCGCCCGCTGGCCGACGAGGCCATCGCCGGCCTGCTGTCGCGCCAGGGGGTGAACATTGCCCGCCGAACCGTCGCAAAATACCGAGAACAACTGGACATCGCCCCGGCCCGTGAACGGCGCCGGCTTGGCGCCAGGCAACCGCAGCTGGCCCGGGTGGGCTGAAAAGGATGTTGGACATGAACAAGCTCACGGTCCTGCTGGTCGATGACCACGAGGGCTTCATCAACGCGGCGATGCGCCATTTCCGCAAGATCGATTGGCTGCAGATCGTCGGCAGCGCCGGCAACGGCCTGGAAGCGATCGAGCGCTCGGAAACGCTGCGCCCGCAGGTGGTGCTGATGGACCTGGCGATGCCGGAAATGGGCGGCCTGCAGGCCACCCGCCTGATCAAGTCGCAGGACGATGCACCGTACATCGTGATCGCCAGCCACTTCGACGACGCCGAGCACCGCGAACACGCGCTGCGCGCTGGCGCCGACAATTTTGTCAGCAAGCTGTCCTACATCCAGGAAGTCATGCCGATCCTGGAAGGCCTCAGGGAGGATCGATCGTGAGCGAATCGCGCATCCTGGTGCTGGACAACGACGCCGTGCGTGCAGAGCGCACCGTTGCCCTGCTGGAATTCATGGATTTCAACCCGCGCTGGGTTTCCGACGCGGCCGACTTCGACCTGGGTCGCCAGCGCCAGAACGACTGGATGGCCGTGATCGTCGGCAGCCTGGACGACACCGCTGCCAGCACCGCGCTGTACAACTGGCTGGGCGGCAGCAGCCTGCCGCCGCCGGTACTGCTGGCCGACGGTGATGCCGCAGCCTTTGCCCATCAGCACGGCCTGCACGAAGCCAACATCTGGCCGCTGGAAACGCCGCTGCGCCATGCGCAGATGGAAGCCCTGCTGCGCCGCGCCAGCCTCAAGCGCCTGGACGCCGAGCACCAGGCCGGCGCCGCCCAGGACCAGGGCCCGACCGGCAACGGTCCGGCAGTGACTGCGTTGCGCACGATGATCGAACAGGTGGCCGCATTCGACACCACCGTGCTCGTGCTGGGCGAATCCGGTACCGGCAAGGAAGTCGTGTCGCGCGCAATCCATCAGCGCTCGCCGCGCCGCGACGGCCCGTTCGTGGCGATCAACTGCGGCGCCATTCCGGCCGACCTGCTGGAAAGCGAACTGTTCGGCCACGAAAAGGGTGCCTTCACCGGCGCACTGACCGCGCGCAAGGGCCGTTTCGAAATGGCCGAAGGCGGTACCCTGCTGCTCGACGAAATCGGCGACATGAGCCTGCCGATGCAGGTGAAGCTGCTGCGCGTGCTGCAGGAACGCAGTTTCGAGCGTGTCGGTGGTAACCAGACCATCCGCTGCAACGTACGCGTTGTGGCCGCGACCCATCGCGACCTGGAAACCCGCATCGCCGAAGGCAAGTTCCGCGAGGACCTGTTCTACCGCCTCAACGTGTTCCCGATCGACGTGCCCGCCCTGCGCGAGCGTCGCGAAGACCTGCCGGCGCTGGTGGAAACCATCGCCGCACAGCTGGCCCGCACCGGCCGTGGCGAAGTGCGCTTCACCCCGGAAGCCCTGCAGGCCCTGGCCGGCTACGAGTGGCCCGGCAACGTGCGCGAACTGACCAACCTGGTCGAGCGCCTGGCGGTGCTGCACCCGGGTGGCTCGGTGCGCGTGCAGGACCTGCCGGCCCGCTACCGTGGCGACGCTGCACTGGCAGCGGTGGCCGCACCGGCACCGGTACAGCCGACGGCCAGCGAAGAACGCCTCGACCTGCGCAGCTTCTCGTTCCACACCCCGGGCGGCGGCAACCAACCGGCGCTGGAGCACGGCATTGCCGTCAATCGCGCCGCAGCACCGGCGGCGCTGCCCGATGAAGGCATGGACCTGCGCAACCACATGGCCAACATCGAACTGGGCCTGATCAACGAAGCACTGGAGCGCACCCAGGGCGTCGTCGCCCACGCCGCCCAGCTGCTCGGCCTGCGCCGCACCACCCTGGTGGAAAAGCTGCGCAAGTACGGCATCGAACGCGAGCAGGCCGAACTGGCCGGCTGAACCTCGCGACCAGCATGAAGGGGGCACGAACGCCTGGGCTTGCCCGGGCGTTGGTGTTTCCAGTACCTGGGGTCAGATCCCTTTCCTGCGGAAAGAGATCTGACCCCATTGCATTTGCACGTTTTCCTAAAGACATCACCGCCGCAGTGCGGAGCATGGCAAGGACATCCCAACGAGGTCCCACCATGCATCGCCTCACTCTGCTCGCCGCCTTGCTCTGCCCGCCCCTGGCCAGCGCCGCCGACTGCACCCTGCCCACCACGCTGGACCAGCGCCAGTTCACCAACCTCAGCGACCCGCTGTACGCACCGGACAACCCCAATGCCGGACGCATGGTGCAGGTCAGCTTCGCCGGCAACCAGTATGTGCTGGACATCCTCGGCACCGACCTCCGCATCGGCGGCAGCTACCGCTATCAGCACCTGGCCCCGCATATCGCGGAAATCCAGATGACCGAAGCCCACCCGGCCGGCCCTACCCACTACACCCTGCTGCTGACCTGCCAGACCGACCACCAGGGCCGCTTCATCTACACCCAGCACGACGGCCCCATCGCACCCCGCCAGCGCCAGAATTCCGGCCGCTGGACCCTGCAGCCATAGGCCAGAAAACCGACGCCGGTTAAATGGCGCCTTCAATGGGGTAAGAGCCCGTGCCGACCAACGGTCGGCACCCACCATCAGCAGCAGGTTCCAACAGATCGCGGAATTCTGTCGAAGGCGGGGTGGGTCCGGTTGCGGGGGCGTGAGCGCCATGGATGGCGCGACCGAGCTTACATGGATGTACTTGCAGCGTCCCCCGCAACCGGACCCACCCCGCCCCCCACGGATCGCCAGCCGTTGACGTTGACGTTGACGTTGATTCGGCGGGTGCAGGGCGCAGCCCTGCCAGCACACCCAAAACCCTCACTTCACTGAATCGAAAACCGGTTTCGGCACGGCACTTGCACCTGCTCCAGCAGACAACCCCATCCCCTGTTTCTGGAACCGTTGCAGATGTCCCACTCCGTCACGTCGATCCTTTCGCAGATCCGCTCCTATCAGACCCAGATGGGACAGCCGGCGCTCAACCCGCTGGGCGAAACGCCGCGCAGCAACGCCCTGCCGGGCACGGTGCTGGATGCACCGCAGGCCCAGCCGGCCAGCTTCACCGAAACCCTGCGTGGTGCGATTGCCGGCGTCAACGACGCGCAACAGAAATCCGGCGCCCTGGCAAAAGCCTTCGAAATGGGCGACCCCAGCGCCGACCTCGCCAAGGTCATGGTCGCCTCGCAGCAGTCCCAGATCGCCTTCCGCGCCACCGTGGAAGTCCGCAACCGTCTCGTCCAGGCCTACCAGGACGTGATGAACATGCCGCTGTAAGGATAGAACCGCATGGCCCTGTCGCTCTCCAAGGAATCCCTGAACGCCGAAAAGGCGGGCCAGTGGTTCGATCGGCTGCAAAGCCTGCAGATCACCCGTCGGCTCGGACTGATGGCGATGATCGCCGTGGCCGTAGCGGCCGGGCTGTCCGTATTCTTCTGGTCGCAGAAGCCCGGCATGGTCCCGCTGTATACCGGCCTGGACCAGAAGGCCACCGCTGAAGCGACCGACCTGCTGCGCGCCGCGCAGATCCCGTTCGCGCTCGACCCGGCCACCGGTGGCATCACCGTGCCGGAAAAGAACCTGCACGACGCCCGCCTGAAGCTGGCCGGCTCCGGCCTGACCGACAGCGGCAAGCTCGGCTTCGAGCTGATGGAACGCGACCCGGGCTTCGGCGTCAGCCAGTTCGTGGAAAGCGCGCGCTACCAGCATGCGTTGGAAACCGAGCTGTCGCGCACCATCAACACGCTGCGCCCGGTGCGCGATTCGCGCGTGCACCTGGCCATTCCCAAACCCAGCGCCTTCACCCGGCAGCGCGACGTAGCCAGCGCCTCGGTCACCCTGGAACTGCGTGGCGGCCAGCAATTGGAACGCAGCCAGGTCGACGCCATCGTGCACATGGTCGCGGCCAGCATTCCGGACCTCGCTCCGGAACGGGTGACCGTGGTCGACCAGAGCGGACGCATGCTCAGCATCACCGACCCGAACAGCGAAGCGGCGGTCAATGCGGCCCAGTTCGAGCAGGTCCGCCGCCAGGAAACCTCGTTCAACCAGCGCATCCGCGAGCTGCTGGAGCCGATGACCGGTCCTGGCCGCGTCAATCCGGAAGTGAGCGTGGACATGGACTTCTCGGTAACCGAGGAAGCCCGTGAGCTCTACAACGGTGAACCGCAGAAGCTGCGCAGCGAGCAGATGAGCGAGAACACCACCAGCACCCCGGGCCCGCAGGGCGTGCCGGGCGCGACCAGCAACAGCCCGCCGGGCCAGCAGGCCGCACCGGCAACCGCACAGACTCCGACCGAAAGCAGCAAGAACGCGACCCGCAACTACGAGCTGGACCGCACCCTGCAGCACACCCGCCAGCCGGCTGGCCGCATCAAGCGCGTCTCGGTGGCGGTGCTGGTGGACAACGTCCCGCGCGCCGGTGCCAACGGCAAGATGAGCCCGCAGCCGCTGTCGGCCGCCGAGCTGACCCGCGTCGAGGCGCTGGTCAAGCAGGCCGTCGGCTTCAACGCCGAGCGTGGCGACACCGTGTCGGTGATGAATGCCCCGTTCGTGCGTGACACCACGCCGGTCGAAGGCCCGGCATGGTGGGAGCTGCCGTGGGTGCACGACGCCGGTCGCATGCTGCTGGGTGCCGTGGTGGTGCTGGCATTGCTGTTCGGTGTGCTGCGCCCTGCACTGCGCGCGATCACCGGCCAGAACAAGAAGAACGACGAACAGGCACTGGAGCCGCATACCGCGGACGTGCAGCTGGTCGATGACGATGGCATGCCGCTGCCGGCGCTTGGCGCCGACCGGGCCAGCCTGGGCGGGCCGGATGCATTGGCCCTGCCGGTGGATTCATATGAGGAACGACTGCGGATGGCGCGTGAAGCCGTGAAGACCGACTCCAAGCGCGTGGCCCAGGTGGTCAAGGGCTGGGTGGCCAATGACTGAGGCCTCACTGACTGGCGTGCAGCGCGCCGCCGTACTGCTGCTTTCGCTGGGTGAGCTGGATGCGGCCGAAGTGCTGCGTCACATGGAACCCAAGGAAGTGCAGAAAATCGGCATCGCCATGGCCACCATGACCGACATCACCCGCGAACAGGTGGAACGGGTGATGGACCAGTTCGGCCAGGAGCTGGGCTCGAAGACCTCGCTGGGCGTGGGCTCGGACGATTACATCCGCAACATGCTGGTGCAGGCACTCGGCAGCGAGAAGGCCGGGAACCTGATCGACCGCATCCTGCTCGGCCGCAACACCACCGGCCTGGACGCGCTGAAGTGGATGGACCCGCGCGCGGTGGCCGACCTGGTGCGCAACGAGCACCCGCAGATCATCGCCATCGTGATGGCGCATCTGGAAACCGACCAGGCCGCCGACGCGCTGAAGCTGCTGCCCGACCGTACCCGCGTGGACGTGCTGCTGCGCATCGCCACCCTCGACGGCATTCCGCCGAACGCGCTCAATGAACTCAACGAGATCATGGAGCGCCAGTTCGCCGGCAACCAGAACCTGAAGTCGTCCAACATCGGCGGCGTGCAGTGCGCGGCCAATATCCTGAACTTCATGGACAGCGGCCAGGACCAGGCGATCCTGGGCGAGATCGCCCGTATCGACGCGCCGTTGAGCAACCGCATCCAGGACCTGATGTTCGTGTTCGACGACCTGGTCGACCTGGACGACCGCGAGATGCAGCTGGTGCTGCGCGAAGTGAGCGGCGAGCGCCTGGGCCTGGCCCTGCGCGGTGCCGACATCAAGGTGCGCGACAAGATCACCCGCAACATGTCGCAGCGCGCGGCCGAAATCCTGCTGGAAGACATGGAAGCCCGCGGCCCGGTGCGCCTGTCCGACGTGGAAGGCGCGCAGCGCGAGATCCTGGCCATCGTCAAGCGCATGGCCGATGAAGGCACCGTCACCATCGGTGGCAGTGCGGAGGCCATGCTGTGAGCAACGTCGTGCGCTGGCTTGCCCCGGACCTGCTGGCCCAGCCCGAACCGGCGCTGGATCAGGAGGATGCGTTCGAACTCACCGAGCCGGACCCGGAACACGAACCGGAGCCGCCGCTGCAGCTGCCCACCCTGGAAGAAATCCAGGCCATCCAGGACAGCGCCGAGAAGGAAGGGTTCGCCCAGGGCCATACCGAAGGCTACGGCCAGGGCCAGGCGGAGGTGCGTCGCCTCGCCGCGCAGATCGAAGGCATCCTGGACAACTTCAGCCGACCGCTGGTGCGGCTGGAGAACGAAGTGGTCGGCGCACTGGGCGAGCTGGCGGTACGCATCGCCGGTGCGCTGGTCGGCCGCGCCTATGAAGCCGACCCGGCACTGCTGGCACAGCTGGTCGGTGAGGCCATCGACGCGGTCGGTGGCAGCACCCGCGAGGTCGAAGTGCGCCTGCACCCGGACGACATCGCCGCCCTCGCCCCGCTGTTGAGCCTGCCGCCACAACAGCGCCTGGTGCCAGACACCAGCCTCAGCCGCGGCGATCTTCGCGTGCACGCCGAAGCCGTGCGCATCGACGGCACCCTGGAAGCCCGCCTGCGCGGCGCGCTGGATGCGGTGATCCGCCAGACCGGAGCCAATGCATGAACCCCGATCAGCAGCCGACGCCGCCACCGGCGGACTGGGCCATTGCCCGCAACCTGCGCCTGGCCCGTCGCCTCGATGGCCTGCGTGTGGATACCGCCCATGGCCGCGGCCTGATCCGCGAAGGCGTCCTGCGTCGCGCGGTCGGCCTGACCCTGGAAGCGGTCGGCTGCGAGGCGCCGCTCGGCGCCAGCTGCAAGGTGGAAGTGGTTGATGGTGGCTGGGTCGATGCCGAAGTGGTGGGCTTCGCCGGCGAGCGCACCTACCTGATGCCCAGCGCAGAGCTGCATGGCCTGTTGCCCAATGCGCGGGTGGTACCGTCGGCGCGACGTGGTGGCGTGGAAGTGGGTGAAGGCCTGCTCGGCCGCGTCATCGACAGCGACGGCGTGCCGCTGGATGGCAAGGGCCCGATCCGCGCCGAAGGGCATGTCGGCATGGCCGGCGTGTCGATCAATCCGCTGGCGCGTGAACCGATCACCCAGCCGCTGGACGTGGGCGTGCGCGCGATCAACGCGCTGCTGCCGATCGGCCGCGGCCAGCGTGTCGGCCTGTTCGCCG
This sequence comes from Stenotrophomonas sp. 80084_Sma, assembly GCF_056481995.1. Classification (NCBI taxonomy): domain Bacteria; kingdom Pseudomonadati; phylum Pseudomonadota; class Gammaproteobacteria; order Lysobacterales; family Lysobacteraceae; genus Stenotrophomonas; species Stenotrophomonas sp. 80084_Sma. Next base: position 2,275,295 of record NZ_CM151177.1, on the reverse strand, counting down.
GTTCCGGCGTCGGCAAGTCGACGCTGCTGGGCATGATGACCCGCTATACCGCCGCCGACGTGATCGTGGTCGGCCTGATCGGTGAACGTGGCCGCGAAGTACGCGACTTCGTCGAGACCACGCTGGGCGAGGAAGGCCTGCGCCGCGCCGTGGTGGTGGCCAGTCCCGCCGACCGGCCGCCGCTGGCGCGCCTGCATGGTGCCTATCGCGCTACCGCCATCGCCGAATGGTTCCGCGACCAGGGCCTGAACGTGCTGTTGCTGATGGACTCGCTGACCCGCTTCGCCCAGGCCCAGCGCGAGATCGGCCTGTCGGTGGGCGAACCGCCGACCACCCGCGGCTATCCGCCGTCGGTGTTCGCCAAGCTGCCGGCGCTGGTCGAGCGTGCCGGCAATGGTGCCAAGGGCCGTGGCTCGATCACCGCGTTCTACACGGTGCTGACCGAAGGCGACGATCCGCAGGATCCAATCGCCGATGCAGCGCGCGCGATCCTCGACGGCCACATCCTGCTGTCGCGGCGCGTGGCCGACAGTGGCCTGTACCCGGCCATCGACGTTGAATCGTCGGTCAGCCGCGTGGTCACGGAAATCGCCGACGAACCGTGGCGCCTGCGCATCCGCAAGCTGAAGCGGCTGGTCTCGGCCTACTCGGCCAACCGCGACCTGATCGCCATCGGCGCCTACCAGCGCGGCAACGACGCGGCCACCGACGAAGCCCTGGAACGCTGGCCGGAAATCATGGAGTTCCTCGGCCAGGACGTCGCCAAGGCCGCAGATCTCCCGCACAGCCAGGCGGCACTGCAGCGCCTGGTGGAACAAGAGAGTTAAGCCATGAACCAGTCCAAGCGCATCGATCCCCTGCTCAAGCGGGCCCAGGAACACGAGGACGCAGTCGCCCGCGATCTGGCCGAACGCCAGCGCGTGCTCGATACCCATCTATCGCGACTGGACGAACTGCGCCGCTATGCCGAGGAATACGCGAACGCGCAGATGGCGGCGACCAGCCCGGCGCAGCTGCTGAACCGGCGCGCCTTCCTCGACCGTCTCGACAGTGCGGTGGAGCAGCAGCAGGCCACGGTCAACGGCAACCGCGAAAAGGTGGAAGCCGAGCGCGCCCGCCTGATCCTGGCCAGCCGTGACAAAGCCGTGCTGGAACAGCTGGCCGCCAGCTACCGCGCACAGGAAAAAGTGGTGACCGACCGCCGCGACCAGCGCGAGATGGACGACATTGGCGCGCGTCGCGCCCGCCTGGTACAGGCCGAAGATCAGGACGGCGCCGAGCAGGGAGGCCGCTCGTGATGCCCGCGCCATTGGCCAGCAGCGCCAACGCGCAGCCACAGCATTCCGGCAGCAGCGCCCCCCGCGCACCACGCGGTGATGGCAACAAGGGATTCAGCCAACTGCTGCAGGGTGGCTCGCCGGGTGCCGATGCACCCTCGAAACCCTCGAACTCGCCCATGCCGTCCACGCAGGGACCGGCATCGGACAGTACTGGCCAGGCCGGCGCCGAGCGCAGGCCGGACAGCGCTGCCGCCCCCGAAGAGACCGCCGCCACGGTGCCCACAACACCGGCCAAGCCGGTTGCCGAAAAGGACACCCCGGCGGCGACCGAGGAAGCCCCGTGGCCGCCACTCGGCCTGGCTGGGCTGGTGCTGGCGGCACCGGCGCCTGCCGATCCTGTCGCCGCTCTGCCAACAGTGGCTGCAACGGCTACCGACGCAGACGGCAACGCACTACCCGCCCCCGCCGCACTGCCGGCCGCCGCAGCCCTGCCATCCACAGCGGCGGCGGCCACATCGTCCACCACCAGCAGCGGCACCGACCAGACAGCCACGTTGCCGTTGCCTGAACTGGTGCTGCCCGGCAAGCGCAACGAGCGTGGCGAAGGCAGCGACGCACCCCTCATCGGCGACCGTGCCGCAGCGCCGCTGCTGCATGCGCCGGGCAACGCGGCTGTGCAGGATCTGAAAGCCGCACTCGCTACCGGCAACGCCATTTTCAACGGCGAGCCGACACCGAAGCCGGTGCTCGGTGACGATGGTTTCGACCAGGCCGTCGGCGCGCGCCTGGGCTGGCTGGCCGACCAGAAGATCGGCCACGCCCACATCCGGTTGAGTCCGGACGACATGGGCCCGGTCGATGTGCGCCTGCAGTTGAACGGCGACAAGGTGCATGCCAGCTTCAGCAGCCCACACGTGGATGTGCGCCAGGCACTGGAAAGCAGCCTGCCGCGCCTGCGCGAACTCCTCGGCGAACAAGGCTTCCAGCTGGCTCATGCTGATGTTGGTCATCAGGCGCCCGGTGGTGACGGCAATGCGTCAGGCCAGGCCAGTAGCGGCGGCATCGCGGGTGACGGAGAACCGTCGCCGGGCGAGGCCAGCGTGTCGTCCGCGCAGTTGATCCGCCAGCGCGGGTTGCTGGACGCGTACGCCTGACAGACGTGCCAACCAAGGTTGGCACCCACCAGAGCCGGACGGTTGGCACCTACCAGTATCGCGTTGGTGGGTGCGGAGCGTGCTCCGCACGGCCCCACCGGCACCCCGACGGAATTCCGTCGCACCCCTCTGCCCCGGCTCCGGCACGCCCCTTGCATATCCCGGTGAAGCAACCCTCAGGAGCTTCACCCCGTGGCCGCAGCCGCTGACAAAACCAAGAAGACCGCCGAGAAGGACAAGGCCGCCAAGCCGCGCAGTCCGATCCTGATCACCGCACTGGTGGCCGTGCTCGCCGCCGCTGCCGCCGGTGGCGGCGTCTGGTTCTTCACCCAGTCCAAGCACGAAGAGAAGACCGCGCAGGCCCCGAAGAAGACCACGACCCCGGCACCGGCGCAGTACTTCGCCCTGGACCCGGCCTTCGTGGTCAATCTCAACGGCCCGGTCGACGGCCCGCGCTACCTGCAGCTGGAAGTGCAGCTGATGACCCGCGACCCAGCCGCACTGGAAGCGATCAAGACGCATGCGCCAGCCATTCGCGCACGCCTGCTGATGCTGTTCTCGCAGGTCAGCCCCGACCAGATCGCCGACATCGCCGGCAAGCAGAAGCTGCAGGTCGCTTCGCTGGCCGAAGTGCAGAAAGTGCTCAAGGCCGAGACCGGCAGCAACGGCGCCGACGATCTGCTGTTCACCAGCTTCGTGACCCAGTAAGGGCCCACCGATGAATGATCTGCTGTCCCAGGACGAGATCGATGCCCTGCTCCACGGCGTGGACAGTGGCGCGGTCGAGACCGATGCGGAACCGCCGTCAGGCGAAGCACGTTCGTACGACTTCGCCAGCCAGGACCGCATCATCCGCGGTCGCATGCCGACCCTGGAAATGGTCCACGAGCGCTTCGCGCGCCTGTGGCGGATCGGCCTGTTCAACCTGATCCGCCGTTCGGCCGAACTGTCGGTGCGCGGCATCGAGCTGATCAAGTTCAACGACTACATGCACTCGCTGTATGTGCCGACCAACCTGAACCTGATCCGCTTCAAGCCGCTGCGCGGTACCGGCCTGATCGTGTTCGAACCGACCCTGGTGTTCGCCATCGTCGACAACTTCTTTGGCGGCGACGGGCGCTACCCGACCCGCATTGAAGGCCGCGAGTTCACCGCCACCGAAATGCGGGTGATCCACCTGCTGCTGAAGCAGACCTTCGCCGACCTGCGCGAGGCCTGGGCACCGGTGATGGATGTCGACTTCGAATACATCAACTCGGAGATCAACCCGCACTTCGCCAACATCGTGACGCCGCGCGAGTACGTGGTGGTGTGCCGCCTGCACGTCGAGCTCGACGGCGGTGGCGGCGACATCCACGTCACCCTGCCGTATTCGATGCTGGAGCCGATCCGCGAGCTGCTCGACGCTGGCATCCAGAGCGACCGCAATGATCGCGACGAAAGCTGGGGCCAGACCCTGCGCGAACAGCTCAACATCGCCGAGGTGACCCTGTCCAGCGTACTGGCCAGCAAGCGCATGACCCTGCGTGACCTGACCCAGCTGAAGGTCGGCGACATCCTGCCGATCGAGCTCAGCCCGCAGGTGCCGCTGTGCGTGGAGAACATCCCGGTGTTCACCGGCGAGTTCGGCATCGCCAACGGCATGAACGCCGTGAAGATCACCGCTACCCATCCGCCGGGCACCCGCCCGCGCGCACCCGTCATCCAGGAAGACCCGCAATGAACGATATCGACGCCCTCGAACCGACCCCGGCCCAGTTCGGCACCCTGCAGGCCGAAGAAGGGGCCGGCGCCGACCTCAACCTGGACGTGATCCTCGACGTGCCGGTGACCCTGTCGCTGGAAGTCGGTCGTGCCCGCCTGCCGATCCGCAATCTGCTGCAGCTCAACCAGGGCTCGGTGGTGGAACTGGAACGCGGTGCCGGCGAGTCGCTGGACGTGTTCGTCAACGGCACCCTGATCGCCCACGGCGAGGTGGTGGTGATCAACGACCGCTTCGGCGTGCGCCTGACCGACGTGGTCAGCCCGAGCGAGCGGATCCGGAGACTGCGTTGAGCCTGCTGGCCTCCACCCTGTTGGCGGTCGGCAAGACCGCCGCACCGATCGGTCCGCAGGTCGGCCAGCACGCGGCCGCCGCACCGAGCCTGTTCGGTGCGGTGCTGGCGCTGCTGGCCGTGCTGGCCCTGGTCATCGGCCTCGGCTGGCTGCTCAAGCGCCTGCCCGGCAGCGGCTTCCGCCCGGCCGACGGCATGAAGGTGGTGGCCAGCCTGAGTGTCGGTGCCAAGGAGCGCGTGGTGGTGGTCGAGGTCAACGGCCAGCAGCTGCTGCTGGGCGTCACCGCTGGCGGCATCAACACCCTGCACACCCTGCCCGAACCGCTGCCGGCGCCCGCGCCGGTGCGCGTGCCGGACTTCAAGAACCTGCCGAATTTCGCCCAGCTGCTGCAGCAGCGGCTGCGCAAGGATCCCTGACATGCGTGTCACCCGTACCCGTCTTGCCACCCTGATGCCGTGGCTGCTGTTGCTCGCCCTGTGCCTGTTGCCGGCGCTGGCCTTCGCCGCACCCGGCGCGCCGACCACCCCGCTGCCGGACATCAACGTCGGCAAGATCGGGGGTGTGCCGGTCAGCCTGCCGCTGCAGACCCTGCTGCTGATGACCGCGATCACCCTGATCCCGTCGATGCTGCTGGTGCTGACCTCGTTCACCCGCATCATCATCGTGCTGGGCCTGCTGCGCCAGGCACTGGGTACCGGGCAGACGCCGTCCAACCAGGTGCTGCTGGGCCTGGCCCTGTTCCTCACCGCGATGATCATGCTGCCGACCTGGGACAAGGCCTGGAGCACCGGCATGGCGCCGTACCTCAACGGCGAGATCGACTTCCAGACCGCCTGGACGCTGACCACCACGCCGCTGCGCGCCTTCATGCTGGCGCAGATCCGCGAGACCGACCTGATGACCTTTGCCGGCATCGCCGGGCATGGCACCTACGCCAGCCCCGACGCGATCCCGTTCCCGGTGCTGGTCGCCTCGTTCGTCACCAGTGAACTGAAGACCGCCTTCGAGATCGGCTTCCTGATCTTCATTCCGTTCGTGATCATCGACCTGGTCGTGGCCAGCGTGCTGATGTCGATGGGCATGATGATGCTGTCGCCGATGCTGGTGTCGGCACCGTTCAAGATCCTGCTGTTCGTGCTGGTGGATGGCTGGGTGCTGACTGTCGGTACCTTGGCGGCGAGCTTCAATCCGGCGTGATCGAGAGGCAGTCGAGCATGGCTCGACTCTACAGAAGCACAGTCGAGCGCAGCTCGACTCTACATGAGCAGATGGAACCCGAATGACTCCCGAACTTGCCCTGACCGAACTGCGTGGCGGCCTGATCACCGTGTTGTGGGTGGCCGGCCCGCTGCTGCTCACCGTGCTGGTGGTCGGTGTGGTGGTGGGCGTGGTGCAGGCCGCGACCCAGCTCAATGAGCCGACCATCGCCTTCGTCGCCAAGGCGGCGGCGCTGACCGCGGTGCTGTTCGCGCTGGGCAGCCTGCTGATCGGCCACCTGGTGGAGTTCACCACGCTGCTGTTCCAGCGCATTCCACACCTGATCGGCTAGGACACGCGCTTCGATGGACGCCGCCACCCAGATGGCTGCCGACGGCCTGCAGGCCTTCGGCATGATCGGCACCGTGCTGTGGACCATGCTGCGCATCGGCGCAGTGGCCATGGCCATGCCGATGGTCGGTACCCGTGCCGTTCCCGCACGGGTGCGCGTGGTGCTGGCTGGCACCCTGGCCATCGCGCTGGCGCCGCTGCTGCCGCCGGTACCGGACTGGACCGGTTTCGATGCCGCCACGGTGCTGACCATCGCCCGTGAACTGGCCATCGGCGTATCCATCGGCTTCCTGCTGCGGCTGGTGTTCGAGGCCGGTGCGATGGCCGGCGAACTGATCGCCCAGGGCACCGGCCTGGCCTTCGCGCAGATGAGTGACCCACTGCGTGGCGGCACCTCCGGCGTGATCGGGCAGTGGTTCTATCTGCTGTTCGGCCTGCTGTTCTTCACCGCCAACGGGCACCTTGCGCTGATCTCGCTGGTGGTGGACAGCTACCGGGCGCTGCCGATCGGCGCCCCGCTGCCGGACCCGCACGCCTTCTTCAGCATCGCCCCAACCTTCCTGCTGACCGTACTGCGCGGCGCATTGACCCTGGCGATCCCGCTGACTGTGGCAATGCTGGCGGTGAACCTGGCGTTCGGCGTACTGGCCCGTGCGGCCCCAGCGCTGAACCCGATCCAGCTCGGCCTGCCAGTGTCGTTGCTGCTGGGCCTGTTCCTGCTGGCGCTGCTGGCCGGGGAAATGGGTCCGCCGGTACAGCGCCTGTTCGATGCCGCCTTCCAGGCTGCGGACACGGTCACACACTGACCGGATCATCACGTTTTACTGCTTGCCCTTCCCCCGGGTCTGCGCGTTAGAGTGAATACGCGGCAACCGGGGGGATGCCGCACGTGGCCGGCGCCGTGCGTCGGCCTGCCTCATGCATGCCCCACCGTGGTTTCCGTCGACAGGCAGGTCCGGGAGACTGACGAATGCTGGTAGGCACGTACAACCCGTGGCTGGTGGCGATCTCGCTGCTGGTGGCCGTGATGGCTTCGTACACCGCGCTGGCGATGGCCGGGCGCACGGTCACTGCACCCGGCAAGGGCGCGGCGTGGTGGTGGCGCCTCGGTGGTGGCTTCGCCATGGGCCTGGGCATCTGGTCGATGCACTTCATCGGCATGCTCGCCTTCGACCTGCCCATTCCGCTCGGCTACGACCTGCCGATCACCCTGCTTTCCCTCGCATTGGCGATCGCCTCATCGGTGTTCGCGCTGTGGCTGGTTTCACTTCGCACCCTGCCCCACCCGCGGTTGGCCGGTGGCGCGCTGCTGATGGGCACCGGCATTGCCGGCATGCATTACGTTGGCATGGCCGCAATGCGCATGCAGCCTGGCATCGACTACGACCCGGGCTGGCTGCTTTTTTCGCTGATGGTGGCGGTGGCCGCCTCGTGGACGGCGCTGTACGTGGCGTTCCGCCTGCGCGCGCAGCGCACCCGTGTCGGCGACCGGCTCGCGGCTGCCGGCCTGCTCGGGTTGGCCATCGTCGGCATGCACTACACCGGCATGGCCGCCGCACGCTTTCCGGAAGGCAGCATCTGCGGCGCAGCCGTCGGCGATGGGCTGCAGAGCGAATGGCTGGCCATGCTGGTGGTGGTGCTGACCGTCGCCATCCTGGCCGTGGTGCTGGTGGTCTCCTGGCTGGACCAGCGGGTGGAGGCGCAGCTGCTGCGCCTGCGCAATTCCCTGTTGAGTACCTCACTGACCGACGCACAGCAGGAACTGACCCAGGCCGCACTGCACGATCCGCTTACCCGCCTGCCCAACCGCCTGCTGCTGCAGCGTCGCATCGTGCAGGCGCTGGCCGAGGCCGAACAGGGTGGCAGCCGCTTCGCGGTGATGTTCATGGACCTGGATGGCTTCAAGCAGGTCAACGATGCCTACGGCCACCAGGCCGGCGATGCACTGTTGGTTGCGGTGGCCGAACGCACGCGCCAGCTGCTTCGGCCCAACGACATGCTGGCCCGTCTGGGCGGTGACGAATTCGTGCTGGTGGTGCGCATCGAGCACGACGAGGACCTGCCGACCCTGGCCCGGCGCATCCTGCAGGCGGTCGGCAGCGGGCCGTTGCTGGCCGACAACGAACTGCAGGTGACCGCCAGCATCGGCGTGGCGATCTGTCCGGATCACGCTGCCAGCGAGCGGCAGCTGATGGCCTTTGCCGATGCAGCGATGTACCAGGCCAAGGAATCCGGACGCAACGCCTTCGTGCTGTTCGCCGACTGGATGAATGACAGCGCCGAACAACAGTTCCGGCTGCTGGCCGACCTGCGCCGGGCCATCGGCAGCGAGCAGCTGTTCCTGCACTACCAGCCGAAGATCCAGGTAGCCACGCAGAAGGTGGCCGGTGCCGAAGCGCTGATCCGCTGGCGTCATCCGGAGCATGGCCTGATCCCGCCGGACCGCTTCATCCGGCTGGCCGAACGCAGCGGTGCGATCAATGAGATCGGGCGCTGGGCGCTGGACCAGGCCTGCCAGCAGCTGCGCCGCTGGCACGATGCCGGCCACGAGGGCTGGTCGATGTCGGTGAACCTGTCGCCGGTGCAGTTCAGTTCGCCGCACCTGCTGCAGGATGTGCGTGAAGTGATCGAACGCTACGACATTGCCCCACGCCACCTGGTGCTGGAGATCACCGAAAGCACGGTCATGCGCGATACCGATACCAGCCTGCGCCTGCTGCAGGCGCTCTCGGCACTGGGCGTGGGCATCTCCATCGATGACTTCGGCACCGGCTATTCCAGCCTGCTGTACCTGAAGCGGTTGCCGGCCACCGAAATCAAGATCGACCACGCCTTCGTACGCGACCTGGAGCACAGCGCCGAGGACGTGGTGATCGTCTCGGCGATCGTGGCGCTGGGCCACGCGCTGGACATGGACATCGTCGCCGAAGGCGTGGAAACCGCCGCGCAGCGCGCCTACCTGGAGCGGCTGGGCTGCGATTACCTGCAGGGCTACCTGCTCGGCCGCCCGGTGGATGCGGCGCGCTTCATGCAGCTGCATGACCTGCCCCGGCCTCGGGTGGAACTGGCGCAGAGCCCGCCGACGCAGCACCCGCCGGGGTAGATCCAGGCTGCGCTCCCACCTGCACCTGCTCTGGTAGATGCCAACCTTGGTTGGCACATGAACCCATCACGGAACACTTCTTGCACGCACCCCGGCATCCCCTGCCGCAGTGCCCGTGATGTCCGAGAACGAATCCGCCGGCGAAAAGACCGAACAACCTACCGAAAAACGCCTGCGCGACGCCCGTGAACAGGGCAACCTGCCGCGCTCGCGCGAGCTCGGCACGGCCGCCGTGTTCGGCGCCGGCGTACTGGCGGTGATGGCCATGAGCGGCTCGATCGGCCGCGGTGCAAGCGCCTGGATGAAGCATGCACTCAGCCCAGAGCAGAGCCTGCGGCAGAACCCGAAGGCACTGTTCGGCCACTTCGGCGACCTGCTGCTGCAGTTCATGCTGGTGATCGCGCCGCTGGTGCTGGTCTGCCTGCTGGCCAGCTTCGTCGCCCCGCTGGTGATGGGCGGCCTGCGCTGGTCGCAGAAGGCGATGATGCCCGACTTCAACCGCATGAACCCGATGAGTGGGCTCAAGCGCCTGTATGGCCCAGAAGCCATCGCCGAGTTCACCAAGTCGTTGTTGCGCGTGGCTTTTGTCGGCGTTGCCGCCGGGCTGGTGGTGTGGACCGGCTTCGACACCCTGCGCGGGCTGATCCACCACCCGCTGGAGACCGCCATCACCGACGGGCTCGGCTTCACCCTGCGCCTGCTGCTGGCCACCGCCGGCGCGATGCTGGTGCTGGCTGCCATCGATGCGCCCTACCAGCGCTGGAACTGGATGCGCAAGCTGAAGATGACGCGTGAAGAGCTGCGCCGGGAAATGAAGGAAAGCGAGGGCAGCCCCGAGGTCAAGGGCCGCATCCGCCAGCTGCAGCAGCAGATGGCCAACCGCCGGATGATGGAGGCGGTGCCCACTGCCGACGTGGTGGTGGTCAACCCCACCCACTACGCGGTGGCCCTGAAGTACGAAGGCGGCGCCATGAACGCCCCCAAAGTGGTCGCCCTGGGTGTGGACGAGACCGCGCTGCGCATCCGTGAAGTGGCCGACGGCAACAAGGTCGCTATTGTCTCCGCCCCGCCTTTGGCACGCGCCTTGTATCGGGAAGGCCAACTCGGAAAGGAAATCCCCGTGAGACTGTATTCGGCCGTCGCCCAGGTCCTGTCCTACGTCTACCAGCTGCGCGCCTGGCGCACTGGCCCGATGCCGGACGCCCCGCACATCCAGGTGGATGAATTCGGCAAGGGAGGCCGCCTGTGAGCGCCCAGCCCTCCACCGGTTTCAACACCCGCCGCGCGCTGGAAATGATCCGCCAGGGCCTTGGCGCACCGCTGATCGTGCTGGCCCTGCTGGCCATGGTCGTGGTGCCGCTGGCCGCACCGGTGCTCGACGCCCTGTTCACCTTCAACATCGCCATCTCGCTGATGGTGCTGCTGGCGGTGGTCTACGTGAAGCGCCCACTGGACTTCACGATCTTCCCGATCGTGCTGCTGATCACCACCATGCTGCGGCTGGCGCTGAACGTGGCCTCCACCCGCGTGATCCTGCTGAACGGCCAGAACGGCCATGACGCCGCGGGCAAGGTCATTGCCGCCTTCGGCGAGTTCGTGATCGGCGGCAACTACGCGGTCGGCATCGTGGTGTTCGCGATCCTGACCATCATCAACTTCGTGGTCATCACCAAGGGCGCCGGCCGCGTCTCGGAAGTGACCGCGCGCTTCATCCTCGACGCGATGCCCGGCAAGCAGATGGCGATCGACGCCGACCTCAACGCCGGTTTGCTGACGCGTGAAGAAGCCAAGCTGCGCCGCGAGGAAGTCCGCGAGGAAGCCGATTTCTACGGCGCGATGGACGGTGCCAGCAAGTTCATCCGTGGTGATGCCATTGCCGGCATCCTGATCCTGTTCATCAACATGCTCGGCGGCCTGGCCGTAGGCGTGCTGCAGCATGGCATGCCGTTCGGCGATGCCGCTGCCACCTACACCCTGCTGTCGATTGGTGATGGCCTGGTGGCGCAGCTGCCGGCGCTGCTGGTCTCCAGCGCCGTGGCCATGCTGGTCACCCGCGCCTCGCGTTCGCAGGACATGGCCCAGGCCATGACCGGCCAGGTGTTCGGCCAGTACCGCGCGCTGGCGATCACCGCCGGCATCATCGGCGTGGTCGGCCTGGTGCCGGGCATGCCCAACGTCGCTTTCCTGACGCTGTCCGCGATCCTCGGCTTCATCGCCTGGAAGGTCTACCGCAAGGGCAAGGCCGCGGCCACCGATCCTGCAGCCGCAGGCAATGACGCTGCCGCGCTCAACGCACTCGGCCGCCCGGCCGCGCCGGCTCCGACTGCCGAACTGAGCTGGGACGAACTGCGCCCGGTCGATCCGCTGGGCCTGGAGGTCGGCTACCGGCTGATTCCGCTGGTGGACAGCAGCCAGGGCGGCGAACTGATGGCACGCATCAAGGGCGTGCGGCGCAAGCTGACCCAGGACGTCGGCTTCCTGATCCCGTCGGTGCACATCCGCGACAACCTGGAACTGCCGGCCAACGGCTACCGCGTGCTGGTGCACGGCGTACCGGTGGCCACCGCCGAGATCCATCCGGACCGCGAGCTGGCCCTGGACCCGGGCAGCGCGCTCGGCGCGCTGGAAGGCATCGCCGGCAAGGACCCCGCGTTCGGCCTGGACGCGACCTGGATCCAACCGCACCAGCGTGCCCAGGCTGAAACGCTGGGCTATACCGTGGTCGATCCAGCCACCGTGGTGGCCACCCATCTGTCGCACCTGATCCGCGAACACGCGCCCGAGCTGCTCGGCCACGAAGAAGTGCAGCACCTGCTGGCCAACCTGGCCAAGAGCGCACCCAAGCTCGTCGAAGATCTGACGCCGAAGGCACTGCCGCTGTCGGCGGTGGTACGCGTGCTGCAGAACCTGCTGATCGAGCGCATTCCGATCCGCCAGTTGCGCAAGATCGCCGAAGCACTGGTCGAACACGCGCCCAACAGCCAGGACCCGGCCGTGCTGACTGCCGCCGTGCGCACCGCACTGGGTCGTTTCATCGTGCAGGAGATCGCCGGAATGTCGGCGGAGCTGCCGGTGTTCACGCTCAACCCACAATTGGAACGTGTCTTGCAGGAGTCCACGCAGGGCAACGGCGCCGCGCTGGAACCCGGACTCGCTGAGCGACTGCACCAGAGCCTGGCCGAATGTGTCAGCAAGCAGGAAGCCCGCAACGAGCCCGCGGTCGTGCTGGTACCTGGCCCGGTGCGTGCCGCGCTGGCCCGCCTGGTCCGCCACAGCGTTCCGTCGCTGTCGGTCCTGGCCTACAGCGAGGTGCCGGAGGACAAGCGCCTGAAGCTGGTCGGAACGATCAGCTGACGCCGCCCTCCGATGCGCCAGAAAACAGACACCACTTTCGAACCAACGCAACAGACAGATACCAAGGGGAACCCGCACCGTGCAGACCACCGACCACCCGAGTTCTCCGACCGCCACCCCGCCGTCTTCGTCCCGTGACCACAGCATGAAAATCAAACGATTCGTCGCCGCCGACATGCGCTCGGCCATGAACCTGGTGCGCAAGGAACATGGTCCTGACGCCGTGATCCTGTCCAACCGCCGGATCGAGGAAGGCATCGAGATCGTCGCCGCCGCCAACTACGACGAGAGCGCCGTGCAGCGTGCACTGGAAGCCTCGCGTCGTGACATCGCTCCGCCGCCGGCGCCGAAGCCGCGCACCGCCGCCGACGCGGTGATCGCCGCGGTCACCCGCCGCCGCAGCAATACCCCAGCACCGGAACCGGTCGCCGCAACCACCTCGGCCGTGGCGGCCCTCGCCCGCGCTGCGGTCGGCGCCACCGGCCGCACCCTGGACAGCGCCGACGAGATCGTGCCGACCCGCGGCAGCACCGGCTTCGCCGCCACCCTGGCACGCGCCGCCGTCAACGAACCGGCGCTGCCGGATCAGATCTTCGCTCCGTTCGCCGAAGCCATCGTCGCACCGGCGCCCAGCACCGCCGCACCGGCCAACCGCGCCCGCTTCCAGATCGACCCGCCGCACGAGACGCCTCACGAAAGCGCGGCGTCGGCCGTGCAGCCGCCGCCGCTGCCGACCGCTCCCGTGACCGAAGCGCAACCCGGGATCGTCGCCAGCGAACCGGCACCGGTCGAAGCCAGCGACGAAACCGGCGCTGCCCCCGTGCTGGCCCCAGCCCCGGCACTGACCCTGGTGGCCCAGGACGACGCCGAGATCCGCCAGCTGCGCCAGGAAGTGGCCGGCATGCGCCATGTGATCGAGCGCGAGATGAACCGCTTCACCGACGAGCGCCTGCGCGGCTGCCCGGTGCGCGCCACCGCGCTGGACCTGATGGACGAGTATGGCTTCGATGCCGGCCTCGCCCGCGACGTGGCCATGCAGATCCCGCTGGAGACCGAAGCCCACCGTGGCCGTGGCCTGATGCTGGGGCTGATCTCGCGCAAGCTGCCGATCGCCCCGGTCGACCCGCTGGAAGAAGGCGGCGTGATCGCCCTGGTCGGCCCGACCGGCGCCGGCAAGACCACCACCATCGCCAAGCTGGCCTCGCGCTTCGCCGAGAAGCACGCGCCGCGTGACGTGGCCCTGGTCACCACCGACACCACCCGCATCGGTGCTCGCGAGCAGCTGTACGGCTACGGCCGCCAGCTCGGCATCGCCGTGCACGAGGCCAACAGCGGCACCGACCTGGACCAGCTGCTGGAACGCCTGAAGGACTACAAGCTGGTGCTGATCGACACCGCCGGCCTGGGCCCGCGCGACCGCGCACTGGCCGCCCAACTGCAGTGGCTGCGTGCCGCCCGCCAGGTCCGCACCCTGCTGGTGCTGCCGGCCAACACCAGCTTCGGCGACATGGACGAGGTGGTCCGCCGCTTCGGCGCCGCCAACCTGCAGGGCCTGGTACTGAGCAAGCTGGACGAGACCGGCCGCTTCGGCAACGCCTTGTCGGTGGCCGTGGATCATGCCCTGCCGATCACCTGGGTGACCGATGGCCAGGACGTCCCGGAGGACCTGCACCGGGCCAGTGCAGCCAATCTTGTACTTCGCCTTGAAGATTTGCGCCGCGCGGCCGATATGCCCTGCAACCCGGAGTTGAACCATGCCGTCGCGTGAGTACGCCAAGCTGACCAAGACCTTCCCGCTGTCGGCCACCCGCAGCGAGCCGCTCGGCCCTGTGCGCACCATTGCAGTCACTGGCGGCAAGGGCGGCGTGGGCAAGACGAATGTGTCGGCCAACCTGGCCGTGGCACTGGCTGGCATGGGCAAGCGCACGCTGCTGCTGGACGCCGACCTCGGCCTGGCCAACATCGACGTGATCCTGGGCCTGAACCCCACCTTTACGCTGGCCGACCTGGTCGCCGGCCGCTGCACGCTGGATGACGTCATCGTCGAAGGCCCGAACGGCGTGCTGGTGGTCCCGGCCGCATCCGGCCGCCGCCACATGGCCGAGCTGGCCCCGGCCGAGCACGTTGGCCTGGTCAACGTGTTCTCCGAACTGGAGCGCGAGCTGGACATCATGGTGGTGGACACTGCCGCGGGCATCACCGATGGCGTGCTGACCTTCTGCCAGGCCGCACAGGACACCGTGGTGGTGGTCTGTGACGAGCCGGCCTCGATCACCGACGCCTACGCACTGATCAAGGTGCTGTCGCGCGAGCGCGGCGTGGACCGCATCCAGGTGGTGGCCAACATGGTGCGCGACCCGAACGAGGGCCGCGTGCTGTACGAAAAGCTGACCCGCGTCTGCGAGAAGTTCCTTGCCGATGTCTCGCTGAACTACCTCGGCTGCGTGCCGCAGGATGACTGGCTGCGCCTGTCGGTGCAGCGCCAGCAGCCGGTGGTGAAGGCCTATCCGTCCAGCCCGGCGGCGCTGGCGATCACCGAGATCGCGCGCCGTACCGCGCGCTGGCAGGCGCCGACCGAACCGCGTGGCGGCGTCGAGTTCTTCCTCGAACGCATCCTCAAGCAGCGTGGGGTGACGGCATGAAAGGCGCAGCCCAGTACAGGGAAGTGCAGCGCTCGGCGGCGAACGAAGTCATCGCCCAGCATTCGGACCTGGTGCGGCGCATCGCCCACCACCTGGCCGCGCGCCTGCCTGCCAGCGTCGAGGTCGACGACCTGATCCAGGCCGGCATGATGGGACTGATCGAAGCCTCGCGCAGCTATGACGCCGACCAGGGTGCTTCTTTCGAGACCTACGCCTCGATCCGCATCCGTGGTTCGATGATCGACGAGATCCGCCGTGGTGACTGGGTCCCGCGCTCGGTGCACCGCCGTGCACGTGATGCCGCCGCCACCATCCGCCGCCTGGAACAGAGCAGTGGCCGTGCCGCCAGCGCCACTGAAGTGGCCGCCGCGATGGAGATGCCGCTGCCCGAGTACCTGCGGCTGATGGAAGACGCTGCACGTGGCCAGGTGCTGAGCCTGGAATCGCGCATCGAGGACCAGGGCGAGCTGGACACCGTCGCCCAGGGCGGGCCGACCCCGCAGCAGGTACTGGAGCGCGGCGAGTTCGGTCGCGAGCTGGGCAAGGCCATCGGCCACCTGCCCGAGCGCGAACAACTGGTGCTCTCGCTGTACTACGAGCAGGAACTGAACCTGAAGGAGATCGGCGCGGTGCTCGGCGTGAGCGAGTCGCGGGTCTGCCAGATCCACGGCCAGGCGGTACTGCGCCTGCGTGGCCGGCTGAAGCTGTTCGAGGCTGCCGACGCAGGCCTCGAAGAATGAACATCCCCGAGGCGGCTGCCCCCGGCCGTCCGGAATGAACAACAAAGGAATTCTGCTTTGAACAAGAACATGCGCATCCTGATCGTCGACGACTTCTCGACCATGCGTCGAATCGTCAAGAACCTGCTGGGCGATCTGGGCTTCACCAATACCGCCGAAGCCGAGGACGGGCATGCCGCGCTGTCGCTGCTGCAGAGCCAGCCGTTCGATTTCGTGGTCACCGACTGGAACATGCCGGTGATGACCGGCATCGAGCTGCTCAAGGCGATCCGTGCCGATGCCAAGCTGAAGACCCTGCCGGTGCTGATGGTCACGGCAGAAGCCAAGCGCGAGCAGATCATCGAAGCCGCCCAGAGCGGTGTGAACGGCTACATCATTAAGCCGTTCACCGCGCAGACGCTGGAAGAGAAGCTCGGCAAGATCTTCGAACGCCTGGCGGCCAGCGCCTGATGGATACCACGGTCGACAAGAACGCCCTCGCCCTGCGCCTGCAGGAGGCTCTGGACGCACTCGAGTCCGGTGACGAGGCCGCCTGGCGGCAGCGCATCGATGGGCTGGCCGCGCTGCGCACGCAGCCGATGATGAGCGGCCTCTCGCGGCTGGCCCGCGAGCTGGGACAGGCGCTGGGCGAACTGCCGACCGTGCCGAGCGAAGCCGGCGAACTGGACGACGCCTGCGCGCGACTGGACCACGTGGTGGCGATGACCGAACAGGCGACGCACCGCACCCTGGACTTGGCCGAGGAATGCCGCAGCCTGACCGAACAGTTGCGCGCTGAAGGCCTGCAGCCGGGCCAGGACGCGCAGCTCGAGCGCATCCGCCACAACCTGACCGAGATCGCCCTGACCCAGAGCTACCAGGACCTGACCGGGCAGATCATCCGTCGCGTGGTCGGCATCGTCCGCCGCGTGCACGAAGGCTTCGGCGCGCTCGGCCTGCCGCCGGAACAGCATCGCACCGACCCGGAACTGGCCGGGCCGGCACTGAAGGGACTGGACCGCCACGCGGTCTCGCAGAACGACGCCGACGACCTGTTGTCGGATCTGGGGCTGTAAGCATGAGCGCGGTATCCGACGACATCACTGCCGATTTCATCATCGAGGCGCAGGAGATCCTGGATCGCCTCGGCGAACAGCTGGTGTCGCTGGAGCAGGCACCGCAGGACAGCGATCAGCTCAACGCGGTGTTCCGCGGCTACCACACGCTCAAGGGCGGCGCCGGCTTCCTCGGCGTCACCGCCATGGTCGAGCTGTGCCATGCCGCTGAAGAGGCGCTGGGCGCCGCACGTGCCGGCCAGGCCGTGCTGCAGGCCCACCACTTCGACGCGGCCCAGCAATCGCTGGACTACCTCCAGTCGATGCTGGACGCGGTTTCCTCCGGCACCGAGCCGGGCTATGCGCCGCCGGACCTGATCGCACAGTTCGACGTGCACGGCGGTGCCGTGGCTGCACCCGCCGCCGCAGCAGCACCCACCGCGGGTGGCAGCGACCTGATCACCGACGACGAATTCGAGGCTCTGCTCGACCAGCTGCATGGTGGCAACGCGCCGACCGCGGTCGCGCCAGCGAAGAAGGCCGACGACGGACTGATCAGCGAAGACGAGTTCGAAGCCCTGCTCGACCAGCTGCACGGTGGCGCGGCACCGGGCACCAAGCCTGCGGCCGTGGTGGCACCGGCACCGATCACAGCGCCGCGCCCGGTCGCCGCACCGGCACCGGCGGCGAAGCCGGCCGCCAAGCCGCTGGCCGAGGCCGAACATACCGTGCGCGTGGACACCAAGCGCCTGGACGCGATCGTCAACCTGATCGGCGAACTGGTGCTGTCACGCAATCGGCTCAAGACCCTGCGTGCACGCCTGCGCGATGAAGAGCTGGACCGGGCCGTGTCCACTCTGGATATCGCCACCGCCCGCCTGCAGTCGGCAGTGATGCGCACCCGCATGCAGCCGGTGGGCAAGGTCTTCTCGCGCTTCCCCAAGGTTGCCCGTGACGTCGCCCGCTCGCTGAAGAAGGAAGTGGACCTGGAACTGATCGGCGCCGAGACCGAGCTCGACCGCAATCTGGTCGAAGCGCTGGCCGACCCGCTGGTGCACCTGGTCCGCAACGCCATCGACCATGGCGTGGAAATGCCCGACCTGCGCGAGGCACAGGGCAAGCCACGGATGGGCCATGTGCGCCTGTCCGCACAGCAGGAAGGCGACTACGTCAGCATCGAAGTGCAGGACGATGGCGCCGGCATCGACCCGGAAAAGCTGCGCGCCAAGGCGCGCGAGAAGGGCCTGATCGATCCGGAAGCCGCCGCCCGCCTGAGCAGCGAGGAGTGCCTGCACCTGGTGTTCCTGCCCGGCTTCTCGACCAAGCAGCAGGTCACCGACATCTCCGGTCGTGGCGTCGGCATGGACGTGGTGCAGTCACGCATCCGCGAACTGAGCGGCCAGATCCAGATCCAGTCGGAACTGGGCCGTGGCAGCCGCTTCCTGATCCGCGTGCCGCTGACCCTGGCGATCCTGCCGACCCTGCTGGTGCAGGCCGGCGAGGACGTCTATGCGCTGCCGCTGGCCCGCGTGATGGAAGTGCTGCACGCGCCGCGCACCTCGCTGGGCTGGTTCGATGGCCGTGCCGTGCTCGACCGCCGCTCGCACACGCTGCCGCTGGTCGATCTGCGCCAGTGGCTGGATGTGACGCCGGCCGCCTCGCCGCTGCTGACCATCGTGGTGCTGCAGGCTGGCGAAGCGCGCTTCGGGCTGGTCGTGGACCAGGTACGCGGGCGTGAGGAAGTGGTCATCAAGCCGCTGCCGAAGGCGCTGCGCGGCCTGCGCGGTTATGCCGGTGCAACCTTGATCGGCGATGGTCGCATGGCGCTGATCCTGGACGTGGACGGGCTGCGATGAACCCCGCCGGGCCATGCCCGGCGCCCCGAAAACTGTGACTACCGTCTGTACGCGATCTACCGGTGTCTCAAGTCCCATTCATACACGCCGATACCGGAACCATGGATAGACTCAGCCTCATTGGACTCTTTCTCGCCCTGGCCTCGCTGGTCGGCGGCAGCATCCTCAAGGGCGCCGGCCTGGCGTCGTTGTGGTCGCCTGCGGCGTTCGTGATCGTCATCGTCGGCACCGTCGCCGCGATCCTGCTGCACACCTCGCCGGCGGTGTTCAAGCATGCCTTCAAGATCGTGCGCTGGGTCGTGCGCCCGCCGCACAGCGATCGCCGCGAACTGATCCAGCAGATCGTCGAGTGGAGCAACATCGCCCGCCGCCAGGGCCTGCTGGGCCTGGAATCGCAGGTGGAAGCACAGCAGGACCCGTTCCTGCGCAAGGGCCTGCAGCTGCTGGTGGACGGCGTCGAACCCGAATCGATGCGGCACATGCTGGAAATCGAACTGGGCAGCCAGGAACACCAGGACCAGGCCGGTGCCAAGGTCTTCGAAGCGATGGGCATCTATGCACCGACGCTGGGCATCATCGGTGCCGTGCTTGGCCTGATCGCGGTGATGAAGAACCTGGCCGATCCGAGCAAGCTCGGCCACGGCATCGCCGCAGCGTTCACCGCCACCATCTACGGCATCGCCTCGGCCAACCTGCTGTTCCTGCCGGTGGCCGCCAAGCTCAAGAGTGTGATCTCGCACAACACCCGCGACCGCGAAATGGTCATTGAAGGCCTGATCTCGATCGCCCAGGGCGAGAACCCGCGCAACATCGAAACCAACCTCTCCGGCTTCCTGCACTGACATGGCCCGCCGCAAGCACCACGAAGAGCACGCCAACCACGAAGCATGGGCGATCCCCTATGCCGATCTGATGACGCTGCTGCTCGCCTTCTTCGTGGTCATGTACGCGATTTCCTCGGTGAACGAAGGCAAGTACCGGATCATGGCCGACGCGCTGACCGATGCCTTCGGGGGCGCGCCGCGCACCATCAATCCGGTACAGGTGGGTAACAAGCAGGTGCAGGGTGGCGGCTGGGACAGCCCCTCGGTGATCAAGTCCGGCACCAAGATCGGGCCCTCGGCGCCTGCGCCGTCGCACGACCCGACCCTGCTGCCGTCGATGGCCTCGCAGATGCGCATGCCTGTTTCGGTGCACAACCAGGAGCAGATCGCGCGCGCCGAGCGCCAGCTCAACAGCATCGCGGACCGCCTGACCGCCGCACTGGCGCCGCTGATCGACCGCGGCATGATCAGCGTGCGCCGCACCGAGCTGTGGATCGAAGTCGAGATCAACAGCGACATCCTGTTCCCCACCGGTTCGGCCGCGCTGGACGTGCATGCGCGGCAGACCCTGGCCAGCCTGGCCGAGGTCCTGCGCGACGTACCCAACAGCGTGCGCGTGGAAGGCCACACCGACAACGTACCGATCGCCACCGCCACCTTCCCGTCGAACTGGGAACTGTCGGCCGGGCGCGCGGCCAGCGTGGTGCACCTGTTCGCCGACCAGGGCGTGCAGCCGTCGCGGCTGGCGATGGTCGGCTACGGCCAGTTCCGCCCGCGCGAAGAGAACGACAGCGCGCAGGGCCGCAACCGCAACCGCCGGGTGATGGTCATCATCCTGGCCGACACCTCGCACTCGGTGGACCCGCTGGGCCAGCGCCTGAACGCAGCCACCGGTGCCACCCGGAACACCGATACCAAACAAGCCGCGGCAACTCCGGCTACCGCCCCCACCTCCCCCATCGCACCGGTGAAGTTGCCGCCGGTGCCGGCTGGCAGCCGCGTCGGCGCCGCCGTTCCCCCGGCAATGAAGGAGTAATCCGATGCGCATCTGGGCAGTCGCCAACCAGAAGGGCGGAGTCGGCAAGACCACCACCACCCTCGCCCTCGGCCGCGGACTGGCCGCACTTGGCCATCGCGTGCTGCTGATCGACCTCGATCCGCACGCCTCGCTCAGCCGCGCGTTCGGCGTACCGGTGGACCCGCCGCCGGCTGGCGTGCTGGAGCTATTCGGCGCCCCGCCCGCCGATCTTTCCAGCCTGTGCCATGCCAGCAGCATCCATGGCCTGGACTATGTCTGCGCACAGTCCGCGCTGGCCACGCTGGAACGCCGCAGCGCCAACCAGCCCGGCCTTGGCCTGGCACTGCAGAATGCGCTTGCGCGCCACCAGGGCCAGCACGACTACATCCTGCTGGACTGCGCCCCCACCCTCGGCCTGTTGATGATCAATGCGCTGGCCGCAGCCGATCGCCTGATCATCCCCACCCAGGCGGAGCCGCTGGCCCTGCATGGCCTGGATGGCATGGTCCGCACCGGCGAGATGGTCGAACGCTCGCGCCGCCGCCCGCTGCCGATCTCGATCCTGCCGACCCTGTTCGACCGCCGCACCCGCGCCGGCAACGAGTCGCTGCGCACGATGCAGGATCGTCACGGCACCCGTGTGTGGGAAGACGCGATTCCGATCGACACCCGCATCAGCAACGCCGCCGGCCTGACCCTGCCGAGCGTTGGTGAGGATTACCCGGGCCGCGGCCTGGCCGCCTATCGCCGCGCGCTGAACTGGATCCTCGGCGAGGATGCCCGCGCTCTGGAGCAGGCCGCATGAACAGCACCGGTGTACTGGACGACTACCTGGACGAACTGCTAGGCGAAGCGATCGCCGCGGCACCACCGGCTGCACCGCCGCCGGCGAGCGACGAAGCGTCCCCGGCAATTGCAGCCGACGCCGAACGCGAGCCGACCTGGGATGACCTGCCGGCCGAGGTGATCTACGAAACCGAGACCGTCGCCGCTGCGCCTGCCGTCGACAACGCCGCACTCGAAGCCGCCTTCGAGGCGGCCGCAACGGCTGAGCGCGAGCCCACCTGGGACGATCTGCCCGCCGAAGTGATCTACGAAACGGAGACTGTTGCTGCTGCCGCGGCAGAGGACGACGCGGCACTGGAGGCCGCCTTCGAGGCCGCCGCAATGCCTGTCGCCGCCCCCGAGCGCGAACCGACCTGGGATGACCTGCCTGACGAGGTGATCCACGAGACGGCCCCTGCTCCCGCCACCGCCAAGTCCGGCCCGGAACCTACATGGGACGACCTGCCGGACGAAGTGATCTACGAGACCGATCCGGCCGACAGCCATCGACTCGCCCACACCGACAGCCCCGGCCTGGAGGCCGCGTTCGAGGCCGCTGCCGGCGGCGAGGACGTTCCTGCGCCACCAGCGGCCGTGGTCGCAGCACCCGCTCCAGTTGCACGCACCGATGCCGCGCCGCCCCCGCGCGTGGCCGTGGACGCGCCAGCAGGCAACCGCCCGAGCAGCTGGCAGGAGCTGCAGGCACAGGCACATCGGCCCGCCAGCAGCCCGCATCCACAGAACCGACGCGCCGGCGAGCGCACCTCGCGCTGGCTGCGCCTGCGCTGCGGCACCCAGGCCTATGCACTGGAACTGCTGAAGGTGCAGGAAGTGGTGCTGCCGGTGCCGCTGCTGCCGTTGCGCGGCACTGCGCCGGCCATGCTGGGCATCATGAACCTGCGTGGCCAGGTGGTACCGGTGATGGACCTCGGCCTGCACCTGGGCGCCGCGGCCGCCGAAGACGACTCACAGACCCGCATCGTGGTGCTGGAGGAAGACGGCGAGACCATCGGCCTGCGCGTGTCGGCAGTGGAAGATGTCGCCAACCTCACCGACTCGCAGATCGAGCCGCCCGATACCGCTCGCATCTGCCAGATCTCCAACGACCTGTTCCGTGGCGTCGCCCGGGTCAGCCAGCGCCCGATGATCCTACTGGATGCCACCCGGCTGCTGAGCTGAGCGGAAAAAAAGGGGACGGAGGGGATTAAGTCGCAATCGACCAGGCTCTCCCGCAGCCACCTTCGGCAACGGCGACCACGCAGTGGGCACGTAAGGCGTTGATCCAACGGATCAACACCTTGCGTACCCGACAGGCACCGCATCGGCGCAAAGCGCCGAGCCAGTTGCGACTTAATCCCCTCCGTCCCCTTTTCAACAGCGACCGCATCGACGCACCGCGTCGATTCCCCTAAAGAACCCCACCGGGGTGCCGTTATGGATCACGGAACCGTTTGTCCGGAGCAACGATGAGCACTGTCGAACTGGGTGGGGATCTCGGCATCGAGAGCACCACCGAGCTCAAGAACCGCCTCGCCCCGCTGGTGGCGCAGGCAGGCGAGCTGACCCTGGATGCCAGCCAGGTCGCCCGCATCCACACGGCCGCCGTGCAGGTGCTGTGTGCGTTCGTGCAGGCCCGCCGCGAGGCAGGCCTCGGCACCGACTTCCACGGTTGCACTGCAACCTTCCGTGACGCCGCGCGCCTGCTGGGCGTCACCCAGGCCCTGGGCCTGGACGTAACCCATGACAACCTGAAATCTGTGGAGAACGCTGCATGAGCGCACGTATCTTGGTGGTGGACGATTCGGCGTCAATGCGCCAGATGGTGTCCTTCGCCCTCACCTCGGCCGGTTTTGCCGTCGAAGAAGCTGAAGACGGCGCGGTCGCGCTCGGTCGCGCCAAGGGCCAGCGCTTCAATGCGGTGGTCACCGACGTCAACATGCCGAACATGGACGGCATCGCGCTGATCCGCGAACTGCGCCAGCTGCCGGACTACAAGTTCACGCCGCTGCTGATGCTGACCACCGAATCGGCCGCCGACAAGAAGTCCGAAGGCAAGGCCGCCGGTGCCACCGGCTGGCTGGTCAAGCCGTTCAATCCGGAACAGCTGGTCGCCACCGTGCAGAAAGTGCTGGGCTGATCGCCCGCCACCGCTCCCCCTCTTCGCTTCCGGACCACCACTGCCATGAGCATGGACCTGCAACGCTTCCACGCCACCTTCTTCGAGGAGAGCCGCGAAGGCCTCGACGCGATGGAGGCTGGCCTGCTGGCCCTGGAATCGGGGCAGCAGGACGCGGAGATCATCAATTCGGTGTTCCGCGCCGCCCACTCGATCAAGGGCGGCGCCGGCACCTTCGGCTTCGATGCGATCGCCGGCCTGACCCATGTGCTGGAAACGCTGCTCGATGAGCTGCGTGCCGGCAAGCGGGCGCTGGAAGGCCACGCCGTCGACGCCATGCTGTCCTCGGTGGACGTGCTGCGCGCCCTGCTGCGCGAAGCCGAACACGGCCAAGCCGCCGATCCCGCCGCAGTTGCTGCGGTGAAGGCGCGCCTGGAGGCGGTTCTTTCCGGCGAGGCCGCAGCGAGCGCCCCCGCGGCCGCCGCAGCCAAGGTGGACGATACGCCGGAAGCCTGGCAGATCGGCTTCACCCCGGCGCCATCGCTGTTCATGAGCGGCAACGACCCGCTGCGCATCATCCGCGAACTTGAGCACCTGGGTTCGCTGCAGGTCGCCGCGCGCATGGAACGCCTGCCCGGCTTCGCCCAACTCGACCCGCTCGAGGCCCACCTGGCGTGGGACCTGGGTCTGGTCGGCAAGGTGCCGCGCAGCAAGATCGAAGACACCTTCGCCTGGGTGCTTGACGACTGCGAACTGGACATCCGTCCGGCTGCGCCGCCGAGCCTGGCCACCGAGGCACCTGCCACACCCGCCCCTTCCACACCGGCTGCCGTTGTACCGGCGGCACCCGCCGCCGCTGCCAGCAGCGCTGGCGGCCAGGAAGCCGAAACCTCGATCCGGGTCAGCGTCGACAAGGTCGATGCGCTGATCAACCTGGTCGGCGAACTGGTCATCACCCAGGCCATGCTCAAGCAGGTCTCGCACGCGCTGGACCCGGTCCACGCCGAGAGCCTGTTCGCCGGCCTGGACCAGCTTGAACGCAACACCCGCGACCTGCAGGAAGCGGTGATCGGCGTGCGCATGCTGCCGGTCGATGCGGTGTTCCGCCGCTTCCCGCGCCTGGTCCGCGACCTGTCCAGCCGCCTCGGCAAGCAGGTCCGCCTGCGCACCGTCGGCGAAGGCACCGAACTGGACAAGGGCCTGATCGAAAAGATCGCCGATCCGCTGGTGCACCTGGTGCGCAACTCGATCGACCACGGTCTGGAAATGCCCGACGTACGTCGCGGTGCGGGCAAGGACGAGACCGGCACGATCACCCTGGCAGCCTCGCATCAGGGTGGCCATATCGTCATCGAAGTCAGCGACGACGGCCGCGGCCTGGACCGCGCCAAGATCCTGGCCAAGGCCACCGAACGCGGCCTGGCGGTGCCGGACAACCCGACCGATTCGCAGGTCTGGGACCTGATTTTCCAGCCGGGTTTCTCCACCGCCGATGCAGTCACCGACCTGTCCGGCCGTGGCGTCGGCATGGACGTGGTCCGCCGCAACATCCAGGCACTGGGGGGCGAGGTCCAGATCGAAAGCAGCCTCGGCGCCGGCACCCGCACGCTGATCCGGCTGCCGCTGACCCTGGCCATCCTCGACGGCATGACCGTGGCAGTGGCCGGTGAAACCCTGATCCTGCCGCTGGCTTATGTGCTTGAGGCCCTGCAGCCGCAGGCCGAGGACATCCGCAGCATGGCCGGCGAAGGCCGCGTGCTGCGCGTGCGTGGCGAGTATCTGCCGATCCTGTCGCTGAGCGAGTACTACGGCTACGGCAACCGCGCACCGGGCAGCGAATCGCTGGTGGTGGTGGTTGAAGGTGATGGCCAGAAGATTGCGCTGGAAGTGGACGAGCTGGTCGGTCAGCAGCAGGTGGTGGTGAAGAACATCGAGAACAACTACCGCCGCATCGGCGGGGTATCCGGTGCCACCATCCTTGGCGATGGCCGCGTGGCCCTGATCGTCGACATCGGCGGTCTGGTGCGTTCGCTGCGGATGCCGCAGGCCGCCTGATCCACGTTGCATGCGTGCACTGAGCCGCCGCCCTTCGGGGCGGCGGTTTTCGTTTGCGCGCACGGCCACGATCTGACCGCGCTCGCTTCGCCAGGCATACCGTGAACTCCGTCTGCACGAAGGTTTCGGGCGCAACCTTGCCGTTCAAGCGAAAGCCCTGTCATGGCGCCACTTTCGCGCCGCCGTCCCTACGCAACCGAATGTGATCTGCGTCCATAAAGTCCATCCGAACTGCGCCGCTATTTCGCTTTGACGGCCGTCACCGAACCCCCACCGGGCACCACCGTTCGCTCTGCAACCACCCCCAGCCGACGCAACGACGCCGGCGCCCTGCCCACCTGGAGCACCCTGCATGAAGTGGTTCCACGATCTGCCCATCGCCCGCAAGCTGGCCGTGGGGTTCACCCTCACCACCCTGATGACCGTCGTACTGGGCGCTTTCGCTCTGGTCCGCCTGTCCGAGGCCAACGCGCAGTTGAGCGCGATGGCCTCCAACGATATTCCGTCCGTGCAGTACCTCGGCGAAGTGCGCTCGCAGCTGGGTGAGTTCCGCACCTATGAGCTGGCCCAGCTGAGCATGCTGGACCAGCCCGAGAAGGTGGCCGACTACAACAAGCGCATGGACGACACCGCCGCCGTCGTGCGCGAACAGCTGGCCGCGTACGCCAAGCTGCCGGCCGGCGCCAAGGAGCGCGAGCTCTACCGCGCCGTGCAGGCCGACGTCGATGGCTACTTCGCAGCCAATGCCAAGCTGCGCGAAGCGGCCACCGCCGGCGATGGCGTCGTCGCACGGCAGATCTCCGACGACCAGTCGCGCCCGCTGCGCCGCAAAGCCTTTGAAGACCTCAAGGCACTGGGCGCGTACAGCAGCTCGCTGATGCAGGACAAGATCAACAACGCCAACGCCACCCACCGCAACAGCATGCTGGCGATCATTGCCGTCGTAGTATTGCTGGTTGTGGTCGCCGCAACCCTGGCAACGGTCATCTCTCGCGCCGTCACAGGCCCGCTCGGCAAGGCCGTGCACGCGATCCAGGCCGTTGCCCGTGGCGATCTCAGCGTCAGCACCCAGGCCACCAGCAAGGACGAAGCCGGCAAGATGCTGGCCGCCACCACCGAAATGACCGCGATGCTGCGCCGCTTCTCCGAGCAGACCCAGCTGATGGCGCAGATGCACGCTGGTCCGGACATCAGCCATCGCATTCCGGAAGACTTCCCGGGCGTCTACGGGCAGCTGGCCAGCGGTATCAACACGGTCATCTTCGAACATCTCGACGCGATCCGCGATGCCATCGACGTGCTCAACCAGTACGCCACCGGCAACCTCACCCCGGATGCACGCCGCCTGCCGGGCAGCCGTGCGATCCTGCACGAGTCGATGGATGCGGCCAAGGCCAGCCTGTTGGCCATCAACACGCAGATCCAGCAGCTGGCCTCGGCAGCCGCCGCCGGTGACTTCAGCCAGCGCGGCGATGCGCAGCGTTTCGATCACGATTTCCGCGTGATGATCGAACAGCTCAACAGCATGATGCAGGTGGCCGACGGCAACCTCGGCCAGCTCTCGCAGCTGCTGCAGTCGATCGCCGCCGGCGACCTGACCGCACGCATGGACGGCCAGTTCAACGGCGTGTTCGCGCGCATGCGGGACGACGCCAACACCACCGTTGCGCAGCTGACCCAGATCGTCGGCCAGATCCAGGCCAGCGCCGGCAGCATCACCCTCGCCGCCGGCGAGATCGCGTCGGGCAACAGCGACCTGTCGCGCCGTACCGAGCAGCAGGCCGCCAACCTGGAAGAAACCGCCGCTTCGATGGAGGAACTGACCTCCACCGTGCGCCAGAACGCCGAGCATGCACGCCAGGCCAACCAGCTCGCGATCGGCGCGCATGGCGTCGCCTCGCAGGGCGGCGAAGTAGTCGGCCAGGTGGTCACCACCATGTCGGCCATCGAAGCCTCGTCGAAGAAGATCGCCGAGATCATCAGCGTCATCGACGGCATCGCCTTCCAGACCAACATCCTGGCTTTGAACGCGGCGGTGGAAGCCGCCCGTGCCGGTGAACAGGGCCGCGGCTTCGCCGTGGTCGCCAGCGAAGTGCGTACCCTCGCCCAGCGCTCGGCTGCCGCCGCCAAGGAGATCAAGGGCCTGATCGACGACTCCGTCGGCAAGGTCGCCGAAGGCTCCAGCCTGGTCCACCAGGCCGGCAGCACCATGGGCGAGATCGTCGCCTCGGTGCAGCGGGTGACCGACATCATGGCCGAGATCTCCGCGGCCTCGCAGGAACAGTCGGCCGGCATCGAGCAGGTCAACCAGACCGTGGTGCAGATGGACGAGACCACCCAGCAGAATGCCGCGCTGGTGGAAGAAGCCACCGCCGCCGCACGTGCGATGGAAGACCAGGCCGTGCAGCTGGATGAAGCCGTGGCCCGCTTCCGGCTGGCATCGCAGGGCACCACCGCCATCCCGGCCCGCCCGCTGGCGGCACCGGTACCGCGCCAGGTTGCAGCCGCCGCACCGGCCGCAAAGCCGGTCCCGGCGCGTACGCTGCGCACCGCGACGGCCCAGCCGGCGCTGGCCGGAGACGGCGACTGGCAGGAGTTCTGATGTACCCGGGGTCGGATCCCTTTCCTTCGGGAAAGGGATCCGACCCCTGACGCATGGAAAGTGATGCAATTCTCACTTCATAATCGGGCACAGTGGCCGATATCCCCATCGAGCCTCGCGCCAACGCGTGCTGGCGCCCGCCCCTGACCGTAGATTCCATGTCCGACGGCAACGACACTGCAGTGCATGATGTCCACGCGGCTGATGCCGCTGACGAACGTTTCCTGGTCCGTAATCCGCGCCAGCTGCGGCAGCTGTTGCGATCGCTGATCGACCAGCGATCACTGATCAATGCGCATATCGACGGCCGCGACCGCTCGTTCCCAACCGCGCTGCTTGAACTCGACGAGGACGACGACACCCTGCTGCTCGATGGCAGCCCGCAGGAGGCGTCCAACCGAGCCGCCGAACAGGCCGACCATCTGCTGTGCTTTGCCCAGCTCGAACGTGTGCTGGTGCGGTTCCGCCTGCAGGCACTGCAGCGTGTGGACAACGACGGCCACGTCGCCTTCCGTGCCCCTCTGCCGATTGAACTGGTCCATCTGCAACGACGTGAGATGTACCGGCTGGAGACGCCAGTCACCGATTCGCCCCAGCTGCTGATCCCCGCCGGCGAGAGCCGTGCCGAAGCGCTGTCGATGCGGGTGGTGGACATCAGCGGCGGCGGCCTGGCGGTGGCCGTACCTACCGACTGCGCAGTGTTCAGCCTGCAGAAGCGCTACCCGGCGATGCTGTCGCTGCCCGACGGCCCCGACCTGGAGATCGAGCTGGTCGTCTGCAACCTGCTGCCGCAGCGCCAACCCAATGGCATCGAGATCAAGCGCGTGGGCATGCGCTTCGACATCCTGCCGCGTGGCGCCGACAGTGCCATCCAGCGCTACATCTTCCGTATCGACCGCCAGCGCAAGGCGCGCCGCAACGGCGAGCTGTAAGGCCTCCCGACCGGTAGTGCCGGCCGCTGGCCGGCAATGGTCTTATCCACATTGTTGCCAGGTTGCCGGCCAGCGGCCGGCACTACCGCTTCCCGTGTAGATCCACGCCATGCGTGGATGCCTTCCCCCGGCACCTAAAGTCCCCCGACGAGGGGCCGATATCGAGCCTGACACCGGGACTTCCGGCAGAACCAGGACCCCTCGATGAACGACAAGACCAGCTCCGCCGCCAGCGCCGGTGGCGAATTCCTCAGCTTCACCCTCGGTGCCGAGCACTACGGCGTGGACATCCTCAAGGTCCAGGAAATCCGCGGCTATGACGCGGTCACCCGGGTCCCGGATGCACCGGACTACATCAAGGGCGTGATCAACCTGCGCGGCACCATCGTCCCGGTGATCGACCTGCGCCTGAAGCTGCGCCTGGACGATGCCCGCTACGACGCCTTCACCGTGATGATCGTGCTGAACGTCGACGACCGCGTGGTCGGCATCGTCGTCGACAGCGTCTCGGATGTGATCCCGCTGTCGGCCGAGCAGATCCGCCCGACCCCGGAATTCGGCGCCGCCGTCGATACCCGCTTCATCTCCGGCATCGGCACGCAGGACGACCGCATGCTGATCCTGCTCGACATCGAGACCCTGCTGGACAGCGCCGACATGGGCCAGGCCAGCGTCGTTGAAGACGCCGCTGCCTGATCGAACGGACCTGCTTCACGTTCTGGTCACAAAACCCTTCAGTTCCCTTCGGCAGTGCCGATAGGGGGACAGAAGCCGGTCGCGCAGGAGCGCGCAGGACCGGAACGACCATCACCATCCCCGGAGATACACCTCGATGAAGTCCCTGCTTGCGTTCGTTTCGGCCGCTGTACTGGCCACCACTGCTTCCGCCGCGTTCGCCCAGTCGGCCGACATGATCCCGCCGGAACTGGCACCGCGCTCGGTCGGCAAGGACGGCATGGTCTGCGGCAAGGTCGAGAAGGCCCGCTACGCAGAAGGTTCCGAAGGCCAGCCGACCTTCCTGTACATGGGCGGCGCCTTCCCGCGCCACACCTTCTCGGCCCGCATCGCTGGCGAGAACCGCAGCAAGTTCTCCTTCCCGCTGGAAACCCTGGAAGGCAAGACCGTCTGCGTGATCGGCAAGATCCAGCGCGACGCCTCGCGCGCGGAAATCGAAGTCAGCTCGCCGGCCGGCCTGAAGCTGGCCAACATCAAGTAATCCGCTGTCCGTCGAACCACGCCGGACCTGGTGCCGGCGTGGTTTCTGCTGCAACCGGGCCCGATGCCCGGGCGCGTCTGCCTTAGGAGCTCGCAACGCCCATGCCGTGGATCAACAACCTGAAACTGATGCCGAAGCTGCTGCTGACCTTCGGTGTCCTCCTGCTGGTGATGCTGCTGCAGGGTATCGTCGCCTATCGCGGCCTGCACTCGCTGAACAACGTCACCACCGAGCTGGCGGGTTCTCGCATGGAGAGCATCCGCATGGCCGGCGAGATGCGCGGCATGCTGGGTGAATACCGCAACGCCGCCTACCAGCAGCTGATCCGCGCCAGTGACGACGTCAAGGCTGATGCACGCAAGCAGACCGTCGAGCTGCGTACCAGCATGGACAAGTCGATCAAGGACTATCCGAAGCTGGTCGACAACGCACAGCAGAAGAAGCTGTTCGACACCTTCGCCAAGGAATGGAAGGACGCCCTGGCCTCCTATGACAGCGTCACCGAGATGCTGGAACTGGACCTGCCGGACGACGCCATCGATACCTTCGTCGGCGAGACCCGCACCAAGCACCGCAAGGCCGCTTCGGCGCTGGAAGCGCTGATCGCCGAAGACAACCGCCTCGCCCGCGCCTCGCGCGAAGAGGCCGAATCCACCTACTCCGCCTCGGCCGTGCTGACCGTGATCGCCCTGCTGGGCGGCGCCGCACTCGGCCTGGTGCTGGTCTGGCTGTTTGCCCGTGCCCTGGTCGGCAGCGTGCGCGGCGCCGTCTCGGTTGCCAACGATGTGGCCGGCGGCAAGCTCGATGGCCACATCGACGTCAGCCGCCAGGACGAAGTGGGCGAACTGATGCAGGCGATGCAGCGCATGCAGCGCGACCTGCGCGAGCGCACCGAAACCGACCAGGCCATCGCCCGCGAGAACCTGCGCATCCGCACCGCGCTGGACTACAGCTCCACCGGCGTGTACCTGACCGACACCAGCAATACCATCGTCTACACCAATCGCGCCCTGCAGCAGACCCTGAGCCAGTACCAGGACGACGTGCGCCGCGACCTGCCGGACTTCGACGCGCAGGCCTCGCTGATCGGCAAGCCGGTCACTGTGCTGGAGCATCGCGGCGAGATGGACCAGACCCTGCTGGGCAACCTGAAGGCACACGGCGTCGCCCGTCGCCCGATGCAGTACGGCGATGCCCAGTTCGCCCAGGTGGTTTCCACCATCCGCAATGAAGGCGGCGACACCGTCGGCTACGTGGTGGAATGGCGCGACCGCACCCAGGAAGCGCAGGTGGAAGCCGAAGTGGCCCGCGTGATCGCCCAGGCTGCTGCCGGCGACCTGTCCGGCCGCATCGATTCCAGCGACAAGGAAGGCTTCTTCCTGCAGCTGGCCCAGCAGATCAACGGCCTGCTCGACGCCAACGCCGGCAGCATCGAACAGATCTCCGGGCTGCTTGCCGCACTGTCGCAGGGTGACCTGACCGTGCGCATGCACGGCGACTACCAGGGTGTGTTCGCCCGTATGCGAGACGACGCCAACGCGACCGCCGCGCAGCTGAGCGAGATCGTCACCCGCATCAAGCAGTCCAGCCGCGCGATCAGCTCGGCCGCCGGCGAGATCGCCTCGGGCAACAGCGATCTGTCGCGCCGCACCGAGCAGCAGGCCGCCAATCTGGAAGAAACCGCCGCGTCGATGGAGGAACTGACCTCCACCGTGCGCCAGAACGCCGAGCACGCCCGCCAGGCCAATCAGCTCGCCATAGGCGCACATGGCGTCGCCTCGCAGGGCGGTGAAGTGGTCGGCCAGGTGGTCACCACCATGTCGGCCATCGAAGCCTCGTCGAAGAAGATCGCCGAGATCATCTCGGTCATCGACGGAATCGCCTTCCAGACCAACATCCTGGCGTTGAATGCTGCAGTGGAAGCTGCCCGCGCAGGTGAACAGGGCCGTGGCTTCGCCGTGGTCGCCAGCGAAGTGCGCACCCTCGCCCAGCGCTCGGCTGCGGCCGCCAAGGAGATCAAGGGCCTGATCGATGATTCGGTCGGCAAGGTCAACGACGGCTCGGCACTGGTGCACAAGGCCGGCGCCACCATGGGCGAGATCGTCGCCTCGGTGCAGCGCGTGACCGACATCATGGCCGAGATCTCTGCGGCTTCGCAGGAACAGAGTGCTGGCATCGAGCAGGTCAACCAGACCGTGGTGCAGATGGACGAAACCACCCAGCAGAACGCCGCGCTGGTGGAAGAAGCCACCGCCGCCGCACGCGCAATGGAAGAACAGGCCGGTCACCTCAGCGAGGCCGTGTCGATCTTCGTGGTGGATGAAGCCGAGACCGTGGTTGCCCCGCGCATCGCCGCTGCCCCGGTCCCGCGTGCTGCCGCACCGGCCGCACCGGCCCCGGTCGCCCCGCCGGCCCGCCGCACCGCCGGTGGTCGCCCCATGGCCACCGAACTGGCCGATGGAGACTGGCAGGAATTCTGATGCCTGCCTGACCTGATGTACGAGAACGCCCTGGCCCTGCGCTGGGGCGTTTTTGTTTACGGGGTATCTGGATATCCAGCCAACGGCGAAGCCCCTCGGGGTGGTCGCGGTAGGCGCGTGGCTACTGAGGGTTGGCCGGGAGGGTGGGCTGCGCAGGGGCCGCTGCAAGTACGTCCATGTAAGCTCGGTCGCCGCATCCATGCGGCTCACGCCCCTGCGCAGCCCACCCTCCCGGCCACGGACAGTTTCCGTGCGCGTCCACCCCGGATTGAAGAAAGAAGAGCAAGAGCAACAGCACCGCTTCCGGGTTCAGATTCGCTTTCCGCAGGAAAACGGATCTGCCCCCTCTTCCCACTTGGAAAGCCAACGCTCTTGCCGTCCGTCACAGGAATGCCGAGAGGGCTGGGTCGGGGTGGGCTGGCGGGACCGTTGGCGCCATGGATGGCGCCATCGAGCCCCCAAGGACGGGTTTACGGCGTGTCCCGCCAGCCCACCCCGATCCAGCCACCCACTGAAAATTCAGAGCCGACCAACCGCCGTTGCTGTTGCTGTTGCTGTTGCTGTTGCTGTTGCTTCAAAAGCCTGCCGCAGGCAGCGCCGCAGCCGCCGCTGCAAGGAAACCTGAATACGTTCGGACACCGCACCTCAATCCCCCGCCCGCGCGGCCGATAACGGGGTTGTCACCGCTTGTCCCGCTGTGACCGGCACGGCGCCGCCCGCCCGCTTCGACCTGGTCCTGCTCGATGAATCTCATGCATCGCTGGCAACACTACTTCAGCAACCTCTCCGTCCGGCGCAAGCTCAACCTGCTGACGCTGCTCATCGCGCTTGGCGTGATCGCGCTCTCTGTGATCGCCGCCCGCATGCAGTACCTCGACCTGACCGAGACCCGCAAGACCGCGCTGAAGACCCAGGTCGAACTCAGCTACGGCATCCTCCAGCACTACCATCGCCTGGCCGGTACCGGCGAGCTCAGCGAGGACGCGGCCAAGGCCGCCGCCCTGCAGGCGCTGGAAGTGATGCGCGCCGATAACGATGCCTACTACTTCAACATCTACGACACCGGCTACCGCCTGCTGATGCACCCGTTCCGCAAGGACCTGGTCGGCAAGGACATGAAGGACTTCCGCACCGACGACGGCGTGCGCATCTACTACGACCAGGTGGAAGCAGCCAAGGCCGGTGGCGGCTTCGTCAACTACCGCTGGGCCAAGCCCGGCAGCAAGGGCGAGGTCGAGAAGGTGGCTTACGCCGGCCTGTTCGCGCCCTGGAACTGGGTGGTCAGCAGTGGCGTCTACATGGACGACGTGCAGAAGCAGGCACTGGTGTTCACCGCCATCATGGCCGTCTCCGGTGGCGTGCTGGTACTGATCGTGCTGGCCCTGAGCTGGCTCATCGGCAACCGCATCGCCGTACCGCTGAAGCAGGCAACGGCCGTCGCCGAGGGTATCGCCCGCGGCAAGCTGGACAGCCACATCGGCCCGCAGCCGCATGACGAGACCGGCCGCCTGCTGGACGCCATGTCCGGCATGCAGCAGCAGCTGCACGCGGTGATCAGCGGCCAGCGCGAGATGGCGCGTCGCCACGACGGCGGCGAACTGAGCTACCGCATCGATGCCAGCGCCTTCCCCGGCGAGTACGGGCTGATGGTGCAGGAAACCAATGCCCTGGTCGGCGGCCACGTGCAGACCCTGCACGATGTGCTGGACGTGGTGCAGCAGTACGCGGTGGGCGATCTGAGCCGCGACGTCGCGCGCTACCCCGGCGAGAAGGCCGCGATGACCACCACCGTCGACACGGTCAAGGCCAACCTCGGCCGCATCAACGCCGAGATCAAGCAGCTGGCCAGTGCCGCCGCCGCAGGCGACTTCAGCCGCCGTGGCGACGCGCAGCGCTTCGATCACGATTTCCGCCTGATGCTGGAAAACCTCAACGCGATGATGGCGGTCAGCGATGACAACCTCGGCAAGCTCTCGCAGCTGCTGTCGGCCATCGCCGAAGGCGACCTGACCGCGCGCATGCACGGCGACTACCAGGGCGTGTTCGCACGCATGCGGGACGACGCCAACACCACCGTCACCCAGCTGACCCAGATCGTCGGCCAGATCCAGGCCAGCGCCGGCAGCATCACCCTGGCCGCCGGTGAGATCGCCTCGGGCAACAGTGACCTGTCGCGCCGTACCGAGCAGCAGGCCGCCA
This sequence comes from Stenotrophomonas sp. 80084_Sma, assembly GCF_056481995.1. Taxonomy (NCBI): domain Bacteria; kingdom Pseudomonadati; phylum Pseudomonadota; class Gammaproteobacteria; order Lysobacterales; family Lysobacteraceae; genus Stenotrophomonas; species Stenotrophomonas sp. 80084_Sma. The sequence goes on along the minus strand of NZ_CM151177.1, from coordinate 2,240,262 downwards.
ATCTGGAAGAAACCGCCGCGTCGATGGAGGAACTGACCTCCACCGTGCGCCAGAACGCCGAGCACGCCCGCCAGGCCAATCAGCTGGCGATCGGCGCGCAGGGTGTTGCTTCTCAAGGCGGCAGCGTGGTCGGCCAGGTGGTCAACACCATGTCGGCCATCGAAGCCTCGTCGAAGAAGATCGCCGAGATCATCTCGGTCATCGACGGCATCGCCTTCCAGACCAACATCCTGGCGCTGAACGCCGCAGTGGAAGCCGCACGTGCCGGCGAACAGGGCCGTGGCTTCGCCGTGGTCGCCAGCGAAGTGCGTACCCTCGCCCAGCGCTCGGCCGCCGCGGCCAAGGAGATCAAGGGCCTGATCGATGATTCGGTCGGCAAGGTCGCCGAAGGCTCCAGCCTGGTGCACCAGGCCGGCAGCACCATGGGCGAGATCGTCGCCTCGGTGCAGCGCGTGACCGACATCATGGCCGAGATCTCCGCGGCTTCGCAGGAGCAGTCGGCCGGCATCGAGCAGGTCAACCAGACCGTGGTGCAGATGGACGAAACCACCCAGCAGAATGCTGCGCTGGTGGAAGAAGCCACCGCCGCCGCACGTGCGATGGAAGAACAGGCTGGCCAGCTGGCCGACGCCGTGGCGATCTTCCGCCTGGACAACCAGGTCTCGGCCGCGATGAAGGCAGTGGCCGCGCGTGTCGAGCCGGTGCATGTCGCCGCCGCCGTGGCGCGTCCGCGGCCGGCTCCGACGCCAGCACCGGTACGCCGCACCGGCAGCAACGCCAGCACCTTCGTCGCCAGCGACAGCGACTGGCAGGAATTCTGAGACCCACCCGCGGCGGCTTCGGCCGCCGCCTCTGCCGATGGACACGTCCCCCGTGCAAAGTCCTACTCCCATCGTCACCGGCCCGCGCGAATTCGAGTTCGCCGACCGTGATTTCCGCCGCGTCTGCGACCTGATCTACCAGCGCGTGGGCATTGCCCTTGCTCCGGCAAAGCGCGACATGGTCTATGGCCGCCTGTCGCGCCGCCTGCGCACGCTGGGCATGCGCAGCTTCCAGCAGTATCTGGACCATCTGGAGCAGGAAGACGGTGACGAGTGGCAGGCGTTCACCAACGCCCTGACCACCAACCTGACCTCGTTCTTCCGCGAGCCGCACCACTTCGACAAGCTGCGCGAGGAGCTGCAGCAACGCTCCAGCCGCACGCCGCTGCTGCTGTGGTCGTGCGCCGCCTCCACCGGCGAAGAGCCCTACTCGATGGCGATCACCGCCTGCGAAGCCTTCGGCACCCTGAAGCCACCGGTACGCATCATCGCCACCGACGTCGATACCCAGGTGCTGGCCACCGCCGGCCGTGGCGTCTACAACATCGACCGCGTCACCAGCCTCGATCCGGATCTGCGCCGCCGCTACTTCCAGCGCGGCAGCGGCCCCAACGAGGGCCAGTGCCGCGTGCTGCCGGCGCTGCGCGAGCTGATCGAGTTCCGCCCATTGAACCTGCTTGCCCCGCGCTACGACGTCGGCGGCCCGTTCGACGCACTGTTCTGCCGCAACGTGATGATCTACTTCGACAAGCCGACCCAGCGCGCGATCCTCGGCCGGCTGGTACAGCACCTGTCCGACGATGGCCTGCTCTACACCGGCCACTCGGAGAACTACCTGCATGCCGCCGACCTGATCCAGCCCTGCGGACGCACCCTGTACCGCCGTGCGGCAAAGGCAGGCGCATGAACGCATCGCTGCGCACCGATGATGTGATGCGTTACCAGGACGCGCGCTTCAAGACCATTGCGGCCAAGCTGCTGCCGACCCAGTACCTGGTGGTCGATGACACCACTGCGCTGACCACCACGCTGGGCTCCTGCGTGGCGGCCTGCCTGCGCGACCCGGTGCTGAAGATCGGCGGCATGAACCATTTCCTGTTGCCCGAGGGCAACGCCGGCGACGGCGCACCTGCGCGCTATGGCAGCTACGCGATGGAGCTGCTGATCAACGACATGCTCAAGCGTGGCGCCCACCGCAAGCGCATCGAGGCCAAGGTGTTCGGCGGTGCCAACGTGCTGAAGGGTTTCACCAGCAACCCGGTCGGTACCCGCAACGCCGAGTTCGTGCGCCAGTACCTGCAGGCCGAGCATATTCCGATCATCGCCGAGGACCTGTGCGGCATCCATCCGCGCAAGATCTGGTTCTTCGCCGATACCGGCCGCGTGGTGGTGCAGCGCCTGCCGCATGCCCATGAGGCCGAAGTGGCCGCGACCGAATCGGCGGTGCGTGCACGCCTGTCCAAGGCCCCGGTCACCGGCGGCGTGGAGCTGTTCGAATGACCCTGACCGGCAACGCCCCCTGCCGGGTCCTGATCGTCGACGACTCCGCCGTCGTGCGCCAGATGCTCACGGAAATCCTGTCCAGCGATCCGTCCATCGACGTGGTCGGCACCGCCGCCGACCCGCTGCTGGCGCGCGAGAAGATCAAGCGCCTGGCCCCGGACGTGATCACCCTGGACGTGGAAATGCCGCGCATGGACGGCCTGGCGTTCCTGGAAAACCTGATGCGCCTGCACCCGCTGCCGGTGGTGATGATCTCCTCGTTGACCGAACGTGGCGCCGACACCACCCTGCAGGCGCTGGCGCTGGGTGCGGTGGACTTCGTCTCCAAGCCGAAACTGGACGTGGCGCGCGGCCTGCAGGGCTACGCCGACGAGATCATCGCCAAAGTGAAGATGGCGGCGCGCTCGCGCGTTCGCCCGCTGGTGCGCGCTGCCGCACCGAAGCTCCTGCTGGACGCCTCCCCAGCGACGCGTCCCGCCACGCCTCAGTTCCGCACCACCGACCGGCTGATCGCGATCGGCTCATCGGCCGGTGGCACCGAAGCGCTGCGTGTGGTGCTGGAAGGCATGCCCGCCGACGGCCCGGCCGTGGTAATGACCCAGCACCTGCCGGCCAGCTTCAGCAGCGCCTTCGCCGAACGCCTGGACCGGCACTCGGCGATGGCCGTGCGCGAGGCCAGCGACGGCGAAGCGGTGCTGCCCGGCCACGCCTACCTGCCACCGGGTGGCAAGCATCTGCGGATCATCCGCGACGGTGCGCGCTGGCGTTGCCGGGTCGACGACGGCCCGGCAGTGAACCGGCACAAGCCGGCGGTGGACGTGTTGTTCCGCTCGGTCGCGCAGAACGCCGGTGGCAACGCCATCGGCGCCATCCTCACCGGCATGGGCGATGACGGTGCACGCGGCCTGCTGGAAATGCGTCAGGCCGGCGCACCGACGCTGGTGCAGGACGAGGCCACCAGTGTGGTCTGGGGCATGCCCGGTGCCGCGTTCAAGCTCGGCGCCGCCGAGGAACAGGTGCCGCTGGAACGGATTGCCGAGCGGTTGCTGGCGCTCGCGCGCGGCTGATTGCGCGCCCCGGCTCAAGGACTCCGCTTGCAGTAGATCCACGCCATGCGTGGATGCCGTTGTAGAGTCGAGCCATGCTCGACTCATCGCGCATGGCGCGAACAGCAGCCACGCGTGGATTCGGCACTACAGGCCATCAGGCAACAAAAAAAAACCCGGCTTTCACCGGGGGTTCTTCGTTTCAACGGGTTGCCGGCCAGCGGCCGGCACTACCATGCGTCGTCCGCTCACAAAAAACCCCCGGCGCGAGCCGGGGGCTTTTCGTTACCGCATCAGGCGGCGACCGTCTTGGCCACGTCCTGGTGTTCCTCGATCTGGTCGAAGTTCATGTAGCGGTAGATCTCCGCACCATTGGCGTTGATTCGGCACTACAGGCCATCAGGCAAAAAAAAAACCCGGCTTTCACCGGGGGTTCTTCGTTTCAACGGGTTGCCGGCCAGCGGCCGGCACTACCATGCGTCGTCCGCTCACAAAAAACCCCCGGCGCGAGCCGGGGGCTTTTCGTTACCGCATCAGGCGGCGACCGTCTTGGCCACGTCCTGGTATTCCTCGATCTGGTCGAAGTTCATGTAGCGGTAGATCTCCGCACCATTGGCGTTGATCACGCCGATGTCCGCCATGTACTCCTCCTTGGTCGGGATGCGGCCCAGACGCGAGCAGATCGCCGCCAGTTCCGCCGAACCCAGGTACACGTTGGTGTTGCGGCCCAGGCGGTTCGGGAAGTTGCGGGTCGAGGTCGACATCGCGGTGGAGCCTTCGCGGATCTGCGCCTGGTTGCCCATGCACAGCGAGCAGCCCGGCATTTCCATGCGTGCACCGGTGGCGCCGAAGGTGCCGTACACGCCTTCCTTGGTCAGCTCCGAGGCATCCATCTTGGTCGGCGGGGCCACCCACAGGCGGGTCGGCAGGTCACGCTTGCCTTCCAGCAGCTTGGCAGCCGCACGGAAGTGGCCGATGTTGGTCATGCACGAACCGATGAACACTTCGTCGATCTTGGCGCCGGCCACTTCGGACAGGGTCTTCACGTCGTCCGGGTCGTTCGGGCAGGCCACGATCGGCTCGTGGATGTCGGCCAGGTCGATCTCGATGACGGCAGCGTATTCGGCATCGGCATCCGGCTCCAGCAGCTCCGGGTTGGCCAGCCACGCTTCCATCTTCTCGATACGGCGCTGCAGCGAACGCGGATCCTGGTAACCCTCGGCAATCATCCACTTCAGCAGGGTGATGTTGCTGTTGAGGTACTCGATGATCGGCTCCTTGTTCAGGCGCACCGAGCAACCGGCCGCCGAACGCTCGGCCGAGGCGTCGGACAGTTCGAACGCCTGCTCGACCTTCAGCTCCGGCAGGCCTTCGATTTCCAGGATGCGGCCGGAGAAGATGTTCTTCTTGCCAGCCTTGGCCACGGTCAGCAGGCCCGACTTGATCGCGTACAGCGGGATCGCATTGACCAGGTCGCGCAGGGTCACGCCCGGCTGCATCTTGCCCTTGAAGCGCACCAGCACCGACTCCGGCATGTCCAGCGGCATCACGCCGGTGGCAGCGGCGAAGGCAACCAGGCCCGAACCGGCCGGGAACGAAATGCCCACCGGGAAACGGGTGTGCGAGTCACCACCGGTACCAACGGTGTCCGGCAGCAGCATGCGGTTGAGCCAGCTGTGGATCACGCCGTCGCCCGGACGCAGCGAGACGCCGCCACGGGTGGAGATGAACTCCGGCAGGGTGTGGTGGGTCTTCACGTCCACCGGCTTCGGGTAAGCGGCGGTGTGGCAGAACGACTGCATCACCAGGTCGGCCGAGAAGCCCAGGCAGGCCAGGTCCTTCAGCTCGTCACGGGTCATCGGGCCGGTGGTGTCCTGCGAGCCGACCGAGGTCATCTTCGGTTCGCAGTAGGTGCCCGGGCGCATGCCCTGGCCTTCCGGCAGGCCACAGGCGCGGCCGACCATCTTCTGCGCCAGCGAGAAGCCCTTGCCGGTATCGACCGGCTGCACCGGCAGGCGGAACAGATCGGTCGGGGCCAGGCCCAGCGCTTCGCGCGCCTTGCCGGTCAGGCCACGGCCGATGATCAGCGGAATGCGGCCACCGGCGCGCACTTCGTCGAACAGCACTTCGGACTTGACCTGGAACTCGGCGATCACTTCACCGTTCTTCAGCGCCTTGCCTTCGTACGGACGCAGCTCGACCACATCGCCGTGCTCCATCTTCGACACGTCCAGCTCGATCGGCAGTGCACCGGCATCTTCCATGGTGTTGTAGAAGATCGGGGCGATCTTCGAACCCAGGCAGACGCCACCGGCGCGCTTGTTCGGGATGAACGGAATGTCATCGCCGGTCCACCACAGCACGCTGTTGGTGGCCGACTTGCGCGAGGAACCGGTGCCGACCACGTCGCCAACGTAGGCGACCAGGTGACCCTTGTCCTTCAGGTCGAGGATCTGCTGGATCGGGCCGCGCTTGCCGTCTTCTTCCGGGGTGAACGGCGCGTCGTCGCGCTTGTTCTTCAGCATCGCCAGGGCGTGCATCGGGATGTCCGGGCGGGTGGTCGCGTCCGGCGCCGGCGACAGGTCGTCGGTGTTGGTTTCGCCCGGCACCTTGAACACGGTGACGGTCAGGCTCTGCGGCACTTCCGGGTTGTTGGTGAACCACTCGGCGTCGGCCCAGCTCTGCAGCACGGCCTGGGCGTTGGCGTTGCCGGCCTTGGCCTTTTCCTGCACGTCATGGAAGGCATCGAACACCAGCAGGGTCTTCTTCAGACCGTTGGCGGCGATGGTGCCGACGCTGGCATCGTCCAGCAGCTGCACCAGCGGGGCGACGTTGTAACCGCCGAGCATGGTACCCAGCAGTTCGGTGGCGCGCTCACGGCTGATCAGCGGGTTCTGCTCGCTGCCCAGGGCGATCGCCGCCAGGTACGAGGCCTTGACCTTGGCCGCGTCATCGACGCCGGCCGGCACGCGGTGGGTCAGCAGGTCGAGCAGGAACTCGGCCTCGCCCTGCGGCGGGTTCTTCAGCAGTTCGATGACATCGGCCGTCTGCTGCGCGCTCAGCGGCAGCGGCGGGATGCCAAGCGCAGCGCGCTCGGCGACGTGGTGGCGGTAGGCTTCCAACATGACAACTCCCGGGTAATGCGTAGGTTGAAAAAAAGTGGGCTCAGGCTTGCGGCACGATCAGCTTCAGGCCCTTGAAGTAGTCGCGGTAAAACGTGTCGTTCCAGGTGATCAGGCCATCGCACTGCAGCAGTGCGTGGGCGCCGACCATGAATTCGTCCAGGCTGCGGCGGCTGCCGCTGCGCTGGCGGTGGCGGCGGTGCATCTCGCCGGCGCGCAGCGCCGACTTGGCTTCCATCGGGTTGAAGTGCACGCCCATTTCTTCCAGCGCTTCGAGCACCTCGGCACCGCCACGCAGCGATGCGCAGACCTCGGCCAGGGTCGCGCCGCAGACCACCACGCGGCCACCGACCAGGCTCTGCCTGAGGATGGCTTCCACGGCATCGGCCTGCGGGCCATTGCTGAGCAGCTCGACCAGCACCGGAGAGTCGACGGCGATCATCACGGCTTATTCCTCGTCACGCACCGCACGTACCGCTGCGTCGGACGATTCGAAACCGTCCAGCGCGAACTTGCCGCGCGCCCGTGAAATGGCATCGTCAACACTCTTGCGCAGGATGATGCGGCTGCCGTCCAGCTCGACCTTCAGCAGCGTGCCCTTGGTCAGGCCGAGGGCATCACGCACCGCCTTGGGCAGGGTGATCTGTCCGCGTTCTGCAACAGTGGCTTCCATCGGTAGGCCCTCCAGAGTATGCACAAATTATACATACTTCCCCGGGCATACTTCCACCCTGAACAGGACCGGCAACCCGCCAGCCCTTGCCTCGCAAAGGATCGGCCACAAACGTGACATACGCCATACACCTTCCCCTGTAGTCTGGAACCGATGCCGCAGGCCGGAACCCGGCCCGGATGAATCCATTCAGTCTGGGGTTCATACTGGGACCACCGGGGCCGTCAGGCCCGCGGCGACCGCAAGCAGGTCCGCCCATGCGCGGGCCACTGCAAGCCATCCGCAAGAAGGAGTTACCCCGCATGAGCGATTCGTTCTCCACCCGCAGCCAGCTGAACGTCGGCGGCAAGACCTACGACTACTTCAGCCTGCCCACGCTGGGCCAGCGCTTCGATATCTCCCACCTGCCCTACTCGATGAAGATCCTGCTGGAGAACCTGCTCCGGCACGAGGACGGCGGCATCACCGTCGGCAAGGACCACATCGAAGCCGTGGCCCGCTGGAACCCGGCGGCCGAGCCGGACACCGAAATCGCCTTCATGCCGGCGCGCGTGGTCCTGCAGGACTTCACCGGCGTGCCCTGCGTGGTCGACCTCGCCGCGATGCGCGACGCGGTGGTCAAGCTCGGCGGCTCGCCTGAGCAGATCAACCCGCAGATTCCCTCCGAACTGGTCATCGACCACTCGGTGCAGGTCGACGTGTTCGGCAAACCGGACGCGCTGGACCTCAACGGCAAGATCGAATTCCAGCGCAATCAGGAACGCTACGGCTTCCTGCGCTGGGGCCAGAAGGCCTTCGACAACTTCAAGGTAGTGCCGCCGAACACCGGCATCGTCCACCAGGTGAACCTGGAGAACCTGGCCCGCGTGGTGATGACGGCGGACAAGGACGGCAAGGCGATTGCCTACCCCGATACCGTGTTCGGTACCGACAGCCACACCACCATGATCAACGGCATCGGCGTGCTGGGCTGGGGCGTGGGCGGCATCGAAGCGGAGGCGGCCATGCTCGGCCAGCCGTCGTCGATGCTGATCCCGCAGGTGGTCGGCTTCAAGCTGACCGGCAAGCTGCCCGAGGGCGCCACCGCCACCGACCTGGTGCTGACCGTCACCCAGATGCTGCGCAAACTGGGCGTCGTCGGCAAGTTCGTCGAGTTCTACGGTGACGGCCTGCAGCACCTGCCGCTGGCCGACCGCGCCACCATTGGCAACATGGCCCCGGAATACGGCGCCACCTGCGGCATCTTCCCGATCGACGCCGAGTCGCTGAACTACCTGCGCCTGTCCGGCCGCAGCGAAGAGCAGATCGATCTGGTTGAAGCCTATGCCAAGGCGCAGGGCCTGTGGCACGAACCGGGCAGCCCGCACGCGCAGTACAGCACCACGCTGGAACTGGACATGGGCACGGTGAAGCCGTCGCTGGCCGGCCCGAAGCGTCCGCAGGACCGCGTGCTGCTGGAAGACGTGCAGAAGAACTACCGCGAAGCCCTGGTTGGCCTGACCACCAACCGTGACAAGCGCAGCGACGATGTCTCCTCGTTCGTCAACGAAGGCGGCGGTGCGGCGGTCGGCAACGAGCAGCTGGCCAAGGGCTACGCGGACATCGAAACCGAAGGCCGCAAGGTCCGCCTGAAGGATGGTGCGGTGGTCATCGCTGCCATCACCTCGTGCACCAACACCTCCAACCCGGCGGTGATGATCGGTGCTGGCCTGCTGGCCCGCAACGCGGCCGCCAAGGGCCTGAACCGCCAGCCGTGGGTGAAGACCTCGCTCGGCCCAGGTTCGCGCGTGGTCACCGATTACCTGGAAAAGGCCGGCGTACTGAAGGAGCTGGAGAAGATCGGCTTCTACGTGGTCGGCTACGGTTGCACCACCTGCATCGGAAACTCCGGCCCGCTGCCGACCGAAGTCAGCGCCGGCATCGCCACCGGCGATCTGGTGGTCACCTCGGTGCTGTCCGGCAACCGCAACTTCGAGGGCCGCGTGCACCCCGAAGTGAAGATGAACTACCTGGCCAGCCCGCCACTGGTGGTGGCCTACGCCATCGCCGGCACCACCGACATCGACCTGACCACCCAACCGCTGGGTACCGGCAGCGATGGCCAGCCGGTGTTCCTGCGCGACATCTGGCCGAGCAACAAGGAAATCGGCGACGTCATCGCTGCCACCATCGGCCCGGAGATGTTCAAGCAGAACTACGCCGATGTGTTCAAGGGTGATACCCGCTGGAACACCATCGCTTCGCCGGACGGCAACCTGTACGAGTGGAGCGATGCCTCCACCTACATCAAGAACCCGCCGTACTTCGATGGCATGACCATGCAGACCGGCAGCATCGACGACGTGCACGGTGCTCGCGTGATGGGCCTGTTCGGCGACTCGATCACCACCGACCACATCTCGCCCGCCGGCAACATCAAGAAGGACTCGCCGGCAGGCCGCTTCCTGCAGGAGCGCGGCGTGCAGCCGGCCGACTTCAACAGCTACGGCAGCCGCCGCGGCAACGATGACGTGATGGTCCGCGGCACCTTCGCCAACATCCGCATCAAGAACCTGATGTTCGGTGGCGAGGAAGGCGGCAACACCCTGTACTACCCGGCCGGCGGCGGCCAGCCGGAGAAGCTGGCGATCTACGATGCAGCCATGAAGTACAAGGCTGACAAGGTGCCGCTGGTGGTGTTGGCCGGCAAGGAATACGGCACCGGCTCGTCGCGTGACTGGGCGGCCAAGGGCACCCTGCTGCTGGGGGTGAAGGCGGTCGTGGCCGAGAGCTTCGAGCGCATCCACCGCTCCAACCTGGTCGGCATGGGCGTGCTGCCGCTGCAGTTCCGCAACGGTGAAAACGCACAGAGCCTGGGCCTGGACGGTTCGGAAGTGATCGACATCACCGGCCTGCAGGACGGTGCCAGCAAGCGTGCCACCGTCACCGCGACCAAGGCCGACGGCACCAAGAAGACCTTCGAAGTCTCGGTGATGCTGCTGACCCCGAAGGAAGTCGAGTACTTCCGCCATGGCGGCCTGCTGCAGTACGTGCTGCGCCAGCTGGCAGCCAAGTAACTGGTAGCGCCGGGCCATGCCCGGCGGATCCCGGAAGCAAACGCAAAGGGCCGGATCCTCACAGATCCGGCCCTTTGCTTTCGCGTTTGCCGGGCAGGGCCCGGCGCTATCTACCGCCGCGGTGCGTCCGGGTCGGTGCGCAGGGCCTTCAGCAGGCCCCACATGTAGAACGCCAGGGTGAAGGAGAACGGCAGGCCGCACAGCACCACTGCCGTCTGCATCGCGCTGAAGTTGCCGGCCAGCAGCAGGCCGACGCTGGCCACGGTGATGCCGGCCGCCCAGAACACGCGCAGCCAGATCGGCGCGTCGTGGCCATCCTCCACGCCGTCGTCAACGCGACGGGTGCACAGGTTGGCGATCATCAGCGTGCCCGAATCGACCGGGGTCAGGAACAGCACGAAGCCGATCACCACCGCGGCACCGGCCACGTACGGCGCGGCGGGCAGGTACTCCAGCAGCTTGAACAGCGTCATCGCCGCATCATGCTTGGCCACGTCACCCAGGATCGCCTGGCCGTGGTTGAGCACCAGATCGATAGCCGTGTTGCCGAAGATCGACAGCCACGCCAGGGTGAAGCCGAGCGGGATCAGCAGCACGCCCATGATCACTTCGCGGATGGTGCGGCCACGCGAGATGCGCGCCACGAAAAGACCGACGAACGGCGCCCAGGCGATCCACCACGCCCAGTAGAACAGCGTCCACGAGCCCATCCACTCACGGCCCTTCGGGTCGTTGAGGTACATGTCGAAGCTCTTGCGCACGAATGCGCCGAGATAATCGCCGGTGTTCTGGATCAGACCATCGAACAGGTGCAGGGTCGGGCCGGTGACCAGCACGAACAGCAGCAGGCCGCACAGCAGGCGCACGTTGAGGTTGGAGAGCCAGGCAATGCCCTTCTCCACACCGGCCACCACGCCGATGGTGGCCACCACCATCATCACCAGCACGATCGCCACCAGCACCTGCGGCGTATCCGGGATGTGGAACAGGTAGACCAGGCCGGACTGCACCACCAGCGCGCCGATGCCGAGGTTGGTCACCATCGAGATCAGCGTGGCGAGGATGCCGAAGCCATCGACCATGTCGCCGATGCGGCCATGGATGCGCTCACCGAAGATCGGGTACAGCGCCGAGCGCAGCGCCAGCGGCAGGTCGCGGCGGTAGGCGAAATAGCCCAGGGCCACGCCGACCAGCGCATACAGCGCCCAGCCGTGCAGGCCCCAGTGCAGGAAGGTCAGCACCATCGCCTCGCGGCCGGCGGCCACGGTCCCGCCGGGCTGCCCGGGCGGATTGAGGAAGTGGTCCAGCGGCTCGTAGGCGCCGTAGTACAGCAGCGCGATGCCGATGCCGGCCGAGAACAGCATCGACACCCAGGCCACGTAGCCGAACGCCGGTGATTCCTCGTTGTGGCCCAGGCGGATGCGGCCATACGGTGAGAACGCCAGCCACAGCACGAAGCCCAGGCACAGCACGATCAGCAGCATGTACCACCAGCCGAACGCCGCCGAGACTTCGGCCTGCGCCCACTGCAGCCAGTGCTCGCTGCTTTCGGGATAAAGAACGGTAAGCAGCCCGAGGATGCCGATCGACACCGAGGAGCTGAAGAAGACAAAACGGTTCAAGCGCAGGGGCGAACGCTTGGGATGAGCCAGGGAAGACATGGGGTCGTCTCATCAAGTCCGAGGGGGCACATGGGCGGGGCCGGACCGGTAAACCGGGCCCATGGCGTGGGGCGCGAGCGCATCCTAGGGTTTATTGATTGAACGTTCAATCAATAAAAAGCATAATGGCGGGCAGCCCGATCCTTCGGGTCGCAATCCGTGGAGAGACAATGCCGAAGAAAGGCGTGGAACCGGTACGGCGCGAACAGCTGATCCGGGCCACTTTCCAGACCATCGACGAGATCGGCATGGCCGATGCGACCGTCGCCACCATCGCGAAGAAAGCAGGGCTGTCCAGCGGCATCGTCGCCCACTACTTCGGCGACAAGGACGGCCTGCTCAATGCTGCAATGCGGCAGATCCTGCGTGAACTTAAGGACGCGGTCGCCCGCTACCGTGCCGACGCTGGTGACGACCCGCGCGAGCAGCTGCGCGCCATCGTCGATGGCAACTTCGACGACAGCCAGATCAACGGCACCGCGATGCGCGTCTGGCTGACCTTCTGGGCCGCCAGCATGCACCAGCCGGAACTGGCCCGGCTGCAGCGCGCCAACGACCAGCGCCTGTTCTCCAACCTGTGCCACCAGTTCAACCGCCTGCTGCCCCACCCGCAGGCCCGCCTGGCCGCCCGTGGCCTGGCCGCGATGATCGACGGCCTGTGGCTGCGCGGCAGCCTGGTCGGCGGCCAGTTCAACGCCGAGAAGTCCCGGCGCATCGCTTACGGCTACATCGACTTCCAGTTGCAGGCTGCCGCGCTATAAGCGTTGCAGCATCCGCCCCCTTCCAAGGAGTACGCCCCATGACCACCCTGCCCGTCCAACAGCTCTACATTCACGGCCAGCGCGTCGATGCCAGCAGCGGCAAGACCTTCAAGACCGTGAACCCGGCCACCGGTGACGTGATCGCTGAAGTGCAGGTCGCCAGCCAGGCCGACGTCGAACGCGCCGTGCAGAGCGCGGCCGAAGGCCAGAAGGTGTGGGCGGCGATGACCGCCATGGAGCGCTCGCGCATCCTGCGCCGCGCCGTCGAGATCCTGCGCGAGCGCAACGACGAACTGGCCCATCTGGAAACCCTGGACACCGGCAAGGCACTGGCTGAAACCACCACCGTGGACATCGTCACCGGCGCCGATGTGGTCGAGTACTACGCCGGCCTGGCCACCGCCATCGAAGGCATCCAACTGCCACTGCGTGAGTCGAGCTTCTTCTACACCCGTCGCGAGCCGCTGGGCGTGGTCGCCGGCATCGGCGCCTGGAACTACCCGATCCAGATTGCGATGTGGAAGTCGGCCCCGGCCCTGGCGGCCGGCAACGCGATGGTGTTCAAGCCGTCGGAAGTGACCCCGCTGACCGCGATCAAGCTGGCCGAGATCTACACCGAGGCCGGCGTGCCCGCTGGCGTATTCAACGTCGTGCAGGGCCCGGGCCGCGAGATCGGCCAGTGGCTGACCGAGCACCCGGTGATCGAGAAAATCTCCTTCACCGGCGGCGTTGCCACCGGCAAGAAGGTCATGGCCAGCGCCGCGTCCTCGTCGCTGAAGGAAGTGACCATGGAACTGGGCGGCAAGTCGCCGCTGGTGATCTGCGATGACGCCGATCTGGACCGCGCCGCCGACATCGCGGTGATGGCCAACTTCTTCAGCTCCGGCCAGGTCTGCACCAACGGCACCCGCGTGTTCGTGCCACGCAGCATGCTGGCTGCGTTCGAAGCCGCCGTTGTCGAGCGCGTCAAGCGCATCCGCATCGGTGACCCGATGGCCGCCGAGACCAACTTCGGCCCGCTGACCAGCTTCCCGCACATGGAAAACGTGCTGCGCTACATCGAAAGCGGCAAGGCCGAAGGCGCTCGCCTGCTGACCGGCGGCGGCCGTGCCACCGAAGGCGCGCTGGCCAATGGCGCCTACGTGCTGCCGACCGTGTTCTCCGACTGCCGCGATGACATGACCATCGTCAAGGAAGAGATCTTCGGGCCGGTGATGAGCATCCTCGCCTACGACGACGAAGACGAAGTGGTGCGTCGTGCCAACGACACCACCTTCGGCCTCGCCGCTGGCGTGGTCAGCAAGGACGTCAGCCGCGCCCACCGCATCATCCACCGCCTGGAAGCCGGCATCTGCTGGATCAACACCTGGGGCGAATCGCCGGCCGAAATGCCGGTCGGCGGTTACAAGGAATCCGGTGTCGGCCGTGAGAACGGCCTCTCCACCCTCGGCCACTACACCCGCATCAAGTCGGTGCAGGTCGAACTGGGTGACTACGCCAGCGTGTTCTGATCGGCGCGCCCTGAGCGCGCACCTTCGTCCGGCCACCGCGCCGATCCGACATTCCGCCGGGACGCCTGCATGCAGCGCGCCCCGGCCTGCAGGAGACACCCATGAGCACCCATAACGAGTACGACTACATCATCATCGGCGCCGGTTCGGCCGGCAACGTGCTGGCCACCCGCCTCACCGAAGATGCCGATGTCAGCGTGCTGCTGCTGGAAGCCGGTGGCCCGGACTACCGGCTCGACTTCCGTACCCAGATGCCGGCGGCACTGGCCTTCCCGCTGCAGGGCAAGCGCTACAACTGGGCGTACAAGACCGATCCCGAGCCCTTCATGAACAACCGCCGCATGGACTGCGGCCGTGGCAAGGGGCTGGGTGGCTCGTCGCTGATCAACGGCATGTGCTACATCCGCGGCAACGCGATGGACTACGACAACTGGGCCAGCATGCCGGGCCTGGAAGACTGGACCTACCTGGACTGCCTGCCGTACTTCCGCAAGGCCGAAACCCGTGACATCGGCCCCAACGACTACCACGGTGGCGAAGGCCCGCTGCGGGTGACCACGCCCAAGGCCGGCAACAACGAACTGTTCGCCGCGATGGTTGAAGCCGGCGTGCAGGCCGGCTACCCGCGCACCGACGACCTCAACGGCTACCAGCAGGAAGGCTTCGGCCCGATGGACCGCACGGTGACCCCGAAGGGCCGTCGTTCCAGCACCGCCCGCGGCTATCTGGACCTGGCCAAGCCGCGCCCGAACCTGACCATCGTCACCCACGCGCTGACCGACCACATCCTGTTCTCGGGCAAGCGTGCGGTGGGCGTGCAGTGGCTGCACAACGACCAGCCGCAGCGTGCCACCGCCCGCCGCGAAGTGCTGCTGTGTGGCGGCGCCATCGCCTCGCCGCAGATCCTGCAGCGCTCGGGCGTCGGCCCGGCCGACCTGCTGCGCAGCCTCGACATCGACCTGGTGCACCACCTGCCGGGCGTCGGCGCCAACCTGCAGGATCACCTGGAGATGTACCTGCAGTACGAGTGCAAGAAGCCCGTCTCGCTGGCCCCGGCTCTGAAGCTGTACAACCAGCCGGCCATCGGTGCCGAGTGGCTGTTCCTGGGCACCGGCATCGGCGCCAGCAACCAGTTCGAAGCCGGCGGCTTCATCCGCAGCGACGCCGAGTTCGACTGGCCGAACCTGCAGTACCACTTCCTGCCGGTAGCGATCAATTACAACGGCTCCAACCCGATCAAGGCGCACAGCTTCCAGATGCACGTCGGTTCGATGCGCTCGCCCAGCCGCGGCCGCATCCACGTGCGTTCGAAGGATCCGCGCGAACATCCGAGCATCCTGTTCAACTACATGTCGCACGACCAGGACTGGCGCGAGTTCCGCGCGGCGATCCGGATCACCCGCGAGATCTTCGCGCAGCCGGCACTGGCGCCGTACAGCGGCCGCGAGATCTCGCCGGGCAGCGCACTGCAGACCGATGCGCAGATCGATGCGTTCGTCCGCGAGCATGCCGAGACCGCCTACCACCCGTCGTGCTCGAACAAGATGGGCCATGCCGATGACCCGATGGCGGTGGTCGACGGCCAGGGCCGCGTGCACGGGCTGGAAGGCCTGCGCATCGTCGATGCCTCGATCATGCCGCAGGTGGTGACCGGCAACCTCAACGCGCCGACCATCATGATGGCCGAGAAGCTGGCCGACGTGATCCGTGGCCGCACCCCGCTGGCCCGCAGCACCGCGCCGTACTACAAGGCCAACGGCGCACCGGTACGCAAGCAGGGCTGACGCAAGCGCCCCGCTTGGGGCCGCGGTAGTGCCGGCCGCTGGCCGGCATCCACCGGAATCCCGATCGAGCGCAGATGCCGGCCAGCGGCCGGCATTACCAAGCAAAGAGGCCCCTCGGGGGCCTCTTCGCGTTTTCCCTACGGCGGGGTATGCTGCAATGAACGGCCATTGTCGATACGCTCAGGGCCGTAACCTAAAACATCACGATTCCTGGAGGGGGAATATGAGTCTGGATCGTCCCTGGCTGCAGAGCTATCCGAAAGGCGTTCCCGCCGAAATCGACGTCAACGAATTCCATTCGGTCGCCTCGGTCTTCGACGCTTCCGTCGCGAAATTCCGCGACCGTCCCGCCTACTCCAGCTTCGGCAAGGTCCTCACCTATGGTGAGACGGACGCGCTGGTCACCCAGTTCGCCGCCTACCTGCTGGGTGAGCTCAAGCTCAAGAAGGGTGACCGCGTCGCCCTGATGATGCCCAACTGCCTGCAGTACCCGGTGGCCACCTTCGGCGTGCTGCGCGCCGGCCTGACCGTGGTCAACGTCAACCCGCTGTACACCGCGCGCGAACTCAAGCACCAGCTGGTTGATGCCGGCGTCAGCGCCCTGGTGGTGGTCGACAACTTCGGCGACACCGTCGAACAGGTCATCGCCGATACGCCGGTCAAGCACGTGGTCACCACCGGCCTGGGCGACCTGCTCGGCGCCAAGGGCGCGATCGTCAACTTCGTGCTGAAGTACATCAAGAAGATGGTGCCCAACTACCACATCAAGGGCGCCGTCCGCTTCAAGCAGGCGCTCAAGCTGGGCAGCCGCCACGCGCTTCCGGCGGTCGAGATCGACCACGACGACATTGCCTTCCTGCAGTACACCGGCGGGACCACCGGCGTGGCCAAGGGAGCGATGCTGACCAACCGCAACCTGATCGCCAACATGCAGCAGGCGTCGGCGTGGCTGTCCACCTCGGGCATCGAGCCGGGCAAGGAAGTGATCATCACCGCCCTGCCGCTGTACCACATCTTCGCGTTGACCGCGAACGGGCTGGTCTTCATGAAGTTCGGTGGCTGCAACCACCTGATCACCAACCCACGCGACATGAAGGGCTTCGTCAAAGAGCTCAAGGGCACCCGCTTCACCGCCATCACCGGCGTCAACACGCTGTTCAACGGCCTGCTCAACACCCCGGGCTTCGACGAGATCGACTTCTCTTCGGTCAAATTCACCCTGGGCGGCGGCATGGCGGTGCAACGTGCCGTGGCCGAACGCTGGAAGAAGGTCACCGGCGTGACCCTGGTCGAAGCCTATGGCCTGACCGAGACCTCCCCCGCGGCCTGCATCAATCCGCTCACCCTGCCCGAGTACAACGGTGCCATCGGCCTGCCGATCCCGTCCACCGATGCCTGCATCAAGGACGACAACGGCAACATCCTGGCGCTGGGCGAAGTGGGCGAGCTGTGCATCAAGGGCCCGCAGGTAATGAAGGGCTACTGGCAGCGTCCGGAAGAAACCGCCACCGCCATCGATGCGGACGGCTGGCTGCACACCGGCGACATGGCGAAGATGGACGAACAGGGCTTCTTCTACATCGTCGACCGCAAGAAGGACATGATCCTGGTGTCCGGCTTCAACGTGTACCCGAATGAGGTCGAAGACGTCATCGCGATGATGCCGGGCGTGCTGGAAGTCGCCGCCGTCGGTGTCCCGGACGAAAAGTCCGGCGAAGTGGTCAAGGTCGTGATCGTGAAGAAGGACCCGAACCTGACCGCGGAAATGGTCAAGGAACATGCGCGGGCAAACCTGACCGGTTACAAGCACCCCAGAATCGTAGAATTCCGAAAGGAGCTGCCGAAGACCAACGTCGGCAAGATTCTCCGTCGCGAGCTGCGTGATACGCCCGCCCAGTAAGGGTTTCCGGGCAACGGGAGAGTACAGGGACCCCGCCGGAGACGGCGGGGTCTTTTTATTACCGGAACATGGCCGGTACAGCGCTTGCGGGCGGTTCACGACGGGTGCATAGAATCAGTCGCCGCCGCACGTTCAGCCCGCCCCCTCACTCCTCTCCGTCCGCTCTGCGGTTGGCCGGACGGTCACACGGAGAACTCCCATGTCCGCAGTACGCCCCATCATCACCCGTCCCTCGCAGCACCCTACCCTGCGTATCACCGAAGAACCCGAGCGGGATGTCTACTGGATCCACATGCACGCCAACCTGGTCAACCAGCCGGGCCGGCCGTGCTTCGCCTCGCGTCTGGTCGATGACATCGTCGACTACCAGCGCGAACTGGGCGATCGCCTCAGCGCCTCGCACGCTCTGTCACCCCATGTCGTTCTTGCCTCGGACAGCGACGTGTTCAACCTGGGTGGCGATCTCGAACTGTTCTGCCGCCTGATCCGCGAGGGCGACCGTGCCCGCCTGCTCGACTATGCCCAACGCTGCGTGCGCGGCGTGCATGCCTTCCATGCCGGCCTGGGCACCCGTGCCCACAGCATCGCCCTGGTCCAGGGCAATGCACTGGGTGGCGGCTTCGAGGCCGCACTGAGCTGCCACACCATCGTCGCCGAGGAAGGCGTGCTGATGGGCCTGCCCGAGGTGCTGTTCGACCTGTTCCCGGGCATGGGCGCCTACTCCTTCCTGTGCCAGCGGATCAGCCCGCGCCTGGCCGAGAAGATCATGCTGGAAGGCAACCTCTACACCGCCAGCCAGCTGAAGGAGATGGGCCTGGTCGACATCGTGGTGCCGGTGGGCGAAGGTGTTGCCGCGGTCGAACAGGTGATCAAGGAAAGCCGGCGCATTCCGCACGCGTGGGCGGCGATGCGTGAGGTCAACGAGATCGCCACCATGGTGCCGCTGCATGAAATGATGCGGATCACCGAGATCTGGGTGGACACCGCCATGCAGCTCGGCGAGAAGTCCCTGCGCACCATGGATCGGCTGGTACGGGCGCAGGCCCGGCGCAATGGCGACCCGGCCTGACCGTCTGGCGGGTCAGGACGGGCTGCGCTCGCTGTCGTCGCGGTGCGATGCTCCCGCACTACGGGCAGCCAACGCATTCCTGCCGTTGCGCAGGGCAGTCGCCAGGCTGCCGAGGCGGGCGTTCCATTCACCCTTCAGCTGCCAGTCCGCCATGCGCATGATTTCGCCACTGGAGGCGGCAACCTGGACAAGCCCCAGGTTGCTCGCCACACCGCGCAGCGCGTGTGCGTGCTCGCGGAAATCCTCCCAGGCCTGGCGCTCGCCGCAGCCCTGCAGCTGGCCCATGCTCGCGTCGACGTCCGCCAGGCACTGGTCGATGAACTTGCGTTCGAAGCCATCGCCCATGCCCAGCGACGCCAGCTCGTCCAGCACCGCGGTATCGAGCACGCCATCGCCAACCGGCAATGCCGGCACCGACTGGATGCCGGACTCGGCGCGGGTGTTGGCGGCGACATCGGCCAGCACTTCCAGCAGACGGGTGGCCACCACGGGCTTGGCAAGGAAGGCGCGCGCACCGGCCTGCTCGCAACGCAGGATGGACTCGGGGGTGACGTCCGCGCTCAGCACCATGACCGGAACGTAAGGCATGCCACTGGCCTGCATCACCCGCAACTGTTTGAGCAGGTCCAGTCCGCTCATGCCGGGCATGTGCAGATCGACGATCGCTGCGTCGTAACTGGCCTGCTCCAACGCATCGAGTACTTCGGCGCCGCCATTGACGCAGGTGACCTTGTGGCCGGCCTTCTCCAGCAACCGCTGCAGCACCATGCGGTTGGCTTCGTGGTCGTCGGCCACCAGCACCCGCAGGCTGCGCACGCGCGCACGATGGCGCAGGAAGGGATTGGAGAACGCGATGACATTGCCGGCTTCAGCCACCTCGGACGGAACCGCCGGGGCTGATGAGGTGTCTGCGACGTCCAGCGTGATCTCGACCCAGAACACGCTGCCGCGCGGGCTGTTCGGCGCATAACCGACCTGCCCGCCCATCGACTCGACCAGGCCCTTGGCAATGGCGGTGCCCAGACCGGTGCCTTCATGGCGGCGGGCCAGGCCGACATCGCCCTGCTCGAAGGCATTGAACAGCCGGCCGCGCAGCGCCACCGGTACGCCGATGCCGCTGTCGACGATCTCGAATCGCAGGCGCATCCGCTCGCTACCCAGCACATCGGGGCTGGACACGCGCAGATGCACGTAGCCGCTGTCGGTGAACTTGACCGCGTTACCCATCAGATTGAGCAGGATCTGCTGCAGATGACCGGCATCACCCAGCAGGCGCGGCGGCACGTTGTCATCCACCTGCACGCGATAGTCCAGCGATTTGGAGCGGGTCTGCGGGGTCAGGATCAGGTTGATCGCCTGCAGCACGTCGGCCAGCGCGAACTCGTGCCACTCCACGCGCACCTTGCCGGCTTCGATCGCGGAGATGTCCAGCACCTCTTCCACCAGCGCCAACAGACTGCGGGTCGAGGCCTGGATGGTGTTCAGGCACTCGCGCTGTTCGTCGTCCAGGCGGGTGGTGGCCAGCACTTCGGTCATGCCGGCCAGCCCGTTCAACGGCGTGCGGAACTCATGGCTCATGTTGGCCAGGAAACGGCTCTTGGCTTCGTTGGCCTGGCGCGCCTCTGCCACCGCCCGGGTCAAGGCATGCAGCAGCGAATCGAAGTACAGCGGAATCGCGCCCAGGCCCAGCAGCAGGCCCCAGCCCAGATAGTCGTGGCCGCGCCAGTACGGCGACAGCATCACCGTGCACAGGAAGGCCAGGCAGCCCATGGCCGTGGCCACGCGCAGGTAGGTGCTGCCGTAGCGCATGCCGTTGCCGATCGTGACCCACAGCATCACCGCATACAGCGGTGCCGCCGGCTCACCCTGGATGGTCATGATCCAGGCCATGCAGGTGTAGTCGGTCAGCATGCCGATCACCCGGCGCACATGCGACACACCCGGATTGACCAGGATCGCGGTCAGCAGGCCGGCGGAAATGGTCAGCTCGAAGGCGAGGATCAGCCACGTCGCAGTCAATGCCTCACCGCCGCCGCTCAGCGAGCGCCAGCCGAGATAGCTGATGAACAGCGCCGTGATGATGATGCGGATCAGGTTCTGCGCGTGCTCGCTGTCCTCGCGCCCGGACAGGCGCTGCTTGAAGCGGGCCAGCAGCGAGCGCTTGTCGGAACCAGCGGCGGGAGTCGTATCCATGGTCGGATGTCGCATCCTTCGGCGCAGCAGGGAGGAGCAGCACAACGGTACTGCCAGCAACCCCAACCACAGGGAAATGGCCAGCCCCAGGTTGGCCTGCCAGTAAGGGGTCAACAGCACGGTGGTGCCGAAACTGACCATCGCCAGCACGATGGCCGCGGCCAGGTAACGCGGCCCGAAGCGCAGGCCGTTGCCCACCGTGACCCACATCACCACCGCATACACCCACGCCAGCGGCTCACCCATCTGGATCATGCCGACCGCGATCAGGCCGTAATCGGCCAGCATCCCGGCCACCCGCCTCGGATCGGAGCGCTCCGGCTTCCACAGCAGCCAACCGAACAGCAGCAGCGAAAGTCCCAATCCGGTCAGTACCGTCGCCAGCACGCCCTGGTACTGCTCCAGACGGTGCAGGCGCGCACCGGACAGCAGCACATAGACCAGGATCAGCGAGATCAGCACCACCCGCACGATCGCCTGGCCATGTTCCGAATCCGGACGCTGCGCCAGCCGACGCCTCACGCGTGCGAACAGGTCCTGCATGTCACCCACCCGGTCGCGTCGATGCCGTCGAGTGCTGGGCGCAGATATCCATCAACTGCTGGTGGCCGCGCATCAGCGCATCCACGCAGCGTGGATCGAACAGGCGGCCACGCTGGGCATACAGATAGGCCAGTGTGGCTTCCATGGTCCATGCTTCCTTGTACGGACGGGGTGAGATGAGTGCGTCGAAGACGTCGGCCACGGCGACGATGCGCGCTTCCAGCGGAATCGCCTCACCGACCAGCCCATCCGGGTAGCCGCTGCCGTCGTAACGTTCGTGGTGGCGCAGCGCGATCAATGCGCCGACCTGGATGAAGCGGTTCTGGCTGCCACTGAGCAGCTCATGGCCGATGCGCGGGTGCCGCCGCATGATCGCCAGCTCTTCGTCGTTGAGCTTGCCCTGCTTGAGCAGCACTGCATCGGGAATGGCGATCTTGCCCATGTCATGCAGCGGCGCGGCCATCTCGATCAGGCGCACGTCGTCTTCGGGCAGGCCCAGCTGCTCGGCGATCAGCCCTGCCACGCGCGCCATGCGTTCAAGGTAGGCACTGGTGCCGGCATCACGGAACTCGATCGCCCGCGCCAACCGCGACAGTGTCTCACGCTCGCGTTCCTCGACCTCGTGCATGCTGGCCAGCAAGCGCTGCTCCAGCGACAACGCGCGTTGCTTCACGTTCTCGGTCTGCTGGCGCAGCTGCAACAGGTTGTAGCAGCGCGCGCGCAGTTCGCGCGGACGGATGGGCTTGACCAGGAAGTCGATGACCCCCGCTTCCAGCGCCGCCTGACGGATCGGCTCGTCGCCGACCACGGTGATCAGGATCACCGGAATGTCGCGATGCTTGGGCAGGCGACGGAAACGGCGGGCGAACTCCAGCCCGTCCATTTCCGGCATGCGATAATCGAGCAGCAGCAGGTCGACCGGATGCGCCTCGCACCAGGCCAATGCGGTCAGCGGATCACCGAAGTCATACACGCTCAGTTCCGGCGCGATATCTTCGATGACGTGACGCAGCATCGTCCGGGCGGACGTCTGGTCGTCAACAATGACGATGTTCAACGCGTACTCTGCCTGGTTTCTCGACCATGCTGGATCATCAGCAGGCGAGGATACCCTGCCGCTGCGAACGCTCGCACCCTGCATCGGCCTGACTCCCGTGTCATGCGTCCCGGTTCATGATCGTCATCACATTGTGAAGCGGACTCTCCACAATGCGCACTCCCCTTGGCGCCGATCAAGCCATAACAGACGTCAAGGTAGTGCATTAACGATACGCCGAGTGCGGGAGGCGTCAATCGCGCCGTCTCATTTCGCGACGGCGCGCACAAACAGGAGTCAAAAAGACGACTTACTGCTCCGGACGCATGTACGGGAACAGCAGCACGTCACGGATCGAGCTGCTGCCAGTCAGCAGCATCACCAGGCGATCGACGCCGATGCCGAGGCCGCCGGTCGGTGCCATGCCGTACTCCAGCGCACGGATGTAGTCGGCGTCGTAGTGCATGGCCTCGTCATCGCCGCCTTCCTTCGCGGCTACCTGGGCCTGGAAACGCTGGGCCTGGTCTTCCGGGTCGTTCAGCTCGGAGAAGCCATTGGCCAGCTCCTTGCCGTTGACGAACAGCTCGAAGCGGTCGGTGTAGCCCGGATCGTTGTCGTTGGCACGGGCCAGCGGCGAGACCTCCACCGGATGGTCGGTGATGAAGGTCGGCTGGATCAGGGTGTGCTCGACCGTGGCTTCGAAGATCTCCAGCAGCAGCTTGCCCCAGCCGTAAGACGGCTTGACGCGGATCTTCAAGCGCTCGCAATGGCGCAGCAGCGCCTCGCGGTCGGTGCAGTCGGCAGCGGAGATTTCCGGGTTGTGGTGGCGCACAGCCTCGTCCATGCGCCAGCGGCGGAACGCCGGGCCCAGGTCGATCTTCGCGCCGTCCCACTCCACCTCGGTGCCGCCATTGACCGTCCTGGCCACGTCACGGATCACGCCTTCGGTCAGGTCCATGATCTCGTTGTACGTGGCATAGGCCTCGTACAGCTCCATCATGGTGAATTCCGGGTTGTGGCGGGTGCTGACGCCTTCATTGCGGAAGTTGCGGTTGATCTCGTACACGCGCTCCAGGCCACCCACGGTCAGGCGCTTGAGGTACAGCTCCGGCGCCACGCGCAGGTACAGGTCCAGGTCCAGCGCATTATGGTGGGTGGTGAACGGCTTGGCCGCCGCGCCGCCGGGGATGTAATGCATCATCGGCGTTTCGACTTCGAGGAAGTCGCGGTTGTCCAGCCACGCGCGCATGGCGCGGATGATCTTCGAGCGCTTGATGAACACCGCGCGCGACTCCGGGGTCACGATCAGGTCGACATAGCGCTGGCGGTAGCGCTGCTCGACGTCGGCCAGGCCATGCCACTTGTCCGGCAGCGGGCGCAGCGACTTGGTCAGCAGGCGGATCGATTCGGCCTTGACCGACAGCTCACCGGTCTTGGTACGGGTCAGGCCGCCTTCGACGGCGATGATGTCGCCCACGTCCCAGCCCTTGAAGGCGGTGTAGGCATCGCCCAGTACCGTGCCCTGCAGGAACAGCTGGATGCGGCCTGACTCGTCCTGGATCTGCGCGAAACTGGCCTTGCCCATGATGCGCTTGGCCATCAGTCGGCCGGCCATCTTCACCTGGCGGCCGTTGCCTTCCAGCGCCTCAGCGGTCCACTGTTCGGCGTCGGCGAATTCTTCCTGCAGGCGGCCGGCGAAGTCCTCGCGACGGAAGTCGTTCGGGTACGCGATGCCCTGCCCACGCAGCGTTTTGAGTTTCTCGCGGCGCTCGGCGATCAACTTGTTTTCGTCAACGGGGAGGGTATCGGTAGCTTCGCTCATGGATCTGCGGGAATCGTGTAGTGAGGGGGGATGTTGCGCCCGGCACAGCCGGTTGCCCAGCATACCAAAACCGCCCCGCCCCGGCCCTGGGCCGGCGCCCTGCCCCGGTAGTCGCCAACCTTGGTTGGCGCTCTGCGTGTCGACCAAGGTCGACACCTACCAGGTCCGCTGCCCGCCGCTTGGTAGCCGCCAACCTTGGTTGGCGCTCCATCGTGTCGACCAAGGTCGACACCTACCAGGTCCGCTGCCCGCCGCTCTGGTAGCCGCCAACCTTGGTTGGCGGTCCGTGTGTCGACCAAGGTCGACACCTACCGGATTCCGGGGAACCGATGCCCCGGTAGGCGTCAACCGTTCCCGGGGAACGCCTGCCGCAGCTCGTCCACCAGCACCCGCTGGTTCTCCGAGTAGTCGATCGGCACCGATACCAGGTGCACCCCACCCTCGTTGAACGCCGCCTCCAGCGTCGGGATGAACTGCTCGATGGCCGTCACCTCATGCCCCTTGCAGCCATAGGCTTCCGCATACTTCACGAAATCCGGGTTACTGAACGTCATGCCGTAGTCGGTGAAGCCATCCACCGCCTGCTTCCAGCGGATCATCCCGTAGGCGCCGTCGTTGAGGATCAGCACCACAAGGTTCAGGCCCAGCCGACGCGCGGTCTCCAGCTCCTGGCTGTTCATCATGAATCCGCCATCGCCGCACACCGCCAACACCCGCCGCTGCGGGTACAGGATCGAGGCCATGATCGCCGACGGCAGGCCCGCGCCCATCGTCGCCAGCGCGTTGTCCAGCAGCAGCGTATTGGCCACCTGGGTGCGGTAATTGCGCGCAAACCAGATCTTGTACATGCCGTTGTCCAGCGCCACGATGCCGTCCGGCGGCATCACCTGGCGCACGTCGTGCACCAGCCGCTGCGGGGTGAATCCAGCTTCCTCGGCACGGTCAGCCAAGTGTTCCAGAATGGTCGCGCGCAGTGGCAGCAGCGCGTCGGCGTTCGGCACTGCACCTTCGATACGGTCGGCCAGCTGGGTCAGCGAACGGCCGATGTCACCGATCACTTCCACCTGCGGGAAGTACACCTGCTCCACCGCCGCCTGCGAATAGCCGATATGGATCACGGTCGGCCCACCCGGGCGCATCACGAACGGCGGCTTCTCGGTGACCTCGTGGCCGATCGTCACGATCACGTCGGCCTGGTCGATCGCCATGTGCACGTAGTCGCGCTCGGTCAGCGCGGCGGTGCCCATGTACAGGCCCGAACCACCGGCCACCGCACCCTTGCCCATCTGCGTGGTGAAGAATGGAATACCCGCGCGCAGCACGAATGCCGACAACGCTTCGCTGGACTGCGGCCGCGACGCCGCCGAGGCGATCATCAGCAGCGGGCGCTTGGCATTGCGGATGATCTCCGCCGCGCGGTCCAGTGCTTCCGGACTGGCAATGGGACGATCCACCGCATGCGGCGGAATCAGCGCTACGTCCCCGACCTCATCGGCCGCGATGTCTTCGGGCAGCTCCAGCAGCACCGGGCCCGGGCGCTCTTCCAGCGCGGTACGGAATGCCTCGCGGACGATGGTCGGAATGGTGCGCGCCGACACGATCTGCCGCGCCTGCTTGGTCAGCGGCTTCATGGTGCTGACGATGTCGACGATCTGGAAACGCGCCTGCTTGCTGGCGACGATGCCCTTTTGGCCGGTGATCATGATCACCGGCCACGCGCCAAGCAGCGCGTAGGCGGCACCGGTGGTGAAGTTGAGCGCGCCCGGGCCGAGCGTGGCCAGGCACACGCCCGGCTTGCCGGTCAGGCGGCCATAGGTCGCCGCCATGAACACCGCTGCCTGCTCGTGACGGGTGATGACCAGCTCGATGCTGGAATGGCGGAGTGATTCGACCACGTCGAGGTTCTCCTCGCCGGGGATGCCGAAAATACGCTCGACGCCTTCGTTCTCAAGCGCGGCGACGAGCAGATCTGAACCCTTGGACATTGGAATGCCGTCCTTTTCGCTGGACTGATGATGGATCGTTGCAGGAAGGATGGAAGCTGCGCGTCAACGCTTGTCGAACCACACCGTCTGCGCGTTGACGAATTCGCGGATGCCGAAGTGCGAGAGCTCACGGCCGAAGCCGCTCTTCTTCACGCCACCGATCGGCACGCGCGGGTCAGAGGCGGAGAAACCGTTGACGAACACGCCGCCGGTCTGCAGCCGGCGCGCCAACTGCATGGCCCGTGCGCGGTCGCCGGTCCACAGGTTGCCGCTGAGGCCGAACTCGCTCTGGTTGGCCAGTTCCACCGCATGATCGGCATCACGGGCGCGGCTGATCGAGGCAACCGGACCGAAGGTCTCGGTATCGAAAGCCTGCATGCCCGGCTCCACGTCGGCCAGCACGGTGGGCGCGTAGAACGCACCCGGGCGATCCAGCTGATGGCCGCCAACCAGCAGCTTCGCGCCCGCGTCCACCGAGGCCCGTACCTGCGCGTCCAGCTGCTCCAGCAGGTCCTGGCGTGCCATCGGGCCGATACGGTTGCCGGCTTCACGGCCGTCGCCGATGGTCAGCGCCTGCACCTTCTGGCAGAACTGCGCCACGAACCGGTCGTAGACCGCGTCTTCAACGATGATGCGCTTGCCGGCGATGCAGACCTGCCCGGTGTTCTGGAAGCGCGAAGCCACCGCTGCATCGACGGCAGCGTCCAGATCGGCGTCGGCCAGCACGATGAACGGATCCGAGCCACCCAGTTCCAGCACCACCTTCTTCAGCGCCTGCCCGGCCTGGGCGGCGATGCTACGGCCGGCGGCCACGCTGCCGGTCAGGGTCACCGCCGCGATGCGGTCATC
This sequence comes from Stenotrophomonas sp. 80084_Sma, assembly GCF_056481995.1. Taxonomy (NCBI): domain Bacteria; kingdom Pseudomonadati; phylum Pseudomonadota; class Gammaproteobacteria; order Lysobacterales; family Lysobacteraceae; genus Stenotrophomonas; species Stenotrophomonas sp. 80084_Sma. The sequence goes on along the minus strand of NZ_CM151177.1, from coordinate 2,212,927 downwards.
GGCGATCGCGCGGCTGGTGCCGTCGCGGCTGATGTTGGCGGCGATGAAGGTGCCTTCCGGCAGACCGGCATCGCGCCAGGCGGCGTCGAGCAGCTGCGCGGTACCGACGATGTTCTCGGCCGGCTTAAGCAGGAAGCCGTTGCCGCCCATCAGGATCGGTACCGCCGCGCGCATCACCTGCCAGTAGGGGAAGTTCCACGGCATGATGCCCAGCACCACGCCCAGCGGCAGGTAGGACACGTAGGCCTTGTCGTCGGGCACCTGGGTCGGTTCGTCGCGCAGGAACTGCGCACCGTGGTCGGCGTACCAGTCGCACAGCACGGCGCACTTCTCGATCTCGGCCAGCGATTCGGCCTGCACCTTGCCCATCTCGGCGGTGGCCAGTGCAGCCAGCTTTTCACGGTCACGGCGCAGTACCACCGCCATCGCACGCAGTACGTCTGCACGCTGTTCAAGGCTCTTGGCGCTCCAGGCCACGAAGCCAACCTGGCCGCGATCCAGGATTGTTTCCAGTTCGGCGTCGGTGGCGAAGGGATGGCTGGCGATCTGCTGGCCGGTGGCCGGATCGCGGGAAATGGCGGTGCTGGGGGCAGCGGACATGCAGGTCTCCTGGTGTCTCGACAACGGGCGGCGGCCCGTCTCCTGCACAGGAATGTGGACCCGATTGGCGGAGGCAACAAGGCGTCTGCTTATCCTGTGACCTGCACTTACCTGCCTGAATGGGGTTATCGGCAGGGCTGCGCCCTGGGTACGCGCCATCGCATGCGCGCTGCCGCTCCCACGCTTCGCTACGCGAACCGCGGGCCCCACTTACCAGCTCCCAGACCCCCGCCGCTTCGCGGCCGCCCCCTGACTCAGGGGGCTCTGCCCCAGACGCGAGTCGGTCGCCACAGTAGATCCACGTCGTTCGTGGCTGAATCTCTTTCGGAATCAAATATCTCCAATTGAGATCGAAAACCATCCACGCATGGCGTGGATCTACCAGATCACGAGAAACTGTCAAAGGCGGGGCGGTGTCGGAGTGCGGGGTGTCAGCCGCATGGATGCGGCTGCCAAGCCTACACGGACGTACTTGCGGCGTCCCCGCACTCCGACACCGCCCCGCCAACCCACGGATAGCTCGCTGTTGCTGTTGCTGTTGCCGTTGCTTCGGCTTGAAGCAGGTGCAGGGCTGCAAGCCCTGCCGAACAACCCCCTACCTACGCGGCAGGTAGGTAACCAGTGACAGGTCGTGCCGACTCTCCGGCACCAGCGCCACGTACTGCAGGTCCAGCAACCCCCGCGTTGGGTGGTTCAGCTTCTTCGCACCTTCGTCGAACCGGCGCACGTCGTGCTCCGGCCACCACTGGCGGAACTCCTCGCTGTGCGCGGCGATGTCCTCGGCCAGCGCCAGGAACGGGGCCTTGTCCGGCGCCTGCGCCATCGCCGCGCGGAAGCCTGCCAGCAGGCCGCGGGTCATTTCTTCCCAGTTGAGGATCAGCGTGCGGTACGGCGGATACAGGAACATCAGCCGCAGCGTGTTGCGCTCATGCGGCGCCAGCTGGCTGTAGTCCACGAACAGGTCGGCGATGGCCGGGTTCCAGGCCAGGATGTCGTAACGGGTATTGCGCACGTAGGCCGGGATCGGCTGCATGGCCTCGACCAGCTGGCGCAGGCCGTCGGTCACCGTCTCGTCGGGAGATTCCAGTGGCACACCGTAGCCGGACAGCGCGAACGCATAGGCGCGCTCGTCGTCACTCATGCGCAGTACCTGCGCCAAGCGCTCAAGCACCTCCGGCGAAGCGCGCACTTCGCGGCCCTGTTCGATCCAGGTGTACCAGCTGACGCTGACCCCGATCGCCAGTGCGACTTCCTCCCGCTTCAGGCCCGGGGTGCGCCGGCGCCCGGCCGGGAGGCCGAGCGTGGCGGGGTCGACACGGGCACGGCAGGCCTTGAGGAAGCCGCCAAGTTCCTTGCGTTCACTTTCGCTGCGCATCATCGGCCCGTCCTACCCTTTGTAGCGTCGAGCCATGCTCGACGCGTCCGCCAGCTCGCGAGAAGCAGCCGAGCATGGCTCGGCTCTACACAAAAACGGTTCAACCACCCTCGGCGTTGCGCGCGAGGGTGACGATCTCCGCGCAGGCACGTCGATCAGGCATCGACGCGCTTGGAGCCCACGGCCAGGCCGGCCTTCAGGCTGGCTTCGACGAATTCGTCGAGGTCGCCGTCCAGCACCTTCTGCGTATCCGAACGCTCGATGCCAGTACGCAGGTCCTTGATACGGCTCTGGTCGAGCACGTAGTTACGGATCTGGCTGCCCCAGCCGATGTCGGACTTGGTGGCTTCCACGGCGTCCTTTTCGGCGTTGCGCTTCTGGATCTCCAGCTCATACAGCTTGGCGGCCAGCATCTTCATCGCGTTGTCGCGGTTCTGGTGCTGGCTGCGGCCGGTCTGGCAGGCCACGACGATATTGGTCGGGATGTGGGTGATTCGCACCGCCGACTCGGTCTTGTTCACGTGCTGGCCACCGGCACCGGACGAACGGTACACGTCGGTCCGCAGGTCGGCCGGGTTGATGGTGATGTCGATGTTGTCATCGATTTCAGGCGACACAAACACCGAGGTGAAGCTGGTGTGGCGGCGGTTGTCCGAGTCGAACGGCGACTTGCGCACCAGGCGGTGCACGCCGGTCTCGGTCTTCAGCCAGCCGTACGCATAGTCGCCTTCCACGCGCAGCGTGGCCGACTTGATGCCGGCGACGTCGCCACCGGAGACTTCCATCAGCTCGGTCTTCCAGCCGCGCGATTCACACCAGCGCAGGTACATGCGCAGCAGGATCTCGGCCCAGTCCTGGGCTTCGGTGCCACCGGCACCGGCCTGGATGTCGACGAACGCGGCAGCATTGTCCATCTCGCCGGAGAACATGCGCTGGAACTCCAGCTTCTCCACGTGCGACTGGTGCTTGTCCAGGTCGGCGACCACGGCCAGCGCGGTGTCTTCGTCCTGTTCGGACTCAGCCAGCTCAAGCAGTTCGGTGGCATCAGCCAGGCCGTCCAGCACCGAGGCGATGCCGCCCACGGTCTTTTCCAGGCTGGAACGCTCGCGGCCCAGATTCTGGGCGTATTCGGCGTTGTTCCAGACGTCGGGGCTTTCCAGCTCCCGCGTTACTTCTTCAAGACGCTCTTTCTTGGCGTCGTAGTCAAAGATACCCCCGAAGCGACAGCACGCGATCGGTCAGATCGGTGATGCGCTGGCGGACAGGATTCAGTTCGATCATGTCGGCGGTTATGCATTCAAAAGATGACTGGTAATGATACCGCAGGCGGCGGGTACCCGGAATGAGGGCCCGGGCACGCTGCGGGCGGGCGCGAGCGTGGTCCACCGCCGCAGCGTCCGGACCGGGCGATGGCCGCCATGGGCGGGGAGCGGCTGAGCGGCAGCCGACCCCCCGCAGGGCATCCATGCTCCGCGGGCGACGGCGGTGTCCACGGCCCCCCCCGGATCGCCGCCGCCAGCCAATCACTACTTCACCTCGAATTCGCCCACCAGCACGGTCTCGGCACGGTCCTTCAGCCGCATCGTCACGCTCTGGTCCTTCTGCTTCGGCGTGCCCCAGTGCGTGGTCAGGCGCAGCATCAGGGTCGTCGCACCGGTCACCAGCTGCTGGCGGCTGCCGAAGTAATTGGCCTCCACCTTGTACTTGCCGGGCTTGGCATTGCGCAGCGAGAACTGCTCGGGGCCATAGCCGCCGGTGAAGTCCTGCGACATCTGCCCACCCTGATAGGTCAGGCGGTTGCCGTAGTATGCGCGCTCGCCGTTCGGGTCGGTCACCCACAGGTCCATGTCGCTGTTGTCCGCATCCCACGACAGCACAACGCGCAGGTCCAGCGGCATCGCCTGCAGCAGGCGTGGGTCGATGCTGCGGGTATCCAGCCGTGGCGTGCTGCGTGCCACCAGGTTGTTCAGCTCATCCAGCGCGATCAGGGCGATGCCGTCGAAGCGGTTGTCCCACGGCCGCACCACCACCTGATACAGCGGCGCCAACGCCTGCTGCGGCTTGCCTGCCGCTGCCAGTGCCAGGCCCAGATCGCGGAAGCTCTGCGGTTCCTCCTGGCCCATCGCCAGCACCTGCTCGAACACCGGCACCGCCAGTGCCGGCGCATCGGCCTGCATCAGCCGGTAGCCGAGCACGCGCAGCAGGTGGCGGTTGTCCAGGTCCATCTCGGCCAGGTTCGACAGCACACGCAGTGCCAGTTCGCGCTGGCCCTGCTCCAGCAGCAGGTCGGCCACGTCGAGGAAGAACGCACTGCTGTCGGCGTGTGCATCGCGCTCGGCCAGGTAGCGGTCATACAGTTGCGACGCGGGGCCCTGGCGCAGGCGGCGGGCGATGGCCGAATCCGGCTGCCAGGCCGCCAGCTGGATGCCGAGCTCGCCCTCGTTGGCGGCAGCGGGCGCAGCGACACGACCACCAGTGACCGTGATTGAATCCAGGGCCTTGTTCGATGCGGACGTTGAGCGACGTGCACGCGCACTGCTGGCTTCCATGCGCTGCTCGGCAGCGGCGGCCATCGGTGCCGGGGCGGGCGGTGCCGCAGGGGCCGGCGCGGCGAGCATCGCCATCGGCGCCGAGTCCATCGCGTAGTCCGCGGATGCAACTTCCAGCGCCCCGCCCTTCAACTGCGGAGGCGCTCCCTTCGGCCAGCTTCGGTTCCACCACTGCTGGCGCTCCTTCCAACGTGCGGCAACCTGGTCCAGGCGCTGGCGATCGGCAGCGGCGCGATCGCTCACCTGCCGTGCGAAGCGGGCATCGTACTCGGCGCGCAGTTTTCCGGACGGGCGGATCGCGTAGCGCAGGTAGTCCTCCAAGGTCTCCAGCACGATCAGCGAGGTATCCGGTCCGACCAGGCCGAACTGCTGCGACAGCAGTTGCATTGCCTCGCGGTGGCCTCGGCGATCGGCGCCGAGTTGCTGCAGACGGGCCTGCGCCCACAAGCCGGCCAGCAGCTCGCCATCGTCACTCTTCTGCGTTGCCGGCATCGCCTGCCATTCACCACCGCCCACGCGCACCCGCATCGGCACGCCGTCGGCCGCCAGTCGTGCATGCAGCCACAGCCAGCCTTCGGCCTCGCTGCGACGATCGATCACAACATCCTGTACGCCACGGCCCGAATCGACCTGCACGTCCAACGGCGACGACAGCAGTTCCCGCGCAGCCGCGTCAACATCCTTGCCCAGCGCGACGAAGCGTCCGCCATGGGCTTCGCTCCAGCCGCGCAGGCGCACTGTATCGGTTCGCGCACCAGCACTGCTGACCGCGAACAGGCGCTGCTGCGGTGCGAGTGCTGGCAATGCTTCCGGTCCATAGGTCAGCAGGCCATCGCTGATCAGCAGGTATTCCTTCACGCTCGGTTGCGGCTGCCACTGCGCCAGCGCGCTGGCACCGTCCGGGCGTACGGCCTGCAGTGCTGCACGCAGCTCGCTCCAGTTGCCCGCACGGACACGGAAGCGACGCACCGGTTCCGCGCGGTCACGCAGCACGGTCAACGCCACGGTGCCGTCACCCATCGCTGCGAAGTAGCGATCCAGCAGCGCGAACTCACGCGTGCGATCGCGCTGACCCGAGGATCCGGAGCCGTCCCACAGCAGGCCGATCTCGCTGGGAAGTGTGCGCGGCGTGCGACTGACTACCACCGGCAGCTGCGCCAGCAGGTAGTGCCCATCCTGCCAGGGCGCCACCTGCACCTGTGCCTGACGTGCTGCGGGCAGGCTCCACTGCAGCTGCTTCGGCAGCTGCGCGCCCCTGCCCTGCCAGTGCAGCTGGCCCGCAGTGATGCGGAACGGTGCCATGCCCGCGGTGGACGCACCCGGTGCCTGCAGCTGCAATTCAACCGAAACCGCACCGGCGGCAAACTGCAACGGCAATGTCCATTGCCAGCCTTGTCCGGCGAAGGCCAGCGGTTCGCGAATCACCAGCTGCACGCGCCGGTTGCCGCCGGCCGGCAGCGGATAGATACGCAGGCGGAACTGGTTGCCGGCAGTCTGTTCCAGCAGGCCCGGGTCGACACCGCGGCGGGCGATTTCCTCGAACACCTGGCGGCCACGGTCCTTGGGCACCGGCACGGCGTCACGCAGTTCACCGTTGATGTCCAGTGCGAAGCCGCTGATCTGCTGGCCATCGGCCAGCGGGAACTGCAGCTCGCCCTCCAGCACGCGTCGGTTCGGGTTGTGGAATTCGAGGGTGATCCTGGTCTGGGCGATGCCGGCCTGGACCTCGCCTTCGATGCGGGCACGCTGCAGCTGCACCGGCTGTTCGGCGGCGGGCGCGATCAACAGCGGGGTGGTGGCTTGCGGCCTGGCGATACGTGGCGACTGAGCGCCGACAGGCCCAGCCGCGAGGGCCAGCAGCAACACAGCGCAGCAACGGACGAAGACCATGACAGGGCTCCAGTGGGATCGTGGACATTTGAACGCACGGACAGCCGGAATGGGGTTGGGCAGCGTGCAGCTTTTCATCGCCCCCGCCAGCAGGCACCATGCCCCACGCTCCCACACGCGCAAGGATGCCGATGCGATTGCCCCTGCTGGCCACTCTGTTGGCCCTTGCCTGCCCCCTGACCGCCCTTGCTGCGGCTCCGACCAAGAGCCTGTATTTCCAGCACCACGACTGGGTCGTGGCCTGCGACAACACCTTGACCTGCCGCGCGGCCGGTTACGCCACCGACGATGACAGCACCCTGAGCGTGCTGCTTACCCGCAAGGGCGGCCCGGATCAGGCCATCCAGGGCCGCCTGAAGCTGCAGCCGGAAGAAGGCCAGACCCAGCCCAAGGGCGCGCTGCATCTGCGCATCCAGCAACAGGACCTGGGCGTGCTGACCCCGGCAAAGAGCGAAGGCACGCACAGCTTGACTGCTGCGCAGACCAGCGCGCTGCTGTCCGCATTGGTGCGCGGCGGTGGAATCGGCGTGACCGATGGCGCTGGCCATCGCTGGCCGCTGTCGGACAAGGGTGCCGCAGCGGTACTGCTGAAGATCGATGAGTACCAGGGCCGCCTCGGCACGCCCGGCGCCGTGATGCGCAAGGGCAGCACGCCTGAATCCAGCGTCCCCGCCGCACTGCCGGTGCCGGTTGTGCGCAAGGCCGCCACCCTGGACTCGACTCCGGATGATCCCGCGTTTGCTCGGCTGGCCGCCTCACCCGCCCTGCGCGCAGCACTGCGTGCCACGCTGGAGGACGACAGCTGCGAAGGCCTGCAGGAAACTGATGCCGACGTTCCGCTCAGCAACTCCCCGCTGCAGGTCCGGCGCCTGGACGCGCAGCATGTGCTGGTCACGGTCCCGTGTTGGCGCGGGGCCTACAACATTGGCGATGGCTATTGGGTCGCCAGCCCGCAGGCGCCGTTCCAGGCGCAATGGGTGACCAGCGATGCGATCGACTACACCGACGGCCAGATCATTGCCGCGCAGAAGGGCCGCGGCCTCGCTGACTGCATTTCGCACGCAGCCTGGACGTGGGACGGGACGAACTTCATCGCGACGTCCGAGGTGGCACCGGGTCTATGCCGGGGCGTGCCCGGTGGCACCTGGGAACTGCCGATGCTGGTCAGCGAGGTCCGCTGACGCCACAGAAAAAGGGGACGGAGGGGATTAAGTCGCAAGTGGCAAACAAGGCACAAGCGACTTAATCCCCTCCGTCCCCTTTTCCTCATGCAGGCAGGCAGTGCTCGACGATCAGCTGGATGGCGCTGCCGCCGCGATAGTCGTCGCAGGCCAGTCGATAGGCGAGATGCACATGACGGCCGGGTGCGTTGCCGTGCCAGCCGCCGAAATGGATCGCATTGATCGTGCCGGGTACGCCTGGCAGGCGCAGTTCAAGCTTGAGGTGACGTTCCTTCAGTACGCGCCAGTTGGCCACTTCGAAGTGGCCATCGAACAGCGGTTCGGGGAAGCCCTGACCCCACGGTCCGGCCAACCGCAGGGCATCGGCGTGGCGATGGTCCAGCTCGTCGGCGGCCAGTTCACCGTCGCTGAGAACCTGCTGCTGCAATGCCGCGGGGTCGAGCATTTCCAGCACCACGGCGACGAAGGCGGCCTTGAAGTCATCGACATGATCCAGCCGCATGCTCAGGCCAGCCGCCATGGCATGCCCACCGAAGCGTTCGATCAGTCCCGGATGCCGCGCATCGACCAGCGCCAGTGCGTCACGGATGTGCAGGCCGGGAATCGAGCGCGCCGAACCACGCAGGGTGTAGGCACCGGGTTCGGCCGGGGCGAAGGCGATCACCGGGCGATGCAGGCGATCCTTCATCTTCGACGCGACCAGGCCGACCACGCCGGGATGCCAGTCGGCATCGAACAGGCAGGCGGCCACCGGTCGCTGGCCTGCCATATCCAGCACTACGCGGGTCAACGCCTGCTCGGCGTCATCGGTCATCGACTGCTGCACTGCGCGCCGTTCCGAATTGATCTGCTCCAGCGTCTGCGCGATGTCGCGCGCCTGGCGCGGGTCTTCGGTCAGCAGCAGCGCGATGCCCAGCGCCATGTCTTCCAGCCGGCCCGCAGCGTTCAGGCGCGGGCCGAGTGCGAAGCCGATATCGGTGGCGGTCAGTCGCGCGGCATCACGGCCACTGGCTTCGATCAGCGCACGCAGGCCGACACAGCCCTGCCCTGCACGTAGACGGCGTAGGCCCGCACTGACCAGCGCACGGTTGTTCGGATCCAGCGCTACCAGGTCGGCGACGGTACCGACCGCCACCAGGTCAAGCAGTGTGGTCAGGTCCGGGCCCTTGCCATCGGCGAAGACGCCGGCCTCGCGCATCTGCCGGCGCAATGCCATCAGCACATAGAAAATCACGCCGACGCCGGCCAGCGATTTGCTGGGGAAGGCATCACCATCCAGATTCGGATCGACGATGACATCTGCCGGCGGCAGCTGCGGGCCGGGAAGATGATGGTCGGTGACCAGCACCTGCCAGCCACGCGCCTTGGCCGCAGTCACACCCGCATGGCAGGCAATGCCGTGATCGACCGTGACCAGCAGGTCCGGTTTCAGCTCGGCCAACTCCTCCACCAGTGAAGGTGACAGGCCATAGCCGTGCACCATGCGGTTCGGCACCGCGTGGAAGACATGCTGCGCGCCGAGCATGCGCAGGCCACGCACACCGACCGCACAGGCGGTAGCACCATCGCAGTCGAAATCGCCGACCACCAGGATGCGCTTGTCGTTGGCGATGGCCTCGACCAGCAGGCCCACTGCATCGTCGATGCCGGTTAGCAGCTCGGGCGCATGCAGGCTGCCCAGCTTCGGCAGCGCCAGCTCCGGGGTACCGGCACCGCGACTGGCGTAGAGCCGCGCCAGCAACGGCAGAGTGCCCTCCGGCCAGTTGGCGGGCGCAACCGCATCGCGGCGGCGGATCGTCGGCGTATCAGAGGAGGGCTGCACGGCATCGGCGGCAAGGGACATCGGCATCGCCGGTTACGAAAGACAGAGGGATGATACCGCGCGTGGGAGAGGCTGGCGGGATTGTGCCCGGCAGCTGCGGTAGTGCCGGCCGCTGGCCGGCAACCCCGGCAAGCGTCCAGGGTCAGAGCCGCTTTCCGATGGAAAACGGATCCGATCCCGCTCAATCGTGAAGCTGCCGCGGCTTCTTCCAGAACTGCCAGCGCTGGCCACGATCCAGCTGGAACTGCAGGCCATCCTCGAAATCCAGCACCAGCCGCTGCAGCTCGCCGCGTTTCAGCGCGGCCAGCAGTGGCCGGATCGCATCATTGCCGAGCTGCTGCAAAGAGCGCAGCTGGCGCAGGTCGACCAGTGCATCCACCGCCTGCTCGCCATCCACGGCCACGCCTGCCGCCAGAGCCAGGCCCTGCAGCAGGGCATCACGACTGCGCACCTGCGCATGCGCCGTACTGACCGACACCGGCATCACGCCGCCACCCCAGAACCACAGCGAATTGATCGGCTGTTGTCCCTGCGCGGCGCGCTGCTGGTTCCAGGAATGATTGTGCAGCAGCACCTGCGCCTCGGTCATCAGCGCCCGCCAACGGCGGCCACCCTCGCCTTCCGGCAGGTGCGAGAACAGGTCATCGCCCAGCACCTCGTCCGGACTGTCGAAGTCCGGCAGGGCCAGGTCGATCGGAAGCCGCAGGTACCAGCGCGAGGGATCGGGCGCGTCGAGCACGAACCCGGCATCGGCGAACAGCGGCTGCAGCACCGGCAGCAGGGCCAGGCAGTCGGCCAGCGTCGGTCGCAGCGTTTCGCCGTAGGCCATCATCCGCGCGCCATGCATGTCCGGCACCATGCAGGCCGGATCGGCGCGCAGCCAGCTGGCGCCGGCGGCATCGCCGACGTCGCGCTGGCGGGTCAACGCGGCCACCGGCCAGTGCGGCGCGGCGACCGTGAAATGGCGCTGCAGCTGCACCCGCTCGCCGGCTTCGAACTGCGAGGCGTTGGCGCGGCCCAGGGCACGCGCCACGTCATCAGGCAGCGCAGCCGCTGCAAAGCGGCTGCGCGCGGGCAACAGCAGGGTCGCCGTTGCCACCGGGTCAGTCCACGTAGCTGACGCTGACGATCTCGTACTCGCGCTGGCCGGCCGGGGCGTCGATCACGATCGAATCGCCTTCCAGCTTGCCGATCATCGCGCGCGCCACCGGCGAGGAGATGGCGATCAGGCCCAGCTTGATGTCCGCTTCCAGGTCACCGACGATCTGGTACTTCTTCTCTTCGTCGGTTTCCACGTCGGCCAGGGTCACGCTGGCGCCGAACACCACCTTGGAGCCGGCGTTGAGCTTGCTCACGTCGATGATCTCGGCGTGCGACAGCTCGCCTTCCAGCTGCTTGATGCGGCCTTCGATGAAGCCCTGTTCCTCGCGTGCAGCGTGGTACTCGGCGTTCTCCTTCAGGTCGCCATGCTCACGCGCTTCGGCGATGGCCGCAATGACCTTCGGGCGCTTGACCGACTTCAGGTGATCCAGTTCGTCGCGCAGCTTCTGCGCGCCCTTCATCGTGATGGGGGCTCTCATGCATTCAACTCCTTGTGCAGCTCCTGCAGCGACCAGACGGGGCCGGTGCCGCGGAATTCCAGTGAATCCACCAGCGCCTTGGCGCCGGCAATGGTGGTCGAGTAGGTGACGCGATGCTGCAGCGCCTCGCGACGGATCGAGAACGAGTCGTTGATCGCCGAACGACCTTCGGTCGTGTTGACGATGTAGACGATCTCGCCGTTCTTGATCGAGTCGACGATGTGCGGACGGCCTTCGACCACCTTGTTGATGATCTCGCAGTCCATGCCATGCTGCTGCAGCCACGCGGCGGTGCCACGGGTGGCGACCAGGCTGTAGCCACGCGCCAGCAGCGCCTTGGCCACCGGCAGAACGCGCTTCTTGTCCGGATCGCGGACCGAGACGAAGGCCTTGCCGACCGGCGGCGCCTTGATGCCACCGGCTTCCTGCGCACGCGCGAAGGCGGCGTTGAAGGTGCGGCCCACGCCCATCACCTCACCGGTGGAGCGCATCTCCGGCCCGAGGATCGGGTCGACGCCCTGGAACTTGGCGAACGGGAAGATCGCCTCCTTCACCGAGTAGTAGTCCGGCACGATTTCCTTGGTCGCGCCCTGCTCGGCCAGCGTTTTGCCGGCCATGCAGCGGGCGGCGATCTTGGCCAGCGGCATGCCGGTAGCCTTGGACACGAACGGCACGGTGCGCGAGGCACGCGGGTTCACTTCCAGCAGGTAGATGGTGTCGGCACCTTCATCGCTGGTCTGGATCGCGAACTGGGTGTTCATCAGGCCGACCACGTTCAGGGCCTTGGCCAGTTCCACCACCTGGCGACGCAGCTCGGCCTGGGTTTCAGCCGACAGCGAGTACGGCGGCAGCGAGCACGAGGAATCACCCGAGTGCACGCCGGCTTCTTCGATGTGCTCCATCACGCCACCGATCAGGACGTTGCCCTGGGCATCGGCAATGATGTCGACGTCGCACTCCACGGCGTTGTCGAGGAAGCGATCCAGCAGCACCGGCGAATCGTTGGACACCTTCACCGCGTCGCGCACGTAGCGGGCCAGGTCGGCTTCGCCGTAGACGATTTCCATCGCACGGCCGCCCAGCACGTAGCTCGGGCGCACCACCAGCGGGTAGCCGATCTCGCGGGCCAGCAGCAGGGCTTCCTGGTCGTTGCGGGCGATGCGGTTCGGCGGCTGCTTCAGGCCCAGCTTGTCGACCAGCTGCTGGAAGCGCTCGCGGTCTTCGGCCAGGTCGATGGAGTCCGGGCTGGTGCCGATCACCGGCACGCCGTTGGCTTCCAGCGCGCGCGCCAGCTTCAGCGGGGTCTGGCCGCCGTACTGCACGATCACGCCCTTCGGCTGTTCCAGTTCGACGATTTCCAGCACGTCTTCCAGGGTCAGCGGCTCGAAGTACAGGCGGTCGGAGGTGTCGTAGTCGGTCGACACGGTTTCCGGGTTGCAGTTGACCATGATGGTTTCATAGCCGTCCTCGCGCAGTGCCAGTGCTGCGTGCACGCAGCAGTAGTCGAACTCGATGCCCTGGCCGATGCGGTTCGGGCCACCGCCCAGGATCATGATCTTGTCGCGGTTGCTCGGCGCGGCCTCGCACTCGTCCTCGTAGGTCGAGTACAGGTAGGCGGTACCGGTGGAGAATTCACCGGCACAGGAGTCCACGCGCTTGTAGACCGGGCGCACCTTGTGCGCACGACGCAGCGCGCGGATGGCGGCTTCGTTGGTGCCGGTCAGCTGCGCCAGGCGCGCGTCGGAGAAGCCAGCGCGCTTCAGCTTGCGCAGGCGGGCGGCGTCCAGCGCGTCGATGCCACCAGCAGCGACTTCAGCCTCGGCAGCGATGATTTCCTCGATCTGGTCCAGGAACCAGTGATCGATGAACGACAGTGCGTAGATCTCTTCCACGCTCATGCCGGCACGGAACGCATCGGCGACGAAGAACAGGCGCTCCGGGCCCGGGGCCTTCAGCTCGCGGCGCAGGGTCTGCAGGTCTTCTTCGTTGCTCAGGTCCAGGCCGGTCGGGTCGAAGCCGACCTTGCCGGTTTCCAGGCCACGCAGCGCCTTCTGCATCGACTCCTGGAAGGTACGGCCCATTGCCATCACCTCGCCCACCGACTTCATCTGGGTGGTCAGGCGGGCATCGGCGGCCGGGAACTTCTCGAAGGCGAAACGCGGGATCTTGGTGACGACGTAGTCGATCGACGGCTCGAACGAGGCCGGGGTCAGGCCACCGGTGATTTCGTTCTTCAGTTCGTCCAGGGTGTATCCCACGGCCAGCTTGGCGGCAACCTTGGCGATCGGGAAGCCGGTGGCCTTGGAGGCCAGCGCCGAGGAACGCGACACGCGCGGGTTCATCTCGATGACGACCACGCGGCCGGTCTTCGGGTTGATGCCGAACTGCACGTTCGAGCCACCGGTATCGACGCCGATCTTGCGCAGCACGGCGATGGAGGCATCGCGCAGGCGCTGGTACTCCTTGTCGGTCAGGGTCTGCGCCGGCGCCACGGTGATCGAGTCACCGGTGTGCACGCCCATCGGGTCCAGGTTCTCGATCGAGCAGACGATGATGCAGTTGTCCGCGGTATCGCGGACCACTTCCATCTCGAACTCCTTCCAGCCCAGCACCGACTCTTCCACCAGCACTTCGGTGGTCGGCGACAGTTCCAGGCCGCAGCTGACGATCTCGACCAGCTCTTCGCGGTTGTAGGCGATGCCGCCACCGCTGCCGCCCAGGGTGAAGCTGGGGCGGATGATGGTCGGGTAACCGACGCGGGTCTGGATCTCCAGCGCTTCGTCCAGGGTGTGGGCGACGGCGGCGGTCGGGCATTCCAGGCCGATCTCACCCATGGCGACGCGGAACAGCTCGCGGTCTTCGGCCATGCGGATCGCTTCGCGTTTGGCGCCGATCAGCTCGACGTTGTACTTCTCCAGCACGCCGTTGTCGGCCAGGTCCAGCGCGCAGTTCAACGCAGTCTGGCCACCCATGGTCGGCAGCAGCGCATCGGGCTTTTCCTTGGCGATGATCTTCTCGACCGTCTGCCAGTTGATCGGCTCGATGTAGACGGCGTCGGCCATCTCCGGGTCGGTCATGATCGTGGCCGGGTTGCTGTTGACCAGCACCACGCGGTAACCCTCGTCACGCAGGGCCTTGCAGGCCTGGGCGCCGGAGTAGTCGAACTCGCAGGCCTGGCCGATGACGATCGGGCCAGCACCGATGATGAGGATGGTCTTGAGGTCAGTGCGCTTGGGCATTTTCTTCTCTAAGTCAGTACAGCGTGACAAGGGGGGTGATCGCACGCTGTCGATCAGGAATCTTGATCCGCAGCGCCGCGCCAGCGGCAGCAGCGTTGCGGGGTTTACGGTCCATCGCGACGCCACCGGGGGGGCGGCGGCGTACTGATCACGCCTTGGCCTGCTCCATCAGCACCACGAAGCGGTCGAACAGCGGACCGACATCGGTCGGGCCGGGCGACGCTTCCGGGTGGCCCTGGAACGAGAACGCCGGCACGTCGGTGCGGGCGACACCCTGGTTGGTGCCGTCGAACAGCGAGCGGTGGGTCACGCGCAGGGTGGCCGGCAGGGTCGCTTCATCGATCGCGAAGCCGTGGTTCTGCGAGGTGATCATCACCCGGCCGCTGTCCAGGTCCTGCACCGGGTGGTTGGCACCGTGGTGGCCGTGGCCCATCTTCATGGTCTGTGCGCCCGAGGCCAGGCCCAGCAGCTGGTGGCCCAGGCAGATGCCGAAGGTCGGGATCTTCACGTCGATGAAGGTCTTGATCGCTTCGATGGCGTAGTCGCACGGTTCCGGGTCACCCGGGCCGTTGGACAGGAACACGCCGTCCGGCTTCAGCGCCAGCACTTCGGCGGCCGGGGTCTGCGCCGGCACCACGGTCACTTCGCAGCCGCGCTCGGCCAGCATGCGCAGGATGTTGGTCTTCACGCCGAAATCGTAGGCCACGACCTTGAACTTCGCCGGCACGCTGACGAAGGCATTGGCATCCAGGTCCAGCTGGCCCTCGGTCCAGGTGTAGGTCTTCTCGGTAGTGACGACCTTGGCCAGATCCATGCCCTTCAGCCCCGGGAACTTGCGGGCGGCTTCCAGTGCCTTTTCCACGTCGATGTCACCGGCCATCAGCGCACCGTTCTGCGCGCCCTTCTCGCGCAGGATGCGGGTCAGCTTGCGGGTGTCGATGCCGGCGATGGCGACCACGCCACGCTGGATCAGCCAGTCCTGCAGCGACACCTGGCTGCGCCAGTTGCTGGGACGGCGGGGAACATCGCGCACGATCAGGCCGGCCGACCACACCTTGGACGCTTCATTGTCCTGGTCGGTCATGCCGGTGTTACCGATATGCGGATAGGTCAGCGTGACCATCTGCCGGGCGTAGGACGGGTCGGTCAGCACTTCCTGGTAGCCGGTCATGGCGGTGTTGAACACCACCTCACCGACGGACAGGCCGGGCGCGCCTACGGATTCGCCCTCGAATACGGTGCCGTCTTCGAGGACGAGGATTGCGGCTTGGGTCACGGGAATCTCACTTTGGCTACCGAGGGGGCTGCCGAAGTCACGCCTGCGCTTCACGGAAATCCGGTTGCAAAAAAGCGCGGACGTGCGGTCTGGGACCGGTCCGGCTTTCGTGATTCGGCGAGTGCGAATTGTAGCGCTGCCGGGGCGCTCGCGCCAGCGGTTATCGCACTTCATGAACAGGCGATTGCGCATTCATTTCAATCCGGCGGCGTATGCAGGGTCCGCTGCCAGATCGTGCCGGCCGCTGGCCGGCAATCTGCATGCCATCAGGCGCCTGGTAGTGCCGGCCGCTGGCCGGCAATCTCCACACCATCGGGCGCCCGCAAGCTGCCGGCCAGCGGCCGGCACTACCGCCTTACTGCAGCAGGTCCCGAACCCGGTAGCTGCCCGGGGCGCGGCCCTGCAGCTGACGGGCGGCAAACAGGGCGCCGCGGGCGAAGATGTCGCGGTTGGTGGCCCGGTGCACCAGCTCGATGCGCTCACCCAGTCCTGTGAACTGCACCAGATGCTCGCCGACGATGTCACCGGCACGCAGGCTGGCGTAATGCGGCTCCGCCCCACCCCGCTGCGCGGCCGCGCCCAGGGTCAGCGCGGTACCCGACGGCGCGTCCTTCTTCTGCGTGTGGTGCGATTCGACGATGTCGCAGTCCCAGCCGGCCAGCGCCTGCGCCGCGCGCTCGACCAGCTCGTCCAGTACCGCCACGCCCAGGCTGAAATTCGACGCCCAGACCAGCGGGATGGACGCCGCCGCGGCCTCCAGCGCCTGCCGCTGTGTGCTGGAGATGCCAGTAGTGCCCGAGACCAGGCCCGCACCCCGCTCCACGCATAGCGCCAGCATCGGGTCGAAGCCCTCCGGCAGGCTGAAGTCGATCGCCACATCGAACACCGGCGCGCCAGGCAGTTCGCTGGCGCCGAAGAACGGCACGCCGTCGACCACGCGCTGGGTCGGCGCACGGCCGGTTACCGCAGCCACGATCTGCAGGGTTTCGGGATGTTCGGCGGCCAGCCGCAGCAGGGCCTGGCCCATGCGCCCGGAGGCACCGTGAATGAGCAATCGCAGGGGAGTCTGGTTCATGCCTGCAGGCTAGCGGCAGCACGCCCGCTCCGGCAAGCGCCATCGCTGCTACGCTGCATGCCCTTTCATGCAATGGATGGCAGCTCCTTCATGCAGATCAGCGAACAGCTGGTGCTGGTCACTGGCGCCGGCCGCGGCCTTGGCAAGCACATTGCCCGCGCCTTCGCCGCCCAGGGCGCCCGCGTCATCATCAACTACCACCGCAGCGAAGCCGCCGCACGTACGCTGGCCACTGAGCTGGGCGGACAGGCGATCGCGCTGCCGGCCGACGTCACCGACCGCGCCCAGGTCGATGCGATGCTGCAGCACGCGCTGGCCCACTTCGGCCAAGGTGTCACCACCGTGGTCAACAACGCGCTGGCCGCTTTCTCGTTCAATGGCGATGCCCGCGACGCCGCCACCGACATCGGCTGGCCGGCCTTCCAGGCGCAGTTCGAGGGCAGCGTGCATGGCGCGCTGAACACCGTGCAGGCCGCCCTGCCCGGCATGCAGGCCCGCCGCTTCGGCCGCGTGATCAACATCGGCACCAACCTGTTCCAGAACCCGGTGGTGCCCTACCACGACTACACCGCCGCCAAGGCCGCACTGCTGTCGCTGACCCGCACACTTGCCGGCGACCTCGGCCCGCACGGCATCACCGTCAACATGCTGTCCGGCGGCCTGCTGCGCACCACCGATGCCAGTTCCGCCACGCCCGAAGCGGTGTTCGACTACATCGCCGCCAACACCCCGCTGCGCAGCGTCACCACCCCGGCCGAATTCGCCGATGCCGCGCTGTTCTTCGCCAGCCCGTGGTCACGCGCGGTGACCGGCCAGAACCTGGTGGTGGATGGCGGACTGGTGCGGGACTGAGCCGATGCGCATCTCCGAGGTCAGCCGCCTGACCGGTGCCAGCGCCAAGGCCATCCGACTGTACGAGGCGCGCGGCCTGCTGCCGCCGGTGCCACGACTGAACCGCTACCGCGACTACAGCGAACAGGACGTGGCCTGGGTGCAGCTGATCCGCCAGGCGCTGGGGCTGGGTATCACGCTGGCGGCAATCTCGCGCCTGCAGGGCCGCGACGGGCGGCTCGACTGGCAGGCAGTGCTGACCCTGCTTGAGCAGCAGCGCAGCCGCATTGCCAGCGAGCGGGCACGGCTGGCGCAGGTCGAGCTCGACCTGCAGCAGGTCAGCGACGAACTGCGGCAGTGGCTGCACTCCGGCAATGGTGACTGCACCCTGCAACCCAGCGGCTGCACTCCTGGCGTTTGACTCTGTCCCTGGGGCATAGCCCAACCTCGCGCACATACCATTGCCCGAGGTTGCCGTGTCCCGTTCCATCCTGATCCTGCTTGGCCATCCCGACCGCGACAGCCTGTGCGGCGCCCTCGCCCAGCGCTACGCCACCGCCGCCGAGAATGCCGGCCATCGGGTGCGCCTGATCGCACTGGGTGACCTCGAGTTCGATCCGGTGCTGCGGCATGGCTACCGCCAGATCCAGCCGCTGGAAGCCGACCTGCAGGACGCGGCGGAAGCGATCGAGGCCTGCGATCACCTGGTGCTGGTCTATCCCACCTGGTGGGGTGCGATGCCGGCGCTGCTGAAGGGCTTCTTCGATCGCGTGCTGTTGCCGGGGTACGCCTTCCGCTACCGGCGCGATTCGGTGTGGTGGGACCGGCTGCTGGCCGGGCGCAGCGCGCGGGTGATCACCACGCTGGATACGCCGCCCTGGTACTACCGCTGGATCTACCGCGACCCGGGCATCACCCAGATCCGCGCCCCCCTCCTGGAATTCTGCGGCATCCGCCCTGTGCGGGTCAGCCGTCTCGGTGCGGTGCGCAGCAGTACCCCAGCACAACGCAGCAAGTGGCTGGCGTTGGCAGCAGAGCTGGGTTCACGCGCCAGGTAGATCCACGCCATGCGCGGATGAAATGCCGGCCACGTTCCATGTGTCGCGTTTGCCAATTGACCGCCAGGCACCGTGCCTCAAGGCTGAGGGCCCCTCTTTCGGCCCAGGCAAAGCCCATGAAATCCTCGACTGTCTTCAGCAAGTGCGCCAGGAAGACCGGCTTTTCCGGCACGTCGACGACCCGCTACCGCTTGCTGGATGCCGCCCTGCTTGTCGTCAATCACCAGCGCGCCAGCGAAAGCCGGGGCTTCTATGTGAATGCTGGGCTCTACTTTCCAGAACTGCTCGAGCATCCCCTTGCGCCTGACGATCTTGAAACGGCTTTCCGGTACCGCTCCAGCATTCCCACACCCCATGTCGACTGGCGGATCGAAGAGACGCCCGGCCTGCGCCGGGCTTTCATCCAGCAGGATCTGGATGATCTGCTGGAGGCCGGCAATCGCGACGGGATGAAATGCCTGCTGCTCGGTGCCCTTGCCGACGTGGCGGGCTTCGCGGCAACCCATGGAAACCGGGAGTCGGTGCGGCGATTGAATCAGGACGGGAACTTCCGCGCGCTCATCCGCAGAGAGGTCTAGTAGATCCACGCCATGCGTGGATGGACTCCAGGAGCGTGCGGACCAAGGTTCGCACCTACCAGGACACATTCAGTGCTGTTTGGGCGGCGTCGGTCCGCAGCTGTCGCAACCGCCACAGGCACCACCGCCTCCGCTAGCCGGCGGTGCGATCTTCCGCCCCAGCGCCTGCAGCCAGGCGGCGCGGCTGGGTTTCAGCAGGGCCAACGCCAGCGCCCCGCGCAGCTTGCGCACGGTGCCGGGGAACTGCTTCTTCAGCACCACCCAGGCACTGACCAGCACGGCCACCGCGATGATCAGGTACTGCAGCAGCAGTCCACGGTCCATCAGCCGCCTCCCAGCGCCTTGGTCACCTGGTAGGTGATCAGCGCCGCCACGTAGGCCGCAGCAAACAGGTAGAACGCCGAGAAGGCCATCGTCTTCCACGAATTGGTCTCGCGCTTGATGGTGGCCAGCGTCGAGATGCACATCGGGGCGTAGATGTACCAGACCAGCAGCGACAGCGCGGTGGCCAGCGACCAGCCGTCGCTGATCAACGGGGTCAGCGCCTGGCTGGCGGCATCGTCATCGGCTGCGGACAGCGCGTACACGGTCGCCAGCGAGGACACCGCCACTTCGCGCGCGGCCAGGCCCGGAATCAGCGCAATGCAGATCTGCCAGTTGAAGCCCAGCGGCGCGAAGAACACCGCCATCGCATGGCCGATCTGGCCCGCATAGCTGTAATCGATGGCCGGCATGGTGGCGCCGGCCGGAGCCGCCGGGAACGACAGCAGCACCCACAGCAGGATGGTCAGCGCCAGGATGATGCCGCCGACGCGCTTGAGGAAGATCATGCCGCGCTCGTACAGGCCGACCGCCAGGTCGCGCACGTGCGGCAGGCGGTATGACGGCAGCTCCAGCATCAGCGGGTGCTCGCTCTTGTCGCGGCGCCACTTCTTCATGATCCACGACATCGCCAGCGCACTGAGGATGCCCGCCGCATACAGGCCGAACAGCACCAGGCCCTGCTGGTTGAACACGCCCCACACCGTCTTCTGCGGGATGAACGCGCCAATCAGCAGCGCATACACCGGCAGGCGTGCCGAGCAGGTCATCAGCGGCGCGACCAGGATCGTGGCCAGGCGGTCACGCGGGTCCTGGATGCTGCGCGTGGACATGATGCCCGGCACCGCGCAGGCGAAGCTGGACAGCAGCGGGATGAACGAGCGGCCGGACAGGCCGGCGGCGGCCATCATGCGGTCGAGCAGGAACGCCGCACGCGGCAGGTAGCCGGATTCCTCCAGCACCAGGATGAAGAAGAACAGGATCAGGATCTGCGGCAGGAACACCACCACGCCACCCACACCGGCGATGATGCCGTCAGTCAGCAGGCTGGCCAACGGGCCTTCCGGCAGCACGCTGCCGACGAAGGCACCAAGCCAGGCGAAACCGGCCTCGATGCCGTCCATCAACGGTGTCGCCCAGGCATACACCGCCTGGAAGATCAGGAACATCACCACCGCCAGGCTGACCAGGCCGAACACCGGGTGCAGCAGCCAGCGGTCCAGCGCGTCGTCGACCTTGGCGGTCCGCGCCGGCATGCGCACGGCCACTGACAGGATCTCGCGCACCTTGGCGTGATAGTCGATGCCACCTTCCGGGCCCGGCACCGGCGCATCCAGGTGCGGCACCATCGCATCGAGGCGCTCGACCAGGGCTTTGGCGCCCTGCTTGCGCACCGCCACGGTTTCCACCACCGGCACGCCCAGCTCGCGCTCCAGCGCGGCCACGTCCACCTGGATGCCACGGCGCTGGGCCGCATCGACCATGTTCAGCGCAACCACCATCGGCTTGCCCAGCTCGCGCAGTTCCAGCGCGAAGCGCAGGTGCAGACGCAGGTTGGTGGCGTCGATCACGCACAGCAGCACGTCCGGTGCAGCCTCGCCCGGGTAGAAGCCCCGGCACAGGTCACGGGTGATCGCCTCGTCCAGGCTGGCCGGGTGCAGGCTGTAGGCACCGGGCAGGTCGAGTACGGCGAACTCGCGGCCGGACGGCGCGCGCAGGCGGCCTTCCTTGCGCTCAACGGTGACGCCGGTGTAGTTGGCAACCTTCTGCCGGCTGCCGGTCAGCTGGTTGAACAGCGCGGTCTTGCCACTGTTGGGGTTACCGACCAGCGCAATGCGCAGGGGCGCGGTAGAAGTTGCAGCGGTCATGCGCGACGCTCCTGGCGGTTGGCGTCGACCACGACGCGCTTGGCTTCACTGATCCGCAGCGCAAACCGGGTGAACCCGACCTGCACCAGCAGCGGCTCGCCACCGACCGGGCCCTTGGCCACCAGGCGCACTTCCTCGCCCTTCACGAAACCCAGCTCGCGCAGGCGACGGGCGATGGCATCGTTGGCATGGAGGTCCTGCACGGACTCGACCACGGCCGAGGCGTGCAGCGGCAGTTCGGACAGCGTCATCTAGCGCATTCTCTGCTGGATGTAAATGGTTCTCGATTCTAACATTCCCGCGTCGCGTCATGGCCCATGACCAATGGCCCGCTATGATCCATACAGGTATGGAGTGACCCTGGAATCCCATGAACGATGCTTTGCAGATCGAGCGCAGCGGCGCCGTCCTCACCCTCTGGCTGAACCGGCCCGAGCTGCACAATGCCTTTGACGCCGGCTTGATAGCGCGGCTGACCGCCGCCCTCGAAGCCGCCGGACGCGACGACGCGGTGCGCGCGGTAGTGGTGGCCGGCCACGGCGCCTCCTTCTCGGCCGGCGCCGACATGCAGTGGATGCGTGGCATGGCCGCCGCCAGCGAGGCCGACAACCGCGAGGACTCGCTGGCCCTGGCGCGGCTGATGCGCACCCTGGACGAGCTGCCCAAGCCGACCCTGGCCCGGGTCCACGGCGCGGCCTTCGGTGGCGGCGTCGGCCTGGTCGCCTGCTGCGACATCGCCATCGCCAGCACCGCGGCCCGCTTCGGCCTGACCGAAAGCCGCCTCGGCCTGCTGCCAGCGGTGATCTCGCCCTACGTGATCGAGGCCATCGGCCCGCGCCAGGCGCGGCGCTGGTTCGCCACCGGCGAGCATTTCGACGCCGAGACTGCGCTGCGCATCGGCCTGGTCCACCAGCTGGTCGAGCCGGAACGCTTGGACGAGGCCGTGCAGCGCCAGCTGGCCCTGCTCGACAAGGCCGGCCCGATCGCTTCTTCCAGCGCCAAGCAGCTGGTGCGGCAGGTGCGTGACAGCCATGACCGCGATGCCCTGGATCGCGATAATGCCGCCCTGATCGCGCGCCTGCGGGTGTCCGCCGAGGGCCAGGAAGGCCTGGGCGCCTTCCTCGACAAGCGCGCGCCCCACTGGGTCACGGAAGCCTGAACATGCTCGATCATCTTGGTTTGACCAGCGCCGACCTGGCGCGCAGCAAGACCTTCTTCCTGCAGGCGCTGGCGCCGCTGCAGATCGGCGTGGTGATGGAAGTCACCGCCGAACAGACGGGCGCGCACGACCACATCGGCTTCGGCAGCGAGGGCAAGCCGTTCTTCTGGCTCGGCAATGGCGGCACCGCCAGCCACGGTGTGCACGTGGCCTTCGCCTGCGCCAGCCGCACCCAGGTGGACGCCTTCCATGCCGCTGCCCTCGCCGCCGGCGGTCGCGACAACGGCGCGCCGGGCCTGCGCCCGTGGTACCACCCCGACTACTACGGCGCCTTCGTGCTCGACCCGGATGGCAACAACATCGAGGCGGTATGCCACCGCCCTGCCGACGAGGTGGCCGCATGAGCGACTACGTCCGCATCGTCGAGGTCGGCCCGCGTGACGGTCTGCAGAACGAAAAGCAGTCGGTGTCCACCGCCGACAAGATCGAACTGATCAACCGCCTGTCGGCCACCGGCCTGCGCAGCATCGAGGCGACCAGCTTCGTCAGCCCGAAGTGGATCCCGCAGCTGGCCGATGCCGCCGAGGTCTACGCCGGCATCCAGCGCCGGCCCGGCATCCACTACCCGGTGCTGGTGCCGAACGAACAGGGCTACGACCGCGCCCGTGCGGTGGGCGTGGAGGAAGTGGCGGTGTTCACCGCCGCCTCGGAGGCGTTCAACCGCACCAACACCAATGCAGGCATCGACGAATCGCTGGCCCGGTTCGAGCCGATCCTGCGCCGCGCCGCCGCCGATGGCGTGCGCGTGCGCGGTTACGTGTCCACCGTGCTCGGCTGCCCTTACCAGGGCGAGGTGCCGCTGGCCGACGTGGTGCGGGTGGCGCGCGCCCTGCATCAGATGGGCTGTTACGAAATCTCGCTGGGCGACACCATCGGCGTCGGCACCCCGCGCAAGGCCCGGGCGATGCTGCAGGCAGTTGCCGCCGAGATTCCGATGGCCGCACTGGCCGTGCACTTCCACGACACCTATGGCCAGGCCATCGCCAACATCGCCACCTGCCTGGAAGAAGGCGTGCGCGTGGTCGACAGCGCGGTGTCCGGTGCCGGTGGCTGCCCGTATGCCAAGGGCGCCAGCGGCAATGTCGCCAGCGAGGACGTGGTCTACCTGCTGCAGGGCCTGGGCCTGGACAGCGGCGTGGACCTGCCGGCACTGGCCGAGACCGGCCGCTGGCTGGCCGGCCTGCTCGGCCGCGCCACCGCCAGCCGCACCGGCCAGGCGCTGGCCGCCGCCGGCTGACCGCCGCACTGCGCCGCCCTGCACCGGCGGCGCAGTGCACAACAGCGACGGTCGCGGCTTCCGTTAGAATCGGCGGTTCTCGAACCTGCAGGACCGTGCAATGCAGCTGTCTTCCGTACGTGCCGTGATCACTGGCGGCGTCTCCGGCCTCGGCCTGGCCGTGGCCCAGCACCTCGTCGCCCAGGGCGGCAAGGTGGCCCTGTTCGACCTCAACGACGACAAGGGCGCCTCCGCCGTCGCCGATCTGGGTGCCGACAAGGCCCGCTACTTCAACGTCAACGTCAGTGATGAAGCGGCCGTCTCGGCAGCCATCGACCAGGCCCACGAGTTCCTCGGTGGCCTGAACGTCGCGATGAACTGCGCCGGCATCCTCGGCGCCGGCCGCGTGCTGGGCAAGGAAGGCCCGATGCCGCTGGCCGGCTTCCAGGGCACGGTGATGGTCAACCTGGTCGGCAGCTTCAACGTGGCCAAGGCCGCAGCCAACCGCATGCAGCACAACGAGGCCGGCACCGACGGCGAGCGCGGCGTGATCATCAACACCGCCAGCATCGCCGCCTATGAAGGCCAGATCGGCCAGGCCGCGTATGCCGCCAGCAAGGGCGGCGTGGTGTCGATGACGCTGCCGATGGCGCGCGAACTGTCGCGCTTCGGCATCCGCGTCAATACGATTGCTCCAGGCGTGTTCTGGACGCCGATGGTCGACGGCATGCCCGAGGCGGTGCAGCAGTCACTGGCCGCGTCGATCCCGTTCCCGTCGCGCCTGGGCAAGCCGGAAGACTTCGCCAGCCTGGTCGGCTTCATCCTCGGCAACACCTACCTCAATGGCGAGACCATCCGCCTGGACGGCGCTACCCGCCTCGCTCCGAAGTGATTCCCCCGGGCGCCGGGACGGCGCCCTCCCCCAACGACCTAGATCACCATGAAAGCCAACGACATCAAGAAGGGCAACGTCGTCGAGTACAACAACGGCGTGTACCAGATCCGCGACATCGAGCGCAGCTCGCCGCAGGGTCGCGGCGGCAACGTCCGCTTCCGCTTCATCATGTACAGCGTGCCGGGCGGCAACAAGCTCGACGCCAGCTTCGATGCCGACGACAACCTGGTCGAGGTCGAACTGCTGCGCCGCCAGTCCACCTATTCGTACAAGGATGGCGATGCCTTCGTGTTCCTCGATGACGAGGACTACACCCCGTACACCCTGGACGCGGACGTGATCGGCGACGACGCCGGCTACATCACCGATGGCCTGACCGGCATCTACGTGCAGGTGATCGACGAGCAGCCGGTGGCGATCCAGCTGCCGGCCTCGGTGGTGCTGGAAGTGATCGAGACCCCGCCGGAACTGAAGGGTGGCACCGCCACCAAGCGCCCGAAGCCGGCCAAGCTCAACACCGGCATCGAAATCATGGTGCCGGAGTACATCGTCAACGGCGAGCGCGTGCTGGTGAACACCGCCACCGGCGAATTCGCTGGCCGTGCCGACTAAGCGCCTTGCGCTGATCGGCTGCCTGTCCCTGCTTGCGGCGTGCTCGCCGCAGGCAGCGGCGGACAACGCTGCCGACGCTACGCCAGCCGAACCGGCCGTGACCGCCGCACCAGCGGTGGAGGCACCGGCCGCCGTGGAGGCCATCGCCGAAGCGGAGCCCGCTACCGAGCGGCCCTCGGGCGATGAGGACCTGGACAAGGTACGTGCAGCCGCAGGCTGTCCGGTCCCGGAGGATGTTTATGACGTCGACGACGTGCGCATCTACTGCGCGATGCCGGCCGACGTGCAGGCCTTCCTCGCGCGCGAGAACACCTGCCAGCATTTCGCCGGCGAAGAGCCGTAGGACGACGAGCGTCGCCGTGAACTGGAAGAGGCCAGCGCCAAATACTGCGAAGGCCGCGAGAAGAACTTCACCGATCTGGTCGCGCGCTATCGCGGTGACTGCGCTGTCCGCGCAGCGCTGATCGGGATCAACGGCCGCTATGACCTGGACTTCGATCTCGACCTGAAGCCCTGCGGGGGCTGACCCCTCGATGATGTAGAGCCGAGCGTGGGCTCGGCTCTACAGATGGCTTACGGCTGCTTCGCGCCGAAGTTGCCGCAACCATGATACTGGCGGGTGCCGATGGTCAGGTTCACCCTGGCCTCGAACGCCTCGCCACTCATGTCGTCCTGGCAGGTGGTGCGCTGGAAGCTGAGCTTGACGTCGGTACCGTCGGACGCCTTGCCACTCCATCCGTCGGCCCCCTCGGTGGGCTTGGCCACATCGAAGCGGCGCTCGCCGTAATCGACTTCCACCTGCAGGCCCGGCGCATCGCCGTCAACGACTGCAAGCCAGCCGGGTTCATTGCCGGTGGCACGGAACGCGGCATTGCCGGCGCTGCCATCGCCTTCGGTGGCTTCGACCGCATGGCACTCGCGATCGGCTTCGCCCTTCAGGCTCAACAGGCCGTCATCGCTGCCCTTGGTCCAGAAGCTGTTGCCCTGGCCATCGCCATACTTCGCGCCCGACGCCGCACGCTCGGAAGTCATGGCGAAGGTACGTTCGCCGATCACTACCGTCGCCGCATCCTCGCCATTGAAGGTCGCGCGCACGTTCAGATCACCACACCGGTACATGGTCTCGCTGCCGGTACCGGCGCCGGTGCTGGCAGCCGGTTCGGGCGCGGCCGGCGGCGCGGCATCAGTGCCGCCCGCAGCGGGTGGCTGTGCCGGCTGGCACGCGGCCAGGACCAACCCGAGGGAGGCTGCCAACAGACTGGGGACTACACGCATGGCTCGACTCCTTGTCGACACTACAGAGATCTTCGACCCTACCACCTGCCGGTGAGCGGGGCCTGAAAGCGGCCTGACCGCACTCACGCGGCCAGCACCGCCATCGACAGCAGCTGTGCGCCACTGTCGCCGGAACTGCAGGCCCAGACCCGCAGCAGGCGCAGTTTCAGCTCGCGCTCCTGGCCCTGCCCGCACACCGACAAGCGCACGTCACTGGACAACAATGCCAGGCGTCCGCACAGCAGCGTTTCCACCGCGTACGATTGCAGGCTGCTCACCCGCAGGTTCCCGGCCAGCCAGTCGCCCAGCCAGGGCAGATCGAGCATGCGCCCGCCCTGCCCATCCATCATGAACAAGGCCGGCGATAGCAGCGCGGTCAGCGCATCGTGGTCGTCATCCAGCAATGCCTGCCGCAGGCGCTGTTCCAGCGCTGCCAGCTGCCGCTCATGCAGGTCTTCAACGATGTCCCGTTCCATCCACGGATCCTTCCGGCATCGGCCGGCGCCTGCGCAGGCGTTGCGCGATCCACTGCCGCGCGCCCTGCACTACTACATAGAAGACCGGCACGAAGAACACCGCCAGCACGGTCGCACTGACCATGCCGCCGAACACGCCGGTTCCGATCGCCTGCTGGGTTTCCTTCGATGCGCCCTGCGCCAGCATCAGCGGCACCACGCCCAGCGCGAACGCCAGCGAGGTCATCACGATCGGCCGCAGGCGCAGCCGTGCCGCCTCCAATGCCGCTTCGACCAGGCCACGGCCCTGCTGCTGCAGCTGGCGTGCGAACTCGACGATGAGGATCGCGTTCTTCGCCGACAGCCCGATCACCGTGATCATGCCGACCTTGAAGAACACGTCGTTGGGCATGCCGCGCAACAACACGGCCGCGACCGCACCGAGCAGCCCCAAGGGCACCACCAGCATCACCGCCAGCGGAATCGACCAGCTCTCGTACAGCGCCGCCAGCACCAGGAACACCACCAGCATCGAGAGCAGCAAAAGCCACGGCGCCTGCGCACCGGATTCGCGCTCCTGCAGCGACTGGCTGGTCCATTGCAGGGCGAAGCCGGACGGCAGCTTCTCCGCCAACCGCTCCATCTCCGCCATCGCCTGGCCAGTCGACACGCCGGAGGCCGGGGCGCCGGACAGATTCAGCGCCGGGAAGCCGAGATAGCGCTGCAGCTGCAGCGGCGCCTCGGTCCAGTGCGGGGTCACCAGTTCGGACAGCGCCACCATGCCGCCCTCGCTGTTCCGCACGTACAGCTTCAGCACGTCCTCCAGTTCCATCCGGTGCGAGGCGTCTGCCTGCAGGATCACCTGCTGCAACCGGCCCTTGTTGGGGAAGTCATTGACGTACTGCGAGCCCATCGCAGCCGACAGCGTGCTGCTGATGTGTTCGAAGCCCACGCCCATCGCCTCGGCCTTGGCCCGGTCGATGTCCAGCCGCACGCTGGTGCCGGCCGGCAGGCCATCGGCATGCACCTCGGACAGCAGCGGGCTGGCCTCGGCCAGCTTCAGCAGCTGCTGCAGGGCGGCGCGCAGTTCAGCCTGGCTCTGCCCGGTACGCGCCTGCAGGGCGAGCGAGAAGCCGGACGAACGGCCCAGGCTGTCAATCGCCGGTGGCATCACGCTCATCACCTCGCCCTCGGCAATCGTGGACATCGCCTTCTGCGCGGCCTCCACCTCGCCGGCCGCGGTGGCACCGGCGCGCTCGCCCCAGTCCTTGAGCATGGTGTAGGTCAGCGCCGCGCTGGGACCGGAGCCAGAGAAGCTGTAGCCAAGGATCGACTGGTTGGAGCCGATGCCCGGGCGTGACGCCACATGCCGCTCGTAGGCTTCGACCACGGCCAGCGTGCGCTCGGCGGTGGCTTCGGCAGGCAGCTGGATCGATGTCATGAAATAGCCCTGGTCTTCTTCCGGCAGGAACGCACCCGGCAACCAGTGCAGTCCCAGCAGCAGCGCCACCACCAGTGCGGCGAACACGCCCATCACCCGCCCACTGCGCTGCAGCACCGAGGCCACGCCACGCTGGTAGCGCCCGGTCATCTTCTCGAAGCCACGATTGAAGGCACCGAACAGCCCGCCACGACCATGGTGTCCATGGGTATTCGGGCGCAGCAGGGTCGCGCACAGCGCCGGCGTCAGGCTCAATGCCAGCAGCGCCGAGAACAGGATCGACACCGCCATCGCCACGGTGAACTGGCGGTAGATCGCGCCCACCGAGCCGCTGGCCAACGCCATCGGAATGAACACGGCGGTCAGCACCAGGGTGATGCCGATCACCGCACCGGTCAGCTCGCGCATCGCCTTGATGGTGGCCTCGCGCGGCGGCAGTCCTTCCTCGGCCATGATCCGTTCCACGCCCTCGACCACCACGATGGCGTCGTCGACGATGATGCCGATCGCCAGCACCATGCCGAACATGGTCAGCACGTTGATCGAGAAGCCCAGCGCCAGCATCACCGCGAAGGTGCCGAGCAGCGCGATCGGTGCGACCAGCGCCGGAATCAGCGTGTAGCGCCAGTTCTGCAGGAACAGGTACATCACCGCGAACACCAGCAGCATGGCCTCCAGCAGCGTCTGCACCACCTTCTGGATCGAGATCTTCACGAACGGTGCGGTGTCGAACGGAATGCTCGACTCCACGCCGCGCGGCAGCAGCGGCGCCAGTTCGGCCATGCGCTCACGGACCGCCGACGCGGTGCGCACTGCGTTCGCGCCAGGACGCAACTGCACCCCGGCGGCGGTCGCTGGGTGGCCATCCTCGCGGGTGCCCCACGCATAGCTCTGCGCGCCCAGTTCGACGCGGGCGACATCGCCCAGCACCAGCCGTGAACCGTCGGCCCCGGCGCGCAGCACGATGGCTGCGAACTGCTCCGGCGTGGACAGCTGCCCATCGGCGCTGAGCGGCACGGTGATGCGCTGGCCTGGAACACCCGGCGAATCACCGATGCGTCCGGGCGAGATCTCCAGGTTCTGCTGCTCGATGGCGGTGGCCACATCACCCATGGTCAGGCCGTAGCCGGTCAACCGGGTCGGGTCCAGCCACACGCGCATCGCCTGTTCGGCACCGAACAGCTGCACGCGGCCGACGCCATCGATGCGGCGCAGCTCTTCGATGATGTTGCGCGCCATGAAATCGCCCAGCGCGGCTTCGCTGACGCTGGCATCCGGCGAACGCAGGCCGACCAGCATCAGGAAGCCGGAATCGGCGGCCTCCACGAACAGGCCGTTCTGGCGCACGCTGCGCGGCAGGCGCGGCTCGATCGCCTTGATCCGGTTCTGCACGTCCACCTGCGCCAGCTCCGGGTTGGTACCGGGCTTGAAGGTCGCAGTGATCGAGGCTTCGCCGGAGGTGTCCACCGACGATTCGAAGTACAGCAGGTGCTTGACGCTGGACAGCTCGCGCTCGATCAGCCCGACCACCGCATCATTCAGCGTCTGCGGGCTGGCACCCGGGTAGCTGGCATAGATGCTGACACTGGGCGGCGCGACCGCCGGATAGCGCTCCACGGCCAAGCGCGGAATCGCCAGTACGCCGGCCAGGATGATGAAGATCGCCAGCACCCAGGCGAACACCGGGCGATCGATGAAAAAACGTGCCATGTTGGATTTTCCTGGATGGGCTGGCCCGGGAAAGGCTCAGCCCTTGCTGCCGGCCTGCACCGCGCCGGCGCTGGCGACCGGCACCTGCCAGTCGCGCGCATCGACCACCACGCCTTCCTGCAGGCGTTCCTGGCCCTCGACCACCACCTTTTCGCCCGCCTTCAGACCGGTGCGCACCAGCCACTGGCGATCAACGCTGCCGTCGACTTCCAGCGTGCGGATCACCGCCTTGCCATCGCCACCGATCACCCAGGCATAGGCCTGGCCACCGGCGCTGCGCAGCACGGCCTGCTGCGGCACGGTCAGCGCACTGGCCGGTGCACCCCTCGGCACTTTCGCGCGCACATACATGCCGGGCAGCAGCTGGCGCTGCGGGTTGTCGACCAGGATGCGGAGGATCACATCACCGGTACGCGCATCGACGTTGATGCCGGAGAACAGCATCTGGCCACGCTCGGACAGCGGCTTGCCGGCGGCACCGATGATCGTCACCGGCAGCTCGCCACCACCGGCAGCACTGCGCTGCAGCGATTCCAGCTGGGCCGCCGGCTGGCGCACATCGACGTAGACCTGGTCGATCTGCTGTACCACCGCCATCGGCTCGGCATCGGCCACGCCGACCAGTGCGCCTTCGGTCACCAGCGCCTGGTCGATGCGGCCGGCAATCGGCGCGCTGACCGTGGCATAGCGCAGGTCGAGCTGGCGACGGGCCAGGATCGCGCGCGCTTCATTCACCGCGGCACGGGCCTGTTCGTACTCGGCACTGGCATCGTCGCGATGCTGCTGGCTGACGGCCTGTGCCGCGGCCAGTGCATGCAGGCGCTGCGACTGCACGCGACTGCGGCCCAGGGCGGCCTCACTGCGCTGCAGCGCGGCCAGTGCCGAATCGACATCGGCACGGAAGGCCGCCGGATCGATCTGGAACAGGGCCTGGCCGGCGTCTACTTCCGCGCCCTGGTCAAACAGCCGGCGCTGCACGATGCCACCCACCTGCGCTCGGATCTGCGCGGTGCGCACGGCGGCCACGCGGCCAGGCAGTTCGTCGTCACGCTGCACCACCTGCGGGCCGACGGTAACCACGCTCACGCGGGGTGCGGCTTCGGGCGTGGCTTCGGGGTGTGGAGCAGGCCGTCATGGCCAGGGCGAGGGCCGCGATCAACGCGACCGGAGTCCTGAAGGTTCTCATTGCTGTGCACAATGCCGCGCGGGCGGCTGATAGGTTCTGAAGAACCCAGTGTGCGTGGCGATGATGGGGTTTCGATGGAGGAACTGTGGAGATACGATGGAGGCAAGCACCTTAAGGCCCCGCCCCTGCATGCATGCCGCCCCTGCCCTCGCCGCCCTCGTCCTGATCGTCGAGGATGAGGCCGAGATCGCCGACATTCTTACCGCCTATCTGGAACGCGAAGGACTGCGTACGCTGCGCGCCGCCGACGGCCACAGCGCACTGGACCTGCATCGCAGCGCCCGCCCCGACCTGGTCCTGCTCGACGTGCAGCTGCCGCGGCTGGATGGCTGGAGCGTGCTGACCCAGCTGCGCCAGCGCGGCGAGACGCCGGTGATCATGCTGACCGCACTGGACCAGGACCTGGACAAGCTGACCGCACTGCGCATGGGCGCTGATGACTACGTGGTCAAACCATTCAATCCGGCCGAAGTGGCGGCGCGCGTACGCGCCGTGCTGCGGCGTACGTTGCGCGCCTCGCGCGTGGATGCCCCGACCGCGCTGCGGGCGGGCCCGCTGCTGATCGACTCGGCCACCCACGCCGTACACGTGGAAGGCGAAGGCTACAGCCACGAAGTGCTGCTCACGCTCACCGAGTTCAAGCTGCTGCACTGCATGGCGCTGGCGCCGACCCGCATCTTCAGCCGCAGCGAACTGATGCACGAATGCCTGCCGGAAAGCGAGGCGCTGGAGCGCACGGTCGACAGCCATGTCAGCAAGCTGCGCCGCAAGCTGGATGAAGTGGGCATGGTCAATGTGCCGGCCAGCGTGCGTGGCGTCGGCTACCGGTTGATGGCCGACCGCTGATGGCCCGCCTGCGCCGCTCCGGGCTCAGCCGCCACATCATCGTCTCGATGTCGCTGATGGTGATCGGCGTCATTGTGATGATGATCCTGTCATCGTGGCTGCTGTATGCGGTCCTGGTCGAATTCTTCCCCGGCACTACCGAGGAGCCGGAAAGCTGGCTGCCGACCGGCCCTGAACTGGCATGGATGGTCGGCGTGATCCTGACCGGCCTGGCGCTGGCCATCGCCGCCTCGTTCCGTCTTGCCCATCGCATCCTGTCGCCGTTGAATTCGCTGGTGGACAGCGTGCGCGCGCTCGCGGGCGGCGACCTCGGTGCCCGTGCCAGCGTCGAGGAAAACTCGCCGGGCGAAGTGGCCACCTTGGTCGAGGACTTCAATGCCATGGCGCGGCGGCTGCAGCACGTGGAGAGCGAGCGTGCGATGTGGCATGCAGCCATCGCCCATGAACTGCGGACTCCGGTGACGATCCTGCGCGGCCGCCTGCAGGGCCTGGCCGAGGGCGTCTTCCAGCCGGACGAATCACAGTTCCGCAGCCTGCTCGCCCAGGTCGAGGGCCTGTCACGACTGATCGAGGATCTGCGCGTGCTGAGCCTGTCCGACAATGCGCGGCTGGACGTGCGCCGCGCACGTACCGACGTGGTGGCCGAAGTGCATTCGGTGATGACCCTGGTCGATCCCCAGTTCCGCGCCGCCGGCTTCGTGCTGGAGCTGGAAACCAGCCGCGAAGAACACAACGCGCACTGCGACCCGACCCGCCTGCGCCAGGCGCTGCTGGCGCTGCTGGAGAACGCGCGCCGCTATGCCAGCCCGGGCAAGGTGCGGATTGCCGTGCATGACACACCGGGCCATGTGCAGGTAGCGATCGAGGATGAGGGCCCGGGCATCGACCCTGAGCTGCACGCCGACATCTTCTCTCCGTTCATGCGTGCCGACGGTTCGCGTTCGCGCCAGGGTGGCGGTAGCGGGCTCGGTCTGGCGGTGGTCAAGGCCATCGCCGACGCGCACGGCGGCCGCGTCTACTGCACGGCGGGCAACGCTGGTGGCAGCCGTTTCGTTATCGAGCTGCCGCGCCAATAGCCGGCGTGGCTGCCTGTTCCCGCAGGCGGGCACCGAGCGCAGCGAGGTTGGCGTCGATCGCATCCATTTCGTTGCGCTGCTTCTCCGGCAGCTGCTGACGCAGCTGTACGCGCAGCGTCTGCCAGGCCGGCACCGCCTGTGCGCTGGCGGTGGCAACCGCTTCGGCCAGCACCGCCTGCTCATCGGCCAGCGGCAACCCGTAGCCGCCGTCCGCCAGCAGCGTACCCGGGCGCAGCCATTGCCCACCCTGCTCCAGCAACTGGCGCAGGCCCCGGGTCTCGGCACTGTCCGGTGCGGCCAGCAGGCGCCGTTTCAGCACATCGCGCGCGCGCAGCTCGGCGCGGCGTTGCGCAGCCTGTTCCAGCAGCAGCAGGCCGGCGCTTGCGCGCAGGCCGCCCTGCAGCAACCACAGCGCACGCTGCTGTGCGGGCAGCTTCAACCAGCCGCGTACGTCGCGTGCGGGCAATGCCAGCTGGGCTGCCGCCACGCCGAACAACTGCTGGTAGTGATCGCGTGCCGAGGCGAAGTAGTAACCCTGCGCCTGTGCTGCATTGCGGTCCGTGAGTACCTGCTCGTCCAGCACATGCAGCTGCGACAGTCGACGCTTCAAACCACGCGGACTCAGCTGGGCCAGCCCGGCCTCCCCCAGCCGCGGCACACCCGCCTGCAGCAGCTTGGCGGTTTCCACCGCGCAGTTGTTGCTGACGAAGTAATAGCGCCCGTCATAGCTCCAGTGCACCTGCGCAGTGCGCTCGAGCAGGCTGGCGATCTCGCCGGGCGACAACTGCAACGGCAGCGACTGCAACCCGCGCAGTTCCACCTTGGTGTACTCATCCACCACCTGCTGCAGCGACAGCACGAACAGTCGCGACGGGTAGCCACCGGTAAGGCCACGCCAGTTGGAAATCTGCACGTCACCAACGAAGGCACGGAACGACAGCACCCGGTGGTACTCCAGGTCCAGTCGACAGTCCGGCCCCGGCGCACGGCCCGGCCGGCAGATCACCAGCCGCAGCATGCTGTGGCCCCAGCGGCTCATCGGCTGCGCGCTGCCTTCGGCAAACAGGTAGTCCACCGCGTAGACGCGTGCCGGGTCGAGTTGCAGCAACGACGCCGCGCCCTCTTCCGATTCAGCCTGCAGCAACGGCAGCGTGGTCGCGCAGTGCGACTGCGGCAGCGATGGCGGGGTTCCGAAATGGGCCTGGTACCACTGCGCCAGTGCCGGGCGCCGGCAGGCAAACTCGCTGTCGAGCACGAAATGCTCGGCGTTCACTGCCAGGTACTCGGCCGGATCTTTCAGTTCATACGCATCGGGACTACGGTCTCGGAAGTCATTGCCGCCACGGCCGAGATGCCAGGGCTTGCGCTGCCATCCGGCCAGATCACGCCAGCGCACACTGCGCGACCAGTTCGCCGCCGTACGGTCGGCAACATGGCTCAGTTCGTGTACCAGCGCGCTGCGGCGTGCGCGGCGCGCACCGGGCACGGCATCATCCAGCAGATCGCGGCGCAACGTGATGCGGCCGGCGAAGGCGCGGCCATGCACCTCGGCGGGAAGGCCATCACTCCAGCGCACCTGCACCTGCGCCGGCAGGGCGCGCAGCAGACCCTCCGGCAGCAGTGACTGTACGTCGGTCAGGGTCTGCGTCGCCACCTGCTGCTGTGCAGGGCTCAGCCCCGCAGGATCGAGCTGCAGGCGATCAGCCGCGTGCGCGACATGAGCGATCAGCAGTAGAGCCACGCCGTGCGTGGCTGCGTTCCGTGCAGATGTCATGGCGTTGCCGGCCAGCGGCCGGCACTACCCGAAGGCGGGATCAACGCGCCAGCAGCGCGCGGGCCAGTTCCAGGTCGCTCTGCTGCTGTGCGGCAGTGCTCTGCTCACGCAGGTGGACAAGCGCCGCCTGCAGGCGAGCGCCACGGATCTGGCCGTCGCTGGCGACGAACGCAGCGGCATCGTCGCGTGCAGCCATCACCACCTTGTCGTCACCCGAGCTGCTGCCCGAGGAACCGGAGGAAGCACCCGTGGCCGAACCGGCCGACGTGCCGGCGAAGCTGGAAGCGAAGCCGGCCAGCGGCAGGGACAGCAGGGCGAGCAGCAGAAGCGGACGGGTCATCGGTTCGAAGCCGGTTGTTAGGAAGCGTGGAGCGTAACGGGTGCGTGAAGGATTTGCCCGGCTCAAACGTCGAACAGCTTGCCGGGATTCAGCCGCGCTTGGGGATCGAACGCGCGTTTGACCGCCTTCATCAGGGCGATCTCGGCCGGGCCGCGGGTGCTGTCCAGGTAGCCCTTCTTGACCAGGCCGATGCCGTGCTCGGCCGAGATGCTGCCATCGAAGCGGGCCAGCACCTGCGCCAACAGCTTGGTTACGTGCTCGCATTGCGCCACGAAATCAGCGTCGCTGGTGTCGTCCGGCTTGAGCACATTGATGTGCAGATTGCCGTCACCGATGTGGCCGAACCAGACCACGTCGAAATGCGGATAGGCCTGCCCGATCAGCGCCTGGGTCTCGGCCAGGAACGCCGGCATCGACGAGATCCGCACCGAAACATCGTTTTTGTAGGGCTTGTAACGGGCAAGCGACTCAGTGATGCCTTCGCGCAGGCGCCACAGCTGCGCGGCCTGCGCGTCGCTGGCACTGATTACGCCATCGCTGACCCAGCCATTGCCCATGCAGTCCTCGAACGCGGCCATCGCCGCCGCTTCCTGGGCCTCGTCGCCCGCGGCGAACTCGGTCACCACGTAGTACGGATGCACCTCGTCGAACGGTGCCTGTGCGCCATGTGCCAGCACGTGCTCCAGCGCCCGGTCGGTGAAGAATTCGAAGGCCTGCAGCTGCAGGCGCGCGCGGAACGCGGCGAACACCTGCATCAGAACTTCAAAGCTCGGCACTGCCAGCAGCATCACGTTGCTGGCCGGCGGCGGGTCGGTCAATTTCACTGTGGCTTCGACGATCACACCCAGCGTGCCCTCCGAGCCGATCAGCAGCTGGCGGAAGTCATAGCCGCTGGAGTTCTTGATCAGCCCCTTGTTGAGTTCCAGCAACTCGCCGTCAGCGGTGACCACCTTCAGCCCTGCGATCCACTCGCGGGTGTTGCCGTAACGGATCACGCGGATGCCACCGGCATTGGTGGCGATGTTGCCGCCGATCGAGCAGGACCCGCGCGCGGCGAAATCCACCGGGTAGATCAAGCCATGGTCCAGCGCGGCATTGTGCACGGCTTCCAGCGGCATGCCGGCCTGCACCACCAGGGTGCGATCGACCGCGTCGTAGGCCAGCGCCTTGTTCATCCGTTCCAGGCTGAGCACCAGCTCGCCGTTGGCGGCCACCGCGCCACCCGAGAGGCCGGTGCGGCCACCGGACGGCACCACGGCCACGCCCTCGCCTGCGCTCCAGCGCATCACCGCCTGCACTTCCTCGACCGTGGCCGGCAGTGCGATCGCCAGCGGCGCCGGCGTCCAGCGCCGGGTCCAGTCGCGCCCGTAATGCTCCAGGTCGGACGGATCGGTCTTCAGCTTCAGGCCGGGGCAGGCTTGTTGCAGCGAGGCAATGCGGGAATCGGTCATGACGGTCCAGCGCGGTGCGTGAAGAACGGGCAAGCGTGCCAGCGGCACGCGCCAGCGTCCAGCCCCGCAGCCGTGCAGATAGCTACGGATGCAACCAATTGCGCACTGCACCATGGTCGCTGCGATCTGGCATAGTGGTCAGCCCCTGTCCCACTGGCCGTGTCGCCCCATGTCGCCGAAGAAGACCTCGTTCCCGAAGCAGGATATCCGCGTGCTGTTGCTGGAGGGGGTCAGCCAGACCGCCGTGGAGGTATTCAGCGCCGCCGGCTACAGCCAGATCGAAGCGCACACCAAGGCGCTGCCCGAGGACGAACTGAAGGCGCGCATCGCCGAGGCGCACATCGTCGGGATCCGTTCGCGCACCCAGCTCAGCGCCGAAGTGCTGGCCGAGGCCAAGCGCCTGATCGCGGTGGGCTGCTTCTGCATCGGCACCAACCAGGTCGACCTGGACGCGGCCGAGCTGGCCGGCATCCCGGTGTTCAATGCGCCCTATTCGAACACCCGCAGCGTGGCCGAGCTGGTGATTGCCGAGGCCATCATGCTGACCCGTGGCATTCCGCAGAAGAATGCCGAGTGCCATCGCGGCGGCTGGTCCAAGTCGGCCAGCGGCAGCCATGAGGTGCGTGGCAAGACCCTGGGCATCATCGGCTATGGCCACATCGGCACCCAGGTCGGCGTGCTGGCCGAATCGCTGGGCATGCAGGTGATCTTCCACGACGTGGAAACCAAGCTGGCGCTGGGCAATGCGCGTGCTGCGGCCAGCCTGGACGACCTGCTGGCCCGCGCCGACATCGTCACCCTGCACGTGCCGGAGACCCCGTCCACGCAGTGGATGATCGGCAGCACCGAGCTGGCGAAGATGCGCAAGGGCGCGCACCTGATCAACGCCGCGCGCGGCACCGTGGTCGACATCGATGCGCTGGACGCGGCGCTGGCCAGCGGCCACGTCGGCGGCGCCGCGCTGGACGTGTTCCCGGTCGAGCCGAAGGGCAATGGCGATATCTTCGAATCGCCGCTGACCCGCCACGACAATGTGATCCTGACCCCGCACGTAGGCGGCAGCACGCTGGAGGCGCAGGACAACATCGGCGTGGAGGTGGCGGCCAAGCTGGTGCGCTACAGCGACAACGGCAGCACCCTGTCGGCGGTCAACTTCCCGGAAGTGACCCTGCCCGAACACGAAGACAGCCTGCGCCTGCTGCACATCCACCAGAACGTGCCGGGCGTGCTGTCCAAGGTCAACGAGATCTTCTCGCGCCACAACGTCAACATCGACGGCCAGTTCCTGCGCACCGACCCGAAGGTGGGCTACGTGGTGATCGACATCACCGCCAGCGAGGAACAAGCCGCCGCCGTGCGCGACGAGCTGGCCGCGATTCCGGGCACGCTGCGCACGCGCATCCTGTACTGAAAAAAGGGACGGAGGGGATTAAGTCGTTTGCGGCACATGCGGCGTAAACGACTTAATCCCCTCCGTCCCCTTTTTCTTCAGCGCGTCAGCCACCGGCGCGCCATGCGCTGCATGGATTCGTCCGATTCCGGATCGGCGGCGACCTCGGTCACCGGCCGCCAGGCCAGCTCCAGCGATTCCTCGCTGAGCACGAAGGCCTCGCCACCCAGCGCCCGGATCACGAAACGCACGTCGTAGTGCCAGTGCCCCGGCACGTCCTTGCGCTCCGGAATCCAATGCTTGTCCAGATCGAAGATGGCCGGGTCTTCCAACACCAGGCCGCTCAGGCCCGACTCCTCCTCGGCTTCCTTCAGCGCCACCTGGGCCAGGTCGCGGTCGCCGTCGGCGTGGCCGCCCAGCTGCAGCCAGCGCTGCAGCTTGCGGTGATGGGTCAGCAGCAGGCGCTGGCCGTCGGCACTGACCAGCCAGCAGCTGGCGGTGAAGTGGCCGGCCAGCCGCTCGCGCCGGAACGGATCTTCCGGATCGTCCAACAATGTGCCGAATTCGGCAGCCAATGCGTCGTGGGCGGGCTCGCGGCGGGCGTAGTCCCGCAGCAGGCCACGCAGGCGATCGTCAAGCACGGCAAGGGTTTCGGCGGTCTGGCTCATGAATGGGCGGCGTTTGGAAAAATACTGCTCATTATCGCCGTTCATTGTTGCGATTGCGCTTGTGCGTTGGCTTCAGCTTTGGCTAAGGTACAGCGGGCCGTTCGCGCGGCCTTCACCATTCCAGGGTTGCCGGCAACGTATCGGCGGCCCACCCAATCCGATCACTAGGAAGTACTGCATGCTGAAAGCTCTGTTGAGGGTCAAGCCGGTTGAACCGGCCGGGCACGTCGATGCTGGCGAACCCATCGAAGGCAGCCTGGACGGCGAAGCCACGTTGAAACGGACCCTCACGGCTAAACACCTCATCCTGCTTGGCGTGGGTGCGGTGATCGGCGCAGGTATCTTCGTGCTGACCGGCCAGGCTGCGGCCAACCACGCTGGCCCGGCAGTGATGCTGTCGTTCGTCATCGCCGGTTTCGCCTGCGCCCTGGCGGGCCTGTGCTACGCCGAATTCGCGGCGATGATGCCGGTCTCCGGCAGCGCCTACTCCTACTCCTACGCCACCCTCGGCGAGGGCATGGCCTGGTTCATCGGCTGGTGCCTGGTGCTGGAATACCTGTTCGCCTCGGCCTCGGTCGCGGTGGGCTGGTCGGCGTACCTGATCAGCTTCATCACCACCACGCTGCACATGCCGTTCCCGGATGCGCTCAGCGCAGCCCCGATCGCCTGGACCGGCAGCGAGTTCATCGCCTCAGGCAAGCTGTTCAACCTGCCTGCAGTACTGATCGTGGCGGCGGTGTCCGGCCTGCTGTACGTGGGCGTGACCCAATCGGCCTTCGTCAACGCGATCATCGTGGCGATCAAGGTCACCGTCATCTGCCTGTTCATCGGCATCGGCGCGGCCCACATCGACCCGGCCAACTGGCAGCCGTTCATCCCGGAAAACACCGGCGTGGCGGGTGAGTTCGGCTGGAGCGGCGTGTTCCGTGCGGCCACCATCGTGTTCTTCGCCTACATCGGCTTCGATGCGGTCTCCACCGCCGCCGGTGAAACCAAGGACCCGCAGCGCAACATGCCGATCGGCCTGCTCGGCTCGCTGGCCGTGTGCACCATCGTCTACATCATCGTCTGCGCGGTGCTGACCGGCATGATGCCGTACCACCTGCTAGGCACCGACAAGCCGGTGGCCACCGCGCTGGAACCCTACCCGACCCTGTCCTGGCTGAAGACCCTGGTCGAGATCGGCGCCATCGCCGGCCTGTCCTCGGTGGTGCTGGTGATGATGATGGGCCAGACCCGCATCGCCTACACCATCTCCCGCGACGGCCTGCTGCCGAAGTTCTTCGGCAGGGTCCACGCCCGCTTCCGCACCCCGTACGTCGCCACCATCGTG
Organism: Stenotrophomonas sp. 80084_Sma; assembly: GCF_056481995.1. NCBI lineage: Bacteria > Pseudomonadati > Pseudomonadota > Gammaproteobacteria > Lysobacterales > Lysobacteraceae > Stenotrophomonas > Stenotrophomonas sp. 80084_Sma. Next base: position 2,172,797 of record NZ_CM151177.1, on the reverse strand, counting down.
GTCGGCGTGATCGCCGCCGCACTGGCCGGCCTGGTACCGCTGAACGTGCTGGGGGAACTGGTCTCGATGGGCACCCTGCTGGCCTTCGCCACGGTCTGCATCGGCGTGCTGGTGCTGCGCTATACCAAGCCGGAGATCCACCGCCCGTTCCGCGTGCCGGCGGTGTGGATCATCTGCCCGCTCGGCGCGGCTACCTGCCTGTTCCTGTTCTGGCAGGCGTTCGTGGTGCACTGGCACCTGTTCGTCGGCTGGACGCTGCTCGGCCTGCTGATCTACCTGGGCTACGGCATCCGCAACAGCAAGCTGGCCAAGTCGCCCTGATCCGCCTACGGGCCGGCCTCGTGCCGGCCCGTCCGTTTTCCCCGCGCGCCGCCCGTGGCGCGCTTCGACAAGACCACCACACATGTTCAAGCAACTGTGGGCCACCAAGCACCCGCATGCCGCCCATGAAGACGCCAACGGCCTGAGCCTGCGCCGCCACCTCGGCCCCTGGGGCCTGACCGCCCTGGGTATCGGCGCGGTGATCGGCGGCGGCATCTTCGTCATCACCGGCCAGGCCGCCGCCAACCACGCCGGCCCGGCCATCATGCTGTCCTTCGTACTGGCCGCCATCTGCTGCGCCTTCTGCGCGCTGGCCTATGCCGAGTTCGCCTCGATGGTGCCGGTCTCCGGCAGCGCCTACACCTACACCTACGCCACCTTCGGCGAGCTCTCGGCCTGGTTCATCGGCTGGATGCTGGTGCTCGAATACGGCGTCTCCGCCTCGGCGGTCGCGGTCAGCTGGACCGGCTATTTCCTCAGCCTGCTCAGCCAGTTCGACATCCATCTACCGGCGGCGCTGGTCAGTGCCCCACTCGATGCACAGCTGCGCCCCACCGGCGCGATCGCCAACCTGCCGGCCGCCGCACTGGTGCTGCTGCTGACCTGGCTGTGCTACGTCGGCATCAGCAAGTCCTCGGCGATGAACATGGCGATGGTCGTGCTCAAGACCGGCCTGATCGTGCTGGTCATCGTGGTCGGCTGGAAGTACGTGGACACCAGCAACTGGACCCCGTTCATTCCGGCCAACGAAGGCCCCGGCAAGTACGGCATGGAAGGCGTGCTGCGTGGCGCGGCGATGGTGTTCTTCGCCTACATCGGCTTCGAGGCGGTGTCGGTGGCGGCGCAGGAATCGAAGAATCCACAGCGCGACATGCCGTTCGGCATGATGCTGTCGCTGGTGATCTGCACCGTGCTGTACATCGCGATGGCCGCAGTGATGACCGGCCTGGTGCCGTTCCAACTGCTGGGCACCGACGAGCCGGTGGTGACCGCGGTGGCCGCGCATCCGCAGCTGGGCTGGTTGCGCTGGGTGGTCGAGGTCGGCGCACTGGTCGGCCTGTCCTCGGTGGTGCTGGTGATGATCATCGGGCAGCCGCGCATCTTCATGATCATGGGCCGCGACGGCCTGCTGCCGCCGGTGTTCACCAAGATCCACCCGAAGTACCGTACCCCGCACATCAACACGGTGATCACCGGTATCGGCATCGCGCTGCTGGCGGCGCTGTTCCCGCTGGACATCCTCGGCGAGCTGACCTCGATGGGCACGCTGATCGCGTTCGCTGCCGTGTGCGCCGGCGTGCTGATCCTGCGCCGCACCCAGCCGGACCTGCCGCGTCCGTTCCGCATGCCGATGGCGTGGCTGATCTGCAGCCTGGGCGTACTGAGCTGCCTTGCCCTGCTGTCGGCGATGACGATGCACAACTGGATGCTGATGGGGGTGTGGACGTTCGTCGGCTTCGTGATCTATTTCTGCTACGGCTTCAGGCACAGCCGGCTGCGGGGTAAGTGAGGTTTTTGCATTGCAGGGCCTGCGGCCCTGCACCCGCCCGGAGCAACGGCAACAGCTGGGCTGAAGGTTTGGCGGGGAGGCATGGGTTCGCGGGGACGCCGTGAATCCGTCCATGGAGGCTTAGCCGCGCCATCCATGGCGCGGATACCCCCGCGAACCCATGCCTCCCCGCCCCTGACACTCTCCCGGCGCGTCCGGTGGATCCACGCCATGCGTGGATGAATTCGGTCTGGGAAATGAATTCTCTGTAGAGCCGAGCCATGCTCGGCTCCGAGCAAGCGCAGCGCCGCGACCCGCTTCTGCCTTTCCTTCTTCACTCCGTGGCTGACGCGCACGGAACCTGTCCGTGGTCGGGCGGGTGGGTTGTGCAGGGGTGTCCGCGGCATGGATGCCGCGGCCAAGCCCCCAAGGTGAAGTGACCCCCGAGACTTGGACGGGGTCAGGCGGCCGATTGGGCCTGCTCCCGGTACTTTATCGGGCTCAGACCTTTCAGTTTCAGTTTGATGCGCTCTTCGTTGTAGTACTGGATGTATTCCACCAGCCCAGCCTCCAGACTCTCGAGGCTGTCAAAGCTGTTCAGGTAGAAGAACTCCGACTTCAGCGTTCCAAAGAAGCTCTCCATCGCCGCATTGTCCAGGCAGTTGCCGCGCCGGGACATGCTTTGCTTCAACGAGTGCTTTTCCAGCATATGCCGGTAGTTTTCATGCTGGTACTGCCAGCCCTGGTCGGAGTGGATCATCGGGCGCTCATCCGGGGAAAGCTTCTTGATGGCCTCCTCCAGCATTTGACCCACCAGATCAAATACGGGCCGACGCTTGATCTGATAAGCCACGATTTCGCCGTTGTAGAGGTCCATGATCGGCGACAGGTACAGCTTCATGCCCTGCACCTTGAACTCGGTCACGTCAGTCACCCACTTCTGGTTGGGCCGCTCGGCATGGAACTGGCGATTGAGGTCATTGCCAACCACAACATTGGCCGCCCCCTTGAAGGCCTGGTAGCGCTTCACACGCACCCGCGATTTCAGTCCCATCTCCCCCATCAGGCGCTGAACCCGCTTGTGATTGGTCCGATGACCCTGATTGGCTAATTCCAGCGTCACCGTGCGATAGCCATAGCGCCCTTGGCTTTGATCGTAGATTGCACGGATGCGCTCGCACAGGGCTGCCTCATCCTGATCCGGATGGGCCAGGACATGGTTCTGGTAATAGAACGTACTGCGTGACAGCTCAGCTGCTTCGAGCAGAAGCGACAGCGTATGAACCTGCCTCAATCCTTGGACGGCTTGCGCTTTGCGTCCTGCGCCGCCTGCTCTTCCCGGATCAAGGCATCGAGTTTTTTTAGGTAGTCGGTCTCCGCACGCAGATAGGCGACTTCCTTGAGCAGCTCATCGCGGCTCATATCCTCAGGTGGCTTGGACGAACGGGTCTTTTTCATCGGCTTTCGGGGCGGCGGCGGAGGGGGTGCCAACGCTTGGGCACCGCCTTGAGCATACAGGCGCCGCCATCGCCCCACCGCGCCGGCATCGCCAATTTGAAAGTAGGTGGTGGCCTCCCGCCCGGACAAGCCGTCCTGGCTCATCTTCTCCAGGACAGCCAGTTTGAACGGGAGGTCATAGGACCGGGCCTGGCGATGAAATCCCCGCCTACCATGCAGCCGATAGGTCGCCACCCAGCGCCTGACCGTGGAGAACTCCAGGCCGTGGCGACGGGCAATGGCTTTGACCGATGTGGAGGTCTTGCAGGCCTCTTTGGCGACCTGCAGTTTGAAACGCGCGTCGTATTTGTTCATGTATCCCTCGGGGTTGGATCTGGTGTCCAACTCCCGGGGGTCACTTCAAGGAAGGGTCTACGGCGTCCCCTGCACAGCCCACCCGCCCGGCCAAAGCAAGAAATCCAGCCCGGCGAGACAGCCACGAGGGGCTCAGCCGTTGGCCGAATCCAGTAAAATCGCCCGCATGAACGCCCCCACCTTCCCGTACGACACCGCGCGCCTGAGCGAACTGGCCCAGCTGCTGATCGACAACGTCCGCGAGCTGGCCCACGCCGGCTGGACGCCGGCCACCAGCAGCAACTTCTCCCACCGCCTGGACGACCGCCACGCCGCGATCACCGTCTCCGGCAAGGACAAGGGCCGCCTGATCGAGGACGACATCATGGTGGTGGACTTCGACGGCCTGGCCGTCGGCCGCCCGCTGCGCCCGTCCGCCGAAACCCTGCTGCACACCCAGCTGTATCGCCGCTTCCCGGAGATCGGCTGCGTGTTGCACACCCACTCGCCGGTGCAGACCATCGCCTCGCGCCTGTACGCGCCGCAGGGCCACATCCGCCTGGAAGGCTACGAGCTGCTGAAGGCCTTCGCCGGCAACAGCACCCACGAGATGGCCATCGACGTGCCGGTGTTCGCCAACACCCAGGACATGAACGTGCTTTCGAAGCAGGTCGATGACCTGCTCGACCGGCAGAACCTGTGGGGCTACCTGATCGACGGCCACGGCCTGTATGCCTGGGGCCGCGACATGGCCGAGGCACGCCGCCACCTGGAAGCGTTCGAGTTCCTGTTCCACTGCGAGCTGGAACTGCGCAAGCTGCGCGGCTGAACCCGCACGCAGGTGCAGATGCCGATCCGGAATCTGCACCTCGTGCCCACCCTGCTACCCTGTCTTCCCCCCGAGACGTTCAAGCTGCCGCCATGAGCCGACTGCGCATCTACGACGACACCCGCCCCGAATCACCGCTGCTGGACACCCAGGACGGCGCGGTCATCGCTGCCGAGCTGCAGAAGATCGGCGTCACCTTCGAGCGCTGGCAGGCCACCGCACCGGTCGCACCGGGCGCCAGCCAGGATGAAGTGTTCGCCGCTTACCGCGCCGACATCGACCGCCTGGTTGCCGAGCGCGGCTTCAAGAGCGTGGACGTGGCCTCGATCGCCCCGGACAACCCGAACCGCGCCGAGCTGCGCAGGAAGTTCCTCGACGAACACTTCCACAAGGAAGACGAGGTGCGCTTCTTCGTCGCGGGTTCCGGCCTGTTCACCCTGCACGTGGGTGACAAGGTCTATGAGATCGAGTGCGTGAAGGACGACCTGATCGCCGTACCCGATGGCACCACCCACTGGTTCGACATGGGCGACGAGCCCAGCTTCGTGGCGATCCGCTTCTTCACCGAACCGGATGGCTGGGTCGGTCACTTCACCGGCACCGACATCGCGCAGAAGTTCCCCCGTTACGTACCCACCCAGGCGTCCTGATCCATGCAGCCCCGCGTCATCCTGACCGACATCGAAGGCACCACCAGCAGCATCTCGTTCGTCAAGAACGTGCTGTTCCCCTATGCCCGCAAGGCGCTGCCCGCGTTCGTCGCCGAGCACGGCCAGCAGCCGGAAGTCCGCCGCTGGCTGGATGCGGTGGCCACCGAGATCGGCGGCGCCTGCCAGGACAGCCTGGTGGCCGAGACGCTGCAGGGCTGGATCGACCAGGACCGCAAGCACACCGCACTGAAGGCGCTGCAGGGCCTGATCTGGGACGAAGGCTACCGCCGCGGCGACTACACCGCGCACTTCTACCCGGAAGTGGCGCCGGTGCTGAAGGGCTGGCACGCCTCCGGCCTGCCGCTGTACGTGTACTCCTCCGGCTCGGTGCCGGCGCAGAAGCTGTTCTTCGGCTTCAGCGACGCCGGTGACCTCAGCCCGTTGGTGTCGGGCTGGTTCGACACCGAAGTCGGCGGCAAGCGCGAGGCCGACAGCTACCGCCGCATCGTGCAGGCCATTGGCGTGCCGGCCGGCGAGATCCTGTTCCTGTCGGATGTGGTGGAAGAACTGGATGCCGCCCGCGAAGCCGGCCTGCAGACCCGCCTGATTGATCGCCTGGATGACTACCCGCTGCCGCGCACCGGCCAGGCCGCCAACGGCCACGAGCGGGTCGAGAATTTCCAGCAGATTCAGCTGTAAGCAAGAAAAAGGGGACGGAGGGGGATTAAGTCGTTTGTGGCACACATGGGCCACAAACGACTTAATCCCCTCCGTCCCCTTTTTTGCTCAACGATCGTTGAGGGTTTTTACCTTCAGCGCTTCGCGCAGCGTCGTCAGATCCACCGGGCCACGCACTGCGATGTCGCGGGTTTCGCCCGGCAGCAGATCCAGCAGGTTGTCTTCCACCTGCACGTCCAATGCACCGAAGTCGATCCACGCCGAACGCATGTAGGCCGCGCTTTCCAATCGCAGACGGTAGTGGTCGCCTTCAATGGACAGGCTGGCCTTGAGCTTCTGCCGCGGCAGGATCTGATCCTTGGCCTCAACGAAGCCGACCACCTGGCGGGCACTCACCGCCCCGTTCTGCAGCAGTTCGAACACGGCCACCGTGCGCTTTGGATCGGCACCGGCCAGCAATTCGGCGTCGCGGAAATCACCGATCGAGGTGACACCGGCGGCAGCCAGCGACACCGCTTCCTCGCGGCGGCGAAGCACCTTGCCGTCTACATCCATCACCCGCAACCGCCAACGTGCATCCAGCGCGGCGCCATCATTGATCAGGCGCACCCGCGTGCTGCCTTCGTCGCGCAGCGCCGCCACCGCCACCGGCGCGAAGAAACGCCGCGCGGCGAAGTGCAGCGCCTTCCAGCGACCGAAGTAGTCCACGCTGGACCATGAAGCACCTGGCCAGACGTCGTTGAGCTGCCAGTACAGCGAGCCCATCGTGTACGGCCGCGAGGCGCGATGATGCAGCGCCGCCAGTGCGATGCCATCGGCCTGCATCACCTGGCTGAGGTAGACGAAGTCCTCGAAGTCCTTCGGCGTGCCGTAGCCCAGTTCGATGTAGTGCAGCAGGCGGCTGTTGCCCTCGCCGGCCATGAATTTCTGGTGCGCGCGGATCACCGGGCTGTCGATGCGCTGCTCGGCGCGGGTGGCGATCTGGTCCACCGTCGCCACCGACGGCCACGCCTGCAGCCCGTACTCGGACATGAAGCGCGGGGTCTCGCGCAGGTAGGCCTGCACCGGCAACGCCGGATTGCCCCAGACCTGCCAGTAGTGCTTGTCGCCACGCGTTGAATCGTTGGCCTTCTCGTCAAGGTCGTTGCTGGGCGAGCTGGACCAGTACGGCACGCCCAGCCCTTCCTCGCCCACCACCTGGCGCAGGTCGTTGCCGAACAGGTCGACGTAGCCCTGCCAGACCTTCGCCGCAAATGCCGGGTCAGCTGCCTTCAGGTCGCGGCCGTGACCCCAGTCCTTCCAGGCGGTTTCCTCCTCGTTGTTGCCACACCACAGCACGATGCTGGGGTGATGGCGCAGCCGGCGCACGTTGTCGCGCGCCTCGGCCACCACGCTGGTACGGAATGCCGGATCGTAGCCCGGCTGCATGCCGCCGCCGAACATGAAATCCTGCCAGACCAGCAGGCCTAGCTCGTCGGCGATGTCGAAGAACGCGTCGTCCTCGTAGTAGCCACCGCCCCAGTTGCGCAGCATGTTCATGTTGGCATCGCGCGCGGCGGTCAGCACCTGGCGCAGGCGTGCGGCATCGACGCGTGCGGGGAAGGCATCGAACGGAATGACGTTGGCGCCCTTGGCAAAGATCTCCACACCATTGATGACGAAGGCGAAGCCCTGCCCTCCCTTGCCGTCTTCCTCGCGGCGCAGTTCGACCGTGCGCAGGCCGATGCGCTGCTCGCGCGCCAGCGTTGCATCGCCGCCACCATCCAGGCCAGCCTTCACGGTATAGCGATCCTGCGCACCATGGCCCACCGGCCACCAGCGCCGCGGCGTGGCCAGCTCAACCGGCAGCTCAACCGTATTCTGGCCCGGCTTCAGCAACACCGTGCGTTGCACCTGGGCCACGTTGCGGCCTTCCGGATCCTGCACATCCACAGTGACCATCGCAGAACCGGCAGCGCTGCCCTGCTCCACCTGCAGCAACACCGCCAGTTTCGCCTGCTCCGCGCTCAATGCATCGGTACGCACGGCAAGATCGGTCAGGCGGTGCGCGTCCCAGGCCTGCAGGTCGACCCCGCGCCACACGCCGGCGGTGACATAACGCGGGCCCCAGTCCCAGCCGAAGTGGTAGGCCGGCTTGCGCGCGAAGTTGCCGACCATCGCCTCCTTCGGTTCATCGCCATACGGCGACGGGTAATTGCCGGCGATCTTGTGCGGCATCGCCTGCACGCCCGGCAGCAGGGTCCGAATCGGCGAGCGGAACACGATCTGCAGTTCATTGCCTTTCGCGCGCAGGCGCCCGTCCACACGTGCACGCCACGTGCGGTGCGCGTTGTCCGCGCGCAGCAGCGGCTTGCCGTTGAGGCTGACCTCGGCGAAGGTATCCAGCCCGTCGAAACGCAGCTCGGCATTCGGCTTGGCCAGCGTCGCCGCATCCACGTCAAAGCGGGCGCGGTACTCCCAGGCAGCCAGGCCGATCCATTGCAGCTCGGCCTCGGGTGCACCGACGTACGGATCGCGGATCAGCCCATGCGCCAGCAGGTCGGTGTGCACGCTGCCCGGCACCTTCGCCGCCCGCCATTGCTGCAGGCCCGGGTGGGCTGCACCCTCGGCGTCGCCGGGCAGCATGCGGAATTCCCACTGCGCCTGCAGAGGCGCTGCAGTTGCCGGGAAAGCGGAGGCTGCGACCAGCAGCAGGAGCAGACGGACAACGAGGGAAAGGCGATGCACGTGGCGCTCCTGTTTTTCCGCCGGGCGTGACCCAGCGCTACCGATTTCGGATTGCCAGGCATGGCCTGGCACTACTGCATTCGAACGATCTTCAACGCACGACGTTCAACACTTCGTAGCACGCGCCCATGGTGTGGTAATCCACCTTGCCGGCAGGGCTTTTCTCGTCGCTGTACTTGCGGTTGTCGGCATCGAGAATGCGGAACCATGCACCGTACTGGTGGTCGACGAAGTGCTCCCACGAATACGCCCAGATGCGTTCGTACCACTGCCAGTAGCGGTCATCGCCGGTGCGCTTGGCCATCAGCGCGGCCGTAGCCAGCGTTTCGGCCTGCACCCAGAAGTACTTGTCGTCGTCGCAGACGAAGCTGTCGCCGCCGATCGGGGCGCCGTCCATACCGGGCTGCCGGCGCGATTCCGGTGCGAAGCCGTAGTACAGGCCACCACGGGTGTCGTCCCAGCTGCGCGCCACGGCCACGTCGAACAGATGCTGCGCGGTCGGCACCAGCCAGTCGGCCTGCACGTGGCGATCGAGGATCAGCAGCAGTTTGGCCCACTCGGTCTGATGCCCCGGCTGGAAGCCCCACGGGCGGAACAGGTGCTTGGGATCGTCCAGGTTGTAGTCCCAGTCGATTTCCCAGTTCACATCGTAATGTTCCCAGACCAGGCCACCGGCCTTGGCGGCCTGGCGGCGGGTCATGTTGTCGGCCAGCTGCAGCGCGCGCTCGACATAGCGCTGCTCGCCACTGGCCTCGAACGCGGCCAGCATCGCCTCGCACATGTGCATGTTGGCGTTCTGGCCGCGGTAGCCGGTGAAGCTCCACTGGCCGTCAGCCTCGTCCTTGTACAGGCCATGCTGCGGCTCCCAGAAGCGTGCTTCCAGCAGCTGCCAGGTTTCGTCCATCCAGTCGCGCGCCTGCTCGATGCCGGCCTTCAGCGCGCAACTGTAGGCCAGCAGCACGAAGGCCACGCCGTAGCAGTGGTTCATATCGTCCTCGACCTTGCCGTCGCGCAGGGTCCAGGCATAACCGCCGGTGGCCGGGTTGCGGTGCACCTCGCGCAGATAGCGCACGCCATGCTCGACAGCCTCCCGGTATTCGGCATTGCCGAACTCGCGGTAGGCCATCGCATAGTTGAAGACGAAGCGGGTGCTGCTCACCAGGTGGCGGTGGCTGGCATCGTAGATGCTGCCGTCATCACGGAAGTAGTGGAAGAAACCGCCGTCCGGATCGATGCAGCGCGGGTGGTAGAACGCCATCGTATCGGCGATGTGCGCGCGCAGGAACGCGGGCGAACGGAAATCGGGCGAGGTGCTCATGCGGTAATGTCCTGGGCCTGCAGCAGCTGCTGCACTTCATCGAGCGAGGGCATCGCGGCGAACGCGCCCTTGCGGGTAACAGCCAGCGCACCCACGGCGGCACCGAAGCGCAGCGTGGCGGTGATCGCCTCCGGGTCCTGGCAGAACGCGGCAAAGCCTGCGCCCGCCCCACCACGCTCCAGCAGGCCGACCAGCACGCCACCGACGAAGGCATCGCCGGCGGCCGTGGTATCGACGGTGGCCACGCGGAAGCTGGTGACCGTGCCGTGGTTGTCGCGCGTGTACCAGTGCAGCGTGGCCGCACCATCGGTAACGATGACCCAGCGCGCCTGCGCGGCCAGAAGGCGCTTGAGCACCACTGACTCGCCATCGGCACCCAGCGGTGCCGCCAGGTAATCCAGCTCCTCGCGCGACAGCTTGACCAGGTCGGCGCGCTCCAGCGCCTGCCACAGGCGCGGCGTCGGATCTTCGTTGGCTGGCCACAGAGCCGGGCGCAGGTTGAGGTCCAGGCTGACCACCGCACCGGCGGCACGGGCGCGCTCCATGCCGGCGAAGGTCGCCTCGGCGATGGCCGGCTCGGTCAGGCTGTTGGAACAGACGTGGAAGCACTGCGCGCTGTCGAGGCACTCCGCCTGGAAGTCACTGTCACGGAACAGCAGGTCAGCCGCCGGCGGGCGGTAGAAACTGAAGCTGCGCTCGCCACTGGCATCCAGCGCGACGAAGGCCAACGCAGTCTTGGCGGCGTCGGTGCGCACGATGTAATCCGTGCCCACGCCGTGCTCGACCAGACTGTCGGCCAGGAAGTCACCGAACATGTCGCGGCCAAGCATGCCGACGAACTGGGTCTTCGCCCCCAGCCGCGCAGCCGCCACCGCCACGTTGGCCGGCGCACCGCCGGCGTACTGCAGGAACGCGCGCGGGGTATCGGCCGAGGCCGGCGGCTGCGCTAGTAGATCGATCAAAATTTCGCCGAAGCAGACAATGGCACCCATTTCCGACTCAGCCTCCCTGCGTTGCGGAAGCCGGCGGGCGCGAACCCACCAGACCGTAGAAGATGATGTAGACGTAGCAGACCACCGGCAGCACGAAGCTGAGGTGCAGACCGATGCGGTCGGCCAGCATGCCCTGCAGCAGCGGGATGATCGCGCCGCCGACAATGGCCATGATCAACAGGCTGGACGCCTTGTTGGTCAGCGGGCCCAGGCGTTCGATGGCCAGCGAGAAGATGGTCGGGAACATGATGGAATTGAACAGACCGGTCGCCACGATGCCGTACAGCGCGACCTTGCCACCCGACGCCAGCGTGACGCCCAGCAGCACCACATTGGCCACTGCGAATCCGGCCAGCAGGCCGCGCGGCGAGTACTTGGCCAGCAGCCACGCACCTGCAAAGCGACCAACCATGGCGCAGCCCCAGTAGGCCGACACATAGTGCGTGGCCTGCTGTTCAGTCATGCCGCCGATCTCCGGCAGTGCCAGGTAGTTCACCATCAGGCTGCCGATGGACACCTCAGCACCGACGTAGAAGAAAATAGCCAGCACGCCGAAAAGTACGTGCGGATGCTTGAGTGCATCCAGCAGCGTGTGGTGGCCGCTGTCGGCCTGCTCGGTTGTCTCGGTCAGGCTGGGCAGGCGGAACAGGTAGACGAACACTGCCAGCAGCACCAGTGCGATGGCCAGGCCCACGTACGGGCCCTGCACCGACTGCGCTTCGGCGGTACGGTAGGCAATCTGTTCGGCCACGGGCAGCGCGTTGATCTCGTCGCCGCTCTTCACTGCGGTGCTCAGAATCAGGAAACCACCAAACAGCGGCGCCAGCGTGGTACCCAACGAGTTGAGTGCCTGCGCCAGGGTCAGACGGCTCGATGCGGTCTGTTCCGGGCCCAGCAGCGCGACGTAGGGATTGGCTGCCACCTGCAGCACGGTAATGCCGGTGGCAAGTACGAACAGCGAACCAAGGAACGCTTCATAGGTGCGCAATGCAGCCGACGGCCAGAAGCCCAGCGCGCCCACGCCGGCGATCAGCAGGCCGGCGATGATGCCCTTCTTGTAGCCCAGGTGGGCCACCAGCCGACCGGCCGGCACCGACATCAGGAAGTACGCGCCGAAGAAGGTGAACTGCACCAGCATCGCGCGGGTGTAATTCAGTTCGAACACCGCCTTCAGGTGCGGAATCAGCACGTCGTTGAGGCTGGTCAGGAAGCCCCACATGAAGAATATGGTGGTGGCAACCGCCAGAGCAGCACGGACATTCATGACCGGCGCCTGGCTGCTGGAGGTACCCGATGGACGGGGCGTTGCGGAGATCGGCATGCGGTACGCGCCTCGATGCGCGGAAGGTCGTTGTTGCGTGGAAGGGGTGTACGAAGGAATCAGTTCGGTCGTGCGGCACTGCTTTCGCGGATGCGCAGCTGCACCGGCGCAACCGTGCGCCGTGGCGGCGCATCCGGTTCGTCCAGTCGTTGCAGCAGCAGCGCGGCAGCTTGCCGGCCCCGCTCGCGCGGATCGGCAGTGAGCGTGGTCAACGGCGGCACCGCGACCGACGCCTCGGAAATATCATCGAAACCGGTAACGGCAAAGTCACCGCCCGGACGGATGCCACGCGAATTCAAGCCCAGCATCAGGCCCAGCGCGACGGTGTCGTTGTAGCAGACCGCTGCACTCGGGCGATGTCCGTCGGCAAACAGCTCATCGGTGCGCGCCGCAGCTTCCAGGCGGTTCGGCGCCGACTCGATCATCCAGCCCGGCGGCAGCGACAGACCGGCCTCGGCCAGCGCCTGCTGGAAACCGGCACGGCGCTGGTGGCACGAGCTCGATGCAGCGTGGCCGCCGAAGAAGGCGATCTGGCGATGGCCGCGTTCGATCAGGTGGCGCGTGGCCAGATAGGCGCCGTGCTGGTTGTCCAGGGTCAGGAAATCCCAGTCGGCCCCGTCCAGCTCGCGGTTGAACAGCAGCACGTTGGCATTGGCACCTAGTGCCTGCCGCAGCAGCGCGGTATCGCTGCCCTCGGCCGGCGACAGGATCAGGCCGGCCGGGGTGTGCTCCATCAGCGTGGACAGCACCGCCTGCTGCCGCTCCGGCGATTCACCGGTACTGCCGAGCAGGGTCACGTAACCGCGTCCGCCCAGCGCCTCATCCACGCCGGACGCGAATTCGGCGAAGAACGGGTTGGACAGATCGTTGATCACCAGCGCGATGCTCGACGAGGTCCGCCGGCGCAGGTTGGCCGCCGCGCGGTTGTAGACATAGCGCTGGCGGCGCAGTTCGGCCTCGACCTTGGCGCGGGTATCGACGTTGACCAGCGGGCTGCCGCGCAGCACCAGCGACACGGTTGCCCGTGACACGCCGATCGCACGCGCGATGTCGGTCACCGTCACCGCCTTGCCGGCGCGCTTGCTGGGACTGCTGCCGTTGTCGTTCATCGTCTTCCCGGACTCCGCTGGAGGCTCAAGCCTAATGGATCAGGGCCCTGTCGTGCCGTGCCGTTCGCTGGGTCACCGCGAACGGCACAGTCCGTCTCAGCGCAGCTGGCTGCCCGGTGCCGCGCACCACGATACCGGCAGGTCCTTCACCGCCGTACCCCAGCCCTGCTCCGGCGCCTTCGCGTCGAGCGCGAACTGCAGGCGCGGGCCCTGCTGCAGCTGGTTCCAGTCCAGCCACACCGGCGCATGCGCCTGGCCATCGACCTTCACGCCCTGCACGTACTGCAGGCGACGGCCATCGGCACCCGGCGCGTCGATGCGCAGGGTGCGGCCATTGCCCATGTCCACTTCCACCTTGCTGAAACGCGGGGTGTGCAGCAGGAACTGGCCGCTGCCCGGCACCGCCGGATACACACCGATGGCACTGAACAGGTACCAGGCCGACATCGTGCCGAGGTCATCATTGCCGGTCACGCCATTCGGGGCATTGGTGAACAACTGCTGCGCGGCGCGCACTACCGCAGCGGTCTTCCACGGCTGGCCGATCAGCGTGTACAGCCACGGCGAGTGCAGGTCCGGCTCGTTGTTCGGGTTGTAGCGGAACTGGTTGTAGTAGCTGTACGGCCCGACCACCCACTCCTTGCGGGCTGCATTGAGCGGGTCGGCCTGCAGCGCGTCCATCGCGAAGAACGCATCCAGGCGTCGGCCAGCCTGTTCGCGGCCATCCATCGCGTCGACCAGGCCCGGCACGTCCTGCTGCGCCAGCCACTGGTACTGCCACGCCGTGCCTTCATGGAAACCGTGGTGCGAGCGCGGGCTGTAGTGACCATCGGCCGGCGTGTACCACTGGCCGTCTTCGGTACGCGGGCGCGGGAAACCGGTGAAGCCGGTCTCGGCGTCACGCACCTGCGGGTCCCACACCTTGCGCCAGTTGCGGCCGCGCTCACGCAGCGTCGCCGCGTCCTGCGCATGGCCCAAGCCATCGGCCATCTGCGAAAGCGCGCAGTCGGCCAGCGCATATTCCAAGGTGGCCGAACCGCCGTGGTGCGGATCGACGTCCATGCCCTTGGATGGGAATGCGCGGTCGTAGACCACGTAGCCCTTGTCCAGGTAGGTCGGGTTGCCGGAACGGCCGGCCATGCGCGAGTTCAGCGGAGGAGTACCGAACGCGTTGCGGCGCAGCGCATCCCACGCCTGCGATTCACGGCCCTTGAGCGCACCGAAGCGCCACAGGTCGACCATGAACGGCGTGACTGGATCGCCGGTCATGATGTTGGTCTCGAAGTTGGCATAGCCCCAGCGCGGCAGCCAGCCACCCTGCTCGTCGATCGCCAGCAGGGTACGGCCGATGTCACGCGCCACGTCCGGGCGGGTCAGTGCCAGCCACTGGTTCTGCGCGCGGTAGGTATCCCACAGCGAGAAGTACTCGTAATAGGTCCAGCCATCGGCGCGGTGGATACCATCGTCATAGCCGCGATAACGGCCGTCGGCGTCGTTGCCGGTCATCGGCTGCAGCAGCGCGTGGTAGGCCGCACTGTAGAACACGGTGCGGTCATCGGACGTACCGCCCTGCACACGCACCCGACCCAGCTGCTCGCGCCACGACTGCTGGGACAGCGCACGCATGCGGTCGAAACCGAGCAGCGCCCCACCCTGCATGCCGTCTGCGCGCAGATTGATGCGCGCGCCTTCGGCGTCCACATGCGAGATCGCGCTGACCGCCGTCACCGACTGGCCCTTGGCCAGGTCGAAGCTGAGCCAGGCGCCGTTCGGCTTCTGCTCGCCTTCCATGCTGTGGCGCGCACCCGGCAGGCCACCGCCTTCGCCCCAGGTACCGTGTGCCTTGAACGGGCGGTCGAACTCGATGCGGAACCAGGTGGTGTACTGATGGCCACCACAGAAACTCTTGGTGACCAGCTTGCCTTCCACCACGCGGTCGCCGACCACATCAACCACGCTGCCGATCACCGAGTGGCGCTCGTTCGCCTGGCCGACATTGACTAGCACGTGGCCATCGCCACTGCGCTGGCTGAAGGTGTAGCGCTCGGCCGCGGCACGCGTACGCGCGGTGGTCTCGGCATCGATGCCGCCGTAGCTGGTCAGCCGCACCTTGTAATAGCCCGCCTGGCCGATCTCGCCGTCATGCGTGTACGACGCGGCATAGGCCTTGTGGTCAAACTTCTTCGCGTTGCCGGTATCGAAATCGCCGCCGGGACCGATCGAACCGGTCACCGGCAGCACCGACACCTGCCCGCCCTGCTCCCAGCAACCTGCGCCGGAGATGAAGGAGTGGCCGAAACCGCGGATCTTCTCGTCGTCGTAGCGCCAGCCCGAATAGTGGCTGCCGATCGGGCTGACCTGGATCAGGCCGAACGGTGCCGACGCGCCCGGGAACGTGTTGCCGTCGTCCTTGCTGCCGATGAAGGTGTTGACCTCGCGCTCCAGCGCAGCCGGCGCGGCCTGCAGCAGCACCGGCACTGACGACAGTGCGAGCAGGCAGGCCAGGCGCAGCAGCGGGCGCGAGGACACTGGGACGGCGGGAGCGGACGGCACTGGACGCATGTCGGGTTCCTGTAGTCGATGAGGCGGAGGCAGACGGCCGGGGCCGTCCGGCACCGTTCCGCTGAGCCCCGCCATGACTGGCAGAAAGCTCCCCCTGGAATGACGCCCGACCCACCAGACCGTGAATTTAGATCGATTCAAGTAGAGCATGCAGGTTCAGCCGAATGCATTCTGCGGCGCAGCATGAGAGGGGGGTGTTCGGCAGGGCTGCGCCCTGCACCCGCTCCGAGCTGGAGCAACAGCAACAGCAACAGCAACAGCAGAAGCTGATTTCCTGTGGGGAGGCGGGGTGGGTCCGGTTGCGGGGGCCGCTGCAAGTACGTCCATGTAAGCTCGGTCGCCGCATCCATGCGGCTCACGCCCCCGCAACCGGACCCACCCCGCCTTCGACAGTTTCTCGCGATCTGCAGTAGATCCACGCCATGCGTGGATCAATCTCTGTCGGATAACGAAATCAATCGGGATCAGATCCGTTTTCCAACGGAGAACGGATCTGACCCCATGACCTCGCGTGATTCCAGGACCTATCCAACCGTCACCGGGAAACTGTCAAAGGCGGGGCGGTGTGGGCTGGCAGGACCGTTGGCGCCATGGATGGCGCCATCGAGCCCCCATGGGTGAGGGCGCTTTGCTTGCGAAGCACTGCTTCGCAAGCGCCCGAACGCCCAGCCGCCAGCGGCTGGGCCGGTCTGGGGGTTTACGGCGTGTCCTGCCAGCCCACACCGCCCCGCCAAACCAGCAGAAACCCAGAGCCGCTTTGGCTTTGGCTTTGGCTGTTGCCGGCCAGCGGCCGGCACTACAGCAGGTGCAGGGCGCAGCCCTGCCGCCCCACCCTCCCCTGCGCACGAAAACGATTTCACTGATTTCAGCAAACCGTCATGCCTTCGCCACGCCAGTACCATATTGCGGAGCAGCATGCGCCCGCGGGCGACCCATGCTAAAAAACGCCCGCCCATCGCTTAGATCGATCCAAGAACGACACTGCGATGGCCGGGAGTTGGGGGAGCAGCAACAGGACGTACCAGGCCACGCGCACGGTGCTACTGCCACTGCATGGCAATAGCGACAATGTCACTTCAAATTAGATCGATTCAAGTTGTCCGTGCCACGTCACCGGATCAATCCAGGAGAGAGGGAGAGATGGGAATGAAGCATTCAACACGTACGCATGGCCAGGACGCACTGGCGCTGGCCATCGCGCTGGCCTTGGCCGCCGCCGTCATTCCGGCTGGCGCCGCCGCGCAGCAGGCCGCTTCCACCGGCTCGCAGGAAGCCACCAACCTGGACAGCGTCCAGGTCACCGGCTACCGCTACGCCATTGAAAAGAGCCTTGAGCAGAAGCGCGACGCCAACGCCGTGGTCGAAGTGATCACCGCCGAAGACGTCGGCAAGTTCCCCGACAAGAACGTGGCCGACGCACTGCAGCGCGTGCCCGGCGTGGTCATCACCCGCAGTGGCGGCGAAGGCAAGAGCGTCAGCGTGCGTGGCCTGGCACCCGACCTGACCCTGACCCAGTTGAACGGCAACTACGTGGCCACGTCGGAAACCAACGACGAAGCCACCCGTTCGTTCAACTACACCCTGCTGCCGTCGAACATGCTGTCCAGCGCCGAGCTGTTCAAGTCGCCGGAAGCACGCATCGATGAAGGCGGCATCGGCGGCACGGTCATCCTGCACACCCGTCGCCCGCTGGACATGGAATCCAACTCGGGCTTCGTCACGCTCGAGGGCACCTCCTCCGATACCCACCACGATATCGACCCGCAGGCGTCGGCCCTGTATTCGTGGCACAGCAAGGACGAGCGTTTCGGTGTGCTGATCGGCGTGACGCAGCAGAAGCGCACCACCCGCACCATGGAAGCCAGCACCGAGGACTACCAGTGGTATGGCGCCGGCAAGGCGCGCGATGCCTATGGCAACGTGCAGGCGCAGGATGGCATCCACTACTGGTGGGGCAAGTCCGGCTTCAACAACCAGACCGGCGGCAACTACAGCGACTTCTTCATGCCGACGTCGGTCAACTTCGCGGTAAAGGAAGAGAAGCGCGAACGCAAGGGCGGCCAGCTGACCTTCCAGTTCAAGCCGGTCGACAACGTTACGATGACGGCCAACTACTTCCGCTTCGAGCTGCAGGGTGACTACACCCAGAACATGCTGAAGATTCCGGAATGGAGCATGGCCCGCTTCAACGGCGATGGAAACTGGGCCGGCGGCCGCTTGCTCAACGGCCTGGATTTCGATCCCAGCGGCAACACCGTTACCGGCGCCCAGTTCGAAAAGCTGGCTGGAAAGACCTACTACTGCAGCGAAGACCAGGCCAAGGCCGCTGGCCTCAAGCCCGGCGGCTGGGGCCCGGACGACTGCACGGTTCCGACGCCGCAGCTGACCGGTGGCTACAGCAAGGAAAAGGCGCTCTCGCAGACCGCTGACCTGACCATCGACTGGGACATCAGCCCGCTGTGGAAGGCCTCGTTCACCGGCGGCCGTACCTGGTCCGAAGGTGGTCCGTCGATGAACTTCCGGATGTCGGCCAAGCCGCGCCGCAAGGTCGGCAACGATTACCTGTCGGGCAACCTGTACAGCGCCTGGGACCTGACCGGTACGCCGTCGGCCACCTTCTCGCCCGACCTGCAGCAGCAGCTGATGAACGGCATCGCCGAAGTCGACACCGGCTCGACCGATTCGTCGTGGAAGCGCACCGAGGTCAAGCAGAACTACTTCCAGGCTGACGTCACCAAGCTGTTCGAGTCCGGCTGGCTGGACTCGATCCAGTTCGGCGCCAAGTACCGTGACGGCAAGGTCCACCGCAATACCGGCAACACCTACTGGGTGTGCCCGGGCCGCGACCCGGCCGACTATGACAACAGCCGCTACCAGAGTGGCTGCGATCCGACTGCGGGCGACGCGCAGCCGGGCTTCTTCCTGTCCAATCCGATCAACAACATCGCGGGCGGCTTCAATGCCAACGTGTTCCCGGGCATCAACTACCCGGCCTACATCGATTACCTGAACAAGACCTACGGTGGTTCTCACAACCGCACCGAGGAAGACTTCGTCTACAACGTCAACGAGAAGATCTACTCGGGCTACTTCCAGGCCAACTTCCGCACCGAACGCGTGCGCGGCAATGTCGGCGTGCGCGTGGTGCGTACCAAGCAGTTCGCGCAGTCCTCCGACTCGATCGAGAAGTTCAACGACTACTTCCTGGACAACGCGTCCGGCGCACCGATGGCGTGCACCGATCCGGCCGCTGCGGCCTACCCGACCTACAGCTGCGAGAGCGGCTTCGTGCGCCTGCCGCACGATCTGGCGCAGAGCAAGACCTACAGCCTGATCGGCGTGGATCGCACCTACACTGACGTACTGCCGAGTTTCAATATCGCCTGGGACATCACCGACACGCTGGTGCTGCGTGGTGCCGCGTCGAAGGTGATCGCCCGCCCCGGCTACACCGACATCGCAGCACCGGGTGCACTGAGCTACTACAGCGAGGAGTACGTCAATGATCGCCGCGTTGCCGGTGGCGCATCGACCGCAGGCTGGGTCGGCCAGGGCAGCAACAAGCAGCTGGAACCGTTCAAGGCCACCCAGTTCGACCTGGGCCTGGAGTGGTACTTCCAGCCGGGCGCGGTCGCCGGCGTCGGCCTGTTCCGCAAGAACGTGGACAACTTCACCCTGCCGGTGGTGCGCGACACGCCGATGGTCATCAACGGTGAAGCGGTGAACGTGCAGCGCTACGAGACCCAGGCCAATGGCCGCGATGGTGTCTCGCAAGGCGTCGAGCTGTATGGCCAGTACACCTTCGATTTCGGCTTCGGCGTGCAGGCCAACTACACCTACAACGACACCAACCTGGCCTCCATTGTTCTGGACGGTCAGGAAATCGGCTCCTCGCCACTGGTCGGCAGCGCCAAGAACCAAGCCAACGTGACGGTGTTCTACGAGAACGAGAAGTTCCTCGCGCGCGCCTCGTTCAACCGTCGCGGTCAGGTTGTCGGTGGGCTCAACAATGGCCTCACCGTCTACACCGAGCCGTATGACCAGCTGGATCTGAACGTGGCCTACAACCTGACCCCGGACTGGACCCTGACCGCCTCGGTGATCAATGCCACCAAGTCCGAGCAGCGCGTGCACCTGGGAAGCGACACCAAGGCACGCCTGATCTCCAATACCTACGCAGGCCGCCAGCTGTACTTCGGCGCTACCTGGAAGTTCTAAGGCAACACCGGGTTGCCCGGGCCCGCCCCGGTGCAACCCACGCCCCGCCCTGGCGGGGACGTTCCTCCACGGCAGCCGCGCTGGTACAGGTGGCTGCCGTTTTCATTGGTGCTTTGTCTTCGGTTCAGCCCTGCGCTTGACCCTGCCAATGTTGGAAGGTGCACACTGGCGCCACCCCAAGAGCACCGAAGGAGCTACAGATGGAATTCCACGTGGAAGGCATGACCTGCGGCGGCTGCGCACGCAGCGTGACCAAGGCGATCGAGCTGGTCGATCCGCAGGCCAGCGTGCAGGCAGATCCCGCCAGCCGTCGCGTGCAGGTACAGACCTCGGCCAGCGAAGCGCAGATCGTGGCGGCGCTGACCGATGCAGGCTTCCCGCCGCGCACGGCCTGATCCCCTAGCCTGCGCCTGCAACGAAAAACCCGCCCGGTGCAGCTGCACCGGGCGGGTTTTTCATGTATGCAACGCCAGGTCAGTGCTTGTGCGTGCGGCGCCGTACTGCACCGGTCTTCGCGGTCTCCGGCGGTGCCAGGGTCTCTTCGTCCTCGCCCAGCCGCTGCAGAATCGGGCATTCCGGGCGCTCATCGCCCGCACAGCAGCTGATCAACGACTTCAGCGTGTCGGCCATCTGCCGCATGCTTTCGATACGCTGCTCCAGGTCGGCGATGTGCTGTTCGGCAAGATGCTTGACGTCGGCACTGTGCCGCGAGGTGTCGTTCCACAGGCCGAGCAGATCGGTGATCTCGGCCACCTGGAAGCCAAGATCGCGCGCCCGCCGAATGAAGCGCAGGCGGTGGATGTCTGCCTGCGAATATGCCCGGTAGCCGGACTCGGTGCGATCGGCCGCAGGAATCAGGCCGATCTGTTCGTAGTAGCGGATCATCTTCGCCGAAACGCTGGACGCCTTGGCGGCTTCACCGATGTTCATGCGGTTCTCCTTCAGTGGCTCGCAGCGGGGGCATCCGCCATCGGCGGCTGGAAGCGGCGCAGGCGCAGCGCGTTGCCCAGCACGAATACGCTGGACAACGCCATCGCACCGGCGGCGAACACCGGCGAGAGCAGCACACCCCAGACCGGGTACAGCACGCCGGCCGCCACCGGAATCAGCGCGGTGTTGTAGGCGAAGGCCCAGAACAGGTTCTGCCGGATGTTGCCCAGCGTCGCCTTCGACAGCGCGATGGCATTCGGCACGCCCTGCAGGTTGCCCGACATCAGCACCACATCGGCCGACTCCACCGCGATATCGGTGCCGGTGCCGATGGCCAGGCCGACATCGGCCTCGGCCAGCGCCGGCGCATCGTTGATGCCGTCACCAACGAAGGCGACATGGCCGTGCGTGGCCTTCAAGCGACGCACCGCTTCGACCTTGCCTTCCGGCAGCACCTCGGCAACGACTTCATCGATACCCAGCTGGCGTGCGATCGCCTGCGCGGTGCCGGCATTGTCGCCGGTGATCATCGCCACCTTCAGGCCCAGCTGGTGCAGTGCCGCGATCGCGGCCGGCGTGCTCGGCTTGATCGGATCGGATACTGCGATGATCGCTGCCAGGCGTCCATCGATGGCCGCGTACAACGGCGACTTGCCCTGCGCGCCGAGTTCGGCCGCCAGCGCCGCAAATGCAGTGATGTCCACGCCCAGGTCGCGCATGAAGCGATCAGCACCGACCTCCACACGCGCACCCTCCACGCTGGCGCGTACACCCATACCGGTGACCGATTCGAAGTCGACCATGGCCGGCAATGCGATGCCCTGCTCGGTGGCTGCATCGACAATGGCGCGGGCGATCGGATGCTCCGAACGTGATTCCACGGTGGCGACGGCGGCCAGCACTGTGGCGCGATCAAAGCCGTCGGCGATCTCCAGGTCGGTCAGGCGCGGGCGGCCTTCGGTCAGCGTGCCGGTCTTGTCCACCGCCACCACCTGCGCGTCCTTCAGCAACTGCAGTGCTTCACCCTTGCGGAACAGCACGCCCATCTCGGCGCCACGACCGGTTCCGACCATGATCGACGTCGGCGTAGCCAGGCCCATCGCGCAGGGGCAGGCAATGATCAGCACCGCCACCGCATTGACCAGCGCGAAGCTCAGCGCCGGCGATGGGCCGAAGATCAACCAGACCGCGAAGGTCGCCAGTGCGGCCAGCATCACCGCCGGCACGAACCACAGGGTGACCTTGTCGACCACCGCCTGGATCGGCAGCTTCGAGCCCTGTGCCTGTTCGACCATGCGAATGATCTGCGCCAGCATGGTCTGCGCACCCACCGCCGTGGCACGCACGGTCAATGCACCTTTCTGGTTGACCGTGCCGCCGACCACGCTGCTGCCCGGCTGCTTCTCGACCGGAATCGGTTCGCCACTGATCATCGACTCGTCGATGTAGCTGCGCCCCTCGATCACCTCGCCATCGACCGGCACGCGCTCGCCCGGGCGCACTTCCACCACATCGCCGCTCAGAACCTCGTTGACCGGGATCTCGGTCGTGCGGCCGTCACGGATCACATGCGCGACCTTGGCCTGCAGGTTGACCAGGCGCTTGATCGCCTCCGAGGTACGGCCCTTCGCGCGCGCCTCAAGGAAGCGGCCGAGCAGGATCAGCGCGACGATCACCGCCGCTGCTTCGTAGTAGACGTTCACCGTGCCCGGCGGCAGCAACCGCGGTGCAAAGGTCGCCACCACCGAGTAACCGAACGCTGCGGCGGTACCCACCGCCACCAGCGAGTTCATGTCCGGCGCCAGCCGCAGCAGTGCCGGGAAACCCTTCTGGTAGAAACGGCGGCCGGGAATGGCCAGCACCAGCAGGGTCAGTACGAACTGCAGGTACCAGCTGGTCTGCATGCCGATGGTGGCCATCACCCATTCGTGCATGCCGGGAATCAGGTGCGACCCCATTTCCAGCACGAACACCGGAAGTGCAAGTGCGGTGGCCACGATCAGGTCGCGCTTCAGTTCGGCGCGCTCGGCATCCTTCTTTTCCGCCGCTTCGTCATCGGACTGAACGCCCGCTTCGATGGCATGGGCGGCATAACCGACCTTGTCGATGGCCGCTATCAGCGCGTCTACGCCCGCAACGCCGCGCACGGTCGCACGCTCCGTGGCCAGGTTGACGCTGGCCTGGCTGACGCCCGGTACCGCCAGCAGCGCGCGCTCGACGCGGCCGACGCAGGAGGCACAGGTCATGCCTTCCACTGCCAGCTCGATGGTGCCGGCCGGCACGTCATAACCCACCCGCTCCACCGCCTGGATCAGCGCGGCGCGATCGACCGGACCGGACGCGCGGATATCCGCACGTTCGGTGGCCAGATTGACCGAAACACTGCCGACGCCCTCGACCTTGGACAGCGCCGCTTCGACACGACCGACGCAGCTGGCGCAGGTCATGCCCTCGATGGGCAGGCTGATGGTGGACGGGCTTGCGGGGACTGCAGTGGCGCGGGGCGTGCTCATGATCGGATTCCCGGGGTTCCTTCTGGATGCGGACAGGCTAAACCTTGCCATCGTGGGAAGGTCAAATCCAGCCACCCCGTCCAGCCGGTAGCGCCGGGCCATGCCCGGCGTACCGCCCGCCGTCCACCTCAGAAGGTGAACACGTATTCCAGCGCGAACTCGCGGCCAACCGCGCCGAGCAGGCGGGTCGGGGCGAAATCGTAGTCCAGCTTGTACGGGTCCTTGTGGTTCCAGCTGGCCGAGTTGAACGCGTTGTTGACGTAGACATTGACCTTGGCGCGTTCGGTCACCTGGTAGCCCACGTTGAAGTTCCAGGTGATGAACGGCCCGACCCGCCCGTAGTAGCGCGCCGTCTGCTGGCCGGCATTGGGATTCGGATTCGGCGAGCCGTCCGGACGCGTGGCCGGCTCCAGGCAGTTGAGCGACGGGCTGTCGCTGGGCACGTAACCATCGGCGAACGGCAGGCAGCCGCCAGGATTGTTCAGGCGATCGGTGCCCCAGTGGTAGCGCACGCCCGGCACCGAACCGATGCGATCGGCATAGACGTTGGCATTCCAGTTGCCACGCTGCCAGGCCAGGCTCGCGCGCAGCTTGCTGCGCAGGTCACGGTCACGACGCTCCGGGTTCGGATCGTTGGCGTAACGCTGTTCCTTGGTCGAGATCTGATTAGTGTAGTTCAGGCCGAGCTGGAAGCTGCCCCACTGCGCGGTTTCCAGGCGGTAGCGCGCGGTCAGGTCGATGCCGCGCACTTCGCGGCTGGCCAGGTTGAACGGGCCACGTTCAATCGATACCAGGCGACCGTTGCTGTCACGGTTCACGCGGGCCAGGATGCCGGCGCAGTACTCGCCACCGGCCGGATTGGCCCACGGCGTACCGTCCATGTTCTTGCCGGTCAGGCAGCCCGCTTCGCTGGCCAGCACCTCGTCGGCGCCAACGTCGACGATCATGTCTTCCAGCTTGATTGCCCAGTAGTCGGCACTGACCGACAGATTGGGCATCACATCCCAGACGAAACCGACCGTCCACGAATCACCGGTCTCCGAGCGCAGCAGCGGCGTGCCACGCCGGTTCACGTCGAACGTGTACCAGACATCGGTATTGCCCACGCCACAGTTGTTGACCAGGTACGCGCCGCTCTGGATGCAGCGCAGGCGGTCATAGGTCTGCACTTCGGAGCTGCTGGGCTGGCCCAGCAGGTAGTGCATGTCCGGCGCATGGAAGCTGGTGGCATAGGAGCCACGCACCAGCAGCGACTCCACCGGGCGCCATTCCAGGCCGACATTCCAGGTGGTCTCCTTCTGGCTGCCGATGTCCAGCGCTTCGCCGCTGTTGTCAGCCTTGTAGCTGCCATAGCGGTCATAGCGCGCGGCCGCAGTGGCGGTCACGCTTTCCAGCAGCGGGATCTTGAACTCGACGCCGGCCGAATAGCGGGTACGCTCGCCGCCACCGCGATCGACGTTCTGCAGGTCGAAATCGATGCCGGCGCGCGGATCCGGACTGAGGTGATAGCCCTGCTGCGCGACTTCGGCCACCGCCGCGAACGAGATCGGGCCGGCCCAGCCCTGGAACAGCTCGCCGGTGATGTCCGCCGAAGCCTGATTGACCCATGAGGACGCACGGTTCTTCGCCACGGTGCCCATCTGCCAGTATTGATCCGGCGTCAGCGGGTTCCACCAGCGCGATTCGTTCAACGCATAGATCGCCTCGCCGTCGGCGGTAGTGCCCAGCTTCGGGCCTAGGAAATAGTCGTACGACTTCTGCTTGTCGACCACGTTCTGCCGCTCTTCAACGCGGTAGTAGGAACGCCCCACCGTGGCGCTCCAGTCGAAGCGATCGGCCAGGCGACCACGCAGGCCCGCACTCCAGTCCCAGGACAGTTCGCGGTTGGTGTTACGCAGCGTATCCAGGCCGCCCACCTCGTTCGGGGTGAACTGGCGCACGCCGAGGATCGGGCGGTTGCGGTTGGCATCCCAGTAGTAGCCGTTGTCATCGTCGATCAGCGACACGCCGGGCGGATTGGTGCCCCAGATCGCTTCGGAGCGGTACACCGCCAGGTTGGTCCAGGCCTGCAGGTCATTGCTGAAATCGAAGGTGGCATACAGGTTGCCGGACACGTTCTCGGCACCGCCGGTGAGCAGCCAGTTGGCGTAGTCGGCGCTCATGCCGCACAGGCGGCCGGTGTTGGTGATGGTGTTGGCGGCGTAGTTGTAGACCAGGCGATCGGCGGTGTAGTACTCGCCATCGAACTTCTCGCAGGTGCCGGTGGGCGGCGCCAGGCGCTGGCCGGTGGTGGGATCGATCAGCGCCAGGCCGGCGGTGGGACGGAAGCCGACCTTGCGTTGTTCCATGTTCCAGGACGGGTACGGCGCATCGTCGGCATCGTCCATCTGCGGACGGTCACGTCCGAACAGCGGATCGCGCTTGGTGTACTGCAGCGCGTAGGTCACGCTCCAGTTGTCGCCGGTCTTGCCGCCGGCCCAGGACAGATCCCAGGTATCGCGACCTCCTTCGGTGGAGGTGCCGCCGCGCACGCGCACTTCGTCGCCGTCGTAATTCGTCTTCAGGATGACGTTGACCACGCCGGCGATCGCATCCGAGCCATAGATGGCCGAGGCGCCACCGGTCAGCACTTCGATGCGCTCCACCGCGGCAGCGGGAATGTTGCCGTAGTTGGAGAAGTTGGTTTCGCCACCGTAGGGCAGCGGGTAGTCGGCCACGCGACGGCCGTTGACCAGCAGCAGCGAACGGTTCGGGCCCATCCCGCGCAGGTTCAGGCCGCTGGCATTGGGCGTGTGCGAACCCCACTGCGAGGCCGCCTCGACGGTACCGGTGGCTTCAGTGAGCGTCTTCAGTGCGTCGTAAACGCTGACGAAGCCTTCCTTCTGGATCTGTGCGGCGGTGATCACGTTGACCGGCGCTGGGCCTTCAACGCTGGCGCGCTTGATGCGCGAACCGGTGACGGTGACCGCGTCGAGATCCTTGGTGGACGAACTGGCGGCCTCCTGCGCGCTGGCCGCCAGGGGCAACAGGGCCAGGACCAAGGCCTGGGACAGCAGGTGACGACGCTTGCGGACGATCTGAGCCATGGGTGGTTGCTCTTCGAAAGTGTGGACGCACGGACGGGTGGTGGCGCGGCACTACGGCTGATCCGGGCACCTGGATCGGTTCAAGGCCGTCCCGACACCCTCCCCTGTGGATCGATCCAAACTAAAGCACAGCTGAACCACGCCCGGCATGCGGCGACGCAGCAACACGTGGCGTAATGCCGTTATCGGCTGCAGGTATCCAAAACAATCAACGGGTTGCGAAACATCGCTGAGAAGACGGAGCACACGTCAATGACACGATCGCGACAATCGTGCGCGGAACTATTTTGTCCGTGGCGGGCCGGCGTACTGGGTCGGATCCCCTCACGGAGGGGCTCTGACCCGACTGCATCCAGATGGGGTCAGAGCCCTTCTGCGAAAGGATCCGACCCGGGGCTTGCGATCAGGCGTCCAGCGCCTGCCGCAGCGCGGCTACGGTGGCGGTGGCGGTCTGGCTCCAGTCCGGGTCCAGCCCTCGCAAAGCCGGGTTCTGGAACTGCATGGCCGAGCGCCGCAGGCCCTTGGCCGAGGCGTGCAGTTCGGTGCAGCCGGTCTGCCTTGCCACGGTAGCGATGTTGCCCGGTGCCAATCCGGCACCAGCCATCACCGTAATGCGGCCTGCTGCCTGGGTAACGAGGCCTGCCAGCACATCGGCACCCGCCTCGGCACTGACCTGACCGCCCGAGGTCAGCACGCGCTGGCAGCCCAGCCCGATCACCTGCTCCAGCGCGGCGGGCAGATCGCGGGCGGCATCGAAGGCGCGATGGAAGGTCACCTGCAACGGCCCGGCAGCCTGCACCAGCTCGCGGCACAGCGCCACGTCGATCCCGCCCTGTACATCCAGCGCGCCGATCACCACGCCATCGCAGCCCAGTGCGCGGCACTGCGCGATGTCACGCAGCATCAGTTCGGCTTCCAGCCCGTCGTAGTGGAAGTCGCCCGGGCGCGGCCGCACCAGCACGAACAGCGGAATCGACAGGCGTTCGCGGGCCATCGCAATGCTGGCGAACGACGGTGTGGTGCCGCCTTCGGCCAGGTTGTCGAACAGCTCGATGCGGTCGGCACCGCCGGCCTGCGCGGCCAGCGCCGATGCCAGCGAATTGCTGGCGATCTCCAGGGTGAGCCGCGTACTCACGTCTGGGTGCTCGTGTAGATCGATGGCGAGTCGCGCAGGTCATCCTGGCGCTGCCCATCGCAGACCGCGTAGACAAAGCCGCGATGCAGCGCGTAAGCGCCGACCTCGCCCTGCTTGTTCATGGCCAGGAAGCAGACCTGCAGTGTCTTGCTCGCTTCCGGGCGCTTGCGCACCACGCGGTCGATCGCTTCGCGGCAGGCCTGCGCCGGCGAGCGCCCCTGGCGCATCAGCTCGACCACCAGGAACGAGGCGGCGTTGCGGATCATCTCTTCACCCACGCCCGAAGCAGTGGCCGCGCCCACGTCGTTGTCGACGTACAGGCCGGCACCGATGATCGGACTGTCGCCAACGCGACCGTGCAGTTTCCACGCCATGCCGCTGGTGGTGCAGGCACCGGCCAGATGGCCATTGGCATCCAGTGCCAGCATGCCGATGGTGTCGTGGTTGTCGCTGTTGCCGGGAATGCCACGGCGCTCGGCATTGATCTGCGGCTGGTACTTCTCGGTCTTCAGCCACTCGCGCCAGGCCGCTTCGGCCTGCGGCGTCAGCAGGTGCTTGCGCTCGAAACCCTGCTGCACCGCGAACTGCTGCGCGCCCTCGCCCACCAGCAGCACGTGCGGGCTGTTCTCCATCACTTTGCGCGCCACCGACACCGGATGCAGGATGTCGACCAGCGCCGCCACCGCACCACAACGGCCATCGCCATCCATGATGCTCGCATCCAGGCTCAGCACGCCGTCGCGATCCGGGTTGCCGCAATGACCGACAGTGGGGTTGC
Source organism: Stenotrophomonas sp. 80084_Sma (assembly GCF_056481995.1). Classification (NCBI taxonomy): domain Bacteria; kingdom Pseudomonadati; phylum Pseudomonadota; class Gammaproteobacteria; order Lysobacterales; family Lysobacteraceae; genus Stenotrophomonas; species Stenotrophomonas sp. 80084_Sma. Next base: position 2,144,350 of record NZ_CM151177.1, on the reverse strand, counting down.
ACAGCTCGCTCTCGGCCCAGCGTGCACCGGCTTCGACTGCATCCAGTGCGCTGCCACCCTGCGCCAGCACCTGCCATGCAGCCTGGTTGGCCGGCACGCCGAAGTCCCAGGTCGAAACCACCTTGGCCCCACCCAGCGTGCGCGCCTGCACGCCCGGCAAAGCCGCCATGCCTGCGGCCAGTGCACCGGCCTGCAGGAACTGCCTGCGATCCACCATCGTCCCCTCCCAGTCTGCAATGCATGGCCGGCCCGATGCCGGCCCTGCCGATCAGTCGTGCGTGGGTTGCCGCGCTGCGTGCCAGACCGCTGCACCGAGCACACCCAGCTGGCCGTGCTCCACCCGCCACACCGGTACCTGGCGCAGCACTTCGGTCAGCACGCCCTTGTTGAGGAAGCGCTCACGGAAGCGGCCATCGGCCAGGAAATCCTGCACATGCGCGGAAATGCCCCCGGCCAGGTACACCGAACGCGCGCCGACGGCGATCGCCGCGTCGCCGGCCAGGCTGCCCAGCCAGGCACAGAACACCTGCAGCGTTTCCACCGCCAGTGCATCCTCGCCGCTGCGCGCCGCGCCGATCAGCGCCTCGGTACTGGTCCACACCGGGGTGACACCGCGCAGTTCGCACAGGCACGGATACAGGTTCATCAGGCCGCTGCCGGACAGCACTCGCTCGTTGTCCACGTGCGCCCAGCGCTGCAGCAACTTGCCCAGCACCTGCAGTTCCAGCGCGTTGCCGGCGCCGAGCGCGGCATGGCCGATCTCGCTGGCCAGCACCGGGCGCTCGCCATCGGCGAAACGCAGCGCGGCACCCAGGCCGGTACCGGCACCCAGCACCAGCGCCGGGAAGGCCTGCGCCGGATCGGCGTCGCCATTCAGTGGGACCAGGGTTTCCGGCTGCAGGTACGGGATGGCCAGCGCCACCGCTTCGAAATCATTGATCAGCTGCAGTTCGCGCAGGCCGGACTGTTCGCGCGTGGTCGACAGCGAGACTGTCCACGGCAGGTTCGAGTTGATCAGCACATCACCATCGAGCAGGCCGGCGATGGCCACCACCGCGGTCTGCACCGGCTGACCAAGGCCAGCGGTGAAATCGGCCAGGATCGCGGCCAGGCTGGGGTGCTCGGCGCAGGCATAGGTGCGATGGCTGCCCAGCAACGGCGCGTGCCCGGGTTGGGTCTCAGCCAAGGCCAGGCGGGCGAAGGTGCCGCCGACATCGGCAACGACCAGATGGCGCGGAAGACCGCCGCGGGCGGAGTCGGAGGAAACCGGGGACGCTGCTGCGATGGTCACGCTGGCCTGCTTGGATCGATTGAATCGCCCCGATTCTCAGGCATCGGGGCGGCTTTGCCTAGCGCGCCGATGGTTCAGGTTGGCCTACATGCCTTCCTGTTCGGCCACCTGCACACCATCCACCAGCACGCGCAGGCGCTGCGGGCGGAAGCCGGCGAACAACAGCGGCCGGGTGCGCTCGACCAGCACTTCGTGGCCGGCGATGTGACGCAGCCACGACTGTACCAGCGAGAACGAGAAGTGGGTGCCCGGATGCAGCGGGTGCTGCACCCAGACCTTCTCGGTGGCGCTCTGCAGCAGCATCGCGCCGGTGAACCAGTGGCGGCTTAGCGTCACCGGCGTGGTGCCGGCCATGAAGCGGATATCCATGCGGGGTCCTTTCGCTGGAGCGCTGGTGCGCGGTGTCAGGGCTGGGCAGTCTGCAGGCTGTAGCTGGTGGTGGCGGTGAACACTGCACCATCAGGCTGGGTGGAGCGTACTTCGACCTTGTGGCTGCCTGTTGCCAGGTCGGTCGGCAGCGCGCCCCGCCACAGGTGCGGCGACGCAGTGGCCTCCGGCGAACGGTCGTAGCCGCGCAGGCTGTTGGCCAGATCATCGGCCACGTTCTCCACCATCAGGCGCGGATCGGGCTGGCTGACCTGCTTCATCGGCTGCCAGGCGCCGCCATCGACGCGGTACTCGACCACGCTGGCGTCCTCACCCATGTAGACGTTGGCGTAGACACCCCACGCCGGATAGGCGCCCTGGCGCAGTACCTTGGGTGCATGCAGGCCGATCTGCTCGCTGGCCGGCTGGCCAGCCACGCGGTACTGCAGCTTGTAGCTGCCGTTGCCGGCCACATCGAGCAGGGCATAGCCCTTCGGCGTGCCGTCGCTCATGGTGCTGTCCGGCACGCCAGCGGCATTCTTCACCCCCGACCAGAACGCACCGCAGTTGGCACCGACGTTGTATTCGTGCAGCGGCTTGTCGCCGTTCCAGCCCTCGGCCTTGCCGTGGTAGACGTGCTGCTGGGTGTGGCTGTGGCCGCTGAGCACCAGCACGTTGCGGAAGTCCTTCAGCAGGTCGAACAGGCGCTGGCGGTCGGCGTGACGGAAGGTCTCGCGCCCCGGCGCCGCGTCGAACAGCGGGATGTGCATGCCCAGCACCAGCAGGCGGTCCTTGTGCAGGCCCTTCAGGTAACTGGCAAGGAAGGCGAACTGGTCTTCGCGCAGGCCGCCGATGTACTTCGGCTTCGCCTTGGGGTCGTAGACCACGTCGTCCAGGAACACGAAGCTGGCGCCACCCTCTTCCACCGCGTAGGTGTCCGGGCCGTAGATGTTGCGCCAGCTGTCCAGCGAGTGTTCGTCGCTGGCCGCATCGAAGTCGAGATCGTGGTTGCCCGGCACGTGGAACCACGGCACACCGAGCTCGGTGGTGACCTTGTTGATCGCCGGGTACAGGGTCAGGTCATCGTTGACGATGTCGCCCAGGGTGGTGCCCATGCGCGCCTTGGTCTGGCCGACCAGCGGCGCCACGATCGACTGCTGGTAGTAGCCGATGTCCTTCAGGCTGGCGGTCTGCGAATCGGTGAACACCAGCATCTGGAAACCACGGCGGCTGTCATGGCGATCCGACTGCAGGGCGAAATCCCAGTTGCGGGTGACGTCGCTGGTCGCGGCGATGCCACCGTACTTCAGTGCCGGTGAACCGTTCGGGCGGTAGTGGCGCCAGAACGAAGGCAGGCCATCGGCCGCCTTCGGGAACGAATACGCATCGGGCTTGATCACGAACACGGTCTGGCCGTCGCGCACTGGCAGGCTGTAGCTGCCGTCGGCGGCGGTCTTGACGATGGCCTCGCCGTTGGAGACCTGCACCCCGGCCAGGCCCGGATCGGTCGCACCGCGCCCGGATTTGCCGTCACGCTCCAGATAGACCTTGCCGCTGACCACGGTATCCGCGGCCCAGGCCGGCGAGGTCAGCAACAGGCAGCACAGCCAGGCGGCAGGCAGTTTCATGGGCGGTCCGGGAAAGAAGAAGACCCCCTATTGTAGAGCCGAGCCATGCTCGGCTGCATTGCAGAGGTGGGTGCGGACCGTTGGTCCGCACGCCTTCCTCAACGATGACGCTTTTCCAGCACCGCCCGCGCATCATCCAGCGACAACCCGCGCGCGCGCAGCAGCACCAGCAGGTGGTACAGCAGGTCCGAAGCCTCGCCGAGCAGCGCCTCATCATCCTGCGCCACGGCGGCCAATGCGGTCTCCACGCCCTCCTCGCCCACCTTCTGCGCGATGCGGCGGATCCCGCCCTCGAACAGGCTGGTCGTATAGCTGCCCGGCGGGCGTTGCACCTCACGCATCGCCACCAGCTGGCCCAGCCCGCCAAGGAAGTCCTTCGGTGCCCCGTCGAAACAGCTCTCGGCACCGGTGTGGCAGGTCGGCCCGGCCGGGCGCGCCATCACCAGCAGCGTATCGGCATCGCAGTCGACGCTGATCGACTGCACCACCAGCACGTTGCCGGACTGCTCGCCCTTGGTCCACAACCGCTGCTTGCTGCGGCTGAAGAAGGTCATGTGACCGATGGCCAGCGTGGCCGCCAGCGATTCGGCGCTGACATAGCCCAGCATCAGCACCTGCAGGGTGTCGGCATCCTGCACCACCGCCGGCAGCAGGCCGTCGCCCTTGCCCCAGTCCAGCGCCTGCAGCGCATCCAGCGACGGCCTCACTTCAATAGACATCCCGCACCTCGATCTGCTGTCCGCGCAGGTAGCGCTTCAATTCTGGAATGGCGATGGCGCCGCTGTGGAACACACTGGCCGCCAACGCGCCGTCGACGTCGGCCTGGTCGAAGGCCTCGGCGAAGTGCTCCATCTCACCGGCACCGCCCGAGGCGATCAGCGGCACCTGGCACAGGGCCCGCGCCTGCTGCAGCTGCACGACATCGTAGCCACGGCGTACGCCATCGCTGTCCATGCAATTCAGCACGATCTCGCCTGCGCCACGCCGTTGTGCTTCGACGATCCAGTCCAGCGTGCGCAGCGGCACCGCCTGGGTCTTGTCAGGGTCACCACTGAAACGGCGTACCCGCCACTGGCCATCAGTCTCGCGCACCGAATCGACACCGACCACCACGCACTGCACGCCGAACTCGTCTGCCAGCTCGGTGATCAGTTCCGGGCGGCCCAGCGCCGGCGAATTGATCGACACCTTGTCGGCACCGGCGAACAGCACGCGGCGCGCGGTTTCCACGCTGTCGATGCCACCGGCCACGCAGAACGGAATATCGATCAGGCGTGCGATGCGCTCGATCCAGGCGACGTCGACTGAACGCGCCTCGGGGCTGGCGCCGATGTCATAGAACACCAGCTCGTCCGCCCCCTGGTCGCGATAGCGCTGGGCCAGTTCGGCGATGTCGCCCATGTCGACGTGGTCGCGGAAGCGCACACCCTTGACCACGCGGCCGTCGCGCACGTCCAGGCACGGAATGATGCGACGGCTCAACATGCCAGCGCCTCCGCCAGGTCCATGCGCTGCTCCAGCAGCGCCTTGCCGAGGATCGCGCCACCGCAGCCGGCGGCACGGGCTTCTGTCACATCGGCCACGTCACGGATACCGCCGGAGGCCTGCACGGCCACGCCCGGCAGCAGCGCCGACAGGTGCTGGTAGAGGCTGATGTTGGGCCCGGCCAGCATGCCGTCGCGGGCGATGTCGGTGCACAACAGGTGGCGCATGCCGGCACGCGCATAACGCTGGGCCAGGTCATCCAGGGTCACCCCGGCGTTCTCGGTCCAGCCGTGCACCGGCAGCTGCCATTGGCCCCGGGCATCCTGGCGGGCATCCAGCGCGATGGTGATGCGCTCGGCACCGAACTCTTGCAGCCAGCCGACCACTTCGTCAGGGCGGCGTACTGCCAGCGAACCCACCACCACGCGGCCGGCGCCGGCGTCGAGGATGCGCGCCACGTCGTCGCGGCCGCGCACGCCACCGCCGGTCTGCACCTGCAGCGGCGTCTGCGCACGGATCGACGCCAGCAGCGGCGCAAGGGTGTAGCCACCGGCACGCGCAGCGTCCAGGTCGACCAGATGCATCCACTGCGCGCCCTGCGCAGCGAAGACCTGTGCACGCGGCAGCGGATCGTCGCCATACGAGGTTTCCTGCGCGTAGTCACCCTGGCGCAGCCGCACCACGCGGCCGTCGCGGATATCCAGCGCGGGGTAGACGATGAAACTCATGCAGCAGTGCCCTCGAGGAAGTTGCGCAGCATCAGCGAACCGGTCTCACCGGAGCGCTCGGGGTGGAACTGTGCGCCGTAGTAACGCCCCTGCTCCACCACGGCAGTGAACAGGCCACCGTGGTCGCAGGCAGCAACAGTGTGGGTATTGAGTGGCGCCGCATAGCTGTGCACGAAGTAGGCGCTGGCGCGCTCCGGCACGCCTTGCAGCAGCAGCGATTCGCGCAGCGGGAGCAGGCGGTTCCAGCCCATGTGCGGCACACGGATGCCACAGGCCGGTACCAGCTTGCGCACCACGCCCGGAATCAATCCCAGTGTCTCGACGCCGGCCTCCTCGGACCGCTCGAACAGCAGCTGCATGCCGAGGCAGATGCCCATCAGCGGCACCTCCAGTCGCTGCAGCGGTTCCACCAGGCCCTGCGCATGCAGGCGCTGCATGCCGGGACCAGCGGCGCCGACGCCGGGCAGGATCACCCGCTGCGCACCGACCAGACCGTCCGCATCGCGCACCAGCCGCACCGTCGCGCCCAGGCGCTCCAATGCGTAGCGCACCGAGCCCAGGTTGGCACCGCCGGCGTCGATCAGCGCAACGTCGCTCACAGCGCCCCCTTGGTGCTCGGCAGTGCCGTGCCCTGGCGGGCCAATGCCGGGCGCAGCGCGCGCGCCAGTGCCTTGAAGCAGGCCTCGACCTTGTGGTGGTCGTTGTCGCCGCGCACCTGCAGGTTGAGGTTCAGGCCGCTGGCGTCGCACAGCGAACGGAAGAAGTGCGGCACCAGCTCGGTCGGCATATCGCCCACGCGCTCACGCTTGAACTCGCCCTCGAACACGAAATAGGGGCGGCCGCTGAAATCCAGCGCAGCGCTGGCCAGGGTCTCGTCCATCGGCAGGGTGAAGCCGTAGCGGCCGATGCCGCGCTTGTCGCCCAGCGCCTCGCGCAGGGCCTGACCCAGCGCCAGCCCGGTGTCCTCGATGGTGTGGTGCTCGTCGATGTGCAGGTCGCCCTCGGCCTGGATGTCCAGCGCGAACCCGCCGTGCTTGCCGATCTGTTCCAGCATGTGGTCGAAGAACGGCAGTCCGGTGGCGATGCGCGCATCACCGGCACGGTCCAGATCCAGTTCAACGCGGATCTTCGTCTCCTTGGTGTTGCGCTGGACCACCGCGGTGCGTGGCGCGTCGGCCAGTGCGTGGGCGATGCCCGGCCAGTCCCACTCGCCACCGAACTGTTCGGTGCGCAGCTGGAAGCCACGGATGTTGAGGTTGTCGGCGAACTGCAGGTCGGTGATGCGGTCGCCGACCATGCCCGAGCGCGCCCAGTCGATGCTGCGGTCCTGCAGGTAGGCGGTCATCAGGCCGATGCCCGGCTTGCGGGTCGGCGCGTTGTCCTGTGGCCAGCTGCAGTCGATCAGCACGTCACGGAATGTGATCCCCTGGCTCTCGAAGATCTGCAGCATCAGCTCATTGGGGCCATCGAAGCTGGCGCGCGGGTAGCTGTCGCTGCCGAGGCCATCCTGGTTGGTGACGATCACGAACTGGTAGCCGGCATCGCGCAGCTTCAGCAGCGCCGGGATCACCTGCGGCACGAAGCGCAGCTTCTCGTAGGCGTCGATCTGGAAATCGGACGGCTCCTCGATGAGGGTGCCGTCGCGGTCGATGAACAGGATCGGGGTCATGCTGCGGCCCTCCGCGCCGACAGGGCCGCAAGCACGCGGTCATTCTCTTCGGGGCTGCCGATACTGATGCGCAGTGCATCACCCAGCTGCGGCGCGGCGCGCTGGTCGCGCACCACCACACCGGCAGCCAGCAACGTGTCGAACGCGGCCTGGGCATCGGCGAAGCGGACCAGCAGGTAGTTACCGGACGAGCGGTACACGCGACGAACGCCGGGCAGGCCGGGCAGTGCCGCGAACAGGCGCTCGCGCTCGGCGATGACCGTCGCCACGCGCTCGGCCGTGCGTGCCAGCGCGGCCGGCTGCAGTGCCTGCACGGCCAGCTCGGCGCACGGGGTCGGCACCGGGTACGGCGCCTGGCAGCGGCGCAGCACGGCAATCAGCTCCGGAGCAGCGATCAGGCTGCCAATGCGCGCGGCCGCAAGTGCGTGCGCCTTCGACAGCGTGCGCAGCACCGCCAGGTTGGCGTGCGCGGCCAGCAACGTGGTCGCCGACGAGCGCTGCGCGTATTCGACATAGGCCTCGTCCACCACCACCAGCGCCTGCCCACGCAGAGCAGTGGCCACGCGCTCGATCTCGTCCAGGGCGATGTCACTGCCGGCCGGGTTGGACGGTGCGCACAGGAACACCAGCTTGGCGTTGCGCGACTTTGCCGTATCGATCACAGCATCCAGATCGGCACGCAGGCCGTATTCGGTATCCACCAGGGGCACTTCAATCAGTGCGGCGCCCTGCAGGCGCGCGCAGACCGCGTACATGCCAAACACCGGCGGCGTGACCAGCACGCCACCGCGGCCCGGCACGCACAGGGCACGCACCAGCAGATCAATGGCTTCGTCGCTGCCACGGCCGATAAGCAGCTGCGGCGGCGTCACGCCGTACAGCGCCGCCAGGCCCTCACGCAACGCCAGCGGCTGCGGTTCCGGATAGCGCCGGCTGTTGCCCGCCGCATCAGCCGGATTGGCCCAGGCCGACTCGTTGGCGTTCAACCAGACCTCGCCCTGCACCGCCGCGCTGCGCGCCGAGCTGTAGCCGGCGAAGGCCTGCAGATCCGGGCGCACCAGCGCCAGCACTTCATCAATGGCGGCGCTCATGCGGCGGCCTCCATGCGCAGGGCCACTGCACGCTCGTGCGCATCCAGCCCTTCGGCGCTGGCGATGACGCGTGCGCAGCCGCCGATTGCCGCCAGGCCGGCAGCGCTGGCGCTCTGCACGCTGATCAGGTTCTGGAAGCTGGCCACGCTGACGCCGCTGTAGGCACGCGCGGCACCCGCAGTGGGCAGCACGTGATTGGTGCCGCTGCAGTAGTCGCCCAGCGCTTCGGGGGTGTAATCGCCCAGGAACACCGAGCCGGCCGCCTGCACCTTGTCCAGCCACGCGCGCGGATCACGCAGGGCCAGAATCAGGTGCTCGGGCGCGTAGCAGTTGCTGATCGCGAAGGCCTCGTCCAGCGAATCGACCTGGATCAGGCGCGAGGCCGACAGCGCCTGGCGTGCGATCTGCTGGCGCGGCAGCAGGGCTACCTGGCGCTCCACCTCAGCCTCGACCGCCGCCAGCATCGCGGCATCATCGGTCAACAGCAATACCTGCGAATCCGGACCATGCTCGGCCTGCGACAGCAGGTCGGCGGCAACGAACGCCGGATTGGCGCCGGCATCGGCGATCACCAGTACTTCGGAGGGACCAGCCGGCATGTCGATGGCGGCGGCGCCATCCTGTGCGACCTGCTGCTTGGCTTCGGTGACGAAGCTGTTGCCGGGCCCAAACAGCTTGTCACAAGCCGGAATGCTGGCCGTGCCATAGGCCATCGCGGCGATCGCCTGCGCACCACCCAGCTTGAACACGCGCTGCACGCCGGTCAGGCGCGCGGCTACCAGCACCGCCGGATCGGCGCTGCCATCGGCGCGCGGCGGCGTGCACAGCACCACCTGCGGGCAGCCGGCCAGCTGCGCCGGAACGCCCAGCATCAGCGCGGTGGACGGCAACGGCGCGCTGCCCGCCGGCACATACAGGCCCACCCGGCCGATCGGACGCAACATGCGTTCGCAGACCACGCCCGGCGCGGTTTCAACTGCATAGCCTTTGCCCATGCCAGCGGCGTGGAAGCGCGCGATGCGTCCGGCGGCGTCCACCATCGCCTGGCGCAGGTCGGCGGGCACGGCCGCTTCGGCAGCGGCGAATTCGGCTTCGGAAACCTCAAACGAGGCCAGCTCGACACCATCGAAGCGCGCGGTGATCGCACGCAGCGCGTCGTCACCCTGAGTGCGCACCTGCGCGATCAGCGCGGCCACGGCATCGCGGGTCTGCTGCGCCACGGTCTGCACCGGGCGGGTCAATGCCGCGCTGCGCGCGGCCTCATCAAGTCGGGACCAGATCAGACGGTTCATGCCAGCGACCGCTCCACGCTCAGTACCATCAGGCCCTGCGCACCTGCGCGCTCGAGTTCCTCCATGCGCTGCCAGCTCAACGGCCCGGGGCACATGGTCTGCAGGCGCAGCGCGCCGCCATCGGCCGGCAACCGCACCAGCGGCTCGGCATCGGCCAGCAGCTGTGCCAGCGCGTCGACGCGATCCTCGCTGGCGCGGAACATCAGGAGCTTGCGGTCCTGCCGCTGCACCACGCCGTCGAGGCGGCGCAGCAGCATCGCGCGCAGCGATGCACGTGCGTCATCCGGCACGCGCACCGCGCCGGCCAGCACCGCCTCGCTGTCGAGCAGGTTGTGCACCGGGGTCAGCTGATTGGCGCGCAGGGTGGCGCCGCTGGACACCAGATCGCAGATCAGGTCGGCGGTGCCCAGGCGCGGGGCGATTTCCACCGAACCGGACAGCTCGACCACCTGTGCGTCCACGCCCTGATCGGCCAGCCACTGCTTGAGGATGGCCGGGTAGCTGGTGGCGATGCGGGTGCCGGCCAGCTGCGCCGGACCCTGCCACTGCCATTCCTCGGGCACCGCCAGCATCAGCCGGCACTGGCCGAAGCCCAGCCCGCGCAATGCCTGGTAGGCATCCGGCAGACCGATCTGGCGCCGCGCGGCGGCCTGTTCGTCCAGCTCGTTGCGGCCGACGATGCCGAGGTCGCAGACGCCGTCGGCGATCAGGCCGGGGATGTCGTCGTCGCGCACCAGCAGCAGGTCCACCGGCAGCGATTCGCCGTAGCAGAACAGCTTGTCGCGGCTCTCGCGCCAGCTCAGGCCGCAGGCGCTGAGCAGGTTGCGCGCGGGTTCGGCCAGCCGGCCACTCTTCTGGATGGCGATACGCAACCGGTCTCGTGCCGGCGCTGCCTGGGTTGCACTCATGGGGGAGGTCTCGAAGTTCGGAACGGGGCGCGGATCAGCGCGAAGCAAGGCGGTCGATGGCGGCGGCATAGCCTCGATGGCCATGCTCAAGCGTGCGTGCCACCCGTCCGGTGGTGGTCACGCTGACGCCGGTGCGCTCGTGGATCTCGCGGTACGGCACGCCCTGCTGCAGCAGCGGCACCACTTTCCAGCGGTCGGCCATGGCTTCCAGCTCGGCCGGGGTGCACAGATCACGCAGGAAGGCTTCGACCTGTTCCGGTTCGCGCAGGGCGGCAAAGGCTTGGGCCAGGGCTTCCAGGTCGGCCTTCGGGTCTTTGGCGGCAATCTCGGGGCGGGCTTTCACGGGGTTGTTTCCATGCATCAATGTAATAGCGCGTTAGTACGTTAACGCATTCTTGCGCAGTGCGTCAAATCGAGGATTGAGGGGGCGGCAGGGCTGCTGCCCTGCACCCGCCAAGAGCCAGAGCAAAAGCAAATGCTGATTTGCTGAGCGTTGGCGGGGAGGGTCCGGTGGCAGGGGACGCCGTTAACCCATCCATGGGGGCTTGGTCGCGGCATCCATGCCGCTCACACCCCTGCCACCGGACCCTCCCCGCCTTCGACAGTTGGCCGCGATCTGCCGGATCTCGCTGGGAAAGTGATCGAGAACGGCTTTTGTGGAGTCGAGCCATGCTCGACTGCGCTTCGTCCAGAAACGCAGAACGCCCACCAAAGGGTGGGCGTTCTGCTTTCAAATCAACAACCTGGCCCGACTCAGGGCAGACAGTGCACCTCGGCCTGCAGCGCCCCGCGCCGCAGGCATTCGCCGAACAGGCTGCCCTGCCGGCTCGGCAGGGACTGGATGTTCTCCAACGCCCCCGCTCCCGCCCGGCACGTCCGCGAGGCCAGGGCCTGCAGATCGTCCTCCAGCTGTGCGCGGTCGATCGCATGGCAGCGATCAACCGCCAGCCGGTACTGCGCCGGCCCGATCCGCGTGCTGTGCAGCGACGGATCGCTCCGGCAGCCCGCCAGCAGGAGCACGCTCAGCACTCCTGCGGCGGCACGCTTCACACCATCGCCTTGGACTGCTCCAGCTCCACCAGAAGGGTGCTGGCCAGTTCGTCGCGCGACACTTCGAACTGCTGCTCGCGCAGCAGGTCCTTCACCGCAACCACACCGCGCGCCAGTTCATCCTCACCCGCCAGCACCACGAAGCGGATGCCTGCCTTGGCCGCGTACTGGAACTGCTTGCCGATCTTCTTCGGCTCCATCTGCACTTCGGTGTTGATGCCACCGGCACGCAGGCGGCGGGCAATGTCCAGCGACTGCGGCATGCCCTGCTCGTCCATCAGTGCAACCAGCGCCTGTACGCTGCTGGCTTCGATGCCGTCGATCAGGCCGGCCTCACGCAGCTGCCAGAACAGGCGCGACAGGCCGATGGAGATACCGACGCCCGGCAGCTTCGACTTGCTGTAGTGGCTGGCCAGGTCTTCGTAGCGGCCGCCCGAGCAGATCGAGCCGATCTGCGGGTGGTCGGTCAGCGTGGTCTCGTAGACGGTACCGGTGTAGTAATCCAGGCCGCGCGCAATGGAGAAGTTCAGGCAATACGCGGTTTCCGGCACGCCCAGCGCCTGCACCAGCTGCAGCACTTCGCGCAGTTCGGCGACGCCGGTACGCAGGATCTCCGAAGAACCGGCGTCGGCTTCCAGCGTGGCCAGCTGCGCCAGCGCATCGGCATGGCCCTGCGAACGCACGGCCACGAACGCCAGGATCTTCTCGACCTGTTCTGCCGGGATGTTGAAGCCCTCGCCCACCAACGTCTCGCGCACGTAGTCGGCGCCGCGCTTGTCCAGCTTGTCGACTTCGCGCAGCACCGCCAGCTGGCGCTCACCCTCGGCCACACCCAGGCTTTCAAAGAAGCCGCGCATCAGCTTGCGGTTGTTCAGCTGGATGCTGAAGTCACCGATGCGCAGTTCCGAGAACACCGCATGGATGACCGCCAGCACTTCAGCGTCGTAACGCACGCTCAGGCTGTCCTTGCCGATCACGTCGATGTCGCACTGGTAGAACTCGCGGAAACGGCCGCGCTGGGCGCGCTCGCCGCGGTAGACGCGCTGCATCTGGTAGCGGCGGAACGGGAAGGTCAGTTCGTGTTCGTGCTCGGCCACGTAGCGCGCCAGCGGTACGGTCAGGTCGAAGCGCAGCGCCATTTCCGGCAGCGAGCGATCGCCCGACTCGGCCGCGTTCGCCAGCGCCCCGGTGGACTGCACGAAGTACACCTGGCGCTCGGTCTCGCCACCGGACTTGGTCAGCAGCACGTCGGACAGCTCGAACACCGGCGTCTCCACCGGCAGGAACCCGAAGCGCTCGTAGTTGCGGCGGATGACGTCCAGCATGCGCTGGAACGCAATCTGCTCGCGCGGCAGCAGTTCAAGGGTGCCGGGCGGGGTACGGGGCTTGATCACGGGCGGAACTCCTGCTGGAACGGGACGTGGGAGGGGGCGACATTCTAGCGCCCCCGCCACGGGCAGGGTCGAACGGCCGCTTGAAGTATCATAAGGCCCTCCCCGCCCGCGATACGCCCCCCGCAACATGTCACGGCCTTCCGGCGCTCCGCCCGCCACCAACGATCCCGCCTCGCCGTCCTGCACCACGCTGGACTGCCTGCACTGCTCGGTTCGCCACCTTGCGGTGTGCTCGGCGCTGTCGCCCGATGAAGTGCAGGCGCTGGAGCAGGTCACCGTCTCGCAGCAGGTCAGCATGGGCAGCACGCTGGCCCGCACCGGTGAAGAGCGCGACCATGTCTATACATTGACCGGCGGCGCACTGCGCCTGGTGCGCACCCTGGCCGACGGCCGCCGCCAGATCAACGGCTTCGTGCTGCCCGGCGACTACCTGGGCCTGAGCGGCAGCGACCACCATCGCTACGACATCGAGGCCATCGCCGACAGCCGCGTCTGCCGCGTCGCGCTGCCACAGATGAAGGCCCTGCGCAGCCGTTTCCCGCACCTGGAGCGCAAGCTGCTGCAACGTGCCTGCCAGGAGCTGGATGCCGCACAGGATGCCGCGCTGGCACTGGCGCGCCTGCAGCCGGCCGAGAAGCTGGCCGATTTCCTGCTGCGCCTGGCCGCGCGCGAGGCCAAGCTGGGTGGCGACGGCCTGCGCGTATCGCTGCCGATGGGCCGCGGCGATATCGCCGACCATCTGGGCCTGACCATGGAAACGGTCAGCCGCACCTTCACCAAGCTGCGCCAGCAGGGGCTGATCGCCCTGCCCCACCTGAACGTGGTGGAGATCCTCGACGAGGACGGGCTGCGCACGTTGGCCGGTGAAGGATTGATCTGACCGCATCGCGGTCCGTGGGGTTGCCGGCCAGCGGCCGGCACTACCCGAATGCATTTCCCTGGTAGTGCCGGCCGCTGGCCGGCAACCGCGTCCCTCTCCGATCAGCGCAGCAACACCTCGCGCAACGCCGCGTAATCGGCCGCCAACGGTTCGGCGTGCGCCGGCCGCTGCAGCAACGCATCCAGTGCAGGCGGCACCGCCACCGTTTCGCCGATCAGCGGCTCGACCACGGCCTCGAACTTGGCCGGATGCGCCGTGGCCACCACCGCCCAGTCGCCCTTGGCACCGCGAGCACGCAGGTCCTGCAGCACCTTCACCGCGGTCGCCGTGTGCGGGCAGAACAGCTCGCCATTGCTGGCATGCGCTGCCGCAATCGTCGCGCGGATGGTCACGTCATCCACCGCGAACGCGCGGAACGCAGCACGCAGTTCCGCGTCGTCGCCGTGGTAGAGCCAGCGCAGTCGCTCGAAGTTGCTCGGCGCCCCCACATCCATTGCATTGGCCACCGTCGCCACACTGGCCTGCGGCTGGTAGTCGCCGCCATTGAAGTACGCCGGCAGCACCGCATTGGCATTGGTGGCCAGCACGATCTGACCGATCGGCACGCCCAGCGCGCGCGCCAGCACGGCCGCCATCGCATTGCCCAGGTTGCCGGTCGGCACCACCAGATTGAGCCGGCGACGATGCGCCGCGTAGTGGCTCAACGCTGCATGCGCGTAATAGCTCATCTGCGGTAGCAGTCGGCCCAGGCTGATGCTGTTGGCCGAGCTCAACGGCACCTGCGCCTGCAGTTCGCGGTCAGCCAGTGCCTGCTTGACCATCGCCTGGCAATCGTCGAACGCACCCGCCACACGCAGGGCCTGGATGTTGTCGCCGAAACAACCGAGCTGATGCGCCTGGCGCGGAGATACGCGGCCATCCGGATACAGCACCACCACGCGCACGCCCGGCTGGCGATGGAAGGCCGCCGCCACCGCAGCCCCCGTGTCGCCGGAGGTGGCGACGACAATCGTCAGATCGCGGTCCTTGCCGGCCTGCAACTGCGACAGCGTACCGGCCAGGAAGCGCGCGCCGATGTCCTTGAACGCCGCGGTTGGTCCATGGAACAGCTCCAGCACGTGGTCACCGTCGCCGAGCGCACGCAGCGGCACCGGGAAGTCGAACGCCTCACGACAGATCGCCGGAAGCGCAGTCTCGAGTGCATCGCCAGCAAAGAACGGCATCAGCAGATCGGCGGCGGTATCGGCCAGGGTCGCCCCGGCCTGCAGCTCGCGTGGCGCCGGCAGCATCTGCGGAACGTACAGCCCACCATCAGGCGCCAATCCGGCGGCGATCGCCGCGCTGAGGCCAACGGCCGGAGACTGGCCGCGGGTCGAAACAAATTGCATGGGTTCGGTATCCAGTAAAGGGGAAGGATTCAGCACAAGCGGGCTCCCGGTGCATCCAGCGGCGACACCCAGGCGTCACTGTCGAAACCTGCGGCTGCAAATGCGGCCTGCACCGGTGTGGCGGCGGTACGCGCCTGGTCGGCATCCTCGAACCAGGCGAACACGCTGGGACCGGCACCGGAGATGCCTGCGCCCATTGCATTGGCCGACAGCGCCGCATCACGGGCGGCTTCGAAGCCGGCAATCAATCCGGCCCGTCGCGGTTCGACCAGCACATCGCGCAGGCCCGCGCGCACCAGTGCGGCATCGCTGCGATGGCAACCACTGAGCACCAGTGCGAGGTTCGCGCTCTGCGCCACGAACTCGCCCAGCGCATAGCTGCCCTGCAGGGCCTGGCGTGCGCGGCGTGTTTCCAGCACCGCGTGCGGATGCACCAGCAGGCTGTGCCAGGTAGCCGGCACTGGAATCGGCAGCAGCCGAACGGCCGTGCACAGCGCAAGACCACCCAGCAGCAGCGGCCCCACGTTGTCACCGTGGCGGCCACCACTGGCCACCGCCTCGCCATCCAGCGCAAACGGATACAACGCCTCGCGCGACAGCGGCACATCCAGCAGCGCGTTGGCGGCGACCAGCGCCGCGACACTCGACGCTGCCGAACCGCCCATGCCGGAACCGAACGGAATGCCCTTGTCGATTTCCACCGCGAAACCGAAGTCCAGGCCCAGCCCTGCGCGCAGCGACATCAAGGCTGCACCTGCGGTGTTCCCGGCCGCATCCAGTGGCAACTCAATGGCACTGCCACGGATCGCCTCGATGCGCACCAGCGGCTCATCGATGCGGTGCACGCTCACGGTATCGCCAATGCCGGCAATGGCATGGCCGAGAATATCGAAGCCCACCGCCACGTTGGCCACCGAGGCAGGCGCGAACGCACGTGCGATCACAGGCGCGCTCCTTCACCGGCCGCGACCCGCAGCAGGTCGGCAAACACACCGGCCGCGGTGACTTCCGGGCCGGCACCCGGCCCCTGCACCACCAGCGGGTTGTCGCAGTAACGGCGGGTACGGAACTGGACCACGTTGTCGGTCAGCCGCAGGTTGGCGAAGGCATGATCGGCCGGCAGTTCCTGCAGGCCGACCGAGGCGCCGTCGGCACCCAGCCGTGCCACATAGCGCAGCACCGCCCCCCGCGCCCGCGCGTCCTGCAGGCGCTGCAGCAGGCTGGCATCAGACTCACCCAGCCGCGCCATGAACTCATCCACGCTGCCATCGCGCAGCAGCGCCGGCACCAGGCTTTCCACCTGTACCTGTTCCAGGCTGAGCGCGTGGCCGGCTTCGCGGGCGAGGATCACCAGCTTGCGCGCCACATCCACGCCCGAAAGATCATCGCGCGGGTCCGGCTCGGTGTAGCCCATCGACCGCGCCTGCGCGACCAGCTGCGAGAACGGCTGGCTGCCATCGAAACGGTTGAACAGCCAGGCCAGCGTGCCGGAGAAGATGCCTTCAATCGCCAGCACCTCGTCACCGGTATCGACCAGATCGCGCAGCGTGGTGATCACCGGCAGGCCCGCGCCGACCGTGGCCTCGTAGCGGAAGCGCGCGCCACTGGCCGCCGCTGCAGCACGGATGCGCTGGTAACGCGGCAGCGGCCCGGCACCGGCCTGTTTGTTCGGGGTGACCACATGGATGCCGGCCGCCAGCCAGCCCTCATAACGCTCGGCCACCTCAGCACTGCCACTGCAGTCGATCACCACCGCATGCGGCAGGTGTGCGGCCAGCAGGTGCTCGGTGAAACGATCCAGATCGCTGGACTCACCTGCGTCCTGCAAGGCCTCCCGCCAGTCGGCGTGCAGGCCATCCACCTCCAGGCGCATGCGCGAACGCGAGGCCAGCGCGCGCAGGCGCAGATCCACATTGGCCTTGGCCAGCAGCTGCGGGCGTGCGGCAAGCAACTGGTCCAGCAGTGCGGCACCGACGTTGCCCGGCCCGATCACACCGACCGCAAAGGTCTGCGGCGACAGCCAGAAGCCGGCATGTGCAGCGCGCAAGGCGCGGGTGGCATCGGCACTGTCCACCGCCACCGAAATGTTGCGCTCGGACGAGCCCTGCGCGATCGCCAGGATGTTCACCTGCGCACGGCCCAGCGCCTCGAACAGACGTGCGGCCACACCGGGCTGGCCGGCCATGCCGTCACCGACCGCGGCCAGCACGCTGACCCCCTCACTGACCTGCACGCGCTGCACCTGGCCCACCGACAGCTCATGCGCGAACGCATGCAGCAGCGCTTCGCGGCCACGGCCGGCTTCAGCAGCACGCACCACACAGCAGATCGAATGTTCCGACGAACCCTGCGAGATCATCACCACCGACACCTGCGCCTGACGCAGGGCGGCAAACACGCGCTCTGCGGTACCGGGCACACCGATCAGCCCGGTGCCTTCCAGGTTCAGCAGGGCCAAGCCGGGGCTCAGGGTCAGGCCCTTCACCGGCCCGCGCGGCGAGCGCTCGGCGCTGATGCGCGTCCCCGGATGCGCCGGCTGGAAGGTATTGCGGATGAAGATCGGCAGGCCGAGGCGGATCGCCGGCGACATCGTCTGCGGGTGCACCACCTTGGCGCCGAAATAAGCCAGCTCGCAGGCCTCGTCGTAGCTCAGCGACTCCAGCTGCACCGCCTCGGGCACCAGCCGCGGGTCGGCCGACAGCACGCCGTCGACATCGGTCCAGATGTGCAGTTCATCGGCGTTGAACAGCGCGGCGAAGATCGCGCCGGAGTAATCGCTGCCATTGCGGCCGAGCGTGGTGATGCGGTCATGACGGTCACGGGCGACGAAGCCGGTGGCGACCAGGCGTGGCTGCGGATGCTGCAGGCGCCACTTGGCGAGGCGGTCGGCACTGGCTTCCCAGTCGACATCCACGCCCAGTTCGCCATGCCCCACCACCAGCACGTCGCGCGCATCCAGCACTGCACAGTCTGCGCCCAGCGCCTGCAGGTGCGTGCCGAGCAGCTGCGCGGAAAACACTTCGCCCAGGCCCTGCACGCGGTCGAGTACTTCGCGTGGCAGCTCGCCGATCACCGCCAACGCTGCCAGCACTTCGGCCAGTTGATCGAAGCGGGCGTCGATCCATTCGACGGTCTCGCCCACCTGCTCGCCCAGCAGGGCCACAGCGGCGCCACGATGGCGCGCGCGCAGCGCATGCCAGGCCTCGCGCCAGCCGTCGTCCCCCTTGGCTGCCAGCTGGGCCAGATCGATCAGTGCGTCGGTGACGCCCTTCATCGCCGAGACGACAGTGACCTGCAGCGATTCGGGGCGGGCCAGCAGCAGGCCGGCAACATGGCGGTAGCGTTCGGCATCGGCCACCGAGGTGCCGCCGAACTTGTGCACGACGATGGACGGCGCAGCCAGATCGGCCGGGGCAACGGGATGAGCGGGGGCGTGGGAAGACATGCAGACCTCGGTAGGAGGCCCCGTCGCATGCAGGTGTCGAGTTTCCCCGCCACCTGTATGGTGCGGGGCCGTGGTTTTCGGGAGTTACACGAAGACGACGGGCCGCACCAGGGCAGTGGTGACGGTGGTGGTGGTAATGGTGGTGGTGGCGACCGGCGCAGTCGAACGGCCCGCAGTAGCGGGGGCGATCAGGCTGGCGTGGGCGGCATCAAGAACCATGACGCACAGAAAACACCGTGCGCCGGGCCGCTGTCAAGTGCTGCGGTGCAAAAAGTCGTTGCCGCGATCATCGGCCAACGTGCCGGCATTTGGTTGCATCTGAGACAAAGCGGCCATCAGTATGCTTGACGGCCGCATTCAGCCGGCATGTTCGGCGATCGCGCGGGGCGTGCGATGCGCATGCGCGCACAGCATCACGCCGGCCACCAGGAACACGATCGCCAGCGCTTCGAGCAGGGAGGGCCAGCGCTGCTGCCAGGCGAATGCGTAGAGCAACGCGAACAGGGTCTCGAACACGATCATCTGGCCGGTCAGGGTCAGCGGCAGCAGGCGGCTGGCACGGTTCCAGAACGCATTGCCAAGGATCGAGGCGACCACCGCCACACCTGCGCTGATCGCCCAGAAACCACCCCACTGCGCCGCCGTGTGCCCGCCGGTGTGGCCGATGAAGGCCATCGGCACCAGCAGTAGAGCCAGGCCGCCGGTGGTGACGCCAGTCAGCAGCGACCAGTCGTGGCTGGACAGATCCGGTCGGCGCGCCAGCCAGCGGCTGTTGCCGATCGAGTACAACGCCCACGAAAACAGCGCGCCGAACGCGCACAGCAGGCCGATCAGGCGCTGCCGCCACGGTGTCGCGAGGTGCTCAGACATCAGTGCTTCCCAGCCAACCAGTGCCACGCCCAGCACGCACAGGCCCAGTGCCGGCAGCAGCTGCTTCAGCGGCACCGCGCCCTGCTCGCGCACACCGACCAGGGTCACCACCACCGGAATCAGGCCGACGATCAAGGACGCCGCCGCACCGCCGGCCCACTGCACCGCCGTCGCCAGCAGCAGGAAGTACACCAGGTTCCCGGCCAGGCTCAGCCACAACAGGCCGATCCACTCGGCGCGGCCTAGCCGTGGTGCCAGCCGCTTCCAGCGCGGCAGCAGCAGGGCTACGGCGATCAGACCGTAGACCAGATAGCGGCCGGCCGACAGTTGCAGGGCATTGAACGACTGCAGCACGGCGGGCGCGAGGAAGACCACGCCCCACAGCGCGCCAGCGGCAACGCCATTGGCGATGCCCAAGGCCATCGGGTTGTTGCGCATTCGGGTTCTTCGGGGGAGAGAACAGGCCGCGCAGTGTAAGCGCTGGCCGCTGGGCGCTCTTGACCGAGGCTACTGCCCTCCCGCCTTTGTAGCGTCGAGCCATGCTCGACTGCCGTTCGCGAGGTGGCCGGTGCAGAAGCCGTCGAGCATGGCTCGACGCTACAGTCCGGCGTTCCTGCGCCACGCGGCCGGGGTCTGCCCACACTCACGGCGCAGCGCGCGGGTCAGTGCACTCTGCTCGGAATAGCCTGCGGCCAGCGCAATATCACTGATCGGCGCCGTGCTGGAGCGCAGCTGGTGCTTGGCCCAACGCAACCGGCATGCACTGAGCCATGCCTGGGGGCTGAGCCCGAACTCACGCTGGAACAGCGCGTGCAAGCGGCTCTCGCTGACCCCGACAGACGCGGCCATGCGCGCCACTGGCCACGCCTGGCCCGGATCGGCCTGCACTGCCGCACACAGTCCCTGCATGCGCGCGCCACTGCCGGCCGGTGCAAATACCTGCAGCAGCTGCGGCAGCAGGGCCGGCATCGGCTGCCCGTCCTGCACGCCCGCCAGGCGTTGTCGCAGCGCATGCGGCAGGTGCAGCCAGCGCTGCCGGCACAGATGCTCCTGCGTGCCGTCATCAAGCACGCCGGGAGGACAATCGACGATCACGAAACCGTTCGGACCATCGGCCATCTGGTCATGCGCTTCGCCGGCCGCAACGAAAACACCCTGCAGCAGGTCCAGGCGGCCACCGCGGCCTTCCATCTCGAAGTGCAGTTCGCCCTGCAGCGGCAGCACCCATTGCGCGTAGTCATGGCGATCCAGGCCGGTGGCCTGGCCGTAGTGCCGCAGATGGAAGATGGCGCCCATCCGCGCAGTGTGCGCGTGTAGCAACGGCCGTGCAAACCGCTGCTATAGTCGAGCCGTCATCCAACGCAGGGAGTGCAGGACATGACCCATCGGCAGGTGTCACTGATGCTCGCCAGCAGCCTCGGCCTGGCGCTCGCAGCTTCGGCGTCCGCACAGGAGCGTACGCCCCCGGCCCCGCACTGCATGGACGCGGTCGGCGTGCAGGAAGTGGAGCAGGCATCACCGCGCTCGATCGCACTGCGCGCCGCCTCCGGACAGGCCTATCGCATCGACTTCAGCGAGGATTGCCCCGGCGTCCGCGGTGCTACCTCGCTGAAGCTGGAAGCACCTGCCGGCTGGGCCTGTGGTCGCCCCAGCGAACGCGTCGTGGTCGACGGCCGCCGCTGCGCCGTCAGTGCGGTCACCCCGCTGCAGGATCGCGACTACGCCAGCGTCGCCCGCGACAGCGACCGCCTGCGCACGGCTACCCTGCCCGCCGTGACCATCCGCGAGCGCAGGGAAATCCGCCGCAGCTTCGGCGGCTCACCGTCGTACTGCTTTGCCACCCGCAACGTCCGCGCGTGGTCGTCCGACGCGCAGGGCATGCTGGTGGAGACCAATCCGCGCCGCAATGGCGGCCACCGCTACTACCGGGTCGAACTCGGCAGCCACTGCCGCCAGCTCGACCGTGCGCCGCAGCTGAGCTTCCACTCGGGCCTGCAGAACGGCCTGATCTGTGGCAATCCCGGCGATCGGATCATGACTGCCGAGTTCGAGACAGACGATCTGCGCGGTGAAAGCATCGCCCCACTGCCGCAGTACACCCGCGGCAGCTGCACGATCCAGGCGGTCTACCCGGCCTCCAGCCAGGCGTCGAACTAACCGTCGACGCCAAGGAAGGTGAACGGTGCGCTGGGCACGAACTGGCCCAGTGCATCGCCGGCAAAGGTGTTGCGCTGGTCCTTGCCAAGATCGAGCTTGAGCACCTGGCCGCCGAAATCGACCTTGTTCAGATCGACCCAGAAGGTGTTCGGGGTCAACGCCGACTCGAAGAAGTACAGCCGCCGCTTGTGATCAGCCACCGTGCGCCAGCGCGTGGATGAGATGTTCGGCTCACCCGGCGTGGTGATGCCATACGGCACCGACGCGTTGCGGATCACGCTGAACACACTGGCCAGCGCCTCCACCGGGTCTTCGGCCTTGGGAATGGCGTTAATGTAGAACGACGCACGCGCGAAGCGGTCGGACGAGCGATTGGTGCCCGGCAGCATCACCGTGCCGCCGATCTGCTGCCAGTAACTGTTGAGGGCCAGCTGCTGCTCGAAGATCGGCGAGTTGGTCATCACCTGATAGCGGCGGTCATGGTGAATCACCTGGCGACCGCCGATGTACTCGACGATGGCGCTGTCGCCGGTGGCATCGGACAGCGACAGGTGCAGCGCCGCCTGGCGGTCTTCGCCCGGCACCTTGTCGGTGACGATCGAGTACGGCTCACGCTTGAGCGCCGCGACCGCCTCGTCCACGGTGGCGAAATTGTCCAGCACATACTGCGCCCACAGCGAGATCGCCAGTCCCGGCTTGTTGCCACGCTGCTGCGGATACTCCGATTCCACCAGCCACAGCAGGTTGGCCACCAGCCCCTTCTCGTTCATGCCATCGGTGGTCGACACGTCGTAGCCGGTGGCCACCACGCTGCCGTAGCGCGCAGTCCAGGCCAGCGATTTCGGACCGGCCAGGCCGGTGCGTGCGATGCCACGCGGCAACACGTAGAGGTTGGTCGCCACATCGACCTTCCAGTCCATCGAGCGCGCAGTGATCACATCGCCGTTGTCGCCCCGATACACCGCACGCGTGCAGGCCAGTGCCGGCGTGATCGCAGATGCCAGCGCCATGGCCAGCATTGCCTTTCCCTTCCACTTCATCCGTGCCATGTCGTTACGCTCCTTTCCCCGTGGTCCGTCGATCTGACCCGATCCATGGTGACACAGGGGTGAAGCCTCAGCGCACGAAGCGATCGTGCAGCCAGAAGCCCACCACCATGGCAGGCACGAACCACAGCGCTTCACGCGATGCGACAGCCAGCCCGGCGATGGCCGGTCCGGGGCAGTAACCAGCCCATCCCCAGCCGATACCGAACAGTGCAGCACCCAGCAGCAGGCGAGCATCGACATCACGTGCACTGGGTAGCTGGAAGCGCAGTGCGAACCACGGCTGCGCGCGTCGCAGCACCCAACGCTGCCCGACGGCACTGACCAGCAGTGCCGAGCCCAGCACCCACATCAACGTCGGATCAAAATCACCGGCCACATCGAGGAAGCCGAGTACCCGACGCGCGTCGGTCATCCCCGAGAGCGCAAGCCCCGCGCCAAACAGCGCACCTGCCACCGCGGCGGCCACGACCGCGCGGCTCATGCCAGGCCTCCGCCGTGACGGACCAGGAACGTGGTCAGCATCGCGCAGGCCATGAACACCAGCACTGCCAGCAGCGAGCGCTTCGAGCCTCGGGCCATGCCACAGACGCCATGACCACTGGTACAACCACTCCCCAGGCGCGTGCCGAAGCCCACCAGCAGGCCGGCGCCGATCAACTGCCAGGCGGGCAAGGCATCGCGCAGCAGCACACGTGGCGAGGCCTCGGGCAGCGACTGCCACCACAGCACCAGCCCCGCTGCTGCGAGCAGCCCCAGCAGGAATGCCCAGCGCCAGCCACGCTCGCCTTCCGCTGCGCGCAGGCTGCCCGCAGCGATCCCGCTGATACCCGCCACGCGCCCCACAGTGGCGAGCAGCAACACCGCGGCGGCGCCGATCAGCGCTCCGCCAGCCACCGCAGTCCATGGCAGGTTCATGCCCTGCCCTCTTTCACGCCGCTCATGGGATTGCTCTTTGATTTAGATTTCTCTAAATTAGACACTTCTAAACAAAAAGGTCAACCATGGCCCGCACCCCGCTCGACAGCGCCGCCATGGCCGAACACGCCGCCGAGGCTGCAGCCCTGCTCAAAAGCCTGGCCCATCCTGCGCGGCTGCGCGTGCTGTGCCGCCTGGTCGAAGATGAGGCACCAGTACCGGAACTGCAGGCATTGACCGGCCTCAGCGCATCGGCGCTGTCACAGCATCTGGCGGTGCTGCGCGAACTGGATATCGTCGCGACGCGTCGCGAAGCACAGGCCATCCACTACCGCGTGATTGAAGGGCCCGCACTGGACGTGCTGCAGGCGCTGCATGCCGCCTACTGCGGCGGCACTTCGCGTTGACGCTCAGCCGGCGTGCAGGGCAGGCTGCACGACGTTGTCGAGCAGATCCACCGGGGTCGGCGCCGAACGATCACCTTCCAGCGCCCGGCTGAAACCCGACCAGTCGCTGGCCGACAGCTGGCGCAGCAGTGCTGCATCCACCGGCAACGCGCGCATCGACCAGTACGGAAACTGACGCTGGCCCAGGCGGCCGCGCGCCAGCTCGATGATGTCGACATGGCTGCCGGCCTGCAGGATGCGCTCGTACACCGAATCGATACCGTCCGGCGGCCCCTCGATGTACTGCAGGAATCGCCCGCCGTCATGCAGCAGCACACCGGTCACGCCCGCCATCTTGTTGAAGCGAGCGGCGTCGTCGACCAGCGCCTGCAACCGTTCAGCGGAAAGATCCGGCAACGCCTGGCTGACATAGGCGATGGCACGCAGTGGCATGGTGCTTCCTTGACAAGATGTACACCCACGGTAGCAGTTGCGGACGAGTCCGTCTCAGCGCCCGTGGATGTTTCCTGAAGAATTCAGTTTGCCGCTGCAGGCAGCCCTTCTGCGCGTCTCGGCAGCAGGGCTTCGAACACCACCTGCCCGGCCTCGTTGCGCGCTGCGATGCGCCCCCCGTGCGCACGCACGAACTGATCGACGATGTACAGGCCCAGCCCCAGGCCCTTGCTCTGGTGGAAGCTGGCCTTGAACGGTTCGAACAGCCGCGGCAGCAGCGCGTCGTCGATCCGGCCGGCATTGCTGACCCGCAGCAGCACGCTGCGCGGATCGCGACCGTCCACCTCCACCCTCGCCTCGCTGCCATGGGTGAGCGCGTTGCCGACCAGATTGGCGGCAACCTGGCCGAGACGGTCCAGATCGCCCTGCAGCCGCGTATCGCCGTGCATGTCCAGATGGATCCGGTCCGCGCCATGCGCGCTGCCCGCTTCGGCCACCACCGCGCGGGTCACGTCGGCCAGATCGCAGGCACTCGCCTGCAGGTGCAGGCCACCGCTGCGGATCCGCGAGAAGTCCAGCAGCTGTTCGACCATGCGTGCCATGCGCAGAGTGCTTGCCTCCAGGTACTGCAGGGTCTGCTGCGCGCCCGCATTGTCCTGCGGGATCTCCATCGCCAGCTTGTCACTGCACAGCAGGATCGCCGACAGCGGCGTGCGCAGGTCGTGGGTCAGCACCGCCGCCATTGTTTCGTTGAGCTTGAGCGCGCGTTCCAGCGCCTCGTTGCGCGTCTTCAGCAGCTGCCGCTGCTGGTACAGCTCGATGAAGACGTTGACCTTGCTCAGGATCACCTGCGGCGCCACCGGCTTGTGCAGGAAATCGACCGCACCGCTCTCGTAGCCCTTGAACACGCGCAGGGGATCATCCGGGGAGGCGGTCAGGAAGATGATCGGCACGTCGCGGCTGCGATGCGAACCGCGCATCAGTTCGGCCAGGGTGAAGCCATCGATCTCCGGCATGTGCACGTCCAGCAGGGCCAGTGCCACCTCGTGCTCGAGCAGCAGCTCCAGCGCCTGCGCGCCGGAGCCGGCCAGCAGCAGATTCACGCCCTCGCGCTGCAGCAGCGCCTGCATGGCCACCAGGTTCTGCGGCACGTCATCGACGATCAGCAGGTTGACCGGGGACTGCGACTGCGCAGGGTCCGGTGGCAGCAGGTTCATGCAAACAACTCCTTCAGGCGACGACACATCAGTTCAAGGGGCAGCACGGCATCGGCGCCGGCGTACTGCAGGGCGGAGGCCGGCATCATCGACGCTTCGGCTTCCTCGGGACATTGCAGCCAGGCACGGCCACCGGCACGGCGCACGGCGGCGACGCCCTCGCTTCCATCACTGCTGGCACCGGTAAGCAGCAGGGCCAATACCCGCCTGCCGAACACCGCAGCAGCGGAGTCGAACAGCGGATCGATGGCCGGACGGGAGAACAGCACCGGCGCATCCACCGACAACGCCACCGCCCCCTCGTCCTCCACCAGCAGGTGGTAATCCGGCGGCGCGAACGTCACCGTGCCCGGCCGCAGCG
The DNA here is from genome assembly GCF_056481995.1 of Stenotrophomonas sp. 80084_Sma. NCBI lineage: Bacteria > Pseudomonadati > Pseudomonadota > Gammaproteobacteria > Lysobacterales > Lysobacteraceae > Stenotrophomonas > Stenotrophomonas sp. 80084_Sma. The sequence goes on along the minus strand of NZ_CM151177.1, from coordinate 2,118,327 downwards.
GCTGCTTGTCTTCGGCTTCGCGCACCGGCAGCGCGCAGTACGGCGCCAGCACCTCGGCGATGCGGCTGGTGCGGTCACGCGGCAGGTGCAGCACGGCCAGTACCGGCACCTGCAGCGTCGCCGGCAGCGCACCGAGTACCGCCTGCAGGGCCGCCACGCCACCGGCAGACGCGCCGATCACCAGCACGGCAGGACGCGCCGGCAGGGCCATCAGGCCACCTTCCGGTACAGGCGGTGCTCGCGCGAACAGACCTCGAAGGCGTCATGGTGGCACCCGAACTGCAGCGATTCCTTGCTGCCAAGACCGAGGAAGCCCCGGTGCACCAGCGCTTCGCGGAACAGACCGACAGCGCGGTCCTGCAGGTCGCGGTTGAAATAGATCAGCACGTTGCGGCACGACACCAGGTGTACTTCGGAGAACACGGTGTCGGTGGCCAGGCTGTGGTCGGCGAACACCACGTTGCGACGCAGCTGACGGTCGAACACCGCGCCGTCGTAGGCCGTGGCGTAGTAGTCGGACAACGACGCCGTGCCACCGGCCGCCAGGTAGTTGCGGCTGAACTGGGCCATCCGGTCGATGCCATAGGCGCCCGCCTCGGCGGTGGCCAACGCGGCCGGATTGATGTCGGTGGCATAGACGATGCTGCGATCAAGCAAACCTTCCTCATGCAGCAGGATCGCCAGCGACCACACTTCCTCACCGGTGCTGCAACCGGCCACCCACAGCTTCACCGAGGGATAGGTGCGCAGTACCGGCACCACCTGCTCGCGCAGTTCACGGAAGTACGCGGGATCACGGAACATCTCCGAGACCTGCACGGTGAAGAACTGCATGGCCTGGGCGAACAGCTCCGGCTCGTGCAGCAGCCGGTACTGCAGGTCGACCAGCCGTTCGCACTCATAGCGCTGCATCGCCTGGCGCATGCGCCGGCGCAGCGACGACACAGCATAGCTGCGGAAATCATAGTGGTAGCGCTGGTACAGCGCCTCCAGCAGGACCTTCAGCTCCAGGTCGAACAACGCCTGTTCGTTCATTGCCGCGAGCACCAGACCCGGCACAGCGACACCAGCTTGTCGACGTCGATGGGTTTGGCGATGTAGTCGTTGGCGCCGGCCTGCAGGCACCGCTCGCGGTCATCGGGCATGGCCTTGGCAGTCAGCGCGATGATCGGCAGGTCCTGCAGGTGACGCTGCGCGCGGATCTCGCGCATCGCTGCCAGGCCGTCCTTCTCCGGCATCATGATGTCCATCAGCACCAGGTCGACCTCACGCTCGGCCAGGCGATCCACCGCTTCCTGGCCGTTGCGCGCGATCTCCAGCGTCACGCCCAGCGGCTCAAGCACGCTGGACAGCGCGAAGATGTTGCGCACGTCATCCTCGGCCAGCAAAACAGTACGGCCATCGAGCACGGTGTCGCGACGGCGGGCCTCGCGCAGCAGGCGCTGCTGGTCGGTGGGCAGGCTGGCTTCCACGCTGTGCAGGAACAGGGTGACCTCATCCAGCAGGCGTTCGGGCGAACGCGCGCCCTTGATGATGATGCTCTTCGAATAGCGGCGCAGGCGCTGCTCTTCCTCGCGGCCGAGCGCGCGACCGGTATAGACGATCACCGGCGGGAAGCCGACATCATCGTTGCCGGCCATGTGCTCGAGCAGGTCGTAGCCGCTGCCGTCGGGCAGCGACAGGTCCATTACCATGCAGTCGAAGGTGACCGTGCTGAGTTGCTCCAGCGCGCCGGCCAGCGTTCCCACTGCAACGATCTGCAGCTGATCACGGCCCAGCAACAGTTCCAGGTTGTGGCGCAGCTCGCTGTCGTCCTCGACTATCAGCAGGCGCCGCACGTCGCGCTGGCTGGTCTGTTCCAGCTGTTCGATGGCCGTCACCAGCCGCTCGCGCGTGGTCGGCTTGATCGCGAAACCAATCGCACCCAGCTCGCGCGCCACCTGGCTGCGGTCCATCGCCGAAACCACGTGCACCGGGATATGCCGGGTATCGGGGTTGCGCTTCAGGCGCTCCAGCACGCTCAGGCCGGACACGTCCGGCAGGCCGATATCGAGCAGGATGCCGTTCGGGCGCAGTTCGCTGGCCAGGGTCAGCGCCTCTTCGGCGGTCCCGGCCACCACGCAGTCGAAGTCCAGTTCATGCGCCAGGGCCACCAGCGCTTCGGCGAAGGTGGCGTCGTCCTCGACGGCCAGGATCAAGCGGCCGGCGCGTTGGCGACGGCCGCGGTCATCGGCCACGCTGGGCACCGTGGTGGTCGGTGCCACCGCAGCCGGTGCAGGCACCGGCATCGCCGGCGCAGCGGCCGCAACTGGCGACGCTAGGGGGGCGGCGGAAATCTCAGCGGCGTTCGACGCGGGCGCGCCCTGCAACGGCAGTTCCAGGATGAAGCAGCTGCCGCGACCCGGTTCACTGTCGACCTGGATGCTGCCACCCATGCGCTCGGCCAGATCGCGCGAGATCGACAGGCCCAGGCCGGTGCCACCGTAGCGGCGGCGGGTGCTGCCATCGGCCTGGCGGAAGGCTTCGAAGATGACCTGCAGCTGCTCGCGGGCAATGCCGATACCGCTGTCGCAGACCTCGAAACGGATGCGTCCTTGACCGCCCGCACGCACGTGCAGGCTGACCTTGCCATGCTCGGTGAACTTCACCGCATTGGCCAGCAGGTTCTTCAGGATCTGCTGCAGGCGCTGGCTGTCGACCACCAGCTGGCTGGGGGCCAGCGCATCGGCCTCGATCTGCAGGGCCAGGCCCTTCTGCCGCGCCATCGGCTCGAAAGTCTCGCGCAGGCGCTGCAGCACGCTGTCGGTCACCACCACTTCATCGGCCAGCTCGACGTGGCCGGCCTCGATGCGCGACAGGTCCAGGATGTCGTTGATCAGCGCCAGCAGATCGTTGTTGGACGACAGGATCGCGCGCGCATACTTCACCTGTTCCTCGGTGAGCGTGCCGTCCTTGTTGTCGGCCAGCAGCTTGGCCAGGATCAGCGAGCTGTTCAGCGGCGTGCGCAGCTCGTGCGACATGTTGGCCAGGAACTCGGACTTGTAGCGCGATGTCGCGGCCAGTTCGTTGCTGTTGCGCACCAGCTGGCTCTGCGCGACCAGCAGTGCCTGCTTCTGCGCCTCCAGCTCGTGGGTCCGCTCTTCCAGCTGGACGTTGCTCTGTTCCAGCTCGGCCTGCTGTTCTTCCAGATGGCTCTGCGACTGCAGCAGGCTACGGCTCTGTTCTTCCAGTTCCTCATTGGCCACGCGCAGCTCTTCCTGCTGGGCCTGCAGCTCCTCACCCTGGCGCTGGGATTCCTCCAGCAGTACCACCAGTTGTGCGCGCAGCAGCGAGGCACGCAGCGCCATTCCGATGGTCTCGGCACAGCGCTCCAGCAGCTCGACATCGAGTCGATCCTGTTCGCCGGCGCGGGTGCGTCCCAGTTCAATGATGCCCACCACCGCACCATCGCTGCTGATCGGCGCCAGGATGCGCTCGCGCACCGGCAACCGCCCCAGGCTGGTCTGCAGCTCAAGCACCGCATCATCCCCCCCATGCAGGTGGCGGATGCGTTCGTCCCGTGCCACCTGCCCGGCCACGCCCTCCTGCAATGCCAGCGACGCCGGCATACCGGACGGCAACGCCAGACCGCCGGTCAGCTGCAGTCTTCCCCCTTCCAGACGGTAGACGGCGGCGACGTCGGCCTGCAGCTGAGCCCCCAGGCTGGTTGCCGCCGCCTCGGCGATCTGCTCCGGACCCAGATCACCGCGCAGGCTCATCGCCACCGCGTTCTCGGCCTCCTGCAGCCACAGCGCGCGCATCGCTTCGCGCCGCGCCTGGATGGCGCGGGAGACGATCAGCGCGATCATCAGGAACGCACACCCGCCAATGCTGCGGTTGACGAACGAGAACGCCGAGTTGGAGCTGGCCGGGGCAACGTTGTAGCCGATGATCAACAGGATGCAGGCGACGACGGCCACGATGAACGGCGCGCGTGCACTGCGCTGGAACAGCGTGACGCCAACGGCGAGGAAATACGCCAGCCAGACGGCATAGCCCAGCGGAACCACCAGTTCCAGCGCAATGGTCGCAGCCAGCAGTACGGCGGAGGTCATCCAGATCCAGCGGTCACGCGTAGTCGCACCAGGACGCATGCAGGTCGGTTCCAGAACACAAAGGGTGGGTGATGGTACTCCGTGTCGTATTCAGCCGCACAGGACAAATGGCACGTGTCCCGCCTCCACGCCTCCTTCACACTTGAATGCCTAGCTTCACGTCCCTCACAGGGGTAACACTTATTTTTACGTGGACGCTGCCGCCTCTACGACGTCCGTACTGACGGACCCTTCCCGCCAACTGCGACTGCTGATCGACAGCGTGCGCGACCATGCGCTGTACCTGCTTGATCCTGATGGCATCGTCTGCAGCTGGAACCCGGGCGCGGAGCGCATCAAGGGCTATTCAGCCGGTGAAGTGGTCGGCACGCACTTTGGCCGTTTCTATCTGGCTGCCGATCGCGAAGCCGGGGAACCGCAGCGCCTGCTCCGCCTCGCAGCGCAGCACGGTCACGTCGCCAGTGAAGGCTGGCGGGTGCGCCGCGATGGCTCGTCTTTCCGGGCCAGCGTGGTCATCGAGCCGGTCGTCGAAGCAGGCGAGCTGCTCGGCTTCGTCAAGATCACCCGCGACATCACCGAGCAGTGGCAGGCACAGCGGCTGCTGCGTGATGCCCAACGTGCGCTGCGCAATACCCAACAGTTCGAGACCGTCGGCCGCCTCAGCCGCGGGCTGTCGCACGAGTTCAACAATCTGTTGACCACCATCGGCAACGCCCTGGACCTGCTGTCCCTGCGCGTGAACGGTGACGATGCACGCGCCGCCGAGCTGCTTGATGCGGCGCAGACCGCGACCGATCGTGGTGCGCTGCTGACCCGCCAGCTGCTGGCCTTCAGCACCGGCCAGACCCTGATCCGCGAACCACTGGATATCAATGCGCTGATACGGCAGTGGCTGCCGGACCTGCAACGCACCTGCCCGCCCACGGTGGTGCTGAATGCCCAGCTGGCGCCCGGCCTGCCTGCGATCAACACCGATGCGCTGCAGCTGCAGACGGCGCTGGCCAATCTGGTCGCCAATGCCGCGGATGCTACCCTTGAAGGCGGCCGCATCCTGATCGGCACTGCGCTGGAACATCGCCTCGATCCGGATGCGGACTCCACGCTGCAACGTGGCTATGTCACCCTCAGCGTCTGCGATGAGGGCCACGGGATGGCGGCCGACATCGCCGAACGGGCGACCGAGCCGTTCTTCACCACCAAGGACATCGGCAAAGGCAGCGGCCTGGGCCTGAGCCAGGTGTTCGGATTCACTACCCAGAGCGGCGGCTTCGTCGACGTGTCCACCACGCCCGGTGTCGGCACCACGGTCAGCCTGCTGCTCCCCGCAATGGAGGACCCTGCCGATGACCGATGACCCGATCCGCGTATTGATGGTGGAAGACCAGACCGATCTGCGTGAAATGATCGGCCTGGCCCTGCGCGACCTCGGCATCGACGTGGCCACGACCGCCGATGCGCATGAGGCCGCCGCCCTGCTGAAGGGCGAAGCGCGTTTCGACGTGGTGTTCAGCGACGTCAGCATGCCCAACGGCATGTCCGGCATCGAACTGAGCGAGCATGTGGCGCGCGAACAGCCGCAGGCGCGGATGATCCTGTCGTCCGGTTATGCGCGCTCGCAACTGCCGCCCCTGCCGGAACAGGTGGAATTCCTGCCCAAGCCGTACCGCCTGCGCCAGCTGGTGCAGTTGTTGAAGCAGGCGTAATCAACTGTGCGCCGGCAGCAGGGCCCTGCGGTCAACCCGTCATCGCCCCCCGCTGGAACGAAGCCAGCAACGTAGAGGCTGCCGCTGCCGGCGCCAGCCGACCGCGCGCCAGTGACCAGGTGATGCCGTAGAAGCAGGTCCAGTAGAAGTCCGCGAGCCACACTGCGGTGAAACCGACGTTGAACTCTCCGGCCGCCTGACCTCTCAGGAAAAAGGCCTCGAAGCGCTCGCCGATCGGCGCCCAGCGCTCCGGCAGCAGATGCAGGTCACCCTGGCGCTGCTGCTCTTCCATCATCCGCGCGAACAGCAGCGTTACCAGTTCCCAGTCCGCCAGCAGCGTGGCGGTGACCTGCTCCAGCACGTGGTGTGCATCACCGCCCTCATCGAACCAGACCGCCGCCGCTTCCACGCGCTCGAAGCCGGCCGCGAACAGTGCCTCGTCGATCGCCTCCCGGGTGGGCGCAAACCGGTACAGGGTCGCGCGGCTGATACCAGCCCCGCGCGCGAGTTCGCTGAGGGTGCAGCGTGGATGGCTGACCAGGGTGGCCGCCAGCGCATGGGGCAGGTCGCGGCGGGTGCGTGCTGCGGCAGGTCGCATGAAAGCGCTGAGGTATGGGTTCGCCCTCACGCTAGCATGAATCACCAATTAATAAACTGAATCAAAGATGATTCATTCGGATCACCGATGCGCTAAAACAGAGATGCGTCCGGTGCACCCGGGTCGGTGCACGGCAGGGAGCGCGTCACAGGCATCGAAGGAGACAACGCCATGCTGCATCCACTACGCGATATCGCTGTGCTGTTCGACGCCAGCGACACCGGGGACCGCGTTCTCAACATCGCCGCCCATCTGGCGCAGGCACAGCAGGCCCATCTGGTCGCGGTCTCCACTGCCCAGCATCCCACCGACATCGCCAACGGTTTCGCACGCGGTGCCGGCATCGCCGCCGCACTCGACCACGAGGCGCGCGCGGATGCCGCCTGCACCGCGCAGCTGATGCAGAACCTGCGGACCGTGTCCGAGCCGCTGCAGATCAGCACCGAACTGCGCATCGTCTCGGACTACCTGGGCGGCGCCGACCTGGCCCTGCAGTCGCTGTACTGCGACCTGATCATCGCCGGCTATCCGCGTACTCCCGGCGCCCCTTCTGGCTGGCACCCGCTGGGAACGCTGCGCCAGACCGGCGTGCCGATGCTGCTGGTACCACCACATTGGCAGGGCGACCAGGTCGGCCATCGCATCGTGGTGGCCTGGAATGCCAGCAAGCAGGCACGTCGTGCGGTAGCCGATGCGTTGCCGCTGCTCGCACGTGCGAAAGCGGTGCACCTGCTGATGGTCGACACGCCCAGGGCCGAGGCCACACCTGGCGCCGAGATGGCCCAGCACCTGGCGCGGCACGGCGTCGAAGTAGAGATCCAGGCGATCAGTTCAAGCCAGGGCGGCGTTGCCGCGACCATCCGCCAGCACGTGCTCGATGCCGACGCCGACCTGCTGGTGCTGGGCCCCTACAGCCGCAGCCGGGTGGTCGAGCGTGTGCTCGGCGGGGTCACCGAGGATCTGCTGGCCGAAGTACCGGCGCCCTTGTTCGTGTCGCACTAGTACCGCCCTGCCCTGCCCGGCGATAGCCGGTCAGCGACTGCCCGGTGTGCCGCCGGAAGTAGCGGCACAGGTAGGATGCATCCTCGAAGCACAGGCGCTCGGCGATGCGACCGATCGGCAATTCGCTGTAGGTCAGCAGCGCCTTGATTTCCAGCACCACCTGGCGATCAATCAACGCCTTTGGCGTTTCGTCGAAGCACTCGCGGGTCAGCTGCGAAAGATAGAACGGGGTGATGCACAGCGCGTCGGCATAGGACTGCACGTCGCGCTGGCGCGTGCTCCGCTCACCGACCAGTTCCCAGAAGTTCCAGGCCAAGCGCTCGCGTCGGCTGACCTGCGCCACGGCCACACTGCGCGCCGGCAACAGCGTGGCGAATTTGAGGAAGAACGTCTGCAGCAGGTTGCGCAGCATCACGTGACGATAGCGGCCGCCATTGTGCTGTGCATCCATCAACTGCTGCAGCCAGCCCTGCAGCAGCGGCACGTCCAGCGGCGACGGCACGCAGTGGGGCTGATCGTGCAGGAACTTGAACAGTGCATTGGGAAGCACATAGGCCACCTCCGATGCGAGCGCCTTGGGCATCAGGCAGACCACCGCCAGAAAGCCGCGTGAGCGCTGCCGCAGCAGCGCCAGCGTGTCCTCTGCCAGCACCAGCACATCGTGCCGCTGCACCGCTACCTCGCGGAAGTTCAGTGCAAAGCGTGCGCGCCCCGATACGCATACCAGCACCGCCAGATAAGCGTGGCCGAACGACAACGGGACGCCCCGCCCTTCGGCCAGCGTACTGACCTCCAGGCGCATGGATTCGTCCTGGTCCAGGAGCTGGGGTACGCGATCCATCGGCCGATCCGGCTGTATTCCGGGCCCCAGCATACCCGGGCTCGGCCACCCGTTGTGAAAAGTACCGAAACCATCAAGGTCCCGCTCTGGGCCGATCGCGCCTGGCGACCTAGCCTGTGCACTCTCTTTGTTCCCGTGGAATTGACATGCAGCTGCACACCGAACGCTTGATCCTTCGCCCCTGGCGCGACACCGACGCTGCCGATCTGTACGAGTACGCCCGCGACCCGCGGGTCGGGCCGATCGCTGGCTGGCCGGTGCACACCAGCGTTGAGGAAAGTACCGAAATCATCCGCACCGTCTTCAACCGGCCAGAGGTCTACGCGCTGCAGAGCCGCGAGGACGGCCACGCGATCGGCTGTGTCGGCATCCTGATCGGCACCGACAGCAACTTCGAGATCAGCGATCGAGAGGGTGAGATCGCCTACTGGATCGGCGTTCCGTACTGGGGCCGCGGACTGGTGCCCGAAGCGGTGCGCGAAGTGATGCGGTACGCCTTCATGCAGCTGGAACTGGACGCACTGTGGTGCGGCTACTTCGCTGACAACCTGCAATCGCTCAGCGCGCAGAGCAAATGCGGCTTCCAGCATCACCATACCGAAGTGAACAAGTTCAACAGCTTCCTCGGCGACTACCGCACCGAGCACATCAGCCGCATCACCCGCGAGCAATGGTTTGCCCTGCAGGCCACCTTGCCAGCATGAGCGAAGTTCAGGCCGACGTGCGCTGCATGAACAGAAGTTCCGGCGTCGAGGACGCATCAACCTGCTGGAAGCCGAGGTCGCGATACAGGGCCACGGCAGCTGCGTTGTCACGATAGACGCGCAACGTGAGGCGCTGCACACCGGCTTCGCGCATGGCCTGTGCACTCAAGGCGTGCATGAGCAGCCGGCCAAGGCCGCGCCCGCGTGCCAGCGGGGAAACAATGATGCGGCCCAGGTGCGCGGTACCGGCGTCGGTCATCCAGTACTGGCCAAAGCCCAGGCACTGGCCCTGCTCGTCCAGCAGCGCCCAGCCCGGCCTCGGCCCGAGTTCGAGCACCTGCGCGAACCGTTCCTGCGGCAAGGGAAACAGCACGCCGGGACCCGCCCAGCGCTGGGTGGCCTCGGCGGAATCAAGCCAATCGGCAATGGTGGCGTAGTGGGAAGGCTGGACGGCGCAAAGGTTTGGTTTCATGACCCGCATGGTGCGTCATTCGTGGCGATCAGACACGCTGCGTGGCGACACTTGAGTTTTGTCATAGGACAATAAACAATGCCAGGTGTCCAGCCCATTCCCCCTTCGGGAGATCCCATGTTCAAAGGCCTCAGCGCGTTTCCACTGACCCCGCTCTCTGAAGCCGGCATCGACTTTCGTGCGTTTGCCGGACTGGTCGAGCGCCTGGCCGATTCCGGTGTTGATTCGATGGGCGTGCTTGGCTCCACTGGCAGCTACGCCTATCTGGAGAAGCACGAGCGCAAGCGCGTGCTGCGCGAAGCCCTGGCGCACGCAGGAGGCGTACCGGTCATCGCCGGCATCGGTGCACTGCGTACCCGCGATGTGCTGGAACTGGCCCTGGACGCCGAGGATGCAGGTGCTGCAGGCCTGCTGCTCGCCCCCGTGTCTTACCAGCCCCTGAAGGACCATGAGGTGCAAGCACTGTTTGAGACCATTTGTACGGCGGTGCGTACACCGATCTGCGTCTACGACAATCCAGGCACCACGCACTTCCGCTTCTCCGATGCCTTGCATGGCCGGATCGCCGCGCTGCCCAACATCGCTTCGATCAAGATTCCGCGCCTCGCTGATGATCCGGCCGAGGCGGCCGCCCGCGTTGCTGCGCTCCGTGCATGCGTTCCCGCGCATGTGACGCTGGGCGTCAGTGGTGACGCCTCGGCGGTGCGTGGACTGCTGGCGGGGTGCGATGGCTGGTATTCGGTGACCGCCGGACTGTTCCCCGAGGTTGCGCTGCAGATCATGCGGGCCGTGGGTAGTGACGATGAAGAGGGTGCTATTGCCCTGTCTGCCCGGCTGGCGCCGCTGTGGTCCCTGTACGACCGGTTCGGCGGGATTCGCGTCATGGCCTGCGCGGCGGCACTGCTGGGACTGTGCGGCGAGAACTGCCTGCCGTTGCCGTTGCAGGGGCTGCGGGACGGTGAGCGCGAGGAGGTGGAGACGGTGCTGGGTGGGCTGGGGTTGTTGTAGAAGCCCGGAGTGCGGCTGCCATGCGGCTGCAGAAGATGGTGACCCCGGCCCGATTCGAACGGGCGACCTTCCCCTTAGGAGGGGGCGACGGCTCCAATAGTACCAATGCCTGCGGCTCTGGCTGTGCCAATCGCGTGCCAAATCACAGGATGGGAACGGTCGCCTACACCTTCCGAAGCTGTGCACGCCCTGCCCTCACCCACGCCTTGCGGGCGTCCCTCGGACGGGGCTTCGTCTCTACCGGCGGCTTGCGCGGCTCCAGCGCTTCCTTGATCCGCTCGACCTCCTTCGCGCCGGCCTCGGCCAAGCGCCGGGCCTGTTGCTGCTGCTCGCGGATGGGCGGCAGGCCAGGTGGCGGCGGTGCCGGCTGGATCGGGGCGTTGTCGGTCAGCATGGCGACGGCCTGACGCAGCGGCATCTCGGGGTACAGCCTAGCCGCGCGCCAGCGCTCGGCGTAGCGCCTGCCCTGAGGCACGCTGGCGGCAAAGACCTGCTTGGTCTGGAAAATCTTTCGCGCATCCAAGTGCACCCGGGCACCACGGCCGGGCGCGGGCGTGAAGTTGGCGACTGACCGTCCGTTCCACCACAGATCCCACCGCTCACCCGTCTCGACCCAGCCGGACGGGATCGGCGGGGTGCGGAAGCCTTGGTAGGTGGAGGAGATCATGGGCGGAAGGATACGGCCGGCCGTCGCATCGGCTGCGACAATCAGGGGTTCACGCCGAATTGACGTTGGCATATGCCACGGCGATGATCGTGAGGACGGCAAGGACCGTCTATGCGCCGCCGACAATTCGAGCAGCACCTGGAATCAAACAAATTCAAGGAGTTACAGCCGTGAAACTGCCAGTTGAGCAGCGCCCCCAGCAGATGGAATTGCTGCCTGTTAAGGAAGTGGAGATCGACGGAATCCAGATGGGCGTGCTGAGTGACGGCACTCCCTACCTCACGGCGCGAGGACTGGCGGTTATGTGCGGCATCGATAACTCAGTCCTGATCCGAATGGCCAACAATTGGGCAGAGGAGCGGAACAAGCCGCGCGGTAGAAAGATCTCTACGCTCCTGGCTAATCAAGGCTACACGGGTGAGTCGCTCTATCTCCGTACTCAATCCAAGGGCGTTGAGACCCATGCTTATCCAGACTCCGTCTGCATGGCGATCCTCGAGTACTACGCATTTGAGGCGGAGCAGAACGACAGCGGCGACGCCATCAGAAACTACCGCCTGCTGGCTAGGTCCTCGATTCGCACGTTCATCTACAATCGGTGCGGCTACGACCCAACCAATGCCATTCCCGCCCCATGGAAGAACTACCATGAGCGAATTCTGCTAAATGACCAAGTCCCACTGGGATTCTTCTCGGTATTCCGAGAGATTGCTGACGTGGTCGTCCACATGATTCAAGCAGAGTGCCCAATCGACGAGCACACCGTCCCCGACCTGAGCGTCGGTATTGCCTGGTCGAAGCACTGGGTGGCAATTGATGGCGACAGCGCCTTCGGGACTAGGCAAAAGCACCCGCACTTCTTCCCTGAATGGTTCCCCCAGGCGGCTGTTAATCCGGTTGAAGCCTGGATCTACCCTCTCGATGCGCTTGGCGCCTTCCGCATTTGGCTCTATGAGAACTATCTGCCGAAGTCATTCCCAAAGTACATCCAAGGCAAAGTCAAAAGTGGAACATTCTTGGCCTCTGGCGCAGAGATCTTGCTCGGTGCGGTGAAGCGAGAGGCGCTCCCCGCCCCGCGCAACTGAACTGACCAACGCTTGATACCGGCGCGGCGCTGCTCACGCGCCCCCGGTTGAACTGCCAGCGGCCCCGGATCCGGCGAAATCAAGATTCCCGCAATGCCCAGGAACGAGATTTGATATTCACGCAAGGAGCTTCGACCACTCCCTCCGCCGTCGGCTTGTGCTTGCAAAGTGGCGAACGCGCCTTCCCCAAATCGCATGGCAGAGTCCTAGCAGAACTTAGCGGATCCGAATTTCAGTATCCGCATCAACGCATACACTATCTGCCTCTAGCACTTGGCAAAAAGTAATATCCCGAGCGCCTAATGATTCTTGGAGGAAGGACGACAATGAAGATCCGTATTGCTGTGCTAGCCATTCTTCTAATGGCCTTCTACACCACCACGAACGCCCAGCCTTATCGCGGAGGATCAAATTACAACTGGTTCCACACTGAAGGCTGCCAAAGGGAGCCATACGGCGTGCTTTCCAATTATCACCTCTTCCGTAACGAGATAGATGCGCAACTGAAACAGATGGCGTCAGGTGGCCAGCAGCGATTGCGTATTGGCGTGTTCCACGCACGGAATGCGAACACGGGGACCGTCATCCCCTCTGACGGCGGGAACCTTCCGGTGCAACAACGGGAGAACCTGCGTGACCTAATGATCTCTGCCAAGAACGCAGGATTCGTAGAAGTCGTTGTTGCTTTTTTCCCTCAGCTAAATAACGGACCAGGATCATGGGCAGGCACCACTTGGAACGCATCTCACGAAGAATACTTCCAAGAGAACTGGAACTTGATCGCCAACTTGATGCCCTACATGCGGGAATCAAAGATTAAATTCCTTGTCGACTTGATGAACGAAGGCTCTCCACCATCCTCCGCCCCATACCTGTGGCGAGAGTATACAAAAAAAATGTGGGCCAACTTCACTTACGTTTTTGGCCGAACAGAGACGGTCGGCTTCTCAATACCAACAAACAGCGCCGATCGAATCGCATTCCTCCCTGAACTATATGGATCTCTACCACCGTATTTGCTTGATTTCCACCTTTATGGGGATGAAAAAATGCAGCTAAGGTCCATTGATGCCAGCCTCAATGCCATCAATTGGCCGCAGGGAATCATCATAGGCGAGTCCTATTACAATGACTCAACTTCTGCAATGAACATATCTTCTGCAGCCAGTGGAATGAGCAGATCAATTTACTTCGCTCTACAGTGGCCACTGACGCGCACGTCCACATGCGCTGACGTCAACGTAGCTCCGACTAGCGATTTCAACAACTACATTCTTCAAGGGCTATAGATCCACTGGAGCGGCACTCAGCGGCACTCAGCAGCCCGGGCCTCATACGCGCCGCAAGCCCGGGCGATGCATTGGTCATGCTTCTGGCCAGCGAGACGCCGGCGATGGAGGCCTACCGCTTCAGCCGCGCAGTGAACACGCCGCGGAACAACCGCGAGGACCTCCTGCTTACTGTCTGATGAAAGATCGCTGTCAGGCTCTGGTGGCTGAGCTTCGACCAACTAGGCCTCTTGCTCTCTCGACCAGCTTTAGCAACCAAGTGAAATCGAAAGCCCACGGGAACAATCTGCCCCCAAGGGCGCATGCAAGCGCGATCAACACTGCCAGCAAGCAAACGGCTACCGCCTTAATTGGCAGCTGCAGGCTTGACATCAAGGCAATAATCCCAAACGCATACATTGCTTTCAAAACGTAGATGTGCCCGATGAATATGGCCAACGACTGCCGGCCCAACCCCGCAATCTTCTCAGAGTCGGGCACCAGCATGAAGATTGCGATGGCACCCAACATCCCCAGCAGTAGCTGGGCGGCACGCAGCGATATTCCCCCAACAGGCCCGACGTCGAACCCTTGGTAAGGGGTGTGCGCCCACAGCCACTGCAGCGGGACTTCCCGGGAAAGGTATGCGGCGGCACCGACTGCCACCAGCATGGCCACGGCAACAGCGGGCCTTCCGGTCGGAAGCCTCGGGCCGCCGTTCTGCGCAAACACGTAACCCAAGACAAAGAACGGGAGCAGAGACGCCGTTCGGCCCATTGACCAGGAATGATTGAACTCAGGCGCTAAGCCGGAGAGGAGGCTGATACCCACAGCCACAAGAACCGGCGCCCCCGTGGCAACCATGACGGGAAGCAGCAAGCGCCAACAGAACAGGCTCACCAGATACCAGAGCGCCCAGTAAGGGTTGCTGACCTGATAAGCAAACGGCTCCCTCCCGAGGACGGAAACCATGCCATTCGTCGCCATCTGGTGCGCCAAATATGGGAGGACTACGAACGCGACAAGCGTCCGCGCACGCCTCACGTCAAGAACGTCCGCGCACACCAAGCCTGATAGGAATACAAAGGCCGGCATGTGGAACATGTAGATCCAGCGGTAGACCACCTGATCCGAGTCGAGGGGCAGCCACTCGATGAGATGCCCTGCGACGACCAGTACCATCAAAATGAACTTGGCTGCGTCGATCCTTGAGTTGCGCATAGCTATCCCCTTCCTGAGGGGCGGATTCTAACCCGGGGCACGTCCCTGTGCCCTAGTCGTTCAGGAGATCCCTGCGCTCCAGTGGTACTTGCCCGCGCCACCACCTTCCGAGGAGACCATGAAGCCCTCGCGGTCCAGCGCGTCGATCCGCAGATCCGACGCCCCCCCCCCCCCCCCCACCGCAGCGATCACCGGCTGGGGAACTTGATTGCAGGGGGAACGGGAACGTCACGGCTTCGCCAATATCTGCGACCCCGCCCATCTCGTTGTACAGCGGGAAAAGGCACCACCAGAACTCGCCTTCGTATCGCCCGCCGGCCAGCAGATATCGTCCGCCGAAGATGCAGCAGTCCTCTGTCTCAATGACGTTCTTAGATCCATCCTTCTTGATCGCGTCATAGCGGAACTTCCGGTCGGTCCGGAAAGTACCGTTCTCCCGCATGGACACCTCGATTACCTCAAGTGCCTGGGACGTCGAAATCCAGCACGCGACGGCCCCGCTTCCGCCGATTTCCTTCACAACTGCTCCAGCGCCGTCCATCACGAAGAACTCAATGGAGACCCGCGGCGTACCTGCCGGGTTGCTGAAGTCCAAGAACGAGCCATCGGCATAGCCACTGGCACCGAGCAAGAGGTCCAGGCGAGGCAGAACGCCCGAGCTAATGATCCCATCCGTGTACCACGGCGATACCACCAGCTGGCATTCTCGGAGATCATCAGTCATGCGGAGCATGACGTCGAGCGGTAGACCAGACACAATCTGGCCAAACTTGTTGTACGCCAGCAGGGCATAGCTGCTCGGCCGATTATCAAAGTTGTTCTGCACCGTGAACTGGTTGGATGTGAAATCCCAGCTCTAAGAAGAGTCCAGCTGCTCGCAGGCCATGCCGACTATGCAACCACCGAAAAATATTAAGCGCATCTGACGCCAAACGGCGATGACGGCGCAGTTGCCAAACTACGCTTCTAGGTAGTGCTATGTCACATCGATTTCTTCACCGCACGTCAAACAGTACCCCCACTCGGTGCACAGCACATTCCCAAGACATTCTTCATTTGGACAATCCACTCGCTCGACGGAGTGTCTCAAATTGCATATCGCGCAGTGAACCTTGACGGATGAGGGCTCGTTGGGGTCCAGAACCGCTGACCTAACCTCCACGCCCTCATCTCGCATAATCCTCCACGTGCAATGAGGGCAAAGGTAGTGGCGCGGCTTTGCTGGAATGCGGAAATACTGCTCAACCTCAGCCGAGGTGAGCATTTCTTTGACAGAGATATACTCCCTCACCAGCTGCGGGTCGATCCAATCGCAGCTGTAAAGGTGTGTTGTGCCGGCACCATACATCGCGTCCCGCCGAAATTCGACCCAGCTACCGCCGATCAGGTTGCGGTGAATCTCCAGAATCCATCGGACCAACTCCGCCACCTTGACTTCCAAGTCCTTGGCGACCGTGTGCATTATTGCATTGCGACTTCCACGGAGGTTTTCAAGAAGAACTAGAAAATCGTCATCCATTTTATCAGCCGCAACCCGGTCGTGGAGACGGGGCAAATCTTGGGCATCGACCGTGCGGAATTTCGAGAACGAAGTGTGGCCATCTGCCTCTTCTTTTGGCCAGTCCTTTGGACTGTTAGCTACCAAAAGGAATGGGCTCACTTCAACAATGCGACCTTTTAGGAAAAACTCTGCAGCCTGGTGGGCCAATGACAGGGTCGTAGACAGTTTCGTAGTTGCGGAGCGCCAATACTCCGCCAGATCTAGCTCATCCGACCAGTCACTGGCTTCCTCGAAAGCATGCTGAAGACCAACAAGGTCTTGCCAAGCTTGGTTCAGCAACGCTGAGCCGACGTTCTCGAAGTCTTCGCGACTGGGGATATCTTTGATCACACTGGATACCTGCACGGATGAATGAGCTAGCTCTCTGCATTCAGCTAATGCGTCCAAGTCTGTGCCAACTGTGCCAATAGGGCACGTCATAAAGCAGGATTGAACACCCCTACAGCTCGCACGAAATCGTAACTCATTGATTTTTGGTGACCCCGGCCCGATTCGAACGGGCGACCTTCCCCTTAGGAGGGGGACGCTCTATCCAGCTGAGCTACGGGGCCATTGGCAGCGGGAAAGGATACCTCGTCTGGCTGAATGGACCAAGCGCGGGGCGTTCTGCAGGGCCCTCGGAGTAGATATGCTGGCCCGCCGCGACCCGTTGTGAACTGGATGTCCGACGTCTGGCGAACCCTCTCCGCCCTCGGCAACAGCCGCTGGCTGCTGCCGATGGCCCTGGTGCTACTGATCACCCTGCCCCGCGCAGACGCAAGCCTGAAATGGCGATGGCTGCTGGCCATCGCCGTCACCGCCGGCGTTACGCTTGCCTCAAAGCTGGCCTTCATGGGCTGGGGGATTGGCATCAAGAGCGTGCACTTCACTGGCTTCTCCGGGCATGCGGCAATGTCCAGCGCCATCTACCCAGTGGTTGGTGTGCTGCTTGCTGGACCCGGCAGGCGTGCTCGGACGTTCGGCGCGGTCATCGGCGTGCTGCTGGCCACCGCCATTGCTTGGTCACGAATCCCACTGCATGCACATAGCCTGTCGGAAGTCGTTGCCGGTCTGGCACTTGGACTGAGCTGCAGCACATTGGCGCTGCGCACGACCCCACCCACCGGACGTCCGCCCGCGATGGCTGTTGTCGCCGCCGTAGTTGCGGGGATGATCCTACCCTTCACCCTGCCCGACCTTCATACCCATCAGCTCGTGATCGCACTGGCGAAGTGCATCTCGGGAAGGTCTGAGATCTTCCAGCACTTCTGAGAACCGCCAACATGACTCCACATTTCCTTCACGTTCCTTGACAGGGCAAATGAATAGCAGCCAACATAGCGGTGGAAAAATTTCCCTCACGGAGTAGGAGACCCCGTAGATGAAGAAGATGATTGCCGCCCTGGCCCTGCTGGGCCTGTCCTCGCCGGTGTTCGCTCAGGAAGCTCCTGTCGCAGCCGCTGCCGCTCCGGAAGAAGCAGCCGCAACTGCTGCAGGCGCCGAAGCAGCCGGCCTGTCCACCGCCGCCATTGTCGGCACCAGCGTCATCGCAGTTGCTGCCGGCGCCGTGCTGTACAGCGTTGCCGGTGACAGCACCAGCGGTCCGAGCGATCCGGGTGGCAACCCGGGCAATCCGGGCACCCCGGGCACTGGCGGTACCGGCGGTACCGGCGGCACTGGTGGGACCGGCGGCACCGGCGGCTAATACCGCTGCAGCACGCTTTAGGCCCTCGCCGGGCAATGCTTGGCGAGGGTTTTTTATGCCCGTCGAATCTACGTAATCAAATGACCAAGAAGTTGACCTGCCTCGCGGCTGCCCTGCTGACAGCCACCACACTTTCCGGCTGCCTGCTCGCGCCCGGCCAGCACCTGCGCCACAGCGATGTCTCGCTTGGACGTCAAAGCGACGACCGCCATCTTGAGCTCATCAGCATCACGCCGAAGCTCGTTGCGATGGATCGAGCCACGCAGGGCGAGCAGGTCCTTCCCTCCGAACTGTTCGACTACCAGCCGCCGGAGTACACCGTCGGCATCGGCGACATTCTCTACGTCACCGTATGGGATCACCCGGAACTGACGGTACCGGCAGGCCCTCAACAACAGGGCAACCTTGCCGGGCGCCTTGTGCAGAGCGATGGCTCCCTGTTCTACCCGTACATCGGCAAGGTCCAGGCAAAGGGCAAGACGCCCGTCGCGCTTCGCGAGGAAATCAGCCGGCGCCTGGCCCAGTACATCGAATCCCCCCAGGTCGATGTCTCCATTCTCACCTACGGCAGTCAACGCGTGTGGGTCACTGGCGCTGCCGAGCGCTCGGCGCCGATCGCGCTGGGCACCTCGCCGTTGACCCTGGCCGACGCCATCAGCCAAGCCGGCCTGAACGTCAATCAGGCGGATCTGTCCGGCGTGCGCCTCAGCCGCGCTGGCGCCACCTATACGATCAATCTGGAAACACTGGCTACCCAGCATGGCGGTCGCCAACTATTCCTGAAGGACGGGGACTCGATCTTCATTCCCTACCTGGATCGCAAGGAAATCTTCGTGGTGGGCGAAGTCAACCTTCCCGGTGCCTACAGCTTCCGTACCGGCGATGTATCGCTGAATCAGGCACTGGGCCGTGCCCGCGGCCTGACCCAGGAAACCTCCGCCGGCAATGCGGTCTACGTGATCCGTGGCAGCAAGGAGCTGGAAACCGTTCCCTCCACGATTTATCAGCTGGAAGCCCGCTCTCCCACCGCATTCGCGGTCGGCAGTCAGTTCATGCTGCAGCCGGGCGATGTGGTCTTCGTCGGCGCGGCCGGCGTCACCCGCTGGAACCGCTTCGTGAACCAGTTGCTGCCGTTCACCAACATCCTGTATACCGCCGCCCGCACGGAGAACGAAGTCGGGAACAAGTGACATGATGTGCATGGATGTGCTTCGGGCGCGCAGCAATCTGCGGCGCACCCTCCAATGGATGATGGCCCTTTCCGTTCTGGCGACGCTGGCAGGCTGCACCACGGCCAGCCGTGCAACCAGCGACTCCTTCCGCCTGCTGTTCAAGCGACAGGTGGCGGCTACGCCTGAACAGGTCGCGGCAAACCGCTTTCCCCAGGCGCAGTTGAAGGCCCCCGATCTGTCAGCGGTGATGGTGCTGGGCTACGTCGATGCAGGTCGCCAGAGCTGGTATGCCGGCAGCAATGCCGTGTTCCAGCTCGACAGCACGGGACTGGTGACAGGCGTTTCGAGCCCGGGTCGGCAACTCCAGGCCCGCATCATCGGCGCTTCGCCGTTTGTCAGGCTGCGGGAGCTCAACGCCAGCACCACCGTGCAGCGGGAATACGACTGGATCCCCAGCTATCGCATGGGCGTCCAGGCCACCGGCACGCTGACCCGCGGCGACATCGAGTCAATCAGCATCCTGGGCAAGGAGCGATCCCTGGTGCGCTTTGACGAGCGCATCGAGGGCGGCTTCCGGGCACACAACATCTACTGGGCAGATCCGGTTACAGGCTTCATCTGGAAGAGCAGGCAGCAACTGGGCCCGTTCTACACCGTGGAGCTGGTGCAGCTCAAGCCATACCGCCCCGCAAAGGATTGACCATGGCATTGCGATTCCTGCTTCTGCTGGCAGTGCTGCTGGCATCGGGCGCTGCCCTCGCGAATGGATCTGCCGCATCACGCAATCTCGAGGTTGTCGCCGAAGGTGCGTTGCTGGCACCAGGAAGCTACACCGTGGCTGCAGGCACTCGCCTGTCGCAGCTTATGGCCACCACGCACCCCGCTTCAGACGCCTACCTGCCCGGAATCGCGCTGTACCGGAAGGGTGCGCGCCCGCAGCAGGTTCGGTTGCGGGCCGGCCTGCAGTACAGCCTGGACCTGCTCGAAGAGGACCAGGATCCGCAGATCGCAACGGCCGCGGCAGCGTTGTCTCGCTGGCTGCAGGACCATCCCGCATCCGGCCGCATGCCGCTCCCCATCAACGACATGCGCCTGATGCAGGTTCAATGGGGTAGCGATCCGATCCTTGAGCAAGGCGATGCACTGCGCGTGCCCCGTCGGCCCAACACGATCACCGTGCTTGGCGCAGTCGAATCAGCCTGCGAACTCCCCCACCAGCCGTTGCGCGACGTGCATGACTATCTGCGCGACTGCACCGTGACCAGCGCCGCCGATCGCAATGATCTCTATGTCGTACAGCCAGACATGACTGTGCAGAAAGTCGGCGTCGCGCAATGGAACCGGACTGACCCGCAGGCCGTTGCACCTGGCGGCGTCATCTTCGTACCGCTTCGCCAGCATGCCATCGATGCAGTCGACAGCGCCTTCAATGCCGAGTTCGCGGCATTCATCGCTACCCAGGCCCCGCACCCGTGATCCGCTCCACCCAGAAGCCCACCTGCGCTGCTCGTCCTGCTGCTTTCGCCCTGTCGCTGCTGGCGCTTTCCCTGGCGACCGAACTGCACGCGCAGCAGGCTCCGCCTGCCACCGCCAGCGAATGGGGCGGCGTCGGTCTGCTGCAGACGCCGACCGCGCGGATGGCGGAGGATGGCGACATCGCGTTCACCGCCTCCCACAACTCGCCCTACAGTCGCTACAACCTGACGCTGCAGCCATTTCCATGGCTGGAAGGCTCGTTCCGTTACATCAACGTGTCCAATATCCGCTATGGCGCAAACAAGGTAAGCGGCGACCAGAACTACAAGGACAAGTCCATCGACTTCAAGCTCCGCCTGTGGAGCGAGACACCCTGGACACCCGACCTTGCCTTCGGCGTGCGCGACCTTGGCGGCACCGGCTTCTTCTCGAGCGAGTACCTTGTCGCAAGCAAGCGCTTTGGACCCATCGATGCCTCACTGGGACTCGCAACGGGCTACCTTGGAAATCGCGGCGACTTTTCCAATCCCCTTGGGCTCGTCAGTGATCGCTTCAAGGATCGCAGACCCATCGCGTCCAGCAACATCCAGGACGCTGGCAAGTTCGGCATCAGCAACATGTTCAAGGGGCCTGTCGGGGTATTCGGTGGCGTCACCTATCAGACGCCGTTGAACTCCCTTCTTCTCAAGGTCGAATATGACGGCAATGACTACAGGCGCGAACCCCGCCGCAACAACCTTGCGCAGAGCTCACCCATCAACCTTGGCCTGGTCTACACGCCAAATCGCAACGTTGAACTGACCGCCGCGTGGGAGCGTGGCGAAGCAGCAATGTTCTCGCTGACTCTACGGGGAAACCCGGGGCACGCATCTTCGGCCCCGAAGCCCTTTGACCCGCCTCCGCAGCGAATCGTTCAACACCCATCACAGCGCCAAGGCACCGCGCCCTCAAGCCCCGCACGCGAACCGGCCTGGGCCGGGATCGCGAACGAACTGGACAACAACGCAGGACTACGCGTCGACAGCATCTCGCACGATGGTAGCGAGCTGATCATTGAGGGCTATCAGAACCGCTACGCCAGCAGCGCCAAGGGAGCGGGAAGAGCGGGACGGATCCTGGCGAACTCCATTGATGGCCGATACGACTGGTACACCTTCCGGACCACGCGTATGGGCATGCCCGTTGTCGACATGTCGTTCAAGCGCGAAACGCTTGAGGCGTATCTCGATGGCCGTGCAACCGAGGATGATCTGCGCCGCAGCGTCGAGATAGCCGCGCCGGCCGAAAGACAGGTCGAGCAGCTCTATGCAGCCAGCAACCGGCCTTGGGGCGGCGGCTTCAGCCTTGGGTACCGCCAGAATCTGGGTGGGCCAGATGGCTTCATCCTGTACCAGATCTCAGCCAATGCGAGCGGTAGCGCGTTCCTCAACCCGAACACGTGGGTGACTGGAACCGCAAGTGCCAACGTCATCAACAACTATGACAAGTTCCGTTACGACGCGCCAAGCAGAGTGCCCCGGGTTCGCACGGACATCCGCAAATACCTGAACACCTCTGAACTCACACTTCCCAACCTTCAAGCCAACGTGGCCGGCAGGCTTGGAAGGGACACGTACGGTATTGCCTATGCCGGCTATCTTGAGTGGATGTACGCAGGCATCGGCGGGGAGTTGTTGTATCGCCCGATGGGTGAGTCCTGGGCAATTGGCGCCAATCTCAACCATGTTCGCCAGCGTGACTTTGACCAGCACTTCGGACTGCGCGACTACGGAATCACGACAGGCCATGCAACGCTCTACTACTCATTCGACAGCCAGAATCGCGTTGTAGGCACGCTTTCCCTGGGGCGTTACCTTGCTGGCGACTACGGCGCCACGCTGAACGTCGCGCGGGTGTTCGACAATGGCATGAGCATGGGTGCCTACGTCACAAAGACGGACATGTCTGCAAAGGATTTCGGCGAAGGAAGCTTCGACAAGGGAATCTACTTCAGCATACCGTTCGATTCAGTTCTTCCCAGGTCGACGCGCGGCCAGGCAGCCATTACGTGGGCTCCGCTGATTCGCGATGGTGGCGCCATGCTTGGACGCAAGTACACTCTCTACACGCTCACCGGCGAACGCGACAGGCGCTCCTTCTACGAAAATCTTCAGGATGTCGTCGACTGATAGCCTCCAACTGGCAGACATGCCGCCGCAGGAATGAACCTACGGCGCGCATGCGACTCAGTCGATAAACGATTTCACAAGTGAGATGTGACCCGTGGAATGCGCCGGAACCCTCGCGGCCTCCGGCGGCAGCCTCATGTATTCGCCATAGACGCCACGAAGATACTCATCGTAACCAACCGGCGCCAGGAATTCATGATTGGCGAACTGCATCGGTACGGCCGCTTCAAAGACTTCGCGCCGGGACACCTCTCTCGCGCCCCAACGGCCCAGCAGATTCGCCACGTGGGTAGAAGCGTCAAACGACTTCAGCGCCAGGAAGGAATGCAGGGCTGAATGAATCCAGCCCACAGGAACCGGCTTCGCAACCCACCTGATGCACGCGCGCACGCTTCGAACGGCCCGGGAACAGTCCTTCGGAACATAGGCACCGGTTACCGTGGCAAAGCCGCCCTTCATCAGGCGGGCAAGCCAGAGATGGAAAGTCCGCATCGCCCGCCCCTGGAATGTCCCATCCAATGGAAACACATCGAGCCAGACCCCCCGGGTAAACTCGAAACACAGCACTTCCGTAACCGACGTCCTGACATCGTAGACCTTGCTGAAAGGATAGATGTATCCAGCATCTCCCCCAACATACGACACACGATAACTGGGCGAGAACTCCGAGGACAGCTCCTGGAATCGGAGATAGTCGGGCCTGGGCATTCCAATGTCGATATCATCGTCCCAGGGGATCGGCCCCTGGTGCCGAACCGCACCAATCAAACTGCCGCCAATCAGGTAATAGCGAAGCTGATTCCGCAGGCAGAATTCGTGAAACTCCTGAAGCGCATTGAGCATAACCTGCTGAACATCTTCGATCGAATGCGCAGTCATTTCGTCTTCTTCACATCGAAGATCTGGCCCGTGTAGTCAGACAGCAGCACCAGCAGGGACTTTTCTGCAACCTCTTCCGCACTCAACAGGGAGCCTTCCGGCTCGATTCCAAAGGCCTTCGTGCGCATGGGAGTCGCGGTTCGTTCTGGATTCACGCAATTCACCCGCACGCCTTGCGCGTGCCATTCATCAGCGAGCGCTTGCGTCAGGTTGACCACTGCGGCCTTCGACGAACTGTACAGACTGTACATCGATCTTCCGTAGGTATACGAGCTGGAGGTGAAATTGAGCAACTGCCCCTGCGAGTCGCGGAGATAGTCGAAAGATGCGAGCGCGACATTCACTGCACCGACATAGTTCACGTTGATTGCCTCGGCCACATCCAGCTGATCCATATCAACCAGAGGTTGACGAACCAGCACTGCCGCCGAGTTCACAACGAAATCAATCCTGCCATGCTCGCGCGCGACGTCCGCAAGCAAGTTTGTGACGTCCTCAAGACTGGATATGTCGATGCCAGTCGAACGACCGGCCACAACAACCTTGGCTTGATAAGCAGTCGCGATATCGGCGATTTCCTTGCCGATCCCACTCGTTCCGCCGAAGACCACCAGGACCTTGCCCCTCAGCGCCGAAAGCGAGAATTGAACTCGTTCCTTTACATCCAGGAGCGTCGAACGTAGCTGGCAGAGCTTGTCGAGGATATGCAGATCCTCTTCGTAAGTCAGCTTCATGTTGCCCGTATCGCCATCCACCAGGAAGATCTTCTCTTCGGGAAGGTACTTCAGGACGACGCCACAATCATCGGTCGTTACAAAGGATGGATCTTTCATGGCAATACCATAAGCGCGCTCGATCGTCCGATGCGAGAATGCCTGCGGGGTCTGACCATTCCTCAGCAGGCTACGATCGGGTATCCCTGAGATCGTGTTGGTCCTGGGGTCTGCGACGATGATCGTGTCCGTCGTCTTGATCACCACATCCACTGCGTTGTAGCTCCGCAACGCTTCGATGACATCGCCAATGATCCGACGACTGATAAGCGGGCGCACCGCATCGTGGAAGATCAGCTGAACCCTGTGATCCTTGCAGTAATGCCGCGTCGCATCGATGGCAGCCAGCGAGGACTGGTAGCGCTCACTCCCCCCTCCGATGATTGCCTTCACTTTTCCGAACCGACCGTTGGTGACAACGGACTCGACTTCCTCGATGCAGTCCATGTTAGAAACGATCAGTATCTCGTGGATGGCCTCATGTGACTGGAAGGCCTGGATCACATGCTCAAGGACCGTCTTTCCAGCAAGCTTCATCATCTGCTTGGGTTTGTTAAAGCCGCTCCTTGAGCCCTTCCCCCCCGCGAGAACGACCGCTATGTTTTTGACGTCCTTCATATGTCCAACATCCTCAAGCTTTTAGGTAGGGGTAAGCAGCACGTGCGCGCCAGATAAGAGCGCTTGACTCGGCCAGAAGCACCGCGATAACTACTGTCAACGCAGAGCCAACGCCCAGGAAATAAATTGCGCCCAGCGCCAGCACCTGAACGAAGCCGGCCAGGAAGACACTGCGATTGGCGACCTTCGCCTGTCCCAGCGCACCCAGGAAGGGGTAACCGAGAAGGATTGAGGGGATGGCGGCAAGCAGCGCAAGCAGAAACACCACCAGCACCGGGTAGCTCTCCTGATAGCCTTCTCCAAATATCATTGATATCAGCATCGGCCCGCAGATGATTCCAAATGCGACACCCAGCACCGCCACAAAGAATGCACCGACGAATATCTTCCTGAACAAGGCGATGTCGCGGGACCTGGCCATATACGGGTAAATCGCCTGGGTTACTGGCGAGTAGATGGCGATAGCACCCCTGTAGAACTGCTCCGCCACAGAAAAGATCGCAACCTGGCTTGCGGTGCCGAAGACACCCAGAAAAATGGTCGCGCCCGCGCCATAGCTGACAACCGCAATCCGTGACCAGAAGTACTCCGTTGAAGCGCCCGCAATCACTCTTGTACGTTTCAGGCCCGGCCAGCGGGGAGCGAGGCCACGCCCCCGCATGACATACAAGCCAGCGAGAGCTGCAAACAGGTACCCCGTCCCATTGAGGACCGCCACCAGAGGAAGATCGTCGGCGCTTCGGCAGAAGAGCAGGACGAGTAGAACGAAGGCCAAGCGGGACGCCACGATGTAGATCGTCACGCTGGCCATCTTCTCAAGCGCCTGGAACAGCCATACCGGCTGCAGTGTCAGGCCCAGGATCGATATCAGCAGAAGTATGATGTAGACACTGCCGCCCGGAACGTGATCTGTGGTCATCACGTAGCCAATCACCGCCACGCTCACCAGGGCAAAGAGCGCCAGCTTTACCAGCAGTACCGCTCCGGCGATCCGGCGAATTCGCTCCCGATGGCCGCGTGCTCTTGAAATCTGATAGACAGCCGAAATTCCGAAGCCATAGTCCGTGATGATCGCTGCAAACTGAATCAATGCAGCACCGAACGCGAATGCGCCATAGCCGTCTCGCCCCAACACCCTCGTCAGGTACGGAGCCAGCACAAGGGGCAACAGCGCATTAGCCAACTGGATGGCCAGCAGTGCGCCGGCGTTTCCAGACAGACGCTTGAGGGTAGATGCATCCATCAGCGGCAAGCCAGCTTGAGCTCAGTGAGCGGGAGCCACCAGCGATTCAATGGTGCCTCTCCCACCAACGCCACCTTACGGACAACGCAGAGAACCGTCATCAATTTCCACTCGCCTCAGGAGACGTGGGCGCAGGCTCTCTACGCATTCCCAACGCAAGCATCAGCCCAAGACTTACGAAGATGCTGTTCATTGCCGATACTGAAACGGCAGAACTCAGAATTACCCCCAGCACAACCAGGACATCGATTTTGCTGTACCCGCTCGCACGAAGCGACCTGGCGATGAAGAAGAGCAGGAAAAGCAGACCAAGCACGCCATGATCAAAGAGTGCTCGAAGCAAGTACGAATGCAGAATCACCGAGTAGCAACTGCCGTCACCGGAGAAGCTGAATAGCGTTTCATAGTAGGAAAGTGCATTGCACGCATGGGTCGAGAGAGGGGTCAGCGGCATTGTCCCGAATGCATAGTTCCAGATTGACCAGGAGCTGGTCTCAGAAAGGAAAACCATCAGAAACCTGTACCTGTCAATATCTTCGACGCCGCCACCCGCAGACCTTTCGACAAAGACCAGGGCCGCTCCGGCGAGAAGGACAATGAACCCCAATGCGTAGAAGAAGGTCTTCAGGCTGAGCCGCGTCATGTAGATGCCGAAGAACATCACGACCAGCGCCAGCACCGAGCTCCGCGATCCGGATATTGCAACCAGCACGGACAGCAATGCGAGCCATAGCATTCGACGCGGACCGAGCGCGTTGCGAAGCACATAGAAGACCAAGATCAGGAATATCAGTTCGTAATTGTTCTCTACATAGATACCCGGTCGACTCCCCATGCGGGCATTGAAATCCAATGCAAGCGAGTAGCCGTACTTGATCAGGAACAGAACGATCAGGAGCTTCAGCAGGCGTGCAGATGCCGCCGCAGAGAAGACCCCCGACCGGACGAACATGCAAAGCGGAACGATGTAGATGAATGCCTTGTAGGCCTGGATGAAGTCCAGTACGTTCGCTGGGCGTGACACCCGCATGAGAGCGAATGAGACCACCACGTAGAGACCCGCCAGCAGGAAGAGCCAGATCATGTTCTTTCGCGGCAGACGAGCCACCACGAGAGCCGTCAGGAAGAACACGATCTCAAGCATGCCGCCGGCGGGCAGCATGTTGTAGGAGAACGGACTCATCAGACCAGCGATTGCAAGTGCAATCAGCGACCAGGACGACATCCTCGAGGCAAGCACTGCCCTGCTCACGCCCGAGCCCGCACTCGAAACCCTCATTGTTCCCCGCACTCCGCTTGAGCTGCAACGGGAATCAATCGCTCCAACTTCATTCTTCTATGCATGCCTATCGTTGCGTTCTGGACAGGCGAACGATCAGATCCGCCCACATGAAAGGCAGGTACTCCAGGAGGTATCGTCGCCACAGCCGTCGAGGCTCACGGATCAGCCGGTAGGGCGCGCGAAGGTTCAGCCTGTTGACCAGCGCCGGGTAGTACTCAATGCCGGAATCCACAACCTGATCAAGATAGCCGCCGCAGGTGAAGCCCAGGCCCCGCCAGCCAGCTTCCTTCAGACCGACAAGAAAACGATCCTGATATGGCGCCCCCATTCCGCAGACTACGACATCAACTCCGTTGGAGATGATCTCGTCGTAGCACGTTGAAACCTCTGCTGCTGCTGAGAAGAAGCCGGACCTTGTGTACTTCACGTCCATGCCGAACGCATCCTGGATGCGCCCCGACGCCGCAGAGGCAACGCCATCCACACCACCTATGAAGCCAACACGCAGCCCATTGGTTACGCAATGTGCGAAAACCTCCGGCGCCAGCGAATTTCCATCAAATGACCGACGCGCTACCGGAAAACCCAGGACGCGCGTTGCGTGCCGTGCGAGCAGTCCGCCATCTGGCTGGATGAGATCAAACTTTCCGAGGACTTCTGCGTACTCCGGCGCTTGATTTAGGACATGCACGGTCAAGGGATTCACAAACGTGGCCAGCACGCAACCATCGCGATCCGGATCGTGTTGTCGCCAGTCCTTGTTTCTGTGCAGGAGGAGCTCACGCAACAGACGGAGCGAATCACTACTTTTCATCACGCGCACCACACCAGTATCAGCCTGATCACCCACAGGGCGGGTGCCAGCAGTTGCTCTACAGGGCGTTGTACCTCGCACCCTAGCTTGAAGAACCCTATGCGGCAGTCGATTTGTACTCGTAGTAACCGTAACTGTAGTAGCCAGTTGCACGGCGCTGGACTGCGTTGAAGATGGCGCCCTTTATGCGCACGTTGTTCTGCTCGAATCGACGCTTGGCCAGCGCCAGTTCCTTTGCCTGATTCAGGCCAAAACGGGCAACCATCAGGCAGGTGCCGGCGTGGTGGGCAATGATCGCGGCGTCGGTAACGGCAAGAATCGGGGGCGTATCGACGATGATCAGGTCGTACTGCGGTGCCAGATCCTCGAGAAGCCGCGTGAAGTTGGCATGCATCAGCAGCTCGGAGGGGTTCGGCGGAACGTCACCACGAGAGATGAAGCTCAAGTTCTCGAGACCCGGCAGCGTGCGCACCACGTCCGAACAATCCGCCTTGCCGACCAGCAGATCCGACAGGCCCGGCATCTGGGTTGCGCCCAGCGCTTTGTGAAGTGTGCCCTTGCGCATATCAGCGTCAACAATCAGTACCTTCTGGCCGGCCTGAGCGATCACAGCGGCCAGATTCGACGATACAAAGGTCTTGCCCGCATTCGGGCTGGCGCCCGAGATCAGCACGATATTGTTCTTGGCCTCCAGCCGTGCGAAGTGCAGGCTTGTACGCAGGCTACGCACCGCCTCAATGGCCAGGTCAGCCGGATCCTTCACCGCCAGCAGATGCAGCTTTCCATCTGCCCGGAACTTGCCGCGCACGGAATCACCCTGCTGCTGCACACTCACCGGGATCGATGCGTACACGGGAAGACCCAGCTCCTCAATCTGCGATGGATCTTCCACGCCGCGATTGAGCAGCTGCTTCAGCAGCACCAGTGCAATCGAAAGAAATGCACCCAGGACCGTTCCGACAAGCACAACGAGCGCCTTGCGCGGACGTACAGGCGTTGTCGAGTCCACCTCGGCCGTATCCACGACGCGCACGTTTCCGACAGTGCCAGCGCGGGCAACGTCAAGCTGTTGCGCCTGATTGAGCATTGCGGTGTACATTTCATTGCTGACCTGCAGATCCCGGGTCAGACGCAACAATTCCTGCTGCGCTTCGGGAAGCTGCTTTACTTGCCCCTGGAAGCCGCTCTTGCGCCCTTCCAGCTCGCCAATCTGGCGCATCAGCGCCTGATACGCAGGATGATCACGGGTGAACTTGCGATCCATCTCAGCCTGCTGCAATCGCAACTGTTGAATGCTCGTCTCAACCGCGACCTCCTGGTCCAGCAGGCCCTTCGTCTGAAGGGTCAGATCAACCGAGTTGGCACGGGTTTGATAGGCACTCAGCGTCTTCTGTGCAGTATCAACCTGATTGCGGATGTTGGGCAGCGCCTCCTTGACGAAGGCCAGCTGCGCGGACGCTTCAGCGGAGTTGCGGTCAACGTTCTGACGCACGTACGCCTCCGCGACCTTCTGGAGAAAATTCTTCGCCAGATCCGGATTGGTGTTCTCATAAGTGAGCGCGAGAATACCCGACTCCTTGCCGGACTCGCCCGCACCAATTTCCTTCTGCAGATCACCCACTACGGTAAGCAGCCTCTCGCGGACCACCTCGAACCTCATGCCCGGGTTGGCCCGCAGCTTCGCCACCTGCAGGGTTACTCCCCGCCCACTGGCCGGCTTTCCAACGACGCCGGACACGAGCAGGTCACCGTGCCCATCCAGCAACTGGTAGGTGCCGTGTTCATCGGCAACAAGAGTCAGCTCCTTGGAGATGAGATGGCGCGGGACGTCGAGCTGGAATATCTCGAGTGCCTCTCCGCCCCAACCAAAACGCGACATACCCAGCAGCGGGGCTGCCAACACATCGGGATCGACAGCTTCTGCGCGGCGCGCCATGTAGCCACCCAGGACCGGGAAGCGGTTGGGCACGACCTCGATATGCATCCTCAGCTGGTCGACAGCGTGCCCTACCACCGCACGGGATTTGATCAGGGCAATCTCCGTGCTTGCCTCGACGGCACCGGTGCTCATGCCAAGCGATTGGCTGATATCGGCAAGTCCAGGCAGGCTTGGCGTCTTGGGCTCCACCTGAATGATCGCATCTGCACGATAGACGGGGGTAGCCAGCAGCGCGTATGCAACCGAGACCACGAAGAAAAGGCCGGTAATGCCGACGATCCACCACTTGTAGTCGATCAGGGTCCCAAGCAGCTGGCGCAGATCGATCTCGTCGCTGTCTTCCGGTGCGGAGGTACGGGCTTCAGTGGTCATGGATTGGGAATCTTCAATGCAGAAAAGGGTTGCAGGACGCGATCACGCAGCGGGCAGTCAGAGGTGACGCGCCCAGCCGGACACACCCTCGGCCATCAACCTGTAGACATGCTCGAACGCCGGACGCTGCTGGCGATAGGGATCGGGAATCTCCCGATCCTGCTGCCACTTGCCCAGCAGGAAGGTTTTTCCGGATGCCTGCGGCGCGATCTCGGCGATGCGACGCACGTGCTTGCGCTCCATGGTCAGCACCAGATCGGCGGCTCCCAGGATGGCGTCATCGATCTGGCGCGCGCGATGGGCCAGGCCATCCATGCCCTGCTCGACCAGCAGCTCCTGCGCTGTGGCATCAATGCCATGCCCAACCAGCGCACCGAGACCAGCGGAGGATACCTGGATGCCCCTGCCCTCGACCGCCTGGCGCAGCATCACTTCTGCGGACGGACTGCGGCATATGTTGCCGACACATACAAAAAGAACGTTCTTGAACACTGACCTGGATCCTGTGGCATTCCTTGCGGCGCACGCGACCAGGACATCCGGGGCCGGCGGCAGCCGCACAGCATACCTTACAAGCGCATTACAGGCGATGAAATCGCCAGCAGATTCATGGGATTACGTCGCAGTTCCAAAAATCGGCCACATCAGTACGCCGATTTTTGCCCCAGCACCTTCAACGCCGTCAGCACGATGATCCTCACGTCCAGCGTCGGACTCCAGCGCCGGATGTAATCGATGTCGTACTGCACGCGCTTCTTCATCGAGCGCAGCTCCGGCGTCTCGCCACGCAACCCATGCACCTGCGCCCAGCCTGTGATTCCCGGCTTGACGTAGTGGCGGTGCATGTAGCGTTCGATCACCCGCTCGTAGTGGTTGTTGTGCTGGATCGCGTGCGGTCGCGGCCCCACCACCGACATGTTCCCACCCAGCACATTGAAGAACTGCGGCAGCTCGTCCAGGCTGCTGCGGCGCAGGAAGGCGCCAAACCGCGTGACGCGCGGATCACCGCGCGTTGCCTGGGTGATCTGTCCCGCGCCCTCTGCATGCACACGCATGGAACGGAACTTGAGCATCCAGAATTCCTTGCCGCCCAGCCCATGACGCTTCTGGCGGAACAACACCGGCCCCGGAGAGCTCAGCTTCACACCGATGGCCAGCAAGGCAAACAGCGGCGCCAGAAGGATCACCGCAATGCCTGCCACAACGATGTCCTCAACCCGCTTGAACAGGCGGAAGCGATGATCCACCAGACCCTGGCGCACACCGATCATCGGCACATCACCCACTTGGTGCACGCCGGGATTCAACGCACCCAGCCCCGTGGTGTCCGGAATCAGGCGCACCGGCACCGGAAATCGCTCGATCTGCTTGAGCATGTCCTTGATCGCGGCCGCGTGCCCCATCGGCATCGACACCCAGACTTGATCGAATTCGCCGCGGTGCTGATCCATGTACTGCGGGACGTCTTCCAGTCGGCCCAGCCGGCACGGCGCGTCCCCACCGCGGCGGGTGGCGATATCGCCCGCACTGGCGAAATAGCCGATGACGTCCTTGCCAAGCTCTGGCTTTCCACGCAGCAGGCGATGCAACCTCAAAGCAGGGGCCCGCAGTCCGACCAGCAGGATCCGCTCATGGTCCATCCCGCGCGAGCGCAGGCGGTGCAACTGCACCCTCAGCAATACGCGCAGCACCGCCATTGAGCCCAGGCCAAAGGCATACCAGCCAATCAGCCAGGTAGAGGGGACCGCATCGGCAAGTCCGACCACCACGGCGTAGAGCGAGAACAACGCGAAGGTGGCGGACCAGGCCAGCAGCAACAACCAAAGGTCGGCCAGCAATCCGCGCATCCGCCAGTTCCGATACAAGGGCGCAACGGAGAAGCACACGATGGCACTGAGAATCACCGCGCCAAACACGATTCGCTGGGAGGAGTCCGGTGCAGCTGCGCCGTACAACAGGGCATGCGAAAGGACCGCCATGCCCGGTAGCAGCAGCAGATCACCCAAGCGCAACCCCAACTCGAGGGCAGCCCGGGCTTCTACGCGGCGGCGGCCCGCCCGGGCCGGCACTGCGAGGAGGTCTTCTACTGATCCATGTAGCAAAGCACTTCTCCATTCACGACTCGACTGAACGCTGAATTGTTCGTCTTCACGTGCATGGACTCCCCAGCCAGCACGTGATTGTCAAAGGTTTGTCAATCAGGTGTGACTGAATTGTGAATGATGTCGGCGGCAAAAGATAGGAACCTCAAGTCGGGAGAATCCCCACCCCACCCCAAATATTCACTCCAAACAGTTGAAATTATTGGACATTTTTAATGCATCAAACTATGTCAAACTGCGTCATTTTGCGTCACAAGCTGTACCCATCCCCGCGCCGGATCCGCCCTGGACTCGTCACCACTGATAGACTCGCGACCAGTTTTCGCAACAAGGAAGATGCGTGTCGCACATTCTCATCTGCGGCGGCGCCGGCTACATCGGCAGCCACATGGCCCAGTACCTGGCCGAAGCCGGCCACGCCGTAACCGTGCTCGACAACCTGTCCACCGGCCACCGCGACGCGGTCCGCTGGGGCGAACTGCTGGAAGCCGACCTGCTGGATCCCGAAGCGCTCGAACGCGCTCTCCATGGTCGCCAGTTCGATGCCGTGATGCACTTCGCTGCCCGCTCGTTGGTCGGTGAGTCCGTTACTGATCCTTACGCCTACTACGCCAACAACGTCACTGGCACACTGAACCTGCTGGAGGCCATGCGGCGCCACAACATCGATCGCATCGTGTTCTCCTCCACCGCTGCGGTATTCGGCAATCCACAGTCGGACGTGATCGATGAGGACCACCCCAAGGCGCCCATCAACCCTTACGGCGCCAGCAAGCTGATGGCAGAGCGGATTCTCGCTGACGCAGCCACAGCCTACGGCCTGCGTTCAACCTGCCTGCGCTACTTCAATGCCGCAGGCGCCCTGCCCGACCAGGGCATTGGCGAGGCCCATGCCTGCGAAACCCACCTGATTCCCAATGTCCTGCGTGCCGCATTGGGCATCGGCAACGCCATGAAAGTGTTCGGCAATGACTACGCAACACCCGATGGCACCTGCGTGCGCGACTATGTACACGTGCAGGATCTGGCCCAAGCCCACGCGCTGGCACTTGAGTACATGGAGCACACGCCCGGTGCGCACGCCTTCAATCTGGGCAATGGGCAGGGTTTCTCCGTCCATGAGGTGATTGCAGCCGCGGCAGCGGTCAGCGGACGCGAAATTCCGTTTGAGATGGCGGAACGCCGCCCGGGCGATCCGGCCAGCCTGGTGGCGTCTTCTGCCCGCGCTCGCGAGATCCTGGGTTGGCAGCCGCGCTGGACCGAGTTGGCGCCAATCATCGCCAGTGCCTGGCAGTGGCATCGCTATCCTCCCGCGTGGTCGCCGCAGCCGGCCATTCCTGACACCGCGCGCAGCTTGGACGAAGCCCTGCCTGCCTGAACAGGCACCCCGAATAGGGATGGCCTATCGGTGCGGTTTCACCCCGCACCGCACCAAAGCCCAGCAACCTCCCTCTGCTACCATCGGCGGTTCTGTTCATCGCGTCCCCCACCTGCCCGCGATGGCGCCAAACAACGTAACGAAACACAGGAGTCTGCATGTCTTCCGAGCTGCTCAGGTCCCTTGGCCTGGACGCGATCAACGCTGGCACGTACCTGGGCAACGGGGAGTGGTCGAGCGCGACCAGCGGTGAGCTGATCACCCCGGTCAACCCGACCACCGGCGAGCCGATCGCGCAGGTCCGCGCGACCACCGAGGCCGAGTACGAGACCGTCGTCGCTCGCGCCCAGGAAGCTTTCAAGGTCTGGCGCACCACGCCGGCTCCGCGCCGCGGTGAAGCCGTGCGCCTTTGCGGCGAAGCACTGCGCAAGCACAAGGACGCCCTGGGCTCGCTGGTTGCGCTGGAAATGGGCAAGAGCAAGCCCGAAGGCGACGGCGAAGTGCAGGAGATGATCGACATCGCCGATTTCGCCGTGGGTCAGAGCCGCATGCTGTACGGCTACACCATGCATTCCGAGCGCCCCGGCCACCGCATGTACGAGCAGTACCACCCGCTGGGCCTGGTCGGCATCATCTCGGCCTTCAACTTCCCGGTCGCGGTGTGGAGCTGGAACTCGTTCCTGGCCGCCATCTGCGGCGACGTGTGCATCTGGAAGCCGTCCAACAAGACGCCGCTGACCGCCATCGCCTCGCTGAAGATCTGCAACGACGCCCTGCGTGAAGCCGGCTTCCCGGACATCTTCTTCCTGATCAACGATGCCGGCACCGCGCTGTCGGAGAAGATGGTCGATGACCGCCGCGTGCCGCTGATCAGCTTCACCGGCTCGACCCAGGTTGGCCGCACCGTCAACGAAAAGGTTGCGCGCCGCCTCGGCCGCTGCCTGCTGGAGCTGGGTGGCAACAACGCCATCATCCTGGACGAAACCGCCGACCTGAAGCTGGCCGTGCCGGGCATCGTGTTCGGCGCGGTCGGTACCGCCGGCCAGCGCTGCACCACCACCCGCCGCCTGATCGTGCACCGCTCGATCTATGCCGACGTGCTGGCCACGCTGGTCAAGGCCTATAAGCAGGTGGAAGGCAAGATCGGCGACCCGACCGATGCCGCCAACCTGATGGGCCCGCTGAACAGCGATGGCGCCGTGCAGCAGTTCCTCGATGCCATCGCCCAGGCCAAGGCGGCCGGCGGCACCATCGAAACCGGCGGCACCCGCATCGACCGCGCTGGCAACTTCGTGCTGCCGGCGATCGTCTCGGGCCTGAAGAACAGCGACGCCGTGGTCCAGCATGAGACCTTCGCGCCGATCCTGTACGTGATGCCGTACGACACCATCGACGAAGCCATCGACATGCAGAACGGCGTGCCGCAGGGCCTGTCGTCCTCGATCTTCACCCAGAACCTGAAGACCGCCGAGAAGTTCCTGTCGGCGGCCGGCAGCGACTGCGGCATCGCCAACATCAACATCGGCACGTCCGGTGCGGAGATCGGCGGTGCCTTCGGTGGCGAGAAGGACACCGGCGGTGGCCGCGAGTCCGGCTCGGATGCGTGGAAGGTCTACATGCGTCGCCAGACCAACACCATCAACTATTCGGATTCGCTGCCGCTGGCCCAGGGCATCAAGTTCGATCTGTAACGCTATCTGTAGTGCCGAGCCATGCTCGGCAGGACGGGCCATGAACACTGCAGGAAGTGCAGCCGAGCATGGCTCGGCTCTACAGGCTGGCAAACCGGTGATTGATTTCACCGGCCGCCGCGTGCTGATCGCCGGCGGCAGCAAGGGCATTGGCCGTGAAATGGCGCTGGCGTTTGCCGGCGCCGGTGCGCAGGTCTCGGTCTGCGCGCGCGGCCAGGCCGGTCTGGATGCCCTGCGTGCCGATGCACGGGTGCAGGGCTTCGAACTGCACACATTCTCCGCCGATCTGGCCGATCCCGGCCAGATCCAGGCTTGGCTGCAGGCCGCCGCCGATGCACTCGGTGGCATCGATGTGCTGGTCAACAACGCCACTGGCTACGGCATGGCCGACGACGAGGATGGCTGGGCCGCCAGCCTGCAGATCGATCTGATGGCGGCGGTTCGGGCCTCTCGCCTGGCCCTGCCCTGGCTGCGCAAATCCAGCGACGCCTGCATCCTCAATCTGTCTTCGATCGCCGCGCAGCAGCCGCGTCCCGGTGGTGCGCCCTACGCCGCCGCCAAGGCCGCGCTGTCGCACTACACCACCTCGCAGGCCCTCGCGCTGGCCAAGGACCGGATCCGCGTCAACGCGATCGCACCGGGCTCGATCGAGTTCGATGACGGCCTATGGGACCGCCGCCGCACCGAAGATCCCGCCCTGTACCACGGTACGCTGGCGAAGATTCCGTTCGGTCGCTTCGGCCACCCGCGTGAGATCGCCGATGCCGCCCTGTTCCTGTGCTCGCCGCTGGCGCGCTGGATCACCGGCCATGTGCTCAACGTGGATGGTGGCCAGGTGTTGATGGGCTGACACCGGCACTCCGGTAGTTGCCAACCTTGGTTGGCATGCCTTTCGTCGACCAAGGTCGACGCCTACCACGGCTGGCATGCCTTTCGTCGACCAAGGTCGACGCCTACCCGGCTGAAATGCCGTTCGTCTACCAAGGTCGACGCCTGCCATCGCATCCGCCGGGCATGGGATTGCCCGGGCAGAGGCACTATCATGTGCACACTGCCAAGGAGGACCCCGATGAGCGTGGCACCCCGACAGACAAGCGCCCTGGCCGTGGTCAGCCTGGTCATGGGCATCGCCAGCTGGACCGTCCTGCCCTTCGTGGCCAGCATCGTGGCCATCATCACCGGCCACATGGCCCGCGCCGAGATCCGCCGCCGCCCGCATGAACTGGAAGGCGATGGCCTGGCCGTCACCGGTCTGGTACTGGGCTGGGTGATGGTCGGCGCCGTGATCGCCGCCATCCTGGTCTTCATCCTGTTCTTCGGCGGCCTGGCCTGGCTCGCTGCGATGTCGAACTGACTGCCATGACCGCTTCCGACAGCACTGAACGCTTCAGCAGCCGCGTCGCCGATTACGTCCGCTACCGGCCCGATTACCCACCCGCGCTGCTGGAATGGCTGCACGGCCCGATGGGCGTCAGCCGCGAGGCGCTCGTCGCCGACATCGGCGCCGGTACCGGTATTTCCAGCCGCCAGTTCCTGGCCAGCGGCCATCCGGTAGTCGCGGTTGAGCCCAATGCCGCCATGCGGGGCGCGGCCGAGCAATGGCTGGCACCGCAGTACCCGCAGTTCCGCGCGGTCGACGGCCGCGCCGAGGCCACCACACTGGACGACGCCAGCATCGATCTGGTCAGTGTCGCGCAGGCCTTCCACTGGTTCGACACCGTGGCGGTGCGCGCCGAGTGGCAGCGCATCCTGCGCCCGGGTGGCCTGGCACTGATCTACTGGAATTCGCGCCTGCTCGATGCCAGTCCGTTCCTGGTCGGCTACGAACAGCTGCTGCTGGATTACGGCACCGACTACTCCGCCGTGGCCGAGCGCTACCAGGACGATGCCACCATGCAGGCCTGGTTCGGCCCCGGCCTGCGCGGCATGGTCGAGCTGCCGAACGTGCAGCACCTGGACTTCGACGCCCTGCGCGGGCGCCTGCTGTCCTCCTCCTATGCCCCGCAAGCCGGTCATCCGCGTCACGCGCCGATGATCGACGCTCTGCAGGACCTGTTCGCCGCCCACGCGGTCGACGGCCAGGTCGCTTTTGAATATCGAACCCGAGCCTTCCTCGGCACGCTGGACTGAACCGACGCATGTATTCGCTTGCCCGCCCCTTCCTGTTCTCGCTCGACGCCGAGCGCGCCCACGGCCTTGGCCTGTCCGCACTGGACCTGGCCTACCGCACCGGCACCACGCCGCTGCTGGCCGCACGCATCGCGCCGATGCCCAGCACGGTGTTCGGGTTGACCTTCCCCAATCCGGTCGGCCTGGCCGCCGGCCTGGACAAGAATGGCGAGCACATCGATGCGCTGTTCGCGCTGGGTTTCGGCTTCGTCGAAATCGGCACCATCACCCCGCGCCCGCAGGCCGGCAATCCGCAGCCGCGCCTGTTCCGCCTGCCGGAACACAACGCGATCATCAACCGCATGGGCTTCAACAATGCGGGCGTGGACGCGCTGGTGCGCAACGTCGAGCGCGCGCGCAACCGCCGCGGCCTGCTCGGCATCAACATCGGCAAGAACAAGGACACCCCGAACGAACAGGCCGTGGACGATTACGTCGCCTGCCTGGACAAGGTGTACCCGCTGGCCGACTACATCACCGTCAACATCTCCTCGCCCAACACCGCCGGCCTGCGTGAACTGCAGGAAGAAACCGCGCTGCGCCAGCTGGTCAGCCAGTTGCGCGACCGCCAGGAAGATCTCGCGGCCCGCCACGGTCGCCGCGTGCCGATGCTGGTCAAGGTGGCGCCCGACCTGAGCGAGCGCGACATCGATGCCGCTGCCCGCGTGCTGGGCGAACTGCAGGTGGACGGCGTGATCGCCACCAACACCACCATCGACCACAGCAAGGTGGCCGGCGACCCGCTGGCCAACGAGGCCGGCGGCCTGTCCGGCGCGCCGGTGCTGGAGCAGTCCACCCTGGTACTGCGCCGTCTGCGTTCGCGCCTGCCCGAGTCGGTGCCGCTGATCGGGGTCGGCGGCATCCTGTCCGGTGCCGACGCGGTGGCCAAGATGGCTGCTGGTGCGGCCCTGGTGCAGTGCTACAGCGGCCTGATCTTCCGCGGCCCGGCCCTCGTCTCCGAATGCGTGGAGGCGATCCGTCGCCGCCGCGAAGCGCCGAGCCGCGGCGCGATGGCCCCACTGTGAGCACACCCATGGATACCGTCGACGGCAACGCCCCGCTGCGCTGGACGCTCACCCGCAATGCGCCGCTGCAGGCGCTGAACACCTTCCATGTGCAGGCCAGCGCCGCTCAGCTGCTGGAACTGCACGATCCCACGCTGCTGCCGGAAGTGCTGGCATTGCCCGAAGTGGCCAGCGGCCCGCTGCTGGTGCTGGGTGCCGGCAGCAATGTGCTGATCGCCGAGGACCTGCCGGGCACCGTGCTGGTGTTCGGCAACCGTGACATCAGCTTCCTCGAGCATCGCGCCGACCATGCCGTGATCCGCGCCGGTGCCGGTGTGCCGTGGCACGGCCTGGTGATGTGGTCGCTGCAGGAAGGCCTGTCCGGCCTGGAGAACCTGGCCCTGATTCCCGGCACCGCCGGTGCCGCGCCGATCCAGAACATCGGCGCCTATGGCGCGCAGGTCGGCGAGTTCATCCAGGCCGTCGAAGCCTGGGACTGCCAGGAACAGGCCTGGGTGCGGCTGGACAACGAACAGTGTGGCTTCGCCTACCGCGACAGCGTGTTCAAGCAGCAGATGGACCGCTACCTGATCACCGCCATCGAACTGAAGCTGCCACTGCTGCATGACCTGCGCATGGACTACGCCGGCATCCGCGAGGAACTGCAGGCGCAGGGTGTGGAATTGCCCAGTGCGGTGGACGTGGCCAATGCGGTGATCGCGATCCGCCGCCGCAAGCTGCCCGACCCGGATGTACTGGGCAACGCCGGCAGCTTCTTCAAGAACCCGGTGCTGCCGCTGGAACAGGTCGACGTGCTGCTGCAGCACTTCCCCGAGCTGCCGGTGTTCCCGTCCGACCAGGACGGCAAGCGCAAGGTCTCGGCGGCATGGATGATCGAGTCCTGCGGCTGGAAGGGCTTCCGCGAAGGCGATGCTGGCGTGGCGCCGAGCCACGCACTGGTGCTGGTCAACCACGGCAACGCCACCGGCGCTGAACTGCTGGCGCTGGCGCGACGCATCTCTGCTTCCGTGCTGGAGAAGTTCGGCGTGCCAATCGAACCGGAGCCCCGCCTGCTCGGCGCACAGTGGTGAACACCCCCGCCCTCTCCCCCAGCGCCACCCCGATGCGGGCGGCGCTGCTGATGCTCGGCAGCACGATGGCATTCGGCCTGATGGCGGTGGCGATCCGCTACGCCACGCGCTACGTGCCCACCCAGGAAGTGGCGTTCTTCCGCAACGCCTTCGGCCTGCTGGCGTTGCTGCCGATGCTGCTGCGGCCAGGCCACGCGCCGCTGAAAACCCAGCAGCTGCCGCGCTACTTCGTGCGCAGTGCGATCGGCCTGGGTTCGATGCTGTGCGCCTTCTGGGCACTGGGCCACCTGCCACTGGCGCAGGCGGTTTCGCTCTCGTACTCCACGCCGCTGTTCGTCACCATCGCCGCCGTGCTGTGGCTGGGCGAGACCGTGCGCGTGCGCCGCTGGGCCGCCGTCGTCGTCGGCTTCATCGGTGTACTGGTGATCGTGCGTCCCGGCACCGCCGGTTTCACCGCTGGCAGTCTGGTCGCGGTGGGTGCGGCCGTGCTCAGTTCGCTGGTGGCGATCCAGATCAAGCAGCTCACCCGCATCGACAGTGCCGATACCGTCGTGCTCTACACCTACGTGTTCTGGGTGCCATTGTCGTTGGTGCCGGCAGTGTTCGTATGGGTCTGGCCCACCGGCACCGCATGGCTGTGGCTGCTGGCCACCGGCGTGCTCGGCACCATCGGCCAACTGCTGTGGACACGTGCGCTGCGCCTGGGCGAAGTCTCGGCGCTGACGCCGATCAGCTTCCTGCAGTTGCCGCTGGTAACGCTGTTCGGCTGGCTGCTGTTCAACGAAAGCGTGGATCGCTGGACGATCATCGGTGCCGGCATCATCCTCGCCGCCAACGCCTACATCGCCCACCGCGAGGCCGTGTTGTCGCGCCGCGCCGCGAGCGCAGCGGCCTCGGCAGCGGCCAAGCCCGCCGAGTAGATCCGCGCCATGCGCGGATGATTCCTGTCCGCCCGATCAACGATGGCGGCACAAAGAGCTGCCGAGCGTAACTGTAGTGTCGAGCCATGCTCGACTCATCGCGCGAAGCGCGACGGTTCACCCATGGCAGGTGACGTGCATTTACAACGCCAGATACACCCGCTCCGCCGCATCGAACACATTGCCCGGCGCGAACTGCTCGCCCAGGTAATGTAGCGACTGTCGGCGCAGTTGCGGCGAACGCTCCTCGCCATCGCTGCCCAGCAGCACCTGCTGGAACTCGATCAGGTCCTGCAGGATGCGCCAGTGCCGGTACCAGGCGATCCAGCGCGGGTCGCCGCGGTCGCTGCCGTAGCCGTCCTCGAAGCCCAGCGGATTCTCGCGCCCCCAGCGCCCGCCAACCGCCGCACCGATGAACATCAGGTCGCGCTCGCGCGGTGCCAGCGACAGGCCATCCCAATCAATCAGGTGCAGCCCACCGTCATTGCCCATCAGCAGGTTGCCGGCATGCAGATCGGTGTGGCACAGATGCAGGTCTACCGGCACGTCCTGCAAGGCCGCGAGCAGTTCCCGTGCCTGTGCATGCAGCGCTGTGATGCGCGCGTGCTGCTGGTCCCATACCGAAACGAATGCGCGGCCCAGCCCGTCCTTCGCGGCCGCCAGGCCCTCGCCGGCCAGCCATTGCCCAACGGTCTCCAGCGCCGCCGTTTCAAGCCGCACGATCGGCAACGCCTGCTGCAGTTCCGGTGGCAGCTGCGCGCCGTGCAGGCGCCGCAGCACCTCACCCAGCCGTTTCCACTGCGTGCGGCTCAACGCTGCCTCGAACCCGGACTGGCCTTCCACATAAGGGAACAGGGTGAACTGCAATCCCCAACGTTGCACCGACGCACCACCGGTCAGTGCCGGCCACGGCGCGACGATCTCATCGATACCCAACGTGCCGCGCATCCAGTGCAGGCTGTCCCACACCGATGGGTCGACCTGGTAGGTGCGGCATTTCAACCACCACTGCCCGTGCCGCGCATCGACGCGATACACGCTGGCATTGGCGTCGGCGCCCACCGGGCGTGGCACCACGGCGGTGGGGGTGATGCCATAGGATTGTTGCAGGACTTCGCCGAGATGCTGCGCCGAAGCGAATGACATGGATGCAAGCGGAAAGTGTTACCTGCCACCACTATCGCAGATGCGCTCGCCACGACACAGACATGTCCGTCACAACATCACCTCGGCACGACCAAAGAACTAGCCTGCAATACGGCGCATCACCGCCTCCAGCGGACCGCGCGCGAACTGCCATGACCACAGCCACGCCGCGCCGGTCGCCAGCATCAGGAACAGCAGCGCCCACAGCAGCACCGACGCCAGCGATGCACGGCCATCGAGCAGGCCCAGGCTTTCCAGCGTGCCCATGCCCAGCAGGATGTGACCCACGTACAGGGTCAGGGTCATGCGCCCGGCCGCGGTGAACGGCTCCAGCCAGTCGCCCGGGCGTACACGCGTCAGCCACAGGCAGGCGGCGATGACACTGCAGGCCGCGCCCGCACCGGTAAGCACGTAGGCGGGTCCCGGCGGCATCGGCTGCGTTCCCAGCCACGCCTGCCAGAGCGTTCCCTGTGCGAGCTGCTGCACGCCATGTCCAGCCGCGATCAGCAACAGGCCCAGCACCAGCAATGCATGCTGCACCCGAGGCTGCGACAACTGAAGGCGCGCCAGCAGCATGCCCAGCAGGAAGAAGCACAGCCACGGCATCAACGGGTGGAAGCCATTGAACAGCAGGTTGCGGGCCGCGCCCGGCCATTGCCACAGACCGGTGTATTCCAGCGTCTGCCAGTTCCATCCCTGGCTGTAGTCCCAGTGCAGCAACGCCCAGAACGAACAGGCCGCCAGGCCCACGATGCTGGCCAGCAACACCCGCGGCGAGGCACGCAGCCACAGCACTGCCAACGCGAAATACACCGCGTAGTAGTGCAGGATATCGGCCGGGAACAGGGTCAGGTTGAGCAGGCCCAGCACCATCAGGAACAGCGCGCGCCTCCAGGTATGCACGCTGGCCGGCCACCACCCTTGCCGCTGCGTGGCCAGCACCAGGCCCAAGCCGGCCAGCGTAACG
The DNA here is from genome assembly GCF_056481995.1 of Stenotrophomonas sp. 80084_Sma. NCBI lineage: Bacteria > Pseudomonadati > Pseudomonadota > Gammaproteobacteria > Lysobacterales > Lysobacteraceae > Stenotrophomonas > Stenotrophomonas sp. 80084_Sma. Next base: position 2,075,215 of record NZ_CM151177.1, on the reverse strand, counting down.
AACGTCGCCGAAGCCTTGCCTTCCAGCAGATGGAAGAACCCTGCCAGCCAACCCTCACCCTCTGCCGGCACAGCCATCGCCAGACGGAAATTCACCAGCACCATGCCGGCCAGTGCCAGGTAGCGGGCCAGGTCCAGTCCGTGCAGCCGCCGGTCCACGACGCTCATGCGCGTGCCCCGAGCAGCAGCGCGAGCAGGCCAAGATCCAGCGATGCTTCATCGGCGCCCTCGGCTTCGCCCAGCCCCCGACGCAGCGCATCGCTTTCGATGGCATCCAGCAGCACCTGCGCCTGCAGTGCCGGCGCCAGTACGGGACGCCGACGTTCGCGCTGTGCCATCTGCTGCAGGGCTTCGGCCAGCGTCGCCTGCAATTGCCTGCGATTGGCCGCGAAGGCCTCGGCCACGGCCGGATTGCGTGCACTCTCGGCCAGCACCTCCACTGCAAGTGTTGCCCACTCCGGCTGCCGGCACAGTGCATGGAAGTCCTGCAGGAAGGCCATCACCTGTGTGCGTTCGCCATCGGACGCGGCCAGTCGCTGCAGCAACGGTGCCAGTTCTTCGCTCTCGGCCACCGCCACCGCAAGGATGATCGCCTCCTTGCCCGGGAAGTGGTTGTAGAGATTGCCCAGGCTGACGCCGGCCGCCTGCGCGATGTCACGCATGCTGGTCTGGTGGAATCCCTTCACGAGGAAGCACTGCAGGGCGGCCTGCAGGATCTGCGCGATGCGTTGCTCGTTGCGGTCGGCTCGGTTCATGGCGCAAATAGTGAACGAACGTTCGTCCAATTAGAAGCTGGCAATCCGGCCAACGCCGGGCTCCGTTCAGCCAGCCTTGACCTCAACTGCGGTTGAGGCCCGATACTGCGCGGCCTGTCCCACGCTCAAGCCGGAGTTCCTGCATGCCACGGATGATCATCACCCTGCTCGACAGCCGCGTGCTGTGGTTCCTCGCGCGGCTGTTGCTGGCCGTGGTGTTCCTGTCCTCGGGCCTGGCCAAGCTGCTGGCGTGGGACAACAGCGTGGCCGAAATGCAGGCCGCCGGATTGCAACCACCTGTGCTGTTCAACATCGCCAGCGCCGTGGTGCTGCTGGGCGGCGCACTGTGCCTGCTGCTCGATCGCCTGCTCTGGCTGGGCAGCGGCGCGCTGGCGGTGTTCATGCTGCTGACCATCGTCATCGTGCATACCTTCTGGAACAAGCACGGCGCCGAACAGCAGCTGGCCCTGTTCTTCGCGCTGGAACACCTGAGCGTGGTCGGTGGCCTGATCTGCGCGGCCATCGCCAGCCATGCGCGGGCTCAGAAGAACTCGTCGAGCAACCGGTAGAACGCCAGCCGGCGCTCGTCGGCCACCGCACCGTAGCGTTGGAACAACGGCGCGACCCAACGCGTGTCGCCGAAGTTGTGGACCAGGCTGCGCGCGGCCAGCGCCAGGTCCTGGTAGCGGTCGGCCACACCCAGCCGGCCACAGTCGATGAAACCACTGAAGCGGCCCTCGGCCACCATCAGATTCGGCAGGCACGCATCGCCATGGCTGACCACCAGGTCTTCATGGTCGGGCCGGGTGCTGCACAGTTCGGCGAAGACCTGCTGCGGACTCTGCCCCAGGCGTTCGTCATCGAAATCATCGGCATCCACCAGGCCCGCTTCAATGCGGGCCTGCGCGACCTGCACGCGCGACGCCAGTCGCTGGTCGAACGGACAGGCTGCCACCGGCAACGCATGCAGCTCGCGTAGCGCGTCGGCCAGCAGCTCCACCAGCTGCTGCGGCGCGAGCTCCGGCGACGAGGCCAGGTCGCGGCCAGGCAGCGCGCTCATCAGCAACCAGCGCCGGCCCGCCTCTTCGGCAGTGGCAATCACCGTTGGCACCGGTTGTCCCTGTGCCTGCAGCCAACGCAGGCGTGCGATCTCATCGCCCAGCTCACTGAAGGCGTCGATCACTTCCGACTTCAGGAAAGCATCGGCCTGGCCCGGCCGATGCACGCGGGCAACATCCGCACGCGACACACCGATCGATTGCCGCTCGATGCGCGCATCGGCCAATGCGTCCTGCCACGCCCACGGCAGCGGCATGTCATCAGTGATGGATTCGGGTGCTTCCATGCCGAGGTGTTCCTGTTGCCGGTGACCCCACGGATTCTCGCTCATCCTGCATGGACCGCAGCCAACAACAACGCGGAAAGGTACATGCCCAGGCCGAACACACTGTGCGCCACCAGGCTGCGCAGGCGCGCCTTGCCCGGCGCCGGGGTCTTTGAAGCGGCAATGCCCGCGCCCATGCCCGGCTGCAGGATGAGGAACGGTGCGGCGACGCTGAGGATGCCGAAGGCCAGCGCCGGCCACAGTGTCGGCGCCTGCACCCAACCGTTCCCCACCACGGCCAGCAGCAACGCGGCGAAGACCACACCGATCACGTAATGCGCGGTCCAACCCAGCGCGCGCTCGCCACTGACCACCGCCGAGCGGCCGATGCCATCGTGGCGGAAGCGCCCGCGCGGCAGATGCCCCAGCCAGCGGCCCACCATCGCGAAATCCAGCGAGGGAATGCCAAGCAGCCGCCGCTGCACCAGCGCCCACAGGTCCATCACTGCGGTCGCTCCCACGCCGACTACCACCGCATCCATCACGAATGTCGCCAGGCCAGCCATATCACGCACCTTCAATTATTTGCTTGAATGATAGAGCGATGCTAGCGTGCGCCGCATGAACGCTGCAACAGAGCCACCGCTCTCACCGCTGGAAGCCTTGGCCGAAATCGCCCGCACGCTCGGCCATGCCCATCGCCTGGCCCTGCTGGAGCACATCGCCCAGGGCGAGCGCGCAGTGGAGCGCCTGGCCGAACTGACCGGGCTGTCGGTGGCCAATACCTCCCAGCATCTGCAGCAGCTGCGCCGTGCCGGCCTGGTTCAGACCCGACGCGATGGCAAGCGCATCCTCTACCGCAGTGGTGAGGGTCCGCTGGGCAACCTGCTGGCCGCGCTGCGCGACTATGCCGACCACCAGCGCAGCGAGATGCACGGCGTGATCCACGACAGCCTGCAGCGCCGCGATGCTCTGGAAGGCCTGACTGTCGAGCAGTTGCTGGAACAACGCAGCAGCGTGGTGCTGCTGGATGTGCGGCCGCGTGAGGAATTCGATCTGGGCCACCTGCCCGGCGCGCTGAACATTCCCGTTACGGAACTGCGTGCACGGATGGACGAACTGCCGCGTGCCGTCCACATTGTCGCGTACTGCCGCGGTCCCTACTGCGTGCTGTCCAACGATGCGGTGGCGATGCTGCGCGAGGCCGGACTGACCGCGCAGCGGCTCGCCGCCGGTTACCCCGAATGGAAGGCCGCCGGCCTGCAGGTGGACCTGCCCCGGCACTGAGCGAGACACCGGTCATGGATGATGTGTTTGCCCCGTTGATCGATGCGACCTGGCGCAGCGTGTTCTCCGGGCAGCGCATGCTGCAGGATGATCCACTGCTGCAGTTGGCGTGCAGCGATGATTTCGATGAGGGCGAGGACGGCATGCTGCTGCAGCCGGTCGCGGGCCCCGCGCGCGCACTGCTGCGCCCGGCCCTGGCCGCTCGCCTGCAACTGCACGCGCAGCCGCACTGGACGCTCCCGCAGCTGCAACTGCGCCTGCAGCAGCTCGGCCAGCGCACGCATGGCGCGGATCGCGTCTTCTACTTCCCCGCCGCAGCACTTGCGGCCCTGGCCGAGCGCCCTGCACCGCCACATATCCGCCGTCTTGGCCCGGCCGACGCAGCCGCGTTCGACGGGTTCCAGGCCAGCGCGAGCGAGGAGGATCTGGATGCCGCCTGGGTCGAGCTGGACCACTGGCAGGTGTTCGGCGCCTTCGATGGCGAGCGGCTGGTTGCCGCGGGAAGCATGTACCCGTGGAGCCTGGATCCGGCCCTGGCCGACATGGGCGTGCTGACCCTGCCCGAGGCCCGCGGTCGCGGGCACGCGCGCCAGCTGGTACACGCCATGGCCGTGTCCGCGCGGGCGGCCGGGCTGCAGCCGCAGTACCGTTGCCAGCTCGACAACACCGCCTCGATCATTACCGCCGAACGCAGCGGCCTGCGTGCGTTCGCCGATTGGGACACCGTTCTGGTGGCCGACTGAGGCCGCCGCAGTACAACAAGGAAGCAACATGAAATTGATGGTCATCGGCGCCAGCAGGGGCCTCGGTCGGGCGTTCGTGGAAGGCCTGTGCAGTGCAGGCGACACCGTCATCGGCGTTTCACGCAACCGACCGCGCGATATTGAATGCCCCGAGGGCGTCACCCTGCAGTGGATCGAAGCCGATCTGTCCCAGCCCACCCTGGCTGCGAATCACATCGCAGCGCAGGCACCGGCCGATCTGGATGTGCTGATCCACAACCTGGGCATCTGGGAACAGACCGCCTTCAGCGACGAGTACGCCTTCCTCGACGAAACCGATGCCGCGCTCACCCAACTGGTCGACGTCAACATCACCGCCCCCCTGGTGCTGCTGCAGCGCCTGCTGCCGCGGGTGCTGGGCGCGCCACGCCCGCAGCTGGTGCTGACCGGCTCGACCTCGGCACTGCCACGCAGCGGCCGCCCGGAAGTGGCGTTCGGCGCATCCAAGTTCGCGCTCAACGGTATCGCCGATGCACTGCGCGAGGGCTTCCGCGATCGCCGCCTGGCGGTGACCAGCCTGCAGCTGGGCTACCTCAACACCGACGATGCACTTTCAGTGCCGGTGGCCGAGGCCGCAGCGCGCGGCGACGGCGAGCTGGTGCCGGTGCACGACGTCGTTGCGATGGTGCGCGCGTTGCTGCAGTTGTCACCGTCCGGCTTCGTGCGAGAACTGGTGCTGCCGGCCATCGCCGACCCACGCTACTGACCACGCCTGCGCAGGCCAGGCTCGAACTCTTCGCGCAACAGGTACCCGAGCACGATGGCGGTCAGCACGGTCGCCATCGCCAGGACAAACAGCTGGCCACGGACGGACTCCATGTATGCCTGGGCCAGCGCCGTTCTCGAAACGCCGGGCAATGCCTCCACCGCTCCGCCAAGGTCGCCCATGGACAGCCTGTGCACGGCGGCACGGGCCACGACGCCGGCTTCCAGCGCTACGCTCCCGCCAATCCGGGCAGAAAGCATGATGCCGACAAGCGCGAGGGCAATGGAATCACCTGCCAGTCGCATCGCATTGAAAATGCCAGCGGCCATGCCCGCCTGCTCTTTGCCGACCACACTGACCGCCAGTCCATCCATGATCCCCCAAGGCAGACCGATGCCGATCCCGATGACCAGCATCGGCATCCAGCGCACCGAAGGTAGCTGGAACACCTGGGCCAGCCATGCCAGCCCAAGCGCGCCGATCAGCAGGCCTGCACAGCACAGCGTCCGCGCCGGAATCCAGCGCAGCAGGTAACCGGCAACCAGGGGCACAACCAGCAAGGGTGCAGACAGTGCTGCCATCGCCAGTCCGGCTTCGGTGGGCCGCAGCCCTTCAACACCGATGAACCCCGCCGGCAGCACCACCAGAAGGACGACGTACGAGAACGCAGGCGCAGCGGCGAGAATCTGCACGCCGACAAAGCGCCGGTTGCGGAACAGCCCGAGATCCAGCAGCGGTGTTCGATGGGAGCGCTCGACGGCAATGAACGCGGCCAGCAACACCATCGAGAGCGCCAGCAATACCAGCGTCTGCGGATGCAACAGGCCGCGTTCCGGCAGCACGATCATGGCGTAGGTGAGAGACCCAAGCGCCAGCATGAAGGTGACGGCGCCCAGCCAATCCAGGCGTGGCGAACCGGCGCTCTTCGATTCGACGGATGACAGGGCGACCAACGGTACGGTCAGGGCGGCCAGCAACGCAGGCAGGAAGAACACCCATTCCCAGCCCAGCGCATCGATCAATCCGCCTGCCAGCAGCGGACCGCCTGCGGCTCCTGCACCAAAGGTGGTGCCGATCAGGCTGAACACCCTGGCCCGCGCCTGGCCGTCGAACACCTGCGCCAGCGACGCCATCGCACCGGCAAACGCAGCCGACGCCGCCATCCCCTGAAGCAGTCGCAGTGCATTGATCCACGCCACACCGGGCATCAAGGGGATCAGGCCGGTGACGAGCGCAAACGACGCGCCGCCCAGAAGCCAGATCCGGCGCCTGCCATGCAGATCGGCCAGCCCACCGGCCACCAGCGTGGTGCAGCCGTAGGTCAACAGATAAGCGTTGATGATCCAGGACAACGCCGCAGGCGAACCGTCCAGCGCGTCCCGGATGGCGGGAATGCCAACGGCGGGGCTGGCAATGCTCAAGGGAATGGTGAGCGCCGTCAGGCAGCCCGCCAGCACCACTCCAAAGCGTGATGATCCGGCCGTCTCAGCAGAAGCAACTGACATGTCGATGAAACTCCAGCGTGGCGAGGCGCCACCGCATTGATGCTAGCGACGACGCTATCGCCTAAGAATCCATCGTTGTGTCCGTGCTTTAATGACATGAACGTCATCAATGGCCATGTCATGGACAGCTTTGCCGGTCTCAGCCTCTTCGTTCTGGTCGCCGAGGCACGCAGCTTCGCGGCCGCAGCACGACAGCGTGGCATCACCCCTTCGGCGGCAAGCAAGACCATTGCCCGGCTGGAAGAGCGTCTGGGCGCCCGCCTGCTGAATCGCAATACCCGCAGCGTCAGCCTGACTGCCGAAGGCGAGCAGTTCCTTGAACGCTGCCGTCGCATCATGACCGAGGTCGCCGCAGCGGAGCGCGAGCTGACCGACGCCCAGGCCGCGCCCAGCGGTCGCCTGAAGGTCAGTCTTCCACTCGCCAGCGGACTGATGCTGCCGGTGCTATCGGCCTTTGCGCACCGCTTTCCCGCCATCGAACTCGACCTGCACTTCAGCGACCGTCTTGTCGATGTCATCGAGGAGGGCTTCGACGCCGTTGTCCGCACGGGCAACCCCGCCGACTCCAGGCTGCACGGCCGCAACCTCGGCAGTGCCCGCCTGCTCTGCGTGGGCGCCCCTGCGTACTTCGCCAAGCGCGGCACGCCACAGCACCCGGATGATCTGAGCGGCCACGCATGCCTCCTCCATCGCTTTCCCGGCACCGGCCTGATCGAACGTTGGCCGCTGCCCACGCATGAGGGAGGCACTGAGCCACGGCTGACTGCCGCAATGACCGCCAATCATCTTGAGACGATCCTGCACATGGCCATTGATGGCCATGGCATTGCGTGCCTGCCCGACTTCGCCACGCGTGATGCGCTGGACCGCGGTGAACTCGTCAGCGTCCTGGACCCATGGAGCACCGAGCGCAGCACCTTCTGGGCCCTCTGGCCAAGCCATCGCCATCAGCAGCCGCGTGTACGCGCGTTTGTCGATTTCATGGCCGAACACCTCCTGCCCGAACCCAGCCAGTGCAATTGAACCTGCGCCCTGCTGCGACTACGCTGCTCGTCACTGGCCGTCGGTCACAGGCGGGAACCTGCTATGGATGCGCTTTCACGGGTCTCGGCCCAGGTCCTGGACAGCGCCCTGCCCAGCCTGCCGCTGTACCTGCTGCAGGCCACGGCGGTGATCGGCATGATCGGCGTGCTGCTGATCGCCACCCGCCGCGCCGGCCATGCCATTGAAGGCCGTCGCCTGTATGTCGGCGTGGCGCTGGGCCTGATCTACCTGTTCAATTCCTGGTTCGTGGCCCGTTACACCCAGGGTGCGGTCAAGCTGCACCTCGGCTTCGACATCCTGCTGGTCAGTGGCCTGCTGGGCGGTTGGCGCGGCGGCCTGACCTGCCTGGCCGCCAGCCTGCTGGCCCGCTACCAGTTTGCCGGCACCCAGTATTTCCTGCCGGCCGGCCTCGAGGCCACGCTGCAGATGCTGGCCGGCGTCTGGCTGCGCAGGCGCCTGCACCCGCGCATGCTCAATGAGCTCTCGCTGCGCGTGATCCTGCAGGCCTGGAGCGTGCGCATCGCCGTCACTGCGTTGGGCCTGGCACTGGGCGTCGCAATCATCGGCGCCAATCAGCTGCCCGTGGAGGAGTTGGCAATCCAGCGGCTGCTGGCACTGCCACTATCGCTGCTGATGCTCGGCGCGGTGTTCGCGCTGGTCTACAACGATGCGCAGATCGATGCACAGCGTCAGCGCGAACAGGCCTGGCTGCGCATCGATCCGATCAGTGGCCTGCCCAACATGCGTGCACTTGGCGAACGCCTGCAACATTACTGGCGCGACAACGACGGCATCGGCAAGGCCTGCCTGATCGTGGCCGAGATGGGCAACCTGCGCGACCTGCGCCTGCGCTATGGTCCGCTGCAGGACAACGGCCTGTGGCAGCGCGACAGCACCGACGAGGTGCATCGGCTGCTGCCCTCGCTGCCAGCCGGGCAGCTGGAGATCTACCAGTTCGGCGATGCCGCGCTGGCGATCCTGGTGCGCGACCTGACCTTGTTCGAACTGCGCACGCAGCCGCAGATCACCGAGCTGGCCAGCAACCTGGCCGATCGGGTCGGCCGCGATTGGCCCGGCTTCCGGCCGCTGTTCCGCTGTGCGGTGGTCGAATTGAAGCCCCCCTCCGATGCCGACGAAGGACATCTTCCGTTCCGCGCGATCACCGTGGCGCTGAGTGCGATCGAATCCGGCGTCGTGTTCTTCGACGACCCGATCCAGCGCGACAGCGAGATCGACGCCCTGATCGAAGTCGCCCTCGAACGCTGGCTGCAGCAGGGAGATGCCCCCCTGTGCTACCAGCCCAAGCATCGCCTGCAGGATCGCCAGCTGGTCGGCGCCGAAGCACTGCTGCGCATGCGCGACAGCGAGGGCCGGCTGATCGCGCCGATGCGGGTGATCTCGCTGCTGCGCCGGCAGGGGCGGTTGGCTGAACTGGAATGGGCCACGCTGCAGTCGGCCATCCACTTCCTGCAGCAGTGCCGACGCGATGGCTCGCAGCTGAAGATCGCCGTGAACGTTTCGGCCGAGTCACTGCGCCTGCCCGACTTCGGCCTGCGCCTGCAGGAATTGCTGGCACTGCACGATGTGCCCGGCGTGATGCTGCGCCTGGAGATCGTCGAATGGACCGAGATCGTCGAGCGCGACGTGGTCGATGCCAACATCGCACAGCTGCTGGCGGCGGAGGTCACGCTGTCACTGGATGATTTCGGTGCCGGCTATTCAACCCTGATCCTGCTCTCGCAGCTGGCCATCGCCGAGGTCAAGATCGAGCAGGCGTTGATTGCCACCCTGTCCGACGCCAAGTCGCAGTCGATCGTTCGCTTCATCGTCGAAGTCGCGCATCGCTGCGGTGCGATCGTGGTGGCCGAGGGTACCGAAACCCTCGCGCAGGAACAGCAACTGCGCGCACTGGGCGTGGATGTCGGCCAGGGCTATCTGTACTCGGCCGCGTTGCCGGCCGACGAGTTCCGCCGCTTCGCCGCCAGCTAGACCGCGTAGTAACCCAGGAACATCGCCACCGCCGATTCGGCCACGCGTGCGCGCTCCTGTTCGTTCAACGGCGCCTGCCCCATCGTCACCTGCGGCCAGAATGCAAAGCTCTTCACCAGGCCGTGCAGCTGGTGGCCGGCGAACTCCGGATCGACCTGGCGCAGCCGGCCATCGGCGATTGCCGCGCGGATCCATGCGCTCTCGCCACTTTCCTTCTCGCCCATGCGGCAGACGATGGCCTGCGCCCGTTCCGGTGAGTGGATGATTTCGGCCATCGCCACCCGCGCCAGGTCGATGAAGTTGGCATCACTGAGCAGCTCCAGCTTCTGCCCCAGCAGCTGCATCAGCTGCGCCTGCAGCGGCTGGTCGGCGCGGTACGGCAGTGCGTCGCTGGCCACGCTGCGCTCCCACAGCTCCTCCAGGATCATCGAGAACAACGCTTCCTTGCTCGGGAAGTGGTTGTAGACGGTGCGCTTGGAGACCCCGGCCACCTCGGCGATGCGGTCCATGCTGGTCGCCTCGTAGCCCGACGCGCGGAACTCCTCCACCGCCGCACGCACGATGGCTTCGCGTTTGCGGTCGGTCAGGCGTTGCGGGGCACGGGACATGGCAGGAACCAGATAACTGAACGGATGCCACCATTTTACACCCGGCAGTGTACTTTTGAAAAATACGAAACTACACTGTGCAGTGTACACAGCGGACGTCACCCATGAAGCGCCTGCTCCTTGTCCTTTTGCTTGGAATCCTCGCCGTGACCGCCTACACCTTCTGCAAGTCCTGGTCCCTCCCCGACTTCCCCGATTCGCCGCAGTACCGCGACGGCAAGTTCCGCAATGCCCTGCCGCGTCCGGCGATGGGCCTGCGCGATGGCGCGGAGATCTGGTGGACGTTCCTGTTCAACAAGCCCAAGGGCACCGTGCCCGCCCACCCCATTCCGGTGCTGCCGCTGGACCGTGCAACCCTGGACGCCGCGCCTGATCGCAGCCTGTTCCGGCTCGGGCATTCCACGATCCTGCTGAAGCTGCGTGGCCAATACTGGCTGACCGATCCGGTGTTCTCCGAGCGCGCTTCGCCGGTACAGTGGCTGGGCCCGGCGCGCTTCCACGCACCGCCGATCAGCATCGACGAACTGCCGCCGATCGCCGGCGTGATCCTCTCGCACAACCACTACGACCACCTGGACCATGCCGCAGTGATGCAGCTGGCCGGCAAGACCGCGCGCTTCATCGCACCGTTGGGCGTGGGCGACCAGTTGATTGCGTGGGGCGTGGACGCCAGCAAGGTCGAACAGCTGGACTGGTGGCAATCGACCGAGGCCAGTGGCCTGCGCCTGACAGCCACCCCGGGCCAGCATTTCTCCGGCCGCGGTCTGGGCGACAGCGATCGCAGCCTGTGGGCGTCATGGGTGATCCAGGACGGCGACTTCCGCATCTTCTTCAGCGGCGACACCGGCTACTTCGACGGCTTCAAGGCCATCGGTGAGAAGTACGGCCCGTTCGACCTGACCATGATCGAAACCGGTGCCTACGACCCGCGCTGGGCCTTCGTGCACATGCAGCCCGAGCAGACCCTGCAGGCGCACCTGGACCTGCGCGGCAAGTGGCTGCTGCCGATCCACAACGGCACCTTCGATCTGGCGCTGCACGTCTGGCAGCAACCGTTCGAGCGCATCACTGCATTGGCTGGCGCAAAGAACGTGCCGGTGGCCACGCCGATGATGGGCGAAGCGCTGGACATGCAGGCGCCGCAGGCGGGCACGCGCTGGTGGGAGACGGTGGAGCTGTAATGGGGGATGCCGCTTGACCTGCCGGAAGCCATGTAGAGCCGAGCCATGCTCGGCTGCTTCCGAGAAATGCGCCGTGGACGTCAAACAAGCTCAGCTTTGGAGGCACCGAAATTGGAGACGCCGGCAGCATTGCTGACATCGACATGCACGGTTATCAATTCGGCTTCCGGTAGCGCACTCTGAACCTGCACGCATGCGGCACGCGCGACATCGTCTGCGGCTGTGCCTTCTCGCTGGAATCGCAACGCCAACACGCCCGGCGAACCACTGCCCAGCAGCGCATCGTCGCACCCCACCTCTGCAAGACCTCGCTCAAATGCACTGAGATCTTTTCCGGTATCAGGCACTCGGTACATCAGCGTGAAACTGAATTCCATCATCAATCCATTTCAGATCGGTGGTCGCTGCCAGTCAGGATAGGGGCAAGCCGGCAGCCGTCCAGAGCCACATCCGTCAGCGCTCCCGCGATGGCAGCGCCAGCGCCCGGCGGCGCTGCAGTGCGTCATGTAACCGATTACATCCCTTGCTAGCGTAGCGCTCGCCCGATTCCGGTCGAACCTGCGAGGCTGTCCGTAATGACGTTGCGCGCCGAACGCTCCAAGGTCTCCCGCCCACCTGCCCCATGGCGACCTGCCGCCACTCTGATGCTCGCCGTCCTGGCATCCTCCGCGCAGGCACAGACATTGCCACCACGCAGCCAATGGCAGGCCAGCGCCTCCTCGCAGCAGGTTCCGGCGATGGCGATCAGCCATCTGATCGACGGCGACCCCAAGACCGTCACCGGCGGTGCCTTCAGTCCGGGCCACTGGTTCCAGATCGACCTCGGCGCGCCAACAATGCTGGCCGGCGCACGCCTCACCTGGGATGTCTCCAACCCGGAAGGCTATTCGCTGCAGACCTCGCTGGACGGCACACAGTGGCAGACCGCGTACACCATGGCCGATTCGCTGGGCGACGTGGAAACGCTGTACTTCGCGCCACGCCAGGCGCGCTACCTGCGGTTGGCCAGCCCGCAGCGCACGTCCGACTGGGGCGTGTCGATTTTCGAGATGGAGCCGCTGGACAGCACGCTCAGTGCGCGCGTGGCCGGACTCGATGCCACGCAGTCCGCGGCACTCTGGCAGGGCGGCAGTGCGGTGGCGATTCCCGCCGGCAAGGGCGGTACCCACACACTCGACATCGTTCTGCCGCGCGCGCAGTCCAGCACCGGGCTGGCGGTGGACTGGGCCAATGAGCACGGCGCTGCGCGCCTGCAGGCACGCGATGCCCAGGGCCGCTGGCACGAACTGGCCACGGATGCACAGGCGGCAACCCGGCAGCAGAGCTGGCTCGCGGCCAGCGCGCCGCTGGACCTGCAGGCACTGCGGCTGAACGTCGACGGCGATGCCCCCCAGGTGGCACGCATCCGCCTGCTCGGCCCGAAGGCGGTGATGACGCCGATGAAGCGTTACCAGATCGCCGCCAGCGGCGCACAGCGCGCGTTGTTCCCCGCCTCGCTGCAGATGCAGCAGACCTACTGGACTGCGGTCGGCGTGCACGCGGGCCGGCAGAAGTCGATCTTCGACGAGTACGGCAACGTCGAGGCCTTCAAGGGCGCACCACTGGTGCAGCCGATCTGGCGCAATGCCGACGGCAGCGCAGCCGGGGCCGCCGGGCAGAAGGTGCAGCACGCGCTGCGCGACGGCTGGAAGCCAATGCCGTCTGCCACGTGGGCACCGCAGCCGGGACTGGAACTACGCAGCGAGGCCTTCGCCATCGAACGCGACGGGCAACCGGTCACCCTGGTCCGCCACCGCTTGCGCAACACCGGCACCACCGCGATCGACGGCACGCTGACCCTGGCGGTACGACCGATGCAGATGAACCCGCCGTGGCAGAACGGCGGACTGTCGCCGATCCGCGAGGTGCGCATCGACGGACAGGCGGTGCGCATCAATGGCCGCTCGCTGCTGCGCTCGCTCACGCCGGTGGCTGCGTCCGGCGTTGCGCCGTTCGGGAAGGACGGCGCAACGGAGATCACCGCGGACATCGCTGCCGGCGAACTGCCTTCCTCGCAGCAGGCACGTGACGAGCAAGGACTGGCCGCAGCCGCATTGAGCTACCGGATCCGCCTCGCGCCCGGTGCCAGCGATGCGGTGGTCGTGGCGTTCCCACTCGGTACCGCCGCTGCCGATGCCAATGGCGTGCTGCCCGAGGCGCCTGCGCTTGACCTGTCCACGCTGCCCCGTGATGCCAATGCGGCGTTCGAGACGCTGGCCACGCAGGCGTCCGCAGATTGGCAGGCGCGGCTGGGCCAGGTCGGCCTGCGCCTGCCCGATCCCTCGCTGGTCGACATGCTGCGCGCGCAGGCTGCCTACATGCTGATCAACCAGACCGGCCCGGCCATGCAGCCCGGCCCGCGCAACTACAACCGCTCCTTCATCCGCGATGGCATGGCCACCTCGGCGGTGCTGCTGCGCATGGGCGAAGCCAAGGTCGCGCGCGACTACCTGGCGTGGTACAGCCAGCACGGCGTGCACGGCAGCGGACTGGTCTCGCCGATCCTCAACGACGATGGCAGTGTCAACACCGGCTTCGGATCGGATATCGAGTACGACAGCCAGGGCCAGTACGTGACGCTGGTGGCCGATGTCGCACGCCTGGATGGTGGGCCCGAGTCGGTGCGTGACTACCTGCCGAAAGTGAAGGCGGCGCTGCGCTTCCTGCAGCAGCTGCGCGAGCGCACGCTGGTAGCGGGTTACATGGCTGACCAGCCAGCGCCGGAGCGCTTCGCGGGCATTCTTGCGCCGTCGATCAGCCACGAGGGCTACCCTTCGCCCACCCACAGCTATTGGGATGACTACTGGGGACTGAAGGGCTGGCACGACGGCGCGTGGCTGGCAGAGGCACTTGGCGACCATGAAACCGCCCGTTGGGCGCGCGAACAGTACAAGCTGCTGTACGACGCACTGCATGCCTCGATCCGGGCGACGATGGCGTGGAAGGGCATCGACTTCATTCCGTCCTCGGCGGATCTGGGCGATGGTGATCCCACCGGCGTTTCGATTGCATTGGACCCCACCGGTGCGCAGAGCGTGCTGCCGGCAGATGCATTGCGGACCACCTTCGCCCGCTATCTGGAGGACGTTCGCAAGCGCAGCCAGCCCGGGGCGCTGTATGCCTACACCCCGTACGAGATCCGCAACGTGCTGAGCTATGTGCATCTTGGTCAGCCCGAAGCAGCCGATGAACTGCTGCAGGGCCTGCTGCATGATCGGCGCCCGCTTGAGTGGCAGGTGCTGGCCGAGGTCGTGCATTCGCGGCTGCGCTTCCCGCGCTACCTCGGCGACATGCCGCATACCTGGATCGGTGCCGAATACGGCCGCACGCTGTTCGGCATGTTGATGCGCGAGGACGATGACGCGTTGTCATTGCTGCCGGGCACGCCGCCGTCTTGGGTGGCCGGGGATGGGTTGGCGGTGGAACGCCTGCCGATCGCGTATGGCACGCTGCAGATGCAGGCGCGGCAGCGCGACGGGCTGCTGACGGTCACGCTGGGCAAGGGCTTGCGCAGCGGGACGGCGGTGAAGGTCTGGTGGCCGGCGCGCACGATGCCGAAGACGGTGCGTGTGGATGGACGCGAGGTTACCGCGTTCGATGCGGAAAGCGTGCGCGTGGCGAAGCCGTTCAAGACGCTGGAGGCGCGTTGGTAGAGTCGAGCTTGCTCGACTGCATTTCGCCGATCACCATGCGCCAGTCGAGCAAGCTCGACTCTACAGGGGCGCGCCGGCCATGCCCGGCGTCAGAGCGTCGGCAATCCCGGCGGGTTGGTCTGCGACTGCGGCACGGCCTCCTCGGCCACATTCCACCGCTTCAGCGCCTGCGCATAGGTGCCACTGCCGATCTGGGTGTTCAGCGCCTGCGTCACCGCATCAGCCAGGCCGCTGCCCTTGCGCGTGGTCACCGAGATCGCCGCGGCGTTCGGCCAGCCCCCCGGGAACAGGCCCACACGCCGCACCTTGCCATCGCGCGCCGAATAGGCGCCGGTGGCGTTGGGCTCGAACGAGACATCGGCGCGCCCGGTGATCACTGCCAGCCGCCCAACCACGGCGTCATCGAAGTACTGGTACTCCACCGGCTTCAAGCCAGCGGCGATGTTCTGCTGGTCCCACTGCCGCAGGATCTGGTCCTGGTTGGTGCTGGCACCGACCACCACCTTCAGCCCGGCAACGTCGGCCGGCTTTTCGATCTTCTGGATCGGCCCATCAGTGCGCGTGTAAATTCCCAGCAGATCGTAACGGTAGCTGGAGAAATCGAACTTCTTCTTGCGCTCTTCGGTCACCGTCACGTTCGACAACACCGCATCGTACTTGCCTGATTCCAGACCCAGCGGCCAGTCGGCCCACGCCACCGGCACGATCACCAGCTTCAGGCCCAGCCCATCGGCAATCAGCCGCGCGATGTCCGGCTCGATGCCGACCACGTCCTTGCTGTCGGTACCATAGTCGGCCAGCGGCAGCTGCCCCGGATGGGTGGCCACGGTGAACGTACCAGGCGTGACAAAGCGATAGTCGGCCGGAATCAACGCCTGCGCCTTCGGATCGAGCGTGCCCTTCAGGATTGCGGTGTTCGCACCCGCCAGGCTGGTTGCGGCCACGGTGCCGGCATCCTCGGATCGAGCGTGCCCTTCAGGATTGCGGTGTTCGCACCCGCCAGGCTGGTTGCGGCCACGGTGCCGGCATCCGGTGCCTGACGCACGCGCGAATAGACGATGCCGGCGATGCCGATGACCAGCACGCCCACGATCAACAGGGTGCTGCGTGAGGGGCGACGCGGTGCTGCAGGGCTCATGGTCTTCCTTCCGGGGTTACAGGGTCTTGGCCAGGAAATCGGCGGTGCGTTGCTGGCGCGGGCGCTCGAACAGCGCCTCGGGCGTGCCCTGCTCGATCACCCGCCCCTGGTCCATCATCACCACGTGGTCGGCCACGCGGCGGGCGAAGCTCAGTTCGTGGGTGACAATCACCAGCGTGGTGCCGGAGCTTGCCAGCTCCTCGATCACGCTAAGCACTTCGGCTACCAGCTCCGGGTCCAGTGCCGAGGTCGGTTCATCGAACAGCAGCACCTTCGGTTGCAGCGCCAGTGCGCGGGCAATCGCGATGCGCTGCTGCTGGCCGCCGGACAGCTGGCGCGGGAAGGCATCGGCCTTGTCGGCCAGGCCGACCCGTTCCAGCAGCGTGCGCGCCTGCTGCTCGGCCTGCGCACGCGGCACGCCGCGCACCGCGATCGGCGCCTCGATGATGTTCTCCAGCGCGGTCAGGTGCGGGAACAGGTTGAAGCCCTGGAACACCATGCCCACTTCCGCACGACGGCGGCGAATCTCGCGTTCTGGCAGTTCGAACAGGGTGTCGCCATCGCGGCGGTAGCCGATCAGCTGCCCGCCGACGGTCACGTAACCGCTGTCGGCACGTTCCAGGTGGTTTATCAGCCGCAGCAGCGTGGACTTGCCGGCACCGGACGGGCCGATCAGCACGGTCACGCTGCCAGCGCGCAGGTCCAGGTTCACGTCTTCCAGCACCGGCTGGTCGCCGAACACCTTGCCTACGCCATGCAGCGACACCGATGCCCCCTCACCCGCCTCAACCTGCGCGGCAATGCGCGGGCGATTGACCACGCGCGGTGCAGCCTCACCTGTGGCGCCCGTCGGTGACGAGACACGCGATACCGAACGCTCGCGCTGCAGCTGGCCGCGCGCAAAGCGCTGCTCCACGCGCCGCTGCAGCAGCGACAGCACGGTCAGGATCACCAGGTACCAGACCGTGGCCACCATCAGCAGCGGCACCACTTCCAGGTTGCGCCGGTAGATCACCTGCACCGTGTAGAACAGCTCCGGCAGCGCCAATACGTAGACCACCGACGTGCTCTTGGCCAGACCGATCACATCGTTGAACGCGGCCGGCAGGATCGAGCGCATCGCCTGCGGCAGGATGATGCGGCGCACCTGGCGGCCACGCGGCAGACCGAGCGCGGCCGCGGCCTCGTACTGGCCGTGGTCGACCGAAAGAATGCCGCCACGGATCACCTCGGCCGAGAACGCGGCCTGGTTCAAGGTCAGGCCCAGCACTGAGGCGGTGAACACACCGATCAGCTGCGTGGTCGGGTACGAGAACAGGCTGATGCCGGTAAACGGCACGCCCAGCTCGATGGTGCTGTACAGGTAGCCCAGGTTGTTCAACAGCAGCAACAGCACCAGCAGCGGAATCGAGCGGAACAGCCACACATAGCCCCACGACACCGCCGACAGCAGCGGCGAACCGGAGACGCGGGCCAACGCCAGCAAGGTGCCCAGCGCGAAACCGAGGCCAGTACCCAACGCGGTCAGCAGCAGCGTGCGACCCAGGCCTTCCAGCACCGGGCGTGCGAAGAACCACTCGGCGAACGTACCCCAGCCCCAGCGCGGATTGCCCAGCACTGATTGCAGCCCGATCAGGATCAAAGCCAGCGCCAGGAGGGTTCCGACCACCTGCAGAGGATGCCGGGCCGGCACGATCTTCAACGCCGGGGTGGGCGCCGGGCGTGTGGCAATGCCATCCAGCGCAGTCGAAGGCGTGCTCATGCGTGGGCTCCGTGCAGCTCGGTCTGGGGCGGGGGGGGGGGGCGCGGCCCCCCGGGGGTTTTCCGGGGGGGGGGGGGGGGGGGGGTTTGGGGGGGGCCCCCGGGGCGGGCGCGGGGGGGTGGCGGGGGGGGGGGTGCGGGCCGGGGGTTTCAGGCTGACGGAAGCCGGTGGTCAGGAACACCCGCCGGTAACCCTGGCGCGCCGCCTGGTCCTCCAGTTCCTGCAGTACACGCCGCGCGATGCCCTGGCGGCGCAGGCCCGGCAGCGTCCAGATGCGCTTGAACTCGGCGGTGTCCGGATCGCGGTGCGGCATGAAGGCACCGCCGGAGATCGCCACACCATCGCGCAGCAGCAGCACGAACGCGCCAACCGGGGCAGCAAAGGCCTGCGCCGGGTAGCGCTGCAGCTCCTCGCGGGCGCTGCCACCGATGCGTCGACGCACGTCGGCGTAGCGGCTGTCGTACTCCTGCTCCAGGCCATCGAACAGCGGCCGCGCCAGTGGATCATCCACCGAGGTGTAGAGGAAGCGTTCGTTGCTGCTCATGCCACGTCCTTCACCAGATAGTCTTCAGCCAGCCGCGCCCACAGGCTGGCGGCGGGTGCGATGGCGGCGTCGTTGAACACATAGCGCGGGCTGTGCAGCGGTGCGCTGTCGCCGTTGCCGACGAACACGAAACTGCCCGGCCGCGCCTGCAGCAGGAAGGCGAAATCCTCGCTGGCCGTGCGTGGCGCGAACTCCGGCACCAGCTGCTCGCTGCCGAAGCCCTGTACGGCTACGTCGCGGATATAGGCAGTCTGCTGAGGATGGTTGATCACGCTGGGGAAGCCGCGCGGGAACTCGATCTCGGCGCGCGCGCCGAACGCGGCGGCGGTCTGCTCGGCGACCTCGGTAACACGGCGCCGCAGGGTGTCACGTACCTCGGGCAGGTAGGCGCGCACGGTCAGCTTCAGCTCCACTACGTCCGGGATCACATTGGCGGCCTGCCCGCCGTGGATCGAACCGACGGTGACCACGCCCATCTGCCGTGGATCCACATTGCGCGAGACAACGCTTTGCAGCGCCGTGACGATATGCGCTGCCGCCAGGATCGGGTCGACGCTACCCTGAGGCTCGGCACCGTGACCGCCCTTGCCGATCACTTTCAGCCGCGCCCAGTCCACCGATGCCATCGCGGGACCGTCGACGAAGCCGAAGTGCCCCACCGGCACACCCGGCCAGTTGTGCAGGCCATAGATCGCATCCACCGGGAAGCGTTCGAACAGGCCGTCGGCGATCATCTTCGATGCCCCCGAACCGGTTTCCTCGGCCGGCTGGAACACCAGCTGCAGGGTGCCGTCGATGCGGCCGTGATGGGCCAGGTAGTGCGCCGCAGACAGCAGGATGGCGGTATGCCCATCGTGGCCGCAGGCATGCATCAACCCTTCGTTCTGGCTGGCGTAAGCCAGCCCGGAGTCCTCGTGGATCGGCAGTGCATCGATGTCGGCACGCAGCCCAAGTCGACGGCTGCCCTGCCCGCGCTGCAGCGTACCGACCACGCCGGTGCCGCCGAGGCCGGTGGTGACCTCATAGCCCCACTGCTGCAGCAGCTCGGCCACGCGTGCGCTGGTGCGGTGTTCCTCGAAGGCCAGCTCCGGGTGCCGATGCAGGTCATGGCGGATCGCGATGGCGGCCTCGGCGCGCGCCGCGATCTCCGGCAAAACGCCCGTCGTTTGGGAATTCCGCCGGGCATGGCCCGGCGCTGCCGCGTATTCTCCGCTCATCGCCTTACCCTGCCTTCCGCGCCGGCTCGGCATCGGTCGCATGGCGGCTGGCCTTGTACGGCAGGCCCAGATGCGCTCGCAGGGTCTGTCCTTCCAGCTTGCGCTGGTGGTAGCCGCGCGCCTGCAAGATCGGCAGCACCTGGGTCACGAAATCGTCC
Source organism: Stenotrophomonas sp. 80084_Sma (assembly GCF_056481995.1). NCBI lineage: Bacteria > Pseudomonadati > Pseudomonadota > Gammaproteobacteria > Lysobacterales > Lysobacteraceae > Stenotrophomonas > Stenotrophomonas sp. 80084_Sma. Next base: position 2,055,524 of record NZ_CM151177.1, on the reverse strand, counting down.
AGCCCTTCGCGCTGTGCCGCGAAACCAAGGATGAAGCCGTCGCTGGCACCGGCGTCGAACCAACGGATCAGCTCATCGGCGACGTGCTCCGGCGTGCCGATGAAATTTGGCCGTGGGCTCACCGCTTCCAACGCCACCTGGCGAAGGCTCAGGCCCTTCTCACGTGCATCCTGCTTGATGCGGTCGGTGGTGGAACGGAACGAATTGCTGCCGATGTCACCCATCTCGGGGAACGGCGCGTCCGGATCGTACTGGCTGAAATCGTGGTGGTCGAAGAAGCGGCCGAGATAGGCCAGCGCATCCTCCAGCGTGGCCAGCGCAGCAATCGCCTGGTACTTGGCTTCAGCCTCCTCCGCGGTGCGGCCGACGATGGGGCCGATGCCCGGGAAGATCTTCACGTCATTGCCGCTGCGGCCGTGGGCGATAGCCGAGATCTTCACCTTCTGGGTGAACGCGCGGGTCTCCTCCAGCGATGGCGAATGGGTGAACACCGCATCGGCGTACTTGCCGGCCAGCGCGATGCCATCGTCGGACGACCCGGCCTGGAAGATCACCGGCTGGCCCTGTGGCGAACGCTGGATGTTGAGCGGCCCTTCCACCTGGAAAAAGCGGCCCTTGTGGTCGAGGCGGCGGAACTTGTCCGGCGCGAAGAACGTGCCGCTGTCGCGCTCACGCACGAAGGCATCGTCATCCCAGGAATCCCACAGCCCCTGCACCACGTCCAGGTACTCGTCGGCGATCTGGTAGCGCAGCGCGTGCTCGGGGTGTGGCCGGCCATAATTGCGACCCGAACCCTCCAACGGCGACGTCACTACGTTCCAACCAGCGCGACCGCCGCTGAGCAGATCCAGCGAAGCGAACTGGCGGGCCACGGTGAACGGATCGCTGTAGGAGGTCGACAGCGTGCCGGCCAAGCCGATCTTCTTTGTGGCCGTGGCCAGTGCCGACAGCAGCGAGATCGGCTCGAAGCGGTTGAGGAAGTGCGGGATCGACTTCTCGTTGATGTACAGGCCGTCGGCCACGAAGCCGAAGGCGATACCGTTGTCCTCGGCGGTACGCGCGATGTCGATGTAGAACTGCAGGTTGACGCTGGCATCGGCCGGATTGGAGGGATGCTTCCAGGCATGCATGTGGCTGCCAGGACCCTGCAGCATGATGCCGAACGGAATGTGGCGCGGGGTCGTGCTCATGGGAATCGCTCCTGCAGGTCAGGCCACCGCCGCGCGCGGCGCGGGCGACAGCAGTTCAAGGGATGTCAGGCGTGCATCAAGGTCGGCCACCGGCGCATCGAGGATGAACTCGCCCACGCCGAAGCGCCGGTGCAGCGCATCCAGTTCGTCACGCACGTGCTGCGCATCACCGGACAACACGCTGGGGCGTGTCTCCTCGATGCGGAAATCGGCCACGCCCACCTGGCGCGCGTACTCGGCAGCCGCATCGGGACTGGGCAGATTCACCGTCTGGCCGGGGCCGAGGTGCAGCTTGTAGACGCGCAGCGCACCGATATGACGTGCTGCGGCTTCGGCAGTTGGTGCGGCGAACGCCACCGTGGCCAGCAGTGGCGGCTGCGTAGAAACGGTGCGGTAGGCATCGAACGCGGCCTCGATATGCTTCGGGTCACCATCGAAGTGCGCGGCGTAGACGAAGCGCCAGCCCAGCTCGGCCGCCTGCTGCGCGCTCTGCGGGCTGGCCCCGAGCAGGAAGCGCTCCGGTGCCTGCTGCGGAACCGGCCGAGCCTGTGCCTCGGTTTCGGCGCCGGACAGATAACCTTCCAGGTCGCGCAGTTGCTGGTCGAAGTCGGCGAACGCCGGACGCCCGGCTGCCAGCGCCGCGGTCGAGGCCGGCAGGCCACCGGGGGCCTTACCCACGCCAAGATCCACACGCCCCGGCGCCAGCGCCGACAGCAGGTTGAAGTTCTCCGCCACCTTGTACGGCGCGTAGTGGCGCAGCATCACCCCGCCACTGCCGATGCGGATACGCCGGGTCTGCGCCAGCACCCACGCAGCCAGCACTTCCGGTGCAGGGCTGGCCAGCGTTGGTGCAGCGTGGTGTTCGGCAAACCAGTAGCGGTGGTAGCCCAGCTGCTCGGCGCGCTGCGCCAGCTGCAGGCTGTTGCGCAGCGCCTGCTCCGGCGAGGCACCTTCGGCAACCGGGCTCTTGTCCAGCACGCTGATCTGATAGCTCATGGTCACGTCCTCGCTCAGGGGTGGGCCACGGGAATGCCGAGCAAGCCGTTCAACGCGGCCAGGATCGGCTCTGCACCGGAGATGTACTGGCGGTCCTGGTGCGCGCCACTGGCCAGTTCGCTGCGCACGCCCTGCGGCAGCACCAGCTTGGGGAGCGACTGGTCCTGCTCGCCGATCTCGGCGATCACCTCGCGGCGCGGCCGCGCGAAGCCGATGCGGCGCACGTCCAGCTGCGCGTCGAGGCCGTCGATGCTCGACAGCGCGCCTTCCAGCAACAGGCTGTGCCGGCAGAAGAAGCGCTGGCCGGGAATCTGGCCGTCCTCGAACTCACGGTCGAGCAGGAACAGGATGGGTTTGCTTGCTGCGTCGAAAGTCACTGGGGTCGTCCTCATCGGGGCCGGCAATGCGATGCCGCTTCGATATCGATGCTAGAGATGCCGGCAGCCGCAGCAGCGACGGCTGGCGACAATCGGCGGTCAGATCCGGCCACGCAGATGCGGCGTAGCCATAAGCAAAGCGCCGTCGGTTATGGCGTCAGGCAATACGTCGCAGCGGCGCCGCTACCGCCAGTGCCTGCGTGGCCAGATGCCCCGCTGCACGCTCGGTCGCCAGTTCGATGCGTTCCTGCAGGGCCGCACTGCTGATGTGCTCGCCCTCGAAGTCGGCCGGTGTGGCATACACCCCGATCGGCAGCGTGTGCGCCTGCAGGAAACTGAACAACGGCCGCAGCTGGTGGTCGATCACCAGTGCATGGCGCTCGCTGCCGCCGGTTGCCGCCAGCAGTACCGGCGTATCCACCAGCGCTTCCAGCCCGATGAAGTCGACCAGGTGCTTGAACAACCCAGGATACGAGCCGCGGTAGACCGGCGCGGCCACCACCAGCAGCTCGGCGGCCTCGATGGTCTGCAGCGCCTGCTCCACTGCCGGCCCCGCCTCGTCGCGCGACAGCGACTGGCCCAGCGCGCGCGCGATCGGCGCCAGCTCCACCAGGTCCACGCTGGCGTGCATCCGCTGCTGCAGCGACGCCAGCAGATGCCGCGCCAGCAACAACGTGCGCGACGTCGCCGAGCTGGTCGGCGACCCGACCAGTGCAACCACCTTCAATGCAGAAGACATGAAACGCTCCCATGTAGAGCCGAGCCATGCTCGGCTGCCGTTGGCGTGAACTTCAGAACCGGTAACTGACCCGCCCATACCAGTACGCACCCACATTGCTCAGCACATCGCCGCTGTCCCAGGTGGTCTCGATGCTCGCCACATCGGTCGCGCTGCGCGCGTACTCCGGCACCTTGCGCGTGCGCTTGTCGAACACGTTGTTGATGCCCAGCGTCGCGCTCCAGCCCGCACCCAGCTCCACGCCGCCGGACAGGTTGGTCACCAGCACCGGCGGCTGCGTGTATTCCACGCCGTTGTTCAGCCGCTTGATCGGGCCGTAGTAGGTGAAGTCAAGATTCGAGCGCCAGCGCCCGTTCTGCCAGCCCAGTCCCGCCACCTGCGTATAGCTGGGCGTGCGGAAGCGCAGCGCGTACTCGCTGGATCTGGTCAGCAGGTTGATGTTCGGCAGGCCCTGCAGCGCCGCCGGAATGTCGCTGACCTTCTGGATCGTGGTACGGCCAACATTGGCCGCGTAGCTCCAGCGCAGCTTGCCCCACGCGGTTTCCTGGTTCGCCTCCAGGGTCAGCTCGACGCCGCGTGTGCGGGTATTGCCCACGTTGGTGAAGTAGCTGGCGTAGAACGCATCACCCGGCAGGATGCTGATGCCGGCCGAACCCAGCAGCGCATCGATGGTGCTCTTCTGCGCCGCACTCAGCACCGTCCCGCTGTTGTCGGTGATGCGCGCTGGATCCTGCGCGTTGTAGCCGATCTGGCTGGACTGGCCGAGCTGGCCGCGGATGTCGATCTGATAGGCATCCACTGCCAGGTGGAATGCCGGGCTCGGGTCCCAGGTCACGCCCAGGCTGTAGTTGGTGGCCTTCTCTGGCTTCAGCGGCGTTGCGCCCAGCGCGAGAGCCGCCGGCGAAGACACCTGCGCCACCAGCGTGGTCCCGCACGGGCAGCTGCCGGTGGCCTGGTAGTACTGCGCGCCCAGGCTGGGCGCATGGAAACCGTTGCTCACCGTTGCCCGCACACCCAGCGCGTCGGTGAAGTCGAAGCGCGTGGTCAGGCGGCCGGTGGAGACACTGCCGAAATCGGAATGGTCTTCCCAGCGCGCGGCAGCATCCAGGTACCAGCGCGAGGTGATGTTGGTGGCGGCACCCACGTACACCGCCTTGCTGTTGCGGGTCGCCTTCACCGCGTCCGCAGTGGAATAGCCGACGAAGGCCGCCGCACCGAAGCCGGTGTACGACTCCCACTGCCCTGCCCCGCGCTCGTACTGCTCGTGCTGATACTCGGCGCCCGCGCTCACCTCCAGCGGCGAAGCAAACGCCGCCACCTCGAAACCTCGGCGCAGGTCGAGGTTGGCGATGCCCTGCTGGTAGTCCAGCTTGCCGTCGTAGAAATCAGTGGGCGAGCCAGGGTACGGCAGCGAGTAGTTCACCGAATTGCGGGTATAGGTACGCACTGTGCTGCGGTTGCCGGTCAGGCTGGCGTCGTAGTCCCAACCCGCGATCTGGCCTTTCACACCGGCCGTACCGGTGTACTGCTTCTCCTTGGTTTCCAGCACCGGCAGGAAGCCATCGGGAAACACGCTCAGTACGCCGGGGGCCCGGTAAGTGGTAAAGATCGTCGCGGGCAGGCGGAAATTCTGGATCGCCTGCGCGGTGCGGTCACTGGCCGTGGCGTTGGCGTAGAACTGCGCGCTCTCGCCCAGGCCATGGCCCACGTTCACCGCGAAGGCCTTCAACGCATACGACGGCGAGCTGAGGATGGTGTTGGCCTCGGCATTGCGGTTGGCCTCGGCCGGGTTCGGCGTGGCACCTGCAGGCAGTCGATTGTTCGGCCGCAGCGCCACCAGATTGCCGTTGCCGTCCACGGCCGGGTAGCTCAGGTAGCCATCGATGTAGCGGCGGGTGCGGATCGCATGGTGCTGGCGGGTGGTCTCACCGGACAGGTTGACGAAGCCATCCTCGCCCCACGGCAGGCCGACGTTGGCGCGCACGCTGGTACGCGAACCATCACCATCGATGCTCTGCCCGCTCTCCACCGACACATCACCACCGTGTGCCTGTGATTTCAGGATCACGTTGACCACGCCGGTGATCGCATCCGAACCGTAGATGGCCGAAGCGCCATCGCGCAGCACTTCCACATGGTCGATGGCCGAGACCGGAATCAACGCCAGGTCCGCCCACGCATGGCCGGGGAAGCCGCCCCCATTGGCCCCGCTCACATAGGCGCTGGCATTACGGCGCTTGCCGTTGACCAGCACCAGCGTGTAGCCCGGCGACAGGTTGCGCAGCTGATAGCCGCGAATGAGGCTTTCCTGATCGCTCTGGTAACCGCCGATCTGGCTCAGCGACGGCAGGCTGCGCTGCAGCGCTTCCAGCAGGTTGCCCTGCCCGGTTGCAGCGAGGTCCTCGGCGGAGATCACGTCGATCGGTGTGGAACTATTCTTCACCGTGCGCGTGCTGGTACGTGAACCGGTCACCACCACCGCATCCAGCGTGGATGCAGCAACGTTGGCCGTCGCCGCGGTGGTGGCAGGATCCGCATCGGCTTCCGCGGCATGGCTGGGCGTCGCAGCGAGGGCGGCAGCGATCAGGACAGCGAGAGTACTCAGGGCTGGGGCGTAGGCGGCAGGCATGGGGGCTCGTGGGGGTGGGCCGGAAACACGCTTCCATTCAAGGGCCTGTTCACCCGCGACGACAGGCGCGATCGCGTCACCCAGCCGTAACATCCGGCCACCCACATGACCGCTGGTAATGACGTTAGGCAGACCACACGCACGGGGTCGGATCCCTTTCCAAAGGAAAGGGCTCTGACCCCAGGCACGCATCCCTCCACGGGGTCAGAGCCCTTCCTGCGGAAGGGATCCGACCCCAGCCTCCATATGCCCGCCCAGCATCACCTCATGCCCGCGCACCACTCTGCGGCGCGCACCACCACCCGTAGCATCAGGCCATGCCCAGCCCTCCCGCCGATCCCGCCGCGCCGCTCGTCGCCATCGTTGCCTGCCACGGCCAGGGGCTGTTCGAGTTCGGCTGTGCGGTGGGCCTGTTCGCGCCGATAAGGCCCGAGCTGGGCGTGGCCTGGTACCGCACCCAGCTGTGCGCAGGCGAGCCCGGCGCACTGCGTATGCTCGGCAACACCCAGGTGCAGCTGCCCTACGATCTCGGCAGCGTCGATGACGCCGACGTCATCGTCATCCCCGGTTGGCGCGAACCCAGCGAACGTCCGCCGCAGGCCCTGCTCGATGCACTCATCCGTGCCCACGCACGTGGCGCACGCATCGCCTCGATCTGCTCCGGTGCCTTCGTGCTGGCCTGGGCCGGGCTGCTCGATGGCCGCCAGGCCACCACCCACTGGCGCCTCACCGAAGCGCTCGCGCGCGAGTTCCCGCGCATCGACGTGCGCGAGGACGTGCTGTATGTGGACACCGGCAGCATCATCACCTCGGCCGGCTCGGCCACCGGCATGGACATGATGCTGCACATGGTGCGCAAGGATTACGGTGCCCGCGTGGCCAACCTGGTGGCCGAGCGGCTGGTGCTGGCTCCGTGGCGTGATGCCGAACGCAGCCAGCGCGTCAGCCGCGCCATTCCCAATGGCGAGCCCACGCGGTTGGCAAAGCTGATGGAATGGATGCGCCGTAACCTGCGCGAGCCACATTCGCTAGGCAGCCTCGCCGAGCAGGCCGCACTCAGCCAGCGCACCCTGCAACGGCAGTTCCTGGAGGCCACCGGTCTGTCGCCCATCGATTGGCTGATCCGCGAGCGCGTGGCCTTCGCGCGTGAGCTGCTGGAAACCACCGACCGGCCACTGCAGTGGATTGCCGAGCAGGCCGGCTTTGGTTCGCAGGAGTCGTTCCGTCGGCACTTCCGTGGCCAGGTCGATGCCAGCCCCACCGAGTACCGCAGCCAGCATCGCAACGGCATCGGTGCCGACCGCCTGGTTGGCTGCTGAGCGCCCTCGTTCCCAACTTTCCACGCCGTCATCACCGCTGCAAGATAGGGGCACGCCCCACACTGCCGATGGAACGGTGATGACTGACAGCCCCTACAGACCCTACCGCGTTGGCATCGGCATGTCGCTGCTGCTGGCCGTGCTGATCGCCGCGCTCTCACTCATAGCGGTGGCAACGCCCAACCTGGGCTGGGGCATCGTGGCGCTGGCCACCGTCGCGATCTGGGTCGGCCTCCCGCTGCTGCTGGTCCTGCTGCTGGTGTGGCTGCGCTACATGGTGCGGCAGCGCGGGCGCATGCCCGGCCGTGTACACGCGTTGATGTTCGCACCGACCACCGCGGCCCTGCTCATCGTCCCCGTGTGGCTCTCCCTGCAACGCAGTTGGGACAGCGTTGCCGGTGGCTCGCGTGCGCCCATCGCGGAGATGCATATCAACCTCAGCGGGCAGCCCCTGTGGCTGGACACCTCACCGTATGCGTCCACCGGCTCCGGCGCTGGCCCGGACCTGCCCATGCAGGGCGAAACGCCCCAGCGCTTCCTGGCCTTCCACCGCTACCCCAACCCGCAGTCCGATGCAGAAAGGGGGTTCCCATATGAAGATGCGCGCCTGAAGCCCTCCGTCGACCACTACCGCTACGCCACACCGTCTGGAGATCGCGCCGTCACCGATGTGCCGCTGGTCCGTCGGCCGTACCCCGACCTTGCGTCATTCAATGCGGCCTGGCGACGCGCGGGTACACCCGAGCTCGTGCATATCTACTACCACTACAGCGATCACGTAGAGGTCGCGCCCGCGCTCGCACGCTTCAGTGGCTTCACCACCGATGATCTGGAACGCAGCCGCTTCGAAGGCCTGACGCTGTTCAAGATCCACAACTACGGCAGTGCGCCCATCCTGCGGATGGAAATCAATGGCCTCACACTGGACATCGGCGACGGGGCCATCGCGAACATCCCGGAAGCGCCCCGGGATTGCACGGCCTACGGCTACCCGGTCAGCCCCGCGCTATTGCCGCTCAACCTGCCCCTGCAGGTGCGCTGGCAGACTGCAGACGTGCCGACGCGGTGGCACAGCGCGCGCGTGCAGGTGCCCGCGTTCCGGCAGCCGCAGCCGCTGCAGGGGCAATCCACACTGCAGCGCGTCCTGCTGTACATGCTGCCCGATGACGCGCTGGCCGCCGAACGCTACGCCGAAGTGTTTGACGGCGATTCGCGGCGCGGCATCAAGGCCACTGGCCTGCCAGCCAGCGCTGCCACCTACGCGGTGTGTGGCAGCGCCAGGGCAACCTATGGCGAACGAGCGGGTACCGTGCTGGCCGACTGATCCGCGGCGTTGCCGGCGCGCTCCCCTCCACGCTGACGCGCGCTCAGTCCTCCTGCACCAGCTTGAACTCGCGCAGCAGGCCACCGATCTGGGTCTTGTCCAGCTTGTTCATCAGCAGGTTGCGCAGGAACGCAGGCCCGGGAATATCCAGCTCCTTGCCATCGCGCAGGCGACCGGTGGCGGCCAGCAGCGAGCGCACGTCATAGGTGGAATTGAACACCTCGGGCACACCGCGCTCGATCCCAAGCAGTGTGTACACCGCTTCCATCGGTGTGCGCACCGAATACTCGGTGGTGAAGATACAGTCGCGCTGCTTCGATTCGGCGAACTGTCCGATGAAGGCGAAGTTCACCGCACCCTCCGGCACCACGTCCGGCCGATCACCGGCCTGGCGCGGCATGAAGAACGCGGTGATGTACGGCATCATCACCGGCACCGTCTTCGCGCCGGTCGCGGCCAATTCGTCGATCTCCTCCACCGGCACGCCCAGGTGGTACAGCCACTCGCGGGTGATCTCTTCGCCGGTGCAGTCCTGCATCGGCTTCTTCACGTAGTCTCCAGGCGTATCCACGAACAGCGAATACACCCAGACCACGATCTGATCCTTGGGCTGGTTCTTGAAATGCGGCTGGCGGTTCACCGTCCAGCTCATCAACCAGCGCGAGTCACGCACACTGACGATGCCGCCGGTCACCACCTTGCCACTGAACGGGTCGCGCTTGGCGATCTTCTGGATGTAGGCCGGAATGCGTGCATCCAGCGTGGTCACCGTCGCCGATTCCCACTTGGTCTGCGGGATATGCGCGCCAAACACATCCGGGCGCCCGAACGCAGGATCCCTGGCGGCAATGCGTCGCCACAGGTCCCAGGCAGGCGCCGGCCCCTCATTCAATCGCGCAGCCGTGTGGTGGTCGCCGTTGTCCGAGTTCTCGGTCAACGAACCGATCGTCATGAACACAAGGTCATCCGCGCTCAGATCCACGCCACCGGCTACACCGTCACGCGTCCAGTGGATGCGCGTGGCCTGCTTGCGGCCGGCCGCCAGATCGAAGTCGACGTCGGTCACCTCGGTGCCGTACTGGAACACCACGCCGTGGTCCTGCAGCCACTTCACCAGCGGCAGCACCAGCGATTCGTACTGGTTGTACTTGGTGAACTTCAGCGCCGAGAAATCCGGCAGGCCGCCAATGTGGTGGATGAAGCGGTGCAGGTACAGCTTCATCTCCAGCGCCGAATGCCACTCCTCGAACGCGAACATGGTGCGCCAGTACAGCCAGAAGTTACTGTCCAGAAAATCGCGACCCAGCACCTCGTCGATGCGCTTGTTCTCCATCTCCTGCCGGGTGGCCAAGAACAGTGCGATGATGTCCTTCTGCGCCTGCTCGCTCAGCGTGAACAGGCCGTCGGTGTGCGCATCTTCGCCGCGATTGATCGTGGCACGCTGCAGCGAATAGTTCGGATCATCCTTGTTCAACCAGTAGAACTCGTCCAACACACTGGCATCCTCGATCTCCAGCGACGGAATCGAGCGGAACAGATCCCACAGGCACTCGAAGTGGTCTTCCATCTCGCGGCCGCCGCGGATCACGAAGCCCTTCTCCGGCACCTTCAGGCCATCCAGCGCGCCGCCGGGAATCTGCTGCTGCTCGAGAATGGTGATGCGCTCACCGGCCATGCGGCCGTCGCGCACCAGGAACGCGGCGCCGGCCAGCGAGGCCAGGCCCGAACCGACGAACCATGCGCGCTTGCCGTCGACACCGGCGGGCTTGCGCGGGCGCGCAAAGGCTTCGTAGTTGCCACTGCTGTAGTACATGCGTTGCTCCTTCCTGGAGGGGGTCATCAGGAACCCACAGTGGAATGACACAGCCATTCCATGCAGGTCATGCCCCTACTCTAGCGCCGAACCGATGTACCGTTTCCTGCACGCACGCTGTGACCGAATGACGCAGCCACGTCAGAGCTGTCGCCCCAGCAGCATGCCCGGCCAGCCATCCACAGTGAACGGCGCGATGCGCGTGTAGCCGCAGGTCTCATAGAAGCGCACCAGATCACCGTTGCCACCGCCGTAGCAGTCCACACGCAGATGGTCGAGCCCGGCAGCGCGCGCCTGTTCATCGGCAAAGGCCATCAGGCGCCGGCCGATGCCACGCACGCGCGCATCACGCGATGCCACCAGTACCCGTACATACAGTTCCGGGCCGGTGGGCGCAGGCACATAGGGCATCGACTCGCCCAGCGCCAGGAACGCGCGCACCACGCCGTGCTCGTTCTGCGCCACCCATGCACCTGGCAGTGCGCAGGCATCGGTCACCTGGATGATCCGGCGCGGCAACGTGGACCACGGCTCGCTGCCCCATTGCTGCAGATTGCCGATGGACACGAACCATTCGATGACTTCGTCGAAGAGCATCAGCACCGCAGGGGCATCGTCTACGTTGGCGCGGCGGATGTTCAAGATTTCCTTTCCAGCTTCAGTCATGTGCGCATTCCTTTCAACGCTTCAATCAATTGCGACGAGGATGCCGGCCAGCGGCCGGCACTACCAGGGCTGGAAGTCCGTGAGCCGGATTTGACATGCAGGCATTTGCCTGCCTATAGTCCACCCAAGGACGGCGCCTGTCCGCCCACCGCGAGGAACCTGCAATGGTCGATATCGCACACAGGGTCGGCATCAAGGCCCATGCAAGCCAAGTGTACGAGGCCTTGGCAACCCCGAAGGCGAAGGCGTCGCCGCCTGGTGGGCTGAAGACACCCATGGCGACCGCGTGGCCGGCGGGACGGTCAAGGTTCGCTTCACGAACAACGGCCAGGAAATCGGCGCCATGGAAATGAAACTTGAGCAGCTTGTTCCAGGCGAGCTCGTGCTTTGGCGGTTCCTCGCCGGCCCTGCCGAATGGATCGGCACCCACGCGCGCTTCCTGCTGAAGCAGGAGGGCGACTACTGCATCGTGCTGTTCACCCATGAAGGCTGGAAAGAGCGCGTCGAGTTCACCTCCCACTGCAGCACCAAGTGGGCGGTGTTCCTGATGAGCCTGAAGGCGCTGCTGGAAACCGGCAAGGGCCAGCCCAACCCACACGACGTCAGGATCGATAACTGGAATTGAAGACATTCCCATGGCGGTAGACAACGCGCGCAACACAGACAAGGTCTTCAAGGCACTGGCCGACCCCACGCGCAGGACGCTGCTGGACCTGCTCTGCGAAGACAACGGGCAGACGCTCGGCCAGCTCTGCGAGCACCTGGACATGGCCCGGCAATCGGTCACCCAGCACCTGGGCCTGCTGGAAGACGCCAACCTGATCAGCACCGTGCGCCGTGGCCGCGAGAAGCTGCACTTCATCAACCCGGTGCCCCTGCACGAAGTCTACGAGCGCTGGGTACGCAAGTTCGAGCAGCAGCGCCTGGGCCTGCTGCATGACCTGAAACGAGAACTGGAAGGAGAATGACGATGTCCGCAGAGTCCACCCGCTTCATCCACGTGATCTACATCGCCTCCACGCCGCAGAAGGTGTTCGAGGCCATCACCCGCCCCGAGATCGCCAGCCGCTACTGGGGCCACGAGAACGTCTCGGACTGGAAGCCCGGCTCGCGCTGGCAGCATGTGCGCGCCAACGAAACGCGCTCGGTCGAACTGGTGGGCGAAGTGGTGGAAAGCACCCCACCCTCGCGACTGGTCATCACCTGGGCCGCCGCCTCGCAGGCGGAGAACCCGGACGCCTACAGCCGCGTCACCTTCGACATCGTGCCCTACCAGGACATGGTGCGGCTGACCGTCACCCACGACGAACTGGAACCGGGCAGCGGCATGGATACCGGCATCCGCCAGGGCTGGCCGATCGTGCTGTCGAGCCTGAAGTCGTTGTTGGAGACGGGCAAGGGGTTGGATGTGTTTGCGAAGCCGACAGGTTGAGCCTGCAGCGCTAAGCTGCCACCGCCGCCCCCGTCTCCGCCCCGCCCATTTCGGCATTCCTTCCCGCAGAGAACCATGTCTACCGGCATCTGCGGCGCTGCGACCGACGCAGTACAGGGCGTGGCGGAGAGCAGCTTCCAGACCAGATCGCTGCTGCTTATGCGTTTGCATCTGCTCAGCTGTTGGCCAAGCACACTCAACAGGGTCGCGGAGATGGCTTTGTCGTTGCCAGAGTTCAACCTCGCTGCGAGCAAGCCATCTAGCCTACACCCTGTGGCGCTTGATAAAACTCCCCACCCTTCAGGTAGGGCACGAAAAAATATTTGTAAACGGCCGAATTGTTGTATTCGTCCGGCTCAAAGCCAAACAGACGTGCAGATGACATATGCGGCTGCACCAGCGCCTCATCCTTGGCATACATCGAAGTGGCAAACAGAGACTTCCTCACGACATCCCTGGTCTTCACCGAGCTAATCAGAGCCGAAGGGGGCTTTACTTGCTGATGGGCCTTGAAGGAATGAAAGAACATCAAATCCTCACGCAAGGTTATTTGATAAATTGCAGCCACGCCGACGGATTCAATTATATCAACATCAATGGTATCGGTATTCTTTCTAGTGGGGATTTTTTTTCTCATTCTCAACCGCACCCAGGATTCCTCTGGAGTGCTCACCTCGCCGCCATTGACGGAAACCCCGTAACTACTCCTCATGGTGACACTCTGGCACTGGATTTCCCCGTCCCCAGAAGATGCTTCGCCGCGGAGATCAGAGAAGTCGAGGTCCCCAGAGCCAATTGTTGCGTCTACTGAAATGGGCAAAGTGCTGTCACCAAAGCAGAGTTCACTCAGCACACCGTACCAGGGCTGGCTATAGGGCAGTAGCATCGAATCATTGATGACGATTATGTAATGCGCGCCGTCTGGCACATGCCCGGCAGCCTTGTGACGCTCAAACTGGTCCAGCTTGCCCCTGATAGCCGATGTGACCGACAGCAATCGCTCACGGAAAACCGCATCACGATCTTCCGGCTCCAACCTTCTCTGCTCAATGAGATTTCTGACGTCGGATTGTGGCGTTGGAGTGACCACCTCGAAACAGAACGTCTCCCCATTGCTCATTGCAATAAAGTCAGGCCCGGCATCATCGCTCCTGATCTCATCGAAACCCATTCCGAGAAGCTGATAGTAGAACAGCATTTCGGCCATCCTCTGGGAATATATGCCGACATCATCGTGCATGACTTGCGCATTGAACTGAGTATCCTTCAACTCCGAAAATCTCAAGAAGATAGATTCCAGGCCTTGAAGTATGCAGTCAATGACCAACCCCATACGCTGACCACATTCCGGCGACTTCTGGAAGAAGTAGTCAAACCTCTTGGTCAGGATCTTCCGCCATTTGGCGCGAAGATGAGCCATACACCTATCGTTGTCCCTGTTCTTTCTTGCAGACCCACGGTTGCCAGGAATTTTCACTTCATTGCTTGACATGACGATCGGGCTCGCGAATCCAGATTGTTGATATGGCATACAGGATTGGAAAAAAGCTACTGCTCTGTAGCATGCGAACACTGACCTCATGCCTGCAAGCACGGGGCAAGCGCACCGGCACGTCACCTGGGCACGTCAGAGTTTGGTGGACACTCACTCAGGAAACACGCAGTTGCCGCAGTTGAAATCTCAGCCCGCTAGCGCGCCGTCCAGCCCCCATCCACCGGCAGCGCCGTGCCAGTGATCTGCGCCGCAGCGTCCGAAGCCAGGAACACCACCATCTCCCCCAGCTGCTCGGGCGTCACGAACTGCAACGAAGGCTGCTTCTCGGTCAGCAGCGCGCGGGCGGCGGTCTCCTGATCTGTGCCCTCGCGCTCGGCCAACGCGGTGATCTGCTGCTCGACCAGCGCCGTTCGCACCCAGCCCGGGCAGATGGCATTGGCGGTGATGCCGGTGCCCGCATTCTCCAGCGCGGTCACCTTGGTGAACCCGACCACGCCATGCTTGGCCGCCACATAGGCCGACTTGTTCACCGAACCCACCAGCCCATGCACCGAGGCGATGTTGATGATGCGGCCGGCAGCCTGCTGCTTCATGTGCGGCAAGGCCGCCGCCGTGGCATGGAATACGGCCGAGAGATTCAGCGCGAGGATCGCATCCCACTTCTCGACGGGGAATTCCTCGATCGACGCGGTGTGCTGGATGCCCGCGTTGTTCACCAGGATGTCGATGCGTCCCATCGTCGCAACGGCGCGATCGATCATGCCGCGCACTGCCTCGCCACGGGAAAGATCGGCCCCATCGTGCACCACCCGTACGCCGAACTCGGTTTCCAGTTCGGTACGGATGCGTTCGATCTCCGCCGCATCGCCAAAGCCGTTCAGCACGATATCGGCACCTTGCCGCGCCAACGCGGTGGCGATGCCAAGACCGATACCGCCGGTGGAGCCGGTGACCACCGCAACCTTTCCAGAGAACATGGGCGAGCTTCCATCGGGCGTAGGTGGTCAGTGTAGCTTCACCGGCGCCCCCTTTAAGCGACGCTACCTTGGTCAATCAACGGTTAGAACGCGTTCGGTACCCGCCGAGGGAAGTGTCCAGCGTTCATTCAGAACGGACGGTACACCTCAGAGGGGGCGCAGCCGTGGCTTGCTGGCGATACTGTCCGACTCCCACAAGGGCAATGCATCCATGCTTTGCCCGGCGGATCGAACACGTCCGAAAATAGCTTCTGCGGCCGTTCTACTCCCCCCACCTCCAACCGGGCGGAGCGCCTTTCATCCAGCAGATAAGGACGAGGACCAACACTACGGCCCACGTGTAGAGCTGAAACGCGATGGGCTCGCGAAATGGAGAGAACAGAAACGGACCTGCCAGCAGCAGGCCGAATGCGACTGCGTACACAAGCCAGCCCTGCCACGCGCACGGCATCCCCCAACCCCATCCGTACTTTTTCCTGGTAAACCAGTACTTCCTGCTGATCATTGCAATCTTCCTCGATGGCCGCCGGTCTCACGTACCTGATCCAAGCATGCTTTGAGCTGTTCGTGAAGACGTCGGTCCAGAATCAAGTCAGTATCCCCTCTGGCTGTGACGAGAACAGAGCTACGGTCCCTGCGCAGCACCAAGACGTTGCGACCGCTGTGCATGCGGAACTTGCCAAGCTCAACGCCACCGGTGCTCGTTCCAAGTTGCCGGTGAGGCAGCGTGATCCTTGAAGCATCTATGCCGAGAGGAAGCGCGTAGGCGTGAATCAGGGATACGTCCAGCGTCGATCGGCACATCATCAGGAACTACTCCGCAGAGATTGACCGCATGCCTTAAACGTAAATCGTCTCGACAATTGCCTCAAATGCGTCTTCGTCACAGGTGACAAGGCCCACGCTTCGCATCGCGCGCAGAAACGAGCGGGCCTCGTTCTATGTTGCGGGCTTTGCGTGTTCATCGCAGATCATACTTGCACTGCCACGCATGAGAATGCTTCAGTATCAGATAGCGCGCAACAAACGCCCATTTCTCATCGATCACATTGGCCGAACAGGAGCTGCGCGCTGTGATGCCATTGCAGTGACACTGTTCATACCGAACTTCAAACACGTTCTAGAAGAGAACGCTCGCTCGATCAACGGTCGCGAGCGGGTTGGCCTTCCGCACCGCCTCCAGAAAGAGCAGGAAGTCGCGGTTGAACAGCGACAGGTTATTGGTGAACGTCACGCACTTTCTACCCGATGCTCTGCTGAAGCACACCTGCCAGACATAGCGCGAATAGATGACGTCGGACGTTCGTGTGACTGAAGTGATCTGCGAGAGCGGAACCGCCGTGGGCACCGGCCCACGCCGCAGGTAAAAGGACGCCGCATCAAAGAAATAGTGCTCGCGATCCTCTTTGCTATCCACCATCACCAAGGTCATGGATGTTCCGGAGATCCTGCGAGGAGGATCCAAATGCAGCCCCGATTTCACGGACGAGCGAGCAGTTGCCGACATTCGCCGAAGGGTGAACCAGAGGATCACCAACGGAAGTGCCGCGAGGACAATGAAGCCTACGGTCTTCAAAACAGTTTCCAGCGTGCTGGGCACACAGATCTCCAGGATGAACTTTCAGGCGATGCCCAAGTAGATCCACGCCACGCGTGGATGGCTCTCCCTCAACGCCCCATCACTTCCAATGATCCGGCCCCAGGAACGGCAGGCTCAACACAAACACCGGAACCGCCACAGGAATCAGCGCCGCGCCCAGCACCTTGCCGGCCGCCGTCCCCACACCCGGCTTGTCATCCCGCTCCGGCAGGATCCGCTGCGCCCGTGCACTGATCGGCTGCGCCAGCTTCCCCTTCTCCGCCAGCGCAGCGGCATCCGGCAACTTCACCCGCTCGCCGTCGCCCTCGAACAGCGCGCTGTAATAGCTGCCGCCCTTCTTTGAAAGATTGCAGGCCCGATCAAACGCCAGCGCATAACGGCTCCGGTCCTGCGGCAGGTAGTAGCGCGCACGCTCGTCCACATACTTCGCCTCGCGCGGGAGCACCTCAATCCGCTCCAGCTTGAACTGCGCGGCCTGTTCCGCCGTCACCTGCTCCGGCCGCAGCAGCAGCGCATAGCTGCCGTGCACCTTGGCCTTGTTGGCCGGGTCGCGCCAATCCTCATGGAAGTACATCTGCGCGCAGGCCACCGCCTCGCGCAGCGGGCTGTCCATCAGCGCGCGGTACTCGCGGAACGGCTCGGCATTGAAACGCATCGGCTCTTCAAAGCGCGGCAGCAGATACAACTGGCCGTCGTCGGCCACGAACGCACCCGTGATCTCGCGGCTTGAGGCGTGCTCCTCCGGGCCACTGGCACAGCCAGACAACAGGCCAAGGCACAGGGCGGAGAGAATGAAGAAGGACGTTCGCATGTCGTGTTCGAGGGCTTCCCTGGGAAAACGGCCCCGCCCGGAAGGACGAGGCCAGTCCATCATGGTGCCATGGCAGCCCCGCCGTGCCCAATCAATGCGACTCCACCACGCCCACGACGCGGTCAAACCTGCAGTTGCGCAGATCCTCACGACTCAACCAGAACGTGGCCTGGCCACAGTCACCAAAGACCAGATCAATCGCCGGGTCACACGCCAACTGCAGCAGGCAGACCGCGTCGCCCTCGCCTTCCACGTCGGGTACGATGCCGTGCAAGCGCGGTGCGTGCCCCAGCATCTGGTGCACGCGCGTCTCGGCGCAGCGCTTGCGGCCATCAGGCAACGCGCCCAGGCTTTCATCAAACGGCAGATGTTCGTCCTGCAAGTGGCGGTACATCAGTGCAGGAATGCGCGCGGCCGCAGCCGGCGAGCCTGCCGCGTAGGCAACTGCCGCCAGCAGTCCCTTTGTGAACGCCCGGCCCATGCCCAGGTCGGTCAGCGTCATACGCTCGAAGTCGTCGCTGATCTGTCCGATAATCCACTCACGGAACGCCTCCCGCGTTGCATCATCCGGGGCTTCATCCAGACCAATGGCGGCGGCGCGCTTCACCCACGCGCGTACATCGGCGTAATCAATACCCCCGCGCTTGCCTGCACGCCGTTCATTGCCGATCACCCGTGAAAGGCGGTCAATGATGATGCCTACCTGGGGGAAATCGGTCTGATAGCGCAGCCATTGCACCGGAAAGGTCCACGCAGGTGACTTCGGGCGCTCCCATTCGGTGGCGGCGTCTGCACACGGAAACAGGCCCGTGGCCGCCACCACCGCACCCAGCCGCATTTCGTCCCGGCGCGAGGGGTAGATATCGTAATACGGCCGATCCTCCTCACCCGGCGGCAGCTCCAGCTCGTCCGGCCAGGTATCCATGCGCCGCGCCACCAAGGGCCATTGAACATGCACGCACGGCCCATCCTCCTCAGGTAGCAGCCATGCGGGATTGCGGTGCGCATGGTCCGAGGGGCCTTCATTCAGAATCGGACGCATACCGTCCGGCAGCGCACGCACGTGCTGATCGACCGCTACCTCAGCCGCGTACAGTACACGCACGCGTTGCTGTGGTTCGTCCGTGTCCCAGATCTGCTCTTCGTCGTTCATGGCGAAAAAGAACAGCATGCCCTGCGAGGGCATATCGGGATCCACGCGTGGCACCTCGGCGCAATCGATCTGCGCCAGGAAGTGCATCGGCGCCGCTTCGCCATAACTTTCCCCAACCGGCCAATCCATCCCATCGGGCAATTGCGGCAGACCGCCTAGACGGCTGCGAACCCTGGGGAATGCCGCCGGCGGGTAGAAGCGCTGCAGCACCAGGGCCGGGGTTCGGTGCTTGGCGAAGAAGGCCTCAAGCACCGCTTCGGCATGGTGGTCGCGTTGGTCGGCGTGGTACATTGAATGGGCCTGAGCATCCATTTCAGTGACGTCCTTTTGAGTCTGGATCGAGCACCACAGGTATATCACCACCCGGCCTGCCTGTAGCGCCCGGCGATGATCTACTCACCGGCGCGCCAGATTGCTCCTTGATTGGCGAAATGAGCCAGCGGCTGCGGGCCGTGCGTCCTGGCCAAGGCCCAGGTCAGCCGCCCGGCAGGCCTTTGAAGAAGCGCCGCGACATAATCCGCATTTCCAGCATGCCGATTACGGCATCCGTGGCTCGCCGGCCCCTTCAGTCGTGCCGGCGCAGTCGGCATCGCGGTTGCTGCCATGTCTGTCGCAATCGCCAAACACTTTGCCCCGCTCCTGGGGAACGGATGAAGATGAAAGCCCACTCTTGAGAGGAGAACGCGTTAATGAACGCTGATGATGTGAAGTTGAAACCGATGATGGACCCGCTTGCGAAGCAGTGCATAGATGGATCGAGTGCATCCAGACGCACCATCTACGTAGACCTTGATGGTGTCATGGCCGACTTCGACGCGGCATTCCCGGCGCTGTTTGGCCTGGACCATCGATTGCTTGCCGACGATGAAATGTGGGCACACATCAACAACCACCCGTCGTTTTTCCGCGACCTGCCGCCGATGCAGGGTGCAGTGGAGTTCTTCCACAGCATCCACCACTTGAATCCGGTCATTCTCACTGCCTGCCCGAAATCGAACTATCCGCTCGCTGCCATGCAGAAGCGACAGTGGGTTCGCGAACACCTGTCAGCGACCTGCCTGGTGTTGCCTGTGCTTGGCGGCAGGCACAAGCCTCTTTTCATGCACCAGCCGGGCGATGTTCTGATCGATGATTTCGAAACGAACTGTGATGCCTGGACGGCGGCGGGAGGCGTGGCGATCAGGCACTCCGGCGATTGGGCCGTAACGCGTCACGCGCTTTCCGAGATAGAAGATCTGTCAGCAACAGCGCTCGTGGCGGGCTGATTCTTCCCGTAACGGCCACGTTGATGTTTCCATGGACAGGCCGAGGAGCTGGCCCCTCGGCCCACAAGGCTGGCAGCCTGCTTTGTAGCCCCGCCCTACTTCAACCGCTCCACCAACCGCTGCCCCACCTCCAGCGCCGAAGCCGGGTTCTGCCCGGTAATCAGCTCGCGGTCCACCACCACATGCCCGGTCCAAGGCGCAGTGTTGCTGCTGAACGTCGCCCCCGCCCGCTGCAACGCAGTCTGCGGGTAGAACTTCATCTCACCGCCGCCCAACAGCGGCTTGGCCTGCTCTTCTTCCTGGTTGCTGATCACCGTCATCCGGTAGCCGCTGTAGATCCACTTCGGCGTGGTCGGCATCGCACCTGCTTCCAGCTTCGCCACGAAACCATCGGCGTCCGGCAGCGTGGACAGCAGCGCGATCGGCCCGTGGCAGACCAGCGCGGTGGTCTTGTTGCGCTGGTGGAAGTCGGCCAGCAACCGGCCCAGCGCCGGGCTCTTCAGCAGGTCCTGCATCGGCGCGTGGCCACCAGGAATGTAGACTGCATCGAAGCGCGCATAGCCCTGCTGCTCGATGCGCGCCAGGCTGACCACCGGCGAGGCCGTCGGCGAGGTCAGCGCCAGCTTCTCCAGCAGATCCTTGTGCAGCGTCAGCTGCGCGGCATCGTTGTCGAAGTATGCGGGCGTCACCGAGGACGCATCCACCGTCGGCGCCCGCCCCTGCGGCGTGGCGAAGGTCACCTCGTGGCCCGCGTCCAGCAGCAGCTTGACCGGCTGCATCAGCTCGTTGAGATAGAAGCCGGTGGACAGCACCTTGCCGTCCTTCAGGTCCAGGTGGTTTTCGTCGGACAGCACCACCAGCACGTTGGCGGCATGCGCGCCGCTGGCAGCCAGGGCCAGGGCCAGCGCTGCGGCCAGCCGGGTCATCAGGATCATGGGGAGCTCCTATCGGGGAATGGCCG
The DNA here is from genome assembly GCF_056481995.1 of Stenotrophomonas sp. 80084_Sma. Lineage (NCBI taxonomy): Bacteria > Pseudomonadati > Pseudomonadota > Gammaproteobacteria > Lysobacterales > Lysobacteraceae > Stenotrophomonas > Stenotrophomonas sp. 80084_Sma. The sequence goes on along the minus strand of NZ_CM151177.1, from coordinate 2,034,777 downwards.
TCACTTTATTCATCGCCCCAGCGGCGATAAATTGGCCCCATCGCAAAACATCTGTTCCCTGGAGAGCCAAATGAGCCGCAAGTTCGACTACCTGGGCGATGTGGAGGTGTTCCTGGCGGTGGTCGAGCACGGCTCGTTCACGGCCGGCGCGGTGGCACTGTCCACCACGCCCTCGGTGCTGAGCCGCGCGGTCACCCGCCTGGAAGCGCGTCTGGGCCAGCAGTTGCTGCAGCGGACCACCCGCCGCGTGGGCCTGACCGACGCCGGGCGGCTCTATCTGGAACAGGTGCGCACCGCCTTCGGCCTGCTGGACGACGCCGAGCGCGACGTACTGGCCCAGGACGGTGCGCTGGCCGGCCGCGTGCGCCTGAGCGTGCCCACCACCTATGGCCACTACCGGCTGCCGCCCGTGCTGGCGCGCTTTGCGCAGCAGTACCCGCAGGTGCAGGTGGAACTGAACATCACCAACCGCAACGTGGACCTGGTGGCCGAAGGCTTCGACCTGGCCATCCGCCTGGGCCAGCTGCCGGACAGCGGGCTGGTGGGGCGGAAGCTGGAAGATGCGCCTTTGGTGCTGGTGGCTTCGCCGGAGTACCTGCAGCGCTGTGGTACGCCGCAGACGCTGGACGACCTGCAGCAGCACCTGTGCCTGCCGTTTGTGATGCCGCGCACCGGGCGGTTGGCGCCATGGATCTTCCGCGACGGCGGGCGCGACGTGGACTGGCTGCCGCGTTCGCCCATCGAGACCTCCGACGATGTGCTGGGCGTGGTGTCGCTGGCCGAACAGGGCATCGGCATCTGCCAGAGCTATGAGTTCATCGTGCGCGAGCGATTGCAGCGTGGGAAGTTGGTGGAAGTGCTGCCGCAGTTGCGGGGGCGGTCAAGACCATTCTCGGTGATCTATGCGCCGCATCGGCGGCAGTCGGCTGCGGCGCGGGCGATGATTGAGCTGTTGGTAGGGAATGCGTCGGCCGTTGAGGAAGGCGTCGGCTAAGGAAGCGATGCCTACTTGCGGTGTCGGGTTTGAACCGATTTTCGGACCACGCGGCAGATCAGGCGGCGTGGCCACCCAGTGCGGACTAAGAACTGTTGCAAAGAAAGCCATCGCACTATTCGTTTGCGGCACGGGCGATTGCGCCACTTTGATTCGCAATAAGGAGAGCATCTGCACGAATGCGTCTTGTGGCGTCGCGTGCTGCACGAATAGCGCGTGCAACAATAGATCTTCGCTCTCGAACTCCGCGATTTCTTCGCGAATTTCAATTTGCATTCGAAGCGACCGCGTAAACACCATGACGCGCCACCGACAACGGGTGGCAACGGGTCTGCAAACCCGTTTGATGCACGCGCAAGTTGTTTACGCTTGCCCGTCGGCACCGTCCTTAACCGGTGCCGGCGGGCAATCCGTCGGCCTTTCTGGCGGGCGGTGCGTGGGAGTCTTCGGACTCACCGGCCAATAGCGCTGCATCAACCGGTTTGCAGCCACGCATCGTCCGCCACCCCGCTCACGCGGTGGCGCTGTTAAGCGCAGCAAAGGAAACCGACGCCATGAACGAATCCGACACCTTCTCCTCGTACGCCGCTGTTGAGCCGATCAACGACGACACCCCACTGCCCGACCTGAACTCCCTGCTTGGCATCCTCAAGCGCATGCGCGGCTGCGAGGGGGCTGATGGGCTGCCCTGGCCGGAGAACGACGTGTCACCCGGCCGTCGCGTGAGCCTGGCGAGAACCGAACGCGCGCTGGTGGGGCTGCTGACGGTGCTGGAGGTGCTGCATTCAGCAGACCGCTGCCGGGTTGCAGCGGACCCGGAGCGGCATCTGGATGAGGGGGTAGTGGATGGGTTGTTTCTGGCTTGCCGGGGGTTGGTTGAGTGGGCTTGTCGGGAGGTTAGGCCAGAGTGATTTCCCTTAGCTGCCTAGATGCCTACTGATGAACCCAGTATCCGATTCCGGTCAGAAGCGGACATCGACCCACGCCAGAATTAAGCTGCGCCGCTAAGTGGCGTCGGCTTGAGTCAACTGTTAGGGGCGCACTCGGAAATGGTGCATGAGCGCCATGGATTTAACAAAGGCCTGCATTTCCTGGCGCGTTATCTGGTTGAGGTCTCGATGCCTGCAGAAATATTCGTGCCCGGCGGGCAAGTGGTTTGCTCCGAAGCGGCTGTAATCTGCATCGGTTAGCACAAACAATGCACGAAGGTGGCGAATTGTAAGCGTCAAGTCAGCTGCGGGCTTTTTTTGCAAACCATCCGGACGCTTCCCAAGCTTTTCGCTTTCGCCCTTTCTGAATTGTGAGATCTGAATCCAGCCATTCCATGGGCAAGGTCATCTGGACATTGCCCGAAGTTGGCGTGTAGCGCGACCTTTTGTCATTGAAATTTTGATTATTACAGCAAACCTCAATGGCAATGATGTCCGCAAAGCCACTCTCGGCATGTACGTAGACGTACATGCCATCCGGCCAAGTCCTACCGACTTTGGCGCCTGCTGGATGGATGAAAGGACGCGGTGCGTTGCTGGGACAGGTCTTGATCCAGTAGCCTTTGTATCCAGGAATAGGCCAAGTATTTGTCCTTACTGGCCACCGCCCCTTGGCCATAAGAATTGCTTTTGCATCAGCATCGCTAAGAATCATCTCCCCCCCGAGCTAGTAGCCGGATCGCTACATCCGGATATGCGACTTAACCACAGCTCACCGTCTGGTGGGCTAGCCCTCTGGCACAGCTCGATCTTAGTGCGCCCGAGGCTGGATAACAACACGCAATCAGGGATTTGACGCCATTCAAGATGGGCTCCGCCTTACTACCGCGCATGGACTCGTCAATCTGCCCTCCAAATTCTACGTGTAATCACCTCACTCCCCAGATCTAGATTGGCCATCCTTCTCCAGCTATGACGGCGCCGACCCCGAACGACTTACCTTTCGTCTCCGGCAGGGAGCAGATGTGCGAGGCGCTCACGGTCGACCTTGGACAGGGTGGTCGGAAGTTTAAGCGAGACAGTAACGTCGGCAACATCCAGCCCGCTCAGCAACTCAAGCCACTCCCTACGCGACTCTTGCGAAAGCTTGTCCCACGCGATTGTGACGACATTGACACCCCCCCCCCTTTTCCAGCACCCGGGTTGTCGATGGCTGATCTACGATGTTCGCATCCGAGTTAGAATCGTACGCATTCACTGAATCCGGTTGCGCCAACCGGGCCGCGTCCAAAGCGCCGACAAGATAGTGGATGTCAGGCGCCCCATCCTCTCGGCGCCGGGAAATCCGGCGAGCACCTACACTCGCAAGTGCCTCATGCATGTGCACAGGGGTGGTCTCGTAGCGGATATACGAAATCGGGGGCTTTACCCATTTGCCGAGGCCCTTGGCGGTCAACCAGTCCGGTTCCGGATCCGAGATCAGCAATGCGGCGGCGTTGGCACGGAGCAGATCCTGCGCCTGAGCGAACAGCTGGCGCGACCATTTCGCGCTAGCGGGCGCTACAGAAGCCAGCGCCGGCGCTTGCCTGAGGTCAATCGCAGGTTGCCTCGCGATCGCCTTGCGAGTGAGCACACCAAATGGGAGCAGCAACAGCGTGTTGATACCTTGGTCGACGAATACTTGAGCAACTGTCTCACTCACCTTCCCGCCGTGGACCAGCGCCACTGTCGCTACGCCGGCAGAACGTGCGAGCTCAGCTGCAATGGTATGAAGCGCCTGAATCTCTCGCCCCCCCGGTTCGCGAGAGGGCAGAAGCGCGATCCACCTGCGAGACAGCAACTGCTCCTCACCAATCAGGTAAACCGGGCTTTGCAACTGCAGTGCTGGCACCGCACCGGGCTCCACCAGCCGATAGCCTAGTTTCACAGCGTTTGCGCGCTCATCGCTCGTTGGCACTTCACTAGCCGAGCGTCCGGCCTGCCGCGATGCTGATGGTGGAAACACCAACACACGCGCATCTATGTCGCCGAGCTTGTTCTGGATCATTCCGGAGACCCGGTCCCAGTCGAGCCCGCCATGTCCGCATCCCAGAGCAGGTAGCGCGACCGTCACCTGCCCGACGCTCTCAAGATAGGCACGAAGATCGTCGAGGCCAGCGTCGATATCCTCGTAACACGACGGATCACGCCAGTCTCGCTTGGTTGGGAAGTTCACGATCCAGTCGCCTTCTAGAGACTTCCAAACGTGCATCCTCCCGGGGCGCACCCGGCCATCTTTGCAGGCGCGCTGATAATCCTTGAACATCTCCGGATAGCGCTGCTTGAACGCTAGAGCGACGCCAGCGCCCATCACGCCGACACAATTCACTGTGTTGACGCGAATATCCGCCGGAGTCTCGAACATGTCGCCTTGCGTGAATTCCAGCATAGCGCGCTTACGCCGCCTCCTCGATCGCTTCGAGGCAGCGAGCATAGAGCGCCTTCGCTGCCGGTTCGTCCCACCAGTGCTCAACAAGCACAGTAGCGTCAGCCTTGCCAAGGGCAAAGAGCATGTCCATCTCTTCCTCGCTATCAACAACGTCGACAATCTGCTGCTCGTCGCGCCCCTTCCCAAGCACGTCACCGACTAGGTCATGGTAACAGACCAATTTCATCAGCGTCCTGGCCGATGCTTGGCCAACCTTACCGATATGCTTGGTGAGGATCTCCACCATCATCGGCATTGCACCAACCGGATGATTGGGATCGACCTTCTGTAACCCGCCATTCTCATCCCAGCGCGCCCGCGGCCCCTTGCCAATGTCGTGGAGGTAAGCGGCAATCTCCACTAAGAGCTGCGACTTCTCGTCTAGTGCGGCGAATTCTCTCAACGACCGGAGCTTGTCGACCACCTCCTCGGTATGGACGTCGACCGTCCGCTTGTGCACGCCGTTCGCGGATTTGAGCCCAACAAGTTCAGCGGTCTGGGGAAGACAGCCGAAGTCCGTGCGCAGCCCGCCTCGCAGGTCCCGCAGGCTTTTGAACTTCGCGGTGCCGGCATGCGAGCCCGAATGCTTGTCAACGAGAGCACAAGCGTCTTCGAACCTCATCGCGATTTCACCCGGCCCCTTGACCACACTTGAACTGCCACCGCTGGCGAAATCGGTGAACCAATGCGGCCTTCCCCATGTATCCTGAAACTCGATGGCGGGAAACGGCGCCGCACCGACGATCTCTTGAACACGCTGCTTCACGTCGTTGTTCCAAACGACGCAGCGAGTGGCAGCGGTGACTGGAAGGTGGCCCAGAATCAGCAGTTCAGCCATGCGCCGATGCCGAAAATTTTCGTCAATACTGCCCCACTTGCGGCAGTCGATCGCCATCCAGTCAAGCTTGTCGAGGTCTGCAGGATCGCTGTAGAAGGTGGGCGGAACCATCGTGTTAGCAGAGCTGTCCGAAAACACCGCGCAAGGCTGATCGGCCAGTGTGATCGGAAACTCGAAATAGAGAATGTCGTACTGATCGACATTCTTTGCGTTGATCACGCCGAGGAGCATCGGGCTGACCGAGCCGAAGTAGAACGGCACATAATCATGAACACACCCGCCGGGCGGACAGGTAACTTTCATCTCGGCACGGCGTTTCTGTATGCCCGCAGCGGCGATCGAGCGGTGCCTCTCAGGGAACTGAGGATGATTAACTGACAGAAACCCGTGCTCCAGCAAGCCGGGCAAATTGTCAATGTGAGAGAAGTGATAGACGTAGCGATGCGCGTGGACGACTGGGATTGGCATTCAGAACTATCCTTGTTGTGTGGCATTTCTGCGGAATTTATCCTACCGCTTGATTCGATTATTATCTACACCATACGCAACATGAAACACGGCATAGAAAATTAATGTGGGCAGCTGCAATACTGGCAGATCATTCTCTAGAGGGCAATGATGAGGTCGGGAATCCACCCCTCTCGCTATTCTCGGCCTACGTAGGCCTGCACGATGAGAGGCTTCGCTTGCTCAAGGTCCTCAAAGCTGGAGATAGCAACTTCCAAATCCCCTGTCCCCCAGTGGCCGAATGTCCTCGCATCACGCATATTGGGCGCGAGCGGCATGAGCGAATCTGGGTCCACGTGCAGGAATAGAAGCAGACGGCTCTTCTGAGGAACAACCGTTGCGAAGTTCTTCAGACGCTTGAAGGCCGTGTACAACTTCAGCTCTTTTCGCTGAACGTCATCACCAAGCGATCCGATGAAGTCGTCCAGTGAGCTGACCAGCTCTTTCATATCCGGCCCAAACAAGCCCATCCATTCTGCATAGCTACGGTCGCCAGTAGCTCCAACTGGTCGAGTCCCACTCGCAGGCTGTGCCTCAACCTCTTGGATCCGCGCCCTCGGCTTAGATCGGGGCCCACCAACAGTGTTGACCTGCTCGAAGAGCAGCAGATCCGCACCAAAACGGCGGTATCGGATGAGCTCCACGCCCTGATTGATCTGCTGAACGGCATGCTCATCGAACTTCGTGAAATCAGCGGCGATGCAAAGAACTCGCGGCGAGCTCCAGTCAATCTGTGCAGCCACGTCCATGCCAAGGGCATCCATTACCTGGAGCTTGAACTCCGCTTGGTGATCCATCAACCAGTTCAGGTAGTAAAGGCCCTGGTTGATAACGTTCTCGCCGACGGAACGCTTGTACTCGAGGATCACGGGACTATTGTTTTCGTCCAAGCCCAGTGAATCGATGCGACCGCCATGAGTTCTCCCCGTGGCGTACTCGGTGGCAACGAAACGGATACCCAACATGGTGAGTAGATTGGCCTCGATAAGCGATTGCAGCGGCTTCTCCAAGTCAGACGCACTGCCACGCAACTCTGCCGCTCTTCCATCTACCAATCTAAAGAGTTTGATGTCGCTCACTTTCTCTATACCCGTCTCTTCAACTGAAGCCCATGAACTTACTACTAGAGCCCACAGTCCATGAAGTACAGACGATGGACGCACGATAGCCTCGTCATAGCAAGTGAGACCCGACTAGACTCTCACGCAGCACCCGCAATGAGAAACCGGAGGCTACTCAAGCTTGCGCGTATCAACGGCCGTCTTGAGCATTTTCAGAATGACCAGCGCGAATGCTCGACTCTTGGTGTCGTTATCCAGCACTTCCAGCGACAGCTTCTCGTGGTCGGTCATCGCGTCCAGCACGGTTTCCAGTACCCGCTTGGGGAACAGTCCATGCATCACCTGTTCCACCGAGTGGTTGTTGACCTGGGCCATTACATCTTCCTGCCGGCTAATGCGCTGAGCGATGCCAGTGAGGAACTGCAGCTGGTCGTCATCGCTAACCTCCGCACCGAAGATATCATTCAGCGCCTCGATGATTTCCGACAGTCGCTTCTTTTCGGGATCATGTGGCTTACCGCTGCCCACGTCACTGCCCGGCTTTAGGGCGTACTCGCCCTCTTCCTCACTCAATCGCAGGCGGTGCTCAGCGCGCTTGCTTAGGCGGTAATGACTTAATTGCAGCTCGCCCACGTCCACATCGTCTTGTTGCAGACGGTCCACGCGGAGTAACGGGTGTAGGTGCTTAGCGTACACGCACAGCTGCTCCAGCTCGCGGTCCTCATAAGGAACGATCTGCGAGAGGAACTCGTACAGGCGCACAAAGCTCTGCAGGTTCTTGCGGAACAGATCGAGCTGGTCCACCTGCTCGCCGGCCTCTTTCAGTGCGTGTTCGGCCAGTTTCAGACCGGCGATGTCACCATTAGCCTCTGCAGTGCGCTTGTACTCCAGCGCCTGCTGACGTGATTCCAGCGAGAATGCATAACGCTTGGCGAAGCGCTCCCTCGCGGGCGCGCAGTAGTAGCTGAGCTTACTGGCCGCCGCCTTGGGGTCGAAGAAGGCCATGGCGAACGCCTCAACTTCCTGCCAGTGATAGATACCTTCGGCATCCAGTTTCTTCTGCAGGTCATAGATGATCTGCGGGTCGGTCACGTCGGTCAGCTCTGCCTTGGTGTAGTACGGCAGGAAGGCGTCGAGGATATCCTGCGGCTCGTTAAAGAAGTCGAGGATGAAGGTTTCCTTGCTGTCACCGAAAGTGCGGTTCAGGCGAGACAGGGTCTGCACGCAGTCCACGCCTTGCAGCTTCTTGTCCACGTACATGGCGCACAACTTTGGCTGATCGAAGCCGGTCTGGTACTTGTTGGCCGCGATCATCACATTGAAATCCTGGGTATCGAAGGCATCCGCCAGGTCACGGCCATTCAGGCCGGCGTTGAGCAAGTTGCTGCTTTCCGTCACCTCTTCGGGGATCACCTCATCGGGCAACACGCTGCCCGAGAACGCCACCAGGGGGTGTACATCGCGGTAGCCCATCTGCTGCACATACGCTTTCACCGCCAACTGGTAGCGCACCGCTTCCTGGCGGCTGCCGGTCACCACCATGGCCTTGGCCTGACCATTCAGCAGACCACGGATACTGGCGCGGAAGTGCTCCACGATCACCTCCACCTTCTGGCTGATGTTGTACGGGTGAAGCCGTACCCAACGGGCCAGTTTGATGCGCGCCTTTTTGCTATCCACCTCGTCGTCTGCGCCCTCCGGGTGGGCGATCTTCCAGGCGGTGCTGTAGGTGACGTAGTTGCGCAGCACGTCGAGGATGAAGCCCTCCTCGATGGCCTGGCGCATCGAGTACAGGTGAAACGCCTCTGGCTTGTTGCTGGAGCTGGCCGGGAGCGTCGGGTCGGCCGGGCGGCCAAACAGTTCCAGTGTCTTGGGCTTAGGCGTGGCGGTGAAGGCGTAGTAGCTGATGCGCTCATTGGGGCCACGTGCTGCAACGGCGGCATTCTGTAGATCTTCGGCGCTGACCTCTTCGGCATCCAACGCATCGCTGCCGAGAATCTGCTTCAGCTTGCTGGCCGATGAGCCGGTTTGTGAGGAGTGCGCCTCGTCGGCGATCACCGCATAGCGCCCACTGGCCAGCTTGGGGTGCTTGTCCAGGGCATCGAATAGAGCAGGGAAAGTCTGGATGGTGACAATGATGATGCGCGCCTGCCCGGCCAATGCTTGAACCAGTTGCTCCGACTTGCTCAGAGTGCCGACATCACGAGTGATCGGCTTGACCACGCCCTGGGCGTGCTCGAACTGGTAGATGGTGTTCTGCAGTTGGCTGTCCAACACCGTACGATCTGTAATCACGATCACCGAGTTGAACAGGCGCTGGCCGTCAGCCTCGTAGAGCGAGGCCAACTGGTGCGCCGTCCAGGCAATGGAGTTCGACTTGCCGGAACCAGCGCTGTGCTGGATAAGGTAGCGCTTGCCCGACCCTTCGGCACGGGTGGTGCTTATCAACTGGTTGACCACCTCCCACTGATGGTAACGGGGGAAGATCATCGTCTCCTTGGTCACCGGCGTGCCGTCGGAGCCCTCGCTGGTCTTCTTTTCTATGTGCAGAAAGCGCCCCAGCACCTTGAGCCAGGCATCCGGCTGCAGCAAGCGCTGCCACAGGTAGCTGGTCGCGTACTGGCTGTCGTCTTCGGGCATGGGGTTTCCCGCGCCGCCTTCTTCGCTGCCGAGGTTGAATGGCAGGAAAAAGGTGTCTTTGCCCGCCAGCTTGGTGGTCATCGCCACTTCGTTCTGGCCCACGGCAAAGTGCACAAGCGCACCGCGCTTGAAGGTCAGCAGCGGCTCGGGCTTGCGCGTGAGCGGGTCTTTTACCGGGCGGTCTTGGCGGTACTGACGCTTGGCGTTTTCCACCGATTGCTTGAACTCGCTTTTCAGCTCCAGCGTGGCGGTAGGGACGCCGTTAACGAACAGCACCAGATCCAGCCGTGGATTGTAGCTCTGGCCACCGCTGCCAGCCTCGCGCGCATGCGGCGAGTAGGACACCTCCGGCACCACGCGCAGGCGGTTGCACTGGTAACGTCTTAGCGTGTCGGGGTTCATGCCATGGTCGGGCTGGAAGCTGCATAGCTCCACCTTCACACCCGGCAGTTTGAAGCCATGCCGCAGCACATCCAGAGTGCCACTCTGCTCCAGCTCGCGCACCAGTTTCTGCACCAACACATCATCCGGATTATTCGGATTGGCTTTGGCGAACTTGTCCCAGCGCTCCGGCCAGGCCTCCTTGAAGTAACCCAGCGCATCTTCAGTGTACAACGCCGTACGGCGATCGTAGCCGCTGGCGGTGCCAACCAGCCAGCCTTGGGCGGCCAGGACGTCGATGATGTCTTGCTGGAATTGCGCTTCCTTGCTATCCGCCATTACACGGCCTCTTCTTCTAATTCGGGGAATGACGCGCGGGTCGGTGGCTGCCAGCCGCGCACATCGATTTTCCCGGTGACGGCGGCGGAGATTAGGGCGGAGCGGCGTTCGGAGATTAGCTTCACCGAAGACTGTGCCTCGTTGATTAGTAGGTCATAAGAGTCACAGCGCTTGGCTAAGAAATCAGAAATCCCCTTCTGCTCAGACAGAGGCGGCTCAAAAAGTGGAATATTTCCGATATCCGCCATATTGAAATGACTGACAGTACTTCCTTGAGACAACTGTTTAACGAAGTCTGAAGCCAGCCCGGCATATATTGAGTGGACAGTGAAGGCAGGATCAATCCTAGTCTTGTCAAGCTTAAAAAGCACCATGCGTTGACCCAGGCATACCTCAAGGTTTTCTGGCACCAAACATGCCTCACCTGCCGGCGCCTCCCTCGTGAAAAGTATATCTAATGGCTCTGGCACCCCTCTCCTAGTCCAGTCAATGTAAGTATTTCTGTCGGCATATTTTGCCCCGTCAAGACTAAGCAAGCCATTTCGAACATTTGTCGTGCGACAAACCAAGTACTCACCATCATCACTATATTCAGCAGTTTTATGCTCAGCATCAATCATTGCGTTCAATATGTGCTTGATACGAATCTGCTTCCAATGTGCCGGCACCTCACCGAGCCACTCCACGCCGGAGTCTTTCATCGGCACCCTGGGGTCGAGGCCTTTGGTAACGGCGTGGGAGATCACGGCCTGGCGCTTTTCCTTAAGCAGTTCGATCAGGCGCTGCTGCTCTTCGATCAGCGCGTCGATGCTGGCGGTTTCGTGGTCGAGGAAGCGGGCGATTTGGGTTTGTTCGACTCGCGCAGGAAAGCAAAACCGCTCCTGCAAATAGGACTCAGCATCAAGATTCTGGATACCGGTAACCTGCTTCACCGAAGGGTAGTTAACCCGGCCGCGGTAAAGATTGCCGAAGGCATAACAAAGAAACTGACTATCGAACTCCGCGAGCGGGCGCATTCTCGCCACGAAGTTTGATGTGATAGCGTCAAACTCATGCTTGAACAAAACGACACAGCCGACCAGCGTTTTTTCTCCCCCCAGACTTCTCGATCAGCAAATCACCTGACTTGATCAATCGCGATTGTCTTTCTTTAGGCGTGATACTTCTGTAGGTCAGCTTATCGAGTCCAATAGTCGAAAAAGATCGCTCGAAGTCGGCAACCCGGATGACTGCAATATCATTTTCGCCATCGGGCTCATCGCCCCACAAGCCGTTTACACACCCATCCACCGTACGCTTAAGTGAGTAAACCGACCAATTCTGCGGCACCTCGCCCAGCCACTCAACGCCAGAATCCTTGTATGCAGGATAACGGGGAAAGCTCATGCCGACAGCCCCTCAATCATCTGCTTGATACGGTCGGTGCAGGCTTTTAGGTCGCGGTCGATCTCGACCAATGGGCGCGGCGGCTGGAACACGTAGAAGTGGCGGTTAAAGGGAATCTCGAAGCCGACAATACCGACTTCACCATCCAGCGCATCGGTCTTGCTTTCGTCGATCCAGGCATCCGGCACATGGGGAATGACTTCGCGCGCAAAGTACTCATACACCGATTCACCCAGCGGCACATTCTCGTTATCGCGCAGGCCGGCGTCGGCTTCCGACTGGCCCTTGGTCATGCAGATGTCCGCTTCGGGGTCGCGCTCGCTCAAGGCGCTCATCAAAGCTTTTAGCTCCGGCGTGCTGAGGCTGACGCTGTGGGCGGTGAGGGCTTTTTTCAGCAGCTTGCTGAACTGCTCGCGGTTGCGGTGCAGCCGGCTGGCATCCATTGTTTGCAGGGCCGCCATCAGGAGCTGCTGAGCGGCGCTGTCGAGCTTCTGTAGGGCTTTTTCTTCCAGAACTTTAGCGACGCGCTCAGCACTGGTCTGGAAGTTTAGACGCAACGGGCGTTCGACGGTGATGCGCCGGTAGCCGAAGGCCTCGATCGGGAAGATTTTGCTATTGGCGGTCTGCTCGAAGCTACCATATAGGCGCACCAGATTGCTGATCTGATCTTCGGTAATGTACTGGCGCTTGCTGCCCAGCGACTTGCGCATTTTGGCGAAGTGCTGGCTGCCGTCGATCAGCTGCACCTTGCCCTGACGCACAGCGGCCTTGTGGTTACTGAGTATCCACACATAGGTGGCGATGCCGGTGTTGTAGAACATGTCGGTCGGCAACGCGACGATGGCCTCTACCAGGTCGTTCTGCAGCAGGTAGCGGCGAATTTCCGACTCCCCCGAGCCCGCACCGCCGGTAAACAATGGCGAGCCGTTGAGGATGATGCCGATGCGCGAGCCACCGTCGCGCGGGTCACGCATCTTGCTGACCAGGTGCAGGAGGAAAAGCAGCGAGCCATCGGATACGCGTGGCAGGCCGGGTCCAAAGCGGCCGTCAAAGCCTTTGTGGCTGTGCTCGTCGGTGATCTGCTTTTGCACCTTCTTCCATTCCACGCCAAATGGCGGATTGCTGAGCATGAAGTCGAAGTGCTTGCCGGCCAGTTGATCGTTGGACAGGGTATTGCCGAGCTTGATACTGGCCACGTCCTGGCCCTTGATCAGCATGTCCGCCTTGCAGATGGCGTAAGACTCGGGGTTTAGCTCTTGGCCGTGCAGCGACACACTGACCTTTTCGCTGATGGACTGGATGTACTCATCACCCTCAGACAGAAAACCACCGGTGCCAGCGGTTGGGTCGTAGATGGTGACGATGCTGTTGGGCGCGAGCTTGTGGTCCTGATTGGTGATCACCAAGGAGGTAGTGAGGTGCACGATATCGCGCGGCGTGAAGTGCTCACCGGCGGTTTCGTTGGAGCTCTCTGCAAACTTGCGGATCAGCTCTTCGAAGATGATGCCCATGCCGAAGTTGCTGATGCGCTCCGGGCTCAGATCCGTAGCTGCGAAACGCTGTACCACTTGATAGAGCAGGTTGGCAGTTTCCAGCTGCTGAACGAAATCTTCAAAGTGGAAGTGCTCGAAGATCTCACGTGCATCCTTGCTGAAGGCTTGCACATAGCTCATCAGATCGGCCGCGGTCTGCGTATCAGATAGAGTGCTGAGGTTGAGCGATGACGCATTAAAGAACTGCTGGCCTGAAGCGCGCAGCAGTAGCATCTCTCGCACTTGATCTGGCCGACCTTGCTGAGCCGAAGCTTGTTTGATCACCTTGTCCTTGGTCGGTGCGAGCACACACTCCATTCGGCGAAGAAGAGTAAACGGCAGAATGACTCGACCGTACTGGGACTGCTTGAAGTCACCACGCAAAAGATCGGCAATCGACCAGAGAAATGCGGCCGTCTGGGAGTGATTTTCCGAGTTCACGCAACAACACCTTGGATCGAATGCAAAGGGAAAGTCTACACTCAAGGTCGGCCGGCAGGAGCAACGAGCCGCCTCCCCGCCCCACCCCTTTTCCAGCGCCTCCCCCTTGGCATCGGCTGCCGGCCAGCGCGGCACTACCGCATCCAACTACCACCCCAATTCCAATGTCTGCGACGCCCTCCCCGCAATCAACAAGGGCGCCTCTCGGCGCCCTCGTTCTTTCAACTCATTCCCACTCAATAGTCGCCGGCGGCTTCCCCGAGATGTCATAAACAACCCGCGACACCCCCCGCAACTCATTGATGATCCGGTTGCTCACCGTACCCAGGAACTCATACGGCAGATGCGCCCAGTGCGCGGTCATGAAATCGATCGTCTCAACCGCACGCAGCGCAATCACCCACTCATAAGCCCGCGCATCACCCACCACGCCCACCGACTTCACCGGCAGGAACACGGCAAACGCCTGGCTGGTCTTGTCGTACAGGTCCGCCTTGCGCAGCTCATCAATGAAGATGGCATCGGCCTTGGCCAGCAGCTCGGCGTATTCGCGCTTCACTTCGCCCAGGATACGCACGCCCAGGCCCGGGCCCGGGAACGGATGGCGGTAGACCATGGTGCGCGGCAGGCCCAGCTCGACGCCCAGGCGGCGCACTTCGTCCTTGAACAGCTCGCGCAGCGGCTCCACCAGGCCCAGCTTCATGTGCTCCGGCAGGCCGCCCACGTTATGGTGGCTCTTGATCACATGCGCCTTGCCGGTCTTGCTGCCGGCCGACTCGATCACGTCCGGGTAGATGGTGCCCTGCGCCAACCACTTGGCGTTCTTCAGCTTGTTCGACTCTTCGTCGAAGATCTCAACGAACAGGTTGCCGATGATCTTGCGCTTGGCTTCCGGGTCGCTCACGCCTTCCAGCGCGGCGAAGTAACGGTCGGCGGCATTCACGCGCACCACCTTCACGCCCATGTGCTCGGCAAACATTGCCATCACCTGGTCGCCTTCCTGCCAGCGCAGCAGGCCGGTATCCACGAACACGCAGGTCAGCTTCTCACCGATGGCCTTGTGCAGCAGCGCGGCCACCACGGACGAATCGACGCCGCCGGACAGGCCCAGGATCACTTCGTCATCGCCCACCTGTTCGCGTACACGGGCGATCTGGTCGTCGATGATGTTGGCGGCGGTCCACAGGGTCTGGCAGCCGCACACGTCCACCACGAAGCGGCGCAGCAGCGCCTGGCCCTGCAGGGTGTGGGTCACTTCCGGGTGGAACTGCACGCCGTACCAGCGCTTTTCTTCGTTGGCCATGGCGGCCACCGGAATGCGGTCGGTGGTGGCGGTGATGGTGAAGCCCGGCGGCGCGACGGAGACGTGGTCGCCGTGGCTCATCCAGACATTCAGCTTCGGCTCGCCGCCGTGGTCGCTCAGGCCCTTGAACAGCGCATCCGGGTTGATCACGTTCACTTCGGCGTGGCCGAATTCGCGCTGGTCAGCGGCTTCGGTGGCACCGCCCAGCTGCGCGGCCAGGGTCTGCATGCCGTAGCAGATGCCGAAGATCGGCAGGCCGCTGTCGAACACTTCCTGCGGCGCGGCCGGCGCACCCGGCAGCGTGGTCGATTCCGGGCCACCGGACAGGATGATGCCCTTGGCGCCGAAGCCGGCGATCTCGGCCGGGTTGTGGTCCCACGCCCAGATTTCGCAGTAGACGCCCAGCTCGCGGATGCGGCGGGCGATCAGCTGCGTGTACTGCGCGCCGAAATCGAGGATGAGGATCTTGTCGTTATGGATGTTGGTCATGGTGCCGTTCCAGTGGTGTTTTTCGCAGCGCCCGGCGCTTCAAGGCTCTGCGTCAGCGTGGCGATGAACGCCTCGCGTTGTTGAATATGTGAGGGGTCTTCCTCGTCCCAGCGCAGCATCAGCAGGCCATGCGGTGCGTTGGGGTTGGCGCGGTCAGCGCGCGGCAGCTCGGCGATTTCCTGCACTTCGGTGCCGGGCACGATGCGCCGTTGCATGGCGTGCATCGGGTAACCGGAATCCACGGCATTGCCCCAGAAAGCGGACTGCGCGCTCATCCGTTTCGGCTCCAGCGGCCCCAGCTCGGCGGTGACCACGGGGTCTTCAAGCCTGTCACCCAGATCGGTAACGCACCGCAGGATGACCTGCAGCGGGCGCTCGCCGGTGCCTTTCAGCAGCCAGCGCTGCTCGCCAGCGGCCTGCACCTGCCAGCCCTTCGGCAGCGAGAACGCGTTCTGGCACGCCTGTACGTCCTGCAATTGCGAAACCGCCGCGCCCGGAGACCCGGAGCGCGGCGGCGGTTCGGACAACGAACAGCCTGCCATCAGCAGGCTGCCCGTAATCGCAAGAGCAGTTCGCAAGCGCATCAGGCGCGGTAGTTCGGCGGCTCTTTGGTGATGGTCACGTCGTGGACGTGGCTCTCACGCTGGCCGGCGCCGCTGATCTTCACGAACTTGGGCTTGCTGCGCATGTCTTCGATGGTGGCGCAGCCCACGTAGCCCATGGTGGCGCGCAGGCCGCCCATCAGCTGGTGGATGATGCCGCCCACCGGGCCGCGATACGGCACGCGGCCTTCGATGCCTTCCGGCACCAGCTTGTCGGCGGTGGCGGCGTCCTGGAAGTAGCGGTCCTTCGACCCCTTCTCCATGGCAGCCAGCGAACCCATGCCGCGGTAGCTCTTGTACGAACGGCCCTGGTACAGCTCGGTCTCGCCCGGCGATTCCTCGGTACCGGCCAGCAGGCCACCGACCATGATGGTCGAGGCACCGGCGGCCAGGGCCTTGCCGATGTCGCCCGAGTAGCGGATGCCACCGTCGGCGATCAGCGGGATGCGGTCCTGCAGCGCTTCGGCCACCAGGTCGATGGCGGTGACCTGCGGCACGCCGACGCCGGCGACGACGCGAGTGGTGCAGATCGAGCCCGGGCCGATGCCGACCTTCACGGCGTCCGCGCCGCTGTCCAGCAGCGCCAGTGCGGCTTCGCCGGTGCAGATGTTGCCACCGATGACCTGCACCTGCGGGAAGTTCTTCTTGACCCAGCTGACGCGGTCCAGCACGCCCTGCGAGTGGCCGTGCGCGGTATCGACCACGATCACGTCCACGCCGGCAGCGACCAGCGCTTCCACGCGGCGATCGGTATCGCCACCCACGCCGACGGCAGCGCCGACCAGCAGGCGGGTCGACAGATCCTTGGCGGCGTTCGGGAAGTCGGTGTTCTTCTGGATGTCCTTGACGGTGATCAGGCCACGCAGTTCGAACGAATCATTGACCACCAGCACCTTTTCGATGCGGTTGCGGTGCAGCAGCTGCAGCACTTCGTCGGACGCGGCGCCTTCCTTGACCGTGATCAGGCGATCCTTCTTGGTCATGATGTGGCGGACCGGATCGTCCAGCTCGGTTTCGAAGCGCATGTCGCGGTGGGTCACGATGCCGGCCAGCAGGCCGTCGCTGCCCACCACCGGCACGCCGGAAATGTTGTGCGCCTGGGTCAGGGCCAGCACGTCGCGGATGGTGGTTTCCGGGCCGACGGTGATCGGGTCGCGGATGACGCCGGCCTCGAACTTCTTGACCTTGGCCACTTCCGCGGCCTGCTGTTCCAGGCTGAGATTCTTGTGGATGATGCCCATGCCGCCGAGCTGGGCCATGGCGATGGCCAGGCGGGCTTCGGTGACGGTATCCATGGCTGCGGACAGGATCGGAAGCTTCAGCTTCAGGTCGCGAGTCAACCGCGTTTCGAGGTTGACGTCCTTGGGCAGGATGGTCGAATGGGCGGGGACGAGCGAGACGTCGTCGTAAGTGAGTGCTTCAGCCTGGATGCGCAGCATCGGCATACCCGAGATGTGGGGAAGCGCGACATTTTACCCCTTTTTCGCGCCGTGTGGCAGGGGGTAGATGCGACGCAGTGTCGCGCGGGCGGTGGTTGGTTCAGGGGGGCCGTCGGGGCCGACGGCATACCGCCTTTGGTAGGTGCCAACCTTGGTTGGCACGGCCCATCCGGCACCTGGACCCCAGATGGGCCGATGACCCCGATGGATGTGCCGACCAACGGTCGGCACCCACCTTAAGAGGATCACTCGGGCCAGTCCTGGAACTGCCTTTGGTAGGTGCCAACCTTGGTTGGCACGATCCGTCCGGCACCGGTGCCCCAGATGGGCCGATGGCCCCGATGGATGTGTGCCAACCAAGGTTGGCACCTACCAGGAGCGGGTCACCGGCGTGCCCCAGCATTGTGCCGACCAACGGTCGGCACCCACCGACGGCAGATCTCCCCAACAGCAGGTCAGCTCAGCGCTTCCGCGGCTTCCAGGGTGTTCTGCATCAAGGTGGCCACGGTCATCGGGCCCACGCCACCCGGCACCGGGGTGATCCAACTGGCCCGCTGGGCGGCCGCTTCAAACCCAACATCGCCCACCAACCGGCCGTCATCCAACCGGTTGATACCCACATCGATCACCACCGCGCCCGGCTTCACCCATTCGCCCGGCACGATGCCCGGGCGGCCCACCGCCACCACCAAGATGTCGGCGTTGCGTACGGCCTGTTCCAGCACGTCCTTGGGCGTGAACTTGTGGCAGCTGGTCACGGTGCAGCCGGCAATCAGCAGCTCCAGGCCCATCGGGCGGCCAACGTGGTTGCTCACGCCCACGATGGTGGCGTTGCGGCCGCGCACCGGCTGGTCGGTGTGGCCCAGCAGCGTGGTGATGCCGCGCGGGGTGCACGGGCGCAGGCCGAACTCGCGCAGGGCCAGGTGGCCGACGTTTTCCGGGTGGAAGCCGTCCACGTCCTTGCGCGGGTCGATGCGCTGGATCAGCCGGCGCGCGTCCGGAATGCCCGGCAGCGGCAGCTGGATCAGGA
This sequence comes from Stenotrophomonas sp. 80084_Sma, assembly GCF_056481995.1. NCBI lineage: Bacteria > Pseudomonadati > Pseudomonadota > Gammaproteobacteria > Lysobacterales > Lysobacteraceae > Stenotrophomonas > Stenotrophomonas sp. 80084_Sma. The sequence goes on along the minus strand of NZ_CM151177.1, from coordinate 2,016,399 downwards.
TGCCGTTGATCTTCGGATCGGCGTTGAGCTGGTCGATCAGGTCGAGCAGCTCGGCTTCGGTGGTACCGGCCGGCAGGTCGTAGTCATGCGCTTCGATGCCGACCTTCTCGGCGGCACGGCGCTTGTTGCGCACGTACACGGTCGAGGCCGGGTCGCCGCCGACCAACACCACGGCCAGGCCCGGGCGGCTGCCACCGGCGGCCACGCGGGCGTCGACGCGCACCTTCAGGCTGTCGAGCAGGTCCTCGGCGATACGGCGGCCATCAAGGATGCGGGCAGGAAGCTGGGGGGCGGAATCGGTCATCGGGAGCGGGCGTGGGGCGGCGGGGACGCTATTGTCCCCGATTCAGGCCCCCTCGCCCACCGCCCGCTTCGGCAATGCCGGCCGCTGGCCGACAACGGCACATTGGCACCGACCGGCAACACGGGCCGCTGGCTGACAACGGCAAATGGCCGACCACCGGTAGTGCCGGCCGCTGGCCGGCAACCTCATGACGTCGTGACGTTTCCGTATCTGCCGGCCAGCGGCCGGCACTACCGGGGGCTACTCTTCCTCTTCCGGCACATCCTGCGGGTTCAGCGTCTTGCTCTCCCGCTTCGGCGCAGTAAACGGCGTCGGCGTCGGCACGCCCTGCGGGCTGTTGCCGTAGATCATCCGCGCGCCGGCATTCAAACCACCACCGGCAATTTCCAGCTCAAAGCGCTCGGCATCGCGACGGCGGATCTGCTCGGCGATCTCCACCGCGTCATCCTCATCCGCCCCCAGCTCCACCAGCGCGGCCTGGCCGAACAGCACCGCCGATTCAAACGTCTCGCGAATCTGGAAATCGACGCCGGCATGGATCAACCGCAACGAATGCTCACGGTCGAACGAGCGCACCATCAGCTTGGCCTGCGGGAATTCATGCGCCACCAGTTCAACAATGCGGTCGGCGGCCTCGGCCTTGTCCACGCACACCGCAATCGCACGCGCAGTCGCTGCACCGGAGGCATGCAGCACATCCAGACGCGTGCCATCACCGTAATAGATCTTGAAACCGAAGCGCGCCGCGCTCTGGATCATCTCCACATCGTTGTCGATGATGGTCACGTCCACGTCGCGCGCCAGCAACGACTGGCTGGCAACCTGGCCGAAGCGGCCGAAGCCGATCAGCAGCACGCTGCCGGACAGGCCATCGGCCTCGTCCACGCCGTCCATGTTCACCGTCGGCTTCGGCGCGATGCGCTTGTAGACCAGCACCACCAGCGGGGTCAGCGCCATCGACAGCACCACCACGGCGGTGAAGTTGGCATTGATCTCCATGTTGATCACGCCGGCCGAAGCCGCAGCCGAGAACAGCACGAAGGCGAACTCGCCGCCCTGCGCCATCAGCACGCCGCGGTCCAGCGCCTGCGCGTGGTCGCTGCCCATCACGCGCGCCACCACGTAGATGCACAGCGCCTTGGCTGCCATCAACGCCAGCACCAGGCCAAGGATCAGCTGCCAGTTGCCAGCCACCACGCCCAGGTCCAGCGCCATGCCCACGCTGAGGAAGAACAGGCCGAGCAGGATGCCGCGGAACGGCTCGATGTCCGCCTCGATCTGGTGGCGGAAGGTCGACTCGCTCAGCAGCACGCCGGCGAGGAACGCACCCATCGCCATCGACAGGCCGGACAGCTGCATCAGCAGCGCCGCGCCCAGCACCACCAGCAGCGCGGCGGCGGTCATCACCTCGCGCGCCTTCGATTCGGCCAGCACGCGGAACAGCGGGTTGAGCAGGAAGCGGCCGACCAGCACCAGGCCGACGATGGCGCCGACGCCGATCGCCACCGACAGCCAGCGCGAACCCTCGCCATCGGCGCTGCCCGCGCTCGGGCCCATCCAGGCCACCAGCGCCAGCAACGGCACGATCAGCAGATCTTCGAACAGCAGGATGGAGACGATCTTCTGCCCCGACGGCAGCGCGATGTCACCACGTTCGGCCAGCAGCTGCATCACCACCGCGGTGGAGGTGAGTACGAAGCCGGTGGCACCGATGAAGGCCACCTGCCATGGCAGGCCGAACAGCTTGGCGATACTGGTCAGCACCAGCGCACAGGTGACGATCTGCAGCGTGCCCAGCCCGAAGATCTCCTTGCGCAGGCTCCACAGATGCGAGGGCCGCATCTCCAGGCCGATCACGAACAGGAACATCACCACGCCCAGCTCGGCGGTATGCAGGATGGCCTGCGGGTCGGAGAACCAGCCCAGCCCGAACGGTCCGATCGCCAGGCCAGCGGCGAAGTAGCCCAGCACCGAGCCCAGGCCGGCCCGGCGGAACAAAGGCACCATCACCACCGCCGCGCCCAGCAGGGCCACGACCTTGACCAGCTCGCTGGTCGCTGCTTCTACCGCCATGCGGTGTTTTCCCCAAGATCCAGAATCGGGTTCAACAATAGAGCAATGCCGATGACGGCAATAGCACGCATGTTGCGCCGGATTGTCTTGGAGGTGGAACGATGCAGGGAGCGACCCCCAGCATCATCCCGAAACCCGATACATCCATCCACGCATGGCGTGGATCTACCGAAGCATTAGTAGATCCACGCCATGCGTTGATGATTCCCCGGCCAGCCTCACCCGCCCCGGCAGAACGCGGCGTAATCGATATACCCCGGGAACGGCATGCCCGGCGCACACACCGGGCAATGCGGGTCCGGCCGGATGCCGGTCTCGCGGAAGCGCATGCCAAGCGCATCAAAGCGCAGCAGGCGGCCGACCAGCGGCTCGCCGATGCCCAGCAGCAGCTTCAGCACCTCGGTGGCCTGCAGCACACCGGCCAGGCCAGGCAGCACACCCAGCACGCCGGCCTCGGAACAGTTCGGCGCGAACTCCGGCGGCGGCGGCTCCGGAAACAGACAGCGGTAGCACGGCGCCACGCCACGCTGGCGGCCGGCGTCAAACACGCTTACCTGGCCGTCAAAGCGCTCGATGGCGGCGTAGACCATCGGCTTGGCTTGCTTGATGCAGGCATCGTTGAGCAGATAGCGCAGCGGGAAGTTGTCCGACCCATCCAGCACCACATCCACGCCCTCCAGCAGCGCATCCACGTTCTCGGAGGTGACCCGCTCCGGCACGGCCTCGACCTCGATCGACGGATTCAACGCCAGCAGCCGCTCGCGCGCGGAATCAACCTTGAGCTGGCCGACGCTGGCTTCGGTATGCACGATCTGCCGATGCAGGTTGCTCCGCTCCACGCGGTCGTGGTCGGCGAAGCGCAGGTGCCCTACCCCGGCGGCGGCCAGATAGAAGCCAGCCGGCGCACCCAGCCCGCCCGCCCCCAGCACCAGCACGCGCGACTGCTGCAGCGTACGCTGGCCAGCCTCGCCCACCTGCGGCAGCAGCAGGTGGCGCGAATAGCGGTCGTAGAAGTCGCGGTCGGCGGCGCTGGCCAGCGGCTGCACCAGCGGCAGCGACTGCTCGCGCCAGGCCACGGTGCCGCCGCTCACGGAAGCCACATTGGTATATCCAGCCTCCAGCAGGAACTGCGCGGCATCGGCCGAGCGCTTGCCGCTCTGGCAGATCAGCAGGATCTCCTGGTCGTGCTTTGGCAGATGCGCGGCCGGGTCGGCCTGCAGCTCGCCCTTGGCCACGCCGCGCGCGCCCTCGGCCATGCCCCCGGCCCGTTCATGCGCTTCGCGCACATCGATCAACACGGCGCCATGGGCCAGGCGCTCACGTGCGTGCGCGGGGGAAAAGCTCTTGGATGCTCATGGCCGCATTATCGCGCAGACACCCTCGACGCGCCTTGCCCCGAACATGGCACCATGCGGGCGTTGCTCCCTGCATCCCGGAACCGCTGCATGCGCTCTGCCACCGAATTCTGGCGTGACCCGCGCATGCCCTTCGTCGAAAGCCGACGGGCGTGCGACAGTCGCGCCTGCCATCGCCCGCACAGCCATGACACTTTCTCGATCGGCGCCGTGGACGCTGGCAACAGCGTGTTCACCGGCGCGGCGGAAGGACCGCGCCTGCTGCAGCCTGGCAGCCTGGTCGGCGTACCTGCAGGCCGCGTGCACGCCTGCAACCCCCTGCCCGGCCAGGTCTGGAGCTACCAGATGCTGCATCTGGATGCGCGCTGGATGGCCGAAGTCCGCGCCGAGTATGACGACCTGCCCGAACCCGACTGGCAGCAGGAACCGATCCGGATTTCCAGCCATCGCCTGCGCTACCAGCAGTACTGCCAGCTCAACCAGACGCTGTTCTCCGACGATCCGGTCAGCGTCAAGGAAGCTGCCCTGATCGCGTTCGTCGGCGATCTGGATGAACACGATGGTGTAGCCGTGGCCGGCCCACCTGAAGATGCCGCATTACAGCAGCGGCTGCAGCCGGTGATGGACATTCTGCGCCAGCGGCTCGAACACACCCCGGCCCTGCAGGAACTGGCATCGCTGGCAGGCATGAGCCGCTACCAGCTGATCCGCGCCTTCCGACGTGCCACGGGCCTGACGCCACACGCCTGGCAGATCGACCAGCGCATCCAGGAGGCTCGCCGACGGTTGTGCGAAGGCCAGGCACTGGCCGTGGTCGCGCATGCATTGGGGTTCGCCGACCAGAGCCATTTCCAGCGGGTCTTCAAGGCCCACGCCGGTGCGACCCCGGGCCAGTACCGGCGCTGAGCCTGCAATAACGTTCAATACCACCGCGCGGCACATCCCCAGACTGGCGCCCCCGCCAGCCGCCGCCGGACCCGATGGAACAGTTCCTGGTCATCGCCACCGTACATTTTCTCGCCCTGCTCTCACCCGGCCCCGACTTCTTCCTTGTTGCGCGCACTGCGATCACCTCTGGCTGGCGCACCGCCAGTGGCGCCTGCGCAGGCATCGCCCTCGGAAATGGCGTCTTCATCGTGGCCGCCTTCACTGGAATGGCCATGCTGCGCGCAGATAGCGCAGGGTTCATTGCGGCGCAGTTGGCGGGCTGCGGGTTCCTGCTGTACCTCGGCACGCTGTTCCTGCGCCATGCGGGTTCGACGACGCTGCAGGCATCTGACGCTGCCGCCGGATCGCGAGCGGGCGGTGCCCACGGATGGTGGAAGGCGGCAGGGCTGGGCGCCCTGTCTGCGCTGCTGAACCCGAAGAATGCGCTGTTCTACGCAACGTTGGCGGCAATGCTCAACGGCCCGCAGGCCAGCGCCGCAACGAAGTTCTTCTATGGCGCGTGGATGTTCGGCATCGTCCTGCTATGGGATCTGCTGGTAGCCGCGCTGGTCGGCCACCCGTGGGTGCTGCGTCGGTTCGCACGCGCCCTGCCCTGGCTGGAGCGGGCCGCAGGGCTCCTGATGATTGCGCTGGCGCTATGGATCGTCGTGTCGCTGTGGGTGGGCTGATGCCGGCGATTCGCGCCTGTCGCAATGGCGTTCAATACCGCGCGTTCACACCCGCCCACACTCTGCACTTTCTGTAGGTCAGTGGCAGGTTTACGTGCAGCAGTTCTTCATCGTCGCGGTGCTGTACGGCTTCGCCATGCTCCTGCCTGCTTCGCATCACGCGAAGATCCTGCGCACCGCGATGGGCACGGGCGGGCACGCCGCCATGGCCGCGTCGTTCGGTATCGCCATCGGTACGGGCGTCATCTGTGCGACGGCTTTCGTTGCAGCGGGCATGCTGGGAAACCGCGGCCTGTGGACGCTGGCGATGCAGTGCGCGGGCTGCCTCCTGCTGCTGCGCCTGGCGGGCATGTGCCTGCGCGATGCCGGGCTGACCACCCTCTCTCCGCTTTCCCTGCAGATGCCCTGGGGCCTGAGGGCCCGCTCCCGTTGGCCGCACGCCGAGGCTGGATGCCTGTTGGCGCTCGCCAGCACCAGCAACTGGATGCTGCAGTTCGCGATTGCAGCCCTGATTACCGGCCTCGTTGCCGACACGGGCACCCAGGCCGCGTACGTGGCCGGCCTGAGCGGCGTCGCGCTGTCGCTCGGCCTGCTGATGGCGTGGCTCGGCAGCCATCCGCGCAGGGCACAGGGGTGTTGCCGATTGCTTCCATGGCTGGAGCATGCCGCGGGCCTGCTGATCGGGGCGGTGTCGGTGGCGTACCTGGCAGGTGCACTGGGTACGACCCTGGTCTGGGCAAGCATCACGGGGCAGGTGCAGATGCCGGAATCGATCCCCGCCACAAGCCAGGTGCAACCTGCTTCAACATCGCGGCGCGGCCGGGGCATGCCATGCGCGTTGCCGCATTGCCGCGCTCGTCGCAGCAGTCCGCCATGATCGAGACATCGAGAACCAAACCCATGCCTGGCTGGCACGCCCAGCGCGCCCGCAACAGCAGGGTTCGGGTTTCATACTATTAGGCCGATGTTCGCACGGACAATCGCCACAACGCTTCAGAACCGACCACGAGATGAGCATGCACAGTAGTTGCCCTGATGATCCGTCCGGCTCGATCGTCGAAAGGACCGACATAGCACCGCTTGGAGCAGGGCCTTTGGAGGGAACAACCTTCACGGTGAAGGACAATATCGATCTGGCGGGTCATAAGACCTCCTATGGCAGCCCCGCTTGGCGGGCCAGGCATCCTGCGCCGAAGCTCAATGCGCTTTGCGTCGATCAGGTATTGGCTGCGGGCGCGCGCTGCGTGGGTAAGGTCGTCGCGGACGAATTCACGTATAGCCTCGACGGCGAAAGCCAGTTCTTCGGCACGCCGGTGAATGCCAGGGCTCCAGATCGCATTCCCGGCGGCTCTTCAAGTGGATCGGCAGCGTCGGTCGCCAATGGCGTGGCCGATTTCTCCATCGGCACCGATTCGGGCGGCTCAATCCGTGTTCCTGCGAGCCTGTGCGGTATTTGGGGCATGCGCCCATCCCTGCATCGGATTTCCGAAGCCGGCGTGCTGCCCTTCATGCCGAGCGTCAGCACGGTGGGCGTCGTTGCCGCATCATTGAACCTGCTTGATGCAGCGACACGGGTTTTGCTGCGCAGCAGCTCAAGCCAGCCGGCGCCGCTGCGACGTATCCTGGTCCTCGCCGATGCGCTGGACATTGCTGACGAAGCAGTGAGAAACCAGGCGGAGGCCGCCTTGCAGGCGATCGCCACCCGCACAGGCATCGAGCCGGAGACAGTCCGCTTCTCGCAGATCGTCGGCGCGGACGTTCCGCTAGTCGATTGCAATGTGAAGGCGCTTCGGAATCTGCAGACGGCCGAATTCCAGAGCACGGTTGGCAGCTGGATCGAAACACACAAGCCCGAGCTTGGCTTTGCCTTCTCCATGGCGTATGGAAATGTGCAATCGTTCGACCGGCTTACCGCACTCGACAGCATCACCCGCTGCGAATGGTTCTTCGAGAGGATCAATGCTTTCCTCATGCCCGGAACCGTCATCTGCTTCCCCACGACGCCTGTCATTGCCCCTCTCAAGGGATCGCTGACGACGCTGGAAGCCGTGCTGGACTTCTACGATAGGACAATGGCGATCACCGCCTTTTCCGGTGTCGCGCGGCTGCCCGAGATTTCCATGCCGTTGCTGACTGTCGACAATTGCCCGGTTGGACTCTCTGTTGCCGCTGGTCATTATCAGGATGAATTCGTGCTGGCCTCAGCCAGGCAGATGACAGAAGGAATTGCATAAGTCGAATCCAGTCCTGGCCCTAAGGAAGCGTCCATGCCCAAATCCCGTCGCTGAAAGGTCCCCTCGTCGAGTTCCACATCGAGGTAGGTCCCCCAGCGACCGCCCAGCGCACATCAATCAGCACAGCGCCTCAGGCCAGGCGCTCACGCGCCTGCGCGGGGGAATCTCTTCGATGCTCATGGCCGCATTGTCGGGCACGGGGCGCCGGACCGCGTCGACCGGTATCTGCGAACACGGGGGTTGCCGGCCAGCGGCCGGCACTACCACAACGAAAAAGGTGGCCCTGCGGCCGCCTTTCTCTGCATCACTTGCCCTTCACGTGCTTCATCAAGCGCCGCTTGGCCTTGACCTGCCGCTCGGTGAGGACGTTCTTCTTGCCCTCGTACGGGTTGGTACCCTCGCGGAAGATGAAGCTCACTGGCGTGCCGATCAGCTTGAAGCGCTTGCGGAAGAAGTTCTCCAGGTAGCGCTTGTACGATTCCTGCAGCTCCTTCAGGCGCGTACCGTGCACGATGAAGGTGGGCGGGTTGGCGCCGGCCGGGTGCACGTAGCGCAGCTTGGAGACATGGCCGCGGATGGTCGGCGGCGGGTTGGTCTCGTACGCCACTTCCAGCGCCTTGTTCACTTCGCTGGTGGTGAAGGTCTTGTTCGCCGATTCGTGCGCGCGGTGCACCGCGCGGAACAGCTCACGCAGGCCCGAGCCATGCTTGGCCGAGATGCGCACCGACTCGGCCCACGGCACGAAGCCCAGCTTCAGCGACAGCATGGTTTCAGCCTGCTCGCGCTGGTACTCGGTCAGGCCATCCCACTTGTTGATGGCGATCACCAGCGCGCGGCCGGCGTCGAGCACGGCACCGAGCACGGTGGCGTCCTGGTCGGTCACGCCTTCGGTGGCGTCGAGCATCAGCACGGCCACCTGGCACTGCTCGATCGACTGCATGGTCTTGACCACCGAGAACTTCTCGACGACCTCGTCCACGCGCGAACGACGGCGCAGGCCGGCAGTGTCGATCAGGCGGTACTCGCGGCCATCACGCTCCAGGTCCACTGCGATCGAGTCGCGGGTGGTGCCCGGCACGTCGGAGGCGATCATGCGCTCCTCGCCGAGGATGCGGTTGACCAGGGTCGACTTGCCCACGTTCGGGCGGCCGACGAAGGCGATGCGGATGCGGTTCGGATCGTTGTCCAGCTCTTCGCCGCTGCCTTCTTCCGGCAGGCGCTGGACCACTTCGTCCAGCAGGTCGTCCAGACCCTGGCGATGCGCGGCCGACACGGTCAGCATCTCGCCGAAGCCGTAACGGGCAAATTCCGAACGCACGGTGTCCTCGTCGGTGCCGTCGATCTTGTTGATCAGCAGCAGCGTCGGGCGCGACAGCTTGCGCAGCCAGGCCAGGATCTCGTCGTCCATCGCCGAGGTACCCTCACGGGCATCGACCACGAACAGGATCAGGTCGGCTTCCGCCGCAGCGGCACGGGCCTGGCGGGTGGTAGCCCCTGCCAGACCCTCTTCTTCTTCCGCGATACCGCCGGTGTCGACGACGAGGAAATGATTGTCCTCGTCCAGACGGCAGACACCGTAGTTGCGGTCGCGGGTGACGCCGGGCTGGTCATGGACCAGCGCGTCACGGGTGCGCGTAAGCGCATTGAAAATAGTCGACTTGCCGACATTCGGCCGTCCAACCAGGGCGACCAAAGGCAGCATCGCGATTACTCCAATTTTTAATTTGCCAACCGGAAGGCGGTCAGCTTGCCATCAACGTTCTGCACCAGCAGCACCCCGTCTACGACGATTGGCTGGGCCAGCAGGGCGTCACCGCCGCTCTTTGCCCGTGCCGCCATCGCACCATCGGAGGTCTGCAGCCAGTGCACGTATCCCTTGTAGTCGCCGACCACGACGTAGTCGCCGTGCAGTGCCGGGCCGGTCAGCGAGCGACGGGCCAGTGCGGTCTGCGACCACATCGCCGCGCCGCTGGCCTTGTCCAGGCCGAACACGCCGCCCTTGTTGTCGGTGACGAACACATTGCCAGACGAGACCGCCACGCCACCGGCACCGCCATGGTCGCGCGCCCACAGCGGGCGACCGGTCGGACCTTCGATGGCCATCGTCTGGTTCTTGAAGCTGCTCACGAACAGGGTGTTGCCATCCAGCACCGGCGCACCGTCGACATCGGCCATGCGCTCCAGCTCGGTACGGCCTTCACCGTTGCCCACATTCTGTTCCCACAGGGTGCGGCCATCCTGCTGGGCCAGGGCGGCAACCGCGCCCTCGTCCTTGCCGATGAACAGCACGCCCGGGCCGGTCACCACCGGCGCGTTGCCACGCACGGTCAGCGCCGGCAGCTCGCTCGGGTTGAACCACTTCTGGGTGCCGTTGCCGGCATCGAATGCGGTGATGCGGCCGTCATTGCTGCGCACGTAGACCGCGCCCTGGGCGATGGCCGGCGCGGCGATGACTTCACCCGGAACACGGGCGCGCCACTTCTCGCTGCCGTCGTTGATGTCCAGGGCGATGACCTGGCCATCGAGCGTGCCGATCACGACCAGGTTCTCACCGACCCCCGGGCCGCCGGACAGGCGCAGCTTGGCCTTCTTCTTTTTTTTCTTCGGCTCCCAGGTCCAGACCTTCTTGCCGGTCTGCAGGTCGATGGCGTGCACGCCACCGGTGAGTGCCGCAGCGAACACGTGGCCGTTGGCCACGGCCGGGCCCTGGCGCACGCCGATGCGGCGCTCGCCCTTGCCGAGGTTGACCGACCAGGCCTTGTTGACCTTCACGGTCGGCTCGAACTTGACCAGCTCAGCCGGTTCCTGTGCCTTCTTCGCGGCCGCGTCCTTGCCGGCGAACCAGCCCTTCACGGTGCTGCAGCCGGTCAGGGCCATGCCCATCAGGAGCACGGTGGCGACGCGGGTGATCATGACCTTCTGACTCATCAAACCGACTCCGCAGGGGCGGCAACGGTGCCGCCGGCGTCCATAACCTTGGTTTCCAGCAGGCGCCGCTGCGGCGCTGCCACGTCCAGCGACTTCAGCGCTTTCTCGTACTGGCCTCGGGCGTCATCACGCTTGCCCTGCGCCATCAGCGCGTCGCCATGGATTTCCAGGCTGCTGCTGTCGGTGGCGCTGCCCAGCAGCTTGATCGCCTCGTCACTCTTGCCGGTGGCCACCAGCAGGCGGGCCACACGCTGGTCGACCACGCGCTGCAGGTCACCTTCGACCTTCACGCCGCGCAGAGTGGCCAGGGCTTCTTCGTTCTTGCCGGCGTCGACCTGGGCCTTGGCCAGCTGCAGCGCCGCGAGGTCGCCGTAGATGCTGGACGGGCCGGCTTCGAGCGCCTTGACCGCCTTGGAGGCGTCGTCGAGCTTGTTCTGCTGCAGGCCAACGAGCGCCTTCTGGTACTCGACATTGGCCGAGGCCAGCTTGCCGCCCTGATCCTTCTGGTACCACTGCCAGCCGGCAATGGCACCGATGGCGATGACTACGCCACCGAGGATGCTGGCGCCATTCTTCCGCAGCCAGCTGCGGACGCGTTCACTTTGTTCGTGCTCGTCGAGCAGATCGTCGATCGCCATGCGTACTCTCGCCCCGCCCATCGGGAGGGACCATTGGGATTAATCGAAGGTGGTGAAACCGCGCCTCAGTGCGAAACCGGGACTACGGAGCCTTCAGAGGATACCTGAAAGCGTGCCACGTTGGCTCGCTGGTAGGGGGTCAGATCGACGATAGCGCCGTTCTGCTGAACCTGGACCGCCGAGGCGTTGCCCAAGGTCACCCGGGTCACCTGGCCCGGCGTGAAGCTGCGGCTCTCGCCGGATTTGATCAGCGCCTTCTCGACGGTAGCGCCGTCCGGGCCGCCGATATCGACCCAGCTGTCGCCGCTGAACTGCATGTCCAGCGTGTTGGCGGCAGCCGCTGGTGCCGGGGCTGAACGCGGCACCGGGGCCAGCGAGGCTACGTACGGGGTGGCGGCCGGCTTGCTGGCCGGGGCGCTCGCCACGTCAGCCACGGCGGCCGGCTCGACGCCGGCGGCAGACGGGGTCACCGGCACAGCGGCCGGGATCGCGTCCAGCGAAGCGGTGTTCGGCGACGGCGTCGCACTGCCATCAAAATGACCACGGGTGGCGAACCACACCGGCACCGCCAGCACCGCGGTGATACCGACATACAGCACGCGACGGCCGAGATTCTCGGCAATGCGGCGCGCACGCGGGGTGTGGGTATGGCTGACCAGGGTGGGTGGAACCACCGGGCCGACCTGGGCCTGCTCCAGCAGCTGGCTCACATCCACGTCCAGCAGGCGCGCGTAGCTGCGCAGCTGGCCGCGCACGAACACCGGCGCGCCCAGCTTCTGCCATTGTTCCTCTTCCAGCGACTTGACCACCTGGACCGGCATGCGCAGGCGCGAGCCGACATCTTCGAGGGTCAGTCCGGCCGCCTCGCGGGCCTGGCGCAGGCGGCTGCCGCAGCCGGCCGCAGTCTCGAGAGCGCTCACAGTCTGGTCATCAATCACAATGCATCAACCCTGGAGTTAGGAGCCCGCTTCCTGCGGAAATTCCTGTCGAATGCGCTGAAGATAGCGGTCAGATGCCGCCCGATCTCCCAGCCGCGCTTCGATTTGAGACGCAAGTTGTAACACGGAACGCGTTGCGGGTGCAGCCGCAATCCTACGTTCGGCGAAGGCCCGGGCCTCCATGAAGCGCCCCTGGCGGAAGCTGAGCTGGGCCATCGCCTCCAGCGCGACCGGGTTTCCCGGCAGCGTTGCCAGCGCCGCACGCAGGTCGCGCTCGGCACGTTCGAACTGGCCGGCGTCCAGCGCACAGCCCCCGGCATTGGCCTGGGACTCGGCCGGCGTGGCGTAGCCCGGCGCCTGCAGCGCACCATCGAACCAGACCAGCGACTCGGCCGGCCGGCCCTGCTGGCACAGCCACGCGCCGTAATTGTTGAGAATGTCCCCGCGCTGCGGCGCCTGCTCGGCAGCCCTGCGGAAGCTCTCGCCAGCCTGCTGGGTGCGGCCACGACGCTCGTCGATGCCGGCCAGCAGCACCAGCGCATCGGGCGACTCGGGGGCCAGCTTCAGCGCCTCGCGCGCCTTGCGCTCGGCCGCATCGAGGTTGCCCACCTGCATGTCGCGGGCGGCCAGGGCCAGCAGGTCCTGCAGGCGCACCTGGCGCCGCACGCTGTCCGGATCACGGACCGAGTAGACCGGCGCCTCGCTGGGGCCCAGCTTGGCCTTGGGATGGGATTTGCAGCCGCCGACCGCAACGGCCAGCATGCCTGCGAACAGAACCAGCCAGAGGCGGTCAGGCCGCGGCATCGCTCCCCTTCCCCGCCTGCAGCGTCTTGTTGAACTCCGCCTGGCGGCGGGTGCGGTCCATCACCTGGCCCTTGAGCTGGCCGCAGGCGGCGTCGATGTCGTCGCCACGGGTGCGGCGGACCATGGTCAGCACGTTGCTGTCGAGCAGGATCTTCTGGAAGGCACGGATGTGCGCTTCTTCCGAACGCTCGTAGCGGGTGCCCGGGAACGGGTTGAACGGAATCAGGTTGACCTTGCCCGAATCCTTGGCCTGCACCGCGTTGTCGAACTGGCGCATCAGGCGGGCCAGCTCGCGGGCATGCTCGGGCTTGTCGTTGATGCCCTTCATCAGGGTGTATTCGAAGGTGACCGATTCGCGGCGCTTGTTGGCGCGCAGGTAGCGTGCGCACGAGGCCATCAGCTCGGCGATCGGATACTTCTTGTTGAGCGGCACCAGGGTCTCGCGCAGCGCGTCGTTCGGCGCATGCAGCGACACCGCCAGCGACACGTCGCTTTCGGCAGACAGGCGGTCGATCTGCGGCACCAGGCCGGAGGTCGACAGGGTCACGCGCTTGTTGGCCAGGCCGTAGCCCAGGTCGTCGCGCATCACGCTCATGGCGCGCACGACGTTGTCGAAATTCATCAGCGGCTCGCCCATGCCCATCATCACCACGTTGGTGAGGCGGCGCATCTGGTGCGGCACGTTGCCCAGGTGGCGTGCGGCAACCCACACCTGGCCGATGATCTCGGCGGTGGTCAGATTGCGGTTGAAGCCCTGGGTGGCGGTGGAGCAGAACGTGCAGTTCAGGCCGCAACCGACCTGCGAGGACACGCACAGCGTGCCGCGGGTCTTGTCCGGGATGTACACGGTCTCGATGGCGTTCTTGCCATCCACGCCCATCGCCAGCAGCCACTTGTGGGTGCCGTCGGCGGAGGGCTTGTCGAACACGATGTTGGGAACCAGCACCTCGGCATGGGCCTGCAGCTTGGCGCGCAGGACCTTGCCGAGGTCGGTCATTTCATCGAAATCGGTGACGTAGCGATGGTGGATCCACTTCATCACCTGATGGGCACGGAACTTCTTCTCGCCGAGAACCTCGACGAAAAACTTCTCCAGGCCCGCGCGATCGAGGTCGAGCAGGTTCTGCTTGCCAGCCGTGGGTGCCGACTTCGGCAGCGGCTGGATGGCGGGGGACTGTACGACCTCGTTCACGGCATTACTCTCAGCGCGAAACGACTTCGGTGGCGGCGAAGAAGTAGGCGATTTCAATCGCGGCATTCTCGACCGAGTCCGAGCCGTGGGCGGCGTTGGCATCGATGGATTCGGCGAAGTCGGCGCGGATGGTGCCCGCAGCGGCTTCCTTCGGGTTGGTGGCGCCCAGCAGGTCGCGGTGGGCCAGGACGGCGTTCTCGCCTTCCAGGGCCTGGATCATCACCGGGCCGGAGATCATGAACTCGACCAGCGCGTTGAAGAACGGACGCTCGCGGTGCACGGCGTAGAAGCCTTCGGCTTCACGGCGCGACAGCTGCTTGTACTTGGCGGCCACGACCTTCAGGCCGGCCTTCTCGAAGCGGGCGTAGATTTCGCCGATGACGTTCTTGGCAACGGCGTCCGGCTTGATGATCGAAAGGGTGCGCTCCAGCGCCATGGGATGTCTCCAATGGAATCGGGCCGCTGATGGCCCGAAGGGTAACATGAAAAAAACCCGCGTCGGGACGCGGGCTTAGCCTGATAAACGTAGGCGAATTGTAAAAGATAAAGCGGCAGGGTGGTAGTGCCGGCCGCTGGCCGGCAGGCTGGCGCCCCACGGGCTGCCTGCGGTTGCCGGCCAGCGGCCGGCACTACCCTTTGCGCCCATTCACCCACCTGAGTGAAATCTGACCGGTCCGGGCATTTTTGCTGCACTGCAAAATGCCATACGCTACCGTCTGGTCCTAGTATCAAACAATCGTTTGATTAAGGTCCGCCCGCCGATGGCCAAACCCGCCCACTTCTCGACCAAGGACCGGATCCTCGGCGCGGCCGAGGAGCTGTTCGCACAGCACGGCTTCGCCGGCACTTCGCTGCGCCAGGTGACCAGCCAGGCCGACGTCAACATCGCTGCGGTCAACTACCACTTCGGCTCCAAGGAAAACCTGGTCAACGAGGTGTTCCGCCGCCGCATGGACGAGATGACCGGCGCGCGCCTGGCGCAGCTCGAGCGCGCCCGCAGCGAACACCCCGGGCAGCTGCGCCCGGTGCTGGCCGCCTTCGTCGAGCCGGCACTGGCGCTGGCCCAGGACCGCCAGAACGGCGGCGCCTTCGTGCGCGTGATCGCCCGCGCCTACGCCGAGAAGAACGACAACCTGCGCAAGTTCCTGTCCGACCACTACGGTCACGTGCTGCGTGCGTTCGGCAAGGCGATTGCCGAATGCGCACCCGACCTGAGCAAGGAAGAGCTGTACTGGCGCCTGGATTTCCTGGCCGGCTCGCTCACCTATGCCATGGCCGACTTCGGGCTGATCAAGCGTCCCGCCGGTGTCACCGAAGCGGCGCATCGTGCCCATGCCGCCCACGAACTGATCCATTTCGCCGAAGCCGGGTTCCGCGCCGCCGCTCGCGCCAGCGCCCTGCCCGCTTCCCCTTGATTCCACCCAGTAACTGCTGACCAACAAAGGCCCTACACCATGTCCAATTCCCTGCTAGTCCGCCGCGCCGCCGTGCTGGGTGCCGGCGTCATGGGTGCCCAGATCGCCGCCCACCTCACCAACGCTGGCGTCGACACCGTGCTGTTCGACCTGCCCGCCAAGGAAGGTCCGGCTGACGGCATCGTGCTGAAGGCGATCGCCAACCTGGGCAAGCTGAGCCCGGCGCCGCTGGCCAGCAAGTCGCTGGCCGAAGCCATCACCCCGGCCAACTACGAGTCCGGCCTGGAGCAGCTGAAGGACTGCGACCTGATCATCGAGGCCATCGCCGAGCGCATGGACTGGAAGCAGGACCTGTACAAGAAGATCGCGCCGTTCGTGGCGGACCACGCCGTGCTGGCCTCCAACACCTCGGGCCTGGGCATCAACAAGCTGGCCGACGTGCTGCCCGAGCAGCTGCGCCACCGCTTCTGCGGCGTGCACTTCTTCAACCCGCCGCGCTACATGCACCTGGCCGAGCTGATCCCGGCCACCACCACCGACGCCGCCGTGCTGGAAGGCCTGGAAGAATTCCTGGTCACCACCCTGGGCAAGGGCGTGGTGTACGCCAAGGACACCCCGAACTTCATCGGCAACCGCATCGGCGTGTTCTCGATCCTGTCCACCATCCACCACACCCAGCAGTTCGGCCTGGGCTTCGATGAAGTGGACGGCCTGACCGGCCCGCTGGTCGGCCGCCCGAAGTCGGCCACCTACCGCACCTCCGACGTGGTCGGCCTGGACACCATGGCCCACGTCATCAAGACCATGGGCGATACCCTGCCGAACGACCCGTGGCATGAGTTCTTCAAGTCGCCGAAGTGGCTGGACGCGCTGATTTCCAAGGGCGCACTGGGCCAGAAGACCGGCGCCGGCATCTTCCGCAAGGTCGGCAAGGACATTGTGGTGCTGGACCTGGAGAAGCAGGACTACCGTCCGGCCGACCGCGCCGCCGCACCGGAAGTGGTCGAGATCCTGAAGATCAAGAACCCGGCCGAGAAATTCGCCAAGCTGCGCGAAAGCCAGCACCCGCAGGCGCAGTTCCTGTGGGCGACCTTCCGCGACCTGTTCCACTACAGCGCCTACCATCTGGCCGACATCGCCGAGACCGCGCGCGACGTCGACCTGGCCATCCGCTGGGGCTACGGCTGGTCGCTGGGCCCGTTCGAAACCTGGCAGGCCGCCGGCTGGAAGCAGGTGGCACAGTGGATTGCCGATGACATCGTCGCCGGCAAGAGCATGAGCAACGCCCCGCTGCCGGATTGGGTGTTCGATGGCCGCGACGGCGTGCATGCCGCCGAAGGCAGCTACAGCCCGTCGCGCAACGCCAAGCTGCCGCGCTCGTCGCTGCCGGTGTACCAGCGCCAGCGTTTCCCGGATCCGCTGCTGGGCGAGAAGTTCGCGCCGGGCGAGACCGTGTTCGAGAACGACGGCCTGCGCATGTGGCACGACGGTGATGGCATCGCCGTGGTCAGCTTCAAGACCAAGATGAACACCGTGTCCGACCAGGTGCTGGACGGCCTGCAGGAATGTGTCAGCCGCGCCGAGAAGGACTTCCAAGGCCTGGTGATCTGGCAGCAGAAGGAACCCTTCTCCGCCGGCGCCGATCTGGCCGGCGCGCTGGGCCTGCTGCAGGCCGGCAAGGTCGACCAGTTCGAAGAGATGGTCGCCAACTTCCAGCGCACCAGCCAGCGCATCAAGTACTCGCTGGTGCCGGTGGTGGCTGCCGTGCGTGGCCTGGCGCTGGGTGGTGGCTGCGAGTTCCAGATGCACAGCGCCAAGACTGTGGCCTTCCTGGAAAGCTACATCGGCCTGGTCGAGGCCGGCGTCGGCCTGCTGCCGGCCGGTGGTGGCCTGAAGGAACTGGCCGTGCGCGCCTCGCAGGCCGCTGGCCCGGGCGGTGACGTGTTCGCCGAACTGAAGAAGACCTTCGAAACCGTGGCGATGGCCAAGGTCTCCAACTCGGCGGTCAACGCCAAGGAACTGGGCCTGCTGCGCAGCACCGACAAGGTGGTGTTCAACAGCTACGAGGCCCTGCACATCGCCAAGGCCGAAGCGCGCGCCCTGGCCGAAGCGGGCTACCGTCCGCCGCTGCCGGCACGCCGCATCCAGGTGGCCGGCGACGTAGGTATCGCTACCTTCAAGATGATGCTGGTCAACATGCTGGAAGGCCGTTTCATCAGCCCATACGACTACGAGATCGCCGAGCGCATCGCCACCGTGCTGTGCGGTGGCAAGGTCGACCGCGGCACCCTGGTGGACGAAGAGTGGCTGCTGACCCTGGAGCGCAAGCACTTCGTCGAACTGGCCCAGCAGGAAAAGACCCAGGCCCGCATCGCGCACATGCTCAAGACCGGCAAGCCGCTGCGTAATTGATCGCCCCTCCCTGCTTTCGGTGGGTGCCGACCGTTGGTCGGCACTCCCTGATGTGGCAGTCGAGCATGGCTCGACTCTACAAAACCTATTCGAGAGATCACTGCAATGACCAAGCAAATCCAGGACGCCTACATCGTCGCCGCCACCCGTACCCCGGTTGGCAAGGCGCCCAAGGGCATGTTCCGCAACACCCGCCCCGACGACATGCTTGCGCACGTGCTGCGCAGCGTCGTCGCCCAGGCCCCGGGCGTGGACGTCAACCGCATCGATGACGCGATCATCGGCTGCGCCATGCCGGAAGCCGAGCAGGGCATGAACGTGGCGCGCATCGGCGTGCTGCTGGCTGGCCTGCCCAACACCATCGCCGCGCAGACCGTGAACCGCTTCTGCTCCTCCGGCCTGCAGGCCGTGGCGCAGGCCGCCGACGCGATCCGCCTGGGCAATGCCGACCTGATGCTGGCCGGTGGCACCGAATCGATGTCGATGGTGCCGATGATGGGCAACAAGATCGCCATGGCGCCGAGCGTGTTCGACAACGACCACGTCGCCATCGCCTACGGCATGGGCATCACCGCCGAGAAGGTCGCCGAAGAGTGGAAGGTCTCGCGCGAAGACCAGGACGCCTTCGCCCTCGCCTCGCACCAGAAAGCCATGGCCGCGATCCAGAACGGCGAGTTCAAGGACGAGATCAGCCCGTACGAGATCGTCTCGCACCTGCCGGACCTGGCCGATGGCCAGCGCATCATCACCCGCAACAAGATCGCCGACACCGACGAAGGCCCGCGCCCGGATTCCTCGGCCGAAGGCCTGGCCAAGCTGCGCCCGGTGTTCCGCAACGGCCAGTTCGGCGGCACCGTCACTGCTGGCAACTCGTCGCAGATGAGCGATGGCGCCGGTGCCGTGCTGCTGGCCTCGGAACAGGCGATCAAGGACTACGGCCTGACCCCGCTGGCTCGTTTCGTCAGCTTCTCGGTCGCCGGCGTGCGTCCGGAAGTGATGGGCATCGGCCCGATCGCCGCGATCCCGAAGGCACTGAAGCAGGCCGGCCTGACCCAGGACCAGCTGGACTGGATTGAACTGAACGAAGCCTTCGCCGCGCAGTCGCTGGCGGTGATCCGCGATTGCGGCCTGGACCCGAACAAGGTCAACCCGCTGGGCGGCGCGATCGCCCTGGGCCACCCGCTGGGCGCGACCGGCGCGATCCGCACCGCGACCCTGCTGCACGGCCTGCGCCGTCGCCAGCAGAAGTACGGCATGGTGACGATGTGCATCGGCACCGGCATGGGCGCAGCGGGCATTTTCGAGGCGCTGTAAGGTTCAAAGCGTTGCCTCGTTGGGCTTCATGGCGTGGGCCGGGTCGGCAGGGCTGCCCGGGACACGCCGTGAACCCCCCTCCGGGGTCCGGCCCAGCCGCTGGCGGCTGTGCGTTCGGGCGCTTGCGAAGCGGTGCTTCGCAAGCAAAGCGCCCTCACCCCTGGGGGCTCGATGGCGCCTTGCTGGTGTGCGCTGTCCTGCGCACACGGCAAGACCGGGGTTGGGCGTCCTGCCCAACCCGCCCAAGGCATGCCTTGGGCCCATGGCGCAAACGGTCCCGGGCAGCCCTGCCGACCCGGCCCTTCCAGCCTCCCCCGGCGGAGGAGTGAGCAAAGGCAAGGGCAGTAGAGCCACGCCATGCGTGGATGCTCGCGGAAACGAAAAAGGCAGCCATTGGCTGCCTTTTTCGTTTCTGTTTTTGCCTTTGATTCCGCCCTTCCCGTCCGCGCCCGCAGGAAACATGACAGGCGGGGCGGGTGGGCCTTTGCAGGACCGTTCGCCGCATGGATGCGGCGACCGAGCCCCCATGGACGGGTTTACGGCGTGTCCTGCAAAGGCCCACCCGTCCCGCCCATCACGTATCAATCAAGGCGCAGCACGGAGCGCTTGATAGAACCCTTACTCCGCCAACATCGCCGTCAGTTTCTCCCGCGCCGGCCCTGCCAGCTTCGGGTTGTCCAGCGCGAAGCGGATCGTCGCCTCCACCAGCCCCAGGTGCGTGCCGCAGTCGAAGCGGGTGCCCTCGAAGCGGTAGGCATCGACCTCTTCGGTCTTCAGCAGCTGCGCGATCGCATCGGTCAGCTGGATCTCGCCACCAGCACCACTGCCGGTCTGCTCCAGCAGCTCGAAGATCTTCGGGCTCAGCACGTAGCGACCGACCACGGCCAGGTCGCTCGGTGCGTCCTCCGGCTTCGGCTTCTCCACGATCTGCGAAATGCGACCCTTGCGGCCGTCGAACGCGTCAGTGGCAACGATGCCGTAGCTGGCAGTCTTGTCGTGCGGCACGTCTTCAACGGCGATCACGCTGGCACCACTGGCCTCGTTGAGGTCTGCCATCTGCTTCAGTGCGCCGTCGCCGCGGTTCCAGATCAGGTCGTCCGGCAGCAGCACCGCGAACGGCTCGTCACCGATCACGGCCTTGGCGCACAGCACCGCATGGCCCAGGCCCAGTGCTTCGGCCTGGGTCACGAAGATCGCGCGCACGCCATTGGGCAGCACATGGCGGATCATCTCCAGCTGCTCCTGCTTGCCGGCGCGCTCGAGCTTCTGCTCCAGTTCGTAGGCCTTGTCGAAGTAGTCGGCCACGGCATGCTTGTAGCGGTTGGTGATGAACACCAGCGTGTCGCAACCGGCTTCAATCGCTTCATCGACCGCGTACTGGATCAGCGGACGATCAATGATCGGCAACATTTCCTTCGGAACCGTCTTGGTTGCCGGCAAAAAGCGCGTCCCGAGCCCTGCCACTGGAAAAACTGCCTTGCGAATTCGCTTGCTCATTGGTGCCTGTTGGCCTCACGTGCCGGAAAGGGCACGACTTTAGCGGATGAAATGTAAGCATCCTGTTCGATGGGAGAGAACTCCGGCATCGTCGCGAACAGGATCTCCTGGATGCTGGTCGTGTCGTAACCAGCCACGGCATCGCGCAGGCGCGGGACATTGCCCAGCACCAGGTCACGCGAGAACGTACGTACACCGGCCTCGAGAATCTTCGGGTGCGCGGTGGAACGGTAGTCCTCGTCCGAATAGAACAGCGTCTCGTGCAGCTTCTCGCCCGGACGCAGCCCGGTGTAGATGATCGGAATGTCCTTGTACGGCTGCTTGCCGGCCAGGCGGATCATCTGCTCGGCCAGCACGCGGATCGGCACCGGCTCGCCCATGTCGAGCGTATAGATCGCACCATGCGATGCCGAAGCGGCCGCCTGCAGGATCAGCTGGCAGGCCTCCGGGATGGTCATGAAGTAGCGACTGACTTCCGGGTCGGTGACGGTCACCGGACCGCCACGCAGGATCTGTTCGCGGAACAGCGGCACCACGCTGCCGGCCGAGGCCAGCACGTTGCCGAAGCGCACCGTAACAAAACGGGTATGCGTGGACTTCTGGTCCAGGCTCTGGCAGATCATCTCCGCATAGCGCTTGCTGGCGCCCAGTGCATTGACCGGGTCGACCGCCTTGTCGGTGGAGATGAACACGAAATGCTCAACGCGCGCTTCCAGGCAGGCGCGGGCCACGTTCTCGGTGGCCAGGATGTTGTTGCGCACCGCTTCGCGCAGCTGCCGCTCCAGCACCGGCACGTGCTTGTAGGCAGCCGCGTGGAAGGCGGTGTCGACCGGATGCAGCGACAGGGCGTGGCGGATCACCGCCGGGTCACCGCAGTCGCCCAGCACCGCTTCGATCTCGACATCGGGGAAGCTGCGCCGCAGCTCGCCTTCGATGGTCAGCAGCAGCAGTTCGCTGATCTCGAGCAGGATGATGCGGCCGGCACCATGCCGTGCGCACTGGCGGCAAAGCTCGGAGCCGATCGAACCGCCGGCACCGGTGACCATCACCGTACGCCCGCCCAGCCAGCCACGGATCAGGTTCCAGTCCGGCATGATCGGCTTGCGGCCCAGCAGATCCTCGATCGCCACTTCCTTCAGCTGCCCCGGCAGCGACTGGCCCTGCAGGATGTCGCTGAGCTTGGGCACGGTGCGGAACGGCACACCGGTGCTTTCACAGATGGCGACGATCCGCTGCATGCCCGCCGCGTCCAGCGACGGAATGGCGATCACCAGCAGCTTGGCCGCCGTCTCCCGGACCACTGTCGGCGCATCGTCCAGGGTGCCGAGGATCGGCAGGCCCTGCAGCTTGGCGCCGCGCAGGTGCGGCGCGTCGTCCAGCAGGCCGACCGGCTCGAAATTACCGGAACGGCGCAGGTCACGGACCAGGGTCTCGGCGGCCTGGCCGGCACCCAGGATCAGCACGCGGCGCGCGGACGAGTCCGACTGCAGTGCCTGATAGTCCTTCCAGGCCCGGTACAGCAGGCGCGGCGCGCCCAGCAGCGCCGACAGCGCGAACGGATAGATCACCAGCACCGACATCGGCACGCCGTCGAAGCGCTTCCACATCAGCACCAGCACGATGGCGACCATGCCGATGAAGCTGGCCTTGAAGATGTTCAGCAGGTCGCTGACGCTGGCGAACCGCCACAGGCCCCGATAGAGGCCCACGCGCCAGAACACCATGCCCTGCAGCAGCAGCACCAGCGTGGTGTCGACGTTCCAGAGAGGGAGCTCGGGGGCGTTGGCCAGGATCGAATACCGCCCCGCGTGGAGCAGCTGCCAGCATGCCCAGACCATGAACAGGTCGTGGCAGACGATGGCCGAACGCGGCATCAGGCCGAGGATTCTGTCCCGCCAGGGTGAAGCCATAAGTCAGGTATTTCCTTTTGGGTGGCGCAATCCATTGCGCAGGAGGAGCCAGAGGACGCTCAGCGCAATGAACCACGCGATCGCCACGGCAGCCTCCCACCTCGGCTGCAAATTGGAGCAGACATTAAGCACTGTAATACTGAACAGGCCCAAAGCAAAGTACATCCCTGTTACCTGGGCGTGACTGGCTCCTGCCTGCACCGCGCGCTGGTAGACATGCTGGGTATGGGGTTCCATCCAGCGTTGTCCCGAAATGATGCGCGCCAGCAGTGTGAAGCCTGCGTCCACAAGGAACGGCGATGCCGACACCAGCAGCAGGATCCAGTGGATGTCGGTCTTGACGCTGGCCAGTGCCAGCACTGCCGCCACCGCGTAGCCCAGCGCGCCACTCCCGACATCGCCCATGAAGATCCGGGCCCGCGGGAAGTTGAACGGCAGGAAGCCCAGGCAGGCCAGGCCCAACGCGACCGCCGCCAGCGAGTACGGCCAGGGCAGCAGCGGCGCCAGCCCCAGCGCGACCACGATGGCCTGGCTGGCCGCGATGCCGTTGATCCCATCCATGAAATTCCAGATGTTAATCAGCGAGGCGGTGAACAGCAGGACCAGTACGGCCAGCAGCCAGCTGCCACCGTGGACCTTGACCAGCGCGGCCAGCAGCGCGGCGGCGATGAAGTGCACCATCAGGCGGCGCATGGCCGGCAGCGGCCGGTGGTCGTCCCACCAGCCGATACCCGCCACCAGCGCCAGGCCAAGGCTGGCGACCAGCAGGCTCGGACGGGCTTCGGGCCAGGCCCACATGGCAACACCGGCGGTCACCAGCAGGCTGATGACAATGGCGATGCCGCCGCCGCGGGGGGTCGCCACGCTATGGCTGCGGCGCTCGCCCGGCTGGTCAAACAGTTGCCGGCGCAGCGCGTAACCCCGCGCCGCCCAGGTCAGTGCCGCACTCAGCAGGGCCAGGCCCAGCAGCGCGCCCATCACGAGCCACGGCATGGATCAGAGCACCGCGTAGTTCAGCAGCGGCTTGACCGTACCCCACTCCTTGCAGCTCGGGCACTGCCAGTGGTGGGTGCGCGCACCGAAACCACAACGGGTGCAGCGATAGGCCGGATTGCGCACCAGCAACTGGTCGGTGATGTGCTTCAGGTCGTGCAGGGTCGCCGTGGAATCGGCGCCTTCAGCCAGGGTCAGGTCGATCAGCGCGGACTCGCCACGCACCGACGGGCGATCCTTGAGCTGGCGGCCCAGGTAGGCACGAGCCGGCGCCACGCCCTCCTGCTCTTCCATCAGGCGGGTCAGCGCCAGCACCGGGGCGATGCCGCGGTAGTGCTCGGTCATCTCCGACAGGAACGCGCGTGCGCCTGCCAGATCGCCGACCTTGCGGTAGTTCTGCATCAGCGCCGGCAGCAGCTCCGGCAGGTACTCCGGATCGTTGCGCGCGGCACGCTCGAAGGCGCGTACGGCCGCTTCCGGATTGCCGGCATCGGTTTCCAGGCGTCCTTCAATGATGCCGGCACGTACCGACATCGCATCGGCCTGGTAGGCCCGGGCAATCGCTGCCCTCGCCTCTTCCAGCTTGCCAGCACCGCGGAAGCGTTCGGCCAGTTCGCACTCGAACTGCCCGATCAGCTTGCCCATCGGCTCGCCGGTGACGTCCTCGAAACGGGTCGCGTTGTCGATCGCCTTTTCCCAGTCGCGCTCGGCCTGGTAAATGCCGATCAGGTGCTTGAGTGCCTGCGGAGCACGCTGATCCAGCTGGGCCAGTTCGGTGAACACGGTCTCGGCGCGGTCCAGCAGGCCGGACTTCATGTAGTCCTCGCCCAGTGCCAGCAGCGCCTGCACGCGTTGCGCATCGCTGAGGTCGTGGCGGTTGACCAGGCCCTGGTGCAGGCGGATGGCGCGGTCGACTTCGCCGCGGCGGCGGAACAGGTGGCCCAGCGCGACCTGGGTCTCGAAGGTTTCCTTGTCCAGCTCGGCGATGTGCAGGAACAGCTCGATGGCCTTGTCCGGCTGCTCGTTGAGCAGGTAGTTCAGGCCGCGGAAGTAGGTGCTGGACAGGCGGCTGACCTGGCTGTCACCGTGGCGTTGACCACCACGCCGTCCGATCACCCACCCGGCCAGTGCGGCCAGCGGAACGAACAGGAAGAACCAGAACCACTCGGTGACGAAATCCATCTTCGATCAGCGTCCATCAAAAGATTGGGGGGAAGCAACCGGTGCCGGCGTGGCGACAGCGGACTTGTTGGCGCGGCGCAACTGGCTGTAGAGCGGAATGACCACGCTCACCAGCACCAGGCCGGCACCGACGATGACACCCACCAGCAGCGCGGCGATCAGGGCCACGCCTACCGAGGTATGCAGTTGGGTAAACAGCAGGTTGATCGACATCGCGGTCATGTTGACCGCACCGATGATCAACCCAAGGATCAGAACCGCCAGCAGGACCAGCAGACGAAAAACCTTCATGCGACAGCTCCAGTGGCAGGAGTCCGTAGCTTATCCGACTCGCGGCTGGATTCGCACGCGGTGGCGCGACGGAAGGCTCAGGCCGGATCGGCGTCCAGCGGCAGCACACTGCTGACCCGCTCACGCAGTTCCTTGCCCGGCTTGAAATGAGGGACGTGCTTGCCCGGCAGGGCAACCGATTCGCCGGTTTTCGGGTTGCGACCCAGGCGCGGCGGACGATAGTGCAGCGAGAAGCTGCCAAAACCACGGATTTCGATGCGATCCCCGGCGGACAGCGATCCGCCCATCATTTCCAGCAACGACTTCACCGCCAGATCGACATCATCGGCCTTCAGGTGCGCCTGGCGGCGCGCAAGGATTTCGATCAGTTCGGATTTGGTCATTACCGGCTCACATCAGGGGTATCTCAGCCTGAAACGGCCCGGGCAATGCCCGGGCCGTCCAGGAAACAACGAACAGCGTAAGGCCGATTACTCGGACTTGTTGCCGTTCAGCTGTGCACGCAGCAGCGCGCCCAGCTGGGTGGTGCCGCTGGAAGCCGAAGAGGACTGGTATTCCTCCAGCACTTCGCGCATTTCAGCGTCGTCCTTGGCCTTGATCGACAGCTGCAGGGTACGGCCCTTGCGGTCCATGCCCACGAACTTGGCTTCGACCTTGTCGCCGACCTTCAGGTGCTGGGTGGCGTCGTCAACGCGCTCGTTGGCGATGTCGCGTGCCGAGACGTAACCTTCGATGCCGTCAGCCAGCTCGATGATCGCGCCCTTGGCGTCGACTTCCTTCACCACGCCTTCGACCTTGGAGCCCTTCGGATTGGCAGCCATGTACTGGCCGAACGGATCCTGCTCCAGCTGCTTCACGCCCAGGGAGATGCGCTCGCGCTCCGGATCGACAGCCAGGACGACGGCGTCCAGGGTATCGCCCTTCTTGAAGTTGCGAACGACGTCTTCGCCGGTGGTGTTCCAGCTGATGTCGGACAGGTGAACCAGGCCGTCGATGCCGCCGTCCAGGCCGATGAAGATGCCGAAGTCGGTGATCGACTTGATCTGGCCCGACACCTTGTCACCCTTCTTGTGGGTGGCAGCGAAGGTTTCCCACGGATTGGCGGCAACCTGCTTCATGCCCAGCGAGATACGGCGACGCTCTTCATCGACGTCCAGCACCATCACTTCGACTTCATCACCAACCTGGACAACCTTGGACGGGTTGACGTTCTTGTTGGTCCAATCCATCTCGGAGACGTGCACCAAGCCTTCGACGCCCGGCTCGATCTCAACGAACGCGCCGTAATCGGTGACGTTGGAGACCTTGCCGAAGACGCGGCTGTTGGCCGGGTAACGACGGCCGATGTTGTCCCACGGATCCTCGCCCAGCTGCTTCAGGCCCAGCGAAACGCGGTTGCGCTCGCGGTCGAACTTCAGCACGCGGACGTCCAGCTCGTCGCCGACGTTCACGACTTCCGACGGGTGACGCACGCGCTTCCACGCCATGTCGGTGATGTGCAGCAGGCCGTCGATACCGCCCAGGTCCACGAACGCGCCGTAATCGGTCAGGTTCTTGACGACACCCTTCAGGATCGCGCCTTCCTGCAGCTTGTCCATCAGCTGCTCGCGCTCTTCCGAGTGCTCGCTTTCGACGACAGCGCGGCGCGAGACCACGACGTTGTTACGCTTGCGGTCCAGCTTGATGAGCTTGAACTCGAGTTCCTTGCCTTCCAGGTAGGCCGGATCGCGCACCGGGCGCACATCGACCAGGGAACCCGGCAGGAAGGCGCGGACATCCTTGATGTCCACGGTGAAACCACCCTTGACCTTGCCGCTGATGCGGCCGGTGATGGTTTCGTTCTTTTCCAACGCTTCTTCCAGCTCGTCCCACACCATCGCGCGCTTGGCCTTCTCGCGCGACAGGACGGTTTCGCCGAAGCCGTTCTCGATCGAGTCGAGGGCGACCTTGACGATGTCGCCTTCGGCGACGTCGATTTCGCCAGCGTCGTTACGGAACTGTTCGATCGGCACGATGCCTTCGGACTTCAGGCCAGCGTTGATCACCACGACGTCGCCGCGGACTTCAACAACGGTACCGCTGACGATGGCGCCCGGCTTCAGCTTGGCCAGATTGGCCTGGCTGGCTTCAAACAGTTCGGCAAATGATTCGGTCATTAGATTTACTCTGTTGGACACATGGGTCGGTGGCGTCCCCTTCAGGGGAATGGCGACCGCCCGCCTGTTGGTCGACCCCGGAAACGCAGGTCGTGTGTAGTAGGAAAACCGCCACGCATCATTGCGCGACGGAGCTGGTACAGCACTGCTATGCGCGACCACCACCGATGCTGCTGGCAGTGCTCCCGCGCGAACGGATCAGGCAGCCGGAACCGGAAGCAGATCCATCACTCTGGCAACGACATCTGCGATGCCGATGCCTGTGGTGTCGATGAGGACAGCATCGTCTGCCGGCTTCAGGGGCGCCACGGTACGCTGAGCATCACGGGCGTCGCGGGCCATGATCTCGCGCAGGAGGTCATCAAAGTTAACAGAAACCCCCTTGTCTTTCAACTGCTTATGCCGGCGCTCGGCGCGCTCCTCGGCACTGGCGGTCAGGAAGACCTTGTAGGAGGCGTCCGGGAAGATCACCGTGCCCATGTCGCGGCCATCGGCGACCAGGCCGGGCAGCTCCCTGAATGCGCGCTGGCGCTCCTTCAGGGCAGCCCGGACCTCGGGAATGGCGGCGATGGCCGAGGCCAGCGCGCCGGTGGTCTCCAGGCGCAGCTCGTCGGTGGCATCGGTCCCGTTCACCATGACCCGCATGGCTTCACCCTGCTCGACAAACTGAACGTGGGTATCAAAGGTGCAGCGGACCAGCGCCGAGGCATCGGAGGTATCGATGTCGGCCCAGCTCGCGGCCACGCCCACCGCCCGGTACAGCGCGCCCGAATCCAGGTAATGCCAGCCCATGCGGCGCGCGATGATGCGGCTGATGGTACCCTTGCCAGCCCCTGAAGGGCCGTCGATGGTCAGGACGGGAGCGAGCGGATTCATGGGGTTCCCAGAGCGTGTGAAGGGGTCATTCTAGCCCCTGTCAGACGCCCCCAATGGGATCTTTTGTGCAACCACTTGAAACCACGAGGAAAAGCCCGGTAGAATGGCGGGCTTGAACGAGCGTCAACTGCCGATTGTCTTTCGCATATCGCGGCCACGCTCCACCCGAACAACTACTGTTTACGCCGAGGTATGCCATGAAAGTCCTGTCCTCCCTGAAGTCGGCGAAGGCCCGTCACCGTGACTGCAAGGTCGTGCGTCGTCGTGGCAAGATCTTCGTCATCTGCAAGTCGAACCCGCGTTTCAAGGCGCGTCAGCGCTAAGCCCAACAGCCTTCGCGGCTGCGGCTGGCCCTACGCGGGGCCGACCCGATGCAAAAAGCCGCCTTCGGGCGGTTTTTTGTTTATGCGGCTTTTTCCTGCCGTTTTTGCTGTAATCGCCTTTCTTGACCACTGGGGAGTAGATCGAGATGAAGCGTTACCTGTCCGCCCTGGCCGTGATGGCCACCCTGGCCACCGCCACGCCGGCGCTGGCCGATACCCTGCTTGTCGACCGTGCCCGCGAGAAGCCGGCCGGTGCCCTGCCCGTGCGCGGCCAGAGCATGCAGCAGGTACAGGCGCAGTTCGGCGCGCCGAGCGAGCAGCTGCAGCCGCGTGGCGGGCAGAAGCGGCAATGGCCGACCATCAACCGCTGGGTGTACCCGCAGTTCACCGTCTACTTCGAGAAGCAGAAGGTGATCGACGTGGTGGCCAACCAGGCGGACCCGAACGAAATCGGCCCGAAACCGCCGATCCGTTGATCCCTTTACCCGCCCTGGGCGGGCCTGTGTAGCGAGACCATGAACCAGACCCTTCGTTTTCCTGCCGAGTGGGAAGCCCAGAGCGGCGTCCTGATTGCCTGGCCCACCGCCGACACCGACTGGGCCGACCGCCTGGGCCAGGTGGAAGAGACCTACATCGCCTTGGTCGCGGCCATCACCCGCTTCCAGCCGGTGCTGATCTGCGTGGCCGACGACGATGTGGAGACCTATGCCGAGATGCGGCTGCGCTCCAACCGCATCGACATGGACAAGGTCCACTTCACCACGGCGGCCTACGACGATACCTGGTTGCGCGACTCCGGCCCGATCACCCTGCGCCGTGCCGACGGCGGCTTCCAGCTGCTGGATTTCCGCTTCACCGGCTGGGGCGGCAAGTTCGACGCCACCCTGGATGACCAGCTGGTGGGCGTGCTCGACCAGGCCGGCGTGTTCAACGACGCACCGGTGCGCAGCATTCCGTTCGCGCTGGAAGGCGGCGGCATCGAAACCGATGGCGAAGGCACCCTGCTGACCACCTGGAAGTGCCTGCATGAGCGCCACCCGGACCGCGACCGCGCCAGCCTGACTGCCCACCTGGCCGACTGGCTGCAGCAGGACCGTGTGCTGTGGCTGGACCACGGCTATCTGGAAGGCGACGACACTGATGCGCACATCGATACCCTCGCCCGCTTCGCCTCGGCTGACAGCATTGTCTACCAGGCCTGTGACGACGAGAGCGACTCGCACTACGCCGAACTGCAGGCGATGGGCAATGAGCTGGCCGCGCTGCGTACCAAGGATGGCCAGCCGTACCGCCTGTTCCCGCTGCCGTGGGCACAGCCGGTGATCGACGAAGGCCGCCGCCTGGCGGCGTCGTACGCCAACTACCTGATCGTCAATGGTGCGGTGCTGATGCCGGCCTATGGCGATCCGGCCGATGACCTGGCCCGCGATGTACTGGCGCAGGCGCACCCGGGCCGCGAGATCGTGCAAGTGCCCTGCCGCTCGCTGATCTGGCAGAACGGCAGCCTGCACTGCATCACCATGCAGCTGCCGGCCGGGTTGTTGAAGGCCTGAGGATGGGTAGTGCCGGCCGCTGGCCGGCAACCATGCAATGCCTGATGGATTGACGGGGTTGCCGGCCAGCGGCCGGCACTACCAGCACCCATTCAGCGCGCGACACGCCGTCGCCGCCCATCCGCGCTAACATGCTGGTTTTCCCCCGCAGGAACGCCCCGCATGAACTCGCGCAGCCCCCTTACCGTCGCCCTGATCCAGGAGCGCAACCACGGTGATGCCGCCGCCAACCTGGCGGTGATCGAAGCACGCGTGGCCGAGGCGGCTGCCCAGGGTGCCAAGCTGGTGCTGCTGCAGGAACTGCACAACGGTCCTTATTTCTGCCAGCACGAGTCGGTCGATGAGTTCGACCTGGCCGAGCCGATCCCGGGCCCGAGCACCGAGCGCCTGGGCGCGCTGGCGAAGAAGCATGGCGTGGTGCTGGTCGGCTCGCTGTTCGAGCGCCGTGCTGCCGGCCTGTACCACAACACCGCCGTGGTGTTCGAGAAGGACGGTACGCTGCTCGGCAAGTACCGCAAGATGCATATCCCGGACGATCCGGGCTTCTACGAGAAGTTCTACTTCACCCCGGGCGACATCGGTTTCAAGCCGATCGATACCTCGGTGGGTCGCCTCGGCGTGCTGGTGTGCTGGGACCAGTGGTACCCGGAAGCGGCACGCCTGATGGCGCTGGCCGGCGCCGAGCTGCTGCTGTACCCGACCGCGATCGGCTGGGACCCGGACGACGTGCAGGACGAGAAGACCCGCCAGCGCGACGCCTGGGTGCTGAGTCACCGCGGCCACGCCGTGGCCAACGGCCTGCCGGTGCTGAGCTGCAACCGCGTCGGCCACGAGGCATCGCCACTGGGCGCGTCGGGCATCCAGTTCTGGGGCAACAGCCACGTGCTCGGCCCGCAGGGCGAGTTCCTGGCCGAAGCCGGCACTGACGCCACCGTGCTGCTGTGCGATGTCGACCCGCAGCGCAGCGAGCACGTACGCCGCATCTGGCCGTTCCTGCGCGATCGCCGCATCGACGCGTACGGTGACCTGCTCAAGCGCTACATCGACTGAGCCGGAGCCCGCGCATGGCCGTCCTCATCCGTGATGCCGGCCCGGCCGACATCGCCGCGATCACCGCGATCTACGCGGTGGAAGTGACCGACTTCGTCAACACCTACGAGTACGACATCCCCGACGCGACCGAGATGCTGCGCCGTATGCGCGACATCATCGATCGCGGCTTCCCCTACCTGGTCGCCGAGATCGACGGCCAGGTGGCCGGCTATGCCTACGCCAACACCTACCGCACCCGCGTTGCCTACCAGTGGACCGTGGAGAACTCGGTCTACGTCGATGCCGCGTTCCAGGGCCAGGGCGTGGGCACCGGCCTGCTGCAGGCCTTGATCGATGCCTGCGTGGCGCGTGGTTACCGGCAGATGGTGGCCGTGATCGGCGAACCGACCAACGCCGCGTCGATCAAGCTGCACGAACGCTTCGGCTTCGAGCTGGTCGGCGTGTTCCGTGGCCTTGGCCGCAAGCACGGCCGCTGGCTGGATACCGTGCAGATGCAGCGCGCGCTCGGCGATGGCGCCGACACCGCACCTTCCAATGAATGAACCCATGACCGAAACCCTTCCTGACACCGGCGACGACCTGTTCGCCGGCCAGCCGGTGCGCATCGTTGAACGCGACGGCGTGCGCTACACCCTGCTCGGCACCGCGCACGTTTCCCGCGCCAGCGTCGAGGCGGTGGAAAAAGCCATCGACAGCGGCCGCTTCGACGCGGTGGCCGTCGAGCTCGATCCGCAGCGCCTGCAGGCGCTGAGCGATCCGGACACACTGGCCAAGCTCGACCTGGTCGAAGTGATCCGCAAGGGCCGCGTGGCCCTGTTCGCCGCCAACCTGGCCCTGTCCGCGTACCAGCGCCGCCTGGCCGAACAGCTCGACATCGAGCCGGGCGCCGAACTGAAGCGCGCGGTGGAACTGGCGCGCGAGCGCAACCTGCCGGTACACCTGATCGACCGTGAAGTCGGCCTGACCTTCCGCCGTGCCTCGCAACGGCTGGGCTTCTTCGGCAAGCTGAAGCTGGTCGCCGGGCTTGGCGCAGGTCTGTTCTCATCCGAGGAAGTGGGCGAAAACGAGATCGAGAAGCTCAAGCAGGGCGACATGCTGGAGTCGAGCTTCGGCGAGTTCGCCAGCGAGAGCCCGGCGCTGTACGAGACCATCATCGGCGAGCGTGACCGCTACATGGCCACGCGCCTGCGCGAGGAACACGACCCGCAGCAGCGTGAAGTGCTGGCGGTGGTCGGTGCCGGTCACCTGGCCGGGCTGGCCCGCTACCTGGAAACCGACACCGAGGCACCGGCACCGCTGCGTGCCGAGCTGGAGGCGGTGCCGAAGAAGCGCAACATTCCGTGGTTCACGCTCGGCATCCTGGCGATCGTGGCGACCGGCATCGGCGTGGGCTTCTACCGCGGCGGTCTGGGCGTGGGCACCGAGCTACTGGCAACCTGGGCGATGTACACCGGCGGCCTGGCGGGCCTGGGCTGCCTGCTGGCCGGCGGCCATCCGCTGAGCATCCTCACCGCGATCGCGGTGGCGCCGTTCAAGCCGTTCCGCCTGAGCATCCCGACCGGCGCATTCTCGGCCCTGGTGGAAGCGCGCCTGCGCAAGCCGGCGTATGAGGACTTCCTGAAGCTGCGCGACGATGCGCAGAGCCTGAAGGGCTGGTATCGCAACCGCGTCACCCGCGTGGTGCTGACCTTCATGCTGACCAACATCGGCAGCATGCTGGGCCTGTGGCTGACCACGTTCAAGGTGTGGGGCAAGGTCGCCGGTTGATTGCAACGCCCCGCCGGGCATGGCCCGGCGCTACCGGCCGCACGGCGTCTGCGCGCGCGACCGGCAGGTGCCAACCTTGGTTGGCACGCTTTACGCCGACCGCAAAGATCGGCCGAGCATGCTCTGCGCAGAACATCAAAAAAGGGGGAGGCCGCCCCACTACGACCGGCCTCCCCCACACCACAACACGTTGGCGCCCATTACAGCCGGGCAGCGCCCGGCTCTACCATATCCAGACCGCGGGCGCGGCGGATCAGTCGCGTGACCGCACTGCGCAGGTCATCCAGCACTGCATAGATCGTCGGCAGGAACAGCAGGCTGACCACGGTCGAGAACGCCAGGCCGCCGGCAATCGCGCGCGCCATCGGCGCGTACTCCGGGCCGTTGCCGAACATCTGCGTACTGGTCAGCGAGATCGGCACCATCGCCAGGATTGCCGTGCCCATGGTCATCATGATTGGCCGCAATCGCTCGCGTGAGCCCTCCACCAGCGCCTGGGTGCGTCCCATGCCGCCGCGCCGCAGGTTGTTGATGTGCTCGATCATCACGATGCCGTTGTTCACCACCACGCCCATCAGCACCAGGATGCCGATGAAGGACATGATTCCGAACGAGGTACCGGTGATCCAGAACAACCAGAACACACCGAAGATCGAGAACAGCACGCCACTCATGATCGCCGCCGGGAACAGCAGCGACTCGAACACCGCCGCCATCACCACGTAGATCATCACCAGCGCGATCAGCAGGTTGAACACCATCTGCTGCATCGCTTCGTCGTCGTTGCCGTAGTCACCGCCATCGAAGGTGAAGCCATAGCCGGCCGGGAAGTTCATCGGCTTGAGCACCGACTCCATCGCCTTGCGGCCATCCGGCGCGGTGACCTTCTCGGCCAGGTTGGCCTTGATGGTCAGCGTGGTCTGGCGGTTGGTGCGTCCGATCTGGGTGGCGGACGAACCAACGTCGACGGTGACCAGGCTCAGCAGTGGCACGCTGCGGCCATCGCCGGTGCGCACGCTGAAACCGGCTAGGTCTTCCGGGCTGCTCTGCTCGGCACCGGCGAAGCGCACCCATACCGGCACTTCGTTGTCGCCGCGGCGGAACTCGCGCATCGGTGCACCGCGCAGGGCCAGGCCGACGAAGCTGGCTACCTGTTCGGCATTGAAGCCGAACGCCGCCGCACGCTCGCGGTCGACGCGCACCTTCAGTTCACCACCCTTTTCGCCGTTGTCGATGCGCACATCGCGCAGCTCGGCGCGCTGGGCCAGCAGCGGCACCACTTCCTGGCCGATCTCCTGCAGCATCGAACTGGAGTCGCCGACCAGCTGCACCTGCACGCCCTGGTTGCCGCCACCGCCGCCATCGCCGCCCTGGTTGCCGACGAAGTAGTCGGTGCGGGCCGACTTCGGCAGGCCCTTGCGCAGCTCTTCCTGCAGCGCCTTGATGTCCTTGGCGTACTTTTCGTCCAGGGTGACCACGGTGGAGCTGCCTTCCTGCTCGCTGTACCAGGAATACACCTGCTTCACGTGCAGGCGCTCGCGATTGGTGTCGATCCAGTTCTCCACCCGCGCCACTTCCTCGGACATCTGCCGGTAGGTGTAGGCGCCCTTCCACATATAGCCGATGAAGATGTCCTTGCCGCCGTCACCACCGAACATGTCGACCTTGGTCAGCTTCATCGGCACCAGGCTGACCAGCACCACCAGCACGATGCCGAGCAGGCTCCAGCCGCGATGGCGCAGCGACCAGTCCAGCAGTGTCGCGTAGCGCCGCTGCAGGCGCGCGATCACGCCGGTCTGCGAGTGCACCAGCTTCGGCGTGGCCATGCGCGCGGACAGCATCGGGATCAGGCTGACCGCGACCAGCCACGAGGCCAGCAGCGAGACCGAGATGGTGATCGCGATCTGTGCCATGAAGATGCTGATGTTGTTGGTCTCGCCGAACAGGTTCGGCACGAACACGATGCAGTGGCACAGCGTACCGGCGCTGAGCGCGATGGCCACGTTGCGGGTGCCGATGATCGAGGCCAGCCGCGGCTGCCCCGGCATGCGCTCGCGTTCCTGGTAGATGCTCTCCACCACCACCACGGCGTTGTCGACCAGCATGCCCACCGCCAGCAGCAGGCCCATCATGGTCAGGATGTTCAGCGTCACCCCGACGAAGTACATGAAGCCCAGGGTGATGGTGAAGCAGATCGGAATGGCCAGGGTCACCATCAGCGTGGACGGCCAATGGCGCAGGAAGAAGAACAGCACCGTGATCGACAGGATCAGGCCGACCGCACCGGCCTCGGCCAGTTCCAGCAGCGAGGAGGTCACCGCCTTGCCCTGGTTGTCGATCACCTTGATCTGCACGTCGCGCATCGACGCTTCGGCACGGATGGATTCAACCTCGGCCAGTGCCGCGCGCGACACCTCCACCAGATTGGCACTGCGCTCCTTGAAGATATCCAGGCCAACCGCCGGGTTGCCGTCCAGGCGGCGCCCGTAGTTCATCCGCGCCGGCTTCAGGCGCACATCAGCGATATCGCCCAGGCGCAGGCCCTTGGCGTTGATCACCAGATCGCGCATTTCCTGCAGGTCGGTGATCTCACCCACCGGCTGCACGCGCACGCGCTGGCCGTTGTCGTCGATCTGCCCGGCCGAGATCGAGAAATTCAGCGTGCGCAGGCGCTCGCTCAGTTCATTGATGCTCAGGCCGTGCGCGTTGAGGCGGTTCGGATCAATGGCGATCTCCACCTCGTTCGGCGGCGCACCGGTGATGTCGACACGGGCCACGCCGGGAATGCGCTCGATGCGCCGCTTGAACTCGCGGTCGAGCATGTCATAGGCGGTGGTCAGGTCGGTGGTGCTGGCCAGGCGCACCTTCAGCACCGGCTGGTCGCTGCTGGACCACTTGAACACGTTGTAGCGCTGCAGGTCGTCGGGCAGGTCGCTGCGGATTGCATCGATGCGCTCGCGCGCATCGGAAGCAGCAATCGCAATGTCACGATCCCAGTCACTGAACTCGATGTAGATCAGCGCTGCCTCGGAGGTGGCCGACGAGCGCATGCGCTTGATGCCGGTCATCGTCGCCAGCGATTCCTCGACCGGGCGGATGATGGTCCGCTCCACTTCCTCCGGTGTCGAGCCGGTGTACGGAATCTGCACGAACAGGAACGGCGCGGAGATGTCCGGCAGGGCTTCCAGCGGCAGCCGGAATGAAGCGATCAGGCCGATCACCACCAGCGACACGAAACACATGATGGTGGTGACCGGACGGCGGATGGAGAACTCGGCCACACTCATGCCGGTTCCTCCGCACCCGCCGCACTGCCCGCTGCACCCGGCTCGATCTCACCGGCATGCTTTCGGCCACGTTCGCGGTAATACGCATCGCCGCGACGGTCCATCAGGTCGTACACCACCGGGATCACCAGCAGAGTCAGCAGGGTCGACACCAGCAGGCCGCCGATCACGGTGATCGCCATCGGCGCGCGCACTTCGGCACCCTCACCCATCGCCACCGCCAGCGGCAGGAAGCCGAACAGCGTGCACAGCGTGGTCATGATGATCGGCCGCAGGCGCGAGCGCGCGCCTTCCACCAGCGCCTCGTGCTTTGCTACGCCGGCCTCGCGCAGCTGGTTGACCTTGTCGATCAGGATGATCGCGTTCTTGGTGACCAGGCCGACCAGAAGGATCAGGCCGATGAACACCACCACCGAGATGGGCTTGCCGGTCAGCATCAGCGCCAGGATCGCACCGACCAGCGCCAGCGGGATGGTGAACAGGATCACGAACGGATGCAGCAGCGATTCGAACTGCGAAGCCATCACCAGGTAGACCAGGAAGATCGCCAAGCCGAAGGCGAAGATCAACGACTTCGCCGCCTGCGCCAGCTCCTCACCCTGGCCACCGATGTGTAGGCCGACGCCCGCACCCAGCGGCTGCTCGGCGACCATCTGCTGCACCTCGCGCATGGCCGCGCCGAGGTCGATGTCGCGCAGGTTGGCCGACACCACCGCAACCCGGGTCTGGTCGGCGCGGTGGATTTCGCTGGGGCCAGTGGTGGCGACCACTTCGGCCACCGCGTCCAGCGTGACCGGACGGGTGCTGCCCGGGTTGACGATCAGCCGGCGGATGCTCTCCACGCTGGCGCGGTCGCCCTCCTGCGCACGCACCAGTACGTCGATCTTGCGGTCACGGAAGCTGTAGCGGGTGGCGACATCGCCGCGCACCTTCTTCACCACCACGTCGGCGATCTGGCGCGTGGTCAGGCCCAGCGCACCGGCACGCTCCTGGTCGAAGCGGATCTGGATTTCCGGGAAGCCCTCTTCCACCGTCGACTTCACATCGGCGTAGTGCGCATTGCCGCGCAGCATCGCCGCCAGGCGCTGGCCGGCCACTTCCAGGGTTGCCATGTCCTGCCCGCGCAACTCGATTTCCAGCGGCGTGGAGAAGCTGAACAACGCCGGCCGCGCGAAGTCGACCTGTGCCCCCGGATGCTGGCCCATGGTGTCACGCAGGCGCTCGGTGATCTCGGCTTCGGTACGCGCATTGCCGCCGCCTTCCATCACCACGGTCAGCTTGCCGATGTTCTCGCCGCTTTCGGTCGGGCTGGCATCGAGGCGGGTGCCGCTGCCGCTGACGCCATACAGCGAGGCCACGCCCTCGCCCTGGCCGTGGGCCAACTGCAGCTCGCGCACCAGCGCATCGGTCTGCTTCAGCGGCGTACCGGCCGGCAGCTTCACCGTCATCTCGAAACGGTCCTGCGCCAGCTGCGGGATCAGGTCGGCACCGAGCATCGGCACCAGCGCCATGGTCGCCACGAAGATGATCGAGGCGACACCCAGCACCTTGCCCGGATGCGCCAGTGCGCTCGGCAGCAGGCGCAGGTAGCCACGCTCGGCACCGGCGTACGGCTTCATCGCCAGATCGCTGGCCTTGCGCATCACCGGGCCGACCACCGCCACCACGCCACGCCACGCCCGCACGACCAGCCAGGCCAGCGCGTAGAAGCTCCAGCGCGCGGTCGCCACGGCACCACGACGGCCCAGTGCCACCGGCTTCTGCCAGCGGTTCTGCGGTTGCCACGGTTCGTTCGGCGCTTCTTCCGGGAACGCCAGCGGCGGCCGTCCCTTCAGCGAGCTCAGCATCGGGATCAGGGTCATCGACACCAGCAGCGAGATCGCGATGGCGATCGCCACGGTCAACGCCTGGTCGCGGAACAGCTGGCCAGCGATGCCATCGACGAACACCAGCGGCAAGAACACCGCGATGGTGGTCAGGGTGGAGGCGACCACCGCCATGCTCACTTCGCGGGTACCGGCGATGGCCGCCTGCAGGATGCCCAGGCCACGCTCGCGGGCCTTAGCGATGCTCTCCAGCACCACGATCGAGTCATCCACCACCAGGCCGGTGGCCAGTGCCAGACCGCCCAGCGACATCACGTTCAAGCTCAGGCCGAGCTGGCCCATGAAGAAGAACGTGGCGATGATCGAGACCGGCAGCGACAGGCTGATCACGAACGTGCTCCAGCCATCACGCAGGAACAGGAAGATGATCAGGATCGCCAGCAGGCCGCCGATCACTGCATCCTTCTTGACGTCGGCGATGGCGTGCTCGATGAAGCGCGACTGGTCCTCGATGGTGGTCATCTCGACATCGGACGGGAACGTGCCCTTGATCTGCTCCAGGCGCTTGCGCAGCGCTTCGGCGGTGGACACGGTATTGGCGTCGCCTTCTTTGTAGATCGCCAGTTCGACCGATTCCTTGCCGCCCAGGCGGATCACCGCTTCGCGCTCCTTGTAGCCCTGGCGCACGGTGGCCACGTCCTTCAGGCGCACCGGCACACCGTTGGCGACCACGCTGGAACCACCGCCGGACGATGCGCTCTGCGCCGCCGATGCCGCCGCGATGGCTGCCGCCGAACCGGTCGACGCGGCGATGTTGAACATCTGCTGCAACGCCGAGTCGGCCGCGCTGCCGTTCGACGCCTGGGTGGTGACCAGCAGGTTGCGGATCTCCTCCAGATCGGCGAACTGGTTGACGGTACGCACCAGGAAGCGCTGCGAACCCTCCTCCAGGCGGCCGCCGGAGATGTTGATGTTCTCGTCCTTCAGGCGCTTGATGACGGTGTCGATCGGCAGGTTCAACTGGGCCAGCTTCTGCTGGTCGATGTCGACCTGGATCTCGTCCTCGAGGCCACCACCGACCTTGACTGCCGCCACACCGCTGACCGGCTCCAGCTTCTTCTTCAGGTCTTCATCGGCGTAGCGGCGCAGGCCGGTCAGCTCGCGGACCGCATCGGCATCGCTGGTCGGCGCCACCTTGTTCGACAGCACCAGGCGCATGATCGGCTCGGTGGACGGATTGAAGCGCAGCAGCACCGGGGCCTTGGCCTCCAGTGGCAGGTTCAGCGCTTCCATCTTGTCGCGCACCTCCAGGCTGGCCTGGTCCATGTTGGTGCCCCAGGCGAACTCCAGCACTACATCACTCTGGCCGGTGCGCGAGACCGACTTCAGCTTGCGCAGGTTCTTGACCACGCCGACCGCTTCTTCAACCGGCTGGGTGATCAGGGTTTCGATTTCGGTCGGCGCCGAACCGGTGTACTCGGTGCGCACGGTCAGCGTCGGGTAGCTCAGGTCGGGCAGCAGGTTGACCTTGAGGTTGCCCAGCGCGATCAGGCCGAACAGCAGCAGGGTGACCGTGCACATGGCGATGGTCACGCGGCGGCGGGTGGCGAATTCCACCAGGCCGCCGCGCATGCTGGCGGCGGCGCCGTCGCTCGCCGGCGAGGCAACGTGGTCGTGGCCCGGGGCGGTCATTGCGTGCTCCCGGCCTTGTCTGCCGGCTTGGCGGCCGCTGCGACCGTCTTCGGCTTTGCCTTCGGATCGGCGATCACCTGCACTGCGGTGCCGTCGCGCAGGGCGACCTTGCCGGCGGTGACCACCTGATCACCGGCCGCCAGGCCATCACGGATCTCCACCCACGGGCCCTCGGCGTAACCCAGCTTGACCGGAACGCGTGCGACCTTGCCTTCGCGCACCCGGAACACCGCCGGCTCACCATCGTCGAGCAGCGCCAGGCGCGGCACCACCAGCGCATCGGCACGCTGGTCGTAATCGATGCGGATGCGCCCGAACATGCCGGGCTGCAGCGCATGTGCGGCGCCATCGAAGGCGCTGACCACGCGAAACGTACCGCTGCCCGAATCCACCACCGGCGCGATGCGATCGACGGTGCCGGTGAAGCTCTGGCCCGGCAGCGCGTCGGCGGCCAGCGTCACCGGCTGGCCAGCGCGCAGGGTGGCCAGCTCGCGCTCGGGCACGTTGAGGGTGGCTTCCAGCCGCGAGTTGTCGACGATGCGGAAGATCGGCGTGTTGATCTGCACGAAGTTGCCGGTCTTGATCGAGCGCGACGCGATCACGCCGGAGATCGGCGCCACCACCGTGGTGTAGGACAGTTCCAGCGTGGCCAGGCGGTACTGCGCGCGTACGTTTTCCAGGTCGTAACGCAGCTGGTCGACGTCGGCGGCGCTGACCATCTGCTGGCCAACCAGTTTCTGCGCGCGCTGGTAGTTGTTTTCCAGCTTGCGCATCTGCGCTTCGCTCTGCGCCACAGCCAGCCGAGCGCGGTCCGGGTCCAGCCGCACCAGCGGCTGGCCGGCGGTGACCCGCTGGCCTTCTTCGACCAGCACCGCCAGCGCCACGCCGGAAGTCTTGGCCACCACCTGCGACTCGGCGCGTGGTTCCAGCGCAGCGGTACCGGTGTAGCTGGCCGCGACAGCACGGTGGCTGGCCACGGCCACTTCGACCGGGACCGCATCGACCTTCTTCTCCTCCTTGGTCTCGGCGGCCTTGGCTTCGGAATTGGGCCCTGCGGCGCAACCGCCCAGCAGCAGGGAGGTGGAGATCAGCAGTGCGGCAGCGCAGATTCCGCTGCGACGGCCTGACAGGAAGGTTGGGTGCGACATCGTCAGATCCCTGGAGGATGCGTGGACAGGTGTGGTAGCAAAGTAATGCACCACTTCACGGCAACACCATATCCCAAAGGTCATGGTGTCTTCGTGCCACTGGTCGGCCCGCCCCCCATTTCAGCTAGATGAAACCTGGGGCTATACTCGGGTCGTTCCGTACCCCACGCCGGAACGACCAGACCCGAATCCCCGGAAACGACACCATGCGCCCGCAGCCGCTCGCCGCTTGTCTCGCTCTGGCCGTCCTCCTGCCCCTTGGGGCCGCCGCACAGCCCGCTCCTGCTCCTGCCACACCTGCCCCGGCCCCGGCTCCCGCCGCTGCCCCGGCGCCTGCCGCCCCCACCGGCAACTTCGACAATGGCCGTGTCCTGGCCTACACCTGCCAGGGGTGCCATGGCATCACCGGCTACAAGAACGCCTACCCCAGTTACCGGGTGCCGAAGATCGGCGGCCAGACCCAGCAGTACCTGGCCCAGGCCCTGACCGAGTACCGCCAGGGCAAGCGCAGGCATCCGACGATGCAGGCGCAGTCGATGAGTTTCAGCGAACAGGAGATCGCCGATCTCTCTGTTTACCTGTCCACCGTCAAGTAAGGCCCGCCCATGTCGAAAGCCGCGCATCCGATGCGTCACGCCATCGCCCTGTCCGTTGCCCTGCTGCTGGCCGCCTGTTCACAGTCGCAGGTGGAAAACAGCGAGAAATCCGCCGCCGACCCGGGCCATGCCAGCGGCGAACACGGCTCTTCATCCTCCGCCGGCCTGCCACCGGGCCGCGAGGCCGCCGGCGAGGCCCGCGCCAAGGTGAAGAGCAAGGCCACCAACCAGAGCTGCATCGACTGCCACGGCGCCGACGGCAACGCGCCGATCGATGCGACCTACCCGAAGCTCGGTGGGCAGTACGGCGACTATCTGGCGCATGCGCTGCAGGCGTACCGTGCCGGCGACCGCCAGCATGCGCTGATGACCCCACAGGCGAAGGACCTGAGCGATCAGGACATCGCTGATCTGGCGGCGTATTTCGGCAGCCGGCCGAGCCAGCTGCGGGATCTGCACGGGGTCAAATGACCGCCGGCGCCCCGGTGGGTGCGGACCTTGGTCCGCACGGACCGTTGATTGGTGGGTGCGGACCTTGGTCCGTACGGAGGCGTAACCGGCTTCGGTAGGTGCGGACCGTTGGTCCGCACGGATCCCGATATCCACGCATGGCGTGGATCTACTGAGTTCACCGGCAGCGCCGGCGGACGCTCAGCTCAGCCTTCCAGCTCTTCCCAGCGCGCGTACGCCGCATCCAGCTCGGCCTGCACCTTGGCCAGCTGCTGGGTGTGCGCCGCCACTTCAGCGCTGCTGCGGGTGTAAAACGACGGGTCGTTCATCGCCGAGGTCAGCCCTTCGACGTCGCCTTCCAGCTTCTCGATGGTCTTCGGCAGCTGCTCCAGCTCGCGTGCTTCCTTGTAGGCCAGCTTGCGCTTGGGCGCGGCCGGCGTAGCGGCCGCTGCAGCAGGTGCAGCTGCCGCTGGCTTGGCGGCAGCCACCACCGCCGGCGCGGCGGCAATGCTGCTGGCGTACCGCTGCCAGTCGCTGTAGCCACCCACGTACTCACCGATCACGCCGTCGCCTTCCATCACCAGCGTGGAGGTCACCACGTTGTCAATGAAGTCACGGTCATGGCTGACCAGCAGCAGCGTGCCGGTGTACTCGCCCAGCAGCTCTTCCAGCAGCTCCAGGGTTTCCACGTCGAGGTCGTTGGTCGGTTCGTCCATTACCAGCAGGTTGGACGGCTGCGCGAACAGCTTGGCCAGCAGCAGGCGGTTGCGCTCGCCACCGGACAGGCGGGTGATCGGCGCACGCGCACGTTCCGGGGTGAACATGAAGTCCTGCAGGTAGGCATGCACATGCTTGCGCTTGCCGTTGAACTCGAGGAAATCGCGGCCTTCGGCCACGTTCTCGATCGCGCTCCAGTCTTCGCGCAGCACCGCGCGGTACTGGTCGAAATAGGCGATCTGCAGATTGGTGCCCGCGTTGACCTCGCCCTTGGCCGGCTGCAGTTCGCCCAGCAGCAGCTTCAGCAGCGTGGTCTTGCCGCTGCCGTTGGGGCCGATCAGGCCGATGCGGTCGCCACGCAGGATGGTGGTGGTGAAATCGCGGACCATGGTGCGCTCGCCGAAGGCGAACGAAATGTCCTTGACGTCGATGACCTTCTTGCCGGAGCTGACGCCTTGGGCAGCTTCCATCTTGACGTTGCCACTGAGGTCGCGGCGCTGCGAGCGTTCGGTGCGCATCGCCTTCAGGCGGCGCACGCGGCCTTCGTCGCGGGTACGACGGGCCTTGATGCCTTGGCGGATCCAGACTTCTTCCTGCGCCAGCAGCTTGTCGAAACGGGCGTTTTCCTGCGCCTGCGCGTTGAGGCGTTCCTCGCGGCGGCGCTCGTAGTTGGCCCAGTCGCCCGGCCAGCTGGTGACCTGGCCGCGGTCGATCTCGACGATGCGGGTGGCCAGTGCACGCAGGAAGCGACGGTCGTGGGTGACGAACACCACGCTGCCGCTCCAGCCCTTCAGGAACGCTTCCAGCCAGTCGATGGCTTCGATGTCCAGGTGGTTGGTCGGTTCGTCCAGCAGCAACACATCCGGGCTGGACACCAGCGCACGGGCCAGCAGCACGCGGCGCTTCATGCCGCCGGACAGGCGGCCGAACTCGGCCTCGCCATCCAGGTCGAGCTTGGTCAGGGTTTCGCTGACACGCTGGTCCAGGCCCCAGCCGTTGGCGGCGTCGATCTTGGCCTGTACGTTGCCAAGGGCTTCGCCATCGAATACTTCGGCATGGCTGAGGTGGTGGAACTCGGCCAGCCACTGGCCCAGTTCGCCGAGGCCGTCGGCGACGACGTCGAACACCGAGCCAGCAGCGCCGTGCGGCACTTCCTGCTCCAGGCGGGTGACACGCACGCCCTGCTGCACGCGGACTTCGCCGTCATCGGGCTTGTGGTCGCCGGACAGCAGCTTGAGCAGGGTGGATTTGCCGGCGCCGTTGCGGCCGATCAGGGCGATGCGTTCGCCCGGCTCGATCGACAGTTCGGCCTTTTCCAGCAACAACGGGCCGCCGACGCTGAAGTCGACGTTCTGTAGGGTAATCAGAGGCATCCGGCCATTGTACCGGTTGGGGGCGTCGGCCGGGCTGCACCCGGCACCCGCGGTAGTGCCGGCCGCTGGCCGGCAACCTCAACGGCAACGTCAAAAGCGGGTTTCCTGCGGGATGGCGGAGTGGATCCCGCGATCTGTCGGAACGGCATTCTGCTCTGGTGGGTGTCGACCCTGGTCGACACAGTAGATCCACGCCATGCGTGGATGAGCACTACAAGAAGTGTCGATGGATGGAATCAACTGGGGTTCTGATGGATTACCCCACCTCCCCCAGCAACGCCTGCAACCCCGGCAGCCACTGCTTGCCGGGATGCCGTACCAGCCACAGGGTGCGCTGCAGGGCGGGCAACGGGGTCTCAAGCACGCGCAGGCGGCCGAGGGCCAGCGGCTCTTCCAGCGCATGACGCGAGAGACAGGCCAGACCGAGCCCGGCGATGGCGGCCTGCTTGATCGCTTCGGTATTGCCCAGCTGCAGGGTCTGCGCGAAACCGCGCAGGTGCGGCAACAAGGCCTGCTCCACCGCTTCGCGGGTACCCGAGCCCGGTTCGCGCAGCAGCCAGCGTGCGCGGCGCAGTTCGTCCAGCGACCAGCGCGCGGGGGCATCGGTGGCGGCGACGATCACCAGCGGGTCCTGCTGCCAGGCGGTGACCTGCAGGCCGCGCTCGTGGCACGGGCCTTCGATCAGGCCGGCGTCCACGTCCAGTCGCTGCACGGCGGCGACAACGCCGGCACTGTTGTCGATGCGCAGGTCGACCTCGGCCTGTGGCGCCTGGCGCAGCAGATCGGCGATGCGTGGGGGCAGCAGGTAATTGCCGATGGTGGTGCTGGCGGCCAGCACCAGCCGCAGTGGCGCGCCCTGCGACGGGTCACCGCCGGCGGCGAGCTGGCGCTCGAGGTCGGCGGCGTTGACCAGCAGCGTGCGCGCGGGTTCCAACAGGGCGCGGCCGTGGCCATTCAGCGCCAGGCGGCGGCCGATGCGGTCGAACAGGGGCGTGCCGAAGTGCGCTTCCAGCTCCTGCAGGGCGGCGCTGCTGGCCGACTGCGAAAGCGCAATGGCCTGG
This sequence comes from Stenotrophomonas sp. 80084_Sma, assembly GCF_056481995.1. NCBI lineage: Bacteria > Pseudomonadati > Pseudomonadota > Gammaproteobacteria > Lysobacterales > Lysobacteraceae > Stenotrophomonas > Stenotrophomonas sp. 80084_Sma. The sequence continues at coordinate 1,971,425 of NZ_CM151177.1, read as the reverse complement.
CCGGCAGCAGTGGTGCTGCCATGGTCGGCGATGGCGACGAAGACCTGCAGCTGGCGCAAGGTCAGGCGCATGGCACTTACCTTCTTGATGGGTAGGTTTCACCCATATTATTCGTTTTACAGGTCAGCGACAGAGGCGCACGCTTGCCCCATCACTCCAGCCCTGCCCCTGCCATGAACGCCCCCGCTCTCTCCCCCTGGTCCCTGCCCGCCCTGCGCCAACGCTGGCAGCCGCGCCTGCCCGGCCTGCTGCTGGTGGGTCTGATCGCGGCAGCGTCGCTGTACCTGGCCGAGCTGCCCTGGCTGCAGGCGCACGGTCTGAGCGCGCTGACAGTGGCCATCGTCGCCGGCATCGTGGTCGGCAACACCCTCTATCCGCGGCTGGCGCCGAGCAGCGCAGCCGGTGTCGGCTTCTCCAAGCACTGGCTGCTGCGCGCCGGCATCGTGCTGTACGGCCTGCGCCTGACCTTCCAGGACATCGGCCATGTCGGCGTCAGCGGCGTGCTGATGGACGTGCTGGTGGTGGCTAGCACCTTCGGCCTGGCCTGCTGGCTGGGCGTGCGTGTGTTCAAGATGGAGCGTGAGGCGGCAATGCTGATCGGTGCCGGCAGCGCGATCTGCGGCGCGGCGGCGGTGATGGCCGCCGAACCAGTGGTGCGCGGCCGTGCTGCGCAGGTCACGGTAGCGGTGTCGACAGTGGTGGTGTTCGGCACGCTGGCGATGTTCCTGTATCCCGCCCTGTATGCGCTGGTGCAGTCGCACGGCTGGCTGGCAATGGACGCGCGCCAGTACGGTCTGTTCACCGGCGCGACGGTGCATGAAGTGGCACAGGTAGTCGCCGCTGGCCGCGCGGTCAACGAAGCGGCGGCTGACACGGCGGTGATCACCAAGATGGTGCGGGTGATGCTGCTGGCACCGTTCCTGGTGGCGCTGTCGCTGTGGCTGGCGCGTGGCGGCAAGGCCAGCGCCGATGGCAGCAAGGCGCGCATTGTGGTGCCGTGGTTCGCTTTTGGTTTCGTGGCGGTGGCCGGGTTCAACTCGCTGCATCTGCTGCCGGCCGGCCTTCAGGCGGGGCTGGTGCAGCTGGATACCGTGCTGCTGGCGATGGCGATGGCCGCGCTGGGCCTGACCACCCACGTCTCGGCGCTGCGCCAGGCCGGCCTGAAGCCGCTGCTGCTGGCACTGATCCTGTTCGCCTGGCTGCTGTTCGGGGGCCTGGCGATCCACCAGGGCGTGCTGGCGGTGCTTGGCTGAGCAGGAGCGTGCCGACCAAGGTCGGCACCCACCAGTAGATCCACGCCATGCGTGGATGGCGGCTCCAATTGGGGGTCAGAGCCCTTTCCTGCGGAAAGGGATCCGACCCCACCCCATTAGGCGGGAGCGGCCGCGCGGACGGGTACAATGCGCCATGACTGACTTCTCGACCCTGCCGCTGAGCCCGGCCCTGCAGCCCGGCCTGGATGCCCTCGGCTACACCACCCTTACCCCCGTGCAGGCGCAGAGCCTGCCGGCCATCCTGGATGGCCGCGATGTGATCGCACAGGCGCCGACCGGCAGCGGCAAGACCGCCGCCTTCGGCCTCGGCCTGCTGCAGGCCATCGACCCCAGCCTGATCCGCGTGCAGGCGCTGGTGCTGTGCCCGACCCGCGAATTGGCCGACCAGGTCGGCAAGCAGATCCGCAAGCTGGCCACCGGCATCCCCAACCTGAAGCTGCTGCTGCTGGTCGGCGGTGTGCCGCTGGGCCCGCAGCTGGCGTCGCTGGAAGGCCACGACCCGCACGTGGTGGTCGGCACTCCTGGCCGTGTGCAGGAGCTTGCACGCAAGCGCGCGCTGAATCTTGGCGCGGTGCGCACGCTGGTGCTGGACGAAGCCGACCGCATGCTCGACATGGGCTTCGAGGAGCCGATCCGCGAGATCGCCGGCCGCACCCACAAGGATCGCCAGAGCCTGCTGTTCTCGGCCACCTTCCCCGACAGCATCCGCACCATGGCGCGTGACCTGCTGCGCGACGCGGTGGAAGTGACCGTGGAGGGTGCCGACCAGGCACCGGCCATCCGCCATCTGTTCTGCGAGGTGGAACCGGCGCACCGCCAGAAGGCGCTGGCTGGCCTGCTGCTGAAGTACACGCCGGAATCGGCGGTGGTGTTCTGCAACACCCGCAAGGACGTGGACGAAGTGGCCAACTCGCTGCAGCAGTTCGGCTTCTCCGCACTGGCCCTGCACGGCGACATGGAGCAGCGCGACCGCGAGGAAGTGTTGTTGCTGCTGGCCAACCGCAGCTGCAACGTACTGGTGGCCAGCGATGTGGCCGCACGCGGCCTGGACGTGGAAGAGCTGGCGGCGGTAATCAACTACGAGCTGCCGACCGACGTGGAGAGCTACCAGCACCGCGTGGGCCGTACTGGCCGTGCTGGTGCCAGCGGCCTGGCGATCAGCCTGGTGGCCGGCCGCGAGAAGACCCGTGCCGAAGCCATCGAAGCGCAGATGGGTCAGCCACTGGACTGGCAGAAGACGCCGCTGGCGACTTCGCGCCCGGCCGAGCTGCCGCAGGCCGCGATGCGCACGCTGCGTATCGACGGTGGCAAGACCGACAAGCTGCGCCCGGGCGATATCCTCGGTGCACTGACCGGCGACGCCGGCCTGTCGAGCAAGTTCATCGGCAAGATCGCGATCTTCCCAACCCGCTCCTATGTGGCGATCGCGCGTGAGCAGGCCAACAAGGCCGTGGCCAAGCTGGAAGCCGGCAAGATCAAGGGCCGACGTTTCCGCGTGCGGATGATGTAACCGGGTGACCTGTAGAGTCGAGCCATGCTCGACTCTGTGGGAACAGCGAACGGCAACAGCGCTGCCACCCAAGGTTGGCAACTACCGGCTCCAGGCCATTCGCTCTGGTAGATGCCAACCTTGGTTGGCACCCACCCTTCGATCAGAACACCAGTTCGGTGTGCAGCGGCAGGTCCGCTTCCCAGCGGGCGCGGCCGCCGAGACCGTCCAGTTCGACCAGCACGCCGGCACCGACCACGTCAACGCCCAGGCGGCGCACCAGCGACAACGCGGCGACCAGCGTGCCACCCGTAGCCAGCACGTCGTCGATGATTGCCACGCGGGCACCGGCCGGCAGCGCATCGGCGTGCACTTCGATGCAGTCGCTGCGGTATTCCAGCGTGTATTCCTCGCGCAGCACCTGGCCCGGCAGCTTGCCCGGCTTGCGCACCGGCACGAAGCCGACGCCCAGTTCCAGCGCCATCGCGGCGCCGAGGATGAAGCCGCGCGATTCGATGCCGACCACCGCGTCCAGCTTCTGGTCGCGCCAGCGGTCGGCCATCGCGGTGATGGCACCGCGGAAGTCCTCGCCGTGGGCGAGCAGCGGCATGATGTCCTTGAACAGGATGCCGGGCTTGGGGAAGTCGGCGATGTCGCGCAGGCGGGAGGCCCACTGCGGAGCGACGATGGCGTCGGTCATGTCACGTTGGCTATCTGATGGCGGCATAGGGTACCTGTTCCGGGCGCCGCCTGCCTGTTGGGGGTGTTCGGCCGGGCTGCGCCCGGCACCTGCAGAGGCTACCGCGCAAGCAAAAGCGAAAGCAAAAGCCGCATTCCGAGAGATGGCGGGGTGGGTCCGGTTGCGGGAGACGCCGTAAACCCGTCCATGAAGTGACCCCCGGGAGTTGGACACCAGATCCAACCCCGAGGGATACATGAACAAATACGACGCGCGTTTCAAACTGCAGGTCGCCAAAGAGGCCTGTAAGACCTCCACATCGGTCAAAGCCATTGCCCGTCGCCACGGCCTGGAGTTCTCCACGGTCAGGCGCTGGGTGGCGACCTATCGGCTGCATGGTAGGCGGGGATTTCATCGCCAGGCCCGGTCCTATGACCTCCCGTTCAAACTGGCTGTCCTGGAGAAGATGAGCCAGGACGGCTTGTCCGGGCGGGAGGCCACCACCTACTTTCAAATTGGCGATGCCGGCGCGGTGGGGCGATGGCGGCGCCTGTATGCTCAAGGCGGTGCCCAAGCGTTGGCACCCCCTCCGCCGCCGCCCCGAAAGCCGATGAAAAAGACCCGTTCGTCCAAGCCACCTGAGGATATGAGCCGCGATGAGCTGCTCAAGGAAGTCGCCTATCTGCGTGCGGAGACCGACTACCTAAAAAAACTCGATGCCTTGATCCGGGAAGAGCAGGCGGCGCAGGACGCAAAGCGCAAGCCGTCCAAGGATTGAGGCAGGTTCATACGCTGTCGCTTCTGCTCGAAGCAGCTGAGCTGTCACGCAGTACGTTCTATTACCAGAACCATGTCCTGGCCCATCCGGATCAGGATGAGGCAGCCCTGTGCGAGCGCATCCGTGCAATCTACGATCAAAGCCAAGGGCGCTATGGCTATCGCACGGTGACGCTGGAATTAGCCAATCAGGGTCATCGGACCAATCACAAGCGGGTTCAGCGCCTGATGGGGGAGATGGGACTGAAATCGCGGGTGCGTGTGAAGCGCTACCAGGCCTTCAAGGGGGCGGCCAATGTTGTGGTTGGCAATGACCTCAATCGCCAGTTCCATGCCGAGCGGCCCAACCAGAAGTGGGTGACTGACGTGACCGAGTTCAAGGTGCAGGGCATGAAGCTGTACCTGTCGCCGATCATGGACCTCTACAACGGCGAAATCGTGGCTTATCAGATCAAGCGTCGGCCCGTATTTGATCTGGTGGGTCAAATGCTGGAGGAGGCCATCAAGAAGCTTTCCCCGGATGAGCGCCCGATGATCCACTCCGACCAGGGCTGGCAGTACCAGCATGAAAACTACCGGCATATGCTGGAAAAGCACTCGTTGAAGCAAAGCATGTCCCGGCGCGGCAACTGCCTGGACAATGCGGCGATGGAGAGCTTCTTTGGAACGCTGAAGTCGGAGTTCTTCTACCTGAACAGCTTTGACAGCCTCGAGAGTCTGGAGGCTGGGCTGGTGGAATACATCCAGTACTACAACGAAGAGCGCATCAAACTGAAACTGAAAGGTCTGAGCCCGATAAAGTACCGGGAGCAGGCCCAATCGGCCGCCTGACCCCGTCCAAGTCTCGGGGGTCACTTCACCATGGGGGCTTGGCCGCGGCATCCATGCCGCGGACACTCCCGCAACCGGACCCACCCCGCCTTCGACAGACTTCTGCGATCTGTTGATCCATGCGATGCGTGGATGGATCTCTATCGAAATCGAATGTTTCGAGAATTGAACGAAGAGCATCCACGCATGGCGTGGATCTACCGTGTCGACCAAGGTCGACACCTACCCACAGCAGCGGGAATCTGTCGGAGGCGGGGCGGTGTGGGGCTGCAGGACCGTTGGCGCCATGGATGGCGCCATCGAGCCCCCATGGACGGGTTTACGGCGTGTCCTGCAGCCCCACACCGCCCCGCCAGACCACGGAATCCGCTTTTGCTCTGGCTGTTGCCCTGGCCTCTGCGGGTGCAGGGCGCAGCCCTGCCGAAACCCACCCTCAGGAACTGCAGGACAGCATCGAGCAGCCGGCGCGGTTGTCGGCCCACGCCGGGCGCTTGCCGGCGAAATGCTCCAGCCCGGCACGCTCGGTGTACGGATCACGCAGTACGTCCTGCAACGCATGAACACCGCCGAGGTCGCCCTGTTCGGCGCGGTCGATGGCTTCCTGCGCCAACCAGTTGCGCAGCACATACAGCGGATTGGCCGCGGCCATCTTCGCCGTGCGTTCGCTGGCCGACAACGGATCGGCCTGCAACCGTGCCGCGTAGTCCTGCAGCCACTGCTGCAACGGTGCCTGCACCGCCTGCTGGCGCGCCTCGTCGTAGTACACCGCGTCCAGCAGCGCCGCATCCGCTGCCGTCGGATCGAGGCGCATCAGCGCGCGCCAGGCCAGGGTCATGTCCATGGCACCGTCCTGCATCAACTGCTGCCAGCGCAGGTAGAGCTGCAGGTCGTCATCGTCGGCAGCGGCCAGGCCCAGCTTGGCTGCGGCATCGCGACGGGTGCAGGCCACGAAGGTGGACTGGTAGGCCGCCAGACCGGCCTGCAGCGGCGCCACATCGGCGAACAACGGCGACAACGCCTGGGCCAATCGGCTCAGGTTCCAGTACGCCACCTGCGGCTGGGTACCGAAGCGATAACGCCGGCCCTGCGCGTCGGTGGTGTTCGGCGTCCAGTCCGGATCGAAATCCTCGACCCAGCCGTAAGGGCCGTAATCGAGTGTGAGGCCGAGCACGGACAGGTTGTCGGTGTTCATCACGCCATGCACGAAACCCACGCGCATCCAGTGCGCGATCATCTCGGCGGTGCGCACCGCGATCTGCGCGAACCAGTCGCCATACAGCGCCTCGCCCTGCCCTTCGAGCTCCGGAAAGTCGCGGGCGATGCAGGCGTCGACCAACTGCTGGAGCAACGCGGTTTCGCCACGCGAGGCCGGCAGTTCGAAGGAACCAAAGCGCAGGAACGACGGCGATACCCGGCACACGATGGCACCCGGCTCCGCGCGCGGGTGGCCGTCGTAGAACATGTCACGCACCACGTCGTCGCCGGTACCGACCAGCGACAACGCGCGCGTGGTCGGCACGCCCAGATGGTGCATCGCTTCGCTGCACAGGAATTCGCGGATCGACGAGCGCAGCACTGCGCGCCCATCGGCCCCGCGCGAATACGGCGTGGGGCCGGCGCCCTTCAGCTGCAGCTCCCAGTGGCGGCCATCCGGTGCGACCAGTTCACCCAGCGAGATCGCACGGCCGTCGCCGAGCTGGCCGGCCCAGTGACCAAACTGATGGCCCCCGTAGTTGGCCGCCCAAGGCTGCATGCCTGCATACAGTGCGTTACCGCCGAATACACGCGCGAAGCCTTCGCTCTCGACCTCAGCGGTATCGAAGCCAAGCATCTCGGCGACGTCCGGTGCCCAAGCCAGCAGCGTGGGCGCCGTCACCGGGGTCGGCATCACTGGCGACCAGGCCGCGCCCAGCACTTCACGCCTGCGCGGGCCGGATTCGGGGTCGCCCGGCAGGGTATGCAGCAGGCGGTTGTCGAAACGGGGGCTGTCGGTATCCATGGTGCTGAAGATGGGGGCGACGGCCGCCCTCCTCAATTGCCGCTGAGCGCCTGCAGGTGGCCGCCGTGGGCCTCGGCACGCTGGTAGGCCGGGCGCTCACCGATACGCTTGAGGAAGCCACGCAGTGCCGGCTTGTCGTCGAGACCACCACCGCGCGCGGCAGCGGCCTGGATCGGGAAGCTCATCTGGATGTCGGCCGCACTGAAGCGCTCGCCAGCAAACCACGGGCTTTCGGCCAGGCGGCGCTCCATCCAGTCCAGGTGCAGGCGCCGCTGCGGACCGATGAAGCCGCGCTCGGCCTTGTCGGCGATGCTGCGTGCGATCGGGCGCGCGAAGAACGGCATCGGTGCGCTGCGGATGCGACCGATCACCAGGGTCAGCAGCAGCGGCGGCATCGCCGAACCTTCGGCATAGTGCAGCCAGTAGCGGTAGGCGATGCGTTCAGCTCCGTCGGCCGGCATCGGTGACGGCGACAGCTGGCGCTGGGTGTCGTAACGGTCAGCGAGGTAGTCGAGGATCGCCCCGGACTCGGCCAGTACCAGTTCGCCATCCTGCAGCACCGGCGACTTGCCCAGCGGATGCACGTTGCGCAGTTCCGGCGGCGCCAGCAGCGTCTTCGGATCACGCGGATAACGGCGCAGTTCGTAGTCCAGCCCCAGCTCCTCCAGCATCCACAGCACGCGCAGGGAACGGGAGTTTTCCAGGTGGTGGACGATGCGCATGGACGGTTCCGCGATGGGAGGATGCATCTGATCTTAGCCCGCCCGGCTGCATGCCTTTTGTAGAGTCGGGCTTGCTCGACTGCTTTCCAGAGACAGTCGAGCAAGCTCGACTCTACAAAACAGCGGGCAATAAAAAACGCCGGAAGCTTTCGCTTCCGGCGTTCTGGCTACCAAACGGTAGCAGACGGATTAGACCGCCTGCACCTGGTCAGCCTGCATACCCTTCTGACCCTGGACGGCGATGAAGGTAACCTTCTGGCCTTCCTGCAGGGTCTTGAAGCCGGTGCCCTGGATGGCACGGAAGTGCACAAACAGGTCCGGGCCGCTTTCCGGGGTGATGAAGCCGAAGCCCTTGGCGTCGTTGAACCACTTGACGGTGCCGGTCTGACGATCAGACATTTGACTAACTCCTGAAACACATGTTGAAAAAATCGCAGCCACCGGGTATCGGGGCCGAGACTGAGTTGCAGGCGTTGGTAAAGCGGATCGATGAGCGGATCGTGAGATCAACTGCACCAGGCCACGATTCACGGTGACCCTAGCAAACACAGTGGGACGAACGATACGCGTGTTTTCTGCAAAAAGCGATAGCCCGGACGTTCATGGGCAGACCCCGCCCGCTAGACGTGACAAGGGCTGGCAGCCGATCGAGGCTAACCCCGAGTCCCCATTCAGGATTTTCCTACCCTACACTGGGTAAATGACTGAAGCTGAAACCCAAGCTGAACCCGCTCTCCCACGCATCTGGGTAGACGCGGACGCCTGCCCCACCGTCATTCGCGACATCCTGTTCCGGGCCGCTGAACGCGTTGGGATCGAGCTGACCCTGGTCGCCAACCAGTGGATCCGGACCCCGCCCTCGCGCTGGCTGCGCTCGATCCAGGTCCCCCAGGGCCTGGACGTGGCCGACAGCGCCATCGTCGAGCGGGTCGCCGCCGGTGACCTGGTGGTCACCCAGGACATCCCGCTGGCCGCGCTGGTGCTGGAGAAGAAGGCGGTGGCGCTGAACCCGCGTGGCCAGCTGTACACCCCGAACAACATGGCCGAGCGGCTGTCGATGCGCAATTTCATGGAAGAGCTGCGCGGCGCCGGGGTGCAGACCGGGGGCCCACCGCCGCTGGGCCCGCGCGACCGGCAGCTGTTCGCCGCCGAGCTGGACCGCTGGCTTGCGCGGCGCCCGGTTCGCTGAACGGCCCTACCCGCTCTGGCCCGGCAGGCACAGGCGACGCTGACTGCTGAACCGCCTGGGCTCCCCACTCAATGGATCGTCGAAGGCCAGCCCCTGCGCCAGCAGCTGCAGGGGTGACTCGACCGTTTCATCCGGGCGCGGCCTCAGCTGCGGATACAGGTCATCGCCCTCGATGGGGGCGCCCAGCATCGCCATATGCACGCGCAACTGGTGCTTGCGGCCGGTTTCCGGCCGCAACCGGTAGCGCCAGACCGGCCCCTCGGCCTCGATCAGCTCGATCCGGCTGCGGGCATTGGGCTCGCCCGGCACTTCGGCCATGCGGAAGAACGGCTCCCCCGGCACCAGACGACTGTCCCGCTGCAGCGGAAACTCCAGCCCCGGCAGCGCCGGTGCCAGCGCCTCGTAGGTCTTCCCGATGCGCCGCTCGCGGAACAGCCGCTGGTAGGCATCACGCGTGCCTGCCTGGGTGGAAAACAGCACCAGGCCGGCGGTCAGCCGGTCCAAGCGGTGCAGCGGCGCCAGTTCGGTGTTGCCGGTGCGGGCGACCAGGCGCGACAGCAGGGTTTCCCGTACATACCCACCGGCCGGCGTCACCGGCAGGAAGTGCGGCTTGTCGGCCACCAGCAGGTGCGCATCCAGATGCAGGATGGTCTCGGCGAAGGGAATCACCGGCTCGTCGGCCACCTCGCGGAAGTACTGGATTTCCAGCCCCACCTGCCAAGGCATGTCCGGCGCCAGTGCCCTGCCCTGCGCATCCTGCACGCGGCCTCGGGCGAAGCGGTCCTGCCATTGCGCACGGTCGATGCGCGGGAAACGCGCGCACAGGCCATCGAGCAGGCTGGACCAGTGGCCGGGTGGCAGCTGCAGGCGGCTGGGCAAGGTCATGGCGTCCACTCCGGCCACGGGAAAGAGCGCAAGAGTGCCACCGTTGACGCTGCGCAGACAGACCGGCAACGGACACCCCTGGAGCAAACCTCTATCATTGTCGTCTTTAGTCCACGGACCCCCCATGGCCCTCACCGCCACCATCCGCAAGGCCGAACTGCAGATCAGCGACATGGATCGCGGCTACTACGCGACCCACAACCTGACCCTGGCCCAGCACCCGTCCGAGACCGACGATCGCCTGATGGTGCGCCTGCTCGCCTTCGCGCTGAACGCCGGCGACCGCCTGGAATTCGGCCGCGGCCTGAGCACCGATGACGAGCCCGATCTGTGGGAACACGACTACACCGGCGACATCCTGCAGTGGATCGACCTGGGCCATCCGGACGAATCGCGTATCCGCAAGGCCAGCAATCGCAGCCGCCAGGTGCAGGTGATCAACTACGGCGGCAACGCCTCGGAGATCTGGTGGGGCAAGCAGAGCAAGGGCCTGGCACGCTTCGACAATCTCTCGGCGGTTGATCTGGACGGTGAATTCGTCGAGCGCTGGGGCCAGCAGATCCAGCGCGCCATGCGCTGGAGCGTGCTGATCCAGGACGGTGAAGTGCAGCTGCTCAACGACCAGATCCAGCTCGACGTGATCCCGAACTGGCGCAAGCGCGCCAAGGCATGAGCACGATCCGTTGCGACGTGGTGGTCATCGGCGCCGGTGCGGCCGGGCTGATGACCGCAATCACGGCTGGCCAGCGCGGCCGCCAGGTGCAGGTGATCGACCATGCCAACAAGGTCGGCAAGAAGATCCTGATGTCCGGCGGTGGCCGCTGCAACTTCACCAACACCGGCACCACCCCGGCCAACTTCCTGTCGGCCAACCCGCACTTCTGCAAGTCGGCACTGGCGCGCTACACGCCCTGGCACTTCATCGAGCTGGTCAGCAAGCACGGCATCGCGTATCACGAAAAAGAGCTGGGCCAGCTGTTCTGCGATGTCTCGTCCAAGCAGATCGTGAAGATGCTGGTGGACGAATGCCAGGCGGCAGGCGTGCAGGTGCGTACCGACTGCAGCGTGCAGCGCATCGAGCATGGCAGCGATGGTTTCCGCGTGCACACCACGCAGGGCCTGTTCCATTGCGCCTCGCTGGTGGTGGCCACCGGCGGCCTCTCCATTCCCAGCATGGGCGCCAGCGGCTTCGGCTATGAAGTGGCCCGACAGTTCGGCCACCAGGTGCTGCCGACCCGCGCCGGGCTGGTGCCGCTGACGCTCAGCGGCAAGCACCAGGAACGGCTGGCCGATCTCAGCGGCGTCGCTCTGCCCATCGAGGCGCGCTGCAACGGAAAGAGCTTCCAGAATTTCATGCTGCTGACCCATCGCGGCGTGAGTGGCCCGGCGATCCTGCAGATCTCCTCGTTCTGGCAACCCGGCGACGCGCTGGAGCTGGACCTGCTGCCCGGCCAGGATGCCGGCGAGTGGTTGCGCCAGATGAAGCGCGAACGTCCTGCCGCCGAGCTGCGCACGGTGCTGGGCGAGGTACTGCCGAAGCGGCTGGCACAGCGGTTGTGCGAACACTGGCTGCCCGACCGGCCCGTGCGCCAGCTGGACGAGCCGGTGCTGCGCCAGGCCGCACAGCTGCTGGGCGCGTTCCCGCTGGTGGCCAGTGGTACCGAGGGCTACCGCACCGCCGAGGTCACCCTGGGCGGCGTGGATACCGCCGAGGTCTCGTCCTCGACGATGGAATCCAAGCGCGTGCCCGGCCTGCATTTCGTCGGCGAGGTGCTGGATGTGACCGGCTGGCTGGGCGGCTACAACTTCCAGTGGGCCTGGGCCAGCGGCCACGCAGCCGGTGGCGTGGTGTGAACCGCATCGCCGTTCAATGCGTGCAAGGGGTGCGCGCATGGACGGTTCGCCGCGCATCGTGTATCTAGATTTGCAGATTGGGGAGCAGTGCATGCAGAACGCGAACGACATCACCATCCGCCTGCTGATCGTCGATGACAGCGGCGAGAATGCCGAAGCCATCGTCAGCACGCTGCGCAACAGCGGCATCGCGGTACGCCCGTGGCGTCCGCAGGATGCAGCCGAGCTGGCCCAGGTGCTGGCCAGCCAGGCCATCGACCTGGTGCTGGCTTCGCCCTCCCAGGGCATCCCGCTGCCACTGGTGGCCCAGCATATTGCTGCCAGCGGCAAGGACATTCCACTGGTGCTGCTGGCCGAGCGCATCGACGAAGACGAACTGGTGCAGGCCAGCAGCCACGGCATCCGCGCCCTCGCCCTGCGCCAACGCCCGGAGCACCTGCTCGCCGTGGTCCGTGACCAGTGGGTGGACCTGCAGGCGCGTCGCGGCCTGCGCCGCATCGAAGCACAGATGCGCGAAACCGAGCGCCGCTGCGATGCGTTGATCGCCTCCTCGCGCGACCCCATCGCCTACGTGCATGAAGGCATGCACATCCGCGCCAACGATGCCTATCTGGAGATGTTCGGTTACGAGCATTTCGACGACATCGAAGGCATCTCGCTGCTGGACATGGTCGCCGCCCAGCACGTGGAGGGCTTCAAGCAGCTGCTGAAGGGGCTGAGCCGTGGCGAGGCGCCGCCGCCGCAGTACCAGCTCGACGCGCGCCACGAGGATGGCAGCGCGTTCCCGGCGACGATGGAGTTTGCCGCTGCCACCTACGAAGGCGAATCCTGCCTGCAGGTGGTGCTCCGCCGCCGCATGGAATTCGACCCCGAGCTGGCACGTGAGGTCGAGGACCTGCGCCAGCGCGACCAGGTCACCGGCCTGCTCAACCGCCCGACCTTCATGCTGCAGCTGGAAAGCGCGGTGGCCCAGGCCGGGCGCAGCGAGGGGCAGTTCGGCCTGCTGCTGATCGAGCCGGACCACTACGCGCGCCTGCTGCCGGACATTGGCCTGGCCTCGGCCGACACCCTGATCGGCGCCCTTGCCGGCCTGCTGGCCGAGGTGGTCGGCGAGGACGCACAGCTGGCCCGCTTCGGCGAACACAATTTCGCCGTGCTGCAGGCCGGGCCCTATGCGCAGACCGTGGCGCTGGCCGAGCGCATCCGCGAAGCCTACGCCGCACACGTCTTCAGCATCGGCGCGCGTTCGGCCACGGTAACGGTCAGCATCGGTGGCGTGCAGGTGGGCGAGAAGATCGCCAGCATCGGCCAGGTGCTGGCACGCGCCAGCGAATGCACGCAGGCCGCCGCCGAGCTGGGCAATACCTGCCGTATCTTCGACCCAGCCGCCGCCGACCGCGTGGAGGAAGAACGCGTGCTGCGCTGGGTCGCCCGAATCCGTGAAGCGCTGGCCGGTGACGGCTTCCAGCTGCACTACCAGCCGGTGCTGAACCTGCAGGGCGAGTCGCTGGAGCTGTATGAGGCCTACCTGCGCCTGGAGCACAACGGCGAACTGCTGAGCCCGACCGCGTTCCTCGGTATCGCGGAGGAGCACGGCCTGCTGGCCGACATCAACCGCTGGGTGGTGTCACGGGCGATCGCGGTGCTGGGCCAGCGTGCACGCGAAGGCCATGCCACGCAGATGCTGGTGAAAGTGACGCCGGAATCGTTCGACGACCCGCAGATGATCGCTACCCTGCGCCGCGAGCTGCAGGCTCAGGGTGTGCCCGGCGAACGGCTGTGGCTGCATGCGCCGGAAGCGAAGGTGTTCACTCACCTGCGCAGTGCACAGCAGTTCCTTGCCGAAGTAGCACCGCTGGGCTGCCGCATCGGCCTGGAGCAGTTCGGTTCGGGGCTGGATTCGTTCCAGCTGCTGGCCCACTTCCAGCCGCAGTTCCTCAAGCTGGACCGTGGCTTCACCGGTGACCTGGCGGCCACCCGCGAGAACATCGATCGCATCAGCCAGATCACCGCGCGCGCGCAGGAAGCCGGCATCCGCACCATCGCCGAGTTCGTCAGCGATGCCAATTCGATGACGTTGCTGTTCAGTGCCGGCGTGGACTACGTGCAGGGCGACTTCGTCGGCCCGGCGTTGCCGGAGATGGGTTTCGAGTTCGGGTGACCGATGGTAGTGCCGGCCGCTGGCCGGCAGCTGCAAGTACCCGGGGTTGCCGGCCAGCGGCCGGCACCACCCAAAGAGAAGGCCGGCTTTCGCCGGCCTCTTCGTTGATCAGGTCATGTCGACCAGATTTTCGATCTTCACGTCCGGATTGACGTCGGCCTCGTAGTCGACACCCTCCACGCCAAAACCGAACAGGCGCAGGAAATCGGCCTTGTAGCCGGCCAGATCGCTGATCTCGTACAGGTTCTCGTTGGTCACCTGCGGCCACAGCGCGACCACCTTGCCCTGCACGTCCGCGGCCATTTCCTTGTAATCGGCACGCAGGCGGCCTTCGTCATCGACCAGCGCGACGGTGTGGCCATCGCCATCGACCAGGTCGTGGCGCAGACGATCGACCGCCACGCCATCGGCCTTGCCGCCGTAGAGGATGTCGTACAGCACGTCGAGCTGTTCGATGCAGCCTTCGTGCGTGCCCTTTTCCTTCATCACCTTGAACAACAGCGACAGGTACAGCGGCATGGTCGGAATGGCCGAGCTGGCCTGGGTGACCACGGCCTTCAGCACCGACACGCGCGCGTCGCCACCGATCCTGGCCAGCTTCTCGCGCAGGCCCAGCACCTTGTTGTCCAGGTCCTTCTTGGCCGCACCGATCGAGCCATTCCAGTAGATCGCCTGGGTGATCTCTTCGCCCACATAGGTGAAGGCGGTGGTGGTGCAGCCATTGGCCAGCACGCCGGCGTCGGCCAGCGCATCGATCCACATCTGCCAGTCCTCGCCGCCCATCACCGCGACGGTGCCAGCGATTTCTTCCGGGGTGGCCGGCTGCAGATGGGTCTCGGTCAGCACTTCCTTGTCGGTATCCAGGCCACGCAGGGTGATCGGCTCGCCGATCGGCTTCAGCGTGGAGCTGATGATCTCTCCGGTCTTCGGGTGCTTGCGGCGCGGCGCGGCGAGGCTGTAGACGACCTGGTCGACCTGGCCGAGATCGGCCTTGATCATCTCGATGGTCCTGGCCTTCACTTCATCGGAGAAGGCATCGCCGTTGATGCTCTTGGCGTACAGGCCAGCTTCGTCGGCGTACTTGTGGAACGCGGCCGAGTTGTACCAGCCCGCGGTGCCCGGCTTGGTTTCACTACCCGGGCGTTCGAAGAAGATGCCAAGGGTGGCGGCGCCACTGCCGAAGGCGGCAGTGATGCGCGCCGCCAGGCCGTAGCCGGTGGAGGCGCCGATCACCAGCACGCGCTTGGGACCATTCTGGATCGGCGGACGTGCGCGGATGTAGTCGATCTGCTGCTTGACCGCGGCTTCGCAGCCGGTCGGGTGGGTGGTGACGCAGATGAAGCCGCGGACGCGCGGTTTGATGACCATGGATACCTCGGGTTGGCAGATGCGGCGCGCGGGGCGCTCAGCAGGAATACGGGCGCGCGCCTGCGCGCGCGAACCGCAGGATCGTAGTGCGCGGGGGAAGATTGCACAACCGACGGCGGCGTAGGGTGGGGTTTGTTCTGCAGGGTTGCACCCTGCACCCGCAGAGGCCGGAGCAACGGCCGGAGCCGGAGCAACTTCAAAAGCTGGGTTCCTGTGGGTTGGCGGGGTGGGTCCGGTTGCGGGGGACGCCGTAAATCCGTCCATGGAGGCTTGGCCGCGGCATCCATGCCGCGTCCCCCCCCCGCAACCGGACCCACCCCGCCTTCGACAGATTTCCGCGATCTGTTGGAGCGGCATCCTGCTCTGGTAGGTGTCGACCTTGGTCGACATGGATGAACTCATTCAATATCTGACAGATGTGTCGACCAAGGTCGACACCTACCAACAGCCGCGCGATCCAACAGCCGCAGGAATCTGTCAGAGGTGGGGCCATGTGGGTTGGCAGGACCGTTGGCGCCATGGATGGCGCCATCGAGCCCCCATGGATGGGTTTACGGCGTGTCCTGCCAATCCACATGGCCCCACCATTCCACGGAATGCCCGCTGTTGCTATTGCTGTTGCCGACCAGCGGCCGGCACTACCGCGGGTGCAGGGCTGCAAGCCCTGCCCACAAAAACCCCGCTTGCGCGGGGTTCTCTGTGTGTTGCGTGCAGCGGGTGCTTACGGGCGACGGGCCAGGGCCTCGATGTCCTTCGCCTTCGGCAGCAGGTCCTGCTTGCTGACGCGCAGGAAACCGATCGTCAGCATCGGCACCGCCACCAGGATCGAGGACAACACCACGATCACCGCACCGATCATGTGCGTCTCGGCCAGGCCTTCCATCGAGCTGCCGCCGTACATGTACAGGGCAAGCGCCGACAGGAAGAACATCACCGCGGTGATCACCGTACGCGACAGCGTCTGGTTGATCGAACGGTTCAGCACTTCCATCGAGTCCACGCGCAGGCTGCGGAAGTTCTCGCGGACGCGGTCGAAGACCACGATCAGATCGTTGATCGCAAAACCCATCACCGACAGCAGGCCGGCCAGCACGGTCAGGTCGAACTCACGGCCCAGCAGGGACACGTAAGCGACCGTCACGATCAGATCGAACATCGCCACGATGCTGGCGGTGACCGCGAACTTCCATTCGAAGCGCACCGCGATGTAGATCAGGAAGCCGGCCAGCATGAAGATGGTGGCGTACAGGCCATTCATCGCCAGGTCCTTGCCGATCTGCGGGCCCACGAACTCGTTGCGGAGCACGGTGGCCTGGTTGTCGGCGGTGGACAGTGCCTTCACCACGGCGGCGGCGGTGGCCTTGTCCTCGTGCGCGGCGTCACCGGTACCGGCAGCGTGCTCACCGTGCGGGGCCAGGCGGATCAGCAGATCGGTGTTGCCACCGACGCTCTGCACCTGGGCACCGTCGAAGCCACTTTCCTCGAGCTTGGTACGGACCTGCTCGACGTCCACCGCCTTGTCGAAGCGGGCTTCGATCAGGGTGCCGCCGGTAAAGTCCAGGGCGTAGTTGAAGCCCTTGAAGCCGATGATGGCAACCGAGGCCAGGAACACGATGACCGTGACGACCATCGCGACATGGCGCCAGCGCATGAAGTCGATCTTGGTGTCGTTCGGGAGGATGTGCAGCGGAAACAGTTTCATGTGCGTGTCGTCCCGTCAGATGGCCACGTTCTGGAGCTTCTTGCGGCGGCCGTAGATCAGCGTCGCCAGCGCACGCGACACGGTGATCGCGGTGAACATGGAGGCGAAAATACCGATGATCATGGTCAGCGCGAAGCCCTTCAGCGGACCGGTACCGAATGCGAACAGCGCCACACCGACGATCAGGCCGGTCAGGTTGGCGTCGAGGATGGTGCCGGAAGCACGCTCGTAACCGGTCACGATCGCGGTCTTGCCCGGCACGCCGGCACGCAGCTCTTCACGGATACGCTCGTTGATCAGCACGTTGGCGTCCACCGACAGGCCGACCGACAACGCCAGACCGGCGAAGCCCGGCAGGGTCATGGTCGCGCCGAACAGCGACATCACCGCCACCACGATCAGCAGGTTGAACAGCATCGCGATCGAGGTGATCACGCCGAACATGCGGTAGTAGACGCTGAAGAACACCAGGGTGAACAGGAATGCGAACACCACCGCGCGCATACCGTTCTTGACGTTCTCGGCACCCAGGCTCGGGCCCACCACGCGCTCTTCGACGAAGTCCATCGGCGCGGCCAGCGAGCCGGACTTCAGCAGCTTGGCCAGGTCCTCGGCTTCCTTCTTCTGCAGGCCGGTGGTCTGGAAGTTCTTGCCGAACACGCCGTTGATGTTGGCCACCGAGATCACTTCCTCGTTGACCTTGAAGCCACGCACTTCCTGGCCGTCGACGACGGTCACGGTCGGCACGCGCTCGGTGTAGACCACCGCCATCGGCTTGTTCACGTTGGCGCTGGTGAAGTCGAACATGCGCTGGCCGCCGACATTGTTCAGCGTCACGCTGACCGCCGGAGAGCCGCTGTTCGAATCGGTCACCGCCTGCGCGCCGACCATCTGGTCACCGGTGACGATCACGCGCTTGTTCAGCAGGACCGGACCACCGCCATCACGACGCTGGTAGACCTTCGCTTCCGGCGGAATGCGCCCGGAGTTGATGGCGTCCTGTGCATTGCCGTCAACCACCGCGCGGTACTCGAGGGTAGCGGTGGCGCCGATCATGCGCTTGGCTTCGGCGGTGTCCTGCACGCCCGGCAGCTGCACCACCACGCGGTCGGCACCCTGGCGCTGGATGATCGGCTCAGCCACGCCGAGCTGGTTCACGCGGTTGCGCAGGGTGTTGATGTTCTGCTCGATGGCGCCGTTGGCGATCTGGGTGATCTCGGTTTCCGGCACGGTCACCGTGATGCGATTGCCACTGACGTCGTAGCCGAGGGTCGGCTGCGCCTTCACCAGGGCAGTGCGGGCACGCTGCGCGGCGTCGTCACCGGCGGACGGGCTCAGGTTCGCCACGATGCTGTTGTCAGCGCGGCGTTCCACCGACTGGTACGGGATGCGGGCGTCGCGCAGCGTGCTGCGCACGTCTTCGGTGTAGGCGTCCAGGCGCTTGTCCAGGGCGGCCTTCTGGTCGACCTGCAGCACGAAGTGCACGCCACCCTGAAGGTCCAGGCCCAGCACCATCGGGCGACCGCCGAGGTTGGCCAGCCAGTCCGGCACGGTCGAGGCCAGGTTCAGGGCCACGGTGTACTTTTCGCCGACCGTGTCACGCAGGGCGTCGCTGGCAGCGGACTGCGCCTTCAGGTCCGGCAGGCGGACGATCAGGCTTTCCCCTTCCTTCTCGGCACCGACGGTGGCGACACCGGCCTTCTTCAGGTCGGCCAGCACACGGTCACGCAGCGCATCGTCGATCTGGCCGCCACGGTTGGCGGTGATCTGGAGGGCCGGGTCCTTCTGGTAGATGTTGGGCAGCGCGTACAGCGCGCTGAGCGCCAGTACGATCAGGATGACGACGTACTTCCAGCGTGGAAATTCGAGCATTGCTTGGGTCCCGCGCGGCGCCATCCCCGGCGCCGCGGTTGTGCATCGGAAAGGGAGTGGCTTACTGGGCCGACTTCAGGGTACCGGCCGGCAGCACGTTGCCGACAGCGCCCTTCTGCACGCGGATGCGCACGTTGTCCGCCACTTCAATGGTGATGAAGTTGTCGCCGATGTCGGTGACGATGCCGGCGATGCCGCCGTTGGTCAGCACTTCGTCGCCACGCTTGATCTTCTCCAGCATGGCCTTGTGCTCCTTCTGCCGCTTCATCTGCGGGCGGATCATCAGGAAGTACATGATGGCGATCAGGATGACCGGGAACAGCAGCGTGGTCAGGCCCATGCCCTGCGGTTGGCCGCCGGCGGCCTGGGCGTGGGCGGCGGGAATCAGGAAGGCAAGCAGGTTCATTGTTGGTCCTTTGGTTGGGCGGCGCTTCGGCCCTTTCACGGGCACGAGGTGTCGACCGCGGATCTGGGTCAGCCTTGAAGTATGCCACGGCCCCGGGCGTTCGTCCTTGGGCCGTTTGGCAGGGGGTGTTCGGGTTACAGGGGCGGTGCTACCGCCCCGCGTGCCGCGTAGAAAGACTCACGGAAGGCCAGGAAGGTTCCCGCCTCGATGGCCGCACGGATGTCGGCCATGAGCTTTTCGTAATAGAACAGGTTGTGCAGGGTGCCCAGCATTGGCGCCAGCATCTCGTTGCAGCGGTCCAGGTGGCGCAGGTACGAACGCGTGTAACCGCCGGTGCAGGCCACGCAGCCGCAGCCCGGCTCGATCGGGTCCATGTCGCGCGCGTACTGGGAATTGCGGATGCGGACGGTGCCGAACGAGGTGAAATAGTGGCCGTTGCGGGCGTTGCGGGTCGGCATCACGCAGTCGAACATGTCCACGCCACGTGCGACACCCTCGACCAGGTCCTCCGGCCGGCCCACACCCATCAGGTAGCGCGGACGGTCGCCCGGCAGTTCCGGATCCAGGTGGTCGAGCATGGCGTTGCGCTCGTGCTCCGGCTCGCCCACGGCCAGGCCACCGATGGCGTAACCGTCGAAGCCGATCGCCTGTAGGGCCTCGGCCGAGCGGCTGCGCAGGTCGGTGTGCACGCCGCCCTGGACGATGCCGAACAGGGCCGCGTCGTTGCCGAGCTCGTCATGCGCGTTGCGGCTGCGCTGGGCCCAGCGCAGGCTCAGCTCCATCGAGCGGCGCGCCACATCCTCGGTAGCCGGGTACGGGGTGCACTCGTCGAAGATCATCACCACGTCCGAATCGAGCACTTTCTGGATCTTCATGCTCTCTTCCGGGCCCAGGAACACGCGGGCACCGTCGGTTGGCGAGGCGAAGGTCACGCCCTGCTCGGTGATCTTGCGGCGGTGGGCCAGCGAGAACACCTGGAAGCCGCCGGAGTCGGTCAGGATCGGGCCATCCCAGCGGCAGAAGCCGTGCAGGCCGCCGTGGTCGGCGATGATGTCCAGGCCCGGGCGCAGGTACAGGTGGAACGTGTTGCCGAGGATGATCTCGGCGCCCAGCGCACGCACCTGGTCCGGCAGGATGCCCTTGACCGAGCCATAGGTCCCCACCGGCATGAAGGCCGGCGTTTCCACCGTGCCACGCGGGAAGGTCAGGCGGCCACGGCGGGCACGGCCGTCGCGGGTCTGGAGCTGGAACTGCAATCGGGACATGGAGCGGTCATTCGGGCAAATAGTCGCCCATTGTCTCCCAAAACCGAGTCGACCGCCCATTCAGGCCTGAACGGCACGGCAGTAGAGCCACGCCATGCGTGGCTTTCCTGACCTCCAGGCACCGGCAAGTGCGCACCAACGGTGCGCACCCACCACAAGCAGGCAGAGGTCAGCGCCCTACCCCGCCTGCGGGAACAGCAGCATCGCGTCGCCGTAGCTGAAGAAGCGGTAGCGCTGCTCGATCGCGTGCTGGTAGGCCTCGAATACGCGCTGCTTGCCGGCAAACGCGGAAATCATCATCAGCAACGTGCTTTCCGGCAGGTGGAAATTGGTCACCATCGCGTCGACGCTGCGGATGCGGTAGCCCGGGGTGATGAAGATCTGGGTCTCGCCGGCGAACGGCAGCAGCTCGCCATCGCGCATCGCGCTTTCCAGCGCGCGCACCACGGTGGTGCCGACGCCGATCACGCGGCCGCCGGCGGCGCGCGTGCGCCGCACCTGCTGCACCAGCTCGGCACCGACATTCAGCCACTCGCGGTGCATCACGTGGTCCTTCAGGTCATCGGCACGCACCGGCTGGAAGGTGCCCGCACCCACGTGCAGGGTGACGTGGCCGAAGTCCACGCCCTTGTCCTTCAATGCGGCCAGCAGCGGTTCGTCGAAATGCAGGCCGGCGGTCGGCGCGGCCACCGCGCCCACTTCACGCGCGAACACGGTCTGGTAGCGCTCGCGGTCATCCACACCCGGCTCGCGCTGGATGTAGGGCGGCAGCGGCAGGCGGCCGGCATGCAGCAGCCACTGTTCCAGCGATTCCGGCACATGGAACTGCAGCACGTAGAACTCGCCATCGCGACCCAGCACCTCGGCTTCGCCACCGGCATCCAGCGCGATGCGGCTGCCGGCCTTGGGCGACTTGCTGGCGCCCACCTGCGCGCGGGCCTGCTGGCCACCGAGCAGGCGCTCGATCAGGATCTCCACGCGGCCGCCACTGGCCTTCTGCCCGAACAGGCGCGCCGGGATCACCCGGGTGTCGTTGAACACCAGCAGATCGCCCGGCTGCAGCAGCGACGGCAGGTCGCGCACCTGCAGGTCGGTGAAGGCATCGGGCGCCGGAGGCACCAGCAGCAGGCGGCTTGCGGAACGTTCGGCCAGGGGCGCCTGCGCGATCAGTTCAGCCGGCAGGTCGTAGTTGAAATCGGACTTCTTCAAGGCAGTGGGCGGCAACAGGTCGACAATGGCGCGCATTGTACGTCCAGCGTCTGCGAGCCGGCGTGCTTCGCGGCGAACGTCGCGCAAAATGCTGCTATGCAGCAGGTTTCTGCGGGGTTATCGCGCAAAAAAACAAGTGCTAGCATCGAGTCGGAAGTCCGCTGCACGAGCCTGCCCCAAGCGCGCGTGATGACGCGCGTTTTGCTTTTGAAGACCCGTGCGACCCATTGTTTCAGGAGATCTGCAATGAGCTTCATCGAACGCCTCGCCCCCCTGCGCAACCAGCCCGGCACCCGCCTCACCTCCGGCCTGGACGACGCCACCCTGACCGCCCTGTCCGCCAACCACCCGCAGCTGGTCGCCGCGGTGGACGCCGCCGCCGAGGAATTCGCGCGCGTGCAGGCCGACCTGGGGCCGCTGCTGGCGCAGGACGAACAGGCGCAGATCGACGCGATGCAGGACGGTTTCGTCAATTTCTATGCCGATGACGCGGTGACCCCGTATGTGGCACTGGCTGCGCGCGGCCCGTGGGTGGTCACCCTGAAAGGCGGCGTGCTGTACGACGCCGGCGGCTACGGCATGCTCGGCTTCGGGCACACCCCGGACGCCGTGCTGGAGGCGATGGCGCGCCCGCAGGTGATGGCCAACATCATGACCCCCAGCCTGTCGCAGCAGCGCTTCATCACCGCCCTGCGCGCCGAGATCGGCCACCGCCGTGGCGGCTGCCCGTTCGCCCGTTTCATGTGCCTGAATTCCGGTTCCGAGGCGGTCGGCCTGGCCGCGCGCATCGCCGACGTCAACGCCAAGCTGCAGACCGACCCGGGCGCACGCCACGCCGGTGCTGCGATCAAGCGCGTGGTGGTCAAGGGCAGCTTCCACGGCCGTACCGACCGCCCTGCCCTCTATTCGGACTCCAGCCGCAAGAGCTACATGCAGCACCTGGCCAGCTACCGTGGCGAGGATTCGGTGATCACCGTGGCGCCGTACGACGAAGCCGGCCTGCGCAAGGTGTTCGAGGATGCCGCACGCAACCAGTGGTTCATCGAGGCGGTGTTCCTGGAACCGGTGATGGGCGAAGGCGACCCGGGCCGCTCGGTGCCGCCGTCGTTCTATGCCGTTGCCCGCGAACTGACCCGTGCCCATGGCAGCCTGCTGCTGCTGGACTCGATCCAGGCCGGCCTGCGTGCGCATGGCGTGCTCTCGGTGGTCGATTACCCGGGCTTCGAAGGCCTGGACCCGCCGGACATGGAGACCTACTCCAAGGCACTCAACGCCGCGCAGTACCCGCTGTCGGTGCTGGCGGTGACCGAGCATGCCGCGCAGCTGTACCGCAAGGGCATCTATGGCAACACGATGACCAGCAACCCGCGTGCACTGGACGTGGCCTGCGCCACCCTGGCCCAGCTGACCCCGCAGGTGCGCGCCAACATCGCCGAGCGTGGTGCCGAGGCCGTGCGCAAGCTTGAACAGCTGAAGAACGAGCTGGGCGGACTGATCACCAAGGTGCAGGGCACCGGCCTGCTGTTCTCCTGCGAACTGGCGCCGCAGTTCAAGTGCTACGGCGCCAACTCCACCGAGGAATGGCTGCGCCAGCACGGCATCAACGTGATTCACGGTGGCGAGAACTCGCTGCGCTTCACTCCGCACTTCGGCATGGACAGCGAAGAGCTGGACCTGCTGGTGGGGATGGTCGGCCGCGCGCTGCGTGAAGGCCCGCGCCGCGAGCAGGCAGCGGCGGCGTAAGTCTCGTTCTTTGTAGAGTCGAGCTTGCTCGACTGCACTTCGTTCAGGCACCGCGATAGTCGAGCAAGCTCGACTCTACTGAACGAAGAGCAGGCGAGCGCGGCGCGGCTCTACAGAAGGCCCCTGAAGGCCTCATAATCCTTGGGCACCCCGTCCCTGACCGCTCTGCGGTCGGCGATGGGGCGTTTTCGTTTCCGGCCAAAAGACAGGAAGATCCATGAAATCGATCTGTGTGTACTGTGGTTCCAACGCTGGCAGCAAGCCGGCCTATACCGAACGCGCCCTTGCCCTGGGCGACCGCATCGCCCGCGACGGGATGCGCCTGGTGTACGGCGGCGGCAATGTCGGCCTGATGGGAACCGTGGCCAATGCCGTGCTCGCGGCCGGCGGCGAAGTGACCGGCGTGATCCCGCGCCAGCTGGCCGACTGGGAAGTGGCCCACCGCGGCCTGACCGAACTGGAAATTGTCGGTTCGATGCATGAGCGCAAGTCGCGCATGTTCGACCTCGCCGATGGCTTCGTCACGCTGCCCGGCGGCTTCGGCACCATGGAAGAGATCTTCGAGATGCTGACCTGGCGCCAGCTTGGCATCGGCAACAAGCCGTGCGCCTTCCTCGACGTGGAAGGTTTCTACGCCCCGCTGATCGGCATGATCGACCGCATGGTGGAAGAGCGCTTCCTGCACCCGGACCAGCGCCAGGACCTGTGGTACGGCTCGGATATCGAAGAGATGCTGGAGTGGATGAAGAACTACAAGCCAGCGCAGGCCTCGAAGTGGATCGACGAAAAGCGTCGCGCCGCCCTGCGCTGATGCTTTCCTGCGCGGCGGCTCAGACCGCCGCGCAGCTCCACGGTGCGGGCCGCCCCAGCAGATAGCCCTGGCCGTAGTCGCAACCCAGTTCGCGCAGGGTCTGCCGCTGCGCCTCGGTTTCGATGCCCTCACCGATGGTCTCGATGCCCAGCGTACGCGCCAACGACAGCACGCCCTCGACCAGCGCCCGCGTGCTCTGCACTTCCGGCCCATGCAGGCCGGCGATGAAGCTCTGGTCGATTTTCAGCGTACTGATCGGGAAACGGTGCAGGTAGGACAGCGCCGAGAAGCCGGTACCGAAATCGTCCAGCTGCACCTGGATGCCGCGCTCGCGCAGGCCCTGCAGGATGCGCAGCGTGTGCGGGCCATCGTCCAGCAGTGCGACCTCGGTGATCTCCAGGCGCAGCCGGTGCGGATCGGCACCACATGCATCCAGCAGGCCGAACAGGCGGCCGCTGAACCCGGCGGAGCGGAAATGGCGCGGTGATACGTTCACCGAGACGTAGCTCTGCCCGCCCTCGGCCAGGCCGGCAATCACCTGTTCGTAGATCAGCCAGTCGACCTGCTCGATCAGGCCGCTTTCCTCGCCCAGCTCCAGGAACGCCCCCGGCAGCAGCAGGCCGCGGCGCTCATGCTGCCAGCGCAGCAGCGCTTCGTGGCCCACCACCTCGCCATCGGACAGGCGCACGATCGGCTGGTAGAACGGCACGAAATCGCGGTTGTTGATCGCACGACGCAGGTCGGCTTCCAGATCGAGGCTGCGCATGGCCTGCTCGCGCATGTCTTCGTCGAAGATCGCACAGCGGTCATGGCCCTGTGCCTTGGCCCGGTACATTGCCGCGTCGGCATCACGCAGCAGCTCTTCGCCGGTGCGGTAGCGGGGGTTCCACAGCGCGATGCCCAGGCTGCCGGACGGGAACAGTTCGCGCCCGGCGATCCACATCGACTCCTGCAGCGCCAGCAGCAGGCGCTGACCAAAGTCCAAGGCCTGGGCCAGGCCCTGCGGGCATTGCAGCAGCACCGCGAATTCGTCACCGCCCAGCCGGGCCACCACGTCCTCGGTGCCGGCCATCGATACGATGCGCTTGGCCACTTCCACCAGCATGCGATCGCCGGCGGCATGGCCGATGCTGTCGTTGACCAGTTTGAAGCGGTCCAGATCGAGGAACAGCACGGCGAACACCGGGCCGCCCTCACGCTTGGCCAGGGCCAGCGCATCCTGCAGGCGGTCCAGCAGATGCAGGCGGTTGGGCAGCCCGGTCAGCGCATCGTGCATGGCCTGGTGGGTCAGGCGCTGTTCGGCACGCAGGCGCTCGCCGATCTGGCCGAGCAGCTTTTCGTTGACCTCGGCCAGTTCGCGCGTGCGTTCCTCCACGCGCTTCTCCAGCTCGGCATGCGCCGAGCGCAGCCGTTGCTGGTCGCGCTGACGGGCCAGGCCGGTACCGATGTTCTGTGCGACGAAGGTCAGCAGGCGCTGGTCATGCACACTGAAAATGCTGTTCTCGCTGTAGCTCTGCACCACGATCGCGCCGACCACTTCGTCGTCGCGCAGCAGCGGTACGCCCAGCCAGCAGTGCGAGCGCGCACCGGATTCACGCACTTCGCCACTGGCCAGCAGCGCATCGATCTGCGCGCGTGATGCCAACAGTGGCCGCCGGTTGCGCACGACGTACTCGGTCAGGCCCCGGCTGAACGGTCGCGGCGCGCGGCTGGCGTTGTGCTCGTCCACCGAATAGACGAAGTCCAGGCCGTTGCCGGCCGGGTTGACCAGGGCGATGTAGAAATTGCGAGCGTCGAGCAGGCGCCCGACCACCCCATGCACCTGTCCGTAGAACTGCGCCAGGCTGTCGGCCGACATCGCCATCTCGGCGATGTTGTACAGGGCGGTCTGCAGCTGTTCGGCGCGTCGACGCTCGGCCACCTCGTCCTGCAGGCTGTGATTGGCGCGCTGCAGTTCCTGGGTGCGCCGCGCCACCTGCTGCTCCAGCCGCACCTGCGCCTGGCGCCGGTCCATCGCGGTCTGCACGTGCTGCGCAACGAAGCCCAGCAATGCGCGCTCGGCCTCGCCATAGCGGGCCGCCTGCTCATAGCTCTGGACCACGATGGCACCGCATACGCGGCCATCGCGCAGCATCGGCACGCCCAGCCAATCCAGGCTTTCGGGCCCGCGTTGCGGGTCGTGCTCCTGCTCCATCACCTGCGCCAGCAGTTCGCGCGAGGGACCACTGAGCGGCTTGCCATGACGCAGCAACGCCACGGTCAGGCTGCGCGGCATCTCGCTGGCGTCATGGCTCTGCGTGGGATCGGCGACGAAATCATCGACCTGATCGGCGAAGTACAGGAAACGGATCTGGTCGCGCACATCGTCGTATTCCACGATGTAGCAGTTCTCGGCATACATCAGCGTGCCCAGCACACCATGCACGTGGCGCAGCATCTCAGGCATTTCCAGGTCGGCACCGGCCAGATCTGCAATCTGGAACAAGGCCTGCTGCAACCGCTCGGCCTCTTCCAGCGCCTTGATCTGGCCGGCCTGGCGGCCGCGCTGCAGCGCCAGCTCCATCGCCTGCCGGGCAACCCCCCACCATGCCGGTGAAGGCACCGCGCCTTCCACCGACAACAGCAGGCGCGCCCCATCATGTTCCCAGCCGTGCTGGCCGTCGCCCACGCCTGGCGCTGCCGCATCACCTCCGGCAGTCGCCCTCGGCCAGGCCCCCTGGCCACGGCCAAGCTGCGGGTCATCCCAGCCGACGCGGACCACGGCCGTTTCCGGCAGAAGCGCATGCAACGCGCGCACCAGCGCCGCGCTCAGCACGGCCTCGTGTGGTGGCTCTTCCGCCGGTTCAGCATGCGTGGACAAATGACAATCTCTTGGCGCCGTCAGTGCGTCGCCTCCCCTGAGCCGCCGAGCATAGCGCGCCACCCGGGGGGCAATGGAAGCCCGTAAACCCCGAATCGTGCGCCCGTACGTTTTTCCTGCTGACCGTAGCCCCTTCCGAGCCATGACCCTCGCCCTGCCCGCCCTCGCCACCGGCTATGCGCCATCGCCTGCAGGCCTTACCCTGTACGCCGTGGAAGCCAGCGCACTGCCAACCGATGAAGCCTTGATGCTGGCCTGGGCCGGTGGCGACCTGCGCGCGTTTGAAAGCCTGTATGCGCGCCATCGCAAGCGCCTGTTCGGCTTCCTGCTGCGGCAACTGCGCGACAACGCGCTGGCCGAGGAGATCTTCCAGGACGTCTGGCAGCGGGTGATCAGCGCCCGTGCGGGGTGGCAACCGGACGCGGCGTTCAGCACCTGGCTGTTCCGCATCGCCCACAACCGCCTGAACGACCATTGGCGCGCCGCCCGCCACCGGCCGGCTGCCCCGGCCGATGCCGACCTGCGCCTGGCCGCGATCGAGGATGGACAGACCCCGGAAGGCGAGCTTTCCGAATTCGAACAACGTCGCCGCATCCAGCTGGCGATGGAACAACTGCCGCCCGAGCAGCGCGAAGTGCTGCAACTGCGGCTGGATCAGGAACTGAGCCTGGAGGAGATCGGCCAGATCACCGGCGTAGGCCGGGAAACCGTGAAATCGCGGCTGCGCTATGCGATGGACAAGCTGCGTGCGGGATTGAACGCATGAACCGAGACGAACCGCTGACGCCGGAAGAACGCGAGCTGGCCCGGCTGCTCGGCCGTCGCGCCGAACAGGCACCGCCCGCCGCACTGGACGCCGCCATCCTGGCCGCGGCCCGCGCTGCCGTGGACGCTCCGGCTGCCGATGCGGCCCCCTCTCCCGAAGCACCACGTACGCAGCGCACACGCCCGCGTTGGCCGGCGGTGTTCGGCATCGCCGCTTCGATGGTGTTCGCCATCGGCATCGCCTGGCAGCTGCGTCCGGAACCGCCACCGGTTCCGGCGGGCGAGGCCGCTGTTGCGGCGGCACCGGCTGCGGCAGAAGACGTCGCGGCTGCCGATCAGGCCGCTGAGCGCAGTGCAGCCGACAGCGCGGTGGCGACTGCGGAACCGGCCGCTGCGCCCGCAGCACCCGAGGCAGCCCCGGTTGCCGCTGCCCCGGCACCGGCCATCGCGCGCGCAAGCAAGCCTGCGCCGGCCGAGACCGCTGAAGCGCCGGCCCAGGCTGCACGATCGATGGCTGCGGATGCGGCCGCCGATACCTCCTTTGCGGCCCTGCCGCCCGCTCCGGCCGCAGCGCCGGCAGCAGCCCCCCTGCGCCTCCGGCTCCCACCGCCTACTCGGCACCCGCGCCGCTGATGGCGCCGGTTGTCGCCAGTGGTTCGCTGAAGGCGCGCTCGGCAGGCACGCCAGAGTCCAACAGCGTGCAGGCCGAACAGGCCCCGGCATTGGACCGGGTAGAAATCACCTCGATGAAGCGCGAGGCTCCCAGCCGTTCCGCACCTGGCATCATGCGCCGCGGCAGCGATGCGGGCCTGAGCGCGGATGCCGTGCAGGCCGAGGTGGACGCTGACGCACGACTGCCGCGCCGGCAGTGGCTGCAGAAGATCCGTACACGACGCGACGAGGGCCAGCGCGATCTGGCCCGTGCCAGCCTGGAGCGCTACATGCAGCAGTACCCGGAAGCACGCCTGCCGCGCGACCTGCGCCCGCTGCTGGACGACTGAAGCGGACGGGAATACCCGGCAACCCCGTAGAATGACGGGAATGCTCGATACTCTCGCCCAGCCGGTCAGCCACACGCTGGAAGTCAAACACAGCCGTTTCATCGCCCATGCCGCGCCGATCGATGGCGCCGCAGCGGCCATGGCGTTCCTGCAGCAGGTTGCGGTGGCCGATGCCACCCACAACTGCTGGGCCTACCGGCATGGGCAGGACTATCGCTCCAGCGACGATGGTGAGCCGGCCGGCACGGCGGGACGTCCGATTCTGGCGGCGATCGACGGCCAGGGTTTCGACCGGGTGATGGTGGTAGTGACGCGCTGGTTCGGCGGTATCAAGCTCGGTGCCGGTGGCCTTGTGCGCGCCTACGGCGGCGCCGCCGCCGAGTGCCTGCGCACCGCCCCGCGCCTGCCGCTGGTGGCGATGGCCCGGCTGCAGCTGCTGGCCGGCTTCGAGGACCTGGGTACCCTGCATGCCACCCTGCCCGCCTTCGGTGCCGAAAAGCGCGATGAACAGTTCGATGCCAATGGCGTGTGCCTGCGGATCGAATTGCCTGCCGATCAGGTCGACGCATTGAAAATCCGCCTGCGCGACGCCACCCGTGACCGTATCCGCATAGAAGACGACGACCAGGATGACTGACAAGGACGACGCCCCCGCTTCGACCCCGCCACTGCGGCGCCTCGGCAGCCTGCGCACGCTGTGGCCGTTCGTGCGCCGCCACAGCGGCCTGTTCACCGCCTGGCTGCTGGCCCTGGCGGTGTCGTCTGCAGCCACGCTGAGCCTGCCTCCGGCGGTGAAGCAGATGATCGATCACGGTTTCAGCAGCGGCGGCCAGATCAACCGTGCCTTCGCCCTGCTGATGCTGGTGGCGGTCGTCATGGCGTTGGGCACGGCCGCGCGCTTCTACTTCGTATCGTTGCTGGGTGAAAAGGTCGTGGCTGACCTGCGCAGCCAGCTGTATGCCCACCTGATCCAGCTGGGCGCCGGCTTCCACGACCGCAGCCGCAGCGGAGAGCTGGTCTCGCGCCTGACCGCGGACACCGAACTGCTGCGCAGCGTGGTCGGCTCGACCATGTCCGTAGCATTGCGCAGCACGGTCACCGTCATCGGCAGCCTGGCAATGCTGTTCGTCACCAGCCCGCGGCTGGCCGCATGGTCGCTGCTCGGCATTCCGCTGGCGGTGCTGCCGATCATCATCGGCGCGCGCAAGCTGCGCACGGTCGCACGCAACAGCCAGGACCGCATCGCCGATGCCAACAGCCTGGCCAGTGAAACCCTGGGTGCGGTACGCACGGTGCAGGCACATGCACGCGAGCCGTACGAGCGCGGGCGCTTCGACAAGGCACTCGGTGATGCCATCGGCGCCGCCCGTCGCCGCATCGGCGCACAGTCG
The DNA here is from genome assembly GCF_056481995.1 of Stenotrophomonas sp. 80084_Sma. Taxonomy (NCBI): domain Bacteria; kingdom Pseudomonadati; phylum Pseudomonadota; class Gammaproteobacteria; order Lysobacterales; family Lysobacteraceae; genus Stenotrophomonas; species Stenotrophomonas sp. 80084_Sma. The sequence goes on along the minus strand of NZ_CM151177.1, from coordinate 1,941,172 downwards.
CTGGTCACCGCCAGCGCCATCCTGCTGGTGTTCGGCGCCATCGTCGGTGTGTTGTGGCTGGGCGCGCACGACGTCATCGACGGCCGCCTCAGCGCCGGTACGCTGGGCCAGTTCGTGCTGTATGCATTGATCGGTGGCGGCTCGGTGGGCGCGCTGGCCGAAGTGTGGAACGAACTGCAGCGCGCGGCCGGCGGCATGGGCCGTATCGGCGAACTGCTGCAGGAAGACATCGAGATCCGCGCGCCGGCACAGCCGCACGCGGTGCCGCAGCCGCTGCGTGGCGAGATCCGGTTCGACGACGTGGTGTTCCACTACCCGCAGCGACCGGACCAGGCCGCACTGGACCACTTCAACCTGCACGTGCACCCCGGCGAGACCGTGGCGCTGGTGGGTCCGTCGGGGGCGGGCAAGAGCACGGTGCTTTCGATGCTGCTGCGCTTCCATGATCCAGCCAGCGGCCGCATCGACGTGGACGGCATCGACGTGCGCCAGGCCGACCCGGCCGAGCTGCGTGCGCAGCTGGCGCTGGTGCCGCAGCAGCCGACGCTGTTCGCTGCCAGTGCGCGCGACAACATCCGCTATGGCCGCCTGCAGGCCAGCGACGCCGAAGTCGAGGCTGCCGCGCGTGCTGCCGAGGCCGATGGCTTCCTGCGCGCGTTGCCGCAGGGCTATGACAGTGAGCTGGGCGAGCGCGGTGCCCGCCTGTCCGGTGGCCAGCAGCAGCGTGTGGCGATTGCCCGTGCGCTGCTGAAGGATGCGCCGATCCTGCTGCTGGACGAAGCGACCAGCGCGCTGGACGCGCAGAGCGAGCACAGCGTGCAGCAAGCGCTGGAGCGGCTGATGGCGGGCCGCACCACACTGGTCATTGCCCACCGCCTGGCCACCGTGCTCAAGGCCGACCGCATCGTGGTGATGGACCAGGGCCGCATCGTCGCCGAGGGCACGCACGCACAGCTGCTGGCCGAAGGTGGACTGTACGCTGAACTTGCGCGCCTGCAGTTCATCGATTGATGACGTCCGGCTAACATCGGCGCGGCCAAGCTGGTCGCGCAACAGCCGCATCCGCTGAAGGAGGTGCACGATGTCGTTCCGTCAGTTCCCCGCTGTCGACAGCAACGGCGAAAGCCACATCATCATCGAGTTCAAGCCCGAGGCGAATGGCAGCGGGCACCATTCCGAAGCCACGCCACGCTACGAACTGGATGACGGGCGGCCGCTGGTGCGCGATGGCCGCGAGTTCACCACCAGTGGCGGCGAGCTGCGGCTGACGATCTGAGGTTCGCCGGGCATGGCCCCGGCGCTACCGGATTTCGTATCGCCTCGCTCTGGCGGGTGTCGACCTTGATCGACCCGCTTTCTTGCCTCTGGTAGGTGTCGACCTTGGTAGACACGCCTTTTGCCCAAGGCGGTCGAGCATGGCTCGACTCTACAAAAGGCGTGATCAATTTTTCACCAAGCATCTTGACAGCCTTTGCTGCCAAGGCCTGAGCAAGGTTATCCACACGTTTGCTCAGGAACCATCCACACCGCCTGTGGATGAATTCAGCCCAGTACCCGCCCGATGCCGCTGGCGTCCACGTCGGCTGCTGCCCGGGTAATCGCCGCCGCATCGCTGCCGGCCACGAACCCTATGCGGAAATGCACTTCGCCACCGGGCGTGCGCGAGGAATGGATCGAAGCCAGGCTGATGCGATGCTGCTCGAACACGTTCAGCAGCTCACGCAGCGAGCCGGGCCGGTCTTCCGGCAGGTGCACCGACAACGCATTACGCTCGGTCAGGTCAGCCAGCAGATAACCCACGCGTTCAAAGGTGTAGTTGCCGTCCGCCAGCGCCTGCTCGCCGAAGGCACTGCGGTTGGCCGAAAGCAGCTGCTCGCGGAATTCACCACGCGCACGGTCGTCGCCCTGCCCGACCTGCGCCTGCAGGGCCTGCAGCTGGCCGACCAGCCGTTCCAGCATCGGCGCCACGTACGGGTTACCGAACTGGATGTCTTCGTAGATCGCCGGGTTGAGCGACAGGATGCGCGAGATGATCGCCGTGTCCAGCTCGAACGATGCCGAACGGTACGGCATCATCGCGGCCAGATCGCCCAGCTGCGGCTGGTACTGGCGCAGCACGCCGGCCTGGGCCAGGTGGGTGGCATGCACCATCGCCTGCACCAGCGCCATCATCTGGTCGTGGTGCTGCGGCGTGGCGCGCACGCACTCGGCCTGCAGCGCCGTGCACAGCGTATCGACCCACGACTGCCAGTGCTGCAGGCGCGCTTCGCAGACCACCATCACCCGGCCCTTCAGGGTCGGCGCCTTCGGGGGCGCGGTCATCGGGTGCAGGCCGACCACTTCGGCCTGCGAGGCCAGCATCGCCTGCACCGGTTCCTCCTTTACCGAGGTCACATCCAGCCATAGCCTGCCCTGTTCGCGGCCCGCCGATTGCCGTACGTAATCAGCGATCAACGCCGGCGTGTGCCGGATCGGTGCCGAGAACACCAGCACGTCGGCCTGCGCCAGCAGCTGTTCCGGCGTATGCGAGTCCGGATCGGCCGGATCGTGGCCGATCACCTGCAGCTGCATGTGCTGCTGGAAGAAGCGGCTCAGCCAGCGCCCATAGGCGCCGGCACTGCCGACGATGCCGACCGTGCGCGGCGTGCGTTCGAGCAAGCTGCTCATGCCACGCGTTCGGCGCGGAAGCGCGTGCCTTCGGCCAGTGCGGCAGGCGCCGCCGCGATCACGTCGAACTCTTCGAAGCCATTGTCCAGAGTCGCCTCCAGCGCCGCATGGGTACCGGCAATCGCACGCGAAATCGCCTGCTGCATCGATTCACCTCGCAACAGGAACGACACCACCAGCGACATCAGCACGTCACCGGTGCCGGCCACGTCCACCGGCAGCAGCGGCGAAGTCCAGCGCCAGGTTTCCTCGCGACCGACCGCCAGGGTCACCAGCTCACCCGGGTTACCGCCCACACTGTGCGCGATCACCCAGTGCGGGCCACGGTCCAGCAGCGTGCGCGCGGCGGCGATGGCATCGGCCTCGGCCAGCGCCGGCATACCGGTCAGACGATTCAGTTCGAAGGCGTTCGGGGTCACCAGCCAGGCATGCGGCAGCAATCGCTCGGCGAAGATCGCTTCCAGGCCCGGTTCCACGTAGGGGCCGGTGTGGGTGTCACCAATCACCGGATCCAGGCAGTAACGCAGCTGCGGACAAACCGGCAGGATGTTGTCCAGCCAGTCGGCGAAGGCGGCACCGTTGGCGGTGCTGCCGAAGTAGCCGGACACCAGCATCTTCGCCCGCTGCGGCAGGCTGCGCTCGTGGGTGCCCAGCAGCAGGTCGGCGAACCAGTCGGCGGGCAGCACGCGACCACGCGTGGTGTCGTAGAACGGCGCGTTGCTCAGCAACACGGTCGGGATCTCCGCCACGCGCACGCCGAGTGCGCGCATCGGCGGTACGGCGGCGCTGTTGCCGGCGTGGCCGTAGACAAGTTGCGACTGGACCGAGATGACATCGATCGGCGACGGACCATCCGGCCGCTGGCGGCGGCCGTGGACCAGGTGGTTATCAAGGGATTCGCTCATGGCCGCATTCTACGCCCAAGGGAGTTTTCGGCAGGGCTTGCAGCCCTGCACCTGCTCAATGCAACGGCAATCGCAACGGCCGAAGCCAAAGCGGCCTTCCGTGGGGTGGCGGGGCGGTGTCGGAGTGCGGGGATGCCGCAAGTACGTCCTTGTAGCCAAAGCGGCATTCCGTGGGGTGGCGGGGCGGTGTCGGAGTGCGGGGACGCCGCAAGTACGTCCTTGTAGGCTTGGCAGCGGCATCCATGCCGCTGACACCCCGCAATCCGACACCGCCCCACCTTCGACAGGTTCACGCGGCTGTTGGTAACTGCGCCTGTTGTTCCGCGCGGCTGTTGGTAGGTGTCGACCTTGGTCGACACATCTGTCAGATATCGAATGAATTCATCCACGCATGGCGTGGATCTACCGTGTCGACCAAGGTCGACACCTACCGGACCCACCCCGCCAACCCGCGGAATGCAGGCTTTTGACGTTGACGTTGATTCAGCAGGTGCAGGGCGGCAAGCCCTGCAAACCCCACCCCCTCAGTGAGCAGCAGGCCGCGACGGTGGCAGCCACGCCGCCACGATGCCCAGCAGCGGCAGGAACGCGGTCAACTGGTAGACGTACTCGATGCTGGTCTTGTCCGCCAGCAGGCCCAGCACAGCCGCCCCAAGCCCACCCATGCCGAAGGCGAAGCCGAAGAACAGGCCGGACACCATGCCGATGCGGTGCGGCATCATCTCCTGCGCGTACACCACGATCGCCGAGAACGCCGACGACAGCACGAAGCCGATCAGCACCGCCAGCACGGTCGTCCACAGCAGATCAGCATGCGGCAGCATCAGCGCGAACGGCGCCACGCCCAGGATCGAGGTCCAGATGATCGGCTTGCGGCCGATGCGGTCACCCAGCGGGCCACCAAGGAAGCCGCCGGCGGCGGACGCCACCAGGAACGCGAACAGATGCAGCTGGGCCTGCGCCACTGGAATGCCGAAGTGGTGGATCAGGTAGAAGGTGAAGTAGCTGCCGATGCTGGCCATGTAGAAGTACTTGCTGAAGATCAGCACCAGCAGGATCGCCAGCACCTTGGCCACGGTGCGCGACGGATGCCGCGGCGCCATCGCAGCCGTGCTGACCGGTCGAGGCGTACCCAGATGCAACGCGTACCAGCGGCCGACATAGGTCAGCAATGCCATGCCGATCAGGGCAGCACCGGCAAACCACGATGCGGCGTGCTGGCCATACGGCACGATCACTGCGGCGGCGATCAACGGGCCCAGCGCTGTTCCGAAATTGCCACCCACCTGGAACACCGACTGCGCGAAGCCGTGACGGCCGCCCGAGGCCAGTCGCGCGATGCGCGAGGCCTCCGGATGGAAGATGGCCGAGCCAATACCGACCATCGCCGCAGCCATCAGCACAACCGCGTAGTTCGGTGCGAAGCCGAGCAGCAGCATGCCGCACAGGGTCGAGGCCATGCCGATCGGCAGCGAGTACGGGGCTGGGCGACGGTCGGTGGCCATGCCGATCAACGGCTGGAAGATCGAGGCGGTAAGCTGGTAGGTCAGCGTGATCAGACCGATCTGGGTGAAGCTGAGATTGAAGCCGCCCTTGATCACCGGATAGATGGCCAGGATCAGCGACTGCATCATGTCGTTGACGACATGCGAGGTGGAGATGGCGGCCAGCACGCCGGGGGCCACCGGGCGTGAGGTCGTTGCGGGAGAAGCCAGGGTCGACATGGACACAGTCAGGTTGGGGGCGAGCCACGCATGCTACGGTGGCCTCCCCCTCCCTTCTGCCGCGTTCGGGTCATGGCATATCGCAAAAAGGACACTCCCTGCCCGGTCCGCGAGACTGCGCCGTGGAACGAGGTTCCGGTGCACCGCCCGGTGACCTGCCGCGCCCGCCACTACAAACCCGGCACCCACATCGCGCCCCACCGGCATCGCCGTCACCAGCTGGTGTTCGCCATGTCCGGACTGATGGTGGTGCGTGCGGACGGCGGCCGCTGGGTGGTGCCCTCGACCCGCGCGATCTGGGTGCCGGCCGGCATGGCCCATGCGGTGGACTGCATCGCTGAGGTGCATATGCGCAGCCTGTACGTGGAACCGGATTTCGCGCCGCAGCTGCCGGACGAGGCGTTCGCGGTACAGGTAGCGCCGCTGCTGCGCGAGCTGCTGCTCGCCGCCAGCCTGATCGAGACCGCGCATGTGGATGACAGCCGCGACGGCCGCGTGGTGCGCCTGCTGCTGGACGAGCTGCACCGCATGGACGTGCTGCCGCTGCACCTGCCCTCGCCCACCGACCCGCGCCTGCAGCGGATCTGCCAGCACATCCAGAAACATCCCGGCGACGACGCCACCCTGCAGGACTGGGCGCAGGCGCTGCAGGTGGACGTGAAAACCATCCAGCGTCATTTCGCCAGTGAACTGGGCATGACCTTCGGGCAGTGGCGGCAGCAGGCACGGCTGCTGGCCGCCCTGGAGCGACTGGCGGTCGGCGACAAGGTCATCGATGTGGCGCTGGCGATGGGCTACGACAGCCCCAGCGCGTTCACCAGCATGTTCAAGCGGCAGCTGGGGCAGACGCCGGCGGCGTTTTTCCGTTGACCGCATACGACAACGCCGGGCATGGCCCGGCGCTATCGTTCATCGCTTCCGTCGAAAAACTCAGGACGTCATCCGGTCCCAGAAGCCCTTCACGCCATCCATGAAGGTGGCCGACTTCGGCGAATGCTTGCGCGCTTCCTCGCCGACGAAGGTGGCTTCGAACTGCTCCAGCAGCTTGCGCTGTTCGTTGGTGAGGTTGACCGGGGTCTCCACCACCACGCGGCAGTACAGGTCGCCCTCGCTGCGGCTGCGCACCGAACGTACGCCCTTGCCACGCAGGCGGAACAGCTTGCCGGTCTGGGTCTCGGCCGGGATGCGGATTTCCGCTTCGCCGCCGAGGGTCGCCACGCGTACGGTGTCACCCAGCGCCGCCTGCGAGATGCGGATCGGCACTTCGCAGTGCAGGTCGTCGCCATCACGCTGGAAGATCGCATGCTCGCGCACGCGCACTTCCACGTACAGGTCACCCGGCGGCGTACCGGCCGGACCGGCCTCGCCCTCGCCCTGCAGGCGGATACGATCGCCGGTATCGACGCCCGCCGGCACCTTCACCGACAGCACCTTGTCTTCCTCGACACGGCCGTTGCCGTGGCAGGTCTTGCAGGGCTTGGCGATGATCTGGCCACGGCCGCCGCAGTTGTGGCAGGCCTGCTGCATGGCGAAGATGCCGCGCTGGATGCGCACCTGGCCACGGCCATGGCACACGCTGCAGGTCTCGACCTTGCCGTCTTCGGAGCCACTGCCATCACAGTCGCCGCACTCGGCCAGGGTCGGGATCTCGATCCGGCGCTCGACGCCGCGCACGGCCTCTTCCAGATCCAGTTCCATCACGTAGCCGATGTCGGCGCCGCGACGGGCCTGGCGCGGACCACCGCCGCCACCGCCAAAAATGTTGCCGAAGATATCGCCGAAGATATCGTTCATGTCCGGGCCGCCCGGACCACCACCACCCATGCCGTGCTCGAACGCGGCGTGGCCGTGGCTGTCGTACATGCGACGCTTGTTGCCGTCGGACAGCACTTCGTAGGCTTCCTTGCACTCCTTGAAGGAGGCTTCGGCCGCCGCATCACCCGGGTTGCGGTCCGGGTGGAATTTCATCGCGCAGCGACGGTAGGCCTTCTTCAGCTCGTCGTCGGTGGCGGTGCGGGCAACGCCCAGCACTTCGTAGTAATCGCGCTTGCTCATATCGTGAATCGGGTTCCGGAAAGTCGGGATTCGTCAAAGCGGAAGAGCGGAACCAGGTCCGCTCTTGCGTCGGGCGCCCCGACACGCCGGTGGGCGGTCAGGACCCTGATGCGACAACGGGACGCTGATGGCCAGCGTCCCGTGTCGGTCCGGATCAGGACTTCTTGTCGTCCTTGACTTCGGTGAACTCGGCGTCGACCACGTCGTCCTGCGCCTTGCCGGCGTTGCCGGCGTCGGCACCCGGGGCACCGCCCTGGTCGGCCGAAGCAGCGGCGAACAGCGACTGGCCGGCTTCCTCCAGCACCTTCGACTTGGCTTCGATCTGCGCCTTGTCGTCACCCTTCATCGCGGTTTCCAGGTCGGCCAGCGCCGCCTCGACCTTGCCGATGACATCGCCGCCGACCTTGCTGCCGTGCTCGGTGATGGCGCTGCGGGTGCCGTGGATCAGGGCGTCGGCCTGGTTGCGGGCCTGCACCAGCTCCTGGAACTTCTTGTCTTCTTCGCGGTTGGCTTCCGCGTCGGCGACCATGCGTGCGATCTCCTCCTCGGACAGGCCCGAACCGGCCTTGATCTCGACCTTCTGTTCCTTGTTGGTCTTCTTGTCCTTGGCCGACACGTGCAGGATGCCGTTGGCGTCGATGTCGAAGGACACTTCCACCTGCGGCAGGCCGCGCGGGGCCGGCTCGATGCCGGACAGGTCGAACTTGGCCAGCGACTTGTTGAAGCGGGCCTGTTCGCGCTCACCCTGCAGCACGTGCACGGTCACGGCCGACTGGTTGTCCTCGGCGGTGGAGAACACCTGCGAAGCCTTGGTCGGGATGGTGGTGTTCTTCTCGATGATCTTGGTGAACACGCCGCCCATGGTTTCGATACCCAGCGACAGCGGGGTCACGTCCAGCAGCAGCACGTCCTTGACGTCGCCGCCCAGCACGCCGCCCTGGATCGCAGCACCCAGTGCCACGGCTTCGTCCGGGTTGACGTCCTTGCGCGGTTCCTTGCCGAAGAACTCGGTCACCGCCTGCTGCACCTTCGGCATGCGGGTCTGGCCACCGACCAGGATCACTTCGCTGATGTCGCTCGAACGCAGGCCGGCATCGTTCAGGGCGACGCGGCACGGCTCGATCGACTTCTTGATCAGGTCTTCCACCAGCGCTTCCAGCTTGGCGCGGGTCAGCTTGATGTTCAGGTGCTTCGGACCCGAGGCGTCAGCGGTGACGTACGGCAGGTTCACTTCGGTCTGCTGGGCGCTGGACAGCTCGATCTTGGCGCGCTCGGCGGCGTCCTTCAGGCGCTGCAGGGCCAGCGGATCCTTGCGCAGGTCGATGCCCTGGTCCTTGTTGAACTCTTCAACCAGGTACTCGATGACGCGGTTGTCGAAGTCTTCGCCGCCCAGGAAGGTGTCGCCGTTGGTGGCCAGCACTTCGAACTGCTTCTCGCCGTCGACGTTGGCGATCTCGATCACCGAGACGTCGAAGGTGCCGCCGCCCAGGTCGTACACCACGATCTTGCGATCCTTGTTGTCACCCTTGTCCAGGCCATAGGCCAGCGCAGCCGCAGTCGGCTCGTTGATGATGCGCTTGACGTCCAGGCCGGCAATGCGGCCGGCGTCCTTGGTCGCCTGGCGCTGGCTGTCGTTGAAGTAGGCCGGCACGGTGATGACCGCTTCGGTGACCTTCTCACCGAGGAAGTCCTCGGCGGTCTTCTTCATCTTTTCCAGCACCTTGGCCGAGATTTCCTGCGGGGCCATCTTCTTGCCGTCGCTGGTCGACACCCAGGCGTCGCCATTGTCATGGGCCAGGATGCCGTAAGGGACGTGGGCGATGTCCTTCTGCACTTCGGCGTCGGTGAACTTGCGGCCGATCAGGCGCTTCACCGCATAGAAGGTGTTCTTCGGGTTGGTCACGGCCTGGCGCTTGGCCGAGGCGCCGACCAGGACTTCGCCGTCCTTGGTGTAGGCGACGATCGACGGGGTGGTGCGATCGCCTTCCGAATTCTCGATGACGCGGGCCTTGCCGCCGTCCATGATCGCCACGCACGAGTTGGTGGTGCCGAGGTCGATACCAATGATCTTGCCCATGGGGGAGACTCCTGAGGATGCTTGTTGGGGTCAGTCCGGCCGCTCGGCCGGTGGATGAATACGATGTGGGGGAGGCTCGTGGAACATTCAAGCCACCTCCCGAACGCTGTGTTCAGCGCCTGGAAAACCTTGCCAGGCATGGCCTGGCACGACCGGGACCGGGCATGGCCCGGCCCGGCCGATCAATCGGCGGCCACCACCACCAGCGCCGGCCGCAGCAGGCGCTCGTTGAGCAGGTAGCCCTTCTGGAACACGGTCACCACGCTGCCCGGGGCGGCGCCCGGGGTCGGCACCTGGCTGATCGCCTGGTGGTGTTCCGGGTTGAACGGCTGGCCGATCGGGTCCAGCAGGACCAGGCCGTTGTCGGCAGCGACCTTCAGCAGCTGCTTGTAGGTCAGCTCCAGGCCTTCGCGCAGCGGATGCGGGTCGTCGCCGGCGGCCTTCAGGCCGGCATCCAGGCTGTCGAATACCGGCAGCAGCTCGCCAAGCAGCTTCTCGTTGGCGAACTTGCGGGCCTGCTCGATGTCACGGGCAACACGCTTGCGCTGGTTCTCGAGGTCGGCGCGCTCACGCAGCGCATCGGCCTTGATCTGCTCGACTTCGGCGCGCAGGCGCTCCACTTCGTCGTTGACGCCGGCGGCGGCGGCCGCATCGGCGGCAGTCTGCTGGGATTCGATATCTGGATGTTCGTGGTTCATGTCTGGGTCCCTGGCGGTCAATCTCCGCCTCCACCCACCCTAGTGTGGGCGGGATGCTGCGTTTCAAGCGTCGGATGTTCCTGGAGTGCGCCCGGCCGGTGAAAAGGCCGCGCCGAGCACATCGGCAGTGGCCTGGACCAGCGGAATCATGCGGTCGTAGGCCATCCGCTTGGGGCCGATCACGCCCAGCACGCCCAGTACCTGGCCATTGGCGGTGTACGGGGCGGTGACCAGCGAGACCCCCTGCAGCGGCATCATCCCGGTCTCTTCGCCGATGAAGATGCGCACGCCTGGGGCCTGGATGGTCCGCTCCAGCAGCTGCAGGATCTCGCGCTTGCTGGAGAACAGCTCGAACAGTTCGCGCAGGCGCTCCAGGTCGGACAGGTCCTGCACCCCCATCAGGCGGGTCTGGCCGGCCACCAGCATGTCGTCGGCGGCCGGCTGCAGGGCCTGCTCGGCCAGTTCGATGCTGTGCGCCAGCAGCTGCTCCAGCTCGGAACGGGCATCGCGCAGCTCCAGCAGCAGGCGGGTGCGGATCTCGGCCATCGGCAGGCCGGCGAAATGCGCATTGAGGTAGTTGGCCACCTGCTCCAGCTGGCCCGGCGCGAACTCCTGCCGGGTCTCGATGACGCGGTTCTGCACCTCGTTGTCGGCAAACACCAGGATCGCCAGCACCCGGCGCCCGTCCAGCGCCACGAAATCGATCTGGCGGAAGGCGAACTGCTCGCGCCGTGGCGCGCTGACCACGCCGACGAAGTGACTCATCGCCGACAGCAGCTCCGAGGCGCTGCCGAGCAGGGCCTGGGTGCTGCCGCCGCTGGCCAGCTCCTGGCGCAACCGGGCCAGCTCGCCCTCGCCCGGCGGCTGCATCTGCAGCAGGCTGTCGACGAACACCCGATAGCCATGCGCGGTCGGGATGCGCCCGGCCGAGGTGTGCGGCGAGGCCAGCAGCCCCAGGTCTTCCAGGTCGCCAAGGATGTTGCGGATGGTGGCCGGGCTGACCTCCAGGCCGGCCACGCGCGCCAGCGTCTGCGAGCCGACCGGCTCACCGTCCTGGATGTAACGTGCGATCAGCGTGCGCAGCAGATGGCGCGCACGCGGGGCAAGCTGGTCGGGAGAACCGTGCATGGAATCAACCTGTGAGACACGGACACTAGATAATGGCGGCGCATCACCTTGGCAAGTCATTGGACCTCCCTCCCCCGCGTGCTAGCGTTGCGCGGCTGCCGATACCCCTTACCCATGCTCAGACATCTTTCGATCAAGGATTTCGCCGTCGTCCGCGCCACCGAACTGGAGTTCGGGCCGGGCATGACCGTGGTTTCAGGCGAGACCGGCGCCGGCAAGTCGCTGATGGTCGACGCGCTGGGCTTCCTGTCCGGCCTGCGCGCCGACAGCGGCGTGGTCCGCCACGGCGCCGCCCGCGCCGAGCTTTCCGCCGAGTTCGCGCTGGACCAGCTGCAGGCCGCGCGCCAGTGGCTGGCCGACAACGAGCTGGACGATGAGGAACAGTGCCAGCTGCGCCGCGTGATCCGCGCCGACGGCGGATCGCGATCCTGGATCAATGGCCGTCCGGTCACCCTCGCACAGCTGGCCGACCTGGCCGCGCTGCTGGTGGAGATCCATGGCCAGCATGAGCAACAGGCGCTGCTGACCCGTCCGTCGCAGCTGGCCCTGCTCGACGCTTATGCCGGCAACGAGAACGAGCGCCGCCAGGTGCGCCGCGCCGCTGCGGCCTGGCAGGCGCTGGTCGATGAATCGCTGGCGCTGTCGCAACAGGGCGACGTCAGTGACCGGATCGGCTTCCTGGAGCACCAGCTGCGCGAACTGGACCGCGAAGATCTGGAACCGGAGTCGATCGTCGCACTCGGTGCCAGCCACCGCCGCCAGGCCCACGCCAGCGCCCTGCTGAGCGCCTGCCAGGCGGCCAGCAACCAGCTCAATGGCGACGACGGCAGTTCCGCGCTGGACCTGCTGCAGCAGGTGCGCCACGAGCTGTCGCGCCTGATCGAACACGACCCGCGCCTGGGCGAGGTGGACGGCCTGATCGAGAACGCCTCGATCCAGCTGCACGAAGCCCTGTCGCTGCTGGACCGCGTGCATGACGACCTCGACGCCGACCCGGAGCAGTTCGAGGAGAACGAGCGTCGCCTCGGCCGCCTGCACGACCTGGCCCGCAAGCACCGCGTGCCGATGGACGAGCTGGGCGCGCAGCGCGAGCGCATGCATGCCGAAGTGGAACAGTTGCGCGGCGCCGACGAACGCCTGCAGCGCCTGGCCGGCGAGATCGACAAAGCCGCCGCCGCCTGGCGCGTACAGGCCGAGGTGCTGACCGCCAGCCGTCGCAGCGCCGCTGCCGAACTGTCGGCCACCACCACCGGCATCATCGCCGAGCTGGGCATGGGCGGTGGCCAGTTCCTGATCGAGCTGGAGCCACAGGACGCCGGCAAGCCCGATCCGCAGGGTGCCGAACGCGTGGAATTCCTGGTCGCGGCCAACGCCGGCCAGCCACCGCGCGCCCTGCGCAAGGTGGCCTCGGGCGGTGAACTGTCGCGCATTTCGCTGGCCATCGAAGTGGCCGCGCTGGACCTGGATGCAGTACCGACCATGGTGTTCGACGAAGTCGACTCCGGCATCGGCGGCGCGGTGGCGGACATCGTCGGCCAGAAGCTGCGCGCCCTTGGCGAGAAGCGCCAGGTGCTTTGCGTGACCCACCTGCCGCAGGTCGCCTCCAAGGGCCACGCGCATTACCGGGTCAGCAAGGCCCCGGTCGAAGGCATGACCCAGAGCGCAGTGGAAAAGCTGGACAGCAAGGCACGCGAGGAAGAACTGGCGCGCATGCTCGGCGGCGTGGAAGTGAGCAAGGAAGCGCGCGCCGCCGCACGCAAGCTGCTGCAGGTCTGAGGCCTGTTCGCGGTTATCCACGCATGGCGTGGATCTACAACGCGCGAGGTAGTGCCGGCCGCTGGCCGGCAACGCAACACAGGTGAACGAAGATCATGAGGTTGCCGGCCAGCGGCCGGCACTACCCCCGTGGCCGCGCCAGATCCACCGTTTCCACCAGGAAATCGAGGAAGGCGCGCACCCGCAGCGGCAGGTAGCCACCCTGCCCCAGGAACACCGCATGGACCTCTTCCAGGTCACCGGGATTGGCCTCTTCCAGCACCGGCAGCAGGCGTCCGGCGGCGATGTCCTCCTGCACCTGGTAGGTCGACAGCCGCGCCAGGCCCAACCCGCCCAGCACCAGCTGCCGCAGCGCGTTGCCATTGCTGGCGCGGGCATTGCCACTGGGCAGCACCATCCGCTCGCGTCCGTCCTGCAGCAGCGGCCAGCCCTGCATCGCACGCGCATGGCCGATGTCCAGACGGTTGTGCGACATCAGCTCCTCAGCGTTGCGCGGCAGTCCATGCCGCTGCGCGTAGGCTGGCGCGGCCACGATCATCATCCGCGTCGCACCCAGCCGTCGCGCCACCAGGCTGGAACTCTTCAGCGGACCGGCCCGCACCGCCACGTCGGTGCGCTGCTCAAGCAGGTCGATCACCTCGTCGTTGAGGGTCAGGTCCACGCCCACCTGCGGGTTGCGTTCGAGGAATGCCGGCAGCAGCGGCAACAGGAAATGCTGGCCGAACGGCACGTTGGAATTGACCCGCAGGCGTCCGCGCGGCTCGGCATGGGCGCTGGCGCAGCGCTCGGCCTCCTCCAGGTCGGCCAGCACGCGCAGGCCGCGCTCGTAGAACGCGCAGCCTTCCGGGGTCAGCTGCAGCTGGCGGGTGGAGCGCTGCAGCAGGCGCGTACCCAGCCGTTGCTCCAGCCGGGCCACCAGCTTGCTGACTGCCGACGGCGTCATGTCCAGGGTACGGGCCGCGGCGGAGAAGCCACCGGTCTCGATCACCCGCACGAACACTTCCAGTTCGCCGGATCGGTTGATGTCGGGTCGCGCCATGGCGATGAATCCAGTTCACAGATGATTATCCATGCGCAGTCTAGTTCACAGATCGACGGAGAATCACCATGGCCCTCCCTCCTCCCGGGATTGCCCGATGAACCGCCTCAGCCAGCTCACCGCGACCGCCTTGATCGCCCTCTCCAGCGCAGCCAGTGCCGCCCCGGCCCCGCACTGGGTCGCCAGCTGGCAGGCCAGTCCGCAACCGGTCTGGGGCGCCGATTTCCTGTTCCCGACCCTGGTTCCGGCCACGCTGCAGGACCAGACCTTCCGCCAGACCGCGCGCATCAGCCTGGGCGGGCCCCGGCTGCGGTTGCGGCTGAGCAATGCCTACGGCACCCAGCCGCTGCGGATCGGGGCGGCCAGCGTGGCCGCACACGCGGGTGTCACCCCGCAGCCGCTCAGTTTCGACGGCCAGCCCGGCGTATCGATCGAGCCCGGTCAGGAACGGCTGAGCGATCCACTAGCGGTGGCCACGGATGACCGCCAGGCGTTGCAGATCAGTGTCTTCGTGCCCGGGCCGACGTCCGTGCAGACGTTCCACTGGGAGGGTCGGCAGACCAGTTGGATTGCGCCCGGCGACCAGAGCCTGGCCCAGGCTCTGAGCGGGGCCAGCAGCACCACTGCCCGCCTGTTCCTGGCCGGCATCGAGGTCGAGGCCGCTGCCAGCGCACGCAGCGTGGTGGTGATCGGCGACTCGATTACCGATGGCGCCACCGCCAGCCTCGATCAGGACCAGCGCTGGACCGACCATCTGGCGGCGCGTCTGGCACCGCGGGGCGTTGCCGTGGTCAACGCCGGTATTTCCGGGGGGCGGCTGCTGCGCGATGGCATGGGCGAATCCGCCTTGGCCCGCTTCCGGCGTGACGTGCTGGATCAACCAGGCGTGGTCAGCGTAGTCGTGCTGATCGGCATCAATGACATCAGCTGGCCCGGCACCGCCTTCGCCCGGAACCAGGCCCGGCCCACGCTGGCCGAACTGCAGGCGGGGTATCGCACCCTGGCCGAGCAGGCCCATCGGCGGGGTCTACGCATCCTCGGCGCCACCCTGACACCGTTCGCCGGCGCCCTGCCCGGCACGCCGCTGGACGACTACTACCAGCCGGACAAGGAGGCCCTGCGCCAACAGCTCAATGCCTGGCTGCGCAGCGACAGCCCGTTCGATTCAGTGATCGACCTGGATGCGGCGCTGCGCGACCCGGCCGATCCGTCACGGATGGCCGCCGCCTACGACTCCGGCGACCACCTGCATCCGGGCGATGCGGGTAACCGGGCCATGGCCGAGGCGGTGGATCTGGAGGTGTTGATGGGGCCCCTCACACATGGCGCGGATCTGCCGTAAGCAACGAAAAACCCCGGGCAGGCCCGGGGTTTCGTCGCATCCAGCTGGCTGGAACGGCTTACTTGCGCTTCTTGCGCACGTACAGCACCAGCGAGTGCTCTTCCAGCTCGTAGCCGTGGTCGGCCGCGATCTTGCGCTGCAGCTCCTCGATCTCGTGGCTTTCGAACTCGATGATCTTGCCGCTGTCCACGTCGACCATGTGGTCGTGGTGGCCGCCACGGTCCAGCTCGTAGACGGCCTGGCCGCCTTCGAAATTGTGCTTGAGCACGAGGCCGGCGGCCTCGAACTGGGTCAGCACCCGGTAGACCGTCGCCAGGCCGATCTCGTCGCCATGCTCGAGCAGCTGGCGGTAGATGTCTTCGGCGGTCATGTGGTGCTGGGCATTGCGCTGTTCAAGCAGCGCCAGGATCCGCATCCGTGGATGGGTCACCTTCAGGCCGACTTTTCGCAGGTCGTGGGTTTCCATAGGTCTCCGTTCATTGGCGATTTAGCGCCAGCTGCCTCGGATTGGGTCGCGGTGGCACGCCGGGAGTGTATCATCGGTTTGATTTCCCCAACCGCCAGTCCCGATGCGCAATCTCCTGTTGGTCGCCGCCGTCGCCCTGTCCACCACCGGGTGCGGCATCATCTACAAGCAACCCATCTATCAGGGCAACCTGATCCGGGAAGATGCCGTGGCCAAGCTGCAGGTCGGGCAGAGCAAGCAGCAGGTCACTGCGCTGCTGGGCACCCCGTCCATTCCGGACCCGTTCCACGCCCAGCGCTGGGACTACACCTCCAGCCAGCGCGTGAACCGCCTGGGCCGTACCGAGGTGAAGAACTTCACCGTGTTCTTCGACAATGACAACGTGACCCGCTGGGAAGGCGATTACTTCCCGGGTAACGACAAGGCCCTGGCCCAGCAGACCGTGCGCCAGTTCGGCCGCAATCTGCCGAAGGACAAGAAGAAGAAGGGTCGCTGACGCCCCCTGCCCGTCCTCGCGGACGGGCGACAGAAATCAACCGCCGAGCGCGCGACGCCGGCGGTTGTCCTTGGGGTCGGCCTGCAACGGGCGTAGCAGCTCGATGCGGTCGCCATCCAGCAGCACCTGCTGCGGGCGCGCCAGCAGCCCATGCACGGCCGCCGCCGGGCAGTCGGCACTGCCTTCCAGCGCAGCAGCGGCAATGGCCTCGGCCACGGTCGCGCCCTCGTCCAGCTGCAACCGGCGCGAAAGCACCCGCTGCGGCCAGGCCAGCACCACCTCGACCTCGATCATCGCTCAGGCCTCGTCGGCAACGCGGATGAAGTCGTTGACCATGCGGTCGGCCAGGCTCTGGAAGCCCAATGCCAGCGCCGGACCGAGCAGGCGCGAACTGGGCTCGAAGTCCAGGGTCAGGGTGACCTTGCAGGCATCTTCGGCCAGCGCATGGAACTCCCAGCGGCCGTGCAGCTGCTTGAACGGGCCATCGCGCAGCTGCATATCGATGCTGTGCGGGCGCTGCAGTGTGTTTTCAGTCTGGAACCAGGTGCTGAACGAGCCCAGGCCCAGGTCCAGGCGCGCTACCAGCCGGTCCTCGCCCTGCTCCAGGATCTGGGCAGCCGAACACCAGCGGAAACGGCGCGGATAGGCCTGGACATCATTGACCAGGTCGAACATGCGCGCGGCCGAATGTTCGACCAGGGCGCTGCGGCGGATAGTAGGCATGAATACAGGACGTTTCGGCAATCGACCGGGCGGGCCCGAATCGGAGACAATACGGAAATGAGCAAGAACAGCGGCAAGGATAAAGCAAAGAGCGCGACGGCCAACAAAACCATCGCGTTGAACAAGCGTGCCCGCCACGAGTACCACATCGAAGACCGCTTCGAAGCCGGCCTGGCCCTGCAGGGCTGGGAGGTGAAATCGATCCGTGCTGGCCGCGGCAACATCGTCGACGCCTACGCCTACGTGAAGGATGGTGAGATCTTCCTGATCGGCGCGCAGATCACTCCGTTGATCCAGGCCTCGACCCATGTCGTGGCCAACGACCGGCGCGATCGCAAGCTGCTGCTGCACCGGAGCGAGATCGACAAGCTGGTCGGCAAGGTCGAGCGCGATGGCTACACGATCGTGCCCACCGCGATGTACTGGAGCAAGAACAAGATCAAGCTCGAAGTCGCGCTGGCCAAGGGCAAGCAGACCCACGACAAGCGCGATGCCGCCAAGGACCGCGACTGGGCGATCGAGAAGCAGCGCGTGATGCGTCGCGGCAACCGCGACGCGTAAGGCGTCTGCGCATCACCCTGTAGAGTCGAGCCATGCTCGACTGCCTTGGCTTCTGTAGAGCCGAGCCATGCTCGGCTTCGATAAGAAAAGCAGTCGAGCATGGCTTGTATGTTCCTCCCGGCTCCTACGCGGTATGTAGGAGCCAGGGTGGAGGGACCGTCAAGCATGCATCTGCGGATACTAGCCGACAGACGAGTCGAGCGATCCCCATCCCGCACACGAACGTCGATAAAGGATCGTACGGCCCCCAAAGGGGATCGTCGATGTAGGCAAGCTAACGTCGGTGCGGTACCACCCCAGCCCCTTAAAGATAGCTGGGAGCCGTACAAATGTCTGATTCTCTCGATATTGGCGTGGACGTGGACTCCAAGGAGTTCGTACCGGCAGTGGCCGACCGCAAGGCCGGCGACAGGATCGCCAACACCCGGGCCGGCATAGCCCAGTGGCTCAACACCTTGCCCCAGCGATGCCGGATTGGCATGGAGGCGACGGGGCGGTACTACGAGTTGTTGGCTCGGATGGCTGGCCAGGCAGGCCACGTTGTCTATGTGATCAATCCACGTCTGATCAAGTACTACGGCCGGGCGACGGGCTCGCGTGGCAAGACGGACGCCATGGACGCCGAAGCGATCGCCCGGTACGTGAAGAAGGAGAGCGATCGCCTGCGTGAATACGTACCGCGTACCGACGAGCAGCAGCAGATGCACGATTTGCTGCGCAAGCGGCAGACGCTGGTAAAGACACGCGCGCGCCTGGAGCAATCCTTCGGGGTAAGCAAAAGTGCCCCCGGGGAGCTGTCAGATCTGTTCTGCGCTCTGGCTGGGACGCTGTCCGAGCTGGAAAGCGAACTGCAGCGCTTGGGTCGCGATGGAGAGCATGGCGCGCTCTACAAGCGCCTGTTGACCATCCCTGGTATCGGCCCTGCCGTCGCCGCTCACCTGATCTACTACATGACGCGCTGGCCGTTGGCCAACGCCAACGCGTGGATCGCCTGCACCGGCCTGGATCCCCGGCCTAACGAGTCTGGCGGCAGAACGGGACGGCGTCGGCTGTCCAAACAGGGCGCGCCAGTGCTGCGCCAGATGCTCTACATGGCCGCCATGGGGCTCAAGCGGTGTCGTCGGGGGCAACCGCTCTACGACGAGCTGTCAAAACGCGGTCACCCCAGCACCGCCGTCTTCAACATCCTGGCCAGAAAGCTGGCCAGGATCGCCTGGGGTGTCTTCAAAAGCGGCCGGGACTTCGATCCGGCCATGCTGAAGGTGGGTCAAGCCTGCTTCCAGCAGGCTTGACCACGAACATAGGATCTCGACTCTACAAAAGGCAGGTCACCCCGCCAGCATGCCCTGCCTGCGCATCCGCGGCGACAGCGCCGCGTGCATCACCGCCAGGTGCATCACTACCGCCAGCTCCGGTGCGTAACGGTCATCGCCCAAGCGCCACTGTTGGGCCAGGTTCGCGGCATCAGCCGGCAGCAACGCCAGCAACTGGGCGTCGTCCAGTGCATCGGCCGCGCCCTGCAGCTGGCGTGCCATCTGTCGCGACTGCCACACGTGCACACCGATACTGAGACTGGCCAGCGACATCAGGACCACGGCCAGCCCGTGCTCGAACCACTGCGACAGCACCTCCGGCCCCCACAGCAGGGCAGCCAGCACCGCCAGGCCCGGCAGGCGCCACCCCAGCCAATGGATGCGGCCGCGCTGCGACCAGTGCACCACCACCGCGCTGGCGACCAGTGCCGCAGCTGCCGTGGCCGGCAACTCCGTCACCCAGGTGGCCGCCAGCAGCACCGCCAGCACCGCCCAGACCCAGCCCGGCGGCAACGCACGCCGCTGGTAGTCGGCACCGACCGGCCCGATCAGCTGCCGCAGGCTGCGTTGTTGGCTTGCATCGGTCACCCATGGTCTCCGTGTCTGTCCTGGCTCGGATGGTCATCGCCAGTGTGTCGCAAATTCGTGCCCACGAAGTTAGCAATCCGCTATGACAGACGCTCTACAACAAGTTGCGGATTGACAGGACGCGCGGCTCGCCCGCAGCGCTCACCCCGCCGACAGATCCTTGCTGAGGAACACCCTGCATGTGCCGGCCGGATCGCATGGCACCCGGCCAAACACGACCCATCCATGCTTCACATAGAAGTCGGGCGCCTGGAAGCTGAGGGTGTACAGCACGCCGGAACGGCAACCGCGACGCCGCGCTTCATCCTCTGCGGCCTTCAGCACACGCGACCCCAGCCCGTTGCCGCGATGGGCCGCTGGCAGATGGAACAGATCCACGAACCACAGGCCCAGTGAGGTTCGCCCGGTAAGGCCCCCTACTACCTTGCCGCTGGCCGGATCGGTAACCAGTACCGCCAGCGCGCGTCGATCGGCATACCCTGCAGCCTCCAGATTGAACTGGTCCAAGCCAGTGCCAATCACCTCCAGCGCTTCGTCGCTGAGTTCATCTGTTACTGCAACGTCTAGCGTCATGGCGTCCTTCCACTGGCTCAACTTCAGGAATCTGGATGCTATCAAGCCTGATCGCACCTACGCCGGCCCGCTTCAGCGTTTGGCGCTATTGCGGCCCGTCTTGAGCACAGACCGATGCCACTGCCTTCAACAACAGATCGGCCTGCAGCCCTGATGCAGGACCTGTTGCCGGAAACGCCGCCGCGAGGGCCTTCGCCGCCCGATCTGCGTGTGGCTGGATGTACCAGGACGATTCAGCCGACAGCATGCCAGCGCGCACCTCTTGCCCGATCCGATACTGTCCCCAGTTGCCGGGGCTGACGGAAATGGCCATGAGGCCCCCCGTGGAGTGGTACCGGAAATTCGAGCACGGCGTCCCAAGGGATCGCAACGTGCCAATCAGCTGGGAGACGGACGCTCACCCGCGTGACTGTTCAGGAAGATTGCCGTAAGATCCGTCTCGTTGGGCAGGGTCAGTGTCAGCTTTTATGACGGCATTGGCCCCAAAGCCTTGCAATGCTTGAAGAAACCGGGGGTGCATTGGTTTCGACGGGGGTTGTGAAGTCGCCTGGCGCATGCCGAGGGGGTAGCTTTCCTCGTAAATCCAGCTGCAAAACTCTAGTTGCCAACGACGACAACTACGCTCCGGTCGCTCTCGCAGCCTAAAAACTGCGGTGCGTGACCTTCTGCCGACTTAGGCGGAGCCTCGAAACTGCTTGTGTCCATGCTCGCAGCGTAGAGTCATTATCATGGAATCGCGCTGGGCGGCTGCCTGTCAGTCCGGCACTAGAACACAACAGGCTGGTTCCCGGGTGCGCTTTGCACACCGTGCTGCTCGGGGATGAGATTCAACGGTGAGCTAAGCATGTAGTGCTGGGGATGGAGTGCCTTCGGACGGCGGTTCAATTCCGCCCACCTCCACCAACGAACGGTTCGTCAAGGACCGGAGAAGCCCGGAAATTCCACCAGCGTGGGTTTCCGGGCTTTTTTATTGGCTGCTCTACGCCGCTGCGAAGTTCGACGCCCCGGCGCAATCGCGGTCCGATGCCGTCAAGCAATGTCGGCAACCGCCATCTTCTCTCGCTTTCGACATCACTAAACCACTTCAGAAATTTCCCACCCTCTCCTTGGGGGGGATGTGTCCGCGAAGCCGTTCGTCCTTGGTCGCCATCAAAAGGAGACCACGGGACACCTGCACCCTTCACATCCAAGCCGAGCCCGAAGGGCACGGCCTGCTCGACACATCTTCCACAAAGGAACTGTATCCATGCGTACGTCGCTTCGGGTTTCCCTTGCCAGCGCCATCACCCTGGTCCTGGCCAGCGCCCCCGCCTTCGCCCAACCCACCGAACGGGTATGGACGCGAGGCATGGCCAGCAACGAGCAGTACAGCAGTTTCATCGTCAAGTACCGGGACGGCAGCAGCAAGCGCGTCTCCGCCACCACCGCGCAGGATGCGCTGAAGAAGCGCCTCGGCGTCCAGCAGCGCAGCAAGCGTTCGATCGGCAACGCACCGCCAGCAGCCGCGTCCGTAACCCATCAACGCCGCATGGGCGGCGGGGCCGACGTGGTCACCACGGACAAGCCACTGGACCTCCCGGAAGCGCAGATCCTGATGCAGCGCATCGCCGACGATCCGGACGTCGAGTATGTGCAGCCGAACTACATGATGAGCGCATTCGCCACACCGAACGACCCACGCTACGGCGAGCAGTGGCACTACAGCAATCCGACCAGTGGCGCGCGCCTGCCCGGCGCGTGGGATCGCTCCACTGGCCAGGGCGTGGTGGTGGCTGTGGTCGATTCGGGCTACCTCAACAACAACGACCTGCAGGCCAACCTGCTGCCGGGCTACGACATGATCTCGTCGACCCGTCCGTTCAGTGATTGGCAATGCATCATCGGCGGAATGAATCCCGGCTGTGGCGGCTCCGACGATGGCGATGGACGCGACGCGGATGCCTTCGATGCCTCGGGCATCGCACACGGCACCCACGTCGCTGGAACGGTCGCTGCGGTGACCAACAACCAGATCGGCGTGGCCGGCGTGGCCTACAACGCGAAGGTCGTGCCGGTACGCGTACTCGGCAACCAGGGCAATGGCGGTTCCGCCGACATCATCGATGGCATGCTCTGGAGTGCCGGTATCAACGTGCCCAACGTCCCGGCCAATGCGAACCCGGCCGAAGTCATCAATCTCAGCCTGGGCGGCCGCCGCGCCTGCTCGCCGGCCGAGCAGGATGCAATCGACGACATCACCGCGCAGGGCACGATCGTGGTGGTCGCCGCCGGCAACAGCAATCTGGATGTGTCCGAGTTTGCTCCGGCGAACTGCAAGGGCGTGATCGCGGTGGCTGCCAACGATCAGGGCGGGCGACGCGCGTTCTACTCCAACTATGGCGCAGGCATCCATATCACCGCACCCGGTGGTGAAACCTGGTCCTGCCGCGCGTCCGTCGGCGAGTTCCTGCCGCTGGCCACGCCGCCTAGCCAGGCCAACTGCGCCCCGACCCGTCAGCATCCGGCACAGGGCATCCTGTCCACGGTGGGTAACAACGCCTTCGACTTCATGTCCGGCACTTCGATGGCGGCGCCTCACGTCGCTGGCATCGTCGCGCTGATGCAAGCGGTGGCGCCGGTGCCAAAGACCACCGACCAGGTCAAGGACATCCTGCGTCGCACTGCGCACCCGATCGCCGCAGCGAACTGCCCGGGTGGCTGCGGGCCAGGCATCATTGACGCGGCCGAAGCCGTGAAGGCAGCCAGCAACTGATGGCATGGCGCAGCGGCCCGGCAAGGTCGCTGCGCCCTCCTCCGTTCCTCAGTTCACGTCTGCCGGAAAGCGGCATCGCTTCACCAGCAGCATGCCCAGCATCGGCGCCAGCGCGAAGGTGGCAAACAGCCACCGGGCCGCACGCGCGGTTCCCTCGGCCCCGCCCGGCTCGATCAGTCCCGCTGCATTGGCGACCATCCCGGCAAGCGCTGCCCCGGCCGCGGTGGCGAACAGCTGGATGGTGGTGATCGACGCACCGGCGCGCTCCTGTTCCTCCGGCGGTGCAGAGGTCAGAACACGTGTCAGCAGGTGAGGCCAAGCCAGACCCACGCCGATCCCGATGACGGCCAGCGCCACGCAGATCGGCACCATCTGCAACCACGTACCGCTGCCCGCAGCCGGCACCCGCAGCGCCAGCCCGATCATGCCCACCCACCCCAGCGCCGGGCCGATCATCAACGCCCGGTCAACGCCGCGCCCGCTGAAGCCGGAGCCGACCAACGACCCGAGCGTCCAACCGGCCGCCATCAGCGCCGCGAGGTAGCCCGCAGCAAGCGGTGATTGCTGATGCAGCACCTGCAGGAACAGTGGCACGAAGACCTCGCCGCTGGTGATCATCACCACCAGCAGCGACATCAGCCCATACAACGCGGCCAGCCGCGAGCGGAGCCGGAGAGCGCCGGAAGGAAGCAGCGTCTGCTTCGCTCGGGACTCGATCCTCATCAGCACCACTGCGAGGAACACGGCCATCACGATGCCAATGAAATTGTTGACTGCGCTCGAGGATGTACTGCCTAGGGAGACACTGATGACGGCCAGGGTCAGCAGCAGGATCTGCAACCACGGGACCGAGGACCTGGCCGCAGCTGAAGACGATGCCTCCCTCTGCGGAAGGACCTTCGACGCCAGCAGCGCGAACAACACGG
Organism: Stenotrophomonas sp. 80084_Sma; assembly: GCF_056481995.1. Taxonomy (NCBI): domain Bacteria; kingdom Pseudomonadati; phylum Pseudomonadota; class Gammaproteobacteria; order Lysobacterales; family Lysobacteraceae; genus Stenotrophomonas; species Stenotrophomonas sp. 80084_Sma. The sequence continues at coordinate 1,917,363 of NZ_CM151177.1, read as the reverse complement.
CAACCGCGGTGACCGACCAGAATGCGGCCCGCCATACGCCCCATTCGGCGAAGACGCCGCCCACCGCAGGTCCGATCAACGTCGCCACGCCCCACATCCCCGAAACCAGGGCCATCGCGCGGGGCCAGAGCGGCTCTTCGAACGCGAGCCGGATCATGGCGTAGGCCAGTGCGAACAGGAAGCCGCCGCCGACACCCTGCACCAGCCGCCCCACCAGCATCATCGGCATCGAGGTCGCGAGCGCGCAGATCACGGCACCGGCTGCGAAGATGAGCGTCGCCAGTGCATAGCTTCCACGAGGCCCGGCACGTTCAAGCAGCTTGATCGACAGTGCCGACCCCAGGATGGACGCGACCACGAAGAGCGTGGTGTTCCATGCGTAGAGATCCAGGCCACCGATGTCCTCCACCACGGTTGGCAACATGGTGGTGGCGATGTAGACGTTGACCGCATGCAGTGCGACCCCGCCCGCCAGGGCAAGTGAGCGCACTGCATTGCGGCCGGACAGGAGATCGCCCCAGCGGGTGCCGGGGACGGCGATGCCTTGCTGTTCCATTTTCGTTCAAACCTATGATTCATGACCTGCAGCCCAGGGTTCACATGCAGGAAAAAGGGAACTGCCTTATAAAACCTCATGTATTGATGAGGTCAAGGAACCCCGGCCATGAAGATCGATGTCAGCGTTCCGCTTTCCGTGGGCGAAGTCGCGCGTCGCAGCGGGGTCAGCATTGCCACCGTGCACTTCTATGAAGCCAAGGGACTGATCCATGGCTGGCGCAACAACGGCAACCAGCGCCGCTACCGCCGCGACGTGCTGCGGCGCATTGCCGTGATCAAGGTCGCACAGCGGGCGGGCGTTCCTTTGGCCACGATCAAGATCGCGCTGGATGATCTTCCAGCCGAACGGGCGCCCAGTTCGAAGGACTGGGCAAGGCTGTCCAGCAACTGGCGCGACATGCTGAACGAGCGCATCCGCAGCCTGGTCCAGCTGCGCGACCAGCTCGACGGCTGCATCGGCTGTGGTTGCCTGTCACTGAAGGACTGTCCGTTGCGAAACCCTGGCGACCAGTTGTCACAACGCGGCGACGGCGCCGTCTTGCTTGAATCGGACGACGGCAGCCGGAATGGGTCATGATCCATTGCTGCACGCGGCACTGACTGAAACATCGCAAAATGAAGCGGCATCCTCCCCGCGTTGCTGCCCACTACCTACAGAAGGACCTGCGATGAGAACTGTGATCATCACCTCTGCCCTGCTCCTGGCTGCTTGTGCCGCGACCCCGGCTGCGCACGCGGTTGCACCAGCCATCGCGCCGCCCGGCACCGCAACACTCGAAGCCCTGCTGGCCTGCAAGGCAGGCTCGACCTTCAGCGAAGCCGAGGCCATCGATGCCCTGCAGGCAGCCGGCCTGGCCAGAAAGCCTGGCGGCACGTTCGAGCCGGAAACCACGCCGGTCGCCCTGTTCGGCGGTACCGTCACCCATGCCGACGTGAATGTCGCCGAGGGCGAGAAGAGCATCTTCGTCTACTTGAACGGTGTCGACCCCAAGCGCCTGGCCAAGACCTGGTCGGTGACCACGGTCAACGAATACGCCAACACCGAAGCACCGTCCTACGTGAAGCGCATCGACAAGCACCACACCCTGCACGTGATTGCCGGTGATGATTACGAAGGCTATTCCGCTGCCGTGAAGTGCCAGATCACACCGTGACGGCCTGACCCGCGCTAGAGCCAGCGCCGTACGCGCTGGCGGAAGGCTGCGTATGCCTCCGGAAAGCGGGCCGACAGTGCCCGCTCTTCCGGCATGATCTGCCATCGGCTGATGTACAGCACGAACAGCGGCACGGCCAGTAGTGCGGTCAGATTCTGCAGGTACAGCATGGCACCTGCCAGGACAGTGGCCTGGCCCAGGTACATCGGGTTGCGCGTGTAGCGGTACACGCCGTGCGTGACCAGCACGCTCGACGTCGCTGGCCGCAGGGGGTTGACCGTGGTGCCCACGCGCCGGAAGGCCAGCTTCGGCAGCAGGTTCAATACCACGCCGAAGGCCATCACCAGACCCGCAAGCAACTCCGGCACGGGTAGCTGCAGCGCCGCGCCCGGCTGCCATCGGCTGACCATATAGCCGATGGCGGCGCACAACAGCATCACGAGAGGCGGAGGAACACGGGTCTCAAGCCATCGCATCGCAGCCCCGCATTCATCCTGTTCACCCCAGTGTCACACGGAAATGCCTGAATCGCCCGGTTGGCGGCATTTCCGCGCTCCAAACCGACCGCCCGGTATCTTCCGCTTTGACATGCCGACCGCTAGAGTGGCGCCACCGCGCAGGAGGATCGTATGGCAACCACGGGCTTGGGCTTCATCGGCCGCACGACCCTCATCATCACCGTGCTGCTCACTCTGGGCGGCTGCGCGACGTTGCGCCAGTTCGGGCCGTCGGTGCAGGTGGCCTCGGTCACCCCCGGCCAGTACATCGCCCTGAAACGCGGCGACATCCTGACCACCGGCAAGCTCAGTTCGGCCACCATGGAGACGCTGCGCGTCGCCGGCCTCGACGAAGGCGTCTGCGCCAAGCCAGGCCTGCCCTGCATCGAGGCCATGGAAGGCAGCATCGTGGTGCGCGAGGAGGACAAGCGCTCAAGCCTGGCCGAACTGTGGCTGCAGTATGCGATGACCTTGCCCGCGCCCAAGCGCGAGTACTCCACGTCAGGCCGTGCCAAGAGCGCGATCACCGAACTGGATGCGGACTTCCAGCCGCGCCTGGACGCGTGGATGCAGGTCGCGCGGCAGGCCTACGCCTACCTGTTCTTCACCGAGCGCACGGCCAACCAGCGCGGTTTCGAAGACCGCCAGACCCAGGTGCGCGACTACTACAACCTGGCCGTGCAGGAAGCCTCGGTACAGTTGTACAACGCCTATGCCACCGGGCGCGTGCATGGTGAAGCCAGCCACTTCCAGCTGGGCCGCTGGACGTTCGTGCTGGCGCCGTCGGGCCAAGCATCACCGCTGGATACGCGTACGCCCACCGAACTGGTACCGGCAGCCTCGCTGTCGTTCACCGGCACGCTGCGCAGCGTGCATCGCCGCGATGGCTTCGGTGCCGAACTGGTGGCCGTGATGGATGATCCCGCCGCCACTACGGCCACCACGCCGCCGGCCACCACAGCCGCCGCGCAGGCCACCACGCCCGTCACGCAGAGCTGGAGCGAGATGCCGTCGCCATCGATGACGGTGCTGCTGCGCTTCTCCGGAAAGAACCTGTGGGAAGTACTGCACGACGACGAGCCGGAACTGGAGATCCACGATCCCTACCAGGTCACGGAAGTCACCCTGCATGGGCAGCAGGTGCCATTGGCCGCGAACTTCACCGCAGGCTACGCACTGTGGCTGGCGCGCTCCAATTTCAGCCACCAATCGCTGCGTTCGCTGTTCGGTGGCAAGGGCGGCATCGACACGCCGCATCTGTACATGATGCAGCCCTACGACCCGAACCGCCGCGTGCTGCTGATGATCCATGGCCTGGCCAGCAGCCCGGAAGCCTGGGTCAACGTCGCCAACGAGCTGATGCGCGACGACGAGATCCGCCAGGACTTCCAGGTCTGGCAGTTCTACTACCCGACCAACATGCCCATCGCGATGAGCCACGATGCGATGCGCCACACGCTGGATGAGGTGTTCAAGCACTTCGACCCCAGCGGCAAGGCGCAGGCCTCTCATGACATGGTGCTGGTCGGGCACAGCATGGGTGGGGTGATCTCACGGCTGATGGTGTCTTCTTCCGGCGACCACCTGGTAGAGACCCTGCTGGCGACCGCACAGATGACGCCTGCGCAGCAGGAGCTGCTGCGCACCAAGGGCGCGCCGGTGCTGACCTTCCTGCCGGAACCGGAAGTATCTCGCGTGGTATTCATTGCCACACCGCACCGCGGTACCGATGTGGCGAGCACCCGCCTCGGCCGCTGGATCGGCCGCCTGGTACGGCTGCCACTGACCGTCCTGGAGGACGTGGCCACCATCGCCAACGACGGCAAGATCGATCGCAACGACGGCAAGCACGGCTACCAGATGAACAGCATCCAGAACCTGGACAAGGACGATCCCTTCGTGCGCGCCGTGGCCGACCTGCCGATGGCACCGAAGGTGCGTTACCACTCGATCATCGCGCGCGCCAAGGCAGATGGTCCGCTGGAAAAGACCGACGACGGGCTGGTGCCCTACTGGAGCTCGCACCTTCCGCACGCGGATTCGGAGAAGGTGATCGTGTCCGGGCACAGCGTGCAGGAAGCCACGCCGGCCATCGTCGAACTGCGGCGGATCCTGCATGAAGACATGCAGGAGCACGACCGGCAGAACAAGTAACGCAAGCGTGGCGGCATCACGGCAGCAGTGCTCTGGCGGGCCGGGACACCGCCACTGAGGCATGACCGGCGTACTCAGCCTTGTCCGTGGGCCGCAGCGTCGGTGATCAGTTCGGCCACCGCTACCGGCTGCGATGCCAACGAAGCATGACTGGCGTCCAGCGTAATGCTGGCACGTGGCTGCATGCGGGCCGCCATGCGCCGCTGGTTGTCAGGGTGGATCATGTGGTCAGCGCTGGAGACCTGGTACCAGCTCGGCTTGTGTCGCCACGCCGGGTCACTGACGGCATCACCGAACGTGCTCGCCATCGGCGCCTTCTGCGTGACCGCCATCACCCGCGCCTCGTCGGCCTGCAGGTCCTGGCAGAAACTCTCGTGAAATTTGCCGGGCTGCAGCCACAGATAGCCGTCGCTGTCCGGCGCCAGATTGGCCGCCGCCTGCGGCAGCTGTTGCTCGGTAATGCCACCGGGACTCTCACCCGCATCCGGCGCGAACGCGGCGATGAACACCAGGCCGGTCACGTTGGGTTCGTTTCCGGCTTCGGAGATCACCGCGCCACCATAGGAATGACCGACCAGCAGCACCGGCCCCGGGATCTGGCGGATCATGCGCCGGGTTCGCTCTGCGTCGTCGGCCAGCGACGTCAATGGCAGTTCCACGGCATGCAGGTCGTGGAAACCCCGGCGATCGAGCTCCAGGATCACCTTGGACCAATGCGCGGCGCCACCCCAGAAACCATGAACCAGAACGATGCTTGGCTTGCTCATCTTGCAGAACTCCTCACTTGGATGGGATCGTTGCCCGACAGCCACCAGCGCTGCCTGAAGCCACCCGACCAGACTACGGATCGCCACTGCCAGCGGCGATGCACGGACTCCTGAAAACCATGCCAAGGCTCCACACCACCGAATCGCTCCAGGCCGGATCCGATGCCTTGTTTGCGATCTTCCAGTCCTCGCGCATGCACGGCGGCGACATCACCCGCCACGTCGTGCAGCCCGATGGAACCCGCATCATTGCCGAGGGGCGCGGCTGCTTCCATTTCATCGAACAGGGCACGGCACGTCTGCATGCGGATGCAGCGGTCGTGCCACTGCAGGCCGGCGAGCTGCTGTTGATGCCGCATGGCCGGACACATCGCATCGACTGTGCCGGCGAAGCTATGCAGCCCGTCCATCTGACCACGGCATCCTTTGGATTTGACGGCCCAGGCAGCCAGTTGCTGCTTGATGCCCTGCCCGGCTGGCTGCATGTCCCCGGGGTGGACCGGATGCCAAACGGATTTCCCGCCAGCTCGGCCGATTGGGTGGCGGTTACCCTGGGCGCGATCCAGGTTGAAGCGGCCCGGCCCACCCTGGGCAGTGGGCTTATGCTGTCACGCCTGCTCGACCTGTTGTTTGTCTGGACGCTGCGCTACTGGCTGGGAACCTCCAGTCCACACAACTGCCAGCGTCTGCATGCGCTGGCCGACCCATTGATCGGGCGGGCACTGGCGTTGATACAGGCACACCCCGCACAGGCATGGACGGTCGAGTCTCTGGCGGCAAGCCTGAATCAATCGCGCTCGAATTTCGCGCAGCGGTTCAGCCTGGCCACTGGCATGTCACCCATGCGCTATCTCGCTGGATCGCGGCTGCAACTGGCCGCAGAGCTGCTGCGCAGCGGAAACCGGCGGGTTTCTCAGATCGCCGGAGACGTCGGGTATCTCTCCGAACCGGCATTCAGTCGTGCTTTCCGCCGCGCCTTCGGTATGAGCCCGAATGCCTGGCGCCAACAGGTGGCAACGTCGCGCGAATGAGGGGAAAACCCTCATCGCCTGTACGCATCCGCCCTTCTATGCTGGCTCCACTACCCCACTGGAGGTCCGCATGAACACGCAAGAGCCCAGCCGCCACCCCAGCCCCGATCCGGCCGAGCGCGACGCCTTCTTCCCGTCGCCGTACTCGCTGTCACAGTTCACATCGGCGAAGAGCGACCTGTCCGGCGCCGACTATCCCGACGCGCGCCGCGATGGCCGCTGGAAGGTGCTGATGATCGCTGCGGACGAACGCTATCTGCCCACCGCCAACGGCCACTTGTTCTCCACCGGCAACCATCCGGTGGAAACCCTGCTGCCGATGTACCACCTGGACAAGGCCGGCTTCGACATCGATGTGGCGACGCTGTCCGGCAACGCCGCCAAGTTCGAGTGGTGGGCGTTCCCGCATGAGGACAAGGAGATCGGCGGACTGTACGACCGCTACGAAGCCCGCTTCCGCCAGCCACTGCCGTTGGAAGAGGTGGTGGCAGGCCTCGATGCCGCGTCGGACTATGCAGCCGTGTTCATTCCCGGTGGCCACGGCGCCCTCATCGGACTGCCGCAGAGTCGCGCGGTAAAGGCGGCCCTGCACTGGGCGATGGCCGAGCAGCGTCACATCATCACCCTCTGCCACGGCCCGGCCGCATTGCTGGCCACAGGCGTTGACGAGGCCGACGGTGGCTCGCTGTTCCGCGGCTACCGCATCTGTGCCTTCCCCGATGCGATGGACCGGCAAACGCCGGAGATCGGCTACATGCCCGGGCAGCTGCCGTGGTTCTTCGGTGAGCGCCTGGCGCAGCAGGGCGTGCAGATCGTCAACGACGGCATCGATGGCAGCGTGCTGCAGGACCGCCTGTTGCTGACCGGCGACAGCCCGCTGGCCGGCAATGCGCTGGGCAAGCTGGCCGCGCGCACGCTGCTCGACGCATTGGCCGGGCGCTGACTGGCGTGAGCGATCTGGTGCAGGCGTTGCTGGAACTGGAACGCGCCCGCTCACTGAGTGCGGTGGGCGCGGTACTACGCGGCATCTCTGCACCGCTGGGCTACGACCGCGTGCTGGTGTTCGCCACCGGCACGGGGTTGGAACGCGGTACCCAGCGCGTGTACTGGATCGAGGGCGACTGGTTCGGCGACGGCAGCACTACCGACCTCGCGCGCTACCTGCACGCCTGTCCGGTCAATCGCCACGTTCTGGACAGTGACGCGCCGTTCTTCTGGAGCAAGCGCCAGGGCGTTCGCGGCGAACGCTATCAGGTGGTAAAGCAGCCACGTGGTGAAGGCCTGCACGGTCTGCAGGTGCCGGTGTTCGGCACCACAGGGCTGGAAGGCGCGATCAGTTTTGCCGGGACAGCGATCGATGCATCGGCCAGCGCGCGACTGCTGCTGGATGCTGCTGCAGCTGCAGCATTCCGTGCCGCACGCCGGCTTTCCGAGACGCCCACCGAGCTTTCCGGAAGTGCGTTGAGCACGCGCGAACGCGAGGTGCTGCGCTGGGTCGCCGCCGGCCGTCGCCAAGCGGAAATCGCGGCCACGCTGGGACTTTCCGCCCGTACGGTGGAGAATCATCTGCGACGCGCGCGCCAGCGCCTGGGCGTGGCAACCACCGCGCAGGCGGTGCGTGCTGCCAGTCGGCGCGGCGAGATCGAGGACTGATCCGGGCAAGACACTTCCGGCGCTCTGGTTCGCGTGTTACACACGCCATGCGCATGTGCGCGATTGCAGAAAGCAAGGACGATGCTTATGAAACTGCAACTGGCCGCGATGGCCGCGTTGGTGATGGCAACGGCAACCCTGGCTCCGGTGGCGGACGCCAATGCCGGGGGACCGAAAGAAAATGTTTCGTGCGTGCCGGTGAAAGTGGACCACAACCGGGTCCACCAGCACTGCACGGAAACCTACACCGATGAGTTCGGCAACGTGTACGAAGCCGAGTACTGGATCGACGAGTACGGCAACCCTTACCTGCGCGACTGAGCCGGCAGGGGAATGCGCCGGGCCGCCCGCCGGGCCGGCGCGCATGCAGCGGCTGCCACTCGGGCGCATGCTCTACCCGGGGGTAGTTGCACGACACCGCGCAGATGCGCGATTGCAGACACAAGGATGATGCCCATGAAACTGCACCTGGCCTCGATGGCCGCACTGATGTTTGCCGTGGGAGCTCTCTCCACGCCGTCCCAGGCCACCGCCGGCGGTGGTGGCGGTGGTCCGGAGAACACGAACTGCGTCCGGGTCAAGATGGGGCCCTATTACCATCAACGTTGCGAAGTGACGTACTTCGACGAGGACGGCACTCCCTACATCGAGGTGTACTGGATTGACCAGAATGGCCAGTGGTACCTGCCTGCCGACTAAGCACCCATGACCTCCTGATCGCGCCCGCGCGATCCGCCGGGCGGGACCTTCACCGCCCGCCCGGCATCTTCCATCCGCCCATCCCGGCATATCGCCGACCCCACCGTCCATGGCATGCTTCATGAAACCGTTTTCATGGAATGGAGGGATTCCACGATGTTGTCGCGTTTCCGTCGCCCTGCGCTGTGTGCGCTGCTGGCGCTTGCTCTGCCTGCCGTCGCCTGGGCTGCTGCGCCGGTGCCACTGAAAGTGATGTCGTTCAATGTCCGTACCCCGGCCGATACCGAACCGGGCAAGCGCTGGCCGGACCGTCGCGATGCCATGGTCAAGGTCATCCTCGATGCACACCCGGCCGTGATTGGCACGCAGGAGCTGGTGAAGGAACAGGCCGACTTCCTGTCCGGGCATCTGCCCGGCTACCGCTGGTTCGGTGAAGGCCGCCGCGGTGGCAGCGGCGATGAACACATGGGCGTGTTCTACGACAGCAAGGTGCTGGCCATCGAGGAATCCGGCAACTTCTGGTTATCCGATACGCCCGAAGTACCCGGCAGCATCAGCTGGGGCAACCTGTACCCGCGCATGGTCACCTGGGCCCTGTTCCGGCGCCTGGACGATGGCCGCCGTTTCTACTTCATGAATACCCACCTGCCCTATCGCGACGAGGACGAACCGCGCCGGGTGAAGGGTGCCGAGCTGATCGGCAAGCGCCTGCAAGCCCTGCCTGCCGACCTGCCGGTGGTCCTGACCGGTGACTTCAACAGCGAGCCTGGCGGTGACACCTACAAGGCATTCACCCGCCAGCTGCAGGACACACGCACGCAGGTGAATGCACCGCAGGGACCACGCCTGACCTTCCACGACTTCACCGGCAAGGCCACCGTGCAGCTGGACTGGGTGCTGGTGCGCGGCTTCCATGCCCGCAGTTTCCTCACCGATGACCGCCGCATCGACGGCGTGCTGCCGTCGGATCACTTCCCGCTGGTGGTCGAGCTGGACTGGCCGAAGCACTGAATCTCTGCGGCAGCCGTGGCTACCGCGGCGGCTGCCGCGACAACAGCCGGTACAACGCCAGGTGCTGGTTGCGCGCCTGGCAGATGCGGGCGCCGACAGCAAGGAACACGGCAACGCCGATCAGGCCCAGCCCCAGCATCGGATCAGGCAGTCGCAGGAAACCGATCGCAGCGGCCATCGTCGCCAGCACCAGCAGCACAACGACCGCCACCGAAAGGCCTGCGCCGGGTGGCCCCGGGTCGCCAAACAGCATGCGCTGGGTATCCCGCCTGTCATCACTCATCGTATGTACTCCCTGGAATCTGCCCCACTAGTTACACGGCGGACACGGCTTCCGGCAGAGTCAGAAACGTCACGACTGTGACAACGTCCACAGCACACACCGCGCTACCCTGCCCCCGTTCCCGAACTGTGGAGAAAGGCATGGCACACCAGAGCCGCCTGGCCGGTTTCATCATCGATTGCGAGGGCATTCCCGCCGACGAAGGTGCCCGCTTCTGGTCCGCCGCGCTCGGCCTGCAGGCGCAGCCCGCCTATGCCGAAGACGGCGCCGAGTACGCCGACCTGCAAGGCGCGCCCGCAGGCCTGAACGTGGAGGTGCAACGCGTCAATCATCCTTCACGGGTGCACCTGGACATCGAGAGCGACGACATCGACGCCGAGGCCGACCGCCTGGAGAAGCTCGGCGCGCGGCGGATAGGCTTCGTCAAACGCTGGTGGGTGATGGAAGCACCGACCGGCCATCGCTTCTGCATCGTGCGCATGCGCGAGCGCGAGACACCAGCCAATCACTGGCCCTGAAAGAAGAAAGGGACGGAAGCCACTGCTTCCGTCCCCTGCGGTTACTGCACCTGCGCCACACTCGCCGGCTGCGGTGATTGACCCCAACCACCCAGCGCCTTGTACACCCCCACCACGCTGACGTTGACCTCGGACTCGGCCGCGGCCAACGCATCATCGGCTGCCAGCTGCGTACGCTGCGCATCCAGCAGGGTCAGGAAGTCCTCCGAGCCCTCGCGATAGCGGATCTGCGCCAGCGACTCGGCACGGCGTGCCGCCTGCGCCTGCTCGACCACGATCGCCAGCCGCGCCTGCTGCTTGGAATAGCGGGTCAGCGCGTTCTCGGTGTCTTCCAGTGCCAGCAGCACCGTCTGCTCATACTGTGCTGCCACGCCTTCGGCCTCGGCCTTGCTGGCACGCAGGCGTGCACGCACGGTGCCGAAATCGAAGGCCGCCCAGCTCAGCGACGGCGTCAGCGACCAGGCCTTGTTGTTGCCATTGACCAGGCCACTGGCATCGCCACCGAGGAAGCCGACGAATCCGGACAGCGACAGCCGCGGGAACAGATCCGCCGTGGCCACGCCCACCCGCGCGGTAGCGGCGGCAAGACGACGCTCGGCCACGCGCACGTCGGCGCGTTGGCGCAGCAGCTCGCGGGTATCGCCCAGCGGCAGCGCCTTGGCGAATGCCGGCACTTCGTGCGGCGCAAGCATGGCGGTCAGCGTTTCCGGACGCTGGCCCAGCAGAACCGCCAGGCGGTTGCGCGACTGCGTTTCGGCCACTTCCAGCAGCGGAATGTCGGCCTCGATCGCCTTCAGCCGGGCACGACTGCTCTGCACGTCCAGCTCGCTGCCGGCGCCCAGCTCCCAGCGTGCCTCGGTCAGCTTCTGCGTCTCGCGCAGATTGACCAGGGTGTGCTGGGCCACGGCGATGCGCTTCTGTGTGCCGCGCAGCTCGAAGTAGTTGCGTGCCACTTCGGCGGCGATCAGTACCTGTGCGTCGGCCAGGTTGGCCTGCTCGGCGTCGAGGTCGCCACGCGCGGCTTCTGCAGCACGGCGCTTGCGGCCGAACAGATCCAGCTCCCAGCCCGCATCGAAGCCGAGCTGGTAGCTTTCACTGAACACCCGCTGCCCACCCAGCTGCGGATCGGGTTGCTTGCGGCGATCGTAGCTGCCGCCCGCGGTAACGTGGGGCGCCTGGTCGAAGCGGCTTTCGACGAACACCGCACGGGCCTGGCTGACGCGGGCCACGGCCACGCGCAGGTCCAGGTTGTCCGACAGTGCGCCGTGCACCAGCTCTTCCAGCACCGGATCATCGAACTGCGCCCACCAGCTGGCCACCGGCGAGGTGGTGCTGAACACCGGCTGCTGCGCCCCCTGCAGCACCACCGGATCCTGCACCGGCGCCTTGTAGTTCGGGCCGACGCTGACACAGCCTGCCAGCACCAGGCTGGAGACGGCCATCGCCAACGTGCGGATCACCATGGCAGCACCTCGCCCAGGTAGGTGAAGCTGCCGTTCGGACCTTCATGGCCGATCAGTGCCATCTGCACACTGGAGCGCGCGCCTTCGCTGATCTCGATCTCGCCGTGGCCGCCGTTCATATCGGTTTTCACGTAACCCGGATGCACGGTATTGACCTTGATCTGGGTGCTGCGCAGTTCATGCGCCAGTGCCAGCGTCCAGCTGTTCACCGCTGCCTTGGAGGCGTTGTACGCGGGGATCTTGAAATCGTAGATGCCCGAGGTCGGATCAGCGTGCAGGGTCTGCGAGCCGAGCATGCTCGAAACGTTGACGATGCGCCCGGACTTGGCCTGCCTGACCAGTGGCAGGAAGGCCTGGGTCACCGCAACCAGTGCGTACACGTTGGTGTCGAAAGTGCGCTTCCAGGTATCCAGCGACTGTTCGGACGGCGCTTGCGCCGGGTTCTCGATCATGATGCCGGCGTTGTTGACCAGGATGTCCAGGCGCCCATGGCGCTGGCGTACCTGCTCGACCGCTTCGGCGATGCTGGCTGCATCGGTCACGTCCAGCTGGATGGCTTCCACCGGCAGGCCCTCGGCCTGCAGCTTCAGCGCCTGCTCTACGGCGGTCTCGCGCTTGCGGCCGGCCAGCAGCGTATGCACGCCGGCCTGGGCCAGCTGGCGCACGGTCTCGGCGCCGATGCCGCGGGTGGCGCCGGTGACCAGCGCGATCTTGTTCTGATGAGAGTTCATGGATTCTTGCCTCGTGAGGGGGAAGCCGCCGCCGGCCAGCGACCGGCGGCGACGGGGTTCCATGTCAGTGGTGGATGGTCGGCTCGCCGTGCTGCACCAGCTGGCCACCACCGTTGCGGGTGACGAACTTGCGCAGGGCCACGTAGAACACCGGGGTGAGGAACAGGCCGAACAGGGTCACGCCCAGCATGCCGGCGAACACGGTGATACCGGTCACCGAGCGCACCTCGGCACCTGCACCGTGCGACAGCACCAGCGGTACGGTGCCGGCGATGAACGCGATGGAGGTCATCACGATCGGGCGCAAGCGCAGGCGGCAGGCTTCCAGCGCAGCTTCAACGATACCCTTGCCGCCCATCTCCAGCTCTCTGGCAAATTCGACGATCAGGATCGCGTTCTTGCACGCCAGGCCCATCAGCACCACCAGGCCGACCTGCACGAACACGTTGTTGTCACCACCGGTCAGCCACACGCCGAACAGCGCGGACAGCAGGGTCATCGGCACGATCAGGATCACCGCCAGCGGCAGCGACCAGCTCTCGTACAGTGCGGCCAGCACCAGGAAGGCCAGCATGATCGCCACCGGGAACACGATGAAGGCGGCCTTGCCCTGGGTTGCCTGCTGGTAGCTCAGGTCGGTCCATTCGGTGGTCATGCCCACCGGCAGCACCTTGCCGGCGATCTCGGTCAGCTTGTTCATCGCCTCGGCCGAAGACAGCAGGCGCGGGTCGGCTTCACCGGCCAGATCCGCTGCCGGATAGCCATTGAAGCGCAGCACCGGGTCCGGGCCGAAGGTCTGCTTGATGGTGACCATCGAACCGATCGGCACCATCTCGCCGCGGTCATTGCGGGTACGCAGCTTGCCGATGTCCTCGACCGTTTCGCGGTACGGACCGTCCGCCTGCGCGATGACCTGCCAGGTACGGCCGAACTGGTTGAAGTCGTTGACGTAGGCCGAGCCGAGGTAGGTCTGCAGCGTGTCGAACAGTTCGGTGAGCTGCACGCCCTGTGCCTTGGCCTTGACGCGGTCGACCTCGGCATCCAGCTGCGGCACATTGGCCTGGTAGCTGGAAATCGGGAAGGCCATGCCCGGCGTCTGCGCAACGGTGCCCTGCATTGCCTGTACAGCATTCTGCAGCGCGCCGTAACCCAGGTTGCCGCGGTCCTCGATGAACATCTGGTAGCCGTTGCCGTTGCCCAGGCCGAGGATCGGCGGCGGCATCATCGAGAAGGCGAAGCCTTCCTGCAGGCCGGCGATCTTCTGGTTGATCTCGGCGTTGATCTGCGCGGCGGTACGGCCATGACGCTCGGCGAACGGCTTGAGCGGAATGAACGCCACACCGGTGTTCGGCGTGTTGGTGAACTGCAGCGCGTTCAAACCCGGGAACGAGATGGTGTGGGCCACGCCATCGGTTTCCTGGGCGATCTTGGCGACCTTGCGCAGCATTTCATCGGTACGCGCGATCGACGAACCTTCCGGCAGCTTCACACCGGCAATCAGGTACAGCTTGTCCTGGGTCGGGATGAAGCCCGGCGGCACCAGCTTGAAGATCACACCGGTACCGACCAGCAGGATCGCGTAGACCACGAACACCGCACCACGACGGCCGAGGATGCGGGCCACGCCACGCTCGTACTTCTCCGAACTGGACTTGAAGAAGCGGTTGAACGGACGGAACACCCAGCCGAACAGGCGGTCGATCAAGCGGCTCGGGCCGTCCTTCGGCGCTCCATGGGCCTTCAGCAGACGCGCGGCCAGGGCCGGCGACAGGGTCAGCGAGTTGATCGCCGAGATCACCGTGGAGATGGCGATGGTGACCGCGAACTGCTTGTAGAACTGGCCAGTGACACCCGACAGGAAGGCCATCGGCACGAACACGGCACACAGCACCAGCGCGATCGCGATGATCGGGCCGGACACCTCACGCATGGCCTGGTGGGCCGCGGCGGTGGGCGACAGGCCTTCTTCGATGTTGCGCTCGACGTTCTCCACCACCACGATCGCGTCATCCACCACGATGCCGATCGCCAGCACCAGGCCGAACAGGCTCAGCGTATTGATCGAGAAGCCCAGCAGGTACAGCGCGGCGAAAGTACCGACCACCGACACCGGCACCGCGATCAGCGGAATGATCGACGCACGCCAGGTCTGCAGGAACAGGATCACCACCAGCACCACCAGCGCGATCGCTTCCAGCAGCGTGGAGACCACGGCCTTGATCGAGTCGCGCACGAAGATGGTGGTGTCATACACGGCTTCGTACTTCACGTCGGCCGGCATGGTCTTCTGCATCTCGTCCATCGTCGAGATGACCTGGTCGCGGATCTCCAGTGCATTGGCACCCGGCGACTGGAAGATACCGATACCCACCGCGTTCTTGCCGTCCAGCTGCGAACGCAGGGTGTAGTCACCGGCACCCAGTTCCAGGCGGGCCACATCGGCCAGGCGCACGATCTCGCCATCAACACCGCTCTTGAGCACGATGTCGCCGAATTCCTTTTCAGTCTTCAGGCGGCCCTGGGCATTGATCAGGGTCAGGAACTGGCTGTTCGGCAGCGGTTCGGCGCCGAGCTGGCCGGCCGAGACCTGCACGTTCTGCTCACGCATGGCGCGCACTACGTCACTGGCGGTCAGGCCGCGCGAGGCGACCTTGTCCGGGTCCAGCCAGGCGCGCATGGCGTAGTCACCACCACCGAAGATCTGCGCGTCACCCACGCCCGGAATACGCGCCAGCGCATCCTTGACGTGCAGACGGGCGTAGTTGCGCAGGTACAGGGTGTCGTACTTGCCGTTCGGCGAGGTCAGGTGCACCACCATCAGGAAGGTCGGTGACTGCTTCTGCGTGGTCACGCCCTGCCGGCGCACGTCCTCGGGCAGGCGCGCCTGCGCCTGCGCCACGCGGTTCTGCACTTTCACCGCCGCCGCGTCCGGGTCGGTGCCCGGGCGGAAGGTGACGGTCATCTGCAGCACACCGTCCGAGCCGGCGACCGACTTCAGGTACATCATGCCTTCGACGCCGTTGATCGCCTCTTCAAGCGGCGTGGCGACGGTCTCGGCAATGACCTTGGGGTTGGCGCCCGGATACACCGTGCGCACGACCACCGACGGCGGCACCACTTCCGGGTACTCGCTGATCGGCAGGATTGGAATCGTGATCAGGCCTGCGGCGAAGATCACGATCGACAGCACCGCCGCGAAGATCGGCCTGTCGATGAAGAAACGGGAAAAGTCCATGGAGGAATTCCTGGGAAAGGCGTTCGGCGGGCAACAGCCTCCCCGCCCCTCGCCGAGATGACGAAGGCAGAGAAGGCTGCTGCTGGCGCCGGCAGCTAAGCGGGGACGCGGATCAGGAGACGGCGGATCAGTGGTTCAGCGCGGCGGTGGCATCGCGGCCCAGTGCCGGCGGCGCAGCCTGCGGCTGCATCGCCACGGCCTTGGCCTGCACCGGCATGCCCGGCATGAAGACCTTCTGCACGCCGTCGATGATCACCTTGTCGCCGGCCACCAGGCCATGCTCGACAATACGCAGGCCGTCGGCGGTGCGGCCGAGCTGGATGTCACGGCGCTGGGCCTTGCCATCCTTGTCGACCACGTACACGTACTTGCGATCCTGGTCGGTCAGAACAGCCTTCTCGTCGATCAGCAGGGCCTGGAACTGGCCGCTGCCGAGCAACTGCACGCGGGCGAACAGGCCCGGCGTGAACTGGCGGTCGGCGTTGTCCAGCAGCGCGCGGACGCGGATGGTGCCGGTGCTGCGTGCCACCTGGTTGTCGAGGAAGTCGACCTTGCCCGAATGCGGGTAACCCTCTTCGCCGGACAGGCCGACCTTCACCGGCAGATCGCTGTCACGCTCGCTCGGGCGTTCACCCTTGCGTGCCATCTGTGCATAGCGAAGGAAAGTGCTTTCATCGGCATCGAAGTAGACGAACACGGTGTCCAGCGAGACCAGCGTGGTCAGCACGCTGGCGCTGTCGCCGGCGGTGACCAGGTTGCCGGCGGTGACCATCGCGCGGCCGGCACGGCCGTCGATCGGCGCACGCACCTTGGTGAACTCCAGGTTGAGGCGGGCCGCATCCAGCGCAGCCTGCGCCGCCTGTACGGCGGCACCGGACTGGTCAGCCGCAGCGCGACGCTGCTCGGCCGTCTCGGTGGAAATGGCCTGCTGCTCGGACAAGCGCTTGGCACGCTCGGATTCACTGCGGGCCAGCGTGGCCTGGGTGCGGGCGCGGGCCAGTTCGGCAGCGGCGCGATCGTACTCGGCCTGGTAACTGCGCGCGTCGATGGTGAAGAGCACTTCGCCCTTCTTCACTTCCTGGCCTTCGACGTAGTTGACCTTGTCGATGTAGCCGGACACGCGCGGGCGCAGTTCAACGCTCTGTACCGCTTCGACGCGGCCGCTGAACTCGTCCCACTGGCTGACCTGCTTGACCAGCACCGGTGCAGCACTGACCTGCGGCGGCGGCGGTGCACCGGCTTCTTCGGCGTGGCCGCCGCTGCAGGCCGCCAGCACGGCTGCGGCGAGGATCGACACGCCGACCATCGCGATGCGATGGCCGAAACGATGTGGTGTGGAATTGGGGGAAGTCATGGCATGCATCCGTACGGAGGGGTGGTACAGCTAGATGAGAACGTGTTGCAAAAACAGGCGGCGTATCCTGCGACCTCAACCATGGTCGAGGTCAAGCGACGCCTGCGGTATCGCGCCACAGGGGAGGAACGTCCAGGTGCAGCAGGCCGCGCGGCAGTTCGGCATCACTGCTGTCGCAGCGGACGATGGCGCGGTTGTCGCGGCAGCCGTCGAGCAGGGAGACCACGCGACGGCCGACCAGCAGTGAGCTGGGCCACTCGATGCAGGCATTGGCCGCGTTGGCCGGCGTACACACCGGACTGCAGACTTCCAGCATCTGCGCGCGCACGCCCAATGCCTGGGCTTCCTGGTGCACCACCTGCGCGTACATACGCAGCGCCGCAGTGGTGATCGAGGTTTCGCCGTAGCCCGCCCATGGCTTGGCATTGGCCGGGCTGCCGATCATCACGTAGCGGCGCGCATGCACGTTGTCCTGCAGCAGCGGCAGCAGATGACGCACCGCGTGCACGTGCGGCATCAGATCGGCCTGCATCGCGCCCAGCAGTTCATCGCCGTTGCGGTCAGTCACCCGGCCGCGACGGTAAGGGCCGCCCATTGCGGCGATCACTGCCGCCAGCGGACGCGGGCGATGCGCGATGCGTTCGGCCAGTGCGCGCGCCGAGCCGTCATCGCTGAGCGAACCCAGCAGCGTCTCCAGGCCCGGCTCATCGGCGAACTGCTCATGCAGCGCCGCCAGCCGGCCCGGGTCGCGACCGACCACCAGCACCGGGCTGCCGGCTTCCAGCAGTGCGCCAACCACGCCCTGGCCGACGGCACCGGTGCCGCCGAGGACCAGGACTTCGGGCGTCAGCATCCCATTCACGGGACATTTCCTCCCAAATCCGGGATAGTCCCGATTCGACGCAGCCGGTCGCCCTTGTGCGGGGCCAGGCGGATGGCACCGCCACGCTGCTGACGCATCGGCGCGGTAAACTCACGGAAGTCCTTGTGTACCAAGGAACTCGGGCGGACTTCAACGGTCATTGCCAGGTCCAGGGTGCTCTGGCCGGCGTTCCGGAGACGGGCAAGAATGTTGCGCAGGCTCATGGCGGACGGGCTCCAAATAACGAATGGCGCCACGATAGACCTCAAACCTTTACTTGATTAGTCCTGATTAAGGGGAATAATCATCCCGCTCCCGGTCCAATCGTTCTGTCACGATTGTCCCATCCCCGACGTCCAGGATCCCAGACCATGTCCCACGATCTCAACGAGACGCTGATCTTCGTCAAAGTGGTCGAGCAAGGCAGTTTCATTGCCGCTGCCAAATCGCTCGGCCTGCCCAAGACCACGGTCAGCCGCAAAGTGCAGGAGCTGGAAACGCGCCTCGGTGCGCGCCTGCTGCACCGGACCACCCGCCGCCTCGGCCTGACCGAAGCGGGTTCGATCTACCACGAACATTGCCAGCGCATCGCGCGCGAACTGGAAGAAGCCGAGAGCGCGGTGAGCCAGCTGCAGTCCGGTCCGCGCGGCTGGCTGCGCTTCACTGTGCCCTACTCGATCGGCATCACCTGGATTGCGCCGCTGCTGGGCCAGTTCCATGCGCAGTATCCAGAGATCCGCCTGGACATGCACATGGGCAACGAGAAGCTGGACCTGATTGCAGGTGAGGCGGACCTGGCCCTGCGCGTGGGTGCCCTGCCCGATTCCAACCTGGTGGCACGCAAGCTGGGCAGCCTGCGCACGCAGGTGTTCGCCAGCCCGGCCTACATCGAACGCTATGGTGAGCCGCTGCATCCGGAAGAGCTGCAGTTCCATCGCATCCTGGCGATGCGCAAGCCGTACCACACCGGCAACTCGCCGCGCTTCACCTGGCAGCTGGGCGAGAACGGCGGCGAGCTGCGCGACTTCCCTGTTACCCCGCTGATGACCGCCAACGACATGTCTGCGTTGAATGGTGCATTGGTGTGCGGCGAAGGCCTGCTGCTGACCGGCGACGTGATGGCCAAGCCGTTCGTCGAGTCGGGCATGGTACGCCGCGTGCTGGCCGGCTGGACTGGCCCGGAAGTGGACTTCAACGCCGTGTTCGCCGGTGGCCGCCTGGTCTCGCCGAAGGTGCGTGCATTCGTCGACTTCCTGGTCGAGAAGCTCAACTTCGACGCCAATTACATGCTCGCCCAGTGCCCGGGCGCGAAGCTGGCGCAGCAGCAGAAGGAAAAGGAAGACGCCGCGCTGGAAAGCAGCGGCAAGCGGATCCTGGAGAAGGTGGCCGCTTCGGCCGCATGACCGGAAGCATCCACGCATGGCGTGGATCTACCGGCATTCCGTAGAGTCGAGCTTGCTCGACTGCTCTTGCGCTTCAGTCGAGCAAGCTCGACTCTACGGGTGCTATCGGTGTGCCGAGCAACGCTCGGCACCCACAAAAATGCCGCCTGCAAGGGCGGCATTTTCGTTCCGGCCGATAGCCGGACCGGCTCAAGCAATAACGCGTAGCGTTATTGCTTGAGCGGAATCACGCGGATTTCGACGCGGCGGTTCTTGGCGCGGCCGGCATCGGTGCTGTTGTCGGCAATCGGGTACGACTTGCCGGCGCCCAGGGTTTCGATGCGCACGCTCTGCACGCCCTGGCCGATCAGGTACTGCGCGACCGAGTCGGCACGTTCCTTCGAAAGGCGGTTGTTGACCGCGTCACTGCCGATGCTGTCGGTATGGCCGACCACTTCGATCATGGTCTGGTTGTAATCACGCAGGGTGCCTGCCACGCCGTTGAGCGAACCGTAGAACTGCGGCTTCAGGGTCGCCTTGCCGAAGTCGAAGGTGATGCCGTCCGGCAGGTTCAGCATGATGTTGTCGCCCTGGCGCTGCACATCGATGCCGGTGTTGGCAGTGCGCTCGCGCAGTGCGCGTTCCTGGCGATCCTGGTACTGGCCTACCGCGGCGCCGCTGAGCGCGCCGATACCGGCGCCGATCAGCGCATGCTGGCGGCGCTCCGTGGCGCTGTCACCGGTCAGCAGGCCGGCGGCTACGCCGATGGCGGTGCCGATCAGCGCGTTGCGGCCGGTGCGGTTCTGCTGCTCGGTCGGGTTGCCGTACTGGTCACTCTGTACGTAGGAGCCGCCGGTGGCGCAGGCCGACAGGACGGCCGCACTCATCAGGGCCAGTGCGACGTTGCGGGTGGTATTGCGGATCATGAGGTTCTCCTTGGTTTCCGGTCGGCCGGCGGCCTGCGGGCGCAAAGAGAATAAACAGCCCGATGCGATGCCGGAATGATGATCGGGCACGTCGACAGGGCCGCGTTCAGCTAACTGACCGGATCGCTCAGCCCGCACTTTACCCCGCTCCCGACTGCCGGTAGGCAGCCAGCGCGGCATCGCGGCCAACCGCCAGATCCACCAGCGGCGTGCGCGGATAGCCCGGGGCATGTGCCGCCAGCAGCAACGGATGCTGCCACGGCGCGAAGCGCGCTTTCACCGGCAGCGCCCCCAGTTCGGGCACCCAGCGGCTGATGTAGCGGGCCTGGGGGTCGAACTTCTCGGCCTGGGTCACGGGGTTGAACACGCGGAAGTAAGGTGCGGCATCGGCACCGGTCCCGGCCACCCACTGCCAGCCCATCGTGTTGTTGGCCAGGTCGGCATCGACCAGGGTGTCCCAGAACCAGCGCGCGCCATGCAGCCAGTGCGCGCGCAGGTGCTTGCACAGATAGCTGGCCACGATCATCCGCACCCGGTTGTGCATGTAACCGGTGTGCCACAGCTCGCGCAGGCCTGCATCGACGATCGGCACGCCGGTGTTGCCGCGCTGCCAGTCGTGCAGCTGCGCGGCACTCGGTGTGGCCCACGGGAAACGGTCAAAGCGCGGGTTGAGGTTGTCGGTCGGCGTCTTCGGGAAGTGATGCAGCAGGTGGTAGGCGAAGTCACGCCAGCCCAGTTGGCGAAGGTAGCCGTCGATGTCGGCGTCGGTGCCGGCACTGCGCAGCCCTTCCAGCGCATGGGCAATCCGCCAGGGTGCGATTTCGCCGAAATGCAGGTGCGGCGACAGCCGCGAGGTGCCCACGCGATCTGGCAGGTCACGCTGCTCGCGGTAGCCGCGCAGCGCACCGTCCTCGAACACGGACAGCGCTTCCAGCGCACCGGCTTCACCCGGCTGCCAGTGCTCCCAGAAGCCGGTATCCCAGTCCAGCGTCGGTCCCAACTGGAGATCATCCAATGCCAGGCTGTCGACCGCGTGCGTCGCCAGTGCCTTCGGTGCGGCCTGCAGTGCGGGCAGGCGCCAGTGGCTGAGTACGTTGCGCCAGTACGGCGTGAATACCTTGTAGGGCTGGCCCTGCTGGGTGGCGATGTCCCACGGCTCGAACAGCAGGCTGCCATTGCAGCTCTGTGCGTCGATGCCCTGCTCGCGCAACGTGCGCTTGATGGTGGCGTCGCGTGGCTGGGTGGCCGGTTCGTACTTGCGGTTCCAGTACACCGCCTCGGCGCCGGTCTGCACGATCAGCAACTGCAGGGCCGGCAGGCTGTCACCGCTGCGCAGCACCAGCGACGAACCGCGCACGCGCAGGTCGGCGTCCAACGCGGCCAGTGAACGGTGGCGCCACGCATCGGAGGCGGCACCCGGCACCCACTCACCCTCTTCGTGGGGCGCATGGATGTAGATCGGCACCACGTCGTGACCGGCATCCAGCGCGGCCTGCAGGGCCGGATTGTCCTGCAGCCGCAGATCACGGCGGAACCATACCAACGCTACCGACACAGGCACCGCCTTCGTTGTTGAAGGCGGACATGATAGCCAGCGGCGATGAAGGCGTTGCACGCAGACGCCGTCTGCTAGGCTGCTGGGCCGCTCCTCGTTGGACCCCGCCATGGATGAATTGCACGCCTCATTCGCCCGCTTCGGGCTGCTGCGGGCCCAGTACGAAGGTGACTGGCAGGGACCGTTCCCGCTCCCACCGTTGCTGGCGCGCTTCTACGCGCAGGTGGGACCGCTGGGTCATGAGATCAATGCGAAGGTGGGCAACTCCGGCATCACCATTCCGGGCCTCGATGTCTGGATACCGCCGCTGCGGCGTGTGTGGAGTCACCAGGCCGGTTATCGCTGGCATGGCATCAGCGGCGAGCCGATCGACAACTGGCCATCGAACTGGCTGGTGATCGCCGATCGCGGCGCCGATCCGTTCATCCTCGACCGGGATGACGGCCGTGTGCTGTTCAGTCACCACGGTGCGGGCCTGCTGGATGCCGGCGAGGTCACTACCGATGTGCCGACCTTGATGGCGGCTCTGGCTGCTGCAGGCACGGTGTACCTCGATGCAGGCGATGACCTCTACAACGACGAAGACGATGGTGGCATCCGTCCTGAACACCAGGAGGTAGCCGTACAGGCGGTGGCCCAGGTACTGGGCGACCGCCTGCAGGCCGAGTCGTTCATCGGGACGTTGCTGGACTGAATCCACGCATGGCGTGGATCTACTTCTCGAAACGCTGCATCGCCTCGCTGATCAGTACCCGCGCCTCGGCGGCGTTGCCCCAGCCATTGAGCTGCACCGGGTTGCGTCCCGCCGGCAGGGCCTTGTAAACCCGGAAGAACGCCTCGATGCGCTGGCGCTCGACCTCCGGCAGATCCTTCAGGTCGCGGATGCTGGCGTAGGTCGGGTCGACCGTGTCGGTCGGCACGCCGATGATCTTCTCGTCGTGCTCGCCGCCATCGATCATCTTCAGGTAACCGATCGGCCGGAAGCGCACGATCACGCCCGGATGCAGCGGTTCACGGGTCAGCACCAGCGCGTCCAGCGGATCGTTGTCGCCGGCCAGAGTGCGCGGCATCGAACCGTAGTTGGCCGGATAGGCGACCGGCATCGACTGGAAGCGGTCCACATGGACCAGGCCGTCTTCCTTGATCTCGTACTTGGTGAAGCTGCCGGCCGGAATCTCCACCGCCAGATTCACCTCCTGTGGGGCCTGTTTCGGCTGGGCCACCAGGAACGGATGCAATACGGTATCGGCAGCGGTCACCGCACTGGCCAGCAACAGCAGGGCGGCACCGATGGCGGCGAGCGGAAGGATGCGCCGGGGCGTGGTCATATGCGTCTTCTCACTCCCAGCAGCGGTCGGCACGACCCTTGGCGGTCTGTGCACGCGGGCAGTCGCGTGGCCTGATGCGACCTTCGGTCAGCTCCGTGCGCCGCTTGCCACCCTTGGCATCACGGCGCAGTTCGAAGGCATCGTAGAGACGGCCGGTCACCGTGCGTGCTTCATAGCGCAGGTGCTGCGGATCAATGTTCAACACCTGGAACAACTGGGTATCCTCGGCCACCGGATCCATCGTCCTGCGTGCTTCGTCGGAAAGGCGGTACTGCTTCGGTCCGGCCACGGTCACCACATACTGCGGCGTCGCGGCCTGCCCTTCGCCACGGCGACCATAGGTGTGATCGTGGCCCTGCAGCACCAGATCGACGCTGTGGCGGCGTACCACCGGCAACAGCACGTCACGCAGCGCAGCGTTCTCGCGGCCTTCGCGGGGTGAGTAGAACGGCTGGTGCAGCAGCACGATGGTCCACGGCTGCGGGTTGCCGGTCAGAACCTTGTCCAGCCACTGTGCCTGCGCCTTGGCGGTACCCAGGTCGAGTGCCGAGGTGCCATCGACCACCGCCACGCGTACACCCTGCGCATCGAACCAGTAGCTGGTCTGCTGCGCGGCGGTGGCGCCGTTGCCCGGCAGCGCGAAGGTGACCGGCCAATGCTTGCCCAGCACGCGCCGCTCCTGCGGGGTATCCTCGAATTCCTCGAAGTACTCGTGGTTGCCGATCGCCGGGGCCAACAGCGTTTCCTGCGCCAGCCAGCCGGTGGCGGCAAACCACTCGCCCCATTCGCTGTCATCCATGTTGTCGCCGCCGCTGACCAGGTCACCGGCGAACAGGCTCATGCGTGCCTGCGGTGCGGCCTTCTGCGCGGCGCGCACTACACGGCTGACATGGCTGACGTTCTTGTTCTGGGTATCACCGAAGTACAGCAGGGTCAGCGGCTGATCGGCCGCGGCCAGCGTGCGCAACTGGTTCCAGGCGCTCCAACTGCCGTTGCCCTGCACGCGGTAGACGTACTGGGTATCCGGCTGCAGGCCGCTGATGTCCGCGCGATGATGATGCGACAGCCCGTTCTCGGTCTGCAGCGCGCGGGTCGTTGCGCGCACCTGGCGGATGCCCTCGATCGCCGGCGAATCCCCGGCGAGGGCAATCTCGAGCAGCGGTGCCTGCACGCTGCCGTCAGTACGCCAGGCCACGGCGAAACCGTGGCTGGGATCCACCGCCGGCGAGGCGACGATGCGATCCGGCACCGGCGTCGCTGCGTAGTGGCGGCTGCCCGCTGGCACCTGGGTGTTGGGTTCGGCCGCTGCGAACGACAGCGACGGCAGTGCCAGCAGCAGGCCCAACGCCAGCGTGCGCATCGCGCACTGCCGGCTCATGCGCCACACTCCAGCGGCAATGCCAACTGCTTGGCGATGCTCTCCCAGTCGAACGCCACCACGCCCTGGTCGTCATGCACTGCATACAGTGCGCCGTGCGGGAAGCGCGCACTGGGTTGCTGCATCATCCAGATGCCGTCGGTGTTGGCCACGGTATTCCCCTGGAACGCGCCCACCGGCTTCAGCGTGTGCCGGTCGAACAGATGGAACACGCTGCGCTGCTTGCCCTGTTCGGTGGTGATCCACCAGCCGTCCTTGCCGCAGGTACGCAGGGTCACGCCTTCGGCCTGCGCCTTGAACACGTCGCGGCCGAACGTGGTGCCGGTGAAGCGTCCGGCCAGGGTGTAGACCTTGAACTCGCTGGCGTAGCTCTCATCCTCTTCGGCGATCAACAGGCGATCATTCTCCGGATCGCCCCAGATCGACTCGACCACGCGCAGCGCACCGGCTTCGCTGGTGTCACCGATGCTGGCCACCAGCTTCGCCTCGACCTTCGCACCGTCGCGGGTCACGTGGTACTGGCGCACGCGCTTGTCCAGCTCGGCCAGCGGCGGCAGGATGTCACGCCCCTGCGCATCCTCGCCGTTGTCCCAGGAGTCGGTAACGTAGACGCTGTAGCCATCGGCACGGCGGTCGACCCACAGCCCGTACGGCTTGCGCAGGTCGTCCGCAGCGAATGTCGCCAGCGGCGCGAAGTCCGGCAGGCTCAGCACCTGCACGCGGTGATTGTCGCGCTCCACGATCCACAGCAGGTCGTCGATTACCGCGATGCCGTTTGGGCGGTCGAACTGCCCCGGTGCGGAGCCGCTGCTGCCGACGTCACGCAGGTGCTGGCCGGTGCTGCCGTCGTAGACCACCAGCTTGTCGGTGGCCTTGGCGGTGGCGATCAGCCACAGCGCGCCGTCCGGCGCGCGCCAGGCCGCCGGCGAGTCGATGTTGTCGGCCGGGGTCATCGGTGACAGGAAGGCTTCGGCGATGGTGGTCACCGTGCGCGCGCCCCCGGCTTTCGCTGCCGTAGGGGCCGCGGCCGGATCGTTGCCGGTCGCCGGCGTGCAGCCGGCGGCCAGGGTCGCCGCGAGCGCGACCGCCAGGACGGTGATGCCACGCCCCATCACAGTGCCACCTTCAGGCCGAGCGCGTAGGTACGACCGTATTCTTCCATCTGCAGGGTGCGCGAGCGCGTGCCCTGGTACAGCTCAAGCGGCTTGTCCAGCAGGTTCTGCGCCTCGAAGTACATGCTTACGCGCGGGGTGAACTTGTAGTCCAGCGAGAAATCGAGCTGGGTGTTCGGCGCAACGTAGATGTCGAACGCCCGGCCCTTGCCGATGCTGTCCAGGTACTCGCTGCGGTATACCGCCGCCAGGCGTGTACTCACACCGTACTTTTCATAGCCGATGTGTGCGCTGTAGACATGCTTGGAGGCGCGCGGCAGTGTGAAATCCTCGCCTGCACGGTCCTTGATGCCGGCATCGAATTTGGTATCCAGCCAGGTGCCACTGGCACCGACCAGCAGGCCATCCAGGCCGTCCGGCAGGAAGGCCAGCTGCTGCTGCCAGTTGAATTCCGCGCCACGCACGGTGGCCTTGCGGCCATTGATCGGCTGGGTCACGTCAAAGCCGCCATAAGCGGGATCATTGGTCCGCACCGTTTGCACGATGTAGCCATCGATCGACTTGTGGAACAGGCCAAGTGAAACGATACCGGTGCTGCCGATGTACTTCTCCACCGACAGGTCGATGTTCTTCGACTCGTACGGATCCAGTTCCGGATTACCCAGGCGCACTTCCTCGTCGCCGCGGCTGTAGCCCACGCGCGGCGAGATGTCACCGAAGGACGGGCGCGATACGGTCTTGTTGGCCGAGGCGCGCAGCACCCAGTCATCGGCCGCGTCGTAGCGCAGGTGCAGGCCCGGCAGCACGTTCGTGTAGCTGCTGTTGGCCACCCTCGGGGTGACGGTGAAGCTGCGGCCGTTGGAGGCCACGTCCACCTGATTGCCGACCGCCTTGAACTGGGTGTTTTCCACGCGCACACCGCCGATGATGCGCAGCGCGCCCACGTCCCATGTGCCCATCGCATAGCTGGCGAAGATGTCTTCGCTGGCCACGTAGTCCTCTTCCAGCGATGTCATTGCGTTGCCACCGGCATCCTGGGGACGGGCGCTGTACTGGCCGCCATTGGCCGCCCAGAAGGCACGCATCGCGGCCGAATCCATGCCGTCACCGAGGTTGCCGTGGCGGTGCTCCGGCGAGGAGGTGCTCCAGCTCGACAGCGCCACCTTCGGGCCGACACGCAGTTCGCGCTCGTCCACATTCACGTCACGGTCGCGCCAGCGACCCAGCAGGCCGAATTTGATGCTGCTGCTGTCGCCGTCGAAGCGTACGTTGACCTGCGCGCTGTGTTCCTTGTCGTTGACCTGCTTGGGCGAGAGCACGAAGCGGTCGAACGCGTAGTTGCTGTTGTCCAGCCACTGCGGGTTGTCGAAGCTGTAGCTGGGCAGGCGGCTGCGCTGGTCGAGGGTGCCATTGAAGGCCTTGCCATCAAGCTTGAAACGGGCCTCCATCTCGTCGTTCACGCGCTCTTCGGTACGGGTGTAGCCGATCCGGTAATCGACCACGGCGTTGGTCAGCTTGTTCTCGCCACCGAGACTGGCCGCGAAGGTGTTTTCCTTCTTGGTGCGGTAGCGCATGCGCTTGTCGATGGAATCCTTCGGCATTCCATCCAGGCGGTACTGGTCGGTGCCGGTCTTGACCATCTTCGCGTCGTCGAAGTTGAAGATCACGCGCTGGCGGGTCTCCGCATCGTCGAACTGGCTGTACAGCGTGCGCAGGTAGTACTTGCTGTCTTCATTCGGGCGCCAGTCGAGGTTGAGGTTGGCACCGATGCGCTTGCGCTCGATCTCGTACTTGCGGTGCTGCAGGTTGATCGCGGTGACATCGCCGGGGACGGCATCGTCCTTGCCGTCATACTCCACTTCGGTGTTGTCCGACTCGAACTTGCGCTTCTGGTAGTTCACGCCCAGCGCCACACCGAAGGTGTCGTTGAACACTTCGCTGTAGTTGAAGGCAGCCTTGGGGCTGGTCTCACCGGACAACTGCTGGTGGCTGCCTTCGATCTTGCCACGCAGGCTGCGACCGTTGCGGTCGAAGGCCGAGGCCGATTCCACCAGCACGGCGCCACCGATGGCATCACCCGGCATGTCCGGGGTCGGCGACTTGACCACGCGCAGGCGCTCGGTGGAGTCGGACGGGATCACGTCCAGCGGTGCGGCGCGGCTGGAATCCTCCGGCGTACCGATGGCGATGCCATCCACGCTGACGCTGTTGAGGTTGGCGTCCAGACCACGGATGACCACGAAGCGCCCCTCGCCCTGGTCGCGGGTCACGCTGATGCCCGGCAGGCGCTGCAGCGACTCGGCCACGTTCTTGTCCGGGTACTGGCCCAGTGCATCGGAGGACACGGCGTCTTCGATCGCATCACTGCTGCGCTTGAGGTCAACCGCGCGGATCTGTGATTCGAGCTGGGCGCGCACTTCGATGCGGTCCAGGTCGACCGCGTCGGACGCCACGGCGCCGGTGGCGGCTACCGCCTGCTGCCCGGCCGCCTGCAGCGGGGCTGCGGCCCCCATCGCCAGGGTCAGGGTGATGGCAACGGCCAACGGAGTCTTGATATGCACTGGGAATCCCCATTCCTGTTAAGAATGGGTCTGCACGGTATGTCCGCAAGGTTGCATGGCAATGACATGCATCTGCACATTTCGCGTACCAGGGCCACGGCCCGGTTTGGGTTCGGCCCGCCGATCCGGCAAAATGGCGCCCTCTCTCCTTTTCCCCTTCCGACCATGAAGATCGTCGAAGTGCGCCACCCGCTGGTGCAGCACAAGATCGGCCTGATGCGCAACGCTGCGCTCAGCACCAAGGATTTCCGCGAACTGGCCAACGAGCTGGGTACGCTGCTGGCCTACGAGGCCACCGCCGACCTGGACACCGAGCCGCACACCCTGCCCGGCTGGGCCGGCCCGGTCACCGTGCAGCGCATTGCGGGCGCCAAGATCACCGTGGTGCCGATCCTGCGCGCCGGCCTGGGCATGCTCAGCGGCGTGCTGTCGCTGATCCCGGCGGCCCGTGTCAGCGTGGTCGGCCTGCAGCGCGATGAGGAAACCCTGCAGCCGGTGCCCTACTTCGAGCGCCTGACCGGGCGCCTGGAAGAGCGCGACGCGCTGATCCTGGACCCTATGCTGGCCACCGGCGGTACCCTGATCGCCACCATCGACATGCTCAAGCGTGCCGGCGCCCGCCGCATCAAGGGCATCTTCCTGGTGGCCGCGCCGGAAGGCATCGAGGCGGTCAAGGCCGTGCACCCGGACGTGGAGATCTACACCGCGGCCATCGATGCCCAGCTCAACGACAAGGGCTACATCCTGCCGGGCCTGGGCGATGCCGGTGACCGCATCTTCGGTACCCGCGTCGGCTGATCCGAAGAACCGGGGTCAGAGCCCTTTCGCCGCGAAAGGGGTCTGACCCCAACAGCGCAGGCCATCGCGGCCGCGTTGCGATTCTTCACGTGCTCTTGGCGCCGGGAAGCGAATGCTCCGCGCACCCGCTACCCTTGGAGCTCCCGATGAAAGCCTCTTTCCTGCTGGCCGCCGTCCTGCTGGTCGGCCTGCCCCTGGCTGCCAATGCCACCACTCCGCAGCAGCAGCGCATGGCCGAATGTTCGGCCAAGAACAAGGGGCTGAAGGGCGATGCCTACAAGACTGCACAGAGCTCCTGCCTCAGCGGCCACGCCGCCGACGCCAAGCCGGTCAATACGCAGCAGGAACGCATGCGCAAGTGCAACGCTGACGCGGGCGCCAAAAAGCTGGCCGGTGATGCGCGCAAGACCTTCATGAGCAGCTGCCTGAAGGCGTCGTAATGGTCGTGTCCGGATGAAACGCCATCCACGCATGGCGTGGATATACCGTCATCAGTAAAAGGCCGGGCATTGCCCGGCCATGCCATTACCCCAGGGCGCGTGCCTTCAGCTCACCCTGCTCGTGCAGGGTCACGAAACGCCCCTTGTCATCCCTGCCAAGCTGCGCCAATGCCACCTGCGGGTCGTGGGTGAAGAACAGCCGCACGTTGCGCGCCAGCTTGTCTTCCAGGAACTGCCGCTTCTCGTCGATCAGCAGCTCGGCATTGCGGTCATAGCCCATGGTGATCGGCACGTGTACCCATGAGCGGCCCGGGATCAGGTCGGCACAGAACACCACGCCACCATGCGCACTTTCGCCTGGATGCGCGTGACCGACGATCTCGGCCAGCATCAGCCCCGGTGTATGCCCGTCGCTGTAACTGAAGCGCACGCTGCGGCCGAGCGCCTTCGAGTACTCCCCGTCCACCACTTCCAGCCGGTCACTGGCCTGCAGCAGGCCCGGCAGTTCCGGAATGAAGCTGGCGCGATCGCGCGGGTGTGGCTGCACGGCGCGCTGCCAATGCTGCGCGCCGACCACATAGGTTGCGTTGGGGAACAGCAGCTCGGGCTCACGTCCTTCGCTCCATGCCGCCAGCAGGCCACCGGCATGATCGAAATGCAGGTGGCTGAGCACCACCACGTCGATATCCTCGTGCTCGAAGCCGGCTTCGCGCAGCGAATCGATCAGCACGTGCTGGCTTTCCTGCACGCCGTAGCGCTCGCGCATGCGCGGATCGAAGAACGCGCCGATACCGGTTTCAAACAGCACCGTCTTGCCTTCCAGCGGGCTGGCAAGCAGCGCACGGCAGGCCAGCTCGATGCGATTGAGCTCGTCCGGTGCCGCCCATTTTTCCCACAACGCGCGCGGCGCGTTGCCGAACATCGCGCCGCCATCAAGGCGCTGCGAGTTTCCACGAATAGACCAGAGTTTCATGTGTCGATTATCGGCGCCGGCTCGTTAAATAATCGCTAGAAGGGAAACAGAAAACCCCGCCGGCAAAGGCGGGGTTTCGATAATCAGCCGGATTGCCGGCCAGCAGCCGGCACCACCGGATCAGTGTGCCGGCACCACCTGGGCACTGCCCACCGGGTTGCGCGGGTCACTGCCACCGAACAGCTTGTTGGCCCTGCGGTCCCATTCCACGGTCTGCAGGTTGCCCCACACGTGGCTGGAACCGCGGCCACCCGCGGCGACATTGCCCGGCAGGTCGATCTTGTGGCCCATCGCCTGCAGCTGCTTCACCGTCGCCGCGTCGAACGCATCGTCCTCGGCTTCGATCAGGTCCGGCAGCCACTGGTGGTGGTAGCGCGGCAGTGCGGCAACCTGCTGCGCATCCAGGCCGTCGTCGTAGCCGAGGATGCCCAGCAGCACCATGGTGATGATGCGGCTGCCACCCGGGGTGCCCAGCACCACCACCTTGTCGGCGTTCTCCATGAAGGTCGGCGTCATCGAGCTGAGCATGCGCTTGCCCGGCTTCGGCGCATTGGCTTCATAGCCCATCACACCGAACGCATTGGGCGTGCCCGGCTTCAGCGCGAAGTCGTCCATCTCGTTGTTCAGCAGCACGCCGGTGCCCTTGGGAATCAGCCCCGAGCCGTACAGCAGGTTGACGGTCTGGGTGGCGCCAACGCGGTTGCCGTCGCGGTCGATGATCGAGAAGTGCGTGGTCTCGTCGTCTTCCAGCGGCGTCGGGTTGCCCGACAGCAGGTCGCTGGGCGTGGCCTTCTCCGGATGGATGGTCGCCCGCAGGCCCTGTGCGTAGTCCTTGCTGGTCAGCACCTTCTGCGGGATCTGCACGAAGTCCGGATCGCCGAGGAAGAAGGTGCGGTCGCGGTAGGCGCGACGCATCGACTCCACCACCAGGTGGGTACGGTGCGCCGGGTCCATCTTCTTGATATCCCAGCCTTCCAGGATCTGCAGCATGCTGGCCAGCGCGATGCCACCGGACGACGGCGGCGGCGCGGTGGTGATCTTCCAGCCGTTGTAGTTGAACACGATCGGCTCGCGCTGCTTCACGCGGTAACCGGCCAGCTCTTCAGCGGTCCACTTGCCGCCGGCCTGCTTCACGCCGGCCAGCAACAGCGTTCCGGTCTGGCCCTTGTAGAAGCCATCGAAGCCACCTGCGGCCAGGCGCTCCAGCGTCTGTGCCAGCTCCGGCTGCTTGAACAGGTCACCGCTGGCGATCGGCTTGCCGTTGCGCAGGTAGACCTCGCGCGTTCCGGGATAGCGCTCCATCACTTCACGGCGCGAGGCATAGCCCTTGGCCATGCGGTCGTACACCGGGAAGCCTTCGCGCGCGATGCGGATCGCCGGCTGCAGCGAGGTCGCCAATGGCAGCTTGCCGTGCTTGGCCGACAGCTCGACCAGCGCCGCAGGCAGGCCCGGGATACCGGCCGACCAGGCGCCATTGACCGAGCGGTCACGGTCGAGGTTGCCCTGCTTGTCGAGGAACGCCTGCGGGGTCGCAGCGGCCGGTGCGGTCTCGCGCGCATCCAGCATCACATCCTTGCCGGTAGCCGCGTCGTGCAGCAGGAAGAAGCCACCGCCGCCCAGGCCGGAACTGATCGGCTCGACCACCGCCAGCGTGGACGATACCGCCACCGCGGCATCGAAGGCGTTGCCGCCCTGCGCCAGGATGTCGATGCCCGCCTGGGTGGCCAGCGCATGGCCGCTGGCAATGGCCGCGCCATCGGGGCGCTCGGCACGGGCCGGGCTGTCGGCCCAGGCAATCGGGCTCAGCAGCAGGCCGAGCAGCAACAGGGGGCGGACGATCAGCGTCTTCATTCGGATGGGGGCTCCGCGTAGAGTTCGGGGTGATCGTGCTGCAGCTGGCGCAGCTTGGCCAGCAGCTGGTCTTCCGTTTCCACGATCTCCGGGTCCGGGTCGATGCACTCGACCGGGCAGACGACCACGCACTGTGGCTCGTCGAAATGACCCACGCATTCGGTGCAGCGCGCAGGGTCGATCACGTAGATGGTTTCACCCATCGCAATGGCCTGGTTCGGGCAGGCCGGCTCGCATACGTCGCAGTTGACGCAGAGCTCGTTGATTTTCAGCGACACGGCGATACTCCTCGCCCGCGCCCTGGGACAAAGGACCGGCCAGCGCGGGCGCGCGGGCCGGTCAGGTCATCAGCGGCGCCCTTGCAGGACGCCGCCCGGGCCATGCCGGAGCATGGCCGCCATGGCTCGGTATTACTTGGCTTCGACGAAAATGTATTCGGCACCGGTCGGCTGGATCGCAGCCTGTACGCGGGCGTTGTCGGCCGACTGGCCGATGAAGACGACGCGCACGCCCTTCATCGAATCCGGCGACACGTCCTTGAACACGGCCTGGATCATGTCAGCCATCTTGCCCGAGGCCGACGAACCGAAGGCCAGCATGTTGCCCGGCTGCACGCCACGGGCCACGGCCTGGGTCGCGCTCTCGGTCTGGCGCTCGTACTTGGCCTGGAAGTCCGGGTCCGATTCCGGCGAGAGGTAGTACAGGAACGGGCTGTTGGTGATGTTGCCCATGTTCTGGATCGCCACTTCCTGCAGGTACTTCTTCCAGCCTGCATCGTCGTCCTTGGACGGAGCGACCAGGGCCTGCTTGGCCTCGTCGACCGGAGCGGCCTCTTCCTTCTTGCAGGCGGTGAAGGCCAGGGCCAACGAAGCGATCAGCATCGCGCGCATGGTGGTGTTCATGGGTTTCCTCCCGGAATGGTGCGTGGTGTTGTACGTAATGGGGTGCGGGTACAGCGGGGCTTACGACTGTGCCGACTTCGCTTCGCGGACCTTGCGCAGGGCTTCGAGCACCGCGGCCGGCACGAAGCCGGACACGTCGCCGCCCAGGCGCGCGATCTCGCGGACCAGCGAGGACGAAATGAAGCTGTGCTGCTCGGCCGGGGTCAGGAACAGGGTCTCGACCTCGGGGATCAGGTGCCGGTTCATGCTGGCCATCTGGAACTCGTACTCGAAGTCGGACACCGCGCGCAGGCCGCGCAGCAGCACCCCGCCCTGGACCGAACGTACGAAATGCGCCAGCAGGGTATCGAAGCCGATGACCTCGACGTTGCTGTGGTGGGCCAGCGCGCCACGCGCCAGCTGCACGCGCTGCTCCAGCGGCAGCGCCGGGCCCTTGGACGGGCTCTGCGCCACGCCGACCACGACCTTTTCGAACAGCGGCGCGGCCCGGCTCACCAGATCGATATGACCATTGGTGATGGGGTCGAACGTGCCGGGGTAAACGGCGATGCGGCGATTGGCCACGGTCATGGGCGGTTGCAGATGTTCAGATGAGGTCAAAGTGTAGCAGTGGCGCGGCGGTACAGGGCAAAGCGCACCTCGCGGGTGCCACCCTCGCGGTGCAGCAGCCAGTCCGGCGGCAGCACCGGCACGTGGCCGGCCGGCGATTCTAGGTACAGCCAGGCATCGGCGGCCAGATGCCGCGGCAGCTGCGCCAGCACGTCCTGCCACAAGCCGTCGGCGAACGGCGGGTCGATGAAGACCAGATCGGCCTGCTGCGCCGGCGCGCCCTGCAGCCAGCGCAGGGCATCGGCCTGCACGACGCTGATCTGGTCGCTGGCCTGCAGCTTGGTCACGGCAGCGGTCAGATTGCGTCCCAGCTGCGCGTCGCGTTCGACCAGGGTGGCGTGTGCGGCACCGCGCGAGACCGCCTCCAGGCCCAGTGCGCCACTGCCGGCGAACAGGTCCAGCACGCGGGCCCCACCGAGCCTGGGCATCAGCCAGTTGAACAGGGTTTCGCGCACACGGTCGCTGCTGGGGCGGAGCCCCGGCAGGATCGGCACCGGCAGGCGGGTATTGCGCCAGCGCCCGCCGATGATGCGGACCTGGCCTTCATTGCCGCCACGGCCGCTCATCGGCTCCCCCGGCGGGAGGTATTCGAGAATTTCAGCATGAGCGGGATTGTAGTCGTCCGGGCAGCGCCCGGGGATGCGTCGAATCAACGGTCACCGCAGGTCACCTGGGGGGCATGGGACTCCAATGTCGGGATCACGCCCCAGCCAGGTCGACTCCATCGCTCTGAAACATCCGCGCATTGACCAGACTCTCTACGAACTCGGCCACTTCCCAAAGATCATGAGGCTTGATCTTCGCTGGGGACCAATACTGTCCATGGGCAATCCAGTGCCGAAGCTGGAATGCGCTGTTGATACGGTCGTACTGGTGATGGGTCAGCACACCCTGCTGCAGCCAGGCCTTGACGATGTCGTCCATGAGCGCGGCCTTGTTGCGCTTGCGATTGAACAACCTGATGAGGACCCTGGACAGTCCATCCTTGAGCTTCAGACGCTTTCTGTTTGCGTAGTCCAATCGGAAACATGCTTCCAGAAAGGCCAGCAACGCCATCATGTCCCGATTTTGCTGGACTTGGACGCATGCCTTGCGGCGCTTTTCGAGCTCCTGCCGGGATAGGTCCGAGTTGTCAGGATTGTCTTCGGAAAAGAGCAGGTCGATCGCTGCGCGTGTGGTGGCGTGATGTCCCATCACGTGCATGTAATTGGGAAGATCGGGATTAACGACGAGCGGATTGGCCACGGGCAACATCCATGATGGCCGACTGCAGTGCTTCCGGATCCAGAGCGCTGTAGCGGATCAGGGGCGGAGACGTGGACACTTTCCAGACGTACGCAGCCAGATCCATCGGTTTCGGCTGCTTGTCGGGGCGAGCCCCTTCGGAAGCGGTCGACCCGACAAGTATCGGTCGATCTGCATCCGGCAAGGTCAGCACGAAGCGGACTTTGCCGTGCGGCCCCACGAGGTCCACACGCCCAGGCGACCCCAGCAGGATCGTCCCTACCGGAACGAAGCGTACGCTGCTGTTTCCCAGGTCGATGTTCAGACTCGGCACTTCGTAACTACCCAGCAACTCTTCACGGAGCTCCATGCTGGACACACGGACCCCCATGGCGCCGCGCTCTATGTACGGAAAAAGAATTTCCTGGACAGTCGCATAGAGAATCTGGATTTTCTCCAGCCATTGAGCCTTGCGGTCAACCAAGTTGCCGCGTTCGGCCTTCCCTGCATTCTGCTCCCTGAGGAACTGATCGAAATCCAGATGCCTTGTCATGGTGATTATCGCCATCGAACCGCCCCGCTGAATTGTCTCACGACCCTGACCGGCTTTCCTGGGCAAGACAAGAGATTGAATACGACAATCTGGGCGCCCCCCCTTGGATCAGCCCATCGTGTGCCTGGCTGACGCGACCCTGGGGCTGACCGACCGCCTTGAGCAGGGCCAAATGCGACCCACGCGAGTGATGGCAGCGAACGGTCAAGGCAATCCAACGGGATTCACGCCCCCCCCCCCGCTCGCCCCCTTGATTTCGGGACAATCAGCCATACCCCTTGGCGAGGCCGCACGCGCTGGCGCGGCATTGCACACGGAGCCTTATCGATGACCGAGACCACCCAGACCGAAACCCTTGGCTTCCAGACCGAAGTCAAGCAGCTGCTGCAACTGATGATCCACTCGCTGTACTCCAACAAGGAAATCTTCCTCCGCGAGCTGGTCTCCAACGCCGCCGACGCCGCCGACAAGCTGCGTTTCGAGGCCCTGACCCAGCCGGCCCTGCTGGAAGGCGACAGCGAACTGCGCGTGCGCGTCAGCTTCGACCCCACCGCCCACACCATCACCATCGAAGACAACGGCATCGGCATGAGCCGCGCCGAAGCCATCGCCCACCTCGGCACGATTGCAAAGTCCGGCACCGGCGATTTCCTGCGCCAGCTGTCCGGCGACCAGAAGAAGGATTCGCAGCTGATCGGCCAGTTCGGCGTCGGCTTCTACAGTGCCTTCATCGTCGCCGACGAAGTGGAAGTGACCTCGCGCCGCGCTGGCCTGGCTGCAGGCGAAGGCGTGCGCTGGACCTCGCGCGGCGAAGGCGATTTCGAAGTCGCCACGGTCGACAAGGCCGAGCGCGGCACCCGCATCGTGCTGCACCTGAAGGACGGCGAGCACGACTTCGCCGATGGCTGGCGCCTGCGCAGCATTCTCAAGAAGTATTCGGACCACATCGGCCTGCCGATCCAGATGCCCAAGGAGGGCGAAGACGGCGCTGCCGGCGAGTGGGAGACCGTCAACCGCGCCAGCGCGCTGTGGACCCGCCCGCGCACTGAGATCAGCGACGCCGAGTACACCGAGTTCTACAAGCACGTGGCACACGACCACAGCGATCCGCTGGCGTGGAGCCACAACAAGGTCGAGGGCAAGCTGGAGTACACCTCGCTGCTGTATGTGCCCGGCCGCGCACCGTTCGACCTGTATCACCGCGATGCACCCAAGGGCCTGAAGCTGTACGTGCAGCGCGTGTTCGTGATGGACCAGGCCGAGCAGTTCCTGCCGCTGTACCTGCGCTTCATCAAGGGTGTGGTCGACTCCAACGACTTGTCGCTGAACGTCTCGCGCGAGATCCTGCAGTCCGGCCCGGTCATCGATTCGATGAAGGCGGCGCTGACCAAGCGCTCGCTGGACATGCTGGAAAAGCTGGCCGCTGACAAGCCGGAGCAGTACACCACGTTCTGGAAGGAATTCGGCCAAGTGCTGAAGGAAGGCCCGGCCGAGGACTACAACAACCGCGAGAAGGTGGCCGGCCTGCTGCGCTTCGCCTCCACCCGTGGCGACGGCGATGCGCAGAGCGTGTCGCTGGCCGATTACCTCGGCCGCATGACCGAAGGCCAGGACAAGATCTATTACCTGACCGGCGAGAGCTACAGCCAGGTCCGCAACAGCCCGCACCTGGAAGTGTTCCGTAAGAAGGGTGTGGAAGTGCTGCTGCTGACCGACCGCATCGACGAGTGGCTGATGGGCTACCTGACCGATTTCGACGGCAAGGGCTTCGTCGACATCGCCCGTGGCGACCTCGACCTGGGCGCCCTGGAAACCGAAGCGGACAAGCAGGAACAGGAAGCGGCGGCGAAGGACAAGCAGGGCCTGGTCGAGCGCCTGAAGACGGTGCTGGGCGATGACGTGGCCGAAGTGCGCGTCTCGCACCGCCTGACCGATTCGCCGGCTGTGCTGGCCATCGGCGAACAGGACCTGGGCCTGCAGATGCGCCAGATCCTGGAGGCCAGCGGGCAGAAGGTGCCGGACAGCAAGCCGGTGCTGGAGATCAACCCGGGCCACCCACTGATCGCCAAGCTTGATGCCGAAGCCGATGGCGCGCGCTTCGACGACCTCGGCCGGGTGCTGTTCGACCAGGCTGCGTTGGCCGCCGGTGACAGCCTGAAGGATCCGGGTGCCTATGTGGCGCGCCTGAACAAGCTGCTGCTGGAGCTGTCGGTCTGATCGAGGCGGTGGTCGCCGGGCATGGCCCGGCGCTACCGGGTGCTGGTGGATGCCAACCTTGGTTGGCATTCCTGCTTTGGTAGGTGCCAACCTTGGTTGGCACTGCTGCCCTGGTAGAGGCCAACCTTGGTTGGCGCCCCAAAAGCGTGCCAACCAAGGTTGGCACCTACCAGGGCGGGTCGAGCGTGCCAACCAAGGTTGGCACCTACCAAGGCGGGTCGAGCGTGCCAACCAAGGTTGGCACCCACCAGGGGTGGCGGTTGGCAGCTGCCGAGGGGGTTCAGGCGTCCCGATCCAGCAGTGAGCCCAGCATCTGGTCCTGGCGACGGATCACCGTGGCATTGGCGGCAAAGGCCACGACCTCGGCTTTCGCGGCCAGCAGATCACCCAGCGGCGCGCCGGCATCGGCGCCGATGGACGCCACCGAAGCCTGCACCCCACCCTGCTCGGTGGGAATGCGCTGCAACTGCAAGTGCTGGGCATCCGGGGTCGCCAGGTTGGCCACGTTGTGGGCGGCCACCTGCACGCACTGCTGGGCCGCACGCATCCCGCTGAGGGCGATTCCCATCACGTTGCCCATGGCGGTCTCCGGGCCGCACGACGCAGCCCTCCGGACCGGTTAACGGCCGGTGGGCCGCAACCTTGAGTCCACATCGGCCCGACAGGCCCGAGTGGTAGCATATCCCTCTGATTTCAGCGCCTTTTGCCAATGCTCAGTTTTTTCCGCCGCAAGAAGCCCCAGGATGCCCCCGCAACGGAGGCGCCCAAGACCCAGCACTACTCGGCTGAAGAGCTGGCGGCGGCATTCCCGTCGGCCGCGCCGGTCGAGGACAAGGAGCCGGCGCCGGTAGCAGTACCGGCCGAGCCTGTACCGGTCGAGCCGCCCCCAGCAACCGCCGTTCCGGTCGCTGTCGAGCCCACCCCGGTTATTCCGGCCCCAGCCGCACCGGTTCCGGCAGCTCCTGCGCCGACGGCTCAGATCGACGTCGCCCCTATCGCGACTCCGGCCATCGAACCGGCCCCCGTACCGCTGCCTGAGCCCACCCCGGCACCGACACCGGCACCGGTCACCGACGACCTGCCTGCCGCCGCCTCGATCGACGCCGTTCCGGCGCCGGCTGGCAAGCCCGGCTGGCGCGAGCGCCTGCGCAACAGCGTCATCGCGCGCAGCTTTGGTGGCCTGTTCTCGCGCAACCCCAAGCTTGACGACGACCTGCTGGACGAGCTGGAAACCGCACTGATCACCGCCGACGTCGGCGTGGGCGCCACCACCGACCTGGTCGAGGGCCTGCGCAAGCGCATGAAGTCGCGCGAGTTCGCCGACGCCAATGCGCTGCTGGCCGCGCTGCGCGCGGAGCTGATCGCGATCCTGCAGCCGGTGGCCAAGCCGCTGGTGATCGACCGCAACGCCAAGCCCTTCGTGGTGCTCACCGTCGGCGTCAACGGCGTCGGCAAGACCACCACCATCGGCAAGCTGGCCAAGCGCTTCAAGGACGATGGCCACAGCCTGATGCTGGCCGCCGGTGACACCTTCCGCGCCGCCGCCGTGGCACAGCTGCAGGCCTGGGGCGAGCGCAACGGCGTGGCCGTGGTCGCGCAGGGGCAGAACGCCGATGCCGCTTCGGTGGCATTCGACGCGCTGCAGGCCGGCAAGGCCCGTGGCACCTCGGTGCTGATCGCCGACACCGCCGGCCGCCTGCATACCCAGTCCGGCCTGATGAACGAGCTGGGCAAGATCCGCCGCGTGCTCGGCAAGATCGACCCCACCGCCCCGCACGAAGTGCTGATGGTGATCGACGGCACCACTGGCCAGAACGCGCTGTCGCAGCTGCGCCAGTTCAATGCCGCAGTGAACGTGACCGGGCTGGTGGTGACCAAGCTGGACGGCACCGCCAAGGGCGGCGTGGTGTTCGCGCTGGCCCGCGAGTTCGGCATTCCGATCCGTTTCGCCGGCATCGGCGAGCGCCCGGAAGACCTGCGCGTGTTCGACCCGGAAGCTTTCGTCGACGCCCTGCTGCCCGAAGCGCTGGGCGCCTGATACACCGTGCAGCCACGCATGGCGTGGCTCTACTGCAATCCAGTAGAGCCACCCCACGGGTGGCTGCCTCTCTGGAACACCGATGCCCCGCCAGCCGCACGCCAGCGCCGGAACCACGCAGACTGACGACTTCGTCGCCCACCTGCTGCATTGGTTCGACGACCACGGCCGCCACGACCTGCCCTGGCAGCACCCACGCAGTCCCTACCGGGTCTGGCTGTCGGAAATCATGCTGCAGCAGACCCAGGTGAGTACGGTCATCCCGTATTTCCAGCGGTTCCTGCAGCACTTCCCGACCCTGCCCGACCTTGCCGCAGCCAGCAACGACGCGGTGATGGCGCAGTGGGCCGGGCTCGGCTACTACGCCCGCGCACGCAACCTGCATGCCGCTGCTAAGCGCTGCATGGAACTGCACGACGGCGACCTGCCGCGTGATTTCGATGCATTGCATGCCCTGCCCGGCATCGGCCGCAGCACCGCCGGTGCGATCCTCAGCCAGGCCTGGAACGACCCGTTCGCGATCCTCGATGGCAACGTCAAGCGGGTGCTCAGCCGCTACCACGGCATCGATGGCTTCCCCGGGCTGCCGGCCATCGAGAAGCAGCTGTGGGCGATCGCCGAGGCGCATGTGGCGCAGGTGCCGGCCGGGCGCATGGCCGACTACACGCAGGCGCAGATGGACCTGGGCGCGACGGTGTGCAGCCGTGCCAAACCGGCCTGCGTGATCTGCCCGTTGCAGGATGACTGCGTGGCACGGCGCGAAGGCCGCACGGCTGAACTACCCACGCCCAGGCCCAGCAAGACCCTGCCCGAGCGCGAGGCCGTTGCGCTGCTGCTGCGCGACGCCCAGCAGCGTGTGCTGCTGCAGAAGCGGCCGGACACCGGCATCTGGGCGCAGTTGTGGACGCTGCCGCAGGCCGATGCCGGCAGCGTGCTGCAGGACTGGTTCGACGTGCACGTCGACGGCTCGCTGGAAGAGGCCGAAGAGCTGCCAGTGCTGCAGCACACCTTCAGCCACTACAAGCTGCATCTGCAGGTATTGTCGCGGCAGGTACACGGACTGCGCATGGAAGAACCCACGCTGCGCTGGGTCGCCAGCGACGAACTGCACGCGCTGGGCCTGCCGGCACCGATCCGCAAACTGCTCGACGGCGCAACGATCAATACGCCGAAACGAAATTCCAAGAAACCCCGCAACCACGAGTGAATGCCATGTCCCGAACCGTCTTCTGCCAGTACGAACAACGCGATGCCGAGGGCCTGGACTTCGTGCCCTACCCCGGCGAACTGGGCCAGCGCATCTTCAACAGCATCGGCAAGCAGGCGTGGGCTGCGTGGCTGGCGCACCAGACCATGCTGATCAACGAGAACCGCCTGTCGCCGCGCACGCCGGAGCATCGCGCGTTCCTTGAAGGCGAGCTGGTCAAGTTCCTGTTCGAGAAGGACGCGGAAAAGCCGGCCGGCTTCACCCCGGAAGCCTGACACACAGGTAGTGCCGGCCGCTGGCCGGCAACCTGGCATCTGCGCGATGCCGGCCAGCGGCCGGCACTACCACGCTATTTCGTGCTTTCCTCGCGCTCCTGCACCTGCGCTTGGCGCAGCTCCTGCTCGGAGGCGCGCAGCGCCTTCACGTCCAGCTTGCGGATGCTGTCGATGAAGCACGGCATGCGCGGGCCACCGGCAGGGTCGCGCACCAGCACCTTGTCGAATCGCGCCGAAACACGGTTCATCTGGCTGGTCAGGCCGATGGCGGTGGCATACGGCAGGTCCTGGCAGGGACCCCTCAATTCCAGCAGATAGGCCTCGCTGGGACGCGTCCACACCGCCAACGCGCTGTCACCCAGTTCGGTCCAGCCGTTGAGGCTGCCGAAGAACTGCATGTCGTTCTGCGGCGCGCCGGCATGGGCACGGTACAGGTCAAGTTTCTCGGCAGAGCTGAGCCGGCCGGTGGTCGCGCAGGCGGCCAGGGCCAGGCAGAGTCCGGCCATCAGGATCGGGGTCTTCATGGCGATCTCCTCGGGGAACTGTCGCCATCATGCGCCTGCGCAGACAACGCCGGCGCGAAAGCCAGTACCCCATTCAGCAGCTGGTCGGCGGTCGCCCCAAGCAGGCCCAAGGCTCCGGATTCCGGTAGCCGCCAACCTTGGTTGGTGCTTGCCCTGCAAGAGCAGCCGACCAAGGTCGGCTTCCACCAAAGCGGGCCCAGCGCCTCAGACGTCGGCGTGGGCCAGCGCGTGCAGGCGCCCCTCGCGCAGCTCCAGCACCCGGTCCAGGCGCCGTGCCAGGCTGCGGTCGTGGGTCACCAGCACCAGGCTGGTATGCCGCGCCCGGTTGAGCTCCAGCATCAGCTCGAACACCGTTGCAGCCGTGCGGTCATCCAGGTTGCCGGTCGGCTCGTCCCCGAGCACGCAGGCCGGATGATTGACCAGCGCACGCGCCACTGCGGCACGCTGGCGTTCGCCACCGGACAGTTCGCCGGGCTTGTGGTCCAGGCGATGGCCAAGGCCGACCGCTTCCAGCAGCGTGGTGGCCCGGCTGCTCGCCTCGGCTACTGCAGTACCGGCCAGCAGTACCGGCATCATCACGTTTTCCAGCGCGGTGAACTCAGGCAGCAGGTGGTGGAACTGGTAGACGAAGCCCAGCGCCTGGTTGCGCAGCAGGCCGCGCGCGGTATCGGACAGCGCTGACATGCGCTGGCCGGTCACATAGACCTCGCCGGCGGTCGGAATGTCCAGGCCACCCAGCAGGTGCAGCAGCGTGCTCTTGCCGGCGCCGGAGGCACCGATGATCGCCACCGTTTCGCCGGCGGTCACGGTCAGGTCCAGGCCATCGAACACCGGGGTCTGCATGCGCCCTTCGGCGTAGGTCTTGCCCAGTGCTTCGGCGCGGATCACTTCATCGCCGCGGTTGAAGACCTTATTCATAACGCAGGGCCTCCGCCGGCTGGGTGCGTGCTGCCCGCCAGGCGGGATACAGGGTGGCCAGGAAGCTCATCAGCAGCGCGACCACGGTGATCGCCACCACGTCGCCGGTCTGCATGTCGGTCGGCAGGCCGGTGATGTAGTACACATCCTCCGGCATCAGCTTGACGTTGAACACGCTCTCGATGGCACCGAGGATGCGCTCCAGGTTGAGTGTGAGGGTGATGCCACCGATCAGGCCGGCCAGCGTGCCGAAGATGCCGATCAGCGAACCCTGCACCATGAACACCTGCATCACCCCGCCCGGGGTCAGGCCGAGC
This sequence comes from Stenotrophomonas sp. 80084_Sma, assembly GCF_056481995.1. NCBI lineage: Bacteria > Pseudomonadati > Pseudomonadota > Gammaproteobacteria > Lysobacterales > Lysobacteraceae > Stenotrophomonas > Stenotrophomonas sp. 80084_Sma. The sequence goes on along the minus strand of NZ_CM151177.1, from coordinate 1,874,305 downwards.
GTGCGCAGGATGGCGATGTCGGCCTGCTTGTCAGTGACCAGCATCACCTGCGAGGACACCAGGTTGAACGCGCCCATGGCGATGATCAGCGACAGCAGGATGCCCATCACCACCTTCTCCATGCGCAGCGAGTGGTAGAGGTTGGCGTTCTGCTGGGTCCAGTCACTCACGCGGTACGCACCACCGAGGTTCTGCGCGAGGTCCACGCCCACTTCCAGCGAGCGGTCCATGTCGTGCAGTTTCAGCCGCACGCCGGTGGCACCGTCGCTGCGCAGCACGCGCTCCAGGTCCTGCATGTTGGCGAAGCCGACGCCGCGGTCGACCTCGTTGTAGCCGGCCTCGAAAATTCCGCTCACGGTAAAGCGTTTCATCCGTGGCACCGCACCGGCAGGCGTGCCCTGCACTTCGGCGAACGTCACCAGCACCTGATCGCCAACGTCCACGCCCAGCCAGATCGCCAGCTCCTTGCCCAGCAGCAGGTTGAAGCTGCCCGGCGTGAGGCTGTCATAGCTGCCCTTGGTGACCTTCTTGTCGATCACCGATACCTTCGGCTCCAGCGCCGGATCGATGCCCTGGATGATCGCGCCCTGCACGCGCGGGCCGCTGATCATCGACTGGATCTCGATGTACGGCGCAGCACCGGCCACGCGCGGGTCCTTGCTGGCCACGTCGACTACGCGCATCCAGTCCGGCATCGGCTCGCCGTCGCGGCTGATGGTGGTGTGCGCGGTCATCTGCAGCAGGCGGCTGCGGATTTCCTTCTGGAAACCGCTCATCACCGCCAAGGTGGTGATCAGCACCGTGACGCCGAGCGCGATGCCCAGGATCGATGCCATCGAGATGAAGGAGATAAAGCCGTTGCGGCGCTTGGCGCGCAGGTAGCGCAGGCCAATGGCCACGGGAATGGGTTTGAACATGCAGGCACGCCGGTCAATTCAGCTTATGGTGCCATCGACCGGGGCCTACGGGAAACGCCACGTGCGGCCACGGCCAGTCGCAGTTCACGTCGCTGCCCGGAATCGAGCACATCCGGCCAGAACAGCAGGCGCCGGCGGCGGCGATCCTCACGCCAGAGCAACAACAGCCATGGACCACGCACGACCAGCTGGGGTGTATCGGCGTCCTGCCCGGCCACCTGCAGCGGCTCGGGCGGTGCTGGCAGAAGCACCTGCACGCGCGGCCTGCGCTGTCGCCAGGCCAGTTCGGCCAACCCGATGACCCAGGCCAGCACCACCGCGGGCATCAGCAACCGTGAAGGCAGATCCGATGCGCGCAGCAGCCAGGGCGCAGCCAGCAGCACCGCCAACTGGGCGGCAGCCTGCAGCCGCGAGGGGCGCCACTCAAGGCTTGAGGGCGAGGATCTTCTGCATGAGGGGGATCGCGTGCGCATGTGGACAGGCCTCATAGCCCATGAACCAGCGCCACAACTTATCGTCCTCGCAGTCGAGCAGGAACAGGAAAACCTCGCGCTCTTCGGTCGGCGCAGTGCTCCATTCGTGGTCCAGGTAGCGACCGAACAGCTGGTCCAGCTCACGCATGCCGCGGCGGCAACGCCAGCGCAGCTTCTTCAGCAGAACGTCTTCTTCCATCATGTTTCTCCAGATACAGCAAAGCCACGCATGGCGTGGCTCTACTGGGGTGGCACAGCCACGCATGGCGTGGCTCTACTGGGGTGGCACAGCCACGCGTGGCGTGGCTCTACCGGGTACAGCCAGGCCTGATCAGGCGCGGCGTTCCATCATCAGCTTCTTGATCTCGGCGATCGCCAGCGCCGGGTTCAGGCCCTTCGGGCAGGTCCGGGCGCAGTTCATGATGGTGTGGCAGCGGTACAGCTTGAACGGATCTTCCAGATCGTCCAGGCGCACACCGGTGTCCTCATCGCGCGAGTCGATGATCCAGCGGTAGGCCTGCAGCAGGATCGCCGGGCCCAGGTAACGCTCGCCGTTCCACCAGTAGCTCGGGCAGCTGGTCGAGCAGCAGGCGCACAGGATGCACTCGTACAGGCCGTCCAGCTTCTTGCGGTCTTCCGGCGACTGCAGGCGCTCACGATCCGGCGGTGCCGGAGTCTGGGTGCGGATCCACGGCTTGATCGAGGCGTACTGCGCGTAGAAGTGGGTCAGGTCCGGAACCAGATCCTTGACCACGTTCATGTGCGGCAGCGGGTAGATCGGCACTTCCTTCTTGCCGCAGTCCGAGATGGCTCGGGTGCAGGCCAGGGTGTTGGTGCCGTCGATGTTCATCGCGCACGAACCACAGATACCTTCGCGGCAGGAGCGGCGGAAGGTCAGGGTCGGGTCGATCTCGTTCTTGATCTTGATCAGGGCGTCCAGGACCATCGGGCCACAGGCGTCCAGATCGACTTCATAGGTATCGGTGCGCGGGTTGCTGTCGTCGTCCGGACTCCAGCGGTAGATCTTGAAGGTGCGCACGTTCTTGCCGCCGTTCTTGACGGGGAAGTGCTTGCCCTTCGTGATCTTGGAATTCTTGGGGAGTGAAAACTCGGCCATGGCTGCTCTCGTTGGCTCAGGCGGCCCGCGCCCGTGGGCGCGGATTGCATGGTAGGCGGGGTCGGATCAGTACACGCGCGGCTTCGGCGGCACCACGGACACGTCGTCGGTCAACGTGTACATGTGCACCGGACGGTAGTCGAAGCTGCACTTGCCCTTCTCGTCGACGCTGACCAGGGTGTGCTTCTGCCAGTTGACGTCGTCGCGGTCCGGATAGTCCTCGTGCGCATGCGCGCCGCGGCTTTCCTTGCGCTGTTCGGCCGAGTTGATCGTCGCCACCGCGTTGAGCAGCAGGTTGTTCAGCTCGTAGGTCTCGATCAGGTCCGAGTTCCAGACCAGCGAACGGTCGGAGACCTTCACGTCCTGGAACGAGTCGAAGATCTTGTCCATCTTCTCGCAGCCTTCCTTCAGCGTCTGGCTGGTGCGGAAGACCGCCGCGTCGGCCTGCATGGTGCGCTGCATGCGATCGCGGATGACCGAGGTCGGGGTATCGCCGTTGGCGTGGCGCAGCTTGTCCAGCAGGCCCAGCGCCTTGTCGCAGGCATCGGCCGCCAGCGGCTTGTGCGACGCGCCCGGCTTGATGGTCTCGGCGCAACGGTTGGCCACCGCACGACCGAACACCACCAGGTCCAGCAGCGAGTTCGAGCCGAGGCGGTTGGCACCGTGCACCGACACGCAGGCGGCTTCGCCGATCGCGTACAGGCCCGGGATCACCGCATCGGGGTTGTCGCCATCCTTGCGCACCACTTCGCCGTGGTAATTGGTCGGAATGCCGCCCATGTTGTAGTGCACGGTCGGGATCACCGGGATCGGCTGCTTGTGCACGTCGACGCCGGCGAAGATGCGGGCGCTCTCGGCAATGCCCGGCAGCTTCTCGTCGATCACGCCCGGGCCAAGGTGGGTCAGGTCGAGCAGGATGTGGTCCTTGTGCTCGCCGACGCCGCGGCCTTCGCGGATCTCGATGGTCATCGAACGGCTGACCACGTCGCGCGAGGCCAGATCCTTGTAGTGCGGTGCGTAACGCTCCATGAAGCGCTCGCCGCTGCTGTTGCGCAGGATGCCGCCTTCACCGCGGACACCCTCGGTGATCAGGCAGCCGGCGCCGTAGATGCCGGTCGGGTGGAACTGCACGAACTCCATGTCCTGCATGGCGATGCCGGCACGCATGGCCAGGCCGCCACCGTCACCGGTGCAGGTGTGCGCCGAGGTGGCGCTGAAGTAGGCACGGCCGTAACCGCCGGTGGCCAGCACCACGCCCTGGGCGCGGAACAGGTGCAGGGTGCCGTCGGACATGTCCAGAGCCAGCACGCCGCGGCAGGCGCCTTCGTCGTCGAAGATCAGGTCGAGCGCGAAGTACTCGATCATGAAGCGCGCATCGTGCTTCAGCGACTGCTGGTACAGGGTGTGCAGCATCGCGTGGCCGGTACGGTCGGCCGCCGCGCAGGTACGCTGCGCCGCCGGGCCTTCGCCGTACTTGGTGGTCATGCCACCGAACGGACGCTGGTAGATCTTGCCTTCGGCGGTGCGCGAGAACGGCACGCCGTAGTGTTCGAGCTCGATGATGGCCGGGATGGCCTCACGGCACATGTATTCGATGGCGTCCTGGTCGCCCAGCCAGTCCGAACCCTTGATGGTGTCGAAGAAGTGGTAGCGCCAGTCGTCCTCGCCCATGTTGGCGAGTGCGGCCGAGATACCGCCCTGGGCGGCAACGGTGTGCGAACGGGTCGGGAAGACCTTGGTCAGGCACACGGTCTGCAGGCCCTTGGCGGCCAGGCCGAACGTGGCGCGCAGGCCGGCGCCGCCGGCGCCCACCACGACCATGTCGTACTTGTGTTCGGTGATCTTGTAAGCGGACATCTAATCTGGATTCCTGTGTAGGTGCCTGGGCTCAGGCAACGCCGAGGGCGATGCGGCCCACCGCAAACACACTGACGATCATGCCGAGCACGGCGACGAACTTCACCGCGGTCTGCAGCACCAGGGCCAGCAGCGATTCGTGGATGTAGTCTTCCAGCACGACCTGCATGCCGAGCTGCGCGTGCCAGAACATGGCGATCAGCAGGCCGATCAGCGGCACGGCGTTCCACGGCTTGGCCACGGCGGCGGCGGCGGTCGCGTAGTCCGAGCCCAGCAGGCCCAGCACGAAGACCAGGAACCAGATGCCCAACGCCACCAGGGCGGCGGCGGTCAGGCGCTGGTGCACGAAGTGCTCGGTGCCGGTCTTGGCCGAGCCAAGGCCACGCACGCTCTTCAACGGGGTACGGAACTTGCTCACGCGGCACCTCCGAACATCACATAGGCCCACACCAGCAGGGTGATCACCAGGCTGCCGATGACCGACAGCCAGCTGCTGCGGATGAAGGCGGGGATGCTGAAGCCGATGGCGAAGTCCTGCACCACATGGCGGATGCCATTGCACAGGTGATAGGCGAACGACCATGTCCACGCGAACAGGAACACGCGGCCATACCAGGCCCCGGCATGGCCGGTGAAGCAGTTCCAGGACTCGGGCCCCATCATCAGGGCCAGCAGGCCGGCGGCGATGATGAGGGCACCAACAGACAGAAAGACGCCAGTGGCTCGATGCAGGATCGAGGTGGCCATCTGAATCTGCCAGCGATACACCTGAAGGTGCGGGGAAAGTGGGCGTTGTCTGGTCGCCATTCGCTGGGCTCGTTGTCTCGGCTGGGCGGCACGCGGCCGCGTTGGCTCAATGCTGATCAGAAATCGATGCAGCGTCCGTTTTTCTCCCAATCGCCATACCGCACCGGATCAAGTCCGCCGCGGCCGCCGAATTCTTCTGCTTTTTCCTGTTCCACGGGCACGGGTGCCGCGGGGACCAGCGGGGCTTCAGATTCGTCGTCGGGAGTGGGGGTTGTTTGGCCTATCATGTTCGGTCTCGCAACGCACAAATTTTAGACCTCGTTCACGTGCCTGACAACCTGCCCCCTGCTTTCGTCGGATATCCGCGCCTGCCCGGCCACCAGCTGCTGAGCCTGCAAGGCCCGGATGCGGCTGTCTTTGCCCACGCCCAGTTCAGCAGCGATGTCACCGCCCTGCCCCTGCAGCACTGGCAGTGGAGTGCCTGGCTGAGCGCCAAGGGCCGCACCCTGGCGGTGTTCCAGCTGCTTCGGCTGGCCGACGACCACGTGACGCTGGTGCTGGCCGACGGCGATGCCGATGCGATTGCGTCGCAACTGCAGCGCTTCGTGTTCCGCCGCAAGGTGAAGGTGCAGGTGCGCAGCGATCTGGCCGTGGCCGGCGCGTTCACCGCACCCGAGGCCGCCAGCGGCGCCGCGATTGCGCAGACCGCAGGTGACGGTTGGGAGCTGGACCTGGGCAGCGATGCCCTGCCGCGCACTCTGCGTATCGGCAGCGCCGATGCCTTCGCCGCCGGCAGCGAAGCCGATGAGGCCGCCTTCACCCTGGCCTGGCGCCAGGCCGACCTGCGCTATGGCCTGCCGCGGCTGGAAGAAAGCCAGCGCGAAGTGTGGACCCCGCAGCAGCTGGGGTTGGACCGCCTGAACGGTTACAGCGTGAAGAAGGGCTGCTATCCCGGCCAGGAAATCGTCGCCCGCACCCACTTCCTCGGCAAAGCCAAGCGCGCGGTGCAGCTGCTGCATACCGCGGCACCGGCGCAGGCCGGCGATGGCGTGCAGCAGGATGGCGCAGCGCTGGGCACGATTGCCTGCGTGGCCGGCGACCTGGCACTGGCGGTGCTGCCACTGGAAGCCAGCGACGCTGATCTGCAGGTGGGTGATGCGATCGCGCAGCGCATGCCGTTGCTGGATGGCCTGGCGCGCTGAGCCCGGTGGATGAAGGAATGGTAGTGCCGGCCGCTGGCCGGCAACCATGCATGGTTGAAGTTGCCGGCCAGCGGCCGGCACTACCCGTTACAGCCGCTCGCCGGATTCCGGGTTGAAGAAGTGCAGGCCCTGCGGGTGGATCGCCACGCGGATCTGCTCGCCCACCGCCGGCAGCGACTGCGGCGCCACGCGCATGGTCAGCGCGTGCTGGCCACTGCTCAGGTTGACGAAGATCTCGTTGCCGACCGGTTCGATGCCTTCAATGCGTGCGGCAAATGCATGCGCATCATCGGCACGGGCCGGCTGCAGGTGTTCCGGGCGCACGCCCACCGCGATCGGCTTCTGCAGCCACGCCGGATCGATCGTGGCCTGGCCCAGCGGTGCCCGCCATTCGCCGTCGACCACGGTCACGCCACCGGCATCGCCCTGCAGCGTGCCACGCAGCACGTTCATCGCCGGGCTGCCGAGGAAACCGGCCACGAACAGATTGGCCGGGCGGTCGTACAGCGCCATCGGCGTATCGATCTGCTGGATGATGCCGTCCTTCAGCACCACGATGCGCTGGCCCAGGGTCATTGCTTCGACCTGGTCGTGCGTCACGTAGATCATGGTGGTGCCCAGCTTGCGATGCAGCTGCGCGATCTCGGTACGCACGCTGTGGCGCAGCTTGGCGTCGAGGTTGGACAGCGGCTCGTCCAGCAGGAACACCGCCGGCTCGCGCACCAGTGCACGGCCCAGCGCAACACGCTGGCGCTGGCCACCGGACATCGCCTTGGGCAGCTTGTCCATCATCTCGGTCAGGCCCAGGGTCTGCGCTGCTTCGGCGATGCGCTTGTCGATGGTCGCCTTGTCATGCCCGCGCAGCTTCAGGCCGAAGGCCAGGTTCTCGGCCACGGTCATGTGCGGGTACAGCGCGTAGCTCTGGAACACCATGGCGATGTCGCGGTCCTTCGGCGCCACGTCGTTGACCACGCGATCACCGATGGTCAGCGTGCCGCCGCTGATCTCCTCCAGGCCAGCCACCATCCGCAGCAGGGTCGACTTGCCACAGCCGGACGGACCGACCAGCACCATCAGCTCGCCATCGGCGACCTCGAAGCTGGCGTCCTTCACCGCGACCTGGCCGTTGTCATAGACCTTGCGCACACCCTGCAACTGCACTTTTGCCATATCACCTATCCGGTCCGCCCGAAGCCGGGCTGTCTTTTGGGACTGCCTCGGCCCTCCCGATGGCAGTGATGATTGCGCGCCTGCCGCATGACGGCGAGCACTGCAATCGAATACAGTTGCCCATTCTGCCATGTAAACGTTTTCACGTGGCACTATCCGATGATCGGTGCGCACCGATCTGCGTCGGCGGTTGAACGAAGGTTCCGCCGAGGCAGTGGTTTCGAATGGAACGGTCTTCCGCTACCCCGGAGATCGCACCTGACGAACCTCGGACAGGCAGTTGCGCGGATGTCCCCCGAACCCAGCCATGAAGCGATTGACAACGATGTCACCCGGATCTGAAACTCGAGCGATGCACGACACCCTCTTCCTGTTCGGTGCCACAGGTGATCTGGCCCAGCGCTACCTGTTCCCTTCGCTGCTTCGCCTGCTTGGCGACGGCCTGCTGCCGGAGGACTTCCGCATCCGTGCGCTGGCCCTGTCCGGGCATGACACCGAAGCCTTCCATGACATCCTGCGGCCGCGCCTGCAGCAGGCCATGCCGATGGCCACGCAGGACGACATCAGCGCCCTGCTGCGCCGCATCGACTATCGTTCGGTGGACCTGCGCGACGTCGACTCGGTTGCCGCCGCGGTCTCCGACCTGGTGCACCGCAAGTGCGTCAGCTACCTGGCCATTCCGCCGGGCCTGTACATCTCCACCTGCGAAGGCCTGGCCAAGGGTGGCGCCCTCGCCGCACCGGCACGCCTGATGCTGGAGAAGCCGATCGGCAGCGACAGCGAGAGCGCCGAGGAAATCATCAGCACCATCGGCCAGTGGATCGACGAGGACCGCGTGTTCCGCCTCGACCACTACCTGGGCAAGGCCGCAGTGCAGAACCTGATCGCGCTGCGCTTCGGCAACACGCTGCTGGAAGCGGTGTGGAACCGCAACTACATCGAATCGGTGCACATCCTGGTGGCCGAGAGCGAAGGCGTGGATGGCCGCGACGCCTACTACGCCCGCTCAGGCGCGCTGCGCGACATGGTGCAGAGCCACATCCTGCAGCTGCTGTGCATGGTGGCGATGGAGCCGCCGGCCTCGCTGGAAGCCGACCGCATCCGCGACGAGAAGGTCAAGGTGCTGCGCGCCCTGCGCCCGCTCGATGCCAAGCACGCCGCGCGTGACAGCATCCGTGGCCGTTACACTGCCGGTACCATCAACGGCCAGCCGGCCCAGGCCTACCAGCCGCCGGAAGGCAGCGACGTGGAGACCTTCGCCGGGGTCACCGCGCATATCGACAACTGGCGCTGGAGCGGCGTGCCGTTCCACCTGGTCACCGGCAAGCGCCTGCCCGAACGCACCACCCGCGTGGTGGTCACGCTGAAGCCGGTCACCCACTGGCTGTTCGAGCGCCCGCAGCGCGCGCAGGCCGCACCGAACCGCCTGGTGTTCCAGCTGCAGCCGCAGGAAAACATCGAACTGGGCCTGATGAGCAGCCTGGCCGGCCCGGAATGGGGCGCGCTGGAACTGCATCCGCTGGAACTGGAACTGTCGGTGCCGACTGGCCTGCACCGCCGCATCGCCTACGAACGCCTGTTCCTGGATGCCTTCAACGGCAACCACACGCTGTTCGTGCGCGATGACGAAGTGCGCGCCGCCTGGGCGTGGATCGACAGCGTCGCCGACGCCTGGAAGGATGCCAAGCTGCCGCTGGAACCCTACCCCGCCGGCCAGTGGGGCCCGGCCAACGCGGGCGAGTTCCTGCCGCAGGGCGTGGACGCGCCGGACAGCGGAGCGTCGGCATGAGTGCCAGCTCGCAGCCGGTGCTGGTCGCCGACATCGGCGGTACCAACGCCCGCTTCGCCCTGGCCGACACCTCGCAGGACGCACCGCTGCAGAAGGACAGCATCCGCGAGTACGCGGTGGCGGAGTTCCCGTCGCTGGGTGATGCCGCGCGCCACCATCTGGAACAGATCGGCGCCACGGCCAGCCGCGGCGTGTTCGCGGTGGCCGGTCGCGTCGACGGTGACGAAGCGCGCATCACCAACCACCCGTGGGTGATCTCGCGCAGCCGCACCGCCGCCATGCTCGGCTTCAACGAACTGCACCTGATCAACGACTTCGCCGCACAGGCGATGGCGATTTCGCTGCTGCAGCCCGATGACGTGGTCCAGGTCGGCGGTGCGGCCTGGGTGCCGGGCAAACCCGGCCAGCCGCGCAACTACGCGGTGATCGGGCCGGGTACGGGCCTGGGTGTCGGTGGCCTGATCCTGCGCCACGGCCGCTGCTACCCGCTGGAAACCGAAGGCGGCCATGTCAGCTTCCCGCCGGGAACCCCGGAGGAGATCCGCATCCTGGAGATCCTGTCCGAACAGTTCGGCCGCGTCTCCAACGAGCGCCTGATCTGCGGCCCTGGCCTGGTCAACATCCATCGCGCGGTATGCGAGATGGCCGGCATCGATCCGGGCCAACTGCAGCCGGTGGACGTGACCGCCCGCGCCCTGCACGGTGACCCGCAGGCGATGCGCACCGTCGATGTGTTCTGCGCCGTGTTCGGCGCCATCGCAGGCGACCTGGTGCTGACCCAGGGCGCGTGGGACGGCGTGTTCCTGACCGGCGGGCTGACCCCGAAGATGCTCGATTCGCTGCAGCACTCCGGGTTCCGCCAGCGCTTCGAACACAAGGGCCGCTTCTCCTCGATCATGGCGCGGGTGCCCTCGTTGGCCGTGATGCACCCCCACGCCGGACTACTGGGCGCCGCCGCCTATGCCGCCGACGCCGAACGTGACGCACCTGGAGTTGCCGCATGAGCCCCACCACCTTCCACGACGACCGCATCGAGTTCATCCAGCACGGCGATGCCGATGGCTGGATCGAGGCGGTGGCCGCCGAGATGGCGCAGACCCTCAACCACGACATCAACGAAGTGGGCCGCGCCCGCATCCTGTTGTCTGGCGGCACCACGCCGGCACCGGTGTACCAGGCGCTGGCCGAACTGGACGTGCACTGGGACCGCGTGGAAGTGAGCCTGGCCGATGAGCGCTGGCTGTCGCCGCAGGATCGCGACAGCAATGCCTGGCTGGTGCGCGAGAATCTGCTCAAGCGCGCCGAGGGTGCCCACTTCGATCCGCTGGTGCGGATCGGCAAGCCGCTGCCGGAATGCGTGTACACCGCCAACCTGCAGGCGCAGCACAGCCAGCCGCCGAGCCTGGTGGCACTGGGCATGGGCAACGACGGCCACACCGCCTCGCTGTTCCCCGGCTCGAAGGACCTGGCCCGCGCACTGGAAAGCACCCTGCCCTACGCGGCGCTGGATGCCACCGGCTGCCCGGGCGCGAACCAGTGGCCGCTGCGCATCACCCTGACCCCGCATGGCCTGCGCCAGTGCCGCCAGCGCCTGCTGCTGCTGCGCGGCAAGCAGAAGCTGCAGGTGCTGCGCCAAGCGCTGGACAGCAATGACGCCCAGCAGTACCCCATCCTCAATGCGATCAATCTGGACGGCGCGCGCCTGCGCGTCCACTGGGCTGATTGATGTCGGCGGCGGCGCCGCGCCGCCGCTTGCCTCTCGCCACCACGAACGCCGGTAGCCAATGAGCCTCCATCCGCAACTGCAAGCCATCACTGAGCGCGTCATCCGCCGCAGCGCCGCCTCGCGTGCCGCCTACCTGGCCGCGATCGACGCCTCGCTGCGTGAAGGCCCGTTCCGCAGCCGCCTGAGCTGCGGCAACCTCGCCCACGGGTTCGCCGCCTGCGGCGGCACCGACAAGAGCCGCCTGCGCGGCGGCGTGACGCCGAACCTCGGCATCATCACCGCCTACAACGACATGCTGTCGGCGCACCAGCCGTTCGAGACCTATCCCGAGCAGATCCGCGAGATCGCCCGCGAGCTGGGCGCCACCGCACAGGTGGCCGGCGGCGTGCCGGCGATGTGCGACGGCGTCACCCAGGGCCGCGGCGGCATGGAACTGTCACTGTTCTCGCGCGATGTGATCGCGCAGGCCACCGCGATCGGGCTCAGCCACGATATGTTCGACACCACCGTCTACCTCGGTGTGTGCGACAAGATCGTGCCGGGCCTGCTGATCGGTGCGCTGGCCTTCGGCCATCTGCCGGCGGTGTTCGTGCCGGCCGGCCCGATGACCCCGGGCATCCCGAACAAGCAGAAGGCCGAAGTGCGCGAGCGCTATGCCGCCGGCGAAGCCACCCGCGAAGAACTGCTGGAAGCGGAGTCCGCGTCGTACCACGGCGCCGGCACCTGCACCTTCTACGGCACTGCCAATTCCAACCAGGTACTGCTGGAAGCGATGGGCGTGCAGCTGCCGGGCGCATCGTTCGTCAATCCAGGCACGCCGTTGCGCGACGCCCTCACCCATGAAGCCACCGAGCGCGCGCTCGACATCACGGCACTCGGCGACGACTTCCGCCCGTTGGGCCGGATCATCGACGAACGCGCGATCATCAACGCGGTCATTGCGCTGATGGCGACCGGCGGTTCGACCAACCACACCATCCACTGGATCGCGGTGGCGCGTGCGGCCGGCATCGTGCTGACCTGGGACGACTTCGACGAGCTGTCACAGCTGATTCCGCTGCTGGCCCGCGTCTACCCGAACGGCGAAGCCGATGTAAACCGCTTCGCCGCAGCAGGCGGCCCGGCCTTCGTGTTCGGCGAACTGATCAAGGCCGGCCTGATGCACGGCGACCTGGTCAGCGTGGCGCGTGGCGGCATGGCCGACTACGCACGCGAACCGCAGCTGCGCGACGGCAAGCTGGTCTACCTGCCGGGCCTGGAACGCAGCGCCGATGACGAAGTGGTGCGTGGCGTCGACAATCCGTTCGAGCACCAGGGTGGCCTGCGCCTGCTGCGTGGCAACCTGGGCAAATCGCTGATCAAGTTGTCGGCGGTGAAGCCGCAGTACCGCACGATCGAAGCACCGGCCGTAGTGGTGGATGCACCACAGGTGTTGAACAAGCTGCATGCCGGTGGCCTGCTGCCCGAGCATTTCGTGGCGGTGGTGCGTTACCAGGGCCCGCGAGCGAACGGCATGCCGGAACTGCATTCGCTGGCGCCGCTGCTGGGTCTGCTGCAGAACCAGGGCCGGCGCGTGGCGCTGGTCACCGACGGCCGCCTGTCCGGCGCCTCGGGCAAGATTCCGGCAGCGATCCACGTGACGCCGGAAGCGGCGCGGGGTGGTCCGCTGGCCAAGGTCCGCGAGGGCGACATGATCCGCCTGGATGGCGAGGCCGGCACGCTGGAAGTGCTGGTGGACGCAGCCGAATGGGCTGCACGTCCGCTGGCGCCGAACACCGCGCCTGCCGCGCATGATCTGGGCCGCAACCTGTTCGCGATCAACCGTCGTGTGGTGGGTCCGGCCGACCAGGGTGCGATTTCGATTTCGTGCGGGCCGGCGGCGGCTGATGGTGGGCCGTGGGAGTACGACGCGGAGTATGAGCTGGGGCACGATGCCGCGGCGGCGGCGGCGCCGCATGAGGCGAAAGACGCCTGAAGCGAAAAGCCGCGGCAGGCTTCCCGGCTTGGGCAGTAGAGCGCCCTGGCCGGGACACGCCGTAAACCCATCCATGGGGGCTCGATCGCGGCATCCATGCCGCTCACGGTCCCGGCCAGGGCGCTCTACTGCCCTTGGACAATTCCCGGCGCGTCATTTGCGCTGCGGCCACTGAATCAAGAAGAGCAAAGGCAAGGGCAAAAGCATGGGTATCGAACAACATCAGGTGAAGGCGGCGGAGCTGTTGCGTGCGGCAGGCATCCTGCCGGTGGTGACGATTCATACGCTGGACCAGGCGCGTGCGGTCAGCGCGGCGCTGCTGGAAGGTGGTTTGCCGGCGATCGAGCTGACCCTGCGTACGCCAGTGGCAATGGAAGCGCTGGCGATGCTCAAGCGTGAGCTGCCGGACGTGGTGGTGGGCGCCGGCACGGTGCTGACCGTGGAGCAGATGCAGCAGTCGATCGATGCGGGCGCGGACTTCCTGGTGACCCCGGGTACGCCGCCGGCGCTGGCTGATGCACTGGCCGCTGCGCCGCTGCCGGTGGTGCCGGGTGCGGCAACGCCGACCGAGCTGCTGTCGCTGTACGCGCGCGGCTTCCGCGTGTGCAAGCTGTTCCCGGCCACGGCCGTGGGCGGGCTGGCGATGATCAAGGGCCTGGCCGGCCCGGTCGCCGACCTCAAGCTGTGCCCGACCGGTGGCATCACCGAAAACACCGCCGCCGAATACCTCGAGCAGAAGAACGTGGTCTGCATCGGTGGTTCGTGGATGGTGCCGGGCAACTGGATCGCCGACGGCGAATGGGACAAGGTGCGCGCCAGCGCCGCAGACGCGGCAAAGATCATCAAGCGCGTGCGCGGCCACTGAGCCCGACAAAGGTGTAGAGCCGAGCCCAAGCTCGGCTCGGCGTCATAAGGGGTCAGAGCCCTTTCCCACCGGGAAAGGGATCCGACCCCAGGCGACGAGCGCGCACAGCGCGCGACCCGCTCCTGCTCTTCCTTCTTCATTCCGCGGTGGCGGCGCACGGAAACTGTCCGTGGCCCTGCGGAGGGATTGCGCAGGGGCGTAAGCGCCATGGATGGCGCGCCCGAGCCTCCAGGGATGGATTCACGGCGTCCCCTGCGCAATCCCTCCGCAGGGCCAACCCCACGAATCCTGCCGCACACCGCGAGGGGCTTCGCCGTTGGCCGAACCCCTTACAGCGGCCGTGCCGGATCCACCAGCCCGTACTGGCTGGCCATCCGCGCCAACGCGATGTTGTCGTGGATCCCCATCTTCTCGAACAACCGCGCCTTGTGCGTGTTCACCGTCTTCGCACTCAGGCTCAGCCGCCGCGCGATGTCTTCCTGGCGCAGGCCCTGGGTCAGCAGCAACGCCACCTCCAGCTCGCGCGGGGACAGGCTGTCGAACGGCGAACCGTTGCCTTCCACCGTCGACAGCGCCAGGTTCTGCGCGATGCTGGTGCCCAGGTAACGGCGGCCACCGGCCACGTCACGCACCGCGCGCAACAGCTCCTGCGCATCGCAGCCCTTGCCGATGTAACCGGCGGCGCCAGCCTCGAGCAGCCGCTTCGGCAGCGGGCCATCTTCCAGCACCGACACGATCACCACGCGGGTATTGCGGTGGCTGCGCACGATGCGCTCGGTCACTTCCATGCCGCTCACACCCGGCAGGTGCAGGTCACACAGCACCACATCGGGCAGCAGCTGGCGGACTTCACGCAGCGCGTCTTCGCCGGTCTCGGCTTCGCCCACCACCTCGATGTCGGTTTCCCCCGACAGAATCATCTTCATCCCGGTGCGGACCAGCGCGTGGTCATCCACCAGGTAGACTCGAATCGTCATTCACGTACCTCTTCGAATGCGGCCATTGCAGGTCAAGCTAGGCAGGGTGCCGATACCCCTGCAAGCGCGTTCGGAATGCGACCCCGGCAATCTGCCTTGCGCATCACACTACCGCGCGTTGTGCTTGCCCCCTGTCTTGCAGAACCTGCTGCAACGAAACAACTGATCTATCACGTAGACGTCCCTCAAGGGCCATCCACGTCAATCCCCCTGTGATGATGCTTCGCTGGCCTTCGCTGGCGGCGAGCCGTGACGTCGCCATGGGTGCCGGCGACTGAACATGACCAGATAGCACCCTACCACCCAAACCAGCGCGGCACACCATCCGGCCAGGATATCGGAGGGGTAATGCACCCCCAGGTAGACCCGGGACACGCTGACCAGCAGGCTGAATGCCGGTGCCAGCAGCAGCACCGGCCAGCGCCAGCGGGTGTTCCAGGCCAGCAGTACCAGGGTCACTGCCAGGGTCATCGAGCCCATCGCATGGCCGCTGGGGAAGCTGAACGTCGATTCCGGCGCGATCGATTCCCACAGGCTGGGGCGCTGGCGCTGGAAGAAGTGCTTGCTGCCCATGTTCAGCAGCGCCGAGCCGACGAAGCTGACCGCCACGAAGGTCGCCTCGCGCCAACGCCGGTAGCCCAGCAGCACGCCGATGATCAGCACGTCGGCCGGGATCAGGAACCATTCGTAGCCCAGTCTGGAAATGAGCACGAAGAAGCGGTCCAGCAGCGGCGAATGCAGGCCATGCATCTGCCACAGCAGCGGCGCATCGAAATGGAACGATTCAAACTCGTGCACATCGTCAGCCAGGGCGACGAAGCCGGCCAGCGGCAGCAGCACGCCACCGAACAGCAGGACCAGGCGCCAGGCATTGCGCGCCATCCAGTGGCGGAAGCCGGAGGCGGACTCCGGTGCAGCGAGGATCGCAGGCTTATCCGGCGCTTCGGACATACTTGTGTTCGACGTAATCGTCGATCAGGGCGACGAATTCCTGGGCGATGTTCTCACCACGCAGGGTCACCTTCTTTTCGCCATCGACGAACACCGGCGCTGCAGGCGTTTCACCCGTGCCGGGCAGCGAGATGCCGATATTGGCATGGCGCGACTCACCCGGTCCGTTGACGATGCAGCCCATCACCGCCAGGGTCATGTTCTCCGCACCCGGGTGGTGGATCTTCCACAGCGGCATCTTCTCGCGCACGTGGTTCTGTACCACCTTGGCCAGCTCCTGGAAGAACTCGGAGGTGGTGCGGCCGCAGCCCGGGCAGGCCGTGACCAGCGGCGTGAAGGCGCGCTGGCCGGTGGTCTGCAACAGTTCCTGGGCGACGATCACTTCCTGCGTACGCGACTGGCCCGGTTCCGGGGTCAGCGAGATGCGGATGGTGTCACCGATGCCCTCCTGCAGCAGCACGCTCAGCGCCGCGGACGAGGCGACGATGCCCTTGCTGCCAATTCCGGCCTCGGTCAGGCCCAGGTGCAGGGCGAAATCCGAGCGCTGGGCCAGGTCGCGGTACACCGCGATCAGCTCCTGCACGCCACTGACCTTGGCCGACAGCACGATGCGGTCGCGCGGCAGGCCGAGCTCCACCGCCTGCTCTGCCGAATCCAGCGCCGAGCGGATCAGCGCCTCGCGCAGCACGCGGCCGGCGTCCCAGGGCTGCTCACGCAGGTTGTTCTCGTCCATCAGCTTTGCCGCCAGGGCTTGGTCCAGCGAGCCCCAGTTGGCACCGATGCGCACCGGCTTGTTGTAGCGGATCGCAAACTCGATCAGCTGGGCGAACTGCAGGTCCTTCTTCTTGCCGAAGCCGACATTGCCCGGGTTGATGCGGTACTTGGCCAGCGCTTCGGCACAGGCCGGTTCGGCGGTCAGCAGCTGATGGCCGTTGTAATGGAAGTCACCGATCAGCGGCACGTCGATGCCCATCATCGCCAGCTTGTCGACAATGCGCGGGATCGCCGCAGCCGCCTCCACGGTATTGACGGTCAGCCGCACCATTTCCGAACCCGCACGCCACAAATCGGCCACCTGCTTCACGCTGGAGGCCACGTCGGAGGTATCGGTGTTGGTCATCGACTGCACCACGACCGGCTTGCCTCCGCCTACGGTGACCCCGCCGATCTGGACGGCATGGGTCTGGCGGCGGGGCCAGGCAGTGGCATCGGAAGGGGGCGTCGGGCGGGTAACGGCGTCGTGCATGGGCGCATTCTACCGCCCGCCTCCGCATTCCGGGTGACTCGCATTCAGCCGGCGGCACGGCTGCGGCCGATTGTCGCAGGCACGGTCACGCGTGAACGCATACGATGAGCGTGAATGACCGGTCCCGACGCCCCGTTTCTCCGAACCCTGTGCAGCCTGCGCTGGCTTGCCGTAGGCGGCCAGGCCGCCACCATCCTGGTTGCCACCTGGGTGCTGGGCCTGCCGTTGCCGCAGCTGCCATTGTGGGCGGGCGTGGCCGTGCTGACCCTGTTCAACATCTACACCCAGCTGCGCCCGGAGGCGGCCGACACCGCGCCACTGACCGCATTCGGCCACATTCTGGTGGACGTGATCATCCTGACCTGGATGGTGGGCTGGAGTGGCGGCATGGCCAACCCGTTCAGTTCGCTGTTCCTGATCCTGATCGCGCTCGCCGCGTTCGCCCTGCCCCTGCGCTGGGCACTGGCGGTGGCGCTGGCCTGCCTGCTCGGCTACGCCGCCAGCGGCATCTTCGGCCAGTCGCTGCCGGATGGCTATTTCCGCGCCCAGGACCTCAACCGCTGGGGCGTGGTCGCCAATTTCCTGATTTCCGCAGCGGTCGTGCTGACCTTTTCCACCCGCCTGGCACTGGCGCTGCGCCAGCGCGAACTGGAACTGTCGGCCCTGCGCGAACGCTTCGCCCGCAACGAGGGCATCGTCGCCCTGGCCACCCATGCCGCCTCGGTGGCGCATGAACTGAACACGCCGCTGGCGACCATGACGCTGCTCGCCGATGACGTCGCCGAGCGCAGCGAAGAGCCCGAAGTACGCGAAGACATGGAAACCCTGCGCGAGCTGCTGGTGCAGTGCCGCGAGCGCGTGCTGGCGCTGGCCGCACCGGCCTCGGCCGATGCACCGGGTCGCAGCCACTCCAGCGCCCAGCAGGTACTGGAACAGTGGCGCCTGGTGCGGCCGACCATCGACCTGCATCGCAATGACGATGCGCCGCTGCGGCTGCCACTCGACCCGGGCGTGGGCCATCTGCTGATGGTCCTGCTCAACAATGCCGCCGATGCCGGCGAGCAGGCCGGCCGGCCGCGCGTGGACCTGGACCTGCGCATCGAAGGCGACGACCTGATCGGCGAAGTCCGCGACTACGGCCACGGCTTCGACGCCCGTGCCGCGGTGCTGCCGGGCAAGCTGTTCGGCAGCAGCAAAAGCGAGGGCATGGGCGTCGGCCTGGCCCTGTCCCATGCCACCATCGAACGCCTCGACGGCGAGATGTGGATGCGCCCGGCCCAAGGGGCCGGCAGCCGCGTCGGCTTCCGCCTGCCGCTGGCCCCACGTGAGGACACCCCATGAGCCTTCATCACTCCACCCTGGGCCTGCTGGTCGACGACGACGAACTGTACCTGCGCACCCTGCAGCGCAGCCTGGCCCGCAAGGGGCTTGAAACACAGACCGCACAGGATGCCGCCAGTGCGCTGGCGCTGGCCCGCCAGCATCCGCCGGCGTTCGCGCTGATCGACCTGAAGCTGGGCAGCGATTCCGGCCTGGCACTGATCCAGCCGCTGCGTGCCCTGCGCGCGGACATGCGCATCCTGCTGGTGACCGGCTATGCCAGCATCGCCACCGCGGTGGAGGCGATCAAGCTCGGTGCCGACGACTACCTGCCGAAGCCGGCCACGGTACCGATGATCCTGCGCGCGCTCGGCGAGGAAGACGACGGCCCGGCCGACGATGGTGAAATGGAAGTGCCTGATGCGATGACGCCGATCAGCCGCCTGCAGTGGGAACACATCCAGCAGGCGATGCACGAGACCGGCGGCAACGTGTCCGCAGCCGCCCGCCTGCTCGGCATGCACCGGCGTTCGCTGCAGCGCAAGCTGGCCAAGCGGCCGAGCCCGGAACGCGATCCCAGCCGTTGATCGCCGGACCCGTCCGGCTCAGACCTCGGCCAGCACTGCTCGGTCCTGCGCGGCGCTGGAGCGCGACGCCGTCGCATCGACCCGCGCCGCTACCGTCTCCTGCAGCAGCGGCGACGGCAGCGTGCAGGCCGGATGCATGCGCAGGAAGCCATAGATCGTACCTGCCAGACCGATCATCAGGCCCGGAGTAAAGGCCGCGCGGGTCAGCCCGCCGACCATGCCCTGGTGCTCCTCGATCGAAGAAACGATCTCGATGGCGGCCTCGTCCTGCGGATAGGGACATCCCTCCGGATCCAGCGCAGCCGCAAGAACCAGCAGCTCCCGGGTGGACACATCGCCGTGGCACAGGGTGTGGCTGAACCCCCATTTGCCGCGCGCGTCGGCCACAGCCCGCCGCATGTCACGCAACTGCGCGGGATCGCCGGTGCGGGCATACAGATCCGCGGCCGCCAGACCGATGCCGACACTGCCATGGCACCAGGTCGGGAAATTCTTCTGCCCGTCCTCCAGGTGGATATCGCGCCAGCGCCCGGTATGCGTCTCGAACAGCGCCGCCTGGAACGCAAATGCTCCTTCGGCCAGCTGCCGCCAGGCGGCCCGCTCAGGCACGCTGCCGGCATCCGAACGCGCCAGCCGTGCCAGCGCCCAGCCCATCCCCATCGCGCCGTGGCCGAAGCCACCAATCGGCTCGCGGAACTGTGGCGTCGGCCAGCGTGCGCCGTCGGCATCGACGATCGCTGCTTCCTGCATGCGGCGCCCGGCTGCAGCCGCCAACTCCAGCCAGCGCGATCTGCCGGTGGCCTCGGCCAGCGCCAGCAACGGCAGGATCATGCCGGACACGCCATCAATCAGTTCGAATTTCACCGGCCCCTGGAAACCACGACGTTCCACTCCTTCCGCACAGCGCTCGGCCAGCGCGAGCAGTGCGGGGCGCTGCAGCAGATCATGCAATGCCAGCAGGGTCCAGATCTGCGAGCCCGAGCCGACGAAACCACCATCGATCTCGGCGGGATGGCGCTCGCACATGGTCTGGAACACCGCAATGGCGCCTTCGATGGCCGGATCCAACCCAGCCACCGAATCGGCACGTCCCTGCTCCACTTCCCGGCGGTAGGCCGCCAGCGCGAACGCAATGCCTCCCAGCCCGAAATACAGGTCGGGCTGCACCGGCTGGACGGTCCACCCGGTACGGGTCACCTCGGGCGTGATCCAGGTCATCGAACCATCTTCACCGTGCACGGCCAGACGCAGAAGATTCTCCACCGCGCGTGCCGCAAGCGTTCGTCGGCGCAGGTCCAGATCGTCCGCGCGAGGCTGCTGCGCGGCGTAGCTATAGCCGGACCGAGCCTCGGCGCGGGCCAGCGCGTGCTGGTTCAGGTCGGTGGCCACCAACGTGCTGCGGATGGTCACGTCTTCGAGGTCGATGCGCATCGAACGCCAGTTGTCGGCGATGGAGCGGATGCGGGTCGCGTCCAGCTGTGAAGTGAAGATCGGAATGTCACCGTGGCGCAGGTCGTCCACTTCTCCACGTACGGTTTCCAGGTCCGATGGCGCAGCCGGTGACACCGCTGCATTGCGCACCAGCAGATCGATCGCGCGTTCAACCGCCTGGGCTTCCTTGTGCAGCGATGCCGGATGCCAGAGCATCCGCCCGAGCTCGGCGTAGGCCATGGTCGGCCGCCGCACATCCCGCACCTGGCAGCCTTCGAAAGCCGCCAGGAGTAGCATCAGTTCGCCCTTTGCATCGAGCGCGCGCAGGCGCCCACTGGCGTCGATGAAGCCCTCGCTGATGTGGTCCCAGTACAACGAAACATCCGGCTGTGGGCTGGGGTGGTTCTGCGCGATGGCGACTTCGGCCTCGACCATGCCCAGCCGGGCCGGCCCCGTCCCATCCTCGACAATCACCGGCACCTGTACCCGCGGCTGCTCGCCCGGCAATGCGCCGGCGGCCGACAGGTCCACACCTTCCATGCCGAGGCCGGTGGTGCGGAACGGCACAATGCCGGTGCGCAGTACGGAATTGCGCATCAGCTTGATGGCCGTGTCGTAGGCGTCACCCAGGCCCGACGGCTCGACGTCGATCACCTGCGAGAACACACTTTCTGCATCGATCACGACCGGCACCGGCCCGACAGCGATCAGGTTCTCCAGATGGATGTCGGTACCACCGACCAGGCGCAGGATCGCCAGCCAATGGCCAAGACCGCGGTAGTAGGCACGCAGTTCTTCGTCATCGGCGCAATGACGGTGCGCGGCAAACGCGGCCCAGCCATGGCTGCCGCGATCAACCACACGCGGCACGCGCACCCGATCCGGGCCCTCGCCAAAGACCGCAGCGAGCAGGCCATCGAGCGCCGCATCGATGCGCAGCGAGCGCGGCTTGTACATCAGCACGCCGCCATCGAACTGCAGCCGTGCCACGGTCCGGCCGCCGCCGTGCAGGTCACCCCGTCCCAGCGCGATCGCACGCAGCGATCCTGCCGGACTGCCGAGCAGGTCCGTCAGCAGCGCACGATCACGGCCGATGCGCGCGGCCAGCTCCACCACAGCCGCACATTGTCCTTCGAGCATGCGCGACAGTCGCGGCAGCAGCACCGGGTAGCGTCGCTGCAGATGCTCATGGAAGCCCTCGCCGGTGGCGAGGGCCACGAATTCGTCCAGCGCACCGGCGCCCTCAAGCGGGCCGATGTCACCACCGCGCGCGGCCGCATGCAGTTCCAGCAGCAGTACGCGGTTGAGCTTGAGCTGGGCATGTTCACGAAGCGCCGCATCGCCCTGCTCATGCAGGAGTGCGCGCTCGTCTGGCCGCAGATCGATGGCGGGGTCATGCAGGCCAGCCGTCAACGCGGTGCGCGCGTCGACAAGAAAATGTTCGGTGATGCGCGCAAACGCGGCCGCAGCCGGAGAAGCGGTCATTACGCCCCCTGCAAAGTGTCCAGAGTCTGTTCCAGTCGCCGGCACGCAGCGCAAGCCGCTGCGTGCCGGCTCGGGCTACATCAACAGCACAGGCAGTGATTGACCACCGACATCGTGGTGGTGCACTCGGTACCGCCACCGGTGATCAGGGTGTCGGAGGCCGACGTGAGCGCGGACTCGGTGGCCCCAGCGCCATAGATGAACAGCGAACCCGCAGGGTTGGCAAACCCATCCACATCGTCCGAGCCATTGAGCCAGCCGGACACAACATCGTCGTTCAGATCCATTCGCAATCTCCTGTCATTCACAACATGAGGCGTTGAGGACATGGATCGATTCCACGTCCCTTCGGATACGGCCAGTCCCTGGCATCGACATCATGCTGCGAGCGATACTGGATGACAGGTACAGCCGCCCGTGCACACTGCATCCGCGTGTGAAGTGCGTCAAGCTGCGCTGCGGCAGGACGCACGAATACGCTGCACGTGCGGTACGGAAGTGACGTGGAATGAGTGGCCGCGCCGCCATTCCTGCGCGACCGGATCGAAGGCAACCGGAGAGGCATCGGATGGCCGGCCGGCGCCGGCACATCCGCAGGCCGGGTCAGCCCTTCAGCTGCGCCAGGATCTCGCGGGTCATCGGATCGGCAACCGCCACATCCTCACCCTGCAGCGCCGGCAACAGGCCACTGGCCAACTGCTTGCCAAGCTCGACACCGAACTGGTCGAACGCGTTGATGTTCCAGATCACCGACTGCACATACACGGCGTGTTCGTACATGGCGATCAGCGCACCCAGCGCCTGCGGGGTCAGCGCGTCGAGCAGGATCAGCGTGCTCGGGCGGCCGCCCGGGTAATCACGATGCGGGTCGTCGCTGCTCTGGCCATTGGCCAGTGCTTCGGTCTGCGCCAGCAGATTGGCCAGCAGGGCCTGATGATTGATCGTGTAGGGATCATCGTTGTGCACGCAGCCGATGAAATCTGCCGGAACGATGCTGGTGCCCTGATGCAGTGCCTGGAAGAAGCTGTGCTGCACATCGGTGCCCGCGCCGCCCCACCACACCGGCACGGTGTCGGTGGTGACCGGCTGGCCGTCACGCTGCACGCGCTTGCCCAGGCTTTCCATCACCAGCTGCTGCAGGTAGGCCGGCAGCAGCGCCAGGCGCTGGTCGTAAGTCATCACCGCATGCGTGGCATGGCCCAGCACGTTGCGGTTCCAGATGTCGGTCAGGCCGTGCAGCACCGGCAGGTTGCGCTCCAGCGGTGCATCCAGCGCGTGCGCATCCATCTGCGCGGCGCCGTCCAGCAGCTGCTCGAAGCGCTCGAAGCCGATCGCAAGCGCGATCGGGAAACCAACGGCCGACCACAGCGAATAACGGCCACCGACCCAGTCCCACATCGGCAGTACGCGATCGGCAGCGATCGCGAAGGCCTTGGCGGCACGTTCCGGATTGGCACTGACCGCGTACAGGCGCTCGCTGCCACCCAGCCAGTCGTGCACGATCTGGCCGTTGAGCAGGGTTTCCTGGGTACCGAAGGTCTTGGAGATGAGGATGCCGGCGGTCTTCGCCGGATCCAGCGTGGCCAGTGTGCGCTGCATGGCGGCGCCGTCCACGTTCGATACGAAATGCACGCGCAGGCGCGCACCGGTGACCGGGCGCAGCGCATCGGCGACCAGGCGCGGACCGAGATCGGAACCACCGATGCCGACGCTGACCACGTCAGTGACGCCGCTGTCTTCCAGCGCACGCACCAGCACGCCCATGCGCTGGCGGATGTCGCGCGCGGTGGCATAGGCCTCGGCCGCCACCGGCGCATCGACCACGTCGCCGCGCAGCGCGGTATGCAGCGCGGCGCGACCTTCGGTCAGGTTGACCTGCTCGCCACGGAACAAGCGGGTGATGGCACCGCCGACATCACGGTCGGCGGCCAACGTGAGCAGGGCCTGCAACGCCGCGGCATCGTATTTCTGCCGCGCGAAATTGACATACAACGGACCGACCCGCAGCGCCAGGTCCTGCACGCGGCCGGGTTCGGCGGCGAGCAGGCTGGGAATGCTTGCGCCCTTCAGGCGCTGGGCGTGGGAATGCAGCGAGTCGAATCCGTTGTTCGTTGTCATGCGGCCTGGGTCGGGATCGTGTCGTTGGTGTGGGAGATCTGGTTCTTGCCATCAACGTACACCAGCTTCGGCTTGAAGCTGTCAGCTTCCTGCTCGGTCATGCTGGCGAACGCGGCGATGATGATGATGTCACCGACCTGCACGTGGCGCGCGGCGCCACCGTTGAGCGAGACAACGCCGCTGCCTGCTTCGGCGCGGATGGCGTAGGTCGAGAAGCGCGCACCGTTGGTCACGTCCCAGATGTGCACCTGCTCGAACTCGCGGATGCCGGTGGCAGCCAGCAGGTTGTCATCGATGGCGATCGAGCCTTCGTAGTTCAGCTCGGAATGGGTGACGGTGGCGCGGTGGATCTTGGTCTTGAGCAGGGACAGGTGCATGGGGGCGCTGCAACGGCAAAGGAAAGAGCGGATTCTAGCACCCGCTTGGCCATCGTCAGGGGGCCGCAGCAGGACGCTGAGGGCTGTTCAGGCCCCCTCCCCCGGCGGCGGCGGCGCGGCATGCCCGGAACGGCCCTCCAGAGACAGCCGGAACACCGTATGGAAGGCCAGCCCGGCGACCAGGCCGAAGCCACCTGCGGCCAGCACCTGCAAGGCATAGCTGATCACGTCGAAGGTGTCGACATAGCGCAGGCGCTGCAGCAGCGGACCATTGTCCGCGCCCGGCCAGGTGCAGGTGGCCATGGCCAGCGCGCCCAGTCCGAAGCCGACCAGCACGAATCCAGTCCGGCGCAGCCGCTGTTGAGACTGCAGGATCAGCGCCATCGGCAGCAACACCGCGATCGCATTGCACACGGCCAACACGAACATCAGCCCACCGCCGGTGAGCGCAGGCATCGGCGTGCGCCTGAATTCAAGCGCGAACAACAGGCCGCCAAACAACTGGGCCGGCAGCATGCCGGCGGCCAGCACCGCCAGGATCGAGGCCTGGGCAAGACGGCCGGTATCAGTGCTGGGGGTCTTCATTTTCGGTCCCGTCCGTGGGAAGTCGAGAGGCGCCCGTTGCGGGCGCCCCGGAGCCGCATGCGGCTCAGAACTCCAGGTTGTCGATCAAGCGGGTAGTACCCAGCCGCGCGGCGATCAGCGCCACGCGGCCACCGCCGTCGAAGGTCGGCTCGGCCAGCTCCGGGGTCCGCAGCACTGCATAGTCGACCTGGAAACCGGCCACCTGCAATGCCGCCGTGGCGTCGGCCTCGATGCGATCACGTGCCTGCCCGGCCACGTAGCCTTCGCGCATGCCCAGCAGGGTACGGTGGATGGTGGTCGCAAGCGGGCGCTGTTCGGCGCTCAGGTACTGGTTGCGCGAACTCTTGGCCAGGCCATCCTCGTCGCGCACGATGTCCGCACCGACGATCTGGATCGGGAACGACAGCTCGGCCACCATCTGGCGGATGACCGCCAACTGCTGGTAATCCTTGCGGCCGAACACGGCCACATCCGGCTGCACCTGCAGGAACAGGCGCGCGACCACCGTGCACACGCCATCGAAGTGACCCGGGCGGCTGGCGCCTTCCAGCACTTCACTCACGCCCGGCGCGTGCATGCGCGTGGTCTTGTCCACGCCCAGCGGGTACATCGCCTCGACGCTGGGCAGCCACACCGCATCGCAGCCGGCCTGCTCCAGCCCGGCCACGTCGGCCTCGGGCGTGCGCGGGTAGCGGCTGAAATCCTCGTTCGGCCCGAACTGGGTCGGGTTGACGAAGATGCTCGCCACCACCTTGTCGGCGTACTGGCGGGCCAGGGTCACCAGCGAATGGTGACCCCCATGCAGGTTGCCCATGGTCGGCACCAGCGCCACGCGCAGGCCCTCGCGCTTCCACTGGGCGATCTGCCCGCGCAGTGCGCCGAGCTCGTTGAAGGTCTGGATCATTGGGCGTAGGCGTGCTGTTCGTCGGGGAAGCTGCCGTCGCGCACGGCGTCGGCATAGGCGCGGGTGGCACCGGCCACCGAACCGCCTTCGGCAAGGAAATCCTTGACGAACTTGGGACGGCGATGACCACTGTCCAGGCCGAGGAAATCATGCAGCACCAGCACCTGGCCATCGCACTGCGGGCCTGCGCCAATGCCGATGGTCGGCACATCCACCGCAGCGGTCACTTCGGCGGCGACCGGAGTCGGCACGCATTCGAGCACCATGATGCTGGCGCCGGCAGCGGCCACAGCCTTGGCATCTTCCACCAGCTGGCGCGCGGCATCGCCACGACCCTGGATCTTGAAGCCGCCCAGTCGCAGCACCGACTGCGGGGTCAGGCCCAGATGCGCGCAGACCGGAATCTCGCGCTCCACCAGGTAGCGGATGATGTCGACCTTGAAGCCGGCACCTTCGATCTTGACCATCTCGGCGCCGGCCTGCAGCAGCTGCAACGAGGCATCCAGCGCGCGCTCCGGGGTGGCATCGGCGCCGAACGGCAGGTCGGCCACCAGCAACGCACGCTGCAGCACGCGGGCCACGGCGCGGGTGTGGTAGACCATGTCGGCCACGGTCACCGGCAAGGTCGAATCATGGCCCTGCACGACCATGCCCAGCGAATCGCCGATCAGGATCAGGTCGACGCCGTTGGCATCGAAAGTGCGGGCGAAGCCGGCGTCGTAGGCGGTCAACATGACCAGCTTCTGGCCATTGCGCTTGGCCTCGGCCAGGGCGGGAACGGTCCAGGGCTTGCTGTCTGCGTGGGTGCTCATGTGCTGATAACCGGGGGAGATAACCCGGGCATTATCACCCTATCGGCGCAATCCCGCAGGCATCCACCCGCATCACTGCATCCCGCACGCGGCCATGGCCGGGAATGGCCAGATCCGGCGCGATTTCGGCCAGCGGCACCAACACGAAGGCACGCTCGTGCAGGTAAGGATGCGGCACCTGCAGACCAGGCTGGTCGAGCACCTGCGCGCCATACAGCAGCAGGTCCAGGTCCAGCGCGCGCGGGCCCCAGTGCACCGCCGGATCGCGTACGCGACCAAAACGCTGCTCCAGCGCCAGCATCGCCTGCAGCAGCGTATCGGCGGGCAGCGTGGTCTCGACCGCAGCCACCGCGTTGACGAACGGCGGCTGGTCTTCATTGCCCCAGGCCGGCGTGGCGTACAGCCTTGAGGCTTTGCGCAGGCGGGTATCGGGCAGGCCGTCGAGCGCGGCAATCGCCGCGCCGAGGGTGACGGCCGCGTCGCCAAGGTTGGCGCCGAGGCCGATCCAGGCAAGGGTCATCGTTTACTCGCCAGCCGCACCGGCCGCGGCACCCGGACGACGGCGGCGACGGCGGCGCTTGCGCGGTGCCCCGCTCTCGTCATCCCCCTCTTCGCTGTGCATCACGTCCAGCGATGATTCCAGCTCGCGACCGGACTGCGCCTGCGCCTCACGCCAGAACTCGACATCGGCGGCGTGCTCGGCCGAGGCCACCTGGCGCAGGCTGAGGAAGTCGAACGCAGCGCGGAAGCGCGGATGGGTCAGGGTACGGAACACGCGCTTGCGCTGGCGCGAGCTGAAGCGCGACTGCAGCAGCCAGATTTCCTGCATCGGCAGCGAGAAGCGGCGCGGCAGCGCGATGGTGCTCAGCTGCTGCACCGTGACGCGATCGGCGGCACGGCGCTGCGCCTCTTCCGGTGCCACGCCCTGCTTGAGCAGGGTTGCCTGGGCCCGGCAGAACGCCGGCCACAGCAGCAGCGCAAACAGGAACGCGGGCGAGACTGGTTCATCGTTGGCCACGCGGGCATCGGTGTTGGCCAGGCCCTCCACCAGCATGCGGCGCAGCGCGCCGGTGCGGTTGGACTTCAGCGCCTTGGCGCTTTCAGGGAACAGCACGTCCAGCAGGCCGTAGCGCTCAAGGCCTTCGAAGCTGGCCACGCCGTGCCCGGACAGGAACAGCTTGAGCACTTCCTCGAACAGGCGCGCCGGTGCGGCTTCGTTGAGCAGGCCCGCCAGGTGCGGGATCGGCGCGGCGGTGCCCTCTTCGATCTGGAAGCCGAGTTTGGCCGCCAGGCGCACCGCACGCAGCATGCGCACCGGATCTTCGCGATAACGCTGCTCGGGGTCGCCGATCAGCTTCATCAGGCGCGCCTGGACGTCCTCGAAGCCGCCGGTGTAATCACGCACCGAGAAGTCCTCGATGGCGTAGTACAGGGCGTTGCAGGTGAAGTCGCGGCGGATGGCGTCGTCTTCGATGGTGCCGTACACGTTGTCGCGCACGAGCATGCCGTTTTCCATCTCGCGGTCGCCGCTGCCGTCATCGCTGTTGGCACGGAACGTGGCCACTTCGATGATCTCGCGGCCGAACACAACATGGGCCAGGCGGAATCGGCGGCCGATCAGGCGGCAGTTGCGGAACAACTGCTTGACCTGCTCGGGCGTGGCGTCGGTGGCCACGTCGAAATCCTTGGGTTGGCCATTGACCAGCAGATCGCGCACCGCGCCGCCGACAAGGTAGGCGCCGAAGCCGGCATCGCGCAGGCGATAAAGCACGCGCAGGGCGTTCGGGCTGATGTCCTTGCGGGAGATCGTGTGCTGGTCGCGCGGGATGACGCGCAGGCTGAACGGTGATGTAGCAGAGGAAATGATGTTGGCGCTTCCGGTTGAAGTTTCGGGATTGCCCAATGGCATCGAGGTGCATATACTAGCGCTCCTGCCTCGGCAGCGACACAGTTACGCTCCCTTCGTCTAGTGGTTAGGACGTGGCCCTCTCAAGGCTAAAACAGGGGTTCGAGTCCCCTAGGGAGCGCCAGTCGCCGCAGCAGGAACCGAAAAAGCCCGCCTTTGTGCGGGCTTTTCTGTTTTCCGGGGTTTGCATTGGCATCGGTCGGCCTGGTCGCAGTAGCGCCTTCCTGTTCCTGCGCGGGAGGGGGCGGGCCACCCCCTCCAGACGATTTCCCGCGACGGCGGCACGAACAGCCTCGCTCCTCCGCAGCCAATTCAATCCCGACGCGCAGACCTGCGTCCGCCACCCGCAATGTGTCGAGAGGCTGCAGGCCAGCCGATCCAGGACCGTTGGCGCCATGGATGGCGCCATCGAGCCCCATGGATGGGTTTACGGCGTGTCCTGGATCGGCTGGCCTGCAGTCTCCCCACGGAGAAAGGAGGCGCTGAAACACAGGCCGGCCGTCAGCCTTCCATCTGCTCCAGCTCCTTGCCCTTGGTCTCGCGCACGTAGCGGACCACGAAGAAGATCGAAAGGATCGCCACGACCATATAGATGCCATAGGCACCGGCCAGGCCGATGCCGGCCAGCAGCATCGGGAAGGTCACGGTAATGGCGAAGTTCGAGGTCCATTGCGCCGCGCCGGCCACCGCCAGTGCCGGGCCGCGGATCTGGTTCGGGAACATTTCGCCCAGCATCACCCACATCACCGGGCCCCAGGACATGTTGAAGAACACCACGTAGACGTTGGCCGCAACCAGCGCCAGCCGGCCCATGCCGTCGGACAGCTGCAGGCGACCATCGGCCAGGCTGCCACTGGCGAAGGCGACCACCATCAGCACCAGCGCCACCGACATCCCAACCGAGCCGATCCACAGCAGCGGCTTGCGCCCGATGCGGTCGATCAACAGCACCGTCAGCAGGCAGGCGCCGATGCTCAGCGCGCCGGACAGCACGTTGATCAGCAGCGCGTCGCTTTCCGAGAAGCCCACCGCCTGCCACAGCACCGCGCCGTAATAGAACACCACGTTGATGCCGACCAGCTGCTGGAACATGGCCAGGCCAATGCCTACCCAGAGGATCGGGCGCAGCTTGCCGGTGACCGTGTCGCGCAGGTCGCTGAAGCGCGGCTTGTGCTGATCCTGGGCCAAGCTGGCTTCGATCTCGGCCTGCTTGGTCGCCGCTGCCGCCTCGCCGTACAGCCGCGACAGTACCGCCCTCGCCTGCTGCTGACGCCCCTTCAGGACCAGGAAGCGCGGGCTTTCCGGAATCACCAGCAACAACAGCAGGAACAGCCCGGACGGCAGCGCCTGCATCCAGAACATCCAGCGCCAGGCCTCATGGCCCAGCCATAGCGGCTCGGTTGACGCCCCAGCAGCTCGGGCCAGCAGGTAATTGCTGAGGAAGGCGGCGAACAGGCCGCAGATGATCGCCATCTGCTGCACCGTGGCCAAACGCCCGCGATAGCGCGCCGAGGCCACCTCGGCAATGTAGGCCGGCGACATCACGCTGGCCGCGCCCACCGCGAAGCCGCCGAGCACCCGTGCGGCGATGAACAGCCAGGAAGCGTGAGCGGCACCGGCGCCCAGCGCCGAGACCAGGAACATCAGTGCCGAGGCAATCAGCACGCCACGACGGCCCAGGCGATCCCCCAGCCAGCCGGCCAGGAAGGCACCGATCGCGCAGCCCAGCAGCATCGAGGCGACTTCGAAACCGAGCGCCGCCTCGCTGGAGTTGAAGGCCTGGCGCAGGCCGTCGACCGTGCCATTGATGACACCACTGTCGAAGCCGAACAGGAATCCACCCAGCGTGGCCACGCAGCTGATCAGGACGATGAATGCAGTGTTCTCACCGCCATGGGAGGCGATGTTGGGCTGGGCTGGGGACATGAACGATCCTGCTGGGAAGGGGTCCGGCCATCCAACGCAGCCGGCTGACCCGCAGCGTCGCACAGGCCTCACCCTGCCGCCAACGACCACCACGGCCGCGCCTGCCAGACGCCCGATTTCCGCCCCGCGCCGACACCGGGGGCCAACCTGTTCTAGAATTGGCGGGTTCAGGAATCGATCCACCCCCAGCCCATGCCCTTTGTCGTCACCGAAAACTGCATCAAGTGCAAACACACCGATTGCGTGGAAGTATGTCCCGTGGATTGCTTCCACGAAGGCCCGAACTTCCTGGTGATCGACCCGGATGAGTGCATCGACTGCACCCTCTGCGAACCGGAATGCCCGGTCAACGCGATCTTCCCGGAGGACGATGTTCCTGCCGGCCAGGAGAGCTTCGTCGCCCTCAACGCCGAGCTGGCGAAGGAGTGGCCGGTACTGACCGTGCGCAAGGACCCGCCCGCCGACGCCGGCGAATGGGACGGCAAGCCGGACAAGCTGAAGCTGCTGGAGCGCTGAGAAGCGCCTCTTGCCGCAACGAAAAGGGCGCCTATGGCGCCCTTTTTCGTTGCTCGGCAGATAGCATCCGCGCGATCCGATAGATGCCAACCGCAAGATCCGATAGGTGCCAACCGCAGGATCCGGTAGCTGCCAACCGCAGGATCCGGTAGGTGCCAACCTTGGTTGGCACAGAAGCGCCGACCAAGGTCGGCCTCTACCCGGGCACGTGCGGACCTGGGCCCGCACCTACCCGACCGGCCCTTACTGGGCCAGCTTTGCCTTGAGCGCGGCGATCAGCTTCACCGGCGCTTCTGCAGTGGCCGGCAGGCCACGCGGGTCGACCGCGGAGATGTAGGCGCCGGCATCGACGGCGACCACGCGGACCAGGAAGTTGCTGCCTTCGTAGGCCACGTCATACGAGCCCAGCAGCTGCGCGCGGCTGGCGATGGTCACGCCTTCCACGCCTTCCAGCGCGGTGCCGACCTTGGCGAAAGCCTCGTCCTTGCCGCCGGCGATGGTGAAACCGGTGTTGCCCACGGCCGGGGCCGCAGCCACCGGGGCCGCCGGCTTGGTCGCCGAGGCAAGGGTCGGCACCTTGTTGTCACTGGTGGCGTTGGGCAGGTTCAGGTCCGGCGGCACTTCCAGCGGACGCATTTCCGGGGCCAGGGCGTAGTCGCCCTTGACGCCACGCTTGAAGCAGCCGGTGGTGCCGGCGGCAACGGCCACCGCAAGCAGGGCGTAGGACAGCACGCGGACGGTGGATACGGATTGACGCATGTGAATCTCCTGGGTCAGACCAAGACGGAAGGTCAGTGGCTGGAAAGGGCTTCGAGGGCGGCGATGTCGCCGGCAAGATGATCGGCCGCCGGATGGTGCGCCGCCGACAGCGGCAGCAGCGGCAGGCGCAGGTCGTGACCGATGCCGATACGGCGCAGCAGCGCCTTGACCGGAATCGGGTTCGGCTCAACGCCGCAGAAATCATGGAACGGCTGCAGGCGCGCATCCCAGGACCCGGTGGCTTCGTGGTCGTGGGCGGCAGCCAGCTCGCACATCCGGCGGTAGGCGCCGGGCAGCACGTTGGAGCCGACCGAGATCAGGCCATCGATACCGGCCTGGATCGAGCGCGCCGCCGTACCGTCGTCGCCACTGAGCACGGCAAACTGCGGGCTGCGCAGGGCGAGCAGCGCCTGCACCCGGCCGGTGTCACCCACCGCCTCCTTGATGCCGACGATGTTGGGATGGCTGGCCAGTTCGGCCACGGTCTCCGGCTGCATGTCGCACCCGGTACGGCCGGGCACGTTGTACAGCACGACCGGCAGCCCGCCCTGGTCGGCAACCGCGCGGTAGTGGGCGATCAGGCCGGCCTGGGTCGGCCGCACGTACGGCGGGGTGACCACCAGCGCGTGGCTGGCGCCAAGCGCGGCGGCACGGCGGGTCTGTTCGATGGTCTTGGCGGTGCCCGACAGGCCGGTACCGGCCATGACCGGGATGCGGCCGCCGATGCGCTCGACCGCGCTGGCCAGCAGCAGGTCGTACTCGGCATCGGTGAGGGTCGCTGCTTCACCGGTCGAGCCGGCTACGACAACGCCATGGACGCCACCTTCCAGTTGCAGGTGCAGCAGGCGCTGCCAACCGTCGGGATCGAGGGCGCCGTCGGCCCGGAACGGGGTCGCCAGCGCGGTGATGAGGCCGGAAAGGGACAAGGACGTGCTGCTCTTGGCTGGAAAGGGAAAACGCCCGCCACGAAAGGCCGGGGGCGACCTGAATGTTACTTGCGGCGCGAAAGCACGGGCAAGTATGCTGGACACCGGTGGATCCCCGCCTCTGGCGGGCATTCAGACTAACGCATGCATTACCCGGAATCGCCTTGACCGACACCACCCCGCGCCCCGCGCCGAGCGAAAACCACCTCCTGATCAACGCCTACACGACGCATCCGGAGTCCCCCCTGCTGTCCGTCACCCGCCGCATTGCCGACAGCGGCTGCAATCTGGTGGACGCACGCCTGGCCACGGTCGGCCGCGATGTCTCGGTCACCGCCCTGGCCACCGGCTCCTGGGACTCGGTGGCCAAGCTGGAAGCGATGCTGACCCGGCTGGAGCGCGAAGAGGGCCTGAAGCTGGTCTGGTACCGCACTGCCGCCAAGCAGGCGCAGTCCAACCTGCTGCCGTACATCGTCGAAGTGATCGCCGCCGACAAGCCGGGCATCCTGTTCCAGCTGGCCGATTTCTTCGACCGCCAGGGCATCACCATCGAGAACCTGCAGAGCACGCGCTACCGCGCCATGCAGACCGGTGCGGAGATGTTCAGCGCGCAGGTCACCATCGGCGTGCCGGCCAACATGCACATCGCCGCGCTGCGCGACGACTTCCTTGAATTCTGCGACCACCTGAACCTGGACGCGATCATGGACCCGATGAAATTCTGATTCTTCGCGCGCCTCTCACGGGCGCGTGGCGTTTCATGCAATTGTCGTAGAAAGAACCCAGGCTCGACAGAAGGACCTCATGAACAACGGCGATACCCTGGACAGCACCACCCTCTCCCTGCCGCTGGCGCTGTCCGGTGGCGAACAGGCCACTCTCGGCGACTACGCTGGCCACTGGCTGGTGCTGTACTTCTATCCCAAGGACAGCACCCCCGGCTGCACCACCGAAGGCATCGACTTCAACGCACTGCTGCCGAAATTCAAGAAGGCAGGCGCGGTGGTACTCGGTGTCTCGCGCGACTCGGTGAAGTCGCACGACAACTTCTGTGCCAAGCAGGGCTTCAACTTCCCGTTGGTCAGCGATGGCGACGAAGCGCTGTGCAGCGCCTTCGACGTGATCAAGATGAAGAACATGTACGGCAAGCAGGTACGTGGCATCGAACGCAGCACCTTCCTGATTTCCCCCGACAGCCGCATCGTGCAGTCCTGGCGCAAGGTCAAGGTTGCCGGCCATGCCGATGCCGTTCTCACCGAACTGAAGGCCTCCCAGTCCAAGTGAGTCCCACTGCCTACTGTGTCTGCCATCACCCTGCCCCGCAGCAGGCCGTGGTGGTTTTTCCCTGTCCGTAACCAGGAATCGACGATGACCCGAGGCAAGCGCATCTACGTGCTGGATACCAACGTGCTGATGCACGATCCCACCGCGCTGTTCAAATTCGAGGAGCACGACGTCTACCTGCCCATGCAGGTGATCGAGGAGCTGGACAACGGCAAGAAGGGCACCTCCGAAGCGAGCCGCAACGCCCGCCAGGTGAGCCGCTTCCTCAACGAGCTGGTGCAGGAATCCGGCCTGGACAACCTGGCCGACGGCATTCCGCTGCAGCGACCCAATGGCCTGCAGCTGCGCGGCAAGCAAAGCGCCGGCAAGCTGCGCTTCCAGACCAGCCATTTCGACGCCGGCAAGAGCTTCGGCAAGGTCATCCCGGACAACGCCATCCTCGGCGCGATCCTGGCACTGAAGGAAGAAACCCCGGACCTGCCGGTGGTGTTCGTTTCCAAGGACATCAACCTGCGGATCAAGGCCGCGATCGCCGGCATCGTGTCCGAGGACTACGAGAACGACCGCGCGCTGGACGATTTCAGCCTGCTCTACACCGGCGCCACCGAGCTGCCGGAAGACTTCTGGAAGCGCCACGGCGATGACCTGCGCAGCTGGAGCGACAAGGGCCGCACGCATTACGAAATCCTGGCGCAGGATGGCGAGGAGTGGTACCCGAACCAGTACGTCTACCTGCCTGGCGAAGATGAAGTCGAGCTGCGCGTCAGCCGCGTGGTCGGCGACGGCAAGGTGGTGCTGTCACTGGTCGATGATTTCCGCCACGGCAGCCACGCCGTGTGGGGCATCAGCGCACGCAACCGAGAACAGAACTTCGCGCTCAACGCACTGATGGATCCGGAGATCGACTTCGTCACGCTGCTGGGTACCGCCGGCACCGGCAAGACCCTGCTGGCGCTGGCCGCCGGCCTGGCGCAGACGATGGACCAGCAGCGCTACCGCGAGATCATCATGACCCGCGCCACGGTCAGCGTCGGCGAGGACATCGGCTTCCTGCCCGGCACCGAGGAAGAGAAGATGACGCCGTGGATGGGTGCACTGACCGACAACCTGGAAGTGCTCACGCACAACCAGGAAGGCGGCACCTGGGGACGCCAGGCGACCAACGACCTGCTCGCCAGCCGCATCAAGATCCGCTCGATGAACTTCATGCGCGGCCGCACCTTCCTGTCGCGCTACCTGATCCTGGACGAGGCGCAGAACCTCACCCCCAAGCAGATGAAGACGCTGATCACCCGTGCCGGACCCGGTACCAAGATCGTCTGCCTGGGCAACGTCGAGCAGATCGACACCCCGTACCTGACCGAGACCACCTCGGGCCTGACCTACGCGGTGGATCGCTTCAAGAACTGGCCGCACAGTGCGCACATCACCCTGCGCCGAGGCGAACGCTCGCGCCTGGCCGATTACGCTTCGGAGGTGTTGTGAACCGCTGCACCCGCCTGCTGCTGCCCACGGCTGCGATCGCCCTCGCAGCCGCCCTGGGTGCCTGCACCACCACGCGCGGCCCGGCCAGCGTGCCGACCGCCGAGCGTACCGGCCAATCCTGGGTGGTCACCCGCCCGATCATCGCCGCGCAGGTGCTCGATACCTGCTCGCGCCCCAGTCCCGGCCGCGAGGCCGGGCGGGTCAGTGGTTACTGGGCGCCCAGCCGGCAGCAGATCGACCAGCTGGAAGCGCAGCTGTCGTCGCTGGAATCACAGGTACCGAAGGTGCTGGACTTCGACCGCCAATACGTCGGCATCGAAAGCGCCGGCAAGCGTCTGATCTACATCAACGCCTTCCATCTGCCCGACGACAGCGGCATCAACCCGGCACGGGAAGCGATCCGCGTCTGTGACGGCGGCACGCAGTTCTGGGGCGCGGTATTCGACCCGGCCAGCAACACCTTCAGCGAGCTGCAGTTCAACGGCGGCTTCGGCGGGCCCTGAGGGGCCCCGCCGATGGGAATACGCCTGCCCACCTGGGTCTGGATCGGCGCGGTCGCGCTCTCGTGCGTTGCCGGCATGGTCAACGTGGTCGGCTTCCTCGGTTTCGAGCACCAGGCGGTCAGCCACATGACCGGCAGCACCAGCCAGCTGGGCATGGCGCTGGCCCAGGGTGACTGGCGCGCGGTCGGCCACCTGTGGGGATTGCTGATCGCGTTTTCACTGGGCGCGATGCTCAGCGGCCTGCTGATCCAGGACAGCGCATTGCAGCTGGGCCGCCGCTACGGTGTCGCGCTGGCGCTGGAATCGGCACTGCTGCTGGTGGCCATTCCGCTGTTCGAACAGCATCAGATCTGGGGTGCACTGGCCGCCGCCATGGCCTGCGGCCTGCAGAACGCGATGGCCACCACCTTCAGTGGCGCGGTGGTGCGCACCACCCACCTCAGCGGCATGTTCACCGACCTCGGCATCGGCCTGGGCCACCTGCTGCGTGGACTGCCGCTGCAGGTTCGACGGCTGACCCTCAGCGGCCTGATCATCAGCGGCTTCCTCGGCGGCGGCATCCTCGGCGCCTGGTTGTTCATGCGCTGGCAGTACGACGCCCTGCTCGCCCCCGCCCTGCTGACCGGCCTGACCGGGCTGGGGTATGTGGTGTACCAGCAGTGGGCGCGCTGGCGGCATTGAATCAAAGGCATCCACGCATGGCGCGGATCTACCTTCCCCTGCGGGACCACGGCACAATCAACTGATGAGCCCGACCACTCCCGTTTCCGCCCTCACCATCGCCGGCTCCGACTCCGGCGGTGGCGCCGGTGTCCCTGCCGATCTCAAGGCCTTCGCCGCGCACCGCGTGCATGGCCTGGCCGTGTTCGCCGCGCTGACTGCACAGAACACCCGTGGCGTCACCGCCGTGCATGTGCCACCGATCGCATTCCTGCAGGCGCAGATCGAGGCCTGCTTCGATGACTTCGACATCCATGCCGTGAAACTCGGCATGCTGGCCAACGCCGAGGTGATCCATGCCGTCGCCGACGCACTGGAAAAGCATCGCCCGCCGCACGTGGTGCTGGACCCGGTGATGGTCGCCACCAGCGGCGCGCGCCTGCTGGAGGAAAGTGCGCTCAAGGCCATGCGCGAACGCCTGCTGCCGTTGGCGACGCTGGTTACGCCCAATACCCCGGAAGCAGAACTCCTGATCGGCCAGAAGATCGCCAACGGCGATGACGCCGAACAGGCTGCCTCTGCCCTGCTCGATCTCGGAGCCGGCGCAGTCCTGCTCAAGGGTGGCCACCTGCAGGAAGGCAACCGCGTGATCGATCGCTACTTCGACGGCGTCAGCAGCGAAGAATTCATCCACGCCCGCCTGCCGCTGGACGCACATGGCACAGGCTGCACGCTCGCCTCGGCCATCGCCGCGCAGCTGTGCAACGGCCTGAGCCTGGCCAATGCCTGCGAAGCCGGCATCGACTACGTTGCGCGCGGCCTGCAGCAGGGCTACGCGCCTGGCCGCAGCGAGGTGCTGGTACTCGATCACTTCGGCGCGGCACCGCACGCATGAGTCTCGCACCGGACGTCGTTGCCGTGCAGTGCACTGATGGCCATCGCTACGAAGTGATCGCCTGCGTGCCCGCACAGCCCATCGCGCGCCTGCTGTGGCTGCCAGCGCTGGGCGTGGCCGCGCGTCACTACCTGCCACTGGCATTGGCGCTGGCGGCGAAGGGCGTGGCGGTCTACCTGCATGAGTGGCGCGGCAACGGCAGCAGCTCACTGCGCCCCTCGCGCACGCAGGACTGGGGCTATCGCGAAGTACTCGAACAGGATCTGCCGGCCAGCCAGGCCGTCCTGGCCGCAGCCGATGACGCCACCGACGCCCTGCCCTGGATCATCGGTGGACACAGTCTGGGCGGGCAGCTGGCCTGCGTGCATGCCGGCCGCAACCCGCAGCACTTCAACCGGCTGTGGCTGGCCGCCAGCGGCTCACCGTTCTGGCGCGGCTTCCCGCCACCGCGTGGCTGGCTGCTGCCACTGGTCTATCGTTTCCTGCCGTGGATCGCGCAACGCCAGGGCGTGCTGCATGGTCGGCGCCTCGGCTTCGGTGGCACCGAAGCGCGCGGGCTGATCGCCGACTGGGCACGCGTTGGCCTGAACAACCACTACGCCGCGGCCGGCATGAACGAAGACCTCGATGCGCAGATGGCGCGCGTGCATGGCAGCGCACAGGCCGTATTGATGGAGCACGACTGGTTGGCACCGACCGGATCGATGCAGACGCTGCTGGCGAAGCTGCCGAATGTGGACGCGCAGCTGCGCGTGCTGTCCGCGCAGGAATTGGGCACGCGCGCCGATCATTTCGCGTGGCTGAAGGCGCCGGAGGCCGTAGCTGACAGCTTTTTCATTCAGTTGGATGAAAATTTTCACAAAACTGTTGACGGTACGCGCCGACATCCGCATAATTCCGCTCCTGTCGCAGGGCGCCCGTAGCTCAGTTGGATAGAGTACCTGGCTACGAACCAGGCGGTCGGGAGTTCGAATCTCTCCGGGCGCACCACTCGACAGGTTTTCAGCATCCGCCGCTGGAAATGCAGTAAAATTAAGCAGTAAGTTGATTGTGTACCGCGCGCCCGTAGCTCAGTTGGATAGAGTACCTGGCTA
Source organism: Stenotrophomonas sp. 80084_Sma (assembly GCF_056481995.1). Classification (NCBI taxonomy): domain Bacteria; kingdom Pseudomonadati; phylum Pseudomonadota; class Gammaproteobacteria; order Lysobacterales; family Lysobacteraceae; genus Stenotrophomonas; species Stenotrophomonas sp. 80084_Sma. The sequence goes on along the minus strand of NZ_CM151177.1, from coordinate 1,835,720 downwards.
CGAACCAGGCGGTCGGGAGTTCGAATCTCTCCGGGCGCACCATACACAGTCAGCACAACAAGTTTATGTAATTGGCGCCCGTAGCTCAGTTGGATAGAGTACCTGGCTACGAACCAGGCGGTCGGGAGTTCGAATCTCTCCGGGCGCACCATTACACCGAAACAGCAGGCCCCGGCCTGCTGTTTTTTTATGTGTGTTTTTCGGCAGGGCTGCGCCCTGCACCCCTGGTAGTGCCGGCCGCTGGCCGGCAACCTCAACAGCAAAAGCAAAAGCAAAAGCAAAAGCTGGCATTCCGTGGGTTGGCGGGGCGGTGTCGGAGTGCGGGGACGCCGCAAGTACGTCCCTGTAGGCTTGGCAGCCGCATCCATGCGGCTGACACCCCGCACTCCGACACCGCCCCACCTTCGACAGGTTCACGCGGCTGTTGGTAGGTGTCGACCTTGGTCGACACATCTGTCAGATATCGAATGAGTCATCCACGCATGGCGTGGATCTACCGTGTCGACCAAGGTCGACACCTACCAGAGCAGCACGCCGTTCCGACAGATCGCGGAAAACTGTCGAAGGCGGGGTGGGTCCGATTGCGGGGGCGTGAGCCGCATGGGCCCGAGGCATGCCTCGGGCGGGTTGGGCAGGAGGCCCAACCCGGGTCTTGCCGTGTACGCAGGACAGCGCACACGAGCAAGCGGCGACCGAGCTTACATGGGTGAGGGCGCTTTGCTTGCGAAGCATTGCTTCGCAAGCGCCCGAACGCCCAGCCGCCAGCGGCTGGGCCGGGCCCCGGAGGGGGACTTGCAGCGGCCCCCGCAACCGGACCCACCCCGCCTCCCCACAGGAAACCAGCTTCTGCTGTTGCTGTTGCTGTTGCTCCAGCTCGCAGCGGGTGCAGGGCGCAGCCCTGCCAAACCCCTACCCTTTGGCCATTGACTGCCACCACTGTGACAGCAGCTCCGGCCTGCGCAGGCGCTCTCGCCACCAGCGCAGTGCGGCGCCATCCTCGCCGGTGCGCCAGGCCAGCCAGAAGGTCTCTTCCGGCTTGTGCTCCTCCACCTCGCGGATCACCAGCTGGCCACGCGCCACCGCCGCACGCGCGCAGGGCTCGGGCAGGAAACCGAAGCCCACGCCTTCGCACTGCAGCTTCAGCTTGCTGGCCATGTCCGGCACCGTCAGCATCTCCTGCCCCATCAACAGACCGACCGTGCGCGGCAGCAGCCGCCGCGCCGAATCGGAGACCGCGATCGCGCAGTGCTCGACCAGCTGTTCGCGTCCGAGCACGCCCGGCACTGCGGCCAACGGATGATCGGGGGCGACCGCGAACACGAACTCCACCGTACCCAGCGGCTCGACCACGTAACCGCCGCCGCTGGGACCCTCGCCCGGCGCACCGACCAGCAGGTCGGCACGGCGGTCCAGCAAGGCCTCCCAGGTACCGGACAGGGCCTCGCCGATCAACCGCAGCCGGGTCGGTGCCTCGGCCTCACGAAACGCGGCGATGTCCGGGCCGAGCAGCCAGGTCGGGAACACCGAGTCCACCGCCAGGGTCAGTTCGGTCTCCCAGCCCGATGCCACCCGGCGCACCCGCAGTTCCAGCTCCCGGGCTGCGCGCAGCAGGTGGCGGCCTTCGTCCAGCAGCGCGCGGCCAGCCTCAGTCGGCTCGGCGCGCGGGCCGACCCGGTCGAACAGCTGTACGCCCAGGTCCTCCTCCAGCTTGGCCACGGTGTAGGAGATGGTCGAAGGCACTTTGTGCAGGGCCTTTCCGGCGCCGGCGAACGAGCCGCGGCGGTCGATGGCGTCCAGGATCTGCAGGGCATCGAGGCTGAGTTTGAGCATTCGAATTTTTCGATGATGGCTGTCAAAACTATCCGTTTTTCAAACCCCGGGCGCAAGCGGATACTTCTCTCCAACGGGGAAACACAGCGGCTACAAGCCCACCCCGCCCCATCGAAACCATCGAACAAGGAGATTCCATCATGCTGCAGATCCGCAAGAGCGCTACCCGTGGCCTGGCCGAGCATGGCTGGCTGTCCTCGCGCCATACCTTCTCCTTCGCCAACTACTACGACCCCCGCTACGTCAGCTTCGGACCGCTGCGGGTGATCAACGAAGACAAGGTGATCGGCGGCCAGGGCTTCGGCACCCACAGCCACAGCAACATGGAGATCGTTTCCTATGTGCTGGGCGGCGCGCTGGAGCACAAGGACTCGATGGGCACCGGTTCGGTGCTGCGTTACGGCGACGTGCAGCGCATGAGTGCCGGCAGCGGTGTCAGCCACAGCGAGTTCAATCACTCCGCCGACGAGACCGTGCACTTCCTGCAGATCTGGATCTTCCCGGACGCGGAGAACATTACTCCGTCGTACGAAGAGACCCACTTCGCCCCGGAAACCAAGCGCGGCCAGCTGCGCCTGATCGCTTCGCCGGACGGTGCCGATGGTTCGCTGCGCATCCACCAGGATGCCCGCATCTTCGCCACCATCCTCGATGGCGGCCAGAAGCTGCACCACGCCCTCGGCAACGGCCGTGGCGCCTATGTGCAGGTGGCCCGAGGCCAGCTGCAGGTCAATGGCATCACCCTGGAAGCCGGTGATGCACTGCAGGTCAGCGACGAAGCGCAGCTGACCCTGGAGAACGGCAACGACGCCGAAGTGCTGGTGTTCGACCTGCCGCTGTAACGATAACGCCCGCGATGCCGAAAAGCATCGCGGGCGTATTTGTAGAGCCGAGCCATGCTCGGCTGCGGTTTGACAGCCAGCCGAGCGCGGGCTCGGCTCTACAGCACCACCGGCGTCAGAACTTGTACGTCATCGCCAGGCGCACATTGCGCGGCTCACCCCAGGTGTAGGTGCTGTACCAGCTGAAGATCGTGTAGTAACGCTTGTCCAGCAGGTTGTTGACGTTGAGCGTGGCCGACAGGCGATCGTTGAATTCATAGCGCGCCATCGCATCCAGCAGCCAATAGGGCTGGGTGCGATGCACCACCTTGGCCTGCGTGGCCGGGTTGGTGATCTCACCGAAAGTGGAATCCTGCCAGCGCGCGCCACCGCCCAGCGTCAGCCCCTTCCAGTCGCCGCGCAGGCGGTAGCTGGTGTGCAGGCTGAACTGGTTTTCCGGCTCCAGTGTGGTTACCTTGGCACCGGCCTGGCGGGCGATCTTGTGCGAGAACCCACCCTGCACCTGCCAGCCTTCGGCCAGCTGGCCCGACATTTCCAGCTCGTAACCCTTGGTACGCACGCCCATCAGGGCGCGATAGGCATCCTGCCCGTCCGGTGTCTTGCCACCAGTGGGCTGGGCGAAGTTGTCCTGGTCGAGCTGGAACAGCGCCGCACTGGCGTTGAAGCGCCCATCGAGGAACTCGGCCTTCAGGCCCATCTCGTAGCTGCGGCCTTCCAGCGGATCCAGTGCCTTGCCCTGCTCGTCGCGTTCGCTGTGCGGTTTGAAGATGGTGCTGTAGCTGGCGTACACCGAATAGTGCTCACCGAGGTCGTAGACCACACCGGCATACGGCACGAACACGCCGGTCTCGCGCGTGTCCGGCGAGCGGTAGCTGGCCAGGCGACTGCCCACGATCACCTTCAGTGGATCGGCCACGTCGAAACGGCCGACCACATACAGGCCGTTCTCACGCGTCACTTCGTTGTTGCTGTAGCTGCGCTGCCACTCCGGCTCGGGAATGTCGCCATTCCAGGTTCTGTAGTCCGGCACGGTATCCGGGAACCCCGCGTGCGGGCCGTAGCCGGTATTGGTCCAGCGCTTGCGCGAGGCGCTGCCACCGACCACCAGCTCATGCTCCCGCCCGAACAGGCCGAAATGACCGCTCACATAGAAGTCGGCAGCATTGCTGACGGTCTTGCCAACGTACTTGCCGAGCCACAGGCTGACGCCCTCGCCGGTCAACGGATCGGGATTGCCGGCGGCGGCGCCGGCCAGTGCGGCGTCATAGCCGTTGACCTGGTGGTTGAGTTGCAGCTTGGCCACCCAATCGTTGGCGAACGTATGCTCGAGCGTGGCAAAACCGGTGCGCACATACTGGCGCCAGCCACTCCAGCGGGTGCCGTTGTTGAACGAACGCGGCATGTCATTGAAGTTGCCGGCACTGTCCAGCAGCGGGATGCCCCCCCAGGTCGAGCCCTTCGGGTCGCTGTCCATCGCATCGCCACCCACGGTCAGCAGGGTGCGCTCGCCCAGATCGGCTTCCAGCACCGCGTAGCCCACCTTGCTGGTGCGCTGGTAGAAGTCGAGATTGGAATGCTTGTCCTGCCAGGCGCCCACCGCACGACCGCGCACGCGTCCATCGGCGGTCAACGGGCCGCCAACATCGATCTCGGCACGATAGTCATCCCAGCGGCCGACACCCAGCGTGGCACTGCCGGCGAACTCCTTGCCCGGCTTCTTGCGCACCAGGTTGATGGTCGCGCCCGGATCGCCCATGCCGGTCAGCAGGCCGGTCGCGCCCTTGAGCACTTCGATGCGGTCATAGATCGCGGTATCGCTGAGCGTGTTGCCCGCCGAATAGGCCGAGTCACGCGACATCGGAATGCCGTCGTACTGGAAGTTCTGCACGGCAAATCCACGTGCGTAGTACTCGGTGCGCTCGCTGTCGTAGGTGACGATGCTGATGCCCGGGGTCACCCGCATCACGTCATCGATGCCGTTCAGGCCAAAGTCGTCCATCTGAGCGCGGGTAATGACGCTGATGGTCTGCGGGGTCTGCCGCGGGGTCAGCACCAGGCGGGTGGCGGTGGCGATGGTGCCCGGCGTGTACGCGCCACTGCCCTCGGTGATGGTACCGAGCAGATTGGCGGTGACCTGCACGGTCTGCAGGGTCTGCGATGCCGGGGCCTCGGCGGCCTTGTCCGGCTCGGTGGCGGACTGCGCGGCTGCGATGCCGCTGCTGGCCAGTGCGGTGATCAGCAGGCCCTGGGCAAGCGCCTGCGGCAACGCACGGCGACGCGGCAATTGGGACGGAATACGGGCATCAGGCACAGACAGCACGGCGGGACCTCCACGATCGGGTGGGATCCTCTGGCGGCGGCTGGAGGGAAGACGGGGACGCGGCCGGATGGCCGCAGGCGCAGGAGTGTACTCCCCTGCGCCCCGGCTGTCGTGCGATGTGCTGTGGTGCGGCGCGCTGCCGCAGGCTCAGCCGCCGATGGCGGCGCAGGCCTCCAGGATCAGTGCGGTCACGTCCTTCGGCTGCGAGGCCAGCGAGGCATGGCTGGCATCCAGCTCCAGCAGTCGCTTGGGCTGCATGCGCGTGGCCATGGCCCTCTGGTTCTCCGGCGCGATCATGCGGTCGTGGCGGGACAGTTGGTACCAGCTCGGCCTGTGCTTCCACGCCGGGTCGCTCACCGCATCACCGAAAGTGCTGGCCAGCGGCGCCTTCTGGGTCACCGCCATCACCCGGCCCTCGTCTTCGCTCAGATCCTGGCAGAAGCTCTCATGGAACTTGTCCGCACGCAGCCACAGGTAGCCATCGCTGTCCGGCGCAAGGTTCGGCGCCGCCTCCGGCAGGTGCTGCTGGGTGATGCCACCGGGGCTCTCGCCGGCATCCGGGGCGAACGCCGCGATGTAGACCAGGCCCTTCACGTTGGCCTCGTTGCCGGCCTGGCTGATCACCGCGCCGCCATAGGAGTGGCCGACCAGCAGCACCGGCCCGTCGATCTGCCGGATCATTTTCTGGGTGCGGCCGGCATCGTCGGCCAGCGAGGTGAGTGGCAGTTCCACCGCCTGCACGCGGTCATGGCCGTTGCGATGCAGCTCCAGGATCACTTTGGCCCAGTGTGCGGCCCCACCCCAGAAACCATGGACGAGGAGGATGGTCGGTGTCGTGCTCATGTACGGATCTCCGGCAGCGGCCGGCGGAATGCCGACCGTGTCGCCACTGTCCGTGGGCGACGTTAATCGCCAGTGACGCGATCGGGTCACTGCAATCGTATGCGTCGCCCGATGTCACGCATGGCACTTGCCGAGCCGTCCTGAAAACGTTTTCATGGACACCCCCTGGAGCTTCGCACCGCGCATGACGCCTTCATCCCCACGTGCCCAACAGCACGCCACCCGTGCCGCCTTCTTCATTCCCGGATTCGCCACCGCCGCCTGGGCGCCGATGGTGCCCTACGCCAAGGCCAAGGCCGGGCTGTCCGACGCCAGCCTCGGCGCGGTGCTGCTGTGCCTCGGGCTCGGCTCACTGCTGGCGATGCCACTGGCAGGTGCGCTGACCGGGCGGCTGGGATGCCGCCGGGTGATGGTGATCACCTGCGCGACGATGCTGTGCGCCCTGCCCTTGCTGGTGCTGGCGCCCTCTCCGGTAGCGCTGGGCGCCGCCCTGTTCGTGTTCGGCGCCGGCGTCGGTGCACTGGATTGTGCGATGAACATGCAGGCGGTCGCGGTCGAGCGCGACGCCGGGCGCGCGATGATGTCCGGATTCCATGCCTTCTACAGCATCGGCGGTTTCGTCGGCGCCGGCTGCATGACCGGCATGCTGATCCTGGGTACGCCGCTGTGGCTGGCCGCGTTGGTTTCGGTGGCCGCACTGCTGCTGGTGGCAGTGCTGTCGGCACCGCACTGGCGCCCGCAACGGATCCTGCATGAAGGCCCCCTGCTGGCACTGCCGCATGGCGTGGTGCTGTTCATCGGCGTGCTGGCCTTCGTGGTGTTCCTCGCCGAGGGCTCGATGCTGGACTGGAGCGCGGTGTTCCTCGCCGAAGTGCGGCAGGTGCCACGCGACCAGGCTGGCGCCGGCTTCGCGCTGTTCACCCTGGCGATGACCGCGATGCGCCTGTTCGGCGACGGTATCGTCGAACGCCTCGGCCGCACCCGCACGATGGTCTTCGGCGGCATCACCGCTGCTGCGGGTTTCACCCTGGCCACGCTGGTGCCATCGTTTCCGGTGGCGCTGGCCGGTTACATACTGGTCGGGCTGGGCTGCGCCAACATCGTGCCGGCGCTGTTCTCGATGGCCGGCCAACAGCGGGTGATGCCGGAGAGCATCGCCATCACTGCGGTCACCACGCTGGGCTACGCCGGCATCCTCGCCGGACCGGCAGCGATCGGCGCACTCGCACACGCTACCAGCCTCGGCTTCGCCTTCCTGTGCGTGGCCGCGCTGCTGCTGGGCGTCGCGGCGTCTGCGCGCTCGCTGGCAAGACGGGTGGCCTGACAGAAAAAAGGGGACGGAGGGGATTAAGTCGTTTCTGGCCCAGCTGTGCGGGAAACGACTTAATCCCCTCCGTCCCCTTTTCTCAGCTGCGTGTCAGCCACTCGGCCTGGGCCGGCAGCTGGGGCGCCGGGCAGGCACTCTGCGGATGGTGCTCGTCGCGTGCCATCCAGTCATCGACCACCCCGGCCAGCAGGTCCAGCCGCAGCGGCAGGGTGATGTGGTCCTCGCCGCGCATCTCGATGTAGTGTGCGCGCGGGTTGGCCTGGGCCAGTTCGCGGCCCTGGCTGACCGGAATGTGCTGGTCGCCCTGCCCGTGCAGCAGCAGCACGCAGGCGCGGGTATCGGCCAGCGCGCGCGCTACATCCACGCGGTCCAGATCGACGTCGATGCGGCGGCTGGCGGCGGCGATCACCTGGTTGATGTCCTGACCGCCGTAGCGCCAGCGCGCGTACGACGCCACCGCCTGCGCCTTCAGGCCTTCCGGCTGCAGTCCCATCAGGTGCGGAATCATCGTGCGGATCGCCACACCGGCATTGGCGAACGATTCCATCGCCACCACGCCTTCCACCTGGTCACCGAGCTTGTCGGCGGTGAATACCGCTGTGGCGGCGCCATAGGACACGCCGAACAGGTACAGCGGGCCGGTTACTTCACCACGTGCACGCAGCTCGCCGATTACATCCACCACATCGTCGGATTCATAGGTGCCGTATCCGGACGGACCTGCACCGGACTGTCCATGGTTGCGCAGGTCGAGCGTGATCACGCGATAGCCGGATTCGGCCAGCTGCAGCGACCACGGCAGCATCGAATCGCCGTTCATCATCCAACCGTGCAGCAGCACCACGGTGCCGCGCGGGGCCTGCGCGCGGAACGGTTGCGGTACTGCCAGGCTCAGGCCGGTATCCAGCGGCAGGCCGTTCTCGTGGCGCTGCGGCAGGTAGTGATAACGCGCGCCGTAGTCGCCGGGATCGAACACACGCCAGAAGATCGGCACGCCATCGCGGCCCGGCGCGAAGCCATGGCGGTTGGGCAGTTCGGCGATGGCCGCGGCAATACGCGGGCGATCGAGCAGGGTCGATACGCCACCTGGCGCGATCAGCCTGTCGGCGAGCGAGGTGGACGAGGCATTGATCGAGGAGGAGCATGCAGCCAGCCACAGGCCGGCGCACGCCAGCAACAACAGCAGCAGGCGCTTCATATCACGTCATAGGGGTGAATCAGACAGGCTGGGACGTTAACGCCCCGATAGACCGGTCATCTATCGCGCGCGGATGACGGCTTGATGACAACGCAGGAACGATTCAGCTTGGTGTACAAGCTGTATCCGTTCAGTCATTGATCCGGATCAATGAACGCGCGCGCGGGATTGCCCACAGTGCCGCCATGCGCACCTCGCTCAAGCTCGCCATTGCCCTGGCCGCCACGTTGGCCGCCGCCTACGGCATCGCCCGCACCACGCCCTACTGGTTCGCACCGCGACAGACGGCGCAGGTCGACATCCACGATCCGACGCTGATCGCGCAGGGACAGTACCTGTCGCGCGCCGCCGACTGCGCCGCCTGCCACACTGCGCCGGGCGGCAAGCCGTTCGCCGGTGGCCTCGGCATGCAGACGCCGATGGGCACGATCTACTCGACCAACATCACGCCCGATCCCGACACCGGCATTGGCGCCTACGACTACGCCGACTTCGAGCGCGCGGTCCGTCGCGGCATCCGTCACGATGGGCAGCCGTTGTATCCGGCAATGCCGTATGCCTCGTACGTGATCGCCAGCGATGCCGAGATCAAGGCGCTGTACGCCTATTTCATGGGCTCGGTGCAGCCGGTGAAGCAGGGCAACGCCGACAGCACGATCCCGTGGCCGGCCAACATGCGCTGGCCACTGGCTTGGTGGCAGCTGCTGTTCGCACGCCCGCGTACGTTCAACCCGGATCCGTCGCTGGATGCCAGCCAGCAGCGCGGCGCCGAACTGGTGGAAGGCCTGGCCCACTGCGGCGCCTGCCACACGCCACGTGGCCTCGCGTTCCAGGAAAAGGCGATGGCCGATGATGGCAGCCGCCAGTTCCTGTCCGGCTCGGTGCTGGAAGGCTGGTATGCGAAGAACCTGCGCAATGAATCAACCGGTCTGGCCAGCTGGAACGAGGGCGAGATCGTCGACTTCCTGCGCACCGGACGCACCGATCGCTCCGCGGCCTTCGGCGGTATGGCCGACGTGGTCGAGCACAGCACGCAGTACCTGTCCGACGCCGACCTGCTGGCGATGGCCCGCTACCTGAAACAGCTGCCGGCGCGCGAGGGCCGCAGTGCGCAGTGGTCGCCGGGTACCGACACCACCACCGCCGCACTACGCAGTGGCGACTATCGCGTGGCCGGCTCGCTGGCCTATGCCGAGCATTGCCAGGCCTGCCATCGCGCCGACGGCCGCGGCATGCCACGGGTCTACCCGGCGCTGGCCGGCAACTCGATCGTGTTCGCCGATGATCCCAGCTCGCTGGTACAGGTAACCCTGATCGGCGGCCGCACGCCGCATACCCCGCACGACCGCATGGCCTTCACCATGCCCGGCTTCGAGCAGTTGCCGAATGCGCAGCTGGCACAGATCCTGACCTTCATCCGCAGCAGCTGGGGCAACCAGGCCAGCGCGGTGAGCGAGGTCGACGTGGCGCGCATGCGCCGGGTGGTGCGTGACAAGCCGGTGCACTACCTTCCGCAGGAGGCCGCACGATGAAACGTTCGCGCAAACGCTCCCGCCTGCTGGTCGGCAGCGTGGTCACCCTCGTGCTGCTGGCCGGCGCCGGCACCCTCGCCTATCGCCATCTGTACCCGGACCTGGATGCTGCCGTAGCCAGCACGATCGATATCCTCGATGCGCAGGGCAAGGTGGTCGGCCACTACCATGCACCCAGCGCCGAGGAGATCGCCGGGCTCGGCAATGCCGAATCGGTGATGCTTGGTCGCCGCCTCCTCAACGAGACCGCACGGCTGCTGCCGGACAACGTCGGCAACGATCTGAACTGCAATTCGTGCCACATGGCCGAGGGCAAGCGACCGTTCGGCAACCACTACTTCAATACGGGCGGCGGCGCCTATCCGCGTTACATGCCGCGCCCGGGCAAGGTGATCGGGCTGACCGAGCGCATCAATGGCTGCCTGCAGCGCTCGATGAACGGCAAGCCGCTGCCGAAGGACTCACCGCAGATGCGCGCCATGCTCGACTACATGGCGTGGCTGAGCAGTCCAGTGCCAGACGGTGCAAAGGTGGCCGCCCCCAGCGAGGGCCCCATCGACAGCACGCTGACCCCGGACCCGATCCGTGGCCAGGCGCTGTACGCCGTGCAGTGTGCCGCCTGCCATGGCGACAACGGCGAAGGCCGGCGCGACGCCAGCGGTGATATCGCCTTCCCGCCGCTGTGGGGCGACCACAGCTTCAACATCGGCGCCGGCATGGCGCGCCTGTACAAGGCGGCCGGTTTCGTCAAGCACAACATGCCGCCGGCGGTGACCCGCGAGCCGCCACTGGGGCAGCAGGTGATGCCCGACCAGGATGCGGTGGACATCGCCAGCTACTTCATCAACCAGCCGCGGCCGGACTTCGCCAACAAGGCCAAGGACTGGCCGCGCGACCCGAAACCCAAGGACGCGCGGTACTGAGGAGGGCGTGGTTCAGCGCTTGACCAGCTCGACCCGGCGATTGCGCGCTTTGCCTTCCTCGCTGCCATTGTCGGCTACCGGCCTGTCGGCACCGAAGCCGGCCGCCTGCAGGCGGTCGGCGGCGATGCCCTTGGCGGTCAACGCCGCCACCACCGACCGCGCACGATCCTCGGACAAGCTGCGGTTGTGCGCGGCCGCGCCACTGTTGTCGGTGTGGCCTTCAATCGACAGTTTCAGCGACGGGTCGGCACGCAGCAGGTCCAGCACTTGCGCCAGTTGCGGTTCGGACGTCGACAGGATCTGCGCCTTGTCGGTGGCGAAGTTGACCTGGATCGCCACGCGGCCGTCGCTGTCCAGCTTCTTCTTCAACGCATCGGCCGGCAGCAGCGCCGCGGTCTGGGTGAAACCCTTGCGCTCGACCACGACCCAGCCTGCGCTGAGGTACTCGAGGCGAGCATGCACCCACACCTGGCGGCCATCAGCCAGATCGACGCGATAGACCACGGTGTCGTAGTTGTCCCAGCTGTAGCTGGCCGCGTTGCCGTAGGACGACTGCACCTGCGTCGACACGCCCTCGGCCGCCTCGTGCGGGATGCGCCCCTCGAACACCTTGGTGCCGTTGACCTGGGCCATCATCGCCTCAAGGTTGCGGCGTACTTCATGCATCGAGTATTCGCGCTCGCCCTTGTCGAAATCGGCAGCGAAGGTGCGGCCCTCGACCGGTTCGAAGTGATCTCCGGTCCAGAACGGGAAGGCATCGAAATCACGCTGCTCGGGCGTGTTGCGCTCGCGATAGCCGGCGGGCAGGGACAGGTGCGGGAAACGGTCCGACCACTGCGCGGTGGCCTTGAACGGAACGTCATCCACGACCACCAGACCGGCGCCGTTGCTGTCCACTGCCAGCTGCACCCACACGGTGCGGTTGACCTGGCGCGGCACGTAGACGGTGGTGGGTGCGTCCTGTTCACCGTTCACCGCATCGATGAAGCCACCCCCGATCTCGCCTTCCAGTTGCGGGCCGTAGTAGATGTCGCGCAGCAGCTTGCCTTCAAAGACCTTGCGGCCGCCGGCGGCGGTGATCACGCCGTCGAAGTTGCGCTGCACTTCCAGCGCGGAGAACGCCTTGTCGGGGGCCGCCTCACTGTCGGTCACGATGCGTGCCGACCAGCTCGGACCTTCCGCCCAATGCACACCCTCGCCCATCCGGAACGGGAAGCGCGCCCAGGCGCGCGGGTGCGGGGCGTTCTGCGGCGCGTAGCCCTGCGGCAGGCTGAAGAACGGCAGCTCACCCAGCGTGGTGTCGCTCAGCGGCACGCTGCCGGTGTCGAAAGGCACCAGCGGCACCGGCTTGCCATCGCGGTCGGTGAGTGCGGTGCCGTCGGCGGCGGCCGTTGAACCCGCTGGGGCGGCGGCCGGTGCTGCGGCCTCGTCCGCCGTGGCTGGCGCAGACGGTGCCACCTCTCCATCCGAGGGCGTCCGGTTGCACCCTGCCAGCAGCACCAGGGCTGCACCTCCCAGCCAGATCTTCGATCGCTTCTGCATCGCCACCACCTCAGGTCCATTGAAGCGCCGAGCATACCCGAAGGCCGTGACCGCCCCCACAGTGCCATCGTTCCTGCGCTGCCACGTCATCCCGATGTCATTGGCGCTGCCGACACTCCGGGGTTTCCTCCCTCTGAAGGTCCGGTTTCGATGCGAACGATTGCGCGTTTTCCCCGTGTCTCGCTGCTGGCCCTGCTGATCGCCCCCGCCCTGGACGCCCTCGCAGAAGCACCGCAGGGCGATACGGGCGAAGCGCGCAGCAGCGATGCGCGTACCCTCGACCAGGTACAGGTGATTGGTCAGGCCACCAGCTACGCGAAGACTTCGGTGCGCGCGGAAACACTGAACCGGCAGACCGTGATGAGCAGCGTCAACGACGCGCTCAACGAAGTGCCCGGCGTGGTGGTCAGCGAGGCCGATGCCACCGGTTCGTCGGTGTGGGGCACGCAGATCAGCATGCGCGGCTTCGTCACCAACCGTGACACCCAGCAGATCGGCACCACCATCGACGGCCTGCCCAATGGCGGCTCGGGCTACGGTGGCGGTTCGCTGGCCAACCGCTACATCGATACCCTGGACCTGGAAACAGTGGAAGTCAGCCAGGGCACTGCCGACATCTCCTCGCGCTCGAACGAGGCGCTGGGTGGCACGCTCAATTTCCTCACCAGCGACCCACTGCAGGACAGCCGCCTGCGCTTCGTGGTCGGTGCCGGTGACAACGAGGCGCGCAAGTACTACGTGCGCTACGACACCGGCCTGCTCGGCGGCCATACCCGCGCCTGGGTCAGCGCTTCTTCCGCACGTGTGCACGACTGGATCGATGGCAGCGGCAAGACCAGCAATGACCACATCGCCGGCAAGTTCATCACCGAGCTGGATCGCTGGACGCTGACCGGCTACCTGTCCTACAACGATGCCGACGAGCCGGAGTACACCAGCGTCTCGCCGAAGGGCTTCGCCACCAATCCGGACCGCGACAACCTGGTCGGCACCCTCACCGGCATTCCGTACCTGGACCAGAACTACCGTTCCGGCTCGCGTGCGCTGCGCGAGAACACCTTCGGCTACCTGCGCGCGGCCTTCGACGGCGGCAACGGCTTCAAGGCCTCGGTGGCGGCTTACGGGCACCGCATGGAAGGTCGTGGCGACTGGCTGCCCCCCTACCTGGCGCAGGTCAGCGATGATGGTGCCGGTCGCCCGGAGTCGGAGTACATCGGTGGAAAGACCGTGTACGGCGGCAGTAACCGCGGCCAGATTTTCTTCGTCAATCCCGATGGCAGCGCCGCGCAGCGCCTGGCCAGCTGCACCCCACGGCTGGGCTTCACTGCCGAGTACGATCCGAACTGCTACGCGGGCAACGTGCTGGGCGCGCAGTCCTACCGCCACACCCACTACGACAACGACCGCATGGGCGTGACCGCCGACGTCGAATGGCGGCAGACCTTCGGTGCGGTCGACAACACGATCCGTGGCGGTCTGTGGGTGGAAAAGCTGGACCGCTCGGCGCGCCGCGACTGGCATCGCCTGCTCAACGTAGGCCAGGACATCGCCTTCGACCATCAGCCGTACTGGGTGCAGTTCGAGGACAAGTACAAGGTTGACGAACAGATGTACTACGTCGAGGACGTGGCCCGCTTCGGGCCGTTCAGCGCACGCCTGGGCGTGAAGCAGTTCTTCGTCGACCAGTCGCGCCGCCGCGTGATCGGTGCCAGCGAGCACGTCAAATCCGATTCCAAGTCCGATCCGCTGCTGTCCACCGGCTTCACCTGGGCGCCCGGTGTGGAAGGCATGGAGCTGTTCGCTGGCTTCTCGCAGAACTTCGCCGCCATTCCCTCCGGCGTGCTCGGCGAGACCGACCCGCAGCGCTTCCGCAACGTCGAGCCGGAGACCGCCGACAACATCGAAGTCGGCATGCGCATCAGCCGCTGGCCGCTGACCGCGTCGGTCACCCTGTACAACATCAAGTTCGACAACCGCATCGTCTATCTGCCGGCCGGTTTCGTCAGCGGCATCGACTACCTGGGCGAGACCGACGGTGTCTACGAGAACTTCGGTGGCGTGGAAAGCAACGGCCTGGAGGCGGCGTTCGGCTATGGCTGGGACAACGGCTGGCGTCTCAACGCCGCCTATACCTACAACCGCTCCAAGTACCTGGGCAGCGGCGATGCCGCACGTGATACCCAGCTTGGCATCGTCGACGGTGCCAAGGTGATCGGCCAGCCCGAGCAGACCCTGGTGCTGTCGGCCGACTGGCAGGGCGAAAACTGGAACTTCGGCCTGTCCGGTCGCTACCTGGGCACGCGCTACCTCGATGCCGCCAACGTCAACAAGCTGCCCTCGGCCACCGTGTTCAACGCCAATATCGGCTTCGACCTGCAGGGCCTGTCGCCGCGCCTGAAGGGCATGGGTGCCAACCTGGTGGTGAGCAACCTCACCGACAAGCGGTATCTTGCAGGGGTGGACGGCCGCGACAATGCCTTCATCGGCGCCCCGCGCACTGTCGGCATCTCCTTCCGTGTGGACCTGTGAGTGAGCCCGTGACTGATATCGGCCGACGCCGGTTGTTGCAGGCCGGCGTTGCCGCCGGCCTTTCCCCGCTGCTGCCCAGCATCGCCCGGGCCGCAGCGATCGCCCCCGCCGCGCAGACGCGCAGCCTCGAAGACCTGCAGCACATCGTGGTGTTCATGCAGGAGAACCGCTCGTTCGACCACTACTTCGGCACGCTGCCGGGCGTACGGGGGTTTCGGCGATCGCTTCGTGGCTCCCGCGCCGGCACTGCAGACCGGCGGCCGCACGCGCAGCCTGTGGCTGCAACCCGATGCCAGCGGCACGCGCGCGATCGCACCGTTCCCGCTGGATACCGCTGCGCACTTCGGCTACATGCGGGTGGAGGGCACACCACACACCTGGCCGGACGCACAGCGCGCCTGGGACCACGGCCGCATGGGGCAATGGCCGAAGGCCAAGCAGAACCACTCGATGGGCTACTTCCAGCGCAGCGACCTGCCCTTCCAGTTCGCACTGGCCGATGCCTTCACCATCTGCGACGCCTACCACTGCGCGATGCAGGCCGGAACCAACCCGAACCGGGTGTTCCTGTGGACCGGTCACAATGATGCACACGCGCGTGCTGGCGGCCCGGTGATCGCCAACTCGCACGACAACTTCCCCGAGCACGGCGGGCATCCGGCGTCGTATCGCTGGACCAGCTATGTCGAACACCTGCAGAAGGCGGGCGTCTCCTGGCAGATCTACCAGGACATGGCCGACAACTTCACCGACAACCCGCTGGCCGGCTTCGAGGCGTTCCGCCAGGCCTACCGCGCTGCGCCGGGGCATGACCCGCAGCTGCGCGCGCGTGGGGTCAGCTCGCGTGGGCTGGCACAACTGCGCCAGGACGTGGTCGACGGGCGCCTGCCGCGGGTCAGCTTCATCATCGCCGACGCGGCCGGCAGCGAGCATCCCGGCCCCTCCAGCCCGGCCCAGGGCGCGGCCTATACCGCACGCGTGCTGGATGCACTGACCGCCGATCCGGAGGTGTGGAGCCGCACCGCCCTGCTGCTGATGTTCGATGAGAACGACGGCTTCTTCGACCACATGCCACCACCGGCACCGCCTTCACTGGAAAACGGTGGCTGGGCGGGTGCGTCTTCGATCAGTACCGAAGGCGAGTACCACCGTCATCCGGCGCCGGGTGACGAGAAGTACGACGCCGCCGAGCTGCGCGGCCGCCCCTATGGGCTGGGCCCGCGCGTGCCGCTGTACGTGATCTCGCCCTGGAGCCGCGGTGGCTGGGTCGATTCGCAGGTGTACGACCACACCTCGGTCATACGGCTGATCGAACGCCGCTTCGGCGTGGCCGCACCGGATATCTCACCCTGGCGCCGTGCG
This sequence comes from Stenotrophomonas sp. 80084_Sma, assembly GCF_056481995.1. Classification (NCBI taxonomy): domain Bacteria; kingdom Pseudomonadati; phylum Pseudomonadota; class Gammaproteobacteria; order Lysobacterales; family Lysobacteraceae; genus Stenotrophomonas; species Stenotrophomonas sp. 80084_Sma. The sequence continues at coordinate 1,819,472 of NZ_CM151177.1, read as the reverse complement.
GTCTGCGGAGACCTGAGCAACGCCTTCGACTTCGCCCAGCGCGATACCCGTCCGTTCGTACGCGGCCTGCCCGACGTGAGCGCGGCGGCCGCACGTGCCGCCGCCCTGCCGGGGCGCACCGTGCCGGCGTTGCCGGAGGGACTGAAGCCGGCGAAACAGGAAAGCGGCGTACGCCCGGCACGCGCCCTGCCCTACCGGCCGCAGGCATCGATTGCTGCGGTCGACGCATCGGGCCTGGATCTGACGTTGTCCTGCGAAGGTGCAGCGGCGGTGCTGCATGTGTACGACCGACTGCGGCTGGGTGCGGTGCCACGCCGCTATACGCTGGTACCGGGCACGCCGCTGCGCGAACGCTGGGCGCTGGATGCACAGGGGCGTTACGACCTGTGGCTGCTTGGCCCGAACGGCTTCCACCGTCACTTTCAGGGTGCTGCCAAAGGGCCCATCGTGCAGGCGTCGGTCGAGCGCGCCGACGGCCAGCTGCGGCTGCACCTGCGCAATCTCAGCGATACCGCACAGCAGCTGCGCGTGCATGCCGGTGCCTATGCCGGGCACATGCCCGAGCAGACGCTGGCACTGCCGGCGCATGCAGAGACTTCGTTGGCGTGGGATGCAACGCCTACCGCCGGCTGGTATGACCTGCAGGTCAGCGCAGGTGAGAGTGTGCTGCGCCTGGCGGGCCGCGCCGAGGATGGGCGTCCTGGCACCAGTGACCCGGCGATGGGCAGCGAACCACTGCGCTTCGAGCACGATTGAGCCGCTCCGCCCTTGTAGAGTCGAGCCATGCTCGACTGCTTTTTCCGGTCAATGATCGAAGAACGATCGAAAAGCAGTCGAGCATGGCTCGACTCTACAGTGGTGCTGGCTGATCAGGCCTCCTGCAGCCCCGGCCGACCGTGCTCGACCGCGTAGCGCTTCCAGCTCTGCACCGTTCCGTTCGGCTGCATCACGGTATCCAGCGTCTTCATGTCGCCGATCCATGCATCACGGGTGACATCGCACAGCACATAGCCACGCTTGTCGGTGGTCGCCTTCAGATAAGGGCTGTGCGCGAGCTGATTCCTTGCGTACGCATCCACGCCCTGTCCGTCGGAGCCGGACGTGATCGAAGTGGCGAGGAACTCACTGGAGACCACGCCCGAATCACGATGGTCCTGCACCAGGTCGCTGGCGTAATGCCGGTGCGCGTCGCCACACGCCGTCACCACGTTGCCGAATCCGACCTTCTGGATGTGATCGAGCAGGCGCCGGCGGCTGTCCAGATAACCCGACCACTGGTCATCGGACGACTGCACCACGCCGTCCTTCTCGCGCATGTAGTTGCCCAGTGCCACCTGGTGGGCGATGGTGTGCCAGCGCGGCGCGGCATCGGCCAGGCCGTCGAACAGCCAGCGCTCCTGCTTCGCCCCCACAATGCTGCGCTCCGGCGATTCCACCTCCTCACGCAGCGCCATGTTCACCTGCTTGCTGCGGTACTGGCGGGTGTCGAGCAGGTGCAGGTCCATCAGCGTGCCGTAGCGTGCACGCCGGTACATCTGCATGTGGCCATCGCGCGGGAATGCCGATCGGCGCAGTGGCATGTTCTCGTAGTAGGCCTGGAACGCCTGTGCGCGGCGCAGCAGGAACACTTCGCTGGGCGTATCGTCCTGGTCTTCGGCGCTGGCCCAGTTGTTGTCCACTTCGTGGTCATCGAAGGTGACGAACCACGGCGCCGACGCATGCGCGGCCTGCAGGTCGGCATCGCTCTTGTACTGGGCGTAGCGGCGACGGTAGTCGTCCAGCGTGTAGGTCTGCGGCCCGACATGATTGCGCAGGTTGGTGAACGACTGGCCGTTCATTTTCCGCAGGCCCGGCTGGCTTTCGCCTTCGTAGATGTAATCACCGTAGTGGAAGACGAAATCCAGCGGTTCCTCGGCAATGCGCCGCCACGCGGTGTAGTGGCCTTCTTCGTAGTGCTGGCAACCGGCCACCGCAAAACGCACGCGATCCACTGCGGCCGTGGCTGCGGGCAGCGTGCGGGTGCAACCGACCGCACTGGCGTGGCCGCCTACGGTGAAGCGGTACCAGTAAGGCCGTGCGGGCGCCAACCCACCCAGCTCCACGTGCACAGCGTGGCCGAGTTCGGGATGCGCCATCGCCGAACCCTGGCGTACCACCCTGCGCATGCCCTCGTCCGCCGCCAGCTGCCATTCGACCACCATCGGCCGGGTCGGCATGCCACCGCCGAACACCAGCGGCTCGGTCGCCAGCCGTGTCCACAGCACCATGCCATCGGCCGAAGGATCACCCGAGGCCACGCCCAGGGTGAACGGCGTGCTGGCGAACCGCGGCGACGCCAGCAGGTTGCGCGGGTTCAGCGCGGCGGCATCGGTCTGTGCGGCCAGCGCGTGCGCCGTGCCCATCCACGCGCCGGCAGCAGACAGGCCGGCCAGGGCCAGGAATCGCCTGCGATTGATCGTATCCACGGCTGCGCCCTCAGTTGTAGATGATGTGGAAATAGAAGAAGCGGCCGTAGTCGTCGATCTCGGTACGGAAGCGCCCGTTCGGGCCGGTGCTGTAGGTCGGCTGCGTGTTGAACAGGTTCTTGGCCTCGTACTTCAGCGTCACGTGCCTGCTGACCTTGTGGCTGAAGGCCAAGTTGAAGGTCATGTATGGGTCGTAGTACGAGTCCAGCCACTGGGTATCACCGAAGTCGACCAGCATCCGGCTGCGGTAGGTACCGGACAGGCGCAGCTGTGCGCTCTTCCACGGCATGCGCCAGATCACCGACCCATTGAGCGACCAGTCCGGCTGGTACAGCAGGCGGTCCAGGCGGCGTTCGGTGCCATCACTGATGCGGTAGTTGGTCTGGCCTTCCAGCCGCGTGGCGTTGAAGTACATGTCGAAGCGCTGACGGCCCCACTGCAGGTTGCGATTGGCGACCGCGAACTCGACGCCGCGCAGCCTGGACTCATCGGTGTTCATCGGCTGGGTGACCCGGTAGCGCGTGTCACCCACGTTCTCGAAGGTGGTCAGGGTGTAGATGTCGTCCTTGATCACCTTGTCGAACAGTGCCACCGAGACCAGGCCGTTGTTGCCGTTGAAGTACAGGTCCCACGCCAGGTCGATGTTGGTGGAACGGCGCGGCTGCAGGTTGGCGTTGCCCTGCTTGATGGTGCAGAAGCCCCTGCCCTCCTCGTCATCACCACAGCTGGTGCTGGTGGCCTGGGCGATGTTGCTGGGTGTCGGCCGGCCCAGCGTTCGGCTGGCGGAGAAGCGCAGGCGCTGGTCCTCGCTCAACTTGAACGTCGCATTCAATGAAGGCAGCAGGTTGTTGTAGCCACCGCTCGTATTGCGGAAGGCAGAGGTATACGTAGTGCCGCCATCATCGCTGAATGGGCTGTAGGCATCGAAGCGGGTGTGGTCGTAGCGCAGGCCGCCGATCAGCAGCAGTCGGTCCCAGGCGTAGTGTGCGGACACGTAGGCATTGGTGATGTCCTCCACGTACTTGTAGTCGCTGGTGAAGTTGGCATTTGGATACGCCGCATTGTTGTTGCCCAGTTTCGGCAGCAGTTCCTCGTTCCACTTGCGGTTGTCGATCAGCGGGAAGCCCGGCACGCTGCCCAGCAGCGTCGAACCCGGATACAGGTAATCGTTGAGCGTGGCACTGCTCTTGAAGTAGTCGAAGTCGATGTCCTGCCAGATCTTCAGATGGCGGTATTCGGCGCCGGCGGCCAGGCCGAAGCCACGCGCATCGGCGTCGATGTTGTAGCTGAAGTCGGCACGCAGGTTGTCGATGCTCTCCTTGGCGTCGCGCGGCGAGACATAGGCCTGTGCCGGGTTGAGTTTGAACGCCGAGCTGGTCAGCAGGCTGGAATCGGAAACCGCCACTGCGTTCGGGAAGCCGTGGCTGTCGTTCTCGTAGTCGACGAACAGGTTGCTTGGGTAGGCGCGCACACCCCAGTAGACCTGGTTGTTGTGGAAGGTCTCTTCGGTGTGGCCACCGCGCAGGGTCAGCCGCGAGCGATCACCGATATCCCAGTTGAAGCTGGCGATGGCGCCACGGTTGCTGCGGTCCCAGCGGTCGTGGCGGTTCTTGATGTAGATGCTGTTGATCTGGGTGGTGCCACTGTCTTCGGTCTGGTTTCGGATCGGAAACTTGGCGTTGCCGTACAGATCGGTCTTGTTCATCGTCGAGTTCTCGTAGAACCGGTACGAGTACAGCAGCAACGATGCGTAGAAAGGATCGTCCGATGGCTTCCATTCCAGCTTGGCCGAGCCACCGAAGTTGGTGATGAAGTTGGTGTAGGTGCCGGTGCTGAAGTTGCCCGGCGCACGCAGTCCGTTCCAGCCCTTGGCCTCGTCCGGCCCGGTGGTGCCGTCGGTGAGGTACTTGCCGGCGTCGTTGTAGTAGTAGTTCGACTCCACCCAGCGCTTGACGCTGTTGCGCGAACGCTGCTCATAGCGCGCTACCGCAACAAGGCCGAATTCCTGGTCGGCACCGAACTGGTTGGAGAACACCATCTTGGCGCTCTTGCCGAAATGCCCCAGGGTCTCGTGGTTGCCACCGGCACTGCGCTCGACATTGGTCTCGGCCGTGGAGTAGATACCAGCCACATCGGCGAACACGTACCTGCCGGACCGGTCGAAGGCACTGCGGCTGATGATGTCGATCACGCCGCCGATCGCATCCGGCGCCTGCTCTGCGCTGAAGCTCTTGTAGATGTCGGTGCGGGTGCCGATGTCGCTGGGAATCAGCTGCAGGTTGTTCATGCGCTCACCCGAGCCACTGCCACCCACGCTGGCAATCGCGATGCCGTCGATGGTGGTGTAGTTGAGGTTGGCCTGCACGCCACGCACCGTCACGTAACGGGGCTCACCGGCATCCTCCACGGCACTCAGGCCCGGCGCGGCCATCAGGCTCTCGGCCAGTGTCTCGTCGCCGTAGCTGTCCATCTCGTCGTAGACCACCGAATCCTTGATCACCGGCGAGGTCTTCTTCTGGTCGATCACCTCATGCGCAGCAATCACCTTCACCGTGCCCAGGGTCGGCGCCACCACCGCTTCGGCCTCGCGCGGCTTCGGCGCGGCCGGCTTCGGATCGTTGTGTGCCGGCGCAGGATCAATGGCGATGACGTTGCCATCCACCACGGTGTAGCCCAGGCCGGTCCCTGCCAGCAGCGCGTCCAGCGCCTGCTTGACGGTGGCACCGCGCGGCACCGCCCCGGCCATGTGCACTTCACCACTGCCCGAATACAGGAACTGCACGCCGGAACTGCGCGACAACTGCTCCAGCGCTCGCGCCAGCGGCTGCGCCGCGATCGGCGCCGAAACGCGGGCCTCGAGGCCATCGGCAGTGGCCGCAGCCGCCAGCGGCACGCTGCAGGGAGACAGGGCGAGGATGATCGACAGGTAGAGCGTGTTGCGCATCACGGGTCCTTGGAAGAGAGAAGGCAGCAGGTGCCGCTGCGTGACTCGGCAGCGGCTTCTCCCAAGTAAGAGCCCGCATCCACCGAAGTGGAGAACGCGGATTTGATGAATTTTTTCTGACAACCCACGGCCATGTCGACCTCAGCGACTGCCAACCCGCACGGTGTCGCCTTCGCGCCGCACCACGAAGCGCGGGTCGCGCTCGAGGAAGGCCTGCAGCGCACCGATGCGATGCGCGTCCAGGCTGCCGGACAACCGCGCCGACGCCGCACCTTCATCCAGCACCCGCACCTGCACCTGGTTGTGGCGGTTGAAAGCGGCGGCCACCTCATCCAGCCGCTCGTCCAGGAAAGAGACCTTGCGTTGCTGCCAGTCCAGCAGCATCGACAACGGCACATCCAACGACTCGACCGCATGGCTGCGCGCGTCGACCTGCACCACCTGGCCTTTACCCAGTTGTGCAAGACGCCGCGCATCCGCACCGTGGCTCCACACTTCCACCTCGCCGGAAACCACTCCGATGCGGGTGCCCTGCAGCCTTCGCGACACGTCGAACACCGTGCCGATATCGCGGATCTGCAGTCCGTTCACCTGCACCTCGAACGGCCGTCGGTCCTGGGCGATGTCGAACGTGGCCTCGCCCTGCAGCAGCTCCACCCTGCGGCTGAACCCGCCCATGCGCACCCGCAGGCGGCTGTCCGCGTTGAGCCGCACCTGGGTCTGGTCGGGCAGCACCAGGTCGCGAATTTCTCCATGTCCGGCGCTGTAAAGCTGCTCGGTAGGCATCAGCTGCGGTACCAGGCCCACGCCGAGCAGGGCGATACAGGCTGCGGCAGCCGCCACCCACCAACGCGTGCGACGGCTGTGCGGCGCACTGCGCAGCGGGGCCTGTGCGTGTCCGAACAGCGGCACGACCTTGTCAGCGGCCTGCTGTGGCGGCACCGAGGCCTCTTCAGCCAATGCCGATTGCAGCGCCTCACCAACCTGCCGGTGCAGTGCGAGCGCGTGCATATAGGCGCGCACATGCTCCGGCGAGCGCTTCATCCAGTCCAGCAACGCAACCCGCTCGGCTTCGCCCAGCACGCCCTCGCGATTGCGCTGGAACCAGTCCATGGCCTCGCTGGCGATCACGTCGTCGGCCGCACCCGATGGATTCCGTTTCATGTGAGCTCCCTGGCGCCCAGCGCCTTCCTGCAGGCGTCCAGCCCCTTGCCGATATGCTTGCGCACCATGTGCACCGAGACCTGCAGCTGCTGGCTGATTGCCGGGCAGTCCAGCCCGTCGCGATAATGCAGCTCCATCACCCGCCGCGTGGTCGCCGGCAGCCGTGCGATGGTGCTGCGGATATCGCTCCAGCGCTGCGCGCGCTCGAATTCGCCTTCGATGTCTTCTTCGCTCTTCAACACTTCGGCCAGGAGGTCGACGTCCTCCAGCGGCGGCAGCGACGAACGCGCGCGCGCGTGCTCCCGTGCAAGATTGGCGGCCACGGTGAACAGGTAGGCTTCCGGGTTCTCGACCGCGTCGGCATGCTCACCGGTGCTGCGCAGCAGCCGCAGGTAAACCTCCTGCGCCAGATCCTCGGCATCTTCACTGGCAGAACCCCGGCGCAGGAAGAAGCCGCGCAGCAGCCGCCGCCGCAGCGCATAGCTCTTCTCCCAGATCCTCACGCTGTTCACGGCCGGCCAACCACCCCAAGGCTGGAAAGCCCCGCAGGGTGACGGCCATCGATGACAGTGGCGTTTCAACTGCCGGCAGGCAGCCGCTAGAATGCCGCCCTTGCAGTTTCCGGCAGCCGGCACAAGGAGTGCCCCGCAATGAACGCCCGCACCGCCATCAACACCCTCAGCAGCCTGCTGTTCCTGCTGCTGGTCGCCCACACCACCGCCTACCAGCAGCAGATGTGGCCGCCCAGCCGTGTCGTCCACGTGCATCCGGTGGTCGTCGCCCTCGCCTACGCGCTGGGCCTGCTCACCCTGCTGCTGTGGATCGGAGGACGCCGCTTGCCGGAACGCTGCCAGCAGCTCTCAGGCTGGCTGCCGATCGTGGCCTGGTGCCTGCTGGGGGTTGGTGTGGCGGTCATCCCGATGTTCTTCCCGGGCCTGTCCCCGGCCTGATCAGCGGCCGCACCCGGCGCGCCCGGCCATGATACGGCGCCCCGTGCCAACCCTTGCTTGCCAGAGACCCAAGCCCTGCCCGCCTATCGAAGCCGGGGGGCCGGGCCTACGCTTGTCTTCTCGGCGGCCGCCACGGTCGCCCTTCGCGTCACGGCCCCGCCGTTGCGACCCCGCTCCAGTGCTGTGCGCCCTGCCGGTGTTGTCGCCCAGGCAGAAGTCCGACCGGCGCCCTCTGGAGACAGTCATGAACCAAGCGCTCATTCCCTTCGACACCGATCCGCTGGAAACCCGCGAGTGGCGTGAATCACTGGAAGCGGTGATGCAGACCGGTGGCCGGCCGCGCGCGCACTACCTGATCGACCAGCTCAGCGAGCTGGATGCACAGCAGCACGGCGACCTGCATACCCGTGCCTGGACCGCCTACGTCAACACCATCCCGCCCGAGCGCCAGCCGGCCTACCCGGGTGACCTGGCCATCGAGCGCCGCCTGAACGCGATGATCCGCTGGAACGCGATGGTGATGGTGCTGCGTGCCGGCAAGCATTCCAACGTCGGTGGCCACATCGCCACCTACCAGTCGGCGGCAGTACTGTACGACGTGGGCTTCGATCATTTCTTCCGTGGCCGTACCGACACCTTCGACGGCGACATGATCTACATCCAGGGCCACTCCGCGCCGGGCATCTATGGCCGCGCGTACGTGGAAGGCCGCATCGATCCGGCGCGCATGGACAACTTCCGCCGTGAAGCCGGGCGCGAAGGCCTGTCCTCGTATCCACACCCGCGATTGATGCCGGAGTTCTGGCAGTTCCCCACCGTGTCGATGGGGCTGGGCCCGCTGACCGCCGCCTACCAGGCGCGCTACATGCGTTACCTCGAGTATCGCGGCCTGAAAGAACACCAGGGCCGCAAGGTCTGGGCCTTCCTCGGCGACGGCGAGATGGATCAGCCCGAATCGCTGGCGGCAATTTCCCTGGCCGGTCGCGAGCGGCTGGACAACATCGTGTTCGTGGTCAACTGCAACCTGCAGCGCCTGGACGGTCCGGTGCGCGGCAACGCCAAGGTCATCCAGGAACTGGAAGGCACCTTCCGCGCGGCCGGCTGGAACGTGATCAAGCTGATCTGGGGCAGCGGCTGGGACGACCTGCTCGCCCGCGACCACAGCGGCCTGCTGCGCCAGCGCATGATGGAATGCGTGGACGGCGACTACCAGACCTTCAAGTCGCAGAACGGTGCCTACGTGCGCGAGCATTTCTTCGGCCGCTACCCCGAGCTGCTGGAGCTGGTCGCGCACATGAGCGACGACGACATCTGGGCGCTGGCACGTGGTGGCCATGATCCGCAGAAGGTGTTCGCCGCCTACCAGCAGGCGGTGAACACCAGCGGCCGGCCGACGGTGATCCTGGCCAAGACGGTCAAGGGTTTCGGCATGGGTGAAGCCGGTGAAGGCCAGAACATCAACCACCAGCTGAAGAAAATGAGCGCCGACGCGGTGCGCGCCTTCCGTGACCGCTTCAACCTGCCGGTCAGCGACGAACAGCTGGAAGAGATGCCCTATCTGCGCCCGGAACCGGGCAGCGCCGAAGCCATCTACTTCGCCGAGCGCCGCCGCATCCAGGGCGGGCAACTACCCGCGCGCCTGGCCAAGGTCGATCCGCTGCCGCTGCCGCCGCTGTCGATCTTCAACACCCAGCTGCAGGGCAGCGGCGATCGCGGACAGTCCACCACCATGGGCTTCGTGCGCATTCTCACCAGCCTGCTGAAGGACCCGGAACTGGGCAAGCTGGTGATTCCGATCGTGCCCGATGAATCGCGCACCTTCGGCATGGAAGGCCTGTTCCGCCAGATCGGCATCCACTCCTACCTGGGCCAGCTGTATACCCCGCAGGATGCCGGCCAGCTGAGCTATTACAAGGAAGCCAAGGACGGCCAGATCCTGCAGGAAGGCATCAACGAATCCGGCGCGATCTGCTCGTGGATCGCCGCCGGCACCGCCTACAGCAACCACGGCCTGGCGACGATCCCGTTCTACATCTTCTACTCGATGTTCGGCCTGCAGCGCGTCGGTGACCTGGCCTGGGCCGCCGCCGATGCGCGCACCCGTGGATTCCTGCTGGGTGCCACCTCCGGCCGCACCACGCTGATGGGCGAAGGCCTGCAGCATGACGACGGCCACAGCCACGTGCTGTCGTCGGTCATCCCGAGCTGCGTATCCTACGACCCGACCTACAACTACGAGCTGGCGGTGATCATCCACGACGGCCTGCGCCGCATGTACGTCGAGCAGGAAGACATCTACTACTACATCACCGTACTCAACGAGAACTATCCGCAGCCGGCGCTGCCCGAGGGCGCCGAGGCCGGCATCCTGAAGGGCCTGTACCTGCTGCACCCGGCGGCCGCCGACAGCGACTCGCAGCCACGCGTGCAGCTGATGGGCAGCGGTTCGATCCTGCGCGAAGTGGAAGCCGCGGCAGAACTGCTGCAGCAGGACTTCGGCATCGCCAGCGATGTGTGGAGCGCGACCAGCCTGACCGAACTGCGCCGCGATGGCCTGGCCGCCGAGCGCTGGAACCTGCTGCATCCGGCCGAGGAGCCCCGCGTGCCCTACCTGCAGCAGTGCCTGCGGGGCCATGAAGGCCCGGTGGTGGTGGCCACCGACTACATGAAGATCGTCGGCGACCAGATCCGTCCCTTCATCAACGACCGCCGCTTCACCGCACTCGGTACCGATGGCTTCGGCCGCTCCGACACGCGTGAGTCGCTGCGCACGTTCTTCGAAGTGGATCGCCACTTCATCGTGCTGGCCGCCCTGAAGTCGCTGGCCGACGAAGGCCGCATCGAGCGCGCGCGGATGCAGGACGCCATCGACAAGTACGGCATCGACACCGGCAAGCGCGACCCGGCCGCGGTGTAAGGCTGCAGCATTCACCACGCCCGTTCTGCGGGCGTGGTGCCGGTGGCAACGCTAGGGCATCCGCTTGAACAGATTGGTCTGCAGGATCGGCGTACCATCGTGGCTGTAGAACGCCTTGGTCTCGGTCATCGTCGAGCGGTCAGCCGCCACAGTATAGATACGGGTGGAGGCCGGCGTGCCGTGGTCCACCAGCTGCATCACCAGGGTGTTCGGCGCCGGCAGTTTCAGGTTGGCCTTGTCCGCGCCATAGGTGCCGGACAGGGCGCCCGGCGTACCATCCAGCGCCAGCGTGCCGTCGGATTTCATGGTCTTGCCATCGTGCAGGACGATGTCCACATGTGAACTCCAACGCCCCGCACCGGCGTCCTTGAACTCCAGCACCACCTGCTTCGGGCGCTGCGCCTCGGGCAACGCAGACGTAGCGATATCCAGCGACCAGCGCCCCAACAGCGGTGAAGGAGACGCCTCCACTGCCAGCGCCGGAACGGCGGGGAATGAAAGCGCAGACAACAACACAGCGGACAACAGCTTCATACGTTGCTCCATTCGGCGAAGAAGGCTCTGCGTGAGGCGTTGTGGCGCGCAGCACGGTCAATGCTGCTCGCCCACGGCGTGCGCTGCAAGCCACTCGCTGAATGGCCGACCTCGCACCATGTCAGACCGCTGTCACACAGGGGTAGTAGAACGATCCCGGATCTCCGGCCTCCTCCCCCAAAAACAGCGTTGAACGCGCAGCCATCGCTGCGGCAGCTCTATGCCGCCGGCCACTTCGCCCGCACTCTGGTCTGGTCGTTCGTGGACCTGTCACTCGGCTACTACCTGCACGCGCGGCTGGGGCTGTCGGCTGCCCACACCGGCCAACTGCTGGCGATCTCCCTGGCCTACAGCAGCGTGCTCGACCTGCTGCTGGCCGCCGTGTTCACCCGCCTGCACGACCAGCGTCGCCTCGCCTTGCGCCTGCAGTTGATCGGCGGGCTCGGCACCGCCGCCAGCGCCTGCCTGCTGTTCAGCCCCAGCACCGCGACCGAGCCCGCCTTCCTGCCGCTGCTGGCCGCCTCGCTCTTGTTCCGTACCTGCTACGCGGTTTACGACGTGGCCCAGAATGCATTGACTTCGCTGTTGCCCCGCGACGAGAACGAGGCCATGCGCTACGTTTCCGCTCGCGCGGTAGTGGTACCGATCTCCAAGCTGTGCATCGCTGCAGCACTGTTCGGCGTGGTCGGTGCACCTGAATCTGCAGGCAGTGGCAGCGCGCTGCTGATCTGCATGATCATCGGCATCCTGATCGCGGCCGCCGCGCTTCCCCTGGCCTGCGTCGCCACGCCCGCACAGCCCGCCACAACCAGCAGGCCCGTTGCCGGCGCCCTGCCGCTGCCGGCACTGCTGCCGGTTCTGCTGGCCGCGGCGGCGGAGACCGCGTTGGTTGGCCTGGCCGGGCGTCTGTTCCCCTTCGCCGAACATGGGGCAGCACTGACCTTCGCGATGGTGGCTGGCATGGTGGTCGCGCCTTGGCTCGATCTGCGCCTGCGCCCCCCGCTGTGCAGCGAGACAGGCCTGATCGCGCTGATGTCGGTGCTGGTCATCGCTGCCGTCTGCGTTTACCAGGCCAAGCCCTCCCTGCCTGTAGCGATTGCGTGTGCCGCTGTCCATGGGGCGGCGGTGGCCAGTGTCGGCCTGGTGCTGTGGCGGCGCACCGCGCTGATCGCCCGTCGCCATGCCGCCCGCAGCGGACGTGAGGATGACCTGAGCTGTTTTGCCCTGCTCACTGGAACCATGAAACTGTCCATTGCCGCCTCCTCGTTGCTGCTGGGCCAGCTGCTGCCCGGCATACAGGCCGGTGATCCGGTCACCTCTGCCGCACTGGTCTCGCTGGTTGCCGTCGGCAGCCTGCTGTCGCTGGCCGCATTGGCCTGGCCGGTCGCGCTGCCACGTACCGAGGGCCTGCACCCATGAACCTGGCTCCCACATCGCGGTTGCGCCGCAAACCGCTGATCGCGCTGGATGCCGACCACAAGCGCATCATCTGGCTGTTGCGCACGATGGGCGCCGTTCCCCGCATCACCATTGCCCACCAGCTGGGCATGCACAACGGCGCGTTGACCCGCCTGGCGCGTGAACTGCTGATGCTGGAGGTGATCGAGGAACAGGGGCAACTGTCCGATGGCCAGCGCGGCCGACCCTCGGTGCCACTGGCGCTGTCCGGGCGGGGCGGCTATGCCGCCGGTGCCACGGTACATCCCGGTTGGCTGGAGATCGCGCTGGTGGATTTTGCCGGCCAGGTCATCGCCCGCGATGCAACCGCATTCGACAGCGCAGATCCCTACGACTTCGTGCACGCAGTGGACCAGCGCCTGCGCAGCCTTACCAGCCGCACTGGGCTCATGCGCGCGCGCTTCCTGGGCCTCGGCGTGGCGGTTCCCGGGCCCGTGGTCGAAACCGGGCCGGCACGCAGGCACGCGGTGGACTGGCTGCACGGTTGGCGCGATATCGACAACGACCAGTTCTTCGAAGACTACTTCGGTTTCCCGGTCTGGGTGGAGAACGATGCGACCCTGGCGGCGCTGGCGGAGTACTACGACAGCGGACTGATCCGCGACTGCGCGTCGGCGCTGTTGCTGTATGTCGGCCACGGCGTGGGCGGTGGCGTGATCCATCGACGTGATGTGATGCGCGGTGAGTTCGGCAATGCCGGGGATATCGGTCGCCTGTTCCGCATGGACGCGCCGCGCCCCTCGGGCATCGACCTGCTGGCCACGCTGCGCGACGCCGGCGCCGGCATTCCTTCACTGTTCGAACTGGAGTCCTGCCTGGAAACCCATGCCGGCATCATCAATGCCTGGGCAGAACGTGCGGGCAACCAGCTGGGCGTGGCGGCCAATACCGGTGTGGCATGGCTCGATCCTGGCGCCGTGATCCTGTCCGGCTCACTGCCGAGGCAGGTGCTGGAAGTGTTGGGGCAACACCTGCAGCAACCGGCACGCTGGAGCAGTGCGCTGGACAGCCTGCGCCTGCCACAGGTGCATGTGTCACGGCTGGGAGGATCCGCGGTATCGGTGGGCGCGGCGCTGCTGCCGATCCATCAGCTGGGCGCCGACGCCATCGCTTAATTGTTTATTTCCGCCGAAGTAAACAATTCCGTCATCGCCCGGACCTACCGTGCAGCGGTCCCCCTTCCCTGCATGGCCGCCCTCCGATGAACATCAGCCCCCTGGTCCTGGGCATCTCCCTGGCCCTGATCTCCCTGCACGGCAGCGCGTCTGCGCAGGACGCCCCCGTCCAGAAAAAGGACAGCGCCGATGCCGCAACACTTGATGCGGTGGTGGTCACCGGCGCGGCACGCACCCAGCGTCGCTTCGATGCGTCCTTCGCCGTCAATTCACTCAGCCGCGAAGACGTGCAGAAGCTCGCACCGAAAAGCTACGCCGACCTGCTCGGCTCGGTTCCCGGCATCCATGTCGAGGCCACCGGCGGCGAGGTGCAGAACATCACCCGGCTGCGCGGCATTCCCACCGATCGTGGCTTCATCGCCTTCCAGCAGGACGGCCTGCCGCTCTACCAGGAGCTGGATGGCCACTTCTTCAATTCCGGCGACGGCATGAACCGGTTCGACGTGATGAACCAGCGGGTGGAGATCGTGCGCGGCGGGCCGGCGCCGATCTATGCCAGCAGCGGCGGCGCCATCGTCAACAACATCCTGGCCGAGGGCTCGGAAGAGACCCACGGCAAGGCGCAGCTGACCATCGGCGATACCGGGCTGTACCGCGGCGAGATGTACCAGTCCGGCGCGCTGGGCAATGACACCTTCTACGCCGTCGGTGGCTTCCTGCGCCAGAACGATGGGTACCGCGACAACGGCTTCCCGAACGACAAGGGCGGGCAGATCCGTGGCAACATCAAGCACTACTTCGACGACACCAGTTGGTTCAAGGTCAGCGGCACCTTCGTTGACGACCACAATACGTTCTACCTGCCGATCCCGGTCGCCGACCCTCGCAATCCCAGCGTGTCGCTGGATCCCTACATCGACTACTTCGACGGTACGCTGAACTCGCCGTCACTGCGCAGCGTCAACCTGAAGTACCTCGATGGCGGCGGTGTCCTGCAGGGCATGAACCGCGACCTGGCCGATGGCCGCCACATGCGCTTCGGCAACATCGGCTTCCAGTACGAGAACACCGCCAGCGATTGGACGATCTCGCTGAAAACCGGCTACACCAAGGGCCGCAATACGTTCGACGCGCTGTACTCGACCACCAACCCGGTCGACGCACGCACTTTCGCCAACGGCTATCTGGGTGCGGCCCGCAGCGCCTTCGGTGCCGGCGTCGCGCGGATGGGCTACGCGCTGGCCGGCAGCAACGGCGCCACTGCCTACGATCCCTACGCCGACTCCGGCCTGGTGATCTCAGCCCAGTACCGTGCTGCTGATTCGGACTTCTACTCCGGTCAGGCCGATTTGAGTGCGACGCGGCTGTTTGAAACGGCCTGGGGCAATCACGATCTGAACATCGGCGCTTACACCGCCTTCTTCGGCGCCACGTCCTTCAGCCTGTACCAGGACATGCTGATGGAGATGCGCGGCAAGCCACGCCTGCTGGATCTTGTGGCCTACGGTAACGATGGCGCCCCACTGGGCTATGTCACCGACAAGGGCACGCTGCGTTACACCACCACCCTCAATCGCGGCAAGGTCGATGCCCGCATGTTCGCGGTGTATGCCAATGACACCTGGGCACTGTCGGACCGCTTCAAGCTTGATGCCGGCATCCGCCATGAGCGCTACCGCTACGAGGGCTATGCCGAGCAGACAGCCCAGGTCGACCTCGGCGACCGCAACACACTGGCCGACAACACCACGCGCCGGTTCACCGGCGTCGTCCAGAACCATCGCCTGAACCCGTCCGCGACCAACTGGACCGTGGGTGCGAACTTCGATTTCACCACTTCAGTGGGTGCTTACGCCCGCGTCTCGCACATGGAGATCGTTCCCAATTCGTCGGTGGCGCGCTCGATCGATCCCACCATCGTGCAGACCCAGCTGGACCAGTACGAGCTGGGCCTGAAGGCCGGGTTCGGCCGGTCCTATCTCTACCTGACCGCGTTCTACACGAAGTTCGATCCACTCAACGCGTCCTTCGTTGCCTTCAATCCGACGACCGGCCGCAATGACCAGTCGGTGCCCTTCATCGGTACCGCCGTCTCCAAGGGCATCGAACTGGATGGCCTGTTCCGGCCGCTGGACTGGTTCAGCATCGCCGGTTCGATCACGGTCAGCGATCCGCAGTACGACAGCCTGCAGAACGATTCCGGTGCCGATCCGGCGGCGGTCAATGGCAAGCAGATCGTTCGCGAACCCAAGCTCTACGGCAACCTGCGACCGACTTTCAGCTTCCAGCACGGCCAGGACCAGTTCGAGACCTGGCTGCGCTATGACGTGGTCGGCAAATCGTATGTCGATCTGTTCAACCAGACCGCGTTGCCGGCCTACCAGACCCTGGGCCTGGGCATTTCATGGAAGCGCGGCAACTGGGGCGCACAGCTGGTGGGCGACAACCTGACCAATGAAAAGGGGCTCACCGAGGGCAACACCCGTACCGACGCCCTGGCCGGACAGGGTTCGGCCGAGGCAATCTATGGACGGCCGCTGTTCGGCCGCAACGTCCGCCTGATGGTCAGCAGGAGCTGGTGATGCATCGACGATTGAGCTTGTCCCTCGCCCTGCTTGCCACGGCAGCGCTGCCGCTTGCGGCGGCCGCTGACGACCGCGACAGCACGGCACTGGCCGGGCGCTTGTTTCCAACCCTGGTGCAGCTGAAGCACGACGCACTGCCCGCCCCTGCGCGCGCCCTCATGGTCGAACGCACGCAGCGCATGACTGGCTGCCGGACGGCGGCCTGCACACTCGAGGCGGCACACTGGACGCCGGCGCAGGCAGGCCTGCTGACCACCGCGGTTCCGGCGCGCGCCGATGCCATCGAAAGAGAGCTTGCGGGCCTCAACAACATCCTCTCCGTCTACGGCCACGGCCAGCCGCCCCGCTACGACGCCATCGACGGCCCGGTCGGTGCGGCGGGCAGCACGCGACTGGCCGGCGATGTTGCCATTGCCATGCAGATGAGCGAAGTGGACGCCGGCGCGGCCTACACCGCATTCGATCGCAGCATCGCCGTGGCGGTGGGCCTGCTTGATGCCAATGACCGCCTCGATGCGATCCGCTTCGAGCCCCTCAACGCGGGAATGAACGCCGCGCCATTCGCGCGCGCGCGGCAGTTCGATTGGAATGTGCATCCGTACACAGCGATCATCGTGCTGGGCCAGGGACCGGACGAGCTGACCACCCCACTCAGCGCTGGCAGCAAGCTGCGCCTGAAAGCCGCTGCGCAGCGCTATGCGGCGGGCGATGCACCTTTCATCATCGTCTCCGGTGGCGCCGTGCATCCACGCGGCACCCGAAGCGTCGAAGCGGTGCAGATGCGCGAAGCGCTGATCGCGCGCTTCGGCATTCCCGCAGAGGCGATCATCATCGAACCGTATGCCCGCCACACCACCACCAACCTGCGCAATGCAGCCCGGCTGCTGGCGGCCCTGCAGGCACCGCCGCGGCAACCGGCACTGGTGGTCAGCAGTCCGTCGCATATCGATTCGGTCGCCAGCAGCGGGTTCAGTGACCGCAACCGCCGTGAGCTGGGCTACGTTCCCGGCAAGGTCGGTTCACGCATTTCACCGTACGCGATCACCTTCGTGCCAGCGCCCGAATCACTTCGCATCGACCCGATGGATCCATTGGACCCCTGAAAGGCGCGACGTCATCCTCAGTAGCCGACCTTCAGCGTGAACATCACGTTTCGCGGTGCACCGTACCAGCCCTGGTTGTAGAAGCCGATCTGCGAGTAATAGTGGCGGTCGAACAGATTGTTGATGTTGACCGCCGCCGACACGTTGGAACTGAACTGGTAGCGCGCCATCAGGTTCACCAGTGCGTAGCTGGGCTGCTCCACGGGCACCCGGCGATTTCCGGGCGCGGTGGCGGTCTGGTACATGCGGTTCTGCCAGTCCACGCCACCGCCGATCGTCAGCTGGTCCCAGGCACCTGGCAGGCGCCAGGTGGTGAACAGCTTGAACAGGCTGCGCGGCTTGGCGGTGTTGATCGCCCGTCCCTGTGCATCCTGCGCGATGAAGGTGGTGAAGCTGGTACCCAGGCTCCAGCCCGGTAGCGGCTCGCCGGCCAGCTCCAGTTCCAGGCCATCCACGGTTGCGCCCTTCACCGCACGGTAGGCCGCCTGCGTGCTGCCTTCGACCAGACCACCAGTGGCCTCGGCCAGGTTGTCCTGCTGGGTGCGGAACAGCGCCGCCGACGCATTCAAGCGCTCCTGCAGCCAGCTGCCCTTGAGGCCCAGCTCATAGCTGCGGCCACTGACCGGATCGAGGATCTGCCCGGATTCGTTGCGGTTGTTCTGCGGCTTGAAGATGCCGGTGTAGCTGGCGTACACGCTGCTGTAGCCGTTGAAATCCCAGACCACGCCGGCATACGGTACGAACTCGTTGCGGTAGCGGTACTTCCGCTTGGTGCCAAAGTAGACCTGGTCGGTCTCCCAGTTGCTCATGCGGCCACCGACGATCACGTGCAGCGGATCGGCCAGCGACAGCCGCGCCACCGCGTAGGCACCGCTCTGATGGTTGTCCAGGTCATCGGCCTGGGTCTCGCTGCTGGCCCACGTCGGCTCCGGCGTGCCCGGCCCGTGCCAGTCCAGATAGCTGGCCAGCGGCGGCAGCGGCGCCAGCGCGCGGTACTGCCCCAGCGCGATTTCATCGCGTGAGCGCGACCAGCCGATGGACGCAGTGTGCTGGCGGCCGAACAGCTGGAACGGACCGGACAGGCTGGCACTGATCGCTTCGCGGCGCACCGGACCGTCGTAGCGGATGAAGCTGTTGCCATTGGGCATGGCGCCGGTAACCGGATCGGGGTAGCCACCGCGATAGAGATGCTTCATTTCCATGTCGGTATGCGAGCGGCTGTAGGACACGCGCGCCTGCCAGTCGTTGCCGAAACGATGGTTGAAGTCGAAGAAGCCATTGCGGGTGTCGGTGGTCATCCGTGCCCACGGCGCGGTGGCTGATACCGAGCGGTCGAAACGGGTGCGCGTGCCATCGGCGTTGAACAGCGCGAAGCCGCTGCCGAAGCCACGGTTGTCGTTGCCCTGGTAGGAGATGCCGGCGATCAACCCGGTGTCCTCGCCCAAGTCCACGCTGACCACGCCGTAGAGCGTCTTCGCCGTACTGTCCAGGCCAGCGGTGTAGCTGTCGCCCTCTGCCTGCGCGGCCACCAGGCGACCACGCACACGCCCTTCCCGGCTCAGCGGGCTGGACACATCCGCCCACGCGCGCCGTGCGTCCCAGCTGCCGAGGCTGATGCCACCACTGGCAGCGAACTCGCGCAGCGGGCGCTTGCGCACGTAGTTCACTGCCGCCGAGGGATTGCCGGCGCCGGTCATCAGGCCGTTGGCGCCGCGCACGATCTCGATGCGGTCATACACCACCATGTCCAGGTTGTTCTCGCCGAAATTCCACGGCGACAGCACCGGCATCACCACGCCATCGAACTGGTAGTTGTCGATGTCGAAGCCGCGTGCGGAGAACGAGTAGCGGTTGGCGTCGCTGCGCGTGACCGAGATGCCAGGTGCGGTCGCCAAGGCATCGGCGGTGCTGAGCAGGCCACGGTCCTCGATCTGCTGGCGGGTGACCACGCTGACGGATTGCGGGGTCTGCCGCGAGGTCAGCGACAGTCCGGTCGCCGTGCCCATCGAGTCGGTGGTGTAGGAACGCGACGTTTCGGTGCTGCCATCGAGGTCGGCCGTGACCTGCACGGTTGGAAGCTGGGAAGGCGTTACGGACGGAGTGCGTTCGGCGGCGTGGGCAGCGTTGAACAGCGCCAGGGTCGTGCCGATGGCGCTAGCCAGGGCACACGGGCGGAAACAGGCAGGCATGGGAGATCCAGCGGGAAGGAAAGGCTGGATGAGAATTATTGTCATTTGAGCGGGAGCGTACGTATGCGCGGACGCAGCAGGCGTATGCGCACTGCCGACGGTGGTCCGGACTCAGCGAAGCTCGCTGGGCGCGATGCCGTAGCGCGCGCGGAATGCGGTCGCGAAATTGGTGGCGTGCCGGTAGCCGACGAAATGTGCGGCCTGCTGCACGCTGCAGCCCTGCCGCAGCTGCTCGCAGGCCAGCTGCAGGCGCCGCTCGCGCAGCCAGGCGAACACCGAACACCGGTGCACCTGCTGGAACTTCAGCCGCAGGCTGCTCGGGCTCATGCAGGCCAGGCGCGCCAGATCCTCCAGGCTGTGGTCAGCCGCAGGTGATGCCTGCAGGCAGTCGATCACCCGTTGCAGCATGCGGCGATCACGTGCTGAAACACGCTGGTCCGGCGATGCCTCCTGGGCAGGCGCACCCAACGCCATCGCCAGCATCTGCAGGCCCACACCCTCGCACAGCAGCGCATGCATTGCGCCCTGCCAGGTCCCCGACAGCAACTGTTCGGCGGCATGTTCAAGATGCGCGGGTACCTGCCAGCTGTGCAGCCGCCGGCGACCATGGCGATGCGCCTGCAACAGCAGTTCGCTGATCACCGGATCATCCATCTCGGCCGGTGCATCCAGCGAGACATTCAGACTGCGCATCCGTTGACCGGCCGGATGAATCGCAGTCATCGGCGTGGCATCGGCCAACACCATCGCGCCGGCGCCGCGGTTCATGCCGATCACAGCCTGTCCTTCCAGGCGTGCTCCGGCACGACCTTCCAGCATCACGATCGCAGCGAACGGCGGGGGTGCCTCCGAAGTCGCCTCGAACGGCTGATGCGCGACCACGTCCGACAGCGCCAGGCTGATGCCAGGGCGCAAGCAGCGCTGTTCCACCCTGCCCTCGACCACGCACAGCGCGCCCGAATCGGCGGCGGACGCGAGTGCTGGCAGCCGATAGCGGAAACCACTGCTGCGGCCCAAGCGGTCCAGGTCGGCGAGGGTGAGGCTGTGCATGGTGCGCCCGTGAAGAATCACCCGCCATTCTCATATGAGAACCGTTCTCATATCCAGCCCTGGTGGCAAGGCCCAATCCGCCCTTGTCGATACAAAGAGTTACGTTATAACATTTCACATCAACTTCACGGATCGTGTCATGCGCCGCCATCTCCTTGCTGCAGCCATTCTGTTCGCCGTCCACACCGCCCAGGCCGCGGACGAACCCACCCTCCCCACCCTCCAGGTCCAGGCCACCCAGCCCTCGCGCATCGACAGCCGGGTCGCCGTCGACAATCCGCAGGCGCAGAACCGCACCCTCGGCGGCCTGCTCGAACATGTCTCCGGTGTGCAGAGCACCGCCTTCGGGCCAAACGCGGGCGCTCCGGTCATCCGCAGCCTCAGCGGCAACCGCGTGCAGATCCTGCAGGACGGCCAATCGATTCTGGGCATGAACGCGATCAGCGGTGACATCAACATCCCGTTCGATCCGCTGTTCGTACGCAGCGTCACCGTCAACAAGTCCTCCAACACCGTGCGCTATGGGGGCAATGCGATCGGCGGCAGCGTGGAGATCGACTCGGGCCTGATCTCGCGCAGCATGGAAGACAGGGATCAGTCGATGGAACTGGTCCTGCGCAAGGGCTTCAACGCGGCCGACGCGCAGGGCTTCCGCATGAACTTCAACAACCAGCGCAACATCTCCACCAATCTGCAGGTGTCGCGGCAGCGCATCTCGCACTACGACATCCCCGGCAACAGCAAGGCCAGCGTCTGCAACACCGGGCTGTTCCCGGCAGGCGGGGGCGTCAACTCGGCACTGGCCGACGCCTGCCAGAAAGAGGCGCGCGTCCAGCAGATCTACAACAAAGCCTCGCAGCCGTACATCGACCAGTTCATGACCGAGAACCCGGACTGGGCCGATGGTGATTTCTCCTTCTACACCAACAATCCGACGTCGGTCTGGCAGCGCCGCACCTACATCAATCCGGTCAACCCGGCCTACGTGCCCGGCACGCCGTCGTATGTGCAGAAGCAGATCAACAACGATGTGACGCCCGACTACCATCACCGGCTGGGCAACAGCTATGCGCGCAACAGTCAGGTGGCCTTCGGCTCGACCCTGTTCTTCGACCGTGGCTACGTGGGTGTCAGCATTGATGCCAAGGACAGCGAGTACGGCGTTCCAGGCTTCTCGATGCAGAACCTGTCGTTCGGTTCCAACTATGCCGATGGCCTGCCGGTGGGCGTGGTGATCAAGCAACAGCGCTACGCGCTGGAAGCCCTGCTGCGTGATCCACTACCGTGGTTCGAGCGCGCGGAACTCCGCGTTTCCAAGCTGGACAACACCTCAGGCGAGCGGCTGGGCGCCACCAAGGCCAACGACTACGATTTCGAGAGCACCCAGGCCGAGCTGCTGCTCAGCCATCAACGCATCGGCCCGCTCAGCGGCCTGCTCGGTTTCAGCCATCAGTCGCGTGATGTCACCGGCAGTGGTTCTCAGCGCTACCTGCCGGACGTGGACACCCGCAGCAATGCGGTGTTCCTGAAGGAAACGCTCGACTTCGGCTGGGCCAGTTTCGACGCTGGCGTGCGCCACGAGCGCGTTGACCATGACCTGCAACCAAGCCGCTTCAAGACCGCGCGCAATGCCGCCAACACCAAACTGCAGGACCGCGACTACCGGCTCAACAGCTACAGCCTGGGTTCGTATGTCGAGCTGGGGCCGATGTTCGCGGCCAAGGTGCGCTACTCGTCTTCGCAACGTGCCCCGGAGATCAACGAGCTGTATGCCAGCAACGCACACTACTCGGTGATGACCCAGGAAGAAGGCAACCAGAATCTGGAACCGGAACGCGCGAAGAACCTGGAACTGACCGGCCTGTTCCATCTCGGCGGTTTCGAGCTCTCCGCCACCGCGTACCGGATGAAGTACGAGAATTATCTCTACCTCGGCTACTCCGGCCTGCAGACCGCCAACCGCCTGCCACTGAAGTACTGGAAGCAGACCGACACCACGGTGAAGGGCTTCGAGATCGATGCTTCGCAGGCATTGGACCTGGGCCGCTTCGGCACGTTGAATGTGTCCGCCTTCGCCGACCTGGTGAAGAACAAGGCCGACCGCCCCGATTCGCTGCGTGCCCACAATGACGGCGAGTACCTGCCGAACATGCCGACCAACCGCTACGGTGCCAACCTGCAATGGCAGCGCGAGGGCTGGAAGGCGCAGCTGTCCAGCACCTACTACGACACCCAGAATTACCTCGGCCGCAATGTCAGCGAGGAAGTGCCACTGGATGCGTTCAACATGGTCGACCTGCAGGTCAGCCGCGAACTGCCGGTGCGCAACAGCTACATCGCCGGCGTGGAGGTGTTCGTCAACGGCAGCAACCTGCTCAATGAAGAAGCACGGCCGCACAATTCGCCGTTGAAGTACATCGCACCGTTGCCCGGGCGGGGCTTCCAGGTGGGTGTGACGGTGAAGCTCTGACAACCGGATGCATCGGTACACGCCTGCAGGCAGACGGCCTGCAGGCGTCGTCCATCGCCCCCCCTGCGTGGTTGCGCCACGCTCCCCGGTTGATTCACCATCGGCAGAAAAGGAGAGCGTGATGAACTGGAAGCATGCGGTTTCACTGGCGCTGTTGTTGTCCGTTTCATCAGGCGCAAGTGCTGCGTCTGCGATCACCTACGACAAGGATGGCCGCTACGGCTATTCGATGAACCAATCTTCCCTCACCACTGCGATGCAGCAGTCGCTGCACTACTGCGCAGCGCGATCGCGCAATTGCGGTCAGTCCGCCAGCACCAGCAGCGAAGGCTATTCGGCCATAGCGACCGGCACGATTGCGTTGGGCTTTGCACTGGGTGAGAAGACCGCGGACGCCGCGCAGCGGAAGGCCGAAAGAATGTGCAGGGAACGTGCCAACGACTGCACGCTTGCCTTGCTGTGGCGGGAAACCTCAACTCGCTATCTTGAACCGCCACAGCTGCCCGGTGCGCCCGCTCCGGCACCAGCGGCGACGCCCGCGCCAGTGCCTGCCACCCGTACGGATCAGCCAGGATAGCCAGCTCCACGCCGGCTGTACTTTCGAGTGTCGGATAAAGAAAAACGCCTGCAGATCGAGGATCTGCAGGCGCTTCTTTGTATCTGGCGGAGTGAGAGGGATTCGAACCCTCGATAGAGCTTTTGACCCTATACTCCCTTAGCAGGGGAGCCCCTTCGGCCACTCGGGCATCACTCCGGGGTTTTCTCCGCGTCTGGTGCGTTGCACCTCAGCGGGGCGTGAATCATAACGTTAATCGAGTGCGAAGGTAAAGCGTTATTCGGCAGAATTTTCGCTACCGGTGCCACCGGCTTCGTCACCGCGCTGGATGCGCTGATAGATCTCTTCGCGATGCACAGCGACGTCCTTCGGCGCGGTGATGCCGATACGCACCTGGTTACCCTTGACGCCAAGCACGGTGACGCTCACCGAGTCTCCGATCATCAGGGTTTCGCCGACGCGGCGAGTCAGGATCAACATTTTTGTAAGTCTCCATGGAACCGTGTGGAAGGGTATCCCCCACCGGCTTGACGCTCCGTCAAGAAGCGCTACCACGACAAAGGGAAAAGATTCGCAATGGTACCGTCAGCCGTCCCGCTCCTACAAGGAGGGGGAAGGCCAGGTTCATCACAGGCGGGGGCTGACCCATTCGACGACTGCAGCCAGCGCAGTGGCAAGGGCGGGCCCGTCCTCGCCACCACCCTGGGCGAGGTCCGGGCGTCCGCCGCCCTTGCCCCCGATCTGACCGGCGATATGGGACAACAGTTCCCCGGCCTTGACCTTGCCCATTGCGCTGCCGTTCACACCTGCGACCAGGGCAGCCTTGCCGTCCTGGGCGCCGGCCAGCACGATCACCGCATCGCCCAGCTGCTGCTTCAGGCGGTCCATGGCGTCACGCAGGGCCTTGGCATCGAAGCCCTCCAGACGGGCGGCCAGCACCTTCACACCGGCAACCTCGACCGCCTGGCCGGACAGGTCGGCGGTAGCACCGGCGGCAACCTTGGCCTTCACGGCGTCCAGTTCGCGCTCCAGCTGCTTCTGGCGCTGGCCGAGGGCACGGATCTTCTCGACCACGTCGGCAGCGCTGCCACCGAGCAGGTCGGCGGCTTCGGCCAGGCGAGCCTCTTCGGCGTCCACGTAGTCCAGGGCGCCCTGGCCGGTGACCGCTTCGATACGGCGCACGCCAGCGGAGACACCACCCTCGGAGGTGATCTTGAACAGGCCGATGTCGCCGGTGCGGTTGACGTGGGTACCGCCGCACAGCTCGGTGGAGTAGTCACCCATCTTCAGCACGCGCACGTGTTCGCCGTACTTCTCGCCGAACAGGGCCATCGCGCCGAAGTCCAGCGCTTCCTGCATGCCCATGTTGTGCACTTCGGCAGCGTTGTTGGCACGCACCTGCTGGTTGACCTTGCGCTCGATCACGGCCAGCTCTTCCGCGCTGATCGGCTGGAAGTGCGAGAAGTCGAAGCGCAGGCGGTCCGGCGCCACCAGCGAGCCCTTCTGCTGCACGTGGGTGCCCAGCACTTCGCGCAGGGCGGCATGCAGCAGGTGGGTGGCGGAGTGGTTGAGGATGGTGGCGCCACGGCGCTCGCCATCGACCTGGCCGGACAGCACATCACCGACCTTCAGGCCGCCTTCGGACAGGGTGCCGACGTGGCCATGGAACTGGCCGGCGAACTTCTGGGTGTCTTCTACCGCCAGGCGCACGCCGTTGCCGGTGAGCACGCCGGTGTCGCCGACCTGGCCGCCGGACTCGGCGTAGAACGGGGTCTGGTTGGTGATCACGATGACCGCATCACCGGCATCGGCCGACTGCACCGGACGACCGTCCTTGAGCAGGGCCAGCACGGTCAGGCCGTCGGCCTGCAGGCGGTCATACCCCAGGAACACGGTCGGGCTGAGGGTCGCCACCAGCTCGGCCGGCAGGGTCACGCCGCCACCGAACTTGCCGGCCGCGCGCGCGGTCTCGCGCTGCTGCTCCATCGCCGCATCGAAGCCGGCGATGTCGACGGTCAGGTCGCGCTCGCGGGCGATGTCCTGGGTCAGGTCGAGCGGGAAGCCATAGGTGTCGTACAGGCGGAACGCATCAACGCCGGGGATCACGCCATTGCTGGCCTTGCCGGCAACGTCTTCGAAGATCTTCATGCCGGCGTCGAGGGTTTCAGCGAAACGCTCTTCTTCGGCCTGCAGCGCACGGGTGACGGTATCGACCGCCGCCGGCAGTTCCGGATAGGCCTCGCCCATCTGCTCGACCAGGGTCGGCACCAGCTTGCTGAAGAACGGCTGGCGCACACCCAGCATCCAGCCGTGGCGCAGGGCGCGGCGGATGATACGGCGCAGCACGTAGCCGCGGCCTTCGTTGGACGGCAGCACGCCGTCGACGATCAGGAACGAACAGGCACGGATGTGGTCGGCGATCACGCGCAGCGACTTGTTTTCCAGGTCGGCGGTGCCGGTCAGCTCGGACGCCTTGCGGATCAGCGCCTGGAACAGGTCGATCTCGTAGTTGGTGTGCACGTGCTGCAGGATCGCCGCCAGGCGCTCCAGGCCCATGCCGGTATCCACGCACGGCGCCGGCAGCGGCACCAGGGTGCCGTCGGGCTGGCGGTCAAACTGCATGAACACCAGGTTCCAGATTTCGATGAAGCGGTCGCCGTCCTCATCCGGGGAGCCCGGGGGGCCGCCGGCGATATGGTCGCCGTGGTCGTAGAAGATCTCGGTGCACGGGCCGCACGGACCGGTGTCGGCCATCTGCCAGAAGTTGTCCGAAGCGAACGGTGCGCCCTTGTTGTCGCCAATGCGCACGATGCGCTCTTCCGGCACGCCGACCATGTCGCGCCACAGTGCGTACGCTTCGTCATCGGTCTGGTAGACGGTGACCAGCAGGCGCTCGGCCGGCAGCTTCCAGACCTGGGTCAGTAGTTCCCAGGCCCAGGCGATCGCATCCTTCTTGAAGTAGTCGCCGAACGACCAGTTGCCCAGCATTTCGAAGAAAGTGTGGTGGCGTGCGGTGTAGCCGACCTGGTCGAGGTCGTTGTGTTTGCCGCCCGCGCGCAGGCAGCGCTGCACGTCGGCCGCGCGCACGTAGCTGCGCTTCTCCGCGCCAAGGAACACGTCCTTGAACTGCACCATGCCGGAGTTGGTGAACAGCAGGGTCGGATCATTGCCCGGCACCAGCGGCGCCGACGGCACGATGGTGTGGCCTTTGCCCTTGAAGAATTCAAGGAAGTCGCTGCGGATCTGGGAAGTCGTGAATTTGGCGGATGCGTTCATTGGGGGCTGGCAGTCTGCGGGCCGGCGGGCCCGGACCACCGGCCGCGTTGGCCAGGGTCGCGAGGGACCGCCGAAAACCTAAAGGGTATCAGGCCCGGCGCCGCCAGTCTCAGTCATCCGGGTCGTAGCGGGTCGCACGGCGGATGCTGTCGCCGTCGAAGCCCCGTCGGGCCAGCAGATCGGCGGCCTTGCGCCGCTGCGTCAGGTCCTGCGGACCGGCCTCGCCAAAGCGTCGGCGGACCAGATCACGGGCATTTTCCTGCCAGTCGCCTTCGTAGCTGTCCATCGCCGCGGCAATCGCGGCACTGTCCAGGCCGTGAGTGCCCAGCTCGGCGCGGACATGGATCGGCCCATAACCGGTGTTGGCGCGCATCCGCACCAGGTTCTCGGCGAAACGGGTGTCGTCCTGCCAGCCGGCCTCTGTCAACTTGGCCACAGCCGCCTGCGCGGCTTCGTCTTCGATACCGCGTGAGGTCAGCTTGCGGGTGAGCTCCTTGCGCGAGTGCTCGCGGCGGACCAGCAGGCCCAGAGCGCGTTGCACGGGCGTCTGCTCGCGCGGCCGGCGCTTGCGGCCGGTGGGAATGTCGTCGGCGTCGGACATCGGTGCTCCAAGGGTGGCGCCATCCGTGGCGCCCTGCCCATCCCTGGGCGATTCGAACCTGCGGGACAGGGCGACGTCACTGACGGCGCCGCCCTGCCCCACAGCAAGCCTTATTCGTCGTCGCCTTCGTCGTCGCCTTCCTCACGGCTGGCTTCGGTCGGCTGGAACTTCTCGCGCAGCTCGGCTTCAAGCTTGGCAGCGACCGTCGGGTTGTCGCGCAGGTAGCCACGGGCGTTGTCCTTGCCCTGGCCGATGCGCTCCTCACCGTAGCTGTACCAGGCGCCGGCCTTCTCGACCAGCTTGGCGTCCACACCCATGTCGATCAGCTCGCCCTCGCGGCTGATGCCTTCGCCGTACAGGATCTCGGTGATGACCTGCTTGAACGGAGGCGCCAGCTTGTTCTTGACGACCTTGATCTTGGTCTGGTTGCCGATGATCTCGTCGCCCTTCTTGATTGCGCCGATACGGCGGATGTCCAGGCGCACCGAAGCGTAGAACTTCAGCGCGTTGCCGCCGGTGGTGGTTTCCGGACTCTGGCCCGGCATCATCACGCCGATCTTCATGCGCAGCTGGTTGATGAAGACCACCAGGGTGTTGGAGCGCTTGATGTTGCCGGTCAGCTTGCGCAGCGCCTGGCTCATCAGGCGGGCCTGCAGGCCCGGCAGCTGGTCGCCCATCTCGCCTTCGATTTCGGCCTTCGGGGTCAGCGCGGCGACCGAGTCGATCACCAGGATGTCCACCGAACCCGAACGGACGAGCATGTCGGCGATTTCCAGCGCCTGCTCGCCGGTATCCGGCTGCGACAGCAGCAGGTCGTCCACGTTCACGCCCAGCTTGGCGGCGTAGATCGGGTCCAGCGCGTGCTCGGCGTCGATGAAGGCCGCGGTGCCGCCCATCTTCTGGCATTCGGCGATGGCCTGCAGGGTCAGCGTGGTCTTGCCCGAGGATTCCGGCCCGTAGATTTCAACGACACGGCCCTTCGGCAGACCGCCAATGCCCAGCGCGATGTCGAGCATCAGCGAACCGGTCGGGATGGCTTCGACGGGCTCGACCACGCGGTCGCCCATGCGCATCACCGAGCCCTTGCCGAACTGCTTTTCGATCTGGCCCAGAGCTGCAGCGAGGGCGCGCTTCTTGTTCTCGTCCATCGGATTGGTCCTTGCAGAGGTCGTGTCGTTGGAGGTGCTGTCTTTGGGGGTCTTCTTTGCCATGGGTTCACTTTAAGTCGGACGTATCGCACAGGCTGAGATTCTGCCCGGCGCTCTGAAAAGAATTATCGGACATCCGTACCAACCTCAGTGGAACCAGAGAATCGCCACAAAAGACCGCGGGGTAATGCGCTATGGAACGGGTCAACGGTTGGGTCGCAACAGGCCGCAATAGAGGCCCTCGATCGAGAAGTCCTGGTCAGGCAGCACCTCGATCGGCTTGTAGTCGGGATTGCGCGGCAGCAGGCGGATACGATCCTTGGCGATCTTCAGCAGCTTGACGGTGATCTCGTCATCGATGCGGGCCACCACGATCTGTCCGGAATGAGCATCGCGGGTGCGGTGCACACCGATCAGGTCACCGTCGAAGATGCCCTCGTCGATCATCGAATCGCCCTGCACCTTCAACAGGTAATCCGGTGCCGGCGAGAAGAACACCCGGTCCAGCACCACGAAGTCGTCCGAGCCGATATCGGCACCGATCGGCAGGCCGGCTGCGACACGGCCCAGCACCGGCAGGCGCAGGACGCTGTCGGGCAGGCCCGGCTCGGCCAGCTTCTCGACAGGCGGCGCCTGTACCAGGCGGATGCCGCGGGCCTGGCCCGGGATGCGACGGATCGCACCGGCCTGCTCCAGGGCTTCCAGGTGGTACTGGGCCGCGCGCACGCCCTTGAAGCCGAACGCACGTGCGATTTCAGTCTGCGACGGCGGCGCGCCTTCGCTCTCGATACGCTCGGCGATCAACTGCAGGATCGCCTGCTGGGTGTCGGTCAGGTCCATGGTTAGTAGTATTACTACTAATGAGCGGGACTGCAAGTGCCGGGGGCGACACGGCGACGGCTGTAGTGCCGAGCTGTGCTCGGCGATCGTCGCTGGGCTTGGCCTGGCTGGCAGAGACAAAGGCGGAGCAAAAGCAGCCGACCAGCGGTCGGCTCTACAGGAATCGCGCAGCGATTCCGCGGTTCCCGTTGGGAACCGCTGCGGCAAGCACACTATGTGTGCTTGCCGCTTCTCCAGATCGAAAACAGGATCCAGACGCCGCAGAAGCCGGCGCCGATGAAGCCGCACACGCCCAGTGCCAGCAGCCAGCGGCTGGAGACGCCGCCAACGCTGTGCATCACGATCGACGAGCCGATGATCAATGCGGCGGTGACGATGCCCATCACCAGCCGGTTCGCCGCACGGTTCACCTGCTCGCCGAAGCCCTGCAGCGCCGTGGTTTCCACCTTCAGCTGCAGGCGCCCACGGCGGGCGGCCTGGACCAGCTTGCGCAGGTCGCGGGGCAGTTCACCGGCGAAGTCGACCAGGCCCAGCAAGCTGCGGCGGCCGCGCTTGAGCAGGGCCCTGGGCGCATAGCGCTGCAGCACCACCCGTTCCAGGAACGGGCGAGCGGCACTGGCCATGTCGAAATCCGGGTCGAGCTGGCGGCCCATGCCTTCCAGGGTCAGGAACGCCTTGATCATCAACGCCAGGTCGGCCGGCAGGGTCAGGCTGTAGCTACGCAGCAACTGGGTGATGTCGCCCAGCATCAGGCCGATCCGCAGGTCCTTCAACGGCACGCCGCGGTACTGGTCGACGAACTGGCTGATGTCGTGCTGCAGCCGGTTCTCGTCCACTTCCACGCCGCCGGCCCAGTCCAGCAGCACGTCGGCCACGCCCTGCGGGTCCTGCTCGACCAGCCCGTGCAGCAGCTGCGCGACCTGAAAACGACGCACTTCGGACAGCGCACCGACCATGCCGAAATCGATCACACCGATGCGGCCGTCACGCAGGTAGATGATGTTGCCCGGGTGCGGATCAGCGTGGAAGCTGCCGTCCTCCAGCACCATCTTCAGCACGATGTCCGCACCGCGTCGCGCCAGTTCGCGCCGGTCCAGCCCCGCGGCATCGACGCCGGCCAGATCACGCCCTGGAATGCCGTCGACGAAGTCCTGCACATTCAGGCTTTCGCAGGTCCACTGCCAGTGCACGTCGGGAATCAGGATGTCGTCGCGGCCCTTGAAGTTGCGCGCGATGCGCTCGGCATTGCGGCACTCGGCGGCGAAATCCAGCTCGCGGCGCAGCGACACCGTGAACTGCTGCACCACCTCGGCCGGGCGGTAACGACGCAGGTCCGGAAGCCGGGCTTCAACGATCTCGGCCAGGCGGGCCAGCAGCCGCAGGTCCGCTTCGACCACATCGCGGATGCCGGGGCGACGCACCTTCAGCACCACCTCGCGACCGTCATGCAGACGCGCGCGATGGGCCTGCGCCAGCGAGGCGGCGGCCATCGGGGTTTCATCAAGGAAGGCGAACACTTCTGAAGGCGATGCGCCAAGATCGGCCTCGAGCTGCTCACGGATATCCGCGTACGGCAGCGCCGGTACTGCGTTCTGCAGTTCAGAGAGCTCGGCGATCCATTCCGGCGGCAGCAGGTCGACGCGCGTCGCCAGCACCTGGCCGAGCTTGACGAAGGTCGGGCCGAGATCCTGCATCGCGCTGCGCACGCGCACCGGCGCGGTCATCCGCAGCAGTTCCTGCCGCTCCTCGTTCCAGTGCAGCAGGCGCCCTGCCCGCTCCAGCGTGCTGGCCAGGCCGATGCGCCGCACCACATCGCCGAAGCCATAGCGGATCAGGACGACGGCGATTTCCTGCAGTCGGCCCAGGTCACGGACCGTGCCCAGCGTTTCCCACATCATGCGTGCTCCGGACGATTACCGGAGCAGCATGTCACAGCTGGGCGTCGATACCGCGCAATGCCGCCGCCACGGTTTGCCGGCGGATGGCTTCGCGGTCGCCATCGAACTGGAACAGCTCGGCACGGGCATAGCCGCCGCGGCGCTTCCAGCCAATCCAGACGCTGCCGACCGGTTTGTCCGGGCTGCCGCCACCAGGACCGGCGATGCCGGTCACCGCCACGGCGATACCGGCGCCGGAATTGACCAGCGCACCGGACACCATTTCCAGCACGGTTTCGCGGCTGACCGCGCCGAACTGCTCCAGGGTCTGCGCACGCACGCCCAGCAGGCGCTGCTTGGCCTCGTAGCTGTAGACCACCATGCCGCAGTCGAAGAACGCCGAGGAACCGGCGATATCGGTCATGCACTTGGCGATCCAGCCACCACTGCAGCTTTCAGCGGTCACCAGCTGCAGCGAAGCCTGCTGCAGGCGCTGCCCGAGCGCGGCGGACTGGGCATTGAGTTCAGCGTCGGTGGGAATGGACATCGGCATGACGGTGGGGTGAAGAACCTGCACGTTGTACCGCAGATGACAGCTGGATGTCGCGCCCCTCCGGCACGGTTACGCTGCCGGCCAGCGGCCGGCACTACCGGGCATGGGCCGCTACCTCACCACTCCGGCAGTTTCTCCGGCAGCAGCGCCCGGATCGGCGCGCCGTCGGCACTGGCAGCCAGTTTTTCGGCTTCGGCAATCGGCAGGTCGACCTGCAGCAGCCAGCCGTCTTCGTCGGCCTGCTCGCTGCGGATCACTTCCAGCTGGTGCAGGCGCGCACGCAGGCGGCCGGCATCCGGCGGCAGGCGCAGTTCGCCGGTGACATGCTGCAGGCCCAGGCGCTTGCCCAGCACTGCCTGCAGCAGCTCCAGGCCCTGCCCGTCACGCGCGGAAATCCACACCCGCTCCCGGCGCGACTCATCCGGGATACCGTCCTGGCCATCGTGGCGGACGTCGGCACCTTCGATGCGGTCGATCTTGTTGAACACCAGCAGCTGCGGCAGGTCACCGGCACCGACCGCGGTCAGTACCTCGTCGACCTGGGCGATGCGCTCCTCGCGGTGCGGATCGGCGGCGTCGACCACATGCAGCAGGAAATCGGCCTCGCGCGCCTCGGACAGGGTCGAGCGGAACGCAGCGACCAGGTCATGCGGCAGATCACGGACGAAGCCGACGGTGTCGGCCAGCACCACGTTGCCGCCCGGCACCGCGATGCGGCGCACGGTCGGATCCAGCGTGGCAAACAGCTGGTCGGCGGCATAGGCCTCGGCGCCGGTCATGGCGTTGAACAGGGTCGACTTGCCGGCGTTGGTGTAGCCCACCAGCGCGACACGCGGCAGCTCGCTGCGCACGCGCGCACGGCGCATCTGGGTCCGCTGCACCTCGACCTTTTCCAGCCGCTTCTGCAGCTGCTCGACCCGCTTCTGCAACAGGCGGCGGTCGGTTTCCAGCTGGGTTTCACCCGGGCCACGCAGGCCGATCGAACCACCGCGCTGGCGCTCCAGGTGGGTCCAGCCGCGCACCAGCCGCGTGGCCAGGTGACGCAGCTGTGCCAGCTCGACCTGCAGCTTGCCCTCGTGGCTGTGCGCACGCTGGGCGAAGATGTCCAGGATCAGGCCGGTACGGTCGATCACCCGGCGCTCGAGGAAGCGTTCCAGGTTGCGCTCCTGGCCCGGGCTCAACGCATGGTTGACCAGGATCAGGTCGGCACCGCTGGCATCGGCCGCGGCCTTGATCTCGTCCAGCTTGCCGCTGCCGATCAGGGTCGACGGATTCGGACGGTCCAGGCGTGCCGTGATCGTCGCGGCGATGCTGGCCCCAGCCGAGCGGGCCAGATCACCGAATTCTTCCAGCACATCGTCTTCCAGCTTGCCGAAATGGGGCTGGATCAACAGGGCGTGTTCACCCTTTTTCGAGCGGTCAAACATTCACCGCTCCGGTATTACTCGTCTGCTTCATCACCTGCCTGACCACCTTCACCCGACTGCACGTAACCGCCACCCGGACCGACCTTCACGTTGCGTGCCGGAACGACCGTGGAAATGGCGTGCTTGTAGACCATCTGACTGACCGTGTTGCGCAGCAGGACCACGAACTGGTCGAACGACTCGATCGTGCCCTGCAGCTTGATGCCGTTCACCAGGTACACCGAAACCGGCACGCGTTCGCGCCGCAGTGCGTTCAAGAAAGGATCCTGCAGCGATTGCCCCTTGGACATTGCACACTCCTGATTATTGTTCTTATTGGGTTGCCGACGGTTGCCACGGCCCCCGAGCCGCCCGCCGACCGATGATGTTACACGGCTGGCGGGGGTTCAGCGTGCGACGAAGGTCGACACCGCGCCGGCCAGGCGCTCCTGGTCGATATGGGGGTCGAACCAGCGCGCATCAAGCTCGCCGCGCAGCCAGGTCAGCTGGCGCTTGGCCAGCTGGCGCGTGGCGAAGATCGCCTTGTCACGGAAGCGGGCGGCATCGCCCTCCCCGTCCAGGTACTCCCAGGCCTGCCGATAGCCGACCGCGCGCACCGCCGGCAGGTCCAGTGGCGCCTCCACGGCAGCCATTTCCGGCATCGCGCGCAACGCCCGCACCTCGTCGAGGAAGCCCTGCGCCAGCATGGCGTCGAAGCGCGCCTCGATGCGCTGGTGCAGCACCGCGCGGTCACGCGGCGCCAGGATCAGCTTGAGGGTGCGCACCGGCAACGGCGCCACGCCCGGCCGGCGCTGCCATTCAGTGATGGGGGTGCCGGTCAGGCGATAGACCTCCAGCGCCCGCTGGATGCGCTGCGGGTCGGTGGCATGGATGCGTGCCGCTGCTGCTGGATCGACCTTGGCCAACTCTGCGTGCAGCGCCGCCCAGCCACGCTCGGCCGCCTCGGCGCTGAGCGCTTCGCGCGTCGCCGGATCGGCCTCGGGCATCGGCGACAGGCCCTGCAACAGGGCGCGGAAGTACAGGCCAGTGCCACCGGCCAGGATCGGCATCTTGCCGCGTGCCACGATGTCGGCCACGACCCGGCCGGCATCGGCGGCGAATTCGGCTGCCGAGTAGGTCTGCCAGGGATCGCGCAGGTCCAGCAGATGGTGCGGCGCCTGCGCACGCTCTGCCGCATCGGGCTTGGCCGAACCGATATCCAGGTGGCGGTACACCAGCGCCGAATCGACGCTGACGATTTCGCCATCCAGCTGCTGTGCCAGAGCGATCGCGGTGGCGGTCTTGCCGCTGGCGGTCGGTCCCATCACGGCGATCGCCAGCGGCCGCTGGTCGATCCCCATCAGTCTTCGTCCGGCCAGCGGATCGTCGGCGTGGCGTCGGCGCGCGGCGTCGGTACGGCCTCCACTGCCTGCCAGATCTTCAGTGCGTCGACCGTGGCGGCCACGTCATGCACGCGCACGATGCGCGCACCTCGCTGGACTGCGATCAGGTGTGCGGCAACCGAAGCAGCCACTCGCTCAGACGGCGTGTCGCGGCCGGTCAGTTCGCCCAAGCTGCGTTTGCGCGACAGGCCAGCCAGCATCGGCACGCCCAGTTCCAGGAAGCGTTCCGAGCGCGCCAGCAGGGTCATGTTGTGAGCGGTAGTCTTGCCGAAACCAAAACCGAGATCGATCAGCAGGTTCTTCTTCGCGATGCCCGCCATCTCGGCAGCGAACAGGCGCTGCACCAGGAAACCATGCACCTCGGCGACCACGTCGTCGTAATGCGGATCGGCCTGCATATGGCCCGGCTCGCCCTGCATGTGCATCAGCACCACTGGCACGCCGGCTTCAGCGGCGGCATCCAGCGCCCCCTCCTGGCGCAGGCCGTAGATGTCATTGATCATGCCGGCGCCAGCGGCCACTGCCGCCCGCATCACGTCGGGCTTGAAGGAGTCGATGCTGATCGGCACCTGGGTGCGGACGGCCAGCTGCTCGATCACCGGAAGCACCCGGCGCAGCTCGTCCTCGACCGATACCGGCGCGGCGCCGGGGCGGGTGGATTCGCCACCGATATCGAGCAGGTCCGCGCCGTCCTCGACCAGTTTCAGGCCATGTGCGACCGCGGCCTCGGTGGTGTCGTGCGCGCCGCCATCGGAGAACGAGTCCGGGGTGACATTGACGATGCCCATGACCCGGGCGCGGTCGAGGCGCAGGATGCGGCCGGCGCAATCGAGCTGGGGCGAGGTATCGAACATGGGCAATCCTGCAGGGACAACGGCGGGTAGTTTAGTTCGGCAGGGCGGCGCCCTGCACCCGCAGAGGCCAGAGCTACAGCAAGAGCCGGAGCAACAGCGGGTTTACTGAGGGATGGCGGGGTGGGTCCGGTTGCGGGGGACGCCGTGAATCCGTCCATGGAGGCTCGGTCGCGCCATCCATGGCGCTCACGCCCCCGCAACCGGACCCACCCCGCCTTCGACAGTTTTCTGCGATCTGCAGTAGATCCACGCCATGCGTGGATGACTCATTCGATATCTGACAGATGTGTCGACCAAGGTCGACATCTACCAACAGCCGCGGAGATCTGTCAGAGGTGGGGCGGTGTCGGAGTGCGGGGTGTCAGCCGCATGGGCCCGAGGCATGCCTCGGGCGGGTTGGGCAGGACGCCCAACCCCGGTCTTGCCGTGTGCGCAGGAATGCGCACGCGAGCAAGCGGCTGCCAAGCTTACAGGGACGTACTTGCAGCGTCCCCGCACTCCGACACCGCCCCGCCATCCTACGGAAAGCCCGCTGTTGCTGTTGCTGCTGAGGTTGCCGGCCAGCGGCCGGCACTACCGCGGGCGCAGGGCGCAGCCCTGCCGACACCCTTAACGGCGGCGGCGCTTGCGGTCCACGTACAGGGTCCTGGCGATGCTCAGCACGATGCCGACACCGATACCCACCACGCAGCCCAGCAGCAGATTGTCGGCCCCAAGGCCCACACCCACGCCGACCACGGTGGCGATGACCATTTCGGCGGTGTGGGAAATCGGTTCGGGCTTCGGGGCGGACATGCGGGCTCCAGCGTTAGATCAGTTCTTCGGGATGGGCCAGTGGCCCGGAAACGACGAAGCCGGGTTGCCCCGGCCTCGTCTGGTGTCACGTGCAGCGGGCCGTCAGTGCGATTCGGCCGGGCCTGCGATCGGCGGCAGCGGACGGGCGTCGCCGCCCTTGTCGTTGCCACCATCCTTGTTCGACTTGTTCCAACCGGCCGGCGGCGGCGGATCGCGGCCTTCCATGATGGCGTCGATCTGCGGCGCGTCGATGGTCTCGTACTGCAGCAGCAGCTGGGACATCGCGTGCAGCTTGTCCAGGTTGGCCGTCATCAGCTCGGTGGTGCGTGCGTAAGCCTCATCGAGGATGTTGCGCACTTCCTCGTCGATGCGGCGCGCGGTGTCGTTGGACACGCTCTTGTGCTGGGTGACCGAACGGCCCAGGAACACCTCGTCGTCCTCTTCGCCATAGGCGATCGGGCCGAGCTGGTCGGACAGGCCCCACTTGGTGACCATGTTGCGGGCCATCTTGGTGGCGCGCTCGATGTCGTTGGAGGCGCCGGTGGTGACCTTGTCGGCACCGAAGATCAGCTCCTCGGCCACGCGGCCACCGTACAGCGAGCACAGCTGCGACTTGATCGCCACGCGGTTCATCGAGTACTTGTCGCCTTCCGGCAGGTACATGGTCACACCCAGCGCACGGCCGCGCGGAATGATGGTGACCTTGTAGACCGGGTCATGCTCGGGTACCAGACGGCCGACGATGGCGTGGCCGGCTTCGTGGTAGGCGGTGAGGGTCTTCTCCTCCTCGCTCATGGCCATCGAGCGGCGCTCGGCACCCATCAGGATCTTGTCGCGGGCACGGTCGAAGTGGTCCATGCGGACCTCCTTCTCGTTGCCACGCGCGGCGAACAGGGCAGCCTCGTTGCAGAGGTTGGCCAGGTCGGCGCCGGAGAAGCCCGGGGTACCACGCGCGATCACCATCGGCTCGACGTCGTCGGCCAGCGGCAGCTTGCGCATGTGCACCTTCAGGATGTGCTCGCGACCCTTCACGTCCGGCAGGCCGACCACGACCTGGCGATCGAAACGGCCCGGGCGCAGCAGCGCCGGATCCAGCACGTCGGGACGGTTGGTCGCAGCGATCACGATCACGCCTTCGCCACCTTCAAAACCGTCCATTTCGACCAGCAGCTGGTTCAGGGTCTGCTCGCGCTCGTCATGACCGCCGCCCAGGCCGGCGCCACGGTGACGACCGACGGCGTCGATTTCGTCGATGAAGATGATGCAGGGGGCGTGCTTCTTGGCCTGCTCGAACATGTCGCGCACGCGGCTGGCGCCGACGCCGACGAACATTTCCACGAAGTCCGAACCGGAGATCGAGAAGAACGGCACCTTGGCTTCGCCCGCGATGGCCTTGGCCAGCAGCGTCTTGCCGGTACCCGGCGGGCCGACCATCAGCACGCCGCGCGGAATCTTGCCGCCCAGCTTGGTGAACTTGGACGGGTCGCGCAGGAAGTCGACCAGCTCGCCCACTTCTTCCTTGGCCTCGTCGCAGCCAGCGACGTCGGCGAAGGTGACCTTGATCTGGTCTTCGCCCTGCAGCTTGGCGCGCGACTTGCCGAAGGACATCGCGCCCTTGGCACCGCCACCACCGCCCTGCATCTGGCGCATGATGAACAACCAGAAGCCGATGATCAGGATGACCGGCAGGAAATTCATCAGGATCGCGCCGAGGGAAATGCCGCTGGACGGCTCCTCCTGCACGATCTCCACGTTCTTGGTACGCAGCACGTTGATCAGGTCACGATCGAACGGTGCGGTGATGGTGGACGACTGCCCACCGCGGGTGGTGTAGGTCAGCTGGCTGGTGCCGCCGCGCATGTCGCCGCCAAAGGCGACCTTCTGCACGTTGCCACTGTCCACCTGATCCAGGAACTGCGAGTACGACGCGCCCTGCGCGCCGGCCCCGGAGGACTTCGGCGAGAAGCTCTGGAAGACCACCATCAGCACGACGGCGACGACCACCCATAGCAGGAGGTTCTTGGTCAAGTCGTTCATCCTCATTGGCTCCGGTGTTCCTCTCAGTGCTGGCGTTGCGTTGGGGTCGAACTTGCGTACATTGCGAGCTTACTTCATGTGGGCGCGTTTTCCCTGACCCAAGGCATACACCTCGGGAGAGCGCTTGCGCGAGGCTTCCGGCTTGCGGATGGAGACCTTGTCGTACCGGCGGCGCATGTCGCGCACGTAGTCGTCAAAGCCCTCGCCCTGGAACAGCTTGATCAGGAATGCCCCACCGGTCTTCAGGTGGTTGTCGGCAAAATCCAGAGCCAGCTCCGCCAGGTGCATCATCCGCGGCTGGTCGACCGCGCCTACACCACTCTTATTGGGGGCCATGTCCGACAGCACAAGGTCTACCGGCTGATCCCCGAGCATGGCTTCAAACTGCGATAGAACGGCCTCTTCCCTGAAGTCACCATGAAGGAACTCCACACCGGCCAGCGGAGGCATGTCCAGGATATCCAATGCCAGCACGCGGCCGGTGTCGCCGATCTGTCTCCGAACCTGCTGAGACCAGCCGCCGGGGGCCGCGCCGAGGTCGACCACCACCATGTGCGGCTTCAGCAACCGGTCACGTTCCAGCAGCTCTTCGAGCTTGTAGGCCGCGCGCG
Source organism: Stenotrophomonas sp. 80084_Sma (assembly GCF_056481995.1). Taxonomy (NCBI): domain Bacteria; kingdom Pseudomonadati; phylum Pseudomonadota; class Gammaproteobacteria; order Lysobacterales; family Lysobacteraceae; genus Stenotrophomonas; species Stenotrophomonas sp. 80084_Sma. The sequence goes on along the minus strand of NZ_CM151177.1, from coordinate 1,780,571 downwards.
AGCGCATGCCTTCGGCCTGGGCCTTCTTCACGAAGGGGTCGGAGAAGTGTTCCTTGAGCCAGCGCTGGCTGCTTTTGCTGCGGGTAGCCATTGAAAATAGGGGCTGATGGGGTCCTCATGATACCCTGATCGCCCCATTCAACCGTGTTTTCCTGCATGTCCATCGCCCTGACCGCTTCCCAGACCCGTTTCCTGCGCGGCCAAGCCCACGACCTGAAGGCCCTGCTGCAGACCGGCGGCAAGGGCGTGACCCCGGCCTTCATCGCTGAGCTGAACGAAGTGCTGGAGCGCCACGAGCTGGTCAAAGTGAAGGTCGCTGCCGAAGACCGCGACGCCCGTGACGTGATGATCGGCGAGATCGTCGAAGCCACCGAGAGCGCGTTGGTACAGCGCATCGGCCACGTCGCCGTGCTGTACCGCCCGAGCAAGGAACAGCGCCAGATCGTGCTGCCGCGCGGCTGATCGTCTTACTGCCATGCAGCTGAACCACGAACCGCCCGATTACGCCTACAGCCTGCGCGCCGCCGATGGCCGCTCGGCCAAGGTGAATGACCAGGTGCTGGGCAGCAGTTTCTTCCTGACCCCGGACCAGCTGGTCACGCAATGGCCGGTAGTGAGCGCCACCGCGCTGCAGCTGGCTGACCTGGAGCCGATCCTGGCGCTGAACCCGGCGCTGATCGTGCTCGGCACGGGTGACCGTCAGGTATTCCCGCCGGCAGTGGTGATGGCTGCCTGCCTGTCACGCGGCATCGGCCTGGAAGTGATGAACAATCCGGCCGCCGCGCGCACCTTCAACATCCTGGCGGGCGAAGGCCGCAAGGTCGCGGCCGCTTTCATTCTGGAAGGCTGAGGTCGAGGCGTCGGGCGCGCCCCGGCGCTAGCCGCCAGAAGCGGTGCAGCGGAAGGCCGAGAACTGCTTCAGCCGCCCGATCAGGTTGCCGCCCTGGCCCCAGCGGATGTCCATGACCTTCCAGTCCTGGCCCTGCCTTTGCAGCAGGACACGGTCGGTCCAGCGATAGTCGCCTATCGCCATTTCGACGAGCACCCAACTGCCATCGCCGCTCGTCGCGGGCAGCCCCACCTTTACCGTTTCCGGCCGATCCGGCGCCATGAGATACGGGCTCTGGTCCAGCATGTGCGGCTTCTCGTCATGCGCGGCCAGCACCGCACAGGTCCGCTCGTAAGCGCGCTGCGCATCGATGGCTGAGCGCAGCGCATCGCCCAGCAACGGCGGAATGGTCGCTTCGTCCGAAGCCAGCGCCTGGACGGCCGCGTAAAGACGGGTGACCACGTCGCGCGGATCGCTGGCTGCGGAGGCCAGCGGCGCGACGATGAGCAACGCGAGAGTGGAAGCAAGACGGAGCATGGGGCACCGGATCGACTGGGACCGCTCAAGAATGCCGGGTATCCCGTCCGCCGTGAAGGTGAGCCTGCGACACACAAGGTCGCAAATGACCACTCTGCAGTACCCGGGTCGAGCATGGCTCGCCTCTACAGGTCAGGAACGCCGGGCATGGCCCGGCGCTATCGCATCTGACGATCAGCGTGCCGGCAGGTACTGCTGCGGGTCGACCGGCTTGCCGTTGTAGCGAATCTCGAAGTGGACCATGTCGCGGTTCGCACCGGTACGGCCCATTTCGGCGATCTGCTCACCGGCCTTCACGCTCTGGCCTTCATTCACCAGGCGCTTGCGGTTGTGGCCATAGGCCGACAGCCACTGGTCGCTGTGCTTGATGATGATCAGCTCGCCGTAGCCGACCAGGCCGGCGCCGGAATACACCACCACGCCATTGGCGGTGGCCTTGACCGCCTGGCCGCTGGTGCCGGCGATGTCGACGCCCTGCTTGGTCGCATCACCAGCCACGTAACGGCCAACGATGGCGCCATCAGCCGGCCAGCGCCAGGCGATGTTGCTCTTCACCGGACCGACCGGCGCCGGGGCCGGCGTGGTGCTGCCGCCACTGCTGCCACCGGAACGCGGCGGGGTGACCACCGTGGTGGGCGCGCGGCCGCCGCTGGCACCGGCCGGATACAGCCGGATCACCTGCCCCGGATAGATCGTCGAGGGGTTGTCCAGGCTGTTCCAGGCAATCAGGTCGGCCGGGGTGATGTCATGGATGCGGGCCAGCGCATAGATGGTGTCGCCCTTGCGCACCACCACGGTCTGCCCCGGCTTGGGTACCGAGGTCTTCGGCGTGGTCACACCGCCACCGGTGCTGCCACCACCAGGACGAACCACGGTGGCGGTGCCGCAGGCGGACAGGGTGGAAACCAGCAACGCCAGCGCGCCGATGCGCACTCCCTTGCTCAGACGATCAGGACTCATGCGAACTTCGACCTCCATACAAGCCAGGCGATCAGCACCACCACCAGCGCGGTGGCGATCCAGCCCAGCGGTTCAATCCAGCGACGCAGTGCCGCTTCAGCACGCGCACCACCGATACGGATGACCGCAGCCAGCACGAACACGCGCTTGCCACGACCGATCAGCATGCTCAACAGGTACTGCGGCATCGGTACACCGACGATACCCGATGCCCACGTGAAGACCTTCATCGGGATGGGCATGAATCCGCCCAGCACCAGGAAGGTGAACACTGCCCACGGCGACTCGGCCATCTTCGCCTGCACGGTGGTGATGCCCTGCTCGATGGCCGGCAGCATACCCAGCGCCTCGAACAGCGGCTTGATCGCCTCGAAGGCGTAATGACCCAGCGCGTAGCCAACCAGTGCGCCGACCATCGAGCCGGCCAGGCTCAGGGTGGCGAACCACCAACCGCGCTTGGGCTGGGCCACGCACATCGGCGCCAGCATCACCTCCGGCATCACCGGGAAGATGATCGCCTCGAAGAAGCTCAACACCGTCAGGTAGGTCGGCGCGCGTTCGTGCGCCGCCCACTTCATCGCCCGCTCGTACAGCGGCCCGAAAATCTTCATGCAACCCTGCTCCGTGGATTAGTCGAGCATGCCAGACAGCAGCGGCACGAACGTGACCGGCGCCAGCACGTGTTGTTCGATGCTGCCGTCGGCCTTGCGGTCCAGCTGTACCAGCGACTGCGCCCCGGGGCCACCGACCGGCGCCACCAGGCGGCCGCCCTCGGCCAGTTGCTCGATCAGGGCGTCGACCAGTGCCGGCGCCGCCGCAGTAACCACGATGGCATCGAACGGACCGTGCTCGGCCCAGCCGACGCGACCGTCGTCATGCTTGGTGCGGATGTTCATGCCCAGCGCACGGAAGCGCTTGCGGGCCTGCCGCAGCAGATCACCGATTCGCTCCACGGTGTAGACCTCCAGGCCCAGCGCACCGAGGATGGCGGCCTGGTAACCGGAACCGGTGCCGACTTCCAGCACCCGCTTCGGCGCGACCTGGAGGACCGCCTCGGTCATCCGCGCGACCACCCAGGGCTGCGAGATGGTCTGGCCGTGGCCGATCGGCAGCGCAGTGTCTTCGTAAGCCCGTGACGCCAGCGCCTCATCAATGAACAGATGGCGCGGCACCACCCGGATCGCATTCAAGGTCGGCTCGTCAACGATGCCGGCTTCGCGCAGGCGGTCGACCAGGCGGTCACGCACACGCTGCGAGGTCATGCCGATACCGACGGCTTCCGGTTGCAGGCGCAGGCGTGGACTCATGCCGGCCGGTCCAGCGCGGCACTGAGGCCGCCGACCCAGCTGGCCACTTTCTCCAGTGCCTGGTAGCGGGTCAGGTCGACCTGGATCGGGGTGATCGAGATATGCCCGGTGCGCACCGCATGGAAGTCGGTACCGGGGCCGGAGTCCTGCTCACGGCCGGCCGGGCCGATCCAGTACACCTCGTTGCCGCGCGGGTCTTTCTGCGCGATGCAGCCTTCGGCGCGGTGGCGGTTGCCGAGGCGGGTGACCTCGAAGCCCTCGACCTCGCTCCACGGCAGATCAGGCACGTTGACGTTGAGGATGGTGTCAGCCGGCAACGGATCGGCCTTGAGCCGGGCAACGATCTCCACGGCAGCGCGCGCGGCGGTCTCGAAGTGTTTCGGATCGTGGTTGCGGGTAACCAGCGAGACCGCCACCGCCGGCAGCCCGAGGAAGCGACCTTCCATCGCCGCCGAGACGGTGCCGGAGTAGATCACGTCATCGCCGAGGTTGGCGGCATTGTTGATGCCGGACACGACAATGTCCGGTTCGAACTCGAGCAGCCCGGTCAGCGCCAGGTGCACGCAGTCGGTCGGAGTGCCGGCCACCGAGACGGTGTAATGGTCGATGCGCTTGAGGCGGATCGGCAGGTCCAGGGTCAGCGAATTGCTGGCGCCGGAGCGATCACGGTCGGGCGCGACCACCGTGACTTCGTGTCCGGCCTCGCGCAGCACCGAAGCAAGCATCCGGATGCCTGCGGCGTCGACGCCATCGTCGTTACTGACCAGGATTCGCATCTTCGATTTAACCGCTTGATTTTCCAAGAATTCGATTCCGTCACCGTGCAGTGTGGGCGGGACCGCCGTACTCCCCTGCGGAAGCCGTCGACCCTGCAAGGGCATCGTCTATTGTGCCGCATGCGAGCCGCCGGTCCTACCCTGTCGGCGGTCATGACCGACATCGAACCGTCATAGGCAGAGCTGCGCCGGCGGTTTACCCTGTGCGCATGTCGCACCCTGAAGACGAAGATCCGGCCGCATTGTTCCGTGCGGCCATCGGCGAAGTGACGCCGCTGCGCAAGGATGCCGAGCCGGCGCCTGCCGCGCCCCGGCCGAAGCCGCGCGCGCGCATGGCCGAACGTGACGAGGCCGAAGCCGCCGGCGAATTCGCCCGGCTGCTGCGCGACAGCACGCCGCTGGAAGCCGGCGACGTGGCCAGCCATCGCCGCGACAACCTGCCACCACGCTTGTTCCAGCGCCTCAAGCGTGGCCAGTACTCGGTGCAGGACGAGCTGGACCTGCACGGCGCCACTGCGTCGCAGGCGGAGGCGCTGCTGCGCCAGTTCCTGCTGGAGGCGCATGCACACGACTATGGCTGCGTGCGCATCATCCACGGCAAGGGCCTGCAGTCCGATGGCGGTGCACCGGTGCTGAAGAATCTGGTCGATCGCCTGCTGCGGCTGCGCAACGACGTACTGGCGTTCCATTCGGCGCCGACCGGACAAGGCGGCACCGGCGCGGTGCTGGTGCTGCTGGCCCGTAGATGAAAAAGGGGACGGAGGGAATTAAGTCGTTTGTGCTACAAACGACTTAATTCCCTCCGTCCCCTTTTTCTGTCAGGCCTGCGAGGCGTCTTCGACCGAGCCGAGTTCGTGCAGTACGGCGGTGGCGTAGCAGCCTGGCGGCAGCGCGAATGACAACTCCAGCACGTCGTCGGCCAGCCACTGGTGCTGCAGCAGCGCCGGGCGCAGGCGCAATGCGCGGCGCTCCTGCTTCAGCCGTGCGTCTTCCAGGCCGGCCCGCAGTGCCTTTGACTCGTCGTCGTCCAGCGCGGCCAGCTCCAGCGTGCGGGCAGCCTCGGTGCTGCGCAGCTCGCCTTCGCCCCACAGCGGTGCGCTGGGATGGATGTCGAAACGCGCCAGTCGCTCGGCCAGCACCTCGGTGTACGGCTCGGGTCCGAACACGCTGCGGCTGCCATCGAGCATCCACACTTCGCCATCGAGCGGCTGATCCCAGTTGCCCTGCTCCACGCGCGCGGCCAGCACGCGGTTGAACAGCGCCGAACGGGCTGCAGAGAGCAGCAGCGAACGCTGGTCCTTGCGCATGCGGCGGCCACCGAACATCGCCAGTGCCGCCGGCACATTGCCGCCGTCGCGGCCAAAGCGCTGCTCGCCGAACCAGTTCGGCAGGCCGCGCTCGGCAATCTGCTGCAGGCGCTCGCTGATCGCGGCGGCATCCCCCTGCACCTCGCGCAGCACCAGCTTGAAGCGGTTGCCGGCCAGTGCGCCACGCTGCAGCTTGCGGTTGTGCCAGGTGGCTTCGAGCACTTCGATCTCGTCGCTGGCCAGCTCGGCCAGGTCCGGCGCGACGCGCTTGGGCAGGTGCACGCTGAAACGCTGGGTGGTGACCGCATGGCGATCCTTCATGCCGGCGTAGCTCACCGCCATTTCCGGCAGGCCCGCCCACTTGGCCAGCAGCTTGGCCACATGCACGGTGTTGGCTCCACGCTTGCGGATATGCAGCAGCAGGTGCTCGCCTTCACCGGTCGCCTCGAAGGCCGGCAGTTCGTCAACCTGGAAATCGTCCGGCGTGGTGCGGATGCGCGCCGTCAGCAACGGTGCACCAAACGCCAACGGCAGCGGGATCATGCCGCCACCAGCAGTACCACCGCCTGTGCGGCGATGCCTTCGCCACGGCCGGTGAAGCCCAGCTTCTCAGACGTGGTGGCCTTGACGCTGACTGCATCCAGCGGCAACTGCAGCAACCCACCGATGCGCTCACGCATCGCCAGCGCATGCGGGCCGACCTTCGGACGCTCGCAGATCACGGTGATGTCGGTGTTGCCGACGCGCCAGCCACGCTCGCGCAGCAGGCTGTCGCAATGGCGAACGAAATCACTGCTGTCGGCGCCCTTCCAGCGGTCGTCGCTCGGCGGGAAATGCTGGCCGATATCGCCCAGCGCCAGCGCGCCGAGCATCGCATCGCACAGGGCGTGCAGGATCACGTCGCCATCGCTGTGCGCGAGCACGCCGCAGCTGTGCGGCACGTTCACGCCGCCGAGCATGATGTGATCGCCTTCACCGAAGGCATGGACGTCGTAGCCCTGGCCGATGCGGACGGGCGGGAACGGTGCGGTGCTCATGGATGCAACCCTTGCAACAGGGCCGCGCGGACGGTCAGCCGGCGCGGCGGGAAAGTACGAATTCGAACCGGTCCAGATCGGCCGGGGTGGTGACCTTGAAGTTGTCCTCGCTGCCTTCCACCAGCAGCGGGCGCTGGCCCTGGCGCTCCATGGCCATGGCCTCGTCGGTGACGTCAACACCGGCGGCCGCAGCGTCAGACAGCGCGCGGCTGAGCTGGTGGCGGCGGAACAGCTGCGGCGTCAGTGCGCGCCACAGGCGCTCGCGTGGCTCGGTGCCATCGATGCCGCCGTCGTCGCCAGCGCGCTTGAGGGTGTCGCGCACCGGCGCAGCCAGGATCGCCCCGACCGGGTCGGCACGACCGACTTCAAGCAGACGACCGAGATCGGCCAGCGACAGGTTCGGCCGTGCAGCATCGTGAACCAGCACGAATTCATCGGCACGCACGGTGTCCGGCAGCGCCTGCAACCCGGCCAGCACCGAGGCGGCACGGGTCGCGCCGCCGATGCAGGTCAGCACCGGCTTGCCCGACCACTCATTCCAGCCCGGCCAGTCGGCATCGTCCTGGCCGATCACCACCATCGCTCCGGCCACGGCGGGGTGCGCCAGCAGCGCGTCCAGCGTGTGGGCGAGCAGGATCTGCCCGCCCGCCTGCAGGTACTGCTTGGGCAGCGGTGCACCGAAGCGGGTGCCACGGCCGGCCGCAGGAACGACGACCCAGATCGCCGCGCTCATGGCACGTCTGCCGGGTGTTCGCCCGCCTGGGCAGTGACGCCGGCAGCAGGCTGCGCCGGGTGGACCGGCGCATCCTCGACCACACGGTAGAACTTCTCGCCAGGCTTGATCATGCCCAGCTCGCTGCGCGCGCGTTCCTCGATGGCGGACTGGCCTTCCTTGAGGTCCTTCACTTCGGCAGCGAGCGCGTCGTTGCGCTGCTGCAGACCCTCATTGTCCCGCTCCTGGTTGGCGACCTGGGCTTCGAGCATCATCACTTCACCCGAGTTGCCCGGACCGAACCAGAAGCGGTACTGCAGCCAGCCCAGCAGCAGGGCCAGCACCAGCAGCATCCAGCGCCAGTCGCGCATCGGCTCAGCGCTTCAGCGAAACGAACGCGTCACGACCGGCGTAACGCGCGCCGGCGCCGAGGGCTTCCTCGATGCGCAGCAGCTGGTTGTACTTGGCCACGCGATCGCTGCGGCACAGCGAGCCGGTCTTGATCTGGGTGGCGGTGGTGGCCACCGAGATATCGGCAATGGTGGTGTCTTCGGTTTCGCCCGAACGGTGCGAGACGACGGCGGCATAGCCGGCGCGGTCGGCCATCGCGATCGCTTCCAGGGTTTCGCTGAGCGTGCCGATCTGGTTGACCTTGATCAGGATCGCGTTGGCGGTGCCCGAGTCGATGCCTTCCTGGAAGATCTTCGGGTTGGTCACGAACAGGTCGTCGCCAACCAGCTGCACCTTCTTGCCGATGCGGTCGGTCAGCAGCTTCCAGCCGGCCCAGTCGTTCTCGGCCAGGCCATCTTCAATCGTGATGATCGGGTACTGCGCGGCCCAGTCGGCGAGGAAGTCGACGAACTGCTCGGAGGTCAGGCGCTTGTTCTCGCCGACCAGGTTGTACTTGCCGTTTTCGAAGAACTCGCTGGAGGCCACGTCCAGGCCCAGCAGCACGTCTTCACCGGCGGTGTAGCCAGCCTTGCCGATCGCTTCGAGGATGGTGTCGAGCGCCTCGACGTTGCTGCGGAAGTCCGGTGCGAAGCCGCCTTCGTCGCCGACCGCCGTGCTCAGGCCGTGGCCCTTCAGCACCGACTTCAGCGAATGGAAGATTTCGGTGCCCGCGCGCAGCGCTTCGGAGAACGAGGTGAAGCCGACCGGCAGCACCATGAACTCCTGGAAGTCGACGTTGTTGTCGGCGTGCGCGCCGCCGTTGATGATGTTCATCATCGGCACCGGCAGCGACGGGGTCACGCCGGTCTTGGCAGCCAGGTACTGCCACAGCGCCTGCTTGTTCGATGCAGCGGCGGCGTGCGCGGCGGCCATCGAAACACCCAGCAGCGCGTTGGCGCCCAGGCGGCCTTTGTTCTCGGTGCCGTCGAGGTCGATCAGGCGACGGTCGAGGCCGGCCTGGTCGGTGGCTTCGAAGCCCTTCAGCGCATTGGCGATGGTGGTGTTGACGTTGTCGACAGCCTTGCGCACACCCTTGCCCAGGTAACGGGTCTTGTCGCCGTCACGCAGCTCGACCGCTTCCTTGGTGCCGGTCGAGGCGCCGGAGGGAACCGCGGCACGACCGAACGAACCGTCCTCCAGGATGACTTCGGCTTCCAGCGTGGGGTTGCCACGGCTGTCGAGGATTTCACGGGCGTGGATGCTGCGGATCGTACTCATGGTCGGGCCGGTTACCTGTATGGAGAGGGGGCGACAAAACGAATGCCGCGTGATTATCCCCGGCTGCCCGCCACTTGCCAAATGGCGTGGGCGGCCTCAGCCCCAACTGGACCCGATCACGATCAGGATCATCGACACCAGCATCACCAGCAATGCACCGGCAATCGCTGCCAGGATGGGGCCACGCCGCCGTCGCCAGGCCAGCACCATCGCCACCGGACTGCCCAGGAAGGACAGCACCATCGTGACCAGCGCGCCCAGCAGCCACCACTGCGTGGCCTGCACGCCGTTGTTTCCATCCCCCGGCGGCCGGAAACCGGACGTGAAGGCCAGCACGCCCACCACCAGGGCGATCCAGGTCAACACGGACAGCCCCAGGGCGATCAGGCCCCAGGGCCAGCCACGCGCCGATGTGGTCGTATTCATCAAAGCAATCCGTAGAACAGGGCGCCCAGCCACAGCGAGAGCAGGATGATCGCCAGGCCAGCCGTGACCTTGCCGCGATTCAGCCGCCAGGCCAGCACAGCGGCAGCGACGCATCCCACCGCACCGAGCAGCTCCGCCATCAGCAGCGCAATGAAGTACGCCCGCAGATCGAGCGCACTGCTGCCATCACCGGGGGGCCGCACCGACGCAGCGCCGATCAGTACCAGCCCGAACATGCCCACGGTGAACAGCACGGCCAGACCCAGTGCGATCACGCCCCAGGGCCACTGTTTCCAGTGCCGGCGGTGACGCTGGGTTTCCAGCGCCAGCCACGGGTCACGACTCACGCGAAGCGCGAAAAGCCGTGCTTCTTGGTCACCGCATCGAGTTCCATCAGGGTCTCGAGCAGCGCTTCCATCTGGTCCAGCGGCCATGCATTGGGGCCATCGGACAGCGCCTTGGACGGGTCCGGATGGGTCTCGGCGAACAGGCCGGAGATGCCCACCGCCACGGCGGCACGGGCCAGCACCGGCACGTGCTCACGCTGGCCACCGGAACTGGTGCCCTGCCCACCCGGCAGCTGCACCGAATGGGTGGCGTCAAACACCACCGGGCAACCGGTATCGCGCATCACCGCCAGCGAACGCATGTCGCTGACCAGGTTGTTGTAGCCGAAGCTGGCACCGCGCTCGCAGACCATGATCTGCTCGTTGCCGGTGGCCTTGGCCTTTTCCACGACCGGCTTCATGTCCCACGGCGCCAGGAACTGGCCCTTCTTGATGTTGACCGGCTTGCCGGCCGAGCACACCTTGCGGATGAAGTCGGTCTGGCGGACCAGGAACGCCGGGGTCTGCAGCACGTCCACCACCGAGGCCACTTCGTCCATCGGGGTGTATTCGTGGACGTCGGTCAGCACCGGCACGCCGATCTGCTTCTTGACCTCGGCCAGGACCTTCAGGCCCTCTTCCATGCCCGGGCCGCGGAATGCGGTGCCCGAAGTGCGGTTGGCCTTGTCGAAGCTGGACTTGAAGATGAAGTTGACGCCGAGCTTGTCGGTGACTTCCTTCAACTTGCCGGCGGTATCGAGCTGCAGCTGCATCGACTCGATCACGCAGGGGCCGGCGATCAGGAACAGGGGCTGGTCCAGCCCGACCTCGAATCCACACAGTTTCATGGCGTTTCCTTGTTGTCCGCGGCACCGGCCGGGCCGGTGCGCTGGGGGTTGAAGCGTGCAAGATGGGGGCCGGCGGCCCCCATCACAAGTCAGGCGCGGGCTTCCTGCAGCAGCTTGCCGCCGGCCTTGCGCTCGCGTGCGGCACGGATGAAACCGATGAACAGCGGGTGGCCGTCACGCGGCGTGGACAGGAATTCCGGGTGCGCCTGGCAGGCCAGGAACCACGGGTGCGCATCGCGCGGCAGCTCCACCACTTCCACCAGGGTGTCGTCCATCGACTTGCCGGCGATCACCAGGCCCGCATCCTCCAGCTGGGTGCGGTAGCGGTTGTTGAACTCGTAGCGGTGGCGGTGGCGCTCGGCAACCACGTCCTTGCCGTACAGCTCACGGGCCAGCGTGCCCGGCTTCAGGCGCTGTTCCTGCAGGCCCAGGCGCATGGTGCCACCGAGGTCGCTCTTGTCATCACGCTTTTCGACGTCGCCGGTTGCCGTACGCCATTCGGTGATCAGGCCGATCACCGGGTTCGGCGACTGGCGGTCGTTCTCGGTGCTGTTGGCACCTTCCAGGCCGACCACGTTGCGGGCGTAATCGACGACGGCCGCCTGCATGCCGTAGCAGATGCCGAAGTACGGCACGTGCTGCTCGCGGGCGAACTTCGAGGTCAGCACCTTGCCTTCGAAACCACGGTCACCGAAGCCGCCCGGCACCAGGATGCCGTCGACATCGGCCAGTGCGGCCATGTCGGTGCCTTCCAGGTCCTGTGCTTCCAGCCACTTCAGGTTGACCTTGGTGCGCTGGCGCAGGCCGCCGTGCTTGAGCGCTTCGCCGACCGACTTGTAGGCATCCTGGTGATCGACGTACTTGCCGACCACGGCGATGGTCACTTCGTCCAGCGGATGCAGGGTCGCATCGACCGCGTCTTCCCACATCGACAGATCGACCGGACCGACCTTGTCGGCCAGCTTCAGCTGGTTGACGACGATCTCGTCCAGGCCCTGCGCATGCAGGCCTGACGGAATGCGGTACAGGACGTCCACGTCCGGCACGCTGATCACCGCGCGCTCGGAAACGTTGGTGAACTGGGCGATCTTGCGGCGCTCCGAATCCGGCACGGCCTGTTCCGAACGGCACAGCAGCACGTCCGGCTGGATGCCGATCGAGCGCAGTTCCTTCACCGAGTGCTGGGTCGGCTTGGTCTTCAGCTCACCGGCGGCGCCGATGTACGGCACCAGGGTGAGGTGCATGAACAGTGCCTTCTCCGGGCCACGCTCGGTGCGCACCTGGCGGATCGCCTCCAGGAACGGCAGCGACTCGATGTCGCCGACAGTACCGCCGATCTCCACCAGCGCCACGTCGTAGCCTTCGGTGGCTTCGTCGATGCAGCGGCGGATCTCGTCGGTGATGTGCGGAATGACCTGCACGGTCGCACCCAGGTAGTCGCCGCGGCGTTCCTTGCGGATCACGTTCTCGTAGATACGACCGGTGGTGACCGAGTTCTTGCGGCTCAGGCGGGTGCGCACGAAGCGCTCGTAGTGGCCCAGGTCGAGGTCGGTCTCGGCGCCGTCGTCGGTGACGTAGACCTCACCGTGCTGGAACGGGCTCATGGTGCCGGGGTCGACGTTGATGTACGGGTCGAGCTTCATCATCGTGACCTTCAGGCCACGGGCTTCGAGAATGGCGGCCAGCGACGCGGCGGCAATGCCTTTGCCGAGCGAGGACACCACGCCGCCGGTTACGAAAATCAAGGGAGTCATGGCTGCAAGCATCCTGTCTGGAAATGGAAAACGGCAGCACCACGCGCACCCGGAGGGCGGGCATGGTGCTCAGAGGGGGTTTTCCGGTTCGCTGGGACAGCGAGGGAGGTGCTGATCCGTGCGGCGGCAGGCGCCGGACGGGGACCACCGTGCGAGGTCGGGGTGGCCGTGCCGGTCAAATCGACCGTCACCTGCGACCCGCCATGCTGGAAGCCACGCTTGGCCGCTCCAGCCCATTCGCAAATGGTGGACACGCACTTACTCCCGGAAAGCCATAGTTTACAGATTGATGGCCGCCAACCCAAGAGGCAGATGGCACGCCACTAAAAAGAAACGCCCCGCAAAGCGGGGCGTTCCGGAGCGCAACCCTTGTCGCAAGGGCGCCTGGCATGGGGCGGGATCAGCGCTTCTTGCGCGCTTCCTCTTCCTCTTCCTGCTGCGGGGCCGGCTGGCCCTGCGCCTTCATTTCGGCATTGGCCTGGGCCCGACGCTTGGCCTTGGCATCGGCCTCGGCCTGCGCCTTGTCGGCCTGGTCACCCTGCTGCGGGGCCGGCTGGCCGGCGTTCTGCGCCACCACCAGCGGCACTGCAACGGCGGCAGCGGCCAGGATCGCAATGGTCAGCAACTTCTTCATGAGGTCCTCCTCGCGGTATGGCTTGGATGTTTCGACCCAACGGGGGTCGCCGGTGTTCAGATTCCAGCAGCTGCCATTTTACCCCCTCTGCGTCGCCGAGACTGAACCGCAGGCGTGCAAAATCCCGTGCCAGACCCCACACTTGCCCGTCGCTCCAAGCTTTCGAAGACAGATGAACGCCCGTTATAACGCCGCCGATATTGAAGTCCTGTCCGGCCTTGACCCGGTCAAGCGCCGTCCCGGCATGTATACCGACACCGCGCGCCCGAACCACCTGGCGCAGGAAGTGATCGACAACTCGGTGGACGAGGCCCTTGCCGGCCACGCCCGCTCGATCGAGATCACCCTGTACAAGGACGGCAGCGTGGAGGTCAGCGATGACGGCCGCGGCATGCCGGTGGACATCCATCCGGAAGAGAAGATCCCGGGCGTCGAGCTGATCCTCACCCGCCTGCATGCCGGCGGCAAGTTCAGCAACAACAACTACACCTTCTCCGGCGGCCTGCACGGCGTCGGCGTCAGCGTGGTCAATGCGCTGTCGACCCTGGTGGAAGTGCACATCAAGCGCGAAGGCGCCGAACACCGCATCACCTTCCGCAACGGCGACCGCGCCACCCCGCTGGAAGTGGTCGGCAGCGTCGGCAAGAAGAACACCGGCACCCGCGTGCGCTTCTGGCCGGACCCGAAGTATTTCGACACGCCCAAGTTCGCGGTGCGCGCGCTCAAGCACCTGTTGCGCGCCAAGGCCGTGCTGTGCCCCGGCCTGACCGTGAAGCTGACCGACGAGGCCACCGGTGAAGTCGACACCTGGTACTACGAAGACGGCCTGCGCGATTACCTGAAGCTGGAGCTGGGCGATCGCGAGATGCTGCCGGCCGAACTGTTCGTCGGCAACCTGAAGAAAGACACCGAGATCGTGGACTGGGCCGTGGCCTGGCTGCCGGAAGGCGAGCTGGTGCAGGAAAGCTACGTCAACCTGATCCCCACTGCCCAGCACGGCACCCACGTCAACGGCCTGCGCACCGGCCTGACCGAGGCGCTGCGCGAGTTCTGCGACTTCCGCAACCTGCTGCCGCGTGGCGTCAAGCTGGCCCCGGAAGACGTGTGGGACCGCGTGTCGTTCGTGCTGTCGCTGAAGATGACCGACCCGCAGTTCAGCGGCCAGACCAAGGAACGCCTGTCCTCGCGCCAGGCCGCCGGCTTCATCGAAGGCGCCGCCCACGATGCGTTCAGCCTGCTGCTGAACCAGAACGTGGAGCTGGGCGAGAAGATCGCACAGATCGCCATCGAGCGCGCCAGCGCGCGCCTGAAGACCGAAAAGCTGGTCGTCCGCAAGAAAGTCACCCAGGGCCCGGCCCTGCCCGGCAAGCTGGCCGACTGCATCAGCCAGGACCTGTCGCGCACCGAGCTGTTCCTGGTGGAGGGTGACTCGGCAGGCGGCAGCGCCAAGCAGGCGCGTGACAAGGACTTCCAGGCGATCCTGCCGCTGCGCGGCAAGATCCTCAACACCTGGGAAGTGTCCTCCAACAGCGTGCTGGCGTCGGAAGAAGTGCACAACCTGGCCGTGGCCATCGGCTGCGACCCCGGCAAGGACGACATTGCTGGCCTGCGCTACGGCAAGGTCATCATCCTGGCCGACGCGGACTCGGACGGCCTGCACATCGCCACCCTGCTCACCGCGCTGTTCCTCAAGCACTTCCCGGCGCTGGTCGATGCCGGCCACGTGTTCGTGGCGATGCCACCGCTGTTCCGCATCGATGTGGGCAAGCAGGTGTTCTATGCCCTGGACGAAGAAGAGAAGCGCTCGATGCTGGACAAGATCGAACGCGAGAAGATCAAGGGCGCGATCAACGTCACCCGCTTCAAGGGCCTGGGCGAGATGAATCCGCCACAGCTGCGTGAATCCACCATCCACCCCGACACCCGTCGCCTGGTGCAGCTGACCGTGGACGACGGCGAGCAGACCCGTTCGCTGATGGACATGCTGCTGGCCAAGAAGCGCGCCTCCGACCGCAAGGGCTGGCTGGAGAGCAAGGGCGACCTGGCTTCGCTGGAAGTCTGACCCGACGCGGGGCCGGATCCGTTTCCTGCAGGGAAACGGCTCTGGCCCCATCGCCCGGTAATGCCGGTTCATGTGCCTTGGCATTACGCCCCCATCGGCAAACCCGGCGGCGCCATAATGCGCGTCCATCTGTGTGGACCATCGTATTGGCCAGCCACTCGCTGCTGTTCCCGGGCCTGCCGCTGCACAGCGCGCGCCTGGTCCTGAGCCCGATCCGCCGCGACGATGCGGCCGCCCTGTTCGCGATCCAGTCCGATCCGGACGTGATGCGGTTCTGGAACCACCCGGCGTGGACACGACCGGCCGAAGCGCGCGCGCAGATCGACGATGACCTGGCTGCACAGGCCACCGGCACCCAGCTCAAGCTGGCCGTGCGCGAAACGCTGGACGGCCCGTTGCTGGGCATCTGCGTGGTGTTCGCCCTGGATCGCGATGCCGCTCGTGCCGAGATCGGCTACCTGCTGGCCCCCGACAGGCAAGGCCAGGGCTACATGCACGAAGCGCTGCAGCACCTGCTGGACTACCTGTTCCAGACCCTGCGCCTGCATCGCGTGGAAGCCGAAGTCGACCCGCGCAACCGGCCCTCGGCACACGTGCTTGAACGGCTGGGCTTCCACCTGGAGGGCGTGCTGCGGCAGCGCTGGCGCATCCAGGGCGAACTGTCCGATTCGGCGGTATACGGCCTGCTGGCTGACGACGAACTGCGCACCACCCTGCCCGCTTGACCCAATCTGGCCACTGGCGGCCTCGACGCGCGGCCATGCCTTTGGACACATACGACATGCCCTCCACCGGCCTAGCATCGGAACCCCCTTCCGCTGCCGATCCGGTGCCATGAAGTCCCTGCTGCACACTGCCGCGCTCTGCGTCGGCCTGCTCATCGCCCCTGCCAGCGTGCTGGCCGCGCCTGACGCCGAGGCCACGCCCGACCCGAAAGACGACAAGACCGAAGCGCCCGCGCTGCCCGCCGATGCGTCGGCCCGCCAGAGCATGCGCCTGGCCGGCCGCACCCTGGACTACACCGCCACCGTCGGCACCCTGCCGGTACGCGATGCCAAGGGCAAGGTGATCGCCGACGTGGTGTTCACCGCCTACACGATGCCGGGCAAGGACCGGCCGGTGACCTTCGCGCTCAATGGCGGCCCGGGTGCATCGTCGGTCTACCTCAACATGGGCGCGATCGGGCCCAAGGTGGTCACCTTTGGTTCGGAGGGGGACAGCGCATCGGCGCCGGCCACCCTGCACGACAACCCCGGCACCTGGCTGGACTTCACCGACCTGGTGTTCATCGACCCGGTCGGCACTGGCTTCAGCCGTGCACGCATCGGCGATGACGAGGCGAAGAAGCAGCTGTACAACCCCAGCGCCGACATCGAATACCTGTCGCGCTCGATCTACGACTGGCTGCTGCGCAACCAGCGCATGGGTGCACGCAAGTACCTGACCGGCGAGAGCTACGGCGGCTACCGCGGCCCGCGCATCACCCACTTCCTGCAGACCCGGCTGGGCGTGGCGATGAACGGCCTGGTGCTGGTGTCGCCGTACCTGAGCCCGACCCTGGAAGACAACGCCGATGTCTCGCCGATGGCGTGGATGCAGACGCTGCCGTCGATCGCTGCAGCGCACCTGGAGCGCCAGGGCAAACTGACCGATGCGGCGATGCGCGACGTGGTGGAATACACCCGGGGCGACTACGCCACTGCGCTGATGAAGGGCCGCAGCGATCCGCAGGCGACCGAGGCGATGCTGCGCCGGGTGACCGAGCTGACCGGGCTGGACCCGCAGTTCGTGCGCCGCGCCGGTGGCCGACTGGAGACGCAGGCCTATCTGCGTGAGGTGTTCCGCGACAAGGGCACGCTGGGCAGCCGCTACGACTCCAACGTGACCGCGTTCGATCCGTTCCCGAACGATCCGGAGCAGCGCGCCAACGATCCGCTGCTGGACAGCATCATTGCGCCGACCACCACTGCGATGGTCGACTTCGTGACGCGGGTGGTTGGCTGGAAGGTGGATGCACGCTACCAGGCGCTGAACTACGACGTGAACCGGTTGTGGGACCGCAACGGCGAGCTGCGCCAGGGCGCGGTGACCCAGCTGCGCCAGGCGGTGGCGATCGATCCGCATCTGCAGGTGCTGATCGTGCATGGCTGGAATGATCTGTCGTGCCCGTTCATGGGGTCGATCCTGACGGTGGACCAGATGCCGGCGATGGGCAGCAATCCGGACCGGGTGCAGGTGCGCAGCTATCCGGGCGGGCACATGTTCTACAGCCGGGCGGACAGCCAGGCGGCGTTCCGCAGGGATGTGCAGGCGTTGTTCCAGCGTAACTGAGGGTGGTGGTGGTGGCCGGGCCTGCGGCCCGGCACCCGCTGGGGATCAACTGCCACTGCAACAGCAAGAGCTGGCATTCCGTGGGTTGGCGGGGTGGGATGGGCAGGCGGGGGACGGCAAAAACTGCTCCTGCGTGCCTCGTAGAGCGCCATCCATGGCGCTCTGCGCCCCCGCCTGCCCATCCCACCCCGCCTTCGACAGTTTCCGTGCGCTGTTGGTGGGTGCCGACCGTTGGTCGGCACGAGGGCGGATCCCTGTTTCTGCTCTGGTAGGTGTCGACCTTGGTCGACACGATGTGTCCGGAAGAATTCTCTGCCCATGAAAAAAGCCCGCCGGTATCCGGCGGGCTTTTTCGTGTGCACCTTGGCGCGGCGATCAGGTCCAGCCGAACAGCTCGAACAGCTTCAGGATCAGGTACGCACAACCACCTGCGGCCGGGATGGTCAGGATCCAGGCCCAGACGATGCGTTCGATGACGCCGAACTTCAGCGAGCGCGGGTTCTTGGCGAAGCCGACGCCCATGATCGCGGTGGAGATGCTGTGCGTGGTCGAGACCGGCATGCCGAAGTGGGCGGCCAGGGTCAGGATGGTGGCCGAGCTGGTCTCCGCGGCGAAGCCGTGGATCGGGTGCAGCTTGACCATCTTGTGGCCCAGGGTCTTGATGATCTTCCAGCCGCCCGAGGCGGTACCGGCGGCCATCACCACCGCACAGGTCAGCACGATCCACATCGCGATGCCGTCACCGGCGCTGGCGTCCGGGTGCATGAAGGCCAGCCACGACGGCAGGTCATCCAGCGCACCGGTCGCTTCGGCGCCGATCAGGGTCATGGCGATGATGCCCATGGTCTTCTGCGCGTCGTTGTGGCCGTGGGCGAAGCCCATGTAGGCCGCCGAGGCGATCTGCGCTTTGCCGAAGAAGGCGTTGACGATGCGCGGGCGGGCCAGGCGACCAATGGCACCACCAATCTTGGCCAGGCCGGCAATCAGGCCCCACAGCAGCACCATCACCACGACGCCGAGCAGGAAGCCGGCGATCGGCGAGGTGATCATCGGCACGAACACCTTCCACAGCAGGCCCTTGTTCTGCGCCCAGCTGCCCAGGCGCTCGGACCAGATCAGCGCGTCCCAGTTGTTGTGGGCAGCGGCCAGGCCGGCGCCGCAGAGGCCACCGATCAGGGCGTGCGAGGACGAGGACGGCAGGCCCTTCCACCAGGTGATCAGGTTCCAGATGATGCCGCCCAGCAGGGCGCACAGGATCACCTGCGGGGTGACGTCGACCACGTTGGTGTTGAGCAGGCCCGAAGCGATGGTCAGCGCCACCGCGGTACCGGTCAGTGCACCGATGAGGTTCATGAAGGCGGCCAGCATCACCGCCCAGCCGGGCGAGAGCACCTTGGTCGCCACCACGGTGGCAATGGAGTTGGCGGTGTCGTGGAAGCCGTTGATGAACTCGAAGACGAGCGCGGCCAGGATCACCACCAGGACAAGGGTCAACATGCGGCGGCGTCCGTCAGCTGTTCTTCAACACGATCTGGTACGCCACCACGCCGGCCTCGCGGCAGCGGTCGATGGCCTTTTCCAGGATCTCGAAGAATTCCTTCAGCAGGAACATCTGCAGGTTGTCCAGGCGGCCCGAGTAGATGTCGCGGTACAGCTCGAGCATCAGGCGGTCGGCCTCGTTCTCCAGCGAACGCAGCTTCTCGTTGAGAGCGGTCATCCGGTCCAGGTTCATGTGGCGCAGGTCGGCCACCATCTCCACCACCACGCCGGCAGCCTGTTCCAGCATCGCCGCGCGCGGCGCGAAGTCGATGTGCTCCAGGTGGGTCGTGGCCAGCGAATAGCGATCGGCGAACTTCTCGATCTGCTTCGGAATCTTGTACAGCGCCGAGCCCAGCGCTTCGATGTCTTCGCGCTCGATCGGGGTCATGAAGCTGTCCACCAGCGCCTGGCTGATCTTGTCCGAGGCCGCGCGTTCGCGCAGGCGGGCCAGCTTGAACGCGTCCAGCGCGGGCTGGCGGTCGGCCTCGCGCAGCATGGAATGCAGCGCCTTGGCGGCGTCGGAAGCCGCGACGGCGGCCTCATCGAGCAGGGTGTAGAACTGTTTGCCGGAACCGAAAATGGTCTGCAGAGAGAACATTGAGAAACCTGTCAGCCGTCGCGGGAAGGACGGCACCAGACGGAATTATGACGGCTAGATGACCATCTCGGGTATCCCCGCCCCCTTTCCGGGGCTCGGAACCCCGAACCTGAACAGGCGGTTGCCACCCTGCCACGCCCCTTTGCTAAGATGCCAGCGCGCCTTCGGGCGCATCCTATGGACGACGACCCCTATCCCCCAGCGCCGCGCCGGACCCCGTTCCTGAGCGCCTGCCGCCATCGCAAGCACCCGCCCTCCCTGCCACCAACCGGGGACGACGCCCGTGTTTGAAATGATCCTGATTGTCTTCGCGCTTGTTCTGCTGAACGGCTTCTTCGCCATGTCCGAGATGTCGGTCATGACCTCGCGCAAGAGCCGCCTGAAGCAGATGGCCGCCACCTCCAAGCGCGCGGCCAAGGCGCTGGAGCTGTCCGAGAAGCCGGAGAGCTTCCTGTCCACCGTGCAGATCGGCATTACCGTGATCGGCGTGCTGACCGGCTACCTCGGCGGCGAAGCGCTGGGCGAAGCCTTCGCCGGCTGGATCCAGGGCCTGATGCCGGGCTTCGCCTATGCCGGCAACATCGGTACCGCGCTGGCGGTCAGCCTGATCACCTTCATTACGCTGATCTTCGGCGAACTGGTGCCCAAGCGCCTGGCGCTGACCCGTTCGGAGGCCATTGCCGGCCTGGTCGCGATGCCGATGAGCTGGCTGGCCAAGCTCGCCCTGCCCTTCGTCTGGCTGCTGTCCAGGACCACCCAGCTGGTGCTGCGCCTGTTCGGCCTGGGCAAGGATGAAGTCGCCTCGGTGACCGAAGAAGAGATCCGCATGCTGGTCGCCGAAAGCCACGAGGCCGGCGTGATCGATGCCCACGAGCGCGACATGATGAACCGCGTCATGCGCCTGGGCGACCGCACCGCCGACAGCCTGATGACCCCGCGCAACCGCATCGCCTGGCTGGATACCCAGGCTGGGCTGGAGCGCAACCTGGAAATCATGGCCGAGCACGAGTTCTCGCGCTACCCGGTGCTGCGCGACAACGACATGGACGTGGTCGGCGTGCTTGAACTGAAATCGCTGGCCACACGCATGGCGCGCGGCGACAACGCGCTGTTCCAGACCCTGCGCGAACCGCTGTACGTGTCTGAATCCACCCACGCGATGAAGCTGCTGGAGATCTTCCGCGAGGAACAGCAGTCGATGGCACTGGTGGTGGACGAGTACGGCGAGATCCAGGGCCTGGTGACCATCAGCGACCTGATGGGCGCGGTGGTCGGCCGCCTGCAGGCGGTGGAGAACGCCGACGAGGACGCGCTGGTGGTGACCCGCGAAGACGGCTCGCTGCTGGTGGACGGCTCGCTGCCGATCGAAGACGTGCGCGAACTGATCGGCAGCAACGACCTGCCCGACGCCGAGGACGGCGACTACTACACGCTGGCCGGCATGTGCATCCATTACTTCGGCCGCATTCCGCACGCAGGCGAGTACTTCGACTGGGCGGGCTGGCGCTTCGAAGTGGTTGACCTGGATGGTGCGCGCGTGGACAAGCTGCTGCTGCGCACGTTGTCCGACGAGCAGGCCGATGAGCTCACCGCCTGAGGCCGGCAAGGGTCCGGGCGACGAACGCCCGGCCTACCGCAACGAGGGCATCCGTACCCTGCTGGAGATGTTCGCCTCTGGCGATCCCGCCGAGCACATGCCGCTGGGCCAGATCCTCGGCAACCTGCAGCAGAGCGCGTTCGGCGTGTTCCTGTTCGTGGCGATCCTGCCGTCGTTCATCCCGATCCCGGGCATGGGCGGCGCGGTCAGCGGCCCACTGGTGGTCCTGATCGGCCTGCAGATGCTGTTCTGCCTGCGCCGGCCCTGGCTGCCCGGCTTCATTGCCCGCCGCGGGCCGAAGCGCGGCACCATGCATCGTTTCCTGGACCGCATCGACCGCCCGCTGCGGCGCCTGGACAAGATGCTGAAACCCCGCCTGCCGCAACTGCTGACACCGCTGATGGCGCACGCCTTCACCGGCCTGCTGCTGGTGCTGCTGGGCCTGCTGCTGTCGTTGCCGATTCCCTTCACCAATTTCCTGTTCGGCTTCCAGCTGCTGCTGTTCTCGCTGGCGCTGCTGGAACGCGATGGCGCGCTGATGCTGTTCAACTGGATCGCCGCCGTGGCAGCGATCGCCTTCTTCGGTTTCAGTTCGGGGCAGCTGGTGGGTTATACGGTGGAGCTGTTCCAGCGCTGGTTCTGATCCGGAATCCGGTAGAGCCGGCCGCTGGCCGGCTGCCACGTTTCCAGGTTTGCCGGCCAGCGGCCGGCACTACCAATACCGGACATCGGTCATCACCGAAGATCGATGAACCCGTTGTCGGCCAGCGCCGCCGGTTCGTCCTGCACCGCCGACAGCACGAACGTCAACGCCTTGCCCAGCAGCGTGCCCGGACCGTCCCAGTACTCGGCACTGTCGGCGCGCACATGGATCAGGCGAAGGTTGGGGTCATCCTTGCCACCGGGGAAGAACAGCTTCATCGCCGGTGACCACAACTCTTCGATCTTCGCGCGATCATCAACCACGCGCGCGCGCCCGGCCACCGACACATAGGTGTTCTTCGATGGCGAGGCATAGGCCACGTTGACGCGCGGGTCGAGCGCAATCTCGGCCACCTTCGGGCTGTCGGCAGTGATGACGAACCACAGATCACCGTCGAAGGTGACCTGCTGGGTGGCCAGCGGCCGGCTGTAGAGGCGGCCGTCGACGCCGGTGGTGGTAAACATCGCCACCTCCACGTCCTTGATCAGTTCTGCCAGTTGGGCAATGTGTTCGGCGCGGGTGTCGGCCATGTGGGGGCTCCTTCGATATGAGCCCCCATCAGACGCGGTTCGGCCGCAATGGGCCGTGACGCAATTGTTCAGCCCGCGTGGCGGGCGTGCCAGGCCTGCATCGCCAGTTCGAACGAGCGCAGGCGCGCACGGTGGTCATACAGGTTGGCGGTGAGCATCAGCTCGTCCGGCTTGTGGCGCTCGACAAACGCGGCGATGCCTTCCGCCACCTGCTGCGGATCCCCCAGCACGGTGCAGGCCAGTGCCCGCTCCACGCCCGCTTTTTCGTGCGGCTCCCAGAAGGACTCGATGTCGTCGATGGGTGCCGGAATCTTGCCCGGTCGGCCACGACGCAGGTTCACGAAACTCTGCTGCTGGCTGGTGAACAGGCGCCGCGATTCGGTTTCGCTGTCGCTGGCAACGACGTTCAGGGCCAGCATCGCGTGCGGCTGCTTCAGCGTGGCCGAGGGGCGGAACTCGCGGCGGTACACGGCAAGGGCTTCATCCATCGCGTCGGGTGCGAAGTGCGAGGCGAACGCATACGGCAGGCCCATCGAGGCGGCCATGCGCGCACCGAACAGGCTCGAACCGAGGATCCAGGTCGGCACCCGCAGGCCGCCACCCGGAACCGCCTGCACCGCCTGCCCGGGTTGTACCGGCTCGAAGTAATGCAGCAGCTCGCGCACGTCCTGCGGGAACTGGTCGGCGCTGTCGAAATAGCGGCGCAGTGCACGCGCGGTCGGCTGATCGGTGCCCGGTGCACGGCCCAGGCCGAGGTCGATGCGGTCCGGATACAGCGAGGCGAGCGTGCCGAACTGCTCGGCCACCTGCAGCGGCGCATGGTTGGGCAGCATGATGCCGCCGGCACCGACGCGGATGCGCTTTGTGCCACCTGCCACGTGACCGATCAGCACGGCGGTGGCCGCGCTGGCGATGCCAGGCATGTTGTGGTGTTCGGCCAGCCAGTAGCGGCGGTAGCCCAGCGCATCGGCGTGCTGGGCCAGTTCCAGCATGTTGGCGAAGGCAGCGGTGGTGTCACTGCCCTCGCAGACCGGGGCCAGGTCAAGGATCGACAACGGGATCATCAGCAGTTTTCCGTCACAGGATCCCCCATGCATGGGGTCGGTCGGGCGCGGCGGCCAGTGACGGTGGCGGGATGCTGATTCCCGTGGGACGGGTTCAGGGCCCGCCGGACCGATCCGGGGTGCCCTGATCCGCGCCAAGCGCGATTGGTAGTGCCGGCCGCTGGCCGGCATGCAGGTAGATCGCTTCGCAGCCGGCCAGCGGCCGGCTCTACCAAGGAAGCGTCAGAACGCGCTGGGGCGCGGCTCCGGCAGCGGCTGGTCGACCATCGGCTTCAACTCGGCATCCAGCGCCACGCGCTCATCGAACACGAAGCAGCGGCCTTCATAGCCTTCGCCCCCCACCTCCTCGAAATAGCCGAGGATGCCGCCATCGAGCTGCAGCACGTTGTCCATGCCGTCGTTGACCATCCACAGCGCGGCCTTCTCGCAGCGGATGCCGCCGGTGCAGAAACTGACCACGGTGCTGTCCTTCAGCGCCTCGCGGTGCGGCGCCAATGCCTCCGGCAGGTCGGTGAACTTGTGGATGGGCAGCACCAGCGCATCCTTGAAGGTGCCGTACTCCACTTCCTGCTGGTTGCGCGTATCAAGCATCACCACCGGCTTGCCGGCGTCGTCATGCCCCTGCCGCAACCAGCGTTGCACCGTGGCCGGATCGACCGCCGGCGCCCGCGGATAGTCCAGCGGCTGACCGTCGTCACGGCGGAAGCTGATGATCTCGTCCTTCACCTTGGCCTTCAGCCGCGCGAACGGCTGATGTTCACTGAAGCTGGTCTTGACCCGCATATCGGCAAACCGCACGTCAGAACGCAGCGCCGCGTAGAAACCCTCGACCGCCTCCGGCGCACCCGCCAGGAACAGGTTCAGCCCCTCGCCCGCCACCAGGATCGTGCCCCGCAACTGCGCCGCCTCGGCACGCGCCAGCAACTGGTCGCACAGGGCCTGGGGAGCGTCGATGACGGCGAAATGATAGGCAGCGGTATTGGCGATCATCCCGCCATTTTAGCGCCTCCCGCCCGCACGGACAGATTCAGGGGTCGGATCCCTCTGCACGGCAGAGGGATCCGACCCCGGCAGGCACCCGGAACCTGTCAGAGGCAGGGCGGTGTGGGCAGGCGGGACCGTTGGCGCCATGGATGGCGCCATCGAGCCCCCATGGACGGGTTTACGGCGTGTCCCGCCTGCCCACACCGCCCTGCCCACCACGGATTGCCTGCTGTTGCTGTTGCTGTTGCTGTTGCTGTTGCTGTTGCTGTTGTAGTTGCTGTTGTAGTTGCCCTGGCATCGGCGGGTGCCGGGTGCAACCCGGCCAGAAGCCCCCCTTACCCCCGCAACAGCACGAACGGCAGCAGCACCAGCGCCGCCGCACCGGCCATCGCCAGCAGCACCAGCACCACATACACCGGCCGGCGCCGGAACAGGCTGCCGAAGGTCTCCGCCGTGCCATCACGCAATGCCTGCTCACGCTCGGCACGGATGCGCGGCCCGCGTTCGGCCTGGTATTCCGCCATCAGCGCCTTCGCTCGTGGATGATCAGCGTCCTCGCGCAGCCACAGGCCACCATTGGAGATGCCCCAGGGGCTGGGTTCGGTGCGATACCAGGCGATGTCGTGCTGGTCGAGCAGCGTGCAGACATCGGCATATTCGTCGTCGCCGACATTGCGCAGATTGAGCAGGAGTTTTGCCATGCCCCCATGATACCCGGCGCCGATGCGCTACCCTTGCCGCCCTCGCCCTGCGCCCTTCCGGAGACGCCCGATGCGCCGCCTGCTGCTTCCCCTGCTGCTGTCCCTCGCCGCCGCTGGCTGCACAACCGAACCGTCCGGCCCACCGCCCGGCGGCACCCTGACCACCTTCGAGCGCATCGATACCGTGCCCGGCACCGGCACCGAAGCCGTTGCCGGCAGCAAGGTCACCGTGCACTACACCGGCTGGATCTACGACAACCGCACCGAAACCAAGCACGGCAAGACCTTCGACAGCTCGGTCAGCCGTGGCGAACCGTTCACCTTTGCGCTCGGCGCCGGCCAGGTCATCCGCGGCTGGGATGAGGGCGTGGCCGGCATGAAGGTCGGCGGCAAGCGCACGCTGATGATCCCGCCGGACTACGGCTACGGCGACCGCCGGGTTGGCCCGATCCCGGCCGGCTCGTCGCTGGTGTTCGATGTCGAGCTGCTCGATGTCAAACCGTAATACCGCAACGCCTCCACGGGTCGCCGTCATCGGCGGCGGCCCGGCCGGCCTGTTTGCCGCCGAGCGCCTGCGCGCCGCTGGGATGGACGTGGACCTGTACGAGGCCAAGGGTTCGCCCGGCCGCAAGTTCCTGATCGCCGGCAAGGGCGGGCTCAACCTCACCCATTCCGATCCGCGGCCGCTGTTCGACAGCCGCTACCGCGAGCAGGCCTCTGCCGTGGGACGCTGGCTGGACGGCTTCGACGCGCAGGCGCTACGCGACTGGGCTGCCGGCTTTGGCGTGGAGACCTATGTGGGCAGCTCCGGTCGCGTGTTCCCGGTCGACCGCAAGGCCGCGCCGCTGCTGCGCGGCTGGGTGCGCCGCCTGAAAGAACAGGGTGTGCGCCTGCACGCCAACCACCGCTGGATCGGATGGAGCGACGACGGCGCCCTGCGATTTGAAACCGAAGACGGCGCCGTTGAAGTGCATGCCGATGCTACCGTGCTGGCCATGGGCGGCGGCAGCTGGCCGCAGCTGGGCAGCGACGGCGCCTGGGTCTCGCCACTGCAGGCACGTGGCGTGGACATCGCACCGCTGCAGTCGGCCAACTGCGGTTTCGACGTGGACTGGACGCCGTTCTTCGCCGAGCGCAATGCCGGCGCACCGTTGAAGCCGGTGGTCGCGCACTGGCTGGACCTGGCGGGACAACCGCAGTCGCTGCAGGGCGAGTGCGTGGCCAGCGAGTACGGCATCGAAGGCAGCCTGATCTACGCATTGGCCGCAGACCTGCGCGAGACCATCAACCGCGATGGCCACGCGATGCTGTGGCTGGACCTGGTACCGGGCCGCGATGAAGCACGCCTGCTGGCCGACCTGTCACGCCCGCGCAAGGGTCGCAGCTTCGGCGAGCACCTGCGCCGCCAGGCCGGCCTGGATGCAGTGAAAGCCGCACTGGTGTTCGAGATGCTGGGCAAGGAAGCGGGCAACGACCTGCCTGCCGTGGCAGCTACGCTCAAGCGCCTGCCCCTGCGCCTGCTGCGCCCCCGGCCGATGGCCGAGGTGATCAGCACCGCCGGTGGCGTGCGCCTGGATGCGCTGGATGATGGCCTGATGCTGCGGGCAGTGCCCGGCGTGTTCTGTGCCGGCGAGATGCTGGACTGGGAGGCGCCGACAGGTGGCTACCTGCTGACCGCGTGCTACGCCAGTGGCCTGCGTGCTGCGGAAGGCGTGATCGGGTGGCTGGCAGCGCGGTGACACCTGCGTTGTAGAGTCGAGCCATGCTCGACTGCTTTTGATTCAGGCGATAGAGCAGTCGAGCATGGCTCGACTCTACAAAAACCATCGAGCAAGCTCGACGCTACATCACCACGGCCGGCGCATGCTCACTGACGCCAACGCGACGCCACTGGGATGCGGATAGGTCTCCTCGCGCACGCTGATGAACCCGTGCCGTTGATAGAACGGCACGGCGTTGAGCGAGGCCGACAGCACTACCTCACGATCACGATCGGCCATCGCCAGCAGGCGCTGCATCAGCGCCTGGCCGATGCCCTTGCCGCCGCGATCCGGATCGACGAACAACGCATCAACCTCGTTGGCATCGGTATCAAACACGCCGAACCCGAGCAGGACACCCTGCCCGTCCTCGGCCACCACGCAGCCCCCCTGCGACAACAGCCGCGCGTACTGCGACGGTGGCGGCGAGGCAGACCAGGGCGCGATGACCTCGGGAGGGTAATGGCTGCTGCAGATCTCGCGCACGCAGCGCGTACGCAGGGCCCACAGCCTGGCCACATCATCCATGGTGCCGGTCCTGAACTGCATGACGCCTCCTTGTAGGGTCGAGCTTGCTCGACTGCGTGGAAAAGCAGTCGAGCATGGCTCGACGCTACAGAATCGTTATCGCGACTTGCTGGCGCGCAGCGCCTGGATCTTCGGCGGCGGCTGGAACGAGTCGCTGCGTGCATCGGCCCAGAACGCATGGAACACCGCATGGTCGGGCACCTTGTGCAGCAGTTCGCCTGGTTCCAGGTAGCGGTACAGCGAGGCCAGCGAACGGATTTCCACCGGTGAGACGCGGCGCAGGATGTGCTCCGGCCCCAGCTCGGCAGGATCGTTCAGGCCCGCCGCACACAGCAGCTCCTTCAGGGCGTGCAGCGTGTGCTCGTGGTAGCTGTACACACGGGTGGCCTTGTCCGGTGCATCCAGATGCTTCCAGCGTGCAGGGTCCTGGGTCGCGATGCCGGTCGGGCACTTGTCGGTATGGCAGCTCAGTGATTGGATGCAGCCCAGCGCGAACATGAAGCCTCGGCCGGCATTGCACCAGTCAGCCCCCAGCGCGATGGTCCGCGCGATGTCGAACGCGCTGGTGATCTTGCCGGCCGCACCGATGCGGATGCGATCGCGCAGATCCAGGCCGACCAGGGTGTTGTGCACCAACAGCAGCGCTTCGTGCATCGGCACGCCGACATGGTCGACGAACTCCGCCGGTGCCGCACCCGTGCCACCCTCGGCGCCGTCGACCACGATGAAGTCCGGCAGCAGCCCGGTTTCCTGCATCGCCTTGGCAATGCCGAACCACTCCCATGGATGGCCGATGGCCAGCTTGAAACCGACCGGCTTGCCACCGGACAGCTCGCGCAGGCGTGCAACGAACTGCAGCAGCTCGACCGGCGTCGAGAACGCCGAGTGACGCGACGGTGACACGCAGTCCACACCCATCGGCACGCCACGCGTCACCGAGATCTCGGCGGTCACCTTTGGCGCCGGCAGCACGCCACCGTGGCCGGGCTTGGCGCCCTGCGACAGCTTGATCTCGATCATCTTGACCTGATCATGGGTGGCATTGGCAACGAAGCGTTCCTCGCTGAATCCGCCCTTCTCGTCACGGCAACCGAAGTAGCCCGAGCCGATCTCCCACACCAGGTCGCCGCCCATCTCGCGGTGGTAGGGCGAGATCGAACCTTCGCCGGTGTCGTGATAGAAGCCACCGCGGCGTGCGCCTTCGTTCAGCGCGCGGATGGCATTAGCCGACAGCGAACCGAAGCTCATCGCCGAGATGTTGAACACGCTGGCCGAATAAGGCTTGGCACAGTTCGGGCCGATCAACACACGGAAGTCATGCTTGGCGATGGCGGTCGGTGCCAGCGAATGGTTGATCCACTCGTAATCCACCGCATAGGTGCTGCGCAGGGTGCCGAACGGCACCGTGTCCATCTCGTTCTTGGCGCGCTGGTAGATCAGTGCACGCTGCTGGCGCGAGAACGGCACGTCTTCCAGGTCGCTCTGCACGAAGTACTGGCGGATCTCCGGGCCGATCGATTCCAGCCCGTAGCGGAAGTGCGCCATCACCGGATAGTTGCGGCGCAGCGTGCTGCGCTTCTGCAGCAGGTCCCAGGTCCCCAGCGCCACCATCGCGGCAGTCAGGCCGACGCCCCAATACCAGGCCGGCCAGATCGTGGCCAGCCACAGGCATATCGGGAACATCAGGATGGCGAGCAGGTAGACGATATACCGGTGCATGGCTTTCCTCGGTTGCAACTGCCCCCGAGTCTACCGCGCCACCCGCTGCCAAGGCTTACAAGCGATCGTCAACCACGTTGCGCGGCCAGGCCGATTTCACGTCGTAGACCAGGCCTCCCGGCGCCAGCAGGCCCCGGATTGCGGATTCATCCATCGCCTTGAAACGGGCGTGGGCCACTGCCAGCACCACCGCGTCATAGCATCCCGCCCCGGGATCGGCCAGCCAATCCAGGCCCTCGCCGGTCAGCGCCGCCGGGCCGACCCAGGGGTCGCTGACCTCCACCTGCGCACCGGCATCACGCAGGCGTTGCGCCAGTTCCAGCGCGCGGCTGTTGCGCAGGTCCGGGCAATCCTCCTTGAAGGTCACGCCCAGCACCAGGATGCGTGCGTCCGCCGGCGCACGGCCACGCTCGGCCAGCATCGCCAGCACCCGCGCCGCCACGTGCTCGCCGACGCGGTTGTTGACCTGTCGTGCGGTGTGGATCAGGTCCGGGTGATAGCCCACGCTCTCGGACTTGTGCAGCAGATAGTACGGGTCCACGCCGATGCAGTGGCCGCCGACCAGCCCCGGCCGGAACGGCAGGAAATTCCACTTGCTGCCGGCGGCGTCCAGTACGTCCTGGGTATCGATGCCCAGCCTGTCGAAGATCAGGGCCAGCTCGTTGACCAGCGCAATGTTGACGTCGCGCTGGATGTTCTCGACCACCTTGGCCGCTTCGGCCACCCGCATCGACGGTGCCGGGAAGGTACCGGCGGCGATGATGCGCTGGTACAGACCATCAATCACCGCAGCAACTTCCGGTGTCGAGCCGGAAGTGATCTTGCGGATGTCGGCCAGGCGCCGCTGGCGGTCGCCGGGGCTGACCCGTTCCGGGCTGTAGCCGCAATAGAAGTCTTCGTTGAAGCGCAGGCCCGAACCCTGCTCCAGCAGCGGCACGCACACTTCCTCGGTGGTACCGGGGTAGACCGTGGACTCGTAGATCACCAGGTCGCCGGCGCGAAGATGACTGGCAATCAGCCGTGTCGCCGAACGCAGGGGCTCCAGGTCGGGCTGCTCGTAAGCATCGATCGGGGTCGGCACGGTGACGATGTAGACGTTGCAGGCATCGAGCAGTGCCGGATCGCTGCCGTACTGCAGCAGCTGCGCACTGGCCAGCTCGTCGGATTCCATTTCCAGCGTGTGGTCCTGGCCGTTGCGCAGCTCGGCGATGCGACCGGCATCGATATCGAAACCCAACGTCGGCCACTGCCGGCCAAACGCCACCGCCAACGGCAGGCCGACGTAGCCCAGGCCGATCACCGCAAACCGGGGTGCGCTGGCCGCCGCTACCGGCGCACTCATCGGCACATCCCGCGCAACGGATGCGATCGCACATACGCTGCCATGGCCTCGGCCAACACACTCATCTGCTGCACCACTCCGGAAAACCTGCGCCAGAAAGGCTACAGCCTACCGGCCCCGGCGCCCTGCCGCCAAGGCGGGCTCAGGACCCCAACGCCACCGCGGCCGGTTCCAGTTCGCCGTCTGCGCCGGTCCAGGCCTGCAGCAGGCGCTCGAATCCACCGCTGCCAAGCAGGAAGCCGGGCCACGCGGCGTCGACGATCTGTGCCAGCAGCTCCGGTTCGATCCGCCGCGTGCCCATCGACCAGCGCGGAAATGCGCGCTGCACCACGGGGGCACGGCACAACACTTTCAGCTGCCCGTGGCTGCGCGCATTGAGGATGCGCTGGAACACCGAATCGATGCCGTCCTCCGGGCCCTCGAGATACTGCAGGAAGCGCGCTCCGTCGAACATCAGCACACCGGTGACACCGGCTACACGATTGAATGCCGTGGCGTCGGCCAGCAGGCGGTCAAGATCGGTTGTCTGCAGATCGGCGCGGGCCTCACTGGCATAGGCAATCGCGTGCAGCGACATCAGGTGGCTCCCCCCTGGGAACGATGGCAGGGACTATGACATGAATGCGATCGACAGTTAAGCACGCCGCGGCCATGATGCAATCCGGTTGCGGAACCGCAGGTGGGCTACAATCGGCGCCGCGCTGCAGGCCCGGATGGCGAAACTGGTAGACGCATCGGACTTAAAATCCGCCGGGGGCAACCCCATGCCGGTTCGATTCCGGCTCCGGGCACCACACGCACGCAGCACATCCCGCTTTCAGATCGCCCGCGAATAACGTGGTTGCTCGTGCGCGGCACGCAGATACGGGTCGAAGCACATCGCCAGCAACCGCAGCAACGGTCGCCCGGGTTCGCTGGCACGCACCACGCCATCGCGGTATTCGGCCAGGCCATCTTCCTGCAGCCGCTGTACCGAACGCAGGTCCTCGGCAAAGTACTGCTCGAAATCCAAGCCGTGACGCTGCCCCAGCAGCACGCCATCCACCTCGCCCTGGCACATCAGCTGCTGGATCAGTTCCGCGCGCAACTGGTCGTCGGCACTCAACGCCACGCCGCGCCAGACCGGCAGCTGGCCCTGGTCCACCGCGTCCTCCCACGACGGCAGGTCGCGCGGATTCTGGCTGTAGGTGGCACCGATGTGGCTGATCGCACTCACGCCCAGGCCGAGCAGATCGGTATCGGCATGGGTGGTATAGCCCATGAAGTTGCGATGCAGCTGGCCGGCGCGCTGTGCGCGCGACAGATCCTCTTCCGGCAACGCAAAGTGATCCATGCCGATGTACTGGTAGCCCGCCGCGGAGAGCTTCTCCACCGCCAGGCCCAGCAGCGCCAGCTTGTCTTCCGGTGACGGCAAGCGGCTTTCGTCGATCTGCTTCTGCGCGCGGAACAGATGCGGCAGATGCGCGTAGCCGTAGACCGCCAGACGGTCCGGGCGCAGCGCCAGCACCAGCTCGAGGGTGCGACCGAAGCCTTCCAGGCTCTGTCCCGGCAACCCATAGATCAGATCGACGTTGACCGAACGCATGCCGCTGTCGCGGCAGGCGCGCAGGATGTCCAGCGTCTGCTGCACGCCCTGCACGCGGTTGATCGATTCCTGCACCTGCGGATCGAAATCCTGCACGCCCAGGCTGGCCCGGTTGAACCCCAGCCGCGCCAGCATGGCGACGTCGCGGGTGTCGATGAAGCGCGGATCGAGTTCGATCGAGAAATCGCGCTGCGGCGAATCACTGAAATCGAAGCGCCGGCGCAACCCTTCCACCAGCGTGGTCATCGCTTCGGCATCGAGGAAGTTCGGCGTACCACCACCCAGGTGCAGCTGGATCACCTCGCGGCCGTCATCGAACTGCGGCGCCAGCAGGTCGGCCTCGGCCAGCACGCGTGAGACGTAGCTGTGGCCACGACCGCGATCACGGGTGATCACCCGGTTGCAGCCGCAGTAGAAGCAGGGGCTGGAACAGAACGGCACATGCACGTAAAGCGAAAGCGCACGGGCCAGCTGGTTGCTGTCGGCGATCGCCTGGCGCAGTGCCGGCGCGTCGAAGCCATCATGGAAATGCGGCGCGGTCGGGTACGAGGTGTAGCGCGGGCCCGGCCGGTCGTGCCGGCGCAGAAGATCGGGGTCGAAGGTCCAGGCCAGGCCACCAGCGGCGGGAGAGAACGTGTCCATGCCGCCAGCATCGCGCCGGGCGGCCTGCGCCGCCTTGACCCAGATCAATCCTTGGCAGGGATGCCCAGCACCGGCAGGCCGACCTGCGGCCAGCGCAGCATCTGGTAGCGCTTCCAGAAGGTGTCACCGATGCGCGCGGCCACGTCGTTGGCCAGCTCCTGCATCGGCGGGTTGTTGCATTCGGCGGTGGTGATCCGGAACAGCACCAGCCAGCGGTCGAACAGGTCCTTGTCCAGCTCGATGGCCATGTGCTTGGACATCGGCGAGCCCTTGAACCGGCGGGTGCCGCGCAACATCGCCGACCAGAAGTCGACCAGCTGCGCCAGGTGCTCGGGCCAATCGTGGACGTGCGCGCCGAACACCGGCCCCAGCCGCTCTTCCTCGCGCACGCGCGCATAGAAGTCGTGAACCAGGCGGGTCACTTCCTGCTCGGTGCACAACTCGGGCGAGGCGACGGGGAGGACAGGCGGCGGTGTTGCGTTCATCGGGGTACCCAAAGCGTGCCGGCAGTGTGCCGCAGCCGGCCATCACCACCGTTGATCCAGATCAATGTCGGCGCAGTCCGCTGCGCCTAGGCTGGCACGCTTGCAGGAAGCATGCCCTGCGGATGCGGCGCCGACCCTGGCGAAGTATACGCGCCGCCCACTTTTCGATCCGGGACAGCATGAACAGACCTTCTCCCAACCGCCGCCAGCGGCTGATCCAGCAGTGGGGCGCCATCCTCTGGCCCAGCTTCATCGCCGCCGGCGTGGCCAGCGTGGTGTTCTTCGCCTTCGTCGATCCATTGCGCCTGCAGGCCATCAGTTTCCCGGGCACCGCAATCAGCCGCGAACTGGGTTACACGGCGGGATTCTTCATGTTCTGGTCGGTGACGGCACTGTCCAGCGCGGTCACCTGGTACCTGCAGCGGCCCATGCCGAGCGATGACGACGACGAGCTGCCGCTGGGATGAGCACGTCATGTACCCGGACTCCCCGTCCCTGGCACTGGCGCGGCACGCTCAGCGCCGCCCTGCTGGCGCTGTTCTACGCACTGCCGTGGCTGCGCTGGGAGGGCCGCCAGGCGCTGCTGCTGGACATCAACGCGCGGCGATTCGACCTGTTCGGCTGGACCCTGTGGCCCGGCGACGTCGGCGTACTGATCGGCCTGCTGGCGGTACTGGCCGTCGGCCTGGCGCTGCTTAGCCACCTCGCCGGACGCATCTGGTGCGGCCATGCCTGCCCGCAGACGCTGTGGCGGCGCGCCTTCGACTGGATCGCCCGCAGCGCGGCCCGCATGCTGCCGGCACCTGCTGTACGCCCGGTCACCCAGCTGGCCTGGGGACTGCTGTCAGTGTGGACCGGCATTACCTTCGTCGGCCTGTTCAGCCCGATCACCGGCTTGCTGGCCGCCGCGCCAAACGCTGGCTGGAGCGGCTGGGAAACGTTCTGGGTACTGTTCTATGCCGCTGCCACCTGGGGAAACGCCGGTTTCCTGCGCGAGCAGGTCTGCCGTTCGCTGTGCCCGTTCGCACGCATGCAGCCACTGCTGACCGATCCGCATACGCCGCGCATGCTGTACGACGCCCGTCGCGGTGAGCCGCGCGGGCCACGTCCATCCGGGCTCGGCGGGGTGCTGGGCCGTGGCCGCGGCCTGCTCGACCCGACCACTGCGCAGGACTACGTATTCCGCGCCGCGCATCCGCTGCTGGCTGGACCGATGCCGACCTTCAGCGCCGACCGTCTGGGTGATTGCACCGATTGCGCGGCCTGCGTCATTGCCTGCCCGATGCAACTGGACATCCGACAGGGACCGCAAGCCGATTGCCTGGCCTGCGGTGCCTGCCTGGAGGCCTGCGCACAACAGCAGCACCGGGCCGGTTTCGGTCCGGCACTGGTGCGCTACTGCAGTCCGCAGGCAATGGCCGGACAACCGAAGCGCCTGTGGCGACCCCGGACGTTGGCGCTGCTGTCCTTGTTGCTGGCGCTGCTTGCCTGCGGCGCCTGGCGCCTGCTCTGAATCAACGCGACCCGCTGGCGTGCGGCGGCACAAGCTGCGCACGCCGGACGATGCCCAGCTGTTCGATGATCAGCGCCATTTCGTTGGTGACTTCGGTACGCTCGGTCCCCTGCGGGACCAGACGGTCCAGCACCTGCTGGTAGGTATCCCAGAACGCCGGACCGCATCCGTGTTTGTGGTAACTGGCTTCCAGTTCGCGGCGTACCCGTTCAGCCAAGCCATGCATGCCGTATTCCATACGACCTCCGTTGGACTTGTTCTGCATCGTTGACGGTCTACCGACTCACTTGCGTGCTACTGAAAGGCTCCCAGGCTTCACGCCTGGTTGACTCCAATTAGTCATAGATTTCACGACAGGTCAATTACATGCGGCGACTTTCGCGATTGAAATTATTAATCGTTCACGAAACCACATACGGGACCCCGGGGCCCCCGGATGGGGTGAAGCCGACAGGCCGCGGGAACCATGGACCGATGACTCCAGTAGATGGCGCCGATTGTGACCCTCAGATCGATCGATCTTGCCTATTTTTCTAAGCATACTTAGCAAATTGCGCTTAGCGTGCTAAATGCGACAAAAGGCGGCGCAAGTCAGATGGATTCGCCCGCCGACGCTTCTGTCGTGGGGAACAGGTTCGGATAGCGCTGATGCAGGATGTACTGCCGCAGGGCCGGAATCGGGAAATCCTTCGGCCATTGCGACACTGCGGAACGGCTGATGCCAAAGAAGCGGGCCAGTTCGGCATCGGTCTGGAATCCCAGCCGGGTGCGCACCTGCCGCTTGCTCCAGAATTCGGTCACGGTCGGTCCTTCTGTTAACCAGACTGATTCTTGCGACAAGGCTTCTTCGCAATCCACGCGTTAAGCTGGCTTGCATAGATGAATACTCTCGGCCAACGACTCGCGGCAGCCATGAAGAAGGCCGGGCACCCACGCCCGGCCGATCTGGCACGCGCCGCCAAATCAACGACAGCAACCATCAGCAACTGGCTCAACGACCACGTGAGCGCCTCGCACGTGAAAGCCGAACAGCTGTTCCGCATCGCCGATGCGGCCAAGCTGGACGCACGCGAGCTGCTGTACGGGGTCAGCGGGCTCGGCGTCGGTGAGCCTGGCAGTGCCTACATCCCCAGCCAGGCCCATCTGGATGTCTGGCAGGACGCCTACGAGCTGGTCAGTCACCTGGTGGCCGAGAACGGGCTGGAGATCGACCATCGCCGCCATGCAGCGTTGGATCTGCTCGCGTTCGAACTGCTGATGGATGGCTTCAGCCGCAGCAAGGTCGCCCGCGTGCTGACGACTTCGATGACGTGAATGCACCGCCGCTGGTAGCATGGACCGCGATGGGGATGGGGCTCCCCCGATAACCGCCTGAGAAGGCTGATGGCTCCTGCCAGGACGAACCCGGTGTTCGTCGACGGCAGGTCGTGCCTGCCCTCGGCGTTCGCCATTGACCCTGCGAACCCGCATTCGAGGCACGCCATGCAAACACTGAACAATTATTTCCTGGTCTTCGTCGGAGGCGGCATCGGTGCCTGCCTGCGCCATGCCTGCAACCTGATCGGCGCGCGGGTGGCCGTCGGCAGTCCCTGGCCCTGGTCGACCTTCCTGATCAACGTCAGCGGCGCCCTGCTGATGGGCGTGGTGGTCGAGGTCTTCGCGATGCGCAATGGCGCCTCGCCGCAGCTGCGCCTGCTGCTGGCCACCGGCATCCTCGGCGGCTACACCACGTTTTCCACCTATGCGCTGGAGATCGGCCTGCTGCTGCAGCGTGGCCAGCATGGGCTGGCGGCACTGTATGCCGGCGGCTCGGTGGCACTGGGCCTGGCCGGCCTGTTCGGTGGGATGAAGCTGGCCCGGCTGGTGCTCGGCTGACGCTCAGGCCGCACTGGCACGGGCCTGTCCCCGCCATTCCCGCGGCGACTGCCCGGTGTGCGCCTTGAACGCGCGCGACAGCGCCGCTTCGCTGCCGTACCCCACATCGTCGGCAATCCGCTTCAGCGGTCTGCCTTGGCGCAGTGCCTGCTGCGCCAGCCCCACCCGCCAGCCCTGCAGGTACTGGCCCGGCGTGGTGCCCATCGCCTCGCGGAAGCTGGCGGCGAACACGCTGCGTGACATGCCGGCCACTTCGGCCAGGTCTTCCAGCGTCCACGCCTGCGCCGGCGCTTCATGCATCGCCACCAGCGCCAACCGCAGCCGCGGATGACCCAGCCCGGCGAACAGGCCGCCACGCATCTCGCCGCCTTCCATCAGCTGACGCAGCACCTGGATCATCACCACCTCGAACAGCCGGTTGACCATCGCCGCCCGCCCGCAACGCTGCTCGAACGCCTCTTCGAACAGCAGTTCCAGCGCCGCGTTGCCGCCATACAGATCGGCCAGCGGCAGGCAGATGAAATCAGGCAGCGCGGCGCTGATCGGATTGAGCCGACCGCCCTCGAAATGCAGGTTGGCGCAGGCCATGTCGGCGCCCTGCTGCGGGTCGGTGCTGAAGCGATGCGGCATCGGCCGCGGATACAGCAGCAGGCTCGGCACTTCGACCTGCACGGTCTGCTGCCCGTGGCTGACCTGCACCGGCCCGCGCCGCACCAGGTGCAGCTGACCCGCCTCGTCTTCGCCCTCCAGCGTGTTGATGCCGCACAGCGCACCGGCATGGAATACCGAGGCGGTCACCGCAAAACGTTCAAGCAGTATGGCGAGACGGTCGACCATGACGGGACTCCGGGTCAAGCGAGGCGAGCTCAATGCGACAGATCGTATCGGAATCGCCACCGAGATGGTCGACTGAACGCCGCCCTCTCTGCGCCCTCAAGCCTCCTGTGAATGACGGATCACCACGAAGCCCTCTTCCTGCGCAGGTGCCACGAAGTGACGGGTGATCTGCTCGAAGGCTTGGTCGCTGGCCTGGAACGGGTGCTCGCCGCGCGCGTTGCGGGCATGCAGCCGCGCCTTGCAGATGGCGTCGGCAACATCGAGAAAATGCAGCTGGTGGGCAACACCGGCCGACTCGAACAGTTCGCGGCCCCATGCACGGGCGGCCGGCGTGTTGAACGGAACGTCGAGCACGACCGAAACGCCGACCTGCAGGATTGCGCATACATGCTGCATCAGCGCTCCGCGCAGCGCGGCCGCGCGCTGCAGGTAATCGGCAACGGAATGGATCTGGTCGGGATACAGCGCGGCCAGCCAGGCGTCCTCGCTGATCAGCACGTGACGTGGCTGCGCCGCCAGCTGCTGCGACAGGGTGGATTTGCCGGCACCGATCTTGCCGCACACCAGGTGCAGGGTCGGCGCATTGTCGGTCGATGAAAGATGATGCATCTGCGTTCTCCTCGATGGATTCCAGTACCCGGGAGAGCGCCGCATGCAACCCGCCTTCCCGGGCGGGTTGCATGGCCGTGGCGACCGCGCGCTATCCCGCCTTCCCGTGGGGAATGCGGATAATCGACGCGGTGCTGTGCAGGACCATGCCGCCAGCGTAGAGCGCAGCCTGGCCGGCGGGCAATCCCCTGCGGCAGTGCAGCGCGCGCAAGGTTTTGCGGGGATCTATGCTCGGCGCCATTCCCGCATGGAATGACCACGATGCGACCCTTGCTTCGATGCGCCCTCGCCCTCGGCCTTCTGCTGCCTGCGGCATCGCTGCTGGCCGCGCCACCCACGGCACCACGCATGCTCAGCGGCGAGCTGCAGGGCGCCCCCTAGCGGCTGGACGTGCCGGCTGACTGGAACGGCGACCTGGTGATGCTGGCGCACGGCTACGAGCCGGTGGGCGTGCCACGCACTACGCCGATGACCGCCAATGACAGCACCGCAACGCTGCTGTCCGCAGGCTACGCCGTCGCGCAGAGTGCCTACGCCAGCCAGGGCTGGGCAGTGGCCGATGCGATCACCGACATGGAGCGCCTGCGCCAGCACGCGCTGGGCGAACTCAAGCGCGTGCGCCACACCTGGCTGCTCGGATTCTCGATGGGCGGCGCGGTGACACTCGCCAGCCTCGAACGCTTCCCGCAGCACTACACCGGTGGCGTCTCGCTGTGCGGTGCCAATCTCAGTGGCGAACAGATCGCCGCAGATCTGCTGACCACGCTGGTCGCCTTCGATTACTTCTTCCCCAACGCTGCAGGCCTGCCGGCCACCGGACTGGCTTCGCATGAAGCGGCCGTGCTGCCGCAGGGAGTGCTCTATCAGGGCATCGCCGACGCGCTGCAACGGAATCCCCAGCATGCCGACGTGCTCGCCAAGCGACTGCAGGTCGCTCCGGATGCACTGGCCGGGACAATCAGCCTGCACACGCTGGTCCTGCATGAACTGGCCACGCGCAGCGGCGGCATGCCGGCCGGCAACCTTGGTGTGGTGTACAGCGGATTCGGTGACGACGCCGCGTTCAATGCCGGCGTGCAGCGCATCGCTCCCGTGCCTGCGGCACAGGCCGATGTCCGCGCGAAGCTGGCACTTAGCGGCGCGTTGAAGCGACCGCTGGTGGTCCAGTTCAACAACAACGATCCCACCATCGTGCCGCACATGCAGGCAGTGTATCCGCAGATGGCCGCACAGGCCGGCGCGCGACCATTGCCGCGCGTGCTGCCGCCGGTGGGCGAAGGGCATTGTGGCTTCTCTGAAGCACAGGTTGTCGATGCCTTGAAGGCAATCCAGCGTTGAGCTCAACGTGTCGCAGCGCATCAGGGGCGCGCCATAAGGACTGCTATGGTGGCCGGGCCCATTGACGGGCACACAAAGGACTGACGTGATGATCAAGACGACCTTGAAGACCGTGATGTTCCTTGGCATGGCCGTGACCGGGCTGGCCTTCGCCGCAGGCCCCTGTGAATTCTGCAGCCAGCAGTACGAATATTGTCTGCGCGCAACCTCAGGCCCACTGGCCAAGACACCCGCAGAATGCCTGGCCCAGTACAAGATGTGCCGCGAAATGGATTGCCAGTCCTCCTGACCGGCATCCGGCCGGCTCCTGCGGGAGCCGGCTCAGCCGGCCACGCTGCCAAACGCTTACGATGCAGGGACCCGCGCAGCATCTGCCGCCTCCCCTCCCTACTGACACAACGCATACGATGGCCTTCTTCGAACGACTGAGCGACACCCGCTACCTGCCGACCGAACACACGGGCGGCGCCTGGAACATCCGCGAACAACACATCGCACCTGCGATCGGGCTGCTGGCGCACCACCTGGAACGCGACGCCGCAGCGCGTGGGCACGGTTTTCTGATCGCGCGCCTGTCCTACGACATCCTCGGCACCATTCCGATCGAAGCGATGGAGGCCGACGTACAGGTGCTGCGCGGTGGTCGCACCATCGAACTGGTCGAAGCCACGCTGCGCCATGACGATCGCCCGGCGCTGCGCGTGCGTGCATGGCTGATGCGCCCGAACGATACGCAGGCCATCGCCGGCACGCCGATCGCCGGCATTGCTCCGCCGGAATCAATGCCCGCGTGGGACCCAGGTACGGTCTGGCCAGGCGGTTTCATCAAGAGCGTGGAGATCCGCCGACACGATCAGGGGCCCGGCCGTGCCACCTACTGGGCGCGCGCGAAGCACGCGCTGCTGGACGGCGAGCCGGTCAGTCCGCTGGCCCGTGCCGCCACCCTGTTCGATCTGTCCAATGGCATGGCCGTGCGCGCCGATCCGAAGGAGGTCGCCTTCCCCAACCTCGATCTGACCGCGCACCTGTTCGGCATGCCCGAAGGCGAGTGGCTGGGCTTCGACACGTCGGTGTCGTTTGGCCACCAGGGTCTCGGCTTGACCAGCACCGTGCTGCACGATGCGCGCGGTCCGATCGGCATGCTCGGCCAGGCACTGACCGTACGCCCGTGACCCCAAAGGGCGGCGTCAGCCGCCCAGCGTACCCATGGTGAAGGTGTAGCCGGAGCTCATCAGGAATTCGCGCATGCGCATCTCCGCGCGCCGCGGTGAGGCGAGGTTGGCCGGTGCATACAGCGCGTAGACCACGCCCGCGCCTTCGATGGCTTCACGCCGCACGCCACAGTGGCGGGTCTCCGAAGCAATCACCCATCCATCCTTCAGCCGATCCGGTCCGATCGACTGGCCGTTCATCAGGCGGAACGTCAGCCAACGTACTTCCACAGAAGATTTGCTCATTGCCGGCATACCGCCAGCGTGCCGCGATCGTTCATGTCCTTGCTCGCCATTGCAGCTCCCTAAGACTTGGAACTCGACCATAGCGCCTTGCCATGTCGTGGGCGAATGAGACTGGAGGGGCCCTTATGTCGCCAGGCCGAACCGCGTCCACAGCGCTTCGCGCCCCGGCTGCGTCAGGCGCAGTTCGCGTCGACCCTCAACCCGCCGAAGCCAATCGTTCTTCACGAAGCTGTCCAGCATCGCCTCGCCGACCAGCCCGGCCAGATGCGGGCGCCGCTCGGTGCAGTCCAGGCATCCTCGGCAGTAGCGCGCAGGCTTGACCGTCACGGGAAGCCGCAGCAGCTCAGCCAGCGGCTGGCCGAGCTCCTGCAGGAACGCTGCGCCCTCCACACTCACCCGCCAATGCGCCTGGTGCGGGACCAGGTGCCCTGCCTGCAACAAGCGGTCGGTGATCGCCACCGCATGCACACCGGCCAGATGCCGGTAGCAGGAACGCGCCTGGCGCAACGCCGGCATGCTGCGTGATGCCTCAGCGGTGCAGGACGGCGTGCGGTCCGCAACGCGCAGGATGCCCTCCAGCATGTCGGCGACTTCGTGCGAGGCCAGCCGGTGATAGCGATGGCGCCCCTGCGCGACAGCGACCAGCAGGTCGCCCTCGACCAGCCTGCGCAGATGCGTGCTCGCCGTCTGCGGTGTCACCCCAGCCACGCGTGCCAGCTCCGTCGCGGTATACGCACGCCCATCCATCAACTGCAGCAGCATGGATGCGCGCGCCTGGTCGCCAACCAGGGCACCGACGCTGACAAGGGAACCTGAGGTGTGGACCATGCCCGCATTGTGGCACGCCATTGCAGGCCGACAGTTCGATGCAGGCCGAAGCGTCGGCACCCGCTGCCACGGCACAGTGGCCACCCCGATAGTGCAAGGCCTGCCGTGAAAACCGCTCCGATTCCCCGCCGCCGCATCACCCCTTCGGTCCTGTACCCGGGCACGCCTGTGTTGCTGATGACCACGCTGAACGACGACGGCAGCAGCAACATCAGTCCGTTGTCTTCGTTCTGGGCCCTGGGCAACCGGGTAGTGCTGGGCCTCGGCGTGCAGGGTCAGGGCTATCGCAACCTGCAGCTGCGCAACGAGTGCGTACTGAACTTCCCATCCTCCGCGCAGGCCGCACAGGTCGAGGCCATCGCGCGCGCGACAGGCTGCGACCCGGTGCCCACTGCCAAACAGGCGATGGGCTACGTGCACGTCCGCGACAAGTTCGCGCTGGGGGGCTTCAGTGCGGTCGCCTCGACGCACGTCGCGCCAGAGGCGATTGCCGAGTGCCCGCTGCAGGTGGAAGTCAGCGTGATGGCGATGCACCCGCCCGGCGAGGATGACGGTCAGGGCTTCGTGATCGTCGAAGGACGGATCCGTTGCGTGCATGCGCACGAAGCGATCACCGTGGCTGGCACCCAGCACATCGATGTCGCCCACTGGAAACCGTTGATCTATCTGTTCCGCCACTACCTGAGCGTGGGTGAACCAGTCGGGCGCAACTTCCGCGCGCAGACGCCGGTCCACGATCCGGCGTAGAGCGGGTGATTCAAGGTGCCGGCGATGGTGGGTGGCTGGTCACTGAAATCCAGTACGACACCATGTCCACATAGCGGCCGTCGCGCTTCACCGCGCGCGGCGCGACGCCGGATTCGGTGAAACCCAGCGATTCATACAGCGCGCGCGCGGCGGCGTTGTCCGCCAGCACCGTGAGAGTGAGCGATTCGATGCCTTCCGCGCGCGCAGCCGCGAACGCGGCAAGAAGAAGCTGACGGGCGATACCCTGGCCTCGATGGCCAGCACCCACATGGACACTGTGCACTTCCGCCGTATGCCGTCGCGCCATCCGCACCGGGCGTACGTAACGCAGGAAACCCACCAGCATGCCGTCCACGAACGTGCCGAAGTAGCGCGTGCTGGGATCGCCAAGCTGGGCGCGCATCACGTCCGCCGAGTCATTCTGCGCCTCGGCCAGCGTGGACAGGAACGCCGCAGGCGACTCGCGAAGGGCCTGCAACCGTGCTTGCCAGAGAATATCGGCGTCGTCAGCGCCGAGTTGCCGGAGAAGCATGCGACACACCTGTGAGCTTGCTGATGCACAGGTGCCCAGCCTAGCGCGGGTTCGCCTGATACGGCGTGCATGCAAGAATGAAGACGGCTCCTTCTTCACTCTCCGCCATGACTGAACTTCAGATTCCCCGCGTTGGATGCGGCGCCGTCGTCCGTGATGCCGACGGCCGCATCCTGCTGATCCAGCGCGGACGCGATCCGGAGCGCGGGCACTGGGGCCTGCCCGGCGGCAAAGTCGACTGGATGGAAACGGTGGAGGCTGCCGTGGTCCGCGAAACTCGCGAGGAGACGGCGTTGGAAGTGACGCTGCTGCGCCTGCTGTGCGTGGCCGATCATTTCGAGCCGACACTTGCGCAGCACTGGGTCGCGCCGATCTTCGAGGCTCGGGCACCTGCCGGTGCCGAGGCCTCCATCCAGGAGCCGGGTGTGCAGACAGGGCTGGGCTGGTTCGCGCTGGATGCCCTGCCCCAGCCGTTGACCCAAGCCACGGTGCAGGCGCTGGCCAAGCTGTAGCGGATATCGATCCGGACGCAGGTTAGCTGGCATCCAGACAAACAAAAAAGCCCTGACCGGAGTCAGGGCTTTTCAATTGGAGGCCTCAAGCGGAATCGAACCGCTGTAAACGGATTTGCAATCCGGTGCATAGCCACTCTGCCATGAGGCCAACGTACTGCGCGCCAGGAACGGAGCCCTGACAAGACAAAACCCCATGATGGGGCCTGTCGGAACATGGAGCGGGAAACGAGACTC
This sequence comes from Stenotrophomonas sp. 80084_Sma, assembly GCF_056481995.1. NCBI lineage: Bacteria > Pseudomonadati > Pseudomonadota > Gammaproteobacteria > Lysobacterales > Lysobacteraceae > Stenotrophomonas > Stenotrophomonas sp. 80084_Sma. The sequence goes on along the minus strand of NZ_CM151177.1, from coordinate 1,736,795 downwards.
GAACTCGCGACCTCAACCTTGGCAAGGTTGCGCTCTACCAACTGAGCTATTCCCGCGTAAGCCGCCATGGTACCGGAAATCCGGAACACACACCAGCGATTTCACTTTTCTGACTGCGCGTAAAGCCTTGTGGCCCAACGTGCCCCGCCTTGCCGTGGCGGGAGAAAAACAAGGCCCCTACCGGGGCCCTGTAGAATCTGGAGCGGGAAACGAGACTCGAACTCGCGACCTCAACCTTGGCAAGGTTGCGCTCTACCAACTGAGCTATTCCCGCAGATTCCGTTCGACCTGCGTCGAAGGAGCGCTATTGTGTCCAAATTCCTTCACGCCGTCAACAGTCTTCACACGATGCGGTCATGGGCGTCCGCACTGGGGTACGCTGCCCCGCCCAGCCCCGTGCGCCCATGTTCCTTCGCGGCAAGCCCCTGTTGATCGCCCTGCTGCTGCATCTGCTGGTGGCCCTGCTGTACTGGGCACTGATTCCCCTGGGAATGAACTGGTATCGCGACCATTTCGGCTTCACCTCCCATCGCGACATCAGCCTGGGCATCGCCCAGTTTTATCTGTTCTGGATGTTCATTGGCGCCCAGCCGCTGATCGCGGTGCTGCGGCCACTGTTTGCCAAGCTGCTGGTCCTGACGATTCCTTTGGCGTTCGCCAGCTGGACGCTGATGCACAACCATCCGCTGCGCCTGCTGTACTTCACCGCCGGGCCCGGCCTGCTGGCACTGGCCGCAATCGTCATCTCCGCATGGTATGCATCACGCAACCGCCTCCCCGCCGCCATGGACACCGCCGATGCCTAGACGCTACGTCCGCCTGTTCTGGTTGCTGGTCGCGCTGACCTGGCTGGCGCTGATCGTCGCGCTGGTCAATGCCGGCTTCACCCCGGACTACTGGTTGCTGCACCGCCTGGAAGGCGCCGAACTGCCCTACCCGACCAGCACTGTCATCGTGTTCGCGTTGCTGGGCACGGTAGAACTGGTCGTGGCCGCCTTGATCGTGCGGCCATGGAAACTGAAGCGACTGTGGCTGCGCCTGTTGATTGCCTTCGTGCTGCTGCTGGCCTGGTCGGTACCATGGCTGCTGTCGGCGATGCACCAACCACCGGTGCAGGGAATGCACCTGCTGTGGTTGCTGCTGTTGGACGTGGGACTGCTGCTGGCGCTGTGCGTGGTGTCGCTGGTCAGCGTCCTGGGACGCATTTCCGGCAGGAAGAAGACCCCGACTGCGGTTCCTTAAGGCGCTGGATCCGAGGGCTTCACCGCTTCATTTTCGGATCTCTTGCATGGATTGCGGCAGGCCGATGCAGGAAGTTGAGGATCCGCCAGCGACGAACGCCTGCATCGTGCCCCTGCCCATCGCATTCCGTGCTCCCCCTTCCTTCTGGCTGCTGGCATCACTCATCTGGCTACTGCTGGTTGCCGCGCTCATCCATGCCGGCTTCAAGCCAGACTACTGGCAACTGCGTCACACCGAGTCCGGGACACTGCCCTATCCCATCGGCTCGGTGATCACGTTCGCGCTGATCGTCCTCGTGGAAATGACAGCGCTGGGCCTGGCTGTGCAGCCATGGCGGTTCCGCCGCCTGTGGCTGCGGATCCTGATCAGCCTCATTCCATGGCTGGGGTGGAACGTCCTATGGGGCTTGGCTGCCATGCATCAATCCCCCGTGCGCGACGTCCACTCGAACTGGCTGCTCGGCATGAGCGCCATCCTGCTGCTGGCACTGCTCGTGGTTGTGCCGGCCTCACTCTGGCCTCGCCTGCGACGTTGGCTCGGGAACTGAGGCCCACGCCCTACTTCCGGAACTCCACCCGCACATGCTGGCCGAACCGCGCCTTGGCCGCGCCGTCGAACTCCAGCACGCACTCCACCACCTTGGCCACGCCACGCCCGGCGTCTTCAGGCAGGCGCGCCTGCGCGAACACCGGACTGATGCGCACCACGCGCGCGGGTGGCAGCGTGCCGGTGTTTTCGGCGCCATCGCTGTCCGGCACGACGGTGGCCTTCATGCCCACCTGCACGGCATCGGCATAGGCGGCGCTCAGTTCTGCACGCACCTGCAGCGGGCGTGCCGGCAGCAGCGAGATCGCCGGCTTGCCACCCTGCACGAATGCACCGAGGCCCGGCATCTGGCCGACCACGGTGCCGGCTTCCGGCGCGCTCAGCGACATCTGCTGCAGTTTCAGTCTGGCGTGTTCCAGCTTGTGCTGGGCCATGTCGACCTGCGCACCGGCCACATCGACATCGGCGCGCACACCTGCCAGCTGCTGCTTGGCCGCATCGGCCTGCTGGTTGGACGACACGCCTTCGCTGGCGCCGGTGGACAGACGGGTGGCGTTGCGCTCCAGTTCGCGCAACTGCGCCTGGCTGCCCTTCAGGCGGTCGTTGGCCAGGGCCAGATCGGCGGTGGCCATCGCCACTTCCTGCTGCAGCAGGGCGCCATCCAGCGACAGCAGCAACTGTCCCTTCTTCACCGTGGCACCCTCCTTCACCGGCGCGGCGGTGATCGAACCATCCACCGGCGGCGCCAGCGCGATCAGGCCACCCTCGACGTCGATGATGCCGCGCGCCACCGCGACCTTGCCGGCGGTGGCAGTGCCGGCTTTACCTGCAGGTGCTTGGGCAGGCGCGTCCTTGGAACAGGCGCCGAGCAGCAGCGCCGCGGACAGTACCAGGCTGAAGGGAAGCAGGTGCAACGTCTTGGTCATGGGGCGGACTCTACAGTTTCGTTCTGGCGGCGGTCATCACGGACCATGCCGTCTTCCATGGCGATCACCCGATCCGCATGCCGGATCAGGCGTGGATCGTGGCTCACGCACAGCACGGTGGCGCCATGCGCACGTGCGTAGCGATGCAGGATGTCGATCACGCGCTGGCCGTTCTCGGCGTCCAGCGCGCTGGTGGGTTCGTCGGCGAAGATCAGCGTCGGCGACTTGGCGAAGGCGCGCGCAACGGCCACGCGCTGCTTCTCACCACCGGACAGCTGCGCCGGTCGCATGTGGCTGCGGTGGCTGAGGCCCACCTCGTCCAATGCCTTGCGGGCCAGCGGTTCGCTTTCGCGATTGCTCATGCCGCGATAGCCCAGCGGCAGCTGCACCTGTTCCAGTGCGGTCAGTGCGGGGAACAGATTGAAGCCTTGGAACACGAAGCCGACATGGTGCAGGCGGAAGCGCTCCACTTCGCTGCGCGTCATGTGGCCCACATCCTGCCCGAGCGCGTGCACGCGGCCGCCATCGGGCGCAGACAACCCAGACAGCAACGACAGCAGCGTGCTCTTGCCGCAACCGGATGGGCCCGATACCAGGGTCAGTTCACCGGGATAGATGTCCAGTGACAGGCCACGCAGCACCGGCACCTGCACGTCGCCGGACATGAAACCCTTTTCCAGTGCGTCGGCCTGCAGGGTCGGGGCGACGGCGCGTATGGAAGTCATCGACCGGTCCTCAACGCAGCAGCAACGATGGATCGGAGCGGACGACACTGCGTACCGCCATGATGCTCGACAGCATGGCCATCACCGCGACCAGCGCCACGCAACCGATGATCACCATCGGTGTCAGCTGCACCGGCACGCGCTGGGTCTGTGCGATCAACAACACCACGGTGCTGAACGCCGCCGCCAGCAACATGCCCACGCCGCCGATCAGCAGCGCCTGCTCGAACACCACCCGCGCCAGCGCATAGCGACCGGCACCAAGTGCATTGAGCGTGGCGTACTCGCGTACCGAACCGGCCACCACCGAAGCAAACGACTGGTTGGTGATCACCGCGCCGACGAAGCAGACGATGACGGCCATGAACAACACTGCGATGCCGGCACCGGTATCGAACAGCCAGTATTGCTGCGAGCGGCTGGCGAACTCCGGTGCCGTCCAGAACTCGACCGGCGTGGCCTGCCCCATCGACGTGGCCAGGCGGTCGCGCACACGGTCGGCCAGGTCGGGCGAACGCAGGCCCGCCACGAAATAGGTACTGCCCTCGTGCGGATCGGTACCCGCGATGGCGCGCGCGGTATCCAGCGAGGCCAGCACGTTGACGCCACCAAGGCCACGCAGGCCCGGTTGTGCCGCGACCACGCGCACCGCCTTGCCATTGATCCACGCACGGTTGTTCTGCAGGTCCACGCCCAGCGTATCCAGATCGGCGCTATCGACGATCACCGCACCGGGTTCGCGCAGCTGCGCGCGCAGGTCGGCGGGCAGGATGCGCGCGAACATCATCGCGTCGCCTTGGGTGGAGATGCCGGACAGATACACCGACACGTTGCCGGTACCCTGCGCGCTGGAACGCCATTCGCCATCGACCCATTCGTAGGGTTCGACGCGGGTGACATCCGGATCCATGCGCAGGTGGCTTTCCACATCCGCACTGATTGCATGGCCGTAGTTCACGCTCTGGGTGCCGGGGAAACCGGCCCAGATATCAGCCGACGATGCCTTCACGTAGATCGCGGCGGTACCGAAGATACCCAGCACCAGCGCCGCCTGCACGATCAGCAGCACGCCAGCGAAGCACATCGCCAGCACTACCGGCAGAAACCGGCGCCACTCATAGGCCAGGGTCTTGCGGGCCAGCGCGATCATTGCTGTTCGCCCTCACCCTCAGCCGGCAGCGGTGCACCGCCAAGCGCGCGGTACAGCGAAGCAAACGCGAGCACGCGTGCGCCCTGCGCACCGATCAGATCAGCCTGCGAGGCGAGCGCGGCACGCTGCGTATCCAGGCCATCAAACTCACTGGACAGCCCCAGCTGCACCTGACGTGCCTGTCGCTTGACCTGCTGGCCGGCAACATCATTGGCCGCGCGCAGCGACTGGATGCTGCTGTCCTGGCGTGCAAGGCTGCCGAGCGCGCCTTCCACTTCGCTCACGCCTTCCAGTACCGCTTTGCGGTAACCGAGCAACGCGGCATCCAGCTGCTTTTCATCGGCATTGAAGCGCGCGCGGCGCTGGCCCCAATCCCACAGCGGGATATCGATGTATGGGCCGATCGAGGGACTGGAGTCGGAATTGGAGCGCGCGTTCTGGGTGAGGTTGTAGGCGTACAAGATCGAGCCGCCGAGGCTGACCCGCGGATACATCGCGGCACGTGCGGAGCCCTTGCTGGCCGCCGCCTGCATCACCTCCGTTTCGGCCAACAGGATCTGCGGGCGATGACGCAGCAGATCCGCCGGCACCTGCTGCAGCGAGAACGTACCCAGCTTTGGCGGCGTGCGATAGGCGCGCCAGGCTGGATCCGGGCCATCGCGGCCCAGCAGCAATGCCAGCGCGCGAGCCGCGTTGTCAGCGTTTTCCCGGGCCTGTGCGATGGCGGCGCGGGTCGCGGCCTGGCGTGCACGCAGGCGATCCAGTTCGCCAGGCTCATCCAGGCGCAGGCGCTGGCGGACCAGGGCCAGGTGCTCGCCGCGGTCATCCACCGATTGCTGGCGGGCCAGCAGGTCCTGCTGGGCCTGTGCAACGGTCAGGTCCAGATAGCTGCGCACCACGTCGGCAATCACCGCCACCTGCGCGGCATTGCGCAGCGCCTCGGCATTGCCGGCCGAAGCCTGCGCGCTCAACTGCGCGCTCTCGGCGGCACCGAACAGGCCCAGGTCCCAGATCGCTTCGATGCCGGCATGGAAGTAGGTATCGACGGCGGCGGCGTCCTGCACCTGCTTGGCGCTGGCCGAGATTTCCGGCAGGAAACGCGAGTCGGAAGTGCCGGCGACGATCCGAACGGCCTGCAGGCGCAGCGTAGCCTGCTGCAGGTCCAGATTGCCGGCGATGGCCTGGTCGACCAGGCCATCCAGTGCCGGGTCGGACAGCACTTTCCACCACTGTCTGGCATCCACTGCCACGCCCTGGCCCTGCGGCACCTGGGTCCAGGCGCTGGGCGTGCGGTCAGGCAGGTCCGGAACAGGCACCGACATGCAACCGGCCAGGGCCAGGCTTGCCAACAACGCACCAGGGCGCAGCACTGCATGCAGGGAGAGTCCGTACCCGGCCTTGGGCACTGCCACTGAAGTGATACGCCTGACCACCAGCCCGCCAACGTGTAGAAGGAGCATGAAGGCTACCGTGCGATTGTGGAGCGAACATGGAGAAATCGTCCGAAAAAGGTCACAGCACGCGTGCGGTTCAGGCAACGCCGACCCAGTCTTTCACTACGCTTTCAATGCGTTCCCGGCACGGAACACTGGACGACTTTCACAGCGTATTGCACATTGCGGCATTGTCTTGCTTCGATGCTGCCCGACCGTGAAACGCCCTCGCCGCTGGCTGCTGATTGGCTCGATCACGACAGCGACTGTCGGTGTGATCGTGCTCGTCCTGACCACCCCACTGGTCTCGAACGCCACGCTGCTACTGATGGAGCGCAGCAACTTCATCCCTCGTGAATCTTCGATCTTCACGTTCGAGCCATATGCCATCAACCAGGGCTCGTCGAACTACTGGTTGTACGGAAAGGACCGGACCTACTACTACCACTTCACCTACGAAGACGACGTGCCCTACGTCTACATCCGGCGGGACAACCGCTGCCCCGGTTTCGACCGGCAGGATGCCCGGACCTGGTGCAGCGCCCTGCCCGGCAAGGCACGCTAGCGCGGCAGTGGTGCAACCGGTGTGACAAACGAAAAACGCCCCCTTTCGGGAGCGTTTTCTTGAATCTGGAGCGGGAAACGAGACTCGAACTCGCGACCTCAACCTTGGCAAGGTTGCGCTCTACCAACTGAGCTATTCCCGCAGATTCCGTTCGACCTGCGTCGAAGGAGCGCTATTGTGTCGATATTGCTGCACGGCGTCAACAGGAATTTTCGCGTGCATTGTGGGGCGGCGTTCAGGCCCCCAGGACCGATACCTCAGGTTCGCAGGCCACGGCGATGGAAGTAGACCTGCTCAGCGATGCGCCGCGTGGTCGCCGTGTGCAGCAGTGCGTTGAGCGGCCAGTCGGCCTGCAGATGATCCATCGCCCAGCGCAGCAGGCGCTTGCCATGGAATGCCGGCGCCACCTGCCGCGCCACCCGTTCCGCTTCCGGCCCTTGCCCACGCAGATGGCGGGCAATCGCCTCGCCGACCGCCCAGCCGTGCCGCCACGAGGAATGGATGCCTCCGGCGGACAGTGGTTAGACGATGCCCGCCGCGTCGCCGGTCAGGATGACGCGTTGGCCGGTGAACGGCCCATCCGGCCGGCCGCAGGGCACCAGCCCTGCGCGGGTGGCCGAGGGACGCGCCGAAGGCGGAATGCCGACCACATCGCGCACGTGCTCAAGAAAGCCATCGATATCAGGCGGCCGCACCTGGTTCGGGTCATGGCGCAGCGCCAAGCCGACCTGCAGCCCGGTCGGGTTCTGTGCGACCCAGCCGATGTAACCCGCTGCAAAGCGCTTGCTGACGAAGCAATGGAGTGCGTCGCTCTGCGGCAACTGGAGGCCGGCGAACTCACGTTCGACGCCGTAGAGGTTGTCACGCACCTGGCCGAGGCCGGTGCGCTGGGCAACGCGTGAGCGTGCGCCATCGGCGCCGACCAGGTAGGCGCACCGCCCTGCCCCTTCCACCTGCCAGCCGTCACCACTGCGATGGGCGTCGGTGAAGGACTGCTGCAGGCGAAGGTCGACACCGTTCGCGCGCAGCTCGCTGGCTAGCCAGCGCATCAGGTTCGGCGTATCGGTAGTGAGGAAGTAATAGCCCGGCGCGGCCAACAACAGGCTGCGCAGGTTCGGCGCATACAGGCGCACATTGGCAACGCGTTGCACCAGGTGTTCGGGCATGCGCCCCAGCCAGGTCTGCTCCATCGCTTCCTTCACCACGATGCCGGTGGTGTGCAGGCGCTCGCCGGGATCTGCCTTGCGTTCGAGTACGCACACGCGCAGTCCATATTGGACAGCAGCCAACGCACAGGCGGCACCGGCGAAACTGGCGCCGACGATGACCACGTCGTGGTCGTAGGCGGAGGATTGATGAGGCATCGCGGCGTCACCCTTGGAACGAAGGATGCAGCATCCAACCTTCATGTGGTGGGGCGATGGGGCGACGGTGAAGTGGCAATGAAGCGCGTTGGACGCAAACGAAAAACGCCCCCTTACGGGAGCGCCTTTTTTTGAATCTGGAGCGGGAAACGAGACTCGAACTCGCGACCTCAACCTTGGCAAGGTTGCGCTCTACCAACTGAGCTATTCCCGCTTGGGAGGCGAAATTTTACCTATTCCAAGAATGGCGTCAAGCGCTTTTTCTCAGGGTCTGCGTGGCACCTTGCATTGCGTATCCACGCATGGCGTGGATCTACCATGGCATCCCCGCAAACCGATGGATCCGCATCATCCGTCGATGCGGCATTTCCAGTAGATCCACGCCATGCGTGGATGGGGCATTACCGTAGATCCGTCCAGCGCGTCGAGTAGATCCACGCCATGCGTGGATAGGCGCATCGATGTGGTCAGAGCCCTTTCCTGCGGAAAGGGATCCTACCCCGGCGCTCAGTTGCCCAGCTTCTTCTGCCGCGCACGCTCGCGCGCCGCGCGCTCGTCATCGCGCAGGCTCGGCCAGGCGGCGTGCAGGTACTGCAGGCCCGACCACAGGGTCAGCACCGCGGCGATCGCCAGGGTCCAGTCGCCGATGTGGAACACCGGCCAGCCCATCCAGATGTCTTCCACCGGCACGTTCGGTGCCACCGAATACAGCAGGCAGAGCAGCGCGACCATCTGCGCGGTGGTCTTGACCTTGCCGATCATCGCCACGCGCACCTTGGCGCGCTGGCCGAGTTCGGCCATCCATTCGCGCAGCGCCGATACCGCAATTTCACGGCCGACGATGACTGCCGCCCAGAACGCCATCCACGGCGTCGGGTGACCCTGCACGATCAGGAACAGCGCCACCGCCACCATCAGCTTGTCCGCGACCGGGTCGAGGAAGGCGCCGAAGGCCGATTCCAGCTGGTAACGGCGTGCGATCCAGCCATCGAGCCAGTCAGTGATCGCGGCCAGGCCGAAGATCGCCGCCGAAGCGAAGTTGGTCCAGGTGTAGGGCAGGTAGAACACCAGCACCAGCACCGGGATCATCACGATCCGCAACAACGTCAGCCAGGTGGGCAGGGTCAACTTCATGCTTGCGTGCTTCTCTCTCTACTCGGCCGCATCAGGCGTGGCCAACCCGTGCAGGTTAGCGTAGATACGTGCCGCGAGGGCGTCATTGATGCCTTCCACCTTGGCGATTTCCGCTTCACCAGCGGCTTTCAGGCCGACCAGGCCGCCGAAATGCTTGAGCAGGCTGGCGCGGCGGCGCGGCCCGATACCAGGGATGTCCTCCAGCTTGCTGGTCATCCGCGCCTTCTGGCGGCGGCCGCGGTGGCCGGTGATGGCGAAGCGGTGCGCCTCATCGCGCACCTGCTGGATGAACTGCAGCGCCGGATTGGCCGCGCCCGGGCGCAGCTCGCGGCCATCGGGCATCACCAGCGCTTCGTGGCCGGCGCGGCGTTCCACGCCCTTGGCCACGCCCACCAGCAGCACGCCTTCCACGCCCAGGTCGGCCAGCGCGGCCTGGGCCTGGGCCAACTGGCCGGCGCCGCCGTCGATCAGCAGCACGTCCGGCAGCACGCCCTGCTCTTCCACCGCACGGCGGAAACGGCGGTCGATGGCCTGGCGCATGGCGGCGTAGTCGTCGCCCGGCTCGATGCCGCTGATGTTGAAGCGGCGGTACTGCGCGCGCACCGGACCGGCGGCGTCGAACACCACGCATGAGGCCACGGTGGCCTCACCCATGGTATGGCTGATATCGAAACATTCAACACGCTTGACCGGCTCGGCCAGGCCCAGCATGTCGCGCAGCGCGTCGCTGCGCGCGTGCTGCGCGTTGCGGCTGTTGAGTTCGGTCGCCAGGGTCAGCTGCGCGTTGCGGCTGGCCAGTTCCACATAGCCGGCGCGTTCGCCGCGCACGTTCCACTTCAGCTGCACCTTGCGCTCGGCCGAGGCTGACAGCGCGGCCACCAGCAGGTCGGCATCGGGAATCTCGCGATCCAGCAGGATCTCGCGCGGCGGCTCGAATTCGATGTAGTACTGCGAGACGAACGCGGCCAGCACTTCCTCCGGGCTTTCTTCACCGTTGGTGCGTGGGAAGAACGGGCGGGTACCGAGGTTGCGGCCATCGCGGAAAGCCAACAGCAGCACGCAGGCCTGCGAACCCTGCATGGCCACCGCCAGCACGTCCAGATCGGCGGCACGGCCATCCACGTACTGGCGGGTCTGCATGCTGCGCAGCGAGGAGATCAGGTCGCGCAGGCGCGCGGCCTGCTCGAACTCCAGTGCCTCGCTGGCGGCCTGCATCTGCTCGCCCAGTTCGCGGGTCAGCTCGTCGCTCTTGCCTTCCAGGAACAGTGCGGCGCGACGCACCGATTCGGCGTAGTCCGGCGCCGGCACCAGCTCCACGCAGGGCGCGCTGCAGCGACCGATCTGGTACTGCAAGCACGGCCGCGAGCGGTTGCGGAACACGCTGTCCTCGCAGCTGCGCAGCTTGAACAGCTTGTGCATCAGGTTCAGCGTTTCGCGCACTGCGGTGACGCCTGGATACGGCCCGAAGTAGCGGCCGGGAATGGCGCGCGGACCGCGATGCAGCGCGATGCGCGGCCAGTCCTCTCGGGTCAGCAGCACGTGCGGATAGGTCTTGTCGTCGCGCAACGAGACGTTGTAACGCGGCGACAGTGATTTGATCAGCTGGTTTTCCAGCAGCAACGCCTCGGCTTCCGAGCGCGTCACGGTCACGTCCATGCGCGCGATCTGCGAGATCATCGACATGATCCGCGCGTTCTTCGGGCTGCCGTTGAAATAGCTGCCGACACGGTTGCGCAGCGCGCGCGCCTTGCCCACGTACAGCAACGTGTCGTCGGCGGCGTACATGCGGTACACGCCAGGGGCGGTACTGAGCTGGGCCGCGAAGGCCTTGCCGTCGAAGGCCGGGGCGGGAACGTCTGTCATTCGCTGATCGGGACTTCGCTGAGCACGCCGCTATCCGGGTCGAATCGCAGCACGGCATGGGCGTCGGTCTCGGCGATCCACACCGCACCGGCGCCTACCGCCAACCCCGCCGGGCCATGCAGGCGTCGTGGCAACGGCTGGGTGGTCAGTTCGCCACCGCCCAGGCGCAGCGTGCGCAGGCGGCCGTTGCCGGTATCGGCAATCCACAACAGCGGCGCATCCGGGCTGAGCGCGATCGCCTGCGGGAACTGCAGGCTGGCGTCCGAACGCGGACCGTCTTCGCTACCGAAGCGCCACGGCCCCTGCCCGACCAGGGTCTGCACCAGATCGCCGCGCAACTGCAGCGCGCGGATCGAGGAACCCAGCGCATCGGCCACGTACAGCACCTGCTGCACCACGGCCAACGCGGTGGGTTGGGCGAAGGCGGCCAGATGCCCGCTGCCATCGCGCTCGTCGATGGAAGCACTGCCCGCGCGCCATTGCAGGCTGCGCTGGCCCAGGTGGTAGCTCCAGATGCGGTTGTCGCCGGCCATGGCGATGTGCAGCTGATTGTCGGCAATGGCCAGGCCGACAGGATGGTCCAGCGCAACCTGCCGCGCCTGCGCGACCGGGCCTTCCATCGGTGCACCGGGACGGCCGTTGCCACACAGGGTATCGACGATGCCGGTCAGCAGGTTGATGCGGCGCACCGCGTGGTTGCCGGTGTCGGCGACGTACAGCGAATCGCGCTCCAGCACCAGCGACTGCGGGCGGTGGAACGCGGCTTCGGCGAGGTTGCCGTCCATGAAATCGGCGGTGCCCAGCCCGAACTGGCGAAGGATGCGGCCACCATGGCTGCATTCGAGGATGCGGTGATGGCCGCTGTCGGCGATGTACAGGCGTTCGGTACTGACTGCCAGGCCCAGCGGGAAGCGCAGCGCCTGGCGGGGTTCCGGGTGCAGTTCGCTGCCGCCACGCGGCGGCGCCGACGGTGCGCCTTCGCACAGCGCGTTCAAGGCACGCTCCAGCTCACCGGGGGCGCCCTGCCCGACCAGCCGTTGCTGTTCGCGGCCCTGCGCATCCAGCAGCACCAGGGTCGGCCAGGCGGTGATGCCGAAGCGGCGCCAGCCATCCCAGTCGGCATCAAGCAGGACCGGCATCGTCAGGCCCTGGCGACGCAGCAGCTTCAATGCGGCGCCGGCCTCGCGTTCGAAATCGAAGCGCGGCACCTGCAGCACCAGCGGCTGCAGCTTGCCGGGGTGGCGCGACAGCCATTGGCCGAACTCGGCCAGGCGTTGCGCGCTCCAGGCGGAGGCGGCGTTGACGAACAACAGCGCCACCGGCCGACCGCGCAGTTCGGTCAGGGTGCAGGGGGTGGCGTTGAGCCAGGTGGCGAACTCGGGCAGGTCCGGGACGGGCTGGACGTTCATGGCCCGATTATGCCGGAGTCGGCGTCATGCAACAGTCGTGCCACGGCACGTTTTGCAGCATCGTCGACCAATGTCCAGACCTGTTCGAAATGCTCACTGCCGCCGGTGTACGGGTCCGGGATCGCACCCCTGCCCTGCCCGCCGGACCACGGCAGGTACAGCGCCAGGCGTTCGCGCTGGGCGGGTGTGGCCAAGCGACCGGCATCCCGCAGATTGGCCTCATCGGCACACAGGATCCAGTCAAAACGGTCGAAATCCGCGACCTGCAGCTGGCGCGCGCGCAGGCCGCCGATGTCCACGCCATGCCCGGCCGCGCAGGCGATCGCTCGCCGGTCCGGTGGCTCGCCCACATGCCAGTCGCCGGTGCCGGCCGAATCGACCTGCACCCGACCAGCCAGCGGCGAGGCGTCCAGGCGCGCGCGCAGCGCACCTTCGGCCATCGGCGAACGGCAGATGTTGCCGAGGCAGACGACCAGCAGCTTCATCGGGCAGCCAGCGTCTGCAGCAATGCTTCGGCGCGTTCCAGGTCCTCGGGCGTGTCGATGCCCGGCGGGAACGGTTCGGGCGAGATCGCCACGCTGATCGGGAAACCCGCTTCCAGCACGCGCAGCTGTTCCAGCGATTCGACCTGCTCCAGCTGGCCCGGCGGCATCGCCGCGAACTGCTGCAGGAAACCGGCGCGATAGCCGTAGATGCCGATGTGGCGCAGCCAGTTGTGACCGGCCGGCAGCGTGTCACGGCTGCGGGCAAAGCCATCGCGGTGCCAGGCGATCGGGGCGCGGCTGAAGTACATCGCCTCGTTGCGCACGTTGCGCACCAGCTTCACCACGTTCGGGTCGAACAGGGTATGCGCGTCTTCGACGGTCGTGGCGAGGGTCGACATCGGCGTATTGCCTTCAACCAATGCCTGGGCCACCGAGCGGATACCCGCCGCCGGTGCGAACGGCTCATCGCCCTGCAGGTTGACCACGACAGTGTCATCGGCCCAGCCGGCGATGCGCGCGCACTCGGCCAGGCGGTCGGTACCGGAGGCATGCGAGGTGGCGGTCATCGCCACCTTCACTTCGGCCAGGCCGGACAGTGCGTCGGCAATGCGTTGATCGTCGGTGGCGACCCAGACCTCGCCGGCACCGGCCTGCAGCGCGCGACGCGCCACGTGCAGCACCAGCGGCTCACCGCCCAGCGGGCGCAGCGGCTTGCCCGGCAGCCGCGAGGCGGCATAGCGGGCCGGGATGGCGACGACGAATTCGGTCATGGGGCGGTACTCGGCAGGCTCGTTACAACGGGAATGCGGCCGGCGGCGCATGAATGCAAGCGCCGCCGCGCCACTCAGTTCGGTCGCAGCTTGTCCAGGCGGTCGGTCAGCGCCACCCAGAATGCGGCAGGCAGCTCGGCGCGCAGCGGGACCGCGTAGTGCCAGTCATTGCCGAACGCGCGGCATTTCACCGCGTCCTTCTCGGTCATCAGCACCGGCAGCTGGCTGCCAAAGGACAGGTCCTGCGGCTGATAGGCCTGATGGTCAGCGAAGGCGTGCGGCACGACGCCGATGCCACGCGCGCGCAGCATGTCGAAGAAGCGCTGCGGGTGGGCGATGCCGGCCACGGCGTGCACGCGCTGGCCCTTGAAATACGACAGCGGACGGGCACGGCCACCGGCCAGCGGTTGTGCGCTGTCGATGTGCAGGGCCATCGGCCACTGGCCGAAGCCGCAGGCCTGTGCTGCAGTCTCCTCATCGGCCTGGCCGAGGTTGACCACGCGGAAATCGCACTCGCTGGCGCGGCTGACCGGCTCACGCAGTGGCCCGGCCGGAATCATCCGGCCATTGCCGTAGCGGCGCTGCGCATCGACCACCTCGATCTCGATGTCGCGTGCCAGCCGGTAGTGCTGCAGGCCGTCGTCGCAGACGATCACATCGCAGCCGGCCTCGATCAGCGCCTTGCCGGCTGCAACACGATCACTGTCCACGCGCACCGGCACGCCGGTCTTCCAGGCAATCAGCACCGGCTCGTCGCCACCCTTGGCGGTCGGCGTATCGGCCTTGACCCACAGCGGCTTGTTGGCATCTTCGCGGCCGTAGCCACGACTGGCCACGCCCGGCTTCCAACCGGCGGCACGCAGGCGCTCCACCAGCGCAATGGTCAGCGGCGTCTTGCCAGTCCCACCGGCGGTGATGTTGCCAACCACGATGACCGGCACCGGCAGCGTGTAGCGCTTGCGCCAGCCACGCCGATAGGCGCGCCGGCGCAGCGCGGTGACGCCGGCATACAGCGGCGCCAGCAGGCGCATCGCCCACGGAACCGGGGTGCCGTCGTACCAGTACGGCGGGGTCTGGGTACCCTTGCCGGCCATCAGTCCTGCCTTTCGCGGAACTGCATGCTGTGCAGATGCTGGTACAGGCCACCCATGGTGAGCAGCTCCTTGTGGGTACCGCGCTCGACGATGCGACCGTGGTCCATCACCAGCACCTGGTCTGCATGCTCGATGGTCGACAGGCGATGCGCGATGACCAGCGTGGTGCGCTCGGGCATCAATCGCTGCAGCGCGTCCTGCACCAGGCGCTCCGATTCGTTGTCCAGCGCTGCGGTGGCTTCATCGAGGATCAGGATCGGCGCGTCGCGCAGGATCGCACGCGCGATCGCCAGGCGCTGGCGCTGGCCACCGGACAGCAGCGCGCCGTTCTCGCCCACCGGGGTCTGCAGCTGCTGCGGCATGCGTGCGATGAACTCCCAGGCATTCGCGGCTTCAGCTGCCGCTCGGATCTGTTCATCCGTCGCGTCCATGCCATAGGCGATGTTGGCGCCGATGGTGTCGTCGAACAACATGACCTTCTGCCCGACCATCGCCACCTGGCGACGCAGGTCGGCCAGCGGATAGTCGTCCAGTGCCACCCCGTCGAGGGTGATGCGCCCGCCGCTGGGTTCGTAGAAGCGCGGCACCAGCCGGATCAGGCTGGTTTTGCCGCTGCCGGATCGACCAACGATGGCGGTGACCGTACCCGGCTTGGCCACGAAGCTGATGTCGTCCAGGGCGATGCCACTGTCTTCGCGGTAACGCAGCATGACGTGCTCGAAGGCCAGTTCGCCACGCACGCGCTGCACCGTGTTGCGGCCTTCGTCGCGCTCGACCGGCATGTCGAGGATGTCGAACAGGCGCTCGGCGGCGGACACACCGCGGGAGATCGAGGACTGCACGCTGGTCAGGCGGCGCAGCGACGGGATGATCGCCGTCATCGAGATCATCAGGCCCATGAACTGGCCGGCATTGAGGCGCCCTGCCAGTGCTTCACGGGTCGACACCCAGACGATCACCGCCAGCGCCAGCGCGGCCAGGAACTGGACCACGCTGGAGGCACCGGCACGGGTGATTTCCACCTTCATGTTCAGCGCCAGCATGCGGTTGGCCAGGCGCGAGTAGCGCGACATCTCATGCTGCTGGGTGCCGTGCACCTTCACTTCCTGCTGGGCCGCCAGTGACTGCTCGGCGGTCTGCGCCATCGTGCCCATGCCGTCCTGGATACCGCGGCTGATGCGCCGGTAGCGCTTGCCCACGTAAGACACGATCACGCCGATCATCGGCACCACCACCAGCATGGCCACGGTCACCTTGACGCTCATCTGCAGCATCACCGCCAGCATGGCGATGATGGTCAGGGTGTCGGCAACCACGGTCTTGAGCGCATCGGCGCTGGCCTGGGTGACCTGCTCGGTATCGAAGTTGAGGCGACTGACCATCACCGGCGTCGATTCGGTATCGAAATGCGAGGACGGCAGGTGCAGGTACTTGGCCAGCACCTGTTCACGCAGGTCGCGCACCACGCTGCGACCGGTCTTGGCCAGCGCGTAGTCGCTCACCCAGGTGGCGGCGCTGCGCATCAGGAACAGGCCAAGGATGGTCAGCGGCAGGATCACCGCCATTTTCGGTTCGGGATTGACGAAGCCACGGTTGACCAGCGGCTCCATCAGCTTGGTGAAGTGGTAGCCGGCTACCGACTCCACCGCCATGGCGATGACGGCGGCGACCATCATGCCCCAGTAGGCACGGGTGTATCCCAGCAGACGTTTGTAGATCGGCCACACCGGCGCGTGTTTGGAACTCATGGACGCACCTCGGGTGCTGTTGCAATGGCAATACGGCGGAAGCCGAGCTGACCAAGCGCATCCTGCGCGGTCACCACGGCCTGGTAGGGAGTGCGTGCATCGGCGCGTAACAGCACCGGCTGCGTGCGGTCGCTGCCGGCCACGGCCGCGATGGTCTGCTTGACCGACTCGACGTCGCTGCGCAGGACTTCCTGATCATTGATGAAGTAGCGGCCTTCGGCGTTGATCAGCACGCTCAACGAGCGCGGCGGCTCATTGGTCTGCTGCTGGCTGGCGGTCGGCAGCTGCACCTGCAGCGTCGAGCGCGCATCGAAGGTGGTGGTGACCACGAAGAAGATGATCAGCACCAGGATGACATCGATCAGTGGCACCAGGTCGATATGCGGCTCATCCTGGGATCGGTCGTTGCCGATACGCATCGATCAGGCCTTCGCCGTGGCCGCGCCGGCCGGGCGCGTGGCAGCAGCAGGGTTCATCACGCCGGGGCGGCCATCCAGCGTATCCAGCAGCGCGCTGGCTTCCTGCTCCATCTCTACCACGTAACCGTGGATACGGCCCTTGAAGTAGCGGTGGAACATCAGTGCTGGAATGGCGACGATCATGCCGGTGGCGGTGCACACCAGCGCCTTGCCGATACCACCGGCCAGCTGGTTCACATCACCCACGCCATGGTCGAGGATGCCCAGGAACATCTGGATCATGCCGATCACAGTACCCAGCAGGCCCAGCAGCGGCCCGGCCGATGCGATGGTGCCCAGCGCGTTGAGGAAACGCTCCATGCGGTGCACCAGGTGGCGGCCGGTGTCTTCGATGCGCTCGCGGATCTGGTCACGCGGACGGTTGCGCGCTTCCAGCGCGGCGGCCAGCAGCGCGCCCAGCGGCGAGTTCGCCCGCAGGGTCTGCAGGTGGGCGGGGTCGAGCTTGCCGCGTGCCGCCCAGTTGCGCACTTCCTGGCCGAGGCCGGGCGGCAGCACTTCAGTACGTCGCAGGGACCAGAAACGCTCCAGGATGATCGCCAAAGCCAGTACGCCCAACAGCAGCAGCGGCACCATCGGCCAGCCACCGGCCTTGACCAGTTCCCACACGTTTCAACCCTCCGGCCCAACGGCCGCTTGTTCGATCGGCGATAGGATAGCAGCCGACCGCGCCCGCCCAGCGGCATCCCACCACTGGGATGCGTGGATGCGCTGTTCACGCAGCTGCAGCCCTTGTGCGCCAAGCCATATGCGGATCGCCCCGGAATCGGCCGTGGCCAGCACCTCGGCCCCTTGCGCCTGCCAGCGCTGGACCACGTCCTGGCGGGGGTGCCCGAAGCGGTTGCGGTGCCCGGCCGAGACCACCGCCAGCCGTGGCGCCACGGCCTCGACCCACGGCGCGCTGGAACTGCCACCGCTGCCATGGTGCGGCACAAGCACCACATCCGCCTTCAGCGCTGCCGGGTATGCCTTCAGCAGCGCCTGCTCGGCCGGGCGGCCGATATCGCCAGGCAGCAGGACCACGCCGTGACGGCTGGCGACGCGCAGCACGCAGCTGTCCTCGTTCTCGGCCTGGCGGCTGCCCGGTGCCGGGTGCAGGACCTGGAAATCAACTCCGTCCCACTGCCACTGCATCCCTTGCTGGCAGGGCGCAGCGCCGGCGATGGTGCTGCCCGGTGGCGCCAGCAGCTGCAGCCCGGGCAGCTGCCTTCGCAGGCTCGGCAGGCTGCCGGTGTGATCAAGATGGTCATGGCTGAGCATCGCCTGCTGGGGCGGCCCCTGTCCGAGCGCGCGCAGGGACGGGACCAGAATGCGTTCGTTGCCGTCGCCGCCGGTCGGCGGCCCCACGTCGTACCAGAGCGCGTGCCTCGCCGTACGCACCAGCACCGCGGTGCCCTGCCCTACGTCGTGCACCAGCAGCTCCAGTTCGCCTTCAGCCGGTGCATGCCGGGCGGGCCACAGCAGCGGCAGGCACAGCAGCAGGCCTGCCAAGGTACCGCCAGCGCCGCGTGGCAGCAGCCACCAGAACACCCCCGCCACTGCCGCCGGCACCGCCCAGCGCGGCGCCTCGGCCAACCACCACATCGCCTGCGGGTGCAGCGCCAACGGCTGCAGGGCCTGCCAGCTGAGCTCGAACAGCCAGGCGGCGGCGCGCCATGCCCAGCGCCCGGCGCCATCATGCAACGCGTGCAGGCCGGTACCCAGCAGCGACAACGGCACCACCAGCAGGGTCCACCACGGAATGATCGGCAGATTGACCAGCGGCCCCAAGCGCGCGGTGCCGCCGAACAGAGCCACGCACAGCGGCAACAGGCCGAGGCTGGCCACGCCCTGGGCGGCCAGAAAGCCGCGCAGGCCCCCACCGACGCCGTCCGGCCCGGTTCGTGGAAGGCACCACAGCAGCCACAGCACGCCCCCGAAACTGAGCCAGAAGCCGGCCGACAGCACCGACAGCGGCGCCGGCAGCAGCATCACCATCGCGGCCAGGGCCAGTCCCTGCCCCGCACCCACCGGGCGACGCCCGGCACGGGCCAGTGCCACCAGCCCGATCATCAGCGCCGCACGCACTGTTGGAAGCGCGCCGCCGGCGGCCACGGCATAGACGGCTGCGGCCAGCGCCGCGCCCCATGCCGCCGCCTGCGGCCGAGGCCAGAACCGTCCCAGCACCGGGCACAGCCACCACGACACGCGGCACAGCAGTACGCCAAAGCCAGCCACCACGCCAACGTGGAAACCGGAAATGGCGACCAGATGGGTCAGGCCCAGCGCGCGCAGGTGCTCCCAGTCGGCATCGGACAGGCCGCGCGTGTCGCCCAGTGCCAGGGCCTGCACGAACCGCGCGGCAGGATGTGCCACCTGCGTTGCGATGGCGTCACTGCTGCGCTCGCGCCAGGCCGGCAGGCCCTGTGCAGGCGCGCGCTCACGCGCAGCGCCGGGGTCGCGCACCGTGCCATTGCCGGAAATACCGCGCAGCAATGCATGGCGTTCGCCGTCGAAGCCGCCAGGATTGATCCGCGAGCGTGGCGCGCGGACGCGCAACGACAACTGCCAATGTGATCCCGCACGAACCGCATGGCGCCCGCCCTCCGCCTGGTGCGCTGGCGGTCCACGCCATGGATCGTTCCAGGTGATCTGCAGGCGCTTGCCACGCAACGAGGGCAGCGCATCGGCCTCGTTGACCTTCAACACGAAACGGGTATAGCCGGGGCCACTGTGTGGAAGATCAACCACTCGGCCAAGGACCTGCACGTCCTGCGCGGGCCCTCCGGGTGGAAGCTGGCCCTGCAGGACCCAGTGTCCGTGCAATGCCGCCCACGACAGGCCGAACAGCGCAGCCGTCCAGGCGCGGCCGCGCCAAGGCACGATCCAGCCTGTGGCGCTGGCAATGGCCAACGGCATGCACAGCCACAGCGGCGGCAGCACCGGCAGCTGCACGCAGGCCAGCGCACCCAGCACCAGACCGGCGGCACAACCACTGTCAAACAGCGGTGGAGCGGATCGTTCGGGAACCATTCCAGCAGCCTGCCGAGGGACGTGGCAGGTTGCCTATCGGGGATTTCCCCGCGTGGCTGTCAGCGCCGGACGGTGCCGCGATGGAA
The DNA here is from genome assembly GCF_056481995.1 of Stenotrophomonas sp. 80084_Sma. Lineage (NCBI taxonomy): Bacteria > Pseudomonadati > Pseudomonadota > Gammaproteobacteria > Lysobacterales > Lysobacteraceae > Stenotrophomonas > Stenotrophomonas sp. 80084_Sma. The sequence goes on along the minus strand of NZ_CM151177.1, from coordinate 1,716,767 downwards.
GTTGACACGGAAACTGGCGCCACCACCGGCCGCCTCGCCGACGCTGACCGATCCGCCATGGTGCTGCACGATTTCCTTCACCAGATGCAGGCCCAGGCCACTGCCGCTACCCGCTGCGCGCAGACGATGGAACGGCTCGAAGATCGCTTCACGGTCGCCCACCGGAATGCCGGCGCCCTGGTCGCTGACCTCCAGCAGGCCACGTGCATCCAGGCGCACGCAGATGGTGCCGCGTCCGCCGCCGTGGACGATGGCGTTGTGCACCAGGTTGGCGATCACCCGCCCCAGCGCCAGGCTGTCGCCATGGATCCACACTGGCATCTCGGGTGCATCCACTTCGAAGCCGTAACCGGCCCCCACCACCAGCGGCGCCAGATCGGCGGCCGCTTCGCGCACCAGCAACGCCAGATCCAGCCGCTGCAGTGCGCCGACATTACGATCAAGTCGCTGCAGGTCAAGCAGGTGCTCGGCAACGTTACCGAGCCGCGCCACGTCGGTCAGCAGCTGCGACTTCAGCTCGCCCTGCGGCAACTGCGACAGGCGCGCCTGCACCACTGCAATCGGCACCCGCAGTTCGTGCGCGGCATCGGCGAGGAACTTGTCACGCGCGGCATACCCCTGCTGCACCTTGTCGATCGCGTCGTTGAAGGCTTCCACCAGCGGTGCGACCTCGGTCGACACCAGCTGCGCATCCAGACGCGCCCCCGGCTGGCCGATATCCAGCTCCTTGGCCTGTTGTGCGGAGCGGCGCACGCCGCGCATCGCGCGGTGGATCACGGTCGGCATGACCAGCAGCGTGATCACGATCAGCGGCAGGAAAAACCACAGCCCGATCAGGCGCAGCACCATCAGCGCACCGTCCAGCAACCCGCCCTTCGGCGCCCCACCCACCATCACCGTGATGCGGCGACCATCTTCCTTGCGGATCATCACCCGCGCCACGTCCAGGTACGGCGGCACCAGCGAGCCGAGTTCGGTGGCACCCAGCGTCGGCAGGCGCGCGAGCAGCGGGGCGTGGATCGCCGGAATCGTGCCGCGTTCCAGCCAGACACCCTTGTCGTCGACCGCCGCGAACCAGAGGTTGCCCCCGGCCTCGGCGTCGAGCTTGTTCCAGCGCGCCTGGTCCAGCACCAACCGCCCGCCTTCACTGTGCACGGCCTTGGCCACGGCTTCAGCCATGAACATGTCCATGCCCCAGGTGTCCTTGTCGCCCCAGGTCAGGATCAGCGCAACAACGGCGAACAGCACGGTGAAGGCCTGCGCCAGGAACAACCGCCAGGCCAACCCCAGCGTGATGGAACGGATCGGACGTGTCGGACGCGCCATCTCAGGCCTCCGCCAGCAGGTAGCCGACGCCCCGGATCACATGGATTTCAACGCCCGCCCCGGCCTGCTGCAGCGCCTTGCGCAGCTTGGAAATGTGCGCATCGAGCGCATTGGACTGGATCTCATCGTCGAAGCCGTACACCGCGGCCTCCAGTGCCGTGCGGGTGACCGTGCGCCCCTGGCGCATCGCCAGTGCCTGCAGCACCAGCACCTGGCGCCGCGGCAGCGCCAGCGGTTGGCCCTCCACCTGTGCCTGCAGCGATTCGAAGTCGAATTCCAGCCGGCCCAGATGCAGGCTCGGTGTCACCATGGCCGAGGGCCGCCGCGAGACAGCACGGATCCGCGCCATCAGCTCCTCGATCGCCACCGGCTTCACCAGGTAGTCGTCGGCACCGACATCCAGGCCCTCGACCTTGTCTGACAACCTGCCCTTGGCCGTCAGCATGATCACCGCCAGGTTCGGGCGCAGCGCGCGTGCGGTGGCGACGAAAGCCACGCCATCGCCATCGGGCAGCTGGCGGTCCAGCAACATCAGCTGGTGTACCGGCTCGCGCAGCGCAACCGCGGCTTCGGCCAGGCTGCCGACCACGTCGGCTACCACGCCCTGCCGCTCCAGGCCCGACTGCAGGGCTCGGGACAGATCGGGATCGTCTTCGACCAGGAGAATGCGCATCAGGGGCTCGGCTACCGGAAACGGTGCCGATCATAGTGCCTGGCGCCAGGTTTGGGCGTCTTCGTGTGCCAGTTGCGAAGGCGCAATGTTCTGACAATGTTGTACCCGCACCATGCACAGCCATCCCCCGCAAAGTGGTTGATCGATGCCGTCGCTGTCCCCGACCCTGCTGCGCCCGTTGCTGTTCTCCGCTGCCATCGGCCTGCCGTTGATCACCCACGCCGCCGACCGGAACCCGGGCGTGCAGGCCGGTATCAGTGCCGGCGCGACCTCGGGGGCGTACGCCCACTACGACGTCAAGCCGCTGGTCGTACCGTCCATTGCCTGGCAGGGCGAGCGCTTCTTCGCCAGCCCGGGCTCGCTGGGCATGTACCTGTACAAGCGCGAGGGCCTGCGCCTGTCGGCGGCAGTCACGCCCTACACGCTGCGCTTCAAGACCGACGACGTGAACGACCCGCAGCTGCGCCGCCTGCACAGCCGGCAGATGTCGGCCATGGCCGGCATCAACGGTGAGTACAGCGCCGACTGGGGCATCGTCGAGGCCGGCGTGATGCGCGAGGTCACCGGGCACGGAGGTGGCATGGAGTCGCGCCTGCACTACAGCTATCCGATCCAGGCCGGTCGCTTCACCTGGGTGCCCAAGGTCGGCGTGGTGCACTCCAGTGCGCGCCTGCTCGACTACTACTACGGCATCACCGACGAAGAAGCGCTGCGCTCGGGACTTGCCGCCTACAACCCGGGCAGCGCGACATCACCGAGCCTGCAGATCGCAGTCAGCACGCCCTTGGGCACGAAGTGGCGCGCGACCGGCGTCGTCGCCAACCAGTGGTTCGGCGATGCAGTAAAGGACAGCCCGATGGCCCGTCGCGGTACACAGACGTCGGCCTTCGTTTCTCTGATGCGCTCGTTCTGATCGAGCGCCCGCAACGGACAAGGACCCCCCATGGCCTCCGTCTCCCCTGCTGCTGAAGCGCACGCGATCCTGCGTGCCCCCGACCTGGACAGCGCCGAGCGCGTCTACCTGGGGCTGCTGCCCGACCTGGAACACGTGAACGCGCTGACGCGCCGCGCACTGGGCCTTTCGCGTGCTGCCGATGCGGCACGCGGCTACGCGTTGTCGATGACGCTGGTGGGATTGCGCCTGCAGGAACTGGAGATGGGCGAAGCGACCGCAAAGGAACATCGCCAGGCCACGCTGCGCAGCCTGCGCCAGGCCTTCAGCGCCTGAGCGCAGGCCAGCGACGCCGCCGGTGCCGCAGGCAGCGGGAAGACTCAGCGGAACGTGGTCCACGCCAGCACTGCCGCCAGCAGGGCCACCCAGATCACCGCCTTGAAGGTACCCTCCAGCATGTTGCCGCCGAACAGCAGTTCGATGATGGGATTGGGCCGTGAAACCGGAACGTGATCACTCATGCGGCAGCTCCTTGCAGTGACGGCGCGATTGCGCGGTAGACCGGAGTCTACGCCTGCACGGCCCGGATTCATCGCCCCCCGGCCGTCTTTGGCGGTTCAATTCCGGCCTTCGTCGCAGGCCGGCTGCAGCACCCCACATGTCATGCCAGCCTGCGTGCACTTTCCCGCTGGAGCACCGTGCCATGCCGATGCTTGCCCTGATGCTGCTGCTCTCCAGCCTGTTCGGCGCTGGCAACGGGCCCACTGAAGAGGCCCTTCGCAGCCAGATCCTGCTTGCCGAAACCCAGCAGCCGGACGTCGTACGACAGGATTGCGGTTCGCCCTCCCTGCTGCTTTACCGGCTGCGCCAGGACCGGGTCCTGAGGCTGGCCAACCAGCCCCTGCAACACGAACCCGGCGTTGCCCAGCCCACGCGTGGTGCGACGGTTCGCGTCGCCCAGCTCTGGGAGCGCGTGGACGGTCACTGGAAGCTGCAGCGGATGATCAGCGTCGAAGACCTGGTCGTGCAACGCTGACCATGTGGAACCGTGATCGATGCCTGAAACGAGAAAAACCGGCACAAGGCCGGCTTCCGTCGTGATCCACCGCTGCACCGGCAATGCCGGGAGCCAGGTGGTGGGCGGTACAGGGTTCGAACCTGTGACCCCTACCATGTCAAGGTAGTGCTCTACCGCTGAGCTAACCGCCCATCTTGTTCTTGCCGCCCGAAAGCTGGCCTTGCTACGTAAAAACCCGGCGCCAGGGCCGGGCTTTGCAGTTCACGACAGCCCCCTTCCAGGGACTTCGTGGTGGGCGGTACAGGGTTCGAACCTGTGACCCCTACCATGTCAAGGTAGTGCTCTACCGCTGAGCTAACCGCCCGATTTTGCTTCTGAACGTCCGCGATTGCGTCGGTGCAGGCCGCGTATATTACGGATGCCGGCCGTGAAGCGCAACACTTTTGTGAAGAAGATGCTGCACTGCCGCGTTCAGCCCAGACTCGCTTCCTTCAGCTGCCGGATCTGGTCACGCACGCGGGCGGCATCCTCGAATTCCAGGTCCTTGGCGTGCTGGTACATCTGCTGCTCCAGCGCCTTGAGACGGGACGCCAGCTGGGCCGGGCTGAGCGATCGATAGTCACTCCCCTCCTCGGCAACGCCGGGCCTGCCCTTGCCCTTGCCCTTCTTTGCTTCCTTCTCGGCCGCATCGGAGCGCGCACCTTCCAGCACGTCGGTGATCGGACGCGCCACCGAGCGCGGCACGATGCCGTGCTGCTCGTTGTACTCGACCTGCTTGGCGCGACGGCGGTCGGTCTCGTCGATCGCTGCCTGCATCGAGCGGGTGATCTTGTCCGCATACAGGATCGCCTTGCCACGCACGTTGCGGGCGGCACGGCCGATGGTCTGGATCAGCGAGCCGGTCGAGCGCAGGAAGCCCTCCTTGTCGGCATCCAGGATCGCCACCAGGGACACCTCGGGCATGTCCAGGCCCTCGCGCAGCAGGTTGATGCCCACCAGCACATCGAACTTGCCCAGGCGCAGGTCGCGGATGATCTCCACGCGCTCGACCGTGTCCACGTCCGAGTGCAGGTAGCGCACGCGGATGCCGTGCTCGGTCAGGTATTCGGTGAGATTTTCGGCCATGCGCTTGGTCAGCGTCGTGACCAGCACACGGTCACCGGCCTTGATGCGCGCGTTGGCCTCGCTCATCAGGTCGTCAACCTGGGTGCCCACCGGGCGGATCTCCACCACCGGGTCGATCAGGCCGGTGGGGCGTACGACCAGTTCAGTGATCTCGTCACCGGCTTCGCGGTACTCATAGGGGCCTGGCGTGGCCGACACATAGATGCTGCGCGGGCAGCGCTCTTCCCACTCCTCGAAGCGCAGCGGCCGGTTGTCCAGCGCCGAGGGCAGCCGGAACCCGAACTCGACCAGCGTCTCCTTGCGCGAACGGTCGCCCTTGAACATGGCACCGATCTGCGGAATGGTCACGTGCGATTCGTCGATCACCAGCAGCGCGTCGGCCGGCAGGTAGTCGAACAATGTCGGCGGCGGTTCGCCGGCGTTCTTGCCGGTCAGGTGCCGGGAGTAGTTCTCGATGCCGTTGCAGTAGCCGACCTCGGCCATCATTTCCAGATCGAACTGGGTGCGCTGCGCCAGGCGCTGCGCCTCCACCAGCTTGTTCTGCGCGTACAGCTGCTCCAGGCGCTCCTTCAGCTCGACCTTGATCGTCTCGATCGCCGCCAGCACACGCTCGCGCGTGGTGGCGTAATGGGTCTTCGGGTAGACCGTGAAGCGCTGCATGTTGCGCAGCGTCTCGCCGGTGAGCGGATCGAACAACGTGATCTTCTCGACCTCGCCATCAAACAGCTCCAGGCGCAGCGCCTCGCTGTCCGACTCGGCCGGGAACACGTCGATGACTTCGCCACGCACGCGGAAGGTACCGCGCTGCAGCTCGTATTCGTTGCGCGTGTACTGCAGCTGGGTGAGGTGGTTGATCAGGTCGCGCTGGTCGATGCGCTCGCCCTTGGACAGGATCAGGCGCAGCGACAGGTAGTCTTCCGGCGCGCCCAGGCCATAGATCGCGGACACCGTCGCCACCACGATCGCGTCCGGGCGCGACAGCAGGGTCTTGGTCGCCGCCAGCCGCATCTGCTCGATGTGCTCGTTGATCGAACTGTCCTTCTCGATGAAGGTGTCCGACGATGGCACGTAGGCTTCCGGTTGGTAGTAGTCGTAGTAGCTGACGAAGTACTCCACCGCGTTGTGCGGGAAGAACGCCTTGAACTCACCGTACAGCTGCGCCGCCAGCGTCTTGTTCGGCGCCATGATCAGCGTCGGCTTCTGCACGTTCTGGATGACGTTGGCGATGGTGTAGGTCTTGCCCGAGCCGGTGACGCCCAGCAGGGTCTGCTTGGCGATGCCCGCTTCGAAGTTGCTGGTCAGCTTCGCGATGGCATCAGGCTGGTCGCCCGCCGGCGAATACGGCGAGACGAGTTCAAAACGGTCGCTCATGGTGGTGCCAGTTCCCGGGAGTGATGAGTATACGGGGCATGGAGTGACGGCCCGCTGAGGGGTTTCCGGGCAGGTGAGCGCGGCGTTGGCTGATGGTGAATGCCCCGGCGTACGTCGAGGCTGGAGGCATGCCTCATCGTCTTCGCCCTGTCCGGCTCCACCGCGGGCTCCATCTGATCGAGCTGCTGGTCGCCGTCATGGTGCTGTCGGTCCTGCTGGCGTTGGCCTGGGGCCCCTGGCAACGCACGCTGCGGCACTTCCAGGCGGAAGCGCTGCGCGCCGAACTGGTCGCCAGCCTGTCGATGGCGCGCAGCGCCGCCATCACCGAACGCCGCCGCGTGACGGTCTGCGGATCGTCGGACGGCATGATGTGTGACCAGGCATGGAGCCAGGGCTGGCGGGTGCAGGTCGAACCGGCCAACAGCGCGACCGCCGCCGCAAGGGAACTGCGCGTGCACAGGACACGCCAGCGTCATGTCGACCTGCGCACCAGCGATCATCGGCCCGACGTGCGGTTCCGGCCCGACGGCCGCAATGCCGGTACCAACCAGTCCATCGTGTTGTGCGTGGATGGACAGGAGCACAGCCGCGTCATCATCAGCGTCCCCGGACGGGTCAGGAGCCAGCGCCCGCGCAGGTCCACCCCCTGCTGAAACCTGCAATGCCATCGTGGAAACGAAAAAAGCCGCGATTTCTCGCGGCTTTTTCGAATCTGGCGCCCGAAGTTGGACTCGAACCAACGACCCCCTGATTAACAGTCAAGTGCTCTAACCGGCTGAGCTATTCGGGCGGGGTGCGCATTTTAGCCAGCGTTTGGCGGCCAGCGCAAGCCCTTTTTGCAGGTGCGATGCCCAACCGTTACCAGCACTCCGCATTGGTCTTCTTGTCCGGCGTCTTGCGTCCGGCCTGATCCAGCGTCAGCGTGCCGCACACATCCTTGTCCTGGCCGGTTTCCGGCACCGCCTGCAGCGTGTAGGTGCTGGCCGTGGCCTTACCGTTCAGGGACAGCGTGTAGCGCTTGTTGCCCTGTCGCGGCGACTGGTTGAACGGCAGTGAGAAACCGTCATAGCTGTTCTGCACCGTATGGTAGCGCTCGAGCAGCTGTGCGATCTCGACCAGATCGGCCTTGGCCAGGGCCCGGTTGGTCTTCAGCACATGCCGCTGATAGGACGGCAGGGCCACGGCCGCCAGGACGGCGATCACGGCTACGGTGATCATCAGCTCGATCAGGGTGAAACCGGCTGCAAAGCGGCGGGTTGAGGATGTGTGCATCGGCGCTCTCATGTTCATGGTCATCAGCGGATCTGGCGCCAGGACTGGCGACCGCAGGCACGCTGGCCGTATGCAGTATCCGCGCCCGGAGTGTTCAGCGTCACGATGCACCGGTCAATCGAACCATCGACCGAGCACTTCGGATCGCTGGGGTCGCAGCCCTTGCGCATCGATGTACTGACTTGTGTATCCAGCACAGGAGCCCCCGTCGCGACGTCGCCGCCGCGAGTCAACGCCCCGGCGCCACAATTCGCGCCACACAGCGGATCCCCCCCACTTCGTCGGTGAGGCCGCCCATCGCGGGCTGGCCGGTGGCCATGTTCAGCCGATAGCGCCAGTTGACGCCACCACCTGTACCGCAGACGGACTGTCCAGGCACATACGTGGTGAACATCACGGTGCCACCCTGCAACGTCGGATATCCAAAGAAGCGCTCACCCTCCACCGTGGTATCCACGATCAGATCAACGTACCAGCCACGCTTTGTTGAATAGTCCACCGCGTTGCTGGATATGTCGCGGAATGCTGCACCATTGGCACTGATCGACTGCCCCACCAGCACGTCGCGGCTGGAGATCGCGTCGCTGAGGTTGTCCCATATTCCGTACAGCGTCTGCACAGGTGAATTGCGGGTAACGGCGTTGTCATCGGCGGTGAAATAACGACCGGTACCGAAGAACAGGCTGACGCCCCCACCCGGCCCCGCAGACGTCTGGATCGCTCCTGTGATCGGTTGCGCCACCGCGCTGCGCATGGCGGTGAACAGTGGTGTACCGCTGAGCGACACATTCCATGCCGTGGGGTCGCCCCCCCGCAGATCGAAGCGCCAAATGTTGCCCTGCATGTCACCACCGTACACGGTATCGGCCAGGCTGCTGCTGTTGTGCAGTGCCACCGCTGTGACGTGGTTGAGGCCATTGGCGATCGCGTACTTGCCCCCGCTCGGATACAGGCGCTTGAGTACCTCACCGCTCTGGATGTCGACCACATACAACACAGGACGGCCCGTACTCGAATTGACGCCGTTACCGAACAGTGCAACAAATCGCGGCGCGCCGTTCGGATCAGTGCCAGCGACAGGCACCACCACCGGCTTGCCGAACGCGAAGCCCATGTCCGATTCGGTCTTGCCGGAAATCTCCCACAGCACGTTGCCGCTGTTGAACGCCGTTGGATTGCTGATATCCAGCGCAAACACCGAGCCGTTACCGACTGCCGTGGCGGACGGGCCGCGCGTGGCACCGCCACCGCCGGTGGTCCCTACCAGTACCGTATGCCACGCCTCGCCGTAGTGGACGTCGGATGCCGTCAGTCCGCCGTCAACGTAGTAGCGATGGCCATAGGCAGGGTTGGCCAGTTCGGCCATGTGCTGCAGCGACGTGGAGGGAATGTAGGCGAACTGTTCAGTGCCGGCCGCGGTTCCGGTGCCGGCATTGAATCCGTGCAGCATGCCGTCGTTGGCCCCGACATAGACCATTGAGGGCGGGCCGCCAGACGCAGTCTTCGATGTCAGATAGGCCTTGTAGCGGGTACCGAGTGTGGTCTTCCAGCCTATCTCGCCCTGCTCCTTCCAGGATGTATAGCCGTAGTCATCCCGGGTGGAAACAATCTCGACGCTGGAATTGACGATGTCGCCGAGCAGTACACTGCGCGGACGGAACCCGCTGACCGGTGAACCACGCAGATAGCTGACGAGATCGGCAACCGTATGCGAACCGAACCAGTTGGGAACGGTATTGAGCCCAAGGTTGCCCAGTTTCTCGGCGCGGTCGCGGCCGGGAATGTTGTCCGCAGTGAAATCTGCCGCTGCTACAGGAATCAACTGATTGGACTTGTTCACAAAAGTCGGCGCAGTCGACACCACGATATTGCGGCCCGAAGCGCTCATCCTGGTCGACGCCCGCCACAGCTCAGGGCCGACTTCGCCATTGGAGAGGGTCTGACGGGCGATGAGATCGCCAGTCCAGTCATTGGATCCCGACGGTACCGTGTAGTGCGCCGAGACGGTGAAGGAACCTGCGTTGACCCGGGCGCCAGTCGCGCTGCCCCCCACCGGCGCCTCGCCCGCGGCAGCACTGTCGAAGATCGACTCCAGCGCAGACTTCAGCTTGGCCGGATTGCGCGCCAGGAAATAGTTGTCCGGCACGCCAGGCACCTTGCTGTCCCATTTCTTGCCAGCCGGCACGCCATACTTGGCGGCGTACCACAGCGGGCTCTCCAACTGATTGGCCTGGCCGCTTCCCAGGCGGTAGCGCAGGACAATGGCACCTGTCCATTCTGCCGGAGGAGCCGAGGTGGTCGTCAGCACCGAACCGTTCTTGTCGCCGGGCCGCAGTACCAGTCGCTGCACGTTGTCGGCCGCGTTCGAACCCACGATCGTGTAGCCGGTGAGCATCGCGTTGCCGGCATAGGCAGAAAGATTCTCAATGCGGACCAGCACCTCATCGCTGCCCACGGTATTGCGTACAGCATTGTTGCTGCACTCCGCACTGCTGGAGCGCCAGCAGATGTTGCGGAAATTCGTATTGTCGCCGTCGTTGCAGGTAGCGCCCACGCAGTAGCTGAGCATGGAGACCACGTCGTTGTCGTGGTCATTGCCCCACAACGAGTCTTCCCATACCAGCGAGAAACTGCCAGCCTTGCCGTCTGCGCGATAAGTTCGTCCATAGACGAAATTCGGCGAGACCGTAGACTGTTTGGTGCCGATACCAACAGAACCGAGGAAGCAACTGCGCCAGCCATTGCTGGTGATTTTTGCCGTACCGGTATTGTTGGCCTGGCACAGTGGGGCCAGGGTGATCTTGCCGTTGCCCACCGGAATCTCGAACTTGGGCAGGCTCTCAGCCATGGCCACGGTATAGGTGGTCGCAGTGAGCTTGTAGGTATCCGGCTTGTTCTGCACGCCCGGACGAAGGTCGGTCTCGGCCGCGGCCTTTGACAAGCCCGCCATCAGGTAGCTGCCTTCCGTGGAAGGCACATCCGGGCAGATGCCACGCACCAGCGACAGGCCAGTAACCTTGGCCGCGCGACAGATGTCCTCATGGGTATTGATCGAGGCATAGCGCTCGGTCAGGCCGACGCGGCCAGCCATGTAACTGCCACCAGTAATGCCTTCAAGATTGCCGATCGCATCCGTTGCCGACGCCGCAGGTGCCAGACCATTGATCGACCCGATGTTGTCGCTATCGAACGACGGCAGGCCTGAGGACATCACCAGGATGTTGCAGGTGGCGCAGTAGGAGTTGCCGCCATCGTTCGGGGAGCGGTAGGGATCCTTCCAGGCAACCGCATTGGGCAGCCCGCTCAGGTCCCCGGACGCACTGTAGATGCCCTTGGTTTCACCCTTGATGTAGCGCACAGCTTCGGCATACATCTCGGCCAGGGGATTGCCCCAGGCACTGCACTTCTTCGAGGCATTGCCCGGATCGGTCAGATTACCTCTGTCACCGAAGCCCTGTCGGTTGAGGATGCTGTAGTCGTTGCAGTCATTCCAGTTATTGCTCCAGTTCCACTGGTCGATACGGAAGTTGGAGATGGTATTGATGATGCCTTCCGCACCACCGGACAAGCTGTTACAGAACTGACCGTTGGACAGGTTGATTTCGTCGCCGGCCGCACAGAATCCGGTGCCGTTACCTGCGATCTTTCCGATGTTCCGCCGCACCACGCCACCATCGCGCGGATTGACATAGGTACCCGTGACCAGACCGAAGCGAAGACGGCCGCTTTCGCCATACGACTGCAGCAGCCCAGCCGGTTTCAGATAGTCCCTTGTGCCATCGTTGTACTTGCGGCAGAACGCCTCCGGGAAAGCTCCGCTGCCACTGGCGCAGACCTCAACCCGGACGTTGAAGTTGGTGGCAGAGCCAGGTGAATCAGCCTTGCCTTCATCGCTTCGGCCGGTGATGCACTGGCGGCTGGCGGTGGCCGCCCACTCGCCCCAGTTGCCCGACGCAGCGCGCATCAGCGGTGCACCACCGGATTCGATGGTGGCGTTGCAGAAGGACATGGTGGTCTTGTACGGGGTGAAACTGTTGATATCACTGCCGCTGTATACCTTTACCCACGCGTGCAGATCGTTGGGGATCTGCGCGCGCTCCAGCACGGTGCTGGCGGCGCTGTCGGTGATGCGATGGCCGCCGTACAGCACGTAGCGCATCACGTCCAGGCGACTCATCGTTGCCCAGTTCAGGAAATTGCCGGACCAGCTTCCACCGCAGCTGTGCTTCCAGGTGCCGCCGGCCTGTGCACTGGCCTTGAACTGGCCGCTGGCGTAGGAATAGCAGAGGTTGGAATCGAAGTAACCGGAGTAATCGAACTTGTCCTGGTATGTGGTGTCGAGGGTGCCATCCTCATCCAGGTCGCTGTAATCGCTGTAGGCCTTGTTGAACAGCTGCTCGTCGCGCGACATCACCATCATCATCAGCGGCGGCTGGGTCTTCTTGCTGTACAACGGCTCCTGCGCGATGTCGTAGTCGCCAAGCGCAGCGAACAGCGGGTAGACCAACGCCCCCACCCCAGCCAGCACGGCAACGGCAGCGCCCGCGCGCAGCCAGGGAGTCGAGACGATGCGGGAGAAGCGGCGCGAAGTGTTCATGGAATGAAGATCGTATCGATGACAGCGCTGGAAGATGGATTGGCCGGATCGTCACTGGCCAGGACGGTGATCTGGTAGATGTTTTCGGTCTCTTCGTTCTTCCGGCCCCCGAGGCCGGTCCCTCCGCCGCCCATCACGCACTTATCAAGGCGCCGGGTATGGATTGCCGCAGCCGCAGTCTTGCCATCGGCCCAGGTTGCCGGGTCGAATACCGGACTGCATTCTTCCTGGTTGGCCTCGAAAACGCCGCCGCTTTCGATGGCTGTCTTGATGGCCGCCTCCTGGGTACGCACGTCGGCTTCGGCGTTCTGGAAGGCCTGATTGGAACGCAGGTAGTTGGCCGCCATGCGCTCCTGCATACCGGTAACCTGCATGCCGGCGATGCCGATAAGAGCCAGCAGGATCAACATGATCAGGGCGACATACAGCACAGCGCCTCGCTGCTGCCGGCGTGCTGTGAAGGAAGGAAGACGCGGGCGTGTGTACATGCGAGCCTCAGTTGCCAAAGAGGCGGTTGCGAAGGGCGATGGTGGTTTGATAGACAGCGCGCATGCGACCGTCTGCCGGCGCCGTGAACGTCACGCCCAGCGAAGTGAGCGCAGCGTTCTGGTCGGCCTGCGGCGCCGCCGATGGATCCGGACTGGACATCACCATCCCCAGCTGCACGGCGCCGACACGACGCCAACCATTCGCGGCCGGATTGGTAGACCCCTGCACCGTTTCGGCAGTGCCCTGGCGATCAATGAAACCGGTTGGATAAACGTCGGTAAGCCCGCGGTCCTGGCCATACAACAACTGCATGTTTTCTACGCCCTCCACCAGTGCCTCCGGCGCATTGGCCACCAGCGCGCCATTGGGGATGGCGGTGAAGCGCACGCGATACAACGAAGAACGGGCAATGGCGGCGTCATAGCCGATGTAGTACAGCGCGCTTTCTGCACGGTGCAGCATCGCCTGACCGGTGGTGACCGGACGGGTGAAGTTCCCTGCATTGTTCGGCGCATCCCCAAAGGTGACGGTGCCGGCGCCCTTGTCCACCGCGCGCGCCTGGAAGATCGTGACGCTGGCGCAGTCGGCCGCACCATACAGCCCCGGGTTGGAGACACCACTCTGCAGTACCGCAAGGCGCGCTTTGTCAAAACTGAAAATCGGCTTGCCTGGAACGCCGCCAATGGCGGTGATCGGCACACCATCCGGCATCAGGTAACGCAGCACCACGATGTCGCTGCCATTGACTCGGTTGGGCATGGCCGCAGCAAACTCGGCAGGCAGCGCGGGCTTGTAGTCGGTTCCGCCGGTTGCGGGTGTGGCTGTCAGGGTAACCGCCGCTCCCGGCGCGGTTCCGGTAGCTTCAAAGCCCTGGATCGACGTCTGGAAGTCCAGCGCCGGATGCGGAGCCGTTGCGAAGGTACTGAACAGCGAGGCATTGTCCGGTGTATTTCGCCCCTGGTCATTGACACAGCCGAAATGCCCGGCCATGCGAAGTTCGCGTTGCAGGGCATCCATCGCGAAGCGACTGTTTTCCTGCACCCGCGCCAGGCCATCGGACAGCTGGTAGGCCGCCCTCGATGCTGCAAACACCTGCACCACGCCGAGCATGACGATCACACCAATGGCCAGTGCGATCATCAGCTCAACCATGGAAAGACCCGACATGTGTCGGGATGAAGAGCATGAGGCGCGCATCACAAGCCGCTCCTGGCAGTGAACGTGGTGTCACCGGCATCGGCATTCCAGCGCTCATCCCCCCAGCTCACGCTGACCGAGTACTGATCACCGTTCCGGGTTACTTTCCCCGTAGCGCCGTCGCCCAGCGCCTTGCCCAGGCGGCACCTCCAATCCAGGGTGAAGGCGTCTTTGCTGATGTCCTTGCCGGTGGGAGGTAAGCAGTTCTTGCCGGACGTGGTGGCGGTATAGTCGCCGACATAGACCGGCGCCATCTTCCGATTCACCCGCAGCTGGTCCAGCATCTCGTAGGTCAGATTGGTCGCCTGGGTGCGGTAGTTGGCACTTTGGACGAAGCGTACGTTCATGGTCTGCATCAGCGCGAAACCGAGCAGGCCAACGCCAAGCACGAGAATGGCGATCAGCACTTCGATCAGACTGAAGCCCCCTTGCACGCCGCGCGGGGAATGGGATCGGGACGGCCTCACTTGCAATCCTCCTTCAACAGCCGGACCTGTCCGGTCGGCGAAATGCGCAACGTTCGTTGCAGCGGTTGCTTGCCGCAGGTGTCCGGGCGCAGGGTCAGGTCCAGCGATGCATTCGCGCGGTTGCGACCACGTGGGTCAAAACCCACGGACAGATCCGGCGTACCCGCCGTAGTCAGACCCGGCCGACCGGCGCTGTAGCGGAGCACGGTCTCCCCAGCGCTCAGCGCACCATCTCCATTGGTGTCCGCCCAGACCAGCCAGCCGTCAGCCCAGCTTTTGCCATCACATGTACTGCCCGCAGACGACGCACAGACACCCGCACCACGACGATTCTTTACCGCCTCGCTGCGGGCCAATGCGAGTGAAGCGATCAACTCGTTGCTCGCGGTAGCGATGCGATTGGATCGCAGGGTGCCCTGGAAACTGGGAAAGGCGATCGTGGCGAGCACGGCCAGGACCATGATCGTGACCATCAACTCAACCAGCGTAAAGCCGTTTTGCCGGCGCAAAGACATTGGACGCTCCCCAGCGTGTTGATGGCCACGATGGGCCATCGCCCTGCCACCGGCAAGCGGCGGCAGGATGAACGGTCATTCCGGGGCGACGGGCGTCAACGCCTTGACGGCCCGCCCTCCCCTGCCTGTCCCGGCGCGATCCCCATCGCGCCGGCGCAGGCTCAGGCCAGCACCTGGTAGCAGGGCTGGTATTCGCCGGAGATCTTCATCCGGCGCTGTTCGACGAAGGCGCGCAGCAGCGCGTCCAGGGCCTGCATCATGTCCGGGTCACCATGGATCTGGAACGGCCCGAACTGCTCGATGCGGCGCATGCCGTCTTCCTTCACGTTGCCGGCAACGATGCCCGAGAACGCCCGGCGCAGGTCGGCCGCCAGCGCGTGCGGGGCACGCCCGTGGTGCAGGTCCAGCGCGGCCATTGCCTCGTGGGTCGGCACGAACGGCTGCTGGTACTCCCACGGAATCTCGATCGACCAGTTGAAGAAGAACGAGTCCTTCTGTGCCAGGCGGTGCTCACGCACGCGCTTGATGCCGTTGGCCATCTTCTTTGCCACCGCCACCGGGTCGCCGATGACGATCTCGTAGCGCTCGGCGGCTGCATCGCCCAGGGTCAGGCGGATGAAGCGATCGATCTGCTCGAAGTACGGCGCTGCCACCGTCGGGCCGGTCAGGATCAGCGGGAACGGCAGGTCCTTGTTTTCCTCGCGCAGCAGGATGCCGAGCAGGTACAGGATTTCCTCGGCGGTGCCGACGCCACCGGCGAACACGATGATGCCGTGGCCGATGCGGACGAAGGCCTCAAGGCGCTTCTCGATGTCCGGCATGATCACCAGGTGGTTGACGATCGGGTTCGGCGACTCGGCCGCGATGATGCCCGGCTCGGTCAGGCCGATGTAGCGCGTCACGGTGCGGCGCTGCTTGGCGTGGGCAATGGTGGCGCCCTTCATCGGGCCCTTCATCGCGCCTGGACCGCAGCCGGTGCAGATGTCCAGGCCGCGCAGGCCCAGCTCATAACCCACCTGCTTGGTGTACAGGTACTCGTCGCGCGAGATCGAATGGCCACCCCAGCACACGACCAGGTTCGGGTCGCCCGGGTTGAGGATGCGCGCATTGCGCAGCAGGCCGAACACCGCGTTGGTGATGCCCTCGGACGACTCCAGCTCGGCCGCGTAGGCCGGGCCCATCTCGATGGCCATGTAGGCCAGGTCACGCACCACGGCGAACAGCAGTTCGGCGACGCCGCGGATGATCTCGCCATCGACGAAGGCCATCGCCGGTGCATTGACCAGGTCGATGCGCACGCCGCGATCCTGCTGCGCCACCTGGATGTCGAAATCGGGATACAGATCGCGCGCCGCGCGCGGATCGTCAGAGGCGCTTCCGCTGGTCAGCACGGCCAGCGCGCAGCGGCGCAGCAGCTCGTGCATACCGCCGGCAGACGCATCGCGCAGGCGGGCCACTTCGGCCCGCGACAGCACATCCAGCCCACCGCGCGGGTAGATCCGCGCATCCTGCACCGGCAGTGCACGGGCTGATTTTTCGTTCGTGGTCATGTCCAATTTTTCGCTTCCTTCAAGGTTTCCGACTGTACTGCCGCCCCCTTAAAAAGCAAAACGGCCGGGAAGCCCGACCGTTGGATGTGTGCTTCCCGCGTTCGCCTTTCCGGGACCGCATCGGCGGCGTTGGCACCACGCACATTTCCGGATGCTACGCCGATGCCAGGTGACCTGCAAGGACTTTCGCATGAACGGAAAACGGCCGGGTTTCCCCGGCCGTTTCCACTTACTGCTTCAGGCTCTGACGGATCAGAACTTGTACTTCACGGTCAGCTGCATCGACCAGCGCGACACGGCGGTGTTGCCCTTGTCGTTGTTGTTTTCCTGGATCGACGAGTTGTCGGTACGGCCGGTGAAGTTGTACAGGTACTTGCCGGTAGCCGGGTCGATACCCGAGTAGTTGGCAACGCGACGGGTGGCGTAGAAGCCGTAATCGTCGATCAGACCCCACTTCTTGTTGAGCAGATTGCCGACATTCATGATGTCCAGCGCGATCTCGCCCTTGTGGGTCTTCGCAAAGCCCGGGAACTCCTGGCTGATGCGGACATCGAAGCTGTTGACCCACTTGGCGCGGTGCGCGTTGGCCGGGACCACGCTGCCACGGTAGGCATCAAGCTCCGGATTCTGCGCCAGCCATTCGAAGAACTTCTTCTCCATGTCGGCGCCGCCGGTGAAGATCACGTCACCCGGGCCCTTCGGCACGTAGAACAGATCGTTGGTGCCTGCGCCGTCGCCGTTCACGTCGTTATAGAACACGTAGCTGTACGGACGACCCGAACGGCCTTCATAGAACAGGCCGACGCGGGTGGCATTGTCACCGAAGAAGTTGTGCTTCCACTCCAGGGTACCGGTGATGCGGTCCTTGATCGCATAGCGCGAGTTGTACGCAACGTTGTCGTTGGCGTTCAGGCTCAGCGTGTTGTTCCAGTTCGAGGTGTTCTGCGAGCTGGACAGCGGGCTCACTTCCTTCGCCTGAGTGTAGGTATAACCCAGCGACCAGCCCCAGTTCTCGGTCAGCGGCTTGGCCAGCGAGAACGTAGCCTGGGAACCACGACCCTTGTCGGTGTTGCGCAGCAGGATCACGTCGCCGATATCGCTCGGACGGTTGACACGGTCACTCGGGCAGGTCTGATCGGTGGCCGAGCAGGCACGACCGTTCTTCTGGCCAGCCTGCATGCCGTTCGAGCCAGCATTGGCACCGTTCATGCCGTAGTCGTTCCAGTACAGCGCACGACCGTCCTGACCAACCGAGCGGTTGGCGTTCGGGGTCATGACGTCCAGACGATCGAAGTACAGACCATCCTTGACCTTGGTGACCAGCAGCTCGGCCGACGCCACGATGCCGTACCACGGCAGTTCGTGATCGAAGGCCAGGTTGGCCTTCCAGACCGACGGCAGGCGGGTACCGGGAGCGATCAGGTCGACGTTCTGACGTGCCGAAGCAAGCGACGGGTCCGGGATGAACGGATTGTCAGCATCGAAGCTGAAACCACCCGGATTGCGGGTCAGGTTGTACTCGGCGTAGTTCAGGCCGGTGTTCTGGTAGGCACCCGCCAGCCACACGTTCGGGGCAGCACCGCCGAACAGGCCCACGCCACCGCGCAGCTGGGTCGGACGGTCGCTATCGAAGGTGTAGTTGAAGCCGACGCGCGGCTGGAACAGCTTCTTGTCGACCAGCTTGGTGTTGTTGAAGCCGTACAGCTGCTCGATGCGCGGGTTGTACAGGCGCTGGGTGCTGAAGTCCGGCATGTCAACGCGGACACCGAACATCAGGCTCAGGTTGTAGTTGATCGCCCAGGTATCCTGGATGAACAGACCCGTGTTCTTCAGGTGGAACTTCGCCGGAATGTCATCCAGGCTGCCACCAGCACGCGGCACGCGCACCTGGTACGCGGACGGGGTGCCGGCTTCAAACGCAGCCAGGTTGGCGAACTCATACGCGCCGTACAGGTTGCGACCGTAGAAGTTCATCAGGTCGTTGTCGGTGTAGTCAAAGCCGAACTTGACGGTGTGGTCACCGACATACCAGGTACCGGCACCGAAGGCGCTCAGTTCCTTCGACTCCACCAGGTTGGTGTGGGTGTTCTGCTCGGTACCCAGGTACAGCGAATTGTTGTTGTCGAAGCGGACGCGGATCTGCGGCAGGTGCGAAGCGGCAACGCGGTTGGACGAGTAGTCCTTGTGCGAGACCTTGAACTCGGTCGAGAAGTTCTCGGACCAGTCACTGAACAGTTCACCCATCCAGGTCTCATACTCGGTCGGCTGGGTGTACCAGAAGTCACTCAGCGAAATTTCGCTGTTGCTGACCTTCGGGAAACGCACCACGTCCTGCTTCATCTTGTTGTAGCGCAGGGCCGCACGGTGGTTCTCGTTGATGTTCCAGTCCAGCTTGACCGCGTACTCTTCGATCTCGGTCTTGTTGTTCAGCGCACCGACGCCGCCGACCTGATAGCCAAGATCGGACATGCGCTTCTGGACGCGGGCGATATCAGCATCACTGATGCCGCCAGCCTTGTTGTAGGGGCTTTCGCCAAGGCTGACACCGCCACCGCTACGCTCGTACTTTTCGTAGTTGGTGAAGAAGAACAGCTTGTCCTTGACGATCGGGCCGCCGAAGGTCATGCCGTAGGTCTTCTCGTCCTTGAAGCCGTTAAAGTCCTGCTTGTCACCTTCCAGGCGCGAACGGACCATGTCCTTGTCGCGGTACGAACCGTACACGGTGCCGTGGAATTCATTGGTACCCGACTTGGTCACGGCGTTGATCACCGCACCCGTACCACCAGCGATGGTGGTGTCGTAGTTGGCCAGGTCAATGTTGATTTCCTGGATGGCGTCCATCGACACCGGCTGACGCTCGGTCGGCAGGTTGTTGGAGCCCAGGCCGAACGGATCGGAGGCGCTGATGCCGTCGATGCGGATGGCGTTGTAACGGGTGTTCTGGCCACCGGCCGAGATCGCGCCGTCAGCCTTGCTGACCTGCGAGATGCGCGGATCCAGGCGGATGTAGTCCTGGATGTTGCGGTTGGCCGACGGCAGCGCGTCCATCGTTTCGCGCGTCACGTTGGTGCCGCTGCCCATCTTGGTGGCGCTGAACAGGTCCAGGCCGCCGGCGGTGGCGACAACGTTCACGGCGTCCAGGTTGGTGGCGGCCAGATCGCCGCCGAGGCTGGCGTTGACCGTGTTGACCTGGTTCAGGTTCAGGTAGACACCTTCTTCGGTCTTGGTGCCTTCACCGGACTTGGTGATGGTGATGGTGTACGGGCCACCCACGCGCAGGCCGCGCGCGTTGTAACGACCCGACGCGTCGGTGGTGGCACGCGAAACGGTGCCCGACTCGGTGTGGGTGATGGTGACTTCAGCGCCAGCGACAGGCTGGCCTGCAGAGGACATCACCTGGCCGCCGACACCGGCAGAGGTGCTCTGGGCGAAGGCGGGAGCGGCGGCGAGCGCAGCCACGAGACCAAGGGTGAGCTTGGACATCCGGAGTGGGTGGGTCATTTTTCGGTAGCCTCGATGCGAGTTGGCGATGGCGGAAAAAAAGCGCATCCAAACAGCCCTGCGGGTGGCTGGTCGGACATTTATCTGGGGTTCCCTACCGCTTGGCTGAAGGAAGCCACAACGGTTAACACTAGATTAACACGCTACGCCATCAATGTGACGGTTGTGCGACAAACGGCACCCGATCGCAACGCAATCGTGACGGGTTCTTCACTCCGCCTTTCCCTAGCACTCACTCGGCCGGGGACGCCCCGCTGGCATCGAGAATCCGGCCGCGCCAGGTGGCGCCAGCACCGGACAACAGGGTCACGGCCGCAGCGGCGGCGGCCTCCGGGCCTTGGGCGGCCGGGTCCTGGTCGACGGAATACGCCCGGGCCCGCAGGGCTGTGCGCAGCGGGCCGGGGTACAGGCCACTGACCCGTACCGGGCTGCGGCCGAGTTCGTCGTGCAGGCTGGCGATCAGGCCACGCAGGCCATGCTGGGCCACACCGTAACCGCCCCAGTAAGCCTGCCCGACCCGGTCGGGGGCATCGACCGCAAACACCAGCGCCGCATCTTCGCGCTGCCGCAGCAGTGGCAGGCAGGCCTGGGCCAGCCAGGCCGGCGCGGTCAAGGTAACGTGCACCGCGCGGGCGAAACTGGCTGGGTCAGCCAGCTCGAACGGGGTCAGGCCCGGGAAGTGGGCGGCACAGACCAGCAGGCCGTCCAGCCGCCCCAGCTCGCGCTGCAGGGCCTGGGCCAGCTCGGCATAGTCGTCGGGGCCTGCGCCTTCCAGGTCCAACGGGTACAGCAGGGGTTCCGGGCCGACCGCCTGGACCTGGGCGTAGACACGGTCCAGGCGCCGCGGCTTGCGGCCCAGCAGGACCACGGTGGCCCCAGCGGCTGCAGCAGCCACTGCCGCAGCACTGCCCAGCCCACCACCGGCACCGGCGACCAGTACCACGCGATCCTGCAACGGGCGGCCATCGAGCGCCCCGTCGGTCGGTGACGTCGATGGCCAGGCACTCATCCCTGGGTCGCCTCTTCGACGATGCGCTTGAGCTCGCCGGCTTCGAACAGCTCCAGCACGATGTCACAGCCGCCGATCAATTCACCGTTGATGAACAGCTGCGGGAAGGTCGGCAGGTTGGAAAAGCGCGGCAGGTTGGCGCGGATCTCGGGCTCTTCCAGCACGTTGACGGTGCGCAGGGTGACCGCGCCGGCCGCCATCAATGCCTGTACGGCGCGGCTGGAGAAGCCGCACATCGGGTATTGCGGGGTGCCCTTCATGAACAGCACGAGCGGGTAACGATCGACCTCGGCCTGGATTTGCTGCATTACCGCCACAACCACACTCCTTGCTTCGCCGGACAAACCGACCGTGATGGTCGGCTAGACTGCCCACGGTAGCCGCCATTGTAAGCGGATGGAACCGGCTGCCGCCGCCCCCTGGCCACGAACCTGTCCATGCCTGTCGAATTGCCTGCCCTGCCCTACCTTCCCGGCTCCCTGCAGCCGCACCTGTCCGCACAGACCGTGGAACTGCATCACGGCCGCCACCATCGCGCCTACGTGGATGCCGTCAACGCCGGCATCCTCGGCACCGAGTGGGAGGAAGCGTCACTGGAAGAGATCGTCCGCCACGCCCAGGGCACGCTGTTCGATGCCGCCGCACAGGCCTGGAACCATGGCTTCTACTGGCAGTGCCTGCGCCCGCGCGGCGGCGGTGAGCCGCAGGGGCGGCTGGGCGAGCTGGTCAAGCGCCAGTTCGGCGACGTGCAGCGCCTGCGCGAGGAATTCAACCGCACCGCACTGGGCCTGTTCGGCTCGGGCTGGGTGTGGCTGGTGCAGCATCCGGGCGGGCAGCTGGGCCTGCAGGCCACCCGCAACGCCGGCACGCCATTGACCGGCGAAAGCACCCCGCTCCTGTGCTGCGACGTATGGGAGCACGCTTACTACACCGACTACCAGAATGATCGCGCGCGCTACTTGGACGCGTTCTGGCAGATGGTCAACTGGGAATTCGCCGAAAGCCAGCTGCGCTGAGGCAGCGGCTCCGCCACGGGGTAGTGCCGGCCGCTGGCCGGCATCCCCATACGCGCACGAGCATACCCGATCCGCCCGCCAGCGGCCGGCACTACCGGGAAACAGTACGGAGCTTCACGCGCTCTCGTGCGCGGCCACCGCGTCCATCACCCGTGCCGAGTACACCAGTGCGGCGCCTGCATTGAGCGACACTGCCACGCCCAGCGCCTCGGCGATTTCCTCGCGGCTGGCGCCGTGCTTCAGCGCTGCATCCACATGCACGGTAATGCAGCCGTCGCAGCGGGTGGTCACTGCCACGGCCAGCGCGATCAGCTCGCGGGTCTTGGCATCCAGGTGGTTGGTCTGCGCGCCGGCATTGGCCAGGGTGGCATAGCCCTTGACCGTATCCGGCGAGAGCTTGCCGATCTCGCCGATGCGGCCCTTCAGTTCCTTGCGGTAGGCATTCCAGTCGAGCATGGTCGTGACTCCTGTGAAAGGAGCTCCACGCTACCACCGGGAATGTTGCGCCGATGCCTGCACCGGCGCGCCACATCGTTGCATTGCCGGCCAGCGGCCGGCACTACCGGGTTCAGCGGTTGCGCAGCGCGTGTACCGCCGGCGCCACCTGGGCCTGGCGACCCAGCTCCAGACCCACCTGGTCCAGTGCATCGGCCAGTGCATCAGCAGCATCATCGCGCAGCGTGGCATGACCGACCTTGCGGCCCTCACGCGGCTCCTTGCCGTAGTCGTGCCAGTGGCCGCTGGCCTGGGCCAGCACCGGCGCCGGGTCCGGCATCGCGCCCAGCCAGTTCAGCATGCAGGCATGGCCGAGCATGCGGGTGCTGCCCAGGGGCAGGCCCAGCACGGCGCGCAGGTGATTCTCGAACTGCGAGGTCTCGCTGCCTTCGATGGTCCAGTGGCCGGAGTTGTGCACGCGCGGCGCCATCTCGTTGGCCAACAGCTCGCCATCGCGGCAGAACAGCTCCAGCGCGAACACGCCGACATACTGCAGGTGCTCGGCGACGCGACGGGCATAGCCGATCGCGGCCTCGTGCTCGGCGGCCGACAACACGGCCGGCGCCACGCTGGCCGACAGCACGCCGTCGACGTGCCAGTTGCCGGTGACCGGCCAGGCCTCGAAGCTGCCATCGCGGCCACGCACGGCAACCACGCTGACCTCCCGCTGGAAGGCCACGAAGCCCTCCAGGATCAGACCAGTACGCTCGACCTGCGCACCCAGCGCATCCCATGCGGCATCAATGTCGGCCTCGCTGCGCAGGCGGAACTGACCCTTGCCGTCGTAACCGAGGCGGCGGGTCTTGAGGATGCACGGCAGACCGAACTCGGCAGCCTTCGCGGCCAACTCGTCACGGCTGCGGATGTCAGCGAAGGCCGGCAGCGGAATGCCCAGCTGCTGAAACAAGGTCTTCTCGCTCAACCGGTCCTGGGCCACGGCCAGTGCGGCCGGCGGCGGGTAGACCGGCACGCGGTCGGCCAGGAACTGCGCGCTGTCGGCCGGCACGTTCTCGAAATCGAACGTGACCACGTCGACCTTGGCCGCGAAATCCGCCAGCGCCTGACGGTCATCGAAGGCACCGACGGTGAGCGGCGCCAGCGGGCCGCTGCAGGCGTCGGCTGCGGGGTCGTACAGTTCGAAGCGCAATCCCAGCGGCGCACCGGCCAGTACCATCATGCGGGCGAGCTGGCCGCCACCCAGGATGCCTACGGTCAGGCTCATTGGCGTGGATCGTCGTGGGCCATCACGTCTTCGGTCTGGCGTGCGCGGAACGCGTCGAGCGCCTGGCCGATCGCCGGCTGGTCACTGGCCAGCATTGCGGCGGCGAACAGCGCGGCGTTGGAGGCGCCGGCATTGCCGATGGCGAAGGTGGCGACCGGGATGCCGGCTGGCATCTGCACGATCGACAGCAGCGAATCCATGCCGTTGAGGGCCTTGGACTGCACCGGCACGCCCAGCACCGGCACGGCGGTCTTGGCGGCGATCATGCCCGGCAGGTGCGCGGCCCCGCCGGCACCGGCGATGATCGCGCGCAGGCCACGCGGGCCCGCCTGCTCGGCGTAACTGAACAACACATCCGGCGTCCGATGCGCGGACACTACCTTCACTTCGAACGGAACACCCAGGGCTTCAAGCTTCTGGGCGGCGTGCTGCATGGTTTCCCAGTCGGAACGGGAACCCATGACGATGCCGACAAGCGGCGCGATCGGGTTGGGGGTCATTGGCCGTCACCTGCCTTAAAGACGTATTCTAGCCATCTTCCACGCAAGACGAAGAACCATGGATCGCAAGCTGCTCGACCTGCTGGTGTCGCCGGACACCCGCCAGCCCCTGTCCCTGCTGGATGGCAAGGGCCTGGAAGCCCTCAACAAGGCCATTTCCACCGGCGCGGTGAACAAGGCCGATGGCAACCCGCTGGCGCAGCCGCTGCGCGAAGCGCTGGTCACCCGCGACCGCAAGCAGGTGTTCCGCGTTGACGACGGCATCCCGGTGCTGCTGGCCGAGGAAGCCATCCCGACCGCCCAGATCGCCGACTTCCCGGCCGCATGAGCGCGCTGCCGACGCCGGATGCGGCCGTTGTCGCCGCCGATGTCGCGCGTGCGCTGGCCGAGGACCTGGGCAGCGGCGACGTCACCGCCGCCCTGCTGCCCGACCAGGCCGACAGCGCCTACCTGCTGTGCAAGCAGGACGGGGTGATCGCCGGCCGCCCCTGGTTCGACGCCACCCACCGCGCACTCGATCCGGACGTGCGCATCGAATGGCATGTCTCCGAGGGCGACACGGTCACCGCCGGCACCGTACTGGCGCTGCTGCACGGGCGCAGCCGCAGCCTGGTGAGCGCCGAGCGCACTTCGCTGAACTTCCTGCAGACGCTGTCCGGCACCGCCACGACCACCGCGCGTTACGTGGCGGCGGTGGCCGGCACCGGCACGCGCATCCTCGACACCCGCAAGACCCTGCCCGGCCTGCGCCTGGCGCAGAAGTACGCGGTGCGCTGCGGCGGTGGAGAGAACCATCGTTTCGGCCTGTACGACACGGTGATGCTGAAGGAAAACCACATCCGCGCTGCCGGTTCACTGGCCGCAGCCGTGGCTGCCGCACGCCGGCAATGGCCTGGGTTGCCGCTGGTGGTCGAGGTCGAGGATCTTGCGCAGCTGCGCCAGGCGCTGGAAGCTGGTTGCGAACGCATCCTGCTGGATGACTTCAGCCCCGACCTGCGCCGCGAGGCGGTGCGCATCACGGCGGGCCGCATTCCGCTGGAAGTGTCCGGCAGCGTGGGCCTGGGTGGCCTGCGTTCGATCGCCGAGGACGGCGTCGACTGCATCTCCATTGGCGGCCTGACCAAGCACGTGCAGGCGATTGATCTGTCGCTGAAGCTGGGCCCGCCGCCGGGCTGAGGCCTGACCCGGTTCTCACACCCGGCGTTCACGACAGCGCTGCGACGCTGCGGTCATCCCCCACAGGAGCCGCGCATGCGCCGGATGCTCTTGCCTGCCTGCCTGCTGCTGGCCGCAGCCCCCTTGTCCGCAGCGGCCGCCGAAGCCTGCGATGTGCCGCCCCGCTTCGGCCTGAGCCCGTTGGCGGTGGCCATCCGCAATACCGCCTGCAACGAGCACCGGCTGTGGTTCCGGCCCTTCATTGATCGCGATGGCCGCGCCGCCAGCCTCAGTGTCACCGAAGCCGAAAGCGATCACCTGGCCGACAACGGCCTGATCGCCTGGCAGCGCGTGGCCGGCTACTGGCGCAACAGCGGCACGCTCAACGCAATGGGCAGCATCGCCGGCGCCAGCAGCTGCCTGGCACCGCTGGGTACGCGCTACACCGACAGCGACTGCCGCGCCTTCCTGGTCGACAACCCGTGGTCAGCCGCGTTCATTTCCTGGGTGATGGTGCAGTCCGGCGTTCCTGGCTTCAACACCTCGCCACGCCACATCGACTACATCCGTGCCGCGTACCAGGGCGGCCCCTCGGGCGTGCCGTACCGGTTGGTCGATCCCGCGTCCGCAAAGCCCGCACCGGGCGACCTGCTGTGCTTCCTGCGCGACCGCAGCACCACGCTCAGCTACAGCGGGCTGGTGCAGGCACTGGGCAATGGCTCGGTGGGCCACTGGAAATCACATTGCGAAGTGGTGGTAGCGGCCAATCTTGGCGGCGACCAGACCCTGTACCTGGTCGGTGGCAACGTGATGAACACCGTGGCGATGCGGTTGCTGCCGCTGGACCGCACCGGGCTGATCAAGCTGCCGCCCGCGCGCGAACGCAACAGCACCGGCATCGACCCCAGCTGCACGCCGGGCCGCGAGGACGAATGCAGCTTCAACCGCCAGGACTGGGCAGCACTGCTGCAGTTGACCGCCACATCACCGCTGGTGATGCCCTCGCCCACTGCGACGCCGATGCAGCCCGCCCCGACACCGCAACCGGTCATCGTGCCCGCGCAACCGGTATCCAGCGAACCGCAGCCGCGGCGGTGAATCCAGCGCTTGATCCAGCGCTCGTTCGCCGCCATCTTTGCGGAATCGACCTCTGACGGCTGACGCCATGCCCACCCTGCTGCTGTTGCTGATTGCCGGCGGAATCATCTACTTCTTCTGGAACGCTGCGCGTTCGGCCGCCGAGCGCGCGGTCGAGCTGGGTCGAAATGCCTGCCGCGCAGCCGACGTGCAATGGCTGGACCAGGCGGTGCATGCCACCGGCCTGCGCCTGTCGCGCGGCGAGGATGGCCGGCTCGGTTTCGAGCGCACGTTCAAGTTCGAGTATTCCTACGATGGCATCGATCGCCACGTGGGCCGCATGGTGCTGCGCGGCGACCAGTTGATCTCGTTCACTGGCCCGGGCGCGGCGCGGATCAGCCAGATCCGGCCGGATGCGGAGGATGCCGAGGATGTCTAAGGGCTTTGAGTGCCGACCAACGGTCGGCACCCACCGGTAAATCCTGTAAAGGAAAACGCCGCCCATCGGGGCGGCGTCAGAGGGATTACTTGACCACGCGCAGGTTCGGGCGACCCTTGGGCGGCGGACTGGCCGGCGGGGTATCGTCCGGCGGAGTGCCTTCCTCATGCAGCAGTTCGTCGCTGGTCGGCGCAGTTTCGCTGCCCGGAATGTCATCCGGCAGTGCCATGCCCTGCCCGGTCTCGCGGGCATAGACGGCCAGCACGGCACTGATCGGCACCTGCACCGGGTAGCTGGTGCCGGAGAAGCGCGCCGAGAAGCTCACCATCTCGTTGTCGATCATCAGCCGCACGACAGCGCGTTCGGCGATGTTGAGCACAACCCGGCCATCCTTGACCGCCGAAGGCGGGACCTGCACGCCGGGGACGCCGGCGTCGACCAGGATGTGCGGGGTCAGCTGGTTGTCGTTGATCCATTCCACCAGCGCCCGCAGCAGGTACGGGCGGTGGCTGGTCATGTGGAAGAAGTCTTCGGTCATGCGTGAAGTGTACGCGCCCGGCGCCCCGCCGGGGCGGATCGCCTGCACGCCGGTCGGCGTGCAGACGGGTAAAGCAAGACGGGATCAGCCCGGCAGATCGCGCAGCTTCTTTTCCTGGTCGGTCAGGCTGCGGACAAATCCCGGATGGCGGAAGATGCGGTTGCCGTAGTCTTCAATCGCCTTGCCGTCCTTCGGCAGCGGCACATCCAGCGACTGCAGGCGCCAGATGATCGGCGCCATCGCGCAGTCGGCCAGGCTCATTTCCGGGTTGAGGAAGAACTTGCTGGCCTTGAACAGTGGCAACGAGGCCGTCAGCAGTTCTTTCAGGCGCTTGCGACCGGCCTCGGCCTGGGTCTTGTTGCCCAGCTGGATGGCCTGCACCTGCGGCACCCAGTCGTGCTCGATGCGCAGCATGGCCAACCGGATGCGGGCACGCGACAGCGGATCGACCGGCATCAGCGGCGGATGCGGGTAGCGCTCATCGAGGTATTCGCTGACCACCGACGCGGCGTAAAGCACCAGTTCGCGTTCGACCAGGGTCGGCACCGAGTGGTACGGATTGAGGTCGATCAGGTCTTCAGGCGGGTTCTGTGGATCGACCGGAACGAAGTCGAAGGTCACACCCTTGGCCGCCAGGACCAGGCGTACACGGTGGCACAGTACGTCGTCGTTCGAGGAAAACAGCGTCAGTGTATTGCGCATGCGTACGCTCGCCGCCATCAAAGGCTCTCCCACGACAGGAGACCGCCTGCCGCATCGGCGCCGCCGGCACCGTGCCAGCGATCGACTCCTCCCCGAGTGTGCAACCGACCATCACAAAAGCCAATAGGCCCGTGTGATGGTCGGCGGCAGTGAATTCAGTGAACGTCCTTCCAGTATTCCTTCTTCAGCAGGTACAGCAGGAAGGTCAGCAGGGCCAGGAACAGGATCACCCACACGCCCAGCTGCTGGCGCTTGAGCGCGGCCGGTTCGCCGGCGTATTCGAGGAAGTTGGTGATGTCACGCACGGCCTGGTCGTACTGTCCGGCATCGACGTTGCCTGGCGTTTCCAGGCGCAGGCCGGTCACCGGCGGGTCCATGCCCGGCGCCTCCGGCTTGCCATGCACGGCATGCTGCAGGCCCTGCATTTCCCACAGCGGGTTGGGCATGGACGCGTTGGCGAACAGCGCGTTGTTCCAGCCCAGCGGCCGGCTGCTGTCCAGGTAGAACGACTTGAGGTAGGTGTAGACCCAGTCACTGCCGCGCACGCGCGCGATCAGGCTGAGGTCCGGCGGCATCTTGCCGAACCACTTCTCGGCGTTCTCCTTGGGCATCGCCACCGGAATCGGGTCACCGATCGCCGAGCCGGTGAAGTTGAGGTTGTTCATCACCTCTTCCTCGGTCAGGCCCAGGTCCTGCGCCATCCGCGAATAGCGCAGGTACTTCAGCGCATGGCAGCCGGAGCAGTAGTTCATGTACAGCTGCGCGCCGCGCTGCAGCGAGGCGCGGTCACCGAGATCGTTGCCGGCCTGCAGCAGCTTGGTGCCGCCCTCGGCGGCGGAGGCCAGGAAACTGCCCAGCATCAGGGCGGCCGTCAGGGCCAGCCGGACCATCCAGCGTTCAGTCATGGGTTGTCACCCTCTCCGGTACCGGCTTGGTCCTGTCCAACCTTGTCCATAGCGGCATGGTGATGAAGAACGCGAAGTACAGGAAGGTCAGCACCCGCCCGATGTAGGTCTCGTGCACGTCGGTGCCTGGGCCGGAACCGATCACGCCCAGCCAGACGAAGCACACCGCCAGTACGCCCAGCATCACCTTCGAGATCCAGCCGCGGTAGCGCACCGATTTCACCTTCGCCTTGTCCAGCCACGGCACCAGGAACAGGATCGCGATGGCCGAGAACATCACGAGCACGCCGCCCAGCTTGTTCGGCACCACGCGCAACATCGCGTAGTACGGCGTGTAGTACCAGACCGGCTTGATGTGCTCCGGGGTCACCAGGCGGTTGGCCTCGGTGAAGTTGTCGTGCTCCAGGAACAGGCCGCCGAAACCGGGCGCGAAGAAGATGATGAAGGCGGCGATGATCAGCAGGAAGCCGGCGCCGACACCGTCCTTGAGCGTGTAGTACGGGTGGAACGGGATGCCGTCGGCCGGCGCGTTCGGCGACCAGCGGTTGCCCTTCGGCCCCTTCTTGATCTCCACCCCGTCCGGGTTGTTCGACCCCACTTCATGCAGCGCACCCAGGTGCAGCACCACCAGCAGCAACAGCACCAGCGGCAAAGCGATGACATGCAGCGCGAAGAAGCGGTTGAGCGTGGCGTCACTGGGCAGGTAGTCGCCCATGATCCACTCGGTCAGGCCGTTGCCGATCACCGGTATGGCGCCGAACAGCGAGATGATCACCTTGGCGCCCCAGAACGACATCTGGCCCCACGGCAGCACGTAGCCCATGAACGCTTCGGCCATCAGCACCAGGTAGATCAGCATGCCCAGGATCCACACCAGCTCGCGCGGCTTCTGGTAACTGCCGTACAGCAGGCCGCGGAACATGTGCAGGTAGACCACGATGAAGAACAGCGAGGCCCCGGTGGAGTGCATGTAGCGGATCAGCCAGCCCCACTCCACATCGCGCATGATGTATTCGATGGAACCGAACGCCTCGGCGGCGTTGGTCTTGTAGTGCATCGTCAGGAAGATGCCGGTGACGATCTGGTTGACCAGCACCAGCAGCGCCAGCGAACCGAAGTAGTACCAGATGTTGAAGTTCTTCGGCGCGTAGTACTCGCTGACGTGCTTGCGGTACACCGGCATCAGGCCCGGTGCCCGGGCATTGACCCAGTCGGCCACGCCGCTGGCGGTACGGCTGAGGATATTGGCCATCAGGCAGCCCCCTGCGGATCGACACCGATGATGATGGTGTTGTCGTCCTGGTAGTGGTGCGCGGGCACCTTCAGGTTGATCGGCGCCGGCACGTCCTTGAAGACGCGGCCGGACATGTCGAAGCGCGACTTGTGGCAGGGGCAGAAGTAACCGCCCTTCCACTGCGGGTCGTAGGGTTCAGGCCGGATCTCGGCGACCATTTCCGGCGAGCAGCCCAGGTGCGTGCACAGGCCGACCAGCACGGAGATGTCCGGCTTGATCGAGCGCAGCTCGGGGTTCTGCTTCAGCACGTACTCCGGCTGCTGGTCCTTCTCGCCGGACTCGGGGTCCTTGAGACGGCCATCCAGCCCGTGCAGCGCATCGAGGATCGCCTTGGACCGTTTGACGATCCAGATCGGCTGGCCACGCCATTCCACGATCAGGCGTTGGCCTTCCTGCAGGGCGCTGATGTCGGCCACCACCGGTGCGCCGGCAAGCTTGGCGCGGGCACTGGGGTTCCAGGATTTGATGAAAGGAACTGCGGTGAATCCGACGCCGACGGCGCCCACCACGGCTGTGGTGGCAGAAAGAAAACGCCGACGTCCGGTGTTGACTGGATCGTGTACCCCATCGTTGGCCATCCGGCACTCCGATATTGATTAGGTAGCTTTAAGGCTGCCAGCGGATCCGGTGGGGGCCAGAGCCGCATTGAATCACGGTCGAGTGTAGCGGAACCGTCGCGCGCCACACAACGCATTGCAACAACATTGATTGCGGGGTTGCCGGCCAGCGGCCGGTCGGTACCGGCCATTGCCCAGGGGTTGCCGGCCAGCGGCCGGCACTACTGGTGCGTCAATGCGGTGCGGTAACGCTCGGCCAGCTGCCCGACCCGGCGCACGTAGTACTGGGTTTCGCTGTAGGGCGGCACGCCACCGTGGCGGTCGACCGCGCCTTCGCCGGCGTTGTAGCCGGCGGCGGCAAGGGTCAGGTCGCCATTGAAGCGCTTCAGCAGCCATGCAAGATACTGCACGCCGCCACGGATGTTCTGCCCGGCATCGTAGGAATCACTGACCCCGAAGCGCGCGGCGGTTGGCGGCATCAGCTGCATCAGTCCCTGCGCACCCGCGCGGCTGAGCGCGGTCGGGTTGTAGGCCGACTCGGCGTGGATGATCGCGCGCACCACAGCCTCTTCCACACCGAACTCGCGCGCGGCCGAGGTGATCTCGGCCTGGAAGGCCGAGGTGTTCAGGCGCACGGTGCCGAAGTCCACGCGTGGATTGACCCCGCACGCGTAGCAGCGCTCCATGAAACTGTAGCGGATGGTCCGGACCGGGCCGAGATTGGCGACCTGGGTCGGGCGCGCACTGGTGTAGTGGCGCACGCCGTCCTTCATGAAGGAATAGACCTGGCCGCTGACCATGCGTCCGGCGCGCGGGGCGACCGGCTGTGCTGGAGCAGCTGCGGGCGCGGATGCAGATGTCGGCGCGGCCGCTGCCGGCGTTGCGGCGCTGGCGGCAACGGCCACCGGATTGCGTTCGATGCTGGCCACTGCGGTCGGCGTCGGCCTGGGCGCGGCCACGACGGGGCGCGGCGCCGGACGGGGGTCGCGGCTGTAGCTGATGGTACTGCAGCGCGCACCCGCCACCCGCTTGCTCACATAACTGGTGACGCCGTCAGGGCCCTGGCACTTGTACAGGGTTCCGGCGCTGGCCGGCGCAGCGGTCAGCGCAGCGATGATGATCGCCGTTGTCCCCAGTATCCCCTTCATGGCGGCGAGTGTCCCAGCTTCGCCGGGGCTTGCCAAGCGAT
Organism: Stenotrophomonas sp. 80084_Sma; assembly: GCF_056481995.1. NCBI lineage: Bacteria > Pseudomonadati > Pseudomonadota > Gammaproteobacteria > Lysobacterales > Lysobacteraceae > Stenotrophomonas > Stenotrophomonas sp. 80084_Sma. Next base: position 1,684,676 of record NZ_CM151177.1, on the reverse strand, counting down.
GTGGCTCAGCCTGTGACCGGCGGCACAGCCAGTACCTGGCCGAGCCCGGCCAGGCGCTGGGCCAGTTCGTCGCGCAGGCCCGGCGGCGTGGTCCACAGCGCCACCGGCACGCGGTCCAGGCTCAGGATCTGCGCCAGCATCATGCCCCGGCTCTCAGCACCCATGCGCAGCAGGCAGTGCTCGGTGCCGTCCGCCTCCAGCACCCCGCACCAGGGTGGAATGCGACCTTCCAGCTCGGCGCGGCTGCCGGCCAGACGGACGATGGCCTGCAGCGCGAACGGGGCCTGGCTGACCGCCTGCCGCACCATCACGTCCGGCGGCGCCGGGGTGCGCCGGTGCATGCCCGGCTCGGAGCACTCACGCACCTCGCCCATCCGGTCCACTCGCAGGGTGCGCCAGTCCTGCCGGCCCAGATCCCAGGCCAGCAGGTACCAGCGCCGCCCGTAGTTGACCAGGTGCTGGGCCTCGACCTCGCGCTGGGTCACCGCGTCCTGCGCACTACGGTACTCGAAGGCCAGCCGCGCCGCCTGCCGGCAATGCAGGGCCAGCCGGCCCAGCAGGCGTGCATCGGTTGACGGAAGATCGGACAGGGTAGCCGTCGCTGCATGCACCTCGCCTGCCTGCTGGCGACGGCGGGCCGGCACCAGCGGGTCGAGCTTGGACAGCAGGCCACGCGCGGTGTCGTCGATCCCGGCGACGGTGGCCGAGGCCGCACGCAGCGCGATGGCCAGGGTGGTCGCCTCCTCCTCGTCCAGCAGCATCGGCAACACCGGCGCGCCGGACCCCAGCTGGTAGCCGCCACCAACGCCGGCCGAGGCCTGTACCGGGTAACCCAGCTCGCGCAGGCGCTCGATGTCACGGCGGATGCTGCGCCGGTCCACGCCCATGCGCTCGGCCAACTCGGCCCCGGACCACTGGCGACGGGCCTGCAGCAGGGCGATCAGGCGCAACAGTCGATGGGCGGTATGGCGCATGAAGGATCGAGGACAGAAGTCGTCCGCAATAGTGCCCCAGGATGAGCTCCAGTTCACCACCCACCGCAAGGAGCAATGCCATGACATCCCGCCAGATCACCCTGTACCACGCCGCCCGTTCACGCTCGAGCGGCGCCGTGGCCCTGCTCGAAGCGCTGGGTGCCGACTACCGCATGCAGGTGCTGGACCTGAAGGCCGGCGCCAACCTGGCCCCGGCCTACCTGGCCATCAACCCGATGGGCAAGGTGCCGGCTATCGTCCACAACGGCGCACTGGTGACCGAGCAGGTGGCGATTTACCTGTACCTGGCCGACCTGTACCCGGAAGCCGGGCTGGCCCCGCCGATCGGCGACGCCCTGCGCGGCCCCTACCTGCGCTGGATGGCCTTCTACGGCGCCTGTTTCGAGCCGGCGATGATCGACAAGGCGATGCATCGCGAGCCGCCGCCGCGCCTGATGTCGCCCTACAACGACGCGGAGACGGTGCTGCAGGTGATCGAAGCCCAGCTGGCGCAGGGGCCGTACCTGCTCGGCGAGACGATGAGCGCCGCCGACGTGCTGTGGGGCAATGCGCTGGCCTGGACCACCGCCTTTGGCCTGGTGCAGCCGGCGCCGGCCACGGCTGATTACATTGCACGGATGAGTGCGATGACCGCTTTCGACCGTTCGCGGCAGATCGATGCGGAGCTGGCAGCGGCCTGAGGCATGCCGACGGGCGCGGCCGGGCGCTACCGGGGGGACCCGGAATTCCAGTAGATCCACGCCATGCGTGCATGACCCGCCCGCCGTGCCTGCGGGACGGAAAGCAGCCAGGCATGGCCTGGCTCTACTGGGCCGGCGCGCGCGCTGGGATGCGGGTAGAATTGCCCGCTTTCCCGCCACCCGAATGGATTAAGCGCCATGACCGGGACGCCAGACGTCTTTCCGCCCGCCACGCCGGGCGGTACCCCGCTCGTTGCCCTGCCCGCCGGTCCGCGCAAGCCCGACCAGGTGAAAGGCAAGCTGTACATCAAGACCCACGGTTGCCAGATGAACGAGTACGACTCGGCCAAGATGGCCGACGTGCTTGCCGCCAGCGATGGGCTGGAACTGACCGACAGCCCGGACGACGCCGACGTCATCCTGGTCAATACCTGCTCCATCCGCGAGAAGGCGCAGGAGAAGGTATTCAGCCAGCTGGGCGTATGGAAGAGCCTGAAGAACAAGGGCCGCGAGGTCATCATCGGCGTGGGCGGCTGCGTCGCTTCGCAGGAAGGCGAGGCAATCATCAAGCGCGCGCCGTTCGTCGACCTGGTGTTCGGCCCGCAGACCCTGCACCGCCTGCCGGAATTGATCCGTGCACGGCGCGAGCAGAAGCGCCCGCAGGTGGACATCAGCTTCCCTGAGATCGAGAAGTTCGACCGCCTGCCCGAGCCACGCGCCGAAGGTGCTTCGGCCTTCGTCTCGATCATGGAAGGTTGTTCCAAGTACTGCTCGTTCTGCGTGGTGCCCTACACCCGCGGTACCGAAGTCAGCCGCCCGTTCGAGGACGTGGTGGTGGAGGTGGCGCAGCTGGCTGCACAGGGCGTGCGTGAGATCAACCTGCTCGGCCAGAACGTCAACGCCTACCGTGGGCCCTATGGGGACGGCGAGTTCGCCGACCTCGGCCTGCTGATCCGCACCATCGCCGAGATCGATGGCGTCGGCCGCATCCGCTTCACCACCTCGCATCCGCTGGAGTTCAGCGATTCGCTGATCGACGCGTTCCGCGACGTGCCGCAGCTGGCCAACTTCCTGCACCTGCCGGTACAAGCAGGCAGCGACCGCGTGCTGTCGGCGATGAAGCGTGGCTACACCGCACTGGAATTCAAGTCGAAGATCCGCAAGCTGCGCGCGGTGCGCCCGGACATCTCGATCAGCTCGGACTTCATCGTCGGTTTCCCCGGCGAGACCGATGCCGACTTCGAGAAGACCATGAAGCTGATCGAGGACATCGGCTTCGACCACAGCTTCTCCTTCATCTATTCGCGTCGCCCGGGTACACCGGCTGCGGATCTGGAGGACACGATCAGCGATGCCGAGAAGCACGCGCGCCTGTCGCGCCTGCAGGAACGCATCAATGCGCACGCTGCCGGCATTTCCGAAAAGATGGTCGGTACCGTGCAGACGGTGCTGGTGGAAGGTCCTTCGCGGAAGAACCCGAACGAACTGACCGGCAAAACCGAGAACATGCGTTCGGTGAATTTCCCGGCGCCGGCACGATTGATCGGCCAGTTCGTGGACGTGGTGATCACCGAAGCGCTGACCAATTCGCTGCGCGCGCGGGTGGTGGCGGAATAAGGTTAGGGTGTGCCGACCAACGGTCGGCACCCACCGGAGTTGATGCCGGCCAGCGGCCGGCACTACCGGATGGCATGCCTCAATCCAATCGCTTGCGGAAACGCAGGATCGCCAGAGTCATCATCACCACGATGAAGGCCAGCAGCGCCAGTGCATCGTGCCACAGCTCCCACAGCGAGGCGCCGCGCAGCATGATGCCGCGCACCAGGCGCAGGAAGTGGGTCAGCGGCAGCACTTCGGCCAGCCACTGCACCGGCCGTGGCATGCCGACGAACGGGAACATGAAGCCCGACAACAGGATCGACGGCAGGAACAGGAACAGCGTCATCTGCATCGCCTGGAACTGCGAGCGCGCGCGCGTGGAGATCAGCAGGCCCAGCGCCAGGTTGGCCAGCACCAGCAGCACCGCGGCCAGATAGATGTCCAGCAGGCTGCCGCGGATCGGCACCTGGAACAGCCAGGTGCCCAGCACCAATACCAGCGTGGTCTGCAGCAGACCGATAGCCGCATAGGGCAGAACCTTGCCGACCATCAGTTCGCTGCGCGACACCGGTGTGGCGATCAGCAGTTCCATGTTGCCGCGCTCGCGTTCGCGCACCACCGCTACGGCCGTGAACATCACCAGGGTCATGGTCAGGATCACCCCGATCAGGCCCGGCACGATGTTCACCGCCGAACGCCGCTGCGGGTTGTAGAAGCTGGTCACGCTGATCGGACCACCAGCGATGCTGCCTTCGCGCAGCGGCCGCGTGTTGCTGGTCGGACGCGTATCCAGCGGCACCTGTGCCAGCTGGATCGCTGCGCTCTGCACCACGGTGTCGCTGCCGTCGACCAGCACCTGTACCGCTTCGCGTCCATCGAAGCGACGACGCTCAAAGTCGGCCGGCACCACGATGCCGACACTGATTTCGCCACGGCGCAGCGCCTGCATCAGTTGATCGGGCGTGTACGCCTCGCTGCGCGGCGTGATCACGCCGGTGGCGACCATGTCCTGCACCAGCGCGCGTGACGCCGCGCTGTTGGCCTGGTCGGCGACACCGGCGTTGAGATGGCGCAGGTTGAGATTGATCGCGCAGCCGAACAGCAGCAGCTGCATCACCGGAATGCCGACGATCATCGCCAGCGTGATGCGGTCGCGGCGCAGCTGCCGCAGCTCCTTGAGCATGATCGCCCACAGGCGGCGCAGGTTCATGCCGCCGGCTCCCGGCCACGGCCGCGGGTGGCCGCCACGAACACGTCTTCCAGGTTCGGTGCCACCGCCTCGATGCGGGCCTGCGGATCGGCGCTGGCCAGCGCGCGCCGCAATGCGGCGGCGTCCGCGACATCCTCGCTGCACAATACCCGCAGCTGGGTGCCGATCTGCGCCACGCTCAGCACGCCGGGCAGCTCAGACAGTGCGCGGCTGGCCTGGCGCGGCTGCGTCGAGGTGACCTGCAGCGTGCGGCCGTCCAGCCGTGCACACAGTTCGGCCGGCGTGCCGTCGGCGACCAGCGCGCCTCGATCGAGGATCGCCAGCCGGTGGCAACGCTCGGCCTCGTCCATGTAGTGGGTCGACACCAGCACCGTCGTGCCGGCATCGGCCAGCTCGAACAGGGCTTCCCAGAAATCGCGGCGCGATTCGGGATCGACCGCACTGGTCGGCTCGTCCAAGAACAGCAGTTCGGGCGAATGCACCACGGCACCGGCCAGGGCCAGGCGCTGCTTCTGGCCACCACTGAGCGTGCCAGCCAGTTGTGGCTGGCGGTCCTGCAGCCGGTATTGCTGCAGCAGCGCCTTGATCCGCTGCCGGGCCTGCGCACGCGGCAGGTCCTGGATGGCGGCGAGGAACTCCAGGTTCTCGCGCACCGACAGGTCTTCGTACAGCGAGAAGCGCTGGGTCATGTAGCCGATGCGCCGGCGCAGCGCCTCTGCCTGCTCCGGCACCGCCAACCCCAGCACCTCGATCTGCCCTGCGCTGGGTTCCAGCAGGCCGCACAGCATGCGGATGGTGGTCGACTTGCCAGACCCGTTCGGGCCCAGAAAACCGTATACCTGTCCGCGCGGTACGGTCAGGTCGACGTTGTCCACGGCCAGCAGCTCGCCGAAGCGGCGGGTCAGGCCCTGCGCATGCACCGCGATGTCCGCACCGGTGTTCAGAAGCGCACCTGTATCGGAAGACCCGCTGGCAGTTTCTGCATGTCGCTGTTCCCGTCCACTTCAATCTCGGCCAGATAGCTCAGCCGTTCGACGTCATCGCCGGTCAGTGCGTAGTACGGCGTGAACGATGGTTCGCTACGGATCGCACGTACATGCCCCTTCAGCACGGTGTTGCCGCCTTCCAGCTGTATCTGCGCGGCGTGCCCGACCTTGACCTGCAGACGCAGCGGTTGCGGCAGGTAGACGCGCGCATAGGGGCGCTCGCCGACCAGCATCACTGCCAGCGGCGCACCGATCGGTGCCTGGTCCCCCTGCCGGTAGGGCAATGCATCGACTACCCCGTCGCGCGGTGCACGCAACTGCAGCTTCTGCAGGTTCACGCTCTGTACCACCTGCTGTGCCCGTGCGGCATCGGCGGCCGCCTGGCCCTGGGCGATATCCTGCACACGGCTGCCGTGCACCTGCTCCAGCCAGGCCTGTTCGGCGGCACGCACGCTGGCCTCGGCATTGCCGGCGGCGGCACGTGCGCGATCCAGTTCGGCGGCGGCGATCAGGCGCTGCTGCGCCAACGGCTGGACCCGTCGGTAATAGGCACTTGCTTCGGCAGCCTGTGCGCGCAACGCGGCCAGTTGTGCCTGGGCCTGAGCGATCTGCTCCTGGCGTGGGCCGATCTGCAGTTCTTCCAGCTGCGCCTGCGCACGCGCCGTATCAGCCTGCGCTGCGGCGAACTGCGCGTCTCCCCGCGCCGGGTCCAGCTGCATCAGCACGGTCCCGGCCTTGACCTGCTGGCCCTCGCGCACCTCCACCGTGGCGATCACTTCGGCCGCCGGTGCCGGCACCGTGATCCGGTCCCACTCCAGCGTGCCCAGCGCAGTCGGCGTTGACTGCCCACACCCCACCAGCAGGCCGATGCCCGCCAGTCCGATTCCACGCATCCCGTTGCCGATGCCCATGCCATCCCCTCCTGCGACGGCGACACGGTGCCATGTGCCCCGTGCACCCTCAATGATTCCAATCAGCCCTGACGGTTTTTTCACCACGCGTGGGCAAGCCTTTTGCTGCAAGGCTCCGCACCACCTATCCACAGGTTGATTCGGCATCATTCCACAACCGTTGTGGAAATCCGGCAGGACCCGGCGCTGTTGCTCGCCCGGCAACGAAACCTGCACTGCCATCACGATGAATGCCCCCCGTGCAGGCGCCCCGTGGCAGTGCTGCCGTAGCGACCGGCGACCATGACGCTTTTTTCACCAGGACCTCATGGGCCTTGTGGCACAAGCATTGCGAAGGTCTATCCACAGGTTTCCGCGTGCCCCGTCCACACCGGGTGTGGAAAACGCTGTATCGACCGTCTGCTGGCCGTGTGCCCCGCACGCGCGCTACCCTTGTCCTCCCTGAATACACTGCGGTGGAAGGCGTCCGCCCCACCCCAAGCAATGAAAAGCATCGATCATCGAGACTTCACCCTGTCGCCGGAAGACAACGAGCGACTGGCCAACCTGTGCGGCCCCTTCGACGGGCACCTGCGCCAGATCGAGCTGAAGCTCGGCGTGGAGATCGCAAATCGTGGCTTCGTGTTCCGCATCAGCGGCCCCAACGAAGCCATCGTCGAGGCGCAGAAGCTGGTTGAAGCGCTGTACGCCGAAGCCGGCGAAACGACCTTCGACAACCACGCCATCCACCTGCGCCTGGCGCAGGCCAATGTCGAGCAGATCGCCGAGCGCTCCTACGAAGCGCAGGAGGTTGCGATCAAGGTCAAGCGCGGCACAGTGCGCGGCCGCGGCGCCAACCAGGGCCGTTACCTGCACCAGATCGCCACCCACGACATCAACTTCGGCATCGGCCCGGCCGGCACCGGCAAGACTTTCCTGGCCGTGGCCAGCGCGGTCGAAGCCCTGAATGAATCGCGGGTGCAGCGCCTGATCCTGGTGCGCCCGGCGGTGGAGGCCGGCGAGAAGCTTGGCTTCCTGCCCGGCGACCTGAGCCAGAAGGTCGATCCCTACCTGCGACCGCTGTACGACGCCCTGTACGAGATGATGGGCGTGGAAAAGGTGGTCAAGCTGCTGGAGAAGAACGTCATCGAGATCGCGCCGCTGGCCTACATGCGCGGCCGCACGCTCAACGATGCGTTCGTGATCCTGGACGAAGCACAGAACACCACCATCGAGCAGATGAAGATGTTCCTGACCCGCCTGGGCTACGGCTCCACTGCGGTGGTCACCGGTGACCTGACCCAGACCGACCTGCCCAAGCACGTGAAGTCCGGCCTGCGCGACGCCATCGACGTGCTGCGTGAGGTCGAGGGCGTCAGCTTCACCTTCTTCGAATCCCGTGACGTGGTCCGCCACCCGCTGGTCGCGCGCATCGTGAGCGCGTACGACCGCCGCGACCTGCATCAGATCCAACCTGGAGCAACTCCATGACCCGTGGTCCCGTGCGATTGGACGTCGCCGTCAGCTATGCCCTGCCGCGCGCCGGCCTGCCGGCGGCAGTGAGCTTCCGCAAGTGGGTGGCCGCCGCGTTGAAGGGCCGCATCCGCGAGGCCGATCTGGCCATCCGCGTGGTCGATGCCAAGGAAGGACAGTCGCTGAACCGCCATTACCGCGGCAAGGACTACGCCACCAACGTGCTCAGCTTCCCGGCCGAAGTGCCAGAAGGCCTGCCCAAGGGCGTCAAGTTCCCGCTGCTGGGTGACCTGGTGATCTGTGCTCCGGTCGTGGCACGGGAGGCCGACGAACAGGGCAAGGCACTCAATGCCCATTACGCGCATCTGACCGTGCACGGCGTGCTGCACCTGCTCGGCTGGGACCACGAGGACGACAAGGAAGCCGAGGTGATGGAGCAGCTGGAGCGGGAAATCCTGGCCGAGCTGGGCATCGACGATCCATACGCGGGCGAGCGCTGAGCGGGCCACCGCCCGTTGCCAGGAACACGAGAGGAACAAGGATGACCTCGGGAAACGGCTCAATGATGTTTGTGATCGGCGCCACCTTGTTCGCCATGCTGCTGGTGCTGGGTGCCTATACCGTGCGCCGCGTCGGCGCCCGCGCCCCCAGCGGCAGGCACTGGCTGCTGCGCAGCGTGGCCCTGCTCTCGCCCGTGTGCCTGCTGGCCGGGCTGGCGATCGGCATGATCGGCCCGCACCTCAGCGGACGGTTGGAACCGGCCCATCTCCCCGGCCTGCTTGAAACGTCGATGGTGCTGACGCTGGTGGGTGCACTGACCCTTCCGGTCCTGTGGCGGATGATCGTGCACCGCCGCCTGGGCCGCTCCGTGAACGCACTCCCGTTCTTCCACGCCAGCCGCACCTCGCTGCTGGTGCTGTTCGTGCTGGCTGTGATCTACATGAAAGTGGCCAGGACCGCGGCAGCGGAACTGATGCCCTGGCTGACCAGCCCGGGCCTGTGGCCGGCGGTGGCGCGCATCGCGGGGCAATCGATGCAGGTCGCCATGCTTGCGGTCGTGCTGACCCTCTCACTGATGGTCGTGCGGCGGGCGATGACCGGTTTCCTGCGCCTTCTCACCGGGCTGTTCCGGCGCTCGCCGGGGCTATGATGGCGGCCCTTCGCCTGCGGAAACCGACCGTGTCACTGCGCTGCTGCCTGCCCCTGCTCTGTGCCCTCGCCGCTCCCTCCGCCTTCGCCACCAGCCTGGACCTGCCGGCCCTGATCGAATGCCGCCAGGGCGTGGCCGAGCAGGCCGCGCTGGCGCCGCTGCTGGCCGATCCGCTGAAGGCCGTGGCCCAGGGCCTGCAGCCGCTGCCGCAGGGCAACCAGTTCATGAGCGAGTTCCGGCTGGCCAGCCCGATCACCGTCTTCGGCCAACAGACCGAGCGGGTGGCGGTGGCCGGCGCCAGCATCATGGCGGTGCTCGACCAGGCCGACCCACGCCCGCTGGCCAAACGGCTGGAATTGGAGACCGGCTACGACCAGGACGGCAAGTTCATGGCCGGTCGCGAACTGGTCAGCCGCGACGTGACCGACCCGAAGACCGGCGAGGCCCAGATCGAGTCGATCATCCTCAGCGTCTCCACCGTGGCCTCCCACCCCGGCAAGACCCTGGCCGGCTGCACCTACAGCCTGGACCTGCCCGAGGAGGAGCCGGCCCCGGCCGCCCCAACCCCGGCCACCGGCAGTCACTGACAGGCCGTCACATCCTGCTAGACTTGGGTCAACGCCCGGCCTGCCGGGTGCCTTTTTTCCAGAGATGTCAGAAGACGACAGTAGTAGCTCCCCTGCGGAGCACAGTGAAAAGAAGCGCGGCTGGCTTGAACGCCTGACCTCCGCCTTCTCCGGCGAACCCCATACCCGCGACGAGCTGGTCGCTGTCCTGCACACCGCGCAGGAAGAGGGTCTGATCGCCGCCGATACCCTGAAGATGATGGAAGGCGCCATTTCGGTGGCCGAGCTGACCGTGGGCGACGTGATGATTTCGCGCTCGCAGATGGTCTCGCTGCCGGTTGAAGCGCCCTTCCTGGAACTGATGAAGCAGGTGGTCGAATCCGGCCATTCGCGCTTCCCGGTACACGGCGAGAACAAGGACGACATCCTTGGCATCCTGTTGGCAAAGGACCTGCTGCGCGGCGTGGTTGCCGACAACGGCCCGGCCAACGTGCGCGAGCTGCTGCGCCCGGCGGTGCTGATCCCGGAAGCGAAGAAGCTCAACGTGCTACTGAAGGAATTCCGCCTGTCGCGCAACCACATGGCCATCGTGGTGGACGAGTACGGCGGTGTCGCCGGCCTGGTCACCATCGAGGACGTGCTGGAACAGATCGTCGGCGAGATCGACGATGAGCATGACGAGGCTGAAGATCCCTCGGCGCAGATCGCCATCCAGTCCGACGGCCAGTACGTGGTCGACGCGCTGACCCCGATCGGCGACTTCAACGAGCGCTTCGGCGCGACGTTCTCCGACGAGGACTACGACACCATCGGCGGCCTGGTCACCGAGGCCGTGGGCCATCTGCCGGAAGTCGGTGACGAGCTGGCGCTGGATCGCTTCATGTTCCGCGTGGCCCGCGCCGATGCGCGCCGGGTACAGGCCTTCCACGTGACCGTGCTGCCGCCGGACGCGCAGGACGACGCTTGAAGCGCCGCGGCCTGATCCTCATGGTGTGGCTGGCACTGTGCGTGCTGGCCATGGCCCTGCCGCTGGCCGCCTTCGCGCAGCCGGTCGCAGCCACACCTGCCGTACCCGCGACCAACGCTGAAGCCCCTGCCCCGCGCATCGGCGTGGTGACCATGCAGCCGGGCACCGTGTTCTTCGAACGCTTCGGCCACGACGCCATCGTCGTGGTCGATCCGGTCAGCGGCGAGGCAACCTCGTACAACTTCGGCTACTTCGATCCGTCCGAGGACGATTTCATCAGCCGCTTCGCACGCGGCGACATGATGTATTACCTGGTGGCGCTGCCGTTGCAGCAGGACCTGTCCTACTACGACGAGACCGGCCGTGGCGCCAGCGTGCAGTGGCTGGACCTGCGCCCGGACCAGGCGCGTGCGCTGGCCGCCGACCTGGCCGAGCGGGCCAAGCCGGAAAACGCGCGCTACCACTACGATTACTACACCGCCAACTGCGCCACGATGGTGCGCGACACGGTGGACAAGGCATTGGGTGGCGGCCTGCAGTCGCAGCTGTCGGGGCGCTCGCGCGGCAACACCTACCGCAGTGAATCGGTCCGCCTGGCGTCGCCGGCACCGTGGATGTGGCTGGGCTTCGATGTCGGCCTTGGGCCGTTCGCCGACCAGCCGCTGTCGCGCTGGCAGGAAGCCTTCGTGCCGATGCGCCTGGCCGATGCGCTGCGCCAGGCACGCAACACCGATGGCCGTCCGCTGGTGCAGTCCGAACAGGAACTGCTGCCGCATCGTATCGATCCGGAGCCGAAGGAATTCGCGCGCCGCTGGTGGCCGTGGCTGCTGCTCGGGCTGATCGTGGCCGGCGGCGTGCTGGCGCTGCGCAACCGCCCGCGCCTGCTGGCCGGGCTGGCCCTGCCGTTCTGGCTGCTGTGCGCCCTGTTTGGTGGCGTGCTGGTGTTCCTGTGGGGCTTCAGCATCCACTACGCCGCGTGGGCCAATCGCAACCTGCTGTTGCTTTCGCCGCTGGCCGTGCTGCTGTTGCCGGGTGCAATCGCCCTGCTGCGTCGTCGCGTGCCGGGCCGCATGTTCAGGATCGTGCTGTGGCTGCTGGCGGTACAGGCGGTGGCCGCGCTGGTACTGCACTGGCTGAGCCTGCAGGCACAGTACAACGTGCAGTGGATCGTGCTGCTGCTGCCCGTCCACGTCGCGCTGGCATGGGTGCTGGGGCGTACTCCTCACTTGTCCAAAACACAGCCCTGACGCACGATGGCGGGCATGTCATTGCCCGCCTCCGCTTCCGCCCCCGCTTCGGCCAACCCTACCTGCGTCATCAACTGCGTCCACTACGATGACGAGGGCAAGCGCCACGACATCAGCCTGGATGCCATCAGCGATGTCATTGCCAGTGGCAACGGCTTCGTCTGGGTCGGCCTGTACGACCCCAACGAAGACGTGCTGCTGAAACTGCAGGAAGAATTCTGCCTGCACGACCTGGCCATCGAGGATGCGCGCAACGCGCACCAACGGCCCAAGGTCGAGACCTATGGCAACTCGTTGTTCGTGGTGGTGACCACCGCGCAGATGGTCGACGAACGCATCCAGTATGGCGAAACCCATGCCTTCCTCGGCCCGCGCTTCCTGGTGACGGTCCGCCACGGCGCCTCGCTGTCCTACGCGCCGGTGCGCGCACGCGTCGAGCGCGAGCCGCAGCTGCTGAAGATGGGCCCGTCGTACTGCCTGTACGCGGTGACCGACTTCGTGGTCGACAACTACCTGCCGATCGTGCACCGCTTCCGCGACACCCTGGACCTGCTGGAAAAGGACATCTTCGCCGACACCTACAAGCGCAGCACGGTGGTGCGGCTGTACGAGCTCAAGCGCGAACTGAACAAGATGCGGATGGCGGTGGCACCGCTGCAGGATGTGCTGGCGCAGCTGCGCCGCTACCAGGGCGAGCTGATCCCCGACGAAGTGAAGCTGTACATCCGCGACGTCCACGACCACGCAGTACGCATCAGCGATGTGATCGACACGCTGCGTGAGATGCTGGGCACCGCGCTGAGCGTGAACCTGTCGCTGGTGACGCTGGCGCAGGGCGAGACGGTCAAGCGGCTGGGTGCATGGGCCGCGCTGCTGGCGGCGCCGACACTGATCACCAGCTGGTACGGCATGAACTTCAGCCACATGCCGGAGTTGAGCGAGCCGTGGTCGTACCCGCTGATGATCGTGGGCGTGGGCGGTGTGTGCGTGGGGCTGTACCGGTTGTTCAAGCGCGCGAAGTGGTTGTGAGGGGTATCGACCAACGGTCGATACCCACCGCGCAGGTAGGCCACGACCGTTGGCCGTGGCGCATGACCCGCCTTCTGTAGAGTCGAGCCATGCTCGACTTGCTATACGACGCATTCCGTAGAATCGAGCGAAGCGCAGTCGAGCATGGCTCGACTCTACAGAAGCAGCGGCATCAGGCCACGTAGACGGTCTTGATGTTCATGAACTCATGGATGCCGTGGTCGGCCAGCTCCCGGCCGAAACCGGACTGTTTGCTGCCGCCGAACGGAAGCCGCGCGTCGCTCTTGACGATGGCGTTGACGAACGCTGCACCACACTCCATGCGCTGCGCGAAACGTTCGCCGCGCACTGGATCGCGCGTCCACACGCTGCCGCCCAGGCCGAAGCGGGTGTCGTTGGCCACGCGCAGTGCCTCGGCCTCATCCTTGACCCGGATCACTGCGGCCACCGGCCCGAACAGCTCCTCGTCATACGCCGGCATGCCCGGGCCGACCTGGTCGAGCACCGTGGCCGGATAGCCGGCATGGGTGCCGGCAATCGGCTCACCACCGATCAGCACCCGCGCGCCCTTGGCCACGCTGGCCTGCACCTGCTTGTGCAGTTCGTCACGCAGGTCGGCGCGAGCCATGGGCGCCAGCGTGGTACCGCGCTCATCGGGATCGCCGTACTGGCGCTCGCCCGCCGCCTGCACAAAGCGACGGGTGAATTCATCGGCCACCGCCTCGACCACGATGAAGCGCTTGGCCGCGATGCAGGTCTGCCCGCTGTTGTCGAAGCGCGACTTCACTGCCGCGGCCACGGTCTTGTCGAGGTCGGCATCGTCGAGCACCACGAAGGCATCGCTGCCACCCAGCTCCATCACCGACTTCTTCAGCTGGCTGCCGGCATTGGAGGCGATCGAGCGCCCTGCCCGCTCGCTGCCGGTCAGCGTCACCGCCTTCACCCGTGCGTCGCGCAGCACGTCGGCGGCCTGGTCGTTGTCGATGTGCAGCACGTCGAACACGCCATCAGGCAGGCCGCCGTCACGGCACACCGCCAGGATCAGGTCGGCGCACTGCGGCACGTTGCTGGCGTGCTTGAGCAGGGCCACGTTGCCAGCCATGAAGGCTGGCGCGAGGAAACGGAACACCTGCCAGATCGGGAAATTCCATGGCATCACCGCGAACACGCAGCCGATCGGCTCGTAGCGCACATAGCTGCGCTGTGCTTCGGTGTCGATCAGCTGCGGCTTGAGGTAATCAGCGGCGTGGTCGGCGTAGAACTCGCAGGTCGCCGCGCACTTGTCGACCTCGGCCAGCGCCTCCGCCTTGAGCTTGCCCATCTCGTGGGTCATCGCCTGCTGCAGATCATCGCGGCGCGCACGCAGTTGGCCAGCGATCTGCTTGAGGATCGCCCCCCGCTCCTGCAGCGAGCGCTCGGCCCAGCCGGGGAAGGCATCGGCAGCAGCCTGCAGGCGCTGCTCGATGTCGGCAGCACCCATCAGTTCATGGCGGTAGGTCACCTGGCCGGTGGCCGGGTCGACAATCTCGACGGTCATGGGGGATCTCCATCTGGAAGACCCCCATTGTGCGCCGCCGGCCGTGAGCCGGATGTTGCCGACGCTGTCGACAAACCGTGTGCTCAGCCGTTTTCCTGCCGCGCCAGCTGCAGGTCGCGCTTGCGCCGTTTCTCGGCGCGGGCGTTGATGTACCAGCCGATCACCGCGGCGATCGACACCGCCGACACCAGCAGGGTGGCCAGTGCGTTGATCTTCGGGCTGATGCCCATGCGCACCGAGGCGAACACCTTCATCGGCAGCGTGGTCGAGCCCGGCGTGGCGACGAAGCTGGCCACCACCACGTCATCCAGCGACAGAGTGAACGCCAGCAGCCAGCCCGCCACCAGCGCCGGTGCGATGATCGGCAGGGTGATGCGGCCGAACACAGTCAACCGGCTGGCGCCCAGGTCCATCGCCGCCTCTTCCAGCGACAGGTCCATTTCCTGCAGCCGCGAGGACACCACCACGGTGACGAAGCACAGGGTGAAGGTGACATGGGCGATCCAGATGGTGGTCAGGCCGCGCGCCGGGAAGCCGGGAATCGCGCCCATCGAGGCCAGCAGCGCCATCAACGAGAAGCCCAGGATCACATCCGGCATCACCAGCGGCGCGGTGACCAGCGCGCCGAACAGCGGCTTGCCACGGAAGCGCTTGAAGCGCGTCATCACCATCGCCGCCAGCGTGCCCAGCACGGTGGCGGTACAAGCGGTCCAGAACGCCACCACCAGGCTGGTCCACATCGCATCCATCAGCGCGCGGTCGGCGAACAGGTCGCTGTAGGCACGGGTGGAGAACCCGGCCCAGACCATCGCCAGCCGCGAGCTGTTGAACGAATAGAACATCAACAGCAGGATCGGCAGGTACAGGAAGGCGAAGCCGAGCAGCAGCACGCCCAGCCCCAGGCCCTTTGCGCTACGCGGACTCATGCCTGCTTCCCTTCCAGCAGGCGCTGCTGGGAACGGTTGAACAGCAGGATCGGCACCAGCAGCAACAGGATCATCGCCACCGCCATCGCCGAGGCGCCCGGCCAGTTGCGGTTGTTGAAGAACTCGTTCCACAGCTGGCGGCCCACCATCAGCGTCTCCGAGCCACCCAGCATTTCCGGGATCACGAATTCACCAATGGCCGGAATCATCACCAGCATGCAGCCGGCGATGATGCCCGCCTTGGACAACGGCAGGGTGATGCGCAGGAACGCCTGCCACGGCTTGGCACCAAGGTCGTAGGCGGCTTCCAGCAGGCGGTGGTCATGCTTGACCAGATTGGCGTACAGCGGCAGCACCATGAACGGCAGATAGCAGTAGACGATGCCGATATAGGCGGCGGTCGGGGTGTCGATCAGCTGCAGTTTCGGCAGGCCCATCGACGTCATCAGCGTCTGCAGGCCGGTGAACTGCAGGAACTGGTCGAGCAGGCCGTTGCGGTCCAGGATCGCCTTCCATGCATACACGCGGATCAGGAACGAGGTCCACGACGGCAGCACCACCAGCATCATTGCCACGTTGCGTGCGGCGGGCGACAGGCGGGCGATGGCATAGGCCATCGGGTAGCCGATCAGCAGGGTCAGGAAGGTCGAGATCGCCGCGATCTTGATCGAGCTCAGGAACGCCTGCGCATAGATCGAATCGCGGAACAGCGCCAGGTAGTTTTCCAGGTTCAGCTTCAGCGAGAAGCCGCCGTCGGCGTACTGCAGCAGCCAGGTGTACGGCGGCGAGCCGACCCGGCTGAGCGAGAAGCTGATCATCAGCACGATCAGGAACGGCACTGCGAAGAACAGCAGCAGCCACAGGTACGGAATGCCGATCACCGTGGCACGCAGCCCCGGCAGCCAGCGCTTCAGGCCGGCGACGCTCATGAGGTCAGCACCACGCCGTCGTTGTCGCGCCAGTGCACCCACACGCTGTCACCCCAGGTGAGGCCGTCGCTGGCCCAGCGCTGCGAGTTGGCGAAGTTGGCCAGCACCTTGGCACCGCTGGGCAGGCGCACGTGGTACACCGAGTGGCTGCCGAAGTAGGCAATGTCCTCGATCACGCCCTGCGCCTTGTTGGTGTGCCCTTCCGGCTCGTCCTTGCCGATCATCACCTTTTCCGGGCGCAGCGCGAACGCGACCGGCTGCCCTTCATAGCCGGTGATGCCATGGGCGATGTAGATCGGCGCAGGGAACAGCGGCGAGCGCACGGTCACGTACTCGGGAAGGTCCTCGTCGATCACCCCGTCGAACAGGTTGACCGAACCGATGAACTCGGCGACGAAGCGGTTGGCCGGCTGCTCGTAGACCTCGTCCGGCTTGCCGACCTGCTGGATCCAGCCGGCATCCATCACCGCGATGCGGGTGGCCATGGTCATCGCTTCTTCCTGGTCGTGGGTGACCATCACGCAGGTCACACCCGACGATTCGATGATGCTGACCAGTTCCAGTTGCATCTGCGAGCGCAGTTTCTTGTCCAGCGCGCCCATCGGCTCGTCCAGCAACAGCAGCTTCGGCCCTTTGGCCAGCGACCGCGCCAGCGCCACGCGCTGCTGCTGGCCGCCGGACAGCTGATGCGGCTTGCGCTTGCCCAGGTAGCCCATCTGCACCAGGTCGAGCATCTCGCCGACGCGCTTGCTGATCGCGTCCTTACCCAGGCCATCCTGCTTCAGGCCGAAGGCGATGTTCTGCTCGACCGTCATGTGCGGGAACAGGGCGTAGGACTGGAACATCATGTTGACCGGCCGCTGGTACGGCGGCAGCGCGTCCAGGCGCTGGCCATCGAGGGTGATGCTGCCCTTGGTAGGCGTCTCAAAGCCGCCGAGGCAGCGCAGCAGGGTCGATTTGCCACTGCCGGAGCCACCGAGCAGGGCAAAGATCTCGCCCTTGCGCACGTCCAGGTTGACGTCGTCGACGGCGACGAAACCGTCGAATTCCTTGCGCAGGTCACGAATGGAGAGATAGCCGGGCGCACCGGTCGTGTCGACGACGGTGGCTACCGGCTGGGCTTCAACGGGCATGGGGGCTCCGGGAGCGGGCGGTGGACAGCGGCCGCCATTCTAACGGCCGGGGGGCCCAGGGGATATGACGGCGGCAGGCGGAAGCGGCCGCTGGCCAGCCCCGGGGGCCCTGGGAGTGTCGGTTTTCCCCCGCCATGGTGGCCTGTCCGCGCAAAGGCCCGGGCTCCCCTGGACGCCCCTGCGGTCGTCCCGGCCAGACACCACAGGCGACGCCTCGATCTGCAACGTTTTTCAGAACCGGATCTGTTGAAGGCCCGGGGCATTCCCCGCGCAATGGCCCGGATCAAGCCCCTGCATGGACCCATCCTGGTGACTTCCCCGGACCGCCCCTCCCCTTTCCCGCCCCGCATGCCGGGCTCCCTGCCTGCAACGCTGCCGCTGGTCATCATCGGCGCCGGCCAGGCCGGGCTGTCCCTCAGCGCGCTCCTGCAGGAAGCCGGCGTCGAGCATCGCGTGCTGGAGGCCGAAACCGTGGGCGCCAGCTGGCAGCGGCGCTGGGATTCGTTCCAGACCAACACCGCCAACGCGACGATGGCCCTGCACGGCCATGCCTATGCGGGTGACGACCCGGAAGGTTTCATGGGGGCCCCGGAGGTGATCCGGCGGCTGCGCGACTATGCCGACGAACGTTCGTTGCCGATCAGCGAAGGTTGTGCGGTTCAGCGGGTCACGCCCGAATCGGGCGGCTATGCCATCGAAACCAGCCACGGATTGATCCGCGCTGGGGCGGTTGTGGTCGCCACCGGCGAGTACCGGCGCGCGCGGATGCCCCGGGTCCCGTTCGCGCCCGCGCGGGGTCTGACGGTGCTGCACTCCGGCGACTACCGCAGCCCCCGCCAGCTGCCCGACGGCGGCGTGCTGGTCATCGGTGGCGGCCAGTCCGGCGCGCAGATCGCCCAGGACCTGCGCGACAGCGGTCGCAGCGTGCACTGGTCACTGGCCCAGCGGCATTCGCATACCCGCCGGCTGCGCGGCAAGGACTCGATGACCTGGTGGGACATGGCCGGGCGTATCCACCAGCATGTGAGTGAAGCGGCCGCCGTCCTGGCCGGAGAACCGGATGCGCTGCGCAAGGCCCGTACCGCCGAATTCCCGCTGATTTCCGGCAAGGGGCGTGCCGGCCTGGGCAGCTCGATCAGCCTGCTGGCGATGCACCGCGCAGGCATCAGGCTGCTGGGTCGGTTGCAGGGCTTCGATGGAAACGTCGCCCGCTTCGCCGATGTGCGCCCGCAGCTGCGCACCGCGATCGAGGCGACACGGACCGAATATGCCTATCTCGATTCGCTGGCCAGCGCGTACTACGCCACGCGGCCCGAACCGCGCACCGACGATGCCCGCTACATTCCCGACGAGGTCTATCTGCATTGGGAGCCGGACGCCGCCCCGCGTGAACTGGATCTGCGGACGGAAGGCATCCGTTCGGTGGTGCTGGCCACCGGCTTCGTCGCCGAATGGCCGTGGCTCGACGTGCAGGGCGTGCTGGACGCACATGGCTATCCGCTCGGCGAGTTCGGCGTTTCACCGCATCCGGGGCTGTTCTTCATCGGCATGCACAACCTGCAGCGGATGAGTTCGTCGTTCCTGTGCAACGGCGGTCGCGATGCACGTGACCTGTTGCCGGCGATCCTGCGGCACCTTGACCAGGGCGGCGGTACCGCGCCCGGCCAAGGATGAAGCAATCCGCCGGGCATGGCCCGGCGGCGCCAGACCGGCTTAACGGCCGGTCTTCACCTCGGTCCACAGCCGGGTGTAGAGCTTGTCGGTTTCCGGCGTGTTGATCGAGTACGTGAACATCTTCGCGGCCACGTCGGCCGGCGGGTAGATGGTCGGGTCGGTACGGATCGCCTCATCCACCAGCGGGGTCGCGGTCGGCACCGGGTTGGCGTAGTGGATGAAGTTGGTGTTGGCCGCGGCAACCTTCGGCTGCAGCAGGTAATTGATGAAGGCGTACGCGGCTTCCGGATGCTTGGCGTCCTTCGGGATCGCCAGCATGTCGAACCACTGCGGGGCGCCTTCCTTCGGGATCGAGTAGGCCACGTGCACGCCATTGCTGGCTTCCTCGGCGCGGTCGCGGGCCTGGATGATGTCACCCGACCAGCCCACCACCAGGCAGGTGCCGCCATTGGCCAGCGAACCCACGTACTGCGAGGAGTGGAAATTCTGCACGTAAGGGCGGA
Source organism: Stenotrophomonas sp. 80084_Sma (assembly GCF_056481995.1). Taxonomy (NCBI): domain Bacteria; kingdom Pseudomonadati; phylum Pseudomonadota; class Gammaproteobacteria; order Lysobacterales; family Lysobacteraceae; genus Stenotrophomonas; species Stenotrophomonas sp. 80084_Sma. The sequence continues at coordinate 1,665,182 of NZ_CM151177.1, read as the reverse complement.
TCGACTTCAGCAGGTCGGCCGCCTTCTGCAGCTCGGCCGGGTCGCCGCTGTGCGGGTCCAGGCCCAGGTAATGCAGCGCGATCGGAATCATGTCCGCCGGCGTGTCCAGGATGGTCACGCCGCAGTCCTTCATCTTGCTGATGTTCTCCGGCTTGAACACCAGGTCCCAGCTGTTGGCGATGTCGGTGCTGCCGCCGAAGCGCTGCTTCAGCATCTCCACGTTGTAGCCGATGCCGGTGGTGCCGATCATGTACGGCACGCCGTACTGGTTGCCCGGGTCCTGGGTGGCGATGCGCTTCATCACCGCCGGATCGAGGTTGGCCAGGTTCGGGATCTTGCTCTTGTCCAGCGGCAGGAACACGCCGGCCTGGATCTGGCGACCGAAGAAGTTCAGGGTCGGCACCACCACGTCGTAGCCGCTGTTGCCGGCCAGCAGCTTGGTCTCGACCATCTCATCACTGTCGAACACATCGTAGGTCACCTTGATGCCGCTCTCCTTCTCGAAGGTCGGGATGGTGTCCTCGGCGATGTAATCGCTGTAGTTGTAGACGTTCAGGACCTGGCTGTCCTGCGCGCCGCCGTTGCCACCGCTGCAGGCGGCGAGCATGGCGGAGGCCAGGCCGAGCGTGAGGATACGCAGCTTCATCGGGTGCTCCAGAATGCGGGAAGGGGGGCCGGCGGGGCCGGCAACGGGTGCCAGCCTACCCCCCGGCGGCGGATTTTTCTATTCCAGATGCTCAGACGTTCAGCAGCAGGAACTCGCGCTCCCACGAACTGATGACACGGAAAAAGGTCTCGTATTCCTTGCGCTTGACCGAGATGTAGGCACGGCAGAAGCGCTCGCCCAGCAGGGCCTGCAGCTCGCTGCACTGCTCCAGCCCGTCCAGCGCTTCGCCCAGCGAGCGCGGCAGGTTGTAGCCCAGTTCCTTGGCGCTGCCGGTCACCGGCGCATCCGGTGCCAGCCGCTCGCGGATGCCCAGCAGGCCGCAGGCCAGGGTCGCCGCCATCGCCAGGTACGGGTTGGCATCGGACCCGGCGAAACGGCTTTCCACGCGCATGTTCTCCGGCGTGTCCAGCGGCACACGCAGCCCGCAGGTGCGGTTGTCATAGCCCCAGTGCACGTTGCTCGGCGAGACCTCGCCGAACACCAGCCGGCGATAGGAATTCACGTTCGGCGCAAAGAAGGCCATCGCCTGCGGCACGTACTTCTGCAGGCCGCCCAGGTAGTGGCCGAACACCGGGCTGAACTCGCCCTCGGCATGGGTCTCACCGGCGAACACATTGCTGCCATCGCTCACCCGCACCAGGCTCTGGTGGATGTGCATGGCGCTGCCCGGCTCGTTTTCCATCGGCTTGGCCAGGAACGTGGCATACACCCCGTGGCGCATCGCCGCTTCGCGCATGGTGCGCTTGAACAGGAATACCTGGTCGGCCAGGTCCATCGCATCGGCATGGGTGAAGTTGACCTCCAGCTGTGCCGCGCCGGATTCGTGGATCAGCGTGTCCACGTCCAGCTTCATCGCATCAGCGTAGTCGTACATCAGGTCGAGAATCGGGTCGAATTCGTTGACCGCATCGATCGAGTACGACTGCCGCGCGGTTTCCGGACGCCCGGAGCGGCCGGCCGGTGGCAGCAGCGGGAAGTCCGGGTCGGTGTTCTTCTGCACCAGGAAGAACTCCAGCTCCGGCGCCACCACCGGGCGCAGGCCCAGCTCGGCGTAGGCCGCCAGCACGCGGCGCAGCACGTTGCGCGGTGCCAGCTCGTGCGGCTCACCGCTCTTGGTGTAGCAATCGTGGATGACCTGCGCGGTGGCATCGGCCGCCCACGGCACCATGCGCACCGTGTCCGGATCGGGGCGCAGCATCATGTCCGAGTCCGACGGCGAGGTCAGGTCGTAGTAATCGTCAGGGAACTCGCCGGTGACGGTGGTGGCGAAGATGCCTTCGGGCAGCCGCGTGCCGTAGTCGTGCGAGAACTTGTCAGCCGGAATGATCTTGCCGCGCGCGTTGCCGGTGATGTCCGGCACCAGGCACTCGACCTCGGTGATGCGCCGCTCCTTCAGCCAACGCAGCAGACTGCTTTCCTGCGGTGCGGGGGGCGTAGCCGTCTTGCGCGGGCGCGTTCGGGAACTCATCGGGAATCCAGTCGGTTCTGTTGGTGCTGCCGGCAAGCTTGGCCGAACGCACGGAAAATAGCGTGATAGAACGGCGAATCCATGACACGCCACTCCGGGTGCCACTGTACGCCGAGCACGAAATCATGGTGCAGGCTGCGTGCCGCCTCGACCAGGCCATCATCGGCCACGGCTTCGACCTGGAGCCCCTGCGCCAGACGAGCGATACCCTGCCCGTGTACCGAATTGACCTGCGTCCGGTCACTGCCGCTCCACCGCGCCAACCAGCCATCAGCGGCCAGGGTGACCGTGTGGGCCGGCCCGTACTGCACCTCCACCGGCGCCTGCGGGTCTTCGCGATGGTCGGCCAGACCAGGCACCGCGTGCACCTGCGGATGCAGGTTGCCACCCAGCGCGACGTTCAGCTCCTGGAAGCCGCGGCAGATCGCCAGCACCGGCAGGTCCAACGCCAGCGCTTCGCGCAGCAGCCCGAAGGCATTGGCATCGCGGGCCGGGTCGTGCGGATTGCCTGGCCAGCTGCGGCCGCCCTCGTAGTGCTGCGGTTCGATGTTGCTGACCGCGCCGGTCAACAGCAGGCCATCGAGCCCCTGCAGCCATTCGCCAGCCGGCAAAGGAGGCTGCAGGCTCGGCAACACAACCGGGGTCACCTCGGCCGCCTCGGCCAGCGCGCGCACGTACTTCTCGCCGGCCACCGCGAAGCGGTGATGGCCGAGCACGGTGCTGTCGGTGGGCAGGCCCACCCAGGGCAGGCGGCGCATGGGAAAACTCCTTGGCGTGCCGACACGTTACCCGTCGCCCGGCGAACGCGGCAAGTCGTCGCCGTCACACCATGGCCGTCACGCATCGGCGAAACTAAGCGCGTGAACGCTGATCGCCCTCCCCCGCTCCGCCCGTCCGTACTGCGCCCGCAAGGCCTGCGATGAGCGCCGCCTTCCCGCCCAGCTGGTACGCCGCCAGCTTGCCCGAGCCGCCCGCACTTCCCTCGCTGCAGGGGAATGTGCAGGCCGATGTCGCAGTGCTTGGCGCGGGCTACACCGGCCTGACCGCAGCACTGGAACTGGCTACGCGTGGCCAGCGCGTGGTGGTGCTGGACGCGCAGCGGATCGGTTGGGGCGCGTCCGGTCGCAACGGTGGCCAGGCGCTGGTGGGCTATGGCTGCGAGGTGGACGAGCTGGAGCGCCAGCTCGGCCGCGACGATGCACGCCACCTGTTCGACTGGTCGCGTGACGCGGTGCAGGCGATGCGCACCCGCATCGATCGCCACGGCATCGACTGCCATTGGGTGGAAGGCCATGCCAGCGTCGCCATCCGCGAACGGCATGAGCGTGAACTACTGGCCAACTGCGAGCACCTGCAGCGCCACTACGACTACCCGATGCAATGGTGGAACCGTGATGCCCTGCGCGCGCAGCTGGACAGCCCACGCTACCGCGCCGCGATGTTCGACCCGCTCAGCGCGCACCTGCAACCGCTGGCGTATGCACGCGGGTTGGCCGACGCGGCGCGCGCCGCCGGCGTGGTGATCCACGAGAACTCCGCGGTGACCCGCGTGCAGCGGGGACCACAGCCTTCCCTGCATACCGCTCAGGGCAGCGTGCGCGCTGCGCATCTGGTGGTGGCCGGCAACGCCTGGCTGCAGGGCCTGCTGCCCGTGCTGGAGCGGCGGATCATGCCGGTCGGCACCTATATCGGCGCCAGCGAACCGCTGGGTGCTGAACGCGCCCGGGCGCTGATCGGCAACAACATGGCCGTGGCCGACACCGCATGGGCTCTGGACTACTTCCGCCTCAGCCACGACCACCGGCTGCTGTTCGGCGGCCGCGCCAGCTACTCGGCCCTGCCCCCACCCGGCCTGCGCGGGGTGATGCAGCGGCGCATGCACCAGGTGTTCCCGCAGCTGGCCGACGTGGCACTGGACCAGGTCTGGGGTGGTTATGTGGACATTACCCGCAACCGCGCCCCGCATTGGGGTCGGCTGGACGGCAACCTGTACTTCGCGCAGGGGTTCTCCGGCCATGGGGTGGCCGCCGCCGGGCTGGCCGGCGAGGTGATCGCCGCCGCCATTGCCGGCCAGAGCGAGCGTCTGGACGTGTTCCAGCGCCTGCGGCACGCGCCCTTCCCTGGTGGGCGGCTGCTGCGGATGCCGCTGCTGGTGGCAGCGATGTCGTGGTACAAGCTGCGGGATGCGTTGTGGTAGCGGAACCCTTCCCGCCCACATAATCGGTGCAGGAGCTGGGGGAGCACGTGGATGCAGTGGTGGAAAGACGGCCTGCTGGTGAGGATACGGGTCAGCCCCGAGGGGCTGGTGCTCGCACTCGTCTATGCCGTCGCCTGCTGGGGTGCGCGCAAGCTGTCATTGGACCAGTTCTTCCTGCCTGCCGGCGTACGGGTGGCCGCATTGCTGTTGTGCCCGCCTCGACTGTGGCCCTACCTGCTGATTGGTGAATACGCCTACTTCGCGCATCTGCGCATCCCCCTGATCAGCAAATACAACCTGACCTGGGTGATCCTGGCCTCGGTGTTCCTGATGCCCGCCGTGATGCTGATCGTGCGCCTGCACCGGAAGCTGCTTGCGCGCACCACGATCCTCGGCGTGATCTCCATTGCGGTATGCGCCGCGACGGTCATCAGCCTGCTCAACCTGGGAATCTCGTACCTGCTCTGGGAGCCGTTGCAGAACGCATCATTCATCACCAACGTGTTGCGCTATGCGCTGGGCGACTTCACCGGCATCCTCATCCTGGCGCCACTCGCACTGCTCTGGATCCGTCGCGCCGAGGAGCAATGGACGCCCCGGTCAGTTGCTGCTGTGGCAGGAGCACTCGCAGCCATGCTGGTCGTTGGCCTGCAGGCGACTCCGGTACCTGCCTCGATCACGGCGCCTGGCTCGCTGCAGTTGTTGTTGATCCTGCCTATTCCCGCAATCGCCCTGACCTGCCTGCTGGGATGGCGCGGTGCGGCCATCGGTGTCGCCGCCGTTAACATGATTCTTGGCGTCAGCACCCCCGCCGACCATCCGACGGCATTCGACCCGGCCACTTTCGCTACCCAGCAGGCCATGGCCATCGCCAGCATCGCCCTCCTGCTGCTTGGCGCACGCATCACCCACTTCCAGAACCAGCACCGGTTGCGCGAGGAAGATGGCAGAGCGGCCCTGCAGCTCGCACGGAATTCACATCTGGCCAGCGAGATGGACCTGCGTGAGCGCGCGGCCCATCTGCGCCAGTTGGGCGATGGCATGGACCTGTCGCTGAACGAAATGGTGAACTGGCTGCATGCGCAGGGCCATCACGCCGTGGCCGACAGCCTGCGGCATACCTCGGAGGTGCATTCACGCCTGTTCCGGGCCCAGGCCAGCATGATCTATCCCGCCGCCCTGGAACGGCTGGGCTTGTACGTGGCCTTGCAGGCGGGTGGAGTGCGTGAGGCGTGGAATGCCACGCATCGAATCGGGCAACCCAGGTTGGTGGGTGATCCGTGTCAGCTCAGCCCCGGCTTGCAGCTGGCAGCCTATCGCTCGATCGTCGAAGCAGTTTCGATCCTCCTGGGCAGCGAGAAAGGCCAGCTCATGGTCCAGGCCCGCTGCGGGCAACGTGCCGGCCACCGCGGCATCGTCGTTGTGGTTGCGGCGATGGATCCGCATCAGACGCTGTCAACGGCAACCCTCGATCTTGCAACGTCCCAATTATCTGCTCGGATAACCGCCTATCGTGGTGCGCTGCATTGTGGCCGTAGGAGAATCAGGCTGATGCTGGTTGAAGCAGCCGATGCATCACAGGGCGAAGAGGCCTCGGTCTGGGGAACCGGTGTACCTGCCGGACTGCAGCCGCCCGGGACAGCCCCCCACTCTTTGTAGCCCGGTGAAAAATGCGATGAATATCACAACCTTGTCGTGACATTCTCCAAGTCTCCTTTTCGTATGTCCGCATCACGGATAGTAGGGTGAGATTGCGCCCATCTGAATCTATCGATACTGTCGCGCTGAAGGGAGTGCGTCATGTATCGACTGGACAGCGATAGTGTTCGACGAGCAGGGGAGGCTTGCGTTTGAAGTGGCTGAGAAATGGGTTTGAGCTGAGTTTCCGTATCCGCCCGGCAGGCCTTGCGCTGGCGGTACTCTACGCTGTCGCGTGCTGGACCACCTGGCACCTTTCCGTCGATCAGTTCTTCCTTCCGGCTGGAATCCGTGTTGCGGCGCTCTTGCTGACCCCGAAGCGAATGTGGGCCTATCTGGTACTTGGCGAGTATGCCTACTTCGCCCACATGCGCTATCCGATGATTGAAGATTACGGAATGGCCTGGGTCATTTTCGGATCCGCATGCCTCATACCAGCAGTGGCGCTGATCGTTCATCTTCATCACAAGCTGATTGCTTCCACTACCGAAAGCTGGTTGCTTTCGATCGCGGCATCCGCTGCGCTGGTGGCCACTGCTCTCAAGCTCGGTCTGATTCACATGCTGTGGCCAGTTCCGCCGAGCATGCCGTTCTACACGAACGCGATGCTCTACGTGCTCAGCGACTACATTGCAATCCTTACGGTCGCGCCCCTGGCGCTGCTCTGGATACGCCGACACAGCGGCTATGACTGGACGACCTGGCGACGCCGACCGACCATCGCAGCCCTCACTTCGCTGGGCATGCTGGGCGCCCTGCTGCTCCAGGTCAGCACGGAGGATCACTCGGCACGAGCAACACTGCAGTTGTTGCTGGTGCTGCCAGTCATCGCACTGACTTGCATGCACGGTTGGCGAGGGGCGGCTGTGGGTGTTCCTCTGATGAACATCATCCTCAGCCAGACCATGCCAACCACAGGTCTGCCCGGGTCATTCGACGAGACCACTTTCTTCACCCAGCAGATCATTGCCATCACTAGTACAGCGCTTATCGCGCTGGGACCGCGCATCACCCATCATTACAATCAGCGCACACCTGTAGCGATGTCAGCATCGCGGGTCAATGCACTCTCGCGCTCGGCGCATCTTGCCAACGAGCAGGACCTGCGCGAACGCGCGCTGGGCCTGCGCCAGATTGCAGATGACATCGAAGAGGCTCTGGGAGAGACAGTGCAACAACTCAAGGCCGATGGCCATGAAGTTCCTGCGTCTGATTTGCTCCGCACCTTCTCGCAACGCTCACGACGATTCCGTGAACTGACCAGTATGGTCTATCCCACGGAGCTCGAGCATGCAGGCCTCTATGTCGCCTTGCGTGCCGGGGGACTCAGCGAAACCTGGAACGCCAGCCATCGCATCGTCCGTCCGATACTTGGCGGGGATCCATGCCAGCTGAGCATGGGCCTGCAGCTTGCCGCGTATCGCACCTTTGCCGAAGCCGTATCCCTTTTCCTGAAGGACGAATCCGGCCAGATCCAGATCAGCGCTCGCTGCGGTCGCTATAGAGGCGTGCACGGTATCGTGCTGAGGGTCGCGCTGCTGGACCGACATCGCACACTCGCCTCGCGAACCATGGAGAGCGCCATTGATCGCCTCTCTGCACGCGTGCACGCCTATTCCGGACGCGTGCAATGCCGGGGCCACCGCATCACCATGGTGTTGCTGGACACTGCAGGCGAGGCCGAGCGCGGAACACTTCCATACAAGCGAAACGACATTTGCGAGACGCCCGCGCGCCAGTGATCGCAGACGGACGATCGATAGCCCAGGCGACGCCTGTGGCTCGCCCCCCGCAGAGGTGTTTCCTCGCTCTGCGAAGCAAGCCACAGGCAGGCCACCTGTATTCAGCCCGTCATTTGCTACTGACCTCGCGCTCGACGGACCAGACTGCCCCACGGCCCTCTCCATAGACGACCAGAGAAAAATCAGGCCCGCGGAAGACAACGCTGCGGCGAGCATTCTTCGGTATCGCCAAAGGTTTGGACGGCAACGACACGCGAGCTACGGTCTTGCCGGCCGGCAATGCCCAGAACGTCGATTCGATGTTGGCAACGATCAGATTGACCTGGCCGGTCAGATCATTGACCTGGTAGTACGACACTCCATCCCGCTCGAATGCGTAGACAAGCCATGCGGGATCTGAACTCAGATCAAGCGCCGCAGGCTGGCTCTCTCCCAACCCAGCCGTTGCCAGTGGTACACCCTGCCCTCCGCCGGGACAGCATGCAAACGACAGCGCAGGAACGACCAGCAGCGCAGCAGCGGCGCTCAACTTCGACAACCGGGAAAATCTCACAGGCATCTCCATGATTGAAAGGTGGACAACATCAAGGCAACACAGGCGCGGCCTTGGTAGATAGTGCAATATCCCCTGAGTGCCCCCCTGGCGACGTGAACAATCTCAGGACACGCTTCCCTGTCAGCATACTTGCGCCGCTCACAACCCCGCCGTTCGCATCACTCGCCCTACGTGGATACGGACAACGGCGGAGTTTCTGCCAATACCGTTGCACACCCCGCGAAGTACCGCTACTTTCGCCGCTGGACCGTTACCGCCCCGAGGGAATGTGAGCGTTGCTCGCGTACCAGCCCATCCGAGATGGAGCGCCGTGAAGAACATGGCACTAGCCGGCATTCCAGTGCACCCGGCCGGGCTTCTCTTGGCTGCCGCGTACGCTATTGCCTGCGTTTCCGCCCGACAGTTTTCCCTGGACCAGTTTTTCCTTCCCGCCGGTATCCGCGTGGCAGCGCTTTTGATCGTTCCACAACGCCGATGGCCTTATGTATTGCTGGGAGAATTGGGCTACTTCGCATATCTGCGCATCCCTACGATCGACGAGTACGGTCTGGAATGGGTCATCCTGGCGTCCACGCTGCTGATGCCGATGGCGATGCTGGTAGTTCACCTCCATCTGAGAAAAACCATATCCGAGGCAGCCACCGGATTCTGGCTGCTGTCCCTTTCAATCTCGGCAGCGGTTGCGGTTACCGGCCTCAACCTGAGCCTTTCTCGCCTGCTGTGGCCAGTTCCTCCCCCGGACACCCTGCTGGATGCTGCCGAAAGAGTCGTATTTGGTCATTTTGCCGCGATCATTACCATGGCCCCCCTGGCCCTTCTTTGGGCCCGGCGGCGCTCCGGTTCTCCATGGCAGAAGAGGTTGCTCGTTCCATCCCTCGTGGCCATTGCTCTGATGCTGGCCCTGGGGCTGTGCATGCAGCTGATTTCGACGGATGCCCATTCGACCCGTACCCACCTTGTGCTATTGGCGGCACTCCCAGCCATCACCCTGACCTTCATGCATGGATGGCGTGGCGCTGCCATCGCGATTCCACTGTTGAACCTTCCACTTCATTTCGCCACCCCCAGCACCGGCCTGCCGGCCTCGTTTGATCTGGGCACGTTTTCCACCCAACAGAACATGGCGGTGATGAGTGTCGCGCTGCTTGCGCTCGGTTCCAGCATCAGCTATCACCATCAGCGCGCCCGATCCCGCGGTCTGGCCGAGGAAACGACGCTGCGCCTGACACGCAGTTCTCACCAGACCAGCGAACGTGAGCTGCGTGAACGGGCCGCCCATCTGAAGCGTCTGGGCGACGGCATGGACAGCTCGCTCGTTGAAATGGTCAGCTGGCTCAAATCGCAGGGCCATCATGCCGTGGCGAACAGCCTGCAACACGCGTCATCCGTGCACTCACGTCTGTTCCGCGAGCAGGCCAGCATGGTCTACCCCACTGGATTGGAACAGGTCGGGTTGTACATCGCGCTGCAAGCAGGCGGCGCATGCGAGATCTGGAACAACACGCATCGCGTCATTCCGCCCAGGCTGGCGGGTAACCCCTGCCTGCTGACTGTGGATCTGCAACTGGCCATCTACCGCTCCTTGATCGAGGCGGTGTCACTGCTGCTGGAGCTGGAGACTGGGCAGGTCTGCGTGCGTGCCCGAAGTGGCCAGGCGGGCGGACGTCGCGGCATCGTTGCTATCGTGAGCCTGCTCGACCGTGACTGCACGCTGTCGACACGCACCACCCAACAGGCCGTCGAGCGTCTGGCCGGACGGATGCTTGCCTACGGCGGAACGGTCCACTGCCGGGGCAATCGCCTGCGACTGGTCCTGCATGAATCGATCACCCACACCTCGCCAGCGGCGGCCTGACACGGGATCTGGCCCGGCGCGCAACGTTCGCCGCTAAAGTTACACCCGAAACCGCCGCTATCCGTGCCGAGCCCTCCTTCGTGAGCCACCGCATCATGCCCGTCCTGCCGCAGGCCGCCGTCGATGGCGACCTGGCCGATCCGCTGCCGCAGCGGATCCTGCTGGTCGAAAATTCCCGTGCCTTTACCGGCATGCTGCGCGAAGCCATCGAGCAGCGCCTGGAACTGCCGGTGGTGATCGCCTCCACCCTGGCCGAGGCCGATCGCCTGCTGAGCGAGGGTGGCGGCTGGTTCCTGGTGCTGACCGGGTTGGTGCTGGCCGACGGCGACCGCGATGCGGTGGTCGAGTTCTTCCTCAAGCGCGACCTGCCGACCGTGGTGGTCAGCGGCGTGTACGACGAGGACCTGCGCAAGCGCGTGCTGCAGCAGCAGATCATCGACTACGTACTGAAGAATACCCCCGGCAGCATCGACTACCTGGTGTGGCTGGTGCAGCGGCTGGAACGCAACCGCCGCATCGCGGCGCTGGTGGTGGACGATTCCCCGTCCGCGCGCGGCTATGCCGCCGCCCTGCTGCGCATGTATGGCCATGAGGTGCACGAAGCGGCCGATGGCAACGAGGGCCTGGCCGCGATCGAGGCGCATCCGGCGATCCGCCTGGCGGTGGTCGACCAGGAGATGCCCGGCATGCAGGGCGTGGAATTCACCCGCCGCCTGCGCACCCTGCGCTCACGCGACAAGGTGGCGGTGATCGGCATCTCCGGCAACACCGACGCATCGCTGATCCCGCGCTTCCTGAAGAACGGTGCCAACGACTTCCTGCGCAAGCCATTCTCGCGCGAGGAATTCTTCTGCCGGGTCTCGCAGAACGTGGACCAGCTGGAACTGATCGGCACCCTGCAGGATCTGGCCACCCGAGACTTCCTTACCGGCCTGCCCAACCGCCGCTGCTTCCTGGAACAGAGCCAGCGCCAGCTGCCGCAGCTGCAGCTGCATGGCCAGTGCGTGGCGGTGGCGATGATCGACATCGACCACTTCAAGCACATCAACGACACCCACGGCCACGAGGCCGGCGACGATGCGCTGCGTGCGGTGGCCGGTGCGGTGGCCGCGCATGCACGCAGCCAGGACCTGATCGCACGCTTCGGTGGCGAGGAGTTCTGCCTGCTGGTGCCGGACATGGAACAGGACGAGGCACTGCAGTACTTCGAGGAACTGCGACAGCGCATCGCCGCACTGGAAGTGGACATTGGCACCGCGACGCTTCGCATGACGGTCAGCATTGGCCTGTGCTGCCTGCGCCCGCAGCGTGATGCGCTGCATCGGCTGATCTCCGAGGCCGACCGCCAGCTGTACCTGGCCAAGGCCGGTGGCCGCAACCGGGTCAGCTGCACCACGGTGGCCAGCCCGCTGCGCCCGCGCGAGCCCGCCCTGCCCTGACCGGCCCGCTTTGATCCAGATCAACGCCGCACCCGCGCGGCGGCTCTACAGTCGGCCCCGACATACGCACGAAGGGGAGCCGGGGATGGCACTACTGGTCTGGCAGGACGATCTGAACATCGGCATCGATGTGATCGACCAACAACACCGCCGCATCATCGAGATGCTCAACCACCTGCACGTGGCCCAGGCCAGCATGCAGCGTGCGGCGGTGGGTGAAGTGATCGACGAGGTCGTGGACTACACCATGTCGCACTTCGCATTTGAAGAAGAGTTGATGGAAGAAGCGGGCTACCCGTTCTGTGCCGCGCACAAGCGCGTGCATGAGGTCTTCATCAAGCGGGTATCGGAATACCGCATGCGCTTCCAGGCCGGCGAGGACATCAGCGACGAACTGCGCACCATGCTCTCACGCTGGCTGTTCAATCACATACGCGGTGATGACCAGGCCTATGCCGAACAGGTCAAGGCGCACCTGAACCAGTTCGCCCGCGAGCACCAAGGGGGCGGTTGGCTGGGGCGTACGCTCAAGCGCTTCTTTGGTTGAGCCTCAGGGCGCGCCGGTGCAATGCCACCAGCGCGCACAGGGTCGCCACCGCAGTCAGGCACAGGTAGTAACCCACCGCGACCAGGCCGAAGCGTTCGGCCAGCCAGGTGGCCAGGTACGGCGCCGGTGCCGCGCCAAGGATGCCGGCCAGGTTGAAAGACAGCGACGCGCCGGTATAGCGCACCTCCACCGGGTAGATCTCGGCCAGGAAGGTGCCGCAGGGGCCGTAGGTCAGGCCCATCAGGAACAGGCCCAGGCACAGGAAGCCAGTGACCAGCCACGGGCTGTGCGGCTGGAACAGCGGCGCGAACAGCACACCGAAACCGACGATCAGTACGCTGGCGACGATCATCGTGCGTCGCGTGCCCCAACGGTCGCCATAGCGCGCCGACAGCGGGATACCCAGCGCGAAGAACAGCATGCCGGCCATCTGCATCAGCAGGAACTGCTCGCGGCTGTAGCCCAGCACCGCGGTGCCATGGCCGAGACTGAACACCGTCATCAGGTAGAACAGCACGAAGGTGGCGAACGCGCCCAGGGTGCCCAGCAGCATCGGCACCGGATGGTCACGCAGTACCGTCCACATCGGCAGCCGCACCGGCGCCTTGCGCTCCAGCGCATTCTTGAAATCGGGCGTCTCGTGGATGTTCAGGCGCACCCACAGGCCAAGGCCGACCAGCAGTGCGCTGGCCACGAACGGGATACGCCAGCCCCACTGCAGGAAGTCATCCTGGCTCAGGCAGCGGCCGAGCACCAGGAAAATGCCGGCCGACAGCAGGAAGCCGAGCGGCGCACCCAGCTGCGGGAACATGCCGTACCAGGCACGTTTGCCCGGCGGTGCGTTCTCGGTGGCCAGCAGCACTGCCCCACCCCACTCGCCGCCCAGCCCCAGGCCCTGGCCAAAGCGGCACAGCGCCAGCAACGCGGGGGCCCACAAGCCAATCTGCGCGTGGGTCGGCAGCAAACCGATCAGCACCGTGGACAGGCCCATGGTCAGCAGCGCGGCCACCAGCGTGGCCTTGCGGCCGATACGGTCACCGAAGTGGCCGAACACTGCCGAGCCCACCGGACGCGCGATGAACGCGACCGCGAACGTTGCCAGTGACTGCAGCAGCGCCGCCTGCTCACTACTGTCCGGAAAGAACAGGTGCGGGAACACCAGCACGGCGGCCGTGGCGTAGATATAGAAATCGAAGAATTCGATGGTGGTGCCGATCAGGCTGGCCAGCAGGACTCGACTGGGGGAATTCACGGACGGCGCGGCAGCGGTGATCGTCGACATCGGCAACACGGGTAACGGCGGATCGCCCGATTCTGCCACGGGCCGGTGGCCGCACGGGGCGATGGTTTCAGCCGACACCGATGCCAACGGAATTTTTCGGGCCACCCGCTAGGCTGCGCCACCGGTCCCTGCATGGATGCTTTGCCGATGACTGCAGTCGCGCTGTCGTGGTCCGATTCGCCGAAGCTGCCGCGCATGGCGGCATGGCTGGTGGTGCTGCTGGTGCATGGATTGATGGCAGTGTGGCTGCTGGGCAGCGGCAGGATCATGCTGCGCAGTAACGACGACGCAAGGATCTCGCTGCGCTGGCTGCCGCCGGAACCGCCGACGCTGGCGCCTCAACAGCCTACCCTGCGCTCCGCACAGGTGACGCGTCCGGCCGCTTCGGCGATGCCACGTCCTGCCCCGGCTGCCCAGACAGATTCCACCCTACCAGCCGCAGAGGAAACGGCCGTTGCGGCGCCGCTGATCCTGGGCCTCCCGGCGGGCAGCATCGACGGTGGCGACGGCATCAGCGCTGCGGGTGTCGCTCCGCGCCTTATTGGTCGCCGCGAGATACACCCGGCATTCGCGCCGCGCCGCAATTACTTCCGGATCCGCCGGCAGATGACGCCGGAGCAGATCGTGCATGGCGTAGCGCAACTGCTGGGTTTGTGGCCACCGGGGTACATTGTCGACCCCTGCGAGCTGGGCAAGCAGGACATGGAGTATTTCCAGAACGCCGTCGAAGAAGCCGACCGCGACATGCTGCGTGCGGCAGTGCTGCAGGTGAGTACCCGCTGCCGGTAGCTCGACAGCTGTCTGCCTTCTGTAGAGTCGAGCCATGCTCGACTGCTCTTCGCGAGAAGCAGCCGAGCATGGCTCGGCTCTACCGAAGAACGAAAAGTAGTCGAGCAAGGCTCGACTCTACAAAGAGCGAACAGCGGTCAAGCAGCCACGTCGTTACAACTGGATCCAGGTGGCCTTGATCTCGCTGTACTTATCGAAGGCGTGCAGCGATTTGTCCCGGCCGTTGCCGGACTGCTTGTAACCACCAAACGGTGCGGTCATGTCGCCGCCATCCCAGCCGTTCACCCATACGCTGCCGGCGCGCAGCTGGCGCGCAACCCGATGCGCGCGGCCCAGATCGCGTGTCCAGAGACCGGCGGCCAGTCCGTAGCGGCTGTCGTTGGCCAGGCGCACCGCTTCGGCCTCGTCGTCAAAGCCAAGCACCGCCAGCACCGGCCCGAACACTTCCTCGCGTGCCAAGGCCTGCTCCGGGCGCACCTGGTCGAACACCGTGGGCTGCACATAGCTGCCACCCGCCTCCACCTCGGCACGATGCCCCCCCAGCAGCAGGCGGGCACCTTCAGCTTCGGCGCGTGCGATATCCCGCATCACCTTGTCCAGATGCGCGGCGTCCACCAGCGCGCCCATCGGCGCGTCGGCGTCCAGCGGATGCTGCGGCTGCATGTGCTGGCCATAAGCAACCACCTGGTGCACGAAATCCTCACGGATCGAGCGCTGCACCAGCAAGCGCGACCCGGCGGTACAGACTTCGCCCTGGTTGAAGAAGATGCCCTGCGCCACGGCCTTGGCCGCCGCGTCCAGATCGGGAGCGTCGGCGAACACCACGTGCGGGCTCTTGCCGCCGCATTCCAGCCAGACCCGCTTGAGGTTGGATCGCCCGGAATACTCAAGCAACTTCGCGCCGGTGGCAGTGGAACCGGTGAACGCCAACACATCCACGTCCATGTGCAGGGCCAGCGGTTCGCCAACGCGCGCGCCATGGCCCGGCAGCACGTTCAGCACGCCCTCCGGCAGGCCCGCCTCGGCGGCCAGCGCCGCCAGCCGCAGCGCACTCAGCGGCGACCGCTCCGAAGGCTTGAGCACCACCGAGTTGCCCATCGCCAGCGCCGGTGCGATCTTCCAACAGGCCATCAGCAACGGGAAATTCCACGGCACGATGGCCGCCACCACGCCAGCGGCTTCGCGGGTGACCAGTCCGAGTTCGTGCGGGCCAGTCGGCGCGATCTCGCCATACAGCTTGTCCACCGCTTCGGCGGTCCAGGTCAGGCACCTCACCACACCGGGCAGGTCGATACGGCGTGCGTCACGAACCGGCTTGCCCATGTCCAGGGTTTCCAGCAGCGCCAGTTCATCGACGTGCGCTTCCACCAGCGCGGCCAGCGCCAGCAACACGCGCTTGCGATGCGCCGGGCTCGCCTGCGACCAGTGGCCCGCCTCGAAGCTGCGCCGCGCGGCCAGTACCGCGCGTTCGACATCCTGCGCGTCGCAGTCGGCAACCGCGCCCAGCACGCGACCATCGATCGGGCTGATGCAGTCGAAGCGGGCGCCGCTGGCGGCATCGACATATCGGCCATCGATGAAGGCCTGGCCCGGCATCGAGAGCTGAAGGGACAGCGCCTGCCAGTGGCTGCGGTTGGGGAAATCGGCCATGGGAAGCTCCAGCGGTCAACGAGCTTTGGTTATACCGGGACCGCCGCGACTCCACCGTGACGCGGCTGCGCTACATTCGTCGCATCGGACCCGATGGAGCTGGCATGAAGCGTCCCGAAAGCGACCTGCACGACCTGGCCACCCAGCGCCCCGAGTCACTGGACGCGTACTGGATGCCGTTCACCGCCAACCGCCAGTACAAGGCCGCGCCGCGCATGCTGGTACGCGCCGAAGGCATGCACTACGAGGACGTCGACGGCCGCCAGATCCTCGACGGCACTGCCGGCCTGTGGTGCTGCAACGCCGGCCACGCCCGCCCACGCATCGTCGACGCCATCGTCGAGCAGGCACGTACCCTCGACTACTCGCCGGCCTTCCAGATGGGCTCGCCGCCGGCCTTCGCGCTGGCGCAGCGGCTGGCCGCACTGGCGCCTGCCCCGCTCAACCATGTGTTCTTCACCAGCTCCGGCTCCGAGGCGGTGGATACCGCGATGAAGATCGCGCTGGCCTATCACCGCCAGCGTGGCGAGGGCCAGCGCACCCGCTTCATCAGCCGCGAGAAGGCTTACCACGGGGTCGGTTTCGGCGGCATGGCGCTGGGTGGGCTGCCCAACAACCGCAGGGCGTTCGGCCTGCAGCTGGGCGGCGTGGACTACCTGCGGCATACCCTGGACCTGCCGCGCAATGCGTTCAGCAAGGGCCTGCCACGCCAGGGCGCGGAGCTGGCCGACGACCTGGAACGGCTGATCGCGCTGCACGATGCCTCGACCATCGCGGCGGTGTTCGTCGAGCCCATTGCCGGTTCGGCCGGGGTGATCCTGCCCGCGCCCGGCTACCTCCAGCGCCTGCGCGAGCTGTGCGACCACCACGGCATCCTGCTGGTGTTCGACGAGGTCATCACCGGTTTCGGCCGGGTCGGCATGCCCTTCGCCGCGCAGCGCTTCGGGGTCACCCCGGACCTGCTGACCTTCGCCAAGGCGGTCAGCAACGGCGCGGTACCGCTGGGTGGCGTGCTGGCCAGCGACGCCGTGCATGCAACCCTGCTGCAGGCACCGCCGCAGGCCATCGAGCTGTTCCATGGCTATACCCATTCCGGCCATCCGCTGGCCTGCGCCGCAGCGCTGGCCACGCTGGAGGTCTATGCCGAGGAGCGCCTGTTCGAGCGTGCCATCGAACTGGGCGAATATTGGCAGGAACGGCTGCACGCGCTGCAGGGCCTGCCCAACGTGATCGACATCCGCAACTTCGGGCTGGTCGGCGCGGTCGAGCTGGCGCCGCGCCGCGATGCCCCCGGCAGCCGTGGCTACGAGGTGTTCCGGCGCTGCTTCCAGGACGGCCGGCTGCTGGTGCGCTGTACCGGCGACATCATCGCGCTGTCGCCACCTCTGATCGTGGACAAGGCACAGATCGACCAGATCACCGGCACCCTGGGCGAGATGATCAGGGCCACCGCCTGAGCCCGGGCCGGCGGTGGCGAGCGGGTACAATGGGCGGTTCCGCTCCTGCTCGCTGCCGTGCCCATGGATATCGTCGTCAAAGAAGAACTCAAGGCCTACATCGACCCGCTGACCGCGGACGAACATGACGCGCTGGAGCGCAGCATCCTGGCCGAAGGCTGCCGCGATGCGCTGGTGCTGTGGGGTGATGTGCTGGTCGATGGCCACAACCGTTTCGGCATCTGCCAGAAGCATGGCCTGCCCTTCAATACCGTGCAGAACACCCGCTTCCAGAGCATGGAAGACGTGCACCTGTGGATGATCGAGCAGCACCTGGGCCGCCGCAGCGTGTCCGACTTCCAGCGCGGCGTGCTGGCGCTGCGCAAGCGCGACATCCTGGCCGCCCGCAAGCAGATCGAGCAGGCGCAGCTGCAGCGCGAGAGCGACGGCACCGCCGAAGCCATCGAGGACGCGGGTGAGGACAGCCCGCCGTGGGAACCGGCACCGAAGATCAGCCGCGCCGAGCTGGCCCGCGAGGCCAAGCTGAGCACCAGCCAGGTCGGCATGATCGAACGCATCCACGCCCAGGCCGCGGCCGAGGTGGTGGAAGCGGTGAAGGCCGGCGTGATCTCGATCAGCGCTGCTGCTGCCGTGGCCGACCTGCCGGAAGACGAGCAGCGCGCCGCTGCCGCCGGTGGCAAGGATGAGCTGAAGCAGGCCGCCAAGCGCGTGCGCGAGTCCAAGCGCAAGCCGCGTGCACCGAAGCCGGAAGCAGCCGAGATGGACTTCGAGGAAGCGGACGAAGAGCAGATCGCCAGCCGCGACGCCGAGGTGCTGTCGGCACTGGAGCAGCTGGGCGAGGATGCCCCGGCGCTGCGCCGCCGCGTGGTCGCGCTGACCCGCGAGAACGACACCCTGCGCGCGCAGCTGGCTGCGTTGCGCAAGCAGCTCGAAGCGCTCTGAACCAACGGGTAGTGCCGGCCGCGGGCCGGCAACCCCATGAACGTTCCGGGTGCGTTGCGCATGCCGGCCAGCGGCCGGCACTACCAGATGCTCATGCCCTGCCGGTTAGACTTCCGGCATGACGTCTGCCAACGATCCGCGCCGCGCACAGCTGCGGCGCCTGAAAGCCCTCGCGCTGGGCCTGCTGCTGTTGATGCTCGCCGGTTTCGCGGTCAGCCACTGGCAGGGCGAGCGCGGCATCTGGGCCTGGGTCTCGGCCTTCTGCGAAGCAGCGGCCGTAGGCGCACTGGCCGACTGGTTCGCGGTCGTCGCGCTGTTCCGGCGGCCGATGGGCCTGCCGATCCCGCATACGGCAATCATCCCACGCAGCAAGGAACGCATCGGCGACAGCCTGGCCCTGTTCGTGCGCGACCAGTTCCTTGAACCACAGGTCCTCTTGGCAAAGCTGCAGGTATTCGACCCGGCCAGCCGTCTCGGCAGTTGGCTGGCCGACCCTGCACGTTCGCGGATGCTGGCCGACATGGCCCGCGGCTGGGCCCTGCAGGCACTGGACTTCTTCGACGAAACCGCGGTGCGTCGGCAGCTGCACGCCTTCGTGGTGCAGCAGCTGCGGCAGTGGAATGCCGCCGCCACCGCCGGTGAGCTGCTGGCCCTGCTGACCGCCGATGGGCGCCACCAGCGCGTGCTGGACGAGGGCCTGCAGCGCTTGGGACGCTGGCTGGAGCAGCCGGAAGTGAAGGAGCGCGCCTCGCAGCTGATCGTGCGTTACATCCAGCGCGAGTGGCCGACGCTGTCGAGCACGGTGAACTGGGTCAAGCCGATCGACGAGATCGGCGACAGCCTGGCCGAGCGACTGGCGCGGGCGGTGCTGGAAGAACTGCAGCAGGTGCTGGCCGAGCCGCAGCATCCGCTGCGCCAGGACTACGAGAGCTGGCTGCAGAACTACGTGCAGCGCCTGCGCGAGGACCCGGCCCTGGCCGAGCGCATCGAACAGCTCAAACAGGAAATGATCGATCACCCCGCCCTGCAGGAGTACGTGCAGGGGCTGTGGGCGCGCATCCATGCCAGCCTGCGTGCCGACCTGCAGCGTGAGGATTCGGCGCTAGTCGGGCACCTGCAGCGCAGCCTCGCGTCACTGGGCAGCAGCCTGCAGGCCGACCCGGCCCTGCGCGACGCGCTGAACCAGCATCTTCTGGAGGGCGCCCAGCGCCTCACCGGCCGCCTGCGCGAAGGCGTGACCATGCATATCGCGCAGACCGTGAAGAGCTGGGACGAACGGCATCTGGTCGAACAGCTGGAACTGAGCGTGGGCCGCGACCTGCAGTTCATCCGCTTCAACGGCACCCTGGTGGGCGGCCTGATCGGCCTGCTGCTGCACGCCGCGACGTTGGTGTTCAGGTTCTAGGACCCCATCCGGCAGTCGATCCACGCTCTGCGTGGAGACGGAATTCGTCACGCTTGATTAACGAAATGCGAATGCCTATCATTTGCCGATCGGTTGTACGCTTAGCCAAGCGGGGCACGGAAGCACGCACCTACCCGCCCCTTCGCCCGTGTACATCCCCCGACTAACGGGTCGCCCGCACCAAGCGGGTGGCGCACCGTCGATGGGACTCGCTGGGCGACGTGCGCGAAGCGCATGGCTGCTGTGTCTGCGCATTCCATCGCCTGTTTCGTCCTGCATGGAATCGCACCGATGGCAATGCCGTTGAACCACCCTCATCCCACTCTGCTGGCCCTGGCCGTGACCGCACTGATGATCGCCCCGCTGGCCCATGCCGACGGCACTGCCGATCCTTCCGCGCGCACGCTGGATACGGTCCAGGTCACCGCTGACGGCGATATCGTCGACAGCTATACGGTCAAGCGTGCCAGCACGGCCACCAAGCTCGGCCTGTCGCTGCGCCAGACACCGCAGTCGATGACCGTGGTCACCCGCCAGCGCCTGGACGACATGGGCCTGTTCTCGCTGTCCGATGTGATGGGCCAGGTCACCGGCGTGGCGGTATCGGTTACCGACAGTGAGCGCATCAACTACGTCTCGCGCGGCTACAACATCACCAATTTCCAGGTCGATGGGATGCTCAACACCTTCGGTGGGTACATCAAGACCAACACCGACAGCGTGATCTATGACCGCATCGAAGTGGTGCGCGGCGCAACCGGCCTGACCACCGGTGCCGGCGATCCCTCGGGCACCATCAACTTCGTGCGCAAGCGTCCTACCGACAGCTTCCAGATGAGCGCCAACCTGACCCTCGGGCGTTGGGGCAACCAGCGCCTGGAGGCCGACCTCGGTGGCCCGGTTGCGCTCGACGGCCGCATCCGCGCGCGCGTGGTGGCGGCCAAACAACAGAGTGACTCGTTCCGCGATGTCTACAAACTGGACAAGGACGTGTTCTACGGCATCGTCCAGGCCGACATCACCGACACGACCCTGCTCGAGGCCGGCTACGAATACCAGTCGCCGCGCACCACGGGCGTGACCTGGGGCGTGGTGCCGTACTGGGGGTCCGATGGCCAGCCCGCCAACCTGCCGCGCTCGACCAACCTGTCCGCCCGCTGGAGCAGTTGGCCGATCATCGAAAAGAGCGCATTCGCACGCCTTGAGCAGCAGTTGGGCAACGGCTGGACCGCGAAGGCCGCCTATACCCGCTCCAAGCGCGAAACCGACGGTGCGGTGTGGTATGGGGCCTCCGGCTACCCGAATGCCGATGGCAGCGGCATCAGCGCCTTCGTCGGCAGCTTCGGCGAGAACGGCGACATGCAGGTGTTCGACTTCAACGTTGGCGGTCCGTTCCGGCTGTTCGGCCGGGAACACGAGCTGGTGCTCGGTTTCGGCCAATCGGTGCGCAAGGGTGACGTGCCTGCCACCGACACCGCTGCCTACCCGGACAGCTACACCCGTGTACCCGATTGGCACCGCTGGAACGGAGACGTCGCGCCGCTGCAGGTTACGCGCCTGGGCTATCTGGCTTCTGAAGACGAACTGCGCCAGCGCGCGGCCTATCTGGCGACGCGCCTGCAGCTGGCCGATCCGTTGACCGCGGTGCTTGGCGCGCGATACGGCAGCTGGGAAACGCGTACCTGGAACTACACCCATGACGCCGCCGGTCGCCTGACCGATACGCGTCGCGGCGGCTACAAGCCGGACGACTCGCTCACTCCGTATGCCGGCTTCATCTACGACTTCAACCGCTACTTCAGCGGCTACGTCAGCTACACCGACATCTTCCAGCCGCAGAACTACCGTGACCGGGACAACAACTACCTCGAACCGGTGGTCGGTGACATGTGGGAGGCCGGCGTCAAGGCCGAGTTCTTCGACGGTCTGCTGAATGCTTCCGCGGCCGTGTTCAAGGGCCAGAAGGACAACGTTGCCGAGCTTGATGACTCGGTGCCGGAAAACTCGCTGCCGGGTGGGGTCAGTGCCTACCGCTCCACCGGCAAGGGCAACAAGGTCAAGGGCTGGGAGATCGAAGCACAAGGCAGCCTTGGTGAGAACTGGAACCTGGCGGCCGGCTTCACCCACACCGTCAGCCGCAATGCGCAGGGCGTGCGCCAGAACACCGTCGTCCCGGTCGATCTGTTCCGCCTCAACGCCAGCTGGCGACCGGGCGGTGCTGAAGGCCGCTTCTGGCTGGGCGGTGGCGCCACCTGGCAGAGCGGAATCTGGAGCCTGAGCAACAAGCCGCGTGCGGATTTCCTGACCAGCGGCAAGCGCGACCGCGTGGCAATCGAACAGGGCGACATCTACCTGCTCAACCTGTCGGCGGGCTATCGCTTCAACGAGAACTTCACCGCGCAGGTAAACGTGAACAACCTGCTGGACAAGAAGTATTACAACCGCGTCGGTTTCTATGACGGCGTGTTCTGGGGCGAACCGCGCAATGTGACGATGACACTGCGCTGGAAGCTCTGACCCTCGATGGATGGCACCGGTTCTGCGACCGGTGCCCGGCCACGGATGGCCAACCCCGGCGCGCTGCGGTGCGCCGGTTCCTTTTCACTGAAACCTGCAGGAACGCCGTGGACCGCTCGCCCGCAACCGCCAGCCCCCGCACCTTCTTCTCCAACCCGCGCTGGGGCGTGCTGTCACGCTCGCTGGCGGCGATCTTCGGCGGCTACACGCTGGCTTCTGTGACCAGCGTATTCTGCGCGGTGGCGCTGCCCGGCGCACGTGGCCAGACCGTGCTGACCGGCATGCTGCTGGCCATTCTGGTGGCCGCCTGCGCGGCGCTGTGGGCGTTCGCCACCCGCAGTGCGCTGCGTGCGTGGGTCGGCATCCTCGCCCCCACCCTGCTGATGGCAGTCATCGCGCGCATGCTGGGGGCCTGGGCATGAAGAACGGATTCCGCCAGTCGATGGCCTGGCTGCACACCTGGACCGGCCTGCTGGTCGGCTGGCTGCTGTTGCTGATTTTCATGGCCGGCACGGCCAGCTACTACCGCGAGGAAATCAGCCGCTGGATGCGCCCGGAACTGCCCTCCAGCAACGTCAGCATCGATGTGGCCGCGCAGCGTGCCGTGGACTACCTGCAGGCCAACGCCGCGCAGGCCGAGAACTGGTTCGTCACCCTGCCACAACCGCGCAACCCCGCCATGCAGATGTTCTGGCGGCTGCCGCCGGAGCTGGCCGACCCCAGCCGTGGCCGTCGAGGGGGCTTCGGCGACGCAACACTGGACCCGAACACCGGGCAGGCACTGAAGGCCCGCGAGACTCGCGGCGGTGATTTCTTCTACCGCCTGCATTTCGACCTGCACTACATCCCGGTGCTGTGGGCGCGCTATCTGGTCGGCTTCTGTGCGATGTTCATGCTGGTGGCAATCATCACCGGCGTCATCACCCACAAGAAAATCTTCAAGGACTTCTTCACCTTCCGCAAGGACAAGGGCCTGCGGTCCTGGCTCGATTTCCACAACGTCAGCGCGGTGATGGCCCTGCCCTACCACGCGATGATCACCTACACCGGCATCGTCACCCTGATGATCATGTACCTGCCGTGGGGCGTGAAGGTGGCCTACCCGCAGGACGAGGATGCCTTCTACAGCGAGGCCTTCGGTGGCATGCCGGAGGTGACTGCACCTGCCGAAGGCCGCGCCACCCCGCTGCCGATCGCGCAGCTGCTGGACAGCGCGCGTGCACACTGGCACGGCGTGGAAGTGGCCGGCTTCACCGTGTCCAACCCGGGCGCGGCCAATGCGGTGATCGACATCCGCCAGCGCGACGGCAAGCGCCTGTCCACCGACACCCCGGCCGTGCGCTACGACATGGTCAACGGCACGCTGCTGGAAGAAACACCGCCTTCCGGTGGCGCCACCGCCACCCGCGGCGTGCTGTACGGCCTGCACCTGGCGCGCTTCGCCGACTGGGGCCTGCGCGCACTGTTCTTCCTGTCCGGCCTGGTCGGCTGCCTGATGGTGGCCAGCGGCGTGGTGCTGTGGGCGGTGAAGGAACGGCCCAAGCACGCCAAGAGTGGCCGCACAGGCTTCGGCTTGCGCCTGGTCGATGCGTTGAACATCGGTACCGTGGCCGGCCTGCCGATCGCCTTTGCAGCGTACTTCTGGGGCAACCGCCTGCTGCCGCTGGACATCGCCGAACGCTCCAGCGCCGAGGCCAACGTGTTCTTCTACGCCTGGGGCGCGGCACTGCTGGCCGCCTTCATCTGGCCGAAGCGGATGATGTGGGCCTGGCAGCTGTACCTGGGCGCAGCCGCGTTCGCGCTGGTGCCGGTGGTCAATGCGCTGACCACGCATGCGCATCTGGGCAACACCCTGCGCAACGGGGACTGGGTGCTGGCTGGCTTTGATCTGTCGATGATCGCGTTCGGCGCGATGCTGGCGCTGTGCGGCTGGCGCATGCAGCGCTGGACACCACCGCTGAGCGCGGCCGAGAAGAAGAAGCGTGCAGCGGCGGCGGCGGCGCCCAAGGCCCCGGTGGACGCTGCAGAAACCGCCGAAGCGGAGGCCAGCGCATGATGCTGCTCGCGTTGACCCTGTCGTTCTCTGCGTTCACCGCGCTGTCGCTGGCGATGGAGAAGCACCAGCACGACCTGCACGGCAAGGCTGCAGCCACCCCGGCACGGCGCACCCAGTGGCGGGTGCTGGGTTGGGCCCTGCTGACGATAGCGTTCGCACTGTGCGTGGTCGACCACGGCTGGGCGATGGGCCCGGTGCTGTGGCTGGGCGTGATGACCGTGGGCGGCGTGGTGCTGTCGTTCGGGTTGTACCCGTACCGGCCGAAATGGATCGCGCCGCTGGCGATCGCGCTGCCCGTGGCCGGGCTGCTGGTGGCGTTGCTGTAACCGCCATCCACGCATGGCGTGGATCTACTGAACAGCCCTCCACGCATGGCGTGGATGTACCGGCCAGATATGGGGAGTGCCGGCCGCTGGCCGGCATCCCATGAACCCTCTGCGGATCTGACACCGTTGCCGGCCAGCGGCCGGCATTACCGGACTTACCCCAACCGCTTCAGTTCCCACGCGCGGTGGATGCGCGCGTTGCGCTCGAAATCCGGGCCGATGGTGCGTGCGGTGATCTCGCGGCACTGGGCAAATTCGGCGATGGCGTTCTCTTCCAGCTTGAAGCGGCGGAAGTTGTTGGAGAAGTACAGCACGCCGCCCGGTGCCAGCCGCGCAACCGCCGCGCGCAGCAGCTTCAACTGCTCGCGCTGCACGTCGAAGTCGTCGGCACGTGCGGAGTTGGAGAACGTCGGCGGATCGCAGAAGATCACGTCGTACTGGCCACGGTCGCCTTCCAACCACGCCATCGCATCGGCCTGCACCAGCAGGTGCTGGTTGCCGCCCTGCCCGTTCAACGCCAGGTTGTCGTAGCACCACTGCAGGTAAGTGGCCGACAGGTCGACGCTGGTAGTGCTGGCCGCACCGGCCACCGCGGCCTGCACGCTGGCCACACCGGTGTAGCAGAACAGGTTGAGGAAACGCTTGCCACGCACCTGCTCGGCCATCATCCGGCGCAGCGGGCGGTGGTCGAGGAACAGGCCGGTATCGAGGTAGTCGAACAGGTTCACCTGCAGCAGCGCGTTGTTCTCGCGCACTACGATGAATTCGTCGCGCTGCTCGAAGCGGCCGTACTTGCTGCCGCCCTTGCCGCGCTCGCGCGACTTCATCGAAACCTGCTCCGGCGGCACGCCGAACACTTCACGCGCGGCGGCCAGCAGTTCGTTGCGGCGGCGGCGCACGTCGTTCTCCGGAATCGCCGCCGGTGCGGCGTATTCCTGCACGTGCAGGAAGGTACGGCGCTTGCCACCGTCTTCCTCGTAGACATCGATGGCCGCCGCGTATTCCGGCAGGTCGGCGTCGTAGGCGCGGAAGCAGGTGATGTCCTCGCGGGCACGCCAGCTCTTGAACTTCTTCAGGTTCTTGCGCAGGCGGTTGGCCACCATCTGCGCACCTTCGCTCAGCTCGCGCGGCTGCGCCGGGTCACGGCCCGGCACGGCGATCGGGTCGCAGACGATCAGCGCGCATTCCAGCGCACCGTTGAACATCTGGTACTTCTTGCCCGCACGCAGGCCGGTGGCAAAGGCCAGTTCGTCGTTGCCGCACAGCAGGCTGGCGCGCCACTGCGGCACCGCCTTCTGCAGGGCATTGCCCAGTGCGCGGTACAGCGCCGGGTCGGCGGCCAGGCGTTCGTCATACGGCGGGTTGCAGACCACCGCACCGATCTCCTGCTCCGGCGCGGCCAGGTCGGCCACATCGGCGCGGGTGAAGCGGATCGCGTGGGCGACGCCCGCGACCTCGGCATTCTCGCGTGCCGCCTGGATCGCGGTCGGGTCGATGTCGCTGCCGTGGATGACCGGCTTCAGCGCGGCCAGGCCAGCCGCTTCGCGGTCACGCGCCTCGCTCTGGATGCTCTTCCAGGTCGCCTTGTCGAAGCCCAGCCAGCGGCTCGGCGGCAGGCTGCCGTGGCGCATCAGGCCGGGCGCGACGTCGGCGGCCATCAGCGCGCCCTCGATCAGCAGCGTGCCGCTGCCGCACATCGGGTCCAGCAGGCCGCCACCGGCGGCGTGCAGCCGCGGCCACTGCGCGCGCAGCAGCAGCGCGGCGGCCAGATTTTCCTTCAGCGGTGCCTCGTGAGCGGCGCCGCGCCAGCCACGGCGATGCAACGGGCCGCCGCCGAGGTCGATCGACAGCGAGGCACGGCCTTTGCGCAGTGACAGGTTGACGCGCACATCCGGCAGGTCGGTGTTGACCGACGGGCGCTCCAGACCTTCATCACGCATGCGGTCGACGATGGCGTCCTTGATCCGCTGCGCGGCAAAGCGGGCATGGGTGATCTTGTCGCCCGACACGTGCGCGTCCACCGCCAGGGTCATCTCCGGCTTGAGGTGCTCGTGCCACGGCAGCGCACGCACGCCGTCATACAGGGCCTGCTCGTCCGGGCACTCGAATTCGTCGATCGGCCACAGCACGCGACTGGCCAGGCGTGACCACATCACGATCCGCAGCGCCTGCTCCAGTTCGCCCTCGGCGTTGACGCCGGCAATGGTGGCAGTGGCCTTGCCAAGGCCCAGGGCCGACAGTTCATCGGCAAGCAGGTATTCCAGGCCCTTGGCGCAGGAGACGAAGAATTTCACAGGATCGGTTCGCAGGTGGTCGGGCGCGGCACTGGGGCCGGGCCAGTCGGAAAGGAGGGCCGTAGGCACGGCCGGCAAGCCCGCGCCGGGGGCGGCGGGGCTGCCATTGTAGTCAATGCGGGCGGGCGCGCCGTGCGCCCGGGCTTCACAGTTGCCGCAGCAGGCGCTCGAAGGCCTGCGCGGAGGCCTCCACGTGGTGCTCCAGGCGGTGGCCGTCGTCGACCAGCAGCAGCTGCGCGGAGCGCGCCTGGGCCCAGGCGATCACTCCAGCGGCCGGCACCACGTCGTCATGCCAGGCCTGGACCACGGTGGTCGGCACGGCGGCGGCGTCCAGCGCCGGCATCGGGCCCATCGTGGTCGGCGGCACCATCAGGAACAGGCCGGCGACCGGGACCTGCAACGAGGCGATGGCGGAGATGTAGGCGCCCAGGCTGGAACCGGCCAGCACCACCGGACCCTGCCGGGCGGCGATGGCGGTGCGTTCAACCAGGCGGCGCAGGCGGGTCGGCACGTCACCTACGCGGCTGACCTCGCTCATCGCGTCCAGGTCTGTATAGTCCGGGCGCTCATGAGTCCAGCCCAGGCGCTGCGCCACGTCGGCCAGCGCGGTGACCTTGGTCGCCTCCGGGCCGCTCTCGAAGCCATGGGACAGGATGCAGTGGCCGCGGCTCATGCGCGTGCTCCGTGGGCGCGGGCCAACGAGGAAAGGGAAGGCAGGTTCATGCCGCAATGCTAGCATCGCCGGATGCCCAACCCGCTCCTGCCCGGCCTGCAACTGCAGCCCCTGCCCTACGAAGACCGTCTGCCACTGCGCGACCCGGCCACGCTGGAGATGGTGGTGATCCACTGCACCGAGCTGCCCGACCTGGCGATGGCCCGCGAGTACGGTGAGCGTGTGCTGTACGACAGCGGTGCCGGCAACAGCGGCCACTTCTACATCGACCGCGATGGCAGCGTGGTGCAGTACGTGGCGCCGGAGCGCGTGGCGCATCACGTGCGCGGCATGAACGCGCATACGCTGGGCATCGAGCTGGTCAACACCGGGCGCTACCCGCACTGGTTCGACAGCCGCCAACAGGCGATGGACGAGCCCTACACCGAGGCACAGCTGCAGGCGCTGGAAGGCCTGCTGCAGGCGCTGGTGGCGCACTATCCGTCGCTGCGGCGGATTGCCGGGCATGACCAGCTGGACCTGGACCAGGTGCCGGCCAGCGACGATGCGACGCTGACGGTGGCACGCAAGCGTGATCCGGGGCCGTTGTTCCCGTGGGCGCGGATCCTGGCGAAGGTGCCGTTGCAGCCGGTTGGGTGAGGGTTTGCAGGGCTGCGCCCTGCACCTGCAGAAGCCTAAGCCAGAGCAACAGCAGAAGCTGACTTCCTGAGGGGAGGCGAGGTAGGTCCGGTTGCGGGGGGCGCTGCAAGTCCCCCTCCGGGGCCCGGCCCAGCCGCTGGCGGCTGGGCGTTCGGGCGCTTGCGAAGCAGTGCTTCGCAAGCAGAGCGCCCTCACCCATGTAAGCTCGGTCGCGCCATCCATGGCGCTCACGCCCCCGCAACCGGACCCACCCCGCCTTCGACAGATTCCCGCTGCTGTTGGTGGGTGCCGACCGTTGGTCGGCACGGGATCGAATCGATCGGAGGGTGCCTTTGTAGAGTCGAGCCACGCTCGACTGCTCTTTGCGTGCGAATCGGGCACGAGGGGGGTCAGAGCCGTTTTCCGTTGGAAAACGGATCCGCCCCCGCGCGCCTCAGGCGCCGGTCGCCACCGGGCGGCTGCTGTCGCTGACCCAGCCGCTCCAGGAATCGGCGTAGATGCGTGCGCCGGACAGACCGGCCGCTTCCATCGCCAGCAACAGGTGGCAGGCGGTCACGCCGGAGCCGCACATCAGCACCACTTGCTGCGGATCACGGTTGCCGATCACGCCCTGCAGTTCGGCGCGCAGTTCCTGTGCATCACGCAGGCGGCCGTCGGCGACGTTCAACGCAAACGGACGGTTGACCGCGCCCGGCACGTGGCCGGCGACCGGGTCCAGCGGCTCCACTTCGCCGCGGAAGCGCTCGCCTGCGCGTGCGTCGACCAACCAGCCCGGCGCGTGCTTCAGGCGTGCGCTGATTTCCTCGGCATTGGCGATCTGAGTGGTGTCGAAACGGCCTGGGTAAGCCGGCAGCGCGGTCACCTCATCCTGCCCCGTCGCCAAGGGATGCCCTGCGCCCTGCCATGCGGCGATACCACCATCAAGCACGGCCACCTTGCTGTGCCCGATCAGGCGCAGCAGCCACCACAGGCGCGAGGCGGCCATGCTGCCATCGCTGCCGTCGTAGACCACCACCTGGGTGTCGGGACCGATGCCCCACTGGCCGAGCTTCGCGGCGAAGGCATCGCTGTCCGGCAGCGGGTGACGGCCGTGGCCGCTGCGGGTCAGATCCGACAGGTCCCGATTGAGGTCGGCATACACCGCGCCCGGAACATGCCCCGCCAGATACTGGCCGTTACCCGCCTGCGGATCGGCCAGCGAGGAACGTGCATCGACCACGCGTACGGCGGTACTGGCGGTGGCACGTGCGTCGACCACACGCACACCTTCGCCCAACACTGCGGCCAGGGTGGTGACATCGACCAGGGTGGTCCACGGCGGATCGATCGGCTTCATTGCACTTGCTCCAGTCGGCGACGCAGGTTGTAGAGGATGGCGGCGGTGGCGCCCCAGATGCGCTGGCCGGGCCAGCCATATTCGAGGACGTGGCGGACGCGGCCGCGATGATTGATTTCGACCTGGTGCAGGTTGTCGGCTGCCATCAGGTAATCGAGCGGCACTTCAAACACTTCGGCCACTTCACTGGGCTGTGGCACCGGCACGAAATCCGGATCGACCACGGCCACCACCGGCGTGACCCGGTAGCCGGTGATCGTCACGAAGGGATCGAGATAGCCCAGCGCCTGCACCTGGCCGGGCGCCAATGCGATTTCCTCCTGGCTCTCGCGCAGTGCAGCGGCCAACGCATCGCGGTCATCGGGTTCGGTGCGGCCACCGGGGAAACCGACCTGGCCACCATGGGTACGCAGGGTTTCGGTGCGACGGGTGAGAATGACCTGTGCGCCGTTGGCGCGTGGCACGATGCCGGCCAGTACGGCGGCTTCCACCGGGGGCCCGGGCGGCAGCAGATCGATCAGTTCACTGCGGTTCCAGCCGTCGCCGGCCGGCGGCTCGGCCAGTGGATGCAGCGCGCGCATCAGGCGCTCGTGATCAGCCAGCGAGCCGCGCAGTGATTGCTGCAGCTGTTCACGCAGAGGTTGCACGCGATGCAGGATGCGGCTGCGTTCCTCGTTGCTCATCGACGACCACCGCGCGATCTCATCGATATGCCGCCCGCAGCCGGTGCATTGCCGGTGCGGATCCAGCGTGCACACTCCGATGCAGGGACTTGCGACAACACGCGCCGTTTTTTCCATTGTTTGCACCCGGCAACAGTAGCGCGATCGGGCTGAATTTGCGCGGGGTCAATATGCAGTGCACGGCAGCGTCGCGCTCCGCGCAAACAAAAACGCGCCGGTGGGATCACCGGCGCGTTTCGTTTACCGCTTCGATTTACTTGACGCTGACCAGCTTGATCTCGAACTGCACAGCCACGTTCGGCGGGAACGGGGTGCGCGGGTCGGCACCGTAGGCCTGGTCCGGCGGCAGGGTGACTTCCCACTTCGAGCCAGCCGGCATCTGCAGCAGGGTCTCGCGCATGGCCTTCATTTCGACTTCGCTGACCTTGATCGACGGAATCTGCTGGGCCGGGCGGGCTTCGGTCGGGCGCTGGCCGTACGGGAACGGACCGGCCACTTCCAGCTGCACGGTGCTGGCCTGGGTCGGCTTGGCGCCCTTGCCGGCTTCGATCACGCGGTACTGGACGCCGCTCGGCAGGGACTGCACGCCGGCCTTGGCCTTGTTCGCCGCGATGAACTGATCGCTCTTGGTCTTGTTTTCGGCAGCAGCCTTTTCGTACTCGGCCTTGGCAGCCTGGGCACGGCCCTGCTCGCGCTTCTGGAACGCTTCAACGGCCGGCTTCAGCTGGTCGGCGGTGATCGCCGGCTGCTTCTTGGCGTAGGCGTCCTGCAGACCCTTCACCACCGAGTTGATGTCCAGCTGCTCACCACGACCGGTCAGCTCCGCCAGGTTGTTGCCGTAGTCGTAACCGAAGTAGTAGCTCAGCTTGCCCTTTTCGGACGAGACGTCCTGGGCGAAGGCATTGCCCGTCAGGGCCAGGGCCGCGACGGCGACCGCGATAGAACGCAACTTCATCAAACAGTTCTCCAGGGGTGGTAACTCAGGGACGTTCTGCGCCGCCCTGAGGCGACGGGTTAGGATAACGGGCACAACGTGTAACCGCTACTCACGATGCAGGCTAAGACCCGTCTGCGTTGGCGGAGTTCAATCTCACTTTTTTTTAACGTTTCAGGAGTTTCCCCGTGGCCGATGCCCTGATCGCTGTCGCCGACGACGGCGCCATCCGCACCGTGACCGTCCAGCGCCCGGACAAGCTCAACGCCTTGAATGCCGCGACCCTGCAGGCGCTGACCGAGGCGTTCAGCGCTGCCGCCGCCGACCCGGACGTGCGCGTGGTGGTGCTGACCGGTGCCGGTCCGAAGGCTTTCGTGGCCGGGGCCGACATCGCCGAGATGAACACACTCAGTGCGGTTCAGGGACGTGATTTCTCCCTGCTCGGCCAGGCCCTGATGCGCCAGATCGAGCGCATGCCCAAGCCGGTGATCGCACGCGTGAACGGCTTCGCCCTGGGCGGCGGGCTGGAGCTGGCCATGGCCTGCCACCTGCGCATCGCTGCCGATACGGCCAAGGTCGGGCAGCCGGAGATCAATCTCGGCCTGATTCCCGGCTTCGGCGGCAGCCAGCGCCTGCTGCGCCTGTGCGGCCGCGCCGCCACCCTGGAGCTGTGCCTGCTGGGTGCACCGATCAACGCCGCGCGTGCGCTGGAACTGGGCATCGTCAACGAGGTGGTGCCCGCCGATGCGCTGGACAACCGTGTACAGGACATCGCGCGCCAGCTGGCACGCTCGGCCCCGCTGGCCCTGCGTGGCCTGCTCGACGCGGTACACGTGGGTGGCGAATGCAGCCTGGAGGCTGGGCTGGAGTACGAAAGCGCGCAGTTCGGCCTGCTGTTCGCCACCGAAGACATGCGCGAAGGCACCAGCGCCTTCCTGCAGCGCCGCCCGCCGGCCTTCCAGAACCGCTGACGCCATGGCATCCCGACCCAACCCCGCGCAGCTGTTCGCCCGGGTCCAGGCAGACGATCTCGATGGCGCCCTGCAGGCCGGTCTCATGGACTACGTTGCCCGTGCCGGCGACGAACAGCTGCTGCCCGGCCACCCGGACCTTCCACGACGCCTGCAGCAGGCCCAGCAGCAGCTGCACGCTGCCTGGGCCGCACGCGAACGCTACCGTGCCCGTGCCGTGCGCCTGGCGCGCCGCGAGGCCGAACGCGATGCGCGACGCACGCCAGCCCCGGCGCCGGACGTGAAGCCCGCCCTGCCCCCGGCCGCCGCCGCGATTCTCGCCCGGGCCAAGGCCCGCGCCACCGGCAAGGAGCAGTAATGGCCGCTGCGAAGAAGACCCCGCGCGCGCCGGCGCGACGCGGTGGCAGCATGCCGCGCGCCGACGTGGTGGAGATGTTCACCCGCCTGCGCGAACTCAATCCGCACCCGAAGACCGAACTGGAGTACAGCTCACCGTTCGAACTGCTGGTGGCGGTCGCGCTGTCGGCGCAGGCCACCGACGTGGGCGTCAACAAGGCCACGCGCCGCCTGTTCCCGGTGGCCAATACCCCGGCAAAGATCCTCGCGCTTGGCGAGGACGGGCTGAAGCAGTACATCGCCACCATCGGTCTGTTCAACGCCAAGGCGAAGAACGTGATCGCCACCTGCGCGATCCTGCTGGAGAAGCACGGCGGTGAAGTGCCGCGCGATCGCGATGAACTGGAAGCGCTGCCGGGCGTGGGCCGCAAGACCGCCAACGTGGTGCTCAACACTGCGTTCGGTGAGCCGGTGATGGCGGTGGACACGCATATCTTCCGCGTCTCCAACCGCACCGGCCTGGCCCCGGGCAAGAACGTGCGCGAAGTGGAAGACAAACTGGTGAAGGTGATTCCGGCCGAGTTCCTGCTCGACGCGCATCACTGGCTGATCCTGCACGGACGTTATGTGTGCAAGGCGCGCAAGCCGGATTGCCCGGGCTGCGTGATCGCCGACCTGTGCCGGTTCAAGGAAAAGACCACGGCCGAGGCGTGAACGCGTTCGTGGTGTGACAAAACAAGGACGGCGGGCACAGGGCCCGCCGTCTTTGCTTGTAGACAAGAGTGCTTCAGGACATCAGAACGACAGGTCGCCCCAGACGCCGAACTCCTTGGTCTTGTCGTTCTTCTTGTCGCTGGCGTTGGCCAGGTGCGTGTACTTGTACACGGTCGACAGCTTGAGGTTCTTCATGACCGGGAACTCGACGCCGACGTTCCAGTACTTGTCGCTCAGGGTCGGGTCCAGCGTCTTGCTGACGTCGGTGTCATCGTAACGACCGAACACGTTGATGCCGCCGTCGGTGACGCGCACGCTGCCCCACACCGACCAGCCGCTGGTCTTGTCGGTGGCAACGGTCATCACGTTGTTGAGGTTCTTGGCCTGGAAGTACTCGCCACCGACGCGGAAGTCGCTGCTGGCGTAGGCCACCATCGCGTTGGCGCGGGTGTAGGTGTTCTCGGCGCTCTGGATGTCGGTTTCCTTGCCCAGCTTGCCACTGTAGCCACCGACGGCAACCACGAAGTTCTCGTTCGGGGTATAGGCCGCGCGGCCTTCCACGTCCATGCCCTTGCTGCGGGTCGGGTTCTTGTAACCGGCGCCGGACACGACCGAGACCGCGTAGTTGAAGTTGTTGCCCAGGTTGCCGAAGCCATGCAGACCCCAGTCGGACGAGTTGCCGTACTTCAGGCGATCGGTCAGGGTGTTCTCGACATAACGCATGCCGTAGAACTTCTCGACGTACGGAATCCACGGCATGTCGGCGGCACCGACGCGCAGATTGAAGGCCGGGTCGAAGCTACCCTGCACGTAGGCCTTCTTGACGAACAGTTCGGTGTTGCCGATGGCCGAGCTGTACTGGAAGTCGGTGGTCAGGTTGGCCGACCAGATGTCGTTGAACTTGTGGTCGACGGTCAGGTAGAAGCGCTTGACGTCCAGACCGGTGCCGCTGGCGGCGGTGTCCTTGCCGTTGCTGGTCTTGTCGATGTTGGTCAGGTCGAAGAACATGCGACCGCCGATCTTGTTGTCATTGACCAGCTTGGCCAGCTTGTCGACGCTGGTCTGGGTCTTCTGCGCACCTTCCAGAGCCTGGGCCTGGGTGATGTTCACTTCGGACTGCGCGTCAGATTGTGCCTGCAGCGCCTGCGAATCGTTCTGCAACTGCTGGACCTGGGCCTGCAGGGCAGCGATCTGCGCCTGCAGCTGCTGCAGCTGTGCCTGGGATACGCCCGTGCTGGCGGGAGCTGCGAAGGCGTCGGCGGAAACCAGACCGAGGCTTGCAACGACCGCGGCGGCGAGCAAATGGGAACGCATTTTGGATTTCTCCAGAGGGTTGGAATGGCTTGGGCAGAACGCCACGCCGGCTGGCCGGTCAAGCGTTTTGCGAACATTCCGTTAAAACCATGACAGCCGAATGACAACCTGAGCACCAACCACAGATTTCTTCGTGCGGTCATGCGTACGACTCATTTGCCGCCACATGCTTGTCGATCCCTTGCGGCATATGGCGTCACGTATCAGCGTCCCGGCCCGGGCCGACCGCCGCGCAGCGCTCAACTGCATTGGTGGTTTCGTGTGGATGACGCGGCATCACTGCGGAATGCCAGGCCGGGATGGCATTGACGACCACACCGGGCAGTCCATCAGCGACATATAGAACGTGATCGCAACCGGGCCACGGCCGTCTCCGGCGCATGGTCATCACGTTGCCCGCAGCACTCAGAACCTTCACGCCCCTGGCTGTGCGGGCGCCGGGCAGCGCTGTAACGGTTGCGTCATACAACGGTCCCTGCGCTGTCATCGAACCGTTATGGAATGTGCGCCGGGCGGGTAACCCCGCATCCCAATCAACCCAGGAGCCACCCCGTGATCCACGCCTTCAAGTCGCGCGTTGCCGTTGCCGTCTTCGCAGCGTCGTCCGTGTTCGCCGCCAACGCCGCTGAAATCACCGGCGCGGGCGCCTCGTTCATCTACCCGGTGATGTCGAAGTGGTCGGCCGACTACAACGCCGCCACCAGCAACAAGGTCAACTACCAGTCGATCGGTTCCGGCGGTGGTATCGCCCAGATCAAGGCCAAGACCGTTGATTTCGGCTCCTCCGATGCTCCGCTGAAGCCGGAAGAACTGGCTGCTGCGGGCCTGGCCCAGTTCCCGTCGGTGATCGGCGGCGTGGTGCCGGTGGTCAACGTTGCCGGCATCGCCCCGGGCGCGCTGAAGCTGGACGGCACCGTGCTGGCCAACATCTTCCTGGGCAAGATCAAGACCTGGAACGACCCGGCCATCGCCGCACTGAACCCGGGCGTGACCCTGCCGAGCGCCAAGATCACCGTCGTGCACCGTTCGGATGGCTCGGGCACCACCTTCAACTTCGTCAACTACCTGTCCAAGGTCAGCCCGGAGTGGAAGAGCTCGGTCGGTGAAGGCACCTCGGTCCAGTGGCCGGCCGGCATCGGTGGCAAGGGCAACGAAGGCGTTGCCGCTTACGTGAAGCAGATCAAGGGCGGCATCGGCTACGTCGAACTGTCCTACGCGCTGCAGAACAAGCTGTCGTACACCGCGATGAAGAATGCCGCCGGCCGCTTCGTGCAGCCGAGCGACGCCTCGTTCGCCGCCGCTGCTGCCAGCGCCGACTGGGCCAGCGCCAAGGACTTCTACCTGGTGATGACCAATGCCCCGGGCGCCGAGTCCTGGCCGATCACCGCCACCAACTTCATCCTGGTGCA
Source organism: Stenotrophomonas sp. 80084_Sma (assembly GCF_056481995.1). Lineage (NCBI taxonomy): Bacteria > Pseudomonadati > Pseudomonadota > Gammaproteobacteria > Lysobacterales > Lysobacteraceae > Stenotrophomonas > Stenotrophomonas sp. 80084_Sma. The sequence goes on along the minus strand of NZ_CM151177.1, from coordinate 1,629,286 downwards.
CAAGAAGCCGAAGAACCCTGCCAACGGCAAGGCCACCCAGGAGTTCTTCCGCTGGGTCTACAAGAGCGGCGATGCCCAGGCCCGCCAGCTGGACTACGTGCCGCTGCCGGACAGCCTGGTCCGCCAGATCGAGACCTACTGGTCGCAGAACCTGAAGTAAGCAAGCGCGTTCCCCCGCAGGAACGGGATCGGCGGGTCCTCTCTCCCCCACCGATCCCACCCCGGGCGCGAGATCCTCGAGATCTCGCGCTCTTCTTGTTTTTGGGGGTTGGACGTGAAGAGCGCTGCGCTTCCAATCTACTGGCCGGAGCCGACGCAGGGCCCAGCCCGGGACACGCCGTAAACCCGTCCATGGGGGCTCGATCGCGCCATCCATGGCGCGAACGGTCCCGGGCTGGGCCCTGCGCCGACTCTGGACAGTTCATCGGGGGCGCGGTGGGGTCATGAAAGGCAGGAGCAAAGGCAAGAGCGTTTGTAGAGCCCCGGCCGTCATATCGGTGCGCAGATCCGGGGTCTCCGGGGGTCTCCCGGACCGTGGCCAACCCCGTGAAACCCTTGCCAGAACGTGATCCAGGACACCCCTGTCATGGTCGTAATACGGCTGTAACAAAAACATCATTTCATAGCCGCATCCGCCGACGACGTCGGCTCTTCCCCGCTATGGAGTGACCATGAAACTGCACTCGGCCGGCCTTGCCGCCCTTTCCCTGGCCATCGCCCTGGGCCTGTCGGCCTGCGGTGGCGACAAGCAGGCCGCGCAGCAGCCGGCTGCCGACGGTGCCGCCGCCCCGGCCGCTGCCGGTGCCAAGGTGACCGCCGAAGTGTCCGGCGCGGGCGCGTCCTTCATCTTCCCGCTGGTCTCCAAGTGGTCGGCTGACTACAACGCCAGCACCGGTGCCAAGATCAACTACCAGTCGATCGGCTCCGGTGGCGGTATCGCCCAGATCAAGGCCGGCACCGTCGACTTCGGTTCCTCCGACAAGCCGCTGAGCAGCGAAGAGCTGGCCCAGGCCGGCCTGGCCCAGTTCCCGTCCGCCATCGGCGGCGTGGTGCCGGTGGTCAACATCGAAGGCCTGGAAACCGGCAAGCTGCGCCTGAGCGGCGCCCTGCTGGCCGACATCTTCCTGGGCAAGGTCAAGACCTGGAACGACCCGGCCATCGTCGCCGCCAACCCGGGCGTGAAGCTGCCGGACGGCAAGATCACCCTGGTCCACCGTTCGGATGGTTCGGGCACCACCTTCAACTTCTCCAACTACCTGTCCAAGGTCAGCCCGGAGTGGAAGAGCAAGGTCGGCGAAGGCACCTCGGTGCAGTGGCCGGACGGCGTCGGTGGCAAGGGCAATGAAGGCGTCGCTTCCTACGTGAAGCAGATCAAGGGCTCGATCGGCTACGTCGAATTGGCCTACGCGCTGCAGAACGGCATGCCGTACACCGCCATGCAGAATGCGGCCGGCAACTGGGTCGAACCGAGCGCGGAAACCTTCGCCGCTGCGGCTGCCAGCGCCGACTGGGCCAGCGCCAAGGACTTCAACCTGGTCATCACCAACGCCCCGGGCGAGCAGGCGTGGCCGATCACCGCCACCAACTTCATGCTGATGCAGAAGCAGCCGAAGGACGCCAAGCGCAACCAGGACACCCTGGCCTTCTTCAAGTGGGCCTTCGAGAACGGCCAGGCCCAGGCCAACGAGCTGCACTACGTGCCGCTGCCGGCCGAACTGGTCAAGCAGATCGAGGCCTACTGGGCGACCGACCTGAAGTGATGGACACGACGGTGCCCGCCCCGCGCGGGCACCGCTTCTTCCACGCCGTGCCGCCCCGCCCCTTCCTGGCCCTGCCGTCCCCATGAATGCCATCGCCCAGCCTGTAGCCGCCCCGTCCACGCGTGATGCGCGTGATGCCCGCAACGACAAACTGTTCCGATGGGTGCTGGTCGGCACCGTCATCTTCGTCCTGATCGCGCTGGCCTGCGCCGCGCTGTCGATGCTGTGGGGCGGCCGCCATGCCCTGCAGATGCAGGGCCTGAGCTTCTTCTTCTCCGCCGACTGGAATCCGGTCGAAAACAAGTTCGGCGCCCTCGCCCCGATCTACGGCACCCTGGTCACCGCACTCATCGCGATGGTCATCGCCGTGCCGGTCAGCTTCGGCATCGCCTTCTTCCTCACCGAAGTCGCGCCGCGCTGGCTGCGTGGCCCGGTCGGTACCGCCATCGAACTGCTGGCCGGCATTCCCTCGATCATCTACGGCATGTGGGGCCTGTTCGTGCTGGTGCCGGTGATGACCGAGTACGTCACCCCGTTCCTCAACGAGACGCTGGGCGAATGGCCGATCATCGGCCCGATGTTCCAGGGTCCGCCGCTGGGCATCGGCATGCTCACCGCCGGTTTCGTGCTGGCCATCATGGTCATTCCGTTCATCTCCTCGGTGATGCGCGAAGTGTTCCTGACCGTGCCGACCCGCCTGAAGGAATCGGCCTACGCGCTGGGCTCCACCAAGTGGGAAGTGAGCTGGGACATCGTCCTGCCCTACACCCGCTCGGCAGTGATCGGCGGCATCTTCCTCGGCCTCGGCCGCGCCCTCGGCGAGACGATGGCAGTGGCCTTCGTGATCGGCAACAGCGTGCGTCTGTCACCGTCGCTGCTGGAACCGGGCACCACCATCGCCGCGCTGATCGCCAACGATTTCGGCGAAGCCACTGAAACCTACCGCTCGGCCCTGCTGCTGCTCGGCTTCGTCCTCTTCATCGTCACCTTCGTGGTGCTGGCCATCGCCCGCCTGATGCTGATGCGCCTGTCCCGCAAGGAGGGCAACTGATGTCCACCACCGCTGATTCGCTGTACCTGCGCCGTCGCATCGGCAACGTCGTTGCGATCACCGCCTCCTGCGCCACCGCCCTGTTCGGCCTGTTCTTCCTGGGCTGGATCCTGTTCACCCTGGCCTCCAAGGGCCTGGCCGGCATCAACTGGGATCTGTTCACCAAGATGACGCCGCCGCCGATGCAGGAAGGCGGTCTCGCCAACGCCTTCTTCGGCAGTGCGGTGATGTGTGCGCTGGCGATCGGCATCGGCACCCCGCTGGGCGTGCTGGCCGGCACCTGGCTGGCCGAGTACGGCAACGCCCGCAAGGCCGGCACCGTGGTCCGCTTCGTCAACGACATCCTGCTGTCGGCCCCATCCATCGTGCTTGGCCTGTTCGTCTACACGCTGTACGTGATGCAGACCGGCGGCAACTTCTCGGCGTTCGCCGGTGCCCTGTCGCTGGCCTTCATCGTGCTGCCGGTGGTGGTGCGCACCACCGACGAGATGCTGCGCCTGGTGCCCTCGCAGATGCGTGAGGCAGCCCTGTCGCTGGGTATCCCGCAGTGGAAGGTGATCGTGCAGGTGCTGTACCGCAGTGCGTCGGCCGGCATCATCACCGGCATCCTGCTGGCGCTGGCCCGCATCTCCGGCGAGACCGCACCGCTGCTGTTCACTGCCTTCGGCAACCAGTACTGGAACAACAACATCTTCCAGCCGATGGCCTCGGTGCCGGTGGTGATGAACCAGTTCGCCGGCAGCCCGTATGAATCCTGGCAGGTGCTGGCCTGGGCCGGTGCCCTGGTGCTGACTGTCTTCGTGTTGCTGGTCAGCCTTGCCGCCCGCGGCATCCTGCTGCGCAACCGTATCTCCCATGACTGACCTTTCCGTGGATAACGCCATGAACGACCTTTCCAACGCCGTGCCGATGCAGCGCATCGCCGTGCCGTCCTCGCACGAGAGCCTGCACACGCCGTCGCCGGTGAAGCTGGCTGCGCGTGGACTGGACTTCTACTACGACAAGTTCCATGCCCTGAAGGGCATCAACCTGGAGATCCCGGAAAAGCGCGTGACCGCGCTGATCGGTCCCTCCGGCTGCGGCAAGTCGACCCTGCTGCGCATCTTCAACCGCATCTACGCGCTGTACCCGAAGCTGGAGGCGCGTGGTGAAGTGCTGCTGGACGGCGAGAACATCCTGTCGCCGAAGTACCCGATGAACCGCCTGCGCAGCAAGGTCGGCATGGTGTTCCAGAAGCCGGTGCCGTTCCCGATGACCATCTTCGAGAACGTGGCCTACGGCATCCGCCACCACGAGAAGCTGAGCAAGGCCGACATGGCCGACCGCGTCGAGCAGGCACTGCGCCAGGGCGCACTGTGGGACGAAGTGAAGGACAAGCTGGGGCAGAGCGCACTGGGCCTGTCCGGTGGCCAGCAGCAGCGCCTGTGCATCGCCCGTGCGGTGGCCCTGCGCCCGTCGGTGCTGCTGCTGGACGAGCCGACCTCGGCGCTGGATCCGATCTCGACCAGCCGCATCGAGCAGCTGGTGGAAGAGCTCAAGCACGAGTACACCATCGTCATCGTCACCCACAACATGCAGCAGGCCGCGCGCGTGTCCGACTACACCGCCTTCATGTACCTGGGCGACCTGATCGAGCACGACCGCACCGAAGTGATCTTCTCGCAGCCGTCGCAGCGGCAGACCGAGGATTACATCACCGGTCGCTTCGGCTGAAACGTCAGTCGACAGACAGACAATGTCAGTCGAGCATGGCTCGACTCTACAAATCACGCCAGCCAGGCATGGCCTGGCTCTACCCGGATTGCAGACCATGAATCTTCCCAACGACCACATCGTCAAGAGCTACGACGAAGAACAGCAGCGGCTGGTGGCCGAAATCGTGCGCATGGGCGAGATGGCCGTCGCTCAGCTCGAAGCGGCGATGGACGTGATCGAGAAGCGCGACGAGAACGCCGCCCATCGCATCATCGCCAACGACGAAGCGATCGATGCGCTGGAGCAGCAGATCAGCCATGACGTGATGCGCCTGGCGCTGCGTGGGCCGATGGCGCGCGACCTGCGCGAGATCCTGGCCGGCCTGCGCATCCCGGCCGACATCGAGCGCATCGGCGACTATGCGGCCAACGTTGCCAAGCGTTCGATCGCGCTGGGCAAAGTGCCGCCGCTGCCACAGATCCAGGGCCTGCGGGCGCTGGGTCGCCTGGCCGCGCAGCAGGTGCGCCGCGCCATTGCCGCCTACCGCGACAACGATGCCGACGCTGCGCTGGCGCTGCGCGAGGACGACGCCCGACTGGACGCGCAGTACACCGCGCTGTTCCGCGAGCTGCTGACCTACATGATGGAAGACCCGCGCAACATCACCCCCTGCACGCATCTGCTGTTCATGGCGAAGAACCTGGAGCGCGTGGGCGACCACGCCACCAACATCGCCGAGAACGTGTGGTTCCTGGTGCATGGCGAGCAGCCGCTGCCGCCGCGTGAAAAACGCGATGAAACCTCCAGCACCGGCCAGCCCTGACGCTGCACTGCAACACCGGAGTTGACTCCAAGGTGGCCGCTGTCCTGGTGACAGCGGCCCTTTTGTTGTGGGCGTTCCGGCCACCGGTCTCCCGCTCTGTAACAAATCTCACGAAAATTTGAGTTCTTGGCGAGGATTCGTTGAGTAGGATCGCTGCACCATCGATTCACCCCGGGCGCCTGCCCACCACCTAGGAGTAAGACCGATGAGCAGTTCCAACAAGACCCTGTCCCTGCTGACCGCTACGGCCCTGGCCGCCGGCCTGGGCATGACCGCCAGTGCCTCGGCCCTGAGCATGAGCGACCTGGCCCAGGGCTACCTGGTGGCTGGCCAGGCGGCAAAGGCTGCCGATACCAAGCACGCCGAAGGCAAGTGCGGCGCCGACGGCAAGACCGCTGAAGGCAAGTGCGGCGGTGACAAGGGCAAGGCTGCCGAAGGCAAGTGTGGCGAAGGCAAGTGCGGTGCCGACAAGGGCAAGGCTGCTGGTGCAGCCGCTGCCAAGACAGGCGACAAGAAGTCGGCTGAAGGCAAGTGCGGCGAAGGCAAGTGCGGTGGCAAGCACTGACGTCCGCGCCAGCCTCGTCCACCCGCGGTCGCCGCTTCGTGCGGCGGCCGCCGGGTTGGGCCTGCGCCGGGCGCTGCTACAGGACCTGCGTGACGCCCCGGCAGGCGACTTCGATTTCCTCGAATGCGCGCCGGAGAACTGGATCCATGTCGGTGGTCCCGCCGGGGATGCACTGGCCGAACTGGCGCAGCGCCATCCGTTGAGCTGCCACGGCCTGTCGTTGTCGCTGGGCGGCAGCGCGCCACTGGATACGCAGCTGCTGGAACAGGTCGGCCAGTTCCTGGAAAAGCACCGCGTGCCGCTGTACAGCGAGCACCTGAGCTACTGCAGCGACGACGGCCACCTGTACGACCTGCTGCCGATTCCGTTCACCGACGAAGCCGTGCGCCATACCGCCGCACGCATCACCCACGTGCAGGACCTGCTGGGTCGCCGCATCGCGGTGGAGAACGTGTCCTACTACCTGGCGCCGGAGCCGGCGATGGACGAACTGGCCTTCACCAATGCCGTGCTCGCCGAAGCCGACTGCGACCTGTTGCTCGACGTCAACAATGTCTACGTCAACGCCTGCAACCACGGCTACGATGCCGACAGCTTCATTGCCGGGCTGCCCGCAGAGCGCATCGTCTGCCTGCACGTGGCCGGGCACCTGGACGAGGCACCGGACCTGAAGATCGACACCCATGGCAGCGCGGTGATCGACCCGGTCTGGGAGCTGCTGGCGCGTACCTACGCGCGCATCGGCCCACGCCCCACCCTGCTCGAACGCGATTTCAACTTCCCCCCGTACGCCGAGCTGCAGGGCGAACTGCAGACCATCCGCCGCCTGCAGTCCCGCCATACCGGTATCGCCCATGGCTGATACCTCCCACACTCTGCGCGCACAGCAGCATGCGTTCACCGCACACCTGCGCGATCCGCAGGCGGTGGCCGCACCCGCCGGGCTGGAACCACGCCGGGTCGCGGTGTACCAGCGGCTGCTGTTCAACAACCTGCTCGGCCTGTTGAGCAACGGCTTCCCGGTCTGCGTGCGCCTGCTCGGCGAACCGGCCTGGAGCGACCTGGTGCGCCACTACTTCGCCACCCATCGCTGCCAGACGCCGCTGTTCACCGAACTGGCCGCCGAATTCGTGCAGTGGCTGCAGGCACAGCCGCAGCTGCCGCACCCGGCGTTGGCCGAGCTGGCCCACTACGAGTGGGTGGAAACCGCGCTGTACCAGCTTCCTGCCGAGCCGCTGCCGGTGCGGGGTGAGATCGATCCGCTGCGGGTGCCACTGCAACGCTCGCCGCTGGCGTGGCCGCTGCTGTACCAGTGGCCGGTGCACCGGCTCGGCGCCGAGGATGCACCAATGCAGCCGCCCACCGAGCCGACCGGCCTGCTGGTGCGCCGTGAGGCTGACGGCGAAGTGCGCTTCGCCGCACTCAGCCCGCTGGCGGTATACCTGCTGTCCAGCATCGGCGAACAACCCGGCCTCGATGGACATGCTTATCTGCGGCAATTGGCCGCCGCGCACGGCCTGGCTGAGGAGGCGCTGGCCGAACCCGGTGCTGCACTGCTGCAGCAGTTCCTGCAGGCCGGCGTGATCGGCCCGCTCACAGTCCCTGGCTGACGCCCCTTCCCCCCGGAGAACCACCGATGAACCTTCCGACCCTGGCCGCCGCGCGCAGCCAGCTGGACCGTCTCGCCCCCTGGTTGGCGCCGCTTGGCCTGCGCCTGCTGCTGGCCTGGGAATACTTCGAATCCGGCCGCGAAAAGCTGCGCGGCCAGAACTGGTTCGCCGACCTGCAGGACGCTTTCCCGTTCCCGTTCGACCAGCTGCCGGCCGCACTGAACTGGCAGCTTGCCACCTGGTTCGAGCTGATTGGCGCGGCCTGCCTGCTGGTTGGCTTCGGCACCCGGTTTGCCGCCGCCAGTCTGCTGGTGCTGACCGTAGTGGCCACTTATGCGGTGCATTGGCCGATGGGATGGAACTCGCTGGCCGACCTGGCCATGGGCTACGCGATCACTGACCAGGGCTTCGGCAACTTCAAGCTGCCGGTGCTGTTCATGGCCATGTTGCTGCCGCTGATCTTCACCGGCGCCGGCAGGCTGAGCGTGGATGCGTGGTTGGCGCGGTGGTCTCCCTCGGCCACGCCTGCACGGCCAGCAGTCCGGTAATCGCCAAACCTGGTCGGCGCACCGTGTGCCAACCAAGGTTGGCACCTACCGGAATCCTGAGCGCGCGGTGCCCCGGTAGGTGTCGACCTTGGTCGACACACGCCCGCGCAGGGAACGCATGCACCGAGGGCTGGCCGGGCGCTCAGGGTCGCTCTGCTAGAATTCACGCATGACTGACCCCACCCCCGCACCTGCCGCCGCTCCCGATTCCGCAGTCCCCCAGGCGCAGCGCGCGATGTCACAACGCTTCCGCGGCTTCCTGCCGGTGGTGGTGGACGTGGAAACCGGCGGCTTCGACAGCCAGCGCAACGCGCTGCTGGAAATCGCCGCCGTGCCGATCGAGATGGACGAGAACGGCCTGCTCTACCCCGGCCAGACCGCCAGTGCCCACGTGGTGCCGGCCGAGGGCCTGGAGATCGACCCGAAGTCGCTGGAAGTGACCGGCATCATCCTCGACCACCCGTTCCGGCTGGCCAAGGAAGAGAAGGCGGCACTGGACCACATCTTCACCCCGGTACGCGCGGCCATGAAGAAGTACGGCTGCCAGCGCGCGATCCTGGTCGGCCACAACGCGCATTTCGACCTCGGCTTCGTCAATGCCGCCGTGGCGCGCACCGGCCACAAGCGCAATCCGTTCCATCCCTTCAGCGTGTTCGATACGGTGACCCTGGCCGGCATCGCCTACGGGCAGACCGTGCTGGCGCGTGCGGCCACCGCCGCCGGGCTGGGCTGGGATGCCAACGAGGCGCACAGCGCGGTGTATGACACCGAGCAGACCGCGCGGCTGTTCTGCACCATCGCCAACGCCTGGCCGCGGTAAGCCAGCCAACGGCGCAACCGCATCCACGCAGTGCGGACCAACGGTCCGCACCCACCACTCACCGGACGGTAGATCCACGCCATGCGTGGATGCGATCAACCAATGCTCGTTCGGTCGCGGCCGTCGCTCTTGGCGCGGTACAACGCGCGGTCTGCGCGCTGGTACAGCAGTGCCGGGGTGCGGTCGTCGGCATCCAGTTCCACCAGCCCTGCGCTGAAGGTCACGCGCAGGCCGTCCACGCCGGCCCAGTCGGGGTGGTCATGGAACAGGCCGCGCAGGCGCGCGCACAGCTGTGCGGCTTCCTCCAGGCGGGTGTCGTTGAGCAGCAGCGCAAACTCTTCGCCGCCAGTCCGCGCCGGCAGGTCCGAATCGCGGCTGGCGGCGGCGATCAACCGCGCCACCTGCACCAGCACCGCATCACCGATGCTGTGGCTGTGGCGGTCGTTGACGTCCTTGAAGTGGTCGATATCCAGCACCACCAGGCACAGCGGATGACCGCTGCGCTGCGAACGGGCGAAGTCACGCGCCAGCGTTTCATCGAAGGCACGGCGGTTGGCCAGGCCAGTCAGTGCATCCTCGCGGGCCTGCCGTTCGAATGCCTCGGCCTGGCGTGCGAGGCGCTCGGCCAGTTCGGTCTTTTCCTGGTTCAGCGCCTGCAGGTGCACGGTCTTGGCCTGCAGGTCGAAGGTCGCCTCGTCCACGCGCCGTGCCAGGCGCAGGTTGCTGGCCTTCAGCTGCTGCAGCAGCAGCCGGTACAGCGCCACCAGCCCGGCCAGCAGCAACAGGCCACCCAGCACCTGCACGCTGCGTCGCTGCCACCAGAACGGCTCCACGGTGAAGCTCCATACCGCTTCCTGCTGGCCCCAGCTGCCACTCGGATGGGCAGCGGCCACGTGCAGGGTGTAGTCGCCCGGCGGCAGGCCAACGAACTCCACGCTGCGCTGCGGGCCGCGTTCGACCCACCCCGTATCCAGGCCGTCCAACCGCGTGCGGTAGCGGATCCGGTCAGACATCAGGTAGCTCAGGCCGACATAACTCACCGCCAAGCGGCGGCCGCCGGGAATGTAGTTGCGGTCCGGGCCTTCCCAATGCACCGGTGCGCCATCCACCTGCACGCTTTCAATCGCTGCCGGCGGTGAAAGACGCTCGCGGAAACGCTGCAGGCGTTGCGGATCGACGGTGCTCAGGCCTCCGGCGGTGACCACCCAGAACGTGCCGTCCTGGCGCAGGATCGCCGATGGCCCGGAGCTGCCGTTGGCCTGCGCGTTGGCCATGCCATCAATCTCGTTGTAGCGCTCCACCACCACCCGCGGCGCGCGCCCGTCGGCAACCGCATTGAGCGTGGCCATGTCGGTGCGCAGCACGCCGCGGTTGCTGCTTATCCACACGTTGCCAAGGCGATCCGGCACCAGTTGGAACACCGCATCCACCGGCATGCCCTGCTCCAGCCCCACCCGTGCCAGCGTGCCGTTGCGCCAGCGGTACAGGCCACGGTCGCTGCTGATCCACATCGCGTCACCCAGCTGATGGAAGCCGAACACGCTGCGGCCACCGCCCATCGGCGCGAGGTCGATCGACTGCACGTGATCGCCGCGCAGTACGCGGATGCCCTCGATGGTGCCGATCCACAGGTTGCCCTGGTGATCGTGCTCAAGCGCGGTGATCAGGCCGCTGGGCATGCCCGCAACGCTTGATACCTGCACGCGGTCACCGTCGATGCGGACCACGCCCTTCTGGGTGCCGGCCCAGACCACACCCTGCGGGTCCACGCTGATCGCGCGGATGTTGCCGCCCGGCATGCCATCGGCGGCGGCATAGTTGTGCCGCAGCCGGCCATCGGGGCCAAGACGGTAGACGCCATCACCGAACGTTCCGACCCAGAGGTCACCGTCCGGGCCCTGCGCCAGGCTGAGCACCGAAGGTGCCTTGCCGCCGCGGTTGTGCAGCGGCATCGCGCGGAAGCGGCCATCAGCAGCCTGCAGGTCGAGGCCGCTGGCACTGCCGACCCACAACTGGCGTTCGCGGTCCTCGAACACGGTCCGCACATAGTCGCCACTGAGGCCATCGCGCTCGGTGTAGCTGCTGAACAGTGTTTCGCGCAGGCGGTACAGGCCACCATTGGCACCCACCCAGATGCTGCCCTCGGCATCCTCGCGCAGGCTGACCACGCGCCCACCCGGCAGGTTCAGGCCCGCCGGCAGGCGCTCCAGGCCATGCGCTGAGATCCGCAGCAGGCCCTGGTTCTCGGTGCCCAGCCACAGGTCACCATGGCGATCCTGCAGCATCGAGGTCAGGTGCAGCTGCCCCGGCAGGCGGTGCATCAGCACCAGCTGATCATCCTCCACCCGGTACAGGCGCTCGCCGGCGACGATCCACAGCGCGCCATCCGGAGCGCGGTACGGCCACGACAGGCCACTGCCGGCGCCCAGCCCCCAGTCGCTGGCGCGCGCTTGAGCACGCCATCGTTGTCGCGCAGCACCAGTCCATCCAACGTGCCGGCCCAGACCCGGTCCTGCGCATCGACCACCAGCTTGGTGAAGCTCATCGCCATCGGCAGGTCGGCGGCCGGAGCGTGGTAGACGATGCCGGTGTCCGGCGTCAGATAGCCGATGCCCTTGCCTTCATACAGCAGCCACAGGCGGCCTTGGCTGTCCATCTGCATGGACTGGATCAGGACCTGCGGGGTATCGGCCTGGTGCTCCCAGACACGCCACTGGCCATCGTTGCCGCGATGGCTGACATTGCCCCGCGAATCACTGATCCACAGCCCACCCTGGCGGTCGACGAACAGCGCGCCGATGCCGTTGTCGCGCAGTCCCGGCCGGGTACTGCGGTCGAACACGGTGAAATCCAGGCCGTTGTAACGCACCAGGCCTTCCCAGGTGGCGAACCAGAGGTGGCCTTCGGGGGTCTGCGCGATGTCGCGCAGCGAGTTGTGCGGCAGGCCGTTGCGCGACGTCCATACATCAATGGCGTAGTCGCGCAGTGGCGGAGCCCCCTCCTGCGCTGCCACCGGCAGTGCAAGGGCCAGCAGCAGCCACAGCAGGCCCTGTCGCAGCCATCGACCGATATCTGATCCGCAGCGCTCCACCCAGCGCGCGATGTCCCCCTGTCCGGCCATCAGTGCAGCGGCGGCGGCCAGTCAGGGCTGCCGGGCCTGGCAGCATGCGGGAACTGCCGGGCAGCGCGGGACGGCATGCCGGCGGGGACGGGCTGGCTCATCGGGGGGGAACTGGGAAGATGCGCAGATGATAGGCCAAACCCTGCCCACGGCGTCACCATCGCCAGCCGCGAAGGCTCAGCCCGCGCGGCCCGGCGGCGTCACCTGTGCACTGGCCGGCCACTGCACTACCGCCTCCAGCCCACCTTCGGCGCGGTTGCGCAGCCACAGCCGCGCCCCGTCTTTCTCAGCCAGGGCGCGGGCGATGGTCAGGCCCAGACCGGCGCCGCCGGTTTCGCGCGAACGCGAGGTTTCCACCCGCACGAACGGGTCGAACACGGCTTCCAGCTGATCCTCGGCCAGGCCCGGGCCGTCATCGGCCACCACCACGGTGATCGCGCCACCACTACGCTCGACCCGTACCCGCACCCGGTAGGCATACATCACCGCGTTGTCCACCAGGTTGGAAAACAGGCGGTGCATGGCCAGCGGACGCAACATCAGCACCGCTCCGCTGCCACCTTCGAAGACGACATCTCCGCCGCCCTCGGCCGTGTCTTCAACGATGCTCTCCAGCAGCGAATCCAGGTCCAGTGCGGCGCGCTGCTCGGCGCTCTCCGCGCTGCGCGCCAGCTCCAGGCCTTCGCGCACCAACGCCTGCATCGCGGCCAGATCGCCGATCAGGCGCTCACGCAGCACCTCGTCGCTGACATTCTCCAGGCGCAGGCGCAGCCGGGTCAGCGGGGTCTGCAGGTCATGGGTGATCGCCGCCAGCATCTGCGTGCGCTCGGCCAGGTGCCGCTGCAGGCGATGCTGCATGGCGTTGAAGGCCTCTGCGGCGCGCTGCACTTCGCGCGGGCCGCGCAGCGGCAGTGGATCGCGCTGCAGGTCGTCGCCCAGGTCTTCGGCGGCTGCGGCCAGTTCCTGCAGCGGCGCGCTGGCCATGCGCGCGACGATATAGGCCAGCACCGCGATCGCCAGCACCAGCAGGGTCAGGAACCACGGGTCCACGGCGAGGATGCCGTTGTGTGCCACCGCCGGCGAATCCAGCGCCAGCTTCAGCAGCGTGCCGTCGTTGAGGGTCACGTCGACCGCACGGCACTTGGGCGGGATGAACGCCGGATCACGTTCGCGCGGATGCTTGCGATGCCCCGGTGGCGGCGGGGGCAGCAGGTCCTGCAGCTTGGGAATGCAGGAGCGGAACGAAGCGAAGTGCACATGCGCGCGTGCGACCGGCCCGGGCCGGTCATCGAGTACTTCCATCAACGCGGTATCGGCCCGCCCCAGGCGTGCGCCGGGTTGCAGCGCACGCACGCTCGGCCCACCGATTTCGAGCAGGCGCTCGCGCAGTTCGGGGTTGCCGTCGAGCAGGTTGACGTAGCCCTGGAGGCGGTCGGCGATGCGGTTCAGGTTCTGCCGCTCGAACTCCTGCTGGCGCTTGGAGGTGGCCAGCATGGTCGCGCCGATCGCGGCCACGCTCATGCCCAGCAGCAGGATCACGAACAACCGCCCGACCATCGAGGACAGGAAATGGCGCAGGCGCTTCATCGCGGCTTATTCCAGGTTCACCGAGGAGGCCAGTACATAGCCTTCGTTGCGAACGGTCTTGATCAGCCCGTCCGGGCCACCGTCGTCGCCCAGCTTGTTGCGCAGCCGGCTGACCTGCAGATCAATGGCGCGGTCCTGTGCCTCGTAGTTGCGGCCGCTGCTGAGCGCGACCAGCTGCTCGCGCGACAGCACCTTGTTGGCGTGGGCGATGAACACCCGCAGCAGGCGGAACTCGGCGCCGGACAGCACCACCACGCGATCGTCCGGATCGACCAGGTGGCGATGCTCCAGATCGAACACCCAGCGCGAGAAGCGCGCACGGCGCACCGCCAGCGGCTCCAGGTTCGCCGGCAGCGCCTCGGTCCGGCGCAGCACGTTGCGGATGCGTGCCAGCAGCTCGCGCGGTTCGAACGGCTTGGCCAGGTAGTCGTCGGCGCCCATTTCCAGGCCCAGCACGCGGTCGATCGGCTCGGCACGCGCGGTCAGCATGATCACCGGTGTGTTCGAGCGCGCGCGCAGGTCGCGGCACAGGGTCAGGCCATCCTCGCGCGGCAGGTTGAGGTCGAGCACGATCAGGTCCACGTGTTCGCGGTCCAGCAGCTGGCGCATGGCGGTGCCGTCTGCGGCCGTGCTCACCTGGTAGCCGGCCCGGCCGAGCTGTTCGGCCAGCAGGGTGCGGATGTCGTTGTCGTCGTCGACGATCAGCAGTCGATGCATCGTGTTTTCAGTCTCCATGTCGCGATCATCCCGTGTCGGCAGCTGAACCGCATCCGGGGCAATGCGTACCAGTGTATCCAGCCATGGGCGGGATACCTGTGGTTACGCGTATTCACCGACAGTGTTACATAGAGACATACCCCGAGGATTGAGCCGCCCATCGCCCGGTCTTCACAATGCCCACCAACGCCGCCACCGCGGCCCCGAGAGTGAAGCCACGACGTGACGTTCCGCCTGCTGCCCGCGACCCGCCGGGGTCGCCTGATACTGATCGCCCTGCTCGCCCTTGCCGTTGCCGCAGCCGCCTGGTGGCTGCTGCGCAAGCCCGCCGCCCCGGCGGTGGCGACCACGCCCGTCAGCCGTGGTGACATCGAGCAGACGGTGGACGCCACTGGCGTGATCGACGCCTACAAGCTGGTCAGCGTCGGTGCCCAGGCCTCGGGCCAGATCAAGTCGCTGAAGGTGCAGCTGGGCGACACCGTGAAGGAAGGCGACCTGATCGCCGAGATCGACGCCACCACCCAGCAGAACCAGGTGCTCAATGCGCAGGCCTCGCTGGACCAGGTCACCGCCCAGCGCGCCGTGCAGCAGGCCACCCTGCGCCAGGCCGAACTGGAATTCGCGCGCCAGCAGCAGATGCTGGCCGCCGAGGCCACCTCGCGCCAGGAATACGATGCCGCCGAGGCGCAGCTGAAGACCGCCCGTGCCCAGCTGCAGTCCTACGAGGCGCAGATCAAGGGCCGCGAAACCGAGCTGGGCACCGCCCGCGCCAACCTGGCCTACACCCGCATCACCGCGCCGATGAACGGCACCGTGGTGGCGGTGGTGGCCGAGGAAGGTCGCACCGTGAACGCCAACCAGACCGCACCGACCATCGTCATGCTGGCACGGCTGGACGTGGTCACCGTCAATGCCGAGATCTCCGAGGCCGACGTGGTCAAGATCAAGGCCGGCATGCCGGTGTACTTCACCACGCTGGGCGACCCGGACCGCAAGTACCACGCCACGCTGCGCCAGATCAATCCGGCGCCGGCCTCGATCGCCAACGAGAGTTCGTCCAGTTCCAGCAGTTCGTCCAGTTCCAGTTCCAGCAGCGCGGTCTACTACAACGCGTTGTTCGACGTGGAGAATCCGGATGGCACCCTGCGCATCGACATGACCGCGCAGGTCTCGGTACTGCTGAAGCAGGCCAAGGGCGTGCTGATGGTGCCGGCGGTGGCACTGGGGCCGAAGCGCCGTGGCGACGAGCGCATGGTGCGGGTGCTGGACGACAAGGGCCAGCCGCAGCCGCGCAAGGTTACCGTGGGCATCAACAACGGCGCCTCGGCCGAGATCCTGTCGGGACTGAAGGAAGGCGAGCGAGTAGTGGTCGGCGAAGCCGGTGCGGCTGGTGCCAGCGCCGGCGGCGGCAACCGCGGCGGCATGCAGATGCGGGTCGGCGGCCCGGGCATGGGGCGCCGATGAGCACGACGGCGCCGCTGCTGCGCCTGCGTGACCTGCGACGCGAATTCCCGGCCGGCGACGATGTGATCGCCGTGCTGCGTGACGTCAACCTCGACATCCACGCCGGTGAGATGGTGGCCATCGTCGGCCAGTCCGGCTCAGGCAAGTCGACGCTGATGAACATCCTCGGCTGCCTCGATCGTCCCACCCGTGGCAGCTACCAGGTGGCCGGCCGCGAAACCGGGAAGATGGAGCCGGACGAGCTGGCCGAACTGCGCCGCGAGCATTTCGGCTTCATCTTCCAGCGCTACCACCTGTTGGGCGACCTCGATGCGCGCGGCAACGTGGAAGTGCCGGCGGTGTACGCCGGCAGCCCCGGCCCGGTGCGCAACGCGCGTGCCGAGCAGCTGCTGCAGCGGCTGGGCCTGAGCGACCGCATGCACCACAAGCCGGGCCAGCTGTCCGGCGGCCAGCAGCAGCGCGTGTCGATCGCCCGTGCCCTGATGAACGGCGGCGAGGTGATCCTGGCCGACGAACCGACCGGCGCGCTCGACACGAAATCCGGCGAGGAAGTGATGGCGATCCTCGGCGAGCTGCACGCCGAAGGCCACACCATCATCATTGTCACCCACGACATGAGCGTGGCCGAACACGCGCAGCGCATCATCGAGATCCGCGACGGCGAGATCATCGCCGACCGCGCCAACCCGAATGCACCGACCTACCGCGCGCAGCGCGAGGCCAGCACCGGCGTCGCCCGCGGCAACAGCTGGCGGGCCGCGCGCGACCGCTTCACCGAAGCATTCCGCATGGCGTTGCTGGCGATGAATGCACATCGGCTGCGCACCTTCCTGACCATGCTCGGCATCATCATCGGTATCGCCTCGGTGGTCTCGGTGGTGGCGCTGGGCAACGGCTCGCAGCAGCAGATCCTGCAGAACATCAGCGCGCTCGGCACCAACACCATCGATGTCTACCCCGGCCGTGGTTTCGGCGACATGCGCTCGGCCCGTGTGCAGACGCTCAAAGCCAGTGATGCCGATGCGCTGGCCCGGCAGAGCTACGTCGACAGCTCCACGCCCAGCGTGTCGACCTCGGTCACCGCGCGTTACCGCAACCAGTCCTCCACCGCCCAGGTCAGCGGCGTCGGCGAGCAGTTCTTCCGGGTCAAGGGCGTGACCCTGCTCAGCGGCAGCTTCTTCGATGCCGATGCGGTGAAGAGCCTCGGCCAGGTGGCGGTGATCGACGAGAACACCCAGACCCAGTTCTTCCCCGATGTCGATCCGATCGGCCAGGTGATCCTGCTGGGCAACGTGCCGGCGCGCGTGGTCGGCGTGGCCAAGCGCCAGAGCTTCGGGTTCGGCGGCAGCACCAGCCTGAGCGTGTGGCTGCCGTACACCACGGTGATGTCGCGCATGCTCGGCCAGAGCCACGTGTCCAGCATCACCGTGCGCGTGGACGACGCCACGCCGATGGATGCCGCACAGGAAGCGATCACCCGACTGTTGACCATGCGCCATGGCACCGAGGACTTCTTCCTCAGCAACAGCGCCGAAATCCGCCAGACCATCGAGCAGACCACGCGCACGATGACCCTGCTGATCGGCGCCATCGCCGCCATCGCACTGCTGGTCGGTGGTATCGGTGTGATGAACATCATGCTGGTCTCGGTCACCGAGCGTACCCGCGAGATCGGCGTGCGCATGGCCGTGGGTGCACGGCAGAGTGATATCCGCCAGCAGTTCCTGATCGAGGCGGTGCTGGTCTGCCTGCTTGGCGGCGTGCTCGGCATCGGCCTGGCCCTGCTGCTGGGCTCGATGATCGGGCGCTTCGCCAGCGACTTCCAGGTGCTGTTCTCCACGGCCTCGATCGTTGCCGCGTTCGCCTGCTCGACCCTGATCGGCGTGGCGTTCGGCTTCCTGCCCGCGCGCAACGCCGCGCAGCTCGACCCGGTGGAGGCCCTGGCCCGCGAATGAAGATGATGACCCGACTGCTCTTCCCTGCCCCCTCGCGCCTGCTGCTGGCGGGCGCTGTACTGCTCGCCCTGTCAGGCTGCGCATCGATGGGCCGCTATCCGGTGCAGGACCCCGACGTGGCGGCGACCTACGGTCGTGGCGACGCCACCCTCAATGCGCCCGCCGACGATCCGCGCAGCAGCCTGGATACTCCGGGCCGCGACATCCGCCAGGACACCTGGTGGACCGGTTTCGGCGATGAACGTCTCGACCGTCTGGTGGCGCAGGCGCTGGCCGCCAACAGCGATCTTGCCGCCGCTGGCCTGGCCGTGCAGCGTTCGCGCCTGCAGGCCGGCCTGGCCAGCAACGCGCTGTGGCCACAGCCGTCGTCGTCCGGCGTCAGCGGCAATGCCAGCCGCGCCACCGACCAGGCCGACGACTGGCGCCGCAGCTATTCCACCGGCGTCTCGCTGGGCTGGGAAGTGGACCTGTGGGGCCGCCTGCGCACCCAGCGCGACATCGCCCGCTGGGAAGCCGAGGCCAGCGAGGAAGACCGGCAGAACACCGCGCTGCTGGTGATCAGCGACACCATCACCCAGTACTGGACGCTGGCTTACCTCAACCAGTCGATTGCCACCGGCCAGGCCAACCTGGAGCGCCTGGAACGCACCCGCGAACTGGTGCAGGCACGCTTCGACGCCGGTGCGGTATCGCGCCTGGAAGTACGCCAGGCGCTGCAGAACCTGCAGTCGCAGCGGTCTTCGCAGAGCGCACTGGAGCAGCAGCGGGTGGAAGTACGCAACGCACTGACCGTGCTGCTGGACGGCACGCCCTGGCCGCAGCAGGACGAACCGCAGGACCTGCTGGGCGCACGCAGCCCCAGCATCGCAGAGGGCCTGCCGACCGACCTGCTCGGTCGCCGTCCCGACCTGCGCGCGGCCGAACTGCGCCTGCGCAACAGCCTGAAGACCATCAAGGTCACCGCCACCCAGTACTACCCGGCGCTGAGCCTGACCGGCAGCCTCGGTTCCAGCGCAACGTCGCTGGGTGACGTGCTGCGCAACCCGGTGGCCACGCTGGGCGCCGGCCTGTCGCTTCCGTTCCTCAACCTGCAGCGCGCGCAGCTGGATACCGATATCGCCGGCACCGCCTACCAGATCGCCGCGACCAATTTCCGCAAGACGCTGTATACCGCGCTCTCGGAAGTGGACAACGCGCTGTCGGCACGCGAGCAGCTGGCGCGCCAGGTGGCGGCCTCGCAGGCTTCGTACGACGAAGCGGTGGAAGTGGAACGGGCGCAGGAAGTGCGCTACCGCGTGGGTGCCACCGACCTGCGCACCTGGCTGGAAGCGCAGCAGACCCGGCGCGATGCCGAGCTGTCGCTGGCGCGCGTGCGCCAGGGCCAGCTGAACAACGACGTCACCTTGTTCAAGGCACTGGGCGGCAGCGCGGGGTGAGGCGGCAAGAGCGCCAACCAAGGTTGGCGACTACCTGGTGGGTGTCGACCTTGGTCGACACAGCCGCTGCTGCCGATCAACCGCGCTGGCGCACGGCCTCGAACAGGCTGACGCCGGCGGCGACGGAGACGTTCAGGCTCTCGATCTCGCCCGGCATCGGGATCTTGACCAGGCCATCGCAGTTCTCGCGGGTCAGGCGGCGCAGGCCATCGGCTTCACCGCCCAGCACCAGCGCGATGTTGCCCTTCAGGTCCAGCTGGTACAGCGAGGCGGTGGCTTCGCCGGCCAGGCCGTAGATCCACACGCCCTGCTTCTGCAGGTCCTTCAGGCAGCGCGACAGGTTGGTCACCGCCACCACCGGGATCAGATCGGCGGCACCCGCCGAGGTCTTGCGCACGGTGGCATTGACCGTGGCCGACTTGTCCTTGGGGATGATCACTGCAGTGGCGCCGGCGGCAGCGGCCGAGCGCAGGCAGGCGCCCAGGTTGTGCGGGTCCTGCACCTCGTCCAGCACCAGCAGCAGGGCCTTGCCCTCGGCTGCAGTGACCAGGCCTTCCAGCTCGTTCTCGCTGTAGGTGCGGGCGGCGGCATAGCGCGCGGCCACGCCCTGGTGGCGTACCGAACCGCCGACACCGTCCAGCGCCTGGCTGTTCACCTTGCGCACGTCGATGCCCTTGCGGCGGGCGTTTTCCTCGATCTCGGTCAGGCGCGGGTTCTTCGCACCGGCCTCGACCAGCACTTCGCGGACGTTCTCGGCGTCGTTCTCGATGGAGGAGGCGACGGCGTTGACGCCGACAATCCACTGGCTGTTCTTGCTCATGCGGGCGGGGACCGGAAAGGGGGTGGCTATGGTAGAGCATCGGCGCCGACCGCGCTGCGCGCTCGCCGGGCACGGCCCGGCGCTACCCGCCGCTCAGCCTTCGGCGGAGCGGCTGCGCGGCGGCCAGTGCGGGGTGTCGTGGTCGGGGTGCTGGTGGGACACGATGGTGGCCAGGAAATCCAGCGCCGCGATGTCCTCCTCGGTGCGCCGCGCCGGCAGGCTGGCCAGGCTGTCGACGAAGGGCAGCTTGCGTTCGACTCCGTACTGGATGGTCGGTGGCAGGCGTTCGGGTTGGTCAAAGGCACCAGCGGCCACGGCCACGCCGTCGGGGGCTTCATAGGTCAACGGGGTACCGCAGTCGGCGCAGAAGCCACGCCGCACCACGTTGGACGACTGGAAATAGCGTGGCTGGCCGCGGGTCCAGCTGAACTGCACGCCGCGCACCGACACCAGCGGCGCGTAATAGGCACCGAAGGCCTTCTGGCACATCCGGCAGTGGCAGATCGAGCTGTCGGTCAGCTCGCCTCGCGCCTGGAAGCGGATCGCGCCGCACTGGCAGCCGCCGCTGTATTCGGGTTGGCCCTGCATGCGATGTCTCCTGGTAGTGACGGCCGCTGGCCGGCAACCCGTCGGTGCCGAGGGTGCCATGGATGCCGGCCAGCGGCCGGCACTACCACGGTCATCAATATTTCTCTTTCTTCCGCTTGGCCGGCTTGCCACGCTCGGGCAGCGGCGGCAGGCCATCGCCTTCATCCTCACCCTTGTGCTCGACCAGGCGGAAGTCGATCTTGCGCTCTTCCATGCTGGCCTTCAGCACCAGGATGCGCACGCGGTCGCCCAGCCGGTAGCTGCTGCCACGGCGCTCGCCGGTCAGCGTCTTGCGGGTCGCGTCGAACTTGTAATAGTCCTGCGGCAGCTGGGTCACATGGACCAGGCCCTGCACCTTCGACTCGTCCAGCTCCACGAACAGGCCGAAGCTGGTCACGCCGCTGATCACGCCATCGAACTGGCCGCCCACGTGCTTTTCCATCCACGCGGCGCGGTAGCGCTCGTCGACCTCGCGCTCGGCCTCATCGGCACGGCGCTCACGCTCGGAGCACTGCAGCGCCAGCGCAGCCATTTCGCGTGCGTTGTAGGTGAACTTGTCCAGCGGCTTGCCGGACAGCGCGTGCTTGATCGCGCGGTGCACCAGCAGGTCAGGGTAGCGACGGATCGGCGAGGTGAAGTGCGCGTACGCCTCCAGCGCCAGGCCGAAGTGACCGTGATTCTCCGGGCTGTATATCGCCAGGCTCTGGCTGCGCAGCAGCACCGATTCCAGCAACGTGGCATCAGGACGGTCGCGGATCTTCTTCAGCAGCTTGGTGTAATCGCCCGGACGCACCTTGGACCACGGCGGCAGGCTCAGCTTGAACTCCTTGAGGAATTCCAGCAGGTCGGCGTACTTGGTTTCCGGCGGCTTCTCGTGGATGCGGTACGGGGCCGGCACATGGCGCGACAGCAGGTACCTGGCCGCCTCGACGTTGGCCGCGATCATGCATTCCTCGATCAGCTTGTGCGCGTCATTGCGCACCAGCATGCCGGCCTGGGTGACTTCACCGCGGTTGTCCAGCACGAAGCGCACTTCGCTGCTTTCGAACTCGATGGCGCCGCGCTTGGCACGTGCCTTGGACAGCACCTTGTACAGCTGGTGCAGGCGCTGCACCTGCGGCAGCAGGTCGCCCATCCAGGCCTTGGTATCGGCATCGTCCTCGCCCACCGCCTTCCACACCTGGGTGTAGGTCAGGCGCGCGTGCGAGTTCATCACCGCCTCGTAGAAGCGCGAACGCGTGACCAGGCCGTCGCGGTCGATCTGCATGTCGCAGACAAAGCACATGCGGTCGACCTTCGGCATCAGCGAACAGATGCCGTTGGACAGCGTCTCCGGCAGCATCGGCACCACGAAGCCCGGGAAGTACACCGAGGTGGCGCGCTTCTGCGCCTCCTCATCCAGCGGCGTGCCGGGGCGCACGTAGTTCGAGACATCGGCGATCGCCACCACCAGGCGGAAACCCTCGGCATTCGGCTCGCAGTAGACCGCGTCGTCGAAGTCCTTGGCATCCTCGCCATCGATGGTGACCAGCGGCGTGCTGCGCAGGTCGACGCGGTCGCCGATCATCGCCGGTTCGACCACCAGCGGTACCGAGGCGGCTTCGTCCAACACTTCCTGCGGGAACTCGAACGGTAGCTCATGACCGTGGATGGCGGTTTCCACCACCAGCGAGGCGGTCAGCTTGTCGCCGAGCACGGCGATGATGCGGCCGATCGGCGGGCGGCGGCTGTCCGGCGCCTGGGTCAGTTCACAGACCACCAGCTGGCCATCGCGCGCACCACCGGTCTGGTCCGGCGGCACCTGCACGTTGCGCTGCACGCGCTTGTCGTCGGGCACCACGTAGTTGATGCCCATCTCGATGCTGAAGCGGCCGATCAGGCGGGTCATGCCGCGCTCGAGCACGCGGGCGATGCTGCCTTCGCGACGGCCACGATGGTCGATGCCGGTCACACGGGCCAGCACCTTGTCGCCGTGCATGACCTTGCGCATTTCATACGGCGGCAGGAACAGGTCGTCACCGCCCTCGACCGGGCGCAGGAAACCGAACCCTTCCGGGTTGGCGATCACCACGCCAGTGACCAGGTTCAGGGTCTGGATCGGGGCGAAACCGCCGCGACGGTTCTGCACCAGTTGGCCGTCGCGGACCATGGCACCGAGCCGGCGCGACAGCGCCTCGGCCCGGTCCGGCGCGGTCAGGCCCAGGCGCGCGCCCAGTTCTTCGGCGGTCTGCGGCCCTTCGCAGCGCTCCAGCAGGGCCAGGATGGCCTCGCGGCTGGCGATGGGTTGTTCGTACTTCTCGGCTTCGCGGGCGGCATAGGGATCGTCGATCACCTTGCCGGTCGGCGGCAGCTTGCGGCCCGGGGCCGGGCCCGGAGCGGCGGCATCGGCGCTGCGGACCTTGCGACCACGCGGTGGTGCGCCGCCTTCATTCAATTCGGGGAACCAGCCCGGCAACGGCTTGCCCGGCTTGGTGGTGCGGGCCGTGCCCGCCTTGGCGCCCTTCTTCGGGGCCTGGCTGCGGGAGGTGCTCCCGCCCTTGCTTGGTTTTTTGGTAGTCATCGCCCTACATGGTAGCCGCTGACGGCGTGCAGAACGGGTCAGCGGCTGTCTTGAAGGCCTTGCATGAAAAATATTCAGGAAGTCGTTGACAGCCTGCGGATTCATCTTCACAATTGCGCCTCTGGAACGCCCAGGTGGCGGAATTGGTAGACGCACTAGTTTCAGGTACTAGCGGGTAAAACCGTGGAGGTTCGAGTCCTCTCCTGGGCACCACTGATAAAGAACCCCTGAGCGATCAGGGGTTTTTTGTTGTCCGGCGCCTCCGCCTCATATCCAGACATCGTTCTGCGCAGTGCGCTCGCCGCGCGAATCGCCCGTATTGAGCACGCCTCGCGGCTCGACCAGCATCAACCACACTTCGTGATCGGCACAGGTTCTGTGCTCCACCCCTTTAGGCACGACGTACAGTTCGCCTCGTCGCAGCAGGATGTGCCCGTCGCGGAATTCGATGCGCAGCTCTCCCTCAACCACCAGGAACGCCTCATCAGTGTCGGCGTGCACGTGCCATACGAATACGCCCTCGATGCGTACGATCTTGAACTGGTAGTCATTCATCTCGGCGATGACCTTGGGTGCCCACTGTTCGGTAAACAGCGCAAATTTCCGGGCAAGCGAGACCGGCTGGGGCAGAGGAGAGGGATCAAGGTGTGACATGCGGATGCTCTTGGCGACATGGAAGAGGAAGCATGGAAAACTCCGCCGTGGGGTTCTTGTACGATCGTGCAACGATCAACGGCGCCGGCCGCGCATGCCCATCCGCTTGAGCCACAGCGCAGGCGTGACCCCGTAGGCAAGCAGGAACTGCCGCGCCATGTGGCTCTGATCGAAGAAGCCCGTATCGAGTGCAGCCGAGGCGATTGATTGCCCGGCCAGCAGGGCCCTGCGCACCCTGTCGAGCCGCCGAAGTGTCAGGAACCGATAGGGGCTGGTACCCAGCAGCGCGCGAAAATCACGACTCAGCTGCCAGCGATCCATGTCGCTGACCTGCTCCAGCGCATCCAAGGTCACCTGCTGTCCGAGCCTGTCCATCAGGTAAGCGCGGGCCCGCTCCACCCCGGCCGCATCGGGCCTGCGCATGGCACGCGGGCGCCCGGCCACCGCGACAAGGCTGTGCGATAGATCATAGAGCGCGTCAGCCTCTTCCATGGGATCCAGGCAGGCCTGTAGGTGCGCCAGTAGAGGCAGAATCGCGGCCCTCAGGCGAGGGTCGCTGGATACCCCCCCCCCCTGCACGAAGGGAAGCGGCGCACCGCCAAGCACCTGTTGCACCTGCCAAGGTGAGACATAGGCCATCCTGTAGCGGAATCCGGCGGCCGTGCCCGCCTCACCATCGTGCAGTTCATCAGGATGCAGCACGAGCACCGATCCAGGCACGCCGTGCCGCCGTGAGCGCTGATACTGGAAACTCTGCACCCCAGCCAGCGTGAATCCGATGGCATAAGTGTCATGTCGATGAGGCGCGTAACCGTGGCCTTCGAAGAACGCCTCGATGCGCTCAATGCCACCGTCACCCTCCCCGCGCTTGACCCAGTCACCTGGCGAAGCCTTCTCAGTCATTTCCACGCTCCATCAGGCACCACCACTCCAGCATGGATGTCGGCAGGGATTCTCTTACCAGCGTTCCGGTCGTCCGGGTTCAGCGATGCTCGATCAACATCACCGCGGTGACCGGTTCCGACATCGCCTCCAGCACATGCGCGACATCGGCCGCATAGCTGATGTAGTCGCCCGCCCCCAGTTCGACGCACTGCCCCACTGGCCCCAAGCGCGCGCGGCCACTGCATAGCACCACGTGCTCCACCGTTCCCGGCGGATGCGGTGCGGATTCACGGATGGATGCAGGCTCGACCACGACCCGATAGATATCGCGGCGCGCCCCCGCGGGGCACGCGGCCAGCAGATGCACGACGTAATCAGCCTGCTCGGAGGCCAAACGAGCGCCCTCTCCAGCACGTATCACCTGCACCGGCTGCTGCGGCGGAGCGATCAGCTGCGATACCTGAACCTCCAGCGCCGAGGCCAGCGCCCACAGCGTTTCAAGGCTGGGATTGCCAATACCAGCCTCCAGCTGGGAAAGCGTGGACTTGGCAACGCCAGCCCGCTTGGCCAGCTCAGAAACAGACACCCCCAAATGCTCGCGCTCCCGCCTGAGGGCACGGGCGAGGACATCAATGGGCGCGAACTTGGATGAAGACATGAATACTCCATATCGAACGAATGTTCGACTTGACGAACACTAGTGATCACTTCTATCTTAGCGGCCAATCGTTCGACATATCGAACACCGCTGGAGGTGGCATGCAGTCCATCCGCGTTGGCGCGTTGCAGATGGCGGCAGCGATGGTGATATCCGGCAGCGTGGGTTGGTTCGTGGTGGAAACCGGACTGCCCGCGCCGACCGTGGTGTTCTGGCGCTGCCTGCTGGGCGGACTGGCCATGCTGCTGGCCTGCGTCGTACTGCGCCTGCCGCTAGGGGATGCGCGCAAGCGGCGCTGCCTACCCTGGATTCTTGCTGGCGGTGCAGCCCTGACCCTCAACTGGATCTGCCTGTTCTCCGCCTACCCGTATGCGTCGATCGGCGTGGTGACCGTCACCTATCACACCCAACCGTTCCTGCTGGTGGCCCTTGGCGTGCTGGCCTTCGGCGAACGCCCACGCCCCGCTCAGTGGGGCTGGCTGCTGCTGGCCTTCGGCGGCGTGGTGATGATCGTTGTTGCCACCCCCTCAGGCACCACCCCTTCGGCCAACTACTTCACTGGCATTCTGCTGGCGCTGGCGGCCGCCCTCCTCTACGCCATTGCCGCAGCCATCGGCAAACGACTGGTGGACGTGCCCACGCCCGTGGTCGTAACGGTGCAGCTCCTGATGGGCAGCCTGTTGCTGCTGCCCTTCGCGCGCTGGCCGGGCGACGCTCCGTCGCATGGATGGGCACTGCTGCTGACGCTGGGCTTCGTGCATACTGGCATGATGTCGACGCTGTTGTACTCAGCCCTGAAGAAACTACCGACCCTGCTGGTTGGCGTCCTGTCCTTCCTCTACCCGGTCATCGCCATTGCCATCGATGCGGCGGCATTCGGCCATGTGCTGGGGCCGGCCCAATGGATGGGCAGCGCGGCGATCCTCGGCGCCGTCGCCGGCATGAACCTGCTGCGGGCGGGCGGAATGCAGGGCGGCACAGCGAGTGACGCCGAACACGACCAAAAGTGTTGACACCCCCGTAACAACACCCCATAATCTCGCTCCTCGACGCCCAGGTGGCGGAATTGGTAGACGCACTAGTTTCAGGTACTAGCGGGTAAAACCGTGGAGGTTCGAGTCCTCTCCTGGGCACCACGTCGAGAATGAGAAAAACCCGCGAAAGCGGGTTTTTTCATGCCCGTGATTCGGCATCGCCGCGACCGGCAGCCGGCATCACAACAGCGGCCGCAGCACCAGCTCCAGCCCCAGCAGCAGCAGGAAACCCAGGAAACAGGCGCGGAACACCCGCGCACTGATGCGCTGCCGGATCACCTGCCCCAGCCACATGCCCAGCAATGCCGGCAGCACCGCCAGCGTACTCAGCCCCAGCTGCTGGATGCCGAATGCGCCGTGCAGCACCAGGCCAGTGGTCAGCGAAATCGTCGACACAGTGAACGCCAGTCCCAGCGCCTGCACCAGCTCCTCGCGCTGCAACCCCAGCGACTGCAGGTACGGCACCGCCGGCATCACGAACACGCCGGTGGCGCCGGTCACCACACCCGACAACGCCCCCACCAGCGGCCCCAGCCATCGCTCGCGCCGCTGCGGCACGCGGAACACCGGCGCAAGCAGGGCATAGGCCGCATAAACCACCAGCGCAACGCCCAGCGCAACACGCGACAAGGTGCGATCGACCCGCACCAGCAGCGCCGCCGAACCCAGCGTCACCACCACCACGGCCAGCATCATCGGCCACAGGCGCCGCACGATGTGGCCCAGCGATGGCCCGGACAACAGCTGCCACGCATTGGTGACGAAGGTGGGGATGAACAGCATCGATGCCGCCGCCACCGGCGACAGCACGCCACCGAGCAGACCCATCGCCACTGTCGGCAAGCCCATGCCGGTCACGCCCTTGACCACACCGGCCAGCACGAACACCACCACCAGCAGCACGTAGAAGTACATCGATTCATTCATGCCTTCATTGGATCGGCCGGCCGCTCGGCGCACAATGCGGTCTTCCCGGCCTCGCCTTCGGCTGATCCGAAGGCGCAGGCGTTGCGATGAGGGCATCACATGCGGATGGATATCGCCGACCTGCGCCTGTTCCTGGCCATTGCCGAGGCGGGCAGCATCACGGCCGGTGCCGCGCAGGCAAACCTGGCACTGGCTTCCGCCAGCGAACGCCTGCGCACGATCGAAGCCGATGCCGGCACCGTACTGCTGAACCGCCATCCGCGCGGCGTCAGCCTGACCGAAGCCGGTGCCGCTCTCGCCCACCATGCACGTTTGATCCTGCAGCAGCAGGCGCAGCTGCGCGGTGAACTGCAGGCGTTCGCGCACGGTGCGCGCGGCACCCTGCATCTGTATGCCAACACCGCAGCGCTGACCAACTACCTGCCCTCGCGGCTCGCACCGTGGCTGGCCGAACGCCCGCGCCTGCACGTGGAGCTGCTGGAGCGCACCAGCCCCGAAGTCGTGCGCGCGATCAGCGCTGGCCAGGCCGAGGCCGGCATCATCAGCGATGCGGTCGACGCTGCCGGCCTGCAGCAGCATGTGGTCGCCGAAGATCCACTGGTGATGCTGCTGCCCGCAGACCACCGCTTCGCATCGCAGCGCAGCGTGGCCTTCACCGATGTTGCCGGCGAGACCTTCGTCGCACTGGCCGATGGCAATGCACTGCAGACCTACATCGAGGACCAGGCGCGCGACATCGGGCGCCGCCTGGACGTACGCATCCGCATGAAGACCTTCGAAGGCGTATGCATCATGGTCGGCCACGGCATTGGTGTCGGCATCGTGCCGCGGACCATCGCCCGCCAGCATCGGCGCAGCACGCATACCGTCGGCGTACCGCTCGCCGATGCATGGGCACAGCGCCGCCTGTGCGCCTGTTTTGCCGAGTGGGCGCAGTTGTCATCGGCGATGCGCAGCCTGCTGCTTCACCTGGGCGTACAGCCGCAGAAAAAGGTGTGAAATGTTGTTGACACATCTTCTGTCGCTCCCCATAATTCATCTCCTGAGTCGCCCAGGTGGCGGAATTGGTAGACGCACTAGTTTCAGGTACTAGCGGGTAAAACCGTGGAGGTTCGAGTCCTCTCCTGGGCACCATGACTCAAGATGATCAAACCCGCGAAAGCGGGTTTTTTCGTTTCCGGGATTTGGCGAACCTGGCATCGCATCTACCGCTGGAACTGTCGTATCTCGCACCACCCGGCAGTCGCCTGCTGCTGCATATCTCCTCCCGGCGCGTCGTTACCAGGCCTTGAACGGCCCCCTTTTTGGGGCGGATTTCACGTTAGCCGTTCAATTCGTACTTTTCCTAGTCGAGATTTACCCGATTCCTTTTCGGTGGAAGGCAGATTTACAGAAGCCGGTTGCAGGTGTATCGCCACGACCTGACCAGCGCCCTCCCCCTTCCCCAAAGGACGCACCCATGCAGCGCAGCATCATCTGCCCTCACTGCCATACAGGCTCGAACCACGGCGTACGCGTATGCGTGGGATGCCAGGCCGAGGTCCACTACGGCGCATCGAAGGAGGCCGTAATGCTGGTCTTTGTTGCCGCCATCATCTGCGGCGCACTGGTCGGCAGCCGATTGCAGGCCACTGCTGGCTGGCTCACATGCGGCGCCGTACTTGTGGCGGGAATGTGGGCCATCTCCCGATTGTTCCGCGATCGGGTGGAGTTCAAGCGCGTCTATCGCACGCGCTGAACCTGCGCCACGGCAGGACCCCAAGGGCAGGGCCTGTGCGACCCGCGGTGCACAAACAAAAACCCCGCCTTGCGGCGGGGTCAAAATACAGCACGTGTTTCCAGGGAGTTTCAGTGTCCGCCACCGGCGGCCGCACCTGCGCCTGCGCCAAACGGCGGTTTGGCCAGCCACAGGAACGCGATGATCGCCAGGAAGATCCAGCCCAGCAGGAAGAAGATGTCGTTGAAGCCCATCTGCGATGCCTGGTGGTTGATCATGTTGTTCAGTACCGCTGCGCCATGTTGCAGGTCGCCCTGCCCCATCGCTGTCACCTGGTCCTGCATGCCCGGCTGATAGACCGAGATGTGCTCGGTCAGGTCGGCGTGGTGCACCTGGGTGCGCCGCGCCCACAGCCACGTCGTCAGCGACGCCGCGAAGCTGCCGCCCAGCGTACGCAGGAAGGTGGCCAGGCCTGAGCCCGCCGCGATCTCGCGCCCATCCAGGTCCGACAGCAGGATCTGCAGCACCGGCATGAAGAACAGCGCGACGCCGATGCCCATGATCAGCTGCACGCCCGCCACATGGTTGTAGTCCACCTGCAGGTTGAAGTTCGAACGCAGGAAGCTGGTCATCGACAACACAATGAACGCAATCGTAGCCAGCATGCGCATGTCGAAGCGCGATGCATACTTGCCCACGAACGGGGTCATGATCACCGGCAGGATGCCGATCGGCGCTGTCGCCAGGCCCGCCCAGATCGCGGTGTAGCCCATGTCACGCTGCAACCACTGTGGAATCAACAACGCCACGCTGAAGAACGCCGCGTAGGCCACCACCATCGCCAGCGTACCGGCGCGGAAGTTCCGATGCCGGAACAGCTTCAGGTCGACGATCGGATCCTTGTCGGTCAGTTCCCAGATCAGGAACACCGTCAGCGTGACCACGGCCACACACGCCAGCACCACGATCTTCATCGACGAGAACCAGTCCTCGTCGTTGCCCAGGTCGAGCACCAGCTGCAGCGCACCGACACCGATCACCAGGGTGACCAGGCCGACGTAGTCCATCTTCGGCTTCTCGATGTGCTCCGGGCGCCCCTTCAGCTGGTTGCCCACAACGAGCGCAGCGAAGATGCCCAGCGGCACATTGATCAGGAAGATCCATTCCCAGCTGTAGTTGTCGGTGATCCAGCCACCGAGAATCGGGCCGCAGATCGGCGCCACCACCGTGATCATCGCCAGCAGCGCCAGTGCCTGCCCGCGTTTCTCCCGTGGATAGATCGAGACCAGCAACGACTGCGTGATCGGGTACATCGGGCCGGCCACGAAACCCTGCAGCGCACGCGACAGCACCAGCATGCCCATGCTCTGCGCCAGGCCGCACAGCAGCGAGGTGATGACGAAGGCCAGCGTGGCCCAGACGAACAGCTTGCGTTCGCCGAAGCGGCGGCTGAGCCAGCCGGTCAGCGGCAGCGCGATGGCTGTGCTGACCGCGAACGAGGTGATGACCCAGGTCGCCTGCTGCGAACTGGCGCCGAGGTTACCGGCGATGGTCGGCAGCGAGACGTTGGCGATGGTGGTGTCGAGCACCTGCATGAACGACGCCATCGCCAGGCCGACGGTGCACAGGGCGACGCTGGGCGGCAGGAACCCGGAGGCCGCACCCGGCGCCGCCGGGGCGCCCGGAGCACCGGGCGCGGCTGGAGCTTGTGCGGACATGGCGACCTCAGCCCACCTTCGCCTGCTGCGGCAGGTTGCCCTGGATGATCGTGTGGATCACCTCGTCGGCATCATGCAGCTGCTTGGCATACACGTCGGTGTCGAACACCGTGCCCTTGGCCGGGGTGCTCGGCAGCACTTCGCCCTTCTGGTCGCGCAGGCTCACTTCGGCCTTCATCGACAGGCCGATGCGCAGCGGGTGTTCGGCCAGCTGCTTGGCATCGATGGCGATGCGTACCGGCACGCGCTGAACGATCTTGATCCAGTTGCCGCTGGCATTCTGCGCCGGCAGCAGCGAGAACGCCGAGCCGGTGCCCAGGCCCAGGCTCTGGACGCGGCCCTTGTACTTCACGTCACCGGCGTACAGGTCCGACTTCAGCTCCACTTCCTGGCCCAGGCGCATGTGGCGCAGCTGGGTTTCCTTGAAGTTGGCCTCGACCCACATCTGCTCGGTCGGCACCACCGCCATCAGGGCATTGCCCGGCTGCACGCGCTGGCCGACCTGCACCGAACGACGGGCGACGTAGCCGGTGACCGGCGCAACGATGCCGGCGCGGGCGTTGTTGAGGAAGGCCTGGCGCAGCTGCGCGGCGGCGGCCTGCACATCCGGCTGGGTGGCGATCACGGTATCGTCGACCAGCGCGCGGTTGCGCTCGACCGTCTCGCGCGAACCGGCCACGGCCGCTTCGGCAGCGGCCAGCTCATCGCGGGCGTGGGCCAGTTCTTCGTTGGAGATGGCGCCGGTGGCGGCCAGATCCTTACGGCGGGCGAAGTCGTCGCGCACGCGCTTCAGGGTCACCTGGCGGGCGTTCAAGTCCGCCTGCGCACCTTCCACGCTGCGGTACAGGCCGCGGGTCTGGCGCACGGTCTTGGCCAGGTTGGCTTCGGCCTGCTGCAGGGCTACTGCGGTGTCGGACGGATCCAGCTGCACCAGCAGCTGGCCGCGCTCCACGCGCATGCCGTCATCGGCGTTGATGGCGACTACGGTACCGGCCACCAGCGGGGTGATCTGCACCTGGTTGCCCTGCACGTAGGCGTCGTCGGTCTCTTCGAACCAACGGCCGAACATGAAGTACCACAGCGCCAGTGCGGCAAGCAGCAGCACGACGATCACGAACAGGCCGCGCAGCAGGTTGCCGCGGCGGTTGGGGGCGGCCGGGGCCGCAGTGTCTTGGGTCTGGCTCATGGCGGAAGTCTTCAGGAATGCGAGGAATCGGAATGGGAGGCGATCGGTGCGCGGTCGGCGTCAGAGGGCTGGAAACCACCGCCCAGCGCCTTGCTCAGGCGCACCGAGGTCTGCACCTGCTGCGACTGCAGGCCGGCCAGCTGCTGCTGCGACTGCAGCAGGGTGGACTGCGCGGTCAGCACGTCCAGGTAGCTGCCGATGCCGGCGCGGTAGCGCTGCTGGGCCAGGTCGAAGGCCGAACGTGCGGTATCCACCGCCTGCTGCTGCGAATGCGCCTGCTGTGCCAGCGAACGCACCGCGTTGACCTGGTCGGCCACGTCGCGCAGTGCATCGAGCACGGTCTGGTTGTAGTTGGCCACCGCCAGGTCGTACTGCGCATCGGTGTTGGCCAGGTTGGCGCGCAGCTTGCCGCCTTCGAAGATCGGCAGGCTCAGCGCCGGTCCGATGTAGGCGAAGGTCGAACTGCTTTTCAGCAGATCGCCCACGTTCGGTGCGACGACGCCAGCCAGTGCGGTCAGGTTGAAGCTCGGGTAGAACTTGGTCCTGGCGACCTTGATCTGCTTGTCGGCCGCTTCCACGCGCCAGCGCGCGGCAACGATGTCCGGGCGACGACCCAACAGTTCGCTGGGCAGCACGCCCGGCAGCTGCAGCGCCATCGGATTCAACGCCTGCGGGCGCTGGATCGACAGGCCACGGTCCGGACCCTTGCCGACCAGCGCGGCCAGCGCGGTGCGGGCCGCATCGATGCGCTGCTGCGCGGCCTGCACCTGCTGCTGCGCGGCGGGCACGCGGGCCTCGGCCTGGCGCACCTGCAGATCACTGTCGATGCCGGCGCTGCGGCGTTGGCGGGTCAATTCCAGCGACTTCTGCGAGCGGCCCAGCTCTTCTTCGGCCACGTCATTGAGCTGCCATGCATACGCCAGGTCGGCATAGGCCTGGGTGATGCCGGTGGACAGGTTCAGGCGTGCAGCCTGGGCTTCGACAGTGGCGGCATGGGCGCCGTCCACGGCCGCTTCCCAGGCAGCGCGCTTGCCGCCCCACAGGTCCACGCCATAGCTGAAATCAAACGCGACCTGGCTGCTGCCAGCGTAATGGCCACCCATCTCGCTGCCGGCCATCGACTCGGGCAGGCGCAGACCGGTGTAACCACCGGACACCGACAGGCTCGGCAGGCGATCGGCACGCGCGGTACCGACCTGCGACTGCGCCTGGCGCAGGCGCGCATCGGCAGCGTCCAGGCTCGGGTGGCCAGCCAGGCCCTCGGCGACCAGCGCGTCCAGCTGCGCATCGCCCAGTGCCTTCCACCAGTCCTGCGCCGGGAAGCCGGTGGCGCTCAGGTCGGTGTCGGCCAGGGTGCGTTCGCTGTGCAGGCTGTCCACGTCGAGCACGTGGCCCTGCGGGTTGAGGCCACGACTGCTGGCGCAGGCGGCCAGGGCCAGGGCCAGCGCTGATACCAGCAGCGCGCGCCCGGACCGGCGGAGAGTGGATTGCGGGATCGGGTTCATGGGGTCGTCAGGGAATCGCGGATTCGGGTGAGGAGGGACAGCAGCTGCGTGCGCTCGTCGGCGGAAAGATCACGCAGGGCGTAATCCATCACCGCGTCGCCACGCAGCTTCAGCCGCGCCCACAGTGCGCGGCCTTCATCGGTCAGCACGATCTGCAGCGCACGCCGGTCCTGGGCATGCGGTTCGCGGCGGACGCAGCCCAGCGACTCCAGCTTGTCCAGCAGGCGGGTCACCGCACTGGGCACCTGGTCGATGGCCTGGGCCAGCTCGTTGGCCGTGCACGGAGCCATGTTGGAAAGCACCTTCAGCCCGATGTAATGGGTGAAGCCGATACCCAGGTCTTCTTCAGCCATGGATGCGTCGAGTTGACGGACCAGGCCGTCGCGCACCTGGCGCAGCAGCAGGCCGAAGCTGGGGGGAGTGGTTGCAGGACAGATCATGGGGGAGCATTCTCTTCCAAAAAAAATATTTCTCAATGGAAATATTCGATCTGGCATCGAATGCTGTGTTGCAGCAGCGGGCTGGATCAACGAAGGCGCCTACCTTAATGATCTGGTCAGGTGGCCCGGTAGTACAATTCAGCCAATGGATGACACATTTCAGCCAGCGGATATGATGAACAAGGCAGAAATCCCCCCTCCCAAGCGGTTGCTGCGCGACGACGCCCTGGATTGGTTCGAGCGCAATGACGGGCCACCGGTTGTCGCCTTCCGCTTCGACAGCCCCTTGGGCCTGGTCCGTGAAGTGGACTGGCACCACCATCAGCGCGCGCAGCTGATCTGCGTCGAACGCGGCCTGTTGACCACCCGCACCTCGCACGGAACGTGGTCACTGGCGCCGGGCTCGGCCGGCTGGATGCCGCCGCTGGAGCCGCATACGGTCACCCTCGACGGCCCGCTGCGTGGCTGGGGCATGGCGCTGGCCGCACCGGCCTGCGCCACCCTGCCCGCCGATCCCTGCGTACTGGGCCTGTCCAAGCTGGCGCAGGCGCTGGCCGACCGCATCTGCGAATGGCCGCTGGGCTACGACACCACGCCCGAGCGCCAGCACATCATCGAGGTGCTGCTGGACGAGATCCGTACCGCGCCGCGCCAGCGCATGCACCTGCCGATGCCGCATGACCGGCGCCTGCTGAAGATCGCCTCGCAGCTGCTGGCCGACCCGTCCGACGAGCGCAGCCTGGCCGAATGGGCGCACTGGGCCGGACTGTCGCCGCGCAGCCTGACCCGCCACTTCCGCGACGAGACCACGCTCAGCTTCGCCCAGTGGCGGCAGCAGGCCCGGCTGTCCGAAGCCCTGCGCCAGCTGACCGACGGCCGCAGCGTGGCCGATATCGCCCACGCGCTGGGCTTCAGCAGCGCCAGCGCCTTCGTCACCGTGTTCCGCCGCCACTTCGGGCTGCCACCGGGGCGCTACCTGGCACGGGCCGGACACGGCCTGGAAACCGGGCTGGACCCTGCGCGCGGCTTGGCATCCCCCGCCGCATCCGGATAATCACAGGATTGCGAGCGGCGACCGCCGTCGCCGCCTCCCGACAACAGGTAACAACGCCGCATGACCGAACTTGCCCGCCCCGTGTTCCACGGATTCGAACAACTGCCGCTGCGCGAGTACGCCGAACGCGCCTACCTCGACTACTCGATGTACGTGGTCCTGGACCGCGCCCTGCCGTTCATCGGCGACGGCCTGAAGCCGGTGCAGCGCCGCATCATCTATTCGATGAGCGAGCTGGGCCTGAATGCCGCGTCCAAGCCGAAGAAGTCCGCGCGCACCGTCGGTGACGTCATCGGTAAGTACCACCCGCATGGCGACAGCGCGTGCTACGAGGCGCTGGTGCTGATGGCGCAGCCGTTCTCGTACCGCTACCCGCTGATCGAGGGCCAGGGCAACTTCGGCTCCAGCGACGACCCGAAGTCGTTCGCGGCGATGCGTTACACCGAATCCAAGCTGACCCCGATTGCCGAAGTGCTGCTGGGCGAACTGGGCCAGGGCACCACTGACTGGGCACCGAACTTCGACGGCACCCTGCAGGAACCGACCTGGATGCCGGCACGGCTGCCGCACCTGCTGCTGAACGGCACCACCGGCATCGCCGTGGGCATGGCCACCGACGTGCCGCCGCACAATCTCAACGAGATCGTCAGCGCACTGCTGCACCTGCTGGACAACCCCGATGCCAGCGTGCGCGACCTGTGCGAGCACGTGCAGGGCCCGGACTATCCGTCCAGCGCCGAGATCATCACCGCGGCCAACGATCTGCGGAACATCTACGAAACCGGCAACGGCAGCGTGCGCGCACGTGCGACCTTCACCAAGGAAGCACACAACATCGTGGTCACCGCGCTGCCGTTCCAGGTGTCGCCGTCGAAGGTGATCGAGCAGATCGCCGCGCAGATGCGCGCCAAGAAGCTGCCGTGGCTGGAAGACATCCGCGATGAGTCCGACCACGCCAACCCGGTGCGCGTGGTGCTGGTGCCGCGTTCCAACCGCGTCGACGCCGAGCAGCTGATGGGCCACCTGTTCGCGACCACGGACATGGAACGCAGCTACCGCGTCAACCTCAACGTGATCGGGCTGGACGGCCGTCCGCAGGTGAAGAACCTGAAGATGCTGCTCAGCGAATGGCTGACCTTCCGCAGCAACACCGTCACCCGCCGCCTGCAGCACCGCCTGCAGAAGGTCGAGCGCCGCCTGCACCTGTTGGAAGGCCTGCTGGTCGCGTTCCTCAACCTGGACGAGGTGATCCACATCATCCGTACCGAGGACGAACCGAAGGCCGCGCTGATCGCGCGCTTCGGCCTGTCCGACGACCAGGCCGAGTACATCCTGGAAACCAAGCTGAAGCAGCTGGCCCGCCTGGAGGAGATGAAGATCCGTGGCGAGCAGGACGAGCTGGCCAAGGAGCGCGAGAAGATCCTCGGCATCCTCGACAGCAAGGCCAAGCTGAAGAAGCTGATCCGCGACGAACTGACCGCCGATGCCAAGAAATTCGGCGACGCGCGCCGTTCGCCGCTGGTGCAGCGCCAGGCCGCGCAGGCCATCGACGAGACCGAGCTGGTGCCGAGCGAGCCGATGACCGTCGTGCTGTCGGAGAAGGGCTGGATCCGCGCCGCCAAGGGCCACGACGTCGATGCGTCCGCCCTGTCCTACCGTGATGGTGACGCCCTGCAGGGCGCGGTGCGTGCGCGCAGTACGCAGCAGGTCGCGTTCCTCGACAGCGAGGGCCGCGCCTACTCGACGCCGGTGCACACCCTGCCCTCCGCGCGTGGCAACGGTGAACCGCTGACCGGCCGCTTCTCGCCGGCCGCGGGCACCAGCTTCGTGACCCTGGCCAGCGCCGAGCCGGACACCCGCTTCGTGCTGGCCTCCACCCACGGCTACGGCTTCGTCACCCGCTTCGAGAACCTGATCGGCCGCAACAAGGCCGGCAAGGCGATGCTGAACCTATCGGCGGGTTCGTCGGTGCTGACCCCGTCGGTGGTCGCCAACGTCGCCACCGACCGCATCGTGGCAGTGACCAGCTCCGGCAACCTGCTGGCGATTGCCGCCAACGACCTGCCGGAACTGGACAAGGGCAAGGGCAACAAGATCATCGAGATCCCCAAGGCCAAGCTCGCCACCGAACGCGTGGTCGCCATCGTGGCCATCAGCCCGGGGCAGACCCTGCAGGTGCGCAGTGGCCAGCGCACGATGGGCCTGAAGTTCAACGAGCTTGACGCCTACCTCGGCGCCCGCGCCACCCGCGGCCACCTGCTGCCGCGCGGCTGGCAGAAGGTGGAAGGGCTGTCGGTGGAATAAAGGCTGGGGCCTTGCTCCTGGTGGGTGTCAACCTTGGTTGACACGCCTTGCCGGAGACCAGACACGAAAAAGCCGGGGCATTCCCCGGCTTTTTCGTTGTCGGCTGGCGGGCGGTGGAGCGGCTGGCTGGCGAAAGCTGGCTGGCGATGCTCCGGTGCTGGCGGGCGACAGAACGCTGTGCTTCTTCTGGTAGAGCCGACCGCTGGTCGGCTGTCTTTTGAAGAGCAGCCGACCAGCGGTCGGCTCTACCGGGTGGTCACCGGGCATGGCCCGGCGGCGCCTGCGGCTCAGTGCGCCGGAGCGCCGTTGCCGTCGATCTTGCTCAGCTGGTACAGCTCCAGGCCGATGCGCTTGATCAGGCCCAGCTGCTGCTCCAGCCACCAGGCGTGGTCTTCCTCGGTGTCCTTCAGCTGCGCCAGCAGCATGTCGCGGCTCACGTAGTCACCCTTCTCTTCGCACAGCTTCATGCCGGCGGCGAGATTGTTCCGAACCGCGTATTCAGTGTCGAGATCCTTCTGCAGCATCTCTTCCACGGTCTTGCCCGGCTCGGTGGCATGCGGGCGCATGTCCGGGTCGCCGCCGAGGAACAGGATGCGGCGCAGCAGCGCGTCGGCGTGCTGGGTTTCCTCTTCCATCTCGTGGTTCAAGCGTTCGTACAGCGCGAACAGGCCCTGGTCCTCGTAGCGGCGGGAATGGATGAAGTACTGGTCGCGGGCAGCAAGCTCGCCGCGCAGCAGTTCCTTCAGGCAGGCGATGACGTCCGGGTTGCCTTTCATGGGGGGCTCCTGTGAATCGATGTGGCATAGGGTGCCGCATTTCAAAATACGGTGATCTAATCGGAATCAGTCGCAGTTGCGCCTGCGGCTACAATCGGCCCACGAGTTCGGAAAGGACGTGCGATGCGACGTACATGGCGTTGGGTGCTGGGTGTGTTGGTCGCCATCGTGCTGGTCACCGCACTGGCCCTGTGGCTGCTGCTGCGCGGCAGCCTGGCCGACCTGGACGGCGAGCATGCGCTGCCGGGCCTGGCCAAGCCGGTCACCATCGAGCGCGATGCGCTGGGGGTGGTCACCATCACTGCCGGCAGCCAGGCCGACGCGATGCGCGCACTCGGCCATGTGCATGCGCAGGAACGCTATTTCGAGATGGACCTGATGCGCCGCAGTGCCGCCGGCGAGCTGTCGGCGCTGTTCGGACCGAAGGCCATCGACGCCGACAAGCGCATGCGCGTGCACCGCCTGCGCGCCCGCACCGAGGCGCATCTGGATACCGCGCTGGGCGACAACGGCGCGGTCGTGCGCGCCTATGTAGATGGCGTCAACGAAGGCCTTACCGATCTCTCCGTGCGGCCATGGGCCTACCTGCTGCTGCGGCAGTCACCGCAACCGTGGCAGGCCAGCGACAGCGTGCTGGCCGGGCTGGCCATGTACGCCGACCTGCAGGACCCGAACAACCAGACCGAGCTTGCCCTCAGCCGCATCCGTGCGGTGGTGCCGCCGGCGCTGTACGCGCTGATTGCCCACGACGGCACCGAATGGGATGCACCGCTGTTTGGCGAAGCCACCGGCAATGCGATTCTGCCCGATGCCAGCCAGCTCGATCTGCGCACATTGAAGGGAAAGCCGGGCACCGAGCAGGAGGAGGCGGACGTCATCGGCAGCAACAACTTCGCGGTGGCCGGCGCACTCACCGCCGACGGCCGCGCGATCGTTGCCGACGACATGCACCTGGGCCTGCGTGCGCCGGGGCTGTGGTTCCGGGTGCGCCTGCGCTATCCGGACCCGCAGGCCGCCGGCGGCCAGGTCGACGTCACTGGCTTCTCGCTGCCTGGCCTGCCGGCGGTGATCGTCGGCAGCAACGGCCACGTCGCCTGGGGCTTCACCAACAGCTACATCGACACGGCGGACTACCGCACGGAACCGGCCAACGCCACGGTGACCGTGCACGAAGAACGCATCGCGGTGGCCGGCCAGGCCGACGTGCTGTTCCCGGTACGCGAAACCGCCTGGGGGCCGATCCTGCACACCCATGCCGATGGCAGTGGCGATGCCCTGCGCTGGGTCGCACACCTGCCCGGCGCCGTACGCCTGGATTTCGCTGATCTGGCCCGCGCCGGTGACCTTGACGGTGCACTGCACTTCGCCGACCGCGCCGGCATTCCCGCGCAGAACCTGGTGGTCGGCGACCGCAGCGGCCGCATTGCCTGGCGGCTGATCGGCGCCCGCCCTGACCGCGGCCCCGGCTGTGCGCCGGCCGGCTTCAATGCCGCCAGCAACCAGGACTGCGCGCCGTGGCCGATCCGCAGCGATGCCTCGCCTGCATTGATCGATCCCCCCAACCATCGCCTGTGGACCGCCAACGGACGCGTCCTCGACGGCGAGGCGCTGGCTACTGTTGGCAACGGTGGCTATGACCTCGGCGCGCGTGCGCAGCAGATCCGCGACCTGCTCGCCATCCAGGACCGCTTCGACGAACACGACCTGCTGGCGATCCAGCTCGATGATCGCGCCGTGTTTCTGCAGCGCTGGTGGGCGTTGCTGCATGACGTCATCGAACGCAGTGACGACCCTGCTCTGAAGCGCTTGAAGGCGGTCAGCCATCAATGGGGCGGCCGGGCCTCGGCCGGCTCGGTCAGCTACCGGGTGGTGCGCGCGTTCCGCACGCAGGTGATGGATACCCTGTCCGAAGCACTGCTGGCACCGGCCAACGCGCAGCTGGGCGATGACTATCTGGACCCGCGCCTGGCACAACTGGAAGGCGTGGCCTGGCCGATGCTGCAGCAACGCCCCGCCAACCTGCTGCCACCGGCCTACGACAGCTGGGACGCGCTGCTGCTTGATGCCGCACGCCGCACCGAGAGCGAGCTGGCCAAGCAGGGCCCGCTGGCCCAGCGCACCTGGGGAGAGCGCAACACCGCGGCGCTCTGCCATCCCATCGCGCGTGCATTGCCGGACATCGCCAAGCGCTGGCTGTGCATGCCCGCCGACCCGCTGCCCGGCGACCGTGACATGCCGCGCGTGCAGACGCCGAACTTCGGCGCCTCCGAACGCATGGTGGTTTCGCCCGGACATGAGGCCGACGGAATCGTGCACATGCCCGGCGGCCAGAGCGGGCACCCGCTGTCGCCGTACTGGGGCGCCGGCCACGAAGACTGGGTGCATGGGCGGCCGACACCGTTCCTGCCCGGCAAGGCGCAGCACACGATGACGCTGGTACCGGCGCGGTAGTGCCGGCCGCTGGCCGGCAACCTCATGATGCTGGACACACCAGCCTGGATGCCGGCCAGCGGCCGGCACTACCGTCCAGCGCTCAGCCCCGGCGTCGCTCGATCAGGTTCAGCAGCGGCCCGGTCATCGCCGTGGTCACCAACGCCATGATCACCAGCACCGCGAACAGCCGATCGCCGAGCAGGCCCAGCTCGTAGCCCAGGTTGAGCACGATCAGCTCCATCAGACCACGGGTGTTCATCAGCGCCCCCAACCGCCACGCTTCGCGCGTGGGCATGCCCGCACTGCGCGCGGCACTGAAGGTGCCCAGCAGCTTGCCGGCCGTGGCCACCGCGATCACCACCACGCACAACACGATATCGCTGGCCTGCAGCGCATCGGCGCGCATGCGCAGGCCGGTCATGGCGAAGAACAGTGGCAGCAGCAGGGTCACCGCGAACGGTTCGACGCGGGCCATCAACAGGTCGCGCAGCTGCGCGTTGGACGATACCGCGACGCCCGCAGCGAATGCACCGAACAACGCGTGGATGCCCAGCATCTCGGTGACCAGCGCACTCGCCAGTGACAGCAGCAGGATACCCAGCAACCAACGTCCCTCACGGCCCGGCGCAATCTGCTGGCGGGCAAACCACGGCTTCACCAGCCCCAGCATCAGCGCCACGAACACGACCACGCACAGCAGGTTGAGGCTGGCCGGCAACCAGCCGCTGGCCTGGGCGGCGGCGACGATCAAGGCCAGCAGGCACCAGGCGGTGGCATCGCCCAATGCCGCGCAGGCGATCGCGGTCTGGCCCAATGGCGTTTGTGTGATCCCACGATCGGCAAGGATGCGCAGCAACACGGGGAACGCGGTGATGCTCATGGAGATGCCGACGAACAATGCGAAAGCAGTAAAGCCCACACCCTGCGGACCGTGCTGCGGATACAGCCAGATCGCCAGCGCCACGCCGAGCACGAACGGCACTGCAATACCGGCATGGCTGACCGTGAAGGCGAAGCGCCGGCGGCCACGCAGCGCCGCCAGGTCCAGCTCGGCACCGGCTACCAGCAGGAACATCAGCACGCCCAGCTGGCTGAGCATGCCCAGCGGACCCAGCGAGCTGGCCGGGAACAACGCACCATGCAGCTGCGGCAGCAGGCTGCCGAGCACCAGCGGCCCCATCATCAGGCCAGCGGCCATCTCGCCGATCACCGCCGGTTGTCCAAAGCGCTTGAGCAGCGCGCCCGCGCCCTTGGCCACCAGCAGCAGCACCAGCAGCTGCAGCAGGAACAGGCCCAGCGGTGAGGCAAGGTGCTGCGCCCAGCTGCCTTCGGCGGCTACCGAGGCACGGGCGACCGCCGCAGGCGCTGCCGGCCCGGCATACCGCGCCAGTAGCACCCCGGCCAGCAATGGCACGCCGGCCCAGGCCAGATAACGCCATCCCCATTTCATCGGCGGCGCCTGGCCCCCGGTCTGTACGCCCATGAACATTCCCCAATGTGCAGGGGGCGATGATACGAAAAAAGGGGACGGAGGGGATTAAGTCGTTTGTGGCAAAAACGACTTAATCCCCTCCGTCCCCTTTTTGGGACTTAGGCCAGTGCCTGCTCGTGCACGCCGGCGATCGCGCGGCCCGAGGGGTCCGCCGCCGCGGCGAAGCTGGCGTCCCAGGCAATGGCGGCCGGCGACGAACAGGCGATCGACTTGCCGCCCGGCACGGTCTCGGCCGCCGCGCGGCTCGGGAAGAACTGCTCGAACAGGTGGCGGTAGTAGTACGCCTCCTTGGTCTGCGGCGGGTTGTGCGGGAAGCGCTTGTCGGCCGCCGCCAGTACACGGTCGCTCACCTGTGCTTCGGCATGCGCCTTCAGCCCGTCGATCCAGCCGTAGCCGACGCCATCGCTGAACTGTTCCTTCTGCCGCCACAGGATGCTGTCCGGCAGGTAGCCCTCGAATGCTTCGCGCAGCACCGCCTTCTCGATGCGGCGCCCACCGAAGCCGGCACCGACCATCTTGTGCGCGGCATCGAAGCGCATCGCCACATCAAGGAACTCACGATCGAGGAACGGCACGCGCGGCTCCACGCCCCAGGCCATCATCGACTTGTTGGCGCGCAGGCAGTCGTAGTTGTGCAGCGCGTCCAGCTTGCGCACCAGCTCGTCGTGGAATTCACGTGCATCCGGCGCCTTGTGGAAGTA
This sequence comes from Stenotrophomonas sp. 80084_Sma, assembly GCF_056481995.1. NCBI lineage: Bacteria > Pseudomonadati > Pseudomonadota > Gammaproteobacteria > Lysobacterales > Lysobacteraceae > Stenotrophomonas > Stenotrophomonas sp. 80084_Sma. The sequence goes on along the minus strand of NZ_CM151177.1, from coordinate 1,586,682 downwards.
CAGGTAGCCACCAAAGATCTCATCGCTGCCCTCGCCGGACAGCACCATTTTCACGCCCATCGCCTTGATCCGCCGTGCCAGCAGGAACATCGGCGTCGAGGCGCGGATGGTGGTGACGTCGTAGGTTTCGATGTGGCGGATCACTTCCGGCAGCGCGTCGAGGCCTTCCTCGAAGGTGTATTCGAAGCCGTGATGCACGGTGCCAAGAGCCTCGGCAGCGATCGCCGCAGCAGCAAGATCCGGCGAACCCTTCAAGCCGATCGCGAACGAATGCAGGCGCGGCCACCAGGCTTCGGTCTGCCCGCCATCCTCGATGCGGCGACGCGCATAGCGCGCGGCAACGGCCGCCACCAGCGACGAGTCCAGGCCACCGGACAGCAGCACCCCATACGGCACGTCGCTCATCAGCTGGCGCTCCACCGCATGCTCGAAGGCCTGGCGCAGTTCGGCCAGGTCGGCCTGGCGGCCCTGCACGTCGGCATAGTCGCGCCACGGTTGCTGGTAGTAGCGCACCAGCTCACCGCTGGCACTGTCGAAGTAGTGACCCGGCGGGAACTGTGCGACGTCGGCACAGGTATCGACCAGCGCCTTCATTTCCGAGGCCACGCGCAGGCGCCCCTGGGTATCGTGGCCCCAGTACAGCGGCACCACACCGACCGGGTCACGCGCCACCAGCACGCGCCCGCTGTCGCGGTCCCACAGCGCGAAGGCGAAGATGCCGTTGAGCTGTTCCAGCCACTGCGCCGGCGAACTGCCCTGGCGATACAGCGCATTGATCACCTCGCAGTCCGAGCCGGTCTGGAAGTCGTAGGCGGTGGTCAGCGCCGCCTTCAATGCCTGGTGGTTGTAGATCTCGCCGTTCACCGCCAGCGCCAGCTGGCCATCGGCCGACAGCAGCGGCTGCGAACCACCGGCCGGGTCGACGATGGCCAGCCGCTCATGGACCAGCAGCGCACCTTCGTCGAGGTACACGCCGCTCCAGTCCGGGCCACGGTGGCGCTGGCGCTGCGACAGTTCCAGCGCATGGCGGCGCAGGGCGGGAAGATCGTCACCGGCCTGCAGGCCGAAGATTCCGAAGATCGAACACATGGGAGAGCTCCTGTTGGGGGATTTCACGGGTGGGAGGGTGTTCGACCGGCCATCCAGGCCCGGGTGGGGCTGCGCCCGGGCACAAAAAAACCCGCATCGGCTGATGCGGGTTTTCTGGTGTCCGGGCGTGTGTTGCCGTCTATCTACCCAGGGCGCAGTCCCGCATCGGCCGCGCACGATTATTCGCGCGCAGATTATTGCGGTTGTTGTTATTGACGGCGGTGACCAGACGGATCGACATGGCATCGACCCTACCCCGGTTTCCGGCACGGCGCAACCGTTGCGTTGGCAACCACTCCCCGGCGCGCATAATGGCCCGCCGTGAAACGTGTAATGGAAATGCAACACCGCACTGGACGCAACGCGGCGCTGGCCGCCCTGCTCTGCCTGGGCCTGGCCGCCTGCCAGACCCTGCCTCCGCCCTCCACGTTGCCGCTGGCGCAGCAACAGGCACTGGAGCAACGCGGCACCGACGGCAGCTTCGACGGAGCCTGGGACACCGCGCAGACCTTCGAACGTTTCAACGATCCGCGCGCCGTTACCTACTACGAGCGTGCTGCCGCGATCACGCCCTGGACCTTCCACAACACCAAAGCGGAAGAAGCACTGGGCCGGATCTGGATCTCCGGCAGGCTGCAGCATGCCGACAGCCCCCATATCAACCCTGCACCTGTCCTGCGCGCGTCCTGGCGACGTGGCGAACGCGCCTATCTGGCGGCTGCCAACCACGGCAATCCCTATGCGTTCTACGGGCTCGCCAAGGCCTACCGCCAGCGAGGCGACGCGCAGCAGGCGCTGCGCTGGGACCTGCGCGGAATGATCTACGAGCGCTACCCGAGTTCGTCGTCGCGACTGCCGGATGCGGTGGCCGCACAGGGTGACACCGTGCATCCGCTGGTGGCGCAGATCCAGCGTCGTGCCGAGCACGGCGACGCCGAAGCGCAGGTCGACCTGGGCGCGCTGCTGGAGAAAGGCATGGGACTGCCGCGCGATCCGGCGCGTGCGCTGCAGCTGTACCAGCGCGCCGGTGAGAAGGGCAATGTGTTCGGCCAGTACTTCGCCGGTCTGCTGCTGGGCCGCAGTGCGCCGGGTGTGGAGAAAGACACCGACGCGGCGGCGCGCTGGTTCGCCAGAGCCGAGGCGCAACACTTCTACATGGCCGCGCCAAGTTACTGGAAGAAAGCGGTCGAGCCGCCGTTCTTCATTTTTTCAGAGTAGAGAAGCGGCCCCGGCGGGGGGCGTGCCGACCAACGGTCGGCACCCACCCTCGCGGGATTCATTCCGTCATGGGGTTCCCACCAGCAGCCGTTCCACCAGGCGCTGGTACAGCCCCGGCAACGCTTCCAGATCGTCCACGCGCACGTTCTCATCCACCTGGTGGATGCTGGCGTTGACCGGCCCCACTTCGATGCACTGCGCACCCAGTGGCGCGATGAAGCGTGCATCTGACGTGCCGCCGCCGGTGCTTTCTTCCGGCGCACGGCCGATGTGCTCGGCCAGCACCGCACGCGCGGTGGCGCGCAGCGTGCCTTCCGGGGTGTAGAACGGCTCGCCGCTGCGGTGCCACTTCAGCGTGTACTGCAGGCCATGGCGGCCCAGCAATGCGGTGATCTCCGCCTCCAGCTTCGGTGCATCCCAGTGCGGGTTGTAGCGGATGTTGAAATCCACCTCCAGCTCGCCGGGAATCACGTTGTTGGCACCGGTGCCGGCATGGATGTTGGAGATCTGCAGGCTGGTCGGCGGGAAGCTCTCATAACCTTCATCCCAGCGCCTTGCGCTCAGGTCGGACAGTGCCGGTGCCGCCTGATGGATCGGATTGCGCGCCTTTTCCGGGTACGCCACATGCCCCTGCACGCCCTGCACGCGCAGCTTGGCCGACAGGCTGCCACGACGGCCTACGCGCAGCAGGTCACCCAGCGTCGAGGTAGACGATGGCTCTCCGGTAATGCACCAGTCGATGCGTTGGCCGCGCTCGGCGAACAGCCGTGCAACGTGACGCACACCATCGATGGCATCGCCTTCCTCGTCGCTGGTCAGCAGTACCGCCAGCGTGCCAGGGTGATCGGGATGCGCAGCGACAAACTGCTCGGCGGCGACCACGAACGCCGCCACGCTGCCCTTCATGTCGGCGGCGCCACGGCCGTACAGCACGCCGTCACGGATCTGCGGCGTGAACGGGTCGCTGGCCCAGGCCTCGCACGGGCCCGTCGGCACCACGTCGGTGTGGCCCAGCAGCACCAGCACCGGCGCGCCCTGGCCGTGGGTCGCCCACAGGTTGTCGACCTCGCCCAGGCGCAGGTGATCGCACTGGAACCCGGCCTGCTTCAGGCGTGCCGCCAGCAGTGTCTGGCAGCCAGCATCATCCGGCGTCACCGAGGGTCGTGCGATCAGTTCGCAGGTCAGGTCGAGGACCGCACTCATGCGTCACCCACGCCGAAGCGGGCCTTGAAACCGTTGTCGCTGAAGCCTTGGCTGACCGTGCCATCGGCCGTGACCACCAGCGGACGCTTGATCAGCTGCGGGTATTCACGCAGCAGCAGCTTCCATTCGGCCTCGGAGTCGGCGGCCTTGCGGTTGTCCGGCAACTGCCGCCAGGTGGTGGACGACTTGTTCACCATCGCGGCCAGGCCCCCCAGCTGCCCAGCCCACGCCAGCAGTGTTTCCGGGCTCGGCTTGTTCTCGCGGTAATCGACGAAGGTGTAAGGCACGCCGAAGCGGTCCAGCCACTTGGTCGCCTTCTTGCAGGTATCGCAGTTCTTCAAACCGTAGACAGTGGTGCTCATGGCCATCTGTGATGCTGGAAAACAGAGGGCCAGAATCTCACAACAGGCGCTCGGACACGACCCGGAACGGCACCCGTGGCAGCCGGAAGGCCAGCCCTTCCTGCAGCGCCAAGTCCATCGCCTGCAGCCGCGGACACTGCTGCTCACCGATCAGGCGCAGGGGCTGCAGGCTGTCGATCTCCACCGGCAGCGCGATGCGGGTGCTGGCCCAGCGGCCGTCGCAGGTACGGGCGATGGCCTCGTCCTGGCAGGTCAGGAAACGCAGCAGGGCCTGATGGCTGCCGAAGGCCGCCGCCCACCCGGCATCGTCCCAGCCCGCGGCGGCCTGCCACTGCAGGTGCAGCGCCGGGGCACTGCCCTGCCCGCCCTCGATCCGTGTGTGGCCACTCCCTTCGGCATCCAGCGCATGCGTGAAGCGCACCGACAGATGCGGCTGCATGGCATCGCTGAAAACGCGCGCGCCGGCGACGAAGGCCAGCTGGTCCATCACGTTGCGGTCGAACAGCACCACCGGCGTCCCGTCCGGATCGTCGTCACGACGCAGGTACCAGCGCCAGTTGCTCTGCCGTGGTGACGGCATCAGGGAACGCAGCGGCCCAGCCAGCGCGGGCCCGAAGTGGCCGTGACGGTAGCTGAGGATGGTGTAAGGCGTGCGTCCGGCATGGACCACGTAATGATGGCCCGGCGGTGGCATTGGTGCGTGACGCACGTCGACCCACCAGCTCACGTAGACCACATCGCGCACGTCACTGACCAGCGCCGGCATCGGCCAGCGCCGCGACAGTGCACGGCGCAGCCGGGTCCAGCGCGGGGCGTGCAGCAGGCGCGGCAGCATCCGCCCGACCAGGGTGTCGGACGGATGCCGGTAGATCGCGGACTGCGCCAGATCCTCCGGCGCAGTCACCTTCAGTCGGCCAGGCCGCGCAGCAGGTCGTTGACGCTGGTCTTGCTGCGGGTCTTGGCATCAACCTGCTTGACGATCACCGCGCAGTACAGCGAATGGGTACCGTCCTTGCTCGGCAGCGAGCCGGACACCACCACGCTGTACGGCGGGATGTAGCCGTAGGTGATTTCGCCGGTGGCACGGTTGTAGATGCGGGTGCTCTGGCTGAGGAACACGCCCATGCCGATCACGCTGTGGTGGCCGACCACCACGCCTTCCACCACTTCCGAGCGCGCACCGACGAAGCAGTGGTCCTCGATGATGGTCGGGCTGGCCTGCAGCGGTTCCAGCACGCCACCGATACCGGCGCCGCCGGACAGATGGCAGTGCTGGCCGATCTGCGCGCAGGAGCCGACGGTGGCCCAGGTATCGACCATGGTGCCTTCGCCGACGTAGGCGCCGATGTTGGTGAAGCTCGGCATCAGCACCACGTCCTTGCCGAAGTAGGTGCCGCGGCGGGCGATCGCGCCCGGCACCACGCGCACGCCGCCACGGCGGAACTTCGCCTCGTCATAGCCGGCGAAGCGCGATTCGACCTTGTCCCAGAACGGCGCCGGACGGGCGTCGACCACGGCCATGTCATTGACACGGAAGTACAACAGCACGGCCTTCTTCAGCCACTCGTTGACCTTCCAGCCACCCTGGCCGTCCGGCTCGGCAACACGGAACTCACCGCTCTCCAGGCCGTCAATCACGCGGTTGACCAGCGGCTTGGTCGAGCCTTCCAGCTCGTGCAGGGTCAAGGTAGCGCGGCGCTCGAAGGCACTCTCGATGCCGAACTTCAGCTCTTCCACGCCCGGGGCTGAAGGCTTGCGCAGCGACTTGCGGGCGATGGTTTCGGCGCGGACCGCTTCGGCACTCTTGGACGGCGCCGGCTTCTTCACAGCACGCTTCACCGCAGCCGCTTTCTTCGCCGGGGCCTTCACCGCAGCGGCCTTCTTCGGCGCTGGGGTCTTCTTCGCGGCCGGTGCGGCAGCAGCAGGTTTCCGGGCCGCTGCGCTCTTGGGGGTCGCGGCGGTCTTCTTGGCGGGCTTGGTGGCCATCAGGCGGGGTCTCCGGCGTTTCGATCAGGGTCCAGGCAGGCCAGCATCGCGTCATGCAGCTGCTGCCGGGCAGGTTCAGTCAGGGGGAGGTCGTGTTCGTCACTGATCACGAAGGTGTCTTCGGCGCGTTCGCCGAACGTGGCAATGCGCGCATCATGCACGCGCAGGCCCTGATTGCGCAGCACGAACGCCACATCGGCCAGCAGGCCGGGGCGGTCGGGGGCGACCAGGGCGAAACGGGTTGCGCCCGGCTCATCGCGGAATTCGATGCGCGGGGCGAAGCGGAAGTGCCGCAGCTGCCGTGGCACCACCCGGCGTGACGGCCGCAGGCGCGACAGGTCACCACTGAGTGCCTCGCGCAGCGCCGCTTCCAGGTTGGCACTGCTGCCATCGGCGAAGGTATCGGCCGGGTTCACTTCGAAGGTATCGAAGATGGTATCGGCCGGACCGTCCAGCACGCGTGCGCGGTGGATGCCGTAGCCCTTGCGGTCCAGCGTCATCACGATCGCGGCGAACAGCCCGTCGCGGTCCGGCGAATGCACGAAGACTTCCAGCGCGGGATCGTCGACACTGATCCGGCGTACCTTCACCAGCGCCTGGCCCTGCTTCACCGGCACCAGCGCGGCAGCCTGCCAGGCCAGCTGCTCCGGGCGCAGGCGGATGAAGCCTTCGTCGGGCATCACCGCGAACTGGCGATCGATGGTGGCATCGTCGTAACCCCGCTCGCGCACCAGCGCGCGCACGCTGTCACGCGCTTCGGCCACGCGCTCGGCCGCCGGCACCGGGTGTTCCAGCCCCTCGCGCAGCGCGCGCCGGGTGGCGAAGTACAGGTCGGCCAGCAGGCGGTCCTTCCATGCATTCCACAGCTTGGGGCTGGTGCCGGCGATGTCGGCGCAGGTCAGCAGGTACAGGTAATCCAGGCGGTCGCGGCTGCCGACCAGGGTGGCGAAGCGATGGATCACCTCCGGATCGGCGATGTCCTGCTTCTGCGCGGTCACCGACATGCGCAGGTGCTGTTCGACCAGCCACGCCACCAGTTCGGTGTCGGACGTGCTCAGCGCATGCGCCTGGCAGAACGCGCGCGCGTCCACCGCGCCCAGCTCCGAATGGTCGCCGCCACGGCCCTTGGCGATGTCATGGAACAGGCCGGCCAGCAGCAGCAGCTCGGGCTTGCGCAGGCGCGGCCACACTTCGTGCGCGATCGAGAAGCGCTCGTCGGCACGACTGCTGGCGAACAGGCCGATATTGCGCAGGACCATCAGCGTGTGCTGGTCGACGGTGTAGACATGGAACAGGTCGAACTGCATGCGCCCGCTGACCTGGGCGAACGCGGGAATCCACTGGCCAAGCACGCCCAGCCGCGCCATGCGCGAGAGCGTATCGACCGGGCGCTGGCCGCGCAGCAGCGCCAGGAACTGCTCGCGTGCATCGGCATCAGCCTGGTCGTAGGCCGGCAGCAGTGGCAGCGCTTCGGCCAGCGCACGCGCGGTCAGAGAATGCAGGCCGCGCACCTGCGGGTTGTTGGCCCAGCTGGCAAACAGCGCGAACACCTGGCCGATGTCGCCGCGCGGCCAGTCGGCTTCGTTGGCCGCCAGGTAACCACGGCGCAGGGAAAAACCCACGGTCAGCGGCTCCGGCTGCGCCTCGCCATCGAACTGTTCCTCGAAGCGCTGCAGCAGGCGGTCGCTGATCCGGCGCACGACCAGCGCGGCGCGGTAGAAGCCCTGCATCATCTTCTCGACACCGAGGTTCTCGGCATCGTCTTCAAAGCCCAGGCGTGCCGCCAGGGTCTTCTGGTAATCAAAACGCAGGCGCTCTTCCGGGCGACGCGCGACCAGATGCAGGCCAAAGCGCAGCCGCGCCAGCACCGCACGTTCGCGCTTCAGTGCTGCCGCTTCGTCTGCGCCCAGATGGCCGAGCCCGACCAGCGCCTCCAGGTCACGCACGCCGAAGGCACGCAACGCCATCCAGCCAAGCGTATTGAGATCGCGCAGGCCGCCGGGGCCATCCTTCAGGTCCGGCTCCAGGTTGTCGGCGGTATCGCCGAAGCGCTGGTGTCGGTTGCGCAGCTCTTCCAGCTTGGCCAGGAAGAAGGTGCGCGCCGGCCACAGTTCACGATCGTCGACGGCCTCGCGCAGCGCGCGGCGCGCCACATCATCGGCCAAGATCGGGCGCGCCTCGATCAGCGCGGTCAGCACGGTCTGGTCCACTGCCGCCTCGCGGCACTGCGATGCAGAACGCACCGCATGGCTGACGGCCAGCCCGCAATCCCATAGCAGCGCGAACAGGCGCGCCAGCGCCGCCTCATGGGCCAGCTGTGCCGGCGGATCGCCGAACACCAGCAGGTCGATGTCCGAACGCGGAAACAGTTCACCGCGGCCATAGCCGCCGACCGCGAACAGCGACAGCCCGCTGTCGGCCGGCAGGCAGCGCTGCCAGGCCAGGCGGATCAGATGGTCGGCAGCGCGCGCCCGCAGCGCCAGCAGGCGCTCGATGTTGTCGCCCTGGTCGAAGCGGCGGTACAGGCGCGCGTCGGCCTGCTGCAGCGCCTGGCGCGCGGCAGCAGCCCAGTCCGGGTCGTTGAGCGACGCGGCCGGCGTGTCCAGCAGCGAACTCGCCGGCAGCATCCTCAGGAGACCTGCGACTCGCCCGGCGACAGGGTCAGCACGTCCACGCCGGTCTCGGTGACCGCGATCATGTGCTCCCACTGTGCCGACAGCTTGCGGTCCTTGGTCACCACGGTCCAGCCATCCGGCAGCACCTTGTTGTAGCGGGTGCCCTCGTTGATCATCGGCTCGATGGTGAAGGTCATGCCCGGCTGCAGCACCAGGCCCTGGCCCGGGCGGCCGTAATGCACCACCTGCGGTTCATCGTGGTAGACCTTGCCGATGCCGTGGCCGCAGTACTCGCGCACCACGCTGAAACGCTCGCCTTCGGCATAGCTCTGGATGGCATGGCCGATGTCGCCCAGGGTCGCGCCCGGACGCACCGCGCGGATGCCGCGCCACATGGCTTCGTAGGTGGTTTCCACCAGGCGGCGGGCCATCACCGACGGGGTGCCGACGAAGTACATGCGGCTGGTGTCGCCGTGCCAGCCATCCTTGATGACGGTGACGTCGATGTTGATGATGTCGCCATCCTTGAGCACCTTCCCTTCGCTAGGGATGCCATGGCAGATGACGTTGTTGACCGAGGTGCACACGGTCTTCGGGAAGCCGCGGTAGCCGACGTTGGCCGGAACGGCGCCCTGCACGTTCACGATGTGGTCGTGGCAGATGCGGTCCAGTTCCTCGGTGGTGACACCGGGCTTGACGTGGGGGGTGACGATGTCGAGCACTTCGCTGGCCATGCGGCCGGCGATTCGCATCATCTCGATTTCCTGCGGGGTTTTCAGATTCACGCTCATGGCCCCCATTATCGCCGATCCGGCCACAATCTGAACGAACGCCACCCAACTGGCGGGCCATGCACGGTTCCGGCAAGGAAAGTGAAAGCGTGATCGCCGCCCCCCTTTCGCCTCCCTGTTTATCACGGAATACAGACACTTACGCCTCCTAAGCTGGGGTCACCGTCGCCGAAGCGGTGCCGAACGTGCCGCCTTCGCCTTGTTCAACGGACCTTCGGGTCAGGGAGGTTGTCCATGCGATCCGCGCTTCGTTCCCCGCTTGCCTGGGCCTTGGCCGGGGTCCTGCTGTCCGGCCCGGCCTTGGCCGCAGACACCACCACCTTCAATGTCACCCTGGTGGTGACCAAGGCCTGCACGATCACGGCTGCTGCCGCCACCAACGTTGACTTCGGCACGGCGGCCTCGACCACCGCGACCCCCACCCTGGGCCAGGGCACGGTGACCGCCCAGTGCTCGGCACTGACCCCTTACACGATTTCACTGAATGCGGGTGCCAATGCCAGCACCGCCAATGACGTCACCACTCGCCGGATGAAGAACACCAACGCCGCGGTGACCGCCAACAACTACGTCGGCTACCAGCTCTACCAGGACGCCGCGCACACCCTGGTCTGGGGTGCCACCTCCGGCACCAACACCCAGGCTGGCATCGGCACCGGCCTGGCCGTGCCCTACATCGTGTACGGCCAGATCCTGAACCTGAGCACCAACAACCCGGCGACCGGCAACTACCTGGATACGGTTACCGCCACGATCACCTATTGATGGAGCACGCCCGCATGGCCGGACCCCGCCCGTGGCGCGCCACCGGCGTGGCGCTGCTCGTCCTGAGCCTGGTATTCGCCGCCCCGGTCGAAGCCACCAGCCTGCAGGTCGCCCCGACCAGCCTGCAGCTGGAAGCGCGCCAGCGTGCCGGCGAGCTTTGGCTGACCAACAGTGGCACCTCGCCGGTGAAGCTGCAGGTTCGGGTGTTCCGCTGGGTGCAGCAGGACGGCCAGGAGCAACTGTTGCCCACCGATGAACTGGTGGTCACCCCGCCGATGCAGGAACTGGCTGCCGGGCAGCAGCAGCTGGTCCGGGTGATGCGTCCGGACAGGACGCCACCGCCGGCACAGCAGTACTACAGGCTGATTGTTGACGAGGTGCCCGACCTGGCCACCCGCGCCGACGGCATGCAGTTCGTGCTGCGCTATTCGATACCGGTGTTCGTGCAGCCCGCCGCCGGCAAGCTTGCGCCGCAGCTGCAGGCCCGCCTGGTGCAGTTGCCCGATGGCCGCAACGGCGTCGAGGTGGCCAACGCAGGCAACAGCTATGCGCAGATCGCCGATCTTGCGCTGGGCAGCCCCACGCGCCCACGCATCGTGCATCCCGGACTGCTGGGTTACGTGCTGCCCGGGCAGGTGATGCGCTGGCCGATCGAGCGCACGGCGATCGACCGCGACAACGACCAGATCACGGCCAAGCTCAATGGCGAGTCGGAACAGACGCCGCTGTCGCCCCCATCGGCTCGCTGAGGCGTTGATGGGCGCGCTGCTTGCTGCCCTGGCTCCTGCGGCGACCCAAGCCGCCGATGTGTCCGGTGCAGCGGCTACCGCCACCGCCGATGTATCAGGCATCTCCGCCGATGCGATGCTGCCACCGCCCACACCGTTGACCGCCAACCAGACGCTGTACCTGGACGTTTCGCTCAACAGCACCCCACGCGGACTGCTGCCTTTCATCGAGAACCGTGGCCGCCTGCAGGCCAGCCCCGACGTACTGCGCCAGCTCGGCTTCAACGCCCACGGCGATGCACCGGTGTACCTGGACCAGATCAGCGGCGCGGTGGTGCGCTATGACGCACGCCTGCAGACCCTGGCGCTGGACGTGCCACTGGACCAGCTGACCCTGCCAACCACCGTGCTCAGCCGCCCGCAGACACACGCGCCCGCAGGTAGTGCCTCACCCGGACTGCTGCTCAACTACGACGTGTATGGCAGCCGGGTGGATACGCTGGGCAACCTCAGCCTGAGCTCCGAACTGCGCCTGTTCGGCGTCGGCAACGGCACCTTCGAAAACACCGCGGTCAGCAGGCGCTACCAGCAGCCTGGCGACCGTCGCTGGCGAGGGGAGAGCGTGCGCCTGGATACGCGCTGGAGCCTGGATTTCCCCGACCAGGCGATGACGCTGGAGGTCGGCGATTTCTACAGCGGCTTCGTCGACTGGACCCGTCCGGTGCGCCTGGGTGGCCTGCAGATCGGTCGCAACTACGGCCTGCAGCCCTATCGCGTGCTGACCCCCACGCCCAGTTTCCTCGGCCAGGCGGTGGTGCCGTCCACGGTCGAGCTGTACGTCGATGGCCTGCGCCAGTACAGCGGCCAGGTCCCGGTCGGCCCGTTCCAGCTGGCCGCACAGCCGGGCATCAGCGGCACCGGCAGCGCACAGGTGGTGGTCACCGACGCATTCGGCCGCATGCAGACACTGGATTTCAGCTTCTATGGCACCCAGCAACTGCTGGCCAAGGGCCTGTCGGACTGGTCGGTCGGTGTTGGCCAACTGCGCGAGGACTTCGGCCAGCGCTCCTTCGCCTACGACGACCGCACCGTGGCCAGTGCCAGCTGGCGCGGCGGCATCAGCGATACCTTCACCGGTGAAGCGCATGCCGAAGGCGGTGGTGGCCTGGCCCAGGCCGGCATCGGCGGCGGGTGGCTGCTGGGTGGCGCGGGCGTGTTCAACGCCGCCTATGCGCACAGTGACTATCACGGCCTGCAGGGCGGGCAATGGGCACTGGGCTACAGCTGGAACAACCGCCGACTCAACGTCAATCTGCGCACCGTGCGCAGCCATGGTGATTACCGCGACCTGGGCGCACTGCAGGGCAACCTGCCGCCGAGCATCAGCGAACAGGCCACGGTCGGCGCCGACCTGCTGCGGCTGGGCACGCTCAGCGCCAGCTACCTGCGCCTGCGCTACCCCGATGGCGAAGACAACCGCTACGCCAGCCTGTTCTGGTCGCGGACCTGGAGCCAGCGCTGGTCAGCCTACCTCTCGGTGAACCAGAACCTGGACCAGAGTGATGACCGCAGCATCTATCTGTCGGTAACCGCCAGCCTGGGCAACAACCGCCAGGCCAGCCTGTCCAGCCAGCGCAATGGCGACAGCCAGACCTGGGTGGCCGACGTTACCCAGCCGGTGCCCGGCGATGGCAGTGCAGGCGGCATCGGTTGGCGCGCGCAGGTGCGCCACGGCGAGGACGGCAGTGGCGGCCTGGCCGAAGTCGGCATCCTCAATGACGTCGGCCGCTACTCCTTCGGCGCCTCGCGCCAGGGCGGGCTCAACTATGCCTACGGCAGCGCCAGTGGCAGCCTGGTCTGGATGGGCGGGCACGCGTTCGCCACCCGCGAGGTCTCCGATGCATTCGCGGTGATCAGCACCAATGGTGTCGGTGGCGTGCCGGTGCGGCTGGAGAACCGCCTGATCGGCGTCACCGATGATCGTGGCCTGTTGCTGGTCAGCCCGCTGCTGTCCTGGCAGCGCAACCGGGTCTCGATCGACACCCTGGACCTGCCCGAGGACATGCGTGCCGACCGCATCGAGGACTGGGTGACGCCGCGCCAGCGCGCTGGGACCCACGTGACATTCCAGTTGCGCTCGCGGCCCTCTCTGAGCCTGACGCTGCAGAGCATGGACGGGCAGCCGCTGGAAGTGGGCAGCGAAGTGCAGTTGCCCGGCGGACGCCAGGCCACGGTGGGCTATGACGGCCTGCTGTATCTGGAAGACGTCGCTGCCGGCAGCGTGCTGTACATCACCACCAGCCGCGGCCAGTGCCGGGTGAAGGTACCCGAGCAGCCCAAGGTAGTGGCGTCCGGCGCCCGGCCGAAGCCGGCACCGCTGCCGTGCATCCCGGAGGTGGCGCAATGAGAGTGCTGCTGCTCGGCATGCTGCTGTTCGCCGGCCTGCTCGTGGCACTACCGGCCCAGGCGACAGCGGTCTGCACGGCAACCGCGAACCCGACTCTGCCGTTCGGCAACATCAACAGCAACGCTCCCGGCCCTACGGCGGCGACGCTGAACATCACGGTGACCTGCACCACCGCCGCACTGAGCCTGCTGGCCACCACCGGCGTCCGCGTCTGCGTGGGTATCGGCGCAGGCAGTGGCGGCGGCAGCACCTCCACCTTCCGCACGATGTCCACTTCCAGCAGCGACACCATGAATTTCCAGCTCTACAACAACGCCAGCTACGGCCAGGTCACCGGCCTGGTGCCACGCGGTACGCCGCCGGCACAGGAACTGACCATGAGCTACAACGTGCCACTACTGACCGGCGGCAGCGGTGCGCAGTCCGTGCAGCTGTTCGCGCAGATCCCCGCCAACCAGATCCTCGCTTCGGGTGCTTACAGCAGCACCTTCAGTGGCGCCAACGTGGTGCTCACCTGGGCCTGGAACGAAGTCCTGCTCGGCAACGCCACCGTGCCGGCCGCCTGCAACGGCGGCGCAACCGGCACCAACAGCACCAGTGCGGCCTTCAGCTTCACTGCCACTGCCAACGTGCTGCCGCAATGCGGCAGCTACGTCACCACCAACATGGACTTCGGCAACGTCACCGGCAGCATTTCCGCCAACATCGACCGGACCGCCACGCTCACGCTGACCTGCCTGAAGAACACCGCCTACCAGATCAGCCTCAACAACGGCCAGAACAACCCCGCCGCCTCCACCACCCGGCGCATGGCCACCACCATTGGCAGCGGCACCTACTACCTCCCCTATGAGCTGTACCGCGACGCCGCGCGCAGCCTGCGCTGGGGCAATACCCTCAATGTCGATACCGTTGGCGGCACCGGAAATGGCAGCGCGCAGCAGCTGACCATCCATGGCCGGGTGCCGCCGGTCACCGGCCAGCCCCCGGCCGGTACCTACAACGATCTGGTGCAGGTGACGATCACTTACTGACCTGTGTGCCGACCAACGGTCGGCATCCACCGGGATGGATTGGAATGGTCGGCATCCACCGGGATGGATTGGAATGGTCGGCACCCACCGGGGTGGGTTTGGAATCGTCGGCACCCACCGGGGTGGGTTCCGGTAGATCCACGCCGTGCGTGGATGTGCGCATCCCTCCTGCGCCAGGACCAGTCGACTGGCAGTCGAGCCTACAGATTCGGCCGATCCGGCCGATACCGCGCAACGGGTCCTACAGTACGGTGGATGGCAGGTGGTTCGCGCACTTCTGATCGGGGCGATGCTGGTCGCCAGTACGCCCGCGTGGGCCGATCCCGGCAGCACCTCCCTGCAGATCCGGCTGACTGTGGTCGAGGGCTGCAGCAGTGATGCCGGCAACACCCGATGCACGGCACCGCACCGGCGCAGCGACGCGCCCGAGCTTCCGCAACAGATCCGCGACCTCGCGCCGCCGGCCGACAGCGACGACGCGGCGCCTGCCGTGACCCTCATCTACTGATGCGCATCCTGCTGAGCCTGCTGGCACTGCTGCTGGCACTGCCCGCTGCGGCGCTGGACCTGGTGCCCACCACCCTGCAGCTGCCCGCCGAAGGGGGGCACGGCGAGCTGTGGCTGTACAACCCCGGGCCCGGCCGCTGGCAGGGCGAGGTTCGGATCCTGGCCTGGGAACAGCAGGTCGATGCGGAAAAGCTGCGGCCCAGCGACCAGATCCTGGCCAGCCCCGCCCGGCTCGACCTCCCGCCCGGCACCCGTCAACGCATCTGGCTGCTGCCTCGGGAGACGTCGCCCGTTGCCGTCGAGCAGGCCTACCGGGTGATCCTGAGCCCCAGCGGACCGGGCCTGCCACGCTACTCGCTGCCCTTGTTCCGGGGGCATGCGGCGCCCCTGGCGCGGCCGGACCTGCATGCCGGAATCGAATCCGGCACGTCGCAGCCTCTTCTGCGACTGCGCAACGCAGGTTCCGTTCACGCCCGCCTGCACGATCTTGCGTTCGTCGCCGGCGATGGACGCCGCACCCTGCTGCTGCCGGGACTGGCCGGCTACCTGCTGGCGGGCCGGGAACGCCGCTGGGCCCTCCCCGTCCATGCCGACAGCTATGCCGGTGGCCATTTCCAGGCCCGGCTGCAGGACGGCCGCGTGGTCGATCTGACCGCGCCGGACCCGGCAATTGCAGCGAGCGCTCCCAGCGGGCTATAATCGACCGGATTCCTGCCGCCTGCGTGCGCGGGAGACCGTCCACACCGGACGTCACCGGTGAATCCACACCTGCTGCCCCCATCCGTGCCGGGGTGCTCCGCAAGGAGTTCGGCCACGGAGGCAACAGGGAAGCCCAACCCCGGAACCATCCGCGCTTCCACGCGTCCCGCATACCTATCCCCGCGGGCGGAATCGCCGGTTCCATATCAGGAGTATTGCAATGCCCCAGGTCACCATGCGTCAGATGCTGGAAGCCGGCGTCCACTTCGGCCACCAGACCCGCTACTGGAACCCGAAGATGGCTCCGTACATCTTCGGCGCCCGCGGCAAGATCCACATCATCAACCTGGAAAAGACCGTCCCGCTGTTCAACGATGCGATGAACTTCATCTCGTCGGTTGCCCAGAAGCGCGGCACCGTCCTGTTCCTGGGCACCAAGCGCAGCGCCCGCGAAACCATCAAGGAAGAAGCCGAGCGTTGCGGCATGCCGTTCATGAACCAGCGTTGGCTGGGCGGCACCCTGACCAACTTCCGTACCGTCAAGCAGTCTGTTGCCCGCCTGAAGGAACTGGAAGCCGGTGAAACCGACGGCACCTTCGAGAAGCTGGTCAAGCACGAAGTGCTGGGCCTGCGTCGCGAGCGCGACAAGCTGGAAGCCTCGCTGGGCGGCATCAAGGACATGAACCGTCTGCCGGACGCCATCTTCGTGATCGACATCGGCCACGAAGACATCGCGATCAAGGAAGCCAAGAAGCTGGGCATCCCGGTCATCGCCGTGGTCGACACCAACTACAACCCGGAACTGGTGGACTACGCCATCCCGGGCAACGACGACGCCATCCGCGCTGTGCAGCTGTACGCCCGCGCCGCTGCCGACGCCGTGCTGGAAGGCAAGGCTGCTGCGCCGCACGCTGCTTCGGTGCGTGAGGAAGAGTTCGCCGAAGCTGCTGCCGAAGGCGAAGAGAAGCCGGCCCGCCGCGCTCCGGCCAAGAAGGCTGCCAAGAAGGGCGACGACGCCCAGGCCTGATCCAGGCCCCGGGGTGGACGCCCGGCGTCCACCCTCCCTGCGCGCAGCCTTTGGCGCGTGACAGGACCGTGTCACACGGGCCGGCCACCATGCCGGCCCAACCCCTTTCTTTCGTGAGGTAATCCCGTGGAAATCACTGCTTCCCTGGTCAAGGAACTGCGCGAGCGCACCGGCGCCGGCATGATGGAATGCAAGAAGGCTCTCACCGAAGCCAACGGCGACATCAACGCTGCTGCTGAAGCCATGCGCAAGTCCGGCGCTGCCAAGGCCGACAAGAAGGCTGACCGCGTGGCCGCCGAAGGCCGTCTGGGCCTGGCCCAGGATGGCGGCAAGGCCGTGCTGGTCGAAGTCAACTCGGAAACCGACTTCGTCGCCAACGATGACAACTTCAAGTCCTTCGTCAATGCCGTCGCCGCTGCCGCCCTGGCATCGGGCGCCAACGACGTCGAAGCCGTGAAGGCTGCCAAGCTGGCCGATGGCCGCACCGTTGAAGAAGCCCGCGCCACCGCCGTGCAGACCCTGGGTGAAAACATCCAGATCCGTCGCATGGTGAAGGTTGATGGCAACAACACCATCGGCGCCTACGTCCACACCAACGGCAAGGTTGGCGTGCTGGTCGACCTGGTCGGCGGCGACGTCGAGCTGGCCCGTGGCCTGGCCATGCACGTGGCAGCCCTGAAGCCGCCGCACAACAAGGCTGCGGACGTCCCGGCCGAGTTCGTCGAGAAGGAAAAGGAAATCGAGCTGGCCAAGATGTCCGAAAAGGACAAGGCCAAGCCGGCCGAGATCCTGGAAAAGATCATCAGCGGCAAGATCAACAAGATCGTCAGCGACGTGACCCTGTACGGCCAGACCTACGTGCTGGGCGACACCACCGTCGAGCAGGTGGTCAAGGCCGCTGGCGCCGACGTGGCTGGCTTCAAGCTGCTGATCGTCGGCGAAGGCATCGAGAAGGTGGTGGAAGACTACGCCGCTGAAGTTGCCAAGGCGATGCAGGTCTGATTCCAGCCTTCCGGCTGTGAAGCGACCAGAAGGAGCCGCGGGAAACCGCGGCTCTTTTTTTATGTATGGGCCAAGGGATGAACTCATGCCCCATCGGCCGGTGCGCACCGTTGGTGCGCACAACCGGCACCTTTGCGTTGCGCGCGAATCAAGCCGATACTCGGCGCAGGGAATCCACAGTCACATAGCAGGAACGAAAATCGCGGACTGTGATGCATTCCTAGGTATTCTTGTCCCAATGGAATTGAACGACCCGACATGCCTCCCGAGCTGACAGCTGCCCTGGCGCTCTGCCGCAACCTGCCCTCGCCACCCGGTATTGCCCTGCGCATCATCGAGTTGGCCCAGGACCCGGAAGCGGACATCGCCACCGCCGCCGACATCATCGCCATCGACATGGCGCTGAGCGCTCGCATGCTGCGCATCGCCAATTCGCCACTGTACGCCAGCCGCCGCCGCATCGAGAACCTCGGCCAGGCGCTGACCATGCTCGGCCTGAATGCCACGATCAGCCTCGCCCTCGGCTTCACCGTGACCCAGGGCTTGACCGGTGGCGGCGGTGCCGACCACGACCTGCGCCAGCGCGCGTGGAAGCGCAGCATTCTCAGCGCCCTGGCCGCCAGCCAGCTGGGCCAGGCGCGCGGCCTGCGCCGGCTGGAGGAACTGATGCTGGCCGGGCTGCTGCAGGACCTGGGTGTGCTGTGCCTGGCCCAGGCCGAATCGGAGCGCTACCTGCCACTGCTGCGCGAAGCCCGTGACAATACCGATCTGGTCGCACGCGAGCGCGAGGAACTGGGCTGCAGCCACGCCGATGTCGGCGCCTGGGTGGCCGAGCAATGGGGCCTGCCGCGCTACCTGGTGGAAAGCATCAGCCACAGCGAGGACGACGACGCTGCCGATTCGCCGTTCCAGGCCTGCGTGCAGCTGTCCGGCGCTGTCGCTGACATCTGGCTGGACGAAGACGCCGATGCCGCCCGCGAACGCGCTCTGCACCAGGTGCATGACCGGCTGGAGCTCGACAGCGCCCGTTTCGATCAGGTACTGACCCGCATCAGCGATGCCCTTCCAGATATCGCCAGCCTGTTCGAGGCCGGCCTGAACTCGCCCTCGCGGGTCCGGGAGCTGATCGACCACGCGCAGGAGCTGGCCACCCTGCGCAACCTGCGCGAGCTGCAGGATGCCGATCAGGCACGCCGCCGCGCCGACGAATTCGAGGCGCGGGCCAAGCGCCTGGCCGACCAGGCCCACCGCGACGCCCTGACCGGCGTGCTCAACCGCCGCCAGCTGGAGGCGGTGCTGGAACAGGAGTTCCTGCGCGCCGGGCGCCAGGGCTGGCCGCTGTCGGTGGCCTTCATCGACCTGGACGACTTCAAGAAAATCAATGATGCCCACGGCCACCTGACCGGCGACGAGGTGCTGCGCGCCTTTGCCGGCAAGCTGCAGGGCCAGCTGCGCAACAGCGACACCGTGGCCCGCTTCGGTGGCGAGGAATTCGTCGCGCTGCTGCCCAACACCAGTGAATCGGTGGCGCTGGACGTGATCCGGCGTGTGCTGGCCAACATCGTCGCCACGCCGATGGCCGAGCTGGAAGGAGGCCCGCTGTTCGTCACCTTCTCCGCCGGCGTGGCCACCCAGGGCGGCTACGAACGCTTTGCCGACGTGCAGGACCTGCTGCGCGCAGCCGACGATGTGCTGTACCGCTCGAAGAACCTGGGCCGCAACCGGGTGATCGCCCGCTCCCCCGGCGCCCTCGGCCACGACGAGCTTTCAGCCACCGCCGGCGCCGAGCTGGGCTGAACGGGACGCCCCGCGTGAGCGGGGCGGACGGCAGGATTTCGCGCCGCAGTGCACAAAACACTTTGGCCCAACGCCGCATGCGCGTAGAATCGCCCGCGATTTCCACGCACCCGAGGTCCCCATGTCCAAGCTCGCCTATCGTCGCATCCTTCTGAAACTGTCCGGGGAGGCGCTGATGGGAGATGAGGACTACGGCATCGACCCGAAGGTCATCAATCGCCTGGCCCGTGAGGTCATCGAAGCCCAGCAGGCCGGTGCCGAAGTGGCGCTGGTGATCGGCGGCGGCAACATCTTCCGCGGCGCCGGCCTGGCCGCTGGCGGCATGGACCGGGTCACCGGCGACCAGATGGGCATGCTGGCCACGGTCATCAACGCCCTGGCCATGCAGGACGCCCTGGAAAAGCTGGGCGCCAAGGCCCGCGTGATGAGCGCGATCAAGATCAACGACGTGTGCGAGGACTACATCCGCCGCCGCGCCATCCGCCACCTGGAAAAGGGCCGCCTGGTGATTTTCGCCGCCGGCGTCGGCAGCCCGTTCTTCACCACCGACTCCGGCGCCGCGCTGCGTGCGATCGAGATCGGTGCCGACCTGCTGCTGAAGGCCACCAAGGTCGATGGCGTGTACGACAAGGACCCGAACAAGCACAGCGACGCGGTCCGTTTCGACAGCCTGAGCTACGACGAAGTGATCCGCCGCGGCCTGGAAGTGATGGATACCGCGGCCTTCGCACTGGCCCGCGACAGCGACCTGCCGATGCGCGTGTTCGACATGGGCCAGCCGGGCGAGCTGCTGAAGATCCTCAGCGGCGCGAACATCGGCACCCTGGTCCAGGGCCGCGACCCGGCCTGAGCCTGAGCGCCAGGCGAGCTCCGGGCCGATTCTGGCCCGGCAGCGTCCCGTATTCGCCTATAATCGCCCGATTCCAGTTACACCCAGGACCGGGCGATGCTCAACGACATCAAGAACAACGCGCAGACGCGCATGGCCAAGAGCATCGACGCTCTGAAGCACACCCTCACCTCGATCCGCACCGGCCGCGCCACCCCGGCCCTGCTGGACCGCGTCACGGTCAGCGCCTATGGCAACGCCAGCACCCCGCTGAACCAGGTCGCATCGATCTCCAACGCCGACGCCCACTCGCTGCTGGTCACGCCGTTCGACAAGAGCATGATCAAGGAGATCGAAAAGGGTCTCTACAACGCCGAGTTCACCCCGAACACCCTGGGCACCGCGATCCGCATCAACATGCCGCCGCCGACCGAAGAGCGCCGCAAGGAGCTGGCCAAGCAGGTGCAGAAGGAAGGCGAAGGCGCCAAGATCGCGATCCGCAACATCCGTCAGGACGCAAACAAGGAAATCGCCAAGCTGGTCAAGGACAAGGCGATCAGCGAAGACGAGAAGAAGCGCGGTGAGGACGACATCCAGAAGTTGACCGACACCAACATCAAGGACGTCGACAAGGTCGTTGCCGACAAGGAAAAAGAACTCCTGTCGGTCTGAAGTCGATGCCTTCAGTCCCGCCTCCGTTGCCGGCCGCCCTGCCCCGCCACATTGCCATCATCATGGATGGCAATGGGCGCTGGGCACAGCAGCGCCGTCGTCCGCGCGTGATCGGCCACCGGGCCGGCGCGCGTGCGGTCAACCGCACCATCGAGCGCTGCCTTGAGCTGGGCATTCCGGCGCTGACCCTGTTCGCGTTTTCCAGCGAGAACTGGGGCCGGCCGCAGGAAGAAGTCGATGCGTTGATGAAGCTGTTCCTCGGCGCGCTCGACCGCGAAGTGGACGAGCTGCATCGGCGTGGCGTGCGCGTGCGCTTCATCGGCGAGCGCGAACGCTTCGGTGCCGGGCTGGTCAGCCGCATGCAGCTGGCCGAGCAGCGCACCGCAGACAACACCACCCTGACCCTGTCGATCGCCGCCAGCTACGGTGGCCGCCAGGACATCGCCCGTGCCGCGCGCGCGCTGGCCGCTGAAGTCGCCGCCGGCCGCCTGCTGCCCGAACAGATCGACGAATCGCTGCTGGGCAGCCAGGTCGCCCTGGCCGACCTGCCGCCACCGGACCTGTTCATCCGCACCGGTGGCGACACCCGCATCAGCAACTTCCTGCTGTGGCAGCTGGCGTACACCGAGCTGTGGTTCACCGAGGCGCTGTGGCCAGACTTCGATCCCGCCCTGCTGCAGCAGGCGCTGGACGCCTACGGCAGCCGTGAGCGTCGTTTCGGCCTGACCAGCGCCCAGATCGCCGCACTGGCCACCGAGACTTCCAGCCCATGACCAAGACCCGAGTCCTTGCCGCGCTGATCATGGCGCCGGTCGCCATTGCCGCGATCCTGCTGCTGCCGACCCAATGGCTGGCAGCGGCGGCCGCTGCGGTGCTGCTGATCGGCCTGTGGGAGTGGCTGAAGCTGGCCGGCATCGAAGACACCCTGGCGCGCACCGTGCTGCTGGTACTGAACCTGCTGCTGATGGTGCTGCTGGTGTGGGCCGATGGCAGCACGCTGGTGCTGTTCCAGATCACCACATTGGCCGGTGTTGCCTGGTGGCTGGCGGCGCTGGTCTGGCTGCGCTTCTTCAATTTCGGCGCGCAGCCGTCGGCACCCTCGCGCATCGTGAAGATGCTGGCCGGTACGCTGGCCATCGTTCCGGCCTGGGCCGCGCTGGTGCTGATCCATGCCGGCGGCGATCCGCCGGGCAAGCAGGGCCACCTGTGGCTGCTGGCTGCGCTGGCACTGGTCTGGGCGGCCGATTCGGGCGCCTATTTCGCCGGCCGTCACTTCGGCAAGCACAAACTGGCCCCGCGCATCAGCCCCAACAAGACCTGGGAAGGCCTGTTCGGCGGCCTGCTGGCCGGTGTCGCCGTGGCCGTCGGCCTGGGCTGGCTGGCCGGCATCGATACCGCACACCTGCCGGGCCTGCTGATCACTTCGGTGGTGGCGGTGTTCGCCTCGGTGCTGGGTGATCTGTTCGAAAGCCTGATCAAGCGCCACGCGGGCGCCAAGGACTCGGGCCACCTGATTCCGGGCCATGGTGGCGTACTCGACCGTGTCGACGGCGTCCTGGCTGCAGTGCCGGTGTTCGCACTCGGCAAGGAAATCTTCGGGTTCTGACCATGAATGCTGTCGCAGACCTGCGCCGGGTCGCCGTATTCGGCGCCACCGGCTCGATCGGTGCCTCCACGCTGGACGTGATCGCCCGCCACCCGCAGCGCTACCAGGCCACCGTGCTGGCCGCCGGTCGTCAGGTGCAGGCGTTGCTGGCACTGTGCCGCCAGCACCGGCCCGCGCACGCGGTGATCGCCGACGAATCGCTGTTCGCTGAGCTGCGCGATGGCCTGCGCGATGCCGGACTGGCCACCGAGGCGCATGCCGGCCATGCCGCGCTGGACCAGCTGGCCGCCAGCGATGCCTGCGACACCGTGGTCGCCGCCATCGTCGGTGCGGCCGGGCTGTCTTCCACCCTGGCCGCCGCCGCCGCGGGCAAGCGCATCCTGCTGGCCAACAAGGAATCGCTGGTGCTGGCCGGTGAGCTGCTGACCCGCACCGCAGAACGCGCCGGCGCCGAGATCATCCCGATCGACAGCGAACACAGCGCGATCTTCCAGTGCCTGCGCTCGCGCGATGCCAGCGTCGATGGCGCCGGCGTGCGCCGCATCCTGCTGACCGCCTCCGGCGGCCCGTTCCGTGGCCGCAGCCGCGCCGAGCTGGCCCAGGTCACCCCGGCCCAGGCCGTTGCCCACCCGAAGTGGTCGATGGGGCCGAAGATCTCGGTCGATTCGGCGACGTTGATGAACAAGGGCCTGGAAGTGATCGAGGCCCACCACCTGTTCGGCATCCCCGGTGAGCGCATCGAAGTGCTGGTGCACCCGCAGAGCCTGGTCCACTCGCTGGTCGAGTTCGTGGACGGCTCGACTCTGGCGCAGATGGGCCTGCCGGACATGCGCACCACACTGGCCGTTGGCCTGGGCTGGCCACAACGCATTGAATCGGGCGTATCCGGGCTGGATCTGCTGGCCCAGGGCCGGCTCGATTTCGAGGCCCCGGACACCGACGCCTTCCCCTGCCTGGCCCTGGCCTGGCAGGCGATGCAGGCCGGCGGCACCGCCCCGGCGGTGCTGAACGCTGCCAATGAAGAGGCGGTTTCAGCGTTTCTTCAGGGCCGGATCGGTTTCCTGACCATCCCGGAGCTGGTTGCTAACGCTCTTTCAACACTGCCGACCCAGCCAGCCGATACACTGGAGGTCCTGTTGTCCGCCGACCAGCGGGCACGCCAGCTGACCCTGAACGCCATCGACGCCGCCTGAACGACCGCCTCGCCCAGCATGACGACGCCGCCCCTGCCCGCCACTGTGAGCCTGCATGACTGACTTCATCGGATCGGTCTGGTGGATGATTGTCAGCCTCGGGCTGCTGGTCACGTTCCACGAGTTCGGGCATTACTGGGTCGGGCGCCTGTGCGGGGTAAAGATCCTGCGCTTCTCGGTCGGCTTCGGCCGGCCGCTGTGGTCGCGCCGGGACAGGCACGGCACCGAGTTCGCCATCGCCGCCATCCCGCTGGGCGGTTATGTGAAGTTCCTGGACGAGCGCGAGGTCGAAGTGCACCCGCACGAGCGCGGTCAGGCCTTCAACCACAAGACCGTCTGGCAGCGCATCGCCATCGTCGCCGCCGGACCGATCGCCAACCTGCTGCTGTGCATCCTGCTGCTGTGGGCGATGTTCGTGATCGGCAAGCAGGATTATTCGCCGACCATCGGCCGTGTCAGCGGCATCGCCGCCAGCGCCGGCCTGACCAGCGGCGACCGCGTGCTGCGCGTGGACGAGCGCCCGGTGGTCACCCTCGGCGAGGCCAGCATGGCGCTGACCGCCGCCGCGATGGACCGCCGCGACGTGAAGCTGGAAGTGCTGGACCCGGCCGACCAGGTGCGCGTGCGCAGCCTGCCGCTGTCGCAGCTGCCCCCCGGCTTCGATGAACGGCGCGTGCCGATCCTGGCTGGCCTGTACTGGCAGTCGTGGCTGCAACCGGCGCTGGTCGAGTCGCTCACCGCGGACTCCGTGGTGGCCGGGCAGCTGCAGCCGGGCGATCTGATCGTAGCGATCGACGGCCAGCGCATCGACGGCGCCGACCAGGTCATCGGCGAGATCCAGACGCTGGGCCGCGCCGGCGGCCCGGGCATGATCGAGGTCCTGCGGGGCGGCGAGCGCCTGGCGCTGGAAGTCACCCCGCGCCAGGGCAAGGATTCAAAGGGCGAGCCGATCTGGCAGATCGGCGTGCAGTTCCCGACCTCGTTCAGCCCTCCCTACGACACCCTGCTGCGCTATGGCCCGCTCGACGCGGTCACCGTGGCCGTGCGCGAAACCGGCCGCCTGGCGGCCGATTCGCTGGGCATGATGGGCCGCATCGTCACCGGCAAAGCCTCGCTGCAGAACGTTTCCGGGCCCGTCACCATCGCCCGGGTAGCCAACATCTCGGCCAAACGCGGCCTGGACTGGTTCCTGCAGTTCCTTGCCCTGCTGTCACTCAGCCTGTGCATCATCAACCTGTTGCCGATCCCGATCTTGGACGGCGGCCACCTGCTGTATTACCTTATCGAGTTGGTCAAGGGCAGCCCGCTGAGCGAGCGTGCCATCGCCGCCGGCCAGTACATCGGCCTGGCGTTGCTGGCCGGGCTGATGGGGTTGGCGTTCTACAACGACATCCTCGGCCTGGTCCCGCGATGAACTTTTCCACGTTGTTGCCGTCTACAGCGTCGGCATCCCGCACCAATGAAATCGACCTTCCTACCGGACGTGACATGACGCGACTCCCCAATCGCCGCCTGCTGGCCCTCGCCCTCGCCGCCGTCACCGGCGCTCCCGCCCTGGCCCAGGCAGCCGAGCCCTTCACTGTCAGCGACATCCGCGTGGATGGCCTGCAGCGCATCAGCTCGGGCACGGTATTCACCTACCTGCCGGTGGAGCGTGGCGAGACGGTCACCGACAACAAGGTCGGCGAGACCATCCGCGCCCTGTACAAGACCGGCTTCTTCGAAGACGTGCAGCTGGACCGCCAGGGCAGCATCCTGGTGGTGACCGTCAAGGAACGCCCGGCGATCAACAAGCTGACCGTGACCGGCAACAAGGACATCAAGTCCGAGCAGCTGCTCAAGGGCCTGTCCGACATCGGCCTGACCGAGGGCGGCACCTTCGATCGCCTGAGCCTGGACCGCGTGACCCAGGAACTGCGTCGCCAGTACAACGACCGCGGCAAGTACAACGTCGAGATCACCCCGACGGTGAGCCCGCTGGACCGCAACCGCGTGGACATCGCGATCGCCATCAAGGAAGGCAAGGCGGCCAAGATCCGTCACGTCAACCTGGTCGGCACCGAGAAGTTCGAGAGCAAGGACATCCTGGAGACCTGGGAGTCCAAGGAGCACAACTGGGCATCGTGGTACCGCCGTGACGACCAGTACTCCAAGGAAAAGCTGTCCGGCGACCTGGAAAAGCTCAATTCCTGGTACCTCGACCGCGGCTATGTCGACTTCAGCATTGATTCGACCCAGGTGTCGATCAGCCCCGACAAGCGCGACATGTTCCTCACCGCCGGCGTGACCGAAGGTGCGCAGTACAAGATCTCCGAGATCAAGGTCAGCGGCGACACGATCCTTCCGCAGGAGGACGTCGAGCGCATGGTGATCCAGAAGTCCGGCGACACGTTCTCGCGTGCGCTGCTGGAATTCAGCTCGGACACCATCACCAACTCGCTGTCCAACATCGGCTACGCGTTCGCCAAGGTGAACCCGATCCCGACCACCAACCGCCCCGAGCAGACCGTGGCGATCAACATGCAGGTCGTGCCCGGCCCGCGCGTGTCGGTGCGTCGCATCCTGTTCCGTGGCAACACGCGTACGTCCGACGAAGTGATGCGTCGCGAAATGCGCCAGTTCGAGAACAGCTGGTACTCGCAGGCCGCGATCGACCGCTCCAAGATCCGCCTGCAGCGCCTGGGCTACTTCGAGTCGGTGGACGTTGAAACCCCGGCCGTGAGCGGCAGCAACGACCAGGTCGACGTCGTCTACAACGTCAAGGAAACCACGTCCGGCAGCTTCGTGTTCGGCCTGGGCTACTCGCAGTCCTACGGCATGACCACCTCGGTGCAGCTGTCGCAGAACAACTTCCTCGGCGGCGGCAACCGCGTGTCGGTCGAAGCCTCGCGCAGCAGCTACCTGCAGCGCTACGGCTTCAGCTACACCAACCCGTACTTCACCGATGACGGCGTGTCGCTGGGCTACAACCTGTCCTGGCGCGAACTGGACTACTCCGACTTCAACACCGCGCAGTACAACAGCACCAATGGTTCGGCGCAGGTGGTGTTCGGCGTGCCGATCACCGAGACCGATACCGTCTCGCTGATGTTCGGCATCGACAGCAACCAGATCACCACCTACCCAGGCTCGACGCCGCAGTCGATCATCGACTACATCAACGTACTGGGCAGCAAGACCTTCCATGCATGGCGCACGGAGCTGGGCTGGGCACGCGACTCGCGCAACGACTACTTCATGCCGACCCGTGGTACCTACCAGCGCGTTGGCCTGGAAACGACGCTGCCGGGCTCGACCATCGAGTACTACAAGCTGAACTACCAGATCAGCAAGTACTGGCCGATCATGCCGTCGCTGGTCATCAACACCCGCGCCGAAGTGGGTTACGGCGACAGCTATGGCAGCGACAAGACCGCGATGGTGCCTGACGAGGCCGGCAACCTGCGTTCGGTCACAGCCAAGGGCCTGCCGTTCTACGAGAACTTCTACGCCGGTGGCACCAACTCGGTGCGCGGCTTCGAGGACAACACCCTCGGCCCGCGCGAAGTGACCCGCGGTTATCCGGAAGGCCAGCCGCTGGGTGGTTCGCTGAAGACCGTCGGTTCGGTCGAAGCCTACTTCCCGCGCCTGTTCGACAGCCCGTCGGCACGCGTGTCGGCCTTCGTCGACTTCGGCAACGTCTACACCGGCGTGGACAACTTCAAGGCCAACGAACTGCGCGTGTCCACCGGTGTGGCCCTGCTGTGGCGCGCCCCGGTCGGCCCGATCTCGATCAGCTACGCCTTCCCGCTGAAGAAGGAAGACGGCGACAAGATCGAGCGGCTGCAATTCACGTTCGGTGGCCAGTTCTGAGGAACAACGTTCCTCAGAACTGATCCACCTCCGGTGAATTGCCCGCGCATTTCACCTATCCCCGCCGCCGCTGGCGCGCCCCCTTAACAGAAGGGGGGCTCTCCACCAGACGGGATGCGAAGCGCCGGGCTCTGCCCGGCGTTTTCGTTTGGCCTGGATGCCGGAAGCGCCCGCTCTGCTTTTGATCTTTTCTGTTTTTCCGTGGCTGGCACTCGCGCCACGCCCTCGGAGGTCGGACGGGGTGGGGCTGCGGGGGTGTGAGCCGCATGGATGCGGCGACCAAGGCTACATGGACGTACTTGCGCCGCCCCCCGCAGCCCCGCCCCGTCCGACCCAGCCCATGACACTGGCTCTGCCGGCCGCGAGGGGCCCTGCCGTTGGCTGCATGACCGCCCCGCATGACCGCAATGCCGTCACACGTTAAACTCCCGCCGTGAATACTCCCACCTACACCGCCCAGCAACTCGCCGAGCAGTTCGGCCTGCAGGTCCACGGCGACCCCGCCACCGCCATCCATGGCGTGGCCACCCTCGCCCATGCCGGTCCTGGCCAGCTGACCTTCCTCGCCAACCCGCGCTACCGCGCCCAGCTGGCCGACAGCCAGGCCTCGCTGGTGGTCCTGCGTGCCGACGACGCCGAGGCCGCCCCCGGCGCCGCGCTTGTGGCCAAGGACCCGTACACCACCTTCGCCAAGATCGCCGCGCTGTTCGACATCGCGCCGACGCGCCCGCCGGGCATCCACCCCAGCGCCGTCATCGATCCCAGCGCGCAGGTCGCCGCCAGCGCGCATATCGGCCCGTTCGTCTCCGTCGGCGCACGCAGCGTGGTCGGCGAAAACTGCATCATCGGCACCGGCAGCGTGATCGGCGAAGACTGCAGCCTGGACAACGGCTGCGAACTGATCGCGCGGGTCACCCTGGTCACCCGGGTCAAGCTCGGCAAGCGGGTTCGTGTGCATCCCGGTGCCGTGCTCGGCGCCGATGGCTTCGGCCTGGCCATGGACGCCGGCAAGTGGATCAAGGTGCCGCAGCTCGGCGGCGTGCGCATCGGCGATGACTGCGAGATCGGCGCCAACACCTGCGTCGACCGCGGTGCGCTGGAAGACACCGTGCTGGACGAAGACGTGCGCCTGGACAACCTGGTGCAGATCGCGCACAACGTGCAGATCGGTGCGCACTCGGCCATCGCCGGCTGCACCGGCATCGCCGGCAGCGCCAGGATCGGCCGCTACTGCCTGCTCGGCGGCCACGTTGGCGTGGTCGGCCACCTCGAGATCTGCGACAAGGTCGTGATCACCGGCAAGTCGGTGGTCCGCAATTCCATCCATGAGCCGGGCGAGTACTCGTCCGGCACCCCGTTGACCGACAACCGCACGTGGCGCAAGAACGCCGCGCGCTTCAAGCAGCTGGACGCATTGGCTCGCCGCGTCCTGGCTGCTGGCAAGGAGAAAGAATGAACGACACGCTGCAGCTTCCGATCGACGTCTGCCAGATCCAGGAACTGCTCCCGCACCGCTACCCGTTCCTGCTGGTGGACCGGGTGCTTGAGCTCGACATCGACGCCAAGCGCATCCTTGCGCAGAAGAACGTCAGCATCAACGAGCCGTTCTTCCAGGGCCACTTCCCGGGCCGCCCGATCATGCCCGGCGTACTGATCATCGAAGCGCTGGCGCAGGCCGGTGGCGTGATGACCCAGCTCACGCTCGGCCGTGACTCGCAGTCCAAGCTGTTCTACATGGTCAAGGTGGAAAACGCCCGCTTCAACAAGCAGGTCGTTCCCGGCGACGTGCTGATGCTGGATGTGCAGATGAAGCGCCTGATCCGCAACATGGGCTGGTACTACGGCGAAGCCAAGGTCAACGGTGAAGTCGTTGCCTCGGCCGAAGTCATGTGCGCCGGCGCCAAGGGCTGATCCACTGGAGGCAGGAATGACTGACAACGCACCGCGGATCCACCCGACCGCCGTCATCGACCCGGCCGCGCGCCTGGCCGATGACGTCCAGGTGGGCGCGTTCACCCTGATCGGTGCCGATGTGGAAATCGGTGCCGGCACGGTGATCGGCCCCCACTGCAGCATCCACGGCCCGACGAAGATCGGCCGCGACAACCGCTTCATCGGCCACGCAGCCGTCGGTGGCGAACCGCAGGACAAGAAGTATGCAGGGGAGCGCACCGAGCTGGTGATCGGCGACCGCAATGTGTTCCGCGAGTTCGTCACGCTGAACCGTGGCACCGGCGGCGGCGGCGGCATCACCACCATCGGCGACGACAACTGGATGCTGGCCTACACGCACGTGGCGCATGACTGCCATGTCGGCAACTTCTGCGTGTTCTCCAACAACACCACCCTGGCCGGCCACGTGACCGTGAGTGACTACGTGATCATCAGCGGCTTCGCCGGGGCCCACCAGTTCTGCCGCATCGGTGCGCATGCCTTCCTCGGCATGGGCGCGCTGACCAATGGCGATGTTCCGCCGTTCACCATGGTCGGCACCGATTCGTTGGGCCGCCCGCGCGGCATCAACAGCGAAGGCCTGAAACGCCGCGGCTTCGACGCCGAGCGCATTTCCGCCATCAAGCGTGCCTACCGCACGCTGTACGTGGCGGGCCTGCCACTGGCCGAAGCCAAGGTGCAGCTGACCGAACAGGCGCGCGACAGCGATGACGTGAAGGCCATGCTGGACTTCATCGAGCACGCCGAGAGGCCCTTGCTGCGATGAGCAGCACGACCGGCCAGGCGCCGGCCGGCGCCGCCGTGATTCCGCTGGCCTCGATGGCCGGCAGCGTCCCCGCGCAGCGGGTGCTCAGCGAGCGCCCGTTGCGGATCGCGCTGGTGGCCGGTGAGGCCTCCGGTGATCTGCTGGGTGCGGGCCTGGTGCGCGAACTGAAGGCACGCTTTCCGAATGCCGAGTTCGCCGGCATCGGTGGCGATGCCATGCGCAGCGCCGGCTGCCTGACCTGGCACGATGCCAGCGAGCTGGCGGTGATGGGCCTGACCGAAGTACTGCGCCATCTGCCACGCCTGCTCAAACTGCGTTCCGCGTTCCGCCAGCGTGCGCTGGAATGGCAGCCGGACGTGTTCATCGGCATCGACGCGCCCGACTTCAACCTGGGCATCGAACGCTGGCTGAAGCAGCGCGGCGTGCGCACCGTGCATTACGTGAGCCCCTCGGTCTGGGCCTGGCGCGAGAAGCGCGCCGAGAAGATCGGCAGCAGCGCCGACCTGGTGCTGTGCCTGTTCCCGATGGAACCGCCCATCTATGCCAAGCACGGCATCGACGCACGCTTCGTTGGCCATCCGATGGCCGATGACATCCCCCTGCAGGGCAACCGCGAGGAAGCGCGCGCAGCGCTTGGCCTGCCGACGTCGGCCAAGGTGCTGGCGGTGCTGCCAGGCAGCCGCCTGGGCGAAATCTCGCGCCTCGGTGAACCCTTCTTCGAAGCCGCCTGGCAGGTCTCCGAGCGCATCCCCGGCCTGCACGTGGTGGTGCCTGCCGCCAACCCCGCATGCAAGCGGCTGATCGAAGAGCAGCTGTCGCGCTCGGCGCTGCCGGTCGCGTACTCGCATGTGCTCGACGGCCAGGCGCGCAACGCCATGATCGCGGCCGACGTGGTGGTGCTGGCGTCCGGTACCGCGACCCTGGAGGCCATGCTGGTGAAGCGGCCTATGGTGGTCGGCTACCGTGTCAACGAGCTGACCTACCGTCTGGTCAAGGCATTCGGCCTGATCAAGGTCGACCGCTTTGCCCTGCCCAACATCCTGGCCGGCCAGGACCTGGCACCGGAGCTGATGCAGCATGACTGCACGCCGGACAAGCTGGCTGCGGCCATCCAGCAATGGTTCGACCACCCGCAGCGGGTGACCGACCTGCAGGACACCTATGCCCGCCTGCATGAGCGCCTGCGCCGCAATGCGTCGGCACGTGCCGCCGACGCCGTCGGCGAGCTGCTGATGCGCGACCAGGCCCAGGCATGAGCCGCCGCCACGCCGCAGCGGCCAGCCTGACCCTGTTCGATGGCGCGGCGGTGGTCGAGCCGGAGCGCCTGGTCGCCGGCGTCGACGAAGCCGGTCGTGGCCCGCTGGCCGGGCCGGTCGCGGTGGCGGCCGTGGTGTTCGACCCGGCACGGCCGCGCATCAACGGCCTGGACGATTCCAAGCAGCTGACCGCGGCGCGCCGCGAGCAGCTGCATGACCGCATCATCGAGCGCGCCCTGGCCTGGCATGTGGTGCTGGTGGACGTGGACACCATCGACCGTCTGAACATCTACCAGGCCACCCTGCAGGGCATGCGCGACGTGGTCGCAGCGGTCGCCCACGTGGCCGGCTTCGCGCGCATCGATGGCAACGTGGTGCCCAAGGGTCTGGTACTGCCGGCGCAGGCGCTGGTCGGCGGCGATGGCATCGACCGCGCGATCATGGCCGCCTCGATCCTGGCCAAGGTCTCGCGCGACCGCTACATGCAGGAGGTGCATGCCCGCCATCCGCGGTACGGCTTCGAGCAGCACAAGGGCTACGGCACCCCGGCCCACCTGGCCGCCCTGCGCGAGCACGGCCCCTGCGTGGAGCACCGGCGCAGCTTCGCCCCGGTGCGCGAGTGCCTGGAAACAGCGCCAGCCCCCGCGATCACAGCCATCGCTTGAACAACGGCTGCCGGGTATCGTCCGGCGCTTTCACGGCAATGTGAACGCCTCCGCTGGCGCCGGGCCATGCCCGGCGACATTCGCGCAATCGGCGCACCGTCAAGTCCTTGTCGCTTCCCCCTGCCCTCGCTACCCTGACCGGGCACTCCAGCGCATCCCGACCCCGGCGACGATCTTCCGTCAGCACCCGGGGCCCGCGCGCTCCAACCTGGTCCGGCATGTCCAACTCCCGCTTCGTACATCTCCACGTCCACACCGAGTTCTCGCTGGCGGACTCGACCATCCGCGTGCCGGCCAAGCCCGACCAGGCGGACCCGAAGAAGGCCAAGCAGGCCAACCTGCTGTCGCGCTCGGTCGAGCTCGGCCTGCCCGCGCTGGCGGTGACCGACCTCAACAACCTGTTCGCGCTGGTCAAGTTCTACAAGGCCGCCGAAGGCGTGGGCATCAAGCCGATCGCCGGCGCCGACGTGCTGATCGCCGAGGAAGGCCAGGACCCGTGGCGGATGACCCTGCTGTGCCGCGACCGTGAGGGCTACCTGAGCCTGTCGCGCCTGCTGACCCGCGCCTGGATGGAAGGCCATCGCCCGGAAGGCGGCGTGGCAATCCACCCGGACTGGCTGAAGGCCGGCAACGCCAACCTGTTCGCACTCGCTGGCCGGCAGAGCCTGGCCGGGCGCCTGGCGTTGGACGGCAAGCATGAACTGGCCGAGCAGCAGCTGGCCGACTGGCAACGCGTGTTCGGCGACGGCCTGCACCTGGAGCTGACCCGCACCGGCCGCGAGGGCGAAGAAACCTTCAACCAGTTCGCGCTGATGGCCGCAGGCCAGCGTGGCCTGCCGGTGGTGGCCAGCAACGACGTACGCTTCCTGTCGCCGACGGATTTCAGCGCGCACGAAGCGCGCGTATGCATTTCCACCGGCCGCGTGCTGGACGATCCCAAGCGCCCGCGCGAGTACAGCGACCAGCAGTACCTGAAGTCGGCCGAGGAGATGTGTGCGCTGTTCGCCGACATCCCCGATGCGATCGACAACACGCTGGCGCTGGCCGAACGCTGCAACATCGAGATGCGGCTGGGCACCTACTTCCTGCCCAACTACCCGGTGCCCGACGACGAGACCCTGGACACCTGGATCCAGAAGATGTCGCGCGATGGCCTGGAAGAGCGCCTGGAGAAGAATCCACTGGCGCCGGGCAAGACCCGCGAAGAGTATTTCGAGCGCCTGGAGTTCGAGCTCAACACCATCATCAAGATGGGCTTCCCGGGCTACTTCCTGATCGTGGCCGACTTCATCCAATGGGGCAAGAACCAGGGCATCCCGATCGGTCCCGGCCGTGGTTCGGGTGCCGGCTCGCTGGTGGCGTGGGCGCTGAAGATCACCGACCTGGACCCGCTGCCGTACAACCTGCTGTTCGAGCGATTCCTCAATCCCGAACGCGTGTCGATGCCCGACTTCGACATCGACTTCTGCATGGACCGCCGCGACGAGGTGATCGACTACGTCGCGCGCAAGTACGGGCGCGAGCGCGTCAGCCAGATCATCACCTACGGCACCATGGCCGCCAAGGCGGTGGTGCGCGACTCCGGCCGCGTGCTCGGTTTCCCGTATGGCCTGGTCGACGGTGTCTCCAAGCTGATCCCGAACATCCTCGGCATCCACCTGAAGGATGCGCTGGGCAAGGGCAAGGAAGGCCCGAGCTCGGAAATGGCGTCGGCCGAACTGATCCAGCGTTACGAGACCGAGGACGATGTCCGCGACCTGATCGACCTGGCGCTGCAGCTGGAAGACCTGACCCGCAACGCCGGCAAGCATGCCGGTGGCGTGGTGATCGGGCCCGAGCCGCTGAGCGAGTTCTGCCCGCTGTACGCCGAACACGACGAGAACGGCCTCGGCAAGAACCCGGTCACCCAGTTCGACAAGAACGACGTGGAAGAAGTCGGCCTGGTGAAGTTCGACTTCCTGGGCCTGCGCACGCTGACCATCATCGACTGGGCGGTGAAGGCGATCAACAAGCGCCATGAGCGCGCCGGCATCCCGCCGGTGGACATCGCCGCGATCCCGCTCGACGACACGCCCACCTACAAGGACATCTTCGCCAACGGCAACACCGGCGCGGTGTTCCAGTTCGAATCCTCGGGCATGCGCCGCCTGCTGAAGGACGCGCGCCCCGACCGTTTCGAAGACCTGATCGCGCTGGTGTCGCTGTACCGTCCCGGCCCGATGGACCTGATTCCCTCCTTCAACGCGCGTAAGCACGGCCAGGAAGAAATCATCTATCCCGATCCGCGCACCGAAGCGATCCTGAAGGACACCTACGGCATCATGGTGTACCAGGAGCAGGTGATGCAGATGGCGCAGATCGTCGGCGGCTACTCGCTGGGCGGCGCCGACCTGCTGCGCCGCGCGATGGGCAAGAAGGTGCCGGCCGAAATGGCCAAGCACCGTGAGATCTTCCGCGAAGGCGCGGCCAAGGACGGCGTGGACGAGGCCAAGGCCGACGCGATCTTCGACCTGATGGAGAAGTTCGCCGGCTACGGCTTCAACAAGTCGCACGCCGCTGCCTACGCGCTGGTCAGCTACCAGACCGCATGGCTGAAGCGCCATTACCCGGCCGAGTTCATGGCGGCCACGCTGTCCTCGGACCTGGACAACACCGAGAAGGTGGTCGGCTTCCTCGACGAGGTGCGCAACCTCGGCCTGACCGTGCTGCCGCCGAAGGTGAACCACTCCGCCTTCATGTTCGAAGCCGTGACCCCGGACACCATCCAGTACGGGCTTGGCGCGATCAAGGGCGTCGGCCAGGGTGCCTGCGAGGCCGTCGTGGACGAGCGCCTGAAGGGTGGCGACTACAAGGACCTGCTCGACTTCTGCACCCGCGTCGGATCGGCCAAGCTCAACCGGCGCACGCTGGAAGCGATGATCAACTGCGGCGCACTGGATGAGCTCGGGCATAACCGCGCCTCGCTGATGCTGCAGCTGCCGGAAGTGATCAAGGCCACCGACCAGATGGCGCGCGAACGTGCGTCCGGGCAGAACTCGCTGTTCGGCGGCCCCGACCCGAGCGCGACCACGATCCAGCTGGACCTGCCCGAAGCCGAGGAATGGCCGCTGCTGCAGCGCCTCAATGGCGAGCGCGACACGCTGGGTTTCTATCTCAGTGGCCACCCGTTCGATCCCTGGCGCGACGACGTGCGCGACCTGGTCGGCAACGACCTGGGCTCGGTGGAGAAGATCTGGAGCGCCAACAGCGGTGGCGGCGGCGGCGGCGAGAAGCGCTGGCGCCCGGAAGTACAGACCGTGCTGGCCGGCCAGGTGGTCGGCGTGCGCCGCAAGGGTGAGAGCCAGATCTTCATCCAGCTCGAGGACGGCCGTGGCCGCGTCGAGTGCAGCGCGTTCTCCGACGCGATGGCCGAGTTCGGCCACCTGATGACCAAGGACCGCATCCTGGTGGTCAAGGGTGGCCTGCGCGAGGACGAATTCAACGGTGGCTTCGCGCTGCGCATCCGCCAGTGCTGGGACTTCGACGAAGTCTGCGCCAACTACGCCACCCGGCTCTCGCTGCGCCTGGACCTGCGCCAGCAGCGCCCGGTCTGGGAACGCATTGATGCGCTGCTCGACCGCCATCGCCCTGGCCGCACGCCGCTGCGCCTGGACCTGCTGCTGAAGGGGCCGCACGGCGGCGTCGCCGGCATGCTCGATGTGTCCGGGCAGAGCGCGGTACGCATCGATTCCAAGCTGATGGAGGCGCTGCGCGCCGACCCCGCCGTGCGCACCCTGAAGGTGCGCTACAGCCCGCCGTGGGCCAGCTGAAGCTGGCTCCCTGGTTTTTGCTGAAATCCCTGCTTTCCCGTTCCATGTATCAAGGACGATTGCCGATGAAGACCCTGCTGTTCCCGTTCGCCGCCGCGCTGGCCCTGGCCGCCTGTTCGCCCTCGAAGGTCGAGTTCCAGATCGACAACCCGACCGACACGCCGCTGGCACTGAGCATCGATGGCAAGGACCTGCCGGTGGCCGCACAGGGCTCGCGCCCGATTTCGCTGGCCGTCGGCGAGCATCGCCTGCATACCGACAAGCTCGGTGATGTGCGCTTCATCGTCTACGTCGATGGCCGTGGCGGCCTGATCAACCCGACCCTGAGCGAGTACGTGGTCGCCCGCGAGATCTACGTCACCGACGAGAGCAAGCTGAAGAACTTCGGCACCGGCAAGGCCGGCATCGAGCTGGGTGGCGTCGACTTCGAAGGCCCGTTCGAGAAGCACCACGAACTGTTCATCGACAAGACCTGGACCTACGGCGTGCGCGAGCCCTTCCCGAAGGAAAAGGTGGTGGCCCACGTCGACGCCAGTGGTGGCCAGATCGTGGCCAAGGTGTTCACCGCCCCCGCCTTCATCGCCTACGTCGAAGAAGGCATGGGCGAGCCGGGTGCGTTCAAGCGCGAGCAGCCGGCCGGCTACGTGGCCCCGGCGTTCAGCCTGGAACCGGCCCCGGCCAGCCTGCCGGCGCTGGTGCCGGCCTTCGAGGCGCATGCCGCGCCGCTGCGTGAGGTCTATGCGCGCTGGCTGAAGGCCACCACCGCCGATGAACAGAAGGCCCTGCGCAAGCAGGACTTCGCCGCGCAGATGGCCTTCACCTCGGCCACCGCCACCCTGGGCAGCGGGCTGGGCCGGGAGGCCAACGAGGCCTACAACGACTTCGTTTCCCAGCGCAGCCAGCTGATGGGCCGCAGCGCCCTGGTGGTGCCCTGAGCTGACTGGCGCCCCCTGCCCGGCTGCGCTACCGTCGCCTTCCAGACGAAGGCGTACGGGTGGTTTGCACGCATTCGGCTAGAATTCCCCTCTTCTTTACACGACGGCTTCCGATGAATCCGAACTACCTCGACTTCGAGCAACCCATCGCCGACCTGGAAGCCAAGATCCAGGAACTGCGCAACGCCAGTGCCGGGCCGGCGGTCAATGTCGAGGCGGAAGTGCACGCGCTGCAGGACAAGCTGCGCATGCGCACCGCGCAGATCTTCCGCAACCTGACCTCGTGGCAGGTACTGCAGCTGGCCCGTCATCCGTCGCGCCCGTACACCGCCGACTACCTACGCGTCATGTTCGATGAGTTCCAGGAGCTGGCCGGCGACCGTGCCTTCGCCGACGACAAGGCGATCATGGGCGGCCTGGCACGCATCAACGGCCGTGCAGTGATGGTGATCGGCCACCAGAAGGGCCGTGACACCAAGGAAAAGATCAAGCGCAACTTCGGCATGCCCAAGCCGGAGGGCTACCGCAAGGCCCTGCGCCTGATGAAGATGGCCGAGCGCTTCGGCCTGCCGGTGCTGACCCTGATCGACACCGCCGGCGCCTGGCCGGGCATCGATGCCGAATCGCGCGGCCAGTCCGAAGCGATCGCACGCAACCTGATCGAGATGGCCGAACTGAAGGTGCCGATCATCTGCACCGTGATCGGTGAAGGTGGCTCCGGCGGCGCGCTGGCGCTGGGCGTGGGCGACCGCACCGTGATGCTGGAGTACTCGGTGTACTCGACCATCACCCCGGAAGGCTGCGCCTCGATCCTGTGGAAGGATGCCGGCAAGGCCAAGGATGCCGCCGAACAGCTGGGCCTGACCGCCCCGCGCCTGAAGAGCCTGGGCCTGGTCGACAAGGTCGTGCGCGAGCCGACCGGCGGCGCCCACCGCAACCCGACGCAGATGGCCAAGCGCCTGAAGGCGGTGCTGCTGAACGAGCTGGACGCGCTGGACAAGCTGTCCACCGAGCAGCTGCTGGAACAGCGCTACGCCCGCCTGCGCAGCTACGGCACGTACGAAGCGGCCTAAGCCCGGTAGTGCCGGCCGCTGGCCGGCAACACGCAGGTGATTGCAGAAACGAAAGAGCCGGGCAATCGCCCGGCTCTTTCGTTTGCGCCCTGGCGGCATCCACGCATGGCGTGGATCTACCGGGTGCAGATGACCCCGCGTCAGAATGGCTTGGCCAGCACCAGCCACACGATCGGGATGAAGGCCAGCAGCGGGATCTCGTTGATCCAGCGCAGCGCGCGCGACGACGGCAGCGCCCTGCCCTTGGCCACGCCCTTGAGCAGGCGCCCGATCCAGATGAAATACGCCAGCAGCAGCACCACCAGCCCCAGCTTGGCATGCAGCCAACCGGCGCCGCCCGAGGCAACCATCGTCGGGAAATCCGGAATGACCTTGTAACCCAGCCACAGCACCAGACCCAGCAGGAATGCCAGACCGAACATCGAGTGGCCGAAGCGGTACAGGCGCAGGCCCATCAGCTGCAGGCGCTCGGTCACCGCCGGCTGGCCAGCGGTCTCGGCCAGGTTCACCAGGATGCGCGGCAGATAGAACACCGTCGCCATCCACGCCACCACGAACACGATGTGGAAGGTCTTGACCCAGTAGTAGCTCTGCATGCGCTCGCTCCGGCGGCTGGCGTAGGTTGGCGGCCATTCTCGCATGCCGTGGCCGGGCCACCCCACGCCCCAGCGCCGCGACACATCGACGCATGGCACGCCGCAACGCCGTACGATAAGCGCCGTTTTCACCACTGCGACCGCCCCATGGACAAGACCTACGACGCCGCCTACTTCCAACGCTGGTACCGCAGCGCCGACATCGGTGGCAGCGCCCGCCTGGCACGCAAGGTGGCATTGGCTGTGGCCAGCGCCGAGTACTACCTGGAGCGACCGATCCGCAGCGTGCTGGATATCGGCTGCGGCGAAGGCGCCTGGCGCGCGCCGCTGCTGAAGCTGCGTCCGAAGGTCGAATACCTCGGCTTCGACAGCAGCGAGTACGCTGTGCGCCGCTACGGCCGCACCCGCAACCTGCACCTGGCCCGCTTCGGTGATTTCGCCTGGCTGCGGCCCTGCGCCCCGGTCGACCTGCTGATCTGCTCGGACGTGATGCACTACGTGCCCGACCGTGAGCTGCGTGCCGGACTGGCCGGCGTGGCGGAGCTGACAGGCGGCGTGGCCTTCCTGGAGACCTTCGCCGCCGAGGACGCGTTCGAGGGCGACCACGAGGGTTTCCAGGCCCGCCCGGCGCGCTGGTACCGGCGGACGCTGGCCCGGCACGGTCTGCAGCCGGTAGGGTCGCATTGCTGGCTCGGCCCCGCCCCGGCAGGCGATGCGGCCGCGCTGGAACGGATGTGAATCCGGATTCATTATTTTCAGCCAACTTAACCTGCGGGACACCCGGATGGGATATGCTGCGCGGCAACATATGACCATACATATTCGGTCGTCATGCTCTATCAACTGCACGAACTGACCCGCAACCTGCTCGCCCCCTGGGTGCACCAGGCCCAGGCCAACGCCAGGTTCTTCGCCAACCAGGGCCACTGGTGGTCGCAGATGCCCGGCGCTGATCGCCTGGCGGCGGTCAATGAACTCTTCCATCGCATCGGCAAGGATTACGAGAAGCCCGAGTGGGGCATCAACGAAATCGACGTCGATGGCGAGCGCGTGCCGATCGTCGTGCACGAGGAAGTGAGCAAGCCGTTCTGCAAGCTGCTGCGCTTCAAGCGCCACAGCAATGAAGCCGACCAGCTGCACACCATGCTCAACCAGCCGTTCGTGCTGGTGGTGGCGCCGCTGTCCGGCCACCACGCCACGCTGCTGCGCGACACCGTGCGCACGCTGCTGCGCGACCACCGCGTGTATGTGACCGACTGGGTCGACGCGCGCATGGTGCCGGCCAGCGAAGGCGAGTTCGGCCTGGACGACTACATCGCCTACATCCAGGAGTTCATCCGCCACCTCGGCGTGGAGCGCCTGCACGTGGTCAGCGTGTGCCAGCCGACCGTACCGGTGCTGGCGGCGGTTTCGCTGATGGCCAGCCGTGGCGAGCCGACGCCGCGCACGCTGGTGATGATGGGTGGCCCGATCGACGCGCGCTGCAGCCCGACTGCAGTGAACAACCTGGCCACGCAGAACCCGCTGTCGTGGTTCGAGAACAACGTCATCCACACCGTGCCGGCCAGCTATCCCGGCGCCGGCCGCCGCGTGTACCCGGGCTTCCTGCAGCACGCCGGGTTCCTGTCGATGAACCCGAGCCGCCACTTCAGCTCGCACTGGGATTTCTACACCGACCTGGTCAAGGGCGACCTGGAAGACGCCGACGCGCACCGTCGTTTCTACGACGAGTACAACGCGGTGCTGGACATGCCGGCCAAGTACTACCTGGATACCATCCGCGTGGTGTTCCAGGACTTCCTGCTGCCGCGTGGCGAGTGGGTGGTCAACGGTGAGAAGGTCGATCCGTCGGCGATCCGCGACACCGCGCTGCTGAGCATCGAGGGTGAGCTGGACGACATCGCCGGCCTCGGCCAGACCGAAGCCGCGCAGGCGCTGTGCACCGGCATCGACGCTGGCCGCCGTGAGCATTTCATCGTCGAAGGTGCCGGCCACTACGGCATCTTCAGCGGCCGTCGCTGGCGCGAAGTCGTGTACCCGAAGGTGCGCGACTTCTTCGCCGCGCATGCCGAAGCACCGGCGGCGAAGGTCACGAAGAAGAAGAGCAACGTCACCCCGTTGCGGCGAAAGGCGGGGTAACTCGCCCAGGGTGGGTGCCGACCTTGGTCGGTACGCCCTGATAGATGCCAACCTTGGTTGGCGCTCTACCCTGAATCCCGGTATCTGAAGGATTGTGCCGACCAAGGTTGGCACCTACCAAAGCGAATTCCGCCAAGCGCCCCTGCACTGATGGATCGTGCCAACCAAGGTTGGCACCTACCGGAGCGTCCGCACCCGCTTACAGCCGCACGAGCAGGTTCTTGGCGATCAGCCCATGCAGCTTGCCGATGCCGCGTGCCAGATGCATCGTCAGCAGCAGCAGCAGCGCCCCCGCCGCGGCAACCGCGATTGCCACCAGCGGCGAGGCCGCCATCGGCAGTACGTTCACGTCGTTGATGTACACGCCGGGGATGTCGCCACTGAAGATCGCCGCGACCGGC
Organism: Stenotrophomonas sp. 80084_Sma; assembly: GCF_056481995.1. NCBI lineage: Bacteria > Pseudomonadati > Pseudomonadota > Gammaproteobacteria > Lysobacterales > Lysobacteraceae > Stenotrophomonas > Stenotrophomonas sp. 80084_Sma. The sequence goes on along the minus strand of NZ_CM151177.1, from coordinate 1,545,707 downwards.
GCCCAGATCAGGCTCAGCGACAGCGACAGCAGCGTCACCGCGATGGTGAAGTAGATGACGCCCAGCGGCAGCATCAGCACGAAGTACAGCAGCGTCAGCCAGGTGCGGCCATCGGTGAACATGTCGCCGATGCGCTGCAGCCAGGTGCGGCTGCGGTCGGTGTAACGCGGACGACGTGGCATGCGCTCGCCCAGCAGCGCTTCCACCAGCCGCCCTTCCAGCAGCGCCAGCCCGCGCACCGAACCGAAGAACAGCACGGTCAGCGGGATGCCGATGATCAGGATCAGCAGGCCCAGCGACAGCGACAGGCCGGTCACCACCCAGGTGAAGAAGAAGATGCCGGTGGCCAGTGACAGCAGCATGTAGAACAGCGCACCGTAAGTGTGCGGATCGGCCACCACGCCGAAGAAGCGGGCCAGCAGCGAGCGCTGTACCGGCGCTGGTGGCGGCGCGGCCGGCTCGACACCACTGGCTTCCGCCGCCGCACGCAGCACCGGTGCGGTATCCGCACGCGGTGTACGCAGCGCGCGATTCACCGTCACTTCGGTCTCGCGGTAGATTTCGGCTACCTCGTCCGGCGCACCGTAGCTGCCGGCAACGTCGGCGATCACCTCGGCCTCGCTGCGGCCGGGCTGCGCCGCCAGCTCCGAGCGCAGGTATTCCTCGGCGTCGTACAGCGCGTCCTGCACCATCGCCGGGTCGGCGCCTTCCAATGACGCGCGCAGCTGCGCCAGGTACTGCGGGATGGTCGTGGGCAGGGCTCGGCCTGCCAGGCTCGGGTCGTTCATTGCGGTACCCCCTCCAACACGGAATCGACGGAATCGCGTGTGGCCTGCCAGGCTTGGCGCCATTGCGCCAGCACCTCGCGGCCACGTTCATTGATGCGGTAGTAGCGCCGCGGCGGCCCGCTGCTGGACGGCTCCACATGGCTTTCCAGCAGGCCGGCGCCCTCCAGATTGCGCAGCACCGGGTACAGCGCGCTCTGCTTGCCGCTCAGCACGCCCTCGCCCACCCGCTCCAGCTCCTTGGCGATCAGGTAGCCGTACAGCGGCTCCCCAGCCCGGGCCAGCACCGCCAGCAGGGCCAGCGACACCGTTCCAGCGCTGAGTTCCTTCTGGAACTTCTTCAGCTGGACATCGTCCTCGGACATGACCGGCCCTCCACTACGTTGAAGTCCACAGTAGTGTGAAGTTCGGTATAGCGAATGTGTCGTTAGTCACTCTGCCGGTTGGCGTGGCCGGGCCGCTCACGCAGAATCGAAGCCTCGTTCATGTTCCGGGGATCCCATGCCGCACCGTCGTCGCCTTGCCCTGACCGCCCTCGCCCTGTCCTGCCTGCTGCCCGTCATGGCCAGCGCGGCCACGCCCTACCGCAGCCCGCAGCAGATCCTCGATGCCTCGGCGGCCAGCGACTGGCGCACGCCGGACCCGGCCAACCTGCTGTACATGGACCTGCCGGCCGGGCGGGTGATCATCGAGCTGGCGCCGCAGTTCGCTCCGCGCCATGTCGCCAACATCCAGACCTTCGCCCGCGAGCACTTCTGGGACGGCACCAGCATCTACCGCTCGCAGGACAACTTCGTGGTGCAGTTCGGCGATGCCGACGCCGATGATGCGGCCAAGGCCAAGCCGTTCGGTAGCGCCGAACGCAAGCTGCCGGCCGAATTCGAACGCGCCAGCGCCGGCCTGAAGGTCAGCGTGCTGCCGGATCGCGATGGCTGGGCCGCGCAGACCGGTTTCGTCGACGGCTTCCCGGTCGGCCAGGACCCGCAGGCCGGCAAGGCCTGGCTGGCGCATTGCTACGGCATGCTCGGCGCTGGCCGCAGCAACGAGGAAGACAGCAGCATCGGTGCCGAACTGTACGTGGTGACCGGCCAGTCGCCGCGCCAGCTGGACCGCAACATCACCCTGGTCGGCCGCGTGCTGAAGGGCATGGAGCTGCTCAGCGCGACCCCGCGCGGCCCGGCGCCGATGGGCTTCTACACCGACCCGAAGCTGCGTACGCCGATCGTGTCGATCCGCCGTGCCAGCGATGTGCCGGTGGCCGAGCGCACGCCGATCCAGGTACTGCGTACCGACTCGAAGACCTTCGCCGATACGGTGGAAGCGCGGCGGAATCGCGTGGATGATTTCTACAAGCGCCCGGCGGGGCATATCGATCTTTGCAATGTTCCGGTGCCGGTGAAGTAACGCCGTCGCGGGTTCTGCGCGTGGCGCGTGCTGAAGGTGCTTCATCGTTCATGGGCGTCACTTTTCTTTTCGCGCGAAAAGAAAAGTAACCAAAAGAAACGCGCCGCCAGGTCGCGAGCCGCCGTGCTTCGCACGCCGGTCCCCTGCGCTTCTCGGTGAATCAGGGGGCGGTGCCGAACTCGCTGCGCTCAGACATCGGCACCTCTTCGCCCCTGATTCCCCTGCGATGCTCGGCTCGCTCAAGGCGGACTGGAAGGTCAAGATCAACCGCAAAAGCATCCACGCATGGCGTGGATCTACTGGGTGCAGCTGTGGCCTTTGATCTGGGTCCGCCTTGAGCGAGCCGAGCACCGCAGGTCCGGCGAGGGCGAAGAGGCGCGGGTGTCTGAGCGCAGCGAGTTCCCGCGCCGTCCCTCGACGGGCCGAGGAGCGCAGGGCACCGATGCGCAGCATCGGCTCGTGACCGGCGGAACGTTTCTTTTGGTTACTTTTCTTTGCGTACAAAGAAAAGTAACGCCCATGAACAATGAAGCGCCTTCAGCACGCGCCACGTGCAAAACACCTCAACCCTTCTGACTCACCGCCACGCTACCCAGAATCAACGCACCGGCAATCAGCATCTGCAGCGTCACCGGCTCGCCCAGGAACAACCACGCGAAGGCCGCACCAAACAGCGGAATCAGGTAGGTCACCGTGGATGCACGCGACGGGCCGATACGGCCGATCAAACGATAGAACATCAGGAACGCCAGCCCGGTGCAGGCCACGCCAAGCGCGATCGCTGCGCCCCAGGCCTTGGCCGGAATCGCCGCCTGCGGCCAATGGCTGACCGCCATCGGCAGCATCCACAGCGAAGCGCAGGACAGCGTTGCTGCCGCAGCGGCCGCCGACGGCAGCCCGGTCATGTGTCGCTTCACCAGGTTCACGCCCAGGCCGTACAGCAGCGAGGCCGCCGCACCGGCCAGCACCGCGGTGCCGATGCTCAGGCCAGAGACCTTGGCGGTGGCCAGCACCACCACGCCGGCGAAGCCGACCAGCAGCGCACCGGCACGGCGCATGCCGATCTTTTCACCGAAGAACAGGAAAGCGATCAGCGCGGCGAACAGCACGGTCATCGCATTGCAGATCGCACCGATCGCGGCCGGTGCCTGTTCGGCGGCATAGGCGAACAGCACGAACGGCAGCGCCGAGTTGATCAGGCCGATCGGTGCCAGCCACAGCCAGCGCCGCGGCGGAACTGCGCGCGGGCGCGCCACAGGAACGGCAGCAGCACCAGCGCGCCCAGCACCAGCCGCACCTCGACCAGCGCGAACGGGCCGAACGACGGCACCGCCACCCGCATGAACAGGAACGAGCAGCCCCAGATGGCGCCCAGCAGGGTCAATTCCAGCGGCGTGCGCCAGTCGCGCTCGGCCGCCTGTGGGACCGCATTCATGCCCTGCCTCCGTCCATCGTCTGTTCCTCGCCAAGGCAGACAGGATCGGGCGCAGACGCCCGCCGTACAAGCGCGTAGTATCGCTGCCAGCCACAAATATGGTTTGAGGCTGGACATGCAGCTACGCCCTTCCCTGCTCCCCGCACTGGCCGTGTTCGCGGTTGCAGCGCGCCACCAGAACTTCGCCCAGGCCGCCCAGGAGCTGCACCTGACCGCCAGCGCGGTCAGCCACCATGTGCGCCGGCTGGAGGAGGTGCTGGAAACCCGGCTGTTCCTGCGCCACGCCCGCGGCGTGCGCCTGACTGCCGAGGGCCGGCAGCTGGCCGACGCCGCCAGCGCCGCCTTCTCCGATGTCGCGGCCGTCGCCCATCATCTGCAGCCGGATGCCGACAGCGTGCCGCTGCGGATCACCACGCTGCGCTCGCTGTCCTACTGCTGGCTGTTGCCACGGCTGCCACGCTTCACCCAGGCCCATCCGCACATCCGCATCGAACTGCACACGGGCAGCGGTCTGGACCGCTACGACGACAACGGTCCGGAGGTCGGCATACGCTATGGCCTGGGCCAGTGGCCAGGCCTGCGTGCACAGCACCTGATGGATGACTACCTGTTCCCGGTGGCCTCGCCGGCGCTGGCCGGGGTCGAAACGCTGGTCGATCCGGCGCGCATCGCCGACCTGCCGCTGCTGACCGATCTGTCGCCGCAGGGCTGGCGTGACTGGTTCCGCCATGCCGGCGTGCGCCCACCCTCGCCACTGCCGCCGATGCACACCTTCGCCGACAGTACCGATGCGATGCGTGCCGCGGTGTACGGCATGGGCACGGTGCTGGCACGTACCCATATCGCGCAGCCCTACCTGCAGCGCTACGAGGTGGTACGCCTGCCTGGCCCGGCGCTGAAGGCGCGCTACGCGTATCACGTGGTGCATGCCGAAGGGCAACCGCCGAGCCACGCCGCGCGCCTGTTCATCGACTGGTTGCTGGAGCAGGCGCAGGACGAACGCACGCCGATTCCCGCGTTGCCGGAAAGCCTGCTCGGGCGCCCGGCCACGCACGGCTGACTGCGCCCTCACCCGTTCTTTGCTTCACGCTGGCTAGGCTGCAGGCAACCCCACACCGTATCGACGCCATGGCCATGCTGCGACTGCGCATCACCGGAACCGAAGACGACGCCCGTGCCATCAGCGACCTGCTGCTCGGCCTGGACGGCATCGAACATGTCGAGGAAACCGACGACCTGATGCCGCACATGGACGACGACGATTCCAGTTCTGCCGGGCTGTCCGATGACATCGGCCCGGGCATCCACGAACTGGAGGTGGAAGTCGGCAACGAAAGCACCGCGCAGAAGGTGCGCGATGCGGTGCAGGAACTGGCGCTGGAGCTGGATGTGTTCGTCGAGTACGAGACCGACGAGGGCTGATGCCGGCTGGCTGCCGGCATCAACCTTGTCCTCAAAGGGTGGGCGGCAGCGTGCGACGGCGGCGACGCCACCACGCCCGCACCCCCCAGGCCGCGATCAACGCCAGCACCGCTACCGGCAGCAACGCGGCCGCGGCGCGGATCAGGAACGCAATACTGGTGCTGAGGATGCTGCCCGATTCGCTCAGCGCCTCACCGATCTCGCTGCGGCTGCGCTGGCCCGAGGTGGTGTCGAAGTGCATCGTCACCAGCTGGGTATCGATGCGCCGGCGCTGCTGGGCGGCATCCTTGTTGGCCTGCTCGACGCCCGCTTCGATCTCCGACAGGCGCGTGGTGATCGCCATCAGGTCTTCGATCTTCAGGTCCTTGCGGTCCTGGTAGGACAGCAGCCGCGCATGTTCCTTCTCCAGCCGCGCCTTGGTCAGTGCGGTGTCTGCTACCTCCTGCGCCAGGTCCTCGGCGCGCGTATTGCGCGACTGCAGCGTGCCCCCCTCACCGGCCAGAGCGATCAACGGCTCGGTGCCCTTCGGCGCAATGCGCACCTTGACCTCGCCGCTGGGCTGCTCGCCACTGCGCTGGTCGACCTGCAGCACCGCGCAGTCACCGAACTTCGCGCTCTGGCAGGCCTGCGCCACCTGCTGGATGCGCGGTGCAATCTGCGCCGCTTCCAGCTGGATCTGCACGTCATGCTCGTAGGCCAGGAACGCACCTTCCGGCGAAGCGACAGCAGCATCGGCAGCGGCCGCACCCGCCTCCTGCGCCCTCTCGCCGTTCTTGGCACAGGCCGCCAGCGCCAGCAGCAGCACCGGCATTGCCACCACACGCGTCCACGCGCGCAGCGGCGTCACAGTGCCGCTCCGTCGTAGGACATCACCGCCAGCGTGGCCAGGTCTACCTGCGGTACGCAGCGCACGTTCACCGCCACCATCGGCGTACCGGTGCGCGGGTCCACCGCTTCGCTGTAGGGGGCAACGCCGCACTCGCGGCAGTGGTGATGATCGATGTGGGCTTTGTTGAAGTGGTAGGTGGCCACGTCCGCGGGATTGGTGCTCAGCTGGAACGCCTCGCGCGGGGCAAACCACAGCAGGCTGCCGCGGCGACGGCACATCGAGCAGTTGCAGTCGATGACGTCGCTGATCGGCGCCTCGGCCTGTACGGTGAATGCGATCCTGCCGCAATGGCAGCTTCCCTGGTATTCCATGTCCTGCGCTCCGCTGGAGGGTCCTTGTCAGTGCCCATGGTAATCCTATGGCACGGGGACAAAGCAGCCCCGGAGGCCTATGCTCGGGAATTGACCCCAGTACAGGAACGCCGATGCGCCCGCATCTTCTTGCCCTCGCCCTGGTCGCCGCCCTTGCCGGTTGCCAGCCGGCCGACGCCCCGACCAACGGTTCCACCCCGGCCGCCAGCCAGCAGGCCGGTGACGCGGCGGTTGATGCCGCCTTCGCCGACCTGTCCAAGCGCGCCCTGGACACCTGGATGCAGCTCTCGCCGGTCAGCGCCACCCAGATCGGTGACCACCGCTACGACAGCGAGATCGACGACCTGAGCGCCGCCGGCCAGCAGAAGACCCTGGCCGCCTACAAGGCGCTGCTGGGCGAGCTGGACAAGATCGAGGTGGCCAAGCTCGGCCGCGAAAACCAGGTGGACGCGGCGATCCTGCGCAACCAGCTGCAGTCCGAGATCTGGAATGCCGAGGTCATGCAGTCCGGCAAGTGGGACCCGCAGCTGTACAACGGCGTGGCCGGCAGCGCGATCTACGGCCTGATGGCCCGTGAGTTCGCACCGCTGCCCGAGCGCCTGAAGTCGGCCACCGCGCGCATGGAGAAGCTGCCGGCGATCTTCGCCCAGGCCCGCGAGAACCTGGATCCGGCCCGCGTGCCGAAGATCCATGCCGAGACGGTGGCCAAGCAGAACAAGGGCATCCTCAGCATCGTCGATACCTTCATCACCCCGCACATCGGCGAACTGCCGCAGGCCGACCAGCAGCGCCTGCAGGCCGCCATCGATGGCCTGAAGAAGGCGGTGGACGAACAGCAGACCTGGCTGGACAAGACCCTGGTGCCGAACGCCAAGGGCGACTTCCGCATCGGTGCGGAAAAGTACGACCAGAAGCTGAAATTCGCGCTGAACTCGTCGCTGTCGCGCCAGGAGATCGGTGAGCGAGCACGCGCCGAACTCAAGCGCGTGCGCGAAGACATGTACGGCATCGCGCAGACCGTGCTGAAGGACAAGCCGGGCGCACCGGAGATGCCGTCACAGCCGACCGACGAGCAGCAGCAGAAGGCGATCGAGGCCGCGCTGGAGCTGGCCTATGCCGACAAGCCGGCGCGCGACAAGGTGGTCGACGATGCCAAGGCCGCACTGGAGCAGTCCACCGCATTCGTGCGCGAGCACGATCTGATGACCCTGCCCGACGCGCCGGTGGACATCATCCTGATGCCGGAATTCCAGCGTGGCGTGGCCGTGGCCTACTGCGATTCGCCGGGCCCGCTGGACAAGAACCTGAAGACCTTCTACGCCGTGTCGCCGATTCCGGACGACTGGAACGACAAGCAGGTCGACTCGTTCCTGCGTGAGTACAACTCGCGCATGATCCACCTGCTGAGCATCCACGAAGGTACTCCGGGCCATTACCTGGAAGGCTGGCATTCGGCCAAGTTCCCCTCCACCCTGCGTGCGGTGCTGCGTTCTGGCCTGTTCGCCGAAGGCTGGGCGGTCTACACCGAGCGGATGATGCAGGAGCAGGGTTACCTCAACAACGACCCGCTGTTCCACCTGGTGCAGCTGAAGTTCTACCTGCGCACGATCTCCAACGCGATCCTCGACCAGGGCGTACACGTGGACAACTGGGATCGCGAGAAGGCGATGCACCTGATGACCCACGACGCCTTCCAGCAGGAGAGCGAAGCCTCGGGCAAGTGGGTGCGCGCGCAGCTGACCTCGGCACAGCTGCCGACCTACTTCGTCGGTGCGCAGGAACACTTCGACACCCGCAAGGCGATGCAGGACAAGCTGGGCGACAAGTTCAACCTCAAGGCCTATCACGACCAGATGCTGTCCTACGGCGCGCCGCCGGTGCGTTTCGCACGCCAGCTGATGCTGGACCAGCCGATCGAGTGATCGCGCAGGTGTGAGTTGGAAACGGAACGGCCCGGGGAAACCCGGGCCGTTTTCTGTTCGGCGTCCCGGGATGGACCCATCCACGCATGGCGTGGATCTACTACCCGCCTGCCAGTAGATCCACGCCATGCGTGGATGGCATTCAATTCACCGCGCGATGCAGCACGCGCTCGAACTGCACGTCACTGCATCCATTCTGCCCACACCCGGGAAGCGCGAGCTCCACCCGACCGGGTGGCTGTACATCGCTCAACGGCAGCGCATCTCGCAGTTGCGCGGTGGTCGGGTAGACGTAGGCCAGGCGGAAACGCACTTCGCCGGCCCCACGATCACGCCAGCGTTCAAACTGCAGCAGGCCGCCGATCGGTGTCTTCTCATACTGGCCCGGCAACGTGTAGTCCGTGATTCCCAGCGCCGCCAGCACGGAACCGATGTTGGAATCGTGGCCGACCAGCAGGCTCACCTTCGGTGACGCCGGATCTTCGAACAGCCCGTTTATTCTTGCCAAAAGCGGCGCAGCCACGTCACGCGCCACCTCGGGTGTTCCGAACAGGATGTCCTGGTAGCGGTTGCGGACCTGCGCCAGCGCCTGCCATTGGTCCTCCGTGTTCAATCGGCCCCAGCCTTCGCCGGGAATGCCACTTCCCTGGTAGTGCTCCATCAACAAGGCATCGACCAACCCGCTTGCCAGGGCCAGCGAACCGGAAGTACGCGGTTCTTTGCCCGGCTCTGCGCTGAAAATGGAATCGGCCGGCGTCAGGTGGCATTCGCTGCGGCCTGCGCATGCAGCCGACTGCGGGTAGCGGGTGATCGCCTCCACCGCCGCCAGCGCCGGTGCCAGATCCGATGCGGCCTGCGCCTGTTGCATCGCCGACAGCGCACGCTCGCGGAAGAGCGTGTCTCTGTTGTGGATCACCGGATTGAACAATGGATCCATCGTGCCCAGCGGCATGCGCTGTTCCACCGTCACGTGGCAGCCCGGGAAGGCACCTGCAACGAAGAACTGTGCGGTCGCCTGGGTGCGCTGCAGGCTGTTGGCGTGCGCGTGGAAGTCGCTCGGCTGCGGACAGCCCGTTGCCGGCATCAACTTTGCCTGCCGCAGCCATTGGCCGATGTAGCGGCCCATGTAGACCTCCAGCACGCCGCCCTTGGTGGTCAGCTCGCCGGCGCCTACGTCCCAGCTCGGCCAGCGCTCCGGAGTCGCATTGGCCAACGCACCCGATGCCACCACCGGTGCGCGCAGGTTGTGGCGGCTGAGAAGGATGACCTGCTCGAGGGCTTCGCCTTCCACTGATGGCGATGCAGCGGCTGCGGCAGTGGCGACCAGTGCCAGCACCAGCGCCAGCAGCAGGGGGCGTAGAGAACGAATCATGCGGGCCTCCGACCCCAGGGAATGCATCCACGCATGGCGTGGGTCTACTGGTCTGCAGCCACAAAACCACCGGTCTGCCGCGCCCACAAGCGCGCGTACAGGCCACCGGCCGTAATGAGCTCGGCATGGGTGCCGGTCTCGACAATGCGGCCCTGGTCCATCACCACCAGCCGGTCCATGCGTGCGATGGTCGACAGCCGGTGCGCGATCGCGATCACCGTCTTGCCGCCCATCAGCTGGTCCAGGCTGTCCTGGATCGCCGCTTCCACTTCCGAGTCCAGTGCCGAGGTCGCCTCATCCAGCACCAGGATCGGTGCGTCCTTCAGCAGCACGCGGGCGATGGCGATGCGCTGGCGCTGACCACCGGACAGCTTCACGCCGCGCTCGCCCACGTGCGCGTCGTAGCCACGCCGGCCCTGCCCGTCCACCAGCGTATCGATGAAGGCTGCGGCGCGCGCCTTGGCCACGGCGGCATGCAGCTGCTCGTCAGTGGCATCGGGGCGGCCATACAGCAGGTTGTCGCGGATCGAGCGATGCAGCAGCGAGGTGTCCTGGGTGACCACGCCGATCTGCTGGCGCAGGCTCTCCTGGGTGACATGGGCGATGTCCTGATCGTCGATCAGGATGCGGCCGCTTTCCAGGTCGTACAGGCGCAGCAGCACGTTGACCAGGGTCGACTTGCCGGCACCGGAAGGACCGACCAGGCCGATCTTCTCGCCCGGCTTCACCACCAGATCGAGGCCGGCAATCACACCGCCCTTCTTGCCGTAGTGGAAGTGGATGTCCTGGAAGTGCACGCCACCACGGGTCACCTGCAACGGCACTGCATCCTCGCGGTCCTGCACGGTCAGCGGCTGGGCGATGGTAGTGATGCCATCCTGCACCGTACCGATGTCCTCGAAGATGCCGTTGATGGTCCACATGATCCAGCCGGACATGTTGTGGATGCGGATCACCAGGCCGGTCGCCAGCGTGATCGCGCCAACAGTGATGTGGCCACCGTTCCACAGCCACAGCGCGAGCCCACAGGTACCGGCAATCAGGAAACCGTTGACGATGGCGATGGTCAGGTCCATGCCGGTGGTGATGCGGGTCTGCGCACGGTGCTTGACCGCCAGTTCCTGGATCGACTCGGCCACATAGGCCTGCTCGCGTCCGCCATGGGCGAACAGCTTCAACGTGGGAATGTTGGTGTAGCCATCAACGATGCGGCCCATCGCCTTGGAACGCGCTTCGGAGGCGATCCATGCGCGTTCCTTCGCGCGCGGAACGAAGTAGGCCAGGATCACTGCATAGGCCAGCAGCCACAGGATCAACGGCACCATCAGGCGCCAGTCGGCCTGCGCGAACAGGTACAGCGCGGTGCCGGTGTAGACCACGATGTACCAGAGCGAGTCGACCATCTGCACTGCCGATTCGCGCAGCGAGGTACCGGTCTGCATCACCCGGTTGGCCACGCTGCCGGCGAAGTCGTTCTGGAAGAAGTTCAGGCTCTGCCGCACCACGTAGTTGTGCATCAGCCAGCGCGAGCGGTTGCTCAGGCCAGGCACGATGGCCTGGTTGACCAGCAGGTTGTGCAGGCCGACCAGGATCGGCCGCGCGATGACCGTGATGAACAGCATCCAGCCCAGCTCATTGGCATGGCGCTTGAAGAAATCGCCCCCCGGCTGCTCGGCGACCATGTCGACGATGCGGCCCAGGTAATCGAACATTGCCACTTCCACCAGCGCCAGCAGCAGGCCGGCGATCAGGGTGGCCAGCAGCACCGGCCACACCGGGCGCAGGTAGTGCAGGTAGAACGGCACCACCTTGCGCGGCGGCATGCGCCCGTCCACGGGCGGGAACACCGGAATCAGGGATTCAAACCAACGGAACATCGCATTCCCTCGCCATCAATAGCCGGCGGAGTATCCCACGCCGCGTGTGTACGCCAGCCGATGATCGCCGCGGTTCCGGTAGTGCCGGACGCTGGCCGGCCCCCTCGCGACGCTTCCGGGGATCATCAGGTTGCAGGCCAGCGGCCGGCACTACCGATGGGATTCGTCAAACGGCAGCGCCGGGCCACGCCCGGCGACGTCATTTCACCGGGGCGAACAGCAGGTCCTGGAAATCGAAGCTGAAATCGGTCAGGTCGGAGATCGACTGCATGCGCACCTCGCGCACCTTGCCGTCCGGATCCAGGCTGAAGTTCACGAACGCGTCGGCGTTGAGCGAACGGTCGTCCCAGCGCACGATGAAGGTGTCGTGCTGCCAGTGCTCCAGCCGACCGCTCAGCTGTGCAGTCTTCATGAAGCGCAGGCGCAGGCCCTTGCCCTGGGCGCTGATCTGCATGTCGCCATACCAGCGGTCGCGGAACGTGCCGGTGTAGCCGGCCAGTGCCAGCGATGGCTTGCTGCCCTTGTCGCGCGCGTTCTGGTGCTTGGCCCAGGCCTCGTCAGCCTTGTCCTGGCCCTTGGCCACGGCCTTGGCATAGGCATCCACCCAGTCGTGCTTCTCGCCGCCCAGATAGGCATCAAGCACGCTCAGGGTGATCGCGTTGAACGCCGCGCCCACTTCCTGGTTGGTCAGCACCACCACGCCCAGCTTCTCGCCCGGCACCAGGGTCAGCCGCGAAACCATGCCCGGCCAGCCACCGGTGTGCCAGACCAGCTTCCGGCCACGGTAGTCGCTCAGGCTCCAGCCTTCGCCGTAGCCGGCAAAGTTGGCCCGCGCCGGCGCCAGCTCCGGCACGCTCGGCGCCGGAATCGACTGCGGCGTGATCATCCGCCACATCTGCTGCTGGCTCTTGTCGCTGAACAGCGCGGTGCCATCGGCCAGCTTGCCTTCGTCCAGCTGCACCTGCATCCAGCGCGCCATGTCGTGCGCACTGGAATAGATGCCACCGGCGCCGGCATTGTTCGACCAGGTCAGCGGTGCAACGGTACGCAGGTCCTTGAAATCGTACTTGGCGTGGCCGACCGCGGCCTTGTCGCCCGGCTTCAGGTGATCGGCGTTGTAGCGTGTGCCGGCCATGCCCACCTTGTCGAAGATGCGGGTCTGCAGGAACTGCTGGTAGCTCATGCCGGAGACATGCTCGATCACCTGCTGGGCAACCGCGTACAGGATGTTGTCGTACGCATAGCTCTCGCGGAAACCGCCCTTCAGCGGCACCTTGCCCAGCCGCTCCACCACTTCGGCATTGCTGTAGGAGGTGGTCGGCCAGAACAGCAGGTCACCTGCGCCCAGGCTCAGCCCGCTGCGATGCGACAGCAGGTCGCGGATCGTCATCTGCCCGGTCACGAACGGATCGGACATGCGGAACGACGGCAGGTGGTCGATCACCTTGTCGTCCATCTTCAGTTTGCCGTCCTCGGCCAGCAGGTTCAGCGAGGTGGCGGTGAACGCCTTGGTGTTGGAAGCAATGGCGAACAGCGTATCGGCCTGCACCGGTTCCGGCTTGCCCTGCTCGCGCACGCCCCAGCCGCGTTCCAGCACCACCTGGCCATCCTTGACCACGGCCACGGCAATGCCGGGCACGTCGAACTGTGCGCGCACGCGCTCGACGGTGGCATCCAGGTCCTGCAGCTGCGCCGGGGTGGCAGCATTCGCCATGGTCGTGCACGCCAGCAGCACGGCTCCTCCAATCCAGGTTTTCATCCAGCACGATCTCCGAACAGGGGTGGCGGCCATGTGCAGGCCGTCACCAGGGTTTCGCGCGATGGTAACGGCCCCGGGTGCAGCCTGCCCTGTGCCATAGGAGGGGTGTCATGGGCGAGAACGGACAACCGAGCAACGGGTCGACCATCATTCCGTGCCTGCGCTACCGCGACGCGCAGGCCGCCATCGAGTGGTTGCAACGCGCCTTCGGTTTTCACGTCCAGGCGGTGTATGCCGACGGCGATACGGTGTTCCATGCGCAGCTGACATACGGCAACGGCATGATCATGCTCGGCTCGAGCAGCAGTAGCGGCGAATGGTCCAAGCTGGCGGTGATGCCGGACGAGGTCGGCGGCCGCCAGACGCAGAGCGCCTGCGTGATCGTCACCGATGCCGATGCGCACTATGCGCGGGCCAAGGCTGCCGGTGCCCGCATCGTCATCGACATTGCCGACCAGGACTACGGTGGCCGTGGCTACGCCTGTGCCGACCCGGAAGGTTACATGTGGTGGTTCGGCAGCTACGATCCGTGGCGCGCGGACCACGGCCAGTGATGGCCGCAACGACGCAGGCCGCGATCCGCTGCGGTATCGGTGGCTGGGTGTTTCCCGAATGGCGCGGTGGCATGTTCTATCCGCCGGGCCTGCCGCAACGCGAGGAACTGGCCCATGCCAGCCGCGCGCTGCGCTGCATCGAGATCAACGGCACCTTCTACCGCACGCCCACTGCCGCCCAGTGCGCGCAATGGGCGGCGCAGACGCCGGACGGCTTCCGTTTTTCGATGAAGGCGCCACGCTACCTGGTGCAGCGCCGCGACCTGTCCAGCACTGTGGAGGCTGCAACGCCGTTCCTGCAGGCGGCGCTCGCGCTGGGTGACCGGCTCGGCCCCTTGCTGTGGCAGTTCGACCCACGCCATCCGGCCGATGCCGAAGCGCTGGACGCACTGATGGCACAGCTGCCGAAGCAGTTGGACGGCGTGCCGCTGCAGCATGCGCTGGAGGTCCGCAACGCCGAGGCACATGGCCCGGCACTGGTCGCCGCCGCGCGCCGCCATGGCGTGGCGCTGGTGATCGAGGACAGCGACGAGGCGCCACTACACGGCGATGTCAGTGCCGGCTTCGTCTACGCCAGGATCAAGCGCAGCCAGGCCCGCTTGAACGAGGGCCTGCCGGCACCCGTGCAGCAGCGCTGGGCGGAGCGCGCAGGACGCTGGTCACGCGGCGAGCCGGTAGCCGACCTGCCCTGCCTCGCCGGGCAGGCACCGTCAGAGCCGCGCGAGGTCTACCTGCTGTGCATCGGCGCCGCCAAAGCGCGCAATCCTGCGGCGGCGATGGCGCTACAGCGGCACGTGGACGGCGGCGCATAGCACGACCGATGCGCGACGGGCGCCGCCTTGCCTCACAATAGGCGGATGAGCACACCCGACACCCGCAAAGCGCTGTGGCAGATCCACTTCTGTGTCCTGCTGTGGGGCGTCACTGCCATCCTCGGCAAGCTGATCACTCTGCCCGCGCTGCCGCTGGTCTGGTGGCGCATGCTGCTGGTGACAGCGATGCTGGCCCTGCTGCCGCGGGTCTGGCGCGGATTGCGCACCCTGCCACTGCGCCTGGTGGCGGGCTACGCCGGCATCGGCGCGCTGGTCGCCCTGCACTGGCTGACGTTCTACGGCGCGGTGAAGCTGGCCAACGCCTCGGTGGCCGCCACCTGCATCGCGCTGGCGCCGGTATTCACCTCGATCATCGAACCGTGGGTAGCCAAGCGACCGTTCCAGCTGCGTGAACTCGCCTTCGGCCTGGCCGTGCTGCCGGGTGTTGCACTGGTGGTCGGTGGCGTGCCCGATGGCATGCGCCTGGGTGTGTTGATCGGCGCGATATCGGCGCTGCTGGTGGCGGTGTTCGGCTCGCTCAACAAGCGCATGGTCAGCCACGCCGATCCGCTTACAGTCACCGCACTGGAGCTGGGCGCCGGCACCCTCACCCTGACCCTGCTGGCACCGCTGATGCCCTACCTGCTGCCGGCGCTGGCCAGCCCACTATGGGTGGTTCCGGACCTGCACGACGGCATCCTGCTACTGGTACTGGCCGGGTTCTGCACGCTGCTGCCGTTCGCCCTGGCCTTGGTCGCGCTACGCCACCTGAGCGCCTACACCGT
This sequence comes from Stenotrophomonas sp. 80084_Sma, assembly GCF_056481995.1. Taxonomy (NCBI): domain Bacteria; kingdom Pseudomonadati; phylum Pseudomonadota; class Gammaproteobacteria; order Lysobacterales; family Lysobacteraceae; genus Stenotrophomonas; species Stenotrophomonas sp. 80084_Sma. The sequence continues at coordinate 1,530,380 of NZ_CM151177.1, read as the reverse complement.
GCAGCTGGTGACCAACCTGGAACCGGTCTACGCGGTGGTGCTGGCAGTGGTGCTGCTGCGCGAGCAGCACGAGGTCACGCCGTGGTTCTACCTGGGCGTGGCGATCATCGTCGGCGCGGTGTTCCTGCATCCGTTGTTGAACCGCCGCAAGCCGGTGCAGCACCCGGAGATTCTCGGTACGTCGGAAGCACGCAACATCGCCGATTGAGCATATCCGCGCAGGGTGCGAATCGCCTTGTCAGCGCTGCGGCCAGTGCCATGCCGGGGCATCCAGCAAGCCCTGCCCGCTCAACAGCGTGCGCCCCTGTTCCTTGTGCAGATGCAGCGAATGACAGCCGGGCGCCTGCTCCAGTGCTGCGATCAGTCGGCTGGCGTGTGAGACCACCCACACCTGGCTGCGCGCACTGGCCGCGATGATCAGCCGCGCCAGCGCCGGCAGCAGGTCCGGATGCAGGCTGGTCTCCGGTTCGTTGAGCACCAGCAGCGGCGGCGGGCGCGGCGTGTGCAGTGCCGCGGCCAGCAGCAGGAAGCGCAGCGTGCCGTCGGACAGCTCGGCCATCGACAACGGCCGCAGCAGCCCCGGCTGGTGGAAGCGCAGGGCCAGCCGGCCATCCAGTTCCTCGAACCCCACCGTGGCGCCCGGGAACGCATCCTCCACGCTGCGCGCCAGTGCGCCCGGATCACCGATCTCGAGGATGGTCACCCAGGCCGCCGCCAGATCGCGACCGTCGTGATGCAGCACCGGCGTGCGCGTGGCCATCGCCGGTTGCCGTGCCGGGGCATCGGCGTCGCTGCGGAAATGGTCGTAGAAGCGCCAGCGACGGATGTACTCGCGCAGGGCGATGGTTTCCGGCATGCGCTGCGGATCGCCAACCTGGGTGAACAGACTGTCGAACAGCGACAACCGGTCATCGACCAGATCCCAACCGCGCGCATGGCGTTGCCGCACCATTGCCCCACGTCGGTCGACCAGCAGGTTGGCGCTGCGCAGGAACGGCCCGGCCCAGATCGCCTCGGCCTTGATCTGCGGGTCCAGTGCGAAGGCCGAACGGCTGGGCGGTGGGTAGCCCAGGTCAATGGCATAGCCGAACTCGTCGGTGGTGAAGCCCAGCTTCAATCCCACCGATTCCTGACGTGGGCCGCCCTGCAAGGGGATTTCGCCGGCAGCAACCCGACGGTCCATTTTTTCCGGCCCCGCCCACAGCGCCGAACCGAGCCCACCTTCGCGGGCCAGAACCGCCGCGACGCCGCCCTGCGCGGTCTCTGCCAGCAGGCGCAGCGCGCGGTACAGGCTGGACTTGCCACTGCCATTGTCGCCGGTCACCACATTCAACTGCTGCAGCGGCAGTATCAGCCCGTGCAGCGAGCGATAGTGGGCGATGGCCAGGGTCTGCAGCATGGTTGTGTCCGTGGGAACAGGAACGGCATATTCGCCGGGCGCAATCGCACAGGCCGCGACACGGCGTTACCTCATCTGCAAAAGCATCCCCGCATGGCGTGGATCTACTGCATGCAGGGCTCAGCCCGCCCGTTCCACCCGGTTGCGACCATTGCCCTTGGCCCGGTACAGCGCCTTGTCGGCGCGCGCCAGCATGTCATCCACGCTTTCACCTGGCTGGTGCTGGGCAACACCGATGCTGATCGTGACCGGGAATCCAAGCGGCAGGTCAGCCACGGCCAGGCGCAGGAACTCGCATTGCAGTTCGGCCGTGTGCAGGTCGGTGCCCGGCATTACCGCCACGAACTCCTCGCCGCCGTAGCGCGCGGCCATGCCGCGGCCGGCGAAGTGCGAGCGCAGCAGCACGCCCAGCTCGGCCAGCACCCGGTCGCCGGTGGCGTGGCCCTGGAAATCGTTGATGTGCTTGAAGTGATCGATGTCGAGCAACGCAACGCAGGCGACGCCCGGTTGCCCATCGATCTCCACCACCGCCTCTTCCAGTGCCGCCGCCATTGCGCGGCGGTTGGGGAGGCCGGTCAGCGCATCGGTGCGGCTCTGCTCGGCCAGGTCGGCATTCTGCGCCAGCAGCACGTCCTGGTACTCCGCCAACAGGCGCTCGTAGTCATCGCGCTCCAGCATGTGCTTCTGGATGTCGAGCGCGAAACGGCGCAGCTCCATCACCAGCATCACCTGCCGTGACAGCGCGGCCAGTGCCTCGGCCTTGTCGCTGGGCAGGTGCTGCGGATGTGCATCGAACACGCACAGCGTGCCCAGAGGCAGGCCATCGGAACTGATCAGTGGCGCACCGGCGTAGAAGCGGATGTGCGGGTCGCCGGTCACTACCGGATTATCGTGGAAGCGGATGTCCTGCAACGCGTCCTCGACCACCATGATTTCCTGCGGCTGCAGGATGGCGTGGCCACACATCGATTCGCTGCGCAGGTTTTCCGCCGCGTCGATGCCCTGGATCGACTTGAACCACTGCCGTTCGACGTCGATCAGGGTCACCGCCGCCATCGAGGTACCGCAGACCGCTTTGGCGATCGCGACCAGGTCGTCGAAGGATTTCTCACGCTGCGAATCCAGGATCCGGTAGCGGTACAGCGCCTCGAGCCGAAGGGCTTCGTTGGCAGGCTTGTCGGGCTTGATCATGCAGCGTCACATTCCGGCAGGTCACTGCGGAGTCTAGCTGATGCCGGTGCGCAATCCGCACAACGGGGAGTGCCGGCCGCTGGCCGGCATCCCGCGCTCATTCGATGCCTGGTGCAGCCGGCCAGCGGCCGGCACTACCGCGCGTTACCAGTCCAGCTGCTTCGGCAGCAGGCCCTGCAGTTCCTGCTCGGTCAGGTTGCGCCACTGGCCCGGCTTCAGCGCGCCGATCTTGATGTTGTCGATGCGCACGCGGCGCAGCTGGGTCACGCGATAGCCGAACTCGGCGGCCATCAGGCGGATCTGCCGGTTCAGTCCCTGCTGCAGGGTGATGCGGAATCCGAACTTGGCGATGCGCGAGGTCTTGCACGGCAGCGTCATCTGGTCGTGGATGCGCACGCCGCGCGCCATGCCACGCAGGAACTCGTCGGTGACCGGCTTGTTCACCGCCACCAGGTACTCCTTCTGGTGGCCGTTCTCGGCACGCAGGATCTGGTTGACGATGTCGCCGTTGCTGGTCATCAGGATCAGGCCTTCGGACTCCTTGTCCAGGCGGCCGACCGGGAAGATGCGCTGTTCGTGGCCGACGAAGTCGACGATGTTGCCCTTGACCGAGGTTTCGGTGGTGCAGGTGACGCCCACCGGCTTGTTCAGCGCGATGTAGACGTGGCGGCGGGCGCCGGGCTTGCGTGCCACGCGCGCGCGCAGCGGCTGGCCGTCGACCAGCACCTGGTCTTCCTCGCCCACCACCGCACCGGTGCCGGCCGCGTGGCCGTTGACGGTGACGCGGCGGGCGGCGATCAGGCGATCGGCCTCGCGGCGGGAGCAGAAGCCGGTGTCGGCGATATGTTTGTTGAGTCGGGTGGTCATCGGTCCATTATCCGGCATCGCCGCCCGCTGCGCTTCATGCCGGGGCCGGCGGATCGAGCTCTTCGCCGTCGAACACCCGGTTGCGACCCGCCCGCTTGGCCACGTACATGGCATGGTCGGCCCGCCGCAGCAGCCCGGCCAGGTCATCCTCACCCGGCCGCCACTGCGCCAGTCCGATGCTGGCGGTCACTTCCAGGCCCGGCACCTGCAGGGCCTGGCCGGCTTCGGTGATGCGCTGGCGCAGGCGGTCCAGGCGTGCCGACGCCGCCTCGCGCGGCATGCCCGGCATCAGCAGCAGGAACTCCTCGCCGCCCATCCGCACCACTTCGTCCTGGCTGCGGACTGCCGTGCGCAGGGCACGCGCTACCGCCACCAGCACCTGGTCGCCCACCGCGTGGCCATGGCGGTCGTTGATGTCCTTGAACAGGTCGATGTCGAGAAAACCGATCACCAGCGGGCCGCGCTCACGGTCGACCTGTGCCAGGTGACGGGCCAGCTGCTGCAGGCCGGCCCGGCGGTTGGGCAGCCCGGTCAGGCCATCGGTTTCGGCCAGCTGGCGCAGTTCATCGCGCTGCTGGCGCAGCCGGCCCAGCCGCTGGTTCATGGCATAGGCGGCCATCATCAGCAGCCAGGTCACCGACAGCTGCAGTGCTTCCACCCGGTACTCCAGCAGCCACCCCGCACTGCTGGCATCGGCTGCGATCATCACCAGCAATGGCACCAGCGCCGCCAGGCCCGCCAACGCCCAGCAGTCACCGCGCAACCAGGCACGCATGCCAGCGGCCAGTGACAACAGGCAACCGAGGATGAAGGTCAGCTGCAGGCTCTGCGCGACCAGCGCCAGGGTGTCCCAGCGCAGCCACGGCACCAGCGCGGCCAGTCCCATCAGGCCCCACAGCACAGCCTGCTGTGCCGGCCGCGAGCGCGGCAGCAAGCGGTCCCCACCGTTGAGGCGCCACAGAGCGGGCAGTACCAGCGCCTGGGTCGCGGCGGTCAGCGCCAGCAGCCACCATGCGCCGCGCTCGCCCACCGGCAGCCACGGTTCGGGGTAGCCGCTCAAGCCGCCAAGAACCGCCTGCCACACCACCACCACGATCGTCGCGCCGATGTAGACCAGGAAGCTGCGGTCACGGGTGGTCAGGTAGGCCATCAATGCCGACAGCGCCAGCGCGATCGCCACCGCGATGCAGGCCGCGCGCACCAGCAGGCGGGCGGTATCGTTCTGCTGGACCGGACTGGGCGCCCCCAGCCGCAAGGTCGGCACCCAGCGCGCTTTCAGCGGCGCCTGCCACGACACCAGGAACGGCTCATGGCTGCCTGCCGCTGGCACCGCCACCAGGCCGATGCCGGCGCGGAAGCGCGAATCACGGGTGCGCGCATCGTGCATGTTGCCGCAGATCTCGCGGTCACCATGCTGTACGCGGACTTCGCCAGCGAACACGTTGAACACATCCAGCGCCTGGGGTTGCCCCGACCAGCCCCCGGGCGGCGCCGGTACCTCTACCTGCTCGCGCGGCCCGGCCAGCATCGCGGGCGTACAGCCACGATGGGGTGTCGGTTCGTCCGTCGGTGCGCCAACCAGCAGGAAATCCCGGCCGGCCTCGGCCAGGCGCGCGTGCACCAGACCGGGAAGCAACACTCCCATCAGCAGGACGACCAGCAGCGCCCCTGTTTCGTACCGCCACTGCCTGACGCCCACGCCACATCCTGTTCCTGCTTACGTCCGCGCCCACTGCGCGTCGCCCCTGGCGCGCATTATCGCAGCCGGGCACGCCACGCATGTGTAGACCAAAGTCGCCGTGCGCCGTTCAGCCAGCGGCCGGAGGCCCCTTCACCGCCACCAGGCGGACCGGCCTCAGGTCACTCAGGGTCATCCGTTCCAGCGGCTGCGGCCGCTCGATCGCGTAGCCCTGCAGGCCCTGCACGCCGAGCCGGGTCAGTGCGCCAGCCACCTCGGCGGTTTCCACCCATTCGGCCACCACCTCCATCTGCAGTTCCCGCCCGAGCTCGCTGATCGCCCGCACCGTGGCGTAGCTGACCGGGTCGGTGTCCATGTCACGCACGAAGGTGCCGTCGATCTTCAGGATGTCCGCAGGCAGCTGGCGCAGATAGCCGAACGAGGACAGGCCGGAGCCGAAGTCATCCAGTGCCATCCGGCAGCCACGCGCTTTGACCGCATCGATGAAAGCGCGTGCCTGGCTGAGGTTGCTGATCGCCGCGGTCTCGGTGATCTCGAAACACAGTTTCGAGGCCAGCGCGCGGTTGCGCTCGAGCAGGTCGCAGACGAAGGCGAGGAATCCCGGCTCGGCGATCGACTGCGCCGAAACGTTGACGTTGCACAGGCCCAGCTGGCGCACGTGTGCCGGGCAGACCTGCAGGTGGCGGAACAACAGCCCGAGCACGTGCCGATCCAGCGCCACCGCCATGCCGTATCGCTCCACCGCCGGCATGAACTGACCGGGCAGATGCAGGCTGCCATCGGTACCACGCATGCGCACCAGCACCTCGTAATGCAGGTAGGACGGATCGCCCACGCGGGCGATGCGCTGCGCGTACAGCAGCATGCGATTCTCCGCCATGGCCAGGCTGACACCCTGCAGACGCTCGGCCTCCTGCCGCCGCTCCTCCAGCGCCATGCGGTTCTCGTTGAAGCAGTGCACACGGTTGCGACCGGCCTGCTTGGCCGCATAGCAGGCGCTGTCGGCGGCGCTCATCAACCAGTTCGCGTCCGGCGCCTCGGCACTGACCTCGACCACGCCGATGCTGCAGCTCAACTGCGGGCTGCCCTCGCTGATCGGGAACGTGGCCTGGCCCAGGTTGCGGATCACCCGCTGCAGTACCCGCTTGGCTTCATCCTGGCCGGCGTGGGCGAGAAACACCGCGAACTCATCGGCCCCCAGGCGGCCGACCCAATCGCCATCACGCACCGCCGCCACCAGATAGTCGGCGAAACCGCGCAGCATCTGGTCGCCGGCGGCATGACCGAAGCTGTCGTTGACCAGCTTGAAGTGGTCCAGGTTGATGTAGCACAGCGCATGCGTACCACCGTCCGTCCGGACCTGCAGCAGCGCGCGTTCCAGCAGGCGTTCGATCTCGCGGCGGTTGATCAGGCCGGTCAGCGGATCGTGGCTGGCGTGATGCTCGATCTCGCGCGCCAGTGCATGGTTCTGGCTGACATCCTCGATGATCGCGAACACCGACAATCCACCGCCCGAGCTGCGAACCGCGGTACCGCTCCAGCGTCCCCAGACGAGGCTGCCATCGCGCCGCCGGAAACGCAGCTCGCTCGGCCGCAGCTGCCGGTCCCAGTCGATGCGGCCGACACCGTCGAGGACCAGTTCCCCCTCCATCAGCAGGTCACCCAGCAGCATCTGCAGCAGCACATCGCGCCGGTAGTCGAGGATATCCGCCATCGCCTGGTTGGCCTCGACCACGCGGCCATCGGTGTCGAGCTTCAGCATGCCGACATTGGCCTGGTAGAAGGCCGCGCGGAAGCGGCTCTCGTGCTCGGTCAGATCCTTGCCGACGCGACGCGCCAGCGCCACTGCCATCAGGCTGATCACCAGCACCGACAGGCCGCCAACCATCAGCGTGGCGATCCGGACCATGGTGGCCATCCTCAGCAGCGCCTGCGAGAACGCCTGGGCCTGCACCTGCAGGCGGCGGTCGAGATCCCGCAGCTGCTGCAGGTAGCGATTGCGGTCGGCCACGGGCAGTTCACCTGCCGCATGCCTCCGTTGCAGCTCGGCGACCAGGGCCTGCACAGCCTCCAGATCACCATCGGTCTGCCGCCACAGTGCAGTGGCTTCGCGGAATGCTCCCAGGTCACGGGCGTAGCGGAACGAGAACACCAGGCGTGGAATATCGGCGCGCGCGTTGCCGCCCTGCAGGAAACCCTGCCGGGCCTTCTCCTCGTCCGGTACCGCCTGTTCCAGCGCCAGCCGGGCCTGCAGATCCCCCAACGGAATCCGCAGGGCCTGGCGCGCGTCATCCAGGTCCTGCGCATCGCCACGCGCCAGATAGCGGCTCAGCGCAGCGGTCGCATCCTGCTGCCCTCGCGACCAGTAGCCCTGGCCGGCAATCCAGGCCGTCGAGGCCGCCTGCAGTTCCTGGATCAACGCGGACAGCGCGACCAACCCGATCGCCATGCCCGTTAACAACGCAAAGCGCAATCCCAGGCCACGGGTCATCGGCACCCGCCGGCTCTGCTGGTCCGTGCCACTTCTACCCATCCCGGATCCCCCCGAATGTGCTGCGGTGACAACCTCCCTTGGAACCGGCCCAGCCTATGACCGGCAATGTGTTTGCCATGCGAAAAGGGGACGGAGGGGATTAAGTCGTTTTCGGCATAAGCGCACTGCCGGGCATAAACGACTTAATCCCCTCCGTCCCCTTTTCCAGGCCCATAACGGACAACGCCAACCCGGAGGCTGGCGTTGTTCAGGACCGCAGGTGCGGCTTAGAAGCTGCGCGGGCCGCGCGGCTTGAAGCCGTCACGACGCGGCGGGCGGCTGTCGCGGTCACCGCCGCGGTCGCCACCGTGGCCACCCGGACCGCCCGGGCCACCGCGACGCGGGCCACCCGGGCCGCCCGGACCACGCTTGTCGAAGCGCGGCTTGAACGGACGCGGGGCCGGGTTGGTGTCTTCACCCGGAGCCAGCGCACGCATCTGCAGCTGCTGGCCGGACACCCACACCTTCTGCAGGTGCGACAGCACGTCCGGCGGCATCTGTGCCGGCAGGTCCAGCAGCGAGAAGTCGTCGTGGATGTCGATGCGGCCGATGAAGCGGCTTTCCAGGCCAGCTTCGTTGGCAATGGCGCCAACGATGTTGGCCGGCTTCACGCCGTGCTGGTGGCCGACCGAAATGCGGTAGGTCTCCATGCCCTGCTCAGGCGCACCACGTGGCGGAACCTCACGGCGCGGACGCTGCTCGAAGCCACCTTCGGCGTCGTCGCGGCGCGGGCCACGCTCGAAGCGCGGACCACGCTCGTTGCGGTCGAAGCGATCGCCACGTTCCGGGCGGTCACCACGGTCGAAGCGTTCGCGCGGTGCGCGCTCTTCACGCGGGGCACGCACCGGCGGCTGCAGCAGGAACGGGGTGTCACCCTGCAGCATCTTGGCCAGCGCGGCAGCCACTTCGATGGCCGGCACGTTCTGCTCGTTCTCGAAACGCTCCAGCAGCTGGCGGTAGAAGTCCAGGCCACCGGCGCCGAGGGTTTCGCTGATGCGCGAGGTGAACTTGTTGATGCGGGTGTCGTTGACCGCTTCCACGCTCGGCAGCTGCATCTCTTCGATCGGCTGGCGGGTGGCGCGCTCGATCTGGCGCAGCATGCCCTTCTCGCGCGGGGTGGCGAACAGGATCGCCTCGCCGCTGCGGCCGGCACGACCGGTACGGCCGATGCGGTGCACGTAGCTTTCGGTGTCGTACGGGATGTCGTAGTTCAGCACGTGGCTGATGCGCTCCACGTCCAGGCCGCGGGCAGCCACGTCGGTGGCGACCAGGATGTCCAGCTTGCCTTCCTTCAGCATGGCGATGGTGCGCTCACGCTGGGCCTGCTGCATGTCACCGTTGATGGCGGCAGCGGCCAGGCCACGGGCCTGCAGCTTGCTGGCCAGTTCTTCGGTGCCGGCCTTGGTGCGCGCGAAGATGATCATCGCGTCGAACGGCTCGACTTCCAGGATGCGGGTCAGCGCGTCCAGCTTGTGCATGCCGCTCACCCACCAGTAACGCTGGCGGATGTTGGCCGAGGTGGTGGTCTTGGCCGCGATGGTCACTTCCACCGGGTCCTGCAGGTAGGTCTGCGCGATGCGGCGGATCTGCGGCGGCATGGTGGCCGAGAACAGGGCCACCTGGCGCTGCTCCGGCAGCTTCTTCAGCACGGCTTCGACGTCGTCGATGAAGCCCATGCGCAGCATTTCATCGGCTTCGTCCAGCACCAGCGTCTTCAGCTCTGACAGGTCCAGGGTGCTGCGGTCCAGGTGGTCGATCACGCGGCCGGGGGTACCGACCACGATGTGCACGCCGCGGCGCAGGGCCGACAGCTGCTGGCCGTACGGCTGGCCGCCGTACACCGGCAGCACGCGGAAGCCCGGGATCTTCGACGAATAGGACTGGAACGCCTCGGCAACCTGGATGGCCAGTTCGCGGGTCGGTGCCAGGATCAGGGCCTGCGGCTTGATCTGCTGCAGGTCGATGTTGGACAGTACCGGCAGCGCGAACGCTGCGGTCTTGCCGGTGCCGGTCTGGGCCTGGCCCAGCACGTCGCGGCCTTCCAGCATCGCCGGGATGGTGGCGGCCTGGATCGGCGACGGGGTTTCGTAGCCGATGGCGGTGACCGCCTGCATCACGGGCTCGGACAGGCCGAGCTGCGCAAACTGCAGCGGCGCTTGGGAATCTTGGGACATGGGGAACTCCGAAGACACTGCCGTCTTCCTGGCAGTGCGATAAAAAAGGTGATGGTCCGCGCTTTGGGCGCCCTTCTTATCGCGTGCCCTGGCGCTGCTCGGTTGGAGGAGATTTCACTCGCTCAGAGCGGAATCATACCGCATTGATCCTGAACAAGGCGTACAGCTTGCCGTGCGCGTACCGTCATGCCCCAAGCTGGCGCACAATACGCGCCCTCTTCACCGGCCCGGCCGCTGCTGCGCCCTTCCCCAGGAACCCCGCTCCATGCAGATTCTCGAATTCGACCTCGACGGTGACTACGTCGAACTCAAGCAGCTGCTCAAGCTGGCCGACCTGGTCACCAGCGGCGGCGAGGCCAAGATGGTCATCAGCGACGGCCAGGTGCGGGTCGACGGCGAGGTCGAACTGCGCAAGGCCTGCAAGATCCGCGCAGGCCAGGTGGTTGAATTCGCCGACAGCCAGATCCGCGTGCTGGCCGCCGGCTGATCTGAACGGGCTGATCTGAACCGGTTCAGGCCACGCGCTGGGTCAGGTGCGAGGCGATCAGCTGCCTGAACGGCGCAACGCCCTGCGCCAGGCGCAGGCCGGCCGCGCGCAGCAGCCGCGCCGGGCGGCGATCGTCGGTATACAGGCTGGCGATCGCGTTGGTGGCCTCGTACAGCGGCCTCGATGCCAGCCGATGACCGCGCTGGTAGCTGGCCAGCATGCCGGCGGCGGCGATGTCGGCACCGCGACGCTGCTGTTCGACGATGCCCCGCGCCAGCCGCTGCGCACTGGCCAGGCCCAGATTGAAGCCATGTGCGGTGACCGGATGCATGCCGACGGCGGCATCGCCGATCAGCGCCGAACGCTCGCCGACGAAACGGTGCGCGTACACACCCACCAGCGGATACGCCTGCGGCGTGGCCACTGGCTGCATGCGGCCAAGACGGTGTTCGAAGCAGGCACCGATGGCCTCACCGAAGGCCACCTCGTCCATCGCCAGCAGTTCTTCAATCTGCCGCGGTGGCAGCGTGATCACTGCTGATGCCTGGCCTTCGTTGAGCGGCAGCAACGCCATCGTGCGGCCGTAGCCGAACCATTCCCAGGCAGTGTGGTGATGATCACGCTCAACCTGCATGCGGCACACCAGCATCGACTTGCCGAAGTCGCGCATCTGCGCGCCGATGCCGAGCATGCGGCGGGTTGCGGAGAAGCGGCTGTCAGCGGCGACCAGCAGGCGCGCATGAAGTTGGCTGCCGTCATCGAGTTTGACCACGTGGCCCTGCGCATCGGCCTGCACGCCCAGCACCTTGCGCCCGTCGAACAGCTCCAGGCCGTCCTGCCCCTGCACGGCATCCCATGCAGCGCGGCGGATCAGATGGTTGGGCACCAGCCAACCCAGCGGCTGACCGTCCACCTGGCTGCTGGCGAAGGTCAGCGCGAACGGCGAGCCGCCGTTCATCACCTTGGCATCGCGCAGTTCAGCGACTTCGGCCTGCGGCAGGCGCTGCCACAGCCCCAGCTGCTCCATGCTCTGCCGCGAGGCATGGGTCAGCGCGATCTCACGGCCATCGAAGGCGGCCTCGGCAAGGGCCTGGCGCGGTTGAACTTCGACCAGCCCGACCTGCAGGCCGCTACCGGCCAGCGCACGCGCGAAACACAGCCCCGCCGGTCCGGCGCCGACCACCACCACGTCCATCCTGCGCATGCGCGCCTCCTGCCGTTGATTCAGTCCGCGCCAGCATAGCGCCGCGCACCTGACCGGCCTTGATCTGGATCAGGCCGGGATCACAACAACGCGAACACCAGCGCCAGGATCGACAGCAGCGACACTGCCCAGACCAGGCTGCGCACGTAGGGCACGCCCGCGGCATACAGCGGCAGGTAGACCACGCGCGCCCAGAAGTAGGCCTGCGCCGCCAGCGCCGTGGTGTCGTTGCCGCGCCCGGCCACGACCACTGCGATGGCGGCGGCAGCGAAGAACGGGAACGTCTCCAGGAAGTTGGCCTGCGCACGTTGCAGGCGCCCGGCCAGCGGGCTGAGTGGCCTGGCTTCGCCATCACGCGCCGAGGCATTCCACTTCATCCCGCGCTCGCGGGTGACCACGGTGGAGGTAGCGAAGATGTAGACAAAGCCCAGCAGCACCGACCAGGCCAGCATCGTCAGTTCAGTTGCCATCGATCATCTCCTCAGGGTGCCGACGCACGCAGGCTGTAACCGGCCAGGCGCCACACCTGGTCCTCGTCGAAACGGAACGAGACGAGCTCGCGTACCGGCTGCGCGCTGTTGGCGAAACGGGTCGGGAAGCTGACGTTGATGTACAGCCCCTCCGGCACCGCGGCACCGGCGCTGTACTTGACCCGGGTGATGGTCGGCTGGCCACGCCCGGCCAGCGCACCCAGGCGCGTGCGCTCGGCGGTCAACTGGCTGACGAAGGCGGCCTTCGGTACTGCGCGGCGCGCGACGGCCGAAGCGCCATCCCACAACTCGCCTGCGCGGTTGGCATCGACCAGCTGCGCCGCCTTCACTGCGGCCGCGCCCATTTCCGCATCCTGCTTCTGCACCTGCGCCTGCTGCGCGGCAGTCAACGCCGGAGCGCCGGCCGTGGCCGGTTTCGCAGCCGCCGGCGATGCCGGTGCGGGGCGCGCGGGTGCCGGTGCAGGCGTGGCCGGCGCGGGTGCCTGCGCCAATGCGGTCAGGGGCAGCAGGGACAGCAGCAGGAGCACGCGCTTCATGGACACCGCCGGTTCTCGGGAAAGAACCGCAGTCTACGCCAGCGCGGTGAGCTGTTCGTCAGCGCGCGTGGGCGCTGCCTTCCACCGCTGCGGCATCGGCCTGCGCGGCAGGCGTGCCGGTGTCTGCTGGCGCCTGTTCGGCCACCGGCGGCGGCTCCGACGGTGCCGGCGGCAACGTTGCCACATCGATTTCCGACAGCGGGCTTTCTTCCGGGCACACCGCATCCGGGAAACCGAAGCGCTGCTTCAGTGCCTGGCCGCAGCTGTTGATCGATTCCATGTCGGCGCCTTCGCGCTTGCACTGCTGGTCGAAGGCGATCAGGAACGCATCCTTGCGCTGCACGAAGTCATCGCCGCAGGCGCGCATCTGCTTGATCCGTTCCAGATCGTCCTGCACCGCGTTGGTGCCATCCAGACCGTACTGGCGTAGTTCGTCCGGCGTCAGCAGGCGCAGGCTGCGGTTGGGCACCGTCATCATCAGATCGGCCACGCCCACCGCCACGCCGTTGCGCTGCAGGTAGTCCTTTACGTTGTCGTAGACCTCGTGCAGCTCGCGGTTGAGCTCAGCGCGCGAAGTGGCCTTGGAACTGATGCGCATCATGCGGTGGATGCCGACCTTGCCCGACAGCAGGCGGTTGTCACCGGCGGCCAGCACGAACACGCACGCGCTGTGGCAGATCGAGCCCTCGCGCACCCAGATGGTCCAGCCCGATTCACCGATGCTGTCACCGGCGACGATCGCCGATTCCACCTGGCCGCCGCTGGAGTCCAGATCGAGGATGCGCTTGTGGATCTTCTGTTCATCGGCGACCACGGCAAGTCGCCACATCATTTCGGCGAAGCCCGGATTGATCTTGCCGGCGTAACGCACCCGCATCAGACCACGCTCGGCACACGGCGCCAGGGCCTGGGCAATCTGCTCGCGCTGCAGGCCCTCCAGCTCGACGCCATCGCCCGCCTCACCGGCGTACTCGGTACTGCAGCTGACCCAGGCGCGGCCATTCTCCAACTGCGCCTGCGGCCACGGCCGATCCGCCCGGCTGCGCGGCGGCGCCGGCGGTGGCGGTGCGTCAGCCGCATTGATCGACACCATGTTCTCGCCATCGCTGGCCGGCGCCCGCGCCGCCTTGTCGGCAGCCGTCACATTGCCCGGATTCTCCAACTGACTGCAGCCCGCCAGGGCCAGGCACAACAGGGGCAACCAGCGGAATTTGGCGGACATCGGGCAACCGGGATTCATGGGAGCAAGAACCACAGTCTACCCGTCCAGGCCGCGCATTCAGCGCGTGGCACTGAACCCCTTCTGACCCTTGGGAAAAAGCGTGTCGACCAAGGTCGACACCTACCAACAGCAAAAGCGTGCCGACCAACGGTCGGCACCCACCAACTGCAGCGACCAACTGTCAGAGGTGGGGCGGTGTGGGCTGACAGGACCGTTGGCGCCATGGATGGCGCCATCGAGCCCCCATGGACGGGTTTACGGCGTGTCCTGACAGCCCACACCGCCCCGCCATCCCACGGACTGCCAGCTTTTGATTGAGACGTTGACGTTGACGTTGCGGGTGCAGGGCTGCAAGCCCTGCCAGCCCCCCCTCCAGCATCCATGTCCGAATCCGGCGAGTATCCCCGCCCGCACACGCCTAGACTGGCGCCATGGACACCGCCCTCGCCCTCGACACCGCCGCCTGCGACCGCGCCCGCCTGGCCCGCGACGCACGCTTCGACGGCGTGTTCTTCACCGCCGTGCGCAGCACCGGCATCTATTGCCGCCCCATGTGCCCGGCACCGCCGCCGAAGCCGCGCAACATCACTTACTACCCGACTGCGGCCGCTGCCGCGGCAGCCGGTTACCGCCCGTGCCTGCGGTGCCGCCCCGAGCTGGCACCGCAGGCGCAGCAGGCATTGGCCGGGCAGACCGTACAGCGCGCCTTGGCCCTGATCCATGGTGGCTTCCTGCAGGAACAGCCGGTAGCCGACCTCGCAGAGAAGATCGGACTCAGCGCGCGCCAGCTGCAGCGCCTGTTCGTCGAACATCTGGGCGCAACGCCAGGGCAGATCCACGCCACCCATCGCCTGCTGCTGGCCAAGCAGCTGCTGACCGAGACCACGCTACCGGTGACCGACGTCGCGCTGGCCGCCGGCTACAACAGCCTGCGCCGTTTCAATACCGCCTTCCTGCAGGGCTGTGGCATGGCACCGACGGCACTGCGTCGCCAGCACCAGCCGCTGGCCGCCGACGATGGCTGCCTGGTACTGCGTCTGGCATACCGGCCACCACTGGATTTCCCACGCATGCTGGCCTTCCTGCGCAAGCGCAGCCTGCCCGGCATCGAGCTGATCGGCGAAGACAGCTACCAGCGCGTGCTCGGCACACCCGAGCGCCCCACCCTGCTGCGCGTCACTGCCGACCCCAAGCGCCCGGAACTGCGCCTGCAGCTGGGCGCGGTCGATCCGCGCCTGATCCCGGACATCGTGCGCCGCGTACGTCGCGTGTTCGATCTGGACGCCGACCTGCAGCAGGTACACGCCGCGCTCGGCGAAGAGCCGCTGCTGGCGCGCGGCATTGCCGAGCGTCCCGGGCTGCGCGTCCCGGGCGGCTGGGATGGCTTCGAAGTGGGCGTGCGCGCGGTGCTCGGCCAACAGGTCAGCGTGGCCGCGGCCACCACCTTCGCGCGGCGGCTGGTGGATGCCTATGGCGCGCACCTGCCGGGCATGCGGTCGGAATTCGATCGCCAGTTTCCGGCGCCCGAGGTACTGGCCGAGGCGCCACTGGAATCAATCGGCCTGCCGCGCAGCCGCGCCGCCACCGTGCGTGCGCTTGCCGCCGCCTGTGCCAGTGGCGCGCTCGACTTCGGCCCGGGCCAGGCGCTGGAAGAGTTCGTTTCCCGCTGCGTGGCACTACCCGGCATCGGTCCGTGGACCGCGCAGTACATCGCCTTGCGCGGGCTCGGCCAGCCCGATGCCTTCCCGGCCGGTGACCTGGTACTGCAGCAGGTGCTCGGCCATGCGCAGGGCCAGCGCCTGAGCGAACGCGCGACCGAAGCGCGCTCGCAACCGTGGCGCCCCTGGCGTGCCTATGCCGTGCTGCACCTGTGGCACCTGTCCGGCACTTTCGTTGGAGAACCGACATGACCTTGTTGTTCGACCGTTTCGACAGCCCGATCGGCGTGCTGACCATCGCCGGTGACGAGCGTGGCCTGTCCCACGTGCTGTTCCCGGAAAACCGCCACCCGGCACGCGGGCGCGACGACTGGCACTACGCGCCGGATGCGCTGCCGGAAGCACGCGAGCAGCTGCTGCAGTTCCTGCACGGCGAACGCAGCAGCTTTGACCTGGAGCTTGCGCCACGCGGCACGCCGTTCCAGCTGCGCGTGTGGCAGGCGCTGGCGTTGATCCCGTTCGGCCAGACCTGGAGCTACCTGCAGCTGGCGCAGCACCTGGGCCAGCCCAGTGCGACCCGCGCCGTCGGCGCTGCCAATGGGCGCAATCCGCTGCCGATCATCCTGCCCTGCCATCGTGTAATCGGCAGCAACGGGGCACTGACCGGCTTCGGTGGCGGCCTGGAAACCAAGGCCGCACTGCTGCGACTGGAACAACGCCAGGCCCCGCTGTTCGCCTGAGGGGCAGGTTTTCCGGCAGGGCTGCGCCCTGCACCCGCCGAATCACCGTCAACGTCAACGTCAAAAGCGGGCTATCCGTGGGTTGGCGGGGCGGTGTCGGATTGCGGGGACGCCGCAAGTACGTCCTTGTAGGCTTGGCCGCGGCATCCATGCCGCGGACACCCCGCAATCCGACACCGCCCCGCCTGCGACAGGTTCACGCGGCTGCTGGTAACGGCGATTATTGGTACGCGCGGCTGTGGGTAGGTGTCGACCTTGGTCGACACGCTCCGGCCGCATCAGGGGTGGAATGCAATCGACGGGGTATGTCTGGTGAGGAGCCCCCTTGTTGTTCAAGGGCGCGCGTCGATGGCGCAGGGATAAGGAAAAATGCGCGGACACGCTGCGCCCTTCGGCGCAACGTGTCTTGGGGTGGTCATTGCACCGGCTTATCATGGGCGGATGACTTCCGTACGCCTGACCTGCGCGCTGGCGCTGCTGCTGCCATTGGCCGCCTGCACCACCGCGCCCGCCCCTTCCGCCTCCGCTCCCACCGCTGTCGCTGCGGCTGCGCCGCCGAAGCTGCTGCTGATCTCGATCGACGGCCTGCGCGCCGATGCTCTGGACCGCGGCCTGACCCCGAACCTGCAGCGCCTGATCGACGGCGGCGTGCGTGCACGCTGGATGACCCCGTCCTATCCGTCGCTGACCTTCCCCAACCACTACACCATCGTCACCGGCCTGCGCCCGGACCACCACGGCATCGTCAACAACAGCATGGACGATGAGGCCCTAGGGCGGTTCGAGCTGAGCAACCGTGAGGCGGTCACCACCAGCGGCTGGTGGGGCGGCGAACCGATCTGGGTCGGCGCCGAGAACGCCGGGGTGCGTTCGGCCACCACCTCGTGGCCGGGCAGTGAATCGGAAATCCGTGGTGTGCGCCCAAGCCAATGGCGCGTGTACGACGGCAAGGAACCACTGGAGCAGCGCGCCGGCATCGTGCTGGACTGGCTTGCACAGACCGATGCCGATGCCCCCCGCCTGACCACGCTGTACATGGAGCACGTGGACAAGGCCGGCCACAACTACGGCCCCGAATCGAAGCAGTACGCCGACGCCATCGTGCGCGCCGACCAGATCATCGGCCAGGTACTCGACGGCCTGCAGCAGCGCGGCCTGGCCGCGACCACCAACGTGATCGTGGTCTCCGACCATGGCATGGCCAGCGTCCCGGTCGGCCAGGTGATCTCCACCGAATCAATGGTCGACCCGGCCATCGCGCGCAACGTCAACCAGGGCCAGTCGGTGGGTTTTGCGCCGTTGGCCGGTCACGAAGCCGCCGCCGAGCGCGCCCTGCTCGGTCGTCACGACCGGTATGAGTGCTGGAAGAAAGAGAATCTGCCGGCGCGCCTGCACTACGGCACCCACCCGCGCATTCCCGCCATTGTCTGCATGATGGATGAAGGCTGGGATGCCCTGCACCAGGAGAAGATCGCCAAGCGAGACCATCAGGATCGTGGCTCGCATGGCTACGACAATGCCCTGCCCTCCATGCGCGCGGTATTCGTGGCCAGCGGCCCGTCGTTCCGCCAAGGCCTGGTGATCGATGGCTTCGACAATGTCGACGTCTACCCGCTGCTGGCCGACCTGCTGCAGGTGCCGGCTGCACCGAACGACGGCAATCCGGAAACGCTGAAGAAAACCCTGCGCTGATCCGGTTGTAGAGCCGAGCCCACGCTCGGCTCGCCGGACAGGCATAAAAAAACGCGGCGCCAGGCGCCGCGTTTTTCGTTGAACCGGTCCAGGCCGGATCAGGCCTTGGCGACGGCCTTCTTCGCCACAGCCTTCTTCGCCGGAGCCTTGGCCACGGTCTTCTTGGCAACCGGAGCGGCGGCGCCTACGGCGACCTTGCTCGCGGTGTGCGAACGGGCGTTTCCGTAGCTGGCGTTGTAGCGCTTGCCCTTGGCGGTCTTGCGGTCACCCTTACCCATGTCTTCAACTCCTCAAATGTGAAATCTGGTTACCCCGTACTGACACGGGTTCGGCGGGGCCGCCTTGCTGGGCGCCCCCGCGCACGATCGAAAATCCTATCACGGAGCGCCTAGTGCGCGCAGCTGGCGTCGTGCACGTGACCGTGGTTGAGGCGCAGGTTGACCAGATGGGCGACCCCCACCAGCAGGCCGCCGATGGTCATCACCACCGCGTGTGGCACCGCATTGTGGTGCAGCGGGTCGTACAGCACGCCGGCCCACAACGCGACCAGGCCGGGAATCAGGAAGCCCAGCGCACGCAGCGCACCGTGCCGGCGGTAGCCCCAGACCAGGCTGAACAATCCGAGCAGGGTGACGAACACCACCAGCGCCTGTTCCACCCCATCGCTCAGCCAGAACGACAGGCCCAGCGACGGCGCCGCCGCCAGCAGCACGGGGATCACCGCGCAGTGCACCGCGCACAGCATCGAACCGGTGGCGCCGAAACGGTCTAGCAGGTGGCGCAGGCGTGAGGACAGGGACATGACTTCCAGCAGGGTCGGCGAATCGTTATGGAATAATATAACATCTGTTCCCGACCCGCACGGTTTCCCTCCCCCTGTCCCGCTGACGGGATACGTGCGCCCAGCGATTGATACACTGTAACAAAGGACCCGCTCCATGCCCGCCCACACCCCGCGGTTGAAGCCGCATTCCCTCGCTCTGGCCCTCGCCGCCCTGCTGCCTTCGGTTGCCTTTGCCGCCGGCGATGACAGCGCTCATCGTGACCGCCACCTGACCGAACTGTCGTCGGTGCAGGTGACTGCGTCGCCGCTGCAGGGCGATGCCGAATCGCTGGCGCGCCCGGTAGAGGTGCTGGCCGGCGAACGCCTGGACGAGCAGAAGGCCGGCACCCTCGGCGATACCGTGGCCAAGCTGCCGGGCGTGCAGAGCACGTTCTTCGGCCCCGGCGTCGGCCGCCCGATCATCCGCGGCCAGGAAGGCCCGCGCGTGGCCGTGCTGTCCAATGGCATGGGCAACATGGATGCCTCCACCGTCAGCGCCGACCATGCGACCAGCATCGAGCCGTTCCTGGCCGACCAGATCGAAGTACTGAAGGGCCCGGCCACGCTGCTGTTCGGCAGTGGCGCCATCGGTGGCGCGGTCAATGTGGTGGATGGCCGCATCGCCCGCGAGCTGCCGGAGCGCCCGCTCAGCGGCCGCGCCGAGCTGCGCGGCAATTCGGTGAACAACGAGCGCAGCGGCATGTTCCGCCTCGATGGCGTCAGCGGCAATGTCGTGCTGCATGTGGACGGCCTGGTGCGCAATGGGGACGACTACCGCATTCCCGGCTATGCAGTGATCGACAGCCTTGAAGACCATCACGATCACGACCATGACCACGCGGGCGAAGAAGGCGAAGAACCGCGCCGCGGCCGCCTCGACAACAGCTCCATCCGCACCCGCGCCGGCGGCGTCGGCGCGACCTGGCTGGGCGACGGCGGCTACTTCGGCGTATCGGCCAGCACCTACCGCACCAACTACGGCATTCCCAATGGCGCGCACGTGCATGCCGATGGCGATGATCATGGCCATGACCACGGCCACGACCATGGTGATGAAGAGGAAGGCGGCGACGAGCATGACGTGCGCATCGACATGGTGCAGAACCGCTTCGAGACCAAGGCCGGCATCTACAACCCGGTCTCGTTCCTGAAGAACATCAATGCACGCGTGGCCTACACCGACTACGAGCACGTGGAGCTGGAAGCCGGCACGCCGTCCACCCGCTTCACCAACCGTGGCATCGAGGCGCGCCTGGAAGCGGTGCAGCAGCAGATCGGTGGCTGGGACGGCGCGTTCGGCCTGCAGTTCGGCAACAGTGATTTCGGTGCCAAGGGCGAAGAGGCGTTCGTTCCGGATACCGGCACCAAGAACATCGGACTGTTCGTACTGCAGGAAAAGCAGTTCGGCCCGTTCAAGCTGGAGCTGGGCGGCCGCCACGACCAGGTCAAGCTGGACCCGACCGGTGACTATCGCCGCCGCACCTTCGGCGCCACCAACCTGTCTGCGGCCGGCATCTGGAAGCTCAACGATGCCGTTGACCTGCGCATCGGCGTGGACAGCTCCGAGCGTGCACCGACCAACGAAGAGCTGTATGCCGCCGGCGCGCACATCGCCACCCGCTCGCTGGAAATCGGCGACGCCAACCTGAAGACCGAGCGCGGCCAGCGCGTGGAACTGGGTATCCACACCCACAGCGAACGCCTGGACTTCTCCGCGTCGGTCTACCAGACCAGGTTCAAGGACTTCATCTACCTGGCCGACACCGGCGTTACCGAGGGTCTGCCGGTCCGCGCCTGGACGCAGCAGGATGCGGTGTTCCGCGGTGCCGAAGCCGAAGCGCTGGTGCACCTGTTCGAAGGCGGCGCCGGTGATTGGGATCTGCGCGTGTTCGGCGACTACGTGAAGGCCAAGCTGGATGGCAGCGGCAGCCGCAACCTGGACATCGCCGTGCCGCATGGCGACCACAACCACAACTACAGCGTGGAGCTGGCCAACACCGGCTACCTGCCGCGCATCGCCCCGGCCCGCGTCGGCGCCGACCTGCGCTGGTCGAAGGACGGCTGGCGCGCCTCGGTCGGTGCGGTCCGCTACAGCCGCCAGAAGGATGTCGCCCAGAACGAAGCGCCGAGCGACGGCTACACCCTGGTCGACGCGCATCTGGCCTACCGCTGGGATCGCAACGCGAGCAACAGCTACGAAGTGTTCCTGGATGGCAGCAACCTGACCAACCGCGAAGTGCGCCCGCATACCTCGCTGCTGCGTGATTACTCGCCGCTGCCGGGCCGTGGTGTCGCATTCGGCATCCGCGCGTTCTTCTGATCGCGTAGTGGAGTCGGATCCCATTCCAGAGGAATGGGTTCTGACCCCAGCCTCAGCCCACGCATGGCGTGGATCCAATGCAAGCAGATCCGATGGGGGCCTTCTGGCCCCCATCTCTTTATGGAGCATCCATCACGCATTCGTCACAAAGATGTGCGTACCACAACAAGCGGACAATCCCGTCACTCAAAGTCTCGCCAATCGGACACTTTTGTCCGAAAATAATTCCATGACTGCCCAACGTGCCGATGCTGCTGCCCGCCGTGCCCTCATCCTCGACGCCGCCGATCATGTGTTCGGCCAACACGGTGTCACCGCCCCGCTGGACCTGGTGGTCGAACGCGCCCAGGTGGGCCGCGCCACCCTGTACCGCAACTTCCCCGACCGCACCGCGCTGATCCAGGCACTGCTGCAACGTACGGTCGACCGTATCCGGCGCCAGATCGAGCAGCTCGGCGACCGCGACGATGCCCTTTTCGAAGTGTTCGAGGGTATGGCCCAGCGCATCATCGATTCGCCGGCACTGGCCGATTACTGGCGTGCAGTCGATTCGGACGTGCCAGCCATGCGCACCGCGCGCGAGACCGTGCGCGATCTGCTGGAAGCACCGATCGCCCGTGCCAAGGCCGCCGGCCTGTGCCGTGCCGACCTGGAGAAGACGGACATTTCACTGATCTCGGGCATGCTGGGCGCAGCCCTGCGCGGCAAGACCCGCGACGAGCGTGCCCACCTGGCCGGGCGTGCCCTGCAGCTGCTGCGCGGGGGTCTCCAGGGAGCAACCAGCGAGGCCCGCTGATGGTCCAGCCGTATCTGAAGCCGGTTCCGGATTGGGAGGAGCACGAGAAGCCGACCATGCCCGGTTCGGCGTCGATGCCTTGGCACCCACCGTATCGACGTGTGGCCTATGCACTGGTGTCGCTGCTGGTGGCGATCACCGGTGGCCTCGGCAATGCGCTGGTCACCGCCAACCTGCCCTTCCTGCAGGGCCAGCTGGCACTGACCCCGACCCAGGGCAGCTGGCTGGTGGCGGCCTATGCAATGGTCAACGTCACGGCCAACCTGCTGGCCTTCAAGTTCCGCCAGCAGTACGGCATCCGCCTGTTCGCCGAGATCGGCCTGGGTCTGTACGCAGCACTGGCGGTGCTGCACCTGTTCGTTGGCAGCTTCGAGACCACGATGCTGACCCGTGCCGCCAGCGGCTTCGCTGGCGCCGCCTGTTCGACACTGGGCACGCTGTACATGCTGCAGGCGCTGCCACGCCGCTTCACCGGCAACCTGCTGGTGGTTGGCGTGGGCCTCTCGCAGCTGGCGGTGCCGATTGCCTGGATCGTCTCGCCAGGCCTGGTCGATACCGGCCAGTGGCACCAGCTGTATTCGTTCGAAGCCGGGCTCGCCCTGTGCGCGTTCGCGGCAGTGGTGGTGCTGAAGCTGCCGCCCGGCATCCAGGTGAAAGCCTTCGAGCCACTGGACTTCCTCACCTTCGCCCTGCTCGCACCGGCTGTCGCGCTGCTGGTGATCGTACTGGCGCAGGGCTACACGCGCTGGTGGCTCAACACACAGTGGCTGGGCTGGGCGCTGATCGCCTCCATCGCGCTGACCACCGTCGCACTGATCATCGAACACTACCGGCGCAATCCGCTGCTGCAGATCCGTTGGCTGTCGACACTGCCGGTACTGCATTTCATCGTCGGTGCCTTCCTGATCCGCTTCCTCACCACCGAGCAGTCCTACGGCGTGGTCAACCTGATGCGCACGCTGGGCATGGGACCTGACCAGATGCGGCCGCTGTTCGTGGTGATCCTGGCCGGGGTGATCGTCGGCATCGCCGGCGCTTCGCTGACCTTCGGCCCGAAACGGCTGATCGCCCAGCTGCTGATGGCGATCCTGCTGCTGGGCGCCGCCGCGTTCTTCGACCAGCACCGCACCAGCCTGGACCGGCCGCACGACTTCTACGCCAGCCAGTTCCTGGCCTCGATCGGTGCCGGCATGTTCATGGGCCCACTGATCATGCTCGGCATCTCTGCCGCATTGAAACAAGGCGTGGACCACATGATCACCTTCCTGGTGACGCTGTCGATCACGCAGACCCTGGGCGGCCTGGCAGGTTCGGCAGTGCTGGGGACCTTCCAGCTGCATCGCGAGCAGCTGTATTCCAGCGCACTGACCAGCCAGCTCGACCCGGCCGATCCGGTGGTGGCACAGCGCCTGCGCCTCCAGCAGCAGCTGTACAGCGCGCAGATCACCGACCCGGTGCTGCGCAGCGCGCAGGGCAGCGCGCAGCTGGCGCAGACCACGCGCCGCGAAGCCAACGTGCGAGGCTTCAATGACGTGTTCACGCTGAGCGGATGGCTGGCGATCGGCTTCCTGTGCTGGTTGCTGCTGCTGTCGCTGCGCACCGCCGTGCTCAAGCAATGGCGCAAGCGCCACCCCACTTCCCCCGCTGCGGTCACGCCGGCCGCGCCCCGCTGAGTCCTCCTCCATGCCTCCCGTCCCGCCCCGCCCCGACGACATCGACGCCGACAACGTCACTCCACCGCCGCCGACCGATGCGGCGCCTGCGCCCACGCCCGCGACACCGGCTGCCGCGCCGAAGTACCTCAAGCCCAGCGCGCGCAGCGTGGTGGTGATGGTGGTGGTGGCCTTGCTGGGCATTGCGCTGATCCTGCGCGCCTGGCACCTGTGGCCGTTCACCAGCAGCGTGATGGTGACCGACAACGCCTATGTGCGCGGGCAGATCACAGTGATGGCGCCACAGGTGAACGGCTACGTGACCGAAGTGCTGGTGAAGGACTTCCAGCACGTAAGGGAGGGCGATCCGCTGCTGCGCATCGATGACCGCATCTACACGCAGCGTGTCGCCCAGGCGCAGGCAACGCTGGACAGCGCACGTGCGGCACTGGCCAACTCGGACCAGTCGCAGGCACAGAATCGTGCGCAGATCGCTTCGGCGCACGCCACGCTGTCGGCCGGCCAGGCCGAGCTGCAGCGTTCGCGCAATGAATTGAAACGCTACGAGGAACTGGCTGCGCAGCAACTGGTGTCGGTCAACGACCGCGACAAGTTCCGCACCACCCAGGCCTCGGCACAGGCCAGCGTGCAGCAGTCGCAGGCGCAGATCCGCATCGCCGAGGAAACGCTGGTGTCGACCCAGGTGGCGCGCAAGAGCCTGGAGGCCCAGGTGGAAAGTGCACAGGCACAACTGGAACTGGCGCGCATCGACCTGGCCAACACGGTGATCCACGCACCGCGCGACGGCCAGATCAGCGAAGCCAGCGTGCGCGTGGGCCAGTACGTCGCCGCCGGTTCGCAGCTGCTGTTCCTGGTGCCTGACACGCTATGGGTGGTGGCCAACTACAAGGAAGGCCAGACCTGGGGCATGGCGATCGGTCAGCCGGCCACGTTCTCGGTGGACGCGTTCCAGGGCCAGGTGCTGCGCGGCCGCGTGCAGGAGATCGCACCCGCCACAGGTTCGGAGTTCAGCGTACTGCGCCCGGACAACGCCAGCGGCAACTTCACCAAGGTGGTGCAACGGCTGCCGGTGCGGATATCGATCAATGAAGGTCAGACGCTGGCCGCGCAGCTGCGGCCCGGCATGTCGGTGATCGTGCGGGTGGATACCCGGTCCAAGCCGATGGACTAGGGTGCAGGCTGCTGACTGCCTTCACCCCATTGATCCGCTACCGTTGCGGATCTGGATCAGGATCGCTGGAAGACGATGAAATTCACGACACTGGCCAGGCGGGCGGCCAAGGACATGCTGGAAGCGGAAGATCTGATCGCCTTCGTGCAGGAGCACGGCGCCGAAGGTGGCGAGGAGATTGAGCGGCTGCGGATACTGCACGGTTGGCCGGATGATGGCCTGCTGGGCGATGGTAGCCGGGTCGTACCGTTCGGCGGCTGGGCCAAGGCCTGCACCGCCTGGGGACGCCAGGGCATTGAGGGCCTGCGCGATATGCTGGGTGACCCCCAGCTGGCAGTGTTCGCGCTCGGCACACTGGCCGATGTGGGTGGCCCCGCCGCCATTGCCATCCTGCTGGACTTTGCCGAACGCGCTGACTGGTCGCGTGCGGGCACACCGCGTGATCTGCCCTGCCAGGCGCTTTACTGCCTCAATACCGCGCTTTCGGGGAAGACCGGCGTTGAGGTTACACCCGGCATGCAGGCGTCGATGCTGCGTATCGCCAAGCTCATCTGGGACGCCAGGGTGCCCAATGTGCATTTCCTGGCGCAGGCACTGTATTTCGTGCGCCATGCCGACCCGGTACCAGCGCTCGCCTGGGTCGAGCAGTTGCGGGTGGACGACCCTGTACTGGTCGACGCACAGCGCAGCGCCCTGAAGCGTCTGAAAGAGCACGCCGCCCGGGACTGAGCGTGCGGCTCAGTCCGGGTACGCGCCGCGACTCAGCCCGCGCAGCGCGCGCAGAGGCCGTGCACTTCCAGGGTCTGCGCCTGCGGCTGGAAGCCCAGCTCCTTGGCGCGCTTCTCCAGCTGGGTGACGATCTCGCGGTCTTCCAGCTCCACAGCACTGTGGCAGCTGTTGCAGATCAGGAACGGCACCGAGTGCGCGGCACTGCTGGGATGGTGGCAGGCCACGAAGGCATTGACCGATTCCAGCTTGTGCACGAAGCCATTGGCCATCAGGAAGTCGAGCGCGCGGTAGACGGTGGGCGGGGCGTCAGCGCCCACGCCCTTGCCGTTGCGCACCCATTCCAGCAGCTCGTAGGCCTTGACCGGCTTGCCGGCCTCGGCGATCAGCTTCAGCACATTGGCGCGGATCGGGGTCAGGCGCAGCCCGCGTTCGCGCGAGACGCGCTCGACCACCGCCACGAAATCCGATGCGTCGTGGACGTGGTGGTGCGGGGCGGTACAGGCAGTGGCGGTCTTGGCGGGCATGCGTGTTCTCCGGTTCGGGCCTGGCAAGGATGCCTCAGGCCGTTGCTACCTTGGTGATGGCCACATCAATGCGTTTCAAGGCCTGCTCGCGGCCGGCCAGGTAAACGGTATGGGAAATGTCAGGACTGACCTGGGTGCCGGTGATGGCCACGCGCAGCGGCTGGGCCACCTTGCCCATGCCGATTTCCAACGCTGCGGCCGCGTCGTGCAGGGCGACGCCCACCGACTCGGCGGTCCATTCCGGCAGGGCGGCCAGCAGCTCGCGGGCCTTGCCCAGCGCCACTTCGGCACCGGCCTTGAAGTGCTTGGCCACCGCCGCTTCGTCGTACTCGGTCAGCGGCTGGTACCAGACCACGGCCTTCTCGGCCATTTCCTTCAGGGTCTGCACGCGTTCACGCAGGGCGATCACCACGTCCTCCGGGGCGGGGCCGGCGGCCACGTCCAGGCCCAGCTTCTGCAGCTGGTAGACCAGGTGCGGCACGATCGCGGCCACGTCCTCGGTCTTCAGGAAGTGCTGGTTGACCCAGCCCAGCTTGGCCATGTCCAGGCGCGAGGCCTTGGAGTTGCAGTCCTTCACGTCGAACAGGTCGATCAGCTCCTGGCGGCTGAACAGCTCCTGGTCACCGTGCGACCAGCCCAGGCGGGCCAGGTAGCTCAGCAGCGCGTCCGGCAGGTAGCCGGCGTCCTTGTACTGCATCACGTCGGCCGCGCCGGTGCGCTTGGACAGCTTGGCGCCCTGCTCGTCCAGGATCATCGGCATGTGGCCGAACTTCGGCACCGGCGCGCCGATGCCTTCGTACAGGTTGATCTGGCGCGGAGTGTTGTTGATGTGGTCATCGCCGCGGATGACCTCGGTGATGCCCATGTCCCAGTCGTCCACCACCACCGCGAAGTTGTAGGTGGGGTAGCCGTCCGGGCGGAAGATGACCATGTCATCCAGCTCGCTGTTGGCGATCTCGATGCGGCCCTTGATCAGGTCGTCGAACACCACCGTGCCTTGCAGCGGGTTCTTGAAGCGGATGACGCGGTTCGGGTCGTCCTTGCGCGGCAGGCCCAGTTCGCGTGCAGCGCCGTTGTAGCGCGGCTTCTCCTGCCTGGCCATGGCGGCCTCGCGCATCGCGTCCAGCTCTTCGCGGGTCTCATAGGCGTAGTACGCCTTGCCGTCGGCCACCAGCTGCTCGGCCACTTCCAGGTAACGGGCGACGCGGTCGGTCTGGTAGATCGGGCCTTCGTCATAGTCCAGGCCCAGCCACTCCATCGCCTCCAGGATCGCGTCGATCGCGCCCTGGGTGCTGCGTTCACGGTCGGTGTCCTCGATGCGCAGCACGAACTCGCCGCCACGGTGGCGGGCCTCCAGCCAGCAGTACAGCGCGGTGCGGGCACCGCCGATGTGCAGGTAACCGGTGGGGCTGGGGGCGAAGCGGGTGCGGCAGGTCATGGACGGCTCGAGGAACGGGAATCCCCCGATTTTACCAGCCCACCGCCCCCGACGGAAAAAGGGGACGGAGGGGATTAAGTCGCGATTGCCCAGCTCCTGGGGCTGCGACCGGGAAACGGAGGGGAGAAACGACTTAATCCCCTCCGTCCCCTTTTACGGTTCTACCTTGCGCGGGAAGGACTGCTCGCGCATCGCGGCGTTGTAGGCGAACGAGGCGACGATGGCCGCGGCCTGCTTCAGGTCTTCCGGTTCGGCGTGGTCCCAGGTGTCCAGGTGGCTGTGGTGGACGTTGGTGAAGTAGTCCAGCCGGTCCTGGATGAACTGGAAGCCCGGCAGGCCGATGCGGTCGAAGCTGATGTGGTCGGTGCTGCCGGTGTTGCGGGTGGCCACGGTGGTGGCGCCGACGTCATGGAACGGGGCCAGCCAGGCTTCGAAGATCGGCATCGCCGCCAGGTTTTCCTGTGCATAGATGCCACGGAAGCGGCCCGAGCCGTTGTCCATGTTGAAGTAGACCTGGAACTTGCCGTAGTCGCGGGTCTTCTGCAGCGCGCCGGTCGGCTCGCGCAGCGAGGCCGGCAGCGCCTTCTGCGCCGGATCGGTGGGTTCCGGGAAACGGCCGAAGTGCTTGGCCACATAGGCCTGCGAGCCGATCAGGCCCTGCTCCTCGCCGCTCCACAGCGCCACGCGGATGGTGCGCTTGGGCTTGGCGCCGGTGGCCTTGAGGATGCGCATCGCTTCCATCATCACCGCCACGCCGGCCGCGTTGTCGGCCGCACCGGTACCACTGTGCCAGGAATCCAGGTGCGCGCCGATCATCACCACTTCATCGGGCCTGCTGCTGCCGCGGATCTCGGCCAGCGTGTTGTAACCCGGCTGGTCGGCCTCGTCGGTGAAGCGCGCAGCCACATCCACGCGCAGGCGCACGGTCTGCTTGGCCTCCAGCGCGCGCACCAGCGGATTGAAGTGTTCGCTGATCATCGCCAGTTCGGGGATGCCCACCGATTCACCGGCCTTGCGCGAGCCGCCACCGGCAACGCGGATGATGCCGTTGTCCCAGCTGCTGATGCTGATCGAGGCCAGCGCGCCTTCTTCCACGAAGAACGCATTGACCTTGGTCGCCAGCTGCTGGCGTTCCTGGTATTCCTTGACCCGCTTCGCACGCTCGGCGGTGGCGTCCTTGTCCTTGGGCAGGGTGAACTCCTGCAGGCCCTCCAGCGAGGTGGCGTCGTGGCGGTGCGAATCCGCCTCGGTGCCGCGCTTGTACTCGCGCGCCTCGCCCAGCAGCAGGATCTTGCCGCGCAGCTTGCCGCGGTACTTCTCGATGTCCTCGGGCTTCTTGATCTCGACCTGCACCAGCTCGCCTTCAACCGGGCCCTTGGTACCAGGGGTCCAGGCCTTGGGCAGCGCATGCAGCGGCTGCACGCGGTCACCGAGCATCTCTACGCTGGCCGAAGTGAACTCCCAGCCACGCCCGAAGTCGTCGAAGGCTTCGTCGTGGACGTTGTCCAGCTTCCATTCGTTGAACTTGCCACGCGTCCACGCATTGGCGCGGCCCATCGCCGGCGAGTTGGTCAGGCGCGGACCGATGCGTTCGGTGAGGTAGCTGAAGGTGTCCATCACCTGCGAACGGTGGAAGGCCTCCTGGCGGATGCGGCTGACCATGTCCAGGTCCACCGGCTCGCGCTGCTGCGCGCCTGCATTGCCACCCATCGCCAGCGCTGCGGCCAGCATGCCCCACTTCAACACATCGCACCCCTGCCCTTCGGCTCGATCATCAACCCATCGAGTCTAGCCAGCAGGGGCGCGCGGATACCGTCCCATCGGTCATGGACAGCGACAGTAGATCCACGCCATGCGTGGATGAACAACCGAATCATCCACTCCATCCCAGCCACAACTGCGCCCGCTCGGGCAGCAGCAGCAACCAGTGCCGCCGGTCGATGCTGCTGCAGCCGTACACCGCCGCGTGTGCCGGCCAGCCATCCGGAAGGCCGCCGATACCTATCTCGGCCAGCGCCTCCGCCCCGGCCTTCCATGGCCGGTAGCGCGGCACCCTGCCGGCCAGCGCACCGCGTCCCTGCCGTGCGCCCTGCAGCCAGGCCAGTCCCTGGCCCTGCAGTCCCTCGCAGGTCGCCGCCGCCAGCTGGAAGCGGACCAGGCCGGGGGCGATCCGTGCCCCCGGCAGGGCCGCCAGCACGCCATGTGCCTGCAGCAGCGCATCCACTTCCAGCAGGGCCGGAATGCCCTGCCGTGCCCGTTGCCGCAATCCCTGGCGCCAGCTCATGGCGTGCTCCTTACTTCAGTTCCGCGCCAAGCGCGTACCAGTCCACCCGGCGGGTCACCCACATCGCCAGCGCCAGGATCACGAACAGCAGCAGTGAACCCATCAGCAGCGCGTTGTTCTCCGACACCAGCAGGCCATACAGCGCGCCATACAACACGGTCAGCAGCGCAGCGAAGCCGAGGCCGCGCTTCCAGTGGCCCAGCACGTTGGCCAGGTACACCGCCTGTAGGCCGATACAGGCCACCGCCGAGACCAGGTAGGCCTTCCAGAACGCGATGTGCTCGGACAGGCTGATCAGCAGCAGGAAGAAGATCGCCAGCGCCAGGCCCACCATGAGGTACTGCAGCGGGTGGATGCGCAGCGACCTGATCAGCTCGAACAGGATGAAGCCGACGAAGGTGAGCAGCACGAACAGCACGCCGTATTTCGAGGCACGGTCGGCCTGGGTGTAGGCATCGACCGGATCAACCAGTGACACCGTCACCGCCTGCGACTCGACCGCACCATCATTGCGCAGCTGTCGCTGTGCATCGGAGGCCAGCGAAGACACCGCCCAGCGCGCATCGAAGCCCTGTGCGTCGACGCGACGCTCGTTGGGCAGGAACGCACCGCTGAATGACGGATGCGGCCAGCTCGAACGCAGTGCGATCTTGGTGTCATCGCCCACCGGCACCACCGACAGCATGCGGCTGCCATCCAGGCGCAGCTCGAGTTCGACGGTGCTGGCAGCCAGCGTGCCGCCATGGTCTTCGGCGAATCCGGCCACCGGTGCGTGCAGGCCTCGCCCCACCTCGCTGGCCGCACCAACGCCAGGCAGCAGGCGCAGCTGCTTGCCATCCACGCGCAGGTTCGGCGTACCGACCAGGCCACGCACATCGGAAATGCCCACCGCCACATACGGCTGGCCATAGCTGCGGCCGGCCTTCACCGGATAGTCGTCTGCAGCGAACGTCGCCTTCATCTGGCCGTTCCAGCTGTACACCGGCACCTTGAACAGGCCGACCTCACGCTGGCTCGGCAGCATCTCGCCGCCCACCTCCAGCGACGCCGGCATCTGCAGCCAGTGCCCCTCGGTGACCTGCACCTCGGTCTTCTTGACGCCCAGCGGGTCGACCAGTTCAACCTGCTTGCGTTCCACCCACGGCACCACCCGCACCGGGCCCACCAGCTGCTGTGCACCGGCGCGGCTGTCGGCCACCCGTGAGAAGGCCTCGTCGCGGTACGCGCTACGTTCGTTGATGACCCCGCGGATCATCGTCAGCGGCACCAGCAGCAGCAGGATCAGCCCGCCGACAATGGCGAACCGCAGCAGCATCTTCAGGGATTTCATGGTCCATCCTCGTTGGAGAGGGCTGCAGGATGGACCGCCGCGGTGAGCAGGGTTTGTGGCGAATTTGAAGCGAGTGTGAAGTCAGCGGCGCGGGCGCTGGCCTGGCACACCCAAAGGCAGCCACAGGCTGGCCACGGTGCCGCCGCCCTCGCGGATATCCACGCTGGCACGCCCATCATGCAGGCGCGCGACCTCCTGCACGAACGGCAGGCCCAGGCCGGAGCTGCGCCGCCCGCTGCCGGGGCGGGCCAACGAATAGAAGCGCTCGAACACCCGCTCACGCGCGTAGTCGGGAATGCCGGCGCCACGGTCGGCCACCTGCAGGCGCACGCCCTGCCCGTCCACCTCGGCCTGCAGCGCGATCTCCGCGCCGGCCGGCGAGAAGGCAATCGCGTTGTCGATCAGGTTGTGCAGTGCCTGCCGCAGCAGGTAGGCGTCGCCCTGCACCCGCAGGTCGGGCACGCTGCCGATGCGGACCTGCACGCCGGCCGCCTGCGCGCGCACCTGCGCGGCCGCCGCCGCATCGGCCAGCAATGCCGGCAGCGCGATCGGGTCACGCGTCTGCAGCCAGCCGTGCTGTTCCACTTCGGCCAGCGCCAGCAGCTTGTCGATGGTCTCGGTCAGCCGCTCCTGCTGGTCGACGATGCTGCGGGCGAAATGCACGCGATCGGCCTCCGGCAATGGCTCCTGCAGCAGCTCGGCGGCACCGCGGATCGCCGCCAGCGGGCTCTTCATCTCGTGCGTCAGCGACTGCACGTACTGCTCGACGTAGGCCTTGCCTTCGAGCTTCTGGCGCATCGTTTCCAGCGCCTGGCCGAGATCGCCGATCTCGTCGCGGCGGCGCCGTGGTGGTGGCACCGGTTCGCCCGCGCTGACCGCGCGTGCATAGCGGCTGAGCTGGCCGAGGCCGGTGGTCAGCCACATCGTCACCAGCACGCCGACCAGCGCCGACAGCCCGATCAGCCACGCACCACGCTCGATGATGGCGCGCTGGCTGGCAGCGATGAACGGATCGATGCTGCGGTTCGGCTGGGCCAGGCTGAGCACGCCGATCAGCGTGCGGCCGTCGGCCGGGTCATATACCGGCGCCGCCACATGCATCACCGTATCGCCCTCTTCGCCGGCAATCTCGGGGCTGGAACGCGCGCCGTACTCACCGCGCAGGGTGC
The DNA here is from genome assembly GCF_056481995.1 of Stenotrophomonas sp. 80084_Sma. Classification (NCBI taxonomy): domain Bacteria; kingdom Pseudomonadati; phylum Pseudomonadota; class Gammaproteobacteria; order Lysobacterales; family Lysobacteraceae; genus Stenotrophomonas; species Stenotrophomonas sp. 80084_Sma. The sequence goes on along the minus strand of NZ_CM151177.1, from coordinate 1,498,230 downwards.
GGTAGACATCGTTCCAGCGCGAATTGTCGCGGCCCAGGTCACGACCCAGCGAGTCGTAAATGACGATGCCCTTGGCATCGGTGATGGTCACCCGGTAATCCAGCGAGCGCTTGGGGAAACGCCAGACCATTGCCTTCAGGTCGCGCTGCCGCGCCTTGGCCAGGTTGCGGGTGAAGCTGCCGCTGCGGATGGTGCCGTCCTTGACGTCGGCGGCGGCCATCTCGGCCAGCACGTTGGCCGCATCGACCAGGGTCGATTCCATCGCCTGGCGCACACCGGGCTTCACCTCGTTGACGAACACGCGCATCACGAAGAACGCGGCGATGCCGGTGATCAGGAAGAAGCCGAGGAACAGCTTCAGTACCAGGCGCATCGGCTAGACCTCCAGCGCGTAGCCGAGGCCACGGTGGGTGCGGATCGGGTCGTCGCTGGCACCGGCCGCGCGCAGCTTGGCGCGCAGCGTCTTGACGTGGGTGTCGACGGTGCGGTCGGCACTGTCGGCACTGCTGTCCCAGCCCCGGTCCATCAGCTGCGCGCGGCTGAGGATGGCACCCGGGCGCTGCAGCAGCGCTTCCAGCAGTGCGTACTCATAGCGGGTCAGGTCCAGCGCATGGCCGCGGAAGCGGATGCGCCGGCCCTCGCGGTCAATGGCGAACGCGCCATGCTCCTGCCAGCCCGCATCGGCGCTGGGCGCTGCGACGACCGGCGCCGCACGGCGCAGGCGTGCACGCACCCGTGCGACCAGCTCGCGCGGCGAGAACGGCTTGGTCATGTAGTCGTCGGCGCCCAGCTCCAGGCCGAGCACGCGGTCCACTTCGTCGTTGCGCGCGGTCAGGAAGATCACCGGCAGCTGCGCCGCCGGCCCCGGCTGCGCACGCAGCCGCCGGCAGACCTCGAAGCCGCCAAGATCGGGCAGGCCCACGTCCAGCACCAGCACATCGATATCGCCGGCCTGCAGCCGCTGCAGGGCCTCACCGCCCAACAGGCAGTGACTGGCGGCATAGCCCTCGCTGCGCAGCGCATAGAGCACGGTTTCGGCGATGGCGGCTTCGTCCTCGACCACCAGGACATGGGCAACAGGAGCTGTCATGGCGCGCAGCATAGCCGCTGCGGCCGCCGCCCCGTACACTGCCGCCCATGAACTATCGCCACGCCTTCCATGCCGGCAACCACGCCGATGTGCTCAAGCACATCGTGCAGCTGGCCCTGATCGACAGCTTCAAGCGCAAGGACAGCCCGTTCTTTGTGCTCGACACCCACGGCGGCGCCGGCCGCTACCTGCTGGCCAGCGAAGAGAGCCGCAAGACCCTCGAGGCTGAATCCGGGATCATGCGGCTGATGGCCCAGCCCAAGCTGCCGGAGGTGGTCGAGCGCTATCTGAAGGCGGTGCAGGCCGATAATCCGGTGGGCGCCCTGACCAACTACCCGGGCTCGCCGCTGCTGAGCGCGCAGGCGATGCGCGCGCAGGACCGCATGGCGGTCTGTGAGCTGCAGGAAGCCGAAACGGCCACGCTGAAGGCCCTGTTCGCCCATGACAGCCGCGTCGACGTGCGGGCGGGCGATGGCTATGCGCTGCTGCGCTCGCTGCTGCCGCCGAAGTTCAACGGCAGCAAGATCGGCCGCGGCCTGGTGCTGATCGACCCGCCCTACGAGGCCCAGGACGCCGAATACCAGGCCGTCCTGGCCGCGCTGGCCGAGACCCTGGCGCGCTGGCCGCAGGCTACCTGCGCGGTGTGGTTCCCGATCAAGCAGCGCCGCACCATCCTGCACTTCCTGCGCAAGGCCACCGCCCTGCCGGTGAAATCGGCGATGACGATCGAGTTCCTGGTGCGGCCGGACGACTCGCCGCTGCGCCTCAACGGCAGCGGCATGCTGCTGCTCAACCCGCCCTGGCAGTTCGACCGGGTGGTCGGCCCGGCCCTGCCGGCGCTGCGCCAGCACCTGGGTGAACCCGGTGCCAGCACCCGCCTGGATTGGCTCAAAGCCCCCGAATAACGGCCTTCACGAGGCTGTACCGCTGTGAGCCTTTCGTTCACGGAATGCAGCCCCGGTGATGCCACAATCGATGGACCACCAAGGAATCACCCGGTATGGCCACTCGCAACCGCATGCCGCCCTGGCATGAGATCTTCAAGGCTCCCAGCGGCCACGAGCTGCTGATCCGCCCCATCCGCCCGGAAGATGGCGCGCCGCTGCAAGCGGCGTTCAGCCTGTTCGGGCCGGAAGAAATCCGTGATCGTTTCCTGCAGGCGGTGACCGAGCTGTCGCCGGAAACCACCCAGCGCCTGACCCACCCGAATCCCAAGACCGAGATCACCCTGGTCGCAGCCGAATCCCTGCCCGCTGGCGAAGCGGTGGTCGGCGCGGTCGCCCGGGCCTCGATCATCCCCGGTACCCGTGAAGCCGAGTACGCGATCCTGATCAGCCGCTTCCTCATTGGCCAGGGCCTCGGCCGGCAGCTGATGCGCAAGCTGGTGAAGTGGGGCCGCGGCAAGTACCTGGACCGTCTTTACGGCGACGTTGCCGCCGAGAACGAGCCGATGAAGCAGCTGGCCGCCTCGCTGGGCTTCAAGCCGGTCCCGCACCCGACCGGTGCCGAAGGCCTGGTGCGGATGGTGCTGGAGCTGGACAACTGATGGATGCGCCGGGCATCGCCCGGCGCGTCATTCCGGTAGTGCCGGCCGCTGGCCGGCATTGCGTTCCCCCAACCGCACATGAGGCGGCCGGCCAACGGCCGGCACGACTCGCCGGGCTTCGATCGGGCTTCTGCTAAAATCCGGGGTCCATGTCGCGTACCTCATACCCCGCCCCGCCGCTGCCGCGCGCCGGCCAGCTCCGCGCCTGGTGGCGCGCCCCCGCATCGCCGACCGCCCTGGCCTGGTATCTGGCCCAGGCCGCGCGTGCGCACGACGCCCCGCTGCTGGTGATCGCCCGTGACAACCACGGAGCCAACCAGCTTGAAGCCGACCTGCAGACCCTGCTCGGCGGCGATCCGGCCCTGCCGGTGGTGGCCTTCCCGGACTGGGAAACCCTGCCCTACGACCGCTTCAGCCCGCATCCGGACATCATTTCGCAGCGCCTGTCCGCCCTGCACCGCCTGCCCACGCTGAAACGCGGCCTGGTGATCGTGCCGGTGCAGACCCTGCTGCAGCAGCTGGCCCCGCGCAGCTACGTGATCGGTGGCAGCTTCGACCTGAAGGTCGGCCAGCGCCTGGATCTGGAAGCCGAGAAGCGTCGCCTGGAAAGTGCTGGTTACCGCAACGTCCCGCAGGTGATGGACCCGGGTGACTTCGCCGTGCGCGGCGGCCTGCTCGATGTGTTCCCGATGGGCGCCGACGAGCCGCTGCGGGTGGAGCTGCTGGACGAGGACATCGACTCGATCCGTGCCTTCGACCCGGAAAGCCAGCGCTCGCTCGACAAGGTCGAGGCGGTGCACATGCTGCCGGGCCGCGAAGTACCGATGGACGAAGCCAGCATCGCCCGCGTGCTGGCCACGCTGCGCGAACGCTTCGATGTCGATACCCGGCGCAGCGCGCTGTACCAGGATCTGAAGTCCGGGCTGGCCCCGGCCGGCGTCGAGTACTACCTGCCGCTGTTCTTCGAACGCACCGCGACCCTGTTCGACTACCTGCCCGACGGCAGCCTGCCGGTGGTCTGCGCCGGTGCCGGCGAAGCCGCCGAGGCGTTCTGGGCGCAGACCGGCGAGCGTTACGAGCAGCGCCGCCACGATGTGGAACGGCCGCTGCTGCCGCCGTCGGCGCTGTATCTGTCGCCGGAACTACTGCGCGAGCGTCTGAACGATGCCCCGCGCATCGAAGTGTGGTCGGCTGACCACGCGCGCATCGCCGATGCCCATGCGTTGGGCGACCAGCCGCTGCCGCCGCTGCCGGTGGCCGCGCGCGAGGCCCCCACTGGCGACGCGCTGAAATCCTTCCTCGGCCATTATCCGGGCCGGGTGCTGATTGCCGCCGATTCGCCCGGGCGTCGCGAGGCGCTGCTGGAAGTGTTGCAGGCCGCCGAGCTGAAGCCGCCGGTGGTGGCCGACTTGCCCAGCTTCCTCGCCGACGATGCGCGCTTCGCGATCGCGGTGGCGCCGCTGGAGGATGGCTTCGCACTGGACGATCCGCGCATCGCGGTGCTGACCGAGCGCCAGCTGTTCCCCGAGCGCGCCGGCAGCACCCGCCGCACGCGCCGTGCCGGCCGCGAGCCGGAAGCGATCATCCGCGACCTCGGTGAACTGACCGAGGGTGCGCCGATCGTGCACGAGGACCATGGCGTCGGCCGCTACCGCGGCCTGATTGCGATGGACGTCGGCGGCATGCCCGGCGAGTTCCTGGAAATCGAATACGCCAAGGGCGACCGCCTGTATGTGCCGGTCGCCCAGCTGCACCTGATCAGCCGCTACTCCGGTGCTTCGGCGGAAACCGCGCCGCTGCATTCGCTGGGCGGCGAACAGTGGAGCAAGGCCAAGCGCAAGGCCGCCGAGAAGGTGCGCGACGTGGCTGCAGAGCTGCTGGAGATCCAGGCCCGCCGCCAGGCCCGTGCTGGCCTGGCGCTGCAGGTAGACCGCGCGATGTACGAACCGTTCGCGGCCGGTTTCCCGTTCGAGGAAACCCCGGACCAGCTGGCCGCGATCGACGCCACCCTGCGCGACCTGGCCAGCAGCCAGCCGATGGACCGCGTGGTCTGCGGCGACGTAGGCTTCGGCAAGACCGAGGTGGCGGTGCGTGCGGCATTCGCCGCCGCCAGTGCCGGCAAGCAGGTGGCCGTGCTGGTGCCGACCACGCTGCTGGCCGAACAGCATTACCGCAACTTCCGCGACCGTTTCGCCGATTACCCGCTGAAGGTCGAGGTGCTGTCGCGCTTCAAGACCACCAAGGAAATCAAGGCCGAGCTGGAAAAGGTCGCCGCCGGCACCATCGACGTCATCGTCGGTACCCATCGCCTGCTGCAGCCGGACGTGAAGTTCAAGGACCTGGGCATGGTCATCGTCGACGAGGAGCAGCGTTTCGGCGTACGCCAGAAGGAAGCACTGAAGGCGCTGCGCGCCAACGTGCACCTGCTCACACTGACCGCCACGCCGATTCCGCGCACGCTGAACATGGCCATGGCCGGCCTGCGCGACCTGTCGATCATCGCCACGCCGCCGCCGAACCGGCTGGCGGTGCAGACCTTCATCACCCAGTGGGACAATGCGCTGCTGCGCGAAGCCTTCCAGCGCGAGCTGGCGCGTGGTGGCCAGCTGTACTTCCTGCACAACGACGTGGAAAGCATCGGCCGCATGCAGCGCGAGCTGTCCGAGCTGGTGCCGGAGGCGCGCATCGGCATCGCCCACGGGCAGATGCCCGAGCGCGAGCTGGAAAAGGTGATGCTTGATTTCCAGAAGCAGCGCTTCAACGTACTGCTGTCGACCACGATCATCGAATCGGGCATCGACATCCCCAACGCCAACACCATCATCATCAACCGCGCCGACCGCTTCGGCCTGGCCCAGCTGCACCAGCTGCGTGGCCGCGTCGGTCGTTCGCACCACCGCGCCTACGCCTACCTGGTGGCGCCCGACCGCCGCTCGATCACCCCGGATGCGGAAAAGCGCCTGGAAGCGATCGCGTCGATGGACGAGCTCGGTGCCGGCTTCACCCTGGCCACGCACGATCTGGAAATCCGCGGTGCCGGTGAACTGCTGGGCGAGGACCAGAGCGGGCAGATGGCCGAGGTCGGCTTCAGCCTCTACACCGAGCTGCTGGAGCGCGCGGTGCGCAGCATCAAGCAGGGCAAACTGCCCGACCTGGATGCCGGCGAGGAAGTGCGCGGTGCCGAGGTCGAGCTGCATGTGCCGGCGCTGATTCCGGAAGACTACCTGCCGGACGTGCACACCCGCCTGACCCTGTACAAGCGCATTTCCAGCGCGCGCGACAGTGATGCGCTGCGCGAACTGCAGGTGGAGATGATCGACCGCTTCGGCCTGCTGCCGGATGCGGCCAAGCACCTGTTCGCCATCGCCGAGCTGAAGCTGAAGGCCAATACGCTGGGCATCCGCAAGCTGGACCTGGGCGAGAACGGTGGCCGCATCGTGTTCGAGTCCAAGCCGAACATCGATCCGATGGCGGTGATCCAGCTGATCCAGAAACAACCCAATCTCTACGCCATGGAAGGGCCTGACAAGCTGCGCATCAAGCACCCGCTGCCGTTGCCGGAAGACCGCTTCAATGCGGCCCGCGCCCTTCTGACCACCCTCGCCCCGGGTTGATCGCCCCCGAATACCCCGCACCGGTCCCCACCCGGTGCGGGCGGATGACCATGTTTCCTGACGCCGTACCCGCCCCCGACCTGCTGCACGCGCAGGCCTGCCTGATCGATGCCCTCTCGATGTCGCTGCAGATGCGCGACGCCTACACCCGCCACCACTGCGATCGCGTCGGACTGCTCGCGCAGCGCCTGGCCGCACGCTGCGATCTCGACGATGAAGCCTGCGCGCAGATCGGCCTGGCCGCCCGTTTCCACGACATCGGCAAGATCGGCATTCCCGACGATGTGCTGCTGGCCCCGCGCCGGCATACCGACGAGGAGCGCGCGATCATGCGCGAGCATCCGGTGCGTGGCGAGCACATTTTCATGGCCACCGGCCGCAGCGATGCCGTACCGGTGGCACGGCTGATCCGCACCCATCACGAGGCCTTCGATGGCAGTGGCTATCCCGATGGCCTGCGCGGCGAAGACATTCCACTCGGTGCACGCATCGTCACCATCGCCGATGCCTACGACGCGATGACCAGCGTGCGTCCCTACCGCACCGCGATGGAGCACGAAAAGGTGCTGCGGATCATTGACGAGCAATCCGGCGGCCTGATCGATCCCTACGTGCTGCAGCGCTTCCATCGCATGCTGGCGCAGGAGCCGGCGCTGGCCTGAGACGGGCATGGCCCGGCGCTACCGATCAGACAAACAAAAGGCCCGGCATTCGCCGGGCCTTCTGCATCACGCATCACGTGCGATCGATTACCAGATCACCACGCGCTTGTCGTCGGCACGCACCATCGCGTCGCCGGCCTTGCACTGGAACGCAGCGGCATACGACGGCATGTTCGACGGCGCGCCGTTGGCACGGAAGTTGGCCGGCGCGTGCGGGTCGGTGTTCAGGCGGACGCGCAGCTCACCGTCGGTGAAGTTGCGGCGCCACACGGTGGCCCAGTTCATGAAGAAGCGCTGGTCCTGGCTGTGACCATCGACTTCGACATTCGCCTTCGGATCTTCCTTCAGCGCCATCTGCAACGCGTCGTAGGCCACGGTCAGGCCGCCCAGGTCGCCGATGTTCTCGCCCAGGGTCAACTTGCCCTTCACGAACACGCCCGGCACCGATTCATAGCCATCGAACTGCGCGACCAGCTGGTCGGTACGTTCGGTGAAGGCCTTGCGGTCGGCGTCGGTCCACCAGTTGTCGAAGTTGCCGTTGGCAGCGAACTGGCTGCCCGAGTCGTCGTAGCCGTGCATCATCTCGTGGCCGATGACCGCACCGATGCCGCCGTAGTTCAGCGCCGGATCGGCCTTGGCGTCGAAGAACGGCGCCTGCAGGATGGCGGCCGGGAACACGATCTCGTTCTTGGTGGCGTTGTAGTACGCGTTGACGGTCTGCGGCGTCATGCCCCACTCGGTCTTGTCCACCGGCTTGCCGATCTTGTCCAGCATGTAGCGGTAATTGAACGCACGCGCCGCCTGCATGTTGCCCAGGTAGCTGTCGCCGTTGGTCTGCAGGCCCGCCCAGTCACGCCACTTGTCCGGGTAACCGATCTTCGGGGTGAAGCTGGCCCACTTCTCCAGGGCCTTCTTCTTGGTTTCTTCGCCCATCCACGGCAGCTGCTCCAGGCGCGCCTTCAGCGCCTGCGACAGGTTTTCCACCAGGTGCTGCATGGCCACCTTGGATTCGGCTGGGAACACGGCGTCGACGTACAGCTGGCCCAGGGCTTCACCCATGCCGCCGTTGACCGACTCCAGCACGCGCTTCCAGCGCGGCTGCATTTCCTTCTGGCCACGCAGGGTGGTGCCATAGAAATCGAAGTTGGCCTTCTCGAACTGGCTGCTCAGGTACGGCGAGGCGTCGTCGATGGTGTGGAAGCGCAGGTAGGCCTGCCACGTGGCGGCCGGCACGTCGGCCAGCATCTTGTCCATTTCACTGAAGAAGCCCGGCTGGGCCAGCGAGAACTTCTGCGCGGCCGGCACCTTCAGGGTGTCGAACAGCGCGGTCCAGCTGAAGTTCGGGGTCAGCTTGTCGGCGTCGGCGGCGCTGAGCGGGTTGTAGCGCTTGGCCGGGTCACGCATTTCGATGCGCGACATCGAGGCCTTGGCCAGGCGGGTTTCGAAGGCCATCACGGCCTTGGCCTGCTCGGCGGCCTGCGCCGCGTCCACGCCGGACAGGGTCAGCACCTGTGCGATGTAGGCCACGTAGGCGTCGCGGATCTTGGCCTGCGCGTCATCGAAGTAGTAGCCCTTCTCCGGCAGGCCCAGGCCGCCCTGGCCGACGTAGGCGATGACGTTGGCCGAATCCTTGTAATCGGCATTGGCGAACAGCGAGAACAGCACGCCCTTGCCCTCGGCCTGGCTGTCGCGCAGGTACTGGGTGATGGCGGCGGTGTCGTTCAGCGCGGTGATCTTGTCCAGCTGCGGCTGCAGCGGAGCGAGGCCGGCGGCTTCGATCTTGGCTTCATCGTTGCCGGTCTTCCAGATGTCACCGATCTTGGCTTCCACCGAGCCGGCCTTGGCCTGGCTGGCCGCGGCCTGCTGCACCAGTGCGTGCTGCACTTCCAGCGAGCGCTCGCGCAGGATCTCGAAGCTGCCCCAGGTGGTCTGGTCGCCCGGCACCGGGTTGGCCTTCAGCCACTTGCTGTTGACGAAGCCGTTGAGGTCGGTACAGGCCGAGATGGACGGATCCAGGTCGGCGCTGTTGAGCGAGATCAGCGGCGTCTTGATCTGCGACAGGTCGAAGGCCGGTTTGGCGTCGGCGCTGGCCGCCGGCGCGGTTTCATTCTTGCCACAGGCCGCCAGCGAGGCAGCGATGGCGATGGTCAGGCCCAGCGGGACCAGGTTGCGGACGTTCATGAGGCTCTCCTGCGGGTAATTTCACAGGGTAGCCGGGGAGGCCTGCGGTGGGACCGGCCAAAGGTCACAGGACGCGCTTATGTAGAGTCGAGCCATGCTCGACTGCTCTCCGTTCCGGGTTTATTGTCCTTGCGGCAAGAGGCCAACAGCAGTCGAGCATGGCTCGACTCTACAAAAAAACGAAGGCCGGCTTGCGCCGGCCTTCTGTTTTATTTCGCCTTGCCCTGGTTGGCCACGGCTTCAGCGGCCTTGCGCGCTGCTTCCGGGTCGCCCAGATAGCGGAACGACTGCACCGTCAGGTCGTCGTTCAACTCGAACAGCAGCGGGATGCCGGTCGGGATGTTCAGCTCGAGGATTTCCTCGCGCGAGACGTTGTTGAGGTACTTGTACAGCGCGCGCAGCGAGTTGCCGTGGGCGGTGACCAGCACGGTCTTGCCGTCCTTCAGCTGCGGCGCGATGGCGTCGTGCCAGTACGGCAGCACGCGGTCCAGCGTGGTCGCCAACGATTCGGTGCCCGGCAACGCGTTGCGGTCCAGGCCAGCGTAGCGACGGTCATGGATCGGGTGGCCCGGATCTTCCAGGTCCATCGCCGGCGGCGGGATGTCGTACGAACGACGCCACACCTTGACCTGGTCCTCGCCGTGCTTGGCCGCGGTCTCGGCCTTGTCCAAGCCCTGCAGGCCGCCGTAGTGGCGCTCGTTGAGGCGCCAGGACTTGTTCACCGGCAGCCAGTCCTGCTCCAGCTCGGCCAGCGCACCCTGCAGGGTGTGGATGGCGCGCTTGAGCACGGAGGTGTGGGCGACGTCGAACTGCAGGCCTTCCTCGCGCATCAGGCGACCGGCGGCAGCCGCTTCCCGGCGCCCCTGCTCGGTCAGGTCGACATCGACCCAGCCGGTGAAGCGGTTGTCCAGGTTCCACTGGCTCTGGCCATGGCGCAACAGTACGAGTTTACGGGTCACTGCAGGGTCTCCAACGCGAGGAAAGGCAGGCCGCCATTGTAGCCCCGGGCGCCGCTCACCGTGCCGTGGCCCCACACATGCGATGCTGCAACCAATGAATACGGTGATCGACCCCGGACGCTGGGAAGGCAGCGTCGCCGCGGCCCGCGAGCAGCAGATCCAGCTGGCCGGTCGCGTGGAACGCCAGGACCGGCTGCCACGCACGGTGCGCTGGCTGGCCGGGCTGGATGTCGGCTTCGAGGATGATGGCGCCATCACACGCGCCGCGGCGGTACTGCTGGACGCGGAGACGCTGCAGCCCGTGGCGCAGGAGATCGCGCGCATCCCCACGGTGATGCCCTATATCCCCGGCCTGCTCAGCTTCCGCGAGCTGCCGGCACTGCTGGCCGCGCTGGCGCTGCTTCCGCATACGCCGGACCTGGTGTTCGTCGATGGCCATGGCATCAGCCACCCGCGACGATTGGGCGTGGCCGCGCATCTGGGCGTGGTCACCGACCTGCCGAGCATCGGCGTGGCCAAGTCGAAGCTGGTGGGCAGGTTCGTCGAACCGGGCGCCGAGGCCGGTGCGCATACGCCGCTGCTGGATGGCGATGAACAGTTGGGCTGGGTGCTGCGCAGCAAGATTCGCTGCAAGCCGCTGTTCGTGGCCGGTGGCCATCGGGTCAGTGCGGATACCGCGCTGGACTGGGTACAGCGCACCCTGCGCGGGTACCGGCTGCCGGAACCGACCCGGCTGGCGGATCGGCTGGCCTCGCGACGGGACGAATGACCGCACCGGGCATCACCCGGCGCGGTCGCCATCCTCGTTCAGCGATGCACGTGGCCGCGGTGGCCCTGCGCGTCCTCGCCGTGGTCATGGCCTTCATGGCCCTCGTGCTCGCCGGCCTTGGCCGGCGCCGGCTCACCACAGGCTTCGCCGCAGTGGTCCGCTTCGATCTGCAGTGTCACGTGCTCGATGCCGAAGTCATCGTGCAGGCGCCCGCCCAGATCACGACGCAGCGCATCGGCATCGGTGCCGTCGCGCATCACGATGTGCGCGGTCAGCGCCGGGGTGCTGGAGGCCAGCGCCCACACATGCAGGTCATGCACGTCCAGTACCGCAGCGTGGCCGGACAGGCTGTCGCGCACCTTGGCCACGTCCATGCCCTTGGGCACGCCTTCCAGCAGCACGTTGATCGCCTCGCGCATCAGCACATAGGTGCGCGGCAACACCCACAGGCCGATCAGCACCGCCAGGATCGGGTCGATCGGCTTCCAGCCGGTCCACTTGATCAACAGCGCGCCAGCAATCACGGCCACCGAGCCGAGCATGTCTGCCCACACTTCCAGGTAGGCGCCCTTCACGTTGAGGCTCTCGCCGCTGCCGGCCTGCAGCAGGCGCATCGAGATCAGATTGATGACCAGGCCCGCCGCGGCAATCACCAGCATGCCCGACGAGGCAATCTCCTGCGGCTCGCGGAAACGTCCAATGGCCTCCCACAGGATATAGCCGGCAACCACGAACAGCATCGCGCCGTTGATCATCGCGCCCAGCGCTTCCAGGCGCGCATAGCCGTAGGTGCGGCGCGCGTCCGGCGGGCGCCGGCTCAGCCGCACCGCGACCAGTGCGATCATCAGCGCCAGCGCATCGGTGGCCATGTGCGCTGCGTCTGACAGCAGTGCCAGGCTGTTGGTCCAGAACGCGCCCACCACCTCGACGACGAGGAAGGTGGAGGTCAGGCCGAGTGCCCACCACAAGGGTTTCTCGTGGCGGATCTCGGATGGCAGGTGATCGTGGTCGTGGCCCATGGCAACAGCTCCTTTGCGATGGGAGGCAGGCTACGCCGGAGGGCGTTGGGAAACTATCACGGTGTTTATAACATTGCAGGCCACGCGGTCCCTCACCGGGCATGGCCCGGTGCTACCGGAGCGCGGCCGGCAACGCCAGGCCACGCCTGGCGAACGCAGCGGACCGACGTCCGCCTGCGGTCAGAACCCGAAGCGCAGGCTGGCCCAGTACGCGCGGCCCGGCTCGTTGTAGGTCGCCGCGCCGGCATCGCTGCTGTTGGCCTCGCGGAACAGGCGCTTGTCGGCCAGGTTGTTGACGCCGAAACCGAAGCTGACCGTCTCGGTCACCTTGTAGCGCGCGCTCACGCCCCAGATGTTGTACGCACCACGGTCCTGCAGCGCGATCGACGGATCGCAGGTGCCGGTGCAGCGCGGATCATTGTTGATGTTGGTGGTGGCCGGCTTCTGCTTGCCGTAGAAGGTGCCGGTCAGCAGCAGCGACAACTTGTCGGTGGCCTGCCAGTCCAGCATCGTGTTGACGGTGTACTTCGGAATCACCGACAGCGGCTGGCCGGTGCTCTTGTTCTCGTTCTCCACCATGTAGGTGAAGTTGTTGCTCCACTTCAGGCGGTTGCCCTGCTCGCCCAGCAGCGGGACCACCAGGTTGCCTTCCAGACCCTGCACGATCGCCTTGGGTGCGTTCTCCCAGCGGAAGATGCGGCCCTTGGTGTCGGCGGTCAGCCCGATCTGGTTGTACCCGGCCTGGATCTTGTCCTTGTAGTCGTTGTGGAAGTAGGTCAACGACGCTTGCCAGCCGCTCTGCGGAGCCCACTCGATACCCAGTTCCTTGTTCAGGCTGGTTTCCGCCTTCAGGTCCGAGTTGCCGCGCATGTAGCAGCCGGCGCCCAGGCTCGGCAGTGCATTCGGGCAGCCATTGCCCCGGGTGTAATACAGATAGTCCGGATTCGACTGGTACAGGTTCGGCGCCTTGAATGCACGGGCGATACCGCCCTTCACCACCCAGTCGCGGTTGATGCGGAACTGCGCGTTGAGGCTGGGGCTGGTGTTGTTGCCGAACTGACTGTGGTGGTCGAAGCGCAGGCCCGGGGTGACGATCCAGCGCTCGCCCAGGTAGATGTTGTCTTCCACGAACACGGCGGTGGTCTGCGCGTCGGACTTGCCGCGTGCGCGATCGGCCGACAGCCCCGGGATGCCGCCGCCGCTGCTGCTGGACTGGCTCATCGAGTACGGGTCGGTCAGGCGGCTGTCCAGGTATTCAAAGCCCAGCGTCCAGATGTTCTCGGCACCACCCAGCGTGGTCGGGAAACTGACTTCGCCGTCCAGCTGGTAGTTGCGCAGGCGCGAGGTCGACCAGTCGGTGCCGTTGAAGCTGCCCTCCGGGCCACCGGCCAGGCCTTCGTTGATGCGCGAGTTGTTCACCGCCTCCACTGCAGCCGTTACCCGCGAGGTCACATCACCCCAGCGGCCGCGATGGGTGATCGCGCCGGTGTTGCGGTACATGCGGTTGGTCTCGGCCTGCTGCTCGGCCAACGCCCCCAGATCGATCGGTGTCGAGGTACCGGTGGTGCTGACCGCGCGGTCGCCAGCATAGATGTTGCCCTGGCGACTGGTGCCGGCTTCGAATTCGACCACCTGGTTGGCGGTCACGTCCCAGCGCAGCAGCGCGTTGACATCGCGGTTCTTGACGCCCTCGCGACCGGCCGGCGGCACCGCGTTCGGATTCGTCGCGAAGTCACGATTGAGTTCCAGCGAATCGGCGTCGGTCTTGTTGAGATTGCCGTACAGGCGGAACGACAGGGTGTCGGTCATCGGCCCGCTCAGCTGCAGGCCGACGCGCTCGCTGCCGCCTTCGGCGCTGTGCTCGGGCACCAGGCCATACAGGTCGACCGCGCCGGTCAGGTCGCCGGTCGGGCGCTTGGTGATGATGTTGACCACGCCACCGGAAGCACCCGAGCCATAACGTGCCGCTGCAGGGCCACGCAGCACTTCGATGCGCTCGATCATTTCCGCCGGCACCCAGTTGGTATCGCCGCGGGTATTGCGCTCACCGCTGCGGCCCATGCGCACGGCATCACGCGCACCGATGCGCTTGCCGTCGACCAGGATCAGGGTGTTTTCCGGGCCCATGCCACGCAGATCGATCTGGCGGTTGTTGCCGTACTGGCCCGAGGCACTGTTGCCGGTCAGGTTGACGCCGGGCATGGTGCGCAGCAGCTCGGCGATGTCGTTGGCCGGCGGGCGCCTGGCGATGTCCTCTGCGGTGATGGTCGAGGTACCCAGGGCCTGGCGCGCGATCTGCGAGGCGGTGACGTGCACCGTGTCGATATCGGTGGCGTCGGTTTCGGCGTGGGCGGTCAGGGCGCTGCCGGCCAGCAGGGCGGCAACGGCAAGCGCCAGCGGGCGCGGCGAAAGGACAACGGCAGGGGACATGATCAGGACCTTCTGGCAGGGCTACGGGGCCTCTGGCAAAGGGCTTGAGGCAACGACGAGGGGGAGGCGGAGCAGTCCTGCAGCAGGCACCTGCAGCCCGTTCCGTGCGCGCATTCTCCCATCAATGCGATTGATTCTCAAATGCGTTCACTCATTGCCGCAGCGGCGCCGATGTGGTTTGCGCACCGTGCAACCCTGCACCGCGCGTAAACTGGCCGGCTAACCCGCCATCAACCGTATGCCGCCGCGGCCGATACCCGTGGTTTGCCGTACGCAGTCAGAGATCGACGTGGAACCACCCCAATTGGACGATGCCAGCCAGCCGCTGGCCGAGGCCTGGCAGCAGTGTCTGCTGAAGGCCGGCCCTGCCGCCACCGCGCTGCTCAAGGCCGCTGCTACCGATGCCCCACCCGCGCTGGCCCAGCGCTTTTACGAAGTGCTGCTGCAGGACACCCGTGCGCGCCGTTTCCTGTCCCACGACCAGGTCAAGCAGCGCCTGCAGCCGGCCATGCAGCGCTGGCTGGCGCAGCTGCTGACCACTGATGCCAGCGGCATCGCCAACACCGTGGCCTCACAGCGGATCATCGGCGACGTGCACGCCCGCGTCGGCATTCCGGTCGACCTGGTTACCCGCGGTGCGCGTGTCCTCAAGCACGAACTGTTCGTGCGCCTGCGCGACGATGCACCGGACAGCGACACCGCCTTTGCCGCCATCGACTGCCTCAGCGCGATCATGGATATCGCCATGGAAGGCATGACCCTGGCCTACACCCACGCGCGCGAGCGCTCCACCCGTGCCGACGCCGCCTACCGGCTGTTCTCGCTGGTACAGAACGTCGGTACCGAACGCGAGCGCCAGCGCGCACTGCTGCTGGACTGGGAAAACGCCCTGCTCTACGCGTTGGCCGGCCACGTGCAGGCCAGCGACAACGCCAGCCTGGCTACCTCGGAGTTCGGCCTGTGGTTCACCCACAAGGGCATCCCCAGCTTCGGCGAAAGCAGCGAAACGCAGCAGGTGGGCCAGTTGATGGCCCGCATTGATGGCCACCTGCAGCGCGCGAGCGGCGATGCTCCGGCGCAGCGACTGGCGGTGCTGCCGGCCATCCGCGAGGACCTGGCCGCCATCCGCACCCTGATGACACTGCTGTTCGAGCGCATCGGCGAACTGGATGCCGGCAGCGACGCGCTGACCAACCTGCTCAACCGTCGCTTCCTGCCCACCGTGCTGCGCCGGGAAATCGAGCTGGCCACACGCAACCGCACACCATTCTCGCTGCTGCTGCTCGACCTGGATCACTTCAAGGCAATCAACGACGGCCACGGCCACGATGCCGGCGACCGCGCGTTGCAGCACGTCGCCGGCCTGCTCGGCCAGCTCACGCGCGGCAGCGACTACCTGTTCCGCTATGGCGGCGAAGAATTCGTGGTGGTACTGGTGGCTGCCAGCGAATCGCAGGCGACCGTGATCGCCGAGAGCCTGCGGCGGCAGATCGCACAGTCGCCGGTGGCACTGGCCAACGGCCAGGTGCTGGCACTGACCGCCAGCATCGGCGTGGCCGGCCACGACGGCCATCCGGACTACGAGCGGCTGATGGCCCGTGCCGACGCGGCAATGTACGAGGCCAAGCGCAGCGGCCGCAACCGCGTGGTGGTGGCCAGTGCGGACCTGCAGGAAGCGCCGGGACGGCGCGCACTGCAGCGATGACGGCAGGACAGGTAGAGTCGACCGCGGGTCGACTATCGCGCGCACCGCGGGGTTTTTCGCGCGCAGGGCGAAGAGCAGTCGGCTGACAGTCGACTCTACTGACAGCCGGCACTACCGATACGGCCGCCGGCCGCTGCTTTCACCGCCACCACCCACCACGCTGCCCACCAGAGCAGCGCCAGCAACGCGATGCCCGCCCCCAACAGGCATACCGCCGGCCAGCCATGGCGCGCCTGCATCCACGGCCCGGCCGCTGCACCGGCACCACTGCCCACCGCATAGAACAGCATGTACAAAGCCACCAGGCGTCCATGCTGTTCAGCCGGCGCGCGCAGCAGCAATGCCTGGTTAGATACGTGCAGTGCCTGCCCACCCAGGTCGAGCACAATCACGCCCAACAGCAGCAACGACAGCGACTGCGGCAGGCCCAGCAAGGGCCACCACGCAACCAGCATCAACAACAGCGCACCGACGCTGACCGGATGCGCGAAACCACGGTCCATCCAGTGCCCTACCCGCGCCGCCAGCAGCGCACCGATCACCCCGGCCAGGCCCAGTGCACCGATGGCGGCGGTCGACCAATGCAGCGGTGGCGCCGAGAGCGGCAAGGGTGCCGCCGCCCAGAACACATTGAGGCCGGCAAACAGCAGCAGTGCCAGCGGCCCACGCTCGCGCAACGTTCGATCGCGGCGCAGCATGCCCAGCATCGAGCCCAGCAGCTCGCGCCAGCGTGGGGGAACCGACGGCACCGGTACTGCGGGCAGGCGCCGCCACAGCAGCGCCGCCAACCCCGCCATCACCATCGCTGACAACAGGTAGACCATCTGCCAGCCAAAGGCCGCCGCCACCGTACCGGACACCACGCGCGCCAGCAGCAGGCCGATGAACACGCCGCCCTGCACCACACCGACCACGCGACCGCGCTGCTCGGGCGGTGCCAGCATGGCGGTATAGGCGATCAGGCCCTGGGTCAGCGCCGTGCCCAGCAAGCCGGCCAGCAGCATGCCCGACAACAGCCAGCCCGCCGTGCGTGACGCTGCCAGCCACAGCAGCGCCAGCACCAATGCGATCAACTGCAGCCGCAGCAGGCGTCGCCGGTCACCACGGTCCGCCAGCGGCAGCAGGCCAAGCAACGCCAGCACGCTACCGGCCTGGGTAGCAGCCAGCACCGCGCCAGCCACGGCCCGGTCCAGCGCAAAGGCGCGTGCAAGCTGATCCAGCAGCGGCTGCGCGTAATAGACGTTGGCAACGCTGGCACCTGCGGCAACCGCGAGCAGGACCAGCAGCGGGCGGGGAAGCGATATGGCACTCATGATGTGGTTGCAATTTGAAACTTGATGCAGGCTACTGCCATTGGTTTTAAACTGCAACCACATCAGAGAGGTCCACCATGCACGCCGACAGCCCCTGCCCCGTCGCCCGCAGCGCCGATCTGCTCGGTGACCGTTGGGCGCTGCTGGTCATCCGTGATGCCTTCGATGGCGTCACCCGTTTCGGTGATTTCCAGCGCAGCCTCGGCGCGGCCCGCAACATCCTCAGCGACCGCCTGCGCCGGCTGGTAGAGGCCGGCGTCCTGCAGCTGCAGCCGGCCTCCGATGGATCGGCCTACCAGGAATACGTGCTCACCGCCGCTGGCCAGGAACTGTTCCCGCTACTGGTCGCGCTGCGCCAATGGGGTGAACGCCATCGCTTCGAGGCCGGTGAAGCCCATTCACAGCTGATCGAATCGGCGACGCGGCGGCCGCTGCCCTACATGCAGCCGCGCGGGCGCGACGGCCAGCCACTTCAGCCCACCGCCACCCGCGTGCGCAAGCTCAGGGACGGCGGGCGCGACACCTGATCCGCCCATTCGCGCACACCGACGAACACCCGCGCCGGTTAGCATCGGGTCTTTCCGCCACTGGATGCCGCCGATGTCGCGCGATCGCCCTTCCCTGCTGACCGCCCTGCTGTTGCCGCTGCTGGCCTGCGCCACAGCAACCACGCAGGCCCGCGAGGTTGCCGCGCCCGCCGACCACGTGCAGGCCGATGGCCCCTATGTGTTCCGCCAGGGCGACCAGCTGCAGGCCAAGTGGATCTGCGACGACAAGGTCGAGTCGCACACGCTTGCCACGCAGGCCGCAGGTACCGACATCGCCCCGCGCTGCGGCTACGAGCACTCGGTGCACGTGGCTGCCCCGAATGCGCCTTCGGTTTCCGTGCTGCCGGCCGTGCCGCGCATCGTTGCGCTGTCCGACATCCATGGCCAGTACGGGCTGCTGGTGCGCCTGCTGCGCGCCCACCAGGTCATCGATGCCCAGGATCGCTGGGCGCTGGGCAAGGACACGCTGGTCATCGCCGGCGATGTGTTCGACCGCGGCCCGCAGGTGACCGAGGCCTTCTGGCTGCTGTATGGCCTGCAGCTGCAGGCGGCCGCCGCCGGCGGCGCGGTGCACTTCGTGCTCGGCAACCACGAAACCATGGTGCTGTACGACGACCTGCGCTACGTCAACCCGAAGTACCTGCGCAGCGCGCAGCTGCTCGGCCGCAGCTACCCGCAGCTGTACGGTGCCGATTCGGTGATCGGGCAGTGGCTGCGCACCCGCCCGGTGCTGCTGAAGATCGGCGACACCCTGTTCCTGCACGGCGGTATTTCGCCCGAGGCAGTGCAGCTGGCGCTGGACCCGGCGCGCACCAATGCGGCCTACCAGGCGTCACTGGGCCTGCCAAAGGCCGAAGTAAAGGCCGACCCGGCCACCGCACCGCTGTATGACGGCAAGACCAGCCCGATCTGGTACCGCGGCTACTTCGATGGCCGCCTCGACACCGCGGGGGTGCAGACCGTACTCGACCGCCTGCAGCTCAAACGCATCGTGGTCGGCCACACCTCGATGCCACACGTCAGCAGCTTCCATGGCGACCGCGTGATCGCCATCGACAGCAGCATCAAGAACGGCGAGAACGGCGAACTGCTGTTCATCGAAAATGGCAGGCTCAGCCGTGGCCTGCTGGATGGCTCGCGGGTGCCGTTGGCGCCGGGTGAGCCGGGCCTGCAGGACTGAATGAAGGGACAGCGCGACGGCACCGGGCGGCGGCGGCGCGCTCCACCTTCACCCGGTTTGCGGCTACCCTCGGCAGCCGAGAGAGGCCCACCCCGTCCATCCGGTGGGCCTGACCGTTACAGGAGCCCCCGCGCATGCGCGTTCTGATTGCTGAAGACGACCCGGATATCGCCTCCGGCCTGTGCGCCTCGCTGCGCCGGCAGGGGCACGTGGTTGACCACGTCGACAACGGCGCGCACGCCGACGCGGCACTGGGCTCGACCCAGTACGCATTGCTGGTGCTGGACCTGGGCCTGCCTCAGCTGGATGGCCGCGATGTGCTGCAGCGCCTGCGTCAGCGCGGCGATGGCCTGGCGGTGCTGGTGGTGACCGCCCGCGATGGCCTGGCCGAACGCGTGCGCGTGCTCGACCTGGGCGCCGATGACTACCTGGTCAAGCCGTTCGCGCTGGACGAATTCGAAGCACGCGTGCGTGCGCAGCTGCGGCGGGTCACCAGCAATGGCAACCCGGACCTGCGCATCGGCCGCCTGCGTATCGATCTGGCCGGGCACCGGGTGTGGATCGACGACCAGTCGCTGGAACTGACCGCGCGCGAGTTCGGCCTGCTGTCGGCACTGGCGGTACGCGCCGAGCGCATCGTGTCGCGCGCGCAACTGGTGGAAGCGCTGTGCGACTGGGGCCAGGACCTCACCGACAACGGCCTGGACATCGCCCTGCACCGCCTGCGCCGCAAGCTGCAGCCCGGCGGCATGGGCATCCGCACTGTGCGCGGGCTGGGCTACATGCTGGAAGACGCGCAGGACGACAGCGCCCCGTGATCAGTGGACCACCCAGCCTGCGTCGGCGCCTGCTCGCCTTCCTGGCGTTGCCGATGCTGGGCCTGCTCACGTTCAACACGATCCTGGCCTACTACGTTGCGCTGGACTATTCCAACCGCATCCACGACCGCAACCTGATCGACGACACGCATTCGTTCGCGCAGATGCTGAGCACCATGCCGGTGACCAGCGACCTGTCTCCGCAGGCGCGCTTCCTGATCGAGTACGACCCCGACGGCCATCGCTACTTCAACGTCGACAGCAGCCGCATGGGTACGCTCAGCGGCAATGCAGACTTCAGCCCGTACGCCCCTTCGCAGGACTGCACCGGCGTGCATCCGGCGCTGTACGACGGCAACCTCAATGGCCAGCAGGTGCGCATGGCCACCGTCTGCACGCAGGCGATGAACGATCCGCAGGACCAGCTGGCGGTGACCGTGGCCGAGAGCATGGCCGACCGCCGGCAGCGTGCGCGCGAGATCCTGATGATCATCATCCCGCTGATGACCATGCTGGCGCTGGGTACCGCAGCGCTGGTCTGGTTCGGCGTGACCTATGGCCTGCGTATCCTGACCCCGCTGAGGACCCGCCTGGCCCAGCGCCGCGGCGAACTGGCGCCGATCTCCGATGCCGACGTGCCCGAGGAGATCCAGCCACTGATCAGCACCATCGATGATCTGTTTGCCCGCCAGGCGGAAATGATCACCCTGCAGAACCGTTTCATCGCCGATGCCGCGCACCAGCTGCGTTCGCCGCTGGCGGGCATGGCCCTGCATGTGGACCAGGCACTGGCACATGGCGACCCCGATACAGTGCGCGAGGCGCTGCAGCACATCCGCCGGCTCAACCAGCGCACCGCGCGGGTCAGCACCCAGCTGCTGGCACTGAGCCGGGCGCAGACCGTGCCCGATACCGTGGAGGCACTGGACCTGTGCGAGCTGGTACCGCAGTGGGTCGGCATGCGCGTACCGGAGGCGATCCGCGATGGCATCGATCTGGGCTACCGCGGCAGTCCCCATCCGCTGCGTGTACTGGGCAACGGCGCCATGCTGCAGGAAGCGCTGGACAACCTGATCGACAACGCCCTGCGTTATGCCGGCCGCAATGCAACCGTCACGGTGGGCGTGCACGCGCTGGACGACAATGATGTCGAACTGTATGTGGAAGACAACGGCCCTGGCGTGCCCGACGACGTGATGCCACGGCTGGGCGAGCGCTTCTTCCGGGCGCCGGGCACCGCTGCCAGCGGCACCGGCCTCGGCCTGGCCATCGCGCACGAGGCGGTGGAGCACTTCGGCGGCCGCCTGAGCTTCCTGAACCGCCCAGGTGGCGGACTGAAAGTCGCCATCACGCTGCCGCTGCTGAAGGCGCCCTGACCCGGCCCGGGGCGCTGAAAGGCTGGCGAAAATCGCGCTTGCGATCCTGCCATCCCCACTGCCGTCCCGGAGCCGCCAGGTGACCGAATCGCACGACTTCTTCCTCCCCGGTGGCCCACAGGGCGTGCTGCTGGTCCATGGCCTGACCGGCACCCCGGCGGAAATGCGCATGCTGGGCAAAGGGCTGAACAACGCCGGTTTCACCGTGCACGGCGTGCAGCTGCCCGGCCATTGCGGCAGCGTGGATGACCTGCTGGCGACCACCTGGGAACAGTGGTACCAGGGCGTGGAAGATGCGGCGGCAACCCTGCGCGGCAAGGTCGACCAGCTGTTCGTCGGCGGCCTGTCGATGGGCGCGGTGCTGTCGCTGGCACTGGCTGCACGTCGCCCCGAGTGGGTGTCCGGGGTTGGCGTGTACGGCGCCACCTTCCGCTATGACGGCTGGAACATCCCCGCCGTGGCCCGCTTCTCGTTCCTGCTGCCGTGGTTCAAGCGCTTCAACATCGGCCGCGACCGCATGTTCATGGAAGAGCCGCCGTACGGCCTGCGTGACGAGCGCCTGCGTGCACAAGTCAGTGCCGCCATGCTGTCCGGCGACAGCGCCGCCGCCGGCCTGCCGGGCAACCCCTGGCACGCCCTGGCCGAAATGCGCGCCCTGAGCAACTGGACCCGCCGCCACCTGCACCAGGTCACCGCGCCGTGCCTGGTGATGCACGCCCGCGAGGACGACGTGGCCAGCATGGGCAACGCCGAGCTGGTGATGTCGCGGGTCAGCGGCCCGAAGGAACTGGTGGTGCTGGAAGACAGTTACCACATGATCACCATCGACCGCGAACGCCGCGATGTGATCCGCCGCAGCGCGCGCTTCTTCACCGAAATCGGTGAACGCACTGGCGTGCTCAAGGCGGTGGCCTGACATGGGGGCACTTGCCACGCTGCTGTGGCTGGCCAATGTCGTGCTCGATACCGGTGGCCAGCTCGCCTTCAAGGCCGCCGCCAGCGACCCGCAGGAGGGCGAAGGACTGCAGCGCTGGAAACACATGCTCAGCCGTCCCTGGCTGTGGATCGGCATCGCCTGCTACGTGCTTGAGTTCGTCGCCTGGATCGCGTTCCTGTCGCTGGTGCCGCTGTCCAAGGGCGTGCTGCTGGGCTCGATCAACATCGTCGCGCTGATGATCGCCGGCCGTTTCCTGTTCCGCGAGAAACTCACGCCGCTGCGGGTGACCGGCATGCTGCTGGTCACCGCCGGCGTAGCCGTGGTGGGGGCCGGCTCATGAGGCGCCTGTATGTGATCGGCTTCCCGCTGCTGATGGCTTTCGACACGCTGGCCCAACTGTGCTTCAAGTACGCCGGTGACGCCGCGTTGCCGGTCGAGGCCAACACCGCCTGGCTGCTGCGCGTGCTGTCGCAGCCGTGGGTTTACGGCGCCATCCTCGGCTACGTGGGTGCATTCTTCACCTGGATGAGCCTGCTGCGCCATGCGCCGATCGGTCCCGCCTTTGCTGCCTCGCACCTGGAAGTGATCAGCGTGCTGCTGCTGTCGGCGTGGCTGTTGAACGAGCCGCTGACCCTGCACCATCTGCTCGGTGCGGTACTGATCGTGGCCGGCATCGTCTGCCTCGGCCGCGCCGAGGCGCACGACCCGCACAGCCCTGCCGAAAGCACCCCGTGAGCGCGCTGCGATGAGCCTGTTCGCGCGCGAACTGCCACCAACCGCCGGCCTGCCGATGCAGGCCAGCGATTTCCTTCCCGGTGGCGGCGACCTGCGTGACATCCTTGCCAGCCAGCTCGGCACACCGCCGCTGCAGCTGACCTGTTCCGGCACGCACGCGCTGCTGATCGCCCTGCGCACGCTGCGCAAGCGTGCGCCAAAGCGCGACACCGTGATCATGCCGGCCTATACCTGCCCGCTGGTGCCGATCGCGGTGCACAGCCTGGGCCTGCGCGTGCAGTTGTGCGATACCCGGCGCGGTCATTTCGACTTCGACCCCGGCCAGCTCAAGCGGCTGGCCGATGCGCGCACGCTGGCGATCCTGCCCACCCACCTGGGCGGGCGCATTGCCGATGTCGAGCTGGCCTGCGAAGTCGCCCGCAACGCCGGCGCCTGGGTGATCGAAGATGCCGCGCAGGCACTCGGCGCACGGGTCGGCAACAGCAGTGTCGGCCTGCGCGGCGATATCGGATTCTTCAGCCTGGCCGCCGGCAAGGGCCTGAGCCTGCATGAAGGCGGCCTGCTGGTCAGCCGCGATGACGAACTGCGTGCTGCGCTGGCCGAACATGCCGTCCAGCACGTTCGCTCCAGCCTGCGCTGGGAGCTGCTGCGGAGCCTGCAGTTGCTGGGCCTTGCTGCCTGCTATCGCCCTTCGCTGCTGTCACTGGTGTATGGCAATCCACTGCGCAATGCGCTTCAGCGTGGCGATCTGGAAGATGCGGTCGGTGACATTTTCCCGCTGGATATCCCGCAGCACCGGGTCAGCCAGTGGCGGCAGAACATCGGCGCGCATGCCGCGCGGCGCTTGCCGGCATTCCTTCAGGCCGGTCGGCTGCGTGCGTTGCAGCTGCGGGTGCAGCTGGCACAGCTGCCCGCCGTTGAGGTGGTCGATGGGCTGGCCGGTAGCGGTGGCACCTGGCCACTGTTAATGCTGCTGCTGCCCAGCCAACGCGCCCGCGATGCGGTACTGAAGGACTTGTGGCCACGCGGGCTTGGCGCCAGCCGCATGTTCATCCATGCCCTGCCCGGCTATGCCTACCTGCGCGGCATCGTGCCGCAGGACGACATGCCCAACGCACGCGACTTCGCCGCACGCATGCTGACCCTCGGCAACAGCGCCTGGCAGACCCGTGAAGAGACCGCCGAAATACTGCGGGCACTGGCCCGCGCGTGACGCCAGGACGCACGGATGGAGTGCGCCTCACGCATTCATCCATGCACCTTCCTGAACGCTTTCCGCGCCCTGCAATGCAGGCTTTCAACAGGAAAGGAACGAGAAAGGCTGCCTGCCTACATTGAGCCTGGCCCGGCATCGCGCCGGACGTTCCTTTCATCGACGGACCTGCCCATGCACTGGAGCATCCTGTGTGACTTCGACGGCACCATCAGCCTCGAAGATGTCATTGACTCGCTGCTGGAGAAATACGGCCAGCCGGGCTGGCAGGAACTGGAAGACCAGTGGAAAACGGGAAAGATCGGCTCGCGCGAATGCATGCAGGGCCAGGTCAGGCTGCTGAAGCTGGACCCGGCCACGCTCGACGCCCACCTGGACCAGGTGCAGATCGATCCGGGCTTTGCCGCCTTTGTCAGCCGTGCCGAACAGCTGGGCGTGCCGCTGCGCATCGTCAGCGACGGCCTGGACCATGCGATCCACCGCATCCTCGCCAACCACGGCCTGTCGCGACTGCCGGTGGTGGCCAACCACCTGCGCTGGTGCGATGACCACTGGGAACTGGAATCGCCCTACCAGGCCGAAGGCTGCCGCAGCGGCACCTGCAAGTGCACCTGCGCTGCGCAGGCGCGCGCCAACGAAGCACCGCGTGTGCTGATGATCGGCGATGGCAGTTCGGATTTCTGCGTCTCCGAAGATGCCGACTTCGTGTTCGCCAAGCGTCGCCTGATCACCCATTGCACCCATGCCGGCATCGAGCATGCCGCCATCGATACCTTCCACGATGCAATCGCACTGCTGCCGCGCTTGCTCGATGGCAGCCTGCTGCAGCCACGTCGTATCGACGCCAGCCCGCAGCCCGCCGTACTGCCCCTGCTGCTGGCCACCGCCTGAGCACTCCCTTCCAAGCACGCCCCCGCTACCTCTTTCGAACGTCCTTCACGGAACCGAACTGCATGAACATTTTTGACAAGAACGCCGACGCCGCTGCCTCCGACGCGCAGCTGCTGGCCGACGAAGCCCGTTACAGCTCCTTCGGCGATACCGTCCACTACGTCGACCCGCCGAAGATCTTCCAGCGCGGCGAAGGCAGCTACATGTTCGACGGTGCGGGCGTGCCCTACCTCGACCTGCAGATGTGGTACTCGGCCTGCAACTTCGGCTACAGCAACAAGCGCCTGAACGACGCGCTGAAGGACCAGATCGACACCCTGCCGCAGGTCGCCAGCCAGTACCTGCACCCGACCCGCGTGCAGCTGGCCAAGACCATTGCCGTGGACATGCACGAGAAGTTCGGCCTCGACGGCCGCGTGCATTTCAACGTCGGCGGCGCGCAGGCCATCGAAGACTCGCTGAAGATCGTGCGCAACGCACGCGGCGGCAAGAGCCTGATGTTCGCCTTCGAAGGTGGTTACCACGGCCGTACCCTGGGTGCGTCGTCGATCACCTCCAGCTACCGCTACCGCCGCCGCTACGGCCACTTCGGCGAGCGCGCGATGTTCATCCCGTTCCCGTACCCGTTCCGTCGCCCGAAGGGCATGACCCCGGAAGAGTATTCCGACCACTGCGTGTGGCAGTTCGAGCGCCTGTTCGAAAGCGAATACAACGGCGTGTGGGATCCCAAGGTCGGCCAGGCGGAGTACGCCGCGTTCTATGTCGAGCCGATCCAGGGCACCGGCGGCTACGTCATCCCGCCGCGCAACTTCTTCACCGGCCTCAAGCGCGTGCTGGACAAGTACGGCATCCTGATGGTCGTCGATGAAATCCAGATGGGCTTCTGGCGCACCGGCAAGCTGTGGGCCATCGAGCACTTCGGCGTGACCCCGGACGTGCTGGTGTTCGGCAAGGCGCTGACCAACGGCCTGAACCCGCTGTCGGGCCTGTGGGCGCGCGAAGAGCTGATCAACCCGACCGTGTTCCCGCCGGGCTCCACCCACTCCACTTTCAACTCCAACCCGCTGGGCACCCGCCTGGGCCTGGAAGTGCTGAAGCTGGGCAAGGAAATGGATTACGAGCGCACCGTGCCGGAAAAGGGCGCGTACTTCCTCGACGGCCTGCGTGGCCTGCAGAAGCGCCACCCGGAAATCGGCGATGTCGACGGCCTGGGCCTGGCCCTGCGTGCGGAAATCTGCCAGACCGACGGCTACACCCCGAACAAGGAACTGCTGGACCGCATGGTCGACATCGGCCTGGCCGGTGACCTGCTGCACGACGGCAAGCGCATGGGCCTCGTGCTCGACGTGGGTGGCTGGTACAAGAACGTGATCACCTTCGCGCCGTCGCTGGACATCAGCTACGAAGAGATCGACCTGGCGATCACCCTGCTCGACCAGGCGCTGACCAAGGCCAAGGGCTGAGGTCGGATGCGCTGCCGGTTCCCGTGCCGATGGAGATGACGTCACGTGCGTCCAGCACTGCGCTGGAACCGGCCGCGCTGCTGGAGGGCTTCCTGGCCCACCCGCCGCTCGGATTCGAGGCAAGCCGCCTGCCCAGCGGCCTGCCGACCTTCCGTGCGCCGCTGGACCTGACCACCACGATGGACGACGCACTGCGCGGCAAGCTGCTTGGCCTGCCGCTGTCGCGCCTGTGGCGGCCATGGATCACCTGGCAAACCCGCTTCGTCGGTGCCACCAGCACCGAGTACACCCCGCTGCCCGCGCACGTCGCACCAGAAGCATTGGCTGAGGACGTGACGCGTCACGCGATCGGCGATACCCGCCTGCTGGTGGTCAAGGACCTGGCGATCGATTCACCGCTGCTGGATGATGCCGCCAACGCACATAGCGGCGCCTTCCTGCAGGCATTGCTGGCACGCGGCTTCGTCGAACTGGAAGGCATGCCGCTGGCCTGGGTGGCGATCGATTTCGATTCGATCGATGGCTATCTCGGCCGCCTGTCGTCTTCGCGCCGCAAGAACATCCGGCGCAAGCTGCGCTCGCGCGACGACCTGCAGATCGACTGCATCGCCACCGGCGATCCGGCCCTGGCCGACCCGCAGCTCCAGGCCGAACTGTATGCCTTGTACCTGGGCGTGTACGCGCAGAGCGCGGTGCATTTCGACCAGCTCGACCTGCCCTACTTCCAGCATCTTCTGGCCGACAGCCAGGGCCAGGGACGGATGTTCCTGTACCGCCACCAGGGCCAGCTGATCGGCTGGAACCTGTGTTACGTGCATGCGGGCAAGCTGGTGGACAAGTACATCGGCCTGGCCTATCCGCAGTCCCGCGAGCACAACCTGTACGCGGTGAGCTGGATGCACAACCTCGAATACGCGCTGCAGCACAGCCTGAGCCACTACGTGGCCGGCTGGACCGATTCGCGGATCAAGGCCGAACTGGGTGCCAGCTTCACCTCCACCCGGCATGCGATCCACGCCCGTTCCCCGCTGCTGCGCGCCGCCCTGCGCAGGCTGGCCCCGTACCTGCAGGGCGAACCTGATGGAGGCGGTTGAACGATGCCGTTGCGTTCCCCGTTGATCCTGGACCTGGACGGTGGCGTGCTGCCGCTGCCAGAGGCGCAGACCCTGGCCCTGCCGCAATGGCACGATCCACTGCGCTTCGCCTGCCGCAATGCCACCCTGAACCGTTTCGCCACTGAAGTGCTGGCACCGTTGCCGGCCCAGCTCGGCACGGTAATGCTCGGCAGTGGCGACTTCCACCACCTCAGCCTGCCGCTGCTGCAGCGCATGCGCACGCAGGCGCCGTTCCAGCTGGTGGTGCTGGACAACCATCCGGACAACATGCGCTTCCCGTTCGGCATGCACTGCGGGTCGTGGGTGAACGCCGCCAGCAAGCTGCCGCAGATCTCGCACATCCACGTGCTCGGCATCACCTCCAGCGACATCGGCCTCGGCCATGCCTGGGAGAACCACTGGCGCCCGCTGATCGGCAGTCGCCTGACCTACTGGTGCATGGATGTGGACGTGGGCTGGGGGCATCGTCTCGGCATGGGCCACGCCTTCCGCCGTTTCGAGCATCCCGAAGCGCTGGTGGCCGCGTTCGCCGCCGAGCAGGCCAAGTCGCCGCAGCCGACCTACCTGTCGATCGACAAGGATGTGTTTGCCGAGGACGTCGCCCGCAGCAACTGGGACCAGGGCCGCTTCCAGCTGGAACACGCGCTGGTGGTGATTGAAGCACTGCGTGCCGGCGGCCTGGTCGGCAGTGACATCACCGGCGAAGTGTCGCTGGCCAACTACCAGAGCCGCTTCAAGCGCTGGTTGTCGTCGCTGGATGGCCAGCCTGACGTCAGCGCCGGGGATCTACCGCTGTGGCAGGCGCGGCACCAGCAGGTGAACCGCGAACTGCTGGCGGCGATGGCCGCGGTGCCGACCGCCTGTTGAGCGCCTCGGTAGTGCCGGGCCCATGCTCGGCTATCGCTATCGCTTTCTGTAGAGTCGAGCCATGCTCGACTCAGCGGACGGCAAACAGCAGTCGAGCATGGCTCGACTCTACAGGGGGCGATGGCCGAGCATGGCTCGGCACTACACTGGGTTCCCAGCCCAGGAGCCGCCACCATGGCCCAGACCGTCATCCCGCAGCTGCGCATGCGCCACGCCGACACCACCCTGCCGTTCTACGTGCAGGGACTAGGCTTCGTGGTTGACTGGGAACACCGCTTCGAACCCGGCTTCCCGCTGTTCGCCCAGCTCACCCGCGACGGCCAGACGATCTTCCTCACCGAACACAGCGGCGACTGCGAGGTCGGCGGCGCGGTGTACTTCATCGTAGAGGACGTCGACGCTCTGCACCGCGCCTTCAGCGCCGCAGGCGTCCCCATCGAACAGCCGCCGCATGACACCGAATGGGGCAGCCGCGAGATGCTGCTGCGTGACCCCGACGGCAACCGCCTGCGCTTCGCCACCGACGCGAGCTGAACCGGGCGGCCTTGAGCCGGATATACGAAACATATACGCTTCGTATACCCCCTCCTTCAGGACCGCCCATGGGCATCGTCAACATCGATGACACCCTGCACGACCAGCTGCGCCGTGCCTGTACCGTCTCCAGCCGCTCGATCAACGCCCAGGCCAACTTCTGGATCCGGGTCGGCATGCTGTGCGAGCTGAACCCCACGCTGAGCTTCCAGGACATCGTCGCCAGCGAGCTGCGCGCGGCTGGCGTGCAGCCCCCGTTGCTGCCGCCGGGCCAGGTCTGAGCCGATGGGCATCATCAAGCGCCCCGACGAGATCGCGCTGATGGCCGAATCCGGCCGCCTGCTGGCGCAGGTGTTCGCCGCACTCGACCAGCTGCCGCTGCAGGGCCGAAGCACCATGGAGATCAACGATTTCGTCGAACGCATGATCGTTGATGAGCTGCAGGCGAGGCCGGCCAGCAAGGGCCAGTACGGCTTCCCGTACGTGCTCAACACCTCGATCGACAACGTTGTCTGCCACGGCGTACCCAGCACCACCGACGTGCTGCGCAACGGCCAGATCGTCAACCTCGACATCACCCTGGAGAAGAACGGCTACATCGCCGACTCCAGCACCACCTACCGGGTCGGTGAGGTCGACTACGCCGCGCGCAGGCTGGTGCAGACCACCTACCAGGCGATGTGGAAAGGCATTGCCGCCGTGCGTCCTGGTGCGCGCCTGGGCGACATCGGCCACGCCATCGCCCGCCACGCGCGCAGCCACGGCTACAGCGTGGTGAAGGAATACTGCGGCCACGGCATCGGCCAGGAGATGCACGAGGAACCGCAGATCCTGCACTACGGCCATCCCAACACCGGCATGGTGCTGGAAGAAGGCATGGTGTTCACCATCGAACCGATGCTCAACCAGGGCAAGCCGGCCATCCGCCAGCAGCCGGACGAATGGCCGGTGTACACCCGCGACGGCAAGCTGTCGGCGCAGTTCGAGCATACGGTGACGGTCACCCGCACCGGCGTGCGCGTACTGACCCTGCGCCCCGGCGAGACGCCGTTGTGCGCGGTGGATGCCGCCTAGAGTGGCCGTTGCTGCATCCCGGCACCCTCGTGCACGGCGCGCTTCCGTGCCGTCAGCGGTTCGCGTACCCGCTGTGCCACATAGCCGACGCTGGCTGCGAGAATGAAGGTGTAACCAAGGAGTTCGGTGGTCTCTTCGATGGTGTTCTTGAACACGCGGATGTACTGGTCACCCAGCAGTCCGGTCCACAACGACGTCATGCCGATCAGACGCGAATAGAACAGCAGCAGAACCAGGCCGATCGTCATCACGGTACCCGGCCGGGATACGAGAAAACGCACCAGCGCCGGCATGGCCCGGCGCCAGTCGCGGCTGGCCCAGGCCAGTGAGCCGATGATCAGCACGGCCACCGGGTACTTCCAGAAGCCGTGTGCGATCAGGTCCAGCGCCTCATCCATTTCACGCAGGAGCATGCAGGCGAACAGCGCGGCCGCCAGAACGGCAAAGGCCCGATCATCGGCACGTCGCAATGCAAGCCGGACGAAGGCAGCCACGCTGGCGACCAGGAAGCCTTCCTGGGTCAGTTCGACCAGCGACCACTCGCCGACTGCATTGCCCAGCCAATGGATGTCGAGCCAGGCCAACGCAGGCGGAAGCGCCATCATCAGGCCGAACAGGAAGGTGCGCCCCAGGTGGGACAGGAGCAGCTGTAGATTGTCTTTCATGCAACACCGATGCCGCGCCGTGGCGGTCGTACAACGAGAACACAGGCGACCGGGGGGCTGCCGAACGACGGCATGCGCGGCGGGGTCGCGACCAGGCGCGCATTATCCGCGCAGTATCCGCGCAGTATCCGGCCACGTGAACCGTACCGGTGGAACACATACGCAACACCGGCGTACGTCACGCACTCATGGCGATAAAGGACGCAGCAGCAACAACGTCGCCAGGCAGAACATGAAGATCGCCACGCCTGCATCCAGCACACGCCAGGCGCCCGGCCTGCGGAACACCGGCTGCAACAGGCGCGCGCCATAGCCCAGCGTGCAGAACCAGACCACACTGGCAATGCAGGCACCGGCGGCGAAGGCCCAGCGCAGATCGCCCGGGTAGCGCGTGGACAGGCTGCCCAGCAGCACCACGGTATCCAGATAGACGTGCGGGTTGAGCAGGGTGAAGGCCAGGCAGGTCAGCAGTACCTGCCGTCCGCTGCCGCCCTGCGCCTCGGCGGCGGCCAGCGCACTGCCACCGCGCCATGCGCGCAGCCCCGCCTGCAGGCCATACCAGAGCAGGAAGCCCGCACCACCGAAGCGCAGCACCTGCAGCAGCAGCGGCCACTGCAGCACCAGCGCGCCCATGCCGCCGACGCCGGCCAGGATCAGCACGATGTCCGCGCCGGCACAGGCCAGCACCACCCTGCCCACATGGCGCTGCTGCAGGCCCTGGCGCAGCACGAAGGCGTTCTGCGCACCGATGGCGATGATCAGGCCGGCACCTGCGAACAGGCCGGCGGCGGTAGCGGCGATCCACATCAGGACAGGCCAGGCAGCGAGAGGACGCGCAGGGTGCGGCCGCTGACCCTGTTTAGACAATCTGATTTTTCTTTATCCTGTGCAGGAAAACTGAAGAGGCACCGGCATGGATCTGGTACATCCGCAACTGGCCGCGTTTGCTGCGGTGCTGGAAGAAGGCAGCTTCGACGCCGCGGCACGCCGCCTGTCGATCAGCCCGTCGGCCCTGTCGCAACGGATCAAGGCGCTGGAGGACAGGCTCGGCCAGGTACTGGTGGTACGTCAGGCACCGTGCCGGCCCACCGCCGCAGGCGAAGCGCTGCTGCGCCGGGTCCGGCCGATGCAGGCGCTGGAGGCCGAGGCATTGGCCGAACTGCTGCCCGAACGCGGCAGCGATGCAGCGCGCACGCCGATCCCGTTGGCGGTCAACGATGACTCGCTCGATACCTGGTTCGTACCGGCCATCGCCGAACTGCACCAGCGCCATGGCTACCTGTTCGACCTGCGCATGGATGACCAGGACCATACCCTGCAGCTGCTGCGCGATGGCAGCGTGCTCGGCGCGGTCACTGCCGAAAGCCAACCGGTGAAGGGCTGCAACGTGCATCCGCTCGGCGCCATGTGTTACCACGCCATCGCCTCGCCCAGCTTCGCCCGCCAGTACTTCCGCGACGGCATGCAGGCCACGGCCCTGGCGCGCGCACCGATGCTGGTGTTCAACCGCAAGGATGAACTGCAGTGGCGCTTCGTGCGGCGGCTGACCCGCGCGCGACTGCAGCCGCCGCTACACTACCTGCCCTCCTCCACCGGTTTCGTCGAAGCCGCCGCGTGCGGACTCGGCTGGGGCATGGCCCCGGAAACCCTGGTCGCGCCCGCCGTGCGCGCCGGCCGCGTGGTGGTACTGGAACCCCGCCGCTGGCTCGATGTGCCGCTGTACTGGCAGCATGCCGCCGTGCGTTCAAGCACGCTGCAGCACATCACGCAGGCGCTGCGCACTGCAGCCAGCGGCACCCTTCGTTGAGGACAAACCGATGATCGCAGACCCGGGCTTCACGCCGCGCGCACTACCGTTTGCGCACTTCTTCACCATTGGGACGGCATGGGCGTGATCGGCCGACGTACAAGGATGCACGGCGCGAAGGCCGCGCTGGCGCTGGCAGCCTGCCTGCCCCTGGCTGTGCCGGCGCAGAGCCTCACCGATGCACCCGCATTGGACTGGGAACAGGCACGCCAGCGCCTGGAGCAGGTCTCCGATGCACTGGCCGCCGCCGACGCAGCGGTGCGCAACAAGCAGGACCTGCAGGACGCCACGCGCCTGCTGCGCCTGCCGGAGATTACCGGCGAAGTGCGCCGCCTGCAGTTCCAGAAGACCCTCACCCTGCCACTGGGTTCGCTGGCACCTGTCGCCGAGGCCTATGGCATCGACTCACCGCTGTCATTCACCGAACGCGACTGGCGTACCCGGCCCGTGGTTACCGCGGTGCTGCCGTTGTACACCGGCGGCGTGATTCCGGCCGCGCAACGTGCCGCCAGCGCTGCCCACGAGCAGGCCAGCGCCGAGCGCGAGGCTCAGCGCCAATCGCTAACCGTGCAGCTGGCCCAGGCCTATTTCGGCCAGCGCCTGGCCGAGCAGGCAGTGGATGTGCGGCGCGACGTACGCGATGGCCTGAACCGCCACCTGTCCGACGCAGAGAAGCTGGAACGCGAGGGCTTCGCCACCCGCGCCCAGCGCCTGCAGGCCACCGTGGCCCGCGACAAGGCCGAGCGCGAATACCAGAAAACGGTGAACGACCTGGCCACGCTGAAGGCGGCGCTGGCCACGCTGCTGCGCAGTGGTGGCGAGGTACAGCCGGTGTCGCCGCTGTTCGTGCAGCGCGTGCCGCTGGAACCGGTGGCCAGCTTCGAGCGTACGGCGCAGGCGCGCCAACCGCAGATCGCACGCCTGCGGGCGATGGTGGCGCAGGCCGAACAGGGCGTGCGCGTGCAGCAGGCCAAGCTGAAACCACAGATCTTCGCCTTCGGCCAGTACGACTTCCGCCGCCGCGACGAAATGCTGACCGATCCGGACTGGGCGTTTGGCATCGGCCTGAAGTACACCTTCCTGTCGCCGAATTCGCGGCCGGCGCAGATCAGCGCCGCGCGTGCGCAGCAGGACCAGGCCGAAGCGGGCCTGCGCGAGGCCGAGAACCAGGTCGCACTGGGCGTGCGCAAGGCCTGGAACGAACTGGAAACCGCGCGCCAGCAGTACGTGCTGCTCGACAGCAGCATCGCCCAGGCACAGGAAAACCTGCGCCTGCAGGAGCTGGCGTTCCGCGAAGGCCAGGCCACCTCGCTGGATGTGATCGACGCGCGGCTCGGCCTCGGCGGCGCCCGCGTCG
This sequence comes from Stenotrophomonas sp. 80084_Sma, assembly GCF_056481995.1. Classification (NCBI taxonomy): domain Bacteria; kingdom Pseudomonadati; phylum Pseudomonadota; class Gammaproteobacteria; order Lysobacterales; family Lysobacteraceae; genus Stenotrophomonas; species Stenotrophomonas sp. 80084_Sma. Next base: position 1,464,362 of record NZ_CM151177.1, on the reverse strand, counting down.
AGCGCGCACAGGCCGCCTACCAATACGATATTGCGCTGGCACAGTTGCTGGAGGTCAGTGGACAGATGGACCGTTTCGAAGAGTTCCGGCGGCGTGCGGACGAGGTGATCGACCATGAGTGATGTGCTGCACGACGATGCAACGACGCCCCCGGCCAAGCGCCGTCTGGGCCCGATCCTGATAGTGGTGCTGCTGGTCGTGGTGGTGCTCGGCCTGTGGCTGGCCTGGCGCAGCCCGGCCGACCAGATCCAGGGCATGGCCGATGCCGACACCATCAACGTGGCCGCCAAGATCACCGCGCGCGTGGCCGAACTGAAGGTGCGCGAGGGCGACCGCGTGCAGCCCGGGCAGGTGCTGTTCCTGCTCGACAGCCCCGAAGTGGCCGCCAAGGAGCAGCAGGCGCACGGCGCATTGGCCGCCGCACAGGCGGTGGCCGACAAGGCCGACGAAGGTGCGCGCAGCGAAGACATCCGCGCCGCCGAAGCGAACTGGAAGCGGGCTGAAGCCGGTGCGACGCTGGCTGAAGCGACCTACCAGCGCGTGCAGAACCTGTTCAACGAAGGGGTGATGACCCGGCAGAAGCGCGATGAAGCGCATGCCCAGGCCACCAGCTCGCGCGAACTGGCGCGTGCCGCCCGCGCGCAGTACGACATGGCCTTGGCCGGCGCACGCGAGCAGGACAAGCGTGCCGCGCAGGGCCAGGTGCAACAGGCACAGGGCGCGGTGGCCGAAGTCAACGCCGCGCGCGTCGAAGTGGAAGGGCGCGCGCCGGTGGCCGGCGAGATCAACAAGCGTATGGCCGACCCGGGCGAACTGGTGCCAGCGGGCTATCCGGTGTTCACCCTGGTCGACATCGACCGCATGTGGGTGGCGATGAACCTGCGCGAATCGCAGATGCAGGGCCTGAAGGTCGGCAGCAAGCTGCAGGGCAGCGTGCCGGCGCTTGGCCAGGACGGCGAGTTCGAGGTTTATTTCATCAATCCGGCCGGTGACTATGCGACCTGGCGGACCACCCGCCAGTCGTCCGGCTACGACGTCCGCAGCTTCGAGGTGCGGGTGCGCCCGGTACGCCGCATCGAGGGCTTCCGCCCCGGCATGAGCGTGCTGTTCGCATGGCCCCAGCACTGAGCCCCGACAGCAGCAGCTTCGCCGCCAGCTGGCGGCGCGAGCTGCGGTCGCTGCGCGGCAACCGCGCCGACCTGCTGCTGGTCACCCTGCTGCCGCTGCTGATGCTGGCCGTGATGGCGTGGATGTTCACGCCCTCGGTGATGCGCGACATCCCGATCGCCGTGGTCGACCTCGACCACAGCAGCGACAGCCGCCTGCTGCTGCGCATGCTCGATGCCAGCCCCGGCGTGCGCATCGCCAGCCAGCCTGCGGACATGCAAGATGCACGTTCGCAGCTGCGTCGGCTGGATGTATTCGCCATCGTACTGGTGCCGCGCGATGTCACCCGGCAGGCGTTGCGTGGACGCCAGGGCACGGTGTTCGCCTACTACAACGCCACCTACATGACCACCGGCCAGTCCGCGGCGCGCGATATCGGCGACGCGGTCTCGGCCTGGAACGCACGCCTGCTGCGCGAGCGCATCGGCCTGCAGGTCGGCCCGGGCAAGCTGCGTGCGGCACCGATCGCGGTGCAGTCGGACATCCTGTACAACCCGGCGCGCAGCTACGAGCTGTTCCTGCTGCCGCTGATCGTCCCGGCGGTGTTGTCGCTGGTGCTGGCACTTGCGGTGGCCGGCAGCCTCGGCCGAGAAATCCGCGACGGCAGCCTGCCCGCCTGGCTCGGCCGCACACCGTGGCCGGCGATTGCCGGCAAGACCGCGCCGTACGTCCTGCTGTTCTCGCTGTATGGCGCGCTCGGCATCGGCTACCTGGCCTGGCTGCGCGGTGATGGTGTGGCCGGCAGCGTGCTCCTGCTGCTGCTCGCTCAACCCCTGTTCTATCTGGCTACTGCGGCCTACGCGTTGTTCTTCGTCGGCGTCACCCGCGACATGGGTACCGCGCTGTCCGCGGTCGGCCTCAGCATCGGTACTGCACTGGCATTTTCCAGCGCAACCTTCCCGGTGCTGGACGGGCCGTTATTCACCCGCGTCTGGCATCAGCTGCTGCCGCTCAGCGCCTATATCAAGCTGCAGACCCAGCAGCAGTTCATCGGTTCGCCGCTGCAGGTTTCGGTATGGCCGCTGGCCACGTTGCTGCTGATGTCAGTGGTGGCTGGCGGCATCGGTGGGCTGCGCCTGATCGCCTTCGCGCGTACGTCCGAAGCCGCGCAACCGGCGGGGGCCGACGCATGAGCGCACTGTGGCGCAGCCTGCGGCAGACCCTGATGGCGGTGCTGTGCGACCGCTATGCGATCGTGGTGATGGTCGGCGCGGTAATCCTGTACTCGTTCTTCTACCCGGCCGCGTATCGTCACCAGGTGGCCGGCAACCTGCCGGTGCTGGTGGTGGATGAAGACCACAGCGCGACCAGCCGCGAGCTGCTGCGCAAGCTCGATGCACTCCGTGTTGCGCGCGTGGTCGGGCAACCGGCAGACATCGACAGCGCGCGCCAGCAGCTGGAAGCCGGCCACGCCGAAGGCATCGTGCTGATCCCGGCCAACCTGGAGCGCGACATCCTGCGCGGCCATCCGGCCAAGCTGGTGCTGCTCGGCAACGGCGCCTACCTGGGCCGTGCCAGTTGGGTGCTGGGCAGCGTGGCCGATGCACTGGGCGCGTTCGGACGTGATGCCGTGGTCGGCCAGGCCGCCTTCATGGGCGCACCGCAGGCACCACCGGTCACGCTGGTGCAGCGCCCGCTGTACAACACCCAGGAAGGCTACGGCAGCGCCATCGTGCCGGGCGTGGCCGAGCTGATCGTGCACCAGACCCTGCTGATGGGCATCGGCGTCCTGCTCGGTGGCCGTCGTCTCGCACTCGGCCGGCGCCTGCGCTTCGACCTGCCGACGCTGGCCGGCATGGCACTGGGCTTCGGCCTGATCGGCCTGTTTGGCCTGTTCTATTACGCCGGCTTCACCGCCTGGGTGCAGGACTACCCGCGCGGCGGCAATCCGCTGGGCCAGCTGCTGGGCGGCACCTTGTTCATCGCCGCCACCGTGGCCTTCGGGCTGTTCGTCGGCAGCTTTTTCCGCACCCGCGAACGCGCCTTCCAGTACATCATCGCCACCTCGATCCCGCTGTTCTTCCTGGCCAACCTGTCGTGGCCGGCAGTGATGACGCCACAACCGCTGGTCTGGCTGGCGCAGCTTCTGCCGACCACCTCGGGCATCAACCTGATGGTGCGCCTGAACCAGATGGACGCCCGCCTGGCCGAAGTCAGCCACGAACTGGTCACCCTCAGCGCCCTGCTGCTGCTCTACGGCAGCCTCGCCAGCTGGCGCCTCCTCGCAAAAAAGGGGACGGAGGGGATTAAGTCGTAAACGGCCGGTTTGGGCGATTGCGACTTAATCCCCTCCGTCCCCTTTTTCCGTAACGTTCGAGTACTGCGGTGTGGAAGGGGAAGCGGGGTCTGGCTGCGATCGATCAGCGGTAGACGCGTTCGCAGCGACGTTCCACCACGCGGTCGCCGTTCTTCTGCTGGCTGTTGCCCTGGATCTGGCGACCGGCCGCACCACCTGCAACGGCGCCTGCCACGGTGGCCAGCTTCTTGCCGTTGCCGCCGCCTACCTGGTTGCCGAGCAGGCCACCGATCACGGCGCCGGTAGCGGTACCCGTGATGCGGTTCGGATCGCGCGAGTTGCGCTGCACTTCCACGTTCTTGCAGACCACGCGGCTGCCGTCGTTGAACTTGCGTCCCTCATCGCGCGGGCCATAGGTCTGCGCGCCGGCCACCGACGAAGCTGCCAGCAGGGTGCCCAGCACAAGCAATCGGGTCGAGGTCTTCATGGCCATCTCCTGAGTTCCGGTATGGCGCCAGTGTCCTCCCGCGGTTGGCAACCGGAAGTGAAATGCGCGTGTCCGCCACCTCATCGGCCATCGCGCGTTCAGGAAGAAAATCCGCGCCCATCGCGACCAGCCGTCGCGATGGGCGCCGTCTCCCTGCCGGCGTGCTGCCTTGCTAGAACTCTTCCCAGCCACCCGCATTGGCAGCCAGCGTCGGCTCGATCCGCGGCGACAGCACCGCGGGCCGGCGTACCGGCGCAACCGATGCCGCCACGGCAGCCAGCGCCGGGCGCACCGCGGCGGCGGCGGTCACCGCCCCCGTGCGGAACACCGAAACCGCCTCGGCCAGCAGGTTGGCCTGCTCCTCCATCGAGCGCGCTGCAGCACTGGCTTCTTCGACCAGCGCCGCATTCTGCTGCGTGGTCTCATCCATCTGCACCACCGCCTGGTTGACCTGTTCGATGCCCGAGCTCTGCTCCTGGGAGGCAGCAGAGATATCGGCCATGATGTCGGTCACGCGCTGCACCGAGGCCACGATCTCGCCCATCGTGGTGCCCGCCTGGCGGACCAGTGCCGAGCCGTCGGCGACCTTGCCGACCGAATCCTCGATCAGGCCCTTGATCTCCTTGGCCGCACCCGCCGAGCGCTGCGCCAGCGTGCGCACCTCACTGGCCACTACCGCAAAGCCCCTGCCCTGCTCGCCGGCGCGCGCAGCTTCGACCGCCGCGTTCAGCGCGAGGATATTGGTCTGGAAGGCGATGCCATCGATGACCGAGATGATTTCGGCGATCTTCTTCGACGATGCCTCGATGGCCGACATCGTGGTGACCACCTGGCCCACCACTTCACCGCCCTGGGAAGCAACACCATGCGCGCCGATGGCCAATTGGTTGGCCTGCCGTGCATGCTCGGCATTCTGCTTCACGGTGGAGGTCAGTTCCTCCATCGATGCTGCCGTTTCTTCCAGGTTTGCCGCCTGCTGTTCGGTACGCCGCGACAGGTCGGTGTTGCCCGAGGCGATCTCACCTGCCGCAAGGTTGATGCTGGATGCACTGGCCTGGATGCGACCGACGATCTGCTTGAGCTGATCGACCGTGGCATTGCAGTCATCACGCATGCGCGCGAACACACCGTGGAAATCGCCCTGCATGTGCACGGTCAGGTCACCGCGCGAGATGGCCTGCAGCAGGGTCGAGACCTGCACCAGATTCTCGTCGGTGGTCTGCATCAGGCGATTCAGCCCCGCCACCATGTCGCGGAAATCATAGGCGAAGCGATCTTCGTCGCCGCGCAGGCTGAAGTCGCCTGCCGCGGCCGCTGTCGCCAACCGGCGGATCTCGCTGTTGATCGCCGACAGGCTGGACTTGGTTTCGTCCATCGCCTGGGTGATCGCCGCCTTCTCGCCGGGCAGCAGGTCCATGTCCACCGACAGATCGCCGCGTGCGTAGTGTTTCATCACCTCGATCAGCCGGTTCTGTACCTGCACGTGCGATCCAACCAGCGCATTGGTCTCATGCACCATGCGCCCGTAGTCACCGGGGAACGCGCTCTCGTCCATGCGGTAGCTGAGGCTGCCGGCATCGTGCTGGCGGGCCAGCTCTCCCTGTGCCGCCATCACCGACTGCAGCTGTGCCTGCATGCGCTGCATCGACTTCAGCAGCTGGGTCACCTCGTCGTTGCCGGTGGCGTCGATGCTGCTGTCCAGGCGGCCACTGGCGATGCCGTCGGCCAGCTTCACCGCTCCTTCCAGCGGGCGGGTCAGGCTGCGGGTGATCGCCCAGGCCGCCAACGTCCCCAGCAACAGGCTCAGTGCCCCGAACGCGATCGACAGCGTGCCGGTCCACGATTCGGTTGCGCGGTACTCTTCGCGGCTGCGTTCGGTCAGTGTTTCCTGGTGGCGCAGCAGGGCCGAAATGGATTCATTCCAGGCCGTTGCCAATCCGTGCTCGGCCAGCAGCTCCTTCGCTGCACCATCGAAATCCCCCGCCTTCATGCGCTCATGCAGTTGCTGGGTTGATGCATCGGTGGCCTTGCGGGCCGCCTCGATGCGCGCGACCAGGGTATCGCCGGTAGCGTCACGCGGAATCTTGATGTACTTGGCCCAGATACCGTCATAGGTCCGCGACAACTCCTGGGCACGCTGGTAATCCTTGTCGAACTCGTCACCCCGCTTGATCACCATCAGGCGACGATGCATCAGCACCGCGTTGTTGGTATCAAGCATGTCATTCAACAGGCGCATCTTCACCATGTTGACGTCCACCACTTTCTCGAACTGGGCGGATTTCAGCTGATTCCCATACAGCACCAGGCCGACGATGGCCATAATGAACAGCAACAGCAGACCGAAGCCGGCGCCAAGCCGGGATCCCACACGGAGATTACGTAAGGCAAGCATCTCAATTCCCTTGATCGTGGCCGTACGTTCGATGGCGGCGCAGCGGAGGGAAACTTTACGGGACTTTATATATGGACCGATCCAAATATATGGAACTGTGCAGGCAGTCAGAAAATGCAGCGGCCAATAATGGCGCCATATCCTTATCGAATACCGCTGACACGCCAGCGCCCGATGAAAATCACGCAGGATTAACACCATAATAACGCCACCCCATCCAGGGCGGCCCGGATTATCTGCGCCGGTTACAACCGTCGCCCCGGAGGGCTACAGTCTGCAGATGACACGGATCCTGCACATCGAAGGCGCGTCCATCAACGACATCGCCAGCCTCTACGTGGAAATCAATCGTGTATTCATGGCCGACGAAGACTGGCAGCTGGGCGCAAGCCTGGACGCGCTTGATGACCTGCTGCACGGGGGCTACGGCGCGCTCGCCGGTCATGCCACCGCCACGGTGGTGTGGCGCGACATCGCCCACAGCCGCGAGGCACTGGGCCGCGAGACCACACGCGCCTGGCTGCAGTCGAAACTCGATCAGGGCGGCAGGTTCAACGGTCCGGCCATCCACGCTCAGTTGACGGCACTGTCACTTGGCCAGGGACAGACCTACTTCGAGATCGTCATGGAGATCTTCGGCAGCCATCCGCAGATCACCCTGGTGCCAGGCTGAGCACTCTGCAGCAACCAGCCCCCATCAGCTCAAAGCTTGGCCAGGGCCTCGCCCAGCCGGCGTGGGAACGCCACTTCGCTGGCCAGGTGCCATGCGCGTGCATTGGCGCCCAGCCGGGTCCACTCGGCCTCATCCATCGCCAGCGCACGCTCGACGGCCTGTTCCAGCGCCTTCTCATCCACATGCCAGGTCCTGGACAGATGGCAGGGCTCGCCCTCGTGCGCGGCAACCAGGATGCCGCGGCTGTCGTCGATCATCTGGTTCATCGGCGCGCCGTCGCAGGTGATCACCACCGCCCCGCAGCTCATCGCTTCCACCAGGTAATGGCCCCAGCCTTCGGTCTGCGACAGGCACAGGTGGAACGCATGTTCGTTCTGCAGGCGCTGCACCTCCTGGTCGGGCAGGCGCTCGCGGACGATCCGCAGGTTCGCGGCCCCGCCCTCATCTTCGTCCGAAGGGCCGCCGCGCAGGATGGTCAGCAAGGGCCACTCTGGGTGCCGCTTCCAGACATTGACGAGTGCAGCCGTCCCCTTCATGCGGCTGGTACCGGCCGCATGCAGGAAAGTGCGCGGCCTGCGCGGCACCGCCGGGTCGTAGCGGTCACGGCTGCAGAAACCGACTTCCAGCGCGCGCATGCCCAGTGCGTTGAAGATGCGCGTAGCGTCTTCGGTCTTGGTCAACAACGCATCGAACCGCGGCAGGATCCGCAGGCTGCGTGCGGACACCCATTCCGGATTCGGAATCAACAGATTGACCTCGGCCAGTCCGAAGCTTGCCGGCCGGACATGCTCCAGCGAGATGTTGATGTCGAACCGGGCCGGCGTGCGCCCCAGGCTCAGCCACGAGGCCAGCAGCCTGCGCAGGCGCATCCCGCGGAGCTTCCAGGCCCCCCCATTGCGCACCGCGTCCAGACGGCTGACCGTCACCATGTGCCCGAGCTGCTGCAACGAGCGCTCGATCACCTGGATGTCATGGGACAGGCCACGCTGGTTGTCGGCGGCCAGCAGGTGGATATGCGCCATCAGGAGGGACTCCCTGGCCGGCGCAGGTCGCGCGCAGGCAAGGCGGTCGCCAGCATGAAGCCCAGCACCAGGTAGAAATAGAACGAATGGGGCATCGCCCGGTAGAACACGTTGTCCGTGAACGCCGACAGCGCATAGACGATGACCACGGCAAGTCCGGCGGTGGCGATCATCGCGGTGATGTCGTCGGCGTGGCCGAGACGTCGCACGAAATGAATGCCGGGCAGGATGAAGACCAGCAGCATGATCAGCAGCAACGGCACGCCACCGGTCACCGCCGCTTCCAGGTACTCGTTGTGCGGGTGGTTGTAGCGGAAGATCGACTCGGACACCTCGCCGCGGGCGATGCCCTCACGTGCATAGGTACCGAACTGGTTCAGGCCCACCCCTGCCACGGGATGCTCGGCGAAGGCGTCGACCGCCACGCCCCACATGGCGATGCGCTCGCGGACCGAGCCGACCTCGTTTTCCTGGTTGAAACCGGAGATCTCGCCACTGACCTCACCGAAGCGCTGGATCACCTCATGGTTCAGCACCGAGGTGGCACCGACCACGCCAATGACCAGGGCACCGACGAAGGCCAGTGCCCCCCGCCAGCGCCGGGTGCGCCGTACGTGCACCGCAATCACCATCAGCATGGCGGGAATGAACGCCAGGATCGGCCCGCGGCTCTGCGCCAGGATCGAACCGTAGACGCCAACGGCGATGGCCACGCCGTGCAGCCAGCGTTCGGCCGGATGCACATTGGGCTGGATCAACCGGATGACCGAGAACAACGCCATGCACAGCGTCACCATGGTGAACTCGATGGCGGTCCATTCGCCGCCACTGAAACCGTGCGCGCGTTCAAGGCCCATCACGTGGTGCTGCACGATGCACGACCCGCCGAAGACCAGGGTGGACACGGCGAAGATCTTCCAGATCAGGCGCCAGTCCAGCGCAGTGGCGAACACGGCAGCGGTACCCAGGTAGAGCAGTGTCTGCGCCGGCAGATCCAGCTCGTTCCAGCGCAGCCCGTGCCAGAGGATGCTGTAGAAGGCATAGGCCAGGCGCAGGAAGCAGACGATCACGATGAACCGGGCGATGCGGTAGCGCAGGCGGACATCGGGCTGGCGGCGGATCAGAACCACGCCGGTGACCAGCAGGGCCAGCAGCAGCACCGCCTTCAGCAAGGTGTAGGGTGCGGAGCCGGCAAGCGGAACGATGGCGACCAGGATGCTCAGCAGGACGGTACGCCAGGTGTAACGAGGTTCGGCGGCCATGCAGGCTGCAGTCATGCTTGTTCTTTCCATCAACGCCCGCCCGGGGGATAAGTCGCCCCGGTTTCCATGGAGGCCGCTTGGCGGAAATCGCCGGGGCTGACACTACCGTGGGCCCCTGGGGAAATCAACCAAAGTGCCGGCGCAGGGGCGCAGGCGTTGGCACACGGACAGCCCCCGGGCCCAGCGCGGGTGCCGCGGATCATCGACCGCCCCAGGTCGCTACACTAATGTCCTCTCCGGCCATGCCTGCGCGTGGCCACGCCCCGACGCCCTGCCAAGACGCGAAACGCCCCAAGTGACTGATACAAAAGACAACACCAGCAACGCCAAGGCGTCCAAGGAACACACCCCGCTGATGAAGCATCATTAGCGTCTGTTCATTTTCGAGCGCGAAAGCCTTGCTGGGCAAGGCCCGGACAGCCAGGCCAATACTCTGACCTGACCGCCGCAACACTATCGCAACAACTCTTCCCTCTTACTTACGCGCTGTGCGGCCACCCGTCATCCCCAGGCCCAGTCACCGGCATCCGCCTTGACCGCCCAATGCCACGCGCCTTCTGCCCCTGTCACGCGATCGGCAATCGGTTTGACTTCTTGCCCTTGTGTGTGCTATGGCTTGCAACGGGGCAGGGTTTCTTACTCTTTTTCCCTGCCTCATTAAGCCCCCGAGCTGCAGGCCTCCTCCCCCGGTCGTTCGGGGGCTTTTTTTAGCTCGCTTGCGCTTTCCTGAAAATCCACTACCCCTGAAAGCATCTATCTACCTTTCTGGGAGGAAAGCATGCAACCGCGCTTTACCATCGCCGTCGTTCTGGCTTGCCTGACACTGGCTGGGTGTTCGACCGTTCAACCCAAACCCAAGCCCAGCAGCCCCTGGATTTACCAAACCCCTAAGGCGCACGGCGCCATTTACCGGTTCTTCCATCCGAAAAGCGAAAGGATGTGGAAAGGTGTTTCCCCAGCGCTGCGGGAAAAGGTGGAAGCCGTCCAGGCCCAGCTGGCCGCGGAAGGGTTTGATGTGCGGCCCGTGGAAGGGTATCGAAGCCCCGAGCGCCAGGCGGCCCTGCTTGCCTCCGGGTCCGGCGTGACCAGCGTTGGAGCGTTCTCCAGCTGCCACAACTTCGGGCTGGCCTTGGATGCCGCCGTGTTCGTCAACGGGGAGCCCAGCTGGAACCTGGACGATGCCCATGTGATGGCCGGCTATCAACGCTTTGGGGAGCTGGCGGAGATCGTGGGGCTGAACTGGGGCGGCCGATGGACCAGCCCGAAAGACTATCCGCACGTCGAGCTGAAAGCCGAGTGCGGCCAGGCCAAGTGGGCCTACCGCTACGGTAAACACAAGCCGGGCGCGTTTCCTTCGGTGACCGGGGAGCCCTCTTCGGAAGTGCTGGCCCGTGCGCTGGCACCGGCTTGGTGCCCTGCGGGGATGGAAACGGCGTGCTTGGCCTGGGGCAATGAAAACCGGATGACCTGGAGCTGGATGCTCCCGGCTCGGGTTTGTTTTGCAACTTTCCCTAACACCTTGAAAAAGATCACCTGATCGACTTGCGGAAATGCAATCGCCTGTTATGGATGAAGTATCAGTCCATACTCGGGAGGGTTTTCATGTCGCCGCTTCGCATTTCGATCTTAACGGCTTTGATGGGGGCCTCGTTGTTTGCCTCCCCATCGTTTGCTCAAACCGCCACGGGAACCGGGGCCACGGCTTCGGAACCCAACTCGACGGCGACCGGGGAATACGCCCAAGCCTCAGCCCCGAATGCCACTGCAACGGGGGCCTATGCCAATGCCTCCGGGAACGGGGCCATCGCCACGGGCGTTCAAGCCAACGCCTCCGCAGACAACGCGGTGGCGTCGGGCACGAATGCCCAAGCGTCCGGTGCGAACTCCATTGCGACGGGCCAGGCCGCGAACGCCGCGGCGGTGAACGCCGTTGCGGTAGGCACGCTGAGCTACGCGGGGGGCGAAGCTGCCATGACCTTGGGGGCACAATCCGCGGCTACCGGAGCCCATTCCTTGGCGGTTGGTGTCCAGTCACAAGCCAGTGGGGATCTTTCCATGTCCTTTGGCTACTTCAGCCGTTCGCGGGGCAATGCATCGATTGCTCAAGGCACCTTGGCAGAGGCAAACGCTGACCATGCAGTCGCCATAGGCAGTTCTGCCGTTGCCGATGCATTTCAGTCACTTGCACTAGGCGTTGGGGCTGAGGCCCGAGCGCAGGATTGCGTCGCTTTGGGTTCTCATAGCCGTTGCTGGGCCAGCGACGAAGTCAGCGTGGGATCCACCTTTGAGGACGGAGGCCAGAGCACCCGCCGAATCACTAACGTTCGGGCCGGCACCTCAGACACCGACGTCGCAAACCTCGGACAGGTCCGTCAGGCGGCCCAAGCGCTGGGCGGTGGTGCCACGTTCGTCAACGGCAACTTTGTCGCGCCCATTTATCAGTTCCGCAGCGGTGCCACGCATCAAACTGTGGGAGCCGCTTTGGACGACCTGGATGGACGGGTGACTTTCCTTGAACAAAACCCAGGCAGCGGTTCCGGCACGCCCGGCCCGCGCGGCGCAGATGGGTTAAGCGCCTACGAGGTGGCGTTGGCCAACGGCTTCCAAGGCAATGAACAAGATTGGCTGGCAAGCCTGAAAGGGGAGCCAGGGGTCCAAGGACCTGCCGGCACGGATGGGGTGGACGGAGCCACCGGGACCGGCTCGGGCTCGATTGCAAAGGCGGGCAAGAACGTCGAAGTCACCACGAACGCGGACGGAAGCCAAACCGTTGCAGTCAGCGACAACGTGCAACTGTCGGACGCTGGGTCGCTGAGCGTCGGCTCGACCGCGGTCAATGCCCAAGGCGTCTCCATTCAAGGTGGTCCCTCGGTTACGACTGCGGGAGTCAATGCCGGCAATCAACGCGTGACCAACGTTGCTCCGGGGCGCATCGAACGCGGGTCCACGGATGCCGTGAACGGTGGGCAGGTCTACGAAATGCAGCAGGTGTGGGATGACCGCTGGACGGAAACCGACCGCCGCTTCCGTCACCAAGATCGCCGAATCAATGGCCTGGGGGCGCAGATGGGCGCGATGACCCAGATGGCGACGGCTGCTGCGCAGAACGGCGGGGCTGCCGTCGGCCAGGTGAACCTGAATGTCGGCGTTGGCTTCTCGGGTGGCAGTGCTGCAATGGCCGTGGGCTGGGGAGCACGAGTCAGCGAGAAGGTCAGCGTCTCGGCGGGCCTGTCCTTCGGCTCTGGCAACAAGCCGGTGGCCGGGTTCGGCCTGAGCATCAACCTGGGGCGTTAAACGATTGCGTGGTGGAAAACGGAGGTGATCGTATCTCGGCAAGGGCCCTTCGGGGCCTTTGTTCGTGGCGAGCCTTGACGAATCGGATCTTTCTTTTATGGGTATGTAGGTATACCCATCTTGGGAGGACTTTGAACTGGAAACGCAATCAGAAATACCTGCCTCGCCCACGCCATCTCTACGGGTTGTTCTTTGACAACGGGTGCTGCTACGTGGGGCAGACCGTCGATTTAAAGCAACGCGAGCAGCAGCACCGCAGTGCTCGTGGGGGCTGGCAGGGGCGCCGATTCTCGTTCGTGCCGCTGTCGAGCATGACGGGCACCCAGGCCGATGCGGAGGCTCACGAATACGCGTGGCGCTACAAGGCCTTTCAGCATGGCTGGCGAATCTATAGCAAGCCGCCGGGCCTCATCATCCGCAATCCGCGTCGCCGCACCACGGGGCACATGAAGTCATTGGCTGCGGGCTATACGTGGCCTGGTGCTGCGCCAACGCCGGCTGGGGGTGGGAGCATGGGGAGCAGCGGGATTGGGTGGACGGTGTTCAAGTGGTGTTTCGTCTACCCCGGTGTCCTGCTGCTGGTGCTGCTGGCCTTTGGGATTGGTCGGTGAAGCGAGGGCTCAAATAGGAATCGCTCGTATCGCCTACAAACTGCCTAAAGAAATCTGTTGCGCGCCTACGGAACGTGTCCTAAATATGTTGCCCTCACAAACAACAGGGGCTTCAATGACACTGCAACACGGATGGCAGGCTTGCCGAAACTGCCACGCTTCCAACAGCGATTTGCGCGTTGAGGGGCCATGGCATCTACGCGCCAATCCAGGCTACTGGGGCACCAGCGAGCCCACGGTTCTTGTGCTGGGATTCTCCAAGGGCGCCACTCAGATTTCCGCCTCTCAGTCAGGCAACTTCGACGGGGTTGCCTTCGCCGGCATGCGCCCTCGCCTACGCCAGGTTCTGGATGCGCTGGGCATCGACCTGGGAACGGAGACAGTCGATCAAGCCCTCTCGGCGTCAAGCCGTTGGCTGGGTGCCGCGTCGCTGATTCGCTGCGGCCTCTCGCTGGACATCGACGGCAAGCTGACCACCAGCGGCACCATCATGCCCAAGGCGGCTTCGGCGACGTTCACCCGGCAGGTCATGCGCTCCTGTGTGGAGCAGCACTTGAGCCCGCTGCCTGCCAGCGTCGAAAAGGTGGTGATGCTGGGAACCACGGATGCCTACATCAAAGGGGTCAAGGCCCTGATGGCAGACCGGTTCTCCGACTACCGGAACATCAACGAGGTGGCATTCACTGCGCAGGGCCGGACCTGGGTCTTCGCTGCGCACCCGAGCCCCGCCAACGGTGAGTTCAAGCACTGGCTGGGCGGGGACATGGGATCCGCGTCAGGGCGAAAGCTGCAGCTGGCTCTTAAGGCCCTTGGCTCAGCCCCTGTGGTGCCATCTGCAATCGCACCGACCGTTGCCGTTACAAAGCCCCCACGCCCCACTGCATCAAGCACTCCAACCCAGGCCCCAGTCGCCAAGGACAGCATTCCGATGACCAGCACCACCAATGACCGCTTTGCCCAGACCTTCCACCTGGTCCGCGGAGATGGGAAGAAGGTCGTTCCTGTCATGATGAAGAACAAAGACACGGGACGCGTGGCTTTCCGCCTGGCAAAGCAAGGGAATACAAAGGATGGAACGGTTGAAGTCACTGACGAGGCAGACCTCCTTCGCAAGTGCGAAAGCGGCCTCTACCAAGTCAGGGCGCAACCTTTGGACAAGTCGTCACCTGCCAACTTTATCCGCCCGCTTCATAACCACCGAATCGTGAAGAACCGAGCTTGATACGGGAGCAGGGGCCCGGCGGAAGCCGACGCCCACCCGCCTTTCCTCTTTCAGACTGCGGCGGCGAGTAGCCGCCGGCTCTTGAAAAGAACGCGGCCAGAGGGCCGCGCCTGAAAAGCGTCTTGAGAGGGAAAAGCCATGGGCTGCGGCTTCCGCCGCAACCCTGCGTTACTCACCGATCCATGCCCTGGCGCACCCGCTCGCGCTGGACGGGCTGTGCGACCGGCAACACGGGCTTGGCCTTCTGTCCTCGTGCCAGCTCGAACACCTCCAGCAGTTGGCGGGCCTTGCGCTCGGATTCGCTCATCTTCGCCACGGCCATCTTCGCTTGCTTCTGCTCCTGGTGCTCCTTCAGCAGGGCATCCAACTTGACCTCCGCGCCGCTGCGCTGCTGCCCCGGGCGGTTGGATGCCTTCTGCTCTACTTCCCCGACCTGCTTTTTCAGCAAGTCGTCCAACGTCACCTTGGCCCCGCTGCGCTGCGCGGCTCTGGTGTCCTTGACCAAGCCAGCGTCCAGCACGGTCTCCTTCAAGCGCTCCAACCCGAGCCGCTCGTTCAACCGCTCCACGTCATCGGACGTCGCATACATGCGGTAGGAACCCTTCGTGAGACGGGTAAAGGCCACCAGGGCGCTGTGGGCGTCGAGCATGCCCAGGTTCGCCAGGTGGTAGACCTCCCGCTTGCCCTGGCCTTGGCTCTTATGCACTGTCCCTGCGTAGGAATGCTGAAAACTCTTCATCTCAAAACTGTTGAACGTCAGCCGCCGCCCGTCGCCCTTGGTCTCCGAGCGAATGGACACGCTGATGTCGTAGCCGCCCGCCCTTGAGGGCTTGATGTTGTCCACCACGGCCTGGGTGCCATTGATGACCCCCAGGTCCTTGTTCTTCGCGGTGAAGACGATCTGATCGCCTTTGGACAACGCCAAGTCGAACTTGCGCCCCTTGTCCCGGGCCTCGATCACCACTTCGTCCTGGCCCAGCTCTCCCCGTTCTTTCAACCCAGCCCGGATGCCCGCATTGAGCGCGGCCACGTCTGCACGGGTGTGGGCGATGACCAACTTCTCCTGCATCGGGGTTGGGTCTTCGAAGTATTCGTGCAGCAAGCGCTCGCGGGCTTCCTTCTCCGTGGCCGTTTCGCGGATGGTGTCGAGCAACCGGGCCTTGATTTCGTTGCCCTTGTCGAGGGTCTGCGCCCGGGAACGGCTGGCCTTCTTCAGGTCGATGACCTGGCCGTTTTCATCGGTTGCGTAGAACGACAGCGCGGTGTCTCGGTCTTCCTGTTTGCCCTGGCGTCGGATCTCCGTGAGTTTGGCGTCGCCCACCGCTTGCTTGCTCAACTGAAAGCCGGACCCAGCCCCGATGGGCTGAAGCTGCTCCACGTCCCCCTGCATGATGACCTTCGCCCCAGCCTTGGCGGCGTAGCTGAAAAGCTTGTGGGTGTTGCGAGCGTCCACCATCCCGGCCTCGTCCACGACAATGACGTCCGTCTTGCGGAACTGCATCTTGCCTTCGTCCAGATCATGGAGCATCTGCGCCATGCTCACGCTGGACATGCCGCTTTCCGCCTCCAGCTTCTCTGCTGCTGCGTTGGAAACGCAGACACCCAGCAACTCGAATCCTTGGGTTTGGAAAGCGGCCTTAAAACATTCACTAATGGTCGTTTTGCCGGTTCCGGCGAGCCCGGAAAGATTGACCACGCCCCCGCTGCCCTGGGTGATGTGGTCCAGCGCGTGGCGCTGCTCTTGGGAGAGTTGAAAGCCCTTGGCCTTCTCGTAGTCTTTCACCACCCGGTCCACGTCGGCCTGGGGCACGTGGTGATGGGTTTCCTTGGCTCGGTCAATCGCGAAGGCCACCACCTCCTGCTCGATCTGGAGTATCCACGGGGCGCAGTAGCGCTCCTGGGTATGCCGCCTTGCCAGCGAGTCGCCCTTGTCGTCGTCGTGCAGGCGCATGGGGTTGACCAGCACCAGGCCGTGCTCCTTCTTGAACGCTTCAACCAAGCCGTAGAGCTCTGGCACGGTCACGCTGCCGGCGTATTCCTGGCCCAAGACCTCCAAGAGGTTGTGGTCGCAGAAGATGGCGTCGGTCTCATGGAGCCGCTCCAGCAGTTCTGCCGGGGATTTTTGCTCCATTTCGTGCGCGTTGCCCTTGGCCTGCTTCAGGCTTTCCGTGGATACGTCGAAGCCTTTCAGCGTGTCCTGCCAGTGCGCGATGAGCTCCTGGTAAGGCGGCTCGTCCTTGTCTTTGCGCGTGGCCAACGTGGCCTGCTGATTAGACACGTTGTGCTTGGCCGCGTAAGCGAGGATTTCCTTGCGGCGGTTGCCATAGCGATCCGTCACCTCCTCGTCCAGGCCCGCGATCCGCGCGTAGACGCGCCCGGTTTCCTGGCCGTCGTCGTCCAGTTCACGGATGCGGTCCACCCCATAGCCCAGCGCGTTCATGCCCTGGTAGAGCTCGGTCTTGTAGACCTCATCCATGGCTTTGCGGTAGCGGTAGATTTCTTCAGCAGAGAGGCTGGCCTCTTTGCCGTCGTTGCCCAAGGAAAGGTTGTAGAGCAGGTTGTGGGTGTGGAGGTTCGGGCCCATCTCCCCGGTCGCTTCGTCGGCTCGTGAGGCGTAGTGGTGATGGCTGCTCCAGATCAACCCATCCACCCCAATGACGTCTTTCCCGGCCTTGTTGCGCCGGGTTTCGGACATGGCTTCGAAGGCTGCCATCGCCCGCTGGACCGCGTTGCGGTGCGCGGCATGAATGGCCTCTTGCTCTGCCGGATCGGACGCCAGTGCAAACGCCACGGAGATATCCAGCGGTGCGCTGATTGTCAGGTCAAAGCCGATGCGATGCCCACCGGCCAGATACGTGACCACCTTGCCGTCTTTGTCGCGCAACGGGGCCTTGCCGGTCTTATCAAAGCGGACTTTGACCTGTCCGCGATCCCCGGCTCCGTGGCATAGCGCTCGACCGGTCTTGGGGTCAAATCCATCCGTCAGCGGAATCATCAGCTCTTCCGTGGCGCGGACGCCTGCCAGACCCAGGTGCTGGGCCAAGCCGCCGTAGAACTTCGATTGCGCCTCTTTGCTCGGCGCGGAGCGGCTGTAGTAGCCAACGGCCATGCTTGCCTGCTCGGCTTCTTCAGAGAGCTTTTCCTGGGCCAAGAGGTAGTAAATCGACGCAGAACCACCCTTGGTTCCCCCGGCGTTTCGCTTCAGCAGTGTGGTGTTGATCATGAGTTCTCCAGGTCCTGGCTATCCCTTCAGATCTACCAAAACCCAGCGACTCCACAACCCCACTACTTGCGGAAGATGGCTTCCAGCTCGTCGTCTGAAACGGCGCGGAGCTTCGGCGGCGTGGCACCGCGTTTTTGCAGCTCCGCGGCGGCCTGGTCGGCGGTCATCTTCAAGACCCGCTGGACCTCTGCGGCGCTCTGCGCGTCACACGGTGGCATGGGCTTTTGCTCCACCGGGCGAGCGCCCTGCTTCGTCCATTTCGCCCGCTTCTGTCCCTCTCGAACCTTCGGATAACTCACGCCAGGCCAGTCCAGCAGGAGCAAGTCACCGGTGGTCTGGACGATGGCCCGGATGCCCCACCCTTCAGGGCCGTATTGCTTTCCCTTCCTGGGTCCTAGATCATCGATCAGACGGCCGGGGGAAACTACGGCCCTCGACTCCTCGTGGAGCGTGGCGTTCTTGTCATGCGTGCGCCAAGCCACGGTTCTTTTGCCCATCTTGCCGGCCAGCTCGATCGCTGTTGCCCCGGCGGTCTTGCAGCAGACCACGGTGCCGATCATCGACTCGAACGCTTGGGCGGCCTTGTCTCCGTAGACGTCTTGGATCTGACTCAAGTCCTGCACGCAGGCGACCAGCGAGACGCCCTTGCTTCTGCCCACGGCGATCAGCGGTTCAATGTTCAGTTTTCCGGCCGTGGTCAGTTCGTCGAAGTAGAAGCCCAGGTGACGACCTCGCTCATCGTCTTTCAATGCCAGGATTTCCGGAACAGCAATGTTGACCATCGCGCTGATATACGCGCGTGCGAGCAATGGATCCGGCCCCGATTGCACTATCAGCTGTTTGCGTCCTTTGTATCCGTCTTGGATCCACGCCACCATTGAGAAGCTCCGCTTCGGGTCTCGCCTTGGCCACGCAGTCGCCAAGCGATCAATCACGGCGGTGCCGTTGGCCAGGCAGGCGAGGACACTGCCGGTCGTGTTGGAGTCCTCAGACGCGATCAGCATCGCTGCGCGAGGGAAGTAAACGGACATGGCCTCGAACATGGACTTGGCCGGCCTGGCGAGCAACGCAGCCAGGTCCGCCCAGCCCCAATCCCGTCGCCGGGTGGCCTGCAGTTCGCGGACACACCCCTCTAACAGGGTCTGAGCGGCAGTGGCCCAGAACGCACCGGCTCCGCTTTCCGGCGGGATGATCGACTGTGCAAATGCTGAGGCTTGTGTCTGCGTTGCGACATCTTGCCCCACGTCCCAGACGTAGCTCCGCCTATCAAACGGGCAGACGATCACCGGGCGCCGGAATATGGCCGTGAAATCCCCCTTGATGTCGTAGATGAACGCCTTTTTGTTCTTACCGACGACCTGAGCGAGGATGTGCTTGAGAATGACGGACTTGCCTTGGCCTGTTCCGCCCCAAATGAACATGTGCTGGGCCCAGTCCTTCTTTGATCGCATCCATTCCGGGTGGATGGAGACTGCGTGCGTCTCTGAACGAGACTCCTTTGGACTGAGAGAACGGCGACGGGCTTCGGCAACCGCTTCCTTGCCTTCAAGCAGTTGAGCTCCCGAAACGTGCCACTGGTTGGCTCGAGGGATTAACCCCCGTCGGGTCACCCACGCCGACACCCACCCTGCCAAGCCTGCCGCAACGCCGACCCGTGCCAACGTGCCAAACGTTGCCTGCTCCTTGGCCACCTCCCAGAATGCGGCGGCAGGCTCTCGGAATGAGATCGTGCCGGTGGCAAGGTTGCCCAGCGCTGCCAGGCTGCCAGTCAGTCCCTGACCGAAGTTCATCAGCGAGTGTGAGGATGGGATTTGCCAGCCCAGCCAGAGCGCGGCCGGATACGTCAGGGCTGCGATGACCGAACCGGAGAGCAACGCCTGGGGCCAATAACGCACCTCGCGGCTCGGTTCAATACTCGACGGAACCGTCCAGCTCCAGCAGTCATAGACCGTGGACTTGCTCACGTGCCTTCTCCCGGTGAGCATCGCCCGGCTTGCGCTCCTCACGATCCAACTGCCCCGGGTCCGCGCCTGCGGCCATGAGCTCCAGGCAGCACTGCGCGCGTTTGTGTTGGGCCGCCACATGCAGGGGAGTCTCCCCGCGGGGGTTCCCCAAGGCGGGGTCCGCGCCGGCCTCAATCAACCGACGAACGATGCCGGGGTGGCCGTGGCGCGCGGCGAGGTGTAGCGGCGTCTCGCCGTTGGCGTCGGGCACATTGGGCTCGGCATGCATGCGCAAACAGGCCTCCACCCCATCGAGGTTCCCGGTCGTTGCGTTCTCGCAAAGCCACGTCTGCCAAGGGGCTCCGTATAGCCCCAAGTGCGGGGCATGCGCATGGGCTGCTGCCAGCACCTGGCTACCATGCATCGTGGTTAGCGCTTCTCGATAGGTCGCCTTGACGTGGTCCGCCGCCAACCGGGCTTGGGCATCGGGGACCTCAAACCGCCGGAGCAGTTGGGCGATGTCCAGAGGCGGCTGAGACGGCACCGGCAGTTCAGGCAGGGCTCGGAGGGCCTGGAGCTGCTTCGCTGCGGAACGGTTCGACTGGACCTGGTCGATGGATTCCCTCAGCTCTCTCAACAGCCCCTCCCGCTGCTCGGCCGGGAGCAAGGCGTAGGCGGAGGCCAGGGGTTTGTGGCCCAGCACGCCGGCATGGATGGCTGCGTCGAGCGGGTGAGCGGACAGGTCCGGATCGACCTGAAGCAATGCGGCGTGGCCGCCCTGCCCCAGCTCCAGGGAAATGCGGTTGGAGAAACGGCTGGGGGTCAGCACCCAGTCAAAACCAGCGTCGGTTTGGGTGTCCAACCCGGAAACCTGGGCCTCTCGGCAGAACCGCGTGGCCAGGTCCAACACTTCCCGCGCATCGGCGGCAGCGGCGGCCGCGTGATGCTTCCCGTAGAACTGGGCCAGCGTCAGAGGGTGGAGAATGGGATAAAGCAACGGCTCGTGGGGACGATTCAAGAAATCGCCCCCACCTGGGTTGCCTACTGGGTTGTCGTGTTGGGGTTCCATCCCCTTTGCATACCGTCTTTTTCGGTTTTGGCAATCAGCAAGCGATCTTGATGATGAAAGCCGCGCCAATCAAAACCCCGGTTTGCAGGAAAAGCGAAACGGTGTGCAGATCCATCTGCTCCAAATCCTCCTTCAACCACGTCATCATGCCAGCAACCCCGCCACGTTGGCGGCCACGTAGCTCACCACCGAAAACGCGCCCAAAGTGATCAACAGGTTCCCCACATTGTCCACGGCATACTCGTAAGCATCGGCAAAAATATACATAGGGACCTCCCCCGGTTGTGTTTAACTGATTACAGTCAACCACATCTCACAAAACTGGCAACCCTGAAAATCTCGATTGATCGACACTTTTGATGTTTAGTCAAAACCTTTCTTCTCTTTTCCAACCCCCACCCCGCCGCTTTTGACGTTTGCTTTTATGGGTAGATCGATCCACTCACAAACAAGGGAACGCGCCCAACAAAAAGGGCCCCGAAGGGCCCTGGATGCGGCGCGGGGAATGGACCGTCATTGACGGTAGATGTTCTTCTGGACTTGGGCCTCGTGCTTGTCCCAGTCGAAGTTCGCCTCATAGCGCTTCATGAAGTCTGCTTCCTTCTTCGCGCTGGCGGCGTAGTGCGCGTAGCCCAACTTACCAGGCCCGATGGTTTGCTGCCGCTGGGCCGCAGTCAGCATGGGGATGTTTTCCCCCAAGGATTGCCCCCCGTCCTTCTGCTGGCGCTTCTGTCGCCATTCGTCCACGGTGCTGAACACCACTTGGGCGTGCTTGTCTTTGGGCGCGTCTTCAGCGCGCTGCTGCACCTGTGCGTGCAAGCGCTCTCGTGCGTCGGTGATCTCGTCGGGCTTGGCTTGCTTGGCCCAGTCCAAAACGGCTTGTTGCTTCTCCTGGATATCGGCCTGGTCCTTCGCCAGCGACTGGTCGAAGACTGCTTTCTTCTGCGGTTGGTGGTCGTTTGGACGCTCTCCGGCCAGCTTGGCTCGCCGTTTATCGCGAGCGCCCAGCAGGTCGTTGAAGACGTCGAAGTGGGCATTGCTCATAAAGTCCTCCTTCAAGGAAATGGATGGTTAGGTCAGCATTGATCGATTTTGGGAAAGGGCAAGGGTTGCCTTGCCCTTTTTGGGCTCAGTCGTTGGGCATCATCTCGGCCAAGTCCGTGCGGCTCACGCCTGCCCGGCAGAGCGAGACAATCGCATTGCCGCGTGCAGCGGTCAGGGCCGGGTATTCCTCTTCCAGGAAGAGCGGCAGGACCTCCCGCTTGCCCCCTGTGGGCATGTCGATGTCCCGTGCCAGCTCCTCTTGGCCCACCGTGTCTTCAGCCCCGACGCGCCATTTGCGCCCCGTCGCCGGATCCACGCGAAGCGCGCTCAAGCGGCCTGCGCCCTGCATCAGCATTTGCTCGTAGGCCGCTGCATAGGGGTGGTTCGGGTCGTTGAGAACGCTGTGGCGGAAGTTGGTCAAGCCACCCGAGAAATCGATGCCACGCGTCGGCTCCTTGAAGGTGGTCAACTGAGCCTTGCCCAGCCGCTTCATCAAGTAGTTGCGTGTGACAAACGAGTGGTTGAGCGCGATGACCGATTGCATGGTGTTGGCCAGCAAATCGGCTTCGTTCTCCGACCCGTAGGTGTTGATAAGGCTGTCGTGGCCCTGCACCGCGATCACCGGCATCAACCCCAGGCTTCGGGAGGTGCTGAAGAGCAGCACGTCGTCCGAAGTCAGCAGCAAATGCGCCTCGTCCATCATCAGCAGCACGTCGGTTTGGCCCGGCAGCATTTCGCGCCACTTGTCGCCGTGCGCCCCGCGTGCCCGAATGCCGTTCATGACACGCTGCTTGAGCAACCGCTGCATCATGTCGCCCGCTTCGCCGAACTGCGTGGGGGGCAGGAACAAGCCCACGAACTTTCCGTAAAGCGCTTGGGAGACGTCCACTTCCCCACGTTCAACGGAATGCCACGGGATGTCATCCGCCGTCCGGAGCTTTTCACCCCGAAGCAGTTTTTCGATGAGCCCCCGCGAGTTCAACGTGAAGGACTGGCGCTGCTCCTTATGCATTGCGGGAACGCCCAGCAATGCCCATTCCAACGAGCTTTGCAGCTGGGACATGGGACGCAGCAAGTCGGGATGGACGGTCTCGGACCGGGTGGCCAAGCGGTTGTGGTAGTCCCGGGAGTAGGCGGCATAGGCCTCCCGCTCTTCGTCCGTGCTAGACGTATCCGGGCGCTCCAACCCCAACCAGTTCACCAACTCCAGCACGCGAGCGCTGGCAATCTCCCCGCCACGCGGGGTCGGCACCACCTGCTCGACCATCGCCAACAGCTTGGCATGGTGGAATGGGGTGTAGAACCAGTTTCGGGAAGCCTCCGCTACGATCGCGTAGGTGCCCATCTGCTCTTCCACGCGAGCCAGCGCCGCTTCCAGGTCTTCCAAGCCCATGCCGCGCTTCTCCAGCTCTTCCCGCTCCAACAGCATCATCAACCGGGCGTGCTCCAGCCCTTCCAGCTTGGCGATGCAGAAGTTTCGGTAGGCCTGCTCATGCTGGCATGCGGCTTTTAGGATGATGCCGGTGTGGAAGAGGAAGGCGTCGCCACCATCGCTCCAGAGCTTGGACTTCTCATCGACCTTGCCACCGGTCGCGCCGCGAAGAGCCTTGGTGATTTGATCGGGCTCCAGGCCCTCGTAGGGGGCCACCGACATGCCTGCGCGCACGACGATATCAAACGCGTCCTTGCCCAAATCGGAGATGATGGCGCCGTCCTTCGCGTCCAGGATGAGTGCTCCACCCCCGCTGCGCTTCGCATCAAGAACGGTCTCGCCCGCGGCGCTCCCCTTCAGTTCATTCCGCAGTCCTACGGCCAATGCGGACTCGCGATAGCGACGGGCCAACGGCCGCAGCACGCTGAAGGACTTGCCCGAACCGATACGCCCGTAGACGATCAGGCCTTGGGTCAGGTCGCGCCAGGACAGCATCATCACCGTGCCCTTGTCCGGCGCAAAGCCATGGCCGCGGTCGTTCAGGTGACCAGACGCTCGACCCACCTTCAAAAGCGGGGTCTTGTCGCGCAACGCTTCGGCAGCCTGCTGCTCGCGGGCCTTCACGTGGGACTTGGACAGGGCCCCCTGGGTCGCCAGGTTGTTGTCCAAGTTCTGCAGATAGAGGCGAGCGGCCGTTTGAACGAAGTTGCCTTCCGTGAACTGCAGGGCATACATGGCCGCGATCACAAACGCCACGGCCACGCCCATTCCGTCCGGGAGAAGGGAGCCGATCCCCACCAGGGCCAAGATCACCACCATCCACTTCATCATCTGAATGAAGCGCTCGGCGGTTCCGCCCAGCACGCCCCGGTGGGGATGCGAGGCCGCACTCAGGAAGGCCGCGAACAACAGCAGGCCAGGAATGGTCAAGATCAGAAGAACGATGCCCGCCATTTTGGCAAAGCCCGCAGCGACCGCCATCATCCCCGCTCCCGTGTTCATCGGGTCAACCGCTGCTTGCCCCATGCTGGCCGCGTCCACTTGGAGCGCGGACGACAACGCCGCCGAAGCGGTTGCAATCAGCACGGGCAGCACCATCAGGGCCAGGCCCTTGAAGGCTTCCTTCATCCCTTCCGCTTGCTTCAACGCAACAAAGTAAGGAATCGCGGCCAGCAGCACCACGTAACTAAAAGCGCCAATGAGCGAGCCCAAGAAGTATTGAACCGCACCGATCAGCGGGAAGGCCAGATACATCAGCGAGGTTGCAGTGCTGTCGCCGCCCAGCGCCATGTCGTCCCCCAGCACGAAGCCTTCGGCACGACGTCCTTCCTTGGTGATGATCATGCGGGCCTGGGTGTTGCGCAGATCCTCCGGAACCTTCGGCCACCACGGATGGAACTGGTCCAGATCCAGTTCTTCGGGCACAACCAGTGCCATCTCTTTCTCGTCGAAAACAGCGCCCGCTTCGACCGCCATGTCTACGTCCTCCGGGGGAACGTCCAGCACGCGGCTCTTCACGCGGTCGCTCACGTCAAAGCGCCCGACCAAGTTTTCGTAGCGGTCATTGCCGTCCAGAATGATTTGCTCCAGCGTGCTCGACGCTTGATCGTCCTTCTTGAACAGCTTGCGGCCAATACCGACCGTCCAATCCATCAGCGATAGCAACATGCTCAGTGCCTCCCGTTGTTGTTGTTGTTGGTTTGAGATAGCGCCTGACACGCCACGATTTCCTGAGGCGTGATGGTGCCGCTCGTCCATTTCTTTTTGCACTCGTTCAACGACAACGAGGGCGCGAGTTGGATCGCCGCCGGCGAAGGGCGTGTTCCTTTCACTTTGTTGACGACCAATGCCCCAAAGCAAAGGGCCACGCACGCGGCGGAGGTGACAAGAAAGCCGGCTTTGGACACATGTTTTTCGCTGGCGTGCCGAACCTGGCTGGCGCGCAGGCCGTCCATCCTCCAGGCATCAAAGTCCTCATCGTTTGCCACCGGCATCTTCCGGTCCGCCCGCAGGTAGTAATACGAGGTCAGGACGTTCTCTCGGCAATCGGAGAGCCCAAATCTTTCTGGGTTACCAATGAAAAATCGCCCATGCAGGTTGAGCCACTTCGATCCGAAGTGGAGCTTTCCGGGCTTTCGATACTGCGTAAACAACCACCCAAACATTTTTCCTCCCATCTTTCATGGATACACATTCTTTCTAGCAAGGCTTTCGATAAGCGCAAGCACCTCACCTGATCTTTTCTGCCCACGCGTCGATATCGCTGTTGGCTTGGTCCTGCCAATCGTTTTTCGGCTCGGGTTTAGCAACAGGCTTGGGGGCCGGCTTGGGCTTTGCAGCTGGTTTCGAAACCGGCACCGGCTTTGACGCCGGGGCAGTTGCCGGGGTCTGGGCCTTAGGTGGCTCTGCCAGCACCGGGGCTTCCACAACCGGGGCAGCGACCGCGGCCTTCTCTTCCACCGGGGCAGTCACGGGCTTGGGCTCCTCGACCTGGGGCGGCGCGGATACAACCGGAGCAACTGGCACGGCGACGGGGGCCGGGGCAGTCACTGCTGCAGCCGGTTTGTCTTGGAGCGGAGCGGTTTCGCTGGAGCGGTGAGTGGTCCACCACGCCAACGCCCCACCCAGCACAAGGACGGCCACGCCCGACCCAGCCAGAAGTTGCCAGCCCTTCTTGTTGCTGGCCTTCGCCGACGCCTCACCGGCCGGATTGGCCTTGAGGGCTTCCGGTTTCACCGGGGCCCGGGTCGACGTCGCCTTGGGGGCCGGTGCCGGGGCTTGAGCTGACTTGCTCGGTTCGGGGTTCGGAACAGACGGGGCCACCAGCTCGGCCGGCACTGGAGCGGCAGGCGTTGCGTCCACGGCTTCACTGACGGCAGGCGCAGGAGCGCTGACCGGCTCTTTGATGACAGGCGCGGGGCCTGCTTCTGGTTCTGGTGTCGGCTCGGGAACCACCTCCTCAACAACCGGCTCGGGCGCTTCGGGAGCGGAATCAGTTTGAACGGGCTCGGGCTCAATCACCCGCGGCTCGGGCTGGGCAGTCGCTTCTTGCTCGACCAACGCTTGGGCGCGCTCGGCCTCCAAGCGCGCGTTCTCGGCGGCTTCGGCTTCCCTGCGCGCCTTGGCCTCTTCCGCACGCCGGGCCAACGCTTCTTGCGCCTCTCGCCCCTTCTCAGCGGCGACCGAGGCCGCTTGCTTGGTTTTGTCTGCCAAGGCTTTGCCAAAACTTGCAGCCAGCCGGCCTGCGGTTTTCAAGTTTTCTTTTGTCGCATCGCTGACGAGCTTCTCCGCGTCCGTGGGCGCGGTGGTCTTGGCTTGTGCTGCTTTGGCGAGCAGCTCGCGCTGCTTGCGTTGTTTGATGAGTTCTTCGGGTGTCATGGTTCCTCCCAGGCGCTTGAAAAAGATTTGAGCCAAGGGGCTTTCGCCCCCCAGCTCTCGGTTGGCTTAGCGAACGTCGGGGATCGGCGAAACCGTGATGGCGTAATCGCCCCGGCCGCACTGGTCATCGACCGTGGCGTTCTGAAGCGCGCCGCGCTTTGCCAGCTCAACGACCGGCACCTGGCACACGGCGGTGTCCGCACCGCTGAAGGAGACCGTCAGCTTTTCCTTGCTCGCCTTCAGGAGCGCGGCCAGCTTGTCCAGCGTGGCAGCGGTCTTGGCACTCACCGGCTGCATGTCAGCGGCCGGATAACGGATGACCAGCTTGTCCAGGGCTTCGGCCTGGCCGTCCTTGGCTTCAACGGTCTTGGTATGCACCTGAGCATCCAGCCCCGCAGCCTTGGCAGCGTCGGCCACTGCTTGGGCTTCCTGGACCTGCGCGCGATACGACGCGACCCCGCCAACGACCGCGCCGGCAGCGCACGCCGTCAGGGCCTTGTCTTTCTTGCCGGTCAGCAGAGCGATGCCTGCACCGGCAGCGCAGCCAATCCCGCCCGCCTTGAACAGGCGCAGCTTGTCGGTCTTCTTCTGGGGTTCGGGCTGGGGGGTGTCCTGGGCAAACGAAAGCCCCGGAGCCAGCAACGCGGCGATGGTGAGAGTGAGGATGAAACGCTTCATGGGTATGCCTCCTTATGAGGTAGTTGGGAAAGGGGTTAGTAGGGCTTGGGAGGCAGGAACGCCGGATTGGCTACCGGCCCACGGCTTGCTGCTTTGGTGGCCGGTTGCTTGGAGAGGGTTTCGGCGTCGGGTTCTTGCTGCGCCAGGAACTGGGAAAACGCTTGAAGGGTTTTCACCACCAGGTCCTCGTTGGCCTGAAGCGCCGCGCTCTGCTCCGCTCGCAAGTCAGCCAGCGCGCTTTCTAGGGCAAGGGCATTCCGCGTTTCGGATTCGCGGACCGTGGCTCGGATGTCGCCCAACGCATCGGACGCCTCCAGCCCCTGAACCACGCCCCGGTTCTTTTCCAAGACCGCCAGGCGCAAATACTTGTTCAAGGAAACGCCTTGCTCTTTCGCGCAATACCGCGCGCTCTCCAACTCATCGGGAGCGATGCTGAAAGATTTGGTTAGAAGCGACGGACGACCCACTTAACCCCCTGCAATGAAAATCCATACCCAATGGATTAGCAGGAGTTTTTGGAAGCGCAAGTGGGCTAAGCCGTTTTTCTGCTGTTTTGCTGGGATGCCGGCCATTTTTCAGCCGAACTGTTGGCCAAGTTGTTAGCCAAGGCTAAAAGAAAGGCGCCGCAAGGCTTGGATGGGTGGAAACGCTGCGCGTTTCTAGCCAAGCCGGAAAAACACTTCAGTGCGACTTGTGTATGGCCTACTCCCTTCACCCTTCGGTAAACCTTGAACGGTGAATGGGCAGCCAATCTCTTTCCCCGCAGTCCTCCCCCCAGTTTTCGTTCCACCGATCTTGCTCTTCCGGTTTTCAGGGGTAGAAGTAAAGGAAAGTCCCAACCCTTAACGAACCCGGAGACCCCAGTGCCCCTCACTCCCGCCACGCTCAGCCGCTCAAAAACGTTTTCGCCAGCCCCCGCAGCCTTCCTCCCCACCCAGCCAGCTCCCCACCTCCCCACCGACTCCGTCCCCCCTGTCTCAAAAATCCGGGACCACCGTTTTCCCCACTCCCGCGCCCTGCCCCTGTTCGCTTTAGTCAAGCGGAGGCCAGCATGGGATCGCGTAAGTGGTTGGGTTCAGTCACGCTGCCGGGGTGTTCGGAAAGCCCTGTCTCCATCCGTTTTAGTCAACTCTGCTTGGGGGTTCGGGTGGTGGAGTGCTGCGGTTCTTGCTTCCCTTTCGGGTGCTTGGAAAGCCTTGAGTCAATCCGTTTTAGTCAAGCGGGCTGACCTTGCTCTCGTTCGCTGTCCCCCGGCTTTCGATCAGCGGTTGCGGGTTGAGTGCTGGCCTGGGAACGGATCGGAGAAGCGGGTTGTTGGTTTGAGATCGGCGGTTGTTGGGACGGTTCGACAGGCCCGGAAAAGCGTTTTAGCCAAATCTTTTTCAGGTTCCTGCGCTCCCCCTCTGCCCCTGCCTGGGAATCCGGGTGCCGGGGCTTAGTTGAACGAGTCGGAGGTGCGCCGTGCTTGACCTTGCCCCCTTTGTGGATGCCATCGCCCGAGCGGATGCCCCGCTGGAAGGCAAGGCCAACGGCTGGCAACGCAAAGCTGTCTTGTCCGAGTTCGGCAACGCCTGCGCGTTCTGCTCCGCTCCTCTGGACCTGTCCTCTCCCAAGTCTTGGACGGCTACGTCGCTGGTGCCTGCGCAACTGGGAGGGCCAACTTCCGTGGTCGAAAACTGGGTGCCTGCCTGCCGTTCCTGCGCTGCTGCCAAGGGACTGCGAGACGTGGTTAGCTGGTCGGACTGGCAAGCGTCAGCGGCCCCTGACCGGGTTGCCCTGCTGACGGAGCGGCGGCGCTCTGCGTTGCTGTATGCAGAGAACCACCTCACGCCGTTGAGCCGGCACTCCAAGCGCGAGCGCGTGCTCTCCCACCTGTCGGCGCGTTTCTCAAAGCCCCGCTTCCGGGTCTACGCCTGGTCGGGTGAGATGGATGGGGAGAGCTTAGGCCTGGTGGGCTGGAGCACCCGGTCAGGCGATGCCTTGGCACTGAGCGAGGCCCTGCTGGCGTTACGAATGCGGGACGGGGGCGAGGTGCTGGCAGAGGGCCAGGTGACGCTTCTGCGGGTGCCGGTAGACGCGTTCCTGAGGGCCGTGTGGTCGCTGATTGAAGACCACGGGATCGTCGTGCAGCTGGACGTGCCAGGCGGCGGCCCGCTCGATGCAAACGAGTGGAGAGAGTGCTGGCGCCACCGAGTGATGGACCCTGTCAGTAACCACAAGCGCGTCCCGATGACCGGAGGCCCGTTGCTGCCTCATGCTCCCAAAGTGCTGTCCACCAACCCGGATTCGGTTCGGCGGCTGGCCCAGCTGAAGGCCGCTAAGCGGGCTGACCGGTTGGATGAAGCAGAGCTGGCGTATCGCGGGGCTATGGCCCGGAAGAGCAAATACCTGGAGCGGGTGAAGCGCGGCCTGGAGGCCCCGATGCCGCTGGACGAATACCGGGCGTGGAGCGATGAGGTTAGATCTCTACAGACTGTCTGGGCGCGATTGGTAAACGAGAGCACGGGCTAACGCTCGGCGCGAAATGCTGGCCTATGCACCAATGAGGTATTCGTTGCCCTTGATCTTCTGCAGGTAGGCCCACGTCCCAGACAGCGCCAGGTTCGAGGGGGTTGTTTGCAAGCGGAAGGCGCGATCACGGTAGGCATCGCCCGAGTCGCAGTAGGCGGTGATGAAGTCGTAGCCCTCCTTCCCATGGAAGCGGAACCGATCCCCTTCTACACACTTCAGCAAGGCCTCGGGGAAGCATTCCAGCACCTTGCGCCTCCCGAACTTGACGGTCAGCGTCGGCGGCCCGTCCTCGTCAAACACCACCTCGTATGAGCTTGCCTCGATTTTTAGCAGCTCGGACAGGTGATAGATGGTTCCATAGCCGTCGTTCTCCACCTCACCACACATGATCGCCATGCGAGCCACGGCCGGGAAATGCTCCCAGCGCCAGTTCTGAATCCTGTGGGGATAGGGGAACCAACGCTTCTCCAAGCACTCGGGCACTAGCGCGTGAAGTTTTTTGGCGTTGAACCGTGGGCTCCTTGAAACAATGGAGCCGGCTTGGGCGATCAGACCGCGGATCTGCTCCACGTCGAGGCTCTCCCCTTTCAGCCGCTCATCTGGGATACCGTGTGCCTTGAACGCCTCTTCCGAGGAAGGTCTGGCCACCTCCTGGTAGCCGGTATACATGGCAGCAGGACGCGCTTTGCCGTCCTGCCCCTTCTCGACCAGCACGCACATGATGTGAATGATCGGGTCATCTCGCGTCACGCCAGTTGTGTCGCACTCGACCAGGAGCACGGGGAAGTCGATGGGCTTGATCCTTGCCATGGTTACAGCATCCCTGACGCATGAGGCGGAAGTCGGTCTAAGCCCACATCCTACAGCTCGCCGGCCTCCGCCTCACCATTGGCTTGTTGGTAGAACCACCCTGCATAGGGAGAGTTCTTCACCAAGTGCCGGTTCCAATCCGGCTCCCCGTCCGTCCACCACACCGGGCCACGTTCGCCCAAGCCCGTTTTCGCGCTGTCCACGGCGCGCCGTGCGGCGGCGAGTGCTTCCCCATCCTGGTTGGCTTTTGCTGACTTCACGGCACGCCGGGCGTCCATCAGCTCGTGGACCAGTCGCTCCCTCTGCGGCTCGCTTAGGCCCGGGTTGGTGGTTCGCCAGAGGCGCCCGCGGACGATGAGGTAACGGCCGTCTGGTGTGATGAGGGGATCCATGCTGGGGAGCGTATGGGGTGAGCGGTGACGGGGGAGCAGACAAAAGAAAGGCGGCACCCTGGCCGCCTTTTGTCTCCCCCCATGCCTCACCTCACCCAGCTCGTTGCTGCTCCTCACGCCAAGCGTTGAGCAAGGTTTTGAACGTCGGGTTGGCCTTTGTGACAACAAACTCTCGGCCGTCTGCCATCAGTCTATTATCGTTGTGACAGTGCGCCTCGTGGACGGCGATCCAGCGAGAGCCCCAAGAGAAGCCCTCTTCCTTTTCGAAGCTGACGGGCTCCAGGGAGACTTCGGAATAGTTTTCCACTAAACCCGGGTTCAGCCCCAAGTCGATCATGACGGATTCTTCGGCAGTGAAAGTATTGTTTTTCATGTTGGTCACCTTTTTGGCCTTTTCGGTCAGCAGTATTGCCTTCCTATGAATCCAGGTTACGACAGGACATAAAAATGTAAACCCTAAAACAACACATTTATTTGACTAAAGTGCAGAACTGACGGGCAGCCGCAGAAAACCCGAAAACCCGAAAACCCGAAACGCCTCACATTTCCCGCCCAGCACTGGGCCCGGCGGAAGCCGAGGCCCCACCTGCCTTTTCTCCACCACGCTTTTGCTTTGAGCCGCTTTTGCCGTTGCCTTCTCTCTCCTAGAGCTCAAAAGAACGCGGCCCGGGGCCGCACCTGAAAAGCCCCCTCCGGGGAGGTTAGGACATGGGCCGGGGCTTCCGCCCCAGCCACCGCTCTACTATCCCCCAACCATCTACCCCTGCCCCCATCAAAGGGGCACCTGCCCCTTCCGAACCAGTGTCCGCCAGACTGCAGACATAAAAAAGGCGACCCTCAGGCCGCCGCTTCCCCTCCCCCGTTTGTTCCCCGCCTCACCTGCTCTGCTCCAGGCACCGGTCAACCAACTGCCGCATCGCCTCGCCCAGCGAGATCCTAGCAGCTCGTGCGTCTTGGATCAGGCTCTTGGCCACTTCTTCAGAAACTTTGGGATCGGGCAGCACCGCGCCGTAGCGCATCCCATCAGGCCCATGCTGGGCACGGACCCGGGGCCCGAACGGCTGGCGGATGTCGGCATGGGCGGCCACCAGGGCAGCCAATGCACTGCTGGCCGTGAGCCCCTGCTGGCGAGCGAGAGCCCGGAATGCGGCCGCCTTGGCCGGGGCAATGCGAACCGTGGGCAGCCGGCGCGGGGCCGGCTGCTTGGGTCGGATGGCGTAGGGGTTACGAACCACGAGCGATCTCCTGCAAAACGCTATTGCTCCTCTTTTTTAAATCTTCTTTGTGGAGCTTGAGAAGCTCTCGCATATCTAGGACATGCGCATCGCTTTCAATCAGAACGTTGGATGCATCGACGTAGATCAGCTCTTTCTTCGGTCCAGACAACCGGCGCGGGGCCGGTTGCTTGGATTGGATGGCATAGAGCTTAGGCATCTTCATCCTCGCCCTCCTGTCCGTAGGCCCAAACAAAACGCGTTTCATCCACGATGCGCATGTTGCGCCAGCCCAGTTTCTGCTCCAGATCTTCCATGCCGGCTTCGGCTTCGGCGAGTGTCGAGTATTCCGCGTTGTCGATGGGCTCCCAGTTGCTGCTCCAGCTGTTGGTGGAGTAGTCAGCTTCGATGGTGAAAGTGTTTTTTTGCATGGCGGTTACCTTTTTGGCCTTTTCGGTCAGCGGTATTGCTTTCCTGTAAATCCAGGTTACGACAGGCCCTGAAAATGTAAACTCAAAAACAACACATTTATTTGACTAAAGTGTAGAACTGACGGGCAACCGCAGAAAACACGCAAACCCTGAAACGCCTCACGTTTCCAGCCAAGCACCGGGCCCGGCGGAAGCCGAGGCCCCACCCGCCTTTCCTCCACAACGCTTTTGCTCTAGCCGCTTTTGCCGTTGCTCTTTCCACCCGCCGCCAGCCATAAAAAAGGCGACCCATGGCCGCCTGTCTTTCACTGCCACCCGAGGGATGGCGTAGGACCTGCTCATAGCTCTGCAGCGATTTCCTCGTGATCCAACGCTTCGGAAACCTCGGCCAGGGTGGCATACCCGCGGAGACTGGATTGGTGTTTCCCGTCCGAGAGTTCCCAGCGCGGCATGGCTTCGCAGTTGTTGGCGGCTTCCATTTTGACGTGGAGCCCAGCTTCGGAGAGTCGCAGTCCCAAACGGGCGGCGCGGTTTTCGAGGGTTTGGCGGCGAGGGGTTTTCATGATGAATCCTTGTTTGGTTTTCAGGTCAGCGGTATTGCCTCCCTACAAATCCAGGTTACGACAGGGCATAAAAATGTAAACTCAAAAACAACACATTTGTTTGACTAAAGTGCAGAACTGACGGGCAACCGCAAAAGACACCAAAACCCTGAAACACCTCACACTTCCAGCCAAGCACGGGCCCGGCGGAAGCCGAGGCCCCTCCCGCCTTTTCTCCACAACGCTTTTGCTCTAGCCGCTTTTGCCGTTGCTCTTTCCACCCGCCGCCAGCCATAAAAAAGGCGGCCCATGGCCGCCTGTCGTTCACTACCAACCCAGGGCTACCGTTGTTTCCTCGCCCGCCCCACGATGGCTTTCCGAACCTGTCTCCGCATTGGATCCAGGTCATCGGTTGCCGTGGTCACGACGAGGCGACGCTTGCTCTTTTTGAGCTCCTGGCAAGCCCAGGAAGCCAGCGCAATGAGCGCGGTGGTGAGAATCGGCTGTTCTTCCCCGGTGACGTCCTGAATCTGCTCCCGGAGCTTGGGCGGCACGGTGACCATCGTTCGCTCCACACGCGCCCCGTTCTCGTCGCGGTAGTCGAACATGGTGGAGTCGCGTCCCACGTCCAGATGAACCCTCTGGCCGTCCCGCAGGTAGGGCCGCTCCTCGGAGTAGTCGAAATAGGTTCTCCGCCCAGGCGCGTCCCCTGCAGCCACCATCAGCTCTGCCAGTTGCCCTTCGGAAAACTGGCCCAGATCAATGAGCGGCGCATACGTGCGTTCCGGCTTGGCGTGGACCACTTTCGCGGCCTTGGACAGGTCTTTGCGGGCCGGGGCCTTCTTGGCAACGGCGTTCTTGGCGGGGGTCTTTTGGGCAGCCATGAGGTCCGGCAGGGGCAGCATTGGGATGTCCATCATGCCTTCCCCCGCGCCGGGTTGACCAACCTTTTTTGGATAGCCTGACCTACCCGCAGAATGTCCTCACGCGCCTTATCCACGCCAGCGCCGCGCATGGAGAACACGGTCTCGCCGAGCTCGTAGTAGCTCGCCAACGCCGCCCGCTCGGGAATGACGATGGCGCCTGCCAAGCTGGTATCTTCCAGGCGGCGGCGGTGCTCCGCCCGTTTGAGGTTGACCCGGTTGGCAACCGGCAGGATGGGCTTACCCTGACGTCGCAGCGTGTCGATGGTCCGCAGGTAGACAACGTAGCTGCCGCCGTCGAGCAGCGTTGGGACGAGATAGAGGTCCGCGTCCGGCAACTGGTCTTTCACTGGGGCACTGGGCGGCATGTCCTGGATCTCCAGGTCAAATCCAGGCGAACTTGAGCGACTCACGGTGAACGGGGTTTCCCCGTCGCTCATCGCTGACCAGGCCACGGAACCGCATTGCGGGTCGCGGTCGTTGACGAGCACGCGGGATTGGCCGGCGAACGCGGCGGCGAGGTTGAGCGAAAGCGTGGTGCGCCCCACGCCCCCTTTGAAGCAACAGACAACGAGGCGCATGAGATGGGCTCCTTTTATGGGTAGGTTGTGCAACACATTACGGTGCAAACCTAATCCCGCAAGGGCCGTGCAGCTAGAGGGGTTTAGCCGTGCAGACGTCGGAGGTTCAGCGACCTCAGGCCGCGGCGGGAGCCGTGGCCCACCCTGCCGTTGTCTCCACCCCGCTTTTCGGCGGCGAGCAGCCGCCGGCCTGGGCGTCAGGCCACGGCTTTATGGTTGCGACGGAGGTGGGCGTAGGCGGGGTGAGGCCGATGAAGCGCGGTGTGGGACCATTCGCCTGCCCGTTGGCGTCCAAACCATGCCTGCATGGCCGGGCAAAGAACGCCCCCGCAGACCTCCGCCAGCGTTCGGCCTTCGTCCACCCGTCGCCGCTCCAGCTTCCCCGTGTGCCCCCGTCGCACCACGAACCGCTCCCCAATCCGGACCAGCGGGTTGGCCCCGGCGTCCATGAGCGCTTCGACCATCGCGGCATAGCGCGCCGCCAAGATCCGGTCCGACTGGACGGCCTTGGAGTACATGACGCTCGCGACCGCCAACGGTGTGATCCCAGGATCGCCGGCCACGCCAGCATCGAGGTCGGGCGTCCCCTTGAGTGTGTGCAGCCACCCATAGAAGGCCAGCGGGTCGTTGGTTTGGATGGCCCTGATGAGGCTTTCGGTCCCGGCACTCATTGCCCACCTCCCAGAACCCCGATGAGCACCAGGGCCACCAGCACGATGCTCCACCACGCCTTCGAAACCTCTTGCAGAACGCTTCCTTGGCGATGCTCCGCCGGCAGTTGATAGAAGCGCATCAGGGCGCGCCCGGCGGAGATGGGGTTGGCGACCAGGTCCCGGTAGAACACCGCGGTGCTCAGGACACCGACAAACAGCAGGGCCATGTTCAAAATGCTCATACGAAGCGCTCCTCTTCCTTCTTCCAACGCCGCTCATGGCGGGCGCGGGTGGCCAAGCGCTGGATCCTGCGGTGCTTGTCGGCCAGCTGATTGAGGCCATTGGTGCGGTCCAGGAACCGCGCGGCGGTGTGGAGTTGGAAATGCGCCAGGTCAGTGCTGGCAGGCTCGACGGGATGAATCTTCATGTCGTCACTCTCTTTTTGTGGATAGGTCGGTTTACCCATTAAACCGCTCCTACACACTGATCCAACCACAAGTTCAACCCGTGTCAACCCATTGATTTGAAGCATTTTTGACTAAAAACAGAAACTACTCTCAGGGCTTGCCAGAACGCGGTTCTGTCGCATGTCGACGTGCATGACACGTCACTACTGGCCTCGCCTTCCTGTTAACGCCCCAGGCGTTGGCCTGGTCGAGTGCTGCTCGCACTGGGTTGCCACCGCAATTAGGGCCGCCGCGTTATGGGTCTACCCCCGTGTCGCCATCCGGCTCTACGTGGCGTCGGATGTGGAGAACGTTCGGGATCTGGCCAGCCGTATTGAAGGTTCCCACGGCGTCGCCGGCTCGCTACGCAGCGCCAGCACGATGAACGTTCTCGGGGAGGGGCTCGCTCCCGCCGACTTCCGTCAAACCAGTCTCGTAGTCAGTAGCCTTCCAGGCGATATGTTACGACGCTACAACGTTCAAAAATGCAGTAAGCTCTTGCTCAACCGCCGGATCAGCGCACAGGAAAAACACGGCCTCGTGGTGGTAGGCCTCCGTGAGCGTGGAGTGGATGCTGATTCCTGCGGCTTAGGGGGTTCTCACAAACACGTCGTGCTGGCGCTGCATGCCCGCTTGGTCAGCCTGATCCTGAAGCGCGCGCTTAGCCACCGCCGTCCGCTCAGAGACATGCTCCATTGCAGGGGTTCCGACCCCGCATGCGGTGTAGAAGACCTTGCCCTTGAACGTGGTGCGCCAGACACAAACACTCCCACCATCGCTCAGGGACTGCATGTTAAGAACAAGGCTGCTGATCATCGGAATTCATGGGAAAGGTGGGCCGCAGCTCTCCAAACGACGCCATCCGCTTGGGCGGCTGAGACACGCGGGGAGGGGGCCAGCCCTAGCAGCACCCCCATGGACCGTGGGCGACCTGCCGGCCCAATCGTGGCGGTCATCGTCCAATGGGTGTACCTGTTCCATCACACGTCTCGCGGGATGGGAGCTCCAGCAAGGGAGCGCTCGATCTGTCTGGGGGCCGCCACCGGTATTAAGGCCAGCCCGGGCCTCGTCCACGCTGAACGCAAAGAGGCTTGCGCCTTCGATCGGTGGGCCTCACAGTGACACGCATGGCCTTGCATGAGCGAACACAACCACCGCTATGACCGCTCCTCTGGATCACTTCGCAGACCTGTGCATGGCGGCCCAGGGGTTTCGTCCCTCGCAAACGAGGCTGACGGCCTTGTGTGATCAAGACCTGGTTTGGTTCCAGCCGGGCAAGCCAGCCCGGTTTGGACTCACCGAGGTGGGTAAGTCGCAGCTGATGGAGATGTTGAAGGCGTGTTGTAGCGGGGCCGTCGATGAGCCGCTTGCCAAGGTCAAGTCGATGCGACCCAACAGCGTGGAGTTCTCGGCTGGAATGGCTTACTTCGACGAATTCGAATGCAATCTGCGCCTGGGCGTTCGACCTGAAATTCTCCCGAATCGTTTGGCCTTCCTCGCTTGGCTGATCAAAGAGCAGCCTAGCGCGCCCATCGCCCCAAAGTAGGCGCCATCGCCCACAAGCTGCCGACACCTCTCCCGTCCGCTCCTTGCACCACAGCACCATTGCATCGGGTGTCTGACGGAGAGCGCAGGCGTGCCCTCGCAAGCTTGGGCTCGACCAAGCGCCTGCCCACGCCAACCGTGTAACAGTATTGATCTACGATAATTGGCCGCCGCAGTTGTCAACGCTGGCGGTCGCCTCGCTCACGGCCTGCGGCTGTACAGTTCAGACGCAGATGCGTGGTTGTTCGATCAAGGCTTGCAAGCCAGTGGAGGTGGGGCTGAAGTTCATGGGCAGCTTGCCGATAAACCTGTAACAAGGTAAATGAGGCGGGAAGCCCAGCGAAGCGATGGCGCGTTTCAGATCGGGGGTTGCTTTGAGCGTTCGAAAGGATCGGGTTCGCTATGCCTTGACGGTCGTAGGGGCCACGACGGTGTGCCTTCTGGCGATGCTCGCCGTCGCCCAAGCCATTCTCTACGTCCGTGACAAGGAAGGATCGGAGGCAGTGGCAGAAGCCGCGGTGGCACGCTCGGAGGCTATCTCTCTCGCAAGGCGCGTCGCGGCCGAACAAGCGTCTCGCATAGGGCTGCCTCGCTGCTCGGCCGCCGACATTGACTCGCTGAAAGAGATTGCGTTTCGCTCCAGCTATATGAGCGACATCGGTCGCATCCAAGACGGACGCCTTGTCTGCAGCGCCCTTTGGGGGCGCTCGCGCCCCTACAGCCTCCCCGCTCCACGCTTCTCCAGCGGAGGTGTCCGGATTTGGCATGCATCGGATCTCGTTGGCTCCCCCTACACCGGGTCCAATCTGATCGCCCAAGGCGACACGTTCACCGTGTCTTCTCCGTCTGCCTTCGAGAGCTTGGACCCTGCGCGCAGCAGCTCCATCAGCATCGAAACGAAGGACCGATCATTTGCATTCCGGACCTTGTCCCCGACCAGCCGCGTCGGCAACCCCTCTGTCGTCCAAGCTCAGCATTGCAGCCATGTGGCTGACGTCTGCGCCTTCGTCACCAGCCCTAGGCACGTGGTGTCCGAGCTGCCCTCGGCGTTGCTCACCACCATCTTGGCAGCCGGGGCGACGATGGGGCTGTTGCTGGCGTTCCTGCTGATCAAACACCGAATCACGGCACGGCAAACCATCCAGCAACGGCTGGTGCTTGCGCTGAAGCGCAGCGAGATCGAACTGGCCTACCAGCCCCTGCGTCGGATTGGCACGCGGGAGCTCGTGGGATTTGAAGCGC
This sequence comes from Stenotrophomonas sp. 80084_Sma, assembly GCF_056481995.1. Taxonomy (NCBI): domain Bacteria; kingdom Pseudomonadati; phylum Pseudomonadota; class Gammaproteobacteria; order Lysobacterales; family Lysobacteraceae; genus Stenotrophomonas; species Stenotrophomonas sp. 80084_Sma. The sequence continues at coordinate 1,425,936 of NZ_CM151177.1, read as the reverse complement.
TCAGCCGCTGGCGCCCGCCGGGAGACGATGAAATCCCGCCGGCCATCTTCGTGCCCATCGCCCACCGCCTCGGCCTGAGTCCTGATCTTTTTCGATACGTCCTGGCCCGTGCCATGAATGACCTCGCCCCCGCTTTGCGGGAGCACAGGAACCTCTACGTGAGCATCAATGCCGAGCCTGTGGACATGGCCCAAGAGTGCATCGTTCGCTACATCAGCAGCGTTACCACCGATTTTGGCGTGCTCCCCGAACAAATTCGCATCGAGATCACCGAACGGGAAGAACTCGTGTCTGCCACCGCCAAGAGCAACATGCAGGCCCTCTCGGTTCTGGGATACCGGTTCTTGATCGACGACTTCGGGACGGGCAGCGCGAATTTCTCCCACCTCGCCCAATCGCCGTTTCGAGGAATCAAGATCGATCGCATGTTCGTGGCCGCTATCAACGAGGACTCCCCCCTGCGGCCCGTGTTGCCAGGGATGTATCGCATCGCACGTGAGCTTGGGCTGGATGTCATCGCAGAAGGCGTCGAAACAGAAGAGCAAGATTTGCTGCTCTACCGGATCGCGCCGGACGCCATCGGCCAGGGATGGCATTACGGCCGGCCTCTCTCAACAAAAGACGCTCTGGCCGCCATCCAGGTTGGGTAGCCCTCCCGCGCGGCTGGACCCAAGCCTGTTCACTGGCGCTTGACCTCCGTCCTAGCAAGATGTCCGTGCGTCCGATGGACGCGACAATCGTGAAACTCTCCGCTATGGCGCTGACCCCAGTTGGCGCCGCCGAACCAACGGGGTGACTCCCCCTCGCCCTAGGTGACGCCCCGGCAATTCAGGGCATCGTCGTGATCGGCACCCCTAGCCACTGGCCTTTCTAGGCCAACGTGCGCCGCGCACCAAACCAGTGGTCGAAACCGCCTAGCCGCTGGTCTGGCTTTTTGCTGGTGAACGTACTGGCTGAGCGCTTTCCAACAGCGCCGCTCGGTCCCTTCGCTGTGCCGTGGGCTGTCAGCGTACAGCGCGCCTCTTGGTCATATTTCTGCTGCGGCAATAGAGGGATCGGGCAGCGGTATCTGGCGTGCGGACTGCGCGGACGACCCCGTAGATGAATTCTTCAGAGTGGCTTCGAGAGGGGCCCCACGTAGACGGAGGCAGACGGCCCTCCCGTGAAGCGCACAAGGAGATCCATCGCCGTTGCATTCATTGCGTCCGCATCGCCCCGCTGAGAGAAGCTGGCCCAGTCTGCCATCGCGATGCTCTGCAGCTGGCCCTCCTTGGCCTCAAACAGCCGCATAGGCCACCGCGGCAGCCGACGTTGCGAGACACGCCCGCGTGCCAACTCGATGAAGTTCAGGTGGCTGCGCGCTTCGGATGCCCTGGCGTAGGCAACGCGAAGGCCATCCGGTGGACCCTCCATGTAGGACAGGAACCGGGCCCCGTCGTACAAGGTCACCCCGGTCACGCCGGCCTGTCTGTTGAACCGCTCCGCGTCGGCCATCAACTCAACCAGCCGCCCAAGGCTAAGGTAGGGGCTGGCCTCACTCACAAAAACCACCGCACGGTTTGGCATGACACGCTCCTAAGATTGCTTCAGACCCAACAACCTGACGGGTCGGGAAGAGCAACAAGTGCTACACAGCAACCTTTGATTTTGCCTTCCAGGCGCCTGTTTCCAGATCCTTCCGCAGCACCCAGTCCTTTGCCGGAATCTTTGCCCCACGGGCGGTCAGGTAGTCCGGCATGAATAGCATGATCTCCCCCCCTTGAATCAGACAGCTGGTCGAGAGGACCACGCCGTCACTGAGCTCGACCAAGCAGGTGGTTCTCTCGCCCAGTTCAGCCTGCTCGCCTGTCAGGGACGCGGTGGCCCCTGGGTAGATGTGGCTGTGAGTAAATTCCAACCGCATGGCATGCCCCTGTCGAATGCCTCAAATTCATGACTCCCCTGCTTCCACTGTGCAACGTGAATCGGGCGGCCTACAGAGGAAATCCGTTACCCATCACTGCGGAACGTCATCGAGACGATTGCCGACCAATGCGGCAAGCCGCTCCATCCCCGTTTCTGGGATGAATTTCCCTCCGAAGCGTTGGGAGAAATTCACCCAGTTCGACCTCATCAGTGCTTTGAGCTCGGCTTCTGAAATCCGCAGGAAGAGCAATGCATGCGCAGGGAACCGCAACTGCTGGATGGATCCCCGCGCCAGCTCAACGATTTCGGTATGCAGGGTGACGGACTCGGTGTAAACGGAGCTCGCAGCCACCGCACTCGCTGTGCCTTCCATATACGTTAAAAACCTGCTGCCGTCGAAGCATACAACTGCACGCGAGCCGCACTTGGCATTGAACTCTCGGCCTGCACGCATGACTTCGGGCAAGCGCTCATCAGCGATGCCATCCACCGCCGCGCTCACGAACACCAGCGCACACTTGGGCATTGAGGGCCACCTCCAACTCCGCACCAGTGAGTCTAAACAGGCCAAGAGTAGATCAGCTGTGTAGAAAACGCAGTCGGGCTCGGACCGAAGGTGCGGTCCTTCTGAACCGTTAAGGATGCGCCATGGTTGGGACCATTCTAAATCAAGCTGGCTGCAAGAGAGTTGACCTAGTTGGCAGCGTCGCCCCGAGGTGCGCGAGGACTGCGGCCTCAACGACCGAAGTGCTGCAGAGAAAAAAGATTCCATCTCGCGGTCCAGCCGACGTCAAAGACCGATGGAGGGTGATCATCGACGCTGATTCATCGCCCACGGACACCTCGTGGAACTTCGACCCGAAAAGCGAACCTGGAGGGCTCTCCGACTTGCTTTCGTGTCCTGCCGTAGCTCCACACCGTACTGCCCAGGCGTCCCGATGCCACTAGCGGTGAAGAGGTACTTTTTCTTGAACGAAGTCAACCAGACCAGAACTGATCCGCCTTGGGCGAGAACGCGCTTGTGAGCCAGCTTGCTGCGTATCATCGGGCTGCTCGTTGTTGACCGGGTTGATCGATTCGTCCCGCCTGTCGCCCGTGGACGACCGACTTGGGAGCTTCCAGCGATGGACGGGTTCAGTATCAGACAGCGGCAGCGGTGAGAGCAACGCCCACGCGCTGCCCACCATTTCGGCCGTCCAGGTAGGCGCGCTCACAGCACCACAACATGCCGTTCTCCGGGCGAAACAACCCGAGCAGGCTGCGCAGGGCCTAATCCTTTAACTGCCTCGCCAGGCTCAGCTTGAGCACCGAGGCGCTCATGGCTCCGCCGATTCAGTTCCGCGGTGCACGCGAGACAGACGCCATCCACCGTGCGACTTGAAGTAGCCCGTGTCGCCAGTCAACGAATAGCGAAATCCGGCCCAAATCGATGTCGGCACGGAGCCGTGCCAAGTGCGAGCCTTTTGGTAGGCGTAGCGAAACGAACGCATCATTTCGCTTCTCCGCGGCGCAGCCATTGCCGACACGACGGCGCTTTGAAAAGCGCGATTGCGAGTTGGAGCAACCCCAACGCAGCTGCGGCAGCCAAGATCACAAGAGCAAGAGACAAAAGGAGGTCCATGGCGGGGGTCCTGCAGGCCCGTGGGGTGGCAGCACCTCTGAGCGCCCGGGCCATTGGCGCTCAGCAGTCCCCTGTCCGCTACAAGTGAAGATCGCCACAACCGCGTGATATCGGCGTGAAAGCCAGCCGCGTCATTTGTTGCCGTTGCAATCGCCCACTTCTGACCTCCTACTAGTGCTTGGAACCGGGAAATCGAGTTGATTGAACAGTCTAGGCAATGCACCCGTCTTCATCAGTGATCCTGTTCATATTCGGTCAGAAACATCTCACACTGCTCGCTCCGCTTCCGACAGCGCTCTCTCTTCGCGTTGACTGTTCAATGCAATCTTCGACCGACTTTGTAATCCACCAAGTCGATCCCACACTGCTGAGCAAGGGGGCGAGGGCTGGATCTGCAGCTATCCTGATGACCTGCCAAGCGTGCCGAGCTAGGTCCACCGTCACCATCGGTGGCGGACTGCAGACGGATAACGCGGGTGTCTGGGTCACTTGTCCGGGATGCAACGCGAATGCCATGCTGGGTCTGGAGGAGATTTGGCGCCTTTGGAGCAGTGACGCCGGGATCGCCTTTGCAGCGGCATTTGACGCGTCGATCAAAGCGCCAGTCAGCGTGATGCCGGAGGGAGATCGTCGAAGAGGCCCTGACCTATCGCCTAGCGGTTGCTGCAATGGCTGCAGCTGAGCACGGCGCCACCGGAGATCGATGTCAGCCCAATGGGCTCGCTTGAAACGAAATCACTGTCGCACATGTGGCAACGGGCGTGGACTTTCAGCGCTTTGGACACCGCCTGCGGACCCGCGCTCACGCGCTCGACCCAGACCAAGCGAAACCGTCCAGTCTCACCAGCCGCACCACAGCTTTCATTCGCGTCCCGCTCGCACATTCAAGTTACCAACCGTGGCGTATGGCTTAGCATCAGACGGCGAGGGAGAAGGCAGCGTGCTGCGCTGCTGAGCCTCACGTGAAGCCGATTTAGTCAGGTGCGCGATGAACTGGATCGGCCAAGCGCGGCGAACCACCAGGGAGTATCGTGTTCAATCCACTTCAAACGAGCCCATCCATGCTGCGAGCCGTTGCCTACCGAAGCGTTGCCGACCCGGGAATTGATTCCACCCGCCTCGATCAGATCGTGCGCGGTGCACAACGCTTCAACCGGCTAGGCGGCGTGACAGGAGCGATGCTCTTCGATGGAGCCCGCTTTCTCCAATACGTGGAGGGACCAAACGATGGCATAGAAGGCGCCATTGGACGCATCAGGGCCAGCGATGACCACACCAACCTCCATGTGCTTGGGAATCGCTGATCGAAACCCGGCGCTTCCCGGCTTGGGACATGTGCTGCTTTATGCAGCCCAACACTGTGCTGGATCGGCTGTTCGTCGCCCCGTGGGGAAGTTTGGACCGCTCGCTGGATCACGCCGGCAACCCGGTCGGTGGCTTGTTGCTTCTGCGCCAGATCTTGGCGTAAGGCCGCAGCCCAAGGGGAGGCAGCCCCTGCTTCCCACGCGCGCCAGAGATCCACTCACGGCGGTTAGCCACACGCGGTTGCGAGAACCGCAGTTTCAGAACAACGCTGGTGCGCTATCAACTTGCCGTAGTCGAATCGTGGGCGATCTTGTGAGACAGGTCTGCGATGTGCCGTTCGACGGCGGCCAAGGCTAGCTGCATCGCGTCGCCCTTATTGCGGATCACACCCCTCTCCCGCACCTTGACGTCCACACCGTCTACCGTCGCCAAGTAGTGGAAGACTTCATCGGTCGGACTGGTGATGGTGACAACGTAGGTATGCCCACCCATCGTGTCTCGCATGGTGTGGCGGAAACCCTCTGTCTTCATGACCGGTTTGCAATGGTAGGCTGGGATCAATCTTACGCGGATGAGCGAGGCTAGAGGGCGATAAATGACCTCTCGGCCGGATCTGCTTTGGCTGCTGAGGTCTCGGGTAAGCAGGAGTTCGCTTCCCCTCCGTCCCTTCGCAGTTCCCGTAGCAGTCGTTGCCTATGATGACAATCCGGCCGCCGTCACCGCCGCCGCCTTGAGAAGGCGGGGGTCATCGAACACCGCGACTCCCAAGAGACCAACAAAGAGCGGGGCGAGGTTCAAAAGGCTTATGCGAACCGCTCCTCTTCCTTCTTCCACGCCGCTCATAACGGGCGCGCGTGGCCAAGCGCTGGATCCGGCGATGCTTGTTGGCCAGCTGATTCAAGCCGTTCGTGCAATCCAGAAACTGCGTGGCGGTGTGGATCTGGAAATGCGCCAGGTCGGTGCTGGCAGGCTCGACGGGATGAATCTTCATGTCTTCACTCTCTTTTTGTGGATAGGTCGGCTTACCCATTAAACCGCTCCTACACCACGATCGAACCACTCCCCAGATCCCTGTCAACCCATTGATTTGAAAGATTTTTGACTAAAAATGAAAACTGTCGCCAGGGCTTGTCAAAACGCGGTGGTGTCGCATGCTGAAGTGCATGACATCGCATGCGCGCCCTCGCCGCCGTTCTTCCGCCCCAGGCTTTGGCTTGGTCGAGTTGCTGCTCGCATTGGGGGTTGCCACCGCAATGGGGGCCGCCGCGTTCTGGGTCTACCCCCGCGTCACCACTCGGGTCAACCTGGCGTCGGACGTCGAGAACGTTCGGGACCTGGCCAGCCGCGTTGATCGGTCCCATGGCATCGTCGGCTCGTTCCGCGGCGTCAGCACGTTGAACGTGCTTGAAGATGGGCTGGCCCCCACAGACTTCCGCCAAGGCAGCGCAGCGACCATGAGCAACGCATGGGGCGGCGCGGTGACCGTGGCCCCGGCCACGGTGCGCCTGGCAGGAGATGCCTTCACCGTGGGGCTGTCTGGGCTTCCTGCGCGGGCCTGCGTGCCGTTCGTCTCCGCCATCGCAGGCGACGCGAACGTGCGGGACGTGATCGTGGGCAACACCAGTGTTTTGTTGGGCAACGGCGGAACCCTAGACATCCCCGGCTTGGGATTGGCGTGCGGGGCCGATGGGGCCGTGGTCGATGTCGTTTATTACTCAGGCCTTGTGGCCGGCTCGTCGGTGGCCGTGGTGCCCACGCTTCCCCTGCCCTCCACGCCCGCCGTCCCTGGCCCTTCAACGCCGACACCGGCTGGCCCCGTATCCACCGCTCCCAGCGTGCCCGATGCAGTGCCGGGCGTTCCTGGGAGCGTGTCGCCAAGCCCTGGGGTTGCTCCTTCCCCGGCGGTTCCGCCGCTTCCTGTTGCGCCCAGCGTTGCGGTGCCTCAGCCGCTCCCAACGCCGGTCCCCACCCCGGCTCCGCCGGCCTTGGTGCCGTGCCGGCAATCGGAAAGCTCGGCGGCCCGGGCGAGCTGTCCGGCGGGCACGTGGGGCACAGAGACGGTGCGCACGCGCCAGGTCTGCGCTCCCGGCGACGTGGATCCAAACTCAGACGCCGCGTGGAAGCATCCCGAGGCGTGGGTTCAAGCCCAGACGGTGGCGGCCGTGACGACGAGGGATTGCCAGGCCTGCCCGGGGACCACCCGTGAGGAACGCGATCAATGGCTCCCCACGTCGCAAGCCTGCCCGTCGGGTCAAGCTGGCACGCACACCTGGGAAGGGCGGCAGGTGCGGTCGAGGGACGTGTTTACCCATTGCCCGTTTGGCACCACCGCTCTGCCCGGCCCCACTTATGGCGGCTGGTCCAACTGGGTGGATACAGGGGCGCGTCGCAACGAGGTCAACACATGCAAGCCCACGGCTGCTCGCTGCAGCGATGGCAGCTTGCAGGTTGTGGCGTGGCACTCGGCCGATGGGCAGGACGTGCCGCCGCCCTCGGGTTCGAGTGGCATTTCTTACTGGTATCCCGACGCTGTGGTGCGCCTGACAGCAGCGGAGAAAGCAAAGCTGGACTGGGCCATCGCCAACGTGCCCATCCAACGGGTCGAGACGCCGGCACCGATGCCCGGCAACTGGCCCGCCAACGTGAGCGAGTCGGCTTTCTACGAAGAGCAATGCAACGCGCTTTCGGACGCCGGGAACATCCGCTACGCCTATTCCTACGACTTCGAATGCGTCTCCAACATGGGCATGCACTACTGCGACTACAACTGGACCAGCGGCGGCACCTCTTTGGCCGTGTGCCGGCAAGCGTGCGCGTCCGACTTGGTGGGCAAGACCAACAATCCTTATCGCTGGGAGTGGCCCGAGTCGTCGGTGGTGGCTTCGACGCCCTATTCCACCTGCACGGGCCAGCCCGGATGCACGCCCAACGGTGGGTTTGGCACCCAGCAAGGCCTGCCGGCGTGCAACGAGCACAACGTGGGTCAGACCTTGGCGTTCAACTGGTATCGCCAGTTCTACAACCCGGTGCGGGTGGACTATCAAGAGATTACGTTGACGTGCCGGGGGCCAACCTGACATCGAGCTAGAGCCCGAGAACAGGTGATTTGCCCTTAGAAGGGATTCACCACTGGTTTCTCGGGCTTGGCAATACCAATCGTCAAACTCTTAACCTTGATCGCACCAATCGCATAGCGCAGGTTGGAAGGACACATGTCCATCACCACATCCGACAGCGACGCTGTGACCGCTTCTGCATTTGGGCGATCCTGCTTCCACTCGTAGCGAATCGCTCCCGACGAAACCTTGAAGTTTTGCCCGCCCTTGTAGACGCACTGCTCTTCTTTCATGGAGTTGTCCACCTTGGGCTCACCATACTTGCTGGTGATCAACGACTTGACGCTATCCACGATCCGATTGGAATCACCCAGATCAATATTTATCGATTGCAACTGCCCTGCGACGAACGTAAGAACCGCCTCTTGAGGCTGGTCACTCAAAGGACTGACGATCTTCGTATTAAACTTATCCTCGCCCGACACTGGACTTGAATGTTTGTATTCGTAAGGCTCCAGAGGAGCGGCAAGGTAAACCCCGTCAGTGGGCGAAAGGCCCTCAACGGCGCTGCGCGACACTCCAACCTCAAGCTTTCCAATACCTATAGGCCCCTTAGCAAAACATGCAATAGGCACTAGAGCCAATGCTGAGACTACGATTCGGATAACATTCATGACTCCCCCTGATTGAGTTTCCGCACGCTTACCTAAGCGCGTTGCGAATGACATTAGGCGGCACCAGCTGGTCTTCCTGACCCAATGAACGGCGCGGTCGTAAGTCCGGCGTGGTGCTGCTTAGGTAGGCGAATATATCATTCAGACTAGGCGGCCAGTTGCAGAGAGCATCATCCGGGGAGGGCCGTTCTATCCCACGCCCGCTTGACCCACCCGAACACTACGGCCAGCACGCCGATCAACAGCACGCCCCAGAGCCAAGCCAAGTAAAACGCTGCGGTAGCGATCTCCCCAAACTGGGGATGATCGGCATATTTGAAGCCCAGAACGGCGGCCGCCACCACCGTTACCACGCCCAATCCGCCCCCGAGCAGCGCCCCTTTAAGGAAGCCGTGCTTCCGAAAATACGGCATCCGCCCCGTTCGGACGTGCCAGTCCCAAAGCCGCTGAGCGCGGATGTGGAGCGCCAGGCAAAATGCCAAAAACGCGAAGACGAGCGCACCGGGCACACAACAGACCACGCCGATGAAGAAGTCGCGCTTCATCACCTCCACGCCGGCCGCCAGCCCAACCAGGCCCAACGGGCCCAAGATGACGCTCGGGAGGATCAGCGCGGATGGGCCCGGCGGCGCATACACAACTTGCTGCGGCGGATCGCGGTTCATATGGTCCTCCCCTGTTGGATGGCTGCACGCTTGATCGGGACCGGCGTGCAGTCAAGCGGCGGACTGCGGCCCGTTTAGCCCGCAGACGTCCCTTCGTCGGTCACTTCGACCACTTGCCAACCTTCGCCTTGCGGGCGGAACAGGGCCCGCAGCTTCGGCTTAAGGGCGCTCGGCTCCTCCTTGGTGGGCTGGCCGCCGATGTAACCCAGGGCCTTCACTGACCCGCTGACCAAGCACTCTTGATCCCCATTCGCCTTCTTCTCGCAGTCGAGATCCAAGCCGCCCGCGTCGGTCACTTCAAACCGCCAAGAGCGCTGGAGGGTTGCCTGCCTCCCCTGCTCGGTGAAAAAGCCTTCCACGACCTTCACCCCGTCCTCCTTCGTGGGGCCCTTGTCGCCAGAGCAGGCCGTCAGGGTCAAAAGTGCCGCTGCTGCGGCCACGATCAGTGCGTGCTTCATGTCATGCGTCCTTGTCTTTGGAGGGGGTGATGCCGATGATCTGATTCTTGTAGCCGATCTCGAGCCGGTCGATTTGCAGAACGATGTCGGGCAGGCCGTTGGGCTTCAACCTGCCCTCCACGACCTTGAAAAAGATTCGGTCTCCCGTGGCGTCGCGCCCCACCCGTCGCAGCTCGGCCGCGTCTTCGGGCTTCAATCGCAGCGCGGCATGGTAGCGCCCACCATGCTCGACCCCGACCACCGCACTGCCCTTGCCCAACGGCGAAGGGCCGATAACAGCCGTCGGAAGAAAGTCAGGCGAGCGGGGATACCAGTCGTGGTTCATGACCAGCACGTAGGCGTGGAGAATGTTGGTGCTGGGGTCGATCTCCACGTCGATGTAGGGCCGCAGGTAGAACGCGTCGGTGGAGGCGATCTGCCGCGCCTTGGCTTCAAACGCAGACGCCGGGTCGCCCTGCAGCCCTACGCGTTTGAACTGGTGCCCCCATGAGCCAATGCAGTGCGTCCGCATGGCCGGTGTCAGCGCCGCGCCGGCCTTGGCCTGGGCAAAGAGGTTGTCTTCGCACATGCCGAAACCGGCCGAAGCGGTGGCCGCCAAGCCCCACCGGATCCGGGTGTAGCCGTCGAGCATCGGAGGGTCGCCGTCGTCCCAGTAAGTCCCCGCTGGTTCCAAATAGGGGCTCCTTGCCCGTTCACTGACTGTCCTGGGCGTCCCCGAGATCGCCTGCCCGATCTGCCGCAGCAGTCCTTTTGCCTCTTGGGCTTGGACCCCGGCCGACACCATCAACGCAACAGCGAAAATGCCCCCTGTCCAATGCTTCATGCCCTGCTCCTTGCCGTGGTTGCCTGCAACTTACGTGTCACGTAGAGTCTACCCGGGGCGTAGGTCATCCGTCATCCTGCCCGCATGCCTGCACTGCATCCGTTCAGCCCATGACAGCAGCCCCGTCCGCTCCCCGGGCGATCGTGGCGGCGCGCCTGCGCCAAGCCCGCGAGCTGAGGGGATTGAGCCAACGGGAGGTTGGAGTGCGTATGGGGTTGGACAAAGACACTGCATCCGCCCGCATCTCCCGCTACGAGTCGGGATCGATGTCGATCAGTCTGGAAGCCCTTTTCAAGCTGGCCGAAGCACTGGAAGTGCCACCGGCTTACTTGGTCGCAACGACGCCAAGCATGTCCGAAGCCATTCTCGCCCTGAGCATGGAGAGCGTCTCCCAGCAGTCCCGCTTGGCGGACATGTTGAACGCGCTCGTCAAGCTGCCGACTCAAGAGCGCGAAGCATTCGCCAAACTGCTTGAAGGCAAGTCCACAGCCGCGGCCGAGTAACGCGCGCTGTCGCCTAGTATCGAGCTTTCCTTAAAGATGCAGATGTTCCACCCCATCACCAACCGTCGAAAAGAAGGCACCCCCAGAGTCGCTTAGGAAGTAGCTTCCGCCCTCACTTGGTAGCAAAGCGAACCGTGGCTTCGCGCGTCTTCCCGTTTCCGCCGTAGGTCACCACAAGTGGGTCAAACCCGCCAAACTTCACCGTCCAAGACTTGTTGCCTCGGCCCTCCGGCTTGGACGCAAACTCAAACTGATCAATAGTTGCAGGCGGATTTCCGCCGGGCCACTTTGAGATCGAATCGGCCAGTAGTCGAGATGGGACACTGCGAAGGTCATAGACCTTCACCTTAATACCGTTTTGCTCAATGGTTGCTGCCGCGCTCTGGCTCTCTGACGGCTCTTCCTCCCCGTCCCCCTCCTCATCTGGGGTTGAGCGTGACTCAGCTCCGGATCTCACCGGTTCGGAGTTTTGCAAGAGCTCGGGGTTTTCCTTAAGAACCTTTTGGGCAATCTCTGCAACCGGATGCGTCTCTGCAAAAATGCCAGCGGCAGAAAAGCGCAGCAAAGGAAGCCCGTTTGCTCCAAATAGGATCAATATCACACCGCCACCCAACAGCGCGGCACTCAACGTCGAGGGCTCGATCTCACGCACCTCAACCTTCAACGGCTTCAAGCTTCCGTCAAGCTCAACCGAGCTTTGCTTGGCGGGATGATAGAAAAGGGCTGCGGCACCCGAAACCATCGCCACACCCAGAAGACAAAGCCCCCATCGGAGAGGGGAAGGCATCATTTTTGTGGTGGAACTCGGTGCATCTGTCGACATTGCCCAACGTCCTTGATTCGGCCTCGAATCCCCGTTATCGGCCAGCCTTGCCGATCCTTGAGCCTCTTCTCCCTCGCACCTAACACCATCACCGACTTGCCTCCAAATGTGACCCACGTCACTATTGAGGAGGGGGACGAAGCCTTCCTGGCTCTGGCCATTCACAGGGGAAGTGACCGATGGCGAACAAGAATGGGGCCGCTGCGCCTACGACTCTGGAAGAGTGGTTGAATGGCCGCCCAAGCTGGCTGCGCATGGCCGCTTCCGCGGTGATCCAGCACCGCCGCATGCCGAACGAAGAGGAGATGGAGGCGCTGGCGGATCACTGCCTGGCCGAGGCAGCCAAGAAGCTGGATGCTCCCCACCCGGCGTTGGCACCGGGAACCATCTTGGGGACACCCACCGCCGCTGAGCTTCGCATCGACTCGGTCTCCTCCATCTGCGGCGTCAATGCCCTTGGCGAGGACGCGGCATTGGACCTCAGCCAAGGCCAGATGACCGTGGTCTACGGACCCAACGGGGCCGGGAAATCGGGCTACGCCCGTTTGATGAAGCACGTGCGCGCGAAGAAACGCGTGCAGCCACTCTTCCGCGTCTTTGGCGCCGGTCAGTTCCCAAACCACCACGCCTGCGACGCAATCCCCAGTGACGGCGAACGGGTCGTTGTTTAAATCGCTGCTGGATAGAGGGGAATGGAAATCGGCCCCCTCGTGGAACGCCTGAAGCAGCTGCTGCCTGGCAGCAATATCCCGGCGCGCCGTCCATGCGAGGCGAACGAGCTCGGATGGTGGCCAGGGCGGAGGGATCATCAGAACTCGTAACCGTCCGGCACGCCCGAGGGGATGCCCTGCATGGGGCCCGAGTAGCCCACCTGCTGAACCAGGTTCTGGGCGGTTTGCGACATGCGATCCAGGCGTTCCGGGACTTGGTCCAGGGCGAACAGAACCATGCCAAAAATGGCGATGTTGAGCAGTTTGTTGAAAAGTTTGCGCACGAGCGGGGTCCTCCGTGGTTGTCAGGGGTTCTGGTTTCAAAAAAGTTGGTGGTGTTGGGCGATGCCGAACAAGCAAAGCGCCCAGGTGGCCGCAATCGTTGGAGGAGCCAGGCAAAGCGGCACGCCGAGGGCGATGTCCGACAGCTTGGCCTTGGGGTCGGTGACCATCTCCCATCCCAGCTTGGCCGCCCCCATCCCCGACATGGCGTCGAACAGGAATCGCAGGAGGGCTCCAGGGGTGGAGGACCGGGCGGGCGCTTGGGTTTGGCTGCGGGTATTCATCAGAGCGCATCCAATCGATCAGCAATGGCCAATCCGGCGACCAATCCAGCCAAGAGGCAAAAAGCAAAGAACGTCAACATGGGGTTTCCTTTGGTTAAAGAGCATCGGCGCTCCTCTCTGATCTCAAAGTAAAAGAAAACCAACTTTTCGCAATAGATTGACCCTGTATTTTTCTGACTAGAATGCAAAACTGACGGGCATTGGCAGAAAACGCCAAAACCTTGAAACCTCTCATATTTCCACTTCCCGCCAAACACCGGGCCCGGCGGAAGCCGAGGCCCCACCTGCCTTTTCTCCACCACGCTTTTGCTTTGAGCCGCATTTGCCGTTGCCTTCTCTCTCCTAGAGCTCAAAAGAACGCGGCCCGGGGCCGCGCCTGAAAAGCCCCCTCCGGGGAGGTTAGGACATGGGCCGGGGCTTCCGCCCCAGCGTCCGCGTGGCTGTCCTTGGCCCCATGCCCGCAAAAGGCAGTCCGATTCGTCAGGCGCAGGCTTGGATGCATCGCCAGACCAACTGGCGAACGGCTTCTGTCTGACGAATCCCAGCCCGGTTGCCGTCGATGATCAGGGCCATGGCGACCTGGGGAGCCACCTGCACACTGGGAAGCGCGGTTTTATAGCGCTCTCGCCCCTTTGCCTCTCCGGCCCACGGCGTCGGGCATCGAGGGGAAAACGGTTCTCGAATCTGGGCGTGTTGCTCGATGAGTTGAGCCAGTGCAGCGCGCATGCTCAGGCCTTGCGCGGCGGCCAGGGCTTGAAACGCGGCTTTGCTGGGCGCGTCAATCCACGTCTCGTGGATGGTTTCGACCAAACGTTCTGGGGGGCGGAGAATGTAGCGTTTGGTCATGCAGGGCTCCCGTGCGGCTTGGCCATCCATCCTTGGGCGGCCGCTTCTTCAGCGGTCAGCAACGCGGAAGTGCCCAGGAAGCGCGTGAGGTGGTAATGGCCGATGGTATGGGGATACCGCTGGAGGTGGGCGTGCATGTTCTTATCGAAGTAGCACTGACCACCCGAGCGGCGCTGGTATGCGTAGAAGCGTTTGCGGCGACTCGTTGCTGGCGTCTTCATGCCGAACCCCCGCAATCGTCGCAACGCTGCATCTCTGCCGGATACGTTGAGAAGGGATAGGCCCCTTTCTGCCCCACTTCCCCGCAGCACCCACACTGCATGAGCCCCCGAGCGGTTTGGCAAATCGCGGCCTCCGGGCCTTGCCAAACCACGCCGACCACGACGGCTTCCCACGAGCTGCCGCTCCGGGCAACCACGGTGAGCCTGTCGCCGTTCTGAACATTCTGGGTGGGCACCCGGGCGCCCCACTCGCCCGTCTTGAGTTGGATAGGGCTGGCGTGGTGGTGGGCCATTAGAAGCACCCCCGACAACCAAGGGGAGCAAAGCCTGACCGGCCAATAACATAAGCAATCATGCGAAAACCTTTGAAGAGGGGGCACTCCCTCGCTACCCACTCAAACTAAGCCGCCTACAAAAAATCGCAATACTTTCACCCCACGTTTTATCGACCAAATATCAAAACTGCCAAAGTGGCAGCAAAGCGTTGAAGAACTTGAAGCGCAGCACATTTTCCAGCTAAGCGCCGGGCCCGGCGGAAGCCGAGGCCCACCCGCCCCTTCTCCACACAACGCTTTTGATTTGAACCGCTTTTGATTTTGGCGTTGCTTTTTTCTTTTCAAGAGATCAAAAGAACGCGGCCTGGGCCGCGCCTGAAAAGCCCCCACCGGGGAGGGTTAGGACATGGGCCGGGGCTCCCGCCCCAGCCCCGCTTTGCCTTCCCTTGGTTTCAACGCCCACAAAAAAAGCCCCGGTTTCCCGGGGCGCTGTCTGCAACGCTCAATGGCAATCAGGCCTTGAACGGGTGCGCCGGCCATTCCTGGTCCGGGTGCTTCTTTTTCCACGCCTTGCCTTCGGCGGTTTCGGCCCACGCAAGGAAGGCCTTCGGCTGACGTCCAGTGCCAGCCCAGGTGGTGCCGTCCGGGATCTGGAACTTCGGGGCGCGACTGATGCCGGCGCTCGCGGAAACCGCCTTGCGTGGCTCAAGCAGCGCCTTCAGATCGTTCTTCTGCTTCGTTGTGTAATGCTGCCCAAACTGCTGCAAGGTCTCATAGACTCCTGCAAAGCTGGCCCCGGCTTCAGCGGCGACCGCTTCGCTTTCCGCTTTTTCCATTTCGGCCAGCAAGGCCTCGGCCTCGGCCTTTTTCTTTCGGATTTGTTCAAGCGTCAGTGCCACGGCTTTCCCTTGGGGTTGATCAAACCCCGATCCTGCCGTTTTGCGAGACCACTGTAAACCCTCAACGACTCATACCCGGCTTTCGGTTGGCCAGTGCCACGGGGCTTCGCCCTTGGAAGTCACTCAGGGCCACGTCCACACCCGCGGCGATCAACCGCAGGCAGCTCTCCGTGTCGCCGTTGTCGGACGCCAAATGGACCGGGGTCATGCCGGCATGGTTGAAGCTCTCTCGCCAAGCACCGGCCTCCAACAATGGGCCCACCAAGCTCGGGTGTGTTCATCCCCAGGTTCTACCGTGCAATCTCGCAATGTCCAGCCGCTACCGGGGCGCCGGCAGCGCCCCGGGCATCAGTTCCGAGATCCGGGCATTGAGCTTGTCCACCAGGCCCATGGCGTGCTTGTGGAAGATGACGTGGGCGTTGCCGTTCTTGAAGCGACGCAACTCGAAATACGGTTCCCAGGGGGCGCCCGTCATGTCTTGAGCGCCTGCAAATCGCCTTGAGCCGCTCCGCGAATCTGGCTCGGGCTTGCCGTCGGCCTGGCAAAGTGCCCGAATCAGATCGTCCAATTGGTTGGAACTCCTGATATCGGGATACCAGCTCGTGCTGAAACGGTCCTGCGCCTCGAAGTGCCCCTTAAGAATCAACTTCGGGGCCAAGCACACGGGCAGGTTGGATTTGTAGTCCCACGACAACCCCCGGAAGAGTGCCAGCAAGCCCTCGTTGAGCATCTGCCCCCGCTCGGCGTGGATAGACTGAAACGTGGCCGCCACGTTTTCTGCCGTGAGCGTTGGGGGTGGCGCGGTCGCCTTGCCCGTGTCGCGCAAACCAGCCCCCAGGCGAATCGCTTCGTTCCATTCAACCCGCCGCTTGCTGTCGATGAAGGACCACAGACCGGAGAGGGTCATCAACTGGGTCCAACAAGCAGCGTCCACGGCTGGGGTGATGCGCTCCATGAGGATCTGGAGCGGTTCGGGCTCCGCTTCCTTGGAATACCGGCGATTGACGGCCCCCAAGGCCTGGCAGACGCGCTCCCACAACCGCCCCTCGCCTGCGCTGTAGCCTTCCAGCGTCGAGAAGTCATCAAGCCCCGCCTGCTTGGCCTGCTCGTTGGCGTCCAGCAACGCCTCGAAGGCGCGTTGGTAGCCGCCCAACACCTGGTCGCGGCGAGCCAGGAACTCGGGGAGGTGCATGCCCGGGATGAGATCAGACATGGAACACCTCCGTGACCTTGCTGCCCTGGATGCAGTGGCCGTGCAGGTCGCTGAAATCGCTCAACGCTTGATATTCGGCGCCGTTGGGGTCAGACAACTCACCGTGTTCCCAGCCGGGGACGGTGATTGTTCCTTCGCTCGGGAGCTGCTCCGCCAACTCGCCCTCGGTGTCCCACTCGATGTTTTCGATGCGGAACGTGCGTGGCGGCAGGATCGGCTCGGTCCCCGCATCGGTGAGCAGCTCCACTTCCACCGCAGCGGCGATGGTGCGAGCGGGCGTGCCGGCCTGGGCCAAGCCAACAATGCCCAAATCCCGGTGCTCGGGGGCCAGGGGGAACATCGGCGTTGCGTTCGTCATGAGTTGTTGCCTCGTCAGTTGGTGACTGAAAGGCTACGGACCGCCAGAGCCGGGCTCTACGCGCTAAGAGGGAGCCCCCTCTTAGGCCTGAACGGAGCTTCAGGAATAGCTCCCATCCTCACCCAAGAACGGCTTCAGCAGTTGCCCGTCTCGTGCATCACTAGGAACCCTTTGGAGATCGGCGTGTCGTCGGATGCAGCGTCCTGCTGGGTGGCGCGATTGGCCTTCATGGCCATCGACTCGGCCCAGACACGCAATCCGATGTCCTGCAGAAGGATATCTTCCCTCTTGCTCGCGGTCGATTCGATGATCCAGTGGCGGCCATACGCGCCATGCATCAATGGCGCCCCTGGCCATCCTTTCCGGGCGACGGTCATGGCCAGTCCGGCGATCAACCGAACGTCAAAGCATCGCCTCGTTTCTTCCTCGGATAGCTCCAGGCGTGGAGCAAGCAAAGCTTCCCGGGCCTTCGCATCGGTCTGTATGACCCGCTCAAGCTCTGCTGGGGTTGGAGCCTCCATGCGCGTCCACACTTGCGCTGGCAAGCATGCCTTGACCCAGTTCCAAGCGCTTGCGGTGTCGTCAGACGGATCAGCCGGGTGCAGGATGAGCCGACTTTCAAACACGGCCCGGAGGGTTTCCGGGTGCTTCCACTGGCGACCGTGGATTTAGTGTCCCCAAGCCAGGATCTTGTCGCACACGGGCACCACCACGGGTGCTGGCGCGGTCAGAAATCGTTCAACGCCCGCCGCACTATTTCGGCCACGCTGACCTGCACCGATCCGCTTTTCCGGCGGTTGCGCCATTGGTCGGCCCTGGGAATCGGTGGCCGATACCATCAATCGCGCGGACATGAAACTCTACGACCGCCGAAAGCGGGAACGGCAGTGAGCCTGCCCTCAGATCCGGGCATGGGGCCAGTTGTGGGCTGCCCTCCTTACGCCGATGATCGCCTTTAGCGTAGCAAGCGGCCCTTCAGTGCCGCCCAATCTCACCGATGGAGAGGGCAACATGGATAAGCGGGTGTGCTTTGATTTCGAGATTGATTTCAGTAACGGGGGCGGGATTCAGGGCCAAGGCTTCCGGCTGGACATCGCCGGTGACGACATCACCAATGAGGCGCTGGCCGACTACATCGTGCGCGACATGCGCCTGCTGATGGTGGGTGAGGTTCGCATCCTCAACAAGGAAATCATTGAGGAGCCTCATAAGCGCCCGGCGCACGACCAAGACGGTTCAACTGTCCACGACTCAAAGGACGGTTGAGCGGCCATGCATCCTGATGTTCTCGGCTGGGCTGCAACCGTAGTGCTGATTGCCACGCTGGTCCGGCAAACGATCAAACAGTGGCAGTCTCCCCACCCCGAAACGGTCTCCAAGTGGCTGTTCGTCGGTCAGATGACCGCGTCCACCCTGTTCACCGTCTACAGTGCACTTTTGGGGTCAACGGTATTCGTGGTGACCAATGCCCTGCTGCTGCTCACGGCCGTGGTGGGACAGGTCCTGGCTTGGCGTCGACGTCGGCGAACCGACGCGCCGCCTCCCTGCTGACCCAGTATTGGCTGCACCAAGGAAAGCCGTGGTAGGCGTTTAGCAGCCACTCTTCGTCAGATCCGAAACGGACGTCGTCTGACATGCTCGACCCGGCCTCCGACCGTGACCAGCGTCGAGATGGCCCAGTCGCTGGAAGCGGACACGGGCGGAAGCAACAAGATCTCAACGCCGGCCCCCATCGCCGCGCCTTTCCATACCTCCACTGTGCCATCCTCGCTAGGACTGCGGTGGAGGCCCCAATCCGAAGCGAACTCCGTCAGCTCCTGCCTTCCATGAATCCCATCGAGCGCGCTGCAAAGCGAATCATACTGAGCACTCCTCACTCCCCCTTGCATCGTTTTCTAACCTGCGCTTCACCATCCATCCCAGACTACTTCATGGCAGACATGAAGATCGAAAGCCAGTCTGAATCCCTCAGGAGAACGCCAACTTTCTGACGGGGCAGCCTCCGATCCATTACCTGAAGCTGGGACCAGGGACGACACGCAGCGGATTCAGGCAGGTTTCCGCCTGTGCCTCGCAGAAACCCTATCTGCCACGGACCGGGGCAGGATTACAGCCACCCGCGCTTTCGCCCGACGAAAATGGAGGTCGCGCCCAGCCCCGCCATGATGCCCACCGCAATCCAGAAGCCTTCGGTCTTCATGCCGAAGAAGTTGGCATCGAAGTTCATGCCCAACGCGCCCGCGATGACGGCCAGCAAGCCGGTCACCACCGTCACGAAGGTCAGCAGCTTCATGCGTTCGTTGGTTTGGAGCTCGGTCTGGGTGCTGAAGAGCTGGAAGCTGCCAACAACGAGCTCTCGGGCGTTCTCGACCACGTCCAACGCTCGCTCAAACCTGTCGTCCAGATCGCGCAAGTGCCGCGCCACCTCTTCGGCCCCGTCAGGCACGAAGTCCGGCCGCGAGAGGCCGTCGAAGACAGTTCGGTGCGGTGCCAGCATCCGTCGGAGCCGAGAGGCCGCGGCTCGGAGCGCGGCGAGCTCGGGCAGGGCCGAGCGCCCAGGGGGCTGATCAGACAAGATCCGACTCTCCAACCGTTCGATCTCCACCTCAAACAGCGCGACGGCGGAGAAATACGTGGAAAGATGCCAATCCAACAATGCGGCCACGAAGCTCGCCTCGCCCAAGCAGCCGATGTCGCGGGCGCTCTCGGGTTCCCGCTCCCGCAGATCAGCCAAGAAGGCAATGTCTTCGTCGTGGTGGGTCACCGCAAAGTTCGCCCCAGCCACGACGGTCAACACCGCGCCCTGGAACTTCAGCCCCTTCCCACGCAACACGGCTACCACGCGCGCCATAAAATGGTCGGCGAACTTTTCAAGCCGGGGATTGGTGGCGATGGGACTGCTCGGCAGGGACGCGGGATTCAACTTCAGCGCGCGCCACACCTGTTCGGCTTGCTGATTGGGAGCCCCGCATAGATCCACCCAAAGAAGTTCGTCGTCGCTCGGAGGATTGCTAGGAAGATCCTCCAATCGAAGCGTGCAACTGCCCTTCTCGCGATAAAGCTTGATGGTCAAGCCACTTTCAGGAACGTCGGGGGTATCCATGCGGGAATCTTGCCGAGCGCCAGTTGAGCCACACGTGAAGATCCAACACTGCGCTTGCCCCGCGCCAAGAATGGCCTTGAAACTGCGCTACGCCGCCCGGACGGTCGTTGAGGTCCTCGGGGCGAAAGCGAAGACCCTGAGGGTTCGACAGTCCAAGGTCTAACTGCGCTCACTCGCTTCGCAAGGCTATTCATCCTTCGGCATCGGCGATCCGCACATACGCTTCTGTCATCGCCGCAGAGAAGTGAGCGCCGCAGCGAAACGCATTCAGCAACGCGCCCAAGAGGTAGCGGTGCTCGTCGACGGGGAACAGATCCACGTGGTGCTCGCCCTCTCGAGTCGCGTGTTTCACTGCATTCCGCAGCCCCACCATGTCCTCTTTGATGTCACGGTAGATCAGATCTTGGCGAGCGCTCATCTGCCTAGCCACCTGGAGCATGTGCTCGCCAATGGTGGGGGTGTCGTTGGCCGGGGGCAGCGCGCGGAGCATGTCCTCTGCCGTCCCGGCCAGAAGCACGACGGTGGCGGGGTGAAGTCGCGCCAGATAAAGCACGCACGCGGCTTCCAAGTGGCCGATGGCGATGTCCAGTTTGCTCAAGCGCATGGGACCACGCCGTGGGAGGGACGTTCATCATAACTCCCATGTCGGCGACCGGCCCGGGGAGTTCCTCATTGACAGGGCGCAGGGCTCCGGCCCTGACCGCTTCCCTTTCTGGGCACGTCTGATGGTGCAGATTTCTCCGTTTCCTCCGCTACGCGCGTGTCATAACCTTGATTGCACCGGTCCTTCACGCATCGTCGCCGACCAGCGGGGCAGGGTAATGGCTCTCCCTAACTCGGATGCCCACATGGCTATCAAGACCGCTGAAGAACTGTTTGTGCACGAGCTCTCTGACATTTACAGCGCTGAAAAGCAGCTGACCAAGGCCCTGCCCCGCCTGGCCCGTGCTGCGGAGAATCCGGACCTGGCCGCCGCCTTCGAGGCCCACTTGGAAGAGACCCAAGGGCAGATCGAACGCATCGATCAGGTCGTGGAGGTGCTGGGGATCCGCCTGAAGCGCATCAAATGCGCAGCGATGGAAGGCTTGGTGGAGGAAGGCAAGGAAGTGATCGATTCCATTGAGAAGGGCCCGGTGCGCGACGCCGCCCTGATTGGCGGTGCCCAAAAGGTGGAGCACTACGAGATCGCCTCCTACGGCACCATCGCGGCGTTGGCCAAACAGCTGGGCTACAAGGACGCCCTGCCCTACCTTCTGGAGACGTTGGAGGAGGAAAAGGCGACGGACGAGAAGCTGACCATGCTGGCCGAGCAAGGCGGCAATCAGAGCGCTGCCAGCAAAAAGTAACGTCGGAGCGGGCCTGCGGGCCCGCTTTCTTACGGGAGGGCAACAACATGTGGCGTCGCAATGGCCTGTCGATCGTGTTGTTCGCGCTGATGGCCGTCTTCCTGGTGGCTCAAGCGCTGACCGGATGGCAGGTCCATAACGAGGAACTGGCGCAGCACGGCTTGAAGTCTCTGCCGTTTTGGAGCTACCTGACCACGGGCCACTTCAGCAGCGCCACCTTCGAGAACTGGGAAAGCGAGTTCCTCCAGATGGGCATGTATGTCCTGCTCACCGTCCGGCTGCGCCAAGCCGGCTCGGCGGAGTCGGGGCCCCTCGACCCAGCAGAAGAAGAGCCCCGTGTAGGATCAGGGCCGGTTCCTTGGCCCGTGCGCAAGGGGGACGTCTGGAAGAGCCTCTACGGCCACTCTTTGGCCATTGTTTTCTTTCTCCTGTTCTTCCTCTCCTTCTCGCTCCAGGCAGTGGGAAGTTGGAGGGCCAAGTCTCAGGAAAATCGACGGGTTGCTGCCCCCATCGTTTACCGATCACCTCTCCAGCAGCGACTTTTGGTTTGAGTCCATGCAGAACTGGCAAAGCGAGTTTCTAGCGGTCTTGGCGCAGGTTGTGCTGACCATCTTCCTGCGTCAGAAGGATTCGCCACAATCCAAGACGGTGGAAGCGCCGCATTCACAGACGGGGGACTGAGGTGAGCTCCCCCGCCCTCCTGATCATCGACCTGTTCAGCAAGTTCAAATTTTCCGATGGGCAGCAACTCGCACCGCTGGCCCTCCGGGCCGCGAAAAAAGCCGGTCAGATTCGAGCGGCGTTTGACGAAAGGGGCTGGCCCGTCATCTATGCCAACGACAACTTTGGCGACTGGAAGTGCGGCTTTCACCAGCTGGCGGAAGTGTGTCGCCATGAGGACGGTCCGGCCGGTGACATTGCGCGACTCCTTTTCCCTGGTCCGGATCATTACACGGTGCTCAAGCCGAAGCACTCGGCGTTCCTGGCGACCCCACTGGCCGTGCTTCTCGCAAAGCTGGACGTTCGCACCCTGGTGCTTGTAGGCATGGCCTTGGATTCCTGTATTCACGCCACCGCTATCGACGCACACTCGCGGGAGTTCTCTACCGTTGTCATCTCCGACGCCACGGCGTGCCTGCCAAAGCGCAGGTCCGCCGCGCTGACGCTGCTGCGATCCACAGGAAGCGTCCAAGTGCGCACGACCGGAGCGCTGCTTCAGTCACTCGAGAGCGGCCCTCGCCGTTCAGCGATTGATCCTATTGGACGGAAATAGAGACATTCTTGAGCCCTTCGGGGCCTGCGTTAGGGGAGCAAGCCAAGCAAAGATCGGTGTGCGGCCACGCCCGCCAAGGCTCCCTCCCCCACCGCCAGGGCGATGTTCCCTGCAAACCGGGCTGCATCGCCGCACGCGAACACCCCTGGGATGGTGGATTGCTTGGCCGAATCCGTGGTGATGCATCCCGCGTCCTCGGTTGCGCAACCCAAGCATTTGGCCAAGCCGGAGGCCAACGTGGTTTCCGGGTGGACGAACAAGGCTTCCACTTCGCGGGAGCTGCTGTCTGCGAGAGTCAAGGACGCTTTGCCGGTCATGCCAACCAGGGCCTCCTTCTCCAGGGTCGCACCGATGCCCCTCAGCTGCAGAGAAAGCTCTTCCACCTCCGACGCAGAAAGCGCGCCGTCGTGGAACGCCGTGATCTGTCCCCACTGAGAAAGCGCCCTGACTTGGTCCATCGCTTCGGATCTGGACGCAATAAGCACGCCGATGGCTGTTCCGCAGATTTCATAGCCGTGGCAGTAGGGGCAATGGAGGACGGTTTTTCCCCATCGCTCCGCGAGCCCCGGGACGTCGGGCAACCGATCCTCCACGCCGTGCGCAAGTAGCAGTCGCTGGGCGTAGTAGTAATCGCCGGATGCACAATCGACACGGAACCCTGCCTCGAGTGAACCGGCGGCGTCGGTGGCCTCATCGGTCGCCCATTGCACTCGCTCGTAGGCGAGCAACTGCCGGCGACCGGTCTCAAGCATGGCTGCGGGGCTCACCCCATCCCACCCCAAACACCCGTGCGTCTTCCCAGCGCGTTGGTTGCGGGGCTGCCCGTGGTCTATCACCAACACCGTGCGGCAAGCGCGCGCCAACTGCAAGGCAGCCGACATGCCCGCATAGCTTCCGCCGATCACGATGGCGTCGAAGGCAGGCAGGTCCTGCGAGGTTGGTGGGCTTGGACTGGTCATCTTCGCTTGCTCGATGGGGGAAATGCGCCGGGCGTGCGCGACACGCGATCGCCCTACTGGTTGGTTCAGAACAGCTCCGTCTGAGCCGGTGGGTAGACAAGCGCTGGCCCGACGGCCTGCGCCATCGGGTTCAGCGGATGCGGCTTGGGTTCGGCGTGGGACATGATGTGCAACACCTCATGGCCCCGGTGCATCAGCAGGTCGGAGATGAGACGTCGGTGGCAGCGCCACCACGGTGCCTCCGCGCACATCAGCGCGGTCCGATGTTTGCCCCCCAGTGCAAGCACCTTCGATAGCCCGCCGGCGAACTCGGCGGTCGCCATGTGGTCTGCGTAGCCCTGAAAAGCGGCGTTGTCCCACGCACCATTGGGCGAATCCGGCTGCACCTTGCGCCGCCCGCCCAGTTCAGGAATCCAGAGATACGCCACGCCGTGCGCTGGCAACGTCTCAGCCATCTGCTCGGATGCGAACCAAGGGTGACGACGCGATCCTGGGAAGCGACGCACGTCCGCGACCGCCGAGATGCCCTGTGCGGACAGCAGTTGTAAGAACTCGTCCCAAGGTCGAGTGGAATGCCCGATGGTCCAGACGGTCACCGGGGTCGGAGCGGGAGCATCGCACTGCATGAGGCTCATTGGACAGGAGCCGGCATCAAGCCCGCGTGCTCATCACGTGCTCGGCAGCTGCCAACGACGCTCGCGTCTGCCCGTCTACGCTCGGACACGACCGCGGGGATAGGGGCTAGTCGTTTCGGGCCCATTTCGACAAGTTCTGCTTCAACGCATCGATGCCCTCCCAAGGGTCCTTGCGGCGACGTTTCAGCTTGCCCGGCACGTCCTTGATCGTGAACGCGTCAGCCCGCTTGAGCTTGGCCAGCTCACTCCACGCCAAGGGCATGGCCACCGGAGCGCCAGGCCTCCCTCGCAGTGAATAGGATGCCACGGCGGTGGCTCCTCGTCCGTTGCGGAGGTAATCGACGAATATCCGCTTGTTTCGCAGGGCCTTGGTGGCGGTGGCCAAGAACCGCTGAGGTTCCGACTGGGCCAGCGCGTCGGCGAATCCTTTGGCGAAGCGCTTGGTCAGGTCCCAGTCGCACCCCGGGTTGAGGGGCACCACGACATGAAGGCCCTTGCCTCCGGATACCCGCAGGAAGGACTCCAGCTCTAGTTGGGCCAGAAGCTTCCGGATATCAGTGGCAGCCTTTTTTACCTCCGCGAAAGGCACGTCTGGGCCGGGGTCTAGATCGAATACCACCCGGTCGGCACGGTCGGGCTCCTCCGCGTGGCTTCCCCACGGATGGAACTCCAGGGCATTGAACTGGACCAGCTCCAGCAAGCTAGCCGCGTCCCGGACCACCAAGTAGTGGGCGTTGATGCCGCTGTCCTCCTTCAACTTGACCGAGTCCACCAGCTCCAGCCCGGCGGTGTGGTGCTTCTGGAAGAAGCAAGGCTTGCCGGTGCCGGCGGGGCAGCGAATGATCGAGAGGGGCCGATTGATCACCTCTGGGAGCAGGTGATCCATGACCGCCGAGTAGTAATCCCAAACGTCTTGCTTCGTATAGCCGTCGCCAGGGAAAAGGACCTTGCTCGGGGAGGACAGCTTGGGCGGCATGCGATCGGCTTGAGGCGTTGGGGCGGTCTTGCGGGCAGAAGGCACCGCCGATGCCCGCTTCCCGCGGCCGCCCTTTACCGGGGCTCGGTCTGAGTCGGTCAGATCGGCCACGTCCTTGTCGGCCCGCACGGCTTTCAAGGAGGCTTGGCGCAGCAGTTGCTGCCCCCCGATGCCGCGATAGAACACTTCCACCACAAAGCGTGGCTCGAACCACGTGGCAGACCGAAGATCGGTGTCCTCCGTGGGCACGTAGGCCGTGGGCTTCTTGCCTCCCCCTTGGATCCTCTTGCTCACGTCCTTGATCAACGCGTCGGAGAACCCGGTGCCCACCCGGCCCACGTAGAGCCAACCGTGTTTGGGATCAGGTTTGGCCAGAAGGAGCGAGCCAAAGCCGCTGCGGCTTCCTTTGGGGGCCGTGTAACCGACCACGGCGAACTCGTCGCTGGCCAGCTGCTTGGTCTTGCGCCAGTCGTCGCTGCGGCCGGGGTGATAGCCGCGATCGGCGCGCTTGGAAATGATGCCTTCAAAGTGCTGTTCGCCAGCCAGGCGGTAGGCTTCGTTGCCGTCGCCTTGGACGTGAGAGCTGAAGGCCAAGTGGCCGGCCTGGCCCGCCAGTAGCTCCTGCAGGAGCGCCTTGCGCTCCAACAGAGGTGCTGCGGCCACGTCCACGCCATCGATGTAGAGCAGGTCGAAGAGCGCGTAGGCCAGCGCGCCTTGCCGCTCCCCGGACAATGTCGCCTGGAGCAGGTTGAAGTCCTCCTTGGTGCCCGATCCGGCGATGAGTTCGCCATCCAAGGCAGCAGAGGTAAGGCCCAACTCCGCCACGGCGTCGCGTATCTCGGGGATCTTGTCGGTCCACTCCAACGCGTTGCGGGACCAGAGCCGGACGGCCCCATCGGCGACCGTTGCGAGGATCCGATACCCGTCCCACTTGATCTCATGGACCCATTGGTCGCCCTGCGGCGGGGCCTCCCCCAGCGTGGCCAACTGGGGCTCGAAGGGGCCGGAAGGCGGAGCCGCCTCTTTCGCTTTGGGCAGGACCAAGGCCTTCTTGGCCCAGTTCTTCCGTCGCGCACGCTTTGCAGGGAGGGCTTTGAGCTTCTTCTTGTCGGCTTTACCGCCGCCGGCCCTCCTGATGTCTGCCGTTGGGGCCGCCGACACATCGGCGAGCAGATCGTCCGCTTCCAGATCGCTCGCATACGCATCGTCGTCCTTGAACAACAGCCACTGCGGCTGACGGGCAGGCTTGCCGGAGCGGACCAGGTGCCACCCGCCTTTGAGCTTGGTGCCAAACAGCTCGAAGCGCAGGTGACCCTTGGCAAGTTGTGCCTCTGGGTCTCCTTGGGTGGCCCAGACGCCGTGATCAAACTGGGCCACGTGCCCACCACCGTATTGCCCTTTGGGGATCTCGCCTTCGAAGCTGGCGTAGTCGACGGGATGGTCTTCTACTTCCACGGCCATGCGCTTGACCTTGGGGTCGTAACTGGGGCCTTTGGGGACGGCCCAACTCTTCAGGGCGTCGCCGATTTGCAGCCGGAAGTCGTAGTGCCGGCGGCTGGCGTGGTGGAGTTGGACCACGAAAATGGCGCGCTGCCCTTGGGGCAGCGCTTTGCCAGGCTCCGGCTCCTTGGTCTGGTCAAAGCGGCGCTTGCGGCGGTATTCGACCAAGGACATGACGGCTCCTCGTTACTTGCCCAGGTGCTTGCGAACGGCCGCAGCGGTGGGGCCCACGGCTTTGACGGCGGCCCGGAGCTCGTCGGCGGACACGCCCAGCGCCTTGGTCCAATACTGGAGCTCGTAGTCTTCGTTGACGTTGATGCGGTCGCGGTCCGGGCTGCCGGTGTTCTTCTTGTCGTCGCTCATGGGATTCTCCTTGGGTGATCAGGCGCTCTTTCGAGCCTTTTTGGCGGGGACCTTCTTTGCAGCTTTTTTGGCTGACGCCTTCTTAACGGCGGCCTTCTTGGCAGGCTTGCTGTCTTTGGCGGAGGGCTTGGAGGCGGTCTTCACCGGCGTTGCCTTCGCCGGGGTGCGCTTGTTGGTCTCCAAGCTCTTTTGGAGCAAGGCCATGAAATCCACCACGTTGGTCGCCGAGTCCTCGCGGTGCTCCGGTTCCTCAAACGTCGTCGTGGCACCGGCCTGCTTGACCCGCTTCTTGATGATGTCGGACAGGCGCTCGCGGAACTCGTCCTGGTAGCTGTCCGGCTCCCACTCAGAGGTCATGCTCTCAATCAGCTGCTTGGCCATTTCGAGCTCTTTGGGCGCAACCCGGTAGTCCGACGCCCCACCCTGCGGCAGTTTGTATTCGTCCGGAGCCACCAACTCCTGCGGGTAGCGAAGCAGGATCATGATCAACGCATCGCCTTCGGGCATCACCGCGCAAATGTATTCGCGCGTGCGGATGACCACCCTGGCGATGCCCACCTTGCCGGTTTCCTTCAGGGTCTCTCGGAGTAGGACATAGCCCTTTTCGGCCTTCTTGCCAGGCACCAAGATGTAGGGTTTTTCGAAGAACCTCAGCCCGATGCTCTCGGCGTCGACAAAGGCCTCCACGTCAATGGACTCGTGCGTCTCGGGGGCGGCCGCGGCGATGTCTTCTTTCTCTATGACGACGTAGCTGCCCTTGTCGTATTCGAAGGCTTTGACGATGTCCTTCCAAGGCACTTCTTCGCCGGTTTCGGCGTTGACCCGCTCGTAGCGAATGGGCTTTTTGTTTCGTGCGTCCAACATGCGAAAGCTCAGATCCATGCGACGCTCGCCGGACATGAGGGACACCGGAACGTTGAGCAGCCCGAAGGACAACGAACCACTCCAGATGGGCCTGGGCATGCCAGCCGCCTCCAATCCTAGGGCCTTTCGTTGTAGGCCCGGCCGCGTCGGCCGGGCGTGAACCCGGCCGGCGCGGCGCAGCGGTTACTTTTTGGCTTCGACGCCCGGCGTGGCGTCGCGCACCATGAACTCTTCGGTCACCTCGGGCAGGTGGGCCGCCAGCCAGTCGGCCATCGCCTCTTCCTGCACGAGGATTTCTTCGCAGATCCGGGCCGTTTCTGCATCGCCCACCGTCTTCGCTGCGGCGATCAGGGCCGTGTAGGAGGCGATCTCGAAATGCTCGAAGACGTAACCGGCCATCGCGCCTTTGACGATCTCGTCGGAGGCCGTCATGCCGCCGACGGCCTGACCGAAGGCTGCCATCTTGCCCATCACGTCCTTGAGGGTCGACGGCGAGCCGCCCAAGCGCTTAATGCACCCTTCCAGCCGTTCGCGTTGACCGATGGTTTCCTGAATGTGTTCCTCGATGCGCGCCTTCAGCACCGGGTAGTGCTCGATGCGGGACGCCTGCCCCTTGAGCATGGTCTCCGCCTGTTGCTCCATTGCGTGTGCGTCGCGCAGCCAGTCCAACAGGTTCTCTTTGAGCTCTGCCATGGATGTCCTCCTCTCGTGTCGGGCGAAGCCTTACCGTATCGAGGCTGGGATGCGGATCAAGCGATCCCCGAGTGAAGGCTTGGCGAACGGCGGAGCATCTCAGACCGGCGGTGCGTGGGCCTGGAGATCGATGGCCCTCGTGGTGAACGGCGCGCATGCAACGCATTCGCAGGCCATTGACCGCTCCCGCCACATGCTGAACGCTCCTCAGCGCCAGGCCATCCTCATGACCCGTTCCGCGCTTTTGCTCGTCTTCTTGGCCCCCTCCCTCGCCTTCGCTCAGCAGGGGGACGGAACCGACGTCCAAGCCAACGTCCATACGTTCAAACCCGCCAAGGTAGATGCGACGCCCGAGCGCGTTCAGGCCCTGACGGTGCCCAGTGGCTTCCAAGTGCGTCCCCTTGCGCAAGGCCTTCAGAATCCGCGGATCATCGCCGTGGCACCAGACGGGCGGATTTATGTCTCACGTCGAGATCAAGGCGACGTGCTGTTGCTGGAGGATGCCAATGAAGACGGAGCCTTGGACGCCGAACCGAAGGTGGTCTTCTCGCGTCCAGGGGCGCACGGCCTGGCCATCGCCAACGGGCAGCTGTATGTCGCCACGGCCAACGACGTGTATCGCGCCCCCATACACCCCGACGGGACGTTGGGTCCAGAGGAACGGATCATCAACGACCTGCCCGATGGCGGTCAGCACCCCAACCGCACGCTGGCCTTTGGCCCCGATGGGATGCTCTACATCAGCGTGGGCTCGTCCTGTAACGCGTGCAACGAGACCAATCCCGAGCACGCGGCACTGCTGAGGTCCTCGCCGAATGGCAAGAGCCGTTCCATCTTCGCCAGTGGCCTGCGGAACACCATCGGCTTTGCTTGGGACCCCAAAACGGGGGAGCTGTGGGGGATGGATCACGGCATCGACTACTTGGGCAACGATGAGCAGCCCGAGGAGCTCAACCGCATTCAGAAAGGAAAGAAGTATGGTTGGCCCCACATCTGGGGCAAGGACGGGGTGAATCCCCAGAGCACACCGCCAGGGCAGATCAGCAAACAGCAATGGGCGGCGACAAGCGAGCCCATGGTGCTGGGCTACACCGCCCACGCGGCCCCCATGCAGATGCTGTTCTACACCGGCCAGCAGTTTCCGGCAGCTTACCGGGGGGACGCCTTCGTGACGATGCGCGGTTCCTGGAACCGCAAGCCTGCGTCGGGCTACGAGGTGGTGCGGGTTCGTTTCGACGCCGGCAAGCCGGTCGGCTTTGAGCCCTTCTTGACCGGCTTCCTGGTCGACAACGGCCAAGCGCACATCGCACGGCCCGTCGGTCTGGCGATGACCAAGGGGGGGGGCCCTGCTGGTTGGCGACGATGCCAACGGCGTCATCTACCGTGTGACTTACGGCCAGGGCCAAGCGTCCGCCTCCCCCGCGGCGGCAGTGCCTAGCGGGCCCTTGATGGCCCAAGTCAATCAAGGCTCGGGGGTCCCGTTGGCCAAGGATCGGATCGGCAACGCCGCTGCGTTCGAGATCCGCTCTCCGTCGTTCTCCTCGGGCCAAGCGTTGCCTTCCCGCTTCAGCGCGTATCACGACGATGCGTCGCCCGCTCTTTCGTGGAGCCCGGTGCCTGGTGCCAAGTCTTATGCGCTGATCATGGAGGACCCGGACGCGGCCAACGTCAAGCCCTTTGTTCACTGGGTGGCCTACAACATCCCAGCCACCACACAATCACTGCCGGAGGGCCTGCCCGTCGATCCACGGCTGCTGAAACCGGAGGGAATGCTGCAGGGGGCCAACAGCCGAGGCTCGGTAGGCTACTTTGGCCCTAAACCGCCGGTCGAGGATCCACCGCACCATTACCATTTCCAGCTGTTGGCCTTGGACACCGTGCTTGATATGAAGGCCGGGGCAACGCGGGACGAGGTGCTGAAGGCCGCGAAGGGCCACATCCTGGGCGTGAGCGAGATCGTGGGCACCTACCAGCAGACCGCCGCCCCGCTGAAATAAAAAAAGGGACCCGAAGGTCCCGACCGGTGCTAGGTCCGGAAACTCAGTGAACCTCCAGTTCCTGGCGAAGGGACTGGAGGGCGGCGGCGATCTCTTTCAGGCGAAAAGGCTTTTCAAGGAAGGGCGTGCCTTTGAAGCGTTCGGGCAGCCGGTTGGCCCCAAGACCGGTCGTAAACAGGAACGGCACCCCCAACTCGACCAAGCGATCGGCCACGGGGTAAGACTCGACCCCGTTCAAGTTGACGTCCAGCACCGCAACATCGAAGGCCGCCTCCTCGGCGCATACCAAGGCTGTGGGCAAATCTTCGGCCGTCTTGGAGACGTCGTAGCCGACTTGGGCAATGGCCTGCTCCAAGACCATCATGAGAGTGGGTTCGTCCTCTACAAGAAGAACCCTTACTGCTTTGCCGTCCAATCCCATGACTTTCTCCCTACAAGCGCTCTGAGTGGATGTGCCACGATTGGACAGTGTGGCCCGAGGGCTCGCCCGATTTGTTAAGAGGGCGCAAAAGGATGACGGCCGTCGCTCTTCTACACTGCGCACTCTGTCGCCCTTCGGTGGCCCTGCCGAGAGGATGACCCATGAACCAACCAGCGAAAGCGAAAACCGATTTGAGGGACGAGAGCCGGCAGTTTGCCCTGCTGGTGAACTCGGTCACCGACTACGCCCTATACATGCTCGACCCCAGCGGGGTGATCCAGACCTGGAACCCGGGTGGGCAACGAATCAAGGGCTACCAGGCTGCCGACGTGGTCGGCACCAACTTTTCCCGCTTCTACCTGCCCGAGGAGGCCCAAGCCGGCCTACCAGAGCGAAACCTGCGGACCGCGGCCTTGGAGGGGCGCTATGTCGCCGAAGGCTGGCGGTTGCGCCAAGACGGAACGCGCTTTCGCGCCAGTGTGGTGATAGACCCCATCTGGGAAGACGGGGAACTGGTGGGGTTTGCCAAAATCACCCGCGACATCACCGAGCGCCACGAAGCGCAGGAGCAGCTGCTCCAAGCCCAGCGCGATCTCCTGCAGGCGCAGAAGATGGAGGCCATCGGTAAGTTCACGCTGGGCTTGGCCCATGATTTCAACAACCTGTTGACGATCGTGGCCAACTGCCTGGACCTCATCAGCCTGCGGGTCAAAGACGGGGGCGTGGCCAAGCTCATTGACACGGCGCAGCGGGCCGCTGAGCGCGGGGCCCTTCTGACTCGGCAGTTGCTGACCTTTGGCAAGGGCCAAACCCTGGTGCCAGAGGCCGTCGATTTGGCCGCCTTGATGGCCGAATGCGAAGCGCTGCTGCGCCGCTCTGCCGGCGACGCGATCGCATTGACGGTCGAGGTTTCTCGAGGCCTTCCGACCTTGTCGCTGGACAAAGCACAGCTGGAGGCCGCAATCCTTAACCTGGTGTGCAACAGCCGCGATGCCATGCCGAAGGGCGGAACGATCCTCATCACGGCCTCTGCGCGGCAAACCCGCGATCCTACGTTGCCCAACGCCAGTGAAAGCCCTTACATCTGCTTGAGCGTCCGAGACGACGGTTCAGGGATTGAGGCGGACCAGCAGGCCAGGGTATTTGAACCGTTTTTCACTACCAAACCCATCGGAAGGGGCAGCGGGCTGGGCTTGAGCCAAGTGTTTGGCTTCACGGCCCAGTCCGGCGGGTTCACCGAGCTCCAGAGCGAGCTTGGGAAGGGAACCCGCGTCAGCCTTTGCTTCCCCGCACCAGAGCATTGAGATGCCGATCCACGTGTTGTTTGTTGAAGACGAAGACGATCTCCGCAGCGTCGTCGTCGAGGCCCTGACCTCTCAGGGCTTCCAAGTCACTCCCGCCAGCAACGGGGACGAGGCCCTCGTCCTCCTGCGCGGCAGCGCCAAGTTCGCGGTGGTAGTGACCGACTTCAACATGCCGGACAGCGCCGACGGGCTGGAGGTCGCGGCGGAAGCCGCGGTTGCTCAACCCCAGGCCCGCGTCATGCTCGCGTCTGGCCTTCAACGCTCGCAGCTGCCCCCGCTGCCCGAGAAGGTTCGATTTCTCCCGAAGCCTTACCGCTTCCGACAGCTTGTTACGGCGATCCACGAAGACTTGGGCTGCACGTAGGGGTCGGATTCCTTGCGCTGCCTGGCGGTCGCCACTGGTTCACCTTCCTACCAGTGCGCGCCTGCTCACTAGGAACATTAAACGGTCGATCGCGGTTGCGTTCAACGCTTCTCCATCCCCCCGCACCTTGAAGCCGGCCCAGTCGCCCTCTGCGACCTCGCTCAGCTCTTGGACTTCCACAGGCAACCAGCGCATAGGCCAGTAAGGCAAGCGACGATCCGTGATCGTCCCTCTTTGCAGCTCGATCAGATCGTGATGGCTCGAAGCACCGAGCACTCTGGAGAACACCACGTCCAACCCGTCCGGGGGGCCTTCCATGTATTGGAGGAAGCGCGTGCCGTCGAACAAGAGCACCCCACTGACACCTGCGTCCCGGTTAAATCGAGTTGCGTCGTCGACCAGCTCCTGGAGCTTGCCGCTCCGGAGGCCAAGCAGATCGCCGCGCAACGCGTCGGATGCCTCGCTGACATACACCACGGCCCTGATGGGCATTGGGCGCTCCTTCTCAACTGGTCTGGCCATCCCCCCTTCCACGAACTCTAGTCCCGCCCACGCATTTAGGCAATCTCGTTGGGAGATAGTGCCTACAGGCGGCTGTTAACTTGATCCCGAGTTCCAATCGAGTAACCTTTGATTATGGCCCTTTACAACATCGCGGAACGTTTAAGCACGGCTAAAGAACTAATCAGCAGGGGCGATGACGCGTCATTCATCTACGCCGCGCTGGAACTACGATTCTGCTTGGAATCTGTGGCTTATCAGAACTTGGCTGCATACGGTGAAGACGTTTCCACCGAGCTTGCTCGCGAATGGCGACCGGACCAGATCATCAAAATGCTGGCCACGTTCGACCCCAACTCTGATCAAACAGCCAGCTTTTCCATCTCGGTCACGCCGCTGCCCGAAGACCTCGATTTCGCCTCAACTGACTTGAAGGCCGCTTTCAAGGACAAGGATTTTTTGCCGATAGGCGAGGCCAAACGCATTCCTTGGGGCAAGTTTCGCAGTTACTACAACTCGTTGGGGAGCTTTCTCCATTTGCGCAAAGATCTGACGAACGCACGGCCGAAGATCGAAAGGCTCCGTGTTCTCATCGGTGAGCTGGAAGAGGTTGCGAGCTCGACGCTGATCGCTGCCGGCAAGGATCTCGCGACGGGCAAATGCGTCGACTGCGGCCATGTGCTGATTCTCGGCCCGGCAGAGCAAGCGGGGGACAAGCCCGTTTTCTGCCCGAATACCAAGTGCAACTCGAGCTATTTGGCCATCAAGGGGGACCCGGAGCGACGGGTGCAGAAGGTCGAAGCCCTGGGGCTGCGCTGCGAATGCGGGGCCATCGTTCCTATCTTGCCAGAGAGGCTCCTCAAGCCTGCGGTTTGCCCGGAATGTGGGTTGACCGTTTGCGCAGTCATTGCTGCAAAGGCAAGAGTGCTAGGGGTGCCGCCCACTCGCGAGGGAGATCTGAGCGGCTAGTTGCACCTTAACTTCGCCACTTCGTCCACGCCCAGCAGTGGAGACGGCAACACGGCTTTGCACACGTCCGACACCTCAACGGCCATCCCCGGCTCGGGGTGTTCCAGGTAGAGCGCTCCGTCGTAGCCCACCATTGCTTGTTCGTTCGGCGTAGATGCCAGGGTGCCCGGCGCGATGCTGGCCCCTGTCAGAGTGAAGGCCCGGGCGTTCTGCGTCAGCACGGGGAAGGTCACCCGCACACCGCCTTGGCGGGGGGCCACCGATTGCTTTTCGGTCTCCCCGATCTCCACGCCCACCGGCAGCTCCTTGTCCTTGAGGCTGACGGTGGTGGGCAGCAAGGAGGGAACGTCGGTGACCAGCACGCGGCCTTGCTTGTTGGTCTGGCCGACCGGTGCGCCGTTGACCCGCACCGGCACGCCCGCTTGGCCCGGCACATCCACCACGGCGAAGCTGGCGTAGGCGGGTCGCCCGAAGGCCACGCCGCGGTGGTCCAGGAACACGGCGCCGGAGAAGTTGGCCGCCACCTGGGTTTGCCCGTCGTAGCGGTCCAGCATGATCCGGGCGTCGCCGTAACGCGTCATGGCATCCGCCGTGGCCTGGGTGCTGCCCTGATCGCCCTCGGTGTGCTCTGCAGCCACGCGAAGGCCGCCCTCGGTGCGGTAGGTCGCTCGGGTGGTCAGGGCATCCTGGCCTGGGGCCTGGCGGGCCCGCACACCCACGCTGGCCTTGCTGCCGAAGCGATACGTGTAGGTCGCCGATACCTGGAGATCGCCGCCGTTGAGGTCCTTCAGCACGTTGGCGGACACCTGGCCTGCAGTGCCCAGGTTCGCGCTCACGCCCAAGGAAGCGAAGGCCAGGCTGGAGCGCCCCGTGTCGATGGCGCTGTAGATGCCACGCAAAGTGAAGCGGCGATCCGGGCGGTAGGAAACGCTGGCTTGGGTGCGCGAAGCGATGGGCAGCGCCGTCTCGATCTGCAGTCGCCAGAAACCGTCGTTTTCTTCGTGTTCCAGCCGCAGGCCAAAGGTGGGCCCTCGGTAGTCGTAGGCAGCAGCCCAACGCGTCCCGCCGTCGCTTGAGCGCCCCACCTCCCCGTCGAGCACGCCCCAGGTGCCCGGGGCCCAGGTGGAACCCACGGTGACGTTGCCCTTGCCGTTCTCGTCCACCTGACCACCGGCTCGGATGGTCCAGCGGTCGTTGACGCCCTTGGCCCACGACGCGCTGACGCCGGCCGTGCCGTAGCGGTTTTCGTCTTCGCGGACTTGTCCGGCGGCGATTTCCCAAGCGGAGAGTCCAGGACGCAGCAGGGTTGGGGCGACGTAGAGGCGTGCAGTGGAAACGGCGGTCTGGCGGCCGTAGGCGTCTCGCACCACCACAGCCGTTTGGCTGGCTCCCAAGGCCACGTTTCGACTGTCCACGGTGAAGGGGCCGGCCTTGACGTCCTGGCGCGTGATTTCGGCTTGGTTGGACAGGACCTTGACCTGCCCCGGATCCAGCGCGATGCCCCCCAAGGTCGGGACGGGCCACGTCGGCGTGAGCGGATCCAGCGCTGCCGGGTCCTTCGCGAGGCGAATGCCGCCCAGCGCCACGGGGCCGATGCGGGGCGTGGCGTAGACATCGCCGGCTTGCCAGGTTCGTTGGCGCTGCAGGTCGTCCTTCTGCCAGGTCGTCATGCCGCGGCGCATGCCAAACCCGGCGGGGGATTGGTTGAACTGCCCGGTGGTGGAGACCGCGCCCCAACGCCCTCCGGTGCGCGCCTCCAGTGCCAAGGACGTCGCTTGTTGGCCGCCTGCAATCTGGGTGGCGAGGTTGTAGTTGACCAAGACGCCCCCGATGGCCGGCGAGACCTGGGAAACCGGGGTGCCTCGTCGGGTGAGCTGCTGGGCTGGCTTGCGGTCGGCGGGGATGGTGAGCCGGACCGTGGCGTTCTCGGGGTTGTAAGCCACCGAGACGCCCAAGGCTTGGTCAGTCAGGTCCTGCCCCTCTTCGCCCGGGCGAAGGGTCACGCCGAGCTGCTGCCAAGTCGTGGCTTGCGCGACCCAAGCCCCGTTCTGCTGCCAGAGCAACACGGGGTCTTTGGCGGGCTGGCCGTTGGCCAGGATAGCCGCTGCAAGCACGGGTTCCACCCCGTCTGGGATGGCCGCGTGCGCGCTGCCAATGGACAGGACCAGCGCGAGGCCCAGGACGCTTCCCCGCCGCACGTGTCGCCCTCAGTTCACGGGGACGACGACGGGAGCCCCGTTGACCGTGATTGAGAGCTTGGACGCCTTGAGGCCAGGCTTGAGCTCCACGTGCTTGCTCTGCCCTGGCAATACCCATCCCAGCGCCCCTTCGCGCCATGCCGGCATGCCTTGAGGACCGACGGCGGTCAGGCGCGCGGCGGTCGAACCGGTGTTGGTCAGCAGAAGCCCGTCGGCGGTGAAGCGCGCCCTGAGCACGGGAGGACCGGCCTTGGCGTCTTCAAACCCCACCGGCAGGTTCTGGTGGATCAACAACTGCACCTGGCCCGCCGTGGACGGCTGGGGCAACTGGCGCAGCAGCACGCGGTAGTAGCCCGGCGTGCCGATGCCTTGGGTGCGCACCAACCGCACGGCCCGGCGGGACCCAAGCGGGATTTCGACCACGGACGGTGCCGCGAGCACCGCCTTGGCGGGGCTGGTCACGTCCTGCCCGCTGGCGTCTTGGGACCAGTCCAGCACCGTCACTTGGAAACGCTCGGGGGTTTTCCCATGGTTTTCCAAGGTCAACGCGCCTGCCCTTTCTCCAGCCGGGGCCACGATGCTTGTGGGAAACAACGACACGTTGCCCGCCGATGCAGGAGCGGCGCCCAGCAAAAACAATGAAACCACCAACAAACGCTTCAACATCATTCCTCCGAAACGATCAACTCCTTTGATCCAAACAAAACTTTTAAAGTTGTCAACCCACCACCAAAAGAAAACCCCCGGAGATTTCCGGGGGCTTCAAGTAAAACGGCTGAGGATCAGTAAGTCAGGGTCACGGCGATGGTGTCGGAGAAGGTTCCGCCGGGCACCTTGTTCAGATCATAGAAGGCATAACCGATGCCGATCATCTGCTGCTCACCGGTTCCCACGCCCTCCCAAGCATCGGCCCCACTGCCCCATATCTGGCTGACACCAGGATCTTTGAAGAGGCCGTAGGCGACGAAGTTTCCGGCCCCATCGGACACGGCGCGGTGATTGGGACGAGCAATCGCGGCGCCGTAGTTCAACCCATCGCCGGGCACGATGCTAAAGGCCGTGCCCTGGTTACAACGCACCAGCAACGCGCCGTTGGAATAACCCTGCGTGCCAACCGCCAAACCGTTGTATTCACCGCCGCTCAGCTGGGTCACGAGCAGGCTGCACTCGTTGTTCACGGTCGCAGAAATGATCAGGTCTTCGGTGACGTCAGCGGCGGACGCCGAAGTGGCAGAAAACGCGGCCATCAAGGCCAGAGAAAAAGAAAGGGTCTTGCGCATGAAAAATCCTCCTCGGATATTGGGGAAAGGGGAAAGGGCCCGGCTTGGGCTTGCTTCACCAATACTCGATAAATCCATTTCCGCAAGAGGATCGGGCAACAAGATTTGGAGGTGCCAACCCAAGCGCTTGCACCGAAGACACGAGTAAGCTAAAAAGCAATCGCCGGTCGCTGAAGCGTCGGTGTTGTGCCCGCATGCCAGTAGGCTCCGGGTGCCCGAGGTCCACCCAATGGGGGCGCGGGAATCTTTTTTCGATTCCGGAGCTTTCCATGACGACCAAACGCCGCAAATCCCTCCGCACGTCCGCCTTCCATGCCCAGTTGGGCCGCTGCTTCTATTGCGGTCTGCCGATGTGGCTCGAAGCCCCATCAGAACTGGGACTGAAGTCCCGCAAGGCTCAAGCCTTTCAGTGCACCGCCGAACACCTGCTGGCCCAGCAAGACGGGGGCCGAGACGTGTCCGGGAACGTGGTGGCCGCACATGCCCGATGCAACCAGTGCAGGCATAAGCGGAAGGGGCCAGCCCCTTCCCCCGATGCTTTCCGCGCGCTCGTGATGAGGCGCGTCAACGCGGGGAAGTGGTGGCCCCAAAACCAGAAGTTCTGGCAACATCAGTCGACCCAGTAGGGGCGATGCCTTGCCCCACTGCAAGGAGGCTTTGATGTTGATTCGGGGGGCAGAACCCGTCAGTTGCTTTGGGCTAGCCGGCTGCGATGAGAACGCGGGCACCTATGCCCTGGGATGGTGCCTGGAGCAGTCCGCAGCGCTTCGTGCGGAGCTCTTCGGTGCCATGGGGCTTGATCCGTTGGCACAGGTGGCGCTTTCCAGCCAAGACTTCGGCATGAAGGATCGCGGGTTCACTGATTTGGAGGTTCTTTCAGGCACGGCCTTTCATCTGGTGTTTGAAGCCAAGCGACACTGGCAGGTGGCCACGCATGCGCAACTTGCCCGGTATGTCCATCGCTTGGCCGACTCGAATGTGCAGCACAAGCGGCTCATCTCGGTCAGCGCGGCTCGGAAGGATTGGGCCGTTCGGCACCTTCCTGCGGACGTCGAGGGCATCCCCGTCGATCACCTCTCCTGGTCTGAAATCCGTGCCATGGCGAAGCGGGCTCTTGCTGCGACCAGAAACCAAATCGAACGCTTGTGGCTGGACCAGCTCGCCTTACACCTATCGGAATATGGAATGACCTCCAACGCGTTTGACTCGCTCGCCTATGTGGTCTCGCTAAGCCGCGACTTGATGCCCAGCTCTCAAGAGCTGACCTGGATCGATGTCGTAACCAAGCAGGGCAAGTATTTCCATCCCATCGGTGGCAATGGCTGGCCCACTGTCCCGCCGGCCTACATCGGCTTCCGTTACCTATCGCAGTTCCGAAGTGTCCACTTCATCGAGCGCGTAGACACGGTTGATCGGCTTCAGGACGTAGACCCGCATTGGCCGGAGACCCATTCTCCGCACTTCGTCTACACCCTTGGCCCCGCGATGCGTCCAGCGACGGTGTTGCCACTGGGGAATATCTACTACACCGCCCGGCACCGGGTCGCGTTGGACCTGCTTCTTAGCGGCAAAGCAGCCACGTATGAGGAGGCGGTTGCGCTCACCAGGGACCGCCAAGCCCAGCGAGGCGAGGCCTGACACTAGGCGAAAAATAGGCCGGAGTGA
Source organism: Stenotrophomonas sp. 80084_Sma (assembly GCF_056481995.1). Classification (NCBI taxonomy): domain Bacteria; kingdom Pseudomonadati; phylum Pseudomonadota; class Gammaproteobacteria; order Lysobacterales; family Lysobacteraceae; genus Stenotrophomonas; species Stenotrophomonas sp. 80084_Sma. Next base: position 1,386,604 of record NZ_CM151177.1, on the reverse strand, counting down.
GCCGGCCGAACGATCCCGAGGAACATGGGATGGGCAGGATTCTGCCTATCCCGATTTGCAAAGGTTGGGACCATTGGCTCAAATCGCGTCCAAGCGCCGAGCGCAAGCGACCGCGACTCGGTGAGTTGCAAGCATCAGGCTATGCTGAAAATCTGCTTCGTAGATGCTTTACCCACCGCCAAAAAAAGCAGCGCCTTTCAAGAGCAGGAAGCATCCAATGCCACTCAGGATTGAAGTCAACCACCCGACCGGTATCAATCGCGCCCACTTTCAAGAGAAGCTTCGTATAAGCCGGCGAGTGCTTGCGCAGCCTAAAAACAACTCTTTTGATCCCAAGCTCACGTTGAGCTGAACAGACAAATCCACGTAAAAGCGACTCACCGAACCCCTTACCCTCAAGCGCCTTATCAACAGCAAAGTGCCCTAATATCAAATCGGAGCCACTCAGCCGCCACTCGTGAACGTAGCCAGCACTCCTCCCGGCAAAGTAGACATATAGGTTGGGCGTCTGACTGGAAGCATTGCTAAATCGCTTGAGTCCACGTTTCCCTTGAAACGTCCGTGCGTAGTGCATGAACCTAGTTCGAAGTTGATGTCTCATTGCGTCAGTTCCCCAAGCACTTTCCTGACTACTCTTCAACATTCCACTAGTCATCCAATCACCTGAGATTTGATCCATTCCATCCAACCAGACAGCGATGTGGAAGTGCTAGCCATCAGGGGCTCGTGCCCGGGAATGAGCTTCAGCTGGTCCACACCGGCCTGGCCTTGAGGGAAGAACGGGCCATCTGGGATCTCCCTTTCCAGCGATACCTCAGGAGAGACTCCTTCCTCCTTGGCCAAGTTTTCCAGCGCGTTGCGCATTGCGACAAGGGCTTCCTGCGCCTGCTGGGCCTGTTCGCGGAACGCGGCAAAGCCCTCTTCGGAATACGGTTGAATGGATTGCGTCATCAGTCGTGCTCCACCACCACCGTCCAAGCAAATCTGGACTGCGGCAACCCGGTCTTGGGATCCGTGCCCATGTTAGCCTGGGGCAGCGTCGTCACGACCTTCCAGCCTTAGCTGTAGGGCTTCGGAATGGTGGCGGCGCCCGCCGTCTTGCATTCAGACACCATGCTGTCGGAGAGCGTGTTGTTTGTGGCTGATGGTTTCGATGAGCACACCTCGCCCTGCTTGGCGAGGACTGGCGCGGCGGCCGGGAGGGCCAGCAGTGCTGCGGCCAGGCAAATCTTTTCCAAGCTCATGGGTGCAATCCGTTGCTAGAGGGGATGGTATTCGACTGCGAAATGCCAAGTAGAGGTCGACGCAGCATGATACGTCGCGTTCGCGCTGGCCTCTTTGTCTCCCACCTTTGCGAGCAACTCAGCATCGACACCTGCTTTTCTCGCGACCGAGATGCTCACGTGGTCCTTGGTGACACCGTTCTTCAGGCGGAGGTGCGCCATCGTTTCAAGGTTTGTATCGCTCTCGACCCATTGTTTCAAATCTTCAGGGACGTGAGGCGCTTGCGACTGCTTATCAAAGGTCTTCTCGTGCGAATACGTGGCACTGACCGACTCGTCTACGGAAGCCTTTAGCCCCAATACAGCCTTAATCTCCTCAATGGGTGCTTTAAATCCCCCACCTTTTTTCGACTCCTCCGCAGTGACCGAAGTGAGCTTCACACTCTTAGCCCCCAAGGCAGCAGCGAGCTTCAAGAACGTCGAATGAGTCTCGACAAGAACCCGCTGGGGGTAATCAGCCGCTAACACGTAGTGGCTATGCCGAACGGGGTGGAGCACATAGAACTTCCCGTTCTCGATGGGCTTCAAATAATCAAAGGTGAACACATCGTCGGCGATTGCTGGAGTCAGTCGGATCAGAGGGATGGTGAACTTCAGAGCCTTTCCCAACCTCTCAATCAGCTGATCGTCAGGGGTATCGACTTCGCGAAGCGACGCGCTCTTTTCCGCGTATAGGTCCTCGCCAGCCTCAATCAGACAAGCCTGCGGGTTCCACCATGCCTTCTGCCGGTAGAGCCCCAGATATCCGCTGACCCAAGGATGAATTTCTGCCCTGGCTGTCATTTCTGCCAATGCCTTCCGATCAGCGATGAGCAGCACAGGCCTCTTGCGCGCAGGCATCGCCGCTAGCTCGCGGGCCTTGTTCAGATCGTCCGTCATTTGTCCCCAGTTCCTTGTATTTGATGTCGCCATACTTCCATGCACACGTCTTATCCGTTGAGACAGAGCGCGGCCCCAGCCCTAGGATATTCGACCAATCCACCATCAACGCCTAGCAGTGAGCGGGTCCCGACGGGGCCCGCTGGTTCACTTCATCACCGGTCTCGACACTATCCGAAGAGACCGGCAAACAGGGCAAATGAGACCGACCGGGATGTTGCGCTCAAACTTATGCAGGCAGTTCCGACACATGAAGAAGTAAGGCGGCCGTTTGGGAATCATGCCCCGATGCCTCGTTAGATCCGGAAGCTGGGCTTCTTCCGCAACCAGCCCAAACCGATCTCAATCAACTTCTTGGCAGCTGCGGCCGCAAGAGCCGGTGCGGCCTCCTTGACAACACGCATCACCTCGCGCTTGATGGTATCGAAGAGCCCTTCCTTAGCTTCAGTCTTCGCCTGCTCGGATACCGTTTCTTTCTTTGCCTCTCGGACCACACCAAACTTTTTGTCGGCAGGAAGAGACCTCACAATGGTGTCTACGAGACGCACCAGCCCGTAGCCCTTATCGACCGAAACAACACAGATATCGGAATGCTCGACGGAGAACTTTTGCACAAAGCCCTTTGTCAAGACGCCGTTCTCGTCAGTAGAGCCCAGGACCGCAGCGTCGATTGACTTTTGTTGCTTGAGACTGGGGCGGTTGTTTTCCAAGTTCCAGTCACCCGAGGGCTGCGCCGCATCAGCCTTGTTGGCAACAAAAATCACGGGAATGGCGTTTTCCTTGGCAATCGGCCTGACCAGCTCCTCATGTGCAAGGATGTCGTCTTTGTTCTTCCGATCATTGACAGCCAGCATCCAGAGAATGAGATCCATCTTTGGCATCTCCTTCTTGTAGAGCGCCTTGTATTCCTCGTCGCGCTCCTCGTCCTCCCCCAAACCGGGAAAGTCCACAAGGGTTATGCCGCCCCCATTGCCCAGGTTGATCTGCGCTTCCGTCTGCTGGCGCGTCATGGATACGCCGTGACCAACCTTGGAGATTTCGGCACCAAATAGCGCATTGCAAAGGGACGACTTCCCCATACCGGTTTGCCCAAAGACCCCAACCTTGAGCTTAACGTTAACGATCCCGCTGACGGCAGCCTTCAACTGCTGAACTTGCTCATCGGATGGATTGAGGCCCAGCTCATCAAAAGCCTTGAACAGATCACCTTCGGCCTGCTTACCTGCACTGCTCACATCGTCAATAATCATTGCCCCTGTTCCATTGGTTGGTTTCAGATCCATCTTCGCGCGCCTCCGTCTCATCGGCTGCGAATATTGCATTCACACCTGATCATTTAGAGATCGCTGCTTTAAGTTGCTCGGTGACGCTGTTGCCCTTCTCGTCCGTCAGCTGGGCCATGAGGTAGACCCCCCTGCCCTTGCTTTTGGAGGCCCACAGCTCACCGATCATGCGTTTCTCTTTCTCAGAGTCCGCCGTGTAACGGTCGCCGCCCTTGTATTCGACGACCAGGAGGCGACCGTCCTTGAGCTTTGCTACGAAGTCCGGGTAGGTCCGCTGCTTGGACGTCGGCATCCAGAACTGGCTCTTGTCCACCAAGTTTCGGACCCAAAACTCAACCTCATCCAGTTGGTCGATGGCTTGGGCGCAGAGGAACTCCTCACCCACCTTGCCCCCGGCGGTCTTCCATTGAAGATCGCCCACGAGGGGGTAGTAGTGCTTGCGGAAGCGATACGTGCCGCCTTGGTAGTAGGCATGCGCCGGATACTGGGTCATGTCCGCCGGATAGGTGAACATGGCATCGGGCTCGTCGCTGACCACGATCTCAGCGTCGGCACCAAACAGGGCCTGCTGGAAGCCATCCTTAAGCGCCTCCGCCTTGGCGATCTGAAGCTGCTCTCCGAGCTTCCGTCGGAGCACGAACTGGCCATTGAGCAGTTGCGATAGCGAGAAGCCCCGATCTTCGGACAGCCCGCTGATGGACCGGCGCAACCACTCCCGCAGCACGGGCTGCTTGACCCCCGGATCACGGATCTTTTGGTCCAGCCAGCCCACCAAGTCCGCTTGGGTGCGGTCCTTGGCGAAGCCTGGCAAATAAGTGTTCACGTCGTCATCAATCGGCGTATAGCTGACCTTCTCGTCCACCAAATCGACTTCAAAGGTTTTGCTGTCTGCGTTGAACTTGAGGCTGGTCAAGTCAGGGGGATAGGCCAGCAAGTCCCACGTGAAGCCCGGCGGCGTGGCACCGCTCTCCACGAACTCCAGCTCGCCCTGCTCCATGACCCCCAGCCGCGGCACGCTGAACACTGCGCCGTTCTGGCTGGGTGCCTTGACGGCCTTGGATGCGATCTGGTGCCGCTCGATGGTGGCGACCGCCTCCTCGCGCTCCTTGGTTGGCACAACCTTGGTGATGGCCTCCACCGTGGAATCGTCAACCTCGCCCGTGATCTCTACCAAGCCCCCCTTACCCTCTTCGTTCGGAGTGAATACAACGCTGGCCTGGTCCCGAGCAGGGATGCCGGTAAGATCAGGCTGTTTGCTCACAGCAATGGTGGCCCTGGGCGTCACGGGCACCGGATTGACCTTGCCGCCTTGCAAGTCCAAGCCGGGCCCAGGTGTGGGATCCGGCAGCACCGCCCCCACGGCCTCCAGAGGGTTGAACCCGATGTCGATGAGCGACTTGGTGAGCTCTGCGGCAGCCAGATTGAACGCCGCAGTGGTGACGTGCGCGTAGGCCTTGTTCATGGCCTCCTGCTTGCGGCGGGTGGCATACGGCATGCGCAGAACGCGCCCCAGCAGCTGCTGGATGTCCTTGTCGCTCTTGACCTGGGCCACCGAGCAGAAGACGTAGGCAAAGGAGCAATCCCACCCTTCCTTGAGCGCTTGCTTGGTAATGATGACCTCGATGGGGCAGTCCTTGGCGAACAGGTCCACCCCGTCGATCTCGCGCTGATCGCCCGTGGCGATGGCAATCGCCTTCTCGGGCACCTTCTCGTTGTCGATGAGGTGCTTCTTGACCTCCTCGACCGTGGCAGTGCCCTTGGCGTTCTCAGCCTGAATCAGCAGGATGGGACGGATATAGTCCGGCTCGCCCAGCGCGGTCTTGCCCAACTCGTTACGGCGAGCCACGGCGCTACCCACTGCGACTTCCCATTGCCCGACGTGCTCCTTGAGCACGACTGGGAACTTAATCATATTGGCAACTTTGAGCTCGAACGCGCTGACGCTCACCAACACATTGCTTTTGCTGGCTTCCGGCGTGGCCGTGAGCTCCACCACGACCTTGGCACCAAGCCGCTCGTAGACCTGATAGGACAGGGGCGTGTTGGCATTGTGGGCTTCGTCGGTGATGACCAACGGGCCGTGAAGTTTCAGCAGATTGGCGAAGGACGCGATGGCCTTTCCCGCCTTGTTCTGCTCCAAGTAGGGCAAGTCGGACACGCTGCCGGCGAAGTGAGGCTCCAGATCTTCGTGGTGCTCGTAAACCTTGCGACCTTCCTGGTTCTCCACGCGCAGGGCCGCCATGGTCGAAATGACCACGCACACCTTGGTGCCCAAGTCAGCGGGGCGGATGTGGGTGAAGTCCTCCACATCGAACACAGCGACCTTGCCCCCGAACGCCTCGTCCAGTTCTTGGCGGTAGGGGTGTCGGGGATTCTTGAAGGCTTCCAGCGTCTGGGTCTTGATCTGGGTGGTGGGGACCATCCACATGACCAGCGGGAACTCGCGCTCGAGGTAGGCGTCGCCCGCCGCCTGGATGATGTGCGCGCCCATGACCGTTTTACCGCCGCCCGTCGGAATGCGTAGGCACACGTAGGGCGAGGCCTCGAGATGAGGCATGGGTTTGTATTGGGTGACCAGACCGGCATCCGCGTTCTTCTCAAACGCGGATGCCGGGCCGGTCAGCCGGGCGTCTTCGAGGAACTGGGCCAGGCTGGACAAGGCCCGTTGCTGATACACCTTGAGGGAAAGAGCCATGCTTAGCGTGCCTTGATGTCGTAGGGGGTCTGTTTGAAGGTGATCTGGAGTTCTTCCAGACGCTCCTTTGGCAAGTCGCAGGACTCCCCGTAGATCACCTTGGGCCCCTCAAAGGGCTGCAAGCCCTTCAAGATCCGCTTGGTCAGCACGTTACCGCCACTCTTGCTTTCATCCCCGAGAATGCCGTTGAACAGCAGGTAGTAGCCGATCCCATGGTGCTCACCCAGAAACGGTTGCTTGGGGGCACGTGTGGAGCGTGCGGTGCCTGTTTCGGCAAACCAGACGTGGGCGGCCAAGTGTTCGAACTTGATGCCCTCGCGGATGTGGCCCGCATCATCGAACACGGGCACACCGAGCTTGTAGAAGCGGAAGCCGCCACCGCCCCTCCAGTCGGCACTTTTTGAGATGCCTCCTTGCTCACCATCAACAACCTTTTTCATCCTGGGTTGACCAAGCAACCGAGCGTGCTCACCGACTTCTATCCCAATCCATTTCCGGCGCATCTTGTGAGCAACCGCAGAAGTAGTCGCAGAGCCTAGGAAGCTATCCAAAACAAGATCCCCCTCTTCAGACGCTATGTGAATGACACGTTGAAGGAGACGTTCAGGCTTCGGCGTCATGAAGTTTTCACTACCAAAAAGTGCGACGACCTCTTTTTTCGCTTCCTGCGTATTTCCGACATCTGAGTTCATCCAGATCGTCTGAGGAACTACACCTTGCTTGACTTCCGAAAGAAATCTTTTTATTCGAGGAGCGTTGTTCCCTGCAGCGCCCCACCAGATCCGCCCATCGGAATCCATTTCCTGAAACTTCTCCTTCGACACACGCCAATACATTCCGTTTGGAGGGCCAGGTATTACCCTGCCACTGGGGCAAGTAATCGGATATGTTCCAGCGCCATAGAAGTTGCGCGCTGAAAGGTCGCCTGAGGTCCACGGACCACGCGGATCTTCATCGGGGTTCTTGTATGTGGCAGTTTGCCTCTCAGACCGAGGCATGTCGTTCGGACGCCAAATATCTGCGTCTTTTGCATAGACAAACAGATGATCATGGTCGACGGAAAGATGTCGAGCACTGTTCTTCGGAGAGAAGACCTTCTGCCAAATCGCGTTTGCAATGAAGTTCTTACGGCCGAACACCTCATCAGCAATGACTTTGAAGTAATGGGCCTCATTGTCATCCAGGGTTATCCAAATCGATCCATCTTCAGCCAACAGATCTCGCAACAGCTCTAGGCGCGGATACATCATCGACAGCCACTTGGCGTGCTCAAGGTTGTCGTCGTAATGATCAAAGGCGCTGCGAGTGTTGTAAGGCGGATCGATGAAGATGCACTTCACCTGCCCTGCGTAGTAAGGCAGCAGGGCCTTCAGAGCGTCCAAGTTGTCGCCTTCGATCAGCATGTTCGGAGAGTCGACCTCCCCATAGGACAAGCTGGCCACCGGCTCCAGAAGGCGGTAGGGCGTCAGGGCGGAACGGGTCAGGTCTTCATCACGGTTAGACCAGTTGAGCAGCGGCATCGAATACATCCCATCGAACAGGCACCAAGTATCGTTCAGAGGGTGCATTTCGGCCAATGCTCCAAAGCCTAACGGCGGCTAAGCCTTTGATCGAAATGACCTTCCCGTGATCGGAGCCAGATCGCGAACTATATGCTGGGCCACTTAACGACCGCCGGGCCAAGAGGCAACTAGGCTACGGACGGCTGAGGCCCACCTTCCCGCAGTAGCGATAGACAGCCGAGCTGCTCACCCCAAGCTCCCGCGCTAACTGAGCCCGGCTGACCTCCTTTAAGCGAGCCCGAACCTGGTCCAGGCCCAGCCCCTGCAAGCTGCGCTGCTCCGGCCCTTTCAGGACACGCCCCAAACGAAGGGCTCGGCGGTCCAGGCCGATGGTGGCCGGCGACACGTCCAAGCGCTGGGCCACCTCGACCGAGGTCAGCCCGGCTCGGACCAGCCGCTGCACCTGCTGGCGACGCTCAGCGAGCTCGCGGGCTTGGCGGTCCCGGAACGCCTGCCGTCCGGAGCCCGCCAGGCGGTGCCGCCGGACAAAGCGGTTCACGGCTTGGTGGGTGACGCCCAGGCGTTGGGCCAAGGCGCGCTGAGTCACCCCTTCGTCCAGCAAGGATTGAACCTGGGCCGGGGAACGGCCGCCGAGGAAGCCTTTGCGTGGAATCATGATGGAGTGGCCTGACGACGTCGCCCATCGCGCGGCGCTTTGAGACCTGCTCTTTTCATGTAAACAGATATAGACGACGCGCTGACCCCAAGATGCAGAGCCACAGCGTTGGCCGTCTGGAATCGGGCGAGCAGGATCTCGACCTCTGCTCGACTCAAGCCCGAGAGGGTCAATTTCTCCGCCGGTTTACGCATGCCCGGAAGCTTCAGCGGTTTGCGGTCGGTCGATGGTGTGTTGGCCTGGCGGCATCGCCCGTCCCGTGGCGCTTTGAGGCCGGCCCTCTTCATGTACGAGGACACATGCGCCCCACTGGTTCCGAGATGCAACGCCACTGCCTTGATGGTCTGGAATCGAGCAAGAAGGGCCTCGATCTCTGCTCGACTCAAGCCCAAGAGGGTCATTTTCTCTGCCGGCGGACGCACACGCGGCAGCTTCAGCGTTCTGCGGTCGGCCGCTATGCACGCGTATGGCACGGCCAACTGTTGCGCCATTTCAGACACCGATAGGCCGGCCTCGCTCAACCGGCGCACCTCTTTGCGCCGAGCCAGAACAACCGCCTTCTTTCCGTTTTGCGGCATGTCCAGTTCGTATTTCTTGCAAAACAGGCTAACCGCTTGCTGCGTGACGCCGATCCGAGCCGCCACACGGGTGTGGGTGCCCAGTTCGTGGAGCAGGCTCAGCACTTCCTCAACCGAGTGCCCTGCAATGCTCCTCGGTTGTCGTTGGCTGACCGGCAGCCGCAGTCCAAGGGCTTGAGCATCTTTCTGCAAGGTGTAAACAGCCACCCCGAGGAACCTTGCGATGTCCTTTCGTGCCATGCCGGCCTGAATGCAGGCGCGGACCGCATAGCGGCGTTGGCTCACATACGCCCGGTAGCGCGCCGAGGGCATGGCATCCGCAGGATCCACACGCTGGGCGTGCTCGATTTGCTCCGCTTCGCCGTGTGCGTTGCGGTGCGCGGCCAGGGCGTCGTCCACGTCCTTGCTGAAAGGCGTGTTGCGTTGGGCTGCGTCGTAGATGGCCCGGATGTCTGCGGGCATCGGCAACAGCTCGATGCCATCCGGCCCGGGAAGAACGCCTGGGGCAAACAAGGTGGACGGCTCGCGTGTCATCGGCCCACCCAGTAGCCCAGCCCCGCGCTAAGCAAGGTGGCCGCGTATAGAGCGGCGTCCTCAGCGCTGGAAATGTTGAGGGCCATTACCACCGCCCCGAATGCGAGCGTGAGGACGCAACCCGCGAAGATCCCCCCAAAAATAAAAATCGCGAAATCCACGTAGAGCGATGCGTCGCGCTTCCCGGCGCAGAAAAGGGCCAGCGATTGCTTTACGGTCGGGTAAGTCAACGCGATCATAAAAGAGAGAAACGCCGCCGAGCAGAGAAACACAGCAAGGACCAGCATGGAAAGGACCAGCATCGTCAACGCACTCATCCGCGCGACCTCCCCTTGCCCCAGAAAAAGGCCAGCAGACAGAGCACCGCGACCGTGCCGAGGACAAACAGGCCTCCCCCGGTGGCGAGCTGGTGCCAGACGCTGAAGGTGGCTTGGGCCAAGAACGCGGCGATGACCACCATCCCAACTCCAAACAGCCCGCCATGGATCACGACGCGGCCGTGCGTGCGAGCGTCTCGCTCACCGCCCCTCACCCGTTGCCAGGCTGCCTTGGCGTCGGCAAAGCGCTTCAGCGTCCAGAGAGGGACCAGGACCATGAGGCCGAGCAGGGTCAGCAAAAGAATCGCGCTCACCATGGGCGGCCCCCCGGGTGACTTCTGAGAGGGCGCGCTTGGAAGGTGAGAGGTTGGCCCCACTGGCTGGGCTTGAGATTCCACGCCATTGGCAGGTGGTGCAGCTCGTGAGGTTGCGCAGGGGAGCAATCCATGCCGTCTAGAATGAGGTGACCGTAATGGTGGGCAATGCTTTTGAATGTGGCTCCCATTAGCGCCGCCCTTTGCCGGTCGTTGCCGCGTTGGCAGAGCGCACGCCCCAGCCCTTGGCTTGGCGCAACCGATCGATCTGGGCTGCTGCTTCGTGAGAAAGGCCCAGGTATCCGCTCTCGTCCATCAAAACGTGGCCTGGAGATTGCTTGAAGTCCTCGATGCTCAGCGCGGCATCGGGGCGCTTGCGGAAAAATGCGAGCCATTTCATCAGCGCTGCCCTCCAACGGCTACATTTTCTCTGCCCGCACCGATGACTACGGATACGGAAGCTGCCTCAAGCTCTGTAATCACTGGCTGCGCGGTCCCTTCGGAGCGGAGAAAAACTTGATCCCCCACCTCAAAAGCCCCCTGCTCGTCGCCCTGCATGTAGAACGGCAGAATGCGGCCAGCGATGCGCAGCGCACATACGCTGTCATCCACACCGTTGTTTCGCGTGTCGCGGCATGGGACGCGCTCATACGTCACTCGGAGCGTGTAGTAGCGCTGCGCCTCGTCAATCACCCACAGCGTGACGCTTTCGCGTGTTGCGGGGTTCTTCTTCAAGATTGAGTTGTAAGCCGCGTATGGGCCACGGCCCGGCGCTTCCATGGGTTCGAAGGACTGAACCCCGGTGGCGGTTTCCGTGGGGGACGCCTCCCAGGCGTGTGTGACCCTTACTGCGATGGTGTGCGGCGTGATCACGGTGGCATTCACCCCGACGGCAACGGCGACCGAATCGCTACGGGGCTCGGCGGCGCTGGCGGCAAGGGGGAGCAGGCTGGCAAGGGCCAGAGAAAGAATCAACGCGCGCATGAGGCCTCCTTTTTTGAATGGGTTGCACTACCCATAACAAACGGTTTGGTTTGCGCAAGGGGATCGGGAAAAGAAAAGGCGGCTTTCGCCGCCCTTTCCCTTGGCCTTAGAAGCGCGCTCGCAAGCGAGGGGCTTCCAGGGTTTGGCCGTCCTGCCCATGGGCCTTCATGGCCGCACCGACCTGCCGTTGGGCGTCGGCCCCAAACCCGCCTTCCGGTGGTTTCCAAGCGTTGGCAGCGGGAAGAAGCTCGTCCAAGAGCTTGGATCGGTTGTGGCATCGCAGCTCGTTCTCAGCGTTGCTCAAGAACGACTTGGTCTCTCGTTTGCTCGCAAAATCGATGGGCTTCATGCCAGGCTCGTTTCGAAAGCCGTTGACGTAGTTGTCAAAGCCTTGCTCGCCGACGAGCTTACACTCTTTGTTCCAGTCCGCCCCTGCGAACACCAGTTCTCGGCAGAGTTCCGTGTTCCCCTGCTTCGCCGCTTCGTGAAGGACGCTGTAGCCGGCATAGTCGTTGTAAGCCCAGCCCTCGTCTCCGTCGATGTTGAACGTTCGGTTCCGACTGACCAGTTCTTCGTTGGGATCCACCTGCTCCAGCAGACGTTTGGCGTCGCCGGCCTCAATGAGTTCCACAATGTTGAACACGCGGTCTTGCGCCTCCTTCGTCTGCTCCGCCTTTTCCGCGGCCTGCTCTTTCGCTTCGGCATCCCAATACCGAGCCTCGTGGTAGTGATCCCGGGTCGCATAAGGGGTTTCCCCCCTGTCGTTCTCCACATGGTGTTGCGAAACGCCTCTCCCCACCCCATCGACCAACTCTTCCATCGCGCGCTCGTCCGCGGTATGGGCAGGAATGTTTCCCTCCATGTCTTTTGCGTCAACCTGGGCCCCGGCCAACACCAACGCCTGCACCATCTCCCCCGTTTTGACGTAATGAAGCGCGGTTCGGCCCAGCGCATCGGTGTCCCTCACACTACCGCCCTGCCCCAACGCAGCGACAAGCTCGCTGGGCGTCTCGGCCAGGAAAATCGGGTCGGTCGCCGCATCGACGCGCTCACGCGGCGAAAAATCGTCTCGGTGGTTCCGAATACTTTCTCGATAAAGCATAGGATCATGTTTTAGCGCTGGCTCGCCATTCGAGTTCAGCAGGGAGGGATCGGCCTTGGCATCCAGCAAGCGCAGCACAACGCTTGGGTCGCTGGCCAGGTGGAGCGGGGTGTCTCCCCCGTCCGTCCGCAGATTCACGTCGGCGCCGGCATCGATAAGCATGTGGCAATCGCCTTCAAGCCCTCGCTTCGCAGCAACATGCAGAGCGGATTGCCCTTGGCTTAGGGCATTGACATCCGCTCCGGCCTTCGCCAACAGCGCCAAACCTTCCGCAGTAGGTTTTTCGGACCAAGCGGGTTCCCTTTGGTATGTGCTCAACAGGCGATCAAAAGGCGAACGCCCTTGTTTGTCCAACGCGTGAACATCCGCCCCAGCCGAGATAAGCAGTTCCATCTGCCACGGCTCCTGACATTTATGCAAGGCGGAATCGCCGCGCGCGTCGCGATACCCTTTCACATCGGCGCCGTCTTCGATGGCCTGCCTTACCTCGTGCTCGAAGCGACCCTTCGTCTTCAGACCAGCGAAGGCCAAAGTGTTCCCCAACCGATCCGTTGCCTCATCGTTGAACGATGGGGGCACACTTTGAGGGCCCTCAACGGGCGAAAGGGTTGCCGGCTCCGCTGAAGCCACTGGCCGCTGGCTTGAATCATCCAAGCGCTCCCGGACCGGGGGTTCAAGCGGCTCAGAAGAAGCCACGCCTGGTAGTTCCGTGTCCTTTTGACGGATGAAGGGTCGAAGTAGATTTGAAAAGACATTGCCAGCCATGGTTCCTCCGCTTGGTGAGTGATACTCATGTCTTAACAAAGAAAGGGGGATGCGCAAGGGGCTGCAAAGAGAAAAGGGGCGGCTTTCGCCACCCCTCTCAACCCAGCGTAAGAAGCTCAAGAAAAAACATGGCGCCTAGTTATTGATTTCTCAGGTCGGTTAACTAAGCATTCTTTCCACCCCGGCGACAGCAACCACCGGAAACCACCAAAAACAGCAAGGATAACCACCCAACCACCTTCTAACCGCTCACCCTGGAAAAGTTCTCAGTTAGAAGTAGAGGAATCGGACCACAGCCGGGACTTCCCCCAGCACATTCATTTCTAACTCGAAACCTCAAAAGGTCAACCCCCTACCTGCGCTAAGCAACCTGGCGCTCCTTGCGTCGCGATGGGGACCTTCGGTCGGCTTCCGCCTTCCGCCTCTGGTCCATGCCCTGCTCCTTCTTGACCTGCGGCAGCGGTTCGCGCTCGAACGCGGGAATGTCGAGGAAGGTCATGACCTTCTCGGCTTGGCTGGCCGCGCGGAACAGGCATTTCGCGTCGTCTTCAAGCGCCCTCATCCAGCTCTGCAGGTAGCCCGCATGCTGCTCTTCGTGTTGCCTGCCTAAGCCAATGCCCAGGCGCTCGGAAATGAACAAACTGGACAGCTCTGCAACCAGCTCCTCTTTGGCGTAGTCCTGGCTGCCGAATCGCCCGGTCTGGTCTCGGTCGAGGCGGTGCTTCGCTCCAGTCCAATGGGCCAGTTCGTGGAGCAGCGTGGCCTGATAGCTGACGTCATCTCTGAAAGTGTGGTGCTTCGGCAGGTGGATTGAATCGGCAGCGACGCTATAGAACGCCCGGTTGCCACCGTCGTGGTGAACCTTCGGCTGGTGACGGTCCAGCAGCTCCCGCACACGCAAGTTACGGATCGACTCGGGCATGACGAAGGGCGGCGGGGGCTCCGGCATGCCGTCGATCTGGCTGGCATTGAACACCGTGGCGACGAACACCGATGGTCCCTGGTATCCGCTCTTCTCTTCGCCTTCGGTCAACGGCTCGGCACCGTCTTTGGCTTTGCCGGCCTTGCTGAAATCCCAGTAAGCGATCTGCTGGCCCTTTTCGCCGCGCTTGACTTGGGCCCCAATGCTTTCTGCCTGCCGGTAGGTCAGCCAGCGATTGTCGTTGTAGCCATGGGCCATCTGCGCCCCGAGAAGGATCAGTGTGTTCGAGCCCCTATAGGACTTGCCCGAGGTTGGATTCCACGGCCCGTTGATCGAGCCGTTCTTCGGGGCGTCGGGGTCGTTCCAGGGTCGGCGCCAGGGGATGGTGCCCTGCTTCATGAGGTCGAGCATTCGCTCGGCGGTGGCTTGGATGAGATCGGAATACTTGGACATGGGTGGTTGCCTCAAATCTTTTTCAACCTCCTGCGCCTCTCAACAGGTGGTTGTGGGTAGATGGGGTCAGAACTCGATATGAAGGGTCAGACTCTTGCGGTGATACAACGCTCGCCGCACCAGCTCGGCGATTTCGTCCTCGCTGCGCAATCCCTGGTCGCCGTCTTTTCCCAGACGGACGTGGAGACCAAACCCGCTTTGCACGAGCAAGTATTGCGGGTCCGCTTCCGGTGTCTCTGGGCTCTCTAGATCGGCAGCGGTGATAGCTTCTTCGTGGAAAGCGTCTTCGGGAATGTGGTCGGGCGATGGCATGGGGGCTCCGTCTTGGTTTGGATACCCCTTTGCAATAGCGCACCATCGCCGGTTGTAAAGGCCTACGCGGCTTCAGCCATCGGTGCGCCCGACAGGAGGGCGATGGCTTCCATGGCCTCTTTGCTCAGAGGGTCACCCAACGGAACCTCCTCGTCCGGGATGGCCTGGGGAGCCCCGCCCTCCAGGCGCGGCTTCAATCCCCCCACGCGCAGGTTGACCCAGCGCTCGGCCTTCGATCCCTTCGTCGCCTTCTTCTGCTTCTGCTGGAGCCCCGGCATCCGTTCGCGCACCCGCTTCCAAAGCTCTTCAGCACCCACCGGCTTGCGGCCCAGCTCATCCAGAACGTAGTTTCGGTAGTCTGCATAGATGTCGTTCTTGTCGGTCCACGTGCCTTCTTCTTCGATGACCATGCGCTCGGCGAAATAAGATGCCGTGGTGTCCGTCTCTTGCCGGGTCTGCTCGGCAAGCGCCTTCACGGCGTCGGGCATTTCCTCAGGCAGGCCGCCACGCTCAATGAGGCGCATGGCCCCCTCCAACAGCCAGTCGATGATCACGGCCATTTCTGCCGGGTCTCCGGTCAGCTTTTTGTAGAAGTCCTGATCGCGGTTCTTGTCGTTTTCGACCAGGCGCACGTTGAACGGAATCATGCAAATCTTTCGCCAGAAGCCGTGTTCGTGGCTCGTCACCGAGAACATGGCGTTCAGGGCAAGAAAGAGCGTGCCCCGAGGAACCGTGGTGTAAGCGTCCTTGCCCTTGTTCTCCGCGGACATGGGATCGCGAGAGATAAGCGCCTTCAAGACCTGCTGGATGGGATCGGAGAGGACCTTGGGTGCCTCGGTTGCAAGGTAAAGGGTCTTGGATGCCAGGGGTGCCATCGCAAACTGGCCGTCCAGCTTGTCGATGCGGACCGCCGTATTTTTCGGGTGGATGGCGCGCAGGACGTGAAGCAAGGTGCTCTTGCCGTTGCTGCCGCTGCCCAGCAGCAGGAAAGCCTTCTCAAGGCACATCGGCATGACCGACGACGCCATGGCTTCTTGAAGCAACCCACGCACGGCCATGTCCGGCATGAAGCGGTCGAGGTAGTTGGCCCACCGCGACTTGGGGTCCAACGGCTTGGGGGTGTAGCGGCCGGACCTCACCTGGTCGAGGTTGAGCTTCGCTGGGACCAAGGAAGTGATCCCGTGTTTGGGGTCGGCCGGCAGGTATTCGATGTAGGCCTTCTTGTTGGCGTCCTTGAGGATCTCCAGGTAACCGCCCTTCAGCGGCACGATGGCCCGATGCTGGCTTTCAGGCAACTTCATGCCAGGCAAGCGGATCATTTCGAGAATGGCCGTCTTGACGCAGCTGGTCGCGCTGCTCTGCTTGGCGTCCTCCGGGGCGTGCTTGCGCATCCAGTCCAACGCGTGGGCTTCTACTTCCCGGGTGGCTTGCGGGGCCCAGATGCCTTCGGACTCATTCCACTGATACAGCGAAAAATCGATCTCGCCGTTGTCCATCTTGCCGCCAATGCGGAAACAGTTGGCGCGGCGCATATCGTCGGCATAAGCCAGCTCAAACGAGAGGTCTTCCCCAATAACGCCCAGGTCATCCGTGGCGTCGTTGGGATTGGCATCGGCCCCAAAGGCCTTGCCCTTTTTCTTCGGAGCCTGATCAACGGCGTCGCCATTGGCCTCCCCGCCCTTGACAGGGCCAGTCTTCGACTTACTCTTCATGTTGTAATCCCTAGTAGTAAACGCCCCGGTTCGCACCCGGGGTTTTTTATGCCGCTTGACTGGGGCGATGCACCCACTCTTGAAGCGCCTGACGCATGGCCTCGGAAGGGGTTTGCCCACGGGCCACCGCCGTCTCCTCCACCAACGCCTTAAAACTTTTGCTGACCCGGGCCTTCAACAACTCATCCCGTGCGGTCTTTTCGCGTTTCGTCTTCACTGCCTGCTCCGTTTCTTGATTTGTGGTCCTGTTGTGGCCACAAATCCATCTAAGCAGGCTTTACGGAACTGGCAAGGGCTCGCGCCAACGGATGTTCGTTTCTGCTTTCGATGCTCCAGAAACACTTGAAAGTGTGAAATACCTCAAGCATCAGCCTGGGAGGTAGCAAGTGCTTGTTACCCACTTGTTACCCTTCAAACCCTTATGTTTACTGGGGGTAACAGGTGGTAACAAGGTAACAAGTGGTTTAAGAGATCCACGCAAGAAAAATCCACTCACCGCTCACAACATCCATGCATACACCCATCGGGAGCTCGCGATCCACCCGTTACCCTGTTACCCCTTGTTACCTCCTTATGGGACAAGGCTTTCACGGGTAACAAGGGGGTAACAGGTGCTTGTTACCTGTTAGGAAAAACAAGAGCAAAAGCGGCTTGAAGCAAGAGCCGGCGGCTGCTCGCCGCCGAGTCTTGAAGAGGGAAAGGCGGGCCTCCGGCCTCTACTCGTAGAGGTGGAAGCGGGACCAAAACCCGGGGCGCCTGGGACCGATCAGTTCGTTCCCCACCGTGACTTTGACCGCCCCAAGCGGCAAGAAATGAAACGTTTGATTCGCGTGGATCTGCAAAGCCGTCATCGCTGCGCACAACGGATCGATGTCCCCCGCCAGCACCAGGATTTTTTCGCTTGGAAGGTGTTTCTGTTGACTCCTGATCGCGGCAAGGGCAAGCGAACCCGCGCCGCAACAGCTGTCGTAGACCTTGGCTCCGCTCCCACCAGGCCGATGCCTGGTGGCAAGGGTTTGAACCAGATCGAGAAGATCGCCGGGAGTGAAAGACTGACCCAGCCCTTCCCCACCCTTCCTGGCCAGCAGCTCGGCATGGACCCGTCCCAGGACATCGTCAAACGGCCTGCTTGCGAAGACCGCTTTGATGTAAGCGTTGATGGCTGCTACCACTTCAGGCGCTTCTTCGACATTTTTTTTCAAGGGTCCAAAAGCAAGGACTTTGGTGTCGAGGTGACCCTTGGTGTCTGCGTGGATATGTGCCATTGACATCAGTGCGTGCTGAACGAACGTTTCGAATGCAACCCGCGGATTCCACGGCTTGCCAGGAGTGGAAGGGATGGCGCGGATGGCCTTCACAAGGTTGGCGACCTCATTCATCGTTGGCCGCCCCCATGTCAGCGCCCGTCACCCGGTTGGCCTTCTCGAGCCGGATCTCCTCATCCATGGCGATGAACCGATCTCGCGTGAGAGACCAAAACACCACCCGCGTTTCCAGGTATTGAGTGATGATGTCTTTGCACTCGACCACCACGCGCCCGATGGGCATCCGCCAGATCAACTGGTTTGACAGCAACTGAAGTGCGGTCATCGCAGCACACAACGGATCGCGGTCGTTCGCTTTCACGGTAAGCCCCCGAAGGGCCTTCGAATCCTTCCCGGCCAGTTCGTGAAGCTTCACAAGCAACAGCGTGCCGGCTCCGCAGGTGGGGTCACCCATGGGCCACTCGTCTTTTTGAGGCGCTTGAGCAAAGGCGTTCATCGCCCTCGCCAAGCCCCAAGGGGTGAAATGTTGAGCGTCGTTCTTTTTCCCTGACCACACCAACTCATTAAACAATCGGCCCAGGATGCATTCGAACGGCTCGAAGGTTTCCACTGCGCCGCCGTAGGCCTGGCCCGCTTCGTGGCACCAATCCTCGCTTCCTTGCACGTCAGTCCCAAGCAGCGTCAAGTCACACCAGGCGACCAAGGGCCCAAATCCCCGGGTGAACAACTCCTCGGCCTGATTGATCACGCAAACCTTCAGCGCAAACGCGGTGAACTTGCGCATCTTTTCCCTGGGCGATTCCCCGGGGATGGCTTGGATAGCCTTCAACAACCGCTGGTAAGCATTGTTGCGGGGATCGGTCGGCTTTGCCTTCTTCGAAGTGCCCTTACTCATCGTTGGCCGCCCCCACGTCAGCGCCCACCCCAGAACTCACCCGGGCAAAGTCCAGCTCCAGGAAACATCCGCGGATCTGCCCCTCCCTGACCGCCCGCTTCAAGCGACGGGCGCCCTCCTCGCCGTAGGCAATCCACGCAGGGCCAGCAGGGGGCGCGTCACCTACGTCTCCGTTGGCCCGGTGGAACTTCAAGCGGCCCTCCTGGAAGACCACCGCGCTGACATCGGGGTGGTTCAGCACGAAACTTTGGAACCAGCGGGTCTCGGTTCGCGCAAACACCAGGGCGATGCCGCCCCCCGGGTGGTTGGCCATCTTCTCCATCCAGGCCTCTTGCCCCCGGCCGAACGGCGGGTTCATGAAAACGAAGGCATCCGCCGGCCATTCCGACGCCAGGCCGTCATCGCTGGGCTTGAGCATCCGAGCCGCGGTGGGCCACGGCATCCCGTTCTCGGGCGTTGCCGGATCCAGGTCGAAGGGCCCCAGGCCCGTGAAGCCTTCCCTCGGGCTGCCCCAAATATGCTCCGGAGGGGTGAGCCAAGTGGTGGTTGTCTCGAACTGCGGCAAGCGGTCGAAACCAACTGTGGCTGCGGCGAGCTTTTTAGTCCGGGGGATGGAGGTGGTTTTGCGCTCCTTCGGCATGAAGAGGTTGTTCGGGTCAGACGAAGCGGAGAGGATGTTCAATGTGCACACCTTATGGTTGATAGGGAGTTGTTGTTAGTTCGAGGGATTCAGACCTGCGTAGCGGGTCCGAGGTACAGCAAGGGCATCTACGGCAGCTGCACGTCCAGGTGCATGGCAATGTCTTCCAGCGCGTCTTCGTCGGCTTCACCGCCCTCGACCAATGCCCCCACGACAAGGCTGACGTCCACGTCCAGATCAATTCCCCAAATGCTCCACGTCGGCGCATTGAGCTCCTCGGTGCTGAGCCCGTGAAACTGACTCAATGCGTCTTCCCATGACTCGGCTTCGAAGGTGTAGCGGCGGCTGGCGAGCCCCGTCGCCGTCAGCAAGAGGCGTTGCGGCAACGCGGGCGCGACGGGATCGGCGACACCATCGTGGTCGTCCTCCTCGTCCGATCCGAACTCCATCTCACCGGCTCGGTTGAACACGTAGTCCGGGATCGCCTCGTACACCGCGTCCCCCACGCCTCCGCATACCTCGTGTTCGATTCTTTCCAGAGAGTAGGCCGATGACTCAATCAGCCACTGTGCGGCGATTTCAGGATCAAGCGATTCAAGATGGTTGATCGCATCGGACACACACGTGACATCCATGGCGACGCTGTAGTCGACCCACACCGGGCCGGTGACGCTGATGGTGTATCGCTGTTTCATTGGCTGTTCCTTGATGATTTGGCAAAGCTCCGCCCTCACGGCCAAAGGGCCGCGTTGAACGTTTGCTTTATGGGGTTGGGTTACTGCGCGCCAGCAGAGAGGCAAGCGATGCCCGCACTGCCTTAGGCAAGCCCGGAAAGGCGATCGCTGCCCGGGTTGGGGTTACGACTCGGACTGCAAGCCGGGCAGCGGCGCCGTGCGCAGGAGGGGCTGGAAGCTGCCGAGCCACGAGGGAGGCTGCAAATCGCCGGGTGCATGCTGATCGTATGTATCCAGAACAAAGCCGGGCTTGGATGAATGGCCTTTCGTAGCGGCGCGGCACCCCACGGACTCGACCACAAACTGCGTGTCGAAATGGGTCACGACTGCTCGGTAAGAACCGTAAACTTGAATGCAGGACGTGACTTCCTCCGACGTCAGCAAGTCCGGGAGCGTCATTTCAAAGAGTTCCCTTTCAATGCTATCCATCCCCTCAATGAGGGAAGCCGCACTGGTCGTCAAATAGATCTGCGGAACGATCGCTCCATGAGATCGAGAGGAACGATTCGACTTCCGATTACGGCGGGATTTGCTGCTGGGCTTCTTGCTCACGATGGACTCCGAAGGTTGATGGATGCGGAAGGTTGGGTAGCGGTACGAGAGGACAGAGATCACCACCACGAGTCGTAGAAGACATTCCAACCCTGATCGATGAGGCGGCACGCTCCATCGATGAAGATCAGGTCGAAGTGCTGTTCTTCGGGAAGAGACTCGCCAAAGAAGTGCCCCTCCGTTTTCGGAAGCTGTCCGGAAAGCACGGCCTGCCGGAGGTCCTCCAGGTCCTGCCTAGACAGAAACAGGGGCTTCTTGTTGAACTTCATCGGGTCTTTGCAGCCGCTCCGGCTGGCATACAGCGCCTGCATGTAGCCATGCAGATCCGGGTGCTTGCGCCATTCCATGATCGGCACGGCGGTGTTGTCCACCACGTCTTTACGGGTTTTTCCTGCAAACATATCGAGTCCCACGGGAGCATCTCCTTGGTTTTTGGGTAAAGCTTCGCCGTCGCGGCAGATCTGCCGCGCGGAAGAAGTGATCGAAGTAGTGAGCCGCTTGGCCTGACCTACGCCCTTACTCGGAAGCGGTCACGCCCGGACTACAGGTTTCCTTAGGCACCGACCCAAAGTGCGTGCTGAGAGCAGTGCCACTGGGCGGGCCTGGTAGGCGGGGGAAGTGTTCAAGGGCGTCTCCGTTTCTTGTGCGCCCATCCTACCCACTCGCTGGCGACCTCCCATGAAGGGCTAAATCACTGAAAGTGATCGTTTTTCAAGGGCTTGCAAGCAATCATTTTCACGACAAAGTGCGCGAGGACCCGGCATTCGGGCATCCCATTTCGCGGTAAGCCTTTGCCTCAGCCGAGGCTTGCCTCACGCGCCCTGTTCAGCGCTTGGCGGACATCGCTCAGGATCGAGTCGACAGCGTCCATCAGCACGTCGTGCAGACGCCGCTCGACCCAGGGCATCTGGAGCGCCTCCAGGGTCGTGTGAGGCTTTGCGAGGTGGGCAGGGTAGGCCGCGGCAGAGCCAAGCACCCGCCCTCGATCATCCACCGCCCAAGGCAGCACGCGTTCAAGCGCCTTAATGCCAAGCCGCTTGAGTGCCTTTGTCAGGGATTCAATCTCGGCATCGGCCTCAGCGCGCCTGATCTTGGCTACAGCCAATGCTGCCGACAGCGCACTTGCCTCATCCTCTTCGATACGTTGGCGGCCGGCCGATATCCATCGCCCGTTCACCTCCGCCTCGCTGCAATCCAGGACGGATCTCCAGTTGTAACGGGTGCCACCTTTGTTGCTCTTCGCCCTCGTGAAATCAGGAAAGAGCCCCTTCCCCGCCCGGCGTCGACTGTTCAATGAGTCTAGGCTGATGCCCATCGTGTAAGCGGCGACGGCGCCGCTCACATCAGGCTCCAAGCCTTTTCTTGCTCGCGATAGCTCGTCCTGATGTTGCTCGCTCAATGTAACGAGCGGTGACGTCGGATCTTTTCGAGGCCGGCCACGACGCTTGCCCCCCATAATCCCTGGGTCTCGACCTTTAGCTGTTGGCTGGCGTTCTCTCACTGGGCGGCCTCAGAAGCGGAATCGACCGCCACCGACATCTTTTGCGGGTCGGGCAGGCTCAGGCAGAGAGTCGTCCAATGCGTCTTGGCGGGCAGAAGAACGCGCCACCCGCAAGACCTTTTCCACCTCGTCCAACGCAGCGCTCATGGCGGCGTCGTAGGGTTCTCTTGCGTCGACGCTGACCCAAGCCTCCAGCAGAGCCTCGGACAGCGATGCATCCCACACGTTGCCTTCGTCCAGGGCCCGGTCCAGCAGATCTTCCGAGACCGAGAGAACGTGACCGGCGATACAGCCGTCGCTCATTACCCACCCATGGCTGATCGACACGCAGTCTCGCAACGACAGGAAGGACACGCCCTTGCCGACCGCCTTCTTGAGCTTCTCCAACTCCGTCCGGCCCGTCTTTACCGCGAGCTCCCGCTCGAGCTCGCGGATCTGCTGGCGCAGAGCGTCTTCCTCTGCCACCAGCCGGCGCTCCTTGGCTGAGCGACCCAATCGAGCGCGCTGCCACTCGACGAGATCCTCGTACAGATAGCGGACGTGCTGATTGGCCCCGCCGTGAAGGCTGCCCGCGCCTTTTTGAAAGGGCGGCCCCAGCGGGGGCGACCGGCGGCGCCACTCGCCCAGCGTGTCGAAATGCACCCCGAGAAACTGGGCTGCGGCCTTGGTTGAAACGGTGGGCGTCAGGCCGGCTGCAGCGCGCGACAGCTCTTGGTCCAGCGCGCGTTGAAGCTTGGCGCGGTAGTCCTCGTCACTGCGAACCGTTTCAATCGTCTGCATGGCTCAGCGCCAACTTCCTGTTCCTTGGAGCGAACAGTTTAACCGGCTCCTCGCCGGCCTCGTCGAGGCGGGGCTTGTCCAGCCCCTTGAGCCGGTTCCAGACCCGGGGACTGCGGGCCACCATCATCTCCTCAACCTCACCAAATGCCTCGCGAAGGCGTGCCCACTCCTGCTGCGTGTAGCGTTCGGAGACCGGAGACATGCCATCGCCACCGGCCGTGCGGACGTGGTGGTGGAGCATCTGCGAGACAATGCGGCTCTCGCCAAACTTCAGGGCCGCATAACGCCCAAGGGTCCGCCGCAAATCATGCGTGGTCAGGCCCTGGTCGACGTCATCCCGAATGTCCCCCGTATCTCCCTGCTGCCCAACCAAGCCCGCGTCGCGACGCACATTGGCGAGGATCGATTTGCTATCGAGGTAATGGCCCGACTTGCTGCGGCTAGAGCGGGCGGGGAACACGAAGCGTGTCCGGTCCACCTTGCGCAACGCTTCCTGGACGCCTGCCTCCAGTGCAGCAAGGACCGTTCGTGCCGCCCCCTTGGCCTTGGCTGACTTCAGCAACGACTCTGCTGCAGCCAGTTCGCGCAGGGCACCGTCGTCGTCCAGCCGGGTTTCAAAGCGCAGTCGCAGCACCCTCTCCGCGAAGTAGCTGATCGGCAGGAAGCGCTCTTCGCCCGATTTGGTGTCGAACATGAAGACCTGCGGGCCCTCCCGCTTCGTATAGCGGTTGATCTCCCCGGGCTGGCCCAGCCAGACCCATGACACTTCTTCTTGGATCAACTCGCTGTGGGAACAGCGATCCATCCAGCGCAGTTGCGCGGCTTCGCTTCGACGCGTGCCCCAAAGCAAGGTCAGCAGCAGATAATCGGACGCGCCGGCGTTGTGGCCACCCTGCTCATCCCGGCGCCCCACAATCGACTGCAACACCTTTGGGAGCGTGTTGTCGGTCAGCGGATTGCGGACCGCCGCCTTCTCATAATGCTTGCGGAGGTTCCGGGCGCCTCTCAGCAAGTGCCTATCAAAGATGGCCTGCAGGGGGTTGTGCCTCAGCCTAGACTCTCGCCCTTCCCGTCCCGCCAGGACGCTCTCACGTTTCAGCACCATGGCCACCGCGCGATGGGCATCCGTGAAGCTGTGTTCGGTGGCGGCCAGGCCACTGGCCCGGACGCGCTGGACATACTTTCCCGTGATCCCCAGGCTTTCCAGTGTCCGCGTATCCAGCTCCGCCCAGTCCTCGTAGCCCGCCAAAGCTTCTCGCATCGGGGTCGGAATGCGGTTGGATCGGACCATCGCGCTCTTGCGCAACGCGTCGAACGCGGCTTCCACGTCGTCGTCGGTCACATCGGCCACGGCCCGCTGAGCGAACCCCACTTCCGGACGTGACAATCGAGCAAGGCTGTCCTCCAACGCCGTCAGGCTGGACTGCTTCACCAGTCGCTTGGTCACCCGGTCCTTCATGTCGGCGATGTAGACGTCGAAACAGTCGGCCACGGTGAGCCGAGCCAGTCGACCGTCCTCTTGCTGCTGCTGGCTAGCCCGCGCTGCCCGAGTCTTCGGGTTCTCGCCTGACGCCTTGAGCTCCTGAATCAGCTCCCGGGCCACGGAGTAGGCCTCTTCCAGCCCCATGTCCGTGACGTTGCCCAACGCAAAGCGGCGGACCCCCTGCGTTCCGCGCCGAACCACTTCATAGGTCGTCCGGGTCTTGCCCACGTAGAAGCCAAACCCTACCGGCGCCCCTTGGTTTCCATCCAGCACGCGATAGGCCTTATCGCCCTGCTCCGCCGGCCGCTCCACCAGCTTGGCGCGCTTGCCCAAGCCTCCCGACGCAGGGATGCGCCGAACTGAAAGCTCCATCACCTGTTGGTGGGTCAGACTAAACTTGGTGGCCTGGCGCCGGGTGGCGCGGTCCGTCGCAACATTTTTTGGCATGATCGTCCGTGTCCCGATTGGCGTCGCAACACGATCTTTGCCCAAGCAACCGGCCGTCGCAACACCATCGCAACAAAAAACCCCGTTACTTGCCGTTTCTGACGGCAACCCGCCTTCACTCACCGAGACGGACTCCATTGCAAGCCACTGATTCAAAAACAAAACGGAACGAATCCAAGGGGAGTCAAGAGCACACCCCCTTGATGAAGCAGTTCTTCGCGGCCAAGTCCGATTACCCGGACCTGCTGCTGTTCTTCCGCATGGGTGACTTCTACGAACTGTTCTATGACGACGCCCGCAAGGCGGCGCGCCTGCTCGACATCACCCTGACCCAGCGCGGCAGCTCCGGCGGCGCACCGATCCCGATGGCCGGCGTGCCGGTACATGCCTATGAAGGCTACCTGGCACGGCTGGTGGCGCTGGGCGAGTCGGTGGCGATCTGCGAGCAGATCGGCGACCCGGCGCTGGCCAAGGGCCTGGTCGAGCGCAAGGTGGTGCGCATCGTCACCCCCGGCACGGTCACCGACGAGGCGCTGCTGGATGAACGCCGCGACACCCTGCTGATGGCCCTGTCGCGCAGCAAGCAGGGCTACGGCCTGGCCTGGGCCGACCTGGCCGGCGGCCGCTTCCTGGTCAACGAGGTGGAAACCGACGACGCGCTGGAAGCCGAACTGGCACGGCTGGAACCGGCCGAGCTGCTGGTGCCCGATGAAGAGAACTGGCCGGAGTTCCTGCGCCAGCGCACCGGCGTACGTCGCCGCGCGCCGTGGCTGTTCGATGCCGACAGCGGCCGCCGCCAGCTGCTGAATTTCTTCAAGCTGCATGACCTGAGCGGCTTCGGCATCGACGACAAGCCGCGCGCCACCGCTGCGGCCGGTGCCCTGCTTGGCTATGTCGAGGAAACCCAGAAGCAGCGCCTGCCGCACCTGACCTCGATCGCGATGGAAACCGCCGGCGAGGCGATCGCGATGAACGCCGCTACCCGCCGCCATCTGGAACTGGATACGCGTGTTGATGGCGACACCCGCAATACGCTGCTGGGTGTGCTCGACAGCACGGTGACGCCGATGGGCGGGCGCCTGCTGCGGCGCTGGCTGCACCGCCCGCTGCGCCTGCGCGAGGTGCTCGTACAGCGCCACCATGCGGTGGAAACCCTGATCGATCGCGGCAGCGATGCGGACATCCGCGAGCAGTTCCGCCGCCTCGGTGACCTGGAACGCATCCTCACCCGTGTCGCGCTGCGTTCGGCGCGGCCGCGCGATTTCTCCACCCTGCGCGACGGCCTGGGCCTGCTGCCGGCGGTGCGCGAGGTGCTGGCACCACTGGATTCGCCGCGCCTGCAGACGCTGCATGCGGCGCTGGGCGAACACGACGAGTGCGCGCAGCTGCTGGCCAGCGCCATCGCCGAAATGCCGCCGCTGAAGCTGAGCGATGGCGGCGTGCTGGCCGATGGCTTCGATGAAGAGCTGGACGAGCTGCGCCGCCTGTCCACCCACGCCGACCAGTTCCTGGTCGACCTGGAACAGCGCGAGCGCGAAAGCAGCGGCATTCCCACCCTGAAGGTGGGCTACAACCGCGTGCACGGCTACTACATCGAGATCAGCAAGGGCCAGTCCGACCGCGCGCCGGTGCACTACACCCGCCGCCAGACGCTGACCAATGCCGAGCGCTACATCACCGAAGAACTGAAGGCGTTCGAAGACAAGGTGCTGTCCGCGCGTGACCGCTCGCTGTCGCGCGAGAGGTACCTGTACGAGCAGCTGCTGGACACCCTCGGCGGCCAACTGGAACCGCTGAAGCAATGCGCCGCCGCGCTGAGCGAACTGGACGTACTGGCCGCCTTCGCCGAACGCGCGCAGGCGCTGGACTGGGCGCGCCCGGAGCTGCAGGCCGAGCCGTGCCTGAAGATCGAGCGTGGCCGCCACCCGGTGGTCGAGGCGGTGCGCGAGCAGCCGTTCGAACCCAATGATCTGGATCTGCATCCGGACCGTCGCATGCTGGTCATCACCGGCCCGAACATGGGCGGTAAATCGACCTACATGCGGCAGAACGCGCTGATCGTACTGCTGGCCCACATCGGCAGCTTCGTGCCGGCCAGCCGTGCGCTGATCGGCCCGATCGACCGCATCCTGACCCGCATCGGCGCCGGTGACGACCTTGCCCGCGGGCAGTCGACCTTCATGGTCGAGATGGCCGAAACCAGCTACATCCTGCATCACGCCACCGCCCATTCGCTGGTGCTGATGGACGAGATCGGCCGTGGCACGTCCACCTACGATGGCCTGGCACTGGCCGACGCGGTGGCCCGTCACCTGGCCTACCAGAACCGCTGCTACACGCTGTTCGCCACCCACTACTTCGAGCTGACCGCGCTGGCCGACGAGCAGCACGAGGGTGGCCGCAGCGGCATCGCCAACGTGCACCTGGATGCCGTCGAGCACGGTGAGGCGCTGGTGTTCATGCACGCGGTAAAGGATGGCCCGGCGAACCGCAGCTTCGGCCTGCAGGTGGCGGCACTGGCCGGCCTGCCGCGCGCCACCGTGGCACAGGCACGGCGTCGCCTGGCCGAGCTGGAACAGCGCGGTGGTGAAAGCCATGCCGCCGAGTTGGCGCCGCAGGCGTTGGATGCGCCGCAGCAGTTCGGCCTGTTCGCAGCACCGTCGAGCAAGGCGCAGGACGCGCTGGCGGCGATCGACCCGGACGAACTGACGCCGAAGCAGGCGCTGGAAGCCCTGTACCGGTTGAAGGCACTGCTGTAGCCGCAGCGCACGCCCATGGCCTCCCGCTCGCCTTGCGGGAGGCCTGTTGAAAGACTGTGCAAATCCGATTCTGCGTTTCAATTGACAGAACCTATCAACCTGAACGGATCATTCGATTATTCATTTCATCTGGCCATAGCTAAAGTCGAGTGAAGATGTTTCTCCCACGTCTTCACCGCCACCAGGAGCCAGCCGATGAGCCAGTCCGACAACAACAACGCCAAGTGCCCGTATCACACCGCCCCGTCGCCGGATCAGGGCGCCGAGCAGCAGCGCGAGCTCAGCACCACGCCCAAGCAGAAGCATGGCGATGATCCGGTCACGCCGATGACCACGGCCTTCGGCGCGCCGGTGGTGGACAACCAGAACAGCAAGACCGCCGGCCCGCGTGGCCCGCTGCTGATGGAAGACGTCTGGCTGCTGGAAAAGCTGGCCAACCTCAACCGCGAGATCATTCCCGAGCGCCGCATGCACGCGAAGGGCTCGGGCGCGTTCGGCACCTTCACCGTCACCCACGACATCAGCAAGTACACCCGCGCCAAGCTGTTCGAGAAGGTCGGCAAGCAGACCGAGATGTTCGCCCGCTTCACCACGGTGGCCGGCGAGCGTGGCGCCGCCGACGCCGAACGTGACATCCGCGGCTTCGCGCTGAAGTTCTACACCGAAGAAGGCAACTGGGACCTGGTCGGCAACAACACCCCGGTGTTCTTCCTGCGCGACCCGCGCAAGTTCGCCGACCTCAACAAGGCCGTGAAGCGCGACCCGCACACCAACCTGCGCAGCGCGCGCAACAACTGGGACTTCTGGACGCTGCTGCCCGAAGCCCTGTTGCAGGTGACCGTGGTGATGAGCGACCGCGGCATTCCGCGCAGCTTCCGCCACATGCACGGCTTCGGCTCGCACACCTACAGCTTCACCAATGCCGACAGCGAGCGCTTCTGGGTCAAGTTCCACTTCGTCAGCCAGCAGGGCATCGAATCGCTGACCGACGCACAGGCGCAGATCCTGGTCGGCCATGACCGCGAAAGCCACGGCCGCGACCTGTTCGCCGCGATCGAGAAGGGCGACTTCCCGAAGTGGAAGCTGTTCATCCAGGTCATGCCGGAGCTGGACGCGGAAACCTACCGCGTGCATCCGTTCGACCTGACCAAGGTGTGGCCGAAGAGCGACTACCCGCTGATCGAAGTGGGCCAGTTCGAACTGAACCGCAACCCGGTCAACTGGTACCAGGACGTTGAGCAGTCCGCGTTCGCACCGAGCAACCTGGTGCCGGGCATCGGCCCGTCGCCGGACAAGATGCTGCAGGCTCGGCTGTTCGCCTATTCCGATGCGCAGCGCTACCGCTTGGGCGTGAACCACCACCAGATTCCGGTGAACGCCGCGCGCTGCCCGGTACACAGCAACCACCGCGACGGTGCGATGCGCGTGGACGGCAACTACGGCGGCCTGCCGCACTACGAGCCGAACAGCTACGGCCAGTGGCAGGAACAGCCGCAGTACCGCGAACCGCCGATGAAGATCCGCGGCGACGCCGACTTCTGGAATTTCCGTGAGGACGACGCCGACTATTTCAGCCAGCCCGGTGCGCTGTTCCGCAGCTACAACCAGGCGCAGAAGGACCGCCTGTTCGCCAACACCGCCCGCGCCCTGGGCGATGCGCCGGACTTCATCAAGCAGCGCCACATCGACAACTGCAGCAAGGCCGACCCGGCCTACGGTGCCGGCGTTGCCGCGGCGCTGAAGGCGCTGGCCAGCCAGCCGTCGGATCCGTTCAAGCCGGCGCAGCCGGAAGCGGACTTCCCCACCGCGACCCCGGGCGCCGAAGACATCGAGCTCTGATCGCCCTGCCCCGTGTACGGCACGCCGCCTCCCCGTGAGGCGGCGTCGCCGTTTTAACGGTCCGCGTCGTACCTTCTGCACGCCCAACCCCAATCAAGGATTCCGCAGATGAGCCTGACCGACGAACTTCTCGCCAAATTGCAGGGCGCCCCGCTGCAGCAGGTGTCGCAGCAGCTCGGCATCAGCGATACCCAGGCTTCCGGCGCGATCAGTGCCGCGCTGCCGGTGCTGATGGGCGCGCTGGGCAACAACGCCTCGCAGCCGCAGGGCGCGCAGGCCCTGCTCGGCGCCTTGCAGAACAACCACAGCGGCCTGGACCTGGGCAGCGTGCTCGGCTCGGTACTGGGTGGTGGTGGTGGTGGTGCCGCCAGCGACGGTGCCGGCATCCTCGGCCACATCTTCGGCGGCAGCCAGCAGAAGGTGGAGACCGGCCTGGCCCAGGCCACCCAGCTCGACAGCGGCCGCACCAGCCAGCTGCTGCAGATTCTTGCCCCGATCGTGATGGCCTTCCTCGCCCAGCGTCTCGGCGGCGGCCAGGCCGATGCCGGCTCGCTCAGCCAGGCCCTGGGCCAGGAAAAGCAGCAGGTGCAGCAACAGGGCGGTCTTGCCGGTGGCCTGCTCGGCAGCCTGCTGGACCAGGATGGTGATGGTCAGCTGGGCGTGGGCGATCTGCTCAAGCTGGGCGGCAATCTGCTCGGCGGCAAGCGCTGAGGGAAAGCCTGGCCGGACATGGGCCGGCGCTACCGGCATCGCCATGGGTAGCGCCGGGCCATGCCCGGCGGCTTACCGGTTGCCCGCCTTCAAACGCTGCAGGATCGGTGCGAACAGGGGCGCCTGCATCGAACGCGGCGGCTCGACATGGCCGCCCTTTTCCTGCGCCTGCCAGTACGACCACGGCAGCGGCTTGTCGCCCAGTTCGTAGTCCATGCCGTCCCAGCCATCCTCGCGGAAGGCGTAGAAGGCCCAGTGCACCTTGTCCTGCTCCAGCACCTGCAGCACATCCTGCAGGTAGCGGCTGCAGTCCGGCCACCGCCGCATGCAGCCGAATTCGGCCACCACCATGCGGTTGGCACCGACGCCATGCGAGGCGGCCCACGTCATCGGTTGCTGCAGGTAACGGCGTACACGCGCCGCATCCCAATGCTCGCTGCCTGCACCGAACGGCACCTGCGCCGGATAGCGCCAGGGTTTGGCACGCGTCTGGTTCGGTGCACTGGTTGCTGCATACGGCTCGTACATGTGCACGCTGTACAGCAGCTTCGAATCCGCCAGCGGTGCCGGCCAGTAGTTGAAACCGTCGGCGGCGGCATACCAGCCCGCATCCAGCATCAGCGGCATCGCGGTGTCGACCTCGCGGATGCTGGCGATCAGTTCCGAGTAGAAGCGGCGCAGATCGCGTGGGCCGTCCTGCACACCGGCATACCACCGCTGCATCGCCTCAGTGGACGCATGCTCGGCCAGGCCTGCACCGTACTCGGGCACCGGCTCATTGATGAGGTTGTAGGCGGCCAAGGCAGGATGACCCTTCAGCGCCGTGGCCAGGTCATGCCAGAAGCGACGGGCCGGCACATGGTTGTCGAAGGACTGCCACAGGCGCTGGTCGACCACATCGCCGTTGTGCTGCTTCCAGCGCAGCAACGGCAGCGACAGCGGCGTCAGCACCACTTTCAGCCCGGCCGCATCGGCGTCATCCAGCACCCGCCGCAGCGTGGCCAGGTCGGCCGGAACCAGTCCGCGATAGTCATCGGCGTTGCCGATCAGGAAGTCACGACCGCCCTGCCCCTTCCACTTGTCCGGCACCAGCCGCACCCAGGTCGCACCGGTCGCACGCAGCGCCTCGAAGTATTTCCGGTCCGGAGGCGACATGTTCATGCTGTTGCCACCGCGTTGCGGAACGTCCCAGAAGGTGATGTCGGCAGCGTGCAGTGGCGCAGCAGCAAGCAGGGACAGGCATAACAGCAGACGACGCATGGGCAGGCCTTCGATAGGTGAAAAACCAGCCTGCCCAGCGCAATCCGAACGTACCGTGACCGGCGCCTTGTTTCGCACCGCGATAGGAACAATCCGTTGGAATCAGGATTTCGCTAGAGCGCGTCGATGTCACCCAAGGCCCGGATCAAACGCCGCGCGCGCTTGTCCGGCTTGTGTTCCGGCGGCTGGAAACCATCGCGTGCCGCGATGCGCAGTGCACGCTGTTCGGCACGGCGCGCCTTCGAAGCCTCGCTCTCGGCGTACAGCTGCTGTGCCGTTGGCGCCGGCCCACGCTGGTCGCTCAGGCCCAGCACCTGGATCTCGAAATGCTCCTCGCCGCGGTCGACCTGCAGCTGCTCACCCACGCGCACCGCGCGCGAGGACTTCGGGCGCTGCCCGGCCACGCTGACCTTGCCGGTCTCGATGGCCTGCTTGGCCAGGCTGCGGGTCTTGAAGAAACGGGCCGCCCACAACCAGATGTCCAGGCGGACACTGGGCGACAACGGGGAAAGCTCAGGCATCGGTGCGGACTACTCCGGTGGCTTGTTCAGGGGGCGCGGGTTATCGGGGTCGGTGCGGCAACCGCTGCCCCCGATCAGGGTGGGAACGCCGGCGGAAAGATCCTGGCGCTGGCTGCCGACCAGGCACTCGGGGCGGTCGGTTGGCCGCACCTGGGTATCGCCCAGCCGGTCACCTGTCGAACATGCGGCCAGTGCGGTGCCGATCAAGGCCAGCGCCAAGCTCCATTTCACCTGCAGTCGTTGATGCATTGCCACATCCTGCAAACCGGCTTGGTGCTAGTGTGCGCCTCCCGGGAATCGATCACCACTCCATGGCCAAAGCGCCGCTTGACCTGACCTCCGGCCCGATCGGCCGCAATCTTCTGCTGTTTTCACTGCCGATCCTGGCAGGCAACATCGCGCAGTCGCTGAACGGTTCGGTGAATGCGGTCTGGGTCGGGCGCTTCCTCGGCGAGGCGGCACTGACCGCCACCGCGAACGCCAACAACATCATGTTCTTCCTGATCGGCTCGGTGTTCGGCTTCGGCATGGCCTCGACCATCCTGATCGGCCAGGCGATCGGTGCGCGCGACATCGCGCAGGCACGGCGCGTGGTCGGTACCAGCGCCACCTTCTTCATCGGCCTGTCGGTGATCATCGCCATCGCCGGCTGGTTCATGGCCCATCCACTGCTGGCGGCGATGGGCACGCCGGCCGCCTCGCTGCCGCTGGCCGAGGCCTACCTGCAGATCATCTTCCTGGCGATGCCGACGCTGTACGCGTTCGCCTTCCTCACCGCCGCGCTGCGCGGTGCCGGTGATTCACGCACGCCGTTCCGTTTCCTGATGGTGTCGGTGGCGCTGGACATCGTGCTGAACCCGGTGCTGATCTTCGGCATGGGGCCGTTCCCCGCGCTGGGCATTGCCGGCTCGGCCTGGGCCACGCTGGTCGCGCAGACGCTGTCGCTGGCCGGCCTGCTGCTGTACATGCGGCACAAGCGCCACACCCTGTGGCTGGGCCGCGCCGACATGCGCCTGTTCAAGCTCGACCTGACCATCCTCAAGGCGCTGGTCATCAAGGGCGTGCCGATGGGCCTGCAGATGGTGCTGATCTCGCTGTCGGTGATCCTGCTGATGACCATGGTCAACCAGTACGGCACCGACACCGGCGCCGGTTACGGCGCTGCCCTGCAGCTGTGGAACTACCTGCAGATGCCGGCGATGGCGATCGGTGCGGCGTGCTCGTCGATGGCGGCACAGAACGTCGGTGCGCAGCGCTGGGATCGCGTGCGCGGCACCGCGCGCCAGGGCGTGCTGTTCAACTTCCTGTTGACCGGCGCGCTGATCCTGCCGCTGGTGGTGTTCGATCGCCAGCTGCTGGCCCTGTTCCTGCCACCGGCCAGCCAGGCGCTGGACATCGCCCGCCATCTCAACCACGTGGTGATCGGCTCGTTCCTGTTCTTCGGCGTCAGCTTCGTGATCTCCGGCGTGGTGCGCTCCACCGGCGCGGTGATTCCGCCGCTGCTGATCCTGGCCGGTTCGCTGTGGGGCGTACGCGTGCCGTTCGCCGAACTGCTGCAGCCGTACTGGGGCGCCGATGCGATCTGGTGGAGCTTCCCGGTCAGCTCGCTGGTGTCGATGCTGCTGTCGCTGGCCTATTACCGCTGGGGCGGCTGGCGCAAGGCGAAGATGATGGGCAAGCCCTCGCACGCCGAGGAACTGGCCACGCCGTCGGAGATTCCGGCCTGCCCGCCGTCGCCGGTGGCCGACCCGGATGCCGCGCCACTGCGGTAGTGCCGGCCGCTGGCCGGCAACCTCAAGCCCCTCCGGGGGCATCGCGCAACAGCCGACCAGCGGCCGGCTCTACCGTTTCTTCTTCGCCGCCGGTCATTACCACGGTAGTGCCGGCCGCTGGCCGGCAACCTCAAGCCCCTCCGGAAGCATCGCGCAACAGCCGGCCAGCGGCCGGCTCTACCGCTTCTTTTTGGCAGCGTTGAACGTGGCCGCCGCGCGCAGCAGTGCCTTCAACGCGGCGGCATCCGGCATCGCGCCTTCATGGATGTCGATCGCACGTCGCGTGTTGCCGTCCAGGCTGGCGTTGAACAGGCCCTTCGGATCGGCCAACGCCGCACCGTTGGCAAAGGTCAGCTTCACCGCCTGTTTGTAGGTTTCGCCGGTGCACAGGATGCCGTTGTGCTCCCACACCGGCGTGCCGCGCCACTTCCAGGTTTCCTGCACGTCCGGCAGCGCCTCGTGGATCAAGGCACGCACGCGTGCCAGCGCCTCGCCACGCCAGTCGCCCAGCTCGGCGATGCGTGCATCGATCAGTTCAGCGGCCGGGGTTCCGGCATCGGCAGGGTTCGGTGCATGCGTGGCCATCAGCGGTTCTCGTCGGCAGGGAGATCGGAACGATGCACTTACATGCGCTCGCCGGGCAATGCCGCGGCCTGGCGCACCCAGTCGAGGAACTGCGCCTCATCCAACGCACCCTCCTGCTGGATGTGCAGGTAGCGCGTATCAGCACTCTTCGACGGCTCCGGCGGCACCGGCTTCAGCGCAGCGCCGCGGAAGAACGCCACCTTGATGTAGCGGGTGAAGCAGTGGAAGCTGAGAAACCAGCCTTCGCCCGGCGCAACCGCATACATCGGCGAATTCCACTTCACTGCCTTGTGCACACCGGGTACAGCCTGTTCGATCAGCGCGTCCAGCTGTGCTCCGATCGGCCGCTTCCAGTCCGGCATCGCCGCGATATAGGCCTGCACCGGCGCATCGCCCTCGCCCTTGGCGATCTGCGGGTTACCGCCTGACAACAGCGCGGGCGCGGTGGAAGGTGCGGTTCGCTTGGCAGGCATCGCACAGCACGTCCATCGGGATGAAACCGCAGCCTAGCGCGGCCTGTCCCCAACGGTCACGGCGCAGTGCGCCATCGGCTCAGTCCGCTTGCCGCGCCCGGAACTGCTGCCAGTCCGGCAGCTTGCGGTGGCGGCGCAGCGAACGCATCAGCGCCGCCATCACAATGCCGAACAGCGCACCGGCCACCAGGCCGGCCGCCAGCAGCAGGGCCAGCGGGCGCTCACTGCCCTGCCACAGCATCAGCCACATCAGCGCGGTCCAGAACAGCCCGAACAGCAGGCCCTGCACCAGCGCATTGGTGCCGAAGCCGGCCAGGATCGGCGGTGGCAGTGCGATGCCCATGCGCCACAGAAGGCGATGCAGCAGCGGTGCCGACTGCACGCGCGCCAGCCCTTTTCCGTCGAGGAAGCGCAGCGCCGACTGGATCACGGCGGGATAGCGCGGGTTGATGTCGTTCATCCCCTGATCGTGGCCGAAGCGATGCCGGAAACGCAAACGGCCACCCGAAGGTGGCCGTCGCGGCAACAACCGAAGTTGTTTATCAGGCCTTTTCGGCCAGACGGGCAGCCTTGGCGGCAGCAGCGGCAGCCAGGTCTTCCTTGATGCGGGCAGCCTTGCCTTCCAGGCCACGCAGGTAGTACAGCTTGCCGGCGCGGACCTTACCACGACGCTTCACTTCGACCGAGTCGATGATGGCGCTGTGGGTCTGGAAAACGCGCTCGACGCCGTAGCCGTGCGAGATCTTGCGGACGGTGAACGAGGAGTTCAGGCCGGCGTTCTTGGTGGCGATGACAACGCCTTCGTAGGCCTGCACGCGCTCGCGGCTGCCTTCCTTCACCTTCACGTTGACGACAACGGTGTCGCCCTGGCTGAACTTCGGCAGTTCACGGGTGATCTGGGCGGATTCGAATTCCGCGACGATGGACTTGTTCAGCTTGCTCATGGGTTACACCGATTCTTGTTCGGGTGGGCGTGTCGTATCGACAACGTAGGCTCATGCAGTCACCGGACTGTGCTGCACGTTTGTTTTGGGTACTGCGCGCGTCGGCCGGGGCCGACGGGAATTGGCCATGATAGCCGATAACGCCAGCCCTGCGCTAGGGGCTGGCCTTGTGTTTCTGGGCCTGACGGCCCTGCTCCAGCAGCTTGCGGTCGGCCTTGCCCAGCGCCTGTTCATCCAGCAGGTCCGGGCGCCGCTGGGCGGTACGGACCAGCGACTGCTGGCGGCGCCAGGCCGCGATGGCCGCGTGGTTGCCCGAGCGCAGCACGTCCGGCACGTCACCCAGCGGGTGCTGGGCCGGCTGGCTGTAATGCGGGCAGTCGAGCAGGCCGAGGTCGCCCTCGAAGCTGTCCTGCACCGCCGATTCCGCGTCGTTCAGGGCACCGTCCTGCAGGCGGGCCACGGCGTCGATGATCACCGCCGCGCCCAGCTCGCCACCGGACAGCACGTAGTCGCCGAGGGAAATCTCCTCGTCGACATTGGCCTCCAGGAAACGCTCGTCGATGCCTTCGTAGCGGCCACAGAGCAGGACCATGCGCGGCAGCGCCGCCAGTTCCCGCACCTTGGCCTGGGTCAACGGCGCCCCCTGCGGGCTGAGGTAGATCACCCGCGCCGGGGTCGGATCAGCATCACGGATCGCCTGCAGGCAGGCCTGCAGCGGCTCGATCAGCATCACCATGCCCGGGCCACCACCGAACGGACGGTCGTCCACCCGGCGGTAGTTGCCTTCGGCGTAATCACGGGGATTCCAGCCATGCAGGCTGAACAGGCCCTTCTCCTGCGCGCGCCCGACCACGCCCAGTCCAGCGGACTGGGCGAGGAACTCGGGGAACAGGGTGATGACGTCGAAACGCATGCTCACACTCAGAACTCGGGATCCCAGTCGACCACGACCAGGTTGGCCTCGAAGTCGACCGACTTGACGAAGTCCGGCTGCACGAACGGAATCATCCGTTCGCGGTCACCACGGACCACCACCACGTCGTTGGCGCCGGTGCTGAACAGGTGCGAGACCTGGCCCAGGGCAACGCCCTCGGTGGTCTTCACGTCCAGGCCTTCCAGGTCCACCCAGTAATACTCATCGGGCTTCGGCGGCGGCAACGCACTGCGGGCCACGTAGATCTCGGTGCCGTGCATCGCTTCAACGGTATCGCGGTCCTCGACGCCGGGGAAACGGGCGACCAGGTGCTTGCCGCTGTCGCGGCCGCGTACACCTTCAATCGTGGTTTCCACGCCGGACGGGCTGCGCACGATCCACGGCTGGTAACGGAAAATGGCGGAACGTGGCTCGGTCCAGGACTCGAGCTTGATCTCGCCGCGCACACCAAAAGCGCCGACAACCCTGCCCAGCAGGATGCGGCGCTCGATATCTTTCATCTGCTTCAACCAAGAGGGCCACGCCGAAGCGTGGCCCGTCAGGATCAGGCCGCAGCGGCCTGGGACTTGGTCGCTTCCTTGATCAGGTTGCGGACCTTGTCGGTCGGCTGGGCGCCGTTCTTGACCCAATGGTCAACGCGGGCCAGGTCCAGCTCGATGCGCTTCTCGGCGCCCTGGGCGACCGGGTTGTAGAAGCCAACGCGCTCGATGTTGCGGCCGTCGCGCGCGCTGCGCACGTCGGTGACGATGATGTGGTAGAACGGACGCTTCTTGGCGCCGCCGCGGGTCAGTCGAATCTTGACCATGGTGTTTTTCCTATTGCCCAGTCGCCAGGATGGCGAGGTAAGCGGGCGATTATAGCGGCAGAGCCCGGCCGAGCCAACCCCAAGGATGGCCTACCTTCACGGTAGCGCCGGGCCATGCCCGGCGGGGGTTTTCACCCCAATCTGTCCCAAGCCACCGCCGCCAGCACTGCCCTGCCCTGTTCAGCCAGTGCCTGCGAACCCGGCAGGACATGCCCGTCGATGGCGTCCAGCGCCCATAGGCCGCTGGCGTTGCAGGCAAAAGCGGCCTTCACGCTATCCAGTTCAGCCAGTGCCAACGGCCGCGTCAGCTGTGCCCCCTGCCAATGCTGCTTCAACAACGTCTCGGCAGTACCGCGCAGGGCCGGCGCCTGTGGCCAGAGCAGGCGCTCACCATCGTGCACGGCCAGGTTCCAGGTGCTGCCTTCACTCATCACGCCATCAGCGGTCACGAACAGCACATCGTCGAACCCTTCCGCCATCGCCGCACGGCGCTCGGCAAACAGGCCGAAGGTGCCGACGTGCTTGATCTGCGGAAGTTCGCGCTGCCACACCACGCTGCGCACCCGCTTCGGTGCGGTCAGCGCCACCGGCGCGGACACCGCCACCAGCACGTCCACCGGTACGGCCGCCAGCGGATTGCGGAAATCGAAGCGGCGCGAGTACACCGTCACCCGCAGCGAGGCATCGGCCAGGCCGGCCTGCTGCAGCGCCTGCGCCATCCAGCCCTGCACCTGCGCCGCATCCAGTTCGCTGCCGAACAGTTCGCGCGTGGCCTGCGACAGCCGCGCCAGATGCAGGTCCAGTCCCTGCACGGCGTGACCGCGCACCTGCAGCGAGGTGAAGTGGCCATAGTTGACCAGCGCAGGCAGCAGATCCTCCACCTGCACCGGTTGGCCGTTGCAGGTCACGGTCATCGCAGCAGCGCCTGCGCCTGTTCCCACATGCCGCGCAATACGTCGGCGGCCGGCTGTGCCGGGGCCATCCACGCCGACTGCCCGGCCCAGGCCTGCATCGCCGCCAGACGATTTTCCTGCACGGCCTGCCTGCGCATCGGCGCGGTCAGGCCGCGCTGCACCGGGTACGGGCGTGGCGCCGGTGCGCCTTCCGCAGCGGCGGCGCGCACATAGGGGGTCGCCAGGCCACGGCCCAGGCGGCCGCTGAAGGCGCGGGTCGGCCAGGTATCTTCGGGTTCGCTGGCCGCCAATCCATCGGCCCACGCTGAAGCGATCGCCGCTTCGGGCGTGCGCAGGAAGGCAGTGCCGATCTGCACGGCACTGGCCCCCAGGGTGAGTGCGGCAGCAATGCCACGGCCATCGGCGATGCCACCGGCGGCGATCACCGGAATCTGCAGGTGATCGGCCAGGCGCGGCAACAACGCAAACAGGCCGACCAACTGACGCTCGGCCATCGCCGGATCGAACGCGCCGCGATGGCCACCGGCTTCCACGCCCTGTGCCACCACCGCGTCGGCACCGGCGTCCTGTGCCGCACGCGCTTCGGACAAGGTGGTCGCACAGGCGATCCAGGCAATGCCGGCATCCTTCAACTGCTGTACGTGGCGCGGCAGCAGCACGCCCATGATGGTCGAGGCCACCGCCGGGCGCGCCGCCAGCAGTGCGGCGAACTGTTCTTCGAAGTCGGCGGGCGTGGCATCGGCGGCGCTGGCCGGCACGTCCGGACCCCACTGCGCGAGGAAGGCGCGGCTGGCGGCTTCAGCGGCGACATCACGGGTCGGTGCCGGGTCCGGCACCCACAGGTTCACCTGTGCGGGGCCCGTCGAGGCAGCGCGGAAGTCATCCATCCAGTGGCCGATATCGGCCGATGACGACAGCACTGCGCCCATCGCCCCCATGCTGCCGGCATTGGCCAGCGCAGCCGACAACGGCACCGGGCAGGCGCCGGCCATCGGGGCCAGCAGGATCGGAACGGAAACGCCAAAGCGCCGGCAGAACGCCTCGACGCGGGAAGATACAGCGGAACTCTGCATGACGGCCCATCGTTTCGGACAGGCCCCCATGGTGCGCGCAGGACGGGGGTAGAGTCGAGCTTGCTCGACTGGACCACCAACAGCAGTCGAGCAAGCTCGACGCTACGCAGGCCGCGCCGACCACAGCGCGCGCCCACGCATCAACGCATCAACGGAACGGCATGCCGCGGCCGCCCATGGCGCCCATCATGCCCTTCATGCTGCGCAACATGCCCTTCATGCCGCCGCCGGCCATCTTGCTCATCATCTTTTCCATCTGCATGTACTGCTTCATCAGCTTGTTGACGTCGGCGGGGGTCACGCCCGAGCCCTTGGCGATGCGCGCGCGGCGCGAGCCGTTGAGCAGGTTCGGGTTGCGCCGTTCCTTCTTGGTCATCGAGCTGATGATGGCGATCATGCGCGGCACTTCCTTGCCCTGGCTGACCTGCTGCTTCAGATGGTCGGGGATGTTGCCCAGGCCCGGCAGCTTGTCCATCAGGCCGCCGATGCCGCCCATGTTCTGCATCTGCTCAAGCTGGTCACGCATGTCGTTCAGGTCGAACTTCTTGCCCTTGGCGACCTTCTCGGCCAGCTTGGCGGCCTTGTCCTTGTCGACCTGCTG
The DNA here is from genome assembly GCF_056481995.1 of Stenotrophomonas sp. 80084_Sma. Lineage (NCBI taxonomy): Bacteria > Pseudomonadati > Pseudomonadota > Gammaproteobacteria > Lysobacterales > Lysobacteraceae > Stenotrophomonas > Stenotrophomonas sp. 80084_Sma. The sequence goes on along the minus strand of NZ_CM151177.1, from coordinate 1,346,805 downwards.
CTCGACCTGCTCGACCAGCGACAGCACGTCGCCCATGTCGAGGATGCGGCTGGCGATACGGTCCGGATGGAACACGTCCAGGCCTTCCGGCTTTTCGCTGACACCGACGAACTTGATCGGCTTGCCGGTGATGTAGCGCACGCTCAGCGCGGCACCGCCACGGGCGTCGCCGTCGGTCTTGGTCAGCACCACACCGGTCAGCGGCAGCGCATCGCCGAAGGCCTTGGCGGTGTTGGCCGCGTCCTGGCCGGTCATGGCGTCGACCACGAACAGGGTTTCGGCCGGATTCACCGCCGCGTGCAGGGCCTTGATCTCGGCCATCATTGCTTCGTCGATGGCCAGGCGGCCGGCGGTATCGACCAGCAGCACGTCGACGAACGACTTGCGCGCATCGTCGATGGCGGCGCGGACGATGGCTTCCGGCTTCTGGTCGGCGCTGGACGGGAAGAACAGCACGCCGACCTGCTCGGCCAGGGTCTTCAGCTGCTCGATCGCGGCCGGACGGTAGACGTCGGCCGAGACCACCATCACCTTCTTCTTGCGCTTTTCCTTCAGGTGCTTGGCCAGCTTGCCCACCGTGGTGGTCTTGCCGGCGCCCTGCAGGCCCGCCATCAGGATGATGGCCGGAGCGGGCACATTGAGGTTCAGGTCGCTGGCTTCGGCGCCCATCACCGCGGTCAGCTCGTCGCGCACGACCTTGATCAGGGCCTGGCCCGGGGTCAGCGACTTCAGCACTTCCTGGCCGACCGCGCGCACCTTGATGCGCTCGATCAGGGCCTGCACCACCGGCAGCGCAACGTCGGCTTCGAGCAGCGCGATGCGGACCTCACGGGTGGCCTCGCGGATGTTCTCCTCGGTCAGGCGGCCGCGGCCACGCAGGCGCTCGATGGTGCCGGAAAGGCGCTGGGTCAGTGACTCGAACATGCGGCGCAACCTGTCTGAAAGCGGGGGACAATAAGGCAGACAGTATAACGGGTCCGCTCCCCTCCCCGGACTGCGACCACAGGGCCGTCGCCACCACCGCAGGGGTATGCGAAACTGCAACGATGTTAATCGTTCTCATCGCCGCCCTGCTCTACCTGGCCGCCAGCGCCCTGCTGGTGCGTGCGCTTGGCCGCGATGAAAGCACCGGCTCCCCCGCCTGGCTGTGGCCCGCCCTGCCGGCGATGCTGCTGCACGGCGGCTACCACGTGATGGTGGCGATGCGCACCAACGGCGGGCCGGACATGCACTTCTTCGCTGCGCTGTCGCTGGTCGGCCTGGGCATGGCCTGGCTGACCTCGCTGGTCGGCGCGCGCGGGCGCATGTCGGCACTGGGCGTGGTGGTGTTCCCGCTGGCCGCGGTACTGCTGCTGGCCTACCACGGCTACGGCCACGAACCGAGCAAGGTGCTGGGCTGGCGCCTGGCCAGCCACGCCTGGCTGGCGCTGCTGGCCTACGCCACGCTGAGCATCGCCGCGCTGCTGGCGATCATGCTGTGGCTGCAGGAACGCGCCCTGCGCCGCCGCGAGTTCCGGCCGTGGCTGCGCGCCCTGCCGCCGCTGGCCGATCTGGAATCGCTGCTGTTCCGGGTGATCACCGTCGGCTTCGCGCTGCTGACCCTGACCCTGGTCACCGGCGTGCTGTTCGTCGACGACCTGCTGGCGCAGAAGCTGGTGCACAAGACCGTGCTGAGCGTGCTGTCGTGGATCGTGTTCGGCGTGCTGCTGATCGGCCGTCGCCGCTACGGCTGGCGCGGCATGAAGGCGGTGCACTGGACGCTGGCGGCGATGCTGTTGCTGCTGCTGGCCTTCTTCGGCAGCCAGTTCGTGATCGAACTGGTGTTCGGGCATTCGCGATAGCGGTGTGCCGGCCAACGGTCGGCACCCACCCCGGTAGTGCCGGCCGCTGGCCGGCAACAGGACCGCACCCTGCGTGGATGCCGCAGACGGTCAAGGCAGCGGCTGGGCCAGGATCTTCCGTACCGAGCGACCGCTGTTGGTGAGGATGTCGTCCACCTGCCAGCAACCCTGGCCCTGGCGCACCATCGGCAGCCGGGTCACGTAGGCCGTGTTCCATACCGAATAGCGCATCTCGACCTGGCCGGACGTCGCCGAGGCCTCTTTCCAGATGTAGCGCACCGGACTCTCGATGTCGCCATCCTGCGCATCCAGCCACGGGTCCGAATCGACGGTGCAGATGCCTTCCTCGCGCGTCTGGCAGGCGCGCTCGCCACGCAGGGCCTTGCCGAAGGCCGGGCTGACCAGCGCCGGCGGCGGTTCCAGCAGATCGCCATTGCCGGTGGTTGCCTCGTAGAAGGCACGGGCGACAGCCACTGGTTCCTGGCAGGCCGGTGCGGCCTGCACGGCGGGGGCCAGCAGCAGCCCGGCGATCATGAACATCCCTGTCTTCCGCATGTATTTCTCCTTGAGGTAGTGCCGGCCGCTGGCCGGCAACACAGGATATCCCGGCGCTGCCGGCCAGCGGCCGGCACTACCCGATACCCGGCTTACAAGCCGTAACGCTCGATCACGTCCAGGTGCGGCTGGCGATCCTGGTCGCAGGCTTCGGCCAGGCGCAGCCAGCAATGCGGATGCGGCCACTTCGCGGTTTCCTGCTGCAGGAAGCGGTGCAGCGCCAGCGGCGCATGGTCCTGCGGCTGGGCGACCGTGAACAGCAGGCCCGGCAGCGTGCCCTCCTCCTCGCCCGGATCGGTCACGGTGTAATCCGGGCGGCTGTGCGACCACACCTGCCAGCCCTGCGCCTCGGCCGCTGCGACGAAAGCATTCCACGCCTCTTCGCCCGGGTGTGCGCCGTCAATCAGCCAACTGCGGGCGAAGCCGCCGCGCTCCAGCACATGCACCTGCGCATAGGTCGGGATGAAGTGCTCGCGCGCTTCTTCCTCCTCCGGCGCCGGGTGCACCAGCGCAGCATCGAACACCACCCAGTCGCCCACCTGCTGGGCGCGGTTGGCCGGTGCGTTCTCGACGATACGCGCGGTGACCGGGCCACTGCGGCGCGCGTAGTACTCCATCGGCTCGCCGTTCTCTTCGCTGCGGATGATCACCCAGCCCCACGGCTCCTCGACCACGCCGTCCTGGCTGGACAGCTCCATGCCGATCGCCGCCGCCGAGCGGCGCACCGCATCCCAGTCGCGTGCCGCGCTGGCCGCGCTCATGTGGTCCCAGTGTGCGGCGTTGGGTTCTTCCAGCAGCTCCACCAGCTGCGCATAGCAGGCCTGCGCCTCGCTGAAGCGACCGGTTTCCATGTACATCCGCGCCAGCGTACCGCGTGCGCCATGCGAGCCCGGCGAGGCCGCCAGCAGCGCCTGCGCGGCCTGCTCCAGTGCCGGCCAGTCGGACACGCGACGGGCGCGCTGCACCTCGCACCAGTGCGCGAACACCGGCACGCTGCCACGATAGAGATCAGCCAACTGGCGCAGGCCGGCATCGTCGCCCTGCTCGGTCAGCCAGCGCATCAGCGTGTAGGCGGCCGGGCCATCATCCTGCGCATGTGCGCGCACGAAGCGCCACAGCAATGCGCGCGCTTCCGTCTGCGCCCCACAGGCGCTCAGCGCGGAGGCAGCCATCTCGGCCAGCGCCTCGTCATCTGGCAGCTGCGCCTGTGCCTGCAGCAGCCACTGCGCCTCACGTTCGGGATCGCGCGACTGATTCTGCTCTCCCTGCTCGTTCAGCCAAACCAGTAGTTCAGCGGCTGGCACCGGCAGCGGCGCCACATCCGGCAATGCATCGATGCGTGCCGCCAGGCCGGCCACCAGCGCAGCCGCCCCACGGTCCTGGCGCAGCTGTGCCAGATGGGTACGCGCCAGTTCCAGCTGGCGCATCGCCACCCAGCGTGCGCCACGCTGCAGGGCCAGCTCCAGGCTCAACGCAGCGACTTCGATCAGCAGGCGGTGCGAGCCAACCTCGGCAAAGTGTTCGATGATGGTGTTGAAGCGCGTACCCAGGTCCCAGGTATTGCGTGCGGGATCACGCCGGCACAGCGCTGCGGCGGTGTTCGCCCACAGCCGCCAGTAGGTAGGCGTCAGCTCGCTCCACGGCACCAGCTGCTGCAAGGCCTCTTCGTCGCGGTCCAGCTGGGCCAGCGCCCACGCCTTGGACAGGCGGCGCGGCACCGTGCAGTTGGCCGGCTCGTACTCGCCGGACGCGGCCACTTCGGCCTCGCGCTTCTCGATCAGCAGCAGCGCTTCTTCGGCGCGGCCCATGCCCAGCAGGATCTTGATCTGCATCTCCGGGAAGCTGTCGAACACTTCCTTGCCGCAGGCCTCGATCGCGTCGGACTGCACCTGCAGGTAATCCAGTGCATCCTGGCCACGGCCATCATCAAGCAGTGCATCGGCCTTCTCGCAGCTCAGGCACTGGAAGCAGGCCCAGCTCGGGTCGATGCGACCCAGTGTTTCATCGCACACCTCGATACGCTCGGGCACCCAGCCGGGGCCATCGATGTTGCCGTAGCAGGCGGCAAGATCCTGGGTCACGCAGATCGACTGCGGGCACTCCAGGGTGTCCTCGCGATGCGCACGCTCGAACAGCGCCACGGCTTCGCCCAGCGCGCTCTCGCCTTCGACACGATTGCCGACGCGGTTGCGCAGCGCCCAGTGGCCGACGTAAACGTCGACCCACGGATTGTCCAGCGCCTTGCCCAGCGCACGCGCTTCGGGCAGCAGCGCGTCAACGCGGTCGACACGCAGTTCGCTCACCTCGTCGGCGAGGCGGTTCAGCAGGTGCGCATTCTGCGCCTGGCCGGCCTGGCGCAGGTCACCCTGCAGTTTTTCGACCCAGTTCCAGATGTCCATGGGGTAAGTACTCCTGTCTAGCGAAGGCTGGATGAGAGGATGCAGTGCTCAGCGCAGCATCTGCTGCAGGGCACCGGCGATATCGGTGAAGGCGCCGTTGAGATCCGGGCCGGGCGTGGCGGTCGCGCGGGCCAGGGGACGGCCCTGCGCGGCGACGATGATCTTCAGTGAGCGCAGCAGGCGCGCTGCGGCTTCGGCCTGCGGGTGGCCCTCGCGCTGGGCGCGCAGCAGCGCCTGCACCGCGGGGTTGTCGAGGTTGAGGTACAGCCGCGATGGCGCACGCGATTCGATGCGCGCGGTGAACTGACGCGCCAGGCGCAGCGCCGCCATTGAAACGCGCTTGTCGTTCTCATCGTCTTCCAGGCGCTGCTTCAGCTCGGCTTCGCGGTCGGGCACCACCACCACCGGCAGCGACTCGGGACTGAAGCGTGCCGGCAGCAATTGTTCGCCGTCACCCAGCTGCTCGCGCAGCCATGCCAGCTGCGCCTCGTCGAGGCTGTCATCGCTGCGGAACAGCGCGCGGTTGCCCTGCTCGGTGCCGAGCTCGACCAGACGCAGTCCCTTGGCCTGGGCCCAGCGGCGCAGGAATGGCACCACCGCATAGCGATGGCCATGCGCGACCGGCACGCCCATCGCACGGAACAGCATTTCCTCGAAGCCGCCGCCGTTGTCGAGGATCACGTGCACGGCACCGCGTGCGGGCAGCGCACTGGCCGGCAGGTCACCCTGCGAAGTCGGCACGCGCACGTGCTCCAGCAACAGGTCGAACAGGCGGTCATCGCACAGCGCCGCGCCCAGCAGGGCCTCGTTGTGGCGGCTCAATACGCGTCGCCACGCCTCTGGCTGCTGCCGCGCAACGTCGGCCAAGCCGTCGATCAGCGCCTCCAGCAACGCATGCTGCACGGCGCGGTACTGGTCATCGCGCTGCAGGTCTTCGCGGCTGGCGGTGGGCGTGAGCCGCGAGGATTCGATCACCCCGCCGATGAAGCCCGCCCACGGCGGCAGCAGGTCACGCGCATCGTCGTCCAGCAGCATGCCGCGCACGAACACCGACAGGTTGCGGTTGTCACTGGTGCCGTAGGTGGCGCCGTCCTGCACCCACAGCAGGCCGGTGGCATCGCTGTTGCCATCGGCACGCAGCGGCACGGTGACGATCGGCTCGAAATCATGTTCGAAACGCGCCGCGAACTGCAGCGCCTGGCGACGCGCCTGCACCGGATGCAAGGCCACATCGCCCTGGCCGCGCCACGGCGGCGGCTCGGGGTTGAGCGCCTCGGCCGCAGCACCGATGAAGATCGGCTCGGACAGCAGCGCGCAGTAGCGACCCAGCACTTCGTGCAGGCGCGCCTCGTTGGCCAGCGGCAGGAAGTCCGGATGCAGCTCCAGTTCCACCTCGGTGCCGACCGCGCGTGCCGGCACTTCGCTGACGGTGTACTGCTCGGCGTTGCTGGACACGTACAGATGGCCCAGTTCCGGCGTCTGGTACGAGGTGGTGCGCACGCTGACCCGGCGCGCCAGCACGAAGGCCGACAGGAAGCCGAGGCCGAACATGCCGATCAGGCCCTCATCGTCCTCGCCACCCTGGCGCAGGCCGCGGGTGTAGCCGACGCCGACGGTGGCCAGGTAGTCATGGATCTCCTGGCGGGTCAGGCCGGCGCCGGTATCGATGATGCGCAGCACGCCGGCAGCGGCATCGACCTGCACCGAAATGCGCGATGGCACTTCGATGCCGGGCTGTTCGATGCGGCGGCGGATGATCGAGTCGTGCGCGTTCTGCACCAGCTCACGCAGCGCCACCACCGGGGTGGAATACAGGTGCTTGCCCAGCACCGTCATCAGTCCATTTAGATCGACCCCGGCGCGACGGATTTCGGCGTTGGGGGCGGTGAGCGCGGTGTCCTGCATGTAATCGTTTACTCCTGGGCACGGAAAGACGCCAGAGGGCGTCTTCGTCGAGCGGGAAAAACTAGCACAGGGAGGCTGACCGTTACCGTGTCGGCCGCCGTATTCCACGTGCGCGGTGGTGACGCCGGGCCATGCCCGGCGCGATCACGCCGCGTCGATAGCCTCGGACAGGCGCTCCACCGCGATCACTTCCATGCCCTTCACCGAGCCGCCCTTGGGCGCATTGGCCTTGGGCACGATGGCGCGCTTGAAACCATGGGTGGCGGCCTCGCGCAGGCGGTCTTCGCCATTGGGTACCGGTCGGATCTCGCCGGACAGGCCAACCTCGCCAAACGCAATCGTCTTTTCCGCCAGCGGCCGGTCCTGCAGCGAGGACAGCACCGCCAGCAGCACCGGCAGGTCGGCAGCGGTCTCCTGCACGCGGATGCCACCGACCACGTTGACGAACACGTCCTGGTCGCCGACCAGCACGCCGCCGTGGCGATGCAGCACCGCCAGCAGCATGGCCAGCCGGTTCTGCTCCAGGCCGACCGCGACACGACGCGGGTTCGACAGCGGCGACGCATCGACCAGTGCCTGCACTTCCACCAGCAGCGGCCGGGTACCCTCGCGGGTGACCATCACGCAGCTGCCCGGCTGATGGGTGCTGCCACCGGACAGGAAGATCGCCGACGGATTGGAGACTTCCTTCAGGCCCTTGTCGCCCATCGCGAACACGCCCAGCTCGTTGACCGCACCGAAGCGGTTCTTGAACGCGCGCAGCAGGCGGAAGCGGCTGCCACTCTCGCCTTCGAAGTACAGCACCGCATCGACCATGTGTTCGAGCACGCGCGGGCCGGCGATACCGCCCTCCTTGGTCACGTGGCCGACCAGGAACACGGCGGTGCCGGTCTCCTTGGCGAAACGCACCAGCCGCGCCGCGCTCTCGCGCACCTGGCTGACCGAGCCGGGCGCGGCGGTCAGGCTCTCGGTCCACAGGGTCTGCACGGAGTCGGCCACGATCAGCCGTGGGCCGGCCTTGGACGCATGCTGCAGGATCGACTCGACGCCGGTCTCGGCCAGCGCGTTGACACCATCCAGCGGCAATTCCAGCCGGTGTGCGCGGCCGGCCACCTGGGCCAGCGACTCCTCGCCGGTGACGTACAGCACCGGCAGCTCGGCCGCCATCTTCGCCACCGCCTGCAGCAGCAGGGTCGACTTGCCGATGCCCGGATCACCACCGACCAGTACCACCGCGCCCTCGACCAGGCCACCGCCCAGCACGCGATCGAACTCGCCGATGCCGGTCGAGACACGGCGATGCTCGGTCTGCTCCACGTCCTTCAGGGCGGTGATCTTCGGCGGGTCGATCTTGCCGGCCCAGCCGGCCCGGCGCGACGCGGGCGCCTTGGCCGCCGCCGCGCTCTCCAGCACGATTTCCGACAGCGAGTTCCAGGCGTTGCACTCGGTGCACTGGCCCTGCCACTTGCTGAATTCGGCGCCGCATTCACTGCAGACGTAGGCGGTGCGGGCTTTTGCCATCGGATGATTTCCAGCAACGGGAACAGGCGTGGCAGGATAGCCGAGCCGGGTCGCAGGTGCTGCGACCGCTCAAGTCCCGCCCACCCGCGCCGATAGCTGTCGCGGGCGTGCGCCTTGCGGGCGCCCCTCCCTCCCCCTCTGGATTCAACATGACTGGCAGTTACAGTCAGAGCCTGGTCGCCATCTCCCTGCTGGTGGCCATTCTTGCTTCGTACACGGCGCTGGACATGGCCGGCCGCCTGGCCACGGCCGAGGGCCGCGTGGCCCGCTGGTGGCTGGCCGGCGGCGCGGCGGCGATGGGCCTGGGTATCTGGTCGATGCATTTCATCGGCATGCTGGCCTTCGACCTGCCGATCCCGGTCGGCTACGACCTCGGCATCACCCTGTATTCGCTTGCAGTGTCGATCGGCGCTTCGGCCTATGCGCTGTGGCTGGTGTCACGACCCAGCCTGCCCTGGCGACGACTGCTGGCCGGCGCCGTGCTGATGGGCCTGGGCATTGCCACCATGCACTACCTCGGCATGGCCGCGATGCGCATGCAGCCAGGTATCGACTATCACCCGGGCTGGTTCGCCGCCTCCATTGCAGTAGCCATCGGTGCCGCCGGCGCGGCGCTGTGGATCGCCTTCCGCCTGCGTACCGAGCAGCGCCACACCATGCGCCTGCGCGCACTGGCCTCGCTGGTGATGGGCCTGGCCATCGTCGGCATGCATTACACCGGCATGGCCGCCGCACGCTTCCCCGAAGGCAGCATCTGCGGCGCGGTCGGCAGCGGCGGCATCGACACGCGCTGGCTGGCGGTACTGGTGATCGTCACCACTGTAGCCACCCTGGGTATCGCCCTGGTGGCCTCACTGTTCGACCGGCAGATGCGCGTTCGCACCGGGCTGCTGGCCGATTCGCTGGCGCACGCCAACGACAAGCTGATCCAGGCCGCCCTGCATGATCCGCTGACCCAGCTGCCCAACCGCATGCTGCTGCAGGACCGCATCGAGCAGGCCATCGAAAAAGCGCGCCGCCGCGGCCGCGCAGTGGCGGTGATGTTCTGCGACCTGGACGGCTTCAAGGCGGTCAACGATGCCTACGGCCACCAATTGGGCGACCGCCTGCTGGTGGCGGTGGCACAGCGCATCGGCGGCCTGCTGCGGCCGCAGGACACGTTCGCGCGCCTCGGCGGCGACGAGTTCGTGATCGTGCTGGCCATCGACACCCCGGACGATGCGGTGGTGGTGGCCGAACGCATCATCGCCGCCGCCGGCGAACCATTCACCCTGGATGCCGCCGAACTGCAGGTCAGCGCCAGTCTCGGCATCGCCCTATACCCGGATGACGCCAGCAACGAGCGCGAACTGATGGCGCACGCCGACGCGGCGATGTACCACACCAAGGAAACCGGCCGGAACGGCTATACCTTCTTCACCCCGTCGATGCAGCTCAGTGCCAACCGCCAGCTGCGCCTGCTGCAGGACCTGCGCAAGGCGATCGCGCGTGACGAGCTGCTGCTGCACTACCAGCCGAAGTTCCCGGCCGCTGGCGCACCGGCCACTGGCGCCGAGGCGCTGCTGCGCTGGCAGCACCCGGAACTGGGCCTGCTGGCGCCGGATGTGTTCATTCCCATCGCCGAGCGCAGTGGCCTGATCCTGCCGATCGGCGACTGGGTACTGGACCGTGCCTGTGCACAGCTGCGTGCATGGCACGAGGCCGGGCATACGGAATGGTCGATGGCGGTGAACCTGTCGCCGCTGCAGTTCGCCTCGCCGGCCCTGCTGGAGAGCGTGCGCGAGGTGCTGCAGCGGCACCGGATCGAGCCGGCACGGCTGACCCTGGAGATCACCGAGACCACGGCGATGAAGGATGTCGACGCCAGCCTGGCGATCCTCAACGACCTGACGGCGATGGGCGTGCATATCGCCATCGACGATTTCGGCACCGGCTACTCCAGCCTGCTGTACCTGAAGCGGATGCCGGCCACCGAACTGAAGATCGACCGCGCGTTCGTGCATGACCTGGAACGCAACGACGAGGATGCCGCCATCGTGTCGTCGATCATCGCGCTGGGCCGCACCCTGCAGCTGCAGGTGGTGGCCGAAGGCGTGGAGACGCAGGCGCAGCGCGAATACCTGAGCGAACTGGGCTGCGACCAGCTGCAGGGCTATCACCTGGGCCGGCCTATGGATGCCGAAGAGTTCCTGCGCCGGATGGCGGGGTAGAGCCGGCCGGCTTCCCGCGATTGCCGGCCAGCGGCCGGCACTACCCATATCCGCAGACAAACAAAAAGGCCGCCCGAGGGCGGCCTTTCTGCGTGGCAACGTCGCGAGGACGTCAGTGCATCATGTGCACGTTCATGTTGTGCATGACCCACAGGGTACCGACCACGATGATGCCGATCACCACCACGGTGAAGGCCGCAGCGTTGACGTTCCAGCGGCTTTCCGAAGAGCGGTCCAGGTGCAGGAAGAACACCAGGTGGACCAGCATCTGCAGCACCGCGGTGATCGCGATCACCACACCGTTGACGGTGCGCGAGAAGTCGCCCGACATCACCATCCAGAACGGGATGACGGTCAGCACCACCGCCAGCACGAAGCCGATCAGGTACGACTTCACGGTGCCATGGCTTTCGCCGCCGGTGCCGTGGTCGTGTGCATGGTTGTCATGTGCCATTACAGGGCTCCATTGAGGTAGACGACGGAGAACACGCCGATCCAGATCAGGTCCAGGAAGTGCCAGAACAGGCTCAGGCACGCCATGCGGGTCTTGTTGGTCGGGGTCAGGCCGTACTTCTTCAGCTGCACGAACATCACCAGCAGCCACAGCAGGCCGGCGCTGACGTGCAGGCCGTGGGTACCGACCAGGGCGAAGAACGCCGACAGGAAGGCACTGCGGTCCGGACCGTAGCCCTGATGGATCAGGTGCTGGAACTCCCACACTTCCATGCACATGAAGCCGAAGCCCAGCAGCCAGGTGATGCCCAGCCACAGGTACATCTGGCCCATCTGCTTGCGGTGCATGGCAATCATGCCCAGGCCGAAGGTCAGCGAGGAGGTCAGCAGCAGCGCGGTTTCCCATGCCACGAACGGCAGTTCGAACAGGTCCTTCGCGGTCGGGCCACCATCGGTACCGCCGGCCAGCACCACGTAGGTGGCGAACAGCGAGGCGAAGATGAGGCAGTCGCTCATCAGGTACACCCAGAAACCGAAGACGGTGTTGCCGCCGGTGTCGTGGTGCTCGTGGTCGTCATGGCCATGGGCCGCCGCTTGCGCGGCGTGCCCGTGGCTCAGGGTCGAGGTATTGGTGCTCATGCCTTCAGCTCCGACTTCACCAGGCCCTGGTTTTCCAGGTGCTTGCGGTGTTCGTTCTCGATGCGTTCCACCTCGGCGGCCGGGACCCAGTAGTCCACGTCCTGGTCGAAGGTGCGGTAGATGAACGTGGCGATCATGCCGACGAAGCCGACGATGGCCAGCCACCAGATGTGCCAGATCATCGCGAAGCCGAACACCAGGCTGAAGGCACCGATGACCACGCCCGTGCCGGTGTTGCGCGGCATGTGGATGTCGGTGTACTTGGCCGGCTTCGGCCAGGCTTCACCACGCTGCTTGCGCTCCCAGAAATCGTCCAGCTCGGTGACTTCCGGCAGGCTGCCGAAGTTGTAGAACGCCGGCGGCGAAGAGGTTTCCCACTCCAGCGTACGGGCATCCCACGGGTCGCCGGTCAGGTCGGCGGTCTTCTTGCGGTCGCGGATCGACACGGCCACCTGGATGATCTGGCACAGGATGCCGGCACCCACGATGAAGGCACCTGCGGCAGCGACCAGCAGCAGCGGCTCGTAGGCCGGGTTGACGGTGCTCTGCAGACGACGGGTCATGCCCATGAAGCCCAGCACGTACATCGGCATGAAGGTCACGTAGAAGCCGATGAACCAGCACCAGAACGCGCACTTGCCCCAGAACTCATTGAGGCGGAAGCCGAACATCTTCGGCCACCAGTAGGTGATGCCGGCGAACATGCCGAACACCACGCCGCCGATGATGACGTTGTGGAAGTGGGCGATCAGGAACAGGCTGTTGTGCAGCACGAAGTCGATGGCCGGGATCGCCAGCATCACGCCGGTCATGCCGCCGATGGTGAAGGTGACCATGAAGCCGATGGTCCACAGCACGGGCGTGGTGAACTGCACGCGACCGCGGAACATGGTGAACAGCCAGTTGAAGATCTTCACGCCGGTCGGGATCGAGATGATCATCGTCGTGATGCCGAAGAAGGCATTGACGTTGGCACCCGAGCCCATGGTGAAGAAGTGGTGCAGCCACACGATGAACGACAGCACGCCGATGCAGGCGGTGGCGTAGACCATGCCCTTGTAGCCGAACAGCGCCTTGCGCGAGAAGGTCGCGATGACTTCGGAGAACACACCGAACGCCGGCAGGACCAGGATGTACACCTCCGGGTGACCCCAGATCCAGATCAGGTTGATGTACAGCATGGCGTTGCCGCCACCGTCATTGGTGAAGAAATGCGTACCCAGGTAGCGGTCCAGGGTCAGCAGCACCAGGGTGATGGTCAGCACCGGGAAGGCAGCGACGATCAGCACGTTGGTCACCAGGGCGGTCCAGGTGAACACCGGCATCTGCATCAGCTTCATGCTGGGGGTACGCATCTTCAGGATGGTGATGAAGAAGTTGATACCGCTCAGCGTGGTACCCAAGCCTGCGACCTGTAGACCCCATATGTAGTAATCCATGCCGACGCTTGGACTGTATTCGATGCCCGACAACGGCGGGAACGCCAGCCAGCCGGTGGCAGCGAACTCACCGATCCACAGCGACAGCATGATCAGCACCGCGCCGGACACGAACAGCCAGAAGCTGAGCGAGTTGACGAACGGGAACGCGACGTCGCGCGCACCGATCTGCAGCGGCACGGCCAGGTTCATCAGGCCGGTGATCAGCGGCATCGCCACGAAGAAGATCATGATCACGCCGTGGGCGGTGAAGATCTGGTCGTAGTGGTGCGGCGGCAGGTAACCCTCGGACCCGCCGACGGCGAGCGCCTGCTGGGTACGCATCATGATGGCGTCGGAGAAACCGCGCAGCAGCATGACGAAGGCGACGATGAGGTACATCACGCCGATCTTCTTGTGATCCACCGAAGTGAACCACTCCTTCCACAGATAGCCCCACAGCTTGAACTTGGTGATCAGGGCCATGACGCCCAGGCCACCCAGCACCGCGCCGACCAGGGTGGTCAGCACGATCGGATCGTGGGGGATCGACTCAATTGAGAGTTTACCCAACATGTTCATTCTCCCGAGCCCGCATGGCCGGCGTGGCCTGCGTGTTCGTGTTCGTTGGCATCCAGGTTTTCACCCGATTCCTTGGAATCATGCGCGTCACTGGGGGCATGGCCCTCGTGCGCTTCATGGCTGGCGGCATCGGCAGCGGCGGCACCGGCGTGTTCGTGCTTCATGCCGTAATGCTTGTTGTCGCCCATGTGCTTGGCGATGACCCAGTCGAACAGGCCTTCTTCGGTCTTGCCGAAGTAGGTGACCGGATACCACTCGGCGTTGCGTGCTTCACCCAGCGCCTTGAACGAGGCCTTGTCCAGGGTCTGCTCGCCGGCGCGGACCTGGTCCAGCCACTGGCGGTATTCGGCATCGGTGACCGAGTAGGCGGTGAAGTGCATCTTGGCGAAGCCCGCGCCGCTGTAGTGCGAGGACATGCCCGGGAATTCACCGGTCTCGTTGGCGATCAGATGGAGCTTGGTCTCCATCGCAGCCATCGAGTAGATCATGCTGCCCAGGTGCGGGATGAAGAACGCATTCATCACCGAATCGGACGTGATCTTGAAGTTCAGCGGCGTGTTGACCGGGAACTTGATTTCGTTGACGACCGCCACCTTCTCTTCCGGATAGATGAACAGCCACTTCCAGTCCAGCGAGATCGCCTCGATGGTGACCGGCTTGACGTCCGAATCCAGCGGCTTGTACGGGTCCAGTGCGTGCGACGAGCGCCAGGTCAGGACCGCCAGCACCAGCACGATCATGCAGGGAATGGACCACACCACCACCTCGATCGCCGTCGAGTGGGACCACTTCGGCTCGTAGCGGGCCTTGGTGTTGGAGGCGCGATACTTCCACGCGAAGGTCAGGGTCATGATGATGACCGGGATGACGACCAGCAGCATGAGCACGGTGGCCGTGATCAGCAGGGTCTTCTCATCCTGGCCGATCTGGCCCTTCGGACTGAGGATGGCCACCGCATCGCAGCCAGTGAGCATCACCAGCAACGACAGCAGCAGGCCCGGGCGCAACCAGCGCCCAAGGGTTTTCAACGGAATCATCGGTCGATCCAATTGCGAGGGAATGCCGTTCCCCGTCCTGCCTGTTCCGGCCAAAGCCGGTCCCACCGGTCCGGAAGACAGGTAGGGAGGTGGGGTCGAGTCAGCCTTTCAATTTTAGGCCGTCACCCACCATTTAAGAAAGGCATTGACAATGATCGAGCGCAGGAAAGGCCCGTTTCTGGCTGCGACACGTTGTCGCACCGCGCAACCGCGGCGGGCAGAACACCCGGGGGCGGCATCCTAGCATCGGGCGATGGCGGCTGCTCCGCCCGTGTTCGGCAAAGTCGCCTGAACATGTTCAGGCATGCCTGCGAAAGCAAGGCGTGGGATGCTCGGCACAGGAGGAAGGTGCATGGACAAGATCGACTTCAAGAAACGCGACCGGGCGCTGTACCAGCCACCGGCAGGCCAGTTCGTTCCGGTGCAGGTGCCGCCCCTGCCCTACCTGATGGTCGACGGCCACGGCGATCCGAATATCGCGCCAGCCTATCTGGAGGCGGTGCAGTGGCTGTACGCGGTGAGCTATGCACTGAAGTTCGCACTGAAGGCCGGGGGCCAGGACTACGTGGTGCCACCGCTGGAAGCCCTGTGGACCGCCGAGGATCCGTCGAGCTTTGTGGCTCGCCGCAAGGATGAGTGGAAGTGGACGGTGATGATCCGCACGCCGGACGGGATCAGTCCAGCGCAGTTGGAGGCTGCCATCGCCAAGGCGGCGGAGAAACTGGGCGACGTTCCGGCCAGCCTTCGCCACGAAGTTCTTGAAGAAGGCCTCTGCCTGCAGACCCTGCATGTAGGCGCCTACGATGACGAGGGTCCGGCCCTGGCCCATCTGCACAACGAACTGATGCCTTCGCTGGGCTACGCCTTCGCCGGCCCCCATCACGAGATCTACCTGAGCGATCCGCGCAAGACCGACGCGGCGCGGTTGAAGACCGTGCTGCGGCAGCCGGTGCGCGCGCTTGGACCTGATTGAGGTTCGCGCTCATGACACAAGGAATGCCATGCGCCTGATCAGCCGACTGCTGCACTGGACCACCCTGCCCGCCGGGCGCCGGCTATTGGCCACGCTTGGGGCTGCGCTGGTGATCGTGCTGGCCTGCAATCCGGCGCTGTCGCCGTTGCTGCCGGTGTTGGATGCGCTTGGGCTGGACGTGCTGATGCTGTTGCTGGGTGCGCAGGTGGTGGCGGTACTGCCTTGGGTGCGGGAGCGAGCCGCGCGCGGGACCAGAGTGCTCGCACGCCTGCTGATCGGCGCATCGGCGGGAGCAGCAGGTGGCTATCTCCGGCAGCTCGCGTGGTGGCTGGCACGAGGCGCAGGGATGACGAGGCGTTGATGAAGGCTTGCAGCCTTCGGTGAGGTGGTAATCCAATGATCACCGGCGGGCGCAAACAAAAAGCCCCGACCAAGGCCGGGGCTTTTCATTACAACTGGTGCCGGAAACAGGAGTCGAACCTGCGACCTACGCATTACGAATGCGCCGCTCTACCAACTGAGCTATTCCGGCGGAGCTAGTCATTCTAGTAGGTGCCCGGCACTTTGGTCAATTGCCGGATTGCAAGGCCATGGGGATCTACTGCCCCTCAAGACTTCTGCGGCGATCGAGCCGAACGCCGGCAACGCTCCCGAACCCGCAAGCCGAACAAGCATCGACCGCGCACTGCACAAGGCGCTCCAATGGACATCAGCGTTGACCTTCAAAGGACACGCCCTCGTGAATCACCACTGGGTCTTCCCTTTCCAAGGGGACGACCGGATCTGCAACGCTGACGCCACGCATGACGCCACGCATGACGCCAAACCACGGAGCGATGGGATCATTCGTCGGATGAAACACGGCCCTCAGGCGCACAGTTTTGTACCACTTGCCATTCAACCGAGACAGATCTCCCTCAAGAGCGGCGGCGTTGACTACTACATCATTGAGATATGACTGCTCATTCTGAAATTACTTACAAAAGTTGGTGGCCGCGACAAATTAGAAAGGGCCGGTGCATTCACCGGCCTTATCTTTTACACCCCTTGCCAAATCATGATTACCGGTGCAGTAAATCAGCTCATCCGCATCCAAGGGGGCATCATGAGCTACATCAAACAAAATGGCGACGTGATTATTTCAAGCGGCGCCGACACTCAAAACCTGCTTGCAGATGAAGCCCAACGCAGCGCGGGCGTAACCGCTGTGATGACTATCAAGAACGATCAGCAGGACGAAAAGCTCAAGAGGATGAAGGCTCGAAACGACTTGGACAACATCCAGAGATTGCAAGAAGCCCAGCGCGAAATCGCCAACCTTCGGTCACAGCTGGTGCAACTCCAAGCTCGTCATGACGTGATGCGTGACTTGGCGGCGGACATCTTGGTGACCGCTCGTGCTGCACCGCTGTCGCACGGCAGTTGGGACAGAAGCGGGCTGGAACCGGGGAAGGTCAAGATATTGAGCCCGACTTTGAAAAGTTCAGAGCAAATGAAAAGAACGCAATCAATTCCGACGTAGAACGCCAGAAAAACGCCTACCGAATTGTGGATGAGGTGGCAAGTGGCTGGCTGCACCCTGAGTCCACCCGCCGGCGCCGTCCGCCCAAGGAATGATGCATAGCGCTACTGGTCAAGCCAGCCTGGACGCCGGTAGAAGCGCCCGCGTCCGACAAGCTTATCCAACCGCGTAATTCTTTCGTGGCTGTTGTGCCGAGGGGCGCGCCGCCTGAATTCGGCCAGTGCCTCCCGTGCCGTCTCAATGTCACCCTGCCCCATGTACCACTCCACAATGTACGTAATGAACGATGCGTTGATTGGCTGGTACACGTCCGTCCCGCAACACTTCACCAAATCGGCCCGTTTCCATGCGGTAGGGGTTGAGGTCGTACTGCATTTTTGAGCCGTCAAAGCGACTTCAAAGATGACTGCAGCTGGCTTTTTGCTGCGGACCACAACGTAGTACGGGCGAATGGCCGTCTTCTTGTCGTTCTCTTCTTTGAGCGCGGCGTAGCCCATTCCACGGTGGAAGCTTGTTTGATTAAGCAGTCTTTTTTTGTACACCTCTAGCATCTGCTCAAAGATGCTTTGAGCATGCGCTTCGGACATTCCGACCGCCAGGACAACCACGCGGTACTCGCCGCCCAACCGTTCTCGGACGAACCATTCCCAGGCAGTTCCACCGTTCTTCTGTCAAGCAAACGCGCCTCGACCGTACCCAGCGTAGAAAGGCACTCCATCTGCGCCCACGTGCAACCACGTATAGTCTTGGTGAAGTGAGGACCCGTCATCCACTGGGTTTGCGACACGCACGCTTCTTGGCCGTATGACGCGAGCAATGGGACATCAACGCTGATCCTGCTCACACCCGATGCCTTCGCTTGCGCCACGAGGTCTTCCACATCGACCAATTTGAACGCCACTGCGATCCCCCTCGTCGTTGTGCTTCGGAACGTCTACCTTTTCAGTTCGTCGGGTATGAGCGCAACCCCATACGAGCGACCACGGTCAACACCCCAGTGCTTTGCGCTGGAGGTGTTAAACACTTGGCTCCTACCCCGATGCCAAGAACATGGTCGCATGTGCGTCAAGTCTCGTTGTGTATGAGGAGACAGTGCTAGTGTCTCGGATCGAGGCGTTCACAAGCCTCGATGACTTGTTGCAAACTCAGGAGATGTCGCATGAAACGGAAGCTTCTAGGATGCTCCGCAGCACTTCTTGTATCCACCTGTGCTTTGGCGCAAGTGCCGAACGCTGACACGCAGGAAGGCAAGGAGATGCAGATTCAGGTTCACAGCTATATGAGTGAACACCCCTCTGTCTCGATAGATGACGCAATCACGCGCCTAGCGGTTCAAGGTGAGGTGATGTCGGATATTGAAGCGTTGCGTATCGAGTTCGCAGATCGTCTAACGGAACTGTCGATCAAAGACGCGCCAGATCAACACATCCTGGTGCAACTCAAAGGGCCCGATCCAGTCGCGGGTCGAACGATCACCACCGAGAGCGGGACGACCCGTGTGGTGTTCGAGGTTGGTCACAAGTACACCCAAGACGAGTTTTACGCGCTGCTTGCTCAGCACAGACCTCTTCTTCATAGCGCCATACCAGGCATCACCGGGACGACTGGATTCCCAGGCGAAGACCGGGTGCTGATCGACATAAAAGGAGACAGCGGCCAAGCAGAAGAGTTGAAGGATACAATCAAGAAGCTTGAAAGAGTCACCGGTCTCAAGATTGAAGTCCGGCCCAACATGCCGCAGTCAGTCAATGCGGAGTATGTTGTTGGCGGCGCCCCCCTCCAATCCAATAATAGCTACTGCACCTCAGGATTTCCGGTTATTCATAAGGCCACCGGACGAAGAGGTATCACCACCGCGGCGCATTGCCCCGACAATCTGATTTACGGAAACTACGCAACCGGCGCAGGGAAGTACACCGTGCCGCTGACATTCGTGGACCAGATCAATGATGCGAGCCACGACGTTCAGTGGCATACGGTGGGGTCACACACACCGCTCAGGGAGGTGTATGCCACCTCCACTTCGGATTACAGTAGGCGCCGCATCATGTACATGTGGACCAACGCTACTCAAGGCCAGAGCATGTGCTTCAGAGGCGTCACCAGCCAATACACCTGCGGAACTGTCGTGAGCATCAAGCACAATCCCGAGCTCGCATGCGGTCCAACCGGAAACCTTCCCTGCGCGAACGCGTGGATACGCATCGAAGGATCGTCGTTGGCGTGCGGATATGGAGATAGCGGTGCCGCTATCTTCTTCGGAGACAATGGATACGGCATTGTCGCTAAGGCAAGCCTGCAAGGGGGAAGCTGCAAGGGAGTCTCCGCAATGCCTTGGGGCGCAGTCAGCGCATTAGGGCTGGAGGCGGGCGGTTAGTCTCTCCGACGAAATGTCCGGCTGAGGATGCAGAGCCAGCATGCTCGGCCGGACGCCAACGGGCAGATCCTGAACACATGGGATTGCTGTGGGCTCTATGGTCCTGCTGACGGCCTACACCCGTGACGCTGCCGCTGCCGACAGGCGCTACAAGGACCAACGGCTGTGGGTCACTGGGGTGGTTGCCGAAGAGCCCGCCCTGTACCGCCGCCCACCTTCCCTGGCCTTTGAGGGCACAGGGATCCACGACCGGCCAGTGCCGGTGCTGGATCCGGCACGCAAGGCCGAACTGGCCGGTTTGCGCAGTGGGCAGTCTGTGACGCTCGATTGCCTGGGCAACGGGCACGTCTCCGGCATGCCGATGCTCAAAAGTTGCACGCTGGTTCAGCCAGCCCCCTGACCACTGCCGCTTGGGTTGTGGGTTGGGCACAGACCATAGACTTTAGACTTTGTGGTGGTTCTGACCCACCGCCAATTCCCGGTGCATTTCAAAGTAGAAAATCCGGCGTTCTAGGGCACCCTGGAGTTCGCATGGGACCCGTGTTTCAGGGCGAATTCCTCCGGGGTTTTCCATCCTAGTGCACTGTGGGGACGTTCCTCGTTTATAGAAGCGCCGCCACCCTTCGATCTTGCTCCATGCGTCGGCCAGTGACAAGAACCAATGCTCATTCAGGCACTCCTGCCGAAGGCGACCGTTGAAGCTTTCTACAAGCGCGTTGTCTGTCGGCGTGCCGCGTCGGGAAAGATCCAGCTCCCCCTGTTTTCATAAGCCCAACAATCCATGACCTTCCGGCGAACTCGCTGCCGTTGTCCACCTTGATTGCGCCCGGCGATCCTCGCTGGGCTGCCAATCTTGTCATTGCCTCCGCCACATGCTCCCCGCGTAGCGACTGGTCCACGACGATAGCAAGACACTCATGCGTGCCGACCCAGGTGCGTCGCTGGGCAGGCCTCAGAGCTTTTCTGTGACCACCTCCTGCAACATGGCTTTGTCCAGGCTGAGATCAGCAACCAATTGCTTGAGCTTTCGGTTTTCCCCTTCCAGCAGCCTTAAACGTTTCAATTCCGAAAGGCCAAGCCCACCATACTTTTTTCGCCATACGTAGAAAGTGGCCTCGGCAATACCCATTTTCCTGCAGCTCTCGCCTACTGCCGTTCCCAGCTCCGCCTGCTTCAGCGCATAGGCAATCTGCTCCTCGGTGAAACGCGACTTCTTCATGCCTGAATCCTCGTTTGTCACGGGGCCCAATGCTGCCGACGTCTCTACTTTCGCCTGCACCAGTTTTCTGGGGGTGGGTCATGTCCGGATCCGCTTGTTGTACTCCGTGTGGGGAGTCAGAGGACTCCTTGCGCAGGCCGGCCACGCGACGCCAACCAGTACTGCCCCCAACAACAACTGCTGCTGCTGCCAGTTACGCATGGAACATCCCTTTGTCCAAATGCGTCGGCAATCACCAGACGTCCGGCAAGCCATCGGCGTGTGCTGGCGTCATGTTCCGGCCGGAAAACAGCCGCGCCGTCCCTTGCGCCCCGTGTACCACCGAGGGCACAAGCCCCCTCGCGACAGCATCATATGATGTTCACCCAAAGTGAATATCTCTGGCAGGCTGGATGGGGTCCACGCTCGCAGCGTACCTACGCCGCCTCTACCCGGTTGGCGCACACCCGCCCGGCCGCGAAATCCTGCAGGTTCCCCAGCGTGATCGCCGAGATCTCCTGCAGCGCCTCCACGGTGAAGAAGCCCTGGTGGCCGGTCACCAGCACATTCGGGAAGGTCATCAGGCGCTGGAAGGCCTCGTCGTCGATGATCTCGCCGGACAGGTCCTGGAAGAACAACGCGCTTTCCTGCTCGTACACGTCGATGGCCAGATGACCCAGCCGGCGCGACTTCAGCGCGCGGATCACCGCATGGGTATCGACCAGTGCGCCGCGCGACGTATTGACCAGCATCGCGCCCGGCTTCATCCGCGCCAGTGATGCATCATTGATCAGGTGATGAGTCTCAGGCGTCAGCGGGCAATGCAGCGACACGATGTCGGCACGCGCCAGCAGTTCATCCAGCCCGACCATTTCGCCGATACCGCCGAACGCGGGTGACGGATAAGGATCGTGCCCCAGCACGGTGCAGCCCATGCCGTTGAAGATGCGCGCGGTGGCCAGCCCGATCTTGCCGGTACCCACAATGCCGACCGTGCGCCCATGCAAGGTGCGCCCGAGCAGGCCATCCAGCATGAAGTTGCCCTCGCGCACGCGGTTGTAGGCGCGATGGGTCTGCCGGTTGAGGGTCATCACCAGCGCCAACGCATGCTCGGCCACCGCCTCCGGGGAATAGGCCGGTACGCGTGCGACGAACAGATCCAGCGCTTTCGCGGCTGCCAGGTCCACATTGTTGAAGCCGGCGCAGCGCAGCAGTACGGCGCGCACGCCCAACGCATGCAGGGCGTGCAGCACCGGCGCATCCAGGCGGTCGTTGACGAACACGCATACGGCTGCGCAATCCTGCGCCAGCGCGGCCGTGTGCACGTCCAGCGCCACATCGAAGTACACGAACGCAAAGCCGTCCCCAGCCGCATCGCGCTGGTTCGCCTCATCAAGGAAACGACGGTCGTAGGGACGGGCACTGAAGACGGCGATCTGCATGGACGGGCCTAGGTGGAATGGCAGACCGACCATACCGCAGCAGCACCCGCGTTGGGATGGCACCGGCGATGCCGTCATCGCCGGTGCCGGGCGTCACTTAGAACTTGTAGCCCAGGCCCAGCATCACGCCGTTCTGGATCTGCCCGTCGCGGCGCTCACCCACGTAATCGGCCATGATCGACAGCCGCTCGCTGGCACGGCTGGTCACACCCAGGTTCCAGGCCAGCACCTGCTCGCCCACCGCCTGGCTGCTGGCGCCGAACACCAGATCCGGTGCCGCGGCGAAGCCGGTGCTGTAGCGGGCCTGCGAATCGCCCAGTTCCTTCTGCCAGACCACCCGGGCGCGCGGGGTGATGCGCTCGCCGTTGTTGCCTTCGAAGGTCTTGAACAGCTGCAGGCCCGCACCCACGCGGATGCTCTCCAGGCTGCCGCTGCGGCCAACCAGCGCACCGGCGCCCTGCCCTTCGTTGAAGCGGGTGGCCGAGGTGCGCGCGTAGTCCACCACCGGCAGCAACGGCTGGATCACCAGGCCCTTGCCGGTCGTGAAGGAGAACGCATGTTCCACCCGTGCGGAGATCGCATCGTTGCTGTACTTGGCGCGCAGCGGCTGCTGCAGGCCATCGATGCCGTTGATGCTGCGACGCGTATCGTGGCGCAGATCGGTGTAGCGCACGGCCGCCGACAGATAGCCGCGCGCGTACGTCGCATCGAGGTAGCCGCCCACGTCCAGCGCACGCACGTCACCAGTGAAACCAGAGCCATCGCTGGCCTTGGTCGACATGTCTGCCGCGGCCACGCTGACGCCCAGGGTCACGCGGTCATCGGCCACGCGGGTATCGGCACCGACCACGATGCCACCGATGGTGTGGCTCAGGCCGGCCACGCCACCGTCGGCATCGAGGCGGCCATGGCTGGCGAAACCACGCGCCCAGATGCCATGGCTGCGTCCAGCATCAGCCCTGCCCGCAACGCTGCCCGACGCCGGCTCGACCAGGTGCATCGCCAGCTGGTTGAACAGGCTGCCATGGCGCATGCCCGGCTGGGAGGAGACCGACTGCGCCACCTGAGAGGCCAGGCCATCGGCATCACCGCCGCTGCGCATGGCCGACTGGTGCTGCTGCACGACGTTGCCGATGCTGCCCACCAGCGCGGTGTCGGCCAGTCGCAGGCTGGCGTGCGCATCACCGCGCAGAGCACCGGCCTGTTGTGCGATTACATCGCGGTCGGCGAACTGCAGTGCGCCCAGCAGCGATCTCAGTCCCTTGTCCTGGCGATCGGAGGCGGTCGCCAGCGCGCGGCCCAGGCCGTCGCCGGACGTACCGTTGGCAAACAGGCCCAGCTGGTCAAAGCCGGGGTTGGCGGTCAGCCACAGGCCGTCGGCGGTCTGGTTGACGTTGAAGCTGAGCAGTGAATTGTGGCGCGGGCGGAACACTTCACCGGCAGTGATGCTGGCACTGTATCCGGCGTCCCCCAGCCGCACGACATCCTGGAAGCCCCCCTGGTAGATCGGCCCTTCCACCAGATCGCGGCGGTAGGCACCGGCATAGAAGCCCTGGGCCACATTCAACGCAAGGTGTGCGCCCTGCGCGATCACCAGCGCGCCCTCCTCGGTGCCGCCGTCGTAGAAGCTGCCGACGCGCAGGCGGCCACTGCCGGTACCACCGGCTTCGGTAACATCAAACAGCACCTGGCCGCCGGGCATGATGTTGACATAGCCGTGGGTCACCAGATCCCCACCGCGCGGCATCAGCGTGCCGAACACGCGCAGGCGGTTGAAGCCATCTTTGCGGTAGGACGGGCCGGTGCCATCCAGCAGCGCATCGCTGTCGGTGCCGACCGATGCGATATCACCGTGGCCGACCACGATGCTGCCCGGCATCACCCGCAGCTCGGGGGTGCGCAGCGCACCACCCTCCAGTGCGATGGTGCCGTTGTCCACCAGAATGAAATCGGCGCCGGTGGTTTCAGCGGTGCGCCAGGTGGCGCCATTGCTGACACGGATCACGCCGGCGGAGTTGGCCAGGGTCGAGGCATCCAGATCGGCCAGCCGCAGCTGGCCGCGCAGTTCATCCTGGAGGTCGGGGTCGGCGAGCAGCTGCTGCAACGACTGCGCGCCGATACCGTTCGCCCCCCGCGTGGAGAAGTTGTACAGGCTCACCGCATAGTTGATGTAGGTGCTGGCCCAGTCGGTGTTCCAGCGCGCGAAATCGTCGTCGACAAAGGCCTGCAGCTGGCGCGCGGTACGAAGGTAGCCCGGGTTGATGTCGCCGCTGACGTTGCTGGTGACACGAAGGGTGTCGCCCGGATCGCGATAGCCCGCCGTGTTGATGATGCTGTTGCTGCGGATGTCCTGGCCCGGGAATGACTCCAGCTTGCTCCCACTGCCATCCGGATCGAAGGTAACCGACGTACCCGTGGTACGCGCCGGGTCGCGGAATACCAGGAGGCCATTGGGCTGCACCACTTCATACATGGCCTTGTGCAACAGGCCCGCATCCATGCCACCGCCGTAGTTGCCTGTGTAGATCTGGGTCATGCGCGGCGACGGCGCATAGGTGATCCTGCCACCACTGCTGGCGGCATGGATCTGCACCGAGTCGACCATCGGCAGATCGCCGCCGAGGTAACGGTTGACGCCACCGGACTGCATGATCGAGCAGGACGAAATGCAGTGGCCGGACACGATGGTGTCCAGGCCCTGGGTACGGATCACCGCCTGCAGCCACTCGCCGGCAATCAGCGCGCCACCGTTAGACGTTCGCAGCACGACTTCGCGGATCGGACGGCCTTCAGCCTGCGCCTTGGCCAGCAGTGCGGGCAGCGCCACCACATCGGCGACGGTGACGCCGCCGCTGAGGAAGACGCGATCGTCCTGCACGTGATAACTCATTGCCATGACGTCATCCACCACGGATATGGCGGCAACGCCCATCAGCCCGGCCAGGGCCAGGCTCAACTTCGAATACTTCATGCGTTCTCTCTCCACCCGCAACACGCGGGTAGAACGATCAACGCCGCAGCGGGGCGATCTCCCCCAGTGGAACGGATCCTGAAAAATGAATACATTCACAATGAGGATTCGATCGATACACACTCTTCCCCATCCGGTCATCGTCGCGTAAAACTCGATGACGCATTCGCCACCGACAGTCGAGGCCAGCCCTGTCCACCCCGTCTCCCCTGATCCATCGCGCGCCGGAGCCGCCCGCACCTGCGGATGCCTTCATCGCGTTCGTACGCGAAGAGCGCGCACCGCTGTGCGCGTTCCTGCGCACGCGGGGGGTCGGGCCTGAGGATGCGGAGGATATCGCGCAGGACTGCATGGAGCGGCTGATCCGCTATCGCGCACAGGGCCCGGACGAACTGCGCCTGCTGCTGTATCGTATCGCCCGCAACCGCCTGGCAGACCGCGGCCGCTCGCCGCAGTCGCGGCCGCATCTGCCGCTGGCCGAACACGATGGCAGCGACGAACCGTCCAGTTCCTCGCCCGATCCATTGCGCCAGGCCGAGTCAGGGCAGATGCTGTCCCTGCTGCGGCAGGCCCTGTTCAAGCTGCCCGAACGCGCACGCGAGGTCTATCTGCTCAACCGCATCACCGGCATGAGCTACACGCAGATCGCGCGGCATTGTGGAATTACTGCCAAGACCGTGGAAAAACATATCGCCCGGGCCCTGCAGGGCCTGCGTCAGGAGTTGGGATCGGATCCGCTGCACAACGACAGGGACGGCCAATGAGTGGCACCCCGCACAGGGATGATGCACAGCTGTTTGAACGCGCCAGCGCCTGGGTAGCCCGCCTGGAAGCCCCGGACTGCACATCGGCCGAACGCGAAACGTTCGAGGACTGGCTGGCCGAAGATCCGGCCCACGTCAAAGCCTGGGTGCAGGCCGAAACCCTGTTCCAGCAGGGTGCGGAGCTTGCGGCTGACCCCTGGCTGCGCACCGCCGCGGCACGGGCGGCGCGTCCGCCGCGCCGGCGCTGGTTGCCGGGCGTGGCCGCTGCCGCCGGTGTCTGCATGGCGATCGGCATCGGCTGGATGGTTGCCGTCGACGGCAACCCGACGCCACAGGTCTACGCCAATGATTCGCACCAGGCACAGCAGCAGACGCTGGCCGATGGCAGCGTCGCCATGCTGGATGCCGGCACCACCCTCCGCGCCCGCTTCGGCTGGCGTCATCGTGATCTGGTGCTGGAGCGGGGTCGGCTGCAACTGCAGGTCGCTCCGTCGAACAAGGCGCTACAGCTGCACGCCGGCGGCAGTACGATCCGCGACATCGGCACGACCTTCCAGGTGGAACGCCTGCGCGACGGCCTGGTCGAGGTCGCACTGCTGGAAGGTGCCGTGGAAGTCAGCAACGGCGCAGCGCAGCACACGCTGGCACCCGGCCAACAGCTGCAGGTATTGCCCTCCGGCCGTATCCAGCCGGGCCCTGCCCTCTCGTCCAACGCAGCCGCTGAAGGCTGGCTGCGTGGGCAACTGGTGTTCGATGCCACGCCACTGTCGATCGTGGTCGAGCGCATGAACCGTTATGGCCGCACGCCACTGGTGATCGTCGATCCGGAGATCACCGACCTGGCTGTAAGCGGCACCTTCCGCGCCGGTGATGCACAGGAGCTGCTGTCGGCGCTGGAACTGGGTTGGTCCGTGGCTGGCCAGACGCGTCCGGATGGCGCGCTGGAACTGCGCCGCACCTACTGAGGAGACCGGCAGTGAAGGCAGGTCCGGGTGCGCTGCAGTGGGGGCTGCTCCGCGTCCTGCTATGCCTTGCACTGGGTGTTGCCGCACTACCGATGGCCGATGCCGGCGAGCCCGCCGGCACGCTGGAGATCGACGTGGGCGCCGGCCCACTGGTGCCGGCACTGCAGCAATGGGCCCGGCAGAGTGGCACCGCCCTGCTGTTCGACGCACGTGAACTGGATGATCTGCGCACCGGCGGCAGCCGTGGCCAACGCGATACCGGCGCCTCCCTGAAGCAGCTGGTCGCCGGCCTGCCGGTGAACATCCTGCGCACTTCATCCGGTGCCTTTGTCGTGCGGCGCGTCCATCCCGAGCCCCCTGCCACGCCGCCGAAAGCGGTCGCAGCCCCGCGCCTGCCGCGCCCGGCTCCCAAGTCCGCCGACACGCCACACCAGGTGGAACTGGCGCCCATCCATGTCACCGGCAGCCGGCTGCCGCGCTCTTCGGTGCAGACCACACTGCCGGTCACCACCATCGATCGCGACGATATCCTGCGCAGCGGCTACGGCAATCTGTTCGACCTGCTGCGGCACCTGCCCGGCATGAACGGCCATCCGGCCATGAGCACCTCGCGCGGCGGCGATTCGCAGTACCTGCCGGTGGGCGCAGCGGCCACCACCAGCCTCGACGGCATGGGCCCGCGGGCGACGCTGTTCCTGGTCAACGGCCGGCGCCTGCCGCGCTATCCGATGGTGTCGCTGGAACAGGGTGGGCTCACCGACCTCGGCGGCATTCCGCTGAGCTTCGTCGACCGCATCGAACTGGTACGCGGTGGTGCCTCGGCCATCTATGGGGCCGACGCCATGTCCGGCGTGGTCAACATCATCCTGCGTGACCAGGCCGATGGGCCCGAAGCCATGCTGCAGACCGGCCTGAGCAGCCGCGGCGATGCGGGCCAGTACCGCCTGCAGGCCGCCACGGGCGGCGCGCGTGGCAACGGGGACCGCTGGTTTGCCGGACTCGATCTGCACCGTGTCGAACATGTCGCCGGTGACCAGCGTGACTGGCACGCGGAAACCTCGCTGTATCCGATCGGCGCGATCTTCGGCAACTGGTACGTGCCCGCCCGGCGCTGCGAGCCGCCCCTGAAGCGGCGCGAGGATGGCTGCTGGTTTGACAGCGCGCGGCCGCGGTCGCTGCAGCCCGCCTCGGATACCGCGTCGGCCTTCCTGCACTACCGGCATGAACGTGGTGAGGGACGCTATGCCTATGTCGAGGCGCGGGCCAGTCACAACCGCCAGCGCTTCGATCTGGGCCCGACCGCCGTTGCGGTGGTCTCGCGCGGAATCACCTTCAACAGTGTGCTGCGTGAGGCCGGCAACGTGCGCCCCAGCGTCCGCGCCACCGATGCCGACCTTACCTTCGGCATCGGCCGCGACCAGGGCCGGCGCAGCTGGGAGGCGGGCATCAGCGCGCAGCGCAGCGACGTGACCTTGTCCACTGCAGGCACCGTGCGCACGACACGCCTGCTTGAAGCAACGCAGGCGCGCAGGTTCACTCCCGGTTTCGACGCGCCGCCGGCGGCCGAGGCGGACACGCTGTTTCCGTCCATCCGCAACCGCGGCAGCACCGCACAATGGCAGGGCTGGTGGGGCGTGCAGCGTGAGCTGATGGCAATGCCCGGCGGCAATGCGCAGCTGGCCACCGGCATCGACCTGCGCCATGAACGCTGGACCTCGCGCCCGGACGCACTGCTGAGCCAGGGCGACCTTGCGCTGGGCCTGCCACAGCAGCGACGCCGCCTGTCGCGACAAAGCAGTGGCGTCTACGCCGAGCTGGGCCTGCCGCTGGCCCCCACGCTGCGCGCGGACCTGGCTGCACGCTGGGACCGCGACGGCGGCTTCATGGCGTTCTCGCCTCGTGCCGGGCTGCGCTGGAGCCCTACGCCGCACTGGTCGTTCCTGCTGGCCAGCGGGCGCGGCTATCGTGCACCGAGCCTGTTCGAGCA
Source organism: Stenotrophomonas sp. 80084_Sma (assembly GCF_056481995.1). Taxonomy (NCBI): domain Bacteria; kingdom Pseudomonadati; phylum Pseudomonadota; class Gammaproteobacteria; order Lysobacterales; family Lysobacteraceae; genus Stenotrophomonas; species Stenotrophomonas sp. 80084_Sma. Next base: position 1,318,046 of record NZ_CM151177.1, on the reverse strand, counting down.
ACGGCGGCCGCCCGGCTACTTCGGCTCGATCACGCTTCCGGTGTCCAGTGCCCTTCCGGAATGTGCGATCGCCACGCGTGGTGGCGGCTGCAGCGTCACGGCCAACGTGGTTGAGAACGATGCACTGAAGGCCGAACGATCACGCAGCCATTCGCTGGCAGCCACGTGGACGCCCGACGACACGTTCTCGCTGTCGCTGACCCACAACATCGTGGAACTGCGCAACGAGATCCTCGCCCTGCAGCCGAGCGATGCGGTGTGGAACCGCAGCACGTGGGAACTGGATGAAGACGGCCACCTGGGCAGCCTGCGCCTGTCGTTCGACAACATCGGCCGCACCACCTCCCGCAACTGGGTGCTGCGTGGCGAGTACCGCATCGACAGCGGCAGCAACGGCCAATGGTTGTTTTCGCTCGATGCGCTGAAGCAGCAGGAACTGCTTCGCCGCCGTGACCATGAGGCCGCCGTGGACCTGCGTGGCCATGTGACACCCGAGCTGGCTGCGGTGTTGAACGTGCAATGGCAGAACAGCAACTGGGACATCGCGCTGCGCGGCAACCAGATCGGGCGCACGCGTGCCTGGCTGCCGGGGGCGGAGTGCCCGCAGAAGCAGGTCGGCCGGAACCACTGCATGAACCCACGGCAGCTGCGCTGGAACCTGCACCTCGCACGCCGGCTGGGGCCGCGCATCGTTGCAGCGCTGGACGTGCACAACGTGCTGGACACGCAACCGGTGAACTATCTGGTCGGCAACGGCGGGCAGATGCCCGGGCTGGACGATCCGCTCGGCCGCTACTACCTGCTTACCCTGCAGTTCCGCTGAAGCGTAGTAATCTACGCGCCCTGTTCCACCGCGGTCCACTTCCCCCATGAAAGCCTATCTCTGGTTCTGGGGCGCGTTCCTGCTGTTCTTCGCGTTGCCTTTTCCCTGCATTCTCTATTTCGGCACTTCGTGGCCGGTGGCGCTGGTCGACCGCAGCGCACCGTGGCTGGCACTGTTGCTGCTCGCACTGTCGATGGTCCTGTGGCTGACGCTGCTGTTCGCCTTCCTGCACTACCTGTTGCTGGGGCCGCCACGCGCACTGCACCGGGTGCAGTCGATCCTGGCCGACGGTGAACCGCGCAGTGCGCTGATCGAACAGGCCGAACAGACCGGCGTGCAGGTGCGTGGGTTCGCGCAATGGAAACTGCAGTTGTCCTTCAAGAACCTGTCCGGTACGCCGGTCCGCGAACAGATGCTGGTGGTCGACAGCAAACCCCAGCTGCATCGCTTCGAGGCCGGCAGGCACATTGATGCACGCCTGGGGCGGACACCCGGGGCATTCCCCAACATCGTGCTGGACGGTGCCCAGCCCGAACTGAATGTCGCCAGCCTGTGGCGGCGCGGCATCGGTGCAGCACTCGGCATCGCCATCGTTGCCGCTGCCTATGTGTGGGCCTACCAGCTGCAGAGCGAGGGGCTGGGCTGGACCTTCCTGTCGTTCGGTCACCCGCTGCTGGTGTGCCCGCTGGTGCTGTGTGGCTATGCGCTGGGCCTGCGCCTGCTCGGCCGCCTGCTGCACGCCGATGCCCGCGGCGATGCACTGAAGTATCGCGGCATCGGCGTGGAGGCCAGGGTGTTGAAGGTGCGTCAGACCGGCACCTACCTCAACGAACAGCCACAGGTGGAGTTCCAGCTGGAATACATCGATCGCGAAGGCAACATGCAGCAGGCCCGCGTGCGCCGCTTCATCCCGCTGATTGAACTGGCCAACATCCCGCGCGAGCATGTGACGCTGCTGTACGACCCGGATGACCGCAGCAACGTGCGCCTGGAGGGAGTATGAAACAGCCGCCCTCAACCCGCACCGTGTTCCTGGTACTGCTGCTGGTTCTGGCGGGCGTGGCCGTTGCCGGAGGCGCCCTGCAGACCATCAGCGAAACGCTGGGGCATTCGGTACAGCCGGACCGGTTGCCTGCCTCCGTCTCGTCCCAGTCGCCGCGCGAGCAATCCGCATCGCTTGTGCCGTCCCCAGCGCCCTTCCCCGCCGCGGGCACCGCTGGAGCGCCCGAGCGCAACAACCGTCTGTTCGATGCGGACTACCTGCTGGCTGCCCGTCAGGCACTGGAGCAGATGCCAGCGCTGGCCGGCCAGCGGCTGACGGTCTTCCACAGCATCCACTTCTACGACGATGGCCGCATCAACCTCGATCTGGTCGATCCGCAACAGCCGGGCCACGTCGACAGCTATCACTTTGAACGTGGCCAATGGCGCAAGGGCAATCCGGTGAACCCGCAGCAGTTTGCGCCGACCATCAGCCTGCAGCGCAGCAGCACATCCCTGGCCAGCATCGATTTCGAGGCTGTGCCGCGCGTGGCGCAGGCGCTGCAGGAACAGCGCAATGCGCTGCAGAACCCCGCATCTGAAGTCGGCCACGTCTACGTGATCGTGCGCAAAGCCGGCAAGCTGGTATGGCTGCCGGACGAAGTCGCCGGTGACCGCGAATCCGTGCGCCTGCAGTTCGATGCGCAGGGCGCCCTGCGCGGCGTGAGCCGCCGGTAGGCCACACAAAAAAGGGGACGGAGGGGATTAAGTCGTATGTGCCTTGGTGCGGTTTGCGACTTAATCCCCTCCGTCCCCTTTTTCTATTTCACCGAGCGCGCGATGGCGTACTGCGCGGCGTAGTACGTGGACAGCACCAGCAGGCTGGCCAGCGGCAGGCCACCGGCGAAGCGGTCCCAGGCCAACAGGGAATCGCTGGCGACGAACAGCACGGCACCGGCAGCGGCCCAACGGGCACTGGCGGCCTCCATGGCGTCAGGCTGCGGGCGGCGCCACTGCCGTGCCAGGGCCAGCACCGCCATCGATGCCAGCACCACCACGTACGCCAGCACCGGAATACGCATCGGTGCGGGCAGGTGTGGCCACAGGCCCAGCACGTTGAGCACGGCAAACGCACCGAGCAGGACGCTGGCGCCGACCAGCCCACGCCCGGCACGCAGGCCTCCGCGGCAGGCGATGATGTAGCAGAGGTGCGCCAACAGGAACGCGACCAGCCCCGGCACGAACGCGTCCACCGGCAACATCAGTGCGATGTCGCCCATGCACGAGAGCAGCATGCCGGCCAGCACCGCGCGGCGGTAGAACGGCTGCACCGGATCATGCACGCCCCAGACGATGGCAGCGATCAGCAGCGTGGTGACCGGCTTGGCCAGCCAATGCAGCCAGCGCCCATCGCCGTCCAGGAACGCGCCGATGATGGCGAGGATCGCCATCAACAGGATCACGCCATCGCGGGCGCGCGGCTTCATCGTGCCTTCCACAGATCCGCCAGGCGGTCAGGCTTGCCGGTGATGCGCTCCAGCACCGGGTACTGCAGGCCACCGTGGTAGACGATGCTCATCGTTTCGATGCGGTCGAACTGCTTCACCAGCAACACGATCGGCGCCTTGTCCTTTGCTGCGGCGGCGACTGCATCCTTCAAGCGCTGGCTGCTGTATTCACGGCCGCCAACCGCGATCACCTTCATGCCCGGTGCAAGACCGGCGTTGAACGCCGGACTGTCCCAGATCACGTCACCGACCGTGCCGTTGTCGAGCACGGTCGCACCCAGTGAGTACGCCAGCAACGCTGCCTTGGCGCGCTTTTCCTGCGCCTTGTAGGCGTCGTTCGGAGTATCGCGGTAGACCAGCTTCCAGCCCGCCAGTTCCAGGCCACCGGTCAACGAACCGTGGCCATCCAGGCGACCGCGCAGGAACGTCGCCCAGTCGTACGGCGCGATGCCGTTCAAGGTCGCGACCACGTCGTCGAAGGTGTAGGGATTGACGTCCCAGTCGCCGTTGCCGACGCCGAAGAACGCACGTGCGAAGTCGTCCAGGCTGCGGCGATTGCCGCTCAGTTCGCGCAGCTTGCCCTCCACTTCCAGCCACAGCATCTGGCCGCCGGAGTAGTAGTCCTCGCTCATCTGGTAGTTGCGGTAAGGCAACGTGCGGCGCTGGGCGATGGTCGGGTCGTTGGTGGTGTCCTGCAGCGGCCGCCAGGCCAGGCCCGGGCGACCACGGTCATAGGTCGCGGCCACGTTGGCCAGCATGTCGCGCGCCTGTGTGGTCGACCACAGGCCCGACCGCGCCGCCAGCACCTGGCCCCAGAACTGGGTCTGGCCCTCGTACACCCACAGCAGGCTGTCGCCCATCGGCACGTTGAAGTTGGCGGTGGCCAGATCGGCGCCGCGACGGTACTTCCCGTTCCACGAATGGGTGTACTCATGTGGCAGCAGGTCGCGCATCCACGCGTTGCTGTCCCACTCTGTGAAGTAGCCTGGATCGGCACTGTTCTCGCTGGAGCGGTGATGCTCCAGGCCGATGCCGCCAAGGCGGTCGGTCAACGCCAGTAGGAATTCATAGTGGTTGTAGTGGCGCGCGCCATAGAGTTTGTCGGCCTGCTGCACCAGCGCGCGGTGCATCGTGATCTGTGCCTCGCTCGGCTTCAACGACTTGGCCTCGTCGGCGAACACATTGAGGTGCACCGGCACCTTCGCACCCGGGTCGAGATCGATGCGCTGGTAGTGCTCGCCGGCGAACAACGGCGAATCGACCAGATGGTCATACGAGATCGGCTTGAACACCACGGTGTCACCGTCGCGTCGCGCGGTTTCCAGGGCAGTGGCGAACGACCAGCCCTTGGGCAGGGTCACGCTGGCCTGCGCCTGCAGGTTGCGTGCATCCACCCCGGCCGGGTACAGCGAGTTGGCGTTCCACTGCAGGTTGAGCATTTCCGGGGTCATCACCACCCGGCCCTGGCTGCCGCCCTGCGAGGACAGGAAATCGAAGTGGGCGACGATCTCGCTCACGCCCTCAGGCACGTTCACCTTGAACGCATAGACGTTGAACTGGTCGCGCTGCCAGGCCAGCGGCTTGCCGTTGGCCGTCACGCGCAGGCCGGCCAGCTTGTCGATCGGGCCGGTGGGCGAATGGTTGCCGGGAATCCACTGCGGGTACAGCAGGGTGACCGGGCCGGGCTTGGCAGGCACCGTGGCGGTCACCTTGAAGATGCGCCGGGCCAGATCGCGCGCGTCCACATCGATGCGCAGCAGGCCGGGGGCCGCCGCGTTCGCCGGCGGCGAGGTCTGCGCCAGCGCAGGCGTGGCGGCCAGCGCGAACAGCACGGACATCACCAGGGCACGGGTCTTCATCGGGCAGGTTCCAACAACGGAGAATTTTCCGATGCTAGGCCTGTGCAGTGCCCGGCCCCATGGCCAAAGGTCATGGGCGCGCGCCCATCTGTGCATGCCCAGAAGCGTGCGAACCAAGGTTCGCACCCACCTTGTGCTGGTTTGCACCCACCAGAGCAGTTTCAGTAGATCCACGCCATGCGTGGATGAGGCGCTTCGCGGTCAGTCGACCAGGCGCAGGCGCAGTTCCTTCGGCAGCGCGAACACCATCGATTCCGGCTCACCGTCCAGCTCGCCCACGCCGCTGGCGCCCAGCTCGGCCAGACGCGCCAGCACGCCATCAACCAGCACCTGCGGCGCCGAGGCACCTGCGGTCACGCCGATGTGCTGCTTGCCCACCACCCACGCCGGGTCGATCTCGTGCGCACCGTCGATCAGGTACGACTCCACGCCCTCACGACGGGCCAGCTCGCTCAAGCGGTTGGAATTGGAACTGTTCGGCGAGCCGACCACCAGCACCAGGTCGCAGCGCTTGGCCAGATCGCGCACGGCGTCCTGGCGGTTCTGCGTGGCGTAGCAGATGTCGTCGTTCTTCGGGCCCTGCATTGCCGGGAAACGCTCGCGCAATGCATCGATGATGCCGCGCGTATCGTCCACCGACAGCGTGGTCTGGGTGGTATAGGCGAAGTTTTCCGGCTGGTTGATGTGCAGCGTGGCAACCTGCTCGACATCCTCGACCAGATAGATCTGGCCGGTGCCGGCTTCGCGGTTCCACTGGCCCATGGTGCCCTCCACTTCCGGGTGACCGGCGTGGCCGATCAGCACCACGTCACGGCCGGCACGGCAGTGGCGGGCGACTTCGAAGTGGACCTTGGTCACCAGCGGACAGGTGGCGTCGAACACCTTCAGGCCACGACGCTCGGCCTCCTGGCGCACGGCCTGGGACACGCCATGCGCGCTGAAAATGACCGTGTTGTTGTCCGGCACTTCATCGAGTTCCTCGACGAAGATCGCACCGCGCTGCTTCAGGTCGTCGACCACGAAGCGGTTGTGCACCACTTCATGGCGGACATAGATGGGCGCGCCCAGCGTTTCGATCGCGCGCTTGACGATCTCGATCGCACGATCGACGCCGGCACAGAATCCACGCGGGTTGGCGAGCAGCACATCCATCAGTTCAGTCTCCCGGCAGCGGCCGGCTTACGGTTTCGGGTTGGCATTATCCGCCTTTTTGGCGGACTTGCCGTCGAACAGGCCAAACAGGGCGATGCCGATGGCACCCACCACGATGGCCGAGTCGGCGATGTTGAACGAGGGCCAGGTGTAGCTGCCCACGTACCACTGGATGAAGTCGACCACATGGCCATGCACCTGGCGGTCGATCACGTTGCCGATGGCGCCGCCGATGATCAGCGCGTACGGCACCGCGGCCTTCCAGTTGCCGCGGGCAGTGCTACGCAGCCACCAGGCCATCAGGCCGCTGATGACGATCGCCAACACGGTGAAGAAGTGTTTCTGCCAGCCACCAGCGTCGCTCAGGAAACTGAACGCGGCACCGGTGTTGTAGGTGCGGTACCAGTTCCAGAAGCCGTCGATAACCACCACCGGCTGGAACTCCGGCAGGCTCGACAACACCCAGGCCTTGGACCACTGGTCCAAGCCGATGATGGCGGCCGACAGCAGCAGCCAGACCAGGGCGTTCGGATGCGGACGGGGCGCGGCCATCAGAACCAGCTCCGCACTTCACCGGCGCCGGTGATGTTGCTCACGCAGCGGCCGCACAGTTCCGGGTGGTCGGCGTTGCTGCCGACGTCGGCGCGGTGGTGCCAGCAGCGCACGCACTTGGCCTTGGTGGTCGGCTGGGCGCTGACGAACACCTCGTCGGTGGTCGCCGGGCGCACCTGCACGTCGCCACTGATGAACAGGAAACGCAGTTCATCGGCCAGCGGCTGCCACTTCGCGGCCTGCTCTTCGCTGGCGGCGATGGTGATTTCCGCTTCCAGCGCGGCACCGATCGCGCCGTTGGCACGCATCGGCTCGAGCACCTTGGCCACCTGCTCGCGCACGGCCAGCAGCTGGTCGAAGTCGGCGGCGTTGAGCTGGGCATCGGCCGGCAGCGGCGCCAGGCCGTCGTACCAGGTGGTGAACAGCACATGGCCGGCATGCTCGCCCGGCAGATAGCCCCACAGCTCGTCAGCGGTGAAGGTCAGGATCGGCGCCACCCAGCGGGTGAACGCTTCGGCGATGTGGTACATCGCGCTCTGTGCCGAACGGCGACCGTGCGAATCGGTCGGCATCGTGTACAGGCGGTCCTTGGTCACGTCCAGGTACAGCGAGCCCAGGTCCACGCTGCAGAAGTTCAGCAGCAGCTGCACGATCTCGGCCATGTTGTAGCCGTCGTAGGCCGCCTTGATCTTCTCCTGCAACTCCCACGCGCGATGCACGATCCAGCGGTCCAGCTCGACCATCTGGTCGAGCGGCTGCAGGTGCTGGGCCGGATCGAAACCGTCCAGGTTGCCGAGCAGGAAGCGTGCGGTGTTGCGCAGGCGACGGTAGGCGTCGGCGTTGCGCTTGAGGATCTCCTGCGACAGCGACATCTCGTTGCTGTAGTCGGCCGAGGCGATCCACAGGCGCAGGATGTCCGCGCCCAGCTTGTTCATGATGTCCTGCGGCTCGATGCCGTTGCCCAGCGACTTGGACATCTTGCGGCCGTGCTCGTCCACGGTGAAGCCGTGGGTCAGGCACTGCTTGTACGGCGCGCGCTTGTCGATCGCCACGCCGGTCAGCAGCGAGGACTGGAACCAGCCGCGGTGCTGGTCCGAACCTTCCAGGTACAGGTCGGCCGGCTTGCCGAAGCCACGCGCGGCGAGCACGCCTTCATGGGTCACGCCCGAATCGAACCAGACGTCGAGGATGTCGGTGACCTTCTCGTAGTCGGCCGCTTCGGCGCCCAGCAGTTCGGCGGCATCCAGCGAGTACCACACGTCGATGCCCTCGGCTTCGACGCGGTCGGCCACCTGCTGCATCAGCTCCACCGAGCGCGGATGGATCTCGCCGGTCTGGCGGTGGGTGAACAGTGCGATCGGCACGCCCCAGGTGCGCTGGCGCGAGATGGTCCAGTCCGGGCGACCGTCGACCATGCTCTGGATGCGCGCCTTGCCCCAGGTCGGGAACCAGCCGACGGTGTCGATGGCGGCCAGCGCATCGTTGCGCAGGTTGGCCTTGTCCATCGAGATGAACCACTGCGGGGTGGCGCGGAACACCACCGGCGTCTTGTGGCGCCAGCAGTGCGGGTAGCTGTGGCGGATCGGGTGGAAGGCCAGCAGCGAACCGTTGTCGCGCAGCACGCCGACGATGGCCTCCTGCGCCTTCCACAGGTGCTGGCCAGCCAGCACCACGTCACCGGCCGGCGGGGTCGATTCCAGGTACACGCCACGGCCGTCGATCGGGGTCACCTGGCCGGCGTTGTACTTGTCCAGCAGGCCGTACTTCTGGCTGACCACGAAGTCTTCCTGGCCGTGGCCGGGGGCGGTGTGCACCGCACCGGTACCGTCCTCGTCGGAGACGTGCTCGCCGTTGAGCACCAGGATCTCGCGCTCCGGGTAGAACGGGTGCGCCAGCAGCTGGTTCTCCAGCGCGGCACCGGTGGTTTCACCGTGCAGCACCACGTTTTCGACGCCATAGCGCTGCAGCGCGCGCTCGGCCAGGGCCGCGGCCAGCACCAGCCAACGGCGCTTGCCGTTGTGCGCCGGGCCTTCGGCCAGCACGTAGTTGATCTCCGCGCCCAGCGACACCGCCAGCGAAGCCGGCAGCGTCCACGGGGTGGTGGTCCAGATCGGCACGGCCACTTCCACATCGGCCGGCACGCTCACGCCGAACGCCTGGCCGATGGCCTGCGCATCGCGCGCGGCGTAGGCCACGTCGATCGCCGGCGATTCCTTTTCCTGGTATTCGATCTCGGCCTCGGCCAGCGCCGAGCCACAGTCGAAGCACCAGTACACCGGCTTGGCGCCACGCACCAGGTGGCCGTTGGCCACGACCTTGGCCAGCGCACGGATTTCGTTGGCTTCGAAGTCGAAGCTCAGGGTCTTGTACGGGTTGTCCCAGTCACCGGTCACGCCCAGGCGCTTGAAGTCCACGCGCTGGATGTTGATCTGCTCTTCGGCGAACTCGCGGCACTTCTGGCGGAATTCGACGGCGTCGAGCTTGGTGCCGACCTTGCCCCACTTCTTCTCGACCGCGATCTCGATCGGCAGGCCGTGGCAGTCCCAGCCCGGCACGTAGGGCGCGTCGAAGCCAGCCAGGTAGCGCGACTTGACGATGATGTCCTTCAGGATCTTGTTGACCGCGTGGCCGAGATGGATGCGGCCGTTGGCGTACGGCGGGCCGTCGTGCAGCACGAACAGCGGGCGGCCGGCGGCGTTGTCGCGCAGCTGCTGGTAGAGCCCCTGTTCTTCCCACCGCGCCAGAATGCCCGGCTCGCGCTTGGGCAGGTCGCCGCGCATCGGGAATTCGGTGGCTGGCAGGTTCAGGGTGGTCTTGTAGTCCTGGCTCACGCAGTGGCTCGCAATCTATGTTCGGAAAGGATGGCGCGCGCCTGTTCGGCATCGCGGTGCATCTGGTCGGTCAGTGCCGCCAGATCATTGAATTTCTCTTCGTCGCGCAACTTGGAGACGAACTCTACGTCGATGTGGCGCCCGTACAGGTCGCCCTGGAAATCAAACAGGTGCGCTTCCAGCAGCGGCTCCACGCCGTCCACCGTCGGCCGCGTGCCGAAGCTGGACACCGACGGCCACGGCTGGTCGAACACGCCGTGCACCCAGGTCGCGTAGATGCCCGACAGCGCCGGGGTCTTCGGGAAACGCAGGTTGGCGGTGGGGAAGCCCAGCGTGCGGCCGAGCTGGCGCCCACGCACCACCCGCCCGCTGATCGCGTAGGGACGGCCGAGCAGATCGCCGGCACGGGCGAAATCGCCGTCCTGCAGCAGCTGGCGGATGCGGGTGCTGGAGATGCGCTCGCCGTGCAGATCGACCGCTTCGATCTCGCCGGCGCTGAAGCCGAGCTCGGCGCCGAGCTGCTGCAGCAGGGCCAGGTCGCCGCGGCGGCGGTTGCCGAAGCAGAACTCCGGCCCGATCCAGACCTCACGCGCACTCAGGCGATTGACCAGCAACTGGCGCACGAAGGTCTCGGCCGGCATCGCCGCCATCGCCGCGTCGAAACGCAGCAGGCCGATCGCATCGACACCCAGCTCGCGCAGGATCTCGACCTTGCTGCGCGCCAGGGTCAGCCGCGGCGGCGGCGTGCCCTGGGCGAAGAATTCACGCGGCAGCGGCTCGAACGCCACGGCCACCGCGGCCACGCCCAAGGCGCGCGCGCGGGCAACCGCGTGGCGGACCAGCGCACGATGGCCCAGGTGGAGGCCGTCGAATGCACCGATACAGACCACGCTTCCGTTGGGGAACAGCTCCCCGCCCTCGACGCTTCTGAACAGCCTGCTCATCAACTCTCGTTCCGGCCCGACCGGGGCCGCTGCTTCAATGGTGTAACCCTGAAGTATAGCCGCCACGGGCCGCGATCAATGCCCACGCAGGTCGCGCGGGCGGAAGCCCATCGCCAGCATGGCCACCGCATAGGTCGCGCCACCGCCGCCGACCAGCAGCATCAGGCCACCGATACGGTGCCATTTGTCCATGACGGTGAAGTCGGGAACCCAATGCAGCAGGGCCAACAGCACGCCGACCATGGCCGCACAGGCCAGCAGCAGCCGCACCAGATAGCCGCCCCAGCCCGGCCGGCGCTGGTAGACATCGGTCTTGCCCAGCCAGTACCAGAGCAGGCCCAGGTTCAGGTAACTGGACAGTGCGCTGGCGATGCCCAGCGCCAGGTGCAGGCCCGGCTGCTTGCCGATGGCCGCCATCACGCCCTGCGCCTTCAGCTCGTCCGGCACCATGACCTGGTACAGCACGGCCAGCAGGGCGAAGTTGAACACCATGTTGGCCACCAGCGCGGCCACACCGGCGCGCACCGGGGTCTTGGTGTCCTGGCGCGCATAGAACGCCGGCAGCACCACCTTCAGCAGGGCGAACGCCGGCAGGCCGAAACTCAGGCCGTACACCGACAGCGCGGTCATGCGGGTATCGAAGGCGGTGAACTGGCGGTACTGGAACAGAGTGGCGATCAGCGGCTCGGCCAGCAGCAGCAGGCCCAGCATGGCCGGCACCGAGATCAGCAGGGTCATCCGCAGGCCCCAGTCCAGCGAGCGCGAGAAACCCTCGCGGTCGGTGCTGACGTGATGGCGGGCCAGCGCCGGCAGGATCACCGTGCCCAGCGCCACGCCGAACACACCCAGCGGCAGCTCCAGGAAGCGATCGGCCAGCGACAGCCACGACTGCGAGCCGTCGGTCAGCTTGGCCGCGATGAGGGTATCCAGCAGCAGGTTGATCTGCGCCACCGACGAACCGAACAGGGTCGGCACCATCAGCGTCAGCACCTTGCGCACGCCCGGATGGCGCCAGCCCCAGCGCGGCAGGGTCAGCAGGTTGATGCCCTTCAGCGAGGGCAGCTGGAACAGCAGCTGCAGGATGCCGGCGGCGAGTACCGCCCAGCCCAGCGCCAGGATCTGTTTTTCCGGGGTGCCGCCCAGCTGCGGCGCCAGCCATAGCGCACCGGCGATCATGCACAGGTTGAGGATGACCGGGGTCAGCGCCGGCATCGCGAAACGCTGGAAGCTGTTCAGCGCGCCACCGGCCAGCGCGGTCAACGAGACGAACAACAGGAACGGGAAGGTCAGGCGGAACAGGTCGACCAGCAGGGTCTGCTTGACCGGGTCGGTATCAGCACCACTCGAGAATGCGACCGCCAGCTGCGGCGCGAAGATCAGCGCCAGCGCGGTAACCAGCATCAGCACCCCACCCAGGGTGCCGGCGGTGCGGGCCATCAGTTCACGCAGCTCGGCATGGCTGCGGGTTTCCTTCACTTCCGTGAACACCGGCACGAAAGCGGTGGCGAAAGAGCCTTCGGCGAACAACCGGCGCAGGAAATTGGGTACCCTGAAGGCAACCCAGAACGCATCGGTAACCGCATTGGTGCCGAACGTGGTGGTGATCACCTGGTCACGGACAAGTCCGAGCACCCGCGAGACCATGGTCATGCTGCTGAACGACAGCAGGCCTCGCAACATCTTCGGTGAACTCACTCAGCGTCCCTCTTGACAATCGACTTGACGTGCATTTCTCGGGCCATCATACTAGCTAGCTTGCTGTTCCCATAACACCGATTTTTTCAGGAAACCACCACCGTGGCCAATATCAAGTCCGCCAAGAAGCGCGCCAAGCAGACCGTCGTGCGCAACGCGCGCAACGTGGCTCAGCGCTCGATGCTGCGCACCGCTGTCAAGAAAGTGATCAAGGCGCTGGACGCCAACGATGCCGCCGGCGCCGAAGCCGCCTTCGCCGTTGCCCAGCCGATCCTGGATCGCTTCAGCGCGCGTGGCCTGATCCACAAGAACAAGGCTGCTCGCCACAAGAGCCGCCTGAACGACCGCATCAAGGCCCTCAAGGCCGCCTGATCCGGCGTTGCCGCCCTGCCCCTTCGGGGGTCGGGCAGCAGAAAAGAACCCGGCCCCGGCCGGGTTTTTTGTTGCCTGCGATCCACGCGATCCGGTAGTGCCGGCCGCTGGCCGGCAACCCCGAGGAATGCCGGCCCGCGGCCGGCACTAATGGAAAATGAAAAACCCGGCCGAAGCCGGGTTTTTCGCATGGAACCACAACAGCATTACTGCGCGTTGCGGGCTTCCAGCTCGTCTTCCTTCTGGCGATCGAAGAAGGCCATGATCCGGCTCATGATCGGGAAAGTACCTTCGCGGCCCAGCGCGGAGACCAGGAACCACGGCTCCTTCCAGCCCAGCTCGGCAACGATCTGTTCGGCCGCAGCCTTCGCTTCGTCTTCGAACATCAGGTCGGCCTTGTTCAGCACCAGCCAGCGCGGCTTCTGCAGCAGCTCCGGATCATGCTTTTCCAGTTCGCGCTCGATCGCGCGCACCTGCTCGACCGGGGAAATGCCTTCCACCCCGCCCTCCATCGGCGAGATGTCCACCAGGTGCAGCAGCAGGCGGGTGCGCTGCAGGTGGCGCAGGAACTGCGCACCCAGGCCGGCACCGTCGGCAGCGCCTTCGATCAGGCCGGGAATGTCGGCAATCACGAAGCTGCGGTAGTTCTCCACCTTCACCACACCCAGGTTCGGGTACAGCGTGGTGAACGGGTAATCGGCCACCTTCGGCGTCGCCGCCGAAACGGCACGGATCAGGGTGCTCTTGCCAGCGTTGGGGAAGCCCAGCAGGCCGACGTCGGCCAGCAGCTTCAGCTCCAGCTTCAGCGTGCGCTCTTCGCCCGGCTCGCCCGGCAGCGCCTGGCGCGGCGAGCGGTTGGTCGAGCTCTTGAAGTGCATGTTGCCGAGGCCACCACGACCGCCCTGCGCCACCAGCAGGCGATCACCATGCTGGGTCAGGTCGCCGATGATTTCATCGGTGGCGACGTTGATCACCACGGTGCCGACCGGCACGGTGATGGTCAGGTCTTCGCCGCCCTTGCCATAGGCCTGGCGGCCCATGCCGTTCTCGCCACGCTGCGCCTTGAAGATGCGGTCATGGCGGAAGTCGACCAGGGTGTTCAGGTTTTCGTCGGCGCGGATGTACACGCTGCCGCCCGCACCGCCGTCGCCGCCGTCCGGGCCGCCGAGCGGAATGAACTTCTCGCGACGGAAGCCAATGCAGCCGTTGCCGCCGTTGCCGGCGAACACTTCGATTTCTGCTTCGTCTACCAGTTTCATTGTTTCGATGCCTGCGATGGGCGCGGCCTGCCAGCCGTCGCCTTGAATGTTATGCCAGCCGCTGGCCGGCAACTCGGCCTGGCCGGTCTTGCTTTCACTCTAACGAAAAGCCCCGCCGAAGCGGGGCTCTTCATGCAGCACCCCCATGCCGAGGCACGGGTGCCGGCGATGCCTGGATCAGGCGTCGGCCGAGACGATGCTGACGGTGCGGCGCTTCTTGGCGCCCTTGACCGAGAACTCCACCTTGCCGTCCACGAGGGCGAACAGGGTGTGGTCACGGCCCAGGCCAACGCCCGAACCCGGGTGGAACTGGGTGCCGCGCTGACGCACGATGATGTTGCCGGCTTCGATGGCCTGGCCGCCGAAGATCTTGACGCCCAGGTACTTCGGGTTGGAGTCGCGACCGTTGCGCGAGGAGCCTACGCCCTTTTTATGTGCCATGACTGCTTCTCCTGATGCTTAGCCGGCGATGCCGGTGATCTCGATTTCGGTGTAGTACTGACGGTGACCCTGACGCTTCATGTGGTGCTTGCGGCGACGGAACTTGATGATCCGGACCTTGTCAGCACGACCCTGGGACAGGACCTTGGCGGTGACGGCAGCGCCCTTCAGCGCATCGCCCAGCTTCACGCCGTCGCTGTCACCCAGCATCAGGATGTTGTCAAACTTGATCTCGCTGCCGACTTCGACTTCGAGCTTTTCAATGCGGAGCTTTTCGCCCTGCGCCACGCGGTATTGCTTACCGCCGGTGACCAGTACTGCGTACATGACCAGGCCTTCCTCTGTAGTTATTGTGGTCTGAGCTGCCGCCATCGAGGGCGGACAGGAGCGGGATTGTACGCAGATCAGCGGGCGCGGGTCAAGTCAACCCCTGAACGGCCTGGAGACCGGGCCCTGTAGAGCCGGGCCATGCTCGGCTGAACGGCCCGGGGGTCCGGCCGGAACGGGGTCAGATCCCTTTTCACGTCGTGAAAAGGGATCTGACCCCTGCCTGTCGGCCTGTCTCATCAGGTGAGACATCGGGCTGGCATTGTCGCCCATTGCCCCCATCTGGTCACCTCGGTAGGCTAACCGATTGCCGTTCCCTGCTGGCCCGGCACCCAGCCAACGCCCCCACAACCGGATCCCCCATGGCGATGGATTTCATCCGCATCCGCGGCGCGCGGACGCACAATCTGAAGAACCTCGACCTCGACCTGCCCCGCGACAAGCTGATCGTGATCACCGGCCTGTCCGGTTCGGGCAAGTCCTCGCTGGCGTTCGACACCATCTATGCAGAAGGCCAGCGCCGCTACGTCGAGTCGCTGTCGGCCTATGCGCGCCAGTTCCTGAGCGTGATGGAAAAGCCGGACCTGGACCACATCGAAGGCCTGTCCCCGGCCATCTCGATCGAGCAGAAGTCGACCTCGCACAACCCGCGCTCGACGGTCGGCACCATCACCGAGATCTACGACTACCTGCGCCTGCTGTACGCCCGCGTCGGCACCCCGCGCTGCCCGGACCACGGCTACCCGCTGGAAGCGCAGACGGTCAGCCAGATGGTCGACCAGGTGCTGACGCTGGACCCGGAACAGCGCTACATGCTGCTGGCGCCGGTCATCCGCGACCGCAAGGGCGAACACGCACAGGTGTTCGACCAGCTGCGTGCGCAGGGCTTCGTGCGTGTGCGCGTGGACGGCGAGCTGTATGAAATCGATGCGGTGCCGCCGCTGGCGCTGCGCCAGAAGCACACCATCGAGGCGGTGATCGACCGCTTCCGCCCGCGCGAGGACATCAAGCAGCGCCTGGCCGAGAGCTTCGAGACCGCACTGAAGCTGGGCGATGGCATGGCCTCGGTGCAGAGCCTGGACACCGCCGACGCCACGCCGGCGCTGTTCTCCTCCAAGTACTCCTGCCCGGTGTGCGACTACTCGCTGCCGGAACTGGAGCCGCGCCTGTTCTCGTTCAACGCACCGATGGGCGCCTGCCCCGGCTGCGATGGCCTGGGCATCGCCGAGTTCTTCGATCCCTCGCGCGTGGTGGTGCATCCGGAGCTGTCGCTGGCCGCCGGTGCGGTGCGCGGCTGGGACCGCCGCAACGCCTACTATTTCCAGCTGATCGCCTCGCTGGCCAAGCACTACAAGTTCGACGTGGACGCCGCCTGGAACTCGCTGCCGGCCAAGGTGCAGCAGGCCGTGCTGTACGGCAGCGGCGACGAAACGATCACCTTCACCTACTTCACCGAAGCTGGCGGCCGCACCCAGCGCAAGCACCGCTTCGAGGGCATCATTCCCAACCTCGAACGCCGCTACAAGGAAACCGAGTCGCCTGCGGTGCGCGAGGAGCTGTCCAAGTACATCAGCGAACAGCCGTGCCCGGAATGCAATGGCGCGCGCCTGAACAAGGCAGCACGCAACGTGTTCGTGGCCGATCGCCCGCTGCCGGAGCTGGTGGTGCTGCCGATCGACGAGGCACTGAAGTTCTTCAGTGAACTGAGCCTGCCGGGCTGGCGTGGCGAGATCGCCGCGAAGATCGTCAAGGAGATCGGCGAACGCCTCGGCTTCCTGGTCGATGTCGGCCTGGATTACCTGACCCTGGAGCGCAAGGCAGACACCCTGTCCGGTGGCGAGGCACAGCGCATCCGCCTGGCCAGCCAGATCGGCGCCGGCCTGGTCGGTGTGATGTACGTGCTCGACGAGCCGTCGATCGGCCTGCACCAGCGCGACAACGAACGCCTGCTCGGCACCCTCACCCGCCTGCGTGACCTGGGCAATACGGTGATCGTGGTCGAACATGACGAGGATGCGATCCGGCTGGCCGACTACGTTCTGGACATCGGCCCGGGCGCGGGCGTGCACGGCGGCGAGATCGTCGGCCAGGGCACCCTGCAGGACATCCTGGAGGCACCGCGTTCGCTGACCGGCCAGTATCTGTCGGGCAAGCGCGCGATCGAGATTCCGGCGCGCCGGCACACGCCGAACCCGAAGATGACCCTGCACCTGCGCGGGGCGACCGGCAACAACCTGAAGGGCGTGGACCTGGCGATTCCGTCGGGCCTGCTGACCTGCGTGACCGGCGTGTCCGGCTCGGGCAAGTCGACCCTGATCAACGACACCCTGTTCTCGCTGGCCGCCAACGAGATCAACGGCGCCTCGCACCCGATCGCTCCGTACAAGGAAATCGATGGCCTGGACCTGTTCGACAAGGTGGTGGACATCGACCAGTCGCCGATCGGCCGCACCCCGCGCTCGAACCCGGCCACCTACACCGGCCTGTTCACGCCGCTGCGCGAACTGTTCGCACAGGTGCCCGAAGCGCGTGCACGCGGCTATTCGCCGGGCCGCTTCAGCTTCAACGTGCGCGGCGGCCGCTGCGAAGCCTGCCAGGGTGACGGTCTGATCAAGGTCGAGATGCACTTCCTGCCGGACGTGTACGTGCCCTGCGACGTCTGCCATGGCAAGCGCTACAACCGCGAGACGCTGGAGATCCTGTACAAGGGCTTCAACATCAACGACGTGCTGGAAATGACCGTCGAGGATGCGCTGAAGCTGTTCGAACCGGTGCCGTCGATTGCGCGCAAGCTGGAAACACTGGTCGACGTCGGCCTGAGCTACATCAAGCTGGGCCAGAGCGCGACCACGCTGTCCGGTGGTGAAGCGCAGCGCGTGAAGCTGTCCAAGGAACTGTCGCGCCGCGATACCGGCCGCACCCTGTACATCCTCGACGAGCCGACCACCGGCCTGCACTTCCACGACATCGAAGCGTTGCTGGGCGTGCTGCACAAGCTGCGCGACGAGGGCAACACGGTGGTGGTGATCGAACACAACCTGGACGTGATCAAGACCGCCGACTGGATCGTTGATCTGGGTCCGGAAGGCGGCCATCGCGGCGGCACCATCCTGGTCACCGGCACGCCGGAAGACGTGGCGGCCTGCCCGCAGTCGTACACCGGCCAGTTCCTTGCGCGCATGCTGCCGTCCACCCACGCGCGCCCGGAGCAGCCGGCCGCCGTGGCGAACAAGCCCGACGCCCGCCCGCCGCGCAAGGTGAAGCCTGAAAAGGCCGAGAAGCCGGCGAAGAAGGCCGTGGCTGCCAAGAGCACCGGCAAGACCAGCAAGACCGCCACTGCCAGCAAGAAGAAAAAGGACGCCTGATGAGCAGCGAACACAAGATCCTGGCCCGCATCCCGATCAGCGTGCGCTGGCGTGACATGGACAGCATGGGCCATGTGAACAACGCCAAGTACATCTCCTACCTGGAAGAAGCGCGCGTGCGCTGGATGCTGGGCGTGGACGGTGTGTCGATGACCGACCGCATCGCACCCGTGGTGGCCGCGACCAACGTCAACTACCGGCTGCCGATCGTGTGGCCCAACGACATCCTGGTCGAGCTGTTCGTCGAGCGCCTGGGCAACAGCAGCGTGACCATCGGCCACCGCATCGTCGACCAGCAGGACGAATCGAAGCTCTATTCGGACGGCAACGTGGTGGTGGTCTGGATGGACACCCAGACCGGCAAGAGCGCGCCGCTGCCGGAGGCGATCCGTAGCGCGTCTACCTGACGCGCCTGTGGTAGTGCCGGCCGCTGGCCGGCAACCTCCAGATGTATCGCGGATGCCGGCCAGCGGCCGGCACTACCGATCCAATTCAAAGGACTGACATGATCCACCAGACTGAACTGCGCGACCTGCTGCCCGGCATGGTCGCCTTCCCCACCGATGTCTTCCCCTCCGACCAGGCCTGGCTCGGCCAGCACCTGCTGCCGCTGCTGAAGATCGACCTCGGCGTGCTGCGCCCGGAACTGGCCGGCCAGGTGGCAACGATGCTGTGCCCGATCGAGCCGTATGACGGCTGCATCGGCGAGACCACAGAAGAACACCACAACGATTTCACCGGCACCAACTGGATCGCCTTCGAACTGACCGCCGGCAACGAGATGCGCTTCCTCGGCAACGCGGGCTATTTCATCGGTGATGCGGTGCAGGACAAGGATGCGCAGGAACACATCGCGCAGATGCGCGAGAGCTACGCCAAGGCCCGCGATTACCATGCCACGCATGGCCGTCTCGCCTGCTACTCGCGCTATGGCAAGGGTGAGGCCAGCGAGCGCGATTATCTGGATACGCTGGGTGGCCCGATCAGTTTCGGCAACTGGACCGAAACCGCAGAGATTCCCGCGGCATTCGAGCTGGGTTTCACCGAAGCTGCCGATGACCCCAACGCTGCGGACGATGCCGAAACAGTGATCATCACCCGCAATGGCAACAAATTCTTCGCCGTGGCCGACGTGGCCGGCTACAACTGGTGCGCCACCGGTGCCGATGCGATCGTGATGCTGTACGAGCCGGAAAGCCGCACGGTGCTGTTCTCGTTCGACTGGTCGTAAGCCCCCTGGTAGTGCCGGCCGCTGGCCGGCATTTCGCGTCCTGCCGGCCAGCGGCCGGCACTACCGGATATTCCGTTCGCGCCCAGCGTCCTCAACGCTACGGCAGCCATCCCAATCGTCGCTTCATCCGTAGAGTCGAGCTTGCTCGACTGCTGCAGGCCGGGGCCGTCGAGCAAGCTCGACGCTACGACGGCCATCCCAACCCCTTGCGTCAGCAGCAGCGTGCCGTTTCCCCGCGCGCTTACGGCGCGGCCTTGCGCACCACCAACGTCGCGCTCGCTTCGCCACCGCCTTCCAGCTGCAGCCGCAGCGGCAGCGCCTGGCCTTCCTTCAACGCGCCCTTGCCCTGCATCAGCATCAGGTGCAGACCACCGGGCTTGAGCTCGGCGCGCGCGCCCGGTGCCAGCGGCAGACGCTCGATCGCGCGCATGCGGCTGACCCCATCGACGATCGTGGTCTCGTGCAGCGACACATCATTGAAGCTGCTGCTGGTCGCGCCAGTGATCGCCACCGCCTTGCTGCAGCCGTTGTGGATCACGCCGTAGCCGGCGGTCATCGGCATCGCCGGATTCGGTGGCAACCGCGCCCAGCCCTGCTCCACCGTGACGCAGTCCGGTTCCGCCGCCGACGCCGATGCTGCGGCCGCACACAGAACCAACAGTACGCCAACGAATGGTTTGGTTATCATCGCCCAGGTTCCTTCTTCGCAACGAGACCGCAGCATGACGACGCTCATCGAGGTGATCAACCATGGCCCCATCCGCGAACTGCGCCTGGCGCGGCCGCCGGTCAACGCACTGGACACCGAACTGTGCCGGCAGTTGATCCATGCCATCGAGCTGGCCATGGCCGAAGACGCGCACGGCATCGTGCTGTCGGGCAGCGAGCGCATCTTCACCGGCGGCATGGACGTGCCGCACCTGCTCTCGCATGGTGATGACAAGCACAAGTTGCTGGACACCTGGAACGCCTTCTTTGGCGCCGTGCGCACGCTGGCCGAGAGCCGGATCCCGGTGGTCGCGGCGATCACCGGCCACGCACCGGCGGGCGGCTGCGTGCTGGCCCTGTGCTGCGACTACCGGGTGATGGCGCGCAGCGCCGATCCGTCGCGGCCGTATGCCATCGGCCTGAACGAAGTGCAGGTGGGCCTGATCGCGCCGGAGGGCATCCAGCGCCTGCTGCGCCGCGCGGTGGGCGTACACCGCGCCGGCGTCCTGCTGACCACCGGCTCGCTGGTGCCGGCCGAACAGGCGCTGCAGATCGGCCTGGTCGATGAACTGGCCGAAGGCGACCTGGTGGTGGCGCGCGCCATCGCCTGGCTGCAGAACCTGCTCAAGCAGCCGCGCCAGCCGATGCTGCTGACCCGCGCCATTGCCCGTGCCGACCTGCACGAAGCCCTGCACCCGGACCTGATCCAGCTCGACCGCTTCGTCGAGGCCTGGTTCGCCCCGGACGCGCAGAATGCCCTGCAGGCGCTGGTCGCCCGGCTGGGCAAGTAACCGGTAGTGCCGGCCGCTGGCCGGCAACCGCAGGTGCCCCAGGAGGATCATGAGGTTGCCGGCCAGCGGCCGGCACTACCAATGATGGACTGGCCTGCAACGGTATAATCGGGGCCTCTTCATTGCTGTGGCCGCCCCCTTGAACGACACGCCCGAACCCGTCGTCTCCGAGCTGATCGACCTGCTCACCCTGGAGCGGCTGGAGGACAACCTGTTCCGCGGGCAGAGCCGCGACATCGGCACCAAGTACGTGTTCGGCGGCCAGGTGCTGGGCCAGGCGCTGGCTGCGGCGCAGGCCACGGTCGACAACGGGCGCCACGTGCACTCGCTGCACGCCTACTTCCTGCGCGCCGGCAACATCGACCACCCCATCGTCTACGACGTGGACCGTACCCGCGACGGCGGCAGTTTCTCGGTGCGCCGCGTCACTGCGATCCAGCACGGCAAGGTGATCTTCTTCTGCGCGGCCTCGTTCCAGCAGGCCGAGACCGGCGCCGAGCACCAGCACAAGATGCCCGAAGTGCCGCAGCCGGAAGACATCGAACCGAACCGCCCGCTGCCGGCCGAAGTGCTGGAGCGGCTGCCGATCAAGGTGCAGCGCTGGCTGTCGCGCGGCGGCCCGTTCGAGTTCCGCCACGTCTACCCGCGCGATGAACTCAACCCGCCCAAGCGCCCGCCCTACCACCAGGTGTGGCTGCGCCTGAGCGAGCCGGTCGGCGATGCGCCCGAGCTGCACCAGGCGCTGCTGGCCTATGCCTCCGACTTCCACCTGTTGGGCACCGCCACGTTCCCGCATGGCATCAGCTACTACCACCCGCACGTGCAGATGGCCTCGCTCGACCACGCGATCTGGTTCCACCGCCCGTTCCGCGCCGACGACTGGCTGCTGTACTCGCTGGACAGCCCCAGCGCGCAGGATTCGCGCGGCCTGGCCCGCGGCCAGTTCTTCACCCGCAATGGCGTGCTGGTGGCCAGCACCGCGCAGGAAGGCCTGATCCGCGTGGTTCCCGACCAGGCCGCGGCCGCCGCCGTGCCGGCCAAGGACTGATCCGATGCGCCAGATCTTCAGCAGCCAGCGTGTGGAAACCGTTGAAGGCGTCGCCGAGCTCCTGCGCGGGCATGGCATCGACGTCAAGGTGACCAATGGGCGCTCGTACAAGACCCGTCGCCGCGGCCAGTTCAGCTATACCGACCTGGGCAACGCCAACGCCTACCCAGCGGTGTGGATCGTGCGCGCCGACGACCAGCCGCGCGCGCGTGAAATCCTGCGCGAGGCGCGACTGCTCGACACCACCCGCCGCGACCATCCGACCGCCGAATTCGCCTTCCGCGACACCGCAGAGACGACCGGCGGCGGCCGTGGCTGGGCCTGGCGCATCCGCATCGCCCTGCTGGTGGTGATCGCCGGCGTGGCGCTGGTGATCGGCCTGCGCCATCGTGGCGCCCCGGCGCCGGTCGCACCGGCCCCTGCCCCGCAGACCCAGCCGCAGCAGGCGCAACCGGCTCCGCAGGCCGCACCGGAAGAGGAAGAAATCCGGGTTCGCATCCAGCCCTCGAAGTGACGCACGGGTAGTGCCGGCCGCTGGCCGGCAGCCGAAAAAGGGGACGGAGAGGATTAAGTCGTTTGAGGCACAAACGACTTAATCCCCTCCGTCCCCTTTTTTTGTCATGAGGTTGCCGGCCAGCGGCCGGCACTACCGTGCAGAAGGCCGGTCACATTCGGCGCGCGGCTCCGTCTTGGGACACAATCCCAGCAGGAGAGCCGCCGCCATGACGACGTTCGCCGCATCGATCGACCAGACACTGGAACGCGAACTGCCTGCCGCCGCCAGCGGTTGCCAGCACGCCTATGGCCGCATCGTGCTGGCCTGCCAGAACACGGTTACCGCCATCGCGCTGGCCATCACCCGCGATCGTCAGGCCAGTGAGGACATTGCCCAGGAGGCCTTCGTGAAGGGCTGGCAGCAGCTGCACCAGCTGCGCAGTTCGACCAGCTTCCTGCCGTGGCTGCGGCAGATCACCCGCAACCTGGCCCGCGACTGGCTGCGCGCGCAGCGCGGCCGGCCGCTGACCGGCGAGGCCGCCGAGGTGGCGATGGGCATGGCCGCCGACCCGGCCCCGGGCGCGGCCGACCGCCTGCAACGGGTGGAAGAAGAGATCGCCGCCGAGGACATCATCTCCGCCCTTCCCGCCGACAGCCGCGAAGTGCTGCTGCTGTACTACCGCGAAGGCCAGCGCTCGCAGCAGGTGGCCGACCTGCTTGGGCTCAGTGACGCCGCCGTGCGCAAGCGCCTGTCGCGTGCCCGCGCTCTGGTGCGCGACGGCCTGCTACAACGCTTCGGCGAGTTCGCGCGCAGCAGCGCACCCAGTGCCGCGTTCGCTACGGCGGTGGTTTCGATGGTACTGGTGGCTGCGCCCGGCACGGCCAGTGCTGCGGTGCTGCTCGGCACCGGTGTCGGCATCGGCGGCAGCAAGCTTGGCCTCGGCGGTGCCAGCGCTGCGGGCGGCACCGCGATGGGCTCGCTGACTGCCACGCTGGGCCAGCTGCACGTGCTGCCGGCCGAAAGCTGGGGGGCGGTGATCGGCGGCGTGGTCGGTGGTGCGATCGGCAGCTATCTCGGCGGCCGCTTCCTGATGTCGTACACCGAAACGGCGTCCGAGCGCCGCGACGTGCGCCGCTTCCTCTACCTCAACATCATCACCGGCATGTTCTGGTGCCTGGCGATCCTGCTGGCTGTGATGCTGCAGGCGCCGGTCTGGGCGCAGCTGACGGTGCTGGCGGTAGGCCTGGGCGTGGTCAACTACCAGTGCCTGGTGCCGCTGCAGCGGGTGATGGCACCGATGATCGCGCGCGATTCGGCCCGCCGCGGACGCACCGGCATCAACTGGAAGTTCGAATCGATGTACGGCCGCACCGGCATCATCGCCATGAACCTGATGGTCATCGCGCTGGTGGTGTACTCACTGATGCGCAGCGGCCGCCTGTAACGGACAACGCCGGCAGTGCGCCGGCGTTGTCGTCATTCACTGCGTTGAACCTCAGCGCTGCGGCTTCGGCGCCGCGCCATCGCGCGGACCGCCGTGGCGCGGGCCACCGTGCATCGGGCCCTTGGCCGCGTCGAACTCGGCCTTGCTCAGCTGGCCATCCTTGTTGGTGTCGGCGGCGGCGAACCAGGCATCACGACGCTGCTTCATGCGCAGCTCGCGGTCGGCCTTGTCCAGGTAACCGTCCTTGTTGAGGTCGAGCTCGTCGAAGCGCGCGGCCAGGCGCGGATCGGCCTTGGCTTCCTCGCGGCTGATGCGGCCGTCCTTGTTGACGTCCAGCTTGGCCCAGCGCTCACCGCCGTGGCCACCACGGCGACCATGCTGCCAGCGCGGCAGCTCATCGCGCGAGAGCTTGCCGTCCTTGTTCTTGTCCAGCTCGTCGAACTTCGCGGCCAGGCGCGGGTTGGCAGCGGCTTCGCTGCGGTCGATGACGCCGTCGCCGTTGGTGTCCAGCTTGGCCGGGCGCTGCGCCGGCGCAGTCGGGGCATCGGCGGCCAGCGCGATACCGCTAGCGGAAGTGCCGAGCAGCAGGGCCAGCAGCAGGGGGGTACGGATCATGAGGTCACTCCTGGGGATGGGGATTGCGTCGGGGTGATCACTTCACCCTCGGGGGACTACAACGCCCGGGCGCGACATCGGTTGACGCCGCTGCCGGTTCCATTCATCCGGCGGACAGTCGCCGCCACTGCGACAGCCTGGGGCTATGCTGTGCCCATGGCGATACACGGCGACAGAGACGACGAACTGCGGCTTTTCCAGACCGGCGAACACCCCTGCGGGTACTGGTCGGACAGGGTGGCACGCGACCTGGTGCTGGATCCGCACGACCGTCGTCTCGGCGGCCTGTACCCGCTGGCATTGAGCTGGGGCTTCCGCCGCAGCGGCGACTTGGTCTACCGCCCGCATTGCGCGCACTGCCAGGCCTGCGTAGCGGTGCGCATCCCGGTGGCCCGCTTCGCCCCGGACCGCAGCCAGCGCCGCTGTGCCGCCCGCAATGAAGACCTGGAAGTACGCATCACCGCGGCCACCGCCCGCGATGACCTGTTCGCGCTGTATCACCGCTACCTGACCCACCGCCATGCCAACGGCGGCATGGATGACCACGGCCCGCACGAGTTCGAGCAGTTCCTGATCGGCAGCTGGTCACACACCCGCTTCATGGAGATGCGCCTGCCCGGCCACGATGGCCAGCCCAGCCAGCTGCTGGGGGTGGCGGTGACCGACGTCACCGAGCATGGCCTGTCGGCGGTCTACACCTTCTTCGACCCGGACCATGCCGCGCGTGGGCTGGGCACCTTCGCGATCCTGCAGCAGATTGAATGGGCCCGCCGCGAGGGCCTGCCGCACGTCTACCTGGGCTACTGGATCCGCGGGCATCAGAAGATGGACTACAAACGGCGCTATCGACCGCTGGAAGCCTATGACGGCCGCCGCTGGCACGATTTCGACGACGAACTGGACGGACGCTGACAAACCACTGACACCGGGCCGGGTGCACAATACGGCGCATGAACCTCCGACCCCAGATCCTCGCCCTGGCCCTGCTCTGCGGCGCCACCGCCCCCGCCTTCGCCACGTCCCCTGCGATGACCGAAAAGCCGTCTGCTGCGCTGCGCCTGGCCACCTACAACACCTCGCTGTACTCCGATGAGACCGGTGGCCTGATCAAGGAGCTGGAAGGCGACAGCGAGCACGCGCGCAAGATCGCCGCGGTGCTGCAGCAGGCACGCCCGGACCTGGTGCTGCTGAACGAATTCGATTTCGACGACGCCCACCGCGCCGCCGACCTGTTCCAGAAGCGCTACCTGGAAGTGGCCCAGCCCGGCGGCGGCAAGCCGCTGCACTTCGCCTACCGCTACCTGGCCCCGGTCAACACCGGCGTGCCCAGCGGCCTGGACCTGTACAACAACGGCGTGGTCGGCGGCGAAGGCCGCAGCCGCGGCAACGATGCCTGGGGCTACGGCCTGCACCCGGGCCAGTACGGCATGCTGGTGCTGTCGCGCTACCCGATCGATGAAGCCAAGGTGCGCAGCTTCCAGCTGCTGAAGTGGAGCGCGATGCCGGGCGCGATCCGTCCGGTCGACCCGCGCACCGGCAAGAGCTTCTACAACGACCACGTGTGGTCGCAGCTGCGGCTGTCGTCGAAGTCACATTGGGACGTGCCGGTGAAGACCCCGGCCGGCGTGGTCCACGCGCTGGTCTCGCACCCGACCCCGCCAGTGTTCGATGGCCCGGAAAAGCGCAACGCCGCGCGCAACCACGACGAACTGCGCCTGTGGCAGGAATACCTGTCCAAGGGAGACAAGCCGTGGCTGTGCGACGACAAGGGCCAGTGCGGCGGCCTGGCGCAGGACGCGCGCTTCGTGATCCTCGGCGACCTCAACAACGACCCGGTCGACGGCGATGGCCGCCATGAGGCGATCGTCGAACTGATCGAGAACGCCCGCGTGTTGCGCTACCCCACCCCGCGCAGCGTTGGTGGCGAGCAGACCAGCCTGGCCTATGCGGCCAAGGGCATCGAGCGCAAGGGCGCACCGTTCCACGCCACCGGCGATTTCGGCCCGAAGTCCGGCACCATGCGCCTGGACTACGTGCTGCCCTCCACCGGTTTCGAGTACATCGGCAGCGGCGTGTTCTGGCCGGCCAATGAAAGCCCGGAAGCGAAGATCGCCGATGGCAGCGACCATCACCTGGTGTGGGTGGATGTGAAATAACAGAAAGGGGACGGAGGGGATTAAGTCGTTTGTGCCACAAACGACTTAATCCCCTCCGTCCCCTTTTTGCTTTACGGGCGCAGTTCGACGCCGATTGCGTCGGCGGCATCACGCGCGATGGCGCGCGCTTCGTCGATGGTTTCCGCGCGCGCCAGGGTCACGCCCACGCGGCGATGGCCGTGCACGCTCGGCTTGCCGAACAGGCGCACGGCGGTGTCCGGCACCTGCAGGGCGGCGGCGACGTTGTTGAAGTACGGCACGCCCTCGCCATGCGCCAGCAGCGCGCACGAGGCCGACGGGCCGCTCTGGCGGATCACCGGGATCGGCAGGCCGAGGATGGCGCGCGCGTGCAGCGCGAACTCGCTCAGTTCCTGCGAAACAAGCGTCACCAGGCCGGTGTCGTGCGGGCGCGGCGACACTTCGCTGAACCACACCTCGTCGCCCTTCACGAACAGCTCGACACCGAACAGGCCCCAGCCGCCAAGGTCGTCGGTGATCGCGCGCGAAATCTCTTCGGCACGCGCCAGCGCGGCGCTCGACATCGGCTGCGGCTGCCAGCTTTCGCGGTAATCACCATCCTTCTGCAGATGGCCGATCGGCGCGCAGAACGAGGTGCCACCGGCATGGCGGACGGTCAGCAGGGTGATCTCGTAATCGAAGTCGATGAAACCTTCGACGATGCAGCGGCCGGCGCCAGCGCGGCCACCGGTCTGTGCGTACTCCCACGCCGGGGCGATGTCCGCCTCGCTGCGCAGTGTGCTCTGGCCCTTGCCCGAGGACGACATCACCGGCTTGACCACGCACGGCAGGCCGATGGCGGCCACGGCGGCGCGGTACTCGGCTTCGGTATCGACGAAGCGGTACGGCGAGGTCGGCAGGCCCAGGGTCTCGGCGGCCAGGCGGCGGATGCCTTCGCGGTCCATGGTCAGGCGTGCGGCGCGCGCGGTCGGGATCACCCGCAGGCCCTGCTCCTGCTCCAGCTGGACCAGGGTCTCGGTATGGATGGCCTCGATCTCCGGCACCACAAGGTGCGGCTGCTCCTGGGCGATCAGCGCGCGCAGGGCCATCGCATCCAGCATGTCGATCACATGCGAGCGGTGCGCGACCTGCATGGCCGGGGCATCGGCATAGCGGTCGGCGGCGATCACTTCCACGCCCAGCCGCTGCAGCTCGATGGCCACCTCCTTGCCGAGTTCGCCCGAGCCGAGCAGCAGCACGCGGGTGGCGGAGGGGGACAACGGAGTTCCAAGCTTGGCCATGGCGGTTCCAGCAGCGATGTGAAGGCGGGTGGGCATTCTAGCTGGCCGACCGTCCCGGCCACGGCATCCGACGAACGGTAGTCTATAAGTGATATCACTTTGATATCTTCATTCCGAACCCTCAAAGACGTACCGCCATGAAAGAGAAGTCGCTGTCTTCGCTCAACGGCCTCGGCACGCTGGCCGGCGCCCTGCTTGTCGCCCTCGCCGGCGGCGCCCTGTTCGTACTGGGGGTAGCAGCCAAGGCCAGCACCGGTTCCCCCAACCTGCTGCTGATGCTGGCCGGCATCCTGGTGGCGGCGCTGGCGATCTTAGCCCTGGCCGGCCTGTACACCGTCCAGCCCAACCAGGCGGCGGTGCTGAGCCTGTTCGGCAAATACGTGGGCACCGTGAAGGACAACGGCCTGCGCTGGAACAACCCCTTCTACGCCAAGCGCCGGGTCAGCCAGCGCGTGCGCAACTTCGAGAGCGGCAAGCTGAAGGTCAACGAGCTGGACGGCAGCCCGATCGAGATCGCCGCGGTCATCGTCTGGCAGGTGGTCGATGCCTCCGAGGCGGTCTACAACGTGGACGACTACGAGAGCTTCGTGCACATCCAGTCCGAATCGGCGCTGCGCGCGATGGCCACCAGCTACCCCTACGACCAGCATGAGGATGGCCAGCTGGCCCTGCGCAGTCATGCCAGCGAGATTTCCCAGCACCTGAAGAACGAACTGGCCGAGCGCCTGGCCGACGCCGGCGTGCAGGTGATCGATGCGCGCATCAGCCACCTCGCCTACGCCGCTGAAATCGCCCAGGCGATGCTGCAGCGGCAGCAGGCCAACGCGGTGATCGCCGCACGCACGCGCATCGTTGCCGGTGCGGTCGGCATGGTCGAGATGGCCCTGGCCGAACTGCAGAAGAACGGCGTGGTGCAGCTGGACGAGGAACGCAAGGCGCACATGGTCAGCAACCTGCTGACCGTGCTGTGCTCGGACCGCGGCACCCAGCCGATCGTCAATGCAGGCTCGCTGTACTGAGCCACCCTCGCAACGGGGCGCCCCACCGCCCCGCCAGGAGCCCCCCATGAGTGAGAAGAAAGCCTATCCGCTGCGCATCAATGCCGAGGTCCTGGCCGCGGCGCAGCGCTGGGCTGATGACGAGCTGCGCAGCCTCAACGCGCAGATCGAGTACGTGCTGCGCGACGCCCTGCGCAAGGCAGGACGCCTGCCCAAACCCACGCCATCGTCGGAGGACAAGGAATGAGCAAGCGCTGGAGCTACCAGACCATCGAGGTCAAGACCTCCATGATGGGCGTACTCAAGGCCGAGGATGTCCAGGCCGAGCTGAGCCGGCAGGGCCAGCTGGGCTGGGAGCTGGTCAACATCATCATCCCGGCGCCGATGCGCCCGGCGATGCTGGTGTTCAAGAAGGAGGCCTGAACCATGGGCGGCAGTGACCCGAAACCCTTTGACGTGGCCGAGAGTTCGCCGCTGCGCGTGCTGTGGATCGTGCTGCCGCTGCTGGCTGCCTTCGTGGCCTGCCTGTATGCGCAGCTGTACAAGGCACCGGCGAACGCACCCTGGATCGAAGTAACGCTGTCGCCGCCCTGGTTCCGGATGGGCGGCAGTGCGGCATGGAGCCTGATCGTCATCGCTGTACTCGCTGTCGGGCTGGGGGCCGCCTTCTTCCGTCGCCGGGTGGAGCTGGCCGGCAACGTGCTGGACGTGCGCTCGACGATGTACCGGCGGCGCGTGCCGGTGGCGCAGCTGCGGCTGGACCAGGCCGAGGTGGTCGACCTGCAGCGTGACCGCCGCTATGGCATCCGTGTCAAAACCAATGGCTATTCAATGCCGGGCTTCTACTCGGGCCACTTCCGCCTGCAGGGTGGCGGCAAGGGCTTCGCGCTGGTCACCGACCGTGCGCGTGTCCTCGCCCTGCCGGTCAGTGATGGCAGCACGCTGCTGCTCAGCGTGGACCGGCCGCAGGCGCTGCTCGATGCGCTGCGCAAGGTGGCCGCGTCGGCACCACGGCAGTAAGCTGAGGCGATGCAACGACGCCCGCCCCTGCTGATCAATACCGAGGCCATCGAGCTGTGGCCCGCCCACCTGTTGCGCGCACGCAGCAACCTGGATGCACGCCTGCTGTCGCAGGCGCAGTGGGTGCTGCGGCGCAAGCGTGATGGCCGCTATCTGGCGGCGGTACTGCCGCACGGCGTGCATTCGATGGTGCCGCGCCTGCCGCGCGAGCCCGGGGTCGAGGATGCACTGGCGCTGCTGGACACCGCGGCTGCACGGCCCTTCGGCGCCGGACTGGAAGATCAGTGGCTGCCGCTGGCCGGGTTGCAGCAGCGCCTGCAGCAGCTTGGCCTGGACCCGCAGCGCTACGCCGACGACAGCGGCCTGCCGCTGGAACCCGAACCCTGCCTGCTGCATTTTGCCGGCCGCGATCGCTTCGCCCGCCCGCTATGGCTGCGCCGTGGCGCCGCGCAGGGCTGGCGACGGATGCGACTGCATGCGGCACAGGATGGCATTGCGCTGGACGCCATCTCCGGCTTCCGCAGCCATGCCTACCAGTTGGGCATCTTCGAACGGAAGCTGGCGCGCGGCCTGAGCGTGGCGGAGATCCTGAAGGTGAATGCCGCACCGGGTTTCAGTGAACACCACAGCGGCCACGCGCTGGACATCGGTACACCGGGCGACGCCCCGGCTGAAGAATCGTTCGAAGCCACCGACGCGTTTGCGTGGCTGCAGGCGAATGCCGGTGGGCATGGCTTCCAGCTGAGCTACCCGCGCGACAACCCGCATGGGATCGTCTACGAACCTTGGCACTGGTGCTGGAGACCGGCCAACGGCTGAGCCCCTCGTGGCGGCTGCACGGCGAACTTCATGGAGCTGTCCGGGCGGATTCCGCGCGCGCCCACCACGAGATGGAACAAGAAGGCAAAGACAGAAGCCGGTCGCTTCGCTCGAAGCCTCTACAACGGATCAGCGCGCGGCTGTTGGGTCCGCCTTCAAGCGAGCCGAGCACCGCAGGTCCGGCGAGGGCGAAGAGGTGCGGGTGTCTGAGCGCAGCGAGTTCCCGCACCGTCCCTCGACGGGCCGAGGAGCACAGGGGACCGGTGCGCAGCACCGGCTCGCGGCCGGCGGCGCGTTTCTTTTGGTTACTTTTCTTTTCGCGCGAAAAGAAAAGTAACGCCCATGGACCATCACGATCGCATCGGCATGGATCGGAGCGACAGCCCTGCGACCGTCACCGCCTCAACGCATTGATCGCCAGCAGCACCCATCCAGCCATCATGCTGGTGCCACCGATCGGTGCCATCCGTGTCGGCCACTGCCACAACGCACCGCCCACCAGGCTGCCGGAAAACAGCAGCACGCCCAGCAGCAGCACGTACAACGCCAGGTGCGCGATCGCGCCCTGCGCGCGCGGCCCGAGCGCCACCAGTACCGCGCCATGCGCGAACGCATAGAGCGCCGCCATGTTCAGATGCTGCTGCGCCAGCGGGTCGGCCACACCGTGCGAGGCATAGGCCGACAGGCCGATAGAGGCGGCGGCCAGCAGCGCCCCCAGGCAGGCCAGCAGTGATGGCTTACGTGCGCGACGTTCGAGATTGAACATGTGGGCTCCTTGCGCAGCGCCCTTGCCGGGCGCCAGATGAAAAAAAACGCGCCGCAATGAGCGGCGCGTTTTCGTGTCCAACACTACATGGGTCAGCCGAGGCTTACTTGACGGCCCAGTAGATGTCGTAGGTCGCTTCCGGGGTGAACGACTTGTCCAGACCGTCCTTCCAGGTTTCGTACGGGCGATCGACCACTTCCGAACCGTTGGTCACAGCCCAGGCACGCAGGCCGTTGCGGGCCACGTCCAGACCCGCCATGTGGCCGGTGTAGGCGGCATGCGCCGAACGGTGCGGGGCCACGTGCACGTACTTGACCGGAGCGCCGCCGTCGATCTTGACGGTCAGCTCTTCAGCGGTGGCACCTTCAGCCCCCTTCTTCTTCACCGGCTGGGCGATGTCGAAGGCGTACTTCTCCTGACCGAAATCGGTGGTGATGATGCGGAACGGACCGGCGGCTTCAAGGCCGTTGGCCTCCATCACGCGCTTGATCCACTCCTGGTTGTCCTTGATGGACTTGGTGATCGTGTCCTGACCGCGGTCCACGTTACCGGCGTTGACGACCAGCAGGTCTTCAGCCGGCACATTGACGATGGCCAGATCGGTCAGCGGGGCTTCCGGGGTGCGGTAGTCCACGTTCGGAACGCTGGCCAGCATGTTGGCCATACGCGACAGACCCATCTTGATGTCGTCGCCGATCTGGCGGCTGACATACAGGCCTG
This sequence comes from Stenotrophomonas sp. 80084_Sma, assembly GCF_056481995.1. Classification (NCBI taxonomy): domain Bacteria; kingdom Pseudomonadati; phylum Pseudomonadota; class Gammaproteobacteria; order Lysobacterales; family Lysobacteraceae; genus Stenotrophomonas; species Stenotrophomonas sp. 80084_Sma. The sequence goes on along the minus strand of NZ_CM151177.1, from coordinate 1,285,866 downwards.
CATAACGACCGAACAGGTCGAAGCCGTACTTCACCGAGTAGTCCTGGGTGATCTTGACGTTGCGGCCACCCTTGCCGGTCGGCTCCAGCGTGAAGGTGGTGATCTTGTCGTGACCCTTGGTGGCGTCATCGATGGCGATCGCAACACGCTTGTTCTCTTCGGCTTCGGTGATCTTCCAGGAACCGGTGCCCAGGTCCTTGGAGGTGAAGTCGAGGGTGGCACCGACGCCGGAGGCCGGGCCGGACAGCTTCAGTTCAACGGCGGGATCGCGCAGTACCAGCGGGTTCCAGTCCTTGAAGCGGCGCAGGCTGCTGACCGTGTCGTACACGATCGTCATCTTGCGGTTGGTCTCGATGCTTTCGGTGATGTGACGCTCGCCCGGCAGACATACGCCAATGATGACGAACAGGCCAGCCACGATCCCCAAGGCGATCAGGAACTCGATAATACGGGTCATTCAGAGAGTCTCCGGGGCCGATCCCACGGCCGGGTTGATTGAAGCGAAGCGCCAATCCTAGCAGGCTTCGCGGGCATTGTTTATCGGGATTGGCGCACCGGTTTCCCTGCCGGCTGCGTATTTGTATGGACAAAGAATTCGAAGGGTACCGCATACCGATACCCGTGAAGTAGGGGGCAACCCCACCCGAGGGCCATGACTGGAACTCAAGTCATTGTCCTGAAAAGGTTTTCCTCAGACCAGCTGGAGTTCGAACGCCTTCAGTACGGCGCGCGTACGGTCGCGCACGCCCAGCTTGGACAGGATGTTGGACACGTGGTTCTTGATGGTGCCTTCGGCCACACCCAGCGAGTTGGCGATCTCCTTGTTGGAGAAGCCACTGGCCATCAGGCGCAGGATCTCGGTCTCGCGGTCGGTCAACGGGTCCGGGCGGTCCAGGCTGACGAACTCGTTGCGCATGTGCTCCAGGCCGGACAGCAGGCGCTGGGTCACGGCCGGCTGCACCAGCGAACCGCCGTCGGCCACGGTGCGGATGGCACCGACCAGCTGCGCCAGGGTCACGTCCTTGAGCAGGTAGCCCTTGGCTCCGGCCTTGAGCCCGGCCAGCACCAGCTGGTCGTCATCGAAGGTGGTGAGGATGATGGTCGGTGGCAGCTGCTCCTGGCGCGACAGCACCTGCAGCGCCTCCAGCCCGGACATCACCGGCATGCGCATGTCCATCAGCACCACGTCGGGGCGCACCTGCGGTATCAGTTCGACCGCCTGCCGGCCATCGCCGGCCTCGGCCACCACCTCGATACCGTCGTCGAGCGCCAGCAGGGAGCGGATTCCCTGCCGCACCAGGGTTTGGTCGTCGACCAGGCAGACGCGAATCATCAACGCACTCCTTCAGGAACCTTGGTAAGGGCGGCCACCAGCACCGTTGCCGGCACCGTCGCCCGCAGCCGGAAGCCTTCACCGGGACGGGTTTCGACCTGCAGCTGGCCACCACATTGTTGCAGGCGCTCGCGCATGCCGCGCAAGCCATTGCCCACATTGACCATATCCGCGCCGACGCCGTCGTCGCGGGCCTCCACCACCACCCGGTCGGGGGCTTCACGGTACACCTTGATCCACAGGTGGCGGGCGCCGGCATGGCGCACCGCGTTGGTGATGATCTCCTGGGTACAGCGCAGCAGCACGTGGGCCCGCTGCGGGTCCTCCACGTTCAGCGGATCCTCGATCTCCAGCTGGATGTCCAGCGAGGGCACGTTCTCGGTCAGCGGGCGCAGCGCCGCCGCCAGATCGATGGCGCCGGTCTCGCGCAGCTGGCTGACCACCTCACGCACGTTGCCCAGCAGCAGCTTGGCCAAGGCATGCGAGCGCTTCACATGGTCCAGCGCCTGGCCCTCGGCCAGGTGACCGGCCACTTCGAGGTTCAGGGTCAGTGCGGTCAGCTGATGCCCCAGAAGATCGTGCAGCTCACGCGAAATGCGGGTTCGCTCGTTGACGCGGGCGCTTTCGGCCAGCAGGGCACGAGTGGCACGCAGCTCCGAATTGAGCCTGCGCTGCTCGTCGCGGGCCTGGGTCTGCTGTCTCGCGACAAGGCTGGTCACGAAGATGAACATGGAAAAGCCGCCATACAGCAGCGATTGCATCACGGCTTCGAACAGCGGGAAGTTCAGCAGTATGTAATAGACCGGGGCCACCGCCAGCTGGCTGACCAGCAGCCACAGCACGCACAGACGCGCCGACAGCATCCACGGAATGACGCCGGCAGCCACCATCATCAGGATGCTGCCCAGGCCCGAACCACTGAGGAAACTGACGCCCAGCGCCGAAACCGTCAGCAGCAGCAGCAGGCCGCGGTCCAGCCAGGTGGTGTGACTGTCGCTGTCACTGCGCAGGAGGCGGGTCAGCCAGTAGTACGCGGCGCCGAAGGACAGGTAGGCGACGAACAACAGGATCGCCCAGCTGCCCATATCGCTGCGGCTGTGCAGGTTCTCGAATTGCGAGTACGCCAGTGGCAGGCCGACCATGACCCAGGTAAACAGGCCGGCCAGACGGAGGACGCGGGTATGGCTGAGGACTCCCAACATGCCAGCACTCTACGGGCCCGGCCCGCGTCGCGCACTCCCACGGAAGTCATGCATCCGAGGTCCCCTGTTCATGCCGCAGCCCACCCCGGGCATGCAATAATCGTGCGCAGGGTCCAATTTGACGGACCAACCGCGTTACCCCACGGAGTCACAATGTCGATTGTCATCCGCGACGTGCGCGAGCACGAGCTCGATTCCGTCCTGGCTTTGAACAACAACGCTGGCCTGGCCATCCTTCCCCTGGATGCGGCCCGCTTGCGCCTGTTCTACGAAACCGCTGAATATTTCCGTGTCGCCGAGCGCGACGGCAACCTGGCCGGCTTCCTGATCGGCTTCGGCAGCGACAGCCAGCACGACAGCAGCAACTTCGCCTGGTTCAAGCAGCAGCTGGACACCCCGTTCTTCTATATCGACCGCATCGTGGTCGCCAGCCGCCGTCGTGGCGGTGGCGTCGGCCGTGCGTTCTATGCCGACGCGCAGAGCTTTGCCGAGCTGCGCTACCCGCAGATGACCTGCGAAGTCTTCCTCGACCATGGCGCCGATGCCGCCCTGCTCTTCCACGGCAGCTTCGGCTTCCGCGAGCTGGGCCAGAACACCATGCCGCAGGTCGACGTGCGCGCCAGCATGCTGGCCAAGGAACTGTGCAGCTACCCGTGGGTCCAGGAGACCTACGGCGGCAAGCTGCCGGATGTGGCATGGACACGTGCCCGGCATCTGCCGGCGCAGGCACAGCGGCCGACGGGGACCTGAGCGTGGCGGTGAATTTCGATTACGAACAGGCCGGTGAACTGAAGATCGGCCAGGTGGGCATCGCCAACCTGCGCATCCGTACCCTTGATGTCGAACGCCTCGTGCAGGAAATGCGCGAACGCGTCACCCGTGCGCCGAAACTGTTCGGCCGCGCCGCGGTGATCCTCGACTTCGGCGGCCTGAGCCAGGTGCCGGACGTGGCCACCGCGCAGGCGCTGGTCGATGGCCTGCGCAGTGCCGGCGTGCTGCCGGTGGCGCTGGCCTATGGCACCAGCGCGGTCGACCTGCTCTCGCAGCAGCTCGGGCTGCCACTGCTGGCCAAGTTCCGCGCCCAGTACGAGCGTGCCGAGGCCGAGCCGGCCCCGCCGCCGCCGCCCGCGCCGGAACCGCGTCGCGCAGCCCGTGCCGAACCGAAGCCGGCACCGGCCACGCCGGTGGCCAAGGTTGCCGACGCCGCCGCACCGCAGCCGGGCCGCATGCAGCTGGGCAACGTGCGTTCGGGCCAGCAGCTGTACGCTGAAAACTGCGACCTGACCGTGATGGCCACCGTCGGCGCCGGCGCCGAGGTCATCGCCGATGGCAGCATCCACATCTACGGCACCCTGCGCGGCCGCGCGCTGGCAGGGGCACAGGGCAACACCGCGGCACGCATCTTCTGCCGTGATTTCCATGCGGAACTGGTCGCCATTGCAGGCCACTACAAGGTACTGGACGATGTCCCGGACTCCCTGCGCGGCAAGGCCGTGCAGGTGTGGCTGGAACAGGACCAGATCAAGATCGCTGCGCTGGACTGACGCAGCACCCAAACAGAATCATCAGGAGAAGTCCTTTGGCTGAAATCATCGTAGTCACCTCCGGCAAGGGCGGCGTCGGCAAGACCACTTCCAGCGCGAGCCTGGCCTGCGGCCTGGCACGGCGCGGCAAGAAGGTGGCGGTGATCGACTTCGACGTCGGCCTGCGCAACCTCGACCTGATCATGGGCTGCGAACGCCGCGTGGTGTACGACTTCGTCAACGTCGTGCACGGCGAAGCGACCCTCAAGCAGGCCCTGATCAAGGACAAGCGCTTCGAGAACCTGTACGTGCTGGCCGCCTCGCAGACCCGCGACAAGGACGCACTGACCCAGGAAGGCGTGGGCAAGGTCCTGAAGGACCTGGCCGCCGACGGCTTCGACTACATCATCTGCGACTCCCCGGCCGGCATCGAGAAGGGCGCCTTCCTGGCGATGTACTTCGCCGACCGTGCCGTGGTGGTGGTGAACCCGGAAGTGTCGTCGGTGCGCGACTCGGACCGCATCATCGGCCTGCTCGACTCGAAGACCCACAAGGCCGAGTCCGGCCAGGACGTGCCGGCCTTCCTGCTGCTGACCCGCTACACCCCGCTGCGCGTGGAAAGCGGCGAGATGCTCAGCATCGCCGACGTCGAGGAAGTGCTCGGCCTGAAGGCGATCGGCGTGATCCCCGAGTCGGGTGACGTGCTCAACGCCTCCAACAAGGGCGAGCCGGTCATCCTGGATGTCGAGTCCGCAGCCGGCCAGGCCTACGACGACGCCGTCGCGCGCATCCTTGGCGAAGAACGCCCGATGCGCTTCACCAACGTCGAGAAGAAGGGCTTCTTCAGCAAGCTGTTCGGAGGGTAAGCATGGGCCTGTTTGATTTCCTCAAAGCGAAGAAGACCACCGCCGAAACCGCCAAGAACCGCCTGCAGATCATCATCGCGCAGGAGCGCAGCAACCGCGGCGGCCCCGATTACCTGCCGCTGCTGCAGCGCGAGCTGCTGGAAGTGATCAAGAAGTACGTGAACATCGACGTCGATGCAGTGAAGGTCGACCTGGTGAAGGATGGCCAGCACGATGTGCTGGACATCTCCGTGGCGCTGCCTGAAGGCCCGGACAAACCCTGATGCTCTGCCCCGCCCGTGCCTGCACGGGCGGGGCTGCCTGACCCGCATGACCGATACGACAACCGCCGTGGACATCACCTGCGTGGGCGACATCGCCTTCGCTGATGCGCAGTGCCTGCTCGCCGCGCATGGCCTGCAGCTGCACCACGTCGCGGCCGGTGAACCGATTCCCGGCAGCTACTGGGGCGAGCCCGAGGCCGGCATCATCGCCAGCAACGTGTACGTGCGCGATGACACGCCCGTGCACTCGATGCTGCACGAAGCCTGCCATCTGATCGTGCTACCGCCGGAGCGGCGTGCGCAGGTGCATACCGACGCCACCGACTCGGTGGCCGAGGAAGATGCCACCTGCTACCTGCAGATCGTGCTGGCCGGGCAGCTGCCTGGCGTTGGCTGTGCGCGGTTGATGGCCGACATGGATGCCTGGGGGTATACGTATCGGCTGGGGTCGACACAGGCGTGGTTCGAGCAGGATGCCGAAGACGCGAAGGCGTGGTTGATCGAACGCGGATTGCCGGTGGCGTAACGCATCGGTAATGCCGGCCGTTGGCCGGCAACCTCATGAACCCGTGCAGCATTACCTGGTTGCCGGCCAGCGGCCGGCACTACCCCATCAGCCCTGCCCTGCCAGCGCGCGCAGGGTAATGCCGACGATGTAGGCCAGGTAGGTGCCGGTGGCGTAGCCCATCGTGCCCAGCAACACGCCCACCGGCGCCAGGGCCGGATGGAAGGCTGCAGCCACCACCGGCGCCGAAGCCGGGCCACCGATGTTCGACTGCGAACCGATCGCGAAATAGAAGAACGGCACCTTCAGCAGCTTGCCCAGGCACCACAGCAGCGCGATGTGCACGGCAATCCAGATCAGGCCGAGCAGGAACAGCCACGGGCGGTCCAGCAGCGCCAGCAGATCCATCTGCATGCCGATGCAGGCAATCAGGAAGTACAGCAGCAGCGAACCCAGCCGCGAGGCGCCCGCACCTTCCAGCGTGCGTGCACGGGTGAAGCTCAGGCTCAGGCCCAGCGTGGTCGACAGCACCACCACCCACACGAACGGCGCATCCAGGCTGAACTGCGGGGCCCAGCTGACATTGGCCTTGAACCATGCTGCCAGCGGCGCACCGATCGCGTGTGACAGACCCACGCCGCCGAAGGCCACTGCCACGATCAGCATCAGGTCGGTGAGGCTGGGAACGCGCTCATGCTCGGCCTGGAAGCGCGCGATGCGCTCCTTCAGCTCATCGATGGCCGACGTGTCGGCACCGCTGCGCGCGTCGATCTTCGCTGCGCGCCCGGCCAGGAAGATCAGCGCGGCCATCCACACGTAACCGACACCGACATCGACCACCGCGAACTGGCCGAACGTGGTGGCGTTGACGTCGAACACTTCGCGCATCGCCAGCATGTTGGCCCCGCCGCCGATCCAGCTGCCGGCCAGTGCGGCCATGCCGGCCCAGGTGTCACCGGCCACGGTGTCGGGATGGATCGCGCGCATCACCAGGAACGCCACCACCGCACCCAGCATGATGCTGGCGGACGCACCCAGGTACATCAGCACCAGCTTCGGGCCGAGCCGCAGGATGCCTTTGATGTCCACCGCCAGGGTCAGCAGGATCAGCGCTGCCGGCAGCAGGATGTCGCGTGCGATCGGGTTGTAGAGCTTGGTGTTCTGGCCGTCGATCAGGCCGACGGTGTTGTAGATGCCGGGAATCAGGTAGCACAGCAGCAGTGCCGGCACGAAGGTGTAGAAGCGTTTCCACAGGCCCTGCTCGCGCGAGGCGGTCCAGAACACGGCGCCCAGGGTGGCGGCGATCAAACCGAAGACGACGATGTCGTTCTGGATCAGGGCGGTCGAGGGCATGCAGGCGCTCTGGGTAGAGCCGGCCGCTGGCCGGCTGCTGTTGGCGGCAGATCAGGAAGGTGTGCCGACCAACGGTCGGCACCCACCGGTACAGCAGATGGCGAAACAAAAGCGCCGCCCCGAAGGGCGGCGCTGCAGTCATCAGTTGCCGATGTGCTGCTTCAGCCAGGCATTGACGGTGTCATGCCACAGGATGCTGTTGTTCGGCTTCAGCACCCAGTGGTTTTCATCCGGGAAGTACAGGAACTTCGATTCGATGCCCTGGCGCTGGGCAGCAGTGAACGCGGCCAGGCCCTGCTCGACCGGAATACGGAAGTCCTGCTGGCCGTGGATGACCAGGATCGGCTTCTTCCAGTCCGCCACGTGGTTGACCGGGTTGAACTTCTCGTAGTTCGCCGCCTTCTGGTACGGCGTACCGCCCTGCTCCCACTCGGTGAACCACAGTTCTTCGGTGGCGTAGCCCATCATGCGCTGGTCGAACACGCCGTCATGGTTGACCAGGCACTTGAACGGGCCGTTCCAGTTGCCGGCGATCCAGTTGACCATGAAGCCGCCGTAGCTGGCGCCCAGCGCACAGGCCTTGTCACCGTTGAGGAAGGAATACTTCTTCAGCGCCGCATCCCATCCCTTCTGCAGGTCTTCCAGCGGGCGGTCGCCCCAGTGCTGGCTGATCGCATCGGTGAAGGCCTGGCCATAGCCGGTGGAGCCGTGGAAGTCGATCATCACCACGGCGTAGCCCTGGCCCGCATAGGTCTGCGGATTCCAGCGGTAGCTCCAGCCATTGCCGAAGCTGCCCTGCGGGCCGCCGTGGATCAGGAACGCGACCGGGTACGACTTGCCTTCCTGGTAGTTGTGCGGCTTGACCACATAGCCGTGCACGGTGTCGTTGTTCCAGCCCTTGAACTCGAACTGTTCGTAGTCACCGAAGCTGACGTCCTTGAGCACGTCGCCAGCGGCCGGGGTCAGCGCGCGCAGCTCGCCGATGGCTTCGCCGGCGGCCGGCAGCAGGCCGACCAGCACCTGGTCGTTGCTCTTCAGGCTGTTGCGGGTGATCGCCACGCTGGTGCCGGCCACGTCCACCGAGGTCACGCTGCCGTCGCCGATCAGCTTGGTGGCCTTGCCGCTGGCCACGTCGATCTGGAACAGCGGGTGCTCGCCGAGGTCATCGGCGGTGGTGTAGATGCTGGCGCCGTCGGCGGACAGGGTGATGCCGCCCGCCGAGCGATCCCATTGCGGCGCGATCTCACGGCTCTTGCCGCTGGCCAGGTCCATCGCCATCAGGCCGAAACGGTCGGCCTCGAAGCCCGGGCGCTTCATCGCACGGTAGAACAGGGTCTTGCCGTCGGCACTGAACACCGGGCCGGCATCCCAGGCCGGATTGGAGGCGGTCAGATTGACCGGCGCCTGCTTGCCCGCAGCGTCGAAGCGGTACAGGTCGAAGTTGGTCGACCACGGCTCCTGCTTGCCGGCCACGCGGATGCTGGCCACCACGCTGGCGCCATCCGGCGACCACGCGAAATCGTCATTGCCACCGAACGGCTTGGACGGTGCATCGCCGTCGATGGTCGCGCTCAGCGCCGAGGCGCCCTTGACCGCGCCGGCCTTGGCTGCCGGCAGCGGTGCCACGAACAGGGTGTTGCGGCGGCCGTCGTTCCAGGCATCCCAGTGGCGCACGAACAGCGAATCCCACACTTGGCCGCTGGCCTTGGCGTCCTTCTTTTCCTTCAGCTTCTTCTCGGTGCAGGCCAGATCCGAGGCACAGGCCTGGAACACGCCGGCACTGAACAGCACGCGGTCGTCCTGCGGTGACACGTGGTAGCTGTCAACGTCCACCGGGAAGTCGGTCAGCTGGCGCGGGGTGCCGCCGTTGATCGGCTGCGCGTACAGCTGCTGGCTGCCGTTCTTGGCACTGAGGAAATACACGGTCTGGCCATCGGCCGACAGCGACGCGGAATTGACGCTCCAGCCGGCCGGGGTGATCTGCTTCGGCGGGGCCGCGTCACGCGTGCGCAGGTTGCGCGCGAACAGCGCGGTGGAGGCCTTCAGGTTGGCGTCCACGCTGCGCTTGGCGAACACCACAGTGCCACCGTCCGTGGTCAGTACCGGCGCGGAGACGCGGTCCATGGCCACCATGTCGCGGACTTCCAGGCCACGGGCAGCGGCAACGCTGGGCAGGGCAGCCAGCAGGCTCAGTGGCAGCAGGGCATGACGCAGTTTCATCGGGGTCTCCGCAGGACGGCAAAAAACCGATGGTAGGCCCGTGCGGCCGGGGCTGCCAAGGCCATCGGTCATGGCTGCGCGCGGGGTTGGCCCCGCCGCCAGAAAAAGCAAACCGCGCCGTAGCGCGGTTTGCGGTAGTGCCGGCCGCTGGCCGGCAACCAGGGGTATCACGGGATTCCGGGATTGCCGGCCAGCGGCCGGCACTACCCATCCCTTACGCCTTGGTGTACTTGCCGGTGCGGTAGATCAGCCAGCCCACCAGGAACAGCACGGCCAGGCCGATCCACTGCGCGCCCGGCAGGTGGAACGGCACGGCCAGCACGTCGGCGCGGCTGCTGACCACGATCGGAATCGCGATAGCGATGCCCATCAGTGCCTCACCGGTGATCAGGCCCGCAGCGAACAGCACACCCGGCTTGTGCACGCGGTCGCGGCCTTCTTCGTCATCGGCTCGCACCTTGTGGAAGCGCTCGACCAGGTGGGCGATCAGGCCGCCGAGGAAGATCGGCACCATCAGCTCCAGCGGCAGGTAGATGCCGATGGCGGCGGCCAGCACCGGCACGCGGAAGCGTGCGTTGCGCGACTTCAGCCAGCTGTCGAAGGCAATGATGGCGGCACCGACCACGGCACCGATGCCGATGAAGGTCCACGGCAGTTCGCCACCGAACAGGCCCTTGGCCACCGAGGCCATCAGGTTGGCCTGCGGCGCAGCCAGCGCGTTCGGGTGCAGCTCGGACTTCACGCCGATGCCGTAGGCGGTGGCCAGCAGGTTCAGCACCGGGGCCATGATCAGCGCACACGAGAAGGCACCGATGCCCAGCATCAGCTGCTGCTTCCACGGGGTGGCGCCGACGATGTAGCCGGCCTTGAGGTCCTGCAGGTTGTCACCGCCAACCGCTGCGGCGCAGCACACCACCGCGCCGATCATGATCGCCGCCACCGCGCCCAGCGGCGCACCGCCGGCACCGACCGGCTTGAGGCCATCGGCGCCCAGCAGCACCACCAGCACGGCCGAGGCGAACAGGATGGTGGAGATGGTGATGCCCGACACCGGGTTGTTGGACGAACCGATCAAGCCGGCCAGGTAGGCCGACACCGACACGAACAGGAAGCCGGCAACGATCATGATGATGGTCATCGGGATCGACACGTGCCACTGGCCGACGATGGCCTGGTACAGGGCCAGCAGCGGCAGCACGAAGACCACCAGGGCCACCAGCATCCACTTCATCGGCAGGTCGCGCTCGGTGTGCGCCAGCACCGGGCCACCGCTCTTGCGGGCAGCGGCAAAGCCGCTCTTGACGCCGTTGAGCAGCGACTTGCGCAGCGAGATCAGGGTCCAGATGCCGCCAATCAGCATCGCGCCCACACCCAGGTAGCGCATCTTCGCGCCCCAGATGGCGAACGCCGCCTCGGTGGAGGATGCGGTAGCCACCGAGGCGGCCAGGCCCGGATCGGTGTTCATGAAGAACGCCTGGTAGATCGGAATGGCGATGTGCCAGGTCAGGATCGAACCGGACACCACCACGATGCCGACGTTGAGGCCGACGATGTAGCCCACGCCCAGCAGTGCCGGCGACAGGTTGGTACCGATGAAGGCGGTGACCTTGGAGCTGCCGACGTAGGCCGAGGTGGCCCAGGCGTCCGGGATCAGGCGCATGCCGCTTTCCGCGGCCAGCTTGACGAAGGCACCGATCACCGCCGACAGGCCGAGGATCTTCAGGCCCGGGCCCGGATTCTCACCGGCCTTGAGCACTTCCGCCGCAGCCTTGCCTTCCGGGAACGGAAGCGGGTCTTCGACGATCATCGAACGGCGCAGCGGCACCGAGAACAACACGCCCAGCAGGCCGCCGAGGCCGGCGATGCCCAGCACCCACCAGTACTTGAAGTCCGGCCAGTAGCCCATGATCACCAGCGCCGGGATGGTGAAGATCACACCGGCGGCGATCGACGAACCGGCCGAAGCACCGGTCTGCACGATGTTGTTTTCAAGGATGGAGCCACCGCCCAGCAGGCGCAGCACGCCCATGGAAATCACCGCGGCGGGAATGGCGGTGGCGATGGTCAGGCCTGCGAACAGACCGAGGTAGGCGTTTGCGGCCGACAGCACCACCGCCAGCACGATGGCCAGGGCCACTGCGCGGAAGGTGAGCTGCTTTGGCGCAGCGTCGTGGTTCATGGAAGCCCCTGCTGGCAAAAAATCCCTGCCACGCTAGCGTTCAGGGCAGATCAAGTCCAGCGTGCCAAAGGATGGGGGCGTGTGCTGCAGCGCAATGGGCCAGTACGTGGACCGGCAATCGACCGACCCGGCAAAGTCCGGCTGGGCGCACAGCAAATGATATGTTATATCTTAATGCTACCTTGCTGTTACTGCATCGCATGCCCCCTTCCCCCTCCTCTCGCCTGGCCTCCATCGACCAGCTGCGCGGCACCGTGATGCTGTTGATGTTGCTCGACCACGTGCGCGAGACCTTCTTCCTGCAGCATCAGGTAAGCGACCCGATGGACGCAGCGACGGTCTCCCCTGCGCTGTTCGCCTGCCGTCTGCTGGCGCATCTGTGCGCACCCGTGTTCGTCCTGTTGACCGGCCTGTCGGCCTGGCTGTACGGCCAGCGCCAGGCGGATCCGCGCCGGGCCACGGCCGCATTCCTGCTCAAGCGCGGGCTGTTCCTGGTCGTGCTGGAACTGACCCTGGTGAATTTCGCCTGGACCTTCCAGCTGCCGCCGGAAACCCTGTACCTGCAGGTGATCTGGGCCATCGGGCTGAGCATGATCGCGCTGGCCGGGCTGCTGTGGCTGCCACGCCCGGCCCTGCTGGTGCTGGCAATCGCGGTGGTGGCCGGGCACAACCTGTTCGACGGCTTACGGGTGCAAGGCAATGGCCTGCTGGCGGTGCTGTGGAAAGTGCTGCACCAGCGCGACTGGATCGAGGCCGGCGCGCTGCGCCTGCGCACCTCCTATCCGGTGCTGCCGTGGATCGGGGTGATCGCTCTGGGTTATCTGTTGGGACCGTGGTTCGCCCGCGAGCGCGACCCGACGCAGCGCCAGCACTGGCTGCTGTGGGCAGGCGTCGGTGCGCTGGCCATGTTCGCGCTGCTGCGGTTCGCCAACCAATATGGAGATGCACCGTGGCAGTACCAGACCAGCGCGCTGCGCACCTGGATGAGCGTGCTCAACATCACCAAGTACCCGCCGTCGCTGCAGTTCCTGCTGTTGACTCTGGGCGTAGGGCTGTTGCTGCTGCGCCTGTACGAATGGCCGCCACTGGCGCGTGCGCTGCGCCCGCTGGCCGATATCGGCGCCGCGCCGATGTTCTTCTACCTGCTGCACCTGTATGTGCTGAAGGCGCTGTACCTGGGCGCGCTGGCGGCCTGGGGGCCGACCCATGGCGAGTTGTATGCCCTGGACTCGGTCAGCGGCCTGCTGCTGGTGGCCTGCGCGCTGGCGGTGGTGCTGTACCCGCCGACCCGGGCATTCGCGCGGTTCAAGGCGCGAAGGCGTGACCTGGCGTGGTTGCGGTACCTGTGATCGCCCAGGCCAGTCCGGCAATCCACGCATGGCGTGGATCTACTGAAAGCGGATCGGGCCACAGGCCTATAATTCCGCGATGAATTCCACCGCTATCGCTTCCGACGACTTCCTGGGCCACCCCAAAGGCGTCTACGTCTGCTTCTTCACCGAAATGTGGGAGCGCTTCTCCTTCTACGGCATGAAGGCGCTGTTGCTGCTGTACCTCACCAAGTACCACCTGTTCGGCGACAAAGCCGGCCTGGACCTGCTCGGCGCCTACGGTGGCCTGGTGTACTGCATCCCTGTATTCGGCGGCATGCTGGCCGACCGCTGGCTGGGCATGCGCCGGGCCGTGCTGTTCGGCGGCATCCTGCTGGTACTCGGCCACCTCGGCATGGCCTTCGAAGGCCACGCTGCGTACCGGGTGAACGGCGACGTGGTGCGCGACACCTCGGCACTGGCGGTGACCTACCTGTCGCTGGCGCTGATCATCATGGGCGTCGGTTTCCTGAAACCGAACATCTCCACCATTGTCGGCAAGCTGTACGCCAAGGACGATCCGCGCCGCGATTCGGGTTTCTCGCTGTTCTACGCCGGCATCAATTTGGGCGCGCTGTTCTCATCGCTGGTGTGCGGCTTCCTCGGCGAGGCCTACGGCTGGAAGTACGGTTTCGGTGCGGCCGGCATCGGCATGCTGGCCGGCCTGGCCATGTTCCTGTGGGGCCAGAAGTACCTGCAGGGCCACGCCGAGCCGCCGCAACCGGCGGCGTTGAAGCAGAAGGTGCTGGGCCTGCCGCGCGAATGGCTCATCTATCTGTGCGCGGTGCTCGGTGTGTTGCCGGTGGCGTGGCTGATGTGGGCGGCCGGCAACGGCGCGTTCGCGCTGGGCGGTGAAATCAGCCTGGCACTGATGTTGATGGTGGTGGTGCTGGGCGGCGTGCTGGTCTGGTTCGCCTGGTTCACCGGCAGCAAGTGCACGCCGGTACAGCGCCAGCAGATGATCGCGCTGATGGTGCTGATCTTCATGGCGCTGGTGTTCTTCACCATGTACGAGCAGTCCTACGGCTCGTGGGTGACCTTCACCGACCGGCTGCTGACCAAGGACATCGTGCCCTCGCTGGTGATCACCGGCGGTACCCCGCTGCCCTGGTCGATCATCTCGCTGCTGCTGGCGCCGCTGGGCTTCGTGGTCAGCGCGCGGCTGTCCGAGCGCCGTCCGGGCTCATCTGCGCCGCGAACGTTCTTCGCCGCCATCGTCGTGCTGATGCTGGTGCTGCTGGTGCGCGACTGCCTGGTGATTCCGCAGACCGCCGGCTCGCTGACCTACCTCGGCGGCCTGTTCCTGGTGCTGCTGGCGCCGGCCTTCGCCGCAATGTGGACGTGGATGGACCGCCGCGGCTGGGAACCGGGCAAGCCGGTCAAATCGGCCTGGGGTCTGGTGATCGGCGCGCTGTCGTTCGTGCCGCTGGCATTGGCCGCACAGCAGGTCGGCGCCACCGGCGAGATGGCCAGCGTGTGGTGGCTGGTGCTGGCCTACTTCCTGCTGGCCAGCGGTGAGATGTGCCTGTCGCCGGTCGGCCTGTCGGCGGTGACCCAGCTGGCCGTGCCGCGGGTGATGAGCCTGATGATGGGCACCTGGTTCCTGGCAACCGCGTTCTCGGAAACGCTGGCCGCGCTGTTCGGCAAGCTGGCCGCGATCGAGGTACCGGAAGGCGAATCGCTGGACATGGTGGCCGCGGCCGGTGCCTATGCGCACCTGTTCTGGCTGCTGATGTGGATCGGCCTGGGCTGTGCGCTGGCCGCCTTCATCGCCGCGCCGCTGCTGAAGAAGATGATGCACGGGGTCAAGTAAGCCCGATGCAGGCGAACTCCGGGGGCGGCGGATCGATCATCCGCCGCCCCCGGCTTGTTCAGGGCGCGCTGCTCTTCTCCGCAGGTGCGGCCTGCCCGGCCACCTGGCCCCCCAGGCTGCGCGAGAGGAAGGCCAGCAACCTGCTGTAGTACGCACGTTGGTTGGCAGGGGAATAGAAACCATGCCCTTCATTCTTGACGTACAGGGTTTCCACCGGCGTGCCGGCCTTCTTCAACGCAGCTTCCATGCGTTCGCTGTGCACGATCGGCGCACGTTGATCCTGACCACCCGCGGCCAGGAATACCGGCACCCGCACCTGCGCGGCCAGATTCACCGGGGAACGCTCTGCAAGATCCTTGGGCGATCCCAGCCAGTTCCGCAGGTAGGCCAGGCCTGACTCGTCGCTCTGGATGTCTCCGCGGGCGTACATCAACGGCAGGTCGTAGATGCCGACGTAGCCGGCCGCGCACTGGTACAGGCCCGGTTCGCGCACCGCCCCCATCATCGCCGCATAGGCACCGTAACTGGCCCCATAGATGCAGATGCGGTTCTTGTCGGCCACGCCCTGTTCGATCGCCCAACGCGTGGCATCGGTGACGTCATCCTGCATCGACAGCCCCCATTGCTTTCGCGCGGCCTGCATGTGGGCCCGGCCATAGCCGGAAGAGCCGCGGAAATTCACCTGCAGTACCGCGTAACCTGCCGCCGCCAGCATCTGTGTCTCGGTGTCATAGGCGCCCTGGTCGGCAACACCGATCGGACCTCCGTGCGGCACCACCACCATCGGCAGCGCACGGGCCTCGCGGCCATGCGGGACGGTAAGGAAGCCATGCAGCGAACGCCCATCACGCGCCGTCAGGCTGATCGGACGCACCTCCGCCGCCAGCGCGGGGTCGATCCAGTCGCTGCGGCTGATCAGGTGCCGTGCACTCTTGCCAACCGTGTCATAGAGATAGAAATCGCCCGGATTGCTGCCTGACCAGGTTTCCACCAGCACCGTCTTGCCATCGCGCGTGCTGGAGGTGATGTAGACCGCTCCGCCAAGGCCGGCTTCGAGGCTGCGGTACAGGCGAGCGTCGTCCGAGGCGTCATCGAAGAATGCCGTTCGCGGCGCACTGCCAAGGAACAGGGCCCCGACCGGCACGCGGCTGCCGGGGCGCCGGATGATGCGCGCCGGGTCGGCACTCCCATCGCGCAGCACGGTGCGTCGTTCATTGCTCTGGGGGTCCCAGCTGACAATGGCATCAGGTCCATCTGCCTGCTCGACCTGCAGGTACGCCAGGCGACCATCGGCCGAGAAGCCGAGCGGCGCCTCGATGCGCTTGCTCAGGGATTCATCATTGAGCAGGACCCAGTCGCTGTTGCTGCCCGTGCGGTAGTAGAGCTTCTGCGTGCCATCGGTAACGACAGCGCGTGCGAAACGCACCTCGCCCTGCTCATCGGTCGTGAAGTCCGCATCGGGAATGGGAGCGCGCGCCACGGCGTTGCGGCGACCGGTGATCACGTCCATGCGCTCGACCTGCGCATGCGAACTGCCGACCAGCGGGATCACCGTCACCAGCGCGTTGCGGTCATCGTCCTTGAGCTCATCACTGAGGTAGGCGGCCACCAGGCCTGCCGGCTTGACCTTGATGTTGGTGCCCAGGCTCTGGTCGGCAACCCGGTACCCCACCAGCAGCTCGCCGCCCTTGCCGTTGGCATTGATACCGAACAGTTCACCGGTCGGCGTCGGCCGGTCCAGCACGCCGAACTTCTGTGCCATGCCCACCAGCAGCCGCTCGTTGCTGACCCAGTCGAAGGTGTGGGCGTGATCGTTGCGGGGCGGGCGGAAGCTGCCGACCATCTTCATGTCGGCAATGCGGTAGATCGCCAATGCGGTTCCCGCCTCCAGCGGAACCGTCGCGGCGATGTACTCGCCCCCTGGTGAAATCTTGATGTCGGTAAACGACTCCTGCCGCAGATAGCGATCCAGGTCCAGCGTTGCGGCCGATGCCCCACCCACAACCGCGCTCAACAGTACAGCCAGCACAATCCTGCGCATCCTTCCCCCATGGAAAACCGGACACCCTGTCCGGATGCACGATTCTAGGCACGTGACCGTTTGCCGCGCCACATCGGCAGAAAAAACGACGGCACCGTTGCCGGTGCCGTCGTTACCACTACCTTGGAGAGAGTCAGGACGTGGGTTCGGGGGGCGTGCGCCGGGTCAGTGGACCCCGCGCACCGCCAACGTAAGGGCCAGGATGCTGAGGATCACGGCGATGGTGCCGTCGAGCACGCGCCAGGTACTGGGCTTGGTGAACAGCGGCGCCAGCAGGCGTGCGCCCAGGCCCTGCGCGGTCAGCCACAGGCAGCTGGCAGTCACCACACCGGCGGCGAAGGCCATGCGGGCGTTGCCGAAGTTCTCGGCGATCGAGCCGATCACCATCATGTCCAGCCAGAAGTGCGGGTTGATCAGCGAGAAGCCGACCGCGGCCATCAGCACCGCGCGGCGGCTGCCGTCGTCGCTGTCAGCCTCGCCCATGCCGCCGCCACCGGCAATCGCACGGCGTGCCGACTTCATGGCGTACCAGGCCAGGAACGCCACGCCCGTCCACAGCACGGCGGTGGTCAGCCACGGCAGCGCTGAAGTGAGCGTGCGCAGGCCAGCCACGCTGGCAAAGATGAAGATCGCATCGATGGCCGCACAGGTGGCAACCACCGGCACGATGTGCTTGCGCAGGATGCCCTGGCGCAGAATGAAGGCGCTCTGGGCCCCGACCACGGCGAACAGGCCGATGCCGGTAGCTGCACCAGAGAACCAGGCACCGAGGCCGGTGCTGGCGGAGATGACCGAGAACATGGGATTCACTGCCTTTACTTGCTTGGGGGGACGGTGCCTCGCGAAGGCGGACAGCACCGGAACGAGCGCCATTGTCGCGCCGCAACATGGAAAAGACGAGCTAAACTTCCTAAACCAACATTAGCGGAACTTAATTCGATGCGTATCGACCATGCCCAGCTGCGCGCCCTCGCCGCAGTGATCCGCGAAGGCAGCTTCGACCGCGCCGCGCAGTCGCTGAATGTCACGCCCTCGGCCATCTCGCAGCGGGTCAAGGCACTGGAGGATCGGGTCGGTCGCCTGCTGGTCAAGCGCGGCACCCCGGCCACCGCCACCGCCGAGGGCCAGGTGCTGGTGCAGCTGGCCGAGCAGACCGCCCTGCTCGAGCACGACGCCCTGCACCGGATGGGCCTGGCTGACGAAGACCTGCCGCAGGCCAGCATCCCGGTGGCGGTGAACCACGACAGCCTGGAAACCTGGTTCCCGCAGGCCGCCTCGCAGTTCGCACAGAGCACCGGCACCACCCTGGACCTGCGCGTGGAGGACCAGGACCACACCGTCGAACTGCTGCGCCAGGGCACAGTGCTGGGTGCGGTGACCACGCTGGACGAGCCGGTGCAGGGCTGCCAGATCCACGCGCTGGGCAGCATCCGTTACGCCGCCACCTGTACCCCCGAATTCCGCGAACGCCATTTTGCCAAGGGCGTGACCGCGCAGGCGCTGGCGCAGGCGCCGGTGCTGGTGTTCAACCGCAAAGACGAAATGCAGTCGCGCTTTGCCCGGCGCATGGCCGGCGACGACCTGCCCAGCACCGCACCGACCTGGTGGATTCCCTCCACCCGCGCCTTTGTGCAGGCCAACCTGGGCGGCATGGGCTGGACCATGAACCCGCTGCCGCTGGTCAAGCGGCACCTGGACGCCGGCCGCCTGGTCTACGTACGCCAGCGCGCGTGGGAAGACGTGCCGCTGTACTGGCAGCACTGGAAGGGTGACGTCCAGACCATGGCCCTGCTGACCCGCGCCGTGCTGGACGCCTCATCAGCGCTGGTGCGGCGCAAGCGCTGAGGCAGCCCTGCAAAAAAGGGGACGGAGGGGATTAAGTCGTCTTTGCCCAGAATGTCGTATAGGCCTTAAACGACTTAATCCCCTCCGTCCCCTTTTTGCTCCATCCAATCTCCACGAAGTCTCCACACCAGGTCCATGCGCGATGCGGATACTGGTCGGCCGATCACTGCAAGGATGCCCTGCATGCCTGTATTCGTCCGCGATGCGCGCCCCGAAGATGCCGCCGCCTGCATCGACCTGCGCGGGCGCACCCGCGAGAACGCCTTCAGTGCCGCGCAGTTGGCGGAGCTGGGCATCACGCCGGAAAGCTGGGCGGCCGGCATCGCCCAGGGCGATTCGATCGGCCGCGTCGCCTGGGAAGGGGAGCGCATGGCCGGTTACTGCTTCGCCGACCGCGACAGTGGCGAGGTGCTGGTGCTGGCCCTGCTGCCGGACTACGAAGGCCGTGGCGTCGGTCGGCAGCTGCTGCAGGAAGTGGTCAGCCTGACCCGCGATGCGGGCCATACCCGGCTGTTCCTGGCGTGCTCGGCCGACCCGCGTTCGCGCTCGCATGGCTTCTACCGGCGCCTGGGCTGGCGCCCGACCGGGGAGATCGATGAGGCCGGTGACGAGATTCTGGAGCTGGTCTGATTGAAGGCGTCGCCAGGCATGGCCTGGCGCTACTGGGGCTACGATCGCCAGGCTTGGGCCCGCCGCTCACGTGACGGGGCCGCGAAACGTCGGATGCTGCGTTGCATCAAAAACGGACCGGATCCGGTTAGAATCGCGGATGGATGGCGCAAGGCGTTGTTTCTTCACGCCCTTTCCCTGCCCCACGCGCATCCTGACCCCTTCCCCTCCGCCAACGATCCCGCCCCCATGAAGAAATTTGGCAAGGCCCTGCTCGCCCTGCTCGTGCTGCTGTTGCTGGCCGCCGCGCTGTTCCTGTACTGGCCGCTGACCCAGCGCTCGGTGCCCGCCGCCAGCAACGACAAGCCCGTCGACGTTGTGCTGGTCGGCGCCGGCATCATGAGCATCACCCTGGCCACCTACCTGCAGGAACTGCAGCCGGACTGGAACATCCAGGTCTACGAACGCCTCGACGGCGTCGCCGGTGAAAGCTCCGACGGCTGGAACAACGCCGGCACGGGCCACTCGGCCTTCGCCGAACTGAACTACACCCCCGAACTGCCCGACGGCAGCATCGAGACCAAGCGCGCGGTCGGCATCGCCGAATCGTTCGAGGTCTCGCGCCAGTTCTGGTCGCACCAGGTGAAGGAAGGCCGGCTGAGCCAGCCCAGCGACTTCATCAACCCGACCCCGCACATGAGCTTCGTCTGGGGCGATGACAACATCGCCTACCTGCACAAGCGCCAGCAGGCCCTGGTGAAGAATCCGCTGTTCTACGGCATGCAGTACTCCGAGGATCCGGCCCAGATCAAGCAGTGGGCCCCGCTGCTGATGGAAGGCCGTGACCCGAAGCAGAAGGTTGCCGCAACCTGGATGCCGCTGGGCACCGACGTCAACTTCGGCGTGATCACCCGCCAGCTGACCGCCGGCCTGCAGCGCAGCCCGAACTTCAGCCTGCACCTCAACCACGAAGTGAGCGCGCTGCGGCAGAACGCCGACAAGAGCTGGAACGTGACGGTGAAGGACCTCAAGGCCGGCACCGAGTCCACCACCCACGCCCGCTTCGTGTTCATCGGTGCCGGTGGCGCTGCACTGAAGCTGCTGCAGATGTCCGGCATTCCGGAATCGAAGGACTACGCCGGCTTCCCGGTCGGTGGCCAGTTCCTCGCCTTCCAGGGCCAGGACGTGACCTCGCGCCACGGCGTGAAGGCCTACGGTATGGCCGAGACCGGTTCGCCGCCGATGTCGGTGCCGCACCTGGATGCGCGCAAGCTGGACGGCAAGCCGGTGGTCCTGTTCGGGCCGTTCGCGCTGTACAGCACCAAGTTCCTCAAGCACGGCTCGTGGTGGGACCTGTACTCGTCGGTGAACCACAACAACGTCGGCCCGATGCTGGAAGTGGGCAAGGACAACCTGGACCTGGTGCAGTACCTGATGGGCCAGGCGCGCCTGAACGATGCCGACCGCCAGGCCGAGCTGGTCAAGTACTTCCCCACTGCCAAGCCGGGTGACTGGAAGCTGGTCACCGCCGGCCAGCGCGTGCAGATCATCAAGCGTGATCCGCTGAAGGGCCCGGTGCTGCAGTTCGGTACCGAGATCGTGACCGACAAGGACCACACCCTCGCCGCCCTGCTCGGCGCTTCGCCGGGTGCGTCGACCTCGCCGCCGATCATGCTGGACCTGATGGCCAAGGCCTTCCCGGACCAGATGAAGGCCGGCTGGGAAGCCCGCCTGCGCGAGATCGTGCCGTCGTACGGGCGCAAGCTCAACGACAGCGCCGCGCTGGTCAACGAGATCCGTACGCTGACCAGCCAGACCCTGCATCTGCCGTATCTGGAGGTGCCGGTGGATGCGAACGCGGCGGCGCCGGTGCCGGCAGCGGTTCCTGCAGCGGCTCCGGCACCGGCCAAGGAAAAGCGCAACGCCAACGAGGAACTGCAGGCGCTGTAAGCCTGGCAGATTCCCTGCAGCAGACACGGACGGCCACCTTCGGGTGGCCGTTCGCGTTTGGGCCGCTCCCTGCTGCAGAAAGCGATGCCCGGCGCCGGGAATCCTATGCACAATGACGCGAATTGTAATGTTGTTAAGAATTATTTACATTTGCGTCCTTCGCAGTGACCGCGCCCCTCCCAGATGGACCTGATGTGCCCGAAGCCGCCGCCCCGGGTGCTGGACGACTGTTGCCGCCCCCTTCCCGTCTCCGAGCTTCGAACCCACCATGTCCCTGACGTTCCGTAACCGCCTGCCCCGCCGTGCGCTGCTGCCGGCTGCCCTGCTCTCTTCGCTCGCGCTGGTCGCGTCTCCGGCGTTCGCCGAGGCCGCCGCCGATGCATCCGATGCCAAGACCCTGGACCGGGTCAGCGTCCGTGCCGAGCAGTCCGCTCCGCCATCCAGCACCACCCGCCTGCCGATCACACTGCAGGAAACCCCGCAGTCGGCCACTGCGATCAGCCTGAAGCGCCTGCAGGACGAGTCGCTGTTCAGCATCAACGACGTGATGCGCAACGTCACCGGCGTCAGCGTGTCCTTCTATGACACCCAGCGCCCGCTGTACTACGCACGCGGCTTCGCCATCACCGACTTCCAGGTCGATGGCATTCCCACCTACAGCGGTTCCACCAACCAGGAATACGACACCGCTTTCTACGACCGCATCGAAGTGATCCGCGGTGCCAACGGCCTGCTCAGCGGCGCCGGCGTGCCGTCGGCCACCGTCAACCTGCTGCGCAAGCGGCCGGGCAAGGAGTTCGATGCCTCGTTCGCGATCAGCGCCGGCAGCTGGGACTATCGACGCATGGAGGCGGACGTGACCGCGCCGCTGACCGATGACGGCCGTTTCCGCAGCCGCGTGGTCGCCGCCTATACCGATCGTGGCCTGTATTACGACCGCTACGACGAGAACAAGATGGCCGGCATGGCGGTGCTGGAAGGCGACGTCACCGACAGCACCACGATCACCCTCGGTTACCAGAGCCAGGACAACAATCCGACCGGCTCGACCTGGGGCACCGTGCCGTTCTTCGACAACCAGGGCCATTTCGCGCACCTGCCGCGCTCGACCAACCTGTCGCCGAAGTGGAGCTACTGGAAGCGCGAGAGCAACACTGCCTTCGCCAACCTGGAACAGCGCTTCGGCGACAACTGGCTGCTGAAGATCAACACCGCCTACACCCGTGGCAATGTGCAGAACGTGCGCCTGTACGGCACCGGCAACCCGGACCCGGTGACCGGCTCGGGCATCTTCCTGCGCGCGGCCGCCGGTGATTCGAGGGACACCCGGCGCAACGTCGATGCTTACCTGACCGGAAGCTTCGATCTGTTCGGCCGCGACCACGATGTGACCCTCGGCGCACAGTGGTCGGACCTGGAAGGCACCACCAACACCCTGGCGCTGAACTTCCCGAACGATTGGGCACGCTGCGGCGGCGAACGCTGCTACTACATTCCCAACGTGTACAGCTGGAACGGCGACATCTCCGAGGTCACCTACCGCCGTACCGGCGCGCGCCGCGTGGCCAAGACCACGCAGAGTGGCGTCTATCTGGCCACCCGCCTGCGCCTGGCCGATCCGCTGTCGCTGATTGCCGGCGCACGCCTGAGCCGCTGGGAAACCCTCAGCCGCTCCTACAACGCCGCAGGCGCCTACACCGGCACCAGCGGCGCGTACAAGGTGAGCGATGAAGTCACTCCCTACGTGGGCCTGGTCTACGACATCACCCCGAACGTCTCGGCGTACGCCAGCTACACCGAGATCTTCAACCCGCAGAACTTCAAGGACCGCAACGAGAACCTGCTGGCGCCAGTACAGGGCTCGAACCTGGAAGCGGGCATCAAGACGCAGTGGTTCGATGGCCGCCTGACCGCCAATGCCGCCGTGTTCGAAGCCAAGCAGGACAACTACGCGGTGCGTGACATGGGCGTGCCGGAGGGTTCGCTGAGCGATGGCACCTCCGCCTACGTCGGCGTCAACGGCACCAAGGCGCGCGGTTGGGAGATGGACGTCAACGGCGAGATCCTGCCGGGCTGGACGGTCAACGCCGGCTATACCCACGTCAAGGTCACCCGCGCCGCCACCGATCTGCTGTACGCCAACCCGCCGAAGGACCTGCTGCAGCTCAACACCCAGCTGCAGCTGCGCGGCGCGCTGGAGCGCCTGAGCATCGGCGGTGGCGTGCAGTGGCAGAGCAAGGTGCAGGGCTACAACATCGCCTACCCGCTGGGCGGCACGGTGACGGTGAACCAGCCGGCCTACATGCTGGTCCAGTTCAACGCCAACTACCGCATCAGCGACTACTGGACGGCAACGCTGAGCGTGCGCAACGCGCTGGACAAGACCTACTGGGCGAATCTGGACTACAACAACTACGGCGAACCGCGCTTCGTGTCGGCCAGCCTGCGCTGGAAGTTCTGAGCCACCAGAAACGGTAGTGCCGGCCGCTGGCCGGCTCCAAGCGATGCATCGATGACGCGGAGCCGGCCAGCGGCCGGCACTACCCCGATCGATGCGGGTCATCCTCCATTTCAATCTGAATGGGCCCGCCTTCGCGCGGGCCCTTCTTTTTGCTGCAGTGCGGGTTGCATGCCCGACTGTAATTATGCCGTAATTACATCGACACCAATCGGAAGCCGGTCGATGAACCCGAGCTGGGATACGTTGGAACGCAGCCGCCAGGCCCGCCTGGAACGTGCCGCGCCGTGGGCCCGGGGACGTGAGGTCGCCGCCACCGACGTGGGCGAGCTGCTGCACGCACTGCTGGAGCCAGGCGACAAGGTCTGCCTGGAGGGCAACAACCAGAAACAGGCCGATTTCCTCGCCCAGGCCCTGGCCGACCTTGACCCGGCCCGGGTGCACGACCTGCACATGGTGCAGTCGGTGCTGTCTCTGCCGTCGCACCTGGATGTATTCGAGCGTGGCATCGCGTCGAAACTGGACTTCTCGTTCTCCGGCCCGCAATCGGTGCGGCTGGCCAACCTGGTGGCCGAAGGGCGCATCCAGATCGGTGCCATCCACACCTACCTGGAACTGTTCGGCCGCTACTTCATCGACCTCACGCCCCGCGTAGCGCTGGTCGCCGCGCAGGCCGCCGATCGCCACGGCAATCTCTACACCGGCCCGAACACCGAAGACACCCCGGTCATCGTCGAGGCCACCGCGTTCGGTGGCGGCATCGTCATCGCCCAGGTCAACGAGATCGTCGACACCCTGCCCCGCGTCGATATCCCTGCTGACTGGGTCAACTTCGTAGTGCAGGCCCCGAAGCCGAACCACATCGAGCCGCTGTTCACCCGCGACCCGGCGCAGATCTCCGAGATCCAGGTGCTGATGGCGATGATGGCGATCAAGGGCATCTACGCCGAGTACGGCGTCAACCGCCTCAACCATGGCATCGGCTTCGATACCGCCGCCATCGAACTGCTGCTCCCCACCTACGCCGAATCGCTCGGCTTGAAGGGAAAGATCTGCCAGCACTGGGCCCTCAATCCACACCCCGCACTGATTCCGGCGATCGAATCGGGCTTCGTCAAATCGGTGCATTCGTTCGGTTCCGAACTGGGCATGGAGAACTACATCGCCGCACGCAGCGATGTGTTCTTCACCGGTGCCGATGGCTCGATGCGCTCCAACCGCGCGTTCTCTCAGACCGCCGGCCTGTATGCCTGCGACATGTTCATCGGTTCCACCCTGCAGATCGACCTGCAGGGCAACAGCTCCACCGCCACGCGCGACCGCATCGCAGGCTTCGGTGGCGCACCGAACATGGGCTCCGATGCACGTGGCCGCCGCCATGCCAGCGAGGCCTGGGTCAAGGCCGGCCAGCAGGCCGCACGCCCCGGTGAGATGCCGCGTGGCCGCAAGTTGGTGGTGCAGATGGTGGAAACCTTCCGCGAACACATGGCACCGGCCTTCGTCGATCGGCTGGACGCCTGGGAGCTGGCCGAGCGCGCGGACATGCCGCTGCCACCGGTGATGATCTATGGCGACGACGTCAGCCATGTACTGACCGAAGAAGGCATCGCCAACCTGCTGCTGTGCCGCACCCCTGAAGAGCGCGAACAGGCGATCCGCGGCGTGTCCGGCTATACCGCCGTGGGCATGGGACGCGACCGCGCGATGGTGGAGAACCTGCGCGACCGCGGCGTGATCCGCCGTCCCGATGACCTCGGCATCTCCGTGCGCGATGCCAGCCGTGACCTGCTGGCGGCGCGTTCGGTGAAGGACCTGGTGCGCTGGTCAGGCGGCCTGTACGACCCGCCCAAGCGCTTCCGCAACTGGTAAGGGGCTGAGCATGGAAACCCTCGACTATCGATTCGAAGGACACACGGCGGTGCAGTTTCCGCGCGATGCAATGCTGGTCGGCGTACTGGCCTCGGGCAACCTGGAAATCCTGCTGGAACCGGCCGCACTGGACGGCGCGATGATGGTGCGCATCATCACCGCCGCGCAGGGCTTTGGCCGCGTCTGGGAGGCGGTGATCGGTGATTTCGCACAGCGCCATCCACTGCGCGATGTACGCGTCTCGATCAACGATGCCGGTGCGACCCCGGCGGTGGTCAGCCTGCGCCTGGACCAGGCAGTGGAAACCCTGCTTGCTGGAGATCCACGATGAGCCGGACGCAGCGCCACAGTTACTACGAAGCCGATGCACGCGAGCGCATCGCCGGCCTGGCCGACGCCGGCTCGTTCCGTGAATTCCTCGGCCCGGCGCGGCGGATGATGAGCCCGCACCTGGCACAGCTCGACCAGCCCGCGGCGTTCGACGACGGCATCGTTGTCGGCGAAGCCACACTGCGCGGCCGACGCGTGCTGCTGGCCGCACAGCAGGGTGAATTCATGGGCGGCGGCGTGGGCGAGGTGCACGGCGCCAAGTTGACCGGGCTGCTGCACCGTGCAGCGGAAACCCGACCTGACGGTGTGCTGCTGCTGCTCGATACCGGTGGCGTGCGCCTGCACGAAGCCAACGCGGGATTGATTGCCATTTCCGAGATCATGCGCGCCACGCTGGATGCGCGCGCTGCAGGCGTGCCGGTGGTGGCACTGATCGGCAGCGGCAATGGCGCGTTCGGTGGCATGGGCATCGTCGCCCGCTGCTGCAGCACCGTGGTCATGTCCGAGGAAGGCAGGCTGTCGCTGTCCGGACCGGAAGTGATCGAAACCGTTCGCGGCGTGGAGGAATTCGATTCCCGCGATCGCGCGCTGGTCTGGCGCATAACGGGAGGCAAGCACCGCTACCTGATCGACCAGGCACAGGTGCTGGTGCCCGATGCCATCGAGGCGTTCGCGCAGGCTGCCAGCAATGCGCTGCAGCCCGATACCAGCACCGATCCAGATACTGCACTGGCCGCGCTGCAGGAACGCCATGCGGCACTGAAGGCGCGCGTGCAGGCCTGGGGCGATTGCCGCGATGGCCTGGAGATCTGGGCGCGGCTGGGTATCACTGCCCCCGAGCGACTGCCGCTGCTCGACACCGATGCGTTCCTCATCGCCACCGCCGACCGGAGCCTGCCATGAGCATGCCGCTGCAGACCCTGCTCGATGCCCTGTTCCCGCATGGGCATGCCATTGCCGTGAACGATTCGGTGCTGACCGGCAGCGCCACCACCGAGGATGGCGAGGTGACCGTGATCGGTACCGCCGACAAACTCGAAGTCGGCGTGGACCACGCATTGGCACTGGCCGAAACCGTGCTTGCCAGCACCGCCGCGCTTCCACAGCGACCGATCGTGATGCTGGTGGACACCGCTGGCCAGCGCCTGGCACGGCGCGACGAACTGCTTGGCATCAACGGCTGTTTCGCGCATCTGGCACAGACGCTGGATCTCGCGCGTCGACGTGGCGCGCGGCTTGTCACGCTGGTCTATGGTGAATCCGTCAGTGGCGGCTTCCTCTCATTCGGCCTGATGGCCGACCACATCCACGCCCTGCCCGATGCACAGGTGCGGGTGATGGACCTGCGCGCGATGGCGCGGGTGACCAAGCAACCGCTGGAGAAACTGCAGGCACTCAGCCAGAGCTCGCCGGTGTTCGCGCCGGGCGTGGAGAACTACGTGGCGATGGGTGCGGTGGAATCGCTGTGGGAGGGCGATCTTGCCCAGCACCTGCTGCAGGCGCTGCGCACGCCCGCCGAAGGCGACCTGCGTGCCGCACGCGGCGCACAGCGCGGCGGTCGTGCCCTGGCGGCAGGCGTTTCATCTGCGGTGGCCCACGGCGATGCCTGAGCGGCCCGCCCGCCACACGCTGGCCTGGCTGTCGGCCGATGCCGACTGGCGGGCTGACGTGACTGCACAGGAACCACGCCTGGCAGCGTGGTTCGCGCAGGGCTTGCCGGCCATGGTGGCGCGCTGTGCGGCGGACGACCCCGACCCTCGGCTGCGTCTGGGGGTACCGCTACCGCCAAGCGAAGGCAAGCAACGGCTGGCGCTGCGCGTGGCCCTGCAGGACGTCCAGCAGCTGCAGCCTCCCCCTGCCTTGGATGACGTTCTCGCCGGCGGCGTTCCGGCGGATTGGCAGGCGGCGTTGCAGGCAATGCTGCGGCTTGCACCAGCCCGCGTATTCGGCGCCTTCGCATGGCAGCACCTCACCGGACTGCCCTATGTGCACCCGCGCTCGGACATCGACCTGCTGTGGCAGGTGGATGACGCGCGCCAGGCCGACCTGCTGGTCGAACGCCTGCAGCACTGGGAAAGCGCCTATGGGCATCGCGTGGATGGCGAACTGTGCCTGGTGGATGGTGGCGCGGTGAACTGGCGCGAATACGCCGGTCGCAGCCTCGAAGTACTGGTCAAACGCATTGATGGTGCCGCTCTGGAACTGCGCGAGGCCTTGTTCAACGCCACTGGAGTTGTCGCATGAACGCTGTCGTGAAGCGCGTCGCCCGGTCCACCCCGGCGGTGGACAGCGCGCGCCTGGGGCGCCTTGCCATCGCCAGCCTGCACGCCGAACTGGCCCTTGCCCCCAAACCGGGACTGGTTACACCGTTCGATCGCGGCAGCCACCACGACATGGATGCCGGCACCTTCCTGCGCAGCCTGTTCGCGTTGCGCCACTATTTCATCGCCGTGGCCGACGCCGGTGCCGGCGCGGCGCCGTTCCAGACGCTGCGCCGGCATGGCATCGCCGCCGAGATATCGATGCTGAACGCCACTGCGGGCATCAACACCCATCGCGGTGCGATCTTCAGCCTTGGCCTGCTGGTGGCCGCGTCCGCTGCCTGCTGGGGCCGCGCGGGCCGTGTCGCCGCAGCCGAGCAGGTCTGCCAGGAAGTGCGCCGTTGGGCGCCCGAGCTCGCCGACGCGCCTCTGGATGCGAACAGCCCTGGCCAGCGCGCGCGTGCACGACACGGCGTGCAAGGTGTGCGCGAACAAGCGGCCGCCGGCTACCCGCTGCTGCGCGAAGTGGCACTGCCTGCCCTGCGCCACGCACTGGCCAGCGGCCTGCCACGCGAGGCCGCGATGTGCCAGACCCTGATGCAGCTGATCGCGTGCGTGGATGACCTCAACCTGCTGCACCGCGGCGGCGCCGACGGCCTGCGCTGGGCCCAGCGGCAGGCACGCACCTTCCTGGACGCCGGTGGCACGTTCGCGCCGGACTGGCAGGTACATCTGCGTCGCATCGGTGACGGCTTCGTCATGCGCCGGCTGAGCCCGGGCGGCAGCGCAGACCTGTTGGCCTGCAGCGTGTTCCTGCTGCAGCAGGAGCAGGCATGAGCCTGGCCCTGCTCTGCCCCGGCCAAGGCGCGCAGCACGCGGCGATGTTCGATCGCGTGCGCGATCTGGCTGCCGCGCGGCCGGTGCTCGATGCCACGAGCGAACTGCTTGGCCGCGATGTATTCGCCGCTGCGGCGGCCGACGACCGCTTCGACAATGTGCGGGCGCAACCACTGCTGTGCGCAGCAAGCCTGGCGCATTGGCAGGGCCTGCGCGAGGTATTGCCAACGCCGACGGTGATCGCGGGTTACAGCATCGGCGAGCTGGCCGCACATGCCATCGCCGGCGGCGTCGATGCGGCCACCTGCCTTGCCCTGGCTGCGCAGCGCGCGCTGTTGATGGACAGCGCCAGCCCCGCCGATGCAGGCCTGCAGGCAGTGCTTGGCCTGGAACGCCATGTACTGCAGCCGCTGTGCGATCTGCACGGAGCGCACGTGGCCATCGCCAACGGGCAGGACCATTTCATCGTGGGCGGCACGCACGCCTCATTGCAGCGGCTGGCCGATGCCGCGCGGCCGCAGGGTGCGGACATCCGTCCACTGCCGGTGCACGTGCCTGCACACACACCGTTGCTGGCAGCGGCGGTCGCACCGTTCGCTGCCGCACTCGACGCCTCGCCACTGCAGGCCCCACGCCTGCCGCTGCTGGCCGGCATCGATGCGCGACCGGTGCGGGATCGCGCAACGGCAGTCCACACGCTGTCGGCGCAGCTCGCGCAGACCATCGAATGGGCGCAGGTGATGCGCCAGGCCTTCGAGCGTGGCGCGCGGGTGTTCCTGCAGCTGGGCCCGGGCAACGCATTGGCGCGCATGGTCGCGCCGGCCTATCCGTGCTGCGAGGTGCGCGCGGTGGAAGAGTTCCA
This sequence comes from Stenotrophomonas sp. 80084_Sma, assembly GCF_056481995.1. Taxonomy (NCBI): domain Bacteria; kingdom Pseudomonadati; phylum Pseudomonadota; class Gammaproteobacteria; order Lysobacterales; family Lysobacteraceae; genus Stenotrophomonas; species Stenotrophomonas sp. 80084_Sma. The sequence continues at coordinate 1,256,177 of NZ_CM151177.1, read as the reverse complement.
GAGCCTTGAAGGCGCCGCGGCGTGGGTCCGCAGCGCGCTGGAGCGGCTGCAGTAACGGGTTCGAGCAGTACGTATCACGCAACACGCAGTACGTCGCCTTACCCCGGGATGGCGGGTCTCCATCCGCGCTGTACGTGAGTCACGTGTCTGGGAGGGCGCATGAGTCCACAAATCGCAACGATCATCGGTCTGGTGATCATGTTCATCGTCGCCACCGCGATGCCGATCAACATGGGTGCCGTCGCCTTCGCGCTGGCCTTCATCATCGGCGGACTGTGGGTCGACATGGGCGGCAAGGAGGTCCTGGCCGGCTTTCCCGGCGATCTGTTCCTGACCCTGGTCGGCATTACCTATCTGTTCGCCATCGCGCAGAAGAACGGCACCATCGACCTGCTGGTGCACTGGGCAGTGAAAGCCGTGCGCGGCCATATCGTGGCCATTCCGTGGGTGATGTTCGTGATCACCGCGGTCCTCACTGCGTTCGGTGCACTGGGCCCGGCGGCGGTCGCGATCATCGGCCCGGTCGCGCTGCGCTTTGCCAAGCAGTACAACATCAATCCACTGATGATGGGCCTGCTGGTCATCCATGGTGCGCAGGCGGGCGGCTTCTCGCCGATCAGCGTGTACGGCAGCATCACCAATGGCGTGGTGCAGAAAGCCGGGCTGGAAGTGACCGAGATGGCGGTGTTCCTGACCAGTCTGGGCTTCAACTTCATGATGGCGACGATCTGCTTCTTCGCCTTTGGTGGCATCGCCCTGCTGCGCCGTGGCTCGATCACCGCAGCAGGAACACTCGGCAATGCCGAGCTGGCGATGGCCGGTGGCCCGCAGGCGTCGTCGCGCCAGTTCGCGATCGAAGGTCATGGCGCACTGGTGGCCGCTGGTGGTGGCACCCTGTCCAATGATCCGGTGGCACTGGATGCGGTGAACCTGACCCGCGAGCGGTTGTTCACCCTGATCGGCCTGCTCGGCCTGGGCGTGGCCGCGCTGATCTACAACCTCAACGTCGGCCTGGTCTCGATCACCGTGGCGGTGGCGCTGGCGCTGTTGTCCCCGCAGAGCCAGAAGGGTGCGGTCGATGGCATCAGCTGGTCCACCGTGCTGCTGATCTGCGGCGTGGTGACCTACATCGGCGTGCTGGAACATGCCGGCGCGGTGGACTTCATCGGCAACGGTGTCTCCGACATCGGCATCCCGCTGCTCGGAGCGCTGCTGGTCTGCTATGTCGGCGGCATCGTCTCCGCATTCGCTTCGTCGGCAGCGGTACTCGGCGCGACGATTCCATTGGCGGTGCCATTCCTGATGCAGGGTCACCTCAGCGCCGCCGGCGTGATCTGCGCGCTGGCGGTGTCATCCACCATCGTCGATGTCAGCCCGTTCTCGACCAATGGCGCACTGGTGGTGGCCTCGGCCGCGAAGGAAGAGCGCGAGACCCTGTTCCGCCGCTTCCTGGTCTACAGCGGCCTGGTGGTTGCGCTCGGACCGCTGCTGGCCTGGCTGGTGTTCGTGGTGCCGGGCTGGATGTAACCGCCCAGCGGTAGTGCCGACCGCTGGCCGGCACTCTCATGAAGCCATCCAGCGATCATGGGTTGCCGGCCAGCGGCCGGCACTACCTGGCGGTACACTTCCACCATGGCCATTGCCCCTGCCCCGCGGTCACCGAAGAAGCGCGCACCTCTGTACGAAGAGGTGGCCGAACACGTGCGCGAGCGCATCTACGATTACCGGCTGCCGCCGGGAGAATGGATCGACGAGCCCGCGCTGTGCGAGGAACTGGGCATCAGCCGCACGCCGCTGCGCGAGGCGCTGAAGCTGCTGGCCGCCGAAGGCCTGGTGCAGATCGATGCGGGTCGTGGCAGCCGGGTCACGCGACTGACGCTGGAAGACCTCAACCAGCTGTTCCCGGTGATGGCGATGCTGGAAGGCCGCTGCGCGCATGAGGCGGTGAAGCACATCGACGATGCAGGCGTGCAGCAGTTGGAAGACCTGCATGCAGCGATGGAAACCGCGGCGGCCGAGGGCAACATCGCCGAGTACTACCGCAACAACTACCTGATCCACGAAACCGTGCAGCATTACGCGGGCAACCCGTGGCTGATCCGCATCACCCACGACCTGCACCGCATCCTGAAGATGCATCGTGGCCGTCAGCTGCTGACCCCGGGTCGCACCGCGCAGTCGCTGGCCGAACACCGCGAGCTGATGGAATGCTTCCGCCGCCGCGACGCGCAGGCTGCCGAACGCACCATGGAACGCCATCTGCTGAGCCAGGGCCAGGCACTGGCCGCCTATGTGGCGGCGGGCGGGCTGTTGAACGTGCCGGCGCCGTTGCCGACCGAAGGCGGCGGCTGAGCTGTTGGGGTTGCCGGCCAGCGGCCGGCACTACCAGGACGTGACCTTGGCCGGCACCCTGGGACGTCTCATCAATCGGCGCCACCGCAGCTGCCGCCGTCACCCCCACCACCATCACTGCTGCAGTCGGAGCTGCTGTGGCTGTGATGGCTGTGGTTGTCACCGGAATAACCACCTGAGCTGTCGTAGCTTGCGCCGCCATCCCCCCGGCTTCCCGAGCCATCGGCCGTGGCCACTGCCATGCACAGGATCGCACCGACCAGCGGCAGCAGCCAGACCAGCAGCAGCTGCACCGTCCGGCCGCCCGCCGACAGGCCATCACGCCTGACGATCACCACGGTAGCCACCACGTTCAGGCCCAGCACCAGCAGGACCAGCAGAAGGGCAACGATCAGCATTCGGCGACTCCGTGCCTGGACTGGAGGCATTATGGCCTTCCACCCCGATGTTGGCCCTGCCTGTCATGAAGATGGGACAATGTAGGGCGCGCCGGCCTGCCTCCGGGCCGCCGGCGCCCCCCGCACCACACGGAAGAAGAAGAACAACAACATGCTGAAAGTCATTTTCGATACCGACCCGGGCGTCGACGACGCCCTGGCCCTGCTGTACCTGCACAAGCACGCCCAGATCGACCTGATCGGCGTCACCACCACCTTCGGCAACGCCTCGGTGGAGTCGACCACCCACAACGCGCTGTACCTGAAGCAGGCCTGGGGCTTTGCCGCTCCGGTCGCGCGCGGTGCCGGCGGCCCGCTGCAGCCGGAAGCCACCCCGGAAGCCTGGCCGGTGCACATCCATGGCCACAACGGCCTGGGCAACCACCCGGTGCCGGCCAGCCTGGACGTGGCCGCCGATGCGCGCCCGGCCCATCAGCTGATCATCGACCTGGTCCGCGCCCATCCGGGCGAGGTGACCCTGGTCGCGGTCGGCCGCATGACCAACCTGGCCCTGGCCCTGCAGCAGGCCCCGGACATCGCCGGCCTGGTGCGCGGCGTGGTGATCATGGGTGGCGCTTTCCACGTCAACGGCAACATCACCCCTGCCGCCGAGGCCAACATCTGGGGCGATGCCGAAGCGGCCGACGTGGTGTTCACCGCCAGCTGGCCGGTTACCGCCATCGGCCTGGACGTGACCACCCGCGTGGAAATGGACCGTGACGGTCTGGATAAGCTGGCCGCTATCGGCGGTGCCGATGCCGAGCTGGTGCGTGCGCTGTCGCAGGATTACGTGGACTTCTACCTGCAGGCCGGCCACAAGGGCATGGTGGTGCATGACTGCTGCGCCTGCATCGCGCTGACCCGCCCGGAACTGTTCCAGTTCGAGCGCGCCAGCGTGCGCGTGGCCACCGACGGTGTCGCCCGCGGCATGACCATTCCCAAGCCGGAAGGCCTGGCGTTCGGCCCCAGCGTGTGGGACGGCCACGTGGTGCAGTCGATTGCCATCGGCGTGGATGCGGCCGCGGTACTGGCCGACATCGAGCAGACCCTGAAGGTCTGACCCGCTAGCGCCTGGCCCTGCCCGGGACCGTCTCGGGCAGGGTCCACAGCACCGGCAACACCAGCACCGCCACCAGCGCGATCATCGCGCCCGGCGCCGCCGCCCAGCCGCTGCGCTCCACCCACCATTGCGCCAGCCATGGCGTTGCACCGCCGAAGAAGGCGGTGGCCATGGTCACCCCCAGTGCCAGCCCGCTGACCCGGCCCTCGCCCGGGAATTGTTCGGCCGTGGCCGGGGCCGCCACCGCGCTTACACCACCGGCCACGCAGGCCAGCAGCACCGCGGCCAGCACGATGCCCAGCGCCGTCGCCTGCGCCATCCACGCAAACAGGGACAGTGGCAACAACGCTGCCAGCACGGTCAGGCCCAGCAACACCGGCCGTCGTCCAACGCGGTCGGACAATGCGCCACACAACGGCGTGATCGCGATCACTGCCACCGCCGCAATCGTCGACAGCCACAGTGCGTCGCCCTCGTCATGACCCCGCGCGTGCAGGAACGCAGGCACATAGGTGATGCCCACGTAGTAGGTGATCGAGCCCAGCGCCGAGATCGCGAACGTGCGTGCCACCGCCAGCGGATGGTTGCGCAGTACGTGGCGAAGCGGTGTAGCCGGAATGCTGCCCTCGCGGCGCTGACGCTCGAACTCCGGCGATTCGTGCATGCCCGAGCGCGCGACCAGGATCACCAGTGCCAGCGCCGCGCCGACGAAGAACGGAATACGCCAGCCCCAGCTGTCCAGCTGTGCGGGCGCGAGCAGCCCCACGGTAACCGCGGAGATCGCCACCGCCAGCAGTGCGCCTACTTCGCTGGCGGCCGAGGCCAGCGAGGTCACCAGGCCGCGTCGGCGTGCTGGTGCGCTTTCCAGCAGGTACGCCACCACGCCGGTGTACTCACCGCCCACCGAAAATGCCATCACGCAGCGCAGTACCAGCAGCAGCACGCCCGCCGTAGTGCCCGCCGTGGCCGCTGTCGGCAGCAGCGCGGTGGCCAGCATCGCCGCTGCCATCAAGGCCATCGATGCCAGCAGCATCCAACGCCGGCCCAGCCGGTCCCCCAGGTGGCCGAAGCACAGTGCGCCCAGCGGGCGCATCAGGTAGGACACCGCAAAGCCGGCCAGGGTGACCAGCAGCGCCTGCTCGCCACCACCGAAGAACACCCGCGACAGCACCGTGGCGAAGTACAGATACAAGGTGAAGTCGTACCACTCCACCACCGTGGACAGGCCGGCCACCCACATCGAGCGCTGCCGCTCGGCAGTCATTGCGTGTTCGCCTTCAACAGCCTCGATCCCGGTTGCGCAGGTTCGGGGCAGGATGTCATGGCCGGGGTGAAATACCGGTCATCGGCTGTCCGTCGCCTGCATGTACTGGGTTTCATGGCCGGTGAATCGCTCACCGTCAAAGCCGAAGCAGAAGCGTCCTTCCTCGAACACGCGGTAGACCAGCAACGCACCATCAAGGCAGAACTGTTGCTGGTCCACACCCGTTTCCAGGGTCCCGTAGCCGGTGGCGTCTCCGCCCTTCCCCGCCGTGCCGGTGAAGGCATCGATCGGCAATGGCGTGGCGCGTCCGGTGCGGGTGTCGACCAGCACCAGCGTGCGCTGGAAGTACCCGGGACGATCATCGACCTGTACCAGCAGATAGTGCTGGTTGAAATTGGGCTTCTGATGCTGGAGAGCTTCTTCAATGGCGGCCCGGTGCCGCGCATCGCAGAAGTCGACCGGGCTGTAGCGGTAGCTGCAACCGTCGTGGTCGTAGGGCAGGTTCATGCCGGAATAGCTGACGCTGCCCTTGCTCCCCGCATCGTCCCCCGGTTCGGGCGTGCTGCACAGCAGCCACGAACGCTGCGCATCCTCCGGGTCGGCCAACAGCTTCGGCTCACGGCCCGCTTCGTAAGCCGCGCCACCCGGGAAGTCCTGCCCCAGGTGCTGGCGGGCGATTGAACGCGCCTTCTCCAACGGCAAGGCAATCCTGGCCCCACGGAACGAGACGAACGTCATCGTCGGCAGGATCACCTCTTCCACCGGCAATCCTTTCCATTGCCCACCCGTGCAGAACGTGGCGATCTCATTCTCTTCGTCCACCTTGCAGGGTTTCGGCGCATTCGCGGCCAGCCAGGGATGTGCCGGGCGATCGGTCTGAACGTCGATGTACCAGCCGTCCAGCGCACAGCTCGGCAGGGCATCGAGCAGCGGAGAGAGGTCTTCTGCCATGGCCGGGGCGGCAAGCGGTGTGCCCGCTGCGGGTGCCCCGGTCGGCGCATCCGTTGTGCGCTGGCATGCCGCCAGCGCGAGCAGACCAACCAGCAGCGCGACGTGGCGCGGACGCCGGATTGAATGATGCGCTCCCTGCATTGCGTGTTTCCTGGTTTCAGAACCCAGTGCAGATGATTGCCGATCCGGAGCCGGCTGGGACGCTGGGTGCTGCGCGACCTCCACGCATGGCGTGGAGCTACCCGGTGTGCTGGCTTCCCGCCCGGTAGGCAGCGTAGGCATCGAGGATCTTCTGCATCCGGGCCTGCTGCTTCGCGCCCATCGGCACCCGCTGCACGCGCTTCAGCAGCGTCTTCCACATGTATCCGGAACGGAAGAAGTACGGGCGCACCTCAAGGAAGGTCAGCACGACATCCACCGTATCTGGATCGCGTTCGGCAAGTTGCTTCAGCGCATTGGCGTAGCCACCCGGGAACGCAAGCTGTTCATACCGCTGGCGGTATTCCGCGCAGGCTGCCGCGTGCTGCTGCATTTGTTCCGGGCCACGCCAGCGCGCACCAGCGGCTTCGCGGATGGCTTGGCGCAGCCGATTGATCTCGTCCGCATTGGCGCGGATCAGACGTTCCATGGGTGCGCGGGGATGGGCCATGGTTCGTTCCATGTGGTTTGTCAGGGGTCACGGGGCGCGGCGCAGGGTGATCAGGGTGATCTCCGAAGGAACGCCGATGCGTGCCGGGAAACCGGCCCACAGGCCAGCACCATTGCTCACGTACAGTGTCATGCCATCCACCTCGTAACGCCCGGACACATAACCGCCATTGGCGCGCTTCACCAGCTGGTCCATGCCAATGATCTGGCCGCCATGTGTATGCCCGGACAGCTGCAGCTTCACCCCACGCGCGGCAGCCTCGCGTGCGTTGCGCGGGCGATGGTCGAGCAGGATCACCGGCGCGCCCGGATCGGCGCCAGCCAGCGCGGCCTCCAGGTCCGGCAGCGGCAGACCGTAGCGTGCGGCCACGGGGTCGGTGACGCCGGCAATGGTCAGCGCCGCATCGCCGCGCCGCACCTGCAGGTGGCTGTTCTCCAGCACCTGCATGTGCAGTGCGCGGAACGCCTGCATCCACGCCTGGTACTGCGCGTAGTACTCGTGGTTGCCGGTGATGGCGATGACGCCGTCCGGTGCATGCAGATCAGCCAACGGGCGGGCGTCCTCGCGACGCGCCTCGACGCTGCCGTCGATCAGATCGCCGGTGATCACGATCAGGTCCGGCGTCAGTGCGTTGCTCTCGTCCACCACCTTGCGCACCCAGTCGCCAGTCAGCAGGCGGCTGGCATGGATGTCGGTCAGCTGCAGCACGCGATAGCCATCGAACGCGGCAGGCAAGCCGGCAATGCTCACCTCGATCTGCCGGGGCTTGGGTACCGCCATGCCCTGGCTGACGCCATAACCGCTCACGAGCAGGGCCAGCAGACCTGCCGTCGGCCGCAGCTTCGGCGCGCGCAGGACCGATACAGTACGCGGCCAGCGCAGCAGGTGCGACAGCAGCAGGCCGGCGTCCAGCACCAGCATCACCAGCGCCAGCAGCAACACGGCGGTGGAGCCGGTGGCCAGCGTGGCGATGGCCAGCTTCGGTATCTCCGGCGAGGCCATCGTGCCCCAGAAGGTGGCTACGATGCGCAGCTGCACGGCAACGCCCACCAGCAGCAGCGACAGCACGACCTTCATCCAGATGGGCATGCGCAGTGGCCAGAACAGGCGCCAGGCCACGTACAGGCCCATCAACAAACCGATCGTACTCAGCACTGCAACCATCCTGGAAAGAAAGCGGGCCCGCCATGGTGACGGTTGCCGGCAGTGTTGTGTAGAGCCGAGCCCGTACCCGGCTGCTCAGGAGGCAGTCGAGCATGGCTTGTATGTTCCTCCCGGCTCCTACGCGGTATGTAGGAGCCAGGGTGGAGGGACCGTCAAGCATGCATCTGCGGATACTAGCCGACAGACGAGTCGAGCGATCCCCATCCCGCACACGAACGTCGATAAAGGATCGTACGGCCCCCAAAGGGGATCGTCGATGTAGGCAAGCTAACGTCGGTGCGGTACCACCCCAGCCCCTTAAAGATAGCTGGGAGCCGTACAAATGTCTGATTCTCTCGATATTGGCGTGGACGTGGACTCCAAGGAGTTCGTACCGGCAGTGGCCGACCGCAAGGCCGGCGACAGGATCGCCAACACCCGGGCCGGCATAGCCCAGTGGCTCAACACCTTGCCCCAGCGATGCCGGATTGGCATGGAGGCGACGGGGCGGTACTACGAGTTGTTGGCTCGGATGGCTGGCCAAGCAGGCCACGTTGTCTATGTGATCAATCCACGTCTGATCAAGCACTACGGCCGGGCGACGGGCTCGCGTGGCAAGACGGACGCCATGGACGCCGAAGCGATCGCCCGGTACGTGAAGAAGGAGAACGATCGCCTGCGTGAATACGTACCGCGTACCGACGAGCAGCAACAGATGCACGATTTGCTGCGCAAGCGGCAGACGCTGGTAAAGACACGCGCGCGCCTGGAGCAATCCTTCGGGGTAAGCAAAAGTGCCCCCGGGGAGCTGTCAGATCTGTTCTGCGCTCTGGCTGGGACGCTGTCCGAGCTGGAAAGCGAACTGCAGCGCTTGGGTCGCGATGGAGAGCATGGCGCGCTCTACAAGCGCCTGTTGACCATCCCTGGTATCGGCCCTGCCGTCGCCGCTCACCTGATCTACTACATGACGCGCTGGCCGTTGGCCAACGCCAACGCGTGGATCGCCTGCACCGGCCTGGATCCCCGGCCCAACGAGTCTGGCGGCAGAACGGGACGGCGTCGGCTGTCCAAACAGGGCGCGCCAGTGCTGCGCCAGATGCTCTACATGGCCGCAATGGGGCTCAAGCGGTGTCGCCGGGGGCAACCGCTCTACGACGAGCTGTCAAAACGCGGTCACCCCAGCACCGCCGTCTTCAACATCCTGGCCAGAAAGCTGGCCAGGATCGCCTGGGGTGTCTTCAAAAGCGGCCGGGACTTCGATCCGGCCATGCTGAAGGTGGGTCAAGCCTGCTTCCAGCAGGCTTGACCGCGAACATAGGATCTCGACTCTACAGAGGGCCAGTCGAGCAGGCTCGACTCTACGAAAGCCCGATGCGTTCCACCCGCAGGCGGGCGATGCGACGCTTCTCCATTGCCAGTACGGTGATGCGTACATCCGCAATCTCCACCGTGTCACCGATGTCCGGCAGGCGCCCCAGACGCTCCAGCACCAGACCGGAGATGGTCATGTAGTCGGCACTGCGTGGCAGCGAGACGCCGGCCAGGCGCTGCAGGTCGTCCAGGGTCAGCGCACCGTCGGCCTCCCACTGGTTCTCGCCCTGCGCCTCCACGCCATAGCGCTCGTCCTGGGTGTCGACCAGGTCACCGGCAATGGCCGCCAGCAGGTCGTTGGCGGTCACCAGGCCTTCCACACTGCCGTACTCGTCCACCGCTACCGCCAACGGCACCGGGTGCTGGCGGATCAGTTCCAGCGCCTGCAGTGCGCTGGCGCTGGACAGCACGTACTGCGGCTCGCGCAGGTTGCCCTCCAGCTGCAGCGGCCTGCCCTGCAGCAGGTCGGCCAGAAGGTCGCGGCTCTGCACCACGCCGCGCAGGCTGTCCAGGTCGCCATCACCCACCAGCAGGCGGGTGTGCGGCGATGCCACCAGGCGTGCCACCACATCCTCCTGCCCACGTGCCAGGTCGATCCACTGCACGTCGGCACGCACGGTCATCACGCTCGACACCGGGCGATCAGCCAGGCCCAGCACGCTGCGGATCATCTCGTGCTCGGCCGGCTGCAACCGCTCTTCGGCATCGACGTGTTCGTCAGCGTTTTCGTCATCGTGGCCATTGGCCGGGCGCGCGCCCAGCATGCGCAGCACGGCGTCGGCGGTACGCTGGCGGAAGGGCTGGCGGCGCTCGTTGCGCTCGCGATTGAAGCGCACCCACTGGTTGAAGGCTTCAACCAGGATCGAGAAGGCGATCGCCGCGTACAGATAACCCTTCGGGATCTTGTAGCCCAGGCCTTCGGCCACCAGGCTGAAACCGATCATCAACAGGAAGCCCAGGCACAGCACCACCACCGTGGGATGCTTGTTCACGAAGCGGGTCAGCGGCTTGCTGGCCACCAGCATCAGCGCCATCGCGATGGTCACCGCGGCGTACATCACGCCCAGGTTGTCGACCATGCCGACCGCGGTGATCACCGAGTCCAGCGAGAACACCGCGTCGAGCACCACGATCTGAGCCACCACCATCGCGAAGCTGGCGTAGACCTTCTTGCCATCCTCGTGATGCTCCCGGCCCTCCAACCGCTCGTGCAGTTCCATCGTGCCCTTGAACAGCAGGAACAGACCACCGCCCAGCAGGATCAGGTCACGCCCGGAGAAGCTGTGGTCGAACAGCGTGAGCAGCGGTTCGGTCAACTTCATGATCCATGCCAGCGCGGCCAGCAGCACCAGCCGCATCAGCAGGGCCAGCGCCAGGCCGATCACCCGCGCGCGGTCACGCTGGTGCGGCGGCAGTTTGTCGGCCAGGATCGCGATGAACACCAGGTTGTCGATGCCGAGAACGATCTCCAGCACGACCAGGGTTGCAAGGCCCATCCATATCGAGGGGTCAGCCAACCATTCCATTTCAGGTCCGTTTCGTCAGTAGGTAAGGGAAAAGGGGAAACACTCAGTCAGCCTCCTGCGCCTGCGCCGGGTCATGCCCGAGCAGGTCACCGGGCGTGCACTGCAGCTCACGGCAGATCGCATCAAGTGTGGAAAAGCGGATGGCGCGCGCCTTGCCGGTTTTGAGGATCGACAGGTTGGCCAGGGTGATGTCGATGCGCCCGGCCAGCTCGGACAGGGTCATGCCCCGTTCCTGCAGCATGCGGTCCAGGGTGATGACAATCGCCATCAGATGACACCGTCGAGGTCATCGCGCATTGCCGCACCCACGACAAACACGCGTGCCAGCACGAACAGCATCAGCACCGCGACCAGGCCGGTGATCGACATGCCGCCGCCCACCTCCATCCAGGTGAAGTCCGGGCCCATCCAGGCGGCGTAGGCGCCGATCAGGATCGACAGCACCTCCATCGACAGCATCAGCCAGGCCATGCGCTGCAGGCGCTGTGCATTGGCGTGGGTGAACGGCCGCTCGCGCGCCGCCGACTTCAACAGCCGCAGCAGGTGGCGCAGGAACATCAGGCACAGCACCAGCAGCGCGACGATCGCGCCCAGGCCCAGGCAGAAATGCAGGAACAGGCCGCTGCCATGCACGGCAGCGGCATCAGCGTCGTGGATGCTGTCGAGCAGCCAGCTGCGGTCGTGGGCGACCAGCGGCACGGCCAGCAGTGCGGCCAGGATGCCCAGCCAGCACATCGCCCGCACCGCCTGTACGGCGGCCTGGGCCAGGGTGAACAAGCCTCGCGCGGGTCTGGCGCGGGCGGGACGAGCGGTCAAGCGGCCTCCGGCATTGGGGTGGCCTCGCCGCCCCGGGTGAATTTATCGATAAACGATATACCACTTGCCGCGTGAAAGGCTGAATCGCGAGCGTGGGCCCTTCAGGGCCCAGGCGCGCCCTGCGCCAGCATCGCTTCGCCCGGGGCCGCCGAGGCCATCGCCTGCACGCCGGCTTCGGCCGCCTGCCGTGTGACCAGGCGGAATCGCACCTGCAGCTTGCCCTGCCCCGGCGTGGCCCAGCCGTACTGGATGGCCACCTGATCGGCCGACAGCGGCCCACGCCCTGGCAGCGACCGCACCTGCAACGGCTTCGGTGCGGCCTGCACCAACCGGGCGAATCCCTTCTGCACGACCGCCGCGTCGGCCTTTTCGGCGTAGACAGTACACGTGCCATCGTCAGCCCAGCTCACCGCATAGCGGCCACTGGCCAGAGGCACCATCCAGGCCACGCCCGATTGCCCCTGCAACAGCGTCGCGGCTTCGGCGGGCTGCAACGGCGACAGCCCATTGGATTCCATCAGCGACTGCAACCGCGCCGGGGCACCGATGTGCTGCATGCAGGCGGTGTCGAACAGCTCGCTGAAGGGATCCTGCGCCGGAGCCTTGGTCTTGGCAATACGCGCGGGTTGCGCCACCGCCAGGGTGGGCAGCAGGGCCAAAGCCAGCCAGAACACAGGACGCATCGGGATTCCACGCTACGGAAAACAGCAGGGAGGATGGCAAAGCCCGGGCGCCACGCGCAATGGGTCATGGCTTGACATGCGTAGATGACGCCCCCGGGTGCACCGATGATGCCGGCCAGCGGCCGGCACTACCGGGTGCTGTAGCGGTAGACCAGATCATCCGCATCGCTGCGCACGGCGTTCGCATCCAGCACCCCGCCCAGGCGCCGCGCGACGGCCTGCGATGCCAGGTTGTCCGGCGCCATGTAGCTGACCAGCGTCGGCAGCCGCACCACCACGAATGCCCAATCGCGTAGTGCACCGGCCGCTTCAGTGGCAAAGCCCTGCCCTTCATGGCCGTTGTACAGCAACCAGCCCAGCTCCTTTTCAGGAAACAGCGGGCCATGATTGATCCCGACCTGGCCGATGCAGGCTCCCGTATCGGCACGCTCGATCATCAACGCGCCATGGCCGAACAGATGCCAGCTGGCGAGGTCATGGCAGAACTGCCCCCACGCCGCCACCTCACCGAACGGCCCGCCCATTCCCCGCGCACGCGGCGAGGCCAGGAACGCGGCATAGACGCCGAAGTCATCCAGCTGCTGTGGACGCAGCCGCAGGCGCACGGTGTGCAGGGTTGGAATCTCAAGCACGACGGCGCACAGGATCAGTACACGGCCAGGTGGCCACAACCGCGGCGCTGCGGCTGCCCTTCCATCGTCACCTGCACGCTGGCCAGGGTGTCCACACCTTCGGCAGTGCGGCACGACTCACGCTTGATCTCGACGATGGCGGGCTGCTGGCCAAGCTCGCCGTTGAGCACGATCAGCGAGCTCGGTGCATCGGCTGGCTGCCCCGGATAGCGCAGCGTGCCCTTGAGGGTACGGCCGTCAGCGCTGAGGCTGGCATCGTGGTTGCCCTGGCCGGTGGAGGCGATCTCAATGCTCCAACCCGCACCGCCGCCGGTGAAAGCCGGCACCGGGCTCAGGTCGGCGGCAACCGAGGGGTGGCGTGGCGCATCCGCAGCGGTCTGCGACGAAGTGGAGGTACAGCCGGCCAGCATCCCGGCCAGCAGCGCTGCAGCAACGACGGGGCGAACGGTCATGATGCGCTCCTGCCAAATGGTCGAAGGTCCAGTCTAGGCAGCCATGCGTGCGCCAGCGATGAACATGATGTTTCAGCGTGGAATGCGCCCACCACCGGCGACCCGCACGCGGTCGCGGCCCTGCGCCTTGGCCTGGTACATGGCCGCATCGGCGGCACGCAGCAGGGTCCGCCAGCCCAAGGCGTCGGTAGCACCGCGGGCCACGCCGAAGCTGGCGGTCACCCGCAGCACGGTACCGCCGGCCACCACGATGTCCAGCTGCTGCAGCGCAAGCCGCAGCGATTCGGCCAGCTGTCGGCCAGCGGCCAGGTCACCGTCGGCCAGCAGCACCAGGAACTCCTCGCCACCATAGCGGGAAATGCTGTCGCTGCGGCGAAGATGGCGCTGCAGCAATTGCGCCACCTGTACCAGCACTTCATCACCCGCATCGTGGCCATGACCATCATTGATCGATTTGAAGCGATCAACGTCCAGCAGGATCACCACTGCGCTCATCCGCCCCTCGTCGTGGCGCTGCTGCACCAGTTCCTCCAGCGCGCGACGGTTCAGCAGTCCGGTCAATTCATCGGTGCCGGCCAGCTGGCGCAGCTCGCTGGTCAGCGCCGAGCGTTCGCGCGACTTCTCGCGCAGCACTTCAATCGCATCGAACAGGCGCTGCATCTCGGCCAGCGGATGGGTGACATGCTGCTCGGGCCCAGGCGCTTCGGAGGCAATCTGGATCACCTGCCGTTGTGCCTGCAGCAGAGGCCGCAGGATCTGCAGATGCGCGATACGCAGCGCCACACCCAGTACCACCAGGGTTCCCAGCGCGGTGGCCAGAAGTACCGCCAGCCGCGTGGCCTCCCGGTTGCGGGTGTGCTCGAACCTGGCGATGGACACACTCAGGTAACCGTCACGCAGCGCCTCAAGCGACTGCAGGGTCGGCACGTAGCGCGTGGTGAACTCGGCAGCGGTCCACGGCGGCGGCAGGCCACGCCGCCCGTCGTCGATCAGCTGTTCGATCATCGGCAGTGACTCGCCGAAGAACTGCCGGCGCGCCATATCCCAATGCCAGGACAGCGTCGGATCACTGCGGAACACCGATTCGTGGCTGCCGGCCAGCCGCCACAGTTCCAACAGGCGGCCCTCGGTCTGCAGCGCCGCGCGCACCTGTTCGTTGCGCCAGGCACCGGGTACCGCCACCGGCGCCATCACGTTGGAGGCCAGACGCCCGCCGTGCTCGCGCAGGTCGATCAGCACCTGGCCCTGCATGGCTGGAATCGCCGCTTCGCGGTCGGCCCTGACCAGTACGTTGATCTGTGCCGAGGTCAGCAGGTGCAGGCGGTCGACCACGGCAAACATGCCGCTGATCGCGCGCTCCACGTCTTCGACGCGTCGTGCGTCGCGCGGCTGCGCTGCCACCCGGTCCACGCCCGCGCGTGCCGACTGCAGGCGACGTTGCGCGTCCGCCAGCATCCCATGCTCATCCACCACGCCCGGATCAGCCGTGAACACGGCATCCAGCTGCTGCAGCGCGGTGTCCACACGCCTGCGCACCACCGCCAGCTGCAGCGTAAGCCGCGCATGCTCGCTGGCATCGGCCGGGTCGGCACCGAGCAGGCTGTTGGCCGGGCCGCGTTCGGCCGAGACCAGGTTGGCCAGGTCGAAGGTCTGGCGCAGCTGGCGCAGGCTGACCAGGTTGTCCTCGGCAGCGCTGTAGCGCAGCGTGCCCTGGACCAGCGCGATGGCCATCAACGGCAGCGTACAGACCACGAACGACCCCGCCAGGATCCAGACCCAGGTCCGCAGTCCGATGGGCGATGCCTTGCCGGCCATGCAAATTTCCCCTGAAGTGCGGATCACTGTAGCCGCCGGTCCCGGCAGCGCCAAGCCAGTGCCGCGCGAACCGTGACCATGGGTATACCGCAGCCACCGCGAACGCGCCGGCAAGGTCTCACCCCGCGCCGGGCTGGGGCGAATGCGTCACACCCTGCCGTACTAGATCCAGCGCTGGTCGACCAGTTCGCGCTTCACGTAGGCGTAGAACACCGGCGCCGCCACCAGGCCGGGCAGGCCGAACGCCGCTTCCATCACCAGCATCGCCAACAGCAGCTCCCAGGCGCGGGCCTGGATTTCGCCGCCAACGATGCGCGCATTGAGGAAGTACTCCAGCTTGTGGATCACGATCAGGTACAGCAGCGCCGCCACGGCCACGTAGAACGAGACCGACAGCGCGACGATGGTGATGATGGTGTTGGAAATGATGTTGCCCACCACCGGCAGCAGGCCGGCGATGAAGGTGATCAGTACCAGGGTCTTGGACAGTGGCAGGTGCACGCCGAACAACGGCAGCACGCCCAGCAGGAAGATGGCGGTGAACACGGTGTTGAGCAGCGAGATCTTCACCTGCGCGAACACCACCTGGCGGAACGCGGTGGCCAGGCGGCTGGTGCGGCCGATCAGCTCCTGCGCCAGCGGGCCCATCTTCGGCAGCGGCAGTTCGTCATACAGCGCGATCATCGCGCCCAGCACCATACCGATCAGTACGCGTACGCCCACCTGCACCACCGAGGTACCGGCCACGCCCAGCTGGCGCTGATGCTCGGCGGCCCAGTCGTTCAGTGCCGTGCGCAGCGCCGGCATGTCCTCGGGGATGTACGGCTGCAGCAGCGCCGGCACCTGGTGCCGCGACGAATTGAGGATCTCCATCAGCCGCGCCAGCAATGCGTCCGGTCCACCGGTCTCGTTGCGGAAAAATGACGCCACGCCGATCCCGGCCAGCACCAGCGCGCTGATGATCACCGCTGACAGCACGATCACCGCGATCGCCCGCGCCCGGCCTGGCGGCAGCTTGCCCTCCACGGTGGAGGCCAGCAGGTGGGTCAGCTGGAACACCAGCAGGCCCGACAGCAGGGTCACCACCAGGCCCAGCTTCAACGCCAGCCACATGCCCAGCAGCATCATCAGCCAGGCCGCGATCCTCGGGACGGGGGGCTTGGGCTGGGCAACGAGGGCGTCTTGCATGGGCGGCACGTCCGGGCAGGGTGGCCCATGGTAGAGGATTGGCGGCGATGATTCCGGGTGCAGGATGAACAGGCAACACACGCGGATTCCGCCGCCCCTTCTCCGTCCATCGGCACGTCCGCAATCACGCCCGGATCACACCCGGTCCAGTGCCAGATACCGCGCCGTGCGCACGATCGTCTCACGCTCGCCGAAGCTGGCCAGCTCGCCGGCAACACGCCCGCTGTCGCCAGTCGCTGCGATCTCCTGCAGGGTGCGCTGCATGGCCCGGATCGCAGCGCGCTGCAGGTCCGAGGGAATGATCACCAGCCGGTAATCGAGTTCGGCCAGCCGCGCCACGGGCACCAGCGGCGTCTTGCCGCTGTGGAACATGTTGATCAGCTTCGGCCCGGGAACCTGCTGCGAAATCACCTCGATCTGCTCCAGCGTTTCCGGTGCCTCGACGAAGATCATGTCCGCGCCCGCGTCCACATAGGCCTGCGCCCGTTCGATCGCCGCATCCAGGCCTTCGCAGGCGATGGCATCGGTACGCGCGATGATCATCAGCTCCGGGTCGATCCGCGACTGGCAGGCGACACGGATCTTCGTGCACATCTCGCCCGCGTCGACCAGCGTCTTGTCATCCAGGTGTCCGCAGCGCTTGGGGAAGGCCTGGTCCTCGATATGCAGGGCGGCAACGCCCGCCCTTTCGAACGCGCGCACCGTGCGTTCAACATTCGCGGTGCCGCCGAAGCCGGTGTCAGCGTCGGCGATCACCGGCAGATCGCAGGCATCGACGATCCGTTCAACCTGCGCAAGCACTTCGCTGAGGCCGAGCAGGCCGATGTCCGGCACGCCGGCCGAACGTGCAATGGCGCCGCCGCTGGCATAGACCGCATCGAAGCCGGCCAGCTCCACCAGGCGTGCCGACAATCCATCGAATGCACCTGGCGCAATCACGCTGCCCTGGCGGAGCAGATCGCGCAGCCGACGTGTCTTTTTCATGGGGTCTCCCTTGTCGTTGGACATCTGCCGTGGGATACCGATGATGTTGCCGCCAGCGGCGACCGTCCAATACCGTGTTCGTACAGCACCAGAACGTTTGAGGTTCCAATGGAACTGCGGCACCTGCGCTACTTCGTCATGACTGCCCAGCTGCAGAGCTTCACCAAGGCCGCCGAGGCCCTGCATATCGCCCAGCCGCCGCTCGGGCAGCAGATCCGCGCCCTGGAGGAAGAGATCGGCACACCGCTGTTCCACCGGCAGGGACGCGGCATCGTGCTCAGCGATGCTGGCCAGGTATTCTGGAAAGCCGCGGAGGACATCCTCGCGCGCGTCGACCAGGCCAAGGAGGAGGCGCTGCGCGCCGCACGCGGCGAGGTCGGCACGTTGACATTGGGGCTGACCGAATCGGCGACCTACAACGAGGCGGTCACCGCGCTGATGCGCAGCTTCCAGCGGGCGCATCCGGCAGTGCAGGTGCGGCTGGTAGAAGATGGCAGTGAATCGCTGGTCCGGCGCCTCGATGATGGCGAGCTCGATGCAGTAATCGTGCGCCCGCCGTTTTCCAATACCGGTGAACGGATGACACAGCAACTCAGTGCCGAACCCCTGGTGGCAGTACTGCCGGCCGATCACCCGTTGGCGTGCCGGACGAGCATCGCGCTGATCGAGCTGCGCGACGAGCGCTTCATCCTGTTCTCGCGGAAATCGGGCCAGGGCCTGAGTGCAGACGTCGTCGCTGCCTGCCGCAGCCAGGGCTTTGCGCCTACCATCCAGCAGGAAGCGCCGCAGGTGGCTTCGGCGATCAACCTTGCCGCTGCCGGCCTGGGCATCGCCATCGTGCCGGCCTCGATGCAGAGCATGCACCGCAGCGGCCTGGCTTTTGTTGCGCTGGAACTGGGCATGCCGACCACTACGCTGCAGTTGGCGGTGCGCTGCAAGCCTCCGGCAACGGCCGCCCAGCTGCTGGCCTGCGCCAGAGACGTGTCAACACCTCATTCGCCATAGCTGGCGTTGTTCTTGCCCTGGCGCTTGGCGTGGTACAGCGCGCGGTCGGCCAGTGCCAGCCAGTCCTCGACGCTGCCACCGCGCGGCGTCGCCGCGATTCCGATGCTGACGCTGAACTCGATGCCCGGGGTTGCCTGCCGTGCTGCCTCCAGAAGTTGCAGCCGAACCCGCTCTGCCACATGCATCGCATCGACGGGCGCACAGTCCTGCAGCAGCACGACGAACTCGTCGCCTCCCAGCCGCGCAGGGGTATCGCCAGGCCGGGCGAAGGCGCGCAAGGTGGAGGCGATATGGCGCAGCACTTCGTCCCCGGCGCGATGACCGTGCGAGTCATTGATGCGCTTGAAGTCATCCACATCAAGCATCAGCAGGCAGGCAAAACCACCCTGCCCCTGCGCCTTGTCCAGTGCCTGCTGCGCACGGACGATCAGGAAGCCGCGGTTGGCCAGCTCCACCAGCGGGTCCATGCGGCTCAGCCGCTTCAACTGGCGGTTCTGCGATTTCACCCGCCGCGCCAGCTGCCAGCTGAGGATGCTGAGGCCGATGCCGTAGACGAACAGGAACGGCACGCTGAGCACGATCGTGCGCTGCGATGACACCGGCTGGTAAGGAAACCCGAGCCCCCACCAGGTGAGCGCGAACCCCACCACCAGTGCCAGTGTGGCCCGTACCGCCAGCTTCACCCCACCGGCGGCGATCTTGTCGGCGACCAGCAGCGCGGCGAACAACGCACTGGGTACCACGCTGAGCCCCATGAAGGCGATCCAGCCACCGCCAAAGAAGGAATCAACCACCATGCAACGGAACTGGACCACCGCAGGCTGCCGTGAGCGCTGGGTCAGCACCAGCGCGAGCGCCGGCCATGCCAACGCATTGAGCAGCAGCAACGCCCAGGCCAACACACCGTCCTGACGTTCAAGAATGATCGAGGCGATGGGAATCGCGCCCAGCCCATTGCCCACGAAGCGCATCCAGCCGATGCGACGTGCCGCGCCGATGCCTTCGACCGCGACTTCCGTCGAGTCCGTCAAGAACGGCATTGCCGACCCCCTTGCGCGATCGCACGCCCTTGCCGGGCGGCCTCTGGTGAGTCTGACAGCTCTGCGTCAATTCGGGATCAAGGATTCACGGCGGTTACCCTGCCTCACCCACGCCTGGGTGGCGCCGTTGAACCCCGCAGCATCAGGCTGAAATCCAGCGTCTGCTGCAGCGGCACATCCATGTGCTCGATGATGGCAAGCAGCAGGTTGACCGCGCGCTCACCGATCTCCCGCATCGGTTGCCGGATGGTGGTCAACGGCGGCGTGAGGTAGCGGGAAGATGCCAGATCATCGAAGCCGACGATGGACAGGTCCTCCGGCACGCGGATGCCCAGATCGCGGCAGGCCGCCAGGGTGCCCAGCGCCATCTGATCGCTGAAACAGAAGATCGCCGTTGGCGCAGACATGCCGTCCAGCAGCGCCATGGCAGCCGCATGGCCGGATTCCACCGAAAAGTCACCCGGCACGATGTTCAGCTGGCGCAGGCGTCCACGCGCCTTGCTGGCCGCCCGCACCCCTTCCAGCCGTTGCTGGTGCAGCGGATTGTCCGGCGGTCCGCCGACCACGGCGATCCGCTCGTGTCCCAGCCCATACAGATGCTCCATCACCACGCGCGCGGCCGCGGCGTTATCGATATGGACGCTGGGAATGCCCAGTGCGGGGTCGAACTCGCAGCCGTTGATCACCGGCGCGGCGGCACCGCGCTGCTGGACGATCTCGCGCGCCGTGGGCGGCAGGCGGTGCCCCAGCACGATCATGCCATCAGCCTCGTTGCGCCGGAGCATCTGCGCATAGCGCTCCTCGCGGTCGGGTTGATGCTGGGTATCGCCGAGCAGAACCGCATAGCCGACCGCCTGTGCGGCGTCCTCCGCCCCCTGCAGGATCTGCGCGAAGAACGGATTTGCGATGTCCGGGACGGTGACCAGGATCTTGCCGCTGCGCTGGGTCTTGAGCGTGCGGGCCACTGTGTTGGGCACATAGCCCAGTGCGGCGGCGGCCTGCTCGATGCGCGCGCGGGTAGCCGGCAGCACTTTGTCCGGCCGGGAAAGCGCCCGCGACACCGTGCCTGCGGAGACGCCGACGTGCTTCGCGATGTCGTAGATGGTGGCCATGGCGTTAGTTCTCCTGTCTGCTGTGCAGTGCACAACAGGTCCTGCGTGAGCCCCTGCTAGGATAATGCAATCGATTGCATCGAGGGCGAATCACGTTGAAGACGCTCAAGGGTCCAGCGCTGTTCCTGGCGCAGTTCATCGGCGACACAGCTCCTTTTGATCGGCTGGACACGCTGGCCGGATGGGCCGCGGGTCTGGGCTATTCTGGCGTACAAGTCCCCACCGGCGCGCCCCACCTGTTCGATCTGGCCGAGGCCGCGCGCAGCCAGGCGTACTGCGACGACGTCGCCGGCATGCTGGCCGGTCATGGCGTGCAGATCACCGAGCTGTCCACCCATCTGCAGGGGCAGCTGGTCGCGGTGCATCCGGCCTACGACAGTCTGTTCGACGGATTCGCGCCGGCGGACAAGCGCGGCGATCCGGCTGCCCGCCAGGCTTGGGCAGTCGAGCAGCTTCTGCTGGCCGCCAAAGCCAGCCAGCGCCTGGGGCTGACCGCGCATGCCACGTTCTCCGGCGCATTGGCCTGGCCCTATTTCTATCCCTGGCCGCAGCGTCCACCGGGACTGGTGGAAGAAGCCTTCGCCGAACTCGGCCGCCGCTGGCGCCCGATCCTCGATGCCTTCGATGCCTGCGGCGTGGATCTCTGCTTCGAGATCCACCCAGGTGAGGACCTGCACGATGGCGCGACCTTCGAACGCTTCCTCGACGTGGTGGATCATCACCCCCGCGCCAAGATCCTGTACGACCCCAGCCACCTGCTGCTGCAGCAGATGGACTACCTGGGCTTCATTGACCGCTACCACGCGCGCATCGGCATCTTCCACGTCAAGGACGCGGAGTATCGCGCCAGCGCGAGCAGCGGCGTGTATGGCGGCTACCAGGACTGGATCGATCGTCCGGGCCGGTTCCGTTCGCCCGGTGATGGCCAGATCGACTTCAAGGCGATCTTCTCCAAGTTCGCCCAGTACGACTTCCCCGGATGGGCGGTACTGGAATGGGAGTGCTGCCTGAAGCACCCGGAGGACGGCGCACGCGAAGGTGCCGCCTTCATCCGCGACCACATCATCCGGGTGACCGAGCGCGCCTTCGATGACTTTGCCGACAGTGGCACGGACGCCGCATCACTGCACCACATGCTGGGAATCTGAGCCATTACCGCCCCGGGAGGGCAAGCCATGTCGCACGCCATGTCGCGCTTGGGCGCGATGATGTTTCTGCAGTTCTTCATCTGGGGAGCGTGGTTCGTGACCCTCGGGACGTACCTGGTACAGGGCCCGCTGCAGGCCAGCGCCAGCCAGGTGGCCACCGCCTTCCTCAGCCAGTCGATCGGCGCGATCGTGGCGCCGTTCCTGGTCGGCCTGATCGCCGATCGCTACTTCGCCGCGCAGCGCATCCTAGCGGTGCTGCACCTGGCCGGCGCGGTGCTGATGTGGCTGGCGTCCACTGCTTCCAGCTTCAGCATGTTCTCGGCCTACGTGATGGGTTACATGCTGCTGTTCATGCCCACGCTGGCACTGGCCAACAGCGTGGCGATGCGGCACATGCAGTCACCGGAGAAACAGTTCCCGCTGGTGCGGGTGGCGGGCAGCATCGGCTGGATCGTGGCAGGCGTGCTGATCGGCTGGCTGGGCTGGGAGCAGGCCCATCGGCTTGAACTGACCTTCCGCATGGCCGCGCTGGCATCGCTGGTGCTGGGCCTGTATGCGTTCACTCTGCCGCACACGCCGCCACTGGCACAGCAGCGCGATGCCGGGCTGGGGCAGATCCTGGGTCTCGACTCGCTGCGGCTGCTGAAGTCGCGCGCCTACCTGGTGTTCTTCCTGGCCTCCATCGCCATCTGCATCCCGCTGTCGTTCTACTACAACTTCACCAATCCGTATCTCAACGACCTGGGCGTGCGCGGCGCAGCGGGCCTGCAGTCGCTGGGCCAGGTTTCCGAGGTACTGCTGATGCTGGCCATGCCGTTCCTGTTCGTGCGGCTGGGGGTGAAGACCATGCTGGCGGTCGGCATGGCGGCGTGGGTGGTGCGCTACGTCCTGTTCGCCTTCGGCGATGCAGGCAGCGGCTTCCCGCTACTGGTGATCGGCATCGTGCTGCACGGCATCTGCTACGACTTCTTCTTCGTCACCGGCCAGATCTACACCGATGCCCACGCCGGCCCCGCCGCGCGCAGCAGCGCGCAAGGCTTCATCACCCTGGCCACGTACGGCGTGGGCATGCTGATCGGCACCTTCCTGTCCGGCGCGGTGGTGGAGCACTTCACCACCGAGGCCGGCCCCGACTGGCAGCAGATATGGCTGTTCCCGGCTGGCGTCGCGCTGGTGGTTCTGATCGCCTTCCTGCTGCTGTTCCGCGACCGGCCCGCCGTGGCCGCCGCATCTTCCACACGCTGAGGATTCGAGCCGATGCCAACGCTTGGAATCGCCATCGTCGGCGCCGGCATGATCGGCGCCGTGCACCGCCGCGCGGCCTTGCTCGCCGGTGCCGAGGTACGCGGCGTTGCCGCTTCGTCAGCGCAGCGCGCGCGTGAGATGGCGCAGCTGTGGAATGTCCCGCGCGCCTATCGGGATATCGAAGAGGTGATCGCCGATCCGCAGGTGCAGGTCGTGCATGTCTGCACGCCCAACCATCTGCACCGCGCGATGGCGCAGGCCGCACTGGAAGCCGGCAAGCACGTGATCTGCGAGAAACCGCTGGCGACCACACTGGACGATGCGCAGGCGCTGGCGGCGTTGGCCGCCTCGACCGGCTTGGTTGCCACGGTCCCCTTCGTCTACCGCTACCACCCGGTGGTGCGCGAGGCACGCGCACGCATCGCCGAAGGCGATCTGGGGCCGCTGCACCTGATCCACGGCAGCTACCTGCAGGACTGGCTGCTAGACCCTGCCAGCAACAACTGGCGCGTGGACCCGGCGTTGGGTGGCGCATCGCGCGTATTCGCCGACATCGGCTCGCACTGGTGCGACCTGGTGGAATGGATCAGCGGCGAGCGCTTCGCCGAGGTCAGCGCCGCGTTCTCTACGGTCATCGCCGAGCGCGGCGCCGTCAGCGGGCAGAGCTTCAGCACGCCAACCGCGGCCAGCGCAATGCAGGCGGTAACGAGCGAGGACGTAGCGGCGGCGATGTTCAGGACCGGCGCCGGTACGCTGGCATCTCTGACGGTCAGCCAGGTCTCGGCCGGACGCCACAACCGCCTCTGGTTCGAGATCGACGGTGCCAACGCCAGTGTGGCCTTCAACCAGGAGGACGCCGAGCGCCTGTGGATCGGCCTGCCCGACCAGCGCGAGGAGGTCTTCGTGCGCGGACCAGGCGCCGGCAGTGCCGATCAACGCCGCCTTTCCGTGCTGCCGGCCGGCCACGCGCAGGGCTACGCCCAGTGCTTCGAAGCATTCGTCGCCGACAGCTATCGCGCCATCGACGACGAGCGGCCGCAGGGCCTGCCCACCTTCGAGGACGGCCTGCGCTCGGCGCAGATCGTCGATCGTGTCATTGCATCGGCCAGGTCGCGTACCTGGACCACCATCGGTTGAAACCCGGGAGGATCTGTTGATGAAAGCCCTTGTCCATGGAACTGCAAGCCTCATTCTGCTGCTCGCTGCCCTGCCCGCTTTTGCAGTCGAAGCTGTCAGCACGCAGAAGCCGATCGCGGTACAGATGTACACCCTGCGCGATGCCGGCTCGCTCGAGCAGCAGCTGAAGATCGTCCACGACGCTGGCGTCCATGCGGTGGAAACGGTCGGCACGCAGAACACCAGCGCCGCCGAGCTCAAGCAGCTGCTGGACCGGTATTCGATCAAGGCAATTTCATCGCATGTGCCGCTGGCCGAGCTGCGCAGCAACCTGGATGGGGTGGTGACCTTCAACCGGTCGATCGGCAACACGACGCTGGTGGTGCCGTACCTGGACAAGAAGGATCGCCCGGGCGATGCCGCCGGCTGGACCGCCCTGGGCCAGGAACTGGGCCGCATCGCAAAGCAGGTGCGCGGCAAGGGCATGCGCCTGGCCTACCACAACCACGACTTCGAACTGGCCGACTTCGACGGCAGGACCGGACTGGAGCTGCTGTTCGCCGCCGCCGGTCCAGACCTGCAGACCGAGCTGGACCTGGCCTGGGTCGCGCGTGCAGGCCTGGACCCGGCCGTGATGCTGGCAAAGTTCCGCGGCCACGTGTTCGCGGTACACGCCAAGGACAATGCACCGAAGGGCCAGGCCCAGGACGAAGGCGGATTCGCCGCGGTGGGCCAGGGCGTGCTGGACTGGAACGCGATCCTGCCTGCTGCGGCAGCCGCCGGCGTGCATTGGTACATCATCGAGCACGACCAGCCACGCGATCCGGCCAGGATCATCCAGACCGGTGCGGACTATCTGCGTGAACACCTGACCACCCGCGTGCCCGCCCGTGCGCGGCGCTGACGCATCAAGGAGCCCCACATGAAAATGATCCTGGCAATGGCGGTGGCCCTGGGCGGCATGAGCGTTGCGACAACCGCCTGGTGCAAGGACGACCCGGCTGCGGGTGCAAAGCTCTACACCGCGAACTGCGTGGCCTGCCACGGCGCCGATCGTGCGGGCATGCCGGGCGCGTTCCCGGCGCTCACCGATATCGGCAAGCGCATGGCACCCGCACAGATCAAGGAAAAGATCAGCAAGGGCGGCGGGCTGATGCCGCCCTTCTCCCAGCTGTCACAGCAGGAGATCAATGACATCGCCAGCTACCTGGCGAAGTAAGCGGCCGGCGACCACGCCGGCCGCGTGCCCCTACAGCTCGCGCGCCCAGATGTTGCGGTAGCTGACCCTGGAGTCATGTTCCTGCAGATAGAGCGGCGCACACCCATGCGGCGCGTAGGAAGGCGCACCGATGTATTCGGTCTTGCCGGCCAGCACAGTGTCGTCCTGCACCAGCACGCCGTTGTGCAGTACCGTGATGCGCGCGGGCGAGACAAGCCCACCGCCCGCCGAGAAGCGCGGTGCTTTCCAGAGGATGTCGTAGGCCTGCCACTGTCCCGGTGCGCGCGAGGCGTTCACCAACGGCATGGCCTGCTTGTAGATCGAACCCGCCTGGCCATTGGCATAGGTCGGGTTGTTGTAGCTGTCGAGCACCTGCAGTTCATACAGCTCCTGCAGGAAGATGCCGCTGTTGCCGCGGTTCTGTCCGTCGAAGCCCTTCGTGTCGGTGGGCGTACGCCACTCGACATGCAGCTGGACGTCGCAGAAGCGTTGCCTGGTGCGAATGCCCTTGCTGCCGGGCACGACGGTCAAGGCGCCATCGGCAATCTTCCAGGGCACGCGCCCGCCCTGCTCCGACTCCCACGCGGAGACATCCTTGCCATCGAACAGCACGATTGCGTCGGACGGTGCCTTGCCTGGCGGCGTGGCAACGGTCGCAGGCACCGGCGTCCACACCTCGGTCTTCTTCGGATCGCGCGCGGCGTCGGCACCGTTCTGCGCGAACAGGGGTGCGGCGGCCAGCACGGTGGCCGCGATCAGCAGCGGCTTGATCATCCTGTTGCACTCCATCAGCTGGTCCCCCAGGCGGGCGTGCCGGGAACATAAGCAAGATCGCCGTCGTAGCGCCCCGGCACGGCAACGTACTGCAGCACCCCGGTGGCACCGACCTTGGAGGTGAAGAAGCCGAAGATGGCCAGCTGCTTGAGCATCGTGAAGTAGTGCGGCATCGCCTCGCCTTCTTCAGGCGTACCGGTTTCGGTCACATCGGCATGACGTGCCTTGGCTTCTGCATCGAGCGTGCCCAGCAATTCGGAGCGGGCGTGCGGCGTGAGCGACACGAAGCGGCCACCGGCCCGTTTGTCGATATCGGTCAGCCCTGCGCGGAACGCCGCCTGCTGCCGGGCGGTGTAGCAGTCAGTGACGAACGTCGCCATGAACAGGCCGGCGCCGGCATCCTTCGCCCCTGGTGTCCGGGTCCGCGGCAGGATGGTCTCGGCGATCTCGTCCAGCGTAGCGACGTCGGTATCGGAGAAATGAATCTTGGTGGCGCCCGCCGGTGCCTGACCCTGCACAAGGGCAGGCAACCCAACCATGGCCGCACCGGTGGCGGCGACGATCATCTTCAACAGCTCGCGGCGATCCATCAGAGATTCCCCGCTTTCAGTTCGCGCACCGCATGATCTGCGGCCCGAGCCGTCAGCGCCATGTAGGTCAGCGAAGGATTCACGCAGGCGCTGGAGGTCATGCAGGCCCCGTCGGTCACATAGACATTGGGTGCATCCCAGACCTGGTTGTGCTGGTTCAGCACCGAGCTCTTCCGATCACGTCCCATGCGCGCGGTCCCCATTTCGTGGATGCCCTTGCCCGGGGCGTAATCGTTGTCGTGCATCTTCACGTCCTTGACGCCGGCCGCCTCCAGCATCTCGGCGGCATCGGCGGCCATGTCCTTGCGCATCGCCAGTTCGTTGGCGCGCATGGCAACGTCCATCGCCAGCACCGGCAGACCCCACTTGTCCTTGCGGTCGCGGTCCAGGCGGATCGTGTTGTCGTGGTGCGGCAGCATTTCACCGAACCCGGTCATGCCGATGCGCCAGTCACCGGGCACGGTCAGCGCCTCCTTCAGATCGGCACCGATGTTCAGCTCGGCGATCTCGCGCGACCAGCCGGTGCGGCTGGCACCGCCCTGGTAGCCGAACCCGCGCAGATAGCCGCGCTTGTCGGCCGCAACGTTGCGGAAACGCGGAATGTAGAAGCCGCAGGGGCGACGCCCGAAGTAGTACTTGTCTTCGTAACCCTCGACCCGGCCGGAGGCGCCCGCACCGAAGTGATGGTCCATCACGTTGTGCCCGAGCTCGCCCGACGATGAGCCCAGCCCGCCCTCCCACACATCAGTGGCCGAGTTCATCAACAGCCACGTCGAGTTGAACGACGACGCGTTGAGGAAGATGACCTTGGCCGTGTACTGGTAGGTCTGGCCGGTTTCGGCATCGATGACCTCCACACCGCGGGCACGCTTGCGGTCCTTGTCGTAGAGCACTTCCTTGACGATCGAGAACGGCCGCAAGGTCAGGTTGCCGGTCTTCATCGCCGCCGGCAGTGTCGCTGCCTGGGTGGAAAAATAAGCGCCGAAAGGGCAACCCAGGATGCACTTGTTGCGGTACTGGCAGTTGACGCGGCCCTGTTCCGGCATGGGCTTTGTGATGTTGGCAGTGCGCGAGTGGATCATATGGCGCGTTCCGCCGAAGGCCTTCTTGATACGCGCGGCCACATCCTTCTCGACGATATTCAAGGGAATCGGCGGCAGGAACTCGCCGTCCGGCAACACGTCCAGTCCTTCGCGCGTGCCGGCGATGCCGGCGAACTTTTCCACATGGTCGTACCACGGCGCGATATCGGCGTAGCGGATGGGCCAATCGGCCGCGATGCCGTCCTTGAGGTTCGCCTCGAAATCCAGGTCGGAGAAGCGATAGCTCTGCCGGCCCCATAGCAATGAGCGGCCGCCGACGTGGTAGCCACGGAACCAGTCGAAACGTTTGGTCTCGATGTAGGGCGAGTCCTGTTCGTTGGCCCACATCCCTTCCAGATTCTCAGCCAGGCCGTAGTCGCGCATCAGCACCGGGAAGTCGGCCTTCATCGCCTGCGTTGGCCGGTTGCGATGCGGGAAGTCCCACGCTTCCTTCATCGCATTGACGTAGTCCTTGACGTGCTCGATGTTGCGTCCGCGTTCCAGCATCAGGACCTTCAGGCCCTTTTCGGTCAGCTCCTTCGCCGCCCAACCGCCACTGATTCCCGAGCCAACAACAATGGCGTCGTAATGATTATCTGCCATGGGTTTCTCACCTGGGTGGATATCGTTTCAGACGTCGCAGAGGCGGATCGCCTCGCGCAATGAGCCAACGGGATCGGGCGCTGCAGGCGTGAACTCCTGCGCCAGATACCCCTTGAAACCGGTGTCGCGGATCGCGCGGCAGATGGCCGGATAGTGGAGCTCCTGCTGGTCTCCGATCTCGTTCCGGCCGGGCACGCCTGCGGTGTGGTAATGCTTGAAGCAGGCGTGATGCTTGCCGATGGTGGCGATGATGTCGCCCTCCATGATCTGCATGTGGTAGATATCGTAGAGCAGGCCGAAGTTGTCCGAGCCGAGTCGCTGGCAAAGCTCCACGCCCCATGCCGAGTGGTCGCACAGGTAGTCGCGATGATCGACCCTGGAATTCAGCAGTTCCATCACCAGCACCACCCCGCGCCTCTCGGCGTGCCCGAGGATGCGCTTGAGGCCGGCCTCGGCATTGGCCATGCCTTCGGCGGGGTCCATGCCGTTGCGGTTGCCGGAGAAGCAGATCAGGTTGCGATAGCCGGCATCGGCCACCAGATCAATGTGCCGCGTGTAGCGCTCCACCAGCTGGTCATGGAACTGGCGGCCGGCAAAGCCCTTGGTCAGGCCCAGCTCCGCGCCGTTGCACATCGAGCTGTACACGCCATTCGCCTTCAGCGTGGACCAGTCTTCCGGGCCGACCAGGTCGATCGCGGCAAAGCCGATGTCCTTCACCGTCGCGCAAAGCTGGGCGACGGACAGCTGCGGGAACGTCCAGCGGGCCACGGAGTGCTTCAGGTTGCCCTTGAGCGCTGCGGTGGCGGCGAATGCAGGCAACGCTCCCGCAGTACCCAGAGCTACGCCTCCAGCAACCGCCATGCGCAACGCATCGCGCCGCGTGAGGCCCGTCGCCGGGGCCGGTCTGATCGAATGGATGGACATCCACCTGCCGGCCTCCCAACCGGTATCAAACGCAACGATTCACAGCAATGCAATCGATTGCACCATAGGGGAGGAAATTGTCTGTTTGCAAGTCGCGGTGCACGAAAACCGATGCTGCGGGGCACAACTCCGAAGGGATTCCGGATAAAGAAAAGCCCCGCATGAGCGGGGCTTTCTTTTCTGCTGCGAACGAGCGTTCGATCAGAAGGGTTGTGCACACATGTTGTGCATACCTCATTACTAGGCATCTCTCTAAAACACTGCCTTTCTAGGAACTCATTCACCATGGATAGCACCATTTATTCTACCAAATGGAAAATTTGGGTGAGAAAGAGTGCCCACTGACCTCAATCCTATATTTTTCTCAACACTTCAGAGGGGGACGCTATGACTCTCCTTGCCCGAACTCGGTACGGGCCGCCCGCAGCACGCGAGCCGGTTCAGAGCTGAGGGCTTCGGCAGGTGGCATGCCGTTGAGCAGAGCGTGCGGTGAGAGAAACCACTCTGCCTCACGCCATCCGGTGCTGTGAAGTTGCCCGTACGGCTCGATCTCGAAATGACCGATTGCACGCAGTGCTGACAGGATTTCTGCCAAATATTCAACGGGCTCGCCGTTTTCACCAAACTGCCAGTCTGGGTAGCGATAGCAGGGCACAGGCTTCGTTACATAGACCCCAAGTAGCTGGCCGGCTCTTCGCAGCTGACCTGCTAGGCCGCTACCATTGGTCAACGACGGACCGAGCTGTGAACTGACTTCGGCGGCGCTATGCCACTGTGCGGCAAGTTCATCTCTCCTGACGGCGGCGTCGGACAGGATCTTCTGGGCCGATGAGCAGGCGTCGGAACGCCGTGGTGCGCCCGTTGCTTCTGCCTGTGGTTTTAGCTGTTCTTGGAGAGATGCTTCAGTGAAATTGCCCGTTGCGTGGATGCGATCAAGCAGGAGTCGAAGCGCGATCGCTAATCCCTCGTCCTCTGACGGGTAGGGAGACGCAAACAGAGGTATCTGAACCCACAGATGCTCCTGTCCTGGGTGTACATAGGGGCGATGATCATCAAGCAGCAAGGCCGCGCCTAATTTTGGTGTGGCTAGCCGTAGATCCTTCGTGCTGCCCGTCCAATGGATGTATTCAATGCTCGCGAACCACGGAGGCGCGCTTCCTTCACGAACCAACAGATCGGCAATGCTGCGAAAGCGCTCTTCCGGCACAGTCGTAAACATCATGAGCTGACTGAAGTGCGATCGGACGTCCTCCAAGAACCGACAGAGGCCGGGTCTTGGAATCTGGCTTATCGCATTGGAAATGAGTGTCCCTTCGAGGTCCAATGCCAGAATGCTCGGCTTCATGTGTTGTCTCTAGCGAGGAGCGTGTGTACACCTTGCTCCTGGACACTCTCGCTGTCCAACACGTGAGCCTACTGGTGCACATGCAGCGTGAGCCTACTGGTACGCATGCAGCGTGAGCCTACTGGTACTTGTTGCCTGCAACTGACAAAAGGATCACCTTTGCTGTGCTGCTCGGCAGGGCGGCACCACTTGGTCGGCTGGAATGTTTAGCTCAAGGATCGGCATAGGAGCCATGGGTGATCGCCGCTGCGCTGCGGCTCTCTTTGTTGCCGCGATGAGGGATCGACAATGTTCAGAACTAGTCACACACATCCTCTGCATATCGCCACGATCGCTGTCGGAGTCAGTGGCGGCGCAGTAGGTGTAACTTTCGCGCCAGGGAAGTTTCAGAAGGCCGCGATGACGGGGCCATGGAGCCGTGACATTGACGTGGACCTTTGCGCGATTCGCCAGTGGGGCGCTGGGTACCTGATCTCCCTGATTGAGCCATGGGAATTCGATGAGCTTAGGATTGCCGCGCTGCCAGAGCGGGCGATGGCGCAGGGAATCAAGTGGTACGGACTTCCAATCGTAGACGGCGCAGCGCCGAACAGTTCATTCTTGAAGGCATGGAGCGAGCTGGGCCCAGCGCTCAGTCATGAATTGTTGCTCGGAAGCCGCGCAGTTGTGCATTGTAAGGGGGGGCTAGGACGAGCTGGCACCGTAGCGTGCTTGTTGCTGTTAGAAACAGGCACGGCTGCCACTGGTGAGCAGGCCATGAGCATGGTTCGTCAGGTCAGGACGGGTGCGATCGAGACGCGTGAGCAGGAGGACTTCATACGCGCCTGGAGTCCAGGTCCGGGCAGCCAGACTGCAGGCAACTGACACCGTCGACCGGTCGGACTGAGGAAGGCATAGGTTTTGGACCGTGGGCGCCTAGGAAGCGCTCTTGCTCGATCCCTCGCGTAAGGAGTCCTCGGAAGCCGGCCGGCGCAGCGTCGATAGGATGGTGCACTCAGCTCGCTGTCCGCCGTGACAACTGGCGATTACCCGCTCCAGCTCGTTGGCCATACGTTGCAAGTCTGCCATCCGGGCGCGAATGTCGGACAAGTGGCTGCGGGCCAGACGATCCACATCCACGCACGACAGGCCCTCGTCGCCGGCCAGCTGCAGCAGGCTACGAACCTCTTCCAGGCTGAAACCCAAGTCCCGACCGCGGGCAATGAAGCGCAGGCGCTCAATGTCCGGCACTCCGTAGACCCGGTAACCATTGCCTGATCGTGCCGGCCTCGGGAGCAAGCCGATACGCTCGTAATAGCGGATCGTCTCCAGATGGCACCCGCTGGCGGCGGCAGCGTCACTGATTTTCATTAGTAGTAGGCTTGACTCCGTAGTTGCTACGGACTTTACCCTCATGGACCCTGCCATGCCAGCGGACCGCGCCGGCACGGCTCCCTGCGATGGAGAAGATCCGATGAGTGATTGTGGCTGCCACCACGAGGCAAAGAACGCGCAGGAACGGCGCGTGCTGTGGATCGCTCTGGCCCTGAACGCTGCAATGGCTGTGATTGGCGGCATCGCCGGCTGGATCGCCCATTCCACGGGCTTGCTTGCCGACGCACTGGACATGCTCTCCGACGCCACGGCCTACGCCATTGGGTTGGTCGCTATCGGTCGGACGGCGCGCTTCAAGGCCAACGCTGCTTGGGTCAGCGGTAGCGTGCTGCTGATTCTGGGCGTTGGAGTGCTGGTCGAGGTCGGCCGCCGCGTACTCCACGGGGCTGAACCGGTAAGCGGGTGGATGATCGGTACGGCCCTATTGTCGCTAGTGGTCAATCTGGCGGTCCTACGCATGTTGGCGCCACTGAAGGCTGGCGAAGTACATCTGCGGGCAACGTGGCTTTTCACCCGAGCCGATGTGGTAGCCAACGTGGGCGTGATCCTGGCGGGCCTACTGGTGTGGTGGCTGGCCAGTCCATATCCGGATTTCGTAATCGGTGCCCTTATCGGCCTCTACGTGATGAAGGAAGCCTTTGAAATATTGGGCGACGCGCGGCGGGCACGCGCAGACGCGCGCAAGACCCCTGCATGACCGCGGGCGGACAGCTGGGATTTTCCCTGCGCTGGTTGCCGCTGGCGCAATTGGCTGTCGGCCGGTCTTTGCCTCCAATCGAGACCGAAACGCGTGCGGATTCGTATGAGCATCAGGTCGCGCCCTTTCGACCGGCAATTGCCGGATGACGCATGTAGGCGCAGGCCGATCCGTGTGATCTCAAGAACCCTCGGAGTACTTCCATGTCTATGCGATGGGCGGCCTTGGCCGCGTTGCTGTTAACGGGTACAGCAGCGATGCCTGCTGCGGCGGCCGAATTGATGACCTTGGACGATGCCTTCGCACGCGTAGCCCAAACCCACCCCGAACTGCGTCTGGTCGATGCGCGAGCCACTGTCCTCGCTGCCGAGCGAGATAAGGCGGTACAGCGCCCACCGTGGACGCTCGGTGCCGAGGTCGAAAACGCGCTGGGCACCGGCGCGGCCGGTGGCTTGGACAGCGCCGAGTTGACCTTGAGCCTGAGTTCGGTGCTGGAGCGCGGCGGCAAGCTCGACGCCCGCCGTACCTTGGCACAAAGCCGGATTGATGCGTTGGCCGTGCAGCGCGAGACCGGGCGCCTGGACTTGCTAGCCGAGACGGCGCAGCGCTACTTGGCTGTCGTTGGTGCCGACCGGCAACGCAACCTAGCGGACATCGATGTTAGCCAGCGCCAGCGAACTGTGGCCGTCGCCAGGCAGCGCCTGCAGGCCGGCGCTTCACCCGAGTCGGTGCTGCTCACCGCGGAGGCAGCGCTTGCGCGGGCCGAGCTGACGCGTGATCGGGCCGAGCAACAGCGACTCGCTGCTCGTCAGCATCTGGCTGCTTTGTGGGGCGAACGTACTCCCACCTTCGAAGTGGTCCCGGCCGATCCGATGGCCCTGCCGGCGATCGCCTCCATGCAGACGCTGGCCGATGAGTTGGAACGGACTCCGGAATTGGCGCAGTTTGCCGACGCCCGCCGGATCGCGCAGGCACGACTGCAGCTGGCGCGTTCAGCGGTCTCACCGGACCTGTCCTGGCAGCTCGGAGTGCGCCGACTACAGGAGACCGATGACACCGCGCTGGTCGCCAGCTTATCCATGCCGCTGGGCAGCCGCAGCCGCGCACAGCCAGAGATTCGAGCCGGCGAAGCCGAGCTGCAGGTCCTGACGATCGAGCGCGAGGCCAAGGGCCTGTCGCTGTACTCCACGCTGGTCGAAGCCCATGGCCGCTACACCGTGGCACAGGCCGAGGTGGCGCGCCTGCACGACGACGTGTTGCCGAAGCTGGCTCGAGCCGAGCAGGCCGCTGAGCGTGCCTATCGTGCTGGGGCGATCAGTTACCTGGAATGGGCACAGTTGCAGTCCGAACGCACCGCCATGGCCCAGCAACAGCTGGACGTCGCCTTGGATGCGCAGCGCGCCCTGATCGAAATTCAACGACTGACCGGCCAGGCGCTTGTCGCGCCGCCGGCTGCCGCTTCCACTGGAGAGACCCCATGAACCGCTTTTCCTGGACTGCACTGGGCATGGCCCTGATGCTGGCGGCCTGCAACGCGTCGACCCCCAACGAAGCATCCGAAGGAGGCCAAGCCGCTGAGGGCGAAGAGCACGGCGAGCACGAGGAAGCGCCGCTGGAAACCGAGATCGCGGCCAAAGCTGCGCAGGCGGCGGGAATCCAAGTCGCGCCGGCTGGACCCGGTGAGATTGCCGATGAGCATGAGGTGCAAGGGCTGTTGACCCCAATCGATGGGCGCATCGCGCAGGTCACTGCACGCTTCCCCGGACCGGTCCGTTCCGTGCGAGTGGGCGTGGGTGACCAGGTACGCACCGGCCAGGTGCTCGCGACAGTGGAGAGCAACCTCAGCCTGACCACCTACACCGTTACCGCGCCGATCAATGGCGTGGTCATGGCGCGTACGGCCGCCGTGGGCATGTCGGCGCCTGAGGGCGCCCCGCTGTTCGAGGTAGCCGACCTGTCCACGCTGTGGGTGGACCTGCACATCTTCGGCGCCGACGCCCAGCACATCGGTGCCGGCGTGCCAGTGACGGTCACCCGCTTGAGCGATGGCGTCACGGCGCAGACCACATTGGAGCGCGTCCTGCCCGGCACCGCTACTGCCAGCCAAAGCACTATTGCCCGCGCCACCGTGGCTAACACCGATGGGCTGTGGCGGCCGGGTTCAGCGGTCAAGGCGCGGGTCACCGTGGATCGCCAATCGGCGTCGCTGGTGGTTCCGATCACCGCCCTGCAGACCGCACAGGACCAGGACGTTGTCTACGTGCAGCAGGGCGAGACGTACCACACCCGGCCGATCAAGCTGGGGCGCCGTGACGCCGAACGCGCCGAAGTGCTGGAAGGGCTCAAGGCGGGTGAACGAGTGGTGGTGGCCCAAAGCTTTCTGATCAAGGCCGACATCGAAAAATCCACTGTGGAAGAGGAATGAGGCCCGCCATGCTCGAACGCCTCATTGGTCTGTCCATCCGCCACCGCTGGCTGACGCTGGTGCTCACCGCTGCGCTAGTCGCGCTGGGCGTGTGGAGCTACCGTCACCTGTCCATTGACGCCACGCCCGACATCACCAACGTCCAGGTCCAGATCAACACCCAGGCCCCGGGTTACTCGCCGCTGGAGGCCGAGCAGCGAGTGACCTTCGCCATTGAAACGGCCATGGCCGGGCTACCAAAGCTGGACTACAGCCGCTCGCTGTCGCGCTACGGACTCTCCCAGGTCACTGTCGTCTTCAAAGACGGCACCGACCTGTACTTTGCCCGCCAGCAGGTCGCCGAAAGGCTACAGCAGATCGCATCTCAGCTGCCCGAAGGGTTGGACCCAGAGATGGGTCCCATCTCTACCGGCCTGGGCGAGATCTTCATGTACACCGTGGAGGCTGAGCCCAACGCCCGCAAGCCCGACGGCACCCCGTATACCGCCACGGATCTGCGCACCCTGCAGGACTGGGTGATCCGGCCGCAGCTGCGTACCACGCCTGGCGTCACCGAGGTCAACACTATCGGCGGCTTTGAGCGGCAGATCCACATCACTCCGGATCCAGCTCAGTTGGTAGCACTCGGCTTTACGTTGAACGACGTGGTCGCAGCGGTAGTGCGCAACAACCAGAACATCGGTGCCGGCTACATCGAGCGCAACGGCCAGCAATTTCTGGTGCGCGTGCCCGGCCAGCTGGCCAATCTGGACGCGATTGGGAACATCGTGCTGGACCGGCGCGATGGCGTGCCCATTCGCGTCCGCGACGTCGCTAGCGTAGGCGAAGGCAAGGAACTGCGCACGGGTGCGGCGACCCAGAATGGCCATGAGGTCGTGGTCGGTACCGCCTTCATGCTGTTCGGCGCAAACAGCCGGGAAGTCTCCCAGGCAGCCTCGGCCAAGCTGGACGCCGCCAACGCCAGCTTGCCCGCTGGCGTGCATGCAAAGGCCGTCTATGACCGCACCGCGCTGGTGGATCGCACCATTGGCACGGTGTCCAAGAACCTGATCGAAGGCGCGCTGCTGGTGGTGGTGGTGCTGTTCCTGCTGCTGGGCAATGTGCGCGCTTCGTTGATCACCGCGGCAGTGATCCCGTTGGCAATGCTGTTCACCATTATCGGCATGGTGCGTGGCGGCGTGTCGGGTAACCTGATGAGCTTGGGCGCCCTGGACTTTGGCCTGATCGTGGATGGGGCGGTGATCATCATCGAGAACTGTCTGCGCCGGTTTGGGGAGGCGCAACACGCACTGGACCGCCAGCTCAACGACGAAGAGCGCTTTGATCTGACCGCCTCGGCCACGGCTGAGGTGATTCGCCCCAGTCTGTTTGGTCTAGGCATCATCGCGGCGGTCTACCTGCCGATCTTCGCGCTGTCCGGGGTGGAAGGAAAAATGTTCCACCCGATGGCGATCACGGTGGTCTTGGCCCTGACCGGTGCGATGGTGCTGTCGCTGACCTTCGTACCGGCGGCAATTGCCACCTTCCTGCGCGGCCGTGTGGCCGAGCACGACAACCGCTTGATGCGCTGGTCACGTGCCCGCTACACGCCGCTGCTGGAGTGGGCGCTGCGGCGGCGTGGCGTAGTGCTGACAGGCGCGGCCGTGCTGGTGGTGGGGTGTGGCGTGCTGGCCACCCGCTTGGGCTCGGAGTTCGTGCCGAGCTTGGATGAAGGCGACATCACCTTGCAGCCCATGCGTATCCCCGGCACCAGTCTGGAGCAGTCGGTGGCCATGCAGGAAACGCTGGAGAAGCGCTTGGCCCAGTTCCCGGAGGTGGCCAACATCTTCTCCAAGATCGGCACCGCCGAAGTGGCCACCGACCCGATGCCCCCCTCCATGGCCGATACCTTTCTGATGCTCAAGCCCCGCGACCAATGGCCCGACCCGCGCAAACCCAAGGCCGAGCTGGTGGAAGAGCTGGAGGCGGCGGCCAAGGAGATCCCGGGTAGCAACTACGAGTTCACTCAGCCCATCCAGATGCGCACCAACGAATTGATCTCCGGCGTTCGCTCGGACGTTGCGGTCAAGGTCTACGGCGACAATCTTGACCAGCTGACCCGCCTGGCCAGCCGGGTCGAGCGCGTCCTGCGCGGGGTCCCCGGCGCCGAAGACGTCAAGGCCGAGCAGGTTACTGGCCTACCACTGCTCACCATCACGCCAGATCCAGCGGCATTGGCGCGGTATGGATTGAATCCGGGTGACGTGCAGGACACGGTGGCAACCGCCATCGGCGGTAGCGTCGCTGGCCAGCTGATCGAGGGCGACCGCCGATTCGACCTGGTGGTGCGTTTGCCCGAATCGCTGCGGCAAGACCCGGCTGTGCTTGCGGACCTGCCCATTCCACTGCCGGAGAGCACCAGTATCGATGAGTCCAGCCGTGTAGCCGCTGGTGCCAACGGTGGGCCTCGCACTGTTCCACTACGAGAAGTGGCGAAGATACAGGTAGAGCGCGGGCCCAACCAGATCAATCGTGAGAACGGCAAGCGTCGAGTGGTGATCACCGCCAACGTGCGTGAGCGTGATCTTGGCGGATTCGTTGGTGATCTGCGTACCCGCATCGGCCAGGATGTACCTCTTCCAGAGGGGTACTGGATCGATTATGGCGGCACGTTCGAGCAGCTGATCTCGGCCAGCCAGCGCTTGGCGGTAGTTGTCCCGGTCACATTGGCGCTGATCTTCGCCCTGCTGTTCATGGCCTTCGGCTCGGCCAAGGATGCCGCCATCGTGTTCAGTGGCGTTCCCTTGGCATTGACTGGTGGCGTAATCGCCTTGGCTCTACGCGGAATTCCGCTGTCAATCTCTGCGGGCGTAGGCTTCATTGCGCTTTCGGGCGTGGCAGTACTCAATGGCTTGGTCATGATTGCCTTCATCCGCCGACTGCGTGAGCAAGGCGACGCCCTCGAAGATGCTGTCCGGGATGGCGCCCTGGGGCGACTACGACCGGTCTTGATGACTGCCCTGGTGGCTTCCCTTGGTTTCCTGCCGATGGCTTTGAACGTAGGCGCTGGTTCTGAAGTACAGCGGCCGCTGGCCACGGTCGTAATCGGCGGTATCGTGTCCTCGACCGCGCTGACGCTGTTGGTCCTGCCGGTGCTGTACCGCTGGCTACATCGCGACCGCGGCAGTCGTGGCGATGGCGCTATCCAAGATCCCTCAACCTCATGAACGAGATCAATTTGGAAGAGGTCCGGGCAGCGATGTTCACGGACCCGGACGTGAAAGCGGTAGACGGCCTGCGGCTCGTCCCAGGCCTGGCACCTGGACGCGCGATTGCGGCCACCATCACTGTCGCTGCCCCCTCGGTGGACCTTGACGTGGTCCACGCTGTGATCGCCCGGGTACTTTTCGATCAATTCGGCATCGAGCGGGCAGTGCTTTCCTTCAACGACCCTGGGCCAGTGCCGCCGCCACCCACGGCGGCGCCCTTGAAGAAATTGTGACCGCTGCAAAGCCCGTACAGATCGTTGCCACGAAGCTACCCTACGTTGCCAGCCGCTCCAGCACTGTACTCGTCACGTCGGTCAGCCATGCCCAGTCCGTGGGCCTACTGCGTGTCCGTGCAAACTGTTGCGGCGCTAAGTCGTTTGAGCTTGAGGGGTATAGACTTGGTGGCCCAAAAGCGCGCACGTGCCGTTATACACAAACGCCACACTCTGCCTCGCCCGGGTGAAGGCGACGTAATACTTGGGTGGCGCCGTTATGCGGGACGCGTCGGCAGTGCGCAGGTACTGCGTCAAAGGCCCATTAGGGAAGATGAGCACACGGCTATAGGTGCGTCCCTTGGACTGACCGAAGTTCATTGCTGGTAGGTCATCGCAAGCCTGCCGTCGGTCATGCCGCAGCACGGCTGGGGCAAACTCCTGCATGTACGCAGTGACATGCTCGGGCGCGACCAGGTATATGCCATCGTGACCGGTCAACTGATCATTGCCTGATTGGGTCCGGGGCATCTGTGGATAGAGCGCGTCGGCCAGATCACACAAGGCCTGCACGCATCGTAAACTCGTGAGGCGGTGATCGATCTGGCACAGGCCGTGCGACTCCCAAAGCTGGAATAACGTCGCCAAGTTCGGTCCGCGGAACTGGCTGTACCGAGGCGCGTAGTTGGTGGCGTAGGTCGCTTGGCGCGTGTCGCCCACTAGCGTAACGCCGATGGGGCTCTTCAACAGGCGCTCAATCAGATCTAGGTCGTAGCCAGCCAAGTCCTGCACTTCATCGACGTACACTTCGTCGTACATGTCCGCCAAGCGCGAGATGACCTGACCATGAGTTAGCTCATCGCAACGAACGGCGAAATCCGAGGCCCGATCCGAGTACATCCTGTCGCCTGCCAGATAGTGGCGGGAAATCTGCGAGCGGGGTGCCCGGTTGTTAGTCCGTCCTTCAACGAACTGAATCGATTCAACCCGTGGCTCGCGACACAGTGCCGCCTGATAAGGTCGAATACACTCGCGTAGCAGAAATCCGTACCAGCTATACAAGGTAACATTCGCGGGCACCGCGCCGGCATGGGCCTCGAATGAGCGTCGAATTTCTTCGAGATTCTCCAAGGTATAGGTGAGCATAGCGATGCGGCGCTGTGGTCGCTCCAAGGCCTGGCGGACCAGCAAGGTGGTCTTGCCAGAGCCGGCTGCCGATAGCAGTACCCGGTTAGGCGATAGCACGCTGGACATAGTCCGGGAACCTGATTGAATGAGGGCTGTTGAAAATGGCTAGAGCCGTATCGGTCTTGTGACCTTTCATGTACTTGAGCAAAGCCACCTCGTCGGCGAATGACTGGGCCAGCACGGTGTTCAGCTCGTCCAGTGAGTTGGCTTTAATAAGTTGTTCTTCCAACGATGGGGCGGTCTCGTCAGAATCGTAGTAGATGGCATTGGGGAAGTCGGCATATCGCTCTTGCACTAGCGCGATATCACCATCGTTGTCGGTGACGACTTTGGCCTGAATACGCAGGCGCTCCGCAATCTGCAAGAAGCGCTTAAACGCCAGTGATTTGACCGAGATGATGTCCACGCCACGGGCCAATGGTGCTACACCGTGGTGATCCAGGTAGGCACGTTGCACGATCAGCTCGTCGGACGGGCCCTCCACCAGAATTACCCGCTTGGCCAGAATCAGTCGCAACCTGTCATGTGCCAGGAAGCTTCATGAAGTAATCGTGCGTATCATGCGGCAACTGATCCAGTTTCATCTGGCCTTGGGCGCTGAACAGGATCACATTGTCCACGCCCAACTTGTTCAGAACGAAGCTGCTGTGGGTTGCGATGACCACTTGCTGCGCTGTAGAGAGCGCTGAAATCTTGTCAATCAGCTGGCTCATGCCAGAGAAGGAGAGGTGGTTCTCCGGCTCTTCGATCAGCAGTACATGCGCCGAGCCTGCAGCATGCATAGCCAGCTTCATCTTTACTGCGCTTTGCTCACCCTTGCCAGCTTGGGTGAAAGGAAGCTCATCCAGGTACGGTGACAAGCTGGTTTCCCACGTTGAGCGCGGTGAAGAGTCCACGCCCACCGTCAATGCTTTGTGACTGATGTCCCCCGTGTGCTCAGTGAGATAAGCATTAATGGCGGCAACGTCGCCCTCTTCCGCGAAGCTTTGCCGCATGCGGCGAAAACTCAGAGATAGCGACACGCGCTGCGCTGGGGTAAGCGCCTGTTCGATGATGCTGGCGATATAGCGATCGGCTCCGGACAGTGTCTTGATACCGTGGGTGTCGATGATAGTTGAATCGAACGGGATGGTACGAGCGGTGACACCGTTGTTGGCAAAGGAGTACCAGCGCACCGTGTAGTATTCCACTGGGAGGCTGGTCGCGCCCTGGTGTTGCTGCAGGTAGGCGTTGAATTCCTCGCGATAGTCATCGCTGAGCTCGACCAGCAATCGGACGCCTGCACCGTCTAGACCTAATGAGTTGTTGGTGCCGCGCAAAGACGCCAGCGCGGGATCGTTCCCCAAATAGGCTTCAATGGAGATCCTGGGCGGTGACGCAGGCGTTCCCGCGCGCAGAGCCGCTAAGTACTCCCTCACCGTTGGCTGGTGGAAAAGATAGGGTGTGAGCTCGTAGGTGAGGTTGCGACCATACAGCTGCCCAGTTATCACTGCGTGGATCGCTTCCAGCAAGGTGGACTTTCCCACCTCGTTGTCACCAACCACAAGGTTCATGTGCGCATTGAGCTGCAGATTGAGGTGGCGAAAAGACTTGAAGTTCTCGATAACAATACGTTCGATCGGCATGCTCCATCCCCCGGTGGACTATCCTGTCTCTACAGAACTTTACGCGGCTCGTAAGAACGATGCCAACTGGACTGGATTTGGAAAGAATTTGTTCTGGACAGGCCTGGCGGGCACAGAAGGTAAGCCATCAAAGACTGCTAAATGAACAGGATCCATCGTCTTCGCTCGTCTCACGTATCGGCTATGCGGTTTGGTGGTTGTGACGAGGTGGTGGTTATAGTCCCGACTTTCTTAGTGGTGCTCGGTCACAGACTGCTGGACGTCGTCGGAGCTGTCAGGGAGGCGGCGATTCCCTGGGCCTCTAGATAGTCACGAACAGTGGCAAGGTCGTTGAGTTGACCAGAGCACATGAAGGCCAAGGCCGGGGTCCCCTTGAACGGTGCTGCGCTGTTGGGGCGTCGTAGCCAGCTGTCAGCTTGCTGCTGATCAGGGAAGAGGATGTGCAGTGCCCGGTATATGCCGAGCGCATAGCTGATTCGCTCGAGTGTTTCTGGCCAAAGGCCGTCAGTCACTCCCGCCTCTAGCTGTGCACAAGCAACGTCGATGGGCCTACCCAGGATTGCCGACTGCTCATGAGCGCTTAGTTTCCAAACTTCTGCCATCTTGGTAAACGCGCGCAGAGCAGGTCCTTCCAGGCTGGTGGCGTCACTGGCGATTGGGTAGATCATCCCTCTGGCCTGGGGGAGCAGATGAGTCATGCTACTCCCGTTTCACTCATCGCACCCTTCCGCGATGCGCCGATTGACTAAATGGTTGGCCTACATAGGCGGGCGATGCTCATGTCATCTCGACCGTTCGGTGCGAGGGAGGCCCAACAGCCCCGCCTCGGCCGACGGTCTGGCAGCCGACTGCCTGCCGGCCGCACGTCTGCATTCTATTTCAACGACACGTGGTGGCTGGTAGTGAACAACGTGGTGTGACCCCTTCAGGACCTATAAACACTGAAGGGGACAACAGTGACTACTGGGCCTCTATGCCCTGCCGCAATAGGCCTTATAGGGAAGGCGCCGGCGATGGATTTCACGGCATCATTGGGCTTGGAAGAGGAAATCCATCACAAATGATCCGAGCAGCTCCGCACCGCGACGATGGGCATTATCGGGAAGCGAGTCTGCGAGAGTTCCTCAAGCAGCATCTCCCATCACGCTTCCTGGTTACCAGCGGATTCGTGACCGATCATGATCGAGAGCAAGACAATCAGGTTGATCGATCCTGGCGCCAGATCGACTGCCTCGCGCATGACAAGCAGGACTTTACCCCGCTGTTACGCGCCGATGAATTTTCGATCGTTAGGCCTGAATCCGTTGCTGCGATCATTGAGGTCAAGAGCTCTCTAGAAATAGTGAGGGAAACCGTCCGGATGAGTACCAGCCCATCGTTTCTCACCCCCAAGGGGCGACACTACCGCTGGGCGGGCAGCCTGGTCGAGGCCCTTGAGAACATCAAATCTGCGGTCGACGTGATGGAAGCTGCATCCATC
Source organism: Stenotrophomonas sp. 80084_Sma (assembly GCF_056481995.1). Lineage (NCBI taxonomy): Bacteria > Pseudomonadati > Pseudomonadota > Gammaproteobacteria > Lysobacterales > Lysobacteraceae > Stenotrophomonas > Stenotrophomonas sp. 80084_Sma. The sequence continues at coordinate 1,213,402 of NZ_CM151177.1, read as the reverse complement.
CGCCGCAATACGTACTTTGCGGGAGTAATCGCCTATTCTGCGCGCCCCCTCCGAAAGCTGCCTGAAGCGATGAACTCCGGCGAACTGTTCAAGCAGCTTGGGATTGAGGAAATTGAACATTTGCCCGACTGCATCTGTGTTCTAGACGGCCCCGCCTGGTCCTTCTCATGCGTTGCCGGAACGGATCCGAACGTCCACGGCGATGTGACCACCGACCCTAACTCTTCCTACGCCATTGGATCTCCACGGGACGGCGAGGGAAGCGCACTTCAGATCTTTAGCGCCCATCTGCATCACGCGGTTGCGGTGAATCGGCTACAGCAGCCGCACATGGTCGGAGGGCCGCACTCCGCTGCAGGCTATAGCGCGCAGGAACAGCACTACAGGATCCCCGTCTCATCCAAGCGAATGTTAGGTTCTACGTACAGCAATGCGCACCACACCTCGAACAGATCGACCATGCTTAGCTTGGTCTTCTTGCGCGCGCCGCTCTTTCAGTGTCCGGATCCCTTCCAGCAAGACGCCGATAAGAGCCGGCAGCGGATTCTGATCGGTCCGAACCGAGGCTCTACTACTCAGTAGCGTGCATTGCGACCGGCGGAGCTGCCGTGACCTCTCAAAAGAAACCACTTCCAGGTCACTGCTCGCTATTCTCTCTCTTCTTCTTTTCAGCTTTCCGGCGACCAGAACGGTTCACCTCAGGCAACGGCTTGTCCAATGCAAGCAAGTCCATACGAACGTTGTTCGCGTAGGCGTTGTATTGCCATCGACGAAACTGATCAAGAAGCAGATTGTTGGTGTCCTCTAACCGTTCAACCTGCGCTTCCAAGTCAGTGATGCGGCGGATAGCGGCGTCCAACGTGAAATCTCTCGGAAGCGCATCTCTCGCCTCACGCAAATCCTTTTGACGCTGCTGAAACCGCTCCTTGACGGCAGGATAAAGGTACATCGTGTGCTTCGAGATCGAAGGCACGTCCAGCACCTTTGCGGCGCGCTCGCAGAATAGAGGCCAAGTGAGCTTGCCGTCCCAGCGATCCAGCTCACGCATTATCTTTGGCAGCGTTGCCTTGGTGATGATCTTCTTTGGCATGGCGGGTCAGGTAAGAGCCAAGGCAATCATTTTCGGACCAAGCGCATCCATGGAGGGCACTTCGACAACGCCAAGATCCATGAGAGCACGGCGAACCGGAGAAGGATCGTGCCCATCCGGAATCCTGAGGACCGCTCCCTCCAGAACATTGGGATGCTCCAATGCCATCCTCATTGCCTTGACGTGCGCGAGCTTCCACTTGTGATTGTCCACCCAGCGGTCGGCACCAAAGTCGCCATCCTCATGAGCTTTCATGGCCTGCTGGAGCAGTTTTTCCGTCTGCGCCTCCAAGAGGCGAATCCGGTCTAGCGCAACGTGATCACCCTTGATGCAAGCATGCTCCTTGCAGGTCATGCATTCGCGCTGTTTCTGGCACGGTGCCATGGCGTAGTCGTGCACGCACATGCCATAGAGCGTGGCTTTGGCCGTTCCCAGCCGATCAGTCCCAAGTTCCTGATACGTCACCGGTTGACGCTGCTTGATGCGTTCGAGCAATGGGGCAGGCTGCATCGGAAGCAGCCCACGGGCAGCCTCTAGGCGTTCCTCCGGCGAGCGATGGTCGTAATGACGGTTGTCGGAAACCTTTGCGCGACCGGCCCAGCGCGCCAGGCTGTAATCGTCCATGCCCGCCCGTTCTGACATCGTGCTGAGCCAATGACGGAGCTGGTGCGATGTCAACGTGATGCGCGTGCCATCCAAATTCCGCAGGCCCATACGGTCAAAAAGAGATTCGCCGTGGCCGCTGCCAGCGCCCAAGCGCTTATTCACCTCGTTAGCGCTTGGAATCCGCCATGAGTCTGGCCTAATTTCCTTCTCGCGACTGAATTCATTCTCTCGATGCAGGCACAGAGCACTCCAGGTCGTCAGCACCCTCTTCTCATCAAGGAAGGGCCAGTAGAAGCCGCCAAATTCTTTGATGAGATTGGACGTGCCGACATCTTCAGACGAAGACGTGGAGCCTTCGAACGCCGCCCTGACTAACTCACGTGCAGGAGCACCGATTTCGATCAGGCGCCGGACGGCCTCTTTCACGACGTCATGCATGACAGGCACGACCCACTTCTTCGTCGCTCCTTTGCCCTTGGCCGCATTCCAACGCAGGAACATCTGAAGATTACCGTCGTCATCTTCCTCCCACTGGATGCAGTCAATAGGAAGCTTCAGCACTTCGGAGACGCGGCCTGGCGCGGCCATAAGCAGGATGAAGATTGATGAGTAAAACTGACTCTCCCGATCGTCGGCCTGGGCAAACACGTCAGCAACTGCGAGCATTGCCTCATTGGTGGGAAGCTTTTTCATGCGATGGGCCTGTCCCGCTTCGCCGAGATCCTCGGTCAGGATCACCGGCTTCTTGAAAGGAGACTTCCAAGCCGGCAACGACGGGACAAGGCTGTTCTCACGTAAGAAGTCGAATACAGCTTGAAGTTGGAGCCCGGTCTTGTGGTGCACGTCCTCGCTGGAGTAGAACTCCTTGCACTTGTTGGCGCAAACGTCCATTACCGCACCACTCAGGAGTCCGACATCTCCTCGGCCGCAAGCCGCCAGCAATCCTGCCTCCACGCAGCGAAGTGCTTGGAGCATCATTGCCAAGCTCTTGACTGGCCTGTGGCTATATCTGTATCGAATGTATGCCTTTGCGAACTGCATGAATGGTTCGACGAAGGGCGTGAAAGAGTATGAGTTCAGAGGTGCTGTTTTCGTTGCGAAGACGACTATGGTCTCGTTTTGCTGCCACTTGTCGCGATCCCAAGCGCCACCATTCGCGAAGGCAGTCAGACCCTCTTTTGCCAAGCGTATGAAGTCGGCAAGGTTTCCGCTGGCTTCGCGCTCAGCGCGGGGAACGAACTGGACGACATCACCCATGGGTGCCCGCCTCCAACAGATTCGCGTCGAGCATCTGAGCCCTCGCATCCTTGCACATCGAAACACAGTGCTCGACAGCAAGGATCAGTTGGTCATTAGCATTAACAATGACGTTGGAACAGCCTGCCTCCCGGGTGCGCTCCTTCTCGGCATATAGGTCCACCAGCACCTCTTCATGCGGCCCGTCGACCCACGGCTGGAAGTGAAAGCATGTGTAGCAGGCTCGGTAGCCGCTAGCGCAGAATCCATAGTTACCGCAGGTCCCCACCGCGTGTTGACGATCATTCGGCACACGGCTCCGCGGATCGTCACCGCGAACTGCCTTACGTTCAGAGTGGACAAGCTTGCCGAGGCAGGCTTGCGCGAAGGGAGCGAGTCGAGCACCCACTAGCTCATTGATGACTACCGCCTCTTGAGCGGTGTTCTCCGTGTACACATGGACGTTCTGGGTGTCGGAATGATCCAGCAACTCGGCGATGATGACTGCACCGAATCCCTCTCGGCGAAGCTTCGTGCCTCGCGTGTGTCGGAATCGCAGTGCGGAAAAACGAATAAACTCACCAGTACGCTCCGAGTGCGCAGTCGACGCCTTCGCGCAACGCTGTAGAGCGGAATCGAGCGAGTCAATTTTTGAATGCAGTTGATCTGGCGCGCCACCCATCAGATAGTCGGTGAGCTCGTCTAAATTTCCAACATCCTCAAGCTTCTTGCGATTGAGAAAGATCGGCACCTCACCTACCAAGGCAGGATCAACCGCCCCCCCAATCGCCTCGAGAACTGCGGCGACGGACTGTCGATGCTGCTGCCGAAGCACCAGATATAGGTCTTCAAGGATGGCAAGAGACCGGTAGGCACCTCGAAAAGCGATGCCACGTTGCTTGGCTCGCGGAATGTTGAGCCTAAACATGGGCGCGCCTTCACCTGTTTCACGAACGAGATCCCGCCCCCTGAGAGCAGCGATCTGGACGGGACGGCGCGCGGTCATCGCCAAGGTGAGCAGATATGCGTAGTCCTCGAATGCAATGTCCTTTCGTGCTACCGCGAGGTTCGCCCAATCCAGGAGCGCAGCCATCTCGAGGTCGGTGTAGGGCCCATTCTCGGGGCAACCACTAGCAACGGCCGCCCCCTTTTCATTCCCCTTTTATTCGCCAGCTTTGGAGGAGATCAACGACTTCGCTAGTGACGCCGTCAAATCCGTAGTCATGCCAGGCAAGCAGAAAGCCCTTCAGGCCGCCTAACTGATATTGCTCGTCTGCCGCAAGGCTGGCGCGCCAGTTGATGAGGTCAACCACGGTCACCCGCGACGCTCCTGTATCCCGCAGGTATCGCTTGAAACGCGTCTCCATATTTCGCGCATGACGAGCGGATGCCTCTTCCGCATAGCGCAACAGCGTGGCGCGAAAGCCAGCCTCGGTTCTAGCTTCAACCACCCCCGGCAGCGCTAGTGAAATCTGCACGTCCTTGTTTAATTGCCAATGTTTATCCGAAGGCTTGAAGGGATAACCATCCTTAGACACTGTCTGAGCGGTCGACTTTCCCTCGACATCGACCTGCTTTGGATTAGCGCGAATCACCACCGCCCCCCTTGGAGTTATCGCTACGCTTGGGATGAGCGGCCTGCACCTGACGAGCAGCCTTGTCGCTGGCTTCACGAATGTGACGCCGGTTGTACGTCGCTCCCGATGCCTTGCTGCGATGACCGTTCAGGAAAGCACGAACATCCAGCTCCCTAGCCTCGCTGAACGGCAATGCCTCAGCATCTTCACCCGACCGGATCTTGGCGTTGTGCTTGTCAATGCTGACGGAAAGCTCGTAATTGAAATGGTGTCGAAAGGCGTGGGGATGGATCGCCTCAAAGGCGGGGTCCACCGCGCGCATCCGCGAAAAGATCTGGCTACTCAGAGCTGAGGTGGAGAGTGGCTTGCCCCATGTATCGCCCTTCCTGTGCGAGACAAGTAGATACGGATGCCTTCTGGCGGGGCCGATCCTGGAACGGACATTCAGCATGTAACGGTCGATCTGATTGGCGAGCGCCTCAGGTATCGGTAATGGCCGCTCCTTGGTCTTCGTTACCGGCTGATAGGGTCGCGGGTCATGCTTATCATCCTGATTGCGCCGAACCCAGACGTGCGGCTCATGGCCCAAGTCGAACTGGTCGAGTCGCAAGCTCAATAGCTCTCCTCGTCGCATTCCGGTGTGTCTTAGCAGCCCGAAGATGATGGCATTGCGGAGCTGGACTTCCGGATGCCGGAACGGATTGCGCGGATCACCCTCAGTGCCTATCGCCATGAATCGCTCGACCAACTCGGAGGGTGGCGAGCGCAGATCCAAATCGTCATCCCTCTGTTTTGCCAACCCGCGCGGTCGGTGCTTGCGAATGGTTCTGGCCATCCGCGCAATTTCTTGAGCGGTTCGAGACGAGTTCTGGTGCTGTGTAACGACCGAAGCCGTAAATTCCAGATAGTCGGCAAACGTGCTGATACGGTTGAAATGCTGTTGCCCACCAATGGTGGCCAGCACCTGATTTGAGGCAACTCGCGCCTCGAGAAAATCGATGACGACGCTTCGTTTCTTGTCACCTTCTCCAACTGAACTCAACTCCCGCATGTCGAGCTTGGCGAAATCTCGAAGCGACACTATGTCTGAAACTGTGAGAAGGCGCCCGCTGCGGAACTCGGTGATCAGGTCTCGGCCATTGGCCTGCTCCCAGCGCAGAAGTACAACGATGTCGGCAAGCTTGTTTCGGATCGTGTTGACGGCTGCCCCGGCATTCCGAAGCTGGGAAGTAGCGAACAGGGTCGGGTAGAACAAAGGCACGCCCTGCTCGTCGTGGAGCATTGGAACTCGTTCTCCTTCGCCAAGCACATGAACTGACAGCATGGCCATCACTCTTCTTCTACTGTTTTTGCATATGTACAACTGTATATGAAATTTTCGACTACGCAAGTCAGCGTAGAAAAAAGAAAAGCCCTGTAAAAACAGGGCCTTCCTCGAAGCTATATCACCACTATTGATCTAGTATTCGCTAGAACGGTTGTGCACACATGTTGTGCATACCTCATTACTAGGCATCTCTCTAAAACACTGCCTTTCTAGGAACTCATTCACCATGGATAGCACCATTTATTCTACCAAATGGAAAATTTGGGTGAGAAAGAGTGCCCACTGACCTCAATCCTATATTTTTCTCAACACTTCAGAGGGGGACGCTATGACTCTCCTTGCCCGAACTCGGTACGGGCCGCCCGCAGCACGCGAGCCGGTTCAGAGCTGAGGGCTTCGGCAGGTGGCATGCCGTTGAGCAGAGCGTGCGGTGAGAGAAACCACTCTGCCTCACGCCATCCGGTGCTGTGAAGTTGCCCGTACGGCTCGATCTCGAAATGACCGATTGCACGCAGTGCTGACAGGATTTCTGCCAAATATTCAACGGGCTCGCCGTTTTCACCAAACTGCCAGTCTGGGTAGCGATAGCAGGGCACAGGCTTCGTTACATAGACCCCAAGTAGCTGGCCGGCTCTTCGCAGCTGACCTGCTAGGCCGCTACCATTGGTCAACGACGGACCGAGCTGTGAACTGACTTCGGCGGCGCTATGCCACTGTGCGGCAAGTTCATCTCTCCTGACGGCGGCGTCGGACAGGATCTTCTGGGCCGATGAGCAGGCGTCGGAACGCCGTGGTGCGCCCGTTGCTTCTGCCTGTGGTTTTAGCTGTTCTTGGAGAGATGCTTCAGTGAAATTGCCCGTTGCGTGGATGCGATCAAGCAGGAGTCGAAGCGCGATCGCTAATCCCTCGTCCTCTGACGGGTAGGGAGACGCAAACAGAGGTATCTGAACCCACAGATGCTCCTGTCCTGGGTGTACATAGGGGCGATGATCATCAAGCAGCAAGGCCGCGCCTAATTTTGGTGTGGCTAGCCGTAGATCCTTCGTGCTGCCCGTCCAATGGATGTATTCAATGCTCGCGAACCACGGAGGCGCGCTTCCTTCACGAACCAACAGATCGGCAATGCTGCGAAAGCGCTCTTCCGGCACAGTCGTAAACATCATGAGCTGACTGAAGTGCGATCGGACGTCCTCCAAGAACCGACAGAGGCCGGGTCTTGGAATCTGGCTTATCGCATTGGAAATGAGTGTCCCTTCGAGGTCCAATGCCAGAATGCTCGGCTTCATGTGTTGTCTCTAGCGAGGAGCGTGTGTACACCTTGCTCCTGGACACTCTCGCTGTCCAACACGTGAGCCTACTGGTGCACATGCAGCGTGAGCCTACTGGTACGCATGCAGCGTGAGCCTACTGGTACTTGTTGCCTGCAACTGACAAAAGGATCACCTTTGCTGTGCTGCTCGGCAGGGCGGCACCACTTGGTCGGCTGGAATGTTTAGCTCAAGGATCGGCATAGGAGCCATGGGTGATCGCCGCTGCGCTGCGGCTCTCTTTGTTGCCGCGATGAGGGATCGACAATGTTCAGAACTAGTCACACACATCCTCTGCATATCGCCACGATCGCTGTCGGAGTCAGTGGCGGCGCAGTAGGTGTAACTTTCGCGCCAGGGAAGTTTCAGAAGGCCGCGATGACGGGGCCATGGAGCCGTGACATTGACGTGGACCTTTGCGCGATTCGCCAGTGGGGCGCTGGGTACCTGATCTCCCTGATTGAGCCATGGGAATTCGATGAGCTTAGGATTGCCGCGCTGCCAGAGCGGGCGATGGCGCAGGGAATCAAGTGGTACGGACTTCCAATCGTAGACGGCGCAGCGCCGAACAGTTCATTCTTGAAGGCATGGAGCGAGCTGGGCCCAGCGCTCAGTCATGAATTGTTGCTCGGAAGCCGCGCAGTTGTGCATTGTAAGGGGGGGCTAGGACGAGCTGGCACCGTAGCGTGCTTGTTGCTGTTAGAAACAGGCACGGCTGCCACTGGTGAGCAGGCCATGAGCATGGTTCGTCAGGTCAGGACGGGTGCGATCGAGACGCGTGAGCAGGAGGACTTCATACGCGCCTGGAGTCCAGGTCCGGGCAGCCAGACTGCAGGCAACTGACACCGTCGACCGGTCGGACTGAGGAAGGCATAGGTTTTGGACCGTGGGCGCCTAGGAAGCGCTCTTGCTCGATCCCTCGCGTAAGGAGTCCTCGGAAGCCGGCCGGCGCAGCGTCGATAGGATGGTGCACTCAGCTCGCTGTCCGCCGTGACAACTGGCGATTACCCGCTCCAGCTCGTTGGCCATACGTTGCAAGTCTGCCATCCGGGCGCGAATGTCGGACAAGTGGCTGCGGGCCAGACGATCCACATCCACGCACGACAGGCCCTCGTCGCCGGCCAGCTGCAGCAGGCTACGAACCTCTTCCAGGCTGAAACCCAAGTCCCGACCGCGGGCAATGAAGCGCAGGCGCTCAATGTCCGGCACTCCGTAGACCCGGTAACCATTGCCTGATCGTGCCGGCCTCGGGAGCAAGCCGATACGCTCGTAATAGCGGATCGTCTCCAGATGGCACCCGCTGGCGGCGGCAGCGTCACTGATTTTCATTAGTAGTAGGCTTGACTCCGTAGTTGCTACGGACTTTACCCTCATGGACCCTGCCATGCCAGCGGACCGCGCCGGCACGGCTCCCTGCGATGGAGAAGATCCGATGAGTGATTGTGGCTGCCACCACGAGGCAAAGAACGCGCAGGAACGGCGCGTGCTGTGGATCGCTCTGGCCCTGAACGCTGCAATGGCTGTGATTGGCGGCATCGCCGGCTGGATCGCCCATTCCACGGGCTTGCTTGCCGACGCACTGGACATGCTCTCCGACGCCACGGCCTACGCCATTGGGTTGGTCGCTATCGGTCGGACGGCGCGCTTCAAGGCCAACGCTGCTTGGGTCAGCGGTAGCGTGCTGCTGATTCTGGGCGTTGGAGTGCTGGTCGAGGTCGGCCGCCGCGTACTCCACGGGGCTGAACCGGTAAGCGGGTGGATGATCGGTACGGCCCTATTGTCGCTAGTGGTCAATCTGGCGGTCCTACGCATGTTGGCGCCACTGAAGGCTGGCGAAGTACATCTGCGGGCAACGTGGCTTTTCACCCGAGCCGATGTGGTAGCCAACGTGGGCGTGATCCTGGCGGGCCTACTGGTGTGGTGGCTGGCCAGTCCATATCCGGATTTCGTAATCGGTGCCCTTATCGGCCTCTACGTGATGAAGGAAGCCTTTGAAATATTGGGCGACGCGCGGCGGGCACGCGCAGACGCGCGCAAGACCCCTGCATGACCGCGGGCGGACAGCTGGGATTTTCCCTGCGCTGGTTGCCGCTGGCGCAATTGGCTGTCGGCCGGTCTTTGCCTCCAATCGAGACCGAAACGCGTGCGGATTCGTATGAGCATCAGGTCGCGCCCTTTCGACCGGCAATTGCCGGATGACGCATGTAGGCGCAGGCCGATCCGTGTGATCTCAAGAACCCTCGGAGTACTTCCATGTCTATGCGATGGGCGGCCTTGGCCGCGTTGCTGTTAACGGGTACAGCAGCGATGCCTGCTGCGGCGGCCGAATTGATGACCTTGGACGATGCCTTCGCACGCGTAGCCCAAACCCACCCCGAACTGCGTCTGGTCGATGCGCGAGCCACTGTCCTCGCTGCCGAGCGAGATAAGGCGGTACAGCGCCCACCGTGGACGCTCGGTGCCGAGGTCGAAAACGCGCTGGGCACCGGCGCGGCCGGTGGCTTGGACAGCGCCGAGTTGACCTTGAGCCTGAGTTCGGTGCTGGAGCGCGGCGGCAAGCTCGACGCCCGCCGTACCTTGGCACAAAGCCGGATTGATGCGTTGGCCGTGCAGCGCGAGACCGGGCGCCTGGACTTGCTAGCCGAGACGGCGCAGCGCTACTTGGCTGTCGTTGGTGCCGACCGGCAACGCAACCTAGCGGACATCGATGTTAGCCAGCGCCAGCGAACTGTGGCCGTCGCCAGGCAGCGCCTGCAGGCCGGCGCTTCACCCGAGTCGGTGCTGCTCACCGCGGAGGCAGCGCTTGCGCGGGCCGAGCTGACGCGTGATCGGGCCGAGCAACAGCGACTCGCTGCTCGTCAGCATCTGGCTGCTTTGTGGGGCGAACGTACTCCCACCTTCGAAGTGGTCCCGGCCGATCCGATGGCCCTGCCGGCGATCGCCTCCATGCAGACGCTGGCCGATGAGTTGGAACGGACTCCGGAATTGGCGCAGTTTGCCGACGCCCGCCGGATCGCGCAGGCACGACTGCAGCTGGCGCGTTCAGCGGTCTCACCGGACCTGTCCTGGCAGCTCGGAGTGCGCCGACTACAGGAGACCGATGACACCGCGCTGGTCGCCAGCTTATCCATGCCGCTGGGCAGCCGCAGCCGCGCACAGCCAGAGATTCGAGCCGGCGAAGCCGAGCTGCAGGTCCTGACGATCGAGCGCGAGGCCAAGGGCCTGTCGCTGTACTCCACGCTGGTCGAAGCCCATGGCCGCTACACCGTGGCACAGGCCGAGGTGGCGCGCCTGCACGACGACGTGTTGCCGAAGCTGGCTCGAGCCGAGCAGGCCGCTGAGCGTGCCTATCGTGCTGGGGCGATCAGTTACCTGGAATGGGCACAGTTGCAGTCCGAACGCACCGCCATGGCCCAGCAACAGCTGGACGTCGCCTTGGATGCGCAGCGCGCCCTGATCGAAATTCAACGACTGACCGGCCAGGCGCTTGTCGCGCCGCCGGCTGCCGCTTCCACTGGAGAGACCCCATGAACCGCTTTTCCTGGACTGCACTGGGCATGGCCCTGATGCTGGCGGCCTGCAACGCGTCGACCCCCAACGAAGCATCCGAAGGAGGCCAAGCCGCTGAGGGCGAAGAGCACGGCGAGCACGAGGAAGCGCCGCTGGAAACCGAGATCGCGGCCAAAGCTGCGCAGGCGGCGGGAATCCAAGTCGCGCCGGCTGGACCCGGTGAGATTGCCGATGAGCATGAGGTGCAAGGGCTGTTGACCCCAATCGATGGGCGCATCGCGCAGGTCACTGCACGCTTCCCCGGACCGGTCCGTTCCGTGCGAGTGGGCGTGGGTGACCAGGTACGCACCGGCCAGGTGCTCGCGACAGTGGAGAGCAACCTCAGCCTGACCACCTACACCGTTACCGCGCCGATCAATGGCGTGGTCATGGCGCGTACGGCCGCCGTGGGCATGTCGGCGCCTGAGGGCGCCCCGCTGTTCGAGGTAGCCGACCTGTCCACGCTGTGGGTGGACCTGCACATCTTCGGCGCCGACGCCCAGCACATCGGTGCCGGCGTGCCAGTGACGGTCACCCGCTTGAGCGATGGCGTCACGGCGCAGACCACATTGGAGCGCGTCCTGCCCGGCACCGCTACTGCCAGCCAAAGCACTATTGCCCGCGCCACCGTGGCTAACACCGATGGGCTGTGGCGGCCGGGTTCAGCGGTCAAGGCGCGGGTCACCGTGGATCGCCAATCGGCGTCGCTGGTGGTTCCGATCACCGCCCTGCAGACCGCACAGGACCAGGACGTTGTCTACGTGCAGCAGGGCGAGACGTACCACACCCGGCCGATCAAGCTGGGGCGCCGTGACGCCGAACGCGCCGAAGTGCTGGAAGGGCTCAAGGCGGGTGAACGAGTGGTGGTGGCCCAAAGCTTTCTGATCAAGGCCGACATCGAAAAATCCACTGTGGAAGAGGAATGAGGCCCGCCATGCTCGAACGCCTCATTGGTCTGTCCATCCGCCACCGCTGGCTGACGCTGGTGCTCACCGCTGCGCTAGTCGCGCTGGGCGTGTGGAGCTACCGTCACCTGTCCATTGACGCCACGCCCGACATCACCAACGTCCAGGTCCAGATCAACACCCAGGCCCCGGGTTACTCGCCGCTGGAGGCCGAGCAGCGAGTGACCTTCGCCATTGAAACGGCCATGGCCGGGCTACCAAAGCTGGACTACAGCCGCTCGCTGTCGCGCTACGGACTCTCCCAGGTCACTGTCGTCTTCAAAGACGGCACCGACCTGTACTTTGCCCGCCAGCAGGTCGCCGAAAGGCTACAGCAGATCGCATCTCAGCTGCCCGAAGGGTTGGACCCAGAGATGGGTCCCATCTCTACCGGCCTGGGCGAGATCTTCATGTACACCGTGGAGGCTGAGCCCAACGCCCGCAAGCCCGACGGCACCCCGTATACCGCCACGGATCTGCGCACCCTGCAGGACTGGGTGATCCGGCCGCAGCTGCGTACCACGCCTGGCGTCACCGAGGTCAACACTATCGGCGGCTTTGAGCGGCAGATCCACATCACTCCGGATCCAGCTCAGTTGGTAGCACTCGGCTTTACGTTGAACGACGTGGTCGCAGCGGTAGTGCGCAACAACCAGAACATCGGTGCCGGCTACATCGAGCGCAACGGCCAGCAATTTCTGGTGCGCGTGCCCGGCCAGCTGGCCAATCTGGACGCGATTGGGAACATCGTGCTGGACCGGCGCGATGGCGTGCCCATTCGCGTCCGCGACGTCGCTAGCGTAGGCGAAGGCAAGGAACTGCGCACGGGTGCGGCGACCCAGAATGGCCATGAGGTCGTGGTCGGTACCGCCTTCATGCTGTTCGGCGCAAACAGCCGGGAAGTCTCCCAGGCAGCCTCGGCCAAGCTGGACGCCGCCAACGCCAGCTTGCCCGCTGGCGTGCATGCAAAGGCCGTCTATGACCGCACCGCGCTGGTGGATCGCACCATTGGCACGGTGTCCAAGAACCTGATCGAAGGCGCGCTGCTGGTGGTGGTGGTGCTGTTCCTGCTGCTGGGCAATGTGCGCGCTTCGTTGATCACCGCGGCAGTGATCCCGTTGGCAATGCTGTTCACCATTATCGGCATGGTGCGTGGCGGCGTGTCGGGTAACCTGATGAGCTTGGGCGCCCTGGACTTTGGCCTGATCGTGGATGGGGCGGTGATCATCATCGAGAACTGTCTGCGCCGGTTTGGGGAGGCGCAACACGCACTGGACCGCCAGCTCAACGACGAAGAGCGCTTTGATCTGACCGCCTCGGCCACGGCTGAGGTGATTCGCCCCAGTCTGTTTGGTCTAGGCATCATCGCGGCGGTCTACCTGCCGATCTTCGCGCTGTCCGGGGTGGAAGGAAAAATGTTCCACCCGATGGCGATCACGGTGGTCTTGGCCCTGACCGGTGCGATGGTGCTGTCGCTGACCTTCGTACCGGCGGCAATTGCCACCTTCCTGCGCGGCCGTGTGGCCGAGCACGACAACCGCTTGATGCGCTGGTCACGTGCCCGCTACACGCCGCTGCTGGAGTGGGCGCTGCGGCGGCGTGTCGTAGTGCTGACAGGCGCGGCCGTGCTGGTGGTGGGGTGTGGCGTGCTGGCCACCCGCTTGGGCTCGGAGTTCGTGCCGAGCTTGGATGAAGGCGACATCACCTTGCAGCCCATGCGTATCCCCGGCACCAGTCTGGAGCAGTCGGTGGCCATGCAGGAAACGCTGGAGAAGCGCTTGGCCCAGTTCCCGGAGGTGGCCAACATCTTCTCCAAGATCGGCACCGCCGAAGTGGCCACCGACCCGATGCCCCCCTCCATGGCCGATACCTTTCTGATGCTCAAGCCCCGCGACCAATGGCCCGACCCGCGCAAACCCAAGGCCGAGCTGGTGGAAGAGCTGGAGGCGGCGGCCAAGGAGATCCCGGGTAGCAACTACGAGTTCACTCAGCCCATCCAGATGCGCACCAACGAATTGATCTCCGGCGTTCGCTCGGACGTTGCGGTCAAGGTCTACGGCGACAATCTTGACCAGCTGACCCGCCTGGCCAGCCGGGTCGAGCGCGTCCTGCGCGGGGTCCCCGGCGCCGAAGACGTCAAGGCCGAGCAGGTTACTGGCCTACCACTGCTCACCATCACGCCAGATCCAGCGGCATTGGCGCGGTATGGATTGAATCCGGGTGACGTGCAGGACACGGTGGCAACCGCCATCGGCGGTAGCGTCGCTGGCCAGCTGATCGAGGGCGACCGCCGATTCGACCTGGTGGTGCGTTTGCCCGAATCGCTGCGGCAAGACCCGGCTGTGCTTGCGGACCTGCCCATTCCACTGCCGGAGAGCACCAGTATCGATGAGTCCAGCCGTGTAGCCGCTGGTGCCAACGGTGGGCCTCGCACTGTTCCACTACGAGAAGTGGCGAAGATACAGGTAGAGCGCGGGCCCAACCAGATCAATCGTGAGAACGGCAAGCGTCGAGTGGTGATCACCGCCAACGTGCGTGAGCGTGATCTTGGCGGATTCGTTGGTGATCTGCGTACCCGCATCGGCCAGGATGTACCTCTTCCAGAGGGGTACTGGATCGATTATGGCGGCACGTTCGAGCAGCTGATCTCGGCCAGCCAGCGCTTGGCGGTAGTTGTCCCGGTCACATTGGCGCTGATCTTCGCCCTGCTGTTCATGGCCTTCGGCTCGGCCAAGGATGCCGCCATCGTGTTCAGTGGCGTTCCCTTGGCATTGACTGGTGGCGTAATCGCCTTGGCTCTACGCGGAATTCCGCTGTCAATCTCTGCGGGCGTAGGCTTCATTGCGCTTTCGGGCGTGGCAGTACTCAATGGCTTGGTCATGATTGCCTTCATCCGCCGACTGCGTGAGCAAGGCGACGCCCTCGAAGATGCTGTCCGGGATGGCGCCCTGGGGCGACTACGACCGGTCTTGATGACTGCCCTGGTGGCTTCCCTTGGTTTCCTGCCGATGGCTTTGAACGTAGGCGCTGGTTCTGAAGTACAGCGGCCGCTGGCCACGGTCGTAATCGGCGGTATCGTGTCCTCGACCGCGCTGACGCTGTTGGTCCTGCCGGTGCTGTACCGCTGGCTACATCGCGACCGCGGCAGTCGTGGCGATGGCGCTATCCAAGATCCCTCAACCTCATGAACGAGATCAATTTGGAAGAGGTCCGGGCAGCGATGTTCACGGACCCGGACGTGAAAGCGGTAGACGGCCTGCGGCTCGTCCCAGGCCTGGCACCTGGACGCGCGATTGCGGCCACCATCACTGTCGCTGCCCCCTCGGTGGACCTTGACGTGGTCCACGCTGTGATCGCCCGGGTACTTTTCGATCAATTCGGCATCGAGCGGGCAGTGCTTTCCTTCAACGACCCTGGGCCAGTGCCGCCGCCACCCACGGCGGCGCCCTTGAAGAAATTGTGACCGCTGCAAAGCCCGTACAGATCGTTGCCACGAAGCTACCCTACGTTGCCAGCCGCTCCAGCACTGTACTCGTCACGTCGGTCAGCCATGCCCAGTCCGTGGGCCTACTGCGTGTCCGTGCAAACTGTTGCGGCGCTAAGTCGTTTGAGCTTGAGGGGTATAGACTTGGTGGCCCAAAAGCGCGCACGTGCCGTTATACACAAACGCCACACTCTGCCTCGCCCGGGTGAAGGCGACGTAATACTTGGGTGGCGCCGTTATGCGGGACGCGTCGGCAGTGCGCAGGTACTGCGTCAAAGGCCCATTAGGGAAGATGAGCACACGGCTATAGGTGCGTCCCTTGGACTGACCGAAGTTCATTGCTGGTAGGTCATCGCAAGCCTGCCGTCGGTCATGCCGCAGCACGGCTGGGGCAAACTCCTGCATGTACGCAGTGACATGCTCGGGCGCGACCAGGTATATGCCATCGTGACCGGTCAACTGATCATTGCCTGATTGGGTCCGGGGCATCTGTGGATAGAGCGCGTCGGCCAGATCACACAAGGCCTGCACGCATCGTAAACTCGTGAGGCGGTGATCGATCTGGCACAGGCCGTGCGACTCCCAAAGCTGGAATAACGTCGCCAAGTTCGGTCCGCGGAACTGGCTGTACCGAGGCGCGTAGTTGGTGGCGTAGGTCGCTTGGCGCGTGTCGCCCACTAGCGTAACGCCGATGGGGCTCTTCAACAGGCGCTCAATCAGATCTAGGTCGTAGCCAGCCAAGTCCTGCACTTCATCGACGTACACTTCGTCGTACATGTCCGCCAAGCGCGAGATGACCTGACCATGAGTTAGCTCATCGCAACGAACGGCGAAATCCGAGGCCCGATCCGAGTACATCCTGTCGCCTGCCAGATAGTGGCGGGAAATCTGCGAGCGGGGTGCCCGGTTGTTAGTCCGTCCTTCAACGAACTGAATCGATTCAACCCGTGGCTCGCGACACAGTGCCGCCTGATAAGGTCGAATACACTCGCGTAGCAGAAATCCGTACCAGCTATACAAGGTAACATTCGCGGGCACCGCGCCGGCATGGGCCTCGAATGAGCGTCGAATTTCTTCGAGATTCTCCAAGGTATAGGTGAGCATAGCGATGCGGCGCTGTGGTCGCTCCAAGGCCTGGCGGACCAGCAAGGTGGTCTTGCCAGAGCCGGCTGCCGATAGCAGTACCCGGTTAGGCGATAGCACGCTGGACATAGTCCGGGAACCTGATTGAATGAGGGCTGTTGAAAATGGCTAGAGCCGTATCGGTCTTGTGACCTTTCATGTACTTGAGCAAAGCCACCTCGTCGGCGAATGACTGGGCCAGCACGGTGTTCAGCTCGTCCAGTGAGTTGGCTTTAATAAGTTGTTCTTCCAACGATGGGGCGGTCTCGTCAGAATCGTAGTAGATGGCATTGGGGAAGTCGGCATATCGCTCTTGCACTAGCGCGATATCACCATCGTTGTCGGTGACGACTTTGGCCTGAATACGCAGGCGCTCCGCAATCTGCAAGAAGCGCTTAAACGCCAGTGATTTGACCGAGATGATGTCCACGCCACGGGCCAATGGTGCTACACCGTGGTGATCCAGGTAGGCACGTTGCACGATCAGCTCGTCGGACGGGCCCTCCACCAGAATTACCCGCTTGGCCAGAATCAGTCGCAACGTGTCATGGCCAGGAAGCTTCATGAAGTAATCGTGCGTATCATGCGGCAACTGATCCAGTTTCATCTGGCCTTGGGCGCTGAACAGGATCACATTGTCCACGCCCAACTTGTTCAGAACGAAGCTGCTGTGGGTTGCGATGACCACTTGCTGCGCTGTAGAGAGCGCTGAAATCTTGTCAATCAGCTGGCTCATGCCAGAGAAGGAGAGGTGGTTCTCCGGCTCTTCGATCAGCAGTACATGCGCCGAGCCTGCAGCATGCATAGCCAGCTTCATCTTTACTGCGCTTTGCTCACCCTTGCCAGCTTGGGTGAAAGGAAGCTCATCCAGGTACGGTGACAAGCTGGTTTCCCACGTTGAGCGCGGTGAAGAGTCCACGCCCACCGTCAATGCTTTGTGACTGATGTCCCCCGTGTGCTCAGTGAGATAAGCATTAATGGCGGCAACGTCGCCCTCTTCCGCGAAGCTTTGCCGCATGCGGCGAAAACTCAGAGATAGCGACACGCGCTGCGCTGGGGTAAGCGCCTGTTCGATGATGCTGGCGATATAGCGATCGGCTCCGGACAGTGTCTTGATACCGTGGGTGTCGATGATAGTTGAATCGAACGGGATGGTACGAGCGGTGACACCGTTGTTGGCAAAGGAGTACCAGCGCACCGTGTAGTATTCCACTGGGAGGCTGGTCGCGCCCTGGTGTTGCTGCAGGTAGGCGTTGAATTCCTCGCGATAGTCATCGCTGAGCTCGACCAGCAATCGGACGCCTGCACCGTCTAGACCTAATGAGTTGTTGGTGCCGCGCAAAGACGCCAGCGCGGGATCGTTCCCCAAATAGGCTTCAATGGAGATCCTGGGCGGTGACGCAGGCGTTCCCGCGCGCAGAGCCGCTAAGTACTCCCTCACCGTTGGCTGGTGGAAAAGATAGGGTGTGAGCTCGTAGGTGAGGTTGCGACCATACAGCTGCCCAGTTATCACTGCGTGGATCGCTTCCAGCAAGGTGGACTTTCCCACCTCGTTGTCACCAACCACAAGGTTCATGTGCGCATTGAGC
Organism: Stenotrophomonas sp. 80084_Sma; assembly: GCF_056481995.1. NCBI lineage: Bacteria > Pseudomonadati > Pseudomonadota > Gammaproteobacteria > Lysobacterales > Lysobacteraceae > Stenotrophomonas > Stenotrophomonas sp. 80084_Sma. The sequence goes on along the minus strand of NZ_CM151177.1, from coordinate 1,195,571 downwards.
TGCAGATTGAGGTGGCGAAAAGACTTGAAGTTCTCGATAACAATACGTTCGATCGGCATGCTCCATCCCCCGGTGGACTATCCTGTCTCTACAGAACTTTACGCGGCTCGTAAGAACGATGCCAACTGGACTGGATTTGGAAAGAATTTGTTCTGGACAGGCCTGGCGGGCACAGAAGGTAAGCCATCAAAGACTGCTAAATGAACAGGATCCATCGTCTTCGCTCGTCTCACGTATCGGCTATGCGGTTTGGTGGTTGTGACGAGGTGGTGGTTATAGTCCCGACTTTCTTAGTGGTGCTCGGTCACAGACTGCTGGACGTCGTCGGAGCTGTCAGGGAGGCGGCGATTCCCTGGGCCTCTAGATAGTCACGAACAGTGGCAAGGTCGTTGAGTTGACCAGAGCACATGAAGGCCAAGGCCGGGGTCCCCTTGAACGGTGCTGCGCTGTTGGGGCGTCGTAGCCAGCTGTCAGCTTGCTGCTGATCAGGGAAGAGGATGTGCAGTGCCCGGTATATGCCGAGCGCATAGCTGATTCGCTCGAGTGTTTCTGGCCAAAGGCCGTCAGTCACTCCCGCCTCTAGCTGTGCACAAGCAACGTCGATGGGCCTACCCAGGATTGCCGACTGCTCATGAGCGCTTAGTTTCCAAACTTCTGCCATCTTGGTAAACGCGCGCAGAGCAGGTCCTTCCAGGCTGGTGGCGTCACTGGCGATTGGGTAGATCATCCCTCTGGCCTGGGGGAGCAGATGAGTCATGCTACTCCCGTTTCACTCATCGCACCCTTCCGCGATGCGCCGATTGACTAAATGGTTGGCCTACATAGGCGGGCGATGCTCATGTCATCTCGACCGTTCGGTGCGAGGGAGGCCCAACAGCCCCGCCTCGGCCGACGGTCTGGCAGCCGACTGCCTGCCGGCCGCACGTCTGCATTCTATTTCAACGACACGTGGTGGCTGGTAGTGAACAACGTGGTGTGACCCCTTCAGGACCTATAAACACTGAAGGGGACAACAGTGACTACTGGGCCTCTATGCCCTGCCGCAATAGGCCTTATAGGGAAGGCGCCGGCGATGGATTTCACGGCATCATTGGGCTTGGAAGAGGAAATCCATCACAAATGATCCGAGCAGCTCCGCACCGCGACGATGGGCATTATCGGGAAGCGAGTCTGCGAGAGTTCCTCAAGCAGCATCTCCCATCACGCTTCCTGGTTACCAGCGGATTCGTGACCGATCATGATCGAGAGCAAGACAATCAGGTTGATCGATCCTGGCGCCAGATCGACTGCCTCGCGCATGACAAGCAGGACTTTACCCCGCTGTTACGCGCCGATGAATTTTCGATCGTTAGGCCTGAATCCGTTGCTGCGATCATTGAGGTCAAGAGCTCTCTAGAAATAGTGAGGGAAACCGTCCGGATGAGTACCAGCCCATCGTTTCTCACCCCCAAGGGGGCGACACTACCGCTGGGCGGGCAGCCTGGTCGAGGCCCTTGAGAACATCAAATCTGCGGTCGACGTGATGGAAGCTGCATCCATCCGCCGCAATACGTACTTTGCGGGAGTAATCGCCTATTCTGCGCGCCCCCTCCGAAAGCTGCCTGAAGCGATGAACTCCGGCGAACTGTTCAAGCAGCTTGGGATTGAGGAAATTGAACATTTGCCCGACTGCATCTGTGTTCTAGACGGCCCCGCCTGGTCCTTCTCATGCGTTGCCGGAACGGATCCGAACGTCCACGGCGATGTGACCACCGACCCTAACTCTTCCTACGCCATTGGATCTCCACGGGACGGCGAGGGAAGCGCACTTCAGATCTTTAGCGCCCATCTGCATCACGCGGTTGCGGTGAATCGGCTACAGCAGCCGCACATGGTCGGAGGGCCGCACTCCGCTGCAGGCTATAGCGCGCAGGAACAGCACTACAGGATCCCCGTCTCATCCAAGCGAATGTTAGGTTCTACGTACAGCAATGCGCACCACACCTCGAACAGATCGACCATGCTTAGCTTGGTCTTCTTGCGCGCGCCGCTCTTTCAGTGTCCGGATCCCTTCCAGCAAGACGCCGATAAGAGCCGGCAGCGGATTCTGATCGGTCCGAACCGAGGCTCTACTACTCAGTAGCGTGCATTGCGACCGGCGGAGCTGCCGTGACCTCTCAAAAGAAACCACTTCCAGGTCACTGCTCGCTATTCTCTCTCTTCTTCTTTTCAGCTTTCCGGCGACCAGAACGGTTCACCTCAGGCAACGGCTTGTCCAATGCAAGCAAGTCCATACGAACGTTGTTCGCGTAGGCGTTGTATTGCCATCGACGAAACTGATCAAGAAGCAGATTGTTGGTGTCCTCTAACCGTTCAACCTGCGCTTCCAAGTCAGTGATGCGGCGGATAGCGGCGTCCAACGTGAAATCTCTCGGAAGCGCATCTCTCGCCTCACGCAAATCCTTTTGACGCTGCTGAAACCGCTCCTTGACGGCAGGATAAAGGTACATCGTGTGCTTCGAGATCGAAGGCACGTCCAGCACCTTTGCGGCGCGCTCGCAGAATAGAGGCCAAGTGAGCTTGCCGTCCCAGCGATCCAGCTCACGCATTATCTTTGGCAGCGTTGCCTTGGTGATGATCTTCTTTGGCATGGCGGGTCAGGTAAGAGCCAAGGCAATCATTTTCGGACCAAGCGCATCCATGGAGGGCACTTCGACAACGCCAAGATCCATGAGAGCACGGCGAACCGGAGAAGGATCGTGCCCATCCGGAATCCTGAGGACCGCTCCCTCCAGAACATTGGGATGCTCCAATGCCATCCTCATTGCCTTGACGTGCGCGAGCTTCCACTTGTGATTGTCCACCCAGCGGTCGGCACCAAAGTCGCCATCCTCATGAGCTTTCATGGCCTGCTGGAGCAGTTTTTCCGTCTGCGCCTCCAAGAGGCGAATCCGGTCTAGCGCAACGTGATCACCCTTGATGCAAGCATGCTCCTTGCAGGTCATGCATTCGCGCTGTTTCTGGCACGGTGCCATGGCGTAGTCGTGCACGCACATGCCATAGAGCGTGGCTTTGGCCGTTCCCAGCCGATCAGTCCCAAGTTCCTGATACGTCACCGGTTGACGCTGCTTGATGCGTTCGAGCAATGGGGCAGGCTGCATCGGAAGCAGCCCACGGGCAGCCTCTAGGCGTTCCTCCGGCGAGCGATGGTCGTAATGACGGTTGTCGGAAACCTTTGCGCGACCGGCCCAGCGCGCCAGGCTGTAATCGTCCATGCCCGCCCGTTCTGACATCGTGCTGAGCCAATGACGGAGCTGGTGCGATGTCAACGTGATGCGCGTGCCATCCAAATTCCGCAGGCCCATACGGTCAAAAAGAGATTCGCCGTGGCCGCTGCCAGCGCCCAAGCGCTTATTCACCTCGTTAGCGCTTGGAATCCGCCATGAGTCTGGCCTAATTTCCTTCTCGCGACTGAATTCATTCTCTCGATGCAGGCACAGAGCACTCCAGGTCGTCAGCACCCTCTTCTCATCAAGGAAGGGCCAGTAGAAGCCGCCAAATTCTTTGATGAGATTGGACGTGCCGACATCTTCAGACGAAGACGTGGAGCCTTCGAACGCCGCCCTGACTAACTCACGTGCAGGAGCACCGATTTCGATCAGGCGCCGGACGGCCTCTTTCACGACGTCATGCATGACAGGCACGACCCACTTCTTCGTCGCTCCTTTGCCCTTGGCCGCATTCCAACGCAGGAACATCTGAAGATTACCGTCGTCATCTTCCTCCCACTGGATGCAGTCAATAGGAAGCTTCAGCACTTCGGAGACGCGGCCTGGCGCGGCCATAAGCAGGATGAAGATTGATGAGTAAAACTGACTCTCCCGATCGTCGGCCTGGGCAAACACGTCAGCAACTGCGAGCATTGCCTCATTGGTGGGAAGCTTTTTCATGCGATGGGCCTGTCCCGCTTCGCCGAGATCCTCGGTCAGGATCACCGGCTTCTTGAAAGGAGACTTCCAAGCCGGCAACGACGGGACAAGGCTGTTCTCACGTAAGAAGTCGAATACAGCTTGAAGTTGGAGCCCGGTCTTGTGGTGCACGTCCTCGCTGGAGTAGAACTCCTTGCACTTGTTGGCGCAAACGTCCATTACCGCACCACTCAGGAGTCCGACATCTCCTCGGCCGCAAGCCGCCAGCAATCCTGCCTCCACGCAGCGAAGTGCTTGGAGCATCATTGCCAAGCTCTTGACTGGCCTGTGGCTATATCTGTATCGAATGTATGCCTTTGCGAACTGCATGAATGGTTCGACGAAGGGCGTGAAAGAGTATGAGTTCAGAGGTGCTGTTTTCGTTGCGAAGACGACTATGGTCTCGTTTTGCTGCCACTTGTCGCGATCCCAAGCGCCACCATTCGCGAAGGCAGTCAGACCCTCTTTTGCCAAGCGTATGAAGTCGGCAAGGTTTCCGCTGGCTTCGCGCTCAGCGCGGGGAACGAACTGGACGACATCACCCATGGGTGCCCGCCTCCAACAGATTCGCGTCGAGCATCTGAGCCCTCGCATCCTTGCACATCGAAACACAGTGCTCGACAGCAAGGATCAGTTGGTCATTAGCATTAACAATGACGTTGGAACAGCCTGCCTCCCGGGTGCGCTCCTTCTCGGCATATAGGTCCACCAGCACCTCTTCATGCGGCCCGTCGACCCACGGCTGGAAGTGAAAGCATGTGTAGCAGGCTCGGTAGCCGCTAGCGCAGAATCCATAGTTACCGCAGGTCCCCACCGCGTGTTGACGATCATTCGGCACACGGCTCCGCGGATCGTCACCGCGAACTGCCTTACGTTCAGAGTGGACAAGCTTGCCGAGGCAGGCTTGCGCGAAGGGAGCGAGTCGAGCACCCACTAGCTCATTGATGACTACCGCCTCTTGAGCGGTGTTCTCCGTGTACACATGGACGTTCTGGGTGTCGGAATGATCCAGCAACTCGGCGATGATGACTGCACCGAATCCCTCTCGGCGAAGCTTCGTGCCTCGCGTGTGTCGGAATCGCAGTGCGGAAAAACGAATAAACTCACCAGTACGCTCCGAGTGCGCAGTCGACGCCTTCGCGCAACGCTGTAGAGCGGAATCGAGCGAGTCAATTTTTGAATGCAGTTGATCTGGCGCGCCACCCATCAGATAGTCGGTGAGCTCGTCTAAATTTCCAACATCCTCAAGCTTCTTGCGATTGAGAAAGATCGGCACCTCACCTACCAAGGCAGGATCAACCGCCCCCCCAATCGCCTCGAGAACTGCGGCGACGGACTGTCGATGCTGCTGCCGAAGCACCAGATATAGGTCTTCAAGGATGGCAAGAGACCGGTAGGCACCTCGAAAAGCGATGCCACGTTGCTTGGCTCGCGGAATGTTGAGCCTAAACATGGGCGCGCCTTCACCTGTTTCACGAACGAGATCCCGCCCCCTGAGAGCAGCGATCTGGACGGGACGGCGCGCGGTCATCGCCAAGGTGAGCAGATATGCGTAGTCCTCGAATGCAATGTCCTTTCGTGCTACCGCGAGGTTCGCCCAATCCAGGAGCGCAGCCATCTCGAGGTCGGTGTAGGGCCCATTCTCGGGGCAACCACTAGCAACGGCCGCCCCCCTTTTCATTCCCCTTTATTCGCCAGCTTTGGAGGAGATCAACGACTTCGCTAGTGACGCCGTCAAATCCGTAGTCATGCCAGGCAAGCAGAAAGCCCTTCAGGCCGCCTAACTGATATTGCTCGTCTGCCGCAAGGCTGGCGCGCCAGTTGATGAGGTCAACCACGGTCACCCGCGACGCTCCTGTATCCCGCAGGTATCGCTTGAAACGCGTCTCCATATTTCGCGCATGACGAGCGGATGCCTCTTCCGCATAGCGCAACAGCGTGGCGCGAAAGCCAGCCTCGGTTCTAGCTTCAACCACCCCCGGCAGCGCTAGTGAAATCTGCACGTCCTTGTTTAATTGCCAATGTTTATCCGAAGGCTTGAAGGGATAACCATCCTTAGACACTGTCTGAGCGGTCGACTTTCCCTCGACATCGACCTGCTTTGGATTAGCGCGAATCACCACCGCCCCCCTTGGAGTTATCGCTACGCTTGGGATGAGCGGCCTGCACCTGACGAGCAGCCTTGTCGCTGGCTTCACGAATGTGACGCCGGTTGTACGTCGCTCCCGATGCCTTGCTGCGATGACCGTTCAGGAAAGCACGAACATCCAGCTCCCTAGCCTCGCTGAACGGCAATGCCTCAGCATCTTCACCCGACCGGATCTTGGCGTTGTGCTTGTCAATGCTGACGGAAAGCTCGTAATTGAAATGGTGTCGAAAGGCGTGGGGATGGATCGCCTCAAAGGCGGGGTCCACCGCGCGCATCCGCGAAAAGATCTGGCTACTCAGAGCTGAGGTGGAGAGTGGCTTGCCCCATGTATCGCCCTTCCTGTGCGAGACAAGTAGATACGGATGCCTTCTGGCGGGGCCGATCCTGGAACGGACATTCAGCATGTAACGGTCGATCTGATTGGCGAGCGCCTCAGGTATCGGTAATGGCCGCTCCTTGGTCTTCGTTACCGGCTGATAGGGTCGCGGGTCATGCTTATCATCCTGATTGCGCCGAACCCAGACGTGCGGCTCATGGCCCAAGTCGAACTGGTCGAGTCGCAAGCTCAATAGCTCTCCTCGTCGCATTCCGGTGTGTCTTAGCAGCCCGAAGATGATGGCATTGCGGAGCTGGACTTCCGGATGCCGGAACGGATTGCGCGGATCACCCTCAGTGCCTATCGCCATGAATCGCTCGACCAACTCGGAGGGTGGCGAGCGCAGATCCAAATCGTCATCCCTCTGTTTTGCCAACCCGCGCGGTCGGTGCTTGCGAATGGTTCTGGCCATCCGCGCAATTTCTTGAGCGGTTCGAGACGAGTTCTGGTGCTGTGTAACGACCGAAGCCGTAAATTCCAGATAGTCGGCAAACGTGCTGATACGGTTGAAATGCTGTTGCCCACCAATGGTGGCCAGCACCTGATTTGAGGCAACTCGCGCCTCGAGAAAATCGATGACGACGCTTCGTTTCTTGTCACCTTCTCCAACTGAACTCAACTCCCGCATGTCGAGCTTGGCGAAATCTCGAAGCGACACTATGTCTGAAACTGTGAGAAGGCGCCCGCTGCGGAACTCGGTGATCAGGTCTCGGCCATTGGCCTGCTCCCAGCGCAGAAGTACAACGATGTCGGCAAGCTTGTTTCGGATCGTGTTGACGGCTGCCCCGGCATTCCGAAGCTGGGAAGTAGCGAACAGGGTCGGGTAGAACAAAGGCACGCCCTGCTCGTCGTGGAGCATTGGAACTCGTTCTCCTTCGCCAAGCACATGAACTGACAGCATGGCCATCACTCTTCTTCTACTGTTTTTGCATATGTACAACTGTATATGAAATTTTCGACTACGCAAGTCAGCGTAGAAAAAAGAAAAGCCCTGTAAAAACAGGGCCTTCCTCGAAGCTATATCACCACTATTGATCTAGTATTCGCTAGAACGGAATATCGTCGTCAGCGAAGTCGTCCATCGGCGGCGCCTGCTGCGGCTGCGGGCGCTGGTTGCCACCCTGGTTGCCACCCTGGTTGCCGTAACCGCCGCCCTGATTGCCGCCCTGGTTGCCATAGCCACCGCCCTGGCCGCCGCGCTGGCCACCGCCACCGCCGCCGTACTCCTGGCGCGGCGCCTGCTGGCGCTGCGGGCGATCGCCGCCGTAGTTGCCGCCACCGCCGCCACCGCCGCCTTCACCACGGCCGCCCAGCATCTGCATTTCATCGGCAACGATGTCGGTGGAGTACTTCTCCACGCCGTCCTGGCCGGTGTACTTGTCGTAGCGCAGGCTGCCTTCGACGTAGACCGAGCTGCCCTTGCGCAGGTACTCGCCGGCGATCTCGCCGAGCTTGCCGAAGAACACCACGCGGTGCCATTCGGTACGTTCCTGCTGGTTGCCATCCTTGTCCTTGCGGACGCTGGTGGTGGCCAGGCTGATGCGGGTGATCGCCATGCCGCTCTGGGTGTACTTCACGTCCGGGTCGTTGCCGAGGTTGCCGACCAGGATGACTTTGTTGATGCCGCGCGCCATAGGTAAGTGATTCCATTGTCCGGGGGCTGGTGCCTGTCATAGCACACAGCCGGAGTTGCCGATACCCGGCCGCCCATGGGTGGGCACTGCCAGAAACCCGGCATTCTATCATCGAGCCCCGGCCCACCGGGCTTGCCTCTACTCCCCCGACCGCCAGCGTGGCGACCGGGGCGGACGTTCACCTCTCCCGGATCAGGCCGCCTGCGACGGCACGCCGCCCAGGGTCACCTTGTCACGCCGGCCGGTGGCCGGATCGGTCCGGTGCATGGACAGACTGCGCCCCGCGAACGGCCCGGTCAGCAGATCGCCCAGCATGGCCTCGGCCAGGCCGTTGCCGGGCTGGGCGAAGGGGGTGATGAACTCGATCAGCCACAGGCGATCGCCGCTGTTCCAGTCGTCCAGTTCCAGCCGCTCGCCGGCTTCCAGCTTGCGCTCGGCCTCCTCTGACAAATTGGCCCAGATTGCAACTCCAAGCGGCAACTGTTCCAGCGCCTGCTGGGTCACCCCGGCGAAGGCCGCACCGGCCTCCTGCATGCCCGGCAACGGCGGCAGGGTGCCGAAACGGAACACCCGGAACTGCTCCTTCAGCAGCGGCGGCATGAATGACCATTCGAGGTCCTTCAACTGCATCTCACGGTGCAGCGGCGACTGTGAAAGCAGCCAGACGATCTGGCCGAGGGCCTCGGCAACGGTACGCGGCGCCCCGTCGGTGGTGGTGGTGGCGGTGGCGGTCGTGGACGTGATCATGAACGGGAAATCCTGTAGTCGGGAATGGCGGTCAACAGTTCCATGGTGGCCGGATCGCGCGCCGCTGTGCTGATGCCCTGGGCATAGGGCTGGGCGTCGAACGTGGACATCGCTTCGATCATCTGGAACCGCTTCTTCTGTGCCAGCGCCAGATTGTCATGCAAGGCTGAGCGCTGTGATGCCTGGCCGGAGGGAATGCTTTCGTCGATGGGAGCACGATGTTCCGAACGAGTCGATTGCTGCATCCGCTCGACGGCTGTGGGCTCAACGCCACCGAAACGATCCCCCGGTTCCGTCACTGCTTGCGCCACCGGGGCCTGCGGCAGGTCAGCTGCAGGCGCGAAGCGTGGATCGCCGCCTCGACGGTTGACCCGGCCGGAGGCGGCATCACCGCTGCCCAGGTCGCGTCCGCCCTTGCCGGCGCCAGCATTCAGATTCAGGCCGTCACCGTTGCCCTCCTCATCGCGCTGGCCGAAAGCGAAGAACATGTCCGACAGGGCCGCCTGGGTGCCATCGATACGGGTGTACTGACCGTTGGCATAGGTGGTGTTGTCCACCGATGTACCCGGCATCTGCCCGGTACGGCGCGCATCGAGGTTGATCGACGCCACGCCGGCCTGCTGCAACGTCAACAGCTCACCCGCCTGGCTGATGCCATCGCGGTTGGCGTCACGCCAGACCTGGAACTCTCCGAAGCGGGCGTCATTGGCATCCAGACGCCGATCACCATTGCTGTCATAGGCAGCCAGACCTTCGAGGTCGGAATGGGCCCCCTCCAGATCCATCGTGAACGAGATTTCGGCGCCGGAATCAATCGTGCCGTTGCGGTTGCGGTCGAGCACCAGTAGACCGTCGTGCGGCCCGACCCAACCGGTCAGATCACGCACGCCATTACCGTCCATGTCAAAGCGCGTGGCGCTCTGCGCCCAGCCCACGGTCTCCACGCCGTCGCCATCCAAGTCAAGTACGACCGGACCGAGGCGCCCGCCCCATTGGTTGACGACAAACTTCAAAGGATCACTCCACTGCCCTGCAGAATCCACCGCCTGAACGACGATTTCATACCAGGTGTCGTAGTAGGTTTCCTGGTAGTAGCCCGCGCCGCTGCCTCGCGGATCGCCCCAGTTTCCAGATATCTCCGTTCGACGGCCGCCACGGCCCACGATGCGCGAATCGAAGATGTTGCTTCCGTAAGAAGTAAGGAAACCATCGCCCGAGATACCGCGCGTTGTAATACCTCCATCGAGCATTTCGGTTTCACCCGAGTAGGTATCCCAATACTGGCTGGAGATGCCAGTGAACTCCACTGCACTGGTGACATGCATGATGGCGTAGAAGTCCTCCTGGTCACTCGCTGAGAGCACCTGATAGAAATTCCCATCCTGCCAAGTCACGACCGTCGGCCGCTCATTGACGTTCTGCACATTGATCGTCACCCAGGTGCTGCTGGACAAGCCACCACGATCGGTGACCGTCACCTGTATCTGGTGGCTCTGCGCGGTTTCATAGTCCAGCTGCCCGTGCAGCGCGATCTGACCCGTGGTGGCGTTGATGCCGAACAGGTTGCTGGCACCACCTGTGATGGCAAACCGGTGGTCGCGGTTGTACCACTGGCTGTCGGGGTCGGACCAGTTGGTGAACTGGAACACGGTCTGGCCCGCGCCCGGCGCCGATTCGGCCAGCGTCAGACTCTGGCCCCAGGTCGTCGGTGCCTCGTTGACGTCTTCGATGCGTACCGTGATCTCGCGATTGCCCGACACCAGCGCACCATCCGTGGCACGGACCGTGACGTTGTAGTAAGCCTCCAGCTGGCCGTCGCCGTCGCCGTCGATCAGCTGCAGGTACGGTGCAACCGCTTCGAAATCGAAACTGCTGACGTTGTACTTGAGCTGGTTTCCGGAAATGACGAACCAGGCAAAGGGGTCGTTGATGATCTGATACGAGGGTACGGTCCCGTCCGGATCAGACGAGGACAGCGTGGCTACCACCTGCCCGGACACGCCGGTGTTCTCGGAGGTGAGCGCCACGTGCTGTACGACGTCCGGCGTTCGTGGTGCTTCGTTGACGTTGGACACGCCCACTTGGAACACCTGGTCGCGGGTCGCGCCGTGGGTGTCGGTCACCCTCACCGTGATTGCATGCGAAGTGGCGGCCTCGTAGTCCAGCAGCCCGCCATTGGCAACGCTCAGTACACCAGCCGCGGTGATGGCAAAGCGGCCGCCAGCGTTGTTGACCAGGGTGAAGGTCAGACCGTCGGTAACGTCCTGGTCCTGGCCGCTGAACCTGCCGACCTCGGTGCCGTTGCCCGAGTTCTCGGCAATGCTGAGCGAGCGGTCGGCAGTGATGCCATGAGGCGCGTCATTGACGTCCTCCAGGCGTACGGTAATGGTGCGCGCACCTGCCGAGGTCAATCCACCGGATACCGCCTTCACCGACACCGAGTACACCACTTCCTGGCGGCCATCGCTGTCAGCATCGCTCAGGGTCATGCCGGCGGCCTTCAGCGCCTCGAAATCCAGTACCAGGCCATCACGGAACTTCAGCTGGTTGCCGACCAGGGTGAACCAGCCGCGCGCGTCGCCCTCCAGCACATAGCTGTAGGTGCCATTGCCACCGCTGGAAGCCAAGTTGGCAATCACCACACCACCCAATGCTGCATTCTCCGCAGCAATCGCCACCGGCTGGCTGGAGACGGTCGGCGTGGCCGGGGCTTCATCGACGTTGGTCACCGCGACGGTGAAGGTCTTGTCGCGGGTCAACCCGCCCGAATCGGTCACCCGCACCACGATCTGGTGCGAGGTGTTGGCCTCGTAGTCGAGCAGGCTGGCATTGGCCACGGTCAGCACACCGGCTGCGGAAATCGCAAAGCGGCCGCCCGCGTTGTTGGTCAGGCTGAAGGTGAAGCCATCGTTGTCCGCATCGACGCGGGCGAAATTGCCGAGCACCGTGCCATTGGCCACCGGTGCATCCGCGGTTGACTCGACCGTACTCAACGCGCGGTCGACAGTGATGTCGGTCGGACGCGCATTGATGGTGACCGACAGCGTCTGCGTCTTGCCGCTGGTCTTGCCCGTCGCGGTCTCCTTGGCGATGGCAGTCACCGTCAGCGCCGCAGTGCCGGTCAGGTCGGCCGACCACGTGGCCGGACCGACCAGCGCCAGACCGGCCAGCTGCGCCGGCGTCAGCGACCACACGCCGTTGCCCAGGTTCGTGCCCTTGTTCAGGGTCAGCCCGGTCGGCAGGTTCGAGATGCGGATCTCCAGGGTCTCCGAACCATCGGCATCGGACAGCGCCGCCTGCACATCCAGCGTCAGCGTGCCACTATCAAGTGTCTTGCCGACCTGCACGGCACGGGTAATCACCGGCGCGTCCACTACCGGCGCCACATTCATGAAGAACACGCGCTCGGTCACCAGCCCACCGGCATCGGTTGCGATCAGCTTGATCGCAACGCGTCCGCTGGCGTTGCCCTTCGGCACCAGCGTCACCGTACGCTCGCCGTTGGCCCCCGCAGTGATCGTCGGAGTATTCATCCAGGCCACCACCGTCGTGAGGTCAGTGGCATCCACCGCCACGGCACGTACGGTGACCCCGGATGCCGGGGTCAGGTCATCACCGACGGTGAACTGCAGGGCGACCTGGCCATCCTCGTTGATCGACTGATCCGGCACGATGCTGATCGACGGCAAGCCGTTGCCATCCCAGTAGTGCCGCCACTGGTTCTCGAACGTGCCGTCGGCATGCAGTGCCTGATAGGCCGCGACCGTGGCCGGCCTGGTGCGACCGGCCATCAGCGCGACCAGTGCCTCCGCATTGATCGTGCTGCTGGCGTGCTCGCCGGCCAGGAAGAAATCAATCTTGTAGTTGGCGCGATCATTGGCATTGGTGGTCGTGTACCAGCCCTTGATCGTGGTCACCACGCTGGTGCCGATCACCGAGATCACCAGGTCATCGCCGGTTCGACTGAACCACAGATCATTGCGACTGATGTCGCGATAGCCGATGACGTCGATATCGTCGCCACTGGAGTCGTAGTTGCGGATTTCGTCGGCACCGGAGTTGCGGTCGATCAAGTAGACGTCGCTATCATCGCCACCAATCAGGATGTCGTTACCGGCGCCGCCATACAGGGTGTCATTGCCTGCCTGCGCATCGAGCAGGTCGTCACCATCACCGCCATACAGCGTGTCATTGCCAGCGCCGCCGTAGAGCTTGTCGTTGCCCGCGCCACCCTCGATGTAATCATCCCCCGCGCCACCAGTGATGACGTCGTCGAACCCACTGCCGATCAGGCGCTCGAACGCATCTTCCAGCACATCGCCGGCGGCCGCCCCGCCATGTGTTCCGGTAGCCAGGTTCAGCACGATGCCCGCAGTCGCCGAGGCGTAGGTCAGCGTATCGACACCGGCGCCTCCGGACAGGGTGTCGGCACCGACGCCGCCATCGAGGATATCGTCGCCATCGCCACCGCGCAGGATGTCGTTGCCGACGCCGCCGCGCAGCGTGTCATTTCCGATGCCCCCTTCCAGCAGGTCATTGCCGGCACCGCCATCGAGGATGTCATTGCCGGCGTCGCCGTACAGGCGGTCATCACCGTCTTCGCCATACAGGTTGTCATCGCCATCACCACCACGCAGTTCGTCGACGCCTGCGCCACCGTACAGCGTGTCGCGACCCAGCTCGCCCCACAGTTTGTCGTCGCCAGCCTCACCGCGCAGATTGTCATCGCCATCGCCGCCGTACAGGTCGTCGTTGCCACCGCCGCCGTTGATGATGTCGTTGCCGCCGAGCCCCTGGATCACGTCCCGGTTGGCCTGGCCGACCAGCGTTTCGCCAGCGGCAGTGCCGTACAGGTAGTCATCCCGGTTGACCACGGTGAAGACCAACTGCTTGCTGACGCTCAATCCGGCGCCGCCGCGATCGGTCGCGGTGACCGTCACGGTGACGTTGCCTCCCGCTTCATAGTCAACGATCGCACCGGCCTTAAGGCGCAGCTGGTTGCCGTTGATGATCTCGAAGCGGCTGTCGGACACGCTGAACACCATCGTGGCGAAATCACTGCCGGCGGTGGTGTCTGGATCGGTGGCCGACAGCGTGCCGAGCAGGATCGCCGGCAGCGCGGTTCCGGTGGGAACGCGATCGGTTTCGCTGAAGCTGGTGGTGGTGGCCGCGAACAGCACCGCCGTCGGCGCTTCGTTCTCATCTTCAATGGCATAGGTGAAGCTGAGCGTCGAGGCCGATGCCAGGCTGCCGTCGTACGCCCTCACGCTGGCGGTCAGCAGCACCTCCTTGATGCCATCGCCATCCAGATCGACCAGGGTCGCGCCCTGCGCGGCGGCCAGCGTCTCGAAGTCGATCGCAACGCCCGCACGCACACGCACCTGGTTGCCCACCACTTCCAGCAGGCCACCCGGGTTGGTCACCAGCTGCAGGGTCGGCGTGGTCTTGTCGGGGTCCCCGATCACGAAGGTGCCCACCACCGTACCGGCCCCGGTCTTCTCGCCGGCCAGTACGGCCGCAGTGTTCGGTGGCCGGGTCGGCGTGAACGGCGCCTCGTTGACGTTGCGGACGTCGATCTTGAAGTCCTTCTCGAACCACGCGCCGGCGCCGTCGGTCACGCGCACCCGGATGGTGTGCGCGGTGGCGGTCTCATAGTCCAGCTTGGTGCCATCACGAACGCTGAGCGTGCCATCGGCGGTGAGCTTGAAGCGGCCGCCGCCATCATTGATCAGGGTGAAGCTGGCCGTATCTTCCGCGCCGTCGCGATCGACATGGCCGAAGCGGCCCAGCGACAGGTTGTTGGCGGCGTTCTCGTCCACGGCCAGCGGACCGGGTGCGAGGATGTCGCTGGGCGCGTCGTTGACCGAGCGCACCTCCAGATCGACGATCTGGTCGGCGGTATTGCCGTCGGCATCGGTGACCCGGACCACGAAATGGTCATTGCCGTGGCGGTCCGCCGCCGGCGTGTAGACCCAGGCGCCGGTGGCCGCATTAAGCGTGACGGTCCCCATGCCGGGGGCGGTGATCACCGTGTACCCGGTGATGTTCCCGTCATGGTCGACGGCATTGACGCTGCCACTGAGCGGCACGTCCTCGTCGGTGGCCAGGTACTGCGTTTCGACCAGCGGTGCCGGCTTGCTCGAGTTCTGCCAGTAGCTGCCGAGCATGCCCTGCAAGCTGGAGGACATCCCAGCCGGCACGGACGCCGACTCTGCCGCCATTGCCGCAAGCAGCGGCTCGGCGTGGGCGAGGAACAGCGAGCCTGCACCGGTCGCGATCTCGGTGATCCGGCTGGCGCCGGTGTAGTAGCCCGCGATGGTGATCCGAGTGCTGCCTCCAATCACGCTGACCAGCAGATCGTTGCCCACCTTCTGCAGCCAGACCTCGTGGTTGGCCACGTTCTGCAGCACGATGCGATTGACGCCCAGTGCGTCTTCGATGCGGTCGTTGCCACCCTCCCGATCGAACAGGTAGGTGTCATTGCCATCCCCGCCCCGCAGCAGGTCGTTGCCGGCCTCACCGGCCAGGGTGTCGTTGCCGGTGCCGCCATCCAGCAGGTCGTCGCCTGCGCCGCCCACCAGGGTATCGTTGCCGGCCTCGCCATAGAGCTGATCGTCTCCGTCCTGGCCCCCCAGGGTGTCATTGCCTTCGCCGCCCCAAGCCTTGTCGTTGCCCACATCGCCGCTGATCTGGTCGTCGCCCAGCCCGCCGTAAAGCTCGTCGGCACCGGCGCCGCCGGCCAGCACATCGTTGCCCCCGCCACCTTCAAGCCGGTCATCGCCGGCATCACCGGACAACGCGTCGTTGCCGTCGCCGCCCATCAGGGTGTCATTGCCATCACCACCGATGAGCACGTCGTCGCCCCCCCGCCCATCCAGCCAGTCGTTGCCACCCAGCCCGATCAAGCGATTCGCGCGTGAATCACCACTGATCGTATCGGCGAAGCCGTCGCTGCCAACTACGTTCTCCAGCGTGCTGACGCCGTTGACTGCAACCAGAGTATCGCCATCGGCGTGCCCGCCCGACAGAGTACCCGCAGCCAGGTCCAGCACCAGCGACGCAGTGGAGGTCACGTATCGGACGGTATCGCCATAGGCTTCACCCGCCACCGCGGCCTGGCCGAGGCTGATGCGATCGCTGCCGCCGTCGAGGATGTCGGCACCGGCGCCGCCCTCCAGCGTGTCGTCGCCGTCGCCGCCCCGCAGCGTGTCATTGCCATCTCCACCCGCCAGCACGTCGTGACCTGCAAGACCCGTAAGCGTGTCCGCGCCATCGGACCCGAACAATACATCGTCACTCGCGCTACCGCCTTGGGAAAGCTGGCGGAACTGGCGCAGATCCAGCACCAGTCCGTCCTTCAACTGCATGAACTCGACGCGACGCTGGGCATTCGTATGATTGGCGAGCTTGATCGTACCGTTCTGTGCGGCGAAGACATCCACCTGGAGCGTCGTCCCGCTCAGCGCCAACCGAAGATTTGAGAGGCTGAGCCCTGCTCCCAGTACCAGCGTATCCTGGCCCCCGTCGGTGGCCTGGAACACTTCGCGCACGATCTGTTGCCCATTTGGCCCGTTTCGCCAGGTCGACGAACGGAACTGCCCCTGCGCCGATGGCCACGTGGTGGAGGCTGGCGCGTTCGCCACTGGGGCGTCAAACAGGAAGTCCACCTTGTCCACGCTCTGGTAGACAACGGTGCCGGATGCGATCTCCTTGACCGTCAACCGATACTGATGCTTGTTGCCCGCCGTTGTCTCGCCAAGGCCCAGATACTCCCAGGACGCCGTGTAGGCTGATCCAAACGTCCCTGAGCTGGACATCACCTCATCCAGATAGAAGGCGCCTTCATAGATGACATCACTACCATCGCCGACGTTGTACTCATAGGCATCGTCGCCCTCACCGCCGTACAGCGCATCCGCGCCACCACCACCGCGCAGCACGTCCGCGCCGATGCTGCCGCCGAGGCGATCGGCACCGGCACTGCCTTCAATACCCTCGATGCTGCTGTAGACATCTCCCTTGGCGTCGCCGGTATTGGCGAACGTGCCTTCCAGGTAGACGCGCACCGCCGCACTGCCCGCGTAGGACGCGATGTCCACGCCACCGCCGCCGAACAAGGTGTCCGCGCCGGCACCGCCATGCAGCAGATCATCGCCCTGGCCACCGTACAGGATGTCGTCACCCGCACCGCCACGCAGCGTATCGTCGCCTTCGTTGCCCATCAGCAGGTCATTGCCCGCGCCGCCGTCGATGACGTCATCGCCACCGTTGCCGGTCAACCAGTCCTTGCCAGCCGTTCCGGTAATCGTGTCATTGCCATCGCCGCCCCCCAGCAGGGTCATGTCGGTGAGCGCATGGCGGCCAGTCGCGGCAAACACCATGTTCTCGATCGATCCACCCAGCGCGTACCAGTCCTTGATCGTGATCCGGTCACTGGACGCCGAGAGGCGCTCCTTCTCGCCATCGCGGCCGATCACCAGGCGCAGGTCATTGCCATCGCGCTGCAACATAACATCCTGGATATCGATGCCAACGCCAAATTCCAGCGAATCAACACCCGCGTTGCGCGCAATCAGGCCATTGAGCGCGCCCTTGTGCCGGCGCAGCACCTGCGCCTCATCATTCCAGTCGTTGTGGCTGATCCAGGTGGAACCATCGAAGTAGACCACGCCGTCCTTGCTGACGGTGCCATCGGCATTGCGCACATAGCCGTTGACGTAGGCGCCCTTTTTCCAGACCAGATCCCAGTTGTCGACATAGTCGTCCATGACGATGTCATCGCCATCGCCACGCTGGTAGCGGAAGACATCATCGCCTTCGCCGCCCACCACTTCGTCGTTGCCACGGCCGCCGACCACCAGGTCCGAACCCGTACCGCCATACACCCGGTCATTGCCATCATCGCCAAACACTGTGTCATTGCCCGCTCCGCCCAGCACCTGGTCATTGCCGGAGCCGCCCATCACCCAGTCCTGGTCGCCATCGCCGGCAACGAAGTCGTCACCCGAGCCACCATTGCCGAAGTCATTGCCGGCCAGGCCGCGGATCTCGTCATTGCCGGCGCCGCCATACAGGAAGTCCGCGCCGTAGGTGCCCAGGATCACATCCGAGCCACCCGTGCCGATGATGTACGAGGTCATGTCGCCGATACGGATGTCCTCGCCATCGGCAAAACGCAGCCACTCCACGCGATGCGAGGATTCGAACCAATCCTTGATGGTCAGCTCATCGCCGGTCAGGGTCGCGTTGCCGGCGGCGTCATAGCTGACCAGGGCAATGATCAGGTCGTTGCCGGCACCGCTGGCCGAGGAGCGACGCATCTGGATGTTCTGCAGCGACAGGCCGGTGCCGAACACGATCGCATCCTCACCGCCCTTCACCGAACCGTTGACCTCGTACTCGCCACCACCGGCCCAGTTGCGCGCCAGCTGTCCATTGGCGATCTTGGCGAGGCGGTCATTCAAGCTGTCGCCACTGCCGCGGATGGCCCCCGCCCCCTCTTCGTCGTAGACCACATCGCGGCCGTCACCGAGCCGGAACAGGTACTGGTCCGCGCCGCCCCCACCGAACAGGCGCGCTTCGCCATTGGCACCCCGATCATCGCCGGCGCCACCGGCGATGATGTCGCCGCCCTCGCCACCCACCAGCAGATCGTTGCCGGCGCCGCCTTCCAGCCAGTCCGAACCGGTGCCGCCATACAGGCGATCGTCGCCGGCACCGCCGTCGAGGTAGTTGCCGTTGCCACCACGCGCGGCGATCGCCAGCGCCTGTGCGCTGGCATCACCGATGGCGAAGTTCACATTGGTGACATTGCCGGCGAACAGCACGTCGTTGCCGTCACCGCCAAGCAGCCAGTCATCGAGCAGGCCCCCCACCAGGGTGTCGTTGCCGCTGCCGCCGAGCAGATCGTTGCCGAGGTCTCCGCCGCGGACCAGATCGTCGCCAGCACCGGCATCAATGACCGCAGCGATGCCAATGCGATGGGTGGCCGGGGCGGCCTTGCCATTGATCAGCAGGCCGGTGGTGCTGGACAGCGTGGCACCATTGACGATGATGCTGTCGTTGCCGATGCCACCGAGAATGCGATCCTTATCCGCGGTGACGATGGTGTCGCTGATCGAGAAGAGCTCTTCGTCGCTGCCGCCAGTCAGGACGAACTTTCTGCCATCAATGGCATTGTATCGCGCACTGACGTTCGCGGCGTTCAAGCCACGCCCGTCCAGCTCACCGTCAGGAAGCTGGTCCATCCACGCTGCAAATCCCCCTGTCCAATCGGTCGATGCGCGCTTGTTGAGGCCCAATTCGATCGCACGCGCAAGCGTGATCGCCCATTGAGCTGCCAACCCGCTGTCTGGCGCACCGGCGATGAGCGAATTGACCTGGAAAGGATCCATTACATACTGACCATAATCAGCAGCCATGGCCAAGTCGCCAATCATTGACGTCACATTGAAACCGCGAGGCGAAGGCAACATGCCCAGATGTTGGACGATGGCCCGCTTGATATAGATGTTTCCGCCAACCATCTTGTCCGCCATCCCCGCCAGAGCCAGCGCAGAGCCGTGACCGATAAGCTCCTCAGCCGTCGCAAACCCGACGGGCGTTGCAGACCAGTATCGATAGTCCTTTCCGTAGGTACCGTAGGTACCGCCATCGATGCTGGCCCCCGAAGCCACACGGCTTCCCGACATCTTCAGCACCGCGTTGAGGTTGTCCGCTACGGCATTGGCAAGAACCCTCGCCCCAGCCTTGGAGCCACCCGATCGGGAACGAATGCCGGTGACCACGAAGCCGTCCGATGCCTCTTCCCAGCTGACCGACGCCCACGAACGCGGCTTGCCACTTGAGAAGAACGAGCCAACGAGCCCGCCCAGGATGTAGCCCACCAGCGCACCGATTGCCGCTCCGATTGCGCCATACGCGGCACCTCCGACCTTGCTACCTGCTGCAGCCCAGGTGGTCGCAACGGACGCACCGACATAGGCGCCGATCGCCGAACCAACCTGTGCACCGATTTGCCCTCCGACCGTATCGAACTTGACCAAACTAGCGCCCAGCCGTGCGCCAACGTAGCCACCGACTGCGTTGAATATCTGCGTTGCACCCAGACCTTCGAACACGCTGATCTTGGCACCATCGGCGATCAGGTTCGCATTCTGGATAACTTGACTCAGTGCTGCACCAGCAGCGGTCTGTGCAATTTCACCGAGCGTCCCTTCGATACCCAGTGTCCTGAACAGCTCTGCGGTCAGGTAGGAAGAGACAGCTCCAGCCCCTGCGCTCCTGAGATTGGCCTGAAACTCCTCAGGAAGATCGGCAAGAATGCTGCTGAAGTCCCCACTGGACAGCCGAACCCCGAGGCCCCTGGCCGAGATCGCCTCGGCGAAGTTCTCTCCGATGGTCGACAGCGTTGCCGAGGAAATGACCTGCCATGCCGGGTCATTCAACTTCAGGGCAGAAGAGATTGCGCCACCAATCACCCCACCAAGCGCACCCGCCTGGGCAATCTGCTGCAGGCGCGTACGATCGAAGAAGGCATTCCATTGGTCCGGATCAAATCGCGGCCCCGTCGTGGTTCCGCTGCGCTGGAAGCCGTTGTTCGGGCCACCACCAAGGTCGGTATAGAAGAAGATATCTCCTTTGCCTTGGAATGTCAGACCCGCGACCTCCAGCGCTGCCTCTGTCGTTCCCAGAGCGGCAAGATTGATCTGTACCAGTGCCCTGTCGGGATCCCCGTACTGGTTGTTGTAGCGCTCCATGCGCACAATCAGGCTGACGCCGTAGGACAAGTAGTAATCGGTGTAGGAAGACTTTCCTTGAGGCCCCAGGCTTCCCTTGCTGCCATCAAAGTAGCACTTTGCGAATGCTTCAACGGATTGATCTGAAACATTTGCAGTGAGATCGGCATTCAGCACGATTCCGGCAGCCATCTGATAGACGCCATTGACCTCGATGACGCATCGCGGATTAACTTGGGCCATCCTCTCCAGAACTGCGGCTCGGTCTAGAGGACGGCCTCCACTGTCTGCGATCATCTTGGAAATGTTGGCGTTCCAGCCTCCGATAGCTGCGACAGCCTCATTCCTTCGTGCGGCAGCAAGGAAATTCTGGAGGACCGCGGTGTAATTGCGAGTCTCTGTTCTCTCAAACGCCAGCTTCTCTACTTCTTCACTCAGCACATTCAAGGCAAAGTCGTAGCCTTTATAGTGCGCATGCGCGATCTCGTGCCCCAAGGTATCGCGGAGCTGGTCCATGAACTCCGTGGTCGCGTTGCCCACGACGGCATCCCGGCCTATCGCGAGCACTCCCTCGTCCGACATATGAGCTCTTTCGGTCGCCGATCTAGGCAGCAACTCAATCGTTTTCAACTTGCCCTCGGCAATAGCCGATTCGAAGCGCTTGACCAAGCTTGGTGACGAGGAAATTGCCTGACGTAGCCTCTGCGCTGCGGTACGCGTATCCGCATTTCGCGATGCGAACTGGTCCAGCAAGGTGTTCAACCTGATGCTAAGTTCAGACATTGTCATGCTCCGGCGGGGCTATGGTCAGGGTATCTACACACTGTTCAGGCAGCGCGGCATTGATGGCCGCGTCGAACGTCGTGATATGGACAGAGACGGAACCCCGAGAGTAGGTTCGGGTATCCGGGCTGAGCGGCGCGGCGTTCCTTCCTCCATGGAATCCCGCAGCCAGCATTGAAGACGTCATTGCGTCAGCCTTGAACGTGCATGGCCGTTCAAGATCGTTGAATCGGCGGGACGCCAATGCGTCGAATTTCACCGCGCGACCTTCCCGCCTGTACTCCACCTTGATTGCGGCGGACCACCCTTCACGTGTCAGCAGCCTCGACTGAATCGTTCTCGAGTTGACATCCAGAGATGACAGATGTACACCGAATCTTCGCTCGACATCCGAGCGTTCGACGCCACGCCAACTACCGTGGCGCGGTTGCTCCAGGACCAATGCGATAAGCATCTTCTCCAGCTCGGATGCTGCCCAGACGTGACGCTCCCGCGCGTTTGCCGGGGATGCCGCAGTGAGGCAAAGGACTGAAGCGCCCAGGATTTGCCAGAACGGCATTCTCCTCATCGCTCCCTCCCCGCTTCCTGCACGCGCCTGGACAGCGGCGACAACAGGTATTCAATGATGCGGCGATCACCGGTCTTGATTTCCGCCGTTGCGGCCAGGCCCGGCGCCAGCGCGCGGCGCCGGCCATCCACTTCGATCCAGGGCCGCAGCAGGCGCACGCGCGCCGGATAGCGCAACCCTTCCTTCTCGGTCTGCACCGCATCACGGCCCACAGTCTCGACCACGCCATCCACCACACCGTAGCGGGTGAACGGATAGGCCTCCAGCTTCACCTCCACCGGCTGCCCGTCGCGGACGAAGCCGGCATCGCGATTGGGCAGCATCGCATCGACCACCAGCTCGCCGTCATGCGGCACCAGCACCATGAGCGCGTCAGCCGGCTTCACCACGCCGCCGATGGTGTGCACCTGTAGTTGCTGCACGACGCCATTCACGGGTGCGCGCAATACCGTGTGCCCAGCCTTGTCATGGGCCTTCTTCAATTCTTCGCCTCGCAACGCGCGTGCCGCTTCCGCCTCAGTCAGGGCGTCCAGTGCTTCACGTGCGAACTCGCTGCGGCTCTTGCTCATCTGCTGGCTGGCCGCCAGCTGCGCAGCGGTCGCTTTACGCTGCTCTTCGCGACGGATCGCCAGGTCCTGGCGCATGCCGACAACACGCTCCTTTACTTCGGCCACCTGCAGTCGCGGCACATAGTTGTCGCGGCTCAGCTCCTCCAGCTTGTTCAACTGGTCGGTAGCCAGCGGCAGCTGCTCTTCCAGCTTGGCGATCTCGGCCAGGATCATGCCGTGCTCGCCATCGCGCTGGCTGCGCTCCTGCTGCAAGCCACCCACAGTGGAATCGAACTCGCGCTGCTTGGCGGCCACCAGTGCCTGCTGGATGGCAATGATGCTGTCAGGTGCTCCCTCCGGTGCGATGAAGCGACCGGCCCGACCGGCAACGTGGTCAACCACGGCCTGCGCCCGTGCCACATCGATCTGCGCGGTCAGCAACGCCTGGCGCGCCTGCTCGACTTCGGCATGGCTGACCGTCGGGTCCAGTTCGAGCAGCGGCGTGCCGGCCTTCACCGACTGCCCTTCAACCACGTGGATCGCACCGACCACACCCTGGTCCGCAGCCTGGATCACCTTCACGTTGCCGCGCGGAATCACCTTGCCTTCGGCCACCGCGACCATGTCCAGGCGGCCAAGGCACGACCAGGCCAATGCGATGGCGAGAAAGGCGATCAGCAGCCAGAGAACGGTGCGGCCGATCGGGTTCGGGGGCTTTTCCAGGATCTCCAGCGCCGCCGGCAGGAAGTCCGGCGCCGCCGAGTCGCGTTGGTCCGGCTGCGCACGCTCCGCGCGCAGGCTCTCGCGCAGGATGCCCAGGTGATGCCTCAGTCCCTTCAACATGCGTGCTGTCCTTGGCTGGGCCCGCGGTGGTCAGTTCAGCGGGGCCGCCACGGCGGGCAGGCCCATCTGTTTGGTGTAGAGCAGTGAGTAACGGCCTCCCGCGCGGAGCAGATCCTCGTGCGTGCCGGTCTCGGTGATGCGGCCACGTTCGAGGGTCACGATGCGGTTGGCCTGGCGTACCGCCGAAAGACGATGCGCGATGATGATCACGGTGCGGCCAGCGGACATCCGCTTGAGGTTGTCCTGGATGACTTCCTCGCTCTCCGCATCCAGCGCCGAGGTCGCTTCGTCGAAGATGAGGATCTTCGGGTCGATGGCCAGCGCGCGAGCGATCGCCAGGCGCTGACGCTGCCCGCCGGAGAGGTTGCCGCCGCGCTCGTCGATGCGCGTGTCGTAGGCCTCGGGCAACTCCAGGATGAAGTCGTGCGCCCCCGCCAGCTTGGCCACCTCCACCACCCGGCTCATCGGCATCGCCGGGTCGGCCATGGCGATGTTCTCGCGCACGCTGCGGTTGAACAGCAGGTTTTCCTGCAGCACCACACCCACCTGTCGCCGCAGCCACGCCGGATCCACCATGGACAGATCGACACCATCCACCAGCACACGGCCGCGCTCCGGGGTGTGCAGGCGCTGGATCAGCTTGGTCAGGGTCGACTTGCCGGATCCCGAGGGCCCGACCACGCCGAGGATCTCACCCGGAGCAATCTCCAGACTGACCGACGACAACACTTCCTGCCCCTCAGGCCGATAGCGGAACGACACGTGCTCCAGCGCGATGCGGCCATCCACTGCCGGCAGGCTGGCACGCGAGGGTGAGCTGGCCGGTTCGGTAGGGGAGTTGAGGATGTCGCCCAGCCGCTCCACGGCAATGCGCGCCTGCTGGAAGTCCTGCGCCAACTGCGCCAGGCGCAGCACCGGCCCGGCAACCTGCCCGGCAAGCATGTTGAACGCCACCAGTTCGCCCACGGTCAGCTTGCCGTCAATCACCAGCCGCGCGCCGAAGAACAGGAGTGCCACGGTGGCCAGCTTGTGGATCAGCTGCACCGCCTGCGAGCCCCAGTTGGCCAGCATGCTGGCGCGGAAGCTGGCCTGGATGTAACCCGCCAGCTGCTTGTCCCAGCGGTTCTGCGCCTGCGGCTCGACCGCCAGCGCCTTGATGGTCTCCACACCGGTCACTGCTTCGACCAGGAACGACTGGTTTTCGGCACCGCGCACGAACTTTTCATCCAGGCGGCGCCGCAGCATCGGCCCGACCACCATGACCACCACCGCGTACAGAGGCAGCGTGATCAGTACGATCAGCAGCAATGCAGGGCTGTACAGCCACATCACGGCCAGGAACACGATGGCGAAGAACAGGTCCAGCACGACCGTCTGCGCCGAAGAGGTGAGGAACTCGCGGATGGTTTCCAGTTCGCGCACGCGCGCCACCGAATCGCCCACCCGACGCGCCTGGAAATAGGCCAATGGCAGATGCGTGAGGTGGGAGAAGAGCTTCGAGCCAAGTTCGGCATCAACGCGGCTGGTGGTGTGCGAAAACAGGTAGGTGCGCAGTCCGCCCATCAGCACTTCGAACACCGAAACCACCAGCAGGCCGAGGGCAAGCACTTCCAGCGTGGTGATGCCTTTGTGCACCAGTACCTTGTCGATCACCACCTGGAAGAACAGCGGCGTGATCAGTGCCATCAACTGCAGGAAGAACGAGGCTACCAACACGTCACGCAGCAGGCGGCGATACTTCACCAGGGCAGGAATGAACCAACCGACATCGAAGCGCCTCACGGCGCCGGCCACGCTTTCACGCGTGGTCATCAGCAACAGGCGGCCATCGAACTCCTGCGAGAACTCGCCAAGGGACAGCGTGACCGGGCGTCCGTCGGCCGCCGCGTCGAAGCACAACACGTTCTCGGCGTCAGCCTTGAGCACGAGCGTATAGCGCCCGTCGGCCAGGCAGGCGATGGCGGGCAGCGGATGGTCGCGCAGCGCGGTTACCCGCGCCTGTACCACGCGTGCTTTGACGTCCATCCGCTTGGCCAGGCGCAACAGATCCTGTGTATCGATACGGCCTTCGGGGTGGCCCAGCTGGTGCCGGAGCTGGTCGGGGTCGGCAGGCCGATCCAGAAACCCCAACAGGGCGACGAAGCACGCCAGCGCGCCTCCATCGTCCACGCACAGTGACTCCTGCAGATCGATCCCTGATCCGTTACTGCCCACGTCAACTGCCTTGTTGTCCCCTGGTGCGCGGACTCTAGGGCCATGCCATGGCAGCTGTCCATCTGCTGAATGCGCTTTTGTGCAAATCAGGTCAAAGTGACAAATTGGTCACATTTTTCAACATCAATCCCGTTCATCCAGACAGGAGCGCACCTGCGAGCGGAGGGCCAGCCTCATGGCATCATGATCGCTGCACGTTCCCTATCCGTTCCCATGACGATCAAAGGCAAAGCCACCTCCCTGGACATCGCCCACCTGGCCGGGGTCTCCCAGCCGACCGTGTCGCGGGCGCTCCGTGGCAGCCCGATGGTCAATGCCGAGACCCGCGAGCGCATCCTGCGCATCGCCCGCGAACTGAACTACAAGGTCGACAAGAACGCCTCCAGCCTGCGCCTGCGCAACGCCGGCACCCTGGCCCTGCTGTTCTTCGAAGACCCGACCAACGACGACTCGCTGATCAACCCGTTCTTCCACTCGATGCTGGGCTCGATCACCCGCGCCTGCGCCCTGCACGGGCAGGACCTGCTGGTATCGTTCCAGCAGTTGTCCACCGACTGGCAGGCCGATTACGAGGACAGCAACAAGGCCGACGGCATCATCCTGCTCGGCTACGGCGACTACCACGAATCGCGCGACCGCCTGCAGCGGCTGGTTGAACAGGGCACGCACTTCGTGCGCTGGGGCGCCGCCCTGCCCGGCCAGCCCGGCGTGTCGATCGGCAGCGACAACTTCCAGGGCGGGCATGACATCACCACCCACCTGTTGCAGCAGGGCTGCCGCCGCATCGCCTTCCTCGGCCATGCCTCCAGCCATTACCCCGAATTCCAGGAACGCTACCGCGGCCATGTCGCGGCCCTGCAGGACCACGGCCTGGCCGCCGAACCGGCGCTGCAGCACGATGCGATCACCACCGAGGCTTCCGGCCAGGAGGCCTGCCAGGTGCTGCTGGCGCGCGGTGAACCGATCGATGCGATCTGCGCCGCCAGCGACCTGATCGCCATCGGTGCGATGCGCGCGCTCCGCGAGGCTGGCCTGCGGGTGCCACAGGACGTGGCGGTGACCGGCTTCGACGACATCCCACTGGCGGCCTCGGTATCCCCGGCGCTGACCACCGTGCAGCAGGACACCAAGCAGGCCGGACAGCTGCTGGTGGAGCGCCTGCTGGCACTGATCGGCCGGCAACCGGTGGAGAGCCAGAGCATCCCGGTGAAGCTGGTGGTGCGGGAATCTTCGCTGCGCGGGTAAGCGCTGCCAGGCCACCGCCCCACGCCCCAACGTGCGACGGCGGAATTCTCCCCCCATGACCAACGGCGGATGCGCACGGAGGCTGATGCGCGGATAACGCGCAGACATCGCCCATTGAAAGGTGTACGTCGCATGCTGAAGATCGATTCGCTGTCCAAGACGTACGCCAACGGCGTGCATGCCCTCAACAACGTCAACCTGGACATCCCGCGCGGCATGTTCGGCCTGCTCGGCCCCAACGGCGCCGGCAAGTCGTCGCTGATGCGCACGCTGTCCACCCTGCAGGAGGCCGACAGCGGCACGGCTACCCTCACCATTCCAGGCGAGGCGCCGATCGACGTACTGCGCGACAAGGACGCGGTGCGCCGCCGGCTGGGCTACCTGCCGCAGGATTTCGGCGTGTACCCGAAAGTCAGCGCGCTGGACCTGCTGGAACATTTCGCAGTGCTCAAGGGCCTGACCCAGCGCGCGCAGCGCCGCGAGGTGGTCGATGGCCTGCTGCAGCAGGTGAACCTGTGGGACGCACGCAAGCGCAAGCTGGGCACGTACTCCGGCGGCATGCGCCAGCGCTTCGGCATCGCCCAGGCGCTGCTGGGAGACCCGCGGCTGGTGATCGTCGATGAACCCACCGCCGGCCTCGACCCGGAAGAGCGCAACCGTTTCCTCAACCTGCTGGCGGCGATCGGCGAAAACGTGGCGGTGATCCTGTCCACCCACATCGTCGAGGACGTGACCGACCTGTGCCCGACGATGGCGATCATGAACAAGGGCCAGGTACTGCTGACCGGCCGCCCTGCCGAGGCCATCGACGCCCTGCAGCACCAGGTCTGGCGCAAGCAGGTCGATCCTTCGGAACTGGCCGACCACGAAGCGCGCTACGTAGTGCTGTCCACCCGCCTGGTCGGTGGCCGCCCGGTGATCCACGTGCACAGCGCCAATGATCCCGGCGACGGCTTCGTGGCCGTCGCACCCGACCTCGAGGACGTGTACTTCCAGCGCCTGCGCCTGCAGGCCCGTGCCCGCGCGGCAGCCTGAGCGGAGCACGCCATGATCCTCAACTTTTTCCGCTTCGAGCTGCGCGAGCAGCTGCGTTCCCCGCTGCTGTGGCTGCTGGCCGGCCTGTTCGCCCTGCTCGCCTTCGCCGCCGCCTCCAGCGACGCCGTGCAGATCGGTGGCGGCAGCGGCAACGTGCACAGCAACGCGCCCACCGTGATCGCGCAGATGCTGGGCATCTTCACCCTGCTTGGCATGCTGGTCACCGCATTGTTCGTCAGCAACGCGCTGTTGCGTGACTTCGAACTCGGCACCGCCGAACTGATCTTCGCCAGTCCGGTGAAGCGCCGCGATTACCTGGCCGGGCGCATCGCTGCCGCCCTGGCGGCCGGGCTGCTGGTCTACGTCCTGATCGCGTTCGGCCTGTGGCTGGCGCCGTTCATGCCGTGGGTCGATCCCGAGCGCATGGGCCCGATCAGCTGGCAGGGCTATGCGTGGACGTTCGCGGTCATCGTCATTCCGAACCTGCTGTTCACCACCGCGCTGCTGTCGCTGCTGGCGGCGCTGACCCGCTCGATCCTGTGGGTCTACATCGGCCTGGTGGCCTACCTCGTGCTGTACGGCGCCAGCGCGGCCCTGCTGCGCGACATCGACAACACCTGGATCGCGGTGCTGAGCGAACCGTTGGGCATGCGCGCACTGGGCCGCACGATCCGCTACTGGTCCACCGCCGAACGCAACAACGGGATTCCCGAGCTGGCCGGTTACCTGCTGGCCAACCGCGCCCTGTGGTTGGGCGTGGCTGCCGCGCTGTTCGCCGCCACCTTCGCGCTGTTCCGCACCGAACGCAGCGGCAGTGGCCGTCGGCGCTGGGGCCGCAGGCAGGCGCAACCGGTTGCCGATGCCGGCGCCGTCCGCCCCACCCGCGCAACGCTGCCGCGCGTGGTACCGGCGTTCACTACCACCACGGCGTGGCAGCAGTTCCTGCGCCAGGTCCGCTTCGATACACGTGGCGTCCTGCGCAGCGTGCCGTTCATCGTGCTGCTGGTACTGGGCCTGGCCAACTTCCTGCCCAGCGCGCTGTTCCGGCAGACGCTGTACGGCACCTCGATCTGGCCGGTCACCTCGCAGATGATCATGGGCCTGCAGGGCGCCTTCAGCTGGCTGCTGGTGATCATCGTGCTGTTCTTCGCCGGCGAGCTGGTCTGGAAGGAACGCAGCGCGCGCATCAACGAAGTTACGGACGCCATGCCGGTGCCGAACTGGGTACCGCTGCTGGCCAAGTTCACCGCGCTGCTGGCGGTGATCGTCTGCTTCCAGACCGCCGGTGCGATGGCGGCGATGGGCGTGCAGCTGGCCAAGGGATACACGCATCTGGAGCCGATGCTGTACCTGCGCAGCCTGGCGCTGGATTCGGTGGTCTACATCCTGATGGGGGGCCTGGCGCTGGTGCTGCAGGTGCTCACCAACAACAAGTTCGTCGGCTACGCACTGCTGATCGTGGTGATGATCGGCCAGGGTGTGCTCGGCCTGCTCGACTACACGCAGAACCTGTACAACTTCGGCAGCTGGCCCAACGCGCCCTATTCGGACATGAACGGCTACGGCCACTTCCTGACCGGGCAGCTGGCATTCCAGGGCTACTGGGCCCTGTTCCTGCTGACGTTGATGTGCCTGGCGTCAGCCTTCTGGGTACGAGGTGTCAGCCAGGGCCTGCGCCAGCGACTGGCCCTGGCCGGCCGCCGCCTGCGCGGTCCGACCGGCGTCTTCGCCGGAGTAGCGGCCTTGTCCTTCATCGGCGTGGGCGGCTGGCTCTACTGGAGCACCAACATCCGCAACGAGTTCATCTCGCCCGACCAGCAGCTGGATCTGCAGGCCCGCTACGAGCGCGAGCTGTCGAAGTACCGCACTTTGCCGCAGCCTCGCATCGTGGCGGTGGACAACCGCGTGGACCTGTTCCCCGAATCGCAGTCGATGGTGATCGATGCGAACTGGACGGTGCGCAACACGCATGCCGTGCCGATCCAGGACGTGCATGTCTCGATGGGCGACGACAAGCAGCTGGTCGCGGCTGACCTGGGTGGGCAGACCTTGTCGATGCACGACGCCGACCTTGGCTACCGCATCTACCGCCTGGCCGCGCCACTGCAACCGGGTGAAAGCCGCAACGTCCACTTCCGGGTGGTGCAGAAACCCAACGGCATCACCGCCGGCCAGGCGCCGAGCAACATCGTGGACAACGGCACGTTCTTCAACAGCCGCGTACTGCCGTCGTTCGGCTACAACGAAGGCGCCGAGATCAGCGACCGCAACGAGCGGCGCAAGCGCGGCCTGGGTGAGCCGCGGCGCATGCCCAAGCTGGAAGACGAAGCCGCGCGCGCCAACACCTACATTTCCAACGATGCCGACTGGCTCGATTTCCGCACCACGGTCTGCACCGCGCCGGACCAAGTGGCGCTGGCGCCGGGCTACCTGCAGAAGGAGACCACGGTGAATGGCCGCCGCTGCTTCAGCTACGCCATGGATCGGCCGATGCTGAACTTCTACGCCTATCTGTCGGCACGCTGGGAGGTGCGCAAGGCGAAGTACAGGGACATCCCGATCGAGGTCTACTTCGACCCGGCGCACGGCTACAACGTGGACCGGATGATCGAAGCGGTGCAGAAGTCGCTGACCTACTACGAAGCGAACTTCACGCCCTACCAGCACCGCCAGGTACGCATCATCGAGTTCCCGGGCTATGCGCGTTTCGCGCAGTCGTTCGCCAACACCATCCCCTACTCCGAGGCCATCGGCTTCATCGCCGACCTGCGCGATCCGGACAAGGTGGACTACGTGTTCTACGTGACCGCGCACGAGATCGCGCACCAGTGGTGGGCGCACCAGGTGATCGGTGCCAACGTGCAGGGCGCCACGGTGCTGTCCGAATCGTTGTCGCAGTATTCGGCACTGATGGTGATGGAGCAGGAGTACGGCCGCCAGCACATGCGTCAGTTCCTCAAGCGCGAACTGGACGGCTACCTGTCCGGCCGCGGCGGCGAGGCCATCGAGGAACAGCCGCTGGAGCGCGTGGAGAACCAGCAGTACATCCACTACCAGAAGGGTTCGCTGGTGTTCTACCGGCTGCGCGAGGAAATCGGCGAGCAGGCGCTGAACCGTGCTCTGAAGCGCTTCCTGCAGGACAAGGGTTACCAGCAGCCGCCGTACACCACCTCACGCGAGCTGCTGGGCTACATCCGTGCCGAGACCCCGGCTGACCGCCAGCAGCTGGTCACCGACCTGTTCGAGAAGATCAGTTTCTACGACAACCGGGTGATGGCCGCCAGCGCCCGCAAGCGCGATGACGGCCGCTACGACGTGACCCTGGACCTGCACGCCGCCAAGCAGTACGCCGACGGCAAGGGCAAGGAGAGCGACGGCACGATGGATGACTGGGTCGAGATCGGCGTGTTCGCCAACGGGCCCTCCGGCAAGGAACGCGACCAGAAGGTGCTGTATCTGCAGCGCCACCACATCACCAGTGCCGCGCCGAAGATCACGGTGACGGTGGATGAAAAGCCGGATGAAGCAGGCTTCGACCCGTACAACAAGCTGATCGACCGCGTGAGCGATGACAACCGGCGCAAGGTGACGATGTGAGGCAACGGGGCGCCGGCCTGTCCGCCGGCGCTCCACGCAACACCTGCGGGCTTGGCTCGGCCTTACTGTAGTGCCGAGCCATGCTCGGCATACTGCCCACGGTGACCGCGAAGCTTCAGCGCACCGTCGCCTTCGGCCCCAGCAACGCCAGCAGCACATAGACCACGATCGAGGCGACGGTACCGAGCGCCGCCGGCAACCCGAATGCCCACGCCGAACGGCCCTGCTGGCGCGCCCACTGGGCCAGATGCCAGGCCGCGCCCAGGTTGATCAGCCAGGCAATGACGAAGACCGGCCACAGCACCATGCCCACCGCGCGCAGCAGGGGCATGGAGACCAGTGCGGCAACGATGGCTGCGATCAGGAAGATCAGTGCTGAGCGGGAGTGCCGGGCCGTTGCGGCGCTCATGCGGCCAACCTGCGCACCATCACCAGCACGCGGTGGCTGCGGTTGTCGGCTTCCTGCAGCGGCTTCCAGCCCAACCGCGCATACAGGCCGCCATCCAACGATTCGGTCTGCAGGTACAGTTCGGAAACCCCCATCCGCACCGCCTGCGCCGCGGCCTGCTCGACCAGCGCGCCAGCCAGCCCACGCCCGCGATGACTATCGGCCACGAACACGCTGCCCAGCCAATGCTCGTACTGCGGGAAGGCCTGCATTTCCCGGCGCTTGAGCTGCACGGCACCGACCACCTGGTCGCCATCGAAGGCGGCGATCAGGTGCGGGAAACCCTCGGCGTCCTGAGGTGTGTTCAGCCGCTGCAGTTCCTGTTCCAGCGACAGGCCGGCGTCGCGGCCCCATTCGGCGTGGTACCACCGGGCCAACTGCTGCCGTCCCGGTGCGCCGGCGGGTAATACCCTGAATTCCATGGCAATGCCTCGATGGGGAAGCGTTCTGTAGAGTCGAGCCATGCTCGACTGATCTGGCACTGTGCGAAAGGCAGTCGAGCATGGCTGGACTTTACAAATATAGCGCGGTGGCGGTTCAGCTCTGGGCGAAGTCCTTCAGGATCTCGCCGACGCCGCTCGGCGAAATCTCAAAGCCCAGCGAAGTGCCCGGATTGATCACCACGCCATAGCCACCCGGCACGCGGCGCAGCACGTCCAGCATCAGCCAGCGGATCTGGTGTTCGGCCTGCTGGCTGTAGATGCCCACCCGCGACGGGTCGGTGAACACGGCCACGTGCAGGGTGCCCTGCTTGTCGAACAGCAGCGGGTCGAAGCCGCTGCCGTCGGGGGTGACCAGGCTGCCGGTCAGCAGCACCACTTCGGAGGCGACGAAGGCCTCCATGAAGGCGCGGATCGGCACCGCCCCGTCCATCGCCGCCTTCAGCAGGGTTTCGATCGGGGTCTGCGGGGCGAGGTCGGTCATGGCGGTACGGCGGGGCGTGAGGGGCGCCTATTGTGCCGGATGCAGGCAAACCAGGTAGTGCCGGCCGCTGGCCGGCACCTGAAGGTGCCATGGATTCATGGGTTGCCGGCCAGCGGCCGGCACTACCGCCCCAGCCGCTGATCCCGCGCCTTCTGGTCGGCCATCGCCTTGTCCAGCTCGGCCTGCAATGCCGGCTGCTGCACGGCGGCGTCCAGCACGTAGACCTTCACGCCGTGCGCGGGTACGTCGGCCTTCAGGGAGGCATCCACCTGCAACGAACCGCCGTCCAGTGCATCGCGCCAGCGGCCCGCCTGCACGTAACGCGACACGGTGAGGGTCCTGGTCCGGTCGCCCTTGTTCAGCAGCACCAGCGCGGTCTGCGCCACGTCGCCATACTGCAGCACGCGGAAGAACACCGCTTCATCACCCTGCAGGCGCTCGTTCACCTGCAGGCCACGCTGCAGCGCCGGCGTGGCTTCGCGCAATCGCGCGATACGCTGCAGCGGCGCGAAGATCGGACTCTCCGGTGCGGCATCCACACGCGGCTGGCCGAAGTAGGCACGGTTGCCGGCATGCTCGGCACGACCACGCATGAAGCCGGTTTCCGAGCCGTAATAGACCACCGGAATGCCGCGTGCGGTGAACAACCAGTTGTGCGCATCGATGAAGCCGCTGTCGCTGGCCTGCAGGCGCGGCATGTCGTGGTTGTCGTAGAAGCTCATCAGCTCATACGGGTTGGCGTACGGGCCACCGCTCAGGTGCAGCGGCTCGGCCAGGGTCTCGAAGCCCTTTCCGGCGGTGCCGAAGGTCTGCTCTAGTGCGCCGCGCAGCGGGAAGTCGAGCACGCTGACATTGGCGTTGGCCGGCCAGGTGTGTTCGGCGATGCTCGCGGCGTTGTAGTCGAACGCTTCGCCGAACATGAACATGCCCGGATGCTCGGCGCGGATGCGCTTCACGAAGGCATGCCACCACGGGTGCGGCAGCCAGCCGATGGTGTCGATGCGCAAGGCATCCACGCCCTGCGCGGTCCACTGCAGGTAAGCACCCACCAGATAATCCATCACCGCCGGATTGTCCTGGTTGAAGTCGGACAGCTCGGCAAGGTTGCCGTCGAAGATCGATCCGTTCTTGCCGTCGACCGGACCGATATTGTTGTAGAACGCGTGCAGCGGGTTGTGCTTCGGATCCAGCTTCCGCGGTGGCAGGTTCTGGTGGTCGGCGATCAGCGTTCCGTCCTTGTCGAAGATCTGGCCGAACTGCGGCTGCCGCGTCGGCATGGTCCAGGCCGGCGAGCCGTGGTTGCCGACGATGTCCAGCACCACCTTCAGGCCTGCGCCATGCAGGCCCTTGGTCAACCCCGCGAAGTCCAGGTCCTTGCTGGGCAGGTGCTCATCGAGCTTGTAGAAGTTGATGCCCCAGTAGCCGTGGTAGCCGGTTTTGCCTCGATCGGTCAGCGTACTGGTGCAGCTGATCGGCTTGCTGCCGGTGAACGCCTCGTCCGGGTTGTCAACGATCGGCGTGATCCATACCGCGCCGAAGCCGAGGTTGCGGATGTACTGCGCATTGTCGAGCACGCCGCGGAAGTCACCGCCGAGATAGCCGATATTGCCGTCCACCTTGTCCGGGCACGGCACCGGGATATCGAAGGTGCGATGCGCGCCGCCCTGGTCGCGATGGTCGTTGGACGGGTCGCCGTTGACGAAGCGGTCGGTGACCACGAAGTACACCGCATCGCTGGCGAACGGCTCGGTGGTGCCCACATAGTCCGGGCGTGGCGCGGCCGTCGCATGGCCGGCCAGCAGTACCAGGGAAACAGCAACAGACAGCGCACCACGCATCACACCACCTCCGGACGGGATGGAACCCGCAGCACGCACAGGCCGGCGACGAACAGGCTGCAGCCGCCCAGCACCAGCACATGCATCGGCTGACCGCCCAGCCAAGCGCGCAGGGCAAAGCCGAGCGCACTGGCCGCGACCAGCTGCGGGATCACGATGAAGAAATTGAAGATGCCCATGTACACGCCCATCTTCGATGCCGGCACGCTGTCGGACAGCAGCGCATAGGGCAGCGAAAGGATGGACGCCCAGGCGAAGCCGACGCCGACCATCGACAGCAGCAGCCAGTGTGGGTCGCGGATGAACATCAGCGAGACCAGGCCGGCGCCGCCCAGCCACAGGTTGACCAGGTGGCTCCAGCGCAGGCCGATCGCACGCACCATCGGCGGGATCAGTACTGCGGCCAGCGCGGCGAAGCCGTTGTAGGCACCAAACAGCACGCCCACCCAGTTGGCGCCCTCGTTGTAGGCCGCCGACTGCGGATCGGTCGAGCCGAAGTGGATACCGGCCACCGCGGCGGTGGTGTAGATCCACATCGCAAACAGCGCGAACCACGAGAAGAACTGCACCCACGCCAAACGACGCATGGTCACCGGCATCGCGCGCAGGTCGCCGACGATGGCGGCCAGCATATGCGTGGCCGGCAAGGCACGCGCGGCCGCCAGCAGCAGGCCGTAGCCGGCGCACAGTCCTGCCAGCACATACAGCATCCTGTCGCCCTGTCGCCAGGCGATCAGCAGCGCCAGCACCACGCCGAGCCCCAGCCACAGCGCCACCTGTGCCCACGGCGCGGGGCCACTGATCGCAGCCCCTGCGTGGTGCGCCGGCGGCTCGGCATCGTCAAACCCGGCCAGCTCTGCCGGCGAGTACTCGCGGGTGCTGACCACCGTCCAGGTGATCGCCGCCAGCAGCACCACCGCGCCGAAGTAGAACGCATAGCGCACGGTATCGGGCACTTCGCCGGCAGCTGCGGTATTGGCAACACCGAAGTGGGCCAGGATGAACGGAAGGAAGCTGGCGACGATGGCGCCCACGCCGATGAAGAAGCTCTGCATGGCATAGCCGGCCGGACGCTGGCGCGGCGCCAGCTGATCGCCGACGAAGGCGCGGAACGGTTCCATCGACACGTTGATCGAGGCGTCCAGCACCCACAAGGTACCGGCGGCGATCCACAGCGTCGGCGAATTCGGCATCACCAGCAGCGCCAGCGTAGTCAGTACCGCACCGATCATGAAGAACGGGCGGCGACGGCCCCAGCGCGTCCAGGTGCGATCGGACAGGTAACCGATCACCGGCTGCACCAGCAGGCCAGTCAGTGGCGCCGCGATCCACAGCCCGGGCACCGCGTCCATGTCCGCGCCCAGTGTCTCGAAGATGCGGCTGGCGTTGGCGTTCTGCAGGGCGAAGCCGAACTGGATGCCGAGGAAGCCGAAACACATGTTCCAGATCTGCCAGAACGACAGCTGCGGTTTGGCGGGACGACTCATCGTGCGCCCTCTTCCATCGCCACCGGCGCCACCGTCAGTGCCTGCACCTGGGCCTGGTTGAGCACACCATCACGCCCGCCCTTGCCGCCGGTGTAGTGCGCGAAGTGCTGCAGCGCGCTCATGTTGAAGCCATCTTCAAGCGTGACCGTGCACCGCCCCTTGGGCACTGCGAACGTTGCCGAGGTCGAATCCTGCACCGCCAGGCTGTGCGGCAGGGTGACCGTATGCCGCTGCAACGGCTGGCCCGGGCACTGCAGCACCAGCTGCTTGACCGCAGCCGTGACGCCGGTGTTGATCGGCCCGTTCGCGTTGCGGTACTGCAGGCGCAGGCGCACCTGCCCGGCCTGGGCCGCGGTGAACTGCCAGCGTTCCTCGCCCTTCAGCACCTGCTGCGGACCGACGCAGAGCGTCGGGCTGTGCAGCGACTCCAGCGCACCCTCGCGCAGGGTCAGGCTGAGGCAGTGCTGCAGGCCATCGTCGCTGATGTGCACCGGGCCATTGCTGGCGACGAGGGCCCTGCCGTCCTTCCACAGAACCTGCTCGGCTTGCACCGGAACGTTCCAGCCCGTGCCCATGCGCAGGGCCTGCGGTGCCGCCGGTGTTGCGGGCGCACGCGCGTTGGCATCCGCAGTCGTGGCAGCGAAACCGGTTGCTGCCGGGGCAGCGACCAGCTGCACCGTGGTAGTCGTGCCACGTGTGATGGTGCTGCCGGCCACCAGCAGGCCATCGCCCACGTTCTGCGGGCGCTCCAGCACATAGCGCCTGCCGTTGGCTTCCAGCGTGATGCGGGGATGCGTGCCGAACAGCTCCGGCACCAGCACGGCCGGCAGCTTGGGCTGCATGCGGCCATCGTCCTGCACGCCGAACACGCCCTCGACCACCATCGACAGATAGCCGGCCACCGACCACAGCTGGCGTTCGGAGTTGACCACCGGGCCGCTCAGCGCTCCTTCCTCGACATGCACGGCCTGGCTGACCAGTTCGTAGTTTTCCATGTTGGAACCGGCCAGCGCAGCGCCCTGCATCAGCGAACGGATCTCGGCGGCGATGCGCGGCGCATCGTCCAGCTGCCGCGCCGCACGCAGCGAATAGGCGCTGACGAACGGCCAGATCGCGCGGTTGTGGTAGATCGGCTGCTGCGACTCCTGCGGCCAGACCACCGGGCTTCCGGCCGGCCCCATCGGGTAAGCGGCCAGCGCACGGCGCGCACGCTCGGCCGGCAACACCTCGGCGAGGATGCCCAGCGACAGGCCGAGCAGATCGACCTTGGCGTAGGGCACCGGGTGCGCGGCTTCGCCGATGTAGCTCATGTACTGGCCCATGTCCTCGCGCCAGAAGCGCGCATCGATCTGCTGCGCCAACGCATCGGCCCACGCCTTGTAGTCAGCCGCGCGGGCATCACCATGTTGGCCAGCCAGGCGTTCGGCCAGGCGCAGCGCCTGGTAGTGCAGCACGTTGGTGGACAGCGCATAGGAATCGCCGATGAAGCGCACGTCCTCGCGGGTCCAGTCCGGATAGGTCTGCTCGCGCCAGTCCAGGAACGAGGTCTCACCACGGTACAGGCCCACCTGCGCGTCGAACACCATCGCGCGGTCCTGCGCCAGCGTGCCCTGCAGCGCCTGCCAGACCTGGTCGGCAAACGCGCGATCGTCCAGCAGGTGGCGTGCCGCCAGGAACCACACCACCCGGTCGCTGCTGATCGGCCAGCTGCCGCCGGAACCGGTGTCCTGCGCCACGAACAGGCCGGGCGTATGGCCATCGCGCGCTGCCGAGAGCTTGAACTGAAGCGACTGCCGGGTGCGCTGCGGGTCCAGCCGCGCCAGCGCCAGGTCGGCGGCGAAGCTGACATCGCGGGTCCACACGTAGGGCCAGCGCGCGCCGGTCTGGAAGCACTCGCATGGCACCGGCCGGCCTTCATCGAACGCGGGATCGCGGATCGCATCCACGCGGTCCTGGTCCATCTCCTGCTGGGCCAGCGCGAACAGTGCATCGAACATCACGCTGCCGGTCTGGCTGCGCATCGGCATGGGCGCGATACGCACCTCAGCCTTCGGCGCATGCAGCACGTAGCTGCCGTTGGCAGCGGCTTCGGCGCGCGCATGGCGGCCGTCGAATTGCAGGTCGGCCGCCTGCGCGGTCGATCCCAGCGCTGCCCCCAGGGCAGCGGTCAGGCAAATGATCTTCAGCATCGAAGCGGCGGACCGGCTTTCGCCCGTCGGCCTCCCTCCCTCTCTGCACGCGTTGTAGGTCCGCACCGTCGTTGTCGGCGGGCGGGCGCGGCCCCTCCCTCAAGGTGCCTTGGCCCCATGGTAGACGCGGGGCTGTCGGCTGCGTCCAGCTGCATACGTATTCATGGCGTTGCGCGGTAGCGGGCCTGCCGCGCTGGCTTATGGTCCGGGTCTGCCAACGGCGCCTTGGGAGGGGAAATGCCGATGTCACCCACTGCTGTACGCGCCGTGTTCGCGCACCTGCTCGGTCTGGCTCTGCTGGGCCTGGCCACGCTGGCGCAGGCAGCGCCGCAGGTGGCCAGCGTCGAATCACCGGGAAAGGTGCTCAAGGTCAGCCTGGTGCTGGACGGTGGCACCGCGCGCTATCGCGTCGAGCGTTTCGGCGAGACCGTGGTGGAAGATTCGAAGCTGGGCTTTGCCTTGCGCGATGGGCACCTGGACCGGGATTTCGCCCTGCTCGGCCAACAGCAACGCAGCGTCGATGACCGCTGGGAACAGCCCTGGGGCGAGCGCCGGATTACCCGCAACCGTTTCAATGAGCTGACCGTGCATCTGGCCGAGACCACCGGCAGCAAGCGCCGGCTCGATGTGGTGTTCCGCATCTACGACGATGGCCTCGGCTTCCGCTATGTGTTCCCCGAGCAGCCGAACCTGCACGAAGCGATCATCGATGACGAGCTGACCGAGTTCGCCATCGCGCAGGATTCCACCGCGTGGTGGATCCCTGCCGGCGAACCGATCCACTACGAGTACCTGTACCAGCGCACGCCGCTGCGCGAGGTTCCGCTGGTGCATACGCCGATGACCCTGCGCAGCCGCGATGGCCTGCACGTGGCGATTCACGAGGCTGCGCTGGTCGACTACGCCGGCATGTGGCTGCGCCGCACCGAGGGCCAGCGCCTGCGCGCGCAGCTCTCGCCCTCGGCCGAAGGCTGGAAGGTGCGCCGCGGCCTGCCCTTCGCCACGCCGTGGCGCACGCTGCAGATTGCCGACCGTGCCGGCGGCCTGGTCGAATCGGACCTGATCCTCAACCTCAACGAACCCAATGCGCTGGGTGATGTGAGCTGGGTGAAGCCGGCCAAGTACCTGGGGGTGTGGTGGTCGATGCACCTGGACAACGAGAGCTGGGCGACCGGGCCGAAGCATGCGGCCACCACCGCGAAGACGAAGAAGGTGATCGACTTCGCCGCCGCACACGGCTTCCGTGGCGTGCTGGTGGAAGGCTGGAATCCGGGCTGGGACGGCATGTGGGTGGGCAATGGCTACGACTTCGATTTCACCCGTGCCACGCCCGATTTCGACATTGAAGCGCTCTCGGCGTATGGCCTGAACAAGGGCGTGCACCTGATCGGCCACCATGAAACCGGCTGCGCCATCGAGCACTACGAGGACCAGCTGGGCGCCGCGCTGGACCTGTATGCGCGGCTGGGCGTGGACCAGTTCAAGACCGGCTACGTCTGTGACGACGGCCAGGTCGACCGCCGCAATCCCTCGGGCGGCCCGCTGTGGCGTGAGTGGCATGACGGGCAGTTCATGGCGCGCCACCATCTGAAGGTGGTGCATGAAGCAGCGCGCCGCCATCTGTCGGTGAACCCGCATGAGCCGATCAAGGACACCGGCCTGCGCCGCACCTATCCCAACTGGATCTCGCGCGAAGGCGCACGCGGCATGGAGTACAACGCCTGGGGCCAGCCGCCGAACCCGCCGGAACATGAGGTCAACCTGGTGTTCACCCGCATGCTGGCCGGGCCGATGGATTACACCCCCGGCATCCTCAGCTTGAAGGGCCGCCACGGCCAGGCCATTCCCAGCACGCTGGCACGCCAGCTGGCGCTGTACGTGGTGCTGTACAGCCCGATCCAGATGGCCGCCGACCTGCCCGAGCACTACCTGCAGCATCGCGAGGCATTCCGTTTCATCGAAGACGTCGCGGTGGACTGGGAGCAGAGCCGCGTGCTCGATGGCGAAGTGGGCGACTACGTGACGATCGTGCGCCGCGACCGCAACAGCCGCGACTGGTTCCTCGGCAGCATCACCGACGAGCACGGCCGCGTGCTGCCGGTGTCGCTGGGCTTTCTGGAACCGGGCGTGCGCTATCGCGCCGAGATCTACCGCGATGGCGAGGGCGCGGATTTCCGCAGCAATCCCTTCGCATTCGCGCGCGAAACCCGAGAGGTGACCAGCGCCGACGTGCTGACGCTGGTGCTGGCACCGGGGGGTGGGCAGGCCATTCGTTTCACGCCGCTTTGAATGCCGCGGTAGTGCCGGCTGCTGGCCGGCAACCCGGTGAACGCGATTGCCGGCCAGCGGCCGGCACTACCGCAAACAGAACCTGAAAGCGATTACATCCCTGCAAACGCCATTGAATACGTATGCAGGGTGATTCCCGCGAAGAACGCGCTGCCTACCATAGCGGCGACGACAGCGGCCACCGCGTCGCACGTCCACGGTCACTCCGGGACGTTCACAAATCGATCTGCAACATTGCCTGGGAGGGGAAAATGTTGAACCACAAGCGCAGCGCGCTGAGCATCGCGCTGGCCGTTGTCCTGGCGCCGACGCTGGCGTCGGCACAGTCCACGCAGAGCACCACCACGCCGGCCGCCACCGCCGCCACCAACCTGGATACGGTGCAGGTCACCGGCATCCGCCGCGGCATCGAGAACGCAATCGCGATCAAGCAGGACGCCACCTCGGTGGTCGAAGCGATCTCCGCCGAAGACATCGGCAAACTGCCCGACGTCAGCATCGCCGAATCCATCTCGCGCCTGCCCGGCCTGGCCGCGCAGCGTGTGGCCGGCCGTGCGCAGGTGATCAGTGTGCGTGGCCTGTCGCCCGACTTCGCCACCACCCTGCTCAATGGCCGTGAAGTGGTCAGCACCGGCGACAACCGCGGCGTCGAATTCGACCAGTACCCGTCCGAGCTGGTCAACGGCGTGACCGTGTACAAGACCCCGGACGCGGCGCTGGTCGGCCAAGGCCTGTCGGGCACCATCGACATGCAGACCGCACGCCCGCTCAGCTTCGGCGAGCGGGTGATCGCGGTCAGCGGCCGCTACCAGAAGAGCTCCCTGGGCCGCGCCGCCAATATCGACCCGTATGGCAACCGTTTCAGCGCCAGCTACATCGACCAGTTCTTCGACAACACCCTGGGCATCGCCATTGGTTATGCGCACAGCGACATGCCGATCCAGGAGAACCAGGTCGGCCTGTACGAGCCCTGGACCACCGAACACACCGACAAGGGCGAGCGTCGCGGAATCGCACCTGGCACCTACTTCACCGATGGCATCAAGGCCCTGCGCCGCACCGGCAACAACAAGCGCGACGGCGTGATGGCAACGATCCAGTTCCGCCCCAGCAACAGCTGGACCAGCACCTTCGATGCGTTCCACACCGAAGCCGAGCAGATCGACACCGCCAACCAGTTCGAGCTGAGCCTCAGCGGCAACGGCGAGGACAGCAACAACCCCAACGCGATCCTGCCGGTGTTCAGCAATGTCGGCCGCAATGCCGATGGCAGCTTCACCGGCGGCACGATCAACAATGCATACCCGCTGGTGCGCGGCATGTACAACAAGCGCAAGGACAAGATCGATGCGTTCGGCTGGAACAACGAGTTCAACGTCGGTGGCGTGAAGCTGGTCGCCGACCTGAACTACTCCAAGGCGACCCGCCGCGAGATCAACCTGGAAAACAACCTGCAGCTGGTGCCGCGCCCGCAGTTCGACACGATCGGGCTGGTGGTGAACAACAACAGCTTCTCGCAGATCACGCCGGGGCGCGACTATTCCAATCCGGACAGCCTGTTCCTGACCAACACGATCTATGGTTCCGGCTACGGCAAGGTGCCAGAGGTCGAAGACCGCTTGAAGGGCGCCAAGCTGGCGGCCACGCTGCCGGTTCCCGAGGCAATGTCCAGCTGGTTCTCGGATGTGGACGTGGGCGTGAACTATGCCGACCGTCGCAAGCAGAAGGCTCAGGCCGAAGGCAACATCCTGCTCGGCGCCCAAGGCGAATCCACCATCGCACCGGACCTGCAGTACCGCCCGGTCAACCTCGGTTTCGCCGGCATCGGCTACATCCCGTCGTGGAATGTGCCGGCAGCCGTCGGTCGTTACATGACCTTCAACCCGGTCGACAACCTGGACTACCTGATTCCGAAATCCTGGACGGTCGAGGAGAAGATCACCACGGCGTGGGCACGCCTGAACATCAACACCGACATCGGCGTGGTCGGCGTGCGCGGCAACATCGGCGTGCAGATGCAGCACACCGACCAGAGCTCGGATTCGCGCTACTGGGACAGCTC
Organism: Stenotrophomonas sp. 80084_Sma; assembly: GCF_056481995.1. Taxonomy (NCBI): domain Bacteria; kingdom Pseudomonadati; phylum Pseudomonadota; class Gammaproteobacteria; order Lysobacterales; family Lysobacteraceae; genus Stenotrophomonas; species Stenotrophomonas sp. 80084_Sma. Next base: position 1,152,910 of record NZ_CM151177.1, on the reverse strand, counting down.
GCAGCCGGCGGGCAGCAACATCCAGCCCTTCTCTGCCGGCAGGACCTACAAGGACTGGCTGCCAAGCTTGAACCTGGTGTTCATGTTCCCGCACCAGCAGACGCTGCGCTTCGCCGCCGCCAAGCAGGTCGCGCGCCCGCGCGTGGACCAGATGCGTGCCGGCCTGGAATTCGGCGTGGATACCAACAACGGCCGCCCCGGTGGCAGCGGTGGCAATCCGCTGCTGGATCCGTGGCGCGCCACCGCGCTGGATCTGTCCTATGAGAAGTACTTCGGCGCGAAGGCCTACGTGGCTGCGGCGATCTTCTACAAGGACCTGAAGAGCTACGTCTACACGCAATCGGTGGACAACTACGACTTCAGCGGCCTGCTCGGCAACTACGTGCCACCGCCGGGCATGACCGCACCGGTGCTGACCACCGGCACCTTCTCCACGCCGCAGAACGGCAAGGGCGGCACGTTGAAGGGGCTGGAGCTGACCGGGTCGTTCCCGCTGGAGATGCTGACCGACAGCCTGCGCGGCTTCGGCGTGCAGGCCAGCGCGACCTTCAACAAGAGCGACATCACCATCCTGGATCCGGAGAGCGCCTCCAGTGTGGGCACCGACCCGATCAGCCTGCCGGGACTGTCCAAGCGCGTGTACAACTTCACCGCCTACTACGAACGCAGCGGCTTTGAAGCACGTGTGAGCCAGCGCCGCCGTTCGGACTTCATCGGTGAGATCGGCAACTTCAACGGCAATCGCACGCTGCGTTACGTGGTCGGCGAGAACGTGACCGATGCACAGGTCAGCTACACCTTCAGCGACAGCAGCAGCCTGCGCGGGCTGACCCTGCTGCTGCAGGGCAGCAACCTGACCAACGAGCCGTACCGCACCTACGCCGGCAGCAAGGACCGCCCGCTGGAATACATCGAGTGGGGCCGCACCTACATGCTGGGCGTGAACTACAAGTTCTGACCACGACCGGGTAGTGCCGGCCGCTGGCCGGCAGCACAAGGGGAGCAGGACCGGAAACCCGCTGCGCAGGCAGCGGGTTTTCTTTTGCGCGGATGCCGGCCGTTGGTCGGCAAGGCCCATCCACGCATGGCGTGGATCTACTGGTTGGGGTGTCTCTGGGTAGATCCACGCCATGCGTGGATGCCTTTCGCCGGAAGCCCACCCACAAAAAAGGGACGGGGCGCTTCGGCCCCGTCCCCGCAAGTACCGCCACCGGAGAAAACGGTCAGCTGCGTCGGGCGCAATACACCGCGCGCGGCGGCAGCTGGAGTTCATTGCCCTGCACCGTACCCGCATCCGGGCCCGGCACCGCCACCTGCTGCCAGTTGCCCGGCGGCAGCGGATGGCTCACCGCCTCGGCCGACAGGTTGAAGGCCAGCAGGAGGGTTTCATCTGCAAGCATACGCTCGAACAGCAGCACTGGCTCGGCGCTTTCGATGAATCGGATGCTGCCATGCAGGAGTGCCGGCTGGCTATGCCGCCAGGCCAGGAACCCGCGGAACGCAGCCAGGACCGAGTCCGGGTCGCGCTCCTGCACCGCCACGGCCGCGGCACGGTGCTCGGGCGGGATCGGCAGCCACGGCTGGCCCGTGGTGAAACCGGCCAGCGGCGCGTCGGTCCACGGCAGCGGGGTCCGGCAGCCATCGCGGCCCTTGAAGTTGGGCCAGAAGGTGATGCCATAGGGGTCCTGCAGGGCCTCGAACGGCACCTCGGCCTCGGCCAGGCCCAGTTCCTCGCCCTGGTACAGGCAGACCGAGCCGCGCAGCGAGCACAGCATCGCCACCAGCATCCTCGCCAGGCGCGGGTCAGCCGGGTGGCCGCCCCAGCGGCTGACCGCCCGCTCCACGTCGTGATTCGAAACCGCCCAGCACGGCCAGCCTTCGGTCATCACGGCTTCCAGGCGCGAGACCGTATCGCGGATGTAGGCCGCGCTGTAGTCGTCCACCAGCAGCTCGAAGCTGTAGCCCATGTGCAGGCGACCATCGCGGGTGTACTCGGCGGTGGTGGCCAGCGAGTCCTCCGAGGAGATCTCACCCAGGCTGACCGCCCCCGGATACTCGTCCAGCAGCGCGCGCAGCCTCTCCAGGAACGGCAGGTTCTCCGGCTGGGTGTTGTTGTAATAGTGGTACTGGTAGGCGTACGGGTTGTCCGGGCTGAAGCCGCGACCGAAGCGCTTCTCCGCCGGCTTGGCCGGGTTGTCGCGCAGCTGCGCGTCATGGAAGCAGAAGTTGATCGCATCCAGGCGGAAGCCATCCACGCCGCGGTCCAGCCAGAAGCGCACGTTGTCCAGGGTCGCCTGCTGCACGTCCGGGTGATGGAAGTTCAGGTCTGGCTGGTCGACCAGGAAGTTGTGCAGGTAGTACTGCTCTCGGCGCGGCTCCCACTGCCAGGCGCCGCCGCCGAACAGCGACAGCCAGTTATTGGGCGGCGTGCCGTCCTCGCGCGGGTCCGCCCATACGTACCAGTCGGCCTTGGGGTTGGTCCGGTCCTGGCGGCTCTCGCGGAACCAGGCGTGCTCGATCGAGGTATGGCTCAGCACCTGGTCGATCATCACCTTCAGGCCCAGACCGTGCGCCTTGGCCAGCAGGCGGTCGAAGTCGTCCAGGCTGCCGAACAGCGGGTCGACGTCGCGGTAGTCGGCGATGTCGTAGCCGAAGTCGGCCATCGGCGATTTGAAGAACGGCGAGATCCAGATCGCGTCCACGCCCAGCGTTGCGATGTGGTCCAGGCGCTGGATGATGCCCGGCAGGTCGCCTACCCCGTCGCCGTTGGCGTCAAGGAAACTGCGCGGGTAGATCTGGTAGATGACGGCTCCGCGCCACCATGGATAGTGCGACATCGACAGCCCCCCTCCGGGCGTGCGGGACCCGCCGGGAGCGGGCCGAAATCCTGATGCCGCAAGCTTAGCGGTGGCCTCACGGGCATGGCGCAACCTGCATACGTATTCACGCAGGCGGCATCCGTGGCCGGGCCGCGGACGCCGGTCTGCCCGGTTTGCGCCCGAATTCACAGGCAACGCCTATAATCAGCGATGAGCCTGAAAGCCTGATCGCATGACCATCACCGAAGACACCCGTCCCGCCCTGGGCCTGCCCCAGATCCAGTCGCTTGCCGCGGCCGACATGGCCGCCGTCGACGCCCTGATCCGGCGCCGCCTGTCCTCGGACGTCGTGCTGATCAACCAGATCGCCGACCACATCATTTCCGCCGGCGGCAAGCGCCTGCGCCCGATGCTGGTGATGCTGGCCGGCCATGCGGTTGGCCAGGCCGGCCCGGACCACCACCAGCTGGCGGCGATCATCGAGTTCATCCACACCTCCACCCTGCTGCACGACGACGTGGTGGACGAATCCAGCCTGCGCCGTGGCCGCAGCACCGCCAACGCCCTGTGGGGCAACGCGCCCAGCGTGCTGGTCGGCGACTTCCTGTACTCGCGCAGCTTCCAGCTGATGGTCGAGCTGGAGCGCATGTCGGTGATGCAGATCCTGGCCGATGCCACCAACCGCATCGCCGAGGGTGAAGTGCTGCAGCTGCTGCACGTGCACAACCCGGATACCGACGAAGCCGCCTACCTGCGCGTGATCGAGCGCAAGACCGCGGTGCTGTTCGCCGCCGGCACCCGCCTGGGCGCGCTGGCCAGCGGCGTGGACGAAGCCACCCAGCAGGCCCTGTTCGACTACGGCATGCACCTGGGCTACGCGTTCCAGATCGCCGACGACGTGCTGGACTACTCGGCCAATGCCGAGGAGCTGGGCAAGAACCTGGGTGACGACCTCGCCGAGGGCAAGGCCACGCTGCCGCTGATCCATGCCATGGCCCATTCGGACGCCGCCACCCGCGAACGCCTGCGCACCATCGTGCAGGACGGCGACGCCTCGGCGATGCCGGAAGTGCTGGCCGCGATCCGCGCTACCGGCGGCCTGGAGTACAGCCGCGCGCGTGCCGAGGAATATGCCGAGGCCGCCGAGCGCGCGCTCGATGGCCTGGCCGACAATGATGCCGTGGCTGCCCTGCGCGGCCTGGCCCGCTACGCGGTGCAGCGCTCGCATTGATGGGTTGAGGTGTGCCGACCAACGGTCGGCACCCACCAAACCGGCATTCCGGTGGCTGCCGACCGTTGGTCGGCACGCCGTTTATTACCGGAAGCGTTCCTCGAAGAACTCATCCAGCGCCTTCCACGCGCGCTTCGCCGCGCGCTCGTTGTACTGGCAGCCCGGCGGGCTGTTGGCATCGCGCTCGGCAAAGCAGTGCACCGCGCCGCTGTAGTTGGTGAACTCCCAATCGACCTTGGCCGCGTCCATTTCTTTCTGGAAGCTGCCGATGTCCTCGGCGGTCACGCTGGTGTCGTCGGCGCCATTGAGCACCAGCACCGACGGGTGGCTGCCACCAGCCTGTGCCGGCAGCGGCGAACCCAGCCCGCCGTGCAGGCTGACCACCCCTGCCAGCGGCGCACCGGCACGGGCCAGCTCCAGCACCGTGGTGCCACCGAAACAGAAGCCCACCGCACCGATCCGGCTGGCATCGAGCGGCGCCTTGCCGGCCTGGGCCTTGAGCACGTTCACCGCCTCCAGCGCACGCGCACGCAGCAGCGGCCGGTCGTTGCGGAGCTTGGTCGCCACCGGCCCGGCCTCGGCATCGGTCTTCGGCCGCACGCTCTTGCCGTAGACATCGGCCACCAGCACCACATAGTCATCGCCAGCCAGCTGCTTGGCCTTCTCGACCGCCGATTCGTTCACGCCTTTCCAGTTCGGCACCATCACCAGCCCGGGGCGTTTGTCATGCCCGCCATCGTCGTAGACCAGCACACCACTGAAGGTCGTGCCCTGATGCTTCCACTCCACCGGCTGGGTCTTCATCGCCGCCCATGCCGGCATCGCCGCCAGCCCCAGCATCACCGCCACACCGCATCGCCAACGATTCATGCGCCTGCTCCGCAAGAAAAAGGGGACGGAGGGGATTAAGCCGTATTCGCCCCTCCCGCGTCGCATTCTGCATTGGCGACGTGACGCAGGTGTGGTTGGATACGACTTAATCCCCTCCGTCCCCTTTTTTCGCATGAATCTTGTTGATCGCTTCCTGTCTGGCCTTGTTCCGCGTCTGCCTGCCGAGGATGCCCCGCAGTGGGCTTGGGTCCAGGGCGCCAGCGCCGAAGACCTGCAGCGCCTGCGTGCGCAGTGGCCGCAGGTGCCGGACAGCCTGGTGGAACTGTTGTCCCGCGTGGATGGCACCCATTTCCGCGAATATCCCGGCGGTGAGGTCTGCGTGCTGATGCTGGGTTCAGATGTGGGCGATTACCCCTACTACCTGCGCTCGGTCGCGCAGATCTTCGAGGACCAGCAGCAGTGGGACGACAGCATCCGTTCCATCTACGAAGAGTGGCTGGATGACGAGCCGGAGATCCTGGGTGAGGGCATCGACGCCGATCTGCCGATGAACCGCCGCCTGTGCTTCTCGCACTGCATGAACAACGGCGGCACCTCGATGCTGTACCTGGATTTTGATCCCGCGCCGGGCGGTACGGTCGGCCAGGTGGTGCGCTACCTGCACGATCCGGACAGCTATGCGGTGATCGCGCCCAGCTTCGATGCGTACCTGCAGCAGTTGATCGACGGCGGCTACGCGTTCATCGATCAGGAGCAGTAGATCCACGCCATGCGTGGATGAATTTCTCCGGAGGTTGCCGGCCAGCGGCCGGCACTACCTTCAAGCGATACCCAGCCCGGGAATCGCGCTGATGCTCTCCGGGTCAAACCCAGCCAGCTCAGCGAAATGACGGCCACGCGCCACGTAATCCCGGTAGGCACCAAAGCTCGGCGCGCCCGGCGACAGCAATACCACCCCGCCTTCAGAACCCAACGCGGCACGTGCCAGCGCCATTGCCTCGGGCAGATCCGCCGCCGCGTGCAGACCGAAACGACCGGCGTCGGCCAATGGCTGCAGCATCGCGTGGATGCGCGGGCCGTTGCTGCCCATGGTCACGATCTCCACTGGCGGCACGTCGTGCGCCATGTGCTGCATGAAATCGGTCCAGTCCAGGCCACGGTCATGCCCGCCCACCAGCAACGCGATGCGCTGCCCGGCGAAGCACTCCAGCGCGGCCAGGCTGGCATGCGGCGTGGTGCTGATCGAATCGTTGACGTAGGTCAGGCCATCGGCCGCGCCGATGCGCTGCAGGCGATTCGGCAGCGGACGGAAATCCTGCACCGCCGGTGCCAGCGCCACGGCGTCCAGCCCCAGCGCTTCCAGCGCCGCCAGTACCGCACACAGGTTGCCGCGGTTGTGGCGACCCGGCAGCGGCGTGTTGCGGGTATCGAACACGGCCTGCTCGCCGCGATGCACGATGTCACCGCGCATATGCCAGCCCTGCGGCTGGTTGAACCAGACCACTTCGCTATCGGGCAGCGACAGCGCAGCCAGATGCGGATCGGCGGCATTGAGCACGGCGATGCGCGGTGCGGCTTCAGTCACCAGCCGCAGCTTGTCCTCGATGTAACGCTGCTCGCTGCCGTGCCAATCCAGGTGCTCCGGGAACAGGTTCAGCACCACCGCTACCTGCGGATGGGCGCCACTGCGCACCACTTCGCCGGTCTGGTAGCTGGACAGTTCCACCGCCCAGTACTCGGGCGCGGGCTGCGGATCCAGCACTTCCAGTAGCGGCAGGCCGATGTTGCCGACCAGGCCGGTGCGGTGGCCGGCGGCACGCAGCAGGTGCGCGACCAGCGCGGTGGTGGTGCTCTTGCCCTTGGTGCCGGTCACGCACACGGTGTCGTGCACGATGCCATCGGCACCCGCATGCTCGGCAAACCACAGCGCGGTGCCACCGATGAAGGTGGTGCCCTGCCCCGCCGCCGCCAGCGCGACCGGCTGGTAGGGGCTGATCCCGGGCGACTTGATCACCACGTCGAACGCGGCCAGCGCTTCAGCAGAAGGCTCGCCACGCACATCCAGCGCGCCCCGCGTTTCTGCGCGTGCGGCCTCGACTTCTGCCGCCGGGCAGAACAGGCTCAGCGGCAGCGTGGGCAGGCGCTCGCGCAGCACCGCAAACGCGGCGCGGCCCTCACGGCCCCAGCCCCACAGCGCAACGCGCTTTCCTTCAAGCTTCGAAATCTTCACGCACCCGTTCCCACAGCGCAGCCGGAACGCGGTGCTCGCCCTGCAGCTGCAGCAGCGGTGCCAGTTCCAGTTCGGCGGCATCCAGCTGCGGCTGGATCTCATTGCAGAAGCGCTTCACCAGCACGTCTTCCTTCCACTCCGGGCGCTGCGCCAGGGTCGCCATCGCCGCACGCGATTCGCGGCCTTCGCCCACGCACTCGAACGGCTTGTGGTCCTGGAATTCCAGCAGTGCATCGAAGCCACCGGCCTGCTCGGCATCGTCCAGCAGGTTGCGGCCAAAGATGCGCACCAGGCGCGTCTTGGGCATGAACGGGGCCAGCGCCAGGAACACGAAATGGCACTTCGGGCAGACACCGCACCAGCGGTTCACCGGGCGCTCGCCGAGGATATGGAAGTTACGGTTGCAGCTGGAGAAATGCGCGTCGTAGAAATCGGTCTTGGCGAACTGGCGGGCCACTGCCAGCTCCGACATCGGGCGCAGCAGCGAGTAGTACTGCAGGTCCGCCGCTACGTGCGTCTGCACATGGCTGCCGAACGCCTGCTCGAATGCCCAGCCCTTGGACCACTGGTGGTTCACTTCGCCGGTGCCCGGAATCTGGCTGCCGTAGCTGGCCGAACGTTCGTTGGAGAACACCACCTGGTCCACGCCCTGCAGCAGCGCGGCCAGCACCATGATCGCCGAGTTCACCGCAGTGACCGGGATATGCCCGTTCCACGCACCCTGGCGGTTCAGCTCGAACAGTTCCGGCGCCAGCGCGCGGCCCAGGTTCAGCGTCGGCAGGCCGGTGCGTTCAGCGCAGGCACGGATCAGCTGCGAGCCACCGATCCAGGTCACCGTCTCGTCCACGCCGGCACGGCGCAGCGCTTCGATGCTGACCAGCGAATCCTTGCCGCCACCGATCGCCACCAGCGCGTGCGGCTGCAGGCCCAGCACCGGCGCCTGCACTGCCTCGCCTTGCACCGGCAGGCGGAAGCGCCCGCGCAGGTTCAGGCCGTTGCGGTAGGCAAATTCACCCAGGCCATTGAGGTAGACCGTCTCCACCAGCGCAGCGGTATCGGCATCGATGGCGTAGCTGTCGATGCTGACCGTCTCCGGCACGCCCGCCTTGTAGTAGCTGACACCGGCGATCAGGTGCAGCAGCTGCAGCGCGCGCTGCACAGCGGCGGTACGCGCTTCGTCCAGCATGAACGGGGCGCCCGGCACGGTGATGGTTTCCACCATCTCCGGGCCGTCATCAAAGGCGTAGACCAGCTTGGCCACGCCGGTGTCCGCGGCGAATTCGCAGCGGACGAAGCGGAAGCGGGAAACCTGGTGTTTGTCGAAAGCAGTCATGGTGTATCCGGTCAGGCACGGGCCCGCGCGATGGCGCGGGGCGTGTCGGTGGGCGGGTGCAGGGCGCGCGCGGCGATCATTCGATCACGTCTTCGCGCGGCAGCATCCGCTGGTTGTAGGTGTTGGCCATCGAATAGCCGTAGGCGCCGGCATCGGCGATCAGCATCACGTCGTCCGGTGCGGTCGACACCGGCAGCTTGCGGCGCTTGCCGAACACATCGCTGGATTCGCAGATCGGGCCGACCACGTCGAATGCCGCTTCGGCATAACCGCCCTGGCGGCTGAGGTTCTCGATGTCGTGCCAGGCGTCGTACAGGGCCGGGCGCATCAGTGCGTTCATGCCGGCATCCAGGCCAACACGGCGCACGCCGTCCTTCTCCACCACCTGGGTGACATGGGTCAGCAGCACGCCGGACTCGGCCACCAGGTAGCGGCCCGGCTCGATCGCCAGCCGGAACGCCGGGTGCAGCGCCTTGACCTCGGCCAGGCCCTCGGCCCAGGCATCCAGATCGAACGGCTCGTCTTCGTCGCTGTACGGAATCGGCAGGCCACCGCCGATATCGATGGTGTGCACGCTGCCGATGCGGCGGGCGAAGCCGGCCAGCTCATCGCACATCAGGCGCCAGTGCTGCGCGGTTTCCACGCCGCTGCCCAGGTGCGCATGCAGGCCGACCACGCGGCTGCCCAGATCGGTGGCCGCGCGCACGAACTCATCGACGCGGGCGATCGGCAGGCCGAACTTGGAGTCCTTGCCGCCGGTGCGGACCTTGGCATGGTGGCCTTCGCCACGGCCCAGATCCACGCGCAGCCACAGCTCGCGGTTGCGGAACAGGTCCGGCCAGCGCTGCAGCGCTTCGACGTTGTCGACGGTGACGGTCACGCCCAGCGCGAACGCGGCTTCGTACTCGCTGCGCGGGCAGAAGCTGGGGGTGAACAGCACACGCTTGGGCGACAGTTCCGGCAGGTGCTGGAACACGTGCTTCAGTTCGCCGTGCGAGACGCACTCCAGGCCGAAGCCCTCGGCTTCCAGCAGCTGCAGGATGGCCGGGTGGCTGTTGGCCTTGATCGCGTAGTAGCGCTGGTCGATCGGCTTGATCGCGGCCAGCGCGCGGGCACGGGCGCGCACGGTCGGCAGGTGGTAGACATAGCGCGGCGTACCGGCGTCGGCCAGCTGCAGCAGGTGCGCCCGCTGGCCCCGCCACCACGGCGTGCCACGCGGGCGCACGGTGCCGGCGATCTCGCGCCAGCGTGGGCCGAACACTTCGGTCTCTTCCACCGGCATCGCACCGCTGTCGATCAGCTCGGCGTGCAGGATCGGCAGCAGGCCATCGGCATCGGCTTCGTCGATGACGAAGGTCAGGTTCAGGTCGTTGGACGACTGCGAGATCATGTGCACGCGCTCGCGGCCGAAGGTGGCCCACACGTCCGACAGCTTGTGCAGCAGCGAGCGCATGCCGCGACCAACCAGGGTGATCGCCGCGCACGGCACGATCACCTTCACCTTGCAGATCTGCGACAGGTCGGCCGACAGCGCGGCCAGCACATCGGTGTTGACCAGGTTCTCGGACGGATCCAGCGATACGGTGACGTTGGTTTCGGCCGAACCGATCAGGTCCACCGACAGGCCATGCTTCTTGAACAGGTTGAACACATCGGCCAGGAAGCCGACCTGCTGCCACATGCCGATGCCTTCCATCGACACCAGCACGATGCCGTTGCGGCGGCTGATCGCCTTCACGCCCGGGACCGGTGCAGCGCTGCCATCGATGCTGGTGCCCGGCAGTTCCGGGCGCTCGGTATCGAGGATGGCCATCGGCACGCCGGCATCGCGGCACGGCTTGATCGAGCGCGGGTGCAACACCTTGGCGCCAGTGGTGGCGATTTCCTGCGCCTCGTAATAGTCCAGGCGGGTCAGCAGGCGCGCGTCCGGCACGTCCTTCGGGTTGGCACTGAACATGCCCGGCACATCGGTCCAGATCTCCACGCGGCTGGCACCGAGCAGCGCACCGAAGTACGCCGCCGAGGTATCCGAGCCACCACGGCCGAGGATGGCGGTACCACCATCGGCATGCCGCGAAATGAAGCCCTGAGTGATCAGCAGGCGGGTCGGCTGCGCGCGGAAGCGCTGCATCCACTCCGCATCGGCACGCCACTGGCAGTTCACCGACAGCCGCTGCGACCAGTCGCTCTGGTTCGGCTGCGGCGGCATCGCGTCCAGCCACTGGCGGGCATCCATCCAGCCCATGTCCAGGCCCGAAGCGTGCAGATAAGCCGCGCCCAGGGTGGAGGACAGCAGTTCGCCCTGGCCCAGCACTTCGGCCTGCCACTGCAGCGGCCGGGTGGCCGCGCGCGCGTCGTCGAGCAGCCCCTGCAGCGCCGCCAGGCGCTCGGCCAGCACCTCGCGGCCCAGGCCGAGTTCAACCAGGAAGGCCTCGTGGCGTTCGACCAGCGCCGCCACGCGATCACGGCTGTCCGGCGCGCCATCGGCGATCGCGGTCAGTTCGTTGGTGACCCCGGACAGCGCCGAAACCACCACCAGCACGCGCGAGCCGGTCTCTTCCGCACGTTTTTTCGCCAGCTTCCCGATCGTGTCCCAGCGATGACGACGCGACACCGAGGTGCCGCCGAACTTCAGTACGATCCAACGATCGACAAGGGGGGAAGCTGACATGGATTGGCTATGTAGAATGTGGGGAAGCCGCCCTCGGGGGCGGAACCTTTGATTCTAAGCGCAATATCCTCGTAGATGGCCGTCCTCCGTTACCTGCAGCTCGATGTCTTCGCCCCCCGCCCCGGCACCGGCAACCCACTGGGCGCCATCCTGGACGCCGACGAGCTCTCCAGCAGCCAGATGCAGGCCCTGGCCGCCTGGCTGAACCTGTCCGAGACGGTGTTCTTCCTGCGCCCCAGCGCGCCCGGCGCCGATTACCACATCCGCATCTTCACCCCGACCCGCGAGCTGGCATTTGCCGGCCACCCCAGCGTCGGCGCCGCCTGGGCGGCGGTGATCTGCGGCCTGGCGCAACCACGCGACGGTGCCCTGCTGCAGCAATGCGCGGCGGGGTTGCTGCCGGTACGGGTGAGCGGCCCGGCCGAGGCACTGCAGATCCAACTGGCCAGCCCACCGGCGCAGCAACTGGACACAGCGGCGGACGGAGCGCCGGAAACGCTGCTGGCGCTGGCTGCCAGCGGGCACGTACCCGAACTATGGGACAACGGCGCTCGCTGGTGGCTGCTGCCGCTGCGCGACGCCTCCGCCGTACGCAACCTGGTGCCGGACATGGCCGCACTGGCCGACTGGAGCCTCGCCACTGATGCCACCGGCCTGGCCGTGTTCGCCGACGAAGCTGGCACCGACCACACCCGGGTGGTGCGCGCTTTCTGCCCCGCTGATGCGGCCGCCGTACCCGAGGACCCGGTGACCGGCAGCGCCAATGCCCTGATCGGTGCCTGGCTGCGGCAGCGCGATGCCCTGCCGGGCCGCGAGGGCCACTACGTGGCGAGCCAAGGCCGCGAAGTCGGCCGCGATGGCCGCGTGCAGGTGCAGGTCGATGCGCAGGGCACGGTCTGGATCGGCGGCCAGGTGCAGCCGGTCATCGACGGCCACATCCACTGGTAGCGCACGGAAAAAAGGGGACGGAGGGAATTAAGTCGCTTTTGCCCCATGTGCCATAAGCGACTTAATTCCCTCCGTCCCCTTTTTTGGTGCCCCGCGCTACGCTATGCGGCCTGTTTACTGGAGTGCCGCCTGATGTCCACCCGCCGTTTCCTGCAGCTGGATGTGTTTTCCCCGCGCGCCGGCGCCGGCAATCCGCTGGCCGTGGTGCTCGATGCCGAGGGCCTGGACGACGCCAGCATGCAGGCCATCGCGCGCTGGACGCGCCTGCCCGAAACCACCTTCGTGTTCCCGCCGCAGGTCGCCGGTGCCAGTTACCGGCTGCGCATGTTCAGCCCGCAGAAGGAAGTTCCGTTTGCCGGCCACCCCAGCGTCGGCACCGCGCATGCGGTGCTGCAGGCCGGCCTGGCCGCAGCGGTCGATGGTGTGCTGGTGCAGGACGGCATTGCCGGTGCCCTGCCGCTGCGCGTCAGCGGTGAAGGTGCGCAGCAGCGCATCGCCATCCGCACGCCGCGCGCGCAGCTGGCCGAGACTGCCGAGGCGACCGATCCACGCCTGCAGGCCGCACTGAAGGACTGGCCGCTGGGCACGCTGCCGCCGGCGCGGATGCAGGGCGGACGCAGCTGGTGGGTGGTGCAGGTGGCCGATGAGGCCGCATTGCGCGCATTGCAGCCGGACTGGGATGCGGTGGCCGCACTGGCCGAGTCCACCGACAGCATGGGCGTGTTTGCCTATGCCTTCAGCGATGGCAGCGAGGGCTTCGATCTGGCCGTACGTGCCTTCGTCGGCAATGGACGCCGCTTCGAGGACGCCGCCTCCGGTGCCGCCAATGCGGTGCTGGCCGCATGGCTGGACCTGCGCGATGCGCTGCCCCGTGGTCGCGCACCGTTCGAAGTCAGCCAGGGCCGCGAAGTCGGCCACGACGCGCGCCTGACCCTTTTCGTCGATGAAGACGGGGAAGTCTGGTCCGGTGGCCAGGTGCAGACGGTGATTACCGGCACCCTTGATTGGTGATTGTGATGGGGGGTGGTAGAGCCGAAGGCAGCGGCAGGAGCCGCTGCCAACGTCGGATGCGACGGCTCGGAGGGTGGCGGCCAGGAAGGCCGCCATAACGCTGGCCGGCTGTTACCTGGACCTCGACATCATGCGGTTGCCGGCCAGCGGCCGGCACTACCCTCAGCCCAGCTCGGCTTCCAGGCTGATCGGCACCGCGCTCAGCGCCTTGGACACCGGACAGTTCTGCTTGGCGTCATCGGCAATCGCACGGAACTGCGTCGCGTCGATGCCCGGCACCACCGCCTTCACCTTCAGCCGGATCTGCGACAGCTGCGGGCCGCCTTCCAGCGACAGATCGACCTTGGCTTCGGTATCCAGCGAAGTCGGGGTGAAGCCGGCTTCGCCGAGCTTGGCCGACAGCGCCATGGTGAAACAGCCGGCGTGCGCGGCAGCGATCAGCTCTTCCGGATTGGTGCCCTTTTCGTCGCCGAAGCGGCTGTTGAAGCCGTAGCGGGTCTTGTCCAGCAGCCCACTCTGCGGCGTGCTCAACTGCCCCTTGCCCGACTTCAGATCGCCTTCCCAGTGCGCGGTGGCGTGTCGCGAGATTCCCATGTGCTGCTCCTGCGTGACGGTGATGAACGGTCACCCTCGCACGGGAGGCGTTAGCCCTGCGTCGCTCCGCCACACGCCACAGGTCCACCGGAAACCGGACAACTGGTCACTTCTTCGCCAGGCCGGCGCGCATTTTTCCCTTGTTTTCAGTGGTTTCGCGCATTCCTCCGATGGGCGGGCGCGGACCATCGCGCGCGCTGCCACACCCCCTTCCCCCACTGCCAGCCATGTACTGAATCGGCCTGGATATGAAAAAACATGCACTTTCCACGCTTCGGGCTATTGGCGGCGCCCGAGAGTTGCCCTACATTGCGCTTGCCGACGGGGTTCGGCGCCGACCAAACAACCAACCGTTCACGGAACAGGAAACCATGGCAAAGACCGCTAAGAAGGCTGCCCCGAAGAAGGCAGTGAAGAAAGTCGCGACGAAGGCAGCCGCCAAGCCGGCCGCTCCGAAGCCGATCAAGGAAGTGCTGACCAAGTCCGGCCTGGTTGCACACATCGCTGAAGCCTCCGGCGTCATCGCCAAGGACGTCCGCGCTGTGCTGGCCTCGCTTGAAAGCGCCGTCGCCTCCTCGGTGCACAAGAAGGGCGCTGGCTCCTTCACCCTGCCGGGCCTGCTGAAGATCACCACCGTCAATGTGCCGGCCAAGCCGAAGCGCAAGGGCATCAACCCGTTCACCAAGGAAGAGCAGTGGTTCGCTGCCAAGCCGGCCACCACCAAGCTGAAGGTGCGTCCGCTGAAGAAGCTGAAGGACGCCGCGCTGTAAGCGCGCGCCCCAACGCGGATTCCGACGGGACGGCTCTGGCCGTCCCGTTTTTTTTGTCCCAACCACAGCCCGCAACACAGCGTTGCCGCATCCCCGGGAATGCGCGTACAGGCCCGTCGCCATTGGCTGGACGTGGTCCGTTGCGGCCCCGGAACGTACCGGGTGGAACACTGCGTGCAGCCCCGGCCATCGCCGCCGAGCACGGCCTTGCCTAAGGTGGGCACATCCTCCACAGCTACGGCGAGCACACCCTCATGGCCAGCCCCTCCACCCGCTACCGGATCTCGGTGACCCCCATCGAAAAGGACGGGTTGCAGTGCACCGGGCGCTGCACCATCGAACTGGAACATCGCGCAAGCCGCGACCTGATGCGCCTGCTGGAAGCAGCACCGCGTACCGCTGGTATCAGCGGCGACGAGCGCGCGACGCTGGTGATCGCCACCCAGCTGCTGCGCGACATCGTGCAGCGCCACGCCGACACCGAAGGGCATGCCCTGGCCGCCATCGCCACGCAGGTGCTGCCGGCGCTGGATGCACTGGAACAGCTGCCCTCCTCCCGCTGATCGCGGAACAGCCGATACACTGCCTCCTTCCGTTCGCCTCGGGGAGGAGGCAGACATGCGCAGGTTCCTGATACTGCTCGCACCGCTGGTGCTGCTGGCCTGTTCCCGGCCGACATCGCAATCCGATCCAGCGGATGCCACACCGTCGGTCACGGCCGAGGCAGCTGCCCGCACGAAGTCACAGGCCGCCGCAGAAGGCGATGCAACGGCCGTGCAGGCCATCGATGTCGATCCCCTGTTTGCCGCCGTCGCGGCCGAGGCCGAGCTGCCGGCGGGAATGCTCAATGCCTATGTCATGGCCCTGCTCAATCGCGATCGCAAGGCCGTCGACGCCGCGTGGACCTTCCCGCCCAGCGATGCACGACGCGCCGACGATGCCGCATTGCGCCAGCTCACGGACGTGCGCAGCCTGCGCCTGACCAGCGAACTACCGATCGCGCGCGACGGTCACCAGCCGCCGCAGCTGCTGGAGGTTCCGGTGCAGATCCGCGCAGTGACCCCTGAGGGCACCTTCCGCTTCGGTGGCTGGTACCGGGTGCAACCCCGTGCCGATGGCCGCGCCTGGCAGATCCAGTCGGCGCAACTGCGCCCATCGCTGGACTGAACCGTTGCAGCGGCATGCACGCGCGATTCAGCCGGCACGGCTACTCTTTGATTCGTCCATTCATATCCACCGGTCACCGCCATGCGCCTGCGTTCCCTGATGACCCGCCTCGCGGCCTCCACCGTACTGATCGCCGCTGCGATCGGCGCCCAGGCCGCCCCTTCCATTTCCGGCCGCGAACTGTCGGTCGGCGCCAGTGACGTGCAGCAGTACCTCGATGGCAGCTTCCCACGCACCCAGGACGCCCTCGGCGGCCTGATCGCGCTGACCATGAGCCATCCACAGCTGAGCCTTCCGGCCGGCGAGCGGCTGAACCTGGGCATGGATGTGGCACTGGCCACCGCCGGTGGCAACCCGGCCAAGCTGGGCACGGTGAAGCTCAGCAGCGGCCTGCGCTATGACGCGCAGACCCAGGGCTTCCACCTGCAGCAGCCGAGCGTGGATGACTTCACCCCGGCCAACCAGGGCGGTCGCCTCGATTCGCGCACCCGCGGCCTGCTCAATGCCTGGCTGAGCGACTACGCCCAGCGCGAACCGATCTACAAGCTGGACCCGGCCGTGGCCGGCCTGCTCGGCGCGCTGCAGGTGCAGTCGGCGCAGGTGAAGAACGGCAAGCTGGTGGTCACCTTCAACCAGAACCTGGGCAACCTGGTGCCGGCAGGCGTGCTGGGTAAGTAAGGTAGTGCCGGCCGCTGGCCGGCACGCTTTTCACATGTGTGCCGGCCAGCGGCCGGCACTACCCGCTGCGGGTCAGCGCTTGGGCTGCAGCATGGTGCCGGTGCACTTGGGCGAGCCGCAGCGGCACTCCCAGATCTTCTTCAGCTTGGCGGTGTGACGCTCGGCCAGGGTGATGCCGTAGTTGTAGGTCAACTCTTCGCCGGCCTTGATGTCACGCAGCGCCTCGATGAACACCTTGTCGCCGCGGCTGTCGCCGTCCTCGTCTTCCTCGATCACCGCCTCGCAGTTCGGGTCGCAGCTGTGGTTGATCCAGCGCGCGTCATTGCCCTTGTAGTTGGCATCGATCACCCAGTCGTCGTTGAGGGTGAACAGGAAGGTATGGCCACTTTCGACGTCGCCGCTGTCATCGGCATCAACGTCGCCGTGGCTGCGCAGCAGGCCCTTGTACTGGATCACGCGCTCGCCCTGCTTGATCGGGGCCACGGCGAACACGCCGTTGCCATGGATAGCGGACTTGCGGGCTTGGATCTTCTTCGGCATCGGCACGGGCTGTTTGCAGCGAATGGAACAGGGATTCTCGCCCATTCCGGGTGATTGCGAAAATCACCCCGTTGGCGCAGCATTGCGCCCTGGCAACGGCCCCGGTGTGTCCTCCCGGCCCGGCCCCAGCGCCGGCTGAATGCCCGGGTTGGATGGCGGCGAATAAAAGCGTACAATTTCAGTCCGCTTTAAGAACCACTCGCATCCCCATGTTGCGCGTCACCAAACTCACCGATTACGCCACCGTCGTGCTGACCGTGCTCGCCGCCCGTCCGGGCGAGGTGCTCAGTGCCACCGAGCTGGCCGAATTCACCGGTCTGGAGCCGCCCACCGTCAGCAAGGTGCTCAAGCCGCTGGCCCAGGCCGGCCTGGTTGAAGGCCTGCGCGGCGTGCGTGGCGGCTACCGCCTGACCCGCCCGGCCATCGAGATCTCGCTGTTCGAAGTGGTCGAAGCGATGGAAGGGCCACTGGCCCTGACCGAATGCAGCCACGACCACCACCAGTGCGGCATGGCGCCCAAGTGCGGCGCGCGCAGCAGCTGGCGGTTGATCAACGACGTGGTCTCCGAGGCCCTGCGCGATGTCACCCTTGCGCAGATCCTGCCCCCTCTCCCCCTTGCCGATGACGAACAGCGCCGCACCATCGCTGTCGACGTCGTCTCCTGATCCGTAGGCAGCCCCCATGGCCACCGAAACCATCGAAAACGTCGCCCACGACGACACCCCCAACCGCGAGATCCACGAACAGCTCGGCCGCAAGTATTCGGCCGGCTTCATCACCGAGATCGAATCAGACTCCCTGCCGCCGGGCCTGGACGAGGACACCATCCGTGCCCTGTCGGCCAAGAAGGAAGAGCCGGAGTGGATGACGCAGTGGCGCCTGGACGCCTACCGCCACTTCCTGACCATGCCGATGCCGGACTGGGCCAAGCTGGAGATCGCGCCGATCGATCTGCAGGCGCTCAGCTACTACTCCGCGCCGAAGGGCCCGAAGTACGCCTCGCTGGATGACGTGCCGAAGGAACTGCTCGACACCTACGACAAGCTGGGCGTGCCGCTGCACGAGCGTGCCAAGCTGGCCGGCGTGGCGGTGGACGCGGTGTTCGACTCGGTGTCCGTCGGCACCACGTTCCGCAAGGAACTGGCCGAGAAGGGCATCATCTTCTGCTCGATGTCCGAGGCCATCAAGGAACACCCGGAACTGGTGCGCCAGTACCTGGGCACCGTGGTGCCGGTGGGCGACAACTACTTCGCCGCGCTCAACTCGGCGGTGTTCTCCGATGGCAGCTTCGTGTTCATTCCCAAAGGCGTTCGCTGCCCGATGGAACTGAGCACCTACTTCCGCATCAATGCCGGCCACACCGGCCAGTTCGAGCGCACCCTGATCGTGTGCGAGGACAAGGCCTACGTGTCCTACCTGGAAGGCTGCACCGCGCCGATGCGCGACGAGAACCAGCTGCACGCTGCGGTGGTCGAGCTGGTCGCGCTGGAAGACGCGGAGATCAAGTACTCCACCGTGCAGAACTGGTACCCGGGCGACGAGAACGGCGTCGGCGGCA
This sequence comes from Stenotrophomonas sp. 80084_Sma, assembly GCF_056481995.1. Lineage (NCBI taxonomy): Bacteria > Pseudomonadati > Pseudomonadota > Gammaproteobacteria > Lysobacterales > Lysobacteraceae > Stenotrophomonas > Stenotrophomonas sp. 80084_Sma. Next base: position 1,134,529 of record NZ_CM151177.1, on the reverse strand, counting down.
TCTACAACTTCGTCACCAAGCGTGCCGAATGCCGTGGTGCGCGCAGCAAGGTCACCTGGACCCAGGTCGAGACCGGCTCGGCGATCACCTGGAAGTACCCGTCCTGCGTGCTGCTGGGCGACGACTCGGTCGGTGAGTTCCACTCCGTGGCGCTGACCCATCACCGCCAGCAGGCCGACACCGGCACCAAGATGATCCACGTCGGCAAGCGCACCAAGAGCAAGATCGTCAGCAAAGGCATCAGCGCCGGCCGCGGCCAGAACACCTACCGCGGCCTGGTGCGTGTGGACCGCAATGCCGATGGCGCGCGCAACTACACCCAGTGTGATTCCCTGCTGATCGGCAAGCAGTGCGGCGCACACACCTTCCCCTACATCGAGGTGAAGAACCCGGGCGCCACCGTCGAGCACGAGGCCACCACCTCCAAGATTTCCGACGACCAGCTGTTCTACTGCCGCGCCCGTGGCATCAGCCAGGAAGACGCGGTGTCGATGATCGTCGACGGCTTCTGCAAGCAGGTGTTCCGCGAACTGCCGATGGAGTTCGCGGTGGAAGCCAAGAAGCTGCTGGAAGTCTCGCTGGAAGGTTCGGTGGGCTGACCGCCCGCCCCTGCCCCTCGCAAACGCATTCTCTTTACCGGCGGGCCGCGGCCCGCCCCACGGAAACCCCCACCATGCTGAAGATCGAAAACCTCCACGCCCGCATCGGCGACAAGGAAATCCTCAAGGGCCTGTCGCTGGACGTCCAGCCGGGCCAGGTGCACGCCATCATGGGCCCGAACGGCGCCGGCAAGTCCACCCTGGGCAATGTCCTGGCCGGCCGCGACGGCTACGAAGTGACCGAAGGCAGCGTGCAGTTCGACGGCGTCGACCTGCTGGGGCAGGACCCGGAAGCGCGCGCCGCCGCCGGCCTGTTCCTGGCGTTCCAGTACCCGGTGGAAATCCCGGGCGTGAACAACACCTACTTCCTGCGCGCGGCACTGAACGCCCAGCGCAAGGCGCGCGGTGAGGAAGAACTCGATTCCATGCAGTTCCTCAAGCTGGTGCGCCAGAAGCTGGCCGTGCTGCACCTGAAGGACGAACTGCTGCACCGTGGCGTCAACGAAGGCTTCTCCGGCGGCGAGAAGAAGCGCAACGAGATCTTCCAGCTGGCCGTGCTGGAACCGAAGCTGGCGATCCTGGACGAGACCGACTCGGGCCTGGACATCGACGCGCTGAAGAGCGTGGCCGATGGTGTCAACGCACTGCGCGCCGCCGACCGCTCGTTCCTGGTCATCACCCACTACCAGCGCCTGCTGGACTACATCAAGCCGGACGTGGTGCACGTGCTGGCCGATGGCCGCATCGTCAAGAGTGGCGGCCCGGAGCTGGCACTGGAACTGGAAGCGCACGGCTATGACTTCCTGAAGGACCGGGTCGTGCCCGAGGCGGCGGTCTGATGAGCGCCCTGCTTGATTCGATGGCCCAGGCCTTCTGCGGCAGCGATGCGCGCCGCGAAGTGCTGGATGCGGCCCTGCGCGACGGCCTGCCGGCCGCCCGCAACGAAGCCTGGAAGTACACCTCGCTGCGCCAGCTTGAACGCCGTGCGTTCGCTGCGGCACCGCTGCAGGGCCCGGCGCTGGACGCCACGCTGCTGGACGACATCCCGGCGCCGCGCCTGGTGTTCGTCAACGGCCGCCTGGATGCCGCGCTGAGCGACGTGCAGGCCCTGCCGGCCGGCGTGCAGCTGCAGCCGCTGTCGGCCGCACTGGCCGCCGGCGAAGACGCCGCGCGTTTCCTCGGCCGCCGCTACGAGCGCAGCGAGGAGATCTTCGCCCGCCTGAATGCCGCGCTGGCCGATGAAGGCGTGGTGCTGCGCGTGGACGAAGGCGTGCAGGTCGAAACGCCGCTGCAGCTGGTATTCGCCAGCGTCGCCGGCGACACCGATCTGGCCTGGCACCACCGTCACCTGATCGAACTGCGTGCCGGCGCCAGCCTGGGCGTGGTCGAGCACCGCTTCAGCGTGGGTGACTCCGCCCACCTGGACAACACCGTGCTGCATGCCCACGTCGCCCGTGATGCCGTGCTCAAGCACGCCCGCGTGCAGGCCGGCAGCGCGCGCCAGACCAGCTTCCTGCGCACCGACGCGGTGCTGGCCCGCGACGCGCAGTACCACCGCGTCGACCTGGAACTGGGCGCCGCGCTCAGCCGCCATGAACTGAACGTGCGCCTGGAAGGCGACAATGCCCAGCTGACCGCCAACGGCGTGCTGCTTGGCAATGGCCGCCGCCACGTCGAAACCCGCCTGGGCATCGACCACATCGCACGCGATACCGCCTGCGAGCTACTGTGGCGCGGCGTCGCCGCCAACCGCAGCCGCGTGGTGTTCCATGGTGGCATCCAGATCCGCGAAGGCGCCGATGGCACCGCCGCGAACCTGTCCAACAAGAACCTGCTGCTGTCGGCCGATGCCGAGATCGACACCCAGCCGACGCTGGTGATCGACGCCGATGAAGTGAAGGCCGCGCACGGCGCGACCGTCGGCCAGCTCGATGCCAATGCGCTGTTCTACCTGCGCTCGCGCGGCCTGCCGCAGGCACAGGCGCAGGCACTGCTGAGCGCCGCGTTCTGCCACGAGCCGCTGAAGATCCTGCCCGACGCACTGCGTGCGCAGCTGGCACGTCGCCTGGACAAGGCCCTCGCCGAGGCGGGTGTGGCATGAACCTGTCCACGCCGCGACCGATCGAAGAACGCACCGGCGCCCCCGACTGGGACCGCGTCCGCCTCGACTTCCCGTTGTTGATGCGTGAAGTGCACGGCAAGCCGCTGGTCTATTTCGACAACGCCAACACCGGCCAGAAGCCGGTGCAGGTGATCGGCGCGGTGGATGAGTTCTACCGTCGCTACAACGCCAACGTCAGCCGCGCGGTGCATGCACTGGGCAGCGAAGCCACCGATGCCTACGAAGGCGCACGCAACAAGCTGGCGCGCTTCCTCAACGTGCGCCCCAGCGACCTGGTGCTGTGCAGTGGCACCACCTTCGCCATCAACCTGGTGGCCTACTCGTGGGCGCTGCCGCGATTGAAGGCCGGTGACGTGATCCTGATCACGCGCATGGAGCACCACGCCAACATCGTGCCGTGGCAGCTGGTCGCGCAGCGTACCGGCGCCACCATCCGCGTGGCCGAGATCACGCCTGACGGCGCACTCGATCTGGATGCGCTGCGCGCGGCAATGACCCCGGAGGTCAAGCTGCTGGCGGTCACCCATGTCTCGAACGTGCTGGGCACGGTCAACCCGGTGCGCGAGATCTGCCGCGAAGCGCGCAAGCGCGGCATCATCACCGTGGTCGATGGCTCGCAGGCGGTACCGCACCGCAAGGTCGATGTCGCCGCGATCGGCTGCGATTTCTACGCCATTACCGGCCACAAGATGTGCGGCCCGACCGGCACCGGTGCGCTGTGGGCCCGTCGCGAGCACCTGGACGCGATGCCGCCGTTCCTCGGCGGCGGCGAGATGATCAAGGAAGTCAGCTTCGACGGCACCGTGTTCAACGATGCCCCGCACAAGTTCGAAGCCGGCACCCCGAACATCGCCGGTTTCATCGGCCTGGGTGTGGCTGCCGACTACCTGCAGCAGCTTGGCCAGGAGAACGTGGAAGCCCGCGAAGCCGAACTGCTGGCGCACTTCACCGAAGAGCTGCGCCGCGTCGACGGCCTGCGCATCATCGGCGAAGCGCCGGAGAAGGCTGCGGTGGTCTCTTTCCTGATCGATGGCGCGCATGCGCACGACCTGGCGACCCTGCTCGACCTGGAAGGCGTGGCCGTGCGCTCGGGCCAGCACTGCGCACACCCGCTGCTGCAGTACTTCGGCGTCGCGGCTACCTGCCGAGCTTCGCTGGCGTTCTACAACACGCATGCCGAGATCGAGCGGTTCATGACGGCATTGACGAAGGTGCGAAAGCTGCTGGGCTGAGGATTCGCCAGAATCGGGGAAGTATGAGAGCGCCGCAGGAAACTGCGGCGTTTTTTTATGCGCGCTGGACGAAAGCAAGCAGAGGCGTGACCGGGAAACACCGAGTGATGCCAGGAACGGGCAATCTCACCGTAATGCCGATCCATCCACCATCAACGGCCTTGAGGCGCCGTCTTTTACATGCCAACAAGCATGGATACCCCGGAGGCAATCAAGAAGACGTACATCATCACGACGCCCCTCAACACCCACCGTTCCCCCTGATGGAGCGTCTGCCCTTTGGAAGTAAGGGCAAGCACTGCAATACCGCGCAAGCACCTAAGCCACCAATCAACCTTGATGATTCCGACTGCAGCGAGTACTTCCGGCCGTTCACGCTCGATTTTAAGCAGTATCCTGTGAGCCGCAGATGCGTTTATCCACATGGCGCCTAGAATAATGGAAGCCAAAATGGGGAAGCTTTCAACAAACCCTGGCACTCAGCTCCTCCTTTTGAGGCTACTCCATCAAATAGCACCTGCACACCCAATCTTCTACGCAGCAAACAGCTATGGAACCGATGCGTTCAAGGGCGCAATATGACCTCTGATGTATTCCGCGGGGCCATCAACGTCCTCAGCTGCGCCAGCAAACCCTCCTCATCTAGCGGCCTTCCTTAATTCCGTCATCAGAGGCAGCAATGCCATCATCAATGTAGAGGTGAACATTGTCTTTGCCAATCAGACGCGCATACAGGGTAACCACCTGATCTGCTCTTACCAGTGCGGAGCAAATCTCTCGAGTAGCGAAGACCCTGTCCCCCGCGACCACGCGTCGCCACAGGTCACCCAGCAGCACGTCATCCGCTGAAGTTAATGTTTCAATGGCTGAAACCTCCCAGATATCTCCAGGTCCCGCGAGCGACTCGAGTGCATCAGCAACTGCTCTCCCTGTAATAGGAAATTGGGCAAACCCTTCACTCATGACCTACCCTCCATTCAATGGTCTTTCATCGCCACGCACTGGTGTTCCGCCCGTCTTATTCGGAACATACGGGTGTTCATGTGGATTCACATGCTGACTTGGGCGACCGTGGTCAGTGAAATCAATGTCTTTCACCGGCTTTCCATCCCCATCGAACTCTCGAGCCTGATCATATCGTGACTTCCTTCCGTCCTTCTGACCAAGCTGAGTATGTGGTCCTTTTGCACCAGGATCCGGGGTGGGATTTCCGTGTTGATCTCGCGGTAGATCTCGATCAGGAAATCGATTTCCAGAACCTTCGCCACCTGCTGATTCCGGCTTAGAACTATCAGGCTTTTTCTCCGTGCGAGGAGAACCTTTGGGAGCAGCCTTGGGAGCGGGCTTTGGCGATGCCTTTGGCAAAATCTTAGGAAGAATTTTCTTTATCAATTCCGCGATTAGCTTACCGATCCGCCCATCTGGATCGGCATACTTGTAAGGATTCCCATTCGCATAGAGATATCTCGCAAAATTTCCTCCCGTCACCGTATCCGCCGCGACGGGATCAACTGAAAGGAATACGCCAGTACTTGGGTCGAAATACCTCTGCTGCATGTAGATCAACCCGGTCCCCGAGTCCGTCACATGCCCCGTATATCCCGGCCCATCCTTCAACGGCCGGTTGACCACCGCCCCATACGGCTCATACACCGTACGCTCGATGACATTTCCACCAGCATCGGTGATCGCCACCGGTGAACCCAGTGCATCAGTGTGGATGTACTCGACGACTTCCTGTGCAACTGCCGGAGCCACGCAGGCCACCAGCACCACCACCGCGAGTACCGCCCGAATCAACAGCGAAGAGAGTCCGTTCATGGCTTAGTCCCAACTCAGTACGCCGCGGGTGACCGGCCGTTCGGCCGACCACGGTGAGCAACCACCTGCGTTGCAGGCACGCACGCGATACTCATGCGCGCAGTATGCCCCGCCACTGTCGTTCACGTAGGTCTGGGGGCCCGTGTACAAACGCTGGCCACCGCCACCGCTTTCGAGCTGATACTCCGTTGCATCTGCCACCGGGCTCCACCCGGCAGAACACTGGACCTGATAAGGCGGCCTGCGTGTGGTCAGCCACTCTGCCAGATAAAGGCTCGTCGCCCCCGGCGGCAACACCACCGCAACAGTCACGACTCCGGAGTACGGACTGCACCCAGCGAAGTTGCACGCCCTCACACGATAGGCGTAGCTGCCTTTGCCACGGCTGGCACCAAAGCTGTTCCCGCCGCCGTTATGCACCACCGTCCAGCCACCACCATTGGCACTCTCCTCCAGCACGAAGCTCTCGCTGTTGGCCGGCACCGACCAGCTCAGGCTGTACTGCGGCACGTTCACCAGGCCCGGCGCGCTGATCACCGGCTCGATCGTCGGCGGCCCGATCACCGCTACCGTCGACGTGGCCGACCACGGCCCGCAGCCTGCGCCATTGCAGGCGGCAACCCGATAACCATAGCTGCCCACACCACGCACAGCGGTGGCATAGGAACCCGCGTTGCCGTCGAACAGCGTGACCCATCCGCCACCATTACTGCTCTCCTGCAAGGTGTAACGCGTGGCACCAGCCACCCCGTTCCAGCCAATGCCGATACTACCCGGCGCAGCGCGTGCCGGCGCAGAGAGACCTGGCGCAGTGGCAGGCGGATACACCACCGTCACCGCAGCCGTGGCGCTGTATCCCGTGCACCCCACCGGGTTACATGCGCGAACCCGGTAGTTGTAGCTTCCCGCTGCCTTGCCACTGAAGGCCTTGGACTGACCGATGGCGTTGTGCACCTGGACCCAAGCGCCGCCATTGGCGCTTTCCTCCAGCTCATAGCGCTCGGCACCGGAGGCCGCAGACCATGCCACGCTGTAACTGCCATTGAAGGCCGTGGCAGGCAGGTTCAAGGTCGGTACGGTGGATGGCGCCAATGCCACGGCCACTGATGCGACATTGCTCCATCCGCCGCACACCGTCCTGCAACCGCGCACGCGGAACTGATAGGTTCCCGTGACCAGACCGGTGCTGGTGAACGATTGCGCCGCGCCATCGAAGACCGTACTCCAGGTGCCTGCAAGGGCACGCTGCAACTCATAGCGGTTGGCACCACCGGCAGGGCTCCAGGTCAGGTTCACGCTGCCCTGGGTGATGTAGCCCGGCGCACTCAGCGCGGGAACGCTGGGTGCGGCTTCACCATGCACCTGGGAGACCAGGCTGCCTGACAGATAGAGATAGTCGGTCTGCTTGCCGGTGCGTTCGTTACGCTGGAATCGCAGCACGCCGCCGTTGTCGTAGAACGAGTAGATTGCCCCCTTGCCACTGGCCCCGCCCTTCACCCGGCGACCGTGGGCGTCGTACTCGTAGCTCTCTGCCGTCCCCGCCGCGCGCAGCCGGTTGCCGTAGTCAAACGTGAAAGCTTGACCATTGCGCACCGAAAGATTGCCCTGCACGTCATAGCCAAGACCGGTCACGGTCGCCCCGGTTCCGGTTTCGATCACGTTGACCAGCCGATTGGTCGGATCGAAATAGTGCGTACGATCGCGGCTGCCAACCTTGGCACGGCGCAGGTTGTCCAGCGCGTCATACTCATACAATGCGTTGCCGAAGCCCGGTGCAGTGACCGTCCGCAACCGGTCCAGGCCGTCATAGGTCATATCCCGGTTACCGGGCGCCCCGGGCAGGCCATCGGAAATGGCCATCACGTTGCCGCCAGCATCGTAGTCATAGCTGTCATCCAGCACTGCGGCCGCTGCGGTGGCATCGCGGCTGCGGTCGGGCAGCCCGCGGGCATTCTGGGTCAACGTGTGCACGATCCCATTGCCATATACGAAGCGGGCCAACGCGCCGTTGGCAAAGTAACTGGCCTCCTTCGCATAGCCGCCGACCGTCGTCGCCCGACCCAGTGCGTCCGGCGTATAGCTGACGACACGCCCACCCGGATAGGTATTGCTGGCCAGTGTGCCGTTGGCATCGTAGCCATAGGCCAGGCTCAGGCTTCCCAGATCCGGATGCTGCAGGGTTTCGCCGCTGAGCAGGCGGCGGCGGTTGTACTGGTAGCGGTTGACGACCATCGGCCGGGCCGGATCGTTCTGCGTGCTGATCTCGGCCGGCAGACCATCAGGCGCGTAGGACCAGTTCTGATTTCCGCGCCCATCCGGGAAGATCAGGGACGACAAGCGGTTGGCGGCGTCGTAACTACGCTTCACCGCACGTCCGCTGGCCAGGGCTTCACTTCGGTTGCAGTCGGTGGTGCTGGTCAAACCCGTGCCGGCCGCCGACCACAGCACGTTGCCTGCCGCGTCGTAGTCCTGCACGGTCGCACCGGTTTCCGGCTCGATGGTCTTGCACAGCTGCTGGTAGCCGTCATAGACGTAGCGGCGGGTGAGCGACTGGCTGCCGTCTGCATTGCGGCGGGTGATCGCCAGCGGCTTGCCCAGCGTGTCGCGCTGGATCTCGGTCACCACGCCTTCCGGGTGCTGCAGCGTCAGCGGCATCTCGTAGCTGGGCTGGTCGTAGGCAAGATGACGGGTCGTCGTGGCCTGGCCGCGGGGGTTGGTCACCTTCACCGACAGGTTGCCCACGTACTCGGTGCGGGTAACCAGTGCCCCAAGCTCGGACGATTGACTGACCACGGTGGGGCGGCCCAACGCGTCGTACTGCGTCGTGGTGCCGGTCAGGGCGGCATTGATATCGGAGAGCTGCCGCGTGGGATACGAGGCAAACACGGTCTTGCCGCTGGTGTCGTAGCGGGTCACCACGGCGCTGTCCAGCACGTTGTTGGCGTTCTCGGTCACCAGCACCGGGCGGAACATCGCATCCAGGTAGGTATCCGTGCGCCGCCCGCCCTGCGTGCGCGAGTGCTTCCATGCGCCGGCGGGCACCCCCAGCTGCGCGCCACCCAGTCGCTGCAGGTCCATGGTTACGCCATTCCAGTTCACGCTGTCGCCGCCAGGGAACTGCTGGCTGCGCAGCCTGCCCATGCTGTCGTAGCTGAAGCTGGTGGTTGCGCCGGTTTCGTCGGTCAGCGAGGTGATCCAACCGTTGTCGTCCACGGCAACCGTGCGCACTGCACCATTGGGCGCTTCGGGCGTGGCCGGCATGCGGAGCTGCTGCGGAACACCACGCTTCCATCCCGACAGATGGCTGGTATTTCCACGGCCATCGGCCACCGAGGCAACCGTGCCGTCGGCTGCGTAGGTCACCTGCTGCGCCAGGCGGCCAAATGCGTAGGCTCGCAGCGGCAGTGCTTTGGCCGTATCGAATTCGGTGCGGGACTGTTCGATGCCATTGAGCACACTGCGCGCCGTCTGGCCGTTCACCCATAGCGCGGGATTGTCGTAGTAGCTGGTGCTGGTGGTGCGACTCTGGCCTGCGGAATTGGCTTCTGCGACGGTGACTTCGCGGACGAAGGCATCAAAGGCCTGCACAGTACGCGTGAACTGCACGCCATCCTGATTCACAACCGTGCTCTGCACTGGGCGATTCAGATGCTCTCCCAGTTCCCTGGCCCCGTACTTGAGATTCCGGCCCGCCTCGCGCGGGAACGGCGCGCTGGCAAGCTGCGCGTCCGGGTAGTAGTTGCTGCGCTCGATGCGAACCACCGCGCCACCAGAGCTGGTAGTCGTGGACAGCAATAGACCGTCGTTGTAGCCGACTTCCTTACCGAATTCGTAGGTCCGAATAACCCCATCGGGTAGGGTTTCAATCGTTATCTTGGGCTCTGCCTGCCCCACCGGAATCATCGGCCACCCGGCCTGGTCGACTCTCCTGTCGTACTGCCACCCCAGATTGGTGTACTGATAGCTCCACTGCGCGGTGGGCATCCCCGGGCCGCTTATCCGCTTTGCCACCAAAGACATCGCGTCCCGATAGAGGGGCGTGAGATTCCATCCGTCGGCCAGCAACTGATCGTCGCCGGAGGTCTGGCAGTTGAACGGAACATTCTTGCGCCCGTGTCGGAACGGTCGAAACACAAAAGTACCGAGTGCGCCAGAGGGATGTGTGACAGTAGCCGTGACCTCGGTCTGCACAATCTTGTTCGTCTTCGCGCACAGCCCAGCGAAGTCCATGTAGGCTGAAGGGTCCTGCCCGGTGTATTCGGGGTACTTCTTCGTCACGTGGACCGGAGGCAGGTCGTAACGCCAGGCGGAGCCATCCGGCAGCGTCACCGACTGCAACACACCGGCCGGAGTGTAGCCATAGGTCCAGGTGCGGCCCGCTGCTGTTGCGGTTGCGATGCGGCCCAGGGAGTCATAGGCAAGGCTGATGCTGCGCCCATCGTTGGCAACGATTCGATCCAGCCGCCCGCCACTCCATTCGTAGCGGACCCAGTTGCCGAAACGATCGACAACCTGGGATGGATAGAGGAAGACCTTTTTCCGTTTCAGCGTGGCATGGGTGATGGTGTCGTAGGGCTGGAGAACGGCAGACTCGTTCTCGCGCGCCACCATCCAGTCGAAGTAGTACTTGGTTCCGTCTGGCGCGTGGCCCAGGAAACCTTCGCCCGGCTGGCCGCTCTTGAGCGCACTGAGGCATGAGAAGAACCATCCCCCTTTTGTGTTCCAAGGCGTTGGCGTGCCAATCTGGGGCGTTGGCTGGCGTGCGTCCCCGCTGCCCGCCAGGACGGTTTCACCGCCTCCGCCCGGCAATGAAAGCCTCACCCCATCCCAATAGGTGTGGGGAGAAAAATTGATGGTCTGGGTATGCTTGTAATTCCAGACATCCAGCGACGGGGGTGCGGTAACTGTCGAGCAACGGGCGCTTGGCATCCAATGCCCGCCGATCGCGGTTTCGGGCTGGTCTCCGTATGTGCCTGAAAGCGACGGAATGTCGAGATCCCAGTTTCCATATTCCTTGTCATTTGCACCGCCGCTGACATCCCCGTAGCTGCGGCTGAGTGAAACCGCGAGCCCGCCATTGCCTGGAATCGAAATATCCGTGGCCTTGAAGCTGATCGAGCCGTCATAGAGGTTGACCTGCTCGCCGAAGATCTCGCCCTTCAGCGGTTCGACAAGGTCCCCGTACTTCAGCCGCTTGTCGTACTCCTGGCGCCAGGTGGGAACGATCTGGGCTGAAACGCCGACCGGTGCCAGCACACACAGGGCAATGACACCGAGAAACAGACCCTTGGCAGCCGTTGCGGCGCGCGGATGAGAAATGAGGCCAGACTGCATGAAGATCCTCCCTGGATCGACGTCCCTGTGTGCCCCACCTGCGCCGAACGGCAGTTGGCCTTCGACCAGGCGGCACCCACTCCGGCAGACAGCCACGCGTTGCTTCACGGTGGGCGGGTGCTGACCATGGATATGAACGAATAATGAAGACGACGTCAACCCTGCGTATTGGCCACACTCGGCAAAGTCTACCCAAGCGGCAGCCTCCCGCGCCCTTCCCCGCTCCACCTAGAATGTCCCCATGAGCACCCTGACCTTCCGCGCCGCCACGCCGGCCGACATCCCCGCCCTCATTGCCCTCGTCACCTCGGCCTACCGGGGTGATGCCAGCCGCGTCGGCTGGACCACCGAAGCCGACCTGCTGGACGGCGCCCGCATCGATGCCGAAGGCATCCAGGCCGACCTGGACCGCCCGCGCTCCACCATCCTGCTGGCCGAACGCGACGGCCAACTGGTAGCCTGCGCCCACGTCGCCGATGTCGACGGCAAGGGCTACTTCGGCATGTTCTCGGTCGACCCGGCCCAGCAGGGTGGCGGCGTCGGCAAGCAGCTGATGGACGCCGCCGAAGCGCACGCCGCACGCGAATGGAAGGTGCCGGTGATGCAGATGACGGTGATCGACGTGCGCGACGAGCTGATCGCCTTCTACGAGCGCCGCGGCTATCTGCGCACCGGCATCAAGAAGCCGTTCCCGTACGGCGACGAGCGTTTCGGCATTCCCAAGCGCGACGACCTGCGCTTCGAAATCCTGGAAAAGCCGCTGGCCGGAGCCGCCGCGTGAGCAATACCTGGACCTTCGTCTGTGCCGGCACCGAGCTGCTGCCGGGTGAAATGAAGAGCGTGTTCGACGAAGTGACCGGCACGCCGATCGTGGTGTTCAACCTCGACGGTGAGTTGTACGCGCTGGAAGACCAGTGCACACATGAAGAGTTCGAGCTGTCCTCGGGCGAGTTCAACACCACCGAGGGCAGCGTGGAGTGCGTGCTGCACGGCGCGCGCTTCGACGTGCGTGACGGCCGCGCCCTGTGTGCCCCGGCCTACAGCCCTGTGCCCAAGTTTCCGGTGAAGCGCGAGCACGACGCTGTCTGGACCCGCGACGACCGGGATTGAGGCGGCGCTCAGCCCAGAGAGCCCCCCCCCCCCAGAGGGCGCCCCGCGGGAGAGCATCCACCCATGAGGTGGATCTACCGGAAGGCCATGAGGGCGCCCCCAGGCCGCTCCGGGGCGGCCCCAGCGGCCCGTCACGCCCCGCAGATGCGAATCATTATCGTTGATGTTATTCTACGTAACATCTTCGTAACGACTCCGCCCCCGCGCCATGGCTTCGCCCGCGCCCACCGCCACGCTGTGCCAGCTTGCCCGTCAAGGGTGGCCGCTGCTCGTAGCCGTGCTGCTGACGCTGGTGTTGGGCTGGTCTGCGTTGCATGAAGGCAGGCACACGGCGACCGCCGATGCGCCGACTCTGTATGCTCATGATGTGTCGCCCGCGTCCCCACCACACGTGCTGCCGCACGAACAGGCGATGCACCCCGCTGAATCCGAACCCGATGGCAGTCGCGGTGACAAACCTCGTGCCCTGCGGCGACTCTGCCTGCAGCACCCTGACAATGCACCTGCAGACGCTCCGGCGCCGGTGACACCGACCCCTCCGGTGCTCGCACCGGGCCGGCGCCAGCCCCCATCCCACGCACCGCCCGCGCTGCTGGCCTGACGCTCTGCTGCGCCATGCGCAGCCGCATCCGCACGCCCCCCCCCTCGTTCTACGTACTGCTGCCGCGCGGCCCGCGCCGGCCGCCTCTCCCTGTTCCCCTTCTGCAGACGCCCATGAACCCGATCAAGAGCCGCAAGCACGCTTCGCCGCTTCGTACCCTGCCGCTGGCCACCGCCAGTCTTGCCGCCGGCCTCGGCCTGGCCACCCTGCCCACGCTGGCCCACGCTGAAGCCACCGACAACGCCCGCACGCTGGACAAGATCGACGTGCACGCCACCCGGGGCTACAAAGCCGACAAGGTGGCCTCGCCGAAGTTCACCCAGCGCCTGCAGGACACGCCGCAAACCATCCAAGTGATTACCAGCGACCTGTTCAACCAGCAGGGTGCCACCACGCTGACCGAGGCGCTGCGCAACAGCCCGGGCGTGGGCACCTTCTATGCCGGCGAGAACGGCAACACGACCACCGGCGATGCGCTGTTCATGCGCGGCTTCGACACCTCCAACAGCTTGTATGTGGACGGTGTGCGCGACCTGGGCTCGATCTCGCGCGATGTGTTCAACATCGAACAGGTGGAAGTGACCAAGGGGCCGGCCGGCACCGACAATGGCCGTTCGGCGCCGACCGGCGCGATCAACCTTGTCAGCAAGCAGGCCAACCTGCAGGACGCGACGTCGGCCAGCATTTCGCTGGGCAGCGACCAGCAGCGCCGCGCCACCACCGACTGGAACCAGTCGCTGGGCACCACCAGCGCGCTGCGCATCAACGGCATGTGGCAGGACAGCGACCAGCCCGGCCGCGACCACGTGCAGAACAAGCGCTGGGGCATCGCACCGTCGCTGGCCTTCGGTCTGGGTACCGCCACCCGCTACTACCTCAACCTGCTGTATGTGAAGCAGGACAACGTGCCAGATGGTGGCGTGCCCACCCTGGGCCTGCCGGGCTGGACGCCGCAGCCGACGCTGGAAGCGCTGGCCGGGCACCCGGTCGATCCGGAGAACTTCTACGGCACCCGCGCCGACCACGATGACGTGACCGCGAAGATGGCCACGTTCCGTTTCGAGCACGACTTCAACGACAGCGTGCGCCTGACCAACACCGCCCGCTGGGGTCGCACCGAACAGGATTACCTGCTCACCGCCTTCATGGGCACCGGCGTGCGCGGCGCAGGCGGCCGCCCGACCGGCAACATCACCTATGCTAACCCGGCCGACCTTTCCAGCTACGCCATCGCGCGCAGCCTGCCGACCTTCAAGGACCAGCGCAACACGATCCTCACCGATCAGCTGAACCTGCGCGCCGACTTCGCCACCGGCGCGGTCGGGCACGCATTGAGCGCTGGCCTGGAATTCACCCGTGAAGAACTGGACAGCTACGGCCAGGCCGCCGCTGCCGGCACCAGCTGGCCCGCTGCGAACCTGTACAACCCGGACTGGAACGTCAGCGGCCTGAACTGGGCGCACAACGGCGCCGATGCACATGGTAAGACCACCACCTCCTCGGTGTACCTGTTCGATACCCTGTCCTTCGGCGAAAGCTTCCTGTTGACCGCTGGCGTGCGTGCGGACCACTACAAGACCGAGTACGCCAGCGCGTCGGTGTGTGGTGGCCGCGGCGGCCCGGCGTGCGGCGGCAATCCTACCGGCACGGTGCTGCGCAACCCGACGCTGGACGCGTCCGATACGCTGCTGAACTGGAAGCTGGGCGCCCTCTACAAGGTCGGCGATACCGTCAGCGTCTACGCCAACTATGCTATCTCGCAGCAACCCCCGGGTGGCGCCAACTTCCAGCTGAGCAGCTCGGCCAGCAGTGCCGACAATCCCAAGCTGGATCCGCAGAAGGCCAAGACCTTCGAAGTGGGCAGCAAGTGGGCCTTCCTGGATGACGCTCTGGCAGTGAACCTTGCATTGTTCCAGACGGACGTGGACAACGAGATCAACACCACCGTGCTCGACGATGCCGGCAACCCGACCCAGACCGGCAGCAAGCGGGTCAAGGGCGTGGAGCTCTCCGCAGTCGGCCGCCTGACCGACAACTGGTCGGTCAGCGCCGGATACAGCCACCTGGACACCGACGTAAGGGAAGGCGCGAAGGTGGCCGCCGATGGCACCACCAACCTGACCTATACCCCGGACGACACATTCACCGGCTGGACCAGCTACACCCTGCCCTACGGCATCACCGTGGGCGGCGGCGTACGCTATGCCGCCGGCATGCACCGCGGCACCGACGGCGCGGTGGGCACCCCGTCGTTCACCAAGTCCTACGTGGTGTATGACGCGGTCGTGTCCTGGGCAATCAATGAGACGATCTCGCTGCGCTTGAACGGCTACAACCTGTTCGACAAGCAGTACGTGGCCAGCATCAACAAGAGCGGCTACCGTTACACCCCGGGTGCCCCGCGCACCTTCCTGCTCAGCGCGGACATCCGCTTCTGATGCAGCACGCGGGGGAGCCCACTCCCCCGCGCCCCCCAAAGGAACCGCCATGCTGCTGCACATTCCCGACGTGCTTTCACCCCAGGACGTGGCGCAGGCACGCAGGCGACTCGACGCTGCAGACTGGACCGACGGTCGCGAGACCGTCGGTGCACAGGGCGCGATGGTCAAGCACAATCTGCAGCTACCCGATGCATCTCCCCTGAAAGCGGAGCTGGGCAGGGACCTACTGGCCGCGCTGAGCCGCAGCCCCTTGTTCTTTGCTGCCGCGCTGCCCCTGAAGATCCTGCCGCCGCGCTTCAACCGCTACAGCGGTGGCGGCACCTATGGCTTCCATGTCGATGGCGCGGTGATGAACCTGGCCAACGGCGAACAGCTGCGCTCGGACATCTCCTGCACCCTGTTCCTGTCCGATCCGGACGAATACGAAGGCGGCGAGCTGATCATCAGCGATACCTACGGCGAGCACGAGGTAAAGCTGCCGGCCGGCGACCTGATCGTGTATCCGTCCAGCAGCCTGCACCAGGTGCGGCCGGTCACCCGCGGTGCGCGCGTGGCCTCGTTCTTCTGGGTACAGAGCATGATCCGCGACGATGTGCAGCGCCGCCTGCTGTGGGAAATGGATGGCTCGATCGAGCGCCTGCGGCAGACCGGCGGTGACGCCGAGGCGGTGCTGCAGCTGACCGGCGTGTACCACAACCTGCTGCGACGCTGGAGCGAAGTCTGAGCCCCATCCGGCCGATCCGCGACAATTTAGCAATCATTCTCATTTGCAACAGCTAACAGCTCTCATTACAATCACGCCCCGTTGATGCCGGCCGCTGCCGGCAGACCCTTGGGGACCCCTGCTTGCTGCGCCCGCTTCGCCCTCGCCCACTCATCCATCGCAAGATGGGCACCGCCATGCGCGGCCAGCGTCCTGCGCTGGCCAGTCTGCTGGCGTGGGTGGCGATGCTGGCTTTGCTGCTGGGCACCCTGCCGCTGCTGCCACACGGCCGGGCCGGAATGGCCGTGCAGATGCCGCTGGAAGAGCGCGGTGGCGAAGCGTCCCCGCAGGAAGAAGCACCGGCCAAACTGCGCCGCTGTGCTGCCGCCCCGGTGAAATCGGCCGAGAAGGCGCGCCCGCCGTTGCTGCTGGCCAGCCAATGGCTGCGCACCGAGCTTGAACTCGTACCCGCCACGCCGGCCATGCCCGGCGTGCGCCCGGACTGGCCGCTGGCCGCTCCGGACACGCCCTGGGCCGACGCGCCCGGGCGCCGCCAGCAACGCGGCCAGGCGCCGCCGCTCGCCTGAATCACGGCCCCGCGTGACCGCCTGCGCGGTCGTGCCCGCACGCCGCTGCCTGCTTCATCCCTGCCGCCCCTGACCGGGCCTCCCCGTGCATGCCGCGCCGTTCGCGCTTGGCATTGCACCACCCTGCATCCTTCGAGGTTACTGCCATGGCCCAGCGCCATCGTGTCCGTTCGTCCCTGTCCCGTACCCTGCTGACCAGCGCCGTGCTGGCAGCCATGACCGCCCCAGCCTTCGCCCACGGTGACGCTTCCGGCGCGCCACAGACGCTGGACAAGGTGGTGGTCACCGCCTCCGGCTTTGAGCAGAAGGTGGTCGATGCACCCGCCAGCATCAGCGTGGTCAGCCGCGAAGAACTCAGCAAGCGCCCGTACACCAATCTGGTCGACGCGCTGCGCGACGTTGAAGGCATCGACGTCGGTCTGGAAGCCAGCGACAAGAACGGCCGTGCCACCATCTCGATGCGCGGCCTGCCCTCCGAGTACACCCTGGTGCTGATCGACGGCCGCCGCCAGAGCAATGTCGGCCAGCTGTATCCGAACAACTTCGGCGGTGGCCAGTTCGCCTACCTGCCGCCGCTGGATGCCATCGAGCGCATTGAAGTGGTGCGCGGCCCGATGTCCACGTTGTACGGCTCGGATGCAATGGGCGGCGTGATCAACATCATCACCCGTCGCAACCAGGACAGCTGGCACGGCGCTGTGACCCAGGGCTTCACCGTGCAGCAGGATGACCAGTTCGGTGATGCACGCACCACCGACCTGTACCTCAGCGGCCCGCTGGTCAAGGACCGCCTCAGCCTGGCGGTGCGCGGCAGCTACTACGATGCCAAGGCCTCCAATCCGGAGTGGGATGCGCTGACCCTGCCCGACGGCAGCCTGTGGGAGCGCAGCATCGGCTTCGGTGGCGGCGGCAAGTCGGTGGCCAACACCAACTGGAACACCGGTGTGCGGCTGAACTTCCACGTCAACGATGACCACGAACTGTGGCTGGACTACGACGTGTCGCGGCAGAAGTACGACAACAGCGAGGGCCAGACCGGCACCCTCGACAGCCTGGCCAGCCTGTGGCGCGTCGGCAATGCCGTCATCCCCAACCCGAACGGCAGCGGCACCGTCACCCGCCGCGTGGTGCAGCCGCGCGTGGGCTACACCGCCTACCAGCGATACGAGCGCGACCAGTTGTCGCTGACCCACCAGGGCCGTTACAGCTTCGGTACCTGGCAGACCTCGCTGACCCACAGCAAGAGCAGCAACCTGGGCCGCTCGCTGCCGCTGACCCTGGACGAACGCGCCAACCTGCAGACCCTGTGGAACGACGTCTGCCGCCGCACCGGCGGCGCCAACAACTGCGCGGCCGGCCGCGGCAATGCACTGGCCGCCCTCAACCCAAGTGAAATGGCACGCCTGCAGGCATTCCTGCCGCGTCCGCTGCGCACCATGGAGCTGGAAGGCTACGTGCTCGACACCATGCTCGACCTCGACTTCGGCGCGCACAAGCTGACCGTCGGCGGCCAGTACAACGACACCGACATGATCGACGGCGTGTTCGGCATGGATGGCGCCGGCTACCGCAGCAACACCAAGCAGAAGCACCGCATGTGGGCGCTTTTCGCCGAGGACAACTGGTCGCTGACCGACACCCTCACCGCCACCTTCGGCCTGCGCTACGACGACCACAACGTGTTCGGCAGCCATGTCAGCCCGCGCGGCTACCTGGTGTGGAACGCCACTGACGCCTGGACCTTCAAGGGTGGCGTCAGCACCGGCTACAAGACCCCGCGTCCGGACCAGTTGTTCCCGGGCATCACCGGCTTCGGTGGCCAGGGCGTGCTGCCGCTGGTGGGCTCGCCTAACCTGAAGCCTGAAACCAGCACCAACTACGAGCTGGCCGCGTACTACGAAGGCCAGCGCTGGGGCTTCAATGTCACCGGCTTCTTCAACAAGTTCGAAGACAAGATCGCCAGCGGCGGCACGTTCCCGAACTGCGAAGTGGCCCGCGCCGGCAGCGGTTACTGCGTGGACATCGGCCCGGGCTGGGCAGCACTGGGCTACAGCACCTTCACCCAGAGCGTGAACATCGACAAGGCCGAGACCCGCGGTGCGGAACTGGCCGGCCACGTCGACCTGCTCGACAACCTGCAGCTGCGCGGCAACTACACGTGGACCAAGAGCGAGCAGACCAGCGGCCCCGACAAGGGACGCCCGATCTCTGGCACCACGCCGGCAAAGCACATGGCCAACGCCAGCCTCAACTGGCAGATCAACGAAGCGATCAGCCTGTCGCTGATCGGCGAAGGCCGCTACGACCGCTATCGCGACACCCTCATCGACAGTGCCGGCACCCGCCACGTGCGCTATTACGAGGACTACACGATCTTCCATCTCGGTGGCAGCTGGAAGGCCACGCCGTGGCTGACGGTCAACGCGCGGGTCAACAACCTGTTCGACAAGGACTTCGTTTCGCAGTCGTGCCTGCTGCTCAATCCCAGCGAGTTCAGCTGCGTGGACGACTACGCGACCAAGGACCAGCGCCGCAGCTACTGGATTTCGCTGAACGCGAAGTTCTGATCTCTGCGCCCTGCCCTGGTGGGTGCCGACTTTGGTCGGCACCGCTCCATCCACGCATGGCGTGGATCTACTGATCCGCGGGATTGCCGGCCAGTCGGTAGTGCCGGCCGCTGGCCGGCAATTCCCCTCCAGGGATACAGAACGATACGCAATTGCGAGCTATTCTCATCAATGATGTAATGGGCAGTCCCCGTCCGCCTCGAACCGTGCCGTGAGCCGTCCTGCCCCTTCCACCGTGCAGCAGCAACAGAGCCGTGGCTTCTGGCTGCGGACGCTGCACCAGTGGCACTGGATCAGCTCGGCGGTCTGCCTGATCGGCATGCTGCTGTTTGCGGTGACCGGCCTGACCCTCAACCATGCCGCGAAGATCGAGGCCAAGCCCGAGGTGCAGAACCAGCATCTGGAACTGCCGGCCGCGCTGCTGGGCCAGCTGGGCACGCGCGAGGACGGCAACGCGCCGATCCCGCGCCCGGCCCGGCAATGGCTGGACACGCAGCTGGGCATCGCCATCGGCGGGCGCCCGGCCGAGTGGTCGGCTGAAGAGATCTACCTGTCACTGCCACGCCCGGGTGGCGACGCCTGGCTGAGCATCGATCGCGCGACCGGCGCGGTGGAGTACGAATCAACCTCGCGCGGCGCGGTGTCCTACCTCAACGACCTGCACAAGGGCCGCAACGCGGGCCCAGCGTGGGGCTGGTTCCTGGACCTGTTCGCCGTGGCCTGCCTGGTGTTCTGCATCACCGGCCTGTTCCTGCTTCACCTGCATGCACGGCAGCGGCGCATGACCTGGCCGCTGGTCGGCCTCGGCCTGATGATCCCGCTGCTGATCGCCCTGCTGCTGATTCACTGACTTTCCTTCGTTTCCGGAGCCGCCCCATGCGCGTCACCCTGACCATCGCCCTCAGCGGCCTGCTGGCCACCTCGCCGGCCTATGCCACCACCCTCGACATCAACGTCGAAGTGCCCAAGCTCAACGTGGCCGAGTACCACCGCCCGTACGTGGCGGTGTGGCTGGAAGGCGCCGACCAGAAGGTCGCGGCCAACCTGTCGGTCTGGTACCAGCAGACCAGCAACAGCGAAGGCCACGGCACCAAGTGGCTGCCGGACCTGCGCCAGTGGTGGCGCAAGAGCGGCCGCACCCTGCAGGTGCCGGTGGACGGCGTGACCGGCCCGACCCGCCCGGCCGGCAAGCACGCGCTGTCGTTCAACGACAAGCAGCCGGCGCTGAAGCAGCTGGCTCCGGGCAACTACACCCTGGTGGTGGAAGCGGTGCGCGAAGTCGGCGGCCGTGAACTGCTGAAGATCCCCTTCACCTGGCCGGCCACCGCCGCGCAGAACGGCAAGGCGCAGGGCGCCACCGAACTGGGCCAGGTCACCCTCGCCGTCAAACCCTGAAAAGGGGACGGAGGGGATTAAGTCGTAATTCCCCTCCTCTCGCCGCACCACCCTGCATCCACCTGGAGTCTTCCGCATGAAGCGCACGCTCGTCCTCGCCGCCGCTCTGGCCGCTGCCCTTCCCTTCTCCGCCCTGGCCCACAAGGCCTGGCTGCTGCCCTCGCAGACCGTGATCGCCGGCAATGCGCCGTGGATCACCGTCGACGGTGCGGTCTCCAACGACCTGTTCTATTTCAACCACGTGCCGCTGCGCCTGGAGTCGCTGGTGATCACCGCGCCGGACGGCAGCACCGTGCAACCGCAGAACGCGTCCACCGGCAAGTACCGCAGCGTGTTCGATGTCGAGCTGAAGCAGCCGGGCACCTACCGCATCGCGTCGGTCAATGACGGCCTGTTCGCCACCTACGAGCAGAACGGCGAGCGCAAGCGCTGGCGCGGCAGCGTCGCCACCTTCGGCGAACTGCCCAAGGATGCGAAGAAGCTGGAAGTGAGCCAGTCGGTCGGCCGCGTGGAGACCTTCGTCACCAACGGCGCCCCGAACGACACCGCGCTGAAGCCGACCAACCGTGGCATCGAGCTGGTCGCCGTCGGCCACCCGAACGATCTGTTCGCCGGCGAGGAAGCCACCTTCCGCGTGCTGGTCGACGGCAAGCCGACCGCCGGCCTGGAGTTCGAGATCGTGCGTGGCGCCACCCGCTACCGCAACGCGCAGGACGAGCTGAAGGTCACCAGCGATGCCAAGGGTGAGATCAAGGTGACCTGGCCGGAAGCCGGCATGTACTGGCTGGAGACCGGCACCGAAGACAACAAGACCTCGGTGAAGCAGGCCGCCAAGCGCCGCCTGAGCTACGTCGCCACGCTGGAAGTGCTGCCGCAGTAATGACGTGGACCGCGATGCCGGGCACGCCCCGGCATCGCGCCTGCAGCACACCACCATGACCGATCCCCTGCTCGACATCGCCCGCCTCGGTGGCACCACCATGGGCACCATCTGGAGCGTGTCGCTGGTCGCGTCGCGCCAGCGCGACCTGCACCCGCTGCATGCTGGCATCCAGGCGCGGCTGGACGAGGTGGTCGCGCAGATGAGCACCTGGGAGCGTGGTTCGGATCTGAGTCGCTACAACCGCGCCGACGCCGGCCAATGGTGCGTGCTGCCGGCCGAAACCCGTCACGTTCTGGTCTGCGCACAGGCCATCGCTTCCGCCAGTGGCGGCGCCTTCGATCCCACCATCGGTCCGCTGGTTGCACTGTGGGGCTTCGGGGCACATGCCGGTGAACGCCGCCAGCCCGACGACGCTACCCTGCAGGCCACGCGTGATCGCTGCGGTTGGCAGCGCCTGCAGTGGCAGGACGATGCGCTGCTGCAGCCGGGTGGACTGGCACTGGATCTCTCTGCGATCGCCAAGGGCTTCGGCGTCGATCACGTGGCCGCCTGGTTGCCTGGACAAGGCATCACTGCCGCGCTGATCGAAGTCGGCGGCGAACTGGCCGGCTACGGCCGCAAACCGGACGGCCAGCCGTGGCGCGTACTGGTGGAATCCGCACCCGAAGAAGACGTGCACACCGATACCCCGCCACGGGTGCTGGCGCTGGACGGCAAGGCGGTGGCCACCTCCGGCGATCGCTGGCACCAGTATCAGGCCGATGGCGAGGCCTACAGTCACAGCCTGGACCCGCGCTCCGGCAGACCGGTGCGGCAGGTTGCCGCGGCAGTAACCGTGGTGGCCGACGACGCCATGCACGCCGATGCCTGGGCCACCGCACTGACCGTACTCGGTCGCGAACAGGGCATGGCACTGGCCGAGCGCGAAGGACTGGCTGCGCGCTACCTGCAGCGTGCGGCAGACGGCCCGCAGGAATTTCTCAGCAGCGCCTTCCAGCGCCTGCTCGACGAGCAGGACGCATGAGCGCACGTCCATCGCGCGCCTGGCTCGGCAACGCACTGGTTCTGCTCCTGCTGGCAGCGATCGGCTGGGCACTGCTTCGCCTGCATCTCGGCGAAGCGTGGTGGCGGGGCGCACCACCGGCGCGGCAGTCGCAGATCGCGGTGCTCGCCACGGTGCTGTATGCGCTGGCCTGCGCGGCCCTGTGGTGGCGTGGGCGCCCGCGCGACGACGCCGCAACCGGAGACACCGCGCCCATCCTGCTGGTCTGGTCCAGCCAGACCGGCTTCGCCCGCGAACTGGCCGAACGCAGCGCCGAGGCCCTGCGCGGTGCCGGCGCGCCAGTGCGCGTGCGCGGACTGCATGAGGTGGATGCAGCACTGCTGGCTTCCAGCCAGCGCGCGCTGTTTATTGCCAGCACCACCGGCGAAGGCGATCCACCCGACCACGCCCTGCCGTTCCTGCGCGGGGTGATGGCCACCCCGCCCCCGCTGCAGCACCTGCACTACGGGGTGCTCGCGCTGGGCGACCGCAGCTATGGCCACTTCTGCGGATTCGGCCACCAGCTGGACACTTGGCTGCGCCAACACGGCGCGCATCCGCTGTTCGACGCCATCGAGGTCGACAACGCCGATCCGGCAGCGCTGCGTCATTGGCAACAGTTGCTGGGACAACTCGGCGGTAACGCCAGCGAACTGCCCGACTGGAGTCCGGCCGAGTACCAGCCGTGGACGCTGCTGCAACGCGAGCATCTGAACCCGGGCAGCCCCGGTGGTCCGGTGTACTGGTTGCGCCTGCAGCCACCGGCCGATGCAAATGCGCAGTGGCAGGCCGGTGACATCGCCGAGATCGGCCCGCAGCACGCATCGCACACCGTGCGTGCATGGCTGGATGCACAACGCTTCGACGCGGACACCGTGCTGGATGACGGGCAGACGTTGCTGGCACGCGTCGCGCGCTCGCACCTGCCCTCATTGGTTCCCCCGGGTGATCTGCCTGCCTTGCTGGCGACCCTGCAACCGCTGCCGCATCGCGAGTATTCCATCGCCTCGGTCATGGCCGACGGTGCGGTTGAGCTGCTGCTGCGCCGCCAGCTGCGCGCTGACGGTACACCCGGCATCGGCAGCGGCTGGCTGTGCGACCACGCTGCCATCGGCGAACCGGTACAGCTGCGTCTGCGCCGCAACGACAATTTCCATGGCGCGCCCGCCGACGTGCCGCTGCTGCTGATCGGCAACGGCACCGGCATCGCCGGCCTGCGCGCGCATCTGCACGAACGCGTACGCAGTGGCGCACGCCGCACCTGGCTGCTGTTCGGTGAGCGCACCGCCGCGCATGACTTCCACTTCGGTGAAGAACTGCAGGCGATGCTGGCCGACGGCACGCTGGTGCGGTTGGATGCAGTGTTCAGCCGCGATGGCGGTGCGCACCGCTATGTGCAGGACCGGCTGCTGGCCGAAGCGGCAACGCTGCGCCAGTGGGTGGATGAAGGCGCCACGATCCTGGTCTGCGGCAGCCTGCAGGGCATGGCCCCGGCGGTGGATGCAGTGATCGAGCAGGTGCTGGGTACCGCGGGCAAGGAAGCGCTGTTGCTGGCCGGTCGTTACCGGCGCGATGTGTATTGAGGCCACCGCATCCTGGTGGGTGCGAACCGATTCTTGGTGGGTGCGAACCGCTTTCTGGTGGGTGCGAACCTTGGTTCGCACCATGACGCGGTGTCGGTGGCCGCATCCACGCATGGCGTGGATCTACTGAACAGATTCGGCTGGCGCGAACCGCATTCTGGTGGGTGCGAACCTCGGTTCGCACCATGACGCGGTGTCGGTGGCCGCATCCACGCATGGCGTGGATCTACTGAACAGATTCGGCTGGCGCGAACCGCTTTCTGGTGGGTGCGAACCTTGGTTCGCACCATGACGCGGTGTCGGTGGCCGCATCCACGCATGGCGTGGATCTACTGAACAGATTCGGCTGGCGCGAACCGCATTCTGGTGGGTGCGAACCTTGGTTCGCACCGTGACGCGGTGTCGGTGGCCCCATCCACGCATGGCGTGGATCTACAACGGCGTGTCCAGGCGTGGTGGCAACCACACCCAGTAGATCCACGCCATGCGTGAATCGAGCCACCGGCGCCCAGGAATCATCCCGCCGCTGCACTGACCCGTATCGCCAGCAACTCGCCACCGCCCTGCAACGCGTGCCGCTGCCGTTCACCGGCCGCCAACCACGCAGTGTCTCCCGCCTGCAGCGCCGGCAAGCCGCTATCTGCACCGAACTCCGCCTGACCAGCCAGCAGATGCAGCGCCCAGGCAACGCCCGGTTCGCAGAAGAAGAACATCGTGCCCACCAGCGGCCGGTGCAGCAGTTCGGCCTGCAGCAGCTCGCGCTTCCACATCAGGTTGAAGTCGTGGGTGGTGCCATCGACCAGTTCGCCGTGCAGCGCTTCCTCACCGGCAAAACGCACACGCCCGTGCGGTGGCAGCACCTCGGCCACCCGGCCATCCTCGAAACGCAGGCGCACGCCATTGCCCTGCAGCAGCACCAGTTCGCGCTCCACGCCGGGGAAAGCAGAGAACGCGGCGTCCTGTTCGATCTCGGCCACCGACAGGCGTAGCGCCCAGTCATCACCCTGCGCCGGCAGTCGCAGGATCTCGCGGGTCCAGCCCAGGCCGTTGCGCCAGCGTTCGCGGCGATAGTCCAGGCGGGAGATCACCTGGCTCGGAGTGTGCAGCAGGGAGTCGATGTTCATCGGCGCATTGCATCATGCCGCGCGCCGTCATGCATCACCGCGTGGCGAGCGTGCCCTGGCCACCGCACTCACCGCCCAGCAGCTGCGAGTGCTTCAGCCAATCCTGGTCGGGGTAGTAGGCGAACACCATCGTGCCGCCACGCAATGCGTCGATCAGTGGCTTGGCCACCGACAGGCGCACTGCCGGACAGCCCAGGCTGCGGCCGAGCCGCCCCTGCAGCTGCGCAGTCGCCGGGTTCACGTACGGCGCGCCGTGGATGACGATGGCGCGTTCGCGCGCGCGGTCGTTGAAGCCCGGTTCCAGCCCGGCCAGGCGCAGCGAATAGCCGTTGCCGCCCATGTAGGTCTCCTGCGCGGTGAACGCGCCGAGGCTGGACATGAAGCTGCCATCGCGATTGGAGAAGTGTTCGGTACGGTTCTCACCGCTGTTGCGGCCATGCGCCACCCATTCCTCGAACAGCAGGCGCTGGTGGGCCAGGTCGAACACCCACAGGCGCGGCTCGGTGGACGGCCGCGAATAATCGATCACGCTGAGGCGATCACCATTGATGCCCAGCTCCGGCCGCTGCAGCGCGCAGCGCATGGCGTGCGCCGCCAGCTGCAATACGTGGCGGTCGGCCTTGGGCGCACTGCGCGACAGCAAGGCGGCCAGATCATCGGCACTGGTGGCAAGGGCGGGCGTCTGTGCCAGCGCCGGAGCACTGGCCGAGGTCGCCAGCAGGCCGAACGCGGCCAGCCGGCACAGGCGGGATGCAGTCATGGGCACAACGAAGGGACTCAGTTGCCCTTGAGGGTGGACCCTGGCGGCTCGGATTCCAAGACCGGCTGCATTCCGGATTCAGCCGGGCTTGGGCGGACCGCCGGCAGCGAGGTCACCAGCAGGGTCGTGCCCGGTACCAGCACCTGGTACAGCTGGCGGGCGAAATCGGCCGGCAACGCCATCGGCAGCGAGGGCGTGGCCAGCAGGTCCGGCGTGGCCTGGGCACGGTCCTGGCCCAGCAGCGGATAGGCCGTCCACTGGTGCAGGCGCTTGTTCGCGTCCAGCGGGCTGGGCGTATCGCTGTAGCCCTGCCCCATCACGAACAGGGTGGTGCCCTGGAACGCCGGCAGGGCGTCGGCCTTCAGCGGCGACTCGCCGATCATCACGCCATCGCGCAGCACGTACAGGCGCTGGTCGTGCAGACTGACCAGGATGCCGACCTGCCCGGCCGGCGCCGCGGCGTCATCCCACCGGGCCTGCGCCGGGGCCCCACCCTCGGTTTCCGGAAGGGCCTGGCCGCGCGCGTTGACCGGCGCCAACACCGACGGATAGGCCAGCGTCATCGGCGAGCTCTTGGCATCGGCCACGACCACGGTGTCGCCACGCTGGGTTTCACTGAACAGCTTCTGCGCGAAGGCCTGCGGCAGCCGCACGCAGCCATGCGAGGCCGGATGACCGGGCAGGCTGCCGCCATGCAGGGCGATGCCGTCCCAGGTCAGCCGCTGCATGTAGGGCATCGGCGCGCTGTTGTAGAGGTTGGACTTGTGGTCCTTGTCCTTCTGCAGGATGGTGAACACGCCGGTCGGCGTCTCATGCCCAGCCTTGCCCGAGCTGATCGTGGTCAGGCCGATGGCAATGCCGTTGCGGTACACGTACGCGCGCTGCTCATCGAGGCTGACCACCAGCACGATCGGGCCGGTCGGCGAAATTTCCGGATGCCACAGGTATTCGCCCGGCTTGAGGTCGGTCGGTCCGCGCACTTCGGCGCTGCTGGCTGCGGCAGCGGCAGGCTTGGCAGCCGGCGTCGGCGTCGGCGCAGCGGCATGGCCCAGCAGCGGCAGGGCCAGTGCAAGGGCGAGCATCAGGGTGGTGGGGCGGTGCAGAAGCATCCAGCGGGGGTCCTTTCCATGCGGTGCGGCCACCGTACACCATCGACCCGTGGTGGCCGCGGCAAAACCAGGCGCCGGAAATGAAACTGCCCGGCGACACAGCCATGTGTCGTACCGGGCAATCGTTACGTCCTTGTCGGCCTGCTGCCGCCCCCTCGCATCCTGCGCTGTGGGGGTAGCGTTGCATCCTGCACGCGGCCGCGTCTGTCCTGTTTGTATCTCAGCCCCTTCCACAGGTCTGTGATGCCACCATCCTGGTGATTGGTGCCGCGTCCTGCGGCGGTCGGTGGTCACGGCCTTCCTGTCCGTGTCCGGTGAACCAGCCTCCTGCCGGTTCCGACGATTCCTGCTGTCAGCGCCTCGGTACGGTTCGCACCGGTACCGATCCGGGTACCGGATCCGCCGGCAACAACCTGTTGCCTACGGTGATCCGCTGTCGATTCCGTTCGACGATTGCTTTCCCTATCCCCTTCACCTGCGTCAGGTCCTCGACGCGATGAAACGGGCCGTGTCTGCGCCGGTGCTCGACGATCGCCTCGGCCTTGGCGGCTCCGACCATCGTCAATCCCTGCTGCAGCGCCTGGGCATCGGCGCGGTTGATGTCGATCGGTTCGGCGGCATGCGCCCCAGCGATCCACACGACCAGCACCAGTGCCCTCAACACGACACTCCAAGGCACGACGTGTATCTCCTTGTGATTCTGGCCGTCCCGACCGGCAATCCCGTCGGTAGGAACAGTGTCCGTCACCACATGCACACAGCCTATCGGTTTCCTGGATTTCTAAAAGCCAGCCAAATACCCGACGTGATGTAGGAAAAACCCTACCCACGGCACAGGCGTAGAATGGCTGGATCAGCCCATGCAACCGGAGTTTCAGATGGACAGCGCCAAGCTCGGCCAATTCGTCAATGACAAGTGGGACAGCGAAATCGTCCCGCAGTTGGTCGACTACATCCGCATTCCCAACAAGTCGCCGATGTTCGACGCCAATTGGGTGCAGAACGGCTACATGGAACAGGCGGTCACCCTGATGGAGAACTGGGCCAAGGCCCAGCAGCTGCCCGGCCTGAAGGTTGAAGTGGTGCGTCTGGAAGGCCGTACCCCGCTGATCTTCCTGGAAATTCCGGCTACCGGCGCCGAAACCGGCGACGACACCATCCTGCTCTACGGCCACCTCGACAAACAGCCGGAAATGACCGGCTGGGACGACGACCTCGGCCCGTGGACCCCGGTCCTGCGCGGCGACAAGCTGTATGGCCGCGGCGGTGCGGACGACGGCTACGCCATCTTCGGCTCGCTGGCCGCGGTGCTGGCGCTGCAGGCCCAGGGCCTGCCGCACGCCCGCTGCGTGGTGCTGATCGAAGCCTGTGAAGAGTCGGGCAGCTATGACCTGCCGGCCTACGTCGACCACCTCGCCGACCGCATCGGCAAGCCGTCGCTGGTGGTCTGCCTGGATTCGGGCTGCGCCAACTACGACCAGCTGTGGTGCACCACCTCGCTGCGCGGCCTGACCGGCGGCAACTTCACCGTGAAGGTCCTCAACGAAGGCGTGCACTCCGGCGATGCCTCCGGCGTGGTGCCGTCCAGCTTCCGCCTGCTCCGCCAGCTGCTGTCGCGCATCGAGGACCAGGACACCGGCCGCATCCTGATCGACGGCATGAACGTTGAGATCCCGGCCGAGCGCCAGGAACAGGCCAAGCGCGCCGCCGAAGTGGTCGATACCGAGATCTTCGAGAAGTTCCCGATGGTCGACGGTCTGCGTCCGATGAACGAGGACCTGACCGAGCTGGTGCTCAACCGCACCTGGCGCCCGGCACTGTCGGTCACCGGCGTCGGTGGCATGCCGGCGCTGGAATCGGCCGGCAACGTGCTGCGCCCGCAGACCTCGGTGAAGCTGTCGCTGCGCCTGCCGCCGACCGCCGATGGCAAAACCTGCGGCGAGCTGCTGAAGGAAGCGCTGCTGCGCGATCCGCCGAACGGCGCGCAGGTCACTCTGGATCTGGAAAAGGCCTCCACCGGCTGGAACGCCCCGGCCATGGCGCCGTGGCTGACCCAGGCCATCGACGACGCCAGCCAGGCCTTCTTCGGCAAGCCGGCGATGTACATGGGCGAAGGTGGCTCGATCCCGTTCATGGGCATGCTGGGTGAGAAGTTCCCGGGCGCCCAGTTCATGATCACCGGCGTGCTCGGTCCGCACTCCAATGCACACGGCCCGAACGAGTTCCTGCACATTCCGATGGGCAAGAAGGTCACCGCCTGCGTGTCCAAGGTGATCAGCGAGCACTACGCCGCCAGCCTGCGCGGCGAGACCAGCGGTTCGCCGGTGGCTGCCGACAGTGGCACCCGCCACGGCGACCACGGCTGCTGCTGAATCCGGCACACCGTGACGGACGCAGCCTGGCCTTGCTAGGCTGCGTCCACCCTTGGTGGAAATCGCGCGCATGAATGGTCTGTTCGGCAGCAGCAGCTGGCTCTACATCATCCTGGTCGGCTTCTTCGTCGGCCTGCTCGGGCGATTCTTCATGCCCGGCAACAACCGCATGGGCTGCCTGCTGACCATCGTGCTGGGCATCGTCGGCGCGCTGCTGGCCGGGTGGTTCGGCCAGTACATGGGCTGGTACGCCCCCGGTGAGCCGGCCGGCTTCCTCGGTGCGGTGCTGGGCGCGGTGGCCGTGCTGGCCGTCCTGCGTCTGTTCAGCGGTCGCCGCTGATCCCGCACCCTCTTCCCTTCCTGTTCCCGACGTAGGCGCGCCCGGCGCGCCCGGATATGCCTGCATGACCGAACCCGCCTCCGATCCCCAGCGCAGCGCGCAGCGCCTGCAGTGGGCCCGTACCCAGCTCGATGACTCCAGTGCGGTGGTCGAACGCGCCTCGGTCGATGCCGGCATGCGCAGCTACTGGCGCACCACCAGCACGCGCGGCAGCCACATCGTGATGGATGCCCCGCCGGGGCTGGAAGATCCGCGCCCGTGGCTGCGCATGCGCGGCCTGCTGGATGACAACGGCCTGCGTGTGCCCGCGCTGCTGGCACAGGATCTGGATGCCGGCTTCCTGCTGCTGGAAGATCTCGGCGGCCCGACCCTGGCGAAGATCCTCGACGAGCGCAACGCCGATGAATGGTTCGGCCGTTCGATCGAACAGCTGCTGCGCCTGCAGGCGATCCCGGTGCCGGCCGACTTCGGCCAGTTCGGCGAAGCGCTGCTGCAGCGCGATGCCGGCCTGTTCGACGAATGGTTCCTGCAGCGCCACCTGAACCTGGAACTGGACTGCGGTGAGATTGAAGGGCTGCAGCTGGTACACCGCCGTTTGATGGACAACGCGCTGGGCCAGGCCCAGCTGATGAGCCATCGCGACTACATGCCGCGCAATCTGATGCCGGTCGAGAATGGTCCGGCAGTGCTGGATTTCCAGGACCTGGTGCGCGGCCCGATCGCCTACGATGCGATGAGCTTGTTCAAGGACGCGTTCCTGAGCTGGCCGCTGCAGCGTGTGGACGAGTGGCTGGCGCAGTATCACGAGCGCGCCCGCAACGCCGGCCTGCCGGTGCC
Source organism: Stenotrophomonas sp. 80084_Sma (assembly GCF_056481995.1). Classification (NCBI taxonomy): domain Bacteria; kingdom Pseudomonadati; phylum Pseudomonadota; class Gammaproteobacteria; order Lysobacterales; family Lysobacteraceae; genus Stenotrophomonas; species Stenotrophomonas sp. 80084_Sma. The sequence goes on along the minus strand of NZ_CM151177.1, from coordinate 1,103,967 downwards.
CGACCGTGCCACCTTCCTGCGCGATGCCGACTGGATGGGCATCCAGCGCCACGTGAAGATCCTCGGCCTGTTCTGCCGCCTGCGCTATCGCGACAACAAGGGCCATTACCTCGACGACGCGCCGCGCTTCATCACCTATCTGGATGAAGTGCTGCCGCGCTACCGCGAGCTGGCACCGCTGCAGCAGCTGCTGGAAGACCGCATCAAGCCAGCGCTGGCCGACCTGACCGCACCGATGCGCGTGGCCCGATGAAGGCACTGGTCTTTGCTGCCGGCCTCGGCGAGCGCATGCGCCCGCTGACCCTGCACACGCCCAAGCCGCTGCTGGACGTGGCCGGCAAACCGCTGATCGTCTGGCACCTGGAACGCCTGGCCGCACTCGGCGTGCGCGAGGTAGTGGTCAACACCGCATGGCTGGCCGAACAGTTTCCAGCGACGCTGGGCGATGGCAGCCAATGGGGCTTGCGCCTGCATTTCATGTACGAAGGGCAGACCCCGCTGGAAACCGGCGGCGGCATCCTCAACGCGTTGCCGGTGCTGGGCGACGCCCCGTTTCTGGTCGTGAACGGCGACATCTGGACCGATTTCGATTTCGCCACGCTGCCGCGCGAGCCGCAGGGCCAGGCGCATCTGGTGCTGGTCGACAATCCGGTTCAGCACCCGAACGGTGACTACCGGCTCGACGCGCAGGGCGTGTTGCATCACGACCGCGAAGGCCCGTGCCTGACCTATGCCGGTATCGGCGTGTATCGCCCTTCCATCGTGGCCGACTGGCGCACGGTGATCGGTGATGCACCGGGCAGCGAGCGGCTGCCGCCGAAGTTCTCGGTGGTGCCGCTGCAGAAGCACTTCATGGCACAGGGGTTGATGACGGGGCAGCACCATCGCGGGCGCTGGACCGATGTCGGCACCGTGGATCGCCTGCGTGCGCTGGATGCGGAGTTGGCAGCGAACGGCTGAGCCCCTCGTGGCTGGGCTTATTGAAAGCAGAAGCCTTGCTTGGCCGGGCGGGGTGGGCTGCGCAGGGGACGCTGCAAGTCCCCCTCCGGGGCCCGGCCCAGCCGCTGGCGGCTGTGCGTTCAGGCGCTTGCGAAGCAGTGCTTCGCAAGCAAAGCGCCTTCACCCCTGTAAGCTCGGTCGCCGCATCCATGCGGCTCACGCCCCTGCGCAGCCCACCCCGCCCGGCCTCTGACAGTTTCCGTGGGCGACCAGCCACGGAAAAGAAAAAAGAAAAGCAAAAGCGGGTCGCGTCGCTGCGCTTGCTCTGGTGACGACCAACGGTCGTCACCCACCACAAGCAAGACACGTGTCGACCAAGGTCGACACCCACCAACAGCAGTGCAGTATGCAGTCCCGGCAGATCGCGGGAACCTGTCGAAGGCGGGGTGGCTCAGGTTGCGGGGGCGTGAGCGCCATGGATGGCGCGACCGAGGCTACATGGACGTACTTGCGCCGTCCCCCGCAACCTGAGCCACCCCGCCTCCCCTCAGGAAGCCAGCTTCTGCTGTTGCTTCAGCTCTTGCTGTTGCCGGCCAGCGGCCGGCACTACGGCGGGTGCAGGGCGCAGCCCTGCAAAGCAAACCCCACCCTCAGTAACGCGGCCGGCCTTCTTCCAGCACCTGGCGCAGGAACGGCACGGTGATCCGCCGCTTCGCCGCCAGCGACTCCCGGTCCAGCCAGTCCAGCAGCGTGATCAATCCACCCAGCTCGCGACCGGTGTGCGACAGCAGCCACTCGATCGAGGCCTCGTCGATCGCCAGCCCACGCCGCAGCGCGCGCTCACGCAGCACCGCTGCCCGTCCTTCCTCATCCAGCGGCTGCAGCAGCACACGCACGCACTGGCCCAGCCGCGAACGCAGATCGGGCAGTACCAGGCCCAGTTCTTCCGGCGCCTTCTGCGCCGTGTACAGCACGGTCACGCCCGCAGCGCGCGCGCGGTTGTGGAAATCGAACAGCGCGATCTCGTCCTCGCGGTTGCCGGCCACCTCGTCCAGGCCGTCCAGCGCCACCAGCTCGCGCGCCTCCAGCCCATCCAACGCCGCGCGTACGCGGCCGGCGGCGCTGGCCAGCGGTACGTAGGTCGGCAGTCGCCCGGCCTGCTCGGCGCTGGAGCACATCGCCAGTGCCTGGTGGGTCTTGCCCGTGCCCGCCGCACCTTCCAGATAGACCCAATCGTGGCTGGCACCCACCGCGATCGCGCGCAGCTGCGCCAGCGCGCCGTCCGGCGCGCCGATGAAGGTCTCCAGGCGCTGGTCCCGCGGGTAATGCAGGGCCAGCGGCAGTTGCGGCACACCCATCACTTCAGGTCGGGGCCCTTGTCGTTCGGAATGATGATATGGGGGGCATCGACCACGCCATCAAGCACGATCGCCGGCTTCTCACCCACGTACAGCTCGCTCTGGCGATAACGCTGGTGCGCGTAGCGCAGCAGCACGTTGGTCACCGCTGCCACCGGCAGCGCCAGCAGCATGCCGAGGAAGCCGAACAGCTGGCCGCCGGCCATCACCGCGAAGATCACTGCCACCGGGTGCAGGCCGATCTTGTCGCCGACGATGCGCGGGGTCAGTACGTAGCTTTCCAGCAGCTGGCCCACGGTGAACACCACGCCGACCAGGATCAGCAGCTTCAGGTCGAAGCCCTGTGCCTGCACCAGTGCGGCGACCACCGCCATCAGGATGCCGGTGGTCGCGCCCAGGTAGGGAATGAAGCTGATCAGGCCGGCAATCAGGCCGATCAGCAGACCCAGCTTGAGGCCGACCAGCGACAGGCCGCCGGCATAGATCACGCCCAGCGCCAGCATCACCAGGAACTGACCGCGGATGAAGGCGCCCAGCACCTCGTTGGACTCACGCGCCAATGCGCTGATGGTGCCGATCTGGTTGCGCGGAATCACCGACGCCACGCGCTCGACCAGCTTGTCCCAGTCACGCAGGAAGTAGAACGCCAGGATCGGCAGCAGCAGGATGTTGACCACCCAGGTCACCATCGCAAAGCCCGAACGCGAGACGTAGCCCATGAACGTGGTGGCGAAGCCGCCGGCCTGCTGCCAGTGGCTGCGCACCCATTCGATCAGGCGGTCCGGGTCCAGCCACTGCATCACTTCCAGGCCGGTCTTCTGCTCGAACCAGGGAATGCCCTTTTCCATCAGCCACGCCTGTGCCTGCGGCGCGACCGCAATCAGGGTGGTGATCTGGCGCTCGATCATCGGCACCAGCACCAGCAGCAGCGCCACGATCACCAGCACCATCGCCGCGAACACCAGCACCACGCCGGTCATGCGCGAACGGCCGGTGGCCTCGATGCGGTCCACCAGCGGATCGCCCAGCCAGGCCAGCGCCAGCGCCAGCACGAACGGGGTCAGGATCGGCGCCAGCAACCACACCACCCAGCCGATCAGGCCGGCGAACAGGATGTACTTCAGGCGGCGCAGGAACTGCGCGATTTCCGCTTCCGGGGTCAGGTTCATCGCAGGCGGTACTCGTTGCTGACCGGCGCAGCGACCGGGGCACCGGTGGTGTCGTCGATCGGCGTCGGCAGGGCCGGCAGCGGTGCGCTCGGCACCAGCACGCCGTTGTCGCCCAGCATGCGGTTGAAGCCGGCCAGGCCGGTGGTCATCTCCAGGCTCAGCTCCAGCTGGCCAGCCGAAGCGTGCAGCGGGGTGACGTTGCGCACCACCGGCACCTCACGCAGGCCGGCAGCCAGGCGCAGGTAGTCGTCGGCACTGTTGATGCCGGTGACCACCACCCGATAGGTGCCGGCCTGGCCGACGGCCGCGCCGGCCTTGGCATAGCGCTTGACCAGCGCATCGGCGGCGCCGTCGGCACCGGCGGCCATCGCGCGCATGGCGTTGGCGTCCTTGCTGGTCCACTTGTTCAGCTCACGGCCGTTGTCGACGAACACCCAGTCCGCCTGCCAGCCGCCATTGGCGCGGTACAGCTTGCCGATCAGCTGCATCGGCGGCGAGTAGCGCGAAGAGGCACGGGCCACGGCGGCACTGTCCTGGCGCCAGATGGCACCGGCCAGCGCCTGTTCGGCGGCACCACCGCTGGGCAGGCCCAGCTTGTAGCCGCGTTCAATGGCGCGGTTCAGCAACGGGCGGGCGGCGTTGGCCTGCTGCACGCTGACCAGGCGCGGACCGCTGCCGTCATCGACGGCCAGCCACAGCACCGGCTTCGGCCGCGGCTGCGGCCACAGCGGCAGGCCCAGCGCCGACACCAGCGAATCGACATCGTCCTCGCGGAAGCGGGCCACCAGCAGGGTACGGAAGCTGGGGGCGCCACTGGCGCTCACGCTCTGGTCCTGCTTGTAGTCGTAGCTGGCCACGTAATCCTTGGCATTGCGCAGCGCCTGCGCCACGCCAGGGCGCGACATCACGCTGCGATCGCCGGACAACTTGCCCAGTACAACGCTCAAGGCGCGGGCCAGGGCGCCGTTGCGGTCGGCTTCGGCCTGGCTGTTGACGGGCACTTCGGCCTCGTACGCGCCAGTGGCGGTGGCAACATCACCCTCGGTGCGCAGGCCGCTCTGGGCCATCGTGGCCACCGGCAGGCTCAGCGCAAGGAGCAGGGTCAGAATCAGGCTGCGGCGCATCAGGACATCCATTGGCTCGACGTATCCGGGGGAATTGTTGCCCGAATACGGCCTTTGCGCCAATGCGGCCTGTTAAAATCGCCCGTTCAACCCCTGCCAGCGCCGACGCCCGTGACCAACACCCCGTCTTCCGCCCCCTCCCCCCTCACCTACCGTGACGCGGGTGTCGACATCGACGCCGGCAACGAACTGGTCGAGCGGATCAAGCCCCTGGTCAAGCGCAGCTTCCGCCCGGAAGTGATGGGCGGCCTGGGCGGCTTCGGCGCCCTGTTCGACCTGTCCAACAAGTACCGCGAGCCGGTGCTGGTGTCGGGTACCGACGGCGTGGGCACCAAGCTGAAGCTGGCCCACCAGCTGAACCGCCACGATACGATCGGCATCGACCTGGTCGCCATGTGCGTGAACGACGTGCTGGTGCAGGGTGCCGAGCCGCTGTTCTTCCTGGACTACTTCGCCACCGGCAAGCTGGACATCGACACCGCCGCAGCGGTCGTGGGCGGCATCGCCAACGGTTGCACCGAGGCCGGCTGCGCGCTGATCGGCGGCGAAACCGCTGAAATGCCCGACATGTATGCCCCGGGCGAGTACGACCTGGCCGGCTTCACCGTCGCCGCGGTCGAGAAGAGCGAGCTGAAGGATGGCGCCAGCGTGGCTGTCGGCGACGTGCTGATCGGCATCGCTTCGTCCGGCCCGCATTCCAACGGCTACTCGCTGGTGCGCCGCATCTACGACCGCGCCGGCCGCCCGGCCGAGCTGGAGCTGGAAGGCGGCGTGAAGCTGGTCGATGCGCTGATGGCGCCGACCCGCCTGTACGTGAAGCCGATCCTGTCGCTGCTGAAGTCGCACGGCGCGGCCATCCACGGCATGGCCCACATCACCGGTGGCGGCCTGACCGAGAACATCATCCGCGTGGTGCCCGACGGCCTCGGCCTGGACATCCAGGCCTCGTCCTGGACCCTGCCGCCGGTGTTCCAGTGGCTGCAGAAGGAAGGCGCGGTCGCCGACAGCGAGATGTGGCGCACCTTCAACTGCGGTATCGGCTTCGTGCTGATCGTGGCGCCGGACCAGGTGGCCGCGGTATCCGATGCGGTCAAGGCGCAGGGCCTGGAGCACTGGACCATCGGCCAGGTGGTCACCGCCGAAGGCGCCGAGCGCGTCCACATCGCCTGATCCCGACAACCCAGGAGCCCGCATGGACGCAACGCCCCCCTTGTCGCCCGCCCCCGTGCCGCCGCCGCTGGCGACGGTACCGGTGTTCAACGCGCAGGATGCCGACCACCTGCGCATGCTGGCCATCGCGCACTACGTGGTCGGCGGCCTGATCGTGCTGTTCTCGCTGATCTTCATCATCCACATCGTGCTGGGCATCACCGCGCTCACCGGCAACCTGCCGATGAATTCCGGCGGCCAGCCGTCGTCGCCGGCCGAACAGCGCCTGTTCGGCTGGATGTTCACCCTCATCGGTTGCGTCGCCGTATTCGGTGGCGTCACCCTGGGCGCGTTCGTCGCCTATGCCGGCCGCTGCCTGGCCCAGAGACGCCGCTACCTGCTGTGCCTGATCGCGGCCGGCCTGGCCTGCCTGTTCACCCCCGTCGGCACGGTGCTGGGGGTGTTCAGCCTGATCACCCTGCTGCGCCCGCAGGTGAAGGCCGCCTTCGACCTTCCCGCCACGCCCGCATGACCGCCTCCGGCAATCCGCCGCCGCTGCCGCATCAGACCCTGGCGCAGCTGCAGCTGACCAGCCATCTGCAGACGCTGAAAGTGCTGTTCTACGCGTTGGCCGGCTTCCATTGGTTCGCCACAGTGGCGTTTCTTGGCCTCAGCGGATGGGTGGCCCACTCGCGCGGGCTGGACGATGCCTGGATGCTGACCACGGTATATGCGTCCATCGCCGTGCTGGCGGCCGTGCTGGGGTTCGTGCAGTTGTATACCGCGCGCCAGCTGTCACATCGCACCGGGCTGGCCTGGTGCCGGCGCGCGGCGTGGCTGGGCGTACTGGCCGGCCCGCTGGGCATGGCCTTGGCCGCCTATGCCTGGGTGTTCCTGTCCAAACCTGACATGGCCGCGCTGTTCGACCGCGGCGACCACCTCAGTGTCTGAACCTGCCGGCAGACGCCCCGTCCTTTCCTGATCGATTTCCCATGTCCGCGCCTGCCCTCCCCACGTCCGCTTCGCCCACCACCCACCGTTTCTCGGGCCCCAAGAAGCTGGCCTTTGCCGCCGTGCTGGCGGTGTTCGCAGTCAGCTGGGTCCACCCGCTGTGGCCTACCGAACAGGCCCTGCACAGCACCCTGACCGTGATCGGGCTGGCCGCGCTGCTGTGGGTCGACCGTCGCGGCGGCTGGCTGGGCAACGGTGCCTTCATCGCGATCTGCGGCTTCATCGCCCTGCACTGCGTGGCCGCGCGCTGGTTGTATTCCAACGTGCCCTACGACGCCTGGGCGCAGACGCTGAGCGGCTGGTCGCCGAATGCGGCCTTCGGCTGGCAGCGCAACCATTTCGATCGCCTCATCCACTTCCTGTTCGGCGTCTGCTTCACTCCTGCGCTGCTGCAGCTTGCCCGTCATGCGTGGCCGGCGCTGCGCCTGGGCCAGGCCTTCACCCTGGCGGTGATGACGGTGATGTGTGCCAGCCTGGTCTACGAATGGTTCGAGTGGGCCATCGCGCTGGCGCTGTCACCGGATGCTGCCGAGGCCTACAACGGGCAGCAGGGCGACATGTGGGACGCGCACGCCGACATGCTGATGGCCACCCTCGGCAGCCTGCTGATCTGGCCGCTGATCCGCCGGAGCGCCCAGCAGTGACCGCGACCACCCGCATTGCCGTGCTCGCCTCCGGCCGGGGCAGCAACCTGCAGGCCATCCTCGATGCCATTACCGACGGCCGACTGCCCGCCGAGGTGGTCGGCGTGTTTTCCGACCGCCCCGCCGCAGAGGCCCTGCAGCGCGTCGCACCGAACCTGCGCTGGGCGCATGCACCAAAGTCCTTCAGCGACCGCGCCAGCTACGAGCAGGCGCTCGGCGATGCGCTGGCCGCAGTACAACCGGACTGGATCGTCTGCGCCGGCTACATGCGCATCCTCGGCGCGGCCTTCGTACAGCGCTTCAATGGCCGGCTGGTCAACATCCATCCATCGCTGCTGCCGCTGCACAAGGGCCTGGACACCCACGCACGGGCGCTGCAGGCGGGCGACGCCGAGCACGGTGCCAGCGTGCATCTGGTCGTGCCCGAGCTGGATGCGGGCGCCGTGCTGGCGCAGGTGCGGGTGCCGGTGCTGCCCGGCGATGACGCCGACAGCCTGGCCGCGCGCGTGCTGGCGGTGGAGCATCCGCTGCTGATCGCCACCCTGCAGCTGTTGTGCGCCGGCCGCCTGGCTGAACGGGAGGGCCAGCCGCAACTGGACGGTCACCCCCTGTTTAGCCCGTTGGCCCTAGATTCCGCCGGGAACCTGAACCGGTAGTCCCCATGCACACGCCCCGCTGACTGCGGGGCTGGCATCCTGCCCCCTCCTGCGGTCCCTGTCCTCCATGAAGACCACGACCCTGCTGTCCACTCCATTGCTGTTGTCGCTTGCCGTGTTCCCCGGCGTGGGCTGGGGCCAGGCACAGGGGCCCGCCCCCCCGCCGGCACCGGTGCCCGCAGCGCAGCCGCCAGCCGATGCGCCGGCCGTACCGATGCCACCGGCACTGGCCTGGGAGCCACCGCCGCTGCAACCGTTCAGCGCCACCTACCAGGCCTTCTACAAGGGCAAGGAAGCGGGCGATGCCAGCATGCAGGTCACCCACACCGGCGGCAGCCAGTGGCGGGTGGACATGCAGGTGGTCGGCCGCCGCGGCTTTGCCAGCGTGCTGGGCCTGAACATCGAACAGAGCACGGTGTTCGAGGAGCGCAGCGGCGTGTATGCGCCGCTCAGCCAGAGCACGGTGCGCAAGGGCCTGTTCCTGGGCAAGAAGGCGGTCGGCACCTACAACTGGCAGGCCGGCACCGCGCAATGGACCGGTGACGTCAAGAAGGAACGCGCGCAGCCGATCCCGCTGCAGGCAGGCGACCAGAGCGCGCTGCTGATCAACCTGGCGATCATGCGCGATGCGCGTCCAGGCGCCTCCATGCATTACCGCTACGTGGACATGGGCAAGGTCCGCGAACACGACTACCAGGCCGCGCCGCAGACCGAGAACGTCGAGGTCGGCGACCTGTCCTACAACGCACTGCGGGTCTACCGGACCAACGGTGGCAGAAACGAAACCATTCTCTGGATCGCCAACGGTGTCCCCACCCCGGTGCGCATCCTGCAACGCGAAGACGGCGAAGACCGCGTCGATCTGCGCCTGATCGAATACCAAGGAGTCTGAGCATGAATACCCTGACCCGCCCCCTCACCTGGATCGCAGCCGCTGCCCTGACCGTGGCCAGCCTGCCGGCCATGGCGCTGGAACCGTTCAAGGCCGATTACCTGGCCAGCTACATGGGCATGCAGGCCAACGGCACCATGACCCTGGCCAGCGAAGGCAGCAACAAGTGGCGCTACAGCCTGCAGGTGAAGAACCAGCTGGCCGACCTCAGCCAGAGCACGGTGTTCGAGGAAGTGCGTGGCCAGCTGCGCCCGCTCAGCAGCCAGGACCGTTCGGCGCTGCTGGTGAAGAAGCGCAACGTGCAGGCCAACTACAACTGGACCAGCAACCAGGCCACCTGGACCGGTGACATCAAGCCGGATCGCGCTGGCCCGATTGCGCTGAAAGCCGGTGACATGGACGCGCTGCTGATCAACCTGGCGATCGCCCGTGACCTGGCGGCGGGCAAGCCGCTGACCTATCGCATGGTCGACGAAGGCCGCATCAAGAACATGACGTACCGTGTGATCGGCAAGGAATCGATCACCGTGGGCGGCAAGAGCTACGAGGCCACCAAGGTCTCGCGCGCCGACGGCAACAAGGAGCTGATCGCCTGGATCGTGCCGGAATTCCCGGTGCCGGCGCGCATGCTGCAGCGTGAGAGCGGCCGCGATGCGCTGGACCTGACCATCAAGGCGATGAACTGACGGGAGATCCACATCATCCACGCATGGCGTGGATCTACTGGAAACCTGAAGTAGATCGACGCCATGCGTGGATGGGTGTACCCCAAAGAAAACGCCCGCTTTCGCGGGCGTTTTCTTATTTCTTCGCTTCAGCCGGTTTCTGTTCCTCGGCCGGCTTGAACTCGGTCCGGCAGTCCACGCGGATCTGCTCACCGGTGCTGCGCCAGACGAAGGTGCGGCAATGACGGTTGCCGTCCTGGCTGTCGTTCACTGCGACCGCATAGAACGACTCGATGATTTCATCACGCGAGACCGTGCCATCGCCGTTCCAGTCCATGTCCTTCTGCTCGATGCCCTGGGTGATGGCGATGTTGGCGTACCAGGCATAGCCCAGCCACGCCAGCACGATCAGCACCAGGGCCAGCAGCGCCTTGCGACGCGGGCTGAACTTGCCGCGCAGGATCATGGCACGCGCCGGATGGTGGCGCCGAGCGAAGACAGCTTCTCTTCGATGTTCTCGTAGCCACGATCAAGGTGGTAGATGCGGTCGATGGTGGTATCGCCGCTGGCCATCAGGCCGGCCAGGATCAGCGAGGCCGAGGCGCGCAGGTCGGTGGCCATCACCGGCGCGCCGCTCAGGTGCTCGTTGCCACGCACGATGGCGGTATGCCCTTCGACCTGGATGTCCGCGCCCAGGCGCAGCAGTTCGTTGACGTGCATGAAACGGTTCTCGAAGATCGTTTCGTTGATCACGCCCACGCCGTCGGCCACGCAGTTGAGCGCCATGAACTGCGCCTGCATGTCGGTCGGGAATGCCGGGTACGGCGCGGTGGTCAGGTTGACCGCCTTCGGCCGCTTGCCCTGCATGTCCAGGGTGATGCTGTCGTCGGTGGTCTCGATCTTCGCACCGGCTTCGACCAGCTTGGACAGCACCGCGTCCATGGTGTTCGGGCGCGCACGGTTGACCGTGACCTTGCCACCGGTCATCGCTGCGGCCACCAGGAAGGTGCCGGTCTCGATACGGTCGGGCAGCACTTCGTGGCGGCCACCGGACAGGCGCTCGACGCCTTCGATCACCAGGCGGGCAGTGCCCAGGCCTTCGATTTTCGCGCCCAGCGCGATCAGGCAGTGCGCCAGATCGGTCACTTCCGGTTCCATCGCGCAGTTGTCGAGGATGGTGGTGCCTTCGGCCAGCACCGCGCCCATCAGCACGTTCTCGGTGCCGGTGACGCTGACCATGTCGAAGGTGAAGTGCCCCCCCTTCAGCCGCTTGGCGGTGGCCTTGATGAAGCCGTTCTCGACCACGATCTCGGCACCCAGCGCCTGCAGGCCCTTGATGTGCTGGTCGACCGGACGCGAACCGATCGCGCAGCCGCCCGGCAGCGATACTTCGGCCGCGCCGAAGCGGGCCAGCAGCGGGCCCAGCACCAGGATCGAGGCGCGCATGGTCTTGACCAGCTCGTACGGTGCCACGTGCTGGTTGACCGAACGCGGGTCGACCACGATCGCACTGCCGCGCGACAGCGTGCCCTGGTCGATGGTGACCTTGGCGCCCAGTTCGCCCAGCAGCTTCACCGTGGTGACCACGTCGTGCAGGTGCGGCACGTTGGTGATCTCCACCGGCGCATCGGCCAGCAGGGTCGCGCAGAGAATGGGGAGGACGGCGTTCTTGGCGCCGGAGATGCTCACTTCACCGTGCAGCGCAGCGCCGCCGGTCACAACGATCTTGGCCATGTATTCGGGATCTTCTGCGGTTCAGCCGGCTTCGGCCGGGGTCACGGTTTTCAGCGCCAGCGCGTGGATCGCGCCGCCCATCAGGTCGCCCAGCGTGGCATACACCATGCGGTGGCGGGCCAGCGGCATCTTGCCGGCGAAGGCCTCGCAGACCACGGTCGCTTCGAAATGCACGCCATCGTCGCCCTGCACGTCGGCGCGGGCGCCGGGCAGGCCGGTTTCGATCAGATTGCGGATGGTGTCGGCGTCCAACGGGCTTTCCTAATAAAATGTGCCTCCATTCTACTTCCGCTGCGTGGCGTCCGCATGGCCGAATCCCTGTTGCCCCCCCGTTCCGTCGACCCTGCCGGCCTGGTCGCCAGCGGCCGCCGCGTGTTCGAGATCGAGCGGCAGGCGCTGGACGCCGTGGCCGACCGCCTTGGCGAGGCGTTCCAGCAGGCCTGCCAGGCGATCCTGGGCAGCCGCGGCCGGGTGGTCGCCACCGGCATGGGCAAGTCCGGGCACATCGCCCGCAAGATCGCCGCCACCCTGGCGTCCACCGGTACGCCGGCGTTCTACGTGCACCCGGGTGAAGCCGGCCACGGCGATCTGGGCATGATCACCGAGGACGACGTGGTGCTGGCCCTGTCCTATTCGGGCGAGTCAGACGAGGTGCTGATGCTGCTGCCGGTGCTCAAGCGCCAGGGCAACGTGCTGATTTCCATGACCGGGCGCCCACAGTCCAGCCTGGCCACCGCCGCCGACATCCACCTGGACGTGAGCGTACCGGCCGAGGCCTGCCCGCTGGCGCTGGCGCCGACCTCCAGCACCACCGCCTCGCTGGCGATGGGCGACGCGCTGGCCGTGGCCCTGCTCGACGCACGCGGCTTCACCGCCGACGATTTCGCCCGTTCACACCCGGCCGGCAGCCTCGGCCGCCGGCTGCTGCTGCACATCACCGACGTGATGCACACCGGCGACGACCTGCCCAGCGTGGGCGCCGACGCCAGTCTCAGTGAAGCGCTGATGGAGATGAGCCGCAAACGGCTGGGCATGACCGCCGTGGTCGATGCCGGCGGCGTGCTGATCGGCCTGTTCACCGACGGCGACCTGCGCCGCGCGCTGGACAGCGCGCTGGACGTGCGCACCGCCAAGATCGCCGATGTGATGACGCGCAACCCACGCACCATCGGCGCCGACCAGCTGGCGGTGGAGGCGGCCCGGCTGATGGAGACCCACAAGATCACCGGCCTGATCGTGGTCGATGGCCAGGGGCGTGCGGTCGGCGCCCTGAACATTCATGACCTGTTGCGGGCCCGGGTGGTTTAACCGACAGTCCGTAGACCCCATTCAGTCTGTACTGCCCCACCCGAACCCACCGAGCCTGCCGCCCTGATGCCCTGGTCCCCCTTGCCCGCCTTCCCTGCCCACCTGCATGCCGCCGCGGCCCGTATCCGCCTGGCCTGCTTCGACGTGGACGGCACCCTCACCGACGGTCGGCTGTACTACGACAAGGACGGCAACGAGAGCAAGGCGTACTTCGTGCAGGATGGCCTGGGCCTGAAACTGCTGCAGCAGCACGGCATCCACCCCGTGCTGATCACCGCGCGCAACAGCCAGTCCGCGCTCAAGCGCGGCGCCGACCTCGGCATCGACACCCAGATCGCCGTGGGCGACAAGCTGGCCAGCGTGCAGGCGCTGTGCGCGCAGCATGGCATCGGCCTGGAACAGGTGGCCTTCATGGGCGATGACCTGCCGGACCTGGCGCCGCTGGGCGCGGTCGGCCTGGCGGTGGCGCCGGCCAACGCCCATCCGTGGATCGCCGAGCGCGTGCACTGGCAGACCCGTGCCGATGGCGGGCGTGGCGCCGCGCGCGAGCTGTGCGACATCCTGCTGGCCGCGCAGGGGCATGTGGATGCGGTGCTGGCGAGGTTCGGCGCATGAACCTGCCGACCGTGAACTGGCGCACCCTGCTCGGCATCGGCCTGCTGCTGGCCGCCCTGCTGAGCAGCTGGGCGGCGCTGCGCAACCGCGACAAGGGGCCAGCCAGTGGCGGCCAGGAAGTGGGCGTGGACTACATCCTGCACGACTTCCAGATCGTCGCCCTGGATGAGCAAGGCAAGGAATCGACCACTCTCCGCGCACCGTTGCTGGAACGCCAGCGCGGTGACCAGACCATCAACATCGCCACGCCGTTGTTCGAGATGCCGGACAAGGATGGCAGGCACTGGACCCTGCGTGCCGAAACCGGCTGGCTCAGCGCCAAGGGCGACGAGATGAAGCTGCGCGGCAACGTCGCCGGCGACAGCCCGGTCGGCCCGGGCACGGTGCCGACCACCTTCCGCACCGACCATCTGGACGTGTTCCCGAAGGAAAACCGCGCCCGCACCGACGCCCTGGTGACCATGACCCGCCCGGGCATGGAACAGTCCGGCGTCGGCTTCGAAGTGGATTCGAAGAACAACACGTATCATTTCCTCAGCCAGTCCAAGGGCCGCTACACGCCCAAACGCTGATTCCGCCGCCAGCCTGCGACGTCTCCGGACAGGCGCAAGGCCGGCAGCCCCACCCGCCCGCCCCCGGTCCACCCGGGAGGCCCCCACCGGTAGAACGGACCCCGATGAAGATTCCCTTTGCCGCCGTACTCGCGCTTGGTCTTCTTGTCCCCAGCGCCGCCTTCGCCAAGTCCACCGACCGCAACGAAGACATGCACATCGATTCCGGCGCCCAGTCGGGCACGCTCACCGGCGACGGCAAGACCGTGCTGTCGCAGGGCGTGATCATCACCCAGGGCACGCTGGACCTGCGCTCGTCCGAGGCCGAGATCTACCTCAAGGACGGCGAAGCGGTGCGTGTGGTGTTCACCGGCAAGCAGGCCAAGATGAAGCAGCAGCTTGATGATGGCACCTGGATGGACGCGCTGGCCGATCGCATCGACTACGACATCAAGACCGAGATCATCACCCTGACCGGCAACTACAAGGTCACCAGCGCGCGCGGCACCAATGCCGGCCAGCGCATGGTCTACAACACCCGCACCGGCGAAATGAACTCCGGTGGTGACGGCAGCCGCGTGCGCACCGTCATCCCGCCGAAGAACAAGACCCCGGCCGCACCTGCGGCACAGCCCAAGGCCACCACGCCGGCACAGCCGGCCGGGAGCAGGAAGTAATGCTCGTCGCCAAGGGCCTGCGCAAGAAGTACAAGCAACGCGAAGTCGTCAAGGACTTCGGGCTGACCCTCGACGCCGGTGAAGTGGTCGGCCTGCTCGGCCCCAACGGCGCCGGCAAGACCACCTGCTTCTACATGATCGTCGGCCTGGTTGCCGCCGATGCTGGCAGCATCGTGCTCGACGGCAAGGACATCACCGGCGACCCGATGTATACCCGGGCCAAGCAGGGCGTGGGTTACCTGCCGCAGGAGCCGTCGGTGTTCCGCAAGCTGACCGTGGCCGACAACCTCCGCCTGGTACTGGAGCTGCGCGAAGACCTGGATTCGGCTGGCCGCGAGCGTGAATTGAACAGCCTGCTCGACGAACTGCAGCTGGGCCACGTCGCCGACCAGCTCGGCGCCAGCCTGTCCGGTGGCGAACGTCGCCGCTGCGAGATCGCCCGTGCCTTGGCCGCGCAGCCGCGCCTGATCCTGCTCGACGAACCGTTCGCCGGCGTCGACCCGATTTCCGTCGGCGAGATCCAGCGCATCGTCACCCATCTCAAGCAGCGTGGCATCGGCGTGCTGATCACCGACCACAACGTGCGCGAGACCTTGGGTATCTGCGACCGCGCGTATATTCTCGCTGAGGGCAGCGTGCTGGCCCAGGGCTCGCCGGAAGCGATCCTGGACAACGCCGATGTACGTCGCGTCTACCTCGGGGATTCCTTCAAGCTGTGAAGCAGTCGCCGGGTTCCTCTCCTTCCTTTCGGCACAGGCATGAAGACTCGGCTGCAGACATCGTTGGGACAGCAACTGGTGCTCACGCCCCAGTTGCAGCAGGCGATCAAGCTGCTGCAGATGTCCACCACCGAGCTGGAGCTGGAGATCGCCCAGGCGGTGGAAAGCAATCCGCTGCTGGACTGGGCCGACAGCAGTGACAGCAGCAGCGCCAGCAACGAAGGCAGCGATGGCAACGATGGCAACGACGGTGATGCGCCCGCAGAACGTACCGATGCCGGTGACGACTGGGCACCGGCCGAACTGGACTGGAGCGCGGCCGGCAACGGCGGCAGCTTCGACGATGACGACGATACCGGCAGCGCCGCCGAGCGCGTAGCCGAAACCGAAACACTGGCCGACCATCTGCTGTGGCAGCTGCATCTGTCGCATCTGTCCTCGCGTGATCGCAGTATCGGTGCCGCACTGATCGATGCACTGGACGACGACGGTTACCTGCGCGAGCCGCTGGCCACCATCGCCGAAACCCTGTTGCCGGCGATCCACGCCGACGAGGACGAGATCCTCGCCGTGCTGCATCGCATCCAGCGTTTCGATCCGGTCGGTGTGGCTGCACGCACGCTGGGCGAATGCCTGCTGCTGCAGCTGGATGTGCTGGCCGGTGACACGCCCGGCCTGGTGCTGGCGCGACAGATTGCCGCAGGCCCGCTGGAACGGCTGCCGCGCAGCGGCGTCGCCGGGCTGGCCCATGAACTGAAACAGCCCCTGGACGAGGTCGAGACGGCAGTCACCCTGCTGCGCTCGCTGGACCCGCGCCCGGGCACGCAGATCGCACCGCTGGCGCAGGACACCTACGTGGTGCCGGATGTGGTGGTGTGGCGGCAGAACGGCGTATGGCGCGCAGCGCTGGCCGCGCATGCCGGGCCGAAGGTGGTGATCCACCGCGGCTACGAACAGCTGATCCGACGTTGTGGCGACGCCGATGCCGGCTACCTGCGTGCCCAGCTGCAGGAAGCGCGCTGGCTGCTGAAAGGGCTGCAGCAGCGTGGCGAAACCCTGCTGCGGGTGGTACGCAGCCTGATCCTGCAGCAGGCCGGCTTCCTCGAATTCGGCGAGCAGGCGCTGCGTCCACTGACCCTGCGCGAGATCGCCACCGAGCTCGGCCTGCACGAATCCACGGTCTCGCGCGCGATCGCCCGCAAGCACGTGCGTACCCCGCGCGGCACCCTGCCGCTGCGCGCCTTCTTCGCCTCGGGCATCGATACCGAGGGCGGTGGCGAGGCGTCCAGCACGGCCATCCAGGCGATGATCCGGCGCCTGATCGACGACGAGAACCCGCGCAAGCCGCTTTCTGACGCCAAGCTGGCTGACCTGCTCAAATCGTCGGGAATTCCAGTAGCGCGACGCACCGTGGCGAAGTATCGTGAAGCCATGAACATTTCCGCCTCGCACGAAAGGGTCAGAATCGCTTGACGCGCCGCCGCGCCCGGCGGAGAGGTTCATTGGCACATCCGAACACAGGAGAAACCCGATGCGCATCGAAACGTTTGGCAAAGATGTCGAAGTCACCCCGGCCCTGCAGTCCTATGTAGAGGAGAAGCTGGCCCGGATCGGCAAACACTTCGACCAGCACTGCGAAGCGCGGGTGACCCTCAAGCTGCAGAAGACCGAACACCACGTCGACGCCAGCCTCAACATTCCCGGCCAGACCCTGCACGCCGAGGCCAATGCCCAGACCATGTATGCCGCGATCGACCTGCTTGCGGACAAGCTTGACCGTCTGGTGATCAAGCACAAGGAGAAAAAACAGCAGCACGCACCGCTGCCGGTGGGCGACAATGGTGGCTGATCGCCACCGTTCCCCGCAGACATGCCCCTGACTGACCTCCTGGCGGCCGTGCAGACCCAGCTCTGCACGGCCACCGACCGCGACAGCGTCCTGCAGGCCGCCGCCGGGTTGCTGGCCTGCCGCCAGGCCAACGCCGAACAGATCTATCTGAACCTGTGCCAGCGCGAAGCGCTGGGCAGCACCGCGATCGGTCACGGCATCGCCATTCCCCACGGCCGCGCGCCAACCCTGGACCGCCCCCGCGGCGCCCTGCTGCGGTTGGCCACCCCGGTCGACTTCGGTGGCGACGAGCCGGTGGACCTGGTGTTCGCCATGGCCGTCCCCGCCCACTACACCCACCAGCACCTGATGCTGCTGTCCGAGCTGGCCGAGCTGTTTTCGGCGCCCGACATCCGCCAGGCCCTGCGCGAAGCGGGCGATGCCCGGGCGCTGCGCGAGGCGCTGGACATGACCCCACCTGCGAGTGCCGCATGAATACCAGCATCACCGCCCGTGAACTGTTCGAACAGCAGCGCGAGCGGCTGGGGCTGCGCTGGGCTGCCGGCAAGTCCGGCGAGAAGCGCGAGCTGGAGGCCGGCAACACGGTCTCGCGGCGTCCGTCGCTGGCCGGCTACCTCAATGCGATCTACCCCAACAAGGTGCAGATCCTGGGTACCGAGGAACTGTCCTGGCTGGATGCGCTGGAACCGCGCCAGCGCTGGGAGACCATCGAAAAGATCATGCAGTCGCACCCGCTGGCGCTGGTGCTGACCCGCAACCAGGCCTGCCCGGAAGACCTGCGCGCCGCTGCTGACGAATCCGGCACGCCGCTGTGGCTGTCGCCCAAGCGCGGCCACGAACTGCTCAACCATCTGTCCTACCACCTGGCGCGTACGCTGGCGCCGCGGGTGATCCTGCATGGCGTGTTCATGGAGATCTACTCCATCGGCGTGCTGATCACCGGTGAGGCCGGATCGGGCAAGAGCGAGCTGGCGCTGGAACTGCTCAGCCGCGGCCACCGCCTGGTCGCCGATGATGCGCCCGAATTCACCCAGATCGCGCCCGACGTGCTCGATGGCACCTGCCCCGAACTGCTGCAGGACCTGCTGGAAGTGCGCGGCCTGGGCGTGCTGAACGTGCGCGAGATGTTCGGCGACACGGCTGTAAAGAAGAACAAGTACCTTCGGCTGATCGTCCACCTGACCAAGCCGATGACCGAACCCACCCCGCATGGCTACGAGCGCCTGACCGGCGACTCGGGCACCCGCCATGTGCTGGACCTGGATGTACCGCTGATCACCCTGCCGGTGATGCCCGGCCGCAACCTGGCCGTGCTGACCGAGGCCGCGACCCGCCTGCACATCCTGCGCACCAAGGGCATCGACCCGGCGGCCATGTTCATCGCCCGCCACAGCAACCTGCTGGAACGGCGAACACCCTGATTCCCCTGTCCTTCGAAGAGCCTGTCCATGAGCACCGTCACCCCCTCCGCCCCGACCCTGATCATCGTCAGCGGCCTGTCCGGCTCGGGTAAATCCGTCGCCCTGAAGACCTTCGAGGACCAGGACTACTACTGCTCGGACAACCTGCCGATCAATCTGCTGCCCGACTTCGTGCGCAGCCTGCTGGCCAACCACGACGGCAGCGCACCACGCCGCCTGGCCGTAGGCATCGACGTGCGCGGCCAGGCCGACCTGAGCCAGCTGGGCGACTGGCGGCAGCTGGCCACCGATGCCGGCGTGGAAGTGAAGGTGCTGTTCTTCGAGGCCAGCGACGAGGCTGTGCTCAAACGCTACGCCGACACCCGCCGCCGCCATCCACTGAGCCAGCTGGGCCTGTCGCTGCCAGAAGCGATCGCGCGTGAGCGTGAATTGACCGCACCGCTGCGCCGCGAGGCCGATGCGGTGATCGATACCAGCAATCTCAACGTGCATCAGCTGCGGCGGCGGATCATCACCGAGTTCACGATGGACCATGCCACCGGCCTGTCGCTGCTGTTCGAATCGTTCGCCTACAAGCGCGGCGTGCCGGCCGAGGCTGACTTCGTGTTCGATGCGCGGGTGCTGCCCAATCCACACTGGGACCCGGATCTGCGTGCGCTGAGTGGCCGCGAACCGGGCGTGCGCGACTACCTGGAAGCGCAGCCGGACGTGCAGCGCTACCTGACCCAGCTGATGGATTTCCTCGATACCTGGCTGCCGAAGCTGGGGGATGGCACCCGCAGCTATGTGACCGTGGCCTTCGGCTGCACCGGCGGCAAGCACCGTTCGGTGTTCCTGGCCGAGCGCTTGGCCCGGCATGCCCGCGAGATGGGCTGGGAAGACGTGGCGACCTACCACCGCGAACAGGATTGAGGGGTGCGGCCGGGCTGCGCCCGGCACCCGCAGAGGCCACGTCAACGGCAAGAGCGGGATTACGTGGGATGGCGGGGCGGTGTGGGTCTGCAGGACACGCCGTAAACCCGTCCATGGGGGCTCGATGGCGCCATCCATGGCGCCAACGGTCCTGCAGACCCACACCGCCCCACCTCTGACAGATTCCGTGTGCTGTTGGTAGGTGTCGACCTTCGTCGACACGGTAGATCCACGCCATGCGTGGATGAATCCCGGTCAGGTACCGAAAAACGGATGGGGTCGGATCCTTTTCCAACGGAAATGGGCTCCGACCCGAGCAACGCTGAATACGGGACACAGTGCCCCTCATCTGCTGCTATCGCCAATTCACCTTGACCTGTTAACGTGCAGTAATGACCTGTGGCATTCTCCTCGTAACACATCCCGGGGTCGGGACCGCCCTGCTTGACGTGGCGACCCGGCTCCTGCGGCAATTGCCGCTGAAAACCGAAGCTTTCGAAGTACCGTTCGACGCAGACCTGGACGCCCTGCTCCCGCTCGCCTCGGCCGCTCTGCGGCGGGTCGACAGTGGTGAAGGCGTGCTGATCCTGACCGACCTGTACGGCGCCAGCCCCGCCAACCTTGCCGGGCAGCTGGCCCGGCTGGGGACCCCGGTTCGCCGGGTGTCGGCGCTGAGCCTGCCGATGTTGCTGCGGGTGATGAATTATCCGGAACAGGGACTGGATCAACTGCCCGCCACAGCCGCGGCGGGTACCCGTAATGGAGCGATAGTCGACGATGCTTGAACGAGAACTCACCGTGAGCAACCGCCTGGGCCTGCACGCCCGGGCCACCGCCAAGCTGGTGCAGACCCTGGCGCCGTTCCGCTGCAACGTGACCATGGCCGCCAAGGGCCGTGAGATCAACGCCAAGAGCATCATGGGCGTGATGCTGCTGGCCGCCGGCCAGGGCACCCCGGTCACGGTGCGCATCAACGGCGAGGACGAAGCCGCCGCGATGGAAGCGGTGGTCGGCCTGTTCGAACGCCGCTTCGACGAGGACAGCTGAGCGTGCCACGCGCGCGCGCCGGCCAGATCCCCTCCGGCCAGCGGCCGGTACAGCTGCTGGCCGGGCACGGTGCTGCCCGTGGCGCAGCGATGGGCCGGGCGCGGGTGCGCCTGCCACATGCGCTGGAAGTGGCCGAGCAGCGCGTCGCCGCCCATCAGGTCGAGGCTGAGCTGGCCCGCCTGCACCGCGCGGTGGATGCCGCGCGCACGGAAATGCACGAACTGCGGCAGCGCCTGCATGGCGCCCTGAACCAGGAAGCGGGCGAGTTCCTCGACCTGCATGCCCTGCTGCTGGACGACCCCGAGCTGTTGTTCGGGCTGGACGAACTGATCCGCAGCGGCCCCTACAGCGCCGGCTATGCGTTGCGCCTGCAGCGTGACCGCCTGGCCAAGGTCTTCGATGGCATGGACGATGCCTATCTGAAGAGCCGCATGGACGACCTCGACCATGTAATCGGCCGCATCCACGCCTTCCTGCAGCCCGAACGCCCGCCGGTGATGAAAGGCCTGGCCGGTGAAATCCTGGTCTGCGATAACATCGCGCCCTCCGAGCTTGCCCAGTTGCAGGCGCAGGGCGTGGTCGGCATCGTCACCGCCGCCGGCAGCGCGCTGTCGCACAGTGCGATCCTGGCGCGCAGCCTGCACCTGCCCTTGATCGTCAACGTGCCGCAGCTGCTCAGCCGCATCGCCGATGGCGACGTGCTGATCATCGATGGCGCCGACGGCAGCATCACCGCCAACCCGCAGGCCGACAACCTGCGCGACTACCGCGCGCGCCTGAAAGAACATGCGCGCGAGCAGCGCGAGCTCGGCCGCCTGCGCAGCAAACCCAGCCGTACCCGCGACCAGGTCGACATCGCCCTGCTGGCCAATGCCGAATCGCTGGAGGACGTCACCCAGGCGCATGCGCTGGGCGCGCAGGGGCTGGGCCTGTACCGCACCGAATTCCTGTTCCTGCAGCGCAACGAGCTGCCGGACGAAGAAGAACAGTTCCAGACCTACCGCGATGCCGCGTTGGGCATGAGCGGGCGACCGGTCACCATCCGCACGCTCGATCTGGGCGCGGACAAGGCCGACCGCACCGGCCTGACCCTGAGCAACGAAGAAAACCCGGCCCTGGGACTGCGCGGCGTACGCCTGTCGCTGGCACGGCCCAAGGTGGCCGACACCCAGCTGCGCGCGATCCTGCGCGCCTCGGCCTACGGCAAGCTGCGCGTGCTGGTGCCGATGGTCAGCACCCGCGAGGAACTGCTGGCGGTGCGCCGGCGCATGCTCAAGCTGACCGAACAGCTGCGCAGCGAAGGCCACATGGTGTCCGACCATGTGCCGCTGGGCGCGATGATCGAGGTGCCCGCTGCGGCGTTGGCGCTGGAGAGCTTCATCGACCTGGTCGACTTCCTGTCGATCGGCACCAACGACCTGGTGCAGTACCTGCTGGCCGCTGACCGCAACAACGAGGCACTGGGCGAGCTGTATTCGCCGCTGCATCCGGCCGTGCTGCGGTTGCTGCAGATGGTGATCGAGACCGGCGCGCGGCATCGCATTCCGGTGGCGGTCTGCGGTGAGATGGCCGGTGATGCACGGATGACTCCGCTGCTGCTGGCGCTGGGCCTGAGCGAATTCAGCCTGCACCCCGGCACACTGCTGGAGGTGCGCCGCGCGATCCGCGAGGCCGACCTGGCCGCGCTGCGCGCGCGCGCACCGAAGCTGCTGGCCGCACGCGACCGCCGCGCGATCGAGCGCTGGCTGGCGCTGGTGGCGGATACGCCCTGAGCGCCAAGGGTAGTGCCGGCCGCTGGCCGGCAACCTCATGGCCTTCGATGGGGCCGCTTGCCGGCCAGCGGCCGGCACTACCACCGCCCGGCGGCTATGCGTTGAAACATCCCCTTGCGATAATGACGCGCTGAACACCCCTGTTGCCGCATCCTTGCCGGGATCGCGGCTTTTCTTATCCCGCGGGAGCTGCGATGGCTGAAGCTGTACGCCACGACAAGACTGCGCGCCAACTGCGGATGCTGTCCGACGCACTGGACAGCGGTCGGCTGGGCCCGGTGCGCCGCCTGGTCAACACCCTGGCCCCGGCCGAGATCGGCAACCTGCTCGAATCGCTGCCGCCGGGCAAGCGCGAGGTGGTCTGGGGCCTGGTCGATCCGGAAGATGACGGTGAGGTGCTGGTCCACGTCGGCGACGACGTGCGCGAGAGCCTGCTCGCCGACATGGACCCGGACGAGATCATCGCCGCGGTCGAAGACCTGGACATCGACGATCTGGCCGACCTGGTCGAAGATCTGCCGGACACGGTCATCGACGAAGTCCTCAAGTCGATGGACCGCGAGAACCGCGAGCGCTTGGAGCAGGTGCTGTCCTACCCCGAGGACAGCGCCGGCCGCCTGATGAACCCGGACGTGGTGACCGTGCGCGCCGACGTCAACGTTGACGTGGTGCTGCGCTACCTGCGCCTGCGTGGCGAACTGCCCGACCACACCGATCATCTGTTCGTGGTCAGCCGTCGCCATCAATACCTCGGCCGGGTGTCGCTGGCGGCACTGGTGACCCACGAGGACACCACCCCGATCAACCGCCTGATCGACGACGAGCAACCGGCGATCGATGTCGGCGAAAGCGACCAGGAGGTCGCCCGCCAGTTCTCCGACCATGACTGGATCTCCGCGCCGGTGGTGGACGACAACAACATCCTGGTCGGCCGCATCACCATCGATGACGTGGTCGACATCATCCGTGGACAGGCCGAGCACCAGGCGCTTGGCGCCGCCGGCCTGGACGAGGACGAGGATCTGTTCAGCCCGGTCTGGCGCGCCATGCGCCGCCGCCTGATGTGGCTGTCGGTCAATCTGTGCACGGCATTCCTGGCGTCCAGCGTGGTCGGCCACTTCGAGGGCACCATCGACAAGCTGGTGGCGCTGGCGGTGCTGATGCCGATCGTTGCGGGCCTCGGAGGCAACGCCGGCACCCAGGTGCTGGCGCTGATGGTGCGTGGCCTGGCGTTGGGCCAGGTGGGCGCCTCCAACGCGCGCACGCTGCTGTGGAAGGAAGTGCGGGTCGCCTTGTTGAACGGCGTGATGCTGGGTTCGGTGCTGGGCCTGATCGTACTCGCTTGGTTCCACTCGCCCGGGTTGTCGGCGGTGATCGCCATCGCGCTGACCTGCAACCTGCTGTTCGCCGCGTTGGCCGGCGTGCTGGTGCCACTGACCCTGAAACGCTTCGGCTTCGACCCGGCGCTGGCCAGCGGCATCTTCCTGACCGCCGTGACCGATTCGATGGGCTTCTTCACCTTCCTCGGCCTGGCCACCCTGGTGCTGCTGCACTGACCGCATCAAGGATCGGGCCCCGCCAAGCGGGCTCGGACCCCACTCAACGGGAACACCCATGGCAACAACGATAGAAAACTACTTCCAGCCCGGCTGGCGCGACCAGCAGCACACCTGCCCGGCCTGCGAATGGAAGGGCAGCTCGCGTGCCATGGAGATGGAGCTGGACGAGGACGCCACCGAGTACGACTGCCCGGTCTGCGAGAACCCGCTGCTGGTGGTGCTGCACCCGGATATGGCGCAGGTGCAGGCTGCGGCCGCCGAAGGCAATGCCGAGGCACAGGAGCAGCTGGACATCATCGCCAGCTTCCCGCGCCCGCAGTGACGCGGCGCATGATGCCGGGCCGACGTTGGCGGACTACGATGCAGGCGTTCTCGCCGCTTCGGAAAACCCCATGGTCCGTTTGCTGTCGCGCTGGCTGCCATTGCTGGCCCTTCTGATGATGAGCGGTTGCACTTCGCTGCCGGACAGCGCGCGTGGCCGCTTCGAAGCACGTGCGGTGAAGGTGGACGGGCACACGGCTTACTACCAGGTGTTCATTCCCGCGGGCCTGCAGGCCCGCAGCCCTGGTGGGCAGACGCCCGCAACCTCCAACGTCCCGGTCATCCTGTTCCTGCACGGTTCGGGCGAGCGCGGCGCCGATGGCATCAAGCAGACCCACGCCGGGCTGGGGCCTTATCTGCGCGAGCATCCCGACTTCCCTGCCCTGGTGGTGTTTCCACAGGTACCGGGCCATGAGGAATGGAGCGGCCGCAACAACCGTGCGGCCGTTGCCGCGCTGGACGCGACGATCACCGAGTTCGGCGCCGACCCGGCACGGCAGTACCTGACCGGCATGTCGATGGGCGGCTACGGCAGCTGGAACATCGCCCTGGATGACCCGCGCCGCTTTGCCGCGATCGTCCCCGTGTGCGGTGCCGTGCTGGCACCACGCGCAAAGCGCCCGACCCTGTTCGTCGAGCAGGTCGCCCAGGAAACCGATCCGTATGCCGTGATCGCGCAGCGCCTGCAGCACACGCCGGTCTGGATCTTCCACGGCGCGCTGGACGACGTGGTGCCTCCGGATGACGACCGCAGGCTGCATGCCGCATTCCAGAGCGCCAACGCACGCGATGTGCGCTACACCGAGTACCCGGAAGGCAATCACAATGCCTGGGACGCTACCTACGCCGACCCGGCCATGTGGGCGTGGCTGTTCGCGCAGAAGCGCTGAACCGCAGTTTCTGCTGGGAAACAACTGTTGGTGGATGCCTACCCGTTGCTCGGCTTGGGTATTGGTGGATGCCTACCGTTGCTCGGCTTGGGTATTGGTGGGTGCCGACCGTTGGTCGGCTTGGGTATTGGTGGGTGCCGACCGTTGGTCGGCACTATCTCTCCGCCTCGGGGTAATCCATTGCTTGGTACCTCCCATCGATCTCCCATCGGCACCAGGCATACGGATACTCTCCCACGCAGCTCACCAAGTTCGCCCTGACCGGGTTGGCGACGATGTACATCGCATGGCGAAACAGTGATTCTTCAGAACGAATGGCATGATCGTGATAGCTCGATTGCCAGAATGGTCCTGTCCTGCCCAGCATGCGGTTGATCCGCAATGCACTGCTCGATTTGAATCGTTGCATGATGTAGTCCAGCGAGAACGCACGGAGCTCCACAAGCCAATGGATGTGGTCCGGCATGACTACATAGGCAAGTGAGTACGTCAGGCCTTCAGTATCAAGGCGACGGACCACGTCCATCACCAACTGCGCCGCTGTGGCATCGTCGAAGTAGCGTCGACGCCCCTGGGTGACGGTCGTCAGGATGTAGGATTGCCCGATCCGGGAATGGCGGCCAAGCCTCAGGCGTGCGCGGTTCATGGGTACAAGCGTGTGCCTCCCGACCGCCTTCTTCTATCGGGCAACCCCATCAGTCCAGGTAGGCCCGTAGCTATTCAATGTCTGAGCCCGGCACTTCACGGGACTGATGGTTCTGTGCCGACCAACGGTCGGCACCCACCCAGACAGTTCAAGGTGAATCCTATTTGTGCCGACCAACGGTCGGCACCCACCCAGACAGTTCAAGGTGAATCCTATTTGTGCCGACCAACGGTCGGCACCCACCCAGACAGTTCAGGGTGAATCCCTTTTGTGCCGACCAACGGTCGGCACCCACCAGGGCAGGTCAGCCCAGCAGCGTTTCCAGCACGGCCATGCGCACGGCGACGCCGTTGGCGACCTGGCGCAGCACCCACGACTGCGGGCCGTCGGCCACCTCATCGGTCACTTCCACGCCGCGGTTGATCGGGCCTGGATGCAGCACCGCGGCATCCTTGCCGGCGCGGGCCAGGCGTTCGTTGGTCAGGCCGTACTGCGCGTGGTACTGCTCCAGCGACGGCACCAGGCCTTCTTCCATGCGCTCGCGCTGCAGGCGCAGCATCATCAGCGCGTCGACGCCTTCCAGCATCGCGTCGAAATCATCACCGACCACGCAGCCTTTCAGGGTCTCGTCGTCCGGCAGCAGCGACTGCGGGCCGCACACGCGGATCTCGCCCACGCCGAGCGTACGCAGCGCATGCAGGTCGGTGCGGGCCACGCGCGAGTGCTTCACGTCGCCGACGATCACCACCTTCATCTTCGAGAAATCCGGGCCCTTGGCCTGGCGCAGGGTCAGCATGTCCAGCAGGCCCTGGGTCGGGTGCGCGCTGCGCCCGTCACCGGCGTTGATCAGTGCAGTGCCCTCACCCGCTGCCTCGGCCAGTGCGGCCACGGCGCCATCATCGGGGTGGCGCACCACGAAGCCGCGCACGCCCATCGCCTCCAGGTTGCGCAGCGTGTCGCAGGCGGTTTCGCCCTTGCGCGTGGACGAAGTCGAGGCATCGAAGTTCAGTACGTCGGCGCCCAGGCGCTGCGCGGCCAGCTGGAACGAGCTGCGGGTGCGCGTGGACGGTTCGAAGAACAGCGTGCACACCGCCGAACCGGCCAGCACGTGGCGCTTGTTGCCGACACGACCGACCGCGGCGTCGCGGATCTGCCCTGCCCGGTCAAGCAGCTGCAGCAGGGTGTCGCGCGGAAGGCCTTCGAGGGTCAGCAGGTGGCGCAGGCGGCCGGAGGCATCGAGTTGCTGGGCGGTCATGGCGGTGTCGGGCAGTCAGGGAATGGGGGTGGCGTCGTCCGGCGACGACAGCCAACGGTCGATGATCACCGCCGCGGCAACGGCATCGAGGGCGGCCGCATCACGGCGGCGCTTGCGCCCTTCGGCGCGCTCGACAGCGAAGCGGCGGGCGGCCTCGACCGAGCTGGAACGCTCGTCGATCATCACCACCGGCAGCTTGAAACGTTCCCGCAGCTGGCGGGCAAAGCCCTGCGCGCGCTTGCGGTTGGGCTGGTCCTGGCCGTCCAGGGTCAGCGGGTCGCCGACCACCAGGCCGTCGGGCTTCCATTCCTTGAGCAGGCGTTCGATCGCGGTCCAGTCCGGGCCGTTGCCGTGCACATCGACCACGGCCACCGCGCGCGCATGCGCAGCGAAGGCACTGCCGATGGCCACGCCGATACGCCGCGAGCCAACATCGAAACCCAGAACGGTGCCATCACGGCGGATGGCCGGGGCAGCAGAATCCGGCGCGGGCGCGATGGGCTCAGACATGGCCGCTGTAGTCGGTCAGCCGGAACAGGTCCACACCGATACGCGAGGCTGCACCCTGCCAGCGCTGCTCCAGCGGCAGCTGGAACACCAGCTCGGCATCGGCCGGCACGGTCAGCCAGCTGTTCTCGGACAGCTCGCTTTCCAGCTGCCCTGCGCCCCAACCCGCACAGCCCAGCGTGACCACGGCATTGGCCGGGCCTTCGCCACGTGCCATCGCTTCGAGGATGTCGCGCGAGGTGGTCAGGTACAGGCCTTCACCCACGATCAGGCTGGAATCCCATGCGCGTGCGTCGTCATGGATGACGAAGCCGCGCTCGGGATGCACCGGGCCGCCGTTGAGCACCATGCGCGCCTGCAGGTCGCCATCACCGGTGGTGATGTCCATCTGTGCAAGCACTTCCCCCAGCGTGTACTCGGAAGGCTGGTTGACCAGCACGCCCATCGCCCCGTTCTCGTCGTGCTGGCAGATCAGCGCGACGCTGCGGGCGAATGTCGCGTCGAGCAGCGACGGCAGCGCGACGAGCAGGTGATCGGCAAGGGAAGTCGGCGTAACAGGCATGGGCCCATTCTACCTGCTGGGGGCGGGATGGTCGCGCGATGGCGCCGAACCGCGATGGGCTAGGATGGTGCTTTGCCATGGAAGGTCATCGATGCAGTCTTCATCGCCCCTGACCCTGCCGGCACGCAGCGCCATCGTCCTGATCGCGCTGCTGCAGGGCCTGATGCTGTATGCCGCGCAGGAGCTGTCCGATGCGTGGCCGTTCCGCGATATCGGCTGGCGCTACTGCTGGTACGCCTGGGTGCTGGCCATTCCCAGCGCGGTGGCGCTGAGCCTGGTCGAGCTGGGCCAGCGCCGCCTGTGGCTGCAGGCCGCGCTCGGCTCGGCGGTGGTGCTGGCGCTGGCCGCCTGGACCGGCTGGAACCTCAACGGCGAGACCGCACTGGAATCGGGCGCGCTGCAGTTCCCGCTGACCCTGGGCATGGCCGTGGCGGTGTTCGTGGCCCTGCCCTGGTGGCAGTTCCAGCTGCAGCACGGGCATTGGCGTGCCAGCTACCCGGAGCTGTTCGAGCGCGCCTGGCAGAATGGTTTGACCCTGGCCCTCGCCGCGCTGTTCACCGGGCTGACCTGGCTGCTGTTGTGGCTGTGGGCGGCGCTGTTCCAGCTGCTCGACGTGACCGTCTTCCGCGACCTGTTCCGGCAGGACGCGTTCATCGCGCTGGCCACCGGCAGCCTGGCCGGGTTCGGCGTGCTGATCGGGCGCACCCAGCACCGCGCGATCCAGATCACCCGCCAGGTGCTGTTCGCGATCTGCCGCGGGCTGCTGCCGCTGCTCTCGTTCATCGCCGTGCTGTTCGTGCTGAGCCTGCCGCTGACCGGGCTGGAGCCGCTGTGGAAGACCCGCTCGGCCGCCAGCCTGCTGCTGGTGCTGTCGCTGCTGCTGGTGTCGTTCACCAATGCGGTCTACCAGCAGGGCGACGACACCGCGCCCTACCCCGTCGTGCTGCGCCGGCTGGTCGAGGCCAGCCTGCTGGCGCTGCCGGTCTATGCGGTGCTGGCGCTGTATGCACTGGGCCTGCGCGTGGTGCAGTACGGCTGGACCCTGGACCGCTTCTGGGCGGTGCTGATCGCGTTGGCCGTGGCCGGCTATGCACTGGGCTACGCGCAGGCGGTAGTGCGCCGGCAGGGCCGCTGGCTGCAGACGCTGGAGCCGGTCAACCGCTGGATGTGTTGGGCGGTGCTGGCACTGGCATTGCTGGGCAACTCGCCGCTGCTGGACCCGGTGCGGCTGACCCTGTCCAGCCAGTTGGCGCGCCTGCGTGCGGACCCGCCAGCGATCACCAGCAGTGACGTCAACGTGCTGCGCTTCGATCTTGGGCGCCGTGGCGTGCAGGCGCTGCGCGAGCTGCAGCGTGATCCGGCCATCACCGCCGATGCCAACGCGCCACAGGTGATCGCTGCCGCGCTGGCACGTACCTCGCGCTGGGACGATGGACAGCGCCTCGACAAGGGTCTGCAGGACGTCGCCGCCCTGCAGCGCGCGCTGAAGCTGGCCAAGGGATCCAGCTCGCCACCGGACGATTGGTGGCAGGCACTGGCCACCCGCGCGATCAATGGCGAATCGTGCGCCCAGAGCGAGCGCGACTGCCTGATCGTGCATCGCGACCTGGATGGCGACGGCAACGCCGAGGTACTGCTGTGCGAGCTGTACACCCACCGCGGGCCGGACTGCGTGCTGTACGCACGTGGCAGGGATGCCCAGTGGCGCCGCGCCGGTTCGCTGTTCGGCACCGTCAGCGGCCAGGCCGAGGCGATCAACCAGGCCCTGCGTGACGGCGAACTCATGCTTGTGCCACCGCGCTGGCCGATGCTGTCCATCGGCGGG
The DNA here is from genome assembly GCF_056481995.1 of Stenotrophomonas sp. 80084_Sma. Classification (NCBI taxonomy): domain Bacteria; kingdom Pseudomonadati; phylum Pseudomonadota; class Gammaproteobacteria; order Lysobacterales; family Lysobacteraceae; genus Stenotrophomonas; species Stenotrophomonas sp. 80084_Sma. Next base: position 1,074,190 of record NZ_CM151177.1, on the reverse strand, counting down.
CGCCCCGCGGTGGCCATCGATCCCGAACCCGAATCCAACGAGTCTTCTCCATGAGCGGTTACTGCCTCATCGCCCCGGGCCATCCGGTGCACGACTACTACCACGCCAACGAATACGGCTTCCCGCAGCGTGACGAGCGCGAGCTGTTCGAGCGGCTGGTGCTGGAGATCAACCAGGCCGGGCTGAGCTGGGAGACCATCCTGAAGAAGCGCGAGGGCTTCCGCGCGGCCTATGACGGCTTCGATGTGGACCGCGTGGCGGCGTATGCCGAGCAGGACATCGAACGCCTGCTGTCGGACGCGGGCATCATCCGCAACCGGCTGAAGGTGCTGGCGGCGATCCACAACGCACAGGTGATCCAGCAGCTGCGGGCCAGCCACGGCAGCTTCGCGGCGTGGCTGGACGCGCACCATCCGCGCAGCAAGGCCGACTGGGTGAAGCTGTTCAAGAAGACGTTCCGCTTCACCGGCGGCGAGATCACCGGCGAATTCCTGATGAGCCTGGGCTACCTGCCCGGTGCGCACGCCGAGGACTGCCCGGTGCATGCGCGGCTGCTGACGCTGTCGCCGCCGTGGTTGCAGGCCTCCCGGTAGTGCCGGCCGCTGGCCGGCAGCCTCGGAATGCTGCAGGTGTTGCCGGCCAGCGGCCGGCACTACCGTCGAATCGTCACACGCCCATGTAACGGCCCGGGCGGTGATTGAACATCAGCACCAGGCTGAGCACCACCGCGCCGATCGCCGAGTACAGCACCTTCGACGGCGACAACACGAAGAACGCGGCCACCATCAGGCAGGCGTCGTAGGACATCTGCACCTTGCCCGCGCTCCAGCCGCGGGTGCGCTGCAGGTACACCGCCAGGATGCCGATACCACCGAGGCTGGCACGGTGCCGGATGAAGAACAGGATGCCCAGGCCGGACAACGCACCGCCCACGATCGCCGAATACAGCGGGTTGATGTGCGAGAAATCGATCCAGCGCGGCAGCAGGTCGGTCAGGACGCCACAGGCGGTGACCGCAGCAAAGGTCTTCAGGGTGAATTCCCAGCCCATGCGCCGCAGCGCCACCCAGTAGAACGGCAGATTGACCAGCACGAACACCAGGCCGAAGTTCCAACCCATTGAGTAGTGCAGCAGGAAGGCCATGCCGGCCATGCCGCCGATCATCAGCCCACCCTTGGCGAAGATGGCCAGGCCCAGCGAGGCCACCATCGTGGCCAGCACCATGCCCTGCACGTCCTCGGCGATCGAGTGGCGCAGCGCTTTTTCGTCGGCGGTGGTGCCGGCACTGTCGGGCGGCGGGGTCAGCGGACCGGCGGTGACCAGGTGGCCGTCAGCGTCGTCGCACGGCGCGGGGCCATGGGCGGGAAGGGACATACGGGTGGGGGAACAGCAGGTGGGGAGCGATATTAGACACGATCTGCATGACAGTTGCAGATGAAATCGTTCAGCTGCGCTCGCCCATTCAGGTTATTCCGGAGGCGTCACCGGCAGCACGGCCAGCATGTCCTCGCCATCATCGTCCATGCCTGTCTCGACGAAACCGAAGCTGCCATAGAAGGCGCCCGCCACCGGATTGCGCGGGTTGTAGCAGATCTCGATCTCGGCCAGGCCGGGCGTGTCCCGGATCTGCGCCAGCGCCACTTCCAGCGCGCGCCGCCCGATGCCACGCCCCTGCCAGCGCTGATCGACCATGAAGCGCCAGATCGAGATGCGCTGCGGCGTCTCCGGCACCCACATGAAGAATCCAACCAGCTCGCCATCGGCCTGGATGGCACGGGTCTGGTAGCCGGGATGGAATGCGGCCTGCACCAGCGACCAGGTGTTGCCGGCAACGAAGTCCTGCTGCGCCTCACTGACGTCGAGATCGCACACGGCTTCGTAGTTGTCGACGGTGATCGCGTCCAGCGTGACCTGCATGAGGGCGTCCTGCCTCGGGATGAACGCCCAGTCTGCCTGACCCCGGAGGCCGTGTAGCCTGACCCCCACACGACCGTTCAGCGCCGGGTTGCCTGCTCAGCCCTTTCCGGCCAGATGGTGCGCCACCAACGCATTGGCATGGCCGTGGCCCACCCCATGCTCGCTTTTCAGGAAGCTGACCAGTTCCATGTGTTTCAGGCCCTTCTTGCCCGCCAGCAGCCCGAACCAGTGCGCCACCGGCTGACCGTAGGTCTTCTCGATGGAGGGGAAGTACGAGGCCGGGCCTTTCGGCTTGGTGTCAGCGCTCATGTGGAAGCTCCTAGCATTGGATGTACGGGTACGACGAACCGGGGAGCCGGAAATCGACAGATCCGTTCAATCCGGGAGCCGTATCATCCCTTCATGCCCCGTGAAAACCTCAACGACCTGCAGGCCTTCGTCCACGTTGCCCGCGAAGGCAGCTTCACCAGGGCCGCCGCCCAGCTGGGTGTCTCCCAGTCCGCGCTCAGCCATGGCATGCGCGGCCTGGAAGAGCGCCTCGGCGTGCGCCTGCTGACCCGCACCACCCGCAGCGTGTCCACCACCGAAGCCGGTGCGCGCCTGCTCGAGACCCTCGCCCCGCGCCTGGCCGAGATCGAGGACGAACTGGCCGCACTGGCCGAGTACCGCGAACGCCCGGCCGGCACCATCCGCATCAATGCCACCGGCCATGCCGCCGAATACATCGCCTGGCCGCGGCTGGCGCCATTGCTGCAGCAGTATCCGGACCTGAAGGTGGAACTGGCTGCAGACTACGGCCTGGCCGACATCGTCGCCGAGCGCTACGACATCGGTATCCGCCTCGGCGAACGGCTGGCGCGCGACATGATCGCGGTACCGGTCAGCCCACCGCTGCGCATGCGCGTGGTCGGTGCGCCCAGCTACTTCCGCCAGCATGTGGTGCCACGGCATCCGCACGACCTGGCCAACCACAACTGCATCACCCTGCGCCTGCCTACGCATGGCGGACTGATGCCGTGGGATTTCGGCCGGGACGGCAACGAACTGAGCGTGCGCGTGACCGGTCAGTGGACCTTCAACACCATGGGCATGACCCGCGCGGCTGCACTGGCCGGCAGCGGGCTGGCCTGGCTGCCGGAAGACCAGGTGCAGCCGATGCTGGACGATGGCCGCCTGCAATCCGTGCTGGACGATTGGTGCCCGCACTTCGATGGCTACTACGCGTATTACCCGTCACGCCGCCACGTCACCGTGGCGATGCGGACGGTGCTTGATGCGTTGCGCGGGCCGATGGCTGGATGAGGTGTGCGGACCAACGGTCCGCACCCACCTCAGTTTGCACCCACCCCGGTCCGCACCCGCCAGAGTCAGGGTGGCCCGGCGGTCAGCCCTTGGCCTGCGCGGCGCGCTGCGCGTTGTAGCGCTCACCGACAATCGACACTTCATCCAGCGCCTGCGCGATGCGTTGCAGTTCCTCCGGCGCCAACTGCAGGTCGGCCGCGCCCAGGTTTTCTTCCAGGCGATGGATCTTGGTGGTGCCCGGAATCGGCACGATCCACGGTGCCTGCGCCAGCAGCCAGGCCAGCGCTACCTGCGCCGGCGTCGCGCCACGTGCGGCAGCGATCGTGCTGATGCGGTCAACCAGCGCCTGGTTGGCACGACGCGCCTCCACTTCAAAACGCGGTACGGTGTTGCGGAAGTCGTTGGCGTCGAAGGTGGTATCGGCGTTGATCGCGCCGGTCAGGAAGCCACGGCCGAGCGGGCTGAACGGCACGAAACCAATGCCCAGTTCCTGCAACGTCGGCAACAGTTCGCGCTCCGGCTCACGCCACCACAGCGAGTACTCGCTCTGCACGGCGGCCACCGGCTGCACTGCATGGGCGCGACGCACGGTGGCGGCACTGGCCTCGGACAGGCCGAAGTGGCCGACCTTGCCTTCGGCGATCAGGTCGCGCACGGTACCGGCCACATCCTCGATCGGCACGTTGGGGTCGACGCGGTGCTGGTAGAACAGGTCGATATGGTCGGTGCGCAGGCGCTTGAGGCTGGCCTCCGCCACCGCGCGGATGTTCTCGGGACGGCTGTCCAGCCCGGTATCGACGCGCGCATCCTTGAAGCCGAACTTGGTGGCGATCACCAGCCTGTCGCGGTACAGCGCCAGCGCCTCGCCGAGCAGGTCTTCGTTGGTGTAGGGGCCATACACTTCGGCGGTGTCGAAGAAGGTCACGCCACGCTCGACGGCGGCCTGCAGCAGGGCGATGCCCTGGCTGCGCTCCACCGGTTGGCCGTAGCCATGGCTCAGGCCCATGCAGCCCAGGCCCAGGGCGGAGACCTTCAGGCCACTGCGGCCGAGTTCACGTGTCTGCATCGTCGTGCTCCAGAGGGGGAGCGCTGACGATACGCCTGCAAGGGCAACCGATTGAATGGGCAGCGTTGCAGTTGGTCATGACTGGAATTCATCAATACGCGGGGCCGCTCGCTCGTAGAGTCGAGCTTGCTCGACTCTACAAAACACGCAGATCACCGGATCTCGGAAATCTCCACGCCATCCAGGCCCTGCGACAGGGTGCGGGCGTCGCCGCCCTGGCTGAGCTTGATGCGCAGGCGCACTTCGTTCTGCGAATCGGCGTAGCGCAGTGCGTCCTCGTAGCTGATCTCGCCCGCCTGGTACAGCTCGAACAGGCTCTGGTCGAAGGTCTTCATGCCCAGCTGGACCGAATCCTTCATCACTTCCTTCAGCTTGTGGATCTCGCCGTCGCGGATGTAGTCCTGCACCAGCGGCGTGCCCAGCAGGATCTCCATCGCCACCTTGCGCGAGCGGCCATCGGGCGACGGCACCAGCTGCTGCGCAACCACGCCCTTCAGGTTCAGCGACAGGTCCATCAGCAGCTGGTTGCGGCGGTCTTCCGGGAAGAAGTTGACGATGCGGTCCATCGCCTGGTTGGCGTTGTTGGCATGCAGGGTGCACAGCACCAGGTGGCCGGTTTCGGCAAACGCGATGGCGTGGTCCATGCCTTCGCGGGTACGCACCTCGCCGATCATGATCACGTCCGGCGCCTGGCGCAGGGTGTTCTTCAACGCGGCTTCCCAGCTGTCGGTATCGATGCCGACTTCGCGCTGGGTGATGATGCAGCCCTCGTGCTTGTGCACGAATTCGATCGGGTCTTCGATGGTGATGATGTGGCCGGTCGAATTCTGGTTGCGATAACCGATCATCGCCGCCAGCGACGTCGATTTACCGGTGCCGGTGGCACCGACGAACAGGATGATGCCGCGCTTGGTCATTGCCAGCGTCTTGATGATCGGCGGCAGGCTCAGCTCTTCCACGGTCGGAATGCGCGTCTCGATGCGACGCAGCACCATGCCGACCTGGTTGCGCTGGTAGAAGCAGCTGACGCGGAAGCGGCCGACACCGGACAGGCCGATGGCGAAGTTGCACTCGTGGGTCTTCTCGAATTCCTCGCGCTGCGCCGGGGTCATCACGTTGAGGACCAGGTCGCGGCTCTGCTGCGGCGTGAGCGGGGTCTGCGTGATCGGCGAGATCTTGCCGTTGACCTTCATCGCCGGCGGCATGCCCGCGGTGATGAACAGGTCCGAGGCGCGCTGGTGCGCCATCAGCTTGAGGAACGAAGTGAAATCGATGGTGGTCGCGGTGGTGTTCACGGCGGGCTCCCAATGGGGCATGTACCAGGAAACGGTCGGAGGCGGAAACGGCGCGGAAACGGCGGCGCACTGGCGCACGCCGTCCCGTTGCTGCCCGCCTTACTCGAACAGGCGCTTGTCCTTGGCGTAGTCGCGGGCCTGGTTGCGGGTGATCAGGCTGCGCTTGACCAGGTCCTGCAGGTGCTGGTCCAGGGTCATCATGCCGTACTGCTGGCCGGTCTGGATCGCCGAGTACATCTGCGCCACCTTGTCCTCGCGGATCAGGTTGCGGATGGCCGGGGTGCCGACCATGATTTCCCACGCAGCGGTACGCCCGCCACCGACCTTCTTCAGCAGCGCCTGCGAGATCACCGCACGCAGCGATTCGGACAGCATCGAACGCACCATCGGCTTTTCGCCGGCCGGGAACACGTCGATGATACGGTCGATGGTCTTGGCCGCCGAGCTGGTGTGCAGAGTGCCGAACACCAGGTGGCCGGTTTCCGCGGCGGTCAGTGCCAGGCGGATGGTTTCCAGGTCACGAAGTTCGCCGACCAGGATGATGTCCGGGTCTTCACGCAGTGCCGAGCGCAGCGCTTCGTTGAAGCCATGCGTATCGCGGTGCACTTCGCGCTGGTTGATCAGGCACTTCTGCGAGGTGTGCACGAATTCGATCGGATCCTCGACGGTGAGGATGTGGCCGTATTCGTTTTTGTTGATGTAGTCGATCATCGCCGCCAGCGTGGTCGACTTGCCCGAGCCGGTCGGACCGGTCACCAGGATCAGGCCCTGCGGCTGCTGGATCACTTCGCGGAACAACGGCGGGCAGGCCAGGTCCTCGAGGGTGAGCACCTCGGACGGAATGGTACGGAACACCGCACCGGCGCCGCGGTTCTGGTTGAACGCGTTGACACGGAAGCGCGCCAGCGACGGGATCTCGAAGGAGAAGTCCACTTCGAGGAATTCCTCGTAATCGCGGCGCTGCTTGTCGGACATGATGTCGTACACCAGCGCGTGGACCTGCTTGTGGTCCAGGGCTGGGATGTTGATCCGGCGCACGTCGCCGTCCACGCGGATCATCGGCGGCAGGCCTGCGGACAGGTGCAGGTCGGACGCTTTGTTCTTTACGGAAAACGCCAACAGCTCGGCGATATCCATGAGCGGCTACTCCCCAATAACGGCTTCGACTGGAAGGATCTTTCCCCGGGCGGCAGTATAGCCTCCTGATTCAACGGAACGCGTTACGTGGCCACTCCCCTGCCCCAGATCCTGAGCAACCTGCACGCCGCCGCCGAGGCCGCTGGCAGGCCCGACCCACGCCTGCTGGCGGTGTCCAAGACCCAGCCGGCCGAGGCCGTGGCCGCGCTGGCCGCACAGGGCCAGCACGCCTTCGGCGAGAACTACGTGCAGGAAGCACTGGCCAAGATGCAGGCGCTGCAGCACCTGGCGCTGGAATGGCACCTGATCGGCCACCTGCAGTCGAACAAGGCCGATGCCGTGGCCAGCCATTTCGACTGGGTGCAGAGCGTGGACCGTTCCAAGCTGGTGACCGCGCTGGCACGCCATCGCCCGGCCGCGCGTGGCCCGCTGAACGTACTGATCCAGGTCAACATCGACGATGAATCCAGCAAGCATGGCTGTGCACCGGAAGAAGTGGATGCACTGGCCGCCGCGATTGCCGCCGAACCCAGCCTGCGCCTGCGTGGCCTGATGGCGATTCCCGCACCGTGGCCGGAAGCGGAGCGCCGTCGGGATGCATTCGTGCGCATGCGCACACTTTTCCAGTCGCTGGCTGCCCAGCACGCGCAGATCGACACGCTGTCGATGGGCATGAGCAGCGACTACGCCGAGGCCATCGCCGAGGGCGCCACCCTGGTGCGTATCGGCACCGCTCTGTTCGGCGCGCGCCCGCGCCCGGCCTGATATTCCAAGGAGACTTCCATGGCAGTTGATTCCATCACCTTCATCGGCGGCGGCAACATGGCCCGCAGCCTGATCGCCGGCTTGATCCGCCAGGGCGTGCCTGCCACGCACATCCACGTGGCCGAACCGGTGGCCGCATTGCGCGAGTCACTGGCTGCCGACTTCGACGTGCAGGTGCACGACAACGCCGCTGATGCCGCCGCACAGGGCAATACCTGGCTGCTGGCGGTGAAGCCGCAGGTACTGCGCGATGTATGCCAGTCGCTGCAGGCGCTGGCACAGGCGAACCGGCCGCTGGTGGTGTCGATTGCCGCCGGCATCACCAGCGCGCAGCTGGAACGCTGGCTGGGCGGGAACCTGCCGGTGGTGCGCGCGATGCCGAACACACCGGCCCTGCTCGGCGCCGGCGTGACCGGCCTGTACGCCACCGCGTCGGTGGATGCGCAGCAGCACGCACGCGCCGAACAGGTGCTGGCCAGCGCCGGGCGCACGGTGTGGATCGACAGCGAGTCGCTGATGGATTCGGTCACCGCCGTATCCGGCAGTGGCCCAGCCTATGTCTTCCTGCTGGCCGAAGCGATGGAAGCGGCGGGTATCGCACAGGGCCTGCCTGCAGAAGCGGCGCGCACGCTGGTGGTGCAGACCCTGCTGGGTGCCTCGCGCATGCTCGATGAAGCCGGCGAAAGCCCGGCCGAACTGCGTCGCCGCGTGACCTCGCCCAACGGCACCACCCAGGCCGCGATCGAGAGCTTCCAGGCCGGTGGTTTCGAGGCGCTGGTGGATAAGGCGCTGCGCGCCGCGCAGGTGCGTGGGCAGGAATTGTCGGCGGCGAATGATTGATCCCGATGTGTGCCGACCAACGGTCGGCACCTACCAGCATCCACGCATAGCGTGGATGCTCACTGCCCCAATGTGGCCATGACGAAATCGACGAAGCACTGCAGGCGCGGACGCGGCCGTCGATCCGGCAGGTAGATCAGGTGCATCGGTCGCGGTTCCGGCAGGTAGTCGCGCAGCAGGGGCTTCAACCGCCCTGCCGCGATCTCGCCGGCCAGCAGTGCGGTCGGTTGCAGCACCAGCCCTGCCCCGGCGACGGCGGCCTCGCGCAGTGCAACACCATCATTGCAGGTCAGGCGCGCCTCCCAATCCACCTGTTCACCGTTGGCCAGCTGCCAGCCATGGCCGCCGCGCCAGGCCAGGTGGCTGAGGCAATCATGCCCCTGCAGATCCGCGGGCGTGCGCGGCGTGCCGCGCCGGCGCAGGTAGGACGGTGCCGCACACAGGCTCATTGCATACGGCGGCAGCGGCCGCGCCACCACCTCCTGCGATGGCAGCGGCCCGACCCGGATCGCCACGTCGAAGCCATCCTCGATCAGGTCTACGCGGCGGTTGCTCAGGTCCAGCTCGATGTTCAACTGCGGCTGCGCGCGCAGCAGGCCGGCCAGTTGTGGCGCCAGCACGCAGCTGCCCCAGGTGGTTGGCGCGCTGACCCGCAGCAGCCCGCGGGGTTGTACCTGCAGTCCGGCCACGTCCGCCTCCGCCTGCTGCACCTGCTCCAGCACCTGCCGGCACCCGGCCAGGTAGGCGCTGCCGGCTTCGGTCAGGCGCTGGCGGCGGGTGTTCCGTTGCAGCAGCGCGGTACCCAGGTGCGCCTCCAGCTGCTGGATGTACTTGCCGACCATCACCGCCGACACCTGCAGCTGTTCAGCGGCTCCTGCAAAGCTTCCGCACTCGGCCACGGCGACGAAGGCCTGCATGCAGCGAAGGGTGTCCATTGCTAATCCAGAGTTAGGAATCTGCGAAGCATACGCCGCTTACCTAACCCCTCTGTGAGGGCGCAGACTGCGCCCATTCCCCCTCTCGCAAGGAACGGCCATGAAGATCCTCCTCGTCGGTGCCAGCGGCACCCTCGGCCAGGCAGTCGCCCACCAGCTCGGCCAGCAGCATCAGATCCTCGCCGCCGGCCGCAACAGCGGTGAGCTGCGCGTCGACCTGACAGACGACGCCAGCGTCGCCGAACTTTTCGCGCGCACCGGTCCGGTCGATGCAGTGATCTCCACCGCTGGCAAGCTGCACTTCGGTCCGCTGAAGGACATGACACCCGAGCAGTTCAACCTCGGCCTGCAGGACAAACTGCTGGGCCAGGTGCGGCTGGCACTGGTCGCCCAGCACCACCTCAACGCCGGCGGCTCGATCACCCTGACCAGCGGCATCGTCAGCGCGCAGCCGATCCGCGATGGCGTCAACGCCACCTCGGTGAATGCCGCGCTGGAAGGCTTCGTGCGTGCCGCTGCGCTGGAACTGCTGCCGCGTGGCCTGCGCATCAACGTGGTCAGCCCCAACGTGCTGATCGAATCGATGGCCGCCTACGGGCCCTACTTCCCCGGCTTTGAAGCGGTGAGCGCACAGCGCGCGGCACTGGCCTTCCAGCGCGCGGTGGAAGGCATCCAGAGCGGCGAGACGATCACGGTCTGGTAAGAAAAAAGGGAACGAAAAGGGGACGGAGGGGATTAAGTCGTTAATGCACAAACGACATAATCCCCTCCGTCCCCTTTTCGCGGATCACTCCCAGCGCATCGGGCCGTCACCGCGTTCGCCGAGGACGTCTTCGGGGTTGGCCAGGCGGCAGCGCTGCAGCGACAGGCAGCCGCAGCCGATGCAGCCGGTCAGTTCATCGCGCAGCAGTTCCAGCATGTGGATGCGCTCCTCCAGCTCGGTGCGCCAGCGCGCGGACAGCTTGGCCCAGTCGGCCTTGGTCGGCGCGCGGCCCTCGGGCAGGCTTTCGAAGGCACGGCCGACAGCTTCCAGTGGCATGCCCACCCGTTGCGCGACGCGGATCACGGCCAACCGTCGCAGCACATCACGGCTGTAGCGCCGCTGGTTGCCCGAGGTGCGCAGGCTGCTGATCAGCCCCTTGCGCTCGTAGAAATGCAGCGCGGAAACCGCCACGCCACTGCGCTGGGAGACTTCGCCAACGCTGAGTTCCTGGGAAACCATTGCTTGACCTAAACTGCAGTTGAGGTGGCATGCTGCTATCTTCGCCGCCAGTTGACAAGCGCGGCCCGCATCTGACTCGTATGTCCCCCACTCTTTCGCCCGCCGACGCCCGTGCGCCGGCTGATACGTCGATCCTGTCTCCCCGCTATCGCGCCACCACCATCGGCATGGTGGCACTGGTGGCGCTGCATGCCTTCGAGGCCCTGGCGGTGGCGGCCGCCATGCCGACCGTGGCCGAGGCGCTGGATGGCCTGCGCCTGTATGCGCTGGCCTTTGGCGGCACCCTGGCCACCAGTGTCATCGGCATGACCCTGGCCGGACGCTGGGCCGACCGCCAGGGACCAGCTCGGCCGCTGTGGTATGGCCTGGGCTGCTTCGTGCTGGGCCTGCTGCTGGCCGGCTTCGCCATGCGCATGGGCATGCTGGTGGCCGGGCGCCTGCTACAGGGCCTGGGTGCGGGCGCGATCTCGGTTTCACTGTACGTTATGGTCGGGCGCAGCTATCCCGAGCACCTGCGCCCGAAGGTATTCGCCGCGTTCTCGGCCGGCTGGGTGGTGCCGTCGATGATCGGCCCCGCGCTGAGCGGGTTGATCGTGCAGCATCTCGGCTGGCGCTGGGTGTTCCTGGCGGTACCCCTGCTGGCGGTCCCGGCCGCGCTGCTGCTGCGCCCGGCGCTGGCGCGCATGCAACCGACCGATGCAGGAAACAGCGACGATGGTCGCGGCAACGTGGTGCGTTGGGCCAGCGGCGCCTCGCTGGCGGCGCTGCTGCTGTACTTCGGTGGCCAGCAGCGCGGCCTGCCCGCCCTGCTCTGCATTGGCGCAGCGCTGCTGGCGCTGCTGTTCTGCGTGCACCGCCTGCTGCCGGCCGGCACGCTGCTGCTGCGCCGCGGGTTGCCCAGCGTGATCGCGCTGCGCGGCATCGCCGCTGCGGCCTTCTTCGCCTGCGAAGCCTATCTGCCGCTGCTGCTGCAGCGCGAACGCGGGCTCTCGCCCAGCTGGGCCGGCGCGGTGCTCAGCCTCGGCGCATTGGGCTGGTTCGCCGGTTCATGGCTGCAGGGCCACCAGCAGCGCGGCTGGTCACGCCAGCAGCTGCTGCGCGTTGGCACACCGCTGATGACGATCGGTATCGCCGCCACACTGGCCGTGCTGTTCAACGCAGTGCCGCTGCCGGTGGCCCTGGTCGGCTGGGCCATGACCGGCTTCGGCATGGGCATGATCTACGCCAGCCTGTCGGTGCTGACGCTGTCGTTGTCCGCACCGCACGAGCAGGGTGCCAACACCTCGGCACTGCAGCTGAGCGAGGCGCTGTCGGTAACCACCGCGCTGGCGGTTTCCGGTGCGCTGTTCGCGCTGTTCGTGGAAGCCGCGCCACACACCGGCTACCTGTTGTGCCTGGCGATCACCTTCGGCCTGGCGCTGCTGGCCACGGTGATCGCACGACGGGTGTAGCACCGCCGCATTGCGGGATTGCCGGCCAGCGGCCGGCACTACCGGCTGCCGGTCCCCATGTCATCGATATCCCGGTGCAGGATGCGCCTCACCTCCAGCACCGCCTGCGGGGTTTCCTGCACGCTGTGGCCGGAGATGATCACCTTCTCCGACAGCGCGCCCGGCAGATGTGCGCTCCAGTACGGCACCAGCCCATCATCGGATTTTTCCACCGGCAGCTCCGGCTTGCGCTGGGCGATGATCGAGTGGTACTTCAGGCCCGCCTCAATCGGCAGCTGTGCGGCGGCCTTCACGAACGGATCGCTGGCCTTGAGGTTGTCGATGCTGTTCGGGATCTTCGGCTTGGCGGTGCCATCGACCTGCTGCTCGGCCTGCGCCAGCGCCATGAACACGTCCTCGAACTTGCCGAGGATTGTCAGCGGCAGGCGTACCAGGCGACCAATCAGGCGACCGACCTTGTTGCCGGCAATGTCGGTGCCCTGGTGCGGCGCGGCGATGAAGATCGCACGCTCCACGTTCGGCTGTGCCTTGAAATGCAGCAGCGGACCCAGCTTGTTCTGCACCCGCTTCAGCCGTTCCCCCTTCAGGTCGTAGTTGGCCAGCAGGTCGTTCCACAGTACATCGCCGGAATCGCTCACCAGCAGGCGCGCCAGCACGCCGCCCATGCTGTGACCGATGTAGACCATGTCCTTCGACGCACGCGTGCTGCCGTTGGGATCGAAATGCTTCAGCGTGTCGTTGAATGCATTGGCGATCTCGTAGCGGTTCAGCGCGATCGGCGCATTGGTCGGGTAATAGACCTGCCACACCTGGAACTGCTGGCGCAGCTCGGGGTCACCCATGATCTCGTTGGCCAGGTTCACCCACGCTTCCGGGCTGCTGGCCAGGCCGTGCAGCATGAAGATGATGCGGCGGTTCGGGTCCCACGGCTGCATCAGGTAGATGTGCGGCTCGCCGATGCCCTCGCTCATGCCGAACAGGGTACGCAGCGACTGCCGGGCGAAGCCACTCTGCGCCAGCCACAGGCCGTAGGCGGCAGTGAAGTTGCCGGCCAGCGGTACCTGCTCACCGTGCAGAGTGATGCGCTCGGTCGCTTCCGGCGAATAGGCATCCAGCTCGACCCGGCGCGTGCGCATCACGTCTTCCAGGCTGCTGCCCTCGAACCGCAGCAGTGCGGTGACGTTGATCGAGGACATCTCACTGAACTCGGGCACCGAATCGTCATGGCGGTGGCGGCGGCCACGACGCTCGTCGTCCTCGTCGTCCTGCGCGGTTTCAGCCTTCGGGCCGTCGGGCGCGATCACTGGCGCGACCAGTTTCGGCGGGTCCATCACCATCACCAGTTCGGCACCGAAGCCATCGCGGCGATAGGTGCTGCGAAGGCCAACGAAGCTGACCGTTCCCGCCGGCACCAGCTGCGCCGGAATGCTCTTCAGGCCCAGCTGCTGGTAGTTGGAGGCCAGCGACCAGCTACCGACCGTGAGCGGCTTCGTATAGTCCTCGCCGGCCAGCGCAGCGGCGCGTGCGCGCACGAACAGCACCACTGCCGCCTTCTCGGCCGCGTAGTTGTAGTAGTCGCGCACCTGCGTCTGCCGGTCCTCGAAGGCCCGGTCGGACGGTGAGCGGCCACTGTAGAACAGGTAGGCATAGGCATAGCGCGCGGCTTCCAGCCAGGCATCCAATGCCGCATCGCTCATCGGCGAGTCGCCTGCGGCGGTCTTCTTTGGCGTCATCGCCAATGCAGCCTTCACCCACAGCTCGGACAGCGCCGACAGCCGCTGCTCGACATTGAGGTCGTCGGTCATCAGCAGCGTGCTGCGGCAGACCAGGAAGTCCTTCTCGCACTGCGATTCGTCCAGGCCCGCTGCGCTGAGCGTTTCACGCGCGGCCGGGCTGAGCTTGCCGGTGTTGAGCACATCCGCGCGCTTGTTGACCAGCGAATCGCTGGACTTGACCTGCTTGACGGTGACCATCGCGCAGCCGCTGCTGCCCAGCAGCAGGAAGGCGGCGAACAACACCGGCAGCAGGCGCTGCCAGCGGGTCAGAAAGAGTTGGGTCATTACTGCGGGTCCTGCTCGGTGCCGGGCACGCCCTGGCGGATCACGGTGGAGAAATGCTCGCCATCACCCAGGTCCAATGCGCGCTGGGTGATGCGGCCCTTGTCGTGCAGCTCGGCGTACGGCACGCCCGGCGTGAGTGCACCGACCTCCTGCGCGTACTCGGCCAGATAGCCGGACAGCAGCAGCCGATAGTCCAACGGCAGGCGCGGTGCGATGTGGCGGGCCAGGTCGAAGACGATGGTCGTGCAGTTGCTGGTCAGCGTGTTGTAGAAGCCCGGCTTGGCATCCAGGTCACGCGCCTGTTCGATGTACGCGGCGAACAGTTCCTTCAGCTGCGCGCGGTCCATGCCATGCAGGCGGTACAGGTAGACATCTTCGCCACGTGCGTTGGTGCGGGTGCGGATGATGTCGGTCTCCTCCGAAGCCACCAGGGTCATCTCGAACTTGCGGAAGAAGCCGCCCAGCGCGGAGAACGACTCACCGCGCTCCTTGCGGATCTCCAGCGAGAACACCACGTGGCGACCATCCTCGAAACCGAACGAGATCAGCGTGTGGGCGATCGCCGGGCCCATCCAGTACGACAGCACCAGGTCGGCCGAGCGCAGCTGGTCCAGGTCGTATTCGCGGCGCACCCAGTGCGCGTCGTAGTCGGTTTCGCTGCGCCAGCTGAAGTCGCGCACGTTGTCCAGCACCACGTGGCGCCCGTCGAAGGACACCACGTGCAGGCGCTGGGCCACGTCGTCGGCCCATACGCGGTCCTGGCGCGGGGTCAGCAGCAGCCACCACAGGCCGGCCAACGCCAGCGCCGCACCGAAGGCCGTCCCCAGGCGGCGCGAGGCACCCCCGCGCGCGACCCGCCACGACGCCCACAGCGCCACCAGCAACCACAGCACGGCCACGCCGGTGGCCAGCCAACCCGGCCCCGGCAGCTGGTAGGCCAGCAGCCCGCTCACCCACAGCGCCGCCAGCGCCATGGCACTCCCTGTCATCCAACGTCCTGCGGCGTTCACTGGCATCCTGTCGAGGTCTTCAAGCCGCATAGTTAGCCACAAGCGGGTTCACCGTGGCATCTACGGACCGTTCAGGCTGGGCGGCGCACCGTCGGCGGCGGCCTCTGCGGCCAGGTTTACTTCACAGGAGCAACGATGGGCATCACTTCCGTGGCCGGCGTTCCGGTCCAACCCCGGCACCGAGCCACCTGCCACTGCGGCACGGTCGAACTGCTGCTGGACCTGCCGGACGGTATTGTCGAACCCCGCCGCTGCGACTGCTCGATGTGCCGGCGCCGGGGGGCCATTGCCGCCAGCGTCAGCCGCGCGGGCCTGCAGGTGGTGCGCGGGCAGAACCACCTGCAGCTGTACCAGTTCAACACCCATGTGGCCGAGCACTATTTCTGTGGCGTGTGCGGCATCTACACCCATCACCGGCGCCGCTCCAACCCGGAACAGTACGGCTACAACGTGGCCTGCCTGGAAGGCATCGACCCGTTCGCGCTGGGCGTGATACCGGTCAACGACGGGGTCAACCACCCGGCCGACCGCCGCACCTAGTGGCGGGTGCGCCGTGGCGGTGCGGCGACCTTCTGCCACGGTGCCATGCCACTGCGCCCGGCGCGCGCCGGGCGCTTCAGCCAGGGCCGTCGCGGCGCGGCCTGCGGCTGCGCTTCGACCGGGGCAGGTAACGGCCTGCGGCCAGGCCAGAGATGGTCGAGCAGCCACATGGCAGGTCTCCGTG
Source organism: Stenotrophomonas sp. 80084_Sma (assembly GCF_056481995.1). Lineage (NCBI taxonomy): Bacteria > Pseudomonadati > Pseudomonadota > Gammaproteobacteria > Lysobacterales > Lysobacteraceae > Stenotrophomonas > Stenotrophomonas sp. 80084_Sma. Next base: position 1,058,466 of record NZ_CM151177.1, on the reverse strand, counting down.
GGGGACGGGGACGACCTACGCTAGCGGCACCTGGGCAAAGAACGGGTGAGGGTGCTGCGGCAGCCAGATGACAGCCGCGCCCCCCTCAGTCCTGCGGCCGTGACCGGCCCAGGCGGCGCACCAGCACGAAGAACAACGGCACCAGCACCACTGCCAGCACCGTGCCGGAGACCATGCCGCCGATCACGCTCATGCCGATTTCACGGCGGCTGACCGCGCCTGCACCGGTGGCCAACGCCAACGGAATCACACCAGCCACGAAGGCCAACGACGTCATCACGATCGGGCGCAGGCGCAGGCGTGCGCCCTGCAGGGCCGCTTCCACCGCTGAACTGCCGGCACGATAGCGAGCCTCGGCAAACTCCACGATCAGGATCGCGTTCTTGGCCGACAGGCCGATGGTGGTCAGCAGCCCCACCTGGAAGTAGATGTCGTTGACGAACCCGGCCGCGGTGGTCGCCAGCACGGTGCCGATCACGCCCAGGGGAATCACCAGCACCACCGCCACCGGCACCGTCCAGCTCTCATAGAGCGCCGCCAGGCACAGGAAGATGAAGGCAATGGAGGCGATGTACAGCCACAACGTCTGGTTGCTGGCCAATTGTTCCTGGTAGGACAGGCCACTCCACTGCAGGTCGAACCCGGGTTGATCGGCAACCAGCGCCTGCATGCGCTGCATCGCCTCGCCCGAGCTGCGGCCTTCGGCAGCGCTGCCCTGGATCTGCATCGCCGGCAGGCCGTTGAAGCGCTGCTGCAGTTGCGGCCCACGCGCCCAGTGGCTGCTGGCGAAACTGGCAAACGACGCCATCTGGCCGTTGCCACCGCGCACATACCACTGGCCGATGTCGTCGGGCACGCTGCGGTAGGGCTGGTCGCCCTGCATGTAGACCCGCTTGACCCGGCCACGGTCGAGGAAATCGTTGATGTAACTGCCGCCCCAGGCCGCGGACAACGTTGAATTGATGTCGGCCTGGGCCAGGCCGAGCGCGCTGGCCTGGGCATGGTCGATGTCCAGCCGCAGCTCGGCCTTGTCGCCCAGACCGTTCAGGCGCACCGAGGTGAGCCCGTCGTCTTCGCCGGCCGCACGCACCACCTGTTCCTGCGCTGACTGCAGGGCCACGCGCCCGGCCGCGCTGGTGTCCTGCAGCCACAGTTCGAAGCCGCTGGACTGGCCCAGTCCACGCACCGCCGGCGGTGCCAGTACATTGACCTTGGCATCCGGCAAGCTGCGGAAGTAGGCATTGGCGCGTGTGATGATCGCTGCAGCGGTGTTGTCGCCCGTGCGCTCATCCCAGGGTTTCAGTGCGAGAAAGCCCTGCCCCGCGTTCTGGCCGGTGCCGGCATTGTTGCGGCCGACCACCACGAACACCACATCCAGGTTCTGCTTTTCGTGCTCCATGAAGTAGCGGCTGATCTGCTCGCCCAATGCTTCGGTACGCGCCATCGGCGTGCCTTCCGGCGTGGAGAACTGGAAGGTTACCTGGCCCTGGTCTTCCACCGGCAGGAAGCCGGTGGGCATGCGCGCGTACAGCGCGACCATGGCGACCACCAGCAGCAGGTAGAACGCCATCCAGCGCCGCGGCCGGGTAACGACGCCACCGAGCTTTCCCTGGTAGGCCAACTGGCTGCGCTCGACGCCCCGGTTGAACGCCCGGAAGAAACGACCCTGTGGCTTCTGCGCCGAAGACGGCTTGAGCAGGGACGCGCACAGCGCCGGGGTCAGCGTCAGCGCCACCAGCGCCGACAATGCCATGGCAGATGCAATCGTGATCGAGAACTGCCGGTAGATGATGCCGGTGGAACCACCGAACAGCGCCATCGGCAGGAACACCGCGCCCAGCACCACGGTGATGCCGATCAACGCGCCGGTGATCTCGCCCATCGATTTTTCGGTCGCTTCGCGCGGCGGCAGATGCTCGTCGTGGATGATGCGCTCCACGTTCTCCACCACCACGATCGCATCGTCGACCAGCAGCCCGATCGCCAGCACCATCGCGAACAGGGTCAGTGTGTTGATGGTGAATCCGGCAACGGCCAGCACGCCGAACGTGCCCAGCAGCACCACAGGCACCGTGATCGCCGGAATCAGCGTGGCGCGCAGGTTCTGCAGGAACAGGAACATCACCACCACCACCAGAACGATGGCTTCGATGAGGGTATGGATGACCCCCTCGATCGAGACCCGCACGAACGGTGTGCTGTCACGCGGGTAGGCCACCTGCAGGCCGGGCGGGAAAGTCGGCCGCAGCCGCTCGATCTCCGCGCGCACCGCATCGGCCGTGGCCAACGCATTGGCGCCGGAGGCCAGAGTGACCGAGAAGCCAGCCGCCGGATAGCCATTGAGATAGCTGCTGGTCTGGTAGTTCTCCGCGCCGATCTCGACCCGTGCGACGTCGCCCAGCAACACCGCCGCGCCATTGGGCAGCGTGCGCAGGATGATCGCGCGGAACTGTTCGGGCGTCTGCAGGCGCGACTGCGCGGTGACCGTGGCGTTGAGGCTCTGCGTCGGGCTGGACGGCATCGCGCCCAGCTCACCCGCCGTCACCTGGGTGTTCTGCGCCTGGATCGCAGCGCGAACGTCCGACGGCATCAGGTCGTAGGCGCGCAGCTTGTGCGGGTCCAACCACACCCGCATCGCATAGGCCGAGCCGAACACGTTGATCTCGCCGACACCGGGAATGCGGCTGATCGGATCCTGCACATTGCTGACAAGGAAATCGGAGACGTCCACGCGCTCCATGCGCCGGCTGGTGTCGTACAGCGAGACCACCATCAGCGAATCGCCCTGCGACTTGGCGACCGTCACGCCCTGCTGCTGCACTTCCTGCGGCAGCCGGTTGATCGCCTGATTGACGCTGTTCTGCACCTGCACCTGGGCGATATCCGGGTTGGCGCTCTGGTCGAAGGTGACCGTGATGCGCGCCTGCCCGGACGAGGAACTGGTGGACGAGAAATACAGCAGGTGGTCGATGCCCTTGATCTGCTGCTCGATCACCTGGGTGACGCTGTCTTCCACCGTCTGCGCCGAGGCACCGGTGTAGTTGGCGGTGATGTTGACCTGCGGCGGCGCGATGTCCGGGTACTGCTCCACCGGCAGCTGGGTCACCGCGATGGTGCCGAAGGCCATGATGCAGATCGCCAGGACCCAGGCGAATACCGGGCGATGGATGAAGAAGCGCGGCAGCATCTGCTCAGTCCTTCCCGACCGGTGCCGGTGCAGGCTTCACCCGCACCGTCATGCCATCGGCCAGGCCCTGCGCGCCGGCCACCACCACCTGCTCGCCGGCGGCCAGGCCATCAAGGACCAGCCACTGGTCGCCGATCGCACGCGCGGTGCGGAACAGCCGCAGCCGCGCCTTGCCGTCCTTGTCCACCAGCCACGCCTGTGCCTCGCCCTTGGGGCTGCGGTCGACCGCAGCCTGTGGCACCAGCAGCGCCTGCTGGCGGATTCCCTGTCCCACCAGCGCGCGCACGTACATGCCTGGCAGCAGCTGCCCATCCGGGTTGGGGAAACGCGCCCGCAGGGTGATGCTGCCGGTCTCCTGCTGCACGTCCACGTCGGCGAATTCCAGCGTGCCGGGCAGCGGGTAGTCGGTGCCATCGGACAAGCGCAGCCGCACCGGTGCTGTGTCGGCCTGCACGCCACCGTCGGCGATGGCGCGGCGCAGTGCCAGGTACTCATTGCTGGACTGGGTGATGTCCACGTTCATCGGGTCCATCTGCTGCACCCGTGCCAGTGGATCGGCCTGGCCCGAGGTGACCAGCGCCCCCGGCGTGAACAGCGCGCGGCCGATGCGCCCGGCAATCGGCGAGGTCACCGTGGCGAACCCCAGCCGTGTGCTGGCCGTGTCACGCGCGGCCTGTGCGGCCTGCGCCGCGGCGGCAGCCTGCTGGTCGCTGGCGATCGCATCGTCCACGTCCTGGCGCGCGGCCAGCTGGTCCTTGCCCAACGCCTGCATGCGCTGCGCCCGCAGGCGCGCGGTCACCGCAGCGGCCTCGGCGGTCTTCAGGTTGGCCTGCGCCTCGTTCAGCGCCGCCTGGTACAGCGCGGGCTCGATCTGGAACAGTGGCTGCCCGGCCTTCACCCACTGGCCCTGCTCGAACAACCGCTTCACCAGCACGCCATCGACCTGCGGGCGCACGTCCGATTCCTGCGAGGCGACGCTGCGCCCGGGTAGTTCCTGCTGCAGTGCCAGCGGCTGGCTGCGCAGGGTCAGCACGGTCACCTCCGGTGCCGCGGCGCCGGGCTTGGGCGCGTCCTTGCCGCAGGCGCTGAGCAGGCCCGCCAGGGCAAGCGCCAGCAGCGGCAGGCCCGCGGTTCGCGGCAGCCGCCAGGCACGGTACGGACGGGAGGGGTTCGGAAGGATCATCGGCTGCAGGGTTCCACGCGTGGGGGAGCGTTCGGCGCCGAATATAGAAGACGTGGCGGCACGATCCTGCTAAATCGCGCATGAAACATTTTTCATTTGCAGTCGCTGCCCACGATTGCGAGGATGCCCCTGTCCCACTCTGCACACTGGCCCATGCCGCGCGTACTCACCATCGAGGACGATCTTGTCACCGCCGAGGAGATCGCCACCGAACTGCGCAGCCACGGCTTCGACGTGGACCTGGCCAGCGACGGCAGCAACGGCCTGGCGCTGGCACGTGCAGGCGACTACGCGGTGATCACCCTGGACCGCATGCTGCCCGGCATCGACGGGCTGGCCTTGGTCACCACGCTGCGCCGTGAAGGCATCACCACGCCGGTACTGATGATCAGTGCGCTGTCGGACGTGGATGAACGCGTGCGTGGCCTGCGCGCCGGTGGCGACGACTACCTGACCAAGCCCTTCGCCTCCGATGAGATGGCTGCACGCGTGGAAGTGCTGATCCGGCGCCAGGGCCCGACTGGCGCCATCGATAACGTGCTGCGCGCCGGTGACCTGGAACTGGACCTGATGACCCGTTCGGCGCGACGCGGCGGGCATGAAATCGCGCTGTTGCCGACCGAGTTCAAGCTGCTCGAATTCCTGGTGCGCAACGCCGGCCAGGTAGTCACCCGCAGCATGCTGTTCCAGGAAGTCTGGGGCTACCACTTCGATCCGGGTACCAACCTGATCGACGTGCATATCGGTCGCGTGCGCAAACGCATCGAACAACCCGGCCGGCCGCAGCCGATCATGACCGTCCGTGGAACCGGCTATGTCTTCGACGCGCAATCCTGACCACTGGCGTTCCTCCAGCAGCAGGCTGCTGGGCCTGTACTGCATCCTGTTCGTAGCGTGGTCGAGCCTGCTGCTGGGCGTGATGTACTGGCGCATCTCGGACTACCTCAGTGACCTGACCGAATCGGGCCTGCAGCAGCGCGCCCACCTGTTCATGAGCTTCGACGGGCCGGCACTGGATGAAGCATTGCGCGACAGCCAGCGCTTCGATCTGCACCAGGTCTATACCTATGGGTTGTTCGACAAGGCCGGCATGCCGATGGCAGGCCCGCTGACAGCGATCCCCGCGGGACTGCCGCTGGATGGCAACTCGCATGCGGTGGACGGTTGGACGCTGGCTGATGGCCGCCACGACAACGGCGGCAGTGCGCTCGGCGTGGTGACCCGCGATGGCCGCACGCTGGTATTTGTGCGCCAGAACGGCAAGCTCATGGCGGTCAACAGCATCATCCTTGATGCACTGCTGTGGGGCGTGTCGCTGACCGTCATTCCCGGCCTGGTGGGCTGGCATCTGCTGCGCCGGCGCCCGTTGAAACGGATCCAGCAGATCGAAGCGGCCACCAACCGCATTGTTGCCGGCGACCTCGGCCAGCGCCTGCCGGTCTCCAGCCGTCGCGACGAGATCGATCGGCTGTCGAGCATCGTCAATGCCATGCTGGAACGCATCGAACAGCTGATGACCGAAGTCAAAGGAGTCTGCGACAGCATCGCCCACGATCTGCGCACCCCGCTGACCCGCCTGCGCGCGCATCTGTACCGCATGCGCGTGGGCCTGGACGAACAGAACCCGCATGCCGATCCACTGGACAAGGCGCTGGCCGAGACCGACATGCTGATGGCGCGCTTCGCCGCGCTGCTGCGGGTATCCGAGCTGGAGAGCCACCAGCGGCGTTCGGCCTTCGACGCGGTGGACATCGCCGATCTGCTGCAGGAACTTCACCAGTTCTACCTGCCGCTGGCCGAAGAGAAGCAACAGCTGCTGGAACTGCAGGTGGACCCGAAGCTCGGGCAACTTCGTGGCGACCGCGAACTGCTGTTCGAAGCGCTGGCCAACCTGCTGTCCAACGCCCTGCAGTTCACGCCGGCGCAGGGCCGCATCCTGCTGCGTGCGGTCGATGACCAGGGCGTCCCCAGGATCGATGTGATCGACAACGGGCCGGGCATTCCGCCACAGGACCGCACGCTGATCTACCAGCGCTTTTTCCGCGGCAGCAGCAGTGCCGGCCAAGGACCGGGATTCGGCCTGGGCCTGTCGATCGTGGCCGCCATTGCCGGCCTGCACGGCTTCCGTGTCCGCGCCGGCAGCGCCCCCGGTGGTGGCGCCTGGATGAGCATCCGCGGCGCGACGGACGGCCTGCCCTGACGCCGGGCCAGGGCGCCCCAATCGCACTTGGGAATCATTTGTATTTGAGGGCGGGCATCCGGATAATCCGCCGTCACCGCCCTTCCCGGATCACTCCCGATGCCCGCTCTGCCGTCGCGTCCGCTGCTGTACACGCTCGCCCTGCCCACCCTGCTGGCCTCGGCCATCGCCCAGGCCCAGGACACCCCGGCGGCGCGCACCCTGGACAAGGTAACGGTGGTGGCCGAGCGGGCCAGCACCGCGACCAAGACCGACACCGCCCTGACCGAGACGCCGCAGGCGATCAGCGTGGTCACCCAGCAGCTGTTCACCGATCGCGGCGCGCACAACCTGCAGGAAGTGCTGCGCTACAGCGCCGGCGTCACCGCCGATGCATGGGGGCTGGATACCCGCAACGATGCGACCTCGGTGCGCGGGCTGGACCCGGTGCAGTACCAGGATGGCCTGCGCCGCAGCTACGGTTTCAGCCCCCTCGCCCGCCCGGAAATCTATGGCCTGGAGCGGGTGGAAGTGCTGCGCGGCCCGTCCTCGGTGCTGTATGGTGCCGGCGCCACCGGCGGCATCATCAATGCAATGAGCAAGCGCCCGACCTTCGGCGCCCTCAACGGCGAGGTCGGCGTGCAGCTCGGCAGTTTCGACCGCAGGCAGCTGCAGGGTGACATCGGCGGCGCATTGAACGATGCCGGTACGCTTGCCGGCCGCTTCGTCGGGCTGGTGCGTGAATCGAACATGCAGACCGATGTATTGAAGGATGACCGCGTCTATCTGGCACCGTCGATCAGCTGGCGCGGTGAACGCAGCACCTTGACCCTGCTGGCCAGCTATCAGCATGACAAGACCGGCTCCAGCCAGCAGTTCCTGCCGCTGGCCGCGACCCTGCTTGCCCCGCCCGGACGCCGCCTCGCCCCGTCCACCTTCATCGGCGATCCCGGTTTCGACCGCATCGACTCGCGCGTCTACAGCCTGACCGCGCTGTTCGACCACAGCTTCAACGACACGCTCAGCCTGCGCTCGGCAGTGCGTTACATCGATGGCAGGACCACTCTGCAGCAGATGTACGTGGACAGCTACAGCAATCCGGAAGATCCCTTCATCGACGCCGAGCGGCGCGTGGTCAACCGCACGGCCTATGGCACCCGCCCCGACGTGCAGATTTTCAGCGCCGACAATGCGCTGCAGTTCGACTTCGCCACCGGTGCCTTCCAGCATCTGCTGCTGGCCGGCGTGGACTACAGTCAATACAAGGAGCAGCTGCAGCGGCTGGACGCCACCGGCACGCCGATCGACATCTACACCCCGGTATCGGTCGCACCGATCGTGCGTGGCTGGGATCGTCAGCCGGACCAGACCTCCACCCAGCTGGGTGTCTATGTGCAGGACCAGATCCGCTGGGCCGACCGCATCTCGCTGGTGCTGGGCGCGCGCCGCGACCATGCACGCTCGAAGACCGAAGGCCAGCCCAGCCAGACCGACAATGCCACCACCTACCGCGCCGGGCTGATCGGCGAACTGGGTGCGGGCGTTTCGCCCTACCTGAGCTACAGCGAATCGTTCCTGCCGGTATCCGGCCAGGACCTGTTCGGCAGCGCCTTCAAGCCGATGCGCGGCCGCCAATCCGAGGCCGGCATCAAGTGGCAACCGGCGCGCAACCTGCTGCTGACGCTGGCGGCGTACCGCATCACCGAAACCAACCGGCAGACCAACGATCCGGACAATGTGCTGAACGTGGTGCAGACGGGGCAGATCCGCTCCAAGGGCGTGGAGCTGGAAGGGCAGTTCCAGTTCGCCAACGACCTGACGGTCACCGCTGCCGTTGCGCGCAACGAGGCCGAGGTCAGCCGCAGCAACTTCGCATTGGAAGTAGGCCAGCGCCTCAACGACACCCCGCAGGACCTGGCCTCGGCCTGGGTTTCGAAGGGCTTCCAGCTGGATGATGCCGCACGCCTGCGCCTGGGCCTCGGCGTGCGCCATGTCGGCAATACGGTGTCGCTGGGCAATGGCGGGCGCATCATCACGCCCAGCTACACGCTGGCCGATGCATTGCTGGAAGTGCAGGTGACCGACTGGACGATGGCATTGAACATCACCAACCTCACCGGCAAGCGCCACTACGCGCCGTGCCGCACCTTTGGCGACTGCTTCGCCGGCTACCCGCGCGTGGTGACCGGCACCATCAGCTATCGGTTCTGATCACGGCCAACGCTGGCCGCCGCAGCAGCAGGTGCAACAGCACAGCGCATGCGGCAGTCAGCAGCGCCAGGACACGCAGCAGTATCGCCAGCGCCTCGGCACTGGCCTGCTGCAGCTGTGCGCCGCTCATCGCCGGAAGCAGTGCCTGCGCCTGTGCCTGCGCCCCCGTGGCCAGATAGGCACCGGCGCGCGCCAACGATGCCGGCGATGCTCCCTGCAGCTGGTGGCCGATCAGCAGCGCAAGCAAGGCCGTGACTGCGGCCAATGCGATGCCTTCACCGGCCACCCGCACGGTTCCGAAGATGCCGGCGGCCATGCCCGCACGCTGCACCGGCACCACGCTGACCGACAGCCCATCCATCAGGCCCCACGGCAAGGCCGTTCCTGCACCAACCAGCATCAGCAACGGCGCCCACTGCGAGGGCGACGGATGCGATGCATGGCGCGACAACAGGTACAGGCCAGAGGCACAGACCAGCAGGCCCAGCGTGCACAGCCGCGCACTTCCAACGCGCTCCGCCCAGCGCGCGGCCAGCATCGGCAGCACCAGCATCGGCGCAGACAAGGCCAGCATCTGCAGCCCGACCAATGTCGTGCTCTGTCCATGCACGCCCAGCAACTGCAGCGGCAGTACCACCAGCAGCACCACGTAGCCGAAGCAGGTTGCGACCGGCAGCAGCTGGACACCCAGGAACGCCGGTTGCGAGAACAGCGAGAGGTCCAGCAACGGTGAGCGGTGCAGTCGTTCGATGTAGACGAACACTCCACCCAGCAGCAGCGTCGCCAATAGCGCCAGCTGCACGCGCATGGCATGCAGGCCGAATTCACCCAGCCACAGCAGGGCCAGGGTCAACGCCGCCAGCATCAGGCTGAAGCCCAGCATGCCGCCGACATCCAGCCGCCCGCGTTCGCCATGGCTTTCGGACAACGCGCGCGCACCCACGGCGAACGCCGCCAGCGTCAGTACACCGCCCGCGGCGAACACACTGCGCCATCCCAACGCCTGCAGCAGCAGACCCGCGAGCAGCGGCCCCAGCGCCAGCCCCGCACCGAATGTGGTGCCCAGCAGCGCGAACACACGGGCACGCACCGGGCCCTGCCAGGCATGCGCCAGCGCAGCGGTGCCGGACGCCAGCGCCGCTGCAGCGGCAACGCCCTGCAGCCCGCGCGCCAGATCCAGCCACAGCAGCGTAGGGGCCAGGCAAACGACGGCCGTGGCGATGCTGAAGCCCGCCGTACCCAGCAGGAACAACCGCCGTCGGCCATAGCGGTCCGCCAGGCCACCGGCAGCGAGCAACAGGCTGCCGAAGGTGAGCATGAACGCATTGGTCACCCAGGCCAGCGCGGTGGGCGACGACGCCGCGGAACGGGCCAGCGCCGGCACCGCGACGGCACCGGCCGAGAAGGACAACGGCAGCGCCAGTGCAGCCAGGCAGACGGCAAGCAGCGCCCAGCGCTGCTGCGTGTGGGAAGGTACGGGAAGCATCGAAACCGGGGCCATGCGGGCCTCCATCCATCAGGGGCATTGATGATGGACAGGCCGCTATTCCTGAAAAACAGGCTCGATGGACGTTGATTACGGCCCACTGTTCCGTAATCATGCCCCGCATGGATTCCATCTCTGCCCTGCTGGCCTTCGTCCGTACCGCCGAAGCAGGCAGCATCGTCGGCGCCGCTCGCGTCCTCGGCCTGTCCGCGTCGGCCGTGGGCAAGCGCATCGCCCGCCTTGAACAGGAACTCGGCACCCGCCTGTTCCAGCGCACCACCCGCCGCGTGCACCTCACCGACGAAGGCGAACTGCTGCTGCAGCGCTGCCGGCGGGCACTGGATGAACTTTCCGAAGCGCGGGCGGATCTGGCGCAGCGACAGCACGCGCCCAGTGGACTGCTGCGCATCGGCCTGCCCACCATCGGCTACCGCTTCCTGCTGCCGGTGCTGCCTGGCTTCCAGCAACGCTACCCGCAGGTGCAGCTGGAACTGGACTTCAACGATCGCATCGTCGACGTGGTCAGCGAAGGCCTCGACGCGGTGATACGCAGCGGTGAACTGGCCGATTCCAGCCTGACCGCACGGCGGCTGGGCGGCTTCCGTTTCATTCTCTGTGCGGCGCCGGGCTATCTGCAGGCGCATGGCACGCCCGGTGATGTGAGCGAGCTGCGCCTGCATAGCGCGCTGCGCTTCCGTTACCCCACCACCGGAAAGCTGCACCCGTGGCAGCTGCCGGGCATCGAAGGCGATGCTGGAGCGCGCCTTCCCACGGCGATGACCTGCAACAACATGGAGGCCGTGCTGGCCGCTGCGATCGGTTGCATGGGCCTGGCCTGGATGCCTGACTTCCTCGCAGCCGACGCGCTGGCCGATGGCCGCCTGCAACGGGTACTGCCTGCACGGCCCACGCACCAGGGGCAGTTCTCATTGCTATGGCCCGGTGGGCGCCATCCCAGCGCACGCCTGCGGGTGTTCATCGACTATGCCGTTGCGCATCTGTTCCAGGGCGACAAGGCGTAGCAGGTCCACAGAATCAGTTGGTGCCCGCCGTCTGCAGGAAATTGCGCAGCACCGGCGATGGCTGTTCCGGCCGCTTGCAGAACGGCAGGTCGAAACGCGCTGCTTCGTCCTCCAGCACGCGATAGACGATCTCCTGCGAACGGAAGCTGGCCATGCTGGCCGGAACGATCGCCACGCCCGCCTCCACCGCCACCAGCGACAGCACCGCGTGCATGCCCTGCGCTTCCTGCACCACGCGCGGGGTGAAGCCCGCAGCGGTACACAGGCCCAGCACCTGCGCGTGGAAGCCGATGCCCTCGGCTGCAGGCCATGAAACGAACGGTTCTTCAGCCAGCATCGCCACACTGACCTCCGGCGCGTCGGCCAGCGCATGAGCGCGCGGCAGCGCAATCGCCAGGCGGTCATGGTCGAAGTCGTGCAGTACCAGCTCGGCGGCGGGAATCGGTGGAATCAACACGCCAACGTCGATGCGCTGCTCACGCAGCCACAACTGCTGCTGGCGCGACGTGGCTTCCTGCAGGTGCAACTGCACCTGCGGGTACTGCTGGCGGAAGCGGCGGATCAAACCTGGCAGGCGGCCATACAGCGCACTGCCGACATAGCCTACACGCAGGCTGCCGGACTGCCCCGCTGCAGCTTCGCGCGTGCGCTGCAACCCCTGCTCGGCCTGCTGCAGCGTTGCCCGCGCCTCCACCAGCAAGGTCTGCCCGGCCACGGTCAGGCCCAGCGTGCGGTTGCCGCGCACGATCAGTTCACTTCCGAGCTCGTCTTCCAGCCGTCGTATCGCCGCGGTCAGCGGCGGCTGCGACATGTGCAGGCGGGCGGCGGCGCGGTGGAAATGCAGTTCTTCGGCCACGGCCACATACTGGCGAAGCAGGCGCAGGTCGATCATCTCGAAGCAGGCAGTGGGAACCCGCCTAGGGTACGCCCTCAGCCGCGCACGTCGACGCTGGCGCGAGCGATGGCCGGCCACTGCAGCGCCACCGACTCGATGCTGTCGGCACTGACCGCGCGCAGATCCCTTGGGTACGCCACATGCTCGGCCTCCTGCAGGCGCAGTGCGTGGAACTGGCCATTGCTTGCGCGCAGCACCCAGCCGCCGTCCTGGCAGCGCGTGGATGCCAGATAGGCCACACCTTGCGCAACAGCTTCCGGATGCAGCTCATCGGGCTCACCCTCGATGCCCCACATGCGCGTCTTTGCCACCGGCGAAACCCCATTGACCACGATGCCATGCTCGGCACCTTCCAGTGCCAGCACATTGACCAGACCGAGCGCGGCCAGTTTGGCCATCGCGTACGCAGACAGCCCGCGCTGTGCGTACTGCGGATACAGCGCGCGATCGGACGTGGTGATGACGATGCGCCCACCGCCCGCCGCGCGCATTGCCGGCCACGCCGCCTGCGCCAGCCACAACGGCGTCTTCGCGGCCAGGCACAGCATCTGCTCCAGCGCTTCGTCCTCGATCGCTTCCAGCGTCTGGTACTCGACCCAGCCGGCGTTGTGGATCAGGAAATCGATGCGGCCGTGCTGCTGCAGCAGATCCTGCACCAGCCCGTGGCAGCCCGTGCGATGGTCGATGGGATCACTGACGGCCTGCACCGATAGCCCCCGCGCCTGCAACGCTTCGGCACTGTGCTGGATGCGAAGCGGATCGGTACCACGGCCATCGGTGCCGGCACCGACGTCATGCATCACCACATGCGCGCCACGCTCGGCCAGCAGGCGGCTGTAGGCCAGGCCCAGTCCACCGGCGGCGCCGGTCACCAGACCCACCTGGCCTTCGAAGGAAATACGCGAGATCGGCTTCATGCGCCCAGCTTCAACCAAGCACGCAGGCCGCAGCCAATACTGTTCACCGCCCTCCACGATACGCGCACGCTATCGTCGGAAAGGGGACGGAGGGGATTAAGTCGTTTCAGGCACAGTAGGGCCGATTACGACTTAATCCCCTCCGTCCCCTTTTTTCGCTCAGCGGCTGAAGCGGCGCGCGCCTGCCACGCAGATCACCGCGACCACGGTCACCAGCACCATGCTGAGGCTGACCGATTCGTGCAGCAGCAGCGCGGCCAGGGCCAAGCCGAAGAACGGCTGCAGCAACTGCAGCTGGCCAACAGCGGCGATGCCGCCCTGGGCCAGCCCGCGGTACCAGAACAGGAAGCCAATCAGCATGCTGAACACCGCCACGTAGCCCAGTGCCCACCACGCCGAAGCACCGACTGCGGTGAACGAGGCCGGGCGCATCAGCACTGTCAGCGGCAGCATCACCGGCAACGCCAGCAGCAGCGCCCAGCTGATCACCTGCCAGCCACCCAGATGGCGGGCGAGCCGACCGCCTTCGGCATAGCCGAGCCCACACACCACGATCGCCGCCAGCATCAGCAGGTCAGCCTGCAGCGAGGCCTCGATGCCGTTGCGCACCGCATAGCCGACTACGCAGGCACTGCCCAGCAGCGAGAACAACCAGAATGCCGGGCGCGGTCGATCGCCGCCGCGCAGCACGCCGAACACCGCAGTGCTCAGTGGCAGCAGGCCGAGGAACACGATGGTGTGTGCCGATGACGCATGCCGCAGCGCGAGCGCGGTCAACAGCGGAAAGCCGACCCCCCCCCCCAGACTGACCACCACCAGGCCTGGCAGGTCATTGCGCCGCGGCCACGGCTGGCGCAGCAGAAGGAGCAGGCCAAGGCCGAGCACGGCGGCAATGGTCGCGCGTGCAGCAGTGACGAATCCGGCGTCCAGCTGCAGTACCGCCAAGCGGGTGGCCGGCAGGGAGCCCGCGAAGATCACTACACCGATGAAGCCATTGATCCAACCACTCGCCGACCGTTCCACGCCTGTACTCCTGAAGATGCCGGACGATGCCCGGCTGGACCTGTATGGAAGCATCCAGCGCGGAACGACCCCAGCTACAATCCAGTACAGTCGCAAGTAACTGTACTGCCCACACTTCCACTACGGTTCCGCCATGCCACGTTCGCTCACCCGCATTGAATCGGTCATCCAGACCGTCCGCGCCCGCATCGGTGCGCGGGTGGATGGCCCCGGCTCGCGCCTGCCTTCGGTACGTGCGCAGGCGGCGGCGATGGGGGTGTCGGTCTCGACCGTGGTCGAGGCCTACGAGCGCCTGGCCGCCGAAGGCCTGATCAGTGCGCGCGCAGGATCCGGCTTCTACGTCAGTGGGCCGGCCGCACCGCTGGCGCTGGCTGAAATGGAGCCGCGGCTGGACCGCGCGGTGGATCCACTGTGGGTGTCGCGGCAATCGCTGGAAACGCCGGCGGGCCACCTCAAGCCTGGCTGCGGCTGGATGCCCAGTGATTGGCTATATCACGATGGCGTGCGCCGCGGCCTGCGTCGGCTCGCACGTGCCGATGCCCTACAGCTGGTCGACTACGCCGGCCCGCTCGGGCTGCCCGCATTGCGCCAGCTGCTGCAACGACGCAGCGCGGCGCTGGGCATCGATGCGCCGATGGAGCAGATCCTGCTGACCGAATCCGGTACGCACGCGGTCGATCTGCTCTGCCGTTTCCTGCTCAAGCCCGGCGACTGCGTGCTGGTGGATGACCCCAGTTACTTCAACTACCACGCGTTGCTGAAGGCGCACCAGGTGCAGGCCATCGGCGTGCCGTACACGCACAGCGGCCCGGACCTGGAGGCGTTCGCGCAGGCAGTTCAGGCGCATACGCCGCGGCTGTACATCACCAACTCAGGCCTGCACAACCCGACCGGCGCGGTGCTTTCCGCCAGCACCGCGCACCGCCTGCTGGGCCTGGCCGAACGCAATGAACTGATCATCGTCGAGGACGACATCTTCGCCGACTTCGAACTGCAGCCTGCGCCGCGGCTGGCCGCGCTCGATGGACTGTCGCGGGTGATCCACGTCGGCAGCTTCTCCAAGACGCTGTCGGCGGCTTCGCGCTGTGGCTACATCGCTGCGCGCCATGACTGGATCGAGGCGCTGACCGACCTGAAGCTGGCCACCAGCTTCGGCGGCGGTCACCTGGCGATGCAGTTGATGCACATCGCGCTGACCGACAGCGGCTACCGCCGCCACATGCAGTCGGTACGTTCGCGCCTGGCCGATGCGCGCCGGCACACGCTGCGGAAGCTGCAGGCGCTGGGCATCACGCCGTGGCTGCAGCCGGAAGCCGGGCTGTTCCTGTGGTGCCAGCTGCCCGATGGCCGCGATGCCGCCGCACTGGCCCGGCAATGCCTGCGCGAGGGCATCGTGCTGGCACCGGGCAACGCGTTCAGCCAGTCGCAGCGCGCGGCTGACTATGTACGTTTCAACGTTTCGCA
This sequence comes from Stenotrophomonas sp. 80084_Sma, assembly GCF_056481995.1. Taxonomy (NCBI): domain Bacteria; kingdom Pseudomonadati; phylum Pseudomonadota; class Gammaproteobacteria; order Lysobacterales; family Lysobacteraceae; genus Stenotrophomonas; species Stenotrophomonas sp. 80084_Sma. The sequence goes on along the minus strand of NZ_CM151177.1, from coordinate 1,042,899 downwards.
GTGCCAGGACCCGAGGATCTGGCAGGTACTGGCGCGCGCGCTGCGTTGAGCTGGTAATGCGCGGCCAGCGCATCCACCACCACACGCACGCCCGGCAACTGGCCGCGACGATGCGGCAGCAGCACACTGGTGGTCACTTCGCCGGCATGCCACGCCGGCAGCACCTGCTGCAGGCGGCCGGCGGCAAGGGCTGCGGCACACAGGCTGTGTGGCAACACGGTGATGCCAAGACCCGCTTCGGCCGCCGCGATCAGCAGCTGCGATTCATTGCCGACCAGCGCCACCTGCGGCTCCACCTGCACAGTGCGGGCGTCGGGGCCGTGCAGCGTCCAGCGCGTTGCATGACGCGCGGTCAGCAGGCCGGCATGCGCACGCAGCTGCTCGGGCGTATCCACTGCCGGCGCGGCTGCCAGATAGCCAGGGGACGCCACCAGCACGATGCGCTCGCTACCCAGCGAGCGCTGCACCAACCCGGAATCCGGCAGCGGACCGAAGTGACTGCGCAGAGCGATGTCGATGCCCTCCTGAGCCAGATCGATGAAACGATCACTCACCTCAACTTCGATGCGCAGCCGTGGATAGCGGCGGGCCAGTGCAGGCAGGCACGCGGCGAGCTCGCCCTGCACCACCGGAATCGAAGCGCTGATGCGTACGGTGCCGCTGGGTTCGGCCTGGCGGTCGCGGACGATGGCCTCGGCGGCCTCGACCTCAGACAACGCTGCGCGTGCGCGCTCGAAGAACTCCTGGCCGACCTCGGTCAATGCAAAGCGGCGCGAACTGCGTTGCAGCAGCCGCACCTGGAGCTGTTCTTCCAGCAGCGCCACGCGCTTGCTCAACGTCGAGCGCGGCAGGCCCAGATGGCGCCCGCCTGCGGCGAAACCGCCCTGCTCCACCGCAGTCACGAACAGGGCCAGATCGTTGAGGTTGAGCATGCGCAACGTCCACATATGTAGACTTCAGGATGCCATTCGGACGGCTTCCGGAGCAATGTCCACGCGGGCACGCTTTCCTCACCCGCCGCATCGCGGCTCGAACCGGAAACCTGCCATGACCCCGATCCTCTTCTACGGCGTGCCCTCGGGCTGCTCGTTCGGCTCCATCATCGCGCTGGAGTGGCTGAGCCAGCCGTATCACCTGTGCCGCATCGAGATGCCCGGCCAGGTGCAGGGCGAAGACTACCGCCGCCTCAATCCACTGGGCGAAACCCCGACCCTGCGAACCACACAGGGCGAACTGCTCAGCGAGAGCCTGGCCATCCTCAACCACCTGGCCGCGAAGGGCATCGCACAGGGCCTGGGCTTCGCACAGGGCACCTCCGGCTTCGATCGCCTCAACCATCGGCTGGCCTATCTCAACACCAGTTTCTTCGGTGCCTACGCGCCGCTCTGGCACGCACTGGAGCATGCGGAAGGCGATGAAGGCGAGGCGCTGCGTGCCTATGGCACGACCAAGGTACGCCACGCCCACCAGGCGCTGGAGCAGATGATCGGCGCCGGCCCGTGGCTGCTGGGCGAACAGCGCAGCTTTGCCGACGCCTACTTCGCAGGCATCGCGCGCTGGAACGACTATCACCAGGTGGTCGATCGACGCGAGTTCCCAAGGGTGCAGCAGCTGTTCGAGCGCCTGCAGGACGACGCCGGCGTGCAGTTCGCCCACGCCATCGAAGCGCAGCAGCCGGCAAGCAGCGGCGGTGGATTCCTCGGCGAGGTGCGGATGGAAGACGTGCTTGAGGCCGCAGCGGCCTGAGCCCTGTCCTGCCCGTGCGGCAGCGGCGCGCAATGCCTCTTGCGCGCCGCGCTACAGTGGTATGTCCCCCGCTGCAGGAATCCGCGCATGTCCACGTTCTCCGACCCGCAGGCGGTGGCCCGCTATGCTGACGCGCCGCTGCGCCAGGTGCCCGGCTTCCTCGCGTTGCAGCAGATGAGCCGCCTGCTGCTGGCCGAACGTGTCCCTGCGCAGGGCCGCGTACTGGTGCTGGGTGCCGGTGGCGGGTTGGAACTGAAGGCCTTCGCCGAGGCGCAGCCGGGCTGGCAGCTGCTGGGGGTCGACCCGGCCGCGCCGATGCTGGCCCTGGCCGAGCAGACACTGGGTCCGCTGATGTCGCGCGTGCAGCTGCTGGAAGGCTATATCGACGATGCACCGGATGCGCGCTTCGACGGCGCCAGCTGCCTGCTGACCCTGCACTTCCTCGATGCCGCGCAGCGCCTGCACACGCTGCGCGAACTGCACCGGCGCCTGCAACCCGGCGCGCCACTGGTGGTGGCGCACCACAGCGTGCCGCAGGACCCGGCCGGCAAGCTGCGCTGGTTACAGCGCTACGCAGCGTTCGCCGAAGCCTCGGGGGTTGCCCATGCCGATGCGCAGCGCGCGATCGACGCCATTGCCGAACGGTTGCCGCTGCTGGCACCCGAGCAGGAGGTCGCACTGCTGCAGGAGGCCGGCTTCGACGGTGTGGAGCTGTTCTACGCCGGCTTCAGCTTCAAGGGCTGGGTGGCGTACACCGGGTGATGCCTACGGCACCACCGTGATGCCGATACGCTGCATCAACAGCGCCACCTGCTGCACATCCAGCGTGGCGCCACGCAGGTTGGTGCTGCGCAGGTCCAGCTCGCCCAGCTCGGAGTTGGTCAGGTTGCAGTCTGTGAAGTTGGCACTGTTCCAGTCGATCTCCTCGAACTGGCCACCGGACAGATCCGAACCGGCGAAACTGGCACCGCTCACGTTCGCGCCATCCCAGCGGTTCTCCCACAGTTCGCACTTTTCCAGCGTCACTCGCGAGAAATTGGCATAGCGCAGGTTCGACTTCTTGATGAACGCGCTGCAGAACCAGCTGCGCGTGGTGATCTGGTTCATGAAGCTGGCGTTGCTGAAATCCGCGCCCTGCGCACGGCACTCGCTGATCTCCAGGCCCAGCGCCTTGATGAAACTGAAGTGGCACATGCTGATGTCGCAACTACGGAAGCTGGCTTCCTTCAATGTGGCGCCGTTGAAGCGGCAACCGGCGCGGTTTTCAGCGTCGTAGAAGCTGCAGTTGATGAACTCGGTGGCGGTCAGGTCCGCGCCGGAGAAATCGCATTCGTAGAACTGCTGGTCGACCACTTTCTGGCCGGTGTACTGGTCCGCGCCGATGCGCAGCTTGCGGTGAACGGTGGGGGACATCGTGGATTCCATGCCAGGTGCCCCGCCATGATGCCGGGGCACGAAGGTGATCCATAGACCCGGACGCGGGCAGGTTCACCGGCAGTCCAGCCGTTCTGTGTCCACCCGGCTGAATGCACGTTGTTGCACGTTAATGCACGAACATGCAGACTTGCGGCATGAGCTCCGATCCCAGCCCCCTCCCCGCCCAGCGCACCCTGCAGATCCTCGAGGAACTACGCCAGCAGGGCCGCGTGGTCGCCGCCGAACTGGCGCGCCGCTATGCCGTCTCCGAAGACTCGATCCGCCGTGATCTGCGCGAGCTGGCCGCCCAAGGCCTGTGCCAGCGTGTCTACGGCGGCGCCGTGCTGCCGCCCCCCAAGGAACGCCCGCTACGCGAGCGACTGACCCGCGACCGCGGCGACAAGGCCGAGCTGGCCGCCCGCGTCTGCGCGCTGCTGCAGCCCGGCCAGGTCGTACTGCTCGACGCCGGGTCGACCAACCTGGCGATCGCCCAGCAGCTGCCGACCGCTCTCGGCCTGACGGTGATCACCAATGCTCCGCAGATCGCCACCGCCGCCAGCATGCTTGAAGGCACCTCGGTGCAGCTGATCGGCGGCCGCCTGGCCAGCGGTGGCGGCGCGGTCGGCGCTGAAGCGTTGGCGCAGGTGCAGCGCCTGCGCGCCGACGTATACCTGCCCGGCCCCTGCGCGGTGGACGGCGACACCGGCGTCTGGGCAATGGATTCGGAAGAAGCCACGCTGAAACGCGCGATGGTGGCCTGCAGCAGCCGCGTCATCGTCGCCGCCACCACTGAAAAGCTCGGTGCCCGCGGCAACTGGCAGATCGCCAGCCTCGATGAAATCGACGATCTGGTGCTGACCACCTCGGCTCCGCCGGCGCTGGCCGCGCGCTTCCGCGCCGCCGGCATCGCGGTACACCCCACTCCGCCCTGACCGTACCGCCCATGTCCCTTGCCAACCGCGCGCGTGCCGAACAGCACGCGACCCGCGCTGCGTTCTTCATTCCCGGCTTCGCCACTGCGTTGTGGGCCACCCTGGTGCCATTCGCCAAAGCACGCACCGAGATCAATGACGCCACGCTGGGGCTGGTGCTGCTCTGCCTCGGTGCCGGTTCGCTGCTGGCGATGCCGTTGTCCGGCGTGCTGGCCGCGCGCCTCGGTTGCCGCCGGGTGATGGTGGCCAGCAGCCTGCTGATCTGCCTGACCGTGCCCGGCCTGGCGCTGGCCGGTTCGGCCTGGACGCTGGGGCTGGTGCTGTTCGTGTTCGGCGCCGCCGTGGGCGCGATGGACTGCACGATGAACGTGCAGGCCGTCATCGTCGAGCGCGAAGCACGGCGCGTGATGATGTCCGGCTTCCATGCCTTCTTCAGCATCGGCGGCTTCCTCGGCGCGGCCACCATGACCGTGCTGTTGTCCGCACAGCTGCCGCCACTGGCATCGGTGCTGATCGGCGTTGGCGCCATGCTGCTGGTGATGCTGTTGTCGGCAGCGCACTGGCACAGCGAACGCATGCCACACGACACACCAATGCTGGCCCTGCCGCACGGCATCGTGCTGTTCATCGGCGTGCTGGCCTTCGTTGCCTTCCTCGGTGAAGGCGCGATGCTGGACTGGAGCGCGGTCTTCCTCAGCGATGTGCGTCGCGTCGATGCCAGCCTCGCCGGTATCGGCTATGTGACCTTCACCCTGACCATGACCGTCGCGCGCCTGTTCGGCGACGCACTGGTGGAGCGCGTTGGCCGTGAGCGCGCGATCGTGTTCGGCGCGCTGCTGGCCGCCGCGGGCGTGCTCGTGCTGACCCTGGTCACGCCGTGGCAGGCGTCACTGCTCGGCTATGTGCTGGTCGGCCTTGGCTGCGCCAACATCGCACCGGCGCTGTTCTCGCTGGCCGGCCACCAGACCCGCATGCCCGGCGCACTGGCAATCACCGCCGTTTCCACGCTGGGCTTCGCCGGCATCCTTGCCGGACCGGCGCTGATCGGTTTCGCTGCCAATCACTTCGGCCTGATCGCCGCCTTCATCGGCGTGGCCATGGCCTTGTTGCTGGTGGCGATGTCCACGCGCTGGCTGCGGGTGTAACCCAAGGCATCAGCGCCGCCTGTGCCGCAGCTTCATCCGCAATCGCCGATAGCCGATCACCGTCGCCGTGGCACACAACGCGGTGCCAGCAGCGCTCAGCAGCAGCACCACCGCCAGCCGGGCACCCTCTTGGCGCAGCATCGCGGGCAGATCCCAGCTGTGCAGGAAGTAGAACAGCCAGCGTCCCACTCGTTCCCGATGCCCCATCGTCAGCAACGGATCGCCGGTAGCCAGATCGAGATAGACGCGCGTCGCCTCGGCATCACCGAAATCCGCCACCGCAACCGGGAAGCGCCGCACCGCCGCGCCGTTCATGGCTTCCGGTGCACGCGGATAGAAGTAGGCATCCGCTGCCTGCTGCACCACGAACTCCTGCATCGGCGCATCGGACAGCGCACGCACCTTCTGCTGCAGCCACGGGGCCGGCAGCAACCGCGCCACCTGCAAATGCCCATTGCCGCTGGACACGATGCGGGTCTCGCCCCGCCCGTCCAGCAGCACTGCGAACAGCTCGCCTCCGATGCGGCGCCACTGGATCTCGACCAGTTGGAAGCGCTCAGCATCGGCCACCGCCAGAAGCTTCACCGGCTCACCCAACGCGCCATCCACCGTTACCGCGCTGCCACGATAGCGTTCAACATCGATCGCCTCGGGCGTGCTGCTGAAGACCCCCAATGGATTCATCGACATCAGCCCGCTGAAGATCCAGGTGAACACGAAGGCCGCAGCCATCAGTCCGATCAGATGGTGCCAGCGCATCCACGGTTCGACGTACGGCGTCTTCGCACCGGAGCGGTAGCGCCCGCGAAAACGCCAGCGCCACACACCCACCACGATGCCGCTGACCGCCGCCACCGTGCACAGCGCGGACAGCACGATCACCACCCACGTCCAGACCGGATCCACCGACTGCATGCGCAGGAAATACAGCCAGTGCAGCCAGGCCCCCACATAGTTCCAGCGCTGCTGCACATGCGGTGCGTCCAGCACCACTTCACCGGTGCGCGAGGACACATACAGATCACCGGGCTGTGCGCCCCCCACCTCCACCCGGTACAGCGGCCGGTGCGCGTCCAGCGCGCGCGAATGCGTCCAACGGTCCTCTTCCACGCGCATTGCACCGACAAAGGCCGGGCCGCCAGCAAACTGTGCCGCTGACGCTTCGGCGCGCTGTGCCGACACCGGCAGCAGGGCCTGGCCGGTGACGGCTGACCACGCCCCCACGTTGCTTCCCGTGCGCACCACATACACAGGCTCGCCACGCAGCGTGGTCAGCGCCACGGCCTCCGGCTCGGTCTGCACGGCTGCAGGCAGTACCGACAGCCCGCGCAGATCGCGAGCATCCCCCAGCACCGGCAACGCCGCCAGCCGCTCACCGGGTGTCAGCTTCGGGTAGCCAATGAACAACATCACCATGCCGCTGACGAACCACAACAGCATCAGCAGGCATCCGCCGATGCCGAGCCAACGGTGCACCAGGTAGGTCCAGTGCTTGGCAGTGGATCGCAGCGACATGGTGCGCGTCCTCAGAAGCGATGGTCGACGGTGAACTCGACGCGACGATCCGCGCCCAGCAGCCACTGCGTGCTGGTGTAGTACGCGGTGGCGTAGTACGCCTTGTCGAATACGTTGAACAGGCGCGCTGACAATCGCGTGCGCGGTGCCGCCTGCCAGGTCAGTGCCAGATCGGTGGTGCTGTAGCCGGGCAGCTCCAATGTGTTGGCGTTGTCGGCATAGCGCTTGCCGACGTAGCGAACGCCACCCGCCGCACTCCAGTCCGGTGCGAACTGCCAGCTCAACCACACACTGGCCAGGCGCTCGGCCACGTTCGGCGGCACGTTGCCATCACGCGACACCAGCATCGCCGGCGAACCCGTGGTTTCCAGGAAGTCCTCGAACTCGGCCTTCAGCACCGTGGCGTTGGCATCCAGCGTCCAGTGCGGCGCGACGTTCCAACTCAGCGATGCCTCGATACCGCGCGAGGTCTGCGCGCCCACCTGCACGCGGCGGTCCGGCACCAGCGGATCGCGGCTGAGCAGCCCGGTCTTGCGGATGCGATACGCTGCCAGCGTCCACTCGCCGCCATTGAAGGCCTGCTTCAGGCCCACTTCGATCTGCCGGCCCTTGGCCAGGTCGAAGGCGCCGTTGGCCGGGCTGATCATCAGCAGCCCACTGACCGGGTCTGCTGCCTGCGAGTACTGCGCATACAGGCTCAGCGTCGGCCGCAGCGCGAACACCGTACCTGCGCGCCAGCCGGTGCTGCTGTAGGTCTTCGAGAACGCGTTCTGGCCGCTGATCAGATCGGTACGGTCGATGCGCGCGCGGTCGTGGCGCAGCCCCCCCAGCACCGACCAGCGCTCGCTCAGCGCCAACCGGTCCTCCACGAACAGCGCGTACTGCTCGGCACGATTGCGGTAGCGCGGCAGGTTCGGCGCGTCGCTGACGAACTGGCCCGGCACCGGTTCGAACGGATCGACCGGGCCCGAACTGCCAGCATAGGTGTTGTTGGTGTGCTTGAAGTGCGCACGGTTGGCATCCAGGCCCACCGCGAAGCTGTTCTGCAGGCCACCCGCGGTTCCCTGCACACGCAGCGTCGAGGTCAGCCCGGTCTGGTCCTGGTTGTGAGTGATCTCGGTGTTTCCCGAGCGATCGATCAAGCCGGTAGGGCGGTTGTAGACATAGGCTTCGGCATTGCGCCAATCGCGCTGGCTGTCGATCTGGTAGAGGCGCGTGCGCCATTCGACGCTTGCGTTCGGCGTCCATAGCGCATCGAGCTGGGTCCAGCGGTCGCGGTAGCGGATCTCGCTGTCATCCACGTTGTAGTTGCGGTGGCGCAGCGCCTCCAGCTGGCGGCCCTCGACCAGCGGCGTGCCGAAGTAGCGCATCGGTTGCTGGTAGCCCTGCGCATGGGTGAGGGTCAGCTGCAGGTCCGCGCGCGGCTGCCACAGCAACGCACCGGAGAATGTCGCGTCACTGTTGCGCCCACGATCGACCCAGCCACCGCTGTAGTTGCCACTCACGTCCAGCCGGTAGGCCAGCTCGGGTGTCAGCGCGCCACCGCTGCCGAAGCCCAGGCGCGCGGTGTCCTCGCTGCCCACGGTTACGCTGATCTCGCTCTCGATCGCACCACGCGTGGGCTTCTTCGGCACGATGTTGATCACGCCGCCGATCGCACCGTCGCCATGGATGACCGAGGCCGGGCCGCGCAGCACTTCGATGCGCTCGATCGACCAGGTATCGAACGGGAAGGTGATACCCACGCCACCGTACTGGCGCAGCCCGTCGTACAGGCGCATCACCGAAGCGCCATCGGTGAAGCCGCGGCTGGACAGCGCACTCAGGCCGTTGCCCGGGTGCGGCATCGCACTGATCGCACCCGCCCGGCTGATCGCATCGTTGAGGTTGCTGTCGCCACGCTGCTCCAGTTGTTCGCGCGAAATCACCGTCAGGCTGGCCGGTGTCTGCAGCACGCTCAGGCCCAGCGCGGAACCGGCGTTGGCGGTGGACGAGAGCTCACCGCTGCGGGTATCGACCACCCGCACGGTGTCCAGCGTGGTCGGTGGTGCCGCATCGGCGGCAAGTACGGGGGCGGTGTGCAGGAGCAACGCGCACAGGACAGGCAGCGTCGCCCGGCGCAGGTGCGCGGAGTTGGGGTTCGTTTTCATTTTTTTCACGGCATGCAAGGCCACCCCGCAATGGCAGGGCAGCAATCAGAAAGGGACAAACACGCGCGTGCGGGCACCGGCCGTGGCCGGCAACCTCATGGAAAAATGTTCAATGCAACACGCGTGCGGCTCAGGCGGCCATGAAGGCTGGCGGCCCACGCGCTCCCAATGTGCCGCTGATCCGTTGCGGCAACGTCTGCACCGCACCGCGCAGTGCGCGGCACACCGGTGCCATCGGCGCCAACAGCAGCACTGCCGCCACCAGCAGGTTGATCAGCCGTGCAGCGATCAGGCAGTAATCGCAGTCCACACCCATCTCATGATCGGCGTGTGGATCGGCAGGTGGCTTCTTTGCGGCCTCGCCGTGCGGCATCGCCATCGCGTGATGGTCGTGGTGCCCGTCCATCGCGTGCTGCGCATGCTCTGCGTGCATTGCGTGATCCATCGCCGCCGCCGGCACTGCAGCAGCCACGTGACCGTGCGCCAGCCAGCGGCTCACCAGCGGGGCGAGCAGCACCAGCAGCATGGCAAGCCATGCCAGGGCCTGGAACCGGCGGTGGAGGACAGATTGACGCACCCGGCCATTCTACGGACCCGCAGCCAACCTTGGACCCCGTTCAGGGTTTACCCCCTGCGACACGGTGACGCAGGGCTGCCCTCCCCCGCGCACGCCCTTCATTCAGTAGATCCACGCCATGCGTGGATGCTTTTCGCGCATCAACTCACGTACTGGGCCGCACCATTCCCGAACGACCAGTTTTCCCGCTTCACTTCCACCAGGTTGATGAACACATCCTCTCGGCGGATACCCACCGCCGCGTGCAGGCCCTCGGCGATGCCGGCGTACAGCGCCTTCTTCTGCTCCAACGTGCGCCCTTCGTTCCAGGTGATCTGGATGCAGATGAAATCGTCGGTGCGGTCCACCCCCAGGTAGCCGGGGTCATAGATCAACGTGCCCGGCTCGTGTTGCTGGAAGATCTGGAAGCGATCGTTCTCCGGCACGCCCACCGCGCGCATGGCCTGGTAGATGGTTTCGCCGACGCGTTGCAGGTAGTCGGCGGATTTACCTTTGCGAAGATCGATGCGGGCGAGCGGCATGGTGGCACTCCAGAGTGGATGGGCACGGCAATGGGCTGAGACTACGCCTGCCCGGGGCGGTGGGACAGCACAGGGATGGAATCCTCTGCCTTCACCCGTGGCACATTCCCGCCCGCGCGCGCTGGGTGACGTGATTGACGTGGCGGCGCCGCACAGGAGTCGTCATATGCAGGGTCGGCATGGGCGGCGATATGCGCCATCAGTGACAGGCTTCACAGCGGGCGGGTGCTGCAGGGCACAGAACGGTGAACGCTTGGTGCGCCTGCACTCAGTTGAGAACTTTCCTTACAGACCACTGTGATTGTGCGATCCGATGATCTCCGGGCCGAGGCAGATGCCTAGGCCGGGATTGGCGTCTCGAAAAAGCAAACCGAACGGATAGGTTGCGCAGCAGTGCGTAGCCGCAAAAATGCACCAACTGCCCTCAATGGCGGGCGGTGCGTGGGGATCACTCGATCCGCCGGGTGATTTCTCACTCCGTTGTGTTTGCCCCGGCACGCCAACCCGCACCGTCCGCCACCTTCACTCTGGAAGGTGGCTCCACGCCAGTGAGGGTTTCGCCATGACCAACCGCACCGCCGTCCATCCCCGCCTATTCGCCCTGATCGGCGACATCGCCGCTCACGTGCCCGGGGACCTCGCACGCGAGATCGAATGCGCCCTGCACGAACAGAGTCTGCCCGTGCAGTCGCCTGCCTTCTTTACTTGCCTCAATGCCATCAACCATGCCGACGGCGATGACGGACAACCGTGTAGCAGCCTCACGCTTTGCGCCAGCAATCACGCCTCGCTCCGCCGCTCGCTGTCCGGGCTCAGTGCATTGCTCGATCTGCTGCAGGCGGGCGATCGAGCGCGCGCCGAGGGTGGACCGGACCAGCAGTTGGGTGCCTTCCACACTGATGGACTGATCGTGGCCGCGCGACAACTGGTGCGCGAGGCGCATCACTGTCTCACCGGCGGCGATGCCTGCGGGCGCTAACGTCGCTGTGCTGGATACCTCGGCCAGCTCTTTCAGCATCGCCGCCGTGGACACCATCCCGACGCCGGCCAGGCGCCAGGAGCCCGGCCAGGTGGCTGAAAGCGAGCCGGTATTCCGCTCGGTCAAGGTCACCCCGCGTAGCTTGGCGTTCCGCTTCAAGATCTCCCGCGAGCTGCTGGCCGACTCGCTTGGTGGTCTGGATACCGCGCTGAACACCGCAATCGCTCAGGCGTTCGCCAAGTAGATCGACCGCGCTTCCCTGATGGGCAGCGGCGCCGAGCCGGAGATCCTCGGGCTGCGGAACATTCCTGGCATCAACAAGTTGTCGATGGGCGCAAACGGCGGGCCCATCACCGAATAGCGGCCCTTCGTGCGTGCCCGCCGCCTGATTACCGAGGCCAACGCCCCGGCGCCGAGCGTCGCCATCCTCTCGCCGCGCGAAGACGAGACCATGAGCCTGCTGGTGGACACCACCGGCCAGCCGCTGCGCCGCCCCGAAGCCCTGAGCGACTGGAAGTTCCTCACCACCAGCCAGATCCCGACCAACGAGGAAGCGGGAACTGCCCAGAACGCGGCGGCCATCTACGTGGGTGGCTTCCACATGTTCACCATCTACATGCGCGAATCGGTATCGATTCAGCTGTTGAAGGAACTGTATGCCGAGACGGGCGAAGTTGGCTTCATCTGCCACACCCGCCTCGATGTGGTATCCGCCTACCCTAAGGTATTCACCGTCATTGACGGCGTGACCGATTCCGAATGAAGTGCGGGGCCAGCCGGCGGTGCCCCTAACAACGCCGGCAGCGCGGGCGGCGTAGACGCGAGTCATTCCTTACCGCCGTGACCGCACAGGGGCCGGGGGATGTCGGAAGTTGAGCGACCTCCCCCGCGGATACTTCAGCCTACCTTTCTACTTACGCCGTCAGTTGAGAAAACCATTTCTCCGGCGACCTCCCGCCCAAGCGAAGCCAATGTGAGCGCGCTGCGACGCCGCCATCAGTCCCAAGCCGAACCGGAAAAACGAAAGTCGCCAAGCGGTTCGTATTCCTCCCCCTGACAAGGTAGGAAATCTGACGGCCAAGGAGCTCTCATGCGACAGAGCACGCGGTAGCTAGAAGGTGCTCCTGGATTGACTCGAACCACCTCGACCACGGCCTGTGTGGCCCCAGCACCTTCGATCAACCGAGAGAAGTCAGAGGAGTAGTAGCGCGGCGCGTAGCCTACCAGTGAGACCGGCTGCCCGGTTCGGAGCAGAAGAGCGGTCGAATCATACTCGTTCTGCACATCCCTCAAAACAAACAGGCGCGATCCCTCGCTAAGGGAGGAGGTCAGCTCAGAAGTGACGCCGGGCAGGTGCCCGATTCCTCGAAGAAAGAAGTAGGCCTCGTAATCGCCGTCGGCCGTGGGGATCGGCAACGGCACCAGCTCAATGGAGTCGGTTGCACGCAGTCCGCCCGAACGAAAGAGCTCGTCGAACGCGTCGGCGTCCGAGTGAAGACCCATCCAGTGAAGATAGTCCTTCGACTCCGGCCGGCTGCGAGGCAATACCCTGTTCCTAAGTAAAGGGAAAAGAGTACTTGATTGGTATTCCGCCTCCAGCTCCTTCATAAGCCCGAATCCGGAAAATCCCGCAATGCACTGCGCGCCCTTGGTATATCGCAGTCTAAAAGTTAGCCCGTCGTACTGCACACGAGCGACTGGATACCAGCGACTAGCTTGAGGGTCTTTACCTGCTACAAAAATCGTTTTCATGTCATGCCGCCTACAATCCGGCTCTTGTTAATCAGCATCATCTCCACAGCAAACCTACGAGAGACCGCTGATATCCACTCATCCGGAACACGCTCGAGCAACTCTGTAAAGAAAGAATCCTCGAGTCGCTTCAACCTTTCGACCCACAACCTAGCATCGGGCTCACACCGTTTCGCCATCTCTTGGAAAGCTTCCAGCGTTGTCAGCCTGTCCCCCGCATTCCCGTAGATCTGACTCTTGGCTCTCAGACAATAAGCCAACATGTCGCCATTGGGATTAGTAGACGACAGGCGCGCGTTACAGGTCTTCTCCGTCTCGTTGCGACCCAAGCTTGACGCGTGGTCGAACGTACGGGCAAGGCGCAGCTCAGGCGGAGTTCCTGGCAGCGCAATCATGGCCCAGTTTTCTTCATGACGGTCTTGGTTCCCAATCAACGCATCTAACATCAGATAGCCACACATAACACCCAACGGTGTCATAGACTGAGACGGCGGAACCCATCCTATTGGGAGTCCGAGTTGAACTTTGTGAAAAACGGCGACTATGCGACGAATCGTGTGGTATTGCCGACGCTCTTGAGCCGCCATTCGCTCGCCAGTTGAGACACCCGTGATGATCTCGTTGCCATGGATGAGGCGGGCTCCGTTAGGGACAAAGTTTGAGGTCCTTACGCCTTGGGCCTGTCCGCAAATTGCCAAGTCGTAGGCAGCGTGGGGCATCCCCAATGCGCTCGCAACTTCGGCCGCGACCACCTCTGCCCAGTTTTCTCCTGTTCCAGGCCGACCTTGCTTGAAGAGAGATGCGTCATCGTCGTACCAAAATTTTGCCTTGGTTCCTAGCGCCTCATAGAGTCCTGCGCTCCCCTCGTCAACCGACACAACGGAAAATTTGACCACGACAGACCTGCGTCAGAAGAGAAGCCGGGAGAGAGCCGAGGCGGCGTTTAGCCCGCCATGCTGGCTGTCCCCGCCACTACTAGCAAGGGTGAAGGTGTACCTATCGTCAGATCGGAAAACAAGCTTGGGATGCTTGCCTTGGTTGGTGATCTCGAATCCCAAGTCTTCGAACTCCTTTTTCACCTTAGACTCCATCCTGACGTATCCACGCAACGCCTCCTTGATTCGGGCCTTAGCTTGGGAAGCGAATTCATCTTCAACGTTATTATCGAGAATCGCCTTGATCAGATCCCTCCGTCTGGTATCTCCACTTGTCGACTCGTAGTACTCCGCAAACACTCTAAGGACCATCGCGGAGATTTCGTTTGGATAGAGATCTCGCTCTTGGCCAACACTCAGCGCCAGCCCATCCTCTAGGGGATGACGCGCCTCATACATTCGCACTTCAGCAGCGAGGCGCGCGATCTCTCGTTCGGCGTCTGCCAGCTTCAAAGCCTGGGCTTCCAGTTCTCCGTCGAACACTTTGGCGTACTCGTCGATTGCCAGGCTTTCTCGACCTTTGAGCACTTCGATCTCTTGCTTAGCAAGCGTCTCCTGAACCGCCGCAAAAGTGCAGCGATCAAGCGGACGGCGATTGACCAGAGCCATACGGACCTCGTCAACAACTGCGTCTAATAGGGCAGATCTACTGGCGTAGTCGGCGTGCCTGATTTGAGTGCGACGACCATCTCCGCCAGGCCAGTAAATTCCAACCGTGCCCCCAAACGCGTTCTGACCCCCGACCTTATCTCGCAGTGCGACCGAGTAGTGGCGGTCTGGCTCGACCAAAACATGAGCCATGCCCGCCAGCTTGCGTGCCAGATTCGCACTATCAACCTTCGGTTGCCCATTGAATCCACTGCTTACATAGACAACCGGCAGCCGGTTGTGCCCCTTCCCGGTGATGAAGGCAATCACCGCGGGCAGATCCTGAGCGCTAACGGTCAGCGGGACTTCGCCCACTTCGAGTCGGTCGTCCCATCCGCCACCAAGTCGGTCAAGGATGAGACGTACGAACACTGGCTTCTTTGCAGACGGCACCACGACAGAGGGATTAGCCGCTTCGCAGAAGACTCGGATGGCAACGACAGGTGTCAGCTCGGGACCTTCAGAGAAGGTTACCAAACTAGTCCAATGAAGCTGACCATCCTCTCTGTGATATCTGACACTTGAAGCCGAGCCTCCCGACTGTTCAACGCGCAAACTGAGCACGCTTTCGGTGCCAGCATCTAGACTGACACGGCCAGAGCCCTTGATTGCTTCAAGCGCCTGTGAACTAAACTCCGTGTGAGGAGAACCGGAAATCCATTCCTGCACCACTGCTAGGAAGCAGGCTGCGGTGGTGCCGGCCCGCACGGGAAAGTCAGTCGCAAAAGAAAGCATACGCACACCCTCGCTTAGGGTGACGACCGTGCGGAGCCACGCCGGCACAGGCCGCCACGTTGCACTTATCACGCACTTACGAAAAAGCCGGCTCAAGGCCGGCTTTCGCAAAACCTTGAAGAATCAAGGTTATATTGGTGGGCGGTACAGGGATCGAACCTGTGACCCTTGCCGTGTGAAGGCAATGCTCTACCGCTGAGCTAACCGCCCGGTGTGTTGCTGAGCCGCTCATTATAGGGGCTTTTCAGAGGCCGTCAACCGTTTTTCACATTCGTGTTCACAGGCATTTCGAGGGACGCAGCCGGGCATGGCCCGGCGCTACCGAGGGCGGCAATCCGCGCGCCGTTACATCGTATGCGTCGGCTTGTCCGAACTGGTCAGGCCGGCCAGCAGGGTCTCGATCTTGTGGCGCACGCCCTCGCCTTCGGCGCCATCGGCCAGCTGCACGCCGATGCCGGCGGTACGGTTGCCCTGCGCACCGGCCGGGGTCACCCAGATCACCTTGCCGGCCACCGGCAGGCGTTCGCTGGAATCGGGCAGGGTCAGCAGCAGGAACACCTCGTCGCCCAGGAAGTAGCGCTTGGGCGTGGGCACGAAGATGCCACCGTTCTTCACGAACGGCATGTACGCGCTGTACAGCGCGGCTTTGTCCTTCACGGCCAGGGACAGGATGCCCTGGCGGGCGTTGCTGGCACTCATCGATTTCCCCTTGCGGCAGGCCGCTCGTTCACCTTGTTCCAGGCCAGTAGCAACTCGACCACGGCAAGGTCTGCACGCACCGTGGTGCGCAGCAGGTCGCGGGTGCGGTTGGCAGCGTCGAACCAGGCTGCAAGCTTGTGCAATCGCTCCGGCGTGGTCAAGGCATCGGTGCTGGCCTGGGCCAGCGCCAGGTCGGCGGCGAAGCGCAGGCGCAGCGCCGCGTTGTCATCACCGCACCACTTCTGCGCCAGCTCCACCGCGCCGGTCTTGCCGGCGGCCAGCTGTTCCAGCTCGCGGCCCACTTCGCGGCGCAGGCTCAGGCCATCTTCGCGCAGCCAGTTGTCGGCCTGGCCGGGGTGGCCGCGCGCCGCGTCCAGCGCTTCGCGTGCCGATGCTTCGCTGTGGCCCTGCTGCTGCAGCCAGGCCAGCGCTTCGTGCTGCGGCGGCAACTTGAATTCCAGGCGCTGGCAGCGGCTGCGGATGGTCTGCGGCAGGCGTGCCGGGTCGCTGCTGATCAACCACAGATAGCGGCCGGGCTGCGGCTCTTCCAGCGTCTTCAGCAGCGCGTTGGCCGCCGAGCGGTTGATCGCATCGGCCGGGTCGACGATCACCACCTGCGCCACGCCGTACTGCGGGGTCAGCGCCAGCTTGTCGGTGATCTCGCGCACCTGCTCGATGACGATCTCGGTGCGCAGCTTGTCGCCGCTCTTGTTCGGAATGAAGCTGACCAGCTGCAGGTCAGGATGGGTGCCGGCGGCGATCAGCTGGCGCGTGCGCATGGCATGCGCGGCATCGCCGCGCGCCAGCACGTGGTCGGCCAGGGCCAACGCCACCTCGCGCTTGCCCAGCCCGGCCGGGCCGCAGATCAGCAGGCCATGGCCGAGTCGATCAGCATCGAGTGCGGCCACGGTCTGATCGAAGGCGCGCTGCTGCCAGGGTGAGAACGTACTCATGCGCCCTCCCCGCTCTGCAGCCAGCGCTCGACCTGCGCGACCACATCGGCCGCTACACGCGCCTGCACCTGGCCGGCGTCGATCAGCGCGAAGCGCTGCGGGTCCTGCTGCGCGCGGCTGCGGAACACTTCGCGCACGCGCTGGAAGAAATCATCCTGTTCGCTCTCGATGCGGTCTGGCCACAGGTCGCGGCCATTGGCGCGCGCGCGGCCCACTGCCACGTCCACGTCCAGCAGCAGGGTCAGGCCCGGCAGCAGGCCCACCGCGCGTCGTTCCAGATCGGCAATCCACTGCGGATCGAGGCCGCGGCCACCGCCCTGGTAGGCATAGCTGGAATCGGTGAAGCGATCGCTCAGCACATAGGCGCCGCGCTGCAGTGCCGGCTGGATCACCTGGCGCACATGCTGCGCACGTGCAGCGAACACCAGCAGCAGCTCGGCTTCGGCGCTGAGCGGCTCGGCGGCGATCTCGGCATCGGGTTTCAGCACCAGGCCACGGATGCGCTCGGCCAGCGGCGTACCGCCCGGCTCGCGGCTCAGCACCACCTCATGACCGTGGCTGCGCAGGCAGTCACGGATGGCATTGATGGCGGTGGTTTTGCCTGCGCCCTCGCCGCCTTCCAGGCTGACGAAACGCGGGTGGCGAAGCAGCGCGGGACTCATTGCGCCGGGGTCTCCTTGGTACGTTGCTGGCGCAGCTGCTGCAGGTAGCGGGCCACTGCGGCATTGTGCTGGTCCAGGCTGGGCGAGAACACGTGCGCGCCACTGCCATCGCCCACGGCGACGAAGTACAGCGCGTCGCCCGCTGCGGGTTGCGCGGCCGCCATCAGCGCATCGCGGCTGGGCATGGCGATCGGGGTCGGGGTCAGGCCGGCGCGGGTATAGGTGTTGTAGGGCGTATCGGTGGTCAGGTCGCGGCGGCGGATGTTGCCGTCATACGCAGCACCGATGCCGTAGATCACGGTCGGGTCGGTCTGCAGGCGCATGCCGATCTTCAGGCGGCGCATGAACACGCCGGCGATCTGCGGGCGCTCGCTGGCCAGCGCGGTTTCCTTCTCGATGATCGAGGCCATCGTCAGCAGTTCGTAGGGCGTGTTGATCGGCAGGTCCGGCGCACGGCTTTCCCAGGCTTCATCCAGTGCGTCCTGCATTGCGGCGTGAGCACGCTTGAGCACATCCAGATCGCTGTCGCCACGCTGGTAGACGTAGGTCTCCGGCAGGAAGCGGCCTTCCGGATGCTGGCCACCGAAGCCGAGGCGCTGCATCAACGCGGCGTCATCGAGGTTGTCGGTGGTGTGCAGCAGCGGCTCGGCGCGCTTGAGCGCGGCACGCAACTGGCGGATGTTCCAGCCTTCAATGATCGTGACGCGGTGCTGCAGCACCTTGCCGGCGCGCATGCGCAGCAGCAGATCACGCGGGGTCAGGTCGTTGCTGAGCGCGTACTCACCCACCTTCAGTTTGCCGGCCGCATCGAGCTGGCGCGCCAGCAGCTGCCACTGCGCGTCCTGGCCCTCGTCCACGCCGGCGTCGCGCAGCTTGCGCAGCACCGTGTTCATGCCGTCGCCACTGGCGATGACCACGCTTTCGGCGGACGGGGTAATCGGAGCGTCGGCGAACCGGGTCTGCTGGTAGAAGAACCACGCGCCCGCGCCGGCCACGACGGCGGCCAGCACCACCACCAGCGTTACCACGAACAGACACCCGCGCTTGGCTCCCGCCATGGACTACCTCTGAACTCGATTCCGTCGTGCAGGATACCGTGCCGGTGGATTGGGGTCATGACCGGGGGCATGCGCCTGTGCCGACCGACGGTCGGCACCCACCCGAACAATGGCACCCACCGGTACCGGTAGTGCCGGCCGCTGGCCGGCAATCGCGCGGATCATGGGTGCATGAGGTTGCCGGCCAGCGGCCGGCACTACCGGAATACGCCTACCCCTGCTGGCCCAGCGCGCGTAGCAGGCCGCGGGCCTTGGCGCAGGTCTCGTCCAGTTCCTTGTCCGGGTCCGAGTCGACCACGATGCCGGCGCCGGTGCGGAAGCTCACCTCGTGGCCATCCACTTCGGCGGTGCGGATCAGGATGTTCAGGTCCAGGTCGCCATCGCGGTTCAGCCAGCCGAACGCGCCGGTGTAGGCACCACGCGGCACCTGCTCCAGCTCGCTGATGATCTGCATGCAGCGCACCTTCGGGCAGCCGGTGATGGTGCCGCCGGGGAAGGTGGCGGCGATCACCTCGCCGGGGGTGACCTCCGGGCGCAGATGGCCGCTGACGTTGCTGACGATGTGATGCACGTGCGCGTAGCTCTCCACGGTCATCAGCTCATCGACCACCACGGTGCCGGGCAGGCAGATGCGGCCCAGGTCGTTGCGTTCCAGGTCGATCAGCATCACGTGCTCGGCACGCTCCTTGGGGTGACCGACCAGCTCCTGGATGCGCGCGGCATCATCATCCCCCTCGAAGCGCGGACGCGTGCCGGCAATCGGGCGGGTCTGCGCGTGGCCGGCATGCACCGACACCAGCCGTTCCGGCGAGGAACTGACCACATGGCGGCCGTGCGCGCTGAACAGGCCGGCGAACGGTGCCGGGTTGGCACGGCGCAGCTGCGCGTACAGCGCCTGCGGACTGACCGGCGCGGCGAACTGCGCGCTCCAGCGCCGCGACAGGTTCACCTGGAACACATCGCCGGCACGCAGGTACTCGATCACCCGGCGCACACCGTCGGTGAAGCGCTGCGGCGCATCCTCGCCCACCGACTGCGGCGGCTGCCAGCCCTGCCCGGCTTCGGGCAGCACGGCCGAGGCCAGTGCCACCAGCGCATCCAGCAACGCCTGCTCACCGGCTTCGGCGATGACGAAGCTGGCCTCGTTGTGGTGGTCGTGCAGCACCGCGGCCGGGCAGCGCAGCGCCAGCGCGGTCGGGCGGCCGTCCTCGCGTGCGCGCGCCGGCAGCACCGGTTCTATCTGGCTGGCCACTTCGTAGTCCAGCATCAACGCCCAACCGCCGCGGAACGGCAGGCTGTGGCTGCCGTCATGCGGCAGGCGTTCCTGCTGCCAGGCGCGGTCGAGCACCTGCAGGAAGCTGCCGGCCTGCACCGCGTCGTGCTGGTCGCGCACCTGGCCATCGGCATCCAGCCGCAGGCTATCGCCCTGCGCCGCCAGCAGCAGGCTCCAGCGGCCCTGGGCGGTGCCCGAGGCGGTGGATTCCATCAGCAGCGGGAAGCGTGCCGGGTCGTGCTGCTGCAGGGCCAGCAGATCGATCGGGTGCGGCAGCGGGTGGATCAGCGGTGCGTGGGTCATGGCGGCCAGTTCGGGGATTCAGATGCACGGAAGCCGCCTTGCGGCGGCCTCCTCGTGCGTAGAGTCGAGCTTGCTCGACTGTGTTGCACGTTCAGTCGAGCATGGCTCGACTCTACACAAGGGCGGAGTCGAGCAAGCTCGACTCTACAACGTCGGTCAGACGCGCTTGAAGATCAGCGTGCCGTTGGTGCCGCCGAAGCCAAAGCCATTGGACATCACCACGTCGACCTTGGCCTGGCGTGCTTCATTGGGCACGTAGTCCAGGTCGCAGCCTTCGCCCGGCTGCTGCAGGTTGATGGTCGGCGGGATGACGTTGTCCTGCAGCGCCATCACCGAGAAGATCGCTTCCACGCCGCCGGCGGCACCCAGCAGGTGGCCGGTCATCGACTTGGTGGAGCTGACCATCATCTTGTAGGCGTGGTCGCCGAAGGCGGTCTTCATCGCCATGGTCTCGCCCAGGTCGCCCAGCGGCGTGGAGGTGCCGTGCGCGTTGAGGTAGCCCACCTGTTCCGGGGTCACGCCGGCGTCCTTCATGGCCATGACCATGCAGCGCGCGGCGCCTTCGCCGTTCTCGCTCGGTGCGGTCATGTGGTACGCGTCGGAGCTGGCACCGAAGCCGGCCAGTTCGCAGTAGATCTTCGCGCCACGTGCCTTGGCGTGCTCATACTCTTCCAGGATCAGGATGCCGGCGCCGTCGCCCAGCACGAAGCCGTCACGGTCCTTGTCCCACGGGCGCGAGGCCTGTTCCGGGGCGTCGTTGCGGGTGCTCATGGCCTTCATCGCGCAGAAGCCGCCCAGTGCGGTCGGCGACGAGCCACGCTCGGCACCACCGACCACCATCACGTCGGCATCGCCGTACTGGATCATGCGCATGGCGGTGCCGATCGAATGGTTCGAGGTCGCGCACGCAGACACCGCCGAGAACGACGGGCCCTTCAGGCCGGTGATGATGCTCAGCTGGCCCGGCAGCATGTTGATGATGGTCTTGGGCACGTAGAAGGGCGAGATCTTCTTGCCCTCGTGGAACTCGATGGTCTGCTCTTCGATGCCGAGCAGGCCGCCGATGCCGGCACCGACGATGGCGCCGATGCGCTCGGCATTGGCGTCGGTGATTTCCAGGCCCGAGTCGTGCAGGGCCATGAACGAGGCACCGAGGCCGTAATGGATGAACGGGTCCATCTTCTTGGCATCCTTGCCGCTGACCCGGAACTTGCCGAACAGTTCATTGTCGGCGGTGATGTCGAATCCCTTGACCTCACCTGCAATCTTGGTGGTGAACCGATCCAGATAGGCATCAGAAACGTTGGTCAGCGGACCGATGCCCGAACGACCCTGGGTGATGCCTTCCCAGCTGCTGGCCAGATCATTGCCCAACGGCGAGACGATACCCAGGCCGGTTACGACGACGCGACGCTTCATTGCTGATTCTCCTGGCCCGGATGATTTCAACGGGCAACTCGGTTTGCTTCGGTGTGATGCTCAAACACACGGGGCCGCAACAGCGGCCCCATGGGGTGCGGTGCGCGGCGAGCGTGAGCCCGCGCGCGCACTGCCGTCTGACATCAGGCCTTGACGTGGGCCTTGATGTAGTCGATGGCGGCCTGCACGGTGCTGATCTTCTCGGCTTCTTCGTCCGGGATCTCGCACTCGAATTCTTCTTCCAGGGCCATCACCAGCTCGACGGTGTCCAGCGAGTCAGCGCCCAGGTCATCGACGAACGATGCGCTGTTGGTGACTTCTTCTTCCTTGACGCCAAGCTGTTCGACGACGATTTTCTTGACGCGTTCTTCGATGGTGCTCATGGGATCTCGCTCCAGATGGAGTTGTGGTTCAAAAGTGGTCGCCATCAAAGGCGATGGCCGTGGGATAGTGTAGTGGAAACCGGCGCGGCCTTGCATCGCAGCAAAAACCTCCGCAGATCAACCACTTGCGGCGCAATCCCTGCGCCCCTTGCTTACGGCATGTACATGCCACCGTTCACATGGAGGGTTTCGCCGGTGATGTAACCGGCAGCCGGGCCGGCCAGGAAGGCCACCGCATGGGCGATGTCTTCCGGCGAACCCAGGCGTTCGAGGGCGATGTCGTTGATCAGCGCGGTACGCGCTTCTTCCGGCAACGCCTTGGTCATGTCGGTGTCGATGAAGCCGGGTGCGACAACATTGACGGTGACACCGCGCGAACCGATTTCCTTGGCCAGCGACTTGCTGAAGCCGATGATGCCGGCCTTGGCGGCAGCGTAGTTGGCCTGGCCGGCATTGCCGGTCACGCCCACCACCGATGCGATGTTGATGATGCGGCCCTTGCGCGCCTTCATCATGCCGCGCATCACCGCCTTGCTGGTGCGGAACACGCTGGTCAGGTTGGTGTCGATGATCGACGCCCAGTCCTCGTCCTTCATGCGCATCAGCAGGTTGTCGCGGGTGATGCCGGCATTGTTCACCAGGATCGAGATCGGGCCGAATTCCTTGGCGATGCCATCGAGCACACTGTCCAGCGCAGCTGCGTCGGTGACGTTCAGCGCGCGGCCGTGGCCACCGTGGGCGGCCAGGCGCTCACCGATCGCGGCGGCGCCGGATTCGGTGGTGGCGGTGCCGATGACGGTGGCGCCCTGGGCGGCCAGCAGATCGGCGATGGCGGCACCAATGCCACGGCTGGCGCCGGTGACCAGTGCGATTTCACCCTGCAGGGGCTTGCTCATGATGTTTTCCTCAGGCTGGGACGGCCGCCGTTCCCGTACCGCTTGCAGCGGCCACCGGTACGGTCGGCAGGAACAAGGGGGATCAGGCCGACCATGCCTCGCGGGCGGCTTCGAAGTCGCCTGGCGTGGCCAGCGAACGGCCGTCGATGGCCTTGTCGATACGCTTGACCAGACCGGTCAGCACCTTGCCCGGGCCGCACTCGGCGATCCGGGTGACGCCACGGCCAGCCAGCGCCTGCACGCACCCGGTCCACTGCACCGGCTGGTACAGCTGCTGGACCAGCGCGGTACGGATCGCGTCAATGCCGTCATGCACCTTGGCGTCGACGTTCTGCACCACCGGCAGCTGCGGCGCCTGCCAGGCCAGGCCGGCCATCACTTCGGCCAGGCGGTTGGCGGCTTCGCGCATCAACGGGGTGTGCGAGGGCACGCTCACGGCCAGCTTGACCGCCTTGCGCACGCCCTTCTCGGCCAGCAGCGCCAGCGCACGGTCGACCGCGTCGGCGTCGCCACCGATCACGATCTGGCCCGGCGAATTGAAGTTGGCCGGCACCACCACCTGGCTGCCTGCGGCTTCGGCGCAGACGTCCAGCACCAGCTGGTCTTCGGCGCCGAGCACGGCGGCCATGGCACCGACGCCGGCCGGTGCGGCTTCCTGCATCAGCTGGCCGCGCAGGCGCACCAGGTGCGCACCGTCATGCAGGCTCAGCGCGCCAGCGGCAACCAGGGCGGTGTACTCGCCCAGGCTGTGACCGGCCAGCACCGACGGGCGCGGACCGCCCACGGCGTTCCAGGCGCGCCACACGCCGATGCTTCCGGCCAGCAGGGCCGGCTGGGTGTATTCGGTGCGGTTGAGCATTTCCTCCGGGCCACCCTGGGACAGCGCCCACAGGTCCACGCCGGCACCATCGGATGCCTCGGTGAAGGCTTCACGCACCTGCGGGTGCAGTTCAGCCAGCTCGGCCACCATGCCCACAGACTGCGAGCCCTGGCCGGGGAAGACAAAAGCGAGGGTGGATACGGTCACGCGGTCATCCGCTTGTTGCAATCGAAGCGGGCCATGATAAGGGGGAACATGCCGTGTCGTCTGTACGTGCGCGTATGCACGCGTATGGTGGGCCAGCCGCGGAACGCCGCCGGGCATGGCCCGACGGACGCACAGTCAGCAGAACAGCTGCAGGACGTCCAGATCGCCGTCGGCGAGGAAATCCACGCACAGGCCCACCAGCATCAGCACGCCAGCGGTGCTGGCGCCATGGGCGATGAAGATGGAGTGGGCCAGCGCGCGCGCCGAGCGGCCCAGCTTCATGCAGACCCGGGCCAGGCTGCGCAGGCGGCCAGTGACCGCGTGCACGTGCTCGCGCACCGGCGCCTGCGCATCGCCCATCGCCTCGGCCATCATCGCCTGCAGGTGCTCGGGGCGGTCGGCGTAGTACTTGGCCACGCCATAGCCGAACATCAGCCAGTCGCGGGCCTGCGCTTCGGACAGATCCATCACTTCCAGCGGATCTTCCTCGAAGTCGATGAAACCGACCCTCTCGCCATCCCAGGTGAGATTGCGCGGCAACGGCTGGCCGAAATAGGCGCCGCGCGCATGCGCTGCGGCAATGGCCAGCATGGCCGCCATCACCAGGCGGTCGCGACCGGCCTCGTCGGCTTCGCGCAGGCAGGTATTGAACGAACTGCCGTTGTCGCCGATCACCAGCGCAGCATGGCCGGTGCCCAGCACATCGGGCACGTTCACGCCCTGCGCCTGCAGTTCTGCAAGGCGACGGGCTTCGGTTTCGCGCGCGGCGTCACCACCACGGTGCGGCGGCGGGCGCAGGGCATCCAGATGAAAACGACGGGCAACAAAATTGAGCAGGCCAAGGGCCAGCGCGCGGCTTCCCTTGCCGTACTGCTTCAGCCAGGCACGTTGCCCTTCGATGACGATGGGCTCAACCATGACAGGTCCTCCTTAAACGCGTTACGGCCCCAGAGGGGCCGCAACGACAAAGCTTCACGTTGTCGTAACTTGCACTATCAATAGCGCAGCAGAGCCGAACCCCACGTGAAGCCGCCGCCGAAGGCTTCCAGCAGCAGCAGCTGGCCACGTTCGACCTTGCCCGAGCGCACGGCGGCGTCCAGCGCCAGCGGCACCGAGCCGGACGAGGTATTGCCGTGCTTGTCGACGGTGACCACGACCTGGTCCATCGACATGTCCAGGCGCTTGGCGGTGGCTTCGATGATGCGCAGGTTGGCCTGGTGCGGAATCAGCCAATCCAGGTCGGACTTGTCCAGGCCGTTGGCAGCCAGAGTCTCGTCCACGACCGAGTCCAGCGCCTTGACGGCGTACTTGAACACGTCGTTGCCCTTCATGTTGATGGTGCCGCCGCCATTGGCGCCGTCCTTGAAGCCGGTCGAAACGCCAACCGGGTTCCACAGCAGCTCCTTCTTGCTGCCATCGGCATGCAGGTGGGTGCTGAGGATGCCGGTGTCTTCGTCCGCCTTGAGCACGACAGCACCGGCGCCATCGCCGAACAGCACGCAGGTGGTGCGATCGTTCCAGTCGACCATGCGGGTCAGCGTTTCGGTGCCGATCACCAGCACGTGCCTGCAGTCGCCGGAGCGGATGAACTTGTCGGCCACGCCCAACGCGAACACGAAGCCCGAGCAGGCGGCGTTGACGTCGAAGGCGGGGCACCCGGCCACACCGAGCTTTGCCTGGATCAGGCACGCGGTGGACGGGAAAATGAGATCAGGGGTGGTCGTGCCGACCACGATCATGTCGAGCTGCGAGGCGTCGATGCCTGCGGCTTCAAGCGCGCGCAGGGCGGCGTTGTAGCCAAGGTCGCTGGTGGTTTCGCCTTCGGCCGCGATGTGCCGCTCACGAATGCCGGTGCGCGACTGGATCCACTCATCCGAGGTTTCGACCATTTTTTCCAGGTCGGCGTTGGTCAGGACTTTTTCCGGCAAATAGCTACCGGTGCCCGCGATCCTCGAGTAGATCCGCTTGCTCATCATGTTTCCTGTTGCGCGGGCCGCCGATCACCGGCACACCCGGGAAAGAAGGCAAAGGCCGCTGCCCGGGGGCAGCGGCCTTCCCGGCACATCAATCTTCTTCGACGGCCGAGGTCTTGGTCTGGATGACCTTCTTGCCGCGGTAGAAACCATCGGCAGTGATGTGGTGACGCAGGTGCACTTCGCCGGTGGTCGGGTCGGTCGACAGCTGCTTGGCGCTCAGGGCGTCATGCGCACGACGCATGCCGCGGCGGGACGGGGTGACACGGGATTTCTGCACAGCCATGGGATTGCTCCAAACTCGGTTCGTTTTGCTTCGTCGTATCGTCGCGCAGGACGCCAGCGCCCAGCACACTTTCGCTTTCGCCGCAGCCGCCGACGACAATCCGGCTGCTATTGTTTCTTCAGTGCCGCCAACGCCGCGAACGGGTTGGCCTGCTTTGTTTCTTCTTCGCTCGGCGCCCAGTCCTTGTCGACTGCTTCACCGTCGGGCGACAGCGGCACCACAGGCACCGCCAGCACCAGCTCGTCCTCGACCAGGTCCAGCGGACGCAGCTGGCCGTCTTCCGGCACCAGCAACGCCTCGTACTCCTCCGGCAGGGACGATTCCTCGTCCTCGTCGCGGATCAGGCCAAGCCTCTGGGTCATCTTCACCGGCAACAGGAATCGCTGCATGCTGCGCTGACAGGTCAGCGGCAACGCGGTGTCGATGGTCAATTCCACATAGGATACCCGCAAGACGTCGTCGCGACCGAATTCAAGCGAGTAATTGCACTCACCGTCGGTATCTGCGACCAACCCCTGCAGGCGGGTCAATTCAGCCAGGGACACCTGACCGTCGAAGCGCCTTCGCGCTACAACCATCCGCCAGGCATCCAGCGTTTCGGGCACGTTCGCGGACATAAGCCGCTGAATACTAAGGATCGGGGCGGCGGCTGTCAAATGCCCGCCATACAGGACTTGCCGCTGGCGCTGCGGACACGCCAGACTGCCGCGCCCTGCCCCGGTATTCTCGCATGTCACTGGTCCTGGCCTCCACCTCCCGCTACCGCCGCGAGCTGCTGCAGCGATTGGGCCTTGCCTTCGACTGCGCGCGCCCGGAGGTGGATGAAACCCCGTTGAATGGCGAAGCGCCGCGGGCTCTGGCCACGCGCCTGGCTGCGGCCAAGGCCGCCGAGGTGGCTGCCCGCCATCCGGGCGCCTGGGTAATCGGCTCGGACCAGGTCGCGGACCTGAACAGCCAGCCGCTGGGCAAGCCCGGTACGGTCGAGGCCGCCTGTGCGCAGCTGGCAGCGATGTCCGGGCAGACCGTGCGCTTCCACACCGCCGTCTGTCTCAGCCGTGATGGAGAATCATTCACGGCCGTCGATCTGACCGAAGTCTGCTTCCGCGCACTGGAACCGGACGAGATCGCCCGCTACGTGACCACCGAGCAGCCACTGGACTGCGCCGGCAGCTTCAAATGCGAGGGCTTGGGCATCAGCCTGTTCGACGCCATCGACAACCGCGACCCGACCGCGCTGGTCGGCCTGCCGCTGATTGCGGTATGCGGATTGCTGCGCAGGGCGGGATACGCGGTGCCCTGAGGGCTTCCGCCAACCTGTAGAGCCGAGCCCATGCTCGGCTGCCCTTTTTGTAGAGTCGAGCCATGCTCGACTGTCTTTGGAGAAGCAGTCGAGCATGGCTCGACTCTACAAAAGCAGGACTCAACGAACTTCGAACGGCTGCTCCTGCCACTCTTCCACGCTGCCATCGTTGCCATGCAGGCGCAGGCCCAGCCAATGCCTGCCCGGCGCCAGCGTGGTGGTATCCAGCGATGCGTCGAAGCCCACCGCCGGGTGCTGCGGATCGGTGCTGTCCGGCCACACGGGGCGCACGTCGAACACACGCCCATAGCGGGCGTCACCGATGGAACGGCCATCGACCAGCACTTCGACACGTGCCAGGCCGACGCCATCCTTGAACGCCCAGCCCTTGATCGCGAACGTGCCGGACACCTTCTCGCCATTGGACGGTGCATCCAGCCACGCCATCGCCGGCGTCACGCACGGCCCTTCCGCGCGCTGCACCGGCAGGCGGAACAACAGGAAGCGCTGGAACCCGTGATCACTGCTGACCACGCGCGGCGCCGGCATCGGCCCCACCTGATCGCAGATGGCGTGATAGCGCTCCAGCAGTTCGCGATAGCGCTGGTCACTGGGTGACAGCACCAGCAGCATCGGCGCCGTGCGCTCGCCCTCATGCAGCAGGCCCCACTGTGCCAGCTGCGCGGTGCGGCCATGCTTGTCATTGAGCGGATGCGGCAGCACCTCGATGTTGCCATTGCCCAGCTGGAAGCCCAGCTCGGCGCCAACCTTGAAGTTGCCGGCCAGCACGCGCGTCCCTTCCGGCATCTGCCGCAGCTCTTCATGGACCGCTACGGCCAGTGGTTGCCAGCCAGCGAAATTGCGCGGGTAGTACTTGCTGCCGGCCATCTGCTCGCGCAGTGCCGGCGTGGATGCCATCAGGTAGTAGCCGAACGCCAGCACCATGCCCGCGCCTGCCAGCCACCAGCCGGTGCGGCGCAGCCAGCGCGGCCAGCCGTTGAGCACTACCGGCACCGCCACCAGCAGTGCGAGGTAGCCCGGCAGCGGCCAATGGAAACTGATCCGCTCGACGTCAGTGAAGAAGCCAAGCACGAAAATGCCCAGCGTGGATACGCCGCCCACCAGGCCGAAATAGCGCCACTGCACGCGCGCACCGCCACCGCTCCGGGTTCCTGCCAGCGCCACCTTCCACATCGCCATGCACAGGATCGGCGTCACCAGCATCGGCTGGATCACCAGGAACCACAGCCCGCCCCATTCAAAGGCCCAGGGATGACGCTCGACCACCTGGAATTTCAGACCGGCATCGTGGTTGTCCGCATTCCACGCCAGCAGTGGCAGCCATGCCAGCACGCCCACCGCCAGTGCGACCCACACGCGCGGATCGGCCAGCATGCGCCGCCCCTGCGGCAATGCCAGCAGCGCGATGAAACCGACGCCGATGACACCGATGAAACGGTAGTGGCTGAGTGCACCGATCAGCAGGCCCAGCGCCAGCTTCATCGCCGAAGAGGCATCCACGTTGTGCAGCAGGCGCGCACCGGCGTGCAGGCAGATCACCGCCGCCAGCGCCATCGGCACGTCGGGTACCGCCAGCAGGCCCAGCGTCGCCGACAACGGCATCAACAGCGTGAGGCTGCCCGCCTGCCAACCCGCCACATTGCCGAACCAGCGCGTGGCCGTGCGCACCACCAGCAGCGGCAACAGCGCACCGATGGCCAGGAACGGCAGGCGCAGCGCAAGCACGTGATGACCGCCGAGCTCCACGCCCAGGCGGGCCAGCCAGGCGGTCAACCCGGGCAGATCCGAATAGGCCGCGGCCAGATGCTGGCCTTCCTGCCAATAGAACGCTTCGTCGACGAACAGCGGCAAGCGCGCGGCAACGATCAGCTTGGCCGCTGTGACCAGCGTCCATAACCAGAGAAATATCGTCCGTGCGCGCTGTTCGCCTTGCATTGCTCTATGGATAATCGAGTGGATTCCAGATCTGAGACGATCATGCCAGCTTCGTCCCCAAACCCCAGCATGCTAACCGATCAATTGCGTCAGGCCCTGCGGGAGGCACAGGATCAGGTGAACGCACTGGTATTGGGCAAGGTGCCGGAAGTCAGGCTGGCGTTCGTCGCATTGCTGTCCGGCGGTCACCTGCTGATCGAAGATCTGCCCGGCCTGGGCAAGACCACGCTGGCGCATGCGCTGGCCAGCAGCCTCGGCCTCAGCTTCCAGCGCGTGCAGTTCACCTCCGATCTGTTGCCCGCCGATGTGCTGGGCGTGTCGGTGTATGAAGCCGGCAGCCGTCAGTTCCAGTTCCACCCCGGCCCGGTGTTCACCCACGTACTGCTGGCCGACGAGATCAACCGCGCACCACCGCGCACGCAGAGCGCGTTGCTGGAAGCGATGGCCGAGCAGCAGGTCACCCTGGATGGACAGACGCATCCGCTGCCCGACCCGTTCTTCGTGATCGCCACGCAGAACCCGGTCGACCTGTCCGGCACCTTCCCGTTGCCGGATTCGCAGCTGGATCGTTTCCTGCTGCGGCTGGCGATGGGCTACCCGAGCGCGCAGGCCGAGCGCGAGCTGCTGCGTGGCAGCGACCGTCGCGACCTGATCGCGCGTGCCGTACCGAAACTGGATGACACCCAGGTGCGCGCGCTGCGCGACGCAGTGAACCAGGTGCATGCCAGCGACGCGCTGATCGACTATGTGCAGGCGCTGCTGACCCGCAGCCGCCAGCATGCCGGTGTGCGCGTGGGCCTGTCGCCACGTGCGGGCCTGGCGCTGCTGCGCGCGGCCAAGGCACATGCACTGCTGCTGGGGCGCGGCCATGTGGTGCCCGAAGACGTGCAGACCCTGTTCGTGGCGGTGGCCGGTCACCGACTGGTGGCGGAAGCCGAATCCAGTTCGGGTCCGGCACTGGCGCGCGCGATCCTGCAGACCGTCGCGGTGGACTGAGCGTGGCCACACGCTGGGCACGCATGCAGCTGCTGGCTCGGCCACGCAGGCCCGAAGCCTTGCCGAGGCGGCTGGACCGCCATCGCATCTATGTGCTGCCCACCCGCTTCGGCCTGTTCGTTGCCACCCTGCTGGCGGCCATGCTGCTGGGCGCACTGAACTACAACAACAACCCGGCGCTGCTGCTGGCCCTGCTGCTCGCGGCAGCAGCAATCGCCAGTGCCATTGCCGCGCATCTCCAGTTGTCCGGCGTGCAGATCGATGCGATCTCCGCCGAGCCGGTAGCGGCCGGGCAACCATTGCGTCTGCGCGTGGACCTCTCACTGCGTGACCCGCGTGCGCGGCACGGCCTTCATCTGCAGCTGGGTGACAGCAACGCCTGGACCTCGCTGCCTGCGCACGGCCGTGGCGAAGTGGAACTGGACGTTCCCAGCGAACGCCGTGGCTGGCTGGAACTGCCGCGCATCCGACTGTCCACCACCCAGCCGTTGGGCCTGGTGCGGGCGTGGTCGTGGGTGTGGCCGGAACAGCCGCTGCTGGTCTACCCGCTGGCCGAAGCCGTGGCGCCTGCACTGCCGGAGAGCGGCAGCGATCCGCTGCACACCCGCGCCCATGCCAGCGGCGAGGAACTGCATCAGCTGCGCCCCTACCGGGCGGGCGATGCGCCGCGCAGCATTTCCTGGAAGCACTCGGCTCGCCGCGACAGCCTGCTGGTGCGCGAGTACGAAAAGCCGGTCGGCATCGAAGTGATCCTCGACTGGCGCGCATTGGCGCCGTTGGGCCATGAAGCACGCATCGCTCGATTGGCGCGCTGGGTGGATGTGGCCGAGCGCGAGGGCCGCCGCTACACCCTGCTGCTGCCTGCACACCCGCCGTTCGGGCCCGGTCAGGGCGCCAGCCACCATCACCTGTGCCTGCGCGCGCTGGCGCTGATGCCGCATGACTGAGACCCCCGCCCTGCTCGATCGCAATGCCCGCAACTGGACCCTGGCCAGCGCGGCGCTGGCCTTGTTGCCGTTGCTGCTGCAGCTGCCGCCACTGCTGGCTGGTGTGATCGCGCTGGCGGCGATCATCACCGCCGCCCTGTCGTGGCGGACAGTGTTGCCGATGCCGGTACGCCTGCTGCTGGTGCTGGGCATGCTCGGCGCCATCGTCTGGCAGATGGGCATGGTGCGCCCCGGGCGCGATACCGGTTGCGCACTGCTGGCCGCGATGCTGGCGATCAAGTCCAGCGAGCTGCGCAGCCTGCGTGATGCCCGCAGCCTGCTCGGCTTCGCGCTGTTCTCGCCCTTTGCAGCATTCCTGCTCGACCAGGGGCCGCTGACAACCGCGCTGGCCGCGCTGGCCGGGGGCAGCGCACTGATCGCGCTGCAACGCCTGGCCCAGGATGAAGGTCATGCCGGCCGCCTGCCACTGCGCGGGCAGCTGCATGGTGTCGGCCGCCTGTTGGCGATCGGCCTGCCGCTGGCATTGGCCTGTTTCTGGCTGTTCCCGCGCCTGGCCACGCCACTGTGGGGTGTTCCCGAGCGCGCCGTGGGTACGCCGGGGTTGTCCGACAGCATGGAGCCCGGCCAGTGGTTGGACCTGATGGCCGACGACAGCCCGGCGCTGCGCGTGCAGTTCTTCGGCACTCCACCCGAGCCGGCGCAGCGTTACTGGCGCGGCCCTGTACTGACCGCCTTCGATGGACGGCGCTGGACACGCGACCGCGCCAGCGCGCGGCGGCCTGCTGCGGTGGTTGAAGCAAGTACACAGGGCTGGGATTACCAGATCGACTACGAGCCGACCGACCGCCGCCAGCTGGTGGCGCTGGACCTGCCCAGCCGCGCGCCTGCAGGCAGCATGCTGGATGCGGACATGAGCCTGAGCAGCGAACGCCCGCTGGCCTCGCTCAGCCGCTGGCGGTTGCATTCAGCCCCTCCACTGCGTTTCGACAGCACGCTGTCGCCCTATCTGCGCCGCGCGACGCTGCAGCTGCCGACCGGCTTCAACCCGCGCACCGCCACGTTGGCGCAGCAATGGCGACAGGAGGCTGGCAGCGATGACGAGGCCATCGTGCGCCGCGCGCTGCAGTGGATCACCACCGACTTCTCGTACACGCTGGACACCCCTGCGGCGGGACGCGACCCGATCGACGAGTTCCTGTTCGGCTACAAGGCCGGCTTCTGTGAACACTTCAGCTCGGCCTTCGTGGTGCTGATGCGCAACGCCGGCGTCCCGGCGCGGGTGGTGACCGGTTTCGCCGGCGGCACCCGCAACCGCATCGGCGACTACTGGGTAGTGCGGCGAATGGATGCCCACGCCTGGGCCGAGGTGTGGCTGCCGCAGCGCGGCTGGGTCCGGGTCGACCCGACCGCAGCCGTGGCACCGGAACGCATCCTGGACACACTGGATGACCGCCTGCAGGCCGGCACGGACACGCCACTGCAGCAGCGTTGGCTGCAGCTGGGCCAGATGGGCGACTGGCTGCGCCGCGGCTGGAACGACCTGGTGCTGTCGTTCGATGCGCGCCGCCAGCAACAGCTGCTCAAGCCGTTCGGGCTGGACGATCTGGGCCCTGGGCAGCTGGTCGCTGGCTTCGTGGTGGCCGCACTGCTGGCGCTGGCGTGGATGGCCTGGCTGCTGGCCCGTGGCGAGCGCGAACGCGACCCGCTGCTGCGCGCCTGGCACCGGCTCGGACGGCGCTACGCCCGCCTCGGCCTGGCCCGTGAACCGCACGAAACCGCCCAGGACTGGGCACAGCGCGTACACCGGCAGCGTCCTGACCCGGCCCTGCTCGCGCTCAGCCAGCGTTTCGCTGATGCGCGTTACGCTGGAACTTGCACCGACCTCGCTTCATTATTGCGGGACCTGCGCAGGCATCGCCCGACTTCCGGAGCCTCCCCATGAACACCAAGTTCCTTCTCACCGCTGTGGCCACGCTGGCCCTGTCGGCCTGCGCCACGGCCCCCAAGCCGCTGCAGGGACAGTTCAGCCTGGTCTCCCCTCGCGATTCGGTCGCTACCCAGCAGGTCGGCACGCCGGTCCGTTGGGGCGGTCGCATCATCGAAACCAAGCCCGGCCAGGGCGAGACCTGCTTCCAGATCATCTCGCGCCCGCTCAATGGCAGTGGCCGCCCGAACACCACTTCGTCCGATGCCAGCGACGGTCGTTTCATCGCCTGCCGTGCCGGCTTCTACGACCCGGCGGTGTTCGAAGCCGGTCGTGACGTGACCTTCATCGGCAAGATCGACGGCTACCAGAACACCCGCATCGGCGAATACGACTACCGCCTGCCGAAGCTGTCGGCCGATGTGATCTACCTGTGGCCGGAACAGCGTCAGGTCGACGTGGTGCCCTATCCCTATGGCCCGTGGGGCCCGAGCCCGTATGGCCCGTACTGGGGCGGCTATGGTCGCTGGGGCTGGTGGTGATCATCACCGCACAGGCATGACGGAAAAGGCCGCCCTCGGGCGGCCTTTTCCATCCACGCCGGGATACGGTAGATCCACGCCATGCGTGGATAGGGGCTTCAACGCCCTGGGGTACCGAAGTGCCCCAGCGGCGCACCGGCCAGCAGGTGCATGTGGATATGGAACACGGTCTGCCCGGCATCCTCGCGGCAGTTCATCACGATGCGGTAGCCGTCCTGAGCAAAGCCCTCGCGGCGCGCATACTCGGCGGCAGCCAGCGCCAGCTTGCCGATCAGGTGCGCCTGCGACGGCTGCAGGTCATCCAGGGTCGGAATGATCTCGTTCTTCGGAATGAACAGCACGTGCACCGGCGCCTGCGGTGCGATGTCCTTGAAGCCCAGCACCTCGTCATCCTCGTAGACGATGGTGGCCGGGATCTCGCGACGGATGATCTTGCTGAAGAGGGTTTCGTTGCTCATGGTCGGCCTCGGCGGGGATGTCTCCCGCATTGTAGGCCGCCCGCGCCCGGCCATGCCGGCCGTTGCTCAATCGCGGAATTCGCTGCGCGTCCCGAACGCGTGCGACAGCGTGCCACGATCAACGTATTCCAGTTCGCCGCCCAGCGGCAGGCCCTGCGCCAGGCGGCTGGGCTGCACCTTGCGCGCGCGCGCCAGCTGCGCCAGGTAATGCGCGGTGGCCTCCCCCTCCACAGTGGCGCTGGTGGCGATGATCAGCTCCTGCACCTCGCCTTCGGCCAGCCGCCGCTCCAGCTGCTCCAGGCCCAGCTCGCGCGGGCCGATGCCATCGAGCGGCGACAGCCGTCCCTGCAGCACGAAGTAGACACCGCGGAAGCCGGTGGCGTTCTCGATGGCCAAGCGGTCGGCCGGTGATTCGACCACGCACAGCTGGCTGCGCTCGCGGCTGCTGTTGGCACAGGTCGGGCACAACTCGGTTTCGCTGAAATCGCGGCATTGCGCGCAGTGGCCAATGCGCTCCACCGCCAGCGCCAGGGTTTCGGCCAGGCGCTGGCCACCTTCGCGCTCGCGCTCGAGCAGGTGGTAGGCCATGCGCTGCGCCGTCTTCTGGCCCACGCCAGGCAGCACCCGCAGTGCGTCGATCAATTGTTCAAGCAGGGGTGCGGACACGGCGGCAGGCTTTCATTGCGTCGAGCAGGCTCGACGGCTGTTTGTAGAGTCGAGCCATGCTCGACTGAAGGTTGGAGCAGTCGAGCAAGTTCGACTCTACGGGATCCGTGGCACCCGGTTACACGGGTGCCACGCTGAAAATCAGAACGGCAGCTTCATGCCCGGCGGCAGCTGCATGCCGGCGGTGGCCGAACCCATCTTCGACTTCGACTCGGCATCGATCTTGTTCGAGGCATCGTTGAAGGCGGCGGCGATCAGGTCTTCCAGCATCTCCGGGTCGCTGGCCAGCGACGGGTCGATGCGCACCTTGCGGCATTCCTTGGCGCCGGTCAGGGTCACGCTGACCATGCCGCCACCGGCGCTGCCGGTCACTTCGATCTTGGCGATTTCTTCCTGGGCCTTCTGCAGGTTTTCCTGCATCTTCTGGGCCTGCTGCATCAGTTGGGCGATGTTGCCGCGCATAGTGTCCTACTCGTCAAAAGAACGGATGGAATCGGAAACAACCCGGGCGCCGTGCTGTTGGATCAGCACCTGCACTTCCGGATCGTCCATGAAAACAGCCTCTGCCACCTGCTGCCGCTCGCCACGCTGGCGATCGGCACGCTGGTGCAGGGTCTCGGCCGGAACGTGTTCGGTTTCCACGGTCTCGACCACGATCTTCGGCGCCTGGCCGAGGGCCTTCTCCAGCATCTCGCCCAGGGCGGCCAGCGCGCGCTCCGAGCGCAGATATTCAAATCCGGGCGAAAGACCCAGTTTCAAGGTCCCGTGCTGGCAACTGATGAAGGCGGCGTTGGCGGCCAACTGCCGCGACGGGCCGCTCAGGCCACTGTTGGCGACCAGATCCAGCCAATCCTCGGCGCTGGCCAGATCGCTGACACCTTCCTGCGGCACGGCATCACGTGCCGGGGCCGGCTCGGCCGGCGCGATGGCAATGCCTTCAGTGCGGAACGGGCGCTCGAGCGGCGCAGGCTCGCTGGGAGCCGCGACGGGAGCTGGCGGTTCATGCCAGGGCGCCACCATGGCAGCGTCCGGCCCAGCCATCTCGGCCGCCAGCGCCTCGTCACGCGCCTCGGCTTCGTCGGTGGCCCACGGGGGCAGGTCGTCGCCCGCTTCGGCTTCAACGGATGCCGGTGCCGCTGCTTCGGCCTTCACCGGCGGCGGTGACACGGGCTCTTCCACCGGAACCGGCTCGGGCTCCGGGGTCGGGTCCGGTTCGGGTCGTGGGGCCGGCTCAGGTTCGGGTTCAGGTTCGCGCGGCGCGGCCTGCGCCGGAGCGGCCACCTGCGCTACTACGGCCGGGCTTGCCGAAGTGGCGGCAGCAACCGGTGTCGCTTCGTGGGTACCCGTACCGCTGCCACCACCGGCAGCATTGCCACCCGGCGCATTGCCTGCACCGTCCACCGACTTCGGCACCGGCGGGACCGCCGCGGCCGGGCGGAACGCCAGCATGCGCAGCACAGCCATTTCAAAGCCCGCGCGCGGGCTAGGCGCCAGCGGCAGGTCACGACGGCCGTTCAAGGCCATCTGATACCAGAGCTGCACCACTTCCGGACGCAGGCGTTCGGCGAACACCGTCGCGTCCAGGCCTTCGGCAGCCGCTGCGGCACCCGGTACCAGCTGCTGCACCTGGATGCGATGCAGGCCTTCGGCCAGCGCTTCCAGCACGCCGCTCCAGTCCGGCGAGAACTCCGCCAGCGCAGCCACTACCTGCAACAGGCGCGGACCATCGCCTTCGGCCAGCGCATCGAGCATCGCTGCCACCTGGGTGCGGTCGACCGTGCCCAGCATGGTGCGCACTACGTCCTCGCGCAGCGCGCCGCCGGCGTAGGCGATCGCCTGGTCCAGCAGCGACAGGCCGTCACGCAGGCTGCCGTCGGCGGCCTTGGCCAGCTGCACGATGGCGCTGCCGTCGGCCTCGATTTCCTCAGCCGCCAGGATGCGGGTCATCTGGCCCTGGATCTGGTCCTCGTCCAGGCGCTTGAGGTTGAACTGCAGGCAGCGGCTGAGCACGGTGACCGGCAGCTTCTGCGGGTCGGTGGTGGCCAGCAGGAACTTCACATGTTCCGGCGGTTCTTCCAGCGTCTTCAGCAGCGCGTTGAACGCCGCCTTGGACAGCATGTGCACTTCGTCGATCAGGTAGACCTTGTACTTGCCACGCGAGGGCATGTACTGCGCGTTCTCGATCACCTCGCGCACGTCATCCACACCGGTGTTGGACGCGGCGTCGATTTCCAGCAGGTCGATGTAGCGGCCAGCGTCGATGTCCAGGCAGGCCGCGCACTGGCCGCATGGGTCTGCGCTGGTGCCCTGCTCGCAGTTCAGCGACTTGGCGAAGATGCGCGCGATGGTGGTCTTGCCCACGCCGCGGGTACCGGTGAACAGGAACGCATGGTGGACCCGGCCGCTGTCCAGCGCGTTGCTGAGCGCACGGACCACGTGTTCCTGGCCCACCAGCTCGGCAAAACGCTTCGGACGCCACTTGCGGGCAAGGACGAGATAGGACATCAGGCCACCGTTTTCCATCGGATGTTCCATTGTGCCATGCCTGTCCAGCCCCCTCGCCTCCGGCACGTCCTTCGCAGGTTCCTGACCGGGGTGCTTGTGAAGTGCCGCGCGGCCCGCTAGAATCTGCGCCCCTGCTGAGGCGTTTGCCGATGGCAGGGATCCGGAGAGGTGTCCGAGTGGTTGAAGGAGCACGCCTGGAAAGTGTGTAAGCGTCTAAACCGCGCTTCGGGGGTTCGAATCCCCCTCTCTCCGCCAGATAACTGAAAAAGGCTGCCCCCAGGGGCGGCCTTTTTCAGTTATCTGGCGCGGGACGCGAAGTGCGCTGCGCGCGCTTCGCCCCAAACGTTGCTGCGCAACCTTTGGGCCCCTCCCTTTGCCGGCCTCTCCCCGCCCCTGTCGGGGCAGCCCCTCAACAGAGGGACTTGTTCCTCCAGATCCATCAGTAGATCCACGCCACGCGTGGATGCTTTTGATCGCCTTACGCACGCTCGTTGGCACTCCAAAACAAAGCTGAACGAAACCTGAAAATTCGCTATCGTAGACGCCTTCATCCGACGCCTGGCCCATTGCCCATGAGTTCGACCGACAGCGCTCACGCCGACTGCGAGAACTGCAACACCGCCCTGCAGGGCCACTACTGCCATCGCTGCGGGCAATCGGCGCACAACCCGCTCAAGCACGTGGGCCATGCCATCGAAGAAGTGTTCGAATCCTTCTGGCACCTGGACGGGCGCATCTTCCGCACGCTGCGCGATCTCTGGGTTCCCGGCCGCATCACGCAGAACTACCTCAAGGGCCGCCGGGTCGGATACGTGCAGCCTTTGCGGCTGTTCGTCATCCTCACCCTGTTTACGTTCTTCATCGGCAAACTGTTCGTGCACGTCGACGACATCCGCATGGGCGGAGGCAATTCGCTGTATGCCAAGTCCATCACCGTTGAACAGGTCGAGGCCGCACGCGCGAAACAGCTGACGATGATCGATCAACAGCAGGCCAACTCACCCGCTACCGACAACGCCGGCTTCGCCATGGCCAGAGCGGCGGTGAATGCGGCAGCCGCACAGCGCAAAGCCGAGCTCACCGGCACCAGCAAGGAGGTCGCCACGACCGAGCCCGGCACCTTCTTCAACCACACCGTCAACGGCAAACCGTGGGACGCTGACACCAACCCCATCGTGGTGGCCGGCTGGCCCCGGTTCGCCAACAACTGGCTCAACAAGCGCCTGCACAACGGCAACGCCAACATCCAGCGCATGGGGGGCAAGACCGATCTGTACATGCAGGCGATCCTGACCGCATTGCCCGGTGCCCTGTTCTTCCTGATGCCAGTGTTCGCGCTGGTGCTGCGCATCGCCTACATCCCGCGGTCGATGGGCTATCTGGAACACCTGGTGGTGGCGCTGTACAGCCACTGCTGGCTGATGATGGTGCTGCTGGCAACCTTCCTCATCGCCGGCATCAGCAGCGCGCTCGCATCCCCCGCCTTCGCCGCCGCCAGCCAATGGCTGTATGCCCTGCTGTGGCTGGCGGTCCCGGTCTATCTGCTGTGGATGCAGCAACGCGTGTATGGCGGCAACAAGGCGCTGACCGTGTTGCGCTACCTTGCCATCGGCGGCGTCTACCTGTTCCTGGTGAGCTTCGTGGTGATGTATGCGGTGCTGGCGGGAATCTCGGCCTGAGGGATACACACACGGCATCCGGCCCATGAATCCACGTGTAGCGTGGATCTACTGACGATCGTCTATCGTGGGCCCATGAACCTCCGCCTCTACCGCCCCGCAGATGCCAGCGCCTGCCTGTCGATTTTCGACAGCAACGTGCCCACCTACTTCGCGCCCGAAGAGCGCAGCGACTTTGAACGCTTCCTGCGTGAGCAGGCCATGGACTGCGCCTTCCAGGTGATCGAGCACGACCACCGTGTCGTGGCCTGTGGCGGCCTGTCGCGACGCAGCGATGGTAGTGCCGGCTTCTGTTGGGGCATGGTGCAGCGCGCGCTGCACCGGCATGGACTGGGACGCGAACTGGCGCTGGCGCGCCTGCGCCAGGCCGAAGCGGATCCCTCGATCAAGCGCATCGCGCTCAGCACCAGCCAGCACACCCAGGGCTTCTATTCCGGTCTCGGCTTCCAGGTGACACGTGTGGTGCCCGATGGCCACGGCGCCGGGATCGACGCCGTGGAAATGGAGCGGGAGCTCTAGCGCTCCCGCCCGGTGCCATCCACGCGGAGCGTGGATCTACCGCTGGCCCGCTCCCCTCAGAAACCCACGCGCAGGTTGATCTGCCCGCCGACGTCGCGGCGACCGTCGCCGTGCTGGCCCTGCACGAACATCGACAGCTGGCTGTTGCGGCCCAGGCCGACCGCCACCCCCAGCTGGCTGACCAGCGCGTTGCGTGCCATCACCGCGCTGTACACATCGAACGCATTGCCGCCGACCGCGAAGCGGTTGCGGCTGGCCACGTCGGTGTCACCCGAAGCATGCTGCCAGCCGAGGCCGACCGTCAGCTGTGCAGGGAAGCGCTCGCCGCTGCCCACGTCCCAGCGGCCCCGCACGCCCACGGTGCTGACATTGAGCGTGTCCTTGCCGCCTTCCAGCTCCAGCGCAGCAGTGCCGCCCTGCTCCACCGCGCGATCACTGTCGACCCAGTGCTTGGTGAACTGCACATACGGCTGCAGCTGGGTCCTGCCGTGGGTCCAGGTCCAGCTGCCTTCCACCTGGGCGATGGTCACATCCGAGTCCTGGCGGCTGTACAGGGTCTGGCCCAGCAGCGGCACCTCACGTGTGGTGCGCGTGCGGTAGTCGCCGCGCGACACGCTGCCACCGACCGCAAAGCCGTTGTTCCACTGGCCCTGCGCATACAGGCCGAAGGTGTTGCCACGCAGGCGGGCGCGCGAGCTGCGATCGTACAGGCGCGTATCCAGCCGTTCGTTGCCGGCCGCTGCACCCAGCACCACGTGCTCGCCCAGCTGCCAGTCCACGCCGGCCATCAGCGCATTGCGATTGGAGCGGATGTCGTCGCCGTTGCCATCACCATCCTGCCTGAACACCTTGCCGCTGCCGGCCAGCCAGGCCGAGGCACGCTCACCGCGCACGGTCGGCAGCTCACTGCCCAGACGCTGGCGGATACCCTCTTCCAGGTAATTGTCGTACAACAGCACCGCACGGCTGGCCGCATGCACTTCACCGGACAGCTGGTCGAAGGCCGCGCGCGCGGTACCCGCGTCATACATCAGCAGCGTGTTGTACAGGCCCAGCGCCGGACCACTCTGCGGCAGGCTGTCCAGCGCTGCGGCGGTGTTGTACTGGTTGCGCGTCTTCGCCGCCGTGGTGAAGGCTGCGGTCTGCGCCACATCGATCTGCAGATTGGCCGTGTTCGCCGTGTAGACCGGGGTGATGGTCAGGAAGGCCGACGGCGTCTTCGCCGAAGCGAACTGCCCGCTCACGCCACCGCCCGCATTGACCACGGTGTACTGCTGGCCCTGCTGGTAGCTGGTGCTCGGCGAGATGGTATTCACCTGCACGCTGCTGCCACCCACGTTGGCACTGCCACCCACCTGCACCGTGTCGCTGCCGGTGGCACCCAGATCGATGCCCAGCGTGCTGCCCGGCGACAAGGTCAGGTTGCCACCCACCGTGATCGTGCCGGTGCCATTGCCCGCACCGCTGCCATTGCCTGGGCCATTACCCGGCGACAGCACGCCGCCACTGGATACCGTCACGCCACCACCGGTACCCCCGATGGTGCCGGTGCCGGACAGCGTGGTACCGCTGCCGATGGTCCACTGGCCGCCGATGTTGCCGGTGACATTCAGGCCACCGCCGGTGACCTGGCCGGTACCGCTGAAACCACCGCTGTTGCCGCCAAGGTTCAGGCCCCCCGGACCGGCCTGCACGATGCTGCCGCCACCGCTGATGCTGCCGCCCAGCGTGGTGCTGCCACCGGTGTTGATGATCAGCCCACCGTTGTTGGTGATGTTGCCGGTGATCGAGCCACTGGCGCCGCCATTGCCAACCTGCACGGTGCCGCCCGCATTGATGGTCGTGCCACCGGTATAGGTGTTGTTTCCGATAAGCGTAATGGTGCCGTTGCCAGCCTGGGTCAGGCCACCGCTGCCGCTGATGGTGCCACCGACGGTGGTGTTGCCACCGACGTTGAACACCAGGCTGCCGTTGTTGCTGACGTTGCCGGCAATCGATCCGCTCGCGCCGCCGTTGCCGACCTGCAGCGTGCCGCCGGTGTTGATGGTGGTGCCGCCGGTATAGGTGTTGTTGCCGCCCAGGATCAGCGTGCCGCTGCCGGCCTGGGTCAGGCCACCGCTGCCGCTGATGGCGCCGCCGACGGTGGTGTTGCCACCCACGTTGAAGATCAGGCTGCCGTTGTTGGTGACGCTGCCGCCAATCGCACCGGTCGCGCCGCCATTGCCCACCTGCAGGGTGCCACCGGCAGTGATGGTGGTCGGGCCGGTGTAGGTGTTGTTGCCGGTCACGGTCAGTGTGCCGCTGCCGGCCTGGGTCAGGCCACCGCTGCCGCTGATGGTGCCGCCCAGCGTGGTGTTGCCCGCGACGTTGGACACAAGCGTGCCGTTGTTGGTGATGTCGCCGACGATCGAGCCGGTCGCACCACCATTGCCCAGCTGCAGCGTGCCGCCGGCATTGATGGTGGTACCGCCGGTGTAGGTGTTGGTGCCGGTCAGCACCAGCGAGCCACTGCCCGCCTGGGTCAGGCCACCCGTACCACTGATGGTGCCGCCCAGCAGGGTGTTGCCCGCGACGTGGGAGATCAGCGAACCATTGTTGGTGATGTCGCCAGCGATCGAACCGGTCGCTCCACCATTGCCCACCTGCAGCGTGCCACCGGCAGTGATGATGGTGCCGCCGGTGTAGGTGTTGTTGCCGACCAGCGTCAGCACGCCGGCACCGGCCTGGGTCAGGCCACCACTGCCACTGATCGCGCCGCCGACCGTGGTGTTGCCCGCCACGTCGAACACCAGGCTGCCGTTGTTGGCGACATTACCGGTGATCGCACCGGTCGCACCGCCATTGCCGACCTGCAGCGTGCCACCGGCATTGATGGTGGTGCCGCCGGTATAGGTGTTGTTGCCGGTCAGAGTCAGCGTGCCAGCGCCGGCCTGGGTCAGGCCACCGCTGCCGCTGATGGTGCCGCCCAGCGTGGTGTTGCCCGCCACGTTGGAGACCAGCGCACCGTTGTTGGTGATGTCGCCGACGATCGCCCCGGTCGCACCGCCATTGCCGACCTGCAGCGTGCCGCCTGCATTGATGGTGGTACCGCCGGTGTAGGTGTTGTTGCCGGTCAGCACCAGCGTTCCGCTGCCAGCCTGGGTCAGGCCACCGCCACCGCTGACCACACCGCCTACGGTTGCCGTGGTGCCCAGGTTGTAGACCAGGCTGCCGTTGTTGGTGATGTCGCCCAGCACCGAACCGGAGCTGCCGCCGTTGCCGACCTGCAGCGTGCTGCCACCATTGATGGTGGTGCCGCCGGTATAGACATTGTCACCGCTCAGGGTCAGCGTGCCGGTGCCGCTCTGCACCAGGCCACCGGTGCCACTGAGCACACCGCCGAAGGTGGTGCTGCCGTTGTTGCCGCCGGTGGTCAGGGTCGCAC
Source organism: Stenotrophomonas sp. 80084_Sma (assembly GCF_056481995.1). Classification (NCBI taxonomy): domain Bacteria; kingdom Pseudomonadati; phylum Pseudomonadota; class Gammaproteobacteria; order Lysobacterales; family Lysobacteraceae; genus Stenotrophomonas; species Stenotrophomonas sp. 80084_Sma. The sequence goes on along the minus strand of NZ_CM151177.1, from coordinate 1,000,000 downwards.
CACCCAGCACCACGCTGGATCCAGCTACACCGGCCAGGCCACCAATGCTCTGGTTGCCACCGGCACTGATGTCCAGCGTACCGGCACCGGTCAGATTGACCGTGCTCGCACCCGACAGGGTGCCACCGGCCCCCACCGCCAGCGTGCCGCTGTTGATGGTGGTGTTACCGGTGTAGGTGCTGGCACCGCCCAGGGTGACCGTTGCTGCGCCATCCTTGAGCAGGCCGCCAGCGCCGCTGATAGGGCCGTTCAAGGTCAGCGCGTGGCTGCCGGCAAGGGTCAGCGTGCCGCTGGCCAGCTGCACGGTATTGGCCAGGGTCAGCGCGCTGGTGCCGTCCAGGCTGGCATTGCCGCCCACGGTCAGCGTGCCGGTTCCCAGTGCATTGTTGTTACCCAAGGCAAGGCCACCGGCGTTGAGTGCCACGCCACCGCTGAAGGTATTGCTGCCGGTCAGGCCCTGGATGCCAGCACCATTCTTCACCAGGCCACCGGTACCGGTAATGTCACCAGCGAAGGTCGTGTTTCCTACGCCATTGAGGGTCAGCGTGCTGCCGCCGAGCGCGACCGTACTGCCGGTAACACCGGCCAGTGATCCGATGCTCTGCGCACCACCGGCAGAAATATCGAACGCTGTTCCGGCGTTGGCCAGTGTCACCGCGCCACTCGCTGCCAGGCTTCCTCCGGCGCCAATCGCCAGCGTGCCCGCATTGATGGTGGTGCCACCAGTGAAGGTATTGGCACCGGTCAGGGTCTGGGTGCCGGTGCCTTCCTTGATCAGCCCACCGGTGCCCCCCACCGAACCACTGAACGTGCCATTGACGGGACCACCAATGGTCAAGGTGTTGCCGCCCAGGTTCACCGTGCCGTTGCCGATCAGGGTACCGAACTGCTGCGTGCCGCTGCCCGCCGACAGATCGAAGGTCGCGCCCGAAGCCAGATTGACGATGCCACTGGCATGCAGGCTCGCGCCGGCGCCCAATGCCAGCGTACCGGCATTGATGAAGGTGCCACCGGTATAGGTATTGGCACCGTTCAAGGTCAGCGTTGCCGCGCCCTCCTTGGTCAGCGAGCCGGTGCCACTCAGGCTGCCGTTGAGGGTGAGGTTGTTGCTGCCGAGCACGGTCAGCCCGGCATTGAGGACGAAGTTGTTGGCCAACGTCACCGCAGTGTTCGAATCGAGCGTACCGTTGCCACCCACCGTTACCGCCCCGGTGCCGAGAGCGGCATCGTTGCCGACCACCAGGCCGCCTGCATTGAGCGTTACACCGCCACTGAAGGTGCTGGCGCCGTTGAGGGTCTGCACGCCTGCGCCGTTCTTGACGAGGCCACCATTGCCGGTGATCGCACCGTTGAACGTGCTGTCTACCGTGCCGCCCAGGGTCAGCGCACTGCCCCCCAGCGCCACGGTGCTGCCGGCCACACCGGCAAGCGAACCGATGCTCTGGTTGCCCGCAGAGATATCGAGGGTACCGGTACCGGCCAGGTTCACCGCGCCGGTCGACGCCAGGCTGCCGCCGGCGCCGATCGCCAGCGTGCCGCTGTTGATGGTGGTGCCTCCGGTGTAGGTATTCGCACCGGTCAGGGTCACGGTGGCCGCACCGTTCTTGATCAGCCCACCGGTACCGGAAACGATGCCGCCCAAGGTCAGTGCATTGCTGCCCAGCAGGTTGAGGTTGGCACCTGATGCCAGCGTGATGTTGTTGGCCAGGTTGGCCGCGGTCGAAGCATCCAGCATAGCGCTGGCCCCCACCGTCAGCGCACCGGTGCCGAGCGCAGCGTTGTTGCCGACCACCAGGCCACCGCCGTTGAGCGCCAGGCCGCCGCTGAACAGGTTGGCGCCGCCCAGCGTGAGGATGCCGGTGCCGTTCTTGACCAGGCCACCGGTGCCGGAAATCGCGCCGTCGAACACGCTGTTGCCGTTGCCGCCGAGGATCAGCGACTGCGCGCCCAGAGTGACCGTGGAGCCGGTCACGCCGGCCAACGAACCAATGGTCTGGCTGGCACCGGACGTCGAGATGTCGAAGCCGGTTCCCGCTGCGGTGAGTGTCACTGCACCGGTGGCCGCCAGGCTGCCGCCCGGACCGATCGCCAGTGTGCCGGCATTGATGAAGGTGCCGCCGGTGTAGGTGTTGGCACCGGTCAGCGTCTCGATGCCCGCACCGACCTTGGTCAGGCCACCCGTACCTGCGATAGAGCCACTGAAGGTGCCATTGGTCGCCCCGCCGACTTCGATCGAATTGGCGCCCAGGTTGACCGTACCGTTGCCGACCAGGGTGCCGAACACCTGCGTGCCACTGCCGGCCGACAGATCCAGCGTAGCGCCGGTGGCGAGGTTCACGGTACCGCTCGCCGCCAGGCTTGCACCGGCACCCAGCGCCAGTGTGCCGGCGTTGATGTTGGTACCACCGGTATAGGAGTTGATACCGTTCAAGGTCAGCGTTGCGCCACCATCCTTGGTCAGGCTGCCGGTACCGGAAATCACCCCGTTGAGCGTCAGCGCATTGGTGCCCAGTACGGTCAGGCCTGCGTTGAGCGCGATGTTGTTGGTCAGTGCTGCCAGGCCGGTGGTGTCCAGCGTGGCGGCACCGCCGACGGTCAATGCACCCGTGCCCAGCGCCGCGTCATTGCCGAGCACCAGCCCGCCAGCGTTGAGCGTCACGCCGCCGCCAAACGTGTTGGCGCCGGACAGCGTCTGCACGCCCGCGCCCACCTTGACCAGACCGCCACCACCACTGATCACGCCGTCGAAGGCGGCATTGCCGGCCGTGCCGAAGGTCAACGAATTACCGCCCAGCGCCAGCGTGCTTCCGCCCGCACCGTTGAGCGCGCCGATGGTCTGGCTGCTGCCGGCACCGGAGATATCGAAGCCAGCGCCTGCGCCCAGCGTGACATCACCCGCCGCGGCAAGGCTGCCACCTGTTCCCAGTGCCAGCGTACCGGCGTTGATGGTGGTACCGCCGGTATAGGTGTTGGCACCGGACAGCGTCAGCGTGGTGGCACCGTTCTTGATCAGGCTGCCGTTGCCATCGATCACACCCGACAGCGTCAGCGCATTGCTGCCCGGCAATGTCAGTGCGACACCCGAGCCCAGCGTGACCGCATTGCCGAGCGTCGCTGCAGCACCCGCATCCAGCGTGGTGCTGGCATTCACCGCCAGCGTACCGGAACCGAGTGCGCCGTTCGCGCCGACCACCAGGCCACCACCGTTCAAGGTCAGGCCGCCACCGAAGGTATTGGTGTTGTTGAGCGTCAGCAGGCCTGCACCGTTCTTGATCAGGCTGCCGCTGCCGGCCACCACGCCTGCAAGGGTGAGATCGCTGCTGCCGCCCAGCGTCAGCTGCGTACCCCCACCGAAGTTCACGGCGTTGGCCAGGTTCAGTGCCGTCGTTCCGTCCAGGCTGACGTTGCCGCCGATGCCCAGTGTGCCCGTGCCCAGCGCCCCCGAATTCCCGAGGATCAGGCCACCGGCATCAAGCGCGACACCGCCACTGAAGGTATTGGCACCGGACAGCGTCTGCACGCCAGCACCGACCTTGATCAGCCCACCGCTGCCATCGATGGCACCGGCAAAGCTGCCATTGCTGGCGCCACCGAAAGTAAGGGTCTGCGTGCCCAATGCCACATGGCTGCCTGCCGCGCCGTTCAACGCGCCAATGGTCTGCCCGGCACCCGCTGCGGAGATGTCCAGCGTCGCGCCGGCACCGGCGAGGTCCACCGCACCGATGGCGGCAAGACTGCCACCTGCGCCGAGTGCCAGCGTACCTGCGTTGACCGTAGCGCCACCGAGGAAGGTATTGGCACCGGACAAGGTCAGCGTCGAGGCGCCGTCCTTGATCAGGCCACCGGCACCACTCACCACACCGCTCAGAGTGAGATTGCTGCTGCCCGGCAGGGTCAGCGTATTGGCGCCCAGGTTCACTGCATTGACCAGCGAAACCGGGGCGCTCGCATCCAGAGAAACATTGCCGCCGATGTTCAGTGCACCGGTACCCAACGCACCGTTGGCGCCGACCGACAGACCGCCCGCGTTCAGCGCCAGACCACCACTGAAGGTGTTGCTGTTGTTCAACGACAGCACGCCAGTGCCGGTCTTGATCAGGCCACCGGTGCCGGTGATCAGTCCGCCCAGAGCAACATTCTCATTGCTGGTCAGGCTCAGCTGCGCACCGGCATCGAGATCGATGGCATTGCCCAGGTTCAATGCCACCGTACTGCCCAGGGTCGCGTTCGCGCCCACGGCAAGCAGCCCGGTTCCCAGTGCGCCAGCGTTGCCCAGCATCAGGCCACCGCCGTTGAGCGTCAGCCCACCGGCGAAGTTGTTGGCGCCGTTGAGCGTGAGCGTGCTGGCGCCGTTCTTGACCAGGCCACCGGCTCCGGAAACCACCCCGCCAAGCGTGATCGCCTGCGAACCCGGCAGCGACAGCGCAGCCCCACTACCCAGAGTGACATTGTTGACCAGGTTCAACGCCGTGCTGCCATCGAGCGATGCATTGCCACCCACGCTCAATGCGCCCGTCCCGAGTGCACCGCTGTTGCCCAGCAGCAGGCTGCCGGCATTGAGGTTCAGGCCGCCGCTGAATGCATTGGTGCCGTTCAAGGTCAGCAGCGAGGCACCGTTCTTGATCAGGCTGCCGGTGCCGGTGATGTTGCCGCCCAGGGTGAGGTTCTGGCTGCCCGGCAGGGTCAGCACCGCGCCAAGGTTGATGGCATTGCCCAGATTCAGTGCTGCGGTTGCGTCGAGCGAGCCATTGCCGCTGACCGTCAACGCGCCGGTACCGAGTGCACTGCCGTTGCCCAGCAACAGGCCACCGGCCGCCAGGTTCAGGCCACCACTGAAGGTATTGGCGCCGCTGAGCGTCTGCGTGCCCGTTCCCTGCTTGACCAGGCCACCGGTACCGCCGATCACGCCGCCGAATGTCTGGTTGGTGGCATCACCGAAGGTGAGCGTGCTGCCGCCCAGCGAGAGGATGCTGCCTGCCGCACCGGACAGCGCACCGATGGTCTGGTTGCCGCCGAGCGAGATGTCCAGTTCGGCGCCGGCCCCCGCCAGGCTCACCGCCCCGGTGGCCGCCAGACTGCCGCCACTGGCCAGTGCCACCTTTCCTGCGTTTACGTTCAGACCGCCGGTGAATGCGTTGGCCCCACCCAGCGTGAGCGTGGAGGCGCCGTTCTTGACCAGGCTGCCGGTACCACCGATCACGCCGCCCAGCGTCAGCGCGTTGGAGCCCAGCACGTTGAGCGAACCACCCACCCCCAGGTTGATGCCGTTGCCCACGGTCAGTGCCGAGCTGGCATCAAGCGTCACCGCGCCACCGACATTCAATGCGCCGGTTCCCAGCGCACCGCCGTTGCCGAGCACCAGTCCTCCAGCCGTGAGCGACAGCCCTCCACCAAACGTGTTGGCGTTGTTGAGGGTCAGGGTGGCCGCGCCGTTCTTGACCAGGCTGCCGGAGCCACCGATCACGCCGTTGAAGGTCAATGCCTGGTTCCCGGACAGATTGAGGATGCTGCCCGCGCCCAGATTGACCGCGTTGGTGAGAGCGAGCGCCCCGGTGCCATCGAGAGACACGTTGCCGCCAACACTAAGTGTTCCAGTACCCAGCGCGCCTGCATTGCCCAGCAGCAGGCCACCGCCGTTGAGCGTGACGCCACCTGTGAAGGTATTGGCGCCCGACAGGGTCTGGGTACCCGTACCGACCTTGACCAGCGCGCCGCCGACACCGCCGATGACGCCGGAGAAGCTGGTACTGGTGTTCAGGCCACCCAACGTGAGGCTGCGCGCGCCAAGGTTGAGCGCACCGGATCCGGCGAGTGAGCCGATGGTCTGGCTGGCCGCAACCGAGAGATCGAGGTTGGTACCTGCGCTCAGCGAGATCGCACTTGTCGGCGACAGGCTGCCACCGGCGCCCAATGCCAGCGCACCACCGGTGACCGCGAAGGAGCCCGTAAGCAGGTTCGCACCATTCAAGGTGAGGGTACCCGGACCCGCCTTGACCAGGTCGCCAGCGCCGGAGATCGAACCATTCAGGCCCAGCGCGTTGCTGCCCAGCAGGTTGAGCGTGCCGCCACCGTTGATGACGAGGTTGTTGCCCAGATTGAAGTTGGCCGAGGTATCCAGCGAAGCGTTGCCACCGACGGTCAGACTGCCGCTGCCGAGCGCACCGGCATTGCCGAGCACCAGGCCGCCAGCATTGAGGTTGACGCCACCGCTGAACAGGTTCGCACCGCCCAGGGTGACGATGCCGGTGTTGTTGACCGTCAGCCCACCGGTACCGGATAGCACGCCACCCATACCAAACGCATTGGTCCCGGCCAGGGACAGATTGCCACCGAGGCTGAAAGCGTTGGCCAGATTCAGGCCCGCTGTGGAGGACGCAATGGCACCGCCGTTGGCCGTGAACAACCCTGTGCCAAAGGAGTCGGTGTCGTTGAAATTGACCAGGCCATCATTGAGCGTCGTCTGCCCGGTTCCGCCCCATGCGCCCTGCAGGTTCCAGGTGCCGCTGTTGACGGTGAGCTTCTGGAAGTTGAGGTACCGGTTCCAGCCCAGCGAGGTCACTGCACCGCCAGTGCCCGCGCCTGGGCCGGCTGCGCTGTTCTGCAGCACCAGCGTGTTGTTGGCGGCGCCGCTGCCGGTACCGGCGTCGACCGTTCCCGCAGCCGCAACCTTCACCCCGGTAACACCGGTAATCACGCCGGCAAGGGCGCTGCCGCCACCGGCCACAACGCTGGAACCCGACACTGCGGTAAAGGTATTGCCGCCAGTTGAATCACCCAAGTGAACGCTGCCACTGACCGCCCCCGCATTGAGGAACGTATTACCGCCAGAAGCACCCAGGCCGGTGCGTCCGTCGATGGTGCCCGTGTTGGTCACATTGGCTGCTGCGCCACCATAGGTCACCACCGTGGTTGCGTCGGAAACGCTGCCTGCGCCGATCAACGACGTACTGATCAGGCCGGCATTGTTGATTGTGGTAGTGCCGTTGACATTCTGTGCCACCAGCGCCTGCCCCCCGAAACCCAGCAGCGTTGCGATGTTGACGACACCCTTGATCTGTCCGCCGGAATTGTTGTTGACGACGATCGCGCTGTTGTTGGCAGAACCGTTGCCGATGACCAGTCCGGGCGACGCAAGGATGAGCGAGCTCGGATCGATCGTGCCACTGTTGTTGACCGTCACGTTGTCGCCGCTCAACGTCGCCGCATTGCCACCACCGATAACCGGAGGCGTGCGCAGCGTGGCCCCTGCCAGCACGTTCACCGTGATGCCGGAATTAGCGTTGATGTAGTTGCTGACCGAGCCAGGGTCGCAGGTGACCGTTGAGCCCACCGTATTGCACGCCGCGAAGGCCGAACCACTGGCCAGCGTGGCAGCCAATGCCACCGCCAACTGGTGCGCCCGCAATCGCGGCACCCGCCCTGCGCAGACCGCGCTTCCGCCGGGATTCTGGGTGACCTCCGAAGCAACCTGCATTACGCCGAGGGCGCGATTGAAAACCAGACGGTAAATGCGGTTCATCGGTAAATCTCCATGAAAAGACCGGATGGCACTGCAGGCAGGCTTTTTTGAAGACAATGCGGCCCACCCCGGCTCCCGACACGGGAACAAGGCCTGGCTTCATTAACTTCTGAAAATCTTCACATCTTCACGCGACCGCACCTGGAAAAGGCAGGTCAACGTGTCCGTCAAGGCGAAAACTCCCCGATTTCGCATGACGAATGGCGGCACTGTGCGGCCGATGGCGCCAGCGGCATGTGAATCACGCTCGTTATTTTCATGACGCACGTCAAATAAAACGGGCGGACAAAATGGTTTTGCCGAAAATGCATATACCTGCAGCAGGCGGAGATTCCTTTCTCCGCCCAACTAAATGCATTCAGCTACTCGAGAGTTTCATCAGCACCAGGCCGGAAACGATCAGCACCGCCGCACCGATCCGCATCGGGCTGACCTGCTCACCGAGGAAGACGATGCCGACCACGAACGCACCGACCGCGCCGATGCCGGTCCAGATCGTGTAGGCGGTGCCCAGCGGCAGGCTGCGCATGGCCACCGCCAGCAGCCAGAAGCTGGCGATCATGCCGATGATGGTGACCACGGTAGGGGTGAGCTTGGTGAAGCCTTCGGACTGCTTCATGGACACGGCCCAGACGATTTCCAGCAGGCCGGCGAACAACAGATAGATCCAGGCCATGACAGCCCTCCTCTTGGTAGGGCCAGGCCGTCCTGGTCATTGATTCCCGATGCGGGGGAGGTCGTTCCTCCTGGCCGGCATTCTAGCAACGCCGGTCGGCGCGGGGCGTTGCCGGCAGACGCGGGTTACAGCCGATTCAGTGCACGAAGCTGGCGTCGATGTACCTGCCTGCGCTATAGTTGCCGTCTGCCATCGGCCAGCCGATGTGCAGTCCGGCTGTGGTCTCCGGCGCATCGCGCGCTGCTTCCCCTGATCCGTGAACCGGCCGCCCACTGGGCGGCCAACGTCTCTATGGTGGCCCCGTCGGCCCCTCGCGACGCTAGGTCGAAAATCCCGCCAGGGCCGGAAGGCAGCAACGGTATCGATCGACGCGGGCGCCGAGGTCAGCCGGCGGGGCCACCGCCTTTTCGGGCGTGGCCCCACTTCTGGTAGCTGCCAATCTTGGTTGGCGCTTTTCGCCGGGCATGGCCCGGCGCTACCGCGCCTCAGGCGTGCCCTGGTGAAACACCACCCTCCATTCCTGCGCATGCCGTCGCCACAGCGAACTGCGCAACACCCAGCCCTGGGCCTGGCCATCAACGTGATAGCGGCTGCGGTAGCGCACCTGGGCCAGATCCTCGGCCAACAGCCACACCGCGTACTGTTCCGATTCGATCAGCACCTGCGCGCGCTCCAGCGGGATCTCCTGCAACGCCGCATCACGGCCGTAGCATTGCCCGGAACTGCCGATCTCGCTGAAATCCTCGTCCAGAAGTGCCGCCAGTTGCTCGCGATCGGCCCGCACCTGCGGCGCATGCAGCGCGCGTTCCAGCGCCTCCAGCTCGGCAGCCAGCGCCGCGTCGGCGGGCTGGCCAGCACCGCTCACGGCGGATCCTGCACCAGCACGTGCGCTGCCGTGGGGTTGGCCAGCGGCACGCACTGCCCCGGCTGCGCCACACGGTGCCCCCGCGCGGCCAGCGCCTGGCCGTCGGCCGCGCTCGCATAGTGGTAGAGCATCATCCGCGCCTGCAGTTCGGCGCTGTACTCGCGCTCCAGGTCGTCCACGCCAGTATGCGACGGGTTGCCGTGCAGGCCGCAGTCGTGCGCGATCAGTTCATTGTCGTTGGCGAAGCGGGCCAGCATCTCCGGAATCGGCCGGGTATCGCCGCTCCAGGTCAGCGCACCCTGCAGGCGCAGGCCATAGGCCGTCTCCGGCCAGTGGTGGCGCACCGGGAAAACTTCCAGGCGCACGCCCTCGTGCCAGAACGCCTCGCCCACCACGACCAGCTGGAACGCATCCCAGAAGTTGGCACCGCCCTCGGCCAGCACATTCGGATAATCACCGATGCGCTTGTGCAGCAGCGGCACCACCGTGGCGGGCACGTACAGGCGCACCTTGCCGCGCCGGTGCGCGTTGAAGAAGGTATCGACGAACAGGCGCTCGAAGCCCGCTACGTGGTCCAGGTGCACATGGGTGACGAACAGCGCCTGCGGCATGTGCCCGTAGTGCGCCTTGAACGCGGTCAGGCCTTCGCCGCCACAGTCGATGGTCAACCACGGCCGACCGTCCCGTTCGATCACCGACATCGGCGACCCCAGCTCGACCGCCGACGCATTGCCGACGCCGAGGAAACGCAACGACCAGTCCATCAGGTGCCCCGGTTCCAGGCCATGTCATAGGCGCGGCGCAGCCGCGCGTAATCCTTCTGCACGTCTTCCATGCTGCGCTCGCCGCGCAGCTTGATCAGCGAGCGCAGCAGGCGCTTGAGATTGCGTTCGCGCCAGGCGGTCGCCGGGATGCGGATCACCCCGCGGTCGAAGTCGATCAACCAGCCGTGGCCGTTGCCGTCGAACAGGATGTTGTGCGCATTGAGGTCGGCATGGTCCAGGCCGGCACGATGGAAGCGGGCGATCAGCCGCCCGGTCTCCTCCCACGGTGCGCCCCGGCCCGCGACCAGCGCGCGGTCGGCCAGCGAACGGACACCCTCGATCCGCTCCATCAGGATCGCAGCCCGGTAGCGCAGGCCCTCGCGCATGTAGAACGCCGCCAGTGGCCGGGGCACCGGCAGCTTTTTCTCGCGCAGCGCGCGCATCAGCCGGAATTCGGCGAAGCTGCGCGTCCGGTCCGCGCCGCGCCAGAGGTACTGGTCATGGCTGATCTTCGCCGCCAGGCCACCGCGCAGGTAGTGGCGCAGCACGCTGGCGCCGAACGGCGCATCGACGAACCAGGCGCTGCCACGACCGCCCTCGCCCACCGGCCGAGCCCTGCTGCCCCAGTGCTGGGGCGAGAACAGGCCGATCTCGGCTTGCCGCAGCCGCTCGCGGTCGAACAGAATGGCCCCGATGCCGCGACCCTCGCGGCATGGCGTCAGCGCTTCATTGGCGTCGAATGCGACCATTTCATTGAGTCTAACAACACATGGCATCAGCGTCCTCCTCCTTGTGCCTCCTGCGCCTGTCCGCACTTGGCGATGTCACCCACGTGGTGCCCCTGGTGCGCACCCTGCAGGCTGCGCGCCCGGATACGCCGATCCACTGGATCATCGACAAGGCCGGCCACAAGCTGCTCGACGGCCTGCCCGGTGTCACCTTCCATGCCTACGACAAGAAGAGCGGCATGGCCGGGGTCAAGGAACTGCGCAGGCAGCTGCCGCCGGGGCGCTTCGAAGCGCTGTTGCAGATGCAGGTGGCGTTCCGCGCCAACCTGCTGTCGGCCTTCATTCCCGCAGAGCGTCGCATCGGCTATGACCGCAGCCGCTCGAAGGACCTGCATGGTCTCTTCATCAACGAACGCATCCCCGACCGCCCCGGCATCCATGTGCTGGATGCCATCGGCAGTTTCTGTGAACCCCTTGGCCTGCGCCAGACCGAGGTCAGCTGGGACCTGGCGGTGCCACAGTCCGCGTATGAGTGGGCTGCCGCGCAATGGCAGGACGATGGCCGCCCGGTGTTGATGATCTCGCCCTGTTCCAGCCACGTGCGCCGCAACTGGTATGCAGACCGCTACGCCGCCGTGGCCAACCACGCCGCACAGCGCGGTTGGCAGGTGGTGCTGTGCGGAGGCCGCAGCGAACTGGAGCGCAGCATGGCCGATGCCATCCAGGCGCAGCTGCACACACCGGCGCTTGACCTGGTCGGCAAGGACACCTTGAAGCAGCTGCCGGCGCTGCTGGCCCGCGCCAATCTGGTGATGACCCCGGACTCGGGCCCGATGCACATCGCCAACGCGATGGGCGCCAAGGTACTGGGCCTGCACGCGGCCAGCAACCCGAACCGCAGCGGTCCCTATTCCGACCGCCGCTACTGCGTGGACCGCTACGACGATGCCGCGCGCAAGTACCTGGCCAAGCAGGCCTCGGATCTGAAGTGGGGCACCAAGATCGAGTTCGACGATGTGATGGAACTGATCAACGTGGAAGACGGTATCGCTGCGTTCGAACGCTACGTCGCCGACCACCTGGGGTGAGCAGCAGGCTGCCCCGGATTACGCGCGCTGCGCGTAATCCTGGTAGGACTTCTCTTCCACGTACGCCGAACCCAGCGCCAGGTTGATCGCCTTCTTGATGCGCGCGCGTTCGTCATTGCGCAGGTAGACGCTGCGCGCCAGGTCGATGAAACCCTGGTCGAACGCCTGCGCCTTCTCTTTCAGGCGGATGTCGTCCTCGATGTCCCACAGCTGCTCGTTGACCGCCTTCAGCTCGGCACGCAGCTTGGCGATGTCCTTCACCGCCGCCGGGTGTGCCATCCAGGTCTGCTCCAGCGCCGACAGTTCTTTGCGCACATTGGCCAGCTTGCCCTCGTCACTGATGCGCTCGGACTTGATCTGCAGGATCGAGATCTTGTCCAGCAGCTCGCCGAAAGAAACGGGGACGAGGATTTCAGCAGTCATGGGGAAAGCTCCAGCAGGTGATGCAGGCAGTTTAACCCGCAGCTCGCGATGGAATGGGTAGATCCACGGCATGCGTGGATGAGCCTGCCAGCAGGAACAGCATCCACGCATGGCGTGGATCTACTGATGCACCTGCCCCGACAGGGGCGGGGAGAGGCCGGCAAAGGGAGGGGCCCACAGGTTGCGCAGCAACGTGTGGGGCGACGCGCAGAGCGCGGCGCGTCCCGCGCCAGATTAAAAAAAAGGGCTGCCTTTCGGCAGCCCTTTTTCTTTAATCTGGCGGAGAGGGGGGATTCGAACCCCCGAGGCGCTATAAACGCCTGCCTGATTTCGAGTCAGGTACATTCAACCACTCTGCCACCTCTCCGGGTGGTCCCCGGCGGACCGGGGACGCGCATCATACGAGGAAGTGAGGCCGACGACAAGTCATTCCGGCCAACGAAGTGAAAATTTCCTGAGCGCATGCCTTGCCGGATGCGCGCAGCCACCCGATGATGCCTGTCTCCCCAGCAACACCCCGCCCCAGCGCCCATGATCGAATTCGGACACCTCACCCACCCCGGCATGCGCCGCGAGCTCAACGAGGACACCTACTACGGTGACAGTGAGCTGGCCCTGTGGCTGGTGGCCGACGGCATGGGCGGGCACGCCTGCGGTGAAGTGGCCAGCGCGCTGGCGCGCGAGACCATCGTGCGCGAGATCCGCCGCGGCGCACCGCTGGCGCAGGCCATCCGCACCGCCGACGAAGAGATCATCCGCGCCTCGCGCCGGCGCAACGACACGTTGCCGATGGGCACTACCGTGGTCGCCGCACGGGTACAGGGCAACCGCTATGAAGTGGCGTGGGTTGGCGACAGCCGTGCCTACCTGTGGCGCGACGGACAGCTGGCCCAGCTCAGCCAGGACCACAGCGTGGTGCAGGAGCTGGTCGCGCAGGGCAACCTGACCGCCGAACAGGCGCGTGCGCATCCGCACCGCAACGTGGTCACCCAGGCGCTGGGCGTGACCGATCCGGCGCATCTGAACGTGGCCACCACCAGCGGCGAACTGCGCCCGGGCATGCAGCTGCTGCTGTGCAGTGACGGCCTGACCGAGGAAGTGGACGACCGCAGCATTGCCCGCACCCTCGCCTTCGAGGATGCCAGCGCACAGGAATGCGTGGACACGCTGGTCGCCGCCGCGCTCGACGGCGGCGGCCGCGACAACATCAGCGTGATCCTGGTGCGCTGCCACTAACCGGTAGATCCATGCCATGCGTGGATGCGGCGCTGCCGGCCAGCGGCCGGCACTACCCCATCCCAGGCATTACGCGCTGGCGGGCTCTTCCACCTTCGGGCCATCCCACAGCGCGTGGCCAGCCTTCTTGCGCAGCCGCTCCAGTCGCGCCGCATGCGCTTCCAGCTCCGACGGCGTGGCCACCACGCGCGGGCGCGGCAGCAGCTTGCTGGTGTCGAAGGCCTGCAGCGCCGCACCGGCAGCACCGCCATCGTCATCGCCCAGACCGAAGCCGATTTCTTCCTGGCCCGAGGTCAGCGCGATATAGACGTCGCCCAGGATCTGCGCATCGAGCAGGCCGCCGTGCAGCGCACGGTGCGAGTTGTCCACGCCCAGCCGCTTGCACAGCGCATCCAGCGAATTGCGCTGGCCCGGGAAGCGCTCGCGCGCCATCACCAGGGTATCGATCACGGTGCAGCGGTCGGTGATCTTCCCGTACTGCGGCCCCAGCAGCGACAACTCGTTGTCGAGGAAGCCGAGGTCGAACGCCGCGTTGTGGATGATCAGCTCGGCGCCATCGATGAAGGCCAGGAACTCGTCGGCGATCTGCGCGAAGTCCGGCTTGTCATCGAGGAACTCCAGGGTCAGGCCGGTGACTTCCTGCGCGCCCTGTTCGAACTCGCAGTCCGGCTTGATGTACTGGTGATAGTTGTTGCCGGTCGGGCGGCGCTTGAACAGCTCCACGCAGCCGATTTCGACGATGCGGTTGCCCTTCTTCCACTCCAGGCCCGTGGTTTCGGTATCGAGGATGATCTGACGCATGGGCTCAGTTTACCGGGCTGGCGTCGCGGATCTGGATCGCCGCGTTGCGGGCCAGCGTATCCACCCGCTCATTGTCCGGGTCGCCGGAGTGACCCTTCACCCAGCGCCAGTCGATCTGATGCCGCAGCGTGGCCGCCTGCAGGCGCTCCCACAGCTCGCGGTTCTTTACCGGATCGCCGCCAGCCGTCTTCCAGTTCTTGCGGATCCAGCCCGGCATCCACTGGGTCAGACCCTGCCGCACATACTGCGAATCGGTATAGAGCACGATGTTGCACGGCTCGGTCAGCGACTCCAGCCCGGAAATGGCCGCCATCAGCTCCATCCGGTTGTTGGTGGTGTGCGCCTCGCCACCGCTCAGTTCGCGCTCGTGGCCCTTGTAGCGCAGCAGCGCAGCCCAGCCGCCGGGGCCGGGATTGCCAAGGCAGGAACCGTCGGTGTGGATTTCGATGGTTTTCAATACAACTCCAGAATCAGGTAGCTACGGTGCCGTGCCAGCGCACCGGCAGCGGTTTCGGCCCAGGCAGGGCCAGCGTACGTTTTTCCGCATGGAACAGGCAGGCCGCGCGCAGCGGCGCCCAACCTCCGGGACGACGGCTGCCCGCACCGCGCCAGAGCGGGCCCAGGTAACGCATATCGTCGCATTCCAGCCCATGACGGCCGAGCAGCAGGCGGATCCGCTGTGGCGTGCGCACCACCAGTCCATGCTGGCGCCATCGCGTGCGATACGGACTGAACGGATTGAGGCTGCTCAGCCACAGATGGCCGCCCGGCATCAGTACGCGCTCGCACTCGTCGAGCAGCCGGTCGGCATCGGCCGCGGTGACATGCTGCAGCACGATCGCATTTACGCTTTCATTGGCCAGCGGCAGCGGCAGCGCACAACGGGTGTCGCCGGCATAGCCCTGCCCCTGCCGGAACAGGCGCAGACCGCGTCCGCCCAGCTGTGCATCGTCCAGCCAGGCCGCACTTGGTGCGATCCACAGCCAGGGCTGCGCCGGCAGCACCGACAGCTGCGGCAGCAGCAATTGCCGCTCCAGCACGCGCAAGGCCTCCGCCGGTTCACTGTCGAACCACGGGGTCTGGCTCGCTTGACGGGTGCTCTGCAGCGCGGGCATGGTCCAATTCTATGCGACTGACTGCCCTGCCCGCATTTGCGGATAACTACATCTGGACGCTGATCGACAACGAGGGCGCTGCCGTGGTCGTCGACCCCGGCGATGCCGCGCCAGTGCTCGCGCTGGCCGATCAGGGCCTGCGCGTGGACACGATCCTGCTCACCCATCACCACGACGACCACATCGGTGGCGTGCCGGCATTGCAGGCGCGTTTCCCCGGCGTACGGGTCATCGCGCCGGTCGAGGAACGCATTCCCACGGCCACCGAGCGGGTCGGCGAAGGTGAACGCGTTCAGGCACTGGGCCGGACGTTCCACGTACTATCCGTGCCCGGGCATACCCGCAGCCACATCGCGTTTCACACTGCTGAACATCTTTTCAGCGGAGATTCGTTGTTCAGCCTGGGCTGTGGACGCCTGTTCGAAGGTACGCCGTCCCAGCTGCTGGCGTCGATGCGCAAGCTGGGTGCCCTGCCCGCGCAACTGCTGCTTTGTTGCGCTCATGAGTACACCGTGTCAAATGCCGTCTTCGCGCGGCATGTCGACCCCGCCAACGCTGCCTTGTGGCAGCGCCAAGAGGAGGCTTTGGCCATGCGCCGCGATGACCGTTCCACCCTGCCGGTAACCCTGGCCAACGAATTCGACTGCAATCCCTTCCTGCGTGTGCACGCTGCACCGATCCGTGCGTCGGTGTCGGCACACCTGGGCCGTGACGTCGTGGACGACGTCGACGTGATGGCCGGTCTCCGGCACTGGAAAGACGGCTTCCGCGCATGATGCGCCGAAGTCTGCCGCTGGCCCTGGGCCTTGCCCTGGGGCTGGCCGGAACCGCGGGCGCACAGTCGCTGGGCGCCGGCATCAGCCAGAACCTGACCGCCGCTGCGGCGCTGCCGCTGGATCCGTCCGCGCTGCCTGCGCCCTCGGTGCGCAATGGTCAGGAGATCTTCACCAGCTTCCGCGACGGCCTGGCCGAGCCCAGCTGCGATGCCGAGGCTACCAGCCCGCGCTGGCAGAAGCAGTTCGCCCACGCCCCCTCGCGCCTGGCCAACCAGGATGACGATGCGCTGGTGCTGTTCGGCTATGTGGTCGAAGAGCTGCGCAAGGCGAACCTGCCCACCGAATTCGCGCTGATCCCATTCGTGGAAAGCGGCTATCGGCCCAATGCCCGCAACGGCAGCGGCCCGACCGGGCTGTGGCAGTTCATCGCCACCACGGCGCGCAACCACCGCGTGCCCATGGCCAACGGCTACGACGGCCGCCTGTCGGCGGTTGATTCCACCCAGGCCGCGGTGCGCTACCTGAAAACCCTGCACGGCATGTTCGGCGGCGACTGGCGCCTGGCCACCATGGCCTACAACGCCGGCGAGTACCGGGTACTGCAGTCCATGCGCAAGGCCGGCATGAACGCGCAGAATGCCAAGCCGGCAGCCCTGCCGGGGCTGTCGCCGGTTACCCATGCCTATGTCGAGAAGCTGCATGCCCTGGCCTGCGTGCTGGAAGACGTGGAGGACCAGCCTCGCGTGATGGCCTCGCTGGACCGCACCGTGCCGGTGTTGAAGGACCACACCCTGCCGGCTGGCACCAGCGTCCAGCAGTGGGCCGCACAGCGCGCCCTGGACCCCGCCAGGATCGCCCGCCTCAACCCGGCCCTGGCCGCCGGCAACCGCGCCTCCGGAACCACCCGGGTCCTGGCCCCGGTCTCGGCCGCTAATGCGACGGTGACGGAAGCCGCGACCACGCTGGTGGCCAGCACTGCACCGGTTGCCACGACCACGCCGACGCCGCAAGTGGCCAAGACCGTGGCCGCGATCGCCGACCGCCCGCGCAGCCGCCGCCACACCGTGCGTGATGGCGAGTCGGCCTGGACCATCGCCCGCCGCTACGGTATGCCGGTAAAGGCCCTGCTGTCGCTGAACGGCCTGAGTGGCAGCAGCGTGCTGAAGCCTGGCGCAGTGCTGCGCGTGGAAGACTGACGGCCCCAACACCGCGGTATCTGCTCTCTGTAGAGTCGAGCCATGCTCGACTTCCGCTCGCGGGATGGTCGGCGCAAAAAGCAGTCGAGCATGGCTCGACTCTACATAGCCGCAAGTGACTCGTCCTGCCATAGGTTGACACCGATGGGTGGATGGTCCGACCGCCGTCAGGCGGCCAAAGACGCCCGATGCATCGCATCGGGCGTCTGCATTTTAAGGGACAGGTGGGGGCGCTCAGCGTTGTAGATGTCTACGGCCTCAGCCACCATCTGGCGGGCTTGCCCCAAGTCCCGTGGGCGATGAAGCAGGAACTCGCACTTGAGGATCCCGTTGACTCGCTCTGCCAGAGCGTTCTGATAGCAGTCGTAGCCGTCGGTCATCGAGCAGGTCAGGCCGTGCCGCGCATGGATCTTCTGGTAGTAATCCGAGCAGTACTGGATTCCACGATCAGAGTGATGGATCAGCTTCTGCGGTGTCTTTCTCCCTTTCAGCGCCATCTCCAGCGCCTGAGCTACCTGCTCTGTCTGTAGCGTTTCATGCACGCTCCAGCCCACGATCTTGCGCGACCAGGCATCGGTGACCAGGCTCAGATATACGAACTTCCCCTGCGTCGGCAGATAGGTGATGTCCGCCACCCACACCTGCTCGCTACCGGTTGGTATTACGCATCCTTGGCCAGGTTTGAGCAGATTCGGATGCCTGCGAAAGCGATGATGGCTGTCGGTAGTCTTGTGATAAGCCCGACGTTTCGGTACCAGCAGGCGCGCTTCCCGAAGTACGTCAAACAACCGGTCACGTCCCATGGTGATTCCCGCCGCCTGCAGCTTCGGTTCGATCAAATAGTGCAACTTGCGCGTCCCGATCCGTGGCTGCCGCACGCGGCAATCGCTCACCAGCGCCAGTGCTTTGGTCTCGCTGGCGCGTCGTCGTTGATGCCGGCACCCCGCTTGATAGAACGCCTGTCGACTGATGCCGAAATGGCGGCAAGCCCTTGCCACGCTTACGCCTTTGAGGCGCCCTTGCGTGAGGACTTGCCTGAAGGCTTTTTTACGATGCGCACCCCGTAATCCTCTTTGAGGACATCCACGATGGCTTCGAAAAGCTGTGCTTTCTCGTTGGCCTCCCGTAACTGGACCTGCAGGGCCTTGATCTGTTGTTCCGGCGTCAGCGGCGTGGCCGGTCCACTTTTGGGAGAAGTCGTCATGGGGGCAGATGATGCACCACCTGACCAATCCTGCCGACCATGGCGGCGAAGCCACTTCAGAACCGTGCTGCTGCCTTGGATACCGTATCGCTCCTGAGCCTTCTTATAGGTCAGTTCTCCACGCTCGACCTGATCGACCACGGACAACTTGAAGGCCAGCGAGTAATCCCGCTGACTGCGCCTGATTGTTGATTTCATTGAACATTCCTTTTCCAGAGGGAAAAGGTGTCAACCCAATTCAGGACGGGTCAAAGCACAAAAAAAGGCCCGGCATTGCCGGGCCTTCTTCGATCCTGCCCCGCCGCGAGGCTTACAGGTTCTCTTCGGTGGTCTGGATCACGAACTTCCTGCGCATCGCCTCGACGTAGGCCTTGGCTGCGGCCATGCCGTCGATCTGGCTCAGCTGATCCTTGAGCTGCTTCTGCTGCTCGGCGGTCACTTCCTTGATGTCGCCCGGGTTGACCTTGTTCACTGCGAACAGCAGCGCGTGGCCGTTGACGTCGACCTTGCCGTAGCTCGGCTTGCCTTCCGCCGGCACCGGCGCACTGAAGATCGCGCGGTTGATTTCCGGGGTCGGCACCGGCTGGCTGCGCGGCAGGCCCGGCATCGGGCTCAGCTGCAGCTTCTCGCTGGCGGCCAGCGACTGCAGGGTGGCACCAGCCTTCAGCTTGGCCAGCACGGCGTCGGCGGCCTTGTCGCTGGCCTGGCGCTGGCGGTCGGCGCGGATCGCGGCGATCACCTGTTCACGCGCCTTGTCCAGCGGCGTTGCCTGTTCCGGGGTATGCGCGGCAACGCGGATGACCACGCTGTGGTTGGTGGCACCGCCCAGGGCGATCGGGTCGCTGGCAGTACCATCCTGCACCAGCACTTCGGAGAAGGCCGCACGCAGCACAGCCGGATCGGTGGCGATGCCACTGGCGGTTGCGCGGGTGATCGGGCCCAGGGTCTGCAGCGGCAGGTTTACTTCCTTGGCCGCAGCAGCAAGATCACTCGGGCTCTTGTTGATGGCATCGACCAGGTGGCCGGCCAGCTCGTTGAAGCCGCGCTCGCCGTCGGCCTTCAGCTGCTCGGCGGCCAGCGTGTCACGCACTTCCTCGAACGACTTGCCTTCGCCGCCACGCACCGCGGCGACCTTGATGACGTGGTAGCCGAAGTCGGTCTTGACCGGGCCGATCACGTCACCCGCCTTGGCGGCGAACAGGGCGTCTTCGAACGGCTTGACCATCGCGCCACGCTCGACCCAGCCCAGATCACCGCCCTGGTCCTTCGAACCCGGGTCTTCCGAATTGGCCTTGGCCAGTGCAGCGAAGTCGGCACCCGCCGCCTTGGCTTCGGTGGCGATCTTGTTCGCCTTGGCTTCGGCACCGTCACCGGTGATCAGGATGTGCGCGGCCTGGCGCTGTTCCGGCGAAGTGAACTTCGCCTTCTCGTCCTCATAGCGCTTGCGCAGGGTCGCTTCGTCGGCCGCGGTCGGTGCCGGCAGGTTGGCGCCATTGATCTCGACGTATTCCAGCGACACGCTTTCGGCCTGGCGGAAATCCTTGCCGTGGCTGTCGTACCACTGCTTGATCTGCTCATCGGTGACCGGCGCGGTATCGGCCGGAACCTCCGGCAGCGCGGCCAGTTCGACGTCGCGGGTCTCACCCAGCAGCTTCAGCAGGCGCTCGGTCTCGGCCTGGGTGACGAAGCCCGAATTCTGCAGGCCCGACGGGATCACCGACTGCTGCAGGCTCTCGCGCACCAGCTCCTGGAACTGCGTGGGGGTACGCGGCGGATTGCCACCGGCCAAGGCCAGGCGGTAGTTGTTCTCGTTGAACTTGCCGTTCGAATCGAGGAAGGCCGGGATGGTGGCGATGTACTCGCGCACCGCGCCATCGCCGATCACAACACCGGCCTGCTCGCCCACCAGGCGCACGACCTGCTCGTCGATCAGCTGATCGAGCACGGCCATCTTGTTTTCAGTGCTTTCGAACGCGCGCGGGTCGAAGTTCTCGCCCTGCTGCTGGCGCTCACGCATGCGCTCCTGCTCGAAGCGGGTGCGGAAATCCTGCGCGCTGATCTCGTGGTGCTGCCACAGCATGCGCACCGGCCACCACGACGGTGCCGAACGCCACCAGGTCGGAGGCGCGGAAACCTTGGCCACGTTCTGTGCGCCAACGCCACCCAGGTAGCTGTTGTCGATCACGAACAGGAACGGAATCATCAGCAGCCCCAGGATCACGGTGACGATCCAGCCTGAGGTCTTGTCGCGGAGTTTCTGCAGCATGGTGAGGAATCACAAGGCCTGATTGGCGAGCCCGGCAGTGTAACCCGCTTCGTCGCAGGGACCAAAAGCAGCGCCGGCGCGGCCTGCGCCGATCTCCGCGGACCTGTGCCGTCAGCACCTCGGCAGGCCTGCCGCAGGGCACAAAGAAAAAGCCCCCGGCTTGCGCCGAGGGCTTTTAAAGTTGGCGGAGCGGACGGGACTCGAACCCGCGACCTCCGGCGTGACAGGCCAGCATTCTAACCAGCTGAACTACCGCTCCGCGCTGAAACTTTGCAGGCGCCCAGTATATCCGAAGACTCCCTGGAAACCCAGCCCGATGAACACTTTTTTCAAAGTTTTTTCACAGGGACTTAAGAATTCTGCAATGGCGGAGCGGACGGGACTCGAACCCGCGACCTCCGGCGTGACAGGCCAGCATTCTAACCAGCTGAACTACCGCTCCGTTCTTGCAAAAACCTTTTCGCCTTCCTTCCGAACCTGTCGGTGAGAAGACAAGGCCCCCAGCTTTAGGCCGGGGGCCTCGATGTAGTGGCGGAGCGGACGGGACTCGAACCCGCGACCTCCGGCGTGACAGGCCAGCATTCTAACCAGCTGAACTACCGCTCCGCATTGTTGCTATTTCCTGTTTTCCCACCGGCCTGGACCAGGGAGAAAACAAAGCCTCCAGCTTTTGGCCGGAGGCCTCGTTGAATGGCGGAGCGGACGGGACTCGAACCCGCGACCTCCGGCGTGACAGGCCAGCATTCTAACCAGCTGAACTACCGCTCCACACTCAAACTTTTACCGCGGTGCTGTGGTGGGTGCTGAGGGTTTCGAACCCCCGACCCTCTCCGTGTAAAGGAGACGCTCTACCGCTGAGCTAAGCACCCCAGCGAGCCGCTTAGTTTACAGCATCCTTCAGGGCCTTACCAGCCTTGAACGACGGATTCTTCGAAGCAGCGATCTTGATGGTGTCGCCGGTCTTCGGGTTGCGGCCGGTGCGGGCAGCACGGTCGCGGACCTGGAAGGTACCGAAGCCAACCAGGGTGACCGCATCGCCGTCCTTCAGCGCCTTGGTGACGGCAGCAACGACGGCATCGACAGCGCGGCTGGACTCGGCCTTGGTCAGGTCGGCAGCTTCAGCAACGGCATCGATCAATTCGGTCTTGTTCATTCTCTACAACTCCTTTGGCGGTGGGTTCCGCTTATTCGACAGGGAAGCAACCGCACGCCTTCTGCATGCGGCCGCCATGTGGAAACGGTTCGCCGATTCAGTCATCGCTGACAGCGATCACTCATTCGCGAGTGCTGCTTTTATACCAGTGGCCCTACCCCCACGCAAGCTGGAAAGCCAGCAACGACGCGGGTTTCGGGCCATCGGACAGCGCGCGTCAATGCTTGACGCGCGCGCTTCCACTCGGTTTGGCCTTGCTGCGCACCGTGACACGCTGCGCACTCTTGCGCGCCTTCTTCGGTGCCAGCGGGCGCTCCAGCGCCAGGTCCAGGACTTCTTCGATGTACTTCACCGGCACGATCTCCAGATCGCGGGTGACGTTGGCCGGAATGTCTGCAAGGTCCTTGCGGTTCTCTTCCGGAATGATGACCGTGCGGATACCACCGCGCAGTGCGGCCAGCAGTTTCTCCTTCAAGCCACCGATGGCGGTGACACGACCACGCAGGGTGATCTCACCGGTCATCGCCACGTCGGCACGCACCGGCACCTTGGTCAGCATCGACACCAGCGAGGTGACCATTGCCGCACCGGCACTCGGTCCGTCCTTCGGCGTGGCGCCATCGGGCACGTGCAGGTGCACGTCGTGCTTCTGCAGGAAGTCGCTGTCGATGCCAAAGCCCACGGCGCGCGAACGCACCACCGACAACGCCGCCGACGCCGATTCCTTCATCACGTTGCCGAGCTGGCCGGTCAGGATCAGCTGGCCCTTGCCCGGCACCAGCGTCGATTCGATCTGCAGCAGATCGCCACCGACTTCGGTCCACGCCAGGCCGGTGACCAGGCCGATCTCGTTCTCTTCCTCGGCGCGGCCGAAATCGAAGCGACGCACACCCAGGTACTTGTCCAGGTTCTTGCTGGACACGCTCACCAGCGCCTTGGACTTCTTCGCGCCCTTCTTCGCCTTCACCGGCTGCGGACCGGCCAGCGCGATCTCCTTCACCACCTTGCGGCAGATCTTGGCGATCTCGCGTTCCAGGTTGCGCACGCCCGATTCGCGCGTGTAGTAGCGCACGATGTCCTGGATCGCATCGCTGCCGATCTCCAGTTCTTCCGGCTGCAGGCCGTTGGCCTTGATCTGCTTCGGCACCAGGTAGCGGGTGGCGATGTTGAGCTTCTCGTCCTCGGTGTAGCCGGGGATGCGGATCACTTCCATGCGGTCCAGCAGCGGGCCGGGAATATTGAGCGAGTTCGAGGTGGCCACGAACATCACTTCGGACAGGTCCAGGTCCACTTCCAGGTAGTGGTCGTTGAACGCGTTGTTCTGCTCCGGGTCGAGCACTTCCAGCAGCGCCGACGACGGATCGCCACGGAAGTCCATCGACATCTTGTCGATCTCATCCAGCACGAACAGCGGGTTCTTGCTGCCGACCTTGTTGAGGTTCTGCACGATGCGACCCGGCATCGAACCGACGTAGGTACGACGGTGGCCACGGATCTCGGCTTCATCGCGAACGCCGCCCAGCGACATGCGCACGAACTTGCGGTTGGTAGCCTTGGCGATGGACTGGCCGAGCGAGGTCTTGCCCACGCCCGGCGGCCCGACCAGGCACAGGATCGGGCCCTTCATCTGCTTCACGCGCGACTGCACCGCCAGGTATTCAAGGATGCGCTCCTTGACCTTCTCCAGGCCGTAGTGGTCGGCGTCGAGGGTGTCCTGCGCGGCCTTCAGGTCCTTGCGCACCTTGCTGCGCTTCTTCCACGGCACGCCCAGCAGCCACTCCAGGTAGTTGCGCACGACCGCCGCTTCGGCCGACATCGGCGACATCTGCTTGAGCTTGTTCAGTTCATTGCGTGCCTTGGCTTCAACCGCCTTCGGCATGCCGGCTTCGGCGATCTTGCGGGCCAGCTCTTCCAGCTCGCCTGGTGCGTCGTCCAGGTCACCCAGTTCCTTCTGGATGGCCTTCATCTGTTCATTGAGGTAGTACTCGCGCTGGCTCTTCTCCATCTGCGACTTCACGCGGCCGCGGATGCGCTTTTCCATCTGCTGCACGTCGATCTCGCCATCGACCAGGCCGACCAGCATCTCCAGGCGGTCACCGACGGCCAGCGTTTCCAGCAGGCGCTGCTTGTCGGCCAGGCGCACGCTGATGTGCGCAGCGATGGTGTCGGCCAGGCGGGCCGGCTCATCGATGCCCGACAACGTCTGCAGCAGCTCCGGCGGCAGCTTGCGATTGGTCTTCACGTACTGCTCGAACAGCGACATCAGCGAGCGGGCGATCGCCTCCACCTCGCGTGCTTCGCGCTCGTCGGTGGCGTCGATCTCCACGGCCTGGCCGTGCAGCGAGCCGTTACGCTCGTCGACGTGGGTGACCTGCACGCGCGACAGGCCTTCGACCAGCACCTTGATGGTGCCGTCGGGCAGCTTCAGCAGCTGCAGCACCTGCGCCAGCGTACCGACCTGGTAGAGGTCGGCCGCATGCGGGTCGTCGGTCTCGGCCGACTTCTGCGCCAGCAGCAGGATGCGCTTGTCCGCTTCCATTGCCTGTTCGAGCGCGTGCATGGACTTGTCACGGCCGACGAACAGCGGGATGACCATGTGCGGGAACACCACTACGTCGCGCAGCGGCAGGACCGGCAGGTCGAGGGTTTCACTTGGGGAACGGGCCATGGGGGCTCCAGGGAAGGGGAAAACCGCCTCCGGGAGGGCATCTTCCGGAGACAAAAAAAGCCGATGGCCCCGTTATGGGGCCATCGGCTTTCAGATGCAAGGCATTCCTTGAAAATCCTTTCCAATCAACAACCTGGAAGGATCACTCGGCGCCTGCGGCCTTCTGTTCAGGGGCCGCCGGGGTCTGGTAGATCAGGTACGGCTCGGACTTGTGCTCGATCACCGACTCGTCCACCACCACCTTGCTGACGTTTTCCTGCGACGGCAGGTCGTACATGGTGTCCAGCAGGACCGATTCGACGATGGTGCGCAGGCCGCGTGCACCGGTCTTGCGCTTGAGCGCCTTCCTGGCGATGGCCGACAACGCGTCCGGACGGAACTCCAGCTCGACGTTCTCCATCTCGAACAGCTTCTTGAACTGCTTGGTGATGGCGTTCTTCGGCTCGGTCAGGATCCTGATCAGGGCCGGCTCGTCCAGCTCCTCCAGGGTCGCCACCACCGGCAGGCGGCCGACGAACTCGGGGATCAGGCCGAACTTGATCAGGTCTTCCGGCTCGACTTCGGCCAGCACCTTGCCCACTTCCTGCTTGCGCTCGCTGCTCTTCACCTTGGCGCCGAAGCCGATGCTGCCGACGTCGGTGGAACGGGCCTGGATCACCTTGTCCAGCCCGGCGAACGCGCCGCCGCAGATGAACAGGATGTTCTTGGTGTCCACCTGCAGGAATTCCTGCTGCGGGTGCTTGCGGCCGCCCTGCGGCGGAACGCTGGCCACGGTGCCTTCGATCAGCTTCAGCAGGGCTTGCTGCACGCCTTCGCCGGACACATCGCGGGTGATCGACGGGTTCTCGCTCTTGCGCGAGATCTTGTCGATTTCATCGATGTAGACGATGCCCTGCTGCGCCTTCTCGACGTCGTAGTCGCACTTCTGCAGCAGCTTCTGGATGATGTTCTCCACGTCCTCGCCCACGTAACCGGCTTCGGTCAGCGTGGTGGCGTCGGCCATGGTGAACGGCACGTTGAGCAGGCGGGCCAGGGTCTCGGCCAGCAGCGTCTTGCCCGAACCGGTCGGGCCGACCAGCAGGATGTTCGACTTCGCCAGTTCGACGTCGTCGTTCTTCTGCCGGCTCTCGATGCGCTTGTAGTGGTTGTACACGGCCACGGCCAGCGTGCGCTTGGCGCGGTTCTGGCCGATCACGTACTGGTCGAGGACCTCGAGGATCTCGCGCGGCTTGGGCAGCGAACTGCGCGCCGACTGCGCCTTTTCCTCAAGTTCCTCACGGATGATGTCGTTGCACAGCTCCACGCACTCATCGCAGATGAATACGCTCGGACCCGCAATCAGCTTGCGCACTTCATGCTGGCTCTTGCCGCAGAAAGAGCAGTAGAGGATCTTGCCGGTGTCCGTGGAACGACCTTGGCGGTCTTCGCTCATGCTTCGCTTACCCAGTTACCCCACCCGCTGAACGGGGGTTCGATTCGAGAATAGCACAGGGCCGAGGGGACACCAGTCCCGCCCGACCCTGCAGGAACGGGGCCTCCATGGCCCCGTGATGGCCGGTCAGCCGGCCTGGATCGACTCGTCCGGACGACGCTCCAGGACCTGGTCGACCAGACCATAGGCCTGCGCCTCGAAGGCGCTCTTGAAGTTGTCGCGCTCGGTGTCGCGGGCGATCGTCTCCAGCGACTGGCCGGTGTGCTTGGCCAGCACCTCGTTCAGGCGCGAACGCAGGGTCAGGATCTCACGCGCGTGGATGTCGATGTCGGTGGCCTGGCCCTGGTAGCCACCCAGCGGCTGGTGGATCATCACGCGCGAGTTCGGCAGCGCATAGCGCTTGCCAGCTTCGCCCGCGGCCAGCAGCAGGGCGCCCATCGAGGCGGCCTGGCCGATGCAGGTGGTGCTCACATTCGGCTTGATGTACTGCATGGTGTCGTAGATCGCCATGCCGGCGGTGACCACGCCACCCGGCGAGTTGATGTAGATGTTGATGTCCTTTTCCGGGTTCTCCGACTCCAGGAACAGCAACTGCGCCACCACCACGTTGGCCATGTGATCGTCGATCGGGCCCACGAGGAAGATCAGGCGCTCTTTCAACAGGCGCGAATAGATGTCGTAGGCACGCTCGCCGCGGCTGGTCTGCTCGACCACCATCGGAACCAGGTTCAGGGCTTTGGTTCGGTTGTCCATTACGTGAGGTACCTATCTTGGGGGGCAACAACCCCGCGCCGGCAAAGGCGCGGGGCATCCGGTGATCCGCCCGGGCT
The DNA here is from genome assembly GCF_056481995.1 of Stenotrophomonas sp. 80084_Sma. NCBI lineage: Bacteria > Pseudomonadati > Pseudomonadota > Gammaproteobacteria > Lysobacterales > Lysobacteraceae > Stenotrophomonas > Stenotrophomonas sp. 80084_Sma. The sequence continues at coordinate 973,260 of NZ_CM151177.1, read as the reverse complement.
TACTGGCGGATCGCGTCCTGGAACGACAGCTTCTCTTCGGTGTGCTGGGCACGCTCGGCGATCCAGTCGATCACCTGCTCTTCCATCACACGGTTCTGCAGGCCAGACATCAGCTGGGGGTCGTTGCGGTACATCTCAATGACCTGTTCCGGCTCTTCGTAGGTCGAAGCGATCAGGCGCATCGTTTCGTTCAGGCGCTTGGCTTCCAGGCGCAGGTCGTTGATGCGGGCCACTTCACCGACCAGCAGGCCGACCAGCACGCGCTTGGCGGCCGCTTCCTTGAAGCCTTCGTGGGCATCGGCCGGGATCTCGCCGACGTTCTGGCCGTTGCGGCGGATCTGCTCGACCTGCTGGGCCAGCATGGCGCGGGCTTCGTTCTCGACCAGGCGCGGCGGCATTTCCACCGACGAGTAGGCGGCGATCAGCTGCTCGCCCACTTCGCGGCGCAGGCGGTTCATCAGAGCGCCCTTCAGCTCGCGCTCCAGGTTGGCGCGGATGTCGCTGCGGAACTGCTCGACGTCGCCGCCCTTCACGCCGAAGCTCTTGATGAAGGCTTCGTCGACCGCCGGCACGACCGGCTCGGACACTTCGGCAACCTTGACGGTCACCTGCACGGTCTTGCCGGCCAGCACCGGCACGCGCCAGTCAGCCGGGAACTCGACGTCCAGGGTCTTTTCTTCGCCCTTGGCCAGGCCGACCAGGCCCTTTTCGATGGTGTCGAACATCATGCCCTGGCCGAGCACGATCGAACCCTTCTCGGTGCCCTCGGCCGGCAGGCGCTCTTCGCCGGCCTGCGACCAGGTTTCCACCGCGACCAGGTCACCGTCCTGCGCGCCACGGCTGACCGGGGCCCAAGTACGACGCTGGTTCTGCAGGTTCTCGATCATCTGGTCGATGTCGGCGTCGGTGATCTCGGCGCTGTGGCGCACGACGGTCAGCTTGCTGACGTCGATGTCGCCGAAGTCCGGCACCACTTCCACGGTGGCCACGAAGGAGAATTCACCCTCGTCGCCCTTGTCGATGCGCGGGCTGCCGACGATGCGCAGGTCGTGCTCACGCACGGCGGCATCGAAGGTTTCGCGCAGCAGGCCGTCCAGCGCCTCGCCACGGACCTGCGCGCCGAAGCGCTGCTCGATCACCTTGGCCGGCACCTTGCCCGGACGGAAACCCTTGATGCGGGTGGTACGGGCGATTTCGCCCAGGCGGCCGACGATGTGGCTCTGCAGACGCTCTTCCGGCAGCGAGAAGCTCAGGCGGCGTTCCAGGTTGCCGGTGGATTCGATCGAAGCTTGCATGTTGACTCCTGCCACCGGTGGCCCACGCCCCCGGCTCGATGATTGGGATGAAACGGTTGTAAGGACACGACGTCTGGGACGCGCCTGCTTGCCGCAGCCCTTTAGTTTCGCCCAATTCGGCCTGCACTGCCAGCGCGTGCCGGTCAAGGGGGCGCAGATGGCCCGATCAGGGCGGGGACAGGCCGGCACTGGTGCGAAAGGGGGGACTCGAACCCCCACGCCTTGCGGCACTGGAACCTAAATCCCGAAGCCCCTGCCGATTAGTCCTGACCACTCAACTACTTACAGCTTTCCAGTCTATCAGGTGACGCTTCGGGTGACATATAGGTGACGCCGGGTGCCACGACAGGTGACACCAGGTGACGCCGAATAAAGTGGTCATCTTCGGCGGACCTCCTCCTAGGACAACCATTCAGAACTACTCATTGCTGTTCACCACCGAGGACTACTACAGTTCCACATAGGTCCACCCAGGACCAACAACCGAACCACTCAGGACCGTACCGGGCAGCCCCCGGTGCGGTCCTCCCGTTTTGACTTTTGCATCCCCCGAGGGCAAACGATGACGACTTGGCAAGAGAACGACCTGCACGCCGCCCAGCTCGAACTGGAGAAGGAAAGCACCAGCCTGGGCATTGCCCGCTACGAGAAGATCAGGGAGCAGCGCCAGGAGGCCGAGACCGGCCCCGGCCGCAAGCTGGTCATGGAGAGCATCGACGCCACCGCCGCCGCGATCATGGCGTTCGTGGCCGAAGCCGACACCGGCAAGCCGGGCAAGCGCCACGCCGCCCTCAAGTTCATCCGCCACCTGAACCCCCACGCCCTCGCCTATCTGACCAGCTTCACCTGCGTCAACGCGCTGGTCGCCGATCACCGCAAGGCGGTGTCCGTGGCGATCACCCTGGGCCACGAGGTAGCCAACGAGATCAACTTCTCCCTGCTCCGCGAGAAGCACCCCGGCCTGTACCGGGTGGTCCAGGAGCAGCTCAAGAAGTCCACCTCGGCCCGGCACTCCACCGCCGTCATGCGGCACGTCATCGCCGACGCCGAGTTCGCCCCCGAGGACGACAAGCGCCTCTACCTGTCCGACAAGGACGCGCTGCTGGTGGGCATGAAGCTCATCGAGCTGTTCGTCGAGGCGACCGGGCTGGTCGAGCTGGTCACCGTGGCCGAGCGCGGCAAGCGCCACCTGCTGATCGCCGGGAATCAGAAGGTGCTCGACTGGCTGACCAAGGCCCACGACAGCGCCGCCCTGTACCAGCCGGTGCTGATGCCGATGGTCGTCCCGCCGCGTCCGTGGACCACGCCCCGTGACGGCGGCTACCTGACCGACATCGGCGGCCGGGCTGACCTCGTGCGTACCCGCAACCGCGCCTACAAGCGCGAGCTGGCGCTGGTCGATATGCCCAACGTCTACCAGGCCCTCAACGCCATCCAGGCAACCGCCTGGAAGGTGAACGTGCCCGTCCTGGAGGTCATGCGCGAGCTGTGGAACGCAGGCGGCGGTGTCGCCGGGCTGCCGGAGCGCGAGCTGATGGACCTGCCGAGCCGCCCTGCCCTGCTGGAGACCGACCCGGACTACTTCAAGGAGCACCACGCCGACGAGTTCAAGGAATGGAAGCGCGACCGCGCCAAGGTCTACGAGGCCAACGCGCGCAGCGTGTCCACCCGCCTCGCCGCCGCGCAGAAGATCGCCTTGGCGGAGAAGTTCGCCGAGTACCCCGCGATCTACTTCCCGCACAACCTCGACTTCCGCGGCCGGTGCTACCCCCTGCCCCCGACGCTGACCCCGCAGGGTGATGATGCGGCCAAGGGCCTGCTGACGTTCGCCCAGGGCGTGCCGCTCGGCGAGGACGGTGCCTACTGGCTCGCCATCCACGTCGCCAACTGCTTCGGCGTGGACAAGGTGTCGTTCAAGGAGCGCGTGGCCTGGGTGCGCGAGCACGAGGAGCAGATTCTCGACAGCGCCCTCGATCCGTTGGACGGCCAACGCTTCTGGATGGACGCCGACAGCCCGTTCTGCGCGCTGGCCGCGTGCTTCGAGTGGCTCGGCTACAGCCTCAACGGCCGCGATCACGTCTCCCATCTGCCCATCGCGCTCGACGGCTCCTGCAACGGCCTCCAGAACTTCTCGGCCATGCTCCGCGACTCCGTGGGCGGCGCAGCCACCAACCTGATCCCGCAGCCGAAGCCCGCCGACATTTATTCGCGCGTGAAGGACGTGGCCCAGGAGAAGCTGCGCGCCCGTGCCGAGAGCGGCGACCCGCTGGCGATCAAGCTGGACGGCCAGCTCACCCGCGACATCGTGAAGCAGCCGGTGATGACGCTGCCCTACGGCGTCACGAAGTCGGGCATGCGCGCCCAGGTGCTCTCCAAGTTCAAGAAGCTGGGCATGGAGGACGATTGGGAGACCGCCGAGTACCTGGCGACCCTGCTGTGGGAGTGCATCGGCGAGGTCGTGATCGCAGCCCGCGCGGCGATGGACTGGCTGCGTGATGCCTCCAAGGTCGCCTCGTCGGCCGACCTGCCGGTGAGCTGGACGACGCCCGCTGGCTTCCCGGTCCTCCAAGAGTACCGCGAGGAGGAAGGCGTCCGCATCCGGCCGCACGTCGGAGGCCGCGAGGTGAATTTAGTGGTCAACATCGGCGGTACTAAGCTCGACCGTCGCAGGCAGACCCTCGGGATCAGCCCGAACTTCGTCCACTCCTGCGACGCCAGCCACATGATGCTGACCACCTGCCTCGCGGCAGAGAACGGCATCGAGTCGTTCGCCATGATCCACGACTCCTACGGTACGCACGCGGGCCAGGCAGCAATCCTCGCCGCCGCACTCCGGCAGGCGTTCGTCGATCAATACAGCGGCGACGTACTGGCCGACTTCCGACAGCAACTCGTCGAGCAGCTCCCGCCAGAAGCGGCAGAGAAACTCCCCCCCCTCCCGCCGCATGGCGACCTGGACCTCAGCCTGGTGCTGGAGTCGCGCTATTTCTTTGCCTAGTCCATCCCCCTTTGGCAATTGATACCCTAAGCGAGAACATCAACATGAGCATCAACTACCAGCACGCACTGAACACCTACGTTGCCCAGGACCACTTCGGTGTGGTCCTCGGCATCTACAACCCGGCCGAACACGGCACGGTCGAGGAGTTCAAGCACCGCATGACGGAGCTGCACGCAGGTGCGTGATCGCGTCATCGACGGACTGCACTCACGTTCTGCCGAAAGCGCCGCACGCGGCGCTTTCGTCGTGATCGACAGCGTGCAGTCCCTCGGTCACCCGGCCGATCAGGTGATCGGCTTGGCGTGCGCCTTCAAGAACTTCTGCGAAGTGCTCGGCCTCGATCCGATGGAAGTGCTGCGGGTCGTCTCGCGCATGGAGCAGGACTGCCGCTACCGGCAGGTCAACACCCTCAACGCCGTGCGCCGCTACGCGGAGCGCGAGCTGAAACCGCACTACCCGTGATGCGTGACCCGATCACCGACGCCTTCATCGACGAGGCGCTAATCGGCTTCGACATCGACGAAGCCTTCGGCATTTCCGCCGACACCCCGCTGACCGCCGCCGCTGACCTGTGGCGCGCGGGCATCTATCTCCCGACCAACTACGAGACCGACAACTGATGGCAACCAAGAAGCGCGAACGATTCGTCTCCCCCAAGGGCACCGCCGTGTGGCCGCGCCTGAACGAACCGGACACCAAGTTCAAGCCGGAAGGCGAATACACCGTGAGCCTGGCGTTCGACCCGAACGACAAGGACTTCAAGGCGCTGGCGAAGAAGCTGGAAACCCGGCGCGACGAGCTGTTCCAGGAGTTCCTGAGCGAGAACCCGAAGAAGAAGAAGGGTGCCGAAGTGGCCCCGGTGTTCACCGAAGAAACCGACGAGAACGGCGATGACACCGGCCGCGTGCTGGTGAAGTTCAAGATGAAGGCCAGCGGCGTCAGCAAGCGCACCGGCAAGAAGTTCACCATGCGCCCGGACATCTTCGACGCCCGCGGCAAGAAGATCGACAACCCGCCGCAGATCGGCGGCGGCAGCGAACTCAAGGTCTCCTACGAGATCGGCGGTTCGTTCGTCGAATCGGCCAAGAAGTTCTACTTGACCTGCTACATGGTCGCCGTCCAGGTGATCGAGCTGGTCGAGTTCGGCCAGCGCAACGCCAAGGACTACGGCTTCGGCGAGGAGGACGGCTACGAGGCCGCCGACAGCGCGCCATTCAGCGACAGCGATGACGACTCGGACGACGACAGCGACTCCGACGACGAGGGCGATGACGGCGACTACTGATCCGCTGTCGGTCATCGTGGACACCGCGAGGGGGGCCAAGCATTTGGCCTCCCTCATGTTCCCGTTTGACCCGGTGCCCGCCTCGCGCCCGAAGGTTTCGCGCTGGGGCGTCTACTACGGCAAGACATACAAGACCTGGAAGGAAGCCGCAGAGAAGCACCTGCCAGCCGGTGACCTGGACCTGTCGCCGACCGATCCGGTTTTAGTGGTCATCATCGCGGTATGCAAACGCGCCAAGACCTCGAAGGCCGCGTTTCCCAAGGGCGACGTGGACAACCTCGCCAAGGGGCCGATGGACGTTGTGACCAAAGCCACCGGCTATTGGGCCGACGACAAGCAAGTCATGTGGCTGCTCTCCGGTAAGCGCTGGGCGCAGCCGGACGAAGAACCACGCACCGAAGTCCACCTCTACAAACTCTAAGTGCGCCTCAAACCTCTGGAATCGGTAGAGGCGCTGTTCGTCCTCGCCAGCATGACCCGCCCCGAGCAGGTCACGACCGGCGAAGAACTCGCACGCCTGCACCGCTCGCAGGGCTACTCGAAGATCGCCGTCCACTTCGTCATCGAACGCGACGGCTCGATCTACGACGGTCGCCCGCTGAATCAGCCCGGCGCTCTCGCCGGTAAGCACAACCAATCCGCATACCAAGTCTGCCTCCTGGGCGGCGTCAACGACGCCATGCAGCCCGAGGACAACTTCACCGAAGCCCAACACGCCGCACTGCGACGCCTGCTCGCCGCCTACGGCAAGCCCGTCGTGTGGGCACCTGACTTCCCTCGATAGGAGAACCAAACGTGAAACCGCTGCCCCCGCAAACCCAGGTCGTCCTGGATCACCTGCGTCGCCACTCGCACCTGACCTCGTGGCAGGCCGAAGGCGTCTACCGCATCCGCCGCCTCGCCTCGCGCGTCGATGAGCTGCGCGCTGCTGGCTTCGAGATCGAAACGCAGACCTGCGAGGACGCCTCGGGGCAGCGGTACACGCGCTATCGCCTGTCGCGCCGTCAGCGCCGCAGCAAGGCTCCGCTCCTGGAAGCGCGCCGCGCTCCGAAGCAGTACCGCGTCGATGCGCTGCTCCAGCTGTATCGCAACTACTGCACCGACGAGCTGGGCCTCGACGCCAACGATGCGACCGAAGAAGTCGCCGCATTCACCAAGTTCCTGCTGGAGAAGAACGCATGACCAACACCGCCACCACCGTCATTCCGTCCGCGATGCGCCTGGCTTTCGAGCGCGCATGGGCGCGCGCCGACAAGCCCTTCCGCGGCCTGGGCCGCACCGTCAAGGGTGCGCTGAATCGTCGCCTCGGCATTTCCTACCGCAAGCGCATGTGGTCCGTGGAGCGTGCAAAGCGCTGACTCCGAATACCTCCACAAAGAGCCGTGCCCGAACTGCGGCAGCAAGGACAACCTTGCGCGCTACAGCGACGGGCACGGCTACTGCTTCGGCTGCGGTCACTACGAGCCAGCCGAAGGCGAGGAGGTCTCTCAACCCACCAGCAGGAAAACCATGAGCGACTTTGCGAAGGGTGAACCGCAAGCCCTGGCGAAGCGCGGTATCACTGAGGAAGCATGCCGTAAGTACGGCTACTGGATCGGCAAGGACAAGCACGGCAAGACCGTGCAGATCGCCAACTACAAGCGCGATGGCGGCATCGTCGCGCAGAAGCTCCGCTACCCCGACAAGAAGTTCTCGTTCATCGGCGACTCGAAGGCGTGCGGGCTGTTCGGCCAGCACCTCTACGAACCGGGGCGACGCCTCGTCATCACCGAAGGCGAGATCGACGCGCTCTCCGTGGCGCAGGCACTTGGCCTCCGCTGGCCGGTGGTGTCCGTCCCGAACGGGGCGCAAGGCGCAGCCAAGTCCATCAAGCGCGAGCTGGAGTGGGTCAACGGCTTCAACGAGGTTGTGCTCATGTTCGATATGGACGAACCGGGCCAGGCCGCCGCGCAGGAAGTGGCGCTGCTGCTGACTCCCGGCAAGGCCAAGATCGCACAGCTCCCGGCGAAAGACCCGAACGAGCTGCTCCAGCGTGGCGATGCCGAGGCGATCACTCGCGCCATCTACGAAGCGCAGACCAAGCGCCCCGATGGCGTGGTGACGTTCGGCTCCCTCAAGGAGAAGGCACTCAAGCCGGTCTCGATGGGCATGCCTTGGCACGACCCGCGCCTCACCGCGCTGACCTACGGCAAGCGGTACGGCGAGGTCTACACCTTCGGCGCGGGCACCGGCATCGGCAAGACCGACTGGCTGATGGAGGAAGCAGCCTTCATCGCGCAGGAAACCGGCGACCGCGTTGGCCTGTTCTTCCTGGAGCAGCAGCCGGTCGAGACGGCGAAGCGCATGGCAGGCAAGGTTGCTGGCCGCCGCTTCCACGTCCCCGATGGGAGCTGGACGCAGGAGGAGCTGGAAGCCGCGTTCGAGATTCTCGACAAGGGCCAGGTGTTCATCTACGACCACTTCGGCTCGTCCGAGTGGGACGTGATCGAAGCCAAGATGGCCCACATGGTCGTCGCCGAGGGCGTCAAGCACATCGTCCTCGACAACCTCACGTCGTTCGCGGCCGGTGCCGAGGACGAGCGGAAGATGCTGGAGGACACGATGGCGAAGATCGCGCAGTTCGCGCAGCGCCACCTCATCTGCATCTACCTGGTCTCGCACCTCGCCACGCCGGAAGGCAAGCCCCACGAGGAAGGCGGGCGCGTGATGCTCCGTCACTTCAAGGGCAGCCGCGCGATTGGCTTCTGGACGCACTTCGCGTTCGGCCTGGAGCGCAACACCCAGGCCGAGAACGAGGCCGAGCGCAACTGCACGACCTTCCGCGTCCTCAAGGATCGCTTCACCGGCCAGTCGAACGGCCAGGTTCTCTACTACAGCTACGACCACGCATCCGGCCGTCTGCTCAATGCAGATGCTCCGGGCGAATACGGCGACTTCGCCGACGAGTCATCCGATGTATCCACCTCCGACTACTGACGGCCGCTCGGTCGTAGGCTTCATTCCAGCTGATGCGCCGCTCTCCTTCGCTGAGAGCCTCGTTCTCCCCTACCAACTCCCGCGCTCCGACCAAGCCTGCCGTGTCATGTACGGCAAGCCAGGGCGGCGCGTGGTCATCCACATCAAAGCCGAGGAACTACCCCAATGAAAGAGATCGTCGCCATCGCAATCGACCTGCTGACCGCTCCGTTCCGCAAGGACACCGTGACCGACGTGGTGAAGGTGCTGGAGGGCCAGGTGGACAAGCTGTTCAAGATCAGCGCCGACCGCATCGCCACCGCCTCGACGCTGCGCGACAAGGCCGATGTCCTGCACTCGCAGGCCGACGAGCACGAGGAAGAAGCCGAGCGCGCACTGCGTGTCGCCGAGCGCTTCACCAACCTGATCCGCTAAGGGACCAACCATGACTGCCGAGCAACACGCTCGGTCCCTGTTCGACGTGTTGCCGGCCGAAGTCCGCCACCTGGTCATCCTGGGTGGCGGAAGCCTGCGCGCGTTCTACGACGGGACCGAAATCAAGGACATCGACTGCTTCTTCGTGTCACTTGCGAGCTACACCTACGTGGCCGCGTACCTGAGCGGCCGTAGCGACTGGACCAGCGAAGCCGCTCCGAACGGTATCCGCAACTTCCGCTCGCCCGAGGGTCACCTCGTGAGCCTGATCGGCTTCGAGTTCGGTACGCCGCACGAGCACTGCGCCCGCTTCGATCTGCGGTGCTGCGCCCATGTCGCCATCTACGAACCCAGCACCGACGAGGTGGTGGTCGTATCCCTCGAAGGCGCGGTTGCCGACGCATCGGAGAAGCTGCTGTTCGTGCTGAACAACAACGGCACCGAGCGCACCATCCGCCGCATCACGCACTACGTCGAGGACTACGGCTACACGCTGCACCCCGACCAGCCCGAGCAGGAGGAACTGTTCGAGGACGACGACTTCCCCGGCCACGCGCCGCAGGGCGTCCATACGCCGCCGAAGGCTCCCGAGCCGGAGTACATCCTCCGCGCCCGCCGCCGTGTCCGCGCAATCCCCGTAACCAACCACGGCTACCCGTAAGGAGGACCGCCGTTGATCCTCGTATTCGACTGCGAGACCAATGGCCTCCTCGACGAACTTGACACGATCCACTGCATTTCCCTCCAAGAGGTAGATGAGACCGGCGCACCGCGCGGTCCCATCCTGTCCGCCAACGATCACGGCACGGGCGAAATGACAGTCCGTCAGGCCGTCGAGAGGCTCAAGAAGGCCAAGCGCGTTGTCGGCCACAACATCGCCGGATTCGACATTCCGGCTATCGCCAAGGTGTTCCCGGACTTCAAGGTCCAGGCGTACTTCGACACGCTGCTGATGTCCACGCTGGTCTACCCGGACCTCAAGGACCGCGACTTCAAGGCCCGCAAGAAGCAGGGAGCGAACCCGGTGTTGCCGGGCAAGCTGATCGGCCGCCACGCCCTCGAAGCGTGGGGCTACCGCCTCGGTCGCTGGAAAGGCGACTACGCGGCGCAGATGGCCGCACGCGGCCTCGATCCCTGGGCACAGTGGTCTCAGGAAATGGACGATTACTGCGACCAGGACGTTGCGGTCACGCAAGCACTGTTCGCGTTGCTGATGAGCAAGGGCCTCCCTACCGAGGCCATCGAGCTGGAGCAGGCCGTCGCGCCAATCCTCTCGCGTCAGCAGCGCTACGGCTACCTGTTCGATCAGGAGAAGGCGCGTGAGCTGGAGTGCATCCTCGTGTCCCGGCGCACTGCGCTGGAGGCCGAGCTGCGCAAGGTCATTCCGCCGTGGAAGGTGGTGAAGCGCAAGTTCGTACCGAAGCGCGACGACAAGCGCCGCGGTTACGTCAAGGGCGTGGAGGTCACGACCTACAAGGACGTGGTGTTCAACCCGGCAAGCCGCCAGCACATTGCTGACCGCTTGACTGCAATTCACGGCTGGCGGCCCCAGGAGTTCACCGAGAAGGGCCAGCCGAAGATCGACGAAGAAGTCCTGGGCGCGCTCAAGTTCCCGATCATCCCGCTCCTGCTGGAGCACTTCATCGTCAACAAGCGCCTCGGCCAGCTCGCCGAAGGCGACGAGGCGTGGCTCAAGGCCATCAAGAAGGACGGCCGCATCCACGGCAGCGTGAATCAGAACGCAGCGGTGACCGGCCGCATGACGCACTCGAAGCCGAACATCGCTCAGGTGCCGAAGGTCCAGCACTCGAAGGAGAAGGGAATCCTCAAGGGCCAGGAAGGCGGCTACGGATTCGAGTGCCGCTCGTTGTTCTGCGTCCCAACAGGGAAGCTCCAGGTCGGCGCGGACGCCTCGGGATTGGAGCTGCGCTGCTTGGCGCACTTCATGGCAAAGCACGACGGCGGCGAATACGCCAAGGTCATCCTCGAAGGCGACATCCACTCCGTCAACCAATCGGCCGCAGGACTGCCCACCCGCGACAACGCCAAGACCTTCATCTACGCCTTCCTCTACGGGGCAGGCGACGCGAAGCTCGGCTCCATCGTGGGTAAGGGTCGCCAAGCCGGGGCGAAGCTCCGCTCGAAATTCCTGGCCGGGCTGCCTGCGCTGGAGAAGCTGGTACGCGGGGTCAAGAAGCGCGCGGCCGAGAAGGGATACCTGATCGGTCTCGACGGCCGGAAGCTGCACATCCGCAGCGACCACGCCGCGCTCAATACCCTGCTCCAGTCGGCCGGTGCGCTGGTGATGAAGAAAGCCCTGGTGATCCTCGACGCCGACCTGCAAGCCGCAGGGTTGGTGCCGGGCGTCCACTACGAGTTCCTCGCCAACGTCCATGACGAGTGGCAGATCGAAGTGGACGAGGACAAGGCCGAGTTCGTGGGCAAGACCGCCCAGGCCGCCATCCGCAAGGCTGGCGATAACTTCGGCTTCCGCTGTCCGCTCGATGGCGAGTTCAAGATCGGAAGGAATTGGGCCGAGACGCACTGACCCGCGGCAAGCGGGACATTGCACTCGCCCTGGTGCGCCAAGCGAAACGCCGGGCAGCAAGGAAGGGACTGCCGTTCGACCTCACGTCGGACGACATCGTGGTCCCCGACTTCTGCCCGGCGCTGGGCATCCCGCTGTACCGCGCTGTCGGGCGCAAGGCCCAAGGCCCCAACTCACCCACGCTCGACCGCATCGAACCTGACCTCGGCTACGTCCGGGGCAACGTGCGCGTGATCTCCGCACGCGCGAATCAGATCAAGTCCGACGCGACTCCCTCGGAGCTTCTGCGAGTCGCCTGTTACGTCCAAGAGAACCGATGAACCCAACCAACATCCTGCGCGCCCTCGCGGCGCTGCTGGTCGTTGCCGCGCTCGCGGCTGGCGGCTTCGCAGCCTGGAAGTACACCGCAATGGCCCAGCGCGTGGCGGAGCTGGAGGAGTCGGCAAAGGAACTGGCCGACCTCAAGCAGACCGTCGAGACCCTCAACCGCGAAGCCGTGCGCCGCTCTGCCTTCGATGCAGCGCTGCGGAACGCCCGCGCCACCACCAACCGCTCTGTGGAGATTGCAGCAAATGCTGACCCGGAAACTGGCGATTACCTGTCTCGCCGCATTCCTGACGAGCTGCGCCGCGCACACCTCGAAAGTCGTGCCGGAGCAGTTCCTCCAGCCGACCGTCATTGAGGGCACGCACTCCTCACTCGACGCCGTGATGGCTGACCCGACCACCACCACCTACGACCTCTACCGCTTCGGCGGCAACGCCGAGGACGGCCTCCTGCGCTGCAACGCCGACAAGGCGAGCGCCCTGGAAGTCCTCAAGGAATCGAACCGATGAACGAGAATCAGCTTCGCGTGCATTTCATTGGCGGCCCCGCTGACGGCGATGTCCGCTTGATCGCTCCGTGTACTACCTACCGCGTGGCTGTGCTCGAACACCAGCCCGAGGTTCACGCCTACAACGCCAAGTGCCCGTGCTGCACGGAGCGCATGCTGCGCCCCATGGAGTGGAACACCGCGATCTACTTCATCCGCCGCGTTAGCGAGAAGTGCTGGGTCGCCGTACACGAGAGCATGGTATGAAGCGCGCTCTCCTGATCCTGGCGCTGTGTGCTGGCCTCGCTGCGTGCGATATGAAGCCCTGGCCGCCGAGTGCGGACTATGGCTCGTGCCTGAAAGGGCACAGCGAGGACTCCTACATCATCATGTGGCAGTCGATGTGTACGGGGAACTCCTGCACGCAGATTCCGTACACCATCCCGACCACCGACTTCGTGTGCGACGAGCACGAGTACCCGCTCGGCGACGGCCCGGAGTACCAGGCCGGAATGAAGCGCTACGCCGCCGAGCTACAGGCGTGGTATGAGCGCCACCCGGAGAAGCGGCCATGACTTCCTACGTCACCTATCGGCCGCCGCAGGCGGCCGGCTCCTGGGTCATCGGCGGCAACTTCTTCGTGCAGGTCCGGGAGCGTCCGAACTGGCTGCACCGCTGGTTCGCGCTGGCGCTCGTGGGATGGCAGTGGGTGGACGCATGAACAAGCGCGGCCCCCTGCTGCTGATCGACGCCGACGTGCTGCGCTACCAGCTCGCGTTCTCGAACACCGCGAACATCGACTGGAACGGCGACGGCAACAAGGTCGAAGCGATCCAGCCCGAGCGCGCGAAGGCGAAGCTGGAGGACTACATCGACGAGATCGTCGAGAAGTTCGGCGCGCGTGATTACCTGCTGGCCCTGTCCTGCAAGAAGCACAACTTCCGCAAGGAAATCGACCCCACCTACAAGCTCAACCGTGCCAGCAAGGACAAGCCTGCCCTGTGGTACGTGCTCGACGAGTTCGTCTACGACGAGTTCGGCGACAAAATCGTGGAGATCGAGAACCTGGAAGGTGACGACGTGCTGGGCCTACTGGCCTCGCACCCGAATCCGAAGCGCGCGCCAGGCAGCCGCATCGTCGTGTCCATCGACAAGGACATGCAGACGATCCCCGGCATCCGTCTCTACAACCCCAACCGTCCCGACGTGGGCGTCCGGCCGATCTCGGCTCACGACGCTGACCTGTTCTGGATGAAGCAGGTGCTCACGGGTGACCAGGTGGACAACTACCCCGGCTTCCCCGGCATCGGCCACAAGGGCGCGGACGAGCTGCTCATGCCAATCCACGAGGCGTACCGCGATGCGCCCGTCGAGGAGCACCTCGGCGCGCTGTGGAACACCGTCGTCACCACCTACACCACTCGCATCCCCCGCGGCGGCACCGAGCCGCTGTCGAAGCACGATGCGATCCGCCAAGCACGCCTCGCGCGAATCCTGCGCTACGGCGACTACAGCCCCAAGACCAAGGAAGTGAAGCTGTGGAAACCTGTCTGACGACTCTGTAGGGATTCGCGGGCCAGGGCTACCACTGGCCCGCTAGATCAACCAAACCTCAGCCATCGGGAAACATTGGCTGGTGAGGATTCATCAGGTGATTGTGCCAACGATCCCGATAGACGAGTTCCCCAGTGCGCGGCACCAGCTTGCCACGGTAAACCACCCAAACCACTGGTTCCCCCATGGTGCCAGGCATCTCTGTCACCGCTGCCCCAAGATTAGCCAATACCTTCCGCAACTCCGTATCAACGAACTCCGCCCGCTCCACCGCTTGCTCAGTCAGTACGTTGCTTATGTCGAGTAGGTTAGCTGCCGCGTGCAGGCCGTAAAGACGCACTGCGAATTCTTGGACCTGCTCCAGGCGCTTCTGTTCTTGGTCGCCAACTTCGTCCATTTTAACGGTCTCCTTACAGGTCCGTTCACTTTACCACCAGGCCCGCCTCGTGCGGGCCTTTCCTTTTCTGGAGTCCCCATGAAGATCATCGGAATCACCGGCCGCGCCCGTAGCGGCAAAGACACCCTGGCCGAGTTCCTGGTCAGCGACCACGGCTTCGTGAAGCTGTCCTTCGCGGCCCCGATCCGCGCCTTCGTGGCGGACATCACCGGCCTGCCGGTGTCCGCGATGGAGGACGGCCCGCTCAAGGAGGAGCCGCTCGACTGGCTCAACGGGCAGACCCCGCGCCGCCTGATGCAGACCGTGGGCACCGAGTGGGGCCGCGAAATGATCGACCGCGACCTGTGGGTCAAGGTGGTCGCGCAGAAGATCCGTCAGGCCCGCCGCGACGGCGCTGCGGGCGTCGTGGTGTCGGACGTTCGCTTCGACAACGAGGCGCAGTTCATCCGCGAGTGGGGCGGCCAGGTGGTCCAGGTGCTCCGCGACAGCGCGGCCCCGGTCTCGGCGCATGCCTCCGAGGCAGGCGTCCACGGCGACCTGATCGACACCGTGATCGACAACAACGGCCCGATCCACCGCCTGCGGATGGTCGCGGAATCGCTGGCCCGACTCTAAGGGTTTAGTGGTCATCATCGGGGGAAACGACAGTTTCCCCACCTATTCATAACCCAGGAGTTCTATGCAAATCCCTCTGCACTCCTACGACCTGATCGACCTCCTGGACGAACTGCACCCCGAAGTGATCTACGACCCCGCCCAGCCGAAGGAGGAGTTCCTGCTCCGGCAGGGCGAGCGCCGCCTGATCCTCCGGCTCAAGGCGCTGCGGAAGGTCGAGCAGATGGAGCACCGCGCCCGCTAATCATGTGCAGCAAGCCCAACATGCCGGACCAGCAAGAGAAAGACCCGATCCTGCTGACCCGCCAGGACACCCAGCCGACCGGCCACGCGGCCGATCAGCGGCGTAAGTCCAAGGTCCGACTGGACCTGAACAACGCAACGCAGTACCAAGGACTGACCATTCCGAATGGCTGACGCCAAGCAGACCTCGGCCGAGAAGCAGACGGCCGCGAAGCGCTACGGCGATCTCAAGTCCAACCGCAAAGAAGCCGAGACGCGCGCCAAGCGCTGCGCCAAGGTCACCCTGCCCCGCCTGTGGGTGGACGAGGGCGCGAAGTCGCGTACCCCCGGTTCCGCCTACATCGACACCGGCCCGAAGTGCGTCAACGCCCTAGCCTCGAAGATCGTGCTGGCCTGGCTCCCGCCGAACGCCTCTGTGTTCAAGCTCGCGCCTGACCAGGCCGTCGCCGAGAACATCGCCGAGCAGGCTGGCGTGGAGACCTCCGAACTGGAGGCCGCGCTGGTGGACGTGGAGCGGGTCATCGTCAACGACCTGGAGACCAGCGGCGTCCGCCCGGTCCTCAGCGAGGCGGCCAAGCACGCCATCGTCCTCGGCAACTTCCTGCTCTACGACCCCGACGAGGGCAAGCCCAAGCTGTACCCGCTGACCTCCTACGTGACCGACCGCGATGGCCTGGGCAACGTGCTGGAGATCATCACGCTCGACAAGATCGCCCCGGCGATGCTGCCGGATTCGATCCGCGCGGCGGTGATGCAGAAGCTCGCCCAAGAACGCGACGAAAAGACCAAGAACGACGACGTGAACCTCTACACCTGGGTACGTCGCTCGGAAGATGGCAAGGAGTGGGAAGTGGTCCAGGAGGTCGAGGGCGTCGAAGTCCCCGAGACCGTGGGCACCTACCCCATCGACGCCTGCCCGTGGATTCCCCTGTGCGCCCCGCCGTCCCTCGTGGACGACTACGGCGAGGGCCTGGTCTACGACTACGTGGGCGCGTTCGAGTCGCTGGAGGCGCTGCGCAAGGCGATCCGCAAGGGTGCCGCCGCGCTGGCGAAGATCATCATGTTCCTCAAGCCGACCTCGACGATCCGCGAGCGCCAGCTCACCGAGGCCGAATCCGGCGCGGTGCTGCGTGGCGAGGCCAGTGACGTGACCACGCTCCAGCTCCAGAAAGCCTACGACCTGAACTTCGTGCGTCAGGAGGCCGAAGGGCTGGCGAACTCGCTGGAGCTGATCTTCGGCGTGAAGTCCGCCGTGCAGCGCCCCGGCGAGCGTGTGACCGCCTACGAAATCCGGGTGCTCACCCAGGAACTCGACGACGCCCTCAGCGGCTTCATGGCGATGTCGGGCGAGCAGCTCTTGCTGCCGCTGATCCGCCGCCGCCTTCACAAGCTCCAGAAGCAGGGTCGCCTGCCCGAGCTGCCGCAGGAACTCATCAAGCCGCGCATCACCGTTGGCATCGCCGCCCTCGGCCGCGGCCACGACCTGAACAAGCTGATCGAGTTCGGTCAGGCAGTGGATGCGCTTGTCGGCGCAGAGGAGAAGGCACGCCGCCTCAACAGTGGCGAGGCGATCTCCCGACTTGCCGCCGCTTCCGACATTTCCACCAAGGGCCTGATCCGCTCCGACGACGAGCTTGCTGCCGAGCAGCAGGACG
The DNA here is from genome assembly GCF_056481995.1 of Stenotrophomonas sp. 80084_Sma. Taxonomy (NCBI): domain Bacteria; kingdom Pseudomonadati; phylum Pseudomonadota; class Gammaproteobacteria; order Lysobacterales; family Lysobacteraceae; genus Stenotrophomonas; species Stenotrophomonas sp. 80084_Sma. Next base: position 956,463 of record NZ_CM151177.1, on the reverse strand, counting down.
CCTCGGCGCAGGAGGCGATGGTCCGTGCCGCTCCGAATATCGCCTCAGCGATGACCCAAACCCCGTAACCCCGAGAAGGACGCAATGTCGAACGAAACCACCGAGAAGCCCGCCAAGCCGACCAAGGAAGCCCCGAAGGCTCCGAGCGTCGAGCGTAAGGGCAAGGCCGAGATCACCCGCAAGACGAACGGCCTGGTCATCGTCAACTACAAGCCCGAGGACAAGTAATGTCGCAGCCGGGCAAGTCCGAAGTGACCGTCAGCCTTGACGGCATCAACGGCCAGCCGACCCCAGGTCAGCAGCCGCCGCAGAACTCCCAGGACACCCAGCAGCCCGCACAGGGCGCGCAGGGTGGCACCGATGGCGAGCGCCTGTTCGGCGGCAAGTACAAGACCGTGGAGGAGCTGGAAGCCGCCTACGCACAACTGAGCACGCCAGCCGACGACAAGGGTGGCAAGGGCGGCCCCGCGACCATCGACGACGCCACCGCGGATGACGCGCGTGACGCCTTGGCGCGGGCTGGCCTGAACCTGGACGACTTCGCCACCGAGTTCAACTCGAACGGCTCGCTGTCCGAGGAGAGCTACAAGAAGCTCCAGGACGCGGGCTATCCGAAGGAGCTGGTGGACGTGTACGTCGATGGCCTGCGCGCTCGCGTGCAGACCTACGAGAACGCCGTCTACTCGCCCGCAGGTGGCAAGGCCGGTTACGACGGCCTGGTCCAGTGGGCCAAGACCAACCTGAGCGCCGAGCAGAAGCGGGCGTTCAACGAAGCGGTGCAGTCCGGCGACGCCGGCCGCGCAGCGCTGGCAGTCCAGGGCCTCGTCGCCCTCCGTGGCGGCAACGGCCGCCTTCTGAATGGCAAGACCGCATCGAACGCCGATGCTGGCCCCAAGCCGTTCCAGTCGCAGGCGCAGGTCGTCGAAGCGATGCGCGATGTGCGCTACCACCGTGATCCGGCCTACCGCGCGGAAGTCTCCGCCCGCCTGGCCGTGTCGCCGCTGTTCAAGTAATCCACTCAACCTCAAGCAAGGACTAAATGTCGGACGCAATCCCCTCCCGCCTGGGTCAAGCACAGGCCAACGGCGACGCCTGGGCGCTGTTCAAGCAGAACTACACTGCTGAAACCATCACCAGCTTCGTCGAGAACTACAAGCTGGACGGCCGCGTGTCGGTGCGCAACATCGAGAGCGGCAAGTCCGCCTCGTTCCCGAACGTCGGCACCATCGGCTCCGAGTACCATGTGCCGGGCACCGAGATCAAGGGCCTGGTGGTCGAGCACAACGAGACCATCATCACCCTCGATCCGATGCTGATCTCGCACGCCTTCATCGCCAACATCGACGAGGCGATGAACCACTACGACGTGCGTTCCGAGTACACCCGTCAGCAGGGTGCGGAGCTGGCGCTCAAGCGCATGCAGAACGAGCTGCGCTGCGCGATCCTGGCCGCTCGTACCACCGAAGGCAAGGTCGAAGGCCAGCCGGGTGGTGCCATCATCAAGGCCGCCACGATGGCCTCCGATCCGACCGTGCTGGCCGATGCGTTCCGCAACGCCCGCATGCTGTTCGACGAGAAGCTGCTGCCGGACAACCCGCAGGAGTTCACTGGCGCACTGGCCCCGGCTCAGTGGTATCTGCTGACCGAGAACAAGGACTTGATCGACCGCGACATCAACGCGGAATCGAACGGCTCCTACGGCCAGGCGATCATTTCCTCGGTTGCCCGCATCCCGCTGGTGAAGATCAACGCGATGCCGCGTGTCGATGAGTCGTCCTTGGCCTCGATCCCGGCCAAGTACCGCGGCAACTTCGCGGACACCGTGGGCGTGATCTTCCACCGCTCGGCGGTCGGCACCCTCAAGCTGCTGGACCTGTCCCTGGAGGACGTGTACCAGGGCGAGAAGCAGGGCACCCTGATGCTGGCGAAGTACGCGCTGGGTCACGGCATCCTGGCTCCGCGCGGTGCCATCGAGCTGTCGAAGGCCCCGTAAGCAATACAGCGCCGTTGGGCAAATCCCGCGGCGCTTCAATCTCTCTCCATCTACGGGGGACATCCACATGGGTGTCCCCCGTTTTTTTGCCCCGAATCCATGAACCTCGAACTCACTCCGACCACGGAACTCGAAGCCGTCAATGTGCTGCTCGGTGCTATCGGCGAAGCGCCGATCAGCGACCTCGAAGCGCTCGGCAACCTGTACGCCTCGCAGGCGCGCGACACCCTCCGCGCGGTGAGCCGCGAGGTCCAAACCGCTGGCTGGTGGTTCAACACCAGCGAGTCGTTCACCTTCACGCTCAACGCGGAAGGCAAGGTGCTGCCGCCGCAGTCGATCCTCAAGCTCGTCCCCGCACGCGGAAGCGAGCCGCTGGTGATCCGAGGCACGCGCCTCATCAACCCGCTCACCCTCGCCGACACGTTCTCGTCGGCACCCACCGCCGATTTCGTGACCTGGTTCCTCGCCTACGAGGAGCTGCCCGAGTCGGCCCGCCGCTACATCGCCGTGCGCGCTGCGCGTCTGTTCCAGACGAGCGTGCTAGGTAGCGACCAGCTCTACGTGTTCACCGAGAAGCACGAGGAGGAGGCATACCTCATCTTCGCGCAGGAGCACGCCGACTTCACCTACGCCCGCGGCCACAACTTCCTCAGTGGCTCGACGGACGTGTCTGATATTTGGGACCGCTGATGCCGCTAATCACGGGGGACTATCCCTCGTTCCTGGGAGGCGAGTCGCAGCAGGACGATACCGTCCGCTCGCCGAACCAGCTCACCAAGGCGATCAACGCCTGGCTGCATGCCGCAATGGGCGCTGGCAAGCGCCCGCCCGCCGAGTTCGTTGCTGGCCTTGGCGTCACCCTCGATCACGACTGTGCCTTCCACTCCATCGTCCGCGATGAGAACGAGCGCTACATCGTCGCCGTGGGCCACCGCAGCATCCGCGTGTTCGACCACGAGACCGGCAAGGAATACACCGTCAACGCCACGGGCGACGCGCTCAACTACCTGGACACCCAGGGACAGCGTGCGTGGTCGTGCTTCGCGCTGGCGACGTTCTCCGATACCACCTTCATCGTCAACCGGCTGGTAGACGTGAAGCAGAGCGATGAGCTGTCGCCCGGTTCGCTGTACGGATCGGCGCAAACGATGTCCGACCTGCCGAAGCCCGGTGACAAAGGCTCGGCCGTTGTGCCGACCGGCGCGATCTACAACATCATCGGCTCGTCCGAGTCGCAGTTCGACGACTACTACGTCCAGAAGCAGTCCTCCTCGGTCTACCTGGAGGTCGCCCGGCCGGGCATCAAGCACCGCTTCGATGCCAAGACGATGCCGCACATCCTCAAGCGCATCCCCGATCCGGTGCATGCGGACGGCTTTTGGTTCTCCTTCGGTGGACCGGAGTGGACCGCGCGCCTCGCGGGTGACGAGCAAAGCAACCCGTTCCCGTCCATCGACGGCCAGCGCATCCGCGAGGTGTTCAAGCACCGGGACCGCCTGGGCTTCCTGGCCGGGGAGAACGTGCTGATGTCCGAGGTCTCCGATCCGTTCAACCTCTGGCGCACTTCGGTGACCCAGGTGCTCGACGCCGACCCCATCGACGTGAGCGTCAGCGGGTCGAACGGCGTCACCACGCTCTATCACGCAGTCCCGTTCCAGTCGGCCCTGTTCCTTGCCGCTGCGGGCGGCCAGTTCCTCCTGACCGCCGAGCCGTACCTGGCCGCCAAGAACGTCAAGAGCGATCCGGTCAACAGCTACAGCAGCTCGCCGTACATCCGGCCGAAGCTGATGGGCGAGTCGCTGTACTTCACCGAGGACAGCGGCGCATACGCAAGCGTGCGCGAATACTTCATCGACGACCTGTCGGTGACCGGCGACGCCGCCGACGTGACCGCGCATGTGCCCAAGCTGATGCCGGGCCGCATGCGAGCGATGGCGAGCGCAAGTGGTGCTGATTGCGTGTTCTTCGCTCCTGACGAGCCGACCGACGCGCAGCTCTATGTCTACTTCGTCCGCTGGATCGGCGACGAGAAGCAGCAGTCCGCATGGACGCGCTGGTCAATCTCCGGCGTCGGCCGCATCGTTCACATGCACGCCATCAACGACGTGCTGTACGCCGTCGCGGAAGCGCCAGGAGGCGGCTGCGAGCTGCTCAAGTTCCGTATGGTGCTCAACCAGCACGACGCGGATGCCACGGGCGACTACAACTTCCTGCTCGACCGCATGCTGGTGGTGCAGCCCACCTATCAGCAGTTCGGCAACGAGACCTGGATCGACCTGCCCTACATCGTGCCCGATGGCATGACGGTCACCGTCCTCAAGACGGACGATTGGCAAGACCCCGGCGCGTACCTGGACATCACCAATGCGCGCTGGGACAACGCCCGCACCCGCCTCGCGCTCCCCGGTAACCACACCGAGGGCCGCGTGGTCGTCGGCATGGACTACGAGCACCGACTCACCCTGACCAAGCCCATCGTTCGCGGTGGGCAGAACCAGGCCGTGCTGGTGGGCCGCACGCAGGTGCGTGACATCGAGGTCGCCTACAAGGACGGTGCGTACTTCGAGCTGGAGGTCGAGCAGCACGGCAATGGCCGAGTCGAGACCTACGTGGCGTCGCATTCCGGTGCATACACCGCGCGCGTCCTCAACGACTCGATGTTCCGCACCAGCGCCCCGACGTTCCACTCCGGCTCTCGCCGGTTCCCCGTGCTGGGCGACGCCAACAGCGTCCGCATGCACCTCGTCAACCGCCTGCCGTTCCAGTGCTGGTTCCAGTCAGCACAGTGGCGCGGCATGTTCGTCTCCCGCAGCCGAGTATGACCCTGACCTATCGAAGCCCCACCGCCAGCGACATCCTCCACGTCGCCGAGAACATGCGGCAGGAGGACATCCTGGAGGTGGCGGCTTCGCATGGTCACACCCCGCTCCAGGCGCTCGCATACGCAGTTACCGCGAGCGACCGCAGTTTCGCCGCGATGCACGACGGTTCTCCCGTGTGCATCTTCGGCTTCACACAGCACGCCGAGGGTATCGCCTCGGTTTGGCTGCTGGGCACCGACGCCCTGGTGGCTCCCTCGTTCCGCCGCACGTTCCTCCGAGAAGCTCGGCGGATCAGCGACGAGTGGGCGGCCACCTTCGGCACCATCTTCAACTTCGTCGATGTCCACGCCGTCACCACGCGGCGATGGCTCGGCTGGCTTGGCTTCCGCGAGAGCGGCGTCGAGTCCGCCTACGGCTTCGCCAAGACACCCTTCGTCCGAGTAACCAAGACCCCATGTGCAACCCCGTAGCAGTCCAGGTCGGTATCGCCGCAGTCAGCGCGATGGCGACCATGTACGGCCAGAATCAGAACAACAAGGCCATCGAGGAAGCCGCGGAGCGTCAGCAGGAGCAGATCAACGACCAGGCCGCCGAGCGCACCCAACAGCGCATGGAGGAGGCCCGCGCACTGCGATCCGCGATGCGCGCCTCCGCAGCAGAAGCGGCAGTGTCCGGCAACTCGGTCGAGCTGCTGGCGAACGACATCATGGCCCAGGCTGGCCGTGACGTGGCCCTCATCGAGAAGAACCGCAGGAACGGAGTCGTCGAAAGCGGCTCCGAAGCACGCGCACGTATCCGCACCGGCAATGCCGAGGCGCTGGGCGGCGTGATGCAGTCAGGTGCGAACGCCTACAGCAACATCCAAACCTACAAGCGCTATTCCATTCCCGGAGACGAGTAACCCGTGGCTCGCACGAAACCCCAAGAGATCATCCGCCGCGCGCAGGTGCCGCAGCGTCTCGCCGAGCGCCCCGTTCTGGCGGTGCAGGCTGACCAGGCGTCCTCCGCTGGTGCCGGTGCCCTCTCTCGCACCGCCGCTGCGGTGCTGACGCGCGTCTCGGATTCCGTCAACTCGCAGATGATCTCCAACAGCCGCGAGGAGTACAGCGCCGCGGCGACCCAACGTATGCAGGAGGACGCCGAGGGTACGCCCCGGCAGGCCGAGGACTTCGTTGCCCAGCAGTCGGAGTCATGGCGTCGCGGCTACCTCAAGGCTGACGGCATCATCCGCGTCCGCGACTGGCAGATCGAAGCGGCCAAGGAGATCGCCAAGGCCGAACCCGGCACCGACATCGAGCCGCTCATCAAGGAGCGGATGGCGGCGCTGACGCAGAACCCCGAGTTCCAAGACCCGCAGGTCCGCAAGGCCCTGATGCCGGTCGCCATGCGCGCCGCGCAGCAGGTCCGCCAGCAGTGGCAGGCCGACTCGATGCGGGAAATGCTGGTCCGGCAGAAGGAGTCGCTGACCGCGATCATCCGCGACGGCATCAAGGGCGGCACGTTCCTCACCTCCGAGGGCATGAACGGCCTGTACGCGATGCTGGATCAGGAGGAGTACGCCTACCTCAACAAGCGCGACGTGGACGAACTCTACGTCGAGGCCGCCAAGGAGGAGCTGGCTGCGGGCAACCGCGATCCTCAGTCGATCCTGGCGTTCCTGGAGCAGGACCGCGGCGACGGCCAGCCCGGCTTGATGAACACCGAGCACGGCGACGAGCTGCGCGCGGCGGCTGCCGCTGGTGCCCGCGTAATCGCGCACCGCGAGGACGAGGCACGCAAGCAGGCGATGGCCGAGGCCGAGTGGACGCTCCAGGGCCTCGCGGATCGCGGCCAGCTCACGCACAAGACCATCGACACCTGGGCCAGCAAGTTCGGCCTGAGCGGCGGCGACCTCCAGTCCTTCAAGCGCTACTGGAACAACCAGCAGGAGCAGACGCTTCGCCGCTGGGAGCAGGAAGCGAAGGAGCGCGCCCGAGAGGAGCGCATCCGCAAGCTGGTAGCCGGGGGCAATCCCTACGAGATCAGCGACGCCGACCTCAAGAAGCAGGCCGGTAAGGAGTGGGAGGAAACCCCGCAGGCCGCACGCGGCCAGGTGCTCCAGAAGTGGGCACGGCAGGGTATCGTCATCCCTCAGCTCGAACGCATCCTCAAGCGCGCCGACCCGGCGTTCCAGGAGAACTTCCAGAACGCCGCGACGCTGTACGAACAGCTGCGCAAGGTCTCGCCCAAGTACGCCGATACGGTCGCTGGCGGCGAGGCTGCCGCAATGCTGGACCAGTATCTCTACGACACCCGGCGCAGCGGTCAGTCGCACCAGGAGGCCGCTCGCGTCCTGACGCAACCGAAGCGCGAAGTCGAGGAGGCCCGCTCGGTCATCAACGACACCTGGAAGTCCGGCATCAAGGACTACCTGGAGATCGACGGCAAGCCGCGCGACCCGCGTGAGCTGCACCGCATCCGCCAGGAAGCCGAGCGCATAGCCTCTCGTGGCGGCGTGTCCGGCGAAGCCGCCATCCGTGCAGCGGTCGGTCAGATCGACGCCCAGCGCACGACCGTCAACGGCCGCCGCGTGCCGAACATCGGCATGCCGCAGGGTGCCGAGCCAGCGGTAGACGAGCTGATCCAGACGGTCGCGCGCAAGCTCGGCCGCGACCCGGATGAGCTGTCGGCCCTGCCCAATCCCCGCAATCCTGGGCAGTGGCAGATCGTCGGCCCCGACAACTGGCTGATCCCTGACCCTGACACCGGCCGCGCCATCGGTTTCGACCCGCGTGCCATCGCGGCACAGCACCAGCGCTGGAAGGGAGACCTTGCGGAATCCCAGGCGCGTCGTCGGGTCGAGCAGCGCACCACCTGGGCGGATCAGTCCCGGAACATCCGCGACCTGCGCTCGCAGTCGGCGACAACGGAAGTCCCCGCGACCATCGCCAAGCGCGACGCCAGCGCCGCCGAGGCCGCCGCTTTCGAGCTGCCCAAGTTCGACCTCACCAAGCCGCTGGTCCCCAACGCGGGCACCAAGCAAACCACCACCACCCCGGCAGTCCCCGAGGACTTCCTGGAGTACCTGACGAGGAAGTAAGACCGCATGTTTGAATCCCTACCCGGCGCAGACGAGAACATCGTCAAGCCGGCAACCCAGCAGCCCATCGTGCAAGCCGTGCGCGAGCGCAAGGAGCAGCGAGAGGCCGCGCAGCGCCGGAAGGATCAGACGACCGTATGGGACGGATGGGGCGCTGCCCAGGCAAAGGGCGGCATCGGCTTCATCGACCGCTTCATCACCGAGCTGGGCTACGAGCCGCAGCAGGGCTATCGCATTCCCGCAGACGCGCGCAAGCGTTGGGAGTCGATGGGCCTGCGCCCGGAGCAGTGGGAGCTGTTCGGCCGGGCCACGTCCGACGAGCACCTCTCCTATCTGGAATCCGTGGCCTTCATGAATCAGATGGCGGACGACGACCTGGCGCAGTTTGGCCTGGGCGGACAGATCGCCCTCCGCTTCACCGACCCGGTGGCAACCGGCCTCGATCTCGCCACGGGCGGCCTGGGGTACGCAGCCAAGGCCGGACGCCTCGCCAACGCGGTGCGCTCCGGTCTACAGGCCGCGGGCACCTCCGCGCTGATGTCGGCCGCAACCTCCACCTACGACCCCGAGCAGACGCTCGCGGATGGCGTGCAGAGCGCCGCCCTGTCGTTCGCGTTCGGTGGTGCCCTCGGCGCTCGCCGGGGTGCCCTGTTCGATGGCGAGGTCAAGCCTGACGTGGCGAAGCGGCTGGCTGGTGACGACTCGCTGTCGGCCGCCCGCGTTGCTGGCACCGCCACCACCGACCCGACGCCCGGCGTCTTCCCGCTGCGCAACGAGACCGCATTCGAGCAGGAGTTCACCGACAAGGCGCTGGTCAACGCGCACATCACGCCCCACTTCGCCACCGTCCGCCGCGATCTTGCTGCCCGCATGGGTAGCGCCAAGTCGCCGCTGGTGCGTGAGGCGGGCCGTCTGCTGTTCCGCGATGGCGTCGGGTACACCGATCGCTCCGTCGCGGTCCAGGAGTCCACCAGCGAGTTCGCCAAGCGCCACCTGGCCGTCATGGAGACGGAATGGCGGAGCGGAGTGAACGCCGCGTGGGACGCCTACAAGCAGCGGACGGGCACGCATTGGTGGAACTTCTCCGAGCGCGCCAAGTTCAACGAGGAGGTCGGCCGTGCCGTGCGCGGCGCGCCGGACGTGTCACCGGAAGCCGCCAAGGCTGCCGGAAGCGTCGCCAAGGCGATGCGGGATGCGCTCAAGCTGGCGCAGGACAGCAACCTCGACGGCTTCGCCAACGTGGCGCAGAACGGCAACTACCTGCCGCGCTACTGGAGCGGCAAGGGCTTCAAGCGCCTGTTCGGCGAGATGCAGCTCCACCAGGACGACGTGATCGACCAGCTCATCAAGCCCGCCATGCGTCGCGCATGGGAGGCCGCCGCCGACGAAGGCGACGAGATCGACGACGAGCTGCTCGGTGCGGTTGCACGCTCCTACCTCAAGCGCGCTCAGGCGAACTTCGAGGGCGACGGGATGGACGTGCTGGTCCGCCCGCTGGACAGCGATTCGGTCGAGGAGATCGGCAACATGCTGACCGAGGCGGGCGTCTCGCCCGTGCGGTCGCAAGAGCTGCTGTCCAAGCTGGAGCGCAAGACCTACGAGTCGGGCAAGCTCGACCGCGCGAAGAAGCGCATCGACCTCGACGAGACCTACTCCACCACCATCCGCAACGAGGCAGGCGAGGACGTGCAGGTCTCGATGGCCGACCTGTTCGACAACGACGTGGACTCGGTGATGACCCGCTACATGCGCGAGATCACCGGCTGGTCGGCGCTGTCGTCGAAGGCTGGCATCAAGAACCGAGCACAGCTGGACCGCTTCGTGTCGAAGCTCAAGAGCGACGCCCGCAAGTCCGGCGACGACGTGAAGGACATCGAGCGCCTGATCGACATCGGCCTCAAGTCCACCTTCGGCCGCAGTACCGAACTTGATCCCGCCAGCCGTGGCGCACGCTACACGCGGTTCCTGCGCAACTGGAACTTCGCCCGCGTGATGAACCAGGTCGGCTTCTCGCTGTTCGCCGAGCTTGGCCCGACCATCGCGCATGCCGGTCTCCGCAACTTCTGGAACTCCGTGGGTGCCGCCCGCGACTTCCTGGTGCGCGGCGCTGACGGCAAGCTGTCCTCGCAGGAGGCGCGCGTGATGGAGCGGCTGTTCGCACCCGGCACCGACTGGCTGCGCAACCCGCCGTTCCTGCGCCTGGACGAGGACGCGCTCGTGCCGCAGACGTTCAACGTCAAGCACGGCGAGAAGATCGACAACGCGATGAACATGGCGACGCACGTCACCTCGGTCGCATCCGGCATGGCCCCGATCAACACGATGCTCCAACGCATCGCCGGTCGCGCCACGCTGCTGCGTCTGCTGGACATGGCGAACGCCAAGAATCTGTCGGACGCCGAAGTGGCCCGCCTGCGCACCTGGGGCCTCGACGAGAAGGCCCAGGCCGACGTGTTCGGCTACCTCAAAGGCAAGCGGCAGATCGAGCAGATCGACCCGGACAAGCTGCCGTTCCAGACGCGCGAGCGCATGGCGGCATTCCTGTTCCGCGTGACGCGACACCAGGTTCTCGAAGGCGACGCCTCGGACAGCATCGAGCTTATGCACTCCACCACCGGCCGCATCGTCACGCAGTTCCGCAGCTTCATGGTCAACAGCTACACCCGCCACTTCCTCAACTCGGTCCACCACTACGACGACTGGCGCACCTACGCGATGGTCGTGCTGTCCACCTCGGCAGCAGGGATGGGCTGGGCGGCTCGCACGTACATCAACACTGCGGGCAACCCCGAGCAGCGGAAGAAGCAGCTGACGCAGGCGAACTTCTACAAGAACGCTGTCGCGCAATCGAGCTGGTCGAACGTCATTCCCGCCGTCACCGACGCAGTATGGGCGGACGCCCTGGGCAACGACCCGGTGTTCGCCAACAACCGCTCGACCGGCCTGGAGAACGGCGTGATGGGCATCCCGTCCATCGACCTGTTCAACAAGGTCTACGGCAGCACGCGGATGATCGGTTCGGCCATCCGCGACGATGAGGAGATCACCGAGAAGCAGATGCGCGACTTCTGGAAGATTTGGTGGTTCAACAACATGACGGGCGTCCGCAACATCGCGGATCAAGCCCTACAGCAGTTCCCCGACCGCAAGGACGGGACTGATCGACCGTAACCAGGAGGCCCTTCGGGGCCTCCACCTTTTTGAGGACGCATGATCGAACTATCGCGCGGCCTTTCCTTCGTGCTCTACACCTACGAGGGAGGCCCTACGCGGTTCACCGTGCCGTTCCCGTACATCGCCCGCGAGCACATCCGGGCGTTCGTCGGTGAACCGGACGCGGCCCGCGCTGTCTCCGTGTCGTGGGTGGACGCCAGCACCATCGAGATTCCGTCGCAGGATGGCGTGCTCGACGCACCCTACACTGTGACCATCCGGCGATTCACGCCGATTGACGCCCTCCTGGTCAACTACAAGGAAGGCGCAAACCTCCCGGCGCGCGACTTGTCCAAGTCGTTCCGCCAACTGCTGTACGCACACCAAGAACTCGCCGAGTTCGGTGGCGGTAGCGGCCTCCCCGGAGGCGGCCCCGGCAACCCCGGTGGCAACCCGGACCTCAACGCAATTATCGAGCAGCTCCTCCGCTCGCCAGCACTGCAAGACCTGCTGACCCGCATCGACCTCATCGACGTAAACGCCGAGGCGATCCTGGAGGAGATCATGCGCTCGCACGAGTTCTTCGACGTGCAGCGCGACTACGGCGACAAGATCAGCACGGCCACCCATGAGATCGGGCTGCTGACCGAAGGCAACAAGGTCATCGCGCAGCAGATCATCGACCTGTTCGCCCGGGTGGACTACGGCGAGCAGAGTAACCAGGCACGGTTCCTGGAGGTCAATCGCGCAATCGCCGACGAGCACTCTGCGCGCGTCGAGGCGATCACCGAGCTGCAAGGCCAGGTGGTCGAGAACGGCAAGACGATCTCCGCTGCACTCAACCAGCGCATTGACGAGGTGGAGAGCACCACCGAAGCGGCGCGTGCGGCCACCGAGCAGCGCCTCGGCGCAGAGATCGAGGACAGCGCGGCGCAGGTCCGCACCGCAGTCATGGCCGAGGTTGACGCAACCAAGGCCCGCGTGTCTGACGTTGAGACGGCTGTGGTTCGCCACGGCGAGAACATCGCGGGCCTGGCCGAGACCACGGAAGCCCTGACGGACGCCGAGGGTGCCAACACGGCATTCCGGCAGCAGATGGCGGCGAGCTACGGCGCGAACGTGCCGCAGGGGATCGCCAACGAGATCGACGGCCAGGTGTCGGCTGTTTCGGCTGCCTTCGAGCAGCGCATCGACACCGAAGCGTCCGCACGCGAAGCCCTGGCGTCCCAGGTGTCCACGCTGGAGACCAGCACCGCGCCGACGATCTTCTCGGGCGCACAGCCCTCCCCGCCCGCTGGCGGCTTCAAGGTTCCGACCTTTTGGGTCAAGACCGGGCAGACCGGCGCGTACCTGACGCAGATTTGGGATGGCACCGGCTGGCGCAAGGCCGACCTGGATGTCACCTCTCCGACCGGCGCGCTGGTGCGGCAGCTCAACACCACCAAGATCACCGCCGAGCAGGCACAGGCCATCGCGGCCACGCAGGTCCAGGCGTTCAAGGACGGCGACTTCGCCACCATCCGGCAGGAGTTCAATGTGGTCGCCGGGCAGCACTCCGGCATGTACGGTCAGTGGCAGGCCAACTACTCGGTCAAGATCAACGCGGGCACCATCAACGGCGTCCCCGTGGTCGCCGGTATCGCCCTCTCCGCGAACCCGCAGACCGGCAGCGACTTCATCGTGACCGCAGATCGCTTTGCCTTCGTCCACCCGCAGTACACCTCGGGCGGCACCCTGGCGAGCATCAAGTATCCGTTCGTGATCGGTACGGTCGGCGGCCAGTCCACCGTGGGTATCCAGGGTGCGCTGGTGGTGGACGGGACGATCACTGCGGACAAGATCAGGGTGAACTCCCTGGCCGCGCTCACGGCGAACGCAGGCACGATCAACGGCGGCACGTTCAAGACCCACACTCTCGACGGCAACGGCAACATCGTCAACGCTGCCGAGTTCCGTGTGGAAATCTCCAACCTCGGCGACTGGCCCCTGTGGGTCGGCTCCGGCGCGAAGAACGCCAACAACGCGGTGTTCTACGTGGACCGCAACGGCGGCGCGTTCTTCCGAGGACGCGTCAATGCTCCCAACATCGTGGGGCAGTTCCAGTCGGCGACCGGCGTGTGGTGGACCGGGGCAACGAGCCTCTGCTACCAGGCGGGCAACAACTTCATCCCGCTCGGCGATTGGGTGGCGATCCACGAGTTCTGGCTTGGCGCTCCGGTGCTGGCTGGCGAGGGTCATACGCCCTCCGTGTCGGTGACCGTGACCGCGAACACGCGCGTCTACGGGCTGCACGTCATCTTGGAGGAGCTGCGCGACTCCGTGTGGGTCGTCATCGCCTCGCACGAGCCGCCGATGTACCGCGCGTTGATTCAGCAGATGGGCGGCGACGGCAACACCTTCACCGCGTCCAACTTCTACACCTACGAGCAGTCAGTGACGCTTTCGGCGTCCGGTGCATGGACAGGCGGTGCCCGCGCATTCCGCGTGCGGTGTCGCGCATCCAGCCCGCCTCCGCAGGTCCACGGCTACGACGCCCCGGCCTACCCGAACTACCTCATCACGTCGATTGGCGGCTTCGCCTTCGGCATCCGATAACCCTCAGAGAGAACCAAAGCACCGCATGAGCACTACCCCCGGCTACGTCTCCAACGCCGAGCTGGCCTCGCGCCTCTCAACGTTGGTAGACCGCTGGAACCGGCGCGAGAATCAGATGATCGCGCTGCTGACTCAGGAGGAAGGCACCGTCGTCGTGACGGACGGCCTGGGCAACAACCACACCCTCCCCTCGTTCCCGCAGCTCCAGAAGGACGTGGCCGGGCTGACCGACGAGCTGACCGGCTCGGTCGTGCAGGTGCGCGACCTGGTGTCCGTGGCAACCGGCATGGCGAACGCCGCGCAGGCATCCGCAGATGACGCCTCCGGCTTCGCCGACGCTGCCGAAGCATCCGCCGTGCGCGCTGCGGAATCCGCCGCGAGCATCGACGACGACGTGCAGGCCACCGCCGACGCGGCAACCTTCGCTGCTGCCAAGGCGGCCGAGGCTGCCGACAGCGCCGCCGAGGCGGCAAGCTCCGCGCTGGACGCCGCTGCTTCGGCAACGGCCTCGGCCACCTCGGCGCTGGCTTCGGCTGGCTCCGCAAGCCAGGCGGGCACGTCGGCCACCGCAGCGGGTCAGGCGCGTTCCGACGCGCAGGCAGCGGCGACTGCTGCCGCAACGTCACGGGATCAGGCGCAGACCATCCTGGGCTATGCGACCGACGCGGCCGACCGCGCGGAAGCTGACGCCACCGCTGCCGCAGCATCGGCTGCCGCGGCCGCCGACAGCGCGACCGCCGCAGCGACCTCGGTCACCCAGGCGACCACCCAGGCCAACCGGGCAGAAGCCCAGGCGTCCGCCGCGGCGACCAAGGCTGGCGAGGCTGCTGGCTCGGCGACCACCGCAGCCAGTCATGCCTCCGCTGCGTCCGGCTCGGCGTCGGCCGCCTCGACCTCGGCGCAGACCGCATCGTCGGCCAAGGCCGCTGCTGAGGCTGCCCGCGACAAGGCGAACCTGTACGCGAACGCTCCCCAGGGCACCGAGGTCTCGCCGGGCGAGTTCTCGGCGAAGCATTGGGCCGCCCAGGCGCAGGCTGCCGTCACCGGCTCGCTGGTCTACATGGGATCGTGGGATGCCAGCACGGGCGCATTCCCGGCCAATCCGGTGAAGGGTCACTTCTACAAGGTGGTCGGCGAAGGCACCGTGGGCGAGATCCACTGGCGCGTCGGTGACCAGGCGCTCTACGGGGCCACCTGGGAGAAGATCGACAACACCGATCAGGTCACCAGCGTCGCCGGAAAGCAGGGCGACGTGGCCCTTGTGGCTGGCGACATCGGCGGCCTGGGCGCGCTGGCGACCCGCAACGACGTGGACTTCAACACGCACGTCACCGGCAAGCCGACGACCTACCCGCCGAGCACCCACACGCACACCAAGGCGCAGGTCGGCCTCGACAAGGTGGACAACACCGCCGACCTCGACAAGCCGATCAGCACCGCGACGCAGGCGGCGCTCGACGGCAAGGCGGCGGCGGCGCACGCGCACACCATCGCCAACGTGACCGGCCTCCAGTCCGCGCTCGACGGTAAAGCGGCGTCATCCCACTCGCACACCATCGCAAACGTAACCGGGCTGCAAGCGGCGCTCGACGGGAAGTCGGCAATCGGCCACACGCATACCGCCGCTGAGATCGCCAACGTCGTCAACGTGTCCGACGATCAGTCCATCGGTGGCGTCAAGACGTTCACCTCCGGGCAGATTCGCGCGCAGGGATTTGGCGGCGAGGCCGCGTCCGGCGTCATGTACCTGGGGTCGCTGGATCGCTACGTCTACGTGCCGCCAGCTGCGAACTCGCTGGAGTTCCGATTCGGCGATGGCACGGGCGGCGTCGCATCCCTCAACGCTGGCGGCACCGTCTGGACCTCGGCGAACTTCAACCCGGCAGGGAAGGCTGATTCCGGTCACACGCACACCATCGCCAACGTCAGCGGCCTACAGTCCGCACTGGACGGCAAGGCGAGCCTGGGCGGTGCAACCTTCACCGGACAGGTCACTCTGGCCTACGCCGCTCCTCTGCGGTTGACCGGCATGGGTGCAGCGGGAACCGCGTACATCCACGGAACGAACGGCGCTGGCGATGACGTGTGCTCGATCACCCGCGTGAACACGAACAGCTGGTACAACCTGTACTGGAACGGCGCTGCGAATATCGCGGGCCGCCTGACGGCTGGCGATCAGATTTACCTCAACGCGGGCTGGTTCCGCTCCCAGCAATCCGGCACCGGCTGGTACTCGGAGCCGCATGGCGGCGGCATCTTCATGCAGGACAACAGCTGGGTGCGCACCTACGGCGGCAAGGGATTCCTGGTCAACGGCGCGAACATGCGCATCGAGTCCACCTCGCCGACCATCGAGTTCTACGACACGGACCACGGCTCGACCCATTGGATTCACTGCAACGAGAACAACCTCGGATTCCTCGCGAACAACAACTTCGCGTGGGCCTGCTTCCGCAACGCCAACAACGACTGGCAGTGCCAGAGCAACAGCATTTCCTACGCATCCGACGCGCGCCTCAAGCAGAACATCGCGCCAATCCCTCGCTCCGCGGTGGACGCCTTCTTCTCGAAGTTCCGTGTGCGGGAGTTCGATTGGAACGATGAGCAGATCAAGGAGCTGAACCCTGGCTTCACCTACTCGGCAAAGCACGAGTACGGCGCAATCGCGCAGGAGGTCGAGGAGGTTTTGCCATACATGGTCTACGAGTCCGAGCACAACGGGATCAAGACGATCCTGTGGGACAAGGCCGTGCCGTTCCTTATCGCCGAGGTGCAGGCGCTCCGCAAGGAAGTCGCCGAGCTGCGGGGAGGTGCCTAATGGCCCTCCCCGGCTCCGGCCCGATCTCTTGGGAAATGATCCGCGCCGAGTTTGGCGGCGGGTATCCGATCTACGCGAACCAGTATTACCGAGGCGCTGGATTGGTGCCCGACGTTCCGGCCAATTACGGCGTACCCACGAGCGGGCCGATCTATGCCTCGCAGTTCTACAACGCGGTCAAGGCGACACCGTTCCAAGCGTCCCTGTCGCCGAGCTGGCTGATGGGTAGCTGGCCGCAGAACACCAGCGGCTCGATCAGCAAGTCTTTCACCGTCAGCTGCTCGGGCGGCACCGGGAACTACTCCGTTGTCTCCCGCTCCGTCACTGGCGGCGCAACGATCTCCGGCAGCGGCCTCGGTGGCACTGTGAGTGCCTCGGGACGAAACACCACCCGCATGGGTCAGTTCACTGTCGTCGTCACCGATGGCGTCACGCAGATCACTCTGACCGGCAACTACGAGTACAGCTTCGGCGTTCCGATCTAACGCCCTCACCACCTACAAGAGACCTAATGCACGATGAAGTGAAGCTGGTCGGCGCTCTCGCGGGCGTCGGCCTCATCGTGGGCATCGCAAAGATGCTCACGTCGAACGACCCGATCACCTGGAAGCAGGCGCTCGGCCGCGCAATCCTCTCCGGCGCTACCGGCCTGGCCGCTGGTGCCATCGTCATTTTCATCCCCGGCGTCTCCTTCGTCGCCCAGGTCGCCCTCGCGTGCATCCTGGCGTCGCTCGGCACGTCCGCGCTGGAGACCGTACTGAACCGCGTCGTCAACAAGTGACTGCCCCCAAGGATGCCTTGGAGCGACTGCACGCCGCAGTCGCGGACAAGCTCGCCGACACCATCGACTCGATGGAGTCGGACGCGAAGGGCCTGGCCTCGATCCTCAACGTGGCCCGGCAGTTTCTCAAGGACAACGGCATCGACGTTGCGGCCACGCCGCCCGGCTCACCGCTGGGCAAGCTGGCCGACAAGGTGTCCGAGTTCCCGTTCGATCCCGCTGAGGATGGGCGGCTGAACTGATGGAGGGCATGACGAGCCTCCACGTTCGTCACCCTTTCGAGGACTTCCGCAACTTCGCCTGGTACGTCTGGAAGGAGCTGGGGCTACCAAGCCCCACTCCGATCCAGTACGACATCTGCGAGTTCCTGAAAACTGGCCCGCGCCGTCGCGTCATCATGGCGTACCGCGGCGTCGGCAAGTCCTGGGTGACGGCCGCCTACGTCTGCTGGCTCCTCTGGAAAGACCCCCAGCACAAGATCATGGTGGTCTCGGCATCGAAGGAACGCGCCGATGCGTTCTCGGTGTTCGTCAAGCGCCTGATCGAAACCCTGCCTGAGCTGCAACACCTGCGCCCGCGTCCCGACCAGCGCAACTCGAACCTGGCGTTCGATGTCGGCCCCGCGCAGCCCGACCAGTCGCCCTCGGTGAAGTCGGTCGGTATCAACGGCCAGCTCACCGGCTCCCGCGCCGACACCATCATCGCGGACGACATCGAAGTCCCGAAGAACTCCATGACCGTCGTGCAGCGCGAGAAGCTCGCCGAGCTGGTCAAGGAGTTCGATGCGGTGCTCAAGCCGGGCGGCGAGATCATCTACCTCGGCACTCCGCAGACCGAGGAGTCGCTCTACAACAAGCTGCCCGAGCGCGGCTACGTCATCCGCATTTGGCCTGCGCGCTATCCGAAGGACACCAAGCACCGCCAGGTGTACGGCGACCGGCTCGCGCCGATGATCGCCGATGCGTTCGACGCGAACCCCAAGCTCGCCTGGAAGAACTGCGAGAGCGTCCGCTTCTCCGATGAGGACTTGATGGAGCGCGAGGCGTCCTACGGACGCTCCGGCTTCATGCTCCAGTTCATGCTCGATGCGTCGCTGTCCGACGCCGAGAAGTACCCGCTCAAGCTGTCCGACCTGATCGTGATGGACGTGGACCGCGAGGTCGCTCCGATTCGCGTGGTCTACAGCAGCGGCCCGGAGTACATCGTCAGCGACATCCCGTCCGTGGGCTTCACTGGCGACCGCCTGTACCGGCCCATGTACCTCGCCTCGGGAATGGAGGAGTTCACCGGCAAGGTGCTCGCCATCGACCCCTCGGGCCGAGGCGGCGACGAAACCGGCTACGCGGTCGTCGGCATGCTTCGCGGCATGCTCTACGCGCGTCGTGCTGGTGCGACCAAGGGTGGCTACGACGACGACACGCTGGAGACCCTGGCGCACATCGCGCGCGCCGAGAAGGTCTCCGCAGTCCTCATCGAGGCCAACTTCGGCGACGGCATGTTCGCCAAGATGCTCTCCGGCGTCCTGGCGCGCGTGTACCCGTGCTCCATCGAGGAGGTGAAGCACTATGGCACCTCGAAGGAGAATCGAATCATCGACGTACTGGAGCCGGTGCTGAACCAGCATCGCCTGGTGGTTGATGCCTCGATCATCCGCGCCGATCAGAAGTCCGAACAGAAGTACCAGCTGTTCTACCAGCTGACGCGCATCACGCGCGACCGCGGCGCACTGCGCCACGACGACCGCCTCGAAGCGCTGGCGATGGCCGTGAAGTATTGGGCCGACCAGCTCTCCCGAGACGTGTCCAAGGAGGAGCAGCGCTACCTGGAGGAGCTGCTCGACCGCGAGTACGCCTCCTTCATCCAGTCCGTGACCGGCCGCACGCCGTCACCCGACAACTACCTCGACATCCTGTAGGAGACCCAATGTCCAACACGCTCGCTGCGTGGCTGATGGCGCTCGCCGCCGCTGCCCTGCTGTACCTGTTCCTGCGCCGCAAGAACGACGACGACAACGACGGCCCGAGCGCACCCGCGCCGGTAACGCCGTGCGACTGCAACCACGCTCCCTGCTGCCACACCCAGGGCGGCCAGTCGAACCCCTACGCCCCGGTGTGAGCCAGGCTGTCCAGCTCGCGCGCCCTCTGACGATGAAGTCGGAGGGTCTGCGCCTGGTGGCCTACCTGTGCCCCGCAGACAAGTGGACCATCGGCTACGGCCACACCGGCAGTGATGTGAAGCCCGGCCTCCGCATCACCGAGGAACGCGCCGTGGATCTGCTGGATGCTGACCTCTCCAAGGCCGCTACGGTCGTCCGTCGATACGTTCGCGTGCCCCTCAGCGCGCCGCAGGAAGCCGCTCTGATCGACTTCGTGTTCAACCTTGGCGAGGGCAACTTCGCCAGCTCCACTCTGCTCCGCGTGCTCAACGCGGGCGACTACGCGGCGGTGCCCGCACAGCTCCGCCGATGGACCAAGGGTCGCGTCAGGGGCGTGCTGACGGACCTGCCCGGCCTCATCGACCGCCGCGAGGCGGAAGTCAAACTCTGGAACTCCAAGTGACCATCAAGACCATCTACAACCGCGCCAGCGAGCGCCTGGTGCGCGCCTACGAGCGCGCTAAGGGGTACGCAGCGCTGCGCATTGCCCTCGCCTCGCAGTGGCTCCTGGAGCGCCTGCGCGAGACCTCCCGTCGCACCTACACCGGCTGGCTGTTCGTCGCCGTGTTCCTGGCGCTGCCCTACGTCGTCCTCGGCGGCCTGTGGGAGCACTTGCGGAATGCCGCGGAACGCCTGTGGGATGACGTGAACGACATCGAGTGGGCCGCGTTCACCCCGAGCTACTGGCGGGAGCACATCAAGCAGTGACCACTCTGGCCTTTGACGGCCGGCTCGTTGCTATCGACTCGCAGGTCACCGCTGGTGATCTGCGGTACGAGGAGGAGAAGTTCTACCGCACCACCGACACCACCGGGCGCGACCTGGTGGTGTTCGGCGCGGGCACCACTTCCCACATCCAGCGAGCCGTGCGCGCGCTGTCGGAGGGATTCGACGAACTGACCAAGGGCGAGTACACGATCCTCGTGGTCGGCCTGCGGGACAACCCGGTGGCCTTCTACCACGACGGTCTCCCTCTCGACCTCCGGAGCGACTTCCTCGTCGCCGGTAGTGGTGGTGCGATTGCCCTGGCCGCCATGAAGGCAGGCTACAACGCGACCGAAGCAGTCCTCATGGCCTGCTCGACGGACCTCTACAGCGGTCCACCGGTGCAGACCTACGACACTTTCAACAAGCGCTTCCTTAGAAAACGGACATGACTTAACGGCGCAAGGATGCGCCTAAACTGGAATCCCCATCTGACGCGTCCGTTCCAAGGCCCCCATGAGATCGTTTATGCGATACGGCTTTTGAAGAAAGGTAGCCCATTGGTGAATGGTGGGCAGTTGAGGATTGGGAAGCCCCGTGGCAAACATGTAGGGTATTCGATTCGACAAGAGACAGTCAGCGACCGACATGGAGCCACCATCCTCGATATGAATATCTAAGATTGCCGCGTGGAACACTTTTGCCGCCAGTTGGTCTAAAGCTTGCGCGGAGGAAGCAACAACCTCGACCTCATAGCCGAAATTCACCAGGATTTCCTGCAACATCTCTGACAGGTCGGGGTCATCTTCTAAGACCAGTAGCGACCCCAAGCAACCCTTACCGTTTACCCGCGAAGCCATCTGACACCTCCCATGCGTAGCGGCCCGTACCCTATAACTATTGAAGGGGAATATCGCGCTGATGATTTGCAGCGTCCTGAACTGTTCAGCTAGAGAGTCAAGTCGTCTTCCTTGAACCACCACATTACAGCCAAGGCGACGAACCATACGATCAAGGGTATTCCGACAAGGAACTGGAGTAACAGGTCTCTCATGTACTCGCATCCCGCCGACTCAGTAAGCGCGGAATCAAGGATACGCACCTGCTGCTCCACAACGCTTGGGGCGGTGTTATCGTCGTTAATAAGTCCGCGGCTTCTTTCCGCCACGGCGTCCGCATCTCGCATCTTTACATGTTGATACAGAGCCGGTACTCCCACAAGGATTACACAAGCCAGCGTGATCGAAGCCGCGAACCGGGTGAGGATGCTATTGAGCGATGCCATGTGGTCTTGATGAGCTGTCTAGGGCAAACGCCAAGTCTACCGGACCACACAGACCGTCATCTCCTAGGGGGCTTGACAGAGCTGTTATCATTAGATAGACCTAAGTATTACTATAGTGGGACTGTAGAGTTCTATTCATTGGTATTCACCACCAAGTAGAACTACAGTCCTCCTATGCA
This sequence comes from Stenotrophomonas sp. 80084_Sma, assembly GCF_056481995.1. Lineage (NCBI taxonomy): Bacteria > Pseudomonadati > Pseudomonadota > Gammaproteobacteria > Lysobacterales > Lysobacteraceae > Stenotrophomonas > Stenotrophomonas sp. 80084_Sma. The sequence continues at coordinate 934,898 of NZ_CM151177.1, read as the reverse complement.
CTCCTGGGGTGTTCCTCTGTCCGCCTTGGGTGCCACTGCGGCGGAACTCCCATGCACCGACTTCTCCTGATCCTGCTCATCGCGGGCGTCACGCCCATCAACCCGCTCCTGGCGATCCTCGCGTACAACCGAGGGATGACCTGGGCCGTACCTGTGTGCGCCCTATGGGGACTTGGGTCGCTCGCCTGGTTCGCTGTCGTGGCGACGCGGAAACGCTCCGGTGTGACTGAGGCTCCATCCTCGCGCGACTGAGGGGGTCGAAAGGTTTGCGGCAAATTTCCGAAGGGGTATCCAACTACTTGGAACCGCGCGATCACCCCCCGTAGGGGGTCGCCCCCTGTAGCGCAAAGGCACGATGCGCCCCCTTCGCGTCACCTGCGGCGTCACCACCTCGGCTAACCTGCTGATTCCAAAGGTGAACCACCGGATTAGGTATCCAGTGCCTAGGCAATCCCATGCGATACCTGGGCAACCTGCGGACATCCGCGCTCAAACGTTCGCGCCTCTGTCTGTCCCTATCTGTCTTTTTGCCCCGACCGCCACGCGCCCACCTCGGCACCACCTCGGCACCACCTCGGCACCACCTCGGCACACCTGCCGACCACCTCGGCACACCTGCCGACCACCTCGGCGCACCCTACCCCAGCCTATGCCCACCTGCCGCCCACCACGGCCAGCCAATGCGCCGCCACGGCCCACGCAAGGCCCGCCACGGGCATCCCTACCGCCCCGCCTATAGAAGCCCCCCACGCGCGCGCTAGGCGCTCCCTGCGACCATCCAAAAATCGTTGCCATCGGGGTATTGACAGCCATGCGGGGATTGATCTAATCTATACCCGTCGCCAGCAACACGGCGGCAGCGGAAAAGGCGGCGACAGACGTGCGACCGATGGATCGACAGCACCTAGAGCTTATCCCGCCAGCACTGAGGACTAGCCCCAAAGGCCCCTGAGCGCACCGCAGGTAACGTCCGGCTCAACCATCCCACTACCGGGATTGATTGACAAACCGGGAGCAAACGGGCATAATGCCCACCATCGAACAACGGCCGCAGGGTGCGGTCGGGACAGTAGGAAAGGGGCAGGCAGGAGCGCCGCCCACGGCAGAACGCGGGGAGCTGGGAACACTAGCCGCGCCGGGAAGTGTAAGGGCCGATGAAGGCCGCCACGGATACCGGGTCACCGCCAGAAAGAGCGGGGCCATATGTACGGGATTCCTAGGCGTGCTGGAGGCGCTCCCGGAAGCTGGCGACGGTCAGATTCCATGCCTTACAAGCATGAGTCTGACCGCCAAAGCGTCCCTACCGTTGTGATGGGGCGTTTTGGTGGTCCGATTCACTGGAGAGCAACCCATGACGATGATCCCGTTTGATATGACCGCCCGCGACTACTACGTGGCCGGTTGCATCCGCCGCGGCATCCGCGAGCACCGCGCCCGACTCAACGAGCGGGAGCGCCAGGCGAACAAGAACCGCACCCAAGTTGCGCCTTGTCCATCCCCCGTTGTCATCTGATCCCCTTTCGTCAACCCGGTTTTCCACACCCCGCCGACGTGTGACGGCGGGTCTTTTTTGGAGCTACCATGAGCACCAATGGACCACTGGAGGACTTGCAAGTGCGCAAGCTCACCGCTGAGATTCGCAAGATCAACCGCGAGAGCGACAAGCTGATGATGGAGACCCGGTGGTATCCACTGGTGGTCGCCACGGCCTTTGTGGCTGGCATCGTGACGCTGACTAAGCTGTTTCTATAAGCCGATTAGGCGAGTGCGCTAAAAGTCAAAGCCCCGGCACTTTAATGCCAGGGCTTTGAGGTGATACTCTAACAACCGGATATGGGGGTTATGTGCCATATCTGCATCCTCCTTGCAGCTCAATCCCTGCTGCCTGGGTCAGGCTCCGCACCTGAGTGAATGGCGGTCCGGGTCACTCCACATGGCTCGGGCCGCCGCTTTTACCTCTTAAGACTCCATCCTTCCTTCCGGCTCGGGACGAAGCGGGCATCCTTTGACAGAAGCGCCGAGACTGTAAGCAACTTGTTGGCCCCGCCAACCTCAATGCCGGCTTGCTGCAACTCCTGCAAGAGCTCGGATGTTTTCATAGGGAAGCCGACTGCCAGAAGCTCGGCACAGAAGTCAGTGATCTTCTCCTTTTGCGTCTTACCTTCCGTAACAATTAGGGACGCGGATAGTTTTGGCAGTGGCGGAAGTGGCGGAAGCGGGAGGGGGCCGGCCTCGGGAGCCTTAGACGGGTTGGGGGCTTGGAGATAGCCCAGATCCTCCGTCACCTTCAAGAGCATGTGGAGCTTGTTAGCTCTGCTCTCCAGTTCCCTACGGCGGAAGTCCATATCCGTCAGTTGCTTGCGAATGCTTGCAAGTTCCTGCTGGGCTTTGGTCACGAGATCGTTCATGGAGCAAATCATACACGGCAGCGCGCGATTTCATAGGCGCTCAGAACCGCTATTTATCTATCATTCATATAGGCTAGATAGAACATTAGGCTATTGCTTAGGTCTCGCTACACATCCCCCTAGCTCTCGCTACATATGGGAAGGGGCAGACGCACGGATCGCCGACTGAAGAAAGGACCGCGCTATGAGCAACGATGACGAACTGGCTGTTCCGCCCGGCGACAAGGTGGTCAACTTGGGCGACCGATCGGTCTCCTATGGTCCCCGTCAAGACTTCAATGGAAGCGTCGAGCCTTGCGCACCGATGGCCGCGCAGTTTTGGGGCGTCTACCGCTGGGCCGGTAAGGACCGCTGGTGGTGGATTGCCGACGTGGCCGACGAGGCTACCGCCCGCGCAGTGGCCGCCGCCTACCTACTGAACGTCAAGCCCGATTGGGCGCACTGACCGACAACCACCGCTGATCCCGAGGCCCGCCTAGTGCGGGCCTTCGCATTTCTGGAGGACTCACATGGCACGCAAACCTGCCGCACTGCTGACCCGCGAAGAACTGATGGCGATGCTGACCGCGTTCGTCAATCAGCGACCCGGCTTCGACCCGTGCAACTACGGCGACGCATCGAGCTACCGCAGCGACCAGCGCACCGCCCAGAGGCAGCGCAGCGACGCACTGGAAATGCTGGCCGCGATTGGCTGGCGCGAGTCGATCACCGCGCACGACATCCGCAAGGCGCTGCAAGGTTCCGGGCGGCTGCAACTCCGCGACGACGGCCGCTTGGACTACTGCACCGGCCAGTATTGGCCGACCGAGTTCCGCGCTGGCGTCTGCCGCGTGCTCTCGCAACTGCTCTGGGATTACTGGCGCGAGAACGCACCGACCGAGCTGCGCGAGCGGCAGGACCGGATCTGGGGCAATCACATCCGCGCAACCGCGCGCCGCGAGCTGGGCCGCGGTGTGGCGCAGCGCTGGTTCCGCTAGTTCTTTCGTTGCATGAGCCCAGTGAGCCTGGCAATCAAGCCTTCCCGCAATTCACGCTGGTTCTTGAAGAAGATCACGGGGTAGTCCTTCAAATCAAACTCAAGATGAGTACCGTCGCGCGCAATGTAGATAGGCAGCTTTCCTTTTCCAAGAGCGTATCCAGCCTCGTAGAACACGTTTGGCCGTGCGTTGGTCAGATCGGCCACTATGTATTCTGATTCTCGAATCCCCTCTAAGATTCTGTCAGTGATGCGCTCATTGGATTGCTGTTCGTCGATCCTATAGGCAGTCAGCCCGCATGCGCTGGCAGCTTGCTGAATACTCTCCAATACGTCGACTAGGGCGTGGTCGCTCGGATTAATCGGCATGGCGATAAAGAGCTGACCCTGTTTCACAGCTTCTGCGGAACTCGAGGCCGCAGCCGCTTTGTCTGCGGATGCGGTCGCAGCGGTCGTATCAGGCTCCGCTTCAAACACGCCAATTGCCTTATCGAGTGCATCGACGATGAGCGGGGCTGGCGAACGGCCATAGGGCGGATTGAAGAGCAGATCGAAGGGATCTTGGTTCCTTGCGATCAGCCCTCCGACTGCGGGGGGTGGAGTGATTGTCATGGAGAAATAGCAATTCGCCTCCGCAAGCAGTTTCTTAATGCGTGGAATTTTGCGATTGAGCGATGACCGATGCGTTTCCTCACCGCTCTGCAAATAGGACTTAAGGATGCCCTTGAACTCGTCTAGTTCTTGTATCCGCGCATCAGTTTGCATCGGTGTCCCCTGTGTTTATCTAATGACTGTGGCAGCCCCCGATTGTCGCGCAGTGCGGCCGCAGAAGCGAGAGATCAGCCGAGGGGCTACGCCGATAGATGAGAAGACAGAAGCCTTCGGCTACGACCATACGGCGTCCGCATTAGGTGAAGAAGCGCCCAAAACTATCGCTGTTCCGCATCCGCTGAGTTCAGACCTGTCGGTAGTCCCAGCGGAACAGTAAAGGCAACCCGACTTACGCTCGTCGAGCTGTCGGATGACTCGTTCCGTTTGCCCAGCGCAATACCCACGACAACCACCCCCACCCCTTCCTTACTCGCGCTGTTTTCCTGTGCCGTGATCGCCACGTCGAACGAGACATCCTGGACCTCAGAAGGTTTGTAGTTGGTTCCAAAGCCTGGAGTTTCTTTTCGGTAGTAGGGGTTCACGTTGCCCCCAAGCCCCACGACCTGCTTCTGCGCAGCGTGCACGCCCTCCACGATCTGTACCAGCGTCCCCGCAATGAAGTCCTTCAGTTCCATCTTCTCGCTCCGGATGAGGTCACCTGATCTTAGCTGTCCGGGGTGCCTTCAACCCACAAGGAATCCATCATGAAAATCATCATCGTCAACCTGGCCTTCCGCGCACACCAGATCGGCCCGTTCCTCGTCATCCGTGAGGAGGTCGAAGTCCTGACCGCGCGCGCCCGCGAGCAGCCCGACGAGAGCGCGGAATCATGAACAATTCACTGTCGGATGTGGGATCAATCTCATTGCTGGTACGTGATTTCTACGGTCGACCGCTGGTCCTCGGCCGCAGCACCATAGACGGTGGGTGGTCGCTGTCCGCCACCCCCGCCGCCTAACGGCAGGAGCAGTCTCAGCCCATGAGAGACTGGAGAAAGAGAATGACATCCGCCGCGGTGCGAGCCGGGCAAGCGATGTTCTATGTCGCGGTGATTGGGGCACTCGTGACGATTGGGGTAATGCTTGTCCTGCCCGCGTTAAGTAGTTGATTAATGAAATATTTTGTGGAGCGCAGCCGGGGACTTGGCGGCGTCATAGCGGAGCCGTTGCCGGGGGACAGGACAGCCCTCGTGGGCGGAAGAAGTGCCTGGACCTGTACGTGAACGCATTCGGATATGAAATCGACCTCGACCTGTGCCCCGCCCCTTGGCAGAGGGGTTTCTGGATCGACAAAATCGGCAAAAACGCCATCAACATCGGCCTCGGGGTTGTAATCCTTACGCTGCGTTGTCAAGATAGAACTTGATGGCTCCCTAGTGGGAACCATCCCCCTTTGGAAATTGAGAAGCCATGAATCTCTCGCAGAAAGAACTGACGGTCATCCTGACCACCGCATTGTCAGCATTTCGAGAGGAGATCGACGAGGACATTACGGCCACCCGTATCCTGACCCTGCTCGCCGTCGTGGATGAGCCAGGGATTCAACAGGTGGACCTGGAGCGAGTGCTCGGCGGACTCTCTCCATCGGCTGTGAGCCGGAACGTGCTCGACCTGTCGCAGATCAAGCGGAACCGTGAGCCTGGCCCTGACTTCTTGGAGCAGCGTCCTGATCCCGCTTATCGCAAGCGCAACCTCATCTTCCCAACGACCAAGGCACTTCATTGGCTGACCACTCTCGCGGAGAGGGTAAGCAGGAAGATGGCGGCCAAGTTCGCCGCGTAAGACCAACAGCAGCAGTATTGCCCGAGGCCCGCCTAGTGCGGGCCTTTTCTTTTTCTGGAGATACACATGGCCCTTCGCCTCAAAGGGACCGCGCCCAAGCCGGGTGCGCCCGATAAGCGCTACTACATGCTCGACGTGCAGGAGGGATACCGGCGCGTGCGCTTGTCCACCGGCACCCGCGACCGCGTGGCAGCCGAGCGCAAGGAGCAGGCAGTCCTCGACGCCCTGCGCGACGACCCCGAGATTGCAGAGGACGCGCTGCGGGAGCTGATTAGGGGCAAGTCCCGGTCGGTGCAGATGGCCGTGGCAAAGGCCAAGGTCCGCCAGCGCACCCTCAAGGACGCGATGGACGAAGCGCTGGACGACCGCAACTTTTGGGGCAAGCTCCGATCCATCGACACCGTGCGTACCAACTGCAAGGTGGTCCAGAGCTACCTGGGCGAGGAAACGCCCATCAACGACATCACGCAGGCCGCGGTCAACGACATGGCCCAGCGCATGCTCGCCGACAAGGCGGCTCCCGCCACGGTGAACCGCAAGATGCAGTGCCTCCTCGCCCTGTTGAAACGCGAGAGGAAGGCCGGCCGATTCTTGGGAGAGCTGCCCGAGTACAGCTTGGCAGACGAGCGGGACAACGCACGCACGTTCGTCCTGAACGTCGAGGACGAGGAAATGATCCTGGCGCGGCTGCTGGAGTGGGACACGCTGCCGAACGGCCCTGCCGGAGGGCACCCACGGGTGCGCGACGGGGCGGACTACCGCGACCTGTTCGTGTGCCTCGCTGACCTGGGCTGCCGCATGAGTCAGGCCATCGGCATCCGGTGGTCCGAAGTAGTCGAGCAGGGCCGAAGGCTCCACGTCCGCTTCTGGCGGCACGCTACGCTCAAGAAGGGGCGTCCCCGCACCCTACCCTGCACCGCCCGCGTCGCCGAGGTTCTACAGCGGCGCAAGGACGCCCTGGCGGCCACCTCGGACGGCCCCTTCACCATGCTCAATCGCACGCGCGCCGACCGACTGTGGCAATGGGCCATCAAGGGGACACATCTCGCTTCCGAGAGGGAGTGCGTGCCGCATGCGCTCCGCCATACCTGCGCCACCAGGCTGCTGCTGGCGACCGGCAACATCAAGCTCGTGCAGGAGTGGCTCGGCCACCGCGACATCCAGACCACCTCAGCGGTCTACGCGAAGGTACTGGCCGAGCAATCGCTCCAGGGCATGTCTGCGCTGGAGCAGTTCCGCCTCCCCGCCGCCTCGAACGGAACAGGTGACGTTCCGAGACAGGGATCAATTGCCAAAGCGGGAATCCAATAGCACAACTGACCGTCGCCAGCTTATTTTTCAATCACTTAGGCAATCTGTGCGCGGCCGGATGGTGCGAAAGGCGGGACTCGAACCCGCACGAGGTCACCCTCACTGGAACCTAAATCCAGGGCGTCTACCAATTCCGCCACTTTCGCGTGGCCGGCTCAGGCGTTCATTGTCGCAGGCGGGGGCTGGAAGCGGAAGGCCTGCACAAAACTGAATCTGCCGCGATGCGCGCGGCCCCTGCATCGCTGCCGCCCCGGCGGGCGCACCACCCGCCAGGACGACTGCGGCTTACTGCTGCGGTACAGCGCGGGCCGGCGCCATGCCGGCATGTTCGGCGGGCGCCTCCCCCTTGCGGATCTCCACGCCCCCGTCATCGGTGCGCCGCAGAGCCACCGACTCCGGCATGGCCTTGCGCACATCCACCGAACCGTCCGCATTGCGCTGCACATCCACCGCGTCAGGCAGGACCTCCGCTTCCGCAGGCTGAGCCGGCCGCATCTGCATGGCGTCACCCACCGGGCGCGCCGGAGTGCTCTCCGTGCCCGCATCGCGTTCAACGGTCTTCGCGGGATCATTGGCTGGCGCGCAGGCCGCCAGCGCCATCAACGCGAAGGGAACCCACAGCGTGCGGTGCAATCGATTGATATCAGCCATCAACATCTTCCTTCGTGCATGCGCCATCGGCGCGGAAGATCCATTGGGTGCGATACAGGACGCGATGCGGTGAGAAGCAGCGCACAGCATTGAAAACACTGATGACGCGTATGTCCCTGATTTCAGCATCGCTTCAGTAGATTCACGCCATGCGCCGTTTCAGCAGATCCACGCCATGCGTGGATGAAGCGCAACCCGGCGTGCAGGCAAGAAAAAAGCCACTTGGATGACCAAGTGGCTTTCGTCTGGTGGGCTGTCAAGGATTCGAACCTTGGACCTATTGATTAAGAGTCAACTGCTCTACCAACTGAGCTAACAGCCCGAAATCGGGGCGCGAATTATGACCCAATCCGCTCGGTGGGTGCAAGCACTTTTTTCAACATCGTTGAAACCAGCACTGCGGTCCCGCTGCGTTGCAGATCCACGATCAGGCGAGGCTCTGCAACCTGTGATCCATCGGAACGATGGGAGTCACACTTATAAGAAAAAAGCCACCTGGGATACCAGGTGGCTTCTGTCTTGGTGGGCCGTCAAGGATTCGAACCTTGGACCTATTGATTAAGAGTCAACTGCTCTACCAACTGAGCTAACGGCCCGTGAAACTCAGACGCACATTGTAGCCTGCTTTCTGTTTATTGCAATACCGTTTCGGCTGCGCCGATGCGGTTGAATCAGTGGGGTGGCTGAGGGGATTCGAACCCCCGACCACCGGAATCACAATCCGGTACTCTAACCAACTGAGCTACAGCCACCACTGAAACTTTCGCTCCACCGCCGATGAGGCTGACGCTGGACCTTGATGCTTTGCTAGCGGGTGGAACCAGAAGTCCGTCCCCCGAAGCGAGTCCGGCATTTTCCGGGAGTCGCGAAGGAATTGCAAGCACTTCTTCACATTGATGTGCAGGGGCCGGAACAGGAGATCAATGCTGCTCCGCCGAGGTCACGCGCGCGATGTCCGCATGCCCATCCAGGAATGACAGCGTGGCCTCCCCTTTCGGCGTGACCTGCAGCTGCAGGCGTGGCTGGCCCGCTCCGTCGAGCAACTGAAGCATCACGTTGCGCGACTGCGTCCTGCCAAGAAGCACTCGACGGGTAATCGCTTGCAGACCCTGCGCGTGCAAGCGCTCATCGTCGGCCCAGAACATCGGTCGCAACTGTCCATCGGCGAAATCGTTTCGATCAAGTCGAACGACGTGTTGCGTTCGGCCGTCACCCCCATCAGCAGGCCAGCAAACGCCCGCAAGGCGACACCGCCGCGGCAGAAGGTAAGCCGCCGTTGGCGCCTGCGCCGCCGATGTACTTCGATCAGCACCTGCTTCACCTCACCCACGCCGTTCGAATCTGCATCCATCCCGAGCTAGAGAAGGCGCGTGCCGCACGCACCGGATGTCAGGCGCTGGCGAACAGCCCGTCCGTCGTCGGGCACGCCCCGAGAGCATGAACACTTAGTGAACGAATCGTGAATGAATCTCAAACAAGCATGGGGGAGATCCATTCATACAACGTTAGCTGCAGGACATGGAACGCGGGGCGCGCGTTTGCAACCATGCCGGTTCCTGCAATGAAGGTGAGATCAATAGATGAGCAAGCGGCTAATCGGATTCGTCGCGCTGGCAGCCGTGCTGGCAGTGGCAGCCGTTGCAATGTCCGGCTACCGGCAGCAGGCAACTGCGGATGCCACGGCAGAGGAATCCGGGAAGAGTGGCAGCCTCGATGAACGGCCTGACCAGGGAAGGCAGCTTCCGGCGTCAGGTGCGGCGGCCGCGCAAAGGCTTGAGCGGGACAACAAGATCCCGCCGGGCTCGTACAAGGCCGTGGGCCCCAAGGCCTACGAAATCGTAAGAGGCAATGAGTTCCGGCCTCCCGGTGACGCGCTTGCCCACGTCAAGCAACTGATGCTGCGCTCCGAATCCGGAGATGCCACGGCAACCTACGAAATCTATCGAACCATCGAGCAATGCCAGACCTTCATCTCGGATCGCGCTGACAAGCTGGCGGATTCGGCCACCACGGTCGGGGCCGGCAACTGGTTCCTGGAGCGGTCGGAACGAATCCTCAAAGAGTGTGAGTCGCTGGCTCTGGATCAGGACATCTATCACGCCGATTGGCTTTCGAAGGCCGCCGCCATGGGCTCGCAGGAAGCGATGCGCGCCTACTCGCGATCGCCGGAGAAAGTCATCGGTTCGCTTGATGACGCAATCCGTGATCCCGCGGCGCTCGAGGCGTGGAAGGACACCGCCACCGGATATCTGCGCGAACTGGAATCACAAGGGAACGTCAATGTCATCAGCGACATGGCGATGGCCTACACCTATGGCGGCATCGTTCCTGCGGATCCCGTTGCGGCCCTGGCGTACACCCGCGTCCTCAACCGGCTGGACCCACGTTTTGCCACCACCGATGACATTGCCAACCATGAGAAAAACCTGAGCAGCCAAGAGAAAGAGAAAGCCCGCATTTCATCGAACGAAATCTTCAAGAACTGTTGCATCCCACGATAAGGACCTATTGTGAAAGCTAGACTGATTGGGATTATCCCTTCGCTTGGTAGAAACTCCATTCCCGCCATTGCAGGCGTGCTGCTGTTCATGGCGGCCGGGAGCCTTCAAGCGAAAAAGCTTCCTGGCGTCATCAACTGCACCGCCGGATGCACGCTGACAACCCCGTATCCCGATCCGGTGACCAACCAGCAGCTTTCCCAAGAGGTCCAGAAGCTCAATGACGGCCGGACCACGGTCTGGACTGCCCAGACGCGCGTCCAGACCGGCGATGTCCTGACCGTCTGCAACGGTATTTCCTGCGTCAACTACACGTGGCGAGGTGCAGGTTTCGACTCCGGCGAAGTGATTTCGACCGTCCTCCCGCCCAACTCCCGCGGCGGTGGTGGTGGCGGCGGCGGTGGCGGCGGTGGTGGCGGCGGCAGCGGCCCGATCAGCGGCGGCTGCCACGGCAACTGCGGCGGTGGCGGCAAGGTGCGGGTGGGCGAACTGGAACAGATGTGATCCATCCGGGGTGCACTCGACCAGAGTGCATCCATCGCGACATTGAAAAAGGCCAGCGCATAGCGCTGGCCTTTTTTCTTTGCCGGGTGCATTGCCCCATCCCAGGCGGCGCTGCTCAAGCACCTGCGGAGTGAGCCGATCGACGTCAGACGCCGGTCAACCGCAACCGGAATGACATCACGTCGTGCGACTGCACCCCATACAAAGGGCATCTTTCATCGGAAAAGAGGAAGGTGGAATGCTCGCCACCCAGGGTCGTGCAGCCATCGAATGGGAACCAATGTTCACGGATGTGAGCACTTAAACCATTGATTCCAATGGCGCGCCCGACAGGAATCGAACCTGTAACCGCCGGCTTAGAAGGCCGGTGCTCTATCCAGTTGAGCTACGGGCGCCCGAACCGGAACGGTGTCCAATCCGACGTGATGTGGGATTGGTCGGGGTAGAGGGATTCGAACCCCCGACATCCTGCTCCCAAAGCAGGCGCGCTACCAGACTGCGCTATACCCCGGTCTTGCAATCCCCTCGGGCCATGCCCGGGGAGCTGGTCATTGTCGCCAAGCGCATTGGGAACTGTCAACGCAGGATGCGTAGATCCGGCGCCTGCCACAACGCCGAAAGCAGTCATCGGCTATGCTCACGCCCATCGGCCGGATGGCCGTCCTGACCCTCATTCGCACGGAGAACGCGTATGCGCAGCGGCAACCCGGCTCTTTCCGAGTCCACCTTCCTCGACCTCGCCAGTGGCTCGGTGGTGACCAGCCCCGACCAGGCCATGACCCTCAACGGCACCGTCAACAAGACCGGTTTCCTGCTGCTGTTGACCGTATTAACGGCCGCTTTCGCCTGGAACCAGACCATCGGCGACTACGGCCAGGTCTTGCCCGGTGCCAGGCTGTATGCCATGGGCGGCGCCATCGGCGGCCTGGTGCTGGCGCTGATCACCGTGTTCAAGAAGGAGTGGTCGCCGGTCACCGCACCGATGTACGCGCTGGTGGAAGGCCTGTTCCTGGGCGCCATCTCGGCCGTGTTCAACGCCAAGTTCCCGGGCATCGTGTTCCAGGCGGTGCTGCTGACCTTTGGCACCCTGTTCGCGCTGCTGTTCGCGTACCGCAGCGGCCTGATCAAGGCCACCGAGAACTTCAAGATGGGCGTGGTCGCCGCCACTGGCGGCATCGCCCTGCTCTACCTCGCCTCGTTCGTGCTGGGCTTCTTCAACATCGACGTGCCGGTGATCCACGACTCCGGCTGGCTGGGCATTGCTTTCAGCCTGTTCGTGGTGGTCGTGGCCGCGCTGAATCTGGTGCTGGATTTCGACTTCATCGAAACCGGTGTCGCCCAGCGTGCACCGAAGTACATGGAGTGGTATGGCGCATTCGGCCTGATGGTGACCCTGGTCTGGCTGTATGTTGAATTCCTGCGCCTGCTGTCGAAGATCCAGCAGCGCTGAGCCGAAACATGCCGTAGACGACAAAGGGCGCCCTTCGTGGCGCCCTTTTTTGTTCTTCCCTCAGTGCGCCAGCAGTACCGGCAGCGACGACGCCAGCAACGCGATGCCTGACGCGGTCAGCAGGCCCAGCACGACCTGCCGGAAGCGTGCCTCGCTGATGCCGATGTAGACCCGCGCGCCCAGCAGGGTCGGCACCAGCATGGCCGGTGCCACGATGGCGAAGTACGGCAACATCTGCCGGCTCACCAGGCCGCTGCCGACATAGGTGGCCATGGTCACCGCCAGCATCGCCAAGTTGAAGTTCTGGATGACCGCGCGCTGTTCGTCCTTGCCGAAGCCTCGCAGGGTGCTCCACAACGTCGGCACCGGCCCGGCAAAGCCGCCGATGCCACTGAGCACGCCACCGGCCATGCCAGCAATCGCATCACCGATACGGCCGCCGACGCGGACCGGAGGCAACGAGCGCGCCATCAGCATCACCGGGCACCACAGCGCCAGGAAGCCACCCAGCAGCGCCTTGAACCAGTCCATGTCCAGCTGTGGCAGCACCGTCACGCCCAGCGGAATGCCGGCCAGCCCACCCAGCACGAACGGCAGCAGCAGGCGCAGGTTGAAACCGCGGCGCACGGTGAACACTGCGACCAGCTGCCCGACCAGCGCACCAAACACCGAAAGCGTCGCCGCCAGCCGCGGCTCCAGTCCCCACGCCCAGAACGACATCGCCACCATGCCAAAGGCGAAGCCGGACAGGCCCTGCACGAATCCGGCGACGATCGCGCCCAGCGCGACCAGCAGATACACCGACTCCATCACCACCTCGGTTGCTGCCGCGCGACTACCCCGCCGCGCCCACCTGTGCAGCGTAGTGCGCCGCAAGGTGCTCGACCAGCGCACGCACCTTCGGCGCCAGCGCCCGCGCGTGCGGATACAGCGCGAAGTAGCGCCGCTGTCCGGCGTGCCAGGCGGGCAGCACGCGGATCAGGCGGCCGGCACGCAGGTCCTCCTGCACGGTCAGCGCAGTGAACAGGCTGATGCCCATGCCAGCCAACGCAGCGGCATACAACGCTGGCGTCGCATCCACCCGCAGGCGCTGCCCCGCCTCGATGCTCGCGGCGGCACCGCGTGGCCCCTGCAGCTGCCAGGGCGACATCGCCGCTGTGGGACTGAAACCCAGCAGCGTGTGCTGTGCGAGGTCCGAAGCCTGCCGGGGCAGACCGTGCCGCGCCAGATAGGCCGGTGCGGCGACCAGGATGCGTGGGCAGCTGGCCAGCTCGCGCGCGACCAGCTGGCTGTCCGGCAAGGAAGGCGCGATGCGCAGCGCCAGGTCGAAGCCGCCCCCGACCACATCAACCAGCTGGTCGTCGGCGGAAAGATCCAGCGTGACCTGTGGGTAGCGCTGCAGGAACGACGGCAACCAATGCGGCAGCTCCTGGCTGGCGACCACCTGCGGCACGCTGATCCGCACGGTGCCGCTGGGCTGTGCCTGCCCTGCGCGTGCGCGGTCATCCGCCTCCTGCAGGCGATCCAGCAGCGCTGCCGCCTCGCGGTAGTAGTCGCGACCGGCTTCCGTCAGTGACAGCCGGCGGCTGTTGCGATCGAGCAGTCGAACCTCTAGATGTTCTTCCAGCTGCCGCAGTTGCCGTGACATCGCCGAATGGGTGGTACCCAGTCGTTCGGCGGCGGCGGTGAAACTGCCTGCATCGACGATGGCGCGCAGCGCACGCAGGGCGGCGAAATGGTCCATCGGCGGGCAGCTCCAGGTGGCGGGGCCCGCGGCGTGCGGGCCCCGTCAGCTTATCAAGCGCCGTCGCCGGCCTTGCGCACCGGCAGTGCCAGGATCGCGTCAGTCGCCATGACATCGCCGAAGGTGTCCTCAATCTGCGCCAGCGAGGCGTCATGCAGCGCGCGATGACCGATGCGCTGGCCTCCGGCAAGATCCAGATCACGGCTGGCAGTTGCATCGGACGACACGATGACGCGGTAGCCACGCGGTGCCGCTGCGGCATCGCGGGCGGCACCGGCCACGCAGGCATGGGTCTGCAGGCCGGTGACGATCAGGGTGTCGATGCCGGCATCCTTCAGCACCTGGTCGAGCACTGCGGCCGAGTCACCGGCGAACACGCTGACGTTGTCCTTCTGCACCACGGTCTCACCTTTGCGCGGCTGCAGGTCGCGATGGAAGGCGGCATTGACGCTGCCCTGCGCGAACAGCGGCGCACCAGCCGGCAACACGTGCTGCACATGGATCACGCGGATGCCGTGGGCATCGGCGAACTCGACCACCCGCTTCGCCTGCCGCAGTGCGGCCACGCCATCGGGGATGACCATGCGGCCACCGGCGAAGCCCGGCGCAGCGCTGCCGTCGAAGTATTCGTTCTGGAAGTCGATCACCAGCACGGCGGTCTTCGCCGCATCCAGCGAAGCCACAACGGGTGCGCCAGCCATGTGGCGAATGGTGGGATGGGCCGGTTCGGCAGCGGTGACGGGGGTAACGGCGGCCATGCCGATCAGGCTGGCCAGACCAAAGGCGGTGAGGTTCATGTTCAAGCTCCTGTGCGGTGGAAAGTGGACACATGATGCGGAGCGGACGGCGCACGAACCAGCCATGCAAAAGCACATGATCTGTGCAAATTTCGCACAGAATGTCCTTGTAGCGTCGAGCCATGCTCGACTACGCAGGAGCAGTCGAGATCCTATGTTCGTGGTCAAGCCTGCTGGAAGCAGGCTTGACCCACCTTCAGCATGGCCGGATCGAAGTCCCGGCCGCTTTTGAAGACACCCCAGGCGATCCTGGCCAGCTTTCTGGCCAGGATGTTGAAGACGGCGGTGCTGGGGTGACCGCGTTTTGACAGCTCGTCGTAGAGCGGTTGCCCCCGACGACACCGCTTGAGCCCCATGGCGGCCATGTAGAGCATCTGGCGCAGCACTGGCGCGCCCTGTTTGGACAGCCGACGCCGTCCCGTTCTGCCGCCAGACTCGTTAGGCCGGGGATCCAGGCCGGTGCAGGCGATCCACGCGTTGGCGTTGGCCAACGGCCAGCGCGTCATGTAGTAAATCAGGTGAGCGGCGACGGCGGGGCCGATACCAGGGATGGTCAACAGGCGCTTGTAGAGCGTGCCATGCTCTCCATCGCGACCCAAGCGCTGCAGTTCGCTTTCCAGCTCGGACAGCGTCCCAGCCAGAGCGCAGAACAGATCTGACAGCTCCCCGGGGGCACTTTTGCTTACCCCGAAGGATTGCTCCAGGCGCGCGCGTGTCTTTACCAGCGTCTGCCGCTTGCGCAGCAAATCGTGCATCTGCTGCTGCTCATCGGTACGCGGTACGTATTCACGCAGGCGATCGTTCTCCTTCTTCACGTACCGGGCGATCGCTTCGGCGTCCATGGCGTCCGTCTTGCCACGCGAGCCCGTCGCCCGGCCGTAGTGCTTGATCAGACGTGGATTGATCACATAGACAACGTGGCCTGCCTGGCCAGCCATCCGAGCCAACAACTCGTAGTACCGCCCCGTCGCCTCCATGCCAATCCGGCATCGCTGGGGCAAGGTGTTGAGCCACTGGGCTATGCCGGCCCGGGTGTTGGCGATCCTGTCGCCGGCCTTGCGGTCGGCCACTGCCGGTACGAACTCCTTGGAGTCCACGTCCACGCCAATATCGAGAGAATCAGACATTTGTACGGCTCCCAGCTATCTTTAAGGGGCTGGGGTGGTACCGCACCGACGTTAGCTTGCCTACATCGACGATTCCCTTTGGGGGCCGTACGATCCTTTATCGACGTTCGTGTGCGGGATGGGGATCGCTCGACTCGTCTGTCGGCTAGTATCCGCAGATGCATGCTTGACGGTCCCTCCACCCTGGCTCCTACATACCTCGTAGGAGCCGGGAGGAACATACAAGCATGGCTCGACTCTACTGGGCCAGCTTGACCCCATTGAGTCGCACGATCATCGCGTGGTCACGACCCAGCACCACTTCGGCGGTATTGCTGCCCGCGCGCACGGCACGTGCAAGGCCCGCCGGATACTTCACTGGGACGCCGGCCAGGGTCTGCACATGCTGGGCCGGAGAGATCCTGCTCCTGATCACGAACTCGGCACAGCTGCCTTCGAGCAGATACACAGGCGATCCTGCCGGAAATTCGATCAACCGCAGGATGCGCGCCTCGCCCTCCTGCATGCTGCGGAGGGGCGCCCCCTGCGTCCGCAGGCGGCGCAGCGCGCGCTGGGCGCGGGACCACGGCCAGTAGAAGATGGCGTAGATCGCCACGCCGACAGCATAGACGGCAACGGCCGCCACGACCCACACGGCCGCCTCAGGCATCTGAAAAAATCCTGTCGGTGAAAAACCGCAGTTGAAAACGCAGACGGGCCGTACAAGGACGGCCCGTCTTCAACGCATGCAGGCCCGGCCTGGACATCGCCGAGACGATCTCCAGCCGGATCGCCGGCCGCTTACAGGCGGCTGGCGATGGCCTGGGCGAAGCTCATGGTGGTGCCGGTGCCGCCCAGGTCGCCGGTCAGCGAATCCTTGGCTTCCATGGTCGCCACGATGGCCTTGCGCAGGCGCTCGGCATTTTCCGGCTGGCCGACATGGTCCAGCATCTGCGCGGCTGCCAGCAGCAGCGCGCACGGATTGGCCTTGCCCTGGCCAGCGATGTCCGGCGCGGTGCCGTGCACGGCTTCGAAGATCGCCGCGTCCTTGCCGATGTTGGCACCCGGGGCCAGGCCCAGGCCGCCGACGAGGCCGGCGCACAGGTCGGAGATGATGTCGCCGAACAGGTTGGTGGTGACGATCACGTCGAACTGTTCCGGACGCATCACCAGCTGCATGCAGCAGTTGTCGACGATCATTTCCTGGAATTCGATGTCCGGGTACTGCGCAGCCACTTCACGGGCGACATTCAGGAACAGGCCCGAGGTCGACTTGATGATGTTGGCCTTGTGTACGGCGGTGACCTTCTTGCGGCCGGTGCTCTTGGCCAGCTCGAAGGCGTAGCGCACGATGCGCTCGGAGCCCTTGCGGGTGATGCGGGTGCCGGAGAAGGCGGTCTCGCCGTCGGCCGACACTTCCTGGCCTTCGGCCAGGTAGGCACCTTCGGTATTCTCACGCACGGTGATCAGGTCGACGTTGTCGAAACGCGACTTGGTGTTCGGGAAGGTGTGGGCCGGACGCACATTGGCGTACAGGTCGAAGTGACGGCGCAGGCTGACGTTGATCGAGGTGAAGCCACCACCGACCGGGGTGGTCAGCGGGCTCTTCAGCGCGACCTTGTTGCGCGCGATCGATTCCAGGGTCACCGCCGGCATCAGGTCGCCGTGCTTTTCCAGGGCCACCAGGCCGGCGTCGGCGTCTTCGTACTCCAGGCCAGTCTTGAGCTGGTCGAGCACGAACAGGGTGGCGTCCATGATTTCCGGGCCAATGCCGTCGCCGCGGATGACCGTAATTTTCTGCGTCATTGATCGATGTTCCGAACAGGGGGAAAAACGCCGTCCGGACGTGCCCGGAAACGCCGGCGCAAAGGAAGTTTCACCGGCAATTATGCCTGAGCCGGGGCCGAGGTCCCAAATAGACCATGGTCCCAGTGCCCGGCTCAGGCAGAATTGCCCGCGCATCCCACCTTATCCCCGCACCTGTCGGCGCGCCCCCTTGAACAACAAGGGGGCTCCTGGGCTGATGGATCGCGGGGAAGCGCTCGGTAGGGCCGGCCGCTGGCCGGCAACCTCGGCCATGTGGGGTTCACGGGATGCCGGCCAGCGGCCGGCACTACCGGGAGGGCCACAGGACCCGGTTCCCGGCGCCCGTCAGGTTCAGTGCGCGTGCGCTTCCGGGGCGGCGGCGCCGCCTTCGAGCTGGTCGAGGAAGTCGACCGCGCGGCGCAGGTGCGGGATCACGATCGAGCCGCCGACCACCAGGCCGACCGAGAAGGTCTCGAAGAACTCTTCTCGGGTCACCCCGGCGTCCTTGCACTGGGCCACGTGGTAGCTGATGCAGTCGTCGCAGCGCAGCACCATCGAGGCCACCAGGCCCAGCAGTTCCTTGGTCTTCACATCCAGCGCGCCGGCCTGGTAGGTCTGCGTGTCCAGCGCGAAGAAGCGGCGCACCACCTGGTTCGGCTCGCCCAGGATCCGCTCGTTCATGCGCTTGCGGAAGTCGGTGAACTCGGCGATGCGGTCCTTGCTGCCGTCGTCGGCCGCGCTCATGCCTGGCCCTGCCCGGCCAGCAGCGGCTCGAGCTTGCCTTCACGGTGCAGGGCCATCATGTCGTCGTAGCCGCCCACGTGGACGTCGCCGACGAAGATCTGCGGCACGCTGGTACGGCGGGTCAGTGCCATCATCTTCTCGCGCTCGACCGGGTCCAGGTCGATGCGGACCTCGGTCCACTGCTGGCCCTTGCTCTTCAGGAAGTTCTTGGCGGCCACGCAGTACGGGCAGACGGCGGTGGAATAGATGGTGATGGCGGGGGCACCGCCGGCGGTCTGGGCTGTCACGGGAAACTCCACGATGGATCGACGGTCTACATATGGTACCGGTGCGCTGGAATTTCCACGCCACGGCCGCAACACTGTGGATTAACGAATGGTTGCCCCCCACCCTGCCACGCTTGGCGCGCCCTGCCCGAGGACCCACTGCTTGCGAGCCCTGCTGCTGACTACCGCCGTCACCCTGGCCCTGGCCATGCCGCTCGCCCAGGCCCAGGAGAAGCTGCCCGACATCGGCTCCTCGGCCGGCGAGCTGCTGACCCCGGCCCGCCAGGCCGAGTACGGCGCGATGATGCTGCGCGAGCTGCGCAACTACGGCTACCTGCTGGATGACCCGCTGGTCAACGACTGGCTGCAGACCATGGGTACCCGGCTCGGCTCCAACAGCGACCAGCCTCGCCAGCCCTACACGTTCTTCGTGATGAAGGACCGCCAGATCAACGCCTTCGCCACGCTGGGCGGCTACATCGGGGTCAATGCCGGCCTGGTGCTGACCGCCGAGCGCGAGGACGAGGTCGCGGCGGTGCTGTCGCACGAAATCGCGCACGTCACCCAGCAGCACGTGCTGCGCGGGGTCGAGCGTGCCCAGCGCGACCAGATCCCGATCCTGCTCGGCATGCTGGCGGCGGTGGTGGCCGCACAGGCCAGCAACAGCACGTCGTCCGGCAACGCGACCATGGCCGCGATCAGCTCGGGCATGGGCCTGATGCAGCAGCGCCAGATCAACTACACCCGCTCCAACGAATCCGAGGCCGATCGCCTCGGCATCCGCACGCTGTCGCGCAGCGGTTACGACGTGGACGCCATGGCCGGCTTCTTCGAGCGGATGGCATCGGCGATGCGCGGCAACGAGGGTGGCTACAGCGTGCCCGAGTTCCTGCGCACCCATCCGGTCAACATCACCCGCATCAGCGAGGCGAAGGCCCGCGCCGACCAGATGAAGAAGGACACGGTGCTGCTGACCACCAGCACCCCCAGCGGCGAGCGCAGGGAGCGCGTGGACCCGGCCGATCCCAGCCTGGCCGAACCTCTGTTGCGCGGAACCAACCCGCTGCTGCCCAGCAGCGTGCTGCGCATCCCGATGGGCCAGCTCAGCCGCGGCGCCAGTGGCGACTTCGACTGGGCCCGCGAGCGCCTGCGCGTGCTCAGCGCGGATTCCACCCCCGAGCTGGAACGCGAGTATGCCGATCTGGCCAAGCGTCAGAAGGACGGCCTCAACGATGCCCAGCGCTATGGCCAGGCGCTGGCGGTGATGCGCAGCGGTCGCGCCGGCGCCACCCAGGCCCGGCAGACCCTGGCAGGCCTGCTGCAGACCCGCCCGGACAACCTGTGGCTGGCTCTGGGGCTGGGCGAGGCCGAATCGCGTGCAGGCCAGACCGCCCAGGCCAACAGCCGCTTCGAGCAGTTGCTGCGTCAGCACCCCAACAGCCGTCCGGTGGCGCTGACCTATGCCGAGATCCTGAACGAACAGGGCAGCCGCGAGGCGGGCCAGCGCGCGCAGGCCATGCTGCGGCCCCTGCTGTCGCAAAGCGGTAACGATCCGGTCTTCCAGCAGCGGTACGCCCGCGCCAGCGAGTTGGCCGGCGACAGCGTGCGTGCCAGCGAGGCCTACGCCGAGGCGGCCTTCCTCAGCGGCCGGCCGGAACAGTCGCTGATGCAGCTGCAGGCGCTCAAGCGCAACCCGGCGCTGGACTACGTAGGCCGGGCGCGGGTGGATGCGCGCATCGAGGCGATCACCCCCACCGTGCTGGAGCTGCGCCGGCAGGGCGTGCAGGACCCGGACCTGGACCGCCGCTGAGCGCTGCATGACCGGCCGATGGCAATCCCGACCGGTTCCGGCCAGGTAGTCACAAACATGTCATCAAACCGTAGTCTACTGGCACCACTCCAGTAACCGAGCCCTACGGTGTCCTCGTGCAGAAACGCATCCTGATCGTCGATGACGAGCCCGCGATCCGTGAAATGGTCGCCTTCGCCCTGCGCAAGGGCGATTACGAACCGGTCCACGCCGGCGACGCCCGTGAGGCCCAGACCGCCATCGCCGACCGCGTCCCCGACCTGATCCTGCTGGACTGGATGCTGCCCGGCACCAGCGGCCTGGACCTGGCCCGGCGCTGGCGCAAGGAAACCCTGACCCGCGAAGTGCCGATCATCATGCTGACCGCCCGCGGCGAAGAGAACGACCGCGTGGGTGGCCTTGAAGCCGGCGTCGACGACTATGTGGTCAAGCCGTTCTCGGCGCGCGAACTGCTGGCCCGCATCCGTGCGGTGATGCGCCGCGCCCGCGAGGACGACGAGGACGGCAGCGTGGCGGTCGGCCCGATCCGCATCGACGGTGCCGCCCATCGCGTGTTCGCCAACGACCAGCCGGTGCCGATCGGCCCGACCGAATACCGCCTGCTGCACTTCTTCATGACCCACCCGGAGCGCGTCTATACCCGCGCCCAGCTGCTGGACCATGTGTGGGGCGGCAGCGTGTACGTGGAGGAGCGCACCATCGACGTGCACATCCGCCGCCTGCGCAAGACGCTGGAACCGTTCAACGCCGAAAACATGGTGCAGACCGTGCGCGGCGCCGGCTACCGCTTCTCCACTGCTACCTGAGCCTCGTCGTGCCGGCACCGCGCACCTGCGGGTGCCGGCGCCGGCAACTCTGCTATAACCCTCGGTTCACCCCAGTGAACCGCCGCACCTCAACGACGAGATCGCAATGCCCCGCCACATCCGCTCTGCCTGGTTGAAGACCCTGGCCACCGTTGCCGCGGTACTGCTGTTCGCCGGACTGGTGGGGTGGTTCACGGGCCATCTGTGGTTGTGCATCGCGTTGGGCGCGCTGGCCACGCTGGCATGGCATTACTGGCGCCTGCGCAGCGTGCTGCGGCGGCTGACCGCGCGCCAGCGATGGGATACCGCCGAAGAAGGCACCGGCGTCTGGAACGAGCTGGACCGCCTGCTGTACCGCAACCAGGTGGAAATGCGCGTGCGCAAGCGCCGCCTGCTGGACATGCTGCGCAGCTATCGCGCTGCGGCCGCCGCACTTCCCGATGCGGTGGTGGTGCTGGACCGCAACAGCCAGCGCGTGCAGTGGTTCAACGAAGCGGCCACCGCCCTGCTCGGCCTGCATCACCCCGGCGACCTCGGCGAAGCCCTGGTTGAACGCCTGCAGCCGATGCCGCTGGCGCACTGGCTGGCCGGCGGCCGCAACGCCGAACCGATCCTCGACGTGCCTTCGCCGGTCGATCCGGCGATCCGCCTGAACCTGCGCCTGATTCCCTATTCGTCGGATTACTGGCTGCTGATCGCCCGCGACGTCAGCAAGCTGCTGCGCCTGGAACAGGTGCGCCGCGATTTCGTGGCCAACGTTTCACACGAACTGCGCACGCCGCTCACCGTGGTGCACGGCTACCTGGACATGATGGACCCGGAGGACTTCCCGGGAACCGGACCGATGCTGGAAGAAATGCGCAAGCAGAGCCAGCGCATGGCCCAGCTGGTGGAAGACCTGCTGACCCTGTCGCGCCTCGAATCGCAGGAACACAGCGAGGAAGAGACCGTGGCCATGCAGCCGATGCTGGCGACGCTGCGCCGCGAAGCCGAAGCGCACAGCCAGGGCCGCCACCAGATCAGCATCGACGACCTGGCCGGCGTTGACCTGCAGGGCTCGACCAAGGAACTGCACAGCGCCTTCTCCAACCTGGTCACCAATGCGGTGCGCTATACGCCGGCCGGTGGCCGCATCGCCGTGGAGTTCCGCCGCGAAGGCGACGGTGCCGTGCTGGCGGTGCGCGATTCCGGCTATGGCATCCCGGCCTCCCACCTGCCGCGCCTGACCGAACGTTTCTACCGTGTCTCCAGCAGCCGCTCCCGCGAAAGCGGCGGTACCGGCCTGGGCCTGTCCATCGTCAAGCACATCCTCGGCCTGCACCACGCACGGCTGGAGATTGAAAGCGAAGTCGGCAAGGGCTCGGTGTTCTCCTGCCATTTCGATGCCGACCACGTGCGCCCGCGCGAGTCCGCCCCCCTGACCTCCATCGAAGAATGACGCCATGAGCAGCCTCGGATCCCTCCCCCTCCCCGTGAGCCCGGACAACGATCCGTTGCGCGACCCGGCGCTGTACATCAACCGCGAGCTGTCGCAGCTGGATTTCAACTTCCGCGTGCTGGCGCAGGCGATGGACCCGCAGGTGCCGCTGCTGGAGCGCCTGCGCTTCATGTGCATCTCCTGCACCAACCTCGACGAGTTCTTTGAGATCCGCGCCGCTGCCGTACGCCACGCGCAGGAATTCGGCCTGCCGCCGGCGCCGGACGGGATGAGCCCGCAGGCCATCCTCAACGCCATCCATGACCGCGCCGCGGAACTGGTGGACCAGCAGTACCGCTGCTGGAACGAGACGCTGCGCCCGGCGCTGATGGACGCCGGCATCGGCGTGCTCGGCCGCCATTCCTGGACCGATCGCCAGAAGCGCTGGCTGCGTGCGTACTTCCGCAACGAGATCATGCCGGTGCTGTCGCCGCTGGGCCTGGACCCGGTGCACCCGTTCCCGAAGATCCTCAACAAGTCGCTGAACATCGTGGTGGTGCTGAAGGGCACCGACGCGTTCGGCCGCGCCGGCCACCTGGCCATCGTGCGTGCGCCGCGCTCGCTGCCGCGCATCATCCAGCTGCCGGAGAAACTCGGCGGTCCGCAGAACTTCGTGTTCCTGTCCTCGGTGCTGTCCACGTTCGTCGATGAACTGTTCCCCGGCATGGAAGTCCAGGGTGCCTACCAGTTCCGCGTTACCCGCAACTCCGAGCTGGTGGTGGACGAGGAGGAAGTGGAGAACCTGGCGCTGGCACTGCGCGACGAACTGGTCGACCGCGGCTACCGGCCGGCAGTGCGCCTGGAAATCGCGCAGGACATGCCGCGCGACATCGTGCGGACCCTGCTGCAGAACTTCGGCCTGACCGAGAACGCGGTGTACCGCATCGACGGCCCGGTCAACCTCAACCGCATCATCCAGCTGTACGACCTGATCGCGCAGCCGGACCTGAAGTACCCGCCGATGACCCCGCGCACGCTGCGCGACAGCGACGGCATCTTCGAGACAGTGGCGCGCCACGACCTGCTGCTGCATCACCCGTTCGATGCCTTCACCGCCGTGCTGGACCTGATCCGGCAGGCGGCGGTCGATCCCAACGTGCTGGCGATCAAGCAGACCCTGTACCGCACCGGCAAGGATTCGCTGATTGTCGATGCACTGATCCAGGCCGCACGCAACGGCAAGGACGTGACCGTGGTGGTCGAACTGCGCGCCCGCTTCGACGAGGAAGCCAACCTCGGCCTGGCTGATCGCCTGCAGGAGGCCGGCGTGCAGGTGGTGTATGGCGTGGTCGGCTACAAGACCCACGCCAAGATGCTGCTGATCGTGCGCCGCGAGGGCCGCAAGCTGCGCCGCTATGTGCACCTTGGTACCGGCAACTACCACAGCGGTACCGCCCGTGCGTACACCGACATCAGCCTGATCACCGCCGATGCGGACATCGGCAACGATGTGCACCTGCTGTTCCAGCAGCTGTCCGGGCTGGCCTCGAAGATGAAGCTCAAGCGCCTGCTGCAGTCGCCCTTCACCCTGCACACCGGCATCCTCGGCCGCATCGAGCGCGAGACGCGCATCGCCGCCGCCGGCCGCCCGGCGCGGATCATCGCCAAGATGAACGCCCTGAACGAACCGCAGGTGGTGCGCGCGCTGTACGCCGCCTCGCAGGCCGGCGTGCAGATCGACCTGATCATCCGCGGCGCCTGCACCCTGCGCCCGGGTGTGCCGGGCATCTCGGACAACATCCGCGTGCGCTCGATCGTCGGCCGCTTCCTGGAGCACAGCCGCGTCTACTGGTTCGGCAACGACGGCGCACCGGAGATGTACTGCGCCAGCGCCGACTGGCTGGAACGCAACCTGCTGCGCCGGGTCGAGACCTGCTTTCCGATCCTCGACCCGGAGCTGGCCAAGCGGGTCTACCGCGAGGTCCTGCAGAACTACCTGGACGACAACCTCAACGCCTGGGAACTGGATGCCGACGGCATCTACCACAAGCGTGCGCCCGCCCACGACGAGGCACCGCATTCTGCACAGATGGCACTGATGCAGGGTCTGTAACCCGGTGTGTCGACCAAGGTCGACACCTACCAGGAGCGGTAGGCACCGATTTGGGGCTGGATAGGATCAGTGCCGACCAACGGTCGGCACCCACCATCAGATCGCAGAAATCTGTCGAAGGCGGGGTGGGTCCGGTTGAGGGGGCGTGAGCCGCATGGATGCGGCGACCGAGCTTACATGGACGTACTTGCAGCGTCCCCCTCGACCGGACCTGCCCCGCCATCCCACGGATAGCCAGCTCTTGACGTTGACGTTGCCTCTGCAGGTGCAGGGCGCAGCCCAGCCGCACTCCCCCTCTTCCAAAATGTGAAGGTCGCGCGGTGACGAGCACACCGCCCCTTCGGCTAACATTCGTCCATGCCGCACACCACCACGACTCCGCCCGCATTGCAGGATGGCGACCTGCTGGCCGCCATCGACCTTGGCTCCAATAGTTTCCACATGGTCATCGCGCGCTACACGCTCGGCCAGCTGCGGGTAATCGACCGCCTGCGCGAGACGGTGCGCATGGCCGACGGCCTGGATGGCAAGGGGGACTCTCCTCCGCTGCCCGGCAGCGCGCGCTGGAATGCCTGGCCCGCTTCGGCCAGCGCATCCGCAATGTACCGCCGCACCGGGTGCGCGCACTGGCCACCAACACCGTGCGCCAGCTGCGTTCACCGCAGTCGTTCCTGGTTCCCGCCGAAACCGCGCTCGGGCACGCCATCGAAGTGGTCAGCGGCCGCGAAGAAGCGCGCCTGATCTACCTGGGCGTGGCCCATGCACAACCGCCCAAGCCCGGCCAGCGCCGGCTGGTCATCGACATCGGCGGCGGCTCCACCGAATTCATCATCGGCATGGGCATGCAGACCCTGGAGCGCGAAAGCCTGCAGGCCGGCTGCATTGCCAGCACCCGGCGTTTCTTCCCCGGCGGCAAGCTGAGCAAGAAGCGCTGGAAGGACGCGCTGGCCGAGATCGGTCGCGAGTTCCAGCCCTTCGCCAGCAAGTACCGCGCGCTGGGCTGGCAGGAAGCGCTGGGTTCTTCGGGCACGCACAAGGCGATCAGCGAGATCTGCGCGACGATGAAGCTGAGCAAGGGCGCGATTACCGCCGAGGCCCTGCCGCAACTGCGCGACGAACTGCTGAAGGCCAAGAAGATCGACGACATCCAGTTGCCGGGACTGTCCAGCGACCGCCGCCCGATCATTGCCGGCGGCATCCTGGTGCTGGAGGCCGCCTTCCAGGCACTGGGCCTGCAGAAGCTGCTGGTCAGCAAGGCCGCGATGCGCGAAGGCATCCTCTACGACATCGTCGGCCGCGCTGGCGAGAACGATCTGCGCGATGAATCGGTGTCCGCGCTCAGCCAGCGCTACGGCATCGATACCGTGCAGGCCGACCGTGTGCAGGACACCGCGCTGTCACTGCTGGAACAGGTGCAGGAACGCTGGCGGCTCGATGCCGACGACGCGCGCATGCTCGGCTGGGCCGCGCGCCTGCACGAGCTGGGCCTGATGATCGCGCACAGCGGCTACCACGTGCATGGCAGCTACGTGCTGGAACACTCGGATATCGCCGGCTTCTCGCGGCAGGAACAGCAGATGCTGGCCGCGCTGGTGCGCAGCCATCGCCGCAGCGTGACCAAGACCGCCTTCGACGCCCTGCCCGAGCGCCTGCTGCTGACCGCTCGCCGGCTGGCCGCCCTGCTGCGCCTGGCGGTGCTGCTCAATCGTGCCCATGAGGACGATCCACTGCCGGCGTTGGAACTGACCGCCGACGACAACCGCCTGTCGTTGATCGTGCCGCAGGCCTTCATTGATGCCCGGCCACTGCTGCGCGCCGATCTGATCGGCGAGACCGACGGCATCGCCGGGCTGGGCATCCAGTTCCGGCCCTTCGTAGCCTGAGGCTCACACTTTCCCGCGAGGGAAAGAAGGTCACACACCGTTACGGTTCGCGCATGCGCCCCCGGTTGACCTGCTGCGACGCAGCAGATCAAGTCGGGGGAGCGCATTCAGCGTTACAGCTAAGCGACTGCTTTTGTTGAGCTTTCGTGAAATCTGACGATGAAGCCTGGTACAAATCGACACGACCTCTTTACAGAGCATTAACCAACGAGACTACTATCGGGTCATCGGTCCGCTTGTGGGCGGCCGATTTCTTCGACGCCCCTTTTGGCGTCCCTGCACGACCTGAGAGAGAGAGAGCTCGTCATGACTTCACGTACCACCCCCCTGGGGCAGGCCATCCGCTACGCCCTGGCAACCACTGCGACGCTGGCCGCCCTGCCTGCGTTCGCCCAGAGTGGCAGCACCGCCGCGCCGACCACCCTGGATCGCATCGAGATCACTGGCTCGCGCATCCGCCAGGTGGACGTGGAGACCGCTCAGCCGGTCCTGGCACTGAGCCGGTTGGACATCGAGCGCCAGGGCTTCAGCTCGGTGGCCGACATCCTGCAGAACGTGACCGCCATGGGCAGCCCGGCGATCAGCCGTGCAAACGCACTGAGCTCGGGCGAAAACACCGGCGGCACCTACATCGACATGCGCAACCTGGGCGCGCAGCGCACCCTGGTGCTGGTCAACGGCAAGCGCCTGGGCATCAGCACCTCGGGCCTGCAGGACGTGTCCTCGCTGCCGGTGTCGGCGGTGGAGCGCATCGAAGTGCTGAAGGATGGCGCGTCGGCCATCTACGGTTCCGATGCGATGGCCGGCGTGGTCAACATCATCACCCGTTCCAACGTCAACGGTGTGACCGCCAACGTCTACCACGGCCAGTACAGCGAAGGTGACGGCGCGCGCGACCGCTTCGACGTGGTGGGTGGCTGGAGCAATGACCGCGTGTCGCTGACCTTGGCACTGGAGCACTCCGAAGAAAAGAGCGTCTGGGCCAAGGACCGCTGGTTCAGCAAGTACGGCGTGAGCGACCGCCACCCGAACGATGCCTCCAACTGGACCACGCTGAGCCAGTGGGGCCAGGTCACCGGCCTGAAGGGCGGCCCGGGCTGCACCAACACCAAGGACGGCTGCGGCTACTCGCTCAACCGTGGTGCTGACCCGACCAACCCGGCCAACTACCACCTGACCGATGCGACCCCGTTCACCGGCGACGTCAGCAACGCCAACGAACAGATGCACGTCATGTATCCGCTCAAGCGTGATTCGGTGTACTTCGACGGTCGCTTCAAGATCACCGACCAGGTCAACCTGCGCACCGAATTCGGCTACAACAAGCGTTCGGCCGAGCGCCAGATTGCAGGCTACCCCCTGCAGTCCAGCTCGGTGTCCATCTCGGGCGACCCGACCGCCACCGGCCTGATGTCCAAGGACAGCTACTTCAATCCGTTCGGCAACCAGCACGGCTATGCCAAGCCTACCGACGTGGCCTGGAACCGCCGCACCTGGGAAATCCCGCGTGTGAGCACCAGCGAACTGAAGACCTACCGTGCGGTAGTGTCGCTGGATGGCAGCTTCGAGATCGGCCAGCGCTACTTCGACTGGGACGTGGGCTACCAGTACAACCGCAACGAGCTGACCGCTACCGCCACCGGCAACCTGCACAAGAAGCGCGTGCGCGATGCTGTGGGTCCGTCGTTCCTGGATCCGGCCACCGGCAAGGTGATGTGTGGCCGTCCGGGCGCGGTGATCAGCGGCTGCACGCCGTGGAACCCGCTGGTGCCCTACGGCAAGAACGATCCGAACGGGCTGACCGGCAATGAAGAACTGATGGCCTGGCTGTTCCCTGCGGAACGCACCACCGGCCGCACCACCACCAAGAACGCGTTCGCCAACCTGTCCGGCAGCATCATGACCCTGCCGGCCGGCGACCTGGGCTTCGCTTTCGGCGTGGAAAGCCGCAAGGAAGATGGCCGCTACACCCCCGATGCCCTGGCCCAGACCGGCGCCACCACCAACCTGGCCGCAGGCCCGACCGGTGGCAGCTACAACGTGAAGGAAGCCTACCTGGAGCTCAGCGTGCCGGTGCTGGCCGACCTGCCCGGTGCGCGTGAGCTGAGCTTCAGTGCCGCCACCCGTTACTCCAAGTACAACACCTTCGGCAACACGCTCAACAGCAAGTTCGGCTTCAAGTGGAAGCCGATCGACCAGCTGCTGGTCCGTGGTACCTGGGCAGAAGGCTTCCGCGCCCCGACCATCAACGACCTGTACGGTGGTGGTTCGGAGACCTTCGCGCAGTTCAGCGATCCGTGCGACACCGTGTTCGGCTCGGCCAAGGGCAGTGCTGAAGTCCGCGCGCGATGCGCACGTGACATCGCCGATGCCGGCAACTTCCGCCAGCTGAAGCAGGGCAACACCCCGGTGACCACGGCGCAGGATGCGACCCCGACGCCGTTCGTGTCCGGTTCGAACCCGCTGCTGGTTCCGGAAACCTCGACCAGCAAGACGCTGGGCCTGGTGTGGAGCCCGACCTTCCTCAGCAACCTCAACGTGGCACTGGACTGGTGGAAGATCCGCATCGACAACACCATCGTCGGTGACAGCCCGAACCAGATCCTGAGGGACTGCTACGAGCAGGGCATCGAATCGCGCTGCAGCCGCTTCAGCCGTGACCCGTCCAACGGCATCGTCACCGGCCTGAAGTTCGGCAACCGCAATGCCGGCTTTGCCGAGACCGAAGGTTACGACCTGGATGTCAGCTACCGCGTCGACACCAGCTACGGCAAGCTGAGCGCAGGCTGGACCAGCACCTATGTGAGCAAGAACGTCTACCGCTCCACCAACGATGTCCGCGAAGCGATCACGCCGATCAACGGCGTTGCCAACACCATCGGCACCGCCACCAGCCTTGCGTTCCGCGTGCGCTCGAACCTGGTGCTGGGCTGGGATGTGGGTGACTTCGGCGTCAGCTGGACGGCACGCTACTACTCCGGTGTGAAGGAGCGCTGCCTCAACGCCTCGCGTTATGCGGACGAATGCTCCGATCCGACCTTCCTGGCTCCGTGGCTGAAGTCGCCGACCGCGTACAACGAGCGCGGTGCCGTGACCTTCCACGACGTGCAGTTCCGCTACAACCTGCCGTGGGATGCCACCGTTTCGGTGGGCGCGAACAATGTGTTCGGCAAGGAAGCGCCGGTGATGTACAGCAAGCCGAACTCGTCGTTCTCCTACTACGGTGGCTACGACATCGGTCGTTTCATGTACATGAAGTACCAGCAGCGCTTCTGATCCATCCGCGCTGTTGAAGCTCGACGACCACGGCCCTTCGGGGCCGTGGTTTTTTTCTGCCTCCGCGCAGACTGTCGCTTTCCACATTGACCGTGATGCGTTCAATCAGGGACACGGTCCTCTACGCTGCGTCCGCCGCGATGCCACAGGTTGGAGCAATCGATTGATTTGCTTCCGCTTTGTGCAGAAGCGTCACGGCCGTCTGCAGCGCTTTCGTCGCTTGCCCATACGTCTCCCCATCCATCTTCACTAGGTTCGAACATCCACCGCCGCGGTGGAGTTGACGCAGCCCCGCTTGGCTGTGTTCCGAAGACTTCGAAGACTGAGAGAGAGACCCATGACCATCCGTATTCCCGAGCTCGGGTTGGCGATCCGTCGTGCACTGGCGATGACGGCCACCACCGCACTGGCCGCCCCCGCATTCGCCCAGCACGCACCGGAAGCCACCACGCTGGACCGTATCGAGATCACCGGTTCGCGCATCCGCCAGGTCGACCTGGAAACCGCGCAGCCGGTGCTGACCATCAGCCGCGCCGACATCGAGCGGCAGGGCTTCAATTCCGTTGCCGACATCCTGCAGAACCTGACCGCAACCGGCAGCCCGGCCTTGAGCCGTGCCAGCCCGCTCAGTGCGGGCGAGGCCGCAGGCGGCAGCTACGTGGACATGCGCGGCCTCGGTGCACAGCGCACCCTGGTGCTGGTCAACGGCAAGCGCCTGGGCATGACCACTTCGGGTTACCAGGATATATCCAGTATTCCCGCCGCTGCCGTGGAACGCATGGAAGTGCTGAAGGACGGCGCCTCGGCCATCTACGGTTCCGACGCGATGGCCGGCGTGGTCAACATCATCACCCGGCGCAACGTCCAGGGCGTGACCGCCAACGTCTACCACGGGCAGTTCAGCGAAGGCGATGGTGCCCGCACCCAGTACGACGTGGTTGCCGGCTGGTCGAATGACCGCGCTTCGATCAGTGTCGCCGCCGAGCATGTCGAAGAAAAGGGCGTTTGGGCGAAGGACCGCGGCTTCAGCGCCTACACCTATACCGATCGTCATCCGGACGATGGCTGGACCACGGTCGGGCAGTGGGGGCGCATCGTCGGCTTCAAGGGCCCGGGCTGCAGCAGCGCCCGTGGCTGCAGCTATTCGCTCGATCGCGGCAGCCAGCCGGGCGGGCCGGACAGCTTCCACCTCAGTGACAACACACCGTTCACCGGTGATGTCAGCAACAGCAATGAACAGATGCACGTGCAGACGCCGATCAAGCGCGATTCGCTCTTCGTCGATGCACGCATGGATCTGAACGACCAGATCCGCTTCAACACCCAGCTGGCCTACAACCGACGCACCACCACGCGCCAGATTGCCGGCTATCCGTTCCAGTCCGGTGCGGCCGGCATCACGCCGATGTCCGCCGACAGCTGGTTCAATCCGTTCGGCCGCCACCACGGCTATGAACGCCCAAGCGACGTGCACTGGAACCGCCGCACCTGGGAGATTCCACGCATCAGCACCAGCGAACTGACCACCTGGCAGGGTATTGCAGCGTTTGAAGGCAGCTTCCAGTTCGCCGGTCGCGACTTCGATTGGGAAGCCGGCTACCAGTACAACCGCAGCGAGCTGGAGCAGCGTGCCACCGGCGACCTGCACAAGCAGCGCGTTGCCGATTCCACCGGTCCTTCGTTCTACAACCCGGCCACCGGCAAGGTGGAATGCGGTACACCGGATGCACCGATTGCCGGCTGCAAGCCCTGGAATCCACTGGTGCCGTATGGCCAGGAGGACCCGTACGGCCTGACCGGCAATGGCGAACTGCAGGACTGGCTGTTCCCCGAGGAACTCACCCGTGGCCGCAACACCACCCGCAACCTGTTCGCCAGCCTCAGTGGCGGCCTTGCCACGCTGCCCGCCGGGGAACTGGGCTTCGCCCTGGGTGTGGAGAGCCGCCGCGAGGAGGGTCGCTTCATTCCCGACGCGCTGGCCCAGACCGGCGCCACCACCAACCTGGCGGCGGGCCCCACCGGCGGTGGCTACCGTGTCGACGAGGCCTATCTGGAGCTGAGCGTGCCGGTGCTGAGCGACCTCCCCGGTGCACGCCAGCTGACCCTGGACATGGCAACGCGCTACTCGGACTACACCACCTTCGGCGGAACCCTCAACAGCAAGTTCGGCATCTCGTGGAAGCCGATCGACCAGCTGCTGGTCCGTGGCACCTGGGCCCAGGGTTTCCGTGCGCCGACCATCTCGAATCTGTACGGCGGCGGCTCGCAGACCTTCACCACCGGCTTCCGTGACCCCTGCGATACGGTCTATGGCGCCGCCGCCAGCAGCCCGGAGGTACGTGCACGTTGCGCCGCCGACATCGCCAACGCGGACAGCTACCGCCAGCTCGGCCAGGGCAACGAGCCGATCACCGGCAGCAGTGGGCAGACGCCCCTGCCCTTCACCAACGGCTCCAATCCCGACCTGAAGCCGGAAACCTCGACCAGCCGCACGCTGGGGCTGGTCTGGAGCCCGACGTTTGCCGAAGGACTGAACATTGCGTTGGACTGGTGGAAGATCCGTATCGACAACACCATCGTCGCCGACCATCCCAACGACATCCTCCGCGACTGCTACGAACTGGGCATCGCCGAGCGCTGCGGCAGTTTCACCCGCGACCCGGAACTGGGCATCGTCAACACGCTCAACTATGGCAGCCGCAACAGCGGGTTCCGCCAGGCCGAAGGCTATGACCTGGAGATCGGCCACAAGATCGAAACGTCCTGGGGCACGCTGAGCGCCGACTGGAAGACCACCTATGTGGTCGCCGCGGAAGAACGGACCACCAACGAGGCGGATGCCCCGCCCATTCCCAGCAATGGCATCGCCAGCAACGGCGGCATCGGCTTCCGTGTGCGCTCCAACGCATCGTTGGGCTGGGAGCGCGGCAACCTCGGCCTAAGCTGGGGCCTGCGCTATTTCTCGGCGGTCAAGGAGCGTTGCCTGGATGCAGCCACGTATCCGGGTGAGTGCTCGCACCCGGGCCAGCGCGCGCCGTGGTTCAGTGGCAGCCGTGACTACAACCGTCGCGGATCGGTCACCTTCCACGACGTGCAGGCGCGCTACAACCTGCCATGGGATGCGACAGTTTCGATCGGTGCCAACAATGTGTTCGGCCGCCAGGGACCGGCCATGTACAGCCAGCCGAGCGCCAACTTCTCCTACTACGGTGGCTTCGACATCGGTCGTTTCATCTACATGAAATACCAGCAGCGCTTCTGATCCACCGCGCCACCTGCACGACCGCCACGGCCCTTCGGGGCCGTGGCTTCGTACAGGGACCTGACCACCGTCATCCCGTGGTCGCAAAGCGGTCATATCGGCTACATCGCCAGGCCCGAGCATGCCGGAAACCCGGAGGCCCGCCATGCGCTATGCCATCGTCACCGAGACCTACCCGCCGGAAGTGAACGGCGTTGCCCTCACCGTGCAGGGCCTGGAGCAGGGACTGCGCAATTCCGGCCATGACATCGACCTGATCCGGCCACGCCAGACCAGCGAAGCACTGGACTCGGCACCGGGCACGCTGCTGGTGCCGGGCGCCGCACTGCCGCGCTACCCCGGCCTGCGCTTCGGCCTGCCTGCACCGATCCGGCTCAACCGTCACTGGCAGCAGCAGCGTCCCGATGCGGTCTACATCGCCACCGAAGGCCCGCTGGGCTGGTCGGCGCTGCGCACCGCGCGCCGCCTTGGCATTCCGGTCGCCAGTGGTTTCCATACCCGCTTCGACGAGTACCTGCCCGACTACGGCGTGGCCTGGCTGCAGGCTGCCGCGATGCGCTGGATGCGCCGGTTCCACAACCAGGCCGATGCAACCCTGGTGCCCACCCGCGAGCTGCAGCAGTTCCTCGGTGAACAGGGCTTCGAACGCGTGCGCCTGCTGGCACGCGCGGTCGACAGCCAGCAGTTCGATCCGGGCCGGCGCGACCCGGCGCTGCGCGAGGAATGGGGCGTGGACGGCAACGGCCTGGTCGCGATCCATGTCGGCCGCATCGCTGCGGAAAAAAACCTTGGCCTGGCGGTGAAAGCCTTCCGCCGCCTGCAGCAGATCCGGCCCAAAGCCCGCTTCGTCTGGGTGGGTGATGGTCCGGCCCGCGAAAAACTGGCACATGAAAACCCCGATTTCATTTTCTGCGGCATCCAGCGCGGCGAAGCCCTGGCACGGCATTTCGCCAGCGGTGACCTGTTCCTGTTCCCCAGCCGCAGCGAGACCTTTGGCAACGTGACCCTGGAAAGCATGGCCAGCGGCCTGGCCACCGTCGCTTTCGACTACGGTGCGGCCCGCGAATACCTGCGTGATGGCGAGAACGGTGCGGCCGTGGAAAACGATGAGCAGTTCATCGAGGCAGCGGTGCAGCTGGCCGCCGATGATGCACGACGCCGCGAATTCGGCAGCAGCGCCGCGCGTGCGATGAAGCGCCTGCATCCACAGCAGGTGGTTGCCGAATTCGATGCCCTGCTGGCCGAGCTGGCCCAGTCGCGGAGGAGCGGCCATGCGCACCACGCCGCTTGAGCTGCTGGCCGGCCGCGAGGCGCGGCTCTGCCGCCGGGCCAACCACTACTGCCGGCGTCGCCGCGTGCGTCGCCTGTTCTCGGTCATCAGCCGGCTCGGCGATGGCGTGTTCTGGTACGTGCTGATGGGCGCGCTGGTGGCGGTGGACGGCTTCGACGGACTGCGTGCATCGGTGCACATGGCCGCCACCGGCCTGGCCGCCCTGCTGCTCTACAAGGGCCTCAAGCGCTGGACACGGCGCCCCCGCCCGTATGCGGCCGATCTGCGCATCCGTGCCTGGGTGGCGCCGCTGGACGAGTTCAGCTTCCCCTCCGGGCACACCCTGCACGCAGTGTCGTTCACCATCGTCGCGCTGGCCTACTACCCGTGGCTGGCGCCGCTGCTGGTGCCGTTCACCTTCGGCGTCGCGCTGTCGCGGGTGGTGCTGGGCCTGCACTACCCGTCCGATGTACTGGCCGCCACCGGCATTGCCATCCTGCTGGCATCGGCCAGCCTGGCTTGGTTGCCGCTGCCGGTGTAGCCCCCGGGGTCAGATCCCTTCGGTAGCGCCGGGCCATG
Organism: Stenotrophomonas sp. 80084_Sma; assembly: GCF_056481995.1. Taxonomy (NCBI): domain Bacteria; kingdom Pseudomonadati; phylum Pseudomonadota; class Gammaproteobacteria; order Lysobacterales; family Lysobacteraceae; genus Stenotrophomonas; species Stenotrophomonas sp. 80084_Sma. The sequence goes on along the minus strand of NZ_CM151177.1, from coordinate 899,789 downwards.
CCCGGCGGTGGATGCCCTAGAATGCCTGCATGACCACGTTGTTCATTTCCGACCTGCACCTGGACCCCAGCCGTCCGGAGATCACCGACCTGTTCCTGCGCTTCCTGCGCGAGCAGGCGCCCGGCGCCGATGCGCTGTACATCCTCGGCGACCTGTTCGAAGCCTGGATCGGCGACGACACGCCCTCGCCTGCTGCCGATGCGGTGGCCGACGCGCTGAAGGTACTTTCCGACAGCGGCGTACCGGTGTACTTCATCCGCGGCAACCGCGACTTCCTGCTCGGCGAAGACTATGCGCGCCGTGCCGGCCTGCGCATCCTGCCCGACCCGTGCGTGATCGAGCTGTACGGCCGCCCGGTGCTGCTGCAGCACGGCGACCTGCTGTGCACGGACGACATCCCCTACCAGCAGTTCCGTGCACAGACGCGCGACCCGGTGTTCCAAGCGCAGTTCCTGTCGCAGCCGCTGGCCGCACGCATCGCCTTCGCGCAGAAGGCCCGGGAAACCAGCCAGGCCCGCCAGTCGGAAATGAAGCAGGATGATCGTGCGCAGTTCGAGTCGGTAACCGACGTGTCACCCGCCGAAGTCGATGCCACCTTCGTGCGCCATGGCGTGGACACCATGATCCACGGCCACACCCATCGCCCGGCGGTGCACACGCTGCAGGCCGGTGGCCGCGCCTGCAACCGCATCGTGCTGGGTGACTGGTACGAACAGGGATCGGTGCTGCGCGTGGATGCCGGCGGCTGGTCGCTGGATACGCTGGCGCGCGAATGATGGATCGCGGGGTGCCAACCAAGGTTGGCATCTACCAGGGCAGGTGAACGCACCCGGGTAGACGCCGACCTCGGTCGGCGGTTGGCCTCAGCGGAAGGCCGCGATGGTGGCCTTGGTATTGACCAGCACGCGCTGGTTGTCGGCGGTGCTGGCATTGCCCATCGGGATGCCGTTGTAGTTGATGTTCGGGTTGGACCAGTAGTTCAGGCGCGGGCAGCCGGCCGAGCAGTCATAAGCCATGATCGTGCGCCAGCGCGAACCGGAGGACGGCTCGTAGCGATAACCGTGCCCATAGGCGTAGGGCGACGTGCTGGGATCACTGGCGATATCATGCCGCGCACTCTGCAGGTGGCCGATCTCATGCGCGAAGGAGTAGTAGCCGGTCGCGCAGTCCCAGTACACCGCCGCGAACGCCGTCGATGCCGTCGAACCGATGCCCGAGGCCAACCCGCAGTAGCTCGTGTTGTTGATCAGCAGCACGCCGACATCGGCCGCAGTGTTGTTGCGGCTGGTGTGGATGCTGTCCATGTAGCCGTCGCTGGTGTTGCGGAAGCGGGTCAGGTCGGTGGTGAAGTTGCCGGATTCGGTGTAGCTGGTGGTTTCATAGCCGGCCAGCTGCAGGGTGATGCCCACGTTGCTGTTGACGTAGCCCTGGTTGGATTCGGCCACCGCCAGCTGCACCAGCGACTGCATGTTGCCGCCATAGGCCGTTACCGCTGCATTGGTTGCCACCACCAGCACGCGGATGGTGGCCGGGGTACCGGACGAGGCCTGCGCGATGCCGATGCGGTCATTGTTGCCCATCGGGATTTTCGGCAGCTGGTTGTAGTCGGCCGGATGGTCGGCCGGCATCCGCGATTCATCCACTTCCACCAGTACATGGCGGTTGCCCAGTGGGCGCAGGCGATACAACTTGCCGTCCTTGCGGATCGAACCGGTGAGGGTGTTGCCCGAACGCACCAGGATCACTGAATTACCAGGATCATCCTGGCCATTCGAAGTGGCGGCAGTCAGCCGATCGGACGGCGAGCGCAACTGGCCGTACCAGATGCTGCCGCCATCGGGCAGGGCTTCCACCTTGCTGCGCACCGCCTGCACGCGCTGGCCAAGCAGTTCGAACTCCAGCTGCGGCTGCGCAGTGGCAGCAGCGTCGACACGCACTTCCTGTACCGTCGCGGTGGACGGGGTGGCCAGCAGCTTGCCCAGCGCGGGCTCACTGTTTGCCGATGCGCGGCTGATGACCGTCACCGGCTCGAACAACGGTGCCGCATGCGCGGCCGCTGCCACCGACAAACCCAACACCAGGCCACCTGCCGCTTTGCCAATCGATCTGGACAACATTGCGTCGCTCCTTGAATGATGTGAACAGCGTTGATGCAGCACGCCCGGGTCTACCGGGTCTGGCCATCTGGCCTGCGCGGGTCGTGTGAATTCAATAGAAGATGGGAATGAAAATCAGGAACTGTGATCGACCGCATCTGCGTTAAGTAAGGTCAAAAGCGTCACTACACTTCGCCAATACACCGCTTTCGCGCTACCGTGACGCAGCCACGACGGGGAATGCACATGGCACCATCGCAGGACACGGACGAAGATGTGGGCTTGCTGCGGATCGGCCTGTTCTTCGATGGCACCCGCAACAACGCACACAACCTGGCACGCGGTCGCCCACAGGTTCCGCAGCCACGCCCGGCGCAGCTGCGCGCGGATGATGATTCGACCTACCAGAGCCGGCTGACCAGCAGCTACGACAACGGCCTGACCAACATCGCGCGCCTGCAGCAGCTGTATCCGGACAGCCGCCGCGATGCGATGGCCGCGCCTTCGCTGTCGATCTATGTCGAGGGCGTGGGGACCCGCGATGATGCCGATGACGATCTGATCGGACTGGCCTTCGGCATCGGTGCCAGTGGCGTTCGCGCGAAAGTGCAGCGCGCGCTGCAGGTGCTGCTGCCGGCGGCACTGGCCGAGCTGTCCGCGCGCTGGCAGCGACCGCTGCGTGGCGTGCAGCTGGATCTGTTCGGCTATTCGCGCGGTGCTGCCGCGGCACGTGACATCGCAAACCAGCTGCAGGCCTGGGACAGCGCGCGCTGGCGCCAGCTGCTGCAGGGCGCCGGCCTGCCCTGCACTGCGGACTTCGCCGCCGTCACGCCGGTGCTGCGCTTCATCGGACTGTTCGACACCGTGGTTGCAGTCAATGGTGGCCGCGCCGATGAACACCCGCAGCTCGCCCTGCGCAGTGGCATCGCGGCACACGTCGTGCAACTGGCCGCGCGTGACGAGCATCGCCAACACTATCCATTGACCAGCGTCGCGCCAACGTTCACCGAGGTCGCCCTGCCCGGCGTGCACGCCAACATCGGCGGTGGCTACAACCAGCTGGAAGAAGGGCCCAAGCTGCTCAGCCGTCCGCGCCGGCAGCAGCTGCGCCGCCCAGCGGTTTCCGACTACCAGGTCCCTCCACTGGCGTTGCTGCAGGCCACCACGGCCTACGCCGAAACGCAGGCCGACGCCGAACGCTGGCGGCAGCAGCTGGGCGTGGGTGAAAAGGAGATCTGGGTGGATGTCTGGCACCAGTGGCAGCAGCAGCGTCGCGCCGGCAGCCGCAGCGTGCTGTTGTCGCCGGTGCTGTATGTGACCGCCGCGGTGGTGCTGCGTCGGCGCATCGACTGGCGTTACCAGCTGATCGCACTGCAGGTGATGCAGCAGCAGGCCATCGATGCTGGCGTGCAATGGACCGCCAATGCCGCTGGAGTTCCCGGCTGGGAGCTGCCGTCCGCCCTGCAGCCAATCGCACGCCGACTGGTGGCCGGACAGCCGCTGACGCAGACACAGGAGGCGCTGCTGCGACGGCGTTACCTGATGCAGTCGGCGCACTGGAACTTCGATGCACTGGGCGACACCGCACTGACCTACGCCGCCGATGCCGGCGTCAGCGAACTGCCGTACCGGCCGGGTCCCGGCCTGTTCTACATCAACCGGCCAACGGTGGATGGCAAGCGCGTGGTGTTGCCGAACGCATGAAAAAAGGGGACGGAGGGGATTAAGTCGTTTGTGCCACAAACGACTTAATCCCCTCCGTCCCCTTTTCTTCAGCCGGCCTGTTCAACCAGGTTGGCCAGCTCATCCGCATCGAACCCGGCCAGCAGGCGCGCTTCGATGTTGAATGGCCCATGCAGGTAGCCGCCGGCGTACTCCACCAGCAGTTCCTTGAAGCGCGCACGCGGCTCGACAGCGGCGCGGTCGCAGTACCAGCGGTACCAGCGCGAACCGGCAGCGACGTGCGCCACTTCCTCGCGCAGGATCACTTCCAGCACATCGGCGGTTTCGCCATCGCCGACATTGCGCAGCTTCCCGATCATGCCGGGCGTTACGTCCAGGCCGCGCGCCTCCAGCACGCGTGGCACCAGTGCCATGCGTGCCAGGCCGTCATGGGCGGTCTTTTCGCACATTTCCCACAGGCCGTTGTGCGCTGGGAAATCGGCATAGTCGTGGCCATGCACCTGCAGGCGTTCGCGCAGCAGCATGAAGTGCCGCGATTCGTCGTCGGCACAGCTGACCCAGTCGGCATGGAACGCCGACGGCAGGCCACGGAAGCGGTATACCGCATCCCAGGCCAGGTCGATCGCGTTGAGTTCGATATGGGCGATGGCGTGGATGAAGGCGGCACGCCCTTCCACACCGCCCAGTCCACGCCGCGGCACTTCACGCGGATGCACCAGCACCAGCTGCGGCGGCCGGCCGGGCATGCGGATCGGCTCCGGCGGCGGTGCATCGGCCGCCACCTTCAGGCGGCCAGCACGGAACGCGGCGGCATAGGCCTGGGTCAGCGCCACCTTGCGCAGCGGGTCGGCTTCGGCCAGGCACTGCTGCGCGGCGCGCAGCAGGTCGCCACCAACGTCGGGTACATCGACCACGCCTGGACCTCAGGCGCGGCGCTTGTGCTTGGCGTCGTCCGAACGCAGCTGCTGGATGCGCTCGAAGTAGCCCGGCTCGATACCCGTCGGGTAGTGGCCGTTGAAGCAGGACGAATCGAAGTTGCGCAGCGCCGGGTTGCCCTCGCTCACCGCCGCTTCCATGTCTTCCAGGTCCTGGTAGATCAGCCAGTCGCAGCCCAGGTGGGCCTCGATCTCTTCCACGGTGCGGTTGTGCGCGACCAGCTCTTCGGCCGCCGGCATGTCGATGCCGTAGATGTTCGGGTAGCGCACCGGCGGTGCCGCGCTGGCCAGGTACACCTTGCGCGCGCCCGCATCACGGGCCATCTGCACGATCTGCTGGCTGGTGGTGCCGCGCACGATCGAGTCGTCCACCAGCAGCACCACGCGGTTGCGGAACTCCAGGTGGATCGGGTTGAGCTTGCGGCGCACCGACTTCACGCGTTCGCCCTGGCCCGGCATGATGAAGGTGCGGCCGATGTAGCGGTTCTTGATGAAGCCTTCGCGGTACTTCACCCCGAGCACGTTGGAGATCTCCAGCGCGGCATCGCGCGAGGTATCCGGGATCGGGATGATGGTGTCGATGTCGTGGTCCGGGCGCAGGCGCAGGATCTTCTCGCCCAGCTTGATGCCCATGCGCATGCGCGCCTTGTGCACCGAGACGTTGTCGATCATCGAATCCGGGCGCGCGAAGTACACGTATTCGAAGATGCACGGGGTGTGCTCGGCCGGCTCGGCGCAGATTTCCGAGAACAGCTCGCCACGCGCGGTGATCACCAGCGCTTCGCCCGGCTGCACGTCGCGCACGCGCTGGAAGCCCAGCACGTCCAGCGCGGCCGACTCGGAGGCGACGATGTACTCGTCACCTTCGGCGTGGCTGCGCTTGCCCAGTACCAGCGGCCGGATGCCATGCGGATCGCGGAAGGCGACCAGGCCCAGGCCCAGCACCACGCTGACCACCGCATAGCCACCCTTGCAGCGGCGGTGCACGCCGGCCACCGCGCGGATCGCGGCTTCCGGGCTGAGCTGGCGCTGCTGCTCCAGTTCATAGGCGAACACGTTCAGCAGCACTTCGCTGTCCGAATCGGTGTTGACGTTGCGGCGGTCCTGTTCGAACACCTGCTGGCGCAGCGCTTCGGTGTTGATCAGGTTGCCGTTGTGGGCCAGCGCGATGCCGTACGGCGAATTGACGTAGAACGGCTGTGCCTCGTCCATGCCTTCCGAACCGGCGGTCGGGTAGCGCACATGGGCGATGCCGACGCTGCCTTCCAGGGTGGACATGGTGCGGGCATCGAACACATCGCGGACCAGGCCGGTGGCCTTCTGCACGCGCAGGCGGCTGCCGCTGGCGGTGGCGATGCCCGCCGCATCCTGGCCACGGTGCTGGAGAACGGTCAAGCCGTCATACAACTGCCCGGCGACGTTCTGGTTGCCGACGATTCCGACGATGCCACACATGGTGCGAGGTCTCCGCTGGGCTGTGCCCAGTTACAAGGAAGGTGGCCGTACCTGGCCGCGGTGGTCGCCGCGCGCGCGGTCGACGTTGGCCGGATCGCCCGGCTCGATACTGTCCGGCAGTGCAGGAGCGTCCGGGCGCACTTCGGCCGGATCGTAGGAATCGCCCTGTTCCGCTTTCGCAGGCCGCAGCCATCCGCTGCCTGCCACTACCTGGTTGAGGATGCCATTATCGCCTGCCGCGCCCGGCTTTCCCAACCCGGCGCCTGCGTTCTTGCCCAACTCCATCAATGCAGATGGGGACAGCGCGTCGGTCGGCAAGGCCTTGGGCAGCAGATCGGCCCCGGGAACCTCCCAGTGCGGCAGTTTGCTGTTCATCCAGGCCACGGTCGGGTTCAGCAACGGACGCACCGCCGAGCGCTGCCAGGAGGGTTCGGCGGTCAGCGGGGTGAAGCTGCCCAGCAGCAGCAGGACCGCGGCGATCAGGCCGCCTCGCACCGCGCCCAGCACCCCGCCCAGCAGGCGGTCCAGGCTGGTCAGCATGCTGCGGTGGACCAGGGCCTTGATGACCATGCCGATCACCGCGACCACGATCATCACGCCGATGCCGACCCCCAGGTAGCCACCGACGAAGTGCTCGCCTCCGGGGGCCGCCGGCGCGGCCCACCAGTGGGCCGCGTCATTACCGAAGGCGAAGGCCGCCCACGCGGCCAGCAGCCACGACAGGGTGCCGATGACGATTCCGACGAAGCCGCGCAGCATCCCCAGCAGGGTCGAGGCGGCGATCACGATCAGCAGCACCACGTCGATCATGGCGCCCCGCTCCTTCGGCGGCGCTGGCAACGGGGCTGCGCGTGGGTCATGGGTGCGGTCGGACCATGCCGGCCACGCCGACCTTGGCGGCGACCTGCGCCTTCAGCTGCTCGGCGTCAGCGCGGTTGGCCACCGGCCCGACGCGGACGCGATGCAGGGTTCCCTTGTCCGTGCGCACCTGCTCGACGAAAGCGCTGAAACCAGCGGCACGAACCTTGTCGCGCAGGGCATTGGCATCGTTGGCCTGACCGAACGCGCCCAGCTGCACGGCAAAGCCGACGCCGCTGGCAGCCGGTGCTGCCGGTGTGGTCGGCACCGTCGCCGGCTTGCTGGCGGTGGCCTCCGGCTTCGGTTCGGGCTTCGGCGCCGGCTTCGGCGGTTCCGGCTTGGCGGCCGGCGGCGCGGTCGCCGTTGGCGTGCTCGGCGGCAGGCTTTCGCTGCGGACCGGGTTGCCGCTGGCCGAGGGCGCAACAGCTGCGGACGGGGTGCTGGCGCTCGGCGCAGCCGGTGCCGGGGCGGCCGCAACCGGAGTACTGCTGCCGGCCGCCGCGTCCAGGGTGATCACTTCGGCCTTCACATCCGCACGGATCTTCACCGCCTGCAGGCGGGCCGCTTCGGCCTGGGCACGGTCGGCGTAAGGTCCAACGCGCACGCGCCATGCCTGGCGGCCGTTGATGGTGGCCGTTTCAGCGAAGCCCGGCAGCTGCGAGCGCTTCAGGTAGGCGATCACCGCATCGGCGTCGGCCTTGCTGCCGTAGGCACCGAAGGTGACCGCATAGTTGCCGGCGGCGACTGCCGGCGAGGTGTCCACGGTCGGCGGCGTAGCCGGCGTGGCAGCCTCCTGCAGCGGCTTGGCCTGCCCGGTCTGCAGGCCGGTGGCACCACCGGCCGGGGCGACCAGCGGCAGCTCACGGGTTTCGAACTGGCCATCGGCCGGCGCATCCGGCGCGGCGATCGGCACATTGGCGACACCGCTGTCGGGTGCGGGTCCCTTGACCAGCATCGGCAGGAAAATCACGGCCAGTGCCACCAGCACGATGGCACCAATCAGACGCTGTTTCAGAGGCGTATCCACGTGAGGCAGGCAACTGTCCGGAGATTGCCGTCGATTATACGGGTGCCGGACCGGCCGGCGTCGGCGTTGGCTGAACGCGGATCAGGCGTCGCCCTGCAGCCACTGCAGGGCCGCAGCGGCGGTATGGAAGGAGCCGAACACCAACACCCGGTCACCCCGCTCAGCCTGGGCCAGCACCTGCGCCAGGGCCTGTTCGACGCTATCGGCCAGCGGTGCCTTGGCCGCCACCGTACCGCTCAGGCGTGCCTGCAGCTGAGCGGCGCTCTGCCCACGCGGACCGTCCAGCCCGGCCAGGGTCCACTCGCCCACCACGTCCTGCAGGGCCTGCACCACACCCGCCGCGTCCTTGTCCTGCAACGAGGCGTACACCGCCAGGGTGCGGCCGGCTGACACTTCGGCCTTCAGCGCACGCGCCAGCTGGCCCGCCGCCTGTGGGTTGTGGCCCACGTCCACGCGGATCTGCACGCCGTCGCGCTCGAATGCCTGCATGCGGCCGGAGATACGCGCTGCTGCGATGCCCGCGGCCCACGCCGCACGCGGCACCGGCTTGTCCAGCGCGCGCAGGGCGGCGATGGCAGCACCGGCATTGGCCAGCTGGATCGGGCCGGCCAGCGCCGGGGTCGGCAGCTCCATGCGCAGGCCGACGTCGCGCCAGCGCCAGCGCTGGGCGTCGATCGGCTCGTAGAAGTAATCGCTGCCGCCGCGGATCGCGTTGGCACCGACCAGATAGGCACGCGCCAGCACGCTGGACGGCGGATCGGTCTCGCCCAGGATCACCGGCTTCCAGCCACGGATGATGCCGGCCTTCTCGGCGCCGATCGCTTCGCGGTCCTCGCCCAGCCACTCGGCATGGTCGATGTCCACGGTGGTGATCACCGATACATCGGCGTCGACGATGTTGACCGCATCCAGGCGGCCGCCCAGGCCCACTTCCAGCACCGCCAGGTCCAGCCCGGCGTCGGCGAACAGCTGCAAAGCAGCGAGCGTGCCGTACTCGAAATAGGTCAGCGTGGTGTCGCCGCGTGCCGCTTCGACGGCATTGAACGCAGCAACCAGCGCCGCATCGTCCACGTCCTGCCCGTCGATGCGCACGCGCTCGTTGTAGCGCAGCAGGTGCGGCGAGGTGTAGGCACCCACCTTCCAACCGGCAGCACGGCCGATGGCCTCGATGAAGGCCACGGTGGAGCCTTTGCCGTTGGTGCCACCGACCACGATGGTGCGCCCGGCCGGCGCGCCAAGACCCATCGCCGTGGCCACGGCGCGCACGCGTTCCAGGCCCATGTCGATGGTCGCCGGGTGCTGGCGTTCAATGTAATCCAGCCAATCGGCCAGGGTGGTCGGGGTGTTCGTCACGGCAGTGCTTCCAGCAGGTACAGGTGGTTCGGTGTGGCGGGTCAGAGTGCGCGGTGCTTGGCTTCGCCGAAGAACGGCGTGTGGTGGGCGCAGTCGTTCAGGCGCACCACTTCCAGGCTGTCCAGGTCGGCGCCTTCGAGCAGGTTGAGCGTGGTCGGTGCCTGGCGGAAGGTCCACAGGCGGGAAATCGGCAGGCCCAGCACCTTGCACAGGATCACGCGGTTGACCGCGTCATGGGCAACCACCAGCAGGGTGTCGTGCTCGCCGAGGCCTTCGGTGGCACGGGCCAGGCCACGCCAGCTGCGTTCCAGCACCAGGCGCAGCGATTCGCCACCGGGCATCAGCACGGTATCGGGCTCCTCGCGCCAGGCCTGCAGGCGCGACGGATCCTTTTCGTTGATCTCGCTGGCGAGCAGGCCTTCCCACTCACCGTGGGCGATTTCCTGCAGCTCCGGCTCGGTCAGCAGCATGTCGGCACGCGCGGCGCCAAGCGCCAGCTGCGCGGTGCGCTGGGCGCGCGACAGCGGCGAGGCGACGGCACGGGTGATGTCCACCGAGGCCAGGCGGGCACCCAGTGCCTGGGCCTGGGCTTCACCGATCGGCGAAAGCGGAATATCGATCTGGCCCTGGTAGCGGCCTTCGGCGTTCCACGGCGTTTCGCCGTGGCGGGCAAGCAGGATGCGCATGCGTGCAAGGGGTCCTGGGGGGAGGAGGTTTCCGCGTTTCGTTCACATCCTGTGAAGTACGCGGAACAGGGATGATACCTGTTCGGCGCACCGGGCCGGGCCGGGCATGAAAAAACCCCGCGACGTGGGTCGCGGGGTTTCGGAAACTCCGGCTATCTGGTCGAGGTTGCCGGCCAGCGGCCGGCACTACCCTCGGTACAGGCAGTAGATCCACGCCATGCGTGGATGGACCGCCCCGAACCGCGAACCTTACTTGACCAGGTTCAGTTCCTTCAGCAGCTGCGGCGCCGGCGCCACTTCCTGCATGATCCACTGCATGTAGCGGCTGTCGACGGCGATCATGCGGGTCATCACCGGGTCGAACACCCAGTTGGAGCTGACCGATTCCCAGTTGCCATCGAAGGCCAGGCCGACCAGCTTGCCGTTGGCATCCAGCACCGGCGAACCGGAGTTGCCGCCGGTGATGTCCAGGTTGGACAGGAAGTTCACCGGCACCGAACCAATGCGCTTGTCTTCCAGGCCGCCGTAACGCTTGGCCTTGACCGCATCGAGCAGCGCCTTCGGCGAATCGAACGGATCTTCACCGGTTTCCTTCGCCGCCACGCCTTCCAGGGTGGTGAACGGGGTGTACTTCACGCCGTCCTTGCCATAGCCCATGACGTTGCCGAAGGTGATGCGCAGCGACAGGTTGGCATCCGGATAGACGAACTCGCCCTGGCTCTTCTTGTAGTCGGCCACGGCCTGCAGGTACAGCGGGCGGGCGGTCAGTGATTCGCCTTCGCGGATCTTCTTCTGCTCTTCCTGCTTCAGCAGTGCCGGCATGACGGCCACGGCGTACTGGATGGCCGGATCGCTGCTGGCTTCAAACGCGGCACGGTCGGCCTTGAACCACTTCAGGCGATTGTCCAGGCTGCCCAGCTCGGTGCCGCCCAGCTTGTTCACCAGCGACTTGACCGCAGCGGCATCGCTGCCGGCCAGCCACTTGTTCAGCACTTCGTTGTCGCGCTGCGCGGCCGGCAGGGCCACGTACTGGTCCAGCCAGTAGGTCTGCAGCTGCTGGTCCATCTTCGCCACGTAGCGACGGTCCATCTGCTTCAGGCCACCTTCGATGGTGGTCAGGTCGCGTTCCTGGTAACCGGCTTCGCGCTCGGCATCCGGCTTGCTGCGTTCGATCGACAGGCGGTACAGGGTGATCGCTGCGCCAACGGCCGAGGTGTTGTTGAACTGGCCGACGAACAGGTCGCGTTCGCGGGTCGACTTGCTGGTATCCAGATGCTTGAGCAGCTGCGCGTGGGCGGCCAGGGCCGGCTTGCCGGCAGCACCCTGCTTCTTCAGCCAGGCCAGCACGGCGGCTTCTTCAGCCTGCTTCTGGCCGGCGGCGTCGATGCGCTTGAAGCCTTCCAGCTGGCCCAGGTAGTTCTTGGCCACGTTGTTCATGCTGGCGGCGGTCGCTGCGTACTTCACCTTGACGTCGGCGTCGGCCTTGCCGGCGTCGGCGATCATTTTCAGCACTGCGTTGTAGTGCTTGGCGATGGTCGGGTAGGTGAAGCTGGCGGTTTCGTTGAACTCACCGGCCAGTGCATAGCGGTTGGTGCGGCCCGGGTAGCCGGCCACCATCACGAAGTCGTCTGCGCCCAGCGGCTGGTCGGCGAACTTCAGGAAGTGCTTGGGCTGGTACGGCACGTTGTCGGCGGCGAAGGCGGCCGGCTTGCCGTCCTTGCCCACATAGGCCCGGTAGAACGAGAAGTCGCCGGTGTGGCGCGGCCACATCCAGTTGTCGACGTCGCCGCCGAACTTGCCGACGCTGCCCGGGGGCGCGTAGACCAGGCGCACGTCCTTGATTTCCATGTTGCGGAACAGGCGGTAGGTGTTGCCGCCGGAGAAGCTGTACAGGCGGCAGCGGAAGCCGGCATCGGCTTCACAGGCGGCGACCTGGGCCTTGTCGAAGGCGTCCAGCGCGCGGCTGCGGGCCAGCGGATCGTTGCCGGCGCCAGCAATGGCGGCCTTGGCCTGGGCGGTGACGTCGGTGATCTGGTCGAGCACGAACACGCGGGCGTTCGGGCCGGCGCTCAGTTCGTCCTTCAGGGTCGGCGCGTTGAAGCCGTCCTTGATCAGGTTCTTCTGCGCGGTCGAATTCAGCTGGATGGCGCCATACGCGCAGTGGTGGTTGGTGACCACCAGGCCCTGCGGCGAGACGAAGCTGGCGGTGCAGCCGCCGAGGGCGACGACCGCGCCCATCGGGTCGCCGGTCAGGTTGGACAGTTGTTCCGGGGACAGCTTCAGGCCGGCCTTCTGCAGCGGACCGGCGATTTCCGGCAGCTGCTGCGGCACCCACATGCCTTCAGCGGCATGGGCGACCTGGGCCAGCCCGAGGCTGGCGACGATGGAGAATGCAAGCAGGTTCGAGCGCATGGAGCGGCCCCTGGTAGTGGAACCTTCGATTGTAGCCCGCCGCCCTGCCCCGCCCCGAACCCCGGAAGTCATGGGCCTGCTTCTTGCTCTGCCACGCGCACGTCGGCCGCGCACACGGAAATCGTCCAGAGGGGGCGTGGTCACCCTGGACGGGACCGTTGGCGCCATGGATGGCGCCATCGAGCACCATGGAGGGGCTTTTGCGTGTCCTGGCCAGGGTGACCACGCCCCCTTTCCCGGATCAGGGAGGCGCCGCTGTTCGCAGCACGTTCGAAACGCCCGCCAACACACGCCTTTCGTTCCGCCACTGCACCCGCAGCGCAACATGGGAAATCCGCGCGGCACCCTATAATCCGCGCTTTCCCCCTGATGAGTTCCACCCCGATGGCGCAGCAAACGATGAAGGCCCTGGTCAAGCGCGAAGCGGCCAAGGGCATCTGGCTGGAAGAAGTTCCGGTTCCGACCCCGGGCCCGAACGAGGTCCTGATCAAGCTCGAGAAGACCGCGATCTGCGGTACCGACCTGCACATCTACCTGTGGGACGAGTGGAGCCAGCGCACCATCAAGCCGGGCCTGACCATCGGCCACGAATTCGTGGGTCGCGTCGCCGCACTCGGCTCGGCCGTGACCGGCTATGAAATCGGCCAGCGCGTCTCGGCCGAAGGCCACATCGTCTGCGGCCACTGCCGCAACTGCCGTGGCGGCCGCCCGCACCTGTGCCCGAACACCGTCGGCATCGGCGTCAACGTCAACGGCGCCTTCGCCGAGTACATGGTGATGCCGGCCAGCAACCTGTGGCCGATCCCGGACCAGATTCCGTCCGAGCTGGCCGCGTTCTTCGATCCGTACGGCAACGCCGCGCATTGCGCGCTGGAGTTCAACGTGATCGGTGAAGACGTGCTGATCACCGGTGCCGGCCCGATCGGCATCATCGCCGCCGGCATCTGCAAGCACATCGGTGCACGCAACGTGGTGGTGACCGACGTCAACGACTTCCGTCTGAAGCTGGCCGCCGACATGGGTGCCACCCGCGTGGTCAACGTGGCCAACCAGTCGCTGAAGGACGTGATGAAGGAACTGCACATGGAGGGCTTCGACGTGGGCCTGGAAATGAGCGGCAACCCGCGTGCGTTCAACGACATGCTCGACTGCATGTACCACGGCGGCAAGATCGCCATGCTCGGCATCATGCCCAAGGGCGCCGGCTGCGACTGGGACAAGATCATCTTCAAGGGCCTGACCGTGCAGGGCATCTACGGCCGCAAGATGTACGAGACCTGGTACAAGATGACCCAGCTGGTGCTGTCCGGCTTCCCGCTCGGCAAGGTGATGACCCACCAGCTGCCGATCGACGACTTCCAGAAGGGCTTCGACCTGATGGAAGAAGGCAAGGCCGGCAAGGTGGTGTTGAGCTGGAATTGACCCTTCGGGTCAATTCCCCCGCAGGTTTCCTTATCCCCGCGCCGTCGGCGCGCCCCCTTGAACAACAAGGAGGCTCTCCCCCAGCCGGGGTAAGGCATGCGGCTGAAATTGAAAAAGGCGCCCATTGGGCGCCTTTTTCGTGGACATCAGCGAAGGCGCATCAGTTACCGATCGCGACGGTCAGCATCACGCGGCTGTGGGCCAGCTTGCCGGAGTTGTCGCGGCCGTTGCCGTCGGTACCGTAGTAGCCCAGGCCGACCTTGGCCATCCCGAACTGGCGCTCAACGCCGACATTCCAGTCGGTGTAATCCTTGGCGATGCCGTCTTCAAACGTGCTGCGGCCGACATTGGCATTCAGGGTGAAATCCTTCGGCAGGCCCCAGCTGCCGCCCAGGCCGAAGTACCAGCCATCGGTGCTGCTGTTCCATACATCGTTGGTGTAGGCCACCGTCAGCTTGTAGGTGTCATCCAGCGTGGTGGTGGTGATCAGCTCGTTGTAGTTCTGGTGGCTGGACTTCAGGTAGGTGTAGCGGTTCAGCAGCACGTCGACGTTGACGCGCTCGGTGACGTCCACGCCGTAGCCGATCAGGTAGTCGACCTCGGTCTTCGGATCACCTGCACCGAAGTCCACGCCCGAACCCCAAACGCCGGCATACAGGCCAACCGGGCTGGTGTAGGTGAAACCGGCCTGCAGGGTCGGATCCTCGTCGGTCTGCGACACACCACGGAACAGGTAATCGGAAACAGCGGTGACGTTCCAGCTGTACGGCGATTCGTTTTCCTGGGCGCTGGCGGCGAACGGGGCGGCCAGGGTCAGGGCAGCGGCAATGGCGAGGCAGGCACGGGCGTGCTTCATGAGCGTCTCCGGTGGGGGCGGTGGCGTGGAAGGCGGGGAGCGGGCGTAGCGGCCGGAGCGGGACAGCTCCGGTTCACGAATTTTTAACCAGTTTGCTATTGCGATGCAACATGTGCCGGCCGTGGCGATGCCCCATCCGGGCCGGTCGGCAAGCGGCGATGCCCGGTAGAATCAGCGGTTTCCCCGTTCAGAGCCGTGCCCACGCCATGACCGACGCCTCCTCCGCCCTGACCCGCCACTACGCCGAGGAACTGGACGCCATCCGCGCCCAGGGCCTGTTCAAGTCCGAGCGGATCATCACCAGCCCGCAGTCGGCCGAGATCACCCTCGAGGACGGCCGCAAGGTGCTGAACTTCTGTGCCAACAACTACCTGGGCCTGGCCGACCATCCGGACCTGATCCAGGCCGCCAAGGATGCGCTGGATACCCACGGCTTCGGCATGGCCTCGGTGCGCTTCATCTGCGGCACCCAGGACCTGCACAAGCAGCTGGAGAAGCAGATCGCCGACTTCTTCGGCAAGCAGGACACCATCCTGTACGCGGCCTGCTTCGATGCCAACGGCGGCCTGTTCGAGCCGCTGCTCGGCGAGAACGACGCGATCATTTCCGATGCGCTGAACCACGCCTCGATCATTGACGGCGTGCGCCTGTGCAAAGCCAAGCGCTTCCGCTATGCCAACTGCGACATGGCCGACCTGGAAGCCCAGCTGCAGGCCGCCGACGCCGCCGGCTGCAAGACCAAGCTGATCACCACCGACGGCGTGTTCTCGATGGACGGCTTCATTGCGCCGCTGGACGAGATCACCGCGCTGGCGAAGAAGTACAACGCGCTGGTGCACATCGACGAATGCCACGCTACCGGCTTCCTCGGTGCCACCGGCCGCGGCTCGGCCGAAGTGAAGGGCGTGCTGGAAAAGATCGACATCATCACCGGCACCCTGGGCAAGGCCATGGGCGGTGCACTGGGCGGCTTCACCTGCGCCAGCGCCGAGGTGATCGAGCTGCTGCGCCAGCGTTCGCGCCCGTACCTGTTCTCCAACTCGCTGCCGCCGCATGTGGTGGCCGCCGGCATCAAAGCGTTCGAGATGCTGGCCGCCGCTGACGATCTGCGCGACACCCTGGTGGAAAACACCCGCTACTTCCGCGAAAAGATGGTCGCCGCCGGTTTCGACGTGAAGCCGGGCGTACACCCGATCAGCCCGGTGATGCTGTACGACGCACCGCTGGCGCAGAAGTTCGCCGAGCGCCTGCTGGAAGAAGGCATCTACGCGATCGGCTTCTTCTTCCCGGTGGTGCCCAAGGGCCAGGCGCGCATCCGCACCCAGATCAGCGCCGCGCACAGTCGCGAGCATCTGGACCGCGCGATCGATGCGTTCACCCGCATCGGTGTCGAGCTGGGCGTGATCAAGGGTTGATCCCCACCGGCCAAAGCGTGCCGACCAAGGTCGGCACCTACCGGGCGTGAGGGCGTGCCGACCGAGGTCGGCACCTTCCCGGCATCACTTCTTTTTCTTCTTGCCCTTCGGCTCGTCCTTGCTGGCCACCACCACCGGCTTGGCGGCAGCATCCTGGCCGTTGCCCTTGGCAACGCGGATGCCATTGGCCTTCATCCAGGCGTCGAACTCATCGGCGGTCATCTTCTTGTCGCCGTTGCTCATCAGGAAGCGGTAGCTGCCGCGACCATCCAGCTCCGGGGTCTTCACTTCCACCACCGGGGTCTCGGCCGGCGTTTCCGCCTTGGCCACCTTCTTGTGGCCACCACAGGCGGTCAGCACCACCATCGGCAGCAGCAGGCCTGCGCAGCGCAGGGTTTGGTTGAGGGTCGGGTGGTACATGGGCAGGCTCCGTTCGGGAAATTCAGCAGCCAGACGCCCCCTACGCCTGGAACGGTGGCCGGCAACCGCCGGCCGCGGGCGATGATCAGCCCGGTGCAGCGGCCCCCAGCCGCTGCTGGTCACTGACCTCCAGCACCCGCCACTGGCCCTTGCCGAGATCGCCGAGCTGCAGCCCACCGATCGCGACCCGGACCAGGCGCAGCACCTGCAGGTCGAAGGCCGCCAACAGGCGGCGGATGTGGCGGTTGCGGCCCTCGTCGAGGACCACCTCCAGCCACGCGGTCTTATCGCCGCTGCGCAGCACGCGCACAGCCTGGGCGACGAGGAACTCGCCCTCGTCGTCCACGCCGGCCTGCAGGGCCGCCAGCGTGGCGTCATCGGGCAGGCGGTCGACCTGCACGTGGTAGGTCTTCTGCGGGCCGGTCTCTGGATCGGTCAGGCGCGCGGCCCACTGCGGATCGTTGCTGAACAGCAACAACCCTTCACTGGCCTTGTCCAGGCGCCCGACCGGCGCGATCCACGGCAGGCCGGCACCATCGAAGCAGCGGTACACGGTGTCGCGGCCACGTTCGTCCTGCGCGGTGGTCACCACCCCACGCGGTTTGTTGAGCATCAGGTACAGGCGCTGCGGCGCGCCCATCGGCTGGCCATCGACCTCGATCGGCGGCGCCGGCTGCCCAATCGGGAATTCGGGATCCCGCACGATGCGGCCGGAGACGCGCACGCGGCCATCGGCGATCCAGCGCGCGGCCTCGCTGCGCGAACACACGCCGGCCTTGGACAGCACGCGCGCCAGGCCATGACGGACACCGGCGGCTGTGGCAGCGGGAGTCGCACGCCCACGCGGTGCGTGGGAGCGGGCGGCGGGGGCGGCAGGTGGGCGGCGCGTGCGCAAGCCTCTGCTCCCCGCGGTGCTTACTTCTTGTCGACCGGCTTGGTCTCAGCCGGTGCTTCGGCCGGGGCCGGAGTGGCGGCCGGAGCCGGACGCGCCTTGACCACACGCACGCCACGCGCCTTCATCCAGGCGTCGAACTCTTCGGCGGTCATGCGCTTGCCGTTCTGGCTCATGTCGAAGCGCCAGGGCGTGTTGTCGAATTCGGTCTGCGGCTTGTAGGCCGCCGGATCGTTCGGCTTCACTGCCGGGGCGCTCGGAATGGCCTTGGCGATGTTCTGGCAACCATCGATGCGCAGGCGCTGCAGCACCTGGTCCAGCGACTGCGACGGATCGTAGTTGCTGCTCAGCACGCCGGCCGGCATGCCCAGCTGGTTGCCACGGATGTAGAGCTCGTCGGCCACCGGCGCGATGGTCGTGGCCGGCAACGGCAGCGGCGAGGCGCTGGTGTTGACCGAGCAATCGACCGCAGCGTGGGCGGCGGGAACCAGGGCCAGCGCCAGGAAGGCGGCCGATGCAGAGCGCAGCATGAAGGGCATCCAGGAAAGGAAGTGACGCGGCGAGTTTAGCAATGCCGCGACAGCTTTCAAGCGCCACTTTCAATGAATACGGCAACTCATTGGTTTTACGGATAAAAACCCGACGAACGGTTGTTCCCGGACCGACGGACACGCGGATTCCGGGCTACGGAAACAACAAGACCCGGCCGAAGCCGGGTCCTGCTGTGTCCTACTGGCAGATCGTCAGAACTTAGTTCTGGACGTTCAGCTCGGTACGACGGTTCTTGGCGCGACCTTCCGGGTTGTCCGAACCATCCGGGTTGGTGTTCGGAGCAATCGGACGGCTCTCGCCGTAGCCGATCGGGCCGACCAGGCGACCGGCGTCAACGCCGTTCTTGGTCAGGTAGTTGTACACGGCGGTAGCACGACGCTCCGACAGCTTCTGGTTGTAAGCGTCGGTACCCTTCGAGTCGGTGTGACCGGCAACTTCAACGCGCAGATCCGGGTAACGCTTCAGGATCTCGGTGGCTTCGCTCAGGATCGCCACGGCGTCCGGACGCAGGTTCGACTTGTCGAAGTCGAAGTTGACGCCCTTCAGGTCGATGGAGACCGGCACCGGGCAACCGTCCGGACCGATGGTCTGACCCGGCTGCGAGTTCGGGCACTTGTCGTCGCAGTTGTTGACGCCGTCACCGTCGTCATCCAGGTCGGCGCAGCTCGGGGCAACCGGAGCCGGAGCCGGAGCAGCCGCGACCGGAGCCGGGCCCAGCGGGATCACGACGCCGACCGAAGCCAGCACGTCACCGAACCAGTCTTCCTTCGGAGCGGCAACGCTCTGGTCGTCGAAGTCAGCGCGGTAGGCCACTTCGGCGCGGACAGCAACGCGCTTTTCGAAGGTGGTCTGCAGGCCGACGCCCAGCTTGGCGGCAACGTTGCCGTCCTTACGCTGGCGCGGACCATTGGCATTCAGCGCCGGGTACTCTTCTTCCGACTTCTGGTAGCCCAGGCCACCGACGATGTACGGGTTCCAGCCGCGGCCTTCCTTGATGAAGTGGCGACGCAGGTCCAGCGAGACGCCGTACTGCGACCAGTTCAGGTCCTTGTTCGAATCGAAGTTCGGGTTCTGATAGTTCAGCTCACCGTCCAGCGACCAGTTCGGGCTGATGAACTTGCCCAGGCCCAGGGTCACGAACGGAGCGTCATTGGTCAGACGGTCGCTGTCCTGGAAGTTGAAGCCGGCCGAACCGGTCAGGTACCAGCGGTCATCGAACTCCTGCGCCGAAGCTGCCTGGGCAAAAGCCAGGCCGCCCAGCAGCGCGGCAGTAAGGATCTTCTTGTTCATTGAGTACAGCTCCTATTTCGGGGGTATGAAACCGGTAGAGGCATGGGCCAGCACAAGTGCGTCGATGTACGACAGCCGATTCAGCACGCCACCGCCGCGAACATTATGCTCAGGCGGGTGAAGGCCATGTTAACAGTCCCGTAACATGTGAAGTGTTGCGCCCGACCGTCCGCCGGTCCGACGTTGAAACCCTATACAGGATGATGAAAATCCGCAAGACCCTCACGCTGCAAGGGTTTGACGGGGTTTAGGCGGGGAAAACGACATATTGCGCGGCGCGCTGCATCAAACGGTTCAGCGCGTCTGCGGAAACGTGAGGAACCTTATGATGGAGCCACGAACCCAGCCGGAGCCGTGATGAAAGCCGTCGCCCTGAGTCGTGAATCCGCCCCTGCCCTGTGCGATATGCACCTGCCTCCGCCGCTGCCTCCCCGGGGCCGTGACCTGCTGATCCGGGTCGAGGCGGTTTCAGTCAACCCCGTCGATGGCAAGCAGCGTGCCAGCACGGATCCGGCCACGCTCCAGGCACCCCGCGTGCTGGGTTGGGACGCTGCCGGCGTGGTCGAGGCGATCGGCGACGAGGCGAGCCTGTTTGCCTCCGGTGACGAGGTTTATTACGCAGGCGATGTCACCCGCCCCGGCTGCAATGCGCAGTACCACTGGGTGGATGAACGCCTGGTCGCGCGCAAGCCAACCACGCTGGATTTCGCTGAAGCCGCAGCGCTGCCGCTGACCACGCTCACCGCCTGGGAGCTGCTGTTCGAGCGCATGCCGCTGCGGCTGGACGATCGCCGCCACGCCGGCCAGCACCTGCTGGTGATCGGCGGTGCGGGTGGGGTCGGCTCGATGGCAATCCAGCTGGCCCGCCATGCGGGTTTCGAGGTGATCGCCACGGCGTCGCGCGAGGCCTCGGCCGACTGGTGCCGGCAGATGGGTGCCCGGCACGTGATCGACCACCGGCAACCACTTCAGGCCCAGCTGCAGGCGCTGGGCATCGACACGGTGCAGGTCGCACTCAACCTGGCCGACACCGATCACTACTGGGACGAGCTGGGCCTGCTGCTGGCGCCGCAGGGACATGTGGGCCTGATCGTCGAGCCGCGTGGGCCGCTGCGCATCGGCGATCCCTACAAAGCCAAGTGCATCGGCATCCACTGGGAGTTCATGTTCGCGCGCTCGCGCTTTGCCACTGCCGACTGCATCGAGCAGCACCGCATCCTCAGCCGCACGGCCAGCATGATCGATGCCGGCCAGCTGCGCGGCACCCTCAGTGAAAGCCTGGGCCCGATCAATGCGGCAAATCTGGACATCGCGCATCAGCGCCTGGCCAGCGGACGCACGGTGGGCAAGCTGGCGCTGGCAGGCTGGGGCGACTGAGCCAAGCTGGAACGCCGCTGTAAAGCCGAGCCCATGCCCGGCCGTGCGGTCTGATCGTAGCGTCGAGCGTGCTCGACTGATTCATCAGGAGCAGTCGAGCACGCTCGACGACACTGTAGCGGCGGATTGGTCGGCATCTGTATCTATGGAAGTGACTGAATCGGGATTACGGTGGAAACAGATTCCTCTCCCCCGAGACCGCCATGCCCACCGCCCTGCCCTTGCGCCTGCTGCAACTGATCACGGGCCTGTTCCTATACGGCTTCGGCGCCTCGCTGATGATCCGTGCGGCCATCGGCGTGGCGCCCTGGGATGTCCTGTCACAGGGCATCGCCGCGCAGACGCCGCTGTCGTTCGGCCTGGCGACCAATGTCATCGGCGCACTGGTGTTGCTGCTGTGGTGGCCGCTGCGGCAGAAACCGGGTGTCGGCACCGTTCTCAACGTGATGCTGATCGGCCCCTCCGCGCAGTTCGGACTATGGCTGCTGCCGCCGGCCGTCGGCCTTGGCTGGCAGCTGGCGATGTTCTGCGCGGGCATGCTGCTGGTCGCGCTGGCCACCGGCCTGTACATCGGCGCCAGGCTTGGCCCTGGCCCGCGCGACGGCCTGATGACCGGCCTGCATGCCCACACCGGCTGGCCGATCTGGAAGGTGCGCAGCCTGATCGAGGGCAGCGTGCTGCTGCTGGGCTGGTGGCTGGGCGGCAATGTTGGGCTCGGCACCCTCGCCTTCGCCCTGCTGATCGGTCCGCTGTGTGGTGTCACGCTGGGCTGGTTCGGGATCGGTCGCACCCCGGTAGTGCCGGCCGCTGGCCGGCAACCGCAAGCACCCTGATCTGCCCAGGATGCCGGCCAGCGGCCGGCACTACCCAAAGGCCGGCCCTTGCCCCGGCCGCCGTTTCGCGGCACGCTTCGCGCTTCCGTACGCAAGCGTATCGACAATGTCGCCAGCCAACGAAAGCGCCTACCCCCATCTGTTCGCCCCGCTGGACCTGGGCTTCACCCAGCTGCGCAACCGCGTATTGATGGGCTCGATGCACACCGGCCTGGAGGATCGCGCCCGCGACTTCCCGCGGCTGGCGGCCTACTTCGCCGAACGCGCCGAGGGCGGTGTCGGCCTGATCGTCACCGGCGGCTTCGCGCCGAACGTGGTCGGCTGGCTGAAGCCGTTCGGCGGCAAGCTGTCCTGGCCCTGGGAAGTACGCCCGCATCGGCAGCTCACCGCCGCCGCGCACCAGCACGGCGCGAAGATCTGCCTGCAGCTGCTGCATGCCGGCCGCTATGCCTACCACCCGCTGTCGGTGGCGCCGTCGAAGCTGAAGGCACCGATCAACCCGTTCACCCCGCGTGCGTTGTCGGCCAGTGGCGTCGAGCGCCATATCGCCGACTACGCACGCAGCGCGAAGCTGGCCCGCGAGGCTGGCTACGACGGTGTGGAAGTGATGGGCTCGGAGGGCTACCTCATCAACGAGTTCATCGCCCCGCGCACCAACAAGCGCACCGACCGCTGGGGCGGCGATGCGAACCAGCGCATGCGCTTCGCGGTCGAGATCGTGCGCCGCATCCGCGAGGCCTGTGGCCCGGACTTCATCATCATCTACCGCCTGTCGCTGGTGGACCTGGTGGAGGACGGCAGCAACTGGGAGGAGATCGTGCAGCAGGCGCAGGCCATCGAGGCCGCCGGCGCGACGATCATCAATTCCGGCATCGGCTGGCACGAAGCCCGTATTCCGACCATTGCCACCTCGGTGCCGCGCGCCGCCTTCGCCGGGGTCACCGCCAAGCTCAAGCCGCATGTGAAGGTGCCGCTGGTGGCGACCAACCGCATCAACATGCCCGACGTCGCCGAGCGCATCCTCGCCAGCGGCGGTGCCGACATGGTGTCGCTGGCGCGTCCGCTGCTGGCCGACCCGCAATGGCCGAACAAGGCCCGTGCCGGCCGCGCCGAGGCAATCAACACCTGCATCGCCTGCAACCAGGCCTGCCTGGACCACGTGTTCGAGAACAAGCTGGCCAGCTGCCTGGTCAATCCGCGCGCCGCCCACGAGACCGAGCTGGTCTATCGCCCCACCGCCACGCCGAAGAAAGTTGCCGTGGTCGGTGCTGGCCCGGCAGGCCTGGCGTGTGCCACCGTCGCTGCCCAGCGCGGCCACCAGGTCACCCTGTTCGATGCCAACGAGGAGATCGGCGGCCAGTTCAACGTGGCCAAGCGCATCCCCGGGAAGGAAGAGTTCCACGAGACCCTGCGCTACTTCCGCCACACGCTGGCCGAAACCGGCGTGCAGCTGCGCCTCGGCACCCGCGCCGATGCCGCCACCCTGGCCGGCTTCGACGAGGTGGTGCTGGCCACCGGCATCACCCCGCGCAAGGTCGACTTCCCCGGCGCCGACCACGCCAAGGTGGTCAGCTACCTGGACGTGCTGCTGGGCCGGGTTGAAGTGGGCACCAGTGCGGCGATCATCGGCGCCGGCGGCATCGGCTTCGATGTCGGCGAGTACCTCAGCCACGCCGGTGAGTCCCCCTCCCTCGATCCGGAACGCTGGATGGCCGAATGGGGCGTGGACAGCGCGTTCGAGGCCCGCGGCTCGCTGGGCCGGCCCGAGGTCGAGGCATCACCGCGTCGGCTGTGGCTGCTGCAGCGCAGCCCGGGCAAGCCCGGCGCGCGACTGGGCAAGACCACCGGCTGGATCCACCGCGCCACGCTGAAGGCCAAGGGCGTGCGCATGCTCGGTGGCGTCGAGTACCTGGGCGTCGATGACGAAGGCCTGCGCATCCGCGTGGAAGGCAGCGAACAGCTGCTGCCGGTCGACCATGTGGTGATCTGCGCCGGGCAGGTACCGAATCGTGCATTGCAGGCCGAACTGCAGGCCGCCGGCATCAACGCGCAGCTGATCGGGGGTGCCGATGTAGCGGCCGAACTGGACGCCAAGCGGGCCATCGACCAGGGCAGCCGGGTCGCCGCCGCGCTCTGATGAGCGCCTGAATGGGGGGCGGAATGTGATTTCCGTCACCCCTGCCGAACCTGAATGTCAAGCCGAGCGGTTCACGATGCGTTCGGCTATCCCCCCTACCTTGCGCCATCTTTCCGCTCACCAGCCAGTTTCCGGTGAGCCGGCGCAGCCCCTCGATCGGTACTGATCGTTTCTTTTGGGGCTGCCCACGGGGCGGCCCCGATGGCCGCCTCCCCATGACGCCAAGTCGTACCCCGCCTCCTGTCGCCCCCGCGGCCGGAACCGGAGCGTGCGGCCCATACGGAGCAAGGAGTTATATGAAACTGGCCTGGATTCTCTGGCTGTCGCAGTTGTTGCCTCAGCCGGCCGCTGATTCATTGTGTTTGAGCACCACCGTTTACCTGGAAGCCCGCGACCAGACCCTGCGTGGCCAGCAGGCCGTCGCCGAGGTCGCCCTGCGCCGCCTCGACAGTGGCCTGTGGGGCGACTCCATGTGCCAGGTGGTCACCGCGCGCAAGCAGTTCGCACCGACCATCGTCTCGCCCGGCACCCAGCTGGGCAATGATGCGGCCTGGAGCGAGGCGATGAACGTGGCCTTCGACGCCGAGCGCAACTGGGCGCTGCCGGCCGGCGAGCGCCGCGAGATCGTGCCCGGTGCCAGCCACTTCGCCGCGCTGTCCATTGCCAGCCCGAACTGGCGCAATGCCTACCAGGTGGCCACCATCGGCGATCACACCTTCTATAAGGTGCAGAACCTCAAGCCACGGCAGTCGTAACGATCCGTGCTGGCGGCAGCGTTGCCGCCCGCCGCCAGGCTCTGGGATAGTGGGCGCTTCCCGCCCGCATCACCTGGAGTTCCCATGAAGCTGTACAGCAAGCCCGGTGCCTGTTCCACCGCCGACCACATCGCCCTGCAGTGGACCGGCCAGCAGTTCGAGGTTGAACTGCTGAACAAGGACACCCTGAAGGGCCCGGAATTCCTCAAGATCAATCCGGCCGGTGCCGTCCCCGCACTGGTCGACGGCGACTTCGTGCTGCTGCAGAACGCCGCGATCATGGGCTATATCGCCGACAGCTTCCCGCAGGCCGGCCTCGGCGGCGACGGCAGCCCGCGCCAGCGCGCCGAAGCCACCCGCTGGCTGGCCTTCGTCAATTCCGATGTGCATCCGGCCTTCTCGCCGCTGTTCGCGCCGGGCAAGTTCATCGCCGACGAGAGCCAGTTCGATGCGATCCGCGCCGCCGTGCACAAGCGCCTGCGCGCCCTGTTCGAGACCGCCGACAAGCAGCTGGCCGACAAGCCGTGGCTGGCCGGCTTCCGCAGCTTCGCCGACCCGTACTTCTACATCACGCTGCGCTGGGCTGCTGGCACCAAGGTCGACCTGTCCGGCCTGGACAACCTGGCCGCCTACAAGGCGCGCATGGATGCCGATGCCGGCGTGCAGGCCGCGCTGAAGGCCGAAGGCCTGGCCTGAGCCAGACCATGGGTCGGAGCCGTCTGCACAGCAGACGGCTCTGCCCCCATCGGTGCAATCGCCACACTCAGCCGATCTGGCGGATCACTTCGCCCTTGGCATCGCGCAGGTAGGTCGGCACCACTTCGATGCGCAGCGCCGCCGCCACCGGGTAGATGCCGCGCTCGGCACGCACGCCCGCCAAGGCTTCCAGACCCGTCTCGTCCAGTGCCCAACGCGCGCTGTCGGCCGATACCTCGCCGGTTTCACCGCGCGCGGCCGGAATGAATTCCCACTGCCGCTCGCGGCTGACCAGTTCCAGCGATTTGCCGTGGCGCAGGCGCAATGGCAGCAGCTCGCACACGCTGGCCACCTGGCCCGCACCGAGCACCAGGGTGGTGACGCCCGCCTCCTGGCGCCAGTCCAGCGTCTCGATGAACAACATGCCGGTGCTGGAGCCCTCGCGCTCGCTGCCGGCCTGCACCTGTGCGGCCAATGCCGGATCCTCCAGCAGGTTGCCGCGATGCAGATCGCTGATCCACAGCGGCATCGCCGGTTGCAGCGCCTGCAGCACGCCGCGCGTCGACCAGCGCTTGACCGCTTCCATCTCCTCATCGGTCAGCCCGACCAGCTGCAGGAACTGCAGGTGGCCATTGGCAGTGTCGCGTGCGGGTAACTGCGGATCTGCGACGAAGGCCAGATGGCACAAGCGCGTGTTGGTCTCCAACGCGATCGGGCCGTTGGCATTGAGGTGGTGGCCATCCTCGAACACGTTGCCACTGCCGAACACATAGCGCGCCAGGTTCTGCAGCAGGTTCATCGGCCACACCGGCGGCGTGCTGCCGGCGTTCTCACCGACGTCGGCAGCGAGGCGGAAGGTCAGCTCGAAACCATAGCCGCTGGCGGTGGCATCACTGCTCTCCTTGGCGTACAGCTCGGAGAAGCCGTAGGTGATGTAATGCCAATGCGGTACCGGCGCATCCGCCCAGTACACGCTGATGCCATCCAGCGGATCCTGGCCACCGAGCGTGTACGGAAGCGCGGTGCCGTAGTGACGCGGCTCCTGCCCGGCATACAGCGGCGTCAGCGCCGCATTGATCGCGTCCCAGCCGGGGGTATCGGTGTCGTCGTGGTCGTCCTGCACGCGGGACTCCTTGTGGGGAAGTGAACCGATCACTTTACGCGGTGGCTCAGGCCTGCACGACCTCGCCGCCACCATTGACCACGGCCGCCTGGGTCTCCTGCCACCAGCGCTGCGCCAATGCCGGGCTGCGCGCCTTGCCCACCGCCGCCAGCAGTTCCGGGCACAGGCGTTCCAGTGCCAGCGCATCGGTGCAGCGTTCGATCTTCAACTGCATGAAATAGCCCTTCAGGCCCAGATGCCGACGCACGGCCTCACTCATCGCGTCGTACAGCTGCTGGTACAGCGCCGGGTCCTGTTCACGGCCGGTGCTGATGCTGCGCGTCGGTGCGGTTTCGACACTTCCGCCGATCACTTCAATCAGGCCCTGCGCGGCCAACTGCTCCAGTGCATCCGGCGGTGCCCGCAGGCCTTCGAACAGGCCGCGCAGTTCAGTGTCATCGCGATGGCCGTCGACCATCAGCAGGATCGAACGCAGTGCCGCCGGCAGACGCCGACCACGGTCTTCGATTTCCTGACGGCCAGCAGCCGTCTTGGCGTGCAGCAATGCCATTGCTTCCCCCTCCCTCGATGCGCAATGCCTGCGCGCCCTTGAGGGCACGCTCCCCTGTGTGCCATCCCCGGACGGCACGCGCCTTCCCCGGCGCGCACCGCGTGTTGCAGGTCGATGACAGGCCGAGCTTAGCGCAAGTGCTGCGGGTAGTGCCGGCCGCTGGCCGGCAACCTCAGGATTGATGGGGGTGCCGGACAGCGGCCGGCACTACCGGGTCAGCGTCCCAGCGCGCGGCGGATCTCCTCCAGCGCGCTGGGGTCGTCCAGCGTCGACAGGTCACCCGGGTCGCGCTGCTCGGCCAACGCCTGCAGCGAGCGCCGCAGCAGCTTGCCAGAGCGGGTCTTGGGCAAGGCATTGACCACGTGCACATGCGCAGGGCGTGCGACCGCGCCGAGCGAGGTGGTCACCGTGGCCATCATCTCGGCCACCACCGGCGCCGGATCCTCGCCATCCAGCCCCTGCTTGAGGGTGACGAACACCAGCGGCACCTGCCCCTTCAGTTCATCCTTGACCCCGATCACCGCCGCCTCGGCCACGCGCGGATGGCTGGAGATGGCCTCCTCGATCTCGCGCGTGCCCAGGCGGTGCCCGGCCACGTTGATCACATCGTCGGTACGGCCGAGGATGAAGGTATAACCATCGTCGTCACGGATCGCCCAGTCCAGCGAGCTGTACAGCAGCTCCTTGAAGTGGCTGAAGTAGCTCTGCAGGAAACGGCTGTCGTCGTTCCACACCGTGCTCATGCAGCCCGGCGGCAGCGGCGGCGACACCACCAGCACGCCCTTCTGCCCCGGTGCCACTTCCTCGCCGGTGTTCTCGTCGATCACCTTCATCCGGTAGCCGAGATTGGGGAACCCGGGCGAGCCGAAACGCACCGGCTTCATCTCCAGGCCCGGCAGCAGGGTCAGTGCCGGCCAGCCGGTTTCGGTCTGCCAGTAATTGTCGATGATCGGCTTGCCGAGCGCTTCGCTGATCCAGTGCGCGGTCGGTTCGTCCAGCGGCTCGCCGGCCAGGAACAGGTACTTCAGCGCGCCCAGGTCGTGGCGATGGATGAAGTCCGCGTCGTGCTTCTTCAGCACGCGGATGGCGGTGGGCGACGAGAACATCGTGCGCACGTTGTACTGCTCGCACAGCGCCCACCAGATGCCCGGGTCCGGATTCGTCGGCAGCCCTTCGTAGAGCAGCGAGGTACAGCCGCCGATCAGCGGGCCGTACACGTTGTAGGAATGGCCGACCGCCCAGCCGACGTCGGAGGTGGAGAACATCACCTGGCCCGGCCTGCAGTCGAACACCGTTTCCATCGACTGTGCCATCGCCACCGCATAGCCCCCCACATCGCGCTGCACGCCCTTCGGCTTGCCGGTGGTGCCGGAGGTATACAGCAGATAGCTCGGCTCGCTCGCTTCCAGCCACTGCACCGGCACGTCGACTTCACCGATCTGCGCACGCAGCTCGGCGTAGTCCACATCGCGGCCCGGCACGCGTGGTTCGGCGGCATCCAGCCCACGCGACACGATCAGCACGTGCGGCGGTGGCGACGTGGCTTCGGCGCAGGCTGCATCGACCATCGGCTTGTACGGAATCAGCTTGCCACCGCGCATGCCGGCATCAGCGGCGATCAGCAGCTTGGGCTTGGCATCGTCGATGCGCAGCGCCAGGTTGTGCGCGGCGAAGCCACCGAACACCACCGAGTGCACCGCACCGATGCGCGCGCAGGCCAGCATCGCGAACACGGCTTCGGCCATGTTCGGCATGTAGATCACCACGCGGTCACCGTGGCCGACGCCGAGGTGCTTGAGCACGGCGGCGAAGTCGTTCACTTCGCGATACAGCTGGCGATAGGTGATTTCGCGGGTGCTGTTGGTTTCGGTGGAGATGGCGACCAGCGCGAGCTGGTCGGCGCGCTCGGCCAGGTGGCGGTCGACGGCGTTGTAGCAGAGATTGGTTTCACCACCGACGAACCAGCGCCGGAACGGCGGGTTGCTGTAGTCGAGCACCTGCTGCGGCGGTTTGTGCCAATGGATGCGCTTGGCTTCCTCGCCCCAGAAGGCCTCCGGCTCGTCGATCGAGCGACGGTAGGTTTCCTCGTAGTTCATGACGCAGCCCTCCCAGACAAAGTCATGGGTTCGAGGATAGTCCGGCGCTGGCGCGCGGGCCGCCCTACCTTGGTAGGGGGTGGGGTTTTGTTCTGCAGGGCTTGCAGCCCTGCACCTGCAGAATCAACGTCAACGTCAACGTCAAAAGCGGGGCCATTGAGGGATGGCGGGGTGGGTCCGGTTGCGGGGGGCGCCGTAAATCCGTCCATGGAGGCTCGGTCGCCGCGTCCATGCGGCTCACGCCCCCGCAACCGGACCCACCCCGCCTTCGACAGTTTCCTGCGATCTGTCGGAAAGGCGTATTGCTCTGGTAGATGTCGACCTTGGTCGACTGCTCTGGTGGGTGTCGACCTTGGTCGACACGGTAGATCCACGCCATGCGTGGATGATTCATTCGATATCTGACAGAAGAATCGTGTCGACCAAGGTCGACACCTACCAACAGCCGCGCGGAACAAAGCCGCAGTTACCAACAGCCGCGGGAACCTGTCGAAGGTGGGACGGTGTCGGAGTGCGGGGTGTCAGCCGCATGGATGCGGCTGCCAAGCCTACAGGGACGTACTTGCGGCGTCCCCGCACTCCGACACCGTCCCGCCAACCCACGGATAGCCCGCTTCTGACGTTGACGTTGATTCTGCAGGTGCAGGGCTGCAAGCCCTGCCGAACCCCTAGAACGGAGTCGCGGACTCGAACGCGAGCGCCTCGCCCGTCACCGGATGGGTGAACCGCAGGCTGCGCGCATGCAGATGCACACGCTGCGCCGGCGCGGCGTCATACAGCACATCGCCAACGATGGGATGGCCGAGACTAGCCATGTGCAGGCGCAGCTGATGGCTGCGGCCAGTGATCGGTTCCAACGCCACGCGGGTGCGCTGCGCTTCAACATCACGTGCCATTACGTGCCAACGTGTCAGCGCCGGTTTGCCGCGTTCGTGATCGACCATCTGCTTCGGCCGGTTCGGCCAGTCCACGATCAACGGCAGGTCCACTTCGCCGGCATCGCCTTCAAGCAGCCCCTCCACGATCGCTTCGTAACGCTTGCCAACCTGGCGCTGCTCGAACTGCATCGACAACGCCACCTGCATGTCCTTGCCGCGCGCATGCAGCAGCAGGCCGGAGGTCACCTGGTCCAGGCGATGCACGGTCAATGCATCCGGGTACAGCGCCTGCAGGCGCGCGACCACGCAGTCCTGGTTCTCGGCGCTGCGGCCAGGCACGGACAGCAGGCCGGCCGGCTTCTCGGCCACCAGCAGCGCGTCGTCGATGTAATGCAGGTGGATCATCAGTTCCTGTATTCCTCAAACAGAAACGGGGAAGCCTGAGCTTCCCCGTTGCTGCGTACCGGCCAACGGCCGGTACCTACCTCGATGGAAGACGTACCGGCTCGCGCCGGTACCGCCTGCATCAGCCCAGCAGGTGGGCGACGCCGGCGCGCTCTTCTTCCAGCTCGGCCAGGGTCTTGTCGATGTACTTCTGGCTGAAGTCGTCGATCGGCAGATCCTTGACCAGGGTGTACTTGCCGTTCTCGGTGGTCACCGCGAAGCCGAAGATCACGCCTTCCGGAATGCCGTAGGAACCGTCGGACGGCACGCCCATGGTGACCCACTTGCCGTTGCTGCCCAGCACCCAGTCACGCACGTGGTCGATGGCTGCGTTGGCGGCCGAAGCAGCCGAGGACGAGCCACGGGCTTCGATGATCGCCGCGCCGCGCTTGCCGACGGTCGGGATGAAGGTGTTGGCGTTCCACTCCTGGTCGTTGATCGCATCGGCGATCGACGCACCATCGGCGGTGGCGAAACGGTAGTCCGGGTACATGGTCGGGCTGTGGTTGCCCCACACGACCAGCTTCTCCATGCCGCCGACCGGCTTGCCGAGCTTGGTCGACAGCTGGCTCAGCGCGCGGTTGTGGTCCAGGCGCAGCATGGCGGTGAAGTTCTCCGGCTTCAGGTCCGGGGCCGACTTCATCGCGATGTAGGCGTTGGTGTTGGCCGGGTTACCGACCACCAGCACCTTCACGTCACGGCTGGCGACCTTGTTCAGCGCCGCGCCCTGGGCGGTGAAGATCTTGGCGTTTTCCAGCAACAGGTCCTTGCGCTCCATGCCCGGGCCACGCGGACGCGCGCCGACCAGCAGGGCGATGTCGGCGTCCTTGAACGCGACTTCGGCATCATCGGTGCCGACCATGCCGGCCAGCAGCGGGAAGGCGCAGTCTTCCAGCTCCATCATCACGCCCTTCAGGGCGGCCTGGGCCTTGTCGACCGGCAGTTCCAGCAGCTGCAGGATGACCGGCTGGTCCTTGCCCAGCATTTCGCCGGAGGCGATGCGGAACAGCAGGGCATAACCGATCTGGCCGGCGGCGCCGGTCACGGCAACACGAACGGGTGCTTTCATGGGGGTTTCCTCTTGCTTGCAAGCGTTTGATGGGACGCCGCGGGCGTGGCCACGCAGGCCTGGCGGGCGGCGGGGAACAGGGAAACGGCCACCCGAGGGTGGCCGTTTCGAAGGGGGATCAGGCGGCGAGGTGCTTGTTCCACTCCGCGACGCGCTCGGCCTGGGCGGCCAGCACGGCGTCGACGTCGCCTTCCAGGGTGATCGAATGGATCACGTCGCCCTGCTTGACCGAATCGACGATGGCCTGGCCTTCCAGGACCTTGCCGAAGACGGTGTGGCGGCCGTCCAGCCAGTCGGTCTTGATGTGGGTGATGAAGAACTGGCTGCCGTTGGTGTTCGGGCCGGCGTTGGCCATCGACAGCGAGCCGACCTCGTGCTTCACGCCATTCTTCTCGTCTTCGAACTTGTAGCCCGGGCCGCCGGTGCCACGACCCTGCGGGCAGCCGCCCTGGATCATGAAGTCGGCGATCACGCGGTGGAAGATCAGGCCGTCATAGAAACCGTGCTTGACCAGGTTCACGAAGTTGGCCACGGTCAGCGGCGCCTTGTCGGCGAACAGCTCGACCTTGATCGGGCCCTGGGTGGTGTCGAAAGTGGCGATGAGGGACATGAAGATCCTTGATGCAGAGGGGAACGCGTCTAGCCACCTAGTTTACACCTGCCTCGTGGCGGCGGCGGCTTCGACCATGGGCGCAGATCCGGGCTTCAGCCACGGGACGGGGTGCCCCGTGGTGCAGGCCAGGCGGCCTCGACCGGCGCCGCGGACCGCCAGCTGAATGGGCCCCGTGACGGGCGTGAAATCCACCTTTTCGCGAATCGTCAAGTTCGACGTATAATGTTGGACTTCTTTTTCCAAATCCGGCGCCGACTGGCCCCCTTTCGTATGTCCATCGAAAATCTTCGCAACATCGCCATCGTCGCCCACGTCGACCATGGCAAGACCACCCTGGTCGACCAGCTGCTGAAGCAGTCCGGTACCCTGTCCGAGCGCACCGTCCTCGCCGAGCGCGTGATGGACAGCAACGACCAGGAAAAGGAACGCGGCATCACCATCCTGGCCAAGAACACCGCCATCACCTGGGAAGACAAGAAGACCGGCATCAAGAACCGGATCAACATCGTCGACACCCCCGGCCACGCCGACTTCGGTGGTGAGGTCGAGCGCGTGCTGTCGATGGTCGACACCGTGCTGATCCTGGTCGATGCGATGGACGGCCCGATGCCGCAGACCCGCTTCGTGACCCAGAAGGCCTTCGCGATGGGCTTCAAGCCGATCGTCGTGGTCAACAAGGTCGACCGTCCGGGCGCCCGTCCGGAATGGGTGATCGACCAGGTCTTCGACCTGTTCGACAAGCTCGGCGCCACCAACGAGCAGCTGGACTTCCCGATCGTCTACGCCTCGGGCCTGAACGGCTATGCCGGCCTGGAAGACACCGTGCGCGACGGCGACATGACCCCGCTGTACGAAGCGATCATGCAGCACGCGCCGCGTCCGGAAGTGGACCCGGAAGGCCCGTTCCAGATGCGCATCAGCCAGCTGGACTACAACAACTTCGTGGGCGTGATCGGCATCGGCCGCATCCAGCGCGGCACCCTGAAGAAGAACATGCAGGTCGCGGTCATCGACCGTGAAGGCAAGAAGCGCAACGGCAAGGTGCTGCAGGTGCTGGGCTTCATGGGCCTGGAGCGCATCGAGCAGGACACCGCCGAGGCCGGCGACATCGTGGCCATCTCCGGCATCCAGGAGCTGACCATCTCCGACACCATCTGCGCCCCGGATACCCCGGAAGCGCTGCCGGCGCTGACCGTCGACGAGCCGACCATCTCGATGACCTTCCAGGTCAACAACTCGCCGTTCGCCGGCAACAAGGACCTGTCCGGTGGCAAGTTCCTGACCAGCCGCCAGATCAAGGACCGCCTGGACCGTGAAAAGGTCCACAACGTGGCCCTGAAGGTCGAGCAGCTGGAAGACGCCGACAAGTTCCTGGTTTCCGGCCGTGGCGAACTGCACCTGTCGGTGCTGATCGAGAACATGCGTCGCGAAGGCTACGAGCTGGCCGTGTCGCGCCCGGAAGTGATCATCAAGGAAATCGACGGCCAGATGATGGAGCCGATCGAGCAGCTGGTGGTGGACATCGAAGAAATCCACCAGGGCGGCGTGATGGAAAAGCTGGGCACCCGCAAGGGCCAGCTGAAGAACATGGAATCGGACGGCAAGGGCCGTGTGCGTCTGGAGTACTCGATCCCGGCCCGTGGCCTGATCGGTTTCCAGAACGAGTTCAAGACCCTGACCCAGGGTTCGGGCCTGCTGTTCCACGTGTTCGACCACTACGGTCCGAAGGAACAGGGTGCGATCGCCAAGCGCATCAACGGCGTGATGATCGCCAATGCGCCGGGCACCACGCCGGCCTACTCGCTGGGCCCGCTGCAGGAGCGCGGCAAGCTGTTCGCTGCTGAAGGCGACAACGTGTATGAAGGTCAGCTGGTCGGCATCCACTCCAAGGACAACGACCTGACCGTCAACGCGATCAAGACCAAGCCGCTGACCAACATGCGCGCTTCGGGCAAGGACGATGCGATCCAGCTGACCCCGGCGATCAAGTACTCGCTGGAACAGGCCCTGGACTTCATCGAAGACGACGAGCTGGTCGAGATCACCCCGAAGGAGATCCGTCTGCGCAAGAAGTTCCTGACCGAAAGCGACCGCAAGAAGGCTTCGCGCGGCGGCTGAGCCAGCACCCCGTGAACCTGAGCGGCTACAACCCGGATCCACACCGGCATCCGGGTCTCCATGTCATCGCCCTGCTCGAAGCGAGCAAGGCGATGCTGGCGCTGTTGGCCGCCACCGGGCTGGAAGTGCTCGGACCGCAGCCGCTACGGCACGGCATCATGGCCCTGATCCGGCGTTTCAGCCTGGATCCGGACCATGGCACCCTGCCCTCGCTGCTGCACATGATCAGCCCCGACGCGGTCCACCTGGCCGCGGCGGGGATGATCGGCTACGGCCTGCTGCACCTGGTCGAAGCCTGGGGCCTGTGGCGGGCCAAGGCCTGGGCCTCCTGGCTGGGCTGCCTGACCGCCGCCCTGTACCTGCCTTTCGACATCTTCGCGATCATCCGCCACCCCGGCTGGCCGTCGTGGACGATCCTGGCGATCAACCTGATCGTGGTCTACGTGCTCGCCCGCGACCTGCGCAAGCGCCACCGCTGAGCACCGGCTACACTGGGGATTGGAGCCGACCAAGCCGCCCCATGCGCCCGTCCTTGCCGCCTCTGCTGACCTGCCTGCTCGCCGCGCTGCCGGCGCTGCTTTCGGCTGGCTGCAGCCCGGCCACGCCCAGCGCGCATGCGGCCGAACCTGCGAGCCGCAACGTGCCGTTCCCGTACGCCGAAACCGATGTCGCCGACCTGCAGGCGCGGATGACCGCCGGGGAACTGGACAGCACCACCCTGACCCAGGCCTACCTGCAGCGCATCGCCGCGCTGGACCGCACCGGGCCGCGCCTGCGCGCGGTGATCGAGCTCAACCCCGATGCCCTGAAGGAAGCCGCCGCGCGCGACCGCGAACGCCGTGACGGCCGCCTGCGCGGCCCGCTGCATGGCATTCCCCTGCTGTTGAAGGACAACATCAACGCCGCGCCGATGGCCACCAGTGCGGGTTCGCTGGCCCTGCAGGGCTTCCGTCCGGACGATGCCTACCTGGTGCGCCGGCTGCGCGACGCCGGTGCGGTGGTGCTGGGCAAGACCAACCTCAGCGAATGGGCCAACTTCCGCGGCAATGATTCGATCTCCGGCTGGAGCGCGCGTGGCGGCCAGACCCGCAACCCCTATCGCATCAGCCATTCGCCGTGTGGTTCCAGCAGCGGCAGCGCGGTGGCCGTGGCCGCCAACCTGGCCAGCGTGGCGATCGGCACCGAAACCGACGGCAGCATCGTCTGCCCGGCGGCGATCAACGGCGTGGTCGGCCTGAAGCCGACGGTCGGCCTGGTCAGCCGCGAGGGCATCATCCCGATTTCCTTCAGCCAGGACACTGCCGGGCCGATGGCACGCAGCGTCGCCGACGCTGCCGCCGTGCTGACCGCGATCGCCGGCCGCGACGATGCCGATCCGGCCACCGCGACCATGCCCGGCCGCGCGGTCTACGACTACACCGCGCGACTGGACCCGCAGGGCCTGCGCGGCAAGCGCATCGGCCTGCTGCAGACGCCCCTGCTGAAGTACCGTGGCATGCCGCCACTGATCGAACAGGCGGCAACCGAGCTGCGCCGCGCCGGCGCCGTGGTGGTGCCGGTGGAGCTGCCCAACCAGGGCGCTTGGGCCGAGGCCGAGCGCACACTGCTGCTGTACGAATTCAAGGCCGGGCTGGAGCGCTATTTCAGCACCCACCGCGCACCATTGCGCAGCCTGGCCGAACTGATCGCCTTCAACCAGGCGCACAGCAAGCAGGAACTGGGCCTGTTCGGCCAGGAGCTGCTGGTGGAGGCCGATGCCACCGCCGGCCTGGCCGACCCCGCCTATATCCGCGCCCGCAGCGATGCGCGCCGGCTGGCCGGCCCGGAAGGCATCGATGCTGCCCTCGCCGCCCACCAGCTCGATGCGCTGGTGGCGCCGACCACCGGCGTGGCATGGCCGATCCGCAGCGAAGGCGACGACTTCCCCGGTGAAAGCTACAGCGCCGCCGCCGTGGCCGGCTATCCTAGCCTCACCGTGCCGATGGGGCAGATCGATGGTCTGCCGGTCGGTCTGCTGTTCATGGGCACCGCCTGGAGCGAGCCGAAGCTGATCGAGATGGCCTATGCCTATGAGCAGCGCACGCGCGCGCGGCGACCACCGCACTTCGATACCGACGCACTGATCGACGCTGGCGAGCCGTGATCCGGTAGTGCCGGCCGCTGGCCGGCAGATCCGGAGTTGCCGGCCAGCGGCCGGCGCTACCGTCCGGGTTCCGGCTCCACCGGCACGATCGCCGCCTCACCATCTTCAGCACCCGGCGAACGCACATCCGCGGTGCGTGCACGTGGACCACGCGGCATATCCAGCTCATCTTCGTGTTGCAGCCGCGCACGCACCTGCGGCAGCGACTGCGGATGCTCGCGCGCCAGGAAATCGAGCATGCGCTCGCGCACCAGGCAACGCAGATCGAAGGCATCGCCCGAGCTGCGCGCGCTGACCAGCAGGCGCACCTGGATCGCACGCTCGCTGGTCTCGGTCACCTGGGTCACGCAGACCCGGCCATCCCACAGCGCTTCGCCACGGCAGATGCGTTCCAGCTCAGCGCGGATCGCGGCAATCGGCGCACGGTAGTCCAACCACAGGAACGCGGTGCCGAGCAGGTCGGCGCTGCGCCGCGTCCAGTTCTGGAACGGGTTCTCGATGAACCAGGTCAGCGGCACCACCATCCGTCGCTCATCCCAGATGCGCACCACCACATAGCTGCTGCCGATCTCCTCGATGCGGCCCCACTCGCCCTCGACGATCACCACGTCATCCAGCCGGATCGGCTGCGTCACCGCAATCTGCAGGCCAGCGATCAGGTTGCCGAACACCGGCTTGGCCGCGATACCCGCCACCAGGCCGATCAGGCCTGCCGATGCCAGCAGCGCGGTGCCGATCTTCTGCACCATCGGGAAGGTCAACAGCACCAGCGATGCGCCCAGCACGATGATGCCGCCCATCAGCACGCGGCTGAGCACCCGCGTCTGGGTCTGGATGCGGCGCGCTTCCAGATTGTCGGAGACATCGATGGGATGACTGCGCAGGATCGCGCGCTCGCCCGCCGCCACCGCGCGTACCAGCAACCAGATGAAGCACGCGGTCAGCGCGATGTGCAGCACATGCTGCAGGTTGCCCAGCACCGGATCCTGCAGTGGCGTGGCCTGCAATGCGGGAATCAACAACAGCAGCGGCCATGCGGTGGCCAGTGGCAACCCGAGCACGCGACCGATGCGTGCACGCCGGCGATCACGCCCTTTCAATCGATGGTAGATCCAGAGGATCAGCCACGCGCCGATGCCACCCGCTACTGCTGCCAATCCCAACGGCCATGCGTAGGCCTGTGCGCTTTGCCAGTGCACCGTTGCCACCTCCACTCGAACAGCCAAGCGGACAGCCTCGCGCATGACGCATGAGTGTCACGTCAGTCGTTCGTAAGAAGGGTGTTGGTCGGCAGGGCTTGCAGCCCTGCACCTGCTGTAGTGCCGGCCGCTGGCCGGCAATCTAAACAGCAACAGCAGAAGCTGGCATTCCGTGGGATGGCGGGGTGGGGCCGGTTGCGGGGGACGCCGTAAATCCGTCCATGGAGGCTCGGTCGCGCCATCCATGGCGCTCACGCCCCCGCAACCGGACCCACCCCGCCTTCGACAGATTCCTGCGACCTGTCGGGTACTGCGTTCTGTAGAGCCGAGCCATGCTCGGCTCAAATCATTCCGATATCGAAATATTCGATTCCGATGGGAATTCATCCACGCATGACGTGGATCCAACAGCCGCGGAGATCTGTCAGAGGTGGGGTGGTGTCGGAGTGCGGGGTGTCAGCCGCATGGATGCGGCTGCCAAGCCTACAGGGACGTACTTGCGGCGTCCCCGCACTCCGACACCACCCCGCCATCCCACGAAATGCATGCTGTTGCCGTTGCTTCGGCCGTTGCCGTTGCGTCCGCAGGTGCAGGGCTGCAAGCCCTGCCGAAAAACCCTTACCGCACTTGCTCCTGCTTGCGCACGATCGCCATCGCGATCTCCAGCGACTGCTCGTAGTTCAACCGCGGGTCCACCGTCGAACGGTAGGCGCGCTCCAGGTCACGTTCGGTCAGTTCGCGCGCGCCACCGGTGCACTCGGTCACGTCTTCGCCGGTCAGCTCCAGGTGCACACCGCCCAGTCGCGTTCCTGCGGCCGCGTGCAGATCAAACGACATCTCCACTTCGCCACGCACGTTGTCGAAGCGGCGCGTCTTGAAGCCATTGGCGGTGCTCTCGGTATTGCCATGCATCGCGTCGCAGACCCACAGCACGCGGCGGCCATCGCGCTTGACCGCATCCAGCAGCGGCGGCAGCTTCTCGGCGATCTGCGCTGCACCCATGCGGTGAATGAAGCTCAGTCGACCCGGCTCGTCATGCGGGTTGAGCACATCAATCAGGCGCAGTAGCTGGTCCGGCGTCACCGATGGGCCGACCTTGATCGCGATAGGGTTGCGCACGCCACGCAGGTATTCCACGTGCGCGCCATCGAGCGCGGCCGTGCGCATGCCGATCCACGGGTAGTGCGTGCTCAGGTTCAACCAGCCCTGCTGGCGCGGCACCTGCCGGGTCAACGCCTGCTCGTAGGGCAACAGCAGCGCTTCATGCGAGGTGTAGAAATCGATGCGGTTGAGGTTGTGCACGCGGGCCCCGGCCAGGGTCTCCATGAAATGCACTGCATCGCCGATCGAGGCCACCATCTTCTGGTAGTCGGCGGCCAACGGCGAATGGCTCACCCATTCCAGGTTCCAGTACTCGGGGTGGTGCAGGTCAGCGAAACCGCCGTCGATCAGCGCACGCACGAAGTTCATGGTCATTGCCGAGTGCGCGTGGGCCTGCAGCATCCGCTTCGGATCCGGCAGCCGCGCCGCTTCGGTGAAGGCCGGCGCGTTGATGACATCACCGCGGTAGCTGGGCAGGGTCACGCCGTCGCGGGTCTCGGTATCGGCCGAACGCGGCTTGGCGTACTGGCCGGCGAAACGGCCGACGCGGATCACCGGCTGGCGCAGGCCATGCACCAGCACCAGGCTCATCTGCAGCAGCACCTTCAGCCGGTTGGAAATGGTGCCCGATTCGCAGTCGCTGAAGTTCTCCGCGCAGTCGCCGCCCTGCAGCAGGAAGCGCTTGCCTTCCTGCGCCTCGGCCAGCTGCTGCTTCAGCGCCAGGATCTCCCAGGAAGTCACCAGCGGCGGCAGCCGCTTCAGCTCGTGCAGGGCGGCGTCCAGCGCCACCGGGTCCGGGTAGATCGGCATCTGCAGCGCGGTCTTGCCACGCCAGCTCTCCGGCGACCAGGCGGCGCCAGTGGCGGCTGCGGCGGGATCGGGCACGGGCGGAACGGCGGACAGGCTCATTGCAGACTTCCGGGATGGGGGGCGGTCATGGTCGCAGAGCCAGCCGCTGGCGCAAAGGGCCGACCTGCTCGGCCAGGCCGCCTGAACGGCAGGGAAAGGCCGATGCGAGCAGCCAGATCCAGCATGGTCAGCCGCTCAAGGCAGGCGCATGATCTGTTACGGAGTAACACTTCCACGTCATGGACCGGCCCCTTCCACGCCCTGCCATCACTCTTCCCATCATGAAGCCCTCGCCCCTCGCTACCGGCATCACCTTCGCCCTGGCCCTGGCCACCCTGCCCGCCTTCGCGGCCGCCGCCGATGGCGCCGGGCCTGCGGTCAAGGACCTGGACACGGTCACCGTCAGCGCCCAGCTCGACCAGGCCCGCAACGCGTTGTCGCCGGACATCGGCAGCAGCCAGTACCAGATCACCGCCGAGGACATCCAGAAGCAGCCGCTGGGCGCCTCCGCGCCGCTCAGCCAGGTGCTGCTGCAGGCACCCGGCGTGGTCCAGGATTCCTATGGCGGCGTGCACGTGCGCGGCGACCACGCCAACCTGCAGTACCGGATCAACGGCGTACTGCTGCCCGAGTCGATTTCCGGCTTCGGCCAGACCCTGGATGCGCGCACCATCAAGAGCATCCGCCTGATGGACGGCGCGTTGCCGGCGCAGTTCGGCGAGCGCACCGCGGCGGTGGTCGACATCACCACCCGCAATGGCGCCGAGCTGGGCAACGGTGGCAGCGCCGGACTGACCACCGGCTCGTTCGGCAAGGTGAACCCGAATGCCTCCTGGTGGGGCAACCAGGGACGCTGGAGCTGGTTCCTGACCGGCAACTACGACCAGAACGAAGTCGGCCTGGAGAATCCGACCAACTCGCGCAAGCCGTTGCACGACGATACCCACCAGGGCAAGGCCTTCGCCGACCTGACCTACCTGGTCAACGAGAACACCCGCCTGAGTGTGTTCGCCGGTTTCGCCAACAACCGTTTCCAGATTCCGGTCAATCCGGGGCAGACGCCGCAGTTCGGTTACCTGGACACCACCACCT
Source organism: Stenotrophomonas sp. 80084_Sma (assembly GCF_056481995.1). Taxonomy (NCBI): domain Bacteria; kingdom Pseudomonadati; phylum Pseudomonadota; class Gammaproteobacteria; order Lysobacterales; family Lysobacteraceae; genus Stenotrophomonas; species Stenotrophomonas sp. 80084_Sma. The sequence continues at coordinate 859,364 of NZ_CM151177.1, read as the reverse complement.
TCGATTCCAGCCAGCTGGATGAGACCCAACGCGAGACCACCCGCTTCGGCATGCTGGTACTGCAGGGCACGCTGGGCAACACCGCCTACCAGCTGTCCGCCGGGCAGCGCTACAGCGATGCAGCGTTCAACCCGGACGTCATCGGCGATCTGGTGTTCAGTGGCGTCGCCTCGCAGGTGCAGCGCAGCAACCGTGCCAACACCCTGCAGGCCGACTTCTCCACACCACTGGGCAACGACCACACGCTGCGCTACGGCTTGTACGGCAACTACGAGAACGCACGGGCCAGCAGCAACAGCTGGGTGTTCCCGGTTGATGACGGCGGCCAGCAGTCCAGCACCACGCCGCTGCTGATTCCTGACCACAGCGCCTTCCATGCCAGCACGCTGGCGTTGTACGTACAGGATGAGTGGAAAATCGGCGACGACTGGACCGTCAACTACGGTCTGCGCGGTGACCGCTACAAGGCCTTCGGCCGCACCGAGGGCCAGCTCAGCCCGCGCGTGGGCGTGGTCTGGAATGCCAGCGACAGCACCACCGTGCATGCCGGCTATTCGCGCTATTTCACGCCACCGGCCAGTGAACTGATCGCCAGCAGCGACATCGCCCTGTACGACGGCACCACCAACCAGCAGCCCAGCGGCGGCAACAACACGCCGCTGGCCGAGCGCAGCGACTACTACAACATCGGCGTCTCGCAGCAGCTGGGTGAACACCTGACCCTGGGCCTGGACGCTTACGACCGCCGCGTCGCGCGCCTGCAGGACGAAGGCCAGTTCGGCGCCGCCTACATCTACTCGACCTTCAACTACCGCCGCGGACACATCCGTGGCCTGGAGTTCAGTGCCGACTACAGCAACGGCCCGTTCAGTGCCTACTTCAACGCGGCCTACAACAAGGCGATCGGCACCCAGGTCATCACCAGCGAGTACAACCTCGATCCAGATGCGCTGGCCTATGTGGCCGACCACTGGATCCACCTCGACCACGACCAGAAGCTGACGTCGTCGGGGGGGCTCAGCTACGCCTTCACCGGGCACAACCGGATCGGGGCCAACTACGTGTTCGGCAGTGGCCTGCGTTCGGACATCGAGGGCGTACCCAACGGTGGCGAGCTGCCGTCCTACCTGCAGGTGAACCTCAGCGCCGGGCACGACTTCAACGTCGACAGCGGCCATCCACTGCATGTGCAGCTGGCGGTGATCAACGCGTTGGACCGCAGCTACCAGCTGCGCGATGGCGGTGGCGTCGGCGTGTTCGCCCCGCAATGGGGACCGCGCCGCGGCGCCTACCTGAGCCTGCAGCAGGATTTCTGAGATAGTGCCGGCCGCTGGCCGGCATTCCCGCGGTGTGCCGGCCAGCGGCCGGCACTACCCTGCTTCAGCGCTTGACCTTGCGCAGCGACACCACCAGCGCCCACAGCGCCAGCAGCACGAACCACACGCCCGACCACATCGGCATGGTCAGGCCGAGGAAGGTCCAGTCGATGTTGCCGCAGTTGCCAGTGCCGGTCAGCACCGTGCGGAACACTTCCAGCGGCCCCATGGTCTCGCTCAGGAAGGCCAGCGGCGGGCCACAGGTGGACCCCATTTCCGGCGGCAGCATCTGCACGTAGACGTGGCGCGCGGCGATGCCGACACCCACTGCGGCGGCAATGAACGCCAGCACGCCATAGGTCGCGCGTCCGGGGCGGTTGGACGGACCATGCAGTGCACCGATCAGGAACAGCAGGCCAAGCGCAGCGAAGGCCAGGCGCTGGAAGATGCACAGCGGACACGGCTCCAGGCCCATCTTCAGCTGCAGGAAGATCGCGTAGCCAAGCAGGCCCGCGCAGATCAGGAAGCCCAGGAAGAACTGGGCGCGGAAGGGCCAGCGCAGTGGATTCATCGTCAACGCTCGAATGGATCAGGCGCCAAGCGTAACCGAGAGTGCGCGCCATTCGAACCGCCACAGGTGACGCCTGTCGGAACGGTGTGGGTCAGAGCCCTTTCCTGCAGAAAGGGATCCGCCCCCGGAAACGCAAAAGCCCGGCAGAGGCCGGGCTTTCGCTGTGTCGCATTGGAGCGGTCCGATTACTCGGCCACTTCCTCGGCCACGACCGGACGGTCAACCAGCTCGACGTAGGCCATCGGCGCGTTGTCGCCAGCGCGGAAGCCGCACTTCAGCAGACGCAGGTAGCCGCCCGGACGGTTCGCGTAGCGCGGGCCCAGGATGGTGAACAGGTTGCCCACGGCTTCGTTGTCGCGCAGGCGGGCGAAGGCCAGACGGCGGTTGGCGACGGAATCGACCTTGGCCAGGGTGATCAGCGGCTCGGCAACGCGGCGCAGTTCCTTGGCCTTCGGCAGGGTGGTCTTGATCAGCTCGTGCTTGAACAGCGAGGCAGCCATGTTCTTGAACATCGCTTCGCGGTGGGCGCTGGTACGGCTGAACTTACGGCCAGACTTCTGGTGACGCATGGTGATATTCCTTGGTTAATGATGAGACTGTGCGGATCGTTGTCGCCATCCTGGCGTTGCTGCGCGGACTGCGGTTGGTCCTGGCCGCCCGTCCTGGACGACCTGCCACGCGAACCTGGGGTTCGTCATGGCATGTTGTGTTGCGTTGAAGGCCCCACCGCGAACGGTGGAGCCTTCAGACATTACCGATATCAGCCCAGCATGCCGTGGCTGGCGACACCGGCCGGCGGCCAGTTCTCCAGCTTCATGCCGAGCGACAGGCCGCGCTGAGCCAGCACTTCCTTGATCTCGGTGAGCGACTTCTTGCCCAGGTTCGGGGTCTTCAGCAGCTCCACTTCGGTCTTCTGGATCAGATCGCCGATGTAGTAGATGCTTTCAGCCTTCAGGCAGTTGGCCGAACGCACGGTCAGCTCCAGATCGTCGATCGGGCGCAGCAGCACCGGATCCACGCCGTTGTTGGCCGGCTTGGCTGCACCGCGGTCGCGGTGGGTGAAGTCACCGAACACCGACAGCTGGTCGCTGAGGATGTCGGCGGCGGTGCGCACGGCTTCCTCGGCGTCGATGGTGCCGTTGGTCTCGATATCGATGACCAGCTTGTCCAGGTCGGTACGCTGTTCGACGCGGGCCGCTTCCACGGCATAGGCGACGCGGCGGACCGGCGAGAACGAGGCATCCAGGACCAGACGGCCGATGGCACGGGTTTCTTCGTCCGGACGACGACGCGCGGCAGCCGGCTGGTAGCCGAAACCACGTTCGATCTTCAGACGCATGTTGATCGCCGTATCCTTGGTCAGGTGGCAGATCACGTGTTCGCCGTTCAGGATCTCCACATTGTGGTCGACCTTGATGTCGGCAGCGGTGACAACGCCCGGGCCCTGCTTGGACAGGGACAGTGTGGCGCTGTCGCCGGAGTGCATACGGATGGCCACGTCCTTGAGGTTCAGCAGGACTTCGAGCACGTCCTCCTGCAGACCTTCGACCGTGGTGTACTCATGCAACACGCCGTCGATTTCGACTTCCGTGATGGCGAAGCCCGGGATGGACGACAGCAGCACGCGACGCAGGGCATTACCCAGCGTATGCCCGTAACCCCGCTCCAAAGGTTCGATAACGACCTTTGCACGGGTGTCGGTAAGGCGTTCGATCTGCGGACCGCGAGGACGCAGAACCTGGTTGGCGGTAACCGTCATGTTGCGGGTTCTCCTAGTGAACCCCCGGCCGTCGCCGGGGGCTCTCCAATGTGAATTACTTCGAATACAGCTCGACGATCAGCGCTTCGTTGATGTCCGCAGGCAGATCCGAACGATCCGGAACAGCCTTGAAGATGCCGGTGAACTTGCCGGAATCCACTTCAACCCACGACGGGCTCAGGTCATGCTGGGCGGCGACGGTCAGGGCTTCCTGGACGCGCAGCTGCTTGGCAGCCTTTTCAGACAGAGCGATGGCGTCGCCAGCCTTGACCTGGTACGAAGCCAGGTTGACCGACTTGCCATTCACGGTGACGCCGCGGTGCGACACCAGCTGACGGGCAGCCGGACGGGTCACGGCGAAGCCCATGCGGTAGACGACGTTGTCCAGGCGGGTTTCCAGCAGCTGCAGCAGGTTCTCGCCGGTGTTGCCCTTCTTGGTCGAGGCCTTCTTGTAGTAGTTGCGGAACTGACGCTCCAGCAGGCCGTAGATACGCTTGACCTTCTGCTTTTCACGCAGCTGGGTGGCGTAGTCGGACAGCTTGCCCTTGCGGGCAGTGGCGCCGTGCTGGCCGGGCTTCTGCTCCAGCTTGCACTTCGAGTCCAGCGCACGCGCCGGGCTCTTCAGGGACAGGTCGGCGCCTTCGCGACGGGCGAGCTTACAGGTAGGACCGATATAACGAGCCATTTCTTATCGCTCCCTTTAGACGCGACGCTTCTTCGGCGGACGGCACCCGTTGTGCGGGATAGGCGTCACGTCGATGATGTTGGTGATCTTGTAGCCGACGTTGTTCAACGAACGCACGGCCGACTCACGGCCCGGACCCGGGCCCTTGATGCGGACTTCCAGCGACTTCACGCCGTAGTCCAGCGCAGCACGACCGGCCTTTTCAGCAGCCACCTGGGCAGCGAACGGGGTCGACTTGCGCGAACCGCGGAAGCCAGCGCCACCGGAGGTCGCCCACGACAGAGCGTTGCCCTGGCGGTCGGTGATGGTGACGATGGTGTTGTTGAACGAAGCGTGGACGTGGGCAACGCCGTCGGTGACGACGCGCTTGATCTTCTTCTTGGTCTTAGCAGCGGGCTTAGCCATTTCTCAGTCCCTTACTTCTTGATCGCCTTGCGCGGACCCTTGCGGGTGCGGGCGTTGGTACGGGTGCGCTGGCCACGCAGCGGGAGGCCACGACGGTGACGCAGGCCGCGGTAGCAGCCCAGGTCCATCAGGCGCTTGATCGCGATGCCGATCTCACGGCGCAGATCGCCTTCCACGATGTACTTGCCGACTTCGGCGCGCAGGCGCTCGATTTCCGGCTCCGACAGATCGCGGATCTTGGTGGTCGAAGCAACGCCTGCGACTTCGCAGACCTTCTTCGAACGGGTACGGCCGATGCCGTAAATGCTTTGCAACCCGACCCAGACGTGCTTCTGGGCTGGCAGGTTGACGCCTGCAATACGCGCCATGACGCGGTTCTCCAGCTGAGTGATGGCCGACAGCGCGCCTCGGGCACGCCAATCCGGCAGGATGGATCAAAAAAGTGAACTAGCGATACTAACAAGGTTCCGGTTTACATGGAAGCCCGTGAAACCATTGGTTTCATGAACCCGGCCTGGGGAGTGTGCCCAGGCTCCGGCGCCGGATGGGGTTGGACCTGGGGTTTCCCCCGGAGCCGCCCGCGCTACTCCAGCGCGGGACCACCTCATCACACCCCCACCCGGAACCGCTGCGGGGGCCGCCCTTCGTTTGTGTGGCCGGAGTCCGCGAAGCGGAGGGACCATCACGTCAGGAAGACGAAAGTATAACAGGCCAATCAGCCGCGGGCAAAACCGCCGCGGTTGCCACCCTTCAGGTTGGCCTTCTTCAGCAGGCTCTCGTACTGGTGGGACATCAGGTGCGCCTGCACCTGGGCGATGAAGTCCATCACCACCACCACCACGATCAGCAGCGAAGTACCGCCGAAGTAGAACGAGGCGTTCAGCTGCGTGCGCATCAGCTCCGGCAGCAGGCAGACGATCACCAGGTAGGCCGAGCCGGCCGCGGTCAGGCGGGTCAGCACGCCGTCGATGTAATCGGCAGTGGCCTTGCCCGGACGGATGCCCGGAATCAGCGCGCCCGACTTCTTCAGGTTGTCGGCGGTTTCCTGCGAGTTGAACACCAGCGCGGTATAGAAGAACGCGAAACCGGTGATCAGCGCAGCGAACACGATCATGTGCAGCGGCTCGCCCGGGCCGAGCGCGTTGGCGACCTTCTGCAGGACCTGGCCGAAGCTGCTCTGGTTGGCAGCCTGGCCGGACCACATGGCCAGGGTGGCCGGGAAGGCCAGCAGGCTCGAGGCGAAGATCGCCGGGATGACGCCGGCCATGTTGAGCTTCAGCGGGAGGAACGAGGTCTGGTTCATGTACGCGTTGCGACCGCCCTGGCGGCGCGCGTAGTTGACCGTGATCCGGCGCTGGCCACGCTCGACGAACACCACGAAGAAGGTGAAGGCGAGCACGACGATGGCGATCAGCAGCAGCTGGATGAACTGGATGTTGCCGTCGCGGTAGGCGTCGAAGGTGTGGATGATCGCACCCGGCAGGCCAGCGACGATACCGGCGAAGATGATCAGCGACACGCCATTGCCGATGCCGCGCTCGGTGACCTGCTCACCGACCCACATCAGGAACATGGTGCCGGCGGTCAGCGCGACCACGGCGGTGAGCACGAAGCCCATGCCCGGCGCGTACACGACCGGAGCGCCCGACGGCGAGACCTGGCCCTGCAGGGCCAGTGCGATCGAGCCGCCCTGCACCACTGCCAGCAGCACGGCGCCGATGCGCGAATACTGGGTGATCTTGCGGCGGCCGGACTCACCTTCCTTCTGCATCGCCTTCAGGGCGGGGAAGATGTGCACGGCCAGCTGCATCACGATCGATGCCGAAATGTACGGCATCACGTTCAGCGCGAAGATGCTGAAACGGTGCAGGGCGCCGCCCGAGAACATGTTGAACATGTCCACGATGCCGCCGCCCTGCTGTTGCATCATGGCAAGCATGGCATCGGGATTGACGCCCGGCACCGGCACGTAGCAGCCGATGCGATAGACGATCAAAGCCCCGACGACGAACAGCAAACGTTGGCGAAGTTCAGTGAACTTGCCCATTCCGCCCGCGAGGTTACCGATGCCAGCTTGCGCCATGATTTTCTTACTCCGTTACGCTGCCGCCGGCAGCTTCGATCGCAGCCTTGGCACCAGCCGTGGCAGCGATACCCTTCAGGGTGAACGCCTTGGTCACTTCGCCCTTGACGACGACCTTGGCCTTCTTTGCAGTGCTCGGGACCAGCTTGGCAGCACGCAGGGCGGCGAAGTCGATCTCACCGGCCGGCAGCTTGTCCAGCGCGTACAGCAGCACTTCAGCGGTGTCCTTGGCGATCGGCGAACGGAAGCCGATCTTCGGCAGACGACGCTGCATGGGGGTCTGGCCGCCTTCGAAGCCAGCCTTGATCTTGCCGCCACCCTTACGGGCGAACGAACCCTTGTGGCCGCGGCCGGCAGTCTTGCCCAGGCCCGAGCCGATACCGCGACCGACGCGGGTGCGCTCGGTGCGGGCGCCCGGTGCCGGGCTCAGTTCATTGAGACGCAGAGTCATGATCGATTACTCCTCAACCTTGACGAGGTAGTGAACGGTGTTGATCAGACCGCGAACCTGCGGGCTGTCCTTCAGTTCACGCACATCGTTGAGCTTGTTCAGACCCAGAGCACGCACCGACAGGCGGTGACGCGACTGAGCACCACGCAGGCCGCGCACCAGGCGCACCTTCACAGTCTTGTTGGACTCATTAGCCATGGTTGAGTTCCTCCACCTTCTTGCCGCGCTTGGCCGCGATGCGAGCCGGCGACTGCGCAGCAGACAGGCCCTTCACGGTGGCACGCACCAGGTTGATCGGGTTGCGCGAACCGGTGGCCTTGGCCAGCACGTTCTTCACGCCAACGGCTTCCAGCACGGCGCGCATGGCACCGCCGGCGATGACGCCGGTACCTTCCGAAGCCGGCTGCATGAACACGCGGGCTGCGCCGTGACCATCCTTGATGGTGTGCCACAGGGTGCCGTTGTTCAGGTCAACGCTGACCAGGTTCTTGCGGGCCTGTTCCATCGACTTCTGGATGGCGACCGGCACTTCGCGGGCCTTGCCATAGCCGAAACCGACCTTGCCTTCGCCGTCGCCGACCACGGTCAGGGCGGTGAAGGTGAACTGGCGGCCACCCTTGACGGTCTTGCTGACGCGGTTGACCGCGACCAGCTTTTCGATCATGCCGTCATCGACTTTCTCTTCGCGGTTACGGTCGCGATCGCGACCCCGCTGCTGACGCTCTTCTGCCATTTTGATTCCTTGGTAGTTTGGGTATGTACGGCTCGGGGCCGCTTATGGTTGTGGAATGTCGCGTTGTTCCGGTGGGCCACTGCAGAAGAGTGGCGCCGTCCAGCCTCACTCAGGCGGGCGAGCAGGCGGGCAGGAGACCACAGGTCCCCTGCCCTTATCCCTTAGAACTGCAGGCCGGCTTCGCGGGCGGCTTCTGCCAGGGCCTTGATGCGGCCGTGGTAGCGGTAGCCCGAACGATCGAAGGCAACCTTCTCGACGCCGGCGGCCTTGGCGCGCTCAGCGACGATACGGCCGACCTTGGCGGCGGCGTCGGCGTTCTTGCCGTTCTTCAGGCCTTCCATGACGTCGGTCTGGGTGGTGTTGGCAGCAGCCAGCACCTTGGAACCGTCGGCGGTGAAGACCTGGGCGTACAGGTGCTGGCCGGTGCGCAGCACCGACAGGCGGGCGACGCCGAGCTCACGGATGTGGGCGCGGGTCGACTTGGCGCGACGCAGGCGGGCGATGTTCTTGTTCATTTTGATTATTCCTTGAAAGCTGAAGGTTGGGCTTTTCCCTGAGGAGTCCGCACAAGGATGTGCGGGCTCTTGCGAGGGACTCGCACTTACGCCTTCTTGGCTTCCTTACGGATGATGACTTCGTCGGAGTACTTCACGCCCTTGCCCTTGTACGGCTCCGGCTTGCGGAACGCACGGATCTTGGCGGCAACTTCACCGACGACCTGCTTGTCAGCGCCCTGGACCAGGATCTCGGTCTGGGTCGGGGTGGTGATGGTGATGCCTTCCGGCGCCACGAACACGACCGGGTGCGAGAAGCCCAGCGACAGGCTCAGGTCCTTGCCCTGCATGGCAGCGCGGTAACCCACGCCGACCAGCTCCAGCTTGCGCTCGAAGCCTTCGGACACGCCCTTGACCATGTTGGCCAGGATCGCACGCACGGTACCGGTCAGTGCGACCAGCTCGGCGTTCTCGGTGCTCAGGGTGGCAACGCCGTTGTCGACGTTGATGGCAATACCGGCCGGCTTGGCCAGCGACAGGGAACCCTTCGGGCCCTTGGCGGTGACGCTGTCCGACTGGACGTTCAGTTCAACCTTACCCAGGTCGATCGGCTTCTTGGCTACGCGGGACATAGTTCTACTCCTTTCGCCTTAGGCCACGAAGCACAGGACTTCGCCGCCGACGCCCAGCTGGCGCGCCTGCGCATCAGTCATGATGCCCTTGGAGGTGGAAATGATGGAGATACCCAGGCCGTTCATGACCTTCGGCAGCTCGCTCTTGCCGCGGTACTGGCGCAGGCCCGAACGCGAGAAGCGCTTCAGGGTCGCGATGACCGGCTTGCCTTCGAAATACTTCAGCACGATTTCCAGCTCGGACTTGTTGTTTTCCAGCTGGGTCACGCGCAGGTCGGTGATGTAACCCTCGTCCTTCAGGACCTGGGCGATCGCAACCTTGATCTTGGACGACGGGGCTTTCACCGTCTGCTTGCCAACCGCGGCCGCATTCTTGATGCGGACCAGCAGGTCGGCGATGGGATCAGTCATGCTCATATGAGTACCTTTGAGTGCACCGATATCCGCTTTCGCGAAAATCTGTTGTCTCCTGGAAACGGGCCAGGTCCCTTGATGCAGCGGGCCAAGGGCCCACTCCTACAACCCCGTTTGCACAGGGCAAGACGCGGGAGTATACGCCAAAAGAGCCCGGCTTGCGCCGGGCTCTTCGGTTTTTTTGCGTCGGGAAAGCTGAATGCCTCCCCTGCCCGGTTCAGGCACCCCCGAAGGGGCGCCTGATCGCAGGGCCGGCTGGGATTACCAGCTGGCCTTGCGCAGACCCGGGACGTCGCCACGCATGGTGGCTTCACGCAGCTTGTTACGGCCCAGGCCGAACTTGCTGTAGACGCCACGCGGACGACCCGACAGCTCGCAACGGTTGCGCTGGCGGCTCGGCGACGAATCGCGCGGCAGCTTGGCCAGCTTGGTTGCGGCGTCGATCTTCTCTTCGTAGGTCGCGTCCACGGAGGACACGATCTTCTTCAGAGCTGCACGCTTTTCAGCGTACTTCTTTGCCAGCTTTTCCCGCTTGATGTCGCGGTTGACCATGGAGGTCTTTGCCATTTCGGTTTCCTCGACAGATCAGTTACGGAACGGGAACTTGAACGCTGCCAGCAGCGCCTTCGCTTCCGCGTCGGTCTTCGCAGTGGTGGTGATGGCGATATCCATACCGCGGATCGCGTCGACGGCGTCGAAGTCGATTTCCGGGAAGATGATCTGCTCCTTCACACCCATGTTGAAGTTGCCGCGGCCGTCGAAGGAACGACCGGAAACACCACGGAAGTCGCGCACGCGCGGCAGCGAGATGTTGATCAGGCGATCCAGGAACTCGTACATCTTGTGGCGACGCAGCGTGGTCTTGCAGCCGATCGGCCAACCATCGCGGATCTTGAACGACGCAACCGACACACGCGACTTGGTGACAACCGGCTTCTGGCCGGAAATCTTGGTCATGTCGCCGACGGCGTTTTCCAGGATCTTCTTGTTGGTGGCCGCTTCGCCGACACCCATGTTCAGGGTGACCTTGACCAGCTTCGGCACTTCCATCGGATTGGTGTAGCCGAACTGCTTCATCAGCGCCGGCACCACTTCGTCCTTGTAGAACTTTTCGAGACGGGAACTCATCTTCTCATTCCTCAGGCGTCGAGCGCCTCACCGCTGGAGCGGAACACACGCAGTTTGCGTCCATCCTCCAGCACCTTGAAGCCAACGCGTTCGCCCTTGCCCGAAGCCGGGTTCAGAACATTCACGTTGGAGATATGGATCGAAGCTTCGCGCTCGACCACGCCGCCGGCAACACCTGCCTGCGGGTTCGGCTTGGTGTGGCGCTTGACGATGTTCACGTTGGCGACGACCACACGGTCGCCGTCGACGCGGACGACTTCGCCCTGCTTGCCCTTGTCCTTGCCAGCGTTGACGACAACCTGGTCGCCCTTCTTGATACGGTTAGCCATGATTATCTCCTGTCGCTCACAGCACTTCGGGAGCGAGCGAGACGATCTTCATGAACTTCTCCGAACGAAGTTCACGGGTCACCGGCCCGAAGATACGGGTACCGATCGGCTCCTGCTTGTTGTTCAGCAGGACGGCAGCGTTGCCGTCGAAGCGGATCAGCGAGCCGTCGGCGCGACGCACACCCTTGCGGGTACGCACCACGACGGCGTCATACACTTCACCCTTCTTGACCTTGCCGCGCGGAATCGCATCCTTCACGGTGACCTTGATGATGTCGCCGATGCCGGCGTAACGGCGCTTGGAACCACCCAGCACCTTGAAGCACATCACCTGCTTGGCACCCGAATTGTCCGCGACGTCAAGGTAGCTCTGCATCTGGATCATGATTCAGCTCCTTATTCAGCCGCGCGCGTGATGACTTCCACCACGCGCCAGTTCTTGGTCTTGGACATCGGAGCAATCTCGGTCACGCGGACGACATCGCCTTCCTTGCAGGCGTTGTCGGCATCGTGGGCGTGCAGCTTCGTCGAGCGCTTGATGTACTTGCCGTACAGCGCGTGCTTGACCTGACGCTCAACCAGGACGGTAACCGTCTTGTCCATCTTGTTGCTGACGACACGGCCTTCGACCGTGCGCAGCGTCTTCTTTTCAGTATTGTCGCTCATAGCGGCCATCCTTACTTCGTGCTGCCGAGCAGGGTCTTGACGCGAGCAATCTCGCGACGGACCCGGCGAATGTCGTGGGTCTTCGGCAGCTGGCCGGTGACCTGCTGCATACGGACAGAGAACTGTTCCTTACGCAGGTCGATCAGGTGGGCCTTGAGTTCGTCAGCCGACTTTTCACGGAGAGTTTTGATATCCATCAGCGCACCGTACGGGTCACGAAAGTGGTGGTGACCGAGAGCTTGGCGGCGGCCAGGCGGAACGCCTCGCGAGCCACTTCCTCGGAAACACCCTCGATTTCATAGATCATGCGGCCGGGCTGGATCTGGGCCACCCAGTATTCCACGTTGCCCTTACCAGAACCCATTCGGACTTCGATGGGCTTCTTGGTGATGGGCTTGTCGGGGAACACGCGGATCCACATCTTGCCGCCGCGCTTGACGTAGCGGCTGATCGAGCGGCGGGCCGCTTCGATCTGACGCGCGGTCAGCTGACCGTGTGCGGTTGCCTTCAGGCCGTATTCGCCGAAGCTGACAGCGTTGGCGCTCCAGCTCAGGCCATCGTTACGGCCCTTGTGTACCTTGCGGTACTTGGTTCGCTTGGGTTGCAACATTGTCGTTACCTCGCTTCACGGGCCGGGCGCTGACGGTCACCACGGTCGCCGCGATCGTGACGATCGTTGCGCGACGGGGTGTCGTCCTGCTTTTCCTGGCCAACCTGGGAGAAATCGAAGACCTCGCCCTTGTAGATCCAGACCTTGATGCCGATGATGCCGTAGGTCGTCTTGGCTTCAGCGAAGCCATAGTCGATGTCGGCACGCAGGGTGTGCAGCGGCACGCGGCCTTCGCGGTACCACTCCGAACGGGCGATTTCTGCACCGTTGAGGCGGCCACCGACGTTGACCTTGATGCCCAGGGCACCCAGACGCATCGCGTTGCCGACCGAGCGCTTCATTGCACGGCGGAACATGATGCGACGCTCCAGCTGCTGGGCGATCGACTCGGCAACGAGCTGCGCGTCCAGTTCCGGCTTGCGCACTTCGGTGACGTTGATGTGCGCCGGGACGCCCATCATCTCGCTCACTTCCTTGCGCAGCTTCTCGATGTCCTCACCGCGCTTGCCGATCACCACGCCCGGACGGGCGGTGTGGATCGTCACGCGAGCGGTCTTGGCCGGACGCTCGATCAGGATCTTGCTGATGCCAGCCTGAGCCAGCTTCTTGCGCAGCATTTCGCGCACTTTCAGGTCGGCTGCCAGGTAACCAGCGAACTCGGCCTTGTTGGCGTACCACTTGGAGTTCCAGTCCTTGGAAATGCCGAGGCGGATACCAATCGGATGAACTTTATGACCCATGGTCTTTTCCTTATCCGCTTACTTGGCGGCGCCCACAACCACAGTGATGTGGCTGGTGCGCTTGAGGATGCGGGTACCGCGGCCTTTCGCCCGCGCCATGAAACGCTTCAGGGTCGGACCTTCATCAACCATGATGGTCTGAACCTTCAGCTCGTCGACGTCGGCGCCCTGGTTGTTCTCGGCGTTGGCAATTGCCGACTCCACCACCTTCTTGATCAGGTGGGCAGCCTTCTTGTCCGAGAACTTCAGCAGGTTGACCGCACGCTCGGCCGGCAGACCGCGCACCTGGTCAGCGACCAGACGAGCCTTCTGCGGGGAGATGCGCGCAGTGCGCAGGATGGCTTTCGCTTCCATTGTCATCTCTCCTTACTTGCCCGACTTCTTGTCACCACCGTGACCCTTGAAGGTCCGGGTGATGGCAAATTCGCCGAGCTTGTGGCCGACCATGTTCTCGTTGACGAGAACCGGGATGTGGTTCTTGCCGTTATGCACGGCAATGGTGACGCCTACCATGTCAGGCAGGATCATCGAACGGCGCGACCAGGTCTTGATCGGCTTCTTGCTGCCCGCAGCGGCCTCCACCTTCTTGACGAGGTGGTGATCGACGAACGGGCCCTTCTTGAGTGAACGTGCCATGGTCGATTAGCCCCTACGATCGCGGACGATGAACTGCTGAGTGCGCTTGTTATGGCGCGTCTTGTAACCCTTGGTCGGGACACCCCACGGGGTGACCGGATGCGGATTACCCTGGCCGGCCTTCGCCTCACCACCACCGTGCGGGTGGTCAACCGGGTTCATGGCAGCACCACGAACGGTCGGGCGGACGCCGCGCCAACGCTTGGCACCGGCCTTGCCCAGCTTTTCCAGGCTGTGCTCGTCGTTGCCGACTTCGCCGATGGTGGCGCAGCACTCGACCGGAACCTTACGCATTTCACCCGAGCGCAGGCGCAGGGTGGCGTAGATGCCTTCGCGAGCCACCAGCTGCACGGCCGCACCAGCGGCGCGAGCGATCTGAGCGCCCTTGCCCGGCTTCAGTTCGATGCAGTGGATGGTGGTGCCGACCGGGATGTTGCGCAGCGGCAGGGTGTTGCCAGCCTTGATCGGGGCATCCGAACCAGCGATCACCTGATCACCAGCCTTCAGGCCCTTCGGGGCGATGATGTAGCGACGCTCACCGTCGACGTAGCACAGCAGAGCGATGTGCGCGGTGCGGTTCGGATCGTATTCGATGCGTTCCACGCGCGCCGGGATGCCCAGCTTGTTGCGCTTGAAGTCGATGATGCGGTAGTGCTGCTTGGCACCACCACCGACGTGACGCACGGTGATGCGGCCATGGTGGTTACGACCACCCGAGCGGCTCTGCGACTCGACCAGCGCAGCGTGCGGAGCACCCTTGTGCAGGTCGGGAGTGACCACGCGCACGGCCGAACGGCGGCCGGGGGAAGTGGGCTTGAATTTCATCAATGGCATGGGATGTACCTCAGGCCTTGGCCGTTACATCGATCGACTGGCCATCGGCCAGGCGAACGTACGCCTTGCGCCAATCGCCGCGGCGGCCAGCACGGTTACGGAAGGACTTGTTCTTGCCCTTGACGTTGACCACGTTGACGGCTTCGACCTTGACGTCGAACAGCTGCTCAACCGCGGCCTTTACATCGGCCTTGGTGGCTTCGTTCGAAACTTCGAAGACATACTGGTTGGAGAGTTCCTGCAGGCGCGCGGTCTTTTCGGAGACACGCGGGGCACGCAGCACGCTGAAGATTTTTTCGTTGCTGTTCATGCCAGCCACTCCTCGACCTTCTTGACCGCGTCAGCGGTGATGACGACCGTGTCGGCACCCACCAGCGAGACCGGATCCAGACCCTGGACGTCACGCACCTGCACGTACGGCAGATTGCGGGCGGACAGGTACAGGTGCTCGGACGCTTCTTCGGTGACGATCAGCGGGCGCTTGCCCACTTCCAGGCCGGCCAGCTTGGCGATCAGACCCTTCGTGTTGGTCACTTCGACGTCGAAGGACTCCACGATGGTCAGACGGCCCTGACGGTTCAGCTCGGACAGGATCGCGCACATGGCGGCACGGTACTGCTTACGATTGACCTTCTGCTCGAAGCTGCGCGGCTTGGCCGCGAAGGTGACACCGCCGCCGACGAAGATCGGAGCCGTCAGTGCGCCATGACGCGCGCCGCCGCCCTTCTGCTTCTTCGACTTCTTGGTGGTACCAGCCACTTCGGAGCGAGTCTTCTGTGCCTTGGTGCCGGCGCGACCGGCGTTGCGGTAGGCAACGACGACCTGGTGGACCAGATCTTCGCTGAAATCGCGACCGAACACGGCGTCGGAGACCGAGACCTTGTTGTTGCTACCCGTGATAACGAGTTCCATCGTCATCTCTCCTTATGCCTTGCTCGCCGGACGGACGATCACGTCGCCACCCGCCGCGCCCGGAACGGCGCCGCGAACGGCGATCAGACCGCGCTCGACGTCGACCTTGACCACTTCCAGGTTCTGGGTGCTCTGCTGCACCGCGCCCATGTGGCCCGACATCTTCTTGCCCGGGAAAACGCGACCCGGGGTCTGGCGCTGACCCAGCGAACCCGGCGCGCGATGCGACAGCGAGTTACCGTGGGTTGCATCGCCCATACGGAAGTTGTGGCGCTTGATGGTGCCCTGGAAGCCCTTACCCTTGGTGACACCCTGGACGTCGACGATCTGGCCGACTTCGAAGATGTCCGCCTTGACTTCGCCGCCAACGGCGAAATCGCCGAGCTGCGCGTCTTCAACGCGGAATTCCCACAGGCCACGACCCGCTTCCACCTTCGCCTTGGCGAAGTGGCCGGCTTCCGGCTTGTTGACCAGGGCAGCGCGACGCGCGCCGACGGTCACCTGCACGGCGCTGTAGCCGTCGGTTTCGACGGTCTTGATCTGCGCGATGCGGTTCGGGGTTGCTTCGATCAGGGTCACCGGGATGGAGCGGCCATCTTCAGTGAACACGCGGCTCATGCCAGCCTTGCGGCCCACGAAGCCCAACGAATACTTCTTCGTCATGGTCGTAGTCCTCAGGTCAGCTTGATCTGAACGTCGACGCCGGCAGCCAGTTCGAGCTTCATCAGCGCGTCCACGGTCTTGTCATTCGGGTCAACGATATCGAGCACGCGCTTGTGCGTGCGGGTCTCGTACTGGTCACGCGCGTCCTTGTCGACGTGCGGGGAAACGAGAACGGTGTAACGCTCGATCTTGGTCGGCAGCGGGATCGGGCCACGCACTTGCGCGCCGGTCCGCTTTGCCGTTTCAACGATCTCGCTGGCCGAACGGTCGATCAGACGATGATCGAACGCTTTCAGCCGGATCCGGATCTTTTGGTCCGCCATGGCGGTAGGTTCCTTCGTTAAAAGAGCGACAGACAAAGCCTCTGGGTTGCTTTGTCCCATGAAATTCCTGAATACGGACGACCCACAGTCCTGCAGGCCGCCAAGGTCACTCCATAGACCTCAAAAACGTAGGCAGACCAGTTACCCGGCCTGCCCAGACGTAGAAGCATAATGGCACGCAAGGCAGCTGTCAACAGTCGCCTGTTGACGCCGCCTGAATGGCATTGACCCTTCCTGGTCCGGGGAACACAAGGCACATCCTGTGCCTGCTTTCCCATTTGATACGCCCCGATGCCCTACCCAGGCAACATCGGGGCGCAGATACTACCAGATTACTCGATGATCTTCGAGACCACGCCGGCGCCGACGGTACGGCCGCCTTCGCGGATGGCGAAGCGCAGGCCTTCGTCCATTGCCACCGGGTTGATCAGGGTGACGACCATCTTGACGTTGTCACCCGGCATCACCATTTCGACGCCTTCCGGCAGAGCAGCTGCGCCGGTGATGTCGGTGGTGCGGAAGTAGAACTGCGGACGGTAGCCGTTGAAGAACGGGGTGTGACGGCCGCCCTCGTCCTTCGACAGGACGTAGACTTCGCCTTCGAACTTGGTGTGCGGCTTGATCGAACCCGGCTTGGCCAGAACCTGGCCACGCTCGACGTCGTCACGCTTGGTGCCGCGCAGCAGCAGGCCAGCGTTGTCGCCTGCCTGACCCTGGTCCAGCAGCTTGCGGAACATTTCAACGCCGGTCACGGTGGTCTTCTGCACCGGACGGATGCCGACGATTTCGATTTCGTCGCCAACCTTGATCACGCCGCGCTCGATACGACCGGTCACCACGGTGCCGCGGCCCGAGATCGAGAACACGTCTTCCACCGGCATCAGGAACGGCTTGTCGATCGCACGCTCCGGCTCCGGAATCCAGCTGTCCAGGGCATCGACCAGCTTCAGGATGGCCGGCACGCCGATGTCGCTCTGGTCGCCTTCCAGCGCCAGACGGGCCGAACCGGCGATGATCGGGGTGTCGTCGCCCGGGAAGTCGTACTTGCTCAGCAGCTCGCGCACTTCCATCTCGACCAGCTCGAGCAGCTCGGCGTCGTCAACCATGTCGGCCTTGTTCAGGAACACGACGATGTACGGCACGCCGACCTGACGCGACAGCAGGATGTGCTCGCGGGTCTGCGGCATCGGGCCGTCAGCGGCCGAGCACACCAGGATCGCGCCGTCCATCTGGGCGGCACCGGTGATCATGTTCTTGACGTAGTCAGCGTGGCCCGGGCAATCGACGTGGGCGTAGTGACGGACCGGGGATTCGTATTCGACGTGCGCGGTCGAGATCGTGATACCACGAGCCTTTTCTTCCGGCGCGGCGTCGATCGAGGAGTAGTCCTTGAACTCGCCACCGAAGCGCTCGGCACCGATCTTGGTCAGTGCAGCGGTCAGCGTGGTCTTGCCGTGATCGACGTGACCGATGGTGCCGACGTTGACGTGCGGCTTGGTGCGCTCGAACTTACCCTTTGCCATTGTTCTATACCTTGATTGTTCGTAAGTGGTTTCAAGAGAGGCTGAGCGAGGCTCAGCCCTTCTTCATGACGGCTTCGGCGATGTTGGTCGGAGCCGGCTCGTAGTGATCGAATTCCATGGTGAAGGTGGCGCGGCCCTGGGTCTGCGAACGCAGCGCAGTGGCGTAGCCGAACATTTCACCCAGCGGGATCATCGCGTTGATGATCGAAGCGGAGCCGTCACCGGTGGTGTCGGAACCCTGCAGCACGCCGCGACGACGGCTGACGTCGCCCATCACGTCACCCTGGTAATCCTCCGGGGTCACGATCTCGACCTTCATGATCGGCTCCAGCAGCACCGGCTTGGCCTTGGCGAAGCCCTGCTTGAAGGCCATCGACGAAGCCAGCTTGAACGCCATTTCCGAGGAGTCGACGTCGTGGTACGAACCGAACACCAGCTTCACCTTGACGTCCACGACCGGGAAGCCAGCCAGCGGACCGCTGGTGATGGTTTCGCGCAGGCCCTTTTCAACCGACGGAATGAATTCCTTCGGGATCACGCCGCCGGTGATGTCGTTGATGAACAGGAAGTCGTCCTTGATGGCCGGAGCCAGCTTCGGATCGGCACGGTCGGCAGCGGTGATCGGCGACAGTTCGATCACGACGTGACCGTACTGACCCTTACCACCGGACTGCTTGGCGTGCTTGTAGTCCGACTTGACGTCGGCCAGGGTGATGGTTTCGCGGTAGGCCACCTGCGGCGCGCCGACGTTGGCTTCAACGTTGAACTCGCGCTTCAGGCGGTCGACGATGATGTCCAGGTGCAGCTCGCCCATGCCCGAGATGATGGTCTGGCCGGATTCTTCGTCGGTCTTGACGCGGAACGACGGATCTTCCTGCGCCAGACGGCCCAGGGCCAGACCCATCTTTTCCTGGTCCGACTTGGTCTTCGGCTCGACGGCCATCGAGATCACCGGCTCCGGGAACGTCATGCGCTCCAGGATGATCGGGGCGTCCACGGCGCACAGGGTGTCACCGGTGGTGGTGTCCTTCAGGCCCACGGCAGCGGCGATGTCACCGGCCAGAACTTCCTTGATTTCCTCGCGGTTGTTCGAGTGCATCTGCAGGATGCGGCCGATGCGCTCCTTCTTGCCCTTCACCGAGTTCAGCACGGTGTCGCCACCGTTCAGGGTGCCCGAGTAGACACGGAAGAAGGTCAGCGCGCCGACGAACGGGTCGGTGATGATCTTGAAGGCGAGCGACGAGAACGGAGCCTTGTCGTCCGACTTGCGGGTCATTTCGACGGTGTCGTCGTCAACGTCCACGCCCTTCACGTCCGGCACGTCGACCGGCGACGGCAGCAGCTGGATCACGCCGTCCAGCATGGCCTGCACGCCCTTGTTCTTGAAGGCCGAGCCGCAGTACATCGGCACGATCTCGGTGGCCAGGGTGCGGGTACGCAGCGCGTTGATGATTTCAGCCTCGGCCAGCTCTTCGCCGCCCAGGTACTTTTCCATCAGCTCTTCGCTGGCTTCGGCAGCGGTCTCGACCATGAACTGGCGAGCCTCTTCAGCCGGGCCCTGCAGCTCGGCCGGGATTTCACCGTATTCGAACTTCATGCCCTGCGAAGCCTCATCCCAATGGATGGCCTTCATCTTCAGCAGGTCGACGACGCCCTTGAAGTTGTCTTCAGCGCCGATCGGCAGCTGCATCGGCACGGCAACCGCGCCCAGCTTGGCCTTCAGCTGGCCGACGACCTTCTGGAAGTTGGCACCGGTGCGGTCCATCTTGTTGACGAACGCGATGCGCGGCACGTGGTACTTGTTGGCCTGGCGCCACACGGTTTCCGACTGCGGCTGCACGCCACCGACGGCGCACAGGACGAAGACGGCACCGTCGAGCACGCGCAGCGAGCGCTCCACTTCGATGGTGAAGTCGACGTGCCCGGGGGTGTCGATGATGTTGAAGCGGTGCTCCGGCAGGGACTTGTCCATGCCCTTCCAGAACGCGGTGGTGGCAGCGGACTGGATCGTGATGCCACGCTCCTGCTCCTGCTCCATCCAGTCCATGGTGGCGGCGCCGTCGTGCACTTCACCGATCTTGTGGCTCTTGCCGGTGTAGAACAGGATGCGCTCGGACGTGGTGGTCTTGCCGGCATCGATGTGAGCCATGATGCCGAAGTTACGGTAACGCTCGATGGGAGTGGAACGGGCCACGGGAGCCTCTCAGATTTCTTGGATTTCGGATGGCCGAACGCCGCCTTTCGGCGGCCTTCGGATTGGCGCAGTCCTTCTGGGACCGCGAGGCAGCACGCACCGAAGTGGTGCTGCCCTGCCTGTTTTACAAGGCCGTCAAACTCACCAGCGGTAGTGGGCGAATGCCTTGTTGGCTTCGGCCATGCGGTGGGTTTCTTCGCGCTTCTTGATGGCGCCGCCACGGTTTTCCGAGGCGTCGATCAGTTCAGCAGCCAGCTTCTTCGGCATGGTGTTCTCACCACGCTTGCGCGCGGAGTCGATCAGCCAGCGCATGGCCAGGGCCATCTTGCGCGACGAACGCACTTCGACCGGCACCTGGTAGGTGGCACCACCGACGCGACGCGACTTGACTTCGACCGCCGGAGCGACGTTGTCCAGAGCCTTCTGCACCAGTTCAATGGCGTTGGCGCTGCTGTTCTTCTCGGTGATCACGTCCATGGCGCCGTACACGATCTTTTCGGCGACGGACTTCTTGCCGCTCTGCATGACCATGTTGATGAAGCGGGCGATGGTTTCGCTTCCGTGCTTCGGATCGGGCAGGACGGAACGCTGCGGAGTATTACCCTTACGCGACATAGTGCTCTCTCCTTATGCCTTCGGACGCTTGGCGCCGTACTTGGAACGGGCCTGGCGACGCTTGGCAACGCCGGCGGCGTCGAGCGAGCCACGAACGGTGTGGTAACGCACACCCGGCAGGTCCTTGACGCGACCGCCGCGGATCAGGACCACGGAGTGCTCCTGCAGGTTGTGGCCTTCACCACCGATGTAGGAAATCACTTCTTCCTGGTTGGTCAGGCGGACCTTGGCAACCTTGCGCAGAGCCGAGTTCGGCTTCTTCGGAGTGGTGGTGTAGACACGGGTGCAGACGCCACGGCGCTGCGGGCACTTGTCGAGCGCCGGCGAGGCACTCTTGTAGGTGGTCGCTTGCCGCGGCTTGCGGACCAGCTGGTTGATCGTCGCCATCAGTAGGTTCTTCTGATTGGTGGCCGGAAAATCCGACCAGAGATGCGGAAATGTTAAAGCAGGCCAAAATTCTGGCCTGCTGAGACAGACGATTGTAGCAACCTGCCAGGAAAGCAGTCAAACGCCTCCTGTCAAGCCCGTTCCTGATCCCGGAACGTTACTGGGGGGCCTCCATGTACCCCGTTCAGGTTGGCCGGGTCGATCGCGGACGATCTCCCCTGCCCTTTCCCTATCCCATCGATGGACCGATGGGGTGGTCCGGCCCTGCGGCCGGACCGGATACCTCATTCTTCGCCCGAGGCCTGTTCAGCTTCGGCTTCAACCACCGGTGCCTCGACCGCAGCCGGGGTGCCGGCCAGGGTCTGCATTTCCGACTCGGTGAGACCGGAAGCACCGCGACGGCGGTTGCTGTGGTACGCCAGGCCGGTACCGGCCGGAATCAGGCGGCCCACGATGACGTTTTCCTTCAGGCCACGCAGGTTGTCCGAGGTGCCGCGGACGGCCGCTTCGGTCAGCACGCGGGTGGTTTCCTGGAACGACGCGGCCGAGATGAACGATTCGGTCGCCAGCGAGGCCTTGGTGATACCCAGCAGGACCGGATCGAAGTGCGCCGGCAGCTCGTTGCGGGTCGACAGGCGCGCATTCTCCTCGATAACGCGCTGGCGCTCCACCTGTTCACCGTTCAGGAACTTGCTGCTGCCCTGGTCGGTGATCTCGACCTTGCGCAGCATCTGGCGGGTGATCACCTCGATGTGCTTGTCGTTGATCTTCACGCCCTGCAGGCGGTACACGTCCTGGATTTCCTTCACCAGGTAGGCGGCCAGCGGTTCGACACCCAGCAGACGCAGGATGTCCTGCGGGCTCGGCTCGCCGTCCACGATGGTTTCACCCTTGGTGACATGCTCGCCTTCGAACACGATGACCTGGCGGTACTTCGGGATCAGCTCTTCGTGCTCCGAACCATCGGTGTCCTTGATGATCAGGCGCTGCTTGCCCTTGGTGTCCTTGCCGAAGCTGATGATGCCCGAACGCTCGGCCAGCACCGCCGGATCCTTCGGCTTGCGCGCTTCGAACAGATCGGCCACGCGCGGCAGACCACCGGTGATGTCGCGGGTCTTCGACGCTTCCTGCGGGATCTTGGCGACCACGTCACCCACGCCGACGGCAGCGCCGTCCTGCAGGTTGACGATCGAGCGCGGCGGCAGCAGGTACTGCGCCGGCAGATCGGTGCCCGGGATCGACAGGTCGTTGCCCTTGGCGTCGACGATGCGCACGATCGGGCGCAGGTCCTTGGCCTGGGTACCACGACGCTTCGGATCGGTGATTTCGCGCGACGCCAGGCCGGTCAGCTCGTCGGTCTTCTCGATGACGGTGATGCCGTCGACGAAGTCGATGAAGCGGATGAAGCCGGCCACTTCCGACACGATCGGGTGGTTATGCGGATCCCAGTTGGCCACGGTCTGGCCAGCCTTGATCGCATCACCGTCCTTGGACGTGATGGTCGCACCGTACGGCAGCTTGTAGCGCTCACGCTCACGGCCGTGGGCATCGAGCACCGAGATTTCGCCCGAGCGCGACACTGCCACCAGCGAGCCATTGGCATGCTCGACGGACTTGAGGTTGCTGAACTTGACCGAGCCGGTGGTCTTGACGGTGATGTTGTCGACCGCAGCAGCTCGCGACGCCGCACCACCGATGTGGAACGTACGCATGGTCAGCTGGGTACCCGGCTCACCGATGGACTGGGCGGCGATGACGCCGACCGCTTCACCGATGTTGACCAGGTGGCCACGGGCCAGATCGCGGCCGTAGCAGCGACCGCAGACACCGAAGGCCGATTCGCACGAGATCGTCGAACGCACCTTGATGCTCTGCACGCCGGCGTCTTCCAGCTTGGCGACCCAGGCTTCGTCCAGCAGGGTGTTGCGGGTGACGATCGGATCTTCGTCGTTGCCCGGCAGGAACACGTCCTCGGCAACCACGCGACCCAGCACGCGATCCTTCAGCGGCTCGACCACGTCGCCGCCTTCCACGATCGGGGTCATGATCAGGCCTTCGGTGGTACCGCAATCCACCTCGGTGATCACCACGTCCTGCGCGACGTCGACCAGACGACGGGTCAGGTAACCCGAGTTCGCGGTCTTCAGCGCGGTATCGGCCAGACCCTTACGGGCACCGTGGGTGGAGTTGAAGTACTCCTGCACGTTCAGGCCTTCACGGAAGTTCGCCTTGATGGGCGTCTCGATGATCGAGCCGTCCGGACGCGCCATCAGGCCACGCATACCGGCCAGCTGACGGATCTGCGCCTGCGAACCACGCGCACCGGAGTCGGCCATGATGTACAGCGAGTTCATCGACTTCTGGTCGATGGTCTCACCCTTGGCATTGACGACCTTCTCGGTACCGATGGTGTCCATCATCGCCTTGGCGATGCGCTCGTTGGTGCGCGACCAGATGTCGACCACCTTGTTGTAGCGCTCACCGGCGGTGACCAGACCCGACTGGTACTGCTCCTGGATTTCCAGCACTTCGGCTTCGGCCTCGGTGAGGATGCCCTTCTTCTCGTCCGGGATCAGCATGTCATCGATGCCGATCGAGACGCCGGCGCGGGTCGCGTAGGCGAAGCCGGTGTACATCAGCTTGTCGGCGAACACGACCGTGTCCTTCAGACCCAGCTGGCGGTAGCTGGAGTTGATCAGGCGGCTGATGTTCTTCTTGGTCAGCTCGGTGTTGGCCAGCGCGAAAGGCAGGCCTTCCGGCAGGATTTCAGCCAGCAGGGCGCGACCGATCGTGGTGTCCACGATCGAGGTCTTGTTCTGCTTGACGCCGTCTTCGTCGGTCACCACCTCGGTGATGCGGACCTTGACGCGCGCGTGCAGTTCCACCACGCGGTTGTCGTAGGCACGCTTCACTTCGGCGATGTTGGCGAAGGCCATGCCCTCGCCCTTCTTGTTTTCCAGCGAGCGGGTCATGTAGTACAGACCCAGCACGACGTCCTGCGACGGCACGATGATCGGCTCGCCGTTGGCCGGCGACAGGATGTTGTTGGTCGACATCATCAGCGCACGCGCTTCCAGCTGGGCTTCCAGCGAGAGTGGCACGTGGACGGCCATCTGGTCACCGTCGAAGTCGGCGTTGAACGCGGTGCAGACCAGCGGGTGCAGCTGGATGGCCTTACCTTCGATCAGCACCGGCTCGAACGCCTGGATGCCCAGACGGTGCAGGGTCGGCGCACGGTTCAGCATCACCGGATGCTCGCGGATGACCTCTTCCAGGATGTCCCAGACTTCGGCTTCTTCGCGCTCGACCAGCTTCTTGGCGGCCTTGATGGTGGTGGCCAGGCCACGACGCTGCAGCTTGGCGAAGACGAACGGCTTGAACAGCTCAAGCGCCATCTTCTTCGGCAGGCCGCACTGGTGCAGGCGCAGGTACGGACCGACCACGATGACCGAACGGCCCGAGTAGTCGACGCGCTTGCCCAGCAGGTTCTGGCGGAAGCGACCCTGCTTGCCCTTGATCATGTCGGCCAGCGACTTCAGCGGGCGCTTGTTGGTGCCGGTGATGGCACGGCCACGACGGCCGTTGTCCAGCAGCGCATCGACCGATTCCTGCAGCATGCGCTTTTCATTGCGCACGATGATGTCCGGCGCGCTCAGTTCGAGCAGGCGGCGCAGGCGGTTGTTACGGTTGATGACGCGGCGGTACAGGTCGTTCAGGTCGGAGGTCGCGAAGCGGCCGCCATCCAGCGGAACCAGCGGACGCAGGTCCGGCGGCAGCACCGGCAGCACGGTCATGACCATCCACTCCGGACGGTTGCCCGATTCCAGGAAGGCTTCGATCAGCTTGATGCGCTTGGTGAGGCGCTTGAGCTTGGTTTCCGAACCGGTAGCGGCGATTTCCTCGCGCAGGCGGGTCATTTCCGACTGCAGGTCGATGGTGCGCAGCAGTTCGTACACGGCCTCGGCGCCCATCGCGGCGTCGAAGTCGTCACCGTGCTCCTGGCGGGCCTGCAGGTACTGTTCTTCGGTCAGCAGCTGGCGGCGCTCCAGGGCGGTCAGGCCCGGCTCGGTCACCACGTAGGCTTCGAAGTACAGCACGCGCTCGATGTCGCGCAGGGTCATGTCCAGCATCAGGCCGATGCGCGACGGCAGCGACTTCAGGAACCAGATGTGCGCGACCGGCGAAGCCAGGTCGATGTGGCCCATGCGCTCGCGACGCACCTTGGCCAGGGTCACTTCGGTGCCGCACTTTTCGCAGACCACGCCGCGGTGCTTCATGCGCTTGTACTTGCCGCACAGGCACTCGTAGTCCTTCACCGGGCCGAAGATGGCGGCGCAGAACAGGCCGTCGCGTTCCGGCTTGAAGGTACGGTAGTTGATGGTTTCCGGCTTCTTCACTTCGCCGAAGGACCACGAACGGATCAGGTCCGGCGAGGCCAGCGCGATCTTGATCGCGTCGAAGTCCAGCGTCTGGCGCTGCTGGTTGAAGAGGTTGAGCAGGTCTTTCATGGTGTTCTCCAGAAGGAGGAATGCTGTGTCGATGGGCTTTCAGTTGACTGCCAGCGGCGCGGCGGCGGAGGCCGCCGCGCCGGCATGGATCAGTTGTCTTCCAGTTCCATGTTGATGGCCAGCGAGCGGATTT
Organism: Stenotrophomonas sp. 80084_Sma; assembly: GCF_056481995.1. Classification (NCBI taxonomy): domain Bacteria; kingdom Pseudomonadati; phylum Pseudomonadota; class Gammaproteobacteria; order Lysobacterales; family Lysobacteraceae; genus Stenotrophomonas; species Stenotrophomonas sp. 80084_Sma. Next base: position 833,620 of record NZ_CM151177.1, on the reverse strand, counting down.
CCTTCACGAGCACGTTGAAGGATTCCGGCATGCCCGCGACCATCTCGTGCTCACCGTCGACGATGTTCTTGTACATCTGGTTGCGGCCCTGCACGTCATCGGACTTCACCGTCAGCATTTCCTGCAGGGTGTAGGCCGCGCCGTAGGCTTCCAGCGCCCAGACTTCCATTTCACCGAAGCGCTGGCCGCCGAACTGCGCCTTGCCGCCCAGCGGCTGCTGGGTGACGAGCGAGTACGGGCCGGTCGAACGGGCGTGCATCTTGTCGTCGACCAGGTGGTTCAGCTTCAGGTAGTGCATGTAACCCACGGTGGTGTGGCGATCGAACGCTTCACCGGTGCGGCCGTCGTACAGCTGGGTCTGGCCACTGCTCGGCAGGTCGGCCAGTTCCAGCATGCGCTTGATTTCCGCTTCGGTGGCGCCGTCGAACACCGGGGTGGCCATCGGCACGCCGTCGGTCAGGTTACGGGCCAGACGCAGCAGTTCCTCGTCGCTGAACTGCGACAGGTCGACACGGTTGGCCACGTTGGTGTCGTCGTGGTTGTAGATGTCGTCCAGGAACTTGCGCAGGTCGGCAACCGCCGCCTGGGCTTCCATCATCGCCTGGATCTTGCGGCCCAGGCCCTTGGCAGCCCAGCCCAGATGCACTTCCAGGATCTGGCCGATGTTCATACGCGACGGCACGCCCAGCGGGTTCAGCACGATGTCCACGGTTTCGCCCGAGGCCATGTACGGCATGTCCTCGACCGGCACCACGTTGGAGACCACACCCTTGTTGCCGTGGCGGCCTGCCATCTTGTCGCCCGGCTGGATGCGGCGCTTCACGGCCAGGAACACCTTGACCATCTTCAGCACGCCCGGGGCGAGGTCGTCACCGGCGGTGATCTTGCCGCGCTTGTCGGCGAAGCGACGCTCGAATTCCTTCTCGTGCGCCTGGATCTGCTTCTGCGCGCGCTCGATGGCTTCCGAGGCGTCCTCGTCCTTCATGCGCAGGGCGAACCAGTCAGCCTTCTTCAGGCCGTCCAGGAACGCGTCGCTGATGACGTCGCCCTTCTTCAGGCCAGCGCCACCGTTGACCACCTTGCCCACGATCTGCGAACGCAGACGCATGTAGATGGCGGCTTCCAGGATGCGGAACTGGTCGTCGAAGTCCTTCTTGACGCGCTTGATTTCAGACTCTTCGATCTGGCGGGCGCGCTTGTCCTTCTCGATGCCGTCGCGGGTGAAGACCTGCACGTCGATGACGGTGCCGTCCATGCCCGGCGGAACGCGCAGCGAGCTGTCCTTCACGTCCGAAGCCTTCTCGCCGAAGATCGCGCGCAGCAGCTTCTCTTCCGGGGTCAGCTGGCTTTCGCCCTTCGGGGTGACCTTGCCGACCATGATGTCGCCGGCGCGGACTTCCGCACCGATGTACACCACGCCGCTCTCGTCCAGGCGGTTCAGCGCCTGCTCGGAGACGTTCGGGATGTCGGCCGAGATTTCCTCCGGCCCCAGCTTGGTGTCACGCGCGACGCAGGTCAGCTCTTCGATGTGGATCGTGGTGTAACGATCCTCTTCCACCACGCGCTCGGAGAGCAGGATGGAGTCTTCGAAGTTGTAGCCGTTCCACGGCATGAACGCGATCAGCATGTTCTGGCCCAGGGCCAGTTCGCCGATGTCGGTGGACGGACCGTCGGCCAGCACGTCGCCGCGGGCGATGACGTCACCCACCTGCACCAGCGGACGCTGGTTGATGCAGGTGTTCTGGTTCGAACGGGTGTACTTGACCAGGTTGTAGATGTCCACGCCTGCGTCGGTGGCGCCAACGATCTCTTCCTCGTTGACCTTGACCACGATACGGGCGGCATCGATCTGCACGATCTCGCCACCACGACGGGCATTCACGGTCACACCGGAGTCACGCGCCACGGCGCGCTCGATGCCGGTACCGACCAGCGGCTTCTGCGCACGCAGGGTCGGCACGGCCTGACGCTGCATGTTGGCGCCCATCAGTGCACGGTTGGCGTCATCGTGCTCCAGGAACGGAACCAGCGCGGCCGCGATCGACACGGTCTGCATCGGCGAGACGTCCATGAAGTGGACTTCCGCCGGCGGCTTCAGCAGCGACTCGCCCTGGAAGCGGCACGGAACGAACTGCTCGGTCAGCACGCTGTCGGCATTGGTCAGGGCGTTGGCCTGCGCAATGACGTACTCGTTTTCTTCGATGGCCGACAGGAACTCGACTTCGTCATAGACCTTGCCGTCCACGACCTTGCGGTACGGGGTCTCGAGGAAACCGTACTGGTTGGTGCGGGCGTACACGGCCAGCGAGTTGATCAGGCCGATGTTCGGGCCTTCCGGGGTTTCGATGGTGCAGACGCGGCCGTAATGGGTCGGGTGCACGTCGCGCACTTCGAAGCCGGCGCGCTCACGGGTCAGGCCGCCCGGGCCCAGGGCCGAGACGCGACGCTTGTGGGTCACTTCCGACAGCGGGTTGTTCTGGTCCATGAACTGCGACAGCTGCGAGGAGCCGAAGAACTCCTTGATGGCAGCGGCGACCGGCTTGGCGTTGATCAGCTCCTGCGGGGTCAGGCCTTCCGACTCGGCCATCGACAGGCGCTCCTTGACCGCGCGCTCGACGCGGACCAGGCCCACGCGGAACACGTTCTCGGCCATTTCACCGACCGAACGCACGCGACGGTTGCCCAGGTGATCGATGTCATCGACCACGCCGCGACCGTTGCGGATCTCGGTCAGAACCTTGATCACGTCCAGGATGTCGGAGCTGTCGCCATGGGCGGCAACCAGGCGCTTGGACTCTTCGTCGTTGCGCTCACCGTAGTACTTGCGGTCGTACAGCACGGCTTCGCCGGTGGTTTCCTTGCGGCCCACGCGACGGTTGAACTTCATGCGGCCGACCGCGGACAGGTCGTAGCGCTCGAAGGTGAAGAACAGGTTGTGGAACAGGTTCTGCGCGGCGTCCTTGGTCGGCGGCTCGCCCGGACGCATCATGCGGTAGATCTCGACCAGGGCTTCCAGCTGGGTCTTGGTCGGGTCGATGCGCAGGGTGTTGGACAGGTACGGGCCACGATCCAGATCGTTCACCCACAGGGTGCCCACGGCATCCACACCGGCCTTGCGGAAGGCCTGCAGCTGCTCGTCGGTGATCTCGTCATTGGCCTGGGCCAGCAGTTCGCCGGTCGAAGCATCGACCACGTCGTGCGACAGGATGCGGCCGACGATGTAGTCGTCCGGCACGGCCAGGGCGGCGATGCCCGAGGCTTCCAGCTGCTTGATGTGACGCGCGGTGATGCGCTTGCCGGCTTCCACGATGACCTTGTCGCCGTCGGCGAGGTCGAAGCCCAGGGTTTCGCCACGCAGGCGCTCCGGCACCAGCTCCAGCTGGACGCCTTCATCCGGGTTGATGTGGAAGGTGTTGATCTCGAAGAACTCGGCCAGCATCTCTTCGTTGCTGTAGCCGAGCGCGCGCAGCAGGATCGACACCGGCAGCTTGCGGCGACGGTCGATACGGGTGAACAGCGCATCCTTCGGGTCGAACTCGAAGTCCAGCCAGGAGCCGCGGTAAGGAATGATGCGGGCGCTGTACAGCAGCTTGCCCGAGCTGTGGGTCTTGCCACGGTCGTGGTCGAAGAACACGCCCGGCGAACGGTGCAGCTGCGAGACGATGACGCGCTCGGTGCCGTTGACGATGAAGGTGCCGTTCTCGGTCATCAGCGGGATTTCGCCCAGATAGACCTCCTGCTCCTTCACGTACTTGATGGCCTTGGTCGACGACTCACGGTCGTAGATCACCAGGCGCACGGTCACGCGCAGCGGGGCGCCGTAGCTCATGCCACGCTGGCGGCACTCACGCTCGTCGAAGACCGGTTCGCCCAGCTTGTAGCCGACGTATTCCAGGGCAGCATTGCCGCTGTAGCTGGCGATCGGGAAGACCGACTTCAGCGCAGCGTGCAGGCCGTGGTCCGTGCGCTTGGCCGGATCGACGTTTTCCTGCAGGAATTCACGATAGGAATCCACCTGGATGGCGAGCAGGAACGGCACTTCGAGAATCGAGCGCTGCTTGCCGAAATCCTTGCGGATACGCTTTTTTTCGGTGAACGAATAGGACGTCATGAGGTCTTCCACCTTGTTGTGCGGATCGTGCGCCCACGATCCGAAGGGAACTTGAAATTGTCAGTTGGAAGTCGCTGGTATTGCCGGCACCAGCACGCCTTCTCCCGCTACTTCCAACTGCCAACTCGTCTGCATCCACTCCCCCGCTGCCGCGCTCTGCGCTGGCCTGCCGGGGTCTGACCGCAGCCCGTGTTGGGCTTTTTCTGCTTTTGAAACAGTCGACTAACAGTCGACCCTACCGGTACTGCAACAACGACCAAAGGCCGGGGGCTTACGCCCCCAGCCTTGGCTGCATCGCCGTGAATCGGTGACGATGCAAGGTAACTGCTTACTTGACTTCGACAGTCGCGCCAGCAGCTTCCAGGTCCTTCTTCATCTTCTCGGCGTCGTCCTTCGAAGCGCCTTCCTTCAGGACGCCACCGGCTTCGGCCAGGTCCTTCGCTTCCTTCAGGCCCAGGCCGGTGATGGCGCGGACGGCCTTGATGACTTCGACCTTCTTGTCGCCGGCCGACTTCAGGGTGACGGTGAACTCGGTCTGCTCTTCAACAGCAGCGGCCGGGCCAGCGGCAGCAGCCACGGCAACCGGAGCAGCGGCGGAGACGCCGAACTTCTCTTCGATGGCCTTGACCAGCTCCATCACTTCCATCAGGGACTTCTCGGCGATGGCGTCGACGATCTGTTCGTTGGTAAGGGACATGATTAATACCTTTGGATGATTTTCTGGGTTGAGGTTCCGTCAGGAACCACGGTAAGTCGAAACTCAGGCGGTCTCGGCGGCCGGCTCGGCAGCGTCGGCGGCGACGTCGCCACCACCCTGCTTCTCGCCAACGGCCTTGATGGCGCGGGCAAACATCGTGACCGGCTCGGTCAGGACGCGGGCCAGCATGGCCAGGGCCTGGTCGCGGGTCGGCAGCGAGGCCAGCACTTCGACGTGGCTTGCCGGGAACACTTCGCCACCGATGGCGACGACCTTAGCCTTCAGCTTGTCGTTGCCCTTGGCGGCTTCCTTGATCAGGCGACCGGCAGCGCCGGGCTCCTCGAGCGAGAACGCGTACAGCAGCGGACCAACCATCTGGTCCTGGGCGACTGCGAACTCGGTGCCTTCAACGGCGCGCGAAGCCAGGGTGTTCTTGACAACCTTCAAGAAAACACCGGTTTCACGAGCCTGCTTGCGCATCGCGGTCATCTGGGCGACCGTGGTGCCAGCGTATTCGGCTGCGATCAAGGAGTGGGCCTTGGCGGCGACGTCTGCCAGCTCGGCGACTACTTCTTGCTTCTGGGACAGATTGAGAGCCATTGCACTCCTCCTATTGAACTCCGCTTACGGCTCCTGCCGTGTGCGGTCCTGTGCGGCATCCGTCCTGGACGCCGGGAACATCGGGATGATGTTCCGGGGGTGGGCCGTTCTAGACCTGGAGTGGGCCAACCTGGGAAACCCAGACGTGCGTGAACCAGAAAAACTCCAGAAGGGCACCATCTACGCAGGGTGATTCCGGGGAATCGATTAAGCGCTCATGACTGCTCCGGCGGCGACTCCTTGCCAGATCGAGCTTCCGTGCCCGTCGCCGGTATTGCCACGACCGCGCCTGCGGTCTTTGACGGCTACCGCGGGCGATGTACGGCCAGCGATGCCTTCAAATGTCACGGTCACGGCACCGAAGGTACCGTGACCGCTTGAAACAATTACTTCAGGGTCAGCGACGACTGGTCGACGGTGACGCCCGGGCCCATCGTCGAGCTGACCGAAACCTTCTGCAGGTAGGTGCCCTTCGAGGTGGCCGGCTTGGCCTTGATCAGGTCCAGCAGCAGCGCGGTCAGGTTCGACTTCAGCGCGTCTTCGGCGAAGTCGGCCTTGCCGATGGTGCAGTGAATGATGCCGGCCTTGTCGGTGCGGTAACGGACCTGACCCGACTTGGCGTTCTTCACGGCTTCACCCGGGTTCGGGGAAACGGTGCCGACCTTCGGGTTCGGCATCAGGCCGCGCGGGCCCAGCACGGTGCCCAGCTTACCGACGACGCGCATGGCGTCCGGGGTCGCGATGACGACGTCGTAGTTCAGATCGCCGGCCTGCATCTTCTCGGCCAGATCATCCATACCGACGGCTTCGGCGCCAGCGGCCAGGGCTTCGTCAGCCTTGGCACCGGCCGGAGCGAACACGGCGACGCGGACCGACTTGCCGGTACCGGCCGGCAGCACGGTGGAGCCACGGACCTGCTGGTCGGACTTCTTCGCATCGACGCCCAGGCGCACAGCGACGTCGATCGACTCGACGAACTTGGCCTTGGTGGCGCTCTTCAGGATGTTGATCGCGTCCTCGAAGGCGTATGCCTTGCCCGGAACGACGGCGGCCTTGATGGCCTTCTCACGCTTGGTCTGTGCCATCTTATTAACCCTCCACCACGAGGCCCATGGAACGGGCAGAGCCAGCGATGGTACGCACGGCGGCGTCCAGATCGGCGGCAGTCAGATCCGGTTCCTTCGCCTTGGCGATCTCTTCCAGCTGCTTACGGGTGACCTTGCCGACCTTCTCGGTGTTCGGGCGCTTGGAGCCCGACGAGATGCCAGCGGCCTTCTTCAGCAGGGTGGTGGCCGGGGTGCTCTTGGTGATGAAGGTGAACGTACGGTCCGAGTAGGCCGTGATGATCACCGGAACCGGCAGACCCGGCTCGAGCTTCTGCGTGGCAGCGTTGAACGCCTTGCAGAATTCCATGATGTTCAGACCGCGCTGACCCAGCGCAGGACCGACCGGCGGCGAGGGGTTGGCCTGACCGGCCTTCACCTGCAGCTTGATGTAACCGACAACTTTCTTTGCCATGTGAGTACTCTCCGGGTGCTAGCGCCTTTCGACAACAGGCTCCCCATCGGACCGGGAATCACGCGTCCCGGCATCGCGTTTTGAAATCATGCTGAAGGCCACCTTGCGGCGGCCTCGTCCTGCTGGCTTCCCAGCGGGGAGCCGCGCACTATATCAGGTTTTTTCTTCACATGCCTGAAGCGGCACGTAAACGAACGAAACCGGGCAAGGCCCGGTTCCCCTTGTAGAGTCGAGCCATGCTCGACTGCACCGCCATCCGGAGCCTGGAGTCGAGCATGGCTCGACCCTACAGGACCGGTCAGACGGCCTTTTCGACCTGGCCGAACTCGAGTTCGACCGGAGTGGCACGACCGAAGATCAGCACCGAGACGCGCAGACGGCTCTTCTCGTAGTTGACTTCTTCGACGACGCCATTGAAATCGTTGAACGGGCCGTCGGTAACGCGGACCATCTGGCCCGGCTCGAACAGCACCTTCGGACGCGGCTTCTCGACACCTTCCTGAACGCGATTCAGGATGGCTTCGGCCTCGGAATCGGCGATCGGCAGCGGACGGTCGGCGGTGCCGCCGATGAAGCCCATCACGCGCGGGGTTTCCTTGACCAGGTGCCAGCTTTCGTTGTCGATGCGCGGAATACCGGCTTCTTCGTGGGTCTCGATCTGGACCAGCACGTAACCCGGGAAGAACTTGCGCTCGGAGCGGCGCTTCTGGCCAGCGCGCATCTCGACCACTTCTTCGGTCGGGACCAGGACATCGCCGAAGCGCTCTTCCATGCCGTCACGGACGATGCGATCGCGCAGAGCCTGCGCCACCGACTTCTCGAAGCCCGAATAGGCGTGAACGACGTACCAACGCTTCATGCAATTCTCCTTAGCGGCTCAGGAACAACTGAACCAGCCACTGAATGACGTAATCGAACCCACCCAGCAACAGACTGAGAATGGTCACCACCACCATCACGACCCAGGTCATGCGGATGGCTTCCTGGCGCGTCGGCCAGACCACCTTGCGCAGTTCGAAGCGCGACTCGGAGAGGAATTCGCGGGTGTCGCGCCCCTTGCCGGTCAGCATGAACACGCCGATACCGCCAACCAGACCGACCACAACCGCCAACGCACGCAGCTGACCCGCCCACGCACCCAGCTGGGTGGCGCGACCGGAGTCGGCGGAGAACCAGAACCAGACGAACAGACCGGCCAGCACCAGCAGCGATGCGGCGACGTACTTGACGATATCCCCGCCGTTGGCGGAGTTGTCCTTGGAGTGTTCGATCTTGCTATTCATCCGGCTGTGTCTGCTTTAGCGGCCCAGGCCGCTGGATAAGGTGGGCAGATGGCACGCCAGGAGGGACTCGAACCCCCAACCTGCGGTTTTGGAGACCGCTGCTCTGCCAATTGAGCTACTGGCGTACGTGTTGAAACTTGCCTTCCCTTAGACGGCGAAGGCGGACCGAGGTTCCCGGCCCGCCATTCGCGTAACCGGCGGCGCTATGCAACCACCGGTACTGCAGGCTTACTCGATGATCTTCGAGACCACGCCGGCGCCGACGGTACGGCCGCCTTCGCGGATGGCGAAGCGCAGGCCTTCGTCCATTGCCACCGGGTTGATCAGGGTGACGACCATCTTGACGTTGTCACCCGGCATCACCATTTCGACGCCTTCCGGCAGAGCAGCTGCGCCGGTGATGTCGGTGGTGCGGAAGTAGAACTGCGGACGGTAGCCGTTGAAGAACGGGGTGTGACGGCCGCCCTCGTCCTTCGACAGGACGTAGACTTCGCCTTCGAACTTGGTGTGCGGCTTGATCGAACCCGGCTTGGCCAGAACCTGGCCACGCTCGACGTCGTCACGCTTGGTGCCGCGCAGCAGCAGGCCAGCGTTGTCGCCTGCCTGACCCTGGTCCAGCAGCTTGCGGAACATTTCAACGCCGGTCACGGTGGTCTTCTGCACCGGACGGATGCCGACGATTTCGATTTCGTCGCCAACCTTGATCACGCCGCGCTCGATACGACCGGTCACCACGGTGCCGCGGCCCGAGATCGAGAACACGTCTTCCACCGGCATCAGGAACGGCTTGTCGATCGCGCGCTCCGGCTCCGGAATCCAGCTGTCCAGGGCATCGACCAGCTTCAGGATGGCCGGCACGCCGATGTCGCTCTGGTCGCCTTCCAGCGCCAGACGGGCCGAACCGGCGATGATCGGGGTGTCGTCGCCCGGGAAGTCGTACTTGCTCAGCAGCTCGCGCACTTCCATCTCGACCAGCTCGAGCAGCTCGGCGTCGTCAACCATGTCGGCCTTGTTCAGGAACACGACGATGTACGGCACGCCGACCTGACGCGACAGCAGGATGTGCTCGCGGGTCTGCGGCATCGGGCCGTCAGCGGCCGAGCACACCAGGATCGCGCCGTCCATCTGGGCGGCACCGGTGATCATGTTCTTGACGTAGTCAGCGTGGCCCGGGCAATCGACGTGGGCGTAGTGACGGACCGGGGATTCGTATTCGACGTGCGCGGTCGAGATCGTGATACCACGAGCCTTTTCTTCCGGCGCGGCGTCGATCGAGGAGTAGTCCTTGAACTCGCCACCGAAGCGCTCGGCACCGATCTTGGTCAGTGCGGCGGTCAGCGTGGTCTTGCCGTGGTCGACGTGACCGATGGTGCCGACATTGACGTGCGGCTTGGTGCGCTCGAACTTACCCTTGGCCATGGCTGCTTATCTCGAATTCGTCTGAGAGGTGATGCTTAAGATGGTGCTCACGAAAGGAATCGAACCTTCGACCTCTTCCTTACCAAGGAAGTGCTCTACCGACTGAGCTACGTGAGCCGAGTTTTGCATTATGACATGAACTCGATAATATTCAAAGTTCATTCAATGGAGCGGGAGACGGGAATCGAACCCGCACCATCAGCTTGGAAGGCTGAGGTTCTACCATTGAACTACTCCCGCGCCGGGAATGTCACAACGTGAAACTGGTGGAGGGAGGTGGATTCGAACCACCGAAGGCGTAAGCCAGCAGATTTACAGTCTGCCCCCGTTGGCCGCTTGGGTATCCCTCCTTACCACCCCATTCCGTTGCCGCCGAAGCGTTGCGGTGTGTGGTGGTGAGCCGCTTATTCTGCTGATGGGACGGGGGGCTGTCAACGCTTTTTTCCACTTTTTTCACACGCTGTCGCAAACCCATTGATACGCAAGGTTATTGCCCCGGGACCGCAAGGGTCTCGTTGGCGAAAATTGCGACATGAGGGACGCCGTCGCCGCCGATCCAGCCCCGATACATGCCCTGGGTGTTGAATGGCGTGGCCATTTTTCCGTCTGCAGCGAGCACGATCGCACCGCCGTCACCCCCCATCTGCGGAATCGTCTCGTTGATCACGCCCTTGCCGGCCTGTTCCGGCGTCTGCCCCTGGTAGCGCATGCGTGCGCAGATCTCGTGCGCGGCCGCGGTGCGGATGTAGTACTCGCCCCAGCCGGTGCCGGACACCGCACAGCGCGCATCGGCCCAGGTGCCTGCACCGATGATCGGCGAGTCACCCACCCGGCCATAGCGCTTGTTGGTCATGCCGCCAGTGGAGGTACCGGCGGCCAGGTGCCCCTGCACATCCAATGCGACTGCACCGACGGTCCCGAAGTGCTTTGCAGTCTCCAGGTCGGCATGCGCCTGGCCACTGGCCTCTTCTTTCAGTGCACGCTGCAGCTGCTGCCAACGCTTCTCCGTACGGAAGTAGGAGGGATCGACCAGAGACATCCCCTGCTCGACCGCGAAGGCTTCGGCGCCCTGCCCCACCATCATCACGTGCCTGGATTGCTGCATCACGGTCTGCGCCAGCAGGATCGGGTTGCGCACCCGCTGCACGCCGGCCACCGCGCCCGCCGCCTGGCTCGCGCCATCCATGACAGCCGCATCCAGCTCGTTATGGCCGTCGTGGGTGAACACCGCACCCTTGCCGGCGTTGAAGGTGGGATCGTCCTCCAGGACGGTGATCGCAGCGGTGACTGCAGCCAACGCGGGGCGACCCGCCGCCAGCTCCGCATGCCCCTTCAACAGGGCCGCCCGCAGCGCGTCACGTGCGGCCTTTTCCTCGGCCGGCGACAGGTCCTTGCGCTCGACGCCGGCGCCGCCGTGGATGACCAGCAGCGGTGAAGCCGCCGGTGCGGCCTGGGCAAGCATGGGCAGGGACAACAGTGCGGACAGCGCCAGGCGCAGTTTCATCGGGTACGTCTCCAGCAGAACGAGTGAATGGATTGCGGGGTAGTGCCGGCCGCTGGCCGGCAAGGGGCGCATCAGGGAAGATGAGTTGCCGGCCAGCGGCCGGCACTACCGAAGCGTGAACTCAATCTCGCCGTCGCTGACGTCGGCCATCGCCTGGTAATCGGCGTCGGCCTGGAAATCGTCCAGGCGCATGCGGCTGCCGCTGGCGACCACCGTCACCGGCACTGCATGGAAGCGCAACGGCTCACCTTCGACCATGCGGTCCGCATCACGCCCGGGGCTGACCACCCAGACCTTGCCTTCGCCGTCGGCGCTGTAGACCTGTGCCTGGCCATCGGGCTCCACGCACAGGGCGGTGTCCTCGTCGACGCCGATGCCGACGATGTCGGGGTCGCCACTGTCCTGCGCGGCGCGCGCCACGAACACGATCAGGCGGCCGAGCCGATCGCGCTTGTCGAAGTGGGTGTCGGTGACCACGCGCTGCAGGTAGGGCATCTGCAGGAAGCCACTGTCCATGGTCACCGCACTGCCCATCGGGTCGGCCAGCGCACCGGCGGAGGTGATGCTGCCGCCGTCCATCGCGCCGTAGGCATAGCCACCGAGGATGGCCAGCCCGGCGCTGGTACCGGCAATCGGCTTGCCGGCGCGCACATGGGCATTGAGCGCGCGGTTGAGCGCGGTGCCCTTCCAGAAGCGGATGTAGCGCGACTGGTCACCACCGGCAATGAAGATGGCATCGGCCGCAGCCACCACGCGCAGCACGGCCGGATCGTCGGCGCCGCGGCGGCTGTCGAAGACCAGCGTCTGCACTGCGGTGGTCCCGCCAATCTCGCGATACAGGCGGTCCTGCAGCTCATCACTGCCAGAAGCGCGCAGGATCAGCACGCGGCCGTTACCGGCCTGCTTCAGCCACCAGTGAAAGGCCTCCGGCACCCATTCGCCACCGCCCATCAGCATCATGGCCGGCGCGCGCGGGCCGGGCCGGGGTGCGTCAAGATCCCCGGCTTCGTAGTAGGCGAAGCCCGGGCCCTGCAGGTCCTGCGCAAGGGCGGCCAACGGCACGGCCAACACCAGCAGCGCCAGCCAGGCGAAGGGGGCACGCAGGGTGCAATGGAGGCGTCGCATCTTGATCTCCCTGAACAAAATCGACTTGCAAGCGTTTTCACTCTTTGCCAGATAGGGACCCAGTAGTCAAGGGCATAAAAAAGGCGTTAAATGCGCGCGCCCATTCCGGAAATCTGAATGGGGGACAGGGCCCCTCCTCTGCGGGCCGGCTTCATTTCCGAGAATTCCTCATGCGTAGAAAGGCGATGGCGTGGTCGATCCAGCTGGCGTTGATGGGCGTGGCTGCTTCCGCGGCGGCCCAGGCACCGGCCTCCTCTTCGGTTCAACAACTGGATGCGGTGCAGGTCACCGGTTCGCGCATTCCGCGCGCCCAGGTGGAAGGCCCCGCCCCGATCACGGTGATCAGCGCCGAGCAGATCCGCTCCAGCGGCTTCACCAGCGTGCCCGACGTGCTGCGCTCGATGACCCAGAACGGCGGTGAGACGCAGAGCCAGCAGTCGTCCAGCGGCGCCGACTTCTCGCCGGGCGCCCAGCAGGTGGACCTGCGCGGGCTGGGCCCGAACCACACGCTGGTGCTGGTCAATGGCCGCCGCATCGCCGACTTCCCGATGCCGTTCAAGGGCCGCAGCAACTTCACCGATGTCTCCAACATTCCGCTGGGCATGATCGAGCGCATCGAAGTGCTGACCGGCAGTGCCTCGGCCATCTACGGTTCGGACGCGATCGCCGGCGTGGTCAACTTCATCCTGAAGAAGAAGGCCGACGGCACCACCGTCGACATGCGCATGGGCACCACCAGCGAAGGCGGTGGCGAGTCGTTCGACATGAGCCTGGCCAGTGGCTTCAGCCGTGGCAACTTCAACGCCGTGTACAGCGTTGAACTGCAGTCGCAGACCCCGCTGTGGGCGTACGAGCGCGATATCCAGGATTCGACCCAGGACGCACCGACTGAACGTACGCGTGCCGCTCGTCGCGCCTATCTGCGCACGGACTACAACGACGACTATCTGGATCCGGGCGCGACCACCTGCGAAGCGCTGGCCGGGCAGAACCAGGGCAGTACTTACCATGCCTACCGGCCGCGCTCCGGCTGGTATTGTGGCAGCGATACGTCAATCGGCTACGGCACCATCCTCAGCAAGCGCCGCGGCGCCAATGGCTACGCCTCGCTGAGCTACGACTTCGACAACGGTCAGCAGTGGTTCGCCGACGTGCAGCTGGGTTATCACACGATGTCGCTGATGCGCGATGTGACGTCCTGGGGCTACATGAGCTCAGACGGCAATGAAGCGGGCTATTTCAGAAACATTGCCAGCACGGAGGCCGATCAACAGATCGAATCCTGGAACCGCCAGTTTTCGCCGGAGGAAATGGGCGGCCTGCGCAACGGCATGGTGCGCAGCACGCAGAAGACCTTCAGCGTGACCACTGGCTTCAAGGGCAATCTGACCGGCAACTGGGACTACGAGGCCGCGCTGAGCCATTCGCAGTACCAGTCGCGGATCAGCTGGGCGAAGATCATCGCCGCTAAGGCCAATGACCTGCTCCTGGGCCCGCAGTTGGGCGATTACACCGATGACGAAGGCAACGTATTCCCGATTTTCAATGCCGACCCGTCACGCCTGTACCGGCCGCTGACCCGCGCCGAGTACGATTCGATCGCAGCGCGCACCACCTACACCCCGAAGTCGCGCACCGAAACGGCTGCGTTAACGCTGACCAATTCCGCGCTGTTCGGCCTGCCGGGGGGGGATGCCGGCTTTGCCGCGACCGTGGAAGTGGGCCAGCAGGCGTACTCGCTCAATCCCGATCCGCTGGCGACCCAGTACTACTACTACAGCTGGAAGGATTCGGACGGCAACGGTTCGCGCAACCGCTGGGCCACAGCGGCCGAACTGCGCATGCCCCTGCACGAGACGGTCAACCTGAGCGTGGCAGGCCGCTACGACCAGTACCGCTATTCCGGCCACACCATCGGCAAGGCAACTTGGAGCGGCGGCCTGGAATGGCGCCCGATCGACACGCTTCTGGTACGCGGTTCGTATGGCACCGCGTTCCGCGCACCGGACCTGCACTACGTGTTCGCCGGCCCGGGCAACGACGAGACTGACGTAGTGGATCTGTACGACTGTCGCGCCAATGGCACCGAATGCGACGAAGACGTCAGCATCATCCGCAGCCGCACCGGCAATCGCCAGCTCGACCCGGAAACCAGCACCTCGTGGAGTGCCGGCTTCGTCTGGTCGCCGGCAATCGGCCTGGATCTGTCGGTGGACTGGTTCGACATCGACATGCGCAAGCAGGTGCAGGACATGGAAGTGCGCACGATTCTGGCCAGCGAAGCGAACTGCCGCCTCGGCAGTGCCGACATCAATTCACCGACCTGCGTGGACGCGCTCGACCGCGTTACCCGCACCAGTGATGGCCGCCTGTACGGCGTGCGTGTCGCCCCGATCAACGTCGCCCGCGAATCCACCTCCGGCATCGACATCGGCTTGCGTTACCGCCTGCAGACCGGTATCGGCGACTTCATCCTCAACGGCACCCACACCTGGGTGAAGAAGCACGACTTCCAGCGCTACCCCGGCGACCCCGTCGAAGATCAGTTCGCGGTCAACAGCGGTTTCGATATTCCACGCACCAAAACCAGCCTGAGCGTGACCTGGGAGAAGGCTGCGTGGTCGGCGACAGTCTACGGTTCACGACTTGGCAAGCTGCCAACCTATGACAGCTACGGCCAGACCTTCGACTGGGACAGCGGTGACAGCCCGTACATCAAGGCAACCTACCGCTACAACGCGTCGCTGCAGTACCGCTTCGACGACCACTCGCGCCTGTCGCTGTCGGTGGTCAACGTGTTCAACAAGATGCCGCCGAAGGACGCCACGTACACCGCGTATCCGTACTACGACGTGTCCTGGTTCGACAGCGTCGGCCGCACCATCAACCTGCAGTACACCCACAAGTTCGGTGGCAGCGCGCTGTAAGGCACGCCGCATTGCAGAACGTGGACGACAGGGCCCGCCATTGGCGGGCCTTGTTGTTTGGGAACCTGGCTCTGGTAGATGCCCATCTTGGTAGGCATTCGTTGCCGCGCACCCGCCCTGGGTTTTCCACACCGCACGTGGAAAGCGATGGGGGTTTGGTGTGGACAAGTCCCTGCGAGCCACGCATTGCAATGGTTTCGAAGGGTGGCAATTTTTTGTCCAGACAGAATCCGGGTTCTCCACATGCGCCGTGGAAAGCGATGGGAACTACGTGTGGACAAGTAAGTGGGAGTGTTGCCACGCAAGCGTTTCGAAGCATGGCGAAAATTTATCCACACTGCCCGGGCAATCCCTGCAGAGCCGACCCCATGCTCGGCTCCGGCTGGCATCAGCCGAGCATGGGCTCGGCCCTGCAGCGATACGCAGGGTTTTCCACACCGTGCGTGGAAAGCGGTGGGGGTTTGGTGTGGACAAGTACTTGCGAGCCCTGTGCCGCAGGCGCTTCAGAGCATGATCAATTTTTGTCCACGCATGCAACCGACGCCGGAAACGCGAACGCCCCGCACAAGGCGGGGCGTCTTGGGTCGATCCGATGCCGCTGGATCAGACGTTGAAGCGGAAGTGCAGGATGTCGCCTTCCTGCACTCGGTATTCCTTGCCTTCCAGGCGAAGGCGACCGGCTTCCTTGGCGCCGGCTTCGCCCTTGTACTTGATGAAGTCGTCATACGCGATGGTTTCGGCGCGGATGAAGCCCTTCTCGAAGTCGGTGTGGATGACCGCGGCGGCCTGCGGGGCGGTGGCGCCCTTGCGCACGGTCCACGCGCGGACTTCCTTCACGCCAGCGGTGAAGTAGGTCTGCAGGCCGAGCAGGCTGTAGGCCGCGTTGATCACGCGGTTCAGGCCCGGCTCGCTCAGGCCCAGATCGGCCAGGAAGGTATCGCGGTCTTCGTCATCGAGCTGGGACAGCTCCTCTTCGATCGCGGCCGACACCGGCACCACTTGCGCGCCTTCGGCGGCAGCATGCGCGCGCACGGCTTCCAGGTGCGGGTTGTTCTCGAAACCGTCTTCCAGCACGTTGGCGATGTACATCACCGGCTTCAGGGTCAGCAGGAACAGATCGCGCACCAGCGCCTTCTCTTCCTCGTCCAGGCCCACCGAACGGCCGGACTTGCCGTCGGACAGCGCCGCCTGCAGCTTGGCCAGCACCGGCTTGCGCGCCGCGGCGTCCTTGTCACCACCCTTGGCCGCACGCTCGGCGCGGTTCAGCGCCTTCTCGACGCTGTCCAGGTCGGCCAGCGCCAGCTCGGTATCGATGGTTTCGATGTCCGAGATCGGGTCGACCTTGTTGTTGACGTGGATGACGTCGGCGTTCTCGAAGCAGCGCACCACGTGGGTGATCGCATCGACTTCACGGATGTGCGCCAGGAACTTGTTGCCCAGGCCTTCACCGCTGGCGGCACCGGCCACCAGGCCGGCAATGTCGACGAATTCGACCGCGGTCGGGATGACCTTCTGCGGGTTGATGATCGCTGCCAGCTCGTTCAGGCGCGGATCCGGCACCGGCACGATGCCGACGTTCGGTTCGATGGTGCAGAACGGGAAGTTCGCCGCGGCGATACCCGCCTTGGTCAGCGCATTGAACAGGGTCGACTTGCCGACGTTGGGCAGGCCGACGATGCCGCATTTGATACCCATGGGTTGAATCCGGGTTTGAGTGTAAGTGGATGATTCGGGATTCAAGGCTCACCCGCGGGCATGCCCTCAATCCCCAATCGTCCTTCCAGTGGCCCGCGCTAGAACGCGGCGTAAAGCTTGTGCTTCTCAGCGTAGGCCTGCAACACAGCCGAAAGCCCGAGCGACTTCTCAGCATCGCAGAATCTCTGGCTCAAGCGGTCCAGCAGAACCTCGACACCATCCGGCAATTGATCATGCTGACCGTACATCCTTTGCCAGCGAACACCTTCATCCATCGGTACTGCTTCATCACCGAACAGGGCCATCTTGGCTTCTTTCAGCACGTCGCGCAGTTCGACCAGCCCCAATTCTTCAAGACCAGCAAGCGTCCCATCGTAGTAGGCGCCTGAGGAGCTATCAAAGTATGTCCCGATCCCACCGCGCCACACTTCGCCGCTAACCACCGAAACCATGTAGTACCGCTGATCGGCTATCGAGAGCCCTTCCAATCCACTCTCTGTCCTGTGAACCTGATCCACAAGCCAGCGCCAATAGCGTCCTTCCGGGGAATCATCAAAACGCCCCTGCGCTTCGCGTATCTCCCGATTTCGCACCCTCGCCTCTTCCATGCTTTGCCGCGTGCCATTCCGGCAAGGCATGCAGAGCCCATCGTTCCGGGCCGCCGTCGCCAGCAGGATCATGGCGCCACACACGGTGCAGGGAGTACGCGGGTCGGTCATGGTCAGCGCGGGGTATGAAGCCGCTTCATCGCTTCGCTGAAATCGCCCTGCACCGCCAGCGGCAGCACGTCGATCGCATCATCGATGGCGCGCGCGATCAGCACGTCGTCGTCCTTGGACGGGCGCCCCAGCACCCAACCCACCACGCGGTCCTTGTGGCCAGGATGGCCGATACCCACGCGCAGGCGATGGAACTTGCCGTGGCCGAGCAGGCGGATGGTGTCGCGCAGGCCGTTCTGGCCACCGTGGCCACCGTCGAACTTCAGCCGCGCCACGCCGGGCGCCAGGTCCAGTTCGTCGTGGGCCAGCAGGGTTTCTTCCGGCTCGATCTTCCAGAACCGCTGTGCGGCGGTGACCGACTTGCCGCTGAGGTTCATGAAGGTGGCGGGCTTGAGCAGCCACACCGTCTGCCCGGCGATCTCGACCTTGGCGGTCTCACCGAACAGCTTGCTGTCCACATTCCATCGCGCACCGGCTTTTTCCGCCAGGGCCTCAACGAAATGAAACCCGGCATTGTGCCGGGTCCGGGCGTGTTCCGATCCGGGGTTGCCCAGACCGACGATCAGTCGCAGTCCTGCCATGGTTCCTTCCAATACGGTGCCTGCCCGGAGGCAGGCACCGTAGCGGTATTACTCGGCGGCAGCCGCTTCTTCGTCAGCCGCGTCGGCCTTGCCGGCCTTGGCGGTGACGATGGCGTCGTCGTGGTCCTTGCCCAGCGCCAGGGCCGGGATTTCCACGCCCTTCGGCAGCTTGATGTTGGACAGGTACACCACGTCACCGGCCTTCAGCTCGCCCAGGTCGACTTCGATCGACTCCGGCAGGTCCTTCGGCAGGCAGGTGATGGTCACTTCCTTCAGTTCGTGGGTGACCACGACGTCGGCAGCCTTGCCAGCCGGCGAGGTGTCTTCGTTGATGAAGTGCAGCGGGACCGAAGCGGTCAGGGCTTCGTTCTCGTTCACGCGCTGGAAGTCCAGGTGCATGATCAGCTGCTTGTACGGGTGGCGCTGCATGTCACGCAGCAGGACCTTCTGCACCTGGCCGTCCAGGTTCAGGTCCAGGATCGAGGCATAGAACCACTCGTTCTGCTGGGCCAGCCAGATTTCGTTGTGGTCCAGGCTGATGGCGACCGGCTCGGCGTTGCCGCCGTACACGATGGCCGGGATCACACCAGCGTGACGCAGGCGGCGGCTCGCACCCTTACGCTGCAGTTCACGCTTGGTGACCTTGATTTCATGGGTCTTCGACATTTTCGACTACTCAGGTTGTTGCCGCGCCTTGCGGCGTGGCGGTTGAAGATGCTTCCGCGACCAGAAGCACCCGGGGTATGTCCCCGCCGTTGCCGGCAGGGACGAAAAACTCAGTCGACGTACAGCGAGCTGACCGACTCGCCGAAGGCGATGCGGCGCATCGTTTCGGCCAGCATTTCCGCCACGCTCAGCTGGCGGATCTTGCTGCACACCCGCGCTGCGTCTTTCAGCGGGATGGTGTCGGTCACCACCAGCTCGTCGAGCTGGGAATTGGTGATGTTGTCCACCGCCGGGCCCGACAGCACCGCGTGGGTGCAGTAGGCGGCGACCTTGAGCGCACCGCGCGCCTTCAGGGCAGCGGCAGCGGCGCACAGGGTGCCGGCGGTATCGACGATGTCATCGACCATCACGCAGGTCTTGCCTTCGACGTCACCGATGATGTTCATCACGGTGGAGACGTTGGCGCGCGGGCGGCGCTTGTCGATGATCGCCAGATCGGCGTCATCCAGGCGCTTGGCGACCGCACGGGCGCGGACCACGCCGCCCACGTCCGGCGACACAACGATCAGGTTCTCGGTGCCGTAGGCGCGCCAGATGTCGGCCAGCAGCAGCGGGGACGCATACACGTTGTCCACCGGAATATCGAAGAAGCCCTGGATCTGGTCGGCGTGCAGGTCGACGGTCAGCACGCGATCAGCGCCAGCGGTGCTGAACATCTTCGCCGCCAGCTTGGCGGTGATCGGCACGCGCGAGGAACGCATGCGGCGATCCTGGCGCGAGTAGCCGAAGTACGGCACCACGGCGGTCACGCTGGCCACCGATGCGCGCTTGAGCGCGTCGATCAGCACCAGCAGTTCCATCAGGTTTTCCGCGCTCGGCGCGCAGGTCGGCTGGATCACGAACACGTCCTGCTTGCGGACGTTCTCTTCGATTTCCACCTGCACTTCACCATCGGAGAAATGCGAGACCAGCGCCTTGCCCGGGCGAACCCCCAGTTCCTTGCAGATGTTCTGCGCCAGACGTTTGTTGGCGTTGCCGGAAAAGACCAGCAGGTTCGGGGACTCTTGCATCATGATTGTCTCGGGCGGGGACGAGTGGCGGGGATCCGGAGTCGGCAAGGACCCGATGGACCCTTGCTGCTGACAACACCGCGGTTGTTTCCACGTCCCGCGCAGGCGATGCGCTGGAAGGCGCGGACACAGCCGCTATTGGCAGGGGCGGTAGGATTCGAACCTACGAATGCCAGGATCAAAACCTGGTGCCTTGGGCCTCTTGGCGACGCCCCTGCATTGATAAATCAGTGTTGCTCGAGTGCATCCAGCAGTGGCGAACGCGCAACGCCCGCTGCCACCCTTGCCCGCAACTCCTTCGGCAACTTCGACCGTCCCTGCTCTGCGGCAGACTGCGATGCGAACTCGACGAAACAACCACTTCCCGAACCGGTCAGCCGCGCCGTGCCGATGTCGCTCAACGCTGCGAACGCTGCCTCGACGGCAGGCTCACGGCGGCGCAGCACCGGTTCGAACGCGTTCCCGACCAGGGTTCCGGAAGCGAAGTCCTCTATTTTCGCCACTGGGCTGTCGCGCGTCAAATCCGGGTCTGCGAACAGGGCCGGGGTGGGAACATGAACGCCCGGTTCAACCACCACATACCAGGCCGGTTCCAGCACGATCGGCTGCAGGCGCTCGCCCACCCCTTCGGCCCAGGCATTGCGCCCGCGCACGAACACCGGCACGTCCGCACCCAGGCGCAGGCCCAGCGCGGCAAGCGCGTCCTCGTCCAGACCGGCCCGCCACAGGCGGTTCAGCACCACCAGCACGGTGGCGGCATCGGACGAACCGCCGCCGAAGCCGCCACCGGCAGATACATGCTTTTCAACGACGATGTCCGCACCTTGCGCGACATTTGCCACTTCTTTGAGCAATCGCGCGGCACGCACCGCCAGATCATCGGCCTCGGCCACGCCAGCCAGCCCCTCGCCCTGCCGGCGCACCTGGCCGTCTTCACGCAGGCGCAGGCCGATGCGGTCGCCCCAGTCCAGCAGCCGGAACACGGTCTGCAGCTCGTGGTAACCGTCGGCGCGGCGGCCGGTGATATGCAGGAACAGGTTCAGCTTGGCCGGGGCCGGCCACCAGGACCAGCCCGCGTCGTCGACTGCCCCGCTCATGGCGCGCCCTGCCCCCACTGGTCCACCAGCAGGCGTACCTTGGCGTCGCCATTGCTGGCTTCGATCCGGCGCGGCAACGCCGGGCGCCCGGCCTCGGCCGGGTACCAGTCCAGGTACTGCACCTGCCAGCCCATCTGCTGCATGCGACGCGGCCGGCCTTCACCATCGCGCTCGACCTTCTCCGGGCCAGCGGCGTCGCCGGCCACCAGGCCACGGATCCACTCCGGCAGCTGGTTGACCGGAATGTCCCAGCCGGTCGCCTCCAGCAGCAGCTGCTGGGCGTCCTCGCCATCGCGCGGACCGCCGGCCAGCCCTTCCAGGCGGCCAGCTTCGGAATGGGTATCGCCGGTCAGCTTCCAGCTCTGCCGGGTCACCGGCGCGCTCAATTCGACCACATAACGGCGCCCTTCCTGCTTCCAGTCGATGCGACCGCTGCCGCCGTCCTTGCCCTTGCTGACCGCGACCCGACCCTGGAAGGCCCAGTCCGGCCGTGCCTGCAGCGCGGCCACGCGTGCGGCCTCGGCCTGCGCCGCTTCGGCCGAAACGATCTCGACCACCGCCGGCGCCGGGGTCTTCTGCGTGCCCACGCTGGTGCAGGCGCTGACCGCCAGGGTCGCGGCCGCCAACAGCAGCGGCCGGATCAGGGAAACACTCATGGATTGAATTTCTCGCGGGCGCGCAGCAGCGCGCGGTTTTCAGGGTCGAGCTTGGCCGCTTCCTCGAAGAAATGACGGGCCTCATCGTGCTTGCCCAGCACCCACAGCACTTCGCCAACGTGCGAAGCGATCTCCGGGTCCTTGGCCAGGGTCCAGGCCCGGCGCAGCTGCACCAGTGCCTCTTCCTTGCGGCCCAGGCGATACAGCACCCAGCCGTAGCTGTCGACGATGGCGGCGTTGTCCGGTTCGGCCACGCGGGCGCGGTCGATCAGCTCCAGTGCTTCCTGCAGGCGGCCGGTGCGATCGGCCAGGGTGTAACCCAGCGCGTTCAAAGCCGGCACGTTCTCCGGCTCGGTCACCAGGATCTTGCGCAGATCCGCCTCGGCGCGCGGGATATCGTCGCGGCGTTCCCAGGTGAGCGCACGGGCGTACAGCAGGCCGTTGTCATCCGGGTATGCGGCCAGGCCGCGGGCCAGCGCATCCAGTTCACCGGCACTGTCGTCGGCGCGCTGGCGCAGCTCGGCTTCCAGCAGGTAGGCGTCGCGGCGCACATCGTCGTCGACCACCGCATCGGACTGGATCGCATGCACTTCGTCCAGCGCCAGCGGCAGGCGCCCGGCCAGGGCCTGGGCATTGGCTGCGCGCAGGCGCGCTTCGCTCAGCTCATCGCCACCAGGCACGCTGTGGTACCACTGCACCGCCTCGGGATAACGCTTCAGGTACTCGGCGATCTTGCCCAGCAGCAGGCGCTGCGCCGGGTCCGGCTTGGCCGCCTGCCGCGACAGTTCGTTATAGAGATTGGACAGCGCGGCCTTGTCGCCCTGCTTGGCCAGCAGCGAGGCGCGCATGCCCCAGGTCTGCACGTCCTGCGGGCCGAACGCCAGCACGCGCTCGGCGGCGGACGGCTGGCCGAGACTGTCATAGGCAATGGCCACCGCATTGCGCAGTTCCGGGTCCTGGCGGGTCTTCGGCTCCACATCGTGCAGCAGCGACAACGCCTTGCCGGTCTCTCCCGCCTGTTGCAGCTGGCTGGCACGCAGCAGCGCCACACGTGGCTCTTCCGGGAAGCGCTTGACCACTTCATCGATCATGCGCCGGGCCAGCTCGGGCTTTTCCATGCGCAGGGCCAGGCGGCCAAACTCCTGCCAGGCTTCGATCTTCGGCGGAATGGCATTGGCGTCGACCAGCTCACCCAGCACCTGCGCGGGCACCGCTGGATCACGGCCGCCACCGATCAGTGCGGCCAGGGCGAACTTCCAGCCGCGCTCGTCGGGGTCGGCCAGCAGGCCCTGCAGTTCGGTGCGGGCCGCCTTCACATCGCCCTGGCGCATGGCCAGCGCACCGGCCGCACTGCGCATGGTCAACGAACGCGGGGCGCGCTGCTGCCACAGGGCCAGGCCCTTGGCGGCGCTGGCATCATCGTTGGCGAGCATGGAAATGCGGGTCGCGCGCTCGGCCAGGCCGGCGTCGCCGTCGGTCTGCTGGGCCGCCTGCAGGTACCAGCGCGCGGCCTCGGCCAGCTTGCCGGCCTGCAGGGCGAACTCACCGGCCATCACCGGTTCCAGCGCCAGTTCCTCAGTGGCCGCGGCCCGCACGGGGGCCTTGGCCGGCACCGCCGCCAGGGCCTGGCTGCAGGCCAGGGACAGCAGCAGAACACTGGGGATGCGAATCAATGCGGGCATCGTCGGCATCGGGGCCTTAAAATGTCGTCCAATGGCCAGCAGCTTATCGCAAGCAACTGAACAATGACCCTGTGGGTGCTCGGACTGAATCACCAGACCGCACCGGTGGAGCTGCGCGAACGCGCGGCCTTCGCCGGTGAGGCATTGCCGCGCGCGCTCGGTTCGCTGCGCGATACCCCGCAGATCGCCGAGGCGGTGCTGCTGTCCACCTGCAACCGCACCGAGCTGTACGCCGTGGCCGATTCGGCACAGGTGCTGGACCAGTGGCTGCACACCCAGGCCGGCGACCTGCAGGGCTACCTGTACCAGCACGCCGACGCCGCGGCCGTGCGCCACCTGTTCCGGGTCGCCACCGGGCTGGACTCGATGGTGCTGGGTGAACCGCAGATCCTCGGCCAGGTGAAGGATGCCTGGTCGACCGCGCGCGACCATGGCCTGCTCGGCCAACGCCTGGACCGCCTGTTCCAGCAGACCTTCTCGGTGGCCAAGCGTGCGCGCACCGATACCCAGGTCGGCGCCAACCCGGTATCGGTGGCGTCGGCTGCGGTGCGCCTGGCGCAGAACGCGTTCGCGCGGCTGGACGATTCCACCGTACTGCTGGTCGGTGCCGGCGAGACCATCGAACTGGCTGCACGGCACCTGAGCGAAGGCAAGGTACGCCGGCTGCTGATCGCCAACCGCACCCTCGCCCACGCGCAGGAACTGGCCAGCCGACATGGTGGCGTGGCGCTGCCGCTGACCGAACTGGACCGCCACCTGGGTGAGGCCGACGTGGTGTTCTCGGCCACCGCTGCGCGCGAACCGGTGATCCATCGCGAAATGGTGGCCAAGGCCCTGCGCGCGCGCCGGCACAAGCCGATGCTGCTGTTCGACCTGGCCGTACCGCGCGACATCGAGGCCGAGGTCGGCACGCTCAACGACGCCTTCCTCTACACCGTGGACGATCTCGAACGCGCGGTGGAAGACAACCGCCGTGGCCGCCGCGAGGCCGCCGCCGAAGCCGAGGCGATCATCGACCTGCAGGTGTCGCGCTTCGTCGAGACCCAGCAGGCCAGCGCCCACCAGGCGCCGCTGCGGCAGCTGCGCGCGTTCGGCGAAGCCACCCGTGCCGAGCTGCTGGAGCGCGCACGCCAGCAACTGGCCAACGGCAAGCCGGCCGACGAAGTGCTGGAGCTGCTTGCCCACGGCCTGACCAACCGCCTGCTGCATCCGCCGACCGCCGCCCTGCGTGCGGCCGCGCTGAGTGGCGATGCCGACCTGACCCGCGCCGCCGAGCGCCTGTTCCCGGCCACGCCGGGTTACCGCCACCCACCCGTGAGACCCGATGACGCCGACCCTGCGCCGTAAGCTGGAAGCGCTGGCCGAGCGCCGCGAAGAACTGGAACGCCTGCTCGCCGAACCCGATGTGGTCGCCGACAACACTCGTTTCCGCGACCTTTCGCGCGAATTCGCCCAACTTGAACCGATCGCCATCGCCCTGGCCGATGAAGCCCGTGCCAAGGCCGATCTGGCCGCCGCCGAAGGCATGCGCGCCGACCCGGACCTGCGCGAGCTGGCCGATGAGGAAATCGCTGCTGCACAGGCGCGCCTGCAGGAACTGGAGCAGGAGCTGGCGCTGCTGCTGGTGCCGCCCGACCCGCGTGACGAAGGCAACCTGTTCCTGGAAGTGCGCGCCGGTACCGGCGGCGACGAGGCCGCGATCTTTGCCGGCGACCTGTTCCGCATGTACGCCCGCTACGCCGAGCGCCAGGGCTGGAAGGTCGAGATCGAATCGGACAGCCCGGGCGAGCATGGCGGCTACAAGGAAGTGGTGGCGCGCGTGGTCGGGCGTGGCGCGTTCTCGCGCCTGAAGTTCGAATCGGGCACGCACCGCGTGCAGCGCGTGCCGGCCACCGAATCGCAGGGCCGCATCCATACCTCGGCAGCCACCGTGGCGATCATTCCCGAGGCCGATGAGGTCGATGACATCGTCATCAACCCGGCCGACCTGAAGGTGGATACGTTCCGTTCGTCCGGTGCCGGCGGCCAGCACGTCAACAAGACCGAATCGGCCATCCGCATCACCCACGTGCCGACCGGCGTGGTGGTGGAATGCCAGACCGAGCGCAGCCAGCACGCCAACCGCGACAAGGCGATGAAGCGCCTGAAGGCACAGCTGCTCGATGCCGAGCGCCAGCGCCAGGACGCGGCGCAGGCCGAGTCGCGGCGCCTGCAGGTGGGCAGCGGTGACCGCAGCCAGCGCATCCGCACCTACAACTTCCCGCAGGGCCGGATCACCGACCATCGCGTGGAAGGCCTGACGATGTACGACCTGCCCAACGTGCTGGCCGGCGACCTCGACCCGCTGCTGCAGCGGCTCAGCCACGAGCACCAGGTCGACGCCCTGGCCCAGTTGTCGGCGGGCTGAGTCGCATGTCGGCCTGGCAGCAGCGGCAGCACCTGCAACAGGCGATTGCACGCCAGCCGGGCGACTTCGTCGCCTGGGTGATGCTGGCGGACCTGGAACTGGAAGCCGGCGACATCGCCGCCGGCGAGCAGGCCGCGCGCCGTGCACTGCAGCTGCGCCCGAACCACCCTGAAGCGCTGGCGCGGCTGGGCCGCGTGGCCTGGATGGCCGGCGCGCATGCCGATGCGGCGAAACTGCTCGGCCAGGCCTCGGCGTTGGCCCCGCAGCACCCGGGCATTGCCCTGTGGCTGGGCCATGCGCTGGAAGATGCCGATGATGCCGAAGGCGCGGCGGCAGCCTATCGCCGTGCGCATGCACTGATGCCGGGCGAACCCTATATCGCCGCCCAGCGCCTGGCCTGGCAGCGTCGCCTGTGCGACTGGCAGGACGTGGACGCGCTGGCGGCACAGGTACGTGGTGCACTTGCCTCTGGGCAGGGCGTGGTCGAACCGTTCGCGTTCCTCAGCGAAGATGCCAGCGCAGCCGAGCAGTTGGCCTGCGCGCGTGCCCGTGCATCCGCCGTTGCCACTTCAGTGCGGCCGTTGCCGCCAGTGAAGGTGCGTTCCCAGGGCCCGCTGCGGGTCGGCTTCCTTTCCAATGGTTTCGGCGCCCATCCCACCGGATTGTTGACCGTGGCCCTGTTCGAGCAGTTGCGTCGTGACCCGGCGTTGCAGCTGCACCTGTTCGCGTTGAACCACGATGACGGCAGCCGCATCCGCCAGCGCCTGCAGGTGGCCACGCAGCTGCATGATGTGGCCGCGCTGCGCCATGCAGACACTGCTGCACGCATCCGCGCACAGGGCATCGACCTGCTGTTCGACCTGCGCGGCTGGGGCGGCGGCGGTACGCCGGAAGTGCTGGCGATGCGCCCTGCCCCGCTGCAGTTGAACTGGCTGGCCTATCCCGGCACGTCCGGTGCGCCGTGGATGGATGCGGTGATCGGCGACAGCTTCGTTCTGCCGCCGTCACTGGAACCCCACTACAGCGAGTGCGTACTGCGCCTGCCGCGTGCGTTCCAGCCCTCGGACAACACCCGCTTGCTCGAACCGGCACCGTCCCGGGCCGAGTGCGGCCTGCCCGAACAGGGCGTGGTGTTCTGCTGCTTCAACAACAGCTACAAGCTCAATCCATGCAGCATGGGCCGCGCCTTCGCGGTGCTGCAGGCGGTACCCGGCAGCGTACTGTGGCTGCTGTCCGGTCCCGGCCAGGCCGACGCGCGCCTGCGCAGCGCCGCACAGGCCGCTGGCCTGGATCCGGCACGCCTGGTGTTCATGGCCAAGCTGCCACATCCGCAGTACCTGGCTCGCTATCCGCTGGCCGACCTGTTCCTCGACACGCATCCGTACAACGCGCACACCACCGCGTCCGACGCACTATGGGCTGGCTGCCCGGTGCTGACCTGCCCCGGCGACACCTTCGCCGCGCGCGTGGCCGGCAGCCTCAATCACCATCTGGGGCTGGCACGGATGAATGTCGCCGACGATGCGGCATTCATCGCCACCGCCAGCGTGCTGGGCAACGACCCGGCAGCACTGGCAGCGTTGCACGCCGAGCTGGCGCAGGCACGCGAGCGCAGTGGATTGTTCGACATGGCCAGCTTCGCCCGCGACCTGTCGGCGCTGCTGCAGCGACTGGCCGGCGAGCATGGCTGGCAGGGCCTCGACATCGCCTGAGCGATCCCTGCGCTACGCTCGGGCTCCCTCCCCGCGTGGTGTGATGATGGCCAAGCTCAAGCGCAAGGACTACGACGAACTGCTGCTGCCGCTGCAGCTGGAACTGACCGCGATGGCGCGCTGGGTGCAGCACAGCGGGCAACGCCTGCTGGTGCTGTTCGAAGGCCGTGATACCGCAGGCAAAGGCGGCGCGATCCAGGCCATCAGCCAGCACCTCAACCCACGCCAGTGCCGGGTGGTGGCACTGCCCAAGCCCACCGACCGCGAAGCCACGCAGTGGTATTTCCAGCGCTACGCCTCGCACCTTCCTGCCGCCGGCGAGATCGTGCTGATGGACCGCAGCTGGTACAACCGTGCCGGCGTGGAGCGGGTGATGGGCTACTGCAGCGAAACCGAGTACCAGCAGTTCCTGCATCAGGCGCCGGTATTCGAGCAACTGCTGGTGGACGACGGCATCCTGCTGTTCAAGTACTGGCTGTGCGTGGATCAGGAACAGCAGGAAAAACGCTTCGCCGAGCGCCACCTCGATCCGCTGAAGGGCTGGAAGCTCTCCCCGGTGGACCTGAAATCCCGCAGCAAGTACAGCGCCTACACCGAGGCCCGCGAGGCGATGCTGCGCGCGACGCATCGCGAGGCAGCACCGTGGACGCTGGTGGATTTCAACGACCAGCGGTTGGGCCGGCTGACGCTGGTGCGCAACCTGCTGGACCGGTTGCCGGACACGCGGGTGGATGCACCGTTGCCGGAGCTGCCGAAGCTGAAGGGCAAGCTGCATCGCGAGCACTACGATGTACTGAAGCCGATCGAGGACTTCCCGGTCGAAGATTAGGGTGGGTCGGCAGGGCCTGCGGCCCTGCACCTGCTCAACGCAACGGCAACAGCAACAGCGGCTATCCGCGGGATGGCGGGGCGGTGTGGGTGGGCAGGACACGCCGTAGACCCGTCCATGGGGGCTCGATGGCGCCATCCATGGCGCCAACGGTCCTGCCCACCCACACCGCCCCACCTCTGACAGATCCCTGCGGCTGTTGGTAGGTGTCGACCTTGGTCGACACAGTAGATCCACGCCATGCGTGGATGCTTTTCGATTCCCATTCGAAATATTCGATTCCGATGGAGATTCATCCACGCATGGCGTGGATCTACTGCAGATCGCGGAGATCTGTCGAAGGCGGGGTGGGTCCGGTTGCGGGGGCGTGAGCCGCATGGGCCCGAGGCATGCCTCGGGCGGGTTGGGCAGGAGGCCCAACCCCGGTCTTGCCGTGTGCGCAGGACAGCGCACACGAGCAAGCGGCTGCCAAGCCTACATGGACGTACTTGCAGCGGCCCCCGCAACCGGCCCCACCCCGCCATCCCTCAGGAGACCCGCCTTTGCTTCGGCTGTTGCCGTTGCTGTTGCTCTGGCCTCCACGGGTGCAGGGCCGCAGGCCCTGCCGACCAACCCACTACTTTGCGCTGGCGATCTGCTTTTCGATGTCGGCGGCCGTCACCGGGCCGAGGAAGGTGTGCGCCAGCTTGCCCTGTGGATCCAGCAGGTGCGTCAGCGGCAAGCCGCGCGGAGTGGCGAAGTCTGCCGGCGGATCGAACGGGTCCACGATCACGATCGGATAGGTCACCGGATGCTTGGTCAGGAACGACTGCATTTCCGGCACTTCGATGTCCTCGTAGGCCAGGCCGACCACTTCGATGTTGCTGCGCATCGCATGCAGCGCCGACAACTCCGGCATCTCCTTGCGGCAGGGCGCACACCAGGTCGCCCAGAAGTTCACCACCACCCACTTGCCGCGGTGCGCGGCCAGGTCGTAGTCGCTGCCATCCACCGCCTTCATCTTCAGCGTCGGGAACTCGGCGGTGGTGCGCTCGGCCGGGGTTTCCTCGACCGGCGCCGGTGCGGTCGGCGTCGGTGCCTGCGCCGGCGGTTGGCTGCTGGCCGGCGTCGGCTCCTGGGCCGGCTTGCAGGCCGACAGTGCCAGCAGCAGGGCCAGCGGGAGCAGCAACGGGGTCTTGCGGGTCATGGCATGTCTCCAGAGTCGGTATAGATATCGCTGACCTTGCGCTTCAGGCGTTCACGCAGGGGCAGTCGCAGATCATCCAGCGCCGCCAATGCGGCACGGCCCAGGCTGTCGTCGCGATACGGCAGATGCTGCTCGGCTACCGGAATGCGCAACTGGGTACATTCGTAAAGATCGGCCAGGCTCACCTGGTCCAGGTCGCGCGAGAGCAGCCATTCGCCGCGTTCATCGCGGCGCACCAGGCCGATCTCCTGCAGGTTGCAGGCCAGGTCCTGCAGCAGCGAATCGGTCAGCATCGGCTCCAGCCGCAGGATTTCATCATCGGCCAGGCCCTTGCCCTTGGCTCGGGCATGGTGGAAGCGGCCGAGCAGGCGCAGCAGGCCATAGAACTCGTAGCCCTGCGGCAGGCGCAGTTCCACCGGCTGGTAGCGGAAGGCCGCCATCGACGAGGACAACGACGCGCCCAGCAGCACCGCCACCCAGCACAGGTAGATCCACAGCAGCAGGATCGGCACGAAGGCGACCGTGCCATACAGCTTCTGGTAGGACTGGAAGCTGCCCAGGTAGGCGCCGATGCCCCACTTCACCAGCTCCAGGATCACCGCGGCCAGAATGGCGCCAGGCACTGCATGCCGCCACTTCACCGTGTGGTGCGGCACCACCCGGAACATCAGCGTGATGCAGACGAACTCGATCAGGATCGGCGCCAGCCGCAGTGCCAGTTCGGCCAGCCAGCGGCCCTCCTGGGTGCCGAACAGCGGCATCGCGAACACCCGCGCCGACACCGCCAGCGAAGCGGCAGCGAGCATCGCGCCCAGGGTCAGCACGGTCCAGTAGACCAGGAAGCGGGTCAGCTTGGGCCGGGTCGAGCCGACCCGCCAGATCTGGTTGAAGGTCTCTTCAACGCTGTTGAGGGTGATCAGCAGCGATACCACCAGCGCGATGAAGCCGGCGGCGGTGAGCTGGCCGGCACTGGCCGAGAACTGCCGCAGGTAGCCCTCCGCCGCGCGCGCGGCATTGGGCACGAAGTTGGAGAAGACGTAATCGCTGAGCTGGTCGCTCCAGCGGTCGAAGACAGGGAAGGCCGAGAGCACGCCGAACACCACGATGGCCAGCGGCACCAGCGCGAACACCGTGGTGTACGCCAGTGCCGCCGCTGCCTGGAACAGGCGGTCGTCGAGGAAGCGATGCCACAGGAAGCGGCCGAAACTGATGGCCCGTGCGCGATCCCGCGCGCGCTCCATCCACAGGTTGAGCGTATCCAAAGGTTCCATCGGCGAAAGGGTACCCGATGCGGAATGCTCGCAGGATAGCCATACTGGTGGCCACACGACGAGGAGAAGCGGGCACGATGGGCGAGATTCTGGTGCTGTACTACAGCCGGGGCGGTTCAGTGGCAC
Source organism: Stenotrophomonas sp. 80084_Sma (assembly GCF_056481995.1). Taxonomy (NCBI): domain Bacteria; kingdom Pseudomonadati; phylum Pseudomonadota; class Gammaproteobacteria; order Lysobacterales; family Lysobacteraceae; genus Stenotrophomonas; species Stenotrophomonas sp. 80084_Sma. Next base: position 802,739 of record NZ_CM151177.1, on the reverse strand, counting down.
GGCTGGCGCGCCAGATCGCGCGGGGTATCGGCGAAGTGCCGGGCATGACCGCGCGCCTGCGCACGGTGCCGCCGGTGGCCGCCGTGACCCAGACCGCACAGCCGCCGGTACCCGACGATGGTGCCCCCTACGTGAGCGTGCAGGACCTGGTCGAATGCCAGGGCCTGCTGCTCGGCAGCCCCACCCGCTTCGGCAACATGGCCGCGCCGGTGAAGCACTTCCTCGACGGACTGGGCGCCGAATGGGTCAACGGCACCCTCTCCGGCAAGCCGGCCGGCGTGTTCACCTCCACCGCCTCGATGCATGGCGGGCAGGAATCGACCCTGCTGTCGATGCAGGTGCCACTGCTGCACCATGGCTGTGTGATCGTCGGCATCCCGTTCACCGAGCCGGCGCTGAGCCACACCACCAGTGGCGGCACGCCGTATGGCGCCAGCCATGTGGCCGGTGCGGCCGACGACCCGCAGCCGACCGACGATGAAGCCGTGCTGGCGCGCGCGCTGGGCCGCCGGGTGGCCGACATCGCGCAGCGGTTGGCCCGATGAGCGCCGCGCCGCGCACGGCCCTGCTGCTGGCCCTGATGGGGCTGGCCGCGCTGTTCGCCGGCTGGTTCATCAATGACAAGCACTGGCTGGCCACCCAGCTGGTGTTCACCGCGCCGCCGCTGGCGTTGGCCGTTGCCCTGCGACTGGGCTGGCGCAAGGCCGGTTTCTGGGCCTCGGTGCTGGCCCTGGGCTGGTTCAGCCACGGGGTGATGAGTGCCTGGAGCCACCCGGAAACACGCTGGCTGGCGCTGATCGAGATCGCGCTGGCCCTGCTGGTGATCTTCAGCGCCAGCCTCCCCGGGCTGCGCGCCCGCTTCGGCAAGCGACGCTGACGCTGCGCCCGCCGGGCCGTATCATCTGTGTTCCTGGCCCCGCGCCGCTGTACCTGTCCTGGTTTCGCGCATGCACATGATGGAAGAGCTCCTGGTCGTCACCACCGGTGGCACGATCGACAAGATCTACTTCGACGACAAGTCGGACTACCAGATCGGCGACCCCCAGATCGGCATGATCCTGCGCGAGCTGGGCGTGACGTTCCGCTTCAACGTGATTCCGATCCTGCGCAAGGATTCGCTGCACATCAACGATGAGGACCGCGAACTGATCCGCGCCACCATCGCCGCGCAGCCGACCCGCCACGTGCTGGTGACCCACGGCACCGATTCGATGGTGCAGACCGGCCAGGTGCTGGCGACGATCCCGGACAAGACCATCGTGATGACCGGCGCGCTGAGCCCGGCGCGTTTCCGCGGCTCGGATGCGGAGTTCAACATCGGCTGCGCGATCGGTGCGGTGCAGTCGCTGCCGAGCGGCGTGTACATCGCGATGAACGGGCGGATTTTCGACCCGCAGCACGTGCGCAAGAACGTGGCCGCGAACCGCTTCGAATCGGTGTGAGGAACAGCGTGCCGACCAAGGTCGGCACCCACCACGACGCGGCGGCTCGCATCACCGCGCGTCCCCATGCAAAAACGCCCCGGCCGGAGCCGGGGCGTGCCCATGGAGAGGGGCTTGGGCTCAGTACTGGGCGTTGAGAGTCAGGCCCGAGAAGGTGCTGTAGGCCTTCACCCGCACATACCACGTGCCGGCAGCCGGACTGTTGATGGTGCAGGTCTCGCTGTTGCCGCTCAGGTACGGGCGGCAGGTGTAGGCGGTATCGGTCGGGGCACTGCCCTGGCGCACGTACAGGTCGGCATCACCGCTGCCGCCACTGATCGCCACGCGCAGCTGGGTGCTGCCGGCCGGAACGTTCACGGTGTAACTCAGCGAAGCGCCACTGGCAGCGCCGAGGCCGGTGACCGGAACGTTGTTCTGCAGGACGTTGCCACCCGGGTTCGGGCCGCCACCGTTGATCGCCGCAGCCACGGCCGCGTCGGCGTCGATGATGCCGGCGCCGCAGCCGCCCGAGCAGGCGCCCGGCAGCGGACGTGCAGTGCTCTTGATGATGCTCTCCACCTGCGCCGGGCTCAGCGGGCTCGGGGCTACGGACTGCATCAGCGCGACCACGCCGGCCACGTGCGGTGCCGCCATCGAGGTGCCGTTGTACGAAGCGTAGCTGGCACTGCCCGGGGTGGTGGTGCCGCTGTTGAGGGTGGACAGGATGCCCTGGCCCGGTGCCGAGATATCGATGCCGTTGCCATAGTTGGAGAAGCTGGCACGCGCACCGGCCGAGGTGGTGGCCGCCACTGCGATCACGTTCGGGCAGTTGGCCGGCACCGACGAGGACACGTTGGTGTTGCTGTTGCCGGCAGCGACCACCACGGTGGTGCCACGCCCGACAGCGCCATTGATCGCGTTCTGGTAGGTGGTCGAGCAGCTGCCGCCGCCGCCCAGCGAGAGGTTGATGACCTCGGCCGGATTGGCATTGGCCGGCACGCCGCTGACGCTGCCGCCGGACGCCCACACGATCGCGTCGGCAATGTCGGAGGTGTAACCGCCGCACTTGCCGAGCACGCGCACCGGCACGACCTTGGCGTTGAACGCAGTACCTGCCACGCCGGTGCTGTTGTTGGTCACCGCCGCTACCGTGCCGGCCACGTGGGTACCGTGCCAGCTGGAGTTCGAACCCGGGTAGCCCGCCTGGCACTCGTTGTCGCCGTACCAGTCGCCCTCATCGTTCGGGTTGTTGTCGCGGCCGTTGCCGTCGCGCGCCATCGCCGCATCACTGATGAAGTCGTAGCCGGGCAGGATGTTGGCATTGAGGTCGGCGTGGTTGGTGATGCCGGTGTCGATCACCGCCACGACCACGCCGGTGCCGGTGGCCTTGTCCCAGGCCGGCCGGATGTTGATGCCGGCATTGGAGGTGCCGAAGCCCCATTGCTCGCTGAAGCGGGTGTCGTTCGGGGTCAGGGTGGCACGCATGATCTGGTCGACTTCAACGTATTCCACGTTCGGGTCGGCGGCCAGCTTGCGCATCAGCTGCTCGGATTCGGCCTGGTCGAGCGGACGATCGGTCTTGACCAGGGTCGGGCCGACGGCCAGCTTGCGGACCTGCTGCAGGCCCAGCGCGCGGCCCTGGCTGCTGGCCAGGCCGGCGGCGGCACTCTTCAGCGAAGAGGCCAGTGCGGTGGTGTTGGCCACCGGCGCGCTGCCGTCGCGGTACTTCACGATGAAACGCTGGTGGGTCTGTGCGGACTGCAGGCCGCTGAGCTGGACATCACCGGCCAGCGCAGGCGTGGCCAGCAGCAGCGATGACAGAACGGACGCACCAAGGACCACCCACACTCGACGCACACGCGGTTGCGTTACCTGGGACATCGTATTTCCCTTTCTTGTGGTGTGAATGCCGGAATCGGCAGAAGCACCGGCCCGAACCCTGGGCTGGCTTGCGTTGGCGAGGTTCGAAGTCCGGCGAGCCAGCGGATCCCCCTAACGATCCGCCGTGCAGATGACGCTAATGACCAAAACCGGACACCACAAGATTTTCAGCGTCTTTTCAGCAAGATGAAATGTTCGTTCTGAGACTTTTCGGGTCGAGGGTTTGTGAAGGTGAAGGAACTTTCTCCTGCCCTGCACGCACCTGACTGGGTCATCACGTGTCCTGCGATGACTTTGCCGACATCGGCGTCCACTGCTGACACCAACGACGGCGCAGCGTGCCCGCGGCGTGCCTGCCCATCGCGTCGGACGCGCTGACTACTTTGCCTGCGGGAGGCGCGCCGGCCGGATCCGCTGACCTTTGACCGGCTCGCCGCGTGCAACCGGCTGGCCATCGGCCACATAACCGGAGAACTGTGCTGGCAGCGCTTCGCCGACACCGAACACGGGCCCGGCCTGCAGCTGGTAGTGCAGGTGCGGCTCGGAGGAGTTGCCGCTGTTGCCACAGTCACCGAGGTGCGCGCCGCTGCGGACAGCCTGTCCCTGCGCCACACGCACACTGCCCTGGCGCAGGTGCGCCAGCACCGAGTATTCCTCGTTGCCGTGGTCGAGGATGACGCGGTTGCCGGTGAGCTGGGCGGCATTCATCTGGCCCGGCACGTTGTCGGCGACACCCTCGATCACCTCCACCACCGTGCCGTCGGCGGGCGCGAGGATCGGGCGACCGAAGCAGTAGTAATCATCGTTGCGCAGGCCATCGCCACGGTGCGACCGGCCATCGCGGACCACCAGCAGATCCAGCGCGAAGCGCTGGCCGGCATGGGCCGCATGGTAGTTCTGTTCGACACTGCGCCCGCCCCAGAACACGAAGTACTCATCGTCGAACGGCAGTTGCAGCCGTGTGCGGGTCTGGTAGTCGAGGAACCCGCTCGCTGCGGCCTGCGGCGGCGTGGTCTGTAGCGGGCGGATGTAGAAGCCGCCAATCCGCCCGTCGGCATCGATGGCCCACAGCACCTGGATCAGGTCCGGGCTCCTGGCGAAGCGCGCCTGCCGCAGATAGGTGTCGAATCCATCAACCTTCTCGACCTTCTCACTGACCAGCTCGGTTTCTGCGCCCCAGCCCGCCAGCACCTGCTCGCGCAGCGCCACCAGGTTCTGCGGGGACTGCAGCCCCGCCTGCATCTGCGGCGTCATCCGTTCCCACAGTGCGTCGATGTGCCCTTCGTAGAACTGCGTGGTCAGCGCAGCTCCCTGTTGGCGCGGATCTGCAGCCGCAGCCGCGCCGATGAGGGCAGAGAAGGAAACAACCAGAACTGCAAACAGGCGCGGGAGCAATGTCATGTCAGGCGTCCTTTCGATCCGGATCGGGAATGCCGGCAACGATCGCCGCCAGCTGTGTTCGGTACTCGGCCAGGGCAGTGCGGCCCGTCGGCGTCAACTGCAGGGTGGTCAGCGGGCGCTTGCCGCGGAACGACTTGTCGATGGCGACCAGTCCAGCAGCCTCCAGCTTGCTCAGATGGCTGGACAGGTTGCCCTTGCTCAACCCGCTGAGATGTTCGACAAAACCGAACTCGGCGGATTCGGCACCTGCCAGGATCGACAGGATCAGCAGGCGTGCCGGCTCGTGGATCAAGCGGTCGAGCTGGAGCAGCGCTCTGGAGTCAGGCAGCTGGGTCATTCGGCGTTCGTCCGCACCGCCATGAACGCGCGCATCTCTACCTGCAGCCGGTGGAAGCGCTGGTGGTCACGCCAGCCGACCACGATCAGTGCGACGGATGCCAGCGGGAACACCGCCGTGCTCGGGCCGAAGCCATACGTCTGCCCGGTGAAGGCCAGCGCGGCCTGGCACAACAGGAACACGCCCACGATGAACTCCAGCGGTGTACGCAGCCAGCGCCACACCACCCAGGGCAGCAGCGCCACCACGGCCAGGTAACCGATGGCGCGCAGGTCCCAGGGCAGCTCGCCCATCGGCGCCAGCCGGGTCAGCACGCTGCCGATCACCAGCACGCTTACCAGCGCGGTGAAGGCAATGAAGAAGCGCTGGAAATTGCGCTCGACCGGCGTGACCTGCTCCTCGACCTGGCCCAGCCGCTGGTAGTAACGGCGTGCCAGCCATTGCTTGCCGACGATCCACAGCACCGGCACGGCAATCAGCACGATGCGCAGCGCCAGGGTGGTCGGCAGCAGCGCGCCGGCAAGGAACGAGGCCAGGCAGGCAATGCCGCCTGCCATCGCCGACAGGCCCCCGGCACTTCGCGAGTACCGCGAATATTCACGGGTCAGCGCCTGCAGGCGCGAGGAAGGATCAATGACGGACGGCTGCTGCATGACACGCTCCATCGGGGTCGCTTGAATTCAGTTTGCAGTGCAAACCTATTTGCGTCAAGCGCCCGCCTGCTGCGGTCGACGGGCGGGCCCACAACGCAGAAAGCCCGTCACTGGGACGGGCTTTCAAGAAGCGCCGCCGGGCATGGCCCGGCGCTACCGGTTCAACGCGGGCGATCAGCCCAGCTTGACCAGCCAGTTGTGGCGGTCCGGCAGGCGGCCGTACTGGATGTCGGTCAGTTCCTTGCGCAGCGACATGGTCACTTCGCCGGCCGGTGCGTTGATGTCGCCCACCGAGAAGCCTTCGCCCTTCAGCTGGCCTATCGGGGTGACCACCGCCGCGGTGCCGCAGGCGAACACTTCGGCGATCTCGCCGGAGGTCACACCCTGCTTCCACTCATCGATGGTGACCTTGCGCTCTTCGACCTTCATGCCGCGGTCGCGGGCCAGCTGCAGGATGCTCTCGCGGGTGATGCCTTCGAGGATGCTGCCGGACAGCTGCGGGGTAACCAGCGTGCCGTCCTTGTAGACCAGGAACACGTTCATGCCACCCAGTTCTTCCAGGTACTTGCCTTCGACCGGGTCGAGGAACAGCACCTGCGAGCAGCCCTGTGCCTGTGCCTTCTGCTGCGGCAGCAGCGAGGCGGCGTAGTTGCCACCGCACTTTGCGGCACCGGTGCCACCCTTGGCCGCACGTGCGTACTCGGTCGACAGCCAGATCGACACCGGGGCGACGCCCTTGGCGAAGTACGGGCCGGCCGGGCTGGCGATCACGTAGTAGCCGGCCTTGTGCGCGCCGCGCACGCCGAGGAAGGCTTCGTCGCCGATCATGAACGGACGGAAGTACAGGCTCGACTCATCGGCCGACGGCACCCAGGCGCTGTCGACGGCGATCAGCTGCTTCAGCGATTCGACGAAGATCTCCACCGGCAGTTCCGGCAGCGCCAGGCGCTGCGCCGAACGCTGCAGGCGACGGCCGTTGGCATCCGGGCGGAAGGTCCAGATCGAACCGTCGGCATGGCGGTAGGCCTTGATGCCCTCGAAGATTTCCTGGCCGTAGTGCAGCACGGCCGCGGCCGGGTCCAGCTGCAGCGGGCCATAGGCGCGCACGTTGGCGTTGTGCCAGCCGGTGTCCTTGTCCCAGCGCACTTCCACCATGTGGTCGGTGAAGTGCAGGCCGAAACCCGGCTTCTCCAGGATCTGGGCGCGCTCTTCAGCGCTGCGCGGGTGGTCCGAACGGGTGACGGCGAAGCTGGGAATGGACTGGGACACCGGAGATTTCCTGTTCTGGTTGCGGGTAATGCCCGGCCCGCGTCACTGCGGGCCGTGGGTCAAAGCATGCCGGTCTCGAGCCGGGCCGCCTCGGACATCATGTGCTGGTTCCACGGCGGGTCGAACACCAGGTCGACGTCGGCCTCGGCCACCGTCGGGATCATTTCGAGCTTGCTGCGCACGTCGTCGACCAGGATCTCGCCCATGCCGCAGCCCGGTGCGGTCAGGGTCATCTTCACGTCGATCTCGCGCTTGCCTTCGTCCAGGTGCTTGATCTCGACCTCGTAGACCAGGCCCAGTTCGACGATGTTCACCGGAATTTCCGGATCAAAGCAGGTGCGCAGCTGCTGCCACACCAGCTGTTCCACCTGTTCATCGGTGGCGTCAGCCGGCAGCTCGAGCGGTGCCGGTGCCTCCTTGCCGATGGCGTCGCCGTCCTTGCCGGCGATGCGGAACAGGTTGCCCTCGACGAACACCGAATAACTGCCGCCCAGCGCCTGGGTGATGTACCCATAGCTGCCGGCGGGCAGGGTCACGGTGTCGCCCTGCGGGACCATCACGGCCTCGCAATCGCGTTCGAAGTGGACAGGTTCGCTGCTACGGGAATACATGGGGACCGATATGGGGCCGTGGCCAAGGCCACGCAAGACGGCATTCTAGCCCAGCCGCCCTGCCGCCGCCGGTGCACTGCGGCAAACCACAGTATCCTGTGGGTGATCTTCAGGGAGCTTCGATGTCCTCCAATGCCGCGCGTGCCAGGACCGTGACCTGGCTCTGGCCCATCATGCTGTTGCTGGGTCTGCTTGTTGCTCCCCTCGCCTGGATGATGCTGGCGCTGATGACCGGCCGGCAGGTCGGCTGGATGGCGGTACTGACCGCCCTGGAACTGGTGTTCATGCTGCGCATGGGCACGCTGGGCCCGGGCCGGCTGCGCATCGCCCTGGTCGTGCTGGGCACCGTGCTGGTGGCGGCCGTGGCCAACTGGGCCATCGCCAGCGCGTGGATGGGCGGCTCGATCGGGCTGGACCTGTGGGACGCCACCCTGCGGATGGGCCCGCACCTGGCCTGGACCCTGATCACCCTCGCCAATGGCGCGATGGAATGGCTTTGGCTGGCCCTGGGCGTGGCCGTGGGCGCCTGGCTGGCGCGCTGACCCACCGGCAGGTAGTGCCGGCCGTTGGCCGGCAGAAGCGTGCGGACCAAGGTCCGCACCTACCCGATGCAACCACCACGCGTGGATTCGGTAGTGCCGGCCGCTGGCCGGCAGAAGCATGCGGACCAAGGTCCGCACCTACCCGATGCAACCACCACGCGTGGATTCGGTAGTGCCGGCCGCTGGCCGGCAGAAGCGTGCGGACCAGGGTCCGCACCTACCAGGCGCAGCCGCCATGCGTGGATGGGGGTAGTGCCGGCCGCTGGCCGGCAAATGCGTGCGGACCAAGGTCCGCACCTACCCGATGCAGCCGCCGCTCAATGCCCGCCGTCGAGCGCCTTCAGTTCGCTCACCAGCGAGGCCGCCGCTTCCGCACCATCGCCGTACAGCATGCGGGTGTTGTCGGCGTAGAACAGCGCATTCTCGATGCCGGCAAAACCGGTGCCCTTGCCGCGCTTGATCACCACCACGTTGCGCGCGTTGACCACATCCAGCACCGGCATGCCGTAGATCGGGCTGGCCGGGTCGGTACGTGCCACCGGATTGACCACGTCGTTGGCACCGATCACCAGCACCACATCGGTGTTGGCAAATTCCGGGTTGATGTCGTCCATGTCGGCGATCAGGTCGTAGGGCACACCCGCTTCGGCCAGCAGCACGTTCATGTGCCCAGGCATGCGCCCAGCCACCGGGTGGATCGCGAACTTCACCTTCACCCCGCGCTGGCCCAACCGCTGCGCCAGCTCCCAGATCTTGTGCTGGGCCTGCGCCACCGCCATGCCATAACCGGGCACGATCACCACGCGTTCGGCGTAGGCCATCATCGCCGCGACGTCCGACGCTTCAATCGGCTTCTGCGCGCCAGTGATCGCCTGCGCTTCGCCGCCGACGCCGCCGCCGCCGAAGTTGGAGAACAACACGTTGCGGATCGGCCGGTTCATCGCCTTGGCCATCAGCCGGGTCAGCAGGATGCCCGCCGCGCCGACCATCATGCCGGCGATGATCAGCGCCTCGTTGCCCAGCACATAGCCTTCGAACGACACCGCCAGGCCGGTGAACGCGTTGTACAGCGAGATCACCACCGGCATGTCGGCGCCACCGATCGGCAGCGTCATCAGCACGCCCAGTGCCAGTGCCAGCACGAAGAACGCGACGATCGCCCAGGTGTTGAGCGTGCTGGCCGCGATGATCGCCAGCACCACCACCGCCAGTGCCACCAGCAGGTTCATCACCTGCTGGCCCGGCCAGGTCACCCGCTTGTCCAGGCGGCCATCGAGCTTGGCCCAGGCAATCACCGAGCCGGACAGCGACACCGCACCGATGGCCGCGCCGACCACCGCCAGCAGCAACACCATGCCCGAGGGTTGGCGGGCAGCGAGGTCGGCCAGCGCCTGTGCGCTCCAGTGGCTGGTATCACGGTTGGCGAGGAAGGCGTAGCGCAGCAGTTCCACTGCACCGATGGCCGCGGCCGAGCCGCCGCCCATGCCGTTGTACAGCGCCACCATCTGCGGCATGTCGGTGATGGCAACCTTGCCGGCCGACCACCAGGCCAGGCCCGCGCCAAGCAGCAGCGCCACCAGGATCAGCGGCACGTTATGCAGTTCGGGCAGGAAGAAAGTCGCCACCGTGGCCAGCAGCATGCCCAGCCCGGCCCAGCGGATGCCGCTGCGCGCGGTCAGCGGCGAGGCCATGCGCTGCAGGCCCAGCAGGAACAGCGTGGCGGCGACGAGGTAGCTGGCCTTGACCAGCCAATCGAGCAGTTCGACGGTGCTGATGTTCAAGCCTGCGGCTCCTTCGGCTCGTCCTTGCCGCCCTTGGGCGCGCTCGGCTTGAACATTTCCAGCATGCGCGCGGTGACCACGTAGCCACCGGCGGCGTTGCCAGCACCAAGCACCACGGCGAGGAAGCCCAGGGCTTTCTCCAGCGGTGTCTGCGCGTGCCCCAGCACCACCATTGCACCGATCAGCACGATGCCGTGGATGAAGTTGGAGCCCGACATCAGCGGGGTATGCAGGATCACCGGCACCCGCGAAATGATCACGTGGCCGGCGATGGCTGCCAGCATGAAGATGTACAGCGCTACGAACCCGTCACTCACCGGCAACGCTCCTGCTCTGTCTTCGTCGTCCCATCATAACCATGGGCTGAACCCGGTGCGCGCCCGGCGTCAACCGAAGCCGCGCTCACGCGTTGTCGATGGTGACCCCGAGCGAGGAACCGTACCCTGTGCTGGTGAGCAGCCCCGTCCCCCCGAGCGCCGAGACCGATGCCCTGCCGGCGTCGCTGGAGGCGTTCCTGGCCAGTGTTGGCCCGCGCGCGTTCCGCTTCGCCGAGGCCGGCCTGCGCCAGCGCGAAGACGCCATGGACGCGGTGCAGGACGCGCTGCTGCGCATGCTGGACTACGCCGACAAGCCGGCTGCCGAATGGGCCCCGCTGTTCTGGAGCATCCTGCGCCGGCGCGTGATCGACGTGCAGCGCCGGCGCCGCTTCCGACTGCCGTTCTGGCGCGACAACCAGGACGCCGACGGCGGCGAGATCGACTGGGCTGACCCCGGCCCGGACCCGGCACAGGCGCACGAACAGCGCCAGCAGTACCAACAGCTGGTGGACGCGTTGCGCCGCCTGCCCGCCCGCCAGCGCGAGGCCTTCACCCTGCGCGTGCTGCAGGACCTGGACGGGGCCACCACCGCCCGCGCCATGGGCTGCAGCGAAGGCGCGGTAAAAACCCATCTGGCACGCGCCCGCCAGGCGCTGCAGGATTATCTGGAGACCCACCCGTGAACCGCTCCCTGCCTTCCGATGACACCCTGCGCAGCCTGCACGCGCAGTCGCTGCACGCGCTGTCGCCGGCAACGCTGGCCCGGCTGCGCCAGGCTCGCCACGGCGCCACGGCCGCCCATCGCGGGCGCTGGCGCTGGTGGCTGGCCAGTGCCTGTTCACTGGTGGTAGCACTGGGTATCGGCCTGCAGTTCACCGGCCACGGCACCCTGACGGGCCCTGCGCCGGCACCTGTGCTTGCCTCGGCGGAAGACAACAGCGCGCTCTACGACGAAAATCCCGATCTGTACCTGTGGCTGGGCGATACCGACCTGGCGATGGAGTGAATCATGTCCCGACTGCACACCCTGCCCCTGCTGATGACCCTGTTGCTGCTGCCGGCCTTCCCGGCACTGGCGCAGAGCGCCGCGCCCGCCCCTGCCGCACGCCCTGCGCCGGCCGCACCGCTGCCGGCGTGGGAACACCTGAGCGAAGCGCAGCGCGAATCCCTGCTGGCGCCGCTGCGCGACCGCTGGAACAGCGCCGATGCCGGCCAGCGCCAGCGCATGCTTTCGCATGGCCAGCGCTGGCAATCGATGAGCCCGGAGGAGCGCGACAAGGCCCGCCGTGGCCTGCGCCGCTTCGAGCACATGAACCCGGAACAGCGTGAGCAGGCCCGGGCCCTGTTCGGTCAGATGCGGAACATGCCGGCGGAACAGCGCGACGCCCTGCGCGAGCGCTGGTCGCAGATGACGCCGGAACAACGCAAGGACTGGGTGCGCGACAACCCGCCGCCGGCGAAGCCGCGGTAACGCCGGCATCCGCAGGGTGGGTGCGGACCCTGGTCCGCACGCTGGGCCGTTCCTCCACGCATGGCGTGGATCTACCGGGAAGGCAACCGGCGCTACCGGCTCACGCCTGCCAGCGTGTCTTCGCCAGCAATTCGTCGTCCCAGTCGAAACTGAGCTCCCCTTCGCGCACGAACAAGGCGACGAAGTTGAGCAGGTTGCGCGCGTACATCTCGCTGGCCTGGGTCGCGCCGCGGCTGGCCAGGCCAAGCGGGCCATCGATGGTCACGCCCTGATGTTCGATGCACTGCCCCGGCTGGGTCAGTGCGCAGTTGCCGCCGCTCTCTGCCGCCAGATCGACAATGACGCTGCCGGTGGCCATGCCTTCCACCATCGCGGCAGTCACGATCGTCGGCGCCGGTCGCCCCGGTACCGCTGCCGTGCAGATCACCACATCCACGCTGCGCAGGTGGTCGGCCAGCCGGCGCTGCTGCTCGGCGCGTTCCTCATCGGTCAACGCACGCGCATAGCCACCTTCACCGGCTGCGCTCACGCCAAGATCGAGAAAGCGCGCGCCCAGCGACTGGATCTGCTCGCGGGTTTCCGGGCGCACGTCGAAACCTTCCACCTGTGCACCGAGACGACGTGCGGTGGCGATGGCCTGCAGACCGGCCACACCGGCACCGATCACCAGCACCTTGGCCGGGCGCACGGTACCGGCGGCGGTGGTCAGCATCGGGAAGAAACGCGGCGCACGCTCGGCCGCGATCAGTGCCGCCTTGTAACCGGCCATGCCGGCCTGCGAGCTGAGTACATCCATCGCCTGCGCGCGGGTGGTGCGCGGCAGCTGCTGCAGTGGGAACAGGTGCAGGCGGTCGCCAGCGGCCAATGCCGCAAGCGCCGGATCGCTGGCCGGGGTCAGCAGGCCGACCACGCTGGCAGTGGGCTTGAGCTGCTCCAGCACCGCCACCGGCGGTGCCTGCACGCACAGCAGGATATCGATCTCGGCCCAGCGACCTACATCGAACACACGTGCACCGGCGTCGTCATAGGCAGCATCGGTAAATCCCGCCGCCAGACCGGCGCCGGCCTCATACCAGACAGTGATGCCCAAGGCACCGAGCTTGCGCGCGGTTTCCGGCGTCAACGCCACGCGCCGTTCGCCCGGCGCGGTCTCCTTGATCCCCAGCAACGCCACGGCCATGCAGGTCCCCGCTGATCGGTGAGTTTTCCCGATCCTAGCAGGCGGCCACGGCTCAGTGCAGTGTTGCGCTACCCGAGTCCAGCCGATCGATCACACCCTGCATCGCGCTGTCGAAGGCGCCATCGTCGACGTGGGCGCGCAGGCGGCCCAGCCGCACCATCACCGCCAGTTCTTCCGGCGAGGCCACGCAGAAGCGCACGCCGCGGCGGTTGACGAACAGCAGGCGCGAGGAAATCGGGCTGACCCAGGACAGCTTGCCGGCCTGCACCTTGCCGTCCTTGTCGACGAAGTCCAGCCAGTTGCCGATTTCCATGCGTCGGAAGCGGTCGGCGTCGGCGTTGTCGAAATCGTCGGCGTCGATCTGCCCGCCGAGCTCCACCGCTGGCGACTCAGCCACCGGCGGCGCCGGCAAGGCAACCTGCGGCAGCTCCGGCAGCGCGCGCTGCAGTTCCGGTCGCGATTCCGCAATGCCCTGCAGGGTGTCGTGCAGGGCGTCGATGGCACCGGTGGCGGCATCGCCGTGCACGCCGACACTGGCAAATACCTTGGCCAGCACCGGCTGCCAGGCCTGCAGCCACGGCTTGCCGACGATCTGGCGGCGGGCCTCGGCCACTTCCTCCAGCAGGCCGTCAGCCAGGCTCAGTGCCTCGGCCACCGACGCGCCCTCCTCGCCCTCGCGCAGCAGCGCCAGGGTCAGGTGGTGCTGCCATGGCTGGCGCAGGAACTCAGCGATGGCCGGCGGCAGGGTGGCATCGCCGATGCGGCGATCCAGTTCGGCACCCGCCCGGCTGCGGGCCATTTCCAGCTTCTCCTGGCCGCGCTGCGTTTCGGCGGCGCGGCGCTCGGCGATTTCCACACGGCGGCGGTGCTGCACGAGGAACTCGCGGAATTCTTCTTCCAGGGTCAGGAAGATCGCCAGGTTCTCGTTGAACTCAGCCACCAGGCGCTCGATGATTTCCTCGACCTTGGCCATCAGCATGCGCTCGGCCTGGCTTTCGCCGGTATTGCCCTCGCAGGCTTCGGCCAGCGAGTTGAGCAGCTTGCGGGCCGGGTGGGTCTTCTGCACGAACATGCGGCGGTCGAGCATCGCCACCTTGACGAAGGGCACCACCAGGCGGCCGATCAACTCGCGCGAACGGCCCTCCAGCTCGCGTTCGTCCAGCATCACGTCGAACAGCATGCCAACCAGATCGATCGCATCTTCGTCCTGCGGGTCCAGCCGGGTCTGGCCAGGATCGACGCCGAGACGGGTGGCGCTGGACAGCACTTCACTCTTCAGCCGCTGCGCCAGTGATTCGCCGTCCTCGCCGATGGCCGCACGCAGGGTGGCGCTGGGCGTGGCCTGCAGCAGCGACAGCACCGACATCATCTCGCGCTGGCTCAACGGGCGGTGCTGGCCAACCGCGACCTGCGCTGCCGAGGTGGCGTCTTCGCGGACATGACGGGTCTGCTGCAGCAGCTCATGCAGGGCCTCCAGCAGCATTCCCTGCTGGCCGGCATACGCCTCGCCGTTGCCGGCATCCTCGCTCCCGAGGTGCTGCTGCATGTGGCCACGGCGCTCGGACCAGCGCGCAGCGAAGCGCTGTGCCCAGGCCGGCGCGGCCTGTTCATCATCGCTGAATTCGGATTCGAAGCCCGCCGCGTGGCGCGGCTCGACCAGATCGTCCGACCCGGGCGCCATGCGCGGGTCGGGCGCGGCCGACAATGGACGCCGCGGCGCCCCCATCTGCGACATCACGCCAGCGGCGGCCAGCTGCTCGTCCAGCTTCTCGTAGATGCGGCCCACCGGCGCGCGCAGGTCGCGCTCGCACAGCTTTATCAGCACCAGGTGCACTTCCGGCGCCAGTTCGCAGCCGGCAAAGGCCTCATGGATGGCCACGCCCAGATGTTCGGGGCTGACCGGGTTGTGATCGGCATCCAGCTCGGCGCCGCCGATCAGGCGGCCGAGGCGGCGGTCCAGCCGCGCCAGCACCGGCTTGAAGTCACGCAGCAGCACGGTGGCGAAATTGCGCACCGCCAGCCGCGATTCCAGTACATGTTCAGCCAGCAGGCTCAGGCCATCCTCGGCCGGCCCGGACAGGGTGGCTTCGGCCGACAACGGCTCGCCACTGGCCAGTGCATCCCAGGCCCGCTGCAGGTGGCCGGCGAAGGCGGCGGCGATGTCCTCACGGCGACGGCGCAGCTCGCGCATCGCATCCAGGAACAGCAGCTGCGACGAGCCAGCATTGCCGGCGCGGTCGAACAGTGCATCGTCGAAACGCGCCAGTGCGGCCCCGAACGCCTGGCACAGCGCCGGCAGGACCATGTCCCGGGCACGCTGAAGCTGGACCGGGTCACGGCCCGGCGATCCCATCGGTGTGGGCGCGCTCATCATTCGGGAAGGCTCCCCACCTTCTCTGGTACGACAGACAGCATGGACATCGCGACGGCCGGCACACCCCATGTGCCGGTACGTCGATGGTAGGCCGGCCAGCCCGTCACGGACAGTGAAACAGTCCTCACTTCAAACCTCATGACCGGCGGCCCGGCAAGATAGATATCGTAAGCCGTGCGAGGCCCACGAGGCGAGAGGAAGCGGTCGTCCCTTTCCCGCCAGTGGCATGATGTTCATCACAGTTTGATATTCAGGGGCGGGACGCGACACAGACGGCGTCATTGACCACCCCGACTATAATCAAACACCCGTGATGACCGGTTCAGACTCCATGCCCGACCCCGCTGCCCTGCTTGCCCTGGATGCCCGCCGCTCGGTGCCCTCGCGGCAACTGGGCGAGCCCGGACCGGATCCAGCCACCCTGCAGCGCATGCTGGCCTCGGCCGTGCGCGTGCCCGACCACGGCAAGCGCGTACCGTTCCGCTTCCTGAAGATCGCCGGCGATGCACGTCACACTCTGGGCGACTTCCTGGCCGAGCGCAGCCGCCAGCGCGACCCGCATGCGGGCGAGGCAGTATTCGAGAAGGACCGCCAGCGTTTCAGCCATGCGCCGCTGGTGATCGTGGTGGTGGCCAGCCCGCGGCCAGACCCGAAGGTGCCCGAGCAGGAACAGCTGATGACCGCCGGCTGCGTCTGCTTCGCCCTGCTGCAGGCCGCACAGGCGCTGGGCTTCGGTGCGCAGTGGCTGACTGCATGGATGGCCTTCGACCCGGTCGTGCAGGCACATCTGGGCCTGGCCGAAGGCGAACGCATCGCCGGCTTCATCCACATTGGCACGCCCAAGGCCGATGTACCCGAACGCGAGCGCCCCGATCCGGCGGCCCTGCTGCGCGACTGGACGCCACCGGCATGAGCCTGCCGGCACCACCGCCATCGCTGTATCTGGTCGACGCCAGCATCTACGTGTTCCGCGCCTGGCACTCGCTGCCGGACCAGTTCCAGGACGCGCAGGGCTGGCCGACCAACGCCGTGCACGGCTTCGCCCGCTTCCTGCTCGATCTGCTCGAACGCGAGCGCCCGCGGCACATCGCCATCGCCTTCGACGAAGCACTCGACAGCGGCTTCCGCCACCGGCTGTATCCGGCCTACAAGGCCAATCGGGACCCGGCGCCGGAAGCGCTCAAGCGCCAGTTCGTACACTGCAAGGCGCTGTGCGCGGCGTTGGGCCTTGCGGTGCTTGCCCACCACGAATACGAAGCCGATGACCTGATCGGCAGCGCCCTGCACGTGCACCGTGGCAGCCACCGCGGGGTGATCATCTCCGCCGACAAGGACCTGTCGCAGCTGCTGCTGGATCACGACGAGCAGTGGGACTACGCACGCAACCAGCGTTGGGACGTAGCCGGAGTGAAGGCGCGGCACGGCGTGCACGCGCACCAGATCGCCGATTACCTGGCACTGTGCGGCGATGCGGTGGACAACATTCCCGGTGTCAGTGGTGTCGGCAGCAAGTCCGCCGCCGTGCTGCTGGCCCACTTCGGCAGCATGGATGCGCTGTACGAACGCCTGGACGAAGTGCCGTTCCTGCGTTTGCGCGGCGCGGCACAGATGGCGGTGCGCCTGCGTGAGCAGCGCGAGCACGCCCAGCTCTGGCGCCAGCTGACCACCATCGCGCTGGACGCGCCGCTGGACGGCAGCCAGCCCGGGCTGCTGCGCCAGGCAGCCGATCCGGAGCTGCTTGGTGGCCTGTGCCAGACCCTGCGCTTCGGCCCGATGACCCGCCGCCGGCTGTTCGATGCCGCCGGCGTGGCCGACCCCGTTCCCACTCCATCCTTTTCCAATTCCGGCGAGCCCGCATGAGCCAGCGCAACACCGAAGCCCCGCGTGTCGTCTATGAAGGCAAGTACCAGCGCATGCTGGTGCGCGGCACCTGGGAATACAGCGAACGTACCCACGCCGGTGGCCTGGCCGCGATCATCATTGCCGTCACCCCGGAGGACAAGGTGCTGTTCGTCGAGCAGTTCCGCGTGCCGCTGCAGGCACCCACCATCGAGATGCCGGCCGGCCTGGTCGGCGACATCCACGCCGGCGAATCGATTGAAGTCTCGGCCGTGCGCGAACTGGAAGAAGAAACCGGCTGGACCGCCGATCACGCCGAAGTGCTGATGATCGGCCCGACGTCCTCCGGCGCCAGCAGCGAGAAGATCGCCTTCGTCCGTGCCACCGGCCTGCGCCGGATCGGCGAAGGTGGCGGCGATGACAGCGAGGACATCACCGTGCACGAGATTCCACGCAGTGAGGCCGCGGCCTGGCTGGTGCAGAAGATGGGCGAAGGCTACGAGCTGGACGCCAAGCTCTGGGCTGGCCTGTGGATGATCGAGCACCACCTGGACGGGCGCCCGCGTGGCTGACGCCGACCTGCATGCGCTGCCGGCGCTGCTCGGCGCCGACGACCCGGCAATCTACGCGATTCACCGGCCGCAGGGCGCTTCGCCGTACCTGCTGCTGGCCGACCACGCCGGCCAGCAGGTGCCGCACGCCCTCGCCGGCCTGGGCTTGCCACAGGTCGAACTGGACCGCCACATCGGCTGGGACATCGGCATTGCCGGCACCACCCGCGCGCTGGCCGAACGGCTGGATGCTTGGGCGATCGAACAGACCTATTCGCGGCTGCTGATCGACTGCAACCGCCCACTGGCCTCGCCGACGCTGATTCCGGAAGTAAGCGACCACACCGTGGTCCCGGGCAATGCCGGGCTGTCGGCGGCGCAGCGGCAACAGCGCATTGATGCGATCCACGCGCCGTACCACGCACGCATCGACGCCGAACTGGACGCACGCCGCGATGCCGGTCGCCCCACCCTGCTGGTGATGATGCACAGCTTCACGCCAGCGATGAACGGCATGCAGCGGCCGTGGCATGCCGGCGTGCTGTACCACCAGGACAC
Organism: Stenotrophomonas sp. 80084_Sma; assembly: GCF_056481995.1. Lineage (NCBI taxonomy): Bacteria > Pseudomonadati > Pseudomonadota > Gammaproteobacteria > Lysobacterales > Lysobacteraceae > Stenotrophomonas > Stenotrophomonas sp. 80084_Sma. The sequence continues at coordinate 784,553 of NZ_CM151177.1, read as the reverse complement.
GCGCTTTGCGCATGCACTGCTGCAGGCACTGCGCGACGAAGGCGACCTGGTGGTGGGTGACAACGAACCGTATTCGGTCAGCAGCACCAGCGACTACGCGGTGCCGGTGCATGGCGAGGGCCGCGGTCTGGTGCATGTGGAACTGGAAATCCGCCAGGATCTGATCGCCGATGCCGCCGGGCAGCTGGCGTGGGCGCAGCGGCTGGCGCGGATCTTCAGCGCGCTGCAACCGCAGTTGCTGGCCGCCGGGTGATTTACCCAGGCTTGGTAGTGCCGGCCGCTGGCCGGCAACTGCAATGATCCAACGAACCTGAGGTTGCCGGCCAGCGGCCGACACTACCGCAATACGGGCGCGTCCATCCACGGGAACGGCTTGAACCCGTGCACCTGCACGGTCGCACCGATCGCTTCGAGATCATCCTTGATCGCCTGCGCGCGGCGACGATCCAGCGCCTCACCCAGCACCAGCGGCAACGCACGGCAGCGCGCCAACGCCTCGCCCACCGGAATCTCCAGCAGGCGCGCCACGCGCTGCGCTGCGGCTTTGATCTGCCCCTCCGAGCACGCCTTCAGCGTCAGATCGAAGGAAGCGAAGATGCCTGCGCCCACCCCTGCCTCGCGCGCCTCCACTTGTTCCTCAGCACCCGCTTCGCCCAGAGCCTCGTCGATACCCTCGACCTGCTGGAACGCGTCGTACTCGGCGTAGTACGCCAGTGCCTGCGCGTAGTCCTGCAGCGACGACAGCGGGCGTTGCCGCTTCTGCACATCCAGCACGTCGGCAAACGTGGCCGGCTCCAGATACGGGAACAGCCCCATCGCTGCCGAAGCGGCCGATCGCTCGCCGTCGTCATCCAGCGCTTCATCACTGGATGACGGCAACCACAACCGCGCAGCCAGCAGGTCCTCGCTGCTGGCCATCACCCAGCCGAAGGCGTTCCACACCTCATCGTCATCGTTGCAGGCAGCGAAGGCATGCAGGGTCTGTTGCAGGTCCAACAGTTCGATCATGCGTCGGTGCTCAGGCAGGCAGTCGCTGCCGAGTCTACCGGCGCCGGGCGCAGGCCCAACGCGATCACCACGCCGAGCGCGGCGAACAGCGCGGCGCCGTACTGTGCATTGACCATGCCCTGCAACGCATCAGGGCTGGTTGCCGCCTGCGTGCCGCGCGCGGCGTTGGCGACCATCACCAGTACCGCCAATCCCAAGGCGCCGCCGATCTGCTGGGCGGTGGCAGCCATGCCGGACGCGACGCCTTGCTGCGGACCCGGCACGCCCTGCCCGGCCACGATCCACATCGCCGTCCAGCTCATGCCCTGGCCAACGCTGAGCACCACGATGCCCGGCAACAGCGGCCAGTAGCTGCCGCCATGCGGCATCGCCAGCGCCACCGCGGCGATGCCGACGGCACCTGCGGCGAAGCCCCAGGCCAGCACCTGCCGTGGCGAACGGCGCCGCAGCATGCGTTCGGCAATCCGGATGCCGAAGGTGCACACCAATGTCGGCAGCAGGAAGGCCATACCGGCCTGCAGCGGGCTCCAGCCATAGCCATCCTGGAAGTAGAGCGCCAGGAAGTAGTACTGCACGCCATAGCTGCTCATGAAAGCGAAGGTCAGACCCAGCGCGGCGCGGAGGCCGGGCAGGCGCAACAGCGAAAACTGCATCAGCGGGTCACGGCTGCGCTTTTCGATCTGTACGAACACCGTCAACAGTACGGCTGAAAGCAGCAGGCAGATGAGCGTAGCCGGCGCCGTCCAGCCCCACTCCGGCCCTTGCACCAGGGTGGTGACCAGCAGGCTGCCGCCAGCGGTGACAGTGAGACAACCGGCCAGATCGAAGGAACGGCCCTGCACGCGTGGACCATCGGCCGGCAGCCATGTACCGGCCGCGACCGCGCACGCCGTGGCCAGCGGCACGATCACCGCCAGCACCGCCGGCCAGCCGAACGCCTGGGTCAGCACGCCACCGAGCAGCGTGCCCAGCGCCAGGCCCACCGCGCTGGCCATGCTCCAGATCGCCAGCGCACGATTGCGTACCGGGCCTTCGGCGTACAGCGTGTTGATCAGCGCCAGCGTGGCCGGGAACAGCAGCGCCGCCCCGACGCCTTGTGCGGCGCGCGCGATGATCAACAGCGTGGCGTTCGGCGCCAGCGCACCGAGCAGCGAGGCCAGCGCGAACAGCAGCATGCCCAGCCGGTAGAAGCGGCGGCGGCCGATCAGGTCGGCGGCGCGCCCGCCGAGCAGCAGGCTGCCGCCGAAGGCCACGGTGTAGGCACTGACCACCCATTGCAACTGCTGCGCGTTGATCTGCAGCGCGCGGCCCATGTCATGCAGGGCAACGAAGATGATGGTGGCATCCAGGGCGATGATCAGCTGGGCGGTGGCCAGCAGGGTCAGCGCCCAGCGCGGGTATTTGAGGGGAGGCATCGGCGGTCTGGCGCGGTGGGGGAGCGCAGTCTCATTGATGCGAGCCAATCAATAAACCCCTCCCCGACCATATCTGTCATGATTTTCGGCATGAATGGAGCCTCGATGGACCTCAATGCGGTTCGCATGCTGGTGCAGGTGGCCGAAGCGCGCAGTTTCACCGTGGCCGCCGGCCAGCTGGGCCTGAGCCAGTCCGGCCTGTCGCGCGCGATCGGGCGGCTGGAAGCCACGCTGGGGGTGAAGCTGCTGCAGCGGAACACCCGCAACGTGGCGCTGACCCCGGATGGCCGCCAGTTCGTGGAACAGGTGGCACCACTGCTGACCGGCCTGGACGATGCCGAACGGCAACTGGCCGACCGCCCGTGCACGCCCTCGGGCACATTGAAGATCAGTGCACCGTCGATGTTCGGGCGCAAGGTGCTGGTGCCGATGCTGGCGCCGTTGCTGCAGCAGCATCCGCAGCTGCAGGTGGAAGCGGTGCTCAGCGACCGCCTGGTCGATCTGGTCGAGGAAGGCTTCGATGCCGCGCTGCGCACCGGCGTCATCGCCGACCAGCGCATCGTCGCGCGGCCCTTGCCGCCGCTGCGCTGGGTGACGGTGGCCAGCCCCGCCTATCTGGCCCGCTGTGGCGCACCGGACGATGTGGCCGCGCTGCAGGACCATGCCTGCCTGGCGGTGCGCAACCTGCGCAGTGGCCGGCTGGTGGACTGGCAGTTCCTGCAGGACGGGCAACTGCGCGAGTTCACGCCGCCAACGCGGATGGTGTTCGACAGCGGCGATCCGCTGGTGGAAGCGGCCATCGCCGGTATCGGCATCGTGCAGGTGATGGATTTCGCCGTGGCCGATGCGTTGGCCGATGGCCGCCTGCAGCGCGTGCTGCAGCCGTTTGAAGGCCGCAGCCGCGCGCTGTCGTTGATCTACCCGCCGTCGCGCCAGCACTCGCCGAAGCTGCAGGTGCTGGCCGACGCGCTGCTGGCCGGGCAGTGGTAGCGCCCGCCGCTGGCCGGCGCCTCCAGGAATCCAACCGTTTCAGGTTTGCCGGCCAGCGGCCGGCACTACCGCAGCCAGGCGTGGCCTGGCTCTACTGATCAGTGCACCGAACCCGGTCTGGAGCAGAGCCCCCTTGTTGTTCAAGGGGGCGCGCCGACAGGCGCGGGGATAAGGTGGAATGCGTGGATAGTTTTGCCTCAAGCAAAACTGTCGGTGGCGCGCACCAGTGCGTCCACGTTCTCGGCTTCGAACGCCGAGTGGCCCGAGGCCGGCGTGATTTCCAGCTTCGCCTTCGGCCACACCTTGGTCAGGTCCCAGGCGTTGGCCAGCGGGCAGACCACGTCGTAGCGGCCGTGCACGATCACGCCAGGAATGTCAGCGATGCGGTGCGCGTCGCGCAGCAGCTGGTCTTCCACCTCGAAGAAGCCGCCGTTGACGAAGTAATGGTTCTCGATGCGGGCAAAGGCCAGCGCGAAGTGCGGGTCTTCGTGGCTGTTGATGAAGTCGTCGTCGACGTGCAGGAAGCTGGTCGCGCCTTCCCACACTGCCCAGGCTTTGGCCGCTTCCAGGCGGGTGGTTTCGTCTTGGCTGGTCAGGCGGCGGTGGAAGGCCGAGATCAGGTCATGACGCTCCACCGACGGAATCGGCTTGAGGTAGTGCTCCCACGCATCCGGGAACAAGCGGTTGGCGCCTTCCTGGTAGAACCATTCCAGTTCCCAGCGACGCAGCATGAAGATGCCGCGCAGGACCAGTTCGGTCACGCGCTGCGGGTGGGTTTCGGCATAGGCCAGTGCCAGGGTCGAACCCCAGCTGCCGCCGAACACCTGCCAGCGATCCACCTTCAGGTGCTCGCGCAGCTTCTCGATATCGGCGACGAGATCCCAGGTGGTGTTGTCCACCAGGTCCGCGTGCGGGGTGGAACGGCCGGCACCGCGCTGGTCGAACAGGATGATGCGGTACTTGGACGGGTCGTGGAACTGGCGCATCTTGTCGCTGCAACCACCGCCCGGGCCACCGTGCAGCATCACCACCGGCTTGCCATCCGGGTTGCCGCACTGTTCGAAGTACAGCGTGTGGCGGTCGTCGACCTTCAGGGTGCCGACGTCGTAGGGGGTGATGGCGGGGTACAGCGTACGCATGCTTGCAGCTCCAGGGTGATGCCCTGCCGGGGCAGGAGAACCCCATTCTAGGCCGGACACCGGCCCAGGGTGATGCGGTCGCGCTGTTCCAGGTCCTGCACGGTCTGCACCTCTGCAAAACCCGCGGCGTCGAACAGCGCGCGGATCGCCGCGCCCTGATCCCAACCGTGCTCGATCAGCAGCCAACCGCCGGGCAGCAGATGGGCCTGGCCACCGTCGACGATGCGGCGGATGTCATCCAGCCCGTCCACGCCGGAGGCCAGCGCGGTGGCCGGTTCAAAACGCAGGTCGCCCTGTGTCAGGTGCGGATCATCGCTGGCGATGTATGGCGGGTTGCTGGCAATCAGGTCGAAGCGTGCACCCTGCAGTGGCGCATACCAGTCGTGCCCGCCCTCGGCGAAGCAGACGTTGCGCAGTTCATGGCGCGCAGCATTGCGCGCGGCCACGGCCAGCGCGCCCGGGCTGGCATCGGTAGCCAGCACCTGCGCTTGGGGCCGTTCGCTGGCCAGTGCAAGTGCAATCGCACCGCTGCCGGTGCCCAGGTCAGCCAGCTGCAGCGATTGGTCTGGCGGCAGCCGCTCCAGCGCCAGCTCGACCAGCAGCTCGGTTTCCGGACGCGGGATCAGCGTGGCCGGGTCGACCTCCAGGTCCAGCGTCCAGAAACCGCGGCGGCCGGTCAGGTAGGCCACCGGCTCACCGGCCACGCGGCGGGCCAGCAACGCTTCGAAGGCGGCCAGGTCGGCGGCGGCCAGCGGATCGGTAGCATGCGCGAACAGCCAGCTGCGCGGGCGCTCCAGCACATGCAGCAGCAGCAGTTCGGCCTCGTGGCGGGCCTCGACGCCGCCGAGGCGGGCACTGGCCTCGGCCACGATCTGGCGCAGGGAGGGTTCGGTTTGGGAAAACATGCCGCAATTGTAGAGCGGAGCCCATGCTCGGCTGCTTCTGGCGCAGTCGAGCTACACATCCACAGGTCCGCAGTCGAGCATGGCTCGACTCTACAAAAGGCTGCAATCCGTTCAGGTTCTGCCCGAGGGGATAAGGAGGGACTATTGGCCCTATTCAGCCGTTCCGGAAGATTTTCCTTGTCACACAGGCAGTTGCAGGATGAAAGCGTCCGGGTTCAGTGCCTGCTCAGTGCATTCCGATAGACTGCATCTATCAAATAGATGCAATCAATGGATTGTTCTTATCGATAGCGAGTCGGTACTCTAGGTCCTGTCGATTCACCCACTCCCCTTCACCCAGAGGAAAAACGATGTCCCTGATCAACACCCAGATCCAGCCGTTCGAAGCCAATGCTTACCTGAATGGCGAGTTCATCAAGGTTTCCGACAGCACCCTGAAGGGCCAGTGGTCGGTCCTGATCTTCATGCCGGCCGCCTTCACCTTCAACTGCCCGACCGAGATCGAAGACGCCGCTGACCATTACGCCGAGTTCAAGAAGGCCGGCGCCGAGGTCTACATCGTCACCACCGACACCCACTTCTCGCACAAGGTGTGGCACGAAACCTCGCCGGCCGTCGGCAAGGCCCAGTTCCCGCTGGTCGGCGACCCGACCCACCAGCTGACCAACGCCTTCGGCGTGCACATTCCGGAAGAAGGCCTGGCCCTGCGCGGCACCTTCATCATCAACCCGGAAGGCGTGATCAAGACCCTGGAGATCCACTCCAACGAGATCGCCCGTGACGTCTCCGAAACCCTGCGCAAGCTGAAGGCTGCCCAGTTCACCGCCGCCAACCCGAACCAGGTCTGCCCGGCCAAGTGGAAGGAAGGCGAGAAGACCCTGACCCCGTCGCTGGACCTGGTCGGCAAGATCTAAGGCAGTACCGGCCTGCCGTGGCCCCACGCCACGGCGCGCCTTTCATCCCCGTGCCGGTCCCCCCGCCGGCGTGGGGGTGAACCCAAGACAGCCAACGCCCGCCCGCCTTGGCCAGCCAGCCCCTTCCACGGTCGCTGTCTTGGGTTCACCCCTACCCCCTGCTGGTCCGCTACCTTCTACAGCGGTGCCACGCCCCCTGTTTGCCTGAAGCCAGGAGATGACCCGATGTTGGACGCCAACCTGCAGTCGCAGCTGAAGACCTATCTGGAGCGCGTGACCCGCCCGATCCAGATCACCGCGCACGCCGACGACGGCGCCAAGTCGCAGGAAATGCTGGAACTGCTGCAGACCCTGGACAGCCTGTCGGACAAGATCTCGCTGCAGGTGCTGCGCGATGGCCAGGGCCGCGTGCCGTCCTTCGACCTGGGCGCCCCGGGCCAGGATATCCACCTGACCTTCGCCGGCCTGCCGATGGGCCACGAGTTCACCTCGCTGGTGCTGGCGCTGCTGCAGGTGGGTGGTCATCCGTCCAAGGCCACCGCCGAGCTGATCGAGCAGGTGCAGAACCTGGAAGGTGAGTACAAGTTCGAAACCTACTTCTCGCTGTCCTGCCAGAACTGCCCGGACGTGGTGCAGGCGCTGAACCTGGCCGCGGTACTCAACCCACGCATCCAGCACGTGGCCATCGACGGTGCCCTGTTCCAGGACGAAGTCGAGAAGCGCGAGATCATGTCGGTGCCGACCGTGTACCTCAACGGTGAAGTCTTCGACCAGGGTCGCATGACCCTCGAGCAGATCGTCGCCAAGCTGGACACCAACGCCAGCAAGCGCGATGCCGAGAAGATCGCCGCCAAGGATGCCTTCGACGTGCTGGTGGTGGGCGGTGGCCCGGCCGGTGCGGCAGCAGCGATCTATGCTGCACGCAAGGGCATCCGCACTGGCATCGCCGCCGAACGTTTCGGTGGCCAGGTGCTGGACACCATGGCGATCGAGAACTTCATCTCGGTGAAGGAGACCGAGGGCCCGAAGCTGGCCACCGCACTGGAACAGCACGTGCGCGAGTACGAGGTGGACATCATGAACCTGCAGCGCGCCAGTGCGCTGGTGCCGGCCGGTGAAGACGGCCTGGTGCAGGTGCAGCTGGAGAACGGCGCGGTGCTGAAGTCGCGTTCGGTGATCCTGTCCACCGGCGCACGCTGGCGCCAGATGAACGTGCCGGGCGAAGACCAGTACCGCAACAAGGGCGTGGCCTACTGCCCGCACTGCGATGGTCCGCTGTTCAAGGGCAAGCGCGTGGCGGTGATCGGCGGCGGCAACTCCGGCGTGGAAGCGGCCATCGATCTGGCCGGCATCGTGTCGCATGTAACCCTGCTGGAGTTCGATTCCAGCCTGCGCGCCGACGAAGTGCTGCAGAAGAAACTGCGCAGCCTGGCCAACGTCACCGTGCTGACCAGCGCACAGACCACCGAAGTGCTGGGCGACGGCAGCCGTGTCACCGGCCTGGTCTACAAGGACCGTGTCGGCGGCGACGCCCACCGCGTCGAGCTGGAAGGCATCTTCGTGCAGATCGGCCTGCTGCCCAACACCGAGTGGCTGAAGGACACCGTGGCGCTGTCGCCGCGTGGCGAGGTCGTCATCGATGACCGCGGCCAGACCAACCTGCCGGGCGTGTTCGCTGCTGGCGATTGCACGACGGTACCCTACAAGCAGATCATCATTGCCATGGGCGCCGGTTCGACCGCCGCACTGAGCGCGTTCGACCACCTGATCCGCTCGTCGGTGAGCAGCAGCAGCGGTGCCGTTGCTGAAGCTGCCTGATCCATCGTTCCCAGATCACCGGGAACATTGTCTGCCTGTCGGGTAACCATGCCGTCAGCCGGTCCGTTACCCCTGGGGTGTAAGGATGAACCTACGTGATCTGAAGTACCTGGTAGCCCTGGCCGACCACAAGCATTTCGGCCGGGCTGCCGCCTCCTGCTTCGTCAGCCAGCCGACGCTGTCCACGCAGATCCGCAAGCTGGAAGAAGAGCTGGGCCTGCCGCTGGTGGAACGTGCACCGCGCAAGGTGATGCTGACCCCGGCCGGCCAGGAAGCAGCAGCACGGGCACGGGTGATCGTGTCCGAAGTGGAACAGCTGAAGGAAGCGGCACGTCGCAGTCGCGATCCGGAAGCCGGTACGGTGCGCCTGGGGATCTTCCCGACCCTGGGCCCGTACCTGCTGCCGCATGTGATTCCGCGCATCCGCGATCGCTTCCCGGAGCTGGAACTGCTGCTGGTCGAGGAAAAGAGCGATGTGCTGCTGGACCGCCTGCGCGAAGGCAAGCTCGACGCTGCACTGCTGGCCCTGCCGGTGATCGACGACCAGCTGCATGCCGAGTTTCTGTTTGAGGAACCCTTCCTGCTGGCCGTATCCGGGCGCCACCCGCTGGCCCGTCGCGAACACCTGGACGTGCAGGAACTGGCCACGCAGAAGCTGCTGCTGCTGGAAGATGGCCATTGCCTGCGCGACCAGGCGCTTGAAGTCTGCCGCCTGTTCGGTGCCAACGAGAAGTCCGAGTTCCGCGCCACCAGCCTGGAAACGCTGCGGCAGATGGTCGCCGCCGACGTCGGCATCACCCTGCTGCCAAGCCTGTCGGTGCAGCCGCCGGTGCCGCGCTCGAACAACATCCGCCTGCTCGACTTCACCGGCGAAGGACGCCCCAGCCGCCGCATCGCGATGATCTGGCGCCGCAGCTCGGCCATGAACGACTTCCTGATGGAGCTGGCCGATCAGTTCAAGCGCCTGCCGCAGGCGCTGTTCACCCTGGAAGCGGTCAACGCCGCCGGCGACACGGCCGCCCTGCCCGGCCCCGCGCTGAACGGCTGAACCCCCGCAGCACCGGCCTGGAATCGGCAGGAGTCGATTCCGGCCGCATTTGTCCCCACAATACAGACAGGCGGCGCCAGCAGGTGCCGCCTTTTGCATGGCTTTCAACCAAGGAGCTTCACCATGAGTACCGCCAGCGGCCTGCCGCCGTCGATCACCGTTTCCACCTTCGACATGGACCGCCTGGACGCCATGCTCGAATCCCCTGCGCTGAGCCAGACGCCTGCCGCGCTCGCGCTTGCTGAAGAACTCAACCGTGCCACCGTACTGGCACCGGACCAGATTCCCGAAGGCATCGTCATGATGCATTCGCGCGTGGAGTGCGAAGATGAAGTGTCGGGCGAGAAGCACGTCCTGACCCTGGTCTTCCCCCGCGAAGCCAACGTCGATGAAGGCAAGGTTTCCGTGCTGGCCCCGGTCGGCAGTGCCCTGCTCGGCCTTTCGATCGGCCAGAGCATCGACTGGAACGCGCCCGGCGGCCGCAAGCTGCGCCTGCGCGTGACCGCGGTCCACAACGACCGCCCCTGATTACCGCTGCGCACCGCGCGCGATTCGATCCCCCTGCACCAGGAGCCGTAATGAGTACCCCGTCCAAACTGTCCCAGCTGCGCGAACTGTCCGTGGTCGTTGCCGATACCGGTGACTACGAGGCGATCAAGCGCCTGCAGCCGGTGGACTGCACCACCAACCCGACCCTGGTGAAGAAGGCGCTGGACCTGCCGGTCTACGCCGAGCTGATCGAACGCGAACTGGCCTGGGGCCGCCAGCAGAGTGGCGAGCGCGAAGCCGTGGTGCACGCCGTGGCCGACCGCCTGACCATCGGCGTCGGCGCGCTGCTGAGCACGCTGGTGCCGGGCCGCGTGTCCACCGAAGTGGATGCCGACCAGGCCCACGACACCGCTGCCACCGTAGCCAAGGCCCGCCAGTTCATCCAGATGTACGCCGATGCCGGCGTGCCGCGCGAGAAGATCCTGATCAAGATCGCCGCGACCTGGGAAGGCGTGGAAGCCGCGCGCATCCTGCAGGCCGAGGGCATCGACTGCAACCTGACCCTGATCTTCAACCCGACCCAGGCGCTGGCCTGCAGCGAAGCCGGCGCGTTCCTGATCTCGCCGTTCGTCGGCCGCATCTTGGACTGGTACGTGGCCAACGGCCAGACCCCGGCCAACATCGATGAAGACCCGGGCGTGAAGTTCGTGCGCGGCGTGTATGCCGAATTCAAGCGCCGCGGTTCGCCGACCGTGGTGATGGGCGCCTCGTTCCGTTCGACCGCGCAGATCGAAGCGCTGGCCGGCTGCGACCGCCTGACGATTTCGCCGGACCTGCTGGAGAAGCTGGACGCCGACCACGGCGAGCTGCCGCGCAAGCTGGTGGCCGGTGCGGCCGACGGCGTGGCGGTGACCCCGATCGATGCGGCGAAGTTCGCAGCGGATCTGGCGGCCGATCCGATGGCGACCGAGAAGCTGGCGACCGGCATCGATGCGTTTGCCAAGGATCTGGAAGCGCTGCGCGAGCGCATTCGTTCGGAACTGTGATTCCGGCGAACGGCTGAGCCCCTCGTGGCGGGGGCTTGGTCGCGTTGAAGCAAGAGCGAAAGCCGCGCTGGGTCGGGCGGGTTGGGTTCGCGGGAGACGCCGTGAATCCGTCCCTGGAGGCTTGGCCGCCGCATCCATGCGGCGGACACTCCCGCGAACCCAACCCGCCCGCCCTCTGACAGTTTCCGGTGGCCGCCCGCCACGGATGAAAGAAAGAAGAGCAAAAGCGGGTCGCGCGCTTCGCTTGCTCGCAGTCGAGCAAGCTCGACTCTACGGAGCACTGCAGGACCAAACAAAAAGGACGCGGCGAAGGCCGCGTCCTTTTTGTTTTCTTTCAGTTCGTCAGTAACCCAATGCTCTTGCCCACCGTCACCGGGAAACTGTCGAAGGCGGGACGGGTGCAGATGGCGGGACCGTCCACGGCATGGATGCCGTGGCCGAGCCCCCATGGACGGGTTTACGGCGTGTCCCGCCATCTGTACCCGTCCCGCCAAACTCACAACAACCCAGAGCCGCTTTGGCTGTTGACGTTGATTTTGACGTTGCCCGCCGCAGGCGGACCACCGCGCGTCAGCGCGGCGCCTCCACATCCAACCCGATCGGGCAGCTCACCCCGGTGCCGCCGATGCCGCAGTAACCGTTCGGGTTCTTCGCCAGGTACTGCTGGTGATAGTCCTCGGCGTAGTAGTACGCCGGTGCCGGGTACTCGATCTCGGTGGTGATCACCCCGTAGCCGGCTGCGGCCAACTGCGCCTGGTAGGCCTCGCGGCTGGCCAGCGCGGCGGCGTACTGCGCCTCGTCGGTGGCGTGGATCGCCGAACGGTACTGGGTGCCGGTGTCGTTACCCTGGCGCATGCCCTGGGTCGGGTCGTGGCTTTCCCAGAACAGCTGCAGAAGCCGCTCCAGGCTCACCACCGCCGGGTCGAACACCACCTGCACCACTTCGGTGTGGCCGGTCAGGCCCGAGCACACCTCTTCATAGGTCGGGTTCGGGGTGATGCCGCCGGCATAGCCCACCGATGTGCTGTACACGCCCGGTTCGGTCCAGAACTTGCGCTCGGCGCCCCAGAAGCAGCCCAGCGCGAAGCGGATCTGCTGCAGGCCGGCAAAACGGTCCTTCAGCGGATGGCTGTTCACGAAGTGCTGGTTGCTGTGCAGCGGCAGCGGTTGGTCACGCCCCGGCAGTGCTTCTTCCGGGCGCGGCAGGCGCTGCTTGAAGGCGCCGATGCCGAGGATGCCCTGGCCAATTCCCAACATGATGCGCTCCTAGGCCGGAAGGCCGGCTATGTCGTCTGCATCTGAAATGGGGGCGTCCGGCGCGTGGCCCAAGTCCAGCGCCGCCACGATGTCCTCGGCCTGCGGCCGTGCCGCATCAGGGATGCCCACCCGCAGCACGCCGAACAGCGGCAGCTCGCCCATGCCACCCAGCAACGACTCGCCGAACACGAAGGCCGGGATGCCGGCATCCTCCAGCGCGTGCTTGACCAGGTGGGCGTCGAACAGGTTGTCGGCCTTGTACACGATGTGCATGCGGCAGCTCCGTGGGACAGGGTTCCAGCATACGCCCGGGGGCTGAATGGTGGTGGTGACGGCGCATGACCGTTCTGCCGGCCAGCGGCCGGCACTACCCAATTGCACGGCGATCCACATTCCGCCGGCCAGCGGCCGGCGCTTCCGGGAAGAGGGCCTGGCAGTGCCGGCAGCTGGCCGGCATCCCCACGCCCCACCGGGCAGCCCTGCCCGGTACGCGCTAGACTGTTGGTCTTTCTGCCTTTCTTTTCGCCGACTCATGTCCGAGCACACCCCCGCCAGCCCCGAGACCCCCGCCGACAGCCACGAAAAGCGCGATTTCATCCGCCAGATCGTGCGCGAGGACCTGGCCAGCGGAAAGCACCAGGCGATCAAGACCCGTTTCCCGCCGGAACCGAACGGCTACCTGCACATCGGCCATGCCAAGTCGATCTGCCTGAACTTCGGCATCGCCGGCGAGTTCAGCGGCGTCTGCAACCTGCGCTTCGATGACACCAACCCGGCCAAGGAAGACCCGGAATACGTGGCCGCGATCCAGGACGACGTGCGCTGGCTGGGCTTCAGCTGGAACGAACTGCGCCATGCTTCTGACTACTTCCAGACCTATTACCTGGCCGCCGAAAAGCTGATCGAACAGGGCAAGGCCTATGTCTGCGACCTGTCGGCCGAGGAAGTGCGCGCCTACCGCGGCACCCTGACCGAGCCGGGCCGCCCGTCGCCGTGGCGCGACCGCAGCGTCGAGGAAAACCTCGACCTGTTCCGCCGCATGCGCGCCGGTGAATTCCCGGATGGCGCGCGCACCCTGCGCGCGAAGATCGACATGGCCAGCGGCAACATCAACCTGCGCGATCCCGCGCTGTACCGCATCAAGCACGTCGAGCACCAGAACACCGGCAACGCGTGGCCGATCTATCCGATGTACGACTTCGCGCACGCGCTGGGCGACTCGATCGAGGGCATCACCCACTCGCTGTGCACGCTGGAATTCGAAGACCACCGCCCGCTGTACGACTGGTGCGTGGACAACGTCGATTTCGCCCATGACGACACGCTGACCCAGCCGCTGGTCGACGCCGGCCTGCCGCGCGAAGCCGCCAAGCCGCGCCAGATCGAGTTCTCGCGCCTGAACATCAATTACACGGTGATGAGCAAGCGCAAGCTGATGGCGCTGGTTACCGAGCAGCTGGTGGACGGCTGGGAAGACCCGCGCATGCCGACCCTGCAGGGCCTGCGTCGCCGTGGCTACACCCCGGCCGCGATGCGCCTGTTCGCCGAGCGCGTGGGCATCAGCAAGCAGAATTCGCTGATCGATTTCAGCGTGCTGGAAGGCGCGCTGCGCGAAGACCTGGACAGCGCCGCGCCGCGCCGCATGGCCGTGGTCGACCCGGTCAAGCTGGTGCTGACCAACCTCCCGGAAGGCCACGAAGAACAGCTGACCTTCAGCAACCACCCGAAGGACGAGAGCTTCGGCAGCCGCGAAGTGCCGTTCGCACGTGAAGTGTGGATCGACCGCGAGGACTTCGCCGAAGTGCCGCCGAAGGGCTGGAAGCGCCTGGTCCCCGGCGGCGAAGTGCGCCTGCGGGGCGCCGGCATCATCCGCTGCGATGAAGTGATCAAGGATGCCGACGGCACCATCACCGAGCTGCGTGGCTGGCTGGATCCGGAATCGCGTCCGGGCATGGAAGGCGCCAACCGCAAGGTCAAGGGCACCATCCACTGGGTCAGCGCCGTACATGGCGTGCCGGCCGAGATCCGCCTGTACGACCGCCTGTTCTCGGTGCCGAACCCCGACGACGAATCGGAAGGCAAGACCTATCGTGATTACCTCAATCCGGAATCGCGCCGCACTGTCACCGGCTATGTCGAGCCGGCCGCGGCCAGCGCTGCCCCGGAGCAGTCGTTCCAGTTCGAACGCACCGGCTACTTCGTGGCCGACCGCCGCGACCACACCGAAGCCAAGCCGGTGTTCAACCGCAGCGTGACCCTGCGCGACACCTGGTCGGCCTGAGGACCTGCGCGGGCGCCAGCACGGCGCCCGCATGACCCCGACGATGATCACCGCCCTCTCCGTCCTGTTCTGGTTCATCTCGCAGCATCCGCTGCTGACGTTCTTTTCGGCGATGGTGCTGGCCGGGCTGTTCTCGTGGTGGCGGCGTTTTCCGGGCTACGCCATCGTGGTGTTCCCGCTGGCGATGCTCAACATCTTCCTCGGCCACTTCCTCAACGCCGCCTTCCTCAACGTGGTGGGCGAGCCTGGTGAAGCGGTGATCGTGAAGTCCGAGCGCACCAGTTCGACGATGAACGAGCAGTACATCTGGCGCTACGAAGGGGTGCTGCGCACCGCCGAGGGCCGCGACGTGGAGGTGGTGTTCCACACCAACACCGCCTCGCTGTGGCCGCTGGAGAACGCGATCCGCATCCCGGCGCGCGACCAGCCGTTCGTGGTCAAGTACACGCCGGGTTTCCCGCGCAACTTCGTCATCCTCACCAATGAATCGCCGCACGGCATCGCCCAGGCCCGGGCCAGCGCGCGCGAGCGGGTGGAAGTGGCGGCGCGCAAGCTGCACTTCAGCCCGGGCAATGCCGATTTCCGCGCGGACTATCGCCGCGAGCTGGAAACCTGGCTGCGCGACCACGGCAACGATCCGCAGCAGCAGTCCGACGCGCAGCGATATCGCGCCGAACTTGACGCGCTCGACCGCTAGATCCCCAGGCCTTGCCTGGATGTTCCACCCCATCCATCCACAGGCCTGACATGACCACGACCTCCACCGCCCTCCTCCCGCTGCTGCAGCAGGTCCTGCAGGAGGCCGGCATCGCCAGCCACGTCGACGGCGACGCGCTGCTGCTGGACAGCGGCCTGCGCCTGACCCCGCATGCGATGGCCGCGCACGCGCGCGACAACGGCGGCTGGCAGACCTCCACCGTCATCGAAAGCCAGCATCCGCAGCTGTTCGCCGATGGCCTGTTCGAGTACCAGCACGCCAACGGTGCCGATGAGCAGGCATCGCTGCTGTCCGGCTTCCAGACCTGGGTGCGGGTGGACCTGGCGACGCTGCAGACCGCGATCGGCGCCGAAGACGCGCAGGGCCTGCCGATGATGGGCCTGACCTATCCGGCCGGTGACGATGGCGAGGAACACGAGCGCACCGTGGTACTGGGGCCGCTGGCGCACTACCGCGCACAGGAGGTGGATGCCTCCACCTGCAGCGAGGACGACCACGGTTCCTGCCCCTGCTGCCTGTTCACCCGCAGCATGGAGGCCTTCGA
Source organism: Stenotrophomonas sp. 80084_Sma (assembly GCF_056481995.1). NCBI lineage: Bacteria > Pseudomonadati > Pseudomonadota > Gammaproteobacteria > Lysobacterales > Lysobacteraceae > Stenotrophomonas > Stenotrophomonas sp. 80084_Sma. The sequence goes on along the minus strand of NZ_CM151177.1, from coordinate 768,981 downwards.
TGAGCTGCTGAAAGCCCGCCAGTTCCTCGCCATCCGCCTGTTCGCCTCGCGCGATGCCGACGGCCTGTGCGAAGCCGACTGCCGGGTCAACGGCCACGACTTCGCCGCCGCCCTGCCCCTGCTGCGCGCCTATGCCGCCAGCTGGCCGCAGGCCGGGCTGGAGTTCCGCAAGCAGTACGTGGTGATCCGCACCGGCTCGCCGGGCTGACCCACCGCCACACCCGATACAGGCCGGTGCGGCTACACTGCGCGCCGGTTTCCCAAGCAACCGCACCTTCTTCCATCCCATTACGAGGCACCCCCGCGATGCTGTACGCGCAAGTCCACCTGACCCTTCCCGCCTGGATCCACGACCAGATCGACCTGGATCGTCGATATCCGGGCGATGAGGCCAAGGTCGCGCTGGCGATCGAGCTGTCGCGGCTGAACGTCGAGCACGCCAGTGGCGGCCCGTTCGGCGCGGTGGTGTTCGGCCCGGATGACAAGGTCATCGCCGCCGGCGTGAACCGGGTGATGCCGCACGCGACCTCGCTGGCGCACGCCGAGAACATGGCCTACATGCTGGCCCAGCAGCGCCTGCAGACCCCGCGCCTGAACGCAGTGCTGTCGCCGGTCACCCTGGCTACCAGTTCGCAGCCGTGCTGCCAGTGCTACGGCGCCACCGTGTGGGCCGGCATCGACCGCCTGCTGATCGGTGCCAACTCGGCCGACGTCGAAGAGCTGACCCCGTTCGATGAAGGCCCGCTGCCGGCCGACTGGGTGGGTGAACTCAACAAGCGCGGCATCGAAGTGGTGCAGGGCCTGAACCGCGACGCCGCGCGCAGCGTGCTGCGTGCCTATGGGGAAAGCGATGGCGCCCGTTACTGAGGCCGGCATCGGCCTGCTGTGCCTGTGCCGGCAGGGCTTCGAGCCCGAGCTGGCCGGCGAACTGCAGTTCCGCGCCGGTGAAGCCGGTTTCGCCGGTTATGCGCGCACCCAGCGCAATGATGGCTATGTGCTTTTCATGTGCGACGAAGCTGCGGCACTGGCGCCGCGCCTGCGCTGGCGCGAACTGATCTTCGCGCGGCAGAAGCTGGTGGTGCTGGCCGAGCTGCCGCAGCTGGACCCAGCCGACCGCATCACCCCGATGCTGGAGGTGCTGGCCGATGCGCCGCGCTTCGGCGACCTGTGGGTGGAACATCCCGATTCGGACGCCGGCAAGCCGCTGTCCGGGCTGGCCCGTGCCTTCGGCAATGCGCTGCGCCCGGCGCTGCGCAAGGCCGGCAAGCTCACCGACAAGCCGAACGACCGCCTGCCGCGCCTGCACGTGGTGTTCGTCGACGGCACCCACGCCTTCGTCTGCGTGGCCGACCCGGCCGACAGCGCACCGTGGGCATTGGGCATCCCGCGATTGAAGCTGCTGCCCGAAGCGCCGTCGCGTTCGGCGCTGAAGCTGGACGAAGCCCTGCTGACCTTGCTGACGCCGGAAGAACGCGAAGCGCTGGCCAAGCCCGGCATGCGCGCGGCCGACCTCGGCGCTGCACCGGGTGGCTGGACCTGGGTCCTGACCCGCCAGCACATGCACGTGCTGAGCATCGACAACGGGCCGCTGCGCCAGCACGTGCTGGACACCGGCCTAGTCGAGCACCTGCGCGCCGATGGCTTCCACTGGCACCCGGAACAGCCGCTGGACTGGATGGTCTGCGACATGGTCGAGCAGCCGCGGCGCGTGGCCGAACGCATGGCAACCTGGTTCCGCGAAGGCTGGTGCAGGCACGCGATCTTCAACCTGAAACTGCCGATGAAGAAGCGCTGGGACGAAACCCGCTTGTGCCTGGACCTGTTCCAGGAGCAGGCCGGCAAGCCGCTGGTGGTACGTGCCAAGCAGCTCTATCACGACCGTGAGGAGATCACGGTACTGGCCTCGCCGCTGCGCTGAGGAACATGCCCGCCGGGCATGGCCCGGCGCTACCGAGGAAGGGAACCATGCGATACCACCCGCTCGCCATGCTGATCACCGTGCTGGCAGCCGCACCGGCCATTGCCCAGCAGCTGCCGCACACCCCTGCACAGAGCCAGCCACTGGGCCCGACCGGCGGCGCGATCCGCCAGCAACCGCTGGATGCCGGCCGGGTCAGCGGCAGCGTCGAGATTGCACGGCCGGCCGGCGAGGCACAGGTGACCGTGCGTTCGCTGGAACCGAGCAGCGTGGTCGGCCAGTACCGCATCCACTTCGCCGCGCTGGATGTGAACGGTGATGGCTTCATCAGCCGCGAGGAAGCGCAGGCCAATCCGGCGCTGGCCGATGAGTTCAATGCGTTGGACGTGAAGCGTCGCGGCAAGCTGGATCGTGCCGACCTGGCTGGTTGGCTGGTTGATTGATCCACCGGCGCGATCTTCATCCACGCATGGCGTGGATCTACTGGATCAACGGCGGTAGCGGAGCCCGCTTCTGGTAGGTGCCAACCTTGGTTGGCACATCCATCAGGCATCCTGGGCCCAGATGAGGCGAGGGTATTTCCAGCCTTGTGCCAACCAAGGTTGGCACCTACCAGAGCGGCGTTGGCACCTGCCAGAGCGACCTGTATTCCGGTCAGACCCCGGCGGCGCGCTTCCAGAACGCCTGCACCAGCGGCGGCCATTTGCCGACACAGCCCAGTGCGCGTCCACGGGCCAGGGTCAGGTGCATTTCGTCGTTGGAGAACAGGCGGTTGATCGCATCGAAACTGTAGGCGGCGATGTGGTTGTCGCTGCGCCGTTCGCGTGCCCAGCGCTGCAGGCGCTGCGGCGACAGCCGCGGCTGGCCGCGGCGTTCGGCCGACGGCGCCAGCCACTGCTGCAGGGCGGCGACATCGCGCAGGCCCAGGTTCACGCCTTGCCCGGCCAGCGGATGCACCACATGCGCAGCATCACCCAGCGCCAGCACGCGGCCAGCCACGTAGTGACGGGCCAGCTGGCGACGCAGCGGGAAGGCCGCACGCGGTGACGCCAATCGCAGTTCGCCCAGGCGCGCAGCGAAGGCACGGGTCAGTTCGCGGTTGAAGGCGTCCTCGTCCAGGGCCAGCACGCGAGCCGCTTCATCCTCGGGCAGGGTCCAGACGATCGAACTGCGGCGCTCGGCCACCGGCAGCAGCGCCAGCGGCCCGGTCGGCAGGAAGCGCTGCCAGGCCGTGGCCTGGTTGGGAAGATCGCTGTCCACATAGGCCACCACGCCACGCTGGTGGTAATCATGCTTTTCAACCTCGATCCCGGCCAGCTGGCGCAGGGTTGACTCGGCACCGTCGGCGGCCACCGCCAGTGCCGCTTCCAGGCGGCGCCCGTCATCCAGCCGCAGGCGCACGCCGTCTTCATCCTGTTCCAGCGCTTCCACCCGTGCCGGGCAGTGCAGCTGCACGCCCGCCGCCGGCAGCGCCGCCCACAGGCGATCCTGCAGCAGGCCGTTCTCGACGATGTAGCCCAGCTCACGACGGCCGAAGCGATCGGCGTCGAACAACAGATCCTCGCCACCCGCGGCATCCCACACCTGCATGCGCCGGTAAGGCCAGGCGCGGGCCTGCGCGATGGCTGGCCACACACCCAAGCGGTTCAACAGCTGCACGTTGTCGGCGGCGAAGGCGAACACCCGCAGGTCCGGCTGTGCGGCCTGCCACGGTGCCGGTTCGCGGCCTTCCACCAGCGCAACCGACAGGCCGGCATCGGCCAGCGCCAGCGCACACGCGGCACCGACCACGCCACCACCAACGATGGCCACATCAAGACGCGTGCGCCGGCTCATGCGGCTTCTCCGCGGCACAGGCGCGGCACGTCACCACGGAAGCCCATCGCACCACCGACCAGCATCGACTGCACCGACGCGCGCTGCGCGGCCACCAGGCCGAGGCTGCGCAGCGGCCGCATCAGCGGTGCCGGGTTGCTGGTCAATCGTGCCAGCCCACCGGAGAACGCCACCGTCTGCCGGCGATCTTCCTCGCGCCGCGCGACGTAGGCCTTCAGCAGCGCATCGCTGCCGGCATCCTCATGCGCATCCTCCAGCAGTTCGGCCAGGGTCAGCGCATCGCGAAGGCCCAGGTTGAAGCCCTGTGCGCCCAGCGGGTGGATGGTCTGCGCGGCATTGCCGAGCAGCACCGTGCGCTCACCGGCCAGCGCGCGCGCCAGCACCTGGATGAGCGGGTAGGCACTGCGCGGGCCGGATTCAAGCAGGCGGCCGGCACGCCAGCCGATCGCGCTCTGCAGGCGTTGCAGCCAGGCCGCATCGTCCAACGCCATCACCGCATCGGCCTGGTCGCGCGCTACGCCGTGCACGGTGCCGAAGTGACGATCGCCACGCGGCAGCAGGGCGGTTGGGCCGGTATCGGTGAAGCGTTCCCAGGCGGTGCCATCCGGCGCGCGCTGGCTGCGCACGCGGGCCACGAACAGGGTCTGCTGGAAATCATGGCGGTCGACCTCGATGCCCAGCGCGCCACGCACGCCGCTGGTGGTGCCATCGGCCCCCACCACCAACCGTGCCAGCAGCACGCGTTCGCCAGCCTCGTCAGCCACCCGTACCTGGCGGTAACCATCGACCACCTCACCCAGCCCCAGGAACCGCATCGGCCGGTAGCGGCGCAGGCGCGGCAGTTCCTGCAGGCGCGCTTCCAGCGCCTGGCCGAAATCGCGCGCGACCACCACCTGGCCGAACCACGGCCGGTCGTAATCGGCCGCTTCGAGCTGCACACGGCCGAAATCACCGGCACGACTGACATGGATGCGCCGGATCGGGCCCGGTGCCATCGCCAGCTTCTGCATCACCCCCAGCGCGGTCAGCGCATTGACGGTGGCAGCGGCGAAACTGAGATTGCGCTGGTCGAACACCGCAGGCAGCTCGCCGGCCGGGCTGGCCTCAAGCAGGCCCACGTCGCGGCCCAGGCGGTCCAGGGCGATGGCCAGGCTGGCACCGACCAGGCCACCACCGACAATCAGCACGTCATGTCGTTCACTCATGTGTTCATGATACGCGCTCGCCCCGACTGTACGCCGAACGGGCGGCACCTGCGCCAACCTGCGCGGCGGGCTAGAATGAAACCTGAATCCGCTCCGGGCCCCCACCATGTCCGATACCGCCAACCGCGCCTTCGTCCTGTCCGTACTCGTACTGCTGCTGGCGGCGACCCGGGTCAATCACTTCGCGGCCATTCCGGATGCCTCCTGGGCCGTGTTCTTCATCGGTGGCTTCTACCTGGCCCGCTGGACGCGCTGGGCGTTCCCGCTGCTGATGGTGTTCGCGGTGCTGGTGGACTGGATCGTGATCCGCAGCAGCGGTCTGGATTTCTGGCAGCACTACTGCGTGTCGCCGGGCTACTGGCTGCTGCTGCCTGCCTACTTCTCTTTGTGGGCCGGCGGCATGCTGCTGGGCCGCAACTACCAGAGCGCGCGCTGGCCGGTACTGGCCAAGGGCGCACTGCTGCTGGTCGCTTCGGTGGCGGTCTGCCACCTGCTGGCACAGGGCGGTTTCTACTGGAGCAGCCGCAACGTGGGCGAGCCGACCCTGGCCGGCTGGGCACAGAACTACGCGCAGTGGTTCGGGCCCTACCTGCGCACCACGGCGATCTATGTGGCGCTGGCCGCCGCCCTGCAGCTGGCCGTGGAGCAGGTGCTGAAGCTCCAGCAGGCCCGCCGCGACATCCGCCACTGAGCCGCGCCATGGGTCATCGCCTCTCGCGCATCTACACCCGCACCGGCGACGACGGCAGTACCGGCCTTGGCGACGGCCAGCGCGTAGCCAAGGATGACGCCCGCGTGGCGTCCTTCGGCACCGTCGACGAGGCCAATGCCGCGCTCGGCCTGCTGCTGGCCGCGCCACTGCCCGAGGATGTGCGCGCGCTGGTGGTGCATCTGCAGCACCAGTTGTTCGATCTGGGCGCCGAGCTGTGCATTCCCGGCCATGCCGCGATCCACGCCGCCGACGTCTCGGCGCTGGAACAGCAGCTGGACCATTACAACGCCGACCTGCCGATGCTGAAGGAATTCATCCTGCCGGCCGGCGGCGAAGCCGCCGCGCGCTGCCATCTGGCGCGCACCATCGTCCGCCGCGCCGAGCGCGAAACGGTCACCCTGGCCCGCCACGAGGCCGTGCGCAGCGAGGCGCTGCAGTACCTCAACCGGCTGTCGGACCTGCTGTTCGTGCTGGCCCGGGTGCTGGCCCGTGCCGATGGCCACGGCGAAGCGCTGTGGCAGCCACAGCAGCGCCAGCGCTGAGTCGGCACGATGCTGGTCTATACCCACCCGTCCTGCCTGCTGCATGACCCCGGCCCCGGCCATCCCGAGTGCCCGCAGCGCCTGCAGTACGTACTCGACGCACTGCACGCCGCCTTCCCTGATCAGCTGGACTGGCGCGAGGCGCCGCCGGCCAAGTTCGGCGAACTGACCCGGGTCCACGACAGCGCCCTGCTCGACTTCGTGCTGCAGCCGCAGACCGCGCCGCTGCGCCAGCTGGACATGGACACCTGGACCTCGCCAGGTTCGGCCAGCGCCGCCGTGCACGCCGCCGGTGCCGGCGTGGCCGCGGTCGACGCGGTGATGCTGGGCGAGGACCCGCTGGCCTTCTGCGCGGTACGCCCGCCGGGCCACCACGCCACCAGCAGCACGGCGATGGGCTTCTGCCTGTTGAACAACATCGCCATCGCTGCCGCCTATGCCCGCGACCGCCATGGCCTGGAGCGGATCGCGGTGGTCGATTTCGACGTCCACCACGGCAATGGCACCCAGGACATCTTCCAGCACGATGCCCGGGTCTCCTACTACAGCACCCACCAGGCCGGGCTGTTCCCCAATTCCGGCCTGCGCCGCGACCGCGGTGCCGGCAACCTGATGAACATCCTGTTGCCACCGGGCAGCGGCGGCTTCCGCTTCCGCAACGTCTGGGCCGACGAGATGCTGCCAGCCATCGACGACTTCCGTCCGCAGCTGCTGCTGATCTCCGCCGGCTTCGACGCCCACCTGCGCGACCCGCAGGCCGATCTGATGCTGGAGACCGACGATTTCGCCTGGATCACCCGTGAACTGCATGCGCTGGCACGCCGTCACGCCGCCGGCCGGGTGGTCTCGATGCTGGAGGGCGGCTACGACCTGCAGGCCCTGGCCGAGTGCAGCGTGGCCCATGTCCAGGCCCTGATCACCCCCTCTGCGGGTGCCTCCGCCGGATGAACCCGAACCGGCAGGCTCCGGCGCCCTTCATTGCCCCTATGCAAGGGATGGGGCAAGCTACCGTCCGTTTTCGCCCGAATCCGAACCGCGTGCGCCGAGCCCTCCGCCTGCTTCCCCTGCCTCTGAGCATCGCCATCAGCCTGCCGGCGATGGCCGATGATAAGCCGCTCAACTGGGGCCTGTGCCCGGCCACCGACGTCATTCCCGCGTTCACCGACGCCCCCACCCCGGTCCCGGCCCAGGACAAGGCTGCTGCCGCAGCCGCCCGCGAGAACCAGCCGACCGACATCGAAGGCGACCAGCTGCTGGGCACCACCACGGTGCCGCAGTACGAGGGCAACGTGGCGCTGCGCCGGGGTGACCAGTTCGTCGGTACCGACAAGCTCAGCTTCGACACCGAGACCGGCAACTACATCGCCGACGGCAATGTCCGCTACCAGGACGGGTCGATCCGGATGGTCGCCAAGCGCGCCGAAGGCAACCAGGAAAGCGACACCCACAAGATCTCCGACATCAAGTACCAGCTGGTGTCGCGCCGGGGCAACGGTGATGCCGAGTCGGTCGACCTGCAGGGCGCGGTCGGCCAGATGCACCGCTCCACCTACACCACCTGCGACCCGTCGCAGCCGGTGTGGAAGCTGTCGGCGCCGCAGATCGAAGTGGACAACGACGAAGGCTTCGGCACGGCCCGCAACGCCGTGCTGCGGATCGGCAAGGTGCCGGTGCTGTGGGCGCCATACTTCAAGTTCCCGATCGATGACCGCCGCAAGACCGGCCTGCTGTTCCCGCAGCTGGGCATGTCCGGGCGCAATGGCTTCGATTATGCGCAGCCGATCTATTTCAACCTGGCGCCGAACTACGACGATACCCTGACCCCGCGCTACATGAGCCGGCGCGGCCTGCTGCTCGACAACGAGTTCCGCTACCTCTACAACGGCGGCCGTGGCGAGGTGCTGACCAGCTACATGCCCAACGACAAGCTGCGCGACCGCGACCGCGGCCGGGTGATGTTCGACGGCTACCACAACGTGAACAGCCACTGGCAGGCCCGCGCCAACCTGGCCTGGGTGAGCGACGAACGCTATGTCGAGGACTTCGCCAACCGCCTGGTGGGGGTGACCGCCTCCAACCTGCAGAGCACCATCGGCCTGTACGGCACCGGCCAGAACTGGACGGCCGGCATCATGGCCGACCGCTGGCAGCTGACCGACTACACCCTCGACGAGCGCGCCCTGCCCTACAACCGCGAGCCACGCCTGTTCTTCAACTGGAACAAGCCGGTGCTGCCGTGGCTGGAAACCGGCATCTACACCGAAGCGGTGCGCTTCACCCACGACGACGTCAACTTCAAGTACGACGCCAGTGCCGGCACCGACCTGCAGTACACCCGCAACGGGCAGGTGCAGCGCATGTTCGGTGGTTCGCGCCTGGACGTGAAGCCCTACGTGTCGTTCCCGATCAGTGGCGCAGCCTGGTACGTAACCCCGACCCTGGCCTACCGCTACACCGCCTATGACCTGGATCGCGGCCTGGCCGACAGTGTCCGCCGTACCGTGCTCACCTCCCAGGGCATCGATCCGAACACCGCCACGCCCGAGCAGCTGCGCGGCAATACCTCGCCCAGCCGCAGCCTGCCGATCGGCAGCCTCGATGCCGGCCTGTTCTTCGACCGCGAGACCACCATCCGCGGCAAGTCGTTCCTGCACACCCTGGAGCCGCGCCTGTTCTACCTGCGCACGCCCTACCGCAACCAGGACGAGCTGCCGATCTTCGACACCCGTGACTTCACCTTCAGCTGGGGCCAGCTGTTCCGCGACTCGCGCTATACCGGCGCCGACCGCCAGAACGATGCCAACCAGCTGACCCTGGCACTGGGCACCCGCTTCATCGACCAGACCACCGGCAAGGAACGCTTCTCGGCCGCGATCGGCCAGATCCAGTACTTCGACGAATCGCGGGTGAGCACCTCGCCGGGCGGCGCGCCGGTGGAGAAGGGCAAGTCGGCATGGATCGCCGACGGCAACTACATGATCAACGACCGCTGGACCCTGGGCGCCACCTACCAGTGGGACCCGAAGTACAAGCGCGAGGATCTGGCCAGCGTCCGCGCCCGTTATCTGATGCCCAACGATGGCGTGATCAACCTCAGCTACCGCTACCGCATCAATGCCGGCGCCCCGGCAACCGCCAACAAGCATGACCGGACCCTGCTGGAGCAGGCCGACCTGTCGTTCCTGTACCCGCTGAATGCGCGCTGGAGCCTGGTGGGCCGGTATTACTACTCGCTGCAGGACAAGGAACCGCTGGAGATCATCGCCGGCGTGCAGTGGGACAGCTGCTGCCTGGCCGTGCGTGCAGTGGCCCGCCGCTACGTGCGCAACCGCGAAGGCGACATGAACAATTCCATCCAGCTGGAGTTCGTCCTCAAGGGCCTCAGCTCCATCGGCCAGGACACGGACCGTACGCTGCGCCGTGCTATCCTCGGCTACAACCGCGACGACCTCTATCTCGTGCCGCCCAGCAACACCGGGGCGACCCGGGATGACTACGATCCGAATCAGATCCCATGACCAAGCGCTTCCCCGTTCTTCTCGCCTCCCTGCTGGCGGTGTCCAGCGTGTCCGCCCCCCTGCAGGTGCTCGCGCAGGAGGCGCAGCCGTTGGACCGCATCGCCGCCGTCGTCGACGAGGACGTGATCCTGCAGAGCGAGCTCCAGCGTGCGATCGCCAACATCAAGGCGCAGTACGCCGGCCGTGAAAACCAGCTGCCGCCGGAAGACGTACTCAGCCGCCAGGTGCTCGAGCGCTTGGTGCTGGTCAAGCTGCAGGTGGCCCGCGCCCAAGGCAGCGGCATCCGCGTCAGCGACCAGGAGCTGAACCAGGCGATGAATGCCATCGCCCAGCAGAACGGCTCGAACCTGGATGCACTGCGCCAGCGCCTGGCCCACGACGGCATCGACTTCAACGATTTCCGCGCTTCGGTGCGCGATGAAATCACCGTGCAGCGCCTGCGCCAGAGCTTCGCGCAGAGCCGCATCAGCGTCAGCGAGGGCGAAGTCGACGCCGCCCTGAAGCAGCAGGCCACGGTTGGCAATCAGTACCACCTGGCGCACATCCTGATCGCCCTGCCCGACGGCTCCAACGCCGACCAGATCGCCACCGGCCAGAAGAAGGCCGAAGGCGTGAAGGCCCTGCTGGACAAGGGTGAGCTGGACTTCAACGCCGCCGCCGTGCGTTATTCGGACAGCCCCAACGCGCTGGAAGGCGGCGACCTGGGCTGGCGCAGCCTGGACGAAATCCCGCAGGCCTTCGCGCAGATGATGGAAAAGATGAAGCCCGGCGAAGTGGTCGGCCCGATCCGCGGCCCCAGCGGCTTCCAGCTGCTGAAGCTGGTGGAAGTGCGTGATGCCAGCGCCGCCAGCGGTGGCGAGCACACGGTCACCGAGTACCACGGCCGCCACATCCTGGTGCGCGTGGACGATCACCAGACCGACGCTGCCGCCAAGGCCAAGATCGATACCCTGCGTGCCCGCATCGCCGGTGGCGCGGACTTCGAGACCGTGGCCAAGGAGTCCTCCGAGGACAACAACAGCAAGGGCCAGGGCGGCGATCTGGGCTGGTTCCCGGCCGACGCGTTCGGTCCGGCGTTCGGCCAGCAGGTGTCCGGCATCCAGGACGGTGGCGTCAGCCAGCCGTTCCGCACCGATGCCGGCTGGCACATCGTGCAGCGCGTGGGCACCCGCCAGACCGACGTGACCACTGACAACCAGCGTGCCCAGGTCCGCGAGACCATCGGCCGCCGCAAGCTGGAAGACGAGTACAACCGCTTCCTGCAGGAACTGCGTGGCGAAGCCTACGTCAGCTTCCGCAGCGGCGACCGCGCGGAAAACACCGCCACGCCGCCGCAGTCCTGACCGATGCGCCCCGAGCTCGCTCTGGTACCGGGCGAGCCCGCCGGGATCGGCCCGGAGCTGTGTGTCCGCCTCGTCCAGCAGCCGCGTGAAGATTGCCGGCTGCTGGCCTTCGCCGACCCGGATACCCTGCGCGCGGCCGCGGCCGCGCTGAACCTGCCCCTGCAGCTGTTGCCCGAGGACGCCGAAGCACGCGTCCCCGGCGATCTGCGTGTGCGCGTGGTGGCCAATACCGTGCCCAGCCACTTCGGCCAGGCCAATCCGGCCAATGCCGGCGCCGTCATCGGCGCCCTGCTCGGTGCCGGCCAGGCCTGCCTGTCCGGCGAACTGCACGGCGTAGTCACCGGCCCGGTGCACAAGGCGGTCATCAACGAAGGCGGCATCGCCTACAGCGGCACCACCGAACTGCTGGCCGACCAGGCCGGGGTGAAGGTGGTGATGATGCTGGCCAACCACATCGTGCGCGTGGCCCTGGCCACCACCCACCTGCCACTGCGCGAGGTGGCCGATGCGATCACCGCGCCCGGCCTGGAACACACCCTGCGCACCGTGCACGCCGCGCTGCGCCGCGAATTCGGCCTGCCCGCGCCACGCATCGCCATGCTCGGCCTGAACCCGCATGCCGGTGAAGACGGTCATCTGGGCCGCGAGGAACTGGACCTGGTCATCCCGCTGCTGCAGCGCCTGCGCGCGGAGGGCATGGACCTGATCGGGCCGCTGCCGGCCGATACCGCCTTCCTGCCGGCCAAGCTGGCAGGCTTCGACACCGTGCTGGCGATGTACCACGACCAGGGCCTGCCGGTGCTGAAGTATTCGGGCTTCGAGCAGGCGGTGAACCTGACCCTGGGCCTGCCCTACCCGCGCGTGGCGGTGGACCATGGCACCGCGCTGGACCTTGCCGGCCGCGGCATTGCCGATCCTTCCAGCCTGCAGGCGGCAACGACGTTGTGTGCGCAGCTTGCGCGGCAACGTACACTGAGCGCATGAATTCCCCGCATTCCCCCTCCGGCCCGGTGTTCACCGCCCCGGCCAAGAAGCAGCTTGGCCAGCATTTCCTGGCCGACCGCCACTACATCGACAAGATCGTGATGGCGGTCAACCCGAAAGACGGTGACCGCCTGGTCGAGATCGGCCCCGGCCAGGGCGCGATCACCCTGCCGCTGCTGCGCGTGCATCCGAAACTGACGGTGATCGAGTTCGACCGCGACCTGATCGCGCCGCTGACCGCCGCCGCCGAGCCGCTGGGCGAGCTGACCATCGTCCACCGCGACGTGCTGCGCGTGGACTTCACCGAGCTGGCTGCCGGCCAGCCGATCCGCCTGGTCGGCAACCTGCCCTACAACATCTCCTCGCCGATCCTGTTCCATGCACTGGAACATGCGGCGGTGATCCGCGACATGCACTTCATGCTGCAGAAGGAAGTGGTCGACCGCATGGCCGCCGGCCCCGGCAGCAAGGTGTACGGCCGGCTCAGCGTGATGCTGCAGGCCTACTGCCAGGTGACCTCGCTGTTCGTGGTGCCGCCGGGCGCGTTCCGGCCGCCGCCGAAGGTCGATTCGGCCGTGGTGCGGCTGGTGCCGCGTGACCCGGCCACGATCAACATCCACGACCACAAGCGTTTCGCCGAGGTGGTCAAGGCCGCCTTCGGGCAGCGCCGCAAGACCCTGCGCAACGCCCTGAACAACGTGGTGTCCGCCGAACAGTTCGTTGCCGCCGGCGTGCGTCCCGATGCCCGCGCCGAACAGCTGGACGTGGCCGAATTCATCGCTTTGGCCAATGCCTCCTGATTACACTGCCGGTATGGAAGACGCTGACGTTTATGCCATCTCCGTCGAAGTCGCACCGCGCTTCCTCGACGATCAATCCGCGCCGGAAGACGGGCGCTATGCGTTCGCCTACACGATCCGCATCCACAACCAGGGGCGTGTTGCCGCGCGCCTGGTCGCACGCCACTGGCGCATCACCGATGCCAACGGCCGCGTCGAGCATGTCGATGGTGACGGGGTGATCGGCGAGCAGCCGCGCCTGCGTCCCGGTGAAGACTTCCATTACACGTCCGGTGTCATGCTGGGGACCGATCACGGGACCATGCAGGGCCACTACGACATGGTCGCCGACGACGGCACCGAATTTGCCGCGCCGGTCGCACCTTTCGTGCTGGCCATCCCGCGTACCCTGCACTGACACGGAGGCCGAACGATGAGTGTGTGGGCGATCGGCGACCTGCAGGGCTGCTATGACGTCACCCAGCGACTGCTGGAGAAGATCCGTTTCGACCCGGCGCAGGACACCCTGTGGTTCTGCGGCGACCTGGTCAACCGCGGTGGCCAGTCACTGGAAACGCTGCGGCTGGTGCATTCGCTGCGCGAGCACAGCGTGGTGGTGCTGGGCAACCATGACCTTTCGCTGCTGGCCGTCGGTGCGCGCACCGAAGAGGAACAGCGCAAGGTCAACCCGGACCTGCTGCGCATCGTGCAGGCCGAGGACCGCGACGAACTGCTCGACTGGCTGCGCCTGCAGAAGCTGGTGCACGTGGACCGCGAGCTGGGCTGGATGATGGTGCACGCCGGCCTGGCGCCGAAGTGGACCACGCAGATGGCCGAGAAGCATGCGGCCGAAGTCGAGGTGCAGCTGCACGGCGCCGGCTACCGCAAGCTGTTCCGCAACATGTACGGCGACAAGCCGAGCTGGGCACCGAACCTGTCCGGCTACGACCGCTCGCGCGCGATCATCAACGTGCTCACCCGCATGCGCTACTGCACCCCGCGCGGGCGTATCGGCATCGAGGACAAGGGCACGCCGGGCACCCAGGAACAGGGGCTGTATCCCTGGTTCGAAGTGCCGGGCCGGGTCGAGCGTGACCTCAAGGTCGTCTGCGGCCACTGGTCGGCGCTGGGCCTGACCATCACCCAGGGCGTGCACGCCATCGACACCGGCGCGGTCTGGGGCGGCAAGCTGACCGCGATCCAGCTCGATACCGATGAACTGCGCGTGGTGCAGGTGCCAGGCCGCGATGTACCGGCACCCGTGCCCAACGCCCGCCCGCCAGCGCGCCCGGCGCACGAGCGCCCGGCTGCACCGGCGCAGGGCAAGGAACAGGACAGCGGCAATGCTCCGGCCGCCAACCCGGGCAACCGCGGCCCGCGCCGTCGTCGTCGCCGTGGTGGCGGTGGTGGTGGTGGCTCCGGCGGTCCCAACAACAACAGCACCCCGCCGCAGGCATGACGCGGCACGGCTGGGCACCATGGACGGTGCTGCTGCTGACGCTGGCCCTGGCCAGCGGCTGCCAGCCCGGCTCGCCGACTGCTCCCACGGCTGCGGACAGCGCTGAACGCACACCGACGCCACCACAGGCGCCTTCGCCGCCACTGGTGGCTGCGGCGCGCGCGCAGATCGGCGTCACCACCCGCTACGACCCTGCCTATCAAGTGCTGGCCTATCCCGGCGGTGACGTGCCACTGGATCGCGGCGTGTGCACCGATGTGGTGGTGCGCGCCCTGCGCAGCCAGGGCCTGGACCTGCAGGCACGCGTGCATGAAGACATGCGCGGCAACTTCAGTGCCTATCCGGCGATCTGGGGCCTGTCACGGCCGGACCGCAACATCGATCATCGGCGTGTACCGAACCTGATGCGCTGGTTCGAACGGCAGCGCTGGCAGCAACCGATCACCGCCCTCGCCACCGACTATGCGGCCGGTGACATCGTTGCCTGGAAGCTCAACGGCAACGGCCTGCTGCATGTGGGTATCGTCTCCGACCGACGCTTGGCCAATGGCACGCCGCTGGTGCTGCACAACATCGCGCGCGGCACGCGGGAAGAGAACCTGCTGTTCCAGCACACGATCATCGGGCATTACCGGATGCCGTAGGCAATCCTGTAGAGCCGAGCCATGCTCGGCTACGGGATGTGTCCGGCAACAGCAGCCGAGCATGGCTCGGCTCTACAAATGCGCAGCGATCAGCGGCGCACGTAGTGCACAAAGCGGAACGCGTAGGCGTGGCGTTCGTCGGCCGGGTGCGGCTCGCTGCTCACTTCCCGCCAGTCCTGCACGTCCACTTCGGGGAAATGGGTATCGGCGGGGACTTCGGCATCCACCCAGGTCAGGTACAGGTCACTGGCCTGGTCCAGCAGCTGGTGGAAGATCTCGCCGCCGCCGATGATGCACAGTTCGCTGGCGGCCTCGCCTTCGGCAATCGCCTTCGCCTCGTCCAGTGACGCCACCGCGCGCATGCCATCGAATGGCACCTGGCCGCTGCGGGTCAGCACCAGGTTGGTCCGCCCCGGCAGCACGCGGCCGATCGACTCGGCGGTCTTGCGCCCCATCAGGATCGGCTTGCCCAGGGTGAGCGCCTTGAAATGCTTGAAATCATCCGGCAGGTGCCAGGGCATGGCATTGCCCTGGCCGATGCCACGGTTGCGGTCCAGCGCCACGATCATCGACAGCTTCATTGCTACCACCTCCTCAGCTGGCGTCGATCTGCAGGCGTTCGCAGGCAGCGTTTGCGGCACTGGCGGCCTGCAACGCCGCAGCCAGCGCAGGGCTGGACGTGGTCTGCTCATCCAGGCCAGCGAGGATCTTCTGCTTCTGCGCCTCTTCGATCTCCTTCAGGCCCGGTCCCGACAGGATCTCTGCCGACAGCGCAGCGATATCGTCGCTGGCGCCGCGCGCCAGGAACGCTTTCAGCTGGTCGTTGGAATAGACGGTGGCCAGACCCTGTTCAAGCTCACGCTGATACGCCGGGTTCTCGACGCCCGCCTTCAGGTGCTCGGTCATCGCCGTGTACATGCCGGTTACCGCCTCACGCATCTGCGCCCGGCAGCCTTCCGGAACATCCTGGGGCAGCATCGTGCTGCCGTTGAATGCTCCGGCGAACGCCTGCACTTCCTCGCGCATGTGCTTGTGCACGATCTGCTCATTGACCTGCCTGGCCAACGACAGCGCATCGGCCGGTCCGGCCTGCACCATGGCCAGCGGCAGCAGGCCGCACAGCGCCAGCAGACCCCTGGAGATCAGGCGGGTACTCATACCGCCACCGGCGCCTTGATGGCCGGATGCGGATCGTAGCCGTCGATGCGGATGTCGTCGAACTGGAAGCCGAACAGGTCGGTCACCTCCGGGTTCAACCACAGCGTCGGCAGTGCGCGCGGTTCACGCGACAGCTGCTCGCGCGCTTGCTCGAAGTGGTTCGAATACAGGTGCGCATCGCCTAGCGTGTGCACGAAGTCACCCACGCCCAGGCCGGTGGCCTGCGCCACCATGTGAGTCAGCAGCGCGTAGCTGGCAATGTTGAACGGCACGCCGAGGAAGATGTCGCCGCTGCGCTGGTACAGCTGGCAGCTGAGCTTGCCGTCCACCACGTAGAACTGGAACAGGTTGTGGCACGGCATCAGCGCCATCTGCGAGAGCTCGCCCACGTTCCAGGCGCTGACCACCAGCCGGCGCGAGTCGGGGTTGCGCTTGATCTCGTCCACCAGCCATTGCATCTGGTCGATCTCACCGCCATCGGCGGTAGCCCAGCTACGCCACTGCTTGCCGTAGACCGGGCCGAGGTCGCCGTTCTCGTCGGCCCACTCGTCCCAGATCCGCACCTGGTTGTCCTTCAGGTAGCCGATGTTGGTGTCGCCCTTCAGGAACCACAGCAGCTCGTGGATGATCGAGCGCAGGTGCAGCTTCTTGGTGGTGACCAGCGGGAAACCGTCTGCCAGGTTGAAGCGCATCTGCCAGCCGAACACGCTGCGGGTGCCGGTACCGGTACGGTCGCTCTTCTCGGCGCCGTGTTCCAGCACGTGCGAGAGCAGGTCCAGGTAAGCCTTCATGCCTTGCCCTCGACAGCCACTGGCAGCTGCGGCTGCAGCACCGGCGCGCGGCGCGACATCGCCAGCAGCACCAGGCCGAAGACGATCAGCGGCACGCACAGGATCTGGCCCTTGGTCAGCCAGCCGAAGGCAACGTAGACGCCGTTGTCCGGCATGCGCACGAATTCCACCGCGAAGCGGAAGACACCGTACAGCAGCGCGAACAGGCCGCCCACCAGGTAGCGGTGGCGCGGCTTGGCCGACACCGTCCACAGCACCACGAACATCACCAGGCCTTCCAGCAACGCTTCATACAGCTGCGAGGGATGGCGGGCGAACTGGTTCAGCGCGCCGGTGGCGAACTGCGCCTGCAGGGTGGCGTGGTCGAGCTGGTTCAGCGGTGCCGGCAGGCCGGACGGGAACACCACGCCCCAGCTGCCGTCGGTGTACTTGCCCCACAGCTCGGCACCAATGAAGTTGCCGATGCGGCCGAAGCCCAGGCCCAGCGGCACCAGCGGCGCCATGAAGTCCATGGTGTCGAAGAAATGCAGGCGGTGCTTGCGCGACCACCACCAGCAGGCGGCGATCACGCCCAGCAGGCCACCGTGGAAGCTCATGCCGCCGTCCCACACCTTGAACAGCAGCAACGGGTTGTGCAGGAAATCACCCAGCGCGTAGAACAGCATGTAGCCGATGCGTCCGCCCAGCACCACGCCCAGCATGGCGTAGAACAGCAGGTCGGAGAAACCATTGGCATCGACTCCCGGCAGGCGCCCATCGGCGATGCGCTTGCGGCCCAGCAGCCAGGCTGCGGTGAAGCCGAGCAGGTACATGATGCCGTACCAGTGCACCTTGATCGGCCCCAGCGAGAGGGCGATGGGGTCGATGTCGTGGAAATAGATCATGGAAGGTGCCTTGCGGTTGAACGCCTATTCTCGGGCCAGTGCCGCCCCGGCTCAACCAAGGAGCTGGGGCGAGTTCGGCAACGCGTCATCGTTCGACCGCGTCGAGGCCGGAAAGTGCCCTTCGATCAGGCTGGAGACCTCGTCGATGGCATCCTGCAGCGCTTCCACCGGATGGGAACCACGCAGGCCCTCGCGCAGGTGGGTGCAGACCCGCTGCCACTGTGCCGGGCTGACCCGGCCGTGCAGGCCCCGGTCGGCAACGATCTCGATGGCGTGATCGGCCAGCAGCAGGTAGATCAGTACACCGTTGTTGTGGGTGGTATCCCAGGTGCGCAGGCGGGCAAAGGCATGCTCGGCGGCCTGGCGCGGGGTCACCCTGTGCCACAGCGCGGCCAGCGGCAGGTCCGCTTCCACCGCGAACATCACCTGCCCGCCGTGGCGCTGCTCACCGGCCGCAATGGCCTCGGTGATCGCCTGCAATGTGGCGGGCGGGAACGCGCGCCGTACCGACGGCGAAAACACGTGCCGACATAGACGTTGGATCATCACCAGCCCCCCGAAGCACCGCCACCACCGGAGCGGCCACCACCGCCACCCCAGCCGCCACCACCACCAAATCCACCGCCCCCACCGAAGCCGCCTCCGCCGCCCCAGCTGCCACCGCCCCAGCCGCCGCCACCGGCAAAGCGGCCCGGATGGCCGGAGAGCATGGCCACGATCAGCCCTACGATGCCGGCCAGGCCACTGGCCAGCAGCGTGGACGTGAACAGGAACGCCGCCAGCGCCGCACCGGCACCACCGAGCAGGCCTCGCAGCGGTCGCGGCACGCGCGAGAACACGCCGCGCAGGATGCTGCCGGCGAACACACCGATGAACAACGCCAGGAACCAGGTATCGCCGCCACCGCCAGGCTCCCGCCCGCGATGGCCACTGACCGGTGCAGGCAGCGTTTCGCCGTCGATCAGCTTGACCAGCACCGCCGTGGCGTCGGTGATACCACCGGCGTAGTCGCCGCTGCGGAAGCGCGGCACCAGGTATTCCTGGATGACCCGGTTGGCGATGGCATCGGGAATGGCGCCTTCCAGACCGTAGCCCGGCTCGATGCGCACGCGCCGGTCGTCCTTGGCCACCACCAGCAGCACCCCGTCATCCACGCCCTTGCGGCCGATCTGCCACTGGTCGAAGACCCGCGTGGTGTACTGCGCGATGTCCTCCGGCTGGGTGGTCGGCACCACCAGCACCTGCAGCTGGCTGCCCTTGCGCTGCTGCAGTTCGATCGCCTGCTGCACCAGCGCCTGCTTCTGCGTGGCGTCCAGCGTGCCGGTGGTATCGACCACCGGCGAATCCAGCGCAGGAACCGGCGCCAGCTGCTGCGCATGCGAGGCCAGCGGCAGCCACAGCAGCAGGGCCAGCAGCGCAGAGGCCAGGCGCATCGATCAGGTCCCCGGCTGCGGTGCCGGCTGCTGCTGCGGCGCGTTGCCGAAATCGACCGCCGGCGCGTTGGAGATCTGCGCTTCGTTGTCCACGGTGAAGTTCGGCTTGGTCTTGTAGCCGAAGATCTTGGCGGTGATCACCTGCGGGAACGAGCGGATGTAGGTGTTGTAGTCCTGCACCTGCTGGATGTAACGGCCGCGGGCGACGGTGACCCGGTTCTCGGTACCTTCCAGCTGCGCCTGCAGGTCGCGGAAGTTCTGGTTCGACTTCAGCTCCGGGTAGTTCTCGGTGACCACCAGCAGCCGCGACAGCGCGCTGCCAAGTTCGCCCTGGGCCTGCTGGAACTGCTTGAGCGAGGCTTCGTCGTCGGCATTGACGTTGATCTGGCCGACACGCGAACGGGCGTTGGTCACTTCAGTCAGCACACGCTCTTCCCGGCTGGCGAAGCCCTTCACGGTCTGCACCAGGTTGGGCACCAGGTCGGCGCGGCGCTTGTACTGGTTGATGACCTCCGACCAGCTGGCCTTGACCGCTTCATCCTTCTGCTGGATGGCGTTGTAGCCGCAGCCGGAGAGCAGGGAGGCCAACAGCATCAGGGGCAGGACACGGGTGAACAGGCGCATGGCGGAGGTTCCGGGTGGGCTTGGCGCCGAGCATGCCATGGTTCGGGTGAAAGACCGGCCATCGGGCGCCGCCCCCTCCGCGGTGGTTGTTTGCTGGTTCTCTGGGGGTGGCCGGGAGGGTGGGTTGGCTGGGGGGCGCTGCAAGTACGTCCATGTAAGCTCGATCGCCGCATCCATGCGGCTCACGCCCCCAGCCAACCCACCCTCCCGGCCACGGACAATTTCCTGCGCACCGCGGGAAGATCACAAAGAAAAAAACAAAAGCAAAAGCCGGTTCTTCGGGCATTCGTGTCGACCAAGGTCGACACCTACCAAAGCAGAACGACGTTCCGACAGACCGCGGGAATCTGTCGAAGGCGGGGTGGGTCCGGTTGCGGGGGTGTCCGCGGCATGGATGCCGCGGCCAAGCCTCCATGGACGGATTCACGGCGTCCCCCGCAACCGGCCCCACCCCGCCAACCCACGGAATGCAGGCTGTTGCTGTTGCTTCGGCGGGTGCAGGGCGCAGCCCTGCCGGAACCCCACATCACTCAGCAAGCCTCAGCCACCGCAGTGCGCGGACGCCCCAGCCATGCCAGCAGCAACCCCGAGGCCGCCAGCAGGCCACCGGCCACCGGAATCGCGGCGTAGCCCAGGCCCGAACTGATCACCGCACCGCCCAGCGCCGCACCCACGGCATTGCCCAGGTTGAACGCACCGACGTTGATCGACGACGCCAGTCCCGGCGCCTCGCTGGCCGCCTGCATCACCCGGATCTGCAACGGCGGCACGATGGCGAAAGTCGCCGCGCCGAACAGCAGCACACCCAGCGCCGCCGTGGCGTGATTCATGAAGGCCAGCGGCAGCACGAACATCAACACGGCCAGGACCGCCAGCAGGATGCGGGTGGCACCATCCAGCGACCAGTCGGCCATGCGCCCACCGATGCCGTTGCCGAAGGTGAAGCCGATACCGATCAGCGCCAGCGACATCGCGATGAAGGCGTTGGAGGCACCGGTCAGTTCGGTCAGCACCGGTGCCACGTAGGTATAGAGGGTGAACATCGCGCCGGCGCCAAACACGGTGGTAGCCATCGCCAGCAGCACCTGCGGCTGCAGGATCGCTCTCAGTTCGCGGCGCACGTCCGGGCGCGGCCCCGGCGCGGATGCCGGCAGCGCGAGGCCGAGCGCGGTGATCGCGACCAGGCCCAGCACCGCAGTACCGGCGAAGGACAGACGCCAGCCCAGCTGCTGGCCCACCCAGGTGGCCAGCGGCACACCGCCGATGTTGGCGATGGTCAGGCCCATGAACATGGTGGCCACGGCGGCAGCCTGCTTGTCCTTCGGCACCAGGCTGGCGGCAACCACCGCACCGATGCCGAAGAAGGCACCGTGATTGAGGCTGGTGACCAGACGCGACAGCAACAGCAGGCCGTAGTTCGGGGCCAGTGCCGAGAGCAGGTTGCCGACCACGAAGATCGACATCAGCAGCATCAGCGCGGTGCGCTTGCCAAACCGTCCCATCAGCAGGGTCATCACCGGCGCACCCAGCATCACGCCCACGGCATAGGCGGTGATCAGCATGCCGGCGGTGGGAATGTTCACGCCGACGCCGTCGGCAATGACGGGCAGCAGGCCCATCGGCGCGAATTCAGTGGTGCCGATGGCGAAGGCGCCGACGGCAAGGGCCAACAAGGCGGCTCTGGAGTTCATGGGGTCATCCTGCGTGGGGCAGGTCCTGGAAAAGAGCGCGTAGCCTGCGCGCTTTGCTGCCGCGGATTAAGCCTCGCCCCGGGAAAACACTGTTGACCTCAATTCACAGCTGGCGGGAACCTCCCCGCCGGGCATGGCCCGGCGAGCCCAATGGGTCCCATAACGCAGAACCCCCGGCGCTGGCCGGGGGTTCTGGGACACACATTTGCCTGTGATCTGCTTACCAGTCGCCAGCACCCGGCACGTGGTGATCGCGTGCGCGGCGGCGCATCAGCAGGTTCAGCCATTCCACCAGCACCGAGAAGCCCATGGCGGCATAGATGTAGGGCTTGGGCACGTGCACGTCCAGGCCATCCAGGATCAGCACCGCACCGATCAGCAGGATGAAGGCCAGTGCCAGCATCTTCACGGTCGGGTTTGCGTCGATGAAGCGGCCCAGCGGGTTGGCGGCCAGCAGCATCACCAGCACCGACAGCAGGATGGCGGCGACCATCACCGGGATGTGATCGGCGATGCCGACGGCGGTGATCACCGAGTCCAGCGAGAACACGATGTCGATGATGGCGATCTGCAGGATGACCATGCCGAATACACCCGAGGCCTTGCTGGTGGCCGGGTTCTCGTCTTCGCCACCGGTGATCAGTTCCTTGATCTCCATGTAGCCCTTGATGATCAGGAACAGGCCACCGACGATCAGCACCAGGTCGCGGATGGAGATGCCCATACCAGCCACGGTGAAAAGGTTGGCGGACATGTGCGCCAGATAGGCCAGCGACACCAGCAGGGCGATGCGGGTAATGCAGGCCACGGCGATGCCGAGCTTGCGCGCGAACGGGCGACGCTCTTCCGGCAGCTTGCTGACCGCGATGGAAATGAACACCAGGTTGTCGATGCCGAGCACGATTTCCAGTGCGCTCAGGGTGAACAGGGTCACCCAGGCATTGGGGTCGGCGAGGAACTCAAAGGACATGGAAACTCTTCAGGGCAGTGGGGGAATGGGGATCAGCCGTAATTGCCGGCCATTGCATGCGGGACCACAACCAGCGCCCAGCACAGAAGCACGTTCATCATCAGCACGAAGACCGCCGCCGAACCCATGTCCTTGGCGCGGCCGGCCAGCTCGTGGATCTCGCTGCCGTAACGTTCGATCACCGCCTCGATGGCCGAGTTGGCCAGTTCCATCGCCAGCACCAGCAGCATCGAGCCGATCAGCAGCGCGCGCTCGACCGGGGTCTGGCCCAGCCAGACCGCGACCGGGGTCAGCAGGATCAGCAGGTAGACCTCCAGCCGGAACGAGGACTCATGCAGCCAGGCGGCGCGCAGGCCCTGCCAGGACCAGCGGGCGGCCTGGAAGATGCGGCGCGGGCCGCGGGGCAGATGGCCGAACTGATCAGCCACGGGTGGAACATCCAGCAACAGGGGCGCGGCGCAGCGACCGCTCAGACGCACGGCAGGGAATCATGGGTGCACAGGGATAGGCAGATGGCCGCCATTTTGCCACAAGGCCGCCAGCCGCATCCCGGCACCGGCCCGGTGAATGGACTGCCAGGGGCAAGCCCCGGCCCGCCCCAGCTTCTATGATGGCTTTCCCCTTCCCTGCTGGAGCGCCTGATGTCCCGTCGCCGTACCTGCCTGCTGATGCTGGGCCTGCTGACCGCCGCCCCCCTGGCCCAGGCGCTGAGCCCGGCCAAGCCGCCGCGCGTGCCCGAGCAGGTCTCCAACGTGGCCTGGGCCGGCGACATGGCCCACTTTGCCAGCGCCGACCAGGCCAGCCCGCCGCCACGGGGCGGCATCGAGTTCATCGGCAGCTCCTCGATCCGCTTCTGGGAGAGCCTGGCCACCGACTTCCCCGGCGAGCCGGTGTTCAACCGTGGTTTCGGCGGTTCGGAAGTGCGCGACAGCACCTGGTATGCCGACCGCATCGTGGTGCCGTATGCACCGTGCAAGGTGTTCTTCTACGCCGGTGACAACGACCTCAACAGCGGCCGCAGCGCCGTGCAGGTGCGCGACGATGTGGTTGCCTTCGTGCAGCGCGTGCATCGCGACCTGCCGAAGACGAAGGTGGAGTACCTGTCGATCAAGCCAAGCCCGTCGCGCGTGCACCTGCTGCCGGCGATCAACGAGGCCAACACGCTGATCAAGGCAGCCCTGGCCAAGCTGCCCAACACCGGTTTCACCGACGTCTACACGCCGATGCTCGGCACCGACGGCCAGCCGGATGCGTCGCTGTTCCGCGAGGACATGCTGCACATGACCCCGGCCGGCTATGCGATCTGGACCAAGGCGCTGGCGCCGAAGGTGAAGTGCGATTGAAGAAGGCTGCGGCCTCGCTCCGGTAGATGCCAACCTTGGTTGGCATGGGGCACCGGCGTGAATCCTGTTGAAAGCGCCGACCAAGGTCGGCATCTACCGAGGCAGCAGGTGCCGCGTCAGCGGAACACCACCGTGGCCTCGGTGCCCTGACCCGGCTCGCTGGCCAGGCTGACCTTCCAGCCGAAGCGGTCGCACAGCCGGCGCACGATCGACAGGCCCAGGCCGGTGCCCTGCGGGCGGCTCGGCTCGGCGCGGTAGAACGGCTCGAAGGCCCGCGACAGTGCGTCGGCCGACATGCCGATACCGGTATCGCGCACCACCACCCGATCGTTGTGCACATGCACGTCGATGCGCCCCTCATCGGTGTAACTGCACGCGTTGCGCACCAGGTTGCTGACCACCACCTGCAGCACCCGCGGCGGCGCATGCAGCTGCACCGGGCCATCGCTGTGCAGGTGCACCGATACCGAGCGCGTACCCAGCAGCTCGTTGGCGTTGTCCACCTCGTAGCGGACGATGTCGTTGACGTCGAACAGCTCGATCTGCGGCTCGACATCGGCCTCGCGGGCCAGGATCAGGAACGCATCGATCACCGCCTCCATGTCGCGCCCGGCGCGCTGGATACGCTGCAGGCTGCGGCGCAGGCGCGGCTCCAGGCTGTCATCGCCCAGCGCCATGTCGCTGGCCACGCGGATCACGGTCAGCGGTGTGCGCAGCTCATGGCTGGCATCGCGGGTGAAGTTGCGCTCACGGGCCACGTGCGCGCTGACCCGGTTGGCCAGTGAATGCAGTGCGGCAGCCAGCTGCCGGGTCTCGCCCTGCATGTCCGCCGGCAGCTTGTTCGGCTCCAGGTCGGCCGCCTCGGGATGGCCCGGGTCCCAGCGCGAGACGCGTCGCGCCAGCCAGTTCACCGGCGATACCAGGCGCTTGGAAGCACGATAGGTGACCCAACTGGCGCCATACACCGCCAGCAGGGTCAGCAGCACCGGCACGATGCCGAACCAGAACGCCAGCATCTCCGCACGCGAACGCAGGAATACCAGGTAGAGGCGGCCGGCCGGGCGCACATCGACCAGCACCAGCTGGTCGTCCTTGGGCAGTTCGTGGAAGCCGGGCTCCAGGTTGCGCAGATTGGCCGGCAACGACAGGGCCGACTGCCCGCTTTCCAGCAGGTAGCCACGGATGTTCTGGGTGTTGGGTGGCGGCTGCACCGGCGAGGCCTCGTGCAGCGTCCAGAAGTACGCCGCCTCCTCGCGCAGGGCGGCGCCGACCAGGCTGTGCTTGATCACCAGCGAAACCAGCCACGCACCGAGCAGGATGCCCAGGCTGGCCAGCACTGCCTGCAGGATGAAAGCGATACGGATCTTGCGCGGCAGGCCGTGCGGCATTGCGGGGTCCCGGTCAGAGCGCTGCGATTATAGGCAGCGCACCGCGCCGTTGGGATGCACGGGCGATGACCGGCGGCACTGCCGGACGGTCATCCCCTGCCCTGGTGCCTGGCCGCAGCCCGGCCCGGCCTGCGGCTGCACCGGCGCGGGCCTGCTCAGGCCATCGGCTGGGCGATGTCGGCAATGCGGTAGCCGGCACTCTGCACGGTATGCAGCAGCGGACGGTCGAACGGCTTGTCGATGATCTTGCGCAGGTTGTACAGGTGGCTGCGCAGGGTGTCCGAATCCGGCAGGCCGTTGCCCCAGATCTCGCGTTCGATCTCCTGGCGGGTGACCACGCGCGGCGATTCGCGCATCAGGATGGTCAGCAGGCGCAGGCCGATCGGCGACAGCTGCAGCTCGGTACCGGCACGGGTGGCACGCATGCTGACCGGATCGAGCACCAGGTCGGCGACCTTCAGCACTTCCGAACCCACCTGGCGACGCTCGCGGCGGATCAGCGCGCGCAGGCGGGCTTCCAGCTCCTGGATCGCGAACGGCTTGGTCAGGTAGTCATCGGCGCCGAAACCGAGGCCGGTGAGCTTGTCATCCAGCGTGTCGCGTGCCGTGAGCATCAGCACCGGGGTGGACTTGCGCGCATCGTTGCGCAGGCGACGGCACACTTCGATGCCATCCAGGCGCGGCAACATCAAGTCGAGCACCACGACGTCATAGCTGTTCTCCGCCGCAAGGCGGTAGCCATCCAGGCCGTCCTGTGCATAGTCGACTTCGAAGCCGCGACCTTCCAGGTATTCCCCGATCATCTCGGAGATGTTGCGGTTGTCTTCGACCACCAGCACCAAGCCGGAGGTCTCCTTCGTCTGACGCATGTGATTCCCTCTAACTTCAGCTTTGTGAAACATGCCGGATCGACGGTGGACGCGATGTGAAGTTCCGTCAAGAGGGATGTAAATCGTTCAGAGCAGAGGCCGCAGCAATGGCCAGACGTTGTCCAGCACCTTCGGCTGCGCCTGCGCGGTCGGGTGCAGGCCATCAGACTGCATCAGCCCCGGCTGCAGTGCCACGCCCTCCAGCAGGAACGGCAGCAGCGGCACCTTGTACTGCGTGGCCAGTGCCTTGTAGGCCGCCGCCAGCCGCTGGCGATAACCCGGCCCATAGTTGGGCGGCACATCGATGCCGAGCAGCAACACCTTGGCACCGGCCTTCTGGCTGGCCTGCACCATCTTTTCCAGGTTGCCCTGCACCTGCGCCGGGGTCAGCCCGCGCAGTGCGTCATTGCCGCCTAGGGCAATCACCACTACGGTGGGTTTTTCCTTGGCCAGCAGACTTGGCAGGCGGGTCAGCGCGCCGGCGGTGGTCTCACCGCTCATGCTGGCATTGACGATGCGCGCCGGTGTTTTCGACTGCTGCCTGACCCGCTGCTGCAGCAGGCTCACCCACCCGGCGTCGGCAGGGATATTGTGGGCAGCACTGAGGCTGTCGCCGAGCACCAGCACGGTGCCGGCCGGACCTTTGGCACAGGCCAGCCCGGGCAGCAGCAGGAACCCTAGCAGCAGCACCATCATCGCGCCGGCTCGCCGGCTCCATCCCGTCTTGCGCATTGGAGTCTCCTCATCGACAGCCTGTCCCCCCGCAGCGCGTCCGTTGCCATCGCCGTCGACCAGGTCGGCAAATCCGTGCAGGGCCCGGAGGGTGAAGTCCACATACTGGACAACATCACCCTGACCGTCCATGAAGGGACCAGCGCGGCCATCGTCGGCGCCTCCGGTTCCGGCAAGACCACCCTGCTCGGCCTGCTGGCCGGGCTGGACCTGCCCAGCCGCGGCCGCATCGCGCTGGCCGGCCAGGACCTGGCGGCGCTGGACGAGGAGACCCGCGCCCAGCTGCGCGCGCGTGAGGTCGGCTTCGTGTTCCAGAGCTTCCATCTGCTGCCGGCACTGACCGCCGCCGAGAATGTCGCGCTGCCGCTGGAACTGGCTGGGCGCGAAGACCGGGCGCGGGTCGAAGAAGTGCTGGCCCAGGTCGGCCTGGCCCATCGCGCCCGCCACTATCCGCGCCAGTTGTCGGGCGGCGAGCAGCAGCGCGTGGCACTGGCACGTGCCTTCGTCACCCGCCCGCGCATTCTGTTCGCCGACGAACCGACCGGCTCGCTGGACCACGCCACCGGCCAGCACATCAGCGACCTGCTGTTCGAACTCAACGCCGGCAGCGGCACCACCCTGGTGCTGGTCACTCACGACCTGCGCCTGGCCCAGCGTTGCCAGTACATCCACCGCATCGACGACGGCCGCCTGCTGCCGGTCGAGCGTGGGACGCAGGCATGAACCTGCTGCGGCACGCGTGGCGCGCGCTGCGCCGCGAGGCGCTGGCCGGCGACCTGCTGACCGTGTTCGCCGCGCTGGTGCTGGGCGTGGCGGTGATGACCGCGGTCGGCACGCTGGTGAACCGGGTCAACCTGGCACTGACCGGCAGCGCAGCGGAAATGCTAGGCGGCGACCTCGGCATCGCCGGGCGCGATGACCCGCCGCAGGCGTTCGCCGACGAGGCGCAGCGGCGCGGACTTTCCTACACCCGTATCGCCAGCTTCGGCAGCGTGCTGTTCAACGCCGATGCCAGCCAGATGGCCAGCATCAAGGCGGTGCAGGCGGGCTATCCGCTGCGTGGCACGCTGCGGGTGCGGGCCACGCCCGGGGGCGCCCTGATCGACAAGGCCGGCATGCCGGCCAAGGGCCAGGCCTATGCCGACCCACGCCTTCTCCAGGGGCTGGGACTGAAAGCCGGTGACGACCTTGAATTCGGCGCTGGCACGCTGCGCATCGCCGGCATCATCGAGGCCGAGCCGGATACCGGCGGCGATCTGCTTACGCTTTCCCCCACCCTGCTGGTCAACCGCGCCGATGTGGAAGGCACCGGCCTGCTCGGTCCGGGCAGCCGCATCAACTACCGGCTGATGTTCGCCGGAGCAGCAGAACCGATCGCGGCACTTCGGCAATGGCTGCTGCCGCAGGTGAAGGGCCTGCGCCTGCTGAGTGTGGACGACACCCAGCGCGGCGTGCGCCAGGCCTTCGACCTGGCCGGGCGCTTCCTCGGCCTCAGCGCGCTGCTGGCGGTATTGCTGGCCGGTGTTGCCACGGCGCTGGCGGCGAACCGCTTCGCCCTGCGCCGCATCGACCAGGTGGCGATCCTGCGCTGCCTGGGCGCGCGCCAGCGCGACATCCTGTCCGGTCTGGCACTGCAGCTGCTGATGCTGGCGGTGCCGGCTTGCGCACTCGGCATCGGCCTGGGCATGGCGGCGCAGGAGGGCCTGGTGCAGGTGCTGGGCAGCCTGGTGCCGCAGCGCCTGCCGCTGCCCGAGGCAATGCCTGCGCTGACCGGTGCCGGCATCGGGCTGTTGCTGCTGTTCGGCTTCGGCCTGCCACCGCTGCTGCGCCTGCGCGGGGTGCCGCCGATGCGGGTGCTCAACCGCTCCTTCGCCGCCCTGCCGCCTGCCTCGCTGCTGGCCTATGTGGCGGCGTTGGCGGCCAGCCTGCTGCTGGCGGTGCAGGTCACCGGTGATCTCAAGCTGGCGCTGTGGGTGCTGGGCGGGTTGGCCGCGCTGGCGGTGGCGGCCGGCGTGGTCGGCTTCGTGCTGCTGCAGCTGCTGCGCGGCCTGCAGCACCGCCTGCATGGCCACTGGCGGCTGGGTCTGGCCGCGCTGACCCGGCGCCGGATGCTGGCGGTGATGCAGCTGGTGGGGCTGTCGCTGTCGCTGTGCGCGCTGTTGCTGCTGGCGGTGACCGGCCCCGGCCTGCTGCAGCAGTGGCGCGAGCGACTGCCCGCGGATACGCCGAACTACTTCCTGATCAACATCCAGCCCGAACAGCGCGACAGCGTGCTGGCCGCACTGCGTGGACTGGGCGCCAACGACGCCAGCATCGAACCGATGGCCACTGGCCGCCTGATCGCGATCAACGGCAAGCCGCCGCTGCGCGTGGACCGCTCGCCTGAACAGAACGGGCAGCCGGCACAGGGCGAAGGCCAGCGCGATGACGACGACGAGAACCGGCCGTTGAACTTCAGCTGGCGCAGCAGCTTCCCGCCGGCCAACACACTGGTCAACGGCACCTTCTGGAAGGCAGACAGCACCGCCGCCGAAGCCTCGGTGGAAATCGGCTGGGCCAAGCGCTACGGCGTGCATCCCGGCGACCGCATCACCATTGCGGTGGGCGAGCAGGAACGCGAGTTCACTGTCACCAGCGTGCGCAAGGCCGACTGGAACACTTTCCGTCCGAACTTCTTCGTGCTGCTGAACCCGAATGCGGTGGGCGATACGCCACACAACCTGCTGTCCGCATTCCATCTACCGGCCGGCAAGGCCGCCGGACTGGGCGAGCTGGTACGCGCGCAGCCGAACCTGTCGCTGCTGGACGTGGACGCGGTGATCTCGCAGGTGCGCGATGTGATGGAACGGGTGGCACAGGCGGTGCAGCTGGTGATGGTGTTCAGTCTGCTGGCCGGCGTGCTGGTGCTGCTGGCCGCGCTGCAGGCCACGGCGGGCGAACGGCGCTACGACAGCGCGGTGCTGCGCACGCTGGGCGCGACCCGGCGCCAGCTGCGTGGCGCGGTACTGGTGGAATTCGGTGCGCTGGGCACGCTGGCGGCGTTGCTGGCGGTGGGCGCGGCCGCTGCGATCGGCGTGGTGGTTTCGCAGAGGGTGTTCGAGCTGCCGTTGCTGCCGCCGTGGCCGGGCCTGCTGATCGGCGGCGTGGTCGGCATCGGCTTGAGCCTGCTGGCAGGCTGGTGGGGTACGCGGGCGATCCTGCATACGCCACCGGCACTGGCCCTGCGCGAAGCCTGACGCGATCGTGACACGCTCGGGTGGGGGCTATGCTGCGCGCCCCACCCGATCAGATCGTCCGGAAGCGCGGAAGGTTGCTCCCGCGCTCCCGAGGTTCAAGGAATGAAGATGAAATACAGCCTCTGTCTGCGCATCCTTCTGGCCAGTTCCCCGCTGCTCACCGCGGTGCTACCCGCAGGCGCCCGCGCGGCGGAGGGCTATGTTCCTGACGCGGTGCAGGCCTTCGTGCTGGAAACGGTGCTGGCTGATGAAGCGCAAGCCTTCCACGAGGGCCACCCGACCTATCTGGTTCCGGTCAGCATGTCACGCAAGCGCAGCGATGCCGACGTGGTGGCCGACCTGCGTGCTGAGTTCGACCGGTTCTACCGGGGCCAACCGAAGCCGAGAAAGGAAGTGGCGCACATGGCGATCCTCGTCGCACAGACCGCGCTGCTGCTGCCGGACCGTAGCGCCTGCAGCACGGATCGAGTGCGTTGCCACCAAGCTGTCATGGGCGTCCGCACCCGCGAGGACGAGGCCAGCCTGCAGGCCACCCTGCGTGCCTTCCAGGACGCCGGGCTGGACCTGACCACCTTGAGTGGGCCGGCGTCCTGAGTGCATCGCATCCACGCATGGCATGGATGCAGCGTGCGATCACCGATGGAGAGCGTGCCGAGCAAGCTCGGCACCTACCAGGAGCGGATATCCGGCACGGCACATCCACACCACGCGTGGATGCGGTGTGCAATCGCCGGCGAAGAGCGTGCCGAGCAAGCTCGGCACCTACCAGGCGCGGATATCCGGCACGGCACATCCACATCACGCGTGGATACGGTGTGCAATCGCCGGCGAAGAGCGTGCCGAGCAAGCTCGGCACCTACCAGGAGCGGATATCCGGCACGGCACATCCACGCCATGCGTGGATGCGGCTCACAACGCCTGCTGCTTTGACCAAGCCACGGTCGTATCCATCGCACGCTGCATTCCCGAAAGCGTTGTGAACACGCCGAGCTCGTCCTTGGCATTGTCATCCCCTACCCGGTTGTGGACTTCGGTGTAGTCCGGAGGGCTTTCGAAAATGACGATACGGACGATGTTGCCGCTGATCAGATGCTTGGCGGAGAAAATGGGGTTGGCTTCGCGGTCTTTCGTACCATCGACGAAGAACACGTTGTAATGCGGGCTGCGGAAGTCTTCAGCACGCAGATTGGCCGCCTGGATGCCGGCCGTGAACGCGTCGAGGAAATGCTGTTCGAGACGATCATGGACTTGCGGATCGGACAGGTAGGTTTCGAACACCTGGCGCTCTTCCACGAGCATCAGCGAACCTCATTTTCGACCAATGGAATCGCAAAGACACGAACCACGTCGTGACCTGGGGGACCATCAGTGCGGCTCTCGCAGAAGCGAAAGCCGGCGAGCATGCCAGCATCTTCGAACACGGAGCGCACGATGTCGATTTCAGCCGAAGCCGCCCTGTCGGATTCGTGCCGACGGTGGCTCCCGAACGCAACCCCTTCGGGGCCTGGATAATAGAAGACGCTTGGAAGCAGGATGCCCTCTTGCGCGTGCAGCTCGAAGTCGGTGAAGCTCAATGCGAGGAACATCTTCGCATCGGCTGAATCACGTGCACGACCGGAAATGCGGACTGTTGAAAGCACGTGACTGCAGAGACTGAGCAGATAGGCCGAGGTCCATCGAGGCCCAAGGCGCTCCAGCACTCCATCAATCCGACTCAAGCGCGAGACAAGTTCCACCTCCTCGAAGTCGTCGATTTCGAGATGGAAACTGTCGATGTCGTCACAGGCTTCGCCGGACAGCAGTTGGCTGCAGATTTCGGAGAGTTTCATCGACCGGCATGATCATGGGCGGAATGAACCACCCACCCTATCGCACCCCCAACCTCCGAGCGGAGGTTTCGAGAGAATGTGGCGAATTACGTCAAAGCGATACGCATCAGGCGCCATGTAACGCGACCCCGAGCATGGATGCCACGTGCAATCGCCGGCGAAGAGCGTGCCGAGCAAGCTCGGCACCTACCAGAAGCGAATATGCGGCGCGGCACCTGACCAGAGGATCCGCGCCATGAGTCGAGCAGGGCTCGACTTACTGGGCCTTTTCCACGTACTTGGCGAACACGTCGTCGATCTGCTTGTCCTTCACCTTCTTGCCGGCCTGGATCTCTTCGGCCTGGGTGAACATCGGGATGATCATCGCCATGCCGTCGATCTTGGTCTTCAGGTGCACGCCCGGGGCCTGGCCGAGGAAGCCGTCCCAGCGCTGGCGCACCTTGGCCCAGTAACCGGCAGTGGCCTTCCAGTAGTTTCGCGCCGGGGTGAAGTCGACCTCGGTGGTCTTCACGTAGTCGTTGAAGCCGAACTCGCGGGCGATCTCCACCTGGCTGCCATCGGCGTTGCGCTGCACCTTGGTGTTGAACTGCTCGTGGGTCCAGCCGTTCGGGGTCAGCGTGTGGCGGTTGATCACGGCCAGCGCGTTGTAGTCACTGCGCTTGGTGTACTCACGGCGCGGCAGCGGACGCCAGCTCAGGTCGCTGGTCCAGCTCGGCACGTTGTTGGTGTAGGTCCACGTGCCGGTGCCGCAATAGCGCGGTGCGTCGCTCACTTCGTATACGCACTGGGTCCAGGCGCCCTGGTTCACCGCCGCCGGAATGCTGCGCACCTTCCAGGTCTGGTCGTCACTGAACTCGAAACGGTTCGGTGCTTCGTACACCCAGTCCTGACGCCAGTGCTTGGTGATGTGGCCGCTCTTCTCGTCCAGCAGCAGGTGCTGCAGCACGATGCGCTTCGGCGTGTCTTCGACCACGATGACCACTTCGCTGCCGCCGCTGCGCATCGCCGGCGCGCGCTCGTAGCCCGGCTTCAGCAGCACGGTCTCGTCGAAGGCGAAGTCCACGGTGTACTCACCCTGCATGGCAAGGATGCTGTCGTGGTCACGGGCGATATCGGAGGGCTGCGCGCTGGCCACGCCGCTGGCGGCGAGCACAAGCAGGGCGCTGGCTGTCTGGAACTTCATCGGGGTCTTCCTTCGGGGTTGCAGATGCGTTGAGAGGCCGTCCGTGGCCGACAGGCGTTCCATCAGGAGTGGGTCACAGGCGGATCGGCGGCAGGTCGCCGGGAATCCGCGGCGCCGGACGCCGCGCGGCATCGGCACAGCAGCAATCGTCGATTGCCAGCTCGCCTTCAGCACCTTCCAGCCGTGCAATGCGGCGCGCGGTGGCTGCGCCCAGCGAGGACAGGGTCGACAGACTGGCGGCCAGCGTGCGGCCATCGTCGGCGGCATGCAGGCGCAGCGCGCACAGGCGCCAGCGCTGGCCACCCAGATGACCGGCCAGGCGCCGCCACAGGCGTTCGCCGACACTGCCGTCGCTGTCGTGCTCGGGCCCCGGCGGCAGCGCAGCCACCAGCCGGTCCCAGGCCAGGAAGTCGCTGTCCGGCAGCAGGTACAGGCGCCACACGCAGCGGCCGCGGCCATCGAGGAAGCACAGGCTTTCGCGCAGGCCTTCGCTGTCCACGCCCTGGCAGGCATGCACGCGTACGGCCTGGCGCCAGCCGCCCAGCTCGTTGCCGTCGGCGTGGTACAGGCACAGCACGGTGCCGAGCGTGGCCAGCTGTGCCGGGGTCGGCCAGGCCGCGCTGTACGGCGCGGCGATGGAGTCATTCCTGCGTGCGGACAGTGCTCGGCTCATGAGGTCACCAGGAAACGGCAAGGCTGGCGGAGAAGGTGCGGCCCGGGCTGCTGAAACGATCGCTCAGTGCGCGATTGGTGATCAGGCTCGGAGTGATGGACGACCATTCGATGTAGCGCTTGTCGGCCAGGTTGAACACGCCGACATTGAAGGTCGCACCCGGTGCGAAGTTCCAGTGCGCTATCAGGTCCAGCACGCCGTAGCCGGCCGGCTGGTAGACGAACGGCGCCGGTGCGTTCGGATTGGTCTGCGCAGCAGGCGGCGGCAGGCGCTTCTTGCGCTGCACGAAGGTGCCGGCCAGTTCGACGCCCCAGGTATCGGTGTCGTACATCAGGCCCAGCGTGCCACGCAGCGGATCGACCGAGGCCAGCGGTTCGTCATCGGTCCGGTTGTCACCACGCGACCAGGCCAACGCACTGCGCAGCGCCCAGCCCTTCAGCGCCGGGCTGAGTTCACCGAACTCGATGCCGGCCTTCATTTCCGCGCCATAGATGCGCGCGTCGGCGATGTTCTGCGACTGGAACACGGTCAAACCCTGTGCGTTGCGGCCGGTATCGACGTTGGACTGGATGAAATCCTTGTAGTCGTTGTAGTAGCCGCTGACGCTGACGTACGCAGCCGGCGCGATGAAGCGCAGGCCCAGTTCGTAGCCGTCGCTGGTTTCCGGCTTCAGGTCCGGGTTGGCGATGGCGGTGTAGCCGAAGGCCACGTTGGTCAGGCCGATGTTGACGTCGTTGTACGGCGGCGAACGGAAGCCACGCGCATAGCCGGCGAACAGCGACCACTGGTCGGTGAAGCGCCAGACCATGCCCAGCTTCGGCGACACGCTGGTCTTCTTCAGCTGGGCCACGGCCGTGGTCGGGTTGTCTTCGGCGAAGATGCTGTCCACTTCCGGCTTCAGCTCGTAACGGTCGACGCGCACGCCCGGCACCAGCGACAGCTTGCCGTCGGCCAGGCGCATTTCATCCTGCGCGTACAGGCCCAGCTCGGTGGTCTTGCTGATCGGGAAGTCACGCACCGGGAAGGTGTCGGGGGTAACGGTGTTGCTGACCACACCGGCACGGTTGACCTGATAGCCGTCGCGCTTCTGGCGGATCTCGGTGCGCGTGCCCTCGAAGCCGTAGGTCAACGCGTGTTCGACCGCACCGGTGCTGAACGCCTTGTTGAACTGCGCCTGCAGGCCGTAAGCATGCTGGTCGAAGGAAAACACGCGGTGGCGGCGGCTGCCGTCGGTGCGCGTCTCGTCGGTCTGCTGCCGGGTTTCGCTGTTCTGCGCATACACCTGCCAATGCAGGCTGTCGGCGAACGGCTGGTCCAGCGCATCCATTTCGTGGGCAAAGGACACGCGGGTACGCTTCTGCGTGTCGTGGGACTTCATGCCAGTGGCGGCAGCAAGTGCGCCCGGACGCGGCGCGACGCTGGCGATCGCCGACAGCACATTGGTATCGGTGGTGTCTTCGTTGCCTTCCACGGTCAGGCGGAAGCGCTGGTCCTCGCTCGGCGCATAAACCAGCTTGCTGAGCAGGCTGCGGCCGTCGCGGTCCTGCGGATTGGACGCCGTACGGGTGTCGTTGTCGCTGCGTACCGTGCCCTTGTTGTCCGTTTCCTGGCCCTGGTGGTGGTTGACGTTGACCAGACCGCTCCAGTGCTCGCCACCGAAAGCAGCGGTGGCACCGCCAAGCAGGCCCTTCCACTCGCCGTCGTAGCCGAACTTCAGTCCGAAGTAGCTGTTCTTGCCGTCCTTGAGGTAGTCGGCCGGGTCCTTGGTGACGAACGCCACCACGCCGCCCAGTGCATCGGAGCCGTACAGCGAGCTGGCCGGGCCGCGCACGATCTCCACGCGCTTGAGCGTATCGAGGTCGGTGAAGTTGCGGTTGGAACTGGCGAACGAACCGATATCGAACCGGGTCGGCATGACGATGCCGTCGGTCTGGATGCGCACGCGGTTGCCGTCCAGGCCACGGATGCGGAAACCATCCAGGCCGAAGCGGGTCGCGCTGCGGGTGACCGACAGGCCCGGCTCGTAGCGCACCAGATCCTTGATGTCCTGCACCAGGTGCCGGTCCATCTGCTCACGGTCGATGACGTCCACGGTGGCCGCCACGTCACTCACGGCCCGCTCGGTGCGGGTGGCGGTGACCTGCACCCGATCGAATTCGCGCGCATCAGGCGCAGCGGCGGCAGCAGCGTGGGCGGACAGCGGCAACGCCATCCAGACAGCAAGACACAGGGCGGTATGGCGGGTCATCAGGTTCATTCGGTCAGGCAGGGGAACCCCCGGTTACCGGCACACCCGGAAGGTGCACGCGGTAGACCGAGGGGGAGAGAGCGGGAGCGGACGGGCCGCCCACCCTGTCGGCGCTGCCGGCAGGAGGGAGGGAGGCGGGCGACCAGGCCGCGATTACTTGGTCAGGATCAGCTTGTCGTTGCTGGTGTGCCGCAGGCGATAGAAGCGGTCGCCGTGCTGGATCAGGATTTCACGACGGCCCTTGAGCAGGGCTTCACTGTCGATGACCTCTTCCGGCGGAACGACGCGGACCGGTCGATCGCGGAGGGTCAGCGTTTCGGGGCGCAGCAGTACAGGTTGAGCATTCATGAGCATCTGGACTCGTGCGAGGGACGAGTTAAATGATAATGATTCTCAGTTGACAATCAACAACCATTCTCAATTTCATTGATGAGATTAATGATCGAATTCTGAAATTCGATAGATTTCATCTATTGAAAGATGGGGGCACACGGCTTTTGTAGAGTCGAGCCACGCTCGACTGCTCTCGCGCCGTCGCCTGGAAATGCCCGCGCTACGTGCGGAGTCGAGCATGGCTCGACTCTACAAAGGCCCGACCAACCTGGAGTCGAGCGTGGCTCGACTCTCCAAAGGGCTGTCAGGCGAAGACGGCTTCGACCTGGGCCCAGCCGGCCGCGTCGACCTGCTCCAGCACGTCCAGTGCCTGCAGGTTCTGCAGCAGCTGGCTGACCCGGCTGGCGCCGAGGATCACGCTGGAAACGTTCGGGTTGCGCAGGCACCAGGCGATGGCCAGCGTGGCCGGGGCATGGCCGAGCGCGCGTGCCACCTCGCTGAAGCGCCGCACCTGGCCCAGGCGGGCCCCGGCATCGGCCCCCAGCACCAGGTCCTGCAACCACTCCATGCCTTCCCGCCCCAGCCGCGCATCGGCCGGGATGCCCTGGTCGTACTTGCCAGTGAGCAGGCCCGAGGCGAGCGGCGAGAAGATGGTGGTGCCCAGGCCGGCACCCGCATACAGCGGCGCGTACTCGACCTCGACCCGCTCGCGATGCAACAGGTTGTACTGCGGCTGCTCCATCGACGGGCCCTGCAGGTTGCGCGCCTCGGCGATGTCCAGCGCCTGCTGGATCTGCGCCGCCGACCACTCCGAAGTGCCCCAGTAGAGGATCTTGCCCTGCCGTACCAGGGTATCCATGGCGTGCACAGTCTCGGCGATCGGCGCGTCCGGATCCGGGCGGTGGCAGTAATAAAGGTCCAGGTAGTCCACCCGCAGGCGCTTGAGCGCGGCATGGCAGGCGTCGGTCACGTGCTTGCGCGACAAGCCGCGCTGGGTCGGCCGCGGGTCCTTGGCACTGCCGAAGAACACCTTGCTGGACACGCAGAAACCGTCGCGCGGCAGTCGCAGGTCGGTGATCACGTCGCCCATGACCTGTTCGGCACGACCGTTGGCATAACCCTCGGCGTTGTCGAAGAAGTTGACGCCATGATCCCAGGCGGCGGCCACCAGGTTGCGGGCCTCATCGCGCGGGACCTGGTCGCCGAAGGTCACCCAGGCGCCGAAGGACAAGGCGGAAATCGGCAGGCCGGTGGAGCCCAGGCGACGGTATTGCATGCGAATCTCCTGCTGCGGGCCCGCATCCGGGCCGGGATCGAACCCCATTCTACCCGCCGCCGCCAGCCGCAAGCCCTTGCCGTTGCTGGCCTGATCGGTACCGTTGGCCGCGCACACGCTGCTTTTTCTTGCCCCGGCCCCTGCCCTGCACTAGGCTTCCCGTTTTTCGCGACGCCCCAGGGGAGTCACTCACATGGTCGAAGGTTTGGGCAGGATCGGCTTCGGCCTGTTCGGGTTGGCGGTGCTGATCGGCATCACCTGGTTGTTTTCCAATAACAAGCGCGCGGTTGACTGGAAGCTGGTTGCCACCGGTATCACCCTGCAGATCGCCTTTGCGGCGCTGGTGATCCTGGTGCCGGGCGGGCGCGACGTGTTCGACGCGCTGGGCAAGGGCTTCGTCAAGATCCTCAGCTACGTCAACGAGGGCTCAGGCTTCATCTTCGGCTCGTTGATGGACACCAAGAACTACGGCTTCATCTTCGCCTTCCAGGTGTTGCCGACCATCATCTTCTTCTCTGCGCTGATGGGGGTGATGTACCACCTCAACATCATGCAGGGCATCGTGCGCGTGATGGCCTGGTCGATCACCAAGGTGATGCGCGTGTCGGGTGCGGAAACCACCAGCGTCTGCGCCAGCGTCTTCATCGGCCAGACCGAGGCGCCGCTGACCGTGCGCCCGTACATCGCCAGGATGACCCAGTCCGAGCTGCTGACCATGATGATCGGCGGCATGGCGCACATCGCCGGCGGCGTGCTGGCGGCCTACGTGGGCATGCTCGGCGGTGGCGATCCGGCGCAGCAGGCCTTCTACGCCAAGCACTTGCTGGCGGCCAGCATCATGGCCGCGCCGGCCACGCTGGTCGTGGCCAAGCTGCTGATTCCGGAAACCGGCACCCCGCTGACCCGCGGCACGGTGAAGATGGAAGTCGAGAAGACCTCCAGCAACATCATCGACGCGGCCGCCGCCGGCGCCGGTGACGGCCTGAAGCTGGCGCTGAACATCGGTGCGATGCTGCTGGCCTTCATCGCCCTGATCGCGCTGCTGAATGCCCCGCTGACCTGGATCGGCGATGTGACCGGCCTGGCCGCTGCCATCGGCAAGCCGACCAACCTGTCGACCATCTTCGGTTACGTGCTGGCCCCGATCGCCTGGGTGATCGGCACCCCGTGGGCCGATGCCACCACCGTCGGTTCGCTGATCGGCCAGAAGGTCGTGATCAACGAGTTCGTGGCCTACACCGAGCTGTCGCAGATCGTGAACGGCCAGATCGCCGGCGTGAGCCTGTCCGAGGAAGGTCGCCTGATCGCCACCTACGCGCTGTGCGGCTTCGCCAACTTCAGCTCGATCGCGATCCAGATCGGCGGCATTGGCGGCCTGGCCCCGGAACGTCGCCACGACCTGGCCAAGTTCGGCCTGCGCGCGGTGTTGGGCGGTACCATTGCCACCTTCATGACGGCGACCATCGCCGGCGTGCTGACGCACTTCAGTTGAACCCTTGGTTGAGAAAAGATTCCCTATGAGCAGCAGTGTCGTTGTCGTCGGTTCCTTCAATGTCGATCACGTGTGGCGGTGCGAGTCGCTGCCGGCACCGGGTGCGACCATTGCCGGCCGTTACAGCACCGGCCCCGGTGGCAAGGGCTTCAACCAGGCCGTGGCGGCCTGCCGCGCCGGTGCCGACACGCACTTCGTGTGCGCGCTGGGCGACGACGCTGGTGGCGCCACCGCCCGTGAGCTGGCCGCGCAGGACGGCTTCGGTCTGATCGCCGAAGCCAGCAGCGAACCGACCGGCACCGCCGGCATCTACGTCGATGCCCGTGGCCGCAACACCATCGTGATCGGACCGGGTGCCAACGCCGCGCTGAGCACCGACTTCCTGCAACAGCAGCAGGCCCTGCTGACCGGCGCCAAGGTGGTGCTGGTGCAGCTGGAATCGCCGGTGCAGACCATCGAAGCGGCACTGGCCACGGCCCGCGAGGCCGGCGTCACCACCGTGCTCAACACCGCACCGGCCGACGCCCCCTCGACCATCGGCCTGCTCAAGCTGGCCGATGTGATCACCCCGAACGAAACCGAGTTCGCCGCCCTGCTCGGCCGCCATGTCGGTGAGCGCGTGGATGCCAATGACGTCGCCGCGCTGGACGGTGCCAGCCTGCATGCGCTGTGCCGCAAGCTGGTCGGCAACGGCACCGTGGTGGTGACCCTGGGTTCGGTGGGTGTGTTCGTGTCGCATGCCGATGAGAACCTGCGCGGCGATACCCAGCCGTACTACCGCGTGGGTGCCGAACAGGTGCAGGCGATCGACACCACCGGTGCCGGTGACGCCTTCAACGGTGCGCTGGCAGCGTCGCTGGCGCAGGTGGCCGACGCCCCGTTCGCCCGCCACGTGCGCTTCGCCAACCAGTTCGCCGGTCGTTCGACCGAGAAGGAAGGCGCTGCGGCGGCGATGCCGCGCTTCACTCCGGCCGACGTGGAAGTGAAGTAGATCCACGCCATGCGTGGATGAACGAGCCCGGGCATGCAGATGCCCGGGCTTTTTCATGGGCGGTCCGCGCGCGGCGCGGATCTACTGCCAGCGCCGCAACAGCAGCCCCGCTGCAATCGCCAGCAACGCCACGGCAGCAGCCACCACGCCCAGCGTGTCCAGGCCCCAGCGTTCGATCGCACCGCCGCCGAGCAGCGCGCCCAAGCCGATTCCGGCGTTGGCCGCGGACACATTCAAGGTTCCCGCCAGCGCCTGCGCCTGGGGCGCCGCACGCATCACCCGCACCTGGCACAGCGGGAACAGCGCGGTGTGCGCCACGCCCCACAGGGCCAGTGCGATCAGCACGAACGTGCCGTGGCCGGCCAGGCCGACACTGGCCAGCATGCCCAGCGCCAGCACCGCGCAGAACACCAGGGTCGCGCCCAGCGGCGCACGATCGACCCAGCGCCCGCCCAGTGCATTGCCGATCAGCCCGACGGCCCCGAAGCCCATCAGCCACCAGCCCACCTGTGCCGCCGGTACCTGCATCAGCCGCTCCAGTACATCGGCCAGATAGGTGTAGGCCGCAAACATCGCGGTGAACACCAGCACCGACAGCAGCACATGGCCCAGCAACGGCGGCTGGCGCAGCACTCGTGCCTGTTCGCCCAGCGCGCGCCGCGGTCGGGCCACGGTGTCCGGCATCCACAACGCCAGCGCGCCCGCCATCAACAGCGACAGGGCCGCCAACAGCCAGAAGCTGCCGCGCCAACCGAGGGCGTCGGCGGCCAACGTACCCAGCGGGATACCGAACAGCATTGCGGCGGTAATACCCAGGTAGACGCGCGCGACCGCACGACCGCCCTGCCCTGCAGGGGCCAGCTGCGCAGCAGTCTCACTGGCGGTGCCCCAGAACACCGGCAGGGCCAGTGCCGGCAGCACCCGCGCCAGCGCCAGCAGCCACGGCTGCGTGGCCATCGCAGCCAGCGCGTTGGAAGCCGCGAACAACAGCAGGATGGTCACGAACAGGCGGCGCCGGCCGACGTGTGACAGCAGCGCGGTCAATGGTGGCCCCGCCAGCATCACGGTGAACGCGAACAGGGTGACCAGCTGCCCGGCACGGGCGATGCCCAGGCCAAGGTCGCGCGCCAGCGCGGGCAACAGGCCGACGATCAGGAATTCGGTGGTGACGATGACGAAGGCGGACACCGCCAGCAGGACGACCGAAAGACGTGCGCGAGCGTTTGCGTGGACAGCGGCCACGGTGGAATCGAGGGTGGACATGAGCGGGCATCAGGACAGGGGCCGCCAGCCTATTTCCTCCCTGAGTTCCGATTACTGCTATGTTTTCCATCGATTCCTGACTGAATTTCCCCCATGCTTCCCACCGAGCGCCTGCGCGGCATCGAGGCCTTCGTCGCCACCGCCGATGCTGGCAGCTTCACTGCCGCCGCCGAACGCCTGCACCTGACCAGTTCTGCGGTGGGCAAGACCATCGCGCGGCTGGAGGCGCGTCTGGGGGCGCGGCTGTTCGAACGCAGCACGCGCCGCCTTCGCCTGACCGAGGCCGGTGAGGGCTTCTACCGCACCTGCGTGCGGGTGCTGGGTGAGCTGGCCGATGCCGAGTCGGTGCTGGTGTCGCACGCAGACGCGCCCGTGGGCCGGCTGCGCGTGGATGCCCCGGCCACCTTCGGGCGCCTGAAAGTCTGGCCGCTGCTGCTGCAGCTGGCCGACACGTTTCCGCAGCTGCGGCCACAGGTGACCTTCAGCGACCGCTTCGTCGACCTGACCGAGGACGGCATCGACCTGGCCGTGCGCATCGGTGGACAGGAGCCGCTGCCGGCCACCCTGGGCAGCCGCCTGCTCGGCTACGAATGCCTGCGCTTCTGCGCGTCCCCGGCCTATCTGGAGCGACATGGCATGCCGACATCCGCGGCCGAGCTGGCCGGGCATGACGGCGTGCTGTTCGGACGCGCCGACGGCAGCGTCGGGCCGTGGCAGGTGGCCGATGGCGGGCAGCGCAGTACACCGCTGCAGGCCCGCGCGCGCCTGGTGGTTGGCAGCGCCGAAGCCCAGGTGGCGGCGGTCGAGGCCGGCTTCGGCATCGCGCAGTTGGCCACCTGGCTGGTCGATGATGCGCTGGCGCGCGGCAGCCTTGTGTCGATCCTGCCGTCGCTGGACTGCCGCGGCCTGCCGTTGCGCCTGTTGTGGCCGCAGGGCCGGCAGCGGTTGCCACGCGTGGACGTGGCGTTGGACCGTCTCGGCACCGGGTTGCAGATCGATCCACCGCGCTGAGCGCAGCGCCATCACCGACGGTCGCATCGAGCGGCTGCGACTGCCGGTCGCATTGCCCGCATCCCGCCCCTCACCCACCATCCGCGCAGCATTTCAGCGTGGGCAGGACATGGACGGATTCCCCTGGTTGCTGGTTGCCGCCGCCGGCAGTGCCATCGCAGCCTTGCTGCATATCGGCTGCATTGCCTTTGGGGCCCCCTGGTACCGGTGGTTCGGCGCTGGCCCGCGCATGGTCCGGCTGGCAAAGGCGGGGCATTGGTGGCCACCACTGATGACCGCCGGCATTACTGCCGTGCTGGCGGCCTGGACGCTGTACGCGCTGGCAGCCGCAGGCTGGCATTCGCCGCTGCCGGCCAGCCGTCCGGTGCTGTCGGGCATCGCCCTGCTGTTGCTGCTGCGCGCGGCGATGGGCTTCGGTCTGGCGCTGCTCCGGCCCGGCTACAACGGCCGGCACTTCTGGGTACTCAGCTCACTGGTCTGCCTCAGCTTGGGGCTGGCCTTCGCGCTGGGGACCCGCCAGGCCTGGCAGAGCCTGGGCTAGCCCCCCACCATCGCCCGCCCTTGGGGGCGGCGGAAGCAACCGTCAAGCATCTGTTGATGCCGGTACGGCATGAGCTGGGTGCGGATCGGCCTGAACCGGACCGCGCCCGACACGGCCGTACCGCCGCCCGCGCCCTACAATGGGCGCATGCAGATCGGCCCGTACACCATTGCCCCCAACGTCGTGCTGGCGCCCATGGCCGGCGTCACCGACAAGCCTTTCCGCCTGCTGTGCAAACGGCTGGGCGCGGGACTGGCCGCCTCGGAAATGACCATCAGCGACCCGCGCTTCTGGACCACGCGCAAGTCGATCC
Organism: Stenotrophomonas sp. 80084_Sma; assembly: GCF_056481995.1. Classification (NCBI taxonomy): domain Bacteria; kingdom Pseudomonadati; phylum Pseudomonadota; class Gammaproteobacteria; order Lysobacterales; family Lysobacteraceae; genus Stenotrophomonas; species Stenotrophomonas sp. 80084_Sma. The sequence goes on along the minus strand of NZ_CM151177.1, from coordinate 725,769 downwards.
ATCGCATGGACCATGACGGCGAGCCGGCACCGATCAGCGTGCAGATCGCCGGCACCGAGCCGCAGCAGTTGGCCGAAGCCGCCCGCTACAACGTGGACCACGGCGCGCAGATCATCGACATCAACATGGGCTGCCCGGCCAAGAAGGTGTGCAACGCCTGGGCCGGTTCGGCACTGATGCGCGACGAGCAGCTGGTGGCGCGCATCCTCGAAGCCGTGGTCAACGCGGTGGACGTGCCGGTCACGCTGAAGATCCGTACCGGTTGGGACTGCGACCATCGCAATGGTCCGGTGATCGCGCGCATCGCAGAAAACAGCGGTATCGCCGCACTGGCGGTGCACGGCCGCACCCGCGACCAGCACTACACCGGCCAGGCCGAGTACGCCACGATCGGCGAGATCAAGGCCGCACTCCGCATTCCGGTGATCGCCAACGGCGATATCGATTCGCCGCAGAAGGCCGCCTACGTCCTGAAGGAAACCGGCGTGGATGCAGTGATGATCGGCCGCTCGGCACAGGGCCGGCCATGGATCTTCCGCGAGGTGGCGCATTACCTGGCCACCGGCGAGGAACTGCCGCCGCCGTCACTGGCGGAAGTGCGCGACATCCTGCTCGGCCACCTGCATGCACTGCATGCGTTTTATGGCGAGCCGCAGGGCGTGCGCATCGCGCGCAAGCACCTGGGCTGGTACGCCAAGGATCGACCGGAGAATGCCGCCTTCCGCGCGGTGGTCAACCGTGCCGAAGATCCGGCCAGCCAGATCGCATTGACGACCGAGTACTTCGACCGCCTGATTGCCGGGGAACCGGCGTTGTCTTCGGCAGCCTGAGCGCGCCAGCCCCTCGTAACCCGCCCGACTGCCTTGATCCGTAGAGTCGAGCTTGCTCGACTGCTCCACACCGTAGAGTCGAGCGTGCTCGACTGGCTTTCTGAACAGTCGAGCACGCTCGACTCTACGCGCCCCTTCCATTGATCACGCTCGACGCTACAAGAGCCCGCCCCCATGACCCCGCCGATTTCCTCCCCGACCTACCTGCACGGATTCTCCGGCACCGAGCAGCAGCGCCTGATGACCCAGGCCCGGCTGCTGGAATCGAGCATCTTCGGCCAGATCGACTACAGCGGCGCGCGTCGCCTGCTGGAAGTCGGCAGCGGCGTCGGCGCGCAGACCGAAATCCTGCTGCGCCGCTTCCCCGATCTGCACGTGACCGGCGTGGACCTGAGCGAAACACAGCTGGCCACCGCGCGCGAGAACCTGGCGCGCACACCGTGGTGCAGCGACCGCTACACCCTGCAGCAGGCCGACGCCGGCGAGCTGCCGTTCGAAGCACGCAGCTTCGACGCGGCGTTCCTGTGCTGGGTGCTGGAGCACGTGCCGTCACCAGCACGCGTATTGAGCGAAGTGCGCCGCGTGCTGGCCCCGGGTTCGCCGGTCTACATCACCGAGGTGATGAATGCCTCGTTCCTGCTCGACCCGTATTCGCCGCATATCTGGCGCTACTGGATGGCCTTCAACGATTTCCAGTACGACCACGGGGGAGATCCGTTCGTCGGCGCCAAGCTGGGCAACCTGCTGCTGGCCGGCGGCTTCCGCGACGTGCACACCGAGATCAAGACCATCCACCTGGACAACCGCGAACCGGCCCGTCGCAAGACGATGATCGCGTTCTGGGAACAACTGCTGCTGTCGGCTGCCGACCAGCTGTTGCAGGCCGGATCGGTGGACGAGGAAACCGTGGAAGGCATGCGTCGCGAGTTCCGCCTGGTGCAGAACGATCCGAACGCGGTGTTCTTCTATTCGTTCGTGCAGGGCCGCGCCACGGTGTATTGATTCGGTGGAGCCACGTCATGCGTGGCTGCCTTCGCCGATGCCCCCCGCCATCCACGCATGGCGTGGATCTACGGATGCGACACTGCACCGCCGATGGAGGCAGTAGAGCCACGCCATGCGTGGCTGCCTTCGCCGATGCCTGCGCCATCCACGCATGGCGTGTATCTACGGATGCGACACTGCACTGCCGATGGAGGCAGTAGAGCCACGTCATGCGTGGCTGCCTTGGCCGATGCCCGCGCCATCCATGCATGGCGTGGATCTACGGATGCGACACTGCACCGCCGATGGAGACAGTAGAGCCACGCCATGCGTGGCTGCCTTCCGATGCCCGCACCATCCACGCATGGCGTGGATCTGCGGATGCGACACTGCACTGCCGATTGAGGCAGTAGAGCCACGCCATGCGTGGCTGTCTTCGCCAATGTCCGCGCCATCCACGCATGGCGTGGATCTACTGATCAATGCACGGCGCTGTGGTCGACCGCACCCGGCTGTGCTGCCGGCTCCTGCCAGATCCGCTGCCACATCGCGGCCAACCGGCGTCCGACGTCGGCGCGTGCAGCCGGGCTGCTGTAATCCACCCGCACCTGCTCGGGCGTGATCGCCCGCCACTGCCCATCAGCCTGCTCGGCCACCGCGAAGTTGAAGGTGTAGTCCGGTTCCAGCCCCATACGCAGGTCGCTCAGTACCAACCGGCCGTCCACCACCTGCGCACGCATGAAGCCACGGTTGAACCACGTCAGCTGCTGCACCGCCGGAATGGCCTGCGCTTCGCGCAAGGCCTGCACGTTGGATGCGTGGCCTTCGAACCGCATCGGCCCGTGGTCGGCCACCAGCGAGCGGTCGCCCACCACGTAGCCGTTCGGCGTCATTGCCACCACGCGCCACAGCAGGGTGTTGAACGGCATCGGCACCGAGAAGCGCGGCGCATCGCCCAGGCCCATCGCCGCCAGGCTCTGCTGGGCAGCACGGTCGACCTGCGCCTTGGCGATCAGGCCCCAACCCAGGTAGGCACTGCTGACCAGCAACGCCACACTCAGCACCTTGCCAGCCCAGGGGTGGGCGCGACCAAACCAGGCCAGCACGCAGCCCAGCAGCAGCCATACCGTGTAGCCGAGATCGATGATGAAGACACTTGAACCCATGGTCGGGTGTGGGCGCAGCGGCCACCACAGCTGGGTGCCGTAGACGGTGAACGCATCCAGCATGGGATGGGTGACCAGCGCCAGCTGGATCGCCCAGAACCAGCGCACAGGTGACTGGGCGACGCGGCCATTGCCGAAGCGCTTGAACAACCACCAGATCAGTGCCGCCACCCAAGGCAGCACCAGCAGCGAGTGGCTGAAGCTGCGGTGTTCGATCATGTTCGCCACCGGGTCGGCGGCAGTGAAGCCGAGCCACAGGGCGTCGAGGTCCGGCAGGGTGCCGAGCGCGGCACCGGCCAGCAGGGCCGCACGGCGATGTCCGTGCGGGGCGATGGCAGCAGCGACGGCGCCGCCGAGCACGATCTGGGTCAGGGAATCCATGGGCCGATGCTAGCGGCTTGCGGGCGTGCCGTCTTGATGGCACAGCCGCTCGCGCTCTTTGTAGAGTCGAGCCATGCTCGACTGCTGTACGCGGGGCGGTCTGAGAAGAGCAGTCGAGCATGGCTCGACTCTACAAGAGTGGGTCAAGCCGCTTGCTTGATGCGCGCGCCCGGCAGTTCCACCAGGGTCTGGCCATTGTGGTTTAGCAGGCGCAGCGCGCCATCATGGTCTTCGGCCAGCGCGGTCAGGCTCTCCACCCAGTCGCCGTCGTTGGCATAGACCAGGCCATCGCGCTCGATCAGCGCCGCGCGGTGGATGTGGCCACAGACGATGCCATCCAGTCCGCGCCGCCGCACGTCGTCCAGCCCGGCCTGCACGAAGCGTTCGATGTAGCGTTCGGCCGCACCGCTGCGCTTCTTCAGGAACTCCGACAGCGACCAGTAGCGCATCCCCAGCAGCCGCCGCACCGCGTTCAACGCCTGGTTGCCGGTCAGGATGCGGTAGTACAGCCAGTCACCGAACTTTTCCTGCAGGCCACCGAAGTGGGTCACGCCGTCGTACTCGTCCCCATGCGCGACCAGCAGGCGACGGCCATCGGCGGTCACATGGATGGCGCGACGGCGCACCTGCATCGCTGGCAGCATCAGCCCGCACACGTGGCGCAGTGAGGCGTCATGGTTGCCGGGGATGTAGACGATCTCGGTCCCGGCACGGCGCAGCGCGTGCAGGGCCTGGATGACTTCGCTGTGCGACTGGCGCCAGTTGGCGCGGCGATGCGCCATCCACCACAGGTCGATGATGTCGCCCACCAGGTACAACCGTTCGCAGCGCAGCTGCGAGAGGAACCGCGCCAGCTCGGTGGCATGGCAATGACGTGACCCCAGGTGCACGTCGGAGACGAACACTGCGCGCCGGTGCGGCGACAGGTTCGCCAGCGCGCTCATGCCGGCGTCCCCGCGTCGCGCAGGTAGCGTTTTCGCTTGTTCGGCCTGATCGCACACAGGTCCACTTCAATCAGGCCGTCGATCGAATCACTGAAGTCCGGGTCGACACCGAAGGCAAGGAAACGGGCGCCACCGGGTTCGCACAGATCGGTGTACTGGCGATACAGCGTCGGCACGCCGGTGCCGAGTGCGGCCAGGTTGGCCTTGAGCACATCGAACGCGGCACCTGCATCCAGCTCGCCGAAACTTGGCGGCGCGGCGAAGTACTGGAACGGGCGGTTCGATTCGGCCAGGCCGGCGGTACCGCTGTAGTAGCGCTGGTAGTACGCCACCAGCTGCTCGCGTGCATCGCGTGGCAGCGCTGCGCTGATCGACACGGCGCCGAACAGGTAGCGGATGCCGGGCCGGCACTGCAGGTAGGCGCCGATGCCCTGCCACAGGTAGTCCAGGCTGCGGCTGCCCCAGTAATCAGGCACCACGAAGCTGCGGCCCAGTTCCAGGCCTTCGGCGATGTGGGTGATGGCGTCGTCGGAATAGCGGAACAGCGACGCGCTGTAGAGCCCGGACAGGCCGTGCCGGGCCAGCGCGTGGGCACCACGCATGATCCGGTAGGCGCCGGCGATGCGCTGCGCGGCCGCGTCCCAGATCACGATGTGTTCGTACCGCGGATCGTAATCGTCCAGATCGCGGCTGCGCCCGGTGCCCTCGCCTACCTGGCGGAAGGTCAGCTCGCGCAGGCGCCCCAGCTCCAGCAGCAGCTGCGAATCGGCGGTACAGGTCGCCAGCAGGATCTGCTTGCCGTCGGCGGTCTGGCCCAGCTGGGTCGCCGCGGCGATGCCTGCGGCCACCTGTGAAGGCGGCACCGGGGACGCCAGCGGCTCGGGGCCTGCTACAGCAGCTGCATCGCCCGCCGCCCCATTACGGCCCAGCGCATACAGCGCGCGGCGCACCGCCAGCAGCTGTGCGCCCGGGTCGCCGCCCTTGCCCAGCTGCATCGGCTCACCGATGCTCAGCCGCAGCGGACGGCCACGACGGGTGAACATCTCGCGCGCCAGCAGCGCGGTGCCCGCCGGCTTGAACAGGGTCGAGGCGCCGTAGAACAGCGCCGAGTTGCGCGCCTCCACACGCACCGGCAGCACCGGCGCGCCAGCGGCACGGGCAAAGCGGACGAAACCGCGCTGCCAGCGACCATCACGGATGCCGCGCAGCGACAGCCGCGAGACCTCGCCGGCCGGGAACACGATCACGCACTGCTCGGCGGCCAGCGCCTCTTCGACGGCATGCAGGCTGCCACGCTGGGCCTTGCCACCGAGGATGCGTACCGGCAGCAGCAGGTCCTGCAGTGGCGCGATCGCCCCCAGCAGGTCGTTGGCCACGATCCGCACGTCACGGCGGATGCGGCCGACCGCGTCCAGCAGGGCGAGGGCGTCCAGTGCCCCGGAGGGATGGTTGGCGACGATCAGCAGGCGGCCGGTGGCCGGGATCCTGGCCAGCGCGGCCGGGTCCACCTGGTACTGGCCGTCGATGAACTCCAGGCCGGCGGCGACGAAGCCGAAGCCACGCAGGCCTGAGCTGCGCTGCAGGAAGGCTTCGATCTGGTCCAACCGCGACCAGCGACCGACGCTGCGCAGCAACGGCCGCGCCAGTTGGCCCCGGCGGCCGAGGAACCAATCGGGGAAGCGTTGCTGGAGACGCTGTTCAAGTTCCTGCATGGCAGATCCACTCATGCCCGGCGGCCGGATTGGCCGACAGCCTGCGCCCGGCAGGCGGCAGCCAGATGGCGGTTTTTGGGCAGAACGATGACGGCCGCACAGCCGCTGCCGGGCGTTGTGGCCCGCGCAGTCGGGGCCGGTAGCCGCCCGGTGCGTTGTCACGCTGGTGGAACACTGGGCCTCGAGGCTGAGCCTCAATCCCGGCCGGACGGCCCCTGCCGGGCCTACGCGGGCTTAACCACCGGCAACCGGTACAGGTTCACAATGCACAGGCGGCGCACCCCGTGTATCATTCGCGCCCATCTTTCCATCCGAATCAAGGGATATTACGCCTGATGTCCAGCTATCTCTTCACCTCCGAGTCGGTCTCCGAAGGCCATCCGGACAAGGTTGCCGACCAGATCTCCGATGCGGTGCTGGACGCGATCCTGACCCAGGACCAGCGCGCCCGCGTGGCCTGCGAGACCATGGTCAAGACCGGTGTTGCCATTGTGGCCGGTGAAATCACCACCAGCGCCTGGATCGACCTGGAAGCGCTGACCCGCAAGGTCATCGTGGATATCGGCTATGACAGCTCCGACGTCGGCTTCGACGGCGCCACCTGTGGCGTGCTGAACCTGATCGGCAAGCAGTCGCCGCACATCGCCCAGGGCGTGGACCGCAAGAAGCCCGAAGAAATGGGCGCTGGCGACCAGGGCCTGATGTTCGGCTACGCCACCAACGAGACCGACAGCTACATGCCGGCCGCGATCCACCTGTCGCACCGCCTGGTCGAGCAGCAGGCCAAGATCCGCAAGAAGAAGAACTCGCCACTGTCGTGGCTGCGCCCGGACGCCAAGAGCCAGGTCACCCTGCGCTATGAAAACGGCGTGGTCTCGGCCATCGACGCGGTGGTCCTGTCGACCCAGCATGCCCCGGGCATCAAGCAGAAGGACCTCATCGAGGCCGTCCGCGAAGAGATCATCAAGCCGGTGCTGCCGGCCAAGTGGCTGCACAAGGGCACCAAGTTCCACATCAACCCGACCGGCAAGTTCGAGATAGGCGGCCCGGTGGGCGACTGCGGCCTGACCGGCCGCAAGATCATCGTCGACACCTACGGCGGCTGGGCCCGTCACGGTGGTGGCGCCTTCTCCGGCAAGGACCCGTCCAAGGTCGACCGTTCGGCGGCCTACGCGGCCCGCTACGTCGCCAAGAACGTGGTTGCCGCCGGCCTGGCCGACCGCTGCGAAGTGCAGGTTTCCTACGCCATCGGCGTGGCTGAGCCGACCTCGATCTCGGTCACCACCTTCGGCACCGGCAAGATCAGCGACGACAAGATCGAGAAGCTGATCCGCAAGCACTTCGACCTGCGCCCGTACGGCATCATCAAGATGCTGGACCTGGTGCACCCGATGTACCAGCAGACCGCGGCCTACGGCCACTTCGGCCGCAAGCCGAAGGAGTTCAGCTACCTCAACGGCGAAGGCGAGACCGTCAACGCCACGGCCTTCTCCTGGGAGAAGACCGACCGCGCCGCCGCCCTGCGCGCCGATGCGAAGCTGAAGTAAGAAACACGAAGGGCCGCGCAAGCGGCCCTTCTGCTTCTGGTAGAGCCGGCCGCTGGCCGGCTTTTTCATGGCCTCCGGAAACAATCGCGTGGTTGCCGGCCAGCGGCCGGCACTACCGGTTGCCGATACAATCGCCCCATGTCGACCGAACTGAAAACCCACCAGCTGTCCATGACCGTGCTGATGTCGCCGGAGATGGCCAATTTCTCCGGCAAGGTCCACGGTGGCGCCATCCTGCGCCTGCTCGACCAGGTCGCCTACGCCTGCGCCAGCCGTTACGCCGGCAGCTACGTGGTCACCCTGTCGGTGGACCAGGTGATGTTCCGCCAGCCCATCGCGGTGGGCGAGCTGGTCACCTTCCTGGCCTCGGTGAATTACACCGGCACCTCGTCGATGGAGATCGGCATCAAGGTGGTGGCCGAGGACATCCTCAAGCGCAGCGTGCGCCATGCCAACAGCTGCTTCTTCACCATGGTGGCCGTGGATGAGGAAGGCCGGCCAACGCCGGTGCCGTCATTGCAGCCGGTCACGTCGGACGAGAAGCGCCGCCAGGCGGCCGCATTGATCCGCCGCCAGCTGCGCCAGGAAATGGAGCAGCGCCATCTGGAACTGCTGGCGTCGAACCCGCCGTCGCCGGAAGAATGAGGGCTTTGCCGGCCAGCGGCCGGCACTACCCTTCCCGTTCGGGCAGATAGGGAGAGCGGAACCGCTCGATGTTCAATAACGGGTTGGCGTCTGCCAATGCGGCCGAGGCGTCCACCGACGACACCGCATACATGTAGTAGTCGTAGCCGAAGTGCACTTCGGCGTTCTGACAGACCAGCTTGCACCAGAAGGCGTTGCGCAGCACGCCGCGCGCCACCCGCTCAATCTCGTGCAGGCCGAGTTGCTGGCCCTCGTGGTACTGACACGGGCCGTGCGAAGAAAGCGACTGGATGCGAAGGAACTCGACACCGATGCCGACGCAGAAACGCCTTATCACGTCCAGATAGGCATCCTCGACAACGAGGTAATCCTCGATGCTCACGCGCTTGCCGACATCGCTGAAGTCAGTCCACTCCTCAGGCGGTGACCATAGGTACCCCTCAGGCGTCCGCTGCCAGTATTTGCTGATACGCCAGGAATGCTTCATGGGGCGGGAGGATACCGGAAGGTGCCGGAGGCAGCCGTGCATCCGACATCGTGGTAGTGCCGGCCGCTGGCCGGCAACCTCGTGCGTGTTGCCAGACACCATGAGGTTGCCGGCCAGCGGCCGGCACTACCATTTCGAATTCGCCGGGCAACGCCCGGCGGATGCATTTCACCCGGTGTTCTGCACGCCCTGCGAAACACCGTTCACGCAGGCCACCAGCGCGCGCAGCAGGTCCTCATCCTCGCGCCCGCTGGTCCGCCAGCGCTGCAGCAGATCCACCTGCAGCACGCTGATCGGATCGACGTACGGATTGCGCAGGCGGATCGACAGCGCAAGCCGCGCATCGTGGTCCAGCAGCGTCCGCTGGTCCATCAGCGCCAGCAGCCAGTGCCGGGTGAGTTCCAGTTCGCGCTGCACCTGCGGGAAGAAGCGCCCGTGCAACTCGCCGGACAGCTTCGAGAACTGCTCGGCAATGGTGATATCGCCCTTGGACAGCACCATGGCGATGTCGTCCAGGAACGTACGGAAAAACGGCCAGTCTCGCGCCATGTCGCGCAGGGTCTGTTCGTGGCCGGCATCAATCGCCGCCTGCAGGCCACTGCCCACGCCGTACCAGCCGGGAATGACTGCACGCGCCTGGCTCCAGGCGAATACCCACGGAATCGCGCGCAGGTTGCCCAACGCCGCGTCCTGGCCGAGCCGGCGCGACGGACGCGAACCCAGCGTCATCCGCTCGATCACGTCGATCGGCGTGGCCGTGCGGAAGTAGTCCATGAAGCCAGACTGGCCGACGAAGGCGCGGTACACCTCGCTGCTGGAGCCAGCGACCACATCCATCACCGGTCGCCACTCATCCTCGCGGGGTTCGGCAGCCCGCGGGCGGAGGCTGGCGCGCAACACCGCACCCGTAGCCTGTTCCAGCGAGCGCAGCGCCAGCGCACGGATGCCGTATTTGCGATGGATCACCTCGCCCTGCTCGGTCACCCGCAGTCGGCCATCGATGCTGCCGCGCGGCGAAGCATCCACCGCGTGCGTGGTCTTGCCGCCACCGCGGCTGATCGAACCGCCACGGCCATGGAAGAAGGTCAGGCGGATGCCGGCCTCGGCCGCCACCTCCAGCAGTTCCACCTGCGCACGCTGCAGGCCCCAGCGCGAAGCAGCGATGCCACCGTCCTTGCTGCTGTCCGAATAGCCCAGCATCACCATCTGCACGTCATCGCGTGCACGCAGGTGCGCGCGGTACACCGGGTCGGCCAGCAGGTCACGCATGGTCGCGGTGCCGCGCTTGAGGTCATCCACGGTTTCGAACAGTGGCGCAATATCCAGCGGCACCGAACCGCCCTCTTCCACCAGGCCGCCACGGCGTGCCAGCGCAAGCACGGCCAGCACGTCACTGCGGTCGTGTGCCATCGAGATGATGTAGCTGCCCAGCGCATCGCCGCCATGGCGCGCACGCGCATCGGCCAACGCCGCAAATACCGCATCCAGACGCTGGTTGCCTTCGTCGTCGCCCTTCGGCAACGGCGCGTCACCACTGGCATGCGGCGCCAGCACACGCGCGCGGCCCAATGCGTCCAGACCGTCCCACGCCGCGTCGCCGCCCAGCACGGTGGCCAGCGCGCGCGCGTGCACGCTCGATTCCTGGCGCACGTCCAACCGCGCCAGATGGAAACCGAACGTCTTCACCCGCCACAGCAGGCGCTGCACGGCGAAGCCACCGGCATGCTCACCGCGGTTGGCGCGCAGGCTGTCGAGGATCAACTGCAGGTCGTCGATCAGTTCATCGGGGCCGGCGTAGGCGCCTTCGCCGTCATCCAGCGTGGCCTGCAGGCGTGCACGCATGCGGTCATTGAGCAGGCGGTAGGGCATGTCGGCATGGCGCGGGCGCGACTGCACCTGCGGCAGCAGCTGCTGGTACTGCGCCACGCGCGCCTGCAGTGCATCGCTTACGCCCACCCGCTCGGTGGACTGGCTGAGCAGGCTGGCCAGCTGCAGCAGTTCCTTCTGGTAGCGCGCGAGCACCGCCTGCCGCTGCGCATCCAGCGTATTGCGGATGGTATGGGCATCCACGTTCGGATTGCCGTCCATGTCGCCGCCCACCCAGGTGCCGAATCGCAGCAGGCGTGGCAGCGGCAGTTCTTCGCCGTAGCTATCGCGCAGCGCCTGCTGCAGCGATTCGTACAGCACCGGAATCACCCGGTACAGCACCTGCACCAGATAGAAGCCGACGTGCTCGCGTTCGTCATCGACGGTGGGCCGCACCGGCGAGGAATCGGTGGTCTGCCACGAAGCGGTCAATGCCATGCGGAAGCGCGCGGCATCGGCGGCGGCTTCACCCGGTGTGCGCTGGCCGTCGAGATTGTCGACCAGGCTGGCCACCATCAGCTGCTCCTTCTCCAGCAGCGCGCGGCGCACTGCTTCGGTCGGGTGTGCGGTGAACACCGGTTCAATGTCGATGCGTGGCAGCCACTGCGCCAGCTCGTCCAGGCCCACACCCTGCGCCTTCAGGTGCTGCAGTGCATCCTGCAGGCCATCGGGCTGCGCCCCTGCGGTACCGGCGCGCTGGTAGTCACGGCGACGGCGGATGCGATGCACGCGCTCGGCGATGTTGACCACCTGGAAGTAGGTGCTGAAGGCCCGCACCATGGTTTCGGCCTGCTGCGGCGTGCGCCCGGCCAGGCCATCGGCCAGCTCCGACAACGGCGCCTGGTTCTCGCGGCGGGCGATGGCGCGGGTGCGCACGTCTTCCACATCGTCGAGGAAGGCGGCGGAGACCTGTTCAACCAGCAGGTCGCCAACCAGCGCGCCGAGCCGGCGCACGTCATCGCGAAGCGGAAGATCGGGGGAAGCAAACTCGATGCTGCTGCGGTACTCGTTCATCGGCGACGCACAGGCCTCGGTCAACGGATCCAGACCCCAAGCCTAAACCAGAACGGGCATCGTGCTGCGATGCAAAAATGGTTTCATCTGGTAGTGCCGGCCGCTGGCCGGCAACCTCAGGTCGCGTGGGTCCATGAGGTTGCCGGCCAGCGGCCGGCACTACCGGGTCACGTCAGCGCTTCTTCTTCGCCTTGCCCTGCTCGGCCGGGCCGATGGTCTGTTCCAGCCAGCGCTCGCTTTCGGCCAGCATGGTCATGATCGATTCGCGTGCGCGGTAGGCATGCGATTCGTTCGGCAGCATCACCAGACGCGCGGTGCCACCCAGGCCCTTCACCGCGGCGAACATGCGCTCGCTCTGCATCGGGAACGTGCCGGAGTTGTTGTCGTCCACACCGTGGATGAAGAGGATCGGATCCTTGATCCTGTCGGCGTAGTTGAACGGCGCCATCTTCTGGTAGACGTCCTGCGCCTGCCAGTAGTTGCGCTCCTCGGCCTGGAAGCCGAACGGCGTAAGCGTGCGGTTGTAGGCGCCGCTGCGCGCGATGCCCGCCTTGAACAGGCGGGTGTGCGCGAGCAGGTTGGCGGTCATGAACGCACCGTAGGAGTGGCCACCAATGGCGATGTGCTCGCGGTCGGTCACGCCACGGCGCACCACTTCATCCACGGCTGCCTGCGCGTTGGCCACCAACTGTTCGATGTAGGTGTCGTTCGGCTCCTTGTCGCCCTCGCCGATGATCGGCATCGACGGGCTGGCCAACACCACATAACCCTTGGCCAGGAACGCCTGCGGGCCCCAGTAGCTGACCGCATTGAAGCGGTACGGCGAATCGGTCACCTGGCTGGCCGCAGCCGCACTCTTGAACTCGCCCGGGTAGGCCCACATCAGCAGCGGCCGCGGGCCATCGCGCTTGGGGTCGTAGCCCGGCGGCAGCAGCAGGGTCGCGGTCAGGTCGACGCCGTCCTTGCGCTTGTAGCGGATCTGCTCCTTCTGCACGCCCTTCAGCTGCGGCAGCGGATGGGCGAAATGGGTCAGCGCACGCGGTGCGGCGTTGGTGTCGGTCAGCGACTGCACGTAGAAGTTGGTCGGTTCATCCGGGCTCTCGCGGCTGATCAGCAGCGAGCTGGCCTGCGCATCCAGCAGCGTTACCGGCGCGGCGTAGGTCGGTGCCTGCGAATGGAACAGGCGGGTTGCCTTGCCGCTGGCCACATCGAAGCGGTCCACGAACGGACGATCGCCTTCCGGCGATGCACCGGCACCGGCCAGATACAGGCTGCTGCCATCGGCGCTGGTCTGCAGCAGCGAGCGGCCGCGGTCGTCGCTGGACAACAGCGGCCGGCCCGGATCGGAATAGCGGTCCTGCCCGTCGCGATCCCACAGCAGCCTGGCATCGGCGCTGGCGTTGTCCGGTGCGATCAGCCAGGTCTTGCTGCGGCGGGTCTTCCACCACGATTCGTTGAGCAGGGCCAGGTCGCCGCGGCCCCAGCTGATGCCGGCATAGCGGCTGCCGAGCTGGGCCAGGGTCACCGGCGGCGTGTCGAACGGTGCTGCCTGCATCAGCACCGCATCGCGCACCTTGGCCTCCCTGTTCGGGTCGCCGCCGTCCTGGGCTTCGGCCCAGACCAGCGTGGCATCGGCATCACCACGCCAGCTGATATCGCGCACGCCGGTCACTTCAGCGTCGTTGCCGGTCGGCAGACCTTCCACCAGCGGACGCACGGCCACGGTGTGCACCAGCTTGCCGCTGGCACGGTCGATCACTTCAATGCGGCGCGGGAAACTGCTCACCGGCACCACGTAGGAATACGGCCGCTGCACCGGCTGGCGCAGCACGAAGCGGCCATCCGGCGACACCGAGAAGCCCATGAAGATGCCGGCCGCGCCGATCGCGCGGGTGTTGCCATCCAGGCTGACTTCCATCGGCTGGGTGGTGGCGTAGTAATCGAACTGGCGCGCGTCGGCCTCGTTCTTCAGCAGATCCTGGTAGGTACGGATCGACACCACGCCGCCACCCTGGCTGGTCTGCTGCACGGCCGGACCGGTCGGGATGCCATCGGCGGCCGGAGCCGCACCGAGGTTGGCCGGGCGGGTGAACACCACCAGACCGCGGCTGTCCGGCAGCCACTGGTAGCCACTGCCGATCACCGTGTTCAGGCCAGCAACGAGGCGGCGGGCGCTGCCGCCGGCCACGTCCACCAGCCACAGTTCGTTGGCGCCACTGGCAGCATCGACCTGGTTGAAGGCCAGCCACTTCTGGTCCGGCGACCACATCACACTGGCGATCGACAGCGTGGCCGGCAGGCCGCTGATCTGCCGTTCCTTGCCGTCGGCCACGTTCATCAGCCACAACTTCTCGCCGAAGCTGAAGCGGCTGTCGGAGAACGTGCGCGGGTTGATGCGAAGGCCGGCCAGCTTCAGCTCCGGCTGCGCCACCACCTGGATCGACGGCAGCGACGGCATCTGCATCATCGCGGCCACGTCGCGGCGCGGCGACAGGTACAGCGAGGGCGCGCGCGGCGCGTCCACCACCGCCTGCAGCGCCGCCGACGGCAGTTCGTAGCCGGTGGCGCCCTGGGCCTGTACCTGGGCGGGCTGCGGGGACGCGGCCCAGGCCAGCGGGGCCACCGCCAGCAATCCCATCGACAGGACCAGGCCGGTCCAGCGCCGTGTGCGGCGCGCGTGCATGCTCATCGTTCCACCTGTGTGATGCGTGAAAACACCGACCTTAACAGGCCGTGCACGTGATCCCACCTGCCGATGGTTGGGTCATCCGGATGTCACGCCGGGGCCGCGATATAATGGGGGTTCTCCCCTGCCGAGGGGCGCTGCGACCGGATCCCATGAGGCCCGGCCAGGCTCGGTAAGGTGGCTTTGTAACAACGGCGCCCGGCTAGATGCGAGCACCCGCTCGCCCACAACCGGAGCACACGAATGAACGCTGTTGCCAAGACCTTCTCCACCGAAGGTGATTACAAGATCCGCGACATCACGCTGGCCGACTGGGGCCGCAAGGAACTGGACATCGCCGAGCACGAAATGCCGGGCCTAATGTCGATCCGCCGCAAGTACCAGGCCGAGCTGCCGCTGAAGGGCGTGCGCGTGACCGGCTCGCTGCACATGACCATCCAGACCGCCGTGCTGATCGAGACCCTGAAGGACATCGGCGCCGACGTGCGCTGGGCCTCGTGCAACATCTTCTCGACCCAGGACCACGCCGCTGCCGCCATTGCCGCCACCGGCACCCCGGTGTTCGCCTGGAAGGGCGAAACCCTGGAAGAGTACTGGGACTGCACCCTGGACGCGCTGACCTTCACCCTGGCCGACGGCACGCTGACCGGCCCGGAGCTGGTGGTCGACGACGGCGGTGACGTGACCCTGCTGATCCACAAGGGCTACGAGCTGGAAAACGGCAGCGACTGGGTCAACACCGCCTCTGCCTCGCACGAAGAACAGGTCATCAAGAACCTGCTCAAGCGCGTCGCCAAGGAGCGCCCTGGTTACTGGGGCCGCGTGGTCAAGGACTGGAAGGGCGTCTCCGAAGAGACCACCACCGGCGTGCACCGCCTGTACCAGCTCGCCCAGGCCGGCACCCTGCTGATCCCGGCGATCAACGTCAACGACTCGGTCACCAAGAGCAAGTTCGACAACCTGTACGGCTGCCGCGAGTCGCTGGCCGATGGCCTGAAGCGCGCGATGGACGTGATGCTGGCCGGCAAGGTGGCAGTGGTCTGCGGCTACGGCGACGTCGGCAAGGGCTGTGCGGCCTCGCTGCGTGCCTACGGCGCGCGCGTCATCGTCACCGAGATCGACCCGATCTGCGCCCTGCAGGCGGCGATGGAAGGCTATGAAGTCAACACCATCGAATCGACCCTGGGCCGTGCCGACCTGTACGTCACCACCACCGGCAACAAGGACATCATCCGCATCGAGCACCTGAGCGCGATGAAGGACCAGGCCATCGTCTGCAACATCGGCCACTTCGACAACGAGATCCAGGTCGACGCGCTGGTGTCGTTCGCCGGCATCAAGCACGTCAACATCAAGCCGCAGGTGGACAAGTACATCTTCCCGAACGGCAACGCGATCTTCCTGCTGGCCGAAGGCCGCCTGGTGAACCTGGGCTGCGCCACCGGCCACCCGAGCTTCGTGATGTCCAACAGCTTCGCCAACCAGACCCTGGCACAGATCGACCTGTGGGCGAACAAGGACAGTTACGAGAAGAAGGTCTACCTGCTGCCGAAGAAGCTGGACGAAGAAGTGGCCCGCCTGCACCTGGAAAAGATCGGCGTGAAGCTGACCACCCTGAGCCAGGAACAGGCCGACTACATCGGCGTGCCGGTGGAAGGCCCGTTCAAGCCGGACCACTACCGCTACTGATGCCTGCGCGGTGCCGGCCAGCGGCCGGCACTACCGGTGCATGCAACACACGGAACGGGCGCCTTCGGGCGCCCGTTCTGCATTCGCGTGTGGCCGTACACCACGTATCCACGCATGGCGTGGAACTACTGATCGTCCGGCCCCAGTAGATCCGCGCCATGCGTGGATATCCCCCAGCCAACCCACAGTAGATCCACGCCATGCGTGGATGTTCCCCACCGGAGCGGGAACAATAGCCTCGGTCAAGGCAACACCCCTGCCCCGCGCTACGATGCCTACATGACTCCGGCCATCAACCTGCTCAAGCGCGAGAAGATCGCCCACACCGTGCGCAGCTACGTGCACGATGCCCACGCCGAATCCTATGGCGGCGAAGCCGTCGACAAGCTCGGCCTCGACCCGGCCCAGGTGTTCAAGACCCTGCTGGCCAGCACCGAAACCCACGAGCTGCTGGTGGCGATCGTGCCGGTGGCCGGCCAGCTGGACCTGAAGGCGCTGGCCGAAGCGGCCGGCTGCAAGAAGTGCGAAATGGCCGCGGCCGATGCCGCACAGCGCGCGACCGGTTACCTGGTCGGTGGCATCAGCCCACTCGGGCAGAAGAAGCGCCTGCGCACCTTCCTGGACGCCAGCGCGCAGGCATTGCCCGCGCTGCATGTCAGCGCCGGTCGCCGCGGCCTGGAAGTGGAACTGGCACCAGCCGACCTGCTGCGGCTGACTGCCGGCCACTACGCTGCCATCGGCAAGTCACGCTGATGCGCTGGCCGTGGTCTGCAGCACCGATACCCCGGCTCGACGATGCACAGGCCGATGTGCTGCTGCAGGACCTGTTGTCGCGCGATGCAACGCGCATCAACGATGCCACGCGTACGGTCGCTCGGCTGTTCAGCGCCTCATCGTTGAACGCGCTGGTCGCGCATGTGGATACGATCGAACGCAGCTGCCAAGGCATCGCCCTTGGCGGCATGCTGATCAGCAACCAGGTGCACCTGAAGGCGGCCCTGCAACGGCTGCGCTACTGGCAGGCACGCGAAGGCTGCCTGTGCGCGCTCTACCCATCCTATGTGTTCTTCAGCCCCGAGCCGCTGCTGGAACAAGGTCACGTGCAGCTGCGTGCACGGGGCGAAGCGGAGGACGGCTGGGGCGAATGCTACCGGCTGACGTGCACCTGCTGCGCGCAGCAATGGAGCGCGAACGAGCGCGAATACCACTACACCTGGTGGGAGTGGAAGCCCGAGCCCGCCCTGCAGACGCCTTAGTTGAGCTTGAACGTGACCGTGCCGCGTATCAGGCTCATGGTTGGTGCCTTGCCTGCCGCTTCACGCTCGTAGCGCCAGTCACGCGCGTGCTTGAGCGCCGCCGCATCGAGCAGCGGGTAGCCGCTGGATCGGGACAGGATGGTCGCCTGGGTCTTGCCCTGCGCATCCAGCAGCAGCATCAGCTCGACACCTCCCTGCTGGGCCTCGCGCATGGCGGCCGCAGGATACGTCGGGACCGACGAAAGTCGCCGCTGGTGCCAGCCTCCTTCCCGGGCAATCAACGGCGTGCTGGAAGAGAGTGGGCAACGCGCAGGCATCTGCAGGTCGAAGCCTGCAGCCCCTTGCGAAGGCCGGGTGGTGGCTGGCGCACTACAGGCGATCGCCGACACGCTCTGCAGCAACGACTGCTGACGCGAAAGCGCTGCAGCGTCATCCGCTTCCACATGGAACGTGCAGCGCCCCGACGTTGCCTGCGCCTGCAGTGAACCCACGCCGGCATCGCGGATCGGCGTCACGTCGGACAAAGCACCACAGGCAGCGCCTGCATCGTATTTTGCTGCAGAGCCCTCACACGCGGCCAGCAGGCCTGCGGCGACCCATGCGAACGGCATCCAACTGCGAACATCCATCCCTGTGCTCCCTGCGTTGATCCACCGCCATGGTAGCGCCCCGCTGCAATCTTCCCTGTTCACATGCCGACTGTCCGGCCGCAGCGTGGGCTCACGGCCGCCAGTTGGCGTTGTTCTCCCAGAACGCGACGGAGCGCTGGTAAGCCTCGCGATCCAGCGGCACACCGGAACCGCCCTCCTCCACGCCCAGTGCATTGCGCATCATGGTGATCGGTGCCATCGGCACTTCCTCGGGCTCGGAGGTATAGATGCAACCGACGATGCCCCAGTCGGCTTCGATCGGTGAACCCTCCTTCGCCAGCTGCCCGGCGCTGTACAGGATCACCACCAGGTAGTTCGCGCGCGGTGATTCCACGCCCTCGAACCAGCGCACCAGCACCGGCAGTTCCTCGCGGTTGCGCGCCTCATAGCCGCTGCGCAGCTGGTGGCGGTTGGCGTCGGTGACCGGCACCGTCAGGCAACGCGTGCTGGTCCAGTTCTCGTAGACGAACAGCTTGCAGAACGGGGCGTAGCCATCGAGCACCTTCAGCGGCGCGTGCGCATTGAGGTGTGCCTCGAACTGCTCGGCAGTGCAATCCTGGATGGTGTTGCCGCGCGGCACGCGCGGGAACAGGCGGGGACGGGCGAAGTCGGTGAGGACGATGGACATGGCATGCACGAACGGGAACTGGCCCTCAGGGTAACCGTCGATGCGCTTGAAGTCTGCTTCACATTTGCCGGCCACAGTGCGCGCACATCTCCCGGAGAGTCCTGCATGAACCGCTTCCGCTCCCCCCTGCTGTCCGGCCTGCTGGCCGTCCTTCTCCTCCCTGCCATGGCCCCATCTTCCGCGTCTGCCGCACCATCGCGCGTGCTGCTCGTCGTCAGCAGCGAAGGCCGGGACCAAGGGAAGACCCGTCCGGGCTTCGAGATGGACGAATTCGCCCAGGCCTGGCTCATCCTCAAGCAGAACGGCTTCGACATCGACGTGGCAAGTCCGCGTGGCGGCGCCGTCGAGGCTGACAAGTACAACCCCTCCGAGGCCTTCAACGCAGCCGTCCTTGCCGATTCCCAGGCCATGGGCAAGCTTGCCGCGACCGTGCCCACTGCACAACTGCGTGCCAGCGACTACCAGGGCGTCCTGGTGATCGGCGGCAAGGGTGCCATGTTCGACCTTCCGGCCGACAAGGCCCTGCATGCCACGATTGCCGGAATCTGGCAGCAGGGAGGACTGGTCGCGGCGGTATGCCATGGTCCGGCCGCACTTGCGGGTGTTCGCCTTCCCGATGGCCGGGCCATGGTGGAAGGCCGCGCCATGACCGGATTCACGGAAGAGGAAGAAGCACTGTTCGGCAAACGTTGGGCGAAGGAATTCGCGTTCCAGCTTGAACCGCGCATGCGCGAGCTGGGCGCACGCTGGCAGGAGGCACCGCTGATGATGCCCAAGGTCGTAGTCGATGGACGCCTGCTGACCGGTCAGAACCCGTTCTCGACCGCCGCACTGGCTGACGCCTTCGTGCGCGCCAGCGGGCGTGTGCCACTGGCACGCCAGGCATGGCGCGATGAGCGCAGCATGGCGCTGGTGGAGCAGCACCTGCAGCAGCGTGATGGTCAGGCGGCGCAGATACTGGCGCAGCGCCCGTCCGACCATCACGTCGAGCTGATCGGCATGCTGGGTTTCTACCAGCTGAAAGCAGCAAAGGACGCCACTGCAACCGCCGACGCGCTGTCCATCATGCAGCTGGCCAGCCCGCATATGGACGAGCCGAGGCTGCAGGTCGCGATGGCAGAAGCGCACTGGCGCCTGGGCCGGACCGATCTGGCCCGTTCGCAGGTACTGGCTGTGCTGGAAAAGCAGCCCGGTCTGGACGAAGCTAACGCTCTCCTGGCCCGCATGCAGCCCTGACCATGGACGCCGAGCGCCTGCGCCTGCTGTTGATTGAAGACAACCTGCCGCTGGCCTCGGCCATCATCGACATGCTGCAGGCGCATGGCCATCTGGTCGATTTCGCCGCTGGCGGACACGTCGGGCTGCAGTTGGCGCTGGCGTCACCGCCGGATGTGCTGCTGCTCGATATCGGGTTGCCGGGCACCGATGGTACGACGGTCTGCCGTCGGTTGCGCGAGTGCAGTGATCGGCACGTCCCCATCCTGATGCTGACCGCACGCGATGCGATCGACGACAAGCTGCAGGGCTTCGCTGCGGGCGCGGATGACTATCTGGTCAAGCCCTTCGACGATGCCGAGCTGCTCGCCCGCTGTCTCGCCCTCGCCCGCCGCCATCGCGTGGGTCAACCGAACCTCCTGCAGATTGGGCCGCTGAGCATCGACCGCCGCAGCGGCCAGGCCTGGCGCGCGGGATTGCTGCTGGAGCTGGCACAGGTTCCGCAGCGCATCCTGCTCGTACTGGCCGAGGCCTGGCCGCGAACCGTCACCCGCAGCGAGCTCGTTCAACGCCTGTGGGGGGATGAAGCACCTCCTTCCGATCCGCTGCGCTCGCATCTGTACCTGTTGCGGCAGGTACTGGACAGGCCGTTCGAAGGCGAGATGCTGCGCACCGTCCACGGTGTCGGCTTCCGTCTGGAAGCTTCGCCATGAAACCGCGGCCCACCCAGCACCTGCGCCGTCGACTGCTGATCACATTCACAGCCTTCGCGCTGTTCACCGCCACGGTGTTCGGCACCTACTCGCTGGTGTTCATGTATGTGGTGGAAGACAGCATCTTCAACGCCCAACTGGACCGTGAAGCACGGGCTCAGCTCGCCCAGCACGCGCTCGAAGGGGACTGGCGTACACCTGCCGATGCCGCAATCCAGCTGCATCGTTCACCCTCTACCTTCCCCGACGATCTGCGCAGCGAGTTCGCAAAGGAACCGTGGCGCTCGGAGTTCGCGGGTGTCGATGGTCGGCACTACCATCTCAAGCGGATCGATCCCCCGGCCGGCGCCCGCCCTGCTTGGCTTGTGTCGGAGGTCAGTGCGCAACTGGTGGTCCGGCCGATCCGCGATCGGGTCGTAATGCTGCTTGCCGGCACAGCACTGCTGGTCCTGATCGCGGCGATCTTCCTCGGCATCTGGCTCGCCCATCGCAGCACACGCTCGCTCTATGCGCTGGTCGAGGAGGTTGAAGCGCTGCAGCCGGAACCAGGCCCCGGCGTGCGCCTGGCAGCACGTTTCGACGATGACGAGATTGGCGTGCTCGCGCGCGCCCTGGATGGATTGTCCGCACGCGTCGCTGCCTTCGTTGCCCGCGAACACGCGTTCACGCGCGATGCCAGCCACGAACTGCGCACACCCTTGAGCGTCATCTCCAGTGCGGCAGGCCAGTTGGCCAGCGAGTCGGGCCTGTCCGAGCGTGGCCGCCAGCATGTGCAGCATATCCGTCTTTCGGCACTGCAGCTGCAGCAGGCCATTGCGGCGCTGCTGGCGCTGGCTCGCGAGGAAACCGCCAGCCACGGCGCTCCGCCGGTCAAACTTGTGCCGCTGCTGGAACGGGTGATCATCGAGCAGTCTCCGTTGCTGGCTGCACGGCCGGTCGAGGTACAGCTGACCGTGCCCGACGGGGCCACGCTGCGCGCGCCCGAGGCGGCCCTGCGCGTAGTCCTGGCCAATCTGGTCGGCAATGCGTTCGCGCATACCGCGCAGGGCCAGGTCCTGATTGCATGGCAGGACGCTCAGCTGCTGGTGCACAACACGGCAGGTGCTTCACCCTTCCTTGGCAACTGGCCCGAGCCGCGGCCATTCGACAAGCGTGATGGCAGCGAGGGCAACGGCCTGGGCCTGGATATCATGCGGCGACTGTGCAGCCACTACGGGCTCGAACTGGTCATCCAGCACGGCGGTGGCGGGGTGATGGCCCGCTTGAGGGGGCAGCCAGCCGAGGCATGAAGCGCCTCCGGCGGTCCAGCCCGGTCAGTGCCGAGCTGTAGCGGCAGCTACAACGCCATCCGTTCACGCAGTTCACGCGCCTGCCGGCGCGACACCTCCACCTTGCTGCCGTCGTCCAGCGCCAGGTCATAACCATCAGCGATGCTGGGCGTCACGCCTCGGATACGGCGCAGGTTGACCAGCGTGTTGCGGTTGGCACGGAAGAACAGATCCGGCGGCAGGCGTGCCTCCAGCGCACTCAGGCTGCGGGTCAGCAACGCGTTCTGGTCGCGGAACCACAGCCGCGTGTAGTTGCCATCCACTACCAGCCGGCGGATCTCCGAGACCGCGACGAACCAGCAGCGTTCGCCCTCGCGCACGAACACCTGGTCCTGCGCGCCCAGCGTGCTGCGCGGCTCCGGCGTTTCGCCCGCCGCCACCTCGCGCTGGCGCGCCCGCTGCAACGCTTCCAGCAAGCGCGGTGCCTCGACCGGCTTCACCAGATAGTCCAGCGCGTTGGCCTGGAACGCGCGCACCGCGTAGGTGTCATAGGCGGTAACGAACACCACCGCCGGCACCGCCTCCAGCCCGTCCAGCACATCGAAGCCACTGCCGGACGGCATCTGCACATCCAGCAGAACCAGGTCCGGCGCCAGTGTGGCGATCGCCTCGCGTGCGGCAGGCACATCGTCGGCTTCGCCCACGCACTGCACCCACGGCAGCGCCGACAACAGCGTGCGCAGCTCCTGCCGCGCCAGCCGCGCATCATCAACGATCAATACGCGCAGCACGCCACTCATTGCGGAATCTCCAGCAGGGCCTGCATGCGGTCGCCGACCGGCTGCAGGGTGAAACGACCTTGCGTACCGAGCTGCGCACGCAGGTAGGCCAGGCCGACGCCATGCCCAGCGGTGGGCTCGTTGGCGCTGCCCAGCGGATTATCCACCTGCAGGCGCAGCACGTCATTGTCCAGCGTGGCACGGATCTGCACCTCGCCGCCGCCGGGGCGGCTGGCGATGCCGTGCTTGATCGCGTTCTCCACCAGCAGCTGTAGTGCCATCGCCGGCAATTGCGCCTGCATGGCATCGGCATCGATCTGCTGCCGCACCTGCAGGCGCTGCTCGAAGTGGATCGCCTCGATTGCCAGATAGTCGTCGACCACCGCCAGTTCCTCGGCCAGCGTGACCTGCTCGCTGCGGTTGTGCGCCAGCGCCTGGCGCAGCGTGCGCGACAGGCGGGTGACCATGTCGCGCGCACGCTCAGGATCTTCCAGGATCAGCGCGCGCAGGTTGTTCAGCGCATTGAACATGAAGTGCGGGTTGAGCCGTGCACGCAGCGCATCGCGTTCCAGCGCACTGCGCTCGGCTTCGGCGCGCAGGCGGGCCAGTTCCGCCCCGCGTATCCGGCGCAGGCTGTGCAGGCTTGCCCAAAGCGCTGCCCACAGGGCCAGCATCACCGCAGTGGTGTACCAGTAGAGCAGCAGCGCCTTGGGGCTGAAGTCGGCCGTCTGCCGCCCCAGGTTCACCCAGTTCCAGGCCAGCGCCGAGTGCAGCGCGATGTTCACCAGCAGCTGCGCCACTGCCGCGCCCAATGCCACCGACAGCGCCAGCCGCAGCAACAGCCCGGCCGTTCCGCGCGCCCACCAGTCTGCACGCAGCGCCAGCGCACGGATGGCACCGCTGCATCCAAACAGGGCCAACGCCAGGCCCAGCGTGATCAACACGCCTGCGCTTCCGGCATCGCTGAAATAGGCTTGGCGCAGGCCGATTCCGGCAACGCCATAGAGCGCCCATACCAGCGCATTGAGCAGCCAGAAGCGTACCGTCGAGGAGGAATCCGGCATGTCCATTCCGAGGCGTGTTGAAACTCAGTGGTGGCGGTCGAGGAAGGCCTGCACCTGTTCCTGCAACCAGCGCGGATCATCCCACATCAGGAAGTGGAAACCCTGCGCGCTCATCGCGATCTGTACGCCCTGCAGTTTCGCGTACTGGGCCTGGAACACCGCCCGGGTGCCGTCCTCGGTGCCACCCATCGGCTGATAGCCGGCCCAGCTGCCCAGCACCAGCGTCGGTGCGGTGATCGAGGCAATGCTGTCACGCAGGTCAGTGGTCATCACCGCATGCATGGCATCGGCCGTGGTCTGGCGATCGCTGTCTTCGCCCCAGCGGCCCAGTTCGGCCTGGCGCTGAGTATCGCGGGTCATCCCCGGCAGGCCCGCCTTCAACTGCGCCTGCCATTGCGCGGCGTCGGCGGCCAGCATGCCCTTGCGCAGCTGGTCGGCCACCGGCCGCACGCTGTCAGCGGTGGCCTTCGGGTCACGCGCGGCCGGCAGGAATGGCAGGGCGTCAACCACCACCAGCGCGCTGACCGCCTTCGGCTCGGCCTGCGCCATCTGCAGGCCCAGCAGGCCACCGAGGCTGTGGCCAACCACCACCACCGGCCCCAGATGCTGGTCATGCAGGTAGGCCAGCAGCTGCCCGCGCATCGCCGGCAGGAACTCGACCGGGCGCGGATCGGCCGCGAGCGCACCGGCAAAGCCGGGCAGCTGCACCAGATGGCACTGCACATCCTTCAGGGCCAGGCAGGTCTCGCGCCACACCTCGGCGCTGCTGTTGAGGCCGGGAATCATCAGCAGCGGGCGGCCCTTGCCGACCACCTCGACCTGCACCCTGCCCGCCGCCGGGGCGCTGGCGGCGTGCGCCGAGCCGGAGCCGAGCACGGCCATCGCCATACCGATCATCGCCAGCCGGGCCAGGGCCTTCATTGCATACCAGAGTGCCAGGAAGATCTTCATCGTCTGCTCCTTCGTCAGGTGGGTGGTGCCGGAATGGGCTCAGCGTGCCGCCGGCCACGGCACCCGGGGGGGCGATTTCGGAGCAGCGGCCGATCGCCGGGGCGAACGGTCGCAGGCGGCTGACGATGTTCGCCCGCAGAAATTGACAACATCCATCTTGATGAAGCGATATACTGATCCGCACCCGCCGCTGCCGCCCGTGCCATGACCGCCATCAGCTTCGAGTTCTATCCGCCCAAGACCGACGAACAGCGCAGCCAGCTGGACCGCGCCGCGGCCAGGCTGAAGGACTACGGTCCCGAGTACGTGTCGTGTACCTTCGGCGCCGGTGGCTCGACCCTGAGCTATACCTCCGAGACCGTGCGCCACCTCAACCAGCACCATGGCTTCGATGCCGCACCGCATCTGTCCTGCGTCGGCGGCACCCGTCAGGAAATCCGCGAGTTGCTCAAGCTGTACCGCGCCATCGGCTGCCGCCGCCTGGTCGCGCTGCGCGGCGATCTGCCGTCGGGCATGGGTTTCCCCGGTGACATGCGCTATGCCGCCGAACTGATCGACTTCATCCGCGCCGAGCACGGTGATGCGTTCCATATCGAAGTGGGCGCGTACCCCGAAACGCACCCGCAGGCTTCCGACGCACTGGCCGACCTGAAGCATTTCAAGGCCAAGATCGACGCCGGTGCCGATGCGGCGATCACCCAGTACTTCTTCAACCCCGATGCCTACTTCCATTTCGTCGACGAAGTGCGGCGGCTGGGCGTGCAGGTACCGATCACGCCCGGCATCATGCCGATCGCCAACTTCGGCCAGCTGCGCCGCTTCTCCGAACAGTGCGGTGCGGAGATCCCGCGCTGGATCAGCCGCAAGATGCAGGCCTATGGCGATGATGCGGAGTCGGTGCGTGCATTCGGCACTGAAGTGGTGGCCAAGCTGTGCCAGCGCCTGATCGAAGGCGGCGCACCCGGCCTGCACTTCTACACCTTGAACCTGGCCAAGCCGACCACTTCGGTGCTGAAGCTGCTGCAGGGCTGAAAGCACGGCGCGCAAGCGTGATCGGCGCTACCCTGCGAGGATGATCCGGCTTTCCTTCCTGCTGTTGCTGCTGCCGCTGTGCGTGCTGTCGAGCGTCGCCCACGCACAGTCCACACGCCTGAACCGCTGCACCGATGCCCAGGGCCAAAGCGTCTACACCGACCGGCCCTGCGACAGCCTGGGCGCGCGGTCGCGGTTGCCACCGCCTGCGCCCGCCGGCAATACCCTGCAGCGCGACACCCTGGGGGCACGCTGCCCGCGGCGGCTGAGTGAACTGGTGGACGCGCTGCGCGTCGGCATCGTCAGCAACGATGTGAATCGGCTGTCCTCACTGTATCTGTGGGGCGCGGTTTCCGATGCGGGCGCGCAGCGCATCCTCGGCCAGCTGGAATCGTTGGCGCGGCGGCCCCTGGTGGACGTGGTGCCGGTGTATCCGTCACAGGCGCTGCCGCAATCGCAGGATGAGGATCAGAGCCCTGCCGCGTTGGGATCCGACCCTGTGGCCTCTGTGGCGCGGCATCCCATCGGCCTGCGCCTGGAGCAGACCCTGCCCGGCAGCGCGTCGCGCGCTTCGACGGTGCTGGGGTTGCGACGGCAATACGGGTGTTTCTGGATCACGCTGTGATCGCGAGCATCCATCCACGCATGGCGTGGATCTACTGCCTCCATCCCACACGGTAGCGCCGGGCCATGCCTGGCGAGCGAAGCAGCTTTACTCCGGCCACAGCGTGCGGATGGCGGCGATGCCCTGCCCACCATGGCGACGCGCTTCGGCGATGTGACCGCGGCCCATGCCGCCCAGGGCGTAGATTGGCAGTGACACCTGCGCGCGCAGCTCGGCGAACGCGTTCCAGCCCAGCGGCACGGCATCGGGATGGCTGGCCGTGGCCTGCACCGGGCCCAGCACGGCGAAGTCGCAGCCCAACCGCTGTGCGGCCTGCAGCTGCTGCAGGTCATGGCAGGACGCGGCCACCAGCTGGCCTTCGGGCAGTGGACGCTGCAACAGCTCAAGCAGCTGCTCGCTGCCCAGGTGCACCCCCACGCCCAATGCGCGTGCCAGCTCGATATCGCGGTTGAGCAGCCACTGCACCCCGCTGCGACGATGCGTGCGCACGGCCTGTTCGACCATCGCCTGGCGCTGCGGATGTGCCGTCGGCAACCGCAGCTGGATGCGCTGCTGGCCCGCCGCCACCACACGCTGCAGCTGCTCATGCCAGTGCTGCACGCCGTCGGCGTCATCGGCCGGCGCCGGGGTGATCAGGTAGCTGTCGGGTTGGCGCAGCGCGGCCACCACCGGCAGATCGGCCGGTGGCATCGAATAGCGACCCAGTTTGTCCGGCGCCACCCAGGTAATGGCCTGGCCCTCGCGGCCACGTGGCGTCCCCTTCCAGCTGCGCACGTGGCGCACTTCCAGGGTCAGGTACTTGTCCGGGTAGCGCTGCGGCACATCCATCAGCCATTCGCCGACATCGGCTTCGATGCCCAGTTCCTCGCGCAGCTCGCGAACCAACGCCTGCTCGGAGGTCTCGCCGGATTCGCGCTTGCCGCCGGGGAACTCCCACAGGCCGGCCATGTCGCGGTTCTCGGTACGACGGTTGAGCAGCACGCGGCCACGGGCGTCGGTGATGACGGCGGCCACGACGTGGATCGATCGGGTGGGGGGAGCCATGGGGGAAGCATGCCCAGAACAGGGCGGCCCGCGCAATCTCGGATCGGGCCGGATCAGCCCCGCGAAACAGCCGCCATGAAAAAAGAGCCCCGCTTTCGCGGGGCTCTTCGGGGTCAGCTCAGCTGGCCGTGGCAGTGCTTGTACTTCTTGCCACTGCCGCACGGGCATGGATCGTTGCGGCCGATCTTCGGCTCATCGCGCTGCGCCTGTGCAATGCCCTGCTGGGCAGCCTGCACCTGCGCGGCTTCCTCGTCGGCGCTGTAGCCGCCCACGTCCTGGTGCTGGAACTGCGACTGGCTCAGGCGCGCTTCGGCCTGCTGGCGTTCGGCTGCTTCCAGCGCCTGCACTTCCTCGTCGCTGCGGATGCGCACGCGCGACAGCAGGGTCACCACTTCGCGCTTGACGTTCTCCAGCATGTCCGAGAACAGCTCGAAGGCTTCCTTCTTGTACTCCTGCTTCGGCTGCTTCTGCGCGTAACCACGCAGGTAGATGCCCTGGCGCAGGTAGTCCATGCGCGCCAGGTGCTCCTTCCAGCTCTGGTCCAGCACGGTCAGCATCACGTGCTTCTCCAGCGCGCGCATGGTTTCCTCACCGACACCGGCTTCCTTCTCGGCAAAGTGCTGATTGACGCGCTCCTGCACCTTGGCAGCGATGGCTTCGGCGTCCAGCTCTTCGTGCGACTTGACCAGGTCGGTCAGCGACATCTGCAGGCCGAAGTCCGACTCCAGGGTCGCTTCCAGGCCACGCAGGTCCCACTGCTCGTCGATCGAGTTCGGCGGCACGAAGCGGGCCACCACGTCGAAGATCACGTCGTCGCGGATGCCGTCGACGTTGTCCTTCACCGACTCGGCGTCCAGCAGTTCATCGCGCTGTGCGTAGATCACCTTGCGCTGGTCGTTGTTGACGTCGTCGAAGTCCAGCAGGTTCTTGCGGATGTCGAAGTTGTGGGCCTCGACCTTGCGCTGCGCCTTCTCGATCTGGCGGCTGACCAGGCGGTCTTCGATGACGTCGTCTTCCTTCATGCCCATCATGCGCATGGCCTTCTGCACCCAGTCGGAGGCGAAGATGCGCATCAGGTTGTCTTCCAGCGACAGGTAGAAGCGGGACGAACCCGGGTCACCCTGGCGGCCCGAACGGCCGCGCAGCTGGTTGTCGATACGGCGCGATTCATGGCGCTCGGTACCGACGATGTGCAGGCCGCCGGCAGCCTTGACGGCCTCGTGGCGCTTCTGCCAATCGGCCTTGACCGCGGCCTTCTGTTCGTCGGTCGCGCCTTCGCCCAGCTCGTGGATTTCCGCTTCCAGCGAACCGCCCAGCACGATGTCGGTACCACGACCGGCCATGTTGGTGGCGATGGTGACCGCGGCCGGACGACCGGCATTGGCGACGATGGTCGCTTCGCGGTCATGCTGCTTGGCGTTGAGCACTTCGTGCTTCACGCCGGCCTTGCGCAGGTGCTCGGACAGCATTTCCGAGGTTTCGATCGAGGTGGTACCCACCAGCACCGGCTGGCCACGCTTGGCGCACTCTTCGATGTCGGCCAGCACCGCATTGAACTTGCCCTTGCGGTTCAGGAACACCTGGTCCGGGCTGTCCTTGCGGATGGTCGGGCGGTTGGTCGGGATCACCACCACTTCCAGGCCGTAGATGCTCTGGAACTCGAAGGCTTCGGTATCGGCCGTACCGGTCATGCCGGACAGCTTCTTGTACATGCGGAACAGGTTCTGGAAGGTGATGCTCGCCAGCGTCTGGTTCTCGCGCTGGACCGGCACGCCTTCCTTCGCTTCCACCGCCTGGTGCAGGCCATCGGACCAGCGGCGGCCGGACAGGGTGCGGCCAGTGAACTCATCGACGATGACCACTTCGCCATCGCGCACGATGTAGTCCACGTCACGCTGGTAGATCGCGTGCGCGCGCAGCGCGGCGTTCAGGTGGTGGACCACGGTCAGGTTCTGCGGCGCGTACAGGCCTTCGGTCTCGCCGTCGAGGATGCCGGCCTCGACCAGCAGCTGCTCGGCGTGCTCCATGCCCGCTTCGGACAGGTGCACCTGCTTGCCCTTCTCATCGACCCAGAAGTCGCCTTCGCCGTCTTCCGCTTCCTGCTTGACCAGGTTCGGTACGACGCGGTTGACGCGGATGTACAGCTCCGGGGAATCGTCGGCCGGTCCGGAGATGATCAGCGGGGTACGCGCTTCGTCGATCAGGATGGAGTCGACTTCGTCGACGATGGCGTAGTGCAGGCCGCGCTGGTAGCGGTCGGCCTTGGACAGCGCCATGTTGTCGCGCAGGTAGTCGAAGCCGAATTCGTTGTTGGTGCCGTA
The DNA here is from genome assembly GCF_056481995.1 of Stenotrophomonas sp. 80084_Sma. Lineage (NCBI taxonomy): Bacteria > Pseudomonadati > Pseudomonadota > Gammaproteobacteria > Lysobacterales > Lysobacteraceae > Stenotrophomonas > Stenotrophomonas sp. 80084_Sma. The sequence goes on along the minus strand of NZ_CM151177.1, from coordinate 696,272 downwards.
GGTGATGTCCGAGGCATAGGCTTCGCGCTTGTCGCTGTGCGGCATGCCCGGGTACACCACGCCCACGCTCAGGCCCAGCCAGTTGTACAGCTTGCCCATCTGCGCGGCGTCGCGGCGGGCCAGGTAGTCGTTCACGGTGACCACGTGCACGCCCTTGCCTTCCAGCGCGTTGAGGTACACCGGCAGGGTCGCCACCAGGGTCTTGCCTTCACCGGTGCGCATTTCTGCGATCTTGCCCAGGTGAAGCACCATGCCGCCGATCAGCTGCACGTCGTAGTGGCGCATGCCCAGCACGCGGCGACCGGCTTCGCGGCAGACCGCGAACGCTTCCGGCAGCACCTTGTCCAGGGCTTCACCGTCGGCGATGCGCTGCTTGAACTCCGGCGTCTTGGCCTGAAGCTGCTCGTCGGAAAGCTTCTCGATCTCCGGCTCCAGCGCATTGATCTTGGCGACGATGCGGTTGAGCTGGCGCAGCTGTCGTTCGTTACGACTGCCAAATACGCGGGTAAGCAGGCTGTTGATCATTGAAGGAACCGGGTTGGATGGACACGACGCCCGGCCTCCCCCTTGGGATCCGTCCGCCGCAAACGAAACAGGGCGCCTGGCGCCCTGTCGATGGCAACACCCATTGTAGCTTGGGACGGCCGCAAGGGGTTTCAACCCTTTGGCGGCAATGGCATCCGAACGTTCCCGGTAGTGCCGGCCGCTGGCCGGGTACGCGATGCTGCCGAAGATCATGAGGTTGCCGGCCAGCGGCCGGCACTACCAGATCAACGGAATCGGGCCAGGGCCCTTCCGCGGCGCGGAAGGGATCCGACCCGGGCATCAGCCGCGGCTGACGCGGCCGACCGGCGTGTTGCCGCCGTCGCCGAGGAACTTGCGCGGGTTGACCACGTTGCCGTTCTCCCACACCTCGAAGTGCACGTGGGCGCCGGTCGAACGACCGGTGGAACCGGCCTTGGCCACTTCCTGCCCGGCACGGACCAGGTCGCCGACCTTCACCACCAGGCGCGAATTGTGCGCGTAGCGGGTGACGTAGCCGTTACCGTGGTCGACGTCGACCACGTTGCCGTAGCCGCCCTTCACGCCGGAGAAGCTGACCACGCCTTCGGCCACGGCCATCACCGGGTCACCGACCCTGGCGTGGAAGTCCATGCCCTTGTGGGTGGCGGCACCGCGGCCGAACGGGTCGGCACGGGTGCCGAAACCGGAGGTCACGTAGCTGTTGCGGATCGGCATGCGCGAGGGCACGGCGTTCTGCTGCAGCTGGTGGTCGAACATCAGCGATTCCATCACCGACAACTGGCGGCCTGAAGCAGCGAAGCGCTGCTCCAGCACCTGTAAGTCGGCGTTGACGTCCTTGACCGGGATGTCGCTGGTCGGGCCGCCGGCGTCGCCGTCACCGAGACCGGGGGTCTCGTTGAAGTCGAACTCGCCGTCTTCCAGCTTGCCCATCTGGGTCAGCCGTTCGCCGAGGGCGTTGAGGCGGGTGGCCTGGGCCTGCAGCTCGCCGAGGCGGGCCGCCAGCGCGTTGACCTGGGTCTGCGCATCGCGCTTGACCTTGGCCAGCTCTGCATCCTGGCGCTCGACCTTGGCCTGCAGGCGGGAATCATTCAGCGCGCTGGCGCCAATGCCGCCGGCAAGGCCGATAATGCAGCCTACCCCGAGCACGCTGCCCAGCAGGGCGCGGGGGCGGTCCTCGAAATAGAACCGCAAACGCGCGATGGGCGACGCTTTGGCCTGTCCTTCACGCGTTTTGATTACGATCTTTTTGAATGCCATCAGTGAGTTTTCATGTCTGAGCCGAAATCCAGCGTTCGCCCCGCGTCAGTGCCGAAGCCGGCGCTGGATGCGGTGATGGCGGACAAAAGCGGGAACCCGCTGCGGCGTGCCTTGTGGCTCGACGCGCTGGACCGTCAGTTGCGCCCCCAGTTGCCGCCACCTCTGCGCAGCCGTTGCCGGCTGGCCAATGTGGACGGGGAACACCTCGTTTTTCTCGTCGAGTCCCCGGTCTGGCATGCCAAGTTGCGGCTTGCCGAAGCCCAGTTGCTCGACGCGGCCCGTTCCATCGGGCTGAAGGCCACCAGGGTGACCATCAAGACTGCGTCTCCCACTCCCACGCGCTCCCCAGCGCTCGACAACCGGAATGGACCCCACGCAGTTTCAGCCGCCACGCACAAAGGGCTACGCGACGCCTTGGCTTGCCTGCAGGACGTTCCTTCGAAGCCGAAGAAGCGGTCCTGACGACAACGGAGCATCCGGCTCCGCTCCCCGTCGCGCGTGTCACCACGGCGTGAAACATTTCGGGAGCCGGGTCGCATCCTAGCTGCCATCCGGGGGCCTGTCGTTAGATTGTTGTTAAAACTACGTTAAATTCAGGCTTCCGATCCAACAGGTTCACAAAACCGTGACCTCGAACCGGCCTTGACGCGCGTCAAGCATGCTGAATGCGCCGGACACGCCTGAAACGACAACGCCGCCCTGGGAGGCGGCGCTTTTGTCTTTCAATTCAACGATCTACAGGAATCAGGCGTAGGCCGGAGTGGCATATTCCACCGGGTCCGGGGTGGCCGGCGAGTCGAAGCTGACCCATTCCCAGGCGGTGGCATCGGCCATCAGCGCCCGCACCAGCTTGTTGTTGAGGGCGTGACCGGACTTGAAGCCTTCGTAGGCACCCAGCACCTGGCCACCGGCCAGATAGAGGTCGCCGATCGCGTCGAGGATCTTGTGGCGCACGAACTCGTCGGCGTAGCGCAGGCCGTCTTCGTTGAGCACGCGGAACTCGTCCAGCACGATGGCGTTGTCCATCGAACCGCCCAGGCCCAGGTTGCGCTCGCGCATGTATTCCAGGTCGCGCATGAAACCGAAGGTGCGCGCGCGGGAGATTTCCTTGGTGTAGGCCAGCGTCGAGAACTCGATTTCCTGGCGCGACTGCTTGGCCGGGATCATCGGGTGATCGAACTGGATGGTGAAGCCCAGCTTGTAGCCCTCGTACGGGCTGAAGCGGGCCACCTTGTCGCCCTCGGTCACTTCCACGGTCTTCAGCACGCGGATGAAGCGCTTGGGCGCGTCCTGTTCCACGATGCCGGCCGACTGCAGCAGGAACACGAACGGGCCGGCCGAACCGTCCATGATCGGCAGCTCGGCCGAGGACAGTTCGACGATGATGTTGTCCACACCCAGGCCGGCCAGCGCCGACATCAGGTGTTCGACGGTCTGGATCTTGGCGTCGTTGCAGGTCAGGCCGGTGCACAGGGTCACTTCGGTGACCAGTTCGGCCTTGGCCGGCACTTCCACCACCGGGTCCAGGTCCACGCGACGGAACACGATCCCATGGTTGACCGGTGCCGGGCGCAGGGTCATGTAGACCTTGTCACCGCTGTGCAGGCCAACGCCGGTGGCGCGGATCGTGTTCTTGAGGGTGCGTTGCTGGATCATGGGGGATGGGCCGGAAGTGACACATTAGATTAACACGCGCCCTCCCCTACCCTGGCTGAAACGCCAGTGAAGGCTGCCGGCAGGACGCACCGGCACGCCGCGGGGACGCGCGTGAAGCAGGGCAGCCGGACCCATCCTGGCCCGGCGCCCGCGTTTTCAGGACATGGTGGCGCAACCCGGGGAGGACAAGCCCCGGGCGCCCCGCTTAGTCCGCCTGGCGGCGCAGGAACGCCGGGATGTCCAGGTAATCGTTCGGCAGTTCCGCCGCCGCCGGGGCCGAAGCGGCCGGGGCCGAGGGAGCGGAGGCTGCCGCGGTATCGCTGCTGGCGCGACGCAGGCCCAGACCCATGCCGCCCACGGCCTTGGACACGGCGTCGCCGCCGTTGTCGAAGTCACCGAATTCCGGCTGGCCGGTGGTGGCATTGCGGACCAGCTTGATCGGCGCACGCTCGCCCGGACGCTGGGTCTTGCTGGCCGACACGCGGTTCAGGCCGGTAGCGACCACGGTCACGCGCACTTCGTCCTGCATGTCCGGATCCAGCACGGTACCGACCACCACGGTGGCGTCCTCGGAAGCGAAGCCATCGATGGTGCGGCCGATTTCGTCGAACTCGGCCATGGTGAAGTCGGCGCCGGCGGTGATGTTGACCAGGATGCCGTTGGCACCGGCCAGGTTCACATCGTCCAGCAGCGGGTTCTGGATTGCGGCTTCGGCGGCGGCCTGGGCGCGGTCATCGCCACGGGCGGTGCCGGTACCCATCATCGCCAGGCCCATTTCGGACATGACGGTGCGCACGTCGGCGAAGTCGACGTTGATCAGGCCCGGACGCACGATCAGGTCGGCGATGCCCTGCACGGCGCCCTGCAGCACGTCGTTGGCGGCACGGAAGGCCTGGATCATGGTCGCGTTGCGACCCAGCACGGTGATCAGCTTCTCGTTCGGGATGGTGATCAGCGAGTCGCAGTGCTGGCTCAGTTCCTCGATGCCCTTCAGCGCCACCTGCATGCGGCGACGGCCTTCGAACGGGAACGGTTTGGTGACCACGGCCACGGTCAGGATGCCCATTTCCTTGGCCAGCTGTGCCACCACCGGCGCAGCGCCGGTGCCGGTGCCACCGCCCATGCCAGCAGTGATGAACACCATGTCCGCACCCTGCAGGGCGTCCATGATGCGCTCACGGTCTTCCAGCGCGGCCTGGCGGCCGACTTCCGGGTTCGCGCCTGCGCCCAGGCCCTTGGTCACGTTGGTACCCAGCTGCAGCTGCAGCTTGGCACCGCAATTCTTGATGGCCTGCGAGTCAGTGTTGGCGGTGATGAATTCCACGCCGTCCACCGCCGAGTTGACCATGTGCGCCACGGCATTGCCGCCGCCGCCGCCCACGCCAACCACCTTGATCACCGCATTGGGTGCCATCTTTTCGATCAGTTCAAAATGCGCCATGTCCGTGTCCTCGTTGTATCCGCTTTGGCTGGCATGGGCATTCGGGCGTCCTGCCGTCCTGCTGCATGCCGACGTTGCGGCTGTGTGGGTTGTGTGTTGCCGGTGTTGCGTTGTGCTACGGGTACTGCGGGTGCTGCGCCCGGGCGATGCCCGGTGTTACGGGTTCCGCGTCAGAACTCGCCGCGGAACCAGGTCTTGAGTTTCTTGAACATGCTTCCAGCGCGCCCGGTCGGCAGCGACGGCCGCCGCGGGTGCTCGATCTGGCTGCCCATCAGCAGCAGGCCCACGCCGGTGGCATGCACCGGGTTGCCCACCACTTCGCCCAGGCCGGTGACGTGCTGCGGGATGCCCACGCGAACCGGCATCTGCAGCATTTCCTCGGCCAGTTCGACCACGCCTTCCATCTTCGAAGCGCCACCGGTCAGCACCATGCCGGCGCGTACCAGTTCCTCGAAGCCGGAGCGGCGCAGTTCGGCCTGCACCATCTCGAAGATTTCCTCGTAGCGGCCCTGCACGGCCTGCGCCAGCGAATGGCGCGGCATGCGGCGCGGCGGGCGGTCGCCCACCGACGGCACCTGGATGCTTTCCTCGGCGGTGGCCAGCTGGGCCAGGGCGCAGGCATAGCGCACCTTGATCTGCTCGGCTTCCGGGGTCGGCGTGCGCAGCATGTGCGCGATGTCATTGGTGACGTGGTCGCCGGCGATCGGCAGCGAAGCCGTGTGGCAGATCGCGCCCTGCACGAACACCGCGATATCGGTGGTGCCGGCGCCCATGTCGACCAGCACCACGCCCAGCTCGCGCTCGTCAGCGGTCAGCACCGCCACGCTGGAGGCCAGCGAGGACAGCACCAGGTCGTCCACCTGCAGGCCGCAGCGCTGGACGCATTTGCTGATGTTGGCCGCAGCCGACTGCGCGCACACCACCAGGTGGGCATGCACTTCCAGGCGCACGCCGGTCATGCCGACCGGGTTGCGGATGCCTTCCTGCGAATCGTCCAGCACGTACTCGCGCGGGATCGCGTGCAGGATCTTCTGGTCGGCCGGAATCGCCACGGCCTTGGCCGCATCGAGCACGCGATCCAGGTCGCCCCAGGTCACTTCGCCGTCGCGGATCGGCACGATGCCGGGCGAATTCTTGCACTGCACGTGGTTGCCGGAGATCGAGGCATACACCGAGCGGATCTCGCAGCCGGCCATCAGCTCGGCTTCTTCCACCGCGCGCTGGATCGACTGCACGGTCGATTCGATGTCCACCACCACGCCACGCTTGAGCCCGCGCGACTCGTGCGAGCCGATGCCGATCACTTCGATCGGGTTGCCCGGCGAGTACTCGCCCACCAGCGCCACCACCTTGGAGGTGCCGATGTCCAGGCCAACGATCAGCGATTTGTCACCCTTGCGATTCATGTCCTTTCCTGCGTCCTGCTGGCTGGGGTCGCCGGCGTTTTCGCCGGCGTGGCCGGGGTACCCCAGCTCAGCGTGAAACCATTGGTGTAACGGAGATCGGCGCGCTCGATCGGCGCGTCCTGACGGTTGAGCTGCGGCAGCACCTTGACGAAGCGCTGCATGCGCGAGCGCGCGTCGTCGCGGCCGACCACCACTTCGGTACCGTTGCTCAGCACCAGCGACCAGCTGCCGCGCGCATCCATCGTCACCCGGCGCACGTCGACGCCGGCCGGTGCGAACAATGCACGCGAGTCGCTGTACAGCTTCATCACTTCTTCGGTCTGGCTGTCGGGGCCGTCCAGTTCGGGCAGCGCCAGATCGGCCAGCTTCTTCGGCGTGGGGAACAGCTTGCCCTGCTCGGAAACCAGGCGGTCGTTGCCCCAGCGCGCGAACGGCTTGTGCTCGACCAGGGTCACTTCCAGCACGTCCGGCCACTGCTTGCGCACCTGCGCGCTTTCCACCCACGGCAGCTGCTCCAGGGCGTCCTGCGCGTCCTGCAGCTTGACCGCGAAGAAGCCCGCATGCGCGTACGGCAGCAGCACCTGCTGCAACTGCTCGGCCGGCACCCGCTTGAACTCACCATGCACGCGCAGCTTCGCCAGCGGCCAGCGCTCGGCGCCGACCCAGCCATTGACCACGGCCACCACCGGCAGTGCAACCACCGACAGCGCCAACAGCCAGACGAAGATGCGCAGCACCGCGTTCATGCGTGCGAGGCCTCCAGGGTCTGTTCCAGCACGCGCCACACCAGCTCTTCGAAGCTGATGCCGGCCTGGCCCGCGGCCTTGGGCACCAGCGAATGGCTGGTCATGCCCGGCGCGGTATTCACTTCCAGCAGGAAGAAGCGGCCGCTGCTGCGATCGCGCATCACGTCCACGCGGCCCCAGCCACGGCAGCCGGCGGCACGGAACGCGGCCAGCGCGATGCGGCGGATTTCCTCTTCGTCGTCACCGTCCAGTCCTGGGCACAGGTACTGGGTGTCCTCGGCGATGTACTTGGCGTTGTAGTCGTACCACTGGCCCTTGGGCACGATGCGGATCGACGGCAGCGCGACATCGCCGAGGATGGCCACGGTCAGTTCGTCGCCCACCACCATCTGTTCCATCAGCAGCTGGCCGTCGTAGCGCGCGGCCAGCGCCACGGCTTCATCGAGGCCGGCGTCGTCGGTGACCCGGCTGATACCCACGCTGGAGCCTTCATTGGCCGGCTTCACCACTACCGGCAGGCCCAGTTCGGCTGCCAGTGCATGCACCGTGGTCGCGTCCACCTTCCGGTACTGCGGGGTGGGCAGGCCCAGCGACAGCCACACCTGCTTGGTGCGGATCTTGTCCATGCTCAGCGCCGAGCCCAGCACGTTCGAGCCGGTGTACGGCACGCCGAAGGCGTCCATCAGGCCCTGCACGATGCCGTCCTCACCGCCACCGTTGTGGCCATGCAGGATGTTGAACACGCGATCGATGCCACCGGCGGCGAGCGCCTTGGCCAGCGCCGGAATGCCATCCACCGCGAACGCATCGACGCCGCGCGACTGCAGCGCTTCCAGTACGTTGCGGCCGGAGTCCAGCGACACCTCGCGTTCGCTGGAGCTGCCGCCGAGCAGCACGGCGACGCGGCCGAACACGGCCGGGTCGGTCACGCGCAGCGGCGGGAAGGTCAGCGCGCTCACGCCTCGCCCTCCCCCTTGAAGCCTTCCACCGCGATATGGGTGGCTACGGCACCGATGTCGCCGGCGCCCATCATCAGCAGCAGGTCACCGTCCTGCAGCACGTCCGGCAGCACGCTGGCCAGCTCGGCGGCCTTGCCCACCACCACTGGTTCGCTGCGGCCGCGCGCGCGGATGGCGCGGGCCAGCGCATGCGAATCGGCACCGGCAATCGGTTCCTCGCCGGCCGGGTAGACCTCGCTCAGCACCAGTGCATCGACGCTGGACAGCACCGCGGCGAACTTGTCGAACTGGTCGCGGGTACGGCTGTAGCGGTGCGGCTGGAAGGCCACCACCAGGCGCTTGTCGGCCCAGCCACCACGGGCCGCGGCGAACACCGCTTCCAGCTCGCTCGGGTGATGACCGTAGTCGTCGATGATGCGGACCTTGGCGCCGCTGGCGGTGGTCACTTCGCCCAGATCGTTGAAGCGACGGCCGACACCGGCGAAGCCTTCCAGTGCACGCGCGATCGCGTCCGGTGCCACGCCCAGCTGCCAGCCCACCGCAGCGGCGGCCAGCGCGTTGAGTACGTTGTGCTTGCCCGGCAGCGCCAGCACCACTTCCTGGCTGGTGCCCTGCGGCAGGCGCAGGGTGAAGCGCATGCGCGAGCCTTCCTGCACCACGTTCTCGGCGCGCACGTCGGCCTGCGGGCTCATGCCGTAGCTCATCACGTGGCGCGGGGTCTTGGCAGCCAGAGCCGCGACTTCTGGATCGTCGATGCACAGCACCGCCAGGCCGTAGAACGGCAGGCGCTGCAGGAACTCGGCGAACGCCGCCTGCACGCGGGCAAAGTCGTTGCCGTAGTTCTCCAGGTGATCGGCGTCAATGTTGGTGATGATCGACATCAGCGGGTTCAGGCGCAGGAAGCTGCCATCACTTTCGTCGGCCTCGGCCACCAGCCACTGTCCACCGCCCAGCTTGGCGTTGGCGCCGGCAGCCAGCAGCTGGCCACCGATCACGAACGTCGGGTCCAGGCCGCCTTCGCTCAGCACCGCCGCGGTGAGACTGGTGGTGGTGGTCTTGCCATGGGTACCGGCCACGGCGATGCCGCGACGGAAGCGCATCAGCTCGGCCAGCATCGCCGCACGCGGCATGATCGGAATGCGCTGGCTGCGCGCTTCCATCAGTTCCGGGTTGTCTTCGCGGATGGCACTGGAGACCACCACGCAGTCGGTGCCCAGCACGTTGGCTGCGGAGTGGCCGCGCATGATGCGCGCACCCAGGCTGGCCAGGCGACGGGTCGCCACGTTGTCGGCGTTGTCCGAGCCGGACACCTCATAGCCCAGCGTCAGCATCACTTCGGCGATACCGCTCATGCCGGTGCCGCCGATGCCGACGAAATGCACGCGCGGGAACGCGCGCACCAGGTCGTTGGTGTCGTGCAGGCGACGGATCATGCGCGGCCTCGCGCAGGGCAGGCGCGGTGGCATGCCTTCTTCATACAGCTTCCTCAAGAATGATATCGGCGATGCGCTCGGCGGCATCGACCTTGGCCAGGGCACGCGCGGCTTGCGCCATCTGCATGCGGCGGGCGGGATTTTCGGACAGATCGCGCAGCAGTGCGGCAATGCCGTCGGCCAGCGTTCCGTCCTGCTTCAGCAAAACCGCCGCGCCGCGCTCGACCAGGTACTCTGCATTGCGGGTCTGGTGATCGTCGACGGCAGCGGGGAAAGGCACCAGCACGCTGCCGACACCCACCGCACACAGCTCGGCCAGCGTCGAAGCGCCCGCACGGCACACCACCAGATCGGCCCAGGCAAAGGCCTCGGCCATGTCGGCGATGAACGGCGTGATTTCTGCCTGCACGCCGGCCTTGGCATACGCCTCGACCGCTTCGGCATGCATCTTCTCGCCGCTCTGGTGGCGCACCTGCACCGGAACCCCGGTACCCAGTGCGGCGATCGCCTGCGGCACGCCGGTGTTGAGTGCGCGCGCGCCCTGGCTGCCGCCCACCACCAGCACGCGCAGCGGGCCATGACGGTCGGCGAAGCGTTGTTCCGGTGGTGCGATGGCGGCGATTTCGGCGCGCACCGGGTTACCGACGAACTCCTCGCCCTTGGCGAAGGTGCCCGGGAAACCGGTCAGCAGCCGGCGCGCATAGCGCGACAGGATACGGTTGGTCATGCCGGGAGCGCGATTCTGTTCGTGCACCAGCAGCGGCAGGCCGTGCAGGCGTGTGGCCATGCCCCCCGGGCCGGACGCGAAACCACCGAAGGCGACCACCGCACGCGGCTGGCGCTTGCGGATGATCATGCCGGCGGCACGCAGCGCGCGCATCAGCCGCCACGGCGCGCCCAGCAGGGCCAGCTTGCCTTTGCCGCGCAGGCCGGTGATGGCCAGCGTGTCGATCGGAATGTCGTGCTGCGGCACCAGGCGGGTTTCCATCGCACCATCGGCGCCCATCCAGGTGACCGGTACGCCGCGGGCGCGCAGCACGCGGGCCACGGCCAGGCCGGGGAAGATGTGACCGCCGGTGCCACCGGCCAGGATCATCACCGGGCGCACGTTATCGGTGGCTGCGCTCATGACAGCCTCCCGAAGGTCGGTTCGATGCGCGACTGCAGGCGGCTGGTACCGCGTGCGGCGTTCGCTGCAGCGGCAGCCGTCGGCTCGGCGCTCATCGGCACGCTGGCCGCAGCCGGTGCGGCCGGCGCGTCCACGGGTGCATCGGCCACGGCCTCGTCGCCACCACCGATGCGCACGGCCTGGCGACGCTCGGCGCGCTTGAGTTCATAGGAGACGCGCAGCAGCAGGCCCATCGCCACACAGGTCATCAGCACCGACGAACCGCCGGAGGAGATCAGCGGCAGGGTCAGGCCCTTGGTCGGCAGGATGCCCAGGTTCACGCCGATCGAGACGAAGGTCTGCATGCTGATCCACAGGCCGATGCCGAAGGCGATGTAACCGGAGAAGTGGCGCTTCATTTCCACGCAGCGCATGCCCAGCCAGAACGTGCGGCCGACCAGCAGCGCGTACAGGGCCACGATCACGCAGGTGCCGAGGAAACCGAATTCCTCGGCAGTAACCGAGAAGATGAAGTCGGTATGTGCTTCCGGCAGGTAGTACAGCTTCTGCACCGAGTTGCCCAGGCCAACGCCGGTCCACTCGCCGCGGCCCACGGCCATCAGCGCGTTGGACAGCTGGTAGCCGTCGCCCTGCTGGTCGGCCCACGGGTCGAGGAAGGAGGTGATGCGGCGCATGCGGTACGGTTCGATGATCGCCAGCGCGCTCATGCCGACCAGGCCGATGATCACCGGCATCGACATGCGCGGCATGTTCACACCGCCCAGCACCAGCATGCCGGCGGTGATCGCCAGCAGCAGGGTCGAGGAACCGAAGTCCGGCTGCAGCAGCAGCAACAGCACCAGCGCACCGGCCACGCCCAGTGGCTTGAGCATCGCCGGCCAGGTCGCGTTGACCTCGTCGCGGAAGCGCACCAGGTAGCTGGACAGCCAGACGATATAGAGCACCTTCACCGCTTCCACCGTCTGGAACTTGGAGATGCCCAGATTGATCCAGCGGCGTGCGCCGTTGACCGTGCTGCCCAGGCCCGGTGCGAACACCGCCAACAGCAGCACGAAGCAGCCCAGCAGCAGCATCTGGTTGTACTGCTCGATGGACTTCAGTTCAGTGCGGGCGGCAACGACCGCCAGCACGATACCCACCGCCAGGAAGATCAGGTGGCGGTTGAGGTAGTAGAACGGGCTGCTCATCAGAGCGATCGAGCTGGACGCCACCATCACCACGCCGATGCCCGTGAGCGCGATGATCGCGCCCAGCAGCCACTTGTCGTAGCTGCCTTCGATGGCCTCAAGGCGTGTTGCCTGGCGGGACAGGTCGTTCATCTCAGCGCACCTTCAACGTGGCCAGGCCGATCAGCACGAGCACGACCGAGATGATCCAGAAGCGCACGATCACGCGCGGCTCCGGCCAGCCCTTCAGTTCGAAGTGGTGGTGGATCGGCGCCATGCGGAACACGCGCTTGCCGGTCAGCTTGAACGAGGCGACCTGGATCATCACCGACAGCGTTTCGATGACGAACACGCCGCCCATGATCACCAGCACCAGCTCCTGGCGGGTGATCACTGCGATCGTACCCAGCACCGCACCCAGCGCCAGCGCGCCGATGTCGCCCATGAACACCATGGCCGGATAGGTGTTGAACCACAGGAACCCCAGGCCCGCACCGGCGATGGCCGCGCAGATGATGACCAGCTCGCCGGCGCCCGGGATCTGCGGGATCTGCAGGTAGTTGGCGAACACCACGTTGCCCGAGGCGTAGGCGAACACGCCCAGTGCGCAGGCCACCAGCACGGTCGGCATGATCGCCAGGCCGTCCAGGCCGTCGGTCAGGTTCACCGCGTTGGAGAAGCCGACGATCCAGAAGTAGGCGATGGCCACGAATCCGATGCCGGCCAGCGGCAGCGCGATCGACTTGAACATCGGGATGTAGAAGGTCAGTGCTGCCGGCACGTCGGCCGTGTAGAACAGGAACAGGCCCGCGGCCAGGCCGAAGATCGACTGCAGCAGGTACTTCCAGCGCGACTTCAGGCCGTTCGGGTCGCGGCGGACGATCTTGATCCAGTCGTCATACCAGCCGATGGCGCCGAAGCACAGCATCACCGCCAGCACCAGCCACACGTAGCGGTTGCGCAGGTCGGCCCACATCAGCACCGACAGGGTGATGGTGAGCAGGATCAGCGAACCGCCCATGGTCGGCGTACCGGCCTTGGAGAAATGGGTCTGCGGACCGTCCTTGCGGATCGGCTGGCCGCCCTTGAACTGGGCAAGCTTGCGGATCATCGCCGGGCCGAGCCACAGCGACAGGAACAGGGCCGTCAACGCGGCAAGGATGGCGCGGAACGTCTGGTAGTTGAACAGCCCGAACAGGCTCTCCAACTGCTGCAACCATCGAGCCAGTTCATACAACATGCGGGGATTCCTCTCCTTGCGCCAGCAGCGCTTTGACAATCGTGTCCATGGCGCTGCCACGGGAACCCTTGACCAGGCAGCGCACGCCGGCGTGCAGCTCGTCCTTCAGCGCCTGCGACAGCGCGTCATGGGTGGCGAAATGACGGCCGCCTTCACCGAAGGCGGTGGCGGCAGCGGCGCTGAGCGGGCCCAGCGCATACAGGCGCTTCAGGCCAGCAGCGCGCGCGCGGAGCCCTGCCTGCGCGTGCAGCGCTTCGGCGTCCGGACCCAGCTCGCGCATGTCGCCCAGCACCAGCCAACCATCTTCCGGTGCGGCGGCAAGGGCGTCGATGGCCGCGGCCAGCGAACCGGGGTTGGCGTTGTAGCTGTCGTCCACCAGCACCGCGCCGTTGCGCAGCTGATGGGCGATCTGGCGGCCCGGTACCGGCTGTGCTTCGGCCAGGCCGGCCGCGATCAGCGCCAGATCGACACCGGCGGCCAGCGCCAGGCTGGCAGCGGCCAGCGCATTGCTGACGTTGTGGCGACCCGGCAGGCCCAGCACCACGCGGGCTTCGCCGCCCGGTGCGACCAGGGTGAACTGGCTGCCCTGCGCGCCGGCGCGGATGTCGCGCGCGGTGATGTCCGCGGTGTGCTCCAAGCCATAGCGCAGTACGCGGCAGCGCGGCGGGGTGCCGACGAAGTGCTGTTCGAACCAGCGGCCGTAGGCATCGTCGACGTTGATCACGGCCACGCCATCGGCCGGCAGCGCGGCATAGATCGCGCCCTTGGTCACTGCCACGCCGAGCAGGCTGCCCATTCGTTCCAGGTGCGCCGGGGCGATGTTGTTGACCAGCGCATAGCGCGGGCGGGCGATATCGGTCAGGTAGGCGATGTCACCCGGCTTGCCCGCGCCCATCTCGTAGACAGCGTAGTCGGCATCTTCCGGGGCATCGATCACTGCCAGCGGCAGGCCGATCTCGTTGTTGCGGTTGCCCGGGTTGGCGTAGACCACCTTGTGCGCATGACGGGCCACCTGCTGCAGGATCGACAGCAGCAGGCTCTTCACGCTGGTCTTGCCGTTGCTGCCGGTGATCGCGAACACCTCGGTATCACGGTCACGCTGCATGCCGGTGGCGATCTTCGCCAGCGCCAGTTCGCTGTCGGCCACCAGCACCTGCGGCAGTTCGATCGGCAGCAGGCGCTCGACCAGCAGCGCGCTGGCACCGCGCGCCTGCGCGTCGGCGGCAAAGTCATGGCCATCGAAACGCTCACCGCGCAGCGCCACATACAGGCTGCCCGGGCCGAGGCTGCGGGTGTCATTGCTGACCGCATCGATGGCCACGTCGTCGCCGTGGATCTCGCCGCCGGCCCAGTGTGCGATCAGCGAAAGCAGAGTGCGCTTCATGCGATGCCCTCCCCGGCCTGCGCGCTGAGCACACCGGCCTTGGCGGCCAACGCAGCGGCGGCCACTTCGGTGTCGTCGAAGTCATGGCGCACGCCATTCACTTCCTGGTACGGCTCGTGGCCCTTGCCAGCGATCAGGATGATGTCGCCGGCACCGGCACGCTTCACCGCCAGGCCGATCGCACGCGCGCGGCTGCGCTGCACGGTCACGGCGGAGGCATCGGTGAAGCCGGCCAGGATGTCGGCTACGATCACGTCGCCATCTTCGCCACGCGGATTGTCGTCGGTGACGATGACCTGGTTGGCCAAGCGCTCGGCGATCGCGGCCATCTGCGGGCGCTTGCCGGTATCACGCTCGCCACCGCAGCCGAACACGCAGAACAGCGTGCCCTGCAGGTGGCCGTGCAGGCTGTCCAGCGCCTGTTCCAGTGCGTCCGGGGTATGCGCGTAATCGACCACCACGGTCGGCAGGCCGTCTTCGCCGCCCAGGCGGTTCATGCGGCCACGGATCGGCTGCAGCGCCGACAACACCTCGGCAATGCGCGGCAGCGGCTGACCCTGCGCGTGCAGGGTGCCGGCCACGGCCAGCAGGTTGTCCACGTTGAAGCGGCCCAGCAGCGGCGACTGCACCGCCGCGCGCTGGCCGTCGATGACCAGTTCGAAGGCAATGCCACGGCCGTCCAGCTGCAGCGCCTCGGCGCGCACGCTGGCATCGGTGGCACCGCGCGAGCTCAGGCCGATCGGTTGCACGCCCGCCGGGAGGCCGGCGAACAGCTGGCGACCGAACGCGTCGTCAAGATTGATCACCGCGGCCTTCAGTCCCGGGCGATGGAACAGCCGTGCCTTGGCCGCGCCGTAGCTGGCCATGTCGCCGTGGTAGTCCAGATGGTCGCGGGTGAGATTGGTAAACACCGCCACGTCGTAGTGCACCGCATCCACGCGGCCCTGGTCCAGCGCGTGCGAGCTGACTTCCATCGCCACCGCGCGCGCACCGGCATCACGCAGCTGCGCCAGCAGCGCATGCATCTGCAGCACCAGCGGCGTAGTGAAACCGGTCGGCTCAACCGAACCATAAAGTCCGGCGCCCAACGTGCCGATACTGCCACTGGGCGTTCCGAGCAGGTGCCAGGCCTGGGCCAGCAGCTGCACGGTGGAGGTCTTGCCGTTGGTGCCGGTCACGCCCACCATCGCCATCGCCCGCGACGGCGCGCCATGGAACTGGTCGGCCATCGCACCCATGCGCGCGCGCAGGCCCGGCACAGCGATCGCATCGTCCGGTGCCGGCAGTTCGACCGGTGCCGGCGGTTCGAACAGGATGGCGCCAGCGCCGGCCGCACGGGCCTGCTCGACAAAGCCCAGGCCATGCGCGCCGAAACCGGCGATGGCGACGAAGGCATTGCCGGGGCGCACGGCGCGGCTGTCCAGCACCAGGCCGGTCAGAACGGGATCGTGGCCCGCCAGGGCCACATCCGGAAGCAACTGCGAAAGCAACATCGAAGGACTCATTGCGTGCCTCCCGTAGCGGGCGGCGTCTGGGCTTGCGCGCTGGGCAGCGCAGCGTCGAATTCAGCGGCGGCATCCACCGGCAGCGCGGCCTCGGCCGGCGGCGCGGGCAGGATCGAGGCCGAGTGACCGACCTTGCCGGACTGCTGTGCGGCCAGCCACGACTGCAGGTCGTCCAGCGGCACGTCCATCAGGCGCAGGGTGCCTTCCATCACGTTGTGGTAGACCGGCGCCGACACCAGGCCGCCGTAGAACTTGCCGGCCTGCGGGTCGTTGATGACGATGACGGTCGCGAAGCGCGGATTGGTGGCCGGCACCACGCCGGCGAACAGCGCGTTGTAATGGCCACGCTCGTAACCACCCGGGCCGGTCTTGCGCGCGGTACCGGTCTTGCCGGCCACGCGGTAACCCAGCACCGCCGCCTGCTTGGCGCCGCCTTGGGTAACAACCGTTTCCATCATCGCCACCACCTGCCTGGCGACGCTCTCATCGATGATCTGATGCGCTTCGTTGCGCTGGCCTTTGACAAAGGTCGGCGCGATCAATTTGCCGCCATTGGCCAGCGCCGAATAGGCGGTGGCGATCTGCAGCGGGGTCACATTCAGGCCGTAGCCGTAGGACATGGTGGTTTTGGTGGCACCGTCCCAGTTGGCCGGGCGCCGCACGACGCCGCCGGATTCACCCGGGAAGCCGCTGTGCGGCACCGAGCCATAGCCGAAGCGGCGCACGCCGTCATAGAACACCTGGTCCGGCATCTTCGCCGCGACCTTGGCCGCGCCGATGTTGGAACTGCGGGTGATCACGCCGGTCACGTTCAGCACGCCGTTGTTGCGCGGCACGTCGCGGATGGTGAAGCGCGCCACCTGCATGTAGCCCGGATTGGTGTCGATGACGGTGTCCTTGGTCACCGCACCGGCCTGCAATGCGGTGGCGATGGTCAGCGGCTTCATCGTCGAACCCGGCTCGACCAGGTCGGTCACTGCACGGTTACGGCGCGCATCGGGCAGCGCGCCGGTCAGCGAATTCGGGTTGTAGGTCGGCAGGTTGACCATGGCCAGGATCTCGCCGGTGGTCACGTCCATGATCACCATCGAACCGCCGGCCGCCTTGTTGGCCACCAGCGCGTTGCGCAGTTCCTTGAACGCCAGGTACTGGATGCGGCGGTCGATGCTGAGGGTCAGGTCCTTGCCCGGTTCGGCGGCGCGCAGCAGATCGCTTTCGACGGTCTCGCCCTTGCGGTTGCGGATCACCCGCTTGGCACCGGCCTTGCCGCGCAGCCATTCGTCGAACGCCAGCTCCAGGCCTTCCTGGCCGCGGTCGTCGATGTTGGTGAAGCCCAGCACGTGCGCCATCGCCTCACCCTGCGGGTAGAAGCGGCGGAACTCGCGCTGCGCGGCCACGCCCGGAATCTTCAGCGCGACCACCTTCTCTGCCTCGTCCGGATTGATCCGGCGGCGCAAGTACATGAATTCCTTGTCCGACTTCTGCGACAGGCGGCTGCTCAGTTCATCCACCGACATGCCGACCGCCTGGGCCAGCTCAGGGATGCGCTCAGGCGAACGCAGCAGGTCCTGCGGGTTGACCCAGATCGAAGCGACCGGGGTCGACACCGCCAGCGGCTCGCCGTTGCGGTCGGTGATCATGCCGCGCGAGGTCTTGATCGGCAGCTCACGCAGGTAGCGGGCCTCACCCTGGCGCTGGTAGAAGTCGCTGTTGATGATCTGCACGTAGGCCGCGCGGCCGACCAGCGACACCGAGCACAGGCCGAGCGCCAGGGCAACCCAACGCAGGCGCTGGCGCAGGTTGAAGGCGTTGCGGGGGCGGTTGCGGCCGGTCTTGCTCATGGGCGCACCACCACGATGTCGGCGGCCTCGGGGAACTTCATGCCGAGCTTCTCGCGGGCGATGCGATCCACACGGTTGGCTTCGGCCAGGGTGGCCTGTTCCAGCTGCAGGCGGCCGAATTCCAGATTGATGTCATCGCGCTTGCGCTCAGCGCGCGACAGCTCGATGAACGTCTGCCGGTGACGGTGACGCACGAACACGACGCCGATCGCCGAGGCCACGGTCGAGGCCAACAGGATGATCAGCAGCAGCCGGCTCATGCATCAGCCTCCCGCTTCTGGGCCACGCGCAGCACGGCGCTGCGGGCACGCGGGTTGGCCGCCAGTTCTTCGTCGGTGGCCTTGATGGCACCGCCGATCAGATCCAGCGTCGGTACGAACACCTCCGCCTCGGGCAGGCGGCGGTTGGCCGGCGGCGCCTTGGCCAGGCGGTTCATGTACTGCTTGACGATGCGGTCTTCCAGCGAGTGGAAGCTGATGATCGCCAGGCGGCCGCCGGGCTTCAGCCGTTCCACGGCCGCATCAAGCCCGGCTTCCAGGTCGGCCAGCTCGCGGTTGATGTGGATGCGGATGGCCTGGAAGCTGCGCGTGGCCGGGTGGATCTTGTCTTTTCCGCGCGGCATCACCGAGGCGATCAACTCGGCCAGTTCGGCTGTACGGGAGAACGGCTGCTTCTCGCGGCGGGCCACGATGGCGCGCGCGATACGGCGGCTCTGGCGCTCTTCGCCGTAGGTCCACAGCACATCGGCAATCTCGCGCTCTTCAACGCGGTTGATCCATTGTGCGGCGCTTTCACCGTTGTCCGGATCCATGCGCATGTCCAGCGGGCCGTCCTTGCCGAAGCTGAAGCCACGTTCGGCCACGTCCAGCTGCGGCGACGACACGCCCAGGTCGAACAGGACGCCGTCCAGGCCTTCAGCCGTCGCATCCCACTGCAGCAGCTGGGCGAAGCTGCCACGGAAGATGGACACGCGCGGGTCCGGCGCGAAATCGCGCTCGGCTACGGCGATGGCTTCCGGATCCTTGTCCATGACCAGCAGGCGCCCCTCGGGACCGAGCTGGGTGAGCACGCCACGTGCATGACCGCCACGACCGAACGTGCCATCCAGATAACGTCCGTTTTCGATCACCCTCAGGCCTTCAAGGACCTGGGTGTACAGGACCGGCAGGTGCACCGCCGGCGACTGCGACACCGGAAGGTGACCGGCCTGCGCTTCTGGGCGCATCCGGGCACCCCGGCTCACAACTTCAGGTCGAGCAACCCATCACCCAGATCCTCGTCAGACAACGTCTGCTGGATCAGGGCCCGATGCGCCTGCTCGCTCCACAATTCGAACTTGTCGCCCATACCGAGCAATACCGCCTTCTTCTCAATGCCCACCGCACCGCGGTGGCTGGCGGGGATGCTGATGCGACCGTTGCCGTCCAGCTCGAGATGGGCGGCCGAGCCGACCAGCTTCTGCTGCAACAGGCGCACGACGCGCTGGGTGTTGGGCTTGGACATCACGTCGTCGCGGACCCGCTCCCATTCCGACTCTGCATACAGCCACAGGCAGCCGGCTTCGAACGGGTTGTAGGTCAGCACGAGACGGTTGTTGCTGGCGCGCGCGACGAGGTCGCGGTAAGCGGTGGGAACCGCCATGCGCCCTTTATCGTCAACTGTGATGGCCGTCTCGCCCTGGAACACGACGCGTGCACCTATCCTTCGCCCGGTGAAACATTGAACCACGAAAACCCACAAAACACCCGGATTTCCCTCTGATGCCCACCTTAGCAGCGGCCGAAGGGTTGTCAACAACTTTTCAGCGGGGAAATCGCCAGCCACATCAATGGCTTGCAACAACCTTTAGAGAATTGTTCAAGGCTTATCCACAAGTTGCTGATCCGTCTCAATTTTTGAGATTGAACGGAAGTTCAGGGCTGTGGACAGCGCGTGAAACATCCGCCGCGCATTCATCCAGAACGCGCCGGAAACGGCGCCGGACTGCGCAAACCGTGCACAATGAGGCCATGTGCCTGCTCGCTCTTGGCTGGATGCACCACCCGCGCTGGCGGCTGGTGATGACCGGCAACCGTGATGAGTTCCACGCCCGCCCGACGGCGGCGCTGGCCCCCTGGCAAGATGAGACCTCCGTCATCGGGGGGCGCGACCTGCGCTCCGGCGGTGGCTGGGCCGGCGTCGGTGCCACGGGCCGGATGGCGGTGGTCACCAATGTGCGTGATCCGCTGGCCGCGCAGACCGGCCCTTCACGGGGCGCGCTGGTGGCTGACTTCCTGCGCGGCCGCGACCCGGCCGCCGTGCATATCGACCGACTGGCAACCGTGGCCGGCGCCTATGCGCCGTTCAACCTGTTGCTGGCCGACGGCCACAGCCTGGAGTTCCTGGGCAACCACCCCGCCGAGCGGCAGCGCCTGGGCCCGGGCGTGCATGGCATGTCCAACGGTGCGCTGGACGCGCCCTGGCCGAAGACCCGGCGGCTGATGGCGGCCCTTGAAGCCTGGCTGCAGGAAGACCGGGTCAGATCCCTTTCGCAAAGCGAAAAGGATCTGACCCCGGACCTGACCCCGCTCTGGGCCGCCCTGGCCGACGAACATCGCCCCGCCGACAGCGACCTGCCCGACACCGGCATCGGCCTGGAACGCGAGCGCTGGCTGAGCCCCGCCTTCATCCGCGGCGACGACTACGGCACCCGCGCCAGCACCGTGCTGCTGATCGACGCCGACGGCCACGGCCAGATCCACGAGCGCCGCTTTGGCCCACAGGGCGCAGCCAACGGACAGAGTCACGTCATTTTCTGACCGGGTCGTGCCGGCCGCTGGCCGGAATCTCTCTCCAGCAGGGGTATTGCCTACCGTTGGCCGGAATCTCTTTCCAGCAGGGTAGTGCCGGCCGCTGGCCGGCAACCTCCGGATCTTCGGACAGGCCACGCCGCTGCCGGCCAGCGGCCGGCACGACCCGTCACTGCGATCCAAGGCTGCCAACGTCATTCAGCTTCCCGACGCAGCGCCTTTCCGCCCGCGCCACAGGGCCTGCGTTGCCGCAGCCACCCCACTGTGCCCTTTTTGCACTTGGCACTGTGTCTATAAATGCCGCCCGCAACCTCCCAAGGTGGTCATGCCCGGCACCATGCCGCGCGATCCACATCCACATGGAGGCCCCATGCGCCGCACCCTCATCCTGCTCGCCACCCATCTGCTCACTCTCAGCCTCGGCTTCGGCCTGGGCGTCTACTTCCTGCCGATCCTGATCGCTCCTGATGATCCGCCCGCGGCACAGGTGCAGGCCGCCATGAACGACGCCACCCATCACACCACGTTCCGCCGCGACCTCAAGGGCAGCGACGCGGTGCACTGGGCGGAAGGCAAGGTCAGCGTCAGCGCACGCCAGGTGGCCTTCGACGGGAAGATGGGACCGGGACCGGACTACAAGGTCTACCTGGTCCGCGATTTCGTCGACAACAAGGCGGACTTCCTGAAGATCAAGGCGCAGGCCCGGCGCATCGGCGAGGTGAAGACCTTCAACCGTTTCCTGGTCGATGTACCCGATGACGTCAACGTGGACGACTACACCACGGTGGTGGTGTGGTGCGAGCGCTTCTCGCAGTTCATTTCCGCAGGGCAGTACCGCACGCCGGGCTGACGAACGCGCGACGTCGAGGTAGTGCCGGCCGCTGGCCGGCATTCTGTCCGCCCTGCAGGCAACGTGAAGCTGCCGGCCAGCGGCCGGCACTACCGATGCGCGGTTCACGCATATGGAAGAAGGAGGCGGAGCCGGCCGATAAGCCGGGTTCTGTCGTGGACAGTCATTCCTCTAGGCGTTACGTCACCGCAACGCTCAAGCAACCTACCCGGATCCAACGCGGGCCGCGCCAAAGGATCCCTATTTGGTCTTGCTCCAGGTGGGGTTTGCCGTGCCGGTCTGTTGCCAGACTCGCGGTGCGCTCTTACCGCACCATTTCACCCTTACCGGCCTTCCGAAGAAGACGTAGGCGGTATCTTTCTGTTGCACTTTCCGTCGGCTTGCGCCGCCCAGGCGTTACCTGGCACCTTGCCCTATGGAGCCCGGACTTTCCTCGGCACCCCCGAAGGGATGACGCGACTGTCTGGCCGGCTCCGCCAGTGCACATTCTAGCCTACGCACGCCCTTCCTGCCGTGCTGATCGCGGCGTCCGGTTCATCCATCCACGCATGGCGTGGATCTACCGACTCCGCTGCTCTGGAGGGTGCGGATTCCGCTCTGGTGGGTGCGGACCTTGGTCCGCACCATTCACTCGTCACTCGCCGCAGCCAACGATGTTCCTTTTTGTCGGTCGATATTCAAAACACCCGACATTATGGAACAATGCCGTCATGGGAAACGCTGAGGCCAAGGCACGAAAGCTATTGCGACGCGCAGGCACCCTGCGCGCCCGCGAACTGGTGACTGCCGGGATCGCCCGCGCCCAACTGACCCGCCTGGTCGAGGCAGGCGCACTGATCCGGCTGTCCCGTGGCGTCTACGCGTTGGCGGAAAGAAAGAGCGACGACACCGATGATGGACTGCGGATCATTGCAGAACGCCTGCCACACCCCCGTCTATGCCTGCTGAGTGCCCTGCGCCTGCATGGCCTGACCACCCAGGCACCATTCGAACGCTGGGTCTCCATCGGCAACAGCGACCGCGTTCCGCGGATCGACTGGCCGCCCCTCCGTGTGGTCCGCATGTCGGCAAAGACCCTCAATGCGGGGCTGGAAGAACGTCGCGTAGGCGGACGTCTCATATACGTCAGCAACGCTGCCAAAACCGTCGTCGATTGCTTCAAGTTCCGCAATCTCGTAGGGCTTGATGTCGCACTTGAAGCCCTGCGTGACGCGCTTCACAGCCGTGCAACCACGCCGGATGCGTTGATGGAGTATGCGCGGATCTGCCGCGTTGCCAGACTGATGAGACCGTACCTCGATGCCCTGGCTTGATCCCCTCTCCAACACCTCCCCACCGCGTTGCTTCCATCCGGCAACGGCTGCTCGATCTCGCACGCAAGCGGGGTGAGGACTTTCAGTTCGTGCTGGACAGGTTCGCCGTTGAGCGCCTGCTCTACCGGCTCTCCGCTTCTCGATACCGCAACCAGTTCCTGCTGAAGGGTGCCATGCTGTTCGCAGTGTGGTTCGACGCGCCGCACCGCCCTACACGGGATGCCGATTTCCTGGGATCCGGCAGCGCTGAGCCCGATCGCCTGCTACATATCGCACTTTCGCTCTGTGGAATGCCCGGGGACGACGGCCTGCGCTTCGATCCAGGCAGCATCGTCATCGAGGCCATACGTGAAGAAGCCACGTACGAGGGGCTGCGCATGCGCCTGATCGCACATCTGGGCCGCGCACGCTGCCATGTGCAGTGGGACGTCGGGTTTGGCGACGCGGTGATCACCCCGCCGCCGGAAATCACCTATCCGGTGATTCTGGAGGGATTCCCTCCAGCCTGCCTGCGCGTCTATCCACGCGAAACCGTGTTTGCCGAAAAGCTCGAGGCTATAGCGGCACTGGGCATCGCTAACAGCAGGATGAAGGACTTCTTCGACTTGCTGGCACTGATCCGCGAAGACGCCATGGATCGCCCGCACCTTGTTGCGGCCATTGGCGCGACGTTTGATCGACGAAGGACCCCGGCGCCAACGCCCCTGCCCTACGGACTGACTCAGTCATTCGCCGCAGATACCCAGAAGCAGACCCAGTGGCGCGCCTTCCTGCGCAGGAATCGCCTGATCGCGCCGGACCTCTCTTCGGTGATTGCCGAGATTGCCGACTATCTGGACACCCTCGACACACCCGTACAGTCCTGACGCGGCAAGGCCTGGCGCTACCGCGTCCGCCCGGGTGGACGCGGACCTTGGCGCAGCCCGTTCATCCACGCATGGCGCGGATCTACCGACTCCGCTGCTCTGGTGGGTGCGGACCTTGACCCGCACGATCCATCAACTGCCGTACAACGCCTTGCGCGGTGCGCCGGTCAGCTCGGCAGCCAGTTTGGCGGCAGTCGACGGCGGCAGATGCTCGCTCAGCGTGGCGTAGACGCGACGGCCATGCGCCAGCTGCGCTTCTTCGTCATCACCCGCGCCCTGCACCATCACCACGAACTCGCCCTTGCGCTGGTTCTCGTCGGCTTCCACCTTCGCCAGCAGGCCGGCCAGGTCACCATCGAGCACGGTCTCGAACAGCTTGGTCAGCTCGCGGGCCAACACCGCCGGGCGCTCACCGCCGAAGATCGCCGCCATGTCGGCCAGCGATTCGGCGATGCGGTGCGAGGATTCGTAGAACACCATGGTGCGTACTTCACCGGCCAGCGCCTGCAGGCGGTCGCGGCGGCCGCTGGCCTTGGCCGGCAGGAAACCCTCGAAACTGAAACGGTCGCTGGGCAGGCCGGCCACGCTCAGCGCAGCGATGGCGGCACAGGCGCCGGGAATCGGGCTGACCTTGATGCCCGCCGCGCGCGCAGCACGCACCAGGCGGAAACCGGGGTCACTGACCAGCGGGGTGCCGGCATCACTGACCAGCGCCAGCGATTCACCGGCCTGCAGGCGCGAGACCAGGCGCTGGGCCAGGGCCTCTTCATTGTGTTCGTGCAGGGCCACCAACGGCTGCTGGATGCCGAAATGGGACAGCAGCTGGCCACTGCGGCGGGTGTCTTCGGCACAGATGGCCGCCACCGACCGCAGCACCTCCTGCGCGCGCGGGCTCAGATCGGCCAGGTTGCCGATCGGGGTGGCGACGACGTACAGGGTTGGGACACTCATTTCAGCGGTACTCACGGGGCAAGGGTAGAATCGTAGCGTGTACCCGGCCAAGGCCGCTGCCCTCATCGCATGGACCCGATCATGAACAAGCCCGCCGCACGGATCTCCGCCCTGTCGTTGTCGCTGATGCTGCTGGCCGGTTGTGCCACCACCAGCCTGACCAGCACGCCCGATTCGCCGGCCCAGAGCCAGGCGCTGGCGCTGATCGAACAGGGCAAGCCGCGCGACGCCGCGCTGCAGCTGGAAGCCCTGGCCGCCACCCTGCGCGGCGGCGCTCGCAGCAATGCGCTGGCCGACGCGGCCTGGGCCTGGCACCTGGCCGGTGACAGTGCGCGCGCGCGCAGCCTGCTGGGCCAGCTCACCGCCCGCCAGCTGTCCGGCGCCAGCCTGCAGCGCTACCAGCTGACCGGCGCCGAGCTGGCACTGGCCGACAAGCAGCCGGCGCAGGCCCTGGCCCTGCTGAAGGACCACGGCGACAATGTGCTGCCGGCGCTGCGTACGCGCTGGTATCTGGCCCGCGCCAACGCGCTGCAGGGCACCGGCGATGCCTTCGGCGCCGCCACCGAACGTGCACGCGCCCATGCCAGCCTGACCGGCAGCGCGCGCAGCGAGAACCAGGCTGCAATCTCCGGCCTGCTCGGCACCCTCGACGATGCCACCCTGCGCAGCCGTGCCGCCGCATTGCCGGCCAACGATCCGCTGTACAACTTCGCCGGCCGTGCGCTGATCGCACGTGGCCTGCCGCTGCCGCGCCCGTTCGACCGCGACGGCGCAGCCCAGTTCGATACCAGCAAGCGCCCGCCGGCGATGAGCGACGGCTACCGCCCGCCGGCCAAGCTGGCGGTGCTGCTGCCGCTCAGCGGCCGCCTGGCCACCGCCGCACAGCCGGTGCGCGATGGCCTGCTGAGCGCCTACTACGGTGAAAGCCGTCGCCGCCCGGACATCAATTTCTTCGACACCGCTGGCACCCCGGCTGGTGCCCTCGCCGCCTACGACAAGGCCGTCGCCTCCGGTGCCGACTTCGTGGTCGGCCCGCTGGGCCGCGACGAGGTGGACGCGGTGTATGGCCGCCAGCAGTTGCAGGTACCGGTGCTGGCGCTGAACCGCGGCAAGGATGCACCGCCGGCCGGCAGCGCTGGTTTCTCGCTGGCACCGGAAGACGACGGCATCGTCGCCGCCGAGTACCTGCGTGGCCGCGAACGCAACCGCGCGCTGGTGATCAGCAGCAATGACGATACCGGCCGCCGTTCCGCCGCTGCCTTCGCACAGCGTTTTGCCCAGCGCGGCGGCCAGGTCGTGGCGACCTTCAACGTCAGCGATGCCGTCGGTGATGTCGGCGCGCAGGTGCGCAATGCCGGCCAGGTCGACGCCGTGTTCCTTGCCGTGCGCGCGCCGCAGGCCCGCCTGCTGGCGCCGCAGCTGGCGCTGGCCGGTGCCGGTGGCGCCACCCGCGTCGGCACCTCGCAGTTGACGGTCGGCAGCGGCAAGGTGGAAGAAGACGTGGCGCTGGACGGCATCGTCTACCCGAACGAAGCCTGGAACGTACGCAGCGTGTCCGGCCTGCCTTCGGCCAGCCAGGTGGCCAGCACCCTGCCGAGCGCGCGCGGTGCGGCTGGCCGCCTGTTCGCCTTCGGTGCCGATGCCTGGAAGATCACCGCCTACCTGGACAAGCTGTCCAACGAAGGCGGCCTGGACGGTGCCACCGGCACCCTGTTCCTGGACAGCAACGGCAACATCCTGCGCCAGCCGGCATGGTCGACCTTCAATGGCGGCCGGCCGATGCCGATCGTCGGTGGTCGCTGAGCGCAGCCAACGTGGCTCGGCGGTGGAAGCCGCCGCCGAGCAGCATCTGCAACAGGCCGGGCTGCAGCCGCGTGCGCGCAACGTGCGTTATCGCGGCGGTGAACTGGACCTGGTGATGGACGATGCCGGCACCGTGGTGTTCGTGGAAGTGCGCTACCGCGCACGCTCCCATTTCGGTGGCGGCGCCGCCTCGGTGGATGCGCGCAAATGCCGGCGCCTGGCGCATGCCGCGCAGCTGTACTTGCAGGACAACCCGGCACTGGCCAATGCGCCCTGCCGTTTCGATGTGGTTGAAGCCACGGGCGAGCCACCGCAGCTGCGGTGGCTGCGTGATGCGTTCCGGCTGGATGACTGCTGATGGGTACCGTCCGCTCTTGTAGAGGCCGACCTTGGTCGGCGCTTCTGTGCCAACCAAGGTTGGCACCTACCAGAGCGCAGCCTGGCCGGCACTACCACGGTGCGTGACTGATGCCTTCGATCATCACCCACGCAGCCGTGCCGCTGGCGCTGTGGTGCGCCGCTGATCGTGGCCGCATCCCGCCGCGACTGCTGGCGGCCGGTGTGGTCGCGGCAATGCTGCCCGATGCCGATGTACTGGCCTTTGCACTGCACATTCCCTATGCCGATGCGTTCGGACATCGCGGTGCCAGCCATTCGTTGCTGTTTGCGTTCGTGCTGGCGGCGGTGGCCGCGGTGTTGGCGTTCTTTGGTAGCGGCCGACCGTGGTCGGCACCCCGCAGCTCCGGTAGTCGCCGACCTTGGTCGGCGGTTTCGTGCCAACCAAGGCTGGCACCTACCAAAGCGCGACCAACGGTGGCATCGACCGTACAAGCCGCGATGTTCGTGTTCGTCTGCGCCGCCAGCCATCCGCTGCTCGACGCCATGACCTCGGGCGGCCTTGGCGTTGCCCTGGCCTGGCCGTGGAGCGAACACCGCTTCTTCGCACCGTGGCGGCCGATCCGCGTTTCACCGTTTGCCCCGCAGTTCTTCAGCGCGCGCGGCCTGGCCACCCTGCTGTCGGAACTGCGCTGGGTGTGGCTGCCGCTGGCCGGCGCTGTCATCGCCTGGAAACTGATTCACCCCGCCCCCGCTGCCCCACGAGATCTGTCATGAGTACTGCCCTGCCCTCCGCATTGGTTGCCGAACTGTCCGCCCTGCTGGGCAGCGACGGCTGGCGCATGGATGATGGCGCACTGGAGGCGAATGCGCAGGACAACTCGTGGCGCCACCAGCGCCCGGCTGCGGTGGCACTGCCGGCCGACATCGAACAGGTGCAGGCGCTGGTGCGTGCCTGCCGCGCGCATGGCGTGGCCCTGGTCGCGCGCGGTGCGGGCACCGGCACCACCGGCGCCGCCGTGCCAGTGCCCGGCAGCATCGTGCTGTCGTTCACCCGCATGGACCGCATCCTCGAGATCCGCGCCGGTGACCGCTGCGCCGTGGTGCAGCCGGGCGTGCTCAACGGAACGCTGCAGCAGGCACTGGCACCGCATGGGCTGTTCTGGGCACCGGATCCTTCCAGCGCCGAGATCTGCAGCATCGGCGGCAACCTCGCCTGCAATGCCGGCGGCCCGCGCGCGGTGAAGTACGGCACCAGCCGCGACAACGTGCTGGGCCTGGTGGCGGTGACCGGTACCGGCGAGGTGATCCGCTGTGGCGGTGCCTACACCAAGGATGCCACCGGCTACGACCTCACCCATCTGCTGGTGGGCAGCGAAGGCACGCTGGCACTGATCGTGGAAGCCACGTTGAAGCTGACCCCGCTGCCGGTCAGCCAGGCTGGCCTGCGCGTGCTGTACCGCAATGCCGACGCGGCCGCCGCTGCCGTGTCGCGGCTGATGTCGCAGCCGGTCGTTCCCACGCGCTTGGAATTCATGGACGCACGCAGCCTGGAGCTGCTGCGCCTCAACGGTGCCGACGTACCCGACGCTGGCGCGATGCTGCTGGTCGAGGCCGATGGCGACCACGACACCCTGCCCTACCTGCTGCAGGCATTGGCGACCGCCGCCGAAGGTGACGGCATGATCGCACTGGACGTGGCAATGGAAGGCCGCGCGCGCGACCAGCTGTGGGCGGCGCGCAAAGCGCTTTCACCCGCCCTGCGCAGCGTCGCGCCGGGCAAGATCAATGAGGATGTGGTGGTGCCGGTGTCGCGCATTCCGGAGCTGGTGGCCGGCGTGCAGGCACTAGCGCACGAGTACACGCTGACCATCGTCACCTTCGGTCATGCAGGAAACGGCAACCTGCACGTCAACATCCTCTACCACCCGGACGATGCCGACGAAAACGCACGCGCGCATGCCGCGCTGCCGAAGATCTTCGAGCTGACGCTGGCGCTGGGTGGCACGCTGTCGGGCGAACACGGCATCGGCCTGGCCAAGCGTGATTTCATGGCAAAGGCGTTCAGCGCGGAAACGCTGGCGGCGATGCGCGCGATCAAGGCCGCGCTGGACCCGGATGGCATCCTCAACCCGGGCAAGGTGCTGCCGCCGCTGTAACGCGATGCGGTCAGCACTTCTACAACGGGGCGCGCCCAGGCGGCATCGGATCCCGCCGCGCCGTACCTCGGCCATCGTATTCAGTCGTAGGCAGCGGTCACCACGATCTGGGTCGAGATGTTGCCGGCATTGATGCCGCTGGTGTTGGCGATGTAATAGCCCGCACGCAGTGGATAGGACGCGGTGGCCCCGGAGACAGTGACCGGAATATCAACATCGCCATTCTTCAGATAGGTAGTGCCGGTCGTACCCGCCAGCAACGCGACCGTCACGCCTGTGGCGGGCGCGCTCGTGGCCGTATTCTTCCAGCGCTCCGGGTCGCCATCGGCGGCCGTGCCAGTGAATGACAAGCGCGCGCGATTTACGCCTACGCAGGTGGTGAAGTCGAGCGTGCCGGCTTTCACGGCATTCGCCGTACCCGGTGTCATCTCGTCAGCCTTCACCGGATCCAACGTGATCACGGGCGCTGCCAGCGTGCAGGTACCGGGCAGGACACGGCCGCTGATGGTGAGGGTGGCTTGCGCATGGGCAGCCGGCGCAAGAAGGCAGAGCAGCGATACCGCAACCAACTGCAGAGGGGAACGGGACATGGTTGAACTCCTGTGTACGATGAAAGGAAATACGAAACTCACGGGGCAATGCTCGCTTCCGGCTCCGGCGTGCTCACCTGCAGTCCTTCCGGTGGCAACGGTTGCGGCATGCACACGGTTTGGCTCCACGACAACCCGTAGGCATCAGGCGCGTCAGGCATGCGGTAGTCGATACGGCAACGTCGCTTGCCTTCGGGGTCAACGATCAGCACACCACGGTCCTGCGCGCCGCGCAGCTGTATGACACCGCCCTGCCCGACCGCGCCCGCCGGCGTACCATCCTCGGTCTGCACTGCGGCAGCGAAGGGCAACGGCTGGCCCAACGCATCGGTAGCGTCGATGAACAGCGTGCGTTCGCGACGTACCTGGAACGGCACGCGCACGATGCCCCCGGCGGTAGGCGCGACGCGGTGCGAGGTCTGCAGCAGCTCCACCTCGATCGGCAGGCCGGAGGGATCCAGGTCGATGGTGTTCCAGCGATAGGGACTGATGTGCGGCAACAGCGCATAGCCGTTGCGGGCCACGCGCAGGCTGCCGCCGCCGATGCGTGCGCCCTGAGCGCCCGGTGCCTGCACCAGCGCAAAGCCCTCGCCCACCGGCGCGCCCAGATTGAGACCGCCGCCATGCACTGCCACGCTGCCGGACGCTCCCAGTGACAGGCTGCGGTAGCCCCCGCTGCGGCTGTAGCCCGCGTTGAGGTTGCCGTGGCTGCCCTGCCACGCGGCATAGGCACTATGGCTGTTCTGGCCCTTGTCCTGCGCGCTGGACAGGCTGTAACTCAGCGCACGCGACTGGCCCAGGCTGCCACTGATGCCCAGCTGTGATTGCCGCCCGCTGTCGGCCTGGCTCAGCTGGGTGCTGGCACGCGGTGCGTTGGCACTGCGGCCCAGCGGCACACTGAGGGTGAACGCATAGCGCGTATCCTGGCGACCATCGCCCAAGCGGTAGCGCAGCGCTGACACACTGTAGTTGACCCGTCCCAGCGTGCTCTGGAAACCCAACTGGAAGTCGTTGCGGCGTCGCGCGCTGTCCCAGTAGGACACGTGGCCGCCACTGAGATACAGGTTGCTGCGCTTGCCCACTTTCTGCGAGAAATTCACCTGGTAGCGCTGCCGTGCGCGCTGGCCGTAGCCCCAGTCGTCGTCGCGCACGCGTGCTGCGTCGTTGAGGCTGAGGAAGCCACGGGTACTGTAGCGGTACGCGGCCAGGCCGACGTTGGTGCCGGTACTGGCCACATAACGTTGATAATTCAAGCGGAAGCTGTTGCCGGTCGCTGTCTCGCTGCCGCGCAGGCGGGCGCGTGAGCGGGTGACATCGGCACCGAATGCGCCGATGGCGGTGTTGACCGCGGCACCGGCCAGCAGCGCGTGATAGCCCTCGCCCAGCTGCGCGCCCCCCAACACGGTAAGCCGGTTGTTCAGGCCACGCGCATAGGTTCCCTCGGTGAAGCGCAACGTCTGCAGCGTCGTGCCTGTATCGCGCAGTTCACCAACGGTGAACGCGAAGCGCGACGTCCCCGCACGCAGCGCCTGCGGTACGGCGGAGAAATTGATGGTGAAGCGCTGCACGCGCCCATCGGCTTCGGTGATGCTGACCTCCAGATCGCCGCCGAAGTTGGTGGGATACAGATCCTCGATGGCGAACGGGCCGGGGGCCACGTTGCTTTCGTGGATGATGCTGCCGTTCTGGCGGATGGTGACCACCGCATTGCCTTCCGCAATACCGCGCACCACCGGCGCGTAGCCGCGCAGCGAATCGGGCAGCATGCGTTCGTCGCTGGCCACGCGCACGCCGTTGAATGGCAAACTTTCAAACAGTTCGCCGCCGGTATTGCCCTGGCCCAGCAGCAGCTGGCTGTTCCAGCGGGGAAGGTCGCGCTGCAGGTGGCTGCTGATGACCTGATGGCCGCTGCCCTGGTCGCCATGGGTGAACGACGCACGGTGGCGCAGGCGCCAAGCACCCAGATTCACGCCTGCCCGCAGACCCAGGTAGCTGCTGCCGTTGCCCTGGCTGCGGTAGTGGCTGGCGCTGTAATCGATGAATGCGGCCGTGATGCCGTCATCGCGCAGTTCCGGCGCCACGAAGCCGCGCGCAGCGATGGCCTGGGCGGCCTGTGGAATGCTGATGGAAAACTGCAGCTCGCCGCTGTCGAAGGTGGTGCTTGCCCCCTCCACCAGCGTTGGCAACTGCACGCACGCGCCTTCATCAGCCGGCAGCGTTTCCAGGAATGCCGGCTTCAATGGCAGCGTGCGTACCAGCGTCGGGGACAGGCAGGGCACGGCGAGGTGCGGGTCGTCGTCGATGACGAAACGGATGTCCTGGCTGCGCATGAACTGGCCGTTGACATGCACATCCACAGCGTAGTCGCCGGCCGGCAGGGGATTGCCGTTGGCGTAACGGGTCATGTCGATGGCCTCGCCGCCGATCAGGAAGCCTTCACTGAACTCGACCGGTGCAGCGACGGCGTCCACCGCCACGCCAGCCGAAAGTACTGCGCTGACGGCCGTCGGGAGCGACCGCACCGCGCGCAACGCCCGTGCGCGCCGCAGATGGAAGGTGCGAGGTGTTCTCATCGGTAATCGGCGGTAAGCACCGCCTCCCCTTTCACCTCACCGGGAACCAGCGGATCGGCGGTACGCAGATAGCGGGCACTCAATGGAATGGCCTGCGAGCCCTTGCTGGACCAGCCGTGGGACCAGACGTGGCCAAACTGCACCGGAAGGCCGCCGCGCAGCAGCTGCACCTGCACGCCGCCAGCAGTAGCGCCTGGGGCGGGGGCGAGTTGACCATTGCTGCTGCCAGGATTGTTGGCGTCGGTCAGCGACAGATGAACATCGATGTTGCCCATCGGGCAATCCATCATCACGTCGAAGCTGGACTCCTTGGCACTGCTGCCGCTGGCGGCAAGGTCATTGGCCACCACATTGTCGAGCGCGTGCGAGGTGCTGGTGATGCTGCAGGTGGCGGGGCGGATGCTGACTTCCAGCCGCATGGAGTGCTGCATCGTTTGGCCAGGGTCGGTATCTACCGATGAGGTGGCGAAGCCCAGGTCGGTGGCGGGGAAGCCTTCCATGGCACCGCCGCGAGCGAACAGCAAGATGGACAGGCTGGACATGACTGGCGAGGTAGTCGCCAGCACGAGGCCCGGGTTGCGATTCCGACCAGAAGCGAGAGGCATCTCGTTCTGCAGGGTGCTGCCCTGAGTGCTCAGCGAATGACGAAACCCGATCAACGGCGAGCGTGGGCCGACACTGTAGGCCCGGTAGATATGGCCGCGATAGTTGATATCACGCTCGTATGTCAGGCCAAGGACGGTCAGGTCAACGACAAATGCGGTCTGCCCTGCGGTGCACTCAAAGCCTTGTTCGACATAGCCGTTGGAATACGGCCCAAACGCGGCGTCGGGCCGATCCACGTTCGGCATTGGGAACGGTGGAAGCACGATGTTCTGGTCACCCGGCGCCAGCCGGGTACAGGCTGCCTCGGCGCCACCCGGAAGTGCCAGTACGCAGATGGCCAATGCCGACGCAAAGCACAGACGCAGCGCGGTGGAAGGACGGTTCATTGACAGGGATGCCGATACTTGAAAAGCAGGAAGTCTAGAAGCCACGCAACGCGCTTCCCATCGGATTAATTGCAATTGGCAGAGATCAAGCCGTTTTTGCAACTAGTTGCATTCCGCAGAAGCGCGTCCGCATCGAAACTGCCCACCGGCTGCCATGGGCGGCCATTGCGTGTCTTCATTCCTCTACAGAGAACTGCCATGTCACTGACGATCCGTCTGCTGTCTCTTTCCGTCATTGCCGTTGTGTCGCCTTCGGTGTCCGCCGAAACGCTGGAAATCACCGGCGAACTGATGACCTCCACCTGCTCGGTCGGCTCCACCGGCGGCACTATCAGCGTGCCGATGGGCAAGGTCGACCTGGCCTCGGTGAACGCCAACACCCGCGCGGGCCAGAAGAACTTCACCATCGCCCTGGATTGCTCCGGCTCGGGTACATCGCAGGACGTCGGCGTGCGCTTCGGCGGCACCCCCGATGGCAGCACCGGCAACCTGGCATTGACTGGGCTATCGACCGCCACCAACGTGGGCGTGGCGCTATACGACGCGGCTGGCAACCAGCAGAAGATCGGTGAGGACCCCACCGTCTGGGTCACCATTCCCGCCGGTGCCAGCGGCCAGCTGGCCTACAGCGCCTGGTATGCCTCGCCGGGCCAGAACGCCACCATGGGCAGAGCTGATGCTTCGGGTGACTTCGTGGTGCTGTACCGATAATCCCGCGGCCGGTTGGCGCCGCACGGCGCCGGCCGGCGGCCTCAACGAGACGCCCTATGAAACTCCGCCATGGTTTCCGGCTGGTCACCCTGTTGGCCAGCCTTGCCGCATTGCCGGTGTCGGCTGCAGTGACGCTGCAGGGTACCCGCGTGATTCATGACCTGAACACTGGCCGCGATGTAACGGTAAAGGCCAGCAACGTCGGCGAGCTGCCGGCGCTGACCCAGGTGTGGATCGATGATGGCGACAGCCAGTCGCGCCCTGAGAACGTGCGTACGCCCTTCCGGCTGACGCCCGCGGAGCCGCGCCTGCTGCAGCCGAAACAGGGCCAGGCGTATCGGATCACCTATGCGCCACGCCCATCCGACGAACCACTGCCGACGGATCGCGAATCGGTGTTCTACTTCAACCTGCTGGACATTCCGCCCAAGCCCGAAGATGCCGCCGGCAGGAATCTGCTGCAGTTTGCGGTACGTACCCGGGTGAAGCTGTTCCATCGTCCTGCTGGCCTGCCAGGCAATGCCCGCGATGCAGCCGGCCAACTGCAGTGGCACGCGCAGGCGGGCGGCTTGCAGGTGAGCAACCCCAGCGCCTATCACGTGACGCTGAGCACGCTGTCCCTGCCCGATGGCAGCAAGGTGGACGTGGACATGATCGCCCCCGGTGCGCAGGTGAACCTGCCGCTGCCTGCCGGTGCAGCGATGCCGACGACGCTGAAATTCCAGTGGCTGGATGACTACGGCACGCCGCGCGATGCCGAAGCGGCCGTCGTTCGCTGATTCCAGCCGCGACCCCACTCGTTCCTACAGAGACAAATACCCAACATGAAGAAGATGATGACGCCGCTCACTCGCTACGCCCAGTTCAGTGGGCGCGCCAGCCGCAGCGAGTATTGGTGGTTCCAGTTGTTCATCGTGATCGTTTCGATCCCGCTGTACATGCTGAGCTTCTATGCCGGTTACAGCGGCTCGCAGGGCCTGGCCCTGGTATCGACCGGCCTGAGCGTGGTGATGTGGCTGGTGTTCGCCTTGCCGTGCATTGCAGCAACCGTCCGCCGCCTGCACGATACCGACCGTTCGGGCTGGTGGATGCTGCTGGCGTTCGTACCGTTCGTCAGCCTGGTGCTGCTGGCGTTTCTGGTGCTGCCCAGCACTCCGGGCGACAACCGCTTCGGTGCACCGGTTCCACATGTGTAACCAGCCCGCGTTGGTAGGTGCCGACCTTGGTCGACACGGTTCTGCTATGGGCGACTGACACATTCGTGCCAACCAAGGTTGGCACCTACCAGAGCAATGCGGTAGCGCCGGGCCATGCCCGGCGTTCTTCATCACGCGAAGTGCTGGTAACCGCCGTCGGCAGCTTCGTCATCCACATGCACGCCCTGCCCTTCGGCAATACGGCCGATGCGGGTAAGCGGCACGTCCAGCGATTCGGCCAGGTAGTGCAGCGCGTCGCGCTGGTCGGCGGCGGCGGTGAAGCACAGCTCGTAGTCGTCACCACCGCGCAGTGCGCAGTCGCGCGCACCATCGCGACCGAGCAGCTCACGCAGCGCGTGCGAGATCGGCAACGAATCGGCATCCACATGCGCGGCCACGTTGCTGCGCGTGGTGATGTGGCCCAGATCGGCCAGCAGGCCATCGGAAACATCCACCGCCGCATGCGCGAATGCACGCAGGCGCAGGCCCAGAGTGACGCGCGGGGCGGGACGCAGCAGGCGCAGGCGCAGGGTTTCGTAGTCGGCCAGCAAGGTGGCGGCAGTGACGTTCAATGCGCCCTGCTGCCACAGGCGCAGTGCACCGGCAGCATCGCCGAGAGTGCCGCTGACCCAGATGTCATCGCCAATCTGTGCGCGATCACGACGCAGGGCCTGGCCGCGGGATACCTGGCCCATCGCGGTGACCGACAGCGACAGGGGGCCACGCGTGGTGTCACCGCCAATCAGGGCGATGTCATGCTGGTCGGCCAGGGCGAAAAAGCCATCGGCGAAGGCATCGATCCAGTCGTCGCTGGCCTCGGGCAGCGACAGTGCCAGCGTGCACCAGGCCGGGCGCGCGCCCATCGCCGCTAGGTCGGACAGGTTGACGGCCAGCGTCTTCCAGCCGATGTCGAACGCCGGGGTCTCGGCCGGGAAATGCACGCCGCTGTTGAGCGTGTCGGCGGTGACCACCAGTTGCTCGTTCGGGCGCGGCTGCAGCAGCGCAGCGTCGTCGCCGATGCCGAGCACGATGTCGTCGCGCTCAACGGTGCGGGCGCGGATGCGGTCGATGAGGGCGAATTCGGCCAGGGACATGGGGCGCTCCCGCGTTTGTACGTGCCGCGCCGTGCGCGGTGGGCGGTAGTGCCGGCCGCTGGCCGGCAACCTCAGGATCCCTGCAGTTGCCGGCCAGCGGCCGGCATTACCACAGGTGGGTCAGTGACCCGATTCGACCTTGCGCCATTCCACGGCGGCACGATCCAGCACGCCGTTGACGTAGGTGTGGCCATGTTCGGAACCAAAGCGCTTGGCCGATTCGATGGCTTCGTTGATCACCACGCGGTACGGCACGTCCAGGCGGTAACGCAGTTCGTAACCGGCCAGGCGCAGCACCGCGCGCTCGATGGCATCCACTTCTTCGATGCCACGGTCCAGGTACGGGCCGAGGGCTTCGTCGATGTCCTTGCGATTGTCCAGCACGCCATGCACCAGCGCTTCGAAATACGCCAGATCG
This sequence comes from Stenotrophomonas sp. 80084_Sma, assembly GCF_056481995.1. Lineage (NCBI taxonomy): Bacteria > Pseudomonadati > Pseudomonadota > Gammaproteobacteria > Lysobacterales > Lysobacteraceae > Stenotrophomonas > Stenotrophomonas sp. 80084_Sma. The sequence goes on along the minus strand of NZ_CM151177.1, from coordinate 659,943 downwards.
GCGATTTCACGGGCCTGCTCGTGGGCGAACTGGGCGATCAGCGACTGTGCGTTGCCGCCAGAGATCTGCCAGGCGTAGATGGCCTGCACGGCACGACGGCGGGCGCGCGAGCGCAGCACCGGATCGACGCCATCACGGCGGACGGGTTTACCGGAGGGCTTGCCCTGGGTGTTCTTGTTCATGGCAGTTGCTCCAGCAGGTTGACCATTTCCAATGCAGCGATTGCGACTTCTTCGCCCTTGTTGCCGTGGCTGCCGCCTGCGCGGGCCTCGGCGTCTTCAACGCGTTCCACCGCCAGCACGCCGTTCAGCACCGGCACGCCGAAGTCCAGCTGCACGCGCATCAGACCCTCGGCGCAGCGATCGGCCACGTGCTCGTAGTGACGGGTATCGCCACGGATCACGCAGCCCAGGATAAGGATGGCGGCGTGTTCGTGGGCGGCGGCCAGGCGCGCGGCCACCAGCGGCAGTTCCCAGGCACCCGGCACGCGGATCACGTCGATGTTGGCTTCGGTGATGCCGTTGCCGGCCAGGCTCTGGCGGGCGCCAGCGACCAGCGTGTCGGTGATGCGGGCATTCCAGCGGCTGGCCAGGATGGCGAAGCGCGCCGATTCGGGAGTGCGAAGATCGCCTTCGAAGTGGCTCATATGCGGCTTGGGATTCGATTAAGGGGTAATTCTACCGTGGATGGGCCCCGGCCGTGGCCGATGGTGGCCCGGGGCGTGCCGACCAACGGTCGGCACCCACCGGTGGCACGGGGTCGCCACCCACCGGTAGTGCCGGCCGCTGGCCGGCAATCACGGGGACTGCGGTTGCCGGCCAGCGGCCGGCACTACCCATTACAGGGTCACCGTCTCCACCACTTCCAGGCCGTACCCGGCCAGGCCGATCTGGCGGCGCGGGGTGCCCAGTACGCGCAGCTTGCCCAGGCCCAGGTCGGACAGGATCTGCGCGCCAGCACCATTGCGGCGCCACTGGCTCACGTCCTTATCCTTGCCCGGCACCACCGGCGCCGGCTGCTGGCGCAGGCGAGCCAACAGCGCTTCGCCGTCGCGCGGGGCCGACAGCACCACCATCACGCCGCTGCCTTCCGCGGCGATCGCGCGCAGGGCATCGGTGGCAGCCACGCCGAAGTCATCACGGCGCCAGTGCAGCAGGTCGGCCAGCGGGTTTTCCACCTGCACGCGCACCAGGGTGGGCGTGTCCGCATCCGGGGTGCCACGGACCAGGGCGAAATGCAGGTCGTGGGCGATGCGGTCGCGGTAGGTGACCAGCTTGAACGGACCGAACTCGGTGTCGATGTCGCGCTCGTCCACGCGCTCGACGGTTTTTTCGGTGGCCAAGCGGTAGGCGATCAGGTCGGCGATGGAGCCCATCTTCAGGCCGTGCTCGCGGGCGAACACTTCCAGCTCCGGGCGGCGCGCCATGCTGCCGTCCGGGTTGAGGATCTCCACCAGCACGCCGGCCGGTTCCAGTCCGGCCAGCATGGCCAGGTCGACGCCGGCTTCGGTGTGGCCGGCGCGGGTCAGCACGCCACCGGGCTGGGCGATCAGCGGGAAGATGTGGCCCGGCTGGTGAAGGTCCGACGGCTTGGCATTGGGCTTCACAGCGGTGCGGATGGTGTGCGCGCGGTCGTGCGCCGAGATGCCAGTGGTCACGCCTTCGGCCGCTTCGATGCTGACGGTGAAGTTGGTCTGGAACTGCGCGGTATTGGCCTGCACCATCGGCGCCAGGCCGAGATCGGCAGCGCGGGTGCGGGTGAGCGGCAGGCACACCAGGCCGCGGCCGTGGGTAACCATGAAGTTGATGTCGCTGGCCTTGACCAGCTCGGCGGCCATGATCAGGTCGCCTTCGTTCTCGCGGTCTTCGTCATCGACGATGACGACCATGCGGCCGAGGCGGATGTCTTCCAGGATGTCGGGAATGGGGGCGAAGTTCATGGGGTATCTCCCTGTGGGTGCTGACCGTTGGTCGGCACTCCGATCAACCGCTCGACATAACGAGCGACCAGATCGATTTCCAGGTTGATCGCGCTGCCCACGCCGGTGGCGGAGAACGCAGTATTGGCCACGGTGTGCGGGATCAGCGCCACTTCAAAGCCCTCGTCGTCCACTTCGTTGACGGTGAGGCTGACGCCGTCCACGCAGATCGAGCCCTTCTTGGCGATGTAGCGGCGCAGGGCGGCCGGCGCGGCGAAACGCCAGCGCTGGGCACGCGCATCTTCATGGATGGACAGGACCTGGCCGAGGCCGTCGACGTGGCCGCTGACCAGATGGCCGCCAAGGCGGTCGGTCGGGCGCATGGCGCGCTCCAGGTTGATGACTGCCCCTTCGCCCAGCTGGCCCAGCGTGGTCAGGCCCAGGGTCTCGGTGGACGCATCGGCCTGGAAACTGCTGGCGTCGAATGCGATGACGGTGAGGCAGACACCGTTGATGGCAATGCTCTCGCCCATCTGCACGTTGTCGAACGGCAGATTCCCGACGTTGAAGGTGAAGCGGACATCGCCGCCGATGGATTCGCGTGCGGCCAGACGGCCGACGCCTTCGATGATTCCAGTAAACAAGTAACGTTCTCCGCGAAAAGTGAGCGAAAAACGCCGCAAGGCAAACAGGCGGGCGCAGGGCCACAAAGGCCCTGTAGCACCGTCTTCTTTCATCCGGACTATACCGTCGGCTCCGGCATTGGACCGGATCTGCTGACCCCCGGCGGTAAGGCCGGAGCGCTCGCGGGCTCGTGCTTGCGCACCTACCGCCGGTGGGGAATCGCACCCCGCCCTGAAGACGTTTGTGTACCGGCGAACCGGCGTGGCTAGTGTACCAGCCCGTGCTGAACGGGGTCGGATGCCACAGCTGTGACGGCCGTCGCTCGCAATTTGTAAAACTTTCATTAAAATTCTGCCCCGGACGACATGAGGTCGCCACGGGCAGCCCGCTGGGCATGCCCGCCAAAGGACTGAAATTCACAGGAATTCCCATGCGCAAGATCCTGATCGTGGCCGCTCTGCTGGCCGCCGCTCCGTTCACGGCGTCAGCTGACGCCCTGAGCTACACCTACGTCGAAGGCGGCTGGACGCAGGTCAAGGTTGACGACAACGCACTGGACGACCCGAAGGTCGACGGTGGCTACCTGCGTGGCTCGGTCGCCGTGGCCGAGCAGGTCTACGTGTTCGGTGGCTGGTCGCGCACCAGCAAGACCTACCACTACAGCGATGGCTCGCTGAAGGTTGAACTGAATCAGCCGGAGCTGGGCATCGGCTACCACATGCCGTGGACCGACCGCGTCGACTTCACCGCCGACATCGCCTGGGTGCGCCAGAACGCTGAACTGACCGATCGTTACGACGGCTACAGCGACCGCTACAAGGACCACACCAACCTGGCCCGCGCCACCATGGGCATCCGCGGCAAGCCGTCGCGCATGACCGAAGCCTGGGCCAAGGCCGGCTACATGGACGGCGGCAACAACTACAAGGGCACCTGGGTCGGCACTCTCGGTGGCCAGATCAACTTCACCAAGACCTGGGGTCTGGTGGGCGAGATCTCCGGCTACCGCGACGCCACCCAGTACTCGGCCGGCATCCGCGCCAGCTTCTGATCCAACGATCGCTCCTCGTCGTGCGATCGAACGGGCCCCGCAAGGGGCCCGTTTTTTTGTCCGACATACACGACCTCGTGACCCCCTTGCGCCATCGAAAGTCCACGCAGATGCGCTAGGCTTGCGCACCTCTGGAACAGGAAAACACCGTCATGAAGACCCCCACCCGTACCCTGCTGGCCAGCATGCTGCTGTGCGCCCCGCTGATCGCCACGGCCGCCCCGGCCACGCTGTCGCCCGAACAGGCGTTCGACCTGTATGCACGCACCCTGCTGGAAGACGACGCGACCGCCACGCGCGCGCTCAACGACGCACTGAAACCGGCATTCGAAGGCCAGGACGCTGTGACCCCGAACCCGGGTGCGCTGGCCAAGGCATTGGCCGAACCCTGGCAGACCATACTGGCCAGCACCGGCGCCAAGGTCGACGCTGCAGCCACCGAAGCGCTGTATGCCAAGGCGCTGCGTGATTCGAAGTGCCGCGCGACCAAGAGCGTGATCGAAGACAACGAATACGTTGAAGACCAGAAGCTGGCGCGCATCAGTTTCAGCTGCCAGGTGCCCGACCTGGGCAAGGTGCGCCCGTTGTTCGCCGCCAGCCTGGCCGCCGATGCCAGCCCGGCCTCGCGCAAGCAGTTCACCGATGCCTATACCCAGGCACTGCAGAGTGGCGCGCGCGTGCCGGTCAGCGCCACCTTCACCCTGTACCCGGCCAAGGACAACGGCTATTGGTACAGCGGCAACTTCGATGATCTGGTGGGCACCGTGGCCGGTGCACTTGCACCGTTCGAGGACTGGATTCAGGACGTGCAGGCCGCCACCGCACCGAAGGTGACCGGCGTACCGGGCTGCGACCTGCTGCTGCAGCAGCATCGTGCCTGCGTGGCGAAGATCGCACCGGACCAGATCAGCGGCGTGGACGCCATGGCCGAGGAGCTGAAGGCGAAGGCACAGGTACAGTCGGCCGATGAGATGACGCAGGAGTGCAAGGCACTGCGCCCGATCGCCGAGATGATGTGGACCGACGAGTGCGCGTGAGCACGTAAGAACTGAACGCCACGGCATCAGCGATGTCCTGCGGAACCTAGACCGCACGTTCGGATTAGTTGCATGGACAGACCACGGGGTGGGGAGCATTCTCTCCGCCCCGTCTCGATGGAATCACCATGCGCCGTCTTCTTCTCTGCCTGCTGGCCTTGGGTATGCACCTGCCTTCGGCAACTGCCCGCGACAGGACACCGGAAGACGTCGTTTCCCAGCATCTTCGGGCAATGCAGGAACGCAACGACCTCGCACTGCAGATGCTTGTCCAGCAGCGCAAGGCCGGCCAAACGGGTACAACCGATGTTCCCGTCGATGCACCGCCCATGGCGGTTTTGCTGGCGACGTGGACGAGGAACATCGAACGTCATGTCGATCCCTTCGATGGCGTGGATTCGCCGCATCTTGCCTGGGCGCTGCAGGTTCTGGCGAGCACCCAGTGCCAGCCTCACCGAAGCGAGGCATGGCACAGCCTGACCGAAGGCATGCAGGTTGCCGACGTGCACTTCACCTGTCGCGTGGGCGATGTCGAGCGTCTTCGATACCTGTCCGAGGCCACGGTCTTCGATGGCGGGGAGCAAAGCGAGCAGCGCTTCTGGACAGCCTACATCGCGACGTTGCGCGACGGTCCCTTCCACGAGATCGGTGGCACCACGCGCGTGGTATCAACCACTCAGGAGCCCGCCTGGCACAGCGAGAAGTCGAGGCATCCGAATGAAGACTTCCCCTCCGGTCGCGTCGAAAGTGACATATATGAAATTCTGATCGAAGCACTGATCACACAGCCGCGGCACCTGTACCGCGCGGGCACACATGACGCCGTCACACAGATGACAGGCATCGTGGCGTGTGACGACCTGCTGCACCAGCATCGTCGCTGCATGGCGCGCATTGCGCCGCAGGAACTCAAGGGGGTGAGTGAACTGGCCAGCACCCTGAGCAAGCAACGACAGCAGATTCCCGAGGCGGAGCTGCTGCAGCAATGCATGGCCTTCCGCCCAAGAATGCAGGCGCTTTGGACCCCTGAGTGCCGGTAGGCTGTGGCCACCTGCACGCTCATTCAGAACCGTTGCATGACCCTATGCGGCCTGCACAGTCAATGCTGTTGCCCTCTTCCATCGGGGCAACCGCATGAAACACCGCACGACGTCGACCATGGTCATGCTGATGGCGCTGCTGGCGTTGACGGCGTGCGGGCAAGCCAAAGTACCCAAGTCCAGGATTACGACCTTCTCGGTCATCCCAGCGGTTGCCTTCGAGTCAACCCTACTGAGCGACAGGCAGCTGGATGCGTGGATGAGCGAAGACGACGACTGCCACGCGTTCCTGATGTATCACGATCAGTGCGCAGTGCTGGTATTGCCGCATGAGTACGACGACGGTTTTACCCGTCACCAGCTGCGATTGAAGGCGAAGAACCTGCCGGGCGAGGTACTGGGCGCGTACTGCCGCAACCTGCATGCGCTGTGGAAGCAGCAGTGGAAGGGCCAGTGCCCCATCGGCGAAGAAGACGACGAGGATGCCTGACGACAAGGGCGTCGCCCCTGCTTCGCGTCATTCCCTTACGGGCGCAGCAGCAGCCTGATGTCCTCACCGACCTGACGCTGGTCAACCACACGCAGGCGACGCTGCTGGTCCATGGCATCGATACCGAGACCGGCCAGCAGCGGACGACCGTTATCGCCCAGCAGCGTGGGCGCCTGATACAGCAGCAGTTCGTCCACCCAGCCGCCGCGCAGCAAGGCACCGGCCAGCGTCGCACCGGCTTCGGTATGCACCTCGTTGATGCCGCGTTCGGCCAGCAGTGCCAGCACCGCGCCCAGATCCAACCGCCCATCAACGCAGGGTACGCTGGCAAACTCTGCATCGGCCGCATCCGGTGCACTCACTGCAGCAGCGTGCAGATACAGCGTCGGTGCCCCGCCCTCGCGCACACGGCTGCATTCGAGCGAACGCAGGCGCGAATCCAGCACCACGCGCAGTGGTGGCATCACCTCGGTATCGGCCAGGCGCACGGTCAGCATCGGATCATCAGCCAGCACCGTGTCGGCGCCGGTGAGGATCGCACCCGCACGCGCGCGCCAGTGCTGCACGTCTTCGCGCGCGGTCGGCCCGGTGATCCACTTGGAGCTGCCATCAGCCATCGCGGTACGGCCATCGAGGCTGGCGGCCAGCTTCACCCGCAACCACGGTCGGTTGCGCTCCACGCGCGACAGGAAGCCCTTGTTGAGCTCACGCGCCTGCGCCGCCATCAGCCCTTCGGCGACCTCGATGCCGGCATTGCGCAGCAGATCGAAGCCACCACCATCGACCTTCGGGAACGGATCGCGCATCGCGGCAACGACGCGCGACACGCCCGCTTCGATCAGGGCCAGCGCACACGGCGGCGTACGACCGTAATGTGCGCAGGGTTCCAGCGTGACGTAGGCGGTGGCACCACGTGCCTCGCTGCCGGCCTCGCGCAGCGCGAACACTTCGGCGTGCGGTCCACCGGCGCGCTGGTGCCAGCCCTGCCCGACCACACGTTCGCCGTGGGCGATCACGCAGCCGACCATCGGGTTGGGGCGGGTGGTGTAGGCGGCACGCTCGGCCAGACGCAGTGCGTTGGCCATGTGCAGGTGGTCAAGGACGGAGAACGGGTTGGTCATGCGGCCATGGTAACGCCGCCGGTGTGGATGCACGCCATCAGTGCCAACCAACGGTTGGCACCCACCAAGGCAGAGGCGGTCAGCCCTTCTTCTTCTTGGTCAGGGCAATCACATCGCCCAGCAGCTGCAGCTGTTCGGTACTGGAGGGCAGATCGCGCTCCAGCTTCTCGATCTCCTCGCGGAAATCGGCCACGTCCTCGAAGCTGCGGTACACCGAGGCAAAGCGCACATAGCCGACATGATCCAGCTTGCGCAGTTCGTTCATGACGAACTCGCCGACCTTGATCGAGGGTACTTCGCGCTCGCCGCTGATGCGCAGCTGGTGGACCACCGCACGCACCGCCGCTTCGATCTTGTCTTCGGCCACGGCACGCTTCTGCAGCGCGCGGTCGAAGCCAGCGCGGACCTTGCGCTGGTCGAACGCCTCGCGGGTGCCATCGCTCTTGACGATGGCGGGCAGCTTCAGCTCCACCGTTTCCATGGTGCTGAAGCGCTCGCCGCAGGCTTCGCATTCACGCCGACGACGGATCGTCGCGCCGTCTTCGGAGACGCGCGAGTCGATGACCCGGGTATCGGCATGTTGGCAGAAGGGGCAATGCATGGGACGCCTGGCTCAGGGAGTACCTATTGCCACGGTCATGGCAGCGTCGCAAAGGTACCTGAGAAAGGGCGTAGCAGCAAATGCTGTCTGCGCGGAAGCGCCTGCGTTTCAGCCAATCAGAGCGTCCAACGAGGTCTGGACTACCCGCTCAACCGGGTGCGGGCGGCACCGAGGCCGCGCGAGCCCAACGCAACCGCGCCAGATGCCCCGCCATCACCAGCAGCGGCGGGCCGAACCCAAGGAAGGCCAGGGTCGAGATCTCCCCGCGCTTGAAGGTGAAGTACAGCGTGGCGCCAACCACGCCCAGCGCAGCCAGGGCCCCAAGCGCCAGACCCACCCAGGCGACAACCGGCGATTGGCGCAGGCCGGCAAGACCACGCCACAGGAAGAGTCCGCTCAGCCACAGCCAGGACAGCAGGCCAAGAATTCCGGCCGACGACCACAGCAGCAGTATCCTGTGCTCGTCGCCGGTCAGGTACTTGCCATCCCATACGACCATCAGCCCCAGCACGGCACCCGTGCCTCCGGCGGCTACGGTGGGCAGGCCCACCAGCAGGCCGGCGATCGCCATCCAGCGTTTGTGCAGACGCTCATCCATGCGTTCGGTTTCCTTCCCTGGGCCGCATCATGCGCGGCGTTTGATCCACACCAGCATCGCAGCCGGCACCAGCATCGACGGGCCCAGCAGCAACAAGCCGAGGCCTTCGCCGTGCACGGCGATGCCCCACCACAGCGCCAGCCCCAGCGGGGGCAAGGCGGCGAGACCGCCCGCCAGCAGCATCAACCACCAGAGGCGGTGGACGTGCAGCCCGGCACGCCCCTGCAACAGAAAACCCGCGCTGAGCCACAACCAGGCCAGGCAGCCGGCAATGCCGGCCAGGCCCCACAGCGGCATCACCGTTACCGAGGCCAGCGTGCCATGACCAAACTGGCCCAGCCCCATCAGCAGCAGCATCGTCGCCGCCGCGCCGCCCATCGCCAGGCTGGGCAGGCCGAACAGCACCGCCAGCGCGGCGTAGAGGTACTTGAGGTGGCGCTCATCCATGCGCGGTTACTCCCATACCGGTGTCGGAGCCCTTCCCGGCGGGAAGGGATCCGACCCCTGCTGCGATCAGCCGTAGACCGGGTACTTGCGGCACTGCGCGCTGACGGCGTCGCGCACGCGGGCGATGACGGCGTCATCGCTCGGCGCGTCGAGCACGTCGGCGATCCAGTTGGCCAGGTCCACGCAGTCCTGTTCGACGTAGCCACGGGTGGTCACCGCCGGGGTGCCCAGGCGCAGGCCCGAAGTGACGAACGGCGAACGCGGGTCGTTCGGCACCGAGTTCTTGTTGACGGTGATGTGGGCCTTGCCCAGCGCGGCTTCCGCGTCCTTGCCGGACACGTCCTTGCCGATCATGTCGACCAGCATCAGGTGGTTCTGGGTGCCGCCGGAGACGATCTTGTAGCCGCGCGCGATCAGCGTGTTGGCCATCGCCTGGGCGTTCTTCACCACCTGCTGCTGGTAGGCCTTGAAGCCCGGTTCCAGCGCTTCCTTGAAGGCCACGGCCTTGCCGGCGATGACGTGCATCAGCGGACCACCCTGGATGCCCGGGAATACGATCGACTGCAGCTTCTTGACCAGGTCTTCGCCGGCGCCCTTGGCGACGATGATGCCGCCGCGCGGGCCGCGCAGGGTCTTGTGGGTGGTGGAGGTGACCACGTGCGCGTGTTCCAGCGGGCTCGGGTAGACGCCAGCGGCGACCAGGCCGGCGACGTGGGCCATGTCCACGAACAGGTAGGCACCGACCTTGTCGGCGATGGCGCGGAAGCGCGCCCAGTCGATCACCTGCGAGTAGGCCGAGAAGCCAGCCACGACCATCTTCGGCTTGTGCTCCAGGGCCAGGCGCTCGACTTCGTCGTAGTCGATCAGGCCCTGATCGTTCACGCCGTACTGCACGGCGTTGAACAGCTTGCCCGAGGCGTTCACCTTGGCACCGTGGGTGAGGTGGCCGCCGTGGGCCAGGCTCATGCCGAGGATGGTGTCACCCGGCTGCAGCAGGGCGAAGTACACGGCCTGGTTGGCCTGCGAACCACTGTGCGGCTGCACGTTGGCGTAGTCGGCGCCGAACAGCTGCTTCAGGCGGTCGATCGCCAGCTGCTCGGCGATGTCCACGTATTCGCAACCACCGTAGTAGCGCTTGCCCGGGTAGCCTTCGGCGTACTTGTTGGTCAGCTGGCTGCCCTGGGCTTCCATCACCGCCGGGCTGGTGTAGTTCTCGCTGGCGATCAGCTCGACGTGGTCTTCCTGGCGCTGGGTTTCAGCGGCGATGGCCTTGGCCAGTTCGGGATCGTAGGATTCGATGCGGACGTCACGCGGGAACATCGGGTACTCCAGCAGGCAGGGAAAAGGGGTACGACTCAGCCCCCGATTGTAGCCCTGCACCGGGCCTGCCGGGGCCGAAACGGACGAGGCCGGCATCCCCGAAGGAATCCGGCCCCGTATGGTTTCGAGTGCGCTGTACCGGCGTACCGGTAGATCCACGCCATGCGTGGAGGTGGCTGCGGACTCAGCGGCTGCTGAGCACGTACTGGGCGATCACACCGGTGGCGATGGCCACCAGCAGCATGTTGCCGCGGTCATCGCGGATCCAGTGGTGGCCATACGGCGGGCGACGCAGGTGATAGCGCGGGTAGTCGTTCACCACATAGACCGGGCCACGGTAGTAGTCGCGGTAGCGATGGCCGACCTTCCAGCCGTAGCCCGGGCCATAGGCCGGGCGGTACACCACACGCGGCGGTGCCGGGCGGTAGTAGCGGTCATGGTCGCGGTGCCACTCGCGGCGATCCTGGCGGTAGTCGCGCCGGGCCTCGCGGCGGTCGCGCTCCCAGTCACGGCGATCCTGGCGCCACTCGCGGCGGTCCTCGCGCCACTCGCGGCGATCATGGTCGCGGCGGTGGTCGTTGTCGGCGAAGGCCGGGGCCACGGCGCCGAGCGCCAGCACAGAGGCCACGGCGCCGGCCATTACTCGATTGATGCGCATGTCAGACCTCTGCTCGGGTGGGTGGTGAGCCCATATTGCGCACCCGATCTGAACCGTTTCCGGCTGGAAACGCTTCCCGCTACAGGACTGTGACCGGGTATTCAGGCCGCGGCCAGCCCGGCGCCCCTGCCCGGGCGCGGCCCGGAACCGGTTCCGGCTATAATTGGCGGTATTCCATTTCAGTCTGTGCCCGCTGCCGCAACGGGATGTTCCCGTGACGGGTCGGGCGCAGGGCCGCGCCTACGGAGACCGCATGTCCTCGCAATACATCTACACCATGAACCGCGTGTCCAAGGTGGTCCCGCCCAAGCGGCAGATCATCAAGGACATCTCGCTGTCCTTCTTCCCGGGCGCGAAGATCGGCCTGCTGGGCCTGAACGGCGCCGGCAAGTCCACCGTGCTGAAGATCATGGCCGGCGTGGACACCGATTTCGAGGGCGAAGCCCGCCCGCAGCCGGGCATCAAGGTCGGCTACCTGGCGCAGGAACCGGAACTGGACCCGACCAAGACCGTGCGTGAAGCGGTCGAGGAAGGCGTGGGCGAAGTGCTGCAGGCCCAGGCCGCGCTGGACGCGGTGTACCTGGCCTACGCCGAGGAAGGCGCCGACTTCGACGCGCTGGCCAAGGAACAGGAGCGCCTGGAGGCGATCCTGGCCGCTGGCGACGCGCACACCCTGGAGAACCAGCTGGACGTGGCCGCCGATGCGCTGCGCCTGCCGCCGTGGGATGCCGTGGTCGGCAAGCTGTCCGGTGGTGAAAAGCGCCGCGTAGCACTGTGCCGCCTGCTGCTGCAGAAGCCGGACATGCTGCTGCTCGACGAACCGACCAACCACCTCGACGCCGAGTCGGTGGAATGGCTGGAACAGTTCCTGGCGCGCTACACCGGCACCGTGGTGGCGGTCACCCACGATCGCTACTTCCTGGATAACGCCGCCGAGTGGATCCTGGAACTGGACCGCGGCCGCGGCATTCCGTGGAAGGGCAACTACACCGACTGGCTGACCCAGAAGGATGAACGCCTGAAGCAGGAAGACAACCAGGAAAAGGCTCGCCAGAAGGCGATCCAGAAGGAACTGGAGTGGTCGCGCCAGAATGCCAAGGGCGGCCGCACCAAGGGCAAGGCCCGTCTGGCCCGCCTGGAAGAGCTGCAGTCGGTCGATTACCAGAAGCGCAACGAGACCAATGAAATCTTCATCCCGCCGGGCGAGCGCCTGGGCAATGCGGTGATGGAGTTCAAGAACGTCTCCAAGAAGTTCGGCGACCGCCTGCTGTTCGACAACCTGAGCTTCCTGGTGCCGGCCGGCGCCATCGTCGGCATCATCGGCCCGAACGGTGCCGGTAAGTCGACCCTGTTCAAGATGATCACCGGCCAGGAAAAGCCGGATACCGGCGAGATCGTGGTCGGCCCGACCGTGAAGCTGTCCTACGTGGACCAGAGCCGCGACGCGCTGGAAGGCAACCACAACGTCTTCCAGGAAATCGCTGGCGGCCTGGACATCCTCAACATCAACGGCATCGAGATCCAGTCGCGCGCCTACATCGGCCGCTTCAACTTCAAGGGCCAGGACCAGCAGAAGATGGTCGGTTCGCTGTCCGGTGGTGAGCGTGGCCGCCTGCACATGGCCAAGACCCTGCTGCAGGGTGGCAACGTGCTGCTGCTCGACGAACCGTCCAACGACCTGGACATCGAAACCCTGCGTGCGCTGGAAGATGCGCTGCTGGAGTTCCCGGGCAATACCTTCGTCATCTCGCATGATCGCTGGTTCCTGGATCGCATCGCGACCCACATCCTGGCGTTCGAAGGCGACTCGCACGTGGAGTTCTTCCAGGGCAACTACCGCGAGTACGAAGAAGACAAGCGCCGCCGCATGGGCGACGACGCTGCGCCGAAGCGCCTGCGCTTCAAGGCGCTGAAGTAAGGCATCAGGAAAGGCCGCGCTCGCGCGGCCTTTCTCCTTTTGGTAGGTCACCGCCGTTGGTGGTGACGCTGTGAAGCGTACCGACCAACGGTCGGTACCCACGTTCTGCATTCGGGTAGGTCACGACCGTTGGTCGTGACGCATTATTGTCGCGAGATTTCCCCATGTCCCTGTTCGAGCGCCTGTTCCAGCTGCAACAGCACGGCACCACCGTGCGCACCGAGCTGCTGGCCGGTGTCACCACCTTCCTGACGATGTCCTACATCGTCTTCGTCAATCCCGAGATCCTCGGCACCACCGGCATGGATGCGGGCGCGGTGTTCGTGGCCACCTGCCTGGCGGCTGCACTGGGTTCGGCGGTGATGGCGCTGGCCGCCAACTTCCCGGTCGGCATGGCGCCCGGCATGGGCCTGAACGCGTTCTTCGCCTTCACTGTGGTCGGCGCTGCCGGCCTGCCGTGGCAGCAGGCACTGGGAGCGGTGTTCATCTCCGGCCTGGTGTTCCTGGTGCTGTCGCTGACCGGTGTACGCGCATGGCTGGTATCGGGTATTCCATCATCGCTGCGCTCGGCCATCGTGGCCGGCATCGGCCTGTTCCTGGCGATCATCGCGCTGCAGAAGTCCGGCGTGATCGTCGGCAATGAAGACACGCTGGTGGCGCTGGGCCCGTTGAACACGGCGCCGCCGCTGCTGGCGCTGGCCGGCTTTCTGCTGATCGCGGTACTGGAAGCGCGCCGCATCCGTGGCGCGATCCTGATCGGCATCCTGGCCGTGACCGGCGCTGGTTGGGCATTGGGCGACGTGCAGTACCAGGGCCTGGTCTCGCTGCCGCCGAGCCTGGCGCCGACCTTCCTGCAGCTGGACCTGCCGGGCCTGCTGCACCATGACGGCGGCGCGCCGATCGCGGTGCTGCTGCAGGTGGTGCTGGTATTCGTGCTGGTGGAAGTGTTCGATGCCACCGGCACCCTGTACGGCGTGGTCGGTCGCGCCGGCCTGCTGAAACTTCCGGGCGCGCAGAAGCGCTTCGGCCGTGCGCTGCTGGCCGACAGCACGGCGATCGTGGCCGGCTCGATGCTCGGTACCAGCAGTACCACCGCGTTTGCCGAAAGCGCCTCGGGCGTGCAGGTAGGTGGCCGTACCGGCCTGACCGCACTGGTGGTATCGGCACTGTTCCTGGCCGCGCTGCTGTTCTCGCCGCTGGCGGCGATGGTGCCCAGCTATGCCACCGCACCGGCGTTGCTGTTCGTGGCTGGCCTGATGCTGCGCGAACTGGTGGAAGTGGACTGGAGCGACCTGACCGAATCGGTGCCGGCGGCACTGTGCGCGCTGGCGATGCCGTTCACCTACTCCATCGCCAATGGCCTGGCGTTCGGCTTCATCGCCTACGCCGCGCTGAAGGCCGGCACCGGCCGCTGGCGCGAAGTGCATCCGGCGGTGTGGCTGGTGGCGGTGCTGTTCACCCTGCGCTACGCGTTGGAATAAGCGGTAGGCGATGCCGGCCAGCGGCCGGCACTACCGGGTGGTGGTTCACCTGCCGCGCACGGTGCTCTGGGATGATGCAGGCATGGTTCCGCCTGTCCTTCCCGCTGATCCGTCTTCGCCGTTGCGCCGCCGGTTGCTGCGCGCGGCAGTGCTGGCACCGCTCGCCGGTACGCTCGCTACCCTGCCCGGCTGCTCGCCGCCGGTGCAGGTCGATGGCACCTTCCTGCAGCCGTGGCGCAGCCACCTGCAGTGGGACCTGGCCGACTGGCAACGATCCTTGAAGCTTGCACGTACGCTGGGCTGCCGGCAGCTGGTGCTGCAGTGGACCGGCATCGTCGGTGGCAGCGACGGCGACTGGTCGCTGCCGGACAGCAGCCTGCAGCAGCTGTTCACCGCCGCCAGCGGGAACGACATCCACATCCGCGTCGGCCTGCCCTTCCAGCAGCGCTGGTGGCAGGCCATCGGCGCCGACGATGCCACGCTGCAGGCCTTCCTGGCCGACAGCCTGGTGCAGGCACGCCGCTGGTTGGCACAGGCGCCCTGGGCGCAGCAGCCGGCCTTCGGGGGCTGGTACCTGCCCTACGAGCTGGAGCAGTATCACTGGGCCGATCCGGCCCGCCAGCTGTGGCTGGCGCAGTGGTTGCACGGCCTGGTGCAGGCCGCCGGCGCACGCGGCGGTGACTGTGCGATCTCCTGTTACTTCAGCCGCCTGCAGACCAATGGCAACCTGGTCACGCTGTGGCAGGCGGTACTCGCGCACGCGGCCGTGCGGCCCATGGTGCAGGACGGCGTGGGGGTGGCCGGCGCCGGCAACGTGCAGCAGCTGCAACCGCTGCTCGATCATCTCCATGCCAACGGCATCGGTTTCGATGCGATCGTTGAACTGTTCCGCGAACTGCCCGGCGGCCCCGCCGACGGCAGCGGATTCAAGGGCGAAACGGCCGATGCCGCACGCATCCAGCGGCAGTTGGCATGGGCACGCGACAGCGGCGCACAGCACGTGCTGGTCTATGCATTGGAGCCATGGCTGACCCAGGACACACCGCAGGCCGCAGCGCTGCGGCGACGCTGGGGCCTGCCTCAGTAGTAGAGGATGGCGGTGGCGAACAGGCCCTTGGCACGCTGCGTATCACCACCGCCGATGGCGATGCGGTACTGCACGGTCAGGTCCAGGTAGGAACGCGGCGTGTTGTAGTGGTCCTCGCGGAACCAGTAGCGCACGCCCACGCCTGGCCCTGCACCAAGTGACCAGCTGCGCTGCGTATCGTTGAGCGCGAACGACTGCGCCGGGAACGGCGGATAACGGATGTCGCGCACGCGCGAGCGCTGGTCCAGCCAATCGGCGCCAACCACGACATAGGGTGTGACCACCCAGTGCGTCTGCCCGGCACCGAAACGGAAGCTGCGCCCGGCGCGCAGTTCACCGGCAGCGAACCACTGTTCGCGATGCAGGCGCCCGTTGGCGTCGCCGATCCGCCGCACCGGCGTGCCGTTGGCGTCGAGCGCGTCGAGGGTGAAGGTGGCACCGTTGTCGTCCCAGGTATATCCCCCCTGCGCATAGCCACTGACCATCCACCACTGGTTCACATCGGTGCGCAGATCGGTGCCGTGGTAATAGCCGTAGGTCAGGTAGGACATCCATCCACCCGAACCGCTGGCCAAGCGGTAGCGGGCCAGCGTGCTGGCTTCCAGTGGCCGGTTCAGGGCCAGCTGCAGGCGGCACTGCACCACTGCCGATGCGGGGTAGACCTCGCCCTGGCGGGTGGCACTGCCGAGGAACTGGCGGCGCTCGATGCCGGCGCTCAAACCGGTCTGGCCAAAGGCGTAGCGCAGGCCGAACGAGGCGATGGTGGACGGCCAGCCGGTGGTCGAGCGCGAATGACTGAGGCGCTCGGCGCGTGCACGCGCATCCGGCGTTGATTCGCCGGTGCACGGATCCACCGCACGGATCGACTCGTAGGTGCCACCCTCGTCGTACAGCGTGTTGAGCAGGCGTGCGTAGAGCTCCAGCGTGCCATGCTGGTCATTGAACGCTGGTGGCCGCCAGAACGCCTCCAGCGTACTGAACACCGAATCACCCGGCGTGCTGATCGCTGCGCCGCCGACATTGGTCGCGGCCTGGCGCGCACCCCGGAAACCCGCCGAGGCGACCACGCCCCACTCGCGTGAATAGTTGGCGATGGCATTGCGCACGTTGTAGCGCTGATGCTCATCCAGCGGCAGCTCACCGACGTCGGCGCGGTCGATGGCGCTACGCAGCAGTGACACCGCCTGCGGATGATCGCCGTTGGCTGCGCTGGCGTAGGCCTGGTCGAGCACCACGCTTTTCGGTGCCTTGCCGGTGGCCTCGGCGGCACGGAAGTCGGCCAGTGCCTGCGCAGGTTCGTGCGCCTTCTGGTTGAGGTAGCCGCGCTGCATCAGCGCCTCCGCATCGTCAGGACGCTGTGCCAGTGCCGCATCCAGGCGCTGCCGTGCTTCGTCCTGCTGTGCGCGGTTGCCCGCTGCCAGCGTGGTGGTCAGCAGGGCTTGCAGGTTCGCGTCGTCCGGTGCGAGTTGCACGGCCTGCCGTGCCTCACCGATGGCATCGGTGTAATCCTGGCGCGCGTAGGCAGCATAGGCACGCTGTGCGGCACCGCCGTCGCCCTGCAGGTCGGCCGGCATCAACTCGCAGACATTGCCTGTGTCGCCCGACTGGCAGTGCTGGAACGGTGCCGGGTAGGTCTGCGCGCTCATACGCGGAAGCTCGCGACTGGAGCGGATCGCCCGGCTGCGTTGCTCGATGCCCTGCTGCAGAAGCTGCCGTGTCCGTGCATCGCCTTCAGCTGGCGGTACCGCCGCCTGCAACGGTGCCAGCAGTGCAGCAGCACGTACCCGATCACCTGCGGCCAGTGCCGCATCTACCGCCAGCAGTCGCACGTTGCGCTGCTGCGCGGTTGATCCCGGCGTGGCAAGCGCGGCGTCGAAATCTTCATTGGCCCGTAACGTGCTGCCCTGGCGCTGGCGCAGGTAACCGCGCATGACCCGTGCATTGAGGTCGTTGGCATCTACCTGCAATGCCTGATCAGCACTGTGCTCAGCGTCGGCCAGCTGATCGCCCTGCAGCTGCGCGGTGATCAGCAGCAGCCGGTATGAAGCCACGTCGGGGGCCAGTTCCACGGCAGCGTGTGCCTGCTCAATGGCGGCGGCATCCTCGCCTGCGGACAGCGATTGATAGGCCTGCTGGGCCTGCAGCAGGGCGCGTTGGCGACCCAGTGCCACGCGCCGCGTGCGCAGCGCCTCGGCATTCGGTGCACCCAGCTGCAGCGCGGTGCCGATGGCGGCGTCGGCCTGTTCGGGCTGTTGCTGTGCCTCCAGTGCTGCCACCCATAGCAGGGCCCATGCGCCCTGTTTCGGCTGCTTCCGGAACGCCTGCTCGGCCTTGCTGGCCGCCTCTCCCATCCGCCCGGCGTCATAGGCCGCGTACGCCTCGGTGGCCAGCGCGTAGGCCTGCTGCCTGCTGCGGTCTGCGGCGCTGCCGACCGGACGCGATGGGGATGTCGTGCGCGCACCTTCGCCTCCGGTTGCCGCGCTACGTGCAGCGGTGGCAGCCGCCAGCGCCGGCAAGGCCGGATCCTTCATCCCCGCGTCCAGCGCACGGCGCGCCTGCTGCTGCGCTTCTGCGCCACGACCGAGCTTCTGCAGCGCATAGATCTGCAGCAGGCGCAGCCGCACCACATCCGGGCGCAGCCGGATCGCTTCACTGGACTGCTGGTAGGCCGCGGGGTAATCGCCACGTTCATAGGCGGCAAACGCCTGCTCGGCGATGCGGTAGGCCGCACCGGACAATGGCAGCGGCGCATCGGCCTGTGCCAGTACCGGTGCGGTGGCTGTAGCCAGCGCGACAGCAATGACGGTGGACAGCAGCGTGGTCTTCATGCCGGCAAGGCTCCTGGAGGCGGCGACTGCAGCGTGGCCGCACGCCGGCGCTGTTCCTGCATGGCCTGGGCCACGGCCTCCTCGGTGGTGATGCCCTGCTTCACCAGGTAATCGCCGATACGGCCGTCGCGCTGCGGCATGTAGTCGTCCAGTGCGATCTCGAAGCGCGCGTGGTCGATCAGGCGCATCTCCACCAGCAGGTCGCCCAGCAATGGCACGTTGTCCAGGTGCCACTGCCGGTCGCCACCGATCAGGCGCAGGCCCGCGTTGATCTCGCTTTCACGGGCAATGCTCTGTTCAATGTGCTCGCTGCGGGTTTCCTGCTTCAGCAGTGCCAACGCCTCTTCGGGCAATGGGCTGGCCACGGCCAGCCGCAGGGTACCTTCCTGACGCGGCGGCAGCGGCAGCATCCGCCATTGCACGCAGGCATCGGCACTGACCGGGAACTGGCAGGCGCGCAGGTAGTCCACGTCGATGACCGCGCGTGGCAGGTCGCCCTGGAAGGCGATCGCCTCAGCCAGCGTTTCATCATCCAGCCAGCCCTGGGTGAGCAGGATGCGGCCCAACGGCTGCTGGCGGCCTGCCTGCTGCTGATCCAGCGCCTGCTGCAGGCGTTCGGGTTCCACCGCCTGCCAGGTGCTCAACAGCTCACCGAGCTGCTTGCGGGTCTGCACCAGCTGCGCCGCATCCGGGAAGTCGTGCATGGTCTTGTCCCAGACCATGCGCTTGCCGAACAGCAGGTAGGCCAGGAACACCTTCCACGCGCGTGCGGTGGCCATGAAATTGATCATGTTTCCGACCACCATGCGCGGGATCGACATCAGCGCATGCTCCCAGCCATACAGCCGGTTGACGAAGTAGAAGCGCTGCACGACGCGGGTGGCCAGCGCCGCCGTGGTCAGCAGCGCCACGTTCATCTGCCAGGTACCGGCCTGGAACACGCTGGGAAACTGCATCGTCCACAGCCCGGTCATCTTCAACAGCCAGAACAGCAGCAGCTGCAGGAAGATGACGTAGGCGATGATGCTGACGAACGAGGTGATGATGCCCTTGCGGTCGCGCGCCAGCAGGTACTTGGTGGCCAGCGAGCCGCGCCAGCCCAGCGACTCCCAGCTCTGCAGCCCGATGCCCAGCACCCAGCGTGCCTTCTGCCGGTACGATGCGCGGAAGTTGTCGGGGAAGTACTCGCGCACGCACAGCGCCATCTGCTGGGTGCGCTCGCGTACAGGGCCCCAGCCGAACCAGGACGGGCGACGCACGCGGAACTGCACCGGGAAGCGCGCGAAGATCGACTGCATCCCCATCGCCGCCAGCCGCGCACCGACGTCGTAGTCCTCGGTGAGGCTGTCGGTGTTGAAGGGCTGGTTGTCGGTCTGCGCGCTC
Organism: Stenotrophomonas sp. 80084_Sma; assembly: GCF_056481995.1. Lineage (NCBI taxonomy): Bacteria > Pseudomonadati > Pseudomonadota > Gammaproteobacteria > Lysobacterales > Lysobacteraceae > Stenotrophomonas > Stenotrophomonas sp. 80084_Sma. The sequence goes on along the minus strand of NZ_CM151177.1, from coordinate 640,341 downwards.
AGTGCCAGCAGCGCGCGCCGCGAGAAGCAGGTGCCGACGCCCGCCGACGGCACCATGCCGGAAACACTTTCACGCACCACCAGATCCTTGGCATGCCATTCGGCGAACTCGTCCATGTAGACGCCGGCCACCAGTTCGTACCACTCGCGGTCCAGCGAGGTGACCGGCAACTGGATCATGTCCTTGCGCGGCAGCAGGTAGTTGTAGAAGCGCAGTTCCATCGGGTGCAGCACGTCCTCGCTGTCGTGCAGGATCACCCCGGCGAACTCGATGTCGTGGCGTTTCTCGTAATCGAAGATGGCCAGGATCAGCCAGTTCAGGCAGTCGGCCTTGCTGGTCGGCCCGTCATGCGGCACTTCCACGCGGCGCAGGCGCTTGTAGCGGCGGCGCATGCGCTCGACTTCGTCGATGGTCTGCTGATCATTGGGATAGGTGCCCACGAACACGACGTACTCGCGGTAGTCGAGCACGTTGATCATGTTCTCCACCATCTGCGCGATGACGTCGTACTCCATCCACGCCGGCACCATGATTGCCAGCGGCTGTTGCGGCCGCTGCAGCAGGTCTTCCTGGCTCAGTGGCCGGTACGCCTCGCGACGCTTGATGGTGAGCGCCCGCCAGCTCTCGCGCACCCAGTACCAGACATCGATGAACAGGTCATCGAGGCTGGAGATCAGGATCAGCACGGCCACCGCCGCCGCCGTGGTTTCCAGGGCAGCGTAGTAGTTGGCCAGCTGGATGTTCCAGAACAGACCGTCCACGGTGGATCAGTGCCCTGTGTTGGCGGACTTGCGGCGACGCACCTGGGTAACGCGGGCGGCCAGCAGCGCGAACACGATCACGCCGACCAGCAGCAGCAGCCAGACCATGTGCTGTTCCCACTTCGATTGCGGATTGCCGTCCTGCGCGATACGCGTGCCATAGGGATCCTGGCGGTCGAATTCGCGCACGGCATCACTGCCGTCGAGCACGGCGAGATCACCGCGCAGCAGCCGGAACGGTGCGCCGAATGACGGTGCCTGTGCGCCCAGGTCGCTGTACAGCACGCCGAGCTGGCCGCCGGAGGTGCCGACCTGCACCACCGCGGCACGATCCAACCCGCTGACATCCAGCAGCGGCTGCGGCTTCCCGCCGATCAGCAGATGACCGTCCTTCAGGCCGGCCACATCGACACCCGATGGCGCCACACCGAACGCCAGCCACGGTGCGCCCGGGCTGACCGCCGCACCGGCATCGACCACCTTCAGTTCCGACGCCTCCGGCGAGGCACCCACTGCACTGGCCACCGCAATCACCTTGCGCAGCGATGCCGGTGCATCCTGCAGCCACGTGGCCGGCACGAACACCTGGTTGCCGCGCGACAGCTGACTGCTGGCGCCGACGAAATCACTGCCCAGCGACCGCTTGGCCAGGGTCAGGTGGCTGCTGGGCAGGATCGAGACCGGATAGGCGGTGGCGGGATCGTGGCAATAAGGTCGTGCCGGCTGGCGCAGGAAGCTGACGCGGATCTCGTTGCGCGCCGACAGCGCGTAGGCCGGCACCTTGGCCACCAGCCGTTGCGGCTGGCCATTGGCCGACAGCACCTTGCCGCCCAGCAGGTAATCGTTGAAATGGATCGTGGCCACCGCGCCCTGCCCGGCGGCGTTGGGCGCCGCCGAGACATCGATCACCACTTCCTCGGGCAGGCGCCCATCGGTCGACAGCACGCCGAGGTCGAAGGTGGCACTGCGGTCCGCGCGGGTGACCACATCCATCGTACCGGCGATGTTGCCGAGCCGGCTCAGCAGCACCTGGTCTCCGTCCAGCTTCGGTGTTCCCGCCGCGCTGACCTGTAGGCTGCGGCCCAGCGCATAGCTGCGCCACTGTTCGGCGAACAACCCGGCGACCTTGCCCGCCGCCGCCGGGCCGACCACCAGCGTCGGACGGCCAGCAACGGCGACCACGCTGACCGATGCGTTGGCCGTGGGCTTTTCCAGGCCGCCCATATCGGTACCGCGCCACGCGGCGAAGGCAGCGCCCGCATCGGCACCCGTAGCCGCAACCTGTACGGCCAGCGCGTCCAGTGCCGCGCGTACGCCGGCCCGCAGCGCATCACTGCCGATCATCACGTCAGCGGCCAAGGGCCCGCTGTCACGCAGCGACAGCAGCGCGCCAACTTCAGCCAGATCCTTGATCACATGCGCACGCTCGCCCGTCGCCAGCGCAGCGTAGGCCGGCACGCCCTGCAGGCTGGCCGGGATGCTGATGCCGGTCAGGTCGACACTGTCACCGACCTTGGGTAGCGCCACCACCTGCACCTGCTTGCCACCGCCCTGCAACGCGGTACCGACGCGCCAGGCGGCATCGTAGGCCGGCGCCTGCAGCGCCTTGCCGTCCACCAGCAGGCGCACCTGCGGTGGCAGCGCGCCCCAGGCCTTGGCCACGGTGTCCACGGCCCGGCCATCGAAGCGGTAGCTGAAACGCGAGTCCGGCGACAGCCGCAACACGTTGGCCGGCGCGCTCTGGTCGGCACATTGGTAGTCGGAGACGATCGACCACCAGCCGACGCCGACCCGCACGAAGCCGTTCTGGCGAGGTTCGCCATCAATGGCCAGCAGCTGGCTGGCGTCGCCCTGCGCGTCGGTGATCGAGCGCGCGGCGATCGGATCGCCATCGACCGACCACAGGCCGGAAGTGCGCCCGGCGTGGCCGCGCACGTAGTGCCCGTCCAGCTGCAGCTGTGCATCGCGGGTAGCGACGCCGGCCGGCACCGGCAGGTAGACCTCGCGCTGGCTCTCCTGCCCGCTGAGCACCAGCGGTTGACGGAAACCGAGTTCGCGCAGGGTCATCTGCCGGCTGACCGTGCTGTCGCCGCTCCATTCGGCGAACTGGCCGGCGACGCTGTCGGCGGCATGGGCACTGGCAACCACGCCCGACAGGACGAACGCGGCGACGGATGCAAACAGGGGAGAGCGGCCGGTCTGGGTCATGGCATCACTTCGCGTGGATGGGAGTGGGCGGCACCGCCGCTGCGGAGGCCAGGCGAGAATTCGGGAAGGGGCGTGCCACGCAGGGCGGCGACGATGCGCGCGTTGGCACGGCCATCGCCGTAGGGGCTGGCATCGGGATCGAAGTGGGTCCGGTGCGGTGGTTGTGCCAGTGCCGCATTGACCGCTTCGACAATGCGCGAGGGCGTGGTGCCGACCAGCGTCACCACACCGGCCTCGACCGCCTCAGGGCGTTCGGTGACGTCGCGCATGACCAGCACGGGCTTGGCCAGCGCCGGCGCCTCTTCCTGCACGCCACCGGAGTCGGTGAGGATGACGTCGGCGCGTTGCATCAGGCGCACGAAGCGCAGGTAGTCCTGCGGCGGCACCAGGTGCACGTTGTCGAGATGGCCGAGGTGGGCGTTGACCGGGCCCTGCACGTTCGGGTTGAGGTGCACCGGGTACAGCACCTGCAGGTCCGGCCGCCGCGCCAGCTCGGCCAGCGCACGGCAGATGTCCTCGAAGCCCTGGCCGAAACTCTCGCGGCGATGGCCGGTGACCAGCAGCAGGCGACGATCGGGGTCAAGCATGTGGAAGGGTTCGTCAGCCCGCGCACGCAGCGCCGGGTCGGCATCCAGCCGCTCTACGGTCTGCTGCAGGGCATCGATGACGGTATTGCCGGTGACCAGGATCTGCCCGCCCAGGTGTTCACCGGCCAGGTTGGCGCGCGAGCTGGGCGTGGGCGCGTACAGCTGGTGGCCGACCACATCGATCACCCGCCGGTTCATTTCCTCCGGCCACGGCCGGTTGATGTCGCCGGTGCGCAGGCCGGCCTCGACGTGACCGATCGGAATGCGGTGGTGGAACGCGGCCAGTGCGGCGGTCATCGCCGTGGTGGTATCGCCGTGCACCAGTACCCGGTCCGGGCGAACCTGCGTGTAGAGCGCGTCAAGCCGTTCGAACAGCTTGGAACACAGGCCATTGAGCGTCTGGTTGGGCACCATGACATCGAGGTCATGGTCGGCGGTGATCGCGAACAGCGACATCACCTGGTCAAGCATCGCCCGGTGCTGGCCGGTGATGCAGACCACCGATTCGATGTCCGCAGCCTCCGCCAAGGCCCTTACCAGCGGCCCCATCTTGATCGCTTCCGGTCGCGTGCCGAACACCGACAGGACCTTCACCGCAGCGCTCCGTACAGCCGGTGCGGGGAAATGCCAGGAGCTGTAGCCACGTCTGGATCCTTTCGGCGTTCCCGTCCAATACCCGCAGGCAGGAGACGGTCACCTCATGAGGAGACTCCAAAATCGCGACGTACATCACATTCGAATGATGGTACGCGCGTCGTGGCATTGATCTTCATCGTTGGAAGATCAAGACGCAGTCAACGCCGCCCGTGGAACGGGCGACGTTGCGGTGGAACGCAGCAGTGGCGCGGCCTGCGGCCGCCTTACTCGTACTGGATGGTGAAGGTGGCCTGGCCGTTTGCGACACCTGCACCCACCGTGCCGGCCTGGGTCTGCACGTAACGCGCACGCAGCGGCAAGGTCATCGTGCTGGTGCCGGGCGTGGTGGTACCGACGTTGACGGTCTGGCCGAAACGCACTTCGCGCTCGGTGCTGCCATCACGCTGGACCATCTGGATGCCGATGCGGGTGGCACTGTTGGTGGCCGCGCTGAGCTTCAGCACGCCCGGCATGTTCGAGCTGTCCTGGTCGGCATCCAGGCGGATACCGATCTTGCTCTGGTAGGCAGCAACGTTGCTGCCCTGGCAGTTCAGGCGGATCTCGAAATCGCGATCGACAGCCTTGGAACCGACACCGGTGAACGTGGTGTTGGGCACGCTGCCGAAATCGACAGCAATGTTGCGGCTGCCGGCCTGCACTTCACAGGTCGGGCTGACCACGGTGGTGCCCGAGCCCCTGAAGGTCGAGGTCAGCACTGGCTTGCTGGCACCGTCACCATCAAAGTAATACGTGGTGAAGCGACCATTCGGTGCGATCACGCCCGAGCCGGTCTGTGCGGCAGTCTTGATCAACTGGATGCGGAAGCGACCCCCGATCAACGTAACACTGCTACCACCGCCGAAGCTCAGCTGATGGGGGTAGTAGACCTGGATCGATCCCGAATCACGGAACAGTTTGATGCCGACACCGGGGACATCGGTTTCATAGGTATTCGCAAAACCGGGCACCGGGCGCTTCTGCGCCGCGTTGACGTATTCACCGATCGAACGACCACCGCTCCAGTCACAGCTGGCAACCCGATCTCGCTGAGTGATCGACTCACTAATCTCCTTGATCACGCCGCCGACCGGCGTGCTGGGCAGAATCACGATCTGGCCCATGTCCATGGTGACGTCCTGTGCGGTGAACCAGCTTGAGCTGATACGGCACGCGGCGCTGGCCTGCTGCGCAAGCAACACGCCACCGAGCATGGCCATCGCGGCCAGCGCCTTGCGGCCACGGGAAGAAATCATCGGCATGCTGCCTCCAGCGGGATGAAGCCGGTCTTGGACGCATCGGCGCCTGCCGGAACCTGGTAATCGACGGTGCAGCGCTGGTCGGCGCCGGCGCCCCACTCCACCAGCAGGCTGCCCTGGTTCCTGTCACTGCGCACGTACAGGCGGCCGCCCTGGCTGACCATGCCCACCGGCTGGCCCTGCTCGTCCTTGACCTGCGCACCGAACGGCATGGTGCGGCCATCGGGGTTGCGCACCTGGATCAGCAGCGCGTTGCCCTTGCGGGTATCGAAGCGCAGGTAGCTGATGGCACCGGCGAACGGCGCGATCGACTGGCTGGTGCTTTCCAGCTCGACGTCGTGGGCCATGCCCTGCGGATCGAGGGTGACGGTATTGAGGCGGTACGGCGACACGTACGGGACCACCGCATAGCCACGGCCGTCGACGCGCAGGCCCGGGGCGTTGCTGACGATCGCATCGCGCGCGCCCGGCGCTTCCACCAGCACCATGGTGTCGCCACGCTGCGGGGTGAAGGTGAAGCCGCCCGGATGCACGACCACGCTGCCGTTGGCACCGACCGACGCCTGGCGGAAATCGCGCGAGTGGCTGTAGGTCGCGTTCAACGCGCTGTAGCGGCTGCGGTATTCCGCACTGCCCACCGCGGTGGTGCCACCTTCGCGGGAGTCGGACAGCGCCACACCGTAGCTGAAGTTGTTGTCGATGCCGGTCGAACCGGTGATGCCAACGCGGCTGTTGTCGTAGCCACCGCGCTCGCGCACGCCGAGGTCGGCGCTGAACGACACCGGGTGCGAACCACGACCCAGCGGCACGCTCATCGACAGCAGGTACTGGGTATCGGAACGGCCGAGCACGCCCTCTTCGGTGCGCAGCGCCGAGAAGCCGTAGTTCACCGAACGCCAGGCGTTGTTGTAGCCCACCTGATACTGCTTGGAGGTGCCGGGGCGGTCGTAGAAGTCACGCACCGAGCCGGTCACGTACAGCGCGCCGCCGCGACGGCCCAGCGGCTGGTTCAGCGTTACCTGGAACTGGCTGCGCTGACGGCCACGGGTGGTCGGATCGATGCCGCGCTTGTCCGAATCACGGCCGTACAGCGCATCCTGCAGGCTGTAGAAGCCTTCGGTCGAATAGCGGTAGGCGGCCAGGGTCAGGTTGGTCCCGGTCTCGCCGATCATGTTGCTGTAGCTCAAGCGCACGCTGGCACCGGTGTGGTTGCCGTAGTGGTCGAACGTCGTACGTGCGTGGGTGACGTCGGCGGCGAACGCGCCAACCGGCGTGGACAGGCCGACGCCGTACAGCAGCGACAGGTAGCCGTCGCTCAGTGCACTGCCGCCGTACAGCGTCAGCTGGTTGCCGATACCGCGCTGGTAGGTGCCCTGCACCAGCCACGGCTCATCGGCCAGCAGCTTGTTGCGCACCTGGCCGGCGGTCAGCGAGTAACGCGACACGCCTTCGCGCAGCATCTGCGGCACCGAACCGAACGGAACCTTGAATTCGCGGCGGCGGCCATCGGCCTCGATCACACTCACTTCCAGGTCGCCGCCGTAGCCGGTCGGGTACAGGTCGTCGATGACGAAGCTGCCCGGCGACACGGTGGAGGAGTAGATCAGCTGCTCGTTCTGGCGCACTTCGATGCGTGCGTTGGTCTCGGCGATGCCGCGCACGACCGGCGCGTAACCGCGCAGCGAATCGGGCAGCATGCGGTCGTCGCTGGCCAGGCTGGCACCGCGGTAACCGATCGAGTCGAACAGTTCACCGGTGGTGTAGGCCTCACCGATGGTGAGCATGCCGCGCACCTGCGGGATGCCGCGCTGCGCATAGGTGGCGATGCTCTGCCAATGGCGGCCATCGCCCTCGGACCAGGTCAGGTTCGAATCGTGGCGGAACTGCCAGCCACCCAGGTTCATGCCGGCGTTGAGGCCGAGGTAGGCACTGCGGTTGCGCTGGCCACCTTCGACACGGCTGTCGCTGTCGATGGCATTGAAGCTGTAGCCGACGAAGCCGGCATTGATGCCGCGGTCCCACAGCGCCGGGTTGACGTAGCCGCGTGCCTCACGACGCAGGAACACCTGCGGGATGCTCAGGTCGTAGCGCAGGTTGCCGCTGTCATAGACACCATAGGCATTGGCCATGCGCTGCTGGACCGGCACGCAGCTGGTCTTGTCGGTCGGCACGGACGGATCCTGCTGCAGCAGCACGGCTTCGCTGTCCACGCCCATTTCTTCCAGCATCGGCAGCGGCAGGCAGGCGTCGACACGGCCCTGCGCATCGGCCTTGAACTGCAGATCGCGACGGCCCTGCCAGGCACCGTTGACGTAGACGTCGACACGGTAGTTGCCGGCCACCATCGGGTTGCCGTTGCTGAAGGCCGCCAGATCGACCTGCTTGGCCTGGCCAGACAGGAAGCTGGAGTTGAACTGGGCCGATTCCGGTGCACGCGCATTGGCCGCACCACTCTGCGCCATCAGCGCCTGTTCGCCGAGATTGGCCGGGGCAGCCAGCGCCCATCCTGGGCAGGCCACGCCAGCAACCAACAGGCAAAGCGCCTGATGGATCGACAATGTCAATCTGTTTCCGATCACACTGACATTCCTTCAATTCGCCGCACAGCGGCGGTGGCGGGATGCGCAGGCCCAAGGCCGGCGCGGCGCGTTCAGCCCCCGGTGCTGCCGAGGCGGATGGTGTGTTCCACCCGGCCGCCGTAGTCGTTGATGGTGATGAAGCGGACCTGGTCGGTGCCCGCCGGTGCGGCGAACTCCAGGCTCTGCTTCGGCGCGACCATCGCGCCCTTGTCCTCGACGGCCTTTTCACTGCTGCCGGTCACGGCATGTACTTCGGCCAGAGTGACGTGGAAGGGGCTCGGGTTTTCCACCCGCAGACGGTCGCCCGTGCGGGTCCAGCGCAGCGCTGCGGGCGCGTCGTTGGCGACGCCCTTCAGGCCCTGCGGCCGGTAGAAAAGCTTCAGGCGCGAACGGAACGCGACCTGCAGGTAATTCTGTTCGCCGCTGTCGGCGTTGTCCGGGGACGGCGGAACATCCAGCACGTTGAGCCAGAACACCGACTCGCGGTCGGTCGGCAGCTGCGCGCCGGAGAAGATCAGTCGCAGCGCCTGGCTGCGGCCCGGTTCGACGCGCGCGATCGGCGGCGTCAGCACGAACGGGGCATCGCTGGTATCGGCAGTCTGGTTGGCGTCGCCGCTGTCGATCCAGGCCTGCACCAGCGCCGGCGAATCGCCCACGTTGTCGACCTGCACGGTGACTTCGCGCGCCTGCGCCGGATAGATCACTCGCGTGCCATTGACCACCACGCCGGCCAGAGCGTTCTGGCAGAAGGGCAGCGTGAACGCTGCCAGCAGCAGCGCCCGGGGAAAGAATGCTTTCATCGGAAGTACTACGCTCGAGGTATGTGGCCAGGGGCCGCGATGCACTGGCCGGCGCGTACGCCGGCCAGTGCGGGTACGACTACGATCAGTTGTAGATGATCGTGTACTTGACGCTGCTGGTGACGTCGCCCGGGGTGGCGGCGGCAGTGGCGTAGTACTCAGCGTAGTAGTTCAGATCGGCCGAGCCGTCGGTGCCGACGGTGACCCACTGCGAGTTGGTCTGGGCCTGGCCAGCGCCTGCAGCCTTGATCGGCAGGACCTGGTTGTTCGAGCCCAGCAGCTGCAGCTGCACGTTGGTGGCAGCGTTGGCCGAAGCCTGGTTCAGCAGGCGGCCGGTGTTGAAGTCAACGGTCGAACCCGGCTCGAAGTAGGTCGCGACGTTGCCGGCGCTGCACTTGGTCAGGTTGATGGCGAACGGGGTGCGACCGGCAACGTTACCGGCGGCGGCCAGGGTGTTCTTGGACACGGTCGGCAGGTTGACGGAGAAGTCCTTGCCGCCCGGGGTCGAGATGGTGCAGGTCTTGTCGGTCACCTTGCCGTTGAAGGTGATGGTGCCGTCGGCGGCGTTGGCGGCCAGCGGAGCGGCGGCCAGCATCAGAGCGGCGATGATATTGATCTTGTGCATTCGCTTTTACCTAACCCTACTGAAGAGATGAGAAGTAGAGGAGGAAGCAAGGAGCACTGCCGGGCTATCAAGACCCATCCTTGCGTCTCACCTGTGGCCGGACTCGGACATACCTTCCCCTGAATCCGTGACGCAAGTATAGGCACAACTGTGATGAAAGTCTCATTATTTTTCTGAACGCCAATTCATTGACGCCTCAAATGTGACGTGGTAGGCGGAATGAGAGCCCGGCGGGCGTGGAGGATTTGACGGCAAGGCGATCAGGTCACAAACGACCCTGCATGACGCTTCCCGTGGCGCGTTCGGCATGCGCGAAAACAGGCTTTTTTCAGGTGGAAATCGCCTTATTTGATGCGCATCACTCTTTCTTGGTGATGGCCCTAGCAGATTCGGATTTGTCCTATTAAAGACGGATCGAACCTGTCGCTAACTAGGACACACCGAACCAGAGAACGTGTCATGAGGAACTCCATTCTGCTGTGTGTGGCCCTGATGTCCGTCAGTGCGCTGGCCCAGGCCAGCAGCGGCAGCATCCGTTTCAGCGGCCGTATCGCCGAGCCGGGCTGCACGACGAACCTGTCCCAGGGTGAGCTGAGCCTGGCCGCCTGCCCGCCCTCGGCCAAGGGCTCGACGGTGGCCGTGAAGGCGCTGGCCGATGGCCAGGCCGCGACGCTGCGCGACGGCAAGCGCCAGGGCCAGAAGCTGTCGGTGTCGGCCAGCGCGATGCGCGCCGGCGATATCGCCTTCTCCGAGCGTTACAGCGTGCAGGCTTCGAAGCAGCAGCCGCTGCAGGGCGCCTACCTGGTGGTGGTCGACTACCTGTAAGCCGGCGTGTTTACGCCGGCGGCAGCTCGAAGACCTGGCGCAGATAGGCCAGGTAGCCCGGGTCGTCGCACATGCTCTTGCCCGGCGAATCGCTGAGCTTGGCCACCGGCTGGCCGTTGCAGCGGACCATCTTGATGACGATGTTGAGCGGCGTTGGCCCCAGATCATTGGTCAGGTGGGTGCCGACGCCGAAGGCGACCTGGCAGCGACCACGGAAGTAGTCGTACAGGCGCATCACCTTGGCGATGTCGAGCCCATCGCTGAACACCAGCACCTTGCTGCGTGCATCCACCCGGCGCTGCTGGAAATGCGCCAGCATGCGGTCGCCCCAGTCGAACGGATCGCCGGAGTCATGGCGGACGCCGTCGAACAGCTTGCAGAAGTACATGTCGAAGTCGCGCAGGAACGCATCCAGGCCGACCACGTCGGACAGCGCGATGCCGAGGTCGCCGCGATACTCGCGTGCCCACGATTCCAGTGCCGCCACCTGCGAATCGCGCAGGCGTGGGCCCAGCGCCTGGAATGCCTGCAGGTACTCATGGGCCATGGTGCCGTGCGGGGTCATGCCGTACAGGCGGGCGAAGTGCACGTTGCTGGTGCCGACCAGCTGCGGGCCGAGCGCATCGCGCAGCAGCGGCAGCAGACGGGCATGCCAGTCACGCGAGTAGCGGCGGCGGCTGCCGTAGTCGGCGATGCGGCACTGCTCGAACCCCGGGGTATCACGCAGCAGCGCGGCCTTGGCCTGCAGGCGGCGCTCGCCCTCGGCGAAGTCGGCGGTGGTGGTGTTGCGGAACCAGACTTCGTTGATGATCGCCAGCAGCGGCACTTCGAACAGAATGGTGTGCAGCCAGGGCCCGGTGATGTCCAGTTCGATCTCGCCGGGCACGGTCTTCGACGCGCGCAGCTGGATGTACTTGCGGTCGAGGTGGAACAGGCCGAGGAAATCGGCGAAGTCCGGCTTCACGAAGCGCAGGCCACGCATGTAGTCCAGCTCCGCGTCGCTGAAACGCAGGCTGCACAGGTGGTCGATCTCTTCGTCGATCTGGTCGATGTAATGGGCCAGGTCGATGCCGGGCGTGCGGCACTTGAACCGGTACTGCACCTGGGCGCCGGGGTGCTGGTGGAGCACCGCCTGCATCATGGTGAACTTGTACAGGTCGGTGTCGAGCAGGGACTGGATGATAGGCATGGGGCGGATTATGCGCCCGGCAGGGTGAACCGGGGTGCCTGCGGCCACACTCAGCTCACGGGAAACAACATTGGTAGATCCACGCCATGCGTGGATGCTCTTGCGGCGCTACAGCGCCTTGCGCAGCAGCTTCGGCACCAGCATCAGCGCGTGCGCCCAGATCGCGCCCCACACCGCTACCCGCACCGGCAGCGAACGCTGCCTGGCCTCGAACTTCTGGAAATAGCGCCACAGGCCCTTGTGCTTGTGCCATTCAACGAAGAACGGCCGCGAGCGGCTGGAGACGCCACGAACGTGGGTGACCTGCAGGTCATTGGCGATCGCCACCACTGCTCCGGCTTCGCGTGCACGCCGGCACAGGTCCAGGTCTTCGGCATGCAGACGATAGCCGGCGTCCCAACCTCCGATGCAGTCGAACAATGCACGCGGCATCATCAGCAGCGCACCGGACAGCGCCGGCACCCGCTGCAGCGCCTGCTGCGGGTCACGCGGCACCGCCAGCTTCGAGCCCTTGCCCGGCGAGCGCAGCATCATCAGGAAATCCGGGTCGCGGCGGCGCACGGCTTCGTCGGCATGGCCCTGCTCGTCCACCTGCTCGACACCGAGCAGGCAGTCGCCCAGTCCTTCCGCGCGGCTGCGCAGTGCGGCCAACGTCTCCGGTTCGACCATCAGGTCCGGGTTGATGAAGGCCAGCCATGGGCTGTGCGAATCGGCCACGCCCTGGTTGTTGGCGGCGGCAAAGCCGGGATTGTCCGGATTGCCGACGAAACGCACGCGCGGGTCGTGGCTGGCATGGCGCTGCACGATATCCAGCGTGCCATCCATCGAGCCATTGTCGATCACCCGGATCTCGGCCACGTCCTGCGCCTGGCGCAGACGCGAGAGGCAGGCGTCGATGGTGCTGCCGCTCTGGTAGGCGACGACGATGGCGGCAATGGCAACATTCAAGCAGGAGGCTCCGGCGCGGAAGACGAGACGAACAGGTCACCCTGTTCCTTCGGCATTATCGCCTGCCGCATGCGCTGCTGCAGATCGACACGCAGGCCATGCAGCGGATCGTGCATGAGGAAGTCAGCCAACCGTGGCACCCACCCCGGCCAGCGCGCGGCCAGGGCCTCGAGATCGCCATCACGGCTGACCGCCTCCCCTGCCCGGCTGACGAAGGCGGTCTCGCACAGCACGTTGCGCCATCCCAGGCCAGCCATGCGCAGGCTCAGGTCCACCAGTGCCGCGTTCCAGCCGGCGTAGCTGTCCACGTCCAGGCCGCCGGCGCGGCGACGCGCGTTGCCGCGCACCAGTACCGCGTGGGTGACCGCCGAGGGCAGCTCCGGATGCAGCACCGGCAGCGTGGCACAGGTGTGTGCCAGCAGCGCCGGGTCCTCTGGTTCGGGATTGATTTCGCCCAGCCGCGGCCATGCGGCTGTTTCGCCGGCATTGCACCACGGGGTTGCGGTGGCGATGGCGGCGTCGCGGGCGAAGGCATCCTGCAGCTGCTGCAGCCAGCCCGGCGCGGGCACGCTGTCCGGCGCCAGCACCGCCACGTCCATGCCCTCGCAGGCGCGCAGCATCTCATCCAGATGGGCGACCTCGCCCAACGGCCGCGCGCGGCGGGTGTATTCGGCCTGCAGTGGCGTATGCGCCAACCAATGCTCCACCACCGCCTGCGCACGCGGGCCGGTCTGCGCGTCATCGGCCAGCCAGACCGCGGTTCCCGGCGCGGTGCCGGCATCCAGCGCGGCCAGGCAGCGGTCGAGCGCGGCATCGTCCACGCACAGCGGCAACAACACGATCGCCCCCATCCCGCCTCCGTGGTTGTCGGTAGCCACAGCCTAGCACTGGGAGGGTATCGGCCGGGTTGCACCCGGCACCTGCAGAGGCCAGAGCCAGAGCCGAAGCAACAGCCGGAGCAAAAGCCGGGTTCCTGGGGGATGCCGGGGTGGGTCCGGTTGCGGGGGACGCTGCAAGTACGTCCATGTAAGCTCGGTCGCCGCATCCATGCGGCTCACGCCCCCACAACCGGACCCACCCCGCCTTCGACAGATCTCTGCGATCTGCAGTAGATCCACGCCATGCGTGGATGAATCTCCATCGGAATCGAATATTTCGAATTGGAATCGAAAAGCATCCACGCATGGCGTGGATCTACCGTGTCGACCAAGGTCGACACCTACCAACAGCAGCAGGAAACTGTCGAAGGCGGGGCACTGTGGGTTTGCGGGGTGTGAGCCGCATGGATGCGGCGACCAAGCCTCCATGGACGGATTTACGGCGTCCCCGCAAACCCACAGTGCCCCGCCCCCCCTCAGTAAACCCGCTGTTGCCGTTGCTCCAGCTCTGGCCTCTGCGGGGTGCCGGGCGCAGCCCGGCCGTAACCCCTTACTTCTTTGCGCGCGGCTGGTTCAGCGGTTCCATCGCGCGGAAGCGCTGGCTGTACTCGTCGGTCAGGGTGCGTGCCTCCTGCCCGTTGCGCACGATGCTCGGCGTCAGCAGCACGATCACCTCCGAACGACGGCTGGTGCGGCTCTTCTGCCCGAACAGTGCGCCCACCACCGGAATCCGGCTCAGGCCGGGGATGCCGCTGCTGCCATCGGTGCCCGTGTCGGTGATCAGGCCGGCCAGCATGATGGTGTCGCCGCTCTGCACCGCCGCTTCGGTCGACAGCTTCTTGGTGGAAATCCGCGGGTTGCAGTTGCGCTCCTGCGGGTTGCAGTTCTCCGGCACGTTCGAGGCGCTGCTCACTTCCTGCACGATGTCGAGGAACACCGTGCCGTCGCGGGTGACGCGCGGGCGCACCTTCAGGATCACGCCGGTGTCGATGTACTGCACCGAGCTGTAGCTGCTGGTGCCGATACCGGTGTTCACCGTGGTGGTATTGATCGGCACCTTGTCACCCACGTTGAGCGTGGCCTCGGCGTTGTTGCGCACGAACACCGAGGGGGTCTGCAGCAGGCGCACATCGGTGACCTTGTCCAGCGCGCTCACCACCGCCGCGCCATTGTGGCCGGTGAACGCCCAGCCCAGGCCTTCGCCACCGGTCGCGGCACCGGCGAAGCTGCTCCAGGAACCGCCGGCGGCGGCCGGCAGGGTCACGCCGGCCAATGCGCCGGTCAGCGCGCGCCCGGCCACCGCGTTGTCGAAGAACCAGTTCACGCCGTACTTCAGGTCCCCCTCCAGTGCGACCTCGGCCACCTGCGCTTCGATATGCACCTGCAGCGGCATCACGTCCAGCTTCTCGATCACTTCGCGGATCGAACGCCAGGCCTGCGGGGTCGAGCGCACCAGCAGGGTGTTGGTTTCCTCCACCGCCGACACGCCCACGCGATCGCCTTCCACTTCCAGGCTGACGCTGACATTGCCGGACTGGCGCTGCGGCAGGTTCATGCTGCCGTTGCCGGTGCCACTGGAGCCACTGCCCGGCGTCGAACCGAAATTGCTGCTGTTGTTGCTGTCCATGCCACGGTCACCGTCGCTGCCCAGCTGCGACGGCATTGCACCCGGCGCCAGCGAGGCCGGGCTGGAACCGCCGCGGTTGCCGCTGCTGGCGAAGGCTTCACTGAGGCGTTCGGCCAGATCGCGCGCCTTGATGTAGCGCAGCTCATAGGAGAACAGGCGGGCGCTGCCACCGGCGGTGTCGATGCGGTCCAGCCACTGCTGGATCTGGTCCAGGTAACGCACCTGCGGGGTGATCACCAGCACCGCGTTGGCGTTTTCCAGCGGCAGGAAGCGGAACATGCCGGCGCTGGGCGTCTTGCTCTCCTCGCCGAACACCTTCTCCAGGTCGGCGGCCACCTGCTCGGCCTTGCCGGACTGGATCGGGAACACGCCCACCGACATGCCCGACAGCCAGTCGACATCGAAGATCTCGACGGTGCGCATGTAGTTTTCCAGCTCGGCGCGGGTACCGCCCAGGGTGATCACGTTGCGGCCGCTGTCGACGTTGACGATGGCGTTGGGGCGCGCGTACGGCTCCAGCACCTTCTTCATTTCAGTTGCGGAGATGAACTGCAGCGGGATCACCCGTACCTCGAAGCCACGCGCACTGGCTGCCGGCGCCGTGCTCGGCGCGACAGTGCCGGCCAATGCCTGATCGGCGGCGACGATGTTGTAGCGGCCGCCGCTGTAGACCATGCGGGCATTGTTCCAGCCCAGCACCATCTCCAGCAGGTTCAACGCCTGCGCCGGCGACACCGGCTTGGGCGTGGCCAGGGTGACTGTGCCCTGCACCCCCGGTGCGATCACGTAGTTCTGGCCCAGCATGTCACCGAGGATGGCCTTGACCACCGCATGCACCGATTCGCCTTCGAAATTGAAGGTTGCTTCACCGGTGCTGGCGCCATGCAGTGCCGGAGCCGGTGCGCGTGCTGCTTCGCGGTTGATCATGGTGCCGGTGCCACGGCGGATCACCGCCTGCGGAGCGCCCTGGGCGTCACGGGCAGCATCAGCGGCGACTTCGGCCGCCTGACCGGCCTCGGCAGTGGGCGACAGATTGCCCTTGCGCTGCACATGCGGTGCGGACACGGTGCTGCAGCCGACCAGCAGCGCGAGGGCAAAGGACCAGGGAAGGAAACGCAGGCTCATGCATTCACTCTATCGGTTGGTGCCATCGCCCGGGGGCGGCGACGGTTGTTGCTGCTGTTGTTGTTGCTGCAGCTGGCGGCGACGGGCCTGGATGCGTTCGCGGATGGCCTGCATCTGCGCTTCGCTGGGGCCGTTGTTGTTGGCAGGCGGTGTGGCGGCCGCCGCAGCCGAGGATGCTGGCGCACTGCCAGCAGGCGACGGCGATGCGGTTGCCGCAGCCGGCGGCGGTGCCGGCGGAGCGCCTGCCGGGGGCGGCACAACGATCGCACCGGCCGGTGGCGCACCGTTGGCGCCGCGCAGCACGGTCGGCGGTTCACCCCCCTGCCCGTTGAATACCGCCAGTTCCAGCACCTGGTTGCCACCGGGGCCGATCACGGTGGCCTGGCGCGGCTGCAGTGCGACCAGCTGCCAGCCGTCGACGGCTTCACCGTTGAGGCGCAGGCGCAGCGAGCGGTTCTGTTCGGTGGTGAAGGTGGCCATGCCGAAGTCGCCGGTCAGCAGCACGCCGGTCAGGCGCAGCGCGGCGCTGGCGGCGGGCTCGCTGCCGCCGAGCAGGTAGGGCTTCGGCCTGCGGTCCTCGGCGAACAGCGGTCGCTCGCCGATCGCGCTGTAGCTGTCGGCGCTGGCCATGCGTTCTGCGGCCAACGGCGGCAGCACCGGCAACGAAGGCACCGCATCGGCATCACCGTCCGCACCTGGCAGCTGGCTGCCCAGACCGAAGCCGGTGGCCAGCCAGACCGCTGCCGCCCAGCCGGCCAGTGCCAGCAGGAAGCCGGTGCGCAGGCTGATCTGCTCAAGCTTCATCGGCCACCTCCTGCCCTTCTTCCGGCGCAGCCGGTGCGGCGGCCGGTGCAGGTGTGGCCGAAGGCGGTTGCGGCGCCGCGCCCGGTTCGGCTGCAGGTGCCGGCGCAGCGCCATCGGCCGCAGCACCGGGCAGCAGGTAACCTGCCAGTTCGAACGACACGTCCAGGCCGAGCCCGGACTCGTTGGGCGACTGCTGGAAGCGCTGCGCGATCAGGTTGAGGTTGTCGACGAACAGGCGCGGGCTGCCGGTTTCCAGGCTGTGCAGCACCGTGGCCAGTTCGGCCACACCGCAACGCAGGCGCACCTGCATGGCCACGCGCACGAATTCGGCGTCACGGCGGTTGTCGGTCAGTGGCGTGCGGTTGCTGATGGTGCAGCTGCGGTTGCCCGGGCTGGCCATCGCCACCGCATCCTGCAGCTTCGCGCCCAGCGCAGCGGCCGCAGCTTCGGCGGTGGCTTCGCGCAGGAAGCCCGGCCGCTGCTGCAGTGCCTCGCGGGTGGCGCGCAGGCGCTGTTCGATCTGCGGCTGCTGCTGCAGCTGCGCCTGCACGCGCTGCTCGCGCTCGCGCAGGGCAGCCACGTCGGCGTCGATTTCGCGCAGTGGCTGGGTGAACCAGGGGTGCACCAGCAGCAGGTACGCCAGGCCCAGCACTGCCAGCAGCAGCGCCAGTGCCAGCCAGCGGTCACGGCGTGCGCTTGGCATCGGCATCGGCCGCCTCCCGGGTCGGGGCCGCAGCCGGCAACGGCTGCAGTTCGGCGGTCATGGTGAAGCGGTCACGGCCACTGGCGGCGCCATCGGCCTGCAGTACGCCGGTCAGATTGACCTTGCGCCACTGCGGTGCGTCCTGCAGCAGCTGCACCAGCTGCGAGGCCTCGCGACTCAGGCCGATCAGCTGCAGGTTGTTGTTCTCGATGGCCAGCTTTTCCAGGTAGGTGCCCTCCGGCAGGCGCCGGGTCAGTTCATTCCAGATTTCCACCGTTCCGGCGCGCTGGCTGCGCTGCTTTTCCAGGAATGCGGCACCATCGATCAGCGCCTGCAGCTGCGCGCGTTCGCTGGCGACACCACGCGCACTGCGTGCACTGCGCTCGACCTGCACACGCAGTTCGTCGGCGGCGGCGCGGCGGTTGTCGAGCAGCTGCAGGGCCGCCAGCACCAGCATCACCAGTGCGGCCACAGCCAGCAGCACATTCCAGCGCCGCGTCGGGTCTGCCCGCAGCTGGCGCTGCCCCGGTGGCAGCAGATTCACCTGCAGGGGTTCACCCTCGGTGTCGATGGCATCGACACCGGCCAGTGCATCGGCCCATTCGCCCACGCTGGCCCGCCACGCCTCAAGCTGGCGCAGTGGCCAGGCGATCAGTTCGACCTGCAGCTGGCCCTCGGCGGCGCCCCCGAGTTCACGCACGTCATAGCTGACCTGGCTGGATTCGAACGGCGTCTGGCGGTCGATCTCGAAACCGACCACGGCGCGCAGCCGGTCGGCCGCAGCCGCAGGCAGGCGCAGATGACGACGCAGTACCTCGCTGGCCGGCAGCAGCCACACCCGCGGCAGGCTGCGCAGTCGCGGTTCCAGCACGCGGTCCAGTTCGGCCGGCGACAGCGGCCATGGCACGCTGGCAACTGCTTCCCGGCGTTCTCCGGCCTCTCGCCAGACCTGCAGCTGCTCACCCTGGCGCTGCAGCAGCAGGCGCGCCTGTGCCCAGCCCAGTGCCCACTGCCAACGTGCCGGCACCCAGGCCAGCAGCGATTGCCGCCACCAGCGCAGGAAACGGCCGGCGCCAGGGCCGATCCGGCCCTGCACCTGCCGCACACTGTCCTGCCATGCCGTCATCTTGCTGTCATTCCCTGCTCCCAGCGAAGCACTGTGTAGGACCGCCCGGGAACCCCGCCCGAGCCATTGCGTACCACTGCCTGCAACACCGACCGGCGTCCACTGCCGTCGGTTGCACGAGACTCGATACTATAGGTGCCGCTGCTGCTGGCAAGCGTTGTCGCACCGCCAGCGGTATCTGCGTCACGCTCCTGCTGTGCGCGCTGCGCCAGCACGGTATCCGCATCCAGGCCCAGTGCGGTCAGCACCGGCGCGCTGGCGAACTGGGGATCCGGGCGTGCCTGGCGGCTGTACAGGGTCAGGTGCGGCAGCATGGCCTTGTACAGCGGGCCGCGCATGCCCAGTACCCGCTGCAGTTCTCCGAGCGTCTCGAAACGCTTGTTGCGTGGGCCATACGGCAACCCCGCCGCCGCATAGTCCTGGGCTTCGGCACCGCCGCCCGGCTGCAGCAGGCTGTCTTCATCACGCCAGTCGACAATGGCACCGGCCAGCTGCCGGGCTGCCCCTTCGTCTTCGCCGAGCGCCTTGAGGAACGCGGTCAGCAAGGTCACGTCGGCCAGGTTCAGGTTGATCTTGCCGTTCTCGTCCAGCACCTTGATCTCGATGCTGGCGTCATCGAACTGCCAGCGGTAGGTTCGGCCATCAGCGCGCCAGGGCGCCCGCAGCGGATCGGCGGACAGGCGCAGCAGCGCGTACTCCAGGCCGGCGCGCGCCCGTTCCTGGCCGCGTGCATCGTCATCCAGCACCCGCTGCTGCAGATGCTCGACCCGTGCGCTCAGCGCGAACGCACCGACCAGCGCGGTCATCAATGCGATCAACCACAGCACCAGTACCAGTGCCGCACCGTGTTGCCGGTTCATCGCGCGCCTCCGCTGCCACCGTTACGCGGCGCCACCACCAGCGTCGGCCAGGGCGCGCCCTTGGCCGGGACGATCTTGATCTCCACCAGCATCGGCAGGCGGCGGGTATCGTCCCAGCGCGGCATCCAGTCGCTCACCTGGCCGGTACTGGCATCGATGCCGCGATAGCGCAGTTGTACCGACTTCAGGTGTTCCACCAGCACTTCCGGCGGGCGCGGCGGGTTCTCGGCGATGCGCTCGCCTTCCTGCAGCAGCACCAGGTCCAGCAGCAGGCGCTGCTGGTCATCGCGGCCGTCCACCTGCAGCGCGTGCAGGTAGGGTCCGCCGCGGCCGAGGTAGCCCGGCAGATCGGCGGCGAACAATATGCGCTGCTCTTCGCCCTGGAAGAAGATCGGTTCGCGGGTGGGATCGGGTACTTCCAGCGGCGTGCGCAGCGCACCGGCCAGCTGCCGCCGCAACAGCGACTGCACCGCGCGCATGCGCTCACTCTCGGCCGCGATCTGCTCGCCACGCTGACTGACCGCCATTGCCGAGCGGACGCTGGCGAACGCCAGCGCCAGGCCACCGGCCAGCAGCACCGTGGCCAGCATCACTTCAACCAGCGTGAAACCCGCGGCGCGGCGCTTCATCGCGCGCTCTCCAGGTCCGGCGGCAGCAGGCGCAGGCTGCGCCAGCGCAGCTGCTCGCGTTCGCTGTCGCCCCAACGCACCTGCAGCTGCAGTTCGGCCAGCCAGGGGGCACCGGCCGACTGTGACTGCACGGCGTTGCCGGCACGTGGCTCCACCCACGGCTGCACCTGCAGCTCCCAGTGGTAGCGTCCCTGTTCCCAGTCGCCCTGCTGGCTACCCACCTGCAGTGGCGTGGCGACACCGGTTTCGGCCAGCAGCGACTGCGCATGCAGTATCGCGCGCGTGCGCAGCTCGGCCTCGCGCACCTGCCTGGCACCACCGGACAGACTGCCCAGCAGCAGGGTCAGCGCCAGCCCGAGCAGGGCAAAGGCGATGATCACTTCCAGCAGGGTGAAGCCGCGAACGTGCCGCTTCATTGTGCCCGCCAGGGGCCGGAGCGGACCTCACCGGTCAGCCAGCCCACGTCGATGCGCCATTCGGCATCGTCACGCTGCAGCCGGATGCGGCCACCGCTGGAGCCACCATCGGGATGGAACTCGATCACGCCCTGCCCTGGCGCGGTGGCCAGCTGCGCGGCGCCTTCGAACTGCACCTGCAGCTGTGCCGGCACGTCACCATGGCGCTGGTTGGCGCCTTCCCAGCGCCGCTTTGCCGGTTCGATGACAAAGCGCTGCGGCTCGCCGCGGGCGATCGCCTGCGCGCGTACCACCCGCAGCTGGTTGGCGATGTCCTTGCCGGCGCTGCGCAGCTGCATGCCGGCGAAGCCGCGCGACAGGCCGGCGGCGGTAATCAGGCCGATCGCTGCGATCAGCGCGATCACCAGCAGCATTTCCAGCAGCGACAGGCCCGCTGCGCGCCTGCCGTGCAGGCGCGGGCGAGGCAGCCGGCGCGGCAGGAAATACGTCATGCAGGATTACGGCTGGTAGCGGATGTCGGCATCGACGCTGCTGCCGCCGGCCTTGCCATCCTTGCCGAGGCTGATCAGCTCGTACGGCTGGCCTTCGCCCGGCGCACGGTACTCCAGCGCGTGGCCCCACGGGTCGTTCAGGTCAGCCGGCTTGGCATACGGCCCCAGCCAGCCACCGACACCCGCCGGTGCGGTCACCAGATCGTTGAGCGAGCCGGGCAGCTTGCCGGTATCGATCTGGTAGTTGTCGACCTTGGACGCAACGGTCTGCACCTGCGCCTTGGCGATGTTGGCCTTGCCGCGATCGGCGCCGCCCAGCACGCGGCTGGCGACCAGGGTCAGCACCGCACCGATCAGCACGATGACGATGATGATTTCCAGCAGGCTCATGCCCGACTGGTTGCGCGCGGCGGTGAAGGAAAGGCGGATCGGTCGACGGGAAGCAATCATGGTCGGTCCTTTCAGTTGCGGAGTGTCGGGGTTGCGTAGGGATCCATCGTCAACCGATGGCATTGGTCAGGTCGTACAGCGGTACCAGCACGGCAACGATCACCGCACCGACCACCGAGGCCAGCACCAGGGTGATCGCCGGCACCATCGCCGCCAGCAGGCGGTCGATGCGCCGGGCGCTGTCCTGTTCGAAGGTATCGGCGGCTTTCAGCAGCATGGTATCGAGTGCACCGGATTCCTCGCCGACCTGGATCATCTGCAGTGCCAGGCGCGGGAAACGCTTGCCGCGCGACAGCGCCAGCGACAGGCCGGTACCGTTCTTCACTTCATCCGCGGCGGCTTCCACATCGGCGGCCAGCGCGCGGTTGCCCAGCACGTTGCGGGCGATGCCCAAGGCACCCAGCAGCGGCACGCCATTGCGCAGCAGCGTGCCCAGCGTGCGGGCCAGCCGCGCGGTTTCCAGTTCACCGAGCAGGCGGCCAATGCCGCGACGCTGCAGCAGCCAGCCATCCAGCGCCAGCCGGAAGGCTGGTTGCCGCGCCTTGCGTTCGAAGAACAGCGCAAGTATCCCTGGCACCACCAGCAGCAACACCCACCAGTCGCGCACGAACAGGCCCAGCTGCAGCACCGCGTTGGTGAACCACGGCAGCGCCACATCCAGGCTTTCGTACATCTGCGCGAACTGCGGCACCACGTAGCCGAGCAGGAACAGCAGCGCGCCGCCCACCACCACCAGCAGGATGGCCGGGTACACCAGCGCGTTGATCACCTTGTCCTGCAGCGCGCGGCTGCGTTCGAGGTAGTCGGCCAGGCGCTGCAGGGTTTCGTGCAGGCTGCCGCCGGCTTCACCGGCCCGCACCATGTTCACGTACAGGCGCGAGAACAACCCATGCTGGCGCTCCAGTGCGGTCGACAGCGGCGCGCCACCGCGCACCACATCGCGGATGTCGGTGATCGCGCGGCGCGAGCGTTCGTCTTCGGGCAACCCGAGCAGGATCGACAGCGCGCGATCCAGCGGCTGGCCTGCACCGAGCAGTGTCGCCAGCTGCTGGGTGAACTGCAGCAATGCAGCGCCCTGCAGCGGCCGTTGGCGGAACAGGTTGCGCCAGGTACTGCCACCGATCGCACCGCCATCGGCCAGCTGGGTCTCCATCGGCAGATGGCCCTGGTCCTGCAGGCGCGCGACCAGCTCGGCCTCGCTTGCCGCTTCCATCTGCCCGTCGAAGATCTCGCCGTGCGGATTCAGTGCCTTGTAACGGTAGGTCGGCATGTCAGCCCCGGCGTCCTGCGCGCATCAGCTTTCCTCGGTGACACGCAGGACTTCCTCGATGGTCGTCTGACCACTGAGGGCCTTGGACAGGCCATCTTCGTACATCGTGCGCATGCCGGCTTCGCGGGCAATGCGTTCGATCTCGCCCATGCCGTCGCGGCGCATCACCGCGCGCCGCAGCGCGTCGTTCATCACCAGGAATTCCATGATGGTGGTCCGGCCGAGGTAACCGGTCGGCGCCAGCGCGGAAGGCTTCGGGCGATACAGGTGGATCGGTCCTTCCGGCTGCAGGCGGCGCAGCTCGAAGCGTTCGATCTCCTCCGGCGAGGCTTCATAGCGCTCGGCATGGGTCGGCTCCAGCCGACGCACCAGGCGCTGGGCCAGGATGCCGTTGATGGTGGAGGTAAGCAGGTAGTCTTCCACGCCCATGTCGAGCAGGCGGGTGATGCCGCCGGCTGCGTTGTTGGTATGCAGGGTGGACAGCACCAGGTGGCCGGTCAGCGCCGACTGGATCGCGATGCGCGCGGTTTCCAGGTCGCGCATTTCGCCGATCATGATGATGTCCGGGTCCTGGCGCACGATGCTGCGCAGGGCGTTGGCAAAGTCCAGGCCGATCTGCGGCTTGGCCTGGATCTGGTTGATGCCTTCGATCTGGTATTCCACCGGGTCTTCGACCGTGATGATCTTGACGTCGGCAGTGTTCAGCTGGCTCAGCGCGGTGTACAGCGTGGTGGTCTTGCCTGAACCGGTCGGGCCGGTCACCAGCAGGATGCCGTGCGGCTGTTCCAGCACCTTGCGGAACTGCGGCAGGAAGGCGTCAGTGAAACCGAGACGATGGAAATCGAACACCACCGTTTCGCGGTCCAGCAATCGCATCACCACGCTTTCGCCGTGCGCGGTCGGCACCGTGCTCACGCGCAGGTCCAGCTCCTTGCCCTGCACGCGCAGCATGATGCGGCCGTCCTGCGGCAGGCGGCGCTCGGCGATGTTGAGCCGGGCCATGATCTTGATGCGGCTGATCACCGCAGCAGTGAGGTTGGCCGGCGGGCTTTCGCCTTCCACCAGCACGCCATCGACGCGGTAACGCACCTTCAACCGGCTTTCGAACGGTTCGACATGGATGTCCGAAGCGCGCAGTTCCACCGCGCGCTGGATCACCAGGTTGACCAGGCGGATCACCGGCGCTTCCGAGGCGAGGTCACGCAGATGCTCGATATCATCGACCGCACCGCCCTCGCCATCGGCGGTTTCGACGATCGCGCCCATCGCGCTGCGGCCCTGGCCGAACCAGCGTTCGACCAGGTCATCAATTTCTGCGCGCATGCCCAGCACCGGTGTCACCGGTACACCCAGTGCCAGCTGCACGGCCTGCTGCGGATAAGGATCATGGGCATCGGCCAGCCACAGCCGGACCCCCTGTTCATCCAGCGCGAGCGGGCAGACATGGAACTGCTTGAGGAAGCGCAGCGACAACGGCAAGCCTTCCGCCAGCCCTTGTGGCGGTGCTTCCGGCAGCTGTTTGCCTTCCAGCAGCGGCAGCCCCAGCACTTCGGCGCTGGCCTGGGCCTGGTCACGCTCGGAGACCAGCCCCAGCCGCACCAGCAGGCCCAGCAGGCTGCCGCCGGCCTCTGCGTGCAGCGGCCGCGCACGTGCCAGATCGCCTTCCTTCAGCCGGCCGCGCGCCAGCAGCGCATCCAGGATGCGGCCTTCAGCGTCGTCGGCAGCGGCGGTAGCAGCAAGCGCGTTCACATGACTCTCCTGTCAATCGGCTCGACTTTAACAGTTAAGCCATGATTTCCGCCGCCCCTGCGCCACCTTTCGTAAAAAGACGAAGCCCGTCACATGGGATGACGGGCTTCGGCCATTCAACTACGACAGTTCAAGCTTACTGCGTGGCGAGAATGCTCACCCCGTTGTAGGCCGCTTCACCCACCACCTTGATGTAGTAGGTGGCCGCCACCGGCTTGGTCACCCGCACCGTCTCGGAGGTGCCCGGACGGGTCGACTTGGCGTCGTTGTCGCTGGCACTGGGCTCACGGCCTTCAGCCACGTAGACCGAAACGTTGCCGGTGCCACCGTAGGTGATCACGCTGAACTGCTTGCCGGCAGCCGCTTCGAAGCTGTAGAGCTTGCTGCTGCCGGCCGCACCGGACAGGCCACCGACGGCAGCCTTGTTGGTCAGCGGCGTGGCCACCGGCCCGCAGTTCTCGGTGCACGGTTCTTCCAGTGCCTTGGCCAGCGCGGCCTTGGCATCGAGGATGCCGGTACCGATCGGCGTGGCTGCCGGGATGGCGACCGGGAACGGACGTGCGGTTTCCTTCAGCAGGGTACGCATCGCGGCCGGGGTCAGCGGATCCTTGCCCTTGGCGATCAGTGCGCTCTGCACCAGTGCAGCAACGGCGGCCACATGCGGCGAGGCCATCGAGGTACCGCCCATGCCCATGTAGCCCGGCGTGCCCGATTCCGGCGTGGTCGCCGCATTGGAGCCGGTCTGCCAGATGTAGCCACCCGGGTTGCCGTCGACACTGCCGCCGCCACCCGGACCGGACAGGTCCACGCGGGTGCCATAGTTGGAGTAGTAGGTGATGCCACCGGTGATGCGCGTGGCACCCACGGTCACCACGCCTTCGCAGCTGGCCGGACGGTACTTGGACGCGTTGTCGGTCTCATTGCCGGCCGCCACCACCACCGTGGTACCGCGCGAGATGGCGCCGTTGATGGCGTCCTGGTAGGTGCTGCCGCAGGCGCCGCTGCCGCCCAGGCTCATGTTGATGATCTCGGCCGGGTTGGTGTTGGCCGGGATGCCGGTCACCGTGCCACCCGATGCCCAGACCACCGCGTCGGCGATGTCGGACAGGTAGCCGCCGCACTTGCCCAGCACGCGCACCGGCAGCACCTTGGCCTTGTAGGCGACACCGGCCATGCCGACGCCGTTGTTGGTCTGCTCGGCGACGGTGCCGGCGACGTGGGTGCCGTGCCAGGAACTGTCCTCGGCCAGCGAGCCGTCATAGCACTCGTTGTCGTTCTCGACCCAGTCACCGTAGTCCTGCGCACCCGGCACACGATCGTTGGTCGGGCGCCGCGAGGTCTCCGCATCGCTGATGAAGTCGTAACCCTCCAGCAGGTTGCCGACCAGGTCCGGATGCTGCGGCAGGATGCCGGTATCGATCACCGCCACCACGATGCCCTCACCCTGCGAGACATCCCATGCCGCCGGTGCGTTGATGCCGCCGACGGCGTTGTGCAGGTGCCACTGGTTCTGCTGGTAGAAGGGATCGTTCGGCACCAGCGCCGGCTGTACGTTGCCGGCACGCAGTTCGGTGCGGCGCAGCTTCACGTCGGCTTCGGCGTACTGCACCGACGGGTCAGCCTTCAGTTCCTTCAGCACACGCTGCAGTTCGGCCGGGGCCAGGCGGCCCTGCACACGGATCAGGTCCGCACCGGTAGCGAGCTTGCGTACCACCTGCGGGCCGAGGGTACTGGCACGTGAGGTACCGCCGGAGAGGCTGGCCCGGGTCAGCGCCGACTGCACGGTGGACAGCTTCGCCGAGCGGTCGGTGGCGGCGGCAGCGCCGGCCCGGTACTTGACGATGATGCGCTCGGCGCCCGGCTGGGCGGTGCTGGCCTGGCGCACCGGTTCGCGGGTCGGCAGGCCGGCGGCGTGGACGGCACCGACGGCCGTCATCGACAGCACGGCGGCGGCAAGCACATTGATGCGAAGGTTCTGCTTCTTGATCACGTCGAATTCCTCTTCTGGGTCATGGATCGAACCAACACTGCGGCCATCATTCCTTGACGACTCCCGGCCGGCCCAGCCGGGATTGCCGTGACCTCCCCCCAGGCCCTCACTGCAGGTGCTGCGCCGGCGTGGGTGGCCGCCGGCGCGATGGAGTGGCTTACCAGCCGAAGCCGGCACCGACGCCAACCGAGCTGTCGTCGCTGCTGAAAGCACCGCCGAAGGTCACCGTGGCGCGATCGCTGATCGCACGCTGGTAGCCCAGCGACAACGCCGACTCGCCGCCCTGGAAACCAATGCCGACGCCGACCCGGTTCTGGGTGCGGATACCGGCGGCACTGGTGGCCATGTTGAGCATCGCCGCGCTCATCGCACCCTGGCGGTCGATGCGGCGATCCATGTGGCGCAGGCGTCCGTCGATCTCGCCCTTGAACACATCGAAGCTGTCGGCGACGGCCTGGACGCGGCTGTCGGTGTAGCTGTTGGCCGTGGCCATGCCACGGTCGAGCTGGCCCTTGTTGACCGCATCGGTGGCCGTGGTACCCGCCGCCACATTGGTGACCTGGCGCTCGTTGCCTTCACTGCCCACCGAGACCGTGTTGGCACGATCGGCAACCGAGCCCTGGCCCAGCGCCACGGCATTTGCCGCAGTGGCATTGGCGCCCTGGCCGATGGCCGTGGACGAAGCGCCACTGGCGACGGCGCCCTCGCCCATGGCGACGGCATTGAAGCCGTTTGCCGGCGTGCCCACCGGAATGCCGGCACCCGCTGCGGCGGCGGTCGGCGTGCCCTGCACGCGCGCGGTGCTGGCCGGTGCCGCGTCGGCCGTTGCCGGAGCATCGGCCACGCTGGCCAGCGGGCTTTCATCCAGCGCGGCACTCATCGCGCGCAGGTTGGCAGTCCCGGCACGCGAGCCACCGGCGGTTCTGCGGTCGATCTCGCTGACCTTGCGGTCCAGCGCGCCGAGCGCATCGCCGACGTTGCTGTAGGTGGCGCCCTGGATCACGTAGTTCGGGGCCACGAACACACCCTGCATGCCGACGCTGGCACCACCGCCGAGGAAGCTGGCGGCATCGCTGAGCGACTGGAACAGCTGGCCGCCGTTGATCGCCTGGCGACTGCCCGCGGCAATGCTGCCGGCACCGACGTTGTCGATGGTGGTGCCCTGGAAACCAGACAGGGTCAGGCGGTCACGGCTGGCGTCGTCGTAGCTGACCGCGCTGGCCGCGGTGGTTTCCACGGTGGCGATGCGCGAATCGAAATCGCCCACGCGCGTTTCCACCGCGCCCACCCGCTGGTTGGTGACGTTGAGCTGGGAGCCGGTGATGGCATCGCTGCTGCCGGCGGCGATGCGGCCATCGGCCACATTGACGATGCGGCGCGTGGCTGGACCATCGGTGCCATTGCCACCGCCGACCGACACCACGTTGGCATCGAGCGCACGCGAGCCCGCACCCAGCGCCACCGAGTTGGCACCGGACGCGCCGGCACTGCTGCCCAGTGCAAGTGCACCGTTGCCGATCGCCATCGCGTTGGCGCCCAGCGCATTGCTGCGCGCGCCGCTGGCACTGGCCGCCGAACCGATCGCGGCGGCATCACTGCCGCTGGCGCTGGCAATACCTGCGCCGGTGGCCTTGACGTAACGTGCCGTGCCATCGGCAGTCGCTGCGACCGCATCAAGCTGGCCACGATTGACCGCATCGGTGCGCTCGGTACCGGCAGCGACGCGAGTGATCTGACGATCACTGGTACTGCTGCCCACCGACACGGTGTTGGCACGGTCGGCCACCGAGCCTGCGCCCAGTGCGATGCTGCCGGCCGCCGAAGCGTTGGCACTGACACCCACCGCGGTGGCATTGGCGCCGGTGGCCTTGCTGCCGTAACCCACTGCAGTGCCAAGGCGACCACTGGCTTCGGCATAGCTGCCCAGCGCCGAAGCGCCGTCGGCCGAAGCATTGGCG
This sequence comes from Stenotrophomonas sp. 80084_Sma, assembly GCF_056481995.1. NCBI lineage: Bacteria > Pseudomonadati > Pseudomonadota > Gammaproteobacteria > Lysobacterales > Lysobacteraceae > Stenotrophomonas > Stenotrophomonas sp. 80084_Sma. The sequence continues at coordinate 611,851 of NZ_CM151177.1, read as the reverse complement.
CGGAAACCACTGGCCTGCGACTGGGTGCCGCTGGCCGTGGCCTGCGCGCCGCTGGCAGTGCTGTAGGCGCCCTTGGCCTGGGCGCCGGCGCCGGTAGCACTGGCGCCGAGTTCGCTGGCGCTGGCGCCACTGCCCACGGCCACACTGTCGACACCCCCGGCCTGCGCCGCGTTGCCGAGCGCCGCCGCATTGTTGCCGGTGGCCAGTGCATCGAAGCCTACGGCGGTGGCATTGCCGGCCATGGCATTGGCACCACTGCCCAGCGCGGTGGCGCCGTTGCCGATGGCGTTGGCCGCGTTGCCGGCGGCCAGTGCGTTGTCACCGTCCACCAGGGCACCGGCCTCGCCATCGGCATTGCCGCTGGCCTGGAACTGCCGGCTGGTCTTGTCGGCGACGCTGGCGACTGCATCCAACTGGCCCTTGTTCACCGCATCGGTGGCTTCGGTACCGGCTGCGACATGGGTGACCTGGCGCTCACCGCCCCCCTTGCCGACGGCCACCGTGTTGTCACGGTCGGCCTTGGACCCGGCGCCGAGCGCGACGCTGTTGCTGCCGTTGACGGTGGCATTGGCACCCAGCGCGGTGGCGCTGCTGCCCGCCGCCCACGAATTCCAGCCGATCGCCGTGGCGTAGTCTTCGGTGGCCCATGCACCGGCGCCGAACGCCGCCGCACCGGTCCCACTGGCACGCGACGGGATCAGGCCGAAGAAGGTGCTGCCACCGATCGCCACGCTTTCTTCGCCACTGGCTTCGCTGGACTGACCGACCGCTACTGCACCGCTACCGGCGGCGGCGGCACCGAAGCCGACCGCCGTGGTGTTGGCGCCACTGGCCGCCGAACCGTAGCCCAGTGCCGTGCCGAGCCGACCGCTGGCTTCGGCATAACCGCCGACAGCGGTAGTGCCATCGGCGGACGCGGCGCTGCGGAAGCCGCTGGCCAATGCCTGGGTGCCGCTGGCATTGGCTTCGGCGCCGCTGGCGGTGCTGTACGCACCACTGGCCTGCGCACGCGCACCGGTGGCTGTGGCGCCCAGTTCACTGGCGCTGGCGCCGGTACCGAGCGCCAGGCTGTCTTCGCCGGTGGCCTGTGCCGTGCTGCCCAGGGCCGCCGCGTTGCTGCCGGTGGCCAGCGCATCGATGCCTACCGCCGTGGCGTTGGCCGCGAGCGCATTGGCACCACTACCCAGCGCGGTGGCGCCGTTGCCGATGGCATTGGCGGCGTCACCTGCGGCCAGCGCGTTATCGCCCTCCACCAGCGCCCCGGTTTCACCATCGGCATTGCCGCTGGCCTGGAACTGCCGGCTGGTCTTTTCCGCTGCCGCGGCTACGGCATCGAGCTGATTCCTGTTGACCGCATCATTGCCCTGCGTGCCATCGGCCACGTTGGTGATCTGGCGGGTGTTGCCACCGCCGCCCACCGACACGGTGTTGTCGCGATCCGCGATCGAATCGGCACCCAGCGCCACGCTGTTGGCGCCGCGCGATTCGGCGGCGTTGCCCAGTGCCGTGCTGTTGATGCCCCCCGACCAGGCGCCACCACCCACCGCAGTGGAATAGTTACCCGACGCTTCGGTGGCCAGCACGCCAAACAGCGAGCCGCCGACGGCGACACTGTTGGTGCCGGTGGCCAGGCTGCCCTGGCCGGTGGCGGTGCTGTAGGCGCCGGACGCTTCCGAGTCGCCACCCACTGCCACGCTGTTGGAGCCGGAGGCGTTGGCGAAGTTGCCGAACGCGGTGGCGTTGAACGCCGAGGCCTGTGCGTAGCCACCGATGGCGGTGCTGTAACCGCCAGTGGCTTCGGCACCGATACCGAAGGCCGCTGACGCCGTGCCGCTGGCTACGCTCTCGCTGCCGACAGCGGTGGCCGCGTCGCCGCTGGCATTGCTGAAGTAGCCCACGGCCACGGCCTCTTCGCCGGACGCTTCGGACAGCACGCCATTGGCAGTGCTACCGGCGCCACTGGCGATGCTGGCCGCACCGAACGCCGCGCTCTGCTCGCCGCTGGCTTCGCTTTCCGCGCCATGCGCGGTGGCGTACTCGCCCGTGGCCTGTGCGTTGGCACCAACAGCGCTGGCGTTGGCTGCGGTCGCCAACGCATTGAAGCCCAGCGCCTGTGCGTTGCTGGCCAGCGCGTTGGCGCCGCTACCCAGTGCGGTGGCGCCATTGCCGATGGCGTTGGCGGCATCACCGGCCGCCAGTGCGTTGTCACCTTCCACCAATGCACCGGCTACGTCGTCGCCGTTGCCGCTGGCCTGGAAGAAGCGGCTGGTGGTGGTGGCCGTGGTCGCCACCGCATCCAGCTGCGCCTTGTTCACCGCATCGGTGGCCTGGGTGCCGGCGGCGACGTTGGTGACCTGGCGTTCGTTGCCGGCGCTGCCCACCGACACCGTGCGCGCTCGGTTGGCGACCGAACCGGCACCCAGCGCGACCGTATTGCTGGCGCTGGCATTGCTGCCCGCACCCAGCGCGATCGCGCTTTCACCACCGGCTACCGTGTTGGTGCCGATGGCGATGCTGTTGATGCTGTTGCCCAGCGCCTGGAAGCCCAGCGCCACGCTGTTGTCGCCATAGCCGAAGGCACCGCGGCCAACGGCGGTGGAACTGGCGCCGTTGGCCCAGCTGTTGTAACCGATGGAGGTCGCGCCGCTGCCGCTGGCCCAGGCCGCGTTGCCGAAAGCTGACGCGTTGGTGGCGGTGGCCCATGCACCCGAACCGAATGCCGCAGCGCCGCTGGCGGTCGCCCAGCTGTAACCACCGACGGCGGTGCTGTCATCGCTGCTGGCGAATGCGCTGTCGCCGACCGCAACCGCATAGCTGCCGGTGGCGCGCGACTTGCCGCCTGCGGCGAAGCTGTTGTCACCACTGGCCTTGGCCGCGTTGCCGAAAGCGCTGCTGGCAGCCCCGGTGGCCTGCGCGCCGCTACCGACTGCGGTGGCATCGGCAACAGCGGTGGTGCCCACCTGCTGCGCCGTGCCATCGGCACCGATGATCGGCTGGTTGAACTCGTCGTAGGCCTGGCCGAGGCCACCGATGGCGACACCGCCATTACCGGTGGCCGCACTGTTACGGCCCACGGCCACGCTGTCATCGCCGATGGCCGACGCGGCAGCACCCTGCGCGATGGCACCTGCGCCGATCGCATTGCTCGACGAACCCACAGCGATGGAGCCTTCGCCATCAGCCAGTGCGCCAGCATCACTGCCCGCCTCCGGCTGTGCCTGGAAGAAACGCGCGGTGGTGTCGGCAGTGCCGGCCACGGCGTCGAGCTGGGCTTTGTTCACCGCATCGGTGGCTTCGCTGCCCGCAGCGACGCTGGTGATCTGCCGCTCGTTACCGGCGCTGCCGACGGCCACGCTGTTGGCGCGCACCGCTTCGGAGTTGGCCCCGAGCGCGACACTGTTGGCGCCGCGCGCAGTGGCGTAGTAGCCCACGGCCGTGCTCTGCGCACCGCTCGCCCAGGTCTGCGCGCCGAGGGCACTGGCGTTCTCGCCCGGCGCATAGGCGAAGTAGCCGACCGCGGTCGCTTCGGCGCCGGAGGCTTCGCTGAGGCTGCCGTTGGCCACGGCACGGTCGCCACTGGCGATGGCACCGGCACCGACGGCGGTGGCGGCTTCGCCACTGGCCTGGGTCTGCACGAAGAAGCCCAGGCCGGGGATCAGGTCAGCCGGACCACCGATGGCGACGCTGCTGGTGCCCGTCGCGTTGCTCTGCGTACCCAGCGCGGTGGAGTAGTCACCGATGGCATTGGCCACCGCACCGAACGCGGACGCCTGTGCGCCGGCGGCATAGGCGCCGACGCCGTAGGACGACGCCGCAAAACCACTGGCTTCGGCACTGGCGCCGACCGCAGTGCCGCCGACGCCTGCGCTGGTTGCACCGGTTTCCACCGGCACGCCGCCGCTGGTGATCAGCGGGTTGCCATCGGCATCCACCGCAGCGCCACCCACGGCAACGCTGCCTGGACCATTGGCCTGCGCGTTGTTGCCGAACGCGGCACTGTTCTGGCCCGAGGCCAGCGCGTTGTTGCCAACGGCAGTGGCGTTCTGCGCGATGGCGGTGGCGCCGGCACCGACTGCAGTGGTGCCGTTGCCGATGGCATTGGCGGCCTCGCCGGCCGCCAGCGCCTCGTCGCCCTCGGCCAGTGCACCGGCATCGCTGTTGCTGCTGCCGTTAGCCTGGAAGCGCTTGGCGGTGGCATCGGCCACGGCGGCAACGTCCTTCAGCTGACCGACATTGACTGCATCGTTGTCTTCGGTGCCTGCGGCCACGCTGGTGATCTGCCGGGTCAGGCCGTATTCGGCGGCACCAACGGACACGGTATCGACGCGGTCGGCCAGCGAGCCCGCGCCGAGCGCCACGCTGCCGGTGGCCACCGCCGCGGAATTCGAACCCAGCGCGGTGCTGTATTCACCGACGGCGGTGCTGAACGCACCCACCGCGATCGATGCTTCGTTGGCTGCGGTAGCGCCGCGGCCCAGCGCGGTGCTGCCCGGGCCCATCGCCACGGCACCGCCGCCAACAGCGGTGGCGCCATCGGCAGTCGCTTCGGACAGCGCACCCAGCGCGGTGGCCGCGCCGTTCTCGCTGGCGGCGGTCGCGCTTGCGCCAACCGCGGTGTCGCCGAGACCGAAGGCCGCAGCGCTCTGCCCGACCACCACGCTGGCATCGCCGATTGCCAAGGCGCCCTGGCCGAACGCGCTTGCGCCCAGGCCCGCGGCAATGGCCTGGGTACCGATGGCAGTGGTGGCATTGGCCAGCGACTGTGCGCCGGCACCGGCCGCGACTGCGCCCTGCCCGTCGATCTTCGCCGCGTCGCTGTCATCGCCTGCGCCATCGGCCTTGAAATAACGATTGCCGTCTGCGGCGACATCGGCCAGCGCGGCCTGCGTGGCGCGCGCCTGCGCGTCCAGCTGCGCCTTGTTCACCGCATCGGTGGCCTGGCTGCCTGCGGCAACATTGGTGATCTGCCGTTCCTTGCCGGTATCACCCACGGACACCGTGTTGGCACGCGTGGCCTTGGAGCCGGCGCCCAGCGCTACGCTGTTGGCCGCACTGGCGCTGCTGTTGCTGCCGATCGCCACCGCGTTGCTGCCCTTGGCCGTGGCCGAGCCTTCGATCAGGCACTTTTCGAGCAGCTTGCCGCTGAATGCCACGCAGGTGGCGCTGCCGCCGATCTGCACCGACTGTGCTGCGGCGATACCGCTCATGCCCAATCCCAATACCAGGCCCAGTGCCATCGCCAACCTTGCGGGCGCAGCCTGCGTTGCATCGCGGCGCTGGTCGACGACCCCGCCGCCGCTGTCGGAGGAGGCCAGTTCCGAGGCCACCACCAACTGACCCAATGCTTTGTTCCAGACCTTGCGATAAATCCGATTCATCGGTACGGCTCCTGATTGGACTGGTTTTGGGCAAAGCAACGCCACCGCTGGGCTTTCCGGCCCAACGTCCCCTGGGGGCGTTTATTCGCGTGATTTACTGCGGGGTATTGCCGAACGGCGCGCAGCGACAGAAAACCGAGCGCGTGCGCCAAGCGGTTACTGCGAAATGAATGATTCTGAAACGGGGTTCAAGTGTTAACGGCAACTTTGCAGATCGTCAAGACTTTGACACAGCAAATCCTATTGCCGTGAAGCACATCACTATTTCACGTGTTTATGAAAGGATTTTGTTATGCATGCGTGACGATTCCTCGACGCATGAAAATGCATGTAACTAGCGGTCGCGACTGGAGTTTCAAGCTCGCAAAGAAAAACCCGCCGATCAACGGCGGGTTTTTCCATACGCGATGGCATTGAGGCCTGCGCGATGCAGTGCGATCAGCCGCACCACACCCGCGCGTTGCGGAACATGCGCATCCACGGCGAGTCACCCTGCCACTCGGCCGGAGCCCAGCTCAGGTTGAGCGCGCGCGGGGTGCGTTCCGGGTGCGGCATCATGATGGTGACGCGGCCGTCACTGCTGGTCAGGCCGGTGATGCCGTCCGGCGAACCGTTCGGGTTCAGCGGGTACTGGCTGGCGACGTTGCCATTGCCGTCGATGTAGCGCAGCGAGACGCGTGCGGCGGCCTGGTCAACGGCGTTGTCGAACACCGCCTGGCCTTCACCATGCGCCACCGCCACCTGCAGGCGTGATCCGGCCATGCCACGCAGCAGGATCGACGGCGATTCCACCACTTCCAGCAACGCAGTGCGGGCTTCGAACTGCTCGCTGGCGTTGCGGCGGAACTGCGGCCAGTGCTCGGCACCGGGGATGATGCCCTTCAGCTGGCTCATCATCTGGCAGCCGTTGCACACGCCCAGCGCGAAGCTGTCCTCGCGCGCGAAGAACGCGGCGAAGGCATCACGCAGTGCGCTGCGCTCCAGGATCGAGGTGGCCCAGCCACGGCCGGCACCGAGCACGTCGCCGTAGCTGAAGCCGCCGCAGGCGACCAGGCCGGTGAAGTCCTGCAGGGCCACGCGGCCTTCGATCAGGTCGCTCATGTGCACGTCGAACGCGCGGAAGCCGGCACGTTCGAAGGCGTTGGCCATTTCAATCTGGCCGTTCACGCCCTGCTCGCGCAGCACGGCCACGCGCGGGCGCGCACCGGTGCTGATGAACGGCGCCGCCACGTCTTCGTTGAGGTCGAAGCTGAGCTTCGGCTTCAGGCCCGGCGCATTGAAGGCACGGGCGACCTCGCGCTCGGCATCCGCGTTGGCCGGGTTGTCGCGGCGCTTCTGCATCGCGTGGGTGACCGACCACCAGGCGTCGAACAGCGCGTCCCAGCGCCACTCGGCCAGGTTCTCGCCACCCAGCGACACGCGCACCACCGGTGCGGTGGTCGGCTTGGCGATGCGCTGTGCGCATTCGGTCAGTGCGTGGCGTTCGACCAGATCGGCGAACGCAGCACGGTCTTCGCGCGCGATCTGCACCACCGCACCCAGTTCTTCATTGAACAGGCTGCGGAACGGATCATCGCCCCAGGCATCGAGGGTGATATCCAGGCCCAGGCGCGAGGTGAAGGCCATTTCGCACAGCGCAGCGAAGGCGCCGCCGTCGCTGCGGTCGTGATAGGCCAGCAGCAGGCCGGACTGGCGCGCATCGCGGATCAGTTCAAAGAAGCCACGCAGGCGCTGCGGGTCGTCCAGGTCCGGCGCGGCACCGGCGAAGGCCGGCAGATCGCCGTGGTCGGCATGCACCTGGGCCAGGATCGAACCGCCCAGGCGCTGCTTGCCGGCACCGAGGCCGATCAGCCACAGCTCGCTTTCCACGTCGCGGTCGAGCAGCGGCGTCAGCTGCTGGCGCACGTCAGCCACCGGCGCAAACGCCGAGATCACCAGTGACACCGGCGACACGCTCTTGTGCGCTTCGCCCTGGTCGTGCCACTGCGCCTGCATCGACAGCGAGTCCTTGCCCACCGGGATGCTGATGTCCAGCTGCGGGCACAGTTCCATGCCCACCGCCTTCACTGCGTCGTACAGCAGCGCGTCTTCGCCCGGGTGGCCGGCCGCGGCCATCCAGTTCGCCGACAGCTTGATCTCGTCCAGCGCATCGACCGGGGCCGCGCACAGGTTGGTCAGCGCTTCGCCCACCGCCATGCGTGCCGACGCAGCAGCGTCGAGCAGGGCCAGCGGGGTGCGCTCGCCGATCGACATCGCTTCGCCGGCCACGCCATCGAAATCGGCCAGGGTGATCGCCACGTCGGCCACCGGCAGCTGCCACGGGCCGACCATCTGTTCGCGCGCGGTCAGGCCGCCGACGCTGCGGTCACCGATGGTGACCAGGAAGTTCTTCGAGGCGACGGTCGGGTGCGCGAGCACGCGCAAGCCCGCTTCCTGCAGGTCCAGGCCACCGGTTTTCAGCGCCGGCCAGCGCGGGGCCGGCGGGTGCGCGGTGTCACGGTGCATCTTCGGCGGCTTGCCGAACAGCACGTCCATCGGCAGGTCGATCGGTGCATCGGCCGGGGTGTGGCCCGGCACGGCACCGTAGGCCACCACCAGGTGTTCCTCGGCGGTGGCCACGCCAACCGCAGCGAACGGGCAGCGCTCGCGGGCACACAGCGCAGCGAACTCGGCCAGGCGCTCCTGGGCCACGCCCAGCACGTAGCGCTCCTGCGACTCGTTGCACCACAGCTGCATCGGCGACAGCGACGGATCGTCGGTGGGCACCTTGCCCAGATCGATGACGCCGCCGACCTTGGAGTCGTGCAGCAGTTCCGGGATGGCATTGGACAGGCCACCGGCACCGACGTCGTGGAAGAACTTGATCGGGTTGTTGGCGCCCATCGCCACGCAGCGGTCGATGACCTCCTGGCAGCGGCGTTCCATTTCCGGGTTGTCGCGCTGCACACTGGCGAAGTCCAGGTCCTCGGCGCTTTCGCCGGAGGCCACCGAACTGGCGGCACCGCCGCCCAGGCCGATCAGCATTGCCGGACCACCCAGCACGATCACCGCATCACCGGCCTGCAGCTGGATCTTGTCGACCTGCACGCGATCGATCGCGCCGAGGCCACCGGCCAGCATGATCGGCTTGTCGTAGGCACGCACCAGATCGGCGCCTTCCGGCAGCTCGAAGCTGCGGAAGTAGCCGAGCAGGTTCGGGCGGCCGAACTCGTTGTTGAACGCAGCGCCGCCAAGCGGGCCGTCGGTCATGATTTCCAGCGCCGGTGCCATGCGCGGGTTCAGCGCGCGCGGCGCTTCCCACGGCTGCGGCAGCTCGGGAATACGAAGGTGCGAGACCGAGAACCCGGACAGGCCCGCCTTCGGCTTGCCGCCGCGGCCGGTCGCGCCTTCGTCGCGGATCTCGCCACCGTTGCCGGTCGATGCACCCGGGAACGGCGCGATCGCGGTCGGATGGTTATGCGTTTCCACCTTGATCTGGAACGCGCTGGGCACCTGCGGCTCGCGGCGGTATTCGCCGCTGGCCGGATCCGGGCGGTAACGCGACGCCGGATGGCCTTCGATCACTGCGGCATTGTCGCTGTACGCGCTGAGCGTGTGCTGCGGGGTCTGCTGGTGGGTGTTCTTGATCATCCGGAACAGCGAGCGGTCCTGCTCCTGGCCGTCGATGGTCCAGCTGGCGTTGAAGATCTTGTGCCGGCAGTGCTCGGAATTGGCCTGCGCGAACATCATCAGCTCGACGTCGGACGGCGCGCGGCCGAGCGCGGTGAAGCGTTCGCGCAGGTAGTCGATCTCGTCCTGGGCCATGGCCAGGCCGAGGCGCTGGTTGGCGGCCTCCAGCTGGTCCACCGGCACGCGTTCCAGTTCACCGCGGGCCGGCGCCGAGAACAGCGCCAGGCCCTGTTCCACGGTCTCCAGCACCGACTGCGTCATCGGGTCGTGCAGCGCCTTGACCAGCGCCTGCTGGGCGGCGGCATCGGCCGGCCACCCCTGCACGTCGATGCGCAGGCCACGCTCGACCCGGCTGACCGGCTGCCCGGCACCACGGACCAGTTCGGTGGCCTTGCTCGACCACGGCGACAGCGTGCCCAGGCGCGGCACCACGATGCGGCTGACCGCGCCGTCGGCCACGGCCTCGGCCTGCGGCGCAGCTTCGAGGATGCGGCACAGCGTGGTCAGGTCGGGGGCGGCGCTGCCTTCGGGCTGCACGAAGTAGACGTGCCAGGCACCGCTGATGCGCAGGGAGGGAGCGATGGACTGCAGGCGGGATTCAAGACGTTCGCGGCGGAACGGCGACAGGGCGGGCGCGCCCTCAAGGACCATCATGTCCGGGGAACCGTAGTTGGGAAACGGGCCCGACATTGTACCGGAAGCGGGGGGTGGGCTTTGGCCGGGCGGCGCCCGGCACCCGCCGAGGCGCTCAAGCCAAGGCCACAGCCAGAGCAAAGGCAAAAGCCACAGCAACAGCGGGTTTCCTGGGAGATGGCGGGGTGGGTCCGGTTGCGGGGGACGCCGTGAATCCGTCCATGGAGGCTCGGTCGCCGCATCCATGCGGCTCACGCCCCCGCAACCGGACCCACCCCGCCTTCGACAGATTTCCGCGATCTGCAGTAGATCCACGCCATGCGTGGATGCTCCCCGGTAGTGCCGGCCGCTGGCCGGCAACCAGGGAAATCTCAGAAGTCAGGCACTGAAGAGCGAAGCGACCCGCTTTTGCTTTTGATTTTCTGTTCTGTCTTCCGTGGCTGGCCGCGCAGGAACCTGTCCGTGGCCGGGCGGGTGGGCTGCGCAGGGGCGTGAGCCGCATGGATGCGGCGACCGAGCTTACAGGGACGTACTTGCAGCGTCCCCTGCGCAGCCCACCCGCCCGGCCAACCCCCAGAAATCTGCTTTTCGCGGAAAGCCCCAGCCACGAGGGGGCTCCGCCGATGGCCACCGACCGCGCGCCAGCGCCGCTCTCCGCCAAATCCCCGAACCATGCACTCGCTCACGGATTGACCACACGATTGATGACAACGTTGTCCCTACCTGGTGCCGGACTCTCTCCCCGGCCTCCCAGGTACCTCCGTCCGCCCCCTCCGTCGCCTTCCCGGGCGACGCCCGGACCTGCGTCACGCGCGGCGCCATCGGGGCCCGCGCGCCCTTTGATCGGAGACTTACCCATGTACGACCCGATTGTGCGCAGTGCCGAACGTTCGACCCGAAGCTGTCGTCCCCGCCGCCTGGCCTGGCTGCTTGCCCTGGCCGCCGGTACCGCCGCCCTGCCCGGCCTGGCGCAGGCCGCCAGCTGTGCCGGCGTGGCCCAGTGGGACCAGGCCAAGATCTACCGGGCCGGCGATACCCTGCAGAAAGGAGGCGTCCTCTATCGGGCGAACCAGGACATCTGGAACGCGCCGCCGGACCATCCGGCCGGTGCGCCCTACTACACCAACCTCGGCGCCTGTGATGGCAGCGGCAGCAACCAGCCGCCGGTGGTCAGCCTGACCTCGCCGGCCAACGGCGCAACCTTCAGTGCCGGCAGCACGGTCAACGTGACCGCCACCGCCAGTGATCCGGACGGCAGCGTCGCCAAGGTCGAATTCTTCCGCGACGGCAGCACGCTCGGCGTGGCCACCAGTGCGCCGTATGCGGCCAGCTGGGCCAATGCCAGCGCCGGCAGCCACACTCTGCGCGCGGTGGCCACCGACAACAACAACGCCACCAGCAGCACCCCGACCATCACCATCACCGTCAACGCCGCCGGTGGCGATACCACCGCACCGAGCGTACCCGGTGGGCTGGCGGCCGGTACGCGCACCGCCAACAGCATCGCGCTCAGCTGGAGCCCCTCCACCGACAACACCGGTGGCAGCGGCATGGCTGGCTACGACGTGTACCGCAACGGCAGCCTGGTCGGTTCGCCGTCCAGTGCCAGCTACGTCGATGGCGGCCTGACCGCGTCGACCACCTACCGCTACCGCGTACGTGCCCGCGACAACGCCGGCAATGCGTCGGCACAGGGCACCGAGATCAGCGCCACCACGCTGGCCGGTGACGGCGGCACCACCGGCAAGCGGGTCATCGGCTACTTCACCCAGTGGGGCATCTACGGCCGCAACTACCGGGTCAAGAACATCGACAGCAGCGGCTCGGCCGCACGCCTGACCCACATCAACTACGCGTTCGGCAACGTGCGCAACAACCGCTGCGAAGTGGGCATCACCCAGCCGTCGGATCCGAACAGCGGTGCCGGTGGCGATGCTTTCGCCGACTACACCAAGGCCTTCAGCGCCGCCGAGAGTGTCAGTGGCAGCGCCGATACCTGGGACCAGCCGCTGCGTGGCAACTGGAACCAGCTCAAGCAGCTCAAGGCCAAGTACCCGGGCATGAAGGTGCTGATCTCGCTGGGTGGCTGGACCTGGTCGCGTGGTTTCTCCAGCGCGGCGCGCCCGGAAAACCGCCAGGCCTTCGTCGCCTCGTGCATCGACGCCTACATCAAGGGCAACCTGCCGGTGACCGACGGTGCCGGTGGCGCCGGTGCCGCGCTGGGCGTGTTCGACGGCATCGACATCGACTGGGAATACCCGGTGGCCTGCGGCATCGAATGCGGCAAGCCGGAAGACAACGCCAACTTCACCGCGCTGATGGCCGAGTTCCGCCGCCAGCTCGATGCGGTGCGTCCGGGCCTGTTGCTGACGGTGGCGGTGGGTGCCGGCATCGACAAGATCCGCGTCACCGATCCTGCCGCGTACCACCCGTACCTGGACTACATCAACGTGATGACCTACGACTTCCACGGCGCGTGGGATGCGAAGACCAATCACCAGTCGGCGCTGTTCGATTCGCCGAATGACCCGTCCACCGGCGACCAGAAGCTGTACAACAGCAACGACGCCATCGAGGCCTTCATCAGCCGTGGCGTGCCCGCCGCCAAGCTCAACCTGGGCATCGGCTACTACGGGCGTGGCTGGACCGGCGTGGCCAACGCCAACAACGGCCTGTACCAGACCGCGACCGGCGCCGCCCCGGGCACGTATGAAGCCGGCATCGAAGACTGGAAGGTACTGAAGAACCTGGCGTGGCCGGGCTACACCGACAACACGGCCGGTGCCACCTGGATCTACAACGGCAGCACGCTGTGGAGCTTCGATACCCCGGCCAACATCACCCGCAAGATGGGTTACGTGAAGACCCAGGGCCTGGGCGGCGCGTTCGTCTGGGAGTTCAGCGGTGACGATGCGCAGGGCACGCTGACCAAGGCGGTCAGTGATGGCCTGAAATAAGCAAAAAGCCGGGGATGCGATACGCATCCCCGGCCTCGAATCTGTAGAGCCGAGCCATGCTCGGCTGCCTCATGCGGAACCGCAGTCGAGCATGGCTCGACGCTACGATTTCGCGTCAGCGCTTCTCGGACAACTTGTCCAGCGCCGCACGCAGCTGCGCCGGCGGCAGGTAACCGCCCAGCTGGGTTCCATCCGGCGCGAAGATCGCCGGCGTGCCATTCACGCCCAGCTGCTGGCCCAGCGCGTACTGCATCGCCACCGGGTTGGTGCAGTTCTTGGCCGGCACGCTGCCGCCACGCTTGGCGTTGGTCAGGGCCTGGCGACGATCCGCTGCACACCAGACCGAGATCATGTCGGTGTAATCCTTGCTGCCCAGGCCCATGCGCGGGAACGCCAGGTACTCGACGGTGATGCCGTTGCGGTTGAGCTCGGCGATGTCCTGGTGCAGCTTGCGGCAGTAACCGCACTCGATGTCGGTGAACACGCTGATGGTGTACTTGGCGTTCGGCGCGGCGAACACGATGCGATCGCCGTGGTTGGCCTTGGCCAGCAGGCCGCGACGGTAGCCGAGCAGGCCTTCACTGTTGGCCGGGCCCTTGGCGCGGGTGTCGTAGGGCTGCGACTGGAACAGGTAGCGACCGTCATCGGACACGTACAGCAGCTGGCCGGAGACCACCACTTCGCGGAAGCCGGGGAACGGCGCGGCACCGATGTAGTCCACCTGGAAGCCGGGATTCAGCGCGGTCAGAGCGGCACGTACCGCCTGGTCGGCCGACGCGTTGGCAGCCGGGCCGGCCTTGGCCGCAGCGGCAGGCGCCTTGGCGGCCGGCGGGGCCGGCTGGGCGCAGGCGGTCAGGCTGAGTGCACCGAACACGGCGGCGATGGCAAATCGGAGCATGGAGCGATCCGCAACAGAAGAAGATCCCGGATTCTGACACAGCCACCAGAACCGGGCCGCGACGCCCGGCACGGCCCCGGGCAGCGATTCAGCCCGGCGCTCAGCCGCGCGGATGGTGGCGGGCGTGCAGCTTCTGCAGATGCTCGCGCGCCACCAGGGTGTAGATCTGGGTGGTCGACAACGAACTGTGCCCGAGCAGCATCTGCAGCGCGCGCAGGTCGGCACCGCGGTTGAGCAGATGGGTGGCGAAACTGTGGCGCAGGCCATGCGGGCTGATCCGCGCCGGGTCGATGCCGGCCACCTGCGCGTGGCGCTTGACCAGGTGCCAGAACGCCTGCCGGGTCAGTGCATGCAACGTCGGCTCGATGAACAACGGGGTCTGCCCATCCGCCAGGGCATGCACCTTGCCCTTGCCGACCAGCTGCGGGCGCGACTGCTGCAGGTAACGCTCCAGCCAATGCTGCGATTCCTCGCCCAGCGGCACCAGCCGTTCCTTGCTGCCCTTGCCGGTAACCCGCAGCACGCCCTGGCGCAGGTTGACCGCCGTGGCCGGCAGCAGCACCAGCTCGCTCACGCGCAGGCCGGCGGCATACATCAGTTCCAGCATGGCGCGATCGCGCAGGCCCAGCGGGCTGTCGATGTCCGGGGCCGCCAGCAGCGCGTCGATCTTGCTTTCGGCCAGCGCCTTGGGCAACAGGCGCGGCAGCTTCGGCGGGTCCAGCAGCGCACTCGGGTCTTCGCTACGCTCGCCACGGCGCACGCCATCGGCGAAGAACGCCCGCAGCGCCGACAGCAGGCGCGCATTGCTGCGCGGCGACCAGCCATGCCGGGTGCGCCAGGCCAGGTAGTCGAACAGCCCGGGACGTTCGATGCCGGCCAGGCCACCGTCGCGTCCATCCATCCAGCGCGCCAGCCCTTCCAGGTCGCGCCGGTAGCTGTCGAGGGTGGCGCGGGCCAGGCCGTTCTCGGCCCAGATCGCATCGAGGAAGCGCTGGATGCGCATGCTGTCGTCGGCGCGCAGCTCGGGCAGTTGCTGGACCAGCTGGCGGCGTTCGGCGGGGGTGGAAACAAGGGCCATGCGTGCAGGATACGAGGGCCACTGCGGGCACGGCCAGCTTTGCGTATGCTCGGCGCATGTCCCGCCCTGCCACCGACACGGCCCCTGCGGCCGCTACCGAAATGCCCCGCCCACGTGCCTTGTTGGCCTGGCGCGTGCTGGCGATGGTCTACGACGCACTGCCGGTGCTGGCGCTGTGGATGCTGGCCGGCACGCTGTTCACCCTCGCCTACACCTTCAGCGGCCACGCGCAGCGCGAGAACATCGCACCGTTCAGTGCCTGGCAGTGGTTGCTGTGGGCGGTGTGCTGGGGAATCACGGGGTGGTACGCCACGGCCAGCTGGCGCCGTGGCGGACAGACGCTGGGCATGCGACCGTGGCGGCTGAAACTGCAATCGAGCGATGGCACGCCGCTGCGGCGCGGCCAACTGTGGCTGCGCTTCGCGGTGGGCTCACTGTCGCTGCTGCTGGGTGGACTGGGGTTCTGGTGGGCATGGGTCGACCGCGACCGCCTGACCTGGCACGACCGCGCCAGCGGCACCCGCCTGATGCGCATGCCGAAGCGGTGATGCACCACGTGTAGAGCCGAGATCCTATGTTCGCGGTCAAGCCTGCTGGAAGCAGGCTTGACCCACCTTCAGCATGGCCGGATCGAAGTCCCGGCCGCTCTTGAACACGCCCCAGGCGATCTTGGCTAGTTTCCTTGCCAGAATGTTGAAGACGGCGGTGCTGGGGTGACCGCGTTTTGACAGCTCGTCGTAGAGCGGTTGCCCCCGGCGACACCGCTTGAGCCCCATTGCGGCCATGTAGAGCATCTGGCGCAGCACTGGCGCGCCCTGTTTGGACAGCCGACGCCGTCCCGTTCTGCCGCCAGACTCGTTGGGCCGGGGATCCAGGCCCGTGCAGGCGATCCACGCGTTGGCGTTGGCCAACGGCCAGCGCGTCATGTAGTAAATCAGGTGAGCGGCGACGGCGGGGCCGATACCAGGGATGGTCAACAGGCGCTTGTAGAGCGTGCCATGCTCTCCATCGCGACCCAAGCGCTGCAGTTCGCTTTCCAGCTCGGACAGCGTCCCAGCCAGAGCGCAGAACAGATCTGACAGCTCCCCGGGGGCACTTTTGCTTACCCCGAAGGATTGCTCCAGGCGCGCGCGTGTCTTTACCAGCGTCTGCCGCTTGCGCAGCAAATCGTGCATCTGCTGCTGCTCATCGGTACGCGGTACGTATTCACGCAGGCGATCGTTCTCCTTCTTCACGTACCGGGCGATCGCTTCGGCGTCCATGGCGTCCGTCTTGCCACGCGAGCCCGTCGCCCGGCCGTAGTGCTTGATCAGACGTGGATTGATCACATAGACAACGTGGCCTGCCTGGCCAGCCATCCGAGCCAACAACTCGTAGTACCGCCCCGTCGCCTCCATGCCAATCCGGCATCGCTGGGGCAAGGTGTTGAGCCACTGGGCTATGCCGGCCCGGGTGTTGGCGATCCTGTCGCCGGCCTTGCGGTCGGCCACTGCCGGTACGAACTCCTTGGAGTCCACGTCCACGCCAATATCGAGAGAATCAGACATTTGTACGGCTCCCAGCTATCTTTAAGGGGCTGGGGTGGTACCGCACCGACGTTAGCTTGCCTACATCGACGATCCCCTTTGGGGGCCGTACGATCCTTTATCGACGTTCGTGTGCGGGATGGGGATCGCTCGACTCGTCTGTCGGCTAGTATCCGCAGATGCATGCTTGACGGTCCCTCCACCCTGGCTCCTACATACCGCGTAGGAGCCGGGAGGAACATACAAGCATGGACTCGGCTCTACACGATCAACGCAGCGATCAGCCGGCTGGCGCCGGGTCCGGCAGGATCACCGCCGGCTGCGTCCAGAGGTCGAAGAAGGCGGACGCAAACGCATTGGCCTGCACATCATCGGCCACCGGCGACTGTCCGCTCAATTGCGCACGGGTCTTCACGAAGTCCTGCCACAGCTTCAGGCTGGCCTTCTTCAGGCGCCTCTGCTCCCCCGCGTCGGTGGCCGCCAGATAGTGCGCGTAGAGGTCGCGCATCGGTTTGCCCTGGGCCTCATAGGCCGCCGGAAGCGGCGGCAGCTGGGCGGCAGTGAAAGCCACCGATGCTGCCGGCGGCCGGTAGCCATCCGGCCCGAAAGCCTCCTTCAGCTCGTCCCCGGCATCCAGGTATTCGAAGAAGCCAGGCACGTTGTAGAGCTTGGTCCGGTAGTCGGACGAGGTATCCGGGCTGCTGGAGACCACCGTGTCAGGCAGCTCGCCCTTCAGTCCTGCGTCCCAACGGCGCGGAATGAAGAAGCCGGTCGCCTTCACGTAGGGACCCTCGATCTCCACGTCGTTCAGTTCGACCTTCGACGCCAGGCCACCGGAGTTGGTCTTGCTGGTGACGTACTGCTCGGTGACGATCACGTACTCGGCCATGGCCGGGTTGATCAGGCCACCGATTCCGTCGGCGTAGACGACCATGCGCACGCTGCCGATCTTCTCGCTCTGCAGCCGGTACTGGCCCGGCTCCAGGGCCAGGGGCATGGAGGTGTGCGGCGGCAGGGTGTGCACCTGCTGATCGATCGACAGGGTCAGCGGCGCATCGGTCGGGTTGTCGATCTCGAAGTCGACGGTGGACCGGCTGCAGCCGGCAGAAAGCAGCACGGCCGCGATGTACGGCAGAAAGCGTTGGAAGCTCATGTTCGTCCTTGAAGTGAAACGGAAACAGCCGGGCCTTGCCCGGCTCCCTGGGAATCAACCTGATTTGCGCCGGAACAGCAGTCCGGACACCGCCAGCATCACGATCGGTGGCAGCGCATAGGCAATGCGGTAATCGAACTTCAGCGCGCCGGCCATGCGCCCGAAGAACAGCTGCAGCAGCCAGAAGCCCAGCGCGAACAGGATGCCCAGGAACAGGCGCTTGCCCATGCCGCCGCTGCGCAGCGAGCCGAACGCGAACGGCACCGCCGCCAGGCACAGCGCCAGCACGTTCAACGGGTAGAACCAGCGGCTCCAGTACACGTCCTCGAAGTCACGCGCGTCCAGCCCGTTGCGCTGCCGGTAGGTGATGCTGGTGCTCAGTTCGGCCAGGCTGAGGTTGCGCGGCTTGGCGATGCCGGTGGCCAATGCGGCCGCATCCAGCTTCGAATTCCACGGTTCGCGCGCGATTTCCTGGCGGGTCGCCGAGCGCTCGCCGAAGGTATCGCGACGTACCCCGGTCAGCACCCAGCCATCCCTGTCATGCTCGGCGGTGTCGGCATGGGTCAATGAGGCGATGCCCCCGTTCTCGGCGATGCGGTACAGGCGCACGTCGCGCAGGATC
This sequence comes from Stenotrophomonas sp. 80084_Sma, assembly GCF_056481995.1. Lineage (NCBI taxonomy): Bacteria > Pseudomonadati > Pseudomonadota > Gammaproteobacteria > Lysobacterales > Lysobacteraceae > Stenotrophomonas > Stenotrophomonas sp. 80084_Sma. The sequence continues at coordinate 593,937 of NZ_CM151177.1, read as the reverse complement.
AGGCGCGTGCCTTTGTCGCCGACCAGCTGCTCCTCGCCGCTCTGCGCGTTGAGGAAGGTATCGCCCTCGCGTGCCCACAGGCCCGAGTAGCGGCTGGTGGCGATATCCCGCCCCCACTTGGCGCTGGACTTCAACGCATCGGCGCGGTCCTGGCCCCAGGGGCCCAGGGTCTCGGCGCTGAACACCATCACCGCGGTCAGCAGCGACAGCGCGATCGCCACCGAAACGCTCAGGCGCTTGCGCGACAGGCCCAGCGCACGCAGCGCGGTCAGCTCCGAGGTCGCCGCCAGCTGGCCCAGGCCCATCAGTGCACCGATCACCGCGGCGGTGGGGAACATGGTGTAGGCGCGGCGTGGCACCGTGTACAGCACCCATGCGGCGGCATGGCCCAGCGTGTAGCCGTTCTTGCCGATGTCCTTGAACTCGCCGGAGAACGCCATCACCACGTCCAGGCCAACCAGCACGGCCCAGGTCAGCAGCACCGTGGTGAACACCGACCGGCCCAGGTACAGGTCGAAACGCATCGGGCGCAGCCTCATGCGCGGGCTCCCTTCGGGCGGCCCAGGCGGCCATCACGTGCATACATCCAGATTGCCAGCGCCAGCAACGGCAGGGTCAACCACCACAGGCCGAGCGCTGGGGGGATCTTGCCGTTGGCGATCCAGCCGCTGCCGATGAACATCAGATTGGTACCGACCATGTAGGCCATCAGCGCCAGCATCATGCGGCCGTAGCGCTGCTGGCGCGGCGAGCTGCGGCCCAGCGGCACGGTCAGCAGGGCGAACGCCAGCGCGATCAGCGGCGGCGCCAGGCGGCGGTGCAGCTGCGCCTGCGCCTGCGGACGCTCATCGCCGATCAGCTGCAGGGTCGGCATCAGTTCCGGGTCATCCTCGGTGCGGGTCTGCGCGCCATCGGGCAAGGCCACGTCATTGCGGGCGAAGGTCGCCAGGCGGTAGTCCAGGCCACCGGCCACCGGCCCTTCCACCTGGTGGCCGTCATCCAGCTCCAGGAAGCGCTGGCGGGTACCTTCGAAGAACATGCGGCCGCCATTGGCCGACACCACTTCCAGGCGGTCATCCTTCTGGCGCTGCAGGAACACCTTGCCCAGCTGGGTGCCATCGGGCGAGATCGAGGACAGGTAGACCACGCCGCCATTGGGCAGCGGGGTGAAGCGGCCCGGCTCCAGACCGGCCATCAGCACGCTGCGGTTGGCCTCGATGATCATCTGCTCAGCCACCCGGCCGGCCCACGGGCCCAGCCACAGCGAGCAGGCACCCACCAGGGCCACCACCGGCACCACCAGCATCAGCAGTGGCCGCAGCAGGCGTTTGGGGCCGACACCAATGGCGGTGATCACCGCCATTTCCGAGTCACGGTACAGGCGGGCGATGGCCAGCAGCAGGCCCAGCATCAGCGCCAGCGGCAGGATCAGCGGCAGGTAGGCGATGAACTGCAGGCCCAGCTGCGAGAACAGCAGCTTGGCCGGCAGGCGCCCGTCGGCGATGTTGCCGAGGATGTCCACCAGCACGCCGCCCACGCTGACCACCAGCAGGACGATCAGGGTAGCCAGGAAACTCTGGACGAAATCGCCCAGCAGGTATCGGTCGAGCTTCAGCATGGGGCGGTGGTTTAAACTCTGGGGTTCGTTCGCGGTGCCGCCCAGTCTACTGTCTGGGCGTAAACGGCCTGCGATTGTACGGACTCGCCAATGGAATCTGCTCAATGGCCCTCGAATTCACCCTGAACCACGTTGCTCCGGCCGCCGCCACCGTCGATTGCCTGGTGGTTGGCGCGTATGCCGACCATACCCTGACCCCGGCCGCACAGGCCCTGGACGCCGCCAGCGGTGGCCGCCTGACCGCCCTGGCCCAGCGCGGCGACCTGTCCGGCAAGACCGGCGCCACCACCCTGCTGCATGACCTGCCGGGCGTGACCGCCCCGCGCGTGCTGGTGGTCGGCCTGGGCGAAGCCGCCCGCTTCGGCGTGCCGCAGTACCTGAAGGCCGTCGGCGACGCCGTGCGCGCGCTGAAGGCCGGTGCTGCCCGCAGCGCACTGTTCACCCTGTCCGAAGTGGCGGTGAAGGACCGCGACGCGGCCTGGGCGATCCGCCAGGCGGTGATCGCCGCCGATCATGCCGCGTACCGCTACACCGCCACCCTGGGCAAGAAGAAGGCCGACGACGCCGGCCTGGCCCAGCTGGCCATCGCCGGTGACGACGCGCAGGCCCTGGCCCAGGGCCAGGCCATCGCCGCCGGTGTCGAGTTCGCCCGCGAACTGGGCAACCTGCCGCCGAACTACTGCACCCCGGCCCATCTGGCCGAGGTCGGCGTGAAGTTCGCCGGCGAGCACGATGGTGCCGAAGCCGAGATCCTCGACGAGACCCAGATGGAAGCGCTGGGCATGGGCTCGCTGCTGGCCGTGGCCCGTGGTTCGGCCAACCGCCCGCGCCTGGTCGTGCTGAAGTGGAACAATGGCGGCGACGCCAAGCCGTACGTGCTGGTCGGCAAGGGCATCACCTTCGATACCGGTGGCGTCAACCTGAAGACCCAGGGCGGCATCGAAGAGATGAAGTACGACATGTGCGGTGGCGCCAACGTCATCGGCACCTTCGTCGCTGCGGTCAAGGCCAAGCTGCCGCTGAACCTGGTGGTGGTGGTGCCGGCGGTGGAAAACGCCATCGACGGCAACGCCTACCGTCCGTCCGACGTGATCACCTCGATGTCGGGCAAGACCATCGAAGTGGGCAACACCGACGCCGAAGGCCGCCTGATCCTGTGCGACGCGCTGACCTACGCGCAGCGCTTCGAGCCGGCCGCGCTGGTCGACGTCGCCACCCTGACCGGCGCCTGCATGGTCGCCCTCGGCCACCAGACCGCCGGCCTGATGAGCAAGCACGACGACCTGGCCAACGAGCTGCTGGCCGCCGGCGAGCAGGTGTTCGACCGCGCCTGGCGCCTGCCGCTGTGGGACGAGTACCAGCCGATGCTGGATTCGACCTTCGCCGACGTCTACAACATCGGCGGCCGCTGGGCCGGTGCGATCACCGCCGGCTGTTTCCTGTCGCGCTTCGCCGAAGGCCAGCGCTGGGCCCACCTGGACATCGCCGGCGTGGCCAGCGATGAAGGCAAACGTGGCATGGCCACCGGCCGCCCGGTCGGCCTGCTGAGCCAGTGGCTGCTGGACCAGGCCGCCCGCGCCTGATGCCGTACCCGACCCTGGCCGGCCTCCGCCGGCCAGGGCCTCGCCCGGCACTGCCGGGCCCCTGCCTGACCCGGACCCTGCCATGCCCCGCGCCGACTTCTACCTGATCGCCAAGCCCCGCTTCCTGACCGAGCCGTTGCGCCTGGTCTGCGAGCTGGCGCGCAAGGCCAACGACGCCGGGTTGTTCACCCTGGTGCTGGCCCGCGACCAGGCCCAGGCCGAGGAGCTGGACGAACTGCTGTGGGCGTTCGACAACGATGCCTACATCCCGCACCAGATCGCCGGCGAGGACATGGACGAGGAAGAAGCCCTGGTGCTGATCGCCGTGCCGGGCACCGAGGCACCGGCGCGCCCGCTGGTGATCAACCTGCGTGATGAACCCTGGCTGGGCGAGTGCGAGCGCGTGCTGGAAGTGGTTCCGGCCGACCCGGAAGCGCGCGAACCGCTGCGCGAACGCTGGCGCCAGTACAAGGCCGCCGGTTACGACCTGAACAAGCACGACATGTAAGTCCAGCGAGGACCCCTTGATGCGCCTGTTGATCGCCCTGATTCTTCCCTGGCTGTCCTTCTTCACCATCGGCCGGCCGTTTGCCGGCATTGTCTGCCTGATCCTGCAGATCACCCTGATCGGCTGGCTGCCCGCCGCCATCTGGGCCGCCTACGCGGTCAGCCAGTACCACACCGACCAGAAGATCCGGCGCGCCCTCGGGCCGCGCTGATCTCCCTTCCGCCTTGATTACCGGTTCCCCCGCATGACCCAACTCGCCTCCAGTTACGACCCGAAGTCCTTCGAGACCGACCTCTACGAGGCCTGGGAGAAGGCCGGCCACTTCAAGCCGTCCGGCACGGGCGAGCCGTACACCATCCTGCTGCCGCCGCCGAACGTGACCGGCACCCTGCACATGGGCCACGCCTTCCAGCAGACCCTGATGGACGCGCTGGTGCGCCACCACCGCATGCGCGGCTACGACACGCTGTGGCAGGTCGGCACCGACCACGCCGGCATCGCCACCGAAATGGTGGTCAGCCGCAACCTGGCGCTGGAAGGCAAGGGCGAGACCCGCGATTCGCTGGGCCGCGAAGGTTTCATCGGCAAGGTCTGGGAGTGGAAGCAGCAGTCCGGCGACACCATCGAACGCCAGATGCGCCGCCTCGGCACCTCCGCCGACTGGTCGCGCAGCACCTTCACCATGGACCCGCAGCCGTCGGCGGCGGTCAACGAGGCCTTCGTGCGCTGGTACGAGCAGGGCCTGATCTACCGCGGCCAGCGCCTGGTCAACTGGGACCCGGTGCTGAAGACCGCCATTTCCGACCTGGAAGTGGAAAGCGCCGAGGAAGACGGCTTCCTGTGGTCGATCGCCTACACGCTGGATGAGGGCCTGAGCTACGAACACGTCGAGCGCGATGCCGACGGCGTGGAAACCCTGCGCGAAACCCGCGACTACCTGGTCGTCGCCACCACCCGCCCGGAAACCCTGCTGGGCGATACCGCGGTGATGGTGCACCCGGAAGACGAGCGCTATGCGCACCTGATCGGCAAGAGCGTGGTGCTGCCGCTGACCGGCCGCCGCGTCCCGGTGATCGCCGACGACTACGTGGACCGTGCCTTCGGCACCGGCGTGGTCAAGGTCACCCCGGCGCACGATTTCAACGACTATGAAGTGGGCGTGCGCCACAGCCTGCCGATGATCAACCTGTTCACCCCGGTGGCGGCGCTGAACGAAAACGCGCCGGAGCGTTTCCAGGGCCTGGACCGCTACGCCGCGCGCAAGGCCGTGCTGGCCGAGCTGGAAGACCTGGGCATCCTGGTCGAGACCAAGGCGCACAAGCTGCAGGTGCCGCGCGGCGACCGTACCGGCCAGGTGATCGAGCCGTACCTGACCGACCAGTGGTTCGTGAAGATGGACGACCTGGCCAAGCGTGGCCTGGAGCTGGTCGAAGACGGCAGCATTTCCTTCGTGCCGCCGAACTGGATCAACACCTACCGCCACTGGATGAACAACATCCAGGACTGGTGCATCAGCCGCCAGCTGTGGTGGGGCCACCGCATTCCGGCGTGGTTCGACGAAGCCACCGGCAGCTGCTACGTCGGTCGCAGCGAAGAGGAAGTGCGGGCGAAGCACAACCTGGGCAGCGACGTGGTGCTGAACCAGGAAAGCGACGTGCTGGAGACCTGGTTCTCCTCGCAGCTGTGGCCGTTCTCCACCCTGGGCTGGCCGAACGAACAGGCCATGGCCGAGCGCGGCTTCGACCGCTACCTGCCGTCGTCGGTGCTGATCACTGGCTTCGACATCATCTTCTTCTGGGTGGCGCGCATGATCATGGCCACCGACAACCTGGTCGGGAAGATCCCGTTCAAGGACGTCTACTTCACCGGCCTGATCCGCGACGGCCAGGGCCAGAAGATGTCCAAGAGCAAGGGCAACGTGCTCGATCCGCTGGACATCATCGACGGCATCACCATCGACGATCTGGTCGCCAAGCGCACCGGCGGCCTGATGCAGCCGAAGATGGTGGAGAAGATCGAGAAGGCCACCCGCAAGGAATTCCCGGACGGCATTGCTGCCCACGGTGCCGATGCGCTGCGCTTCACCATCGCCGCGCTGGCCACCCACGGCCGCGACATCAAGTTCGACATGAACCGCGCCGAGGGCTACAAGAACTTCTGCAACAAGCTGTGGAACGCCAGCCGCTTCACCCTGATGAACACCGAGGGTGCAACGTTCACCGGCGTGCCGACGCCGCGCACCGATGCCGAGCGCTGGATCCTTGCGCGCCTGGCGGCGGTGTCCAGCGAGGCGCAGGGCCACTACGCCAACTACCGCTTCGACCTGCTGGCGCAGTGCCTGTACGAGTTCGCCTGGAACGAGTTCTGCGACTGGTTCCTGGAGCTGAGCAAGCCGGCACTGAATGGTGCCGATGCCGCCGACGCCGAAAGCACCCGCCACACTCTGCTGTACGTGCTGGAAGCGCTGCTGCGCCTGCTGCACCCGCTCACGCCGTTCATCACCGAACAGCTGTGGCAGCAGCTGGCCCCGCGCCTGGGCCTGGCCGAAACCACGCTGTCGCTGCGTCCGTACCCCACCGCCGCCGAGTTCGAAGGCGATTTCGCCCAGGCCGAGGCCGACGTGGAATGGCTGAAGGCCGTGATCAGTGCCGTGCGCCGCGTGCGCAGTGAGCTGAACGTCGCGCCGTCCAAGCTGGTGCCGCTGCGCCTGCAGGCCGGTCTGGAGCAGGACCGCGTGCGCATCGAACGTTTCAGCGCCTCGCTGTCGTTCCTGCTCAAGCTGGACAGCATCCAGTGGCTGGCTGAAGGCGAAAGTGCACCGCCGGCTGCCGCCGCGATTGTCGGTGAGCTGAAGCTGCTGGTGCCGCTGGAAGGCCTGGTCGATCTCGATGCCGAGCGCGCGCGCCTGGACAAGGAGATCAAGCGCGTGGAAGGCGAGCAGGAGAAGAGCGAGACCAAGCTGGCCAAGTTCACCGACAAGGTGCCGCCGGCGGTGGTCGAGCAGGAGCGCGTGCGCCTGGTCGACTGGAACACCCAGCTGGCCGGCCTGCGCGAGCAGCGCGCGAAGCTGTGAGTGCAGGGGAAACGCCGGGTACTGCCCGGCGTTTCCTTTTGTAGAGTCGAGCCGTGCTCGACTCATGACAGCAGTCGAGCATGGCTCGACTCTACATTTCCCGCGCATGGCATCATCGGCGGATGCCGCTTTCCATCTTCCTGCTGGTTCTCGCCGCTGCAGCCCTGCACGCCAGCTGGAACGCGATCGTCAAGCGCGGGCCGGACAAGTTCCTCGGCACCGTACTGGTGACCGGCAGTGCCGCGCTGCTGTCGGCTGCCGCCCTGCCCTTCCTGCCATTTCCCGCCGCGCACAGCTGGCCGTGGCTGAGCGCGTCGGTGCTGCTGCAGGTGACCTACTACGGCCTGGTCGCACGCTGTTACCAGCAGGTCGACATGAGCCTGGCCTACCCGCTGATGCGTGGCAGCGCGCCGATCCTGGTCGCGTTGGCGGGCACCCTGCTGGGCGAGCAGCTGCCACCGGCAGCGTGGCTGGGCGTGGTGCTGGTCAGCACCGGCATCCTGTGCATGGCGCTGGGGGCGCGTGGCGGCCAGCTGCGCCTGCCGCTGCTGACCGCGGCGATGATCGCCACCTACACCCTGGTCGATGCGCAGGGCGCGCGTCAGTCCGGCAGCGCACTCAGCTATACGTTGTGGCTGTTCCTGCTGTCGGGCATTCCACTGCCACTGTGGGCGCTGTACACGCGCCGCGGCGCGGTGCTGGACTATGCGCGGCAGCACTGGCCGCTGGGGCTGGCCGGTGGCGTCGGCACCACCACCTCGTATGCGATGGCGTTGTGGGCAATGACCCAGGCGCCGGTGGCGATGGTCTCGGCGTTGCGCGAATCGTCGATCCTGTTCGCGTTGCTGATCTCGGTGTTCCTGCTGCGCGAACGGATTCCGCGCGCGCGCTGGCTGGCGGCGGCGTTGATCGTCGGGGGTGTGTTGGCACTGCGGCTGGCGTGAGGAAAGCGTGCCAACCAAGGTTGGCACCTACCACGGTAGGTGACGTGTCGATGACAGCGGAGATCCATCGGTAGTGCCGGCCGCTGGCCGGCAAACCTGCTCCGCTACAGCGGCGGCATCGCCTGCAGGTCGCCGTCGACCAGTTCGATCGCCATCACCACCGCGTCTTCGCGGCCCTGTGCGGCCGGGTAGTAACGCGGGCGGCGACCGATCTCGTTGAAGCCTTCGCTGTGGTACAAGGCCAGCGCGGGTGTGTTGGACGGACGCACTTCCAGGAACACACGCTGCGCACCCCGGTCGCCGGCCAGCTGTACCAGCGCGCGCAGCAACTGACGTCCGAGCCCACGCGACTGCGTCAGTGGATCGATGCAGACGTTCAGCACATGGGCCTCGTCGGCCGCGATGCTGAGTACGCCATAGCCGATCAACTGGCCATCGCGCTCCATGGCCAGGCCCGGATAGCCCGCACGCAGGCAGTCGACGAAGATGCCGCGGGTCCAGGGAAACGGATAGCCGCGTACTTCAATCGCCATCACCGCGTTGAGGTCGCTCTCGCGCAGCGCGCGCAGGCTGACCGGACCGGGCTGGCTGACCGCACTCATGGCGCGCCCCGCTTGCGCAGGGCGCGCAGCTGCGGCCACAGCGCGCGCTTGGCGGCCGGGTCCTGACGCAGCTGGTCCAGCGGCCAGCTGTCCATCAGCGCCTGCGTGGCCGGATCATTGGGATTGCAGCCGGACGCGCGCAGCAAGGCGATCTGCAGGCGATCCGGCAGGCGCACCACCGGCTGCCGGGCATTGCCGCCAGGCAGCGGCCGGGCAGCCGCGGGCGCGGTGTCCGGTGCGCTGACCGGGGTCTCGCGACGCGCTGGCGCCGGGCGTTCCTGGCGGGAAACCGGTGCGGCCGCAGCCAGAGGTTCGCGCGCGGGTGCGGTTGGCGCCCGCGCCTGCTCCGCCGCTGGTGTGGCAGCCGCCTCGGCTTCGGCCACGCTCAGCTGCAGCGCGGCATCCAGCTCGGCGGCCAGCTGGCCGTCGTGATAGACGGTGTAGCCCATGGCCTGCAGCCAGGCCTGCTGGGCCGGTGACCACAGCACGGGCAGGTCCCCGCTCACGCGGCCTCGGGCTTCTTGCGCAGGCGCTGCACGGCCCACATCACCGGGCCCGACAAGGCGTACAGGATGCCCACCGCGAACAGCACGCGCGGCAGATCGATGACCGCAATGGCGATCGCCACTGGCACCAGGGCCAGTACCAGGAACGGCACGCGGTCGGAGCGGGTGCCCTTGGCGCCGCCGCCCTTGAAGCTCCAGAAGCGGATGCGGCTGACCATCAGCAGCGCCGCGATGATCGTCACCGCCAGCGCCACGTAGCGCAGCTGGTTGCCGTCCCAGCCCAGGTTGCCATCGGCGAACGCCCAGACGAAGGACATCATCAGGCCGGCCGCGGCCGGGCTGGCAAGGCCGACGAACCAGCGCTTGTCGACCACCGCTACCTGGGTATTGAAGCGGGCCAGGCGCAGCGCCGCGCAGGCGGCATACAGGAAGGCCACGGCCCAGCCGACGCGACCCAGCAGCGGGTCGTCGAACTTCAGCCACGACAGCGACCAGTGGTACATCACCAGCGCCGGGGCCATGCCGAAGCTGACCAGGTCGGCCAGCGAGTCGTACTGCACGCCGAATTCGCTGCTGGTGCCGGTCAGGCGCGCCACGCGCCCATCCAGGCCATCCATCACCGCCGCCACGAACACGGCGATGCTGGCGTTGACGAAGTCCCCGTTGGCCGCGGCGATGATCGCGTAGAAGCCAGCAAACAGGCCGGCGGTGGTGAACAGGTTGGGCAGCAGGTAAATCGTGCGCGAACGCGGCGGCGGTGTGATCGGGTCCATGGAATCCAGTTTAATCGACTTGCCAGTGCTCGGCGCCAATGCTGCAATCGGCGTTCTACGCCCATTCCGTGGAGTTTGCCATGCGTGCCCTGTCCTGCCTTGGATGCCTGCTGCTGTTGGCCAGTGCCAACGCCGTGGCCGGCCCGGTCTATAAATGGAAGGACGCCAATGGCGTGACCCAGTATTCGGAGACCCCGCCGGCGGGCAGGAAGTTCGAGACCCGGGCGCAGGCGCGCAGTCCCCAGGCGGCGGCCAGCGCCGAGACCCCGGCCGCGCCGGTGCCCGAGCAGTGCAGCACCGCCCGCGCCAACCTGGCCCTGCTGGACGGCGGCGGCCAGGTTATGCAGGACACCGATGGTGATGGCAAGGCCGATACCGCGTTGGCTCCGGAGCAGCGCAGCGCGCAGAAGGGATTGGCTGAAGCCGCCATCAAGGCCTACTGCCCGGCGGAGTGAGGGTTATCGGCAGGGCTTGCAGCCCTGCACCCGCAGAGGCGGTAGCAAGGGCAACGTCAAGAGCGGGCATTCCGTGGAATGGCGGGGCGGTGTCGGAGTGCGGGGACGCCGCAAGTACGTCCCTGTAGGCTTGGCAGCCGCATCCATGCGGCTGACACCCCGCAATCCGACACCGCCCCACCCCCGACAGATTCCCGGTGGTCAGTAGATCCACGCCATGCGTGGATGAATCTCCATGGAAATCGAATAGTTCGAGAATTGATCGAACAGCAGCCGAGCATGGCTCGGCCCTACAAAAGGGCGACAGATCGCAGAAAACTGTCGAAGGCGGGGTGGGTCCGGTTGCGGGGGCGTGAGCGCCATGGATGGCGCGACCGAGCCACAGGGACGTATTTACGGCGTCCCCCGCAACCGGACCCACCCCGCCATCCCACGGGAAGCCCGCTGTTGCAGTTGCAGTTGACGTTGCTTGAGGCGGGTGCAGGGCGCAGCCCTGCCGATACCCCTCCCCCCGGCCGGGCTGGCAGAATAGGCGTCTCTGCCGTTATCCGAAGCCGACGATGCGCCTCTCCCAGTTCCACCTGCACACCACCAAGGAAACCCCCAGCGACGCCGAGCTCACCAGCCACCGGCTGATGCTGCGCGCGGGCATGATCCGCAAGCTGGCATCGGGCCTATACACCTGGTCGCCGCTGGGCCTGCGCGTGCTGCGCAAGGTTGAACGCATCGTGCGCGAGGAAATGGACCGCGCCGGTGCCGTGGAATTCCAGATCCCGACCATCCAGCCGAAGGAACTGTGGGAGCAGACCGGGCGCTGGCAGAAGTTCGGCCCGCAGCTGCTGAAGATCAAGGACCGCAAGGACCAGGTGTTCTGCTACAGCCCGACCGCCGAAGAAGCCGCCTGCGACTTCGCGCGCAGCGAGCTGTCCAGCTACAAGCAGCTGCCGGTGAACTTCTACCAGGTGCAGACCAAGTTCCGCGACGAGATCCGTCCGCGCTTCGGCGTGATGCGTTCGCGCGAGTTCCTGATGAAGGACGCCTATTCGTTCCACCTGCACGATGAGTGCCTGGTGCGCGAGTACGAGAACATGAAGTCGGCCTACAGCCGTATCTTCACCCGCCTCGGCCTGGATTTCCGCATGGTGCAGGCCGACTCCGGCGCGATCGGTGGCGATGCCTCGCAGGAATTCCACGTCATCGCCGATTCCGGCGAAGACGCGCTGGTGTTCTCCACCGGTTCGGACTACGCGGCCAACATGGAAGCGGCGATCGCTGCCGATCCGGCACCGCGTGCGGCCGCCAGCGAAGCCATGCGCAAGGTCGATACCCCCACCCAGAAAACCTGCGAGGATGTCGCGGCGCTGCTCGGCATCGACCTGCAGCGCACGGTGAAATCGGTGGCGCTGATCGCCGGCGAAGGCAAGGCACAGCAGTTCGTGCTGCTGCTGGTACGCGGCGACCATGAGGTCAACGAGATCAAGCTGGCCAAGGTTGCCGGCCTGGACGAACAGCGCTTCGCCAGTGAGGCGGAAATCGCCGAGCACCTGGGCAGCGTGCCGGGCTTCCTCGGCCCGGTCGCCCCGGCCAAGGCCATCCGCGTGGTGGCCGATCGCGAAGTGGCGGCGATGTCCGACTTCGTCGTCGGCGCCAACGAAGCCGGTTTCCACCTGGCTGGCGTCAACTGGGGCCGCGACCTGCCGGAACCGGAAGTGGCCGACATCCGCAACGTGCGTGCCGGTGACCGTGCGCTGGACGGTGGTGAACTGAAGATCGCCCGTGGCATCGAAGTCGGCCACGTGTTCCAGCTCGGCCGCAAGTATGCCGAAGCGCTGGATGCCACCGTTCTGGACGAGAACGGCAAGGCCGCGGTGATGGCGATGGGCTGCTATGGCATCGGTATCTCGCGCGTGGTGGCTGCCGCGATCGAACAGAACCATGACGATGCCGGCATCATCTGGCCGGACGCGATGGCGCCGTGGCAGGTGGTGGTATGCGTGATCAATCCGAAGGGCGACGCCGCCGTGGCCGAGGCCGCGGCCAACCTGCTGCAGGAGCTGCGCGATGCGGGCCTGGACGCGGCACTCGACGACCGTGGCCTGCGCCCGGGCGCGATGTTCGCCGACATGGAACTGATCGGCATCCCGCACCGCGTGGTGGTCAGCGAACGTGGCCTGGCCGCCGGCACCTACGAGTACCGTTCGCGCCGCGCCAGCGAAGCGGAAAGCCTGGACAAGGCCACCCTGCTGCAGCGCCTGCAGGGTTGATCAGGAAAAGACCGGGGCATGCCCCGGTCTTTTTTTGCCTGACGCCCATTTGAGCAATATTGCAGCGGACATAATCCGGTCAAAATCGACGCAATGCAGCCGGGATGCTGCCAGGCCATGACCGGTCTGCATTTGTGCTGGGATTAATTCATCTTTATTCTGTCCCGCGACGCCAGGGACTGGCTCGTCCCGTCCACTTATTAGTTTCCGGAGTAACCGTAAATGAGCATTGACCTGACCGGCCTGTCGGCACGCGAGCTGGGCGCCCTGATCCGCACCGCCAAGAAACAGCAGACCATCGTCGCCAAGCGCCGGCCGATCACCAAGGTCCGGGCACAGCTGACCAAGCTGGCCAAGACCGAGGGTTACACCATCGAGGAACTGTTCGGCGACGCCCCGGCCCCGCGCGCGCGCAAGGTGGCCAAGGTCGCCAAGGCACCGTCGAAGACCGCTGGCCGCAAGCTGGGCAAGGTTGCGCCGAAGTACCGCAACCCGGCCAATCCGAAGGAAACCTGGACCGGTCGTGGCAAGCAGCCGCGCTGGATGGCCGAGCTGACCGCCAAGGGCAACAAGAAGCCGGAAGATTTCCTGATCAAGAAGGCCTGAGGCCGGATCGGGATGCAATGAAAAACGCCGGCGAAAGCCGGCGTTTTTCATTCTTCGGAAAGGAAAGATGTGTGGACCAACGGTCCACACCCACAGGAAGCAGCCCAGAGGGCGATTACAGGGTTTTGCGGGCCGGCATCAGCAGGTTGCCGAACAGCAGGCCAGCGACCAGCGCCATCACCACGTTGAGCACGGTGAGGAACACGCTCTGGCCGGCGCCCACGTCCTGCTGTTGGACCAGGGTCAGCACGCCGCGCAGGCTGGTGCTGCCGGGCACCATCATGATGATGCCGGGCAGGCGGATGATTGCGCCCGGGCGGCCGACGAGGCGGCCGAACAGATTGCCACCGGCGGTCAGCAGCATCGCCGACAGGAAGATGCCAGCCGGCGCCCCCCAGGCGTGGCCACCGAACTTGGAGATCGCATAACCAGCGACCGAGGCCGCGATCACCCACGGATAATCGCGGCGGTTGGCCTTGAACAGCATCGCGAAGGCAAACGCTGCGGTCAGCAGTGAGCCCCACTCCACCCACGGCCCCTGCGGCCGCGTGGCGCGGATCACCGGATCGAGCCCGAGCACGTCGGCCAGGGTCACCGCGATCATCGCGCCGACGCTGAGCTTCATGATGGTGGTCAGCGCGCCGGCAAAGCGCGCGGTACCCGACACCCAGTGCTGGCTGGCCAGCTCATTGACCGCATTGGTCAGCGACATGCCGGGCAGCAGCACCACCAGCGAGGCGATGATCACCGTGTTGAGGTTGAGCGCGCCGATGAAGGACGCGACCAGGGTGGCGACCAGGCCGGCCAGCAGCGCGGCCAGTGCCTCGGCGGCTTCGCGGGTGGCCGGGCGACGGTCGGTGACCATGCCGAGCAGGCCGATCATCAGGCCGATGACACCGGCGGTGGCAATGTCCAGCCACGGCAGCTTCCACATGCCGGCCACACCGGCCGCGCCGAGGGTGAACGAAAGGATGGTGCGCAGCTTGCCGCGCCGGCCCGGATCCTTGTCCAGCTGGCGCAGCGCGGTGTGGCCCTGGGCGATGCTCATCCGCCCGTTGGCCACTTCCTCGGCGATATGATCGGCCACGCTGAGCTTGTGCAGGTCGTTCTCGCCGGGGGCCAGGCGGATCACGCGGGTGATGTCACTGGAGCCGATCGCCTGCGCAGGGTCGCTGAAGCTGAGGATGATACCGGTGGGATTCGACCACGGTTCACAATCCAGATCGAGCTGGCGGGCCAGTGCCACCACTGCCGTTTCCAGGCGCTGGGCCGTTGTGCCGTAGCTGTGCAGGCGTCCGGCGATCTCGGAAACGAAGGCCACGCGCTGCGCGTAGGTGGCCTGGGGCGTGGGGATCGTGTGAGCGTCTGCGGACATGCGCCGTAGTATTACCTAGGCTGGGCCTTACCGGAGAAATTCATCCGAGTTCGACGCGATGCCCAATACAGAACGGTTATGCTGCGACCCGAATGGCCCAAGTGACCCCGAACCACGCCCCCCAGCTCGAACAGGATGCCCATGACCCGGGCGTGATCCGCCTGTCCGGCACCTGGACCTTGAAGACCGCGCTGGCCGCGGCCGAAGTCCTGCGCGGCGTTCCCGACACGCTGACCGGCATCGATGCCACCGCCATCGAGAAGATGGATTCGGCCGGCGTGCTGCAGGTGCTGCGCGTGGCCCATCGCGCCGACCTCGGTGAGGACGCACTGAAGTTCCGCCCGGACCACCAGGCGCTGGTGTGCACCATCGAGGAAGTGGCCGACGACCGGCCCAAGCCCAAGCGCGACTTCGGCGTGCTGGCTGCACTGGAACGGCTGGGTGTCAGCGTCCATGCCACCGGCCACAACATCAAGGCGCTGTGCAGTTTCCTCGGCGAGAACCTGGTCAAGGCCGCGCGCCTGGTCAAGGAACCCCGCCGTTTCCGCCTGACCGCCACCGTGCACCAGATGGAGCAGGTCGGGCTGGATGCGGTACCGCTGGTGGCACTGCTGTCCTACCTGGTCGGCGCGGTGATCGCCTTCCTCGGCTCGACCATCCTGCGCGACTTCGGCGCCGAGATCTATGTGGTCGAACTGGTCAACATCGCCTTCCTGCGCGAATTTGCGGTACTGCTGACCGCGATCGTGCTGGCCGGCCGCACCGCCAGCGCCTTCACCGCGCAGATCGGTGCGATGAAGGCGCGCGAGGAAATCGATGCGATGCGCACCCTGGGCCTGGACCCGATCGACCTGCTGGTGCTGCCACGACTGCTGGCGCTGCTGGTCACCCTGCCCCTGCTGACCTTCATCGCGATGGTCGCCGGCCTGGCCGGCGGCATCACGGTGGGTGCGTTCGATCTGGATATTCCGCCGCAGATGTACATCGCGCGCATGCACGAGACGATGGAAGTGCGGCACATGCTGGTCGGCCTGTCGAAGGCGCCGGTGTTCGCGCTGGTGATCGGCCTGATCGGCTGCCTGGAAGGACTGAAGGTCGAAGGCACGGCGCAGTCGGTCGGCGAACGCACCACCTCCAGCGTGGTGCAGACCATCTCGCTGGTGATCATCATCGACGCCTTCGCGGCGTTGTGGTTCATGCACATGGACTGGTGACATGAGCACACATCCGACGCCCGAAGAAATTCCCATGCAGGACGACGACGGCCACGAGCTGGCCATCCGCGTGCGTGGTCTGGTCAACCGTTTCGGCAGCCAGACTGTGCATGAGGACCTGGACCTGGACGTGCGCCGCGGCGAGATCCTGGGCGTGGTCGGTGGCTCCGGTACCGGCAAATCGGTGCTGATGCGTTCGATCCTCGGCCTGCGCGTGCCCGATGCCGGGCAGATCGAAGTGCTCGGCCGCGACGCGCGTGCCGACGATGCCGAGAGCCGCCTGCACATCGAACGCAACACCGGCGTGCTGTTCCAGGACGGCGCGCTGTTTTCGTCGCTGACCGTGGGTGAGAACGTGCAGGTACCGCTGAAGGAGCACCATCGCGAACTGCCCGAGCGCTGGCACTACGAACTGGCGCTGCTGAAGGTGAAGCTGGCCGGCCTGCCCGCCGATGCGATCAACAAGCTGCCCTCGCAGCTGTCCGGTGGCATGCGCAAGCGCGCCGGCCTGGCCCGCGCATTGGCGCTGGACCCACCGCTGCTGTTCCTGGATGAACCCACTGCCGGCCTCGACCCGATCGGCGCGGCGGCGTTCGACCGCCTGATCAAGACCCTGCAGGAAGCGCTGGGGCTGACCGTGTTCCTGATCACCCACGACCTGGACACGCTGTACGCGATCTGCGACCGGGTAGCGGTGATCGCCGACCGCAAGGTCGTGGCCAATGCGCCCCTGCCTGACATCGAGAAACTGGATCATCCGTGGATCCAGGAATACTTCCACGGACCCCGCGCGCGCCGCGCGTGGCGAACAGATCGAGAGTGCCTGAGCCATGGAAACCAAAGCCAACTACGTGCTGATCGGCGCGTTCACCCTGATCACCGGCCTGGCCCTGCTGGCCTTCGGCCTGTGGGCCGCCAAGTACTCTTCCGACCGCACCTGGCAGGAATACCGCGTGGTGTTCCGCGAAGCGGTGACCGGCCTGTCGGTGGGCAGCCCGGTGCAGTACAACGGCATCGCGGTGGGCTCGATCACCGAACTGAACCTGGTACCGGACGACCCGCGCCAGGTGGTCGCGCGCATCCGCCTGAACTCCAACACGCCGGTCAAGACCGATACCCGCGCCAAGCTGGCGATCACCAGCCTGACCGGCCCGTCGATCATCCAGCTCAGCGGTGGCACGCCGCAGTCGCCGGCGCTGACCACGGTCAACAAGGACCCGGCGCCGATCATCCCGACCACGCCGTCGGCGTTGCAGAACATCACCGACGTCGCCAACCGCATCGTCGAGCGCATGGACCAGATTCTCAGCGACCGCAACGTGGCTTCGATCAACGCGACACTGGCCAACCTGGAAACCATCAGCGGTGGTCTGGCCGACCGTGACCAGGGCACGCAGGCGCTGCTGCTCAGCGCGCGCGACGCCGCGCGCAGCCTGGACACCACGCTGAAGACCACCAACGGCACCATCGAGCGCCTGGACAAGAACCTGGTGCAGCAGCTGCCGGGCATCATCGACAAGCTCGACGGCACTCTGGCCAAGCTTGATTCGGCCGCAGGCAACGCCGATTCGATCCTTGGCGAGAACCGCGCTGCCATCAACAGCTTCGCCAACGATGGCCTCGGCCAGCTCGGCCCGACGCTGACCGAACTGCGCGGCCTGATCCGCGACCTGCGCCGGGTCAGCGACCGCCTCGAGAACAACCCCGCGCGCTACCTGCTGGGCCGCGACGCACCGAAGGAGTTCGAACCCAAATGAGCCCGACCACCCTTCCGCGCCTGCTGCTGGCCGCTTCGATGGTCACCCTGCTGGGCGGCTGCTCCATCCTTGGCAGCAGCGAGAAAACCGCAGTGACGCTGTACTCGCCGTCCGTGCAGGTCAAGGCGGACCCGGCGTGGCCACAGGCCAGCTGGCAGCTGGTACTGGCCAAACCCAGCGCCGCGCGCATGGTCGACAGCCCGCGCATCAACGTGCGGCCGACGCCATCGCAGCTGGAGATCTACAAGGGCGCCAGCTGGGCGCAGCCGGCCACCGACATGATCGAGGACACCCTGCTGCGCGGCTTCGAGGATTCCGGCCGCATCCGCGGCGTGGCCCGCAGCACCGCCGGCATCCGCGCCGACTACAAGCTGTCCACCGACGTGCGCCGCTTCGAATCGGATTACCAGGGACAGGCCACGCCGACAGTGGTGATCGAGGTCAACGCCAAGCTGATCCACGTGGCCGACCAGCGCGTGGTCGCCGACCGCACCTTCCGCCAGGCGCAGCCGGTCGGCAGCACCGACGTACCGGCGGTGACCGCCGCGTTCGAGCGTGGGCTGCAGCAGCTGGCGCAGGACGTGGTGGGCTGGACGCTGGTGAGCGGGCAGGCCGACCAGCCGACCGTCGCGCGCTGATCGATCAGCGCGGCGTGATCCAGCGGAACGTCAGGTTGATCCGCTCCCCCTGCACGCGTGCCATCTTCGGCAGCGCGTGCTGATAGAACTGTTGGGTCTGACCGGCCATCACCAGCAGATCGCCATGGCCGAGCAGATACTCGGCCTTCCGCGCCGGGTCATCGCGCCGGCGCAGCAGGAAGCGCCGCGCCGCGCCCAGGCTCAGCGAAGCAATCACCGGGGCCGGCCCCAGCTCCGGCTCGTCATCGCTGTGCCAGCCCATGTAATCACCGCCGCCGCGATAGCGGTTCAGCAGCACGCTGTTGAAGCGGCCGAGGCCCTCCACCTGCAGGCGATCACGCATGGCCTGCAACGCGGGTGGCCAGAAGTGCGGCACGAATTCAGCCCCCGAATAGCGGTAGCGCGCCTGCGGATCGCCGATCCAGCAGCTCAGCCGCGGCGAATCCACCCAGTTGCCGAACATGCGGATGCGGTGGACTTCCCAGGGGACTTCGGCCTGCAGCACGGACAGGAGCCGGTCGGCATCGGTCGCGGCCAGCCAGCCCGGCAGGTGCTGGACATCGGCATCGGGCAGGTCGTGAGGGAACAGCATGGCGCCATGTCTTCAGATGAAATCAGCTCCAGCTTGCCCGATTTGCCCGGTTCAGTCACAGACGGGACAATGCTCCATCTCGACCTATCCTTCCAATTCAACTGATGCCGCGCCTTAAACCCAGCCAGTCCAGCTCTGCATCTGACCAACGGAGTGAACGGTGAAGCTCCGTCGTTACCTTGATGCAATCCAACGCTCGGTTCAGCGCCACGGAGGCGGATTGCCGGGGCTCTGGTCGGTGGTCCGTCGCGCACTGAAGATTGCACGTGTCATGGGTATCGGTGGACTGCTGCGCCGCGTGCGCACTTCCGGCGCAACTCATCACCCGAGTACTCCACCAGTATGCGACACACCATTGCCAGCACCAGTCCCACTGGAGCTGATTTCATTGAAGGTCGGAGTGATGGCGCATGTCTTCTATCCGGACCTGATTGAAGAGCTGGCCTCGTCGCTGGAACAGATGCCAGTTCCCTATCGGCTTATGGTCTCGGTGGTGGATGACGTCGCTGCAGAGCAGGTTCGTGCACGGTTTGGGCAGCTTCCCAAGCTGATCGACCTGCAGGTAGCGAAGGTAGCCAACCGTGGCCGCGACATCGCGCCACTGATGCTCGCATTTGAAACCAGCATCCGTGAGCTGGACGTGGTGGGCCACGTACACACCAAGAAATCGCTTTACACCGGTAGCACCCAGGAACAGTGGCGACGCTATCTACTGGCATCGCTGTTTGGTGACCACGATCGCCTGGCTTGGTTGCTTGGCGTGCTGCAGGCGGCCCCGGATTTGGGGCTGGTCTATCCGGAAACCCATGCGTCACTACCGCCATGGGCACATACTTGGCTTTCCAACGCTTCAATAGGTCACGCTTTGTGCGCCCGCCTGGGTCTGGGGTGGGACGGCACCGGCTACTTCGATTACCCCGCCGGCTCGATGTTCTGGGCGCGAGTGGATGCCCTGCGGCCACTGTTCGAGCTGAGACTTTCGTTGGATGAGTTTCCCGCAGAGCAGGGCCAGATCGATGGCACTCTGCAGCATGCGATCGAACGTCTTTTCGCATTGATCGCTCGCGATCGTGGCTATCGAATCGGCGTACTGCCGGCCGATGGCAGTCGCCACATGGCCACCGAAGGTGAGCGAAATGCCGGTGCTGCCTTCAGGTATCCGCTGGCAGAGCAACTACGGATGGCGGGCATCGAAGCCAGGGTGGTGACGCTGGATGTATTCGACACCATGGTTCTGCGCCCCTTCACGACGCCAAATGGCGCGCGCCAACTGCTGGCACTTCGTGCTGAACGCATATCGGGATTGACTGCGTTCGCCGAGATTCGGGAGGACGCGGAAATCGCAGAACGGCAACGTCTGGGCCGCGATCCGGAACTGGCCGAAATCTACCAGCAGGTGGGACGCATCGGGCACCTTGACGGCGCCATGGCCCAGCGTCTGCTGGCACTGGAAGTGCAGACAGAGCAGGAGCTGTTGCGCCCGCGCCAGGGGCTTCTGGAAGCACTACCGACGTTGGCCGGAAAACGGCTGATCGCTCTGTCGGACATGTACCTGCCCGCAGCTGTACTGCGCAGCATACTGCCACCACCAGTGGAAGCCGTTACCGACACCTGGTGGATCTCCTGCGAAACCGGGCACCGTAAGGATGCCGACGACAGCTGGGCGCGATGGGCGGAGCAGTTGGCAATATCTCCGGATCATTGGCTGCATGTGGGCGACAATGAACATTCTGATGTCCAGCTGCCGCAACGTGCCGGCCTGATCAATCCGGTCCACGTGCTACGTCCCGGCGCACTGTTCGACATGGTCCCCGCTCTGCGCACCTTGCGCCATCGTTCAGCAGCGCAGGCACCTTGGCCTGAGCAGCTATGGCGTGGGTTGCTGGCCAATCGTTTGACGTACATAGCCGACACCGCCCCACATCGCGTGTACCCGACGCCACAACTTGCAGCGGAAGACACGGGCTACTGCGTGTTGGGTCCCATCCTGCTTGATTTCCTGTTGACAACCGCCACTGCCGCCCAACGGCGGGGTATCGGTTCAATCCTGCTGCTCGCTCGAGAAGGCCATCTGCTGGAGCAGGCTTGGACGCTGTTGGCCAAGGTCCATTCCGGAATGCGAGCACTGCGCACAGAGTATTTTCTTGCATCGCGGCGCTCCACGGCCTTGCCGGCACTGGCAGCGGATGCAGATCTATCTGCCGTACTGGCCGGTAGCTTCAACGGCAACATGCGGCAACTTCTTGTGGCACGCCTTGGCACGCAGGCCATGGACGTGATTGCCCAAGTTGACTCTACGCTGCTGGAGCGCGACGTCTTTTTGCCTGAAATGGCAGACACGGTCTCGCTGTGGCTGCAACCTGCACTTCCCTCCCTCCTTGAGCTGGCCGAGCAGAGCCGACAGATCTGGCAAGCGCGCCTGTCAGAGGCCACTGGCGGCGAACCAGCCATGGTCGTCGATCTGGGTTATGCAGGAACCATCCAGCGCAATCTGATCCGCCTTAGCGGCGAACCGATTGGCGGCCAGTACTTCGCCTTGCGGGAAACGGCCAAGCAGCTGGACGGATTGGGCTGGGCTGAAGCGCGCTACTTCGACGGCCGCCAGGATCCCTCAGGCTCATCCTTGATCCTTCAGCACGACCTCTTGCTGGAAGCACTGCTAAGTGCCCCGCACGGTCAGTTCAACGGCTACTTCCGCGACATGAGTGGAGTGGTGCACGGCGAGTTCGGCGAACAGACCTTGGGGGAGCGTGGACTGGAAGCTCTCGCCGCAGTGCAGACTGGCGCGCTCGCATTCATCAGTGATGTCTGCTCGGCGGTCGGCACGGACGTTGTCAGCATCACGCTCGATGAACGGAGTGTGCTGGAACCACTGCGCCTGCTTGCCGAGGGAAGCTGGCAGGCAGGCACCTGGCTGCAGGATTTGGCCACCGAAGACGACTTCAGTGGCCGTGGCAATGTAGCCGTGAGCAGGCCTTACTGACGGAACGCGACGCCGGTCTTTTCCTTCAGTTCTTCATCGCTGACACCCGGCGCGGCTTCCACCAGCAGCAGGCCCTTGTCAGTCACGTCGAACACGGCCAGATCGGTGATGATGCGGTCGACCACGCCCACACCGGTCAGCGGCAGCGTGCATTCGGTCAGGATCTTGTGCTCGCCGTTCTTGGCGGTGTGCTCCATCAGCACCACCACGCGCTGCACGCCGGCCACCAGATCCATCGCGCCGCCCATGCCCTTGACCATCTTGCCGGGCACCATCCAGTTGGCCAGGTCGCCCTTATGGGTGACCTGCATGGCGCCGAGGATGGCCAGGTTGACGTGGCCGCCGCGGATCATCGCGAAGCTGTCGTGGCTGCCGAAGTAGCTGGCACCGGCACGTGCGGTGACGGTCTGCTTGCCGGCGTTGATCAGGTCGGCGTCCACTTCGGCATCGGTCGGGAACGGGCCGATACCGAGCAGGCCGTTCTCCGACTGCAGCCACACATCCACGCCTTCGGGAATATGGTTGGCGACCAGGGTCGGCAGGCCGATGCCCAGGTTCACGTAGGCGCCATCAGTCAGTTCGCGGGCGGCGCGTGCCGCCATCTCATCGCGGGTCCACGCCATGTCAGTTGCCCTCCGCGCGGATGGTGCGCTGTTCGATACGCTTTTCTGGATGCGGGTTGTGCACGATGCGGTGCACGTAGATGCCCGGCAGGTGCACCAGGTCCGGATCGATGGCGCCGACCGGCACCACCTCTTCCACTTCCACGATGCAAACCTTGCCGGCCATCGCGCAGGCCGGGTTGAAGTTGCGCGCGGTCTTGCGGAACACCAGGTTGCCTGCTTCGTCGGCCTTCCACGCCTTGACCAGCGCGACATCGGCACGCAGCGCGGTCTCCATCACGTAGTGCTTGCCGTCGAACTCGCGGGTTTCCTTGCCCTCGGCCACCACGGTGCCGTAGCCGGTGGCAGTGAAGAACGCCGGGATGCCCGCGCCGCCGGCACGCAGGCGCTCGGCCAGGGTGCCCTGCGGGTTGAATTCCAGCTCCAGCTCGCCGGCCAGAAACTGGCGCTCGAATTCCTTGTTCTCGCCCACGTAGGACGAAATCATCTTCTTGATCTGCCGGGTTTCCAGCAGCTGGCCCAGGCCGAAACCATCGACGCCGGCATTGTTGGAGATCACGGTCAGGCCCTTGGCGCCACTGTCACGCAGCGCGGCGATCAGGGCCTCGGGAATGCCACACAGGCCGAAGCCGCCCACGGCCAGCGTCTGGCCATCGGCGACCACCCCTTGCAGGGCCTCCGCCGCACTGGCGAAGCGCTTGCCGCGCTTGCCGGTGGAAGTCGATTGCTGCATTGCTGTACTACCCTGCACGTTGAGGATGACCGCATTCTAGCTGGAGGGCGGCGAAGGGCCTGGATGCGCCGCAGCATTGACGGAGCACCAGGCGGGCATTGGGTAGAATGGGCGATTCCACGCAGAAGGGTGCTTCAGCGCCTACGCCCCTCAATCTACGATGACGCCGACCTTCACAGACGAAGACCTGTTCCGCTGGATCGACGAATGGACACTGCAGAAGAGCGAGCAGTGCCTGGGTGGCGTGCGCAACCGGCAACTTCGCGATGGCCTGCTGACGGCCGAGGTACAGGGTTCGGCCAGGCATCCCTACTACGTGGAGATCGATCTGACGGCCAGTACGCGCACCGCGCGCAGCCGCCTGCAGAGTGCCTGTTCCTGCCCCGTCGGCCGCACCTGCAAGCATGTGGCGGCGGTGCTGGTCTCGTACATGCTGGATTCGCTTGCCATGGACGACGAGAGCCCCCTGACCGAACAGGACCTGACGCAACCGCCGCGTCCTGAACTGCTGGCAGAGCTTTCGCGTTGGCAGAGCGCGCGGATCCGGCCGGCCCAGCCACGCCGGAACGGTGTCATCTTCGAACTGTCCACCTACAACCACCACCCCGCCGTGCTGGTCCGGCGCGTCAAGTACGGGGCCGATGGTGCGATCAGCACGGGCAAGTGGATGGATATCACCGCGGACCTGCTGCTGGATCCTCCGGCCTATCTCACGCCGACTGATCTGGCGGTGATGATCCAGCTACGCACCCAGCGGCAGCCCGCGACGAAGGACGAATGGATCGACTTCGCGGCCACCCTGCAGTTGATCGTCTCCAGCGGCCATGGCTGGGTCTCCTGCGGTACGCACGGCGACGTGCCGGCCCGGTCAGGAGCTCCACGCCGCGGCGAACTGGGCTGGACCGTTGGCATGACGCAGGGCGCGACGCTGCTGGAACCCACGTTGAGCGTGGAGGGCGGCGCCAGAGGCGTGGTCCTGGGCCGGAGTGCGTGCTATCTGGACCCGGTCACCGGCGAGGTCGGTCCGCTGCTGCTGGATGTCAGGGCCGAGGACGCCGACGCCTTCCTGAGCCTGCCCAATCTGTTACCCAACGAAGAAGCGGTGGTCGCACAGATGCTGCAACAGATCGACCCTGCCCTGCCGCGCCCCGGTGCAAGCGACACACTGCCCACCCTGCAGATCAGCGCGATGATCCCCGTGCTGCGCCTGCATACGATTGAGTTCCGGCCGGCGTGGCTCGGCCGCCGCGACCCGTCGCAATGGGCCGATATCGCGACCGTGGCCTTCGAGTACGACGAGCACGTGCGGTTCCTGGATGATCCGAGCCTGTTCGCACTCGATCCGGAGGGCCAGCTCGCCCTGCTGCCCCGTGACCTGGCTGAGGAATCACGGCGCGAGGCCCAGCTGCGCACGGTGGGACTGTATCGCGACACGGACCCGCGGGCGCCATTGGACGGCGCTGGCCCGCAGTTCCAGCTGCGCACCCATGACTGGACACGGTTCCTGCTGGATGACGTGCCGCGCCTGGAAGCCTTGGGCTGGAAGGTGGAGACGGACGACGACTTCCGCCATCGCATCACCCGGGTGGATGAGATCGACCTGGACATCCAGGCGGACCCGGCGGATGCGGGCTGGTTCAACCTGGGTCTGGACATCCAGGTGGAAGGCCGCAACGTATCGATGGTTCCGCTGCTGCAGCAGGTGCTGCAGTCCGATCCCCGCTGGATGCGTGGCCAGCTGGACGCCATCGGCGACGACGAGAACGTCCTGTTGATGGCAGGCGACAACACCCGCCTGGCACTGCGGGCCGCGCGACTGAAGCCGATCATGGCCCTGTTGGCGGACCTGTTCGCCCAGCGTGGCGCGCCGCTGCGCTTGTCAGCGCTTGACCGTGGCCGCCTGCAGGCACTGCAGGACACGGCGCGCCTGCAGTTCCGGGGCCGCAAGGATACCCAGGCGCTGGTGCAGCGGCTGATGCAGGCACCCGCACTTGGCGAAGTGCCGCCACCAGCGGGGCTGGTGGCAACGCTGCGTCCCTACCAGCTGGAGGGCCTGTCGTGGCTGCAGTACCTGCGCCAGCAGGGGCTGGGCGGGGTGCTGGCCGATGACATGGGGCTGGGCAAGACCCTGCAGACACTGGCGCATCTGCTGGTCGAAAAGGAAAGTGGCCGCCTGGACCGGCCGGCGCTGCTGGTGGTGCCGACCTCGCTGCTGCACAACTGGCAGAGCGAAGCGGCACGCTTCACCCCGGGCCTGCGCGTACTGACCCTGCACGGACCGGCACGTGAGGTGCTGTTCGAGGCGATCCCCGAGCACGATCTTGTACTGACCACGTATCCCCTGCTTTGGCGCGACGAGCAGGCGCTGCAGGCACATGCCTACCATCTGCTGATCCTGGACGAGGCCCAGCAGGTGAAGAATCCGAAATCGCGTGCGGCCGTCACCCTGCGCACGCTGCAGGCCCGCCATCGCCTGTGCCTGACCGGTACGCCGCTGGAAAACCATCTGGGCGAACTGTGGACGCAGTTCGACTTCCTGCTGCCCGGCCTGCTCGGCAGCGAAAAACAGTTCAACCAGCATTGGCGCCACCCGATCGAGCGCGGCAGCGATCACCGCCGAGCCCAGCTGCTGGCGCAGCGGCTGCGCCCCTTCATCCTGCGCCGGCGCAAGGATCAGGTCGCGTCAGAGCTTCCGCCCAAGACCCTCATTACCCGCGCGGTGGAGATGGAGGGTGGCCAGCGTGATCTCTATGAAACCGTGCGTGCCGCGATGGAAAAGCAGGTGCGCGAAGCCATCAGCGGCAGCGGGCTGGCGCGCAGCCATATCGTGGTGCTGGATGCCTTGCTGAAGCTGCGCCAGGTCTGCTGCGATCCGCGCCTGCTGCCGGGCGATGCTCCTGCACGCAATGCCGGCTCGGCCAAGCTGGAGCTGCTGCGCGACATGCTGCCGTCGATGGTCGAGGAAGGCCGGCGGATCCTGGTGTTCTCGCAGTTCACCGGCATGCTGGCGCTGATCGCGCAGGCGCTGGAGGAACTCGGGCTGGCCTATGTGACGCTGACCGGCGATACCCAGGACCGGGCCACACCGGTGCAGCGCTTCATGCAGGGCGAGGTACCCGTGTTCCTGATCAGCCTGAAGGCCGGTGGCGTCGGGTTGAACCTGACTGCTGCAGACACCGTCATCCACTTCGATCCCTGGTGGAACCCGGCGGCCGAAAACCAGGCCAGTGACCGCGCCCACCGCATCGGCCAGCAGCAGCCGGTGTTCGTCTACCGGCTGATCGCCGCAGGCAGCATCGAAGAACGGATTGCCGAGCTGCAGGAACGCAAGGCCCTGCTGGCGGAATCGATTCTGGAAGGTGGCGGCAGCACGGGTCCACGCTTCAGTGAGGAAGACGTCCAGGCGCTGCTGGCGCCGTTGCCGGGCCTGCCGGCCAAGCGCACCCGCCGGCCAGGCCGACGATCGCCGCAGGCCTGATCCGTGGCGCCAGTCAGGTGGCGTTCTCCGATGGAAACGATTCCCAAACGGGACTGGGACTACAATTGAGGGCTGAGCTCACAAAGGATCTGATCGATGCCCCTGCCCGCCTTCAAGGCCTACGATATCCGCGGCCGCGTGCCGGAAGAACTGAACGAAGACCTGGCGCGCCGCATCGGCGTCGCCCTGGCTGCGCAGCTCGCTCCCGGCCCGGTGGTCCTCGGCCACGATGTGCGCCTGACCAGCCCGGCGCTGCAGGATGCACTGGCCGCAGGCCTGCGTGGTACCGGTCGTGAGGTGATCGACATCGGTCTGTGCGGTACCGAAGAGGTCTACTTCCAGACCGATCACCTCGGCGCAGCCGGCGGTGTGATGGTGACCGCCAGCCACAACCCGATGGACTACAACGGGATGAAGCTGGTCAAGGAGAACGCCCGCCCGATCAGCTCCGATACCGGCCTGTTCGCGATCTCCGATGCGGTCGCCGTCGATACGTCCGAGGCCCAGCCGCCACGCGCCGGGCAGACCGCCCAGCATGACAAGAGCGCCTATATCCAGCATCTGCTGAGCTACGTCGACGCCGCCAAGCTCAAGCCGCTGAAGCTGGTGGTCAATGCCGGCAACGGTGGTGCGGGCGCCATCGTCGACCTGCTGGCACCGCACCTGCCGTTCGAGTTCATCCGCATCTGCCACGAACCTGATGGCAGCTTCCCCAACGGCATTCCCAACCCGCTGCTGCCGGAAAACCGCGCCGCCACCGCCAATGCGGTGCGCGAACACGGCGCCGACTTCGGCATTGCCTGGGACGGTGACTTCGACCGCTGCTTCTTCTTCGACCATACCGGCCGCTTCATCGAGGGCTACTATCTGGTCGGCCTGCTGGCCAAGGCCATCCTGGCACGCAATCCCGGTGGCAAGATCGTGCACGACCCGCGGCTGGTCTGGAACACCGTGGAAATGGTTGAACAGGCAGGCGGCGTGCCGGTGCTGTGCAAGAGCGGTCACGCTTTCATCAAGGAAAAGATGCGCGCCGAAGATGCGGTGTACGGCGGCGAGATGAGCGCCCACCACTACTTCCGCGAATTCGCCTATGCCGACTCCGGCATGATCCCGTGGCTGCTGATCGCGCAGCTGATCTCCGAGAGCGGCCGCTCGCTGGCCGACTGGGTCGAAGACCGCATGGCGGCCTATCCCTGCAGCGGCGAGATCAACTTCAAGGTGGCCGATGCCAAGGCCGCCGTGGCCCGCGTGATGGAGCACTTCGCCGCGCGGTCGCCCGCGCTGGACCACACCGATGGCATCAGCGCCGATTTCGGCGACTGGCGCTTCAACCTGCGCAGTTCCAACACCGAGCCGCTGCTGCGCCTGAACGTTGAAGCCCGCGGCGACGCAGCGCTGATGCAGGCGCGCACCGACGAAATCTCCCGCCTTATCCAGCAGTAATCAAGGAAGATCATGAGCAACATCCAGCCCGTCATCCTGTCCGGTGGTTCCGGCACCCGCCTGTGGCCACTGTCGCGCGAGGCGTATCCGAAGCAGTTCCTGCCGCTGGCAGGCGAACTGACGATGCTGCAGGCCACCTGGCAGCGCGTCGCGCCCATCGCCACCCACGGCCCGTTGGTGATCGCCAACGAAGAGCACCGCTTCGTCGCTGCCGAGCAACTGCAGCAGGTCGGCGCCGAGCCGGCTGCCATCATCCTGGAACCGGTTGGCCGCAATACGGCGCCGGCGATCGCGGTCGCAGCCCTGGAGGCCACCCGCGACGGCGCCGATGCACTGCTGCTGGTGCTGCCCTCGGACCATGTAATCACCGATGAGGCTGCGTTCCGTGCAGTCGTGCAGGCTGCAGCCAGCGCTGCCGAGGCCGGCAAGCTGGTGACCTTCGGCATCGTGCCGACCGGTCCGGAAACCGGCTACGGCTATATCAAGGCCGCCAATGGGCAGGGCCTGCGTGCCGTCGAGCGTTTCGTCGAAAAGCCCGACCTGGACACCGCCACCGGCTATGTGGCCAGCGGCCAGTACTACTGGAACAGCGGCATGTTCCTGTTCAAGGCCTCGCGCTACCTGCAGGAACTGGAGCGCTTCCAGCCCGACATGCTGGCCAGCAGCCGCCAGGCCTGGCAGCAGGCCCGTCGCGATTCGGATTTCACCCGCCTCGACAAGGAGGCGTTCGCCACCGTTCCCTCCGATTCCATCGACTATGCCGTGATGGAAAAAACCGAAGACGCCGTGGTGATTCCGTTGGACGCCGGCTGGAACGACGTCGGTTCGTGGACCGCACTGCGCGATGTCTCGCATCAGGATGGCGATGGCAATGCGCACCAGGGCGACGTGATCGCGATCGACTGCCGCAACACCTATGCCTATGCACAGCGCTTGGTGGCACTGGTCGGCCTGGATGACGTGATCGTGGTCGAGACCGACGACGCGGTGCTGGTCGGCAAGGCCGACCGCATGCAGGAGGTCAAGACCGTGGTGGCGCAGCTGAAGGCCGACGGTCGCAGCGAGGCCACCTGGCATCGCAAGGTCTACCGCCCGTGGGGCGCCTACGATTCGATCGACAACGGCGAGCGTTTCCAGGTCAAGCGCATCACCGTCAAGCCCGGCGGTACGCTCAGCCTGCAGATGCATCACCATCGCGCCGAGCACTGGATCGTGGTCAGCGGCACCGCCGAGGTGACCCGCGGCGACGAGGTGATCCTGCTCAGCGAGAACCAGAGCACTTACATCCCGCTGGGCGTGACCCATCGCCTGCGCAACCCGGGCAAGCTGCCGCTGGAGCTGATCGAGGTGCAGTCCGGCAGTTACCTTGGCGAAGATGACATCGTGCGCTTCGAGGATACCTACGGGCGGACCGAGAGCTGAGTTGGGGGCCGACTGGCAGTCTGCCTGGTCCGGTCCGACGAACGGGCAGCTGAGTCATGTCACGCCTGCTCGCGCCTATACTTGCCCGACTGAAGCAATGTGGGACTACAGTGAACAGGCTACCCGCTCTAGCAGCCCAGGCCCGCGCGCGCCTGCTGAAGATGCACTTCCAGACCCGGTCTGGCCATGTGGGTGGCAACCTTTCCTGCCTGGATGCACTGATCGCCCTGCATCACGACGTGATGCAGGAGGATGACCGCTTCGTTCTTTCCAAAGGCCATTCCGCAGGCGCGCTGTACGTCACACTCTGGAGCTTGGGGCGCCTGAGCGACGCGGATCTGGAAACCTTCAGCCAGGACGACAGCCTATTGCCCGGCCACCCCAGCGGCAGTGGCATTCCCGGCCTGATGTTCTCCACAGGATCGCTTGGCCACGGCCCCTCGCTGGCGGCCGGCCTGGCCCTGGCTGCACGTCACCAGGGCTCGAATCGGCGGGTGTACTGCCTATGCTCGGACGGAGAATGGCAGGAAGGCAGCTGCTGGGAGGCACTGTCGTTCGCCGTTCACCATCGCCTGGACAACCTGACCCTGCTGATCGACCAGAACGGTCTGCAAGGGTTCGGCAGTACCCAGGATGTCGTTTCCTGCCCAGATCTGGGTCCCCGCCTGCAGGCTTTCGGTGCCCAGGTGCAGCGCGCGAACGGCCATGATCCCGACACCCTGGCGCAGATCCTCCACCAACCGGCCACCGGTGCGCCCACAGTACTGGTGCTGGATACAGTGAAGGGCCTTGGCACCCACTATGCAGGCCTGCTGGAATCCCACTACCTGCCATTGGCGGAAGCCGAGTATGAGCAGGCGATTACGTTCGGGAGCGACGCAGTACGATGAGAAAGGCCTTCGCCACCGCAGTCATTGCCCACTGCGCAACCCCACAGCATTTCTTCCTCACCGGTGATCTTGGATTCATGGCATTGGAAGAAGTCAAGGACGTGTTCGGCAGCCGTTTCATCAATGCCGGCGTCGCCGAGCAGAACATGATCGGGGTTGCAGCCGGCCTTGCCCGCGAAGGCAACATCGTTTTCGCCTACAGCATCGCCCCCTTCTGCTACGCACGGCCGTTCGAGCAGATCCGCAATGATGTCTGCCTGCCTGGCCTGCCCGTCTGCCTCGTAGGCAATGGCGGTGGGTTCGCCTACGGCCACATGGGTCCGACCCATCATGCCCTGGAGGACTGCGCAGCAATGATGGCGCTGGGCATGGACGTCAAAGTTCCTGCGTTCGACGAGGATCTGCCCGCACTGCTGCAGGACCTGCGCCGCCCCACCTATTTGCGGCTGGGCTATGATGCCCGCCCTGCGGGGCACCAGGCACCGCCCTATGCTGCATGGCGCCAGCTGTTGCATGGAGAACGCGGGGTGCTGGCTGCGCTCGGGCCGATGGCGGGGGTTGCCTGGTCGGCGCTGGCAGAGTTGTCGGTGGCTGACCGGCCCGCGGTGTGGGCAGTGACTGAACCGGATGTACGGCAGCTGCCGAAGACCGTGGTCGACCAGCTGCGTGGCGGCCCACTGTACGTGGTCGAAGAGCATGTGCGCGAAGGAGGTCTCGGCATGTCGCTGGCCGCTGCCGTGCTGACTGCCGGCCATGCTGTCGGCCCGTTCATCCACCGCCACGCCCTGCGCTATCCGTCAGGCCGTTTCGGCTCGCAGCAGTTCCATCGCCGCGAGTGCGGCCTTGATGCCGAATCGCTGCATGCGATGGTGAAGGAGCAGACCGCATGAGCCTGGAGCGGATGATCGCCGCCCTGGAGGGGCCGATCCTGGTGATCGGAGCCAGTGGATTCATCGGTGCCAACCTGCTGCGCAACTGCCTCGCACAGCGCAGCGATGTGGTGGGCACTGTGTTCTCCGGAGACTCATGGCGCCTGCAGGGCATACATGCCGCCAACCTGGCATACCTCAACCTCAACGATCCCGCATCGGTCGCGACGTTGCTTCGCAAGGTCGCACCACGAACCATATTCGACTGCTCCTCGTTCGGCGCCTACGCCTTCGAAGATGACGCGCAGCGCATCCACGCCACCAACTACAGCAGTTTCATCAATCTGCTGGAACAAGCCAAGTTACTACCGCTGGTGGCCTATATCCGAGCCGGCTCATCCTCGGAGTATGGGCTCAATGCATCTGGCCCGGCCGAGGATGCGCCCCTGCTGCCCAACAGCCACTATGCGGTGAGCAAGGCGGCCTGCAGCCAGGCCGTCAGCTACTACGGCAAGGTCCTGCATCAGCCAATCGTCAACCTGCGCCTGTACTCGGTCTATGGCCCATACGAGGACAGCTCACGCCTGATTCCCAATCTCTGCGCACACATCGCACGCGGCGAGCTACCGATGTTTGCACGCCCCGACGTATCGCGCGACTTCATCCATGTCGACGACGTTGTCGCCGCCTTCGTGATGGCAGCCGCCCGGATGTCACCGGCGATCGCCGGCGAGTCCTTCAACATCGGCACAGGGCACTCGACCCGGCTGGACGCGTTGGCAGCCCAGGCAGTCTCCCAGTTCGATCTGGCCGCCACACCAGAGTTCAGCACCTCGGCCGGACGCGCCTGGGACCTCAGCGACTGGTACGCCAACCCGGCAAAAGCAGCCCGCCTACTCGGCTGGCAGGCTCGGATCACCCTCGAGAATGGGCTGCGCCGCAGCGTCGACTGGTGGCGTGAGCAACTGGGCCACAGCACCTTTGGCGAATTGACCAAGAAAGCCCCGCGCCAGGCCGAACGCAATTCCGTATCGGCGGTGATCGCGTGCTACCGGGATGCCCAGGCCATTCCAGTGATGCACCAGCGACTGACCGACGTATTCCAGCGCCTGGGCGTCGACTACGAGATCATCTTCGTCAATGACTGCTCGCCGGACGACTCGGCCGACGTCATCCGGCGCATCAGTGCCGAAGACCCTCATGTCATCGGCATCACCCATTCGCGCAACTTCGGTTCGCAGGCGGCATTCCGCAGCGGCATGGAGTACGCCAGCAAGGCGTCGTGTGTACTGCTGGATGGCGACCTGCAGGACCCGCCCGAGCTGATCGAGGACTTTGTCCGTGAATGGCGTGCGGGCGCTGAAGTGGTCTATGGCAGGCGCGTGAAGCGCGACATGCCGGTGATGCTCGAGGCCTGTTACCGCGCTTTCTACCGCCTGTTCGCGGCGATGAGCGAGGTCCCCATTCCGAAGGATGCCGGCGATTTCTCGCTACTGGACCGCTCTGTGGTGTATTGGATGCTGCAGTGCAAAGAACGCGACGCGTTCCTGCGTGGCCTGCGCGCCTTCGTCGGATTCCGCCAGGTCGGCGTGGACTACGTACGCCCCGACCGGATGTTCGGCACCAGCACCAACAACTGGATCCGCAACATCGGCTGGGCCAAGAAGGGCATATTCTCGTTCTCGCGCATTCCGCTGCACCTCCTGACTGCGTTCGGCGGCATCGCCTGTGCCCTTACGGTGCTGCTTGCCGCGTTCAGTGTTGCCGTGCGCGTGCTACACCCGGAACTGGCACCACGCGGCGTTACATTCGTCGCATTGCTGGTGATGTTCTTCGGCTCGGCCAGCATCCTCGGCATCGGTTTGCTCGGCGAGTACATCGGCAAGATCTTCGAGGAAACCAAGGCGCGCCCTGCCTTCATCCGCCGTAACCTGATCATCCATGGCGAAATCAGAGTGCTTGCCCCCGGAAATGAATCATGAGCACACCTATTGAATTCGATCAGGCGCGGGACCGTCCGTGCCCCGGCTGTGGCGCCCGCGACGCAGTTGCATTCGCCGACGAGAAGCTCGATCCATCACGGGTCAACGACTTCACCTACGCATCGCGCAAGGATCCGGAGTTCATGTGTCTGTGGCTGGTGCGCTGCCTGGGCTGCGACCTAGTGTTCGCTCCGCGCCCGCCCAGCCATGACTTTCTGTCGCAGGCCTATGCGGATGCCGCCTACGATTCCACTCCGGAAGCTGCGGCTGCAGCCGCCAGTTACGCGCATGCCCTGGCGCCGCATCTGCAACAGCTTGCGCACCGGCGCGGCGCAGTTGACGTGGGTGCCGGCAGCGGACCACTACTGCCCTACCTCCGGCAATCCGGCTTCGCTCCCGTCATCGGCGTCGAGCCGTCGCGTGCGGCGATCGACGCCGCACCGGCGGATGTCAGGCCCATGCTGGTCGAAGCCATGTTCGACCCCGATCTTCTTGCCGATCAGTCTATCTCGCTGGTGTGCTCGTTCATGACCCTCGAGCATGTCGCAGAGCCTGGTGACCTGGTCCGTTCGGCACATACCCTGCTGCAACCTGGCGGTAAGCTGGCGGTGGTCGTGCACAATTGGCGGGCCCCGCTGAACCGTCTATTGGGGCTTCGCTCGCCCATCATCGATGTCGAGCACCTGCAGTTGTTCAGCGATCGCGCCGTTGCTGCGCTGCTTGAATCCAACGGATTCCAGCACGTGCGCGTTGATTCGATCCGCAACGCCTATCCGCTGCGCTATTGGGTCCGCCTGACGCCACTGCCCAGCGTCTTGAAGTCACTGCTGCTCACGGGCCTTGAACGCGTCGGCCTGGCCGGGATGATGATCCCGCTCAGAGTCGGCAACATCATGGCTGTTGGCACCAAACCTGTGAGTACCCCTGCATGAAATCCCAACGCCCGCTGGTGAAGAAGAACGTCGCACAGTTCGATGACGACGTCCGCGCGACCGGTTCCTATCGCTATACCACCGATCGTCTGTCCTCCAATCTGGCCAATGCACGCATCAGCAACGCGGTTGCTGCCGCCTTCCCGTTCCAGGGCAAGCGCGTACTGGATCTGGGGTGCGGCGATGGTTCCTATACGCTCGAGTTTCCGGGCATGGGAGCAGCCCACGCACTAGGGGTCGATCCTGCCGCCGTTGCGATCGAGGCCGCGCAGGCGCGCGCAGCCGCGCATGGCCTTGCCTCCCAGGTGGAATTTGCCGTCGGCAACATCTATGACATCAGCGCCGTCCTGGAAGAAGGAAGCTTCGACTGCATCGTGCTACGGGGCGTCCTGCACCACCTGCCGGACCCAGCCGGTGCCATCGCCGGCTTGGCTGGCTTCAAGGGTAGCATCGTGGTGGTGGAGCCGAATGGCCTCAATCCGGTGCTGAAACTACTGGAGCGCTTTTCCCGCTATCACATCGAACACGAAGAGCGCTCGTTCACGCCCTGGGCAATCCGCAACTGGCTGCGCGCCGCCGGCTTCAGCAAGATCAGCACCTCCACCATCAATCTCGTGCCCTTCTTCTGCCCCGACGCAGCCGCGCGTGGCCTGCGGTTACTGGAGCCATTGGTCGAGCAGCTGCCTCTCGCCCGTGACATCGCCTGTGGCCAGAACGTCATGCTGGCGCAGCGATGAGCCATGTGGCACGAAATCATTCCGCCCTCGCGGCCATGATCCTGTTCATGACTGCCGCCCAGGTCGCATTCAAGTACGCAGGCCTGCGCTCCTCCGGCGAAAGCGGAATCGGCCCGCAGACGCTGCTCAATCCCTGGTTGCATGCTGGACTGGCTGCTTCTGCGTTGGGGTTTGTCTGCTGGTTCATCACGCTTCGGGCGATGCCTCTCTCCGCCGCCTATCCATGGACGGCATTGATCTACCTGCTCACGCCCCTCGCCGCCGCGGGTCTGTTTGGTGAGATTCTGCCGCCAGGCTTCATGGTCGGCGTCGCACTGATCGTGATCGGCCTGTTCATCATCAACGGGGCCAATGGCCAACATGACGCCCGCTGAGCTTTCCCTCGGACTTGCCTCGGTATGTGCCAGCACTCTGTCACAGCTGGCGATGAAGGCCGCTGCACGCACCCACAAGCAGGCAGGCAAGTGGCTGCTTCTGATGCTTGCGATCGGATTGCAGTTGATTTCGGTCCTACTGGTGATCGTGCTGCTGCGCACGCTGCCGCTATCGATGCTGGTGGTGTTCGCCGCACTGGCCTACCTCACGGTTCCCGTACTGTGTGCCGCCCTCTTCAAGGAACGTTTGACCCTGCGCTTCTGGTTGGGCGCGGGCCTGGTCTGCGCTGGTGTAGTTCTCGCGAGCCTCCACTGATGGCACATGTGCGCCCCTCCTCACGCGTCCACGCCTGGCTGCCCTGGCTGGTCATCGTGGTTCTGACCATTGCCCTGCCGCGCCTGCTGCTATTGCGTTCGCCGCCTGCCACCGACGAAGGCTACATGGCCTATTTCGCGATGAAGGCGTACCTGTTGCTGGAGGGCTCAGGGCAACTACCCGGGGATGGGCCACTGATGCTCTATCCCATCCTGCTGTCGTGGATCAACGGGCTACAGGCAGAATCACTGCCCATGCTCCGCTTGGCCGACCTGATCGTCGCCAGCGTGGCTGGCCTGTTGCTACTGGCCATGATCGCCCGCGAGT
Source organism: Stenotrophomonas sp. 80084_Sma (assembly GCF_056481995.1). Taxonomy (NCBI): domain Bacteria; kingdom Pseudomonadati; phylum Pseudomonadota; class Gammaproteobacteria; order Lysobacterales; family Lysobacteraceae; genus Stenotrophomonas; species Stenotrophomonas sp. 80084_Sma. The sequence continues at coordinate 558,320 of NZ_CM151177.1, read as the reverse complement.
CCGGAAGCCGGTGGTGGGGGCCATTGCTGCTGGGCGCGCCGTTCCTTCTTGGCATGAACCATACCGAGTTCATCCAGTATGGATTCAAGAACAGCTATCAGGCGGCCTTCATACCTCTGTTCGCAGCCGTACTGCTGTGGCAGCGCGCGGACTCCGCATCCTTCCATCGATGGCTCCTGATGGGAGTACTGATCGCGTTCGGCGTACTGCTGCGCGAGACACTGGCGCCGTTCGCCGTGCTCGCAGTCGCTGCAGCCTGGATCAGTCACGGCCGCCGCCAGGCATTGGCCATGTGTGCCGGCGGCGCAGCATTGGCGCTCCCCTTGCTGGCGCTTGATATCGCACTGCGTGGAGATCTGACGAGCCTGCTGGACGCTTATCGGGGCTCCGGCGCAGTCTACTCGGCCCAACCACAAACGATGGAACTGTTCCTGCTGGCGGCCCGCCGCAGTGTAGCTGCTGCGCCGATCGCGTGCGCGCTTTCGATCGTGGCCACGGTCGTACTGCTGGCCATGATGGTCGCCCGTCGGGATCACTGGCTGCTGCGACGTTCATTGTTCTGGTTCGCATGCGCCCTGCTGCCGCTGGTGGAACCTGCCACCAAGGCCGGCTTCCCCTATCACTTCGCCGTGATGCTGCCGGCCATGGCCATGCTCTGCGCGCTAGCCTGGCGCACCTTGCTCCCGGCCGGTGCGAAGCGCACCAGCCTTGCCATCGGCGTGCTCGCCATTGGCGAAGCACTGCTATTGGTGCCTCCCGTGCTCACGCAGGCGAAGGAAAGCCCCCAGGCATTGGCCGAAGTCCAACAGTTGGTCCAGCACGGTTGGCCTGCCGACCAGATCGAGCGATCCAACTATCTACTGGCTGCACGCATGCTGCGTGATGCCGCACCGCCCGGTGCGTCCGCCAGCATCAGCGGCTTCATGTTCAGCGTGTATCCGCTGTCCGGGCGCCTGCCACCCTCCGGTGAACTGAACAACCTCAGTGCGCGTATCATCCAGCTCGACCTTGATCCAGCACGGCTCGCGAAAGAGCTTGCGACCTGCTCTCCCGACCTGGTGTTGACCACCACGCGCACCGACTGGCCAGGCGCGCACGAGCTGGAGCAGGCGATCGCAATGTCTTCGCTGTACGAGCAGATCGGCGTCCTTCCAGCCGACCCGGCCAAGCACTACGGCATCTTTGGCGGCACGTTGTACCGGCGGATCAAACCCGGTGGTCATCACTGCGCGCAGTGAGAGTCAGTGCTGCTGCCGCAATAGTTGCCGCATCACCGCGTGCAAGCCATGACGCCAGTCGGGCAACTGGATCTCCAGCGCCTGCTGCAGGCCACGGTTGTCCAGCACCGACCATGACGGGCGTTGCGCAGGCGTGGGGTAATCAGCAGCGGGGATCGCCTCGACGTCCGGCACCCGCTCCAGCAGGCCCAGCGCGAGTGCTTCGGCAAAGATCGCTTCGGCGAATCCATGCCAGCTGGTCTGGCCGTTCGCCGTCAGGTGCCAGGTGCCCGACAATGATGGTGATCGTTGCAGTGCCAACACCGTAACATCGGCGATCAGCGCTGCAGAGGTCGGTGTACCGATCTGATCAGCCACCACGCGCAGCCGATCGCGCTCGGCGCCCACACGCAGCATGGTGCGCAGGAAGTTCGCGCCATGCGAGGCATACACCCATGCCGTGCGGAAGATCAGATGGCGTCCTCCCGCAGCCCGTACGGCGTCCTCGCCATCACGCTTGCTGATGCCATAGACACCCAGCGGTGCGGTCGGCTCGTCCTCACGGTACGGTGCCGTGCCCTGGCCATCGAACACATAGTCGGTGGAGTAATGCACGAACGGCACATCATGCGCCGCACACCAACGCGCGATCACGCCCGGTGCCTGTGCGTTGACCGCAAAGGCCGCGTCGACTTCCCGTTCGGCACGGTCGACGGCGGTGTAAGCCGCCGCATTGACGACGACCGATGGCTGAAGCCGGTCGAGCAAGGCCGGCAGGCTGTCCGGCTGGTCGAAATCGGCGGTTTGGCAGACACTGCCATCGGGCAGGATGCCGCTGCGGGTGGTCGTGACCACCTTGCCCAGCGGCACCAGCGCGCGCAGCAGTTCCTGGCCGACCTGGCCGTTGCCGCCGAATACCAGAACGGTCATGGCACGTAGACCGGCAGGCGGTCTTCAGCGATGTCCTTCAGGAAGGGAGCACTCTCATCCTTGGCCGACAGCGTCGGTGCACTGATCGGCCAGTCCACGGCGATGTCCGCATCGTTCCAGCGCACGCCGGCATCGAAGTCCTTGAGGTACACCTCGGTGCACAGGTAACTGAACACCGCGCGTTCGGACAGCACCGCAAAGCCGTGCGCGAAGCCATCCGGAATCCAGAACTGCTTCTTGTTCTCGGCGCTCAGCACTACCGCTTCCCACTGGCCGAAGGTCGGCGAGCCACGGCGGATATCTACGGCGACATCATAGACCTCCCCTTCCAGCACGCTCACCAACTTGCCCTGCGGGCGCGGCCACTGATAATGCAGGCCGCGCAGCACTCCCTGCGCCGAGGTGGAAACATTGCTCTGTACGAAGCGATGCGGCAGGCCCAGCGCGGCGAAGCGCTCGGCATTCCAGGTTTCGAAGAAGTAACCACGGGCATCACCAAACACGGCCGGCTCGATCACTACGCAGCCGGGCAACCTGGTTTCAATCACTTTCACGGAACGACTCCACGCAGCGCGAGTTTATGCAGGTACTGGCCGTAGCCATTCTTGATCAGCGGTGCAGCCAGTGCTTCCAGCTGCTCGGCGCTGATCCAGCCCTTTCCGAACGCGATTTCTTCCGGGCAACAGACCTGCAGGCCCTGGCGGGTCTGGATGGTCTCAATGAAGTTGGATGCTTCCAGCAGCGACTGGTGGGTGCCGGTGTCGAGCCAGGCATAGCCACGGCCCAGCGCTTCCAGGTGAAGATTGCCTTCCTCCAGGTAGCGCTTGTTGAGATCCGTGATCTCCAGCTCGCCGCGCGGCGACGGCTTCAGTTCCGCCGCGTAATCGCTGGCGTTGCCGTCGTAGAAATACAGGCCGGTCACCGCATAGTTCGAGCGCGGGTTCTCCGGCTTCTCCACCAGGTCGATGATCTTGCCGCTGGTGTCGAACTCGGCCACGCCGTAACGTTCTGGATCATTGACCCAGTAGCCGAACACGGTCGAGCCATCCACGCGCTCGTCGGCGCGCTTGAGCACTTCGCGCAGGCCGTGGCCGTGGAAGATGTTGTCGCCCAGCACCAGGCAGCTCGGCTTGCCGGCCACGAAGTCGCGGCCGATCAGGTAGGCCTGGGCCAGGCCATCGGGGCTGGGCTGCACCGCGTACTGGATGTCCATGCCCCACTGCGAGCCGTCGCCCAGCAACTGCTGGAACAGCGCCTGTTCGTGCGGGGTATTGATGATCAACACTTCGCGGATGCCCGCCAGCATCAACACGCTGAGCGGGTAATAGATCATCGGCTTGTCGTACACCGGCAACAGCTGCTTGCTGACGCCCTTGGTGATCGGATAAAGGCGGGTGCCGGAACCACCGGCGAGGATGATGCCCTTGCGCTGGGTCATGGTGTCTCCTGGGTTCAGGCCGCAGTGCCGATGCGCTGCAGGCGGTAGCTGCCGTCGAGCACGCCGTTGACCCAGTCCTGGTTGTCCAGGTACCAGTCGACGGTGAAGGCGATGCCCTGCTCGAAGGTGTAGGCCGGTCCCCAGCCCAGGTCGTTCTTCAGCTTCGACGCATCGATCGCGTAACGGCGGTCATGGCCGGGGCGGTCGGTGACGTAGGTGATCTGGCTGCTGCGCGGCTGGCCATCCTCACGCGGGCGGCGCGCATCGAGCAGCGCGCAGATGGCCTGCACCACTTCGATGTTCTGCTTTTCCGAGTTGCCGCCGACGTTGTAGGTCTCGCCGACCTGGCCCTTGGCCAGCACGGTACGGATCGCTTCGCAGTGATCGGACACGAACAGCCAGTCGCGCACCTGCTTGCCGTCGCCGTACACCGGCAGCGGCTCGCCGGCCAGCGCCTTGGCGATCACCAGCGGGATCAGCTTCTCGGGGAAGTGGTAGGGGCCGTAATTGTTCGAACAGTTGGTGGTCAGCACCGGCAGCCCATAGGTGTGGTGGAACGCACGTACCAGGTGATCCGACGCAGCCTTGGACGCCGAGTACGGCGAATTGGGCGCGTACTGGGTCGTTTCACTGAATTTGCCGGTCTCACCCAGCGTGCCGTACACCTCGTCGGTGGACACGTGCAGGAAACGGAACGCCGCGCCCTGTTCGGCCGGCAGCGCCTTCCAGTAGTCACGGACCGCTTCCAGCAGGCCCAGGGTGCCCACAACATTGGTCTGGATGAAGGCGCCGGGGCCATCGATGGAGCGGTCAACGTGGCTTTCGGCGGCGAAGTTCACCACGGCATCCGGCTGATGCTCGGCCAGCAGTCGGGCGACCAGTTCGCGGTCGCCGATGTCGCCTTGGACAAACAGGTGGTTCGGGTTGCCATCAAGGCTGGACAGGGTCTTCAGGTTGCCGGCGTAGGTCAGCACATCGAGGTTGATGACCTTGACGCCGCGCGCGACGGCCTCGAGAACGAAGTTACCGCCAATGAATCCGGCGCCGCCGGTGACAAGCCATGTGGGCACTACCTGTTCTCCTGATCGATCTATCGAAGTCCGGCGATATGAGAACCGTCCGATTCAGCCATACAGAATACATGGAGGGCCCCCGCCAACTGTCTGCCGAGCATGAACAAAGGACCCGGCGCGATGGATTTTGCCGCGCCGCAGCAAAACCATACGCATTCGCATGGTCACCCCAAGCCAGCTAGAATCGGGGTCCCACCCCCGAACCGGTTGCTGTTGCAGGACCGGGCGTTCTCCGCAACTGTGAGCCGGCCAGCGGCCGGCACTACAAGGATCGAGCAGCAGATGAAAATCCTCGTCGCGTACAAGCGCGTGGTGGACTACAACGTCCGCATTCAGGTCAAGCCGGACGGTTCCGGCGTGGTCACCGACGGCGTCAAGCTGTCCCCCAACCCCTTCGATGAAATCGCCTTGGAAGAAGCCCTGCGCCTGCGCGACAAGGGCATCGCCAGCGAAGTCGTGGTTGCCACCATCGCCCCGGCCGACGCCCAGGCGCACCTGCGCAACGGCCTGGCCATGGGCGCCAACCGTGCCATCCACGTCGTCACCGACCAGGCCATCCAGCCGCTGACCGCCTCGCGCACCCTGCTCAAGCTGATCGAGAAGGAACAGCCGGACCTGGTGATCCTCGGCAAGCAGGCCATCGACGACGACGCCAACCAGACCGGCCAGATGCTGGCCACGCTCTGGGGCCGCCCGCAGGCGACCTTCGCCAGCAAGCTCGACATTGCCGACGGCAAGGCCACGGTGACCCGTGAAGTCGACGCCGGCCTGGAAACGCTGGAAGTGGACCTGCCGGCCGTGGTCACCACCGATCTGCGCCTGAACGAACCGCGCTTCATCAAGCTGCCGGACATCATGAAGGCCAAGGCCAAGCCGCTGGAGACCCTGCAGCTGGCCGACCTCGGCGTTGAAGCCGCCGACACCTTCAAGACCACCCAGTACGCCGCGCCGTCCAAGCGCAGCAGGGGTGTGATGGTCAAGGACGCGGCCGAACTGGTTGCCGCACTCAAGCAGAAGGGGTTGCTGTAATGAGCAGGATTCTCGTCATCGCCGAGCACCACGACGGCAAGCTCAACGCCGCCACCGCTAAGACCGTCAGTGCCGCCGCCGCCATCAGCGGTGCCAGCATCGACGTGCTGGTGCTGGCCGCCGATCCGGCCGCTGTCGCCGCTGAAGCCGCGAAGATCGCTGGGGTCGCCAAGGTCCTGACCGTCGCCAACGCGGCCAACGCGCAGGCCATCGCCCAGGTGCTGGCGCCGCAGATCGCACAGCTGGCCAAGGGCTACACCCACGTATTCGGCCCGTCGACCACCTTCGGCAAGGACCTGATGCCGTGCGTGGCCGCCCTGCTCGGCGTCAACCAGGTCTCCGACCTGATGAGCGTTGAAGGCAGCCACACCTTCAAGCGCCCGATCTACGCTGGCAACGCGATCATCACCGTGGAAGCCCCGGCCGACCAGATCGTGGTCGCCACCGTGCGTGCCGCGTCGTGGCCGGAAGCGGCCCAGGGTGGCAATGCCGCCGTTGAAGCAGCAAGCGTCGACGCTGCCCTGCCGACCCATACCCGCTTCGTCGGCCTGGCCGCCGGTGCCAGCGACCGTCCGGACCTGCAGAGCGCCAAGCGCGTGGTTTCGGGAGGCCGTGGCGTCGGTTCGGAAGAGAACTTCAAGGTCATCTTCCAGCTGGCCGACAAGCTCGGTGCTGCCGTCGGTGCCTCGCGTGCGGCGGTCGATGCCGGCTACGTGCCCAGCGACCTGCAGGTCGGCCAGACCGGCAAGATCATCGCGCCGGAACTGTACGTGGCCGTTGGCATCAGTGGTGCGATCCAGCACCTGACCGGCATCAAGGATGCCGGCACGATCGTGGCGATCAACAAGGACGGCGACGCGCCGATCTTCGAGATTGCCGATATCGGCCTGGTGGGGGATCTGTTTGCGATCCTGCCAGAGCTGGAAAAAGCGCTCTGATCTGCTGAAAGTGAAGGCCGGCCCCGACAGGGCCGGCCTCTTTCATGCAGTGCTCAACGATCGATGTAGCGACCGGCGTCTGCCGTTTCCGCACCACCCAGCAGGCGCAGCATCAACATCACGCCAAATGCGATGTAGGCTGCCGCCTCCAACGTCGCCAGCAGAGACGGATAGTTCACACCCAATGCCACGATGTGATGGACCCTTTCCGGGCTGAAAAGCACTTTGCCGAAGATGCCCGCCATGTCCCCGACTTCGCCGGTTCCCCAACCCACCAACAGGAGGATCGACGCCAGCCAGACACCCGCGGCACGCCAACGGTCCTCAGCTTCGGCCACCAGCAGCATCAGAGCCGGGAACATCAGCATGGCCATGCCGAAGGTGTGCGCATAGGCCGCCTGGAACCAGGCAGTTAATGCTGCGGTCACCAGCGCGACAACCTGCCAGGCCCCCATGCCATCGGCAACGTGCTTCACCCGGTAAGCCAGGACCAGGAACGCAATGGTCAGGAAGGCCAACGGTCGGTTGATCACCACTGCATCGCCAAACAACGGGAACCAGGTGGCCCAGCCGATCCGCTGCGACTGCGGGTTCACCCCCAGTGACAGGGCATAGGCCGGCACCCGACCGTAGCTCCAGTAGATGGCCAGGCTGGCCACTGTCACCGCGGCCGCGATCAGCAGGATGCGCCCCTTGAGTGCCTGCCTACGGGCAGCGAACAGGGCGATGGCGAATGCAGGGAGGACCAGCATGTGCTGAGGCTTGGCGAACACCAGGCCCAGCACCACCAGTCCCAGTCCGGCGGCCAGTGTTCCCGGAGCGAGAACCCGGCGCGCGCCCGCCACCAGCAGGGCCACCGCAATCACATCGACCTGGCCCAGGACCAGCGAATAGTAGAGGCCGAAGGGATTGAACAGCAGTACGAAGAACAGCAGGCGCGGATTGCCGCGCCAGCGCTCCTTGAACAGCAACTGCAATTCCAGGCACAGCCAGATATAGGCAGCCACGATCGACAGGCTGACCAGTGCATAGGGACGCAGATTCATCCCGATCGACTGCAGGTCGCCCTGAATGCCAGCGAGGGCCTGCATCCAGATCAGGCTCACCGGGTTGTACGGGTAGATCGTCAGCGCCCCACTGGTACCGACCAGCACGTCATGGACGTAGAAGTTCAGTCCGAACTGCAGCCCGGTGACGACCTGCCCGAAGGGGCCCATGTCGATGATGCCTACCTTGAGCAGGGAGAACAGCAACAGGCCTGCCGCAACCAGCAGATCCACCGGCCGCAACCATGGACAGGCGGTGCGCAGCCGACCCAGCCAGCGCCCTGCAACCTGGCGGCGCCACATCAGGATCGTCAAGACAAGGACAACCCCAAGGCCCAGCCAGCGAACCGCCGCCGAGTGCAGCGGACCGCCACCGGCATGAAATACTTTCACCTGCTTGTCGGCATGACTGGACAGAGGCTGTCCGTCCCGGGTCAGGACGTCGCCTTCCCAGCGCAGACCACGCCCCTCCAATGCTTCTACCGGGATGTGCCGTGCACGCTGATCGAACACCTTTTTTTCAGCGTCGTCCACCAGGACGTAGTAGCTCTCCCCCCAGGTGTTGTACTGGAAGGCCAGCACGGCACGGCCGGCCACCAGGCACAGGTACCCCAGCAACAGGGTCAGCAGTATCCGGGCGACAACCGGCATGGTTCAGCTCCCAAGGATTTCGTGCGCCACCTTGCGACCTTCGCGGATCGCATAGTTGGTACCACGGTCTTCCGGATAGATCTGCGCCATCGAGCACAGGTAGAAGCCCTGTTCCGGCCCACGCACTTCGGGAATCAGGCGGCTGTAGAACTTCTCGACAACCGGTTGCGACCAGCGTGCACGCCACAGGTGGTGCTTGGTGATCCATTCGCGGCGTAGTGCCGGGAACATCTTCTGCAGATAAGGCAACGCGAAGTCGAGGAACTGATCGCGGTCCATCGAATAGAGCGCATCCGTATGCGGCAGATACTTGGACAGATACACGATATGGCTGCCGCCGTAGGTTTCGGCACGCTCGAAGTTGGTGTGCTCGATGACGCCGACGAACGGGAAGCTGGGATCGTTGACGTTCAACCAATAGGTATCAGACAGCTTGCGGTCCATCTCCAGCACCAGGCAGACATTGCCGATGTACTGGATGCGCTGCAACGACTGCACATACTCCGGCGACGCCCAGCCGGAGACCATGTCGGCCACCAGCGGCAGCGCGGTGGTGGCCAGCACCTTGTCGGCATCGATCGGGCCGGCACTCGTCTGCAACTGCCAGCCGTCGCCATTGGGGGCGAAGCTGTCGACCCGGGTACCGGTGATCACCTTGCCCCCCAGCGCCACGATGCGGGCCGCCAACGCCTCGGCCAGGCTGGCAAAGCCACCGCGGAAATAGGCAAGACGCTCTTCACCGCCCTTGCCACGGCTGCCGCCACGCAACTTCAGCTTGTTCCAGAACCACACGGCGGAAATCGTCTCGGCGTAAGGGCCGAACTTGCCCTTCAGCAGCGGCTCCCACACCACCTCATAGACCTTCTCACCGCCCAGGCTCTTCAACCATTGGGCCGCAGTCAGGCCTTCCAGCTCCATCCAGTGCTTGACCCTGCGCGCGCGCAGGGCGAGCAGGCCCAGGCGGATGCGATCGACGAACGAAAGCGGTGTGAAGTTGAGCAGGTCCCATGGAGTGGACAGGCGGAAGAAGTTGTTGGCGTAGTACATGCCAGTGTTCGTCGGATTCACTTCAACCCGGTCATTGAGACCCAGCTCGTCGATGAGCTGCATGACCTCCAGGTCGTTGGTGAACCAGTGGTGATAGAAGCAATCCAGCTTCTCCCCACCAACGTCGAATGCTGCTGCCAGGCCGGCAACATCGGCTTCGGCCTCCAGCACCGTCACCTGCACGCCATTGCGTGCCAGTTCATAAGCAGCGGTAAGACCGGTGAATCCGCCACCGATGATGGCAACGCTCTTGTTCTTCATTTCCTATCCTCGGAAGACGGCTTGCCCCGCATCGAACGGGTCATCAGGAACAGACCGCCAATCACTGTCGGCGGCAGCCACAACATGAAATGGACCAGCAGCGCATAGACCGTCGATTCGGCAACACCATTGCCCATCGTCTTCATCGCCCTGACCACGAAGTAATCGAAAGTCCCCACATAACCTGGCGTGCCGGGGAGCAGCGTGGCCAGCGTTCCCAGCGGCAAAGCCAGCCAGGCTGCCGCGGCAGCAGCGAGGCTGGCCAGCGCCTTGGCGCACAGGTAGAACACCAGCCCCTCGCCGGTCCATGCCAACACCGACCACAGCATCAGGCCGGCCATGGTGCCCTTGCCGGAAAGATGGCCAAGGGTATCGACCCCCTTCAACAGTTCACCCTGCACGCGGGCTCCGATGCGGGGCGAAATGCGCGAGAGCAGGCGACCGCCCCAGGCCAGCAACGGCGAGAACGCGCCCGGGAACAACAGCACCAGGGCAATTACCAGCCCTGCCGCCGCCAGCGTCCAGATCCCGACGCCGCCGGCCAGCGAATCACTGGCGCCACTGACCCACAAGGCAATGCCGAGCAGCAGCACGACCATCAGCAGGTCCAGCAGGCGCTCGACGAACAGGGTCGCCACCACCACGCCGGAGGTAACGCCCAGACGGTCATTGAATGCAAAGGCACGGAGGATGTCGCCAGCGCGCATCGGCAGTACATTGTTCATGGCGAAACTGCCCATGAACGGTCCCGCGCAGTCGCGCCAACGCAGGTCGGCGTTGTCGCGCGCCAACATCCGGCGCCAGCGTTCGATGCGTGCAGAGTAGCCCAGCAGGAAGCAAAACAGGGCCAGACCCAGCCAGCCCCAGCCGACGTTGGCAAAGGCATTCTTCATCTGCTCGACGCTGACCTGGCGCAGCACCAGCCAGCCGAACAAGCCCGCCACCCCCACCCCGACCAGCAGTCGCAGGACCTTTCGGGCCCCCCTCATTCACCAGACTCCGTCCGACTGACGGCAGCGGTGCCATCCCTCGTTTCCTGCACGATGTACAATGGGCGACGCTTGACCTCACGGTAGATGCGGCCGATGTACTCGCCCAGGATGCCGACGCAGATCAGCTGCACGCCCCCCAGGAACAGCACCGCGATCATCAGTGCGGTCCAGCCCGGCACCCATACCTGGGTGAACAGGCGCATGGCCAGCGAATAGACAATGACGAACATCGCGAGCAACGAACTCAGCACACCCAGCGTCACCGAAATCTGCAGTGGCTTGGCCGAAAAAGACAGGATTCCGTCGGTCGCGAAGCGCACCATCTTCCGCAACGGATACTTGCTTTCGCCCGCAAAACGCTTGTCACGGCGATAGGGCAAGGCAATCTGGTTGAAACCCACCCAGCTGACCATGCCGCGAACGAAGCGATCCTGCTCCGGCATCGACTTCAGCACCTCGACAACATTGCGGCTCATCAGGCGGAAGTCCCCTGTATCCAACGGGATCGGCACATCGGACAGGTGGTTGAGCACGCGGTAGAAGGCGCGAGCAGTGGCCAGCTTGAACCGCGATTCACCTGGACGGTCCGTGCGGGTTCCATAGACCACGTCGAACCCCTCTTCCCAGCGATCGACCATTTCCGCGATCACTTCCGGCGGATCCTGCAGGTCGGCGTCGATCAGGACCACGGCATCGCCGCGCGCTGCGTCAATGCCGGCGGTTACCGCCAGCTGATGGCCAAAATTGCGTGCGAAGCCCAGCATTCGGACACGACGATCACTGGCGGCATAGTACCTCAGCAGTTGACGGGTACGATCCCGGCTGCCATCGTCAACGAATACCAATTCAACCTTCAGTCCACGGGCCTCAAGGGTTTCCGCGGTCTCGGAGAGGCGGCGCAGTGTCTCGGCCAGCACCTCTTCCTCGTTGTAGCAAGGTACGACGATAGACAACAATCTGCCGTCCGGATTGTCAATGCTCATTGCAGGGTCCTGGGTCCACATCCTTCGGATGAACGGCGCACAGCCCATTCAGGCCGCGTCATTTTCAGCCGGACATGATATCCGAGCCTCGCCACCTTTGCGCTACCGCGGTCCCAGGCGACGCTGATACCATCTCTATCCCCTCTTGCGTAACCCGCACCCTTTCGCTACAGGCCATTCACGACAGTCCATGACCCAAGAGCATTGCACCGATATCGACCCGAAGGGGGTCATGAGTGAAATTGAACGCATTCAGCCTTCGGTGGTCTGCTTCGACTACTTCGATACCCTGGTATCGCGGGGCGTCCATCCGGAGGACGTAAAGCGGCTGTGGGCCGAGGGGATTGCCCGCACCTTCCCAGAGGGTCCTGACGGCCCCGAGCTGTATCGCCAGCGCAACGCGCGCGAGGCCGCTCATTGCGCCATCGACCGTGGTCCCGGCCTGGACAGCGAATTCCGCGCCAGCGAGGTCTATATCGAACTCTGGGACGCCAACCCGGGGCTGCAGTCGATGCCTCGCACCGCATTCACCACACTCGCGCTGGACCTGGAAGTCTCGCTGGAATTGTCTACTCAGCAGCTGGACGAACAGGTGGTTGGCCTGGTCCGGGAGCTAGCGGCAAAGGGCATTGAATGCTGGCTGGTCAGCGATTTCTATCTTGAAACCGATGTTTTCCAGCGGTTCCTTGCCCATCATGGGCTGGATACGGCCTTCAAACGCATGTTCGTATCATGCGATTCGTTCACGACCAAGCGCGGCAATGGAATGTATGCCCGCCTGCTTGCGGAAACGGGCATCGCGCCAGGCCGGGTGCTGATGATCGGCGACAACGAGCACGCTGATTTCAACAACGCCAGGGCCGCTGGACTCCACGCCATCCACCTGGATCGCAGTCGACGTCACGCCCATTACCAGGTGCTGGCTGAACGTGCCGCCGACCTTGCCCGTACCCGTGCCGACGTCAATCGCCTGCTCAGTGCAGGACCCGGCGTGTTCCGCGAGCTTGCGCTCACGCTCCATCTTTTCATCGACCGTCTACATGCGCGCCTGGTCCGCGAGGGTGCCCGCGATGTGTTTTTCCTGGCCCGTGAGGGCCAGTTCCTGAAGCGCCTGTTCGACCACTACCAGAGCACGCGGCAGCTCCAGGGCGCAGTCCGCATTCGCAGCCATTATCTCGAGGTCTCGCGCCGCGCCACCCTGCTGCCGTCACTGCAGCCACTGGCCCAGGAAACCTTCGAGACGCTGTTCCGCCAGTATCGGCGCATCTCGCTCAACGACTTCCTGTCCAGCCTTGGCCTGCAGTCGATGTCTGCTGAACTGGCCGAGCGCCTTGGCGTTGGGGCCGACGCCATCCAGGATGACCTCCCGTCCAGCGAAGTCTTCGCCCGCCTGCGTGCCGATGCGCTGTTCCAGCAGACCTATGAACAGGAACGCCTGGCACGCCGCTCGGCGTTCCTCGCCTACCTGAACGCCTTCGGGGCCGACCCCACAGCCCAGACCCTGCATCTGGTCGATGTGGGCTGGAAGGGCACCATCCAGGACAACATTTCGGCCATCGTCATCGGTGCGGACAACGGCCTGACAGCCGTACAAGGCCATTACATCGGCCTGGTGGCCAGCGGTTCGGCTTCGGCCCGGAACCGGAAGGATGGCCTGCTGTTCTCCTGCGTTGGCAACACCAGCCGCAACTTCGCAGTTTTCAACGAAAACCGTGCACTGTTCGAAGTCGTGCTCGCGGCCGACCATGGCTCGGCATTGCGCTACAGCTTCGATGCCAACGGCCTGCCCGTGGTGAGCCACCAGGAGTTCAGCGAGGAGTCGCTGTTCCGCAGCAAGGTCGCACCGCTGCAAGCCCAGTTGTGGGACCTGTTCGTTGAACTGGATCGCGTCTTCCGCCACCACAACATCCCTGCCCGTGAGCTGGAACGCCTGGCCACGCGCGCGCATGCACGCATGCTGCTGCAGCCGGACCAGGCCGCAATCGAGTGGTTCGAGAACGTTTACCACGTCGAGAACTTCGGCGTGTTCAACCATTCCACCTTCGATGTCGGCGCACATCAGCCATCGTTCATCGACAAGCTTCGTTTCTACCTGTCATTGCGCCGCAATGGCGTGGACAACCTCGGCTTCTGGCCCCTGTTGACCTGCCTGCAGCGCGGTGGCCGCTGGGTTGCCTCGCGCTACGCCTCAGGTCGACTGCGCGGCATTGAAGATTGATCACCGGGAAGCCTGAATGAAAATTGCGTTCTTTGTCGGCTCTGCCGACATCAGCGGTGGTACCTACGTGGTGTTCCAGCATGCACTGCATGCGATCCAGGAAGGGCATGACGTCACCCTGGTACTGCAGTACCCCTATGTCGCGAGCCAACGCAAATGGCACCCCGCACTTGATGTCCTGCGGATCGTGCAGATCTGGGACCTCGGCGAGGAGCACTTCGATCTGGCGGTCGCCACCTGGTGGCGTACCGCCACCGAGCTGCACAAGATCAATGCCGACCAGTACGCCTACTTTGTGCAGTCCATCGAATCGCGTTTTTACCCCGACGCGGAGCGACCACTACAGGCGCTGGTCGACAGCACCTACGATCTGGGGCTCCCGGCCGTCACCGAGGCAACCTGGATCCAGGAACACCTGCGGGAACACCATGGAAACGATGCCCGATTGGTGCGTAATGGCATCCGCAAGGATCTGTACCGCCTGGACGGCCCGGTCCACGCGCCGCGGGGCCGCGATCTGCGCGTGTTGGTCGAAGGTCCCTTCGGTGTGTTCTTCAAGAACGTCGGCCGCAGCCTAAAACTTACCCGCAACAGCCGCGCCGACCAGACCTGGCTGCTGACCTCCAGTCAGCTGCGCTGGTATCCAGGCATCGACCGTCTGTTCTCGAGGGTTCCGATCGACCAGGTTCCCGCGATCTATCGCTCATGCGATGTGATCGTCAAGCTCAGCTATGTCGAAGGCATGTTCGGGCCGCCGCTGGAGATGTTCCACTGTGGCGGCACCGCGATCGTCTATAACGTCACCGGCCATGACGAGTACATCCGCAATGGCGAGAACGCCTTGGTCCTGCAGCGTGACGACGAGAGTGGTGTAGTCAATGCCCTGAATCTGCTGAAGGACTCGCCGGATGAACTGCAGCGGCTGAAGCACAATGCAATCGCGACGGCCGAGGCCTGGCCCGACTGGAATACCTCGTCGACCCAGTTCGAGTCAGTGCTTCGTCAGATGCAGTCGTTGCCGGCAGTCGACCGCACCGAACTGCGCGAACGCAACGAGCATTTCTGGGCGCGATATGTTGCCGATGAGAACGAACGTCTTAAGCACATCCCGCAGCACGTCAGCCTGCGCAAGCGCGTCGGCGCGCGCCTGTACCGCATCCGCGCCATCCACGACTTCCGTCAATGGTGCCGCTACATCGGCGAGGGCTGGTTCTGAACCAGCCCGTAAGTCGGGACGCTACTCAAACGTCCTGGTAGCCTCTCGGATACTGCGTCTGCCAGCGCCAGCTGTCTTCACACATACGCTGCAGGTCGAACTGCGCCTTCCAGCCCAGCAACTGCTCGGCCAGGCCCGTATCAGCAAAGCACTCCGCCACGTCACCTTCCCGACGTGGCGCGAAGTCCACCGCGATGCTCTGGCCCGACGCCCGCTCGAATGCATGCACCACCTCAAGCACGCTATAGCCGCGCCCCGTTCCCAGGTTCACGGTGAAGCCCCGCGGGTGCTTCTGCAGGGCATCGATGGCACGCACATGGGCCTCGGCCAGGTCGACCACGTGCACGTAGTCGCGCACTCCCGTGCCGTCACTGGTGGGATAGTCATTGCCGAACACGTTCAATGCGGTACGACGGCCAATTGCAACCTGCGAGATGTAGGGCATCAGATTGTTCGGCGGGCCGTTGGGATCCTCGCCGATCAATCCGCTCTCGTGGGCACCGACAGGGTTGAAGTAGCGCAGCAGCGCTGCCCCGAACTCCGGCATGGAGGCGGTCAGATCGCCGATCATCTGTTCCATCACCAGCTTGGTACGGCCATAGGGATTGACCGCACCAAGGCCGGCCGACTCTGTGATCGGCGAGGTGTTGCCATCGCCATAGACCGTGGCCGATGAACTGAACACGAGTTTGCCGACACCTGCGTCCTTCATGGCCCGCAGCAGGCACAGGGTGCCGGTGATGTTGTTGTCGAAGTAGGAAAGCGGATCGGCGACCGACTGGGCCACCGACTTGAGCGCGGCGAAATGGATCACCGCCTCCGCACCGCTGCTGCGCAGCAGCTCGGCGAATGCCGGCTCGCGGATGTCCATCTGATGGAACTCGGGAGTGAAGCCGATGATCTTGGCCAGCTGGTCTACCACACGTGCCGAGGAGTTGCAGAGATTGTCCACCAGGCAGACATCGTAACCCTGCTCGACAAGCTTCACGCACGTGTGCGAGCCGATGTAGCCGGTGCCGCCAGTTACCAGGATCTTCATCCTTGTTCTTCCTTATTTCTTCGTACATGCCGCTGGGATGGACTACTTGCCGAGCTTCTGGTTGAGGCTCGCAATGATCTGGTCACGCGCCGCGATTTCAGCATCCATATGGGTCATCACCTTCCAGCGCGCTTCAAGGAGGTCGGCCTGCCCCTGCAGAGCCTCATCACGCGCATCGATCAAGGCAGTCATCGAACGGATCGATTCATCGCGGCCATCGATCAGGTGCCCCTGGGATTGAATCACCTCGTCGCGTTCGGACACCATCCGTTCGAGCGACGTGATGATCTCATCCCGTTCGGACACCATCTGGTCCAGCGACTGCAGAACCTGCCAACGCTCGTCCAGCAGGCGCGCCTGGGATGCAATCGAGTCGGTACGCTCGCGGATCATCCACTTCCAGCATTGCCGGCTCTGCTCAAGCAGGCGCTCCTGGGGCAGCTGTCGCGCGGGAGCCGACCAGCGCAGCGCCTTGATGCTGCGCGTCGCCGAGTCCAGAAGCTCAACCCCCACGATCGATGCGAACTGCTGCGGCTGCTCCGGATCCCCCAGGTAAGCCTCATGCCCGCACGCAAGCATCTCGAAGGCAACCGTGCTGGCCATGCGCCAACGCGCACGGGCCTGTTCCGGCTGACCGCCAGCGGCCAGCAGCTGCCCGGCCTCGTAGGCGGCATCGACGATCTTGGTACCGATGGTCGGGCTGAACGAGCGCCAGTCAACGGCAACAACCGCATCAAGCGCTTCCAGCGCTCCATCCAGATCACCGATACGACGCAACAGGGATGCGCACAGATAGCGCAGCGAGATCGACCAGCGCAACGCGTGTGGAGACGGGATGGCGCGGTCCAAGTGCTCCACCATCCGCCTGACCACGACAGTGACCTCCTCGGCCACAAGCTCCTCACGTTCGAGCATCTGGTAGCCGAGTACGGCCAACGCAGCCGCCGCGTCCGGAGCACCCTCGTTCGCAGGTTGCGCCAGCACGCGCCGGGCGATGTCGGCGAGTACCTGCGGATTGCGTGCGCGGAACGGGAACTCCACCAGCGCACGAAGCAGCCAGGGATTACGGTAGTCGCGGGCGAACTCCAGAACTTCGGCCGGTCTATCACTGGCTCCGTAGACGGATTCACGGTAGACGAATCCCGAAGCCAGCGGATCCCGCATCACGACCAGTAGCAACTCGGCGCCCTTCGGCACCGTGTCCGTGCACTCCAGCCCGCAGGGGGCAAATGCACGCACCGCACCGCCCCTGCCCCGGGGAATGCCACCGAGCAGGCTGAAGGCCTGTTCGAGGTACCAACCGGACGGGAGTACATCCTGCAGTTTGGGCCATGATTCCGAGGCGTCGCCACCGTCTGCCACCAGTGACAGCAGCACGCGACCTCCAGGCGAAACCCCGCCCTGCAGCGAATCCAGCACATCCACCAGCGTCCCGCGCGACTTCGGGTCACCGACCGCGACGACGAAATCGACTTCAGGTGCTGCGCCGGACAGCGTCGGGCGAAGGCGGGGATCCATTGCGACATAGGCCGCCTCAAAGGCCAAACGTGCCGCGGGATCGATCACGCAGTAGAGCGTGTCCGCTTCGGAGCGGCGCGACAGCAGATAGCTGCCTGCACCGGCCGCCGCCTCCAGATCCAGCACCCGGTCACCCGGGCGTACATAACCCGCCGCCCAGTGGTACTTGTAGAGTTCGGCGTCGGCCACGATACCCGTGCTGCAGCAGGAGTCGCACACTGCATCGCCCGCCACCACGGGCTTCGCCTCCAGTGCCAGCAAAATCACACCGTCGTCGAAGTTCAACGACTCGAAGTTGATCAGGTCGAAGTAGCCGGGGTGCTTGCGGAAGCCCGCGTCGAAGCACTTCTGCTCCCACCAGCTGCGGCCCTCGATGACCTGCCTGCCATCCCCCTCCTCCACGACCGCCGACACCTGCACGCGTACCAGTAACTGCCCCTGGCAGATCCGTCGCAGCTCGGCGAGCACGGGCGGCACATCCACTTCATCCAGGTACTCGAAGAGGCCGTTGGCCACGACACAATCGAAATGGCCATCGGGGTAAGGCAGGGCCGTCGCAGCAGCGCAGGCGAAACGACCCGGCGCACGCTGCTGCGCCGCGCTGATCGCGACCTGCGATATATCGACACCACGGGCGTCCACGCCTTGCTTGAGCAGCTCTGCGACCAGCCCGCCACGGCCACAGCCGACGTCCAGCACCTTGCCAGCACCGGCAGTAGCCAAGATTGTCTGCGCGAACGCAGCAATCGCCGGAGTGTCGTCCTCTGCACCGGCACTCCAACACCGGTCCCAACGCAGCTGGTAGACCGCTACGCTCTCGTTCTCACCCATATCCACACACCCATCGCTAACGGTCCCAATCGGCCTGCATCCTCAGGTCGATGACACCGCCAAAGAAATGCTCATCCCTGCGCATCAGCACCTGGAAGAACGCGGCTTCATCCATCCAGTGCAGTATGCGCTGGCTGGTGTAGTCCGGCCGCTCTTCAAAGGACACTGCGGCCTGAATTTCGTACAGATTGACACCGAGATCACAATCGCAGGTGAACGTGACACTGAAGCGCTCACCCGGGGCAAACTGGCGATTCCAGAAGACCTCGCCTTCTGCCAGGCCTGCCAGGCGCTTCATGTCCTGATTCAGGGTGCCCCATGAATAAATCTTGAAACCTTCCTTGTTTCGAATGCGAACTCCGACATTCAAATTGCTGATTGCGACACGACTCTCGCATTCGACGCGAATGGTGATCCGCTGCGAGGGGTAGTACACGGATACGTTGTCACCCGCCTCGTCCAGCGTCTCCACCTTCACAACAAAGGCCTGCTGGTCGCCGAATGACATGTTGCCCGAGCGTGCGCCCT
Organism: Stenotrophomonas sp. 80084_Sma; assembly: GCF_056481995.1. Taxonomy (NCBI): domain Bacteria; kingdom Pseudomonadati; phylum Pseudomonadota; class Gammaproteobacteria; order Lysobacterales; family Lysobacteraceae; genus Stenotrophomonas; species Stenotrophomonas sp. 80084_Sma. The sequence continues at coordinate 539,365 of NZ_CM151177.1, read as the reverse complement.
GGGCCACTTCTACCTCTCCGGCCGGCGGCGACGAAGCAGCATCGGCCCGCGTGTCGAGGGGCAGCACGGGAAGCGAAGGCTCCGATTCCTGCTTGTGGAGGGCTGCCGACGCCGCGATCTTCTCAGTCAATGAGGAGAAGTAGCGCGACTCCTCCTCATGCAGCAGTCGCCGATAGCTCACGATCACTTCCGAAGACGTTCCCCAGCCGATCTGCCGGCCATCGCGCAGCAGCAGCGCCCGATTGGTCAAGGTGCGCACCGATTCCTGGTCGTGGGAAACGAACAGCAACGATACGCCGTCACTGACGAGGCGCTCGATCTGCTGGAAGCAGCGCTTCTGGAACAGCGCGTCACCCACGGCCAAGGCCTCGTCAACGATCAGGATGTCGGGCCTCAACTGCACCTGCACGGCGAACGCCAGGCGTACGAGCATGCCGCTGGAATAGGTCTTGACGGGTTGTTCCAAGTGGTCGCCGATATCGGCGAACCCAGCAATAGCGTCAAACTTTTCGTCGATCTCGGCCGGCGTCAGGCCCAGCAGCGCGCCGTTGAGATAAACGTTCTCGCGCCCTGAGTACTCATGATTGAAACCCGATCCGAGCTCCAGCAGCGCAGCAATGCGCCCGCTGGTACGGACCTCGCCGGCGGTAGGCGACAAGGTGCCCGTGATGATCTGCAACAGCGTGCTCTTGCCGCTGCCGTTGCGCCCGACAATACCGACCGCCTCACCGCGCTTGACCTCGAAATCGATGTCGCGGAGTGCCCAGAACTCACGGAACTGATCGTGGCAAAGGCCCGGCGAAACACGGTTCAGCGCCGGCACGAAGAACTGTTTCAGGCGCTGCCGCGGGGTGTCATACATCTCATAGCGCTTGCTGACGCCACGTACACTGATTGCTATTTCATCAGAGGACATCGGCAAACCCCTTCCTGGTCTTCTGGAACCACCAGAAGCCGAATATGGCAACAACACCGGCGATTACCGTACCCACCAGCAGCTGGCGGAAGTCAGGATAGGTTCCGAACACGATCACCTTGCGCGCATTCTCGATGATGAAGGTCAGTGGATTGAGCATCAGCCAGCCGCGGTACTTCTCAGGAAGCGCGGTGATGGGATAGAACACCGGCGACAGGAACAGCAGGATCGTCATCACCGTACCAGTCATCTGCCCCACATCGCGGACGAATACGCCCAGCGATGCAAGGATCCACGACAGGCCCATGGCCGCAAGGATCAGGGGCAACATTACCAACGGCAGGAACACGACGGTCCAGTGCATCTCCTGCATGAAGGCCAGCTGCGCGGCAAACAACGCCAGGAGACTGATTGCCGCATGGAACAGCGCCGAGCCCAGCGAGATCAGCGTAAGAATCTCCAATGGAAACACGACACGCTTGACGTAGTTCACATTGCCCACGATCAGACCGGGGGCACGGTTGATGCATTCGGCCAGGAAGGTATGCATGATCAGGCCGGAGAACAGGATGATCGCGAATGCAGCCTTGCCACCTGGGGCATCAGTGCCCCAGCGCGCGTTGAAGATCACCGAGAAGAAGAACGTATAGATGACCAACATCAGCAGTGGATTGAAGAACGACCACGCCAGGCCGAGCAACGACCCCTTGTAGCGCCCGGTCACTTCACGCCGGGTCATCTGCACGATCAGGCTGCGATGGATCCAGATGCTCCGCGCCAGCTTCCTGGGCGCATTGAACAGATTGGTACGCTCTGAAATCGAGTTCGGCGTATGGACGACAACGTCATTCATGGATGTAAGTACTCCCGGGCTAGCCGCTGTCTCACGAGCCCAACGCCCTTTCCAGATCCACCTGCAGATCCCCCAGATCTTCCACACCCACGCTCAGCCTTACCAGCGCATCACTGATGCCCAGCTGCTCCCGCCGCGCGACCGGGATCGAGGCATGCGTCATCACCGCCGGGTGGTTGACCAGGCTTTCCACGCCGCCCAGCGACTCGGCCAGGGTGAACAGCTCGGTCTTCTCGCAGAAGCGCTTGGCCGCCTCGAAACCGCCCTTGAGCACGATCGAAACGATGCCGCCGTAACCGGCCATCTGCTTGCCGGCCAGCTCGTGCTGCGGGTGCGAGGCCAGGCCCGGGTAGATCACTTTTTCCACGGCCGGGTGCTTCTCCAGCCACTGTGCCAGGGCCAGCGCATTGGCGCAGTGTGCCTTCATGCGCAGCGGCAGGGTCTTCAGGCCACGCAGGGCCAGGAAGCTGTCGAACGGGCCCTGCACGCCACCCACCGAGTTCTGCAGGAAGGCCATCTGCTCGGCCAGTTCGGCGTTGTCGCCGACCACGACCATGCCGCCGACCATGTCCGAGTGGCCATTGAGATACTTGGTGGCCGAGTGCAGGACCAGGTCAGCGCCCAGCTCCAGCGGGCGCTGCAGCATCGGCGAGGCGAAGGTGTTGTCGACGACGACGATCAGGCCATGGCGCTTGGCGATGGCAGCGACCGCAGCGATGTCGACGATCTTCAGCATCGGGTTGGTCGGGGTCTCGATCCACACCATCTTCGTCTTCGGCGTGATGGAGGCCTCGAACGCGGCCAGATCGGTCAGGTCGACGAAGCTGAAATCCAGCCCGGCGGTGCGGCGACGCACGCGCTCGAACAGACGGAAGCTGCCGCCGTAGATATCGTCCATTGCCACCACATGGCTGCCGGCGTCCAGCAGCTCGATCACGGTCGAGCTGGCCGCCATGCCCGAAGCGAAGGCAAAGCCGCGGGTGCCGCCTTCCAGCGACGCCACGCAACGCTCATAGGCGAAGCGGGTCGGGTTGTGGGTACGCGAGTACTCGAAGCCCTGATGCTCGCCCGGGCTGGACTGGGCGTAGGTCGAGGTGGCGTAGATCGGCGGCATCACCGCGCCGGTGCTGGGGTCGGGCGACTGGCCACCGTGGATGGCCAGGGTAGCCAGGGCCAGGGCGCGATCCTGGGAAGTTGCGTTGGACATGTTCTTTCCTGAGGGGGCGCCGACGCACGGCGCCATCGAAGGTGCGGAAGTCTACCAGCGCGGCCTTAACGACCTTTGACGCGGATAAACCAGGATTCAGCAGTGAACGTCGGCGATCAGCGGCTTACTGCACGCGACGGCGCAGATAGTTCAGCAGATCGATACGGGTGATCAGGCCCAGGAAAGTGTCGCCGTCCATCACGATCGCCACCTGGCCGCGGTCGAACACCGGCAGCAGCGCCTCGATCGGGGACTTCACGTCCAGCCGGTCCAGCTTGCTGACCATCGCGGTGGCGACGGTGTCGCGGAAGCGTGCCTCATCGCCATACACGTGCAGCAACACGTCGCTTTCGTCGACGATGCCGACCAGCTGCTCGCCGTCCATCACCGGCAGCTGCGATACGTCGTACAGCTTCATGCGCTGGTAGGCGGTGGTCAGCAGGTCGTTCGGACCGATCACCACGGTGTCGCGCTGGCCGTACGGGCGCAGGATCAGGTCGCGCAGGTCACCGTGCTGCGGGCGCTGCAGGAAACCGTTGTCCAGCATCCAGTAGTCGTTGTACATCTTCGACAGGTACTTGTTGCCGGTATCCGGCACCAGCACCAGCACCTTCTTCGGCGTGGTCTGCTCCTTGCAGTACTTCAGGCCGGCGGCCAGCAGGGTGCCGGTGGACGAGCCACCCAGGATGCCTTCCTTGCCCAGCAGTTCGCGTGCGGTGTGGAAGCTCTCGGCGTCGCTGATGGCATAAGCCTTCTTGACGCGGCTGAAATCGGAGATCGACGGCAGGAAGTCCTCGCCGATGCCTTCCACCAGCCAGCTGCCCGACTTGTCGTTCAGATTGCCGTCGTTGATGTACTCGGCCAGGATCGAACCGACCGGATCGGCCAGCACCAGCTCGGTCTTCGGCGACAGCTTGGCGAAGGCACGCGACAGGCCGGTCATGGTGCCGGAGCTGCCGCAGCCGAACACGATGGCATCGAGGTCGCCGCCCATCTGTTCGAGGATTTCCGGGCCGGTACCGAATTCATGCGCGGCGGGGTTGTCCGGGTTGCCGAACTGGTTGATGAAGTAGGCGCCCGGGGTCTGCTCGGCGATGGTCTTGGCCAGGTCCTGGTAGTACTCCGGATGGCCCTTGGCCACGTCCGAGCGCGTCAGGCGCACTTCGGCGCCCATCGCCTTCAGATTGAAGATCTTTTCCCGGCTCATCTTGTCGGGAACGACCAGAATGAGCTTATAGCCCTTCTGCTGGGCCACCAGCGCCAGGCCCAGGCCGGTGTTGCCAGCCGTGCCCTCAACCAGGGTGGCACCGGGCTTCAGGTCGCCGCGCTTTTCCGCCGCCTCGATCATCGACAGGCCGATGCGATCCTTGATCGATCCGCCCGGGTTGGCGCTCTCCAGCTTCAGGTAGAGCTCGCAGACGCCGGTGTCCAGGCGCTGGGCCTTGACGATCGGGGTCTGGCCGATGAGTTCGAGGACGGAAGAATGGATGGGCATTCGGAGGACTTTCGGTTCGCGCCGCACAGGGCCGGACCGATGATTATCCGACGGATGGCGATGAAAGTCAGGTCGGCAGGGCCGCAGCCTGTCCACCGTAAAAGAGATGCGGACGGCCCCGGATCGACGAGGAGACCGGTACCGCCCGCATCGGTGAGTTGTGCCTGCAGGCCAAGGCACCACGGCCTGTGGTGCCTTGGCGCGGCCGCCTCATCGGCGGTGCCGCGATGCCGGGGCAGGAGCGCCCGGCGGGGCCATCGATGGCCGGGTCACGCCGTTCCGGGCGTGACGGGGTGCGTCAAAGCGTGGGGGACGTCATTGGGAGCGGTGTTTCGTACATTCGCAGAAGTCGTTGCTTGGCCAGCAGCTTCTCGCGCTTCATGCGACCCAGGGTGACATCATCGATCGGGAGTACACCCAACTCCGCGTCCATGCACTTCTTGTTCAACTTGCGGTGCTGGTCATGGAGTGCCCTGAACTCCGGATCACGCGCGCGACGGGCGTCGATCTCGCTCTGGGGCTGATCTTCAAACATGATGGACCTCCTTCGACAGATACACGAACGCCCCGGCCGCAAGGCACGGGGCGTTGTTCATGGAGGAGCGCCGGTCGATGGCCACCTGGACGCCTGCAACGACCTGCGGCACTGGCCTGCGCACGTCGATCTGCTGCGGTTCGCGCCCTGTTTGCATCGGCCCGGCCCTCCCATCGTCCGGTCCGCGGCATTGCGTCCCGGACGATTGACCCTACGCCTGCTCAAGGCGGGGTACAAGACCCCTGCGGCAAAAAGACCGAACCCCGCGGGGGCGGGGTTCAGGCTGAATGCTCATCGCAACGAAAAACAAACAATATCAAGCAATTACGGGGCGATGATGACCTCGGCCGAGCGTGCCCGGGTGGACGCGGCCTTCTTGCCACTGAGCTGGATCCGGTTGCTGGCGACACCGCCCGCGACCAGGGCGTCGCGCAGCGCTTCGGCGCGCTTCTGACCGACCCCGTTGGCGCTGTCATAGGCCTCGATGCGCAGGCGGCCCTTCTTGCCGATGTTCAGGTACTCGGCCAGCGCCTTGGCCTGGTTGCGGGCCCCACCGGACAGGCTGGAGGCGCCAGCGGCAAATGCGTCACCATTGAAGGTGAAGACTTCGCCACGGCCATCGAACTTCGAGCCCGGCAACTTCTGCCCGGATACCAGCTCGGCTTCCTCGCGGGCCAGCTTGGCGGCGTTCTGCTGGGCGGCGCTGAGGCGCTGCTGCTGCTTGCCGGCGACGCTGGTCAGGGCGTTCTCGGCGTCCTGGCGGGCCAGGGTTTCGGCCTCGGCGGCCTGGCGCAGGCGCTCCGCCTCCTCGGCCTGCATCTGCGCCTGCATTCTCAGCTGCTCGGCTTCCTGGCGGGCGCGGGCGGCATCGCGGCGGCTGGCCTCGATCAGCAGGTCGCTGCGGGTGCGCTCCAGGCGGTCGACCTCGCGCGCGGCCAGTGCGGCACGCACGGCAGTCTCGGCGATCTCCACCCGGCGCTCGGCCAGGTAGGTGGCCAGCTCCTGGTCGCGGCGCTTGGCCTTGTCCAGGGTGGCGATGGCCTGCTGGGCCTGCATGCGCTCGAAGGCGCCCAGCTCAGCCGTGTCGGGATTGGCCTGGATGGCCATCAGACGCTGGCTCAGCTGCGCCACCATCGGGTTGTCGGCGGCCAAGGCCAGGGTCGGCAGCGCCAGCAGCGCAGCCAGGGTTGCGGCAGTCATCGGCTTCACCGGCGGTCCTCCCCGGTCGACAGCTGGCGTTGCAGCTGGTTGACCTCGTTGCGGCGCAGTTGCAGCTGCGCGGTGACGGTGGCTTCCTCGCTGCGGGCGCGGGCCAGGTCGGCATCGGCAGCGGCGCGCAGGGCGATCGCCGGGGCGTTCTTGCGCTCGCGGCGGTCGCCGGCAGCACGCTGGGCCTGTTCCAGCCCCTGCCGGGCCAGCCCGATCAGGTCCGGGGCGTACTGGTCGGCGTCGGCCTGGGTGGCCTTGTCGACCGCCTGCCGGGCCTGGGCCAGTTCCAGTGCGCCGTCCTGCGCCCAGGCGGGGGCAGACAGTGCGAATGCAAACGCCATCACATACAGGCCATGGCGCATTCGTGCGAAGCTAAGTCGTTTCATTGGGGAGGCCGTACCGGTTGTCGGTTCACGGCCATTGTCGTCAAGCCGACACCGTGCTGGCAACGGGCGTCGGCCGTTTCGTTGGGGAAAATTCGCAATGGATATCGGCTACTTCCTGAAGCTGATGACCGAAAAGAACGCTTCGGACATGTTCCTGACCACCGGAGCACCGGTCTACATCAAGATCGAGGGGAAGCTTTATCCGCTGGGCAACACCGGCCTGCCGCCGGGCATGGTCAAGAAGATCGCCTACTCGCTGATGGACGAAGGCCAGGTGCCGCAGTTCGAGCGCGAGCTGGAGCTCAACATGGCCATCGCCCTGCCCGATGCCGGGCGCTTCCGCGTCAACGTGTTCAAGCAGCGCGGCGAAGTGGGCATGGTCATCCGCGCCATCCGCAGCCGCATCCCGAGCATCGAGGAGCTGAACCTGCCGCAGGTGCTGAAGGACGTCATCATGACCCCGCGCGGGCTGGTGCTGGTGGTGGGGTCCACCGGTTCCGGCAAGTCCACCTCGCTGGCGTCGATGATCGACCACCGCAACAGCACCACCACCGGTCACATCCTCACCATCGAGGACCCGATCGAGTACCTGCACAAGCACAAGATGTCGATCGTCAACCAGCGCGAGGTCGGGCTGGACACCCATGCCTTCCACAACGCGCTGAAGAACGCGATGCGTGAAGCGCCGGACGTGATCTTGATCGGCGAGATCCTGGATGCGGAAACGATGGAGGCGGCGATCGCCTTCGCCGAAACCGGCCACCTGTGCCTGGCCACCCTGCACTCCAACAACGCCGACCAGACCATCGAGCGCATCCTCAACTTCTTCCCGGAAAGCGCGCACAAGAACGTGCTGATGAACCTGGCGCTGAACCTGCGTGCGGTGATCAGCCAGCGCCTGGTGAAGAACAAGGAGGGCCGTCGCCTGCCGGCCACCGAGGTGCTGATCAACACGCCGATGATCCGTGACCTGCTGCGTCGCGGCCAGGTGCACGAGATCAAGGCGGCGATGGAAGGCTCGCTGGAGGAAGGCATGGAGAGTTTCGACCAGTGCCTGTTCCGTCTGGCCAAGGCCGGCATCATCGAGCAGGAGGAAGCGCTGCGCGCGGCCGACTCGCGCGATGGCCTGGCCCTGAAGTTCCGCCTGTCCGAGGGCAGCAGCGGCGAGCACGACCCGTACGCGGATTTCTCGGCCGGCGCACCCAGCATCACCCACGGCTTCTAGAAAAAAGGGGACGGAGGGAATTAAGTCGTAAATGCACTTACGACTTGATTCCCTCCGTCCCCTTTTTCTGAAGAGTTCAGGAGGTGTCTCATCCGATGAGACCTCCTGTCCGTAGGTTTCCTCAATGGAAACCATCCGCAAGCTGGCCATCCTGGCCGATGCCGCCAAGTACGATGCGTCCTGCGCCTCCAGCGGCTCGGGGAAGCGCGACTCGCGTGCCAGCGGCGGCATCGGAAGCACCGAGGGCATGGGCATCTGCCACAGCTATACGCCGGATGGCCGCTGCGTATCGCTGCTGAAGATCCTGCTGACCAACTTCTGCGTCTACGACTGCGCCTATTGCGTGAACCGCGTTTCCAGCAACGTGGCCCGCGCGCGTTTCAGCGTGGACGAGGTAGTCACGCTCACCCTGGATTTCTACAAGCGCAACTACATCGAAGGGCTGTTCCTCTCCAGCGGCATCATCCGCAATGCGGACTACACGATGGAGCAGATGGTGGAGGTCGCCCGGCGGCTGCGCGAGGAGCACCGCTTTGCCGGCTACATCCACCTCAAGACGATTCCCGAAGCCTCGCCCGAGCTGCAGGCCAGTGCCGGGCGCCACGCCGACCGCCTGTCGATCAACGTGGAGCTGCCCACCGAGGCCGGCCTGACCACACTGGCGCCGGAAAAGACCGTTCATTCGATCCGCGGCGCGATGGGCGAACTGCGCTGGCGCATCGAGGAAGCGCAGGAGGCACGCAAGGCCGCGCCCGCGCTGGCGCCGGCCGTCACCCGCAGCGCGCGGCCGAAGCCGCCCCGTTTCGCGCCGGCAGGCCAGAGCACGCAGATGATCGTGGGTGCCGATGGCGCCAGTGACCAGCAGATCCTGACCAGCGCCGACAGCCTGTACGGCAACTACCGCATGCGCCGGGTCTACTACTCCGCGTTCAGCCCGATTCCCGATGCCAGCCGCCAGCTGCCATTGCAGCCTCCGCCGCTGCAGCGCGAGCACCGGCTGTACCAGGCCGACTGGCTGTTGCGCTTCTATGGCTACGGCGTGAACGAGATCACCGACACCACGCAGGGCGGAATGCTCGATCTGGATATCGATCCGAAGATGGCCTGGGCGATCCGCCATCCCGAACGCTTTCCGGTCGATCTGAACCGCGCGCCGAAGGAAATGCTGCTGCGGGTGCCCGGCCTGGGCGTGCGCAATGCAAAGCGCGTGCTGATGGCGCGCCGTCATGGGCGCCTGCGCGTAGCCGACATCGCCCGCCTGAAGGCGCCGATGAGCAAGCTGCTGCCGTTCGTGCTGCTGGCCGACCATCATCCGCGCAAGGCGCTGTATGATCCGGCCGCGCTGCGCGCGCAGCTGGCCCCGCCTCCGCGCCAGGGATCGCTGTTCGATGCACCGCCGGCAGCCTGACGCGCAGCGCTGGTCGCAGCGGGTGGACCCGGCCTGGTCACTGCAGGCCTGGCGCGACGGCGCGCGTGATGCGTTGCTGCGCGGCGTGCCACCCGAGCAGCTGGACTGGCTCGAAGGCAGCGAAGCGTCGCTGCTGGATGCGCCGCCGGTGCAGCAGGCAGTGGTGCCGGCAGGTGCAACTGCTCCCAACGTCCCGCGCGAATTCCTCGACCTGGCCGCCACCTGCCTGTGCCATAGCGAGCCGCAGCGCCTGTCACTGCTGTATCGGCTGCTGTGGCGGATCACCCATGGCGAACGTGCGGTACTGACCAACCCCGCCGATGCCGATGTGCTGCGTGCGATGGCACTGGCCCAGGCCGTCCGCCGCGACACGCACAAGATGAAGGCGTTCGTCCGTTTCCGCGAGGTACCCGGCCAGCCCGAGGCGTTCATCGCGTGGTTCGAACCCCAGCACCACATTGTCGATCGGGTGGCACCGTTCTTCGCGCGCCGTTTCACCGGCATGCGCTGGGCCATCCTGACGCCCTCGCGCAGCGTCGCGTGGGATGGGCAGGCGCTTGCCTTTGGCCGAGGGGCACGGCGTGAGGACGCCCCGGCCGAGGACGCCCGCGAGGCCCTGTGGCAGACCTACTACGCCAACATCTTCAATCCGGCCCGGCTCAATACGCGGATGATGATGCAGGAGATGCCGGCCAAGTACTGGCGGCACCTGCCGGAGGCGCAGTTGCTGCCGCGCCTGGTGCGCGATGCAGGCGATCGCGTGCAGGAAATGCATGATCGCCCCGCGCAGCCTCCGCAGCGCAGGATTCCCCTGCGTGAAGACGCGGCGATATCGGCCACCGATACCCGCAGCCTGCAGAATCTGCGGCAACAGGCCAGCGCCTGCCGCCAGTGCCCACTGTGGGAGAACACCACGCAGACCGTGTTCGGCCAGGGGCCGGCCAATGCCGGCGTGATGCTGGTGGGGGAACAGCCTGGCGATACCGAGGATCTGCGTGGCCAGCCCTTCGCCGGCCCGGCCGGGCAACTGCTGGACCGCGCACTGGCCGAGCTGGGCATCGATCGCGCCACGCTGTACCTGACCAACGCGGTGAAGCACTTCCACCATGAGCGCCGCGGCAAGATCCGGCTGCACAAGCGTCCGGAAAGCCGCCACATCCAGGCCTGCCGGCCGTGGCTGATGGGCGAGATCGCGCGGGTGCGGCCACGGGTCATCGTCTGCCTGGGCGCAACCGCGGCAGCCTCGGTACTTGGCCGTGACTTCAATCTGTCGCGCGACCGTGGACGCTGGCACACACTGGAGGATGGCACCCGCGGCTACGCCACCGTGCACCCGGCGTGGGTGCTGCGGCAAGGCGATGACGTACGCCGCGAGAAGGCCTATCGCCTGTTCCGCGATGACCTGGCCCGGCTGCTGCAGAAAGGGGACGGAGGGGATTAAGTCGTTTGTGCCACAGACGACTTAGTCCCTCGTCCCCTCTACTTTCAGGCGGCGTCGGGCTGGTTTTCCGGGCGGGCGCGGTCGAAGGCGTCCAGCGCCTGGCAGGCGGCTTCGATGCGGCGCAGGGTCGGGTACGGCGTCAGGTCCAGGCCGAAGCGGTGGGCGTTGTACAGCTGCGGCAGCAGGCAGAGGTCGGCCAGGCCGGGGCGGTCGCCGTGGCAGAAGGTGCCGGTGTCGCGACTGCTGGCCAGCATCGCTTCCATGGCATCGAAGCCTTCGGCGATCCAGTGCAGGGTCCACTGCGTGCGGGCATCGGCTGGCAGCTGCAGGCTGCGCTCCAGGTACTGCATCACCCGCAGGTTGTTGATCGGATGGATATCGCAGGCCACCAGCTGGGCCAGCGCACGCACCCGCGCGCGGCCGGCGGCGTCGGCCGGCAGCAGCGGCACCTGCGGGAAGTGCTCGTCCAGATACTCGACGATCGCCAACGACTGGGTCAGCGTGTGCCCGTCATGCAGCAGGGTGGGCACCAGCTGCTGCGGATTCAGCGCGCGATAGGCGTCGAGGTGCTGCTCGCCGCCCTCGCGCACCAGGTGCACCGGCCGTGCGTCCCAGGCCAGGCCCTTCAGCTCGAGCGCGATGCGCACGCGGTAGGCGGCGCTGGATCGCCAGTAGGTGTACAGCGCGATGCCGTCGTCGACCAGGATCTCCATTGCCGCCTCCATGCTCAGGGCTTGGCCGCCTGCTCGATGCGCTGCTCGATCGCACCGAAGATGCTGTTGCCAGCGGCATCGAGCATCTCGATACGGACCACGTCACCGAAGGACATGAACGGCGTGCTCGGCTTGCCATCGCGCAGGGTCTCGACCACGCGCTGCTCGGCAAAGCACGAGGCGCCCTTGCTGGTGTCCTCGTTGGCGATGGTGCCGGAGCCGACGATGGTGCCGGCGCCGAGCGGACGGGTCTTGGCCGCATGCGCGACCAGCTGGGCGAAGTTGAACTGCATGTCCACGCCCGCTTCCGGCGCGCCGAACCACGTCCCGTTGATATGGGTCAGCAGCGGCAGGTGCACCTTGCTGTCCTGCCAGGCGGCGCCCAGCTCGTCGGGGGTGACGAACACCGGCGACAGCGCCGAGCGCGGCTTGGATTGCAGGAAGCCGAAGCCCTTGGCCAGTTCGCCCGGAATCAGGTTGCGCAGCGAGACGTCGTTGACCAGTCCGACCAGCTGGATGTGGCCCGCCGCCTGTTCCGGCGTTGCAGCCATCGGCACGTCGTCGGTGATGACCACGATCTCCGCTTCCAGGTCGATGCCGTAGTCCTCGCTGACCACCTTGACCGCATCACGCGGGCCGTAGAAGCCTGCGCTGGTGGCCTGGTACATCAGCGGATCGGTGTAGAAGCTCTCCGGCACCTCGGCGCCACGGGCACGGCGCACGCGCTCGACATGCGGCAGGTAGGCGCTGCCGTCGACGAATTCATAGGCGCGCGGCATCGGCGCGGCCAGCGCCTGCGGATCGAGGTCGAACACGCCATCGGCGTCGCCGGCGTTGAGCGATTCGTACAGGGCGTTCAGGCGCGGCGCGATGTGGCTCCAGTCCTCCAGGGCCTGCTGCAGGGTGGCGGCAATGCCGGTGGCGCGCACGCCGTGGCGCAGGTCACGCGAGACGACGATCAGGGTGCCGTCGCGGCCGCCTTCCTTCAAAGAACCAAGCTTCATGGGTGGGTGTCCGGAGTCGTGGGCAAACAAGTTTCAAGTGTAATCAAATCTGCGGCGGCGCCAAGCTGCAGCGCCGCATCGGCCCACCCTACCGCAGTGGGGGGTTCGGCAGGGCTTGCAGCCCTGCACCTGCTTCAAGCCAGGGCAACGTCAACAGCAACAGCCGGCTCTGGGTTGTCTGTGAGCTGGGCGGGACGGTGTGGGTGGGCAGGACACGCCGTAAACCCATCCCTGGGGGCTCGATGGCGCCATCCATGGCGCCAACGGTCCTGCCCACCCACACCGCCCCGCCCCCGCCAATTTCCCGATGACGGATCGAACATCCACATCGTTCGTCGTCGAAATCCGTCAGATATCGAAATTGATCGAATGAGATTCGACAGATCGCGGAAGACTCTCGAAGGCGGGGTGGGTCCGGTTGCGGGGGCGTGAGCCGCATGGATGCGGCGACCGAGCTTACATGGACGTACTTGCAGCGCCCCCCGCAACCGGACCCACCCCGCATCCCTCAGGAAACCGGCTTTTGACGTTGACGTTGACGTTGCTTCGGCCTCTGCGGGTGCAGGGCGCAGCCCTGCAGAGAGCCCCCTACCTGAACAGGCCTTTTTGCGTGAAGTCTCAAACATCGTTTAGACTTGCAGGGTCTGCAGCGGCCGTCCGTTTCCCTCCGGGACCGCCGGCGACCAGGGTCCGCCCTCTTCGCCCGCCCCCACTCCGACGCCGTTCGTCACGCATTCCAGCCTGCGCTTCGTGCCGGCTGCACCCAATTCTCGCAGCGCGGTTCACGGGAACGCTCCGAGTCAGCCGATCAGTTTGATCTGCCCCCGTCTGTCCAGTCGGACAGGCGTTTCTTGTACTTGGAGCAATCTCAATGTCTTTTGAATCGCTGGGCCTGGCGCCCTTCCTGCTGCGTGCGCTTGCCGAGCAGGGCTACGAAAACCCGACCCCGATCCAGCAGCAGGCGATCCCGCTGGCGCTGGCCGGCCGCGACCTGCTGGCCGGTGCACAGACCGGTACCGGCAAGACCGCTGCCTTTGGCCTGCCGCTGCTGCAGCACCTGGGCACCGCCTCGCAGGAAGTCCGCAGTGGCCCGCGCAAGCCGCGCGCGCTGATCCTGGCCCCGACCCGCGAGCTGGCCACCCAGGTGCATGACAGCCTGCGCGGCTACAGCAAGTACCTGCGCATTCCCAGCGCCTGCATCTACGGTGGCGTCGGCATGGGCAACCAGCTGGACATCCTGCGCCGTGGCGTGGACCTGCTGGTGGCCTGCCCGGGCCGCCTGATCGACCACCTGGAGCGTCGCAGCATCGACCTGTCCGGCATTGAACTGCTGGTGCTGGACGAAGCCGACCGCATGCTCGACATGGGCTTCCTGCCGTCGATCAAGCGCATCCTGGCCAAGCTGCCGAAGCAGAACCGCCAGACCCTGCTGTTCTCGGCCACTTTCGAGGACAACATCCGCCAGCTGGCGCTGGAGTTCATGCGCAACCCGGAACAGATCCAGGTGACGCCGAAGAACACCGTGGCCGAAACCATCACCCACCGCGTGCACCCGGTCGATGCCGGTCGCAAGCGTGACCTGCTGCTGCACCTGCTGGCGCAGGACAGCCGCGAGCAGACCCTGGTGTTCGCCCGCACCAAGCACGGCAGCGACAAGCTGGCCACGTTCCTGGAAAAGTCGGGCATCAAGACCGCGGCGATCCATGGCAACAAGAGCCAGGGCCAGCGCCTGCGTGCGCTGGGCGACTTCAAGGCCGGCCGCGTGACCGTGCTGGTGGCCACCGACATCGCCGCGCGCGGCATCGACATCAACGAGCTGCCGAAGGTGATCAACTTCGACCTGCCGATGGTGGCCGAAGATTACGTGCACCGCATCGGCCGCACCGGCCGCAACGGCGCGACCGGCCAGGCGATCTCGCTGGTGGCGCAGGATGAAGTGAAGCTGCTGCGCGCGATCGTGCGCCTGCTGGGCCGCGACATGGACATCCGCGATGTGCCGGGCTTCGAGCTGCAGACGCCGATCCGCTGGGGCAACAGTGCGCCGGGCAAAGCCGAGCACGATACCGGCGAGCGCGCACCGCGCAAGAGCCACGCGCGCCGTCCGCACGGCGATGCGCCGCGCCATGCGCATGCGGGCCCGAAGAAGGCCGGTGGTGGCCGTCGCGAGGGCGGTGGCAATGGCCAGCAGCGTGCAGGTGCCGGTCAGGGCCAGCGTCGTGGCGGTGGCGGCAATGGTGGCGGCCGTGGCCGCGGCCAGGGTGGCAACGGCGGCGGTCGCGCCGGCTGATTCCAGCTGACATGGAGGGTGCTTCCCGCTGCGCGGGGGCTATCGAGGGACGGCGCTGACGCGCCGTCCTTTTTTGTTGCGGGCTACCGGGTGATAAAGCACGCGGTGGCAGTACCGAGGGCGAATGGGCATGGGGGCAGCGCAGAACACGCTGTAAATACGTCCATGTAAGCTCGATGGCGCCATCCATGGCGCCAACGGTTCTGCGCTGCCCCCATGCCCATCCGCTTCAAGCATTGCCTGCGCCTTCTTCTCCCGCCGGGTAGCCGGGAGAAGAAAGATCAAATTCAAATTCAAATTCAAATTCAAATTCAAATTCAAAGGCAAAAGCCGAAGTCGCAATTCCTGGCTTTGCTTTTGCTTTTGCTTTTGCCCTTGCTCCTGCCTTGGGGTTCGATGCATCCGCGCCCGCAGGAAACCGTCGAGGGGAGGCCGGGTGGGCTGCGCAGGACCGTTGGCGCCATGGATGGCGCCATCGAGCCCCCAAGGACGGGTTTACGGCGTGTCCTGCGCGGCCCGCCCGGCCTCCCCCACACGCATCAATCAAGGCGCGCAAAGCCTCAACCCCGCGCTTTACTCGGATTCACCAGATTCCCGAAGAAGACCGCGTTGATCAGCAGTCGATCCGTCCCGTGCCAGTACTTGCGATGCGCCGGATCATCGGCGAACAGCACCACGTTGCCCTGCCCTTGCGCCGACACCAGCAGCCACGCGCTGCCTGCCACCCGCGCGCGGTTGCGCTCGGACAGATATCCATTCACCCGCGGCGGCGTGTCGATGCGCACCACCGTCGAGAACGGGTTCGTGCTCGGCTGCAGCGTTACCGTGTTCTCCTTGTTGATCGCCAGCTGCCGGCGCGGCACACCGAACGCCAGCGGATGACTGGTATCAACATCGGCACTGAGGATGTTGCCGCTGACCCGCTCGATCGCTGCGATGTCGCGCTGATCGCCGAACGCGCGGCGGCTTTCGTCAGCTGCGTCTTCTTCCTTGCCGAGCTTCTCGCCGTCGGCCAGCTTCTGTTCGATCGCCCATTTCGAGGCACTGCCGTAGGTCACCAACGAACCACCGGCCTGCACCCAGCGCTTCAGTGCAGCCACCGCCGTGGCATCGACGCCGGCATAGGTTCCGCCGGACAACACGATGGTGGTGTAACGGTCCAGCGGTACTTTGCCCAGCTGCTGCGGATCCAGCTTGCTGGCCGGCAACCGCAGCTGCTGGTCCAACAGGAACCACGCCGATCCGATTTCGGTGGCGGCCACGCCCTCGCCCATCACCAGTGCCACCGAGGGCTTGCGCAGCGCTTTGACGCCGTCACTGCCGAGGTCGATGCCTTCGCGGCTGCGGCCACTGGACAGCGCGTGCACCTGCACACCTGCCTCGCGTGCGGCGGACGTCACTGCCTCAAGCAACGCCGTGCCCTGCAGTGGTTGCCCGGCCACCGGAATCACCAGGCTGCCGGCGGCGAAGCTGACCTCGCCCTGCGCCGTCGCGGTGGTGAACGGCTGGAATGCCGCGCGTGCATTCACGCCCTTGCCCTGCAGCGCGGCCAGCGCGCGCCCGGCATTGTAGTCGCGCCAGTCGATCGCGTAGGCGAATCCTGCCTGGCCGCCCAGCAGGGTGCCCTGCTCCGCGGGCAGCGCCGCCACGCGTGCGCCGCCGTCGATGCAGCTGCGGCTACCGGCGAAGGCCACGCCGTAGGCCGGTGCGATCGCGTAGCTGGTGCTGCCGTAGAACACATCGCCCTTGATCGGCGGCGTCTCGGCAAAGATCGAATGCACCAGGCGGAACTGCGCCTGCTGCACCGGCACCACGTAGGCGCTGCCGGCATCGAAGCGCTGGCCATCGACACTGACGTCACGATCCAGCGCGCGCACCTCGATGCGATGCAGCAGCAACAGTTCCAGCAGGCGCCGGGTCAGTGCCGGATCATGCGCATCGCCGAACACAAAGCTCTTCACCGGCTGCTGTGCGGCCTGCTTCAGCGCGCTCTGGAAGAACTGCTTCTGCAGGTCGAACAGGCCGCTGCGCTCGGTCACTGCACCCCGCACCGTGCCCAGCCCGGTAGCCACCTGGTTGCGGATGGTGAACGGGAAGGTCAGCAGGCCGTTCACTGATTCCTGCACGCGGCCGCGCGAACTGGCCTGTTCAACGGTGACGCCCACTGCACCATGGAAGTCCGGATAGGTGGAGCCGTAGACCGGCGAGAAGTTGTCGAAATTCTCGCCGGTGTAGTACAGCGACCCCAATGCATCCAAGGCTTGCGCGTGGTACTTGGCCAGGGTCTTGTTGAACTCGTACGACGCCGGCGGAATCAGCGGGCTGTGCATGCTCTTCGGCGACGGTTCGAAGTAGTAGGTGCTGTCCTTGCCCATCTCGTGGAAATCGATCTGCACGTTCGGGTACCACTGGTGGAACACCTCCACCTTCGGCCGCGAGTCCTGCTGGGTCAGGGCCAGCCAGTCGCGGTTGAGATCGGTGAAGTAGTGGTTGGTGCGGCCCTGCGGGAACGGCTCGACGTGTTCCTTGTCGGCCGGGTCGGCCGAAGCCGGATCGGAGGCCCAGGCGTTGTGCCAGTTGGCGGCACGATCACGGCCATCCGGATTCTGTGCCGGGTCGAACAGCACCACCGCCTGCTGCAGCCACTGCTGGGTTTCGGCACTGCGGTTGGCCACCAGGTAGTACGCCGTCAGCATCGCCGCTTCGGCACTGGAGGTCTCGTTGCCATGCACGCTGTAGCCCAGCCACACCACCACCGGGCTGTCACCGGCCGCGCTGCGCGGCTGCGCCGGGTCGACCAGGGTGGCGTGCTGCTGGCGGATCTGTTCGATGCGCGCCTGGTTGTCGGCGGCGGTGATGGTGGCGATCAGCAGCGGCCGGCCTTCGTAGCTGCGGCCGATCTCCTGCACGCGGATCTTGTCCGAGTGCTTCGCCAGTTCCTGGAAATAGGCCACCAGCTGGTCATGGCGGGTGTAGCGGCTGCCGATCGGGTAGCCAAGGAACTGCTCGGGGCTGGGAATGGCGGCATCGAACGCGGCAGCGTCGGTGGCCTGCGGGAAGAAGTACGCACTCTGGGCCTGCGCCGGCAGTGGCGAGGACAGGACGGTGGCGGCGGCAAGCAGCAGCCGAAGAACGGCACGGCGGTGGAAGGACACGGTGACTCCCCAGGAAACAGGACAGCGGCAACGCGGCCGGCCACGGGTTGTGGCCGGCCGTGGCGATGGCATCAGAAGCGGTAATCGAAGCCGAGGGTGAAGTAGCGGCCACGCAGGTCGTACTGGCTGAAGTCGTACGGCGCGCGGATGCCCGGGAACGAGGCGTCGTACGGCGGCGTCCTGTCAGCCAGGTTCTGCACCTTGGCGTACACGGTCAGCTTGTCGATGCCGGCATAGGCCAGGTACAGATCAAACTGGTTGTACGCATCGATGCGGTCCTGCACGGCAGCGGCGGCGGTGCTGGCCTTCTGGTCGTAACCGCTGGTGTAGTACCAGGTAACGGCTGCGGTGAAGTCGCGGAAGGTCCAGTCCAGCGTGGTGGTCGCCTTGTTCTTCGGCAGCGTGGCGCCGAGGTTGCTGCCGGCGTAGTCCACCAGCGGACCACCAACCACGGTCGGGCGACGGTAGTCACGCACGTGGGTGTAGGCCGAGGACAGGGTGAAATCGCCCAGCGCGGCGGTCGGGATGCGCTGGCGCAGTTCGACGTCGATGCCCGAGGTCTTCAACTCGCTCAGGTTCTGGTAGCGGTTGTAGACCGCCTGCAGCTTGCCGCGCTCATCGCGCTGCACGGCGCCGGCCACGTTGTCGTTGACCAGGGTCTGGGTGTTGTTGGTGCCGACCAGGTTGTCCAGCTGGATGCGGTAGTAGTCCACGCTCAGGTTGGTGTTGGCCCACGGCGACAGCACCACGCCGAAGTTCACGCTTTTGGTGCGCTCGGGCTTCAGTTCGTTGTTGCCGACGGTGAAGAAGGTGGGGTTCTGACGCGAGCCCGGCACGTCCGGGTCACGCGGATCGACCACGCTGCCGTAGGCGATGCTGGTGCTGTTGGAGTTCTCCGACAGCGACGGCGCACGGAAGCCCTTCGAGGCGGAGGCACGCACCAGCAGGAAGTCGAGCGGCTGCCAGCGCAGGCCGATCTTCGGCGAGAACGCATCGCCGAAATCATCGTAGTGATCGGCGCGCGCGGCAGCGGACAGCTCCAGCGTCGATGCCAGCGGCACGTTCACTTCGGCGTAGGCCGCACTGACCTGGCGCTTGCCGTGCACTTCGGCGATGGCCGGGCGCACCTGCAGGCCGGCGTCGATCTGCCACGGGTTGTTGGAATCGAGCTTCTCGCGGCGCCACTCGGCACCGGCGGCGAATCCGATCTCGCCGGCCCAGGTATGGCCGAGGCTGCCGGAAATCTTCGCATCGATGCCCTGCAGCTTGGACTCGGCCGGACGCAGCGTGGCGATGTTGATCGAGTCGCGCACCGACTGCGGCGTGGCGGCCGGGTTCAGCAGGTTGTAGCTGCCGGTGGCCAGCGCATCGGCCAGCGCCCAGCGGTTGGCGAAGCCACCGGAGACGCTCTCGCGCTCGCTGCTGCGCGCGCCGAACGCTGCGACTTCCCAGTCCCACTTCGCGGTGGTGCCACGCAGGCCGAACACGCCGCGGTAAGCGGTGGAGCGGTTGGTCTTGAGGGTGCCGCCCAGGTCGAAGAAGGTGTACTCGATCGGGATCGCACGGCCGTACGGGTTGTACGGATTGTTGGCCGGCAGCAGCGACGACACCGGCTCGGCCAGGCCACTGTCCGCGTTCAGTGCGAAGCGGCCGCTCTCCAGGGTGAAGAACGGGCTGCTGCCAAACCACGCGGTGCTCTTGATCTGGCTGTACAGCACTTCGCCGAAGGCTTCGACGTTGTCGTTCAGGCGGAAGGTACCGTTGGCATAGGCCTGGTAGCGCTTGGTCGAGGGAATCAGCGTGGTGAACGGCGCCTGGTTGAAGCCGCAGGTATCACCGGCCAGGCCGTCGATCGGCGCGCTGGCAACGCGGGTGGTACCGGTCGGGCAGTTACCGTTGGCATCGAGCATCGGCACCGACACGCCGTTGACCAGATAGCGCGCACCCTTGGCCGACCAGCCGTTCCAGCGGCCGCCGGGCTTGTCGGTGTAGATGCCGCTCTTTGTCAGGTTGCGTTCGTCCTGATCCAGGCGTTCGCGGTTGTAGCCCTGCAGGCTGAAGAGGATGTTGTAGCCGTCGGTATCGAGATCACCGAGGCCGCCGACGAACTTCAGGTTCTGCTCGTGCAGGCCGCCCTGGTCGGCGCCGCCGAAGCTGCCGCCGATCTCGGCGCCTTCGAAGTTCTGCCGGGTGATGATGTTGACCACACCGGCCACGGCGTCGGAGCCGTAGACCGCCGAGGCGCCATCCTTGAGCACTTCGATGCGTTCGACCGCGACCAGCGGCAACGCGTTGAGATCGACAAAGGTGTCGGACAGGCCACCGGCCGGGAAGCCGTAGTTGGCCAGGCGACGGCCGTTGAGCAGCACCAGCGTGTTCTTCTGCGACAGGCCACGCAGGCCGATGCCGGCCGAGCCGGAGGCCCAGCCGTTGTTGGTGGTTTCGTTGCTGGCGTTGCCGGTGTTGGCCGAGATCGAACGCAGCACATCGGCCACGGTGGCCTTGCCGGTCTGTTCCAGCTGCTGGCGGCCGATCACCTGCACCGGGTTGGAGGCCTCGGTATCGGTGCGCTTGATGTTGGAACCGGTGACGCGCACGGCAGCCAGGGTGCTGGCTTCGCCACTGGCGTCGGCGAAGGTTTCGGCGGCGGCGGACAAAGGCGCGGCCAGAGCGACGGCCAGGGCCGCCACGAGCAGGGTGTGCTTGGGCATGACGATGTGGGGGAGGTGGAAAGGGCGACGTAGTTCCGCAGTAGTCCATGCCTGGCCGAGGTCCGGCCAATAACATCTCTTCATACGGATATAAGTGAAACTATCATCTCTTCATCCGGATGAAAAGACTGGCTTCACGAAAGTCCAACATCCGCTCAGGCTGGCCGGCCACCTGCGGCGTACAATCGCGTCATGGAAATCTTCAAAGTCTTCATGCTCGAGGCGGCGCACCGCCTCCCCAACGTGCCGCCGGGGCACAAGTGCGCGCGCCTGCACGGCCACTCGTTCCGGGTGGAACTGAAGGTCGAGGGCGAGCCGGGTGCGCAGACCGGCTGGATCATGGATTTCGGCGACGTGAAGGCGGCCTTCCAGCCGATCTACGACCGCCTGGACCATCACTACCTCAATGACATCCCCGGCCTGGAGAACCCGACCAGCGAGAACCTGGCGGTGTGGATCTGGAACGAGCTGAAGCCGAGCCTGCCGGCGCTGAGCGAGATCACCGTGCACGAAACCTGCACCTCGGGTTGCCGTTACCGCGGCCCAACAGCCTGATCAACCCATTGATCTGAAAGGTCCTTCAAAGGCGCCCTGGGCGCCTTTGTTATTTTTGTTGCATTGCCGCATCAACGGCGTATGCTGCACTGCATCAAGCCACTCCCTGATGCCCCCATGGCCACCGCCTTCAGCGATCGCTTCAGTGATGCCACCCGCCAGCTCGCCGCCGCGGCAACGCGCGCGAACCGGTTGGCGTTGGAGAACGCGGAAAGCATGTTCGGGGTGCAGCTGAAGGCGATAGAGCGCAACCTGACCGCGACCGGCGGCTGGCTGGGTGAACTGGCCCGCGGCGAGGATGCGGCCGGGACGCTCTCCAAGGGTGCGCAGCTGTGGCAGGACAACCTGCAGCGGCTCGGCCAGGCCCAGCAGGACGTGGTCGGGCTCGGCCTGCAGGCCGGCAAGGCCTGGTCCGAACTGGTGCAGGGCTACAACGAATCAACGGCGGACGCGAACAACCACTGACGCGACGCAACGCTCATTGCGTGGGTCCCTCCCCCCACGCAATCCGGACCCGGCAGATCCCTCCCTCTGCCGGGTCTTTTTTTGCCTGGCGTTCGGATTCCAAAGCGCTTCCTCGTCTGGACTCTCTGCGAGCTGAGGGGCCCCGCCGGGGCGGGCAGGGGCCTGGGCAAATGTCCCCCGGCGCCGGCCGTTGGCCGTCACCTCCTCCTTTACTTTGCCCAGACCCCTGCCCACCCCGACGAGGCTCGGCTTACGGCAGGTAAAGCGCAGCGCTCGTGGCGCCTTTCAACTAGGCGCCGATGAACTCCGAACGCGGGGCGGATGCCCTTGCGTACGAAGTAAAGGGGGAGGTGACGGCCAACGGCCGGCGCCGGAGGACATTCGTACGCAAGGGCATCCGCCCCGCGCCACGATGATTCAATCCGCCGCACGCGATGCAGAAACGGCTCAGCGCCCGCGACCACCGTGCCAATGCTGGTGCCACGCCTGGAACATCAGCACGTTCCACAGATGCGTGTGCCACTTGCGCTCGCCACGCAGGAACGCCTCCCAGATACCGCGCACGCGCGCAACATCGAAACACCCCTGGTTGCGCAACAGCTGCGGGTCCAGCAGCGCCTCCGCCCAATCGCGCAGCGGGCCCGCCAGCCAACGCGCCATCGGCGGGCCGAAGCCGCGCTTGGGACGGTACACCAGCGGTTCCGGCAGGTAGCGCGCCAGCAGGTGCTTGAGGATCCGCTTGTGCTCACCATCGTGGTACTTCAGGTGCTGCGGCAGGCGCCAGGCCAGGCGCACCACCTCCATGTCCAGCAGCGGCGCGCGGGTTTCCACGCCGGCCGCCATGCCGGCACGGTCGACCTTGGCGAGGATGCCCTCGGCCAGATCCATGCGGAAATCCAACAGCTGGATGCGCGCCTCGGCCGGCAGCGCAGTGTCCTGCTGCTGGAAGATCGTCATCGGCTCACGTGCGCCCAGCACCACCTGCGCCGGCTGCCGCCAGCGGGTGACACGTTGCAGGTAATGCCCTTCCACATCGTTGGCGGCGACTTCCGCCACCAGTGCGCGCCAGCCGCCCAGGCGGCCGCGCTCGACATTCATGCGGTTGCCGCTGCGCCGCGCCAGATCACGCACCCAGTCCGGCAGGCCACCGCACAGGCGCGCATTGCGCAGCGCGCGGCCATAGCTGGGGTGGCCGAAGAACAGTTCATCGCCACCGTCGCCGGTGAGGGCCACCGGCTTGCGCGCGCCCAGCAGTTCACTGGCCAGCAGGGTCGGCAGCTGCGAGGCATCGGCGAACGGTTCGCACCAGACCTGTGGCAGCCGCTGCAGCAGATCCAGGCCTTGTCGCGCGTCCATCCGGTGCAGATGATGCTGCACGCCCAGATGCCGCGCGACCTGCGAGGCCCAATCGCTTTCGTCGTGGCCGGGATCGTCGAAGCCGACCGTCCAGGCCTCGATCGGCAGCGTCGACTGCGCCTGCATCATCGCGGTCACCAGCGACGAGTCGGTGCCGCCAGACAGGAACGCACCGCAGGCCAGCGGCGAATGCATGCGTGCCGCGATCGCCTTCTGCAACACCACTTCCAGCTGGTCGGTGGCCTGTTCCAGGCTCGGCGCCGGCTGCAGGGGTTCCTGCAGCGCACTCTGCATCGCATCGCGTGCGCACCAGTAGCGCGCGCCCCCTTCCGCCGCCTGGCTGGAACCGCCGGCGGCGTGGTCATCCAGATCGACGCGCAGCACCGCGCCGGCCACCAGCTTGTGGATGCCGCGGTAGATGGTGTGCGGCGCCGGCACATAGTCGTGGCGCAGCAGCAGGCTCAGCGCATCCTGGTCGATGCTCGGGGCGAAACCGGCGAAGGCCTGCAGCGCCTTCATTTCCGAGGCGAACAGGAACTGGCCCTGGAACCAGCCGTAATACAGCGGCCGCTCGCCCACCGGATCACGCGCCAGCCACAACGCTCGCGACTCACGGTCCCAGACGCTGAAACCGAACGCGCCTTCGATACGCGACAGCGCCCGCTCTACGCCCCATTCAACGATCGCCTGCAGCAGCAGCCGGGCGTCACTGCAGCTGCGTGGCAGATCGCGCAGCTGCGACTGCAGGTCAGCCCGGTTGTACAGGCGACCGTCCAGGCACAGCACGTAACGGCCACAGTCCGAGCTCAGTGGCTGCAGCGGGGTGTCGGTCGGCGCCCGGCAGTGACCCAGCGCCAGGCCGGCCTCGGCGTCGGTCCAGTAACCGATGCGGCCACGGCCACGCTGCTGCAGGGCGCGCAGCATCGGCGCCAGCTGCTGCAGCAGATGTTCGTCCTCGGCGGGCGGCAACCAGGCCCCGACCACGCCGCTCATCGGGCACCTCCGCAGCGGCAGCGGCGGGACGGGTTCAGCAGGCAGGGGGCGGCGAGCGACATGGGAACGGCACGCGGAGCGGAGGAGACTCCATGCTCGGCGCCCCACCTGCCCCGCGTCAGTCGCTTTGCTGTCAGCGATGGTCACCAGACGTATCACGAAGGTAACGTTTTGTAACGGCAACAAGCTATGCTGGACGCCAAGTTGTTGCCAGGCCTGAGGCCCGGCCCGAGCGCCAGCAACCCCGGCTGAATGGCGCCCGCCCCCGGGACCCGGGCGGCCCGCAGGCTGGGATAGCATCGCCGCGCTCGTGCCGTGGCGGTACGTACGCCCCACGGAGGCCTTGAAAATGCTGGATATCGTACTGGTTGAAGACGATGCCCGCCTGGGTACGATGGTCAGCGACTATCTGCAGCGGCATGGCTATCAGGTGGCCCATGAGCGCAGTGGCGAGCGCGCGGTGGCCCGGATCCTGGCCGAGAAGCCGGCCCTGGTCCTGCTCGATGTCGGCCTGCCCGACCAGGATGGTTTCGAAGTGTGTCGGCAGATCCGGCCCCACTATGACGGCATCATCTGTGTGCTGACCGCCCGCACCGACAACATCGACCAGGTGCTGGGACTGGAGCTGGGGGCCGACGATTACATCGGTAAACCCATCGAACCGCGGGTGCTGCTCGCCCGCCTGCGTGCCCACCTGCGCCGCCATCGCCGGGTCGAACCGCGCGACGGCAGCCTGCGCTTCGGCGAGCTGAACATCGACCCGTCCACCCGCAACGTGCACCTGCAGGGCGGCCTGCTGGAGCTGACCACGGCCGAGTTCGACCTGCTGTTCCTGCTGGCCAGCAACGCCGGCCAGATCCTGGACCGCGATGCGCTGCTGCGCGGCCTGCGTGGCATCGCCTTTGACGGCCTGGACCGTTCGATCGATGCGCGCATCTCGCGCCTGCGCCGCAAGCTGGGCGACAACCCTGAACAACCGGAGCGGATCAAGACCGTCCGTGGACGCGGCTACCTGTTCAGCCGCTCGGCATGGGGATGAAGCGCACGCACTCGGCGATGCGCGGCCACGCCTTCCACTTCCTGCGCTACGGCATCGGCTTCCTGGTCGCCCACCTGCTGCTGATCGTGCTGGGCCTGTGGGCCTGGGATGCGCTGCTGGAAGACCGCACCGAAGCCAGCCTGCTGGCCGAGATGCGTGGCACCCATGCGCTGCTGCAGCAACGCTTCGCGGAAACACCACGTGACCAGTGGCCGGCGCTGGCACGAGGGCTCGACGCCGACTTCGCCTATGCCCTGCGGATGGTGCCGCTGGCCGAGGCGGAGAAGGCGCTGTCGACCAGCCAGCGACCGCCGTTCAACAACGGCCGTGTGCAGATCGACCTGGAACACATGCGCAGCCTGCAGCGGATCGGCGACAGCGACTATGCCGTGATGCTGGGGCCACTGGATGAAGCGTTGCCTGAGGAAGGCTGGCAGGACAGCGAAGTGTCCGGCGTGGCGATCCTGCTGCTGATCCTGATGGTGGCCGTGGCGCTGCCGATGTATGTAATGGTCTACCGCCTGTGGCGCGATGTGTCGCAGCTGGCACAGGCGGCGCGGCAGATGCGCGACGGCCAGCTGGATACGCGTGCGCCGCGTGCCGGCACCGCGCTGGTGCGGCCGCTGGCCAATGCCTTCAACCACATGGCCGAGCAGCTGCAGCAGCTGCTGGAGAGCCAGCGCGTGCTGGCGCAGGCGGTCGCGCATGAAGTGCGCACGCCGTTGGCGCGGATGCGTTTCGGCCTGGCCGACCTGGAGGACACCGCGCTGGACGAGATACAGCGCGATGCGCTGGGCGGGCTGCGCACCGATGTCGATCGGCTGCAGCACCTCACCGATGCCGGCGTCGAGTACGCCGCGCTGGGCCGCTGCCATCAGCTGACCCGCCAGCGCCTGCAGCTGGCGGCACTGGTCCGTGGCGTGGTGGCCCAGTTCGCACCGCTGCCGCTGCCGGTACAGCAGGTGCTGTCGCCGGCAGGCCTGGTCAACGTCAACCGGCATATGCTGGAACTGGCGCTGCGCAACCTGCTCGGCAATGCCCTGCGTTACGCACGGCGGCAGATCCGTATCGCCAGCACGGTCAACGACGGCTGGCTGTGCCTGCAGGTGGAGGACGACGGCCCCGGTATCGCGCCCGAACTGCGCGGCCAGGTACTGCAACCCTATGTGCGGCTGGATCCGGGCAGCCCCGGTTTCGGCCTCGGCCTGGCGCTGGTGCAGGTGGTGGCCGACAAGCATGGCGGCCACGTTGAAGTGACCGATTCGGAGCTGGGCGGTGCCTGCATCCGCCTGCACCTGCCGCTGGAAAGCGGCGGTGCCGTGGAGAGCGAGGCGGCCTGCTAGGCCGCCGGCTCCGCGCGCGGCAACGCGAACACGAACAGCGCGCCACGCTCACTGTCACGCAGTTCGATGCGGCGGCCATGCAGCTGCACGATCCGCTGCACGATCAGCAGGCCAAGCCCACCGTTCTCGCCACGCCGTGCGCCCAGCGCGGCCGGCGCCTGGAACAACTGCGCACGCAGCGCCGCTGCCACGCCGGGACCATCATCGGCCACGCTCACCTCGATGCTGTCCGCGGTCGCACGCAGGCACACTTCGATCCGGCCACCTTCCGGTGCGTGCCGCAATGCATTGTCGAGCAGGTTGGTCAGCACGCGCTCGACCAGGCCCAGGTCGGCACGCACCAGCGGCAGGCCGGGCGGGAACGCGGCGTGCAGGCGCTGGTTGCGTGCCTGCGCCGCCAGCTCGAATTTCTGCAGTACGTCCTGCAGCAGTTCCGGCAGCGCGAACACTTCCCACTCCAGGCGCACTTCGCCATGCTCCAGCCGCGCCAGCTCGAACAGCGCGCGCGCCAGCCGACCAACCTTGGCGCTCTGCGCCAGCGCGATACCGAGGTAACGGCGGCGCTCGTCCGGGGACAGCGTGGCGTCCTTCAGCGCCAGCGTTTCCAGGTAGCCGTGCAGCGACGACAACGGCGTGCGCAGGTCATGCGAGATGTTGGCCACCAGTTCGCGCCGCTGCAGGTCCTGCTGGCGCAGCTGCTGCCATTGCTCCCCCAGGCGCTGCGCCATCTGCGCATGTGCGTGTTCCAGGATCACCAGTTCATCGCGCTCACCGGGCCGCAGTGGCTCCGGCGGCGGCAGTGGGGTCGGCGCGTCGATGTCGAACGCCTGGATGCGTCGGGTCAGGCGCCGCAGCGGACGCGTCACCCAGTAGAACGCCACCAGCCCGGCAAACAGGCCGAGGCCCCCCACCAGCACGACTGACCACAGCGTGGTGTTCCATTGGCTGCCCGCGGCAAGATCGTCGGCGAGCATCTGCCGGTGCTCGCCGACCAGCACCACGTATACATAGCCGGCCGGCCGGCCCTGCACGATCAATGGTGCGGCGCTGAACACCTTGCGGCCATCGGCGCTGCGCGGGTCATCACCGAGGATCGGCAGCGGCGCACCGGCCAGCAGGCGACGCAACGGTGCCACGTCCACCTTGTTGCGCACCAGATGCCCACTGGGTGCATCGTGGCCGAGGATGCGACCCTGGTCGTCCAGCAGGTAGACCTCGACGCTGGGATTGACCGCCATCAGCTGGCCGAACAGCGCACGCACCGCCGCATCGCGCATGCCGCTGGTGTCCATCAGTTCGCTGCGCTGGGCGATGTGTTCGGCCAGGCCCAGCGACAGCCGCTGCACCACTTCCTGCTCATGGCGGGTGTTGGCGCGCATCTGCAGTGCCAGCAACGCCATGCAGCACATCAGCATCAGCGCGGCGATCACCGCCGCCAGCTTCTGCCATAGATTGGGCTTGATCATGCCGCCGCCCCGGCCGGGTCGACCAGCTTGTAGCCGCGGCCCCACACCGTCAGCAGCCGCCGCGGGTTGGCCGGGTCCGGCTCGATCTTGCTGCGCAGGCGGTTGATATGGGTATTGACCGTATGCTCGTAACCATCGTGCTGATAGCCCCAGACCTGGTTGAGCAGCTCCATGCGCGCGAACACCTGGTCCGGATGACGGGCGAAGAACAGCAGCAGATCAAATTCGCGCGGCGTCAGCTCCAACGTATTGCCATCCACCGACGCGGTGCGCGCGACCGGATCCAGCTGCAGCCCGCCCAGCTCGATCGCGCCGGCATCGATGCGCGCGCTCTGCGCCATCGCCTCGGCGCGGCGCAGCAGCGCGCGCACCCGTGCCACCAGTTCCGGCATCGAAAAAGGTTTTGCCAGGTAATCGTCCGCGCCGAGTTCCAGGCCGACGATCCGCTGCGTTTCGCTGCCGCGCGCGCTGATGATGATGATCGGTACATAGCGCGCCATCGCGCGTGCACGCTGGCACACCTGCAGCCCATCCACGCCGGGCAGCATCACGTCCAGCACCAGTGCATCCCACGGGCCGTCCTGCTCGAGCAGGCGCAGGCCGGCATCGCCGCTGGCGGCATGGGCGACGTCGTAACCCTCATCGCCCAGATGCATGCGCAGCAGGTCGGCGATGTGGGCATCGTCTTCAACGATCAGCACGCGTTTGGTGGACATCGGCAGCTCGGGGCCAGTGGGGAGGCTGGCTGCATTGTGGCGCGGGACGGCCGCCGATACCTCACGAAAAATTGAATTCTGCGTGAGGATTCGTTGACCCGGGCGGGCGCAGCATGGCCCCGTCGCCCCTTCCCGGAGTCCGCCATGTCCCTCTCCCGCCGCCATCTGTTGGGCCTGGGCGGTGTTGCCACCGCCGCCGGCCTGCTCGGCCTGGGGGCCTGCAGCCGCGCCGCCCCGGCGGCCGCTGAAGCACGCCCGCCGCGACAGTTCGAGGTCATGCACAGCGATGCGCAGTGGCGCCAGCAGCTGACCCCGGCGCAGTACGCGGTGCTGCGCCAGCAGGCCACCGAGCGCCCGTACAGCAGCCCGCTCAACAAGGAACATCGGCAGGGCACTTTCGCCTGCGCCGGCTGTGCACTGCCGCTGTTCTCCTCGTCCACCAAGTTCGAGAGCGGCACCGGCTGGCCCAGCTTCTGGGCACCGCTGCACAACGCCATCGGCGAAGACCGCGACGTCACCTTCGGGATGCTGCGGGTGGAGGTGCATTGCCGCCGCTGCGGCGGCCATCTCGGCCATGTGTTCAACGATGGGCCACGCCCGACCGGGCTGCGCTACTGCATGAACGGTGCGGCGATGGTGTTCGTTCCCGGTGCCACTGATGGCACTGCCGACGGCTGGCGGGTGCCGGTCGGCTCTTCCCCTGCTTCCGGAGCCTGACGATGCTGCTGTTGCTGCTTGCCTATCTGGGGGGCGCGCTGACCCTGCTCAGCCCCTGCATCCTGCCGGTGCTGCCGTTCGTGTTCGCGCGTGCCGATCGCCCGTTCCTGCGCAGCACGCTGCCGTTGCTGCTGGGCATGGCGCTCACCTTCACCGTGGTCGCCAGCCTGGCCGCGGTGGGCAGCCAATGGGTGGCGCAGGCCAACCAGGTTGGACGCTGGATCGCCCTGCTGCTGATGGCGCTGTTCGCGATCGCGCTGCTCTGGCCGCGGCTGGCCGACCACCTGCTGGCACCGTTCCAGCGCGTGGGTGCCCGCCTGAGCGCACGCGCCGATGCGGCGGATGCCGCGGGGCACGGCGGCGCGTGGACCTCGCTGCTGATCGGCATCGCCACTGGCCTGCTGTGGGCGCCGTGCGCCGGGCCGATCCTCGGCCTGGTGCTGACCGGTGCTGCCCTGCATGGCGCCAGCGTCGGTACCAGCACCCTGCTGCTTGCCTATGCATCGGGTGCGATCACCGCGCTGGCGCTGGCGGTGTGGGTCGGCGGCCGGGTGTTCCGTGCGCTGCAGGCGCAGCTCGGCCTCGGCGATGTCCTGCGCAAGGTGCTGGGTGTAGCCGCGCTGCTGGCCGTCGTGGCGATCGGCCTCGGCTGGGATACCGGCCTGCTGACCCGTCTTTCAACGGTCAGCACCGCGCGTATCGAGCAAAGCCTGCTGGACGCAGTGCCCGGCGCGCAGCCGGCGGCACCACCGATGATGATGATGGCCGGCGCCAATGCAGGTGCCGATGCACCGCTGCCGGTGGAAGGCACCCTGCCCGCGCTGGATGGCGCCACCGGCTGGCTCAACAGCCCGCCGCTGAGTGCACAGCAGCTGCGCGGCAAGGTGGTGCTGGTCGATTTCTGGACGTACTCCTGCATCAACTGCCTGCGCGCGATGCCGTTCGTGCACGAATGGGAACGTCGCTACCGTGACCATGGGCTGGTGGTGCTCGGCGTGCACACGCCGGAGTTCGCCTTCGAACGCAACCCGAGCAATGTGATGAAGGCGGTGCAGCAGCTGAAGGTCGAGTACCCGGTGGTGCTCGACAACCAGTACACGATCTGGCGCGCCTTCAACAACCGCTACTGGCCGGCACAGTACTTCGTCGACGCGCAGGGCAACATCCGCGGCCATCAGTTCGGCGAGGGCAACTATGCGCGCTCGGAACAGATGATCCGTCGCCTGCTGACCGAAGCCGGGCAGACCAACCTGCCACCACCGGCCGATCCCGCTGCCGCCGACCTGAAGGGCGTGGCCGTGCAGGCCGACATGGGCAACCTGCGTTCGCCGGAAACCTACCTGGGCCACGCCCGCGCCGAGCAGTTCGCCTCGCCCGGCGGCCAACGCAGCGATAGCCCGTTCGACTACACGCTGCCAACCACCCTGGCACTGAACCAGTGGGGCCTGTCCGGACGCTGGACCGTCACCGACGAGGCCGCACAGCTGCAGCAGGCCGGTGGCCGCATCGCCTTCCAGTTCCACGCACGTGACCTGCACCTGGTGCTGGCACCGAACGAGGACGGCAAGCCAGTGCGCTTCCGCGTCTGGCTGGATGGCAAGCCGCTGCCCGCCGCCGATGCCGGCAGCGATGTCGACGCCGATGGCAGCGGCGTGGTCAACGAACACCGCCTGTACCAGCTGGTGCGCCAGCACGGCGCGGTCGGCCCGCATCGCTTCGAGATCGAATTCCTCGATGCGGGCGTGCAGGCCTATGCCTTCACCTTCGGTTGAAACGGGAGCACACGATGAAACTCTCTTTTGAACAAGGTATCGCCGCCGGTGTCGCCGGCTTGGTAGCTGCTGCATTGATCGCTGGCGTGCTGCTGGTCGACCACGGCGCAGTCGCGGCACCGCTGGAAGCCAGCGCGCAGGCCAAGGCACTACCGGCGCCCAGCGGCGACGCCGCGTTCCGCGATGACGCCACCCATGCCAGCGTGGTGTTCGCCGGCGGTTGCTTCTGGGGCGTGCAGGGCGTGTTCCAGCACGTCAAAGGCGTGAGCAATGCGGTGTCCGGCTACATCGGTGGCAGCGCGGCCAATGCGCGCTATGAGCGCGTCAGCGGTGGCCAGACCGGTCATGCCGAGGCGGTGAAGATCGACTACGACCCGCGCCAGGTCAGCTATGGCCAGCTGATGCAGGTGTTCTTCTCGGTGGTGCACGATCCGACCCAGCTCAATCGACAGGGGCCGGACCACGGCAGCCAGTACCGCTCGGCGATCTTCAGTGATGACGCACGCCAGCAGGCGGCCAGCCGCGCCTACATCGCCCAGCTCGGCCAGGCCGGCAGCTACCGCGCACCGATCGTCACCCAGCTGGTCAGCGGCCAGCACTTCTACCCGGCCGAGAGCTACCACCAGAACTACATGACCAACTACCCGCAGGCGGCCTACATCCGCTACTACGACGCACCGAAGCTGGCGGCACTGGGCAAGCAGTTCCCGGCGCTGTACCGGCGCGACGCGGCACTGGTGCCGATGCGGTAACGACCCGGGTAGTGCCGGCCGCTGGCCGGCTCCTGCGGATCTGGGGATCGCCGGCCAGCGGCCGGTACCACCTCCCAAAAAGACGCACGGCCATCCAGCCGTGCGCTTGGGAAGTATCGGCCGTGCCCCGATCAGGCCCGTCCGACAACGACATGCTAGGCTCGCCATCATCATGGGTACAGAACCAGATGGCGGGAAGTTCGATGGATACAGATAACCAGAGCGCGATGATCCCACCCCGCTACCAACGGCTGTCCGATGAACTGGCCGAAGCCATCCACGGCGGACGTCTCCCGGTCGGCAGCCGCCTGCCTTCACTGCGGCAGATGGCCCTGCAGCGAAGGCTCAGCCTGAACACGGTGATCGCCGCCTATCGCCAGCTGGAAGATGCCGGCCTGGTGATTCCGCGGCCCAAAGCCGGCTTCGAGGTCGCGCCGCGATTGTCGGTGCCGGAACGTTCGCTGCGCGACACGCCGTCTGCGCCCACCGCGCCGCTGCAGCAGGTGTTGATGGCTCGCGTGCTGGAGGCACAACGTCGCTCCGGAGTGATCGACCTGGCGTTCGCCGGTCCGCGCGGTCGCCAGTTCTATCCTGGCGCGCAGCTGGCCCGGCATACCGCGCAGGTGCTGCGCCACGGCCAGCAGACAGTGGAAACCTACGCGCGCCCGAACGGCTCCCCCAGGCTGCTGGCGCAGATCGTGCGTCGCGGTCCACGCATGGGCCTGCACACCCACAGCGAGCGGCTGCTGCTGACCCACGGTGCGATGGAAGGGCTGCAGCTGGCGCTACGCGCGGTCACCCAGCCCGGTGATGCGGTCGGCATCGAGGCGCCGTCCTACTTCAACCTCTACCCGTTGCTGGCCAACCTCGGCCTGCAGGCCATCGAACTGCCCACCCATCCGCAGCTCGGCCTGGATGTGGATGCGCTGGACGCGCTGCTGGAGCACACGCCGCTGGCCGCACTGGTGGTAATGCCAACCGTGCATAACCCGCTCGGCTGCACCATGCCGACCGCCGCCAAGCAACGCCTGGCCGAACTGGTCAACGCACGCCAGCTGCCGCTGATCGAAGATGCGGTGTATGCCGAGCTGCAGTTCTGCGAACCGCCGGCGCCGTTGCTGAAAGCCTTTGATCGCGATGGCTGGGTGATGGTGGTCGGCGGCTTTTCCAAGACGCTGGCGCCGGATTACCGCATCGGCTGGCTCGATGGCGGCCGCTTCGCCGAGCGCATCGCGCTGCTGAAATTCCAGTCCACCGGCGGCGAGCCGCAGCTGCTGGGCGACGCGGTGGCGGCCTATCTGGAAGCGGGCAGCTACGAGCACCACCTGCATCGCATGCGCCGGCTGTACCGCGAGCAGGTCGGACGGCTGCGCCAGCTGGTGGCCGAACACTTCCCGGCCGGCACCCGCGCCACCGAACCGCAGGGTGGCTTCCTGCTGTGGCTGGAACTGCCGGGCGTGGACACGCGCGAGCTGTTCGAACGTGCGCTGGTAGAGGACATCGTGTTCATGCCCGGCCAGGTGTATTCGCGTGGTGCGCGTTATCGCCACTGCCTGCGTCTGTCGTGCTGCCAGACCTTGGATGCGCGCTTCATCGGTGCGGTGGAGCGGCTGGGTGCGATCGCGCGGGAGCTGGCGGCTGCAGCACGGTAACGCGGGCCGCTGGCCGGCAACCTCGGGATCGCCGAGTGGATGCAGTTGCCGGCCAGCGGCCGGCACTACCCAGGATCATTCGAGCAGGTGCACGCTCAGCGCTTCGCCATCCGCTCCCGGCAGATACGGCAGCCGCCCCCAGCACGGCATCGGCAGGCGCTGCTGCAACGTCGCGATGGAACGACTGGGTGCGATTGCGCGGGAGCTGACAGCTGCAACACGGTAGTGCCGGCCGCTGGCCGGCAACCTCGGGATCGCCGGGTGGATGCAGTTGCCGGCCAGCGGCCGGCACTACCCAGGATCACTCGAGCAGGTACGCCGACAGCGCTTCGCCATCCACTCCCGGCAGATGCGGCAGCCGCCCCCAGCACGGCATCGGCAGGCGCTGCTGCAACCTCGCAATGGAACGACTGGGTGCGATCGCGCGGGAGCTGGCGGCTGCAGCACGGTAGTGCCGGCCGCTGGCCGGCAACCTCGGGATCGCCGGGTGGATACAGTTGCCGGCCAGCGGCCGGCACTACCCAGGATCATTCGAGCAGGTGCGCGCTCAGTGCTTCGCCATCCGCTCCCGGCAGATACGGCAGCCGCCCCCAGCACGGCATCGGCAGGCGCTGCTGCAACGTCGCGATGTTCTCATCCTGGCGCTGCATCACCGGGTCGATGTGGTTGCCGATCCAGCCCAGGCACTCCACGCCGCTGGCCTGCAGCGACTGCGCGGTCAGCCGCGCATGGTTGACGCAGCCCAGCCGCATGCCGACCACAAGTACTACCGGCAGATGCAATGCACACACCAGGTCAAGCTGGTCCAGCGTGGCCGAGACCGGCGCCAGCCAACCGCCAACGCCCTCCACCACCACGATGTCTGCCTGCGCGCGCAGGCGCTCGAATGCAGCCACGATCGGCGCCAGCTCCACCTGCACGCCGTCCTCGGCAGCAGCCAGCTCCGGCGCCAGCGGCTGCCGCAGCGCATACGGGTTCAGGTCGGCATAGTCCGGCACCGGCCAGCTGGCCGCCTGCAATGCCAGCGCGTCCTCGTTGCGCAGGCCCTGCCCCAGATCCTCACTGCCACTGGCCACCGGCTTCATTCCGACCGCGCGCAGGCCGCGCCGGCGCAGTGCATGCAGCAGCGCGGTGCTGGCCGCAGTCTTGCCGATCTCGGTATCGGTGCCGGTGACGAACAGGGCAGGCGGCAGCGTGGCGGGCAACGGCATCGATAAGCTCCAGCGGGGCAACAGAGCCTGCATTATCGCCGGCCCGGCGCGCTTGCTAGACTGCGGGCATGTTCGCCAATGCCTCGCTTACCGGCAGCAAGCCGGAACAATACGCCCAGCTGCTGGAACAGGCCCGCGGCCTGGTCTACGCCGAGTCCGACCGCATCGCCAACGCGGCCAACCTCTCCGCACTGGTCTATCACGCTCTGCCCGACCTGAACTGGGTGGGCTTCTACCTGTACGACGGCAAGGAACTGGTGGTCGGGCCATTCCAGGGCCTGCCGGCCTGCGTGCGCATCCCGCTGGACAAGGGCGTGTGCGGTGCCGCCGCCAGCCAGCGCGTGACCCAGCGCGTGGAGGACGTCGATGCCTTTCCCGGCCACATCGCCTGCGATTCGGCCTCGCGTTCGGAACTGGTGGTGCCACTGCTGCGCGGCGATGAACTGATCGGCGTGTTCGACATCGACAGCCCGAAAGTCGGCCGCTTCGATGCCGACGACCAAGCCGGCCTGGAAGCGATCGCCCGCGTGTTCGTCGAGGCGCTGGGATGAGCGCACCGAAGCTGCGCAACATCGGCCCGAAGAGTGCGGCGTGGCTGCGTCAGGTCGGCCTGCGCAGCCGCGAGGATCTGGTTGCGATCGGCGCGGTCGGTGCCTTCGTCAAGGTCAAGCGCGCCGGCTTCAAGCCCAGCCTGAACCTGCTCTATTCACTGGAAGGCGCGCTGCTGGACTGCCATTGGCAGGAACTGAGCGAGCCGCAGCGTGAGGCGCTGGTGCAGGATTACGAAGCGCGCATCACTGCGCATCCGCTGAAGGCGGCCGGCCCCGCTTCGGGCCCGGTGCATGAGCAGCGCTTCGATGCTGACGACGACGCTGAGGACAGCGTGGCCGAGCGCGCGGACGAGGATTGAGGCCTCCGCGTTCCTGGGGATGCCGGCCAGCGGCCGGCACTACCACTGTGATGCGGGATCGGTAGCGCCGGGTCATGCCCGGCGAGTGCGGTCAGGGCTGCTGCAGCTCCAGCAGTTCGCCCACCAGCCCGACCTCGCCGCGCTCCAGCCACACCCGCAGGCGTGTGCCGTGGTCAATACGCAGGGCCCAGCACAGCGACATCGGCAGGCCGCAGACCTGCGACAGCACCATGCGCAGCGGGCCGCCGTGGCTGACCACCAGCGTCGGCACCGGATCGTCATCATCAAGCAGGCGATCCAGCGCGCGCGCGATGCGCCGCTCGAAGTGGCCCCAGCTTTCGCCGTTCGGCGGCGGGAATGCATGCGGGTCGGCATGGAAGGCCGCCAATGCATCCTCCGGCAGGTCGAACAGCGACTGTCCGTCCCACTCGCCGAAATCCAGCTCTTCCCATTCCTCGTCCGCTTCCACGTCCAGCCCGCGCGGGGTGGCCAGGGCCATCGCCGTGTGCAGCGAGCGCAGCCGCGGCGAACTGATCACCCGCTCCCAGGGCTGCGCAGCGTAGGCGTCGACCAGTTCCTGCGGCAGGCGGGCCAGCTGCGGTGGATCGCTGCGGCCATCGAGGAACTCATCGCGACCGTTGCCGGCATGGCGGACCAGGTCGAGGATCATGCGTGCGTCCTGTACAGGCAACGCGGGAAAAGCGGAAAACGGGCGGACATCGGCAACGGCACCACGGGATCGAGGGACCATTCTAAGGGCACAGCAAAGGCAGTCGAGCAGGCTCGACGCTACGGGCCGCCTGCGATGCCGTAGACTGCGCGCACTTCCAGGTGACCTGCGGCCACGGCCGGCAGGTTGAAACGGGAAGCCGGTGACGCGTGTTTCCACGCCATGCCGGCGCTGCCCCCGCAACGGTAAGCACGTCAGTTCCAGGCAACAACGCCACTGTGCCGCAGGCATGGGAAGGCGCCTGGACGGTGGCCTCGCGCCACCCGGCGGCAAGCCCGGAGACCGGCCAGGAAGCCTCAGGTCGCGATGCGGTGGGCATGGCGCTGGATGACCGCAGCCTGCGCTGCGGCGTCGGCGCATGCCTGCCTTCGCGGCTCCTCCCCTTCGCCACGCGGGCGTGCGTGGCACCTGGAGTCCCCCATGAAGCTGCAGTCCCGAATGCTGTCCCTGGCCGTGCTGGCCGCCCTGCCCGCGCTGGCCCAGGCGGCCGATGACACCACCGCGCTCGACCAGATCCTGGTTACCGCCACCCGCACCCCGATCGCCCTGCAGGACAGCATCGCGCCGGCCCAGGTGATCGACCGCGCGCAGATCGAATCCAGCCAGGCCACCTCGCTGCAGGAACTGCTGCGCGGCCGCGCCGGCATCAACCTGACCAACTCCGGCGGCCTCGGCAAGCAGAGCTCGCTGTTCCTGCGCGGCACCAACTCGGGCCACACCGTGGTGCTGGTGGATGGCGTGCGCATCAACAGTGCCGACCTCGGCCTGGCCATGTACCAGGACCTGCCACTGGCGCAGATCGAACGCGTGGAAATCGTGCGCGGCCCGCAGTCCAGCCTGTACGGTGCCGACGCCATTGGTGGCGTGATCCAGATCTTCACCCGCC
Organism: Stenotrophomonas sp. 80084_Sma; assembly: GCF_056481995.1. Classification (NCBI taxonomy): domain Bacteria; kingdom Pseudomonadati; phylum Pseudomonadota; class Gammaproteobacteria; order Lysobacterales; family Lysobacteraceae; genus Stenotrophomonas; species Stenotrophomonas sp. 80084_Sma. Next base: position 502,257 of record NZ_CM151177.1, on the reverse strand, counting down.
GCAACCAGGGCGATTTCGCTCCGCACTTCCAGCTCGGCGGTGGCAGCAACGGCCTGCGCGAAGCCAGCGGCGGCATCGGCGGTGGCACCGAACGCGGCTGGTTCGGCGCCGACATCGCCTACCAGCATTCCGACGGCATCGATGCCTGCCGCGGCTCCGCCTCGGTGTTCACCGCAGGCTGCTTTGCCGACGAGCACGACCGCGACGGCTACCGCAACCTGTCCAAGAGCCTGCGCGGCGGCTACAGCTTCAACGACCAGTGGACCGTGGAAGGCAGCGCACTGCGCGCCGACGGCAAGAACCACTACGACGGTTACTACAACTATTCGGAAACCCGCCAGCAGGTGCTCGCTGGCAAAGTGCGCTACACCCCGTCTGAACGCCTGGCTTTCACAGCCAACGTCGGCCGCAGTGACAACGAGTCGGACAACTTCGGCGCACCGGGGGTGTTCGGCAGCGCCCAGACCCATCGTGACAGCGCCTCGCTGCAGGGCGACTTCGGCGTGGCCGAGGGCCAGCTGCTGAGTGCAGGCGTGGATTGGAGCGAAGACAACCTGGACGGCAGCAGCGCCGGATATCTCGTCGACAGCCGCCGCAACACCGGTGTGTTCGTGCAGTACCAGGGCCGCTTCGGCCGCCACCAGCTGCAGGTCAGCGCGCGCAATGACGACAACCAGCAGTTCGGCAACCATGCCACCGGCAGCGTGGGCTGGGCGATGGAACTGGAGCACGGCCTGCGCGTCAATGCCAGCTACGGCACGGCGTTCAAGGCGCCGACCTTCAGCGACCTGTACGACCCGTGGAGCGGGGTGCCGACGTTGAACCCGGAGAAGTCCAAGAGCGCCAATCTCGGTGTTTCGCAGCAGGGCCAGGGCTGGCATTGGGGCCTGGATGTGTACGAGACCCGCATCGATGACCTGATCACCTACGATGCGTCCACGATGAAGATGCAGCAGGTGGAGAAGGCGCGCATCCGCGGTGCCGAGCTGACCGGTGGCGTGCTGTTGGCCGGTTTCGACATCAACGCGCAGCTGAGCTACACCGACCCGCGCAACCGCACCCATGGCAGCCCCCAGTTCGACAACTGGCTGCCGCGCCGTGCGCAGCAGACCGCGCGCCTGGACGTCGACCGCCGCTTCGGTGACGTCCGCGCCGGCCTGACCGTGCAGGGTGCGGGCAAGCGCTATGACAACGCCAGCAACTCGGTGAAGGTTGGCGGCTACGGCACGCTGGACCTGCGCGCCGAGTACGCGCTGACGCCGTCGTGGTCGCTGCTGGCGCGCGCCGCCAACGTATTCGACCGCACGTATGAAACCGTGGCGTGGTTCAACCAGCCGGGCCGCGAGTACCAGCTGAGCGTGCGTTACCAGCCGAAGTGACCGCGACGGTCATGGCAGTGCCGGCCGCTGGCCGGCACTACCATGACCTTCGGCAACGCATCCCGGGTTGCCGGCCAGCGGCCGGCACTACCCAATGCGCCGATCCGGGATTGCCGGCCAGCGGCCGGCACTACCCATTTCGTCAGCCCGGGTTACCGGCCGGCGACCAGGGATGTCCGTTGCATCAGCCCTGCAACCCCGGCAACTCACGCAGGTCGTCGATCACCGCCACCGCATGCGCGGTGGCCAGGTCCAGGCCACGCGGATAGCCGTAACGCACCAGTGCGATCGGCATGCCCGCATCTTCGGCGGCGCGGCAGTCGGTCAACGAATCACCGACCATCAGGCACGCCTCTACAGGCAGCCCGAAGTGCGCAGCGATATGCCGCAGCGGTTCACCACTGGGCTTGCGCTGCGGCATGGAGTCGCCGCCCAACACCAGCGCGAACGCATCACCGATGCCCAGGTGCTGCAGCAGCGGTGGCACCAGCGCTTCGGGCTTGTTGGTGCAGATCGCCAGCGGCACGTTGCGCGCACGCAGTTGCGCCAGTGCTTCAGCCACGCCATCGAACAGACGCGGGCTGCGCAGCAGGCACTCACGGTAGTGCACCATGAACACCGGCATCACTTCGGCCAGGTCCACCTCGCGGCCGGCCGCATGCACGGCCTGTTCGACCAGGCGGCGCACACCGTCGCCGATCCAACCGAGCACCGTGGTTTCCGGCACGCGTGCCACACCGATGTCCTCCAGCGTGCGGTTCAGTGCTTCGGCGATATCAGCTGCGCTGTCGACCAGCGTGCCATCAAGGTCGAACACGACCAGCGGATAGGGATACGACAAGGGACGGCACCTGCATGACGTGGGGCCGTCCATTGTACGCCGCTGGTTTTTGCGCCGATCCGCCTCAGCCGATCCGGCGCGCGCGGGTCGCCAGGAAGGTGGGCAGATAGCGATCGATCAGGAAGCGCGGCTGCGGCTGCCAGTCTTCCATGAAGCGATCGATGATGAAGCCGGCATCGAGCTGACCACCGATCAGTTCGGTCAGGCTGTGGCCGAAGGTCAGCGCGTCACCCCGTGCCAGCTTCGCCTCGCGCTCGGCCGGCGCCAGGTCTTCCAGGTCCGAATAGGGAATGGCGTACTGTGGCCGGATCAGGCCTTGTGCATCCAGCTGCGGATCGCGCGCGCCAACGAACAGCACCGGGTTGTAGAAGCTGGCCATCAGCATGCCATCGCGTGCCAGCACGCGGCGGCACTCGGTCCACACCGGGCGCACATCAGGCACGTACAGGTTCGAGATCGGGTGGAACACCACATCGAAACTGTCGTTGGCAAACACGTGCAGATCGCGCATGTCGCCCTGCACGGTGCGCAGCTGCAGGCCATCGCGCGCGGCGACCCTGCGGTCCTGTTCCAGCTGCCCGTCGGAGAGATCGAACACGGTGACGTCAGCGCCCGCAGCGGCCAGCACCGGTGCCTGCTGTCCACCGCCCGACGCCAGGCACAGGATGCGACGGCCGCGCACATCACCCATCCAGTCCAGTGGCAACGCGCGGGGCGTCAGGTGCACCTGCCAGCGGCCTTCGCGCGCGGCGGCAATCGTTGAGCTTTCCACCGGGCGCGACCATTCGCGCACTTCGCTGGCCTGGCGGTCCCAGGCAGCACGGTTGTGGTCGATCAAGGCCTGTCCATGGTTCATGTGTTCTCCTTGCCCGGTGGGCGCCAATCCAGATCCTGGAAGGCCGGGCTGGCGAAACACTCGCCCAGGAAATCCAGGAATCGCCGCATGATAGCGGGCTGCTGGCGCCGTGACGCGTACACGGCATGAATGCCGAGTTCGTCCAGGCTGAATTCGGGCAGCAGTTCGATCAGCTCACCGCTGCGCAGCAGCGGCGCCACCTGGTAGGTCGGCAGCATGGCGATGCCGGCACCGGCGCGCACCGCCTCCAGCAGCAGCGAGGCCTCGTTGGCACTGATGTTGCCACCCACCGCCACCGACAGCGAACGCCCATCGCGGTGCAGCTGCCACAGGCTCTTGCCGACGTAGTGGTGGGTCAGGCAGTTGTGCGCGGCCAGGTGCTCGGGGGCGGTCGGTGTGCCACGCGCCTGCAGGTAGGATGGCGTCGCGCACAGCACCGAGCGGCAGGTGGCCAGCCGCCGTGCGATCAGGCTGGGATCGATCTGGCGCGCGATGCGCACGGCCAGGTCCACCCGCTCCTCCACCAGGTTCACGGTGCGGTCGACCAGCAGCAGCTCGATGCGCGCCGCCGGATGGCGCGCGACGAAGCCGGCCACCGCCCGCGCCAGGTGGCTCTGCCCGAATGAGACGCTGGCGGTCACCCGCAGCGTCCCGTGCGGCTCGGGATCATCACTGGCCAGCTCGCCCTGCAGTTCTTCGCCGATCGCCAGCATCTGTCGGAAGCGCGCCAGCGCCGCCTCACCGGGGCCGGTCAGGCTGACCCGGCGCGTGGTCCGGTGCAGCAGGCGAGCGCCCAGCCAGCTCTCGACCTCGGCCAGGTAGCGGCTGACCATTGCCCGCGACATGTCCAGCACCTCGGCGGCGGCGGTGAGGCTGCCGCGCTCGGCCACCTCGACGAACACGGTCATGGCGGTCAATCGGTCCATATGCTCGATCCATGCAACAAACAAGCGCGTTATACGCTGTTTTTCGAGCAACTGCAGCAGCCTAGAGTGGCCCCATTCCCACCCCACACCGCCCCACGGAGTCATGCCATGAAAATCGCCCTCGTTGGTTCCACCGGCAACATCGGCCGCCAGATCGCCCGCCACGCGCTGGCCCGCGGCCACGAACTCACTGTCATCGTGCGCAGCGCGCAGGACCTCCCGGCCGAGCTGGCCGGTGCCCATCCGGTGATCGCCTCGCTGGATGACCAGGACGCGCTGGTTGCCGCCATCACCGGCCACGACGTGCTGGCCAGTGCCTACGGCCCGCGCCCGGGCGATGACATCGGCCGCGTCGGCGAGATCGCCGCGCAGCTGGCCGCCGCCGCAAGCAAGGCCGGCGTGCCCCGCCTGGTGGTGGTCGGTGGCGCCGGCAGCCTCGAAGTCGCACCCGGCGTGCAGCTGGTCGATACCCCCACCTTCCCGGAGGCCTACAAGCCGTACGCACTGGCCCACCGTGAGGCGTTCAACCGCCTGCAGGCAGTGGATGACCTGGACTGGACCTTCTTCTCGCCGGCCGCCGAAATCGGCCCGGGTGAAGAGCGCGGCCAGTACCGCGTACAGCCCAAGGCGTTCCTGGCCGACGCCAGCGGCCACAGCCGCATCAGCTACGCCGACTACGGCGCGGCGTTCGTCGCCGAGCTGGAAGCGCACCAGTACCCGAATCAGATCATCACTGCGGCGTACTGATGCCAGACCGCCGGGCATGGCCCGGCGCTACCCACCTGTGAGCCAGGCCCACGCTCGGCTCGCCGTCCGCCACAAGGAATGCCCCATGCGTACCGCTGCCCTGCTGCTTCCCCTCGCCCTGGCCGCCAGCTTCACCAGTGCGCCACTGCTCGCCGCGCCGGCCGCCGCAGCGCCGGCCACGGCCACGAAATCCCAGCTGCACCTGCAGACCTTCCATCCCGGCCCGCAGGCGATGTTCTCGGTGTCCTCGGTCCTGATCGAAGGCCGCCACGACGCGATCCTGGTCAATGCGCAGTTTGCTGCCAGCGACGCGCGCAAGCTGGTCGAGCTGATCCGCGCCAGCGGCAAGCAGCTGACCACCATCTACATCAGCCACGGCGATCCGGACTACTACTTCGGCCTGGCCACGCTGCAGGACGCGTTCCCGCAGGCGCGCATCGTCGCCACTGCGCAGACCGTCGCCCACATCCAGCAAACCCAGGCCGGCAAGCTGGCCTACTGGGGACCGAAGATGGGCGCCGACGTGCCGGCGCGCATCGTGGTGCCGCAGGTGCTGGACGGCGATGCCCTGCAACTGGAAGGCCAGCGCCTGCCGCTGATCGGCCTGGATGGACCCACGCCGGACCGCACGGTGCTGTGGGTGCCGTCGCTGCGCGCGATCGTCGGTGGCATTCCAGTGGTGGCCGGTGAACACGTGTGGATGGCCGATACGCAGACGCCGAAGTCACATGCCGACTGGCTGCAGACCCTGCAGCGGCTGCAGGCACTGAAGCCGAAGGTGGTGGTGCCGGGGCACTACGCGCCGGGCGCGGCGCTGGATGCCAGTGCGCTGCGCTTCACCGCGGACTACATCCGTGCGTTCGATGTTGAGGCGGCAAAGGCGAAGGACAGTGCGGCACTGGTGAAGGCGATGCAGGCGCGCTACCCGAAGCTGGCGGGCGTGGCGTCGCTGGAGTTGAGTGCGAAGGTGGCCAAGGGCGAGATGCAGTGGCCATGAGGTAGGGAGTTTTCTTTTGCAGGGCTGCGCCCTGCACCTGCTCAATGCAACGGCAACAGCCGAAGCAACAGCAACAGTTGGCTATCCGTGGGATGGCGGGGTGGGTCCGGTTGCGGGGGGCGCTGCAAGTACGTCCATGTAAGCTCGGTCGCCGCATCCATGCGGCTCACGCCCCCGCAACCGGACCCACCCCGCCTTCGACAGTTTCCCGCCATCTGTCGGAACCTGCTGCTGATGGAACCTGCTGCTGTTGGTGGGTGCCGACCGTTGGTCGGCACGACAATGATCAGTGCTCGAACAATTCGCCCTGCACCACCGGCTCCTTTTCGCGGAAGCCACCGAGTCCGACACCCACCAGCCGGTAGCGGGTCTCCGCCGGCAGGTCGACGCGGGCGCGCAGGGCCAGGGCGATGTCGCGCAGTTCTTCCATCGATTCCGGCGGGCGCTCCGGGGTGAAGCTGCGGGTGAGGATGCGGAACTGCGCGGTCTTCAGTTTCAGCACCACGGTGTGGCCGACGCGTTCGGTCTTGCGCGTGGCATTCCAGGTCTTCTCTGCCAACTGCACGATTGCCTCCCCCAGGTCTTCCAGCGGCAGATCCTCGGCGAAGGTGTCTTCGGAGGAAATCGACTGCACCTGCTGGTCCGGCTCCACCGGCCGCTCGTCGATGCCGCGTGCGCGGTTGTACAGGCTGCGGCCGAAACTGCCGAACGCCTCTTCCAGGTCGATCAGTGCCCACTGCCGCAGGTCGCCGCAGGTGACGATGCCGCGCGCGGCCAGCTTGCCTTCCATCACCTTGCCGACGCCGGGCACGCGGTTCACCGGCAGCGGCAGCAGGAACGCGTCCACCCGCTGCGGCGGAATCACGAACTGGCCATCGGGCTTGCGCCAGTCCGAAGCGATCTTGGCCAGGAACTTGTTCGGCGCGATCCCGGCTGAAGCGGTCAGGTTCGTCTCCTCGCGGATCTGCGCACGGATGGTGCGCGCGATGTCGGTGGCCAGTTCGATGCCACTCTTCGGCTCGGTCACGTCCAGGTAGGCCTCGTCCAGCGACAGCGGCTCGACCAGGTCGGTATGGCGCAGGAAGATCGCGCGTACCTGCTGTGACACCGCCTTGTAACGTGCGAAGTCCGGCGGCACGAAGATCGCGTCCGGGCATAGGCGCTCGGCACGCACGGCAGGCATCGCCGAACGCACGCCGAACACGCGCGCCTCGTACGAGGCCGCGCACACCACCGAGCGCGCGCCGCGCCATGCCACAACCACCGGCTTGCCGCGCAGTGACGGATCGTCGCGCTGCTCCACCGACGCGTAGAACGCGTCCATGTCGACGTGGATGATCTTGCGCAGTCGGGTCATGTCAGGCGGAAAGGGCGGGGGCGTGCCGAACGGGCCACACGCCGAAGTATGGTCGTTGCACATCAACAGGATGCGCGTATTCCATTGAAAACACTACGGTTGCGTACGGTTGAAATGTTTGATCGGCGCAGTTTCCACGGGCATCCTCGAGCGCTTGTTTCCCTGTTTCCCCGCTTCCAGGATTGTGCTTCATGACCCGTCTCCACGCGTTCAACCGCGAACAGCTGCTGGCCAGCGCACGCGGTGAACTGTTCGGCACCGCCGCCGGCCGTTTGCCCAACGATCCGATGCTGATGTTCGACCGCATCACCGACATCCGCGAGGACGGCGGACCGCATGGCAAGGGCATGGTACGCGCCGAACTGGATATCCGCCCGGACCTGTGGTTCTTCGGCTGCCACTTCATCGGCGACCCGGTGATGCCCGGCTGCCTCGGCCTGGACGCCATGTGGCAGCTGACCGGCTTCTTCCTGACCTGGCTGGGCGCCCCCGGCAAGGGCCGCGCACTGGGCTGCGGCGAGGTGAAGTTCACCGGCCAGGTACTGCCGGAGGCCAAGCTGGTGCGCTACGAGATCGACATCAGCCGTGTCATCAACCGCAAGCTGGTGATGGCCCAGTCGGACGCCCGCATGTACGTGGATGACCGCGAAATCTACAGCGCGCGCGACCTGCGCGTCGGCCTGTTCACTGAAACCGGGAGCTTCTGATGCGTCGCGTCGTCATCACCGGCATGGGCATCACGTCCTGCCTCGGCAATGATCTGGATACCGTTTCGGCTGCGCTGCGCGAAGGGCGCTCGGGCATCACCGCCCTGGCCGACCACGCCGAAGCGGGCCTGCGCAGCCAGGTCGGCGGTCGCGTCGACCTCGACCTGGAGGCGCTGATCGACCGCAAGCAGAAGCGCTTCATGAGCGATGCGGCAGCCTTCGCCTACCTGTCCATGCGCGATGCGATCGCCGATGCCGGGCTCAGCCCCGAGCAGGTCAGCAACCTGCGCACGGGCCTGATCGCCGGTTCCGGCGGCGGCTCCAGCGAATGGCAGATCGGCGCAGTCGACCTGCTGCGCGAACGTGGTGTGCGCAAGGTCGGCCCGTACATGGTGCCGCGCACGATGTGCTCGACGGTCTCGGCCTGCCTGGCCACCGCCTACCAGATCAAGGGTGTCAGCTACTCGCTGTCGGCCGCCTGCGCGACCTCGGCGCACTGCATCGGCGCCGCCGCGGACATGATCCGCCATGGCGCGCAGGACATCATGTTCGCCGGTGGCGGTGAAGACCTGCACTGGTCGATGAGCGTGATGTTCGATGCGATGGGTGCGCTGTCGACCAGCTTCAACGAGACCCCGGCCAGCGCCTCGCGTCCGTACGACAAGGACCGCGACGGCTTCGTCATCGCCGGTGGCGGCGGCATGCTGGTGCTGGAGGACTACGACCACGCGGTTGCGCGCGGTGCGCACATCCATGCCGAGCTGATCGGCTATGGCGTGACGTCCGATGGCGCCGACATGGTCGCGCCGTCCGGTGAAGGCGCGGTGCGCTGCATGAAGATGGCGCTGCAGGGCGTCGACCGCCCGCTGGACTATCTCAACACCCACGGCACCTCGACCCCGCTGGGCGACGTCACCGAGCTCAACGCGATCCGCGAAGTGTTCGGCGACGCGGTGCCGCCGCTGTCCTCGACCAAGGCGCTGTCCGGCCATTCGCTGGGTGCGGCCAGCGTGCATGAGGCGATCTACTGCCTGCTGATGATGCGCGATGGCTTCGTTGCCGGTTCGGCCAACATCGGCGAACTGGACCCGAAGGTGGAAAGCTTCCCGATCCTGCGCGAGAGCCGCGAGCAGAAGCTGGATACCGTGATGTCCAACAGCTTTGGCTTCGGTGGCACCAACGCTGCGCTGGTGTTCGGGCGGGTGTGATGGGAAGGCGTGCCGACCAACGGTCGGCACCTACCGGGGCGTTTGGGCGTGCCAACCAAGGTTGGCACCTACCGGGGCATTGGGTGTGCCGACCCACGGTCGGCGCCCACCGTTACCTCGGCAGCAGCGGCAGCAGCAGCGCGTGCGCGTCCACCAGCGAGCCGACGATGCGGTGGCCCAGTGCGCGCAGCTCTTCATCCGGATGCACCAGGTCCGGCACCTGGATCACGGTCATGCCGGCAGCCAGCGCTGCACGCGTGCCGGCCGGTGAATCTTCCAGCGCCAGGCAGCGCTCGGGCACCTGGCCCAGCCGCTGCGCGGCCAGCAGGTAGATATCCGGCGCCGGCTTCGGCCGCGCCACATCACCACTGGTGATCACGGCATCGAAATACGGCAGCAGGCCGGCCGCGGCCAGCTTGCGGTTGGCCCGCGGCTGCCGCGTGGTGGTTGCCACCGCGCGCGGTACCGCGTGCGCTTTCAGCAGCTCCAGCAGCTCCAGAATGCCCGGACGCAGCGGCAGGCCGGTCTGTGTGCGTGCTTCGTACAGCTCATGGCAACGTGCAGCCACCGCGTCGATCACGCTGTCCTCGATGCCCTGCGCGCGCAACAGGGCGTGCGTATCGCGGTCGCCGAGGCCGACCATGCGCAGGAACACCGTCTCGTCCAGACCCAGCCCGAATTCGTCGGCCGCCTCGCTCCAGCAGGCCAGCGAGACCCGCTCGCTGTCGATCATCAGGCCGTCCATGTCAAAGATGACGGCGTCGGGGAGGAACGGCAGCGCAGCGATGGTGGTCATGGAGCGAACAGCGTATCCAGATCGGTGGAGGTGAGCTGCCGCCATTGCCCCTCGTCCAGTCCCCGCAGGTCCAGCCCGCCGACACGGCTGCGGTGCAGGGCCTGCACGTGGTTGCCGGTGGCGGCGAACATGCGGCGTACCTGATGGTAGCGGCCTTCATGCAGCACCAGGCGTGCGCGACGCGCATCCAGCACTTCCAGTTCAGCCGGCAGCAGGGGGGTCTTCTCGGACTCCAGCATCAGCGTACCGCTGGCGAACAACGCCACTTCGTCGCCGCGCAGGTCGTCGCTCAGTTCCACTTCGTAGACCTTGGGCAGCTTCGACTTCGGCGAGATGATCCGGTGCAGCAGGCCGCCATCGTCGGTCAGCAGCAGCAGGCCGCTGGTCTCGCGGTCGAGGCGGCCCACGGTGGACAGCACCGGATCGCGGTCGCGGAAGCGCGGCGGCAGCAGGTCGTAGATCAGGCGGCCGGTGTCCTTGGTCGAACAGGTGTAGCCGGCCGGCTTGTGCAGCGCGATCGACAGCCCCACCGGCGGGTCCAGCGGCTCGCCATCGACCCGGATCGCCTCGTGCGGCACCTGGTCGTCGGCATACAGCACCTCGCCGTCGGCGTCGGTGACGCGGCCTTCGCGGAACATCCACTGCACCTGCTTGCGGCTGCCATAGCCCAGGTTGGCGATGAGCTTGACCAGCTTCACTTGCCCTTCCCCTTCACCGCTTCCACCAGCTTGAAGCCATCACGCTCGGCGATCACGCGCACCGCGCCAAAGCTCTCGTTGAGCGTGTACTCGTACGGCAGGTGGCGGTTGGCCACCACGTACAGGCGTCCGCCCGGGCGCAGCGCCTGCGCGGCCACGGCGATGAAGCGCTGGCCGATATCCGGGCGATCGGCGCGCGAGGGCGTGTGGAACGGCGGGTTGCTGATGATGACGTCGTAGCCCGACTCGATGCCGCCGGTGACGTCCTGCCACAGGAAGCGCAGCGGCAGCGCGCGCGGCGGCGGCGCCAGGTTCAGTTCGGCAAGGGCCAGCGCACGCTGCTCGGCTTCGTACAGATCCAGCGCGGTGATCTTCGGGCAGCGCTCCAGCAGCTCGCGCGACAGATAGCCATAGCCCGCGCCGAGGTCGGCGGCACGCCCGGCCAGGTCGGCCGGCAGGTGCTCGGCCAACAGCGCCGACGCCGGGTCGATGCGATCCCAGGCGAACACGCCCGGGCGGCTGAGGAAACGGCCGCCGACGATCGGCCGCACCGCATCCAGTGCCGACCAGCGCTTGGCCAGGTCTGCGTCGTGCTGGCCCTGCATCGGGGCGGTCCAGTACACGCGACAGTGGTTCTTGGTCAGGCTGCCGCCGAGGCCGGTCAGTTGCTTGAGGTCGCCCTCGCCCGAACGTGCGCCTTCGTTGTTGGACTGGCAGGCGACGATGCGGCCGCCGTCGGCGACCAGCGCCAGCGCGCGCGCGAACAGGGCACGGGCCTCCTCGCGCTGGCGCGGCGGCAGCACCAGCACCAGCGGGTAGCGGCCCTTGCCGGCCACGTCATCCAGCTGGCCGCTGACGGTCCAGCCGGCGGCCTGCTGCAGCGGCTGCGCGAACGGGGCAAAGCTCTGCTCGCAATGCACTTCGCGGTTGCCGGCCACTTCGCGCAGCGGCCAGCCGTCGCGGGCACGCAGGAAGGCCACCGGGCCCTCCGGCCAGCGCAGGGCGCCTTGGGAGAACGGCAGGAACAGGGTCTGCAGGGGGGCGTCGTCGCTGGAGGCCATCGGCGCGGGTACTTCAAGCGTGAGGGCCGTCCATTGTACCGGCTTGGCCGGGCCGGCCCCGGCGGCCGCTTTGCGAAACCCGAACGGGGCCTTGATCTGCCAGCAACATTGAAACGTTCAGGGTAGAGGCTCCCCCCCGGAAACCCAGGAGAACCTGCATGCGAGCCTTGTTCGTCGGTGGCGTGGTCGACAACAGTGAAATGGACCTGGAAGGCAGCCATCCGCCCGTGCATTACCCCGAGGACACCGGCGGTGGCCACTCGCGCTACCGGCTGCACCAGGTCGGCCATGGTGCCGACGGAAGCGTGGCCTATGCGGTGTACGGCGCACCGGACCTGGCCGACGACGAGGTGGCGAGGGTGGCGGAAGAACGCGCCTACGCGCGCCGGTTCGAGGCGACGCCTACGTTGTTCGAGCATTGATCCCAACAGCCACGCATGGCGTGGCTCTACTGCAACCTCTGGAAAATCCACGCTGTGCGTGGACGGCATGAGGCCTGGCCGATGACGAGGTCACGCACATCCATGCGTGGCCCTTTCCAGTAGATCCACGCCATGCGTGGATGGGGTTGGCAGGTTGCCGTCAGACCCTGGGCGGCAACCTGCGGATGCTGGCGATCTCGTCCAGCCACACGTGGTGCTGCTGCACCGGCGTATCGTAGTCATCCAGGCGCAGCTGGCCGTTGCTGCCTTCATCGCCAGCGACGTTGCGGTATTGCTGCACGGTTGGCCTCACGGCCACCGTGCCGAGCAGACGGCGGCCATCGTGCAGAATCAGTTCCACCTGCGTTTCGCCATCCAGCTGCGGCAGCAGGGCTTCCAGGCGCGCGATCTGCGCCGGATCGGTGTGGATACGTGGAGCTATACGGGACATCGGCGACCTCCTGATTGCAGGGTCGCCGATCGGCCGTGAATGTTCAGTGCAGCGCGCTGTCCGCGCGCGGCACCTGCACCTTGCGTACGGCAGCCACCAGCTGCGCCACCGAGTACGGCTTGGCGACATGCTCCTGGAAGCCCGACGCCAGCGCGCGGCGGCGGTCATCGGCACGCGCCAGTGCAGTCACCGCCACCGCAGGCAAGGTTGCCGCGTCCACGCCCATGTCCTCGCGCAAGGTGCGCACCAGCCCATAGCCATCCATGCCCGGCATGCCGATGTCGGTCAGCATCACGTGGTACTGCAGATGGCCGGTGTCGGCCAGCAGTGCCAGTGCCTCGCCGGCCGAGCTGGCCGCCGACACGCTGGCGCCCTGCTCTTCCAGCATGCGCCGCAGGTACTCCAGCACCTCCGGCTGGTCTTCCACCGCCAGCACATGCATGCCCCGCAGCGGATACGGTTCGACGATCACCGGCTCCAGGATCGGCCCGCTGATGACTTCGCGCAGCGGCCGGCGCTCGGCATCCGGCAGGTGCTGGGGCAGGCGCACGGTGAACGTGGCGCCGTGGCCATGGCCTTCGCTGGCGGCGGCGACGGTGCCGCCGTGCAGTTCGACCAGCTGCTGCACGATCGCCAGGCCCAGGCCGAGGCCGCCATGGCGGCGCGTGGTGGTGCCATCGGCCTGGCGGAAGCGGCTGAACAGGTGGTTGAGGAACTCCGGTGCGATGCCATCGCCGGTATCGCGCACCGTAATCACCCAGTGGGTGCCGTCGGCCTGCAGCTGAACGTCGATGCGGCCCTCGGCCGGGGTGAACTTGATCGCATTCGAGAGCAGGTTCCAGAACACCTGCTGCAGGCGCGTGGCATCGCCCAATACCAGGCTGGGCTGCTCGGGCAGCTGCAGGTTCACGTCCAGCGCCTTGCCTTCGGCCACCAGTTCCTGCGCGCCGATGGCTTCGCCAAGCAGCGTGCGCAGGTCCAGCACTTCCACCTCCAGCTGTACCTTGCCCAGCAGCATGCTGCTGAGGTCGAGCATGTCCGAGATCAGCCGCTTCTGCGCACCGGCGCTGTTGGCGATCACGTTCAGGCCCTTGTACAGCGGGCTGGTGTTGTCCACGCGCTGCAGCAGCAGCTCGCTCCAACCGAGGATGGTGGTCAGCGGCGTGCGCAGCTCGTGCGACAGCGTGGCCAGGAACTCGTCCTTCAGCCGCGCCATGTTCTCGGCGGCGCTGCGCGCGGCGCGTTCGGACTGCAGCAGTTCCTCGCGTGCCAGTTCGATCTCGCGGCGCTCGGTCACGTCCGGGCTGCTGCCAGCCAGGCCGATGAAGCGGCCCATGCGCGAGAAGCGCGGGCGCGCGTTCATCTCCAACCAACGCCAGTCGCCATCGGCGCGTCGGGCCCGCACCAGCGCATGCATCGACCGCTGTGCCTTCAGCGCTTCCTGCAGTTCGTACTCGAACACCGACGCATCGTCCGGGTGCACCAGGCCACGCCAGACGTCTTCCGGCACGCGCGTCTCGTCGCCGCCGAAGAACTCACTGAAAGCGCTGTTGACGAAACGGGCATGGCCGCGCTCGTCGAGCACCCACACCGGCATCGGCAGACCGTCGGCCAGCGCACTGAAGCGGGCTTCGCTTTCGCCCAGCTCCACTTCCATCTGCTTGCGCGCGGTGATGTCGAAGAACAGGATGCCGACCTTGTCCTCACCCGGGCGGCCCACGCGCACCGCATCCACCGCGAACGAGCGGCCCAGCGCACGCGCTTCCATCTCGAACTGTGCCGGCCGGCCACTGCGGGCAACTTCGCCGTAGATACGGAACCAGTCTTCCTCGTGGCCCGGTTCCAGCGCCGTCATGCGCTGGCCACGCGCATCCTTCAGGCCGGTGTGGCGCTCGAAGGCGTCGTTGACCTCGATGAAACGATAGTCGACCGCACGATCGCCCTCGAACAGCACCTGGATCACGCAGAAACCGGCGTTGATGCGCTCAAGCACGCCATGATGCAGGTCGGGTTCGGGCGCCGGCACCATCATCGGTGGGCGCTCCACAAGGGGCGGCAGTGTGGACAAGGGCGTCAGTGCAGGCCGGGTTGGAGGCACAGCATCTTCCAAAGGGCGTATTCACAGCGTCAAGCGCCGTCAGTCATGGTTGACGACGATGAATTGGCGGCAACCACTCTTGTGCATGACGCAATCTGCCATTGCGGCGGCCCGGCCGCAGGATCACACTCGATCCGTGATCAACATCGTCCCCATAGCGGGGACGCAGGAGACCGTCATGAAACGCTCACTCGCGATTGCCCTGCTGGCAGGCGCCCTGGTGGCGGGCGGCGCCAACGCTGCACCGCGCACCGTGACCGATGCGGACGCGCCACGTGCGTTGCAGGCCGATGGCCCGGTCAGCGTGAAATGGGAGGACCCGGCCAAATTCACCGAGATCCGCCAGAGCACCAACCGCTTCGAGGCCGAGCGTGGCGACTGGGTACAGCAGCTGGCACGCTACCTGCAGACCACCGCCGCCAAGCCGCTGCAGCCTGGGCAGACCCTCGATGTGACCCTGGTCGACATCAAGCGCGCCGGTGACTACGAGCCGTGGCATGGCCCGCGTGGCCGCGACATCCGGATCATGCGTGACATCTACCCGCCGCGGATCAGCCTGCAGTACACGTTGAAGGGCGCCAGCGGCCGTATCGTCAGCGAGGGCGATGCGCGCCTCAGCGATACCGGCTACCTGCACAACCTGGGGCTGAAGAGCGACAGTGATCCGCTGCGCTACGAGAAGCGCCTGATCGATGACTGGGTGAAGCGGCAGCTGGCCAGCCAGGCCACCGCGGCGCGATGATCCCGGGCGACGCGACTCACCGGTAGGTGTCGACCTTGGTCGACACGCATTCAAGGCACCGACCAAGGTCGGCCGCTACCAGAACCGCGCCCGGCGGCCACTGCGCGTTAGACCCATCGGTAGGTGTCGACCTTGGTCGACACGCAATCACGGCGCCGACCAAGGTCGGCCGCTACCAGAGCCGCGCCCGGCGACCACTGCGCGTAAAGCCCGTCGGTAGGTGTCGACCTTGGTCGACACGCATTCAAAGCGCCGACCAAGGTCGGCCGCTACCAGAGCCGTGCACGGCCAGCGTTCGGTCAGTCCTGATAGACCTTCGCCACGCGCTTGACCGCGCAGGGCAGCTGGTACGCACTCACGCCGCAGCGCGGCGCCAGTTCGGACAGCGTCGGTGCACTGCCCCACAGTTCCACCACGCTGCCGATGCCGGCCTGCGCGTGCGCGGTCAGGTCCACGGTCAGCATGTCCATCGACACGCGCCCGATCAGGGCACCGGGCTGACCATCGATCAGCACCGGGGTGCCATTCGGGGCGAACTGCGGATAACCGTCGGCATAGCCGAGCGCGACCACGCCCACGCGGGTGCGTGCCTTGGCCACGAAGCGCGCGCCATAGCCCACCGGCTCACCGGCCTCGATCCAGCGTTCGGCGATCACCTTCGACTGCATCGTCATCACCGGGCGCAGGCGCTCGGTCAGTACGGTGTTGTCAGGCAGCGGATTGGCGCCGTACAGCATCAGGCCCGGGCGCACCCAGTCGCTGCGTACATCCGGCCAGCCCAGCAGCGCCGGCGAGTTGCACACACTGGTCTCGCCATCGAGGCCGTCGATGGCCCGCGCGAACGTCGCCGCCTGCTCGTGGGTGCGTTCGCTATCCAGCTCGTCGGCACGCGCCAGGTGGGTCATCAGCACGATGCGTTCGACCTGCGGCAGCGCCGACAGGCGTGCATGCGCGGCGCGGAAGCTGTCCACGTCCAGGCCGAGGCGATGCATGCCGCTGTCCAGCTTCAGCCACACCGTCAGCGGGCGCGGGCTGTCGAACGCGACCAGGGCTTCCAGCTGCCACGGCGAGCCCACCGCGAACCAGAAATCGTGTTCGGCCACCAGCGCCATGTCGCTGGGCTCGAAGATGCCTTCCAGCAGCAGGATCGGCGCACGGATGCCGGCCTGGCGCAGTTCCAGCGCCTCTTCGATGGTGGCCACGCCGAAACCATCGGCCTCGCCTTCCAGTGCCTGCGCACAGCGCACTGCGCCGTGGCCATAGGCATCGGCCTTGATGATCGCCAGGGCCTTGCCACCGCCCAGTTCACGGGCGAGCCGGTAGTTGCTGCGCAGGGCGCCCAGATCGATCAGCGCGCGGGCAGGACGCATGTGCGGTTCTCTTGTTGCGGCGCGTGACCGTACTGGCCGTAGCGGAAAATATCCAGGCCTTCGGTGCTGATCTGCGGCTGGCGCGCGCTCATCAGGTCGGCCAGGTAGCGGCCCGAGCCGCAGGCCATGGTCCAGCCCAGCGTGCCGTGGCCGGTGTTGAGGTACAGGTTGCGGAATGGCGTGGCGCCGATCACCGGCGTACCGTCCGGCGTGGCCGGGCGCAGGCCGGTCCAGAACTGCGCGCGCGACAGGTCGCCGCCCTTCGGGTAGAGATCGCTGACCACCAGCTCCAGGGTCTCGCGACGGCGCTGTGACAGCGACAGGTCGAAGCCGGCCACTTCGGCCATGCCACCGACGCGGATGCGGTCGTCGAAACGGGTGACCGCCACCTTGTAGCTCTCATCGAGGATGGTCGAGGTCGGCGCCATCGCCGGGTCGGTGATCGGCAGGGTCAGCGAGTAGCCCTTCAGCGGATACACCGGCAGGCGCATGCCCAGCGATGCGACCAGCGCCGGCGAATAGCTGCCGAGTGCGACCACGAAGCGGTCGGCGGTTTCCAGCTTGCCATCGATGCGTACGCCGGTGATGCGATCGCCATCGAACTCCAGGCCGGTGATGTCCTGGTCGAAACGGAACTCGACACCGGCATCCACGCACATCTGCGCCAAGCGGCGGGTGAACAGCTGGCAGTCGCCGGTCTGGTCACGCGGCAGGCGCAGCGCGCCGACCAGGCCATCGACATGGGCCAGGGCCGGTTCGGCCTGGATGATGCCGGCGCGGTCCAGTACCTCGTACGGCACGCCGTACTGGGCCAGGATCTCGATGTCCTGCGCCGAGGCATCCAGCTGCTGCTGGGTGCGGAACAGCTGGGTGGTGCCTAGGTCGCGGCCTTCGAACTCGATGCCGATCTGCGCGCGCAGCTCGTTCAGGCAGTCGCGGCTGTACTCGGACATGCGCACCATGCGCGCCTTGTTGATCGCGTAGCGCTCGTGGGTGCAGTTGCGCAGCATCTGCCACAGCCAGCGGTACTGGGCCAGGTCCATGCCCGGCTTGATCGCCAGCGGCGCGTGCTTTTCGAACAGCCAGCCGATCGCCTTCTTCGGCACGCCCGGGGCGGCCCACGGCGAGGTGTAGCCGAACGACAGCTGGCCGGCATTGGCGAAGCTGGTTTCCAGCGCCGGGCCGGGCTGACGGTCGATGACCGTGACTTCAAACCCGGCCTGTCGCAGGTACCAGGCACTGGTGGTGCCGATCACGCCGCTGCCGAGAACTAGGACTCGCATGGGACTTCTCCAACCCGATCATTCCCTGCACTGGAGCGTGCCGGGACCATAATTGGGGAAGTATAGACAGCCATTCCCAGTTGATTTGCCTGATTTGCAATCAACCGGCAGGATGTTCCCCTGCAATTCATTCCCCAAGGTTGACGGCCATGGCCACCCGTACCCGCGAACTGGACAAGATCGATCGCAAGATCCTGCGCATCCTGCAGGCCGAGGGCCGTATCTCCTTCACCGAACTGGGCGAGCGGGTCGGCCTGTCCACCACCCCGTGCACCGAGCGCGTGCGCCGCCTCGAGCGCGAAGGGGTGATCACCGGCTACCACGCCCACCTCGATCCGGCGGCGGTGAAAGCCAGCCTGCTGGTGTTCGTGGAGATCAGCCTGGCCTACAAGTCTGGCGACATCTTCGAGGAGTTCCGGCGCGCGGCCCTGAAGCTGCCCAACGTGCTGGAGTGCCATCTGGTCTCGGGCGACTTCGATTACCTGCTGAAGGCGCGGATCAGCGAAATGGCCTCCTACCGCAAGCTGCTCGGCAGCACCTTGCTGACACTGCCGCATGTACGAGAGTCGAAGAGCTACATCGTGATGGAAGAAGTGAAGGAAACGCTGAGCCTGCCAATTCCGGATTGAGTCCGGAACGGTAGTGGGGCCAGATCCCGTGCAGCGGGCTCTGACCCCCGGGTCCGTCAGCGCTGCTGCGGATGCTTCTGCGAGCGCTGTTCCTGCTGTTTGCCGCCCTTGTGCGGCTGCTGCGGGTCCATCTGTTGCTGTTGCTGCTGTTGCTGTTGCTGCGGGTTGCGGCCCTGCGGTTCCTTGCCGGGATGACGGTTCTGCTGGTTTTTCATGATCGCGATCCAGTGGACGAAGGACATGCGGCGGCGGAATGCCGGCGCACGGTCACGTTGGTCCCGGAACGGTTAATCGCAGGCGAAAAAGCAGTGATCTGCAGCAGGTTGTTTTCGTGCGTTCAGGCCGGACAGCGTGCGGTAGCTGCCAACCTTGGCTGGCACCCGAGATCAGCGCTTGATCTGCTGGCCGTCACCGGCCGGCACGCTGTCGTAATAGCGGCCGGTGCGCGAATCGAATACGCGGTTCGGACCGGCCGGCCGCACCCCGGGGACGATGCGGCCATTGCGGTCGTACACCTTGTCGGCCGGCTTCGGCGCCGGGGTGGGCGCGATCTGGGCGGGGCCGGTGGACCTGATCGGCTGCGCCGGCTGCGGCGACGGCAGGACCTGCGGCTGCGGGCGAGCGGCCTGCGGCGGCGGCATCACCGGCTGCGGTGCCACGGTGGTGGCACTGCGGGTGGCGGTCGGGCTCGACGACGTCGGTACCTGGGCCTGCGCGACCAGGGGCAACAGGGCCATCAACAGCAGGGAAAGGGTCGGTTTCATGTCACGCTCCGGCGTGGATCACATTTACCTTGCGCCTGCACCTGTGTGCCGGCCATGAACGGCCATCACACTTGCAAGCGCGCGCCGGCACCCCCACGTTTTCCGCCATCCCCAGGCCATCAACCCCACGGAGCGCCGCCATGACTGCCTTCGACCTGACGCCCCCCACCGCCACCCAGACCGAGGCGCTGATCGCTGGCCTCAGCAGTGAAGAGCGCCGCGTGCTGCTGCAGCACGGTACCGAGGCGCCGTTCTGCGGCGTGTTCCTCGACAACAAGCGCGAGGGCGTTTACTGCTGCCGGCTGTGCGCGCTGCCGCTGTTCCGCTCCAGCACCAAGTTCGATTCCGGCACCGGTTGGCCGAGCTTCTTCGCCCCGTTCGACCCGGCACACGTGCGCGAAATCCGCGATACCAGCCACGGCATGGTCCGCACCGAGATCACCTGTGCGCGCTGTGGCAGCCATCTGGGCCACGTATTCCCGGACGGCCCGCCGCCCACCTACGAGCGCCACTGCCTGAACTCCGTCTCACTTTCGTTCACCGGCAATGGCGAGCCCTGGCCCGACCCGTTGCAGCGTGGCGGCGCCGAAAGCGGCGTGGCGGGCTGAAACACCCCGCTGACCGATTTCACAGAATTCCCTCTTCAGAAATCCGGGCGACGGGCCGACAAGGAGATATCCCCTCTCCTTGCGTCGCCCCATGCTCATCATCGTTGGATTCCTGGTCGTCATCGTCAGCGTGATCGGGGGCTATCTCGGCGCCCACGGCCGCCTGGGTGCCCTCTGGCAGCCCTACGAGCTGGTCATCATCGGCGGCGCCGCGCTCGGCGCCTTCCTGGTCGGCACCCCGGCCAAGACGGTCAAGCAGACCCTGCAGGCCATGGTCGGCGTGTTCAAGGGCCCGCGCTACAAGCAGCAGGACTACATCGATGTGCTCAGCCTGCTCTACGAACTGCTCAACAAGGCCCGCCGCGAAGGCTTCATGGCGCTGGAAGACCACGTCGAGCGCCCGGCCGAAAGCGCGCTGTTCGGCAACTACCCCAAGGTGCAGGCCGACCACCACCTGATCGACTTCATCACCGACTGCCTGCGCCTGATGATCGGCAGCAACATCGAGCCACACGAGCTGGAGCCGCTGCTGGAACTGGAGCTGGAAAAGCACCACGCCGAGGCCATGGCGCCGTCGCAGGTGCTGACCAAGGTCGCCGACGGACTGCCCGGTTTCGGCATCGTTGCGGCGGTGCTCGGCATCGTCATCACCATGGGTTCGATCGGCGGGGATATCGTCGAGGTCGGCGGCCATGTGGCCGGCGCGCTGGTCGGCACCTTCCTGGGCATCCTGCTGGGCTATGGCTTCGTCGGCCCGATGGCAGCCGCCATGGAAGCGCGCGCCGAGCAGGACAGCCGCATCTACGAATCGGTGAAGACCGCGCTGCTGGCCTGCCTGCGTGGCTACAACCCGAAGATCGCGCTGGAATTCGCCCGCAAGACGCTGCCGTCGAACGTGCGCCCGGCCTTCTCCGATTTCGAGCAGCACCTGAAGACGGTCAAGTAAGCCATGGCCGAGACCAAGCCCACCGTCATCGTCCGCCGGGTCAAGAAGGCCGGCCACGCCGCCCATCATGGCGGTTCGTGGAAGGTGGCCTATGCCGACTTCGTGACCGCGATGATGGCCTTCTTCCTGGTGCTGTGGCTGATGGCCACCACCAACAAGAACGACCGTGCGGCCATTTCCGAGTACTTCCGCAACCCCAGCCCGCTGAGCGGGCAGAACGCCACGCCGGCGCCCGGCATGGCCGGCCCGGGTGGCGCCAGCACCTCGATGATCAAGCTCGGTGGTGCCACCGACATCTCGCGGGGCAGCAGCAACGATCCCTTCCAGAACCAGAAGGAAGCCGTGCCGCAGCCGGTGGACCAGCAGCAGCGCGACAAGCAGCAGCTGGAAGCGCTGATGAAGGAACTGCAGGAAGCGATCAGCAAGAGCCAGGCACTGGAGCCGTTCAAGGACCAGCTGCTGCTGGATCTGACCCCGGAAGGCCTGCGCATCCAGATCGTGGACAAGCAGAACCGGCCGATGTTCGACCTCGGCAGCGCCACGCTGAAGCCGTACACGCAGCAGATCCTGCACGAGCTGGCCAATTACCTGAACCACGTGCCGAACCGGATCAGCCTGACCGGCCACACCGACATCACCGCCTATTCGGCCGCGCGCGGCTACGGCAACTGGGAACTAAGCGCCGATCGTGCCAACGCCGCACGGCGCGCACTGGTGGACGGCGGCCTGGAGGACAGCAAGATCACCCGCGTGGTCGGCCTGTCTTCGTCGGTGCTGTTCGACAAGGCCGACCCGCAGAATCCGATCAACCGCCGCATCAGCATCGTGGTGATGACCCAGGCCGCCGAAGCGGCCGCCCTGGCCGGTGCCGGCCCGCAGGTGGGGCTGTCGGCCCCCGCCGCCGACCCGGACGTGCAGGCCGCGCAGGGGCCGGCAAAGTAAATGGTAGGTGCGGACCTTGGTCCGCACATCCGGGAAAAGCGTTCGGACCAAGGTCCGCACCTACCAGGGGCATGACCCGGCGCACCCGCTACAATGGCGGTCTTTCCGTTTCCAGGTGACTCCACCCCATGTCCCAGAACTCCAAGGCCAAGCGCGACAAGCGCAAGAAGCAGCAGGCCAAGCGCCCGTTCCTCCGCCTGAACGCGCAGCAGCAGGTGCAGAACCATGCCGTGCTGACCAACGAAGACGGCCAGGTGGTCGCGGCCATCGGCCTGCAGGGCCGTGAGTGGCTGCTGGCCATCGGCGGCCAGACCATGGGCAATGCCGAGAACCCGGTACCGATGCTGGCCATGCTCAAGCACCTGGCCAACGTGCAGGAGAAGGAAGGCCGCAAGGTCAACCTGGAGTACTCCGAACTGCTGCAGAAGCTGCTGGACACCCTGGCCGCCGAATCCGAGCAGACCGCCGACGAGTACCTGGACAAGCTGGTCGCCGAGTTCGAAGGCGTCGACGCTGCTGAGGGCGAGGAAGGCGAAGCCGCCGAGGGCGACGTGGCCGAAGAAGCCGCTGCCGAGGCCGCTCCGGCCGCTCCGGCCGCTGACAGCGACAGCAAGCCGCAGGCCTGAACCGGCCGCGGCGGTGACGGTCTACGTCGATGACGCGGTGCATCCCTGGCGCGGACAGCGCTGGGCGCACCTGATGGCCGACACCCTGGCCGAGCTGCACGCGATGGCGGCGCAGCTCGGCATTCCCCCGCGGGCCTTCCAGAACAAGGCCAGCGGCGCCCACTACGACGTCACCGCCGAGCTGCGTACGCAGGCGATCGCGCTCGGCGCGCAGGCGATCTCAAGGCACACCGACCGCGAGCAGGTCAAAGCGGTGATCGCCAACGCCAGGGCGCAGTACCGGCCGTAGATGGTAGCGCCGGGCATGGCCCGGCGCTACCAATCAATCTCAGAACGGGTCGCTGCCCAGCCGGATTTCCACGTTCAGCAGCGAGCACAGCGCCAGCATCGCGTCGTCGTCGCGGGTCAGCGCCATCACGCCGGTGAAGCCGTCGCTGCCGGCATCGACGCTCCACAGCGTGTAGTTGTGCTCGCGCAGGCGGTCGAAGGCGGTGGACATCAGCTGCACGCCGTCCAGGTCTTCGGCGAAGTCCTCGTCGTCCAGGTCGCCGCCCCAGTCCAGCTGCAGGTTGAAGCGCGCCGACAGCTCGTTCACCGCCGACTGCAGCGATTCCAGGTCATCTCGTTCCACCTCGAAACCGGACTGCCAGGCAATGGCCGTGAACAGCGCCGGCAGCCAGTCGCTGTCCGCTTCCAGCGGCTGCCCGTCCTCGGCCAGGTGCTCGCGCCAGCGGTTGAACTGCTGCAGGGCCAGTTCCTCGTCACCCGGGTTGATCAGCACCAGCAGGTTCCAGACCCGCGCCTCGAAGCCGTCTTCGTCGAAGTCGTGGATGTCTTCCTCGAAGTCGAAATAGTCGCTGTTGTCGGGCATGGCGGAACTTCCTCTGGGGCAGGCCGGCATTCTACGGTTTATCCTGTGCCGCTGAAGCCGGCCTTGGTGGCCGTCACTGTGAATGAAGCGATGAGCGATACCCCTCCCGACCACCTGGCGATCAACCCGGCCAGCCCCTTCCATGATGCGCAGGCGCTGGAGCGCGGCGTTGGCGTGCGTTTCAACGACGTCGAGCGCGACAACGTCGAGGAATACTCGGTCAGCGAAGGCTGGATCCGCGTGCAGGCCGGCAAGGCCCGCGACCGCCGCGGCAACCCGATGACCATCAAGGTCAAGGGCAAGGTCGAGGCGTATTTCCTGGACCAGAAGCCGGAATAACCCGCGCCGTGGGATCGGTAGAGTCGAGCTTGCTCGCCTGCTTTGCGAAAGAGCAGTCGAGCAAGCTCGACTCTACGTTTCGGGGCAGGGTCACTCGCGCTTGCGCGATTCCAGCAGGTCCAGGTTGCGGATCAGGCGCCGCGAGATCTCATCGGAGATCACCCCACGCCGGGTCAGCCGGAACAGTTCCTCGCGCTCGGCATTCAGGCCGGCGCTGCGCAGCTGGCGGTAACCCAGTTCCATGCGCCGCACCTTCTCCGGGTCCACGTCGGGCCCATCACTGTCGCGCTCCAGGTGGCGCTGGTAGAGCAGGCTCACCCGCGAGGCGGCGTCGTTGTACAGCTGCACGTTCTCGGTGTTCTGGTTCATCACCAGCTGCTGGCGCATGCGCTCGACCCCGGCCAGCGCGGCCTTCGACGACAGCCGGCGTGCCAGGTCCTCTTCCTTGCGCTCGCCCGAGTCAGCCGGCAGCTGCAGGCCCTTCAGCAGCTGTGGCAGCGCGATGCTGGCGCCCAGCAGCGAGAACAGGATCACCGATGCGGCCAGGAAGATCACCAGGTCACGCGCCGGGAACGCACTGCCGTCGGGCAGGAACAGCGGCAGGGTCAACACACCGGCCAGGGTGATCGCACCGCGCACGCCGGCCACCGAGGTCGCCACCACGATGCGCCAGTTCGGTGCCTCGCCCCGCTCCAGGCCGCGACGGCGCGCGCGCAGCAGGTTCCAGCGCAGCGACAACCACACCCACAACAGGCGCAGCACGACCAGTGCCAGATTGATCACCACCACATACACCAGCAGCCACCACGCACTCTGGTGGCCGGTCTCGTTCATGGTGGTGGTGGCGCGTTCGACGATGCCCGGCAGCTGCTCGCCCAGCAGCACGAACATGATGCCGTTGAAGCTGAACTGCAGCATGTTCCAGACCCCGGCGCGCTGCACGCGCATGCTGCCGGAGACGCGTCCGGTCAGCTCGACATAGCTCATCGCGATACCGGCGGCGACCGCGGCGAGGATGCCCGAGGCATGGATCTCTTCGGCCAGCAGATAGGCTGCGAACGGAATCAGCAGGTTGACCAGCATCGCCGCGCCCGGCTCTTCGCCGAAGCGGCGCCACAGCCAGCGCTGGAAGGTCGACACGCCCAGCGTCACCGCCACGCCCACGGCGAGGCCGGCCACCGCCACCCACACGAAGGTCAGCGAGGCGGTGGCCAGCGAGAAGGTGCCGGTCATCACTGCCGCCACCGCGAAGCGGAAGCAGACCAGGCCCGAGGCATCGTTCAGCAGCGACTCGCCCTCAAGGATGTGCATCAGGCGCTTGGGAATCGGCGCCTTGGAAGCGATGGCCCCGACCGCCACCGGGTCGGTCGGCGACACGATGGCCGC
Organism: Stenotrophomonas sp. 80084_Sma; assembly: GCF_056481995.1. NCBI lineage: Bacteria > Pseudomonadati > Pseudomonadota > Gammaproteobacteria > Lysobacterales > Lysobacteraceae > Stenotrophomonas > Stenotrophomonas sp. 80084_Sma. The sequence goes on along the minus strand of NZ_CM151177.1, from coordinate 477,207 downwards.
CAGCGCGAAGCACACCGCCAGCGGCATCACCGGAATCAGCCAGTGGATGAGGAAGCCGGCGCCGATGACGGTGAACACCACCAGGCCGAACGCCAGCTCGAGGATCGCGCCCTTGTCGCGGAACAGGCCCTGTTTGGGAATACGCCAGCCATCCAGGAACAGCAGCGGCGGCAGGAACAGCAGGAAGAACACCTCCGGCTCCAGCGCGTGGCCGCGGTTGAACACGCCGGCGATGACCGCACCCAGGCCGATCTGCACCAGCGGCAGCGGCAACGAGAACGGCAGGACACGAACCAGGTAGCCGCTGGCGACAACGGCCACCAGCATCGCCAGGACGACTTCAATGGTATGCATGCTTCTTCCAGGAAGCGGCGCGCGGGGAGGCTCGCAAGCCAGCGCCGGAAACCCGGAAAAAACTACCACATGCGGCCATGACCGCGACGGCCGGGGCCGCCGCGCGTCAGCCCCGGCTCATGCCCCGTCGAAGCGGTACAGATCCATGGCGAGGAAGCCGGCATCGATACCGGCGTCGATGCGGCGTGCACCGAAGCCGCCCTCGCCGGCCGCGCCCATCGCGAAGAACAGCGGCAGCAGGTGCTCGTCGGTCGGGTGCGCACGTTCGGCGAACGGCGCCTGCCGGCGGTAATCGAGCAGGGCCTGGCGGTCGTCGGCGGCCAGGCGCTGCTCCACCCACTCGATGAAGGGCCGCACGTACGGCGCTTCCTTGCCGTCCTGGTAGTCGCCCCAGTCGTGCAGGTTGTGGGTGATGCTGCCCGAGCCGACCAGCAGCACGCCCTGCTCGCGCAGCGGCGCCAGCGCATGGCCGAGCGCGAACTGGTGCTCGGGGCCGAGCATCGGCTGGATCGACACCGGCACCACCGGGATGTCGGCCTGCGGGCGCAGCAGCCGCAGCGGCACCCAGGCACCGTGGTCGAGGCCACGCTGCGGGTCGAGTGCCACCGGCAGGCCAGCGGCGGCGATGCGGCCGGCCACCTCTTCGGCCAGCGCCGGATCGCCCGGCGCCGGGTACTGCAGTTCAAACAGCGCGCGCGGGAAGCCGCCGAAGTCATGGATGGTCGGTGGCTGCGGATGCGCGCCGACCCGCGGCTGCCGGCCCAGCCAGTGCGCCGAGGCCATCACGATGGCGCGCGGCGTCGGCAGGTCGCGCGCCAGCTCGGCCAGGCGCACGCCAACCTGGCCCGGATGCAGGGCGGTCATCGGCGAACCATGCGAGATGTACAGCGAAGGCAGGCGGGACATGGAATTCTCCAGTTGCAGGGTCAGGCGGCGATCAGCGCGAACGCAGGGTCCACTTGCCATCGCCGACCAGGAACAGCACTACCAGCGCCAGTGCCCAGAACGCCGGGTATTCCCAGCCGCCGCCGGCATTGGCGAAACCGAAGCCGTTGGCGCCGTGCACGGTGACGATGGTGCCCAGCAGCAGCGGCACACCGACAAGGCCCACCCAGCGTGCGTAGATGCCCAGCAGGAGCGCGACGGTGATCACCAGCTCGACGCCGATGGTGAGGTAGCCGAGCACGCCGGGCAGGCCCAGCGACTCGAAGAACGCCGCCGTGCCGGCCGGGGTGAATACCAGCAGCTTGATCAGCGCATGGACCAGGAACAGCACGCCCAGGGCCAGGCGCAGCAGGGTGGCGCCGTACGGGGCCAGCGGCGAAACAGGAGCGGTCGTGGTGTGCATGGGGAAACACCTTGAAGGGAGTGGGCACAGGTTATTGCGCCTTCGTGGACCAATAAATACGATGAATTGACCGTATTTATTTCAAAAGGCGCAACAATGGACACCCTCGAGGCGATGCGCGTGTTCGTGGCGGTGGTCGAGCGCAACGGCTTCAGTGCCGCCGCCCAGGCCCTGGATATGTCCACTGCCGGCGTCACCCGCCAGGTCGCCGCGCTGGAAAAGCGCCTGTCCACGCGCCTGCTCCACCGCACCACGCGCCGGGTCAGCCCGACCAGTGCCGGTGCCGCCTACTACGCCCAGTGCGTGCGCCTGCTGGCCGAGTTCGATGCACTGGAGGCCAGCATCGGCGCGCAGGCGCTGGAGCCCTCCGGCACGCTGCGCATCAACGCACCGGTCAGCTGGGGCATCGCCCGCCTCGGCCCGCTGCTGGCCAGCTACCGCGAACGCTACCCGCAGGTGGAACTGGACCTGGCCCTGTCCGACCGCCTGGTGGACATGGTCGAGGAAGGCTACGACGTGGCCATCCGCATCACCCGCGAGCCGGGACCGACGTTGATCGCGCGCCGTCTGGGCGAATCACGGGTGAGCCTGTGCGCCGCGCCGGCCTACTTGGCCGCACGCGGTACGCCACAGACGCCGCAGGAGCTGCAGGCACACGCCTGCCTGAGCTACAGCTACTGGGCCGCCGGCGACCATTGGCCGCTGCAGGGGCCCGGCGGCGAAGTGAAGGTGGCGGTGAGCAGCCTGCTGCACGCCAACAACGGCGACGTGCTGCGCGAAGCAGCAATCGCCGGCATGGGCGTGATCCTGCAGCCCGATTTCCTGCTGGAAGACGGGCTGGCCGATGGCCGCCTGGTGCGCATCCTGCCCGAGTGGGAGGCCTCGCCGATCGGCATCTTCGCGGTCTATACCAGCCGCAGCCATCTGGCACCGAAGGTGCGCAGTTTCATCGACCACCTGGTGGAGGCCGGGGTGTAGCCGAGTCTGGCGCTTGCCGGTAGTGCCGGCCGCTGGCCGGCAATCAGACACATCCCGGTCCTGGGCGAATGCCGGCCAGCGGCCGGCACTACCACTTAGGCGGCAACCTCATCCAGCGCCTCGATGATCCGTTCCAGCGGCGCCGGCCGCCCAAGCAGGTAACCCTGCACCTGGTCGCAGCCGTGCGCAGCCAGCCAGTCCAGCTGCCCCGGCGTTTCCACGCCCTCGGCGATGATGGTCAGGCCCATGCTATGGCCCAGCGACAGCAGCGCGCGGCAGATCGAGGCATTGCGCGGATTGGTTTCCACGTCGGCGACGAAGCTGCGGTCGATCTTCAGGATGTCCAGTGGCAGGTGCTGCAGGTAGGACATGCTGGAATAGCCGGTACCGAAATCATCCAGCGACACGCTGATGCCCTGCTCGTGCAGGCGTTGCATGGTCTGCATCGCCTGCGCCGGCTTGCGCATCAGGCTGCTCTCGGTCAGCTCCACGTGCAGCGCGCCGCGGGCCAGGCCGAACTCCTGCTGCGCGCGGGTGAACTCGGCCACCAGATCGCTGTTGAAGAACTGCACCGCCGATACATTGACCGCGATCGGCAGCTCGCCCCAACCGGCCTCGACCAGCCGGCGCTGCGCCTTCGCCGCCGCACGGATCACCCAGCGGCCCAGCGCCAGGATCAGCCCGGTGTCCTCACACAGCTGGATGAACTCGTTGGGCGGGATGAAGCTGCCATCGGCCTGCGGCCAGCGCAGCAGGGCCTCCAGCGCGGCCGGACTGCCATCGCTGGCGTGCCGGATCGGCTGGAAATACAGCTGGAACTCGTTGTCGATGGCGGCGTGGATGCGTCCGGCCAGGCGCAGGCGGTCGGCCAACCGCGTGGTCACCGCCGCGTCGAACCAGACCACCACGTTGCCCTCGGCGCGCGCGGCATGCGCGGCCTGTGCGGCCATGCCGATCACCTGCTCGGCGCTGTGGCCGTCGCCGGCAATGTGCACGGCCACGCCGATGCGCGGCTCGAACTGGTGCAGCGAATCCTTGCCGCGCATCGGCGCCGACACGATCTGCAGCAGGTCGTCCAGCACGCGCTGGGTATCGTGCTCGGCACCGATGGCGAACACGAAGTCCTCCGCCGGCTGGAATGCCAGCGTGCCGCAGCGCGCGCCCAGGCCACCGAGCCGGGTCGCCATCGACTGCAGCACCGCATCGCCGATCTCGCGGCCCAGCGTGTCGGCCACCAGCTGCAGTCCTCGCAACTGCACGAAGGCGATGGTGTAGCCCTCCTGCTGCTCGTCCAGCTGTTCGGTCAACGCACGCACGTTGAGCAGGCCGGTGGCCGGGTTGTGCCGCGCCTGGTAGGCCAGGTCGCGCTCGTAGGCCAGCCGCTCGCTCACATCCTCGGCCAGCACCAGGCAGGCGGGCTGGCCATCGAAATCGAGCTTGGACAGGTGTGCGCGCACTTCGAACACACTGCCGTCCTTGCGCCGGTGCAGGCGCACGGTGGCATCCTGCAGCTCGCCGACACGGGCCTTGGCAATCGCACCCTTCACCTCGTCCCAGCCTTCGCGCGGGCGGATGTCGAGGATGCTCATCTCCAGGAATTCCTCGCGGCTGTAGCCGTACTGGCGCACGGCGGCATCGTTGACCTCGATGAAGCGCAGCGTATCCGGATCGAACACCCAGAACGGTGCTGGATTGCGGTCGAACAACAGGCGGAAGCGGCGTTCCACTTCGCTCATCTGCTCGCGGGCCTGGTAGCGTTCGCTCAGGTCGGTCAGCGCACCGATCATGCGGCGCTCGCTGTCGGCCACCTCCACCCGCTGCCCGCGTGCACCCACCCAGCGCACTGCGCCTCCGGGCAGTACCAGGCGGAACACCTGGTCGAGCACCGCGCCACCGGCGAAGGCCTGGTCGAAGGCCTGCTGCAGGCGCGCCGCATCATCACGATGCACGCGCGCGAAGAAATCGGCCACCGGCAGCGCATCGGTCTGCACGCCGAAGATTTCACGCGCCAGCGGTGACCAGCGCAACAGTGCGGCATCCTCGTCCACGTACCAGGTGCAGACGCGCCCGACCTGGTGGGCCAGGCGCAGTTCGGCATGCCCGGTCTTCAGTTCCTCCGCCATCGACTGCTGGCGGCGGGTGCTGCGGCGCACCGCGTACAGCAGGACCAGCAGCACCCCGACGTAGGCCAGCACGATCGCTACTGACGCCTGCAGGTAGGGCCACCAGGGTGCCAGCACGTCCTCATCGGCCAACCCGACCTGCACCGCCAGCGGGCTGCGCTCCAGCGTGCTGATGGTGATGATGCGGGGCACGCCATCCACCGCGCCCGGCAGGCTGCCCAGCTCGACCACCGCCTGCTTGCCGAGCAGATCGCGGCGCGGCAGGTCGTAGCGACGGCCGACCGTACCATGCGGGTCCGGCACGCGGGCCAGCATGTAACCTTCGGCATCGCTGATCGAGACCAGTCCGTTCGGACCGACATCGAGGCCACCGATGATGCGCTGCAGCTCACCGCAGCGCAGCCGTGCCAGCAGCCAGCGGTCGCCGGCCATCGGCAGCGCCAGCGGCACCACCCAGCCGTCGTCGCTGGCACGCTGCGGCGGGCCGATGTACAGCGCGCTGCCCTGGCCACGGCGTTGCGGATCGGTCCACAGCGGCAGGTTCAGATCGCCCCTGCCGGCGGTGATCGAGCGACCATGGCGATCGAGCACGACGATGCTGTGCAGCTCGGCATGGCGGCGCAGCACGCCATCGATCGAAGCATCCAGCAGCGCCGGGGCCTGTGCGGGCACGCTGCGGAACAGTTCTGCGGCGTCGGCGGCGATGCCGGACATCGCCCGCTCCAGGTTGCGCAGTTCCAGTGCCAGCAGGCGCTCGCTGCCCACCGCCAGCGCGCGGCTCTGCCGCTGCGCGGCCTCCAGCCGGCGCTGGTGGTCGTTGATCAGCATGGTGGTCAGGCCGGCCACCAGCAACACGCCCAGCAGCACCCCGCCCCAGGTAATGGCGCGCAGCGGCCGGGCCAACGCCCGTTTCAGCGCGGGCATCGGTTGGTCTTCCTTGTGCAGTCGGCTGGCTTCATGCGCGAACGAATCCTCCACATCCCCGACCTCAACGGCCGGCGGACGCCATTCTTGACGCCTGACCCGCCCCCGCATGGCCACCTCCCCGTGTCCGCGCAGGGCTCCCGGGACCAGCATGCACCACACCGGAGACGGCGTGAAGATCGGTTCCGCGCGTTCAGCCAGATCCTGCACAGGGCAGGCCACGCCGCGGGGCCGCCAGACGGGCCGGGGCGGATTAGACTTGGTGTTTTCCGCTGCAAGAGAAGTCCATGTCCAAGCTGCGCCGTCCCACCCTGGCACTGGCCATCGTTGCCAGCCTGTCCCTGGCCGCCTGCGACCGTCCGGCCGAACCGTCGGCCGGCACCGCCACGCCGGCCGACGCCGCGCCCGCTGCGGCCAAGCCGATGCTGGGCAGCTTCGGCTTCGATGCCAGCGGCATGGACCGCAGCATTGCCGCCGGCGATGATTTCTTTGGTTTCGCCAACGGCACCTGGGTCAAGAACACCGAGATCCCGGCCGATCGTTCGCGTTTCGGCAGCTTCAACGTCATCGCCGAGAAGACCCTGGCCGACACCCGCGCGATCCTCGAAGGCGCCGCCGGCAACACCCAGGCCAGCGGTGACGACAAGCTGATCGGCGACTACTACGCCGCCTACATGGACGAAGCCGGCATCGAGCAGCACGGCATCGCGCCGGTGCAGCCGCAGCTGAAGGCGATCGAGACCATCGCCGACAAGGCCGGGTTGGCCCGAGCCCTGGGCGGCGAGATGCGCGCCGACGTCGACCTGCTCAATGCGACCAACTTCTACACCGACCGCCTGTTCGGCCTGTGGGTGTCGGTGGACCTGCTGCAGCCGGACCGCAACGCGCCCTACCTGGTGCAGGGCGGCCTGGGCATGCCCGACCGTGACTTCTACCTCGGCGCCGGCCGCATGGCCGAGCTGCGCAAGCAGTACCAGGCCTACATCGCACAGATGCTGCAGCTGGCCGGTGTCGCCGATCCGGCGGGCAAGGCGCAGCGCATCCTCGCGCTGGAGACGAAGATCGCGCAGGCGCACGCCACCCAGGAAGAAACCAATGATGTGACCAAGGGTGCCAATCCCTGGACCCAGGCCGACTTCAATGCCAAGGCGCCGGGCATGGACTGGAACGCCTTCCTCGACGCGGCTGCGCTGGGCAAGCAGCAGGACTTCATCGTCTGGCAACCCAAGGCCGTGGCCGGCCTGTCCAAGCTGGTCGCCACCGAGCCGCTGGACGCCTGGAAGGATTACCTGGCCTTCCACGCGCTGGACCGCGCCGCTGCCTACCTGCCGAAGAAATTCGCCGATGCCCGCTTCGCCTTCCACGGCACCACGCTGAGCGGCACGCCGCAGCAGAGCGACCGCTGGAAGCGTGCAGTGGACGACGCCAACCATGCCATCGGCGAAGCGATCGGCAAGCGTTACGTCGAGAAGCACTTCGACGCCAAGACCAAGGAACGCGCGGACGAGATGGCGAAGAACATCATCGCCGCCTTCGCCAAGCGCATCGACGCGCTCGCGTGGATGTCGCCGCAGACCAAGGCCAGCGCCAAGGCCAAGGTGGCCGGCCTGACCGTGGGCATGGGTTACCCGGAAAAGTGGCGTGATTACACCGGCCTGGAGATCCGCCGTGATGACGCGCTGGGCAATGCGCAGCGCGCCGAACTGTTCGAGTACCAGCGCAACATCGCCAAGCTGGGCAAGGCGGTCGACCACAGCGAGTGGGCGATGCTGCCGCAGACCATCAACGCGATGAACGTGCCGCTGGAGAACCGCCTGGTGTTCCCGGCCGCGATCCTGCAGCCGCCGTTCTTCGACGGTGCTGCCGACGACGCGGTGAACTACGGCGCCATCGGCGCAGTGATCGGCCACGAGATCAGCCACGGCTTCGACAACGCCGGTGCGCTGTTCGACGAGACCGGCAAGCTGCACAACTGGTGGACCGCTGAAGACCTGAAGCAGTTCAACGCCGCTGGTGATGCGCTGGCCGCACAGTTCAGCAGCTACGAGCCGTTCCCGGGCGTGCATGTGAACGGCAAGCTGACCCTGGGCGAGAACATCGCCGACGTGGCTGGCCTGGGTACCGCCTACGATGCCTACCAGCTGTCGCTGCAGGGCAAGCCGGGCCAGACCCTGGAAGGCTTCACCCCCGACCAGCGCTTCTTCCTCGGCTTCGCCCAGGCGTGGCGCAGCAAGAGCCGCGAGCAGGCGCTGCGCAACTCGCTGCTGACCGATGTGCATGCACCGGGCCAGTTCCGCGCACTCACCGTGCGCAACATCGACGCCTGGTACCCGGCGTTCGAAGTGAAGGAAGGCCAGAAGCTGTACCTGGCCCCGGACAAGCGGGTCAAGGTGTGGTGATGTAACCGGAACGGGCGCCGAAAGGCGCCCGTTTCATTTCCCGGTAGCTGCCAACCTTGGTTGGCACATGCCCCGCCCTGGTAGCTGCCAACCTTGGTTGGCAAATACCCCGCTCTGATGGGTGCCGACCTTGGTCGGCACGGGGTAGGAATCCACGCATGGAGTGGATCTACCGGCGGGTGGTGGCAACCATCAGGAGAGCGCTCGCAGCCAACACCGCAGCAGCCCAAAGCGTGGCGTATGGCCCGACACCATCCAGCAGCCGTCCACCGCCCCACGCGCCAAGCGCGATGCCGATATTGAACACGCCTACATACAGGGCGGTGGCGATCTCCACGGCCTGCGGCACCGCTTTCATCATCCAGCTCATCAGGCCCACCGATACGCCGCCATAGGCCAGGCCCCATAGCAGCAGCACCGCAATGCCACCGCTCGGCGTGCCCCCCAGCCACAGCAACAGCAGCGGCGTCAGCAGCAGGCCCGATGCGATCGCCAGCAACGTACCGCGCGGATGGCGCGCTGCCAGCGGCCCGGCAATGAAGTTGCCGGCGATGCCGGCCAGGCCGTAGGCAAACAACAGTGCACCGATCCACGACGCCTCCACGCCCGAGACGGACGTCAGCAGCGGCCGCACGTAGGTGAAGGCGATGAAGTGCCCGGACACCAGCAGCACGGTCAGCCACAGGCCACGCCGCAGGTCGCGCTGGCCAAGCTGCTGCACGAACTGCCGCAGCCGCACCGATGTACTTACAGGTAACGCAGGAACCACCCGCAGATGCAGCAGCATCACCGCCGCACTGAACAACGCCATCGCTGCAAAGGCGCTGCGCCAACCCAATGCATCCCCGATCAGCGCGCCCAACGGAACGCCCAGCACCGACGCTGCGGCCACGCCGCCGAAGATGATCGAGGTAGCCAGGCCGATGCGGTCAGCCGGCACCAGGCGCGCAGCCAGACCGCCGGCGATGGCCCAGATGCCGCCCATGCAGAACCCCACCAGCACCCGTGCGGCCAACAGCCAGCCGATGCCCGGTGCCAGCGCCGACGCGAGGTTGGCGACCAGCAGGAGCGCAAGCAGCGCGCACAGGATGCGACGGCGATCAATGCCACCGGCTGCGATCACCACCAGCGGTGCGAACACTGCCGCCAGCAGGGCCGGCAGCGAGATCATCAGGCCGGCGGTGCCGGTGGACGCGCCGAGATCTTCGGCGATCGGGGTCAGCAGGCCGACCGGCAGCATTTCGGTGGTGACCACCGAGAACGTGGCGAGGCCGACGGCGGAAACCGACCACCACGGATGACGAGGCACAGTCGCGGCGTGCGCAGGCGATGAAGCGCTCACGGGACGATTCCTTCAGGGGATGTGGTCGAGGCAGACGGGCGCAGTGCACGTTGCGCGAGCACGGCGAACAGCAGCACACCACCGCCTGCCACCAGCGCAACAGCAAAACCGCTGCGCACGCCCCCCGCATCGACACCCTGCCCGGACAGTGCCGCGCCCAGCGCCACGCCGATGTTCAATCCGGCCAGCAACCAGGTCATGCCTTCGGTCAGGCGCGATTCGGGCACGTACTGTTCGACCAGCGACATCGCAACGATCATCGTCGGCGCGAAGAACACCCCGGCCAGCAGCACGGCAACGGCCAGGGCAGGCAGGCTGCCGACCCACAGCAGCGGTAGCGTGGCCAATGCAGTGGCCGCTGCTCCGGTCAGCAACAGGCGCGGCAACGGGATCTGCAGCTTCTGCGCACCAAACAGCAGGCCCGCCGCGCAGCTGCCCAGCGCATAGGCCGACAGCACCCAACTGGCAGCCAGTGGCTGCCCGCGCTGTTCGGCGAAGGCCACGCTGGTGATGTCGACGGTACCGACAATCACACCCATCGCCAGCATCAGCAACGCCAGCAGGCGGATCTCCGCTTGCCGCAGCAGCGAGCGCGAGGGTGTTGCGCCTTCGCAGCGCTGCAGCGGTGGTTCGGTACCGCGTTGCAGAACCAGTGCGGTCACCCCGAGCACCAGCAGCAGGGCGGCGGCCAGCACGCCGGCCTGCGGCCATACCGCCACCGACAACCCGACGGACAACGGTGGCCCGGCGATGAAGGTCACCTCGTCGAACACGGTCTCCAGCGAATACGCGGTCTGCAGCTGCGGGCGCCCGTGATGGATCGCGGTCCAGCGCGCGCGCACCATCGCCGACACGCTGGGCATGCAACCGGCCAGCATCGCCGCAATGAACAGCGTCCAGTCCGGCGCGGCCAGCAGCGTGCACGCAAGCAGCAACAGCAACCCCGCCGCACTGGCCGCGGTGGCCCACGGCAGCACCCTGCCCTGCCCGCGCCGGTCGACCCAGCGCGATACCTGCGGCGACAGCAACGCGTAGGTCAGCACGAAGGTGGCCGACACCGCACCGGCCAGTGCATAGCTGCCGCGCAGCTGGGACAGCAGGGTGATGATGCCGATACCGGTCATCGGTAGAGGAAGGCGTGCCAGCAGCCCGGCCAGGGCGAGGCCGGCGGTGCCGGGGGCAGCGAACAGGTCGCGATAGGGGGTGGCCATCAGGATCTCCAGGGCAGCGACTTGCCTGGCGCACCGAGCGCCACGACAATACATACAGAGCGTATGAATAAGAGGCTACATTCATACGTGCCGTATGTAAATAATCATGCACTGTGTATGTAAGGAGCTCCGGATGGTTCGTCGCACCCGCGCCGAGATGGAAGAAACCCGCGCCACCCTGCTGACCACCGCCCGCCGGGTGTTCAGCGCGCATGGCTATGCCGCCACCTCGATGGACGACCTGACCGCCCAGGCCGGGCTGACCCGCGGCGCGCTGTACCACCACTTCGGCGACAAGAAGGGTCTGCTGGCGGCTGTCGTCGCCCAGCTCGATGCCGAGACCGACCTGCGCCTGCAGGCGATCAGCGATGGCGCGGATGATGCCTGGGACGGCTTCGTGCAGCGTTGCCGCGCCTATCTGGAGATGGCACTGGAGCCGGAGATCCAGCGCATCGTGCTGCGCGATGCGCGCGCGGTACTCGGTGGCGCCTCACCGGAATCGCAGCGGCACTGCGTGAACTCGATGCAGCGCCTGATCGAGCAGCTGATTGCCGAGGGTGCGGTGGCGCCGGTGGATGCGCAGGCGATGGCGTCGCTGATCTACGGCAGCCTGGCCGAGGCCGCGTTCTGGATCGCCGAGGGCGAGGATGGCGACGCGCGCCTGCAGCAGGCGACGGCGGCGCTGGAGATGCTGTTGCGTGGGTTGAAGTCGACCGGGTAACTCCCATCCACGCATGGCGTGGACTTACTGCGGAATCCGCTCTGGTAGAGGCCAACCTTGGTTGGCGCTTCTGCGGCACCGCGCGAAATGCGTGCCAACCAAGGTTGGCACCTACCAGGCAACCGCGGGCCACTCGCGCAGTACATCCACCGGCACGCCCACGCGCGTGCAGGCGCGGCTGGCGAGGCCATCGGGCAGCGCGCGGCGGAACAGCGGCGCCATGCCCTGCATCAGCTTCGCCGACGCTGCAGCTTGTGCGCGCTGGCGCGCATTGCGTTCCAGCATGCCCTCGGCCCAATCCGGCAGCAGCGCCGCACCGGCGCCGAGGAACACTTCGCGCGACAGACCCGGCACCGGTACCGGCAGGCGCACGCCGGACAACACCTCCAGCACTTCGCGCGAGCGTTCGTCGACGCGCAGCTCCGGCTGCCGCGCACAGAAGTACGCCGCCACTTCCGCTTCGCTGCGCGGCACATCCACCGCACCCAGCGCTTCGGCCACGCGGCGGTACTCGTCGTAATAGCGATCGGCGATGTGCGCCGGCACCTCGCGCCCGTAACGACGGAAGCCCTGCAGGAAACCGAAGGCTTCGGTCACGTGCACCCAGGTCAGCAGCTGCGGATCGTCCGCCGCATAGGGCTCCCCCTGCGCGGTCTGGCCGCGGATCTGCGCATGGATGCGGCGTACCTTGGCCACAAGCGCCTCCACCTCGCCGCGGGGCGCATAGCTGGTGCCGGCAACGAAGGCGGTGGTGCGGCGCAGGCGTCCCACCAGGTCCTGGCGGAAATTGGAGTGGTCGTAGACGCCGGCCAGCGCGCGCGGGTGCAGGGTCTGCAGCATCAGCGCACACAGGCCACCGGCCAGCATCGAGGGGAATTCCGCATGCAGGCGCCAGGTGACGCTGTCGGGGCCGAACCAGCCCGGGTCTCCCAGCGGGTGGTCGTAATCGATGCCGCTCTGGCCACGCGGGAAGGCCTCCAGTACCCAGCGCCGGATAGGCGCGGTCACGGGGCGGGAAAGTCGCTGCAGCAGAGCCGGCATCACAGGTCCAGGAAAGGCGGAAGAGCGGCCGCAGGTTGCGCGGTCGGCCCCGATTCTGGGCGATCACGACGCCGACGGCGAGCCTCCGCGCTCAGCCACGGTTTCATGTGCAGCCGCAGCACGTTTCACCCTGCGACATCCTGTCGCAGGCTGCGACCATGATGTTGCGATGCAGCAACATTCACCCATTCAGACAAAACCCTTACGCCGCTAGGCATTGCGCCCATTGCACGGCTCGCTGGAAGTGCTAGAACTGAACCCGCCACACCGTCCAACGCTGATCGACGCACGTTCCACAAGGAGCCAGCCATGATTGCTTTGTTCAAGGGTTTGGGACTACTGCTTCGCGACAACGAGCTCTACAGCAGCCCGTTCGAAAAACAGGTCGCGCACTGGCGCAGCCTCAGCGAGCAGCAGATCCGCGATGAAGTGGCTGTGCTGGCCCAGGCCAAGTGCCAATGGCTGATCGCCTCGATCGTCGGCTGGCAGGCGGCCTCGCTGCTGATCCTCGGGCTGATCACCAACTACCTGTGGCGCGACGATTACCACATCACCTTCACCCGCGTGGTCGTGGTGTTCGGCTCATGGATCTCGATCCTGTTCGTGATCTGGTTCATGGCCAACATGTTCGACCGCACCGCCGGTTTCGAGCGTTGGATGAAGGCCTTCAACAGCCGCGCCCGCATCAGCTCCAAGGCCGACAGCGTCGAGAACGTGGCCGAGGCACTGGACCTGGCCGAGCACTACCCGGAAGTGCTGGACTACAAGCAGGCCGTCACTGCCAAGCGCGAGCTGCGCCATGAGGACATCCGCATCATGACCGAGATCGGGCGCATGAAGCAGCACTCAGAACTGGTCGGCCGCCTGAACCATGTGGGTGAGAACGAGCACCACCACGACCTGACACTGCAACCTGCCTACTGATCCTTCAGGGAAGCGGGGGGGCCCACAATGCCACCGTGATCACTCACGGTGGCATTGTTCTATCGGGTCCTGGCTGACGCATTGGTGGAAGCCCCTGGGCAGGTGACGCATCGCCTCGGTCTTTCCCACCGCCACCGCGAACCGACGCAACGGCGGCGTGGCACACGCGGCCCCGCTGCTGCATGCAGGGTCCAGCACCACGTAGTGGCAGTGGCCACTGCTGCTGGCGATGCACTGGAACCGCGCCTCGCCATCGACCACGGTGCGTTTGCTGTACAGCGTGTCCACGCCGTTGGCATTGGTACGGGTGATCGAGGTTTCGCTGGACTTCTCGCAGCCGGCCAACGACAGCGCAGCAACGCAGGCAAACAGGAACAGGCGCATGGTGCCTCCAGGGTGCGGCTACATGCCGCGGAACAGGCTCATGAACGGTTGGCTGACCACCAGCGTCTCCGTACGCCCACGCAGGCGCAGCACCCCGCGCCCGGTATCGTCGCGGCTGACCGCTGCCACCGCCTTCATGTTGACGATGGTCGAGCGATGGATCTGGCGGAAGTGCTGCGGATCGAGCACTTCCAGCAGCTCGCGCAACGGTGTGCGCAGCAGGCTCTCACCGGCCGCGGTCATCACGGTGGTGTACTTGTTGTCAGCACGGAAATAGGCCACGTCTTCCAGCATGATCAGCTGCGTCTCGCGGCCGTTGCTGGCGGTGATCCAGGCCAAGGGCGGGCGCTCTGCCGCCCTCTGCGACGGCCCCAGGCGCTGAAGCAGGCGTTCGAGTACGGCATCGTCCTGGCGCGTTGATGGCAGCCGCGACAGGATGCGTTCGCGCGTGGCCAGCAGGCGCTCATCGCTGACCGGCTTCAGCAGGTAGTCCATCGCACCCTGCTCGAACGCGTCGATGGCGTACTGGTCGTAGGCGGTAACGAACACCACCTGGGTGCGCGGGCTCAGTTCGGACAGCGAACGGGCCACTTCAATGCCACTGATGCCGGGCATGCGGATATCGAGGAAGGCGATGTCCGGCTGTTTCTCGGCCAGCTGTTCCAGCGCACTGGCGCCATCCTCGCACTCGGCCACCAGCTTCAGGTCCGGCCACAACCGGCCCAGCTGCTCGACCAGCGACTGCCGCAGCAGTTCCTCGTCTTCGGCAATGAGCGCCTCAAGCGGCATGGCTGCGCTCCTTGCTCGACTGCGGCAGGGTCATGGTCGCGGCCACGCCGCTGGGGAAGTTGGCGACGATCGCCACGCCGGCCTGTTCGCCGCAGGTCAGGCGCAGGCGCTCGCGCAGGTTCTTCAGGCCGATGCCGGTACCGCTGGTGCCCTGGCCGAAGCCGAGGCCATCGTCGGCCACCGTCACCGTTACATGGTCATCGAAGCCACGCGCCAGGATCCAGATCGTGCCACCGCCGGGCTTCGGTTCCAGGCCATGCTTGATCGCGTTCTCCACCAGCGTCTGCAGCGCCATCGCCGGCAGCTGCACGCCGTGCAGTTCGTTCGGTACCTGCACCTCCACCCCCAGCCGTGCGCCCATGCGGATACGCAGGATCTCCAGGTAGGCACGGGTACGCTCCAGCTCCACGCCCAGCGTGGACAGCGATTCGTCCACCTGTGGCAACGAGCTGCGCAGGTACTGGATCAGGTGGCCCAGCATCTGGTCAGCACGTGCCGGGTCGGTGCGGGTCAGCACCTGCGCGTTGGCCAGCGTGTTGTAGAGGAAGTGCGGTTCCACCTGCGCGTGCAGCAGGTTCAACCGGGCCACCGACAGCTCCTTTTCCACCTGGGTCTGCTCGGCCGCGGCCTGCTCGTCGCGACGCTGGTCGGCAACACGGCGGCTGATCGCGCGGGTGACCGCTTCGGCGTTCTCGAAGTTGCTGCCCTCATCCAGTGCCAGCAGGTCGGCCCACCAGCCGGCATCCGGCTCAAACAACAGGGTGACGGTACTGGTGCCCTGCCCCGGCGTGACCGTCGCCAGCACGCTGTTGCGCTTGATCGCCAGCCGTGCCGGCAGGTTCCAGCGCGATGGCTGGCGGCCGTTCCAGGCATCCACGCGGCGCACGTAGGCCCGCACCTGCAGGCTGCCGGCCGAACTTTCCACGTCTTCAACGCGCGGCAGTTCAGCGATGGCCGCTTCCACCACCGAGAATGCCTGGCCGGCATCCATCGGCAGTTCCACCTGGCGGCGCTGGCGGCCGGAGAGCGTGGTCGAATCCAGCCGGCCGGCGACCAGCCAGACGCGGCGTACATGGGTAATCGCGCTGCCCAGCGCGGAAATCATCAGGAACATCACCAGCAGCCCGAACACCCAGCCAGGGCCGTCATTCATGCCGCTGAAAATGCCGCTCCAGACCATGCCGGCGACGAACAGCGCCGCAGCCCAGGCCAGCAGGTGACGAAGCAGGAGAGAGAGGCTGGCGAACACGGCGGCGCCTTGGAGGAAGGGGGTGAGCCGAGCATAGGGCGGCCCGCCGGGCAAACAAGCGGGTTGCGACGAAGGGCCGGAAAGCGGGGATGGAAGCCATTCTGGTAGAGCCGGCCGCTGGCCGGCCCACCATTATCTCCGCATGCATCACAGGGTTGCCGGCCAGCGGCCGGCACTACGCGGAGGCGCCGGGCAAGCCCGGCGCGTTGCCTTATTTGCGCTGGTCGGCGCTGGCGTCACGCACGGCGCGGAACGATTCGTCCTTGCTCCAGTTCGGCCAGCTGCGCGAGTTGGCCAGCTGGTTGCCCAGCGTGTACAGCACTTCCAGGTCGCGGGCGGCACCGGCGAACACCCAGTCCGGCTGCCACTCGTCGCCCTGCTGGTGGTAGCGCTTGGCGGTGTAGTCCTCAGAGGCCTTCTTGCCTGCGGCCACGCCACCGTCCACCCAGTCCTGGCCGGCCGACCAGGACAGCGCCGGCACGCCACGCTTGGCGAACGGGAAGTGATCGGAGCGGAAGAACAGGCCCGCTTCCGGCTTCGGGTCCGGCGTGTAGCGGATATCCCAGCCCTTGGCCACGTCCTTCAGCTGGTCCAGCAGCTCGAAGCGCGCGGCACCGTAGATGCCGAAATCACGCGACGGCCCGAACGGCGCCATGCCATCCATGTTGATCACCGCCACGGTCTTTTCCAGTGGATACAGCGGATGGGTGGCGTAGTACTCCGAACCCAGCAGGCCCTTTTCCTCGGCGGTGACCGCCAGGAACAGCAGCGAACGCTGCGGGCGCTTGGCCTTGGCGAAGCCACGGGCCAGTTCGATCAGCGATGCGGTGCCACTGGCGTTGTCCAGAGCGCCATTGAAGATCCGGTCGCCACGTGCGTCGGGCTCGCCCACGCCGATGTGATCCCAGTGCGCGCTGTAGACGAGGGTCTCGTCCGGGTGGCTGCTGCCTTCCAGGCGTGCGGCCACGTTGTGCGAGGTGATCACTTCGGTCTTCACCGCGTACTTCGCGTCCAGGCTGGCGCCGGTCAGCGGCACCGGGGTGAAGTCGCGCTGCTGCGCCTTCTTCTTCAGCGCCTCGAAGTCCTGCCCGGCCGAGCGGAACAGCTCCACGGCCAGGTCGCGCTGGATCCAGCCTTCCAGCAGCGGGTGGCTGTCGGCCGGGTTGTCGCGCACCACATCGAACATGGTGTTGGTGTTGGAACCGGCCACGGTGGCCCAGCCGTACGACGCCGGTGCGGTCTCGTGCACGATCAGCACGCCCAGCGCGCCCTGGCGGGCGCCTTCTTCGTACTTGTAGGTCCAACGGCCGTAGTAGGTCATGCCCTTGCCGTCGAAATCACCCTGGCCGGTCTCGAAGTCCGGGTCATTGATCAGCACGACGGCGATCTTGCCCTTCAGGTCCACGCCCTTGAAGTCATCCCAGTTGCGCTCCGGGGCCTTCACGCCGTAGCCGAGGAACACCAGCGGGGCCTTGCTGATGTCGACGTTGCTGGCGCCGTTCATGGCAGCGCGCACGGCGATCTGCTTGCCCTGTTCCAGCGCAACGGTCTTGCCGCCCTGGTGCAGCGCCAGCTGCGGTGCGCCGACGATGTCGCCCTTGCGCAGCGGCACCGCCTGGGTCCACAGGCGCTTGCCGTCCTTGAGGTCACCGCCCGGCTGCAGGCCGGCGTCGGCGAACTGCTTGCTGAGGAAGGCGATGGTCTTCTCTTCGCCGGCGGTGGCCGGGGAGCGGCCTTCGTAGGCGTCGGAGGCCAGTTCCTTGACGTCGGCGGAGATCCGCGCGCCATCGAATTTCGGGGTGGCCGCCATCAGTGCGCTCGACACCGACAGGGCCAGCACGCCCAGTACTACTCGTTTCATTGCTCTCTCCAGCAGGGAAATCCTTCTGGAGTGTAAGGGGTTCGGCAGGGCTGCGCCCTGCACCTGCCGAAGCCAGGGCAACAGCAACAGCAACAGCCGAAGCAACAGCGGGAGCTGGCTTCCTCAGGGTAGGCGGGGTAGGTCCGGTTGCGGGGGACGCTGCAAGTACGTCCATGTAAGCTCGGTCGCCGCATCCATGCGGCTCACGCCCCCGCAACCGGACCCACCCCGCCTTCGACAGGTTCCCGCTGCTGTTGGTGGGTGTCGACCTTGGTCGACACGCCGCTGTTGGTAGGTGTCGACCTTGGTCGACACACCGCTGTTGGTGAGTGCCGACCTTGGTCGACACACCGCTGTTGGTAGGTGTCGACCTTGGTCGACACGGACGGAAACAAGAAGGGGTCAGTTCCCTTTCCCGGTGGGAAAGGGCTCTGACCCCTTCTGTGTGCTGCCTTGGCGTGTTACCAGTTCGGGTCTTCGGCCGGGGCGGCAGCGGGCTTGGGCTTCGGCTTGGCCGCCGGGCGCGCGGCGGCAGCCGGTGCAGCCGAGGCCGTTGCGCCGGCAGCGGCAGCGGCAGCAGCCGGCTTGCTTCCCAGCTTCTGGCGCAACTCAATCTGGCCCGGACGGAAGCCGCCGCGCATGGCGTCGACACCGTCTTCGATGGTGCCGTACGAGGTCTGTGCGGCCACGCGGTCGATGCGGATGGTGCAGCACGGGTGTTCGCTGCGGCCCAGCGAGCGACCGGTCTGCGGGTCCTTCAGTTCTTCGCCCAGGCGCACGGCCTGCCAGCGCTGGCCGGCCTGCACGGTGTCACCGCCCTGGCTCAGCACCACCTGGTCTCCGTCCACCGAAACCACCGACACCGGGAACAGCGTGGTGACGATGGTGGTGCCGATCTGGCCGGACAGCGATTCCATCATCGCCGCGGCCATGTTGCGGCCATTGACCACGCGCGGCAGGGTGCTCGGGCCAGTCGAGGCCAGCTGGTGGTCGAAGCTGTCGGACATCACCACCTGGCCGGTGGTGGCGTTGATCAGGCGCAGGGTGATGCGGCCGCCACCGGAGTACGAGGTCACCTGGCGGTCGGACATGCGCAGGTTGCGCACGCTGCGCGGGTACTCGAAGCGTTCGATGGTCGGGATCAGGATCAGGTCGGTAGCCAGCTGCTGGCCCACGCGTGCGGTGTCCTGCAGGCGCACGTTGCCACTGTTGATGTGGTCGATCTCGGCCTGCAGTTCGTCGCCGAACTCGCGGTCCAGCACGATGAAGCGCTGGGTCTGGGTCAGCGTGTCGGACAGGCGCGCGCGGATCGCGTCGGCCACTTCGTCCGCGTCCACGCGGCCGTCGCCCACGGCATAGCTTCCGGCCTTGGTGCGCGGCAGTGCAACCACGATCTTCGGCTTGCCCTGCTCGTCCGGCGCGCGGTACTGGGCAATCTGTGCGCGCACGCGCACCTTCCAGTAGCTGCGCATGCGGCGATGGGTCACGTCGGAATCGAACGAACTGGCGCCACGCTTGGCATCGACGTTGACCTTCTCGTCGTAGCTTTCCCTGACGCTGGCCGAGGCCGAACCGCTCTTGGCCGAGGCTTCGCCGGAGGCACTGGCCGACGCCGAGCCCTTGAAGCTCCAGCCTTCGTCGCTGGCGCGCACGCGGGCGATGGTTTCCTCGTCCAGCTGCCGCACTTCATCCTGCGACAGGATTTCATAGCCCAGCACCGCGCCCTGCGAGCCGGCGATCATCTGCTGGGTGAACGCGTCGGCGCGGATATCGCCGACGTGTTCGTCATCCACATCCACATGCAGGCCTGCACGCAGGCTCTGCATCTGGCTGGCCACGCGTACGCCGTTGACCTGCGCCACCGCCGACTGCAATGCCGCCAGCACCGCCAGTTCCGGGGTGCTGCCGATGCCGTCGGCTTCGCGCGCGACCTGGGTGGTGCCGCCGAAATCCGGCGTGCCACGCAGGGGCGCTGCTTCCACTGGCGCATTGCTGGCCAGTGCACTGGTTGCCTTGTCCTTGGCGGGCGCGGCGGCCGGGGTGTCCTGCTTGCCACAGGCTGCAAGCAGCGTGGCAGCCAGGCCCAGGCCGATCAAACGGTAGGTCATACGCATGGAGATTCGCCTCGGATCAGAGCGTGTCGAGCATCGAATCGGCGTTGGACGGCACCTTCACCTTGCTCTTCCTGGCGAAGGTCACGGCCGACTTGGTCGAACCGTACAGGCCCTGGATGAAGCCCGGCGATTCCTTGGCCACCCATGCACCTGCTGCCAGCTTGCGGCCGACGGTGGCCAGCTGGGTCGCGCCCAGGTTCTTCATGCCGGCGGTGAAGTTGCTGGCTTCGCCGCCCAGCTTCTGTGCTTCGGCCGCCGAGGACAGCAGCGAGACCAGGCCTTCGGCGTAGTGCTGCTTGGATTCAGCGTTCAGTTCCGGCTGTGCGGCCTGGCGCTCGTTGATCGCCGCCTGCGCAGCTTCACTGACCGACACCGACTTCTTCATCGCATCGACGCTGACCGAACCCGACGACAGCGCCTGGCGCTCGGCTTCCAGCAGCTGCACCTGCTCGGCCAGGCCGAAGGCGCGGGCAAACGAGGTCTGGGCCTGCAGCGAGTGCGACTGCGAGCTGACGAAACGACGCACCAGCGCTTCCTGCGCGGCTTCATCCGGAGCGGCGGCGCTGGAGGCGCTGCTGCTGGAGGTGCCGGTAGCGGCACCGGCCAGGTCCTTCAGCTTGCCCAGGCCCGCGTGGGCCGGCATCGACAGGGTGGCGGCAGCGATGGCCACGACAAGAGCGGTATTGCGGATCATATGAGTGTCCTTTGGGAGAGACGGCCGCGAAGCGGCACGTGGGAAATCGGTAACCCCAGGGCGATGCCGAGCGAGCTCGGCACCCACCGGGGTGGCGGATCAACGAACCGCCTTGACGTTCAGTTCGTTGATCATCTGCTGGGCAGCCTTTTCAGCCGCCAGCTGCAGCGCGTTGGTACGGGCGACGGTTTCGTTCGGGCCGGTACCGGAGAACTGCACCGGGCCCACCGACGACACGGTGCGCGGGAAGCGACCGGTCACATCCAGCACCTTGCCGGTGACGGTGACGAACACGCGGGTGTTGCCGCTGGCCGGGTCACGGTCGCGCATGCCGACGTCGAGGGTGCCGACGGCGATGTACGGGATGTTGGCCGCACGGATGCCGTTGGCGGTATCACGCAGGGTGGCCGGGGCCAGGTCGTTGCCGGTGCTGAAGTCCTTGCGGATACGCTCGATGCTGAGCAGGCCGCGCGATTCGCCTTCCACGTATTCGGCTTCAACCACTTCGTAGCCGGCGGCGCTGAAGGCGCCGGTCATCGCGGTGTTCACTTCGGCGGCGTTGGCCACCTTCCAGCTGATGTTGTCGCTGCGCTGGGTGGTGCTGCCGCCGCTGGTGACCGACATCGAACCGTTCTGGTTGATGCTGCCGTTGGTGCTGACCGAGTTGCCGCGGAAGCTGTCGCCTTCACGGGTGTTCTCGCTGTAGCTGCTGCTGGCGTCGACGCGGCGGTATTCCTTGTCCTGGAACGACTGCACGGTGTCCTGCGAGCGCGCCATGAACAGGAAGGTCAGCAGCGAGCGCTGCGCGGCGGTGGCACCGGCCACGGCCGAGCCGGCATCCAGCTTGGTCTGCAGCAGTGTGGTGTTGATCTCGGCGCGGACGGTGACGGTGTAGGTCTTGGCCTTCTTGTCTTCGGTGTCCGACAGCTGCACGGCGCTGAGCACGTAGCGGTCGATCTCGCCGATGAACTCGGAGCGACGTGCTTCGAACAGGCGCAGCTTGGCCGCACCGGTTTCGGCGATGTACGCCTCCAGTGCATTGACCTTGGCCTTGTTCAGGGCCTGGGCGCGGGTGTCGGCACTCAGGCGCAGGCCGTAGCTGGCCGAACCGGTACCGCGTGAACTGGCGGTCTGTGCAGCGACCGGGGAGGCCACCACCAGGGCGATGAGGATGAGCAGGATGGTACGCATCAACGACATGACTTGATCAACTCCTGGAGGGCTTGGGTCTGCTGCTGCAACGGGCGGCCGCCCGGCTTCTGTTCGTCCAGCCAGCCGCGCGAATCGGCGCGCTTGGCGGCGGCGCCGGCGAAGGCGTCGAAGCCGGCCAGCAGGGTTTCGTAGCTGGCCGACCACTGGTCGACCTGCCACTGCGTGACCGGCACCACCTTGGTGGCACCCTTGCGCAGCGGCTGTTCGAAATAGACCTTGCCGGAGAACGGCTCGGTCACCTTGGCGGTGAAGAACGCGCCGAACAGCATCGTCTTCATCGCCGGCGTTTCTTCGATCACGCCGTTCTTCAGCGCATCCACCTGCAGGTTGATGACGTAGTCCGGCTCGGGAATCTTCAGCTGGTAGACCTTGCCGTCGGCAAAGCGCGCCGCCATCGCACCACCGATCGCCTGGCCCGAGGCCGGCGGCAGCAGGCCGACGCCGGTATTGGACGACAGCGTCTTGGACAGCTCATGGGCCAGCGTGGCGCGCAGCGGGGCTTCCCACTTCGGGTCGGGCAGCTTGGCGCGGACCACGTCGGACAGGGTTACGCCACCGACCTGCAGGCGACGCACGGCGGCATCGGGCAGCCTGGCCTGGGCGAGGCTGGCAGCCAGCACCTGCGACAGGCTGGTATCGGCGCTGCCATACAGGAGATCGGCGACGATCGCGTCGATATCGTCGTTGTCCGGCCGGTAATCCTGCACGTCGATGCGCTGCAGGGTAAGCGGATAGGACGCGATCACCTGGCGCTCGCGGAAATCGAAGAACAGCGCCTGCAGCGCCACTTCCACCAGCACCTTGTACTGGTCACCGATCGGCTCGACCGAGACCAGTTCGCGGTCCAGTGCCGCGGCCAGCACTGTCGCACTGGTGGTGCCGTCGAGCATCGCCACCGGCTGGTCGATCAGCTGCAGGTGGGCCGGGGCGCGGCGCTTGAGCGACTGTGCCAGGGCCTGGTTCAACGGGATCAGGCCGCGCTGTTCCAGCACCGCATGCGCATGCGGTGTGGTCGCCTGCACGGCAGCGGCATCAGCGGTATAGGCAAAACCGGCCCAATAGGCCTGCTGTGATTTGTCTGCCGCCTGTACGGCCATCGGCCATACGGCCAGGCACAGGGCACAGGCAAGCAGGCGCGCAAAAGCGCGCGATGCGCTCTTCGTCCTTGAATACATCCAACCGCTCCTCGGTCAATACGCATGGAAAGTGGACGCTGACGCGTCCGCTGGGCGCGAAACATAACGGCTCGCGGGCCCGCCGACAAGTGCTGCCTTCGTCGAGGTCACTCCGTGGGAGGCAGGCCGGCCCGTTGCCGCAGCAGGCCCCGCTCTGCCTGGTTCTGGCTGAGTCTGGCGGCTTCCGCAAAAGCGTGACGTGCGTCCAGGTCGCGCCCCAGCGCCTGTAGTAACTCCCCGCGCACCACCTGCAGCGGCGCGTACTCACGCAGTCGCGCGTCCACCAGCAACGGCTGCAGCTGCGCCCACGCCGCGAAGGCACCGTCACTGCGCAGCACCGCCACGACCCGGTTCAATGCAACAACCGGCGAGGGCTGCACCTGCAGCAGCTGCGTATAGAGCGCTGCGATGCGCGGCCAGTCGGTATCCTCGGGGCGGCGCGCCGCTGCATGGCACGCTGCGATACGCGCCTGCAGTACATAGGGATCATCAGCGCCACCGGCGGCCAGCGCGCGCGCCAGCACCTGCTGCCCGCGTTCAATCTGCAGCCAGTCCCAGCGCGCGCGGTTCTGCTGGTCCAGCAGTACCGGCACGCCCTGCGCATCGGTCCGTGCCGCGGCACGCGAGGCCTGCAGCTCCATCAGCGCCAGCAGGCCCAGCACCGGCGGCACCGGCAGCCGGTGCGCCAGGATGCGCGCGAGCCGCAATGCCTCCTCGCACAGCGCCGGACGCATCCAGTCATCACCGGCACTGGCCGCATAGCCTTCGTTGAACACTAGGTAGATCGCTTCCAGCACCGAAGTGAGCCGCTCGGGCATCGCGTCAGCACGCGGGACCTCGTAGGGCACCTGCTTCTGCGCCAAGGTGCGCTTGGCGCGCACGATGCGCTGGGCGATGGTCGGCTCGGGCTGCAGGAACGCGCGCGCGATCTCGACAGTGGTCAGGCCACCCAGCAGGCGCAGGGTCAATGCCACCCGTGCATCGGCCGGCAGCATCGGATGGCAGGCCACGAACATCAGCCGCAGCAGGTCGTCACCCAGATCATCTTCCAGCGCTTGACTGTCATCGGGCGCCGGCAGCGGCGCCGGATGCAGCTCCTCGCCCCACTGCGCATGCTGCTGCGCCACCCGCTGGTGCTGGCGCAGCACATCAATGGCACGGTTGCGCGCAGTGGTCATCAGCCAAGCTCCGGGGTTGTCCGGGATGCCCTGCTCCGGCCAGCGCTCCAGCGCGGCCAGCCAGGTGTCCTGGGCCAGCTCCTCGGCGCGGCCGACATCGCCCCCGAGCAGCCGCGCCAGGCGCGCGATCAACACCGGCGACTCCATCCGCCAGAGGGTTTCCAGACGCTGCGTCAGTGCGGGCTCGAGCATGCGCCGATCACAGCACGCACGCCCGGCCCGCACAAGCGCCGCAGCTCACGCTTCAACTATCGGCTTGAAGCCACCCCAGAACATGCGCTTGGTATCGAACGGCATGTCCTTCGGGCCCAGTGACGCCAGCCGCGGGTCCGCCATTACTTTCGCGTTGATACGGTCGCGCGCCGCGCGCGAACGGAACACCACGAAGGCGACGATCACCGTTTCGCCCGGTTTTGCCTTGACCGCACGCGGAAACGACGTGCTCTTTCCCGGTTCCACATCGTCAGCCACGCATTCCATGTACTGCAGCGCGCCCTGGTCCTTCCACACCGCACCGGCCTTGCGGGCAAGGCCGCGGTAGGCCGCCACCTTGTCCTGGGGGCACGGCAGCACGTAAGCATCCACGTAAGCCATGAGGATTCTCCCTGCGGCGGCCGTCAGCCCGGCTCGCCGTCCATGTGTGCGATTTCCCAGAGATGGCCATCCAGATCCTGGAAGCCGCGCTGGTACATGAAGCCCAGGTCGCGCGCCGGCTGCGGTTCGCTGCCGCCGGCGGCCAGTGCCTTGTCCACCAACTCGTCAACTGCCTTGCGACTGGGTGCCGAGAGTGCGTTGATCACTTCCGTGTGGGTGTGCGCATCGGCAATCGGCTTGTTGGTGAACTGCTGGAAAAAAGGCTGGGTCAGCAGCATCACGTAGATGCTCTCGCTGATGACCATGCCTGCCGCGTCATCGTTGGTGTAAGTTGGATTGAAGCTGTAGCCCAGCGCGGTGAAGAAGGCCTTGGATTTCTCCAGGTCCTTCACCGGAAGATTGACGAAGATCATCTGCGGTTGCGGTGCATTCATCGGTGAAGCTCCTTGTGGATGAAAAGAAGAGGGATCAGGGCTGCTTCATGCAGTTGACCATCCACGGCTTGCCGTAGCGGTCGATCAACATGCCCCAGCGGTGCGCCCAGAACGTTTCGGCGATCGGCATCTGCACCTGGCCACCGTCGGCCAGCGCGGCGAACACGCGTTCGGCTTCTTCGATGCTGTCGACGTCGACATTGATGGTGGTCGAGCCACCCTCGCCACCGCCGGGACCGTCGGCCGCCATCACGATGGCGCTACCGATTTCCAGCTGGCTGTGCGCGACGTGGTCCAGGGTTTCCGGCGGCATCTCGTTGCAGCCTGGCGAACCATCGGAGGGCGGCATGTCGCGGTATTTCATTTCCGAAGTGACCTGACCACCGAGTGCCTTGGCATAGAACGCCATCGCCTCATGGGCCTGGCCGCTGAAGCCGAGGAAGGGAATCAATTTCATGGCAATGCTCCGTCGTGGATTTCAGGGTGGTAGCGCCGGGCCATGCCCGGCGGGGGAAATGAATCGGGTCAACCTTCCAACTGTGCACGCAGACGCTGTTCCTGCTGCTGTAATTCCGGGGTGAAGGCTTCACCGAAGTCTTCGGCGGAGATCAGCGGGCGCAGCTCCAGCGTGCCGCCTGTGTTGAACGGCGCGCGGCTGGCCCATTCAACGGCCTCGTCCAGCGAACGCACGTCCCACAGCCAGAAGCCGGCGATCTGTTCGCTGGCAGGACCGAACGGACCGGCCTCGACCTTGGGTGCCGCGCCGCCGAAGTGAATGCGTCGGCCGCGCTGGGTGGCGTGCAGGCCTTCACCGGCCAGCATGATGCCGGCGGCCACGAGCTGTTCGTTGAAGGCGCCCATTTCGGACAGTTCCTGTTCGCTGGGCATGCGGCCGGCTTCGGAGTCGGCGTTGGCCTTCACGATCACCATCACTTTCATTGCGGTCTCCCGTGGGGACGCGTGGTGCGTGCCCTTCACTGGGTACAACGAACCAGGGGGCTGGGAATCGACACGTCTTTTGAAAATTATTTCTTCCGTGGAAAGCGCGCCTTCGGCGGGAGTCGGCGAACGGCGGAGCCCCTCCGTGGTGGGTGGGTTGGTCGCTGAAAGCTGGTTTCCTGTGGGTGGGCCGGGCGGGTGGGATTGGCGGGGACGCCGTAAACCCGTCCATGGGGGCTTAGCCGCGGCATCCATGCCGCGGATACCCCGCCAACCCCACCCGCCCGGCCCCAGACAGATTCCGGTGGCCGAACCACCACGGGAAGATCAAGAAAAAAGGCAGAAGCAACAGCAACAGCAACAGCGGGTGGCTGGCGACCTCGGCTTTGCGAGCGGAGCGACCCGCTTTTGCTCTTGTTGTTGATCTCCCGTGGTGGGTCAGCCGCAGAGATCTGTCCAAGGCCGGGTGGGGAGGCAGGGCAGGGGCGTGAGCCGCATGAATGCGGCGACCGAGCTTACATGGACGTACTTGCAGCGCCCCCTGCCCTGCCTCCCCACCCGGCCAAATCCAAGAACCCGAGCTTTCAGCGACCAACCCACCCCACCACGGAGGGGCTCCGCCGTTCGCCGATCGCCCGCCGCAGGCGGCCTTTCGCGCTGCAGCATGCCGGCAGGCAAACCTGCGCCATCATGGACACCCCGCCCCCCCGCCAGGATCGTGCCATGCAGCAGTACCTGCTTCTGATCTACATCGAGCCTGCCCTGCTGCAGGCCCTGCCCACCGAAGAATTCAACGCGCTGATGCGCGACTGCCTCGCCCACGCCGACAAACTGCAGGCGGAAGGCACGCTGCTGGCCGCGCAGAAGCTGCAGCCGGTCGACACCGCGCAGACCCTGCGCGTGCGCGATGGCCACAGCCGTGTATTGGATGGCCCGTTCGCCGAGACCCGCGAACTGCTGGCCGGTTTCAACCTGATCGTCGCCCGCGACCGCGACGAAGCCATGCGCGTCGCCCGCGACTTCCCGTGGGCGCGCTTCGGCAGCATCGAAGTGCGGCCGCTGGAAGACATGGACGCCGAGCGCGAACGCTGCGGCGCCCCGGCTGCGGCTATGGCAGCAGCCGTACTCTGATCTCGCGCGGACCCACGCCTTCGTTGCCGCTGTAGTCGCGCACGCTGGCGCGCACGGTGTACTCGCCCGGTGGCAATGCCGCCGGCTGCCAGCGCCCGGTTTCCATCAGGCCATCACGCACGGTGTTGGTGGCCAGGTAGCGGAAGCGGGTTACCGCACTGCCATGCACGGTGATGCCGCTGTCCGGCGCATAGGCCACGCGCACCGCTTCGTTCTGCGGCGGCATGCGGTTGAACACGATGTTCCAGCGCGGCTGCTCATAGCCCTGCAGCGGCTGTCCGCCGGCATCGAGGATCTGGTAGCCCACCTGGTACATGCCCAGCCGGCGCCGCGGCAGGTTGTTGTCAACCTGGTCCCACGCCTCGACCACGATCTGCACGCCACGTCCCTGCCGCGCCAGCATCACCACGCCGTCGCTGCCAGCCGCCAGCGGCTGGTCGTTGTCGTCCAGCAGCGCGACATCGGTGATGCGCGGTGCGAAGTGGTCGGCGTAGTTATGGAAGCCCAGCGCCACGGCGTTGGTTTCGAAGCCGCCGGTGCCCACCGCCAGGTGCACGTGCGCCTGGTTGTTGATGCTGCCCAGGCGATCGCCGACGTGGATGCGCGTGCCGCGACGCACCCGCATGCGCTCCAGCTTGCCCTGTTCGTCGTACAGCGCCTGCCAGCGCGCATCGAACGGCTGGTCGCGCGGGGTGCGGCCGACCCGCATGTGGATGTACTTGAGGCGGTCCACTGCCAGGCCCTCGGCCTGCCCCCCCAGGCTCCACGCCGCTACCGGGCTGCTGATCTTGCCATCGGCGATCGCCAACACGGTCTGGCCGACATCGCCGCGCACATCGAAACCGCCGTGCAGGTGGTGGCGGCTCTCGCCCTTGAAGTTGCCGCGCACCTCGCCCAGCGTGCCGACCACTTCATGCCAGCCGTCCTGCGGTGCCAATGGCCAGCGCCCACCGGTGTCCGGCAATGCTGCATCGGCAGCGGGCCCGACCAGCGCCGGTGCCGGCAGGTCACCCACCGGCAGCGGGCGCAGGCGGTGCAGGCGATAGCTGGCGGAATCGGCGACCAGCACGCTGCCATCGGCATCCATCGCCAACCCACTGGGGCGGGCCAGGCGTGGCAGGCGGCCGTTGCCCACCAGCGCGATCTGGTGGCCCTGCGGTGTTACCTGCACGATGCGGCCATCAAGGTCACCCACGTACAGCACGCCGTCGTGCGTGGTGGCCAGCGACAGCGGCCCATTGATCACGCCGCCATCGCCCAGCAGCGTGCTGACCATGCCGTCGGCACCGACCCGACGCACCGCGTTGTTGAACAGGTCGGCCACCAGCAGCGCGCCGTGCGCATCGAAGGCCAGCGCCACTGGTGTATCGAAGCGTGCATCGCCCGCCAGGCCATCGGCCAGCCCCGGGCGCTCGCCGCCGGCCAGGGTACGCACGTTGCCGTCGGTACCGATCACCCGGATGCGGTCGTTGAAGGTATCGGCCACATAGACCTGGCCCTGCGCGTCCACCGCGATGCCCATCGGTGCATCGAAGCGCGCCTGCGCGGCAGGGCCATCGGCGTAGCCCTGTTCGCCACCGGCCAGCGTGTTCACCTGGCCATCGGTGCCGATACGGCGGATCGCGTGGTTGCCGGTGTCGGCCACATACAGGTTGCCCTGCGCGTCGGCGGCGATGCCCGAGGGCGTATTGAAACTGGCCTGCAGTGCCGGGCCATCGATACGCCCCTCGCCCTGCCCGGCCACCGTTTCAACGCGGCCATCGGGAAGTCGACGACGGATCCGGTTGTTGTCACCGGCATCGGTGAAATAGACGCTGCCATCGGCACTGCGCAGCAACGCGTACGGATCGGCGAAACGCGCCTGCGCGGACGCGCCATCGCGGTCACCCGGGTGGCCATCGCCGGCCAGCGGCTCGATCTGCGCGGTCCACGCCAGCGGCGTTGGAACCGGACCTGCCGGTTCAGCCGGCGTATGCAGCGGCGTCTCCCACCAGGTCGCGGCCAGTGCCACTACGGTCGCCAACGCTACGCCTGCCGCCATCCATTGCCACCGTGCCATCGTGCTGCGCTGCCTGCCTGCTGTCTGAAGAGGCACCGACAATAGACGCTGAACGCAGGATCCGCCAAGGCCAAACGTACTGCCGGATACCAGAGTTCCATGCGTCGCGCTTGTTCTCCCTGGCTACAGCGGGTTCAATGCTCTTCCCACGGATGGAGATCCTCCATGCCCCGCATCTTCCCCCTCGCCGCCCTGCTGGTGGCCGCACTGGCCAGCACGCCGGCCTCCGCCTCGATCTCGGTGGCACCACAGAAGCCGTCAGTCACCGCCGATGCGATGCACCAGGCCTATGCCACGCGATGGGATGAGGCGATCCAGCAGTCACGCAGTGGCAACACGCTGGGCGCACTCATCGCGATGGAACGGCTGATGGAAGATCCGATGCTGGATGACTTCGATGCTGAACATCGCGGCCGCGCCGCGCAGGTGGCCGGCTGGACCGCGATGGTGCAGAAGAAGCCGGACCAGGCTCGCCGCTATCTGCAGCGCGCGCAGGAGGCACTGCCGGACGATGCGCAGATCCTGCTGACCCTGGTCTCGGTGGAACTGTCCGAGAACCAACCGGCGCCTGCCACCAAGCACCTGGTGCAGGCGCTGAAGCATGCCGATGCGCCGTTGCCGGTGGACCACCACGCGATCAACTACCTGCAGTTCCGCCTGCGGGACCAGCCGCAGCAGCGCATGGAACTGCTGCAGGCACTGTTCGACAACGGCTGGAAGAGCGGCGGCCTGGAACCCACCGGACTGTGGCTGGCACTGGCCACGCTGCAGGCCGACAACGGCCGTGGCGAGGCCATCCCCGCGACCCTGGCCCGCATCTCCGCGCCCGCCGAAATCATCCGGCTGCGCAGTGACAAGCGCTTCGATCCCTATGTCGACCGCGCCAACCCGCGCTTTGATCCCGTGCAGGCTGCACAGAAGCACCTCGACGAACTGCGGGTTTCCGGCCTGCTCGACCGGGCGCTGGACGCGCGCATGGCCGAGTTCAGCAGCACGCTGCTGATGCTGGACCGCAACGAGGAAGTGCTGGCGCTGACCGATGGCATGGCCGCTGCGGCCGCCGAAGGCGAGGCGCCTTCGGCGGCGGAAGCCGAATGGGTGGCATGGCTACTCAACAGCCGGCTTACGGCGCTGCGCCGGCTGGGTCGCAACGAGGATGCGCTGGCGGCAGCCAAGCTGGCCGCACGCATCGGCGCACTGGGCCCCGATGGTGCCGAGCACCAGTTCAACGTCGGCTTCGTGTTCAGTTCGCTGGGCCGCATGCAGGATGCCGCCACGGCAGTGAATGACATGCCGGGCCTGGCCGGTTACGGCAAGGCAGCCCAGGCACTGCTGCAGTTCGTTGCCGCCCGTGAACGTGGCGATGCCAAAGCCGAACAGGCCGCGCGTGCAGCGATCCTGGCCCAGGGCGATGATGCGCGCCTGTTCCAGCGCGAAATGCTGCTGGACGAGGGCAATCTCGACGGCGCAGCTGCCGTGCTGATCGAACAGTTGCGCTCACCCGTTGAACGCGGTGAAACGCTGGCCAGCCTGCAGGACATGCGCACCTATCCGTCGCTGCCCGGCGACGTGAAGATCGATGCGGCCTGGCGTGCGCTGAAGCAGCGCGCCGACGTGCAGGCCGAGGTTGCCCGCCTGGGCCGCATCGAACGCTACGAACTGGTCAGCACCTCCACCTCGCGCTGAGCAAGCTCCCATGTAGAACCACGTGCGTGCAGCACCACCCGCCTAGCGCGCCGGCACCTCGGTACGGATGCCCATCGCCTCGCGGTAGCGTGCGTACAGGGCCATCACCTTGTCCACGTAGGCCAGGGTTTCGGCATAGGGCGGCACGCCCTTGTAGCGGGTGACCGCGCCGATGCCGGCGTTGTAAGCGGCCGCTGCCAGCGGCCGATCACCGTTGTAGCGACGCAGCAACGCGCGCATGTAGCGGGCGCCGCCATCGATCGACTGCTGCGGCGAGAACGGATCATTCACCCCGTACTCCTGCGCGGTGTCCGGCATCAACTGCATCACGCCCTGTGCGCCCTTGCTGGACACCGCCAGTGCATCGAAGTTGCTTTCGGCATGGGCGATCGCGCGCAGCCACGCGTCATCCACGCCGGTGGCCTTGGCGGCGGCCTTGAACTGTTTGGCATGCTGCGCCAGCTGCGGCTTGCCCACCTTGCCCAGGCCTTCGTGGGCAGGTTCACCCGGCGGCGTGGCCATGGTGAACTTCAGGAACACCCGCGAGCCGGGCAGGTTGCGGGTGGAGTAGACCAGCGCGCCATCCTGCTCGCGCTCGTACAGCACGCCACTGAACACGCCCATGTTGCCCCACAGATTCGGGGTCTGGATGGCGTTGTCGTCGATTTCCTTCGGGGTGCAGCGTGAACCGGGTTCCGGCGCGGTGGCCAGGCTGACGGTGTTGCCCTGCACGCAGCGGTAGACGGTGCGCGCGGCGGCCAGCCCGGGCCACAGGCTGGGCAGCAGCAACAGCGCAAGCAGGAGAGGGCGACGGAACATGGCGGCCGGATCATCCGGCCGCGCCCGCTAATGCTGGGTGAATGGGGGTCGGCAGGGCTGCGCCCTGCACCCGTGGTAGTGCCGGCCGCTGGCCGGCAACCTCAACAGCAACGGCAACGGCCGATTTCCTGCGGGGGTCGGATCCCGTTGCTGCGCAACGGTCTCTGACCCCACTCCAGAGAGATCTCTGGATCAATCGATGGAACGCAAACGCTGGGTTACTTCGCGGTCCTCCGCCGCACCCAATACCCCACGCCCAACAGCACGAACCACACCGGGCTGGCGACCAGCGCCTGGCGGGTGTCGGCCTGCAGGCTCAGCAGCACCAGCACGGCGGCGAAGAACACCAGGCAGGCCCAGCACATGGCGACGCCGCCGGGCATCTTGAAGATCGAGGCGGCGTGGCGTTCCGGGTAGCGGCGGCGGTAGGCCATGTAGGCCACCAGGATCAGCGACCAGACGAAGATGAAGAGCACGGTGGCCAGCGTCGTCACCAGGGTGAAGGCGGTCACCAGGTTGGGGATCAGGTAGATCAGCAGCGTGCCGCCCAGCAGGCACAGGCACGAGAACAGCAGGCCACGGGCGGGCACTGCGGCGCGTGACAACTTCGACAACCCGCGCGGTGCGTGGCCCTCTTCGGCCAGACCGTACAGCATGCGGCTGGTAGAGAAGATGCCGCTGTTGGCCGAGGACGTGGCCGAGGTCAGCACCACGAAGTTGATCAGGCTTGCCGCGGCGGGAATGCCGGCCAGCACGAACAGCTGCACGAACGGGCTCTTGTCCGGCACCACCTGGCGCCACGGGGTGACCGCCATGATCGCGATCAGCGCCAGCACGTAGAAGATGATGATGCGCACCGGGATCGAGTTGATCGCCTTCGGCAGGTTGCGTTCGGGGTCTGCGGTTTCAGCGGCAGTTGTACCCACCAGCTCGATGCCGACGAAAGCGAACACCGCGATCTGGAAACCGGCGAAGAAGCCGACAAGGCCCATCGGGAACATGCCGCCGTCATTCCACAGGTTCGACAACGACGCGGTGTGGCCACTGGGCGAGGTGAAGCCCCACGCCACCAGCCCGGCGCCGGTGATGATCAGCGCACAGATCGCCACGATCTTGATCAGCGCGAACCAGAATTCCATCTCGCCGAACAGCTTTACCGTCACCAGGTTCAGTGCCAGCAACAGCAGCACGCAGGCCAGTGCCGGTATCCACGCATCCAGCCCAGGGAACCAGAACTGCGCGTAGGCGGCAATCGCGATCACGTCAGCGATGGCGGTGACGATCCAGCAGAACCAGTACGTCCATCCACAGAAGAAGCCGGCCCAGGGACCGAGCAGATCGGTGGAGAAATCGATGAAGGATTTGTACTGCAGGTTGGACAGCAGCAGCTCGCCCATCGCGCGCATCACGAAGAACAGCATCGCGCCGATGATCAGGTAGACGAAGACGATGGACGGGCCGGCCAGGCTGATGGTCTTGCCCGAGCCCATGAACAGGCCGGTGCCGATGGCACCACCGATGGCGATCAACTGCAGGTGGCGGTTGGACAGGCTGCGGCGCAGGTGCTCGGGGGGCGTTGCGGGCTCGGTCATGGGCGTGCACTGGGGCGGGCGAAGCGTTCGACGTTAGTCCTCCCCGGCCCGGAGCGCCAGCGCTGGACGGCCCGATTGCGTCAATCATGGTCGCTTTCATCACATTGTGACCGAATACCGGATTCGTCCCATTCCGCCCGGCCCGGCGTCATGCTCAGATAGCCGCACCTGCCCAAGGATCGGCCTGACCATGTGCCCTGCCCTGCCCGCCCCGCTGGAGCTCCGGCCTTGAGTCGGCTACGCGTGATCATTGGTGGCACCGCGCTGGCGCTGCTGGCCGCGGCCGTGCCGATCGCGGTGATGGCCTATGCCACCTGGGACCGTGCAGTCAGCGTCGAGCAGCAGCGGCTGCGCGACATCGCCGGTCGCGCCCTGCGCC
The DNA here is from genome assembly GCF_056481995.1 of Stenotrophomonas sp. 80084_Sma. NCBI lineage: Bacteria > Pseudomonadati > Pseudomonadota > Gammaproteobacteria > Lysobacterales > Lysobacteraceae > Stenotrophomonas > Stenotrophomonas sp. 80084_Sma. The sequence continues at coordinate 443,553 of NZ_CM151177.1, read as the reverse complement.
GCGCCGACCAGTCCTACCAGGAAGCGCTGGCGGCACTGCAGTCGGCCGAGGTCGGCGCCCACGACGCCTGCGGGCCCGACCATATCCGGCGCATGCAGACGCTGGTGATGACCTCGCCGTCGGTCGACCAGATGGGCTACTTCGAGGGTGGCAAGCTGCGCTGTACGTCGTGGGGGCCGTTCCTGTCCGACGTCAACCAGCCCAAGGCCGACCACGTCACCAGTGATGGCGCCGGCATCGCCGTGGATGTGCGCCCCGAGGCCAGCGGACGGCGCCAGGTCCTGTCGATCCTGTACGGCAACTACGACGTGCTGGTCGATCCGCGCCGCTTCGTCGATGTCATCGCCGACCCGAACGTGCGCCTTGCCCTGGCCAGCCCCGATGGGCGTCTCCTGGCCAGGCAGGACGGCATGGATCCGGCATTGCTGGAGACCCTGCTGCGCGCCCCCGATGAAGGCCTGGACCACCACACCCTGTATGCCACCGCCCGCAACGAAGAGTGGTTGGCGATCGCGACCATGCCGCGTACCGCGCTTGCCGCGACCTTCCGCCAGCAGGCGTGGCTGTTCGTGCCGATCGGCGTTCTGCTGGCCGCTGCCGGTGCCGGCCTGGTGATCTGGCTGTCGCGCCGCCGCCTGTCCCTGCGCGGCGAGCTGGCCACAGCGATCCGCCGCCGCGAGCTGTACCTGCACTACCAGCCGATCATCGAGCTGGATACCGGCATCTGCGTCGGCGCCGAAGCGCTGGTGCGCTGGCAGCGCCCGGATGGCACCCAGGTGCGGCCGGACCTGTTCATTCCGCTGGCCGAAGAGGCCGGCATGATCGGCGCGGTCACCGATCTGGTGATCGAGAACGTGGTGCGCGACATGCGTGAACTGCTGGTGGCCGACCGCAGCGCGCACATCGCGATCAACCTGGCCGCCGAAGATATCAGCAGCGGCCGTGCGCTGAAGATGATCTCCAAGCACATGGCCGGCAGCGGCATCCTGCCGCAGCAGATCTGGATGGAGGCCACCGAGCGCGGCTTCCTGGATCTGGACCGCGCCCGCACGATGCTGGCGCAGGCGCGTCGGGCCGGGCACAGCGTGGCCATTGACGATTTCGGCGTCGGCTTCTCCAGCCTGCAGTACCTGGAACAGCTGCCGCTGGACGCGTTGAAGATCGACAAATCATTCATCGATGCGATCGACACCGAGAGCGCCACCAGCCCGGTAACCCCGCACATCATCGACATGGCCAAGGAGCTGGGCCTGTGGGTGGTGGCCGAGGGCGTGGAGACCGAGGCACAGCTGGCGTATCTGCATACCCGGAAGGTCGAGTTCGCGCAGGGTTGGCTGTTCTCGCGGCCGCTGCCGCGGGATGAGTTCGTGGTGTTCCATCACAAGCGGCAGCAGCGCTATGGCGCGGCGCGGGAGCACATGCAGAATCCGCGCAGCGTGCCAATCGAGCGTGAGGGGATCGAGTAGGACGGCCAACGGCGGAGCCCCTCGTGGTGGGTCGCGTACTGCTATCCCAGGGTTGGCCGGGACGGTCGGGTTCGCGGGGGACGCCGTAGACCCGTCCATGGGGGCTTGGCCGCGGCTTGCTCGTGTGCGCTGTCCTGCGCACACGGCAAGACCGGGGTTGGGCGTCCTGCCCAACCCGCCCGAGGCATGCCCCCCCCCCCCCCCCCCCCCCCCCCCCCCCCCCCCCCCCCCTCCCCCCTTTCCCGGCCCCCCCCCCCCCCACACCCCACACAAAAAAAAAAACACCCCCGGCGCCGCGGCGCGGGGGGCCCCCCCCCGCGGGGGGGGGGGGGGGGGGGGGGGGGGGCGGCCGCCGGCCGGCCCCCCGGGGGCGTTTGGTTTGCGCCTCCCCCCCGGCCTTCGGCCGTGCCAGCAGCCCCACCACGGTCCCCGCCACCAGCAGCAACGGCAACCATCCCAGCTGGCTCGGGCCACTGGCCTGCAGCAGCACACCGCCTGCTACGCCACCGGCGGCAATCGCCAGGTTCCAACCGGTCACCAGCATCGACTGCGCCAGGTCGGCGGCAGCACCGGCACGGCGTGCGAGCGCGGTCTGGAACAGGGTCGCAACCGACCCGAACGCCACACCCCACAGGATCGTTGCCAGCAGCAGCGGTGTGGCCTGTCCTGGCCACAACAGCAGGGCCAACACCGGAAGAATGAAACCGATCACGGCCGCCCACACCAGCGTGCGCAGATGACGGTCCACGCCCCAACCGGCAATGCCGATACCAACGATGGCAGCCACGCCGAAGGCCAGCAGCAGGCGGTCCAGCCACCGGCCGGCGCCGGCCTCCACCGCCAGCGGTTCGATGTAGGTGTACAGCACGTTGTGCGCCAGCACGTACAGCACCATCACCGCCAGCGCGCTGCGCACGCCGGGCATGCGCCACACCGTACCCAACGACGTGCGCTGACCGGCCGCGGCCGCCGGTAGCGCCGGCAGTGCCCAGCGCGCGTACGCCAGCAGGCCGACCCCCAGCACGCTCATCAACGCGAACGCCCAGCGCCAGCCGATCTGCTGGCCCAGCAACGTGCCCGCCGGTACACCCAGCGACAGCGCCAACGGCGATCCAACCATCGCCACCGCGATTGCCCGGCCCTGCAGCGACGGCACCACCATGCGCGCCGCATAGCCGGCCACCAGCGACCACAGCAGGCCACCACTCACACCGGCCAGGAAACGCGCGGCAAGGATCAGCGGATAGCTGCTGCTCACGGCGGTCAGCGTGTTGACCACCACGAAGCCGGCAATGGCGGCCAGCAACAAGGGGCGTCGCGGCAGGCGCTGGGTCAACGCGGTCATCGGCAGTGCGGCCATCACCGATCCCAGCGCGTACACGCTGACCAGCTGGCCCACCGCCGCATCACTCACGCCCAGGCTCTCGCCCATCGGCCGCAGTACACCGGCCGGCAGGGTTTCGGTCAGCAGGGTGATGAAGCCGCCGCCGGCCAGCGCCAGCAGCCCCGCCCACGGCAGGCGCGTGGCTTCACCGGCCGGGCTGGCCGCATCAATGGCATGGCCGCTCATCGCGCAGCCTCCAGATCGGCGTAGACCGCGTCACGCAGCTCATCAACGAAGGCACCGTCCATGCCTTCGTACAGGGTGTTGGTCAGCGCCACCACGCTCAGCCCACGCGCAGGATCGACAAACCAGCTATGGCCGTAGGCACCGCCCCAGCGCCAGGTGCCTTCGCTCTGCGGTGTGCCACTGGCGGCGGCATCGCGCAGCACCGCAAAGCCCAACCCGAAGCCCCAGCCGGCCGGTTCCGGCGGCCCCTGCTCGCCCACCTGCGGGCTGGCCATCTCCGCCACCAGCGCGGGCGGCAACAGATTCGAAGCTTGCACATCGCGCAAGGCCTCCAACACCGCCATCACCTCGTCGGCGCTGCCAATCAGTCCAGCACCGGCCGAAGGGAAACGGCTGGCATCGGTAGCACGGGCGAGGCTGTACTCGATGCCGACCGTACCCTCGAACGGTGCGACCACTTCGCCTTCCTGCAGGCGATGCGGCTGCGGCGTGTCACTCACATACGGCGTGGCCAGCCGTGCGGCATCGGTGGTCGCGAATGCGGTGTCGGCCAGCCCCAGTGGCGCGGCCAACAAGTGCTCGAACAGTGCCTGCAGCGTTTCACCGGTCGCGGCTTCAGCCACGGCGCCCGCGACGTCCACGCCCAACGAGTACAACCATTGGCTGCCCGGCGCGAACAACAGCGGCGCCTGCGCGATGCGATGCACGTTGTCGGTCAGCGTCAGCGGATTCGCATCCATGCCATCGCTGACGCCGGCCTGTGCGTACGGGCCATCCGCATTGGCTTCGAGGAAGCGGTAACCCAGCCCGCTGCTATGGCTGAGCAGTTGGCGCAGGCTGATCGGCGGCGTGCTGCCATCGGCCAGCGCCGGGCGGAAGTCCGGCAGCCAGCGCTGTACCGGCGCATCCAGGTCCAGCACGCCTTCGGCTACCAGGCGCAGGATCACCGTGGTCAACAGCGGCTTGCTGACCGATGCCAGCCGGAACAACTGATCGCGCTGCATCGGCGTGGCCGACTCGCGATCGGCCAGCCCGGTCGCGCTGGCGTGGCGCAGCACACCGTGCTCGCGCACCAGCACCACCGTACCGACCAGGCGCTGTGGGTGGACCTGCTGCAGCAGCCGCTGCACCGACGGCAGCGTCGGCGCAGGTGCAAGGGAAGGAACAGCGTTCATCGCGGTGATCCGTGGGGAGAGGCCCGCCACGTTAGGCACCACGCCCTCGTGCAAAAAGCCGGTTGCCGCTCCGGGCATCATGGACCGTGCAGTCCGCAATCGGCATGATGGCCGGAACTGCAAGGCCGCAACGGGCTCCACACCACTTCGCACCACAGTGTTGCGATGGCGGAGCCGTCCGCTACAGCCGCGCCGACCTACCCTGCCGCTTTCATTGCCCGCACGCCCATGTCAGTCCTCGACAACCTCGCCAACCTGCAGACCTTCGTGCACGCGGCCGACACCCGCAGCTTCGTCGAGACCGGGCGCCTGCAGGGCATCTCGGCCTCGGCCGCCGGCAAATGCGTTGCCCGGCTGGAACAGGCACTGGGCGTGCGCCTGTTCCACCGCAGCACGCGCAGCATCACCCTCACCGCCGAGGGTCAGCTGTTCCTGGCACGCTGCCGGCGCATCCTCGACGAGCGCGATGCCGCGCGCACCGAGCTGGCACAACCACACGCCACGCCACGCGGCACACTGCGCATCGGCCTGCCGCTGGTGGGTGACCTGACCCTGCCGCTGATGGCCGAGTTCATGGCCGCGTATCCGGACATCCGTCTGGACCTGGATTTCAGCGACCGGCTGGTCGATGTCATCGAGGAAGGCTTCGACGCTGTGCTACGCGTCGGCGAACCCAGCGACTCACGCATGAACGCCCGACGCCTGGGCGTGTTCCCGCGCCGCATCGTTGCCTCGCCGGCGTACCTGCAGCGCCGCGGCGTTCCGCGTGCGCCGGCCGACCTGCTCCAACACACCCTGCTGCACTACCGCTTCCCCAGCACCGGCAAGCTGGAGCTGTGGCCGATCCAGTGGCCCGGCAAGGAAGCACCGCAGGAACTACCCGTGCACATGGTGGCCAACACCATCGAAGCGCGCGTGGCGCTGGCACTGCGCGATATCGGACTGGCCTTCGTGCCGGTGCACTCGGTGCGCGATGCACTGGCCGATGGACGCCTGCTGACCGTGCTCGACGAGCATGTGCACTCCTGCGGCATTTTCCACCTGCTGTGGCCGTCGGGCCGCCACGTGCTTCCGAAGCTGCGGGTATTCATCGACTTCGTCAGCGCGCGCCTGGAAACCGTGCCGTAGGCCGGTAGATCCGCGCCATGCGTGGATGCCCTTGTAGAGTCGAGCCATGCTCGACTCAGCGTCTGCCAGGCGAAGCGCAGCCGAGCATGGGCTCGGCTCTACAACGGAACCACTCGAACACTGGTAGCGCCGGGCCATGCCAGCGGCCGCCGCACCCGACCATTCAGCCAACCCCGCTATACTGGCCGCTCATTCCTCCCAGAGGCTCGCGACCAATGCGCCATTGATGCCGCCGTCTTCCCACTAGACGGCCTGACTCTTCCCGCCCCTGCGCGCAGGGGAGAACCCGGCATCCATGGAGGTCGCATGACCCCGTATCCCCTCACGCTCGATCGCGTTTCGTATCGATTGGCCGACGGCCGTGTGCTGTTTTCCGATCTGTCGTTTTCCTTCGAACCGGTCGCCACCGGCCTTGTCGGTGCCAATGGCACCGGCAAAAGCGTGCTCGCACGCCTGCTGGCCGGGCGGCTGTCGCCCGACAGTGGCCAGGTGCGTGGCAGTGGCCGCGTGTTCCTGTTGCCCACACCGGGCTATCCACCTACCGGTACCGTCGGTGAGTTGGCCGGTGTGGGTGAAGCCCTGTCCGCGCTCGCACGCATCGAAGCCGGCAGCGTCGATGAGGCCGACTTCACCTGCATAGGCGACCGCTGGGATCTGCGTGAACGCCTGCAGCAGCAGTGGCAGGCGCTGGGCTTGCCCGATGATCTCGATCACGCCCAGCCTGCTGCGCGCCTCAGTGGCGGCAAGGCCATGCAGGTGGCGCTGTCCGGCGCCTGGGCCAGCAGTGCCGGCTGGCTGATCCTGGACGAACCCAGTAACCACCTCGACGCACGCCATCGCCAACAGCTGTACGAACAGTTGCAGCAGTGGCGCGGTGGCCTGCTGGTGATCAGTCATGATCGCGAGTTGCTGGGCCGAATGCAGCAGATTGTCGAACTCGATGGGCGTGGCCTGCATCGCTATGGCGGCGCATGGCAGCACTACGCCGACACACGCGCCGCCGAACGTGAAGCCGCCACCGCCCAGCTTGACCATGCACGTGCGCAGCATCGGCAACAGCAACGCAGCGCTCGCGAACAACACGAACGTCAGCAGCAACGCCAGGCACGCGGCAATCGCGATGCGAAGCAGGCCAACCAGGCACCGATCCTGCTTGGCCGGCAGAAGCAGCGCGCCGAAGCCAGTCATGGGCGCGCGCAGCAGGTGCAGTCCGAACGCCTGCAGGCCAGCGCAGAGCAACTGCGCGCAGCGGCCTCGGCGGTTCACACCGCGCCGGAACTGGCGCTGTTTGCCGGTGCGGGGGAACGTGGCAGCACGCGCCTGCTGCAGGCGCAGGATCTGGTCCTCCCACATGGCTGCAGCGCCCCGTTGCAGCTGGAGATCCGCCGCGGCCAGCGCATTGCCGTGGTCGGTGACAACGGCAGCGGCAAGTCGACACTGCTGCGGGTGCTGGCGGGTCAGCTGCCCGCGCGCGATGGGACCGTGCAACGTCACACACCGCTGGCGCTGCTCGATCAGCAGCTGCTGGGGCTGTCCGGCGAATGCAGCATCCTCGACAGCGTGCAGGCCGCCAACCCGAGTGCCGACCCCGGGGAGCTGCGCACGCGCCTGGCCCTGTTGGGTCTGGACGCACAGCGCATCCAGCGCGCCGCCAGCAGCATCAGCGATGGCGAGCGGGTGAAGGGTGCGCTGGCCAGCGTGCTGTATGCCGATCCCGCGCCCCAACTGTTGCTGCTGGACGAGCCCGGCAATGCACTGGACCTCAGTGCATTACAGGCGCTGGAAGAACTGCTTGCGGCATGGCCGGGCGCACTGGTGATGGTCAGCCACGACCGGCACCTGCTGCAGGCGTTGCGGCCGACCCAGGTGCTGCACGTGAGCACCGAGGGCTGGCAGTGGCATGACGCCTTGTAGATCCACGCATGGCGTATCGACCCGGGGTAGTGCCGGCCGCTGGCCGGCAGCCCAGGAAACCTCAATGCACCATCAGCGCTTCCACACCGGGAACGCCTGTGGCATCTGCTGCCACAGCAGTGGCCCCGCCCGCAGCTCCTGGTCGTTGAGCAGGCACGCATCCAGTTCCGCGCGCACCGCGCGCTCGTCCATGTGCACGCCGATCACCACCAGCTCCTGGCGCCGATCCCCCCACAGCGGGTGCCACAGCCGCTGCATCGCCGAATGCGCGGCCCTGTCCGGGAATTCCTCCAGCCCCGGCAGCGGCGCACTCCAGCAGTCGGCCTGCTGCCGTGCCCAACCGAGGTCGCTGTAGGGCAGCGGTGTCGGCGGCAACAACGGCGCAGTGTCTTCCAGGCCGGCACGCACGCGGTCGCGCGCGGCATACCAGAAACCCGCCGCCTGCGTCCGCGTCGCGGCGCCCACCGTGTTCAACTCGCCGACCCAATCCATGCGGTTGGCCAGCCAGAACCAGCCCTTGCTGCGGATCACGCCGGGCATGCCGGACTGCAGCGCGCGGGCGAATCGCGCGGGGTGGAACGGACGCCGCGAACGGTAGACGAAGCTGCCGATGCCGTACTCTTCGGTTTCCGGTGTGTGCTCGCCCCGCAGTTCCTTCACCCAGCCAGGCGCACGTTGCGCACGCTCCATGTCGAAGCGGCCGGTATCCAGCAGCTCGGCCAACGGCACATCACCGAAGCTGGACAGCAGCAGCTTCGCATCCCGGTTCAAGCCACGCAGTACCGCCAGCGTGTCCTGCAGCACCTCGTCATCCACCTGGTCGACCTTGCTGACCACGATCACGTCGGCGAACTCCACCTGCTCGCACAGCAGGTCGACCACACCGCGATCATCGTCCGGCCCGGCCTGCTGGCCGCGTTCAGCCAGGCGCAGGGTCGAGCCGAAGTCGGCAAGGAACGCGCTGCCGTCGACCACCGTCACCATCGTGTCCAGCCGCGCGATATCACTCAGGCTGAAGCCGTGCTCGTCGCGCACCGCGAACGTGGCCGCCACCGGCATCGGTTCACCGATGCCCGTCGATTCGATCAGCAGGTAGTCGTAGCGACCCGCATCAGCCAGGCGCCGCACTTCCTGCAGCAGGTCATCGCGCAGCGTGCAGCAGATGCAGCCGTTGCTGAACTCCACCAGCGTCTCTTCGGTGCGGCGCAGCTCGGCACCACCTTCGCGCACCAGCTGCGCATCGATGTTGACCTCACTCATGTCGTTGACGATGACTGCCACGCGCAAGCCCTCGCGGTTGCGCAGGATCTGGTTGAGCAGGGTGGTCTTGCCGGCCCCAAGGAAGCCGGACAGCACGGTGACCGGAAGGCGACGGTCGGCGCGGGAAACAGTGTTCATGTCGGAGCGGGTTGGCTGCGGAACGGAAATGTTACTGTATAACAATTGCAGCGCAAGGAACCTCCCCCGATGAAGTCGCCTTCTGCCGCCCTGCTCGATGCCGGCGCGGTCGCCCTGTCCAGCCTGTGCCTGCTGCACTGCTTGGCGTTGCCCCTGCTTGCCGCCGCGCTGCCGCTGTTCGGCACCTGGGCCGAAGCGGAATGGGTCCACCTGCTGTTCGTGGCCATCGCCCTGCCACTGACCGGCTACGCGCTGTGGCGGGCCGAGCGCCGTCACCCACTGCCCGTGCTGGCCTGGGCCACCGCCGGCGCCGGGCTCGGCCTGCTGCTGGCCGGAGCGCTGGCCTTGCCCTCACATGACTGGGAAACGCCGATGACGGTCACCGGCAGCCTGCTGCTGGCCGCCACGCATATCTGGAACGCGCGGCACCGGCACGCGGGGTAGTGCCGGCCGCTGGCCGGCAACCACATGAGCTTCGGACGCAACCTGCAGTTGCCGGCCAACGGCCGGCACTACCCCTGCTATTTGCCGTAGCGGCGAAGAAGCTCCACCAGCACCGCAGCCTCGTCCGCCCGCTGCTGCGGGTCATCGGCACCCACCACATGTTCCTGCAGGTGCTCGTGCAGCAGCTCCATCAGCAGGCTGTGGGCGGCACCGCGCACCGCGGCGACCTGCACCAGCACGCCCGCGCAGTCCCCCGCTTCCCCCTCGGGCTTGTCCAGCGCCTGCTCCAACGCCGCCACCTGACCCGCGATGCGGCGCACCCGGGTCAGCAGCTGCTTTCGATTCTTGTGTACATGGGCCATGGCGGGATCATATACCCTATAGGGGTATCAACTCCAGCTCCCGCCGCCATGCACTTGGACGCCCTCGCCGCCGCCCGTCGCCACGAACACCGCTTCGACGACGGCAACCCGCTGGCCGAACGCAATACCCGCCGCGCCCTGTGGCTCACCGTCGCCATGATGCTGGTGGAGATCGTCGGCGGCTGGTGGTTCAACTCCATGGCCGTGCTCGCCGACGGCTGGCACATGAGTTCGCACGCGCTGGCGCTGGGCCTCTCGGTGTTCGCCTACCGCTGCGCGCGGCGCTACGCGCACGATCCGCGCTTCGCCTTCGGCACCTGGAAGATCGAGATCCTGGCCGGCTATACCAGCGCCATCGCCCTGCTCGGCGTCGCCGCGCTGATGGCCGTGCAATCGCTGGAACGGCTGTGGGTGCCGGCACCGATCCATTACGACGAAGCCATCGCCATTGCAGCGGTGGGCCTGGGCGTGAATCTGCTCTGCGCCTGGTGGCTGCACGACAGCCCGGGCCACGCGCATCACCATCATGGGCATGGGCATGGGCATGACCATCATCACGGGCACGACCACGATCACGGCCATGCGCACGGTCACGACCTCAACCTGCGCTCGGCCTACGTGCACGTGCTGGCCGACGCCGCCACCTCGGTGCTGGCCATCGTCGCCCTGCTTGGCGGCAAGCTGCTGGGCCTGACCTGGCTGGACCCGGTGATGGGCCTGGTCGGCGCCGTGCTGGTGACGGTCTGGGCGATCGGCCTGCTGCGCGACAGTGGCCGCATCCTGCTCGACGCGCAGATGGATGCGCCGGTGGTGGCCGAAGTGCGCGAGGTAATCGAACAGGGCCCGTGGCCGGCACGCCTGGCCGACCTGCACGTCTGGCAGGTGGGTCGCGGCAAGTACGCGGTCAGCGCCAGCGTGGTCACCAGCGACGTCAGTCTGGATGCCGATACCGTGCGCAACGCGCTGGCGATTCATGAGGAACTGGTGCACGTGACGGTGGAGATTCACCGCAGCGCATGATCCACGCCGGGTAGTGCCGGCCGCTGGCCGGCATGGCATGCTCCGGCCGCCGCTGACCAGTAGAGCCAGGCCATGCCTGGCTGCGTTGCCCACAAGTCGAGCATGGCTCGACTCTACAACTACAGCTTCAACATCATCCGCAGCAGGTACATCAGCAGCGGCAGCGCACTCAGCACCGCACCACCGATGCCGATCCACGGCCAGCGCTCGCCGCGCACGCGCGAAGCCACCGCCAGACCGCAGCCCACCAGCGCCGCGCCCAGCACCCCCACGCCCAATCCCGCAGCCATGCCATTGCCGCCTGCGGCCACCGCCGCCTGCGCAGCCAACGTGCCCGCGCCCCAACCCACAGCGATCCCCAGCCAACTGGCCACGCCGCACCACGGTGCCTTGCCCTTCGCCATCCGAAAACCCCTGTGTCCTTGCCGAATTTCTGTACGGACCACGCCCGTGTGCTGCCTACACTAGCCGCACCTGCCCCGTCGGGACATCCCATGCGCACGCTCCGCCTGCTGCTGCCCGGTGCCCTCCTGCTGCTCACCGCCTGCAGTGGTGATGCCGGGCTTCCTTTCAGCGCCGACCCGTTGCAGGGCTGCTTCGCCACCGGCGCGCGCAAACCGGCCGACTTCCGCATCAACAAGGAAGGCGGCCAGTACTTCGTCTCCTTCAGCCGCGGTGACCAGTGGCAGCGCGAACCCAACGCCCTGCACAAGGCCACCCGCAGCGAGATCAGCCGCTACTTCCGCGATGACGCCGAGCAGATCGACAGCGCGTTGATCCGCATGGCCGGTGGCTTCGGCATCTTCCACTTCAACAAGGGCGCGACGCTGAAGGGAAAGGCCAGTGATAGTGACTACATGGCGCTGATGCTGATCGGGGCTGGGCCCGTGTACGCGGTCAAGTGCCCGTAAGACGCAATGATTCTGATGGCGGGTCAGGGCAATATGGGCACATCCTGTCTTCTTTGAGGAGCGATGCCAATGCTGCTGTTCCTGCTGCTTGCGGTAAGCGCGCCGAAGACCCAGGGTGCCTATGACGAAGTCCGGCAGCTGCCCGATGGCCAGACCCTGATCATGCGCACCCTGGACTGGGATCTCGGTGATGGCCGCCACGAGCGCGTTACCGTGCATTGGCTGCTGCAGGAAGACGGCAGCCTGCGCTACGACTTTGATCGGCAGCCACCGGAAACCCAGGAGGTCCACCGTCAGTCGTGCGCGCTGCAGGGCATGCGGCCATCGCGTGGCGTCAACATGATCTCAGGAGAAGGAGCCACGCACGGCTTCAGCTGCACCAGCCAGCGGTAGCGCCGAGCCCACGCTCGGCTCCTCCCGTCTACATCCACGCATGGCGTGGATCTACTGCAGCAGCCACGCGTGACCCCGGCAACAGCTGCGGTACCATGCCCTCCCCCGAACCGCCCCGGTACCCGCCGTGCCCCATTACACCGGCCCCCTGCTGACCCGCGACAGCGCTGACACCCTGCGCCGTGCCCATGACAAGGGCGCTGCTGAATGGCAGGGCTCGCTCGACCTTGGCCGCGGCCAGGACAGCGTGGTGCTGGATGCCGACGGCTTCCACTTCCGTGGCCAGCGCTACCCGTGGCCGGGCAAGTTGAAGGACCGCACGCTGTACTACTGGGACGGCGAGGACTTCGCACCGATCTCGCGCTACAGCGGCTCGCTGATCAAGCTGGTGCCGACCGGATGGGGCGCACCGACCTTCGAGATCGACGGCATCAAGATGCTGCCGACCTCCAAGCTGTCACCGTTCGAGGATGCGCGCCGCAAGGTCGAGCTGGTCGCCCCGGCCGGCAAGGTCATCCTCGATACCTGCGGCGGCCTGGGCTACTTCGCCGCCTGCGCGCTGGAAGCCGGTGTCGGCCAGATCCGCTCGTTCGAAAAGAACGCCGACGTGATGTGGCTGCGCACACTCAACCCGTGGTCGCCCGATCCGGACTCGGCCGCCGCCGGTGGGCGCCTGCAGTTCAGCCAGGGCGACGTCTCGCAGCAGATCGAACAGGTGGCCAGTAACAGTGTCGACGCGATCCTGCACGACCCGCCGCGCTTCGGCATCGCCGGCGAACTGTACTCGCAGGTGTTCTACGACCACCTCGCCCGCGTCATCCGGAAGGGCGGGCGCCTGTTCCACTACACCGGCGCGCCGAACAAGCTGACCAGCGGACGCGACGTGCCGCGCGAAGTGGCCAAGCGCCTGGAAAAAGCCGGCTTCAAGGCCGAACTGGCGCTGGACGGTGTGCTGGCCGTCAAGCGCTGAGCTTCATTCCGAGTCAACCTTCGCCAGCTTCATCACCCACTTCGGCACTTCCGGTTCACCGGCGTAGAAGTCTTTCGGCTTCTTCTCGGCCATCGCCCAGCGGTGCAGCCAGCTCGGGCCATAGCGACCGCTGTAGCCCTCGGCGCCACGCGCGTAAGCGGGATCGCGCATCGCCTCATCCAGTGAAATGAAGCGATAGCCGCGCCGCTTGGTCGCCGCCACCAGTTCGGCGAAGGTGGCTGCATTGAGTTCGTTGGCATGCATCAGCCACACCTGCGGCAGCGCGTAGCCCAGCAGCGCCTGCGACTGCTTCTCGTAGTAGTCCAGCTTGTTCAGCATGTAGGGCACATAGCCCTTGCGCAGCTGCGCCAGCATCGCCTCGCGCGCCGGGGAATCAGGCTGCTCGTTCATCACGTTGGCATAGGCGAAGGCCCACACCCACTCCCCGTTGTCGACCGTCACCGGCGCCACGCGGTAGCCATGCTGCTTGAAGAACACGTCCATCTCCGCGCGTTCTTCCGGTGTGCGTCCGGCACGCAGATAGGGATGGCGCATCCACTGCGGTTTCAGTCCGCGCTCGGCCAGCAGCGGCCGCAGCACCGTTTCACCACGCAGAAAATCCTGCTGGAACGCAGGCACCCCCCTGGCGTTCAGATCCATGTGCGAATAGGTGTGGTTGCCCAGCACATACCCGGCGTCCAGCCAGTCGCGCAGCATCTGCACCCGCGCGGGCTGCACGTGTCCGTTGATCTCAAGCTTGTTCTCGTTGACGAAGCCGACCACCGGCACACCCGCCTGGCGAAGCTGGGCCATCAGCGCTTCGTGCCGCGACTGCAGGTCCGGCGGAACGATCTCGTCCACCCGCGCCCACGGCAGGTCGTCGATGGTCATCGCGATCCGGCGATCCACCTCGGCGGCGTGTACCGCCAACGAACACAGCAGCAATGGCACCGCACGCAGCAACCAACGCATCAGCACATCCTTGCAGGGGCGAAGTGCTGACTCTAGCGCGATTGCGGGCGCGCGGCCGGCCCCACACCCGCTATGGGCCGGGCGACTGCTCCTGACGTTCGCGCACGATCGCCCGCCACAGCACGAATCCTGCAGCCATCGCCATCAGCATCAACGCGACCAGCACCAGGGCAAGATCATCGGGATTGCGCAGCAGCGGTGCATGCTCATGGGTGAGAATCTCGAACACCACCTGCTGCGCCTGTGCCAGCGGCAACCGGCCCTGCTCGCCCAGCTCCACCAGGCACGCCGCTGGGGACAGCTTGGCCACGCCAGTCCATGCCAGGTCGTACAGGTGCAATGCCCTGAGGGCCAGCGCCAGGATCGCGGCGTGCAGCGCCATCAGCCCCCAGTTGGCACGTCGCAGGCGTTCCGACAGGCGGCCCAGCCGGTAGACGCTGATCGACATCGCGCCCAGCAGCGCCAGTACCACGCCCGCCATCGGAATCCACTGCAAGGGTTGCCACGGTGCAAGCGCAGTGGACCGCGCCAGCAGTTGTTCGGCCACCTGCATGCGCGCGACAGGGTCGGGCCCACCGCATGCGTCATCCACCGGCTCCAGCAGCAGTCCCACACGGTAGTGGAAGAAGCCGACTGCAAGGGCTACCGCCAGCAGCGCCACCACCTGCAGTGCCAGCAGGATCGGGCCAGGACCACAGATACGACAGAAGCGGGTAGCAGCAGAGACCATCGGTTCATCCATGACAACAAAGGACCATCCTAACCAAGCGCCCTGTGCTTGTCGGCTGGCGGATACGACAACCGGCGCGCGGTCCCGGTAGGATGTGGATGAGCATGGATGGTCGTATGTAGAGGTGTTGTGGATGGTCACGCTGTATCTGTGGGTGCGAACGCTGCTTCCGCTGCTGGCGTTCGTGATCGCCTGGATGCTGCTGTCGCGCCTGATCAAGGCCCGCGTGGCGCGCCTTCCACGGGTTCCCTTGAACCTGCCCGAGCACAGCAGCAGCCCGCGCAGGAAGGACCGGCGCATCTACGCGCGCAAGCTGCGGCGCAAACCGGGCCTACGCACCGCAACGCGCCCGGCCACCGCGCCGCGCAGCTGGAATCTCGCGGCGGTGTTCGTTTCGTTCTCTGCGTTGATTGCCGCCGTGCTGGTCATGCCGGATGGCGCGCGCTTCCAGGTCATGGTCGAGAGCATCACCGGCTACCCGGCTACGATTGCTGAAGTACATGTTCCCGCTGCCGGGCAGCCCCTCGTACTGCAGGCGTGGCAGCCAGCACTGGCGCAACTGTCGCGGCCGGTAACGATGCGCTACCCGATCGGACGCACCGGCGGCGAGCATGATGCGCACGCCATGCTACCGGTACAGGTGAGGCATCAGGGGGATCGCCTGCAGGTGGCTACGGCCGTGCCGGTGGATGCCGAGCTGCTGCGTGCAGAGCTTGCGCGCCTGGCGGGGCTGCCGACGGAGGCAATCCCCGTCCGCCAGCGCGAGATCTCACCCTGGCTGGAACCCGGCTGGAAGCCGCTGGCCGACCTGTAGAGCCGAGCCCATGCTCGGCTGCTGTTGCAGTAGATCCACGCCATGCATGGATGGATGCAGAGCGGAGTCGAGCATGGCTCGATTCTACAGATCACGATCCGCGCGGCAGCTTCGCGGCCCACATGTTGTCCACCAGATTGGGATAACGCCGCCCGTTCTCTTCCGCACGCTGCCGGGCTGCCTCCTTCTGCGCAGGCGACAACGGCTGCGACGTCTGGCCCTTGGGATTGGGCTTCTTCCACGGGGGCGTCTTCGGTTCACGCATGGCCGCAGCTTACTGCTTCAGAAAGTTCAACAGCGCCAGATTGAAGTGATCCGCATGACTGGTGTTGCAGCCATGCGGCGCGCCTTCAAGGATCACCACTTCGCTGCCCGGAATGGCTCGGTGCGTGCGCTGGCCAGAACCTTCAAACGGCACGATGGCATCGCTGTCACCGTGCAGGATCAAGGTCGGCACCGTGATCTTCTTCAGGTCTTCGCGGAAGTCGGTTGTAGCAAACGCCTTCATGCACCCCAGCGCCGCCGTCTGGTCGGATTGATGGCACAGCGCGATCGCCGCCTGACGCGTCTCTTCGGTCACCATCAACTGGCCATGGGCGCTGAAGAAATCGCGGGTGAAGCCATCGAAGAACGCCTCACGATCCTTCTCAAGACCGCTGCGCATCTCATCGGCCTTTTCCTGGGTGAGCGGGCCTTCCGGGTTGTCATCACTGCGCAGCAGGAACGGCGGCACCGCCGCTGCAAACACCACGCTGTGCAGACGGTCCTGCCCATGATTGCTCACATAGCGCGCCACCTCACCGCCGCCCATCGAGAAGCCGACCAGGGTGACGTCGTGCAGGTCACGCTCCTCGATCACCCCGGCCAGGTCCGCTGCCAGCGTGTCGTAGTCATAGCCCTCGGCTGGCTTATCGGAACGGCCGAAGCCGCGCCGGTCGTAACTGATCACCCGATGCTGCGCATCGCGCAGGATCGACACCTGTTGTTTCCAGGCATCGGCAGACAGCGGCCAGCCGTGGATCAGAATGACCGGGCGGCCGTCACCACCGGTGTCTTCAACGTGCAGGCGGATGCGGGAAGCAGGCATGGGAGCTCCTGTGGAAGGGGAGGCTTTCAGGCTATTGACCGCCGCCTATCGCGACCGTGATGGAATCGCCGGTCGCCATGACATCGCCTGCACAGACGACGACGCCGGAGCCGGGCCGCGAATGCGGGCATTCACTCCGAAGAAGGGCCGTTTCATCGGAAGCCGGCTGCAGCGGCCCATACGCCATGCGAGCCTGCGTGAACCACCCTTGGAGCCTCGCCATGTTGCTGCCTACCTTGCCCCTGCTGGCTGCCAGCCTCGTCGCCACAGCGCCGTCCACCGACGACCTGCGCCAACAGATCCGCCAGGCCGACACCCAGCTGTTCGCCGTCGCCTTCGAGGCCTGCGACGCCGACAAGGCCGCCGCGATGACCACCGAAGACATGGAGTTCTTCCATGACAAGGATGGCAAGTCAGCCAGCAACCGCGAGGACTTCCGCCGCAGCGTGGCCAACATGTGCAGCAATGCGCGCAAGGGCGGCTGGAGCCTGCGCCGTGAGCTGGTGGAACCTTCGCTGCAGGTGTTCCCCTTGCACGACGAGCGGGCGCTGGAGATCGGCGACCACCGCTTCCATGAACGCGGCAAGGACGGCGTGGAGCGCTGGGTGGGCCAGGCCCGCTTCATCCAGGTCTGGCGCCGCGTGGACGGGCGCTGGTTGGCCGAGCGGGTGATCAGCTACGACCATCGGCCGGCGGACTGACCCCTCGGGCGCGCTTCACGGGCCGGATCTATACTGACCGGGCCCACCACGACTCACCGCTACCGTTCGATCGCCATGGCAGAGATCACCCCCGACCACCCCGACTACGGCCTCAACCAGCAGATCCGCCAGGGCGTGGCCACACTGGACGCCCAGCATGGTCGCCCGTTCGACCAGACCAGCGAGCGCCTAACCGCCAGCCTGACCGTATTGGCCCGCGAGCAAGGGCTGCAACAGGTCGACCATGTGGTGGTCAGCAATGCCACGGGCAATCATCCGGCTGGGCACAACATCTTCGTGGTGCAGGGCGACCCGGCCAACCCCGCGCACCTGCGCGCGATGATGCCGACGGCTTTGGCGGCGCAGACGCCGGTGGAGCAGTCGATGCAGAAGCTGGGCATTGCCCCGCAGCAGCCCGCCATGGGGCAGCTGCCCGAACAGCAGGCCCGAGAGCAGGAACAGCAGCAGAACCCGGCACACCGCCTGGGCTGAACCGGCTCCAGCGTTTCTGGCGGCCCCGCGCGAGAATGCCGGCTCGCCGTGGCGCTTGCCGCCCTAGGCCATGCGCGGCCCGGACTGCTCCTGCACTTGGCGCTGCTGCAGCTCATCCTGCGTGCGCGACTGCGCAGACTGCGACAGCTGCTCGGCACGCTCGAACGAGGTTTCTGCCCGTGTCTGCGCGGCCACCGCAGTTGGCATGCTGGCGCGCAGCTGTGCCGGGTCGTCGCGCTCGCCCTGCACGATGAAGATGTTCTGCGCCACATCGGCCTGTGCCGTGCGATCGCTCAACAGCACGTGGTCGACCTGAGTCAGGCCGTTTGCCTTGGCCAGGGCGTACAGGCTGGCGCTGATGTTCTCGCTGGTGGCATCGAAGGCTCGGCCCCGCTCTGCGTCGAGCAGGGCCACGCCCTGGTGGATCTGCGAGAGCAGCAAATCGTTGCCGTGCCTGGCGAGATGATCACCGCTTTGTTCGCCCATGCCCTCAGCGTCGCTCAGGATGCGTTGCTGGAAGCTGCGCGCGGGCAAGGGATTGGTTTTCTTCTGATTGAGCTCGCTGTCCGGAAACGGCGGGTCAATGCTGTCCACGCCATGGATGTTGCGCAGCGGTCGGAATCCATCCTTGCCTGCGCCCTTGCTCTCCAAGGGAATGCGGACATCGGGAAGCAATTGGCCAATGCCACCTCCCAGCGCGTTCACGTCGATGCTCTTTTTCCGCTCGATGCCCGCGTGGTTCAACGCTTCCCAGGTGAAGTCAACGCAGTTGTGGCGCACGTCCTTGTATTGCAGATCGAAGCCGTACTTACTTGGGTACGTGCCGAACGCTTCAAGCTTCTTGTACTGCTCCTCGCTGATTTCGAGAGTGCGGCTGTAATGGGGGTCCTTGTAGATCGTCGCATCATCATTCATGACCTTGCCTTGGCCGTTCACGCTTCCGTGTTCTATGGGTGCAAACCCATAGCTCTGAGGCTGCTGACCGGGCGCACGAAGCACGTAGAACATGTGGCCTGGCCCGGAAGTCTGCGGCACCCCATCAATAACTTCCTGGCTACCGGTTTTCTTGTCTATCAGCGGCGTGCCGGGGGCGGCGATGATGATCTCGACGACGTAACGTGGCTTGTCCATAGGAAGAATCCTTCAGTTCCCTTCAGCAGTAGGTCGGTAACTATTTTCCAGAGAGAGGGCCAGCATGAACCCGCAGCTGTGCCGGGTAATGCTGGAGCACGGCGGTGGGCTGCACCGTGCGTACATCCAGGCGGTAGCGGGCACCCGTTTCCATCGGCAGCGTAACGATGCTCAACCTGTACCGGCTGGCGTCCATCGATACCTGCTGCGCGTAGCGCCAGTCTGCCGATGCATGCCATTCGGGGAGCGGCTCACCCAGATTGCGCGCCCTTACCTGATAGACATCAGAGGTAGCAACGTCCTGCCAGGCACCTGCGACCCAGCGCTGCAGGGACAACTGGAAGGGAACATGAACACTGTCCATGTCAGGCTCACTGTCAGGCGCGGGTCCGTGTCGCTGCACCTCAAGATCCAGCACATAGGGTCGACCCGGATAGAAGTTGCGGGCATTCGTTTCGAACTCGAAGCGCACCGCCTTGCCGGACTCGGCAACGTCGATCGGCTTGACCAGATCCAGCGGCTCCGGCGCATCCGGTATGCGGCTGCTGCAGGCGCCGAGTGCGCCCGCCAGCGTGAAGATCAGGCCGGCAAGCCACCAGCGATGGATACCCAACATGATTCAGACCCTTTGGCTCCCTGCCATGAAGTTTCTACCCTGGCGAGCGAACAAAGGCGCCACAACCAAGCGATTGATTACTTTCCAGCGGGACGGGCGGCATGGACCCGCAAACGGGCCGAGTAATCCTGCAGTGCCTCTGTCCTCTGCACCGTACGCACGTCCACGCGGTAGCGGGAGTCAATTTCCAGTGGCAGAGCAACCAGGCTCAGCGTGTACTGGCCGTCACTGCCCATGTGCGGCGACGTATACCGCCATTCGCTGGATGCATGCCATTCTGGAAGTGCTGCCCCCGCGTTGCGAGCCATTGCCTGGTAGCTGTCGTAGGTCGCAACGTCCTGCCAAGCACCTGCGGTCAAGCGCTGCAGGGACACCTCAAAGGGGATCTGCATCGTGGCGATACTCGGCTCGCGGGTGTCCTCCGGCCCCTGATGCTCAACTTCCAGCTCCAGCGCATACGTGCGACCCGGATAGAAGTTGCGGGCATTCGTCTCGAATTCGAACCGCACCTCCTGGCCGGGTTCGGCAACGTCGATCGATTTGACCAGATCCAGCGGCTCCGGCGCGTCCGGTACGCGGCTGCTGCAGCCGCCGAGTGCGCCCGCCAGCATGAAGAACAGGCCGGCACGCAGCCAGCGATGGGTACCCAGCATGATTCAGACCCTTTGGCTCCCTGCCATGGGCTTCAACCCTAGCGGGCGGCCTCCGGCACTGCAACCGGGCAAAGAAAAAGGCAGGGTCTGCACCCTGCCTTCTTCACGCGGCACGTCGGCGGGCGTGGCCCGGCGTCATCGCATTACAGCTGAATCCGCGCCACGCTCTCGTCGGCGCCCTTGTCATCCTTCTCGCCGTTCTTGATGCTCACGAACAACACGTTGTTCTTCGCATCCAGCGCCAGGCTGTTCGGGTGGGTCGGCACCGTGTAGGTCGCCACCTTCTGGTAGCTGTCACTGTTGTAGGCGGTCACCGTGCCGGCCTCGCGGTTGGTCACGTACAGGCGCTTGCGCGGCGCATCCAGCAGGATGCCCAGCGGGCCGGCGTCGGTCGGGATGCTGGCCAGTTCCTTGCCAGTGCTGCGGTCGAGCACCAGCACGCGCTGGCCCGGATGCTTGCTGACCAGGCCACTGCTCTTGGCCTGGTAGCCACGCAGGAATTCCGAGCCCTGGTCGGTCACGAACAGGCGCTTGCCGGCCGGGTCCAGCGCGATGTTCATCGGCTGCTCGGCGGCGATCTTGTGCTGTGCCACCACCTTGTTCGAATCGGTGCCCACCACCACCAGATCGGCCAGCAGGTTGCTGGTGTAGACGCGCTTGTTGGCCGCATCCAGCGCCAGGCCCGGTGCCTTGGCATTGCCCAGGCCGTCGATCGTGTTGATCACCTTCAGCGTGGTGGTATCGATCACGAACAGCACGCTGCTCACGTCCGGCTGGCTGCTGTGGCCGGTCACGTACAGGCGGTTGGCCGCGCTGTCGACCACCAGTTCGCGCAGGTCGTGGGTGTAAGCAGCCTTGCCGTCCTTGCCGGTCTTCTTCTCCATCAACTGGATGGTGCCGACGGCCTTGTTCTGCGCGGTGTCGACCACGGTCACCGACAGGTCCACGGTGTTGCCCACGTACAGGCGGTTGTGGGCGTCATCCAGCACCACGCCGAACGCCTTGCGCTCCAGCGGGATGCGGGTTTCCACGGCCAGCGTGGCCGGGTTCAGGCGCAGCACCTGTGCCGGGCCGGCGTCATCGCCGAAGCCGCCGGACGAGGCCAC
Organism: Stenotrophomonas sp. 80084_Sma; assembly: GCF_056481995.1. Classification (NCBI taxonomy): domain Bacteria; kingdom Pseudomonadati; phylum Pseudomonadota; class Gammaproteobacteria; order Lysobacterales; family Lysobacteraceae; genus Stenotrophomonas; species Stenotrophomonas sp. 80084_Sma. The sequence goes on along the minus strand of NZ_CM151177.1, from coordinate 422,500 downwards.
GAACACGGCATTCTGCTTCGGGCTGTAGGCCAGCTCGTACAGGCCCTTTGCCAAAGCCTGGCGCTGCACGGCGGCGGTGGCACTGGCGGCGGGTGCGTTGTCGGCGAACGCGGAGGGCACGCCGAGGCTGAGCGAAACGGCAACGGCCAGGGCGGCCGAGCGGAAGAGAGGATTACGGAACATGCGAGCGTCCTTGAATGGGCACGGGAGGGTGTCCTGGCTCGCTGGGCCGTTCTACGACGGCCCGACCTGCATCTGTCTGCGCGGGGTGGGCTGGCTGGGTAGCGGGGGAATGGTAGCAGGTGGGGGGCGTGGCGTGCGCCGGCGCGCGTATGGCAGTCGCGCGGATTACTGTTCCTTCAAGCGCAGCGAATCGGCCACATCGGTCTTGGCCGCCACCTCGGTGGCGATGCTGGCGCGGCGGTGCCCCGGGTCGTTGCGATCGCCCTGCACGATGAAGATGCTTTCGGCGGCATGGCTGCTTTGGGTCGGCTGGCTGAGCAGCACGTGGTCCACGCGCGAGAGATTGTTCTGCTTGGCCAGCACCAGCAGGCTGGCGCTGATGCGCTGGCTGGCGGCATCGAACGGGCGGCCATGCGCGGCGTCCAGCTCGGCCACTTTCTGGATCAGCTGCGCGAACAGGCGATGGTCCGGATGCGAGGGGTCCAGCAGCGTGCCGGCCACTTCAATCGGCGTCGGCGGCGGCTCATCGCTGGCGCGGTCGCCCTGGCGATGGTGTTCGGCCTCGCGCTCGGGCATCGCATGGTGGGTTTCGGCATTCAGATCGCTACCCGGGAACGGCGCGGCGATGCACTGGATTTCCGGCAGGTTGAACAGCACCGCGAACTCGCCCAGGTTGCTGCCGCCGTCCAGCGGCGCCGGCAGCGGATGCAGGCCGGCGTAGTGCAGCGCCGCCCAGACGAAATCGCTGCAGCGGTTGATGGTGGCCGGGCGATCCACATCGAATTCGAACTCGGCCGGCTCCTCGGCGAAATCACGCAGGCAGCCGTAATGCCCCTCGGTGATTTCCAGGGTGCGGCTGTAGTACGGGTCCAGATGCTCATCGGCATCGTCGTGGCGCACCTGCGCGTACTGCACGCCGGTGTGGGTATCGCCCGGCGCTAGGCGCGGCGGTGCGAAGCCGTAGCTGTGGGCCTCGTCGCCTGCCGCCACCTGCAGGTACATGTGGCCGCGCGGCGAGATTCCCCCACTTTTCAATGGGGTGCCGGGCGCGGCCAGATAAAGAGTAGCCGTGTAGCGTGTTGCCTGCTCCATGCCTGTTCAGCCTTGATGGGTGCTGCGGTCCTGGCTGGATGATGGCATAGGTGGGATGGGGGGCAGGTGGAGGACAAAGCTAAGGCCACGGCTGGCTTGCTGAATGTGTGAACCAGCCAGCAATCCCAAGGGGAAGAAGCTGACTCCTTCGCTACTTGGGCCTGCGCAGGTAGGCAATCAGCAGTTCGGGGTGATACGGATCAAGCTGCGTCAGAGGCGAATGCAGTTGCACTTCAACCCGGTAACGGCCCGGCGACGGATTGCGCGCCCATGCGAAGGCCAGCTGTGCATAGGTGTCGCCGGGTCGTTCCAGCCCAGCATTCTGCAGCGCCAGTACGTCAGCATCGTCCAGCCACGCGCTTGTTACTCGACCATCGGCGGGGATGGGAATCGTCCTGGCAGGTTCCCCAATGATCGATTCCAGCCGGAGCAACGGCACGTCCTTCCATCCACTCGATTCCAGGCGCTGCATGGAAACCTTCGCCTGGAGCCCGGACGCCCGAACATCGGCCAGTGCCCCAAACGCCGTGGTGTTATCCGTGCGGTCAACGCGAATGCCGATCATGAGCGTTGGAGAGGAATTTTTTCTGGGAGCAGCCACATCGAACTCGACCGTCAATGGTGCATCCATTGAGGTAGTCGGCATGGCCCGCACAAGCGGCACCAGATCCGGACGATGGGCCTCTGCTATCGAGCCTGCGTCGCGAGCCGCATCGGGCCGGCACGCGGTAGCCAGAAGAACGAGTAGTCCCGCGAGCATGCATATCCGGCGCTTTCCATGTGGCGTCATCTTCAGTCCTCCGTGCAGGTCGCCAGTGCAGCGCGTGCCTTGCTCATCACATGCTCGCCGCACGAATCTGGATGTCGTGCTGCACCCGCTGATCTTCCAGCTGCTGGTCCATCTGATTGGCAAGCGCACGCTGATGCGCTTCACGGCTGACAGAGTCGAACTGCTGCAGCGACTCTTCCACTGATGTCTGCGCCGCCATCTCGGTCGGCATCGCAGCGCGCTGATGGGCCGGATTGCTTGGCTCACCCTGCACCACGAACAGCGTGTGCCCAGCTGGGTGTTCGCGCGTAGCGTTGCTCACCAGCACATGGTCCACCCGCTCCAGGTCGTTGTCCTTGGCCAGTACCAGAAGGCTGGCGGTCATGCGTTCGCTGACTTCATCGAAGCTGCGGCCGTGCTTGGCGTCCAGCGCTTCCACGCCCTCGCGGATCTGCTGATACAGCGCATGATCGGGATGACCGGGCTGCGTGGGGTCCTGCGGCGCCCGGTTCGGGCCCGAAGCCTCATCCGGTTCCGGTGCGAACGCGGCCGGTTCATGGCTTGGCGCCGTCGTAGGCTCGGCAGGAACAGTGACAGCCGCAGTGACTGGCTCGTGGTCACCCAACGGAGCCGGTTCGGGCTCTGGCACGTGTTGTGCCGCTTCCTGCTCCAAAGGCCATGGATCGCGCGCAGGCTCAGCAGGCAGCGGCTCCTTGAAGGGCACCGGTTCCACATCTTGAACTGCCATGTCCTGCTTTGGAGTGGGAGCAACCGCAGGCACCGGGGCCATCCGCTCCTGCTCCGATGCCTGCTCCGTGCGCTGCGTGGGCACAGTCTGCCCTGCCGCTGCCAGAGACGCGGCAGCGTGTGGCGTCGCGCGTTCAGGTGCGGCTGAGTGCGCCTGCATAGGCCCGGTGGGCTCCGGCGTCTGTGAGGCGGTACGGTTTTCGGTGGGCGCCTCGCTGTTTGGATAGGGCTGAGGTTCGGGCTCCGCCTCACGCCGCGGCGGATCGCGCTGCTCGGCGTGCCGCTGAGACTCGGGCTTGTCCTGTGGGGCGGGCGTAGGCGGTGACGTGACCGTTACCGCTGGCGGCGCCGCCACAACCGCCGCAGGCGCGATGGGCTGCGCAGTGGCCGGCTCTTCCGGCCGCACTTCCACGCTCCCATCCTGCTCAGATGACTTATCGCCATGTGCAACCTGCGCGGCCGCTCGTGCAGCCTGTCCTGCATCCACCTGCGCTGCACCCAGCCGATTTGCCTCCTGCAGTGCCTGCCGATACGCCTCCTGCTCACCCGCCGACAGCGCGGCAATGCGTAGCTCGGGCGAGTCGGGCAACGGCGCCTGCTCATTGGCACGCGCGCGCACCTCATTCCAAGCGGCCTGCAGCTCCTGCGTGCTGGTGGTCGCGACGGCGCGTGCCACGCCATCCTGGCCTACCTGGTAATGGTTGATGGGCCTGGAGGCGCCCGCGTTGCCCTCGGCTACAGGCCCCAGTTCCTGCAGCGTGGGACCCGTAATGCCGTGCTGCTCGCGCGTGCGCGCCGTGGCCAGGGCAATGGCCTGCTCCCACGCCGGTGACAGCGCGACGCCCGCAGCGTAGTAGCTGTGGCGCAGCTCGTTCTGGTTCACTTCCGCCGCAGACGGCAGCGGTCGCGCGTCCAATGCGGCAATCGTCTGGTTGAACTGATCGAGCGACGGCTGCTGGATGGTGCGGGTCAGCTCCAACTCCAGCGCCATGTTCCCCTGCGCGATATGGCCAGTGTGGTGCCATTGCCCTTGTTCGTCGCGTTGGTAGAGCTGGTTGTCCGAGCCTTGGACAGCGTCAGGCCTTGCGCGGGCCTGCTCTACCGCTTCCGGCACCAGCGGCACGAAGTCGCTGGCGCGGGTAGCGGCGTAAGTCTCCAGGTAGCTGGCGGCAATCGCGGCCTTGCCGTTGGCGATGTTGCTCTCGATGCGCTGCACCGCCTCACGATTCAACTCGTTGGCGCGTTCGGGGCTGGCGGTCTGCGTCTCATACACACCCCGGTCGTTGGCGCCGGACACGCCAATCTTGACCTGCCGCGTCCACTGTTCGGTCTGCGCATCGCGGTGCCAGTTGGGATTGTCCAGACGGCCCTCGCCGTCCCGCGCCGGGATGCTGAAAGGGTCCTGCGGCGGCGGCGTCTTGCCCAGCGCCAGCTCTACCGCTTTTCCATGGGCATATGCGCCCAGCTCGCGGGCCTTCTCGTAACTGGCGCCCACACTGCGCTCAGCCGGATTGCCCAGGCCGTCGCCCGCGCTGTCCATGACCGCCTGGCGCTGCCAGTTCAGGCCATTGAACTGCCACGTGACATCGTCCTTGTCGGTCTGCCGGTAGACGGCGCGGTTGTCGAGCAGATCGGCGCCCTTGTCGAACGCCTTGCTCATCAGCAGCGCATCGCCCGCGACGATGGCCGCAGGGACGAAGCTGGAGGTGCCGATCACCGACGCAGTGGCCATGCCACCGATCCAGCCACCGCCGTTGCGCGCCAGGGCGTGGGTGAGCTCGGACTGAGCGGCGGTGCCGTTGCCTTCTTCCAGCAACTGCGAAGTGCGGCGGGCGGTGATGACGGCGTCGGCACCGGAGGCGAGCAGGCCGCCGGAGCGGATCAGTTGGCTGGTGGAGGCTTCGCCGAGGAGGAGAGTGAGAGAAGCGCTGCCACTCTGAGCAATGGGAGACCGAATGCGATGCGCCGCCTCTTCGCCCAGAACGCGCTCGACAGTTTGAATGCTGGGTTCGGAGAGTGAGATACGCCCAACATGATGCGAGTTCGATATGGCGACGGACAAGCCGTGGCGCTGGAGCTCAACGTTGCCACCACGCGTGATGGCCTTTTGCTCGGAATCGATCTGGTCGAGTGTGCGCACGACGCGCATTTCCGAACCTGCAACCGCCCCCCAACCCTGGTCGACGCTGGACAGCGTCGGTAGCAACTGAACCTGTCGGATATTCAGTCTGTGATAGTCGGGGACCTCATCAAAGAACTTGCGGATGCTTTGCGAAGTGGAGGCGGGAGTCTGGCCAAGCGGCGTATTGGTGTACAGGTCACCATTGATCAAACCAGCCCTTACGGTATCTCGCAGCTGCTCAACCCGCTTGGCCACCCTATCCAAGGCGGCGGGATCACCAGCTATGGCTGCTTCGCCGTCACGCGTTCCCTGGATTTCATCCAGCCATCCCAGCATTCCGTCCTGATATGCCCGGAGTGGACCACCGCTATGCGGAGTGATTCCAAGCGCGTCTGCCAGCTGAGGACTCGCCGGCAGGAAGATTCTGTTCTCCACCGCGTGGATGTTGAACCTTCCGGACTGCTGCAGCGTGGCGAGCAGTTCGCTGTTCTTCAGCGTCTGCTGCTCTATTGCATGATGATCTTGGAAGTGCGTCCGGTGCGCCATACGTGTCACTCCGTCCTTGATTCGGGGCTCAGCAGTTCACGACATCCTCAAACCACAGGCCATTCGAATGCTGAGGCGAAGTGATGCCTGCCGCTTCAACAGCGTCCTTAAAGATACGGTCGCAGAATACGCCTACATGGAATGGAAGCCTGAAAACATGCGCAGTTCCCAGTGCTTGGCGATTGAAGGCCAGCTTCACATCGCCAGTTAGCCGGTAGTACTTCCCGTTCACGTACTCGTCGCTCACTATGATCTTCAACTTGGATGACTGTTCATCCAATGCATCAAGGGTGCGCACCACATCGCAGAGGCGATACGCGGGCCCCTCAGAGCCATCGGCCAGTCGATAGTCCACCGCATGGAACTGGAATGCGTCAGGATCAATCTGTTCCATCACTTGGAAAAGGCGCTCTGACACAAGCCAGTAGCCGCTCATTCCACCTTCCAGATCCTGCGGCGGATCCCCAAGCTCCGGATGTAGAACCAGACGAGGCATTTCGACAAGCGGCGGAAAGCCCCCCGCTTCGGGGCGGAGAATCAGCCGGGGCGGAGTAAGCAAAGACTGTTCGTTCTCGAAGACGACACCATGCCCCATTCCTCCACGGGTAGCGTCGGGGCGAAGCTTGAAGAACTCTCCAGCCGTGGGCTGATTGGCAGGCAATTTGGACAAATCCATGAGTGGCGTCTTTTCCGTTTGTGGCTGAGCGTAGATTAGAGGCACACGCATGCGATCGGAAGTGAAGAGCTCTGGACAACCCGGCTGCCTCCTCAGCACTGAGGCAGGGCTTGTTCAGGAATTGGTTCTACTCCGGCCGCTTCGCTGGGCAATCAGATCACTATGAGATTCGGAACCACGTCGGACTCACCTCGCAGTCTTTGAGACGCACTCCAGCCATCCTCCCCTCCCCCTCTGGAGGATGACCATGACCAAGATCGACCCCACATGGCTGGAAGCCTTCGACAAGGAGCTGCTCCACCTGTTCGCCATCGACCATCGCGATGCCGGCATGGATGAGTACCTGCTGGGCTGCTATGCGGACCTCCCACCGCGCGAGGCGGCTCTGGCGTTCGGCAGCGACTACGACCTGGAGCGCGACGATGCGCTGTGGCCACGGCCAGGCGTGCCTATGTAATCCGCGCAACAGACCCGCACGCCGGCATTCAAGGCAAGCGATGCCAGGAGATGGCCGCTACGCTGGCAGCTCACCGGAATGGAAACCACGTATGCCCCGTTTGAACACTGCCCTGGCACTGAACCTGGTTCTGATGCTGCTGGGCGCTACACCTACCGTGGCCATGGCGGCAGACCCGCAGGTTTCCACTGAAGTGTTCGTGGAGCGCGGTGACAACCCCGCCTTCGAGCTGCAGCAGGCGCCTGCCATTGAGTATTCAACGGCCCTCGTCACGCCGCCCGATACCTTCCTGCAGGCTCCCATGCAGGTGCTGCTGGTTGCTCAGCTGGACGAGCTAGGCCACGTTTCCAACGTGATGGTGGCGCGGTCCAGCGGACTGCGGGAGATGGATCGTGCGGCCCTTACCGCAGTGCGCAAGTGGCGCTTTGATCCGGTCGTGGTTGAGGGCGTCGCGCTGCATGCGCGGGTGCGGGTCCGTCTGACCTTCGTACCCACTGCCGAGGCGCCACCCGGCTGAACCGCTGCTCCAATCTGTCGCGATTGGCCCTAGGCCATTGGCATGGCTGCAGATATTCCTACGCTTGGGGTCAATAGCGCCAAGCCCTTCAAGAGCGTTGCGGCGCAATCGCTTGCTGGCTTAACACCGTGTGCGACAATGCCGAAAGCGTCAGGACTGGCAATCATCAGTCCTGTGGTTTCTTGGCATTTGGTTGCTGCACGGGTATCTCTTGGCGTGCCACCGGAAAAGGGTGGCGCGGGACTCGAAAACCCGTCTATGTACCAGATGTATGCGCTTGCCGGCCGGCGTCACTTCTCTGTGGCGCCGGCTGGCAATCCGTTCGCGTTCTATGGCGGACGGTGCGTGGGGATCTTCGGATCCGCCGGTCTGGTACATACCGGTTTTCGAGCCCGCACCGTCCGCCACCTTTATTGGTGGCGCTGCTGTCTGTCCTGTACGGAGCATTGCCATGAACACATCGGACTTCCGTTCCCTGCACGCGCAGTACGATCCGGACAACGCCGAACCCGAGCGCGAACCGTCCGTCGATCCCAATGCCTTCGTCGCCACGCTGCACTGCATCGGAACCGGTGTGGCTGCGGATGGCCAGCCTTGGCCGGAGCGGCATCAACTGCCTGGGCGCTGTCTTCAGCTGGCGGATGCGGATTGCGCGCTGGCGGGGCTGCGTGTGGTGGCAGAGCTGATGCTGGCTGCGGAACGGACTCGGCAGAACGGCGCGCCCGAGGAATACCTGGGAGATCGCGTTATGGAAGGGTTGAAGATGGCTTGTGTGGCGTTGACTGCGCAGGTGGCTGAGCGGCTGCGGGTGCGGGAGTAGAGCGCGCTTCGCTACGTACATCGAGTGCAATGCGTGGATCGTACGCACGGTCCCAAGCATTCGCCACTGTCTGAGCCTTTAGCCTCCAACATTGGCCTCACTATGCCGAGCCGGACTCTACTTGCCCTGACGGCGGCAACCCTATTGGGGTTGATCATTGGTGGGGCGTACGCGCCAGCCACCACAATGAGTCTTGAGAACTACCCAAGACTCACCGACTCGGAGTTTGCCCTGTTTCGGGCCGATGCCGAGAACTACGCCGAAGCATTGGCTTGCCAAGGCGTCATCATCGGAAAGCATGATTCCAGTAGACGCTTCTTTGATATGAGCGTACGCGGCGATGCCGTTCTGTTCGTGGACAACTCTGGGCCGAGTCTTCTGATAGTCACCATGTCTAAGGTCGCAAGCGATGCAGTGGAGCTACAGCGTTGGAAAAATGGATGGGGCTCATCAGAGAGACGCAGGAGGAACTTGAGCGCACCTGAGAACAGCTGCCCTAGATCTGCGTCCCAATAGCCCCCATCTGCACCCTGCCCCGGCAGCCAAACGCGTCAATCAATGGCGCAAGGAACCTGGTTCTGGCTAGAATCCTGGGCACTTAGCTTCTGGGACAGGGATCTAGGATGGAACTCCCATTCGAGGTGGGCGCGCTCTACAACCGTCAAAAGCAGATCCACGGTGTATTTGGCGGGCAACAGCAAGGCGGCATTTCGACACCCAAGGAGCATCCGCTAGTCATCGCGTTCACTGGCGAGGCCGGCGTGTCTCACGGATACCATGACTTTTGGGACGACGACGAGGTCTTTCATTACTTCGGCGAGGGTCAAGTCGGAGACATGAAGTACGTGGCGGGCAACCGAGCGATCGGCGAGCACGTCAAAGATGGCAAGACGCTCGTAGTGTTTCAGATGATGGGCAAGGGGCGGCCCTACCGGTACCTTGGTAGGTTCGTGTGCCAGTCCTCCTACGTTCAACCTGGCATGCTAGACCGAGAAGGGCAGTCAAGATCTGCCATAGTCTTCCGCTTGAGATCACTGGAAGCTTCACTGGGCCTCGCGGCGAGCGATACGGACCAAGCTGAGATCGATGCTGCTATCGATTATGTCGGCGCAACTAGCGCAAGACGCGAAACCGAAGTGCGGACGAAGCAACGCCTGTTCCGCGAGCGTCTGATTGGCGTTGAGAAGGGTTGCCGGTTGACCGGCATTGAGGACCTAAGATTCCTCCGCGCGAGCCATATCAAGCCTTGGGCAGATAGCACTGATAGCGAGCGCGTTGATGGCGAGAACGGTCTTCTGCTGGCTCCGCATGCGGACTTGCTGTTTGATCGGGGATGGATTAGCTTCTCGTCGAGCGGTCGCCTACTGATTTCGAGAAGCCTGCCCTCTGACGTGCAAGTTCGGCTTGGCCTGAGCTTGGATGACTCTTTTGAGCCCGGCGCTTTTTCCCACAAGCAGCTCAATTTCTTGGAATTTCACCGGGACGTGGTATTTAGTGGAACGCATGAACCGTCCAATCCTCTAACCTAGTTTCCCACAAGCATTCGCTCAGGATTTCTTTCCACGACGAAAATGCCGGTGAGCAAACTTATGTAAGAGATGCAATAACCCGTCGTTCCCATGATCAGGTCATGCGACTAGTGTAGCGGCATAGGCCGCGTGTGGGGTCATCACTTCAGTGTCTGACGAGGGCGTTTAAAGCATGTAATAAGAGGCGATTCAGTCGGCAATCACCCGTGCGGAGTGGATCAGGCTCTCGAAGCAATGCCGGCGCACACATTGCTCCTTCCGTGTTCAAATGACTCGTCCCATCATCCAGTCCTGCTGCAGGCAGTGTGGCGTGATGAACTGCTATAGCGGACCGTAGCTTCGAACCGAGCATGTGTATTCGCGGCTGTTAAACACCAGGCTGGTGTCCGGCGCGGCAGGAAGGATGCAGTAGCCGCGTAGTGCCGTTCTTTGCGTTCCCATCGGATATCAGACGGGTGATCTATTCCACCGATGCCATCGAAAGCATCAACAGGTGCCGGTAATCCAGTACTCGGCGGCAACTGTCCAGGGCATGCCTAGACCCATACTTCCGAAACTATCTTCCTTCGCGTTTTATTCAGTCATAACCGGAGAACTCACTTCCGCCCCCACTCAAGTCGCTAGTTCCCGGAAGAATCACCACGAAATTAGATCTCCGCGTTCAGCCCACTACTAAGCGACAATGCATCACATAATCTCAAGCTCAATTCGACCCACAGCCAAAGATGCCCGGTGTGACCCACGAGCTGCAAGTTTCCCCAACAGCTCAATGGCAGCAATCTTTCTCGCCTTCTGTTTGTACGAACCAACCTTAACCACCAGATCAACCACTTTAGGCCGATCGACCGCTGCAAAATGATCCGAAAGTCTAGCTGCATTCAACCTATCAATCCTGCATACGCTAATCGTATATTGCCCCTTCCTTGTTTTATGCACCACACGATTCAGATCATCGAATTCAAGATGCAAACTCCAATCGTCAAATTGGGGATGCACAATCGCATATGACTGTGGAGTCATTGGAACAACGTCAAGATCACTAACAATCACGCAAGATTCTAACGAAGCCCTCTTCGATTTTGCTCCGTTGCAAGGGCCACAAGCAACGGCAAGGTTTAGTAGAGACACCATGAAATCGGCTCGATCATATCTGGAGATGATGTGATCCAGTTGGTACGCCGACTTATGTTTTGCTAGTTCTATCCCACAGTAGCAGCATCGGCGCATTTGCCCGTAGTAGAAATGATCCTTAAGATTTGACTTCAAGATCTTTAGATCTTCAGCCAAGTGTGCCGGCGGGGCCTCCCAATGGCCACGATCAGTGAGACCTTTTACAAGTGCCGAATACTTGGCAACGCTCACTCCGAGGCTCATACCACTGGGCGGATTAACTCGCCCCCTCTTCACTCTTTCACCAACCGGATCGCCTCACTAATGAGCTCCTGATCCTGACTACTTCCAGAGAAAGTTCTTGACAGCTCGTAAAGGCGAGCGATTACTGCATCCTTGGCAGCTGGGAACTCATCAGCCTGGAGCATCGATCGCATTATTTCATCAGCCAAGAACAGGCTAGATGGAACTGGCGATTCAAACACGTCAACGAGTATCTTTTCGACAGATCCATACTGATTATCAGCCGACTCGCCTGGCCGCTCACTACCGATCTTGGTCACCCTGCACCCGTAATTAGAGAATCCTTGTGCAATCAACGGCGAGTGCGTCGCGATAACAACGTGACAATCCTTAACTATTCTTAGAAGACCAACAAGATGGCCTGAATAATCAATCTGCCATTTAGGATGAAGGCTAAGCTCTGGCTCATCGATCAAAACAACAGAACCGTTGCGCAGCGTACCGGCAAGCCCAAGTAGCGAACATAGAATCTGCTGCTCACCAGAGCTCGTGGACGCGATATTCAATCGCTCCCCATTCCTCCTAAATACCTTTGCGTTCGATACTTTAACCAACTTCAAACGGCGGAGTACAGCAAAAGATTGCAGCCGGGCATATGTCATGGAAGAACTTGCTGCGTCCTTGCCAAACTCAATGACATAATTCCCCCTTCGAAGTGATTCACCCAGGGTTTCCATTGATGTCTCAATCACAGAGCTGAGCTCCTCCCCCCCCTCATCCTGGCACTGCTTTTTCAGCTCGCGAAGCTGATCAAATGAATCAGTAGATTGCAGCATCCACATGGCCTTCTGAGAATCCACTCTCATGGCCTTCAGAAAATGAAGCGCTCGCGGAACAAACGAGAAATCAAGCTCGCATTTCTCCAGAAAACCTGCAGCCTGGAGAAACGAAAAAAAATGTTTAGCGCGCTCGTCACTTTGGCTCACCCCAAGGATTGCGCGCTCAAGCACATCGATTGTAACTCGACTTGATCGAAAAGCTTTATCCGAAGTTACACCAAGAGGAATGTAAAACGAAAGATCGTCAGCCCCATCTCTGAAAGAGCTAACAACCCCTGCTTCATTTTGACCCCTGCTAGAAAATCGAGAAAAGGGGCTATAGGTCTGACAGATCAGCCTAGCAATCGTTCCATCGATGTGACCTGAAAAAATGTCCTCACTCCTCACGCGGGCTGCGATGGACGTGAGAAGCTGGGTCTTACCTGCACCATTGGGCCCCGTAACAACAGTAACTCTATTGTTACCGATATGGTCGCCGTAGAGACGCACCTGATAGCCCCGCACCTCCGCCGTTCTAATGGAAACCACCCTAACCTCCTACTGTTTCTCATCATCGGCCGGAATATTCCTGTGCAGACATTCTATTGACAAAAGGCTGCTGGGAACGGAAGCGATCATCACGTCAATGGGTAGGTTTTGCCATCTGCCAATCGCTTTCACTAGGATCACTAGGCGCCCTGGAGAACCATTTCGTATAAGCATCTGGATCATAGAAAGACGCGGATTCAATCTCCTTAATGCTGATTACCTTAATCCAGTCTTCGACATCAAAATCCTTCTTGCCGTGAAAGCCCTCGACAACATCCTGAGCCTCTTTTCGCTGCGAGTCGAGCATACGTCGTGTACGTCGCAGGAACTTCTTTACCAGCTCTGTATTGGGCTGCAGCGCAATCAATTGCTTATAGAGATTACTCTCACCCTGATCGAAAACTTGAATATTCTCCTCAAGAGTGTGCAACCTCTGCCTTGCGATCCACAGCTCGATCACGGGGTAATCCGTGCGGACATCCCCCATCCGCAAGCTATCTTTGTCCCGGTATGCCGAGAATGAAGGAAGAATTTCGATACACGCATCTGGCGCATCAATGTTGGGCGGAACTTCAAAAATCCGGCCGCAGTATATCTTTCTTGACTTAAGAGTGAGCATGACCAAGCTCTGCTTGTCCGCAGCACGTCGAAACAGCTGCGCCATCGAACTACCGTTGGTCGCGGTCAGGCGATCGTATACGCGCTGCGCCCGAGTTCTAGACGTCCCTTTCAGCAATTGCTGTCTTTTCTTTGCTCCGCGAACGATCTTGACGGAGAAAAGATTAAGAAATGAGGACAGCACTATCGAAGCAATCAGAGTAACAATCAGCCTAAATGCAAATGGAACTGGGATTGACTGATTTAAGAATTGAGCAAATCGAAGCGGCCATGAATCTCCGGAGAAGCAAGGCTTCACTCCCGAGATGACAACAAAGACCAGCGCCCCCAAAAGAATACCCGAACCCGCCGACATGAAAAATAGCTTTTGACCCTCCGCCCGACTTGAGAAGTACCTGACCGGATGGAAAACCAAATTAAAAACATAGTCACTGATTACGAGAACCAGCACTGCAATGGCCGAGCTTCCTGCCCCCATGGACGCTTCCTTTTATTTAATTAATTCCATCCGCCGCTTTAGCTTCTCAATTGCCTTTCTCCCTTCCAGCTCACTAATAACAACTCGGTCGGGATTAACTTTGAGTGCACCATTAAAGCTCTGAACGGTCTGCCGCGACTGCAATTCCCGCATCACATCGCCCGCGAAGTCTCGCAGGTGAAGTTTGATCTTTCGGGTACTAGTGGACATACGCTCTCCTTCAGTGGGTGATGCTACAACGCGGGGGCATTGTATACCCCCGCGTTCTCGCCACCTGAGACGCCTACTGCCGCCTAGGCGTAACTATCAAACCCCAACAGGATTAGCCTTCTCCGGATCAATCTTGTACTGCTTGATCGCCCGGGCCACATCCTTCGCGGTCATCTTCCCTTCCTTCGCCAGCGCCGCAATCGCGGCATGCGCGATGTAGTACCGGTCAACCTCGAAGAACCGGCGCAGGTTCGCACGCGTATCCGAACGGCCGAACCCATCGGTACCCAGCACGGTGTACGACATCGGCACGAACGCGCGGATCTGGTCCGCATACGCACGCACATAGTCGGTGGCGGCAATCGCCGGGCCCTGGCGGCCTTCCAGCAGCTCAGTCACGTAGGCCTTGCGCTGCTCACCTTCCGGATGCAGGCGGTTGGCACGTTCCACGTCGAAACCATCGCGACGCAGTTCGTTGAAGCTCGGGCAGCTCCAGATGTCGGCGGTCACGCCGAAGTCCTTGTCCAGCAGCTCGGCGGCGGCAATGGCTTCGCGCAGGATGGTGCCCGAGCCCAGCAGCTGCACGCGCAGCTCACCCTTCTTCGGCTTGCCGGCGTCGGTCAGCAGGTACATGCCCTTGACGATGCCTTCGGCCGCGCCTTCCGGCATTTCCGGGTGGGTGTAGTTCTCGTTCATCAGGGTGACGTAGTAATACTCGTCCACCTGGTCTTCCATCATGCGCTTGGTGCCGTGCTGCAGTACCACGGTCACTTCGAAGCCGAAGGTCGGGTCGTAGCTGCGCACGTTCGGGATGCCACCGGCCACCAGATGGCTGAAGCCATCTTCGTGCTGCAGGCCTTCACCGTTCAGCGTGGTGCGGCCGGCGGTGCCACCCAGCAGGAAGCCGCGGGTACGCATGTCGGCGGCCTGCCAGGCGATGTCGCCCACGCGCTGGAAGCCGAACATCGAGTAGTAGATGTAGAACGGCAGCATCGGCACGTTGCTGACCGAGTAGCTGGTACCGGCGGCCATCCACGAGCTGATCGCACCCGGCTCGCTGATGCCCTGCTGCAGCACCTGGCCGCTCTGGTCTTCGCGGTAGAACATCAGCTGGTCAGCGTCGACCGGCTTGTACTTCTGGCCGAACGGCGCGTAGATGCCGATCTGGCGGAACAGGCCTTCCATGCCGAAGGTACGCGCTTCGTCGGCCACGATCGGCACGATGTGCGGGCCCAGTTCCTTGTCACGCAGGGTGATGTTCAGGCTCTGCACGAAGGCCATGGTGGTGGAGTAGCTGCGCTCGCCACTGCTCTTCAGCAGGCGGTCGTAGGCTTCCAGCTTCGGCGCCACGAAGGTCTTGTCGGCCTTGCGGCGGCGCTGCGGCAGGTAACCGCCCAGCGCGGCACGGCGTTCCTGCAGGTACTGCACTTCCGGCGAATCCGGGCCCGGGTGGTAGAACGGCACCTGGCCGTCGGCCAGCTGCGCGTCGGTCACCGGAATGTTGAAGCGGTCGCGGAAGTGGCGCACCGCTTCGTCGTCCAGCTTCTTGGTCTGGTGGGTCGGGTTCAGTGCCTCACCGGCGCTGCCCATGCCGTAACCCTTCACGGTCTTGGCCAGGATGACGGTCGGCATGCCCTTGGTGTTCACGGCCTGGTGGTAGGCGGCGTACACCTTGTGCGGGTCGTGGCCGCCACGGTTCAGGCGCCAGATGTCGTCGTCGCTCAGGCCGGCGACCATCGCAGCGGTTTCCGGGTACTTGCCGAAGAAATGCTCGCGGGTATACGCGCCGCCGAAGGCCTTGCAGTTCTGGTATTCGCCGTCGACGGTTTCCATCATCAGCTTCTTCAGGACGCCGTCGCTGTCCTTGGCCAGCAGGGCATCCCAGTAACCGCCCCACAGCAGCTTGATCACGTTCCAGCCGCCGCCACGGAACACGCCTTCCAGTTCCTGGATGATCTTGCCGTTGCCGCGCACCGGGCCGTCCAGGCGCTGCAGGTTGCAGTTCACCACGAAGATCAGGTTGTCCAGGCCTTCACGGCCGGCCAGGGCGATGGCACCCAGGGTTTCCGGTTCGTCGCTCTCGCCGTCGCCGATGAAGCACCACACCTTGCGGTCGGACTTCTCGATCAGGCCACGGTTTTCCAGGTAGCGCATGAACTGCGCCTGGTAGATGGCGGCCAGCGGGCCCAGGCCCATCGACACGGTCGGGGTCTGCCAGTATTCCGGCATCAGCCACGGGTGCGGGTACGAGGACAGGCCACCGCCGTCCACTTCCATGCGGAACTTGTCCAGCTGCTCTTCGCTGATGCGGCCTTCCAGGAAGGAACGCGCGTAGATGCCCGGGGCGCTGTGGCCCTGGATGAACAGCAGGTCGCCCGGGTGGTTTTCGCTCGGGGCGCGCCAGAAGTGGTTGAAGCCCACGTCGTACAGGGTGGCGCCGGAGGCGAACGAGGCGATGTGGCCGCCCAGGTCACCCGGCTTGCGGTTGGCGCGGACCACGGTGGCCATCGCGTTCCAGCGGATGATCGAACGGATGCGCCATTCCAGCTCGGCATTGCCCGGGCTCTTGGCCTCGAGCTGCGGCTCGATGGTGTTGACGTACTCGGTGGTGGGAGAGAACGGCAGGTAGGCGCCCGAACGACGGGTCAGTTCCACCATGCCTTCCAGCAGCTGATGCGCGCGCTCGGAGCCCTCGACATCAATAACGGCCTTCAACGACTCGATCCACTCCTGGGTTTCCACAGGATTCGGGTCGTTGTTCAGCACCTCGTTCAACCAGTTCATTAGCGCTCCCATAACCGCACGCACGCGCGCGACTGTTGTATAGATTTCTAGACCGCAAAGTGTAGCGCACCAAGGGCTTTCGTCACTTGGCTACGCAGGCGTATGGATGCAACCGGCCAGTGTCCGCAAGGGGCTTGCCGGGCCCGCTGAAGGCCCTGCGGCGGGCCTTGTTGGCTGCGCGGGCTGTCGCTTGCGGGCCGCTGCGCCCATGTGCAGGACGCAGTGTTACCGCTGCCGATGACGGTTGTAGGGCAGCGCCATGCCCACCTGTATCGGCTGCGCGTGCCGGCGCTGAACCGGCGACAACGTGTCGCACCTGCCTCTGGATTGGCCCCCACCCTGCCCTCAGGGTAGGCCTCGAGTGTTGGCCTCGCCCGCTTCGGTCCGCCGTCTGGCCCTGCCTCGCTCCCTTCCACAGTGTTGCCCGGGGCGCCTCGCAAGGGGCGCCCCTTTTGCTGTGCGCGGGGCTGGCCGTGGCCCAAAACTGACTTGCTTGTGGCCGGATCGATGATTGTCGGCTTCGATATATCGATATATCGTTTGCACACTCGTTTACCGATATATCGAAATGAGCCGCACCGCTTCTCCCAGAGCCCGTTCCACCCATCCGGAAGTGCCGCGCCGCAACGGCCAGCCGCGGGTGCTCAGCCGCGGCGACCTGCGCCTGCTGGTGCTGGCCCTGATCGGCGAGCAACCCCGCCATGGCTACGAGCTGATGCAGCTGATCAGCAACCAGTTCATGCAGGCCTACACGCCCAGCGCCGGCACCATGTACCCGCTGCTGGCCAGCTTCGAGCAGGCCGGCTGGATCGAGGCCGAGGAAGTGGACGGCAAGCGGATCTTCCGCATCACCGCCACCGGCGAGTTCGAGCTGAAGGTGCAGCGCACCCAGGTGCGCCTGGCGCAGCGGCGTGCCTTCGACCGTGCCCGCGAGATCACCAAGGCCTCGCTGCCGCCGCCGCTGGCCAGTGCCCTGCGCGAGTTCAAGCGGGCGCTGGTGCACCACCACGGCCGCTGGGCCGAGGGCGAAGCGGAAGAAGTAGCGGCGCTGCTGACGCGGGCGTCTGCCCTGCTCAACGGTACGGCCGGTAGCGAGAGCCCACCCATTTCAACGACCCAGCCAGACTGAATCCAGCCAGGTCTCCCCTACGCCGCGCGCCCCCGCGCGACACCTTTACAGGTAACCCCATGACCGAACACAACAACACGCGCCTGCGCCTGGATGTGCGCTTCCGTGAACTGACCGTGCTGCGCACCGAAGAAGTCACCCCGCACATGCGCCGCATCGTGCTGGGCGGCGCCGAGCTGGCCGGTTTCGATTCGCCCGGCGCTGACGACCACATCAAGCTGTTCTTCCCCAATGCCAGCGGCGAGATGGTGCTGCCAGTGGTCACTGCCGAAGGCCGCAGCTATCCGGCCGGCAAGGAGCCTTCCCCGGCCCGCGACTACACGCCGCGCTGGTGGGACCACGAAACCGGCGAGCTGGCCATCGACTTCGTGCTGCACGACCAGGGCATTGCCGGGCCGTGGGCCGAGCAGGCCAAGGCTGGCGACACGCTGGTGATCGGCGGCCCGCGCGGCTCGTTCGTGGTGGCCGACAGCTACGACGCCTATGTGCTGATTGGCGATGAAACCGCACTGCCGGCCATCGCCCGCTGGCTGGACGTGCTGCCGGAGGATGCCGAGGTGCAGGCCTTCATCGAAGTGAGCGATGAAGCCGAACGCCAGGACCTGCCGCAGTACGAGAACGTGCGTATCCACTGGCTGGAGCGCAATGGCTTCCCGGCAGCGAGCAGCACGCTGCTGGAAGACATGCTGACCGACTTCGAAGCGCCGGAAGGCGATGTCTTCTACTGGATCGCCACCGAATCGCGCCGCGCCCGGATGATGCGCAAGTTCATCGAAGGCCACCTGGGCGTGCCGCGCGACTGGATCCGCTCGACCGGCTACTGGAAGGCGCACCCGGACGAAACCGACGGCGATTGATCGGGCAGCCGGTGGGTGCGGACCCTGCTTGGTAGGTGCGGACCGTTGGTCCGCACGCCCTCCGATGGGTAGTGCCGGCCGCTGGCCGGCAACCTCATGAACCTTCGGCAGGAACCTGCAGTTGCCGGCCAGCGGCCGGCACTACCGCGTTGGCCGCCACCTGCCGCGTCCACCCGAACCGCTGCGCGGCCCAGATCTCCAGCGCCACCAGCAGCGCGATGATCAGCAACGGCAACAGCAGCCCGAAGTACACGCCGGGCATCATGCCGTTGATCTGCGCTTTCACCAGCCGCAGCACGCCACGGGTGTGCAGCAGCTCATCGACGTGCATGGTCAGCGCCTCGCGCACCACCTTGGGCTCCAGGCCGAGCGTGCCGGCCTTGTCCACCAGCGTGTCTTCCACCATGCCGCGCAGCAGGCCTTCGCGCACTTTGCCGATCACCCAACCGGTGCCGCGCGCCAACGGGCCGTTGCCAAGACGATCAAGGCCAGGCAACGGATGTTCGCTGAGGTAGGCCGAGGCGATGGTGTCTGCCACATCGCCCACCGTGCCCTGGCTGCGCAATGCCTCGCGCATGCGCGGGTCGTCCAGCGAATCGGTGAAGCCTTCGCTCCAGCCTTCCACCAGCGTCTGCAGGTGCGGCTGGAAATGATCGAGCTGCTTGAACAGCGCGCGGTGCGCGCCAGCAGTAAAGCCCAGCTGCAGGCCGAAGAAGGCGGTGGCCAGCGGCAGCAGCACCACGTAGCTGGCCAGCAGCCAGTGATGCCAGCGCTTGCGCCGCTGCAACCAACCCCGGCGGTGCAGCCAGCGCCAGGCAAAGATGCCCAGCACCAAGCCAAGCAGCGTACCGAGCACGCTGCCGCCCAGCAGGTCGAGCACACTCAGGCCCGTCCAGAATTCGTTCAACCAGTACTGCGTGTCCTGCATGGGTCTTCCTTCCGTGGATGCGGCTGCGCCTGAAATGCCAGCCAGGTAGAGTCGACTGTCAGTCGACTATCGCGCGCAGCGCGGGGGTTTCCAGCATTGCGCCAAGAGCAGTCGACTAACAGTCGACTCTACCAAAGCGGAGGCCTCCCGGCCCGGAGCACGCCAAGCAATGCGACAATCGCGCTCCTTTCCTGCAGCAACGAGGGCCACATGGCCAAACTGACCCTGGCCAGCGTGGATGCGCTGCGTACCCGCTTTGCCGATGACGCCGCCTGCGACGCGGCACTGGCCGCCTTCGCCGACACCGCTGCCCTGCGCGTACCGCTGCGTGAGCTGGTGGAAGCACAACACCGCTACCTGCAGGCCGAATTCGAAGTTGCGCAGGTGGCCGATGTGCTGCGCCGCGACCAGAAATATGCGCCGGTCGGTCGGCCTTCGATCAACATCGTGCAGCTGCGCAAGCAGCAGGCCGCGACCAAGCAGGCCGCGCTGATCGCACGCCAGGTCGTGGCGCAGGCCGCGCAGACCTTCGTGCGCGTGAGCGGGCTGGCGGTGAAGGCCAAGCAGAGCCCGAGCGAGGCGTGCGTGGCATGGTTGGGCGCGCTGCGCTGAACACGCGTACCCGGTAGTGGCCAACCTTGGTTGGCCTGCGAAATGCTCGTGTGCCAACCAAGGTTGGCATCTACCAAAGCACTCTCCGGCCCTGCATGAACCGGTAGTGGCCAACCTTGGTTGGCCCGCGAAGTGCTCGTGCGCCAACCAAGGTTGGCATCTACCAAAGCACTCTCCGGCCCTGCATGAACCGGTAGTGGCCAACCTTGGTTGGCCCGCGAAGTGCTCGTGCGCCAACCAAGGTTGGCATCTACCAAAGCACTCTTCCGCCCTGCATGAACCGGTAGTGGCCAACCTCGGTTGGCCTGCGAAATGCTCGTGTGCCAACCAAGGTTGGCATCTACCAAAGCACTCTCCGGCCCTGCATGAACCGGTAGTGGCCAACCTTGGTTGGCCCGCGAAGTGCTCGTGCGCCAACCAAGGTTGGCACCTACCAAAGCACTCTCCGGCCCTGCATGAACCGGTAGTGGCCAACCTTGGTTGGCCCGCGAAATGCTCGTGTGCCAACCAAGGTTGGCATCTACCAAAGCACTCTCCCGCCCTGCATGAACCGGTAGTGGCCAACCTCGGTTGGCCTGCGGAGTGCTCGTGTGCCAACCAAGGTTGGCATCTACCAAGGCATCCCCCACGCCCCAAAAAGAAGGCCCGCTTTTCAGCGGGCCTTCTGCCTTCTCACGACGAGTGAGTGGGGTGCATCAAGCAGCCGGCTTTTCGCCGGTGGCTTCGGTGGTGATGCGGATCTTCACTTCATCGCTGACGTTCGGGGCATAGGCGCCGACGCCGAAATCGCTGCGCTTCAGGGTGGTGGTGGCATCGAAGCCAGCCGCCGGAACCTTGGCCATCGGGTGCTCGCCACCGCCGTTGACGGTCACGTCCAAGGTGACCGGCTTGGTGATGCCCTTGATGGTCAGGTCACCGGTGACGGTCAGCTTGTTGGTGCCGGCCGCTTCCACCTTGGTGCTCTTGAAGGTGGCATCGGCGAACTTGGCGGCGTCGAAGAAGTCGGCGCTCTTCAGGTGCTCGTCGAACTTGGCGGTGAAGCTGTTCAGGCCGCTCAGCGGCAGCTTCACTTCCACGGTGGACTTGGTCACGTCTTCGGCGTTGTACACCAGGGTGCCTTCGACGTTGCCGAAGTGCGCGCTGGGGTTGGAGAAGCCGAAGTGGCTCCACTGGGCCAGCACGTCGGTGTGGGTCGGGTCCAGCTTGTAGGTGCCCGAGGCGATCTGGATCGCTTCGGCGGCCGGCGCGGCGGCAGCGGCATCGGCAGCCGGGGTGGCGGCCTGTTCGGTGGTGGCCGGGGCGGCGGCGTCAGCAGCCGGGGCAGCGGTATCGGCCGGCTTGGAGCAGGCGGCGATGGCCAGGGTCAGGGCCAGCGGCAGCAGCAGTTTACGGGTGGCGCTCATCTGAGGAACTCTCCGGATCGTAGGGTGGGTACACGGTGCAGCAAGAGCCTGCCACGGGACGGCAGGCCCGAAACCGATACAGCGACTTACGCGATGCGCGCCGCTTCGTCGAACGACAGGCGCGGCAGACGCGGGAACAGGCCCGCCGGGTCACCGTAACCCAGGTTGACCAGGAAATTCGACTTGATGGAAGTGCCGGCGAAGAAGGCTTCATCCACCTTGGCCGCATCGAAGCCCGACATCGGGCCGGCATCCAGGCCCAGCGCGCGTGCGGCCAGGATCAGGTAGGCGCCCTGCAGGCTGCCGTTGCGGATGGCGGCTTCGTGGCGGCCTTCCTGCGGGCCGTCGAACCAGGCCTTGGCATCGGTGTGCGGGAACAGGTACGGCAGCTTCTCGTGGAAGTCCAGGTCGAAGCCGATGATGACGGTGACCGGGGCGGCCATGGTCTTGTCGTGGTTGCCTTCGGACAGGGCCGGGGCCAGCTTGGCCTTGGCTTCCTTCGAGGTGACGAAGACGAAGCGGGCCGGCGTGGTGTTGGCGGCGGTCGGGCCCCACTTCACCAGGTCATACAGTTCCTGCAGCAGGCTGGCCGGGACCGGCTTGTCGAGGAAAGCGTTCTGGGTGCGGGCAGTACGGAACAGCTGGTCGAGGGCAGCAGCGTCGAGCGCGTGGGACATCGGTGGATCTCCAGGGCGGCTAAGGGAAGTCAGTGCCCGCGGGCGGCGCGGGGCGAAACGACGAGCCGCAGTGTAGAGTGTCGCGACTGTTGCAACACCCAGCAGGGCTGAAACGAATTAATGCCACAGGTGAAACGATCGAGTGCGCCCTGGACGGTCACGGACGGCCGTGCCGGCAATGTCCGCCAGGCGGTCGCGCTGGCCTCTGCGCTGCGCCAGGGCACCCATCGCCCGCTGGTCCTGCAGCCCCGCGCACCCTGGCGCTGGCTGTCGCCGCGGAGGCTGCCCGGTGATGTGAACGGCTACGGCGAGGCATTCGCGACGCTGGCCGCAGACGCACCGCCGCTGGCGATCGGCTGTGGCCGCCAGGCCGCCGGCGCACTGCGCGTGCTGCGCGCACGTGGCAGCCAGGTGGTGCAGATCCTCGACCCGCGCATCAATGCCCGCCACTGGGACATGGTGGTGGTGCCCGAACACGATGCCCTGCGTGGCAGCAACGTGCTGACCCTGCTCGGCAGCCTCAACCCGGTGGACGATGACTGGCTGGCCTGGGGCCGCGCCGCGTTCGCTGGCTTCAGTACCCTGCCCGGCCCGCGCACCGCGCTGCTGGTGGGCGGTCCGACGCCGCTGGCGCCCTGGGACGAGACCGCGATGGTGGGCGTGTTCCAGGCGCTGGCCGAGCAGATCCGCAGCGAGGGCGGCAGCCTGCTGGCCACGACTTCGCGGCGCACGCCACCGGCCTTGGCCGAGATCCTGCGCGCGACGTTCGCCGACCTGCCGCACGTGATCTGGGGCGACGGCGGCGACGGTACGAATCCTTATGGCGGCCTGCTCGGCTGGGCCAACCGCGTGGTGGTCTCGCCCGATTCGGTGAACCTGCTGTTCTGAAGCCTGCGCCACGCGCATGCCGGTGATGGTGGCGCTGGCCGATACCGTGCAGGGGCGGCTGGCGCGCTTCCAGCAGCAGCTGCGCGAGCGCGGCCGGCTGCAGGCGCACTGGCTGGACTGGCAGTACGACCGCATCGAGCCACTGCGCGAGACCGCGCGGGTGGCGGCAGAGGTGAAGCAGCGCCTGGCATTGGGGTAGTGCCGGCCGCTGGCCGGCAACGCTGTACCCATTACCGAACACCCTATCGTTGCCGGCCAGCGGCCGGCACTACCCGACCGCGCAGCGATTTCTGAACATTTCGATCCGGCTACGCGGTTAGAGTCCAGCGTCCCCCATCACTCTGAACGTCTTCATGCGCACCCTGCTCCTGCTGCCCCTGGCCCTGCTCGCGGCCTGCTCCACCACGCCCACCGAGCTGGATCCGATTTCGTATCAATGCCAGCAGCAGTTGGACGCGTACCGCGAACAACCGGCGCTGCGCGATCCGAAGGGCCAGCGCCCGCCGCTGCCGGTGGCCCCGATCAGCGACGCCTGCGACAAGGAACTCCAGCGCAAGGGCCTGGACCGCCCGCTGCGCTGACCGGCGTATGATCGGCGCGCGGGCCTGCCCGCCGTTGAAGGTATCGACATGGATCGTTTTTCCCGCCTGCCCCGCGCCGCGCTGCTGATCGCCAGCCTGCTGGCGACTGCACCGGCCTGGGCCAACAGCACCGAATGCCGCGAGCGCTACCCGAGCGTGGCCGCGCAGGCGGCGATGCTGGACGTGGCCTGGACCACCGCCGAGCGTCTCGATGCGCTGCCCGATGTGGACGTGGTGATCGCCGCGCGCGGTGGCCAGGACCTGAGCCGA
This sequence comes from Stenotrophomonas sp. 80084_Sma, assembly GCF_056481995.1. Taxonomy (NCBI): domain Bacteria; kingdom Pseudomonadati; phylum Pseudomonadota; class Gammaproteobacteria; order Lysobacterales; family Lysobacteraceae; genus Stenotrophomonas; species Stenotrophomonas sp. 80084_Sma. The sequence continues at coordinate 398,887 of NZ_CM151177.1, read as the reverse complement.
TACGGCCTGCGCCACAGCCACCTGGCCTTCCTGCTGCGCGAGGACGACGGCCGCTGGCGCGCGATGCACCTGCTCAACCGCTGCAAGACCGACAGCTCGCAGCTGTACCACGAAGGCCTCGGCAACTTCGTCGGCGAGAGCGGCGGCCATACCGACCTGCGCATCGGCGTGCCGTCGGCGCCGCTGCGTGCTGCATTGAAGGCGATGCTGGTGTCGCCGTCGATCCAGCCGAAGGCGCTGCACGAAACCAAATACAACGTGGTTGCCCACCCGTTTGCCACCGACTACCAGAACTCCAACCAGTGGGTGCTGGAAGTGCTGGCCGCGGCGATGGCACAGGCCGAAGGCGCGCCGGCCATCGTCAAGCGCGAACAGGCGCAGCAGTGGCTGCGCCAGCAGAAGTACCAGCCCAGCGTGCTGCATATCGGCCTCGGCAAGCGCGTGGGAGCGCGCCTGTTCGTGGCCAACGCCACCACCACCGACCATCCGGCCGGCGAGCGCATCTCCGGCAACTATTCGGTGGTGACGGTGGAATCGGTGTTCGATTTCCTGCACCAGCGCAGCCAGCTGCAGCAGGAACTGGTGATCCCTCACGTGCCGGTAGCTGGTGCTGCCGCCGCCACGCCCTGAATCCAGCAAGGAGAACGACATGCGTACCCTGCCCGCCGTCCTGATGCCGATGCTGATCGTCGCAAGCCTGGCCTGGTCCACGGCCGCTCATGCAGAGCGCCGCATCGTGATCATCCACGACCCGGGCCCGCAGGGACCGAGCCTGGAGATGTCCACACAGATGGTGACGTCGGCCCGCGCGGCGGCGGCGAAGGAAGCCCAGGATGCCGCCGACGCTGGCCAGCCGCTGGCCCGCTCGCAGCAGCTCAAGCTGCCGCAGATGCAGGTGAGTGCGATCGCCACCACCGTGGATGGCCGCCGCGAAGTGCTGCTGCGCGATGCCAACGACCCGCAGAACACCGCATCGATGCAGTACCCGCGCGGCATCGGCGATCCCGCCGTGCAGTTCACCGTGGGCCAGACCGTGAACTTCGAACCGACCGGCGCCGACCAGGGCTGGCAGCTGAAGGACAACCAGGGCCGCCCGCTGGAATACCTGCCCGAGGCCACCGGCCCGCGCGACATCTTCGATACCCGGCGCTGAGCCGCCGTTCCCAGCCTGACCAGGAGGTCTCCATGTTCCGTTGCCTGCGCGTTCCCGCCACTGCCCTGCTGCTTTCGGCGCTGGCGGTGCCCACCGTCCATGCCGGCGCCGCGCCGCAGTTGAACAGCGGCCAGACCAGCGTGCTGGTCACGTCGCTGATCGTGCTGTCGATTCCGTTGGCCACGTCGATGGGACTGGCCGAACTGTCCAAGGCCCCGTTCAAGGCCAGCGAGCGCAACGACAAGGTCGCCGCACGCACGCCGGCGGTGCCGCTGCCACCGATGGAAGTGAAGCAGGTCGCCACCACGCCAGCCGGTGATCGCCAGGTGCACCTGCAGGTGCCCGGCAAGGCCGACCAGACCGCAACGCTGCAATGGCCGGCGGCTGCAGGCGATGACCCGATTGCCGGCTTCGTCGTCGGCCAGCAGGTGCGCTTCGACCCGACCGACGCGGGTGCTGGCTGGACCGTGAAGAGCGCGCAGGGCCAGGCGCTGGCCTATGTGCCGACCGCCTATGCCGCCGGCGATGTGATGAGCGAAACGCTGTAAAGCTGAACGGCCGGTTTTGGCATTGCCGCGGGCCGGGCGGATAATGGGCGATCCCCTTTGTCCTCCTGGCTCGCCATGTCCGTGCGTCCTGCCCCTGTGTTTGCCCCGTTGACCGCCCGCGCCCTGGTGCTGGCGGTACTGGCCATGGGCGCGGTGGTGCTGCTGTCCAACGTACTGGTGCAGTACCCGATCAACGATTGGCTGACCTGGGGTGCCTTCAGCTATCCGGTCGCGTTCCTGGTCAGCAACCTGATCAACCGCCGCTTCGGCCCGGGCCCCGCCCGCCGCGTGGCGTGGATCGGTTTCGCGGTGGCGGTGCTGCTGTCGATCTGGGTGGCCACCCCGCGCATCGCCATTGCCTCGTGCTCGGCCTTCATCGTGGCCCAGCTGCTGGACATCACCGTGTTCGACCGCCTGCGCCGTGGCAGCTGGTGGCGCGCACCGATGGTGGCCACCACCTGCAGCGCCACGGTGGATACCACCATTTTCTGGTCGATCGCGTTTGCCGGTTCGACCCTGCCGTGGGTGAGCTGGGCTGCCGGCGACCTGGCGGTGAAGCTGGCGATCGGCGTCTGCCTGCTGGCCCCGTTCCGCGCACTGTTGTGGAAGATGGCGCCGCTGCGCGCCACCAGCTGACCGCCATTGCTCTGGTAGGTGCCAACCTTGGTTGGCACACACCTTGAACCCGGTGGGTGCCGACCGTTGGTCGGCACGCTCCTTCAGCGTTCATCGCTGCCGACAGATTGTGCCGACCAACGGTCGGCACCTACCAACGGCGACCATCGCCGAGCCATTGATCTGGTAGCTGCCAACCTTGGTTGGCGCTTTGCATTCATGCCAACCAAGGTTGGCATCTACCAACAGCAGGCCATCGCCGGCCAATGATCCGGTGGGTGCCGACCGTTGGTCGGCACGCCCAGCAGAACTCATCGCTGCCGACAGATTGTGCCGACCAACGGTCGGTACCCACCCAAAGTTGTTGCAGCATTTGCACCCACTCAGGCGAATGGCAGCTCCGCGGCGATGCACGCTGCCGTAATCGCTGCACATGCCTCCTCAATCGCGGGCGTGGTCGGTGCCAGTCGCGGACGTCGATCCAGCGTGCAGGCGAGGCCAACATCCAGCAACGTGGCATGTGCTCCATGCAATGCCTGCGCCGTGCCTTCCGGCAGGAAACCGGCAACGGCCAGCGCATCGATCAACGACGGCGTATCGCGAGGCTGCAGCAGCGCCGCATGCTGCGCACTGTGCGCCAACACGCCGGTCTGCAGCAGGAACTCCAGGTCCACCACGCCGCCCGCGCCCTGCTTCAGGTCCAGTCGCGCGGCATCGCTGCGATCCAGTTCGGTGCGCATGCGGCCGCGCATCTTCAGCACGTCCGCGTACAGCACACCCGTGTCGCGCTCACGCCCAAGCGTCTGCGCACGCACCTGCTCGAAGTCGGCCAGCAGGCTGGCATCGCCGGCCACGCCACGCGCGCGCACCAGCGCCTGGTGTTCCCAGGTCCACGCGCGTTCGCGCTGGTATTCGGTGTAACTGGCCAACGAAGACACCAGCGAACCCTTGCCGCCATCCGGGCGCAGGCGCACGTCGATGTCGTACAGGCGCCCGGCGGCGGTGACCGCACCGAGCAGCGCCATCACCTTCTGCGCAAGGCGTGCGTACCAGCGCCCCGGCTCCAGCGGCCGTGCACCATCGCTGGCATCTACGCCGGCCGGGTTGTCGTGCAGGAACACCAGGTCCAGGTCGGAACCGAAGCCCAGCTCAAGCCCACCAAGGCTGCCGTAGCCGATGATCGCGAAGCGCCCGCCGGGAATCTCGCCGTGTGCGGCATGCATGTCCGCTTCGGCCATCGCCAACACGGTGACCACCACGGCCTGCGCCAGCTCGGCCAGTTGCCGCGTGCTGTCCACCGCACCCTGGCGGCCATCCAGCGTGGCCATCGCCATGCGGAAGCTGAGTGCCAGCCGCGTTTCATTGAGCCAGCGCAGTGCGGATTCCGGATCTTCCACCGCCAGTACCTGTTGGCACTCCGCCAGCATGCCGGCGGCATCGGGCATCGGCCCGGACACGCGCACGTCCAGCAGTTCGTCCAGCAGCAGCGGATACGCCGCCAACCGTTCGGCCAGCAGCGCGCTGCGCGCCAGCACGTCCACCAACCGCGCCAGTGCGCTGGGCTGTTCGTCCAGCAAGGCGAGATAGCTCGTCCGGCGCAGCACCGCCTGCAGCAGGCCGAGCACGCGCTTGAGCGCTGCATCCGGCTGCGGCGAACGCGTGGCCGCATGCAGCAGCGCGGGCAGTACGCGATCCAGCCGCGCACGCGCGGCATCGGACAACGACTTCACGCCGGTGCCCTGGGCGAAGTCGCGCAGCGACTGGTCAGCGCCGTTGGCATCGAGGAAACCGGCTTCGGCCAGCAGCGGTGCGTTGCTGCCTTCGGGCAGGCTGCGCCAGTAGTTGGCCAGCGCATCGGGCGCGGCCTGGCCCTTGCGCGGTGCCAGCAACGCGGCGAATTCGGTACTGACCCGCTGCTGCTGCACGGCCAGTGCCGCGCGCAGCACCTCCCAGTCCGGGTAGCCGAGCCCAACAGCGATGCGTTCGCGGTCAAGTGCTTCGCTGGGCAGCACGTGAGTCTGCGCGTCACGCAGCATCTGCAGGCGGTTTTCCAGGCGCCGCAGGAACAGGTAGGCCTCGCGCAGCGCGCTGCCATCCTCGGGCGCGATCTGCCCGGCGGCCACCAGTGCGTCCAGCGCCACCAGCAGCCGACGCTCGCGCAATGCCGGTTCGCGACCACCGCGGATCAGCTGCAGCGCCTGGCACAGGAATTCGATCTCGCGGATGCCACCGGCACCGCGCTTGATGTCGTCGTGCAGTTCGCGGCGTGCGACTTCAGCGGTGATGGCCGCCTTCATTTCGCGCAGGCCGTCTAGCGCGGTGAAATCCAGGTAGCGGCGGTACACGAACGGGCGCAGGGTCTGCAGCCACGCCTCACCGGCCTCGATATCGCCGGCCACCGCGCGCGCCTTCAGCCAGGCATAGCGCTCCCAATCACGGCCCTCGCGCTGGAAATACTGATCCATCGCCGCGAACGAGAGTGCAACGCGGCCGGCGCTGCCGAACGGACGCAGGCGCAGGTCGACGCGGTGGCTGAAGCCATCGACGGTGGTTTCATCCAGCAGCTTGGCCAGGCGCTGGCCGAGACGGGCGAAATATTCTTCCGCCGCCAACGGACGCGGTCCATCGGATTCACCGCCCTGCGGATAGGCGTAGACCAGGTCCACATCGGAACTGAAGTTGAGCTCGCCACCGCCCAGCTTGCCAAGGCCGAACACCACCAGCTGCTGCGGGATGCCGTGTTCATCGGCGATGACGCCGTGACGCTGGGCGAATTCCTGCTGCAGGGCGTCCAGCGCCAGCCGCAGGCAGTCTTCGGCCAAAGCGGTGGCACCGGCCAGAGTCTGCGCCACGTCGTCCAGACCGGTCAGGTCACGCCAGATCAGCCGTGTGGACATTGCCGTGCGCCAGCGCCGGATCTGCGCCGGCCAGTCGCTGGGCTGCAGCGGATCGAGCACCGGCGCCGGGATCGGCGGGCAGCCGGGCGCGTCCAGCTGTGCCAGCAAGGCCGGTTGCCGCACCAGGGTGTCCAGCGCGAAGTCGCTGCTCACCGCCAGCCGGGTCAGCAACGGCAGCAGGTTGGCCGGGATGGGCTCGGGCAGGACCTGGGCCAGGCGCGCCAAGGCGCGGTCGACAAGAGGCTGCAGGGTGGCGGGCAGGTCAGCGGTGGCGAGGCTCATGGGCTGATTGTATCGACCCGGCCGGGACGCAACGGACCCGGTAGTGCCGGCCGCTGGCCGGCAGATCCGATGATCCTGCCGAAGGTTACTGGGGTTGCCGGCCAGCGGCCGGCACTACCGATAATGGAGACCGCGTATTCATACTGGACGACAGGCAATAAAAAAGCCCGCTTGCAGCGAACTGCCAGCGGGCTCTGCTCCCTCCCCCACGTCGGGATGCAGGTCCATCGTGCGGGCTGCGAAAGCACTTTGCACGCTGCACTGCAAAACAAAACCGGCGGGTTTGGGTGACCCCTGCGGGAAAAGCCATTCCACGAAGGTAGAACCCCCCGTACGGATGAGGATGGCCGATAATCGGAATTCCCCCCAGCAACACGTGTCGTCATGTCTGTTGATCGCATCGCCAACGCGCGTCTTCGTGACCGCGTGGTCTCCGCAGAGGCCGCAGCCGCGCTGATCCAGCCCGGTGAAACCGTGGCCATGAGCGGCTTTACCGGCTCCGGGTATCCCAAGGCTGTTCCCGTCGAACTGGCCCGCCGCATCGAGGCGGTGCATGCCCAGGGCCAGCCCTTCCAGATCAGCCTGATGACTGGCGCCTCCACCGCGCCGGAACTCGATGGCGCGCTGGCCAAGGCCGATGGCATCGCCATGCGCATGCCGTTCCAGAGCGACCCGGATGCGCGCAACCGCATCAACGAGGGCAAGCTGGATTACATCGACATCCACCTCAGCCACGTGGCCCAGCACGTGTGGTTCGGTTTCTATGGCGAGATCGATACCGCCGTGATCGAAGTCTCGGCCATCCGCGAAGACGGTTCGCTGGTGCCCTCCACCTCGGTCGGCAACAACAAGACCTGGCTGGACCTGGCCAAGAAGGTGATCGTCGAGGTCAACGAATGGCAGCCGGCCGGCGTCGACGGCATGCATGACATCTACTACGGCACCGCGCTGCCGCCGCACCGCAAGCCGATTCCGCTGGTGAACGCCAACGACCGCATCGGCGACACCGCGCTGCGCTGCGACCCGGACAAGATCGTGGCCGTGGTGCGCACCAACGGCCCGGACCGCAACAGCCCGTTCAGCCCGATCGATGCGACCAGCGAGCAGATCGCTTCGCACCTGATCGAGTTCCTCAAGCATGAAGTGAAGAAGGGCCGTCTGCCGCCGAACCTGCTGCCGCTGCAGTCGGGCGTGGGCAATATTCCGAACGCGGTGCTGGCCGGCCTGGCCAAGAGCGGCTTCCGCGACCTGGCCGCGTTCACCGAAGTGATCCAGGACGGCATGCTCGACCTGCTGCGCGACGGCGTGCTGAGCTATGCCTCGTGCACCGGCTTCGCGCTGAGCCCGCAGGCCAACGAGACGTTCAAGGAGAACATCGATTTCTACCGCGAGCGCATCATCATGCGCACGCAGGAGATCTCCAACCATCCGGAACTGGTGCGCCGCCTCGGCTGCATCGGCATGAACGGCATGATCGAGGTGGACATCTACGGCAACGTCAATTCGACGCACGTGATGGGCACGCGGATCATGAACGGCATCGGCGGTTCCGGTGACTTTGCCCGCAACGGTTTCCTGTCGGCGTTCCTGAGCCCGTCCACCGCGAAGAACGGCACCATCTCGGCGATCGTGCCGATGGCCAGCCACGTGGACCACACCGAACACGACGTGTCGGTGATCGTCACCGAACAGGGCTTGGCCGACCTGCGTGGCCTGACCCCGCGCAAGCGCGCTCAGGTGCTGATCGACAACTGCGCGCACCCGGATTTCCGCCCGCAGCTGCAGGATTACTTCGACCGCGCCAGCCGCGAGAGCTACGGCAAGCACACCCCGCACCTGCTGCCGGAAGCGTTGTCGTGGCACCAGCGCTGGCTGGATACCGGCACGATGAAGGGCTGAAACCCGCTTTTGTAGAGTCGAGCCATGCTCGACTGCTTTCCTGGGCAGCCGAGCATGGCTCGGCTCTACAGAGGGCAGCGCCATGACCCCAGGCACGGACATCGGGTAGAGCCGGCCGCTGGCCGGCTCCCCAGAACAGCCGGCCAGCGGCCGGCTCTACCTTCACGCGGTGCGCAGGCTCGCCAGCGATTCGGCCTGCAGCCGCTCGTAGATCTCGAACTCGTCATTCACTGCCACGCCCAGCGCCTGCTCGAAGGCCTCGCGGTTAGCGTGTGCGGCATAGGCGCGCTGTTCTTCACCGCCCAGGTTCGACTGGAAGATGCCTGCGGCGCTGACCGGCAGGAAATCCTCGTAGACGATCGGGTCGGCCGTGGCCAGGCCCGCGGCCACCAGTACTTCAGCCGGCAGATCGGCCACGCGCTCCGGCGCGGCGCGGCCGGCATCGGTCAGCTGGTAGCGGTAATAGCCCAGGCCTTCCTGGCGCAGCGTGTCATGGTCATCCGGGAAGCTGGCGAACACCGCCTGCAGGCGCTGGCCGTAGTCGCCGCCGGTGCTGCCTTCGCCACCGGCATCGCGTGCCTGCGACAGCAGCTGGTCGTAGAGCGCGCGGCCCTTCGGGGTCAGCGCAAGGCCACGCTGTTCGATCTCGCCGAAGCGCGCGGTGTGGGTGCCGGCATCACCACCCTCACTGTCCGGGAACTGCACGGCTTCTTCCAGTGCCTTGAAGCTGGTCTGCCGCAGCAGGATCGGGCAGGCACGGCGCGGCGGGCCTTCGATCACCGCCTTGGCGGCCATGCCATGCTCGATCATCGCCGCCTGCGCCGCGTCGATATCCAGCGTGCGCGGGGTCAGGTGGTTGATGTGCGGGCCACGGAAACTGACCACGTCGGCCACCAGCCGATGCGCGTTGTGCAGCGCGTGGTAGGTCGGCAGATCGACGGTGGCATCGCCGTGCCAGCGGAAGGTTTCCAGTGCTTCATCGACGAAGCGCTCGGCATCGGCCTGCGACAGCCCGCCGTCACGCTCGGCCTGCTCGATCAGCGCCAGCGCGCCCTCGGTGAAGATGCGGCGACGTGCAAGGATCTTTGCCGATTCGGCACGCAGCGCTTCGTCTTCGATCAGCTCCAGGCGCAGCAGCGAGGTGAACACGCGGAACGGGTTCTGCGCCAGCGCGGCGCCGGTGAGCGGGCGGAACGCGGTTGAGTGCACCGGCACGCCAGCCACCGACAGGTCGTAGTAGCCCACCGGGTACATGCCCATCACCGCGAACAGGCGGCGCAGCGTGGCCAGTTCCTGCACGGTACCAACGCGGATCGCGCCGTGGCGCTCTTCATCCAGGCGCGCACGCTCGTCGTTGCGCTGCAGCTGTGCGGCCAGCGCAGGGTCCTGGTCAAGCACCTGCGCGTTGATCCGCTCCACCAGTTCCACCAGCGTGCCGTACAGCGGCACTTCGGTGCGGTACATGCGGGACATGGCCTGCGCGAACAGGCGGCGGATCACATCAGGCGAAACGAAAGAGGCGCTCATCAGTCACTCGATTACGGGAACGGGGAACAGCTCGAACCCGTATTGTCGCCGGAGCGCGGGGCCGCGGCGATATGCAGAGCAACATGAAGGAAATCGGTAGTGCCGGCCGCTGGCCGGCAACCTCGGGATGCCTGGGAGGGTGCAGTTGCCGGCCAGCGGCCGGCACTACCGCTTGAGCTGGCGCCTCAGGGTGGCATCCAGGGTGATCGGCCGGTCCCAGTGCTGGTAGCTGGCCACGATGGCGTGGCGCAGCGCGCGGTAGTGCAGGTTGTCCGGCTTGGCCGGCATGCGCTTCACCACCGCCTCCCAGCCGCCCTCCGGGTCCTGGCTGAAGGCGCGCACGCTGTCGCGGCAGGTCTGGCCGCTGGCCTTGGCCCAGAAGCAGGCGAAGTAGATATCCCCGGCCTGCCAGCCATGGGTGGTGAACAGCGCGCTGATGTAGCCGCGCGGTACGCCGGCATAGCGCGACACTTCGTCGAGGAAGGCGTCGGGGTAGCGTTCGGCGTAGTGGTTGATGTCCTGCAGCTGGGCATCGACCCAGCGGTCACCGGTTTCCACCGTGTAGGCCGCCGAACGCTCGGCGGTCTGCTGGGCCAGCACGGTGGCCGGCACCAGCAGCAGGGACAACAACAGCGCGCGCAGTCGGACGTTCATGCCACGATTCTGCCGCAGCCGCCGGGTCCTGTCAGGCCGCCGCCGAGGCCTTGGCCTCGATCGCCGCCAGTGCGGCCGGCCAATCGTGGGCGGTGTCGGCGGTGACCATGCGCGGTTCGTCGTCGGCCACGCCGTGCTGGGTCTCGTGTGCCCAGGTCACTGCATACGGGGTATGCACGCCCCAGCCGCCCAGGGTCACCACCGGCTCGATGTCCGAGCGCAGCGAGTTGCCGACCATCACGAACTGCTGCATCGGCAGGTCGAATTCGGCCAGCACGCGGGCGTAGGTTTCCGGGTCCTTCTCGGAGACGATCTCGATGCGCGGGAACAGCTCGGCCAGGTTGGCGACCTTGATCTTCGCTTCCTGGTGGAACAGGTCGCCCTTGGTGATCAGCACCACCGGGTAGTGCTCGGCGATGGCCGCCACCGCTTCGCGCACACCGTCGATCAGTTCGACCGGGTGGCGCAGGGTGTCGTGGCCGATGTCCAGGATGCGCTGGATGTCCTTGGCCTCGATGCGCTGGCCGGTGATGTCGATGGCCGCTTCGATCATCGACAGCGTCATGCTCTTCACGCCGTAACCGAAGGTACCCAGATGGCGCTGCTGCACTTCCAGCAGATGGCGCGCGGTCTGCGTGTCATGCACGTCGACATAGCGCGACAGCAGGTCAAGATAATCCTGCTCGGCCTTGCGGTAGTAGTCCTCGCTCTTCCACAGCGTATCGTCACCGTCAAAACCGACCAGGCCGATGGCGCGCGACGGCGCAGGCGTGGGGGTGTTCATCGCACAAGGATACAGGGGTGCTGGTGACGATAAAAACCCGGGCGGCCGCAGCCGCCCGGGTCCCCATGCACCGGTCTTCCCGAGTCAGACGTGGATCAGCGGCCCTGTGCCGCGCCGGCACCCGCACCGGCCTGCTGCGCGGCCACGTAGGCCTTGTACTCGTCGGCGCTCAGTTCGCCGTCCTTGTTGGTATCGGCCTGGTCGAACACCTGGGCCAGGCCTGCGTTCACCTGCGCCTCGGTCTTGCTGATGGTGCCGTTGCCATCGGTATCGATGCTGGCCCAGGTCTGGCCACCGCCATTGGCCTGTGCCGAAGCCGCTGCGGCCGCGTTGGTCGCCTGGTCAGCCGCCTGCCCTGCCTGTGCCGCCGACTGCTGCGCCTGCGCGGCCTCGTTCTGTGCCTGCGCGGCCTGCTGCTTGGCCGACTGGGCCATCGCCGGAATGGCCAGCACGCTGCCGGCGGCGACGATCAGGGCGATCAGGGGCTTGCGGTTGCGAATAGTCATCAGGGGTGTCTCCTACCAATTGGGTGGTGTTGCGCGGCGTGTTGTCTCCGCACGACACCTACCCTGCCACCGCGTTTCTGAATCGATTTTGCCTCGCGACCGGCGTCAACACGCACGATTAACCACTCGCCTACGCGCATGCTTTAGCGCGGTGGTTAGCACGAAGTGAGTGGCTCATAAGCTGCGCATTCAGCGCTGCCTGATTTAACCGGCAGCGAACGAAAAACCTGCGTCAGTCGACGTTCTGCGCCGATGACCGCGAACTGAACACCACCCAGCCGAGGGCAACACCGGCGAGCGCACCGGCGATTTCCAGCACCACGCGGCTGCCGAGTTCGTTCGGATCGTGGATGGTGGCGAGGAAAAGGCGCGCATACAGGGGCGACTCCAGACGCACGATGCCCATGTAGAACAGCTTCCAGGCATCGATGCCGGCGGAGATCACTACCGAGATCACGCACGACCAGCCGATCGCGTGGCCGACCGTCCAGTGCAGGAGCCGGCACAGCTGCGACCACAGGAAGTACACCAGCAGCCCGACCAGCAGGGCGATGGCGCCCGCTTCGAGGGTACCGAGCAGGCCGAAGTGCAGGGGAAGGTTCATCGGGTGGGCAACGGTGGGATGGCGGCCAGTGTAAGGGATCTGCCTCGGACCCAATCCGGTAGCCCCGGTAGATCCACGCCATGCGTGGATGAATCCCCATCGAAATCGAATACTCCGATGATTGAACGAAGAGCATCCACGCATGGTGTGGATCTACCGTGTCGACCAAGGTCGACACCTACCAACAGCAGCGCCCCTCTGCCGATGTCCCTACCGCACGGGGACGTCGTATGCGGTGCCCGGGTCCGGTTCGGGCTGCAGGGTGTAGTGCCACCACTCCTGCGGATAGTTGACGAAACCACGGCGTGCCATCGCCTGCACCAGCTGCTTGCGATTCGCCTGCTGCGCAGCACTCAGCCCGCTCGTCTGCGTATGCGCGCGTGGCCCAAAGAAATCGAAGTCGGTGCCCATGTCCAACGGCGTACATGCACCACTGCCGCAATCCAGCAGCCCCAGATCCACCGTGGCACCGCGGCTATGGCCGGAGCGCTCGGCGATGTAGCCGTCGGTCAGCAGCCGTGGCTTGTCCAGATCCGGGTACTGCAAAGCCTTGCGCGAGCGCTCGCGCGGATCGTTCACCCAGGCCATGAAGGCCTGCACCGAACGCACCGGCCGGTAGCAGTCGTAGAGGCGCAGGCCAAAGCCATCCGCGCGCAGGTCCTGTTCCACCTGTGCCAATGCCTTCGCCACCGGCGCCAGCAGGTAACAGGACGGCGCTTCGTAACCGGGAACGCGCGCACCGGTGAAGTTGTTGGCGCCGGCGTAGCGGATGTCCATCTCGATGCCTGGCGATAACGTGCGGATCTCCACGAATCCGGCGCTGGCGGCATCAGTGGCCGGCGAAACACGCGGCGGCTCCGCGGCGCTGGCGCTCGCTGCCAGGGCAGTCGCCAGTACGAGTGAAATGCAGGTCCTGGAAGTCATAGCTGAAGTCGATGTCCGGATCGATGGCACGCAGGTCCAGTGTGGGCGGTGCACCGTCACCGGGCTGCAGCCAGGCCTGTGCGTCTTCGCCCAGCGTATCCCAGCGCAGCAGCCAACGCCCCTGCAACTGCAGCACCGTGGCCTGCAGTCGGGGCGACTTGTCCACGCTGAAGTGCAGGCCGCCGTCCGCGCCCGGGCACAGTGAGGCCGGGCCCAGCCACGGATCGCGGTAACGGCCCTGCCAGTGCGGCAGATCCGTGCGGCTCGTCTCCTGCGCCGCAACAGTGGACGGCCGCGAATGGCCGGTCGCCGCCCGCGTTGCCTGGTCTGCCTTCAATTCGGCCAGGTACTCCATCGCAGGCCGCGCACCGTCCGCTGCGGTGAAACGCTTCAGCGCGGCCTGCATCAACGCGGTACGCGCATCCTCGCCTTCGCCATTGATCAGCATCACCACACCCACCTTGCGGTCGGGCAGCAGCGCCAGCGACGAGTACATCCCTGACAGCGTGCCGGTGTGTGCCACCTTCCACTGCCCATCCATGTCAGAAACGCGCCAGCCATAGCCGTAGCCGTAAAAATGCGCGTTGTCCCAGCGCCGCTGGCGCTCAGCCAGCGGCATCGGCATGTGCAATGTCCACAACGTGCGGCGCTGTTCACTGTCCAACCAGTCCGGCACCACGGCAGGATCAAGCAGTACCTGCATCCAGCGCGTCATGTCGCGCAGCGAACAGCGGATGCCTCCGGCAGCCATGGACGGCAGGTCCGGGCTGATGGCACCGTCAGCGTTCACCACCTCATTGCGATCACGACGCCAGGCATGTGGCTGCGCGACGTTGCCTACGCGCTTCAGCGACCAGGCCCCCACCTGGCAGCGCGTCATGCCGAGTGGTTCAAACACCTGCTCGCGCATCAACTGGTCGTACGGTTTGCCACCGGCCGCAGCGGCTACTTCGCCGGCCACCACGTACATCAGGTTGTCGTAGGCATAGTGGCTGCGGAAGCTGCTGACCGGCTTCAAGTGCGCCAGTCCGGCAATGATGTCGGCGCGGGTGAACGAGTTCGGTTCCGGCCACAGCATCAGGTCGCCGGCACCCAGGCCGAGACCGCTGTTGTGGATCAGCAGGTCGCGCACCTGCATCTGCTGGCCCACCCATGCGTCGTGCATGCGGAACTCAGGCAGATAGCGCTGCACCGGATCATCCCAGCGCAGCCTGCGCTGCTGCACCAGCCGCGCCAACAGCGCGGCGGTCATCGCCTTGCTGTTGGAGGCGATCTTGAACAGCGTGTCCTCGTCAATGCGGCCGCCATCACCGCGCGCGCCCTCGGCATGGCGATAGACCACGCGCCCATTCTCGACCACCGCGATGGCCAGCCCGGGCAGGTGCTCGTGCCGGACCACGGCGGCGACATCGGCATCGATGGATGCGGTATCGACCGCCGAAGCGGAGGGTGCGGCCAGTGCCGCTGCGAGGATCAGCAGGGGGTGCATGGGCGTTCCTCACGGGGTGTGACCCAGCCCCCGCGCCACCCATCGGGATGGCGCGGGAGGGTGCCTCAGTAGCTCAGGCTTACGGTCAGCTGTGCATAGCGCGGCGACTGGAAGCCGGTCGGCCACAGGAAGGTGTCGCTGATGTGCCCAATGGCGTTCTCCTTCTCCTGGTCCACCGACATCTTCTTCTGCTGGTTGGTCAGGTTGTAGATGGACAGCTTGACCTTCAGGTCGGCCTCGCCGAACTGCTTGTTCCAGGTGATGTTCGCACCCAGTTCGTAGGTCCACGGCATGCGCCCGTAGCCTCCGCGCGGGGAATGCTCGTAGACGCGCTCGGAAGGAACACTGGAGGTGCAGTTCTGCACGCAGATGTAGTAGCTGTGGAAGGGCTTGGTGTTGCCGCTGGGGTTACCCACGCCAAACCCCGTGATCGGACCGCCGGAACGGGCATCAAGCGTGGCGCCGACCAGCAGGTTCTCGGTGATCGCATAGCTGCCGCGCAGCTTCAACTGATGGCGACGATCATTGGCCAGGTAGCCGTAGCCCCTGCGGTTGACCCACGGATCATCGAAGTTCTCGGTGCGGCCGGTATCGGCGAAGTCGGTATCAGAGTTGACCGGGCCTTCGGCGTTGCCGCGCCCGTAGGCCAGCGTGTACGAGGCATTCATCGCCCACGTGCCGTCCCAGCCACGGTCCAGCTGCAGTTCCAGTGCCTTGTAGTCGCGACGCGGCTTGTCCCAGCCGATCTGGCCGATGTAGTTGCCCTGGTCATCGTACTGGGCAAAACCTTCCTTGCTGGTGTCCACGGTCAGCCAGCCATCGGAGGTCCCGTCGCAGTTGGTATCCCCCCACACGGTGACCTTCCTGCCCGGATTGGCCATCACCCAGCCCACTTCGGCATTGCCGCACTGCGCGCTGGCCGTGATGTGCATGTCATCGATGGCGTTGTGCAGCTTGCGGTAGATGCCACGCACCCCATAGGACCAACGCTCGTTGAGCATCTGCTGGAAGCCCAGGATCAGTTCATCCTGGTAGACCGGATCCATGTCACGGTCCACTTCCGAGCGCAGGTCACCCACGGTGCCATCCCCCTGCGAGTTGTCCACCGGCCCGATCTGCGCACCGGTGCGCGGCACGGCATAGCGGCTGCCATTGATCTCACGGATGTCCCAGCCGTTGAAAGCGTAATAGGTGCGCTCATCAAGCAGCCCACCGGCCTGTTTGATGTTGATCACGTTGGCCACCGGCAGGTAGTAGCGGCCGATGTTGCCGAACAGCTTCATCGCGCCATCGCCCTTGATGTCCCAGGCGAAGCCGGCACGCGGCGCCCACATGTTGTCCATCTTGATGTAGCTGCGACCTTCGGCATCCTTGTTGTCGAAGGTCTCCATGCGGATGCCGAGGTTCAGCAGCAGGTTGTCGGTGACCGACCAGTTGTCTTCCAGGTAGTACGCCGAATTGGTGCTCTCGAACTCCCCCCTACTTCATTGCGCCGCGCGCGCACGTAGGCGGTAGTGCCCGCTGGTACCACGCCGCCGTTCTCCAGGATCGAACCCGGAGTGGTCTTGTAGACGTTGTAGTAGAACGCACCGGGGCCCGGATAGTAGCGGTCATAGGTGGACACGTTCTTCTCGTGATCCACACCGAAGCGCAGCAGATGGGCGCCCAGCTGCCACTCGAAATCCAGGCGCGCCTGCTCGCGGTCATCCACGCGCGACTGCACGGTGGAGTTGGTGGTGCAGCCCAGCGGTACGCCTGCCGGAGCCAGTCCGCTCTCTGCCACCACACGGTTGCATTCCAGGTCGGTCATGCTGCGCTGCGACGCATAGCGCTGGTTCTTGCCGTACATCGCACGCACCGACAGGCCTTCGGTGAGCTGGCCGTTGTAGGAGGCGGCCCAGTTCTTGCCGCCGTTGGTGGTGTAGATCTCGTTGGTCTTGGCAGTGGGCTCGCCCTTGGCCAGGTCGAAGCCGTAGACGTCGTAGGCCCAGTTGTCCTTGTCCGAGAATCCCATCAGCGACAGGCGGTGGTTGTCGTTGATCTGCCAGTCCAGCTTGCCGCCCCAGAACGGGTCGTTGGTGCTGCCCTGGTTGAAGACGTTGCCATCGTTGTTGGTGTACTGGGCGCGGTTGTCGCGGATCTCGTACATGCCGAAGAAGAACAGGCGGTCCTGTACCAGTGCACCCGAACCCCACACGTTGAGCCGGTTGGTGGTGTGCTTGTCCTGGCTGCCGATGATGTACGGCGTGCCGTCAGCGGTGTAGTGATCGTTCTTGCTGGACTGCCAGGCACGCGGCTCGAAGGTGTACTCGACGCCTGCGTGGAAATCGTTGCTGCCCGAGCGCGTCGCAGCGTTGATCACGCCGCCGGTGGTACGGCCGAACTCCACCGAGTAGCCACCGGTCTTCACCTGGAATTCCTGGAAGAACGCGAACGGTGCCGATGAGAAGCCGACGCGGTTGTAGAAATCGGTCACGTTCAGGCCATCGATGTAGACCGCGTTCTCGGCCACCGACGAACCACCGAAGGAGATGCCCTGCGCACCCAGCGAGCCTTTGCCCGAGACCACGCCCGGGGCCAGCATCGCCACTGATTTCAGGTCCTGGTCGACCGGCAGCCGCTCGATGTCCTGGCGGCTGAGGTTCATGGACGAATCGGTGGAGGTCACGTCGACCATCGAGATGACCTGTGGCGCGCGCACCTGCACGGCACCCAGCGTGCTGATGCCAGAGACGGGCACATTGACCGTGGTGGCGTTGCCAAGCGACACCGTCACTTCACCCACCTGCGCCGGCGTACCGCCAGCCACCGCGACCTCCAGCGTATAGGTGCCTACCGGCAACTGTGGAATGCGGTAGCTGCCGTTGGCGTCGGCCTTCACCGAACGCGAGAAACCGGTAGCCGGATTGCGCACGGTTACCGTGGCGGCGTCCAGGCGCTGGCCCGAATCGGTGACCAGCCGGCCAACCACCGAACCATCCTGTGCGAATGCGCTGGGCGCGATCATGCCCAGACACGCCCCGAGGGCGACGCACAACGCCGCCCGCTTGATGCTGTAAGCCTTCATCCCCTGCTCTCTCCTGCAAGAATTGAATGGTGTGGAATGCGATGTGTCGCGCTAGCGTTGCCCGGCTGGCAGTACCCGCCACTGGAAGTCGTAGCTCCATTGGTCGAAGTACAGGTTGCCGCCTGCCCACTCGGCCTCGCCGCGCTGCGAGTCGACCGTTTCCGAGCGGAAGTGCTGCTTGGCCGGCACCAGGGCCTGGCCGAAATCGTCGTTGAAGGCGATGCGGTAGCCGTCGAGGCCACCCAGGTAGAAATCGCGCAGGGCCGGCACGTCGCTGGCCAGTGCGCCGGTGGCCACGTCCATCGGCAGCCATCCATACGGCGCCAGGTAGACCTGCCCCCAGTCATGCAGGTTGTTGTAACCACTGCCATCGCCGGAGAACACCATGCCCGACTGCCAGCGTGCGGGAATACCGTTCAGGCGCAGCAGCGCGATCAGCAACAGGGTCTGCTGGCCGCAGTCGGCATGCCCGGCATGCAGCGCGTAATCGCTGATGTTGCTGATCGTGGAGTACTCGCGCGCACCAGCCCATGGAATGCGATCCACGGCAGCAAACAGCTTGCGCACCACTTCATACGGGTGGGTTTCCCCCTGCAGCACCTGGTCGGAGAACAGCTTCAGCGCTGGCGTGAAGCGCACATGCGGCAGCTGCTCGGCCAGGTAGGGTTTCAGCGCCGGATCGGCCGGTGTCGGCTGCACCTTGGCCGGATCGATCGCGGTATGCCGGGCCAGGATCGTGACCGCATAGCGGACCTCGAAGCGGGTCGCCTGCCCAGCCACCGCTTTGGCTTCCAGATAGGCCGTGCGCTGCAGGGTGCTGGCTGGCGCCACGCGCGCCTTGCCCGGGGTGCTGCCCAGCCACTGCACCTGCTCCTGCTGGCCGGGCATCTCGCGCGGGTAGGGAATCCAGGCGCGTACGGTCTCGCCGGCCGGCACCGCATCGGCTTTCACCGTGAGCGACTGGGTGAATTCAATGCGCTGCGGCAGTACCGACGCCTGGCCACTTTGTTTCGCTGCGGCAAGCACGCGTGCGTGGTGCGCGTTGAGCACCTCGTTTGGGCCCGGCGCCGGCATCGGTGCATCCGCGCGGCGGCGCGCACGTGCCTCGTCGCTGAGCAGGAACAGGTTCGACGGTGCGCGCTTGAAGTACCAGCGCGTGCCATCGATGTCGAGATGCTCAATCAGGCCGAGCTGATCCCACCGCGCGAATTCCTCGTCGGTCAGGTCGGGAATCCAGCGGCGCACGGCAGACTTGGTGGCGGCTTCGTCGAGGGAAAAATCCAGGCGGATGCGGCGCATGCGCTCTTCCTGGAACGCGATGTCGTCGAAACTGACGCCAGGCTCCGCCGCGTCGGCGGCCGACCAGGTGTTCAGTTCGCTGCCGGCTTCGGAGAACCGTCCCGCGTCGATCATCTGCACGACCCGCGCAAACTGGATGGCCGAGGGGGGCGGCTCCGCTCCCGCCGACCACGCCCACAGCAGCAGCGCGGCACACAGGCCGGCAGTGGCAGGCAGACGTGGTTTGCGAACGGCAGGATCCACAGCGACACTTCCCCAGCGCGGGTGGTAACGGCTGTGTAACACGGGCCGGGATGCCGGTCAATAATTTATTCTTGCTTTCGATGCCAAAAGGAATAAATATTCCAACAGGCATTCGAGGAGGGTTTGCAGCGCATGATCCTGGCTTCCCGCGAACGGCATCGGCATTGGCCACGCCGCTTGACCCTGGCCCTGTGCCTGCTGGCCGCACCGGCCTTTGCACAGGCGGCCCCGCCGCCCGACCCGGGCGCGCCGCTGCCCTATGTGATCGGCCTGCACGAGGCCTACCTCACCCCCCAGTACTGGGCCGCGCGCCTGGACAACGCCGATGTGCCGATCCTGGACCGCAGCCAGATCGAGGCACAGAACGCACGGATGCGCTCACAGGACAGCCACATCCAGGACATCGCCGCACTGCCCGAGCAGCTTGATGCGGCGGCGGTGCGTGCCAGCATCACCGCGCTGTCGAGCTGGCCCACCCGCACTCTGTACAACGACAAGGGCCAGGCCATTGCGACGGCACTGCGCAGCGCGACCGAAGCCAATCTGGGCCTGCAGTCCATTCCCGCGCAGACGACACCGCAATACGGGCTGGTGGTGAAGCGCGCTGCACTGCGCACCTTCCCCACCCGCGAGCGCGTCTTCAGCAGCGTCGGTGACACCGACATCGATCGCTTCCAGGAGTCGGCGCTGTTCCCCGGCGACAAGGTCGCGGTGGTCCACCGCAGTGCCGATGGCCGCTGGCTGTTCGTGCACAGCGAACGCTACAGCGCGTGGATCGAGACCGATGCCATCGCCAGCGGCGACAAAGCCACCGTGCTCGGCTACGGCGCGAAGGGGCCGTACCGGATCGTCACCGGCGCCACCGCGCAGACTGCCTACACCCCGGAAGAACCACGCGTCTCGCGCCTGCAGCTGGACATGGGCGTGCGGCTGCCGGTGCTGGCCGACTGGCCGGCGTCAGAGCCGGTGAACGGCCAGCAGGCGCACGCCGCGTGGGTGGTTCAGCTGCCGGTCCGCGAAGCCGATGGCCGGTTGAAACTGGTACCGGCGCTGCTGCCGCGCTCGCAGGACACCGCCGCCGACTACCTGCCGCTGACCCCACGCCTGCTGCTGCAGCAGGCCTTCAAGTTCCTCGGCGAGCGCTACGGTTGGGGCCACGACTACGACACCCGCGACTGCAGCGGTTTCGTTTCCGAGATCTACCGCAGCTTCGGCGTGCTCCTACCGCGCAATACCAGCGCGCAGGCGGTCAGCCCGGCGCTGGACCGCGTGCCATTCACCGGCAAGGACGGCAAGGCCGTGCGCGACCGCGCCGTCACCGATCTGCAGGTGGGCGATCTGGTCTACATCCCCGGCCACGTGATGATGGCCATCGGCCACGTCGACGGCCGCACCTGGGTGATCCACGATACGGCGGGCGGCAGCTGGTTCGGTGCTGACGGCAAGCGTGTGCAGGCCCATCTCAATGGTGTTTCGGTCACCCCGCTGGAGCCGATGATGGCCAGCGACAGCGTCCGCTACATCGACCGCATCACCAACATCCAACGCCTGCGTGCCAAGACCCCCTGAATGAAGATCACTGCCATCGAACTGGGCATGCTGCGCGTGCCGCTGAAAACACCGTTCAAGACCGCCCTGCGCACGGTGGAAACCGTGGAAGACGTAGTGGTGCTGATCCGCACCGACACCGGCCACACCGGCTACGGCGAAGCGCCGGCCACCGCGGTGATCACCGGTGATACCCACGGCTCGATCATTGAGGCGATCCGTCACTTCATCGCGCCGCGCCTGATCGGCCAGGACGTGGCCAACCTCAATCGCCTGTGCGGTCTGGTGCAGACCGCGATGGAGCGCAACACCAGCGCCAAGGCGGCGGTGGAGATCGCGCTGTACGACCTGTGGGCACAGCTGCATGGCGCGCCGCTGTACCAGATGCTGGGCGGCGGCGACCCGGTGATCACCACTGACATCACCATCAGCGTGGACTACATCGACAAGATGGTGGCCGATTCGCTGTCGGCGATCGAACGCGGCTTCGAGTCGCTGAAGATCAAGGTCGGCAAGGACATCGGCCTGGACATCGAACGGGTCAAGGCGATCCACGCTGCTGTGGAAGGCCGCGCCCTGCTGCGGCTGGATGCCAACCAGGGCTGGACCGCCAAGCAGGCGGTGCATGCCATGCGCACGCTGGAGGAAGCGGGCGTGGTGCTCGAGCTGCTGGAGCAGCCGGTGAAGGCCGCCGACATCAGTGGCCTGAAGTACGTGACCGACCGCGTCAACACGCCGGTGATGGCCGACGAAAGCGTGTTCAGCCCAAGCCAGGTGATGGACCTGATCCAGCAGCGCGCGGCCGACATCATCAACATCAAGCTGATGAAGACCGGCGGCCTGTCCAACGCGATCCGCATCGCCGACATCGCCGGTATCTACGGTGTGCCCTGCATGATCGGCTGCATGATCGAATCCAGCATCAGCGTGGCCGCGGCCGTGCACCTGGCGGTGGCCAAGAGCGATGTGATCACCAAGGTCGACCTCGACGGCCCCTCGCTGGGCCAGTTCGACCCGGTCAGCGGCGGCGTGCATTTCAACGAATCGGAGATCAGCATCAGCGACGTACCGGGGCTGGGCATCACCGAAGTGCGTGGGCTGGAGATGCTGGATTGATTTCGGCCTTTCGGCTGACGCTGCGTGCCACTGACGTTGGGTCGCGCGTTACTTTTCTTTCTGCGGAAAGAAAAGTAACCAAAAGAAACGCTCCGCCAGCCGCGAGCCGACGTGCTGCGCACGTCGGTGCCCTGCGCTCCTCGGTCCGTCAAGGGACGGCGCGGAACTCGCTGCGCTCAGACACCCGCGCCTCTTCGCCCTCGCCGGACCTGCGGTGCTCGGCTCACTTGAAGGCGGACTCAACAGCAGCTCCGGGTAGATCCACGCCATGCGTGGATGCTCCTGCTTCTGCTCTACCCCGTACCCCCCTCGCGTCTGGCACCCGCCCGGCCCATTCCATGACACTCTCTACGCTGCCAACCGCAACGCGCCTATCCTTGCCCGGACTCCCCGCATGCCGCCCCTGCTGAAGATCCGCTCCGAGCGCGGGCAGATGTCGGCCATCGAGCGTCGCATCGCCGACTTCATTCTCGACAACGCCCACCTGCTGCGCGACTACTCGTCCCAGCAGCTGGCCAGCGCTCTGGGCATCAGCCAGTCCAGCGTGGTGAAGTTCAGCCAGAAGCTCGGCTTCAAGGGCTACCCGGACCTGAAGTACTCGATCGGCCAGGATGTGGCTCGCGCCGGTGCCGACCCGCAGCAGGCGCCCAGCGAACCCGACAGCGGCGATGACTACCTGCGCCTGGGCGAGGCCCTGCGCCGCAGCAAGGCACAAGCCGAAGAGGAAACCCGCCAGGCCAACCCGCGCGGGGAAATCGAGCGCATCGTGCAGCTGCTCGACGGCGCGCCGAAGCTGTTCGTGTACGGCCTGGGTGACGACGGCCTGTACGCGCGTGAGTTCGCCATGCGATTGTCGCTGCTCGGCCTGCTGGTGGTGCCGCATACCGACCCGATCCTGATGCTGGCCAACCTGTCGGCCGCGCGCCCCGGTGACGCGCTGTTGATGTTCTCCGAGTTCGGCAACCTGCCCCAGCTCTCGCAGCTGTCGCGGCAGTTCCAGGACATGGGTGGCAAGGTGATTTCCATCACCCGCCACACCGCCAACCCGCTGCGCGCGCATGCCGATGCAACGCTGGTGGTGTGTGCGCACGACCGCACGCCGCAGGTCGCGCAGCTGCTGTACCGTAGCGCCATGCACGCGCTGCTCGATTTCCTGTTCGTGCTGCTCTGCCACGCCAATCCGGACCGCAAGCAGCAACTGGCGGTGAACCTGGAGCGGATCGACCACCTGCTGGATTCCTGACCGGAGCGCACGTTGATGAAATCGCTGGTCCGCCTTGCCACCACTGCCGTGCTGCTTGCTGCAGCGATGTCCACCCACGCCGCGCCGCTGGATGGCGCGCGCCAGCTGATCGTGGTCACCAGCGAAAGCTGGGACAGCACCGAGGGGCAACTGCAGGCCTATGTGCGCGATGGCAACGGCTGGCATGCGCATGGGCAGGCGTTCCCGGTGGCGCTCGGCCGTACCGGCAGCGCCTGGGGGCTGGGCCTGCATCCGGCGCAGGCCGACGGCCCGCAGAAACAGGAAGGCGATGGCCGCAGCCCGGCCGGCGTGTTCGCGCTGGGCAGCGCGTTCGGCTATGCCGTTACACGCCCCGGCACCGCCATGCCCTACCAGCCGATGCTGGACAGCAGCTACTGCATGGATGTGCCCGGCTCTCCGTTCTACAACCGCATCGTGGATGAAAAGAAGGTCGGCAGTGCAGCGGTCAAGGGCTCCACCGAGCCGATGCGGCTGGACCTGCACAACAAGGGCGACGTGCGCTACCGGGAAGGCTTCGTCATCGCCCACAACCCGGACAACCAGCCCGGCAAGGGCAGCTGCATCTTCGCCCACCTGTGGCGCCAGCCCGGCGAGGCCACGGCCGGCTGCACCGCCATGCCGCAGGCGCGCATGCAGGCCCTGCTGGACTGGTTGCGCCCGCAGGATACGCCGCGCTTCGTGCTGCTGCCGCGCGCCGAGTACACGCGCCTGCAGGCCCATTGGCAGCTGCCCGCACTGAGCGGAGACGCCCGTTGAGCGCGCAGGACGAACCGCAGCTGCAGCGCGCGGTCAGCCGCTGGCAGATCGTCGGCCTGTCGATCAACGATGTGATCGGCAGCGGCATCTACCTGCTGCCGGCCGCCACCGTCGCCCTGCTCGGCCCCTTCAGCCTGTGGGGCGTGGTCGCCGCCGGCATCGTCGTTGCCCTGCTGGTGCTGTGCTACGCGCAGGCCGCCAGCTACTTCGATGAACCCGGTGGCAGCTACCTGTATGCCCGTGAGGCGTTCGGGCGATTTGCCGGGTTCGAGATCGGCTGGATGATCTGGTTGACCCGCATCAGCTCGGCGGCCGCATTGAGCAATGCACTGGCCGATGCGGTCGCGCGCTTCTGGCCGTGGGCCGGCGCCGGCATGGGCCGCATCGCGGTGATCGTGGTGTCGCTGGGCTTCCTCACTGGCGTCAACATCATTGGCGTGCGCTCGGCCGCGCGCACCGGCGTGGTGCTGGTGATCGGCAAGATGCTGCCGCTGCTGCTGTTCGTGGCCATCGGTGCGTTCTACATCGATCCGCAGCTGGCCTTCTCCGGCCAGCGCCCGGACCCGCATGACCTGCAGCGCATGGGCGAAGCCGCCTTGCTGCTGCTGTACGCCTACGCCGGCTTCGAGAACATTCCGGCGGCCGCCGGCGAGTACCGTAATCCGCGCCGCGATATTCCATTCGCCCTGATCACCATGATCATCACCGTCACCGTCATCTATGGAGCGGTGCAGGTGGTGGCGCAGGGCACGCTGGCCGGGCTGTCCAGTTCGGCCACGCCGCTGGCCGACGCCGCCGCAGGCTTCGGTGGCGAGGCACTGGCGCTGATCCTGACCGTCGGCGCCACCATCTCCATCCTCGGCACCAACAGCAACACGATGATGATGGGCCCGCGCTTCCTGTTCGCGCTGGCCCGCGATGGCTACGGCCCGAAGATCCTGGCCCAGGTGCATCCACGCTTCCACACCCCGGCCGCATCGATCCTGTGCCAGGGCCTGATCGCACTCGGCCTGGCGCTGTCCGGTTCGTTCGTGCAGCTGGCGCTGCTGTCGATGACCACGCGCCTGTTCGCCTACATCGGTACTGCCGCTGCAGTACTGGTGCTGGCCAAGCGCTATGCCGATCGCCCTGGTGCGTTGAAGCTGCCGGGCGGCCCGCTTATTCCGGTGCTGGCGCTGCTGCTGTGCGTTGCGCTGTTCGCCAGTGCGAGCTGGCAGAACATCGCCGCCGCACTGGTCGCGTTCGCCATCGGCGCGGTGATCTACAAGCTGCCGCGAAAGCCCGAACTGTAGAGTCGAGCCATGCTCGACTGGGATTTGGGGTGCATGAGTCGAGCATGGCTCGACTCTACAGACTCGCCCTTCACGCTGCCGGACCGGGCCGTTAACCGCCTCGCAGGCACGATCAGGTTTCGTCCACAACGGAGCCCTTCCATGACCGAGTACCAGATTCCCGGCCGCGTACCGGACGACAGCACACCGCGCGATGCGGTCAGTAACTACTGGCGCGAACGCTACACGGCCGAGCCGTACTACGACGACCAGCTGTTCTTCGAGGACTACGAGCCGGCCTACCGCATCGGCCACGCCGCACGTGCGCAGGACATGATCCGCGCCTACGAGGAAGTGGAAGGCGAGCTGGAATCACGCTGGGCCAGTGAACGAGGCCGCAGCCGCCTGGACTGGGCGCAGGCACGCAGTGCCGTGCGCCGTGGCTGGGAGGAAGCGCAGCAGGTGGAACCGCGCCTGGCACGCGGCCCCTGACGGACCCGTTATGCGGCAACGCCGGGCATGGCCCGGCGCCACCATTGCTGCATCATTCCTGTTCCGGCAGCGGCGGCACGGCCGTGCTGCGCTTGCCTTCACCGCCACCGGCGGCGATCAGGTCGCGGGTGTTCTTCTGCACGGCCACCGCACCGAACAGCGACAGCGCGTACGCCATGCCGTAGAAGCCCTTCTCGCTCGACGCCAGGGTGGCATTCCATAGGCCGACCAGCAGCAGCATCAGCGCCGACAGCAGCGCGAACCAGCACAGCGCGTAGTACAGGCCACTGACCGGAATGCCCTCGACGCGGTCGCGCACGCTCTTCTGCAGCGACACCGCCGCGAACAGGCCGAACAGCAGCAGTGTCAGGTAGTAGCCCTTCTCGTTGAGCGCCATCGTGGCGTTGAACAGGCCGATCAGGTAGGCCGCCGCACCCAGCAGCAGGGCCACCCAGGAGGCGGCGATGAAGGCAGTGGACGGCTTGTGGGGCATGGCTGTGCTCATTGCAGATCCTTGGCAGGCAGGCGGGCACGCTTTGCCCGGGCGTGCCCACCCTAGACGATCCCGCTGCCGCCGCACAGGGGGCGCGGGACCTTCAGGCCACGACGATGATCGTGCAAGTGGTATACAAGGGACAGCCCGGCCATCCGCATCCCCGTCCTGGAGATACCCATGACCCGCATACCCCTGCTGCTCACCCTCGGCCTGGTGCCGATCCTCGCCACCTCCGCCTGCAACGCCGCCGACCCGGCCGCCAGCTGCACCCAAGCCACGGCCACGGCATCCACCGCCGCCGATCAACGCCCGTTCACCGCCACCGAAGTCAGCCGCTTCGATCAGCCCTGGGCGATGACCTTCCTGCCCGATGGCAGCCTGCTGGTCACCGAAAAGCGCGGCAAGCTGCAGCATCTGGACCTGGCCAGCGGCCAAAAACACGAGATCACCGGCGTTCCGAAGGTCGCCTACGGTGGCCAGGGTGGTTTCGGCGATGTGATCCTGCACCCGCAGTTCGCAAGCAACCACGTGATCTACCTCAGCTACGCCGAGGAAGGCACGCTGGATACCCGCGGTGCCGCCGTGGCCCGTGCCACGCTGGCGCTGGACGCCAACGGTGCCGGCCAGCTCAAGGACCTGAAGGTGATCTGGCGGCAGAGCCCCAAGGTCAGTGGTGAGGGCCACTACGGCCACCGCCTCGTCTTCGGCCCGGACGGCAAGCTGTGGATCAGTTCCAGCGAGCGCCAGAAGTTCGATCCGGCGCAGGACATGGGCAGCAATCTCGGCAAGATCATCCGCCTCAACGACGATGGCAGCCTGCCGGCCGACAACCCGTTCGCCTCGCAGGGCGGGGTTGCCGCGCAGGTGTGGTCGCTGGGCCACCGCAACATCCTCGGCATGGCCTTCGATGCCAACGGCAAGCTGTGGGCGCACGAGATGGGCCCGGCCGGCGGCGACGAGCTGAACCTGATCGTGCGCGGCGCCAACTACGGCTACCCGATCGTCTCCAACGGCAACCACTACGACGGCCGCCCGATTCCCGACCACGATACCCGCCCGGAGTTCGCCGCCCCGAAGGTGACCTGGACGCCAGTCATCTCGCCGGCCGGCTTCGTGATCTACAGCGGGAACCTGTTCCCGCAGTGGAAGGGCAGCGGCTTCATCGGTGGCCTGTCCTCCACCTCGCTGGTGCGCGTGGCATTCGATGGTGACAGCGCGCGCGAAGCCGAACGCTTCAACATGGGCGAGCGCATCCGCGAAGTGGAACAGGGCCCGGATGGCGCACTGTGGCTGCTGGAAGACGGCAACAAGGCGCGCCTGCTGAAGCTCACCCCGAAAACCTGACAGGATGGTAGTGCCGGCCGCTGGCCGGCATGTTTGCCCGCAACGGCCCCGCACGCGGGGCCGTCTGCGTTCACTGGATGGTGATGACCTTCACTTCGGTCTGCGCACAGGCCTTGTCCAGGCACTGCCCGTTCAACCACACCTGCCCGTCACCGATCATCACGCCCTGTTGGTTGACGAAGACCTTGCCGAAGTCCTGCCCGGACACCGCCTTGACCACCGCCGGGGTGATGATCTTCTCGTAGTTGCGCTGGAACTCACCGGGGCCGGTGATCTTCCTTCCGTTAGCGATATTCAGCGGGAAGCCCACTTCCTCCACCACCGCAGCGCGATCACCGCCGACCACCGCGGTCTTGAACGCGTTGAACACCTTTTCGTACTGCGCGGCATCGCCGAGCAGGCTTTCAATGCGCGCACGCGCGTCTTCCGCGGGCGCATCCGTCGGTGCGGCGCCGGCCGGCTCGGCAGCAGCCTTCGCCGGTTCAGCCGCAGGCGTCGCCGCGGCACTGGCCTCCATCGGTGGCGGTGCATCCACCGCAGGCTCGGCCGGCGGTGCCGGCTGCGAACAGGCCGCCAGCAACAGGGCGGGAATCAACACAGCGATCGTGCGCATGCGCGGGCATCCATCGGTTCAAGAACACCGATGGTAGCGCCGCCCCAGTGAGGACAACAAAAAAAGGGGACGGAGGGGATTAAGTCGTTTATGGCACAAACGACTTAATCCCCTCCGTCCCCTTTTTCTCGATCAGGCCTTCAGCAGCTCGAACTGCACCGCCTCACCGGCGGCCGAAGACGCGCACACCCACACATCGAACTGGCCCGGCTCAGCACGCAGCACGCCGTCGCGGCCGGTGAACGCCAACTGCTCGCGGGTCAGGGTGAACGCCACTTCGGTCGACTCGCCCGGCTGCAGCGCCACCTTGCGGAAGTCCTTCAGTTCGCGCACCGGACGCACGCGGCTGGCCACGCGGTCGTGGATGTACAGCTGCACCACTTCCTCGCCGGCCACGTCGCCGCTGTTGGTCAGCGTGGTGGTGATGATCAGGCTGTCGTCCCAGCCAAGCTGCGCCGCACTCAGCTGCGGCGCACCGTAGGCGAAGGTGGTGTAGCCGATGCCATGCCCGAACGGGTACAGCGGTTCATTCGGAATCTCGCGCCAGCGGGCCTTGAACTCCGACATCGTCGGCAGTTCCGGGCGGCCGGTGCGCGGGTGATTGTAGAAGTACGGCTGCTGACCAGACACCTGCGGGAAGCTGACCGGCAGGCGGCCGGACGGACTGTAGTCACCGAACAGCACATCAGCCACCGCATGGCCGGTCTGCGTGCCCAGGTACCAGGTCACCGCCACCGCCTGCGCATTACGCACGGCGCCCTGCAGGGCCAGCGCGCGACCATTGCGCAGCAGCACCACCAGCGGCTTGCCGGTCATCGCCACCGCTTCGGCCAGCGCCTGCTGTGCCGGCGGCAGGGTGATCTCCACGCGCGACTGCGCTTCACCGCTGTAACGCTGCGGTTCGCCCAGCGCCAGCACCACCACGTCGGCGCGCAGCGCGGCGGCCACGGCCGCTTCGGTACCGCCCGGAATCGCCGCTTCCAGATCGCAACCCGGCACGATTTCCAGCAGCGCTTCATCGCCGATGGCGGCGCGCACGCCGGTTTCCAGATCCACGTAGCGCTGCTTGTCGCCGAACAGCGTCCAGCAGCCTTCAATGTTCTCGCGGTCCTGCACGAACGGGCCAATCAGCGCGATCTTCTGCCCGGTCTTCTGCAGCGGCAGCACGTTGTCACGGTTGTTCAGCAGCACGATCGAACGGCGCGCGGCATCGCGCGACAGCGCGTCATGTGCGGCAATGTGCGAGGTATCGGCTTCGCGCGCCGGATCCAGCGAACGGTACGGGTCGTCGAACAGGCCGATGGTTTCCTTCAGCCACAGGATGCGGCGCACGCCTTCATCCAGCACCGCCATCGGCACCTCGCCGCTCTCGACCAGGCCCGGCAGGTGCTCGGCGTAGAAGCCGCTCTGCATGCTCAGGTCGAGGCCGGCGGTGAACGCCTTGGCGGTGGCATCGCGGTCGTCGGCGGCATAACCGTGCGCGACCAGTTCCATGTCGGCGGTGTAATCCGAGATCACCACGCCCGGGAACTTCCACTCACCGCGCAGGATGTCGGTCAGCAGTTCGGCGTTGGCGCTGGCCGGCACGCCGTTGATGTCGTTGAACGAGGACATCACTGTGATCGCGCCGGCGTCGAACGCAGCCTTGAACGGCGGCAGGTGCACGTCGCGCAGGGTCTGCGGCGAGATGTCCACCATGTTGTATTCCATGCCCGCCATCACCGCGCCATAGGCGGCGAAGTGCTTCGGCGTGGCCAGCAGCGAATCGGCAGCGCGCAGGTCGCTGCCCTGGAAGCCGCGCACGCGGGCGGCGGCGAATGCACAGCCCAGCACCACGTCCTCACCGGCACCTTCGGCACCACGGCCCCAGCGCTGGTCGCGGGCGATGTCCACCGCCGGCGCATAGGTCCAGTGCAGGCCGGCAGCGGTGGCCTCGACGGCGGTGGCACGGGCGGTGCGCTCGGCCAGCTCCGGTTCGAAGCTGGCGGCCTCGCCCAGCGGGATCGGGAACACGGTACGCATGCCGTGGATGACGTCGGCGGCCAGGATCACCGGAATGCCCAGGCGGCTCTCTTCGGTGGCGACCTGCTGGATGCGGCGGCCCAGCTCGGCGCCCACACCATTGAACAGCGAGCCGACCTTGCCCTCGCGCACCTGCTGCAGCACCTGGTCGGCATTGCGCACGTTGGCTTCCGGGTTCACGTCCGGGGCGAACGGGCGGACCATGTCCGCGAAGACACCCAGCTGGCCGACCTTTTCCTCGACGGTCATCTGGGCAATGAGGGATTCGATGCGATCGGAGGCCACCGGCAGTCCTTGATGAAAACGTTTACAAGCCCGGCATTCTAGCGATCCCGGGCGATTTGGCGAGAGGTTTCTTCATTCAGTTTCAGCCATCAGCGGGGTCCGTATGGCCCCGCCGGGGGCACCGCAGCTTACTCCGAGCCGGCCAACTGGCGCTGCCCGGCCATCAACATGGCGTCGCTGGAGGCCTGGAACACGCGCAGGCCGAAGGCCGGCAGGATCGCCAGCAGGTGGTCGAAGATGTCCGACTGCACCGCCTCGTACTCGCCCCAGGCGGTGCTGCGGGTGAAGCAGTACAGCTCCAGCGGGAGGCCCTCGGTGGTCGGCTGCAGCTGCCGCACCAGCAGGGTCATGTCGGTATGGATGCCCGGGTGACTGCGCAGATAGCGCTCCACGTACGCACGGAAGGTGCCCAGGTTGGTCACCCGGCGGCTGTTGACCTCGGCCACGCCCTGCTCGCGCAGGCGCCCGTTCCACTGGCCCAGCTCCTGCTCCTTGGCCTGCAGGTAGTCGCGCAGCAGCGCGAATTCGCCGAGGAAGGCCAGATCACCCTCGTCCAGGAAACCGACGCTGTGCTGGTCCAGGTACAGCGCGCGCTTGATCCGGCGGCCACCGGCCTCCTGCATGCCGCGCCAGTTCTTGAACGACTCGGTCACCAGCTTCTTGGTCGGGATGGTGGTGATGGTCTTGTCGAAGTTCTGCACCGTGACGGTGTGCAGCGCGATATCGATGACGTCACCATCGGCGTTCTGGCTGGGCATCTCGATCCAGTCGCCGATGCGCACGCGGCCATCGCCACTGATCTGCACGCTGGCCACCAGCGACAGAATGGTGTCCTGGAAAATCAGCATCAGCACTGCGGTGGCCGCGCCCAGGCCGGTCACCAGCGGGCCCAGCTTCACCCCCAGCAGGGTCGCAATGATGGACAAGCCGGCGGCCACGAACACCACGATCTTGACCACCTGCAGGTAGCCCTTGATCGGCTTGTTGCGCGCATCGGGCTTGCGCTCGTACAGGCTGTTGGCCGCGTCCAGCGCATGTGAGAACGCCATCGACACCGTCAGTACGGCCCATACGATGCACAGCTTGATGATGACGTTGACCAGGCCGGGTGGCAGGTCGGGAATGAGGGAGATGCCCGAGGCGATCACCTGGCTGGGCACCACGTTGGACAGGCGCGAAATGACCCGCATCAAGTGGCTGCCGCGCCCGGACTCGGCGCCGGGCAGGCGCTGCAGCAGGCGCCGCAGGCCGCGCACGAGAATGCGCTTGGTCACCCAGTTGGCCAGGCCCGCTGCGACCAGCAGCGCCGTGATCATCAACGCCAGGTAGGCGCCGGGATAGGGTTCCAGTGTGTTCTGCAGCTTTTCCAGCCACTGTACCGCCACCACCGCGTCCACCATCAGTTGTCTCCTTGCGTTGTCGTTGTTGTTGGGGGTGCCGGCCAGCGGCCGGCACTACCGGATCAGTCCCGCGAGCGCTCGATGATCACGCCCACCGCGCGCGCGCCACGCACCGCGCCCGGCTTGCTCAGTTTCAGACGCAGCCACTTCACGTCGAATTCGTCCAGCACGATCTGTGCGCAGCGCTCGGCCAGGGTTTCGACCAGGCCGAATTCCGACTCGCGCACGAACTGCTCCAGGCGCTTGCTCACCGCCTTGTAGTTCAGGGTATGGGCGATGTCGTCGGAGGCCGCGGGACGACGGTTGTCAAAGCCCATTTCCAGGTCGAACACCAGGTCCTGGCGGATCCGTCGTTCCCAATCGTAGATACCGATCAGGGCGTCGATCGTCAGCCCCTCGATGAAAACCTTGTCCATTGCGCTTAACCAGCCCGAATACAGGGGGCCATGGTAACGGCACGACGGTGAGCCTGCCCGGAACGGGCGGTGGGTGGCCGGCAGGAATGCGGCACTGGGAAAAACAAAGAGCCCCGCTAGCAGGGCCCTCTGGTACTACCGCTTGTCCCCGGGGGGAGCTGTTGAACAGCCGCGAGTCCCGGTGGCGCAGGCGTCGAAATTGAAGCGGGTGAGGTCTGCGGATCAAGAGGCGATTCCGACTATACCCGCATTTCCAAAAAACAAAGGGCCCTGCTAGCGGGGCCCTTTGGTACCTCTCAACGTCCTCGGGGGGAGCTGGAATCCAGCCGCGAGTCCCGAAGCACACGATGCAGATCATGACGTTCATTCCCTCGACGGTCCAGAGTCAATCGCGACATGCTGGAGGAAGCCAAGGGCAATACAGGAATTCTGCTGCCTGACGCGGCGGCATTGCCCGATATCACGCCAGCGGCAACCAGCGCAGGCTGATGATCCGCCATGTGGTCCCGCATTTGATGAGAGAGCAACGAATCCTGCAGGCAGCGCTGTCACGCCCACGGTGGGCGACGTACAAACGTATCGCGGACCGGCACTCTTTGGATGCCGCCTCGCTTTACGTATGGAACATGCAGATGTGCGGCGCGCTGCTATCCCCCCTGCACGTCTGTGAAATCGTAATCCGCAACGCGGTGGCCGCGGCGCTGGCGCATGCCTTTGGGCCGCGCTGGCCCTGGCATCCTGCACTGCTGCAGCGGATGCCAGCAGATGGCGCGTTGTCGGCCTTGCAGGATCTCCATAGACAGGCTGGTCGTCGGATGGACACTCAGGAGATCATCGCCAGCCTTCGCTTCGCGTTCTGGCAGCAGCTTTTCACGCGGCGCTTCGAGGGAGCCATCTGGACGCGGGGCTTGAAGATTGCGTTGCCGAACGCGCCACAGAATGCTCTCAGCGTCGTCCGCACGAGCATCCACGCAGACATCGGACGCATCCGCCTCCTGCGCAATCGGATCGCCCACCACGAACCCATCCTGGAACGCGACATCGGTGCCGACCTGGCTGCGATCGGGCGGCTGATCCATGCGCGCTGCCCGCATACGCTGGGCTGGTTGCAACGCCATGAGCGGGCAACGACGGTATTAGCGGCGTCGCCGTTGGCAGGGCGTCCGTAATGCGTCCGCCGGGTATGGCCCGGCGCTACCGGTTCCGGGGCTTACACCGCAGGCAGGGTCGCCATGTCCCAGCGGGGGGTGACGTCCACCTTCGGCGGGCTGTGCTGGCCGGCCTGCAGCCGCAGCGCGCCGGCGAAGGCGATCATCGCGCCGTTGTCGGTGCACAGTGCCGGCCGCGGGAAACAGGCCCGTCCGCCGAGGCGCTCGGCCATCTGCTGCAGGCGTGCGCGCAGGCGCTTGTTGGCGCCGACGCCGCCAGCCACCACGATCACGTTGGTGCCGGCCGCTTCCAGCGCGCGCTCGCATTTGATCGACAGAGTCTCGACCACGGCGTCTTCGAAGCCCCGAGCGATGTCGGCGCGGGTCTGTTCGCTCTGGTCACTGTCGCGCCAGGCCATCAGGACCTGGGTCTTCAGGCCGGAGAAGCTGAAATCCAGCCCCGGGCGGTCGGTCATCGGCCGCGCGAAGCGGTAGGCCCCCGGCGTGCCCTGCTCGGCCAGCCTGGCCAGCTGCGGGCCGCCCGGGTACGGCAGGCCCATCAGCTTGGCGGTCTTGTCGAAGGCCTCGCCGGCCGCATCGTCCAGGGTCTCGCCCAGCAGGCGGTACTGGCCAATCGCGTCCACCGCCACCAGCTGGGTATGCCCACCGGACACCAGCAGCGCCACGAACGGCGCTTCCGGTGGGTCGTCTTCCATCAACGGCGCCAGCAGGTGGCCTTCCATATGGTGTACGCCCACTGCCGGCACCTCCAGCGCCCAGGCCAGCGACCGCGCCACGCCCGCGCCGACCAGCAGTGCCCCGACCAGGCCGGGCCCGGCCGTATAGGCCACGCCGTCGATGTCGTCCACGCCAAGGCCGGCTTCGGCCAGGGTCTGTCGCACCAGCGGCAGCAGCTTGCGGACGTGGTCGCGGCTGGCCAGTTCGGGCACCACACCACCGTATTCGGCGTGCAGGGCGATCTGGCTGTAGACCGCATGGGCGCGCAGGGCCGCGCTGCCGGCCAGGTCGGTGTCATACACCGCCACGCCGGTCTCATCACAGGAAGATTCGATGCCAAGGACTCGCATGCCTGCTATTATGACGCCCCTGCCGCCCCCTCGGGGGACGTGCAGGTCTCACTGCTTTCGAACCTCTGGCCCGTATTCAGGGTTGGCCGCTTGCAGTTTGTCTATTCGCCGCTATAATGTGCGGCTCGCCGGGCGTGACCCGGTTCTACTGTGTCCCGGAGATTCCATGCCCAGCGTCAAAGTCCGCGAGAACGAGCCCTTCGAGTTTGCTCTTCGCCGCTTCAAGCGCACTTGCGAAAAGGCCGGTGTGCTGGCCGAAACCCGCAAGCGCGAGTTCTACGAAAAGCCGACCCAGGAGCGCAAGCGCAAGGCCGCCGCTGCTGTGAAGCGTCAGCTGCGCCGCTCGTCGCGCGACGTTACCAAGCGTCAGCGCCTGTACTGATCGGACGCATCTTCATTGCGATGGGCTTGCCTGTCGCGATGGAGCCGAAGCCGGCACGCGCGAGCGTCGCCGGCTTTTTGCGTTTCCGGGTTCGGGCATCCGCCCTGCCCCACCTACCACCACGAGGTTCCTCATGAGCATGAAGCAGCAGCTCACCGAAGACATGAAGGCCGCCATGAAGGCGGGCGAGAAGCACAAGCTGGGCGTGATCCGCCTGATCAACGCCGCCATCAAGCAGCGCGAAGTGGACGAGCGCATCGAGCTGGATGACACCGCCGTGATCGCCGTGCTCGACAAGATGGTCAAGCAGCGCAAGGACTCGGTCAGCCAGTTCGAAGCCGCCAACCGCGAGGACCTGGCCGAGATCGAGCGCGCCGAGATCGTGGTCATCGAAGCCTACCTGCCGGCCAAGATGGGCGAAGCCGAGATCGTCGCCGCGATCCAGGCCGCCATCGCCGAGACCGGCGCTTCCGGTCCGGCCGACATGGGCAAGCTGATGGGCGCATTGAAGCCCAAGCTCGCTGGCCAGGCCGACATGGGTCTGGTCTCCAAGCTGGTCAAGCAGCAGCTGGCGTAAGCCATTGCCGGGGTCGGATCCCTTTCGCATCGCGGAAGGGCTCTGACCCCATTGATGCACCCGCTTCACCGCACCTTCGACCCCCGGCTGCTACAACATCCCCATGGTCGAGCAATCGCACTCCCCCGCCGACACGCGTCCCCACGGCATTCCCGCACGGCTTCGCCACTACGCTGACCGCCTGCAGGACAGCTTCCCGATGGCCGTCACCAAGCGCTTCGTCGAAATCGACGTGCTGACCCAGGCCGCCTCGGTCTCCTTCTACGCCCTGCTGTCGATGGCACCGCTGCTGGTGCTGCTGCTGTGGCTGACCGCCTCGCTGTACCCACCGGCACAACAGACGTTGATCAGCCAGATCGGTTCGGTGGCCGGCAGCAGCGTGGCCAGCGTCGCCGACACCGTGCTGCACAACGCCAACAGCCAGCCCAGCGTCGGTTCATTGGCCGGGCTGTGGAGCACGCTGCTGCTGTTCATCGGCGCCACCGCCGTGTTCGCCCAGCTGCAGAACGCGCTGAACCGGATCTTCCACACCAGCGGCCAGCGTCTGGAAGGCATCAAGGCCTGGCTGCGCAAACGCGTGTTCTCGTTCGGCGTGGTGCTGGCACTGGGCTTCCTGCTGATCCTGTCGATGACCGCCACCACTGCGCTGCAGGTGGTGTTCGCGCAGCTGCCCTCGGTACTGCCGGCAATCGGCTACCTGACCTCGCTGCTGCTGTACACGCTGGCCTTCGCCTTCCTCTACCACTACCTGCCGGACCGCCGCGTGGCCTGGCGCCAGGCCTTCATCGGCGGTGCCATCACCTCGGTGCTGTTCACCCTCGGCCGCTATGGCATCGGCGTCTACATCGCCACGGTGGCCCCGGGCAGCGCCTACGGTTCGATGGGCGCGCTGGTGATCTCGCTGGTCTGGATCTACTACGCCACCGCCGTGTTCTTCGTCGGTGCGTTGATGACCGCGGTGATCGACGAACGGCAGCATGCACGGGCGCAACTGGCCAGGGCCGGGGCCGATGCGGAACAGGCCAGCCCCGGCACCGCCAGCGAGTAAACTAGGGGAACCTGCCGCCCCTGCTGCGCGCCCTGCGGCCGCGCCCCGTTCTGTTGCCCATGGCCCGTATCCCCGACGCTTTCATCGACGATCTGCTCGCCCGCTCCGACATCGTCGAGGTGGTGGGCAGCCGCGTGCCGTTGAAGCGACAGGGCAAGGAGTACGCCGCGCGCTGCCCGTTCCATGACGAGCGCTCGGCGTCGTTCACGGTCTCGCCCACCAAGCAGTTCTATCACTGCTTCGGCTGCGGCGCGCACGGCACCGCGATCAGCTTCCTGATGAACTACGACCGCCTCGAGTTCCTCGACGCGGTGGATGAGCTGGCCAAGCGCGCGGGCATGGAAGTACCGCGCAACGAGAACCCGCGCAGCCCCCAGCAGCAGGACGACAGCCGCGAGCTGTATTCGGCACTGGATGCCGCTGCCCGGTTCTTCCAGAAGAACCTGGAAGGCAGCGACAAGGCACGCAGTTACCTTGATGGGCGTGGCGTGGACGAAGAGAACCGCGCGCGCTTCCAGATCGGCTACGCCCCGGATGGGTACAGCGGGCTGCGCGATGCACTGGGCAAGGACGAGCGGCGCATGAAGCTGCTCGACCGCGCCGGCCTGTTCTCGAAGAATGACCGCGGCCACGTCTACGACAAGTTCCGCGACCGG
This sequence comes from Stenotrophomonas sp. 80084_Sma, assembly GCF_056481995.1. Classification (NCBI taxonomy): domain Bacteria; kingdom Pseudomonadati; phylum Pseudomonadota; class Gammaproteobacteria; order Lysobacterales; family Lysobacteraceae; genus Stenotrophomonas; species Stenotrophomonas sp. 80084_Sma. The sequence goes on along the minus strand of NZ_CM151177.1, from coordinate 362,474 downwards.
GTGATGTTCCCGATCTTCGACCGCCGTGGCCGGGTGATCGCCTTCGGTGGCCGCGTGTTCGAGAAGGACGACGGCCCCAAGTACCTCAACTCGCCCGAAACCGCGCTGTTCCACAAGGGCCGCGAACTGTACGGCCTGTGGCAGGTGCGTCAGGCCAACCAGAAGATCGAGCGGCTGATCGTGGTCGAGGGCTACATGGACGTGGTCTCGCTGTTCCAGTTCGGTGTCACCCAGGCGGTGGCAACACTGGGTACCGCAACCACGCCGGACCATGCCGAGCTGCTGTTCCGCAACGCGCCGGACGTGTTCTTCTGCTTCGACGGCGACGCCGCCGGCCGCCGCGCCGGCTGGAAGGCGCTGGAGTCGGTGCTGCCGCGCATGAAGGACGGCCGCCAGGCCTTCTTCCTGTTCCTGCCCGATGGCGAAGACCCGGACACCATCGTGCGCAAGGAAGGCACCGAGGCCTTCAACGAGCGCCTGAAGCAGGCCACGCCGCTGTCGCAGTTCTTCTTCGATGAACTGACCCGCGAGATCAACCTGGGCACGCTGGACGGCAAGGCGCGCCTGGCCGAACGCGCAAAGCCGATGCTGGCGCAGATTCCCGACGGTGCCTTCGGCGACCTGATGAAGCAGCAGCTGGCGCAGCTGACCGGGCTCGGCGGCAACGCCCAGGCTGCACGCACGTCGATGCCGCAACGCCAGCCTTCGCGCACGATCCAGCCAGTGGCCAGGCGCAGCCTGGTGCGCGGCGCGATCGCCGTGCTGCTGCAGCAGCCGTCGCTGGCGCTGACCCTGGGCGGCAAGCATCACTTCCAGGGCCTTCGCCTGCCTGGTGTGGAACTGCTGCTGGAGCTGCTGGGGCTGGTCGAACAGCGCCCGGACATCAGCACCGGCGCCCTGCTGGAACACTTCGACGGCCGCGAGGAACAGGCCTCGCTGCATACATTGGCCGCACAGACGCTGCCCGGCACCGAAGCCAGCTGGACCCAGGAACTGCACGACGCAGTGGCCCAGCTGGAGAAACAGCTGCTGGTGCAACGTCTGGAGGAGTTGTTGGCAAAGCAGCGCCAGCAGGGCCTGGACGATACTGACAAATACGAACTGCGCGAGCTGCTGAAGGCGCGCGCCGGACTGCGCCTGTAGCGGGCAGAACGTTTTCACGGAGAGGACCATGCTGCTGCGCCTGACCTGCCTGCTGTTGTTGTCGCTCTGCCTGCCGCTGACGGCCCTGGCCGAAGACGCGCCCCTGAACGAAGTCCGCCCCGGCCTGTATGTCGGCGGCCAGCCCAGTGCCGCGCAGCTGCAGGCCTTGGCCGCGCAGGGCGTGCGCACCGTGATCGACCTGCGCCAGTCCGACGAAGACCGCGGCTTCGATGAAATCCACGCGGCCGAATCGCTGGGCCTGCGCTATGTGCGCATTCCGGTGGCCGGCGCCGAGGGCCTGGATGCGGCCAATGTGCGCGCCGTGCACCAGGCCCTGCAGCAGAGCCAGGGGCCGGTGCTGCTGCACTGCGCCTCCGGCAACCGCGCCGGTGCCGTGCTCGGCCTGGTCAATGCCCGCTATGAACATGCCAGCCCGGAGCAGGCGCTTCAGCTCGGCCAGCGCGCCGGCCTGAAGTCGCTGGAAGCCGCCACCCGTCAGCGCCTGGCCACACCGGTCACCTCGCCCTGAACCACCCTCCGCACCAAGGACTCTGCCCACCATGACCCGCTGGTGGTCGCGCCTGCGACCGGACAACTTCACCCTCGCCCTGCTGTGCACCGTCGGCCTGGCCTCGCTGCTGCCGATGAAGGGCGCCGCCGCCATCGTGCTCGACGATGTCACCACCGTCGCCATCGCCGCGCTGTTCTTCCTGCATGGCGCGCGCCTGCCGCGCGAGTCGATCATCGGCGGCATGCTGCACTGGCGGCTGCACCTGACCATCCTGGCCTGCACCTTCATCCTGTTCCCGCTGCTGGGGCTGATGTTCAAGCCACTGTCGGGTTGGCTGCTGACTCCGGAGCTGTACCTGGGCGTGCTGTTCCTGTGCACCCTGCCGTCCACCGTGCAGTCGTCCATCGCGTTCACCTCCATGGCCCGCGGCAACGTGCCGGCAGCGGTGTGCAGCGCCTCGCTGTCGAGCATCCTCGGCGTGTTCCTGACCCCACTGCTGCTGACCGCGCTGGCCGGCACCTCCGGCGGCGTGCATGACCCACTGCACGCGATCGGCGGCATCATGCTGCAGCTGCTGGTGCCGTTCGTGGCCGGCCACCTGCTGCGGCCGTGGATTGCCGGCTGGGTGGAGAAGCAGCGCGCGCTGCTGCGCTACACCGACCAGGGCACGATCCTGCTGGTGGTGTATTCGGCGTTCGGCGAAGCGGTAACCGAAGGGTTGTGGAGCAAGACACCGCTGCTGTCGCTGCTGGCCGTGGCGGTGGTCGCCGCCGTGCTGCTGGGCATCGCCATGCCGCTGATCACCTTCATCGCGCGTCGCCTGCGCTTCAACCGCGAGGACGAGATCGCCATCGTCTTCTGCGGCTCGAAGAAGAGCCTGGCCACCGGCGTGCCGATCGCCAAGGTGCTGTTCGCCGGTGGAAGCCTCGGCGCGATCGTGCTGCCGGTGATGATCTACCACCAGATCCAGCTGATCGTCTGCGGTGTGATCGCGCAGCGGTATGCGAAGCGCGCGCCCTGATTGGGCGCGCGGGTTTTTGTAGAGAGCCCATCCACGCGCGGCGTGGATCTACCAAACCGCGGATAGCGTGAACCCGCAGTAGATCCACGCCATGCGTGGATGACGCATACGCCGCCGCTAATCCACGATGGCCGCGGCGATGTCGTGCAGCACTCGGGCGTTGCGCTCCACGTCGCTGCCCGGCTCGCCCGTGACGGTCAGACTGTAGGTCTTGCTGTCTCCCGTCCAGGCAAGCTCAACCCGAGTACGGCCGACACTATCCACAACCTTCCCGAGGTGAGCGGGCTTGCCGTCCACCACGGTGTTCTGCGCCTCCGCGATGACCTCGATCTGCATGCCCGCAGCGAGGAAGTTGTTCTCGCTGAACTCCACGATGCCGACACCCTCCAGCCGGTAGAAACGGCTCAAGCCCGAGGACTTTCCACCCTCCAACGCACCACTGGGCTCCATGCCAATCATCTCGGCTGCGCCCAGCAGGCTGCTTTCCAGCCTGCTGGGTGGCTGCGGCAGGCGCTGGCGCAGTTCTGGAGTTGAGCGGTGAGTCCGCGGCACGGCAGCCAGCATTTCGGCCTGCGTTGGGATGCTCCCTGCTGCAACCCGCACGACACCGTTGGATCGTTCGATGTCATCGCGAAGCTGCCGCTTCACTTCTCGGGGGGCATCAAGGTCTGCCAGTTTCACCATCTGGTAGCTGCCCACGCTGGCGGACGATCTTCCCATTGCCGAGGCCTCCTGCATTGCAGCCTGCATGGCGCGTTGGTGTAGCCAGCTCCCTACCGCATCGGGAGCAGGTTCATTCTGGGATGCTTGAGCTGACATCGACGTGGCCAGCGAGAATGCGATAAAGCAAAGACTCTTCATGATGCTCACCACTCCGAAAGTTGGCAATCGACCGCACTCGTGGATTGCGTAAATACGCGTCCGCCCAGCACCCATGTGTGATATCCGTGAACAACCATTCGTTCTGGATCACTGCCATCGCCTGCGTAAAATCGCCAGGAGTACAGTCCATTGTTAGGCGCACCGAAAGCATGCTTCGGCTCAATGTTCCCGAGGGGAACGTGCCTGGTTACGGCCGACCCCTGAAAATTGCGAAACTAGGGCCGTTCATAGGTCACGGATTCGTTGATGAATCCAATGCAGTTGGCCCGACTCAGTGCTTTTACTTCTGCTGCCGCATTGCCAGCCAGGCAGGTAAGCGCGGCACACAGAACGATGGGCAGAGAAACATGACATCTCATTGATTGCTCCACAGAATTGCGAGTCATCCCGCAATACCTGTGTATCTACTGTTGATGATCCGGTCTGGTGGAACAGTCGGTATCTGTGACGCCTTGCGTGCAGGAAGCTGACAGCGCGGCAAAACCCTACAGCGCGACGGCTTGGTCGATGGGCGCAGTTGCAGCCATCCCGGGCGAAACCCGACACTGGCTGCGCCGGGTTCCGTGAGAGCCCATCCACGCATGGCGTGGCTCTACTCCCACCGATGGCGTGAACCACCAGTAGATCCACGCCATGCGTGGATGGGTTGCCTGCCGTTACGGGCCCACCAGCGTGCCGACGCTCAACTCCGGCATCCACACCCACAGGTCGTACGGCCGTTTCGCATCGGCATCGACCCGCGGCGCCGTGGCCACCTGCTCTGGAAGTGACCGCGCCACGCAGCGGCCCGCGCATCTCCACGCCTGACCACGCTGCGCGCCCAACCGTACGCTGTAGATATCCAGGTCCCGCAGCTGCGACGCCATCGGGTGCATCTGCATTTCCGGCGGCATACCTTGCGGGCGCTGCAGCATGGCGTGCACGTTGCCGGTCAGCATCAGCATGCGTGCGCCAGCCGGCAGTCGCCGGTACAGCCGCCGCAGCTCGGCCGCCATGCGGTCATCGCGTGCCTGGTTGCCGCCATCGCTGTTGTCGACGTCATAGCCGACCACATCGATGGCACGACCCTGTGCCTTCAGCGCACGCAGGTCTTCGATCATCGCCAGCATGTCGCGGCTGCGGCGGCCGTCATGCTGGTCATCGCGCACGGTCCAGAACGCGCGGCCATGCAGGTGCTGGCGCGCCGCGGCCCCGCCATCGGATTCCAGATAGTCGTGCAGCGCAGGGTTCTCTGCACGCGGCAGTTCCAGGGCCAGCACGACAGGGCCGTTACGGCTGTAGTCGTCCACCAGCTGGCGTACCAGCAGCGGTGTCTCGCGGGTACCGTGAAATTCACCCAGCACCAGCAGGCGATGCTCACCGGCGTGCTGGCGGATCTGCACGGCGGTGTCGTCGGCATGCGCATTGAGGGCCATGCCGAGCGCCAGCAGCAGCGCGCTGGTCCAGCGGAAGATCGAATGCATCCCTGCGCCTTCCTTTCCTTGAGGTCAGGAACAGCAATGGCGACACAGCAACCGCGGTTCAAGTAGATCCACGCCATGCGTGGATGCGCCCACCGTCAGACCGGGTCAGAGCCCCGACGGGGATCCGCCCCCGAGTCGAGCATGGCTCGACTCTACAACCAGGGCAGGATCCAGTGGTCCACCAGCAGGAAGGCGAACAGCGCCATCAGGTAGACGATGGAGTAATAGAACATCTTCATCGAGAACAGTTCGTCCGGCGGATTGAGCATGCGCCAGGCGTACCAGAGGAACACCGCATTGAGCACGATCGCGCCGCCCAGGTAGAACGCACCGCTCATGCCCACCAGGTACGGCAGCAGACAGACCAGCGCCAGCACCACCGAATACACCATGATCTGCTTGCGGGTGTGCACCACGCCGTGGGTCACCGGCAGCATGGGGATCTCCGCCTTTGCGTAGTCCTCGCGGCGGAAGATCGCCAGCGCCCAGAAGTGCGGCGGCGTCCAGATGAAGATGATCAGCACCAGCAGCGACGAGTACGCCCAGTCCGACGAACCCTGCATGCCGGTCACCGCAGCCCAGCCCAGCATCGGCGGCATCGCGCCGGCCAGGCCACCGATGACGATGTTCTGCGAGGTCGCACGCTTCAGGTACACGGTGTAGATGACCGCGTAACCGATCAGCGAGGCGAAGGTCAGCACTGCGGTGATCAGGTTCACCCACAGCACCAGGATGACCATCGACAACACGATCAGCACGCCGGCGAACACCAGCACCTGCCACGGCTTGACCTTGCCCACCACCAGCGGACGCCACGATGTGCGCGCCATCTGCGCATCGATGTGCGCATCCAGCAGCTGGTTGATCGCCGCGGCGGCCGAAGCGGCCAGCCAGATACCGAGGAAGCCGAGCACGCCTGCGCGCACCTGCTCCCAGCTGGGCACGCCGGGGATGGCCAGGACCATGCCGACCAGGGCGGTGAAGACAATGAGGGCAACGACCTTGGGCTTGGTCAGGTCCCAGTACTGGCGGTAATTGGAAAACATGGAATCAGTCCGGAGCACGCAGGCGGGCCAGCAGGCTGACCAGCACGAACAACAGGGCAACGGCCACGCCGTTGTGGGCCACCGCCACTTCCAGCGGCAGCGCCAGCTTCACATTGAGGATGCCGAGGGTGACCTGCAGCACCAGCAGCGCGATCAACGCGCTGGCCCAGCCACGCATGCTCGGCAACCGGAACAGGCGCACGCCCAGCCACAGCAGGTAGACGGCCACCACCACCGCGAACAGGCGGTGCGCCATCTGGATGGCGATACGCGAAGCGCCATCCAGCACGCCGCCTTCGTAATCCACGCCGATGCCGCGCCACAGGGTGAAGCCTTCGACGAAGTTGTGCTGCGGCCACCACTGGTTGGCGCAGCGCGGGAAGTTGTCCAACGAGGCGCTGCCACCGCCGCAGGCCAGCGCCGCGTAATTGGCGCTGACCCAGCCCCCCAGCGCGATCTGGGTGACCAGCACCGCTACGCCGATGCGCAGCAGCCACTTCAGCTTCGGCGCCTCGGCCAGGGTGATCGGCATGTGCGTCGCGCGCCAGGCCATCCACACCAGCAGGCCGAACATCAGCATGCCACCGAGCAGATGGCCCATCACTACGATGGGTTTGAGCAGCAGGGTCACCGTCCACATGCCCAGCAAGGCCTGGAAGATCACCACCGCCAGGGTCAGCAATGCAGCGCGCGCCAGGTCGATGTTGCTCCAGCGCAGCGCGGCGATCAGCAGGATCGCCTCACCGATCAACGCCAGCACGCTGGCCGTGCCATGCCAGCCCATCATGTACAGCGGTATGCCGGCCGCCACCAGCACGCAGGCGGTCACCACCGCCGTGCTTCCGAATCGCCGCTTACGCGTGGCCAACAGGGCCAGGGTCAGGATCTCGATGCCCAGCGCGCCAGCCAGGAAGCGGTGCACCTGCTCACGCCAGGCCTTGTGGGTCTCCAGCGGGCGGATCTCCGCCGCCGGGTGGCCGATGGTCTCTTCCACGTGCTGCGGCCAGGTGGCCTGACCATAGCAGGTCGGCCAGTCCGGGCAGCTCAGGCCGGCATCGGACAGGCGCACGAACGCGCCGAACATGATCGTGCTCGCGGTCATGATCATGGCGAACCACGCCAGGCGGTGGAAATTGCGGTGCAGCGCCGGACGCGCGGAAAGGCTCATCAAACGGGACTCACTTCAGTTTCAGCAACGTGGCCATGTCCTTGCGCAGGCCACCCAGGTCGGTGCCCGGGGCATGACGCATGATCACGAAGCCGTTCGGATCGATCACGTAGACCGGCAGGCCAGCCGGATCGTCGACGCCGGGCAGGGCCGCGCGCAGTGCTGGCGACGGAGCCAGCGGCCGCAGCGCGGGCAGCGAGGCGATCGACGCCGGTGGCGTTCCCAGCCACAGGATTTCGACATTATCGGCGTTATGGCCGAACAGCTGCCACACCTTGCCCAGTCCCTGCGACAAAGTGACGCACTGCGCGTCGCAGGCATCGGCCGGCGCCACCAGCAGGCGCCAGGTACGGGCCTCGGGGTTCCAGGCGTAGGGCTGGCCGCTGGCCAGGGTCGGCGCCTGCTGGCGCAGGTCCACCGGCGGCTTCAGCAGCTGGCCGGCATTGCGGTGCCCGGTCGGTTGCCAGCCGGAGAAGCGCAGCACGGCGGCCAGTGCCATCGCCCCGAAGAACACGGCAAACAGCAGCACCAGGGTCCGGCGGCCGGAGCCGCGCGCCTGCGGGGACGTAGCAGTGTTCATGCGGGGCATTTTCTCATGGTTGGGTAAGGGATGCCGGTAGTGCCGGTCGCTGGCCGGCACCCAGGAAACCGAGGGATTGCCGGCCAGCGGCCGGCACTACCGGGCGATGGGGCGCCTCCTGCGCCATTCCAGTACCAGCGCCACCACCAGCACGGTCAGCGCCAGCCCGAACCACTGCACGGCGTAGCCCAGGTGACGCTGCGGCGGCAGCGTGTTCGGCAGCAGGTCCAGATCGCGTTCGTCGCCGAATGGCAGCACCGGATCCAGCCGCAGCACGCGGTCGGGCAATACCGGTAGGCCAAGCGCCGCCGCCAGGCCTTCGGCGGGCAAACGGCTGGCCAGCCAACGCCCGGCCTCATCGGTAGCGGAGAACGCCGGGCCCAGTGCCAGTCCCGCCGACGGCGGCGGCGCCAATAACCCACGCACCGCCACCGGCGAAGGCGGTGCCGGCACATCCGGCAGCGTGCGATCCGGCGGCAGCGCGCGCCAGCCGAGGTCGACCAGCAGCACGCTGCCTCCGTCACTGCGGAACGGACGATAGATCTTCACCCCGGCGCGACCATGCCGGGTCTGGTTGTCCAGCAGCACCAGGCCGGGCAGGAAGCGGCCGTGGTCGGCCACGCCGTGCAACGCGCCGGGCGCCGCCAGAGCCTGCGCCAGTGGCAGCGCCTGTGCCACGGCTGGACCTTGTGCATCCAACATTGCCTGTTTGGCATGCATGCGCTGCAGCTGCCACAGCCCCAACGCGGTGAAAGCAGCCATCGCCAGCAGCGCCAACAGCCAGCCGATCAGGCGCGTGTGCTGGCGCATCATGACAAGTCCGCGCAAACGCGGTCAGATAGGCCCATCCACCCTGCCCTCGAGCCGCGCATGAGTGATTCGCTGAAGACCCTGCTGGTAATCGCGTTTCTGATCGTCATCGTCTGGAATCTGGGCGCCGGCCTGTATTACCTGCTGGTCGACCGCGGCCAGACCAAGCGCACGGTCAACGCACTGACACGCCGCATCGGGGTGTCGGTGGCCTTGATCGTACTGGTGATCGTGAGCATCTACATGGGCTGGATCAAACCGCACGGCATCGGCGGCTGAGGCCACCGATACGTGCGCGGTCAAAGCACGTAGACGAACATGAAGAGCATCAGCCACACCACGTCGACGAAGTGCCAGTACCACGCGGCGGCTTCGAAACCGAAATGGTTGTCGCGGGTGAAGTGCCCCTTGGCCGAACGCAGCCACATCACGATCAGCATGATCGTGCCCAGCAGCACGTGCGCGCCGTGGAAGCCGGTCAGCATGAAGAACGTTGAACCGTAGATGCCCGAACCGAGCGTCAGGTTCAGTTCCTTGTATGCGTGGATGTACTCCTCCGCCTGCAGGGTCAGGAAGCCGAGGCCGAGCACCACGGTCAGGCCCAGCCAGATCAGCAGCTGGCGACGGTTGCCCGCCTTCAGCGCGTGATGGGCAATGGTCAGGGTCACGCCGGAGGTCAGCAGGATCAGCGTGTTGATCAGCGGCAGGCCCCAGGCCGGAATGGTCTGGAACGCGCCACCGATCGCCGCCGGGCCATTGGTCGGCCATCCGGCGGAATAGCCCTGCCAGAGCAGCTCGTTGGTCATCACCCCGCGGCCTTCGCCGCTGAGCCACGACAGGCCCAGGTTGCGGGTGTAGAACAGCGCGCCGAAGAACGCACCGAAGAACATCACTTCGGAGAAGATGAACCAGATCATCCCCATCCGGAACGAGCCATCGACCTGATGGTTGTAGTTGCCGGCCTGCGATTCGCGCACCACGTCGCTGAACCACCAGAACAGGGTCAGCACCAGCATCGCGATGCCGATGTAGAACGTCCAGCGTCCCCAGCTGGCATCGTTGAGCCAGCTGGCCACACCGACCATGGTCACCATCATCGCGATGGAACCCACGAACGGCCATTTGCTCTGGGCCGGGACGAAGTACACGTTGGCGTCGGTCGGTGTCTGGGCCATGTCGGTATCCGGGGTCAGGGTGCGGCGTGCGCGCCTTCCGAGGTGGCGGCCGGAGCCAGCCGATCGGACAGCGCGTCGTTGCGGTAGAAGGTGTAGGACAGCGTGATCGTCTTGATCTCCGGTGGCAGGTCCGGATCGACGATGAAGCGCACCGGCATGTCGCGCTTCTCGCCGGCCTGCAGCGTCTGCGCGGTGAAACAGAAGCACTCGGTCTTGCTGAAGAAGCCCGACGCACGCGCCGGCGCCACCGAAGGCACCGCGCTGCCGACCACTGCCTGCTGGCTGTCATTGCGGGCGAAGTACAGCGCTTCGTTGAGTTCGCCGGGCACCACGTCCATGGTCAGCTGCTCGGGATGGAACGACCATGGCAGCCGTGAGTTGACCCCGCCATCGAATTCCACGCGCACGGTGCGCTTGCCGGTCACGGCGCCGGTACTGGCCTCGCTGCCGGGACCGCGCTCCAGGCGCACGCCGAATACCTTTTCGCAGGCGATGCGGTACAGCGGCACCAGCGAGAACGTGAGCAGGAACACCGCCACCGCCACGCCGATCAGGCGCGGCAGCCCCGCACTGCGTGACGGTGTGCTGGCCGGCGCCTCGCTCATCGGCCGATCACCCCGCTGAGGATGAAGCCGACGTAGACCAGCACGGCGATGGCGCCGACCCACATCGCCGTGCGCCTGGCGCGCTGGCGTTGCTGGTCGATGCTTCCACCCTGGTAGAGCCGACCGCTGGTCGGCTGCTTTTCGTCAGTCGAGCATGGCTCGACTCTACCCAAGGCATCAGCCGAGCATGGCTCGACTCTACCGATCGGGAGCGGGCTTTCGTTATGCATGCCCCACCTCAATGCGTGATGTCGTCATGCGCCAGATCCCCCGGGCGGATGGTCGGCGGCGTGGTGAACGTATGCGCCGGTGCCGGCGACGGCAGCGTCCATTCCAGGCCGCGCGCACCTTCCCACGATCGGGCCTCGGCCTTCTCGCCGTTGCGCAGCGAGGACAGCAGGATCGCGGCCATCATGAACGGCGTGGCGAACATGCCGAACGCACCGATCGAGCTGATCAGGTTCCAGTCGGCGAAGGCCACGCTGTAGTCGGGAATACGCCGCGGCATGCCGGCCAGGCCGAGGAAGTGCTGCGGGAAGAACAACAGGTTGACGAACACGATCGACCACCAGAAGTGCACCTTGGCCCACTTCTCGCTATACATCCGCCCGGTCCACTTCGGCCACCAGTAGTACACCGCGGCGATCAGCGCGAACACCGCGCCGGTCACCAGCACGTAGTGGAAGTGCGCGACCACGAAGTAGGTATCGTGGTACTGGAAGTCGGCGGCGACGATCGCCAGCATCAGGCCGGAGAAGCCACCAATGGTGAACAGGATGACGAAGGCCACCGACCACAGCATCGGTGCCTCGAACGTCAGCGAGCCACGCCACATGGTGCTGACCCAGTTGAACACCTTCACCCCGGTCGGGATCGAGATCAGCATGGTGGCGAACATGAAGTAGATCTCGCCGCCCAGCGGCATGCCCACGGTGAACATGTGGTGGGCCCAGACGATGAACGACAGGAACGCGATCGCGGCGGTGGCGTACACCATCGCCTGGTAGCCGAACAGCGGCTTGCGACTGAAGGTCGGGATGATCTCGCTGACCACGCCGAAGGCGGGCAGGATCATGATGTAGACCTCGGGGTGCCCGAAGAACCAGAAGATGTGCTGGTACATCACCGGGTCACCGCCACCGGCGGCGTTGAAGAAGCTGGTGCCGAAGAACTTGTCGGTCAGCAGCATGGTCACCGCACCGGCCAGCACCGGCATCACCGCGATCAGCAGGAAGGCAGTGATGAGCCAGGCCCAGCAGAAGATCGGCATCTTCAGCAGGTCGATACCCGGCGCGCGCATGTTGAGCACGGTGGCGATGATGTTGATCGCGCCCATGATCGAACTGATGCCGGCCACGTGGATCGCGAACACGCTGAAGGCGACGTTGTAGCCGCCCTGCAGCGACAGCGGCGGGTACAACGTCCAGCCGCCGGCCGGTGCACCGCCAGGGAGGAACAGGGTCAGCAGCAGCAGGCTGAAAGCCACCGGCAACAGCCAGAACGACCAGTTGTTCATGCGCGGCAGCGCCATGTCCGGCGCGCCGATCTGCAGCGGAATCATCCAGTTGGCCAGTCCGACGAAGGCCGGCATCACGCCACCGAAGATCATCACCAGCGCATGCACGGTGGTCATCTGGTTGAAGAACTCGGGCTTGACGAACTGCAGGCCCGGCTGTGCCAGCTCGGCGCGGATCACCACGCTCATCGCCGCACCGATGATGAACATGATGAAGCTGAAACCCAGGTACAGCGTGCCGATGTCCTTGTGGTTGGTCGAGAAGAACCAACGCTCGAAGAAACTCTGCTGGTGATGGTGATCGTCGTGCCCAACTGCCGAGTGCGCCATTGCAAAACACCTCTCAGAATCGGTTGTCACCACGGCCGCGAACGGCCGCGGGCTTTACATCACGCGCCGCTGGCCGCGGTGGCAGGCGCGCTGCCGGCTTCAGCAGCGGCAGGCGCTGCAGGTGCCTCTCCCGTCGGTGCAGTCGGTTCGGCAGGTGCCGCCGGCGTTATCGGCTCGGCGGGCGGCGCCGGCTTGCGCTGCGCCAGCCACTGCTTGAACTCTTCCTTGGACACCGCCTCGACCACGATCGGCATGAAGCCATGGTCCTTGCCGCACAGCTCGGCGCACTGGCCGCGGTAGACGCCGGGCTGCTCGATGCTGGTCCAGGCCTCATTGATGAAACCGGGGATGGCGTCCTGCTTCCAGCCCAGCGCCGGCACCCACCAGGCGTGGATCACGTCGTCGGAGGTGATGACGAAGCGCACCTTGGTATCGACCGGCAGCACCAGGCGGTTGTCGACATCCAGCAGGTAATGCGGGTGAGTCTCGCGGGTCGGCACGATGCCACTTTGCCGCACGCGGTCGGACTCGCGGTCCAGGCGGCTGGTGAAGGTGACGTTCTCGCCGAGATATTCGTACTTCCACATCCACTGGTAGCCGGTGACCTTCACCGTCATCTCGGCATCGCGGGTGTCGTACATCTTGATCAGGTTGGCCGTGGCCGGCCATGCCATCACGATCAGGATGATCACCGGGATCACCGTCCAGATGATCTCGGCCTTGGTGTTGTGGCTGAAGGTGGCGGCGACCGCGCCCTTGGATTTGCGGAACTTGAAGATGGCGTAGGCCATCGCCCCGAACACGATGACGCCGATCACCGTGCAGATGATCAACGAGAGATTGTTCGATTCCCAGGCCAGGCGCGAGGTCTGGGTCACCCCCTTGCCCATGTTCAGCTGCCACGGCTTGGGATCGGCCGCCTGGGCCCAGGCCAACGCCGGCATCAGTCCCCCGGCCACCATGGCGGCGACCGCTGCAACGCACTTCGTGCCCCACCTGCTGCTTTGCTTCATTGCCTAGACCCTTAGCGTCGTCGGTTGCCGCCATCGCTGGCGGCGAGCAAGCTTTCAAGTGTCTCTGCGAGCGTCTGACGTTCGGCCGGCGCGAGGAAACTCCCCACCTCCACCTGCCGGCCGCTGGATGCCAGCCGGACCCTCTCGTCGTCGGTGAGCAGGCGCACCCAGTGGGGGTGGGCCCGGAACACCGGCGATCCACCGGGTACGGGGATGACCTCCACGTACGCCGGCACTACCCGGATCTCCTCCTGCCGTTCACCACTGCGCCACAAGGCACGCAGTGCCGCCGCCAGCACCAGGCTGTACAGCAGCGCGAACAGGGGGGCGAATGCATTGCCGGCCAACCACCCGAGGGCGGACACCAGCCACATCGCACCCGACAACACGGTGAACAACAGGACGAACTGCCGGGCATCGAGCGCCCGTGGGGGACGCAGCCGCAGCTGCGTACCTGACCCATCCGGAGCTGGAAGCACCTCGATCATGTCGCAACCGCGTTCCTGCCGCGGGAAACGTCTCGATGGTAGCCCCGCCCTCTCGCCGGTAGCAAGGGTGCATTCACACTTTTTACCATGCTGCAACACAGCATGAGGTCGGCGGTACGAATGACGAATTCAGCACAAATTCTGCCGAGCTTGCTGAACACGCTGAATCCACCGCAGCTAGGGGCTATCAGCGCTTCACGAAGGTGGCTGATGGGCACTTCCGCAACCCGGAAAAATGATTAAAATCGCCAAGTTTTCCACTGGCCGGACCGGCATGAACGCACCTTCCTCCTCCCCTGCCGCCCACGACGCTCCGCGTCCCGGCGCGCTGCTGTCGCCGGAACTGCCGGCGCCCCCCAACCCGTTCCGCCAGGCCATCACCGATGGCTGGTTGAAGGACGAGGCCAGCCACGTGCGCGAGCTGCTGGCGCAGGCCCGCCTGCCCGCCGAAGAGCAGGCCAAGGTGCAGGCGCTGGCCGCCGACCTGGTCGGCCGCGTGCGCGTGCGTGCCAAGGACCAGGGTGCGATCGAAGCCTTCATGCGCCAGTACGACCTGGGCAGCGAGGAAGGCGTGCTGCTGATGTGCGTGGCCGAGGCGCTGCTGCGCATTCCGGACCAGGACACCGCCGACAAGCTGATCCGCGACAAGCTGGCCGATGCCGACTGGGAAAAGCACCTGGGCGGCAGCGACTCGGTGCTGGTCAACGCCTCCACCTGGGGCCTGATGCTGACCGGCAAGCTGGTGCAGATGAACGACGCCACCCGTGCCGATGCGCCCAGCGCGTTCAAGCGCCTGGTCGGCCGCGTCGGTGAGCCGGTGGTGCGCCTGGCCGTGCGCCAGGCGATGAAGATCATGGGCCACCAGTTCGTCATGGGCCGCACCATCAGCGAAGCGCTGTCGCGCTCGCACAAGGGCGACAACGCGAACTACCGCTACTCCTTCGACATGCTGGGCGAAGGCGCGCTGACCATGAAGGACGCGCTGCGCTACCTGGAAGACTACCGTCGTGCGATCCACGCCATCGGCGGCGACCACAAGGCACGCGGCGGCCGTCCGGACGGCGACGTCAACAACGCGCCGGGCATCTCGATCAAGCTGTCGGCGCTGTACCCGCGCTACGAGCACGCCAAGCGCGAGCGCGTGCTGAAGGACCTGGTGCCGGGCGTGCTGGAACTGGCACAACTGGCCAAGAGCTACGGCATCGGCTGCACCGTCGACGCCGAAGAGTCCGACCGCCTGGAACTGTCGCTGGACATCATCGAGCAGGTGTTCTCCGACGCCTCGCTGGCCGGCTGGGATGGCTTTGGTGTGGTCGTGCAGGCCTACCAGAAGCGCACGCCGTACACGATCGACCACCTGGCCGACATGGCGCGCCGCGCCGGTCGCCGCCTGCAGGTGCGCCTGGTCAAGGGCGCCTACTGGGACGCCGAGATCAAGCGCGCGCAGATCGAAGGCTACCCGGGCTACCCGGTGTTCACCCGCAAGCAGAACACCGATGTCTCCTACCTGGCCTGCGCCAAGCGCCTGTTCACGCATGCCGACGCGATCTACCCGATGTTCGCCACGCACAACGCGCACACCATCGCGGCCGTGCGCAGCATCGCCAATGGCGGCGTGTACGAGCACCAGAAGCTGCACGGCATGGGCGACGACCTGTACGCCGAAGTAGTGCCGGCCGATCGCTTGAACCTGCCCTGCCGCGTGTATGCGCCGGTCGGTTCGCATGAAGACCTGCTGCCGTACCTGGTGCGTCGCCTGCTGGAAAACGGCGCCAACTCCAGCTTCGTCAACCGCATCACCGACGAGCGCGTGCCGATCGCCGACCTGATCCGCGATCCGGTCGAGATGGTTGCTTCGTTCGAATCGATTCCGCATCCCAAGATCCCGCTGCCGGTTGACCTGCTGCGCAGCCAGAACCACGACAGGAAGAACTCCATGGGCGCCAACCTCGCCAACGACAACGAACTGCGCGCCCTCGCCGAGCAGATCAACGCTGCAGTGAAGCCGTGGCAGGCCGCCCCGCTGGTGCCGGGTGCGAACCCGGCCGGCGCCGCGCTGCCGGTGACCAATCCGGCCGACACCCGCGAAGTGGTCGGCCAGTGGCTGGCCGCCGATGCCGCCACCGTGCAGAAGGCCCTGGCCAACGCCGTGGCCGCGCAGCCGGCCTGGAACCGCACCCCGGCCGCCAGCCGCGCCGCCATCCTCGAGCACGCCGCCGACCAGCTGGAAGCGCGCATGCCGGAGTTCATGGCGCTGTGCGTGAAGGAAGCTGGCAAGAGCCTGCCCGACAGCATCGCCGAAGTGCGCGAAGCGGTGGACTTCCTGCGCTACTACGCCAAGCAGGCGCGCGAGCAGTTCAGCCACGCCGAGAAGCTGCCAAGCCCGACCGGTGAGTCCAACGAGCTGCAACTGCACGGCCGTGGCGTGTTCGTCTGCATCAGCCCGTGGAACTTCCCGCTGGCGATCTTCCTGGGCCAGGTCGCTGCCGCCCTGGCCGCCGGCAACAGCGTCATCGCCAAGCCGGCCGAGCAGACCAACCTGATCGGCTACTACGCGGTGAAGCTGCTGCACGACGCCGGCGTGCCGGCCGAGGTGGTGCAGTTCCTGCCGGGCGACGGTGCCACCGTCGGTGCCGCGCTGACCGCCGACCCGCGCGTGGCCGGCGTGGCCTTCACCGGCTCCACCGACACCGCCCGTGCGATCAACCGCGCGATGGCCGCACGTGACGCCGCCATCGGTGTGCTGATTGCCGAGACCGGTGGCCAGAATGCCTTCATTGCCGACTCCTCGGCACTGCCGGAACAGCTGGTCAAGGACGCGATCGGTTCGGCCTTCACCTCTGCCGGCCAGCGTTGCTCGGCCGCGCGCGTGCTGTTCGTGCAGGACGACATCGCCGACAAGGTGATGACCATGCTGGCCGGTGCGATGAAGGAACTGAAGGTCGGCAACCCCGGCCTGCTGTCCACCGACGTCGGCCCGGTGATCGACGCCGATGCGCTGAAGATCCTGCAGGACCACGCCGAACGCATGGACCGCGAAGCGCGCCTGATTGCTGCCGCCGAGCTGTCTGCCGAAGCGGCCAATGGCACCTTCTTCGCGCCACGTGCGTACGAACTGAAGGACCTGGGCCAACTGCAGAAGGAAGTGTTCGGTCCAGTCCTGCACGTCATCCGCTGGAAGGGCGACCAGCTCGACGCGGTGATCGACCAGATCAACGCCACCGGCTACGGCCTGACCCTGGGCGTGCATTCGCGCATTGACGAGACCGTCGACCGTATCAGCAACGGCGTCCACGTCGGCAACGTCTACGTCAACCGCAACCAGATCGGTGCGGTGGTCGGCGTGCAGCCGTTCGGCGGCCAGGGCCTGTCCGGCACCGGCCCGAAGGCCGGCGGCCCGCACTACCTGCTGCGCTTCGCCACCGAAAAGACGGTGACGGTGAACACCACCGCCGCCGGCGGCAACGCCTCGCTGCTGACCCTGGGCGACTGATCGCCCGGTAGTTGCAGTGAACGAAAAACCCCGCGAAAGCGGGGTTTTTTGTGCTTTTTTCCTGTAGCGCCGAGCCCATGCTCGGCTTGTACGGTGCAGCCGAGCGTGGGCTCGGCGCTACACCCGCATCAGGCCGCGCCAATGACGCAACGCCACCAGCGCGTTGATCCAGAAGCCCACGTACAGGATCGAGGTCAGGTGCAGGCCACGGCTGTAGTACAGCGGCACTGCCACGGTGTTCACCAACAGCCACACCCACCACGATTCCAGCTTGCGCCGCATCATCAGGATCTGCGCGATCACGCTCAGCACCAGTACCGCCGAATCGATGTAGGGCGCGTAGGCGTTGGTCAGGCGGGTCAGCATCCAGCCGTAGCCGAACGTGGCCACCACCGCCAGCGGCGCCAGCCAGGCCCATGCACGCGGTCGCAGCGAGGTGATCGGCAGCGGCGCACCATGGTCGCCGCGCAGCCACTGCCACCAGCCCAGCACGCTGATGGCGATGAAGAAGAACTGCAGCACCATGTCTGCGTACAGGTGCGAACGCTCGAACACGGCGGCGAACAATGTGCAGCCGACGATGCCCAGCCACCAGGTGTGCACGTTGTTGCGGCCGGCCAGCAGGATCGAGCCGGCGACGGCAATGTTGGCAGCCAGCTCCAGCTGGAAGTTCGGATCGGACAGGTTCATGGCGCTATTGTCGTGGATCCACGCCGTGGATGGCTGCGCTCTTCAGTAGATCCACGCCACGCGTGGATGGCCCGTGGCCACAGAAAAAGAAAGCCCCGCTTGCGCGGGGCCTTCCGAGTACTGCGTCAGGCCGAGGCCCGAATCAGAACTTGTACTGGAACGAAGCCGCCAGCACGTCGCCACGGACCTTGTACTTGCCCGACAGCGAGTTGCCCTGGTTGGCAGTGGTGGCACGCACGTTCACGTTCGGATCGCTGGTGAACAGGTGGGTGTAGCCAAAGTTGTACTCGGTGTTTGCCGACGGGGTCCAGCCCACGCCCAGCGACAGCCACTTGCGGCTGGTATCCGGCACGCGCACGTCGCGGTGTGCGTCGGTGGTCGGGGTCTGGTCCAGTGCAACACCACCGCGCAGGGTGACGGTGTCGCTCAGCTTGTAGTCGGCGCCCAGCGACACGAAGGTGGTGTCACGGTAGCCGAACTCCAGGACCGAGTCCGCCTGCGGCGACGCGTAGTCGACGGTGACGCTGTCAAAGGCGGTCGACCAGGCGGTACGGGTCACGTCGCCCATCACGGTCCAGCGGTCGTTGACCTTGTGGGTCACGCTCAGGGTGGCCGAGGCCGGCATGGTCACCGTGGCCTTGCCGCTGGTGTCCATGAACCAGCCGCGGGTACGCGGCGAGTTGGTCAGCAGCGAACGGGCGCGGTCGGCGTCGCGGAAGGTCGCATCACCACCGGTGATCTTGTGCTCGACCTTCGAACGGTAGCTCAGGCCGATGTGGGTGTTCTCGTCGATCGAGAACAGGCCACCGACGGTCCAGCCCACGGCATTGTTGTCACCCTCGATCTTCAGGGTGCCATCCGCGCTACCCGGGGCAAAGTTCGGAACGCCTGCGCCGGCCAGGATGCTGCCGTAGTCGACGGCGTTGCTCAGCTCGATGGTCAGGTGCTCGACGAACACCGACGCGCCGAAGGACACGTACGGGTTGACGTCATACGACGCAGCGAAGCCGAGGTCGATGGCCTTCAGATCGGTCTTCAGGCCGCTGTAACGACCGACCCAACCGTTGTCGTATTCGGTCTTGAAGCCGAACGGTGCGGTCAGCGACACACCGAAGTGGGCCTTCTCGCCGATCGGCATGTGGAAGTACGCAGCCGGGACCGGAGCGATCATGCCGGCGTCGCCGCCGTCACCACCGGTCTGCGGGCGGCCTGCCGCATTGCGGCCCTGGCCCTTGAACTCGGCCTTGAAGCTGATGGCGCTCAGGTCGCCCTGGACCATCGTGCCTTCCAGCTGGCGCATGCCGGCCGGGTTGACGGCGATGATGGAGGCGTCGCCTTCGGCGCTGCCGGAACCGGCGAACGCGCGGCCGAGGCCCTTGGCGCTGTTTTCCTTCAGCTGGAAGGCAGCAGCGTTGGCGTCGGCGGCGGCCAGCGCACCGGCAACGCCGACGGCCAGCAGGGTCAGACGGGCAATGGTGGAAGCGGTTTGCATCGTAGTTCTCTCTCCGGTAAGCGGTGATGGTGCTCTGAGTGCGCCTGCGCCCGGCAGGCCTTGGGGCCCTTCGGAGCGCGCCGGATTCCCCTCCCGACATACGACGCCGTATGCGAGTATTACCCAGAGCTGTTAATGAAACAATAACAGCGCAGGCGCTTTTTTCGTCCCAGAAGCTGAACAGGACAATCCCCGCCGTAAGCGCCCGCACGCTAGGCTATTGCCCATGTTCGTCTCCCTCCCGTCGCGCAAGAAGGCGGCCCTGCGCTGGGCCACGCCCGTGCTGTTTGCGGCACTGTGGCTGGCGTTCCTGTGGTCGATCTCGCGTCCGGACGACGCCCGGGGCAGCCTCTGGCTGGACTGGGGCGCCCTGTCCACCGGCCTGACCCACCCGCTGGACTGGTGGGCGACCCTGCAGGACGGCAGCGTGCTGCGGCTGTTCACGGCCCTGTTCCTGCACGCGGACTGGTCACACCTGCTGGGCAACCTGGTATTCCTGCTGATCTTCGGCCTGCCTGCTGAGCGGGTGCTGGGCCCGTGGCGGCTGCTGCTGCTGTTCCTGGTCGGAGGCGCGGTGTCCAACCTGGTGGCGATCTACACCATGGGCAGCCCGGACCAGATCATCATCGGTGCCAGCGGCGCGGTGTCCGCACTGATCGGCGCCTATCTGGCCCTGTTCCCGAGCGCCCGGCTGGGCGTGGTCATTCCGCTCGGCCTGTTCCTGGAGTTCGTGCGCGCCCCGGCCTACCTGCTGATCGGCGTCTGGGCCGCCCTGCAGGTGGTGTTCGCCCATATCGGCCCAAGCTTCGGCATGGTGGCCTGGTGGGCGCACATCGGCGGCTTCGTGTTCGGCGTGGTGTACGGGGTCTACGTGCGGGCGGCCATCGCCCGCCGCCTGCGCAAGCGCCACGGCTTCTGACCCCTGGTAGTGCCGGCCGCTGGCCGGCTCCACGCGCACCCGCTCGTTCTTGGATCAGTCGAGCACGGCTCGACTCTACAGAATCAGGGCTTGGCCGGGACGGGTGCGGGCTTCGCTTCCGGCTTCGCTTCCGGCTTCGCTTCTCCCTTCGCCTCCGGCTTCGCGGCAGCGGCCTTCGCAGCCTTGGCCGCATCCACTTTCGCCGCTTCGGCCTTCAAGCGTGCAGCCACCGAACCCGGGTTCTTCAGCTCGGCCAGCGCGTCGTTGATCGGGCCATCGCCCGGCAGTACCGCACCGGCGTGATAGCCCTCGGTGCCCTCGTCGTCACCGCGCAGATGGCCCGGCAGGGTCGCTTCGCTGTAATCGCTCAGGCTGGCCGGCAGTGCATCCTCGGCCGGCGTAGCGGCCGGCTTCAGTTCGACCTCCGGCACGATGCCCGTGGCCTGGATCGACTTGCCGCTGGGCGTGTAATAACGCGCGGTGGTCAGCTTCACCGAGTCACCGTTGTCCAGCGGCAGCACGGTCTGCACCGAGCCCTTGCCGAAGGTGCGGCTGCCAACCACGCGGGCGCGCTTGTTGTCGCGCAGTGCGCCGGCCAGCACTTCCGAGGCACTGGCCGAACCGGCGTCGACCAGCACCACCACCGGTGCGCCCTTCAGCAGGTCGCCCGGCGTTGCATCGAAACGTGCATCGCTGATGCTGATGCGGCCGCGGGTACTGACGATGTTGCCCTTGTCGAGCAGGTCGTCGGCCACCTGCACGGCAGCGGTCAGCAGGCCACCCGGGTTGCTGCGCAGATCCAGCACCAGGCCCTTGAGCTGGCCACCGGACTGCTTCTGCAGCTGCTGCACGTGCTTCTGGAAGTCCGAACCGGTGTCGGCCTGGAACGTACTCAGGCGAATGTAGCCATAGCCCGGTTCCAGCAGGCGGCTGCGCACGCTGGTCACGCGGATGGTCTGGCGGGTGAGACTGACATCGAACGGCTTGGGCTTGCCTTCGCGCACGATGGTCAGCACCACCTTGCTGCCGGCCGGGCCGCGCAGCGGTTCGCTGGCATCGATCGCGCTGATCGGCTTGCCGTCGATGGCGATGATCAGGTCACCGGCGAGGATGCCGGCCTTGGCCGCCGGCGTGTCGTCGATCGGCGAGATCACCTTCATGCTGGCGTTGTCCGGCTGCTGCTGCAGCTCAACGCCGATGCCTTCGTAGGCGCCGCTGGCCTGTTCGTCGAAGGCCTGCGCGTCTTCCTTGTTGAAGTAGGTGCTGTGCGGGTCGAGGTCGAGCAGCAGGCCACGCACCGCTGCCTGCATCAGCTTCTTGTCATCGACCGGATCGACGTAGGCGGCCCGCACTGCGTTGTAGACAGCCACGAAGCGGCGGATGTCCTCCAGCGGCACCTTCGAGGTCACCGCCTCCTCGCTGCTCGCTGCCTGCCCGCCGGTTTCCTGGCTCGGGGCGGGCGCGGTCTGCTGCGCCCAGGACAGCGCTGGCAACAGGGCCAGCAAGAGGGTGGCGGTACGGGCTGCGCGCATGGATCACTCCTGTCGACGGTGGCATGGTGCCCAAGGCACATGCACCGATTATGCGCGAAGCACAGCTAAATTCCCGTTGAATCCAGCCCGCACGTGGCGAGCGGGGATTCAGCGCCGCTGCAGCCAGCTGTCCGGATTCACCGGTTGCCCGCCACGACGCAGCTCGAAGTACAGCGCGGTGACCCCTTGGCCCCCCGAGTTGCCGACCTTGGCCACCGCATCACCACGGCTGACCCGTGCACCGGCGTCCTTGAGCAGGGTGTCGTTGTGGGCGTACAGGCTCATGTAGCCATTGCCGTGGTCGACGATCAGGATCATGCCGTAGCCGGTCATCCAGTCGGAGAACACCACGGTACCGTCGGCCACGGCGGTGACGGTGCTGCCGGCCGGTGCGCCGATCAGCACGCCGCTGCTGGTACGCCCGTCAGGCAGCTTGCCGCCGTAGCGGGCCAGCAGGTTGCCGGACAACGGCCAACCCAGGCCCCCCACCTTCGGCGCCGGTGCGGAAGCCACCGCCGGCGGAACCTTGGTGGGCGGTGGCGGCCGTCCCTGTGCCGCGGCCTGGCGTGCGGCACGTTCGGCAGCGGCCTTCTCCGCTGCCGCACGGCGCGCAGCCGCGCGACGCTCGGCCTCGGCACGGGCGGCGGCCGCACGCAGATTGGCCAGCAGTGTTTCCAGCGCCTTGGCGTCCTGGCCCAGCGCCTGTTCCTTCTCGCGCTGGTCCTTGAAGCGCTCGTCCAGCGAGGCCACGGTCTTTGCACGATCGCGGCGGTCGGCTTCCAGCGCCGCTGCCTGCTGCTTCTGGTCCTGCTGCGCCCCCTGCAGCTTCTGCTTGCGCTCGGCAATCTGTGCCTGCAGCGCTTCCAGTTCCTTCAGGTCGGCCGTCAGCGTGGTGATGCGCTGGGCCCGCTCGCGCTGCAGGTAGCGGTGGTAGGCCAGGGCGCGATTGGCATCGGCCACCGTGTCCTGCGACAGCAGCAGCTTCAATGGTGCGTGGTTGCCCAGCTGGTAGCCCGCACGCAGCAGGCCGGCCAGCTCGCGATGCTGCTGGGCGAGGTTGGCCTGCAGCGTGCTGCGGCGTTGTTCGGCCTCGGCCAGGGCGTGGCCCTGCTCGCGCAGCGCGGTTTCCGTCTGCGCAAGCGCGCGGCCGGTGCGGGCCACCTTCTCGTCGGCCTCACGCAGCTGCTGCGAGGCCTGGCCACGCTGGCCCTCGATCTGCCGGCGCTCCTGCGCCACGCCCTTCAGTTCACTGCGCAGTTTCTGCAGCTTGCGCTCGGTCTCGCGCGTGGTCTGCGCGGCACCCGGCAGCGGCAACGCCAGTGCCAAGGCCAGCCCCAACAGCAGGCAGCGCCCGCCGCGAGCAGCGGCGATGTGATGTCGGCGTGATGGGAAGGCGTTGTTGCGCAAGGGCTTTCCAGTGACTTCAGGCAGTTGCAGGGGGTACCGGGGAATGGTGACATCTCCGCACGCGGCCTGCCAGCCGCACATCCATCGAGGTCCCCATGAAAGCTCTCTCCATTCCGCTGCTGTTGGGCGTACTGCTGGTCACCGGGCCAGTGGCAGCGCAGGAAAACATCAGCAAGGTCAACGGCAGCATCAGCGCCGAACCCGGCCAGCGCTACGGCAAGCTGGACACCGTCAACGGCGGCATCCGCGTCGGCGAAGGCGTCGAGACCGGCAGCATCGACACCGTCAACGGCGGGGTCAAGGTCGCCGATCGCGCGCGCACCGGCAAGATCGAAACGGTCAACGGCGGCGTACGCCTGGGCCGCGAAGTGATCGCACACGGCAGCGTCAGCACCGTCAACGGCAGCATCTTCAGCGATCGCGGCAGCCAGATCGAAGGCGGCGTTGAAACCGTGAACGGTGGCATCGGGCTGGTCGAAAGCCGCGTCGGCAACGACGTGGAAACCGTCAACGGTGACATCACCGTGGGCATCGGTTCGCAGGTCAAGGGCGGTGTGCACGTGCGCAAGCCAAACTTCAGCGTCTCGCTGACCGCCAGCCGCAAGCCACGCGTGATCATCGGTCCGAATGCCGTGGTGGACGGCCCGTTGCAGTTCGAACGCGAGGTGGTGCTGTACGTGCACCGCACGGCCCGCATCGGCCCGGTCACCGGCGCCGAGCCGATCCCGTTCGACACCGAAACCGCTCCGGCGGACTGAGCACACCGCGCCCATCGGTTCGGTGATACTCGCTGTTACCGGTCGTACACGTGGTGCGGCCGCCCTTTGTTTTCCAGGAATCGACGATGCCCCGCAAACTCCTCCTGTGCCTGGCCGCTGCGGCCGCGCTCAGTGCCTGCAAAGGCGAAGACACGCCGGCGCCCGCGCCGGCCACCGACACCGCCGCTGCCAAGCCGGCGGCCCATGCGTTCTCGCCGGAGATCAACGCCGGCGACTTCGCCGAGATGGTCAAGACGCTGGCTTCGGATGAATTCGAAGGCCGCGCCCCGGGCAGCAAGGGCGAGGAACTGACGGTCAACTACATCCGCGACCAGATGCAGCGCATCGGCCTGCAGCCCGGCAACGGCGACAGCTGGTTCCAGGATGTGCCGATGACCGAGACCACGGCCGACGAATCGACCGTGCTGAAGATCACCCAGGGCGGCAAGACCACCGAGCTGAAGTTCGGCACCGACATGGTGGTGGGTACCCGTACCGGCCAGGCCGAGGTGAAGGTCGATGCCAGCGACCTGGTGTTCGTCGGCTACGGCGTCGACGCGCCGGAGCAGAAGTGGAACGACTACGCCGGCCAGGACTGGAAGGGCAAAACGGTCGTCATGTTCGTCAACGACCCGGGCTTCCATGTCGATGACGCGAAGCTGTTCGACGGCAAGCGCATGACCTATTACGGGCGCTGGACCTACAAGTTCGAGGAGGCTGCGCGAAAGGGCGCCGCTGCCGCGCTGATCGTGCACGACACCGCCGGCGCTTCCTACGGCTGGGATGTGGTGAAGAACTCCTGGGCAGGCCCGCAGTACGACCTGCCGGCCAAGGATGACCCGGAAGCCCGCATTCCGGTGCAGGGCTGGCTGAGTGCCGACGCTGCCAAGGCGCTGTTCGCCGGTGCCGGCCTGGACCTGGCGCAGGCCTACAAGGACGCCAGCAAGCGCGGCTTCAAGCCGGTGCCGCTGAAGGCCACCGCTGCGGTCGATCTGAAGAGCCAGATCGCGCAGAAGCAATCGCGCAACGTGGTGGGCGTACTGCCGGGCAGCAAGCGTGCCGACGAGGCCGTGCTGTACATGGCGCACTGGGATCACCTGGGCAAGCACGAGGGCGAGACCGGCGACAACATCTACAACGGCGCGGTCGACAACGCGACCGGCGTGGCCGGCATTCTCGAGGTGGCTGAAGCAATGGCCCACCAGGAGCCGAAGCCGGAACGTTCGGTGGTGTTCCTGGCGGTGACCCTGGAAGAATCCGGCCTGCTGGGTTCGAAGTACTACGTTGCCCATCCGACCTTCCCGCTGGACAAGATCGCCGGCGTGATCAACATCGACGCGATGTCGGTGGCCGGCCGTGCCAAGGACGTTACCGTCACCGGCTTCGGCAGCTCGGAGCTGGAAGACATCCTCAAGCCGCTGGCCGCGGCCCAGGACCGTACCCTGCACGGCGAGACCTCGGTACAGAGTGGCTTCTACTTCCGTTCCGATCACTTCAACTTCGCCAAGGCCGGTGTGCCGGCCCTGTACGCCGATGGCGGCGAAGACCTGCGCGAGGGTGGCGTGGACGCGGGCCGCAAGGCTGCAGCCGACTACGGCGCCAACCGCTACCACGGCCCGAAGGACGAGTTCGATGCGGCCACCTGGAAGCTGGACGGCACCGTCGAAGACCTGCAGCTGATGTACGGCGTCGGCAAGGAACTGGCCGGTGGCGATCGTTGGCCGAACTGGTACGAAGGCAACCCGTTCAAGGCAGCCCGCGACGCGATGATGAAGGACAAGGCCCCGGCTGCGGCGAAGTAGCGTCGAGCTTGCTCGACTGAGTACTGAAGCAAGCCAAGGCGGCGCCCGCAAGGGCGCCGCTTTTTTGTGTGTGATCGCGCCCTGCAGTTTTAGATGCCAACCTTGGTTGGCGCCGTGGTTCCGTGCAGAGAGCATCCACGCATGGCGTGGATCTACTTGTAGTGCCTGCCGCTGGCCGGCAAACGATCGCTGTGTGGGCCAGCTGTTGGTAGCTGCCAACCTTGGTTGGCGCCGTGGTTCCTCACGGAGGGCATCCACGCATGGCGTGGATCTACCGGGCGATGTAACGCCGTCGGGCTGCCGGCCAGCGGCCGGCACTACCCGCATTTCGCGCGCACAAAGAAAAACCCCGCTGCGTGAGCAGCGGGGTTTTTGGGTATAAACCCTGGCGATGACCTACTCTCGCATGGCTTGAGCCACACTACCATCGGCGCAGCTGCGTTTCACTTCCGAGTTCGGGATGGGATCGGGTGGTTCCACAGCGCTAATTTCACCAGGGAGACGGTTGCAGCAGCGCTTGCAGCGCCAGCTTCGCGATCTTGCCCTTGGGGCGGAAGGCACCCGGGAAATGCAGTGCCTTCACTTAATAAGAAAAACCCCGCTGCGTGAGCAGCGGGGTTTTGGGTATAAACCCTGGCGATGACCTACTCTCGCATGGCTTGAGCCACACTACCATCGGCGCAGCCGCGTTTCACTTCCGAGTTCGGGATGGGATCGGGTGGTTCCACAGCGCTAATTTCACCAGGGAGACGGTTGCAGCAGCGCTTGCAGCGCCAGCTTCGCGATCTTGCCCTTGGGGCGGAAGGTACCCGGAAAATGCAGTGCCTTCACTTAATAAGAAAAACCCCGCTGCGTAAGCAGCGGGGTTTTGGGTGTAAACCCTGGCGATGACCTACTCTCGCATGGCTTGAGCCACACTACCATCGGCGCAGCTGCGTTTCACTTCCGAGTTCGGGATGGGATCGGGTGGTTCCACAGCGCTAATTTCACCAGGGAGGCGGTTGGAGCGTCGCCATCCGATACAGCTGGATAAGGCGCCTGCCTCTCGTAGTTCTTGTGACGTAGCGTGCACTTGGATGCTCTTACGACGTTGTCGTAAAGCCAAGGCAACTTGAGGTTATATGGTCAAGCCTCTCGGATCATTAGTATCAGTTAGCTCAATACATTGCTGTACTTACACACCTGACCTATCAACCACGTAGTCTACATGGTTCCTTCAGGGGGCTTGTGCCCCGGGAGATCTCATCTTGAGGCGCGCTTCCCGCTTAGATGCTTTCAGCGGTTATCGCTTCCGAACATAGCTACCCGGCAATGCCACTGGCGTGACAACCGGAACACCAGAGGTTCGTCCACTCCGGTCCTCTCGTACTAGGAGCAGCCCCTCTCAAATCTCCAACGCCCATGGCAGATAGGGACCGAACTGTCTCACGACGTTCTGAACCCAGCTCGCGTACCACTTTAAATGGCGAACAGCCATACCCTTGGGACCGACTACAGCCCCAGGATGTGATGAGCCGACATCGAGGTGCCAAACACCGCCGTCGATATGAACTCTTGGGCGGTATCAGCCTGTTATCCCCGGAGTACCTTTTATCCGTTGAGCGATGGCCCTTCCATACAGAACCACCGG